>NZ_JAOCMC010000002.1:7500-4177500 GCF_056172695.1 Stenotrophomonas sp. GSD10 | reverse complement strand
GCTAAGCACTGAACCGAAGCTTGGGGTGCATAACTTTGTTATGCGCGGTAGAGGAGCGTTCCGTAAGCCTGCGAAGGTGGATTGAGAAGTCCGCTGGAGGTATCGGAAGTGCGAATGCTGACATGAGTAACGATAATGCGGGTGAAAAACCCGCACGCCGAAAGCCCAAGGTTTCCTTGCGCAACGTTAATCGGCGCAGGGTGAGTCGGCCCCTAAGGCGAGGACGAAAGTCGTAGTCGATGGGAAGCAGGTTAATATTCCTGCACCTCGCGTAAGTGCGATGGAGGGACGGAGAAGGTTAGGTGTACCAGGCGTTGGTTGTCCTGGGGAAAGGCGGTAGGTTTGGATCTTTGGCAAATCCGGGATCCTCTAAGACCGAGCACCGAGACGAGCCTTTATGGCGAAGTCACTGATACCACGCTTCCAGGAAAAGCTCCTAAGCTTCAGCTTACGCAGACCGTACCGTAAACCGACACAGGTGGGTAGGATGAGAATTCTCAGGCGCTTGAGAGAACTCGGGTGAAGGAACTAGGCAACATGGCACCGTAACTTCGGGAGAAGGTGCACCCTTTTTGGTGGCTCGTGCGAGCTATAGCTGAAGAGGGTCGCAGTAACCAGGCCGCTGCGACTGTTTATCAAAAACACAGCACTCTGCAAACACGAAAGTGGACGTATAGGGTGTGACGCCTGCCCGGTGCTGGAAGGTTAATTGATGGGGTCAGCCGCAAGGCGAAGCTCTTGATCGAAGCCCCAGTAAACGGCGGCCGTAACTATAACGGTCCTAAGGTAGCGAAATTCCTTGTCGGGTAAGTTCCGACCTGCACGAATGGCGTAACGACAGCGGCGCTGTCTCCACCCGAGACTCAGTGAAATTGAAATCGCTGTGAAGATGCAGCGTTCCCGTGGCAAGACGGAAAGACCCCGTGAACCTTTACTATAGCTTTACACTGAACGTTGAGTTCGTCTGTGTAGGATAGGTGGGAGGCTATGAAACTGTGGCGCTAGCTGCAGCGGAGCCATCCTTGAAATACCACCCTGTCGTGCTTGACGTTCTAACCTGGGCCCATTATCTGGGTCGGGGACCGTGTATGGTGGGTAGTTTGACTGGGGCGGTCTCCTCCTAAAGAGTAACGGAGGAGCTCGAAGGTACGCTCAGCGCGGTCGGACATCGCGCACTGTGTGCAAAGGCATAAGCGTGCTTGACTGCAAGATCGACGGATCAAGCAGGTAGGAAACTAGGACTTAGTGATCCGGTGGTTCTGTATGGAAGGGCCATCGCTCAACGGATAAAAGGTACTCCGGGGATAACAGGCTGATACCGCCCAAGAGTTCATATCGACGGCGGTGTTTGGCACCTCGATGTCGGCTCATCACATCCTGGGGCTGTAGTCGGTCCCAAGGGTATGGCTGTTCGCCATTTAAAGTGGTACGCGAGCTGGGTTCAGAACGTCGTGAGACAGTTCGGTCCCTATCTGCCATGGGCGTTGGAGATTTGAGAGGGGCTGCTCCTAGTACGAGAGGACCGGAGTGGACGAACCTCTGGTGTTCCGGTTGTCACGCCAGTGGCATTGCCGGGTAGCTATGTTCGGAAGCGATAACCGCTGAAAGCATCTAAGCGGGAAGCGCGCCTCAAGATGAGATCTCCCGGGGCACAAGCCCCCTGAAGGAACCATGTAGACTACGTGGTTGATAGGTCAGGTGTGTAAGTACAGCAATGTATTGAGCTAACTGATACTAATGATCCGTGCGGCTTGACCATATAACCTCAAGTTGCCTTGGCTTTACGACAACGTCGTAAGAGCATCCAAGTGCACGCTACGTCACAAGAACTATGCGAGGCTGGCGCCTTGTCCCAACGGGACGAGTGCGACTCTCCAAAAGCCTCCCTGGTGAAATTAGCGCTGTGGAACCACCCGATCCCATCCCGAACTCGGAAGTGAAACGCAGCTGCGCCGATGGTAGTGTGGCTCAAGCCATGCGAGAGTAGGTCATCGCCAGGGTTTATACCCAAAACCCCGCTGCTTGCGCAGCGGGGTTTTCTTTGTGCGCAGGAAACACCGGGTAGTGCCGGCCGCTGGCCGGCAGACGCGTTGATGGAACCGCCGCGAGCGGCGGCGCCAACCAAGGTTGGCGACTACCGATGGCAGGGGGATCAACGATGGATCCACGCCATGCGTGGCTGCCCTCCGAGCGGAACCAAGATGCCAACGAAGGTTGGCAGCTACCCGCAGCAGGCCCACGGAATGATCGTTTGTCGGCCAGCGGCCGGCACTACCAGGGATCGACGCTCGGCAGCTGTATCGGCGTGGCCCATCACGCAGAACACGCAAAAAACGGCGCCCTGCGGGCGCCGTCTTCACGTGGAGCGTGTTGGAGGCAGAGATCAGGCGACCCGTGCCACGCCGTGTGATTCCTGCCGTCGGAACACCGAAACTGCATCGTCCAGCGTTCCCGCCTGCGACTGCAGCTCGCGTGCTGCGGCGGTCGCCTCCTCCACCAATGCGGCATTCTGCTGCGTCGCCTGGTCCATCTGCACCACGGTCTGGTTGATCTGCTCGATGCCGATCGACTGTTCCTGCGATGCGGCGGAGATCTCGCGCATCAGGTGACTGACGTTCTCCACGCCACCGACGATGCCCTGCATGCGCTGGCCGGCATCGGCGACCAGCTGGGCGCCCTCACCGACCTGGCGGCCGGCTTCGTCGATCAGTGCCTTGATCTCCTGTGCCGCAGCGGCCGAACGCTGTGCGAGCACGCGTACCTCACTGGCAACCACGGCGAAGCCACGGCCCTGCTCGCCGGCGCGCGCCGCTTCAACTGCAGCATTCAGCGCCAGGATGTTGGTCTGGAAGGCAATGCCGTCGATCACGCCGGTGATGTCACCGATCCGCTTCGACGCGCCTTCAATGGCCTGCATGGTGTCGACCACCTGTTGCATCACGGCGTTGCCGTCGCCGGCGGCACTCTGTGTGGACGCGGCCAGCTCACTGGCCTGGCGCGCATGGGCGGCGTTCTGGCGGACGGTGGAGGTAAGTTCCTCCATCGATGCTGCGGTCTCCTGCAGATGCGCCGCCTGACGCTCGCTGCGCTCGGACAGCGCGCCATTGCCGGCAGCGATCTCACTGGCGGCCGTGCTGATCGAGGCGGCGCACTGCTGGATGTGGCCCACCATGCGAGAGAGCTGGCCGGCGGTGGCATTGGCGTCGCGTTGGATCGCGGCGAACGCGCCGTGGTGTTCGCCGTGCATGCGTCGGTCGAGATCACCACTGGCCAGCGCAGAAAGCATCTGCCTTACCTCATCAACGGTGCTGCCGAGCGTGTCCAGCAACTGGTTGATGCCGCCGGTCAGGCCATCGAGGAAGCCGGCGCCTTCGCGTTCCTGCAGGCGCTGGTCGAGGTCACCGGCAGCGGCAGCGGCGACGATGCCGGCCACCGCGTTCTCCAGCGCCAGTTCATGGGTACGGTCATGCCACTCCACCGCAAAGCCCAGGCGCAGGCCCTGTGCGTCGAATACCGGAGTAACCACCTGGGCGAAGTGCACCGGGCCGATCTGCACCTTGCCGTTGTGGGTGACCTGCAGTCCATTGAGGATGGCGCGGATACGCTCGGGATTGGCGTGGAAGCGGTGGATGCTGCTGCCGACCAGGCGCTCCGCGTCGAAGTCCGGGAAGGCCTGGCGCAGCGTTGCCTGCTGGTTGCGCAGCAGGGCCACCACCGAGCGGTTCACATAGCGGATCACGTGGTCGTTGTCGGCGATCATCATCGCCGTGCGCGAGGCATCCAAGGCCTGGCGGATCTGTGCGTTCTCGGCATTGGCGGCGGCCTCGCGACTGCGCTGCGCCTGCACGTGCCGCGCGGTATCGGCCAGCGCATGGGCCAGCGAGCCGGGTGCGTAGGCCGTGGTGTTGGCATGCGCGGCCAGGTCTGCGCCGGTGGCGATGTCGCGCGCCAGCGCGGCCAACCGTCGCGGACCATGGCCCAGTGCCTCGGTCTGCTGGCGCAGGCGCTGGGCGACCTGACCGAGCAGCACGGTCAGCCCGGCGAGCACGCCGGCCTGCAGCAGCGCCGGGCCTGGCGCGGCCCCGTGCAGCAGCGGAACCAGCAGGGACAGCGCGCCGACAGCGCCTGCCAGCCATACCGGCAGACGATCGCGGTGGCCCAGCAGAACCCCCAGCAGCAATGCGATCGGCAGTGCGGGCGACAGGCCGACGATCGCGCCTACCCCTGCCAGCTGCGCTGCGAGCAGCAGCGCCAGACCATTGCGGGCGATGGCACTGCCGGCCAGGGGGCCGGCCAGCCACGCCGCCGGCAACACGGCAGCCGCTGCCAGCGAAGCCTCCAGCAGATGGTTGCCGCGCAGGGCCAGCCACAGACCTGCGGCAGCCAGCGCTGCGCTGCCGATCAGCAGATGGCGGTCACCCCGGCGGGCGAGCTGCAGCAGGTGCGGCAGGCGGGTGGTATCGGGGGGCGGGAGGATACAACGGACATCGGCGACTCCTGGATCAGCAGACGACAACGGCCACGCCGCAGCGCACGCAGATAGGCGCGTGCAGGACATGGACCGGGAATTCAGGGAATGCGGCGCGGACAGCGACGCGGAGACGGGACACCGTGGCCACATCCTGTGGGTGACGGTGCAGCAGAGCGGGCATGCGGACTTCCTTGCAGAACCTGACACACGCCGCAGGCCCGACCGGACCTGCGTGCCGCGGGCGCAGGGGCCCGCAACTGATGTATCGGCCGCAAACGCGCAGAGTGAAGTGCGCGGAGGCTGCGACTCAGCCGGCGTTGTCGACGGCGAGGAAGCGCAGGATCACCTCGGCGATCTGCGCCGGCGTTTCCATGTGCAGGTGATGGTTGCCGGCGAACAGCGCCAGCCGTCCATCACGCAGGTGGCGCAGGCGGTCGCTGCGCATCGGCTCGGGGTAGTAGGACTGTGCCGGCGTGGCGTAGATGACCTGCGTCGGGCAGGCGATGGCCTGCAGCAGGTTGTCGATCTGACCTTCGCTGAGCCGGATCGCGGTGGGCAGCATCAGGCGCGGGTCGCTGCACCAGCGATAGCCGCCCTCGACCGGTTCCACGCCACGTTCGACCAGCAGACGTGCACAGGGCTCGCTGAGCTGGTTGGCCATCATCCGCGCACGGATCGGTGCGGCCAGATCGGGAAATACACGCAGCTGCTTGCGCGCCAGCCCGCGCGTGGCATTCACATGCTCGCGCAGGCGATGGGCGGTGTCTTCCTCGGGGCCACGCAGGCCACCCAGTGCCTCGATCGCTACCAACCGTTCCACGCGATCGCTGACCGAGGCGGTGAGGCTGGCGATGCCGGCACCCATCGAATGACCGAGCAGGTTGAAGCGGTCCCAACCCAGCGCATCGGCCACATCGAGCACGTGGCAGATCGCGGCGGCGGTGGTGTAGCTGGCGCCCGCCGGCAGGTGCGCGCTGTGGCCATGCCCGGGCAGGTCGATCGCCACCAGCTGCAGCGTTGACAGGTGCGGGGCCAACGGCACGAAGCTGGCGGCATTGTCGAGCCAACCATGCAGGGCCAGCACGCGCGGACCGTCACCGTCATGGCGCAGGCCGGCAACGCGCGCGCCAGCGACCTCCAGTTCAAACGGTTGCAGACTCATGCCAGCGCGGCCACGGCCAGCTGTGCCAGTGCGCGTGCGTGCTCCGCATCGGCGTTGAGGCACGGGATGTAGCGCATCGTCGCGCCACGCTCGGCCAGTGTCTCGGTGAAGCCCAGCGCCACCTCTTCCAGCGTTTCCAGGCAATCGGTGGCAAAGCCCGGGCAGACCACATCGATCTGCTTCACCCCGGACTCGGCCAGCGCCCACAGGCTCGGCTCGGCGTACGGCTGCAACCAGCGTTCGCGGCCGAAGCGCGACTGGTAGCCCATCTGCCACTGGTCGCTGCTCAGGCCCAGCGCTTGGGCGATGGCCTGCGCGCTGGCTTGGCAGCGTTGCGGATACGGATCGCCGGCGTCAGCCAGGCGCTGCGGAATGCCATGGAAGGAGAACATCAGTGTCTGGCCGCGGCCATGCTGTTCCCAATAGCGGCGGATCGAGCCGGCCACGGCCTCGACCCAGCCCGGATCGACCGAATAGTCACGCACCAGGCTGACCGTCACGCCCGGATTGCGCCCCTGCCAGGCATCAACACGATCCTCGACCGAGGCCGTGGTGGTGGTCGAGTACTGCGGGTACAGCGGCAGCACCACAATGCGGCGCGCGCCTTCGGCCGCCAGGCGGTCAAGTTCGCCGGTCAGCGCGGGTTCGCCATAGCGCATGGCGTGGCGCACCGTCAGCGCCGGCAGCAGGCGCTGCATGGCCTGCGCCAGCTGACGCGTATGCACCATCAACGGAGAACCCTCGGGCAGCCAGACCTGGGCGTACTTGGCCGCGGAACGGCCGCTGCGCAGCGGCAGGATCAACCCGCGCAGCAACGGCTGCCACAGCAGCGCCGGGATCGAGACCACGCGGGGGTCGGACAGGAATTCAGCCAGGTAACGGCGTACGGCGGGGGCCTTCGGCGTTTCGGGCGTGCCTAGGTTGACCGCCAGCACGGCGGTATCGGGTGCGTCGAGCATGGGCGTCATTGTCGCCGATCCGGCGCCGCGCCGGGATGCAGGGTTCGGATTGCAGGCATAGCGCGCATCAATGTGAGCAGGGAACGCTCATTGGAGATTCATGACAACACTACTAATTTCAGTCACTTGCTATATCTTCCTATGGACTGACTTCTGGAGCCTGCCATGCGTCGCCCGATCCAAGCCCTGCTGATCGCCGCCAGCCTGCTGTCCAGCCAGGCCATGGCCGGACCGCAGGAAGACCAGCGCGCCCGCAACGCGGTGCGTGTGCTGGCTGAAATCCAGGAAATCCCTGAACAGGGCATTCCGGACAAATTGCTCGACGAAGGCCGCGCGGTCATCGTCATTCCCGACACGATCAAGGCCGGCCTGGTCATCGGCGGACGCCGCGGCCATGGCCTGATGTCGGTACGCATGCCCAATGGCGCCTGGTCCAGCCCGGTGTTCGTGAAGCTGACCGGCGGCAGCATCGGCTTCCAGGCCGGTGTGCAGTCCTCGGACGTGGTGCTGGTGTTCCGCAATGACCGCAGCCTGGACAATCTGGTCAACGGCAAGTTCACGCTGGGCGCCGATGCCGGCGTTGCGGCCGGTCCGGTCGGCCGCAATGCCGCCGCTGCCACCGACGGCCAGCTGAAGGCCGAGATCTGGTCGTGGTCGCGTGCCCGTGGCCTGTTTGCCGGTGTTGCCCTGGACGGTGCGGTGCTGCAGATCGATGATGCCGCCAATCTGGACGCCTACGGCAGCAACACCACGCCGCGGATGATCTTCGAGGGCCGCGCCGCCGGTGCGCCGTCGATGGATGTGGTCGCCTTCCGCGATCGTCTGGAAGAAGCCACCTACGCGGCGCGCAACAACCGCGCCGGCAATGGCGGCAACGCACCGCGCGCGGCGGCCCCGGCCGTGGCGCCGACGCCGGCGCCTGTTCAGGCAGCTCCTGCGGCCCCGGCCGAGGCCACCACGGCGCCGCTGCAGAACGTGCCGCAGAACCCGCCGCCGCAGCAGCAGGGCTTCCAGCCGGTCAACGACGGCGAAATCCGCACGGAAACGCTGGGCGGAAACTGACTTTTGTCACGCGCGCCGGTTAACAGCCGGTGCGCTATGCTCGACAGCCTGATCACTAACGTAACGAGCGTCTTTATGGGCAGTTTCAGCATCTGGCATTGGTTGGTCGTGCTGGCGATCGTTCTGCTGGTGTTCGGCACCAAGCGCCTGACCAGCGGCGCCAAGGACCTCGGCTCGGCGGTCAAGGAATTCAAGAAGGGCATGCGCGACGAGGACAAGCCGAACGCGCAGCTGGGCGACGAGTCGCGCAGCCAGGATGCCTCGCGCACCGCGCAGGACGAGCACGACCGCAACGCTCGCTGATCCGGAGCGGTCGCGGTGTTTGATATCGGCTTCAGCGAACTGCTGGTGATTGCGGTGGTCGCCCTGGTGGTGCTCGGTCCCGAGCGCCTGCCCAAGGCGGCTCGCTTCGCCGGCCTGTGGGTGCGTCGTGCCCGCAATCAGTGGGATTCGGTGAAACAGGAACTGGAACGCGAGCTGCAGGCCGAGGAGATCAAACGGCAGATGCAGGACGTGCGCCAGGGCATGCAGGACACCGAGAACCAGCTGCGCGCCAGCGGTGAGGCGATCCGTCGCGAAGCCCAGCAGGCGCAGCACGAAGGGGACGCCTTGGCGCAGGAAGTGCGCGCGCCGGCGCCGGCGGATGTTCCGCCGCACCTGAGCGAACCTGTGGCGGCCGACGCTGCGGCACAGGAGGGCGCTGCGGTTCCACCCGCGGCTGGCACGGCCGTCGAAACCAGTGCGACGCCGCAGCCGCAGAGCACGGAGCGGCATCCATGAGCGAACAGGACTTCGGCGAAAGCTCGCTGGTCGAACATCTGGTGGAACTGCGCGGGCGCCTGGTGCGCGCGCTGTTGGGCCTGGGCGTGGTGCTGCTGGGGCTGTTGCCGTTTACCCAGCGGCTGTACAACGCCCTGGCCGAGCCGTTGGTTTCGCAGCTGCCCAACGGGCAGACGATGATCGCCACCAATCCGGCCGGCGCCTTCTTCGCACCGTTGAAACTGACCTTCTTCGTGGCGTTGTTCGTGGCGGTGCCGTGGCTGCTGTACCAGCTGTGGGCGTTCGTTGCGCCTGGCCTGTACGCGCGTGAGAAGCGCCTGGCGGTGCCGCTGCTGGTGTCATCGGTGCTGCTGTTCTACACCGGCTGTGCGTTCGCCTACTTCCTGGTGCTGCCGGCGGTGTTCCACTTCCTGACCACCTTCAGCCCGGACGTGATCGCGATCACTCCGGATGCGAATGCCTATCTGGACTTCGTGCTGGCGATCTTCTTCGCCTTCGGCGGCAGTTTCGAACTGCCGGTGGCGATGGTGATCCTGGTGCTGCTGGGCTGGGTGACGCCGCAGCAGTTCAAGGAAGGGCGCGGCTACGCGATCGTCGGCATCTTCGTGCTGGCGGCGGTGCTGACCCCGCCGGACGTGGTGTCGCAGCTGATGCTGGCGATTCCGATGTGCCTGCTGTACGAGCTGGGCATCCACGCCGCACGCTGGCTGGTGCCGTCATCGGCAGTGAAGAAACCCGCCGCGTGATGCGGTAGCGCCGGGCCATGCCCGGCGTGCGGGGTTCGATGTGATGCCACCGCCGGGCATGGCCCGGCGCTACCGGTGGGACCGGTCAGGCGTGGAAGATGTCGCTGGAGGTCGGCGTGGTCGGGATCGGCGGGGCCGCGCGGCTGCCGCGATGTACGAACATCTGCTTCCACGCGGCATAGACCGCGCCGACGTAGAGCGGCATCAGCACTGTGGTCAGCACCAGCTGGGCGATGAAGGCCGCTGCCAGCGGACCACCGATCAGCATCGCGATCTGGATCACGATCACGAACAGGATGTACATGCAGAACGCGGCGATCAGGCCGAGAACGGCGAACACGATCATCGCGCCGATGTTCTCGATGCAGCCCTGCAGGCTCAGACGCAGCGCGTGCATGCCGCTCTGCTTGTCGAACACCACCAGTGCCGGCTGGGTGAACATCGCCAGCGACAGCGCCACCGCGCTCAGGAACACCAGCAGCATCCACAGCGCAATGCGCTTGGCCGGCAGGTTGGCGACCAGCGCAGCCGCATCGTCCGGGCTGATCTGCTGGCCGCTGCGGCTGATCTCTTCCATCTTGGTCATGACCTCGCTGAAGGCGGTGAAGCCCTCGCGGCCGATCATCAGGAACAGCAGCGCGCCCAGCAGCAGCACCGCCAGCACCTGGATCGCCAGTGGCACCAGCAGGTGGCTGACGCGGTGGTCGCGGATCGGCTGCAGCAGGTGCGAGGCCAGGCCCGGGCGGCCTTCGTCGATCTCGCCCACGGCGTACAGCATGCCGCCGAACATGATCGGCGAGATGGCCAGCGTCATCAGCTGCACGGCCAGGCCAGCGGCACCGGGAATCAGCGTCGACAGCAGGGTGACCACCCAGCTCACCAGCAGCCAGGTCAGGCCGATCCGGGCCAGCTGCAGCGGCGCACGCCGGTACAGCGAGAACGTATCCAGCAACCACTGGGCGCCCGCCGAAGCCGGCAGCTTGCGAATCTCTTTCATGGACATCCGGGAAGGACAGGAGGGGGCCGGGCGGCTGCCCGTGGCGCCGATTATCCCTGTTTTGCCACCGGCTGGGCGGAAGACAGCCGCGCCTGGCGGACGAAGCGGCGCAGCAGCTGGCGCGCCAGTGGCGCGGCACTGACCGCGCGCTCGATGCTGCGGGCACAGCCGCCGTGGCGGCCGATGCAGTCGGCGCGGGCGCGCACGTAGCCACGCATGTGGTGGGTGGCGAACTCCGGATGGAACTGCACGCCCCAGGCCTGGCGCCCCCAGCGGAAGGCGTGGCAGCCGTCCAGCGGCGAACGGGCCAGCACCTCGGCGCCGTCGGGCGCGCGCAGCACGGTCTGCAGGTGGGTGGCGTGCGCGGCGAAATGCTGCGGCAGGCCCTGGAACAGCGGGTCCTGTGCGGCCTGCGGCTGCAGTTCCAGCTCGATCGTGCCGGACTCGCGGCCGGCCGGGTTGTAGGCCACTTCGCCGCCCAGCGCGTGCGCCAGCAGCTGATGGCCGTAGCAGATGCCAAACAACGGGCGGTCGTCGTGGGCAGCCTGGCGCAGCCATGCGGCGCTGCGCTCGCTCCAGTCGGCGTGGTCGGTGACGAACGCCGCCGAGCCGGTCACCAGCACGCCGGCGAAGGCGCGCGGGTCGGGCAATGCATCGCCATGTTCAACATCGACCACCACGGTCTCGTGTTCTTCCAGCCCGGCGGCCACGCGGATCCAGTGCGGGAAGCGCCCGTAGCGGCGCAGCGACGGCACCGGGCGGCCGGTTTCAACGATCAGGAAGGGCGCTGGGTTCATCCGGAGGGGGCAGCACTGACAGGACTTCCTCGATTGTAGTCAGCCCCTGTGCCACCTTTTCAAGCCCGGCCTGGCGCAGCGTTCGCAGCCCTTCAGCCCGCGCGGCGCGACTGAAACCGGCCAGATCCATGTCGGCACGGATCTGCCCGCGCAGCCGCGAGCCCAATGGCAGCAGCTCATACAGGCCGATACGGCCGAGGAATCCGGTGCGTCGGCACTCCAGGCAACCGACCGGTCGACAGGGTGTGGCGTCATCTGGATATGCCTCCTGGCTATCAGCCAGGACCGCCCAATCGGCCGCGCCAAGGCTGTGCGGCTGCTTGCAGTGCGGGCACAGCGTACGCACCAGGCGCTGGGCGAGGATACCGTTGAGGGTGCTGGCCAGCAGGTAGTGCGGCACGCCCAGGTCGAGCAGGCGGGTGACCGCCGAGGGCGCGTCGTTGGTATGCAGGGTGGACAGCACCAGATGGCCGGTCAGCGAGGCCTGTACCGCCATCTGCGCGGTTTCCAGGTCGCGGATCTCGCCGATCATGATGATGTCCGGATCCTGCCGCAGCAGGGTGCGCACGCCGCTGGCGAAGTCCAGGTCGATGTTGGCCTGCACCTGCATCTGGTTGAACTCGGGTGCGATCATCTCGATCGGGTCTTCCACCGTGCACACGTTCACGTCCGGGGTGGCCAGCCGCTTCAGCGTGGAATACAGGGTGGTGGTCTTGCCCGAGCCGGTTGGGCCGGTGACCAGCACGATGCCGTGCGGGCGCTCGACCAGCGCGTTCCAGCCGGCGGCTTCCTGCGGGCTGAAGCCGAGCTGGTCGATGCTCTTGAAGGCGGCATCCGGGTCGAAGATGCGCATCACGCACTTCTCGCCGAAGGCGGTGGGCATGGTCGACAGGCGCATTTCGACCTCGCGGCCGCCCGGCGAGCGGGTCTTGATGCGGCCGTCCTGCGGGCGCCGGCGCTCGGCCAGGTCCATGCGGCCGAGCACCTTGATGCGGCTGACCACGGCGGTCATCACCGCCGGGGGTACCTCGAACACCTTGTGCAGCACGCCGTCGATACGGAAACGCATGCGCCCCATCTCGCGGCGCGGCTCCAGGTGGATGTCCGAGGCGCGCTGCTCGTAGGCGTACTGCAGCAGCCAGTCGACGATGTGCACGATGTGCTGGTCGTCGGCGTTGACGTCGCCGGTGCGGCCCAGCTCAACCAGCTGCTCGAAGCTGGGCAGGGTGGTGTTGACCTCGCCGCGCACGTCGCCGCGGGCGCCCCGCACCGAGCGGGTCACCCCATAGAACTCCATGGTGTAGCGGTGCAGGTCCAACGGATTGACCACCGCCAGCTCGACCCGGCGGCGGGTGAGGTGCTGCAGGTCACGGCGCCATTCCTGCACCAGCGGCTCGCTGGTGGCCACCAGCACGCGCTCGGCATCCACCGCCAGCGGCAGGAAGCGATGGCGGCGGGCATAGGCGTGGGACACCAGCGCGGTGACCGTGGCCACGTCGACCCGGGTCGGGTCGATGCGCAGGTAGCGGCTGTCGGTGCGCCGGGCCAGCCATTCGGTGAGGCGCTCCAGGGTCAACTCGCCGCCGTCGCGGGCGGCCAGCTTGAGATTGGACAGCAGTACCAGCGGGTGCACTTCACTGGCGTTGCGCGCGCCCTGCGCGGAAAACCGCATGCGCTCCTGTTCCTGTTCGGCCACCAGGCCGTCGGCGATCAGGGCCGCGGCCACCTGCTCGAACTGCAGGCGTCCCCACGGCAGCGGTACGCCGCCAGCTTCGCCGGGCGTGCCCACCGGCAGCCGATGTTCCATCTGCCTGCTCCTCCCGGGTACGGAATGCCCCGCAGGTCGGCCGTTATACTAGCGCACCCCCTTGCCGGCCAAGAATCGTCCGAATGTCCGCGACCCCGACCGTTCCGATCACCTTCCAGGGCCTGATCCAGACCCTGAACCAGTTCTGGGCCCAGCAGGGCTGCGTGCTCATCCAGCCGCTCGACCTGGAGGTGGGCGCCGGTACCTTCCACCCGGCCACCTTCCTGCGTGCGATCGGTCCGGAAGGCTGGAACGCGGCGTACGTGCAGCCGTCGCGGCGCCCCACCGACGGCCGCTACGGCGAGAACCCGAACCGTCTGCAGCGCTACTACCAGTACCAGGTGGCGATGAAGCCGGCGCCGGACAACATCCAGCAGCTGTACCTGGATTCGCTGAAGGCCCTGGGCATCGACCCGCTGGTGCACGACCTGCGCTTTGTCGAGGACAACTGGGAATCGCCGACGCTGGGCGCCTGGGGCCTGGGCTGGGAAGTCTGGCTCAACGGCATGGAAGTGACCCAGTTCACCTACTTCCAGCAGGCCGGTGGCCTGGAATGCCGCCCGGTGCTGGGCGAGATCACCTACGGTCTCGAACGCCTGTGCATGTACCTGCAGAACTGCGACAACGTCTACGACCTGGTCTGGACCTATGGCCCGGACGGGCAGCCGGTGACCTACGGCGACGTCTACCACCAGAACGAGGTGGAGCAGAGCACCTACAACTTCGAATACGCCGACGTGGAAGAGCTGTTCCATCGCTTCGATGCCTGCGAGCGTGAGGCGCAGAAGCTGGTGGAAGTGAACCTGCCGCTGCCGGCCTACGAACAGGTGATGAAGGCCAGCCACACCTTCAACCTGCTCGACGCACGCCGCGCGATCAGCGTGACCGAGCGCCAGCGCTACATCCTGCGCGTGCGCGCGCTGGCCCAGGCGGTGGCCAAGGCCTACTACGAGCAGCGCGAGAAGCTGGGCTTCCCGGGCGCGAAGAAGGCCTGACGGCCGCTCTCCCTCCCTCAACTTCCGGGGCGCCGGACGCGTTGCGCGCTGCGCCCCACCACAGGATCGAACCGATGAGCCAACTGTCCCCCCTGCTGATCGAACTGGGCACCGAGGAGCTGCCGGTCAAGGCGCTGCCGGGCCTGGCCCAGGCCTTCTTCGACGGCGTTGTTGAAGGCCTGCGCAGCCGCGGCGTCGCGCTGGAACTGGGCGATGCGCGCCCGCTGTCGACCCCGCGCCGGCTGGCCGTGCTGCTGCCCGGCGTGGGCCTGGAACAGCCGGAACAGCGCAGCGAAGTGCTGGGCCCGTACCTGAACATCGCGCTGGACGCCGAAGGCCAGCCGACCAAGGCCCTGCAGGGTTTCGCGGCCAAGGCCGGGATCGACTGGACCGCGCTGGAAAAGACCACCGACAACAAGGGTGAGCGCTTCGTGCACCGCGCGGTGAGCCCGGGTGCGCGCACCGCCAGCCTGCTGCCGGAGATCCTGCGCGAGGCGATCGCGGCGATGCCGATTCCCAAGCCGATGCGCTGGGGCGACCACGCCTGGGGCTTCGCGCGCCCGGCGCACTGGCTGGTGCTGCTGCACGGCGCCGAGGTGGTCGAGGCCGAACTGTTCGGCCTGCAGGCTGGCCGCGTCAGCCGTGGCCATCGCTTCCACCACGACCAGGCCGTGTCGCTGGCGCAGCCGCAGGACTATGTTGAAGCGCTGCGCGCCGCCTTCGTGCTGGTTGACCCGAGCGAGCGCAGCGCGCGCATCGTGGCCGAGGTCGAGACCGCCGCAGGCAAGGCCGGTGGCAGCGCCCGCATCACCGAGGACAACCTGGAGCAGGTGGTGAACCTGGTCGAGTGGCCGTCGGCGGTGCTGTGCAGCTTCGAGCGCGCGTTCCTGGCGGTGCCGCAGGAAGCGCTGATCGAGACCATGGAAATCAACCAGAAGTTCTTCCCGGTGCTGGACGACAGCGGCACGCTGACCGAGAAGTTCATCGGCATCGCCAACATCGAATCGAAGGACGTGGCCGAAGTGGCCAAGGGCTACGAGCGCGTGATCCGCCCGCGCTTCGCCGATGCCAAGTTCTTCTTCGACGAGGACCTGAAGCAGGGCCTGGTGTCGATGGGTGACGGCCTGAAGACGGTGACCTACCAGGCCAAGCTGGGCAGCGTGGCCGACAAGGTGGCACGCGTGGCCGCGCTGGCCGAAGCGATCGCGCCGCAGGTGGGTGCCGACGCTGCGCAGGCCCGACGCGCCGCCGAGCTGGCCAAGAACGATCTGCAGTCGCGCATGGTCAATGAGTTCCCGGAACTGCAGGGCATCGCCGGCCGCCACTACGCGGTGGCCGGTGGTGAAGCGGCCGAGGTGGCGCTGGCCATCGACGAGGCCTACCAGCCGCGTTTCGGTGGCGATGACATCGCGCTGTCGGCGCTGGGCAAGGTGCTGGCCATTGCCGAGCGCGTGGACACCCTGGCCGGCGGTTTCGCCGCGGGCCTGAAGCCGACCGGCAACAAGGACCCGTTCGCCCTGCGCCGCAATGCGCTGGGCCTGGCCCGCACGATCATCGAAAGCGGCTTCGAGCTTGACCTGCGCGCGCTGCTGGCCAGCGCCAACGCCGGGCTGGCCGCGCGCAACGTGCAGGCCGATGTCGGCGAGCTGTACGACTTCATCCTCGACCGCCTGAAGGGCTACTACAGCGACAAGGGCGTGCCGGCCACGCATTTCAACGCCGTGGCCGAGCTCAAGCCAGCCTCGCTGTACGACTTCGACCGCCGCCTGGATGCCATCGGCACCTTCGCCGCGCTGCCGGAAGCCGAGGCGCTGGCTGCGGCCAACAAGCGCATCCGCAACATCCTGCGCAAGGCCGAGGGTGATATCCCGGGCCAGATCGACACGGCGCTGTTGCAGGAAGATGCCGAGCGCGCGCTGGCCGAGGCGGTCACTGCGGCCATCGATGACACCGGCGCCAGCCTGCAGCACAAGGATTACGTGGCCGTGCTGGCACGCCTGGCGCGCCTGCGTCCGCAGGTCGATGCGTTCTTCGACGGCGTCATGGTCAACGCCGAGGATCCGGCGCTGCGTGGCAACCGCCTGGCGCTGCTGACGCTGCTGGGCGAGCGGCTGGGCAAGGTGGCGGCGATCGAGCATCTGTCGAGCTGACGCCGTATCGGTCGTGCCGGCCGCTGGCCGGCATTGCCAGGATCCCGCAATGCCATGTTGCCGGCCAGCGGCCGGCACTACCGCGGATGTCCATCGGGGTCATCGCCGGCAGCGCACACGCTGCCGGCATCCTCGCCTGCGATCGCGATGATCGCCACACAGGCGCGTAATTTGACCGCAACTTAACAACCGATCCTCAAGGGCGTGATGCATTTCGCATCGTCACCTTCGGTCGGTATGCTGTGCCGCATGCAGCCAAAGAATTACGCCCTGCCGCTGATGGTCCTGTCGCTGGCCGCCACCTCCGTGGCCCACGCGCGCGGCACCATCGACAAGGTGGACATCAAGGGACTGGACAAGGGCGACGACGCCGCAATCATCGAGAACATCCAGGAATCGCTGTCGCTGTACGACACGATCGGCAAGGAACAGGGCGAATCGCGCCTGGAGTACCTGCTGTCGCAGGCCGAGCGGCAGACCCGCCAGGCGCTGGAGCCGTTCGGCTACTACAACCCGGTGATCACTGTTGAAGCCCCGCGCGAGAACGAGCATGTGCGGGTGCTGATCCATGTCGACAAGGGCACCCCGGTGACCGTGCGCCGCGAGCACATCGACATCACCGGCCCGGCCATGTACGACCAGTACCTGCAGGATGACCTGGCCGCGTTCAAGCCGCGCAAGGGCCAGCGCTTCGAGCATACCCAGTACGAAGCCAGCAAGATCACCATCACCCGGCGCCTGGCTGAACGCGGCTATTTCGATGCCGACTACACCCAGCGCCAGGTGCAGATCACCCGTGCCGACAATGCCGCCGACATCGACCTGACCTGGGACAGCGGCCGCCGTTACAACATGGGCCCGGTGCGTTTCGAGCAGGACTACTTCGTCGACAAGCTGTTCGACCCGCTGGTGTACTGGGAGCAGGGCAGCTATTTCCATGAGGGCAAGCTGGACCGGCTGCGGCAGTCGCTGACCAAGCTGGACTACTTCAGCGTGATCGACATCCAGCCGCGGCCCGACCAGGCCGATGAGAACGGCGAAGTGCCGGTGGATGTGAAGCTGACCCGTGCCAAGCGCACCATCTACACGGCCGGTCTGAGCTACGGCAGCGAGAGCGGGCCGGGTGTGCGAGGCGGCATCGAGCGGCGGTTCCTGAACAACCGCGGGCACAAGATGAACACGCAGCTGGACTATGCGCAGAAGCGCAAGAGCCTGGTGACCAGCTACCGCATCCCCGCCTTCAACTGGCTGGACGGCTGGTATACCTTCGCCGCCAGCGCCTACGACGAACAGACCGACTACATCGACCTGCGCAACTTCAAGCTGATTGCCAGCCGCAGCGGCGAGATCAACGAGCACTGGACCGCGATCGCCTCGATCAACGCGCTGCGCGAGCGCTGGCGCTATGCCTCCGGCACCGAGTTCACCGATGCGGTCTACAACACCTCGACGCTGGTGTACCCGCAGATGGTCGCCGACTACGTCAACGTCGACGACGAGATGTTCCCGCGCAAGGGCATCAGTGGAACCGCGACGATGCGTGCCGGCGTCGAGGGCGCCGGCTCCGATACCAGCTTCGTGCAGGCCAATGCCGTGCTGCGCTGGTACATCCCGGTGGGTGAAAGCAATCGCCTGATCCTGCGCGGCGAAGGCGGCACTACCTGGACCAGCGACCTGGTGGCGATGCCGCCGAGCCTGCGCTACTTCGCCGGTGGCGACCGCAGCATCCGTGGTTACGCCTACCGCGAGGTGGGCCCGCGCACGCCGGCACCGGACAAGTACGCGCTGGGTGCCAAGAACCTGGTGATCGGCTCGGCCGAGTACGAGCACTACTTCAACGGTGGCCCGTGGGGTGCGGCGGTGTTCGTCGATACCGGCAGTGCCTTCGACAACACCATCGACCTGCATACCGGCGTCGGCTTCGGCGTGCGCTGGAAATCGCCGGTGGGTCCGGTGCGCGTGGATATCGCCCACGGCCTGAACAATCCGGATTCTCAGTTCCAGCTGTACCTGAACATCGGAGCGGACCTGTGAGCACGCCCGCACCGAGCCCGAACCCGAACACGCCGCCGCGCGTGCGCTTCTACCGCCGCCGGCGCTTCTGGGCCTGGTCCGGCGTGGGTGTGATCGGCCTGGTGCTGCTGGCGTTGTTGGCGGTGTACTGGCTGCTGCAGACCGTGGCCGGCCGTGACGTGCTGCTGGCGCAGGTGGTGGCGCGCCTGCCGGTGGGTGCCAGCTTCACCTGGGACAAGGTGGATGGCCCGGTGGCCGGTCCGCTGACCTTGTACAACGTCGATTTCCGCTATGACGACATCCATTTCCACGCCGAGCGTGCGCACCTGGAGCCGGACCTGCGCCCGCTGCTGGGCCGCAAGCTGCTGCTGGACAAGCTGGAGCTGACCAACGCGACCTTGAACCTGGCCAAGAGCGATGAGCCGTTCAAGCTGCCGTCGTGGCCGGATTCCCTGCCGCAGATCGAGATGCCGCTGGCGATCCAGGCCGATGCCATCGCCATCGATGGTTTCCGCATCAGCCAGGCCAACGAGCCGGTGATCGACATCAGCCGCGTGCGCGGTGGCATCGAGATCGCCAACGGCGAATTCCAGGCGCGCAAGCTGGTGGTGGACAGCGACATGGGCAACTTCACTGCCCAGGGCCGCTATATCCCGGCCAAGGACTACGACACCGACGTGACCGTCACCGCGGTGCTGCCGGCACCGCGTGGGCGCACCGCCGCCACGGTGGGGCTGGTGGCACGCGGCGATCTGGCGCACATGGAAGTGGCCGTGGCCGGGCGTGCACCGAAGCCGTTGCACGCGATGCTGGTGTTCGACGGGCGCACCGATCCGACCTGGAACGCCAGCGTGCGCAGTGAGGAGCTGGATCTGACGCTGCTGTCGCCGGCCCTGGCAGGTTCGGCGATCGCGCCGCTGGCGCTGGATTTCACTGCCAGCGGCAAGGGCGGCAACGCCAACCTGCACGGCAGGGTGAAGCAGGGTGAGCAGGAACTGGAGCTGGCCCCATCGGTGGTCTCGCTGCAGGACCAGGTGCTGAAGGTGTCGCCGTTGGTGGTGAAGGGCCTGGGCGGTGAAGCGCGCCTGGAAGGCACCGCCGATTTCAGCAAGGAAGACCAGCAGACGCTCAATTTCTCGGTGGTGGCGCACGATCTGACCTACGTGCCGGCGCCCGACCCGAACACCGCCGGCAGCGCACCGGTGCCGGTGACGCTGAAGGAAGCACGCTTCGGCCTGGCCGGTACGCTCAAGGCCTGGGCGGCGATCGGCCGCGCCGATGTCGAACGTGATGCACAGAAGGCGCAGCTGCGCTTCGACGTGCGTGGCAACGACCAGGCCGCGTCGATCCACCAGCTGCAGGCGCAGACGCCGGGTGGCCAGCTGCAGGTGGAAGGCCAGGTGGCGTGGGCGCCGCAGCTGGACTGGGACGCCAAGGCCACGCTGAAGGACTTCGACCCCGGCTATTTCGTGCCGGGCTGGAACGGCCGCCTGTCCGGCAATCTGGCGTCCAAGGGCCGTCAGCTGCCGCCGCCGGCCAATGCGCCGCCGGGCACCGCCGCCACCCTGGAGGCCACGGTGGATCTGCCGTCGCTGAAGGGCATCCTGCGCCAGCGCAATCTCGATGCGCAGGGCAAGTTCGCGCTGCAGGGTGATCAAGGCCAGGGCGAGCTGAAGCTGGCCCTGGGCAGCAGCCGGGTGACCGCGTCGGGCAAGGTCGGCGACCGCCTCGACATCGATGCGCGTTTCGAACCGTTGCAGCTGAGTGATCTGCTGCCGGGCGCCGATGGCGGCCTGCGCGGCCAGGTGCAGGTGAAGGGCCCGCGCGACGCACCGGACATTACCGCCGACCTGGTCGGCAACAACCTCAACTGGGATGGCTACGGCGCCGAGAGCGTGAGCATCAAGGGCCACCTGCCCTGGCGCGGCGACAGCGGCACGCTGGCGGTGCAGGGCCAGCAGGTCAACGCCGGCATGCTGCTGGAACGACTCAACATCGATGCGCAGGGTAGTGTTTCCAACCTGCGCCTGGCCGCGCAGACCCGCAACGAGATGGGCGCGGTGGAGCTGCAGGGCAGCGTGCGCCAGCAGGGCACGCAGTGGCGCGGCGAGCTGGCGTCGCTGCGCATCGCACCGGTGAAGGGCGATGCCTGGTCATTGCGCGCACCGGCGGCGTTCGCGATCAATGGCAGCACCTACACCCTGTCCGAAGCCTGCCTGGCCGCCGCCAGCAGCGGCGCGCTGTGCGCACAGGCGAACTGGCCGCGCGAGGGCCTGGTGGTGCGCAGTGACGCGCTGCCGCTGGCGCTGGTGCAGCCGTGGCTGCCACCGCAGTCCGGTCGCCGCATCAACCTGCGCGGTGAGGTCAGCCTGGACGCACAGATCCGCCCGCGCGGCAACGCCTGGGAAGGCCACGTGGAAGTGCGCTCGAAGGAAGGCGGCATCCGCCTCGGCGAGAGCCGCGTCACGGTGGGCGATACCACCCGTGGCGAGCTGGTGCGCTATGACCAGTTCTCGCTGAAGCTGGACATGACCCCGGCCAGCATCAAGGGCTACCTGGGCATGGGCTTCCAGGGCAACGGCTTCGTCGACGCCAAGATGCAGACCGGCTGGGAAGCCAGTGCGCCGCTGAACGGTGAGCTCTACCTCAACATGTCGCGGTTGTACTGGCTGGAGCTGTTCTCGCCGGACATTGTGCGCCCGACCGGCCTGATCGAAGGCCACGTCAGCCTGCGCGGCACGCGCGGCCAGCCATCGCTGGGCGGTGATGCACAGCTGAGCAACTTCAAGGGCGAATTCCCGGCGCTGGGCCTGACCTTCGACCAGGGCAAGGGCAGCTTCGTGGCCCAGCCGGATGGTTCGGCCAAGATCACCGCGCAAGCCAACTCCGGCCAGGGCACGCTGTATGTGGATGGTGGCCTGTCGTGGTTCGGCGATGCACAGCCGCTGCAGCTGAAGATCCATGGCGAGAACGTGCTGCTGTCCAACACCAGCGAACTGCGCATCGTCGCCAATCCCAATCTCGACTTCACCCTGGCCAAGGCGGCGATGGAGCTGCGCGGCACCGTGCATGTGCCCGAGGCCGATATCGACCTCGAACGCCTGGACCGCGGGACCTCGGTGTCTGAAGACGTGGTGGTGCTCGACCCGGTGGATCCGGAAGAGTCGCGCACCTCGCCGCTGGACATGGACCTGACGGTGAGCCTCGGCGACAAGGTGAAGATGACCGGCTTCGGCCTGAAGGGCGCGCTGACCGGCAAGATGCAGGTGTGGGCCAAGCCGGGCCGCGAGATGACCGCCAACGGTGGCCTGGAAGTGAGCGGTCGCTACAAGGCCTACGGCCAGGACCTGACCATCACCCGTGGCAATCTCACCTGGAACTACAACGCGGTGTCCGACCCCCGCATCAACATCCGCGCCGAGCGCCGGATCGGTGATGTCACCGCCGGCATCGATGTGACCGGGCGCGCGCAGCAGCCGCGCGCGGACGTGTGGTCCGATCCGGCGATGTCGCAGTCCGAAGCACTGGCCTATCTGGTGCTGGGGCGCAGCCTGACCGGCGCCAGCAGCGACCAGACCCAGCAGGTCAATGCAGCTTCGGCGGCACTGTCGGCCGGCAGCGGCCTGCTGGCCTCGCAGCTGGGCGCCAAGCTGGGCCTGGACGATGCTGGTGTGAGCCAGTCGCGCGCGCTGGGCGGTTCGGTGATCGGCGTCGGCAAGTACATCTCGCCCAAGCTCTACGTCGGCTACGGCGTGTCGCTGGTCGGTGCCGGTTCGGTGATCACGCTGAAGTACCTGCTGCGCCGTGGCTTCGACGTGGAAGTGGAATCGAGCACGGTGGAAAACCGTGGTTCGATCAACTGGCGCAGGGAAAAGTAGCGCCACGCCATGCGTGGATGGGGCCACGCCGGGCCACGCCCGGCGGGTGCAATACCCACCCCCAACCATCGGCCGTTGCCCCGCCGGGCCCCAGCGGCTATGGTCCCGGGCTGTTCTGTCGTACCGGATTGCCTCATGTCGCCACGCAAAGCCCTTCCCACCGCCCTGGCCCTGGGCCTGACCCTCGCCGCCGGCGCGCATGCCGATGAAGGCATGTGGATGCCGACTCAGCTGCCGGAGCTGGCCAAGCCGCTGCGGGCGGCCGGTTTCAAGGGCAATCCGGCCGACCTGGCCAACGTCACCGCGCCGCCGCTGAGCGCGGTGGTGCGCGCCGGTGGTGGCACCGGTTCGTTCGTGTCCGCCGACGGCCTGCTGCTGACCAACCACCACGTGGCGATGGGCGTGATCCAGTACAACAGCTCGCCCGAGCACAACCTGATCGACAACGGCTTCATCGCCAATGGCCGCGCCGACGAGCGCCCGGCCAACCCGGATTTCCGCGTGCTGGTGACCGTCGGCTTCGACAAGGTGACCGATCAGGTGCTGGCCCAGGCCCGCGGCAAGACCGGCCGCGCCTACTTCGATGCGGTGGACGCGGCCAGCAAGCAGATCGTGGCCGAGTGCGAGAAGGACGGCAGCGTGCGCTGCTCGGTGGCCAACATGTACTACGGCACCGATTTCTACCGCATCGCCCAGCTGGAACTGAGCGATGTGCGCCTGGTGTATGCACCGCCGCGTGCGATCGGCAACTACGGCGACGAAATCGACAACTTCATGTGGCCGCGCCACACCGGTGACTTCACCCTGCTGCGCGCCTACGTGGGCAAGGACGGCAAGCCGGCCGCCTACAGCAAGGACAACGTGCCCTACCAGGCGCCGGCACACCTGCAGATGTCGGTGGAAGGCCCCAAGGAAGGCGATTACGCGATGCTGGCCGGTTACCCGGGCATCACCTACCGCCACCGCACCGCGGCCGAATTCGCCGGCCAGATCGATGCCGTGCTGCCGCGCCGCGTGTCGGTGTTCCAGCAGATGATCGACACCATCGAGGCCGCCAGCGCCAAGGACGCGCAGGCGCGCACCCGCTACGCCTCGCAGCTGCAGTCGCTGAAGAACAACCGCAAGCGCGCCGCCGGCGAGCTGGAAGGCCTGCTGCGCAGCGATGCCAAGGCCCAGCGTGCCGCCGACGAAACGGCGATGCTGGCCGCCACCGACCGCAGGTACCAGGGCGACATCAAGGCGCTGCTGGCCAACCTGTCGCAGGGTGCGGCGGTGGGCGAGCGTGACCTGCTGCTGGACCAGATGGCCGCACAGAGCCAGCTGCTGCGCTCGGCGCTGCTGCTGGAACGCCTGCGCATCGAATCGGCCAAGCCGGACGCGCAGCGCGAGAACGGCTACCAGCAGCGCGACCAGGCGATGATCGAAGGCGTGCTCAAGCAGGTCCAGCGCCGTTACGCGCCGGAGGTCGAGAAGGCCCTGCTGACCACCCTGCTGACCCGCTACCAGCAGCTGCCGGATGCGCAGCGCGTGGCCGAGTTCGACGCCGCCTTCGGCCGCACCCCGGCACAGCTGGCCAAGGCGCTGGACACCCTGTACGCCGGCACCCAGCTGGGTGACGAGGCACAGCGCCTGTCGCGCTTTGCCGCCGCGCGCGAAGGCAAGGCGCTGGCCGCCGATCCGCTGATCGCCGTGGCCGGCCCGCTGGTGGCCGCGCAGCTGCGCATCGAGAACGAGAGCAAGACCCGCGAAGGCGAACAGCTGCGCCTGCGCCCGGCCTACATGCAGGCGCTGTTCGCCTGGCGTGCCAAGCAGGGCCGCGCGGTGTACCCCGATGCCAACCGCACCCTGCGCATCAGCTACGGCAAGGTCGAGGCACTGCACCCGCGCGACGGGGTGACCTACTCGCCGGTGACCACCGTGGCCGGCATCGTCGAGAAGAACACCAACGCCTATCCGTTCGATGCACCCAAGCCGCTGCTGGCGGCGATCGCCAAGGGTGATTTCGGCAGCACCGCCGACCCGGCGCTGAAGACCCAGACGGTCAACTTCCTGACCAACCTGGATACCACCGGCGGCAACTCCGGTTCGCCGGTGCTCAATGCCAAGGGCGAACTGATCGGCCTGAACTTCGACAGCAACTGGGAATCGGTCAGCGCCAGCTGGTGGTTCGACCCGCGCTACAAGCGCGCCGTGCACGTGGACATGCGCTACCTGCGCTGGCTGCTGGCCAAGGTCTACCCGGCGCCCGAGCTGCTGAAGGAAATGGGCGTACCGGCGGAATAAGGCCGGTTGCTGGTGGGTGCCCACCGTTGGTGGGCACAGAAACCCGGTCACGACCAACGGTCGTGACCCACCGTCATGACCTACCCTCACGACCAACGGTCGTGATCTACTGGCCCCTCCTCCGACGGAAACACACGCGTGGTCTCCAGTTGGATCCTGCTGCTGGTCTCGGTTGCCTATGCCGCGCTGCTGTTCGGCGTAGCGTGGTGGGGTGACCGTCGGCCGATGTACCCCGACCGGCCGTGGCTGCGGCCGGTGGTCTACAGCCTGGCGCTGGCCGTGTACTGCTCGTCGTGGACCTTCTACGGCGCGGTCGGCACCGCCGTGCGCAACGGCGTGGGCTATCTGCCGATCTACATCGGCCCATTGCTGCTGCTGCTGTTCGGCTGGCGCATCATCGAGCGCCTGGCACTGATCGCACGCAGCCAGAACGTGGTCTCCATCGCCGATTTCATCTCCTCGCGCTTCGGCCGCTCGCGGCGGCTGGCGGCGCTGGTGGCGATCATCGCGCTGATCGGCATCATTCCGTACCTGGCCCTGCAGTACAAAGCGGTGGCGATGAGCCTGCAGGTGCTGACCGGCAACACCGGGCCGACCGGCTTCTTCAGCGACCCGGCGCTGTACGTGGCGCTGCTGATGGCGCTGTTCGCCACCCTGTTCGGCACCCGCCAGGTCGATGCCACCGAGCACCACCACGGCATGATGCTGGCCATTGCCTTCGAATCGGTGATCAAGCTGCTGGCCATGCTGGCGGTGGGCGTGTTCGCCTACCTGTGGCTGAGCAACCGCACCGACGCGGTGGTCGAATCGGTGCATACGCTGTTCACCGGCCTGCCGCCGGTGGGCTTCATCTCGCAGACACTGCTCAGCTTCCTGGCCATCATCTGCCTGCCACGCCAGTTCCACGTGGCCGTGGTCGAGTGCGGTGATGTGCGCGACGTGCGCCGCGCGCGCTGGATGTTCGGCGGTTACCTGGTGCTGATCTCGGCCATGGTGCTGCCGATCGCCACCGCAGGCGTGACCCTGTTCGGCACCGGTGGCAGCGTTGCCGATGATTCGATGGTGCTGGCGTTGCCACTGGCCGAAGGCCGCAACGCGCTGGCGCTGATCGCCTATGTGGGCGGTTTCTCGGCCGCCACCGGCATGGTCATCGTGTCCTCGATCGCGCTGGCCACCATGGTCAGCAACGATCTGGTGATGCCGGTACTGCTGCGCCGCAGTGGCGACCATCAGGAAGCGGCCGATGTTGCCTCGCGCGTGCTGTGGATCCGCCGCCTGGCGATCCTGATGCTGGCGCTGATGGCCTACAGCTACTACCGCACCAGCAGCAACGACAGCACGCTGGCCTCGTACGGGCTGATGGCGTTCGCCGCAGTGGCACAGTTCGCGCCGGGCCTGATCGGTGGCCTGTACTGGCGTGGCGCCAGCCGTCGCGGCGTCGAGACCGGCATGCTGCTGGGCTTCGCCACCTGGCTGTACACCCTGCTGCTGCCGGCGATGACCATGGCCGGCTGGGTTGATGCGGGCTGGGTGCAGCACGGACCGTTCGGCATCGAGTGGCTGCGCCCGCAGCAGCTGTTCGGCATGACCGGCTGGGATCCGCTGACCCACGGCACCTTCTGGTCGCTGCTGGTGAATGCGGCAACGATGATGCTGGTGTCCGCGCGCTGGCGCCCCGGCGTGGACGAGCGCCTGCGTGCCGCGCCGTTCCTCGACCCGTATGCCGAGCGCCCGTCGGTGGCAGGTGGCTGGCCCGGGCACGTGCATGTGGGCGATCTGCTGGCGCTGGCCTCGCGCGTGGTTGGCGAGCGCCATGCGCGGCGTTCGTTCTTCGAGCAGGCACAGTCGCTGGGCCGCGAGCTGCAATCCTCCGCGCCCGCCGACCGGCCCTGGGTGCAGTTCACCGAACGCTTGTTGGCCGCCTCGATCGGCGCAGCCTCCGCACGCCTGCTGCTGACCAGCCTGCTGCGCGGTTCGGGCATGGACCTGGGTGAAGTGGTGGCGGTGCTGGACGAAGCCGGGCAGGAGCTGCGCTTCAACCGCGAGATCCTGTCGACCACGCTGGAGAACATCAGCGCCGGGGTCAGCGTGGTCGACCCGGACATGCGCCTGACCGCCTGGAACCGCCGCTACCAGGACATGTTCGGTTACCCCGACGGCATGCTCTACGTGGGCCGCCCGGTGGCCGACCTGATCCGCTACAACGCCGAACGCGGTGAGCTGGGCGAAGGCGATATCGAGGTACAGATCAACCGCCGCATCGGCTACATGCGTGCCGGTTCACCGCATGTGTTCGAGCGCACCCGCAGCGACGGCAAGGTGATCGAGATGCGTGGTCAGGCGCTGCCCGGCGGTGGCTACGTGACCAGCTACAACGACATCACCGACTACAAGCACGCGGAAAAAGCACTGCTGGAAGCCAACGAGACGCTGGAACAGCGCGTGGCCGAGCGCTCGCACGAGGCTGAGGTCGCGCAGCAGTCGAAGACGCGCTTCCTGGCCGCGATCAGCCATGACGTGCTGCAGCCGCTGAACGCCGCGCGGCTGTTCGCCTCGGCATTGCGTGACAGCGACCACGTGAGCGACGAGCAGAGGCATCTGGCCGAGCGCGTGGACGCGTCGCTGCGTGCTGCCGAAGAACTGCTTGATGGCCTGCTGGATGTGTCGCGGTTGGATGCCGGTGGTCTGCACCCGGTGATCGGCGAGTTCGATGTGAGCGCGTTGATGCGCGAGCTGGCCGCGCAGTACACGCCGGTCGCCGCCGGTCGCGGACTGCGCCTGGACCTGTTCGCGCGGCCGGCCTGGGTACGCAGCGATCGCCGTCTGCTGCGCCGTGTGCTGCAGAACTTCCTGGCCAACGCGCTGCGCTACACACGGCAGGGGCGCATCGTGCTGGCGGTACGCCACCGTGGTGATGAGGTGGAACTGCAGGTGTGGGATACCGGACCCGGCATTCCCGAGCACCACATGCGGCAGATCTTCGACGAGTTCCACCGCTACCAGCAGCCGTTCGACTGGGGCGAACAGGGCCTGGGGCTGGGCCTTTCCATCTGCCAGCGCATCTCGCGCCTGCTCGATCATCGCCTCAACGCACGCAGCCGGGTAGGCAGTGGCTCGATGTTCTCGATCATTCTGCCGCGGGTGGCGCCGCTGCCTGGCTACACCGAGCTGGTCGCGCCCGCGGCGGCGGCCGCCGCACCGGTGCGCAGCGATTCCCTGGCCGGCCTGCGCGTGTTGTGCGTGGACAACGACGAGGAGATCCTGGACGGCATGCGCGCGCTGCTCGGCCGTTGGCAGGTGCAGGTGATCACTGCCGCCACCGTTGATCAGGCGCTGCAGAAGATTGCCGAGCGCCCGCAGGTGATGCTGGTGGACTACCACCTGCACGACCGCATGGACGGCCTGGATGCGCTGGTGGCATTGCGAGAAGCCGCCGGTTACCCGCTGCCGGGTGCGCTGCTGACCGCCGATGGTCGCGATGAACTGAAGCGGATGGCACGCGATCGCGGTTACCGCGTGCTGACCAAGCCGATCAAACCGGCCTCGCTACGCGCCTTCCTGGGCGCGCTGCGCGATGCCGGCAACAGCGATGCCTGATTGGTAACTGTAGAGCCGAGCCCGTGCTCGGCTCCGCGCGGAGCGCGGGTCTCCGTGGTCGGGCCGAAAAGCAGCCGAGCGTCGGCTCGGCTCTACAGATGCAGGTGCCGCGGGGTTCTGTAGAGCCGAGCCCGTGCTCGGCTCCGCGCGCAGCCCGGTGCTGATATAGCCATCGCTATACAAACCAGCCCTGCCTGCGCGTTTGCCTGGAAATGCGCCACGCGCGGATCGCGGTGCTAAGCTTCGCGTCCCCTTGGGGAGTAGCCGGATTCCTTCGCAGGAATCGTCCACGTCAACATACTCGGCCAATGCGCCGTGGCGTGGACAACCATGATGGTTGGCGAGACCAGCGGCCCGCGCGCGCAACGTCAGGTTGGGCGCGAGCGCGAGCCGTGCGTCCGTCCTTGCCCGACCTTCAGCAGCCGCCCATGTCCCCCATTTCGATCCTCCTGATCGGCTTTGCCATGTCCACCGATGCCTTCGCCGCGGCGATCGGCAAGGGTGCTGCCATGCGCAAGCCGGTGTTCCGCGATGCGCTGCGCGCCGGCATCATCTTCGGCGTCATCGAAGCGATCACACCGATCATCGGCTGGCTGCTCGGCCGTGCCGCCCTGCAGTACGTGGAAGCCTTCGACCACTGGATCGCCTTCGGCCTGCTCGGTGCGCTGGGCATCCACATGATCTACAACGGCCTGCGCCCGGACAACGCCGAGGAAGAAGAAGATCCTTCGCAGCACCACGGTTTCTGGAAGCTGGCGCTGACCGGCTTTGCCACCAGCATCGATGCGATGGCGGTGGGTATCGGCCTGGCCTTCATGGACGTTCATATCGGTGTGATGGCCGCAGTCATCGGCCTGTGCACGCTGACCATGGTCACCGTCGGCATCATGCTCGGCCGCGTGCTGGGCAGCATGGTCGGCAAGCGCGCCGAGATCATCGGTGGCGTGATCCTGGTGATCATCGGCGCGACGATCCTGTACGAACACCTGCACGGCGTGGGGTAAGCAGGGGTACCTGTAGAGCCGAGCCCACGCTCGGCTCACGCGCGTAGCGCGGTTCTCAGGCGAAACGCAGCCGAGCATGGGCTCGGCTCTACAGCGGGGAAACGGCTGACGGGACTTGTAGTGTTGCCCCGATGGAGAGCCCGTCGGTCGAAGCATAGTCTTCGGGCATGGCCAGTCCCGCACTCCGTTATGGTCGTTGGTCGCATACCGGCAATGTCTATGCGATCACCACAGTGACGCATGCGCGTCGTCCTTGGTTCAGTGACAAGGCCAACGTTGATCTGCTGATCGAAGCCCTGCGCACAGTAGAGCGGACCGGTCGCACCTTCTCCCTCGCCTGGGTGATCATGCCGGACCACCTGCATTGGTTGATCGAGTTGCGTACCGGCACGCTCGCCGGCTGCATGCAGATCCTGAAGTCCAGGAGTGGAAGATCCATTGGCACGCGCGTTGATGCGAACGCGCCGATCTGGCAGCCGGGGTATTACGACCATGCGTTGCGCAGTGATGAATGCCTGCGCACGCAGGCGGTGTATATCGCGGCCAATCCGGTGCGTGCTGGGCTGGCCACGTGCATCGGGGAGTACCCCTATGCGTGGAGTCGATGGCCGCTTGAGGAGTGATTGGTATTGAGGCAAGGAGCAGCCGAGCGTGGGCTCGGCTCTACAGGGGCATCATGACGTCTGTAGGGCCGAGCCCATGCTCGGCTCCATAGTCGGTCACAATCAGTCTTCTTCCGGCGGCAGCACGATGGCGTCGTCGTCGATCGCCAGCTTGCCGGCCATCAGCACGGCCTGGGTGCGGTTGGTCACGCCCAGCTTGCGCAGGATGGCAGTGACGTGGGCCTTGATCGTCGCTTCGGAGACGTTGAGGTCGTAGGCGATCTGCTTGTTCAAACGACCGGCGCCCAGCATCTGCAGCACGCGGAACTGCTGCGGGGTCAGCTCGCGCAGGCGCTGGCCGACTTCGCGCTCCTCGCGTTCGGTTGGCGGTACGTTGTGCGCTTCCGGCGGTGCCCAGGTCTCGCCGTCGAGGATGGTGCCCAGCGCATGGCCGATGGTGTCCGAGTCGGCCGACTTCGGAATGAAGCCGAGCGCGCCGTGGTCGAGCGCGCGCCGCATCACCGTCGCTTCTTCGCGCGCGGAGACCACCACCACCGGCAGGTGCGGGTGCAGCGAGCGCATGTGCACCAGTGCGTTGAAACCCTGCGCACCGGGCATGTTGAGATCCATCAGGACCAGGTCGGCGTCGTTGTGCTGGTCGGCCAGCGCGTACAGCGCTTCCACGCTGTCGGCCTCGAACAGCTGCACGCCGGGGATGACCCGCTGCACGGCGCCGCGCAGGGCTTCGCGGAAAAGCGGGTGGTCATCGGCAATCAGGAGGGTGGTCATGGTCGGGGGGAACCGTGGAGGAAACTGTTCGGGGGCCAAGCCCCTGGGGTCAGAGCCCTTTCCTGGCGGAAAGGGATCCGACCCCAGGTCGTGCATCAGCGCACTTTACGCTCGTCCACCAGCGACGCCACCACCGACGGGTCGGCCAGGGTCGAGGTGTCGCCGAGCTGGTCCGGTGCGTTCTCGGCGATCTTGCGCAGGATGCGGCGCATGATCTTGCCCGAGCGGGTCTTGGGCAGGCCTGGCGCCCACTGCAGGTGGTCCGGCGTGGCGATCGGGCCGATCTCCTTGCGCACCCAGGCGACCAGTTCCTTCTGCAGCTCGTCGCTCGGGGCCTCTTCGGCCACCAGGGTCACATAGGCGTAGATGCCCTGGCCCTTCACGTCGTGCGGGAAGCCGACCACGGCCGCTTCGGCGACCTTCGGGTGCGAGACCAGCGCGCTTTCCACTTCGGCGGTACCGATGCGGTGGCCGGAGACATTGATCACGTCGTCGACGCGGCCGGTGATCCAGTAGTAGCCGTCCTCGTCGCGGCGGCAACCGTCGCCAGTGAAGTAGCTGCCCGGGTAGGTGCGGAAATAGGTGTCGATGAAGCGCTGGTGGTCGCCGTACACCGTGCGCATCTGGCCCGGCCAGGAATCTCGGATGATCAGGTTGCCCTCGGTCGGGCCGTCCTTGATCTCGCCATCGGCGTTGACCAGCGCCGGCTGCACGCCGAAGAAGGGCAGGGTGGCCGAACCGGGCTTGAGGTCCATCGCGCCGGCCAGCGGCGAGATCAGGATGCCGCCGGTCTCGGTCTGCCACCAGGTATCGACGATCGGGCAACGGCTGTCGCCGACCACCTCGTAGTACCAGCGCCAGGCTTCCGGATTGATCGGCTCGCCGACGCTGCCGAGCAGGCGCAGCGAGGCGCGCGAGGTCTTCTTCACCGGCTCCTCGCCCTCGCGCATCAGCGCACGGATGGCGGTCGGGGCGGTGTAGAAGATGCTCACCTTGTGCTTGTCGATGACGTTCCAGAAGCGCGAGGTGTCCGGGTAGTTCGGCACGCCTTCGAACATCAGCGAGGTCGCGCCGTTGGCCAGCGGCCCGTACACGATGTAGCTGTGGCCGGTGACCCAGCCGACGTCGGCGGTGCACCAGTAGATGTCGTCCTCGCGCAGGTCGAACACCGCTTCATGGGTGTAGGCCGCGTACAGCAGGTAGCCACCGGTGGTGTGCAGCACGCCCTTCGGCTTGCCGGTGGAACCGGAGGTGTAGAGGATGAACAGCGGGTCTTCGGCGTTCATGCGCTCCGGCTCGCAGCTGGCCGGCTGGCTGTCCACCACGTCGTGGAACCAGCGATCGCGCGGTGCCTGCATGTCCACCGCGCCGCCGGTGTGGCGCACCACCAGCACGGTTTCCACGGTATTGGTGCCGGGCAGCTTCAGCGCGGCATCGACGTTGGCCTTCAGCGGGATCTTCCGGCCACCGCGCAGGCCTTCGTCGGCGGTGATGATCAACTTGCTCTGGCAGTCGCTGACGCGGTCGGCGATCGAGTTCGGCGCGAAGCCACCGAACACCACCGAGTGGATCGCACCGATGCGTGCGCAGGCCAGCATGGCCACCGCGGCGTCGACGATCATCGGCAGGTAGATGGTGACCCGATCGCCCTTCTTGACGCCGAGGTTGCGCAGCGCGTTGCCGAGTCGGCAGGTGCGCTCGTACAGCTCGCGATAGGTCACGTGCTGGGCCGGCGCATCCGGGCTGTCCGGCTCGAACAGCAGTGCGGTCTTGTCACCGCGCTTTTCCAGCTGGCGATCCAGGCAGTTCACGCTGGCGTTGAGCTCGCCATCCTCGAACCACTTGATGTGGAAGTCGGACAGGTCGTAGCTGACGTTCTTGATCTTGGTCGGCTTGCGCATCCAGTCCAGTCGTTCGGCGGCCTTGCCCCAGAAACCATCCGGGTCGGTCACCGAAGCCTGGTACTGCTGTTGGTAGGACGTCTTGTCGATGCGTGCCTTGGCGGCGAACTGCGGATCGACGGGGTAGATATCAGCCATGGCACCCTCACTTGCACGTTGACTTTGTGTGTGCGGTCGCAGCATTGCGGCGACCGATCCCCCTCAGTTTGCCCCATCCACCCCCGGTCGCGTCACCACTCTGGTTAGACCATGGTCGAAAGTGAGCGCCCAGCAGGGCCGGGTTCGACCAATGGCGAATAGCCGCTATACATAATCGCCCCGCAGTCTCGGCTCGACCGTGCCCCACGCGCGGCATCACCTTGCCACTTGGGAGAGAGGGCAACATGAGCCACCGTACGTTGAAAGCCGTGCGCACACCTTTGGCGGCCTGCCTGTTGGTCGCCCTGGTCGCACCGGGCATGGCGTTCGCAGAGACCGCCAAAGAGAAAGCGCTGGAAGCACGCGTTGCCGAACTGGAACGCCAGGTCCAGCTGCTGCTGTCGTCGCAGCAACAACAACAGACCCAGATCACCCAGACCCAGCAGGCCGTGACCGACGTGCGCAGCGTGCAGGCCGCGCAGAAGCCGGTTGCTTCGGTGCCGGCCGGCAAGCAGCCGATCCAGGTCACTACCCTTACCCCGGGCGCCGCGCCGGGCACCACGGTCAAGATCGGCGGCTTCATCAAGGCCGACTTCCTGGCCACCCAGACCAGCGATGGCCAGCTGGCCGACGACGCTACCGGCCGTTCGCTGTACCTGCCGGGCCAGACCCCGGTGGAAGGCGCCGGTGGTAGCGGAAAGCGTTCGGGCACCGACTTCAACGCCCACGCCAAGTTCTCGCGCTTCAACCTCGGCATCGACAACGTGAGCGAATCGGGCAACAAGGCCGGTGCGTTCTTCGAGATGGACTTCTTCGGCAACTCGCTGGGCAACCAGACCGCCACCAATACCTACGGCGTGACCCTGCGTCATGCCTACATGTACTGGAACAACTGGATGGCGGGCCAGACATGGTCCAACTTCATGGATGCGGCCGCGCTGCCGGAAGCGGTCGACTTCGTCGGCCCCACCGATGGCGTGATCTTCGTGCGCCAGGCCCAGGTGCGCTACACCCAGGGTGGCTTCAGCGTCGCACTGGAAAACCCGGAAACCACCACCCTCACCGGCACCCGCAACCCGGTCACCGGGACCTGGACCAACGCCAGCGCCAACTCCGACCGTGGCAGCCTGCCCGACCTCACGATGCGTTATGGCTGGAAGGGTGATTGGGGCACCTTCGGTGTCGGCGGCATCGTCCGCCAGCTGAAGGTCGACAACCAGGCCACCGGCGCCAAGGCCGACAAGGTGGCCGGCGGTCTGACCCTGGGCGGCAAGTGGGTGATGGGTGACAGCGATTCGCTGCACTACCAGCTGACCGGCGGCGAAGGCATCGCCCGCTACATCGGTTTGGGCATCACCGCTGACAGCGCCTACGACGTGGCCCGCGACGAGCTCAACCCGACCGGCGTGCTTGCCGGTTACGTGGGCTGGCGGCATGCGTTCTCGCCGAAACTGCGCACCAACCTGATCTATGCGCGCAGCGACTACGACAACGACAGCATCCTCGGCCCGCTGGTGACCAAGAGCGTGCAGAGCATCCGCGGCAACATCTTCTACTCGCCGCTGCCCAAGGTCGATATCGGTGCGGAGCTGATGTACGGCCGTCGCGAAGTGGAGAACGGCAACAAGGGTGACATCACCCGATTGCAGTTCACCACCAAGTACAGCTTCTAAAGCAGTGCCGACCAAGGTCGGCACCTACAGAGATTGCGTGCCGGCCAACGTCCGGCACCTACCGAATTGAGTGCCGACCAGGGTCGGCATCTACCGAGGGAAATGTCCCATGTCCAGCACATCCAGCTCCGCACACAAAGCGGGCACCCTGACCCAAGGGCACAAGAAAGTCATTTTCGCATCGAGCCTCGGCACGGTGTTCGAGTGGTATGACTTCTTCCTGTACGGCTCGCTCGCAGCCATCATCGCCAAGCAGTTCTTCAGTGGCGTCAATGAAACCACGGGCATGATCTTTGCCCTGCTGGCGTTCGCCGCCGGCTTCTTCGTGCGTCCGTTCGGCGCGGCCTTCTTCGGCAGCCTCGGCGACCGCATCGGCCGCAAGTACACCTTCCTGGTCACCATCCTGATCATGGGCATCTCGACCTTCCTGGTCGGCGTGCTGCCCAATTACGCCTCGATCGGCTTCGCCGCGCCGGTGATCCTGATCATCCTGCGCCTGGCCCAGGGCCTGGCCATGGGCGGCGAGTACGGCGGTGCGGCCACCTACGTGGCCGAGCATGCGCCGGAAGACAAGCGTGGCCTGTACACCAGCTTCATCCAGTGCACCGCCACGCTCGGACTGTTCATGTCGCTGCTGATCATCCTGGCCTGCCGCTACTTCCTGGGCAACGAAGCCTTCGAAGCCTGGGGCTGGCGCATCCCGTTCCTGGTCTCGATCCTGCTGCTGGGCATCTCGGTGTGGATCCGCCTGCAGCTGAGCGAATCGCCGTTGTTCCAGCAGATGAAGTCGGAAGGCAAGGGCTCCAAGACGCCGTTCCGTGACAGCCTGAAGGGCGGCAACCTGAAGCTGATGCTGCTCGTCCTGCTCGGCGCGGCGGCCGGCCAGGCCGTGGTCTGGTACGGCGGCCAGTTCTACGCGCTGTTCTTCCTCAGCAGCATGCTGAAGGTCGACGCCACCACCTCCTATCTGCTGATTGCCGCGGCGCTGGCGCTGGGCGTGCCGTTCTTCATCTTCTTCGGCTGGCTGTCCGACCGTATCGGTCGCAAGAAGATCATCCTGGCCGGCTGCCTGCTGGCCGCCGTCACCTATATCCCGATCTTCAAGGGCCTGACCCACTTCGCCAACCCGGCCATCGAAGAGGCCCGCAGCAGCTCGCCGGCACTGGTCGTGGCCGATCCGAACACCTGCTCGTTCCAGTTCGATCCGGTCGGCCTGCGCAAGTTCACCAGTTCCTGCGACGTGGCCACCGCCGCGCTGACCAAGGCTGGCGTGCCGTACGACGTGCAGCCTGCCGCCGCCGGTTCGCTGGCGATGGTGAACGTGGGCAGCGCCAGCGTCACCTCGTATGAAGCCGCGGGCCTGACCAAGGAAGACGGCAAGGCCAAGGCCGACGCGTTCGGTGCGGAACTGAAGACCGCCCTGACCACTGCCGGTTACCCTGCCAAGGCCGACGGCGCACGCATCAACATCGCTGGCACGATCTTCATGCTGTGGCTGCTGGTGCTGTACGTGACCATGGTCTACGGCCCGATCGCCGCCTATCTGGTCGAACTGTTCCCGACCCGCATCCGCTACACCTCGATGTCGCTGCCGTACCACATCGGCAACGGCTGGTTCGGTGGCTTCCTGCCGGCGATCTCCTTCGCGCTGGTGGCCGGTACCGGCAACCTCTACTACGGCCTGTGGTACCCGATCGGCATCGCGCTGATGTCGGTGGTGATCGGCGGCCTGTTCCTGCGTGAAACGAAGAACGTGGACATCACCAAGTAAGCGGTGGGTTCCATGCAATGAAGGAAAGGCCGCGGTGCACACCGCGGCCTTTCTGTTTGTGGGGCGGCGACGGGGTAGAGTCGACCGTTGGTCGACTGCTCTTGGAGGACTGCTGAAAAGCCCGCGCTGCGCGCGATAGTCGACTGACAGCCGACTCTACCCGCCATACAGCGCCTCTCTCTGCAAAGGCATGACCTCAAAGGTCCCTGCATCGATCAGCTTCCTGTAGTGGTCCCTGTTGCCTGGACCAGGCGGGTCGCAGCGAAGCAGATTGTCGAGGGAGCCACCGGGCGCATCCGAAGGGCCTAGGCGGCCTGAGGCATAGTCCTCTGCGGTAGGGCGCCCCTCAGAAAGGGTCAGGTCGGAAAGGGCCGGAGATACCCAGGCGCCAGCATCATTGAAGTGCCCTCCACAGAATTGCCCGGTCTGACGCGCGAACAGGCAGCCGCTTCGTGTGTCGATGAAACCGCAGTACTGCCTTTCATGCAGAGAACCGCGCCCATCGGGCATGCCAACCTCACCGGATTCCACATCAGAGACGAGCACATACCGGCCGTCAGGAGACGTCGCCGGATCGCGGTCGTACTCGAACCGGGAGTAAGAGCGCTCGCTCAGTTCCATGCGGAGCACCAGCTTGCCCTGCTTCATCACTGACACGTTCCGGTAGCGACCGTTCTGCTCACCGTCGTATCGGAGTGAGATGTTGCTGCCAGCGGTTACCGATTTTCCGCCGTCAGCCTTCGCATCCTCTGTTGCAGCCACTGTTGCGAGCACGGCTAAGATCAAGCTCAACAAGTTCATTCTCCAGGAAACCGTCATTTGCAGGCGCGAGCATGCGATGGGTATCAAGGGCTTGTGATGGCCATTCCGGGGCACTCACCTTTCTCCGCCAGCCTTCGCCTCGAGAACTCCTTGAGGCAGAACAAGCGCTGTTCACTCTCATCGCCTGCCTGCCCGATCTCTCTACGCAACTGGTCGGCTCCTGGGCAGCGCGCAGCGCGAGCCACAACGAGGTTGCACACAGGAACAAACGGGAAGTGCCCGTCAGGGCGTGGAATGTTCAGCTTCTCGTCCCAGGCTTCGAACGGAAAGAGAACATGTAGCAACCCATCTACCGCCTCATCCTCGCTTGGTCGCATGAGGGCGACATCGGGTGCATCCCTGAGCAGCACCGCATAGGCGTCCAGGAAGCGACGGCCGTGCCGATCATGCTCCGCCGGTGTCCTCGCCTGCCGCAAGGCGGCGTAATAGGGGAAAAGGCTGCCTACACCGGGTCCGCTGCATGTCACACCGGACGAACGTGAGTTGTCGTTGACGGGGGTCTGTACATGGCAGGTCGTACGTTCGAGTCTCTCTGCAAGTGTCTCGAGCATCCTGACAATACTGGCGCCGGGTGTGGCATCGCCCTCAAGCTCGCCGACGACGGCGGCCAGGGTGTCGCCCACCAATGGGATGTGTTCGCGCTCGGTGTTCAGGCCGACCGCCGCGACATCAATGGACTGCTCGCTGGCATCGGAAGCTCCGGCAATGAGAAGGCATCCGATCAGAAATGCATGTGCGCGTCGCATCTACGCATGTTATTGGGGTGGGACACTACCTTCAGCGGGCTGACAGCCTGCGGCAATGAAACAAGTACGAATCTACATATCAGACCAATAATCGATCGTGCCGGTGAGAGGTGACGTATCCAGCCACACGGAACACGAAGATTTCTAGCCAGACCCGCAAACTTTTGACGCAATCGGCCCGAATTCCCTTTGCTGGTAAGTGCGTCCCATAGCATGGGTGACTCATCGAATCGGATCTGGGCATGCGCAGGGTACTTCTGGCAGCGATCATCGCTGTCTCAGCGTCAGCGGCCAACGCAGAGACGCATGTGGCTGCCGACGGCACGGCACCGCAGGGAAGCCTGCGAGTCGAGGAAAGATCGCCCGTGATCAAACAACTTTGCAAGACAGAGGCGGTCTGGCTGTCCTGGAACAGCGCCGTACCAAACGCAACATTGGTGACCTGCGATTGCAGTTGCACATCGCATGACAACTCAGGATGGCTCGTCGAGGCACAACCGGATTTCGATAGCTATCGGGTACATCGCGTCTCTCTCGGCAAGGTTTTCAGTCCCACGGAGTTCCGCCGGGCTGGTGCGCGGATTGAGGACATCGTCTCGTCGCATCCGTGGTGTTCAGTCGCCAAGCCGAGCATGCCGACGAATGCCGTTTTTGCAACGTTGGTGAAGCAGCCTACGGAGTCGGGCGATGATCCTTACTGCTTTACCCCCACTTCTTCGTAGGTGACCCCAAAGCCCCCTGAGAAGAACTCCAGTTTCGGGTGAGCTGTTCTCGGACGCGTCCGCAGCATCGTCGGTGCTGATCGCGCGTGAGGTCGAGATCCTGCGTGACTGGAGGCGGGAGTTTACGCCTGAGTAGGGCACTGGTGCCCTCGGGCAAGATATGAGGACTACACCTTATGGAGTGTCAGTGATGCTTGTTCTGAAGCGCGTGGTGCTGGCATTGCTTGCCGGATCACCTCTGCTCTTGTCTGCCTACGCTGTGGATGCCAGTGCCATCTACGGCGTCAACCATACCCACTGGGCGATCAACCGATTCAGTGTCGATGGCCGTTCGGCGATTGACAGCATTGGTCGATATCAAGGCGGCGGTGGAGGCTGTTGCTACAGCACACCAGCACTCTGGTATCCGGGCCTGATGGTACGGGTTGACTGGGAAACGGGAGCTGGAAGCACAAGAGATTTTCCTGGGACAGAAGATTGGCCCAAATTTTTGGCTTGGGAGAAGAGAATCCTGGCGCAGAAGCGCAGGCACAGCAAAGTCGTCCCCTACCGGATTACACCGATCAGAAAGTCTGCGGCATCACCGTTCATTTCCTGCCCTGCGATGAAATTCAGGTCACCACCTCCTGTTACGCCTACGGCAGCCCCGGGTACCCGATCAATACTCCGTTGCAACTGCCGGAGCCGCAGTCATGCCCGGCAGAGCGTACCGACCAGCAGATGGCGTAGTGATGGCGGGGATTGCATCAAAGGGTGAACGCACGCGCGGCGGTGGGGAGACGAACGAATGAGACCCTGTGCCACGGCGTGAAGGTTGGCATGCGAGCCAGGCACGGCTCGACCCTACAATCGGTCCATGACCACCACCGCCCCAGCCGACCTCCCCGCCATCCTGCACACCCTGCGCAGCGCCTGGCAGGCCCAGCGCCCTTCGCTCGACCAGCGCGACACCGACCTGCGCCGCCTGCGCGAAGCGCTGAAGGCACGCCTGGACGAAATGGCCGCGGCCATCGCCGAAGACTTCGGCCACCGCGCCCACACCGAATCGAAACTGGCCGATGGCATGAGCGTGCTGTCAGCCATCGACCACCTGCGCCGCCATCTGCGGCGCTGGTCGAATCCGCAACGGGTGGGCGCCGGTTGGCGGCTGTGGCCGGCGCGCGCGCAGCTGCGGCCGACGCCGCTGGGCGTGGTCGGGGTGATCTCACCGTGGAACTACCCGGTCACGCTGGCGTTGGTGCCGCTGGCCACTGCGATTGCGGCCGGCAACCACGTGCTGCTGAAGCCCTCCGAACACACGCCGCGCACCAGCGCCTTCCTGGCCGACCTGCTGGCCAGCGTGTTTCCGCCCGATCGGGTGGCGGTGGTGCAGGGTGGGGCGGACGTGGCCGCGGCGGTGTCCTCGCTGCCGCTGGACCACCTGCTGTTCACCGGCTCGACGGCCGTGGGCCGCAAGGTGATGGCGGCGGCCGCCGAGCATCTGGTGCCGGTCACGCTGGAACTGGGTGGGAAGTCGCCTGCGATCGTCTGCCGTGATTTTCCGCTGGAGATGGCCGCCGCGCGGCTGGCCACCGGCAAGTGGTTCAACGCCGGCCAGACCTGCATCGCGCCGGATTACGTGCTGATCGATACCGCGCGCCAGCGCGAGTTCGTGCAGGCGCTGCAGCAGCAGGTACGCGAGCGCTATGGCGACTTCAGCGATGCCGACGACTACACCCGCATCATCAACGACGGCCAGTACCGGCGCCTGCAGGGGTACTTGGCGCAGGCGCGCGAACGCGGTGTGCCGGTCATTCCGCTGGCACAGGTGGATGAGGCACGTGCCGACCGCGAGCGCCTGTTGGTGCCGACCGTGGTGCTGGACCCGCCGGACGACCTGGAGCTGATGCGCGAGGAGATCTTCGGCCCGATCCTGCCGGTGCGGGCCTACCCGGATCTGGATGCGGCGCTGGCCGACGTGCTGTCGCGCGACCGCCCGCTGGCGCTGTACCCCTTCAGCCATGACAAGGCGACGGTGGAGCGCATCCTCGGCCAGGTGGTGGCCGGCGGGGTGACGGTGAATGACACGCTGCTGCACTTCGCCGCCGATGGCCTGCCGTTTGGCGGGGTGGGGGCCAGCGGCATGGGCGCGTACCACGGCCGCGCCGGGTTCGATGCGATGAGCAAGCGGCTGCCGGTGCTGTGGCAGTCGCGCTGGGCGGCCAGTGACCGGCTGCGGCCGCCGTATTCGAAGATTGCGGGGTTGTTGAAGCTGCTGCTTCGGTAGTGCCGGCTGCTGGCCGGCAAATGCAGCGTCTCGCCGAGGGTTCATGGGGTTGCCGGCCCGCGGCCGGCACTACCGGTGGGTGCCAACCTTGGTTGGCACGCGGGGCATCCGTGTGCCAACCCAGGTTGGCGCCTACCAAAGCAGGGCCGGGTAGAATGCCCCCATGAAGATCGCCTCGTGGAACGTCAATTCGCTCAATGTCCGCCTGCCGCACCTGGAGCAGTGGCTCAAGGACTTCGGCCCGGACATCGTCGGTATCCAGGAAACCAAGCTGGAGGACCACAAGTTCCCCGATGCGGCGCTGATCGCCGCGGGTTACCGCAGCGTGTTCGCCGGCCAGAAGACCTACAACGGCGTGGCGCTGCTGTCGCGTGAGCCGGCGCAGGACGTGCAGATCGGCATTCCCGGCTTCGAGGACGAGCAGAAGCGCGTCATCGCCGGCACCTTCGGCGACCTGCGGGTAATCAACCTGTACGTGGTCAACGGCCAGGACATCGGCACCGACAAGTACGAGTACAAGCTGCGCTGGCTGGAGGCGGTGCACGCCTGGATCGCCGAAGAACTGCAGCGTCACCCGAAGCTGATCGTGATGGGCGACTTCAACATCGCCCCGGACGCGCGCGATGTGCACGACCCGGAGGTGTGGAACGAAAACCACATCCTCACCTCCACCGCCGAGCGCGGCGCACTCGACAAGCTGCTGCAGCTGGGCCTGCACGATGGCTTCCGCCTGCACAACGACGAAGCCGGTGTGTTCAGCTGGTGGGATTACCGCGCCGCTGGTTTCCGCCGCAACCTGGGCCTGCGCATCGACCTGACCCTGGTGTCTGATGCGCTGAAGGGCAGTGCGGTGGCCTCGGGCATCGATCGCGAGCCGCGCACCTGGGAACGCCCGAGCGACCATGCGCCGGCGTGGGTGCAATTGGGATGAACGAACGGGGCCCGACGATTGCCGGGCCCGTTCTGGAACGTCTGCCGGCCAGCGGCCGGCACGACCCTCAGATCACCGTATGCTCTTGCGGGTGAACAGGTTGACGATCGCCAGCAGGATGACCGCACCGATCAGCGAGAACAGGAAGGTGCGGAGGGTGATCGCTTCGTTGATGCCGCCGCCGAACAGCCAGCCGGAAATCAGCGCGCCGACGATGCCGACCACGATGTTGAGGATGATGCCCTGCTGGGCGTCGCGCTTCATGATGATGCTGGCCAGCCAGCCTACGATGCCGCCGACGATCAGCCAGATGATGATGCCCATGATCGAACCTCCGGTGGGAAACTGTGACCAGTTGACGCGCTCGGCCGTGAACCCGTCGTGCAATTGCGTGATGGGCGCGTGCGGATGAGCCTGCCAGCCACCCTCGATGGTCCCTGGCGCTTCGGCCCGGTGACGGTCTGGCGGCGCCCGCATGTGCCGGGCCAGCGCGGCGAACCGCAGGCGCGGCAGGTGCTGGCGCAGGCGCTGGGCACCGCGCCGGATACCCTGCCGCTGGTGCGCGATGACAAGGGCCGGCCGGAACTGAGCGGTGCACTGGCCCACTACGGCACCGGCTGGAGCCACAGCGGCGAGGTGCTGCTGGTGGCGCTGGGCGAGGGCGTCCGCCTGGGCGTGGACCTGGAACTGCTGCGCCCGCGCGCGCGCCTGCTGGAAATCGTGCAGCGCTTCTTCCACCCCGCCGAGGTGGCCTGGCTGGAAAGCCTGGACGAGGCCACCCGCGAGCACTGGTTCTTCCGTGTGTGGTGCGCCAAGGAGGCGATGCTGAAGGCGCACGGGCAGGGCATCTCGTTCGGCCTGCACCGCCTGCAACTGGCGCCAGGGGCCGATGGCGCCCTGCACCTGCGCTGGTGCGACCCGGAACTGGGCGAGGCCGCCCGCTGGCATCTGCATGAGTGGCAGGCCACCGGGCAGTTCCGCGCCGCATTGGCCTGGTATCCGCACTGAATCGGCGATTCAGCGCGCAAAACCGGCGATAATGCCGGCATGAGCGAACACCCACTTCCCGCCAGCGTGGCCGCCACGCTGGAACAGGGCCTGGCCAGCATGGGCCTGGACGCCGCGCTGGCGCCGCCGCTGCTGCGCTACCTGGCCCTGCTGCACCGCTGGAACGGCACCTACAACCTCACGGCCATCCGCGACCCGCAGGAGATGGTCACCCGCCACCTGCTCGATTCGCTGGCGATGCAGCCGTTCGTGGCCGATGGCAGCCTGGCCGACCTCGGCACCGGCCCCGGCCTGCCCGGCATCCCGCTGGCCATCGCCTGCCCGGGCCTGCAGGTCACCCTGGTCGAGAGCAACGGCAAGAAGGCCCGCTTCATGCGCGAGGCCGTGCGGCAGCTGGGTCTGGGCAATGCCCGCGTGGCCGAATCGCGGGCCGAGGCGCTGGACGAGGCCGGTCGCTACGACCAGTTGACCGCGCGCGCGATGGACACCCTGGCCGGCATCGTCCGTGTCGGTGGCCACCTGCTGCGCCCCGGTGGCGTGTTGCTGGCCATGAAGGGCGTCTACCCGCATGAGGAGATCGCGGAGCTGCCGGCCGGCTGGCAGGTGCGCGAGGTGACCCCGCTGAGCGTGCCCGGCCTGGCCGGCGAACGCCACCTGGTCACCGTTACAGGTCCTTGATTGCCGTCGCCAGCCCCTTGTGGAACAACGGGTTGGCGATTCACGATTTCCGCCCGGGGCCGGTTGTACGCATAATGACCGGTCCCAACCATCCGTCGACGAGGCACACCTGCATGGCCCGCATCATCGCCATCGCCAACCAGAAGGGTGGCGTCGGCAAGACCACGACCGCCGTCAACCTGGCCGCTTCCCTGGCCAACGCACCCAAGCGCGTGCTGCTGGTCGACCTTGATTCGCAGGGCAACGCGACCATGGGCAGCGGCGTGGACAAGCGCGAGCTGGCCGCCTCCACCTGCGATCTGCTGCTGGGCGAGAACAGCGCCGCCGACGTGCGCGTGCAGACCGCCGAGGGCTACGACCTGCTGCCCGGCAACATCGACCTGACCGCCGCCGAAATCCAGCTGATGGGTGAGAGCGAGCGCGAGCAGCGCCTGAAGCGCGCGCTGGCGCCGATCCGCGAGGAGTACGACTTCATCCTGATCGACTGCCCACCGGCGCTGTCGCTGCTGACGCTCAACGCGCTGGCCGCCGCCGATTCGGTGATCGTGCCGATGCAGTGCGAGTACTACGCACTGGAAGGCCTGAGCGCACTGGTGGAAACCATCGAAGCGCTGCGCACCAGCCTGAACCCGGCGCTGGAGATCGAAGGCGTGCTGCGCACCATGTTCGATGTGCGCAACAACCTGGCCAACGCGGTGTCGGCCGAGCTCACCGAGCACTTCGGCGACCGCGTGTTCCGCACCATCGTGCCGCGCAACGTGCGCCTGGCCGAGGCGCCCAGCCATGGCCAGAGCATCGTCGGCTACGACCGCGCCTCGCGCGGTGGCGTGGCCTACCTGGGCCTGGCCGGCGAGATCATCCGCCGCAACAACGAACGCAACAAGGCCGCCAAGGCCGTGGAGACCGTCTGATGACCAGCAGCAAGCCGGCAGCCAAGAAGCGGGGCCTCGGCCGTGGCCTGGATGCGCTGCTGGGCCCGAAAGGCGCGGTCAGCCAGGTGCAGGCCACCACCGCGGTGATCGAGCCGCTGCCGGGTGAAGTGCTGCGCAAGCTGGCCGTGGGCCAGCTGCAGCCGGGCAAGTACCAGCCGCGCCGCGAGATGGACGAGGGCAAGCTGTCCGAGCTGGCTGATTCGATCAAGTCGCAGGGCGTGATCCAGCCGATCCTGGTGCGCCAGCTGCCGGCCGGCAACTACGAAATCGTCGCCGGTGAGCGCCGCTGGCGCGCCTCGCAGCTGGCCGGCCTGGACGAAGTGCCGGTGGTGGTGCGCGAGCTGGAAGACCGCACCGTCATTGCGATGGCGCTGATCGAGAACATCCAGCGCGAAGACCTCAACCCGCTGGAAGAAGCCGAGGCGCTGCAGCGCCTGATCAGCGAGTTCACCCTCACCCATGCCGAGGCCGCTGAAGCGGTGGGCCGCTCGCGTGCGGCGGTGTCCAACCTGCTGCGCCTGCTGGAGCTGCCGGTGGCCATCCGCCTGCTGCTGGAAACGCGCCGCCTGGAAATGGGCCACGCCCGTGCGTTGCTGACCCTGGCTCCCGAGCTGGCCGGCAAGCTGGCACAGGAAGCGGCCGATGAAGGCTGGTCGGTGCGCGAGGTCGAGCGCCGTGCGCAGGCCTTTGCGGCCGGCAAGGTGCCGAGCAACCGCCCGGTGGCCACGCCGAAGGTGCAGCAGGCCGACATCGCCTCGCTGGAAACCGAGCTGTCCGAAGCGCTCGGCGCCAAGGTCGCGATCAATCACGGCCGTGGCGGCAAGGGCAAGCTGATCATCCACTACACCGACCTGGACACCCTGGACGGCGTGCTGGAAAAGCTGCGCACGCGCCAGGGCTGAGCCCGGCGCCACATCACGCGGGCCGACGCATCCCCGCGACGTCGGCCATGCCGTTGGCAGCGGGGTGCTTTGATCGAGACCCGCGATGACCATCCTGCTCACCGGCGCTGCCGGCTTCATCGGTGCCTACACCGCCCGCGCGCTGCTGGAGGCCGGCCAGTCCGTGGTCGGCCTGGACAACTTCAACGACTACTACGACCCGCAGATCAAGCGTGATCGCGTGGCTGCGCTGTGCCCGACGCTGGACCTGCGCACATTGGACCTGACCGACCGCGACGGCCTGGCCGCGCTGTTCGATGAGGTGCAGCCGACCGCGGTGATTCATCTGGCCGCACAGGCCGGTGTGCGCTATTCGCTGGAAAACCCGCAGGCCTACGTCGACAGCAACCTGGTCGGCTTCGTCAACATGCTGGAGCTGTGCCGCCATCGCGGCGTACAGCACCTGGTGTATGCCTCCAGCAGCTCGGTGTATGGCGATTCGGCCACGCCGCCGTTCTCCGAAGACCAGCGCGTGGACCAGCCGCGCTCGCTGTACGCGGCCACCAAGGCCGCCAACGAGCTGATGGCCTACACCTATGCGCAGCTGTACGGCCTGCACGCCACCGGCCTGCGCTTCTTCACCGTGTATGGCCCGTGGGGCCGGCCGGACATGGCGCCGCTGCTGTTCTCGCGCGCGGTGCTGGCCGGGCGGCCGATCGACGTGTTCAACGAAGGCCGCATGCAGCGCGATTTCACACATGTTTCCGACATCGTGGCCGGTATCCTCGGCGCGCTCGCGCATCCGGCCGATGGTCCGGTGCCGCACCGGGTGTTCAATCTCGGCAACCATACGCCGGTCGAGCTGGAGCGCTTCATCGGCGTGATCGAGCAGGCCGCCGGCCGCCCCGCGCAGAAGGTCTACAAACCCATGCAGCCCGGCGACATGGTGCGCACGATGGCCGATACCCGACGCGCCCATGACGCTTTCGGCTTCGACGCGGTGACCCCGATCGAACAAGGCCTGCCGCCCGTCGTGGCGTGGTGCCGCGAGTATTTTGGCGACTGCGCCTGAGGAGGGATCCTCACGCCGCCGGGTTCATCTTCGGATAACCTCGGTTTCGGAGAATGCGCGGTCTTTGTTTCCCTCTGGCCGAGTGCCTTATGAGCCAACCCGAGCTTTCCGTTGTCGTTCCGGTGTTCAACGAGCGTGACAACGTCGCCCCGCTGGTCGCTGAAATCACCGCCGCGCTGCGCGGCCGGCTGCCGTTCGAGATCGTCTACATCGACGACCACTCGCGCGATGACACCCTGGCCGTGCTGCAGGGCCTGAAGGCGACCACGCCGGAACTGCGCGTGCTGCACCACGTGAACCAGAGCGGGCAGAGCACCGCCGTGCGCACCGGCGTCAAGCACGCACGGGCGCCCTGGATCGCCACCCTCGATGGTGACGGCCAGAACGATCCGGCCGATATTCCCAAGCTGCTGGCCGCGCGTGATGCCGCCGAGGCGCAGGTGAAGCTGTTCGCCGGCTGGCGCGTCAACCGCCAGGACAGCGGCAGCAAGCGCTGGGCCAGCCGCTGGGCCAATGCCATCCGCGCGCGCATGCTGCGCGACGACACCCCCGATACCGGCTGCGGCATCAAGCTGTTCGAGCGCAGCGCGTTCCTCGACCTGCCGTACTTCGACCACATGCACCGCTACCTGCCGGCGCTGATGCAGCGCGCAGGCTGGAAGACCACCAGCGTGCCGGTCAACCACCGCCACCGCACCGCCGGCGTGTCCAAGTACAACAACCTGGGCCGCGCGCTGGTCGGCATCCGCGACCTGCGCGGCGTGGCCTGGCTGATCACCCGCAGCAAGCGCACCGCAGTGGAGGAGCGTTGATGGAACTGGAGCTGCACTGGCTGGACCAGCCGCTGACCTGGCTGTACTGGACCGGCCTGCACGTGACCGGCTGGAAGCTGATCGGCTACACCGGCGCGCTGATGTTCGGCGGCCGCTGGCTGGTCCAGTTCATCGCCTCCAAGCGCGCCGGCAAGCCGGTCATCCCGCGCCTGTTCTGGTACATGAGCGTGGTCGGCAGCCTGATGACGCTGAGCTACTTCCTGTTCTCGGCCAAGCAGGACTCGGTGGGCGTGCTGCAGAACCTGTTCCCGGCGTTCACCGCGCTGTACAGCCTGCACCTGGACATCAAGCACCGCGGCTGGAAGCGCGACAGGGCCAGCCACTGAGGCTGCGCCGGGATGCGGTCTGCCGTGGGTAGAGTCGACTGTCAGTCGACTTTCGCGCGGAGCGCGGGCTTTGCTACGTCTGGCGGAAGAGCAGCCGACTAACAGTCGGCTCTACCCAGTCGGCTCTACCACGCGCCTCCGGCGCTGCAGGCAGGACCTTCGTCCCATGCCACCGGCGGTGGGGGTGCCATGATCGGGGTCTGCCTTCCCGGGAACCTGTGCTCGTGAAAACCCGTCTTGCCGTTGCCCTGCTGATCGCCCTGTCCGCCCCCGCCGTGGCCCTGGCCGCGCCGCCCGCCGCTGCCGCGCCAGCCAGCGTGGCCACCGAATCGCCTGCCGATGCCGCCTTCCGCGCGCTGTATGAGAAGGAATGGAAGTGGCGCCAGCAAGGCGGCGGCGAGGCCAGCGAAGATGAAGACGCGCCGGCCAATGCCACCCGCATGCCCGACGTCGGCCCGGCCGCGCAGCAGGCGCGCCTGAAGGTCTGGGACGAAACCCTGGCCGCATTGAAGAAGATCGACCCGAAGACCCTGTCGGCCGACAACCAGGTCAACTACGCGATCTACCACGACCAGGTGTTCAACCTGGCCGAGGAAGTGCGCCTGCGCGGCTACGAGATGCCGTTCAACGCCGACTCCTCGTTCTGGTCCAACCTGTCCTTCATGGCCCGGCGCGAGATGAAGACCGCGCAGGACTACCAGAACTACATCGCCCGCCTGAATGATGTGCCGCGCTACTTCGGCCAGCAGACCGAGAACATGCGCGCCGGCCTGAAGCGTGGTTTCAGCGTGCCGCGTGCGGTGCTCGATGGCCGCGAGGTCTCCATCGCCACCGTCGCCGAACTGATGGATCCCACCGAGTCGCCGCTGTACGCGCCGTTCAAGAAACTGCCCAACAGCATCCCAGCCGCCGAGCAGGCCAAGCTGCAGGCGCAGGCGCGTGAAGCGATCAGCGGCAAGGTGGTGCCGGCGTTCCAGCAGCTGCGCACCTTCTTCGTCAGCGAGTACGTGCCGCAGGCGCGCACCACCCTGGCCGCCGAAGCGATGCCGGACGGCAAGGCGTACTACAAGCAGCAGATCCACGAATACACCACGCTGGACCTGTCGCCGGACGAGATCCACCGCATCGGCCTGGACGAAGTCGCTCGCATCCAGGGCGAGATGAACGACATCATCAAGCAGGTGAAGTTCAAGGGCAGCTTCGCCGAGTTCCTGACCTTCCTGCGCACCGACCCGCAGTTCTATGCCAAGACGCCGGAAGAGCTGCTGTCGCGTGCTGCGTGGATCTCCAAGCGGGCCGATGGTCAGCTCGGCAAGTACATGACGCTGCCGCGCGCGCGCTTCACCATCGTGCCGGTGCCGCCGGACATCGCACCGTTCTGGACCGCCGGCCGTGGTGGCATGGGCACCTACTGGCTCAACACCTACAACCTGCCGTCGCGCCCGCTGTACAACCTGCCGGCGCTGACCCTGCATGAATCCGATCCGGGCCACGCGCTGCAGGGCGCCATCGCCGCCGAGCAGAAGAACCTGCCCGAGTTCCGCCGCAACGCCTACATCTCCGCCTATGGCGAAGGCTGGGCGCTGTACTGCGAGAAGCTGGGCGTGGAGATGGGCATCTACGAAACCCCGTACGAGGATTTCGGCCGCCTGACCTACGAAATGTGGCGTGCGGCGCGCCTGGTGATCGACACCGGCGTGCACAGCAAGGGCTGGACGCGCGAGCAGGCGCTGGCCTACCTGCGCGACCACACCGCGCTGAGCGAGCATGAAGTGACCACCGAAGTGGACCGCTACATTTCCTGGCCAGGCCAGGCGCTGAGCTACAAGCTCGGCGAGATCGCCATCGTGCGCCTGCGTGCGCAGGCCGAGAAGGAGCTGGGCGACAAGTTCGACATCAAGGGCTTCCACGACACCCTGCTCAAGCAGGGCTCGGTGCCGTTGCCCGTGCTGGAACAGCAGATCCAGGCCTACATCGCCGAGCGCAAGAAGGCCTGACCGTTACCAGGTAGTGCCGGCCGCTGGCCGGCAACCCGATCCGGTCACGGGGTCGGATCCCTTTCCTGTGGAAAGGGATCCGACCCCAACCTCAGCCGACCGCCCGCGGCTTGGCCACGCGCGCGGCAAACGTCGGCAGCACCAGCAGGGTCAGCACGGTGGCGGTAATGAGGCCACCGATCACCACCGTCGCCAGCGGCTTCTGCACTTCCGCACCGGAACCACTGGCAATCGCCATCGGAATGAAGCCGACGATCGCCACCAGCGCCGTGGTCAGTACCGCGCGGATGCGGCTGGAGGCACCGTTGATCGCCGCTTGAAGCGGCACGTCACCGGCATCCAGGCGTTCGCGGATCGCCTGCATCAGCACCAGGCCGTTCAACGTGGCCACGCCGGAGACGGCGATGAAGCCGACCGCCGCCGACACCGAGAACGGCATGCCACGCAGCAGCAGCGCGAGGATGCCGCCGACCATTGCCAACGGCACGCAGCTGAACACCAGAACGGCTTCCTTGCCGCTGCGCAGGGCCATGAACAACAGGCTGCCGATCAGCAGGAACACCACCGGCACCACTGTCGCCAGCCGCTTCTCCGCGCGCTGCAGGTTCTCGAACTGGCCACCCCAGGTCAGGTAGGCCCCCGGCGGCAGCGCCACGTCGGCCACTGCGGCCTGTGCCTCTCCGACAAAACCACCCAGGTCACGGCCACGCACATTGGCCTGCACCACCACGCGGCGGCTGCCGTTGTTGCGGCTGATCTGGTTCGGCCCTTCGCTGACCGTGATGCGTGCTACCGACGATAGCGGAATCACCAGCCCGGACGGCGTAGCGATCGGCAGTGACGCCAGTTGGTCCGGATCGTTGCGCGAGGCATCGTCCAGGCGCACCACCACGTTGAAGCGGCGATCACCTTCGAAGATCTTGCCGGCGGCGGTACCACCGATGCCGGTGGACAGCGCATCACTCACATCCGCCGCGGTCAGCCCGTACTGCGCCGCCGCCACATGATCGATCGCCACGTTCAGCGTGGGCAGGCCGGAGATCTGCTCTACCCGCACGTCGGCAGCGCCGTTCACTGCGCGCAGCTTCAGCGCCACCTGGTCGGCCACCTTTTGCAGCTGGCTGAAGTCATCGCCGAAGATCATTACGGCCAGGTCGGTACGCACGCCGGAAATCAGCTCGTTGAAGCGCAGTTCGATCGGCTGGCTGAACTCGAAGCTGTTGCCCAGCTGCTGCCCGGCCAGTTTTTCGAAGCGCGCCACCAGTGCGTCCTTGGCCAGCTTCGGATCGGGCCAGTCCTTGCGGGGCTTCAGCACGATCACGCTGTCGGAGATGTTGGTCGGCATCGGGTCGATCGCCGCCTCGGCGGTACCGGTGCGCGAGAACACGGTCTCCACTTCCGGCTGCTTGGCGATCGCTTTTTCCAGTGCCAGTTGCATCGCCAGCGACTGCTCCAGCGAGGTCGACGGCACGCGCAATGCCTGCATCGCCACGTTGCCTTCGTCCAGCGTCGGCATGAACTCGCGACCCAGCAGCGAGAACGAACCGATGCCCACCACTACCATCATCACCGCACCGGCCAGCACCGTGCGCGGATGCGCCACGGCCTTGCGCACCACCGGCTCGATGCGCGCGCGCAGCACACGGATCAGCTTGGTTTCGTGCTCGCCATCGTCGGCATGGGCATCGCCGTCCTTCAGCTTCGGCTCGCGCACCAGCAGTGCGGCCATCGCCGGCACGAAGGTGAAGGAGAAGATGAAGGCACCCACCAGGGCCAGCATGAAGGTGGCCGCCATCGGGTGGAACGTCTTGCCCTCCACGCCTTCCAGCGTGAGGATCGGTGCGAATACCAGCAGGATGATCAGCTGTCCGAACGCCGCCGGGCGCGCCATCTTCATTGCCGAGTCGGCGGCCACGCGCAGGCGTTCCATCGCGGTCAGCGCACGGCCCAGTTCGGCGCGGCGCTGGCCCAGCATCAGGAGGGTCGATTCGACCACGATCACCGCACCGTCCACCAGGATGCCGAAGTCCAGCGCACCCAGGCTCATCAGGTTGCCGCTGATGCCGAAGCGGTTCATGCCGATCACTGCGAACAGGAACGACAGTGGAATCACCAGCGCGGTGATCGTCGCCGCACGCAGGTTGCCCAGCAGCAGGAACAGCACCACCACCACCAGCAGCGCGCCCTCGGTGAGGTTCTTGGCCACGGTCTTGATGGTGGAATTGACCAGCACGCTGCGGTCCAGCACCGGCGCGGCCACGATGTCGGCCGGCAGCGATTTGTTCACCTGTTCCAGGCGTGCGGCCGCGGCCTGCGCCACGGTGCGGCTGTTGCCACCGGCAATCATCAGCGCGGTGCCCAGCACGGCCTCGTGGCCGTTGCGGCTGGCTGCACCCAGGCGCGGCGCGCGGCTCAGTTCCACGGTGGCCACATCGGCCACGCGCACCACCACGCCATTGCGGGTGGCCACCGGCGCCTGTGCAAGGTCCTCGGTGGTCAGCGCCAGGCCATCGGCACGCACCACCAGGCCTTCGCCGGCGCGCTGCACGAAACCGGCGCCGGCCTGCACGTTGGAACGCTGCAGGGCAGTGACCAGGTCCGCCAGGCCGAGGCCGTGCGCGGCCAGCCGCGCGCTGTCCGGATGCACGCCGTATTCCTTGACGTAGCCGCCAACGGTATCGACACCGGCCAGCCCCGGGCTGGAGCGCATCTGCGGCGCGATGATCCAGTCCTGCACGGTGCGCAGGTAGGTCGCGCGTTCTTCCGGCGTGCGCAGCAGGTTGCCTTCCGGCGTGCGATAGACCTCACCGGCCTGCCAGCCGGCGTCACCGGGCTTGGCCAGCCTGGCTGGATCGAACGTGGTGAAGTCCACCGTCCACATCAGCACCTCGCCGAGGCCGGTGGTGACCGGCGACAGCATCGGCGACGCACCATCGGGCAGGTCATCGGCCGCTTCGCGCATGCGTTCGGCCACCTGCTGGCGCGCGAAGTAGATGTCGGTGGCATCGGTGAAGATCGCGGTGACCTGCGAGAAACCATTGCGCGACAACGAACGGGTGGTAGTCAGGCCGGGAATGCCGGCCAGCGCGGTTTCCAGCGGGTAGGTCACCTGCCGCTCGATCTGCTCCGGGGTCAGCGCCGGCGCCACCGTGTTGATCTGCACCTGGCGGTTGGTGATGTCCGGCACCGCGTCGATCGGCAGCTTGCCCAGCTGGAACAGGCCCACCGCAGCGATCAACGCGGCCATGAACACCACCAGCCAGCGGTGGCGCACCGCTGTTTCAATGATCAGCTTGAACATGGTCGCCTCCTCAGTGGCCGTGCTCGGCTTCGCCCTTGGCCAGTTCGGCCTTGAGCAGGAAGGCGTTGGCACCGACGATGCGCTCGTTGCCGGTCAGCCCACCGAGGATCTCGATGCGGTCGCCGGCGCGACGCCCGGCCAGCACCGGCTGCGCCTTGAAGCCACCATCGACGGCGACGAACACCGCGCTGCTGCCATCGACGTTCTGCACCGCATCGGCGGGCACGCTGAGCGAACCGTCCTGGCCTTCGGTGACCACCACGGCTGACACCGGCGAACCGGCCGGCGGCAGCGAGGCATCGACCGGGGTAGCACGGATCACCGCGACGCCGCCCTGTTGGCGCACGTCGGCGGCCGAACCGGTGACGGTGGCGGTGAAGCTGCCACCCGGCACGCTCACCTCCAGCTTCATGCCCGGCGTGACCTGCGCGGCCAGCGCCGGCGGTGCGGTGAACACCAGCTCGTTCATCGCCGGATCGGCGACGTCGGCCACGGCGCTGCCGGCGGCGACCACGCCACCCGGGGTGACCTGCACGTTGCCGACGATGCCGGCCACCGGACTGGTGATGCGCACGCGGCCACTGGCATCAGGCGCACCGTTGGCGGCGGCCTGCGCCTGCGCGGCAGCGGCCTGCGCCTGGGCGGCCAACGAGCGGGCGCGCGAGGCTTCCATTTCCTGGCGCGCGACCACGCCCTGGTCGACCAGCGCCTTGTCGCGGCCATAGGCCAGGCGCGCGGCCTCGGCTTCGGCGGATGCGGCCAGCGCATTGGCGCGGAACACCGCTGCTTCGCCGCTGACCACGATCGCCAGTGCCTGGTTCTGCTTCACCGCGGTGCCCGGTGCGACCAGCACGCGTTCGACGCGGCCGGTCACCGTGGAGGCCACCGAGGCACGCGCACCGACCGAGGGCTCGACACGGCCGGCGAGGCGGGTTGAACCGCCACCGCCGCGACCGACGGCAACCACTTCGATACCGGAGCCCTTGATCTGCTCCGGGGTCAGCTGCACCACGCCTTCATCGGCGTCTGCCGGCGCCTTCGCGGTTTCTGCCTTGGCCTCCTTGCTGTCGGCGGCATGGCCGTGGCCATCGTCGGCGCCGGCCTTGGCCGCAGCGGGGTCTTCATTTGCAGGTGTCTGCGCGTTGCCGGCGCAGCCGGCCAGGAACACGGTCAGCAGGAGGCCGCCGATCAGGGGAAAGGAACGGGAGAGAGTCATGGGGCCTCCACAAAGGTGCGCGCCCTTCCAGGCGGGCAAGATCGATTTCCGCGCCGACGCGCGACAGGCGCGCATCCACGGCGGTGCCGCGGGCGGCGATGAGGGCGCTGCGCGTGCTGCGCAGTTCCAGCTGCGAGATGCGTCCGGCGTCGAAGCCGATGCGTGCAAGGCGATACGCCTCTTCGGCGGCGACCACGCTTTCATCGGCGGCGCGGGTACGGCTGCCAGCGGCCTTCAACCCGGCCACGGCGGACAGGCGCTCGGCCTCGCTGTCGCGGCGCTGCTGGTCCAGGCGTGCCTCGGCCGCGCGCTGGTCGGCGTTGGCGGCGCGGATGCCGCCACGGTTGCGGTCGAACAGCGGGATGCTGAGGCTGAGCCCGAGGTTGTAGGCACGCTCGCCGCCTTCGCGGAAACGGGTCTGCGCGGCGGTGACGCTGAGGTCGGGCAGGGCGCGCTTGCGCTCCACATCGACCAGCTTGCCGGCCGCATCGGCTTCGGCTTCGGCGATGCGCACCGCCAGTGCGGTATCGGTGGCACCGCGCGGCAGCGGTGGCGCGCGGTCGAGCAGGCTGTTGTCGATCGACTGCACCGGCGCATCCAGCAGCGCGGTGCCGGCCAGGCGGGCCAGCGCGGCATCGCGGAACGCCTGGGCTTCATCCAGCGACGCTGTGGCATTGGCCACTTCGCTCTGTGCCTGCACGGCGCGCAGTTGCGGTTCGCGGCCCTGCTTGACCATCGCGTTGACGGCGTTGGCGTCATCGCGGGTGAGGCTCAGTGCCTCTTCGGCCAGGGTGTAGCGGCGCAGTGCACTTTCTGCCTGTGCGTAGACCACCGCCAGCTGGCTGGCGACATCACTGCGGCTCTGCGAACCACGCAGGGCAGCGGCTTGTGCCTCGGCCCGGGCGGCACGAACGCGCGCGCCACGCTGGCCCCAGACCTCCAGCGGCTGGGACAGGGTGAGCACGGTGTCGGCCTTGCCCATGCCACGGTAGGTGCCGGAGCCCCAGGCGTTCTCGGCCGACCAGGAAAGGGAGGGATTGGGCAGCGCACGGGCCTGGTCGGCGCGCGCATCGGCGGCCTCGGCCAGTGCCGTGCCCACACGGGTGCCGGGCAGCTGGTCCAGGCGTTCAAGCAGGGTGTCGTAGGAGGGGCGGCTTGCGCCATCACCGATGCCGCCGGGGCCAGGCCCAGCAACACGGCGACGACCAGCCCGGCCGCACGCGGCGACCGAGGTGTCAGGATCGACATAGGGGATTCCGGTTGTGAGTGAAACGGGAGCCCGCAATCGCGGGACGCGCTCAACTCACGCCCGGGGTGGACGCGTCAATTCATCCTGGGCGACCGCGTAGGTCGCCGCATCGCCCGCACTCATCCAGCGCGCCGGCAGCGGCGCCCCGAACGCGGCCAGCGCGTGTGCCGGCAGGCTGAGGTTGGAGTGGTGGCAGTGGTTGTGGCCACAGGCACCGGCATGCTTGCTGTCGGCATCGCCATCGGCATCCGGTGCGGACTCCACATGCACCGTGCTGGCATGCGGTTCCACCGTGCACGCCAGCGCGTCGGCCACCGGCACGACCACGAATGCCGCCATCAGCAGCATCAGCAGGGTCGAACGGAGGTGGCGGGTGATCCAGCGCATGAAGGGGAGGCTAGCAAGCGGTTTTCGCCGGATACAATATCAATGGCCGCTTCGGGAATACGTCGGAATCTCCCGTTCAGGTGGCCGGCGTGGGGCCTTCTGCCCCGGTGGGTGTCGACCTTGGTCGGCACGCCTATCGGCCCGTGGGGTCGGACACCGGGCTGCGCGTCTGTAGAGCCGAGCCCATGCTCGGCTGCTTTCGCACGACCAGCCGAGCATGGGCTCGGCTCTACAGTAGCGGTCACGGCAGCTTCGCGATCACCTTGATCTCGAACTGGAATCCATACAGCCAGGTCACGCCGATACCGGTCAGGGTCGGGTGCGGCGCCTCGCCCCAGTACTCCGGCACGATCGCCCAAGCCTTCTCGAAGTTGGTTTCCGGATCGACCAGGAACACGGTCACGTCGATCACGTCATCGAATGTGCAGCCTGCGGCAGCCAACACCGCATTGAGATTCTCGAAGGCGCGGCGCACCTGCATCTCGAAGTCCGGCTCAGGCGAACCGTCCTCGCGGCTGCCGACCTGGCCGGAAACGAACAGGAAGCCATCGGACCGGATCGCCGGCGAGTAGCGGTTGCGCTCATAGAGGGCCTGGCGCCCGGCGGGGAAAACGACATCACGCTGTGACATGGGGAAGATCCTGAGGGAGAGAACGCCATCCTCCCTACCAGCGCTGTCTGGATAAACCGCGATGATCGGCCTAGATTGATTGCCAATTCCAAACAATCGCGGCCAGCCATGGACCGTTTCGAGGCGATGCGGGCGTTTGCCCGGGTGGTGGAAACCGGCAGCTTCACCCGCGCCGCGCACACCTTGCAGATCAGCCGCACCACGGCCACCCAGCTGGTGCAGCAGCTGGAGGCGCACCTGCGGCTGCGCCTGCTCAACCGCACCACGCGGCGGGTCAGTGTCACCGCCGACGGTGCGGCCTATTACCCGCGCATCGCCCGGCTGCTGGCCGAACTGGACGAGGTGGAAGGCGGGCTGGGCGACGCGGCCGCCCAGCCGCGTGGGCGCCTGCGCGTGGATGTGCCCGGGCCCTACGCACGGCTGCGGCTGGTACCGGCGCTGCCGGAGTTCCAGGCGCGCTACCCGGAGATCCAGCTGGATATCGGCGTGAGTGATCGCGAGGTCGATGTCATCGCCGACAACGTCGACTGCGTGATCCGTGGCGGCACGCCGGCCGATCCGGCGTTGGTGGCGCGGCCGCTGGCAGCGTTGCCGATCGGTTTCCACGCCAGCCCGGCGTACGTGCAGCGTTTCGGTGTGCCGGTCGATCCGCGCGCGCTGGAAGGGCCGGACCACCACATTGTGGGTTTCCTCAGCCCGCGCAGTGGCCGTGCCCGCGTGTTCACTGCACAGCGCGGCGATGAGCGCATCGAGGTGCAGGGCCGCTACACGGTCGGCTTCGACGACGGCAACGCCTATCTGGCGGCTGCGTTGGCGGGGCTCGGCGTGGTGGCGCTGCCCCGCTACATGGCTGAACCGCACGTGGCGCGTGGCGAGCTGCTGCCGCTGCTGAAGGACTGGCAGCTGCCGCCGATGCCGATGCATGTGATGTTCCCGCCGAACCGGCACATGAGCCAGCGGCTGCGGGTGTTCATTGACTGGGTGGTGGAAGCGTTGGGGTGAGTGCATCGATCGCGTGCGAAAATCCGGGGGCACGTACTGGAGAACGCACGCCCTGATGAGCCGCATCGTCGCACTGGATACCGAAACCACCGGCATTTCCCATCGCCTCGGTCATCGCGTGATCGAGATCGGTGCCGTCGAACTGATCGATGGCCAGCTCACCGGGCGCCAGTTCCACACCTACCTGCAACCACAGCGCAGGGTCGATTGGGGCGCGCAGCGCGTGCATGGCATCAGCGATGCGATGCTGGTGGGCAAGCCGCTGTTCTCCAGCAAGGCCGCCGAGCTGCTGGAGTTCCTGCGCGGCAGCGAGATGGTCGCGCACAGCGCCACGTTCGACGTCGGCTTCCTCGATAACGAGCTGCGCCTGGCCGGCATTCCCGCCACGCTGGCCCAGCACTGCCGCGTCACCTGCAGCCTGAAGCTGGCGCGCGGGCGCTGGCCCGGGCAGGGCAACAAACTGGACGATGTGCTGCAGCGCCTGCGCATTCCCGGCAATCGCGGCCTGCACGGTGCACTGAAGGATGCCCATCTGCTGGCCCAGGTCATCCCGCACCTGCGCTGAGCCGGCCCGGTCGTTGTTGTAGAGCCGAGCCCACGCTCGGCTGCTGTGTCCCGGAATGCCTGAGCCGAGCGTGGGCTATGCCGGTCGTCCTGACCGTCACCCTACGGGCCGTCGCAAGCGACGTTGGCAGCGGCTCCTGCCGCTACCTTCGGCTCTACAAGGGCTCCCGCCGTCGTGTTCAGCCCACGGCCTGTGGGTAACTTGCGCAAGTGCTTGAACGCGTGCATAATGCGCGGCTCGCTGTGTCCGGTTTTCTACCGGGCGGCGCCCCCGGGAGCACGTCCCCGGCCGCCCAACGCCAGCGTAACCCTTTGATTCTCTTGACGTGTGGTGGGCAACCATCGAGGCCGCCGTCTCCCGGGCTACGGGCTGACAACTACTACTATCGAGGTGCGCAATGTCCCGCGTATGCCAGGTTTCCGGCAAGCGAGTGCAGACGGGTAACAACGTCTCGCACGCCAACAACAAGACCCGTCGTCGTTTCCTGCCGAATCTGCACGAGCGCCGTTTCTGGGTGGCCAGCGAGAACCGCTGGGTCAAGCTTCGTGTTTCCGCGCATGCACTGCGCACCATCGACAAGAACGGCATTGATTCCGTTCTGGCTGAGCTGCGTGCGCGCGGCGAAAAGGTCTGAGGAGTAAAGCATCATGGCAGGCAAGCGCGATAAGGTCCGTATGATTTCCTCGGCCGGTACCGGCCACTTCTACACGACCGACAAGAACAAGAAGAACACCCCGGGGAAGATGGAATTCCTGAAGTACGATCCGGTCGTGCGCAAGCACGTCCTGTACAAGGAAGGCAAGATCAAGTAATCCGCAAGGATTGCTGATCCCCGCGAAGAAACCCGCCCTTGCGGCGGGTTTTTTCATGCCTGGCATCCAGATATGGGTGCCGACCGTTCGGGCATTCCCCTTTGGGTGGGTGCCGACCGTTGGTCGGCACTGGGCAGTCCCTGCGCACGCTGTCGCCAATGGCGCCGTGCACGGAATGATGGGCCGAATGCGATAAGTGATTGTGCCTACCGGTTCCGGCACTTCGCGCGGTTCAAATCGATTGGAACGACAGGCCCTGCCGTGCCCATGATGGCTGGCCGCTGCGGTTGCAGTGGCCGGGCTTGCAATCCCGTGAAGTCAATCATGAGTAGACTCGCCCGCCGTCGCCGGAGATCCCTCCGGCGACGGTTGGTGGCCTATCCGCCTCTATGGCGGACGGTGCGTGGGGGCCTCGCGCCCGCCGGTTCGTTTGCTCATTGATTGCTTCCCGGTATTGCAACCACGCATCGTCCGCCACCTTCACGGTGGCCAGATCCGTTGAAGGAGGTTGCATGAACACCCCGTCACACCGGCTGGACCTGGAACTGGGCTGGCTGCGCCTGCAGCGCATGCTGGAAGGCATCGAGGGCATGGCGCTGCTGCTGTGCGATCACCACCTGGCACTGGCCAACGGCGCACCGCCGACGCTGCCGGAGGCGCAGCTGGAGCGGGCCGCGCAGGCCATTGCCTGCATGGCGCTCAACGGCCGCCGTCACGCCGATTCGGTGCGCCAGCTGTGCGAGGTGCCGGTGCGGCACTGAGCCATCCCGTAGCGTCGAGCTTGCTCGACGGCCTTCCCTGCGGCCCTTGTAGAGCCGAACCACGCTCGGCTGCCCAACGGCAGTCGAGCAAGCTCGACTCTACACACCCTGCTGGGCAGAATGGCCCATCACCTCCCGACGGGCGACGCGATGCTGTTCGAGTGGTTGCTGGGTTCGTATCTGCTGCTGATCGACTGGCTGATCCGGCTGGTCGCGCTGTGCTGGATTCCCACCCGCACCACGCCGGGTGCGGCACGCAGCTGGCTGCTGCTGGTCGGCTTCGTGCCGCTGCTGGGCCTGCCGCTGTACCTGCTGTTCGGCCACCCGTGGTTGTCGCGCGAGCGCATCCGCCGCCAGGCCGAAGCCTCGCAGGTGATCCGCGAGGAGCAGGCGCTGCAGCACCGCCTGCGCTGGTCCCCGCAGCCGGACACCGCCAGCGCCGAGATCGTGCCGCTGGTGCAGCGCCAGGGCGATTTCATGCCGGTGCACGGCAATGCGGTCGATCTGCTGACCGACTACGACGACTCGCTGCACACGCTCATCGCCGACATCGACCAGGCCGAAGACCGCGTGCACCTGCTGTACTACCTGATGTTCGACGACGCGGTGGGCGAGGCCATCGTCGAGGCACTGCAGCGCGCCGCCGCGCGCGGCGTGCAGTGCCGCGTGCTGCTCGATGCGGTGGGCGCCAAGCGCGGCCTGCGCGCCTACCGCAACCGTCTGGAAGCGCGCGATATCGAAGTGCGCGCGATGCTGCCCGGCGGCCTGCGCTGGCGCCGCAGCGGGCGCATGGACCTGCGCAACCACCGCAAGATCGCGGTGATCGACAACGAAGTGGCCTATGTGGGCTCGCAGAACCTGGCCGGCCCGCAGTTCGTGCCGGGTCACCCGAACCGCGAACTGGTGGCGCGCGTGCGCGGCCCGGCGGTGGCGCATCTGGAGGCGGTGTTCGCCAGCGACTGGTACATGGAAACCGGCCAGCGCCTGGACGTGATCGCCGATGTGCCCGAGTGCAGCGACGACATCGCCACCCAGCTGCTGCCCAGCGGCCCGGCCTACCCGTACAGCAACGCGCGCGATGCGGTGGCGGCGCTGATCCATCTGGCACGGCGCCGGCTGGTGATGGTCACGCCGTACTTCGTGCCTGATGAAGCCACCCTCAGCGCGCTGCGCATTGCCGCGTTGTCCGGCGTCGACGTGCAGCTGATCCTGTCGGCCAGCAACAACCAGCGGCTGACCTCGTGGGCTCAGGAGGCCTACTACGACGAGCTGCTGCGCTGTGGCGTGCGCATCGCGTTGTATGAACCGCAGTTCCTGCACGCCAAGCACATGAGCGTGGACGAGGACATCGCCGTACTCGGCTCGATCAACATGGATATCCGCTCGTTTGCGCTGAATGCCGAAATCGGCCTGATCTGCTATGACCGCGCGCTGGTGCAGCAGCTGTGCGCGATCGAGGATGGCTACCTGCGCGAATCGCGGCAGCTGGATCTGCAGCAGTGGCGCAGCCGCCCCACCTGGCGGCGCAGCCGCGAGGGCATCGCACGGCTGGCCGATGCGTTGATGTGAGGCGGCGGCAACCGCCCATTTCGGCAACCCGGCCTGTCATCGCCGATGGCCTACAATCGGCGCATGACTGATTCACCGCGTAATGGCGAACTGGACCTGGCAATCATCGGTGGTGGTGCGGCCGGGGTGCTGGTGGCGATCCAGGTACTGCGCCAGGCCCGGGCGCCGCTGGCGCTGGCCATTTTCGAACCGGCCTCGCAGCTGGCCCAGGGCATCGCCTATGCCACGCCGTGGCCGGAGCACCTGCTGAACGTGCCGGCGGCGAAGATGAGCGCGTTTGCCGACCAGCCCGGCGATTTCCTCGATTACCTGATAGCCGCCAACGCCTACCCGGGCGAGGCGCGCGAGGTGCTGGGCGAGCGCTATGTGTGCCGCCACTTCTTTGCCGCCTATCTGCAGCAGCGCCTGCAGGAGGCCGTGGCGGCCAGCCCGGCGCAGCTGCAGGTGATCGCGCAGCCGGTGCTGGGCCTGCAACCGGATGACCACGGCTACCAGCTGACGCTCGGCGATGGCGGCACGCTGCACGCCGCGCAGGCGGTGCTGGCCACCGGCAACAGCATGCGCCCGCTGCCGGTGCCCGGCGCCGACGCGCTGCCCGCCGATGACGTGATCGAGGCCTGGGACTACGACGGTGTGCGTACCCTGGCCGGCGAACAGGCCGTGGCCATTGTCGGCTCCGGCCTGAGCATGGCCGACACGGTGCTGGCGCTGGTCGCCGCCGGTCACACCGGCCCGCTGCATGTGATCTCGCGCCATGGCCTGCTGCCGCTGCCACACGCGCACGGCGGCCTGCCCAGCTTCGATCCGGCGGTGCTGCTGCCGATGAACCTGCGCCGGCGCCTGCACGCGCTGCGCGGCTTCGCGCGCCAGGCGCAGGCCGATGGCCTGCCGTGGCAGGGCGTGATGGACCGTATCCGCCCGCACGGGCAGGCGCTGTGGTGCAGCCTCGACGCCGCCGACCAGCGCCGTTTCCTGCGCCATGTGGTGCGCTACTGGGACGTGCATCGCCACCGCATCGCCGAAGAAGTGGATGTTCAGCTGCAGGCGCTGATCGACAGCGGCCAGCTGCGCGTCCACCGCGCCCGTCTGCAACGCGTCTGGCGCGAGGGCGATGCCGTGCAGCTGTCCGGCCGCGATGCCTCGGGCAATGAACAGCAATGGACGATTGGCGGCGTGATCAACGCCACCGGCGTCGAAACCCGCGCCAGCGCGCTGCGCAATCCGTTGCTGCAGCAGCTGCAGGCCGATGGACTTGCCCGCCCCGGCCCGCATGGGCTGGGCCTGGACAGCACGGTGCCGGGCGACCGCCTGCGCGCTGCCGGTGGCCAGCCGCAGGCGCGGCTGGGCGTACTCGGCAGCCTGCGCATCGGCAGCCTGTGGGAAAGCCTGGCCGTGCCTGAACTGCGTCAGCAGGCGCAGGCGCTGGCAACGCAGACGGTCGCAGGAGCCGCGACGGCGATGCCGTAAAATGGGGGCATGGATGTCTCCCACCTGCTTGATGGCCTGAACCCGGCCCAGCGCGAAGCCGTCTCCGCTCCCCCGGCCACCACCTGGTGCTGGCCGGTGCCGGTTCCGGCAAGACCCGCGTACTCACCCACCGTATCGCCTGGCTGCATGAAGTCGAAGGCGTGCCGACCCACGGCATTTTCGCGGTGACCTTCACCAACAAGGCGGCCGGCGAGATGCGCCACCGCATCGACGCCCAGCTGCCCAATGGCAGCCGCGGCATGTGGATCGGCACCTTCCACGGCCTGGCCAACCGCCTGCTGCGCCTGCACTGGCAGGACGCCAAGCTGCCCGAAGGCTTCCAGGTGATGGATTCGGATGACCAGCTGCGGCTGGTCAAGCGCGTGGTGCAGGCGCTGGAGCTGGACGACGGCAAGTACCCGGCCAAGCAGATCGCGTGGTGGATCAACGCGCAGAAGGACGAAGGCCGCCGCCCGCAGCACATCCAGCCCGAACCGCACGATGCGTGGCTGGAAACCATGCGCCAGGCCTACATCGAATACCAGGCGCGCTGCGACCGCGCCGGCCTGGTCGACTTCGCCGAGCTGCTGCTGCGCGCGCATGAACTGCTGCGTGACAACCCGGCGCTGCTGTCGCACTACCGCGCCCGCTTCCGCGAAATCCTGGTGGACGAATTCCAGGACACCAACGCCATCCAGTACGCCTTCGTGCGCGTGCTGGCCGGGCATGAAGGCCACGTGTTCGTGGTCGGCGACGATGACCAGGCCATCTACGGCTGGCGCGGCGCCAAGGTCGAGAACGTGCAGGGCTTCCTGCGCGACTTCCCCGGTGCGCAGACCATCCGCCTGGAACAGAACTACCGCTCCACCGCCAACATCCTCGGCGCCGCCAACGCGGTGATCGCGCACAATCCCGACCGCATCGGCAAGCAGCTGTGGACCGACAGCGGCGACGGCGAGCCGATCGACCTGTACGCCGCGTACAACGAGATGGACGAGGCGCGCTACATCGTCGAGCGTGCTCGCCAGTGGGTGCGTGATGGTGGCAGCTACACCGAAGTGGCCGTGCTCTACCGCAGCAACGCGCAGTCGCGCGCGCTGGAAGAAGCCCTGCTGAGCGAACAGGTGCCATACCGTGTGTACGGCGGCATGCGCTTCTTCGAGCGTGCCGAAATCAAGGACGCGCTGGCCTACCTGCGCCTGCTGTCCAACCGCAACGATGACGCGGCGTTCGAGCGCGCGGTCAACACGCCCACCCGTGGCATCGGTGACCGCACACTGGACGAAGTGCGCCGCGAAGCGCGCGCGCAGGGCATCTCGCTGTGGGAAGCGACCATGCTGGTGACCCAGGGCAGCGCACTGGCCGCACGTGCGCGCAATGCGCTGGCCGGCTTCCTGGTGCTGGTCAACGAGCTGCAGGCGCAGACCCTGCACATGACCCTGGCCGAGCGCGTGGACCACGTGCTGGCCCGCTCGCAGCTGCGCGAGCACTGGAGCAAGGAAAGCCGCAACGCGCTGGATTCGGAATCGCGCACCGACAACCTCGACGAACTGGTCTCGGTCGCCTCGCGCTTCGTGCGCCGTGCCGATGACATCGAGGAAGTGGGCGAGGACATGGACGAGCTGGTCGCGTTCCTGGCCTATGCCGCGCTGGAGGCCGGTGAAGGCCAGGCGCAGGCCGGCGAGGAAGGTGTGCAGCTGATGACCCTGCACTCGGCCAAGGGCCTGGAATTCCCGCTGGTGTTCCTGGCCGGCCTGGAAGAAGGCCTGTTCCCCAGCGCGCGTTCGCTGGAGGAAAGCGGGCGACTGGAGGAAGAGCGCCGGCTGGCCTACGTGGGCATCACCCGCGCGCGCCAGAAGCTGGTGTTGAGCTATGCCGAGTCGCGTCGCATCCACGGCCAGGACAACTACAGCCTGCCGTCGCGCTTCCTGCGCGAGATCCCGCGCGAGCTGCTGCACGAAGTGCGCCCGAAGGTGCAGGTCTCGCGGACGGCCTCGATGGGCGCCAGCCGGGTGATGGGCCATGCCTCGATCGAGGCACCGCCGGTCAAGCTCGGTGCGCTGGTCACCCATCCCAAGTTCGGCGAAGGCATGGTGACCGACTACGAAGGCAGCGGTGCGCACGCCCGCGTGCAGGTCGAGTTCGCCGACGCCGGCAGCAAGTGGCTGGTGATGGCCTACGCCAACCTGACGGTGATCTGATCACCGTCGGGGGACCTCACCGTCGGGGTCGGATCCCTTTTCCGTTGGAAAAGGGATCCGACCCCGATACGCTGCAGCCATGACCCGCAACGTGCTCTTCCTCTGCAGCCAGAACCGCCTGCGCAGCCCCACGGCCGAGCAGGTCTTCGCCGATTGGCCGGGCATCGAGACCGCCTCGGCCGGGCTGCTGGCCGACGCCGAGGAAGTGCTCAGCCCCGAGCTGCTGCAGTGGGCCGATATCGTGTTCGTGATGGAGCGCGCCCACCGCAACCGGTTGTCCAGCCGCTACAAGGCATGGCTGAATGGCAAGCGGGTGATCTGCCTGGATATCCCCGACGACTACGACTACATGGACCCGGTGCTGGTGGAGCTGCTGAAGCGCAAAGTGGCGCCGTTCCTGCGCTGACGGGCTGTTGTAGAGCCGAGCCCATGCTCGGCTGCTTCTGGCGGAAAAAGCAGTCGAGCAAGCTCGACTCTACAATAGCGGCCACATCCTCAAGGAACGCCCCGATGACCGAACCGACCCTGCACGTCACCGTGATGTTGAACGCCAAGCTGCAGCCCGCGCATCGTCATGAATTGTTCGAGGATCCGCTCGACGCATTGATGCAGGCTGCCGAGATCGGCGAGATCGTCGGCGGTGGCACCGCGACCTCCGACGAGGGCGAGGTGCTGTACGGCGATATCGAGGTGGCGCTGGTGGATGCGGCCGGCGTGCCCAAGCTGATCGACCTGCTGGAACAGCTGGGTGCGCCGAAGGGCTCACAGCTGCAAGGCGCGGGCGAGGCCAATCGCCACTTCGGCGTGACCGAGGGTCTGGGCATCTACCTCGATGGCCTGAACCTGCCGGACGAGGTCTACGAACAATGCGACTCCAACCATGTGTTCGAGCAGCTGTCCGAGCGCATCGAAGGCCTGGGTGAGATCTGCAGCTGGTGGCAGGGCCCGAGCGAGACCGCGCTGTACATGTATGGCCAGTCGTTCGAGGCGATGCGTGAGGCGATCGCCGGGTTCGTGGCCAGCTACCCGCTGTGCCAGAACGCACGCGTGGTGCAGATCGCCTGAGGAAAGCAGCGGTAGAGTCGAGCTTGCTCGACTGCCTTTTGCGAGCAGAAGCAGTCGAGCAAGCTCGACTCTACGGTCATGGCCGACCCGCCCGCCGCCTGGCGGGCGATGCTCGCGTGCCGCTGCGCGGCGCCGGATTGATCCTGCTCAAGGCGCGGCCTGCACATCGGGTGTGCAATGGTGGCGTTTCCATTTGGCTGATCGCGACGGAGCCCCACCATGTACAAGCGCATCCTGATTGCCACCGACGGCTCCGAGCTGGCCGACAAGGGCCTGGCCAAGGGCCTGGAGCTGGCCAAGGACCTCAATGCCGAGGTCGATATCGTGACCGTCTCCGAGCCGTGGGCCGTCGGCATGTACGACGCCATGGGCTGGAGCGTGGGGTACATGAACAGCCCCGAGTACAAGGCCGACCGCGAGGAAGGCGCGCAGAAGGTGCTGCAGCCGGCGCTGGCCAAGGCCGCCGAGCAGGGCATTACCGCCAACCCGGTGCATGTGCTGGACCGCTATGCGGCCGACGGCATCATCGAGACCGCGGGCGAGCGCAGCAGCGACCTGATCGTGATGACCTCGCACGGCCGCCGTGGCGTGACCCGCGTGCTGCTGGGCAGCCAGACCGCCGAAGTGCTGGCACGCAGCACCCTGCCGGTGCTGGTGATCCGCTGATCCACACCCGATGATTCAAGCGTTCCCGGGGAGGGACCCGACGCCGGTGCGCAGGATGCGCGCCGGCGTTGTTTTTTGTGGGGGCCGTGCCGATTGCCATGATGGGGGTCAGAGCCCTTTCCTTTGGAAAGGGATCCGGCCCCGGCCACCTCACCAGCTGTACAGCTTCCAGTACACCGGCGACACGCCGTCCTTGTCGTTGTCGAAGCGGCCGTCGCCGTTCTTGTCGTACATGTAGAACGGTGCGCCACGCGCCGGGGTCACCTTGACCATGCGCAGCTGGCCGGACACCCGGTATTCCTCGATGGTGTCACCGTTGTCCATGGTGCGCTTGGAAACATCGGCACCCTTCACGTCCACCGGGGAGCCCCGGCGCCACCCATGCTGGCGCAGCCGGCCAGCAGGAGCAGGGAGGCCAGCATCAGAGTCTTCATGGGTGGGGTTCCCTTGCCTGGAATGAGCTTGGATTATGCCCCATCGCCACGTCGGCGCCGTGTCGCCGCGGTGCAGGCGGGGGCGCGTAGAATCGCCGCATGAGCAGATTAGTCCTGATCGACGGGTCCAGTTACCTGTACCGCGCGTTCCACGCGCTGCCGCCCCTGTCCAATGCACAGGGTGAACCCACCGGCGCGCTGTTCGGCGTGGTCAACATGCTGCGTTCCACGCTGAAGGAGCGCCCGGCCTATGTGGCGTTTGTGGTGGATGCGCCGGGCAAGACCTTCCGCGACGACCTGTACGAGCAGTACAAGGCCAACCGCCCGCCGATGCCCGACGAGCTGCGCAGCCAGGTCGAGCCGATGTGCCGCATCGTCGAGGCGCTGGGCATCAGCATCCTGCGCGTGCCCGGCGTGGAAGCCGACGATGTGATCGGCACGCTGGCGCTGCAGGGCGTGGCGCAGGACCTGAAGGTGACCATTTCCACCGGCGACAAGGACTTCGCGCAGCTGGTCCGCCCGGGCATCGAGCTGGTCAACACCATGACCGGCAGCCGCATGGATTCGGACGCGGCGGTGATGGACAAGTTCGGCGTGCGCGCCGACCAGATCATCGACCTGCTGGCGCTGATGGGCGACACCGTCGACAACGTGCCGGGCGTGGAGAAGTGCGGGCCGAAGACCGCGGCCAAGTGGCTGGCCGAGTATCAGCACCTGGACGGGGTGATGGCGGCCGCGCCGACCATGAAGGGCAAGATCGGCGAAAACCTGCGCGCTGCGCTGGAGCGCCTGCCGCTGAACCGCGAGCTGGTGACCATCCGTACCGATGTGGAGCTGGAGGCCAGCCCGACCACGCTGGCGCTGCGCGAGCAGGACGTGCCGGTGTTGACCGAGCTGTACGCACGCTACGGCTTCACCCAGGCACTGAAGGAACTGGGTGCGCCGCTGCCGGCACCGGCAGTGGCCAGCGAAGCCACCCCGAGCCTGCGTGGCACCGCCGCCGGCTTCGCCCGTGGCAGCGCCGAGGCCCCGGCGGCCGGTACGCTGGATCCGGCGCTGGCCGCACCGGGTGAGTACGAGACCGTGCTCACCGCCGAGCAGCTGCAGGCCTGGGTCGAGCGCCTGCAGCAGGCCGAGCTGATCAGCTTCGACACCGAGACCGACGCACTGGATGCGATGCGCGCGCGCCTGGTCGGCGTCAGCCTGGCGGTCGAGCCGGGCAAGGCCGCCTACATTCCGGTCGGCCACGATTACCCCGGCGCGCCGGCGCAGCTGCCGATGCAGCAGGTGCTGGACGCGCTGCGCCCGGTGCTGCAGGACCCGGCGAAGAAGAAGCTGGGCCAGCACGGCAAGTACGACCTGCACGTGCTGCGCCGCCATGGCGTGGACGTGCAGGGCTACCACGACGACACGATGCTGGAGAGCTTCGTGCTCAACTCCACCGCCACCCGCCACGACATGGATTCGCTGGCCCTGCGCTACCTGGGCTACAGCACCATCAAGTTCGAGGATGTGGCCGGCAAGGGCGCCAAGCAGATTCCGTTCTCGCAGGTGGGCATCGACGAAGCCAGCCGCTATGCGGCCGAAGACGCCGACATCACCCTGCGCCTGCACCGCGCGCTGCAGCCGCAGCTGCTGGCCGAGCCGGCGCTGGACAGCGTGTACCGCGACATCGAGATGCCGCTGGTTCCAGTGCTGACCACGATTGAAGCCAACGGCGTGCGGATCGACACCGACGAGCTGCGCCGGCAGAGCCAGGACCTGTCCTCGCGGATGCTGGCCGCGCAGCAGAAGGCCACCGAGCTGGCCGGGCGCAGCTTCAACCTGGATTCGCCCAAGCAGCTGCAGGCCGTGCTGTTCGACGAGCTGAAGCTGCCGGCGGTGGTGAAGACCCCGAAGGGCCAGCCCAGCACCAATGAAGAGGCGCTGGAGGCGATCGCCGACCAGCACGAACTGCCGCGCGTGATCCTCGATTACCGCGGGCTGGCCAAGCTGCGCAGCACCTACACCGACAAGCTGCCGGAGATGGTCAACCCGGACACCGGCCGGGTGCATACCAGCTACCACCAGTCCGGTGCCGCCACCGGCCGCCTGTCCTCCTCGGACCCGAACCTGCAGAACATCCCGATCCGCACCGAAGATGGCCGCCGCATCCGCCGCGCGTTCATCGCACCGGAGGGCTTCCAGCTGCTGGCCGCCGACTATTCGCAGATCGAGCTGCGGATCATGGCCCACCTGTCCGAAGACCCGGGCCTGGTACGTGCTTTCGAGCAGGGCGCCGACGTGCACCGTGCCACTGCCGCCGAGGTGTTCGGGCGCACGCTGGAGGAGGTGACCCCGAACGAGCGCCGCGCCGCCAAGGCGATCAACTTCGGCCTGATGTACGGTATGAGCGCCTTCGGCCTGGCGCGCAACCTGGGCATCGACCGTGGCCAGGCGCAGGACTATGTGGCGCTGTACTTCAGCCGCTACCCGGGCGTGCGCGACTTCATGGAGCGGATGCGCCAGCAGGCCCGCGATCAGGGCTACGTGGAAACCCTGTTCGGCCGCCGCCTCTACCTGAACGACATTCATGCCCGCAACCAGGGCCTGCGCGCCGGTGCCGAGCGTGCCGCGATCAATGCGCCGATGCAGGGCACCGCCGCCGACATCATCAAGCGGGCGATGGTGGACGTGGACCAGTGGCTGCGTGACAGCGGCGCACCGGCGCGGATGATCCTGCAGGTGCACGACGAACTGGTGTTCGAAACCGAAAGTAGTTTCGTCGAAGACTTGCGTTTGCAGGTGGTGGAACGCATGTCGCAAGCGGCCCAACTGCGGGTGCCGCTGGTGGTCGATACCGGGATCGGCAACAACTGGGATGAAGCGCACTGAGGGCATTTCGGGCCGAAAACGTCGTGAATTTGTTCATAAGTCAGAGGTTTCTGACTCGACCATGAATGTCGCCCTGATTGATGTTCATTAAATTGGGCCCCTTCACGAACCGTTAGTGTTCGGAGTGCTTCTATAACTCCCGACAGGCGCAACGCCTGTTGTGGATCTCTCCCATCCCCTGGAGCAGATCTCGGAACGGGGACTCCTCCCCAAGTGCCCGTTCCCCGGCCCCGTTGACCTCCCCCTGGTCAGCGGGGCTTTTTATTTGTGCCGCCGGAACCGCAGATGGGGTCAGATCCCTTTGCCCGGCGGGCAAAGGGATCTGACCCCAGGTGCTAGGCTGGGCCACTGTCCAGCAGGGGAACCCGCAATGCCCGATCTGTTCGCACTGGCGATGCCCTGGTGGGAATTCATCCTGCGCGCGGTGGTGGTGTATGTCGTGGTGCTGGGCATGGTCCGGCTCAGCGGCAAGCGGCCGCTGGGGCAGATCACCCCGTTCGACGTGCTGCTGGTGGTGCTGCTGGGCAATGCGGTGCAGAACGCGCTGCTGGGCACCGACACCTCGCTGGGCGGCGGCCTGCTGCTGGCGGCGACGCTGATCCTGCTCAACTATGGGGTGGGCTGGGTGAGCACCCGCAGCCGTCGTATCGAGCGCCTGGTCGAGGGCGAACCGGTGGTGATCGCGCGCGATGGGCACCTGTTCGACGCCGTTCTGCGCCGTGAGCAGGTCACCCGTGCGGATTTCGAGGCCGCCATGCGCCAGCAGGGCTGCCTGGGCGTGGAGGATGTGGAGCTGGCCCTGCTGGAGATCAACGGGCACATCACCATCATTCCCCGGAAGAGCACCTGACCTTGTAGAGCCGAGCCCATGCTCGGCTGCACTGTTCATCAGCCGAGCATGGGCTCGGCTCTACAGGTGCTTCAGCCGAGCATGGGCTCGGCGCTACAGGTGCCTGGCGTCAGGGCGTGGCTGCGGCCTTCAGCGCCGGCCAGTTGCGCGTCGCGTCCACGTCGCAGGCCACATGGGTGCCCTTGCCGTCTTTGGCGCACAGTGCCGCCATGGCCTGCGGAATCTTCGGGTCCGCTGTCTTCGCGTACACCTCTGCCATGGCCAGGCAGCCTTCGCGAACACCGGCGCTGCACAGCTTTTCGAAATAGGGCAACGACGCGGCCCACTTTTCGGCCTTGTACCGTGCTTCGCCGGCAACCTTGCAGCCCAGCAGCTTGCCGTCGCTGCAGCAGGCCTCGGCACCGTTCCGGCTCCCGACGGTCGGGCAGTCCAGCGGCATGGGGATTTCCACGAAGGCCAGCGGCGGTTGGCAGCTGCCATCAGCGGCGGCCGGCTTGCGCACGAAGTAGGCATAGCGGTGGTCGCGGTCGATTCCGGCCAGGTTGCCGTTGGCCAACGGCTGCAGTACGAAATCGCTGCCGACGTCACGCCGGATGTGGATCTGCCCGTCCTGCAGGCGCGCGCGCAGGCGGGTATCCAGCCCGGGCACCTCGACCAGCCCAGTGTCGACAAAGCGCAACTCCGACAGCAGGCCGCTTGTGGCCTCATAGCTGCCGCACGGCAATGCGCTGGCAGGCACCGCCGCCAGCGATGCCGCGCCCAGCCCGGACAGCGGCGCCAGGGCCTTGGCCGGAGTGCAGGCATACGCTTCGGCGCGCTGCGCACAGGAGCGCTGCAATGCGTCCAGCGACGGCTGCAGGCGTCCGCCGGTCCACAGGGCATCGGCCACCTTGTCGCAGAACGTCTCGCCCTGCTGCTGCCGGCACAGGGCGGTCAGCTCATCCAGCTGCGCGGCCGTCAGCGGCGCCCTGCGCGACTTGTCCAGCCCCATGATCGAGCGCCCGATCAACTCGCCGGCCATGACCTTGACCATGGCCATGCAGCTGTCCGCCTCGTAGGCCGGTGATTCTTCGCGGCAGATGTCGGGCATTACCGGTTCGGTGCCGGTCAGCTGCGGGCGCTCGCGGTCGGCCTCCATCTGGTAGTGGTCATACAGGGTGTTGCAGGCGACCTCGATGCCCTCGCTGCACCACGCGTGCAGCTGCGCCGGCTCGGCGCGGGGCAGGGCTTCCAGACAATCGCTGGTGTTGGCCATGCAGCTGCCTTCCACCATGTCCGGCACCGGCTTGCAGGCTGCGGCGCGTTCCAGGCGGAAATCGTGGTAACCGCCCGTGATGGTGCGGTCGTCGTCGCTGAACTCGCGGTTCTCCAGCGCGCCAGTGGAGAGATTTCCCATCGCCAGGATGTTGTCCTGGCGCGCCAACCGCAGCTGCTCGGTGGCCTGGTAGGGGCCGGCAATGAAGCCGTGCGCTTCGCTCTCGATGGTCAGCGTGGCATGGCCATCGTCCTGCGTGTAGGTGCCGCAGGCCATCGACTGCGCGGCGGCCGGCAGGCTGGTCGAGGCCAGCGCGAGCAACAGCAGGGCGCGCCAGCCCGCAACGCGGGGGCGAAGGGATACTGCAGGGAACATCGGTTCGTCCTTGAAGGAAGTGGAACGGGAGCCGTACGGCGCGCAGCGCAGCGCAGGCGGGAGGGCACCACGCGTCAGGCGTGGCGCCGGAAGCTCAGAGCCAGTCGCGCGGCACCAGGTAATCGGCCAGGCGTGCCTCGGCGCTGCCGGCTTCGGGACTGAAGCCGTATTCCCAGCGCACCCGCGGCGGCAGGCTCATCAGGATGCTCTCGCTGCGGCCGCCACTCTGCAGGCCGAACAGCGTGCCGCGGTCGTAGACCAGGTTGAATTCCACGTAGCGGCCACGGCGGTACAGCTGGAACTCGCGCTCGCGTTCGCCATGGGGTGTGTCCTTGCGCTGCTGCACGATCGGCAGGTAGGCATCGAGGAAGCCATCACCGACTGCACGCAGATAATCGAAATCGCGCTCGAAATCGCCGTGCAGGTCATCGAAGAACAGCCCGCCGACACCGCGCGTTTCGTTGCGATGGCGCAGGAAGAAGTACTCGTCGCACCAGCGCTTGTGCGCGGTGTAGCGTTCGTCGCCGAACGGCGCGCACAGGTCGCGTGCGACGCGGTGCCAGTGCTGCACGTCCTCGTCGAACGGGTAGAACGGGGTCAGGTCGAAGCCGCCACCGAACCAGCTGGCCACCACTTCGCCGTCGCGCTGCGCCTGGAAGAAGCGCACGTTGGCGTGGGTGGTGGGCACGTAGGGGTTGAGCGGGTGGAACACCAGCGACACGCCGGTGGCGCGCCAGGAGGCGCCGGCCAGTTCCGGGCGGTTGGCCGAGGCCGACGGCGGCAGGCGGCTGCCGGCCACGTCGGAGAAGCCGATGCCGGCCTGCTCGAACACCGCGCCGTCGCGCAGCACGCGGGTGCGCCCGCCACCGCCCTCGGCACGCTGCCACAGGTCTTCCTGGAAGCGGGCCTGGCCGTCGGCGGCCTCGATCGCCGCACAGATGCGGTCCTGCAGGTCGGTGAGGTAGGCGCGCACGCGCTCGAAGTCGTTCATGGCGCGTACTTTACCGCAGGGCCCGGCCAGGCAAGCTCCCTTACTGCTTGTGGTTGGGGGTGCGTGGGGCCGGTCTGGTCCGATCTTCGTGCACGGACTGTTCCTGGACCGCGCGGTCCAGAGCCTGGCCGAACTCCAGCAACCCCCAGTTGCGCGTCGCCAGCACGTCGCAGGCTACATGGCGGCCACTGCCATCGGCCTCGCAGATGGCCTCAAGCATGGGGCGGACGTCTACCCTGCTGCTGCTCTCCATCACGCTGACCAGGTTCTCACAGCCCTCGCGGATACCGGCCTGGCAGACCTTCTGGTAATGCTGGCTGGCCTCGATCCACCTCCCGTTCAGTGCGGCGCGGCTGCCCAGCACATTGCAGCCCTGCATCCTGCCGGCCGTGCAGCAGACTTCGGCTTCGCCGTCGATCGGTGCGCGCGGGCAATCCTGCGGGAACGGAGTTTCGTCGAACACCAGTGGCGCGCTGCACTGTGCATTGCCCGGCTGCCGCTGGAACCGCTGGAAACGCGTCGAATCGTCCAGCCCCAGCAAGTCGCCGTTGGCCAACGGTTGCAGTACGTAGTCAGCCCCACGCTCGTGGCGCATGCGGATCTGGCCGTCCTGTACGCGCGCGTACTCGCGAGCCGAAGCCAACCTCCACCATGCCACCGTCGCCGAACGTCAGTTCGTCCATCAGCCCGCCGGAGGCTGCATAGTGGCCACAGGGCACGGCGGTGGCGGGGTGCTGCACCAGCGCTTCCCCCAGTTGCAGCAACGCGGACGCCTGACGGCATGATCGCTCGTCGCCGCCGTCGCAGGCCACCTGCAAGGCCGCCCGGCCTTGCTGAAAATTGCCGGCGGTCCACTGCAGCTTGGCGACATCCTCGCAGAAGCTACTTTCGCCCACCTTCGTGCAGAGCCCCTGCAGGCGTTGCAGCCGAGTATCCGACAGTGTGGGCTTGACTGCAGGCGAGAACACTTCAACCATGCTGGCCGCCACCGAGGCCGTACGAATGGCAGTGGCGACTGCCTCGACGAGCTCCGGCCGCTCTTCCAGAATGGCCATGCAGGCATCGGCGTCGGCCGCAGCGTCATCGTCGCGACACTGTCGTGGAAAATCCATCTCGGCCATGGCCTTTTCCATGGTGGCCTGTATCACCGCGATCTGTGCTTCGGTCGGCGTATCGCGGTCGGGGGCCTGGTCAGCCTCGCGATAGCGCTCGGGCAGGCGCTGACAGAGTCGCGGAACGCCTTCGGCGCAGGCTGATTCCAGTGCCGACAGGCTCAGCTCATGATGGTTGTCGAGGCACTGCTGCGCGTCCGCCAGGCAGCTGCCTGGCGCATGCTTGACCGCGGGCAGGCACGCCGCCGATTGGATGAGACGGTAGCGCGTGCTGCCCTTCTGCAGGACGCGACCGCCACGCTGGACGTCCAGTTCAGATGCAAAGCCGAAGGTGAGATCGACCAGGCTGAGCCTGCCCTCGATCCCCTGCACAACGAAGGGCCGATCAGAGATGTGCTTGTTTTTCTCAACCCCACGGTCGGGGCCGTCCACGCGCAGCTGGGTGCCGCCGCCGTCGGCCTCAAATACGCCGCAGCGTGGCAGACCGGATGCGGCCGCCCGCTGGGCGCAGAACAGCAGGGACAGCAACACGATGCAGCGCGGAAGCAGGGTGCGCGGGGCGAATGCAGACATTTCGAGGCCAGGGCAGAAAGACGCGGGCCACGATAGCCAGCCCGTTTCGATCTGCAATCAAATCCGCCGGAACGCAGGACCTGCCGTCGCGGCTTCAGCGCCGGGCAGGTCGTTCGCGACAAAACTGCGGGGCACCCGGCGGGCGTCGGTAACGCTGGTATCCGGTAAACGCGTCCAGCCCCAGCAGATCGCCATTGGCCAGCAGGCCCAGCACGTAGTCGGCGCCATTGTCGTGGTGTATGTGAAGGGTGCCGTCCAGCAGCAGCGCGCGCACGTCCTGCGTATCGACCCTGACCTGCCCGGCATCGTCGAATGTGAGTGTGTCCAGGCTCCCCGTCGGCCTGGTAGGGGCCGCAGGGCAGCTGCCGGGCCGGCACCAGGCGCAGATCGGCGCCGAGATCGCGCAGCGGTGCGACACGTTCGCAGGCACTGATGCGGCCCGCATCGCAGACCACCTGCAGGGCCTGCACCGCCAGCGCGGGTTCCCGTGCGATCAACTGCTGTTCGGCCACCCCGGTGCAGAAGCGACCACCGCGTTGTTGCAGGCAGAGCTGCTGCAGCGTGGCGCGCTGCACGGCCGGCAAGGGCGCGTCCTGCTGCCCGTCCCCGGTGGTGGACGCAGCGAGAAAGTGGCGCAGCAGCGCCGAGCAGCCGGCGCCGACGCCTTCCTCGCACGCGCGTTGGGCCTGTTCCGGAGGCGCCTCAGCGAGCCGCGCAATGCACAGCGCAGGGTGCGCCAGGCAGCCGTCGGCGCGGGGCGCAGGGGCGCGTTGGCAGGCCTGGGCCCGATGCAGCGTGTAGTCGGCCACACCGTCGCCGATATGCGTCCCGTCAGCAGCCACGCGGATGGCGGTGGATACGCCGTCGTCGAGAAACACCAGGCGCAGATCGCCGGCGCTGCGGTCGATGCGCAGCGGCGCGCGTTCCTGGCCGTGCAGCGCCTGATAACCGGTGGTGGATGATTCGAACACCAGGGCCACGCCGCCATCGGTGCTGCGGTACTCGCCGCAGCGCAGTGCATCGGTGGCGGCAGTGGCAGGCAGCGCGGCCAACAACAGCAGTGCGGGCAGCAGGGTCAGCAGGCGCATGCGACGGTCCTTGTCGTGCAGAAGTGGGGCGTCTAGTGGAACCGCGCGCGGATGTCCGGGCGCAGCAGGCGCCAGGCCACGCCGCCCTGCAACAGCGCCAGCGCCAACGATGCGGCGTACATCGTGGCGATGAACAGCCTTCGCTGGATCTGCAGGGAGCGCAGCGCCTCGGGCGAATCGCCGAGCAGGCGGATCAGCGGTGCGGCCACGCCGTCCAACCAGCCGGTCACGACGAAGTTGGCCAGGGCGGTGAGCAGCAGCAGGGCGATGAAGCTCCACAGGCCCCACGGCTTCAGGCGCAGCAGGCCCCAGCTGGCGGCGGTGGAGAGGGCACAGGCCAGGGCGGTCAGCAGCAAAGCCGCCACCGGGTGGCTCAGCAACCACAACACGGTGCGATCCATGCCGATGTGCCAGGCGTCCAGCGCCAGTGATTGCCAGATTTCGCTGTGGACCAGCGGCCAGGCCAGCAGCGTGACCAGCAGCAGGGCGACGGTGCAGGCGGCGGACACCCAGAGGCAGGACAGGGCCACCGGGCGTACCCAGTCGTTGACAGGGGCTGCCGCGCGGAGGGAGACGGGTGGCGGGACTGACATCCGGTGTCCTTGCAGTCGATGCCCGCGCGATCAGCGGGCCGTCACCCGGGTGGCGACGGCCGGCAGGATATGGTGTTCGCTCAAGGGTGCCAAGGGCAGGCCATGCGGCGGCTGCAGCGGCACCCAGGCCAGTTCGGCGATCTCGGCGCGCGCCTGTGGCGTGCCGTCCACCCGCACCCACCACGCCTGCGCCTGCACGCGGTGGCCGGGCTCATTCACTGCCCAGTCTTCGAACACACCGAGCGCGATGGCAGCATCGGTGCGCAACGTTATGCCCAGCTCCTCGTCCAGTTCGCGGGCCAGCGCCTGCAGTGGCGCTTCGCCGGGTTCAGGCTTTCCGCCCGGCTGGATGAAGCGGGTGGCGCCGTGCTTGCGCACCACCAGCGCCCGGCCGCGGTCATCCAGGATGACCGCAGCCACGATGTGGATCGTGGCGCGGCGCGGCTCATGCCAGTCTGCTCACTTCAGGTTCTGCTCGAACAGCTTGAGGATGCGCTTGTACTGGTCCAGCCAGGAATCGGCACGCACGTAGCCGTGGCGTTCCAGCGGGTACGGTGCGATCGACCAGTTGTCCTTGTGCAGTTCGATCAGGCGCTGGGTCAGGTTCACCGAATCCTGGAAGAACACGTTGTCATCCATCATGCCGTGGGCGATCAGCAGGTTGTCCTGCAGGTTCTGCGCGTACTCGATCGGCGAGGACACGCGGTACGCCTCCGGGTCGATGTCCGGGGTGTTGAGGATGTTGCTGGTGTAGCCGTGGTTGTAGTTGTGCCAGTCCACCACCGGGCGCAGCGCGGCGCCGGCCTTGAAGGTGCCCGGGGCACGGAACAGCGCCATGAAGGTCATGAAGCCGCCGTAGGAACCGCCGTAGATGCCGGCGTGGTCGCGGTCACCCTGCTGGGTGTCGACCAGCCAGTCCAGGCCGTCCTTGTAGTCTTCCAGTTCCGGGTGGCCCATGTTGCGGTAGATCGCCGTGCGCCAGTCGCGGCCGTAGCCCTCGCTGCCGCGGTAATCCATGTCCAGCACGATGTAGCCCTTCTGCACCAGCAGGTTGTGGAACATCTGCTCGCGGAAGTAGGCCGGATAGCGCTGGTGCACGTTCTGCAGGTAGCCGGCGCCGTGCACGAACATCACGATCGGGTACTTCTTGCCCGGCTCCTTGGTTTCCGGCTCGTAGTACTTGGCCCAGACCACGCCGGCGCCGTGCTTGGACGGCACCGCCACCAGCTTCGGCTGGATCCACTGGCGCGCCTTGTAGTCGGCGGTGCGGGTATCGGTCAGCACGCGGGCCTGGCCACCGGCGCTGGGCAGCACCGCCAGCTGCGGCGGCAGGTAGGCGCCGGAGTAGCGCACCAGCAGCTGCTGGCCGTCCGGCGACAGCGAGAAGTCTTCCACGCCGTTGAGGCTGGTCAGCTCGCGCACCTGGCGGTTGCCGGTGTCGACCGAGCAGACTTCGTAGTCATGCGGGGCCTGCTGGTTGCACAGGAAGTAGAAGCCCTTGCCATCGGCCGACGGCACCGGTGCCGAGGTTTCCCACTTGCCGCTGGTCAGCGCCTGCGGCTTGGCGGTGCCGGCCTGGGTGTACAGGTGCGAGAAGCCCGATTCCTCGGACAGCAGCCACAGCGTGCGGCCATCGGCCATCCAGCCGAAATCGTTGAAGCCCCAGTTGATCCAGGCGTTGTCGGTGAGGCGATGGCGGTTCTGCACGCGGCCGTCGGCAGCGTTGACGCTGATGATCCAGCGGTCCTTGTTGTCGTTGGCGCGCAGCATCACCGCGGCCTGCTGGCCGTCGGCGCTCCAGCGGATGCCGCCGCCCATGAAGTCGCTCATCACCTGCACGCTGCGCTCGCCCTTCAGCGCATCCTTGCCGGCCTTGCGGCGCAGCTCGGCCAGCGGGTCGGTGCTGATGCCCGGCAGGCCCGACAGCGAGACCTTCTCGGCCTTGCCGGTGCGCACGTCCACGTACCACAGGGTGTGCGGTTCGAAGCCGTTGCGGCCGACCCGGGTGCGGGTGTCCTCGGTTTCCTCGTAGCCCGATTCGGTGACGTACAGCGGCATCTTGCTGGTGCGGCCGTCGTCGAAGTCCTTCGGCTTGGTCACCACGATCAGGTGGGTCAGGTCCGGCGACAGCACGCTGTCACCGATCTCCACGTCGGCGCCCAGGTACACCGGGCCCGGCGCGCGGGTCGGGTCGGCCTGGCGCCAGCGCTGGTCCTGGTCCTTCAGCGCTTCGCGCTGGTCACGGTCGCGGCGCAGGGTTTCCAGCGTGCGCAGCTGCTGGTCGCGCAGCACGTCGGCCTTCGGCGCCGTGCGCGGGTCCTTCTCGGCCTTCAGGCTGGCCACCTGCTGCACGCCGCTGGCGGCGGTCCAGTGGAACCAGTTCTGGCCGACGCGCCAGATCACGCCGTTGTCGGCGGCGAAGTTCACGTTGCCCGCACGCTCGTTGCTGCGGGTCAGCTGGGTCAGTGCGCCGCTGCGCAGGTCGCGCACGAACACATCGCCATTGCGCACGAAGGCGCTGCGGCTGCGGCTGCGGTCGTAGACCGGCTCGGCCACGTCCAGGGTGCCGCGCTGGTCATCGGCCACCTGCGCGGCCACGCCACCGGCCAGCGGCTGGCGGAAGGTGTCGCGCACCGGGCTGCCGTTGCGCTTGAGCTGGTATTCCACCTGCTGGCTGTTCCACGACCACCAGGCCTTTTCGACCGGCGGACCGATCCAGTCCGGGTCGGCCATGGCCTGTTCGATGGTGATCGGCGTCGGCGCGGCATGCGCGGCCGGTGCGGCCAGTACGGCCGACAGCAGGAGGGACAGGGGCAGCACTCGGGACATGGGCGGACGCACCAGATGAGGAAACCGGGCAAGGGTAGCAGCCGCCTGCGCCGGGGAGGGGGCCACAGGTCATGGCAGCGGAATCGGCAAAATGCTGCAACCGGTCGCCGTGGCCGCGCATCCATTCTCCTGAACCCGCATCATCCACCGAACAGGAGCCCGACCATGCAGGAACTGATCCCGATCACCCTCTTCATCTGCATCGCCTATGCGATCCATGCCATCGCCGATGCCCGTGCCCGCAGCAAGCTGGTGGCACCACACGTGCCGGAGGAAGTGATCCGCTCGCTGGCGGTGCTGGAAGAGGAACGCCGCCGCCAGGGCGCGCTGCGCTGGGGCATCAGCCTGGTCAGCCTGGCCGTGGCGATGGGCCTGCTGGAGGCGATCGGCGCACGCGAGCTGACCTTCGGCGCCGCTGCGGCGATGGTCGGCAGTGCCGGCCTCGGCCAGCTGCTGGCCTGGCACTTCACCCGCCCCGCCGCACGCAAGGGCTGAGGCTGGCATGCCACGGGCACAGGGGGCGCCCCGCGCATGAGCCTGCTGGGCGGAGCACTGGCGGCATTACGGGGGCGTCACCGCGACGTCCCCGTCGAACCGGCACCGGCCGCGGACGACGACCGCGCCCTGGTCAGCGCGATCATCGATGGCTCGCAAGCGGCCTTCGCGCAGCTGGTGCAGGCCCATCAACGCACCTGCGCGCATGTGATCGGGCGCATGGTCGGTGACCGCGACCAGGTGGCCGACCTGCTGCAGGAGACCTTCCTGGCGGTGTTCCGCCAGCTGCACCGGTTCCGCTTTGAATCCTCGTTGCGCACCTGGGTCTCGCGGGTGGCCTACACCACGGCGCTGCAGTACCTGCGGCGGCGGCGGCTGGAAGCGCAATGGATGGTGGCGGTGGAGGTGCCCGAGGAACTGGGCGCCGGTGATGAAGGCCCTGGGCCGGCGGAGCTGAGCGAGGCGTTGCAGGCCGGGCGCCAGCTGGGCGCGGCACTGGAACGGCTGAGCCCGCCACAGCGCCTGATCGTCGGGCTTCATTATCTGGAAGATTTCGATCTGGCCGAGATCGAACAGGTGACCGGGCTGGCACGCGGTACCATCAAGAGCCACCTGTTCCGCGCACGCCAGGTCCTGAAACAGGAACTGACGCGGCACGCCACCGCCGGAGAACTGCTGTGAACCCACCGACCGACCCCCGCGATGCGGAAGCGCGCGCGCTGGCACAGGCGTTGCGTGAGCAGGCGCAGCAGGAAGAAACGCCGGATGTGAGTGAGGCGTTGCACAAGCGCATTACCGCTGAGTCGCGCGACAGCGGCGTGGGCTATGTGGTGGTGCAGGTGCTGTTGTTTGGCGCACTGCTGGCTGCAGCGGCCTGGTATTTCTGGCGGTGAAGCCCCCGCCGGCGGAAGCCGGTTGCAGTTGCTTCTGGTAGAGGCCGACCTTGGTCGGCGCCTTGCGGTGTGCCAACCAAGGTTGGCACCTACCAGAGTGGGTAGGTTGGCACCCACCAGAGCGGTGCGCCGGCGGCCCCGGTCCGCCCCTGCGACAAAGTGAAGCAGCGCGTCACCGGGTCGCATCCCACGTTAACCAATTCCTCCTAAAGTGGTCCGGTATCCCACCGGTCGCAGGCAGGAGGCGTCCCTTGGACGCGTTGTTGTTGTCCCGGATCCAGTTCGGATTCGTCATCAGTTTCCACGTGCTGTTCCCCGCCTTCACCATCGGCACCGCCAGCTGGCTGGCCTTCATCGAGTGGCGCTGGCTGCGCACGAAGTTGCCCGTGTGGCGCGAACTGTATTTCTTCTGGCAGAAGATCTTCGCGGTGTCGTTCGGCATGGGCGTGGTCAGCGGCATCGTCATGGCCTTCCAGTTCGGCACCAACTGGCCGCGTCTGAGCGAAGTGGCCGGCACCGTGATCGGCCCGCTGCTGACCTACGAAGTGCTGACCGCGTTCTTCCTGGAAGCCAGCTTCCTGGGCGTGATGATGTTCGGTTGGGGCCGGGTCTCGCCGCGCCTGCATTTCCTGTCCACCTGCATGGTGGCGCTGGGCACGCTGTTCTCCACGTTCTGGATCCTGTCGTCCAACAGCTGGCTGCATACGCCGGCCGGCTACGAGATGGTCAACGGCATCGTGCATCCGGTGGACTGGTGGCAGGTGGTGTTCAACCCCTCGTTCCCCTACCGCTTGGCGCACATGGCGCTGGGGTCGTTCATCACCACCTGTTTCGTGATCGGTGGCGTGGGCGCGTGGTACCTGCGCAAGGGCACGCACGTGGAAGCGGGCCGGCGCATGCTGATCGCCGCCGTGGCATTCGCGGCGCTGACCGTGCCGGTGCAGATCTTCGTCGGCGACATGCACGGCCTCAACACGCTCAAGCACCAGCCGATGAAGATCGCGGCGATGGAAGCGCACTGGCACGAAACCCGGGAAGGCGAGGGCGTGCCGCTGGTGGTGTTCGCGCTGCCCAACGAAAAGGAAGAGCGCAACGATTTCGAAGTAGCCATCCCGAAGCTGGGCAGCGTGATCCTCACCCACTCGCTGGACGGCACCTTCGATCCGCTGACCTCGGTACCGGCCAGCGAGCGGCCGCCGGTGACGCCGGTGTTCTTCGCCTTCCGCATCATGGTCGGGCTGGGCACGCTGATGCTGCTGCTGGCCTGGGTCTCGGCCTTCCAGCTGTGGCGCAACAAACTGCTGGATTCACCGTGGCTGCTGCGTGGCTGGAACTGGATGCTGCCCAGCGGCTTCATTGCACTGCTGTCGGGCTGGTTCGTCACCGAGATGGGGCGCCAGCCGTGGGTGGTGTACGGCGTGCTGCGCACCGCCGATGCGGTCGGCCCGCAGAGTGCGTGGATGACTGCGCTGTCGCTGGGTGTCTACGTGGTCGGTTACGCGTTCGTGTTCGGCTGGGGCATCTGGTACCTGGTGAAGATCCTGCGCCATGGGCCGCAGCCCTACGTCGAAGGGCCGTCGCTGGATCATGGCAGCCACACCCCGGCGCGCCCGCTGTCGGCGGCCGATGAGCCGCTGGAGGAGCGCTGACATGGACCTGATGACCTGGCTGCCGGTGGCGTGGTTCGCGGTGATCGGCTTCGGCGTGCTGATGTACGTGGTGCTGGACGGCTTCGTGCTCGGCATCGGCATCCTCGCCCCGTTCGCCGAGGACGAGGACCAGCTGGACCTGATGATGAACACCGCCGCGCCGATCTGGGACGGCAACGAGACCTGGCTGGTGCTGGGCGGCGCCGGCCTGCTGGCGGCGTTCCCCAAGGCGTATGCGGTGCTGCTGTCGGCGCTGTACCTGCCGGTGCTGTTGCTGGTGGTGGCGCTGGTGTTCCGTGGCGTGGCCTTCGAGTTCCGCTTCAAGGCGCATCGTTCGCGGCGGCTGTGGAGCGTGGCCTTCGCGCTCGGCTCGTTGCTGGCCACGTTCGCGCAGGGCGTGATCCTGGGCACGCTGGTGCAGGGCATCCCGCTGGTGGACGGTGCCTATCACGGCGGCCCGTTCGCCTGGTTCAGCCCGTTCGCGATGCTGACCGGTGCCGCGCTGGTGGCCGGTTACGCATTGCTGGGCAGCACCTGGCTGATCCTGAAGACCGAAGGGCGCGTGCAGGCGCTGGCGCGGCAGCTGACCCGGCCGCTGGTGGTGGCGGTGATCGCGGCGATGGGCCTGGTCAGCAGCTGGCTGCCGTTCCTCGACTCGCGCTTGATGGCGCGCTGGTTCAGCGACGGCAACTTCTGGTGGCTGTCGCCGGTACCGCTGCTGACCCTGGCGGTGGCGGCCGCGCTGTGGCGCAGCGCCACCCATCCGCGCCGCGACCTGCCGCCGTTCCTGCTCAGCCTGGCGCTGTTCGTACTCGGCTTCCTCGGCCTGGTGCTGGGCATGTGGCCGTACCTGCTTCCGCCGTCGATGACGCTCTGGGAGGCCGCCGCGCCGGCCTCCTCGCTGGGCTTCACGCTGGTCGGGCTGGTCGTTCTGCTGCCGGTCATCCTCGGCTATACGGCATGGTCCTACCGGGTATTCCGCGGCAAGGTGCACGCCGATACCGGTTACCACTGATCGATCCAAACGCGGACCCGAGGGTGGCGGGCCCGCGTTGGGGAATGTGAAACCTGCACACCCCGTGCCGGACGTGCTAGCGTGCGCTCCTTTCCGGCGGCCAGGGGGCAGCCGGCGACGTCCTGGACGGACGCACGGCCGCAGGAATGGGGGCCGCCGCGCGTCGCCGTAATGGCTCGTGCCTATCGTTCTCCCATTGAAGCACCACCGCTAAATGATCGAATTCTCCATCGTCGACTGGGCCGCCTGGGCGCCCGGCCTGAGCGAGCGCAGCCAGTGGCTGCGCTGGGCCGAGGCACCGTACCTGCCGCAGGGCGAGGACACCCCGGCGCTGGCCGAGGTGCCGGCGATGCAGCGCCGCCGTATCGAGCGGTTGGGCCGGATGGCGATCCAGGCCGCGTGCTGGTGCGAGGACGGGCAGGGCGCTGACAGCCAGGTGCCGCTGGTGTTCGCCAGCCGCCACGGCGACGTCGCCCGATCCATGGACCTGCTGTCCGCATTGATCGGCGAACAACCGCTGTCGCCGACCGGCTTCGGCTTGTCGGTGCACAACGCGATCGCCGCGCTGTACTCGATCGCCCGTGGCCACCGCGGCAACTACCTGGCGCTGGCCGCCGGGCAGTCCACCGTCGAGGCCGCCTGCCTGGAGGCCGCCGGCCTGCTGGCCGATGGCGCGCGCGAAGTGCGGGTGGTGGTCTATGAATCGCCGTTGCCACGTATTTACGCGACGTTCGCCGACGAACCCGACCCGTTCTTCGCCTGGTGCTGGCGACTGACCGCGCCCGCCGCGGGCCATCCGACCCTGTCGCTGCAGTGGCAGCCGGCCCAAGGCCAAGCCAGCACCGCGCCGGGCACGCTGCCGCACGCGCTGGACCTGCACCGCTTCCTGCTGTCCGCTGCGCCGGCGCTGGAGCACGTGACCCAGGGCCAGCGCTGGCGCTGGGGGCGCCGTGGCTGAGCTGCAGCGCCGCCTGGACCATGCCTGGCGGGTGTTCGGCACCGGCCTGAGCTTTGCCGCGTTCGGCGTGGGCGGCCTGCTGCTGGGCCTGCTGGTGATGCCGCTGTTGATGCTGATGCGTGACCCGATGGCCCGCCGCCGCCGGGCCCGCCGGGTGGTGCAGGCGGCCTTCGCCAGCCATGTCCGGCTGATGTGCCGGCTGGGGGTGATGACCCTGCAGATCGAGGGCCGCGAGCGCCTGCAGCGCGACGGCCTGCTGGTTCTGGCCAATCATCCGACCCTGATCGACGTGGTCTGCCTGATCGCGCTGCTGCCCAACGCCGACTGCGTGGTCAAGCGGGCCGTGGCCTGCAACCCGTTCATGCGCGGCCCGGTGCGGGCGGCCGGCTACATCTCCAACGACGACGGCGCCGGGCTGGTGGACGACTGCGTTGCGGCGGTGCAGGCCGGCGGCACCCTGGTCATCTTCCCCGAAGGCACCCGCAGCGTGCCCGGGCAGCCGCCGCGGCTGCAGCGGGGCGCGGCCAACATCGCCGTGCGCGGCCGGCTGGACATCACCCCGGTGCGGATCACCTGTACCCCCGACCCTGACCAAGGGACAGAAGTGGTATCGTGTACCCTCACGTCGCTTTCACGTTCGGCTGCAGATCGGCGAAGATATCCCGATCGCGCCTTTCCTGGCCGAAGACGACTCGCCAAGGGGGATGCCTTGGCGGCACGCCGCGTTACCGAGCACCTTTCTCGTTATTTCGACCTGTCTGGAGAGCCGCCCCGTGCAAGCACTTGAGCACGAGATCAAGGAATTGATCATTTCCTCCCTTTCGCTGGAGGACATCACGCCGGAGGACATCGATCCGACCGCGCCGTTGTTCGTCGAAGGCCTCGGCCTGGATTCGATCGATGCGCTGGAGCTGGGCCTGGCGCTGCAGAAGAAGTACGGTGTCAGCCTCTCGGCCGATTCGGAAGAAACCCGTCGCCATTTCTCCAGCGTGCGCGCGCTCGGCGAGTTCGTCGCCGCCCGCCAGTCGTAACGGCGCCAGGAACTGCCATGACCAAGAATGAACTGTTTGAACGCATCGTCAGCATCCTGACCGACAGCTTCGAGATCGAGCCTGCGCGGATCACCCCCGAGGCGCGCCTGTACGACGACCTGGACATCGACAGCATCGATGCGGTGGACCTGATCGTGCAGCTCAAGCCGCTGCTCGGCCGCAACCTGCAGCCGGAAGCGTTCAAGGCCGTGCGCACCGTGCAGGACATCGTCGATGTCGTGCATGGGCTGTTGCCGGACCAGGCAGCCGCCTGACCGCAGCGCCGGCGGCTTCGCCATGGCACGCGCACGCACCGTCGTGGTGGCCGCGATTTCGCTGGCCTACCCGCTGCTGGTGTACCTGGCGATGGGCCGTTTCGAGCCGCGCTGGCTGTCGCTGCTGCTGTTTGCCCTGGCGGTGCTGCGGGCGCTGAGCACGCGCCAGCCGCTGTGGTGGGCCGCCGCCGCCGGTACCGGCCTGCTGGCCGTGCTGGCCACCGTACTCAACCAGGCGCTGCCGCTGAAGCTGTACCCGGCGCTGGTCAACGCGGTGATGCTGGCGGTGTTCGGCACCAGCCTGCGTTTCGGCCCGCCGCTGGTGGAGCGCCTGGCGCGGCTGCAGGAGCCGGACCTGCCACCGTTTGCGGTGGCCTATACCCGCCGCGTCACCCAGGTCTGGTGCGGCTTCTTCGTTCTCAACGGCAGCCTGGCCCTGCTGACCGCGCTGTACGCGTCGGACCGGGTCTGGATGCTCTACAACGGATTGTTGGCGTACGTGATGATGGGCGTGTTGTTTGCAGGAGAGTGGCTGGTGCGGCGGCGGGTCAAGGCGGCGCACGCGCATGGCTGAGTGGATCGCCCTGGACCGGTTGCTGGTGGACCCGCAGCCGCAGCGCCGCATCGGCCTCTGCGAAGGCGAGGTGATCGATCACCTCCGCTTCCGCCAGCGGGTGCTGGCCTGGCGCGCGGCCTTTGCCGCCGCCGATGGCCGCGACTGGGCGCTTTATTTCGATGATGCGGTGGCCTTCGCGGCAGCGCTGTTCGGTGCCTGGCATGCCGGCAAGCGGGTGTTCCTGGCCGCCGACAACCTGCCGGCCACGCTGCAGGCGCTGCAACCGCAGGTGAGTGGTTTCGCTGGCGATGTGTCCGCCGATTACCGGCCGCTGACGCCGCTGGACGCAGCGCTGGATGGCCCGTTGCAGGCGCTGGACGAGCGCGCCTGCGAGCTGTGTGTGTTCACCTCCGGCAGCACCGGCCAGCCCAGTGCGATCAGCAAGCGCATGGACCAGCTGACGCGCGAAGTGGACGCGCTGCAGGCCGCCTTCGGCGCGCAGCTGGACGGCGTGCAGGTGCATGGCACGGTGTCCCACCAGCACATCTACGGCCTGCTGTTCCGCGTGCTGTGGCCGCTGGCCGCCGGCCGCCTGATCCATCCGCGTCGGTTCTTCCACGAAGACCTGGTGGGCGCGCTGGCCGCCAGCGATACGGTGCTGGTGGCGACCCCGGCCCACCTCAAGCGCCTGCCCGAACAGCTCGACTGGACCAGCCTGCATGGCCGCCTGCGCGCGGTGTTCTCCTCCGGCGGCCCGCTGCCGGAAGAGGCGGCGCGGCAGGTGCGGCAGTGGCTGGGCGTGGCCCCCACCGAGGTGTACGGCAGCAGCGAGACCGGCGGCATCGCCTGGCGCCGCTGGGACACCGACCTGCCGCCATGGCAGCCGCTGCCGGGCGTGCAGTGGCGGATCGACGACGGCTGCCTGGCGGTGGCCTCGGCGCACCTGGAAAACGCCGACTGGTGGCGCACCCAGGACCGGGTCGAGGCGCTGGCCGATGGCCGTTTCCGCCTGCTGGGCCGCGCCGACCGCATCGTCAAGATCGAAGAGCGCCGTGTATCGCTGGATGCGCTGGAGCGCGCGCTGCACGAAGACGCCGAAGTGGATGACGTGCGCGTGCTGGTGCTGCCGGGACAGCGCGAGCAGTTGGCCGCAGTGGTGGTGCCGGCCGACCGCGCGCTGCTGGAGGGTGGCGATGCGGCGCGCCGCGCGCTCGGCCAGCGCCTGGGCGCGCGCCTGGCCTCTGCCCACGACGCGGTTACCCGGCCGCGTCGCTGGCGCCTGGTGCAGGCGCTGCCGATCAACGCGCAGGGCAAGGTGACCCAGGCCGCCCTGGCAGCGCTGTTCCAGCCGCTGATGCCCGAAGCGATATGGGACCAGCGCGGCGCGGACAGCGCCACCCTGCGCATGACCCTCGACCCGGCGCTGCGGCCGTTCCAGGGTCACTTCCCGCAGGCAGCGATCCTGCCTGGCGTGGCCCAGCTGGACTGGGCGGTGCGCTTCGGCCGCCAGGCGTTCGCGATGCCCGCTGCCTTCCTGCGCATGGATGCGGTGAAGTTCCAGCACGTGGCGCGCCCGGGTGATGAGCTGACCCTGCAGCTGGACTGGGATGCCGCGCGCGGGGTGCTCACGTTCCGCTATACCTCCGGCCACGGCGTGCATGCCAGCGGCAAGGTGGTGTTCGCCGATGTGGACTGACCCGGCCGTTGCCGGTGCCGCGTTCGCGCCACTGGTGGTGATTCCCGTCTACGACCACGAGCACGCCATCGCGGCGGTGGTCGATGGCGTGCAGGCCGCCGGCCTGCCATGCCTGCTGGTCGATGACGGCTCGCACGCGTCCTGTGCGGCGGTGCTGCGTGCACTGGCACAGCGCCAGGGCGTCGACCTGCTGCGCCTGGACGTCAACCAGGGCAAGGGCGGCGCGATGCTGGCCGGCTTCGCCGAAGCCGCCACGCGTGGCTACAGCCACGTGCTGCAGATCGATGCCGACGGCCAGCACGATACCGCCGATCTGCCACGCTTCATCGAGGCCGCGCGTGCGCATCCGGACGCGGTGATCTGCGGCATTCCGGCTTACGACGCCAGTGTTCCCAAAGCGCGCCTGTACGGCCGCTATGCCACCCACATCTGGGTCTGGATCAACACGCTGTCGCTGCACCTGCGCGACACCATGTGCGGCTTCCGCGTGTATCCGCTGCCGCCGGTGCTGCGCCTGATCGGCGAAGAGACCATCGGCCGGCGCATGGATTTCGACACCGAGATCATGGTGCGCCTGTACTGGCGGCAGCTGCCGGTTGAACACCTGGCCACGCGCGTGACCTATCCGTCTGATGGGGTGTCGCACTTCGATGTGTGGCGCGACAACGTGCGCATCAGCCGCATGCACACCCGCCTGTTCTTCGGCATGCTCTGGCGCGCGCCGCGCCTGCTGTGGCGCCGCCTGCGCGGGCAGGGTTGAGATGGCGACCACGCACGACGCCCCGCACTGGGCCGACATCGGCGAGTCCACTTCGGTGGCCGGCGTGCTGTTCCTGTGCTGGGTGCACCGCTGGTTCGGGCGCTGGCCGTTCCGCCTGTGCGTGTGGCCGGTGGTGACCTGCCATTGGCTGGGCAACCGCGTCGGCCGCCAGGCCTCGATGCAGTACCTGCAGCGCCTGCAGGCATACAGCGGCGTGCTCGGCCGCACGCCGACACGGCGCGACAGCCTGCGCCACTTCTTCGCCTTCGCCGACACGATGCTGGACAAGATCCTCGGCCTTGGCGGGCGCTACCCGCCCGAGCGCATCCACCTGCACCGCGACCTGGTGCTGGACAAGATCGCGCGCCGCGAAGGCGGGTTGATCCTGACCGCGCATATCGGCTGCCTGGAACTGTGCCAGGTGCTGGCCGAGCAGGTGCCGGGGTTCCGCATCACCGTGCTGGTGCACACCGCGCATGCACAGCGCTTCAACCGCCTGCTGCAGCGGCTGGACCCGCTGGCGGCGGTGGAACTGGTGCAGGTCACCGAAATGGGACCGGCCACCGCGGTGATGCTGGCCGAGCGCGTGGCGGCCGGTGGCTTCGTCGCCATCGTCGGCGACCGCACGCCGGTGCAGGGCGGCCGCAGCGTCACCGCCGATTTCCTCGGCCATCGCGCGCCATTCCCGATCGGCGCCTATGTGCTGGCCGCGGCGTTGGGCTGCCCGGTCTACACCATGGCCTGCCTGCACCAGGGCGAGGGCTATCGGGTGGCGTTTGAACAGTTCGCCGAACGCATCGTGCTGCCGCGTGGCTCGCGCGATGCTGCGCTGGCCGAACAGGCCCAGCGCTTCGCGCGCTGGCTGGAACTCCAGGTCATCCAGTCCCCGTTGGACTGGTTCAATTTCTTCCCCTTCTGGGATCAGGCTCCGCATGACGACTGACGCCGTACCCGTGTGCCGCTTTGGCGATGCACCGTTGACCATCGAAGACGTGGTGGCCCTGGCCCAGCGCCAGTGCGAGGCCGCGCTGAGCGACGCGCCGGCGTTCCGCGCGCACATCCAGCGCGGCGCCGATTTCCTCGACCGCCTGCTGCGCGAGGATGGCGTGATCTACGGCGTGACCACCGGCTACGGCGATTCGTGCACGGTGAACATTCCGCCGGCGCTGGTGGCTGAGCTGCCGCACCACCTGTACACCTATCACGGCTGCGGCCTGGGCCGTTACCTGGACCCGGTTGAAACCCGCGCGGTGCTGGCCGCGCGCCTGGCCTCGCTGGTGCGCGGCATGTCCGGGGTCAGCGTGGCGCTGCTCGAAGGCCTGGCCACGCTGCTGCAGCACGATGTGCTGCCGATGATTCCGGCCGAAGGCTCGGTCGGTGCCAGTGGTGACCTGACCCCGCTGTCGTATGTGGCGGCGGTGCTGTGTGGCGAGCGCGAAGTGCTGTTCGAAGGCCAGGTGCAGCCGGCCGGCCCGGTGCTGGCGAAGATCGGCATGACCCCGCTGAAGCTTCGGCCGAAGGAAGGCCTGGCGATCATGAACGGCACTGCGGTGATGACCGGCCTGGCCTGCCTGGCCTGGCAGCGCGCCGATTACCTGGCGCGCATGGCCACGCGCCTGACCGCGTTCAACGTGCTGGCCAGCGACGGCAACGCGCACCACTTCGATCAGACCCTGTTTGCGGCCAAGCCGCACCCGGGCCAGGGCCGCATTGCCGCACGCCTGCGCAGCGACCTGCACAGCGAGCGTCCGCCGCGCAATGAACAGCGCCTGCAGGACCGCTATTCGCTGCGCTGCGCACCGCACGTGATCGGCGTGCTTGAGGACAGCCTGCCGTTCCTGCGCCAGCTGATCGAAACCGAGCTGAACAGCGCCAACGACAATCCGCTGATCGACGCCGACGGCGAGCGCATCCTGCACGGCGGTCACTTCTACGGCGGCCATATCGCGCTGGCGATGGATACCCTGAAGAACACCGTGGCCAACGTCGCCGACCTGCTGGACCGGCAGCTGGCACTGGTGGTGGATGCCCGCTACAACCACGGCCTGCCGGCCAACCTGTCGGCGGCCACCGGCCCGCGCGCGGCCATCAACCATGGCCTGAAGGCGCTGCAGATCAGCGTGTCGGCGTGGACCGCCGAGGCGCTGAAGCAGACCATGCCGGCCAGCGTGTTCTCACGCTCCACCGAATGCCACAACCAGGACAAGGTCAGCATGGGCACCATCGCCGCGCGCGACTGCCTGCGCGTGATCGAGCTGACCGAACAGGTGGTAGCCGCGATGCTGATCGCCGCGCGCCAGGGCCTGGCCCTGCGCGAGCGGGTTGGCCTGAATGCGCAGCTGCATGGCAGTCTGGCCGACATGTACGCCGACCTGGGGCAGCGCATCGCCCTGGTCGAAGAAGACCGCGCGCTGGATCGCGAACTGCGGGAACTGCTGGTGGAGATCCGCGCGCAACGTTGGGAGCTGTATGCCGGTGAATGAGGCCATTGAACGGGTCGGCGAAATCACGCTGACCCCCGCCTTCCATGACTGCGATCCGATGAACGTGGTCTGGCATGGCAACTACTTCAAGTACTTCGAGATCGCGCGCTGCGCGCTGCTCGGCCGCTACGACTACGACTACCCGCAGATGCTCGAATCGGGCTACCTGTGGCCGGTGGTCGATGCGCGGGTGAAGTACGTGCGCCCGCTGCTGTTCAACCAGGCCCTGCGCGTGGTCGCGCGCATCGTGGAATGGGAGAACCGGCTGAAGATCGAGTACGAAATCCTCGATGCGGAAAGTGGCCAGGTGCTGACCCGCGCGATGACCATCCAGGTCGCGGTGGACGCGGCCAGCAAGGAAATGCTGTACCAGTGCCCGCCGGTGCTGTGGGAACGCCTGGGAGTGCCTGCGCCGTGAGTATGCTTGCCCGTCTTTCGAGCGTGCTGCTGTGTGCGCTGCTGCTGGTGGCCGTACCGCGTGTACAGGCGGCCGACCCCGCCGTCAATGCGATCACCCAGGCGGTGGCGCGGCCCGACGTGCTGCGTGGCCAGTTCACCCAGGAAAAGCAGGTCAGCGGCTTCAAGAACCCGCTGCGCTCGCAGGGCCAGTTCGTAGTCGCACGCCAGCACGGCGTCATCTGGACCACGCTCAAGCCCTTCCCTTCTGAAGTGGTGGTCACTGCCGACCGCATCCTCAGCCGCCAGCGTGATGGCAGCACCCGCGTCGAGCTGGATGCGCGCCAGCAGCCGGCGATGCGCTCGGTCAACGCGATCATGTTCGCGCTGATGAGTGGTGATGTGCAGGCGCTGTCCAGCCAGTTCAACGTTGCTGCCAGCCGCGAAGGGCAGGGCTGGCGCCTGCGCCTGACACCGAAGTCGGCAATGCTGGCCAAGGCCTTCGAATCGCTGACCCTGGAGGGTGACCGCTACGTGCGCCAGGTGGAGATCGTCGAGGCCAACAAGGACCGCACGCAGATCCAGTTCAGCGCGCTGAGCGAGGCCCCGGCCACGCTGAACCCCGATGAGGCACGCCGCTTTGAGTGACGCCGTGGCGTTGAACGCACCGGACCGGTTGCGGCGTTGGTGGCACTGGCTGGGCATCGCCTGGCTGGTGCTGCTGCTGGTACTGGGCGTGCAGCAGTGGCGCCTGTGGAGCCAGGAGTCGCGGATCGACACCGACATCCTCGCGTTGCTGCCGCAGGATGCGCATGACCGCCTGTTGAGCGATGTCACCCGGCGCATCGCCGATGGCAGTTCGCGGCAGGTGGTGGTGCTGCTCGGCAGCCAGGACGGCGCCGCCGCCAAGCGCGCGCAGGCGGCGTTCGCCGCGGCGATGGCTGCCGATGCCGACAGCGCGTTGCTGGTGCCCAGTGGTTCGATCGAAGGCTGGTTCGATGAGGCGCGCGCGTTCTACGCGCCGTACCGCGACCGCCTGCTGACTCCCGGCCAGCGCAACCAGCTGCAGAACAGCGACACCGGGACGCTGGCCGAACAGGCCCTGGCCGTGCTGTACGGCCCGATGGGTGCGCCGCGCCTGACCGACTGGCGGCAGGACCCGCTGTCGCTGTGGCCGCAGTGGTGGCAACAGCAGGCGCAGGGGTCGGGCCTGCGCCTGGGCGATGACGGCCTGCTCGAAGCCGAGGGCAAGCATTGGGCGGCGCTGCAGTTCGATACGCCGGGCTCGGCCTTCCAGCTCGATGGCGAGCGCCATCTTGATGGCCTGCTGGAACGAGCCGGGAAGGCCGCCAGGGCGGCTGCGCCGTCGCTGGAAATCCTGCATGCCGGCGTTCCGCTGCACGCAGAAGCCGCCGCGGTACAGGCCAACCAGGAGATCAACACCATCGGCTGGGGCTCGCTGGCCGCGGTGCTGCTGCTGGTGTGGCTGGCCTTCCGCTCGCTGCGGCCGATCCTGCTGGTCGCCGCCTCGTTGCTGATCGGCTGCGGCGTGGCACTGGCGGTGACCGTGCTGGTGTTCGGCAAGGTACACGTGCTGACCCTGGTGTTCGGCGCGTCGCTGGTGGGCGTGGCCGAGGACTACGGCATCCACTGGTTCGCCTCGCGCCAGGCCGAGCCGGCCGATCGCCGCTGGAAACTGCTGCGGCACCTGTTGCCGGGCCTGTGGCTGGCCCTGCTGACCAGCGCGCTGGCCTATCTGGCGCTGGGCCTGGCCCCGTTCCCGGGCCTGCGCCAGATGGCGCTGTTCTCGGTGGTCGGCCTGGCCGCCGCCTTCCTCACGGTGATCTTCTGGTTCCCGTGGCTGGATGGTGGTGAGATCCGCCAGACCCGTTTCTCGCAGTGGCTGGGCAACACGCTGGAACGTTTCCCGCGCCTGCACGGCACGCGACCGGTGGCGATCTTCGTGGTGGCCGCACTGGTGCTGTCAGCGCTCGGCATCGCGCGCCTGCACAGCAACGACGACCTGCGCAGCCTGCAGTCTTCGCCGCCGGCGTTGATGGCCCAGCAGATCCGCCTGAGCCAGCTGCTGGGCATGCCCAGCCCGGCGCAGTTCTACCTGGTGCAGGGCGCCGATGCGGCGCAGCTGCTGCAACGCGAAGAGGCACTGACGACGCGCCTGCGTGCGCTGGCCGATGACAAGCGCATCGGCGGCTACCGCGCGATCAGCGACTGGCTGCCATCGCCGGCGCGGCAGCAGGCCGATGCGGCGCTGACCGCGAAGGTGGAACCGGGCGTGCTGGATGCCGTGTCCGAGGCGGTGGGTGAACCGCTGCCGCGCCCCGATTTCGCCGCCACGCCGCTGACTGCCGAGGCCTTCCTCGCCTCGCCGGCGTCGCAGCCGTTCCGCCATCTGTGGGTGGGTGCGGTGGGCGGTCAGATGATCAGCGTGGTGATGGTCGATGACCTGTCACGCGCCGATGCGCTGACGACCCTGCGTGGCGCGGCCGAGGGCCTGCCGGGCGTGCGCTGGGTCGACCGCACCGCCGATTTCTCGCAGCTGCTCGGCCACTACCGCAAGCTGATGGGTGGGCTGCTGCTGGTCGGCATCGTGCTGGTGTTCGGTGCGCTGTGGCTGCGCTACCGCCGCCAGGCCTGGCGGGTGTTCGCACCGACCCTGATCGCCGGTGCGCTGACCCTGGGCCTGCTGGGCCTGTTCGGCCAGCCGCTGCAGTTGTTCAACGTGCTGGCACTGATGCTGCTGCTGGGCATGGGCATCGACTACGGCATCTTCCTGATCGAGCATCGCGGCGATGCCAGCGCGTGGCTGGCGGTGTGCGTGGGCGCGGCCAGTACCTGGCTGTCGTTCGGCCTGCTGGGCCTGTCGCAGACTCCGGCGCTGCGCGCCTTCGGCCTGACCCTGCTGTTCGGCATCGGCCTGGTCTGGCTGATCTCGCCGCTGTTCCGGCCACCGCCGCACGACGTGCCGCCGGCCTGAGCCCGCCTTCCGGTTTTCTTCTCTTCTTCTGATCGAGCAACAAGGACGCCCCGATGAGTACTGCTGTGGATGCTGTCGAACGCACTGAAATCCTGATCATCGGGGCGGGCCCGGCCGGCTCCGTCGCTGCGGCGATGCTGCGCCAGCAGGGCCGCCAGGTGCTGATGCTGGAGCGCCAGCAGTTCCCGCGCTTCTCCATCGGCGAAAGCCTGTTGCCGCAGAGCATGGAGTACATCGAAGCGGCCGGGCTGCTGCAGGACGTGGTCGAGGCCGGTTTCCAGTACAAGAACGGTGCCGCCTTCGTGCACGGCGAAGCGCGTACCGCGTTCGATTTCAGGAAGAAGTTCTCGCCCGGCTGGGGCACCACCTACCAGGTGCAGCGCGCCGACTTCGACAACGTGCTGGCACGCGGCGCCGAGCGCATGGGCGCCACACTGCGCTTCGGCGATGAAGTGCTGTCGGTCGAACCCGGTGAACAGCCGGCGGTGAACGTACGCCGCCCGGATGGCAGCCAATACCGCATCGAAGCCGACTTCATCCTCGATGCCTCCGGCTTCGCACGCCTGCTGCCGCGCCTGCTGCAGCTGGAATCGCCGTCCAACTTCCCGGTGCGCGGCGCTATCTTCTGCCACGTGCGCGACAACATTCCGGCCGAAGCGGACTTCGACCGCAACAAGATCCTGATCACCACCCACCCCGAACACATCGACGTCTGGTACTGGACGATCCCGTTCTCCAACGGCTGCTGCTCGCTGGGCGTGGTCGCCGAGCCGTCGTTCTTCGAACGCTACGAAGGCGACGACCTGCAGAAGCTGCAGGCCATCGTCGGCGAGGACCCGAACCTGAGCGGGCTGCTGGCCAATGCCGAATGGGCGGTGCTGCCGGTGCGCCGCATCACCGGCTACTCGGCCAATGTCAGCTCGCTGTGGGGCCCGGGCTATGCGCTGCTGGGCAACGCCGGTGAGTTCCTCGATCCGGTGTTCTCTTCCGGCGTCACCATCGCCTTCAAGTCCGCGCAGCTGGCCAGCGACTGCCTCAAGCGCCGCTATGCCGGTGAAACCGTGGACTGGGAGGCGGAGTTCTCCAGGCCGCTGCGCGCGGGCGTGAAGACCTTCCGCCGCTTCGTGGAAAGCTGGTACCAGGGCGGCTTCCAGAAGATCATCTACCACCCGCAGCAGCAGCCGGAAGTGCGCAACATGATCAGTTCCATCCTGGCCGGATACGCCTGGGACACCAACAACCCGTATGTGGCCGACGAAAGTGGCCGCCGCATGCGCGTGCTGGAGGAACTGTGCAGCGCGTGATCGTCCGCACCACGGCCCTGCTGCTGTGCCTGCTGCTGGCCGCCTGTGCCGGGCGCATGCCCAAGCCACAGGTGGAACTGCCGCCGCTGCGCCTGTCGCCGGCCAGCCTGCCGGCGCCGCTGGCGCTGCAGCAGCAGCTGCATTTCCGTTTCGGCAGCCATGAGCGCGACCTCGATGCGCTGCTGGAAGCCGATGCACACCAGGTGCAGCTGGCCGTGCAGGCGATGGGCCAGACCGGTGTGCGCCTGCAGTGGGACGGCCATCAGCTGACCCAGCAGCGCGCGCCGTGGCTGCCGCCGCAGGTGCGCGCCGAGCGTGTGCTGGACGACCTGCAGTTCGCGCTGTGGCCAACCGCCGCCATCGCCGCCGCGCTGCCGGCCGGCTGGCAGGTCAGCGATGACGGCCAGCAGCGCAGCCTGTCGCGCGATGGCGTGGTGTGGTTGCAGCTGCAGCGCCTGGACGATGGCAGCGTGCAGCTGGACAACCGCGCCGAGGGCTATGCGCTGCGCATCGAATCGATCGACATGGCCGGGCAGGACCGATGAGTGCACCGATCTACCTGAACGACCTGGGCGTGGTCTGCGCGCTTGGCGAGGGCCGTGCCGCGGTGGCGTCGGCGCTGTTTGCCGATGCACCAGGTGGGCTCAGCGACAACGACCACCTGCTGCCGGGGCGCACCCTGGCGCTGGGCGAAGTGCACACGCCGCTGCCGGCGCTGGAGGATCTGCCGGTCGCCCTGCGCGGGCGCAACAACGCGCTGCTGGAGGTAGCACTGGCGCAGATCGCGCCGGCGGTGAGTGCCGCCATCGCCCGCCACGGTGCTGAGCGCGTAGCGGTGGTGCTGGGCACCAGCACCTCGGGTATCGGTGAATCCGAGCAGGCGCTGCGCACCCACGCCGAACAGGGCCAATGGCCGCAGGGCTTCGACTACGCCCAGCAGGAAATGGGCACCGCCGCGCAGTTCGTGCGCCAGCGTAGCGGCGCCCAAGGCCCGGCCTGGACCCTGTCCACCGCCTGCTCGTCCAGTGCCAAGGCGCTGATGTCGGCCGCGCGCATGCTGCGCGCCGGCATCGTCGATGCGGTCATCGCCGGCGGTGCCGACTCGCTGTGCCGCTTCACCGTGGCTGGCTTCAGCGCGCTGGAATCGGTGTCGGCGTCGCGCTGCAATCCCTTCTCGCAGCACCGCGCCGGCATCAACATCGGCGAAGGCGCGGCGTTGTTCCTGCTTACCCGCGAGCCGGGCCCGGTGTGCCTGGCCGGGTGGGGCGAATCGGCCGATGCCCACCACATGTCCGCGCCCGACCCGCAGGGGCTGGGTGCCATCGACGCCCTGCAGCAGGCGCTGCAGCGCGCCGGCTGGGCGGCTGGTGAAGTGGACTACGTGAACCTGCATGGCACCGCCACCGGCCACAACGATGCGATGGAAAGCCTGGCGGTCTCGCAGGTGCTGGGCACTGGCGTGCCGGCCAGCTCGACCAAGCCGCTGACCGGGCACACGCTGGGTGCCTCGGGTGCGATCGAAGCCGCGCTGTGCTGGATCCTGCTGGCCGAGAATCCGCAGCAGCAGTTGCCGCCGCACTGGTGGGATGGCGTGGCCGATCCGGCGCTGCCGGTGCTGCCGCTGGTGGCGCCGGCTACCCGCCTGGCGCAGCCGCCGCGAAGGGTGCTGAGCAATTCGTTCGCCTTCGGCGGCAGCAATGCCGTGCTGGCGCTGGAGCGTCGATGAACACGCTGTACGCAATCGAAGAGGTGGTGCCGCACCGCCAGGACATGTGCCTGCTGGAGCGCATCACCCAGTGGGACCAGGACGCTATCGAGGCCGAACTGGTGGTGCCCGAGGCCGGCCTGTTCGTCGAGGACGGGCAGGTGCCGGCGTGGGTCGGCATCGAATACATGGCGCAGGCCATCGCGGCCTGGGCCGGCTGCCGCGCACGCGCGGCCGGCAAGCCGCCGCAGCTCGGATTCCTGCTCGGCAGCCGCCGCTACAACAGCGCGCGCAGTGGCTTCGCCAGTGGCACCCGCCTGCGCGTACAGGCGCGCTGCGAGCTGTTGGGTGACAATGGATTGGGGATGTTCGCCTGCCGCATCCTGGCAGGCGAGGACGAATGGGCGACAGCCAACGTGTCGGTGTTCGAACCGGCCGACGCGATGGCCTATCTGGAGAGTGGACAGGCATGACAGGGAATCGAAGCGTGCTGGTGACCGGCGCCAGCCGGGGCATCGGCCGGGCCATCGCGCTGCGCATCGCGCGTGATGGCTTCGACGTGGTGGTGCATTGCCGCAGTCGCGTGGACGAAGCACAGGCCGTGGTGGCCGAAATCCAGGCCCTGGGCCCGCAGGCCCGCGTGCTGGTCTTCGACGTGGCCGACCGCGAGGCCGCACGCGCCGCGCTGGAGGCCGATGTCGAAGCGCACGGCGCGTACTACGGCGTGGTCTGCAATGCCGGCATCGCCCGCGACGGCGCCTTCCCGGCACTGTCGGCCGACGATTGGGACCAGGTCATCCACACCAACCTGGATGGCTTCTACAACGTACTGCATCCGCTGATCATGCCGATGGTGCGTCGGCGCAAGCCGGGCCGCATCGTCACCCTGTCGTCGGTGTCCGGGCTGGCCGGCAACCGCGGGCAGGTCAACTACAGCGCCGCCAAGGCCGGCATCATCGGTGCCACCAAGGCGCTGGCGCTGGAACTGGCCAGCCGCCAGATCACCGTCAACTGCGTGGCCCCGGGCCTGATCGAGACCGAAATGCTCAACGACGAAGTGGTTGAACACGCGCTCAAGCTGATTCCCGCCGGCCGCGTCGGCCGTCCCGACGAAGTGGCGGCCACGGTGGCGTTCCTGCTGTCCGAACCGGCCGGCTACATCACCCGCCAGGTGATCTCGGTGAACGGAGGCATGCTCTGATGGCCGCCGATCGTCGCGTGGTGGTCACCGGTGCGTCCGCGATCAGTCCGCTTGGCCATGACTGGCCGACCATCGAGGCGCACCTGCGCAGCTGCCGCAACGCGGTGCGCGCGATGCCCGAATGGGACGTCTATTCCGGGCTGAACACCAAGCTGGCCGCACCGGCACAGGACTTTGAACTGCCGCCCAACTACAACCGCAAGACCACCCGTTCGATGGGCAAGGTCGCGATCATGTCGGTGCGCGCCACCGAAGTGGCGCTGCGCGAGGCCGGGCTGCACGAACATCCGGTGCTGCGCAGCGGTCGTACCGGCGTGGCCTACGGTTCCTCATCCGGCAGCCACGAGGCCACCGGCGAATTCGGGCGCATGCTCAACGAGTTCACCACCGATGGCATCAGCGCCACCACCTACCTGAAGATGATGAGCCACACCGCGCCGGTCAACATCGGCGTGTTCTTCGGCCTGTCCGGGCGTGTCTACACCACCTCCAGCGCCTGCACCTCGGGCAGCCAGGGCGTGGGCGCGGCCTATGAGGCCATCCGCAGCGGCAAGCAGACGGTGATGGTGGCCGGTGGCGCCGAGCAGCTCGATGCCACCGCTGCGGCGGTGTTCGACACCCTGTTCGCCACCAGCGTGCGCAACGATGCACCGCAGAGCACGCCGCGCCCGTTCGATGCCGGCCGCGATGGCCTGGTGCTGGGCGAAGGCGCCTGCACGCTGATCCTGGAAGACCTGGAACATGCACAGGCGCGCGGCGCCACCATCCTTGCCGAAGTGGTCGGCTACGGCACCAACAGCGATGGCCAGCACGTCACCCAGCCCAGCGCCGACACCATGGCCCAGGCGATGCGCCTGGCGCTGGAAGATGCCGGCCTGGATGCGGCGCAGATCGACTACGTCAACGCCCACGGCACCGCCACCGACCACGGCGACATCGCCGAGACCCAGGCCACCGCGCAGGTGTTCGGCAGCCGCGTGCCGATCAGCTCGCTGAAGAGCTACGTCGGCCACATGCTCGGCGCCTGTGGTGCGTTCGAGGCCTGGCTGAGCATCGAGATGATGCGTGCCGGCTGGTTCGCGCCGACCCTGAACCTGGCCGAGGTCGACCCGCGCTGTGGCCAGCTGGACTTCATCACCGGGCCGGGCCGCGAACTTCAGGCCGAGTACGTGATGAGCAACAATTTCGCCTTCGGCGGCATCAACACCTCGCTGGTGTTCCGCCGCTGGAGCGAATGATCCAACGTGTGACTGCACCGTTCCCGTTACCCCGCACCCTCGACAAGGAGATGTTTCGATGCGCCGTACCCTGATGATCGCCGCTGCCACCGCGCTGCTGGCCCTGAGCTCCACCGCCTCCGCGCGCGATACCCGCGTCGAGCAGTCCCTGCAGGAACTGGTCAGTTCGCAGGCCGCCAAGGACGCCGGCATTGACGGCAGCGTGCGCTTCTACCTGGCCGGCCAGCCGGTCGGCGTGCAGCAGCGCCTGGGCGAAGACGTGACCAACAAGAAGACCAACGCCGCCAACAAGAGCGACGCCGAAGCCTGCCGCTGGGTCGCGCTGTCGGCGCTGCGCGCACTGCAGGATGGCGCCAGGTCGCGCGGTGCCAACGCCGTGGTCGACATCGTCAGCTATTACAAGAAGAACGAGTTCAAGAGCAGCACCAACTATGAGTGCTGGGCCGGCACCTTCGTCGCCGGCGTGGCGCTGAAGGGCACCTACGCCAAGGTCAAGTAAGCCACCGTCATCCCCGCCTGCGGGCGGGGAATGCCGTCCACAGGGGGACACCATGAAATCGATGCGCTCTACGGCCCTGGCCGTGGCTTTCTGCTGCGTGCCTGCGTGGTCCGCGCACGCCGCCGATGCAACGCCTATCCGCATTGCCGCCGAGGTGCCGTACCGGGCCGAGGTCGGCGGCGAGCTGATCCGCCAGGAATGCGAATTCGGCCGCGACCTGAGCAGCAGCATCGTGCGCCATGCCGGTGGCCGGGTAGTGGTTGCCGCACCCGGCGAGGACACCGGACGCCGCCTGGACATCGTCGTGACCAAGGCTCACGCCGCAGGGGGCGGCGCCATTTCAGGACCGAAGTGGGGGCGCATCTATGGCGAGCTGAAGGAAGACGGCCGCGTGGTCGGCAATTTCAGTTTCAAGCGCACCACCAGCCGGCCCTTCACCTTCCGCGCCTGCACCACCCTGAAGCGGGTGGCCGAGGCACTGGGCGGCGATGTGGCGCGCTGGCTGGAAAACCCCACGCTCGATCCGCTGATGACCGAAGAGATCGCGGCCAACTGAGCGCGTGGCGTTGCCTGAACGCCGTCGCCACATTGCTGAACCCTGCCGGGGAAACACCGTCGATCACGCCGCCATCGTCGGCTGACGGCTTTCCCCGGTGTCGGCTTTCCGACACAATCACGGCTCTTCCCGGGTTATCGTCCCGTGGACATGCACGCCTACGTCTATAAAAGCCAACTCAAGCCGGACACCTACGTCTACGTTCCCCGACGCGATGATTTCAGCGCGCTGCCTGCGCCGCTGCTCCGCTCGCTGGGCACGCTCACCTTCGTCCTGGACGTGGCCCTGGATGCCCAGCGCCGCCTGGCCCAGGCCGACCCGGACAAGGTGCGCAGCGAAATGGGCGAGCGTGGTTTCTATCTGCAGGTGCCGCCGTCGGTGGCCAGCCTGATGCCGCGCCACTATGACTGACCTCTCCCGTCCGCGCGCCCTGTCGATCGCCTTCGCCGTGGGCGCCGCGCTGGCGCTGGGTGCCGCCGTGGGCGGCATCGCGGGGGCGATCCTTGCCGCGTTGGCACAGCCGGCGTTCGCGCTGGGCGTGTCGTGGTGGCGGCGCAGCCGCGCGCTGCTGCCGCTGAAAGTGGTGGCACGCCAGGACCTGCCGGCGTTGCTGGCGCTGTGGTCGGCCGCGCCGGTGTTGCTGGCACTGCTGCTGGCCTGGCCGCTGGCGGCGCTGCGTGACAGCGGCAGCCTGGCGGCAGTGCTCGGCCTGAGCGTGCTGGTCAGTGCCGGCCTGCTCGCCGCCTGGCGCACCTGGCCGCTGTGGAACGATGTCGAGCGCCTGGATGGCAGCCTGGCCCAGCATTGGCAGGCGCTGGCCGGGCGCGACCTGACCGCCTGGCGCGGCCTCGGTGTGGCGGCGCTGGTGATCGCATTGGCCGCGCTGGTGGTGTTGCCGGCATGGCCGGGCCTGCTGCCGGAAGGCGCACGTTGGCCGGCCGCGCTGGCGGTGGTTCTGCTGTCGCCGCTGCTGCATCTGCTGCTGCAGCGGGTCGCGCCCGCACCGCTGGTGTCGTCGCGCCCGAGCCCATTGGCTACGGCCAGCAGCGAACACGAACCGCTGTTCTCCGCAGTGGCCGAAACCGCGCCGCTGGAAGCACTGGCACCGCAGGAACTGACGCCGGCGCTGTATGAAGCCGCCCGCCACGGCCGCATCGACCGTGGCCTGCAGCTGCTGCAGGCCGGTGCCGATCCCTATGCGTTGCCCGACCCGAACTGGCGCGACCAGCGCAGCCTGGCGGTGCTGGCCGCCGTGCTGCCGGACCTGCGCCTGCTGCGCGAACTGATCGCCCGCGGCGTCGATGTGAATGCGCCGCACCGTGGCATGACGCCGCTGCTGGCAGCCACCCGTGACAGCTGGCATGGCCGCCCCGAGGCGGTGATGACCCTGCTCGCCAACGGCGCCGACTCGCGCGCCACCGACAGCGATGGCAACACCCCGCTGCACCATGCCGCACGCAGTTCCGACCCGGGCGTGGCCGCGCTGCTGCGCGATGCCGCTGCCGAAGTCGACGCACTGAACCAGGATGGCTGGTCGCCGTTGGCGGTGGCCTGCCAGGTCGGCAACTGGCGCCTGGCGCGCTTCCTGCTTGAACGTGGTGCCCGCAGCGAGCCGGCCGACGGCACCCCGGTACTGCTCGCCGCCGCCGCCACCGAAGACGACGACCCGGCCGGCGTGCAACTGCTGCTCAAGCACAAGGCACGCGCCGATGCCCGCGACCGCCAGCGCCGCAGTGCGCTGCACGAGGCAGCATTGGCCGGTCACGTGGAGATCATCGGCGTGCTGCTCGGTGCCGGCGCCAATCTGGAAGCGCGCGACGCACTGGGCCGCACGCCCTGGCTGGAAGCCGCCCGCGCCGGTCGCGCCGCGGTGGTCGAACACCTGCTGCCGCACAAGCCAGACCTGGTCGCCGTGGATGGCGAAGGCCGCAATGCGGTTCAGCTGGCGGTGATGGCCGAGGATGTCTCGCCGTTGCTGATCAAGCGCCTGGTGGAACTGGGCATCGCCGCCGACGCGACCGATCCGGTCGGTCGCCGTGCGGTGGACTACGCCGCCGAAGCCGGCCGCTGGGCGATCGTCGCGCTGCTGGATCCGGCCTATCCGTTGCCGGCCGCAGTCAGCGATGGCCTGGCCGAGCGTGGCGAAGCCGCCAGTGCCAGTGGCCTGTTGCCGGACCGCCCGCCGCTGACCCTGCTGCGCGAAGCGCTGGGCTTCGGCAATACCGACGGCATGGCCGCGCTGGCCAAGCTGTGCCAGCCGGAAGAACTGGGCGGGCTGCTGCTCGATCCGGAACTGGCGCTGGAACCGCGCGCGGTCGACTGGCTTCTGGCCCACGGTGCCGATCCCTACGTACGTGATGCCTGCTCGGACACCCCGATGTTCGCGCTGTTGTCGCGCGGCATCGATGCCGTGCCGGCGCTGCACGTGATGCTGCAGCGTGGCCTGTCGCCGGCCGGTCGCGGTGGCCTGGCGCGCTTCCTCGCCGCCTGTGCGCAGCATGATCAGGCCGCGCGCGGCCTGGAACAGCTGGCGCTGGAACTGCTGGAACGCGGCGCCGACCCGTTCGCCGCGTCGCCGGCCGGCGATCCACCGCTGTCGCTGGCGGTGCGCCTGGGTTGGCTGCGCCTGCAGCAGGCGCTGCTCAAGGCGGGCGTCGATCGCGAGGCGCGCGACAGCCACGGCATGACCGCCCTGCATCTGGCCACCGCGCTGGCCCGCGAAGGCGCGCTGAAGCTGCTGGTGCAGCACGGTGCCTCGCCGGAAGCCCGCGCCGCCGATGGCCAGACGCCACTGGGCGTGGCGCTGTCGATTGGTCGCCGCGATCTGGCCGACTGGCTGGACTGGCGGGTGTGGCCGTTGCCGCGCCGCACCCTGCGCGAGGCCGATCTGCCGGCTGCCGCAATGGCCGGTGACGTCGATGCAGTGCGCCGCCTGATCGATCTGGGCTTCGCCGTCGATGCCGTCGATGCGCAGGGCTGCACCGCGCTGCTGCGCGCGGCCGGTGGCGGCCATCTGGCGGTGACCGACCTGCTGTTGGCGCGCGGCGCCGATCCGCAGCACGCGGCGGCCAGTGGTGCCACGCCGCTGTCGGCGGCGGTCAGCATGCGCCAGGTGGATATCGTCTCGGCCCTGCTCGACGCCGGCGCCAAGCTGGAACACCGCCTGCCGGGCGGGGTGACCGTGCTGATGCTGGCCTCGGCGCTGGGCCTGCCGGACATCGTTGCGCGCCTGCTCACCGCCGGTGCCGACGTGCATGCTGGTGACGCGCAGCAGCTGGGTCCGCTGCATTGTGCCGCGCTGTACGGCTTCAGTGCCCGCGACCGCTCGCGCCTGCTCGCCCTGCTCGACACGCTGCTGCTGGCCGGCGCCGAACCGGACCAGGCCGCCGCCGGTTCGGTCACGCCGTTGCTGCTGCTGCTGGGCGCACGCGCCGAGCCCGGCACCGCCTGCGATGAGCAGGTGGTGATGGCGGCGGTGGAGCGCCTGCTCGATGAAGAGGTGAGCCTGGAGGTACGTGATCCGCGTGGCTTCGGCCCACTGCACCTGGCTGCCCTGCATGGCCTGCCGTTGCTGGTGCAGCGCCTGCTGCGCGCCGGTGCTGATCCGGAAGTGCGCGACAGCCTCAACCGCAGTCCGCGCGAGATCGCGGTGATGCGCGGTTTCATCGATGTGGCCGGCGAGTTCGAACCGCGCGTGCCGGGCGTCTCGTCGATGGCCCGGTTCCTGCGCGACAACGGCTGATCCCGCAGAGAGGGTAGTGCCGGCCGCTGGCCGGCAACTTGATGAAACCTGCGGAATCCCCGGGTTGCCGGCCACCGGCCGGCACTACCGGGTCCGCCATCGATCGGGTGGGTGCCGATCCTGCCCACGGTGGGTGCCGACCGTTGGTCGGCACGCCTACTTGTCGTCGCTTTCCGCGTCGGCCTCGAACAGGTGCATCAGGTCGTTGCGTGCATCACGCGAGGTCTGGATCACCGCTGCCTCGTCGTCGTAGACCAGGTACTGGTCGCGCAGCAGCTGTTCGTCGTGCTCGCGGAAGCGCTGCACGTGGCGTTCGGCCACGTTCGGCGCCACACCCAGTGCAGTCAGCACGCGCCCGCTCATCTCCAGGCTGGTGCCGAACACCTCGCGGAACGGCTCGGCCGACATGTCCATCAACCGCCACGCATGCTGGCGGTTGCGCGCGCGCGCCAGCACCGTCGCGTCCGGGTACAGGCGGCGCACCATGCGTACCGCACGCAGGTTGGTTTCCGGGTCATCCACAGTGATCACGAATACATCGATATGCTCGCCGCCGGCCGCGCGCAGCATCTCCGGCCGGGTCGGGTCGCCGTAGTACAGCTGGTTGCCGAAACGGCGCAGGTCGGCCACGGTGTCCGGGTTCGCCTCCAGCGCCACGAACGGCACCTTCTGCGCGGTCAGCAGGCGCGCGATCACCTGGCCGAAGCGGCCCATGCCGGCGATCAGCACCTTCGGCCGGTTGTCCGGCGCCACCTTGTCGGCGTCGGCCGGCTCGCGCGGCGCGGCCTTCTCCTGGCCGAGCAGTTTCAGCAGCGCGATCATCAACAGCGGCGTGATCGCCATCGAGAGGCCGACGATGGCCACCAGCCGGTCATGGTTGGCGTTGCCCAGCAGGTGCGCGCGCTGCGCTTCGTTGAACACCACGAACGCGAACTCACCGCCCAGCCACAGCACGCTGCCCAGCAGCAGCGACTGCCGCGAACTGAGCCGGGCGACGCGGCCGACCGCGTACAGCAGGCCGAACTTGACCACCAGCAGGATGCCGACGCCCCCGGCGATCATCCACGGTTCGGCGGCGATGCGGTCCAGATCGATGCCCATGCCCACCGCGATGAAGAACAGGCCCAGCAGCAGCCCCTTGAACGGCTCGATCTGCGATTCCAGCTCGTGCCGGAACTCCGAGTCGGACAGCAGCACGCCGGCCAGGAACGCGCCGAGGCTGGGGCTGAGGCCGGCCTCCTGCATGAACCAGGCGGTGCCCAGCACCACCAGCAACGCGGTGGCGGTGAACACTTCCGGGCTGCGGGTGCGGGCAATGGTGCTGAACACCCGGCGCAGCACCGGCCGCCCGCACAGGATCACCACCGCCAGCGCGCCCAGCGCGACCGCGGCATCCTCCCAGCGCAGGGTCTCGTTCTTCACCCCGCCCAGCAGCGGAATGGCCGCCAGCAGCGGGATCGCGATCAGGTCCTGGAACAGCAGGATGGCAAAGCCGAGGCGGCCATGGTCGCTGTTGATCGCCTTGTGTTCGGACAGCAGCTGCAGGCCGACCGCGGTGGACGACAGGGCCAGCGCCACACCCACCACCAGCGCACTTTTCCACTGGAAATGGTCGAGCAGCAGCAGGCCGCCCAGCACCAGCCCGGACAGCGCCACCTGCGCCGCGCCAGCACCGAACACCGAGCGTCGCATCACCTTCAGGCGTGCCGGCGACAGCTCCAGGCCGATCACGAACAGCAGCATCACCACGCCGATTTCGGCCGCGCCGAGGATGCGGTCGGCGTCCTGCACAAAGCCCAGCCCGTCCGGGCCGAGCACCACGCCGGCCGCCAGATAGCCCAGTACCGCGCCGAAGCCGAATTTCTTGAACACCGGCACGGCGATGACCGCCGCCAGCAGCAGCACCAGGGCCAATTCCAGACCACCGCTATGCATGGGAATACCTGGTCATCGCGGGGGCCTGTGCTGCGTTCGTCCGGGGAGCGCGGCCGTGCAGGCCACCCCTTCATTATGCGCGCATGCATTATGCGCGCATGTTGGAGGGCGCATCCCCTTGCACAGCAAGCGGCTCTGACCCCAGGGGTGCCTGACCACCCGCCCGGGCCAGGGTTGACCGCGCGTGCCGGCAGGTCCAGACTGCCCGCCGCTGCCGGCCCCGCCGTTGTCGAGCGTGTCAGGCAGTACACCCATCCCGGAGTTCCCAACCCATGTCCAGCGACAGTAGAAGTCGACCTCGTTCGACGCCAGTGATGGCCACCGCCTGACATCGGGACGGTTTGCCTGCGTTGGCGTTGCGCGAGGTCGCACCCCCACAAGGCAAACCCGATGAACCAGAAGCAATTGCTGCGCCCGGTGGCCGATGCCGCTGCCCTGGCCGCACCGCTGGCGAACTACAACACCGCCGACGCGGTGGAGTTCCTCAATACGCTGGAGCTGACCCGCGCCGCCGACACGCTGGCGGCGCTGCCGTTGCCGCGTGCGGTGAAGATGCTGGAAGCCCCCGAGCTGCAGCGCAGCGGCGAGCTGGTGGCGGTGCTGCCGCCGGCCCGCGCCGCCGCCCTGCTCGGGCTGATGGCCGACGACCGCGCCACCGACATCGTCCACGAGCTGGACGAGGACGAGCGCGCGCGGCTGATCCCGCTGCTCGGCACCGACGCCCGCCAGGCCATCCAGAAGCTGCTCAGCTACCCGCCGAACACCGCCGGTGCGCTGATGACCACCGAGTACGTGGCGGTGCCGGCCAGCTGGACCGTGGCGCAGACCCTGCAGCACATCCGCCAGGTCGAGCGCACCCGCGAGACGGTGTACGCGATCTACGTGCTGGACCCGGCAACACAGCAGCTGCAGCAGGTGGTGACCATGCGCCGGCTGATCACCGGCCTGCCGGAGGAGTCGATCCTGGACGTGGCGCAGGTCAATCCGCCGGTGACGGTGGACGCGCTGATGGACCAGGAAGAAGTGGCGCGGCTGATCCGCCGCCACGACCTGCTGGCGATTCCGGTGGTCGATGCGCAGCAGCAGATGCTCGGCATCGTCACCGTCGATGACGTACTGGATGCGCTGATCGAGGAATCCACCGAGGACGCACACAAGTTCGGTGGCATGGAAGCGCTGGACAAGCCGTACATGCAGATCGGCTTCTTCGAGATGCTGCGCAAGCGTGCCGGCTGGCTCAGCGTGCTGTTCCTGGGCGAGATGCTGACCGCCAGCGCGATGCAGCACTACGAGGACGAACTGGCGCGCGCGGTGGTGCTGACCCTGTTCATTCCGTTGATCATGAGTTCGGGTGGCAACTCCGGCTCGCAGGCCACCTCGCTGCTGATCCGCAGCCTGGCGCTGCGCGAACTGCGCCTGCGTGACTGGTGGAAGGTGGCGATCCGCGAGATCCCGACCGGCATGGTGCTGGGCGCCATCCTCGGCTGCCTGGCGATCGTGCGCATCGTGATCTGGCAGCTGGGCGGCCTGCATGACTACGGTGAGCACTGGATCCTGCTGGCGATCACCATCGGTGCGGCACTGGTGGGCATCGTCACCTTCGGTTCGCTGTCAGGCTCGATGCTGCCGTTCATCCTCAAGCGCCTCGGCTTCGACCCGGCCAGCGCCTCGGCCCCGTTCGTGGCCACCCTGGTGGACGTGACCGGACTGGTGATCTATTTCAGCATCGCCGCGATGATCCTGCACGGCACGTTGTTGTAAGCCGAAGCCCCCGTGCTCTGGTGGGTGCCGACCTTGGTCGGCACGCATGCAAAGGGGACGGAGGGGATTAAGTCGTTTGTGGCACAAACGACTTAATCCCCTCCGTCCCCTTTTTGGTTACCGTAGGCGCATGAGTACCTACCACCTGCAGTCCGTGTTCCGTCCGCAGTCGGTCGCGGTGATCGGCGGTAGCCCGCGTGAGCGCTCGGCCGGCCGCGCAGTGATGCGCAACCTGCGCGGCACCGGCTTCCCCGGCAAGGTGGCGTGGATCAACCCACGGCATGCTGAGATTGATGGCATCCGCACGGTCAAGCGGCTGAAGGACCTGGACTGGGTGCCGGACCTGGTGGTGATCACCGCACCGGCGGCGATCGTGCCGCAGGTGGTGCGTACCGCTGCCGAACGTGGCGTGCAGGCGGCCATCATCCTCACCGCACACCTCGGTGAAGGCCCGGGCTCGCTGTCGGCGCAGGTGGAGGCGGTGGCGCGCAAGCACGGCCTGCGCATTCTCGGCCCGCACTGCCTGGGCGTGATCGCGCCGCATGCGCGGCTCAACGCCAGCATCGCCGCGCATTTCCCGCAGGCTGGCGATCTTGCGCTGATCTCCGAATCCTCGGCCATTGCCGCTGCGCTGGTGGAGTGGGGTGTGGCGCGCTCGGTCGGTTTTTCTGCCGTGGTGTCGCTGGGTGACACCCTGGACGTCGACTTCGGCGACCTGCTCGACTACTTCGCCACCGACTACCGCACCCGCGCCATCCTGCTGTATGTCGAGCAGATCAAGGACGCACGCAAGTTCATGTCCGCTGCGCGTGCCGCCGCGCGCGCCAAGCCGGTGGTGGTGGTGAAATCCGGTCGCGCCGAACGCGTGCAGCCGGGCAGCCGCGATACCCATGTGCAGGCACTGGCGCGCGCCGACGATGTGTATGGGGCGGCGTTCAACCGCGCCGGCCTGCTGCGCGTGGGTGCATTGGACGAACTGTTCACCGCTGCCGAATCGCTGGGCCGGCTGGGCACCTTCCCCGGCCGCCGGCTGGCCATTCTCAGCAACGGCGGCGGTGTCGGCCGGCTCGCCGTGGACCAGCTGATCGCGTTGCGCGGCACGCTGGCCAACCTGTCCGACAGCACGGTCGAGAAGCTCGATGCGGTGCTGCCACAGGGCTGGTCGCGCAGCAATCCGGTGGACATCGTGGTCGACGCCGATGGTGATCGCTATGCCGCGGCCATCGAAGCGCTGCTGGCCGACAACGAGAATGACGCGGTGATGGTGGTCAACGTGCCGACCGCATTCACCTCATCGGCAGACGCTGCGCAGGCGCTCACGCGCACGCTTGGCCTGCGCCCGCGCCACCACCGCGACAAGCCGGTGTTCGCGGTGTGGCTGGGCAACGACGACCAGGCCACCGCCACGCTCAACGCGGCACGGGTGCCGACCTATCCCACCGAGGCCGAGGCCGTACGTGGCTTCCAGCATCTGGTGCGTTACCGCGAAGCGCAGAACGCGCTGATGGAAACGCCGCCCAGCTTGCCGCAGGACTTCAGTGTCGACGCGGCGGCCGCACGCGCGCTGGTCGATGCGGCGTTGGCCAATGGCCAGCAGTGGCTGGACCCGCTGGCCACCCACGAGCTGCTCAAGGCCTACGGTATTCCGTCGGCGCCGGTGATGCACGCGCGTGATGCGCACGAGGCGATGGATCTGGCGCAGCCCCTGCTGGAGCGTGGCGCCAGCGTGGCACTGAAGATCCTGTCGCCGGATATCCCGCACAAGTCGGAAGTCGATGGCGTGCGCCTGAACCTGACCACGCTGCCGGCGGTGCAGAGCGCAGCCAACGCGATCCTGTCGCGCGCGCGCCAGCTGCGGCCGGACGCGCGCATCGATGGCCTGCTGGTGCAGCCGACCATCGTCCGCCCCAAGGCGCGCGAGATCATCGTCGGCATCGCCGATGACGCCACGTTCGGCCCGGTGATCGTGGTCGGCCGTGGCGGCACGGCAGTGGAAGTGATCAACGACAAGGCACTGGCGCTGCCGCCGCTGGATCTGCGCCTGGCCCATGAGCTGATCGGGCAGACCCGCGCCTCGCGCATCCTCAAGGCGTATGGCGATGTGCCGGCTGCCGACGAACGCGCGCTGGCCCTGGCACTGGTGAAGCTGGCACAGCTGGCTGCCGACATCCCGGAAGTGCGCACGCTTGACATCAACCCGCTGCTGGTCGACAGCAAGGGCATCCTCGCCCTTGACGCGCGTGTAGCGGTGGCACCCTCGCGCATCCTGCACAAGGGCCGCGGCCATCCGCGCTTCTCGGTGTTCCCGTACCCGAAGGAGTGGGAGCGCACCATCGAACTGTCCGATGGCGGTCGCGCGTTCGTGCGGCCGGTGCGGCCGGAAGACGATGCACTGTTCCGCGCATTCTTCGCCCGGGTCAGTGACGAGGACCTGCGCCTGCGCTTCTTCCAGTCGGTGAAGCACTTCAGCCACGAATTCATCGCGCGCCTGACCCAGCTCGACTATGCGCGCTCGATCGCGCTGGTGGCCATTGAACCGCGCAGCGGCGAAATGCTCGGCGCGGTGCGACTGCACGCCGATGCCGATTACCACCGCGGCGAGTACGGCATCCTGATCCGTTCGGACCTGAAGGGCCACGGCATCGGCTGGCGCCTGATGGCGATCATGATCGAGTACGCCAAGTGGCTGGGCCTGGATGTGGTCGAGGGCCAGGTGCTGCGCGAGAACAGCACCATGCTGGCGATGTGCCAGAGCCTGGGCTTCAAGACCAAGCTGGACCCGGACGACCCGACGGTGATGGTGGTGACCCTGCCGGTGCAGCAGGTCGAAGTGCCCGAAACGCCTTTGTAGAGCCGAGCCCACGCTCGGCTGTCCTGCATCGCACGGGCGCGCCTGAGTCGAGCAGGCTCGACTCTACCATCGCGTTATCGCAGCGGCTCCACCACCACCGCCGTGCCATAACACAGCACCTCGGTCAGCCCGGTCATCACATCGGTGGCGTCGTAGCGCATGCCGATGATCGCGTTGGCGCCCAGCTGCCGCGCGTGCTTGACCATGTCGCGGTAGGTTTCCTCGCGCGCCTGCTCGCACAACTCGGTGTAGATGGTGATGTTGCCGCCGAACAGGGTCTGGATGCCGCCAAGGAAGTTGCCGACGATCGAGCGCGAACGCACGGTGATGCCGCGCACCACGCCCAGGTTGCGCACCACCCGATGGCCAGGCAGCTCGAAGGCGGTGGTGACCAGCGCGTCGTCGAAACGCAGGGCGGGCGGGGAGGTGGGGCTGCTGTTGTAGGGATCTGCCATGGTCGCGTCCGTGTCGTAGCGTCGAGCTTGCTCGACTGCTCTGGGGTTTCGTAGCGTCGAGCTTGCTCGACTGCTCTGGGGTTTCGTAGCGTCGAGCTTGCTCGACTGTCATGGCTGCAGTCGAGCAAGCTCGACTCTACGGCAAGGGCGGTCGAGCAAGCTCGACTCTACGGCAAGGGCGGTCGAGCAAGCTCGACTCTACGGCAAGGGCGGTCGAGCAAGCTCGACTCTACAATGCAATCACCCGTTGCGGCATGGTTCCGTCACCCCGCTGGCGCGACAATAGCCCCATGACCGACCGCATCCCCCTGTTGCTGCTCCCCGGCCTGCTCAACGATGCCGAGCTGTGGCGTGCCCAGCTGGCCGACCTGGCCGATACTGCCGATTGCACCGTAGGCGACCAGACCCGTGGCGAAACCCTGCAGGCCGTGGCCGAGGATGTGCTCGCGCAGGCGCCGGAGCGCTTCGCGTTGGCGGGCTTCTCGCTGGGTGGTTTCGTCGCCCAGCAGATCCTGCGCATTGCGCCGGAACGGGTGATGCAGCTGGCGTTGATCGATACCTCGATCCATGCCGACTCACCGGAGCGTGCCGAACAGCGCCGCAGCCAGCGCGCCAGCGTGCGCCTGCCGGGCAAATTCCACGGCTTCGGCGATGCGCTGATGCGCAGTTACATCGACGCATCGCGGCTGGACGACTACGTGCTGGTGCAGCGCGTGCGCGACATGACCGCCCGCCTGGGGGCGGAAGTGTTCCTGCGCCAGAGTGCGCTGGAGCGACGCGATGGCCATGACGTGCTGGCGGGCTACCGCGATCCGCTGCTGATCGTGTGCGGTGCCAACGACCGCATCACGCCGCTGGCGGTGAGCGAGGAAATGCACGCATTGGTGCCGCATTCGCAGCTGGTGGTGGTGCCCGATTGCGGGCACCTGGCGCCGATGGAGAAGCCTGAAGAAGTCAGTGCAGCGATGCGCGGGTGGTTGCTGCAGAGCAGGGAGTGAACGGTAGGTGCCGACCTTGGTCGGCACGCTGTTTCAACGATCGATCATGGGTAGGTGCCGACCTTGGTCGGCACGCTGTTTCAACGATCGATCACAGGTCAGTGCCGACCAAGGTCGGCACCCACCGATTCCGTTCCGCAATCGCGGTCGGGATCAATCCCAGGCCGGCGCAATGCCTTCCGGATTGGCCAGGCGGTGGCCACGATCGAGCTTGGCGATCTGCGCCATGTCTTCGTCCGTCAGGCGGATCGCGGCCGCTTCCAGGTTGCTGGCCAGGTTCTCGCGCTTGGTCGAAGACGGAATGACCGAGAAGCCCTGCTGCAATGCCCAGGCCAGCGCGATCTGCGCCGGCGTGGCCTGATGGCGGCCGGCGATGGCCTGGATCACCGGGTCCTTGATCACCTCGCCATAGGCCAGGCTCATGTAGGCGGTGATGTGGATGCCGTTGTCCTGCAGGAACTTCACCAGCAGGCGGTTCTGCAGGTACGGGTGGATCTCGATCTGGTTGGTGGCGATGGCCTCGGCACCGAGGATCTCGATCGCCTTGCGGGTCTGGGCGATGGTGAAGTTGGAAATGCCGATCGCGCGGGTCAGGCCCTGCGCCTTGGCTTCGGCCAGCGCCGGCAGGTACTCCTCCATCGGCACGTCGACCTTGTCGTTCGGCGACGGCCAGTGGATCAGCGCCAGATCGACGCGGTCGGTGCGCAGCTTTTCCAGGCTGGTACGCAGGCTGGCCAGCAGCGCATCGCGCTTGAACTCGGTGATCCACACCTTGGTGGTCAGGTACAGATCATCACGCGGCACGCCGGACTCGGCGATGGCCTGGCCGACTTCGGCTTCGTTGCCATAGATCTGCGCGGTATCAATGGCGCGGTAGCCGACGTCCAGCGCGTTGCGCACCGAGTCGATCACGGTCTGGTCCTTCAGGCGGAAGGTGCCAAGGCCAAAAGCGGGGACAGTCATGTGAAGCTCCAAGGGGAGGGCGTCGCAGAAGGAAGAGGGTAGGGCAGGTGCCGTATGCATGCCGGCAACGCTGCATTGCATGAATCAATGTGCGGCCACGGCAATGCCCTCGGCACGGTCATCGACACCGTCGCGACGGTCCAGGCGGCCGCTCAGCACGGTCAGCGCATACGCGCCCACCACCACCAGCGCACCCAGCCACGGCGTGTGCATCAGGCCGACGTGCTCCACCACCAGGCCACCCAGCGAGGCGCCCAGGGCGATGCCGATGTTGAAGGCGGCGATGTTCAGGCCCGAGGCCACGTCGCTGGCCTGCGGTGCGTAGCGCTGCGCCTGCTTCACCACGTACACCTGCAGGCCCGGCACGTTGCCGAATGCCACCGCACCCAGTGCCAGCACGGTCAGCAGCATCAGCCAGGTGTTGTAGGCGGTGAAGGTGAGCACGAACAGCACCACCGCCAGCAGCGCGAAGATGCGCTTCAGCGCCGGCACCGGGCCCATGCGGTCGGCCAGGCGGCCGCCCCACAGGTTGCCGATCGCCACCGACACGCCGTACACCAGCAGCACCAGGCTGACCGCATTGGCCGAGAAGCCAGTGACGTCCTGCAGGATCGGCGCCAGGTAGGTGAAGGCCAGGAAGGTACCGCCGTAACCCAGCGCGGTCATCGCATAGACCAGCAGCAGGCGCGGCTGCGCCAGCACGGCCATCTGCTGGCGGAAACTGGCCGGCACGCTCTGCGGCAGGTTGCGCGGGACGAACAGCAGCGCGCCCAGCAGGGCGACCACGCCCAGCGCGGCCACTGCCAGGAAGGTGGCGCGCCAGCCCAGGTGCTGGCCGATGAAGGTGCCCAGCGGCACGCCGGTCACCAGCGCCACGGTCAGGCCGGTGAACATGATGGCGATCGCACTGGCCGCCTTCTCCTTCGGTACCACCGCGGTGGCGATGATCGAACCGATCGAGAAGAACACGCCATGGGCCAGGCCGGTGAGGATGCGTGCAGCGATCAGCGAGGTGTAGCCCGGCGCCAGGAAGGCGATGACGTTGCCGACGGTGAACAGCACCATCAGCGCCACCAGCAGCTGCTTGCGCGGCACGCGGCCGGTCAGCGCGGTCAGCACCGGCGCGCCGATGGCCACGCCCAGCGCGTACAGCGAGACCAGCAGGCCGGCCGAGGGCAGGCTGACCTGCAGGTCAGCAGCGATGGTCGGGATCAGGCCGACGATGACGAATTCGGTGGTGCCGATGGCGAAGGCACCGAGGGTCAAGGCCAGCAATGCGAGGGGAATGCCACGGATCATGGCAGGCTCCAGAGAGAGGAAGGCGCGCAGTGTGCGCGGCCCACCTTTGCGGAAAAACCGGTCTTCACGCCAATCACTCTTGCCTGTTGGTCAATAATGGCGGCATGAAGACCACCCTCGACGAAATGCAGGCCTTCCTCGCCGTGATCGACAGTGGCTCGATCAGTGCCGCTGCCGAGCAGCTGGGGCAGACCCCTTCCGGCGTGAGCCGTGCGCTGGGACGGCTGGAGGACAAGCTGGGCACCACCCTGCTGACCCGCACCACGCGCCGCCTGCACCTGACCGCCGAGGGTGAGGCCTACCTGCGCCACGCCCGGGCGATCATTGACGCGGTGGAGTCGGCCGAGGAACAGATGGCCGCGCGCCGCGAGCGTCCGGCCGGACGCCTGCGCGTGGATGCGGCGATGCCGTTCGTGCTGCACGTGATCGCGCCGCTGGTGTCCGGCTACCGCGCGCGCTACCCCGAGGTGCAGCTGGAGCTGAACAGCTCCGAGCGCTATATCGACCTGCTGGAACGGCGCACGGACCTGGCCATCCGCATCGGCCCGCTGACCGATTCCACCCTGCATGCCCGTTCGCTGGGGCGATGCCGCCTGCAGCTGGTCGCCAGCCCGGCCTATCTGGCCACGCACGGTGAACCGGCCAGTGTGGCGGCGCTGGGTCAGCACACCCTGTTGGGCTTCAATGAACCGGAGTCGCTGAACCGTTGGCCGTTGACCGGTGATGCCGACGGCCAGTTGCTGGTACGCCCGGATATTGCGGTATCCAGCGGCGAAACCCTGCGCCGGCTGGCGGTGGAAGGGGTGGGCATCAGCTGCCTGTCCGATTTCGTCACCGATCGCGACCGTGCCGCCGGCACGCTGGTGCCGGTGCTGGCCGCGCAGACGCTGGATGTGTATCAGCCGATCCATGCGGTGTACTACCGCAACACCGCGGTGTCGGCGCGGATCAGCTCGTTCCTGGATTACCTGGGTGAAGCGATGGCCAAGAGCGATTACCTGCGTTGAAGGTTGCGGCCGGGTCGTTGGGTTGCCGGCCAGCGGCCGGCGCTACCGCAGGTTTCGGTGGGTGCGGACCGTTGGTCCGCACTGATCCTGCCGTCGCCCGACCAACGGTCGGGCGCTATCCCGTCCGGTAGTGCCGGCCGCTGGCCGGCAACCGGATCCCTCACGCCGCGCGCGCCAGCGCATCCTTCGCTGCGACCGTGCTCGACAGGTCGAACACATCCACCGCATCGATCAGGCGGTTTGCCTGCTGCTCCAGGCTGCGCGCGGCGGCGCTGGCTTCTTCCACCAGCGCGGCATTCTGCTGGGTGGTGCCATCCATCTGGATCACCGTCTGGCTGACCTGCTCGATGCCCACGCTCTGCTCCTGCGAGGCGGCGGAAATCTCGGCCATGATGTCGGTCACGCGCTGCACCGACGCCACGATCTCGGCCATGGTGTCGCCGGCCTCGCGCACGCGCTGCGCACCGTGGCCGACCTGTTCCACCGAGGCTTCGATCAGCGCCTTGATCTCCTTCGCGGCACCCGCCGAACGCTGCGCCAGCGTGCGCACTTCGCTGGCCACCACCGCAAAGCCACGGCCCTGTTCGCCTGCGCGTGCCGCTTCCACTGCGGCGTTCAAGGCCAGGATGTTGGTCTGGAACGCGATGCCATCGATCACGCTGATGATCTCGGCGATCTGCCGTGACGATGTCTCGATCGCGCCCATTGTCGCCACCACCTGGCCGACCACGCTGCCACCCTGCGAGGCGACGCTGTGCGCGCCGATCGCCAGCTGGTTGGCCTGGCGCGCGTGCTCGGCGTTCTGGCGCACGGTGGAGGTCAGTTCCTCCATCGAGGCAGCGGTCTCTTCCAGATTGGCCGCCTGCTGCTCGGTACGGCGCGACAGGTCGTTGTTGCCGGCGGCGATTTCCGCAGCAGCGGTGTGGATGTTGCCGGAGGCGTGCTTGATGTCGGTGACGATGGTCGCCAGCTGTGCGGCGGTGGTGTTGGCGTCGCCGGCAATGCGTGCGAACACGCCCTGGAAATCGCCGTGCATGCGTGCGCCGAGGCGGCCGTCGGCAATCGCGCGCAGCATGCTGGAGACCTCGCCCAGGTTCAGCTCGGTGGTCTGCATCAGCCGGTTCAGGCCGTCGACCATCGCGCGGAAATCATGCTCGAAGCGCGCGCTGTCGCCACGCTGGCTGAAGTCGCCGGCGGCGGCCGCTTCGGCCAGACGACGGATCTCGCCATTGATCGCGCCGAGGTTGTGCTTGACCGCATCCAGCGCCTCGGTGATCACCGCCTTCTCGCCGGGCAGGCGCTCCATGTCCTGGCTCAGGTCGCCGATGGCGTAGCGGCCCATGATCGCGATCGCGCGCATCTTCACCTGGATGTGCGCCTCGACCAGTGCATTGCTGTCGGCCACCATGGTGCCGAACGCACCGGGGAAGGCGCTGGCATCCATGCGGTGGCTGATGGTGCCGGCCTCATGCGCCTGCGCCATCGCGGTCTGCGCATCCAGCACGCCGCGTAGCGTGGACTGCACCGCCTGCATGGCCTGTGCGAGGCGACCGATCTCGTCGCGGCTGCGCACCTGCACCACGTGCTGCAGGTCGCCGGCGGCCACCGCGCGGGCGGCCGCTTCCACCGCCAGCACCGGCTGCACCACGGCGCGTCGCAACCACCAGGCCAGTCCCATCAGCAGCAGCGCCGCGCCAGCACGGTCAGCGCCGCGCACAGCAGCAGGGTCTGCCGCGCCTGCTGCGAGCGCGCCGCCACCGCCGCTTCAGCCACCTGCGTGGCGTGCGTGCTCAACGCGTCCAGCGCACTCGCCACCGGGCGATCCTTGCCGCGCACGAGATCGTCGCCGGCGGCCGGCGCGTAGCTGGCTTCGGCAAAGGCCTGCAGCGCGGCGTGGTAATCGCGCTGCAGCTGCGCGTGCAGGCCGGTGAACGCCTGCGCCAGTTCACGCGTGCGTGCATCCGGGCTGGCCAGCAGGCCCTTGGCCAGCTGCTCGACCAGGCGACCCTCGCTGTCGAACGCGTCCAGATGGCGCTGGCGCAGCGCGTCGTCATGGCCGCGCAGCAGCACGTTCTTCCATTCCTGCACCTGGCCGCGGAACTCGCGCTGCAGGCGTTCTGCATCGCGGCTGTGCGCGACTTCGGGCGGGACTTCGGTGGACAGCTTCAGCCAAGCAGATGCCAGGCCGGCCAGGGCGCACAGCAGAACCACAGCCAGGCCAACGGAAACCGCGCCGAGCAGCTTGGACTGCAGCCGCGGCGCACGGGTGGACGCATTCATGTGGGAGCACTCTCGGGAAGGGGCGATGCGGTATCGACCGGTTTCGATCCCCTCTGAAGTGCGACGTTCATCACATTCGCGTTTCGTTCAAGGAGGTGAAGGAAACATTTCATAGGACAAATGTGTCCAGATGGAACGAAAGCAGACTCTCGACAGGGGATCTAAATGTAACTACTGTAGTTACATGAAATCTGCGAACCCGCTCTCCGACGCCCTGCACGTGATGGCCCACCTGGTCGGCCAGCAGGGCCCGCGCACCTCCGAACAGCTGGCCGCGTGCCTGCCGACCCACCCGGTGGTGATCCGCCGCCTGCTGGCCCAGATGCACAAGGCCGGGCTGGTGAACAGTACGCGCGGCCACGGTGGCGGTAGCCAGCTGGCACGCGAAGCCGCAGCGATCACCCTGCACGACATCTATCTGGCCGTCGGGGCGCCCGCGCTGGTGCAGGTCGGTACGCGCGATGCCGGCCGTGGTTGCCCGATCCAGCAGCTGGTCAACAACGCCCTGCTGGAGGGCGCGCGCGAGGCGCAGCGGCTGCTGGAAGCGCGCCTGCAGGCGACCACGCTGGATCAGCTCGGCGCCGACTTCGCCCGTCATCTCGCTCATCATCGCTCCCTGGAAGGTCACCATGAATCCTGATGTGCTCATCGTCGGCGGCAGCTATGCCGGCATCGCCGCTGGCCTGATCCTGGCGCGTGCCCGTCGGCCGGTCACGATCATCGACGCCGGTTCACCGCGCAATCGCTTCGCCAGCCACTCGCACGGCGTGCTCGGGCTGGACGGCATCAGTGGTGCCGAGCTGCTGAAGACCGCGCGCCAGCAACTGCTGGATTACCCCAGTGTGCGCTGGCTCAATGCCGAGGCCGTGCAGGCCCATGCCACCACCGACGGTGTGGAAGTGCGTACCGCCGATGGCCAGGTGCTGGCGGCGCGCAAGCTGCTGCTGGCCAGCGGCATCGCCGACCAGCTGCCGGCGTTGCCGGGCCTGGCCGAGCGCTGGGGCAGCACCGTGCTGCATTGCCCCTACTGCCACGGCTATGAAGTCGGTGGCGGCGCCATCGGCCTGCTCGGCGGTCATCCGATGTCGGCCGCCAAGGCGCCGTTGTTTGCCGACTGGGGCAATGTCACCTTCTTCAGCCAGGGCCTGGCGATCACTGACGAGGAGCTGGCGGCGATGCAGCAGCGCGGCGTGCAGATCGAGACGACGCCGGTGGTGAGCGTGCAGGGCGATCAGCCGACCTGGCTGGAAGTGGAGTTGGCCGATGGCCGCCGCATCGCGCAACGCGCGCTGTTCGTGCCGGCCACGCAGGCGATGGCGACGCCGCTGGTGCAGCAGCTGGGCTGCGCGTTGGTGGAAAGCCCGTTGGGCGTGCTGATCGAGGTCGACGCGATGAAGCAGACCTCGGTGCCGAATGTGTACGCCGCCGGCGATGCGACCACGGTCGGCAACATCACCCTGGCCGCTGCCGAAGGCGTGCGTGCAGGTATCGGCATGCACCACGCGCTGGTGGCCGAGGACAGCGTGCCGCATTGAACGCACGTGTTCCGGTAGATGCCGACCTTGGTCGGCGCTGCTCCATCCACGCATGGCGTGGATCTACTGACGCGGCATCCACTGTCCAACGCAGATAGTGGTGGCAACACCCCGCGCCCGGACCCGGCATGGACGAAGCGAACCGCCTCCGATCTCTCCTGGCGCCCTTGCAGGGCCTGCGTGGCTGGCGCCCGGCGCAGGCCACGCGGGATGCCATCGCGGGCATCACCCTGGCCGCGATCACCCTGCCCGAACAGATGGCGACGGCGCGGCTGGGTGGCTTCGAACCGCAGGTCGGCTTCTACGCCTTTGTCGGCGGCACGCTCGGCTTCGTGCTGCTGGGCCGCAACCGGCGGCTGACGGTCGGCGCCGATTCCACCATCACCCCGATCTTCGCACTTACCCTGGTCGGCCTGGCCGCGCAGCAGTCTGGCGCGCTGGCCGGCACCGCGGTGGTGCTGGCGCTGATGGTCGGCGCGTTCCTGGCAATGGCGGCGCTGCTGCGCATCGGCGTGGTGGCCGCGCTGCTGTCGGTACCGGTGGTGACCGGCTTCCTCGGCGGCATCGCTGTCCACATCGCAGCTTCGCAGCTGCCGGTGGCGCTGGGCGTCAGCGTGTCTTCCAGCGCGTTGCCCGAACGCCTGTACGAGCTGCTGCGGGCACTGCCGCACGCGCAGCTGCTGCCGACCCTGATCGGCTTCGGCGTGCTGCTGGCGATGGCACTGTGCGACCGGATCAATCCGCGCATTCCCGGCGCATTGATCGCGGTGGCCATCGCCACGCTGCTGGTCGCCACGCTGGGGGCCGAGCGGCTGGGCGTGACGACCCTCGGTGCGGTGTCTCCCTATCCCCCTTCGTGGCAGCTTCCGCCGCTGGAAACCTTCACCACCCTGGTGCCGCTGGCGCTGCTGCTGACTCTGGTCATCATCATGCAGGTGGCTGCAGTGGACCGCGCGTTTCCCGGCGAGGAAGAACCCGACGTCAACAAGGATTTCCTCGGTGTCGGTGCCGGCAACCTGCTGTCGGCCGCGTTCGGCGCCTTCCCGGTCAATGCCAGCCCGCCGCGCACCGCGGTGGTGGTGGAAGCCGGTGCGACCTCGCAGCTGGGTGCCTTGATTGCAGCCGCGCTGGTGATGCTGCTGGCGTTCTGCGGCGGCCGCGTGCTCGGTGCGATTCCCGAGGCCGCACTGGCCGGTGTGCTGTTGTTCGTGGCGGTGCGCCTGTTCCGCCTGCGCGTGCTGATCGACATCGCTCGCCGGGCGCGCGGCGAAGCGCTGCTGGCGGTGCTCACCTTCCTGGCGGTGGTGTGTCTGCCGATCCAGTCCGGCATTGCGATAGGCGTGGGGCTGGCCCTGCTGCATGGCGTGTGGATGATCGCGCACAGCCCGATGCTGGTGCTGTCGCGCCTGCCGGGCACTACGGTCTGGTGGCCGGGCAGCCGCGGCGAGACCGAGCCCGGGGTGACTGTGCTGGCCTTCCAGGCACCGCTGCTGTTCGCCAACGCTGACAGCTTCAAGCGCCAGCTGCTGGCCAGCGTTGATGCGAGGCCCGCGCCGGGGCTGATCGTGCTGGAAGGCAGCGCGATCGTCGAGATCGACTACAGCGCAGCGCAGAGCCTGCGCGAGGTGATCGGCCTGTGCCAACAGAAGGGCATCGTGTTCGTCATTGCGCGGCTGGGCTCGTTGCGCGCGATGCAGGCACTGGACCGCTTCGGCATCGCTGCGCTGCTGGGGCCAGGGGGAACAACCCCCAGCGTGCAGCAGGCCGTTGATCACTACCACGCACGAGGTACGCCATGACCCGCATTCCCGAACCGCGGCTGTCGCCGGTCGCCATCCTCGAACTGCGGCCGACGCAGATGAGCGTGGGCCTGCTGGAAGTGCAGCGCAAGCGCGCGCAGTGGAAGACCTTGCCGAAGGAGGGCGAGGAGCGCTATCTGGGGCGGCACATGGTGCCGGTGGTGGTGGGGCCGTCGAACCGGCTGTACCTGATCGACCACCATCATCTGGCAGTGGCCCTGCACGAGGAGGGCATCGAACACGTACTGACCGCCGTGCAGGCTGATCTCTCGCACCTGCCACGCAAGCTGTTCTGGACGGTGATGGAACGCTATTGCTGGGCGCATCCGTTCGATGCCGAGGGCGTGCGCCAGCCGCCGTCGGCGATGCCGAAATCGCTGCTGGACCTGGCCGATGATCCGCATCGCTCGCTGGCCGGCGAGGTGCGCCGCAGTGGTGGCTACGCCAAGTCGGTGCAGCCGTTCGCCGAGTTCCTGTGGGCCGACTACTTCCGCCAGCGGATGTCCCGCAAGCTGATCCGCCGCGACTTCCGCAAGGCGGTGGCCACCGCCACCGAACATGCGCGGCACGCCGATGCGCGCTATCTGCCAGGGTGGTGCGGCGTCGAGCACGATTGAGGCGCAGTGGGTGCCGGCCTTGGCCGGCACCGTTCCCTTACCCCTTTACGCACAGCACCTGCCGCAGCGTATGCACCACGTCGACCAGGTCCAGCTGCGCCGCCATCACATCGTCGATCGACTTGTACGCTGCCGGTGACTCGTCCAGCACGCCGCTGTCCTTGCGGCATTCCACGTGTGCGGTGGCTTCGCGATGCTGTGCCAGCGTGATCTGCTGGCGTGCGGCGCCACGGCTCATCACCCGGCCGGCACCGTGGCTGCAGCTGTGGAAGCTGTCCGCGTTGCCCTTGCCGCGCACGATGTAGCTGCGCGTGCCCATGCTGCCGGGAATGATGCCCAGCTCGCCCTCGCGCGCGCTGACTGCGCCCTTGCGCGTCACCAGCAGCTCCTGGCCGTGATGCGTTTCCTTCTGCACGTAGTTGTGGTGGCAGTTCACCGCCATCGCCGCCAGCTGGAACTTCGGCAAGCGGTGGCGCATTTCGGCCAACACCCGCGACATCATCGCCTCGCGGTTCTGCCGCGCGTAGTCCTGCGCCCACGACACCGCCTCCACGTAGTCGTCGAACAGTGGCTCGCCTTCCATGAAGAACGCCAGGTCCTTGTCCGGCAGGTGGAAGCCGAGCACACGCCGTGCCAGCTCCTCGCGCGCCTTCTCGATGAAGTAGGTGCCGATCAGGTTGCCGGTACCGCGCGAGCCGCTGTGCAGCATCACCCACACCGTGTCCGTCTCGTCCAGGCACAGCTCGATGAAGTGATTGCCGCCGCCCAGCGTGCCCAGCTGGCGGTCGAGCTTGTCGGTGCGGATCTTCCGATGCCTGTCCTTGATCTTCTCCAGCCCGGCGGCCAGCCCGGACTGCACCAGCCGGGTGTGGATGCTGTCGGGCATGCGGTGATGCTCGCCACCTCGCCCATTACCAACCGGGATGCTGCGCTCGATGCTGTTGCGCAGCTGCCGCAGGTCATCGGGCAGGTCGTTGGCGCGCAGCGTGGTGCGCACCGCCGCCATGCCGCAGCCGATGTCGACGCCAACCGCAGCCGGGATGATTGCACCGCGGGTCGGGATCACCGAGCCGACGGTCGCGCCCTTGCCCAGGTGTACGTCCGGCATCACTGCCACCCACGGCCCGACGAACGGGATCGCAGCGATGTTGCGCAGCTGCTCGTGGGCCTGTGCTTCCAGCGGCACACCGTTGACCCAGCCCTTGATCGGCGTGGTCCCCTCGGCGTGCAGCCATTGATAGTTCTGTTGCGTGTCCATTGTCTTGTTGATTGTCCTTGATGGGCCGGCGGCGCGTCCCTGCGCCGCCGCTGCCCCCTACCTGATCGTCACCAGCTGCTTCAGCACGCCGTCCAGGCCGCCGAACACGGTGAGCTTGTCGATCTTCTCGGTGACCTTCTCCAGCGCCTCCAGCTCCTTCAAGCGCATCAGCACCGGGTTGTCCTCGATCAGCTTTGCGGTGTTGAGCTGCGAGCGCGTGGCGTTGGCCTCCTCGCGGCGGCGGATCACGCTGGCCTGGGCCTGCTTCTCGGCCAGCACCACGCCGTTGAGGATCTCCTTCATCTCGCCCGGCAGGATCACGTCCTTGATGCCGACGCCGAGCAGGCGTACGCCGTGGCCCTCGATCGCGGCCTGTACATGGGCGGCGATCTCGCCGTCCAGCGCGGCCTTGTCACCGAGCAGCTCGTCCAGGCTGCGTGCGGCGATCGCCTGGCGCAGGCCGAACTGCAGCTGCCGATAGATGAACTCATCGGCGTTGCTGAGCGTGCGGTGTGCACGCACCGGGTCGACCACCTGCACGGTCGCGGCCAGGTTCACCCGCAGGGTCACCTTGTCGCGGCTGAGCAGTTCCTGGCCGGACACGTCCAGCGAACGCGCACGCAGCTCCACCCGCTCCACCGACACGTTGCCGTTGAAGTTCCAGAACGCGTGCAGGCCGGCACCCAGCGTCTGCCGCAGCGTGCCATCGATGAACAGCAGGCCGACCGACTCGCTCGGCACGGTGCTGATCACCGCCACACGCGGCAGCACGCCCAGCTGACCCAGGCGCTGCTGCACGTCCACCGGCACGTACGGCTCGTCACCCAGTGCCAGCACGCGCACCTGGGTGTCGACCGAACCGCGCCAGTACAGACGGCGGCTGCCCGGCGGCAGGACTTCATCGATGCGGCCGTTGCGCAGCAACAGGCCGACCTCACCGGCGCCGACGTTGGCCAGCACGAAGTGCGTGTCCAGCGTCGCGCCCAGCGCTTCGATCAGGCTGTCCTGGTCGCTGCCGGTGTAGGCCGCGCCCTTCGATGCGCTGTGGATGTCCACCTGCGGGCGGCCGCCGAACAGCGACAGGCGGTGCACACCCGGCAGCAGGATCTGCTGGAAACGACGGTTGCGATACACCAGGCCGCGCTCGCCGTCGCCGATCACGACCTTGATGGTCCAGAACATGGGAGTCTCTCCTTGTATGGCTCTGGTGGTTCGACCCGATGGAATGAATGCCATGACCCGGGTCGAACAGGTCGTGGCAGGGCCGGCGTCACACGCAGTGCCGCCGGCGGAAGAGGGCGGCCATCGGCGGACGGTCCGCGCGCGGGGCCTGCGGTGCGTCGTCACCCTTGCGGCCATCGCTGCCGGCAGACAGCACCGGAGCAGGGTGGGGCAGGTAGTGGTGACAGGCCGAGGCCCGGCGTGCGGTCCGTTGCCCTTCCTGCGGCGCCCGGAGGCGTTCGCAGAACCGGCGACGATGGCCGCTGGGGCGTGCGCCCCGGGTGTTGCTTCTTGTCATGACGTGGAAGGTCATGTGGTTGGAGTGGGAGTCGAACCCACGACAGACGGAATCAGGATCCGTTGCTCTATCCCTACTGAGCTATCCAGTGGTGAACCGCGCGGAATCGAACCGCGAGCCGGCGAACCGGCGCCTGCCTCCAGCAGGCGATCCAGGCGATGGCATGTCCGCGACCTCCGGCATACGCCACGGCATCGCCGCGCGCACCAGCCCGTGGTTGAAACGGGACCGTTGGTAGTCGAGGGTGCAGGCCACCGACATTATCGCGAGCGATAATGTTTGGGTGCGATGCAGATAATGTCCAGGCGTTGCCATTGGCACGAAGAGAATCCTCCGGCGCGGCGGGAAAACCTGGGTCAGTGCGTGGCGGGCTGCCGCGCGGGGTGCAGTTCTGGCATCGCGGGTCCTTGTGTCGACGCAAACGAAAACGCCCCCGGGACTTGCGTTCCGAGGGCGTCGTCAAGCCTCGGAGATCGGGGTGGCCGATCTCCGCAGGGCGGGTATCAGGCCGTTGTCAGCAGGTCTTCCTTGCGGAACGCGCGCGCCAGCACGTCCATGCGCAGGCATGGCAGCAGTTTGGCGATGGCGACGGAATGCGCGTTCAAGGGAAGTTTCCAGTGGTTGTTGAAACGAGGTGCGCACGATAAACCACGATTTAGTCGTGCGCAACCATTTTGTTCAATTATTTTCTTCGGTATGTGTGCAATGCCGGCCAGCGGCCGGCACTACCGGGTCTCACGCTTCCGTGCTGGCGGCGTCCAGTTGCGCGACATCCTGCACGCTCAGCGACAGGCTCGCCGCCGCCAGCAGCTCGTGCAGCTGCTCGACGCCGGTGGCGCTGACGATCGGCGCGGTGATCGACGGCCGCGCGATCTGCCACGCCAGCGCGATCTGCGCTGCGGTCGCGCGGTGCTTGCTGGCCACGTCATCCAGCGCCTGCAGGATGCGCAGGCCGCGCGGGTTCAGATAGCGCTTCACCACCGTCTCGCCACGCGCCGGGCTCTTGGCCGCATCGGCCGGCGTGCGGTACTTGCCGCTGAGGAAGCCGCTGGCCAACGCGTAGTAACCGATCACGCCGATCTGTTCGCGCTGCACCAGCGGTTCCAGCTCGCTTTCGTAGCCGGCACGGTCGTACAGGTTGTACTCCGGCTGCAGGGTTTCGTAACGCGGCAGCTTGTAGTCGGTGGACACCTTCAGCGCATCGGCCAGGCGCGTGGCGCTGTAGTTGGAGGCACCGATGGCGCGCACCTTGCCGGCTTCGATGAGGCGGCCGAATGCGGCCAGCGTGGCTTCCAGCGGTGTGGACTCGTCGTCCTCGTGTGCCTGGTACAGATCGATCACGTCGGTCTGCAGGCGGCGCAGCGAATCCTCGACGGCGGCATTGATGTTGTCCGGGGTCAGGCCGGGGCGCTCGGCCCACTTGGCCACCTTGGTCGCCAGCACCACCTTGTCGCGCTTGCCGCTACGCGCGAACCATCTGCCGATCAGCGTTTCCGATTCGCCGCCGACATTGCCGGGTACCCACGCCGAATACACATCGGCGGTATCGACCAGATTGAAGCCGGCATCGACGAAGGCATCGAGCAGGGCGAAGCTGGCCTTTTCATCGGCGCTCCAGCCGAACACGTTGCCGCCGAAGGCGAGCGGACGTACATGCAGGCCGGAACGGCCCAGTTCGCGGGTTGCCGTCATGGGCACGGACTCCTTGGGGAAGTGTTCCAGAATAGAACGCGTTGTGTGACCGTGCTGCGGCGGTGGCCACAAAACAGTGTTCCGCAACGCGCACGCCCATAACGTTTTGTGAACACCTGGGGCGCTGCGGCTGCTAGTCTCGCCGCATCTTCCGCTGGAGTCGCTCCGATGATGCCTGCTTCGTCCCTGCGTGGTTGCCGCCTGCTGCTTGCTTCGGCCCTGCTTGCCGCTGTTCCCGCATTCGCCGCACCGGCCACGGTGGCGCCGGCGAAGATCCAGGTCTCACCGGCCATCGATGCGGCGGTGAAGGCATCGACCCGCGACGCGAACAATGCCAAGCGCGACACCTATCGCCATCCCGCGCAGACCCTGGCCTTCTTCAAGGTCGCACCGGAGAAGACGGTCATCGAGATTACCCCGGGCAACGGCTGGTACTCGGAAATCCTGGCGCCGCTGCTGCATGACAAGGGCCATTATGTCGCCGCCGTGGTCGATCCGATGGCCGTGGCCGAGGGCCGCGGCCGCGACTACCAGCAGCGCAGCCGCGACAGCCTGGAAAAGAAGTACGCCGCTGCACCGGCGCAGTTCGGCAAGACCGCCGTGGTGGCCTACGATCCGGCCAAGCCGGTGTTCGGCCCCGCCAACTCGGCCGACGTGGTGCTGACCTTCCGCAACGTGCACAACTGGCGCAAGGCCGGTCAGGCGCAGGGCATGTTCCAGGGCTTCTTCAACGTGCTCAAGCCGGGCGGCGTGCTGGGCGTGGTCGAGCATCGTGCCAAGGCCGATGTGGCCGACGACGATGACACCGGCTATGTCGGCCAGCAGCAGGTGATCGCGATGGCCGAGGCCGCCGGTTTCAAGCTGGAGGCGCGCAGCGAGGTCAACGCCAACCCGCGTGACACCAAGGACCACCCGAACGGCGTGTGGACGCTGCCGCCGACCAACCAGCACGACAAGGCAGATGATGCGAAGTACCAGGCGATCGGCGAAAGCGACCGCATGACCCTGCGCTTCATCAAGCCGTAAGGGGGCATGCGCTGACCCTGTAGAGCCGAGCCCATGCTCGGCTCATCGCGCGCAGCGCGACAGGGAACAACAGCAGCCGAGCATGGGCTCGGCACTACAGGGACGTGGCGCGTGGCGCGGCGTGGGACAATGTGCCATCCGCCGCCCGCCGTGCCCGCAATGCTGATCGCCTTCAACAAGCCCTTCAACGTGCTCTGCCAGTTCACCGACCGCAGCGTGCCGCCGCGGCCGACGCTGGCCGGGTTCGGCTTGCCGCCGCGCGTGTACGCCGCGGGCCGGCTCGACCATGACAGCGAAGGCCTGCTGCTGCTGACCGACAACGGCACGCTGGCGCACAAGCTGACCGACCCGAAGCACAAGGCCGACAAGACCTACTGGGTGCAGGTGGAAGGCACGCCCAGCGATGAGCAGCTGCAACAGCTGCGCGACGGCGTGGTGCTCAACGACGGGCCGACGCTGCCGGCGAAGATCGAGCGCCTCGATCCGGCGCCGTCGCTGTGGACGCGTGATCCGCCGGTGCGCTTCCGCAAGACCGTGCCCGACAGCTGGCTGGCGATCACGATCCGTGAGGGCCGCAACCGACAGGTGCGGCGGATGACCGCAGCGGTGAACCTGCCGACGCTGCGCCTGGTGCGCGTATCGATGGGGCCGTACCGGCTGGACGATCTGCGGCCCGGACAGTGGCGGCAGATCGGTTGAAACAGAAAGGGCCGGAGGCCTTGTGGCGTCCGGCCCTCACAGGCTGACGGGGTCAGACCTCTTCCGCAGGAAGGGCTCTGACCCACTCGGCAACTCAGGCGTCGCTGCCGATATCGCTGTGCTCGTCGACCACGGTGGCATTGCGACGGTCACGTGCACTGATGCGATGCGCCTGGCCATCCACCACCTGGCCGTTGGCGGCCTTCTTCTTCTGCTGTTTGCGGTACAGCGCATAGCCGAGCAGGCCGACACCGACCGCTGCAGCGGCTACCGCCACTGCCGGGTTGCGGCGCACGAACTTGGTGGCGGCCTTGCCGCCGGTCTTCACCGCGCCGATGGCGGCACCGGTCTTGATCCAGTCCGCATTGCGCAGGCTGCCACCGGCGCTCTTCAGGCCGTCGCCGGCCGTGTGTGCCAGTTCCAGGGCGCGCTCCAGAGCGCGGTCGGTGATTACGGTCAGCTTGCTCATGCGGGGGTCCTTTGCCTCGGGTCGAAGTCCAGTGTCGCGTGTTGCCCGTAAACGGTATGTCAGTCGGCGTTGCGCGTGGCGTGACTCTACCGCAGCCATTCAGGATCGGGCAGGGTCCGCACTCGATAGGGCCGACCGCGTCCACGCCCGGTAGTGCCGGCCGCTGGCCGGCAGCCTCGTGGCACCGTGTGGAAAGCGTTGCCGGCCAGCGGCCGGCACTACCGCTCATGTACGGGGGTCAGAGCCCATTGCGATGCAATGGGATCCGACCCCGCCCCTCAGGTTCCGCGTGGCTTGGCGCGATGCGTGGCCGTGGCCGTCCACGGGTCATCCGGCCAGGGGTGGCGCGGGTAGCGACCCTTCATTTCCTTCTTCACCTCGGCGTAGGTGTTCTCCCAGAAGTTGCGCAGGTCCTGGGTGACCTGCAACGGGCGTCCGCCGGGCGACAGCAGGTGCAGGGTCAACGGCACGCGGCCATCGGCGATGCGCGGGGTGTCGGCCAGGCCGAACAGTTCCTGCAGCTTCACCGCCAGCACCGGTGGCAGTGGCTCACCGTTCTCGCTGTCCAACGCGTAGGTGATCGGCCGTTCCAAGCCTGAAGGCACGGTGATGCGGGTCGGTGCATGGCGCTCGACCAGCTGCCGTTGTGACCACTCCAGCGGTGACTTCAGTGCCTCGCCGAAGCTGGATTCATCCAGCGCATCCAATCGCGTCTTGCCGGCGAACGCCGGTTGCAGCCATTGCGCGCGCGTGGCCAGCAGGGCGTCGTCGCTGCAGTTGGGCAGGCCGAGCTCGGGCATCCAGCGCCGCAGCGATTCCACCCGTGCCTGCCACTGGCGCAGGCCTTCGGTCCAGGGCAGCGCCTGCAGGCCGAGCTCGGCCACCGCGTCGGTAAGCGCCTGCGCGGCATGCTGCGGATCGACCCGGCCGGCCGAGCGGCTGTCCAGCACGATGCGGTCGAAACGGGTCTCGCGCAGCGCCACTAGGGCGCGGCGCTCACTGTCCCAGCGCACCACATCTTCGGTGACGAAGCGCTCCGGCCACGCCTTGCGCAGCCGATCTTCGTCCACCGGTGCGGCCCGCAGCAGCAGCGCATCGCGCGCTTCGAAGCGCAGTTCGCTGGCCACCAGCCACGGTTCGCCACGCAGGTCGCTCAGTTCGTGCAGGCGCGTGCTGCGGCCATTGGCCAGCAGGTAGCGCAGTGGATCACTGGGATGCTGGAAGCCGATCCGGTCGGGGAAGGCGTGCGCGAGCAGGTCACCCAGTTCGTGCGCCTCGATGCTTGCCGGCGGCGTGGCTTCGCAGCGCAGGCGTCGTCGCCACTGCTTGGCGGCCGCATCGATGGCGGCCAGCCCGCTGCGGTTGGCGTCGCCCGGTGCACGGCCGTTGCGGAACGCCGCCAGTGCCCGCCAGCGCGCAGCCAAGGCGTCGCCGCCCTGGCGCAGCGGATCGCGGGCTTCAAGGAGCGCGGCCAGATCCGCCGCCAGTGCCTGTGCGCGTGCATCCGGCGCGGCCAGCAGCATCGCCGCCATGCGCGGGTGCGTACCCAGCGCCAGCACGCGGCGGCCGAGCGCGGTGATCGCGCCGCTGCTGGACAATGCGCCGAGCCGTTGCAGCAGTTCGCGCGCCGCGCCCATCGGTCCTGACGGTGGCGGATCGAGGAAGCGCAGGTCGCTGCTGCCCCAGGCTGCCAGTTCCAGCGCCAGCCCGGCCAGTTCCACCTGGTCGATCTCGGCGCGGCGCTGCGGCTCCAGCCGCTGCGACTGTGGCCACAGTCGCCAGGCCACGCCTTCGGCCACGCGTCCGGCACGGCCGGCACGCTGGTCGGCCGAGGCCTGCGCGATGGCCACCACGTCCAGCCGGGTGAAGCCGCTGTTGGGGTCGTAGCGCGGTTCGCGCGCCTGACCGCTGTCGATCACCACGCGCACGCCAGGCAGGGTCACCGAGGACTCGGCCACATTGGTGGCCAGCACCACGCGGCGGCGGCCGTCGCTGGCGGCCTGCAATACGCGCGCCTGCTGTTCCACCGGCAGCTCGCCATGCAGCGCCAGCACCTCGATGCCGGCATCCAGCGATTCCTGCAACCCCGCCTGCACGCGCGCGATCTCGCGCTGGCCGGGCAGGAACACCAGCAGGTCACCGGGGTGTTCGGCCAGCGCCTGCTGCACCGCGCGGCGCACCTGCAGCTCCAGCGCTTCATCGCGGCGCGCCGGGAAATGGCTGATCGCCACCGGGTAGCTGCGGCCCTCGCTGCTCAGGCGCGGTGCATCGAGGAAGCGCGCCAGCCGCTCGCCATCCAGCGTGGCCGACATCACCACCAGGCGCAGGTCGTCGCGCAGCTGCGCCTGCACGTCCAGCGCCAGGGCCAGGCCGAGATCGCCACTGAGGTGGCGTTCGTGGAATTCATCGAACAGGATCGCGCCGACCTCTTCCAGCATTGGGTCGTCCTGCAGCATGCGGGTCAGGATGCCTTCGGTGACGACTTCAATGCGCGTGCGCGCCGAGACCTTGTTCTCGAAGCGGATGCGGTAGCCGACCGTGCCACCGACCTCCTCGCCCAGCTGCCGCGACATGAACAGAGCAGCGCTGCGCGCGGCGACCCGGCGCGGTTCCAGCAGGATGATCTTCCGGCCCTGCAGCCACGGCGCATCCAGCAGCGCCAGCGGCACCTGGGTGGTCTTGCCGGCGCCAGGTGGCGCTTCCAGCACCAGCCGCGGCTGCGCGGCCAGGTGCTGCTGGATCTGCGGCAGCAACGGGGAAATCGGGAAAACAGGCGGTTTCATACGCCAAGGATAAGCGCCCAAACGCCGACTTGGCTTGACCCCGCACGGTTGCGGGTGTTCTGGTGGCGCGCCCTGCCTCCCAATTGCACATGCGTACCCGTCTCCTGCTTGCTTCACTTCTGCTGCTGCCCCCGTGCAGCAATGCCAGCGCCGTGATATCCGACACGGCCCACCCGATGGCGCGCCTGCTGGGCGCGGACATCCAGCAGCGCTACCTGCCGCAGGGCATGAGTGATGAATCGTCAGTGCGGCTTGCGTACGAGCAGGGCGTCCTGCGCTCGCCAGACTTTCCCTCACTGGAACTGTCCGGCGACCAGGCCTTCATCTTTCTTGCCCAGTTCGCCCGCAGCAGAATGGGGTTGACCTTCAATACCCTGACGGTGTGCCACGATCCGGACGGCTTCCGGTTGCTGGTCGACGGTGGAGCGCGCGACATCTGCGCAGCGCACCCCGACGCGGGGATGCGGTTCATCCGCCAACAGAATGGCGACCTCGTCTGTGAACCCTGCGCGGCGCTCAATCTGCCTGAGCGCTGGGAGCGCCACGATCGCAACGTGGAATGATCCACCGTAGTGGCGGGCTACAATGGGCGGGAACACTGTCCTGCAGCCCCCCATGCACCTGATCGATATCGGCGCCAACCTGACCCACGATTCCTTCGACCGCGACCGCGACGCCGTGCTGGACCGCGCGCGCCAGGCCGGCGTGGTGCAGATGGTCATCACCGGTGCCAGCCGCGAGCACTCACCGCTGGCCGTGCAGTTGGCCCAGCAGCACCCCGGCTTCCTGTATGCCACCGCCGGCGTGCACCCGCATCACGCGGTGGAATACACCGAGGAATGCGATGCCGAGATGCGCGCGCTGCATGCACATCCGGAAGTGGTGGCGGTGGGTGAGTGCGGGCTGGACTACTTCCGCGATTTCTCGCCGCGCCCGGCCCAGCACCGCGCGTTCGAGCGCCAGCTGCAGCTGGCCGCGGACAATGGCAAGCCCCTGTTCCTGCACCAGCGCGACGCGCATGCCGATTTCATGGCGCAGATGAAGAACTTCGAAGGTCGCATCGGCCCGGCGGTGGTGCATTGCTTCACCGGTGAACGCGACGAACTGTTCGACTACCTGGACCAGGACTGGTACATCGGTATCACCGGCTGGCTGTGCGACGAGCGCCGTGGCGCGCACCTGCGCGAACTGGTGAAGAACATCCCGGCCAACCGCCTGATGATCGAGACCGACGCACCGTACCTGCTGCCGCGCACGCTGAAGCCGATGCCGAAGGATCGCCGCAACGAACCGATGTTCCTCTCGCACATCGTGGAAGAACTGGCACGTGACCGTGGCGAGGACGTGGCAGTGACCGCGGCCAATGCCACGGCGGCCGCACGCACGTTCTTCCGGCTGCCCGACGCCGGTTGATGGTAGTGCCGGCCGCTGGCCGGCAACAGCATGAACGCGGCAATCATCGCGCGATTGCCGGCCAGCGGCCGGCACTACCGGAGCAGGTCGCGCAGGCCTTCGCGGTAACTCGGGAAGCGCGGCAGGGAACGCGCCCACCCCGCGTCGTAGAGTCGAGCTTGCTCGACTGCCGTGCGAAAGCAGTCGAGCAAGCTCGACGCTACGAGTGGTTCAAGGCGATTCCAGCAGGTCGCGCAGGCCCTCACGGTAACTCGGGAAGTGCGGCTGCCAGCCCAGCGCCGCACGCGTGCCACGGCTGTCGATGCGCTTGCTGCTTTCGTAGAAGCGCCGCAGGGCCGGGCTCAGCCCCGGGTCGTCCCAGGCCACCGCAGGCGGCATCGCAAAGCCGCCCAACTGCGCGGCGAAGGCCAGCACCTCCTGCGGCGGCGCCGGCTCGTCGTCGCTGGGCAGGTACATCCCCTGCGCGACCGGTCGCTGCATCGCGGCGATGATCACCGCGGCAAGATCCTGCACATGCAGGCGGTTGAACACCAACCCGGGCCGCACCACGTGGCGTGCACGGCCCTGTGCCAACTGCACCAGCACATTGCGACCCGGCCCGTACAGCCCGGGCAGGCGCAACACTGCCGAGGCGATGCCGCGTTGTCCGGCCAGCGCCCGCCACTGGGCCTCCGCCAGCCTGCGTTGCACGCCGGCGGCCTCGCTGGCGTCGGCCACGCTGGTTTCGTCGATCCAGCCGCCGGCGCGGTCGGCATACACCGAGGTCGATGACAGATAGCCGACCCAGCGCAGGGCCGGGCTGGCCTGCAGCACCGGCAGCAGCAGGCGCAAGGCAGGATCGCCCTCGGCATCCGGCGGCACGCTGCACAGCACGGCCTCGGCACGCGCGATCTCATCGAGCAGGGCAGCTGAAGGCGCGGCGTCGGCCTGCAACCGGTGCCGACGCAGGCCATCGTCGGGGGCCGCTGCTGGATCGCGCACTGTTCCCGCCACCTGCACGCCGCGTGCCTGCAGCTGCGTGGCCAGCACGCGGCCGCTGCAGCCCAGGCCGAGGATCAGCACCCGCGACGGCTGCGGCATGTGGCTCACCCGCCGCGCTGGGCCTGGTAGGCCTGCAGGCTGCTGTAGGCGACCTGCAGCAACAGGCCTTCCTGGTCGGCCTTGCGCGCCCGCGCCAGCATGTCGCCGACGATCTGCTCGGCCTCCACCTGCTGGCCGGCTTCCAGGTCACGCAGCATCGAGGCCTTCAGCGCAGATCCGGCCTGGGTCAAGGTGCCGCGCGCGGTGTCCTGCGCGGCCTCGGGAATCGGTTCACCGGCGGCTTCGGCCACGGCCAGGCATTCGTCGTACAGGCCGCGCACGATGGCCTGGCCATCATCGGTGGCGACGATGGTGCCGATGTCCGCACGCAGCAGGCAGGTGGCGGCGGCCAGTGCGGTCAGGAAGGTGTACTTGATCCACTGCTCCTGGCCGATGCGTTCGCTGGCCAGGTGATCAAGATCGGCCTGCGCGCAGGCGGCGGCGATGGCACGCACGCGCGCGGAGATCGCGCTGCCATCGCGCTCGCCGAAGGTGAGCTTGGCCGGCTTGCCCAGGTGCAGCACGGCGCCGTCAGCGGCCTTGGTGGCGCTGATGAAGCACAGGCCGCCCAGCACCGCCTCGCGACCGAAGCGCGCATCCAACGCGTTGTAATGATGCAGGCCATTGAGGATGGGCAGCACGCTGGTGCTGGCACCCACGGCCGGGGCGATGGCGTCGATCGAGCTGTCCAGGTCATAGGCCTTGCAGCTGAGGATGACCAGATCGAAGGGCTTTTCCGCAGCGAGCGCGGGCAGGGCGTCGGCAGTGACGTGCTGCACCGGGAAGCGGGCATCGCCGATCGGGCTGCGGATGACCAGGCCATCGCGGTCGAGCTGTGCAGCGCGTGCCGGGCGCACCAGGAAGGTGACATCGACACCGGCCTGGGCCAGGCGACCACCGAAGTAACCGCCGGTACCGCCGGCGCCGAGGATCAGGATGCGCATTGCACGTTCACCGTGTTCTGGGGGAATCAGAACTGCGATTGTGCCGGAGATTGCAGGCGGAAGGCGCCGTTGCATTCTGTAGAGCCGAGCCCATGCTCGGCTGTGCCTTGATGTCCATCGGCTAGGCGCGCAGAAAAAGAGCCGAGCATGGGCTCGGCTCTACAGGCAGCTTCATCCACGCATGGTGTGGATGGACGGTTGCCGGCCAGCGGCCGGCACTACTCAGCTGCGCATGCCCACGCCGCGGCGCAGCAGCCACAGCGCCAGCGCCGTCAGCGCCACCACGAAGCCGAGCATCAACCCGTAGGCCACCGGCAGCGGTACGTCACTGCTGCCCAGCAGGCCATAGCGGAACGCATTGACCATGTAGAAGATCGGGTTCGCGTGCGTGGCCGCTTCGGCCCAGCCCGGCAGCAGCTTCACCGAATAGAACACGCCACCCAGATAGGTCAGCGGGGTGAGGATGAAGGTCGGCACGATCGCCACGTCGTCGAACTTCTTCGCATACACCGCGTTGATGAAACCGGCCAGCGAGAAGATCGTCGCGCCCAGGATCACCGTGGTCAGCATCACCAGCGGGTGCGGGATGCGCACCGGGGTGAAGAACATCGCGATGATCAGCACGATCACGCCCACCATCAGGCCGCGCAGCACCGCGCCTGCCACGTAGCCCCACAGGATCACCCAGTTCGGCATCGGGCTGACCAGCAGTTCTTCCACGTGACGGCCGAACTTGGCGCCGAAGAACGAGGAACTGATGTTGCCATAGCTGTTCTGGATCACGCTCATCATCACCAGGCCCGGCACGATGAACTGCATGTAGGTGTAGCCACCCATGTCACCCACGCGCGACCCGATCAGGTTGCCGAAGATCAGGAAGTACAGGGTCATGGTGATCGCCGGCGGCACCAGGGTCTGGCCCCAGATGCGCATGATGCGGGCGACTTCGCGACGCACGATGGTCATCAGTGCGACGCGGTTGCGCTGGCCGTCGGTCAGCTCGGTGGTGCTCATGCAGGCTTCTCCAGGTTGCCGGTGAGGCGCACGAACAGCTCCTCCAGGCGGTTGCTCTTGGTACGCATCGAACGCACGCGGATGCCGGACTCGTTGAGCGTGGCGAACACGCGGTTGAGGTCCATTGCGCGAGGCATGTCGATGTCCAGCGTGTGCGGGTCCGGCGCGGTCAGCGTCGCGCCTTCAATCACCGGCAGCTGCGCCGGCAGGTCACCGTCGATGTCCAGCAGGAAGCCTTCCACGTCCAGCTTGGCCAGCAGGGCGCGCATCGGCCCCTGCTCGACGATCTGGCCATGGTTGATGATCGCCAGGTGGCGGCACAGGTACTCGGCTTCTTCCAGGTAATGGGTGGTGAGGATGATCGTGGTGCCGGCAGCGTTGATCTCCTTCAGCACCCGCCACATGTCGCGGCGGATCTCGATGTCCACGCCGGCGGTTGGCTCGTCCAGGATCAGCAGGCGCGGGCGGGTCATCATCGCGCGGGCGATCATCAGCCGGCGCTTCATGCCACCGGACAGCGTACGGCTCATCACCTGTGCCTTTTCCCACAGGTGCGCGCGCTTCAGTTCCTCTTCGGCGCGCTGCTCGGCTTCCTCGCGCGGCACGCCATAGAAGCCGGCGTAGTTCACCAGGATGTCGAAGGGCTTCTCGAACAGGTTGAAGTTGATTTCCTGAGGCACCAGCCCGATCAGGCGCATGGTGGCGCTGCGGTTGCGCACCAGGTCGCTGCCGAACACTTCCACCTGGCCCTCGCTGAGGTTGACCAGGGAGCTGATGATGCCGATCAGGGTCGACTTGCCGGCCCCGTTGGGGCCGAGCAGGGCGAAGAAGTCGCCCGGGGCCACTTCCAGGGAAACGCCCTTCAGGGCCTGGGTGCCGTTGTCGTAGGTCTTGCGCAGGTCGCGCACGCGCAGGGCGGGCGCCGTATCGTTCTGGGATGCCAAGCTCGAAGCCTTCGCGCCCATGGGCTGGCGCTGGAGAGGGGCGGGGAGGGGCTATTATAGAAGACCCCGAGGGCTTGCCCCGGCTACACACTGTCCCGAAAAGTCGTGCCTGTTCAATTCCCCCTCAAGCTGGTCGGCCGCCGCATGCTGGCCCCGACCGTCGGCCACTACCAGTTCGTGCGTGACGACGGACAGCCGCTGGATTTCCAGCCAGGCCAGTTCATCCAGGTCCATTTCAGCTACGCCGACGGTACCGAAACCAAGCGCAGCTACTCGCTGGCGACCATCCACGACCACGCGCTGGGCCCGGGCGAGGCGGTGGATATCGCGGTCAGTTTCGTGCCCGGTGGCGCCGCCACGGCCCTGTTCGAGGCGCTGGAGCACGGCGGCCAGGTCAGCGCGTCCGGCCCGTACGGCCGGTTCTGCCTGAACCCCGGCGACCACAACGCGCGTTACCTGCTGATCGCTACCGGCACCGGCGTCACCCCGTACCGCTCGATGCTGCCGCTGCTGGAAACGGCCATGGCCGAGCGCGGTGTGCAGATCGTGCTGCTGCAGGGCGCACGCAGTCCGGGCGAGCTGCTGTACAGCGAAGATTTCTACAGCTTCGCCGAAAAGCATCCGAACTTCCGTTATGTTCCGTGCCTGTCGCGCGAACTGCCGGCCGATCCGCACCCGGACGTGCAGCACGGCTACGTGCAGCAGGCACTGGCCGGCTTCACCCCGGACCCGGCCACCGACATCGCCTACCTGTGCGGCAACCCGGACATGGTCGATGCCTGCGCCGAGCTGCTGAAGGGCGCCGGCCTGGGCAACCCGCAGATCCGCCGCGAGAAGTACGTCAGCAGCAAGTAAGCCAGGGTGCCGGCCGCTGGCCGGCAACCGCATGGAGCAGGGTAGTGCCGGCCGCTGGCCGGCAACCCGATGAACCGGAGGCGGCCTCACGCCGCCCCCGGAACCTGGCTCAGTACGCGATCCAGGCATCCCGCCAGGCCGAGCCCACGCCCGGGCGATACGCCTCGGCATTGACGTTGCACCACGCGCCTTCCGGGAATGGCCGGCAGGCGTACAGCTTACCGTCGCTGCCCTTCACCACTGTCTGGCCCGGCACGTAGCTGCCGATGCCGACCGGATACACGCTGTCGTAGTCACCGCCGGGCGACGGCGTGCCGGGATCCGGCACCTTGGTGTCGAGCTGGAAGCGGTTGCCGTCCTTCAGGTACACGCGGTTGGCGGTGGCCGAGGCCGACGGCGTGATCACGCCATTGGCAAGCACGCCCACCCGTGCATGCTGCGCGCTGGCATTGACCTTGCGCGCCAGCACCAGCGGCCATTGCGCGGCTGCGGTCTGGCCACTGACCAGCGTGGCCTCGACGCGCTCCACGTCATTGCCGTTGGCATTGAACACGCGCAGTGCCAGGGTGGTGCCGACCGGCAGCTCGCCGCGTGCGGTCACTGGGCCGGCATCCTGCCATTGCGGCGCCGGGGCCGTACCGCCGCCGCCCTGGAAGCGCACATCCATGCAGGTGTAGAACGCTTCGGTCGAATCCGAACGCTGCCAGGTGTTGTAGATCACGTGCTGGCCCGTGCGTTGCGGCAGCGTGCACTGCAGCTTGTAGGTGCCATCGGCCGACAGCGGCGTGTTGCCCAGCGTGCAGAATTCCTGCAGGTCGGCCCAGCGCAGCGGGCTGCCCGGCTGCCAGCCTTCGCGGGTGACGAAGAAGCGCCAGTCGCGCGTGGCGTGTGGCGCGGTGGCCTTGAACACGAAGGTGAACCTGCCATTGGCGTCGGGCTGGATCGGCGTGGTCTGCCAGTCGCTGCGGTCCACGTCCAGGCCGCGGAAGGTCGGGTTGTTGCCGCTGCACAGCTTGCCATCGGGCACCACCGCCTGATGGTTGCCGTTGGCGTTGGCCTGGTTGATGCCGTTCCAGTCGTAGAACGCCTGCGAGCCGCCGATCGCCTTGGCGGCGGCACAGGCCGGATTGGTCGGATTCTCGGGATTGCCCTGGAAGCAGGCATAGACGCGGCTGACCGGTGTGGTCATGGTGCCGTGGGCGGCCGCAGTGCCGGCCAGGCCCAGGCCTGCGGCGGCGAACGCGGTGGCCAGCAGCGGTGTGGATCGGAATGACATGGCGCATCCTTGTGGTCGTCGAAAGGGAACGGTGACCGCAGGAGCTGCGCTGCACGGCGGACTTTCGGCGGCACCCCCGCGAGTATCGAGTCGCGATGCAGGGGGCGGAACCACGAAGATGCCGATCCGTGACTGCGCATGTGAAGCCCTTCCCGCGGGCTTCACGTGGGGCTGAACGGATGCGCGGGCGATCACGTGACCGGCGTGCCATCGATCACGTCATGAAGGTCACGCGGTGGGGATGCCACAGCGACCCGATCGGCCTGGCACGAGAAACATCCGTGGGCCGCGTTGTGCAGCTGGACGAAGGCCACCGCCGGATCGGCGAACAGCCGATCCAGCTGCGCACCGACCTCGCTGCCTGCGGCGATCTGCGCCTCCCGCATCAGCGCGGCGTGATCGTAGGCACGCAGCGAGATCATCCGGCGCTGCACATAGGACGGTACTTCGCCAGGCGGCAGCACGCATCGGGTCGCCCCGCGCTGTACGAAGATCGGGCCGGACGCGTGATAGGGCGAGTGCAGCGGCAGATGGACATGCGAGAGCAGGAGCAGCTCGCTGCCCGGCGGCGGATCGTTCAGTCCCACCCGGCAGGGGTGGCCGCCGTGCGCGCCGGCCCAGCGGCGCTGGACGCCCAGTGCGGCCAACGCCGTGTCGCTCTTCTCGAACAGGTGCAGGAACGGGCGGTGGTCGATGCCACCGAGGTACCACGTGTGCATGCCGGTCTCCTTGTGTGCACCGCATTCTGCGCCGGGGCGTGCGCAGGGTGCTCGCCGTTTTCCGACCTTGCATTCCACGGCCCGGGGCAGGAGCCTCAGCCGGTGGCCGCAAGGCGCTAAGATGCGCGCGGCGCCCCTGCCGACGAGCGGCGAATGTCCCTGCATTTCCCTACCATCACCGTGCTTGGCTTCCTGCTCTGCATCGGCATCGCGATGGGGTTTTCGCTGCTGCTGCTGGTGCTGCGGGGGCAACCGGTGCTGCGCCAATGGACGATCAGCCTGTGGCTGATGACGTTGGGGGTGACCCTGCTGGCATTGCGCCCGTATCTGCCGCTGGTCCCCGCGGTGCTGGCCGGCAACGCGGCAATGGCGGCCTGCGGTCTGATGATGCTGCGGGGCGTGGCCCTGCATCTGGAGCGACCGTTGCCGCTGTGGCGCCCGCTGCTGCTGGCGGCCACGTTCATGGCCTGCATCTTCGCGTTCCTGGTGATGTGGCCCGACCTGGGCATCCGCCTGCAGGTGTTCAGTGTGTTCGCGGTGCTGGTCAACGGCTGGATTGCCGTGCTGCTGCTGCGCTACGCGCCGCCGCAGCAGCGCACCAGTTGCCGGCTGGCCGCGGCGGTGTTCCTGGCTGAGGCCGCGCTGTATGCGGTTCGACTGTGGCTGCCGGTTGCGCCTGACGCCGGCGAGGACATCATGCGCACCGGATCACCGATGTTTGCCACCTATCTGGCCGGCGTGATGCTGGAGCTGGCGCGCTGCTTCGCCATGGTGCTGCTGCTGGTTGAACGCATGCTGGTCGATCTTCGCCATGCCGCGCGTACCGATGGACTGACCGGCCTGCTCAACCGCAGTGCGGTGCTGGCCGACGGCCAGGCCCGGTTGCAGCAGTTGCGCCGCCAGCGACGACCGTTGGTGCTGCTGCTGATCGACGTGGACCACTTCAAGACGATCAACGACCGCTGGGGCCATCCGGCCGGCGACGACGTGCTGCGCCACTTTGCCCATGTGCTGCAGCAGTGCCTGCGCGGACGCGACCACCTTCTGGGGCGCTACGGTGGCGAGGAGTTCGTGCTGGTGCTGGCAGGCAGCTCGCAGCGCGAAGCGGTGGAACTGGCGGCGATGATCCGTGTGCGCCTGCAGCAGTGGCCGGCGCCCCTGGCCCAGGGGCCGGTGGCCGTCACCGCCAGCGTCGGCCTGGCCGTGGACGCCGGGCAGGGCGAGCTGGGGCTGTTGCTGGCGGCTGCCGACGCCGCCCTCTACCGTGCCAAGGCCGAGGGACGCGACCGCCTGGTCTGTGCAGCCCCGGAGGCGGTTTCGCCCTTGCCCATCGCCGCCGACGCCGTGCCCGTGTAAGTTGGGTCACATCTTCCGCGGCAGCCCGTCGTGGTCGGCAGGAACGTCCTCCAGGGGAAACGAGCACGATGCAAAGACACCACCTCGCACTGGCCACCATGCTGGCCAGCCTGATGCTGGCCGGCTGCAGTCCATCACCCTCGGGCAATGCCGAGGGCGGTGCCGATGCACCCAGCCGCCGCTACGGCACGCTGGCATTCCAGCCCTGCACGCTGTCCAGCGAAGGCGCCAGCGCCAACGTCGCGGCCCAATGCACCACGCTGCAGGTACCCGAAGACCGCGCCCGGCCTGACGGTCGCCGCATCGACCTGCGCATTGCCTGGCTGGAGTCGGGCGACAATGGTGCCAGCCAACCCGATCCGGTGTTCTTCCTTGCCGGCGGCCCCGGCCAGGCCGCCAGCGAAGTGGCGGTCATCGTCGACACCGCGCTGCGCCAGGTCCGCAAGCAGCGCGACATCTTCCTGATCGACCAGCGCGGTACCGGCGGCTCCAATCCGCTGAGCTGCCTCGGCGCGGACGGCAAGCCGCTGCCCATCGACGAGGAGGCCGCTCCCAGCGAGGCCCTGCTGCGCGACTACGCCCAGCGCTGCGCCGCATCGCTGAAGGGACGCGCCGACGCGCGCTTCTACACCACCAGCGAGGCAATCGCCGACCTGGACGCGGTACGCCGGGCATTGGGCGTGGACCAGCTGAACCTGGTCGGCGGCTCCTACGGCACTCGGGTGGCCCAGCGCTATGCCGGCGCCTACCCGCAGCACACCCGTAGCATCGTCATCGATGGCGTAGTGCCCAATGAGCTGGTGGTCGGCGGAGATTTCGCCAACACCTTCGAAGACGCGATCACGCTACAGGCAGCGCAGTGCCGCAAGAATGCGGCGTGCAGCAAGCGTTTCCCGGTCGATACCGCTGCCCAGCTGCGCAGCGTGGTCGCAACCCTGCGCCGTGCACCGGTAACCGTTGACTATCGCGACCCGGGCACCAACGCGCCACGCCAGGACGTGCTGAGCCCGGACAGCGTGGTGGGCCTGGCGTTCGCCTTCTCCTACGTGCCGCAGTTCTCCTCGCTGCTGCCGCTGGTGCTGGATGAAGCCGCACAGGGCCGCTATGCACCGCTGGCGTCGCTGGCGCGCGGTGCCAACCGCAGCATGGATTTCCAGATCAACCGCGGCATGCAGTGGTCGGTGATCTGCAGCGAGGATGCGCCGCGCTACCGCGCACCGCCTGCGAACCCCGACCGCCTGTTCGGCAACGAAGTGGCCAGTGCATTTTTCGCCGCCTGCCCGGTATGGCCGCACCAGCCCGCGGCGCCGGCCAATGCCGAACCTCTGCGCAGTGAGGTACCGGCGCTGCTGTTGTCCGGTGAGCTGGATCCGGTCACCCCGCCGCGCTACGCCGAACAGGTCCTCAAGGGCCTGCCCAACGGCCGCGCGCTGGTGGCCCGCGGTCAGGGCCACGGCACCCTGGCTGCCGGCTGCATGCCGCGCCTGCTCGGCCAGTTCATCGACAAGACCGATGCCAAGGCGCTCGACGCCAGCTGCCTGGACACGCTGAGCTACGTGCCGGCGTTCACCTCGTTCAACGGATGGGAACCATGATCGTCGCCGACAACCTGCACAAGGCCTTCGACACCCGCAGCGGGCGCATCCAGGCGGTGTCCAACGTCGGCTTCCGCGCCGAGGATGGCCGCATCACCGGCCTGCTTGGCCCCAACGGCGCCGGCAAGACCACCACCATGCGCATGCTCTACACGCTGATGACCCCCGACCAGGGCAGCATCACCGTCGATGGCATCGACGCTGCGCGCGACCCGGTGGAAGTGCGCCGCCACCTCGGCGTGCTGCCCGATGCGCGTGGCGTCTACAAGCGCTTGACCGCACGCGAGAACATCGCCTACTTCGGCGAACTGCACGGCCTGTCCGCGCAGAAGATCCGCGAACGCATCGAGGTGCTGTCCCATGCACTGGACATGGGCGACATCCTCGACCGGCAGACCGATGGCTTCTCGCAGGGCCAGCGCACCAAGACCGCGATCGCGCGCGCGCTGGTGCACGACCCGCGCAATGTCATCCTGGATGAACCGACCAACGGCCTGGACGTGATGACCACCCGCGCACTGCGCCGTTTCCTGCTGGGGCTGCGCGAAGAAGGCCGCTGCGTGATCCTGTCCAGCCACATCATGCAGGAGGTCGGGGCGCTGTGCGACCACATCGTGATCATTGCCAAGGGCACGGTGATGGCCGCCGGCAGTGCCGATGAACTGCGCGCGCAGGCCGGCGAGCCCAATCTGGAAGATGCATTCGTGACACTGATCGGCAGCGAAGAGGGCCTGCACGCATGAGCATGATGTCGACCTTGATGACGGTGATGCGCAAGGAACTGCGCGATCTGTCGCGCGATCGCCGCACGTTGCTGCTGACCCTGCTGTTCGGGCCGCTGCTGTACCCGGTACTGCTGCTGGGCATGGGCAAGCTGGCCGAAAGCCGGGTGCGCACGCAGATCGAACAACCGTTGCAGATTCCCACCATCGGTGCGGAGAACGCGCCCAACCTGGTGCGCTTCCTCGCTGCGCAGGGCCTCAATGCCACCCCGGCACCGAAGGAACTGGCGGAGGCGATCCGCAGCCAGGACATCGACGTCGCGCTGCGCATCAGCGATGACTTCGGCAGCAACTGGGCCGATGGCAAGCCGGCACTGGTGGAGGTGATCAAGGACAGCACCCGTCGCGCCGCTGAAGTTCCCAGTGCGCGCCTGGAAGCTGCCCTGGCCACCTACAACGGCCAGGTGGGCGCGCTGCGGCTGATGTCGCGTGGCATCGACGCGCAGGTGGCGCGCCCACTGGATGTGGCACGCCAGGATATGGCAAGTGCCGAAGCCAAGCGCGGCATGATCCTGTCGATGCTGCTGCCGGTGCTGCTGACCCTGACCTCGTTCATCGGTGGCGCCTATCTGGTGATGGATGCCACCGCCGGTGAGCGTGAGCGGCAGTCGCTGGAACCGTTGCTGGCCACGCCCGGCTCGCGCAGCGCGATCGTCAGCGGCAAGATCGCGGCGGCCTGCGTGGTCGGCTTCATCTCGCTGCTGTTGACCCTGGTGGCGTTCAAGGTGAGCGCGCAGATCGCACCGGGCAATGTCGGTCGCCAGTTCAACATGAACATCGGCTCGATGCTGCAGATGTTGCTGGTGATGCTGCCGATGCTGCTGATCGGCACCTCGCTGCTGACCTTCCTCTCGGCCGCCGCCAAGAGCATGAAGGAAGCGCAGAGCCACATGACCTGGTTGATGCTGCTGCCGATGCTGCCGGGCTACGCGCTGGTGGCGTATCCGCTGAAGAGCGAACTGTGGCAGTACGCAGTGCCGTTCCTGTCGCAGAACCAGATGCTGCTGAAGGTGATCCGCCACGAGATGATCACCCCATCGGTGTGGGCGATCTACCTCGGCGCCAGCCTGGGCCTGGCCGCAGTGCTGTGGTTCGCCGCCGTGCGCCGGTACCACAACGAGCGCCTGGCCATTTCCGGCTGACCGCAAAAAAGGGGACGGAGGGGATTAAGTCGCTTTTGCCTCTTCCGTCCCCGTTTTGCGAGGGCGTCCCCTGGCCCGCATCACCACGGATCGCCCAAGGGTCTCTTCCACCCGCTGCAGGAAGGCTGCGTCCCCCAACGGTCGTTGCCTGCTGCTATGGGCACGGATGGCAGGCACGTCGGCGGACGCGCCTGTATCGCGCAGGAACTGCGCATACAGTGCGGCTCTGCGTTCGGTGTCGGGTGAAATCGCCAGGAAGGCGGGGTGCGGCGTCAGCAGAGGATCGTCGCGCTGGTTCAGATGGGCCTGCGCGCTGGACCACGGATGATCTCCCGCAGCGGCGACCATGCCGGCCCGGACCGGGTTGCGCTCGATGTAGCGGTACACGCTGAGAAGATAGGCATCGGCATCGATCATCGAGGAATGAAAGCGGCCCTGCCAGAGCGGGCCGCTGCGTCCATGCCGCTGGTTGAAGGCCTGCACGTAGTTGTTGCCCTGCACGCGCATGGCGTTGGCCAGCCCCAGCGGCGTCGTTGGCGTGGCCAGAAGATGGATGTGGTTGTCCATCAGTACATATGCATGCAGCGCTACGTGGTACTTGTCGAATGCACTGCGCAGCAGGTGAAGGAACAGCTGCCGGTCGATATCGTCGACGAAGATTGCACCTCTGTTCACTCCGCGCTGGGTCACGTGATAGGCGTAGCCGGCCAACATCAGGCGCGCTTGTCTGGGCATGGGAATCCACGTTTGCAAGGGAGTCCCAGCGTGCCGTGACCATCGCAGGCAAGGCCATCAGAGGTTGCCGCGCAGGGCTGTGGGGCCGGGCAGAAGCGACTTAATCCCCTCCGTCCCCTTTTCCATACCGCGCCGGCGTCACCCCCATCTCGCGCTTGAACACGGCGATGAAGGCACTGGGCGTGTCGTAGCCCATCGACAGCGCAACACTGATCACCGACTCACCCATCAGCAGGTGTGGCAGCGCCAGCAGCACGCGAAGTCGCTGCCGCCACTGGCTCAGCGTCATGCCGGTCTCGGCCAGCCAATGCCGGGCAAGGCTGCGGCTGGACAGCCCGCCGCTGGCGGCCCAGTCCTCGATGCTGCGGTTGTCGTGCGGGGCGCGTGCCAGTGCGGCGGCGATCCGCCGCAGGCGTCGGTCGCGCGGTTGCGGCAGGGCAAGCGGTAGCGGTGTGCTGGCAGTGATCTCATCGGCGATCACGCCGGCCAGGCGTTCCTGCGCCGCGTCCAGTGCCCGATGCTGCCATTGCAGCGCCCGCAGCGTCGCGGCCTGCAACAGCGTGCTGGGCTGGAAAACGCGCGGTGTCGTGGGCAGTTCCATGCAGGCCGCAGCGCTGAAGTACAGGCTCCAGCCATCGAACTCGTCCGCGCCCACCAGTGCGTGGGGCAGCGAGGGCGGAAGCCAGGCGACGTGCCCCGCCGGCAGCAGCCAGTGCAGGTCGCCGGCCTCGATCCGCAGCAGGCCGCGGTGGGCGCCCAGCAATTGGCCGCGCACATGCTGGTGGCGCGCGGTGCGGCGTCGTCCGGGCACACGCAGCTGGGAAGCGAGCACGCTGGGGCCGCCTTCGGTGTTCGCCAAAGCAGGGGCGATCAAGCGCACTGGTGTCTGATCTGCCATATCAATTGGCAGTTATACGGCAGAAACGCCCGCGCGCGGGCGCCACACTGGGCCCCCAATCTCACAGGAGCACCCTCATGCAGCCACAGGACATCCTCCCCGACCATCAGAACGAGGTGCAGGTGAACGGCCTCACCGTGCGCAAAGGCAGCGTGGGTGCCTTCCTGGCCAGCGTCCGCCACTGGCAGGATCCGGCCAGTTCCGCTGCCACCCGCGCCACTGCCGAGGCCGACCTGCGTGCGCTGCTGCCAGGCCTGCACGCACTGGGCCTGTTCCAGATCCTGGCCGCGCGCGACCCTGCGCTGCAGCGGCTGATCGATGCGGCGGCCTGAAACGCACAAGGCCCGGGCATGCCGGGCCTTGGCGTCAGGGAGGGGCGGAAGCGACTTGATTCCCTCCGTCCCCTTTTTCTGCGGTCAGCCGCCCGGTGCGAACACCAGGGTACGGCGGGTGGTGACCGGCGCGCCGACCGGCTCGAAGCGCCAGCGCTTCACCGCGTTCAGCGCCTCGCGATCAAACACGCGCGAGGGGTTGCACGCAGCACGCGGGCGTTGATCACCGAACCGTCCGTGCCGACCGTGATTTCCATCAGCACTTCGCCGGAGGTACCCGCACGCAGCGCCTCGGCCGGATAGCGCGGCGCCGGTGTGCTGACCGGGCGCAGGTTCGGTGCAGCAGTGGCGGCCGGTGCGGCGGCCTGGCGTGCGGCACTGGCCTGCTGGGCAGCGGCCTGCTGCTGCTTCTGCTCGGCCTCGCGACGGGCGGCGGCCTGGCGTTCGGCCTCCTGGCGCTCGTTGTCGCGACGCGTGGCATCCTGCTGCGCGGCGATCTGCTTGGCGGCGTCGGCTTCCTTGGCACGCTGCTCGGCCAGGCGCTGCTGCTCGGTCTGCTGCTTGCTGCGGTCCTCGGCGTCCTTCTTCGCCTTCTCGGCTTCGGCCTCGGTGCGCTTGGCGGCGTTCTGCACGCCCTTGGCCAGGCCATCCTTCAGCCGCGGCAGTGCCGGCGCGGACGCATCCACTTTCTCGATCAGGGCCACCAGCCGCTGCGCTTCGGTGAAATCCTCGCGGCCCAGGTGCTGTTCGGCGGCGATCAGGGTGTAGGGCAGCAGGTCGGTCAGTGCGCTCTTCACCGAGGCATCGTCCGGCGTCTTGTCGCGCAGGGCGAGGTAGTACTCGATGGCGTTGTCGCCGGCCGGGGCATACATGCGGTTCTCGCGCAGGGCCTGGCTGGCCGATTCACGCAGCTGTTCGGTGCCCATCGACTGCACCTTGGCCGCGACCGCCGGGGCGGCCGGCGCGGTGGCCGCCGGTGCGGTGCCCGGTGCCGGTGCGGGTGTTTCTTCCTTGCCCGAGCAGGCGGCCAGCGCCAGGGCCAGGGCAACCGGCAGCCACCGGCGCGCGGCGGTGATCGTTGAGACGTGCGACATCCTGCTCCCCTCTAGAAGACGACGTGACGTAAATCATTGATACGCATGGCCGGGACCTGCGGTCCGGGCGCGGCAGGGTGACGTTTCCCGACGCCACCGCCGGCAACGGCGAGGGTGCAATCTAGCATCCCGGCCACCGCCGCGTACAAGGGGCGGTGGCCGGGATGCGGCAGCGGCGTCATGCCACTGCCGGCAACGACATCAGTGGTCGTGCGGCTTGCTGTGGCTGCTGGACATCAGCTTGTCGGTCCAGGCGATGCCGATGGCCGACAGGATGAACACGCAGTGGATGATGGTCTGCCACAGCACGCCTTCGGCGGTGAAGGTCGAGCAGGTCTGCTCGCCGATGTTGGCGGCGGCCGATGCCATCCGCTCCGGCGGGCACAGCGGGATGCCGCCCAGCGCGCCACTGGCGATGAAGGTCTTCAGCAGGTGGATCGAGGAGATGCCGATGATCGCCATCGCCAGCTTCACTTTCAGCACGCTGGCGTTGACGTGGCTCAGCCATTCCGGCTGGTCCGGGTGGCCTTCCAGGCGCAGGCGCGAAACGAAGGTCTCGTAGCCACCGACGATCACCATCACCAGCAGGTTGGAGATCATCACCACGTCGATCAGGCCCAGCACGATCAGCATGATCTGCTGTTCGCCCATCGAGGCGGAGTGTGAGATCAGATGCCACAGTTCCTTGCCGAACAGGAACACATAGACGCACTGCGCCACGATCAGGCCCAGGTACAGCGGCAGCTGCAGCCAGCGCGAGGCGAAGATCAGGGTCGACATGGGGGAGATCGGCGGACGGTTTGCACTCATGCGGGGGATGCTGCGTTGCGGGGGAGTGGCGAGGTTACTGGCCCGCCATGACGGTGCCAACCCAACTCACGCACTAGACTTCAGGTTCCCTTCCGTACCCCGAGCCGCTGCCATGATCGACCTGTATTACTGGCCCACCCCGAACGGCCACAAAGTGACCCTGCTGCTGGAGGAAGCCGGCCTGGAGTACCGCATCCACCCGGTCAACATCGGCTCGGGCGACCAGTTCAAGCCTGAATTCCTGGCCATCTCGCCCAACAACAAGATGCCGGCGATCGTCGACCACGCTCCGGCCGATGGCGGCGCACCGCAGAGCGTGTTCGAGTCCGGCGCGATCCTGCTGTACCTGGCCGAGAAGACCGGCCGCTTCCTGCCCAGCGACCCGCGCGGCCGCGTGACCACCCTGGAGTGGCTGTTCTGGCAGATGGCCGGCCTGGGCCCGATGAGTGGCCAGATGGGCCACTTCAACGTGTACGCGCCGGACAAGATCCCGTATGCCATCGAGCGCTACGACAGCGAGGTGCGCCGCCTGCACGGGGTGATGGACAAGCGCCTGGCCCAGCACGCCTTCCTGGCCGGCGACGCGTACACCATCGCCGACATGGCCAGTTATCCGTGGATCGGCGCCTACGACAAGCTGCCGGTGGATTTCGCCGCGTTCCCGAACCTCAAGCGCTGGCACGACGCCATCGCCGCACGCCCGGCCACCCAGCGCGCCTATGCCCTGCGCCAGCAGGTGAACCCCAACGCCGGCAAGCCGCTCAGCGACGAAGAGCGCAAGCACCTGTTCGGCCAGCGCTGACCCGGTACGGTGGGTGCCGACCGTTGGTCGGCACTCGTCAGCACGCCTTATGGGCAGAAGGTCATGCTGCCTTCCCGCACAGGCTTGGTTAGGATGGGGGACGACCGCTCCGCGTCCATCGCGGGGGCGGACCTGCCGTTTGCCGGGATCCTCCATGCGCCACCTGTTCGCTTCGCTCGCCCTCATGCTCGCCACCACAACCGCCGCCCACGCTGAAAAGCTGACCCTGGAAGCCATCACCGGCCCGCTGCCGCTGTCCGGCCCGACCCTGATGAAGCCCAAGGTGGCACCGGACGGTTCGCAGGTCAGCTTCCTGCGCGGCAAGGACAGCGACCGCAACCAGCTGGACCTGTGGAGCTACGACATTGGGAGCGGCCAGACCCGCCTGCTGGTCGATTCCAAGGTCGTGCTGCCGGGCACCGAGACCCTCAGCGACGAAGAAAAGGCCCGCCGCGAGCGCCAGCGCATCGCCGCGATGACCGGCATCGTCGATTACCAGTGGTCGCCGGACGCGCAGCGCCTGCTGTTCCCGCTGGGCGGCGAGCTGTACCTGTACGACCTCAAGCAGCAGGGCCAGGCGGCGGTGCGCCAGCTGACCCACGGCGAAGGCTTCGCCACCGACGCCAAGCTGTCGCCGAAGGGCGGCTTCGTCAGCTTCATCCGCGGCCGCAACCTGTGGGTGATCGATCTGGCCAGCGGCAAGCAGCTGCAGCTGACCGGCGACGGCAGCAGCACCATCGGCAACGGCGTGGCCGAGTTCGTCGCCGACGAGGAAATGGACCGCCACACCGGTTACTGGTGGGCGCCGGATGATTCGGCCATTGCCTTTGCCCGGATCGACGAAGCGCCGGTGCCGGTGCAGAAACGCTACGAGGTCTATGCCGACCGCACCGATGTGATCGAACAGCGCTATCCGGCCGCCGGCGATGCCAACGTGCGCGTGCAGCTGGGCGTGATCGCACCGGCCGCCGACGCGCAGCCGCGCTGGGTCGACCTGGGCAAGGAACAGGACATCTATCTGGCCCGCGTCGACTGGCGCGATGCCCGGCACCTGAGCTTCCAGCGCCAGTCGCGTGACCAGAAGCAGCTGGACCTGGTGGAAGTGGCACTCGATTCCAACCGCCAGCGCGTGCTCGCCCACGAGACCAGCCCGACCTGGGTGCCGCTGCACAACAGCCTGCGCTTCCTGCAGGACGGCAGCGTGCTGTGGTCGTCCGAGCGCACCGGTTTCCAGCATCTGTACCGCATCGACAGCGCAGGCAAGACCACCGCGCTGACCCAGGGCAACTGGCCGGTGGACGAACTGCTGGCGGTCGATGAGAAGGCCGGCAAGGCCTTCTTCCGCGCCGGCATCGACAGCTCGCGCGAAAGCCAGATCTACGCGGTGTCGCTGCAGGGCGGCCAGCCGCAGCGCCTGTCCAAGGCACCGGGCATGCACAGCGCCAGCTTCGCCCGCAATGCCAGCGTCTATGTCGACAGCTGGTCCAACAGCAGCACGCCGCCGCAGATCGAACTGTTCCGCGCCAACGGCGAGAAGATCGCCACCCTGGTCGAGAACGACCTGGCCGATCCCAAGCATCCGTATGCGCGCTACCGCGATGCGCAGCGCCCGGTCGAGTTCGGCACGCTCACCGCAGCCGACGGCAAGACCCCGCTCAACTACAGCCTGATCAAGCCGGCCGGTTTCGATCCGTCCAAGCGCTACCCGGTGGCGGTGTACGTCTACGGCGGCCCGGCCAGCCAGACCGTCACCGACAGCTGGCCCGGCCGTGGCGATCACCTGTTCAACCAGTACCTGGCCCAGCAGGGTTACGTGGTGTTCTCGCTGGACAACCGCGGCACCCGCGCCGCGGCCGCGACTTTGGTGGCGCGTTGTATGGCAAGCAGGGCACGGTGGAAGTGACCGACCAGCTGCGCGGCGTGGCCTGGCTGAAGCAGCAGCCGTGGGTGGACCCGGCGCGCATCGGCGTACAGGGCTGGTCCAACGGCGGCTACATGACCCTGATGCTGCTGGCCAAGGCCTCCGACAGCTATGCCTGCGGCGTGGCCGGTGCCCCGGTGACCGACTGGGGCCTGTATGACAGCCACTACACCGAGCGCTACATGGACCTGCCGGCGCGCAATGAAGCCGGCTACCGCGAAGCGCGCGTGCTGACCCACATCGACGGCCTGCGCTCGCCGCTGCTGCTGATCCACGGCATGGCCGACGACAACGTGCTGTTCACCAATTCGACCAGCCTGATGAGCGCGCTGCAGAAGCGCGGCCAGCCGTTCGAGCTGATGACCTACCCGGGTGCCAAGCACGGCCTGTCCGGTGCCGATGCCCTGCATCGTTACCGTGTGGCCGAAGCCTTCCTGGGGCGTTGCCTGAAACCCTGATCCATAGCCGGGAAGGAGCCCGCCGATGACCCTGCCACCGCCCATTCCCAGCCACTGCGCCCGACCCGCCGGATGGTGGAGTCGGCACTGGCGCTGGGCGATGCCCCTGACCGTCGTGCTGGTGTTGGGCGTGGCCGGCGGCATCGTTGCCTGGAGCGTGCTGCGCTGGAGCGAGGCGGCACGCGAGAGCCCGCCGATGCGCGAGGCGTTGCGGCGCGCCGGCTGCAGTGTCGAACTGGTGGAAGCGTTCGGTGAACCCCTGCGTACCGGATCGATGCCACTGGGCAGCATGCAGACCGCGATCGACGGCCAGCGCGACGTTGGCCTGACCGTGGCCCTGGAGGGCTCCCGCGCGCACGGGCGGTTGTTCGTGCAGGGCAGCCGCCGCGATGACGTATGGGATTACCCGGTGATGTACGTGCTGGGCGAGAACAAGCAGACCTTCGACCTGAGCGCGCTGGATGACGATGAAGCGGCGGACGAGTGTGCGCTGCAGGAATGCCGTGATCGTGGTGGGTGCAGCGAGGGCGTTGCGCTGTGATCTCCACTTGAAGCGGCGGGAGGAGCGCCGACCGTCAGTCGACTGTCGCGCGCAGCGCAGCGCAGGGCTTTGGCTTGGTCGTCGTGTCGTAAGCGGGACTTGTTACATCGGGGTGTTGAGCCGTGAGAATGCCCTGCCACACATGCTTGGCTGGGGCTGTCGCGGTTGACCATTGCGACCTTGCCCGCATTCCTCTAGAGATTGATCGAAACGTATCGTGCTGCCCCAGGCAGCCGACGTCGGTCCTGTCCCGGAGGTCCATGCAATGCGAAGAGAAGCGATCAGGATGCTGGCGGGGTTGCTGCTCTACGCGCCGGTATGGCTCTCGCAGGCCATGGCCGCTGAGCCATTCGTGGAGGCGCTTGCCGATACATTGGTGGCCCAGGCAGAGCAGCGCCTGCGTGCGAGTGGCGACACCGTGGAATGGGTGCGTCTGGTTCGAGTGAATGAGCTTGCGTTGGCCGCAGACGAGATTACCGTCAACCTGTATGACGTTGTTCTCCACCTTGTCCGCGATCCTTCCGTCCCTTTGTTCGAAACCGCGGAAGAGGTCATGTACCGCTCTGATGGTGCGCAGGGCGTCCATCGCGAAGTTGTCACGATGTCCAGCGTGCAATGGACGGGAACGGTGAAAAGCACGTCCCCGGATGCAAACCCCAAGCTCAGCCAGCCGCAGCGCATAAGCATCAGATTGAGGGCCTCGGGCGCACGCGCGGGATTCAGGCACGGCGTCTGGCGCTATACCCTCAACGGCAATCAGCTGGTGAAGCGCGATACGCGCCGCGCTGTGTTCAATGAGCGCAATGATGTGAGGGACCGGCGGCCGGACCATCAGGTGTCGCAAGCGCCAGTTAATTGAGTATCGCTGGCATGGCGGGGCCGAATTTCAGCGCTTCAGATCTGGCCAATCCTGAGCTTGCATAGGGAGATTTTGTCGCATGCTACTCGACATCGCTGTCTCCCACAGCCTATGTGACGAAAGTCTCCAAGTGGTCAGTAGCAAGGCCGTAGCGTTCGTCATGCCATGTGGCACCGATACTACGAGTAGATCATGAAAACAGCTCTATTCTCTCTGGCCGTCGTGCTGTTCAGTAGTGCATCCTGGACTGCGCAGGCGGCATCCAAGTTCATTGAGATTCCTGTCGGCGGATGGGATCCCGGTCTGCAGATTCGTAAGCAGCACGAGGATAACATTGTCGACTGGATTCGCCGTGTCGACGTTCACCCAGAGGCATTGACCGACGATGTGATCGAAGTGGATCTCTTCGATGCAATCGTGCGATTGGAGCGCACTGCAGGCCCGCGATTGAATGCGGCTCCAGACCCGGTCTATGTCCCGGTGGGCACGGATGCAGGAGCAGTGGCTGCGATGCCATCTGCCCGGCTTCGTTGGACCGGAACGATGGCATCTACATCTACATCTAAGGCACCATCTTCGTGCATGGATGCGAAGAGAGCGGTTCGGATCACCGAGGCTGCTGACGGGCAACTGAGGGCCATCTTTGACATTGGGAGCTTTCGATACGAACTGCGAGACGGTGTGCTGATTCGAAAGGATTTTCGCCGGCTTCCACGCGAGGCACCGGTTCGCGATGCCAGTCCGGATGCGCCCGATGTGGTCAGTTCTGGCGACGTTGAGCAGGAGGCGACATCGACAGTACGTGTCCTGTTTGGCTACGGAACTACGGCCCTCGGCGATGACCGTGAGGTGGTCTTCGCTGAAATGCGGGAGGCCGTCTGTTTAGCCAACGAGAGTTTCTCTCATAGCGGAATCAAGGTTGAATTCGAGCGCGCCGCCAACGTCCTTTCCGGCTATCAGGAAACCGGTGTTACGCAGACGCTTGACGATCTGGTTGCCGGAAGAAGAGGCGCACTCGGCGTCATGCATCAGGTTCGTGATATCGAGAAGGCAGACATCGTGCTGATGATCATTGATACCGGTCCGTCACGGTCGGTCTGTGGGCAATCGCAGCGCGTGCTTGCGACGAAGGAAACCGCATTCGCGGTAGTGGAACGGAATTGTCTCGGTGCCACGACCAGCAGCCTTGCCCACGAGATCGGGCACCTGTTCGGTGCAGATCATGAGCCCGCGAACGCCACCGTTCGTCCCCCGAGATTTTCTTATGGGCATGGCTATCAGGCGCCGGAAAATGCGCCTGGACGATGGAGGACACTGATGTCCTATGAATGCTCCGGAGCACCATGTGAACGGATAAATCTCTGGTCGTCGCCTGACCTCGGTCATAACGGTTTGCCCGCAGGGACGAAAGAGACCCATCACAACGTCAGAGTGTTGAATGAGACCCGAGGGGTGATTGCCAATTTCTACCCCGAGCCATGACCGGATACCCGGGCGGGCGCGCGCATTCATGCCGGTCCGCCCATGACCTCCAGCCGATTGTCGCCATCGCCCTGAGCGCGTAGGGTGCGGGCAACCCTGTCCTGGAGTGCACCATGAAGCCGATCGCGCTGGCCGTTGCCCTGGCCCTGACCGCCGCCCCGCTGCTGTCCGCCCCGCCGGCACTGGCCGCACCCACCGCCAAGGCCGCCACGCCGGCCAGCCCGGCCTGGGTGGCCCGCAGCAATGCACTGGCGCAGATCCTGCTCGATGCCCAGGGCCCGTTCCAGCCAGAGGAAACCGGCTTCTTCGGCGTGCCTGGCTATGACGACAAGGTGGCCGATCTCGGCCCCGACAACGACAAGCGCTACCGCGCGGCGATGGCCAGGGCGCGCGACGAACTGAAGGCGAAGCTGGCCACCGAGAAGGATCCCAACGTCCGCCAGGACCTGGAGATCATGATCCATGCCGCCAACCAGAACATCGAAGGCAGCGAGCTCAACGAGAAGTATCTGCTGCCGTGGACCGACGCACCGCAGACGGTGTTCAGCGGCCTCAACCTGCTGTTGTCCGACCAGGTGCCAGCCGAGCGCCGGGCCAAGGCGATCGATCGTCTCAAGGCCTATGCCGGCCTGCAGCCGGGCGGCACCGCCTTCACCACGCTGGCGCGCCAGCGCTACGAGGAGCGGCTGAAGGACAGCAGCCTGCTGCAGCCGACGAAGATCGAAGTGCAGCAGTCGCTGGACAACGTCGAGACCTACATCAGCGGCATCGAGTCGCTGCTGAAGAAGTACCAGATCGCCGGTGCCGATGAAGCGATGAAGACGCTGGCCGGGCAGATGAAGGACTACGCGGCGTGGACGCGCAAGGACGTGCTGCCCAGGGCGCGCACCGATGCACGCCTGCCGGCGCCGCTGTACGCCTACCAGCTCAAGCAGGTCGGCATCGACATCGACCCGAAGCTGCTGATGCAGCGCGCGCAGCTGGAGTTCATGGAAACCCGCTCGGCGATGCAGCAGCTGGCGCCGCTGGTGGTGAAGGACAAGGGCCTGAAGGTGGCCGACCCGAGCGACCCGGTGGCGGTGATCCGCGCGCTGAAGGCCGACAAGATCGCCGACGACCAGCTGGAAGGCCACTACCGCAAGGTGATCGATGCGATCGATCCGCTGATCCGCGAGCACGCCATCGTCGATGTACCCAAGCGCGCCATGCAGATGCGCCTGGGTTCGGCGGCCGAGAGCGCGGCCAGCCCGGCCCCGCACTTCCTGCCGGCGCCGCTGGTCAACAACACCGGGCAGCAGGGCACCTTCGTGCTGCCGCTGGGCAATCCGGCTGCAGGCCCGGGCGCACAGTACGATGATTTCAACTTCGGTTCGGCCGCCTGGACCCTGAGTGCGCATGAAGGCCGCCCCGGCCACGAGCTGCAGTTCACCGCGATGGTCGAGCGTGGCGTGTCGCTGGCGCGCACCATGTTCGCGTTCAATTCGGTGAACGTGGAAGGCTGGGCGCTGTATGCCGAAGCCGAGATGGTGCCGTACGAGCCGCTGGACGGGCAGATGATCGCCCTGCAGTTCCGCCTGCTGCGTGCGGCGCGCGCAATGCTCGACCCGATGCTCAACCTCGGCCTGACCGACCGCGCCAATGGCGAGCGCGTGCTGATGGAGCAGGTTGGCCTGTCCAAGGCGATGGCCACCCAGGAACTGGACCGCTACATGGTGCGCATGCCGGGCCAGGCCGGCAGCTACTTCTATGGCTACACCCGCATCCTGGAACTGCGCATGCAGACTGAGCTGGCACTGGGCGCAAAGTTCGACCGCCTGGCGTTCAACAACTTCCTGCTCGACCAGGGCCTGCTGCCGCCGGACCAGCTGGCCGACGCGGTGAACAAGGTGTTCGTGCCGAAGTACAAGCGCTGAACATCACCGGGTAGTGCCGGCCGCTGGCCGGCAACCGGTGTTGGTAGATGCCGACCTTGGTCGGCGCTGTGGGTTCGTGCCAACCAAGGTTGGCACCTACCAGAGCGATGCGTCGGTTGTTGCAGGGGTAGTGCCGGCCGCTGGCCGGCATTCCCTGCGGTGGTCCGCGTTGGTCACCGCTGCGGTTGCGGGGTGATCACCTGTGTCGGCAATCGCGCCGGCGGTGCCGGGTTCGGCACCCAGATCGCCACGCCGGCCGCACGCTTCTGCGTGGTCGGAATGCCGATGCCGACGCCACCGCCGACATGCGAACCGAAGGTGCCGGCACCCACCGACATGCCCACGGGCGAGCCGCTGCTGCCCACCCCCATCAGCACCACGCCATTGGCGCCCAGTGCCGCCGCTTCACGCTTCAGGCGTGCCACCGCAGCATCGGTCTGGCCCTGCGTGCCGAAGCCGACCGCCGAGGCCGACTCCAGCTGGGCAATCTCCTGGGAGCCGGCCGGTGGCGTCGAATAGATCTGCACCAGCGCCGGATCGATCGGTGCCCGGGCGCGGCCCAGCATCACCTTGGACGTACTGGCGCAGCCGGCGCTGACCAGCAGGATGGCCGCCAGCGCGGCCCAACGGATGTTCATGGCACGACCCCTGTAGGACTGGTTGCGATCATCGGCGGGCCACTCTGAATCGGCGCCAACACCCGCCCGTGGGCAGGCAGTGCAGACGCTAGCACGGTGCCGGTGACAGCCCTGCCAACGACAGTAGGCGGCGGCCCCGGGAACGATTATGGTGGGGCCAGGAACCAACTGCAGGAGAGCGGCATGGGTGTGATCAGTCTGTTGTGGGGCGTACTGGCGCTGTTGTGGATGATCCTGGCGCTGATTCCGCTGCTGGGCTGGGGCAACTGGTTCCTGATCCCGTTCGCCGCGGTCGGTGCGGTGATCGCCGCGCTGGGCATCCTGTTCACCCACCCGAGCAAGCGTGGCCGGGCCTGGGCCGGGCTGGTGCTGAACGGCATCGTGGTGGTGGTTGGCATCCTGCGCCTGGGCTTGGGCGGCGGCGTGATCTGAACCGCCGGCGGGTGCGACCGGGCGTCGCAGGCGCACGGCCGGTGGCCGGGCAGGGGCGTACAATGAATGACTGCGCGAGCCCCCGCGTGCCTGTGAATCCGCGCCCGGCGCGGCTGCCCCATGATCATCCGACCCCGTCCCCACGGCTGGCAACTGCTGTACATCCTGCGCGGCTCGATCGTTCCGGCGATCGCGCCGAAGGTGCTGGCCATCCTGATCCTGTCCATTGCCGTGGCGGCGGTGGTGGAGCTGGCGCCGCCGACCGGCATCGAGCGCTTCTCGGTGACCCCGTTCACCCTGCTCGGCCTGGTCCTGTCGATCTTCCTCAGCTTCCGCAACAGCGCCTGCTACGACCGCTGGTGGGAAGGCCGCAAGCTGTGGGGCCAACTGGTCTACGAATCGCGCTCGCTGGCCCGCCAGGTGCACCTGCTGCTGCCTGACGATGCAGGCCGCCGCCGCCGCATCGCCTACCTCACCACGGCCTTCGCCCATGCCCTGGCGGCGCGCCTGCGCGGGCGCGTGGTGGCGCTGGCGGCCGTGCCTTGGCTGGACAAGCCGCAGCGCGAGCAGCTGGGCCAGCGCGAAAACGTCCCTGACGCACTGCTGGCGATGATCGCCGCCGAACTGGCCCAGTCGCTGCGCAGTGGCGAACTGGACCCGATCCTTTACACCCAGCTGGAACAGCGCCTGCACGCGATGTCGTCGATCCAGGCTGGTTGCGAGCGAATCCTGACCACGCCGCTGCCGTTCGCCTACACCCTGCTGCTGCACCGCTGCGCGTGGATGTTCTGCGTGCTGCTGCCCTTCGGCCTGGCCAGCTCGCTGGGCTGGGGCACGCCGGTGCTGTCGGCGGTGCTGGCCTATGCCTTCTTCGGCCTGGACCAGCTGGGCGAAGAAATGGAGGACCCGTTCGGCCTGGAGCCGAACGACCTGCCGCTGGATGCGCTGGTGCGCACCATCGAAATCGACCAGCTCGACGCGCTCGGCGAACGCCCCTTGCCCGAACCCCTGCTGCCGCAGGGCTACCTGTTGCAATAGCCACTCCTCGGAGCCTGCCATGTCCCATCCGCTGTACCGCCCGCGCCGCATGCGCCACGACGAGTTCTCGCGCCGCCTGATGCGTGAGAACACGCTGACCACCGACGACCTGATCTACCCGGTGTTCGTGCACGAACAGGCCGGCCGCACCGCAGTGCCGTCGATGCCGGGCGTGGACCGGCTGTCGATCGAAGAGCTGCTGAAGGTGGCCGAAGAGGCGCTGGAGCTGGGCATTCCGGTGATCGATCTGTTCCCGGTGATCGACCCGTCGCTGAAGTCGCTGGACGCTTCGGCCGCCTGGTCCGAAGACGGCCTGGCCCAGCGCGCGATCCGCGCGCTGAAGTCGCGCTTCCCGGAACTGGGGGTGATGACCGACGTGGCGCTGGATCCGTACACCACCCATGGCCAGGACGGCATCATCGACGACAAGGGCTACGTGCTGAACGACATCACCGTCGAGGCGCTGGTCAAGCAGTCGGTGTCGCATGCCGAAGCCGGCGCGGACATCGTCTCGCCGTCGGACATGATGGACGGCCGCATCGGTGCGATCCGCCGCGCGCTGGATGCCGAGCACCACCTCAACGTGCGCATCATGGCCTACTCGGCCAAGTACGCCTCGGCGTTCTATGGCCCGTTCCGCGATGCGGTGGGCAGCGCGGCCAGTCTCGGCAAGGCCGACAAGAAGACCTACCAGATGGACCCGGCCAACGGCGACGAGGCGCTGCGCGAGATCGCGCTGGACCTGGAAGAAGGCGCCGACATGGTGATGGTCAAGCCGGGCATGCCCTACCTGGACCTGGTGCGCCGGGTGAAGGAGACCTTCGGCGTGCCGACCTTCGCCTACCAGGTCAGTGGCGAGTACGCGATGATGAAGGCGGCTTTCGCCAATGGCTGGCTGGACGAGCGGGCCTGCGTGCTGGAGTCGCTGCTGGGCTTCAAGCGCGCCGGCGCCGATGGCGTGCTGACCTATTTCGCGCCGCAGGTGGCGCGATGGCTGCGCGAGCGCTGACAATAGCGCCTCGATAGACGGAGGAATAGGCGATGGGACCCGAACTGGGATGGATGCAATGGCTGATCTGGGGCATCGGTACGCTGGTGTTCGGCGCCATCATCGTCGGTGTCTTCATCGCCGCCTGGCGGGCCGGCAAGCGCCCGCCGGAGCAGCTCTCGGCCGCCCGCCACGTGGCCCGTGAGCAGGCCCTGCCGGAGAGCGTGCAGGCCGAACTGGCCGCGCTGAACCAGCGCAAGGACAATGGCCAGTTGAGCGAGGTCGAGTACGAGCAGCAGCGCGCCAAGGTGTTGTCGCGCTGACCCTCGCGTTCTGGCAGCCGCCAACCGTGGTTGGCGCTTGCGCATGTGCCAACCAAGGTTGGCATCTACCGAACGATCATCCACGCATGGCGTGGATCTACCGGTAGCGCCGTCAGCGTGCGCCCGGCACGCACCCCGGCACCGGCGCCACCTTCGGCACCGCCAACCGGTACACGTCCACGCCACCGGCACGCGGTGCCTTGGCCGCACTGCTGGCCACCATCATTTCGCCCGGCTTGGCGTTGTCGATCACCGGCGCGCCGGTCCAGCCGCCGGCCTGGTTGAACGACAGACCCAACGGCTGCAGCGCCGCGCCGCTCCACGCACAACCGCTGCTCCACACCTGCGCGGTCGCGCCGCTGCCACGGCTGAACACCACCACGCCGTCGTTGCCCAGCCAGTCGCCGTCGGTCTCGTCCCCGGCGCTGTTCAACGCGGCCAGTGCGCTGGCCGGGCCACGCGCGCCCTGCGCGTCCAGAGGTGCCACGAACAGGTCCCAGCCAGCGCCACGTCCCTGCTGGCGGGCAAACAGCAGCCGCTGGCCATCCGCGCTCAGGGCTGGCCCGCGTTCTTCGCGGCGTCCACCGTCGCCCGCCAGGGCTGCGCCTTGCCCAGTTGGCCATCGGCCGCCAGCGCGGCCCGGTACAGCGCCAGCCGGCCATCGCGCCCGGCCGCGAACAGCAGCCAGCGCCCGTCGCGGCTGAAGTACGGATCGACCACCTCGCCGGCCACGTCCACCGGCAGCGCCTGCGCCTGCTGCCAGCGGCCGTCGACCACGCGCGCCTGCCACAGGCCCCAGCCCGCCTCGCCACGGCGGGCGAAGACGATGCGCTGGCCATCGGCGCTGATCGTGGCGCGGCCCTCGTCGGCGCGGGTGGAGACCACGCCCATGCCTTCGATGCCGTACTCGTTCAACGCCATCGCCACGGGGGCAGAGAGTAGACTGGCGGCGAGCACCAGCAGGGGCGGGGTGAGACGCATCATCCAGGTCCGTGCACGAAAGAGCATCAGTCTAGCCAGCTTGAGGATTCCATGACCGACCGTTACGCCGTCTTCGGACACCCCGTTGCCCACTCGAAGTCGCCGCAGATCCACGCTGCGTTCGGTCGCCAGGAAGGCATCGCGATCGACTACCGCACCATCGATCTGGCCCCGGAGGCGTTCCTGGCCGGCCTGGAGGCCTTCGCCGCCGAGGGTGGTGTCGGCGCCAATGTCACCCTGCCGCACAAGGAAACCGCGTTCTCGGTGTGCACCACGCTGACCGCACGCGCGCGCCGCGCCGGCTCGGTCAACACACTGCTGCGCAAGGGCGACCGCTGGCACGGCGACACCACCGATGGCATCGGCCTGGTGCGCGACCTGACCGATCGCCACGGCCTGGACCTGCGTGGCCGCCGCATGCTGCTCATCGGCGCCGGTGGTTCGGCGCGCAGCGTCGCACCGGCACTGCTCGATGCCGGCATCACCGAGCTGGTGGTGGTCAACCGCACGCCGGAACGCGCCGATGAGCTGATCGATGCGATGGGTGAGCCGGGCCGCGCGATCAGCCGCTACTGGGAAGACCTGCGCGAGCTGGGCGACTTCGAACTGATCGTCAACGCCACCTCGGCCGGCCGCGACCGCGACGTCGAGTTCAAGCTGCCGCTGTCGCTGGTCAACTCGATGACCACCGCCGTCGACCTGAACTACGGCGAGGCGGCCATCGCCTTCCTGGCCTGGGCGCGCGCGGCGGAATGCCGCAATACCGTCGATGGCCTGGGCATGCTGGTCGAACAGGCCGCCGAGAGCTTCCTGCAGTGGCACGGCGTGCGCCCGCAGACCGATGAGGTCTACCAGTCGCTGCGCGAGGGTGCGGCGGTACTGGCCGGCGAGGATTGAGCGATGGACAACGCAACCCTGCTGGTCACGGTGTTGAGCCTGGTGGGCGTGCGCCTGCCGGTGCTGATCGCACTGTGCGTGGGCCTGGTCTGGGTGGTGGGTGCACCGCGCGATGCCACCCGCACCGGTGCCCTGGTCGGCCTGCTGCTGTTGCTGCTGGCCAGCATCGGCGGCATGGCGGCGGGCATCCTGCCGATGTGGATGGTGCGCAGTGGTGATTTCAGCGCCGTGTCGAGCCTGAGCGCCATCCTCGGAGTGCTGCATTTCGCGCTGGCGATGGTCGAGGCGCTGGGCGTGGTGCTGCTGGTGTGGGCGCTGGTGCGCCTGCTGCGCACCCGCACGATCCCGGCGGCCTGACCGCTGGCGCCGGCCCGCCCCGGCGCATCTGCCCCACCCACGGCGCGGCCATTGGACCGTGACCGCCAGCGGGCGTCGCCGCTGGCCCGTTCAGGCTGCCAGCGACGGTGAACCCGGCCGGCCATGCGACAATGGCCGGCCTGATCCAGCCACGGTAGTTCCCGGCGTGACCGAAACTGTCGCCGCTCCGCGCACGCTCGATGACCCCTTGAAGGACGCGATCCGCAAGGCGTACACGACGCTGCAGGCCAATACGCCCGGCTTTTCCACCCGCCGCTCGCAGAGCCAGATGATCGGCGTGGTGTCGCGCGCGCTGTCCAAAAGTGGCGGCGTCGGCGTGGTCGAGGCGCCCACCGGCGTCGGCAAGAGCCTGGGCTACCTCACCGCGGGTGTGCCGATCGCGCTGGCCAGCAAGAAGAAGCTGGTGATCAGTACCGGCACCGTGGCCCTGCAGTCGCAGCTGGTCGAGCGTGATATCCCCAACTTCCTCAAGGCCACCGGCCTGGAAGCGACGGTGGCGCTGGCCAAGGGCCGCACCCGCTACCTGTGCACGCGCAATGCCGCCGAGGCGCAGGGCGAGGGCTCGCAGGGCGGCATGTTCGAGGATGACGCGCCACTGTTCGACCGGCCCCTGGCGCCGATCGAGATGGACATCGCCAAGCGCCTGACCGACGCCTTCACCAGCGGCAGCTGGGACGGTGATATCGACAACGCACCGGAGACCATCAGCCCCGGCCTGCGCAGCCGCATCACCACGCCGGCCTCGGGCTGCGCCGGGCGCCGCTGTGCGTATTCGGCGCAGTGCGCGGTGCTGCGTTCGCGCAACACCGTGCGCGATGCGCAGATCGTGGTCACCAACCACGCGCTGCTGCTGTCGGCACTGTCGATCGGCGACAGCGACAACGGCCAGCCGTTGATCGCACCGCCGTCGGACATGCTGCTGGTGCTGGACGAAGGCCATCACATCGGCAACGTGGCCATCGACCAGGGCGCGGCCAGCCTGGCGCTGGATGAAATGGCCAAGCGCACCGGTCGCCTGCAGATCCTGATCGCCGGTGCCTACCGCGCGGTCGACAAGGACCGCCTCGGCAACCTGCTGCCGAACGAGGCGATCGAGGTGGCCAGCAACGTGGCCAAGCAGCTGCGCGTGTTCCGTGACCACATCGAGCGGGTGTGGATGCCGGCGCCGGCCGACGAGGAACCGATGTGGCGCGCCGCCAACGGCCGCCTGCCCGAGGCCTGGCGCGAGCCGATCGAAGCACTGGCCGACGATACCCGCAGCCTCTACAACTGGGCGCATGCGGCCACCGCGCAGGTGGCCAAGGGCAAGCCGGACGACGCCGCACGCGAGCGTCTGCAGCGCAACCTGGGCATGGCGCTGGAGATGATCGAACAGCAGTACAACCTGTGGCAGGCCTGGCGCCGCGAGGACAAGGACGGCGCGCCGCCGATGGCGCGCTGGGTCACCGCCACCCGTGACGGCGACCTGGTGCTGCACGGCTCGCCGGTGTCGGCCGCGCACGTGCTGCGCAAGCTGCTGTGGGATGAAGTGGATTCGGTGGTGATGACCTCGGCGACGCTGACCGGTGGTGGCGATTTCCAGTCGCTGGCGATCGACAACGGCATCCCCGAACAGGCCGAGATGGTCTCGCTGTCCTCGCCGTTCGACCTGCCCAACCAGGCCGAGCTGATCGTGCCGAAGTTCCCGGTCACCCCGGACGACCGCGAAGGCCATCCGCGTGAAGTGGCACGCTATCTCGACACCGAACTGGACTGGGCCAAGGGCTCGATGGTGCTGTTCACCTCGCGCTGGAAGATGGAGAAGGTGGCCGGCCTGATGTCGGCCGCGCGCCGCAAGCAGGTGCTGGTGCAGGGCGAGATGTCCAAGACCCGCCTGATCGACGAACACCTGCGCCGCGTCGCAGCCGGCGAGGGCTCGGTGCTGTTCGGCCTGAACTCGTTCGGCGAGGGCCTCGACCTGCCCGGCGAGGCCTGCACCACCGTGGTGATTACCCAGGTACCGTTCGCGGTGCCGACCGACCCGCAGACCGCCACCCTCAGCGAATGGTTCGAGGGGCGCGGGCTGAATGCCTTCAACCTGATCGCCATTCCGCACGCGCTGCGCACGCTGACCCAGTTCGCCGGCCGCCTGATCCGCACCTCCACCGACACCGGCCGCGTGGTCATCCTCGATTCGCGGCTGCTGACCCGCCGTTACGGCAAGCGCATCATCGACGCGCTGCCGCCGTTCAAGCGCGTGATTGGCTGAGGCACTCCGGTAGCGCCGGGCCATGCCCGGCGGACGCCAGGCTTCCGGTCAGGACTTGATTCCCTCCGTCCCCTTTTCTACCGCCGCAATGGCAGCCATTGCCCTTCGCTGGCGCTGCGCCACAGCCATTCCACCGGCCCGAAGCGATGGCCGCGCAGCCACCACGCGCTCGCCCACAACTGCAGCGGGAACACCACGGCCGCTACCAGCAGCACCGGCCACAGCCCGTGCAGCGGGCCGATGCCCAGCCCGAAGCCGGCAAACAGCGGCACGCAGATCGCGCTCTGCAGCAGGTAGTTGCTCAGTGCCATGCGCCCGGCAGGAACGAACACGCGCAGTACGCGTTCAGCCCATGGGCGCAGATAGAGCAGGGCAAAGATCGCCGCCGCTGCGATGCCCAGAGCCAGCGGTGCAACGCGGTACGAAACGCGCAGCAGGTAGCCCGGTACGCCACCGCGCAACACCGGCCAGGCCTGCTTGAGTACATCGGCCGTAGCATCGATCCACAGGAATGCGGCGCCCAGCAGCAGCCCACCTGCGGCGAGTGAACGCAGCAGCGGCAGATGCGCCTGCGGCTGCTGCAGCAGGCCGCGACGGCCAGCCCAGTAGCCCAGCAGGAAGCGCCCGAGCACGAAGAACAGCAACGCCCAGTTGCTCAGCTTCAGCCACGCCGCCAGTTGCAGGTTGCGCCACCACGCCTGGGCCAGCGTGCCGTTGGCCAACGCATCGAGCGCCATGGCATTCATCTGCGCGCGTGGAGTCAGCAGGGCCACCCAGTCGCGGATCCACGGCGACAGCAGGGGCGGCAGCAGCAGAGCGATGGCCACGCCGCTGACCAGCAGGGCGCGATTGCCGAAGTGCCGGAACAGCGGCAGCAGCAGGCCGACCACCGCATACACCAGCAGGATGTCGCCCCACCACAGCAGCACCGAATGCAGCAGGCCGATGACCAGCAGCACGGCCATCCGCCGCAGGTGCGCGGCCATCCGGCCCGGGGTGTTGCCCCCATCTGCATCGCCACGCCCATGCCGAACAGCAGCGAGAACAGGGTGATCGCCTTCATGTCCAGCAGCCACTCCATGCCGGTACGGAGGGCATGGTCGAGTGCAGCGCTGGGCAGGGCCTGCTGCGCGGCCTCGGTCATCAGCGCGTCGAGCGAGAAGAAGCGCAGGTTGACCAGGAACACGCCGAGCAGCGCGAATCCGCGCAGGGCATCGATGAGGGGCTGGCGCGTCGGGCGTTGGGTCATGCCGGGCAGGGTAACGGATGGGCGTATCGGGATTGCGGTTTCAGAGTTGTTTGATTGCCGGGTGTGGGGGAATCGGATAGAACTGGCTGGCCGAGCATCGGGCGGAAGGGAAAGGTGCGGTTCGGCCCGGGGATACGCCAGTTGATCAGCGTCATCCGCTTCAGTGGAATGAAGTGTCACCAAGCAGGTGGGAAGTCAGGTCATGAATGAGCGTCCTGTTCCGGAAGCGGCTCTGGAAGATGAGAATTCAGTTGAGATGCTTCGAGTGTGGATTGCTGCAAAAGCGCTCCATTGCTCGATGAAGGTTGGACTGTACAAAGAGACCTCCAGGATCTCGGAAGAGAAGGCATGGGGCGTGATCCTGGCAGACGTTGCGCGCCATCTTTCGAAGGCGCTTGAGTCGGGTTATGGCGTGGATGCGCGGATTGCGCTCAGTGCAATCAGGGAAGGGTTCAATGATGAACTCAATGAGCCGACCTCGGACGTTGATGGGGGCTTCTTGACAAGGAACTGACCGCAGGAAAGTTCCCAAGTCCTACAAGGAAGCCCGCCAACGGGATGCGTGTCGCTGGGATGGGGCCGGCTCAGGGCGCAGGGACGTCCGATCTGCGCAGCTCGGTAAAAATGGCAGCAATGCGAATCGGCATGCCGCCAACCTTCCTTGCAAGGATGGTCCGGCAAAGGGCTCAGACACCACCTGGCATCATCCTGCGGGAAGTAACGTTCCAACCACGATGATCAGATACGAGAAGGATCAGGCGATATGGCTGCAGGCTCATCGAAAGATCTTCTTCATGGAACATTGTCTGATGCGCAGCCGCCTGACAGTCCTATTGTGGCTGAAGGCTGGGCTGGGATTGCTTTCGACAGAAATCGCCATGAGTACTTCGCCCCTGAAGACATATGGATTGCGTGGTTGGATGTGCACCTGGGCCGCCCATCTTCCTTGAAACAAATTGAGATTGTTTCGTTCAAGGATGTCGAAGCGGATAGGGACGGATTCTTTGCCGCGCCCAGCCTTTGCTCGTTGCATGAATTCCTTGCCGAGGATGCGCGCTTCCTTGCTGACCACTATGTACTGTCCCGTTCGAGTGAGTGGGTGGTTCGTCTCGATCAGGATGTGACTCTCTTCGCGGCCAAGGTGGATTTTGTTTCGGAAGTGCTGGTGCGTTTGGGTGGCCTGACGGATGTGATGGCACGAATGGTCGAAGACTTTGATCCGGGGACGGGGGATCCTGTGGGGTTGAATGGATTTCTCCTTGAGATTACCAAGGGCCTGCGAAGCTAGCCTCGCAACCGCGCGGTGAGTATCCCGAACCGGGGCCAGCAACAGCGGAAGCGATCAGGTCAGCTGGAACGCCGTGCCAATGGCGTCCGAGTACCGTCTTGAGCAGAGTGCAAGCGGCATGCTGGGGAGAAGGCTCGGAGACCCAGGAACAAGTCGAAGCGGGAAGAAGACGGGTGAGGTGTTGAATGTGGTATTGCGCACATGCAATTTTCTACTACAGCTATGTAGGTCAGAGCTCCTACGTAGTTCATGAGAACGTCTACCTTGTTTCAGAGGATGATGAGGACAAGGCAATGCTGCGGGCGCTGGGATTGGCGGCTGAGTACGAACAGGTCGGTGAAAGTAGCCATCTGGAGATCGAGGGGCAGAAGGCCGAGTACCGATTCGCTGGAATCAGAAAGCTGATTTCGGTTGACTCGGATCTGGAAGATTCATCGGAGCTGCGGGAGTTGACGGGTGAGGTTACCTATTCCGTATTTGAGGTGGCCAATCTTTCTGATGTGGAGGCTCTCGCGGCTGGGGTGGCTGTATCAGTCAACTATCGAGAGTAGTAGGGAGGCCAAATGGGGCAGCTCCTGCCTTGGTTCCAGCATTTGATTGGCTGGAATGTCGCCACTCTATTTCTCCGATTGAGTGGCGAAAAGGCGCGGGTGCTGCATGTAGGCGACAAGGTTGGACGTTTGGCCATGGCCGACAAGGTGATCATCAGCATCCACACGAACTTCGTTACGATTCTGATACGGCTAAGGCGCGCCTTCGCACGAACCCGCGCGGTGGCCCAACGGAGAGCCATGATCATGTCCGAAATCGCTTGGGGGTTCCCGATCACAGGGAACAGGGTAAGTGAGGCGCTAAGGGCCAACTTCGGTGCGGAGGACATGTGGCTGATAGTGCACATGGATGTTCCTTCGGGAAAAAATTCGCCAACGGCCTTGAATGACCTTCGAGATCGGATGACGAACGGACCGGTAGAGGCATCCACGGCGGATCTCTGCGATGCGCTGACGGGCGCTCCGCAGGTCTGGGTTCTGGACATCCGGCTCTCACACGACAACGACGTACAGCTCTACATCGAGGACGGTGAGGTATTCGAGGTGAACCTGGACCGGACAGATGTTCCAAGGGCTCCTGATCGAATTCGCGACCCGGAAGTGAATCAGGATGAAGATGGCTGACTCATCCAGGCTGCGTTCGTTGTGGATGGAAATCGCGGCAAAGCACAACGTCTGCATCCCCGCAGGGGGCGTCAACCACCTGGACGAAGCGGATGGCGATTTGCTGATCGATCATTGGGCACTGTGATAACCGCCATCAAAGCAGCCGCCAGCGCTGCAGGTCTGGAGCAGGTAGATGCAGATCGAGTTCTATTCGGAGTACTACGATGGTTTGATCCAGGGCGTACTGTCCGATGAAGGCCGTCTGTTCTATGCCTTCTGCATCCACGCCGATTTCCCGGATGTCGGCCAGGACCGTGCCTACTGGGTAATCCCGATCAATGCCGTCGAAGACCAGCATCTTCGCTCATGCCTGCTGCAGGAGGGGGACGAGGCACTGGATGCCTTCTTCCGCTCCGCATTCCTGGACAGGCACGGCGTGGTGCTGGAAGGCGATCCTGAGTCGTGGAGCAGCACGGGCCTGCGTTTCGAAACCCGTGGCGATGCCTACGCGGCTTTCGTCCGTCGTTCCTCGCTGGAGGTGCTGGTGAGTGCAGGGGCGCGGATGGAGGTGCGCTAGCGGGGTCAGAGCCCTTTCTGCGAAAGGGATCCGACCCCATGCCGCGATCCGGGCTCTGACCCCAGGGCCACTCAATCGCCCAGCAGGGCGGTGTTGCGCACCGCGCCCTTGTCGGCGCTGGTGGCGAGCAGGGCGTAGGCCTTCAGCGCGCTGGTGACCTTGCGCGGTCGCGGTGTACGCGGCTTCCAGCCACGCGCGTCAGCGTCTGCGCGGCGCTGGGCCAGGATGGCCTCGTCCAGCAGTAGATCGATGCGGCGTGCCGGGATGTCGATGCGGATGCGGTCGCCGTCTTCCACCAGACCAATCGTGCCGCCGCTGGCCGCTTCCGGCGAAACGTGGCCGATCGACAGGCCCGAGGTGCCGCCGGAGAAGCGGCCGTCGGTCAGCAGGGCGCACTGCTTGCCCAGCCCCTTCGACTTCAGGTAGCTGGTGGGGTACAGCATTTCCTGCATGCCCGGGCCGCCCTTCGGGCCTTCGTAGCGGATCACCACCACATCGCCGGCCTTCACTTCGTCGGCCAGAATGCCGGCCACAGCCGCGTCCTGGCTTTCATACACGCGCGCCGTGCCTTCGAACACGTGGATCGACTCATCCACGCCCGCGGTTTTCACCACGCAGCCATCCACCGCCAGATTGCCGCGCAGCACCGCCAGCCCGCCTTCGGCCGAATAGGCATGCTCGACGCTGCGGATGCAGCCTTCGGCGCGGTCCACGTCCAGCGTGGGCCAGCGCGTGGCCTGGCTGAAGGCGACCTGGGTGGGAATGCCGGCCGGACCGGCGCGGAAGAACTCGTGCACGCTCTGTTCGTTGCTGACCGCCACGTCCCAGCGCTCGATGGCGTCAGCCAGGGTGCGGCTGTGCACGGTCGGCACCGTGGTATCCAGCAGGCCGCCGCGGGCCAGTTCGCCGAGGATGCCGTACACGCCGCCAGCGCGGTGCACGTCCTCCATGTGGTACTTGGGCGTGTTCGGCGCCACCTTGCACAGCTGCGGCACGCGCCGCGACAGCGCATCGATGTGGGTCAGGTCGAAGTCGACCTCGGCTTCCTGCGCGGCGGCCAGCAGGTGCAGGATGGTGTTGGTGGAACCGCCCATGGCAATGTCCAGGGTCATCGCGTTGGCGAACGCGGCCGGGGTGGCGATGCCGCGCGGCAGCGCGCTCGCTTCTTCGCCGCCATACCAGCGGTGGCACAGTTCGACGATCAGGCGGCCGGCGCGCAGGAACAGCTGCTCGCGGTCGGCGTGGGTGGCCAAGGTGGAGCCGTTGCCGGGCAGCGACAGGCCCAGCGCTTCGGTCAGGCAGTTCATCGAGTTGGCGGTGAACATGCCCGAACAGGAACCGCAGGTAGGGCAGGCGCTGCGCTCGAACGCGGCCACCTTCTCGTCGGAGGCGCTGTCGTCGGCGGCCACCACCATTGCATCGACCAGGTCCAGCTTGTGCTCGGACAGCTGGGTCTTGCCGGCCTCCATCGGGCCGCCGGACACGAACACCACCGGGATGTTCAGGCGCAGCGCAGCCATCAGCATGCCAGGGGTGATCTTGTCGCAGTTGGAAATGCACACCAGCGCGTCGGCGCAGTGCGCGTTGACCATGTACTCCACCGAGTCGGCGATGATCTCGCGGCTGGGCAGCGAGTACAGCATGCCGTCGTGGCCCATGGCGATGCCGTCGTCCACGGCGATGGTGTTGAATTCCTTGGCGACGCCGCCGACCTTTTCGATCTCGCGCGCGACCAGCTGGCCGAGGTCCTTCAGGTGCACGTGGCCGGGCACGAACTGGGTGAAGGAGTTGGCGATGGCAATGATCGGCTTGTGGAAGTCGCCATCCTTCATGCCGGTGGCACGCCACAGGGCGCGAGCGCCGGCCATGTTGCGGCCAGCGGTGGAGGTGCGGGAGCGGTATTCAGGCATGGCTGGCGGAACGGGCGGGCCGTACGACGTGGGGGTCGGCCGATCATGGCCAATTTTTCGGTTGCTGCTGCAACCACCCGTTCTGGGTAGATGCCGACCTTGGTCGGCGCTGTGCCGTGTGTGCCAACCCAGGTTGGCACCTACCAGAGCGGTGTGCTGCCGGACGAAAATGAAAACCCGTTCATCTTTCGTACTTTGCTGATTCCGGTTGTTGGGGTGAATTTGGCATCATTGGGCTATTGATCCGTCGACAGGGCATGAGGCCATGAAACGTTCCCGCACCACCGCGCTGCTGCTGATGAGCGCCGCGCCGCTGCTGTTCACCGCCTGCCAGAAGGAGCCGGAGGTGAAGGTGCAGGAAGGCCTGTACACCTCCGTCGAGGCCTGCACCGAGGCCACCGGCGATCCGTCGTCGTGCCGCAATGCCTTCGCCGAAGCGCAGAAGCAGGCTGCCGATGCAGCGCCGAAGTACGCCAGCAAGGAAGCCTGTGAGCAGGACTACAAGCCGGAACAGTGCGTGCAGCAGCACACCTCGGCCGGCACCTCGTTCATCGGCCCGATGATGATGGGCTTCTTCATGTCGCAGATGCTGAGCAACCGCGGTGGCCTGGCCCCGCAGGCGCCGGCGGCGTCGCCGGCCTACCAGGACAAGAGTGCCGGCTGGGCGCGCCCGGCCCCGGGCGGCAGCGGTGGCCTGAACACCGCCAGCGGCATCGGCGCCGGCAAGGCCGGCCTGGCGCCGGTCACCAGCGAGCCGAACCGTGCGGTCACCGCCAGCCGCAGCGGCTTTGGCAGCACCAGCGCCCGCCGCAGCGGCAGCAGCGTGGGCGGCTGATCGACCCATGCAGCGCATCCGGATTGCCGAGCGTGCCCAGTGGCGGGCACGCGCGGACGAAGCGGGTTTCCGCTTCCACACCATTGACGGCCAGCCGTACTGGGATGAAAGCGCGTACTACGCCTTCACCCTGCGCCAGATCGAACAGGACATCGAAGACCCCAGCGCCGAGCTGCACCAGATGGCGCTGGACCTGGTCGGTGATGTCATCGCCAGCGAACGGCTGATGGACCAGCTGGCGATTCCGTCGCACTACCGCGACTGGATCGCCGACAGCTGGCGCCAGCGCCAGCCACACCTCTATGGCCGCCTGGACCTGGCCTACGACGGCACCGGTCCGGCCAAGCTGTACGAACTGAACTACGACACGCCGACCTCGCTGTTCGAGGCCAGCTTCTTCCAGTGGCAGTGGCTGGAGGACCAGCGCAATGCCGGCCGCCTGCCGCAGCACGCCGACCAGTTCAACGCCATCCACGAGGCGCTGGTCGAGCGCTTTGGCGAACTGGCCACGCAGCTGCCGCCGCCGCTGTACTTCAGCGCGGTGGGCAGTTCGGACGAGGATCGCGGCACGGTCGACTACCTGCGCGACTGCGCCTCGCAGGCCGGCCTGCATGGCCAGGCGATCGCCATCGAGGATATCGGCCTGTCCGAGGACGGACGCTTCACCGCGCTGGACGATTCGGTGATCGGCACGCTGTTCAAGCTGTACCCGCTGGAAGACCTGATGGCCGAGGAATTCGGCCGCGCGCTGCCTGGTTCGGGCGTACAGCTGTTGGAACCGGCGTGGAAGGCGGTGCTGAGCAACAAGGGCATCCTGCCGCTGCTGTGGCAGCGCAACGTGGGCCACCCGAACCTGCTGGAAGCGCACTTCGACGACGGCATCACGCTGGCGTCGGGCTGGGTGCGCAAGCCGCTGTTCTCGCGCGAAGGTGCCAACATCGAGATGCACCTGGCCGATGGCAGCACCCAGCGCAGCGACGGTCCGTATGAGGGCCCGGCCATCATCCAGCGTGCGCATCCGCTCACCCACTTCGAAGGTGGCTACCCGCTGATCGGCAGCTGGGTGATCGGTGACCATGCCTGCGGCATCGGTATCCGCGAGGACGACAGCGCGATCACCCGCGACAGCGCGCGCTTCGTGCCACACGCGATCGTGGACGAGGCGCCGACGCGGATCTACGTCTGACGGTGGCAGGGCGGGTAGTGCCGGCCTCTGGCCGGCAACCGTTGTTGGTAGATGCCGACCCTGGTCGGCGCTGTGGGTTTCGTGCCAACCAAGGTTGGCACCTACCAGAGCGATGCGTCGGTTGTTGCAGTGGTAGTGCCGGCCGCTGGCCGGCAACCGTTGTTGGTAGATGCCGACCTTGGTCGGCGCAGTGGGTTCCGTGCCAACCAAGGTTGGCGCCTACCAGCGCGATCGTTGGTATCAGAGCAATCCCTCGCGCTTCACTGCCAGATAGCGCTCCACCAGCGCACCGGGCAGGGCGTCGGCGGTCACGTCCAGCACCATCACCTTCTCGCTGCGCAGCGCCTCGTGCGCCTTCGCGCGCTGTTGCAGATACAGGGCGGCGGCACCGGCACGCGCGGCTTCCTCCAGCGTCTGCACGTCACCCTCCATCGCGCCGTCCAGCTCGCGCTCGCGCAGGCTGGCCACGCACACCAGGTGGCGTCGCTGCAGCAGGCGCACGGCCGCCAGCAGGTCTTCGATGTCCTCGTCGCGCACGTTGCTGACCAGCATCACCAGCGCACGCCGGCGCTGGCGCAGCGACACTTCGGTGGCGGCGGCCAGGTAGTCGGTGGCCACCGCGCGCGGTTGCAGGTCATAGCTGGCGCGCAGCAGATGCTCCACCGTGCCCATGCCACGCTGCGGCGCCACCCAGCGGCGCTCGCCTCCGGCGGCGAACAGGCCGGCTGCATCACCCTGGCGCAGCGCCAGGTAGGCCACCACCAGCGAGGCGTTCAACGCATGGTCGAAATGGGACAGCCCGCCTTCACTGGCCAGCATGCGCCGCCCGCTGTCGAGCATCAGCAGCAGCTGCTGGTTCTTCTCGTCCTGATACTCGCGCGAGATCAGCTTGCGCGCCCGCGCGGTGGCCTTCCAGTCGAGCTGGCGCAGGCTGTCGCCGATGCGGTACTCGCGCATCTGGTGGAAGTCGGTGCCTTCACCACGGCGGCGCTTCACGTGCGCACCGACCAGCCGCGAGGCCTGGTCGGCACTGAACAACGCAAAGCGGGTGAGCGGCACGAAGTTCGGGTAGACGCGCACGTCCAGCGCCGGTGGCAGGGTGCGCTGCTGCCACCACAGGCGCCACGGCGAGCGCATGCGCAGGTGCACGCCTTCGAAGCGGAAGTGCCCACGCTGCAGCGGCTGCAGGTGGTAATGCAGGGTGGAGGCGGTGCCGGCCTGCAACCGCACGCGCTGCGGCAGCGATTCCAGCGGCCAGCCGCCCGGTACCAGGTCGAACACCTGCACGGTCATGGCCTGCGCTGCCTGCAGGCGCAGCGCGGCCTCACGGCGAACGCCCAGCGCCAGCGCCTCGGGCAGTTCGCGCTGCACCTGCGGCGACGGACGCCGCCACTGCCGCCACAGATCCCACAGGGCGGGCAGCGCGATGGTCACGGCCACCAGCACCCAGCTCCAGCGTGGCAGCAACCCGCCCAGCACCAGGCCGCCCAGTGCAGCCCAGCCCAGCAACAGCGCCAGCAGCAGCGGGGCCGGCCTCATCGGCGCGGTGCTTCCACCTTGGCCAGCAGCGCGCCCAGCACATCATCGGCGTCCTGCCCTTCAATCTGCAGTTCCGGTGCCAGCGCGATACGGTGGCGCAGCGCCGGGCGCGCAATGTCGCGTACGTCGTCCGGGGTGACGAAGTCACGACCGGCCAGCACCGCCTGCGCCCGCGATGCGCGCACCAGCGCGATACTGCCGCGCGGGCCGGCGCCCACCGCGATGCCCGGCCACTGCCGGGTGGCGGCGACAATCCGCACCGCGTAGTCGATCACTTCGTCATCGATGCTGATCGCCGCGGTGGCACGCTGCAGTTCCAGCAGCTCGCCGGCTCCCAGCACGCGCGGCACCTGGCTCAGGTCGAAATCGCTGGCGGCGCGGCCACGGGTGATCGCGGCCACCATGCGCTTCTCGTCCTCCAGCTGCGGGTAGTCGATCAGCACCTTCAACAGGAAGCGATCCAGCTGCGCTTCCGGCAACGGGTAGGTGCCTTCCTGCTCCAGCGGATTCTGCGTGGCCAGCGCCATGAACGGCGGCGCCAGGGTGAAGGCCTTGCCCTCGATGGTCACCTGGCCCTCCTGCATCACTTCCAGCAGTGCCGACTGGGTCTTGGCCGGTGCGCGGTTGATCTCGTCGGCCAGCAGCAGGTGGGTGAACACCGGCCCGCGGCGGATCTTGAAGCTCTCGCTCTTCGGGTCGTACACGGCGTGGCCGCTGACGTCGCTGGGCATCAGGTCAGGGGTGAACTGGACACGGCCGTAGTCCAGCTCCAACGCCTGGGCCAATGCCCGCACCAGCAGGGTCTTGCCCAGCCCGGGCACACCCTCGATCAGCACATGGCCACCGGCCAGCAGGGCCACCAGGATCTGGTCCAGCACGTCGGCCTGGCCGATGAAGGCATGGCCGACGGCCTGGCGGACGGCATCGACGCGTTCGATCAGGCGGGCGTGGGCCGCCGCCGGCAGTTCGGGAACTTCGGTCATAGCAGGGATCTCATCTGGAGCAGCAAGCGGATGCGCTCGCGCAGGGCGGAGGAATCGTGCGGCGGTGGCGGGGTCAGTGCGCTGGCAACGCGGCTGCGCGGCCAGGCCAGCAGTTCGGCGATGGCCTGTTCGCGCGGTGCGCCCTCCAGTGCGGCGGCGACCGGTGCGCGCAGGCGCAGGCGATGCAGGAACAAGGCGTGCACGGCGTCGTACAGGCGCGCACCCTGGCCGAAACGCAGCAGCAGTTCGCCGCTGGCGCGCACGTGTTCCAGCAGCGAGCGGCGCTCCAGCACCGGCGATGGCAACAGGCTGCCGAAGCGTTGCGAGCGGCCCCACAGCCAGCCCAGGATGGCCAGCAGCAGCGGTGCCCACAGCGGCCAGCCCTGGTAGAACACGCGTGCCCACAGTGACGGCGGACGGCTGGCATAGACCAGCCAGACGCTGCCTTTGCCGTAGTTCGGATCAAGCAGGTAACGGGTCAGGTCGCGGTGCGCACGATCGTGCAGTCCGTCGCTGGCGTTGCCGGCGGCGGCCGCCAGGCGCGCGGCAGGCGAATCCACCTCGCCGCGCATGAATGCCATGTCGGCCAGCACGCTTACCCGACCCTGGCCATGGTGCAGGCGTGCGAACACCAGGTCGTGATCGCTGCCCCAGCGACGCTCGGCCTGCGCGCTGGCGGCAAAGCCCAGGGTGAAGCGCCTGCCCGTGCAGAATTCCACGTGGCCGGGATCATCCTGCACATGGAACGGCTGGCACTCGCTGCGCTGGAACAGGCTGTCCACGCCCAGCTGGTCCAGCAAGGGCCCCTGCGTGCTGCCGGCGTCATCCTCGGCCGGCGGTGGGGTGCGCACCAGCAGATGACCTCCGCGCCCGGCCCAGTCCAAAAGCGCCCGCGCCACCGGTGCGGACAGTTCGCTGCTGTCCTGCAGCAGCACCACCGTGTCGTGCCGGCCCAGTGCCATCTGCTGCAGCTCCAGCCGGGGCCGTGCATGCACCTCGATACCATCGGCGCGCAGCGCCTGGCCGAGCACGTACAGCGGGTTGTAGGCGGCCTCGCCCTGCGCGGGCAGCGTGATGGTTTCGGTCACGCGCTCATGCGTGCGCAGGTAGAGGATGGTCAGCGGCACGCCAAGCAGCACCAGTACACCCAGCAACAACGACCAGAACAGGCGCGGGCTCATGCCTGCCACCGGTACTGCTGGCGCAGCGTTGCGGCCAGCGCGTCGAAGTCGCTGCGGCTGGGCAGGCGGCCACCGTAGGCGGCGTACTGCCACATGCGCACGATGCGCGCGAACAGGTCACGGTCGGCAGCCTCGGGCATGCGCCGCGATGCGCGCAGGCACTGCGCTTCGGTGGCGCCGGGGGCAGGGCGATGCCGCTGCGCTCGCCCACGGTACGCACGCTGGCGCGGTACAGCAGGGCCAACGCCTGCCGCGGCCGGCCCTGGTCCCACAGCAGGCCGGCCTGGGTGGCCACATCCGGTGGCAGCACGGCCGGCAGTTCCACGTGATCTTCCACCACCTCTGGCGCGGCGACGACCTTGCGCCGGCCACTGCCACGCAGCCACGGCAGCCACACCCGGGCGGTCAGCAGCAGCACCAGCACAAGCACGCCCAGCAGGCCCCACAGGCCCCACTCGGCCAGGCGCGCCAGCCAGGCGATGCCGCTGCTGCGGGCCTTGCGTTCACTCGTGTTGCGGCTGTCGCGCTGCAGCGCCTTGTCGTCCTTCTTCTTTTCCTCGGCCTGCTCGATCGGTTTCCAGTGTGTGACCTGGCGCGTCGGACGCTGCAGTGGATCTTCATAGGCGCGGCTCACCGCCTGGCGGAACCCTGCGGTATCCACCGGTGCGGTGCCAAAGATGGTCGCCGGAGCGTTGGCCGGGTCATTGTCGGCGGTGGCGGCTTCCTCGTCCGGCGTGTCGTCCAGGCCGGCGGTGTAGGCCTCTTCGGCGGTCTGCCGTGCGTTCTGCGCGTGCACCGGCCCGACCGCCAGTGGTAGTGCCAGGCACAGCAGCAGGGCCAGCGTCGGGGCGACCGGCAGCAAGCGCCCACGCAGGCGGCGCAGCGCGATCTCCACGTCCCAGGCTTCCATCTGCGTGCGCCGGTTCAGATACAGGCCGAAGCCGGCACCGACGAAGAACGGGCCGATCAGCACCGAGGCCAGCCAGCACGCCAGGTTGAAGCCGAAGCGTGCCCAGGCCGGTGTGTCCTTGCCGATCATGTCCCAGGCCGCGCGCCATGATTCGGACATCAGCTCCAGCGGCATGAACATGAACACCGCGCCGATCGCGCCGGACACCAGCACCGCTTCGAACACCATGCACAGCACCGTCAGCGCCGTCGCGGCGCCGGCCGCACCGGCGGCCACCGCGCGGCGGCGGGGACCACGCTGGTTCGGCGCATTGCCTTCCAGCAGGTTCACCGGCAGGCACAGGCTGCGCAGCACACTGAAGCGGCGCCAGCCGAGGTAACCCCAGAATCCGCTGTGGCCCCAGCTGCGTTGCGCGCGCAGGGCGCCCAGCGCCGTCACCGGTTCGCCGAAGATGCCGCGCGACAGCACGTACAGAGGCGCGCGCTCGAACAGCGGCTTGCACCACCACATGGCCAGCCACGCCCAGCCGAAGGCATCCAGCCACCAACCCAGTGCATTGAAGATCACGAACAGCGGTGTACTGGCCAGCAGCCAGCTGCCCCACACCGCGCGGGCATGGCGGCGGACCAGGGCGCTGCCCAGCTCCATCGCCTCCCAGCCGCTGCGTGCACGCAGCACCACGTCCAGGCGGTCAATCCGCATCGCCGCCTCCGCGCCCGCCACGCCACAGCCAGAGCAGCACGCCGGCCCACAACACGCCGGCCACGCTGAACTTGCCCCATGCCGGTACTTCGGCAATCGACGACCAGAACGCCTCGATGAACGCCGCCACCAGCAGCATGAAGGCCACGCCCAGGCACAGCCGCGCGCCGATGCGTCCGCCTTCGACCAGCGCGTCCAGGCGGCTGCGCCGGCCCGGTGCCAGCAGCTTCATGCCCAGCTGCAGGCCGGCGCCACCGGCAATCACGATGGCGGTGAGTTCGAAGGCGGCGTGGCCGACCACGAAGCGCCAGAACGGGTCGCCGTGGCCGATGTGCTGCAGGTGACCGGCCACCGAACCGAAGATCACGCCGTTGAACAGCAGCACCAGCAGCGTGCCCAGCCCGGCCAGCAGGCCGCTGGCAAAGGTGCGCAGGGCGATGCTGATGTTGTTCATGATGTAGTGGCCGAACATCATCCAGTCGGTGCCGCTGTCGCGGCCCAGGCGCTCGGCGGCCGGGTCGTACATGCGCTCCATCTCGGCGATCTGGCGGTTGTCCATCAGCTGATGGATCAGGTCCGGGTAGAGCTGCACCAGCACGAAGCAGGCCACGGTCGGCAGCGCGAACATCGCCAGTGCCACGCCCATGCTGCGCGCCTGGCTTCGCACCAGCTGCGGGAAGCCGCCGACCAGGAATTCCAGTGCCGCACGCCAGCGCGTGGGCGGCGTGCGGTACAGCACGCTGTGCCCGTGCTGCATCAGCTGCTGCAGGCGCTGTACCAGCTGCGGGCTGTAGCCACGCTCGCGGGCCAGGGCCAACTGTTGGCACAGGCGCCGGTAACGTTGCGGGAAGGCGGTATCGTCCAGGGCCAGCTCACTGGCCTGGCGGCGCCGGCGACGCGAGACACCGGCGCGCAGCCGCAGCCATTGCTCCAGGTCCTGCCATTCCTGCTGGTAACGGGCGACGAACTGCTCCTGCTTCATCGCCGCCCCAACAGCCAGTTGGCCATTGCATACAGGCGCAACACGCCCACCTGGCCGTGGGTGCCGGTGAGGGGCTCGGCAATGCCGGCCAGCTCCTGCTGGCGTGCCGGCGACAGCCGCGGCGCGCGCTCGGCGAAGGCCAGCACGGCGGCCTGTTCCTCCGGGCGCAGCGGCTGCGGCGGCACCAGCACGCTGTCGATGGTCGGTGGTGGCGGCAGGTACTGCGCCGGCGCGTGCACCACCACGGTGCCGGCCACCAGGTCGCCGAGGCGCCGGCCATGTGCGTCGAACAGGCTGCTGACCAGGCCCAGTGCATAGCCGAACGGCAGCATGTCCACGGTGCGCAGAAGGTTACGGGTGATCGCCGCCATCCAGCCCACCGGCGCGCCATCGCGGGCAAGTACACGCAGGCCCAGTGCGCGTTTGCCCAGGGTGCGGCCCCACAGCGCCTCGCAGACGATCGGGTAGAGCCAGTAGACCAGGAACATCAACGCCAGATAGAGCCCGGAGCCGAACTCGTCCAGCAGTGCCAGCGGAAACGACATCACCACCAGCACGGCGAAGCGTATGCCGAGGTCGACCAGCCAGGCCATCGCCCGCGGCACCGGGCCGGCGGCCGGCAGCTGCAGCGGTACACCCTCCGGCGTCACCACCTCGCGGTAGGTGTCGAGCATCGGGGCGGCCATCAGCAGCGTGGCCTGGGGTGTGGGTGCAGGAGTCCTCTCCGGCAGGCAACCACGGGCATGGGCGTCTCGACAGGTCCTGGTCGGGCCCAGACTTTAGCAGAGCCGCGTGGCGCTGTTGCCCGCTCAGGCCAGGTACTGGTCCTTAAGTCGCACGTAGTGGTCGGCCGAGTAGTGCAGCGATTCGACCTCCTTGTCGCTGAGCGTGCGTGCCGGACGCGCCGGGTTGCCGACCCACAGCTCGCCTTCGCCGACCACCTTGCCCGGGCCGACCACCGCACCGGCACCCACGAACGCATGGCGTTCCACCCGGGCACCGTCGAGGATGCAGGCGCCCATGCCGATCAGGCTGTAATCACCGATGGTGCAGGCGTGGATGATGCAGCCATGGCCGACGGTCACGCCTTCGCCGATCAGGGTCGGGTAGCCGGCCTTGTTGTACGGGCTGTGGTGGCTGACATGGATGATGGTGCCGTCCTGCACGTTGGTGCGCGCGCCGATGCGCACGTAGTTGACGTCACCGCGGATGACCGTGCCCGGCCACACCGACACGTCCTCGGCCAGTTCCACGTCACCGATGACCGTGCAGGCCGGATCGATGTACACGCGCTCGCCGAGGACCGGCATCTTGTCGCGGAAGGGGCGCAATGGGTTCATCGGTGTCTCCGCAAATCAGGGCATTTGCGACGATGATACGCGGCAGAGGCATCGGTAGTGCCGGCCGCTGGCCGGCAGGAGTTGCCGGGCCGTACCCGGCGAACGCGATCAGGGCTCGTAGCTGTATCCCATTCCATACACCGAACGGATCGGATCTTCGTCCATGCCGGCGTCGGCCAGCTTGCGGCGCAGGTTGCGCACGTGGCTGTCGACGGTGCGGTCGACCACCACCCGATGGTCCAGGTACAGCCGGTCGAGCAGTTCATCGCGCGCCCAGATCCGCCCGGGCGTGGCCAGCAGGGTGCGCAGCAGGCGGTACTCCACCGGGGTCAGGTCCAGCCCCTTGCCGTTCCAGGTGGCGCGCGCGGCCGGCTCATCGATGCACAGGCCGGCCCTGGCCCGCGTGGCCGGATCGGGGCGGTAGCGGCGCAACACCGCCACCACCCGCGCCACCACCTCGCGCGGGCTGAACGGCTTGCAGATGTAGTCGTCGGCGCCGATCTCCAGGCCCAGCAGGCGATCGATTTCCTCCACCCGCGCGGTCACCATGATCACCGGCACATCGCTGCTGGCGCGCAGTTCGCGGCACAGGTCCACGCCATCGCGCTGCGGCAGCATCAGGTCCATCAGCACCAGGTCCGGCTGGTAGCGCGCAAACGCCTCGATCACCTGGCCGCCGTCGTCCACCCAGTGGCTGGCCATGCCGGCGGCGGCCAGGTAGTCGCGCAGCACCGAGGCCAGGCGCGGCTCGTCCTCGACGATCAGGATCTTCGCGGCGTCGGCGGGGGACGTGCTCATGCAGGCTCCGGCAGGATGATGACCACGCGCAGGCCACCCAGTGGCGACGGTTCGGCGTGGATGTGGCCGTGGTGGGCGAGGATGATGTTGTGGCTGATCGCCAGGCCCAGCCCACTGCCGCCGCTGGCGCGGTTGCGCGAGCTTTCCACCCGGTAGAAGCGCTCGAACAGCAGTGCGCACTTGTCGGCCGGCACGCCCGGCGCGGTGTCTTCCACCACCAGCCGCACGCCGTCGGCGATGCGGGTGGCCCGTACCTGCACACGGCCGCCGGCATGGGTGTAACGCAGTGCATTTTCCAGCAGGTTGGCCAGTACCTGCTGCAGGCGCCGTTCGTCACCGGACACCTGCAATGGCGTGGCGGGCAGGTCTTCTTCCAGTGCCAGGCCTGCATGGGCCAAGCGCACACGCATGCCGTTGAGCTCGCTGCGCAGCAGTGCGCCCAGGTCCAGCGGCGCGAAGCGGTAGGCCAGGCCGCCGGACTGGGTCATCGACAGGTCGTGCAGATCGTCGACCAGCTTGCCCAGCTGGCGGATCTCACCCTGCAGAGCGCCGAGGTTGGCGCGGTCCAGCGGGCGGATGCCATCTTCGATCGCCTCCAGCTCGGCGCGCACCACCGCCAGCGGTGTGCGCAGCTCGTGCGAAATATCGGCGATGAAGGCGCGGCGGTTGCGTTCGGTATCGTCCAGCGCCTGCGCCATCCGGTTGAAGTCGTTCACCAGCGCATCCAGTTCATCATCGCTGGTGCGCTCGATACGGGTGGCGTAATCGCCGGCGGCCAGACGGTGCGTGGCCGCAGCCAGTTTGGCCAGGCGCTGCCGCAGCGCGCGCGAGACCAGCCAGGCCAGCAGCACGGTCACCAGCAGCAGTGAAATGCCGATCACCCACCAGGCGCGCACCTGGGTGTTGTAGAAATTCAGATCGTTGGTGGCGATGACGGTCTGGAACGGCACCATGCCCAGCCAGCCCACGGTCTGCCCATCCACCTGCACCGCATGCGGCTCGTCATCGCTGGTGGCGTCGGGGTTGCCGGCCACCCAGCGGTGCTGCGCATCGAACAGGCCCAGCCGCGAAGGCACGCCGGTCTGGTCGGACAGCGGGGGCACCGGGCCTTCGTGGCCATGGGCCAGATCCGGCCGCAACATGCGTGCCCAGCGATCGGCGTTGCCGCGCAGGTGCTCCCAGCCGCTGTGCTCGCGGAACTCGCGCTGCAGGTGCGGCATCAGGCGCTGCATGCGCAGGTCGCCCTGGTCGTTGAGGTAATCCAGGAAGCCGGTCTGGAAGGCCACGCGGCTGGCAATGCCGTTCACTGCCAGCACCAGCAGGCAGGCGGTGAAGATCGCGAGGAAGGTCTTCGCGGTCAGGCCGAATGTGAGTCGAATCTTCGCCATTGCCGGGCCATTAGCGGCGCATGCAGCGCTGAAAGCAAGCGCCAGCTGAGCCGGTCGCACAATCTCCATATTCTCTGCACAGTTTCACGGCAGCGTGCCGGGGTCAACGCAAGGCCCCCACGCCCCCATGCCACTCCTGTGCCCGCTTTTCCGTACTTCCCGTCCGCTGCTGTTGCCCCTGCTGCTGGCCCTGGCGGCCTGCTCGGAAGGCAGGACCGACGCACCGGCCACGCCCGAGGTCGGCGTCATCACAGCCAGTGCGCAACCGCTGGCGTTGCAGCAGACGCTGCCGGGCCGGGCGGTCCCGTTCGAGATCTCCGAGGTGCGGCCGCAGATCGGTGGCCTGATCCGCCAGCGGTTGTTCACCGAAGGCCAGCAGGTCAAGGCAGGGCAGCTGCTGTACCAGGTCGATCCGGCGCCCTACCAGGCGGCCTTCGATACCGCCCGTGGCCAGCTGGCGCAGGCCGAGGCCACCGTGCTGTCGGCACAACCGAAGGCCGAGCGCACCCGCGCGCTGCTGGGCATGGATGCAGCCAGCAAGCAGGACGCCGACGATGCCACCTCGGCATTGAAGCAGGCGCAGGCCAACGTGATTGCCGCGCGCGCGGCATTGCAGGCCGCGCGCATCAACCTCGACTACACCCGCGTGGCCGCCCCCATCGACGGTCGCATCGGCACCTCCAGCGTCACCGCCGGTGCGCTGGTCGCGGCCGGGCAGGACGCCGCGCTGGCCACCATCCAGCGGTTGGACCCGGTGTATCTGGACGTCACCCAGTCCAGCACGCAGATGCTGGCGCTGCGCAAGCAGCTCGATGCGGGCCTGGTGAAGGCCATCGATGGCAAGGCGCAGGTGAAGGTGCTGCTGGAAGACGGCAGCACCTATGCGCATGAAGGCACCCTGGAGTTCGTCGGCAGCGCGGTGGATCCGGGCACCGGCAACGTGGTGCTGCGCGCGGTCATCCCGAATCCGGAGGGTCTGCTGCTGCCGGGCATGTACCTGAAGGCGGTGCTGCCGATGGCCACTGATGCGCGCGCACTGCTGGTGCCGCAGAAGGCGGTGCTGCGCAACGAGCGCGGCGAGCCGCTGCTGCGCCTGCTCGATGCCAGGGACCACGTGATCGAGCGCCGGGTCAGCACCGGCCAGGTGGTCGGCAACCAGTGGCAGATCACCGACGGCCTCAAGGCCGGCGATCGGGTGATCGTCAGCAACGGCAGCGCGGTATCGCTCGGCCAGCAGGTGAAGGCGGTGGCGGCCACGACGGCGCAGCTGGCGGCGATGCCGGCGATCGACCCGAACGGCAACACCGACGAAACGTCGCACTGAGGCCTGCCGCACATGGTTCGTTTCTTCATCGACCGGCCGATCTTCGCCTGGGTGATCGCCATTGCGGTCAGCCTGCTCGGCCTGCTTGCGATCCTGATCCTGCCGGTGGACCGCTATCCGCAGATCGCGCCACCGACCATCACCATCCGCGCCACCTACACCGGTGCCTCGTCGCAGACCGTGGAAAACGCGGTCACCCAGGTCATCGAGCAGTCACAGCAGAGCCTCGATCACCTGATGTACATGACCTCGACCAGTGCCTCCGACGGCTCGGCGCAGGTCAACCTGGTGTTCGCCACCGGCACCAATCCGGATACGGCGCAGGTGCAGGTGCAGAATCAGCTTCAGGCCGCCATGGCCACGCTGCCGCAGGCGGTGCAGCAGAACGGCCTGACCATCACCAAGTCCAGTGGTTCGATCTTCGAGGTGCTGTCGTTCACCAGCGAAGACGACAGCATGGACAACTTCGATGTCGCCAACTTCATGGAAGCGCGCATCGACGACCAGATCAGCCGCGTCAGTGGTGTCGGCAACATCCAGCCGATCGGCCAGGAATACGCCATGCGCATCTGGCTGGATCCGGAGAAGATGCGCCAGTACGCGTTGATGCCCTCGGATATCGAGAGCGCGCTGCAGGCGCAGAACACCGACGTGTCGGCCGGTGAGCTGGGTGGCCAGCCGGCGCTGAAGGGCCAGCAGCTGGACGCAACCGTGACCGCGCGCAGCCGCCTGCACACGCCCGAACAGTTCGCGCAGGTGGTGCTCAAGGCTGACGCCAGCGGCAGCGTGGTGCACCTGGGCGACGTGGCGACGATCGGCTTGGGGCCGGAGAGCTACGACAGCATCAGTACCTTCAACGGCAAGCCGTCGGCCTCGCTGGGCATCGAACTCAATGCCGGTGCCAACGCGATCGCCGTGTCCAAGGCCATCGATGCGCGGCTTCAGCAGCTGCAGAAGTACTGGCCGCATGGCTACACCGCCCACGTGGCATTCACCACCACGCCGTTCGTGACCATCTCGCTGAAGGAGGTGGTGATCACCCTGATCGAGGCGATCGCGCTGGTCGTGCTGGTGATGTACCTGTTCCTGCAGAACTGGCGGGCCACGCTGATCCCGACCATCGCGGTGCCGGTGGTGCTGCTGGGCACGTTCGGCGTGCTGGCCGCGTTCGGGTATTCGATCAACACCTTGACCATGTTCGCGCTGGTGCTGGCCATCGGCCTGCTGGTGGACGATGCCATCGTGGTGGTGGAGAACGTGGAGCGGGTGATGACCTTCGAAGGGCTGGCACCGAAGCCGGCCACGCTGAAGGCGATGGGCCAGATCACCGGCGCGCTGGTCGGCATCGTGCTGGTGCTGACCGCGGTGTTCCTGCCGATGGCGTTCTTCAGCGGTGTCACCGGGGTGATCTATCGCCAGTTCTCGGTGACGATCGCCGCGGCCATGATCCTGTCGGTGCTGGTGGCGATGACCATCACTCCCGCGCTGTGCGGCAGCATCCTGCATCAGATTCCCAAGGGCGGCCATCCGCATGGCGACCACGCTGGCGAACCGAGCCTGCTGGGCAAGTTCTTTATCTGGTTCAACCACCGCTTCGAGCGCACGTCCAACGGCCTGCGCCATCGCGTGGATGGTTTCCTTGGCCGGCGCACGCTGGGTGTGCTGTTCTACCTGGTGCTGAGCGTGGCCACCGGCCTGCTGCTGTGGCACCTGCCGGGTGCATTCCTGCCCGATGAGGACCAGGGCATGCTCAACGCGCTGGTGAAGCTGCCGGCCGGCGCCACGCTCGAACAGACCCGTGCGGTGATGGATCGTCTGAGTGCCGCAGCGGTGAAGGACGACAGCGTGCTGTCGATCCAGGCCACCGCCGGCTTCAGTGTGACCGGCAGCGGCCAGAACGTCGGCCAGGCCTTCATCCGCCTGAAGGACTGGGATGACCGCAAGGACGACGCCGATACCATCGCGGCACGGCTCACCAAGGCGATGGCCAGCGTGCCCGATGCGCAGGTGTTCATCACCTCGCCGCCGGCCATCCTCGGCCTCGGTGATGCCGGCGGCTTCACCCTGGAACTGCAGGACGAAGGCGGTGCTGGCCATGCGGCCGCCGTGGCTGCGCGCAACACGTTGCTGAAGGAAGCCGCCAAGGATCCGAAGCTGGTCAACGTGCGCTACGCCAGCCTGGAAGACGCGCCGGTGTACGCGGTGAAGGTGGATGACGCCAAGGCGCAGGCCATGGGCGTGAATCCACAGGACATCAATGAGACCTTGAATGCCGCGCTGGGCGGCGACTTCGTCAACAACTTCATCTACAAGGGCCGCATCAAGAAGGTGTTCATCCAGGGCACCGCCGAAGCGCGCATGCAGCCGCAGGACATCGAGCGCTGGAGCGTGCGCAACCAGGCCGGGCAGATGGTGCCGCTGTCATCGCTGGTCAGCGCGCACTGGACCAGCGCACCGGCCGCACTGCAGCGCTACAACGGCATCTCGGCGATGGAGATCACCGGCCAGCCGTCGCCGGGCGTCAGCTCCGGTGAGGCGATGGCCGAGATCGCGCGCCTGGCCGACACACTGCCGGAAGGCTTCAGCCACGCCTGGTCGGACATGGCCTACCAGGAACAGCTGTCGGGCAATCAGGCGCCGATGCTGTACGCCATCTCGCTGCTGTTCGTGTTCCTGTGCCTGGCCGCGCTGTATGAAAGCTGGGCGGTGCCGTTCGCGGTGATGCTGGCGGTGCCGGTGGGCGTGTTCGGCGCAGTGCTGATGATGAACCTGCGCGGCCTCAACAACGATGTGTACTTCCAGGTCGGCCTGTTGACCACGATTGGCCTGGCGGCCAAGAACGGCATCCTGATCGTCGAGTTCGCGCGCATCCTCGAACAGCAGGGCAGGAGCACCCGCGAGGCGATCCTGCAGGCGGTCTACCTGCGGCTGCGACCGATCGTGATGACGTCGCTGGCGTTTCTGATGGGCGTGCTGCCGCTGGTGTTCGCCAGCGGCGCCGGTTCGGCCGCGCGCCGTTCGCTGGGTACCGGCGTGGCCGGCGGCACGGTCGCCTCGATGGTGCTGGGCATGTTCTTCGTACCGTTGTTCTACCTGCTGGTGCGCCGCCTGTTCCCGGGCCGCGCGCCGGCCGAAGCCACTGCCGCGGAGGCAAGCCCATGAAGCCGATGCTGCTGCGCGCCCTGGCGGCCGCAACGATGACCACCGTGCTCGGTGGCTGCGTGAGCATGGCCCCCATTACCAGCGGCCCGAGGCCCCGGTGCCGGTGCAGTTCGGCAATGCCGCCACCGGCGAGGCCGACCCGGCACTGGCGATGCCGGCGTGGCGCGAGGTGTTCCTCGAACCGCGCCTGCAGCAGGTGATTGCGCTGGCGCTGCAGAACAACCGCGACCTGCGCGTGGCGGTGCTGCAGGTGGAGAAGGAGCGTGCGCAGTACCGCATCCAGCGTGCAGCGCTGCTGCCATCGGTGGACGCCAGCGGCAGCGTCACCCGTTCGCGGGTCAGCGATGCCAACAGTGAGACCGGGGCCACCCAGGTGACCGAGTCCGACGCGGTGCAGGTCGGCATCAGCAGCTGGGAGCTGGACCTGTTCGGGCGCATCCGCAGCCTGAAGGACGAGGCCCTGCAGAACTGGCTGGCCAGTGCCGAGAACCAGCGCGCCGCGCGCACCAGCCTGGTCGCAGAAGTGGCCACGGCCTGGCTGGCGCTGGCGGCCGATGGGCAGTCGCTGGCATTCACGCAACAGACCCTGGACAGCCAGCAGCAGACCTTGCAGCGCACCGAGGCCCGCCATGCGCAGGGGCTGGCCTCGGGGCTGGACCTGTCGCAGGTGCAGACCAGCGTGGAAGCCGCGCGCGGCGCGCTCGCCAGGCTGCAGACACAGCAGGCGCAGGATCGTGATGCATTGCAGTTGTTGGTTGGGGCGCCGCTGGATCCGGCTCTGCTGCCCACCGCGCAGACGCTGGAGGGCAGCGTCGCGCTGGCACCGCTGCCCGCCAACCTGCCTTCCAGCGTGCTGCTGCAGCGCCCGGATGTGCTGTCCGCTGAGCATGCGTTGCAGGCCGCCAACGCCGATATCGGTGCCGCGCGCGCTGCATTCTTCCCGACGCTGACATTGACTGCCAACTACGGCCACAGCTCCACCGCGTTGTCGACGCTGTTCTCGGCTGGCACCCGTGGCTGGTCGTTCGCGCCCAGCATCACCGCGCCGATCTTCCATGCCGGCGCACTGAAAGCCTCGCTGGATGCCTCGAAGATCGGCAGAGACATCAGCATCGCGCAGTACCAGAAGGCGATCCAACAGGCCTTCAGTGAAGTGGCCGATGCGCTGGCCACGCGCGATCACCTGAGCGCGCAGATGGACGCGCAGCGCGCGCTGGTGGCCGCCAGCCAGCGCAGCTACACGCTGGCCGACGCGCGTTACCGCACCGGGCTGGATGGCTACCTGCAGGCGCTGGATGCACAGCGCAGCCTGTACGCCGCGCAGCAGGACCTGATCGCGCTGCAGCAGCAGGACGCGGGCAACCGGGTGACGTTGTTCAAGGTGCTGGGCGGCGGTGCCGACGCTCGGTAACGCGTTCGTTCCGGTAGCTGCCGACCTTGGTCGGCACCCACCAGAAGCGGACGGTCCCGCGTTACGCCACGCGGCCGCGGCGCGCGCGCTCCAGGTGCACCAGCAGCAGCGAGATCGCTGCCGGGGTCATGCCCGGAATACGCTGCGCCTGGCCGATGGTCTGCGGGCGCACACGCTCCAGCTTCTGCAGCGCTTCGGCCGACAACCCGCGCACCGTTGCATAGTCGAACGCCTCGGCAATCGGCGTGGCTTCATGCCGCTGCTGGCGCTCGATCTCTTCGCGCTGGCGGTCCAGGTAGCCGGCGTACTTCACGCCGATCTCCACCTGCTCGGCCACCTTGGCGTCGGCCACCGCCGGGCCCAGCGACGGCACCTGCATCAGCTGCGCGTAATCCAGCTCGGGGCGCTTGATCAGGTCCAGCACGTTGGTTTCGCGGCTGACCGCCACGCCCAGCGTGTCCTGCACTTCACGGCCCAGCGCATTGGCGGGGGTTGCCCACAGCGCACCCAGGCGCGCGCGCTCGGCGGCGACGGCGGCCTGCTTGGTCTCGAACGCGTTCCAGCGGCGGTCATCGACCAGGCCCATCTCGCGGCCGGCCGGGGTCAGGCGCTGGTCGGCATTGTCCTCGCGCAGCTGCAGGCGGTATTCGGCACGGCTGGTGAACATGCGGTACGGCTCGTTGGTGCCGTGGGTGATCAGGTCATCCACCAGCACGCCCAGGTACGCCTCGTCGCGACGCGGGCACCAGCCATCCAGCCCGCGCACCTGGCGCGCGGCGTTGAGGCCGGCCAGCAGGCCCTGCGCGGCGGCTTCCTCATAACCGGTGGTGCCGTTGATCTGGCCAGCGAAGAACAGGCCGTTGACCAGCTTGGTCTCCAGCGAAGCCTTCAGCCCACGCGGGTCGAAGAAGTCGTACTCGATCGCATAGCCGGGGCGGGTGATGTGCGCGTTCTGGAAACCGACGATGCTGCGTACCATCTCCAGCTGCACGTCGAACGGCAGCGAGGTGGAGATGCCATTGGGGTAGATCTCGACGATGCCCAGGCCTTCGGGTTCGACGAAGATCTGGTGGCTGGCCTTCTCGGCGAAGCGCACGACCTTGTCTTCGATGGACGGACAGTAGCGCGGACCGATGCCTTCGATCTGGCCGCTGTACAGCGGCGAGCGGTGCAGCGCGTCGCGGATGATCTGGTGGGTCTGTTCGGTGGTGTGGGTGATCCAGCAGCTGACCTGCTGCGGATGCTCGTCCACCGAGCCGAGGAAGGACATCACCGGCCGCGGCGTGTCGCCGGGCTGCTCGTCCATCACGCTGTAGTCCAGCGAGCGGCCATCGATGCGTGGCGGGGTGCCGGTCTTCAGGCGGTCGACCTGGAACGGGCGCTCGCGCAGGCGCGCGGCCAGTGTGGTGGCCGGTGGGTCGCCCATGCGGCCGGCGGCGTACTGGGTCGGGCCGACGTGGATCTTGCCGGCCAGGAAGGTGCCGGCGGTCAGCACCACCGCCTCGGCGTCGAAGCGCAGGCCGGTCTGGGTGATCACCCCGCGCACGGCGTCGCCTTCGATGACCAGATCGTCCACCGCCGCCTGGAACACGGTCAGGTTGGCCTGGCTTTCGACGATGGCGCGGATCGCCATGCGGTACAGGTTGCGGTCGGCCTGGCAGCGGGTGGCGCGCACGGCCGGGCCCTTGGAGGCGTTGAGCGTGCGCCACTGGATGCCGGCACGGTCGGCGGCATGCGCCATCGCACCGCCCAGTGCGTCGATCTCCTTGACCAGATGGCCCTTGCCGATGCCGCCGATGGCTGGGTTGCAGCTCATCGCGCCCACCGTTTCGATGTTGTGGGTCAGCAGCAGGGTGCGCACGCCGGTGCGGGCTGCGGCCAGCGCGGCTTCGGTGCCGGCGTGGCCACCGCCGATGACGATGACGTCGTAACGATGGAAGGACGGGTTCATGGAGGCTGTTCAGCTGGGGGCGGGCGCGACCGGGGGCGGCGCCGGGGTGGCGATTTTAGCGCCAATCGGGGTGGCGGCGTCGGCGCCATCGGGTCGGCGCCGAAATCAACACTAAAGTTGGCAGGTTTTTTGCAGATAACCCAATAGCACCCACCGTGGCTGGCGCCGCAGGCGCCCGTGACCGGAATTGGAACAGGGGCCGGTACAGGCGCACGGTGGGGGAGCAGAGGGCCGGCAGTCGGGGGACTGTCCGGCCCTGTTTTTTGGAGCATCCCGGCAAAGGCTCCATCCACGCCATGCGTGGATGCCCTTGCGGCGGCACCCAAAACAAACGGCCCCGCGATGCGGGGCCGTCTGCCATCAGAGGTGCCGACATCCGACAGGGCCGGAACAGGGGGATCCAGATGTTCCTGTCGGATATCGACGTAGAGCTGTTTGCGACGGCCCATGTCGTTTTTGTCACTTTGTGACGCGGGCCGTCACTGTCCCCGTAGATTGCGGCTTGGACCGTGTGAAATGCAAGACGGTTCAGCGCTCAAGTGTGCGCTGCGTCCCACGATCCATGTTGCGCCAGGGGGAACCGTTCATCCTCGGCGCGCTCGGTGCCGGCGCCGGGCGGGCCTGCGGCGGGGGTGCCGATGGCTGGATGTTCGACTGCGGCGGGCGACGCATCGAGTCCATGTTGCGCCACGGCGAACCGCCGTTGTACGACGGCCGCGACGGCGGCGGACGGTTCTCGCCACCGTTGCCGGGCGGGCGCGGCGGCGGACGATGGTTGTGCGGCGGGCGGTAGATCGGGCGCGAGTAGTACGGGTTGCCATAGCCGCCGTAGTAGCCGCCATAGCCGCCGTAGTACGGGTAGCCGTAGTTGTAGGGATAGCCGGCCGGGTAGCGGTATTCCACCGACGGCGCACCGTGGTAGTAGCTGCCGCTGCGGCCACCGCTGACATAGTCGTAGGTGGTGCAGCCGGTCAGGGCCAACATCAGGCCACCGGCAAGCATCAGGCGCGTTTTCATGGTGGGTCCCCCCAGAGGACGGGTTGTGCAGTCAGCTTCGTGCGCAGGCGTTGAATCGGCCCTTAACTTCACTGGCCAGGATGAATGGAGGTGAAGGTCCTCATGCTGGCATGACCTGTGCCGGGGTCGCCAGCGAGGAGCCATACGTTAATCTTGCGTCATGAGCGATTCACTGTGGCCCCGTGCCGATGATGTCCTGGCTGCCGCTGCGCGGATCGCGCCGCATGCCAGCGTGACCCCGGTGCTGCGCTCGCGCACGCTCGATGCGCTGGCCGGCGCGCAGCTGGCGTTCAAGGCCGAGCATCTGCAACGCGGCGGCGCGTTCAAGTTCCGTGGTGCCTGCAACGCGGTGTGGTCGCTGGATGCCGATCGCGCCAGCACCGGCGTGGTCACCCACTCTTCCGGCAACCACGGTGCTGCCCTCGCGCTGGCCGCCCGCACCCGGGGCATTCCCTGCCATGTGGTGGTGCCGGAAGGGGCGGTCGCGGCCAAGCTGGCCAACATCGCCCGCCACGGCGCCACGCTCTGGCACTGCCCGCCGACCATCGCCGACCGCGAGGCCACCTGTGCCAAGGTGCAGGCCGATACCGGCGCCACCCTGGTGCATCCCTATACCGACCCGGCGGTCATGGCCGGGCAGGGCACCGCCGCACTGGAGCTGCTGCACAGCGACGGTCCGTTCGACGTGCTGGTGGTCCCGGTGGGTGGTGGGGGCCTGGCCAGCGGCACCGCGCTGGCGCTGCAGCATGCCAGCCCGCAGACCCGGCTGGTGCTGGCCGAGCCGGCCGGTGCCGATGACACGGCGCGCTCGCTGGCCGCCGGCGCGCGCCAGGGCGCCTTCACTCCGGACACGATCTGCGACGGCCTGCGCACGCTGATCGGTGCGCCCAACTTCGCGTTGCTGCGCGCTGCCGGCGCCGAGGTGATCGTGGTTGATGACGCAGCCACGATGGCCGCGATGCGCCTGCTGTGGGAGGTCCTCAAGCAGGTGGTGGAGCCGTCTTCGGCCACCGTGCTGGCGGCGGTACTGGCGCAGCCGCAGCGCTTTGCGGGGCTGCGCGTGGGGCTGGTGTTGTCCGGCGGCAATGTCGACCTGCCGGCACTGCGCTGGGGCGCGCCATGAGTCGCGACCGGCAGCGGCGGCGTACCGGCCTGCTGGGCTGGATCTGGCGGCTGTTCGTGGTGCTGGTGATCTGGCTGCTGGGTGTGACCGCCTGGATCGTCTGGATCGGTGAGCGTGACCAGGCGGCGAAGGCCGACGCCATCATCGTGCTCGGTGCGGCGGCCTATGACGCCAAGCCGTCACCGGTATTCGAAGAACGCATCCGGCATGGCCTGGATCTCTATGAGGCCCAGTACGCGCCACTGCTGATCTTCACTGGCGGCTACGGTGGTACCGGCGCGCGCTTTTCCGAATCGCAGGTGGCGCGGCGCTATGCGCTCAAGCATGGCGTGCCGGACGACGCGATCCTGATCGAGACCGCCTCGCGCAATACCGTGCAGAACCTGGTGGAAGCCAAGCGCTTGATGGATCAGCGCAACCTGCACCGGGTGATCATCGTCAGCGACCCATTGCACATGGCGCGCGCGCTGCGCCTGAGCAAGGCGCTGGGCATCGATGCGCTGGCCTCGTCCACGCCCAGCACGCGCTTCCGCAGCTTCCACACCAGCTGGCGCTTCCTGGTGCAGGAGATCTACTTCTTCCACCGCGATCTGGTGCGCCCGCCGCTGAGTTCACCGGCCAATACCTGAGGGGCCGCCGGGCGTGGCCCGGCGATACCCGGTTCGCGCGCCGGCCCATACCTGCCATTGGTAGGTGCCGACCTTGGTCGGCACAATACTGGCGGTACCGCGATCTGATCGGCGTGGCATGCGGTAGTGCCGGCCGCTGGCCGGCAGATGCCCACCATGGAATCGTGAGGTTGCCGGCCAGCGGCCGGCACTACCAGACCGTCAGGTCTGCTTGCGCCGGATCGGAATCGCCGACACCGGCACCGAGGCCACGTCATGCCCGCCTTCGCGGATCGGCGCGCCAGGGTCCGGCGCCCAGGCGTGGGCGTAGATCACTTCCCAGCTGCTCGGCAGCTTGCCGTCGGCGCGACGCATCGGCTCGTACGCCGCGGCGGCGGCGGCGAAACGACCGCGCCCGGTGAGGGTATGGCGGCGGTCCACGCGGGCGTTGGTCGCGCCCATCGCGCGCAGCTCGCGCATCAGCGAAGGCAGGTCGTCGTAGGTCAGGGTGAACAGGTCGCGGTCCAGTACCGGGTCGCGGAAACCGGCCATCATCAGCGCGTCGCCGAACTGGGCGATCTGCGCGAAGCGGCTCACGTGCGGGCGGTCATCGGCGGCGGCGAAGGCCTCATTGAGCTCGACCAGCGTTTCCGGGCCGAAGGTCGAGCACAGCAGCAGGCCACCGGGCTTGAGCACGCGGCGGAAGCCGGCGAAAACGGCCGGCAGGTCATCCACCCATTGCAGGCACAGGTTGCTGAAGATCACGTCCACGCTGTTGTCGGCCAGCGGCAGTGCAGTGGCGTCGCCGCACAGGCGCTGGAACGGCTTCCACCAGCCGGCCTGGCGCTTGGCCTGGTCCAGCATCGGCAGCGCCATGTCCAGGGCGATCACCTGCGCCTTCGGCCAGCGCTTCTTCATCAGCGCACTGGCATGACCCGTGCCGGCGCCGATATCCAGCACCACCTCCGGCTTGCGTGCCTCCAGGTAGTCCAGCGATTCGATCAACCGCGACTGCACCTCGCGCTGCAGTGCCGCAGCGGCGTCGTAGCGGGTGGCGGCACGCGAGAACGCGCGGCGGACATGGCGGGCATCGAAGTGGGACGGCATTGCGAAATTCTCTCAGAACGTACCGGGGTAGGCGCCGCCGTCGATCAGCAGGTTCTGCCCGGTGAGGTAACCGGCCTGCGCACTGCACAGGAAGGCGCAGGCGGCGCCGAATTCGTCCGGCGTGCCGAAGCGGCCGGCGGGAATCTGCTGGCGGCGGCGCTCAGCCACTTCACCTGCGTCGCCGCCCTTGCCCGCACTGTGGGCGAAGTTGGCGCGCAGGCGGTCGGTGTCGAACTGGCCGGGCAGCAGGTTGTTGATCGTGACGTTGTGCGCGACGGTACGGCGCGACAGGCCGGCGACGAAACCGGTCAGGCCGCTGCGCGCGCCATTGGACAGCGCCAGGATGTCGATCGGGGCCTTCACCGCCGAGGAGGTGATGTTGACGACGCGGCCGAAACCGCGCTCGATCATCGCGTCCACGGTGGCACGGATCAGGGCGATCGGCGCCAGCATGTTGGCGTCCAGCGCAGCGATCCAGTCGTCGCGCTCGAAGGTGCGGAAGTCACCCGGCGGCGGGCCACCGGCATTGGTAACCAGGATGTCCACCTGCGGGCATGCGGCCAGCGCCGCGCCCCGGCCGGCCTCGGTGGTGACGTCGGCGGCGACGGTGCGTATCTCACCGGCACCGGGCAGTGCACGCAGCTCTTCGGCAGCGACCTGCAGTGCAGCCTCGCCACGGGCGACGATCACCACGTTCACGCCCTCGCGCACCAGTGCACGCGCGCAGCCCAGGCCGAGCCCCTTGCTGGCGCCGCAGACCAGTGCCCAGCGGCCAGTGATACCCAGATCCATGCGTCAGTCCTGCCGAATTCGGAAGGCGCTCATTGTCCGCCATCGGCCGGTGACAGGCCGGCAACGAAGTGTTGCAGGGCGGCGGCCACCTCGTCGGCATGGCCGAGGAAGGGCGCGTGGCCGCCGTGGGCGATGGTCAGCGCCTGCGCGCACGGGGTAACCGCCGCAGCGGCCTGCATCGCCGCCGGCGACACCAGGCGGTCACGCTGGCCGGCGATCCACAGGCTGGGCTTGCCCAGCGTGGGCAGCGCGCCGCGCAGATCGGTGCCTTCCAGCAGGCGCAGGCCTTCCAGCAAGGCGCGTTCGGTCGGCGCGCCGCGCTCGACCAGGCGCTGGCGCAGGGTGCGCAGCTCCTCGCGGGCATGCGCCGAGCCCATCACATCCAGCGCCAGGAAGCGTTCCAGGGTGCCGCCGAAGTCAGTGGCCAGCTCGCGCCCGAACTGCTCGAACACCGCCGGTTCCACCGCATGCGGCCAGTCCTCGCCGCGCACGAATCGCGGCGTAGCGGCGATCATCGCCAGCCCGCGCACCTTGGGCAGCGTCGCTGCTGCGTGCAGCGCGAACAGGCCACCCAGCGACCAGCCGCACCACACCGCCGGCGGCGTGGCCGCAGCAATGGCGTTGACCACGAACGGCAGGCGCAGCGGCGTGGTGTCTTCGCGGCTGTGGCCGTGACCGGGCAGGTCGACACGATGCAGGGTGAACTGATCCGCCAGGCGCTCCACCAGCGGCGCGAACACGCCGCCCTGCAGGGCCCAGCCGTGGATCAGTACCAGGTCCGGCCCCTGGCCGGTCACTTCGATATGCATGGGGGAACGACAGCAGACTCAGGCAAAGGCGGGCAGTGGCGGCGGCGCGGCTTCGCGCACGGACAGGGCCACGCGGTCGCGCGCGCTGGCGATGGCTTCGACCAGGCCGCGCACCTGTTCCGGCGTGTGCAACGCGGACAGGGTGACGCGCAGCCGTGCCTTGCCTTCCGGCACGGTCGGCGGCCGGATCGCACCGACCAGCCAGCCGGCCTGTTCCAGTGCCTGGGACATTGCCACGGCGGTGTGGTCATCGCCGCACAGCAGCGGCTGGATCGGCGTTTCCGACGCCATCAGATCCAGCCCGTGGCGGCGCGCTTCGCCGCGGAACAGGGCGATCAGGTCGGCCAGCTTGGAACGCCGCCAGTTGTCCCGGCGCGCCAGGCGCACCGCTTCCAGTGCAGCAGCGGCCATCGCCGGCGGCAGGGCGGTGGTGTAGACGTAGGGGCGCGCGGTCTCGGCCAGATGCTCGATCAGGTCGTCGCGACCCAGCACCAGCGCGCCGGAACCGCCCAGCGCCTTGCCCAGCGTCACCAGCTGCAGCGGAACGTCGTCCACGCCCAGCCCGGCGGCGGCTACGGCGCCACGGCCATCGCCGACCACGCCCACTCCGTGCGCATCGTCCACATAGAACAAGGCCTGTTGCAGGCGTGCCACCAGCGACAGCGCACGCAAGGGCGCGATGTCACCGTCCATGCTGAAGACACCGTCGGTGGCCAGCATCGCCGCGCCCTCCGGCGCATGCTTGAGCTGGCGCATCGCCCCTTCCGCATCCAGATGCGGGTAGCGGCGCAGGCGTGCACCGGCCAGCCGCGTCGCATCGAGCAGGCTGGCGTGGTTGAGCTTGTCCTGCACGCACACGTCGTTCTCTTCGCTCAGCAGCGCCTGCTGCACCGCCAGGTTGGCGGCGAAGCCACTGCCGAACAGCAACGCACGCGGGTAACCCAGCCACTCGGCCACTTCGCGCTCCAGCGCGTCGTGCATCGCGTGGTGGCCGCAGACCAGGTGCGAGGCACCGGCACCGGCGCCTTCGCGCGCGGCGGCATCCTGCAGTGCGTTGACCACGCTGAACTGCTGGGCCAGGCCCAGATAGTCGTTGCTGCAGAAGCCGGTCAGCCACTGGCCGTCCACTTCCAGGCGGACGCCATCACGGCGGCTGACCGTGCGCCGCGTGCGGCGTCGGCCTTGGGCATCGCGCAGGGCGCGTTGGGCGTGGAGGCGGGCGGTCAGGTCGGGGCGGGCCATGGCGGCTGAATGCGGCGACGGGGCGGCTAGGGTAGCGCGTTGCTGCGGCGCCTGCCTGTGCCGCGTCTCAGGCCGCGTGAGCGCAGCCGCAGCCGGGCGCATCGGCACTGATATCGGCATGCACGGTGCCGCCGTGGTCATGCCCTTCGGCATCGACCTGCACCGCCATCGGCTGCAGCCCAAGCCGGGCGAACAGGGCCAGGTCGCGTTCGCTTTCCGGGTTGCCGGTGGTCAGCAGCTTGTCGCCGTAGAAGATCGAATTGGCCCCGGCCAGGAAGCACAGCGCCTGCAACTCGTCGCTCATCGCCTCGCGACCGGCCGACAGCCGCACCATCGCGCGCGGCATGGCGATGCGCGCCACGGCGATCATGCGCACGAACTCGAACGGATCCAGCTCGGCACTGCCATGCAGCGGCGTGCCTGCCACCTGCACCAGCTTGTTGATCGGCACCGAATCCGGATGCGCCGGCAGCGTGGCCAGCGCCAGCAGCAGCCCAACGCGCTGCGCGCGCGTTTCGCCCATGCCGACGATGCCGCCGCAGCAGGTCTTCAGGCCGGCATCGCGCACGTGTTCCAGCGTATCCAGGCGGTCCTGGTACTGGCGCGTGTGGATGATCGAATCGTAGTAGTCCGGCGCGGTGTCCAGATTGTGGTTGTAGTAGTCCAGCCCGGCGTCTTTCAGGGCGCGTGCCTGTTCGCCGCTGAGCATGCCCAGCGTGGCGCAGGTTTCCAGGCCCAACGCCTTCACCCCGGCGATCATTGCCGCCACCTTCGGGATGTCGCGGTCCTTGGGCGAACGCCACGCCGCGCCCATGCAGAAGCGCGACGCACCGGCAGCCTTGGCCTGGCGCGCCTTGGCCAGCACCGCATCGGTGTCCATCAGCTTCTGCGCGTTCACCCCGGTGCTGTAGCGCTGCGCCTGCGGGCAGTACGCGCAGTCTTCCGGGCAGCCGCCGGTTTTCACCGACAGCAGCGTGGAGACCTGTACCTGGGCCGGGTCGAAGTGCTCGCGGTGGACCGCTGCAGCGCGGAACAGCAGCTCGGGGAACGGCAGCTCGAACAGCGACTGCAGTTCGTCGTGTTGCCAGTCGTGGCGGATGGCAGCAGCCATGGCGGGACCTTGGGATACGAGTGGAGCGAGGGCGGCAGTGTGGGTGGCGGAGGATTTACTGTCAACCGCAATGTTCTTTTTATGGTTTACAGCAATGAAGCCATTCCCGTCCCATCGCGGCGGGCGCTACCATCGGCCGGAGCCACCTTCGGACAGCAGGGAATGCAGACGTTGCCGGTGCCAGGCAGGCGCAGATGGGCCGGGGTGATCACCGCGCTGCTGCTGTGTACGGGGTGGGCCGTGCAGGCCCACGCGGAAAGCCGCGCGCGCGGCGCCATTACCTACACCTCCCCGCAGCAGGCGCTGGCCGCACTGCGTGCGCAGCCCTCGATCAGCGAGCGCCAGGAGAACGACTGGATCGTGCTGCACGATCCGGCCGGGCCGGTGTTCTGGTCCGTCACCACGCCGGCCAATGGCTGGCACCCCTCGATTGTCCGGCGCGAGCTGGTGGCCGAAGACGGTCAGGTGGCCCTGCAGATGTCGGTGAAGTGCGGCGTCTCAAAGCCAGACTGTGATGCGCTGGCGCAGAGCTTCCAGGCGAGCAACGAGCGTCTGCGGCAGCGCGCCGTCGTGCAGGTGCAGGCCGCACAGCCGCTGGCAGAGGAGGATACGTCGGACGAGCGCACGGCCGCGGAAATCGGCGAGAACGCCCGTATCCGCGAGGCGATCTTCAGTGGCGAGGCAGGCGGCCCGAAGCTCGCCGACTATCCGGTGGCGAAGGTCTACAGGGGGCCAGCCGCTGCGCTGGACATGAGTACGCGTGAAGCGCGCATGTTCAAGACACGGATGTCGGCGGCACTGAAGGACGGCAAGGTCGAGTTCGCGGGCGAGTACACCGTCGCTGGCTGGGGCTGCGGCACCGGTTGCTTCTCGCAGACCTTCATCAGCCTGCGCACCGGCACGCCGCTGCCGCAGAGCCTGGGCGGGGAACTCGGCCCGAACATCGTCAGGATCGATCCGCACAGCGCGCTGGTGGTGGCCGAAGGCACCGAGTACGACAGCAACTACGACAGGACCGGACACTACGCCTACTTCTATGTGCTGGAAGGGCACACGTTGAAGCTGCTACGGAAAGTGACGGTACCGGAAGCGCTGGACGAGGACTGATTGTCCGTCGCGCTGCGGTGGGTGCTGCATTTCACCGCATCCTGCAAGGCCTTCAGCCACAGTAGCCGCCGTCCGCGTGCTCCCGCCGCGTCCAGACTGCCCAGCATGACCGATCTCCATCGCCTTCGCGGCCGCATCACCGCGCTGGTTCTCAGCGAGGCCTGGCGCCGGCGCGCCGCGTTGTGGGGCGGCGCCGTAGCCGTGGCACTGGTGGCGATCCTGTTCGCCAAGGCCAGCGACGCGGCCTTCCATGTGTTCCAGCGCATCACCGCGCACTCGCCGTGGTGGGCCCTGCTGCTCACGCCGGGCATCTTCGCGCTGCTGGCCTGGTTGACCGCAGGTGTGCTGAAACCGACCCGCGGCAGTGGCATTCCGCAGGTCATCGCCGCGCTGGACAAGCCGGATGAGTCATTCCGCAGCAGCAATCTCTCGCCTGCGGTCTCGGCCGGCAAGCTGCTGCTGACCTCGCTGTCGCTGCTGGGCGGCGCGTCGGTGGGCCGCGAAGGCCCGACTGTGCATGTGGGCGCCAGTCTGATGTATCTGTTCGGGCGCTGGTTCGGCTTCAAGGATCCGCGTGAGCTCTCGCATTTCCTGCTGGCCGGTGGCGCCGCCGGCATCGCTGCCGCGTTCAATACGCCGTTGGCCGGCATCGTGTTTGCCATCGAAGAACTCAGTGGCCGCTTCGAGCATCGCTTCTCCGGCACCTTGCTGACTGCGGTGATCGTCGGCGGCGTGGTGTCGTTGGGCCTGCTCGGCAACTACACCTACTTCGGCCATGTGAGCGCGCGCCTGCCGCTGGGCCAGGGCTGGCTGGCGATCCTGCTGTGTGGTGTGGTGGCGGGCCTGCTGGGCGGCCTGTTCGCACGCGCGGTGCTGGCCAGTGCCGCGGGTCGGCCGCGTTGGCTGGGCCAGCTGCGGCAGCGCCATCCGGTACTGCTGGCCGCTGCCTGCGGTCTGGTGGTGGTGCTGCTGGCGTTGGTGTTCGGCGAAGGGGCGTTCGGCACCGGCTACGAGCAGGCGCGCAGCCTGGTGCAGGGCCAGGCGCTGGTCGGCCACGAGTTCGGACTGATGAAGCTGCTGGCCAATCTGGCCTCCTATGTCGCCGGCATCCCCGGCGGCCTGTTCTCGCCGGCGCTGGCGGTCGGCGCGGGACTGGGCCACAACCTCGCCGTGTTGATGCCCGGCGTGGACCCGCGCGCGTTCGTACTGCTGGGCATGTGTGCGTACCTCACCGGCGTCACCCAGGCGCCGTTGACCTCGGCGGTGATCTCACTGGAACTGACCGACAGCGGCGATCTGCTGCTGCCGATCCTGGCCACGGTGCTGATTGCGCGTGGCGTATCCGGGCTGGTGTGCCGGGTGCCGATCTATCGCGGGTTGGCGGAGTTGCTGCTGATGCCGGCGGCAGCGCGCGAACGCGCCAGCTAGTCGCATCGAGGGAATATTGACCAAGGTACGCACCGATGGCATGGGCAGCGCGGCCTGATACCGGGATGCGGCGTCTGCCGATGGTCACGCGCGTGATGCCATGGAAGGCTGGGCCATGCGCCTGTCACCTGCCAACGCCTTCCACGGCATGTTCCACTCGCTGCTTCATCTGCTCATGCCGTTGCGCTGCCTGGTCTGTGGTGACCCGGGCCATGATGATCTCGACCTCTGCCGCGCCTGCCTCGCCGATCTGCCCTGGTCCGGCCGTGCCTGCCTGCGCTGCGCACTGCCGCTGCCGGACACCGCGCTGATCGTCTGCGGCAGTTGCCGCGAGGAAGCACCACCGCAGGCCGCCACCCATGCCAGCCTGCTGTACCTGCCACCGGTCGATCAGTTGCTGGTGCGCTACAAGTTCCACCAGGATCTGGCCGCCGGACGCCTGCTGGTACAGCTGATGCTGCGTGCTGCACCGCCGTGGTCGTGCCCGCCGCTGGCCCCGGTGCCGTTGCACAACCGGCGCCTGCGCCAACGTGGCTACAACCAGGCTGCGGAACTGTGCCGGTTGTTGCCGATGCCGGTCTGGCACGGGCTGTACCGGCGTCGGCATACCGCACCGCAGTCCGAGCGCAGCGCCGAACAGCGCCGGGAGAACCTGTTCGATGCCTTCGATGTGCGCGGGCCGGTGCCTGCACGGTTGACCGTCGTGGACGATGTGATGACCACCGGCAGCACGGTCATGGAGATTGCCGAGACGCTGCGCCTGGCGGGCGCCGACGAGGTGCGCGTGTGGGTCTGCGCGCGGGTGCCGTGATCGCCGCTTTCATGGGGAGGGGCTAGGATGGGGGCGATTCCGGATCGAAGGAGTGGCCATGAATTCCCCCTTGTCTCCCTTGTTGTCGGCGGTTGGGCGCAGCTGGTGGATCCTGCTGCTGTACGGCCTGGTTGCGTTGGGCTTCGGCATTGTTGCCGTCGGCTGGCCGCTGTCGGCGGCGATGGCGCTGGCGTGGACACTGGGCGTGGTGGCCATTGTCGAAGGCGTGATCAGCCTGTTCGCGCTGGTGACCGGAGGCAGTGGCGCTTCGCGGGGCTGGCTGGCCCTGTATGCCATCGCCTCGCTGGGCTTCGGCATCCTGGCGGTGATCAATCCGCTGGCCACCGCCAGTGTGCTGGTGCTGTTCCTGGCCGCGTGGCTGTTGGTGGCCGGCATCTACCGCATCGTGTTCGCGATCCGCGTGCGCAAGCAGATCCAGGGCGAGTGGCTGCTGATCCTCAGTGGCGTGCTGGCCGTGGTGCTGGGTCTGTTGTTCGCCGCCAACCCGTATGCGGGTGTGGCCGTGACCACGTTGTGGATCGGCATCGGCAGCCTGTTGTACGGGCTGTTGCAGGTGCTGGTGGCATTCAAGCTGCGGAAGCTGAAGTGAGGGCGCTGCTTCCGGTGGTGCTGGGTGCGGCAATGGCTCTGGCCGGCTGCATGCCAGCGGCCACGCCCGGTACGCGGGTGGGAGCGGACCGCCCGCCACTTCCCGGTGTGGATGTGCGCCTGAGCGCGGTCGATGCGGCCGGCAAGGGCGTGCCGATGCAGTGGCAGGACGAGACATTGACGCTGCGCGAGCCCCGATTGCCACCAGCGCGGACATCGCCGATGTGCGCTCTGTGCAGGATGACTACGGCCTGACGGCACTGCAGATCCGCTATCGACCCGAGGCGCACCAGCGCATCCACGATGGCACGGCGGCCATGGTCGGCCAGCGCATGGCGATCAGCGTGGATGGCCGGGTGCTGATGGTGGCAACGGTGCAGGGACCGTTCTCTGAATCGATGAATCTGAGTGGGTTGACCGGTAGTGATGCCACAGCGCTGGAGAAGCACATCACCGGGTCTGCGCCGGTGGAGCGATAGGGGCGGGCAGGTGCGTGCAGAAGGCTACACATTCACCTTTTCGGTTGAGGAGTGGACGCTCCGGCTCATCATGACGCTGGAAGCTCCATAAGAGATCGAGGCCGCCGGCCTTGAATCCTGGGTAGGTGTAGTAGCGTGGATTGCGTGGGTCATTTTCGGAGAACTGCGATGGGATCCGGTATGCGTCTCCACAGTGTCCATTTATGTATTTCCCTGCGGGGTAAGTCGACTCATCAGCGATTGGCCATTCGCTGATGTAACTCTCATCCAGCACCGGGCATAGCCTTCCTCCATCGAGGATCAATGCGAAATTGGCGGCGGCTGCGACGCGCTCCATCGATCTGCGTGGTTCCATGCCCTCGCCCGCGTTGGGCAGCCGCATGCGGTAGTAGATCTTCGCGGTGGGCCACAGTCGAACGCCGGAGACTCGTACTTCCGTCATTCGATCACCAGTTGCATCAGGGGCATTGGAATCGACCACTACCCCATGCTGGTCGAAGATGTAGTAGTACTCGACGTTGTGCGCTGCCGGATTGTCACGCGAGATGATTGCCCGGAACGGCCAATCCTCAACGGGACGGTAGCTACCGGTACCGTAAGGCGGGGGCATTGGTGAGCCGAAGGGAAGCTTCCAGTGGGCCTTGTCGTCGGGTGGAGTGACGTCGACGTAGGGATCCTGTCCCTCCTCCGGTCGACACTCATAGATGCGACCCTCCGTCGTGCGTATGGTGACAGGGGGGCGGACAGTTGATTGGGCCGATGGCGCTGCCAGGTAGCCTCTCAAAATCCGAGTGGAAGTCTGCGGCTGCTGCGATAAGTAGAACCTCGATCAGCTTCATGGCTGTTCGTTCCCCACACTAATATGAAGGTGATGCTCATGGGTCGCGTCAGTGCGAATGGCGAGATCACCGGAGTTCCCTGCAGTTCTAACGCCTAGGTCACCATAGGTGAGTGCCCACGGTCCGCCCAGCCAGCCGGCTACAAGTTGCGCTCGTGCGTTGGCAATGTACTCATGAACTCTATGAGAAAACTCACGCATTCTGGTCCTTTGCGGAGACTCATCTCCGCCAGTTCTTAGCGGATTGGAGGCGGGCGAGATTCTGCGATGGAAGTGGATCGCGACAATCTGTGGTTGGCCATTCTCATCCATTACTGTTGCCCGAACGTGCGTGATGTCCAAGGCTGACGCGTAGCGGTGTCGAGTAGAGCCGACGTGGGGACGCCACGCCCCTGTGACCCGTACGTACGTTATATCCAGGTCATTCATCATTCTCAGCAGAAAATCCATCGTTGCTGGATACGTCCGTCGCAAGGATTCATCCGCTGTCATGCGATTTCTGGGCTGTCCATTGTCTTCGAGGAACGACAGTCTGCCTCTTCCGCCAGTGGTCGATTGGTGATTGAACTCCACCTCTCGTCCACCGATAGTCAGAAAGCGATCGTGTGTGCTGTCACCCGCACCAGTGCCGACGGTCAGTCCTTCACCGTAGAAGGTAGTCAATGCTTCCCGATAAGCACTGCCTTGCACAATTGGATGCTGGGTTCCGTAGGTGCGTGAGGCATCGGCCCAGAGTTGGAAGGATATGAGGTGATTCCCAAGGTCAAGGGCGCTCTGCAACTCTTGGTCCTTGTGAGCATCAGTGAACCTGAGTACATCCCGGTCATTCGGAATGCTGTCATCTCCAGCTCCTCGTGTACGCGAAAGGCTATTGGGATTCAATGTCCGTATAGATAGAGTGCAGTCTGAATCTTCATTCACTTCAAGTTCTACCAATGGTTGAACTTCACGTCCGCTCTGTCTTCCGTCAGCGAGCACGTGCTGCTTTATCTCGAATACGTCGTTCTCGACAAAGTTCTCTGTGGGTTCTTTAACGTATAGACGGTAGCAGCCTGCTCCTCCGACTCTGACAAGAATGGTTCCAGTGCTATTTGTACGCTGGACAAAGTCGGATGGATGTGGAGCAACTCTCCATCTGTCGGGAGCTTCCGGCGTGGCATGTACAACCACGTATGGCAGGATGGAGGCGGGAGAAATCCGGCCATTGCTCTTCATCTGCAACTTGATCTTGGCGTAGTACACCCGATCTAATTGGCAGACGGTCATGGTTACGCCGTCGCCATCAATCTCGGTGTGGAAGGGGACCTGCAGGGGCCGGATCGGTCGATTCATTCGATGTTCTCCTCTACCAGGTCAGATCGGTTCCATCTGCAGCGGTACAGCAATGGCGGGGGCAATGATGTTCACCTGCTTGTGAATGTTTGCCTCATGCTGAAAGCTGCCGATCAGGGCCCACGAGCCATCGTCACGCTGCACTTCTAGCGAGAGAATCACGTTACCATCCAGCAACCACGGGTTCTCTGCGTTGGTGGCTGAACCTTTGTTGTGTGTGTGCAGTCGGACGCCAGCACCATTGGCGCTGGTGATCGCCGCATGCGTTCTGCCGCGTCCATCGCTCAGGCGATAGTGCAGGCCTTCGACGGGTGTCCCCAGGGATGTGGAGAATCTCAGGTCGGTGATTCCGTTCGACACCGGGTGCTCATGGGCAATCAAGATCAGCTCCTTCTGTGTACAGGGAGGGCATGCAGGCATCAGCAACCGCAGGCGTTGTCTTCGTCGATGACCGATTCCTCGATGCGCCATCGGCCGCGGCCGATGTAGGCGGTCACGCCTGTCAGCGCTTCTGTGGCGGCCGTAATGCTGCGCCCACTGTCATCGGTAACGCCCTGAGCCAATACCTCGCCCGCAGCGGTGACAATCTTGTAGTACGTACTGGGCCGCGCCCGCTGCTGCGCATCCACTACCCGAAGCTTCCCGCGATACTTCAAGCGCGGCGCAAGCTGCCTCGGCAACGCGACGATGCCTGCGGGCTTGAACTCTCCAGCCATGAACGGATGCTCACCCGCCTTGACCTTGAACTCGCCCGGGCAGCTGAAGGTGATGTTGCCGCCCTCCAGTGTGATCGCGCTGTTGCCGGCCTGCAGCACCACCTTGGTCTGCGCCAGCACGTCGATGCGGTCGTCGGTGGCGGTGATGGTCAGTGCCTGATCGCTCAGCAGTTCCAGTTCGCCATCGTTGGCCTGCAGGCTGACCGGACCCTGCGCGGCGATCACCCGCAGCGGGCCGCTCTGCGCGAACAGCGAGACATGCTCGCCCGACACCGTGGCCAGGGTCTCGCCGGCGCTGACGTGCAGGTCCTGCTGCACCGTCATCTGCAGGTTCTGCCCGGCATAGGCCACCGCGCTGGCCGGGGTGGTCCAGGCGATGTGGTGCGGCGCTTCGGCCAGCAGCAGCGGTGTGCCCAGCCGTTCCACCGGCTGCTCGCCGGGGCTGCGGCCGTCGCTGCCGGGCTTCATCGCGCTCTGCCCGTTCACCTCGCCCTGGAAGCGGCCCTGCGCCTTCGGGTCGATCTGTTCGCGCAGCTGCTTGGTACGTTCAAACTCGGCCAGGCCCGGCACCTGCTGCTGGGCCAGGGTCTGCTGCATCTGCTCCAGGCTGCGCTCGGCGCCCTTGAGCTGGGCCACCACGCTGGCGTTGTCCATCACCGTGGAGGCCGCGCGTTCCTGCAGGCTGGCCGACAGCAGCAGGCCTTCGCCGGCATGCACGTTGCCCCAGCCCTGGGTGGCCAGTTCGAAGCCCTCGCCACGCAGTGCGCCGCGGGCCGTGTCCTGGTGCGCGATCAGGTAGCCCAGCTCCAGCCGGCTGTCGGCCAGCGAGCTGTGCAGGCGGGTGCGCAGCTGGCCCGGCGTATCGTCCATCACCCATTGCTGGGTGCCGCTGCCGTCATGGGCCTGGGTGTGCAGGCCACTGAGCACGCCGGGGTGGCGCGCGTTCTCGTCGATGCCGCCGCCGAACGGCGGGGCCACCTCGCCGTTGTACAGCTGGCCGGTGATGCGCGGCTGGTCGATGTCGCCGTGCAGGAATTCCACCAGCACCTCGCTGCCCACCCGTGGCAGGAACGCGGTGCCCCAGTTCGGGCCGGCCACCCATTCGGCCACCGCCACCCAGCTGCCGCTGGTGTGGTCGCCGGGCGCATGGCCGGGCTGGGCGCTGCCGGTGTCGGTCAGGCCGCCCGGGTTGGGTTGGCTGCCGCGCTGCCAGCCGAACTGGATGCGCACCTGGTGCTCGCGGCTGGGAGTGACTGCGGTGTTGGCGATGCCGACCACGCGGGCGGTCTGCGGGCCATGCAGGGTCGGCCGGTCCTGCGGCAGGGCGCGCAGCGGCACGCCGGCGCCGGTAGCCAGGAAACTGTTGCGGTAGGCGCCGCGCTCCAGCGCCGGGCTGCCCAGCAGCTCGGCGATGCCCTGGTCGAGATTGTTCAGCGCCACGTGCTGCACCGCCAGCAGCTGGAAGGCCTGGCCTTCGTGCTGCGGGTGCTGGGCCAGGCGGAAGGTGCTGCCGGCGGCCAGCTGGCGCTCGCTGCCGCTGCCGCTGTAGAGCACCTGGCCCACGCGCAGCGCGTCCAGCCGCGCCTGCGCTTCGGCATCGGCCCAGCCGGCCTGGGCGAAGCGGCCGGCGCGTGGCTGCACATAGACTTCCAGCGCCGGCAGGCTGCCGGCGTCGGCGCTGGACTGCGCGGCCACCGCAGTCACCTGCTCGCTGTGCCAGCTGGCCACGGTACTGGCGTTGGGCACCAGCTGCTGGCGCTCGGCGAAAGCGGTGATGCCGTCACTGGCCTCGGCCATGTCGGCGCGATGGAAGCGCACCCGGCCAGTGTCGGGCAGCTCGGCCCCCGGCTCGAACACCACCAGCGTGTGCGCGGCCTCATCGCCCTGCGCCTGCTCGATGCGCCAGGCCAGGCCGGCCTCGGCCAGCAGGCGGGTGACGAAGGCCCAATCGGTCTCGCGGTACTGGGTGGTGATCGCGCGTACCGGCAGTGCGGCCTGCACGTCGAAGCGGAACACCGCCTGCGGATAGTCGGCGAAGATCTGCTCGCAGATCGCGCGGGTGTCCAGGTCCTGGAAGATCACCGCGTTGCGGCGCAGGCGCAGCAGCGCGGTCCACGGCTCCAGGATCAGCCGGTAGCGGGCCAGGCCGCCATCGCTGCCCAGCTGCGCCGCTTCGGTGCACAGCCCGTGCCATTGCCGCAGCGCGCCGTCGGCCTGGCGCAGCTGCAGGGTCAGCGGCTGTTCCAGCCACGGGTCCAGGTCCAGGAACGCATCGGTGGCCAGGCAGTCGATCTGCAGGCGGTTGTCGCCGCAGACCGTTTCGGTGCCTTCGAAGCGTTCGACCACCCACGCCTCGTGCAGCCCCTGCAGACGCAGCTGGCGTGGCTGCCGGGCGTCGAGCGTGATCGCCCGCATCAGTGCGACAACAGCGGCTTCCGTGCCCATGCAGAATCTCCCTCGGGTAGTGGGAGAACTGTTGGGCAGGGCGCCGCCGGTGACGACGTGTCAGAGCATTCCTGTGGAGTGGATCACGCTTGCCGACATCAGATCAGGCTATTCGCGACAAACTCCTAAGAATGGGGCAGTGCATTCACGACGCGGCAATCAACCGCGCTTCCCTGCAAACCGCGCTTCGATCTCTTCCAGCGACTTTCCCTTGGTTTCCGGCAGCCACAATGCGGCCACCAGGAAGAACACGAAGGTACACGCTGCCCAGAACACGAACATGCTGGCGTAGCCGTAGTGGCCCACCGTGGGCAGGAAGATCGCGGCGATGGTGGTGGACACGAACTGGTTGATCAGCAGCGCGATGCTCATGCCGTTGGAACGGATGCGGTTGGGCATCAGCTCGGACAGCGCCAGCCACACGCAGACGCCGGGACCGACGGCGAAGAACGCGACGAACACCAGGATGCAGGTGGCCACCGCCCAGCCGTGTGCGGGCGGCGGCACCGGCCCGATGCGGGCCTGTTCGATGCGCAGCGGTGCCTGCACGGCGCTGGCCGGGTCGGCGAACGGGTTCAGATGGAGCTTGCGGAAGAACGCACCGATCACGCTGTCCGGCTGCACGGTGCCGGCGCGCTCGATGCGCAGCTCGCGATCGGTCAGGTTGTCGCTGCGCAGGGCGCGCACATTGGTGAAGTCACCGTAGGCGTACGACACGGTCAGCTGCATCGGCCGGCCTTCGCTGTCGATGCCGGCGCCGAGGCGCTGCCACTGCGCGTCATCCAGCACCAGCTGCAGGCCATCGCCACTGACGGCGGCCTGCAGCTGCGATTGCACGTCAGCGCGGCCACGCTCGGCCTGGAAGAACAATGTCGCCGCGGCCAGCAGGGCCACGCAGATGCCGCCACTGCCGAGCATCAGCAGGAACTTGCGGCCCTTGCGGTCGACCAGCAGCAGCGCGACCACGGTCATCACCGCATTGAGCAGCTTGATCGCCACGTCGGCGCTGTTGGCCACCGAGCCGGACAGCCCGGCCTGGTTGAGGATGTTGACCGCGTAGGCCAGCACCGAGTTGATGCCGGTGGCCTGGGTGCAGGCCAGCACCACGCACGCCAGCAGGAACGGCACCACATAGCGGCGGCTGAGCAGCGGATCGCGCTTGCCGTCGCTGCTGCTCGATTCCGGCGCTTGGATCTGCGCCAGCGTGGTCTCCACCTGCGCCGCCGGCAATACGCGTTGCAGGCTGCGACGGGCATCATCGACGCGGCCGCGACGCACCAGCCAGCGCGGCGATTCGGACAGCCAGAAGATGCCGGCGCAGAACAGCAGGCCCGGTGCCAGGCAGCTCCAGAAGATGGTGCGCCAGGCATGGTCTTTCACCGTGAACAGCTCCTGCGCCTGCTGCGCGACCGGCAGCGAGCGCACCGCTTCGGCGGCCGCATCCACGGCATGCGCGTGGTACAGGCCGATCAACGCGGCCAGCACCAGGCCGATGGTCAGCAGCAGCTGGAACATGGCAGCGCCACGACCGCGCCGCTCGGGGCTGAGGACCTCGGCCAGGTACAGCGGCACCACCACGCCGATCAGGCCGCCACTGACGCCCTGCAGTAGGCGGCCCAGCAGCAGCGGTGTGTAGCCGGAGGCCAGCGCCATGATCGGAATCGAGGCGGTGAACAGCACGCCGGCCAGCAGCATCGCACCGCGGCGGCCGATCAGGTCGGCGACCATGCCGGCGAACAGTGAGGACAACACGCTGCCCAGCAGCACCGCCGCAACGACGAAGCCGAGCTGCTGGCTGCTGAGCTGCCAGGCGTGGCTGGCGGTGGCCTCCAGGTAGGGCAGGGCGCCGGCGATGATGCCGATGTCGATGCCGTACAGCAGGCCACCGAGGCCGCCGATGAAGAGCAGGTAGCGTACGGGCCAGCGCGGGGCGGTGCTTGCGGTCATCAGCAGGTTCCCTGGGAACGTTTCAGTGCGGATTGCTTTCGTAGAGTCGAGCTTGCTCGACTGAGCGCGCATGGCGTGGCAGAGCAGTCGAGCAAGCTCGACTCTACGAACGGCGGTGCGTCAGGCGTTTTCGGTGTTGCGAAGAGCAGTACTTCAGGCGTGTACAGCGTTCAGATCAATCACATGCCCGCCGACCACCACCTGCTGCAGGCGCAGTTCGGCATCCAGCACCACCAGGTCGGCGCGGGCGTCGGGCGCGATGCGGCCGCGATCGCCCAGGCCCAGGTAATCGGCCGGGAAAGTGGAAACGCGCTGCGAGGCATCGGCCAGCTCCAGGCCGACGCGCACCAGGTTGCGCAGCGCCTGGTCCATGGTCAGCGCGCTGCCGGCCAGCGAACCGGTGGCCAGGCGCACGCAGCCTCCGCACTTGTGCACGCGCTGCTCGCCCAGCGCGTACTCGCCATCGGGCATGCCGGTGGCGGCGGTGGCGTCGGTCACCGCGTACAGGCGAGGGATCGCGCGCGCGGCCAGACGGATCACGCCGGGGTGGATGTGCTGCAGGTCGGGGATGATTTCGGCGTACTGCGCATGCGCCAGCGCGGCCGCAGCGATGCCCGGGCGATAGTGATCGACGCCGGTCATGCCATTGAACAGATGGGTGAAGCCGGAGGCGCCTGCCTGCAGCGCGGCCACGCCGTCCTCGTAGGTGCCGGCGCTATGGCCGAGCTGCACGCGGATACCCATCGCCGAAAGCGCGGGAATCAGCGCGGTGTGCTCGCCGATCTCCGGCGCCAGCGTCATCACCCGGATCGGCGCCAGCGCATGCAGCTGCTGCACCAGTGCCAGCGTCGCCTCGATCGTGCGGTTGGGCTGCGCGCCCAGCCGCTGCGGGCTGATGAAGGGGCCTTCCAGATGCACGCCGGCGATGCAGGCGGCCTCCGCATCGGGTGCCGCCATGGTTGCGGCCACGCCCTGCAGCGCGTGCTCGATCTCGTCCAGGCCGGCGGTCATGGTGGTCGCCAGCAGCGTGGTGGTGCCGAAGCGCAGGTGGGTGCGGGCGATGGTGCGCGCCACGTCGCCACCCTGCATCAGGTCCACACCCGCCGCGCCATGCACGTGCAGATCGATGAAGCCGGGCAGGATCACCGGCAGCTGCGGATCATCGCCGCCGCTGTGGTCATCCACCTTCAGTTGGCGTACCTGCGAATCGAAGTGGACCTGGCCACGCCGCCAGCCCAGCGGGGTGAGGACGCGGCCGTGCAGGGAGCGGGTGTCGGTCATGCGGGTGGCTCGGCGATGATCACTTCAATGCCGAGACGCTGCAGGCCCTCACGGGTCGCATCGTCGATACCGGCATCGGTGATGATGGTGTGGATCTGGTCCAGCCGGGCGATGCGGTGCAGGCTCACGCGGCCGAACTTGGAGGCATCGGTGAGCACCACGACGCGGCGTGCGCGCTCGACCATGCGATGGTTGAGGCGGGCTTCGGCCTCGTCATGGGTGGTCAGGCCGAACTGCAGGTCCAGGCCGTCCACACCCAGGAACAGCGTGTCGAAGCTATACGAGTTGAGGCTGGCCTCGGCCTGGCTGCCCTGCAACGACAGCGACTGCTGGCGCAGCAGGCCACCGGTCAGCAGCACGTTGATGCCGGGTGCATTGGCCAGTTCCCAGGCGATGTTCAGCCCGTTGGTCATCACCGTCACATCGCGATGGGCGCGCAGGTGGCGGGCCAGCGTCATCGTGGTCGAGCCGGAATCGATGATGATGTTGTCGCCAGGCCGCACCAGGCGCGCGGCGCACGCACCGATCGATTCCTTCAGTGGCAGGTTCAGCGCGTCCTTCTCGTGGATGTCCTGTTCCTGCGGCGGCGTGCGCACCAAGGTGGCGCCGCCGTGGGTGCGGTTGGCCAGGCCCTGCGCTTCGAAGTGGGTCAGGTCGGCGCGGATGGTCACCGCCGACACGCCGAAGCGCTCGACCAGATCGGCCACCTGCACCGAGCCATGCTCGATCAGCAGCTGCAGGATCTGTTGCCGGCGGGAGCGGGTGTTGCGCATGGCCATTCTCGGTTTCGCGGGGAAAGGTAGAGATTAGCCGTTCGCCGCAGCGGCGACAGCCGAGCGTGCAGCCTGTGCGCGGGTTCCGGCCTGGTTGGCGCTGCACGCACGGGCGTACTCGCCCAGGCACAGGCCGACGCGGTGCTGCGCCAGCGCGGTGGGCGTATTGGCAAGGGTGCCCTCGCGCACGGCGCGGTACTGTTCCGGCAGGTACTGGCTGAGCAGCACCAGCGGCGGCGCGTGCTGTTCCAGGTTGGCGAACAGGGTCTGCACCGCCTGTACCAGCGCCGGCTCGCCCCAGTAGTAGCGGCAGCGGTCGCTGAAGGAATAGCTGCGCAGCAGGCGCAGCGCGGCCTCATCGCCCTGGTAGTAGGACTGCCAGTACTTCGGCTGCGCCACCATCACCTCGTCCAGCACCTGCGGCAGGCGCGAACACTGGGCGGCCGGCAGCAGCTCGGCCTCGATCGCGGCCAGCGCGAACAGCGCTTCGCGGTAGGCGAAGGTGGCGGCCGGGCCGACCTTGAGGATGGCGAAGTGGTCGCGCACCAGCGCGTGCAGGCCGCTCTCGCGCTGGTAGTCGGTGGAGTGCGCCTCGAACACGATGCGCGGCTGCTGTTCGAGGAAATCGGCCAGCGTGCTGGCGGCAGCGGCGTCGTACTCGTGCACGCTGCTGTGGTCGAAGTCCACGCCCGGCTGCACCACCATCGCGATCACGCGCTGCCAGGCATCGCGCAGCTGCGGCGTATCGAAGGCCTGCTGGTGGATGGCCAGGGTCTGCGCGGCGGCGGCCGGCGTGGTCACCTGCAGGCCTTCGGCCAGCGAGGCTTCGCCGCCGGGAATCGGTACTTCGGTACCGATCACATAGACCGGCGGCGGCAGGCCGTGTTCGGTTGCGGTGCGTTCGGCAATCTCGGCCAGCTCGGCCGAACGTGCAGCGACGATGGCATCGGGCAACGGCACCGGATCATCGGCGCAGGACATGCTGCAGTCCAGGTGGATCTTGTGGAAACCGGCGGCGACATAGGCTTCGATCAGCACGCGCGCATGAGTCATCGCTTCGGCGGCCGGGCGCTTCTGCCAGGCATTCGGGCCGAGGTGGTCGCCGCCCAGGATCAGCCGTTCGCGCGGGAAGCCTTCCTCATCGGCCAGTGCACCCACGTAGTCGCGGTACTGCGGCGGGGTCATGCCGGTGTAGCCGCCGAACTGGTCGACCTGGTTGGAGGTGGCCTCGATCAGCAGCACGGTGCCGTGCGCCAGCGCCACGTGCATGGCCGCGCGCAGCACCTGCTCGTTGCTGCAGCAGACACTGTACAGGCCGACATTGGCACCGGCGCGGTGGGAGGCAAGCAGGGTCTGCAACGGGGACATGGTCAGGCTCCGGTCGATCAGGAAAACGAAGGTTGGCAGGCGAGCAGGGCGGCACCGCGTGCGCCGCCGGCATCACCGAAGCGCGGCGGCACGATCGGTGGGACCTGCACGCCGTTGAACAGATGGGCCGAAATGGCCGCCGGCAGCTGCTGGTACAGCGGCGCGTACTGCGACAGGCCGCCGCCCAGCACGATCACGTGCGGGTCCAGCGCCAGCACCAGTGCGGCCAGGCTGTGGCCGAGCAGGTCGCGGTGGATGTCCAGCGCCTGGCGTGCACGCGCATCGCCGGCCTCGGCCAGGGCGATCACCGCGCTGGCGTCGGCGGCGTTGCCACCGAGGTGGCGTTCGATCATCGCCAGCCCACTGCCGGAGACATAGCGCTCGACGCAGCCCTGCAGGCCGCAGGCACAGTCGATCAGTGGCAGGCCATGACGCTGCAGCAGGTGGCCGGGCACGCTCCAGTGGCCCCATTCGCCGGCCAGGCCGTTGAAGCCGGACAGCAGGCGGCCCTGCAGGCAGAAACCACCACCGGCACCGGTGCCGAGGATGGCGCCGAACATGCTGGGGTAACCGTCGGCGGCACCGCCGTGTGCCTCGGACAGGGCGAAGCACTGCAGGTCGTTGCCGAAGTGCAGCCGGCGTTGCAGCCGCGCCTGCAGATCCGCCGCAACACTGTGCCCGGTCAGCGCCGGCACGTTCGCGCTGAGCTGGCGGCCCGTGCGGCGGTCACGCACGCCCGGCAGTGCGATGCCGATGGCCGCGTCGCTGCGGCCCAGTGCGGTATCCGCCTCGGCCACCAGCCCCAGCATGGCCTGCAGGAAGCCGTCGTAGTCGCCCTGCGGTGTGCTGACGCGGCGGCGCCAGGTCACCTGCATCGCTGCATCGCACGCCACCAGTTCGATCTTGGTGCCGCCGATGTCGATGCCGTAGCAGGCGTGGGCGATCAGCTCAGCCATGATGGATGGTGACGCCCTTGACGACGCGGTTGACGGTGCCGTCCGGGAACGGGTTGTCCGGGGTCAGGCCCAGCGCGGCCGAGCGCTGCAGTGCGAACAGCTGCGCAAAGCCCAGCCACACCGGCGCCAGCCATGGGTCGTCCAGTGCCGGCACGGTGAGCGTGTATTCGTCGTCCGCACCGATATCCGCATGCGGGCCGATCGCCAGCACCTGGCCGGCCACGCCGTCGCGGCGCAGTTCTTCCAGCAGGTCCTGTTCGTAGCGGCGCGCCAGCGGCTGCACGCTGCGCAGCACGACCACCAGGGTGTCGCCATCCAGCGTGGACTTGGGGCCGTGGCGGAAGCCGAGGGGTGTTGGCCAGCGCCAGCACGCGGCCGGCGGTCAGCTCCAGCACCTTCAGCGCGCACTCGCGGGCCAGCGCTTCCAGCGGACCGCTGGCCAGGTAGATCACCCGGTTGAACGGGCGCTGCGCCAGTGCCGCGACCGGTGCATCCCACTGCGCCAGGCCTTCGCGGCCGAGCGCGGCGATCTGCTTCAGGCGCGCGACGCGTGCCTCCCACGGCGAGCGATCGAACACGGTCAGCGCGGCCAGCAGCATGCAGGTCAGGCTGCTGGTCATGGCGAAGGCGCGGTCGCAGCTGGCCGAGGGCATCAGCAGGGTGCAGGTGTCGGCACGGCCGGCACCGCGACGGGCCAGTTCGCCATCGGCGTTGCAGGTGATGTCGAGGAAGCGCGCGTCATCCACATCGCTGCGCACGCGCTCCACGGCCGCCACGCTTTCCGGGCTGGAACCGCTGCGGCCGAACGACACCAGCAGGGTCGGGCGGTCGCGCTGCAGGTACAGCGCCGGATGGGTCAGCAGGCTGGTGGTGTGCACCACGCGTACGTCGGCGGCCCACTGTGCGTTGATCGCATCGGCCACCATCTCGGCGATGAAGCCGGAACTGCCGGCGCCGGTGAACAGCACGCGCTGGTTGGGATCGTTGAGGCTGTCGCCGAGGAAGGCCTGCAGGCGGTCGCAGGCACGCGACAGGTCCTGGGCGAGGGCTTCCCACAGCGCAGGCTGCTGGGCGATTTCGGTAGCGGTATCGGCTCCGCCCAGGCGCTGCCAGGCGGACACATCGGAAAGCAGGGTGACGTCCATTCGGAGGTTCCAGTTGGGCCAGCGCACCATCTGCGTTTTCTTTCGAAATGTCAAATAGCGAAAGCAAAAAGAAAGAAAATCTGACGCCGGCTTCGCCCTGTGTCGCCCCTGCAGGAAAACGCAAGAAACGACCGCATGCCGTATCGCACAATGCTTAACAGGCGCCTGCAAGCGCTTACACAAAGTATTGCAATGCACAAACTTTCGTTTCAAAGGAATATATCTTCCTTTTTCCTTTCAATTTGTTGACATCTTTCGAATCGCTGGCCTAGAGTCGGCCCAATCGCTTTCGAAACGCCCGGTGAACGGGTTGGGAGTCCGCGTGGAAAACTGCGTTCGTCGCTCGCCGCTGCTGCTGGCCTTGTTGCCGGCGTTGATGCTGGCGTCCACGTCGGCCCATGCCGAGCCGGTCGGCAACCTGCGTTCGGTCAGCGCCAGCGACAACCGCGACGGCGTGCGCGGCTGGGACCTGCAGACCGACAGCGGCGCGCGCATCCGCATCGAACTGCCGGCTGCCGACATCATCCGCGTGCAGGCTGGGCGCAAGGGCACGCTGACCGGCGCCGGCGACAAGGCCGCGCCGATCGTGCTGCCACAGCCCAAGGCGAACGTGCAGGCGCAGCTGGAAGAAGACGCGCAGGAGATCCGCGTGCGTACCGATGCGCTGGTGCTGCATGTGCAGCGGCAGCCGCTGCGCCTGCGCCTGGAACGCCTGGGCAACGGCCAGCCGACCGCCCTGTGGCAGGAACTGCAACCGCTGGACCTGGATGCTGCGCAGAGCGTGCAGGTGCTGTCCTCGCAGGCCGATGAAGGCTATTACGGTGGCGGCCAGCAGAACGGCCGCTACCAGTTCAAGGGCCGCGAGCTGGAGGTGTCCTATTCCGGCGGCTGGGAAGAGGGCGACCGCCCGAGTCCGGCGCCGATGCTGCTGAGCAGCCGTGGCTGGGGCATGCTGCGCAATACCTGGAGCGATGGCAGCTACGATCTGCGCGAGGCCGACCAGGCCACGCTGCTGCATCGCGAAGACCGTTTCGATGCCTACTACTTCGTTGGCGCGGACCTGCCGAAGCTGATCGAGCGCTACACCCAGCTGACCGGCCGCCCGAACATGGTCGCGCGTTGGGCGCTGTCCTACGGCGATGCCGACTGCTACAACGACGGCGACAACGCGAAGAAGCCCGGCACCGTGCCCGAAGGCTGGAGCGACGGCCCGACCGGCACCACGCCGGATGTGATCGACAGCGTGGCCAAGCAGTACCGCGCCCACGACATGCCCGGCGGCTGGATCCTGCCCAACGATGGCTACGGCTGTGGCTACAAGCAGCTGCCGGAAACGGTGAAGGGGCTGGCCGGCTACGGCTTCCGCACTGGCCTGTGGACCGAGAACGGCGTGGACAAGATCGCCTGGGAAGTGGGCAAGGCGGGCAGCCGCGTGCAGAAGCTGGACGTGGCCTGGACCGGCAAGGGCTACCAGTTCGCGATGGACGCCAACCGCCAGGCGTTCAACGGCATTCTCGACAATTCCGATTCGCGCCCGTTCCTGTGGACGGTGATGGGCTGGGCCGGCATCCAGCGTTATGCGGTGGCCTGGACCGGCGACCAGAGCAGCAGCTGGGACTACATCCGCTGGCACGTACCGACCCTGGTCGGCTCCGGCCTGTCCGGCATGGCCTACGCCAGCGGCGATGTGGATGCGATCTTCGGCGGCAGCGCCGAGACCTTCACCCGCGACCTGCAGTGGAAGGCGTTCACGCCGGTACTGATGGGCATGAGCGGCTGGTCGTCGAACGCACGCAAGCATCCGTGGTGGTACGACGAACCCTACCGCAGCATCAACCGCGACTACCTGAAGTTGAAGATGCGCCTGACCCCGTACATGTACGGGCTGGTGCACGACGCTGCGCAGACCGGCGCACCGCCGGTGCGTGGCCTGATGTGGGACAACCCGCGCGATCCGCATGCGCAGGATGAAACCTACAAGTACCAGTTCCTGCTTGGTCGCGATCTGCTGGTGGCGCCGGTGTACCGCAGCCAGGCCGCCAGCCGTGGCTGGCGCCGTGACATCCACCTGCCGGCAGGCGGTTGGATCGACTACTGGGATGGCCGCCGCGTGCAGGCCGGCGCCGACGGCCGCCAGCTCGACCGCCAGGTGGACCTGGCCACGCTGCCGGTATTCGTGCGCGCCGGTGCGATCCTGCCGATGTACCCGTCGATGCTGTTCGATGGCGAGAAGCCGCTGGATGAAGTGACCTTCGATCTGTACCCGCAGGGCGATTCGCAGTACACGCTGTACGAAGACGATGGCAACACCCGCCGCTACCAGCAGGGCGAGTCGAGCACGCAGCGGGTCCGCGTGCAGGCGCCGGCGCAGGGCAGCGGCCCGGTGCAGGTGCAGATTGATGCCGTGCAGGGCCAGTACAACGGCCAGCGGGCGCAGCGTCGCTATGGCCTGCGCGTGCTCAGCCGGCAGGCGCCGCGTGCGGTGCAGGCCGCTGGCCGCGCATTGCCGGCGCTGGCCGATGCCGCCGCGTTCAACGGCGCAGCTGAGGGCTGGTACTTCGATGCGGCCGAGCGTCGCGGCACCCTGCACGTGCGCACCGCCGCCCAGGACATCCGCCAGCCGCTGCAGCTGCAGCTGGACTTCGCGGTCGCCGCCGCCGCTGCCGACGATGCCTATCCGGCCGCGCCGGTGCTCGGCCGCGAACTGCCGGCCGACAGCCTGCTGGTGGTCAACCGCCCGGCCGAAGAACCCGGCCATGCGCTGGAAAATGCCTTCGATGATTACCCGGGTACCTGGTTCCGCAGCGTGCGCAACCAGGCCGTGCGCACCGGTGCGCATGAGTGGGTGATCGGCTTCGGCGAGCGCAGGATGATCGATGGCATCGACATCGCACCGCGCAACGACAAGAACTGGAAGCACGGCCAGGTACGCGATTACGAGGTGTACCTGGGTGACAGCAACGGCGAATGGGGCGAACCGATCGCGCGTGGCCGCCTGCAGCTGAAGGAGGGCGTGCAGCGCATCGACTTCCCGGCCCACGCCGGTCGCCTGCTGCGCTTCCGCGTGCTGAGCGTGCAGAACCCCGAGGGCGATGGCGCCAGCAGCACCGACCCGATGGTCACTGCGGCACAGGGCAGCGCCCGCGCCTTCGATGCGCTGCAGCCGCGCGACGTCGGCCCGATCGCGCTGTCCACCTTCCACATCCTCGAACACCAGGAACCGGAGCGACCGGCCCGGCAGCGCTATCTCTCCGAGCTGCCGGTGCCGGCCGCGCTGGCCAGCCAGGTGCGCGCCGACCAGGCCTTCCATGGCGATGCCGGCATGCGCATGAATGGCCTGCAGTTCCGCCGTGGCCTGGGCGTGGGCGCCAGCAGCCGCATCGACCTGCGCCTGCAGGGCGGCTGGCACCTGCTGCGCGCCGACCTCGGCATCGACGACGCCTGCCGCAACGCCGGTGGCCTGCAGTTCCAGGTCTGGGGTGACAACCGCCTGCTGTACGACAGTGGCCTGGTGAAGGCGCCCGGCGTGGTCAAGCCGGAGCTGGACATCCGTGGCCTTTCCAGCCTGAGCCTGCGCACGCTGGGTGCGCAGGGCAGCCAACCCGCCCAGGTCTGCGCCAACTGGGCCAACGCCGTGCTGATCGGCCAGGAGGGCGACTCCGCCAGCATCGTCGCCCCATGACCCCCACGTAACACCGCTCCTCCCCCGCCCAATCCGACTACGGCCCTCATGGCCGTGGCCCGGGAGCGTTTTGCCCGCCGAACGCCTACGCGCTCACTTTTGCGCTGCACCCCTGCCAGGAGAGAACCCCGATGTTGCCCGCACGCCACCACCGCCCCCCTGTCGTTCGATCGCTCCGCTGTCGCTGGCCATCGCCGGCGTGCTGCTGTCGGTCGCCGTTCCCGCCTTCGCCCAGGACAGCAAGGACAAGGCCACCGACCTGGCTCGCATCGAGGTCACCGGTTCCAACATCCGCCGCACCGACGTTGAAACCGCTTCGCCGGTGCAGGTGATCAGCAAGCAGGACATCCAGAACATGGGCGCGCGCACGCTGCTGCAGGTGCTCGACAACCTGCCGGCTGCACGCCCGGCACAGCAGGATGCGCGCTCGCTGTTCACCGGTTCCGACGGTGCCTCCCAGGCCAACCTGCGTGGCCTGGGCGCGCAGGGCACGCTGGTGCTGCTGAACGGCCGTCGCCTGTCGTACTACGGCGCACCGGCCGGCTTCCAGACCCAGTTCGTCAACATCGATGCGATCCCGGCCGCCGCCATCGAGCGCATGGAAGTGCTGACCGACGGCGCCTCGGCGGTGTACGGCACCGACGCGGTGGCCGGCGTGATCAACGTGATCACCAAGCGCAACTTCCAGGGCGCCGAGATCACCTTCACCAACGACACCTCTTCGCGCATCGACTCCTACGGTGAGCGCCAGGCCAGCATCACCGCAGGTTTCGGCGACCTGACCGAGAACCGCTTCAACATCTACGGCGCGGTGAACATGTACCGCCGCGACGCGATCCCGCTGAGCGACTTCTACGACAAGCGCCCCGACCAGTACTACGTCAACAACCCGAACTATCTCAACAACCTGCGCCTGGGCGTGGGCAGCAAGCCGGGCGAGTTCAACCCCGGCAGCTATTTCGCCTTCGATCCGGTCACCGGCCGCCGCGTGCAGGAAGCCGCGCCGGGCTGCAAGAACGTGCTGACCAGTGAAGCGGCCGGTCCGCGTTGCGTCTGGGAAACCTGGATGAACAACGAGATCGATGCCGGCGCCAAGTCCGAGCGCAACACCGCCTACCTCAACGGCACCTTCCTGGTCGGTGACAGCACCGAGATCTTCGCCGAGGCGACCTACACCGACATCGACCTGCGCGCCAACGGCGGCACCCCGCGCACCTACGGCACCACCACCGGCAACCCGACCAGCTGGTTCTCGCGCAATACCGGCAACAACGTCAACCAGTTCCTGTACCCGTTCCTGGGCCCGAACAACGAGTACAACCACGCCAGCCCGCAGATGAAGGCGATGATGGGCGGCGTGGTCGGCCTGAACTACCTGCTGCAGGATGCCGGCCCGAGCTACTTCGGCCAGCGCAACACCGACAAGAGCTACCGCGTGCTGGCCGGTGCGCGTGGCAGCCGCGGTGACTGGAACTGGGAAACCGCGTTCGCCAGCGCCGGTACCCACTCCACCACCTACCAGACGATCAACGTCAACACCAAGGGCTTCGAGAAGGCCTTCGGTCCGTACACGATCGATCCGGGCACCGGCCGGGTGATCATCTCCGACCACCCGGCGTACAAGTTCGGTGAAATCAGTGAAGCCAACGCCGCGCTGATCCGTGAAGCGTTCCCGACTTTCGACATCCAGTCGTGGACCCGCCTGCACACCCTCGACGGCAAGATCGAAGGCCCGCTGTTCCAGCTGCCGGCCGGTGAGATGCGCGCGGCCTTCGGCTTCAACGCCAGCCGCGAAACCTTCTACACCCCGGGCAACGCCGACGCCGCCAACGGCCTGATCACCCAGCAGGGTGGCTCGTGGTTCGACGGCAAGCGCAACACCTATGCGCTGTTCGCCGAGACCGTGGCGCCGATTACCGACAAGCTGGAACTGGATGCGGCGGTGCGCGTGGACAAGTACCCGAACTTCAGCGCCAACGTGGCACCGAAGATCGGCTTCAAGTACCAGGCCTTCGACCAGCTGATGCTGCGCGGTACCTATTCCACCGGCTTCCGCGCACCCAGCCTGGCCGAGTCCGGCAATGGTGGCGTGTTCGCGCAGCTGGGCGGCTTCCGCGACGAGCTGCGCTGCAACGAGACCAATGCCATCGCCAACCTGCTGCTGAAGTCGCAGCGGCCGGGTGACGTCGACCTGGGCAAGAACCTGCTGAACGTCGATTGCAGCCGCACCGTGGCACGCATGACCCAGCCGAACAAGGACCTGAAGCCGGAGAAGGCCAAGATCGCCACCCTCGGCTTCGTCTACGAGCCGGCCACCTGGCTGTCGGTGTCGGCCGACTACTGGTTCATCTACCGCGACAATGAAATCGTCGCGCCGGACTACCGCCGCATGGAAGACATCATCTCGATGTCGCGCTCGCCGATCACCGACAGCGACCGCGCCAACCTGGCGCAGCTGGCCTCGATGTGCTCGGACCCGGCCAGCGGCGTGAGCTGCCCGTCGGTGCTGCCGGGCTACTCGGCCGGCAACGTGGCCAGCGTGGTGGGCCAGTACAAGAACCGCGGCAAGACCCTGATCGATGGCTTCGACATCGATGCGCGCAGCCGCTTCTCGCTGGGTGACTGGGGCAACCTGAACCTCGGCCTGGCCGCCACCATTGCCAACCGCAACCGCTTCTACATGGATGCGGAGAACGGCTGGTACTACGGCGACGTGGTGGGCTACTACAACAACCCGCGCCTGCGTGCCACGCTCAACGCTGACTGGACCTACAAGCAGGTGACCACCAGCATGTTCGTCAACTATGTGGGTGGCACCAAGTGGGCTACCGACCAGATCGACGAAGAGAGCAACAACAAGGAAACCTGCACCGGCGGCTACCTGGCCCTGCAGAAGAGCAAGTGCGACGGCGCACCGTCGTGGTGGACCGCCAACATGAGCGTCACCTGGCGCCCGGATGATGCCTGGAACCTGAGCTTCACCGTCAAGAACCTGTTCAATCGCCTGCCGTTCTACGACCCGAACAGCTTCCTGGGTGACTCCAGTGACTACGCAACCATCTTCGGCCGTGGTTACAGTGTGACCATCGGCTACCGGTTCAAGTAATTCCGTTTGCGTGACCTGGCGTGCCGGCTGCGGCCGGCACGCTGCCAAGAGGAGAGATGTTTGCCATGAAGCGTAGGGAGTTCATCGCGGCCAGTGCCGCAGTCGCCGCCAGCAGCCTGCTGCCGCAGACCCCGGCATGGGCGCGCGGGCGCAAGGTGCGCCTGGCCATGATCGGTACCGGCATGCGCGGCCTGGTGCTGCTGAAGGAACTGGTGCGCCGCGACGACGTCGAGGTGGTCGCGCTGTGCGACATCGAGCCGATCATGCTCGGCCGTGCCATGGAGATGGTAGCCAAGGCCGGCAAGCCGGCGCCGAAGACCTACGGCCAGGACCGCGACACCCACGCCTGGAAGCGCCTGCTGGAACAGAAGGGCGTCGATGGCGTGATCATTGCCACGCCGTGGGAATACCACGCGCCGATGGCGATTGCCGCGATGCAGGCCGGCGTAGCCGTGGGCTGCGAAGTGGTGGCCGGCATCACCCTGCAGGACCACTGGGATGTGCTGAAGACCCAGCTGAGCACCGGCACGCCGTACATGCTGCTGGAGAACGTCTGCTACCGGCGCGACGTGATGGCCGCGCTGCAGATGGTGCGGCAGGGCCTGTTCGGCGAGCTGGTGCACCTGCAGGCCGGCTACCAGCACGACCTGCGCGGGGTGAAGTTCAATTCCGGCGACCCGAACCAGCCCTACGACAGCGGCGTGGAATTCGGCCCCAAGGGCTGGAGCGAAGCGCGCTGGCGCACCGAGCATTCGGTGGAGCGCAACGGCGAGTTGTACCCCAGCCACGGCATCGGCCCGTGCGCGATGTACACCGGCATCAACCGCGGCAACCGCTTCACCCACATCAATGCCTTCGCGACCAAGGCCCGTGGTCTGCACGAGTACACCGTGGCCAAGAGTGGCGGCACCACCCACCCCAGCACCCAGGTCAAGTTCAAGCTGGGTGACATCGTCACCACTACGCTGGCCTGCGAGAACGGCGAAACCATCCTGCTGCAGCACGACACCTCGCTGCCGCGCCCGTATTCGATGGGCTTCCGCGTGCAGGGCACCAAGGGCCTGTGGATGGACGTGAACCACTCGATCCACATTGAAGGCCGCAGCCCGCCGCACCAGTGGGAAGAGTTCAAGAAGTACCAGGACGAATACGAGCACCCGCTGTGGAAGCAGAATGCCGATACCGCCGCCAGTGCCGGCCACGGTGGCATGGACTGGTTCGTCATCCACGCCTTTGTGGAAGCGCTGAAGGCCAGGGCGCCGATGCCGATCGACATCTACGACGCGGTGACCTGGAGCGCGATCACCCCCTGAGCGAGCAGTCGATCGCCAACAGCTTCCAGACGCTGGAGTTCCCGGACTTCACCGCCGGTGCGTGGAAGCAGCGCAAGCCGATCTTCGCGTTCGACGGTAAATACTGATCTGCGTACCAACGGCAACGCCGGGCCATGCCCGGCGTTGCTGCATCCGCCGTATGCTGTGGCATCCATCAGGATGTGCAAGGGCAGACAGCGCATGCGATTGATGACCTTCACCTGCCCACTCTGCGCCGCCGCAGGCCAGCGGTTTCCACTGCACTCCGCAGGGAAACGCCAAGCGAGGACGGCTTGCCGCGGGTGTGGCGTGGTGCTGCGCTCGGACCCACGTCTGGGCATGCACACGCTCTATCTGCTGTACACACAGTTCATCGCCATGCTGGCTGTATTTCCCTTGATCTGGGCCTACACCCTGGGCCGATGGTTCTGGCTGGCCGCGATCTTGGCCCTGCTGTCGGTGCTGTGCTGGTTGCCCGGCATGATCAGGCACGCACGCAGCCGGATCTGCCGTGCCACACCGGACCCAAATCGAAGCTACGCTCGACGCATGCCCTAGGTGCAGGAACGGGGTGGAGCAGGGGAAGATGGCGCGCCCGGAGGGATTCGAACCCCCGACCAATGGCTTCGGAAGCCACTACTCTATCCGGCTGAGCTACGGGCGCGTTGTAGAACCGCCGCGCCGTCGGCCAGTGCCGGGGCGGGCATCGCAGCGCCATGAAGCGGTGCGGGACGGGCATTCTATCCAGTTTCGCCGAACAAATCTCCCCCGTCATGCAAAGCCCTGCCGGAGGGCCAGGAGTATCCTATCGGCATGGCTGATACCCCCTCACTTCGCCGCAGTCGCCGGCGACGCCGCGTTGGCGGCATTACTGGAGTCTGATGCGCGCTGATCGCCCGATCGGCACGTTGCTGCTGCTGTGGCCCACCTGGTGGGCGTTGTGGCTGGCTGCCGGCGGCCTGCCGCCGCTGTGGACCCTGTTCGTGTTCACCGCTGGCGTGTGGCTGACCCGCTCGGCCGGTTGCGTCATCAACGACTACGCCGACCGCTGGCTCGACCCGCACGTGGAACGCACCAAGGCGCGCCCGCTGGCCACCGGTGCGATCAGTGGCCGCGCCGCGCTGGCCCTGTTCGCGGTGCTGATGCTGGTGGCGTTCGGGCTGGTGCTGACCATGAACGGGCTGACCATCGGCCTGAGCTTCATCGGCGTGTTCCTGGCCGCCAGCTACCCGTACCTGAAGCGCTACACCCATCTGCCGCAGGTCTACCTGGGCATGTCGTTCGGCTGGGGCATCCCGATGGCGTTTGCCGCCGTGCAGGGTGAAGTGCCGATGCTGGGCTGGCTGCTGTATGCCGGCAACATCCTGTGGTCTACCGCCTACGACACCTGGTATGCCATGGTCGATCGCGAGGATGACCTGAAGATGGGCTCGCACTCCACCGCGATCCTGTTTGGCGACCTGGACCTGGTGATCCAGGGCGTGCTGTACGCGCTGTTCCTGGCCACCATGGCCCTGGTCGGCGTGCGCGGCGGGCTGGGCGGCTACTACCTGGCGGGCGTGGCGGTGGCCACCGCGCTGGTGGTGTACGAGTTCTGGATCTGCCGCAAGCGCGAGCGCGGCCCGTGCTTCAAGGCGTTCCTGCACAACAACTGGGTGGGTGCCGCGCTGTTTGCCGGCATCGCCGTGGACCTGGCGCTGCGTTGAGCCCAGCGGCCGGCACTACCGGGGTAGCGTCGAGCTTGCTCGACTGCTCTTCGCGCCCAAGCCAGAGCAGTCGAGCAAGCTCGACTCTACGACCAATAGGCGACTGACAGCCTGCAGCCCACCGCCCAGAATCCGCTCATCGAACCTGGGAGGGTAGGTGATGGCCTCGACGGCAGCAGTACAGGACGGCTGGATGGCGCGCGCGGCGTTGCGCTCGGCCGCCTGGGCGGAAAAGTGGTTCCCCGATGCGTATGTGTTCGCGGTGCTCGGCGTGGTCATCGTCGCGCTGGCCGCGATGAGCTTCGGCTCGACTCCGCAGGCCACCGCCATTGCCTTCGGCGACGGCTTCTGGAGCCTGATTCCGTTCACCATGCAGATGGCCTTCGTGGTCATCGGCGGCTACGCGGTAGCCACCGCGCCGGTGGTCGCGCGCTTCATCGATTTCCTGGCACGGGTGCCGCGTACCGGTCGTGGCGCGGTGGTCTACGTCGGCCTGATCAGCATGCTGGCCTCGCTGCTCAGCTGGGGCTTCTCGCTGGTGTTCGGCGGCCTGCTGGTGCGCGCGCTGGCCCGCCGCAGCGAACTGCGCATGGATTACCGCGCCGCCGGTGCTTCGGCCTACCTGGGGCTGGGCGCGGTGTGGGCGATGGGCTTGAGTTCGTCGGCCGCGCAGCTGCAGGCCAACCCGGCCAGCATGCCGCCGGGGCTGGTCGAGATCACCGGCGTGTTGCCGTTCACCGAAACCATCTTCCTGTGGCAGTCGATCGCACTGACCGCGGCATTGATCCTGGTCTCGCTGCTGATTGCCTGGCTCACCGCGCCGGCTGCCGGTAGTGCGCGTACCGCCGAGGATTTCCCCGGCGCCGCACAGGCCGAGCCGGAACCGCTGCAGCAGCGCACCCGTCCTGGCGAATGGCTGGAGTACAGCCCGCTGCTGACCGTGCTGCTCTCGTTCCTCGCCTTTGGTTGGCTGTTCAACGAGTTCGCCAACAAGCCGCTGGTCACCGCCATCGCCAACCTCAACACCTACAACTTCCTGTTCATTTCGCTGGGCCTGCTGCTGCACTGGCGCCCGCGCAGCTTCCTCAACGCGGTGGCCAAGGCAGTGCCGAGCACCACCGGCGTGCTGATCCAGTTCCCGCTGTACGGCGGCATTGCAATGATCCTCACCCACGCCGCCGGCGGTGACGGGCAGACGCTGGCGCACCGGCTGTCGAGCCTGTTCGTACACGTGGCCAGCACCGATACCTTCGCGCTGGTGATGGGCGTCTACTCGGCGGTGCTGGGCTTCTTCGTGCCGTCCGGTGGCGGCAAGTGGATCATCGAGGCACCGTACGTGATGCAGGCCGCCAACGAACTGAAGGCGCACCTGGGCTGGGCGGTGCAGGTCTACAACGCCGCCGAAGCGCTGCCGAACCTGATCAATCCGTTCTGGATGCTGCCGCTGCTGGGCGTGCTGGGCCTGAAGGCGCGCGACATCGTGGGCTTCACCTTCATCCAGCTGCTGGTGCATATCCCGCTGGTGCTGGGCCTGCTGTGGTTGCTGGGCATGACCCTGACCTATGTGCCGCCGGTGATGCCCTGAAGCCGATCCGTTCAGCGCGTGTTTCCACCCGCATAAGCCATGAATGCGTGCCCGGCTGACCCGGGCATGAGCACATGCCGAACCCGCATGAATCCTTCAGTGGCTTGTGCCGCAAGGGTTCGCGCGTGTTCATTCACGCCCGTACACATGGATGTAGCCGCGCACCCACGCGTGATTAACCAACCGCTGCAGACGATGGCCACGTCCACCGCATTCCGCGCGTGGCTTTGGAGATCGGACATGGCACAGCAGAACCAGAACCCGAACCAGAAGCAGCAGGGCCAGCAGAACCAGCAGGATCAGCAGCAGGGCCGTGGCCGCGACCAGCAGCAGCAACAGCAGCAGGAACAGCAGAAGCGCAACCAGAACCAGCAGCAGGGCGGCCACGACGAAGAAGAATGACCGCGCCGCACGCGCAGTGTGACCGCTGAAGCCCCGCCCTGTGCGGGGCTTCGCTTGTTCCAGTTCGCTTATTCCAGCACGCCGACGCGCTGCAGTACCGGCGTGGCCGACATGTCGTTGGGGTTGGTGCCGGGCTGGTCCTGCGGCACGTCCATGCCCATGCCGCGGTACAGGTCGACCCAGTGCTGGGCGATCTGGCCGGTCTGCGCATTGCGGAAGTTCATCGGCTGCAATGCGAACACGTGGTGCGCCCGGAACGCGCGCTCGATGAAGTCCGAGCAGTAGTAGCTGTCCTCGTTCAACACATACGACGTGTTGTACGGCTTGCCCAGCATCGTGCGCGCGGTGGCCACCGCATCCTCGATCGCGTTCCGCTCCGGTGCACGCAGGCGATAGACCACAATCTGCCGCTGCTTGGCCTGCGCCTCCTGGCGGAACGCGGACAGCGGTTGCCGGCGCGATCCCTTCTCGTCGGCATGCAGCACTTCCCAGCCCTTCGCCGTGGCAGCCAGCAGGGCCACGTGGTCGAAGCCGGTGCTGCCCTGCGTGCCGGTGGCATCGTCGATGGCCGCGCTCAGGCCGCTGTGGCCGGCAGTGACGAACAGCAGGTCGCCTTGGTGGAGGTCGACGGCCATCGCCACGGTCGGCCACAGCGCGGGCAGCAGCAGGCCGATCAGGAGCAGGACGCGATGCATGGGAGTCCCGGACAGGTGGAATGCTGCAAGTGTAGGGCGCGCGGTAGCATGGGGCGACCGAACCGGATTCAGGATGATCCCATGCGTCGCTATCGCGCATCCGCTGTACTGGTGCTTGTCGCAGGGCTGGGTGCGGCGGCCTGCACACCTGCTCCGCAGGCGCTTCCCGCCGAAGCCGCGTCCGCCGCACCGGCGCCGGCGACCACGGCCGCCGTGGTGCAGCGCGCACCGGCGCGCGCGAGCGCGGACTGCCCATACCCGGAGTTCGATGCCTTCCTGGCGCACTTCGGCAGCGAGATCGCGCTGCAGGAAAAAGCCACCGCCGATCCACTGCTGGACAGTTACATCGACCCCGAGGCCGAACCCGAACCGCGCAAGGTGGAAAGCCGTCTGGCGCTGGCCGACGTCGAATGGCCGGTGATGCCCGATCCGGCCGCATTGGCCGGGCAGGGGCGCGAACTGCAGGTCAGCACGCTGGCCGATGGACAGCGCCAGGTACAGATCCGCACGCCGGACAGCAGCGACCAGCAGACCTATACCTTTGCGCAGGCGCCGTGCTGGACGCTGGTCAAGCGTGAGGATGAGGCGATCTGATGCCTGACCCGCACAGGCGGGGAAGGCGGATGGCTGCTAGGCTCGACGCCTGGTCCAGGCAGGGAGATGCCGATGCACGCTCGCAGGATGCGCACCACCACCGCCATCGCCGTGCTGCTGGCGATGGCGCCTTTCACCGGCCTGGGCGCGCAGTCGTTGCGCGCCGACGACCGCGCCTACTTCGCCAGCGCCCCGGCTGAACAGACCGCCCGTGAGGCACTGGGCAAGCAGCTGGAGACCCTGCAGCACGCGGCCGGCATCGCGCCCGAGGAGCGCTTCCAGCAGGCCGAGGCGATGCAAGCGCAGTGCCTGCGCCATCACAGCTACCTGCACCTGCAGGCCGCCCGCAATGCGCGCGATCATCGCCCGGCACAGGCGCTGGACGAGGTGATGGGGCTGTGCAGCCGCATCGCCCGTACCGGCCGCGCCGCGCTGCGCGAGGTGCCTGCGGACGCTGCCTGGGCGCGGCCCTATGGCTTGCTTCGCGCGCGTGCGCTGAAGGAAGCCGCCGCCCCGGTCAACCCCGCGCTGGAGCAGGCCGTGGATGCCCTGGCCGATCCTGCGCTGGACAGCTTCGCGCGCCTGCGTGGGCAGATCCTGCGCACGGCCGAGTACCCGCAGATCGAACGCGACGGGCAGCACTGGGATACCGGGCGCGACAGGCAGGTGCTGGCCCAGCATCGCGACCGCGCTGCGCGAGGCCGGTTGGAAGGGCTACTGGCAGGGCCTGCAATCGCGCCGCGAACCGATGGCCTCGGTGCTGCTGGGCCTGGTGCAGGTGAACGATGCGACCGCGCGCCTGCAGGGGCAGGGTTCGGCACCGGCGCGGGGCTATCAGCACATGGGCCTGGATGCAGCGACGGTGGACGCCACGTTGCGGGCGATCGAACAGCATGCCGGGGATCGTCGCGCCTACCAGGACATGCTGCTGCGCCACGCGGCGCAGTCCGGCATCGATGCACCACAGATCTGGGATACCACGGTGCCCGACGCCGGGTATACGCCGCCGGTGCTGACACGGGCGCAGCTGCGCGACAACGCCGCAGAAGCGATGCAGGTTCTCGGGCCGGCGTACGTCGCCGAACTGCGTGCGCTGCTTGATCCGGCCAACCACCGTATGGATCTGGCCACCGAGCGTGGCGACCGCAGTGCGGATGCGTTCCCGATCAATGCCCCCGGCGCGCCGTCGATGCTGTTCGTCGGCGTGCGCAGTGGCGATCTGGAAAGCGACGTCGAGATCACCCACGAAGCCGGCCATGCCCTGCACGGTGAGTGGATGCAGCGTGGCCATGCATCGCCGCTGCAGCGCAACGGCAGCCCGTGGCTGACCGAGGCGTTCGCCATCTACAACGAGCTGCGCTTCCGCGACCGGTTGTACCAGCAGGCGCAGGACCCCAGGGCCAGGGCCTACTACCTGAAGTCACTGCTGGACGACATGGTGCTGCAGCTGTTCACCTCGTCCGAGGAAGCGCAGCTGGAGCAGTCGATCTACCAGGGCGTGGCCGCCCAGTCGCTGGGCACTGCCGATGACCTTGATGCCCTCACCGGGCAGGTGCTGGCGCGCTTTGGCCAGCAGCCGGAGCGCTACCCACCGCTGCGCAGCAGCTGGATCAGCAAGCGCCTGATGTACGACGACCCGAACTATCTGGTCAATTACCTGTATGCGGGTCTGCTGGCGGTGCAGTTCTATGTGCAGGATCAGCGCGACCCGGAGGGCTTCCGCCAGCGCTATCTGGCCGTGCTGGGCGAAGGCTTTGATCGCGCGCCGAACGAACAGGTGGCCCAACTGCTGGGGCAGACACCGGATTGGCCGACTCTGGTGGAGGCCGATCTGCAGGTGTTCAACCAGTTGGCCGCACAGCTGCGGGCACTGCATGCGCGGATCGAGCAGGGGCAGGGTGCATGAGCGGGCCGCGCGCGGTGAAGCGGACCCGGGCCACGGTATGGCTGTGGCTGCTGCTGTGCCTGTTGCCGCTGGGGGGATGGCCGCCGTTGCGGTGCCTGCGCTGGATGATCCGGTGGTGGACAGCGCCCATGCGTTGTCGGCGGACACCCGCAACACGCTGCATACGCAGGCGCTACAGCTGCAGGCGCGCACCGGCGCGCAGCTGCAGGTGCTGGTGGTCGACCACGTTGGCGAGGAGGGCATCGAAGCGTATGCACAGCGCGTGTTCGAGCAGTGGCAGCTGGGCCGCGACGGTGTCGATGATGGCGTGTTGCTGCTGGTGGCCGTGCAGGACCGCCGCGTGCGCATCCAGACCGGCTACGGCCTGGAAGGCGCGATTCCCGATGCCTACGCTGCGCGCATCATCGACAAGGCGATCGTGCCGCGCTTCCGCGAAGGCGACCTCGACCAGGGCCTCCTGGAAGGAACCAAGGTGCTGGTCGCGCTGATCGACGGCGAGGCGCTGCCGGAATGGGAAGAGCCGTCGGCACGCAACGTGCTCCCACCGGACTGGCGCAGCGCCGATTCGGTGGTTGCACTGACGCTGCTGGCCGGCTTCCTCGCCGGTCTGTGGCGTTCGCCGTCCACACGACCGGCGGCAAAGACAGCGGACGACTTCGCACGCAGGCATCGCGAGCGCCGGCGCGGAACATCGCCGGCGGCCACCCCGGCGCAGGCGCGAGCGAAACGGTTGCCGGCCTGGGGCCGCCCGATGCTGGTGACCGCTGTCGTGGCCATGGGGATGCTGGCGGCGGCGCTGTGGGCGCCCCGGGCTGCGCTGGCGGCGCTGTGCTTCGTGCTGGCGCTGTGCGTACCGGTGGTGAGCCTGCTCGGCTGGTGCTGGCGTCGTAGCCGCGCGCTGCGCGTGGTGTTGCTGGGCCTGCTTGCGGTCAGTGTGGGCTTCTTGGTGGTGATGCTGCTGCGGGGCCAGTTGCCGCCCAGCCTGGCCCTGCACACGCTGCTGGACCTGGCCGTGGGCATTGCCGCGATGCTGGTGTTTTTCCTCGTACAGGCCGGCCGCGCGCGCTGGCACAAGGATCGCCGCAGCTTTGCACTGCGGTTCGCGGTGTTGTTGCTGCTGAGCGCTGGCTACGCGCTCTGCGCACTGCTGGCCATCGAACGGGCCGAGCCGGCTGCACGTCTTGCGGCAACAATCGGCTGGAGTGCGGGCACGCTGCTGCTGTACTTCGTGTGGATCTTCACCCTGCTGCCGGCTGACAGGGTGCGCGGTGGCCGCGGCTCATCCGCTGGCCAACGCAGCACCTCCAGCAGCACATCGTCCAGCGCATCCTCAAGCAGTTCCAGCAGTTGGTCCGGGGCGGCGGCCGCAGCGGTGGCGGTGGTGCGTCGGGCAGCTGGTAGTTCAGGCTGCCCGTACCCGCCAGCCCAGCGCAACGTCTTCCACAACACCGGGGCCCGCCACATCGCCGACCTGAAGCTGCAGGCCCTGTGCATTGGGCAGGTCCTTCTGTTCCGGGAACCAGCGGCGATCGGCCGCCACCACGATCAGCAGGCCCTCGTCGTCGCCCATGGGGGCGAACTGCGCCGAAGGTGGGCTGATCGGCTGCAGGCCGAAGTGCAGGTGGGACTGCTCGCGCACCGCATCAACATCATGGCTGGGCAGGCCAACCTCGCTCAGGCAGGTCAGCTCGCTGCCGTGGAAAGCGCCTGCGCGCGTACTGGCCGGCAGGCGGCGGCGACCGATCAGCTCCAGGATCAGGCCGTCGGGGCCGGTGAAGTACACCGACTGCGACTGCCAGCTGCTTTCCAGCGCGAAGTAGTCCAGCCCGGCAGGATTGCGCTGCAATGGCGTGCGCTCGCGCAACCAGGTCATCGCCTCGCCGAAGCGGTTGTCGGGCACATTGAAGGCCAGGTGCACGCCACCAACCGGTCGCCCCTCGGCCGGTTGCAGTTCGATCGTGCTCCAGCCGATGTGCACATGGTGGCCGACCACGCGCTGTTGCAGCACATCGTGGAAATACGCAGCGACCGCGCTTACATCGGACACCGGCAGCGTGAGGTGCAGCAGACGCATGGCCCATCCTCCCTGTATGCATCTACTGTAGCGCCGCGCCCTGCCCGGCGGCCACTAGCGCAGGGCATCGCTGAAGAAACGTTCTGTCGCATCAATCGTCTGTGCGTGGGTCTGCGCCTTCGGCACGACGGTGCTGCACAGCGCCGCCAGCCGTTGCCGGCCGGGTGCAGTGCACTCGGACAGGAAATCGTAGTGGCCAACATCCGGCAGGCGCGTCAGCGTCGCACCCGGAATCATTGCCTGCGCAGCGTTGCCATTGCTCGCCGGTGGGGCAACCTTGTCAGCGTCGCCCAGCAGGATCGACACCGGCTGCCGCAAGGAGGACAGCTGTTCAGGCGCGAATGCCTGCACGATGGCCGGTGCCAGCAGGAACACCGCCCGCACGCCGGGAATCGTGCGTGACCTGTCGGCCTCGGCGATCCAGGCAGCGAGCGCGGGCGAAGCCGCAGCGGCCAGGCGTGCTTCCATTGTGTGCGTGGCGGCTTCCTGCTGCGGTTGGCACACGCCGTCATCGGGATGCGCGCGACAGAATGCCAGCAGGCGTTGCAGATCCGGGCGTGCGCCGGCGGCCAGCAGCGCCGTGTAACCGCCGGCGGAGAAGCCGACCACGCCCAGCCGTTGGGCGTCGATATGGGGTCCCAGAATCGGATCGGCCTTCACCGCCGCCAACGCGGTGCGCAGATCGTCCGCGCGCAGCCAAGTGAGCAGGCTGCCGGGTAGGGTCATCTCATCGGCACCGTTGTTGCCGGGATGATCGACCGCAATCACCAGATAGCCGGCGCGCGCCAGCGCCGTGCCCAACCAGCCCATCATGCGTGCACTACCACCATTGCCATGCGACAGCAGCAGCGTCGGCAGGCGCTCGCCGGCGACCGGAGCCGCCATCGCCGCGCGGCCGACATCGAACAGCGGCGCATCGGGTGGGCCGATGGTCAGGGCGGTTTCCCGGCTGCGGGCCGGCGCTGGATACCAGACCGTGTAGCGCAGGCTGTCGCGGTGCTGCGCATCGCGCACCGCGGCGCTGGCCACGGTCGTGCTGCCGTGGCGTTCGCCGGCCACCCGTACGCCGTCGGCATGGGCGCAAAGGGAGGCTGTCATCAGCAGCACGCCGAAGGCCGTGGTTCTCATGTGCATATCCACTTCCATGTCAGCAGGGGCGTTCGTCCACGGGCAACCAGATCTCCACGCCGCCGTGGCCGGTGTGCTCATCGAAGCGGGTGTCGTAGCGTTCCAGGTCCGGCGCATCGGCCAGGCTGAGGCCGGAGCCGGGCAGGTAGTGGTCCAGCAGCCAGAACCAGGTCGAACGGATGGCCGAGATATGCCCAGCATGCCAGGCCACCAGATAGCGTCGTGCGGGCACGTCCACGCGCTGCCAGTGCGCAGGCACAGGGCGAAGCGAGCCCACCGGCAGCGCGGCGATGTAATCGAAGCCGCCGTCGTCGTCGCTGTTGCAGCACACGCCGAAACTGACGGGTGCAGGCGTCGGCCACTCGCGGTTGAGCTGGGCCCACTGGCCGGGAATCGCACCGCCACTGTCGCGGGTATGGCGCATGCCGATGCCGGCCAGCTGGAAGGCGGGTGTGTCCAGCAGGCGCGGCGCCTGCGTACAGGCGGTCGGCGCATCGTCCACGCGGATCGCCTGCACCAGCGCCAGCCCATCGGTGCCCTGTTCGCGCACCCGTTCAGGGGTCTGCCCGAACTGTTCGCAGAAGGCGCGGGTGAACGCGGCATGGGTGGTGTAGCCGGCGCCCAGCGCCACCTGCAGGATGTCGCCCGCACCGTTGGCCAGGCGCTGCGCGGCAGCGGTCAGTCGCCGTCCACGCAGGTAGCGCACCACCGACGTGCCGGTGCGGGCCTGGAACAGGCGCGACAGGTGGAACGGCGACAGTCCGGCCGCCGCAGCGATATCGGCCAGTGCCAGCGGCAGATCCGCATGGGTTTCGATGTACCACAACGCCTTGCCTGCCGCGCTCATCCTGCCGTTCCCCGATTTCAATGCCGGGCACAGTAGCGGATCGACGGGCGCGGCGTTTAGCAGTTCTTGCGCATCGCTGGCACCGAGCTGTCGCACTGACGTCATGCCTCCTTCACAGATCGCACCGAGACTGCGCGCCTTGTCCAGCCCTGCACAGTCCGCATTGGCGCTGGCCCTGTCGCGTTCTCCCGGAGCCCTGCCGTGCATCGTTCGAAGCTTTCGCGTTCCATCCTCCTTGCCCTTTCCATGGCCAGCGCAGGAGGCGCGATGGCAGCGGAGGCCGATGCCAGCAGTGGCACCCGCGCCGCGCCGACCCAGCTCGATGCGATGCTGGTGACCGGCACCCGCGCCTCCAACCGCACCCAGTTCGAAACGCTGGCACCGGTGGATGTGTTCAGCAAGGAAGACATCAAGTCCGTTGAATCCACCGACCTGAAGGACGTGCTGGCGCAGCTGGTGCCATCGTTCGTGGTGCAGCGCCTGCCGATGGCCGATGGCCAGGTGTTCGTGCGCCCGGCCACGCTGCGCGGTCTGTCGCCGGACCAGACCCTGGTACTGGTCAATGGCCGCCGCTTCCACCGCAGCGCGCTGCTCGGCAACCGCGGTGCGCAGGCGGCCGACCTGGCGCAGATTCCGACCAGTGCGATCAAGCGCATCGAAGTGCTGCGCGATGGTGCATCGGCGCAGTACGGCTCGGACGCCATCGCCGGTGTCATCAACATCATTCTCGAAGACGGCCCCGGCACCGAGATCACGGCCGGCTATTCGCAGTATGCGCAGGGCGATGGCGCGTCGCGCGACTTCAGTGCGCGCACCGGCTGGTCGCTGGGTGACTACGGCAGCCTGGTACTGTTCGCCGAATCGTCCAACTCCGATGCCACCTCGCGTACCCGCCAGCGCCCGGATGCCATCGCCTTCCAGGCCGGGCACCCCGAACTGGCCGTGCCCAACCCGGTGCAGCGCTGGGGCCAGCCGGAGCTGGAAAGCCGACGCGTCGGCTTCAACGTGAAGGCCAACGCCAGCGATACGCTGGAGCTGTATGCGTTCGGCCTGTACAGCCGCAGTGATGGCGTCAGCGATTTCAACTGGCGCAACCCGGACACCACCACCGGTGCCTACCGCACCACGCCGATCTTCCCGGGTTGGAACCTGCGCTCGATCTATCCGGTGGGCTTCAGCCCGCAGTACGGCAACGTGCAGAACGATCTGCAGCTGGTGGCCGGCGTGCGTGGCGAGATCACGCCGAAGCTGCGCTGGGATGTCAGCGCCTCGTATGGCCGCAACGCCATCGACTACAGCCTGAAGAATTCGATCAATGCCTCGCTCGGCCCGGCCAGCCCGACCGCGTTCGATCTCGGCCGCCTGACCCAGACCGAGAAGAACGCCAACGCCGATTTCAACTACGAATGGGATGTGGGCGCGCTGTCCAAGCCGATCAACGTCGCCTTCGGTGGCGAGTTCCGCCAGGAGACCTACCAGGTACGCGCCGGCGACCCGGCGTCGTACGCGGTGGGTCCGGGCGCCGTGGCCGGCCTGGAGGCCAATGCCAATGGCGCACCGGGCTTCTCGGCCAGCCAGGCCGGGCAGTGGAGCCAGCGCAGCAAGGCTGCCTACGTGGATATGGAAGTGCCGCTGGGCGAGCGCTGGAGCATCGGCGCGGCCAGCCGCTACGAGGACTTCTCCAGCTTCGGCAGCACACTGGATGGCAAGCTGTCGGCGCGCTTTGCGATCACCCCGGATGTGGCTCTGCGCGGCACCGTGTCGACCGGCTTCCGCGCGCCCACGCCGGCCCAGCTCAACACCACCAGTACCAGCCAGGGTCTGGACACGCGCACGCTGCAGATCTTCACCAGTGGCCGCCTGTCGCCGAACGATCCGCTGGCGCAGCTGCTCGGTGCCAGGCCGCTGAAGCCGGAAGAATCGCGTACCGCCTCGCTGGGCCTGACCTGGCGCACCGACCTGGGCCTGTCCGGTTCGGTGGATGTCTACCAGATCAAGCTCACCGACCGCTTCAGCCAGTCGGCCAGCTTTGCCATCCCGGCCGGCACACCGAATCCATTGGGCTACACCTCGGTGAACTTCTTCACCAACGATTTCGATACCACCACCACCGGTGTGGACGTGGTGGGCAATTACCTGCGTGATCTCGGCGCCGGCCGCATGACGCTGACCCTGGCCTACAACTACAACCGCACCCGCGTGGACAATGGCAGCACCTCGGTGGCCACCAACGAAACCCAGCGCGTGCTGTTCGAAGACCGCCTGCCCGAGCACAAGGGCAGCCTCACCGGCAGCTGGGACATCGGCGCCTGGTCGCTGATGGCGCGCATGCGTTACTACGGTGCCTGGACTGATTCCAGCGGCAACGCGGTGGGCGACATCTACCAGCGCTTCGGCGCGATGAGCTTCCTCGACCTCGCCGTGGGCTATCGCATCAACGAACACCACAGCCTGCGCGTCGGCGCCGACAACGTGTTCGACCGCTATCCGGATGAGGCCACCTTCCAGGCCAGCCGTGGCCTGGTGTATTCGCGCAATGCGCCGTACGACACCGATGGTGCCAATCTGTACGCGCAGTATCGGCTGACCTTCTGATGGACCGCCGTCGCCGCAACCTGCTGCGTGCCGGTGCCTTGCTGCCGGCGGCGGCCGCTCTGTCTTCACTGCCTGCCACGGCGGCTGCGCGTTACGCTGCACCCATGCAGATTCCCGCAACGACCGTGGCGCCGGACGTGCTGGCCCGCGATGAAGATTACTGGTCCGCCGTGGCCAGCCACTTCGACATCACCGACGAAGTGAACCACCTGGAGAACGGCTACTGGGGCGCGATGGGGCGCGAGACGCTGGCCAGCTACCAGCGCCATACGGCCGAGGTGAACCGTGGCAACGCCTGGTATGGGCGCCGGGAATTCCCGGCGCAGTACATGGCAGTGCAGCGGCAGGTGGCCGAACTGCTGGGCGTGGGCAGCGACGAGATCGCGCTGACCCGGGGTGCCACCGAGGCGATGCTGGCGCTGATCGGCGGCTACAACCGCCTGCAGCCCGGCGACCAGGTGCTGTATGCCGACATCGACTACGACAGCATGATCGGCGCGATGCGCTGGCTGCAGCAGCGCCGTGGCGTGCAGGTCGAGCGCATCGCGCTGCCGGCGGTGCCGGACCACACGCAGATCGTGCAGGCCTATGAGGCGGCGTTCGCACGGCTGCCACGCCTGAAGCTGGTGCTGCTGACCCAGGTCAGCCATCGCCACGGGCTGGTGCTGCCGGTGGCGGAGATCGCCGAGCGTGCCCGCGCACGCGGTATCGATGTGATCGTCGATGCCGCGCACGGGTTCGGCCAGATCGATTACGCGGTGCCGCAGCTGAAGGCCGATTTCGTTGGCATCAACCTGCACAAGTGGATCGGTGCGCCGGTTGGTGTCGGTGCGATGTACGTGCGCAACGGACGCGTGGCGGATCTGGACCCGTACATGGGCGAGACCGACGATGGCCGCGTCGGCAGCCGGGTGCATACCGGCACGGTCAACTTTGCCGCCTACCTGGCGTTGCCGGAGGCGATCGCATTGCACCAGCGCATCGGCGCGGCCAACAAGCAGGCGCGCCTGCGCTACCTGCGCGAACGCTGGACGGCACCGGCGCGGCAGATGGCGCATATCGAAGTGTTGTCGTCACCCGACCCGGCCTTGGCCAGTGCGTTGGCCAGCTTCCGTCTGCGCGGGCGCACCAGCGTGGCCGACAACATCGCATTGCAGAAGCGGCTGCTGGATGAACATCGGGTGTTCACCACCCATCGTGATGGATTGGAATCGGGCGCCTGCGTGCGGGTGACACCGTCGGTGTTCACCCGGCCGGCGCAGATGGACGCGCTGGTGCAGGCGCTGGCCGCGTTGGCCTGACCCTGCTTTGGTGGGTGCCAACCTTGGTTGGCACATTCCAACCGTGCCGGGGAATCTTCCGCCGGCCAGCGGCCGGCACTACCGGTCGATTGCCGGCAACGCGTCCGACAACAACAGCCGATCAATCCGACGCAACGCATTCTCCAGCTGCCGGCGGTCGGCCGCCAGGCCCAGCGACAGTCGAACGCCATTGTGATGCTCCACTCCCGGCGGGCAGAATGCCGATGACGGCGCGATCGCCAACCCCTGCAGCTGTGCAGTACGCACCAGCGTGGCATCGGTCCAGGGCGCTGGCACCCGGCACCAGGCATGCAGGCCTTCTGCACGCACCAGCAGCGAGGGTGCCAACAGATAGCGCGCCATGCCGATGCGCTCGCGCGCCTCGCTGCGTACCTGCGCCAGCAGCGATTGCGCTGAGCCGTCCAGCAGCAACTGGCTGGCCAGCGCCGAGACCAGCGGGTGACCCATCAGGCGGGTGGCCCTCAGCGCCGAGGCCATCGCATCGGCCTGCGTGCTGCCCGGGCAGCGCACGAAGGCGGTGCGCAACCCCGGGCTGATCACCTTGGACAGGGTTGCCACATGAAACACATGGCGCGGGGCCAGCACCGCCAGCGGTGTCGGTGCATCTTCAGCGAGATGCCAGTACGGATCATCCTCGATCGCCAGCAGACCCTCGCGTTCCAGCACGCGTGCCAGCGCTTCGCGCCGCTGCAGCGGCAACGTCAGCGCGGTCGGGTTCTGGCAGGTGGGGTTGAGATAGACCAGCCGCGCGCCGCTTTCGCGTGCCTGCCGGGCCAGCGCGTCGGGGCACATGCCGTGTTCGTCGTTGACCACCGGCAGCAGTCGCCGCCCGAGTGCGGCAGCCGCCTGCAGCAGGCCCGGATAGACCAGCGCATCGCACAGGATGGTATCGCCATCGCGGCCCTGGCTGACCAGGATGGCGGCCAACGCCACCTGCGCGCCTTCGGTCAGCAGCAGGCAGCTGTCGTCCACCGCGCCGAGCATCGGCTGCAGCCAGCGTGCCGCCGCGTGGCGATCGGTCGGGTTGCCGCCGCCCAGGTGATACGTCATCAGGTTCGGTGCATTGCTGCGCGCAAGCACGGCGGCGGCGCCACGGCGCAGGGTCTCGGCCAGCGCGTCGGCATCGGGCACCGGTGGCACGTTCATGCTCAGGTCCACCCGCTGCTCGAAGCCGGCCTTGGGCGGTGCGATGAAGCTGCCCTGCGGTCCGCGCGCCTCGATCAGGCCGCGCTTGCGTGCTTCATCGAAGGCGCGGGTGACGGTGGTCAGGTCGATGCCCAGCTGCTGCGCCAACGCGCGCTGCGACGGCAGGCGCTGGCCCGGCGCAAGGCCGCCACGGCGCACCGTGCGTTCCAGCGAATTGACGATGCGCAGGTAGATCGGCCCGCTGTGCGCGAACACGTCCTGCACCCATTCGCGCGCTGCGACATCCGGTCGCGGCATGTACGGAGCATGTCGGGGCGTATCGTTGCTTCCAACGGCGGGAGCCTGTCCATAACCATCGGTCGGTTCGGACAGGTGACCGCCGTTGTTGTTTGCGGCGGCCACGCCACCCGGAGCCAGTGATGTCATTGCGCGTCCTCAGCGCTTGGCCTGCCATGGGCAGTAGCAGCCCACGGCCAGCAGTCCTTTCGGGCGCACGGTTTCGCCGCGCACCAGTTTGTCCAGCAGTGGTTCGACGAAACTGTTGGCCGAGTTGCAGACCATGCCGATGCTGTACGGGCCGGCATAGGCCAGGTGGCCCTGTCGGTCCCAGATCGCCACGGCCGGGCTGGCCGGGATGTGCTCGATCCCTTCGAGGGTCGGCAGGGTGATCACCTTGCTGCGCAGCGGCTCGGGCAGCTCGCCCTGGGTGCCGGGGCGGCGGATCGCATAGAAGTCGATGCCGGCGCGGCGGTACATGCTGATCAGGTAGCTCAGGTGTGCACCGGTCTCCCGGTTGCAGACCGCACATGCCGGGTCCCAGAAATGCACCACGCGGATGCGGCCGGTATTACCGGCCAGATCGGCTGGCAGGCGCAACTGCGCGTCGTCGAAGACGATGGCCTGTTCGGCGAAGGTCGATTGCGCGCTGTAGCCGAAGTACTGCCACAGCGCAGCCGCAACGCCGGCCATGAACAGGCAGGCGAGGGCGATCATCGCCGGCAGCAGCCAGCGACGGCGCGGCGCGGCTGCGCCCATCAGGAATCTTCCCGACCGAACTTGTGCACGTACTGCTTGCGCATCTCGCGGCAGGAATCGGCCTGCGCGCGACGCTGGATCTCGCTACGCGACGGATCCTCGCTGCGCTGCACGCACTGCTCGATGGCGTGGCGCTCGGCGGCCTGCACGCTGGCGGTCTGCGGTTGCAGGCAGACCCAGGCCAGCGCGGCCAGCATCAACACCACGAAGCCACCACAGGCGGCCATGACCAGGTGGAACCTCAGTTTCTCGGCGCGCATCGATGCACGTCCCTTCATCCATACATTGCATACAAAATATCACTTTGTATGGATATTACGCCATGCGGGCCGATCAGACGATGGCGCTGTGCCGGGCCTCGGGCGCTTCAGACAGGATCTCGTTCAGCTTGGCCAGCGCCCCGGCGAGGGTGCCCTGGTCGACGGCGCCGCCCAGCGACAGCCGGATCGCGTTGCCCTGCGGCGGCTCCTCCACGCTGAAGGCATCGGAGCTGGCGATGCCCAGCCCTTGTTCCTGCGCAGCCTGGATCAGCCGGTACTGGTCCAGCCGTGGCGGCAGCGGCAGCCACACGTGCAGGCCGGCCGGGTGCGCGCGCGCGCGGAGGGCAGGTACTGCGCGGCAATGGCCTGGCGTTCGCGCAGCTCCTGCTGGAAGCGCTGCACCATGTCCTGGGCCTGGCCGCTGTGGATCCACTGCGAGGCCACGGCCACCATCGACTGGGTCGGCATCAGCGCGATCGCGCGCAGCGCGTCCAGCACCGGCTCCATCGGCTCGCCGCCCGGCACTACCAGGTAGGCGGTGCGCAGGCCCGGCGCCAGACATTTGGACAGGGTGGAGATGTAGTAGACCGGGCAGCCGGCATCGCGCTGCGCGGCCAGCGGCGGTGCGGCATCGCCAGCCAGCAACCAGTAGGGATCGTCTTCGATCACGGTCAGATCGTGGCGCCTGGCGACCGCCAGCAGGGCCTGCCGGCGCTGCGCCGACATGGTTGCCGTGGTCGGGTTCTGGATGGTCGGCACCAGGTACAGCAGGCGCGGCCGGCGCAGCTGGCAGGCCTCCTCCAGCGCGTCGGGCAGCATGCCCTCGGCGTCCATCGCCACCGGCACCACGCCCCGTTGCAGCACGCGCGCGGCGGCCAGCAGGCCGGGGTAGGTCAGCGGTTCGGCGGCAATCAGCTCGCCCGGCTGGGTACGGGCCAGGATCAGCGCGCACAGCGCGGTCTGCGCGCCGGGGCAGATCACCACCTGGTCGGCACCCACCGTGCCCAGCATCGGCGCCAGCCACTGCACGGCGGCGGCGCGGTCCTCGCGGCTGCCGGCACCGACGTGGTAGCTCATCAGTTCGCCCTGGCCCAGCTGCTGGCCCAGGTGCTGGAAGCCGGCCTCCATCCCCTGCGCGAACGGCGTGCTGCCCAGCAGCGGCGGGATGTTCATGCTCAGGTCGACCGAGGTGCTGCGGTTGCCGGCCGACAGCGCGATGAAGGTGCCGCCGGCGCCCTGCGCGTCCAGCAGCCCGGCCTGGCGCAGCTCGGCGAAGGCGCGGGTGACGGTGGTCAGGTCGACCCCGACCTGCTGGGCCAGATCACGCTGCGGCGGCAGGCGGTCGCCCGGGCGCAGCACGCCATCATCCACCGCCTCGCGTACCTGCTGGGCAATCTGCAGGTACAGCGGTCCGCCGCCCTCGCGGAAGGGGCGAACCCAGGTCCGGTTGGGGTGTTTCAGGCGGCGGCCGGCGGCAGGAGGCGTCATCGGTCAGATTTTTCCATACGTGCGAGTGCACAAGTCCATACAATGATGTATCTTGTATGGGCTTGATTGGAGTGGATCGCCTGCTTGTAGGCGACCTCGTACCCACAGTGTAGCCGCTCCACGCCCGGGCGCTGCGCGCAGGCGGGCCGGTCAAGCGCGCTTCTTCAACAGGGTTGACCTCCAATGAATATCTGCTGGAACCGCATCCGCCTGGCGCTGCTCGCCCTGGCCTGCGTCGGCCTGTCGGGCTGTGACTGGGTGCTGCTGGATTCGAAGGGCATGGTCGGGCTCGCCCAGCGCGACCTGATCCTGATCTGCATCGGCCTGATGCTGATCGTGGTGATACCGGCCATCGTGCTGACCTTCGTCTTCGCCTGGCGCTTCCGCGCCGGCAACACCAAGGCGAAATACACGCCGGACTGGTCGCACTCCACCAAGGTGGAGATCGTGGTCTGGGGCGTGCCGCTGATCATCATCGCGGTGCTGGCGGTGATCGTGTGGAAGTCCACCCACGAACTGGACCCGTACAAGCCGCTGGACGTGGCCGGTGAACCGCTGCACGTGGAGGTGATCGCCACCGACTGGAAGTGGGTGTTCGTCTATCCGGACCTGGGCATCGCCACGGTCAACCAGCTCAACTTCCCGGCCAATCGCCCGCTGGCGTTCAACATCACCTCCAACTCGACGATGAATACCTTCTTCATCCCGCAGCTGGGTGGGCAGATCTACGCGATGGCCGGCATGCGCACGCAGCTGCACCTGATCGCCAACGAGCCGGGCCAGTTCCGCGGCATGTCCGGCAATTACAGCGGGCATGGCTTCTCGAACATGAAGTTCATCGCCACCGCCAGCAGCAACGAAGACTTCGAGCGTTGGGTGGCCGAGGTGCGCAGCGCGCCGGACGCGCTCAGCTTCACCCAGTTCAAGGCGCTGGCCGCACCGTCGAAGAACGCACCGGTGCAGCACTTCTCCAGTGTTGAACCGCTGCTGTTCAAGAAGGTCATCGACCAGTTCATCGGTGTCGGTGAGAACACCACTGCCGCGGCCCCGGCTGGCGCTGCCGCTGGCGTCCAGGTTTCCCAGGAGTAACGAACATGTTGGGCAAATTGACGTGGGAGGCCGTGCCACTGCACGAGCCGATCGTGGTGGTCACCTTGGCGGCGATGGTGCTGGGCGGCCTCGCGCTGCTGGGCGCGGTGACGTACTTCAAGCTGTGGGGCCCGCTGTGGCGCGACTGGTTCACCACCGTGGACCACAAGAAGATCGGCATCATGTATGTGGTGGTGGCGCTGGTCATGCTGGTGCGTGGCTTTGCCGACGCGCTGATGATGCGCGCGCAGCTGGCGGCGGCCGGGCCGGGCAGTGACGGCTTCCTGCCGCCCGAACACTACGACCAGATCTTCACCGCGCACGGCGTGATCATGATCTTCTTCGTGGCCACTCCGTTCGTGGTCGGCCTGATGAACATCATCGTGCCGCTGCAGATCGGCGCGCGCGACATGGCGTTCCCGTTCCTCAACGCCTTCAGCTTCTGGATCTTCGTGGTCGGCGCGGCGCTGATGATGATCTCGCTGGGCGTTGGCGAATTCGCCATGACCGGCTGGGTGGCCTATCCGCCGCTGTCGGGCATCGAGTTCAGTCCAGGCGTGGGTGTCGATTACTACATCTGGGCATTGCAGGCCTCGGGCATCGGCACCTTGCTGACCGGCGTCAACCTGTTCATCACCATCCTGCGCATGCGTGCGCCGGGCATGACCCTGATGAAGATGCCGGTGTTCACCTGGACCGTGCTGGTCACCAGCGTGATCATCATCGCTGCGTTCCCGATCCTGACCGTGGCGCTGGGCGCGCTCACCCTGGACCGCTACCTGGACTTCAACTTCTACACCAACACGTTGGGTGGCAACCCGATGATGTACGTGAACCTGGTGTGGGCCTGGGGCCATCCGGAGGTGTACATCCTGGTGCTGCCGGCGTTCGGCATCTTCTCTGAAGTCACCGCCACGTTCGCGCGCAAGAAGCTGTTCGGCTACAAGTCGATGGTCGGCGCCACGCTGGCGATCGGCATCCTGTCGTTCGTGGTCTGGCTGCACCACTTCTTCACCATGGGCTCCGGTGCCAGCGTCAATGCCTTCTTCGGCATCATGACGATGATCATCGCCATCCCCACCGGCGTGAAGATCTTCACCTGGCTGTTCACCATGTACGGCGGCCGCGTCGAGTTCAGCGTGCCGATGCTGTGGACCATCGCCTTCCTGGTCACCTTCACCATCGGTGGCATGACCGGCGTGCTGCTGGCCATTCCGGGCGCGGACTTCCTGCTGCACAACAGCCTGTTCCTGGTCGCACACTTCCACAACACCATCATCGGTGGCGCGCTGTTCGGCTACCTGGCCGGCTTCGTCTACTGGTTCCCGAAGGTGTTCGGCTTCACCCTCAACGAGCGCCTGGGCAAGTGGTCGTTCGCCTGCTGGGTGATCGGCTTCTACCTGGCCTTCATGCCGCTGTACATGCTCGGCTTCATGGGCATGACCCGTCGCATGAACCAGTACGACAACCCGGCGTGGACGCCGTACCTGATCGCCGCCTTCATCGGTGCACTGTTCGTGTTCGCCGGCATCATCCTGATGCTGGTGCAGATCTACGTCAGCGTGCGTGACCGCAAGCGCAACCTGGACCTGACCGGCGACCCGTGGAATGCACGCACGCTGGAATGGGCCACGCCGTCGCCGCCGCCGTTCTACAACTTCGCCGTGGTGCCCAAGGCCGACGAGCTGGACGCCTTCCATGAAGCGAAGAAGCGTGGGTTGCCGCCGCCGCCGAAGAAGTACGCACCGATCCACATGCCGAAGAACACTGGCGTGCCGCTGATCCTCAACATCTGGATCCTGGTGCTGTGCTTTGCCCTGGTCTGGCACATCTGGTGGATGGCCGCGGCCAGCTTCATCGCGATGATCGTGACCCTGATCGTGCGCTCCTACGATGAGGACGTGGATTACTACGTCAGCTCCGAAGAGGTGGCGCGCACCGAAGCGGCCAATCTGGCCAAGCTGAAGGAGGTACGCGCATGAACCTGTTGACCCGCCCGGAGCTGGCCAGCAACACACAGGTGCACGAGGACCTGCACGCGCACGACCACGCCCACGAGCAGGGCGGCATGAAGGTGTTCGGCATGTGGGTGTACCTCATGTCCGACCTGGTGCTGTTCGGCTCGCTGTTCGCCTCGTATGCGGTGCTCAGCACCGCCTACGCTGGCGGCCCGACCGGCAAGGAGTTGTTCTCGCTGCCGTTCGTGATGACCGAAACCTTCCTGCTGCTGGTGTCCAGCATCACCTACGGCCAGGCCGTGCTGGCGATGCATCGTCACGATGCCTCGGCGGTGCTGCGCTGGCTGGGCGTGACCTTCGTGCTCGGTGCCTCGTTCATCGGCATGGAGATCTACGAGTTCTCGCACCTGATCCACGAAGGCGCGGGCCCGAGCACCAGTGCTTACCTGTCGGCGTTCTTCGCGCTGGTCGCCACCCACGGCCTGCACGTGGCCAGTGGCTTGATCTGGATGGCGGTGGTGATGCACCAGGTGTACCGCCGGGGCCTGACCCCGACCAACATCACCCGCATCTCGTGCCTGAGCCTGTTCTGGCACTTCCTGGACCTGGTGTGGATCTGCGTCTTCACCTTCGTCTACCTGATCGGAGCCTTCTGACATGGCCCACGTCGAAACCTCGCGCGCCGGCAATGCACACGGCTCCACCAAGTCCTATCTGATCGGCTTCGTGCTGTGCGTGCTGCTGACCGTGGTGCCGTTCGCGCTGGTGATGAACCCGGTGCTGTCGCGGCCGCTCACGCTGTTCCTGCTGGTGGGCTTCGCGGTGGCGCAGATCCTGGTGCAGCTGGTGTTCTTCCTGCACATGGACCGCAAGTCCGAAGGCGGGTGGAACCTGGCCAGCTTCGTGTTCACCCTGGTGATCCTGTTCATCGTCGTCGCATTGTCGGTCTGGATCATCTGGAGCATGCACTACCACATGATGATCAACTGAGCCTGCGACCCGTGAAAGGCATTGCGTTCCCCCATCGTGGCCTGCGGCTGGCCGCAGGCCTGCTGCTCGGGCTGCTGGCCGGCTGCAGCGCGCAGTCGCGCATGGACTTCTATTCCAAGGACATCGCCTGCGAGGAACTCGGCCAGCAGTGGTCGATGCCCGACAGCCACGGCACCGTACGTGGCCCGAAGGATCTACAGGGCCAGGTGACCTATCTGTTCTTCGGCTTCACCAGCTGCCCGGATGTGTGCCCGACCACGATGGTCGAGCTGGGCCAGGTCAAGCACCTGATGGGCAAGGATGCCGACCAGCTGCAGGTGGTGTTCGTCAGTGTCGACCCGGCCCGCGATACGCCCGAGGTCGCGCGCACCTATGTGGAAGCGTTCGACCCCAAGGCGATGGCATTGGTCGGCAACGAAGCGCAGCTGGCCGCGATGGCCAGCGACTTCAAGGCGTTCTACGAGAAGGAACCGGGCCAGCTGCCCGACACCTACACCATGAGCCACATCGCCGGTGGCTACGTGTTCGATCGCCAGGGCCGCCTGCGCCTGTTCGCGCCCTACGGCATGCCGGTGGAGAAGCTGTTCTCCGATGTGCAGCGCCTGCTGCTGGAACCGGCTCATCCGGCCGCCGGCAACGACGCACTGGCCAGCTGCAGCCTCAAGCACACCGGCACACTCGCCGCCCGCTGATGCTGGTAGGTGCCGACCGTTGGTCGGCAGGTCGGGAAAATGGTGGGTGCCAACCGTTGGTCGGCACATCCGGATCTGCTCCTGGTAGGTGCCAACCTTGGTTGGTACAGCTGTAGAGCCGAGCCCATGCTCGGCTCAGCGTTCACCGAGCACCCAGCAGACAGCAGCCGAGCATAGGCTCGGCTCTACATGCTCGCCGCCCGGTGGGTGGCGACCGTTGGTCGGCACGCCCTGGCAGAACCAATCCCCCGGCCGGCCAGGAGAGCCAACCGGCCGGGGGCACCACTCAACGCCTTACTTGGTTTCTTCCCACTGCACCACGTCCGGCTCGGCCGCCTTGACGCCGGCGGTCGACAGCAGCTTGGTGGTTGCATCCAGCGCCGCGTTCACCGACGGATACTCGACAATCGCCCGGCCGGAAGCCTTGGACACCTTCACCACGGTGCCACCGGTGGCGGTCGCCGCACGCTGCGCCGAGGCCGCATCGGTGAAGAACACCTTGACCCGCGAAGTCGCCACCACCGGCGCGCCATCATTGGACACCGCCGCGGCGAACTTGCCGGCACCGGCATCCAGCCGCGCCGCCGCGCCGGTGCTGCCGGCATCGAGGGAGCGCTTGCTGCGGGCACCGCTGCTTGCCGCGGCGGCGTCCGCCGCCGGGGTGATCTTGAACTGGCCACCACTGGCCTGCTGCACGGTGGCCGACGGTGCCAGGCGGAAGCGGTTGCCGCCCACATCGAAGCTACGCCCGGTGGCTTCGGCCTTCAGTGCCTGTGCGTCCACGGTCGACAGGGTCCTTGCAGCGGGGGCCTGGCCGGAGCTCTGTGCCCAGGCGGTGGAGGTGATCGCCGCGAAGGCGAGGGTGCTCAACAGAATGGTCGTCTTCATCGTCAGTGCCCCAGAACGCGGATCTTGAAGAATTCGAGGTTGCCACGCGATGCAGCGTTCGCGGCCTGCCCCATGTCGGTGACTTCCAGCGTCCAGGTGCCGGTGGCGTTCTCATCCAGGAAGGCATTGCTGGACAGCAGGTCCCAGCTGGTGAAGTTGCGCTGCACACCATTGGTGCCCGAGCCGATGGCGGTGAACGCCGGCTGCACCACGCTGCGCGTGCCACTGGGCGAGACCAGCACGAACTGCAGCTGGCGGGTGTTGCTGTGGTTGACGCGGAAGCCCAGCTGCACGCTCTCGATGTTGCGCGCGCCATTGGCCAGCTGGAAGGTCAGGCGCGCGGCGGCGGCCGAGGTGTTGCCGATGGCCACCGTACGTGTGGTGTTGCGCCAGCCGCTGTCCACCAGCGCGCCGAGCGACTGGAAGTTCTCCGCCACCTGCACTGCACGCGCGGCGTTGACCACACCGAAGCCGTACCAGTTGCTGTAGGCGCGTCCGGCGGCGTTCACCGTCCAGCCCGGCACCAGCACGCGGCCATCGGCCAGCGTCACCGCCGCCCGGTTCGGGTCGGTGCGGGTGGCGGTGGTGGCCAGGATGTACTTCACATCGCGGTAGGAAAGATTCGGATTGGTTTCCAGCACCAGCGCCGCCACACCGGACACCATCGGTGCCGAAGCGGACGTGCCGTTCATCTTGGCCGTGTAGTTGCAGGTGCTGTCGATGGCCGACTGGTTGCTGTCCAGCGTGTTCTGGCGGTTGGTGTTCTTGTTGCTGCCCTGCGCGCACCCGGTCACGTCGGTGGTGACGATGGCCGGGTCGTAGGCACGCGCCACCAGCCCGGGCGCGTACTGCGCCTGCAGGCCGTACTCGCCGCCGAAGGCCGACACCCACAGCGCCGAACCGGTGGAGGAATACGACGAACGCACGCCGTCGGCGCGCACCGCACCCACGGTGATCACGTTGAACAGGTTGTTGCGCGGGTCACGCCCGGCGGGCACGCAGCCGGTGTTGCGGTTCTTGGTGTCGGCGGTGCAGATGTCCTGGCCGGTGGAGAGCGTGCCGTTGTTGTGGTTGTTGCCGGCCGACTTCACGTAGATGCCACCCCGGCCACCGCGGGTACCCGACAGGGCCTGTTCGTAGGCGCTGATGTCGTTCTGGCTGTAGGCGAAGGGCAGGTTCGGATTGCCCGGGCCAGCGCCCCAGCTGTTGTTGAACACCTGCACATCGGCCGATTCGGCGCCATCCCACCAGGCGTACTCGATGTTGCTCTGCTGGTTGCCCTGGGCCGAACTCGAAATCGGGTTGAAGCCTTTCAGCGTCGCCGCCGGGGCCACGCCGCGCACGCCGCGGTTGTTGGCGCCCACCGCGCCGGCGATGCCGCCGACCATGGTGCCGTGGTTGTCGGCGTCCGGGTTGGAGGGTGTGGGGTTGTTGGAGCCATTGGCGAAGTTCTTGCCGGCTACCGCCGCCACGTTGGTGGCCAGGTCCGGGTGGGCGATCTGCAGGCCGTCATCGACGATGGCGATGGTGACGCCCTGGCCGCGGATGCCATTGCGGAACAGGCCATCCACGTTCAGATCGTTGCCGGCCACCGGCAGCGTATCGGCCGGCACCGTCTGCCCGGTATTGAGCAGATGCCACTGGATTCCGGCCAGTGGATCGGCCTGTTGGGCCTGGGCGGTGGCGGCCAGGCTGCCCAGCACCAGGGCAGTGGCAAGGGCCAGGCGCGCGGAGCGCGGTGGCGCGGAGCGTTGCGTGTGTCGCTTCATACACGAATCCTTCTGTTGTGAATCGGCATGGCAGGACGGCGGGGCGGAACTGCCCCATCGCAACGAGCCAAACGCGACACCACGAGTCCCCCCTACGTCAAATGGGCACGAATGTTTCGATATGGGAGATGCGTCACAAACACTCATGACGCACGGTAATAACGACTACACATTTCTGTTGGCAGCCCGCATCCGTGCATGGCGTGGATCGACCGGGTCTCATCGCGCGGCTTCACATCCGGCTGTGCTACTACAGCCCGAGCCCCTTCCGCGCGGAGCACGATGATGGTCAATCCCCTGGCCCAGGCCCATCGCGGCCTTGGCACCACCCTGTTCAGCCTGTTGAACCCGATTCCGTTCGGGTTCTTTGTCGGCGCCTTGATCTTCGATGCGATCTACCTCAACAGCGCCGAGGTGATGTGGGGCAAGGCCGCCGCCTGGCTGATCACCTTCGGCCTGCTGATCGCCATCGTGCCGCGCCTGATCAACCTGTTCGCGGTCTGGCGCCGTAACGGCAGTGCCACCGGCATCGACCGCATCGATTTCTTCCTCAACCTGGTGGCGGTGCTGCTGGCCATCTGGAACGCCTTCGTGCACAGCCGCGACGCCTACGCCGTTGCCGTGCCGGGCACGATCCTGTCGGCGCTGACCGTGGCGCTGATCGCGCTGGGGCTCATCCTGCTGTCGCTGCAGCCGCCGGTGCGGCACGGAGGTCGTCATGGCTAAGCCCTTCCTGCCCACCCTTGCGATGCTTTCGTTGGCGGTGATGCTGTCCGCCTGCGCGGGCAAGGCCGAGTACCACCCCACCGACCAGTCCGGCGCGAAGCCACCGCTGCCGGCACCGCAGAACTTCCTGATGCCGCCCATGCAGGTGCCCAAGGGCGTCGGCTGGGCCGAAGGTCAATCGCCCACGGTGGCCGAGGGCCTGAAGATCGAGCGCATCGCCGCCAACCTGCAGCATCCGCGCCGCCTGCTGACCCTGCCCAACGGCGATGTGCTGGTGGTGGAAGGCAACGGCCCGGGTGAAGAGCCGGTCACCACGCCCAAGCAGTGGATCGCCGGCAAGGTGAAGGCGCGCTCGGGCAAGGCCGGCAAGGGCGGCAACCGGGTCACCCTGCTGCGGCGCACGCCCGGCACCACCACCTGGGCCCAGCACGTCTACATCGAGGGCCTGCATTCGCCGTTCGGCATCCAGCTCATCGGTGACACCCTGTACGTGGCCAACACCGGCAACATCGTGCAGTTCCACTACGTGCCCGGCGAAACCCGCATGACCGACAAGGGCCGCGAGTTCACCGATCTGCCCAGCACCATCAACCACCACTGGACCAAGGAGCTGCTGGCCAGCCGCGACGGCCGCAAGCTGTACGTGGGCGTGGGCTCCAACAGCAACATCACCGAGAACGGCCTGGCGGTGGAGTACCGCCGCGCGGTGGTGCTGGAAGTGGACGTGGCCACCCGTGGCAGCCGCATCTTCGCCTCGGGCATCCGCAACCCCACCGGCCTGGACTGGGAACCGAGCACCGGCACGCTGTGGGCGGTGGCGAACGAGCGCGATGAAATCGGCGCCGACCTGGTGCCGGATTACCTGACCTCGGTGCAGGAAGACGGCTTCTACGGCTGGCCCTACAGCTACTACGGCCAGCACGTGGACGAGCGCGTGCAGCCGCAGCGGCCGGACCTGGTAGCCAAGGCGATCGTGCCGGATTACGCCATCGGCTCGCACGTGGCGCCGCTGGGGTTGCTGTTCTATACAGGCCAGGCGCTGCCCGCGCAGTACCACGGCGGTGCCTTCATCGGCGAACACGGCAGCTGGGATCGCTCGCCATTGAGCGGCTACGAAGTGGTGTACGTGCCGTTCAAGGATGGCAAGCCGACCGGGCGGCCACAGACCGTGGTGAGTGGCTTCGCCTCGAAGGATGAGAAGACCCTGATGGGCGCACCGGTAGGCATGGCGATGGACGCCGAGGGCGCACTGCTGGTGGCCGACGACGTGGGCGACGTGGTGTGGCGGGTGTCAGCCAAGTAGCCTTGTAGAGTCGAGCTTGCTCGACTGCTTTGGCTTGTAGAGTCGAGCTTGCTCGACTGCTGTTGGAAGAAGCCGTCGAGCAAGCTCGACGCTACACAGATGAGGTACCGCTGCGGAACCCGCTGAACACCGATTCGGCGGCAAACCCCACGCCGCCCAGCAGCACGCCGAAGTACACCATCGTGGCCACCACGAAGGCATAGCCGGCCGCCACCGCCGCGCCGTCGCGCTGGATGAAACCAATGGCGAAGGACATCAGCGCCAACGCCGGCAGCGTATTGCTGAAGGGAATCGGGCCGGCCGGCGCCATCAGCAGCACCGTGGCCACCACCAGCGCCAGGTTGTTCAGGCGCATCATCTTCTTCGAACGCACCATCACCGCCAGCCGCATCGGCCGCGACAGCCGTTCCATGCGATGCACCCACTTCAACGCACGGCCGAGGTTGGTCTTCAGCGTTTCGGTGGCGATCTCGCGGCGTGCCAGCTTCTGCGGCACCCACAGCGGGCGGTTGCGCAGCCGGCTCAGGCCGATCAGCAGGATCGAAGCGCCAAACACCGTGCTCAGCCCGGGAATCGACACCGGGATGATGAAGATGGCCGAAAGCAGGATCACCACCAGCAGCAGGCCCTCATCGCCCAGGGCGCTGAGCAGGGTACCGACGCTGACCCGTTCGCCGGGCAGTTCGTCGATCATCTGCTCGATCTGCTGGGCCAGTGGCGCGGTGTCGTTGGGGTCGGGGGCACGGTAGGTCATGCGTCGAAAGGGTTTCCAGGGAAGGGCGGTCAGCGGGCCGTCCTGCGGTGGGGGACGCACAGGCCCCTGAAGTATCCCGGCCAATGTGGGCAAAGAGGTGAACCGGGCATGAGGCGCTAAACTGGCCCGCCCCGCACGAGTGCAACGCAATGGACATGGGCCGCCGGCAATCGACCATCGAACTGGTCGCCATCGATATGGATGGCACCCTGCTGGACCCGGCCCACACGCTCACTGCACGGGCCAAGCAGGCCATCGCACAGGCCCGCGCGCTGGGCGTGCATATCGTGCTGACCAGCGGCCGCCCGGTTCCCGGCCTGGCCCCGTTCCTGCACGAACTGGGCATCGATGGCGACGACGACTACTGCATCGCCTGCAACGGCGGCCTGGTGCAGCGCATCGGCACCGGCGAAACCGTGGTCGAGTATCCGCTCAGCTTCGATGACTTCCTGTTCTGCGAGCAGGTGGCGCGCGAACTGGGCGTGCACTTCCAGGCGCTGGACAGCCAGCGCATCTACACCCCAACCAGGACATCAGCTACTACACCGTGGCCGACTCGCATCTCTCGCGGATGCCGCTGTCGTACCGCCGGGTGGCCGACATGGATCGGTCGATGTCCTTCATCAAACTGATGATGATTGATGTGCCCGAAGTGCTGGACGCGGCCATCGCACGTCTGCCCAGCGAGCTGACCGAGCGGTTTGCCGTGCTGAAAAGCGCACCGTTCTTCCTGGAAGTGTTCGACCACCGTGCTGGCAAGGGCCCGAGCCTGCAGAAACTGGCCGAGCACCTGGGCATCGACCGCCACAACGTGATGGCCATTGGTGACCAGGAGAACGACCTCACCATGCTGCAGTATGCCGGCACCAGCGTGGCGATGGGCAATGCCATCGACGCGGTAAAGACCGTGGCGCGGTTTGAAACCACCAGCAATGCCGATGACGGCGTGGCGCGCGCGATCGAGCGTTTTGTCCTGCAGTAACCGCGCGGCCACCCTCTGGTAGGTGCCAACCTTGGTTGGCACACGCAATCGGCAAGCGCCGACCAAGGTCGGCCTCTACCAGACCCCATTCGTGCCGGTAGTCCCGGTAGGTGCCAACCTGGGTTGGCACACGCATGGCTATACCCACGTATACCCCACCCATCCCCATCGCCATCGGCGCTGTACCACCGCGCGATGGCGGATGCGGCCGAGCGATGCAAGACTTTCGCACGTCGAAATCACGCCATCGCATTGAGCGGCTGAGGATCGTCTTCCCCGCCGCTGACCGGCGCGCACTGCGCCGTCACCCCCAACGCAATCGCATCACCAGCCAGCGCGCCGATATCGGTGCCGCCCCGTGCTGGGCGTGCGCCTGCGCCCTCTTTCCCCACTGCACGCTGGATCTTTGCATGAACACCCCACCCACGACGCGCCTGGCGCTGGCGATCCTCACCGCCATCGCCGCACCGGCCCATGCCGCCGAATCGGCGGACACCGCGCACGACACGCCCACCACCTTGAACGCGTTGCAGGTGATCGCCACACCGCGCGGCGCCGCCGTCGCGCCGACCCAGGTGGTCGGCCCAAACCGTTACATCATCAAGGCCGAAGACCTCGATGCGGTGGTCACCGGCAACAACGGCCTGGCCATGCTCAAGCAGGTGCCCGGCGCCAGCTACACCGCCACCGACGGCCTGGGCCTGGATATCTCGGCCACCAGCCTGTTCGTGCGCGGTTTCCGCATGAATGAAATGGGCATCACCTTTGAAGGCGTACCGCTGAACGACAACGGCTTCCTTTCGCTCACCGGCACCAGCGTGGTGAATGTGGGTGTGCCCGATGGCATCGGCGCGATCACGGTCAGCCCGGGCGGCGCACCGGTCAGCGTGTTTTCCAGCAGCGTCAACGGCGGCAGCCTGGAATACCGCCTGCGCGAACTGCAGGACACGCCCAGCCTGCGCGTGAAGCAGGGCGTGGGCAGCAACAGCACCCTGGTCACCACCGTCTCCGGGCAGAGCGGCCAGCTGGGCGAACACGGCCCGAAAGTGCTGGTCGACCTGCAGCGCGTGTCGGCCGACAAGTACCAGGGCGAAGGCACACAGAACTTCCTGCGCGGCGACCTGAAGCTGCAGCAGGACGTGGCCTGGGGCGATCTAACCGTGTTCCTGTCCGACAGCAAGGCCAAGGTGTGGGGCTACAACAACATCTCCTTCGACATGATCCGCAAGCTCGGCTGGAAGGCCGACATCTTCTATCCGGATTACGCGTGGGCCTGGTATGTGGCCTCGCCGGAGAACGCAGACAAATCCTGCGGCGCCTACACCTGCGGTGAGCTGTCCGAACTGATTCCGTACGACACCGGCCAGATCACCCGCGACCGCGTGTCCTCGATCAACCACCGCTTCCAGATCACCCCGGCACTGCGTGGCAACGTGCAGCTGTACAACGCCAACAGCCACACCCAGGCCACGCTGACCGACCCCACCGTGCCGTCGCCCAACGGTGCACCGTTCTCCGAGCAGGTGCAGACGCCACGCCTGAACCGGCTCGGTGGCATGGTCAACCTGCAGTTTGAAGCCGGTGCGCATACCCTCACCGCCGGTTTCTGGCAGGAGAAGAGCAAGGCCGCAGCCAAGACCGAGTGGTACCAGCAGCCGCTGCTGGGCGAGGGCCCGCCGCTGAAGGCCACCGGGCCGTTCGATGTGTACGGACCGGCGTTCAAGACCGACAACGCCTCGAGCTGGGTGACCCGCTCGCGCCAGTTCTACCTGCAGGACGACATCGTGCTGAATGACACGCTGAAGCTCGGCGTCGGCTTCAAGGCCGTGGATTTCCGCACCGGTGGCGGCGGCCTCGGCGATGCCGAGGACCGGCCGGTGAACGGCACGCTGCGTGCGAAGAGCAACTTCCTGCCACACGTCTCGCTGTTCTGGAGCCCGACCGAATCCACCGACGCCTTCATCGACCTGGCCAACACCATGAACGGCTACCGCGTGGCCCAGCGCGGCAACATCGGCTACACCGCCTCGGCGTGGACCATCACCGATCAGGAGGAGTTCGACCGCGTGGCCGGCACCCTGCGCCCGGAGAAGAACTGGAACCTGACCGTGGGCGCGTCGCACCGCTTCGACCGGCTGACGATCACGGGAGATGTGTTCTACAGCGATATCCGCAACCGCCTGCTGTCGGCCGCCATCGGCACCCAGTTCGCGCAGATCAACACCGTGCGGCTGATGCCGAAGATGCACGTGATCGGCGCCGACCTGGGCATCACCGCCGACCTGACCGACCACCTGCAGTTCTACCAGGGCGTGGCCGTGGCCCGTTCGTACTACGACAGCGATTTCGTGGTGGGCGACACCGTGTACCCGATCAAGGGCAACGCCCAGCCGGGCTACCCGCAGATCTCGCTGGTGAGTGATCTATCCGCGCACTTCGGCGACTGGCGCTTCGGTGCCACCAGCACCTCGTACCTGCGCCAGCCGTTCACCTACGAGAACGACATCCGCGTGCCCACGTTCTGGCAGGTCAACACCTATGCCGCCTACCGGTTCGGCGCGGACAGTGCAGTGCCCGGGCTGGAGCTGCGGGTGGACGTGAGCAACCTGTTCAACCGCCACAACATCGGCACCGCCACCATCGCCGGCTCGTCGTTCTCGGGCGATTACCAGACCCTGCAGCGCAGCGCGCCCCGGCAGCTGATGTTCAGTACCTCGATGGCGTTCTGACCCCCAACCCCTGCCTTGCGCAATCAACAGGGATTTTCTGGCGGCGGCGCAAGGTTCCCACAATGTTGCTGCGTCATCCTGTTGGCATGGCACAGCACCACACGCAATCACCGCTGTTCGGCATCCGGGGCCCAGGACGGCCCCGGCAGGCGCTGTCCGTGGCGCCTGCGATCGACCTGCGGGCCGAGTACCAGTTCTGGCAGGTGTACGAGCGTGTGGTGCAGCCGCTGCCCGGTGGCGGGCTGCGGCTGGCCTGGCTGGTCTGCCAGAAGGTCTATCGCGACCGCTGGCAGTACCCGCACGACAGTGACGAGGTGGCACTGTCGCGCGTGGTGTTCGGCGGCAACATGACGGCTGACCGCGCGTCGGAGCTGGCGGAGCTCCACGCGCTGGTCAGCCGTCGGGTGGCGGTGCTGGCCAAGCGTGGGCGGCTGGGTACGGCGGCGTGATGCCAGCCCTTGGTGGGGTCGACTGCCAGTCGACCGCTGTAGAAGTGGGTAGTTGGTAGAGTCGACTGTCAGTCGACTGCTCTTCGCGCATGGCTGCATAAGGCTGGGCGTGGTAGATGCATCTGCCGTATCCACTGCGGCTGATTGCAATGCGTGTCTCCCGCGCGTTAGCGTGTCCGGGTACACCCCGGTACCGTCTCTGTCCTTTGGGCATGCGGCCGGGGTATTTTTCCACCCGATTGCCGCTGTTCCCAAGCAAGCCTGCGCCCCAGCGTCTGGAGCCTCGTGACGCATCCAACGTGATTCTGGATGCAGCCGCTGCGATGCAATCAGGCTCACGCATTCACATCTTCGGGCCGCCAACGCCGTGTGCTGATCGGAACTCCAGCCACCTCGCTGAGTCTACGAACTCTACGGCCTAGGTGACTCGCGGTGGCGACGGTTCGAAGTCACATTCGACAAGTAGCCTCAGATCGCTTCCGCTAAGAAGTTTGAAAGAATGGCCCGAGCAGAAGAATTCCCAAAGGATATGCAATGCATAGGACGCTGAAGATCAAGCGGCGCTTGAGTGACAGTCTTCGACGTTGATCGCCGAAGGCCAGTCGATAGACGCCCGCAATACAGCGTAGCCACCAATCGATGCGTTCGATCCCCACTTCACGCAACAACTGCGGGGAATCTGACTGCATCTTGTGAAGCTCACGATTCGCAAGAAGCGTCGACGCAATTCCGGCGATGCAGAGTGCTCCTACAAGGTACTTTAGAAATTCTGGCGTCATGATCGTCAATCTCCAACCAGGGTCGATGCCGACCGGAGCATCAAGTGCTCCCCATGAATAGCCGCCTTTTACGAGGTCCACTGACGGCAACGTCGGGGCGTTGGCTGCCTTTCGCTGCGGCGTCGATGTCGTCGGTGACGCCGACGGCAAGCCGGTCGGAACCACGCATTGACGTCCATGAGTAGGGCCGCCGTACTCTCGTTACCTGGCGCAGCGCAGGACGGCCATGCATCAAGCAACAAGCCCACCAAAGGGCGGGCTTGTTGCTTGAAGCATGGATGATCAACATCGCTGCGATCTAAGGGGCCTTGGTAACCGGGCGCTTGCCAATCGACCAAAAGATAACTGCAAAGAGCAGCATAGCCACCAAAAAAACAACAACGAACCTAAACATAGGCAAGCTTTGTAGGTTGTAGCCGTGGAAGAAGTGCAAATGCTGCCCCGCATTCTCATCCCAGCTCGTCCAGTACGGGAATGGGGGCACAGCAATCAGCAAAGCAGCAATGACCGCACCACCCCATCTCCATTTTGGCAGCCAGATGGCCACTGCGATCGAAACAACCGTGGCTGCGATGGCAACCTCCAGGTTTAAGGTGCCACCCCAAGCAACGGCCATCAAAAACCCAGGCACGAGTAGGATTGCTCCTGCCACAATCGCGATAGCAACCCGAAGCATTCTACTTTGCATCGTCGATATTCTTCTGGTTGTGTCCTTCCCATACATCATTGATATACCCCGCTAGTCCCGGGATAGCTTGAGGCCATCCCCAACCCTCACCGATCGACATTGCTTTTCCGTCCACTGAGCCACGAAGTACGTAGCCAAAATGAAGGCCATGCCCGGGCTGGGTAACGTTGATGGTCCAGGTATTCCCACGGTACGTCACCGAATAGCTCTTAACCGGGCTATCGCCATCGTTCCCAAAAGCTTCTCCAGCCCTCGCCATTAGCCCCCGTGCACCACTCGGTGTTGCGTTGTTCTTTGTTCCCGTCGGCGTTGCTGGCTTGTCGTCACCCGGAGTCGGGTCATTCGTAATCGCCCGCTGGACCGCCTTGTCCGACTTATTGTGGGGTGTCGGGTAGTTGTACTTGTGATAGGACCGGTCCGAGCTCTTCTGCTCGCCTGCTACGCCTCCTGGAGTCGGGAAAGAAATCTTTCCGGGAATCTTGCTTCCGGTGATTGGAACCGTGCACGTGGTCGTACCGTCCTTCGACTTGCAATCGCGACCATCCGGGTCAGTGAATAGATATGGATTGTTCGCCGCATAGCTGTATCGGTTGAAGTTTGGTCCAAGGCTTGCCGTCACCGGATCTATCGACAGGAACCTTCCGATCTGCGGATCATAGTACCGCTGCTGCATATAGCTCAACCCGGTCGACGCATCGCTCACATGCCCGGTGTACCCGGGACCATCCGATACGCCACCGCCCACCACTGCCCCATAGGGCTCATAGACGTACCGTTTGATCACGTTGCCGGCCTCGTCGGTCTCTGCAACCGGTGAGCCCAGCGCGTCCGTGTGGATGTAGGTCACCGTCTCCGCTGCGCTGGCCATGGTGGGGACCATGGTCACGAAGAGAAGTCCGGTCAGCGTGCACGCCAATCCTTTCAGCGTCATGCGCATCATGTCAGTCCCCCTCGACCAGGCCGAGCACGCCTGCGCATTGCAGGCACGCGCCGAGTAAGGCGCCTGGCAACGTGCGTCGTAGTCAAAGACGATGCTGGTGGTGCCCTGAACCTGGCCGCGGGCATTTCTGACCTCGTACCGGGTTGCGCCGGGGGACGAACTCCACATGACGGTGCAGTTCATCGGGCCGCTCCGAGTAACTCTGACGTTGGTAGGTACTGCCGGCGCGCTGAATACAGAGACCTGCGCTGTGGCGCTGTTGGCACCACATCCAGCGGGATTGCACGCACGGCCGCGATAGAAGTAGGCGCCGCCGTTGTTGCCCTTGTTCAATGTGACCGCCAGATCCTGGGAGATCAGCGTCCAGTTGCCCCCGTCGGTACTTTCATCGATCTGATACCCCGTGGCATCCGCAACTTGCAGCAGATTGATCACGTAGTTGGCACCGGCGCCGACGGTCTGTGGTGCTTGGATCGTGGGTGCGGGCGGTGGCCCGATTACTCGGATGCTGGCCGTAGCCGACCATTCGCCGCATCCGGCGATGTTGCAGCCGCGCACCGCATAGCTCCAGACCCCAGGGGACCGACCACCACGCGCCGCGCCGGTTGCGGGGTCGTCCTGTACCAGCGCAAGACCGCTCCCGTTGAGCCCCTCTGTAAGCTGATAGGTAACCGCCGCGGGCACGGCCGTCCAGGACATGCTCACCGTTGAGCTGTAGATCGATCCCGGTAGGCTGATCGTCGGAGGCGCAGTTGGCGGCAAGGTCACGACAATCGATGCCGTTGCGCTGGCCGCGCTGCAACCCGCGTCGTTGCACGCAAACGCCCGGTATCCGTAGTTCCCCGCCGTCTGGCCGGTGATGTTCAGCTGCGTCCCGCTGATGCGGTTGGTCTCCGTCCACGCGCCGCCATTGAGCTGCTGCTCGATCCTGTACGTGCTGGCCTGCGCGGTGGCCGAAACGGTCAATGTGAAGCTGCCGTTGTAGCTGGCGGCCGGCACTGAGACTGTCGGCACTGCGGGGGCGTACAGCGAAGTGACTGAGACTTCAGCGGAGTACGCACCACACCCCTGCGGATTGCAGCCCTTCACCCGGTAGCGATGGCTGCCGGCTGGCGCAGCCGAAATCTGGTGGCTACGGCCAGCGCCATCGATCATGACGGTCCAACCGGCGCTATCGGCCTGCTCCAGGACATAGCGCGCAGCCCCCGCCACCGCAGACCAACTAAGACTGTAGTTGCCGTTGATGCCCTGTGCCGGAGCTGTCATGACCGGTGCTGACGTCGGCGCACGCTCAACCTGGGTGACTGTCTCGGCGCCCCACGCGCCGCACACAGTGCCGTTGCAGGCGCGGCCACGGTAGCGGTAACTGCCCGAGGCACGACCGGTGAGGGCGACGGTCAATGCAGGTCCCTGATAGATGGACTGCCAGTTGCCGGCGCTGGATTCCTGCACTTCATACTGCTGTGCACCGGCAACTGCAGACCAGCTCACGGCGTAGCTCCCGTTTCCGCTGTAGCCCGGCGCCGTGACCACCAGTGCTGCAGGTGCGATGTCGACGGCACGTTTCGCCACCAGGCTGCCGTTGAGCTGGATGTAATCCAGACCCTTGGCTTGTCGCTGGTCGTGCTGATAGCGCAGCACGCCCCCTTGGTCATAGAAGGACCGGATGTTGCCGCTCTGCGCGCTGGCCAGTGTGCGACGCCCATGTGCGTCGTACTGATAGGCCTCCCTGCCATCCACCTCGCGCAGGCGGTTGCCGAAGTCAAAACGGAACGCAATGCCGTTGCGGATCTTCAGGTTGCCTTGCGCGTCATAACCCAGGCCCGTGACCGTTGCGCCATTGGTAGCATCACGAACATTGGTCAGGCGGTTGTTGAAGTCGTACTCGAATGCCTGCTGCCGCGCCCCGACCTTCGCGGACACGATGTTGTCCAGCACGTCATAGCCGTAGCTCGCGTTGCCAAAGCCCGGCGCGATCACCGAGCTGAGGCGATCCAGTGAGTCGTAGCGCATATCGCGGTTTCCGGGTGCGCCGGGGAGTCCGTCACTGATTGCTGCGACATTGCCGTTGGCGTCGTAATCATAGCCATCGTCGATGACCTTGGCGTCCGACCTGCTATCAGTACTTCGATCAGGAAGCCCTCGCGCATTCTGTGCCATCTGGTGGGTGACACCGTTGCCGTAGGTGAAGGCGCTCATGCCGCCGTTTGCGTAATAGCGGACATTGCTGGCATAACGGCCTGCGCGCGTCGGTTGCCCCAGCGCATTCGGACCGTATTCGATTGTCAGCCCGGAAGGCTGCACGAGGGTTGCCAATGAACCGTTGGCATCATAGCCATAGCCCAACGCCCACGCCTGCATACCGTCCTGGACCACCGTCTCAGACGTCGGCAGGCCGCGCAGGTTGTAGGCGTACTCGTTGGTCGTCGCTGCGCCGCTGTTGCGGGTCTGCACGCGCTTGACGCTGCCGCCGGGCCAGTAGCTCCAGTCCTGGTCGCCCTGGCCGTCGGAGAAGCGCAGCGTCAGCAGCCGATTCATGCTGTCGTAGGTGCGGTCCACACGTGACGGCGAGGCCTGCGCCGCGCCGCTGTCGCATTGGGGGCCCAGCAGGGTAAGGCCCGAGGCGGACCAGACGATGTTGCCCGCCGCGTCATATGCCATCGCCGTCGCGCCCGATTCCGGCTCCATGCTCTTGCACATGCGCTGCGCTTCGTCGTACACGTACTGGCGACGGATGCTGACACTGCCATCGCCGTTCCTGCGCAGGATCGAGAGCGGCTTGCCCAGGGTGTCGCGCTGGATTTCGGTCACAACGTCTTCGGGGTGAGCAATCCTGATCGGAGTGTCCTGGCTCGGCTGGCCATACATCAGGTAGTCGGTGGTGGTAGCAATGCCTCGCGGGTTGGTGACCCTGACCGATCCGCCACCAAGCTGCTGGGTGGTGGTCACCAGCCGGCCGAGCTCGCTGTCCTGCTCGCTGCGTACAGCACGTCCCAGGGCATCGTAGCTCGTATGGGTGCCAGGAAGCGCTGAGCGGAAGTCGTTGGCGCCACGTGTGGGGTAGGAGGCGAAGATTGTCCGCCCGTTGCTGTCGTAACGGGTTACGGTCTGCTGCAACGTGCTGGTTCGATCTGCGGCGTCAAACCGCTCATCCAAGACCGGACGCCAGAGCGCGTCGTAGTAGGTCACGGAGCGCGCATTGCCCGTACTCGACTCACGCTTCCAGTGGCCGCCTTCCAGACCTACTTCCGCGGCCGCCACCGCCGAGAACTGCGTTGTCGTCGGGTTCCATGCCACGCTGTCAGATGCCGCCTGCGTCGCATGCACGATACGCCCCATCGGGTCATAGTCGAAGCTGCGGCTCGCACCGTTGGGTTCAACCGCAACGCGCACCCAACCATTGTCGTCTACCTGCAGGGTGGAACCACTCCCATCCGGGAACCCCACACCTTGCGGCAGCCCACGCTTCCAGGAGTTGAGTGTGATCGTATTGCCCTTGCCATCGGCGACGGATGCCAAGGTGCCGTCGGGGTGATAGGCCAGCGTCTGCTGCAGCAGGCCGAATGCATAGGTCCGCTGCGGCCGGGACAGCGCGTCGAACTCGGTTCTCTGTGTCTCAATCTCCGTGCCCGTGACGGTTTGTGTGGCGCGCGATACCTGGCCCAGGATCCATCGTCCGGTGTCGTCGAAGAGGGTGCTTCGCAGCACACGCGAACGGCCCAGCGAGTTGCTCTCGGTCTGGACGATCGCGCGTGCATGCGCGTCAAACTGGTTGACTGTACTGACAAAGTCCACGCCATCCTGCGAAAGCGTCGTCTGCTTCAAGGGCCGAATGCGGTTCGCAAAGAGATCGTCAGCCGCAGAGAACGCACCGTAACTGGCGGGGAAGGGCATGGACGGCGCTTCGGCTGCGGTGACATAGGTATTGGTGCTGACCTGGACGATCTGACCGTCCGGTGCGCGCACCGACTCCTGCAGCAGCTGGCCTTCATTCTCGTCAAGCTTGATACCGAAGACGCTGTGGTGCCGTGTGCCGTCCGGATCCACCACGGTGGCTACCGAAGAGTTGGGGATGCCGAAGTTGTAGCCACCTTGTTCATAGGACCAGGTCTGGGAGCCCAACCCGGCTCCGCTGAGCGTCTTGCGCTTGATGGCGTACAGGTCGAATGAGCCTGAGACGCGCTGGTAATAGCGCCCCCAACTGCGGCGCACGCGTTTGCACCCACGCCTGTGCGGGTACGCCTGCTGTACTCGAAATCGAACTGACCTCGCGTGCCTGCCGGATGTGTTGCGATCAGCGTGAACGAGGACGGGTCGAAGCCGGGTTTGCGGCACCTGCTGGGATCGCCATCCCAAGCTTCATAGCCCGGGTTCAGGCCACCGTATCCGGGGTCCTGCCAGCTGTACTCGTAGCCGAGCCGGGTTCCGTCAGGCTGCACCACCGTCTTGAGCGTTGGCCATCGCGAGAAGCCAAGTGTTCCTGAGCTGGCGTTGTACTCATAATTCCAGGTGCGGCCGCTGGTGGTGGCAGAGGCAATCCTGTCTCCATCATAGGCAATGGCGATGCTTCTGCCGTCGCTGGCGCGGATGCCTACCAGTCTGTCGCCGGAGTAGTCATAGGCCACCCAGTTGCCGTGACGGTCTTCCACCCGGCTGGCCATTAGAAGCACACGGACCATGCCGACGCGCGTTACGCCCACGTCGAGAAGCCCGGCGTTCCGCTCGATACCCACATTGAAGAAATATCGGTTCCCGGCGCCATCCAGTCCGAGGAAACCCTCGCCGGGGTAGCCGTTGGCCGTGCCGGGCAGGCACGAGAAGCGCATGCTGCTGCGCGTTCCCCAATTGTAGGTCGTCCCGTCAGTAGGCCGCGGATTGGGTGTGTCGGCATTGCCGATGAACAGCATCTCCTGGTCGCCTTCGCCAGGAAGATGCAGCATGTTCCCCGACCAGACTTCGTAGGGCGAAATGTTCGCGGGTACCTTGGCAAAGAATGTCGCGCTACAGCGTTGCGTGCCCCCATTGGAACTGGTGTTCCACTTCGAGCTTGCGTCGAAGGTGCCATGCAGATAGGGCACCTCCACATCCCAGCTGCCGAAGCCTCCCAACGGCGTCCTGTCCTTGAAGGACTGGATCGCGAATCGTCGTTGCAGGCGCACGGGCAGAGGTGCATTTCCCGGCAGATCGATATCGGTAACGACGAACTCTGTTGCCCCTGAGCTCAGCGTGATTCTCTCACCGAAGAGATCGGACGACAGTGGCGAGACCATCTCGCCCGTGCGAATACGCTTGTAGTACTCGCTGTGAGGAGTGATGGGTGTGTTGTCTGCTGCCACCCCGCCGCAGAAGGCGGCCAGCGTGAAACCGAGGAGCGCGCGCGATTGCCAGATCCGCATGAAGCCTTCCTTCGTGCAAGTACGTTGGCGATCTCGGCCTTTGGCGAGATGCCGACCGGTGCTGGCGTCACGTTCCGACGAACAAGCTGTTGCGCCGTCCCCTTGCGCCCCCTGTGACAACAGAGACTGTCGAGTGTTGCTCGATCAGTTCTGTCAGACCTCGATTCTGATGTTCAGATCAAGAGAATGTCTTGTAGGGAATTCCTGATAGTTGTGTAGGTGAATTCCTTATCCAAGCACCTGCTACTTGACCTCCTTGCCCGCGATACCGTCAACCCTGTGTCTTCCCCGATCCAACTGCCGATACCCGATCGCCTCAGCCAGATGCGCAGTCTGGATCACCTCGCAACCGGCCAGATCCGCAATCGTGCGCGCCACCCGCAGAATCCGGTGCATCGCCCGTGCCGATAGCTGCAGGCATTCAATCGCCTGCTCCAGCAAGCCCTGATCGGCCTCGCTCAATCGCGTGCATGCGCGCAGCGCGGCGGGCGGCAGATGCGCATTGAGCCCGCCGCGCGCCTGTTGCCGGGCATGGGCGGCTTCCACTCGTGCACGCACCGTTGCACTGGGCTCACCCAGCGGCGTGCTCTCGCGCAGCTCCACCGCATCCATGCGCGCCACACTGATATGCAGATCGATACGATCCAGCAGCGGCCCTGACACGCGTGCACGATAGCGGTTGATGCGCTCATCACTGCACAGGCAGCGGTTGCTGCGGTCACCGGCCCAGCCGCAGGGGCACGGGTTCATCGCCGCCACCAGCTGGAAACGCGCGGGGTACTGCACACTGCGCGCCGCACGGGAAATACGGATATGGCCCGACTCCAGCGGCTCGCGCAGCGTCTCCAGCGCGCTGCGGTTCCACTCGGGCAGTTCATCCAGGAACAGCACGCCGTGATGGGCCAGCGATATCTCGCCGGGGCAGGGCGGGTTGCCGCCGCCCACCAGCGCCGCCGCGCTCGCACTGTGGTGGGGAGCGCGGAACGGCCGTTGCCGCCAACGCTTCGGGTCCAGCCCTTCGCCACTGACCGAGGCAATGGCGGCCAGCTGCAGTGCTTCGGCCTCCTCGGTATCCGGCAGCAGCCCGGGCAGGCGTGAGGCCAACAGCGTCTTGCCGCAGCCCGGGCTGCCGATCAGCAGCAGATGATGGCCACCGGCCGCAGCCACCTCCAACGCGCGCCGCGCATGCCCCTGCCCGCGCACGTCGGCCAGATCGGGCAGCGGCAGCGGTGGGATGTCCACGCGCTCCACAGGCGGCAACAGGCGCGGGTTGCCCAGCCCGGCGCAGCATTCCAGCAACGTGCGCGCCACCCGTACATCGGCGTGCTCGGCCAGCGCCGCCTCGGCGGCATTGCCGGGCGGAACCACCAGAATGCGTCCGGCTTCAGCGGCGGCAATCGCGGCGGGCAATGCACCGGCCACCGGGCGTAGTTCGCCGGTGAGTCCCAGCTCGCCCAGGAATTCGTATTGCAGCAGCGACTGCGGATCGACCTGTCCGCTGGCCGCGAGGATGCCCAGCGCGATGGCCAGGTCGTAGCGCCCGCCTTCCTTGGGCAGGTCGGCCGGTGCGAGATTCAAGGTGATGCGCCGTTGCGGGAAGTCGAAGCGTGCACAGAGCAGGGCGGCACGTACACGTTCGCGCGATTCACGCACGCTGGTTTCGGCCAGGCCCACGATCTGGGTGGCGGGCAGGCCACCGGAAAGATGCACTTCCACCCGCACCAGCGGGGCATCAACCCCGGCGCGGGCACGGCTGTGGACCAGCGCCAGGCTCATGAACGGTTTCCTGCGGAGGGACGCTTGATGGTGCGGCAGGCGCGCTGTGGCAAACCATCGGGAATTGCGGGTGAAGCGGCTAGGGGGATTCTGGCAGGTCGTTGGAATGCGCGTGGCCTCTATCGCGGCGACGCCTGCGGGCAACTGAGTGACGGAATCCGACCGCCATCCGTACAGCCGCGCCAAGGGACCCAATGAGCTTCCGATTGGCTGGACACGCGCTCCACGTTGCCTGTCGAATCAGGGCCAACTTCTTGCAACGTTCTCTGCGAGCAGGCATTCGCGACCGATCAAACCCACACATAACTTCTTGCAGGCAAGTATCCGACTCGCTACGCTGGCTCTAACACACCCGCCAAGCCTCTGACGCGCTAGTTCGCGGCATGCTCAAATTGGCGGGTTTTTCGTTCTCACAGATGGGTAGCAGGGTGACTCACTACCGCAAGCCGCTCAGGCGCAGATGAGCAGCCAGGGTGGGTCATTTAGGGGTGCAATCTGCCCTTCACCGTGCAACATAGTGATGCCGCCGCTACTTGCACTGCTGGGCAACATCAATGCCATCGCGGTACTTCAGGACGATGGAGTTCAACAGGCCGAACTGATCCAACGCTGGGCGTGGATCCAAAGGGGCTCCCGACGGCTGCAGTCGAGCTTCCAGCTGGCTACGGAAGTGCATGACATCAGGCGCACGGGCATCGGCCCCAGCCATGATACTCATGGTCATCAGGATCGAGCTGTTATCGACGAAGAGCAATGGAACGCCTTTGCAGTAGAAGCCGAAAGACGGCGACCCAGGTTCCCCGGCGACGATCCTGATTCCCTTTGATGCTGTCGCACCGGAGAGGTCCATGGCCTCTTTTCGGACAAGCGAAAATTCGTCGTCGGAGATCGTTCGATAGGTCCTTAGCTCAGCCTCGAATGTGGTCGGATACACCACCCATCCGAGCCCACAAAGCAGGATGATGGCAACGACGAAAAAGCTGGCAAGTGACTTCATCCTGGCGTCCCTATTTTTCCGGATCGACGTCCTCCGGCCTTGAGTAGCACGAGGATTCCGAATCCAATTCCGAAATGAACACCTTTGCTTGTCACGCGGTGATGCCAATGATCATGATTCAGAACTGATGCCTCGCCCGACCGCCGAGAACGAGCGCAATGAAGGGCCCTAGAATGATGCGCACGCTGTCCATCGCGAGAGCCCTTCCATTCTGTCCGATCTTGCGCGATACCCGGGCATACCCAAAGAATCCGGAAAACAGGCCGCGTAAGGCAGCTCGTCTATAGAAGTGCTTGGCTTCTTCCGAATGCATCGGTACTTGTTCTTCATGATACGTCGCAAATCCAAGAAGCAATTCGGGAGTAACTCCGTAGCTCGAAGACGCTTCCAGATAGCGATACGCTGCGGCAGCGTCTCCCATCTTCAGGAGGACGCGTGCAAGATGAAGAAACGTCAGCGAGCCGGGAGCAATAAGCGAGGCGCGCCGATAGCTGTCGAGTGAGGCAGGGAGGTCAATCTCAATATCCCGCCCACCGTCTTCGTAGATCATTCCACGACAGACATGCCCGTCTAGACGGGTAGATTCATCCCCGGAATCTATTAGTGATTCGGCTATGAGAAGCGCGTCACTGGCTTGGCCCTTTTTCAGAAGGATAATGGCATCTCTAAAGCTGTTCTTTGCGCTTGTCATGGGACTCTTATCTCCCTGCTGCCCACCCTGCTTGTGCGCGCAGAAGGCTTCCTGGCCAGTTGGATCCTCTCTTGCTGATGCAGCCTCTGCGGTCTCGACCTTACGCCTTGTGTGCGCCGATTCCTACGCATGTGCATGACGTCGCCCTGGTTTCGAGTAGTACGGCGATTCGGAATTCAATTCCCAAACAGACACCTCTGCGTATCCGGTATCGACCCATCGAAGCGCCTCAACCGCGCCTCAACCCAAGATGGCCCAGCACGCTCCACCAGCAGCCGCCCCTCAATCTGCTGCACAAACAGCCAACGCTCGAAGCTCATGCGCAGGCGCTCGATATCCGGTGCCCGCCACGCGGCATCGGCAGGCATCCGGATCAGCACGCGCGAGGGCGCACTCTCCACCTCCATCACCACAACGCCCCTACACCGGATCTCGAAAGACGTCGCCCCAGCATAGCGCGTGTGGAATTCAAAGCCTTCGATGGCCTTGGCGGTAACAAAGCCCAGCGCGTCGCCGTGCAGCAACCGGTAATCGAAGGGCTTCAGCTTCTGGTAGGCCCACTCCCGATCACTCGCTGGCTCGGGCGACGCGGCCCATACCACGGCGATCACCACGATGCAGGTCGCCGCAGCGACAAGGCTTTGCTTCTTCATCACTCACCCCGACCTCAGGCCTTGGGCCGCATGCGCTCGTGGATGAACGCCGTGAGCGCCATATCGGCCATCACCAACCCTTCCATCACGCGGTCGCCCACGTACTGCTCGGGCTCACCGTTCTGTCGCGTGCGCTCGGCCGCCAACAGGATTTCCTGCACGATGCGCTGGCCGGTTGCCGCGCAGTCGGCGTCGGACATCGCCACCTGTCGGCTGCGCAGCAGGTGACGTTCGGGCCAGGGCCGGCCGTCGGCGGCAGCGCCAGCGCCGATGGCGCGCAGGGTGGCGATGAGGCTGTTGGGGTCCGGCGCGGGCGCGGGTGACGGCGCCTCCTGGATGGGGCGCGGGGGCGGGGAGTGCGGCGTGGTCATGGCAGGCTCCGTGCAAGCAGGCGGAAGCCGCCACCGATAAAGGTGGCGGACAGGGCGTGGCTCGAAAACCGGTGTGTGATGATCGCCGGCGGGCACGAGGCCCCCACGCCCCGCCCGCCATAGCCGGCAGACGGATTGCCAGCCGGCACCAAGAAAGTTGATGCCGGCTGGCAAGCGCAAACTTCATCACAACAACGGGTTTTCGAGTCCCGGCCACCGATGCACGGTGGCGGAGCAACGATTACTCGCCGTTGTGTGGAATGCCAAGGGTAGGGGTCAATGCCGCCAAAACCCAAGACGTTTTCGGCATTGTCGCATAGCGCGGAAAGGGGCGAGAGCCTTGACGGGCTTGGCGTACAGGCACTTCTGGAACGGAGTCGTCAGATCCTTCCATCAAGGATGCAGGGTGCGGCAAATGCGACAGCACTCGCTCATCGGGCATGCGTGATCGCTCATGCAACCGAACCGCTGCGACACCGGCTAGATGGTTTAAATGACTTCCTGCCTATTGAACCTACCGAGTGCCGCGCGCAATCTGACTACCGCTGTAGTCAATCAGGACCGTCCTGCCCGCAGCAGCAAAGTTCTGCAGCGCTCGAACGGATTCCACCCACTGGCTCAGGCCAATACAAGGATCACTGCACGTGCAACGCCGCAGCCGACTGCTTCTCTGCGCGGGTCTGATCCCGCTTCCGTGGTTCCTGTTCTGGACCAGCGTCGCCGCCGTATTCGCACCGGGTTACAACCTGCTTGCACAGCACGCCAGCGAGCTGCTGCAGGCGCCCACGCTCGCAAGCATCTGCGCCAGGATCGCCGCCATCGGCTCCGGTGTGGGGTTCGTGGCGTTCTCTATCGGGGTGTGGCGCGAATCCGGGCGTCGCATTGCATTGGGTGCCATCTGCTGGATGATCTTTGGCGTCTCGATGCTGACCAACGGGCTCTGGCCCATGGGTCATCCGATGCACGGCTTCTACACCATCGGTATCGCCAACATCATCGCGCCGGCGATGTCGCACATCGAGTTGAGCGCGTGGTCTGCCAACCGAAGGGCGTACGCCGTGACCGCTCTGGTGAGCATCGCGAGCGTCGTCTATCTATGGTTGAATGTGGTGGGCGCGGACCCGGAGGGCTACAGAGGGCTGACTCAGCGCGTGTTCTCGTCCATCAACTCGCTCTGGCCATTCCTGGTTGCGATGTACCTGCTGCGCAGGGGTTCGGGGAAGCGAAGATGCGCCCCGCGCTTTGATGGGCGGGCGCGACAGGGCATGGATGGCCGTTGAGTGGCCGGAGCCGAGAAAGGGATGAAGATCTTTCGCCGTCAGCTGATCTACGTTCAAGTGCACCAGGACCACTTCATGGCCCGCGTAGTGGGTGGGGACAGAACGATTCGCCGCCAGTGCCACGCACTGGGCAATCGCGCGGGGGCGATCAAGGATTTCACCACGCTTGGGCCTCAGCTCAAGGCGATCTTCTCGGAGCTCACGCCAGGTTTCTCACTCGTCAAGCCGTGGGCGCTACTGCACTTTGATCCGGTTGAATACCCGGTCACGAAGGAAGAACTGGCCGGTTTCCAGAAGGCTGCCATGCGCAGCGGGGTGAGTTTCTGCTTTCTCTCCACGTGGGAGCAGCGGCATGAAGACAACGACTTGATGGACATGTTCAAGTAGGGGCCGGCTCGATACTTCTTTCACAGCCGAGCCGCTTTTGTGATTGGACGACGGATCGCTTCAATCGCTATCGGGACTCGAATTGAGTGGCAACCGAAACACTGCAATGGATAGTGTTGGAGCCAGCCTTGCGGGCGCAGCCTCCTGCTGGGCCCGATCACTGCTGAGCAGCGGCGCAACACTGATTGCCCGCTGTTGTGCGCAATGCTAAGAGGAGGTGTTGGTACCGACAACGTCCGAGAGGTTCTACTGGTAGTAGGTTTCACGAACGATTTCGTTGCACGTCGGGTCGACATCAACGTGGAAAGATTTCAACCCGTCGCGGGGCAGGAGCACTTTCAGGTCCTCCAGGTACTGCACAGCGAACCCTCGATCCGAATTTCCGGAGCCTTCCTCCTCGATGCGGTACAACGTCCTGTCCCATCCCCTCGAGTCCTCAACATGCTGCTCGATCAGCTGCAGGCAGCGCTCATGCCTGGCTTGGCCTGGTTCACTTCCGTGGCAGGCTGGGGCAATGAAGCCGAGCGTTGCGAGCAAGCAGGATAGTTTGAACAGACGCATGCTCAATCCCCATTTGGATGAAGCTTTCAGATGCTCATCAGTGGCAGGAGGATCGTCCATGGTTGCACTGTCTGGTGCAAGATTGGCAAGGGCGCACGATTGGGGCTGTTTCGCGGCAGGCGGCTGCGCGACACGGAGAATGGAGACAATGACCAAGGTGACCGGTACCAGGATAAAGGACCACACGCGATGAAACTACCGGCCCGCTTCTGGGTGCATCTTTTCAGCCATCTGGGGTTCGTCGCAATCATGGCCGCGCTCTTGGCCGACTGGGTTGGGGTGTTCTTCGAAGCTCTTGTCAGCCAATCCCATGCCCCCGCCGACGTCGCCCGGGTGGGTGATGTCGGAACGGTGTTCGGGTTCTGCGTGCTCGCCCTGTTGCTGTTGGGGGCGCTGAGCATCCCGGGTGAACTGTCGGGGCTGGTCAGGCCGTACGACCGCAAGGCGCCCTATCGGCAGGAGGCGCAGGTGATGCATCGGAAGGTGCTGCTGATCACCATCGCGGTACTGTCCTGGGCGGCACTGGCGTCGGTGTTTCTCATCGGATCGTTGCTGCGTTCCGGCTAGGCATGCCTGCCGCAAGATCACGGGCAGGCCCCTTCAGCGGGAGCCTGCCCATGACCGAGCGTGATCAGTTCAGTTCGTAGTGCTCTTCGATTGCGGCGAACAGCTGAGCAGCCTCTTCTTCGGCGCGCCTGTTCTCATCAGCTGCAAGGGGCTCCAGCTCGATTCCGTCGTCTCCCCCTACATACGCTGGCCCGCCGACATCGTCGTCGTACGGCCTACCGAGTTCGTTGATCGCTTCAAATCGATCCTGGCTCAGGTCTCGACCCAGCATGCGCGAAAGATGCATCCAGACCCAAGCGCGGAACGGCGATTCGTCGCGATCTTCAATAAGCGTACGCATGGCAGCTACGTCTCCCGAGCGCGCGCGTATTGCCAGCCACTGATAGGCCAGCTCGGGTCGACCATTCGCATCGGCCAAGTCAGCCATTTCATACGGATCCATGTCATCCGACGGCTCAAGCTCGAGAACGCCGGGATCTCCGTAGCGCTCCGCTGTGAGCAACAGCGCACGCCTATCCTTGCCCCGTCCCGCCTCAAGGAGGTGGTACCGATGCTTGGCCACGACTTGAATGAAGCTGTCTACGCCTTCGGCGATCTCCGCGAAACTCACGGGCTCGGTCGACCACTGGCCACGGCGACGCAGCTCACTACCGAAACGGTGGCCGTCTTCTTCTGGCAGATCGCCATACGCATCGAGCACGTACGCAGTTGCCAAGTGCGCTGCGGCAACGCCCCGCGCCGCGGCCGCCTCCAATCCCTCGAGCAGCAGAGGGAGCTCGCCACGCAACGCATCAAAGTCTTGCTGCATGCGGCTGATCAGGATGGTCGAGATCCACGTGTCGACGACAGGCGACTCCCTCTCGTCAATCTCCATCCACTCGCCTTCATCGCTCGCCAGCGCCGCAATGATCTCGTCAAAACGCACCGGCGCGTAGCCGGATGCCTCGAGGAAGTTGGCCAAGCAGGGGGCTACGCGCTCTGCCTCCTCGGGTGAGATCCCAAACTGCAGACATCGCTGGATGATCCTGCCTCCATCCACCACGAGCCCGGTATCGCGCCAAGCGACGTCGCACCATGTGGCCTGGTGATGGAATGCGGCATGAGTAGAAAAGCCAGCGGCTGCCGCCAGCAGTTCGTGGATCTGGCTACGGGTTAGCGACGTGGAGCCCTGCGCCCGAAGGTGCGCATGGACCTGAAACGCATATTGCTTGATGTTCATGACTCGCCCTCGATGGCCAAGCCTATCCGGGTCCGGCGCACACGTTTAAGTCCCCGGCAGCTGGCCAGAAGTAGAGTCGATCATGGGATACGGCCTGTTTTTGCTCGTGTGCAAGCAGGGCGGGCGCCGCAGCTAGCGTATGCCCTCTGCTACGGGGATTACAAGGGGGGCTTCTTCGCCGGTCCTGCGCCCGACATTCTGTGATGTCCGTGAATCTCGAACAAGGCCGGGCAGCGAAACCGGATTCTTAACCAAGGCGGGGTCCAGCCAGCGAGCTATAGGTTTCCAGCTGTTGGCGGCCAGGCACTCGGTGCCGGATGGTCAGTGCTGCCGTCAACCCAAAATGGGCGTCCAGACTATTGCCCGTGCGAGGTTTGAATGGTCATTGAGCGGGGCGCTGGGTACGGCAATACGCTGGCTTGTTGGTTGCACTCAGTCGCCCTAAGATCGAGCATCATCGAGGCGAAAGCCCTCACGCGATGCTTTGAGGGTAGTCTGCATCACTGGATCCACGGGTCCACCTAAAAGATGATTGGTCCCTAATTGGAGAGCAGAAATTGTCTGAACTGTTGGAACGCTCCATCGGTGTATTGACCTCCACTGTCAATGTTGCAACAGGTATCACCCACCCGCTGGATGAGGCTCGTGCCAAGGAACTGTTCAAGGCACTGCATGCGGAAGGAGTACCGTTAACCCATGCAGCTGTAGAGGCTCTTGCCTTGGCCAATGGCTGGCCCGAACGCCATGCCAGATCTCTTGCCGAGCTGGCAGAGCGAATTGGCAATGGTGGTCAGGTCGTTATCAAACATCCCCGTGACTGGGGGAGCCAACTGTCGAGAGACTCAAGGCCGAAATTGCATCGGGCAAAGCCTGAAAGTTCATTCAAGCCGAGGCCGTTTCACGGCCCGGTTTTACTTCGGCCTTGTGGCTCATTGGGGGACATGTGGCGAGCTTCGAGTTCACGGCAAACCGATCGTTTCTGCACGGTTCTTGCCATCCAATCACCATCCCGAAGAGTCAGTTCGCCCATGATGAATTGCTCTCCCTCAAACTCGATCACAAGCTGGTCTTAGTCACGCTCCCGCATGGGGAGCGGTACGAGGCCGAGATCTATCATGGCACCGCCGGATTTGGTGAGTATTACCAGATTCGCTTCATTGGTGCCGATCGCTGCCTCCCAAGCTACCTTAAGCTCAATGATCGGCTGATTGTCCTGCTGGAGAAAGCTGCCGGCCGTAGCTATGTAACGCTGGAGTATCGGGTGTGAGCCTGGCAGTTCTTTCAAGCCTGGCCCATTTCGTGGAGCGGATTGACCTGGGCTTTGTGATTGTCCGCTCCTGGCCGGAAGCGGACGCTTGGTCGGACGCGGCGTGCCTGCAGTGCTAAAGTTCCCTTTCTGCCAGTAGGAGCCGCAATAGCAAGCTGATAGTGGGTCTTCGATGTTCGGGAAGCTCAGGAGGCCTCAGAAATCGTGTGAGATTAGCAACTCAATCCCGCTTCGGCCACTCTTTGTACTTGCTCGCAAACAGATTCACGTTCTCCTCCTTGAGCAGGGAGAGCACAGCTTGATGCCGGGGATTCGTCGACCCTCGATTCCTAACACGGAACTGCTGGAGCCAAACGTATACATCAGCAAGCTGAAGGAATCGACTGAGATGTGAATGCGTAAAGTGAACGGAATCGACAAGGTTCCGAATCTCACGACCGAAAGCAAAGCCGGTCCCTTTCGCTTTGTAATGAGAGAGAGATCCAGCATGTCTGGCTGCGCCTTTGTCACTCTCACGATCTCCGATGAGCATACCGAGATCCTTATGCTTTCGCATGAAGTCATTTGAGCGTTCGCAGAGGAACATGAACGCGATGTCCTCAGCGCTTTGGTTCTCCGTCAACAGATCGCAATTGATCTGTATGTCAATTAGATGTACGCAATCGAGACTGAGAATGCCAACAAGCCTTCGCAGCACATCAATTCGAAGATCGAAGCTGTCCCAATCCTTAAAGTTCTTCTTGCGATGATAGATCTCCGCTGCATGGAACTCGGTGTCTTGAGATAGATGCGCATTGCCAAATACGTCCGTTGCGAGAGCATTGACGATGCCCTCAACCTCTAGAAGATGTGTGTCCTCGATCACTACTGCGCCGATGTGATACGAGGGGTACTGCTGATCGTTTTTTGTCTCATCGAAGAACACAAGGCGCATAGAATTCCCCCAATTGATCAATGCGGCCAGCTCGAGATGCGTCGAATCCTCAGGATAGTTACTCTGTCAGGCAGCATCTTCTCTCATGCCACATCTTCTTTCACTTCGTCCTTTAGGTATCAGCACATGCCGCTCTCATACAACAGGCATACTAAGTCTGTGGAAAGGCCGCAGCACGTAGTTCAGGCTGCAGTGTCAGGACCAATCGCGTGTACAGCCTACAATACGCTCAAAGGCTCCGCGCAGGGCTAATGGCAGTCAATCTGCCTACCCCTTCTGGCCGTGGGGCGTGATGCGACCGAGAGCGGTCATCGAAGACGTATCCGCATATGGTGATCACTGCTTGTTAGCCGGGCCTACCTACCCTAAGATCAAGCTGGATCAAGGGCTAGTCGATCATTCGGCGCACTACAGATTGGTCGCACGGAGCCAGGGGCCAGGTTGTTGGATAATTAAGGCGGAATAGCAAACAACACGGAGGTATTGCCAATGAGCTATTTAGCTTTCTGCACTTTCGACCTCAAGAACGCGAGCAGCCAGGACTACAAGAATGCATATGCTGACCTCGAAGAGATGGGACTAAGAAAAGTGCAAACGTCAGATAGTGGTGGGGACGTAGTCATTCCAACTACCTCTGCGATGGGGGCATTCAAGGGCAGCAGTTCTGGCGAAGTGCGCGACTATGTTCGTAATAAGGTTAAGGCTGCTTTCGCAGCCCGCAGATTCAATTCTGAGATCTTTGTCGCAGTCGGTGAGAATTGGGCATGGGGTGCCGCAACGACATGAGGCGGCTTACCGTTAATTGATGCCGACGTCGCTTCGCGCGCCGGCTTAGCTCAGGCCTTAGATGGCAGAACACACATGACTCCTCTTGAAGTCTTAGATGCAGAGTTTGCCGGTGCCAGTGACCGAGCCGCGGCAATTGTCGCGGCCGCGGTCATCGATGACGCACTCCGCACGCTTCTTGCGGCTGTCATGGTCGAGGACCACCCTCCCGGACTTGACGTTTTTGCACCTGGACAGGAGCTTGGGTCTTACATGGGCCGGGTCAAGATTGCCTTCATGCTTGGACTGATTGACGACTCAGAGAGAATGCGTCTCTCACTTGTAGCTAAGGTCAGAAACGAGTTCGCGCACCTAGCTGAGGACATTAGCTTTAACACCCCACGAATCGCCGATCGCTGCCGACAGTTGGCGGCGCCAGAAGAGCTGGTCCCTCCCCGCCAGGTTCCTGACGCACTGGAGCTTGAAATGCTTCACGAGTTCAAAACCCCATTGGCAAATAGAAATAATCCCAGGGCGATCTTCGAGGAGGCCACGCTGTTCCTCCTCTACATACTAAAGGGTCGATTTGCCCAGGCAATGGTGAGGCGGCCTAGCCGCCCTAGCAAGTTCAAGAACGCGGCAGAGCCCGCCGGCGAGTTCTTGGCGCGTGCAATGGTCGCAAAAAGACATGCCATCGAAGCGGGTGACCCGCCGGACAAGATTGCTCAGCTGCGAGATGAAGTTAACCGGCTTGCAAATATTGTTGTCTTCACTGCTGCGGGTGCAAACAAGAAGTATCAGTCCGGGAACGACTAGAGCGCGGGACAACAATTCACTCGAACCGGCGCGTACGCCGCGCGACTTGATTGCATTGGTCCACGTCCGCTTCTGGCCGGAAGCGGACACCGCCTCTCGCATCAGCTCAACCTTAGAACTTCAGCCTCACGCCACCGTTCACCACAAACCCTTCCAGCGGCGCCCATGCATCCACGGTCCACTGCCCATCGTCGGCGCGGCGAGGACGCAGCATCGGGTTGTAGCCGCTCTGGCGGACGTTGAGGATGTTTTCCAGGTTGAGGAACAGGCTGACTCTTTCCAGCACGATCTCTCCAAGTGCACCGACTTCCAGATATGGTCGGCTGCGTCGGCGCCAGGGATTGTCGTCAAGCGCCTGGATGCCGGTGTAGTAGGCTTCCAGGCCTATGCGGCCACGGTCATGCTGTTCCCACATGGCAACCAGGCCTGCGCTATGCCGGGGTGTGAGTGAGACCAGGCGGCGACCGGCGCCTTTTTCACCGGGTTCGCGCGCATCGGTGTAGACATAACTGCCGGTCACCGTGATGTCCTGCCAGCGATAGCGCAGCAGCAGCTCACTCCCCGGGTGCGGGTGACGCCGTCTACATTGACCAGTTGCACACGTTCACCCGGCGCGGCCGCAGACTCCACCAGGCGTACCGCATGGTCGATATCGGATGCGAACACGCTGAGGTTCATCTCCCAGGGGCCACGCACATAGCCTGCATCGATGGACCCGGTTGTAGCGATTTCCGCGCGAAGGCCGGTGAGCGGCTCCAGGCGTGACAGGCCAGCGGCCTCGATCTGTTCGACGAAGGGTGTAGGCGCATAGAAGCCTCTGCCGATCGACGCGCGCAGGGTCCACTCGTCAGGGCGGAACAACAGTGACACGCGGGGGCTGAAGTGCCCGCCATAGACGCTGTGGTCATCCCAGCGCGCACTGCCGGAAAGCGTGAGGTCACCGCGCAGCGCCTGCTCGGCCTGCACGAACAGGGCGGGCACGGTGTAGCGGTAATCAAACTGTGGGTATCGGGCGGAGCGGAACCGGTCCTGCTGCGCGGCAATGCCCGCCAGCCAGCTGGTGGCATCTACGCCGGACGCATAGCTGATTTCCGCAAATCCGGTCTGGTGGGTGTCGTTGTCCTGCTCAGGGCCGTACCCGTGGTCGTGATCGGTGGACATGGCCGACGCGCGCAGCTGCAGGCGGTCGCTCTCGCGCATTGGAACATCGACCACCGCGCCGGCATCAACGCGTTCCGTGCGCTGCGTGAGAGCGAAGGGCTGCCCGTCGGGCGCCCGTTGACCAGGCAGTGTTCCGCCCAGCCGACTCTCGCGCATTGCGCCAGCCGTCAGCAGTGCACGCGCTCCGTTTTCCGATTCCCAGAACAACCGCGGCCGGACCGTGGCACGCTCGTAGCCGGGAATGTCAGCCCAGCCGTCTCCCTCCAGGTCCTGGCGGTCCTGGCGATGGTAGCCACCCACCACCGAGAGGCCCCAGTGCTCGGCCAGCGGCCCTGCTGCGTAGCCGGTTACGTCCTGCCCGCCACGGCTGGTGGCATTGAGCAGCATTTCGGCCTCGGCGGTTTCCTTGGGCCGGCGCGATATCAGGTTCACCACGCCGCCCAACGCTGCCGGGCCGTACAACGCCGACGCGCTGCCCTTGATGATCTCGACACTGCCAAGGTCGGTCGGGGGAATCTGCAGCAGGCCGATGGACGATGACTGGCCGCCGTACAGCGGCAGGCCATCGGCCAGCAGCTGGGTATATCGGCCGCGGAGGCCCTGGATGCGGATGTTGGATGCACCCATGCCCGGCGAGGTGTTCTGCACCCGCACGCCCGCCGTCTCCGCCACAAGCATGGAGACGTTGCCCGGCGACATCAGCAGCTTCTCTTCGATCTCTTCCTGCGATACGACGTCTACCCGGATCGGTTCGTCGGAAACGCGGCGCCCTGACCGGGTTGACTGCACCACCACCGCATCCAGCTCCACGGCCTCATCGTGGTGGTCGTCGTGCGTGGCGGGCGGTTCATGTGCATTGGCCGGGGCAACGGCGGACAGCAGGGTGGCGCTCAGCGCCAGGGCAAGCGGATGGGGCAGCAGGGGCATGGGTCGTCAGGGCGGCAGGGCCGCGCGGTGGCGAAGTAGCCCGGCGTTGTAAACCTTGATGCGGCTACAAGGTCAAGCGGCAGGCTGCGGCTGAAGGGCTTCCAGCACCCTGCAGTCGGCCACGCGTCCGCCCGGGCAATTGCCGATCATCCGCTCCAGCTCGCCCTGCAACGCCTGCAGGTCCTGGATCCGGCGCGTGATGTCTGCGATGTGCGCTTTCACCACATCGTCCACCGAACTGCACTCGTACTCCCGCTGTTCACCAAAGGCAATCAACTCGCGGATCTGTTCGATGGAGAAGCCGAGCTCGCGGGCGCGGCGCACGAACGACAGGCGCCTCTGGTCCTGCGCGCCGTAGTAGCGGTAGTTGCCCTCCGAGCGCAGCGGCGGCTGCAGCAGGCCGATCTTTTCGTAATAGCGGATGGTTTCGGCCTTGGTGCCGGTCTGGCGGGCCAGCTGGCCGATGGTGAGGTGGCTGGGCATGGGCTTGACCTTGTAGGGGCTACAGGGTTGATAACGACTCTCCCATCCTTTTTCAAGCCCGGCCACAGCCTGGCGGGAGACACCCATGGACCACTGCTGCGGCCACAAGCGCCAGGAACTGGAAGTGCTGGCCCTTCACAGTGCGCAGCGGCGCGTGCTGGTGGCGGTACTCATCATCAACCTGGCGATGTTCTTCATCGAGTTCGGCGCGGGCATCGTGGCGCACTCCAGTGCCCTGCAGGCCGATGCCGTGGACATGCTGGGCGACGCGATCGTCTACGGCCTGAGCCTGTGGGCAGTGAACCGGGGGCGCGCTGGGAGGCCGGTGCGGCCCTCGCCAAGGGGCTGCTGATCCTGGCCTTCTTTGTCTTCATCGTGGTGGAGGTGGTCAGCAAGCTGATCCACGGCGTGCCACCTTCCAGTGGCTTGATGCTGGGGTTTGGAGCCATCGCGCTGGTGGCCAATCTGGTGTGCCTGGCACTGTTGTGGCGGTTCCGCGCGCTCAACATCAACATGAAAAGCACCTTCGAGTGTTCCCGCAATGATGTCGCCGCCAACATCGGTGTGCTGGTGGCTGCCGGTGGCGTAGCGCTGACCGGAAGCGGCTGGCCGGACATCGCAGCAGGCGCGGTGATCGCACTGCTGTTCCTGAAATCCGCGCTGGGCGTGATCGGCGAGGCGTGGCCCGCGTGGCGTGCGGCGGTGAAGTAGCAAGGCGTTGGGGCAAGTGCTGGTTAGAACTGTGCCGAGCGGATGTCGGCTTCTGGCCGAAAGCTGACAGAGCAGAACGCACGCAACTGAAATCCAATGACCGTATTCGATCACTCCTTGGTCACCCTCCGGTTCTTCGGGGATGACCTCATTCCAGACGAGGTCACTGCCTTGCTGGACGCGAGCCCAACCGCCGCGCATCACAAGGGTCAGCAGCTCACAGGCAGCCAACCCGGCGCCGTGCGTATCGCCAGGACCGGAAGCTGGCGACTCGGTGCGGCTAGGCGTGAGCCTGAGGATCTGGAAGCCCAGATCTTCGAGATCGTCGATCAACTCACCAGCGATCTCGCTGCATGGCAGTCTTTGGCACCGTTCCGGCCGAACCTGTTCTGTGGCCTTTTCATGGGCAGCGGCAATGATGGTGTCTCGCTTTCGCCGCGCGCGTTGCTCGCCTTGGGGCAGCGCGGCATCGAGCTCGGGCTGGACATCTACGATGCCGATGAAGAAGAGCCCAGCGCTCCGCGTGTAGCGCTCATCAGTTGATGATCTCCCCACTGCCCGAAGCAACAAACGCCTTCAACTGTCTAACGAACTCAGCGTCGTACAGCTCCCACTCGGTAATCTCCCCAACAATCCGCAACGGCTGCGCGCTGCGATACGACCGCGTCGGGTTGCCGGGAAACTTCTTGTTGGTCACATTCGGATCGTCCTCAAACGGCCCGGTCGGCTCCACCACATACACGCGCGGCCGCCCGTCACCCCGGGCCATCTCCGCAGCCAACCCGGCGCCCTTGGCAATCGTGGTGAAGTAGATGTGGTTCATCACCACGCTGTCGCGATAGTTGGACCTGAAGCCCGCGCTCAGCAACTCGCCCACCGCCAGATCGGCGCGGGTGCCGTGATAGAACGGCCCGGCGACCTGGCCGCAGGTGTCATGCGTAACGGGTGTCCATTCGGTGTCCTGTGCCATCGGCACTGCCCCTGACTGTCCTGCCGGATCGACAGGCCGGCGAGTCTAGGGCGCCGCAAGGGCCTTGCGGCAAGGCCCCATCCGCGAAATACTCTGTAAGTGGGAGGCGCCGTGCGCCTCCTTTTTCATTCTGCGGCGCTGCGGCCTTCCAGCTCGCGTACGGCCTTTTCCAGCGCGTCCAGCCCCGCGGCCACCAGTGATGAGGTTCGTGCCACAGAGCGGAGTGCTTACGGCACGGAGGCGGTTGTTGCGAAAGGCCTTGGGATCAACATCAGCAAGAGTGAACAGGCCAAGGGGGTGGAGGGTTCTGTTGCAAACTGGGAAGCACGTCAGCCCAAGACCGAGAAGGACAAATGACTATGAAATCAGCGTCATTAGTGCCCATGCTGGGCCTGCTGCTATCTGCCTGTGCCAGTGGGGGAGCGACAACCGTAATCGACGATCCTCATGATGAAGTGCTGTGTGCCATCGCTAAGAATCCCGGCGAGTATGATCGGGAAGAGGTCGTGTTGTCAGCTCGATATGTAACGGATAACCGCCACGAAGAGGTTCTGCGCAACTCCCGCTGCAGCGATGGCGCACGTATCCTCGATATCGGCAAGCATGGGGCCGCCAGTTCGGTCGCACGTTTTTACGCCGAACAGAAGCGTGTATGCCTGGAGCGTAACAGTCCTGGCCTGTGCAATATCTCTGCCAGCGTGCAGGTGTCCGGGCGGATTCGGCTGACGCAGGATCGTGCCGTGTTCGATCTCGAGGACGTGAGGCACTTCGCGCTTGACGATGAGCGGTAGTCTGCTTTTCGCCTCGCCGTCTGGCGAAAGTGGCGTCAACTCAATCTGATGTCGAGCGCCCTTCCAGTTCGCGCACGGCCGCTTCCAGCGCGTCCAGCTTCTCGCGGGTCTTCAGCAACACGGCGCGCTGCACTTCGAACTCCTCGCGGGTGACCAGGTCGAGCTTGGCCAGGCCGGCCTGCAGTGCGCTCTTGAAGGTGGCCTGCAGTTCCTCGCGCGATTCGCGCAGGCCCGGCGGCACCATGTCGCTGAGGCGACGCGCCAGGTCATCGATTTGGTTCAGGTCGATCATGGTGTGCTCCGTGAGTTAGGCCCGTGCATCCTGCGCGGGCAGGGCGTTCAGGCATAAGGATACTGCTGGCCCCGGGGCCGCGAACAGGCGGCAGGGGTTTCGCACGGGCCGCGTTCAGGCGCTATCCTCCACGCCGGAATACAGGAGATCGACGATGAAGATGGTCATGGCGGTGATCAAGCCGTTCAAGCTCGACGACGTGCGCGAAGCGCTGGCCGAGCGCGGGGTTACCGGGATCACGGTGACGGAAGTGAAGGGCTTCGGTCGCCAGAAGGGCCATACCGAGCTGTACCGGGGGCGGAGTATGTGGTCGACTTCCTGCCCAAGGTGAAGCTGGAAGTGGCGGTGACCGATGACCAGGTGGAGGCCGTGGTCGAAGCCATCGTGAAGGCGGCCGGCACCGGCAAGATCGGCGATGGCAAGGTGTTCGTGTACGACCTGGGCAGCGTGGTGCGTATTCGTACCGGCGAGCTGGACGCGGACGCGTTGTAACCCGGCTTTATGCATATTCGCACCGGTGAATCGGGCGCGGACGGGCTGTAACCCGGCTTTTGTAGAGTCGAGCTTGCTCGACTGCCCTGCGCTTCAGTCGAGCGAGCTCGACTCTACAAAGGGCGGTCGAGCAAGCTCGACTCTACAAAGAGCAGTCGAGCAAGCTCGACTCTACAAAGAGCAGTCGAGCAAGCTCGACTCTACGAAAGCGCTTAGCGGCGCTTGGCCCACCTGTAGAACCGCTTCCAGCCCTGGCGCACGGCGGCCACCCAGCCTGGGTCGGCCACCAGCGCGGCCTGCGCGGCACTCGGCGCCTGGCCGGTCACGCGCTGGCGGATCTTCAGCAGGTTCTTCATGTCGCTGCGGCGCATCTGCCGGCTCAGCGGGTTGCGCCGCAGCCAGCGCGGGGCACGCCAGGCCGAGGTGAAATCCAGCAGCACCGGTACGCCGGCGCTGACCACTACATTGGTGCCGTGCAGGTCGTTATGGGTGATGCCGGCGGCGTGCAGGCGGCTGAGGGCGTGCTGCAGCTGTTCGAACACCTCGTTGCCGACCGCCTGGGCGCTGCTGAGGGTCTGGCCGGGAATGAATTCCATGCCCAGCGCCAGCCCGCCCAGCGTGCCGAGCAGGGCCGGGGCGTGCTTCCAACCGCCCAGGCGCTGCAGCATGCGTGCCTCGCGGCGCACCATCAGCCGGGCGATCAGCGAGACCGGGGTGCCACGGTAGCGGGAGTAGTCCTTGACCACCGCCTCGCGCCCATCCAGGCAGGTGCGGTAGACATCGGGGGCGAGGAAGCGTTCGCCGCGCTTGAGCAGCAGCGGGCCGGCGGCGTCATCGCCGCAGGAGGAGGGGGCAGGGCAGGAAGATACATGTCGGGGTCTCGGACGACCCGGTGGGTGGCGCAGAGCGTCAAGCGAACCGGTGTTACAGGAAGTTACTAAGCTTTCGTTAATTTTAGTACCCGCCAGTTCGGTATTCCACGATTTGTCGGAGAAATGTCGGGGTCGTGGCTGGAACAGTTCGTCGCGCCTGCTCGGACAATTCTGTCTCACTTGTCTGGCAAGTCATTGATGATCAATCACTTACGTCCAATGCCCGGCAGGCCGGGCACGCTGGGCTGAATGCGGTGCACGCTCCGCTTGACCCCGACGCACGCCCTGCCGACCATAAGCTGTTAATCCGCGACATCGGCGGCCGCCCCCTTCGGCACGTCCCCGCTCCCTGCCGCGTTCCCCACCGGTGCTGGCCGCCAGGCCGTGCATCGCCCCCGTTTCCCGTTCCGGCCACGGCTGGAGGAAAGTGCTTTGACCATCAAGATCGTCCTTGCAGTGCTGTTCGTGGCCTGCGTGCTGTACATCCATTTCCGCGGCAAGGTGCGTGCGCGCTGGTCGCGCCAGCTGCTGGACCACTCCAGTTTCATGGCCCCGATCAACGTGATCATGTACCTGTTCTCGAAGGTGCCGACCACGCCGTTCCTGGACCCGGGCAAGGAGCTGCCGCAGCTGGAGCCGCTGCGCCAGAACTGGCAGGTGATCCGCGACGAGGCGCTGGCGCTGCGCGATGCGCAGAAGATCGCCGCCTCCAGCAGCTACAACGATGCCGGTTTCAATTCGTTCTTCCGCCGTGGCTGGAAGCGCTTCTACCTGAAGTGGTATGGCCCGTCGCACCCGTCGGCCAAGGCCATGTGCCCGAAGACCGTGGCGCTGATCGAATCGATTCCCGATGTGCGCGCGGCGATGTTCGCGCAGCTGCCGCCGGGCAGCGAACTGCGCCCGCACCGCGACCCGTTCGCCGGTTCGCTGCGCCTGCACCTGGGCCTGAGCACGCCCAACGACGATGGCTGCTACATCGTGGTGGACGGGGTGAAGAAGAGCTGGCGCGATGGCGAGTGGATGATGTTCGACGAGACCTACATCCACCATGCGCACAACGAGACCGACCAGGACCGCGTGATTCTGTTCTGCGATATCGCCCGCCCGCTGCACTTCGGCCTGCCGGGCCTGTTCAACCGTGCGGTGGCGGCCACGCTGCTGGCCGGCGGTGCCTCGCCGAACCTGCCGGGTGACCCGACCGGTGGCGTCAACAAGGCCTTCGGTGGCCTGTACAAGGTGCGGCTGAAGGCCAAGGCCCTGCGCGAGCGCAGCGTGGTGGCCTACCAGGTGATCAAGTGGGGCCTGGTGGTGGCGGTGATTGCCGGTATCTGGGCGATCTGACCGAACGCCTTTGTAGAGTCGAGCTTGCTCGACTGCTCTACGGCTGGGTGCAAAAGCAGTCGAGCAAGCTCGACTCTACAGATATGAAAAACCCGCGCTGTTGTCAGCGCGGGTTTTTGTTTGGATCAACCCTTCAATGCCGCCTGCACGAACGGCGGGGTCACCAGCACGCCGGTGTGCAGCGCGGCGGTGTAGTACAGGGTGTTGAAGGTCTTGGCGGCCGAGTCGGCCTGGCGGAAGTCGAAGCTGCTGTCGCCCTTGCGCGCCATGGTCACGCTCCACCAGCCGGTGGGGTAGCACGGCTGCGGGAACGGCAGGGTCTTGAACGAGCCGAAGCCGGCCTTGCCCATCTCGGTGCGCATTTCGTTGATCAGCTCCAGCTGCATCAGCGGCGATTCGGACTGCTGCACCAGGATGCCGTCGTCCTTCAGGGCCTTGAAGCAGCTCTCGTAGAAGGCCTTGTTGAACAGGCCTTCACCCGGGCCGACCGGGTCGGTCGAGTCCACGATCACCACGTCCACGCTGCCAGCCGGGCAGTTGGCCATGTAGGCCACGCCGTCGTCGAACAGCAGCTCGGCGCGGGCGTCGTCGTTGGAGTCGCACAGTTCCGGGAAGTGCTTGCGCGCCATCACCGTGACCTGCTCGTCGATATCGCACTGGGTCACGCTCTCCACGCCCTTGTGCTTGAGCACTTCGCGCAGGGTGCCGCAGTCGCCGCCACCGATGATCACCACGCGCTTGGGCGCGGCGTGGGTGAACAGCACCGGGTGGCTGATCATCTCGTGGTAGAAGAAGTTGTCCTTGCTGGTCAGCATGATGGCCCCGTCGATGGTCATCAGGTTGCCCCAGTCGGTGGTCTGGAAGATCTCGATCTTCTGGAACGGCGACTGCACCTCGTCCAGCTTGCCGGTGATGCGGTAGCCGATGGCCGAGCCGGTGCGCTCGAAGTGTTCGATGTACCAGTTGTTGCTGTCAGTCATGGAAGTACGGTCCTGTTCGGAGGGGTAAAGCCGGGCTGGCGGGCGGGGCCGCGTGGCACAGATGCCACATCCGGACGGATCGGCCCGTTCAGGTTCAGACCTGCCACGGGCGCGGGCGCGCATGATAACGAACCTGTGGGCATATAGGCGTTATCATGCCCCCCTTTATTTGCCACAAGGCCGACTGCAATGACCGATTGGTCCCTCGACCAAGCCCGCAAGACCTACTCGATCCCGCATTGGGCGGATGGTTATTTCGATGTGGATCAGGCTGGGCACATGGTGGTGAGACCGACCGGGGCCGATGGCCCGGTGGTGTCGCTGCCCAAGGTGGTGGACGCCGCGCGCGCGGCCGGTGCCAAGCTGCCGCTGCTGGTGCGCTTCCCGGACATCCTCGGCCAGCGCTTGGGCAAGCTGCAGGCGGCCTTCGCCCAGGCCCAGCAGGACTGGGACTACACCGGCGGCTACACCGCCGTGTACCCGATCAAGGTGAACCAGCATCGTGGCGTGGCCGGCACCCTGGCCAGCCACCACGGCGAAGGCTTCGGCCTGGAAGCGGGCAGCAAGCCCGAGCTGATGGCGGTGCTGGCGCTGTCGCGCCCGGGTGGCCTGATTGTCTGCAACGGTTACAAGGACCGCGAGTACATCCGCCTGGCCCTGATCGGCCGCAAGCTGGGTCTGCAGACCTTCATCGTCATCGAGAAGCCGTCCGAGCTGAAGCTGGTGCTGGAAGAGTCCAAGGCGCTGGACGTGAAGCCGGGCCTGGGCGTGCGCATGCGCCTGGCCTCGCTGGGTGCCGGCAAGTGGCAGAACAGCGGTGGCGACAAGGCCAAGTTCGGCCTGTCCCCGCGCCAGCTGCTGGACCTGTGGAAGTCGCTGCGCGATACCGAGTACGCCGACTGCCTGAGCCTGCTGCACTTCCACATGGGCTCGCAGATTTCCAACGTGCGCGACATCGCCAACGGCATGCGCGAAGCCACCCGCTATTTCGTCGAGCTGTCACAGCTGGGCGCGAAGATCACCCATGTGGACGTGGGCGGCGGCCTGGGCGTGGACTACGAAGGCACCCGTTCGCGCAGCTTCTGCTCGATCAATTACGGCCTGCATTCCTATGCCAGCAACATCGTGCAGCCGCTGGCCAACGCCTGCGAAGAACACGGTCTGACCCCGCCGCGCATCGTCACCGAGTGCGGCCGCGCGATGACCGCGCACCACGCGGTGCTGATCGCCAATGTCTCTGAAGTGGAGCAGGCGCAGGAAGGCCGCGTGCCGGACCAGCACGACGACGAGCCGGCGGCGATCCGTCACCTGCGCGAGATCCATGAGGAACTGGACGTGCGCCCGGCGGTGGAGCTGTTCCAGGAAGCGCAGCACTTCCACGCCGAAGGCCTGGCCAGCTACGCGCTGGGCCAGATCGATCTGCCGCAGCGTGCGCGCATCGACGATCTGTTCTACGCCATCGCCCACGGCGTGCGTGCGCGCCTGAGCTATGACGAGAAGAGCCATCGCCCGGCGCTGGATGAATTGAACGAGCGCCTGGTCGACAAGTACTTCGTCAACTTCAGCGTGTTCGAGTCGATTCCCGATGCGTGGGCGATCGACCAGGTGTTCCCGATCGTGCCGATCGAGCGCTTGAACGAAACGCCGGACCGCCGCGGCATCATCGCCGACATGACCTGCGATTCGGACGGCATGGTGAAGACCTATGTCGAGAACGAAAGCCTGGATAGCTCGCTGCCGCTGCACGCGATCAAGCACGGCGAAAGTTACCGCATCGGTTTCTTCATGGTGGGTGCGTACCAGGAAATCCTGGGCGACATCCACAACCTGTTCGGTGACACCGACGCGGTGGAAGTGCTGGCCGATGCCGATGGCTACGCGATCACCCAGCAGCGTCGTGGCGACACCACCGACGTGATGCTGGACTACGTGGGCTACAAGCTGGACGACCTGCGTGCGGCCTATGCCCAGCGCGTGGCGGCGGCCGACCTTTCGCCGGAACGGGCGCAGGAACTGTCGCAGGCGCTGGAAGCGGGCCTGACCGGTTACACCTACCTGTCTGACGAACCGCTGGTCTGATGTTCATGGGAACGCCGGGCATGGCCCGGCGCTACCTGCCCCGATGAGCGCGCGCGCGATCTTCCACCTGTTCCTGCATGCCGCCGTGCCAGCCCTGCTGGCATGGCTGTTCTGGCGCAAGCGTTTCGCCTCGGCGTGGTTGTTGATGCTGCTGGGCTGGATCATCGACCTGGACCATCTGCTGGCCGACCCGATCTACGCGCCGAACCGCTGCAGCATCGGTTTCCACCCGCTGCATACTGCACCGGCGATTGCGGTGTATGCCGGCCTGTGTGTGCCGAAGAAGACGCGGCTGGTGGGCATCGGTCTGATCATCCACATCGTGCTGGATGCGATCGACTGCTGGTGGATGCACCACCGCTGAGCCGAGCATGGCTCGGCTCTACAGGAATATGCGCCGCGCTGATGCCACGCTCGGCTGCTGTTCTGGCCGAGCCCGGCGATCACCCCGCCAGCGGCAGCTCCAGCCGTGCGCGCAGCCCCGGGTTCTCGTTCGACAGCCGCAGTGAACCGCCATGGCTGGCGGCGATCTCGGCCGCAATTGCCAGGCCCAGGCCGCTGCCTTCCACGCGTTCGTCCAGGCGTACGCCCCGTTGCAGCACGCTCTCCAGCTTGGCCTTGTCCAGCCCGGGGCCGTCGTCGCGCACTTCGATATGCAGGCGATCCTGCTGGGCCAGGGCGCGCAGGCGCACCTCGCTGCGCGCCCACTTGCCGGCGTTGTCCAGCAGGTTGCCCAGCATTTCTTCCAGATCGGTGCTGGCACCGGCAAAGGTGAGGCCGGGGGCAACATCCATCTGGAAGCGGATGTGGCGCCCGGCATGCACGCGGGTCATCAGCCGGCACAGCGCTTCGGCGGCCGGGGCCACCTCGCTGCGCTGCCGATGGTCCACCGCCAGCCCGGCGGCCAGATAGCGGTCGATGCTGGCCCGCATGCGTGCGCCCTGCTCGTGCAGGGTGCGCCGCCAGTCGCGGCCTTCACCCTGGGCCTCGGCGGCCAGCACGCTCAACGGCGTCTTCAGCGCATGCGCCAGGTCTTCGGCACTGCTGCGCGCGCGCGCGACCATGCGCTGGTGGTGATCGAGCAGGGCATCGAGCTCATCGGCCAGCGGCACGATCTCGCGGTCCAGCCGGTCGCGGTCGATGCGCTCGGCCTCACCGCGGCGGATGCGTTCAAGCTGCTGGCCCAGCCCGCGCAGCGGACGCAGGCCGAACTGGATCTGGCTGGCCAGCACCGCCAGCCACGCAGCCACCAGCACGCCCAGGGCGATGAAGCTGCGCTGGCGGAACGTGGCGACGTCGGCATCCAGAGCGCTGCGGTCGTTGGCGACCACGGCCACGAACGGTGCCTGCGCGCGCGGCAGGCGCACCTGCTGCACCCGCGCCCGCAGCGACTGCTGCATCGGCCCGGGCAGGTTGCGCTCTGCCGCGCCATCGGCCGCGGCGGGCAGCGTCTGGTCCCACAGCGAGCGTGACTGCAGCAGCACCCGCCCGCCGGCATCGGCGATCTGCCAGTAGGCGCCGGAGAACACCCGCTGGAAGCGCGCGTCGTTGGGTTCCTGGCGCAATTGCAGCTGGCCATCGGCCGACACTTCCATCTGCGCCACCAGGGTCAGCATGTCCTGCTGCAGCTCGTGGTCGAGGCGGTCGCGCGCGCTGCGCTTGAACAGTTCGCCCAGCAGCGCGCTGGCCAGCACCGAGACCAGGATCAGGCCGAGGCCGCCGGCCAGCAGCAGGCGGCGCCGCAGTGAGGGTTGCCGGCTCATGGCGCCGCCAGCCGCCAGCCCTGGCCACGCACGGTCTGGATCAGTTCGGCGCCGAGCTTGCGGCGTACCCGCCCCAGCAACACATCCAGCGCGTTGGAATCCGCATCCAGGCCGCCATCGAAGACCTGTTCGCCCAGCCGGTCGCGGCCGATCACCTGGCCGACGTGGTGGATGAAATAGCTGAGCAGGCGGAATTCCTGCGGGCTGAGCGCAAGCGGCTGGCCGTCCAGCTCGAAGCGGCCGCCGTTGATGTCCAGCTGCAACGGGCCGCAGTGCAGGCGCGGGCTGGCGTGGCCGTGGCTGCGGCGGATCAACGCGCGCAGGCGCAGCACCAGCTCGTCGGCCTGGAAGGGTTTGGTGAGGTAGTCGTCGGCGCCGGCATCGAAGCCGGCCAGCTTGTCGTGCCAGCGCCCGCGCGCGGTCAGCACCAGCACCGGGAAGTGGCGCCCGTTGCCGCGCCAGCGCTCGATCACGCTCAGCCCATCCAGGCCGGGCAGGCCGAGATCGACGATGGCCGCCTGCAGCTCCTCGATCTGGCCGATCTCCTCGGCCTGGCGCCCATCGGACACCGCCTCCACCACATAGCCGGCCTGCTCCAGCAACGGCACCAGGCGTTGCACCAGCGCGGCATCGTCCTCGACCAGCAGGATACGCATCAGTCGTCCAGCTCCGTCTTCAGCAGCTTTCCATTGCGCGCATCATAGTCCAGCTCCACCACCACGCCGTCGCCACGCAGGATCTCCACCTCGTAGACGCCGTCGTCCAGTTCCACTTCCAGCAGCTGGCCGGGGTAGCGCCGCAGGGCATCGCGGACCACGCCTTCCAGTGGCACGTATCGGCCCTGCTGCACCTCGCGGCGTGCGACCTGCTGGGCAGGGTCCTGCACGGGCGCGGCGGCGACCAGGGGGCCAGACAGGGCCAGCAACAGGGGCAGGGTGGAGAGCATCGCGCACGCCGCAAAGAGAGGGGGAACGGGCGTGAGTGTGCCGATGGCGACTAACCGTTGGCTAACAGCCGTGGCTAGGGCGCTGTTAACCCAGGCGGGCATCGTGGCGTTGCCGGGATGGTCCGGCCACGAACAGGAGAACCCCCATGTTGAAGTCGCTCACCCTCGCCACCGTTGCCACCCTGGCGCTGGCGCCGGCCGTGCAGGCCGCGCCGCTGGGCCTGGCCCAGGCCGAACAGGCCCTGCGCAAGGCTGGCTACACCCAGATTCACGAGATCGAACGCGAGGATGGCCTGTGGGAAGCGGACGTGAGCCGCGCCGATGGCCGCTTCAGCGAGGTCTTTGTGGACCCCAAGACCGGCGAGATCTTCGACGAGCACAGCGGCCGTGCGCTGCTGAGCACCGAGCAGGTGCTGGCACGGGCACAGGCGCATGGCCTGCGGGACATCCACTCGCTGGAACGCGATGGCGCGACCTGGACGCTGGAAGCCCGCAATGCGCGCAACCAGAAGGTGGAAGTGCGCCTGAGTGGCCATGACGGCCGCATCCTGCACAGCGAGCGCGACGGCTGGCTGGATTGATTCCGGCCGATGTAGAGCCGAGCCCATGCTCGGCTTTGCGGCCAACAACAGCCGAGCATGGGCTCGGCTCTACAGAATGATCACCAGCCGTACGGCGGCGGGTAATCCCAGCCCGGGCCACGGCCGTAGTAGCCGCCATAGGGGCCGAAGAAGCCCGGGCCCTTGCCCTCGCTCACATGGATGTTGAGGTTGACCCCGCGGGTCTTGCCTTCATCGGTGGTGTAGTTCTTGCTCAGGTTCAGCGTGGCCGCGTTGTAGTGGCTGTTGCCGCCGCCCTTGGAATAGCCGATGCCGGTGGTGAAGCTGCCGGACACCTTGACCTTGTCGTCGGTCACATCGGCGATCTTCGCGTCGTCGTGCACGCGCGGGCCGCTCTTGTCGCCGTAATAGGTGCCGGGCGGATCCTGCTGTACGGACGGATCGTTGAGGTAGCGCATCGGCGCCTGCGGCAGGGTCAGATCCAGGCCAGCGGCCTGCGGCGCGGTGGCGCCGGCAGCGGACTGGGCCAGCACGGTTCCCGGCAGGGCCAGGCACAGCAGCAGGGTGAGGGGGCGGATCATCACGGCGCTCCAGCGGACAGGGACCACGCAACATGCGGCGGTACAGCCCGACGCTAGCAGGGCCAGCTTGAATGATGCCTGTCGCGGGCCCGTAGAGTCGAGCTTGCTCGACTGAGGCCCTTGTAGAGTCGAGCTTGCTCGACTGTGATGGGCAGAAGCAGTCGAGCAAGCTCGACTCTACCAAGGCGTTACGCCATCGGTTCAATCCTCGGCGTTAGGCCACCCGCCCAAACCCGAACAGCTCCTCCAGCGGGTGCTTCCGCCGCGCGATGCGGGCCCGCAGCAGCTGCGCGCCGATCATGGAATAGGTAATACCGTTGCCGCCGTAGGCCATGGCGAAGTGCACCCGGGGGCCCCATTGCGCGTGCGGGCCGAAGAACGGCAGGCCGTCGGCGGTCTCGGCGAAGGTGCCGGCCCAGGAGAAGGCGGGCACCGGGTCCAGCCGTGGGAACCAGTGCCGCAGCTGCTTCATCAGCTGGTCGGCCTTGCGCTGCACGCGGCGGTCGCGGCGGGCGGGGATATCGATGGCGTCGTCCAGGCCCCCCACCAGCAGCCGGTGGTCGCCGGTGGCGCGCAGGTACAGGTAGGGCCGTGCGCTTTCCCACACCATCGTGTTCCGTAGCCGCCCCAGCAGGTCCGTGTCGATGGGATCGGTGATGAAGGCATAGCTGCTGCGGTTACGGGCCACGCGCTGCTGCAACCACTGCTGGTTGGCGTAGCCCATCGCCAGCACCACATGGCGCGCACGCAGGGTGGCACCGTCTTCGGTGCGAGCGCTCACGCCACGCGTGCTGGGCGTGAGCGTATGCAGGATGGTGCGGTCATGCACGTGGCCACCGCGCCGGCGCACACGCTGCAGCAGCGCGTAGGTCAGCCGGTACGGGTCGACGCGGGCCGCCTGCCGGGTCAGCAGGGCGCCGCCGCCCGCCACGTCGAAGCGCTCGCGCAGCGCGTCCGGCCCCAGCCAGCGGGCATCCAGGCCGATGCTGCGGCGGGCATCGCCTTCGGCCATCAGGCGTGGCACGTCGCGTGTGCGGCTGGCCAGGTACAGGCTGTCCAGCCGCCGGAAATCCACGTCCTTCAGGCCGTGCGCCACCTCGCCCAGCGCCGGGATCGCCTCGGCACAGGCGAGGTAGGCCGACGCCGCCGCGTCATGGCCGTAGCGCTGGGTCAGTTCCAGCAGGTGCGTGTCGATCTCGTACTGCAGCAGCGCCGTGCTGGCGGCGGTGCTGCCCCAGCCGATGTCGCGCTGCTCGATCACCGCAACATCCTGGCCATGCCGGGACAGCTCGTCGGCGATCAGCGCACCGGTAATGCCGCCGCCGACCACCAGCACGTCGCAACGCAGGTCCTGCTGCAGTGGCGGGAAGGCGTGGATCAGGCCGTTGCGTACCGCCCACCACGGGTAGCCACTCTTGAGGTCCATGGCGGTGGTGGCTCAGGCCGTGGGCTGGCCGGTATGCGGGGTCTGGATCAGTTCGGACAGATCGAAGCCCTGCAGGCGTGCGGCCGCCAGATAATGGTCCTGCACGGTGGCGTCCAGGCGGGGTTCGCGGGCCAGCAGCCACAGGTACTTGCGATCGGGGCTGCCGACCAGTGACACGCTGTAGTCCGGCGCAACCTGGATCACCCAGTAGTCGCCCTTGGCGAACGGCAGCCAGCGCAGGCCCTTGGGCAGGAAGCTGACCTCCAGCCGCGCGCTGTCGTTGTCGATGGCGCAGGCTTCGCCGCTGGCCTCCTCGATCTCACCGTCCATGCGGCAGCGGTTGGTGACCCCGACGTTGCCGTTGTCGAGCAGGGTGTAGTGCGCCGACACATCGGTGCAGCCCTCCGGTTCGTGGCGCATGGGCAGGCGCGCGATCTCGTACCAGGTGCCCAGGTAGCGGGGCAGACGCAGGTCGGCAACGGTCTTCAGGGGCGGCAGTTCGGTCATCGTTGGGCAGGGCTGTGCAGGGGCCCCCACGATGCCGATGGCCCTGCCACGGACGGGTGAAGCCGGGGCGATGGCCGTGTCCAGAACGTTGCGTCGCCCCGGCGCTGCGTCCGCTGTCACCGGCGCGGCGGTATCCTGCCACCAGCGCCGGTCTTTTCCGTTCCAACCGAGGTGGAGGTGCCGATGTACCAGGTGATTCTGTTGAAGAGTGAATCCGCGTTCGCGCGCGAGCAGTGGCCACAGGTCGATGACCTGGTGGATTACGAAGGCGTCAGCTACAGCCTGCGTGCCGGCCCGCGCCAGCCGCTGCCCACCGACCACGACTGGCACCCGGTGGCGGTGTATGCGCCGGATGAGATCACCGAGGAAGAGTTCCAGGACTGGTATGCGCTGCAGCAGCCCACAGTGGAAGAGCTGCGGCTGAAGTACTGATGCTGGCGATGGGGCGTGTGACCGCGTAGATGGGTAGCGTCGAGCTTGCTCGACGGCTTTTCGCCCAGATCGCACACCCCCGCGCTGCGCGCGATAGTCGACCAGCGGTCGACTCTACCCAGCGGGCCCCTTCCATCCCAGCAATGGGTGCTGCCGCGTAGCGTCGAGCTTGCTCGACGGCTTTTCGACCAGATCGCAGAACCCCGCGCTGCGCGCGATAGTCGACCAGCGGTCGACTCTACCCAGCGGCCCTGTCCGTGCCGGAAATGGGGGTTGCCGCGTAGCGTCGAGCTTGCTCGACGGCCCTTCCATCCGCCCTTTACCGGCTCTGCCGTATAGTCGCGCGCAGGCGCGGTGGTCCGCGTGAACCGGTGTGGCTGGCTTGTCTTCCTTCCTGCAATTGATCCGTAAACGGGGGCCCTGGCTGGCCCTGCTGCTGTGCAGCGTCTTCCTGTTGTCCGCGCCGGTACTTGCGCAGGATGAGGACCCCACGCCCAAGCAGCAGCTGGCGGACATCGATGCGAAGCTGAAGGACGTTGACCGCAAACGCGGTGATGCGGAGGCCATCGAAACACTGGCCATGCTGTCCGAGGACGCCTCGAAGGCACGGCGTGACGCCGAGGCACTGGAAAAGGCGCTGCAGCCGCAGAAGGATCGCCTGGACGAACAACTGGCGCAGCTGGGCACGCCTGCCGAAGGCGTTACCGAGCCGCCCGAACTGGCAGCGCAACGACGCACCCTCACCAAGCAGCGTGACAACCTGGCCGCCTCGGTCGCACAGGCCAAGGCCAGCGCCGTACGCGCGCAGCAGCTTGCGACCGACATCGATCAGCAGCGCACCGCACAGCGCACCGAAGAACTGGGCCAGAAGGTGGCCTCGCCGTTGTCGCCGGCATTGTGGAGCAACGTCGCCGAGCGCTTGCCGATCGACATCGCGCGCGTCGCCCCGCTGGCCGAGCAGGGGCGCGCTGCGCTGGTAGCCGGCATCGCCACCCATGGCTGGGGCACCCTGCTGCTGGGCGTGGTGGTGGCACTGGTGATGATGTTCCCGCTGCGTCTGTGGCTGCGCACGCTGGGGCGGCGCTTTGCCGCGTCCGAGCGTGCGCCCGATGGCCGCCTGCGCCGTTCCGGCCTGGCCATGTGGCTGCTGCTGGTGGGCACGCTGCTGCCCGGCTATGCGGTGGTGGTACTGATGGCGGCATTGAAGGCCATCGATGCGATCGCACCGCGCCTGCAGGTGGTGGCCGACGGCCTGGAGACCGCGACCTTCCGCGCCGCCTTCATCGCCGCACTCAGTGCCTGCCTGCTGGTGCCCAAGCGCCCATCGTGGCGCCTGTTGAACCTGGATGACACCGCCGCACTGAAGCTGCGCAAGTACGCCTGGGGCGCGGCAGCCCTGGCCTGGCTGAGCACGGTGCTGGTGGCGATCGACCAGGCCACGCGCACCAGCGATGTGACCACGGTGGCGCTGGATGGCCTGATCGCGCTGACCTACCTCGGCCTGATCATGGCCATGCTGGTGACGCTGGCCCGCCTGCACCGCCGGCAGACCGCCGAAGCCGAAGCCAAGCTGGAGGCACAGGCCGACGGGCAGGGCGCGAGCACGCCAGTGCGGCGCAGCAGCTGGCTGGTGCTGGCCCGGGTGGCCGGCAACATCGCGGTGGTGGCCGCCATCGTCGCAACGTTGCTGGGCTACCTGAACTTCGCCAAGTTCGTGAACCAGCAGCTGATCGGCGGCAGCATCGTGGTGCTGGCCGCGACCCTGCTGTTCAAGTTCGTGGATGACCTGAGCACCTGGATGCTCAACGCCGACAGCAAGGTCGGCCAGACCATCCTGCTCAGCACCGGCCTGAGCGTCTCGCGGCTGGAGCAGGCCGGCGTGCTGCTGTCGGCGGCGCTGCGTACGGTGGTCGTGCTGCTGGCACTGCTGGCGCTGGTGGCGCCGTTCGGCAACATCGGTGCGGTGGTGGAGCGTTTCGCTTCGCTGCTCACCACCGGCATTCCGCTGGGCGGCACCACGTTGAAGCCGATGGGGATCGTGCTGGCGGTGCTGGTGCTGCTGGCCGGCCTGGCCGTCACCCAGCTGGTGCAGCGCTGGCTGACCGATACCTACCTGCCCAAGACCGAGCTGGATCTGGGCGCGCGCAATTCGGTGAGTACGGTCGCCCGGTATCTGGGCATCATCATCGCCGTGTTCTGGGCGCTTTCGGCGATGGGCCTGCCGCTGAGCAAGCTGGCGTTGCTGGTCAGCGCGCTGTCGGTGGGTATCGGCTTCGGCCTGCAGGTGATCACCCAGAACTTCGTGTCCGGCCTGATCCTGCTGGCCGAGCGTCCGGTGAAGATTGGTGACTGGGTGAAGCTGGGTGACCAGGAAGGCGACATCCGCCGCATCAGCCTGCGTTCGACCGAGATCCAGGTGAGCGACCGGTCGACGCTGATCGTGCCCAATTCCGAGCTGGTCACCAAGACCGTGCGCAACATGACGATGGGCAACAACCAGGGGCGCATCCAGATCCAGTTCGCAGTGCCGCCCAGCACCGATGTCGGCAGCCTGCGCGATGCGCTGTTGCAGGCCTACGCCGCGCATACCAACGTGCTGAAGCAGCCGGAGCCGTCGGTCTACATCGACAGCATCGCCGGAGGGCAGATCACCATCAACAGTTTTGCCTATGTGGCCAGCCCGCGGCAGGTGTATGCCACCCGCAGCGATCTGTACTTCAGCCTGCTGCAGATTCTGGCCGAGCGGAACATTCCGCTGTCGACGCCGACCGACATCCACATCACCCGCGACCCGCAGGATTAGGGGGCTCTGCTGGGCTACGCCCTGCCCTCGCGGTAGTGCCGGCCGCTGGCCGGCAACATCCATCCGGGGTCAGATTCGCTTTCCGCAGGAAAACGGATCTGACCCCTTCCGCCGAGCGTATCCACGCATGGCGTGGATCTACCCGCGCGGTCGGCTGCGCGAGGGCACCAGTGCGAAGGTATCCACCGCCAGCTTCTCGGCATGGTTCAACCACGCGCGGATCTCCAGATCGTCCACTTCGTGGTCCAGCCCGAACGACACGTTGATCTTGCCGTCCGCATCAGGCAGCACCCACTGCTGGGCCAGCACCACCTTGCGCTGCGAGGACACCGCTTCGATCCAGAAGCCGCGATCCGGGCGCGTGCTCGCCACCAGCTGCAGCATGTACTGGCCGGCACGGGTGCGACGGCCCTTCTGGGTGATCATGTGCGCCTGGCGCACGCTCGGGCGTGGGCCCTGGAACGCATCCAGCGGCGCATCCACGGCGATGCCGCCACGCAGGTCGTTGTCGCGGTACAGCTTGATGCCGTTATCGCGGTTGACCAGCAGTGCACACCAGTCGCCATCGGCCGAGCCATCCTCGAACGCGGTACAGCGATCGACATAGGCCAGCGTGTTGTCCGGGTCCGCATCATCGAACTGGCGTGAGGTGTTCTCCAGGTACACCGACTTCAGGCCCCAGTTCTTGTCGTACTCCAGCAGCACCGGCGGCTGCACCTGCTGCAGGCCGACCAGCACCTGGTCGTCGCCGTTGATCTTCAGTTCGCGGGTGGGCTCGCCCAGCCACAGCGAGCGGGCGAAGGCGAGGTACTGCGGGTAATCGCGGCCGCCCTCGCGGCGGGTGGCCACGCTGGCGCTGGGCGCGCGCTGTGGGTCGATCAGCGACCGGCCAAAGCCCATCGTCTTCAGGTTCGGGTCCAGCAGGCTGAGCAGGGTGGCGCCCGAATCCAGCGTGGTGCCGGCGTCGCTGGCCAGCTGCCGCGGGGCAATGCCATCGCCGAGGAACAGCAGCAGGTTCTCGCGCTTCTGCTGGGTCAGAATGTGGCTCAGATCGTTGGGCATGGCCAGATGATCGGAGGCGATCACGATCAGCGTGTCCTTGCCGTACGGGCTGGCCTGGATGCGCTGCACCAGCTGCGAGATCAGCCGATCGCTGCATTTCAGCGCGTTGAGCATGTTGATGTTGCCGTACGGGCCCTGGTAACGCTGGCCCTTGCAGGCCACCGGCAGATGCCCGGCCGGGTGATGCGTATCCATGGTCAGCGTGGTCAGCATGAACGGTGCCCCCTCGCGCGACAGCTGCTCAAAGCGCTGGTAGGCCGTATCCAGCAGCACGTCGTCGTGCACGCCCCACGGCGAGTAGTGCACGCGGCTGATCTTCTTCTGCTGCTTGAACCAGTCCAGATCGTGTACTTCGTCGAAACCGTGGCTGGCCAGGAACTGGCCCTTGCCGGCGAAACGGCCGTTGGCACCGCCCAGATAGTGGTTGGTATAGCCCTGCTGCTTCAGGTAGTCGCCCAGGCACACCGCCTTGGGCAGGAAGCTGCCCATGCGGTCCATGCTGTTCTCATCGCCCTGCGAGGTGGTCAGCGGCACGCCGCACATCGACGACACCAGCCCGGCGATGGTCCAGCCGCTGCCTTCGGCCGAGGCCAGCCCGCGCACGTCCAGCGATCTGGCGGCCAGCCGGTTGAGGTTGGGCATCAGGCCGGGAAACACCGCCTCGTCCAGATAGGTGCGCTCCAGGCTTTCACCGTAGATCCAGACGATGTTGCGCGGGCGCTGCAGCGGCTGCGTCGGTACCTGGTATTCAGGGGCGATGCGGGCGAAATCGACCGGGCGCAGCTGCTGGTAAAGACGCTGGCCGTCGCGGGCCAGCGGGCTGATCATGACCGTGGCCAGCCACACGGCCGCGAAACCGGCAAACCATGCACCGCCCGGGCCGGGCCGGCGCCAGCGCTTCACCCGCGTGGCAAACAGCGGCAGCAGCGAGACCAGCGCCAGCACGATGAAACCGGCGATATAGCCCTTGAAGTCGGAGACGCCGGCGCCCTCCATGTCCGCGCCGAGGTGGTACAGGGTGGCGGCGTTGAGCCCATCACCCGAGAGCTTGTCGATCAGCCACCACGCGCTGAGCATGAGCAGCAGCAGCGAGAATGCAGCGGCCTTCCACCACACCCACTTTGCGGACGCGAGGAACAACCAGCACAGCAGCAACAACGACAGCAGCAGTATCCAGAGCATAGGCAGCTTCGGCAGTGACGGGGTGGTGGCGATGGACGTCGTACCGACGCGTGTCCATCCGACCGGCGCTGCCGCAAGCACATACACATGACAGGCCGATGACCCGATAGTGCATGCACGAACCTGACTGAAATGTTTGTTGAAATGACGCGCGCGAAATCGCGCTCAGAAGGTAAAACGAGCGTGAAAGGCTTCGTTGGATTGCATTAAAAACCGCATGAATACGGCGGTTTGTTCTACGTCAGCGATGGCCCCGTTCTTCGCGTGCACGCGCGCGACGATCGAACAGCAAGGCGCTGGTCACGATGCCCAGCCCCAGCACCACGCCGATCAACAACAGCACCAGCGCGATCAGTGGATAGCCGAACAGATGCCATCCGGTGTCGATCTTCATCATCATCGCAGCGGCCATGATCAAGGCAGCACTGATGATGCCGGCGGCCACGCGGTTGGCGATCTTCTGCAGATTCTCCATCAACCGCGATTCTTCCAGCCCGGTCACTTTCATCTGCAGGCGGTTCTCGGCCAGCAGCGCCATGATGTCCGACAGCTTGCGCGGCCCGTCGCGCAGCAGCTGCTGCAGTTCCATCGCCTCGCTGGCGATGTTGGCCGCCGACAGCGATTTCTTCAGGCGTGCGCGCATCACGTGCTGCAGCTGGCGCTCGACGATGCGGCGTGTGTCCAACTCCGGCGCCAGCAGCCGGCACACCGTTTCCAGGTTGAGCAGGGCCTTGCCCAGCAGGCTCAGTTCCGGTGGCGTGCGCAGCCCACAGGCGGTGGCGATGCGCACCATGTCCAGCACCACGCGGCCTTCGGAAAAGCTGCCGCTGGCCGCGTAGCGTGCGATCAGCTGGCCGGTTTCGCGCAGGTAGCGCTCTTCGTCGAACGCTTCCAGTCGCGTACTGATGCTGATCAGGTCATCGGCCACTTCCTCGCCACGGCCATCAACGGCGGCGAACAGGATCTTCAGCAGGCGTTCGCGCAGGCGCGGCGGCATGTGCGCGACCATGCCCAGGTCGAAGATCGCCAGGCGCCCGTCGGGCATCACCCGCAGGTTGCCTGGATGTGGATCGGCGTGGATTTCGCCGTGCACGAAGATCTGGTCCAGGTAGCCGCGGATCAGCGCGGCCGCCAGCGGGTCCATCGATTGTTCGGTGCGGCGCACGCCGGGAATCGCATCCACGCGCACGCCGGTGGCCAGCTCCATGGTCAGCACGCGCTGGCTGCTGTAGTCCCAGATCGGCTGCGGCACCCACAGCCGGCGGAAGGGCTTGAGGTGGCGGCCGAAGCGCGACAGGTTCTCGGCCTCGGCGTGGTAGTCCAGCTCCTGCATCAGCGTCTTGGCGAACTCGTTGAGCCAGTCGCGCAGCCGAACGCGGCGGCCGACCTGGGTCAGATGGTCGGCCGCCAGCGCAAAGCTGCGCAGCGCTTCAAGGTCCGAACGCACCTGTGCGGCGACCTCGGGCTTCTGCACCTTCACCGCGACCTGGCGGCCATCGTGCAGCACCGCGCGATGCACCTGGGCCAGCGATGCGCACCCCAGTGGCTCGGGATCGAACGCGGCGAACAGCTTGTTCACCGGCGCCCCCAGCTCCTGCTCGACGATGGCGTGGATGCGCTCGACCGGTACCTCGGCCACCTTTTCCTGCATGCGCTCCAGCGCGGTGGCGAACTCCACTGGCACCATGTCCGGGCGCGTGGACAGCATCTGGCCCAGTTTGACGAAGGTCGGCCCCAGCGCTTCCAGGTCGCTGACGAACTGCTCCGGGTTGCCATCGGCCGGCACGTCGGCGTGGTTGCTGGCCGCGTCCAGGTTCATGCCCGAGAACACGCCCGAATGGCGGTAGCGCATCAACAGGCGCAGGATCTGGCTGCGCCGGTTCATGCCCTTGACCAGCGGAGGATTGCCAGCGGCGGTGGGCGGGTTGCTCAAGCGGAACTCCCATGCGGCGAAGACGGGGTAGTACCGGCCGCTGGCCGGCAGTGTGCGGGTCCTGCAGTGTCGCCGGGGCAGGGTAGGCACGCGGTGAACTCGCCGGCTTCCGCAGCGGCCCCGGTATCGGTCAGAATCCGCTCATTCCCTCTCTTGGACGCCCCATGGCCGGTGCCAGCCTGTTTGCCCTGCTCGACGATATCGCTTCCCTGCTCGACGATGTCTCGGTGCTGACCAAGGTCGCTGCCAAGAAGACCGCGGGCGTGCTCGGCGACGACCTGGCGCTGAACGCGCAGCAGGTGACCGGCGTCAACGCCAACCGCGAGCTGCCGGTGGTCTGGGCGGTGGCCAAGGGCTCGCTGGTCAACAAGGTGATCCTGGTACCGGCGGCGCTGGCGATCAGCGCGCTGGAGGCGTGGCTGCATGGCCGCGGCTGGAACGTGCCGCTGATCGTGCCGCTGATGATGATCGGCGGTGCGTTCCTGTGCTTCGAGGGCGTGGAGAAGCTGGCGCACCGCTTCCTGCATTCCTCCGACGACGATGCCCAGCGCCAGGCCGAGCGCCGCAAGGCGCTGGCCGACGCCGAAGTGGACATGGTGGCGTGGGAGAAGGACAAGGTGAAGGGCGCGATCCGCACCGACTTCATTCTTTCGGCCGAGATCATCGTGCTCACCCTGGGCGTGGTCGCCACTGCGCCGTTCACCAATCAAGTGGTCACGCTGGCGGTGGTCGCGCTGGCGATGACGGTGTTCGTGTATGGGCTGGTGGCGGGCATCGTCAAGCTCGACGACGTCGGCCTGTACCTGTCGCGCAAGGGCGGTGCCCTCGCCGCGTTCGGTCGTGGCCTGGTTGCCTCGGCGCCGTGGTTGATGAAGTTCCTGTCGGTGGCCGGCACCATCGCCATGTTCCTGGTCGGCGGCGGCATCCTGGTGCACAACGTGCCGGCGCTGCACCACGCGGTGCAGGCGATGGGCGGCGAAGGGTCGTGGGGTTGGCTGATCAGTGCCGCGGCCAACATGGTGGTGGGCATCGTCGCCGGTGCCATCGTGCTGGCGGCGGTGACCGGGTTCCAGAAGCTGCGCGGGAAGTAACGTGTAGAGCCGAGCCCACGCTCGGCTGTTCTACGGCGCTCCGCGCCGCCGCTAGCGGCGGTTTCGTCGAGCTTGCTCGGCGGCTGTTTGCGGGGAAGAAAAGCAGTCGAGCAAGCTCGACTCTACGCAAGGGTCATTCAACCCGCCTGCACCCGGTTCTTGCCCTGGCGCTTGGCCGCATACAGCGCATCATCGCCGGTGCCATCGTGCTGGCGGCAGTGACCGGGTTCCAGAAGCTGCGCGGGAAGTAATCTGTAGAGCCGAGCCCACGCTCGGCTGCTCTACGGCGCTGCGCGCCGCCGCTACCGGCCGTAGCGTTGAGCTTGCTCGACGGCTGTTTGCGGGGAGGAAAAGCAGTCGAGCAAGCTCGACTCTACGCAAGGGTCATTCAACTCGCCTGCACCTGGTTCTTGCCCTGGCGCTTGGCCGCATACAGCGCATCATCGCCGGTGCCATCGTGCTGGCGGCAGTGACCGGGTTCCAGAAGCTGCGCGGGAAGTAACGTGTAGAGCCGAGCCCACGCTCGGCTGCTCTACGGCGCTGCGCGCCGCCGCTACCGGCCGTAGCGTTGAGCTTGCTCGACGGCTGTTTGCGGGGAGGAAAAGCAGTCGAGCAAGCTCGACTCTACGCAAGGGTCATTCAACCCGCCTGCACCCGGTTCTTGCCCTGGCGCTTGGCCGCATACAGCGCATCATCGGCGCGCCGCAGCAGCGCGTCGGCATCGTCGCCGGGCTGCCATTGCGCCAGGCCGGCACTGAAGTGCACCGGCACGCGCCGGTCCTGCACGGTCAGCACGCGGTGCGCCAGCGAGCGCTGCAGGCGCTGTACGGTGGCCATGCTGTCGGCCCCTGGGTTTCCGGCAGCACCAGTACGAACTCGTCGCCACCCAGCCGCGCGATGCCATCGGTGGCGCGCAGCAGCAGCTTGCACACGCTCACCAGGTGCTGCAGCAGCGCATCGCCGCCAGCATGGCCGTGCGCATCGTTGGTCTGGTGGAAATCATCCAGGTCGATCACCGCCACGCCCAACGGCGAGTGATTGCGCGCGGCACGCGCCAGCTCGCGCTGCAGCAGTTCGTCCAGACCACGGCGGTTGAGCGCCTGGGTGAGTGGGTCGATGCGCGCCAGATCACCGGCCGCGCGCAGTTCCTGCTCCAGTTCGACAATGCGCTGTTCGGCACGCTCCACTTCCTGCCGCGCGTTGGCCAGGTGGTCGCGGGCCTGCGCCGCCTGCTGCTGCACCTTGCCGGTGTCGCGCATCACGTCCTGCAGCAGCTGGTTGAGATCGGCGATGCTGCGCGCCTCACGCAGCTGCAGCGCGTAACTTCCGATACGGTCGTGGTATTCACCGGTGCTGGTGGCCATGCCATCCATGCGCTCGATGAACTCGCCCATCAAGCCGCGCATCGCCGCCTTCGAATCGTCGATACCCTGGCGCAGCAGCCCCTGCTTGTAGATCACCTCGCGCAGCTCGGCGCGGGTGCGCTCCACCGCTTCGGCTTCCAGCGGACCATCCAGCAGCTGGCGCACCGCGGCGATCTGGCCCTGCAGCCAGCTGCGGTCATCCAGCAGCTCGCTGACGTTCTCCAGCAGCAGGGCGAACAGCTCCAGCAGCAGCGCCTGCTGCTCCTGCCAGCTCTCGGCACGCACGCCCACCTGGTGGCCAAGTTCGCGCACGCCCTGTTCGATCGGTTCCAGCGCGGTACCCGGTTGCCACTGGCGCAGGCGCGTGGCCAGCGCCTGCGCCTGCTCGCGCAGGTCCGGGTCGTGCTGCAGCAGGGCGACGACCGCGCCGCCCAGCAGCAGGCGCAGCTGTTCGGACAGGCGCAGGCTTTCCGGCTGGCCGTCCGGCGAATGCTGCTCGATGGTACGGATGTACTTGTCGATCAGCTGCCGCATGGCCCGCCCATAGCGCGGCCAATCGGCGCTGGCCTGTGCCGATTGCAGGCGGTCGCCCATGTCACCCAGTTCGCCGGGCAGGGTGGCCATGCCATTGGCGAACGCGGCCAGCAGCGGCTCCGGCGCATCGGCGCCGGCGAACAGCTGCTGCAGGGCCACGCCACCGCCGCCCTGCAGTACCACGCGGTCACCCCGCCCATCGTCGGCCACCGCGCGCACGCGTGCCGGCGGCCCAAGGGCGGTACCGGGTGCGGGGCGGGGGTCGGGCTGGTCCGTCATGGAGCGAATCCTGGGGTTGGCAGGGGCAGGTTCCAGCATATCGGCGCGGCCGCCGATCGCTTGAACGGCTAGGATGGGCGACAGGATGCCGCAGTGGAGGTGGTGATGCGCGTGATGTTGCTGGGGGCGACCGGCCTGGTCGGCGGGCTGACCCTGTCCCGGCTGCTGGACGACCCGCGTTGCAGCGCCGTGGTGGCGCCGACGCGCCGGCCGCTGGTGCGGACCCACGGGCAGCTGGAGAACCCGGTGCTGGCCTTCAACGCATTGCCGGACGCACCAGAGTGGGCCGGTGTGGACGCGGTGATCTGCGCGCTGGGCAGCACCATGGCCCAGGCCGGCAGCCGCGAGGCCTTCCGCCGCATCGACCATGACTACCCGCTGGCGTTCGCCCGCCTGGCACGGGCCCAGGGCGCACGCACCTATGTGCTGAACTCCGCGGCGGGTGCCGATCCGCAGTCGTCGATCTTCTACAGCCGGGTGAAGGGTGAGCTGGAGCGCGATCTGGCCACGCTGGGCTTTGATTCCCTGACCCTGGTTCGCCCGGGGCTGATCGGCGGCGAGCGCACCGAGGTGCGCCGTGGCGAGCGCCTCGCGTTGAAGGTGCTGGGCGTGCTGGGGCCGGTGCTGCCGCGTGCGTGGCGGATCAATCCGGCCACTGAAATCGCCAAGGCACTGGTCGAGGCGGCGCTGGTACCGCAGCCGGGCCAGCATGTGGTGGCATCGAGCGCGCTGGTCGGCTGACAGGTAGCGCCGAGCTTGCTCGACGGCTTCTGCCTTTTGCTTTTCGCTCTTCGTAGCGTCGAGCTTGCTCGACGGCTCTTCGCGAACAGCAGTCGAGCAAGCTCGACTCTACCAAGGCAGGTGCCAAGGCAGCCGATCGCCGCGCTTGGCCAAAAAACGCCGGGCATTGCCCGGCGTTTCCTGTGTTTCAGAGAGGGTGGCCGATCAGCTGGCCAGCGCCAGGTCGTCCATCATCGCGCGCAGGAAGCGTGCGGCTTCGCCGCCGGTGGCCGCGCGGTGGTCGAAGGTGACCGACAGCGGGATCACCTTGTGCGCTTCCACGCCGCCCATCACCGGGGTCATCTGGTGGCGGGCACGGCCGGCACCGACGATGGCCACGCACGGCGGCACCACGACCGGGGTCGCGTAGCGGCCGGCGAACATGCCGAAGTTGGACAGCGAGATGGTGTAGCCGCTCAGTTCCGAAGCGGCGATCGAACGCGATTCGACCTGCTCGCGCAGGCGGTTCACGCCCTCGCGGATGCCACGCGCATCGAGCATGTCGGCATTGCGCAGCGCGGGCACGAACAGGCCATCGTCGGTGTCCACGGCGATGCCGATGTCCACCTGGGCGTGCAGGGTGCGGGTCAGCGCTTCACCGTCGAACCAGGCGTTCATCGCCGGCACCTTCTGCGCGGCCACCACGATCGAACGCACCAGGCGTGCGGTGACGTCGTTGCCCGGCAGCCAGGCATGGATGTCGGCGTCGTCGTTCAGCGTGGTCGGCACGACCTTGCTGTGCGCATCGGCCATGACGCGGGCCATGTTGCGGCGCACGCCCTTCAGCGGCTCCGGCTGGCCCTTGGCGACCACGCCCGGCGGCTGGGTGCGCATCGGCTTGCCGGCGGCAGACAGCGGGGTGCGGGCTTCGCTCTGCACCGGGGCAGACACCTGCGCCGGGGCCGGGGCGGCATACGCGGCGGCAGCGACCGGCGCCGGCGTAGCGCCGAGCTTGGCGGTGCCGTTGGCGGCGGCCTGCTTGACGTCGGCCATGGTCACCGCGCCATCGGTGCCGGTGGCAGGCACGCGGCTCAGGTCCACGCCCAGCTTGCGCGCCATCGCACGCACGGCCGGCACGGCCTTGACGCCGCCGACGGCCAGCGCCTGCTCGGCGTGCACGGCGTTGGAGCTCTGCATCGCGCCAACCACGGTGCCGGCGTCATCACGCTCGGCGGCAACCGGCTTGGCTTCTGCAGCAGCCACCGGAGCGGCGGCGGTCGGCAGCGGCGGCGGGGTCGGTGCGGCGGCCGGCGCGGCATGGCCGTGGCTGTGGCCGGTGTCCTGGCCATCAGCGCGCTGCGGCAGGTTCGGGTCCAGTTCGAAGCTGGCCAGCACCGAGCCGGTCGGGATGATGTCGCCGGCGCCGCCGGACAGCTTCAGCACCTTGCCGGAGAACGGCGAGGGCACTTCGACGACGGCCTTGGCGGTCTCCATCGAGACCAGCGGCTCGTCCAGCTTGATCACATCGCCTTCCTTGACGAACCACTCGACGATGGTCGCGTCCGGCAGGCCTTCGCCCAGGTCGGGCAGGTTGAAATTCTTGGTCTGGCTCATTTGCAGTTCTCTTCCAGCAGTTCCAGTTCGCGGGCCGGCAGCCAGCCCGTCGCGCCATTGGCGCGCTCGGACCACCACCACCCACCGTGTTCGTGATGAAGCTTCACCATCTCGCCGCTTTCCACATCCAGCTCGCGGGCGTCGTAGTCGCACAGGGCTTCGGCGCGACCCTCGTCCAGCAGCTGCAACCAGGCGATGGGCGCCCATCCAGCGCGCCCATCGTTGGTGCGTACCCAGGCAAACGCCGGCCATTCCTCGTCACGTACACCGACTTCGACGATCTGGCCGGCGCGGAACCGGAGCGGGTTGGGATACTGGCTGCGGTAAGCCCCCAGAAGGCGGGCCCGCATGTCAGCCGGCCGCCACCGCGCGCTTGGCCGCCGCCACGATCCGCTCAACGCTCGGCAGGTACTTCATTTCCAGGCGGAACAGCGGAATGTGGGTGTCGTAGCCAGTAACGCGCTCGACCGGGGCCAGCAGGTCGTAGATCGATTCCTCAGCCAGGCGCGCGGCGATCTCGGCGCCGAAGCCCGCGGTCTTCGGGGCCTCCTGCACGATCACGCAGCGGCCGGTCTTGGCCACCGACTCGGCGATGGTGGCGAAGTCCAGCGGACGCAGCGTGGCCACGTCGATCACTTCGGCACTGATGCCTTCGCCGGCCAGCTTGTCGGCCGCTTCCAGCGCTTCCTTCACCTGCGCGCCCCAGGTCACCAGGGTCACGTCGGTGCCGTCGCGCAGCACGAAGCACACGTCCAGCGGCAAGGCTTCGCCGTCGTTGACGACCACTTCCTTGTACTGGCGGTAGATGCGCTTGGGCTCCATGTAGATCACCGGATCCGGTTCGCGGATCGCGGCCAGCAGCAGGCCGTAGGCGCGCTGCGGCGAGGACGGCAGCACCACGCGCAGGCCCGGCACGTTGGTGAAGATCGCCTCGTTGGCTTCGCTGTGGTGTTCCGGCGCGCGGATGCCACCGCCCCACGGCACGCGCAGCACCATCGGGCAGTGCAGGCGGCCACGGGTGCGGTAACGCAGGCGTGCGGCGTGGCAGACGATATGGTCGACCATCGGGTACATGAAGCCATCGAACTGGGCTTCGGCCACCGGCTTCATGCCCTGCGCGGCCAGGCCAATGGTCAGGCCGGCGATGGTGGTTTCATCCAGCGGGGTGTCGAGGATGCGCTCGGCGCCGAAGCGCTGCTGCAGGCCGGCGGTGGCGCGGAACACGCCGCCGTTGACGCCCACGTCCTCGCCCAGCACCAGCACCGACGGGTCGTGCTCCAGCTCCCAGGCCAAGGCCTGGGTGATGGCTTCGATGAGGGTGATCGGCGTGGTGGTCATGCTTTCTTCTCCGCGCGCGATGGCAGCGCTGTCGGCGGCGTTGGTGTGCGCGCCGGGCGCGCCGTTCTTGATCTCATCCATGGCGCTTCTCCAGGGCGATCGCCTGGGCACGCTGGGCCAGCAGGTCCGGCGGCGGATCGGCATACAGGAAATCGAACATCGCCTCGACCGGCTGCACCGGCGTGTTGAGGTACAGGTTCACTTCCTCGTCCACGCGCGTGCCGCACTCGGCAACCCAGGCGGTTTCTTCTTCTTCGCTCCACACACCAGCGTTGATCAGGTACTTGCGCAGGCGCAGCATCGGTTCGCGCTGCCAGGCATCCTTCACCTCGGCGTCGTCGCGGTAGCGGCGCGCGTCATCGGCGGTGGTGTGGTCGGACAGGCGGTAGGTCATCAGTTCCAGCACGGTGCCACCGTCGCCGGCCAGCGCACGTTCGCGCGCCTGTTCCATCGCGGCGAGCACCGCGATCAGATCGTTGCCGTCCACCTGCAGGCAGTGCAGGCCACCGGCCAGGCCCTTCTGCGCCAGCGTCTCGGCACCGGTCTGGGCCGAACGCGGAACCGAGATGGCCCAGCCGTTGTTGACGATGCACAGGATCAGCGGCAGCTTGTAGGCGCCGGCCGAGTTCAGTGCTGCGTAGAAGTCGGTCTTGGAGCTGCCGCCGTCACCGCACACGGCCACGGCGATCTGCGCTTCCTTGTTGAGCTTGAACTTCAGCGCGGCGCCTGCGGCGTGCAGGCACTGGGTGGAGATCGGCACGCAGAACGGGAAGTCCTTGGCCGCGTTGCCACCGTAATCGTTGCCGCGCTCGTCGCCGCCCCAGTACATCAGCACGTCGTGCGGGCGCACGCCACGCATGAACATCGCGCCGTACTCGCGGTACGAAGGAGCGAACACGTCGTCCTTCTGCATCGCAGCGCCGATGCCCACGTGCGCCGCTTCGTGGCCCAGGCAGGCGGCATAGGTGCCGAGCTTGCCGGTGCGCTGCAGCGCGATGGACTTGCTGTCGAACGTGCGTACGAACAGCATCTGCTTGAACAGCGGTACCAGGACCTTGGGGTCGCGCAGCGACGCGGGCAGGTCATCGCGGACGAGCTTGCCGTCCGCGTCCAGGTACTGCAGGTATTCGATCTTGAATTCAGCGGCAACCGTCATTGCGTACTGCACCTTCGACAGAGAAGTTACAAATGATATGAATCGCCATGTTAAGGAACGCGTACGGAATAGCCTTCCTGCGCCGCAACACGGCGATTCCCCGTTTTACCCCTGCCGGCGGGTGGGGGCCAATAACAACAGCGTATTCAGTCGTTGCTGCAAAGCATCAGAATACGCCTCTGGCTGACCGCCAGCGCAACGCCCTGATCGGTTCCACGCGCAGCCCCGGCATCGGCCGATGCTCCACGGCCAACCGCACGCCCCGGTATGGACCCGGCGGCTGCCAGCGCGGCGGCAACGCGCTACCCTTGCCGCCCCTGATCTGGTCCCACCCATGTCCGTCGACAACAACCAACGCGACCTCGAAGCCGGCATCCACACCGATCTGCACGGGCGCCTGACCTACGGCGGCTACCTGCGGCTGGACCAGCTGCTGAGCGCGCAGCAGCCGCTGTCCAACCCGCCGCACCACGACGAGATGCTGTTCATCATCCAGCACCAGACCTCGGAGCTGTGGCTGAAGCTGCTCGGCCACGAACTGCGTGCGGCGATCGGCTTCCTGCAGCGCGATGAAGTCTGGCAGTGCCGCAAGGTGCTGGCGCGCAGCAAGCAGGTGCTGCGCCAGCTGACCGAGCAGTGGTCGGTGCTGGAAACGCTGACCCCTCCGAATACATGGGTTTCCGCGACGTGCTGGGCCCGTCCTCGGGCTTCCAGTCGCTGCAGTACCGCTACATCGAGTTCCTGCTGGGCAACAAGAACGCGCAGATGCTGCAGGTGTTCGAGCACGATGCGGCCGGGCAGGCGCAGCTGCGCACGGTGCTGGAGGCGCCCAGCCTGTACGAGGAATTCCTGAAGTACCTGGCCCGCTTCGGCCATGCCGTACCGGCCGTGTATGAAAACCACGACTGGACCCAGCCGCATGTGGCCGACGACGCCCTGCAGCCGGTGTTCGAGCGCATCTACCAGGACACCGACCGCTACTGGCGCGAATACTCGCTGTGCGAAGACCTGGTGGACCTGGAGACCGCCTTCCAGCTCTGGCGTTTCCGCCACATGCGCACGGTGATGCGGGTGATCGGCTTCAAGCGCGGCACCGGCGGCTCGTCCGGGGTGGGCTTCCTGCGCCAGGCGCTGGAGCTGACCTTCTTCCCCGAGCTGTTCCAGGTGCGCACCACCCTGCAGGCTGCGCCCCCGGCAGAGCTGGGCTGACCCGCATTCAGCTTGGACCCCGACAGGTGGCTGGATCGTTTCAGATGCAAGTTCAGCGAGCAGGCTGGCACCTGCCTCAAACGGCGTGTATTTGACGTGAACGCCACAAGTCGGTGATCCTCGCGCGTTGCTTCAACTGCACATCGGACGTGCTCGTCATCCACCGAACCAGGAAACCCGCATGAGCGTAAACGCCACTGCGAACACCCCGGAGCCGGCGCTGCCGGACTTCAAGACCACGCTGGGCCACCCGCGCCCGTTGTGGATGCTGTTCATGACCGAGTTCTGGGAGCGCTTTGCGTTCTACGGCATCCGCTGGGCCTTGGTGCTGTACATCGTCTCCCAGTTCTACAGCGGCAACGCCGCCGGTGAGGGCGACGCCAGCCGCATCTACGGCGCCTATCTGGCGCTGGTGTACGCCGCGGCCATCTTCGGTGGCTACGTCGCCGACCGGGTGCTGGGGTACCAGCGTTCGATCCTGACCGGTGCGATCATCATGGCCGCCGGCCTGTTCATGATCTCGCTGCCGCAGGAGCACATCTTCAAGCTCGGCCTGGCCACGATCATCGTCGGCAACGGCCTGTTCAAGCCCAACATCTCGACCATGGTCGGCAAGCTGTACGGGCTGAAGGATGAGCGCCGCGATTCGGGCTTCACCATCTTCTACATGGGCATCAACATCGGCGCGATGATCGCCCCGGTGCTGACCGAGTACCTGGCCCGCAAGGTGTTCGGTACCTCGGAAATGCCGTCGTACAAGGTGGTGTTCATCGCCTCGGGCGTGGGCATGCTGATCTCGCTGGTGTGGTTCTACATCGGTCGTGCCGGCCTGAAGGGCATCGGCGCACCGCCGGCCGGCGCCGAAGGTTTCGGCCGCATCATCATGGTGCTGGTCGGTGCCGTGATCGCCATTCCGGTGGCCTACTTCCTGCTGGCCACCGGCGCCACCGCGCTGGCCTGGATCCTGGGCGCGATGTTCACCGCGCTGGCCATCCTGCTGCTGGTGGAAGGCATCCGCGAGGGCAAGGTGCAGCGCGACCGCGTGATCGCCATGCTGATCATCTTCGCCTTCAACGTGATGTTCTGGATGTTCTTCGAACAGGCCGGCAGCTCGTTCACCTTCCTGGCCGAGAACATCGTCAACCGCCAGATGGGTGACTGGACCTTCCCGACCGCGTGGTTCCAGTCGGTCAATTCGGTGGCGATCATCACCCTGGCACCGGTCATCGCCTGGATCTGGGTGGCCCTGGGCCGCGCCAATCCGTCCATCCCGCGCAAGTTCGGCCTGGGCCTGCTGTTCAATGGCGCCGCCTTCGCCCTGCTGATGTACGCCCTGTCGCAGATGGTCGTGGACGGCAAGATTCCGTTCTGGACCCTGTTCATGGTCTACGTCATCCAGTCGGTGGGCGAGCTGTGCCTGTCGCCGATCGGCCTGTCGATGGTGACCAAGCTGGCCCCGGTGCGCCTGGTCGGCTTCGGCATGGGCGGCTGGTTCCTGTCCACCGGCATCGGCAACAACCTGTCGGGCATCTTCGCCGGCGTGGTCAGTGGTGAAGGCGGCATGACGGTCGAGTCGGCCCTGAAGGGGTATACCTTCGGGTTCTGGGCCCTGATCGGCTCCGGCGTGGTGCTGTTCCTGATCGCCCCGCTGATCAACAAGCTGATGCACGGCGTCAAATGATGATGAGAGGGTAGAAGGCATGCGCATGAAGCTCGGTGGTGCAATGGTGGTGGTCTGTGCGGCGCTGATCGGCGCCTGTTCCCAACCGCAACCGCCTGCCGCCGCCGAGCCCACGCAGCCTCTGGATACCCGACCCACCGAGCCACCGGTCGCTGACCCCAGCGAACCGGTGGCCTCGGGCAACACCCCGGTGGCGGCGGACATCGCCGCCATCGCCGGGCTCGGCGCGCAGTTCGACCCGGCCCGCAACCCCGCCGACGACCTGGCCACCGCCAAGGTGGAAGCCCAGCGCGGCAAGAAGCGCATCCTGCTGGAGGTCGGCAACGCCGCCTGCGACCGTTGCCACGCGCTGGATGAGATCGTGGAAGGCAACGGCGACCTGCGCCGCTTCCGCGATGCCCACTACGTGTGGGTGAAGGTCAATGCCAGTGACGAACAGCCCAACACCGCCTTCTTCGCCCAGTTCCCGGTGATGGAGCGCGACTATCCGCACCTGCTGGTGCTGGATGCCGACGGCAGCCTGCTGGTCTCGCAGGCCACCGCCGAGCTGCGTCGGGGCGAAGCGTTCCAGCCCGCGCGGGTGAGCGCCTTCCTCAAGCAATGGGCACCTGCCCGGTAGTGCCGGCCGCTGGCCGGCAGGCTCTGGTGGGTGCCATCTGCTGGCCACCAACCTGGTGGGTGCCGACCGTTGGTCGGCATTGAGGCACATCCACGCCTCGCGTGGCTCTACTGCGCGCGCCGTCACACTCCCTGAATCGGTATCTCAACTTCGCAACGCGCTCGCCGTTACCGGCAAGGACCTCAGTCGACATCCCGTCGATGCCCCCTACCGGAACGCCCATGCACAGCGACCACGCCGAACGATTGCCCGAACCCGCCAGCGACCTGGCCGAGGCCGGAGCAGGCGAGGGCGTGACCCTGCCGCCGCAGGAAGCACTGCTGGATGACGCCGGCACCGGCGCGGACACGGTTGAACTGGCGCCGCCCCGCCACCGCCTGCCGCAGATCGCGCTGCCCGACAACGTGGTGCTGAAGGGCGCGGTGCAGAAACTGGTGGAGCAGAAATCGCGACTGGACGCGTTGGCCGCCGAGGGCCAGCTGGCCGGCCTGCTGCCGCCGGAATGGCAGGGCCACGGCGTGCGTGCGATCGAACTGTCCACCTTCATCCAGGGCGTGCTGCCGTTCCTGCAGCCGGGCGAGCGCGGCGAGACCGCTCCGGCGCGCCTGCCGGTGCGCCATGTGCTGGGCGACGACAGCCGCTGGGGCCTGGCCGATGCGTCCGAACCGAAATCACTGGCGTGGTACCTGGCCAGCGACGAGCGCGCCACTGCCGGCAGCAAGGACGTGGCAGAAGCCTACCTGGTCGGCGCGCTGGGCCTGGCGTGGATGCAGGAAGGGCGCAGCCGGCCCGGCTTCCTGCGCGCGATGGGTCAGGACAGCCTGGCCGCGCGGGTGACCATGCTGGGCTATCCGCCGGCCAGCGAACTGGCGCTGTACAGCGTCACCGCGCACGGCCAGCCGCAGATCTGGTGCGTGCATGGCCGCCGCCGCATGCGGCCGCTGGTGGCACCCTGGCTGAGCGTACCGCTGCTGACCGCCTATGGCGTGCCGGCGCCGGCGGCGTGGCCGACCACGTTCCCGCCGGTGGACGCGGTGGCCGAACTGCTGGCCGCCGCGCGACTGGGGCGCGCGCTGCCCGAAGTGGATCTGGGCAAGGCGGTGGCGAAGATCGCCGAGGACGCCGCCTCCGAAGCCTGGCAGCCGGTCAGCCTGCTGCAGCTCAACACCTGGTCGCCGCGCTGGCACTTCTTCCTGGGCACCTTCGTCGGCCTGCCGTCGCTGCTGCTGGTGGCTGCGGCCCTGGCGTTGCCGGGGGCGGTCGAAGCGGCCACGGTTGCCGCCTCGCTCGGCTTCGCCGGCGGTGCCATCGCGGCACTGGCGGTGCCGTGGATCCATGCGCGGCGCAAGCATCTGAGCTGACTCCGAGCGCCCCGGGGTTGGATCCCTTTCCGCAGGAAAGGGCGCTGCCCCCACCGAAGCCGCACCGGCGAGTCGCCATCCACGCGTGGCGTGGATCTAGCGTGGGCCGGGTGTTGCCGTATGCAGGCGTTCCCGGGCCCGCTCCAGCGCGGCCTGCATTTTCTGCCTGAGGACCTCACGAGCGGGCAGGGTGGTCAGGTATTCCGCAACGTGGATGCCCGACCGGTCCAGCTCCAGCAGCTCGATCTGGCCTGCCTTCTTCCCGGTACACAGGATGATGCCCAGGGGCGCCTCCTCTCCCTCCTCACGTTCGTACCGGTCCAGCCAGCGCAGATAGAGTTCCATCTGTCCTTTGTAGGCAGGCTTGAACTCGCCGATCTTCAGTTCGACAGCCACCAGCCTGCGCAGGCGGCGGTTGTAGAACAGCAGGTCCAGATGGAAGTCGTCATCGTCGATCTGGATGCGCTTCTGGCGGGCGACAAAGCTGAAACCCGCGCCAAGCTCGAGAAGGAATCCCTGCATTTCCCGAAGAATCGCCCCTTCCAGGTCCTGCTCGTCCCAGCTGTCCTTCAAGCCCAGGAAGTCCAGCACATAGGGATCGCGGAGCACCAGGCCCGGGGAAATCCGTTGGTTGCTGCGCAAGGCAGCCAGCTCATCGGCAATGGTCTGTTCGGGCTGGCTGGACAGTGCCGTGCGTTCGTACAGCATCGAATCGATGCGCTGGCGCAGCGTGCGCACACTCCAGCCTTCGGTGGCGGCCATCTGCGTATAGAAGTCGCGCTTGAGCGGATCGGCAAGCGGAATCAGCGCGATGAAATGCGTCCAGCTCAATTGTCGTACCAGTGATACGACAATCTGCTCATCCGCGAATGCGTTGCAGAACTGCACCATCCTGCGCAGGCTCTTTTCTCCGAAGGACGTGCCGAACTCGGCGGTCAGCGCGGCAGCGATCCGCCGGAAGGCAACGTCTCCGTAGCGCGCCCGATGGCCTCGCAAGAGGTCTGCCTGGATACGGCGTCCAATCCGCCAGTAGAGCAGGGTCAACTCGGCGTTGATGGTCCTGTGCATCCTGCTGCGCGCAGCGCAGATCAACGTTCTGAGGTCCGCCAGCAGCGCCTGGGCAGGCAATAGCGTGGAAGGCGTGTCATCCATGGCAAATCCAGCCTTGTTGGAAGCGAGGCACGGCAATTGCCGGCACTACGCACACCGTCATGCCGCAAAGGCGGGCGGTCCAATAGACAGATCTGTTGAATCAGGCTGCTTCGATACACGCGCTCATGAGGTCGGGCGCTATAGGCCCGATGTCGGCACGTTGATAGACCAAAGCGACAAGGGCGGTCGACATCAGCGGGACGCGTGTCCTTCCGCAGGCGCCCATCGCGGTTGGCCCACGGCGTGTCCTGGATGTCGGGGGCGGAACCGGGCGGGAGGCGACATGCGCTGCCCGCGATTGCAAGGCAGGGCGGGTCCACGCCGCGCGAGGATGCGCCCTCACACCCCTTCGCCCATCCGCTCCAGGCCATCGCCGGCCAGGCGCAGGATCAGCTTTTCCAGCAGCTGCTCCTCCTCCTCGCTCAGCACCGACATCAGCTTGCGGGTGATCTCGATCACCATCGGTGCGATGGTCTCGTACACCTCGAAGCCGGCCGCCGACAGCGCCAGCACCGAGCGGCGGCGGTCGTCGCCGTGGGTCTCGCGCTTGATGAAGCCGCGCTCCAGCAGGCGGGCCACGGCGCGGCTGACCGCCACCTTGTCCATCGCCGTGCGGTCGGAGACCTCGCTGGCCGAGGAACCCGGGTACAGCGCCAGGATGGTGATGACCCGCCATTCGGGAATCGCCAGACCGTAACGATCGCCGTACAGCTTGGCGATATTGCCGCTGACCCGGTTGGACAGCACGCTCAGCCGGTACGGCAGGAACTGTTCCAGGTCGAGCAGGACGTGCGAGGCACGCAGGCGGGTCGAGACGGGATCGGCGGGGCTCATGTTGCGGTGCACCTTGCTGGTGGTTTCAAGTGTAACTATAAGGGGAAGGTCCAGACCCTGCATTCTCGCCGGGTCCCAACCTGCCCGCACCTGGTTTGTACCGATGCGGTACCGATTCGGAGCCACGCCATGAATACCGCAGTCCCGACCGCCTCGCACCCCAACCCCGGCATGCAGGTCACCACCTTCGAGAACCCGATGGGCATCGACGGCTTCGAGTTCGTCGAATTCGCCGCCCCGGCCGGCCGTGGCCAGGAGCTGCACGCGTACTTCCGGAAGATGGGCTTCAGCGCGGTGCTCAAGCACAAGCAGCGTCCGATTACCGTCTATCGCCAGGGCGACGTCAACTTCCTGGTCAACGAAGACCCCGATTCGTTCGCCTCGGACTTCGCTGAAAAGCACGGTCCGTGCGCCTGCGGCTTCGCCATCCGCTTCAAGAAGCCGGGCCAGGAGGTCTACCAGACCGCGCTGGGCAACGGCGCCGAAGCCATCGCCTTCAAGCCGGACAGCAAGGCAGTCAACGCCCCGGTCATCAAGGGCATCGGCGACTGCATGCTGTACCTGGTCGACCGCTACGGCGCGTCGGGCAGCATCTTCGACGGTGACTACGAGCCGATCGCCGGCGCTGACCTGCATCCGTTCGGCTTCGGCCTGACCTTCATCGACCACCTGACCCACAACCTGTACTTCGGCAACATGCAGCAGTGGTCGGACTACTACGAGCGACTGTTCAATTTCCGCGAGATCCGCTACTTCGACATCAAGGGCCTCAAGACCGGCCTGGTGTCCAAGGCGATGACCGCCCCGGATGGCATCGTGCGTATCCCGCTGAACGAATCGTCCGACCCGAAGAGCCAGATCAACGAGTACCTGGACGCGTACAAGGGCGAGGGCATCCAGCACATCGCCTGCTTCACCGAGAACATCTACGAGACCGTTGAAGCGATGCGCGCGCAGGGTGTGGACTTCCTCGACACGCCGGAGACCTACTTCGACGTGATTGACCAGCGCGTGCCGAACCACGGTGAAGACGTGGCACGCCTGGCGAAGAACAAGATCCTGATCGATGCCGATCCGGAAACCCACCAGCGCAAGCTGCTGCAGATCTTCACCCAGAACTGCATCGGCCCGATCTTCTTCGAGATCATCCAGCGCAAGGGCAACGAAGGCTTCGGCGAAGGCAACTTCACCGCGCTGTTCGAGAGCATCGAGCGCGACCAGATCCGCCGCGGCGTGCTGTAAGGTCTGCACGGGCAATGTCGGCCTCCCGCCGGCATTGCCTGATTGAATGGTAGTGCCGGCCGCTGGCCGGCAATCTCAGGAGCCCCCATGTCCACCGCCATCACCGCCCGCGGCTACCAGTCCGGTTTCGGCAACGAATTCGCCACCGAGGCCGTCGCCGGCGCGCTGCCGGTTGGGCAGAACTCGCCGCAGAAGGTAGCCCACGGCCTGTACGCCGAACAGTTGACCGGTACCGCGTTCACTGCGCCGCGCGGCAGCAACCGCCGCAGCTGGCTGTACCGGATCCGCCCGGGGTGACCCACGGCGAATTCACCCCGTTCGCGCAGTCGCAGCTGCAGTGCGATTTCGGCGCGCAGCCGGCGTCGCCGAACCAGCTGCGCTGGAGCCCGCTGCCGCTGCCGGAACTGCCGACCGATTTCGTCGAAGGCCTGTACACGATGGGCGGCAACGGCTCGCCCGATGCGCACGCGGGTGTTGGCATCCATCTGTATGCCGCCAACCGCGACATGGTCGGCCGCTACTTCTACAACGCCGATGGCGAACTGCTGATCGTGCCGCAGCTGGGCGCGCTGCGCCTGCTGACCGAGCTGGGCGTGATCGAGATCGAACCGCAGCAGATCGCGGTGATTCCGCGCGGCGTGCGCTTCCGCGTCGAACTGCCCGATGGCCCGAGCCGCGGCTACATCTGCGAGAACTACGGTGCGCTGCTGAAGCTGCCCGACCTGGGCCCGATCGGCTCCAACGGCCTGGCCAATCCGCGCGACTTCGAGACCCCGCACGCCGCATTCGAGGATGTGGACGGTGATTTTGAGCTGATCGCCAAGTTCGAAGGCCGCCTGTGGCGCGCGCCGATCGACCATTCGCCGCTGGACGTGGTGGCCTGGCACGGCAACTACGCGCCGTACCGCTACGACCTGCGCCGCTTCAACACCATCGGTTCGATCAGCTACGACCACCCCGACCCGTCGATCTTCCTGGTACTGCATTCGCCCAGCGATACGCCGGGGACCAGCAACATGGACTTCGCGATCTTCCCGCCGCGCTGGCTGGTGGCGCAGAACACGTTCCGTCCGCCGTGGTTCCACCGCAACATCGCCAGCGAATTCATGGGCCTGGTGCACGGTGCCTACGATGCCAAGGCCGAAGGCTTCGTGCCGGGTGGCGCATCGCTGCACAACTGCATGAGCGGTCACGGCCCGGACGCGCCGACCTTCGACAAGGCCTCCAATGCCGATCTGTCCAAGGCCGATGTGATCAAGGACACCATGGCCTTCATGTTCGAGACCCGCGCGGTGATCCGCCCGACCGCGCAGGCGCTGGCCGCCAGCCATCGCCAGGGCGACTACCAGCAGTGCTGGAACGGGCTGCGCAATAATTTCCGGCCGACCCGCTAGGTTGGTGGGTGCTGACCGTTGGTCGGCACGGATCCTGATCGCATCCACGCATGGCGTGGATGCTCTCCGCCGGAACCCATGCTTACGCCACCTCGGCAAAGGCGTCGCAATGCTCCAACGGCAGGGCTTCCAGCAGGCGCTGCCGCACGCGCTGGCAATAGCCGTCCGAGGTCAGCCCGGGCAGCATCCGCATCGCCGAATGCAGCCGCTGCACCACCTCGTCTTCCGCGCGTGCCTGCTGCAGGTCGCGGAACAGCGCCGCTGCCTGTGGATGCCGCTGCATTTCCAGGATGCCCAGCACATAGATGCGTGCGGCCACCAGCGAGCGGCGGCGTTCGACTGGCGTGGCGGCGGGCGTTGCCGGCACCTGCGCCGGCAATGCCCTGGCCGGCTCGGCAACGGCTGGGGGAGGGGGCCGCCGCTGCCGGGCCGGTGCTCAGGTACCCCGCCTGCACCAGCTGGATGACCATCGCGGGCGCTTCCTGCCCGAGCAGGCCGGTCAGTTCGGCGATGCTGCGCTGGCCATCGCACAGGATCAGCAGCCGCCGCTGGCGCATGTCCAGCGGCGCGCGGTGGGCCTGCAGCGCGGTTCGGGCGAGATCGGTCTTGCGCGGTTGCATGGAAGGGACAGCCAAGTCGGTGCACGCCGAGCCTGAACGAAGGCGATGAAACGGCGATGACAATGCAGCGCCTGCACGCGCGCTGCGCTAGCGTGCAGCCAACCACGTGCCAGGGAACCGCACCGATGAAGCATCTTCCACTTGCTGGTCTTCTGCTCCTTTCGCTCGCCGCCTGCGGCCGTGCGCCTGAAACACCCGCTGAGGCCCCGGCCAAAGGCACGGCGCCGCCCACTGCAGCGGCCGATGCCGATCTGGCGACCCGATCGCCGGCCGATCCCCGTACCGACAGCCCCGCGCGGCTGGATGGCTACGCCGGTGCAACGCTCGGCGCCGGCATCGCCGAGGTCCGCAGTGGCTTCGGCACACCGCTGCAAGGGCTGGGTACCGACGCTGCCGGCAAGCCATTGCCGACCGACGACAGCAATGACGGCTGCTACTTCCTGCGCCCGCAGGGCGCCGAGGATCCGCGCCTGATGATCGAGGCCCGCAGGCTGGTGCGCTATGACGTGCGCAGTGCGGCGATCACCGCGCCGGGCGGTGGCAAGGTCGGGATGACGTTGGGCGAACTGCAGGTGCTGTATCCCGAGCGCGCCGACGTTGGCCCCGACAAGTACGACGAGAAGGCCCAGCACCTGCGCGTGCGTCCGGCGCAGGAGGGCGCGGCGGTGATCGACTTCGCGCTCGGTGCCGACGGCCGGGTCGGCGCCTGGCGGGTCGGCCGCACGCCGCAGGTCGATTATGCCGAAGGCTGTGGCTGATCCTTGATCCACGGCCCAGCCACGCGGCTGGGCCCAGCGTAGAATCGCGCCACGACCGCTGGGGAGTGCTCGATGATCGCCATTGCCATTGCCTGGTTCCTGCTTGGCCTGCTGCTGCTGGCACTGGGCGGGGACTCCATCATCAAGGCGGTGTCCGGCCTGGCCCAACGCTTCGGGGCCACGCCCTTCACCGCAGGCCTGCTGCTGCTCGGGGTGACCACCTCGCTGCCCGAGCTGGCGGTCAACGCGCGCGCATTGGCGGTCGGGCAGCCCGAGCTGGCACTGGGCAATGCGGTGGGCAGCAGCGTGGTCAACCTGGGCCTGACCCTGGCCGTGGCGGCCATGGTGGCGCCGTTGCTGCTGCGCGCACGCCTGCAGACGGTGTTGTGGGGGCGCTGCTGGCGGCCGGCGTGCTGTTGATCCTGTTCGGCCTGGATGGCCGGCTGGTGCGTTGGGAAGGCGCGGTGCTGGTGGCTGGCTTCATCGTCATGCAGGTGCTGCTGCTGCGCCGTGGTCGCAGCGAAAGCGCCGAGGTGCAGGCGGCCATTGCCGAATCCGCGCTGAGCCGCACCAGCCTGCCATTGAACGTATTGCGGGTGTTGATCTCGGTACTGGCGCTGTACTGGGGCGCCCGACTGGTGGTCGGTGCCGCTGCGGACTTCGGCGCCGCGCTGGGTTGGACGCCGCTGCTGGTGGGCCTGTTGCCGGTGGCGATCGGCACGGCGCTGCCGGAGGTGGCCACGGCCATCGCGGCCGCACGCCGCGGGCATGGCGACATGGTGCTGGGGCATGTGCTGGGATCCAGCGCGGTGAACCTGCTGCTGGTGGTCGGCGCGATGGCGATGCTGCAACCGCTGGCGCTGCCGGCTTCGTTCGTGCGGCTGGAACTGCCGGCACTGCTGGCGTTCGCGCTGGTGCTGTACCCGATGCTGCGCGGCGACCTGAAGATCAGCCGCGGTGAAGGCGCGATTCTGCTGGTCGCGTTCGTCGGCTGGTTCGTGCTGGAGCTGCTGCTGGTGGGCGCCCCGGCGTTGTAACGGTGATCCACGCCACGCGTGGATGCGGTGGATTCCGTGCCGACCAACGGTCGGCACCCACCCGCACAGGGTTACCGGCCCTGCGCGTGCTCTTCTTCCTCGCGCACCGGTTCCGGCGGCGGCAGCTGCTCTTCGGCGGCCGGCTCGTTGCCGGGCAGGCTGGGGCGGGTTTCCATCAGCAGCGACAGCGCGGCCTTGGCCATCATGTGCGCGCTGATCGGTGCGGTGATGAACAGGAACACGGTGATCAGCAGCTCACGCGGCTGGGGGTCCTGGCCCAGGAAGATGTGGTAGCAGACCGAGCACACCAGCACGCAGCCCACGCCCAGCGTGCTGGCCTTGGTCGGTGCGTGCAGGCGCTTGAAGAAGGTGGACAGCTTCACCAGCCCCAGTGCGCCGACCAGGATGAAGAAGCAGCCGAACAGCAGCAGGATCGACAGGCCGATCTGGATCGCGGTGATCATTCGACGATGTCCCGGCGCAGCACGAACTTGCTCAGCACCACGGTGCTGCCGAAGCCGAGCATGGCGATGATCAGCGCCGCCTCGAAGTAGATCGGCGAGTTGAGGTACATGCCGAACAGCATCAGCTCGGCGATCGCGGTCACCGACAGGGTGTCCAGCGCGAGGATGCGGTCGGGCACGGTCGGCCCGCGCAGCAGGCGCCAGGTGGCCAGCAGCATGGCCAGGCCGACCACGTGCATGCATACCACCAGGGTGGTCTGGATGACTTCAAAACCGGTCATGGGAAGATCTCCATCAACGGCGCCTCGTAACGGCGCTTGATCGTATCGATCAGGTCCTGCGGGTCCTCCAGGTGCAGCACGTGCACCAGCAGGAATCGGCGGTCGTCGCTGAGCGCGGCCGAGACCGTGCCCGGGGTGAGGGTGATCATGCTGGTCAGCGCAGCGATGCCGTGGATGTTGGCGATGTCCAGCGGCAGCCAGATGAAGCCCGGATGGATGTTCTTCTCCGGGCCCAACACCTGGATGGCCACGCGGATGTTGGACATCAGGATGTCCCACAGGGTCACGCACAGCAGCTTGGGCAGCGGCCGCAACGTACCGATGCGGGCGAACTCGCGGTCCAGGCGCGCGGCGAACAGCGGCACCACCACGCCCAGCAGCAGGCCCAGCACGATCTGGCCAAGGGTGAAGCTGTCGGACATCAGCAGCCAGAACGCCACCACCATGATGCTGAGCATCGGCGAGGGAATCAGGCGACGGAACAGGGAGCGCTGGGCGGTCATGGCTGGCGGATCTCCGGCGTGGTCGCACGTAGCTGCTGCACATACTCGCTGGGCTGCAGCAGCTGTGCAGCGGTGGCGTCGGTGTAGCGCATCAGCGGGGCGGCGGCCAGGGTCATGCCGATGCCGTAGCCCAGCAGGATGCAGGCGGCGTACAACTCGACCCGGCGCAGGCGTGCCTTGCGCGGCTTCGGTGCCTCCGGATCGACCGGCGGCACGCGCCAGAACAGGCGGATGCCGCCGCGGGTCAGGCCCATGATCACCAGCAGGCTGCTGACCAGCACCGCGGTCCAGACCGGGCCGGTGTACTGCGCCGGCATGCCGGCCAGCAGCGCGGCCTTGGCCAGGAAGCCGGAGAGTGGCGGCAGGCCCGCTACCGACACCGCGCCGATCAGGAACAGCACCGCCGGCGTTTCCTTGCCCGGCATCGGTGCCACCACCTCCTTGCGATCGCTGGCGCCACCACGGCGGCGGCGGATCAGATCGGCGATCAGGAACAGCGCAGCGGCCACGAAGCTGCTGTGCGGCAGGTAGTACAGGCCGGCCGAGAGCACCTGCGGTGTCCCGACCGAGAAGGCGATGAACAGGGTGGCCGCCGACACGATCACCAGGTAGGAGATCAGTACGCGCAGGCGGGTCGCGGCCAGTGCACCCAGACCGCCGAGCACCAGCGTGGCCACGCCGGCCCACAGCAGCCAGTCGCGGCCATAGCCGGCCATCGCGCCCGCATCATCGCCGAACCACAGCATCTGGATGCGCAGCACCGAGTACAGGCCGACCTTGGTCATGATCGCGAACAGTGCAGCCACCGCCGCAGGTGCGCGCGAATACGCTTCCGGCAACCACAGGTACAGCGGCATCAATGCGGCCTTGGCGCAGAACACCAGCAGCAACAGGCCCATCGTCGCCTTCACCAGGGTCAGCTGCGCCGGTGGCACCTGCGCGATGCGCTGCGACAGCTCGGCCATGTTCAACGACCCCAGCGAGGCGTACAGCAGGCCCAGCGCGATCAGGAACAGGGTCGAGGCGGTGACGTTGAACACCACGTAGTGCAGGCCGATGCGCATGCGCAGGCCGCGGCCACCGCTGAGCAGCAGGCCGTAGGAGGCGATCAGCATCACCTCGAAGAACACGAACAGGTTGAAGATGTCGCCGGTGAGGAACGCGCCGTTCAGGCCGACCAGCTGGAACTGGAACAGCGCATGGAAGTGCGGGGCGCGCCGGTCCCAGCCCGAGCAGGCGTGCAGCAGGCAGGGAATGGCCAGCAGCAGCGTGGTCAGCAGCATCCACGCCGACAGCCGGTCGGCCACCAGCGCGATGCCCAGCCGTGAGGGCCAGTCGCCGAGCAGGTAGACGTCGATCTCGCCGCTGGCCGTGCTGGCGAACAGCAGGGCCACGGCCAAGGCCAGCGCCGACAGCGAGGTCCAGGCCACCGCGCGCTGCACCTTCGGGCCGTAGCGGCGGTGTTCGACAAACAGCGAAAGTGCGGCGCCGAGCAGGGGAATCAGGATCGGCAGGATCACCAGATGGTTCATGCGCGGTCCCCGCCCTGGCGCGGCGGTGCGCTCTCATCCTGCAGGTCATCATCCGGCTCGTGCGCGTCCACGTGATCGCTGTGGTTGTCGCCACGGCTGCGCATGGCCAGCACGATGCTCACTGCGGTCATCGCAAAGGCGATCACGATCGCGGTCAGCACCAGCGCCTGCGGCAATGGGTCGGTGTAGTTGCCCAGGTGGCTGTCCACGCCTTCCTGCAGCACCGGCGCCTTGCCCAGCACCACGCGGCCACCGGCGAAGATCAGCAGGTTGGTGGCGTAGGACAGGAAGGTCATGCCGAGGATCACATCGAAGCTGCGCGCACGCAGCAGCAGATAGATGCCGATGGCGGTCAGCACGCCGATCGCGGTAGCCAGGGCCAGTTCCATCAGTGCATCTCCCCGGTGCGGGCCGAACGGCGTTGCAGGTCGATCTCACCCTTGCGGGCGGTGCGGGTACGCGAGGGCTTGATCGTGCCCATCATCGACAGCATCAGCATCGCGCCGCCGAACACCACCAGATAGACGCCGATGTCGAAACCGATCGCGCTGGCCAGCGGCACCTCGCCGATCAGCGGCAGGTGCAGGTCGAGGTGGCCGCTGGTCAGGAACGGCACGCCGAACAGCATCGAGGCGCAGCCGCTGAGCAGGGCGATCAGCAGGCCCATGCCGATGCAGCGGATGTAGTCGAAGCCGAAGCGCGATTCCACCGACGCGGTGCCCTGGATCACGTACTGGATCAGCAGCGGTACCGCCAGCACCAGGCCGGCGATGAAGCCGCCACCCGGTGCGTTGTGGCCGCGCAGGAACAGGAAGATCGACACGGTCAGGGTCAGCGGGAACATGATCTGCGCAAGGTCGGCCGGCACCGGCAGCTTGATCGGCGGGCCGGGCATGATCTGCTCCGGGGCCATCCGCGTACGCCGCAGCAGCGCGTGCACCACCAGTGCGGCGATGCCGAACACGGTGATCTCGCCGAAGGTATCGAAGCCGCGGAAGTCGACCAGGATCACGTTGACCACGTTCTGGCCATAAGCCTCGGGCAAGGCGCGGGCCAGCAGCTCGCCGGCCATGGTGTTCGGCGGCAGCGTCATCGCCGAATAGGCCAGCGCGCCGAGGCCGGCACCGGCAATGATCGCGATCACCGCGTCACGGCGCTTGCGCCAGCGCGGCCGCTCCGGGCCGGACTGCGCCGGCAGGTAGTTCATGCCCAGCAGCATCAGCACCAGGGTCACCATCTCCACCAGCAGCTGGGTCAGGGCCAGGTCGGGCGCGGACAGGAACACGAAGGTCAGCGCCACCATCAGGCCGACGCCGCCGACCAGCAGCACCGCCAGCAGGCGCTGCTTGTAGACGCGCAGGGTGGCCACCGCACAGGCCATCATCACCAGCCACAACGCCCAGCCCAGCAGCGGCATCGGCTGCGGCGCGGTCCAGTTCGGCGAGGCCGGATTGGCCACGAACGGCGCGGCGGCCACGGTGATGGCCACCAGCACCAGGCCCAGCAGCATGCGCTGCAGGCTGCCATTGGCGATGCCGTTGGTCAGGCGCATGGCCAGCGCGGAAATCGCATCCAGCTGTGCATGGAACACGTTGCGGCCGGTGGTGCGGGTTTCCACCGCGTGCAGGTTGATCAGCCTGCGCAGGCCGAAGTACAGCGCCACGCCGCCGACCACGCCGATCGCGCTCATCGCCAGCGGCAGGTTGAAGCCGTGCCACACCGCCAGGCTGTACTCGGGCATGGCATTGCCGAGGATCGACGCCGCAGCGGCATGCAGCACCGGCGCCACGGTCAGCGCCGGCGCCACGCCCACCGCGATGCAGATCACCACCAGCAGCTCCACCGGCACCTTCATCCAGCGCGGCGGCTCGTGCGGCACGCGGTCCAGATCATGCGGGCCGGGGCCGAAGAAAGTGTCGTGCACGAAGCGCAGGCTGTAGGCCACGCCGAACACGCCGGCCAGCAGCGCGGCGATCGACACCGCCGTGCGCATCGCGCCCGGGCCGCCACCGGCGGTCAGTGCCTCGGCGAACAGCATTTCCTTGGACAGGAAGCCGTTGAGCAACGGGATGCCGGCCATCGCCAGCGAGGCGATGATCGCCAGTGCACTGGTGAACGGCATCAGCTTCCTCAGCCCGCCCAGCTTGCGCATGTCGCGGGTGCCGGTCTCGTGGTCGATGATGCCGGCGGCCATGAACAGCGAGGCCTTGAAGGTGGCGTGGTTGAGGATGTGGAACACGCCGGCCACCACCGCCATCGGCGTGGACAGGCCGAACAGCAGGGTGATCAGGCCCAGGTGCGAGATCGTCGAATAGGCCAGCAGGCCTTTCAGGTCGTGCTGGAAGATCGCGTTCCAGGCGCCGATCAGCAGGGTCAGCGCGCCGATGCCGCTGACCGTGTAGAAGAACAGGTCGCTGCCGGCCAGCGCCGGATGCAGCCGCGCCAGCAGGAACACGCCGGCCTTCACCATGGTGGCCGAATGCAGGTAGGCCGAGACCGGGGTGGGCGCTGCCATCGCATGCGGCAGCCAGAAGTGGAACGGGAACTGCGCGCTCTTGGTGAAGATGCCGGCCAGCACCAGGAACAGGGCGTAGGGGTACAGCGCGCTGGCGCGGATCTGCTCGCCGGCGGCCAGCACCACGTCCAGGTCGAAGCTGCCGACGATGCGGCCGATCAGCAACACGCCACCGAGCAGGGCCAGGCCGCCGCCACCGGTGATCACCAGCGCCATGCGCGCGCCTTCGCGGGCGTCCTGGCGGTGCGACCAGAAGCCGATCAGCAGGAACGAGCTGATGCTGGTCATTTCCCAGAAGATCATCAGCAACAGCAGGTTGCCCGACAGCACCATGCCGAGCATGGCGCCCATGAACAGCAGCAGGTAGCAGTAGAAGCGGTGCGCGTTGTCCTGCTGGCTCAGGTAGTAGCGCGCATACAGCACCACCAGCGCGCCGATGCCCAGCACCAGCCCGGCGAACATCCAGGCCAGCCCGTCCAGGCGCAGGGTGAAGTCCAGCCCGATCTGCGGCAGCCACGGCACCAGGGTGCGGACCACTTGGCCATCGAGTACAGCGGGCGTCAGCCAGCCGAGGATGGCCAGTCCACCCAACGGCGCCAGCGCCGCCAGCCAGGCAGCAGTCGAGCGCGAACTACGGGGAAGGCCGCAACGGCCGCTGCCATCAGGAACGGCAGGGCCAGCAGCAGGGGCAGGCTGGGGAGCATGCAGGGAATCCATGATTCACGAGCAGGTCAGGGAGGATAACAGGCTGCGAAATGTCGCCGAAACCCATCGAACAGCGATCAATTGCATGTAACGTCCGCTGATTCATTTTTTCTGCGGCGCAACATCACGTTCCTGCGGTCCCTCGCTGGCTGCCCTCGGGGATCACCCTACGCCCACGCAGGGAGACCGCAGGCCCTGTCGCACAGGGGCTGCCGTCGACGGGCGGGAAGTGGGGAGCGGGTCACCGGCGCAGGCTGGCAGGGCCGCCGTGGAGTGAGGGTGACGGAATCTGCCCGTTCAGGAAACGAAGGCCGCGGCCGGGCGGGCAGGTCAGTAGCGCCAATCGAGCTTGCGGTAGAACTTGGCCATCACCCAGGCCGGGCCGATCAGCAGGTAGGTCAGGTCGGTCAGGAAGCTGGGCTTGCGGCCCTCGAACTTGTGGCCGACGAACTGCGCCACCCAGGCCACCACGAACACGCCCACCGCCAGCCAGAACAGGTTGTGCAGGCCGATCTCGGCCTCCAGCAGGCGGCACAGGCAGCCGAACACGAAGAACTGGATGAGCATGCCGATGCCCAGCGGGCGCGACAGCTTGTTGTAGAAGCACCAGGCGCTGAACATCGCGAACGCCGACCAGATGCCGTACTGGAACCAGGTGATCAGCGGCGGCAGGCACCACAACAGGGCCACCACCGACCACAGGATCGCCGGCACCGCCACCACGTGGATGCGCTGGTTGATCACATTGCGGTGGTCATCGGAGTAGCTGGCGAAATAGCGGTCGATCGGCCGCGCAAGCTCGGTGGATGTCTGCATGCTGCGTCGCTTCCTCGAACAACGGTAGTGCCGGCCGCTGGCCGGCAATCCAGAGCATAGCCGAGTTCGCGCGGTTGCCGGCCAGCGGCCGGCACTACCCTTCGAAACGCCCCCGGCCTTTCCGGCCGGGGGCGCAGGGGCATCAATCGACGCTGATCCCGGCCAGGCGCTGCAGCGCCTCGGCGTACTTGGCGCGGGTGCGCTCGATGATCTCGGCCGGGATGCTCGGGCCCGGGGCGGTCTTGCCCCAGTCCAGCGTCTCCAGGTAATCGCGCACGAACTGCTTGTCGTAGCTCGGCGGGCTGGTGCCCACCTCGTACTCGTCGGCCGGCCAGTAACGCGAGGAATCCGGGGTCAGCATCTCGTCCATGATGTACAGGCGGCCATCGGCATCGGTACCGAACTCGAACTTGGTATCGGCCAGGATGATGCCGCGCTCGCGGGCGTAGTCGGCAGCGAACTTGTAGATGCGCAGGGTGGCGTCGCGCACGCGCTCGGCCAGGTCGGCACCGACCTGCTTCACCATCGCATCGAAATCGATGTTCTCGTCATGGTCGCCCACGGCGGCCTTGGTCGAGGGGTGAAGATCGGCTCGGGCAGCTGCTCGGCCTGGCGCAGGCCGTCGGGCAGGTCGATGCCGCTGACCTTGCCGGTGCGCTGGTAGTCCTTCCAGCCGCTGCCGATCAGGTAGCCGCGGGCGATCGCTTCCACCGGCACCGGCTTCAGCTTGCGGGTGACCACCGCGCGCTTGGCATACAGGGCCGGGTCCACGCCTTCGGGCAGCACGCTGGCCACGTCGATGCCGGTCAGGTGGTTGGGCATCAGGTGCGCGGTCTTGGCGAACCAGAAATTGGACACCTGGCAGAGCATCTCGCCCTTGCCCGGGATCGGGTCGGGCAGCACCACGTCGAACGCCGACAGGCGATCGGTGGCGACCATCAACAGGTAGTCGCCCGGCGGGGTCCCTGCGGGCAGCCGCTCGCGCGGGATATCGAACACATCACGCACCTTGCCGCGATGGCGCAAGGGCAGGCCGGGGAGATCGGATTGCAACAGCGTGGTTGGCACGGGCACTCCTGGGGCGTTGTCGATACGGCTGCCCAACGGACCCGGCGGGCCCGCTGACCAGCGGGCGGCCTAGTGTAAAGCCGTCCGGGCCCGCTGTGACGTAAAATGAGCGTCCATTTCGTCGGTCGCCCCCGGAGCGCCATGCGCTGGTACGGAAAACTGCTCGGATTCATCGCCGGCGCCCTGCTGTTCCGGCCCAATCCGCTGTTCGGCGCGGTGGTCGGCCTGCTGATCGGCCACGCCTTTGATTCGGACTGGTTCCGCCTGAACAAGGAGAACCCGTACCGGGAGCTGGGGCTGACCTCGGAGGCCACCGATGCCGAGGTCGAGCGCGCCTACCGCAAGCTGATCTCCCAGTACCACCCCGACAAGCTGGGCGGTGCCGCCCCGAGCTGCAGCAGCAGGCCGAGCAGAAGTCGCGGCGGATCAACGCCGCCTACGACCGCATCAAGACCCTGCGCAAGCGCTGACCCCTGAGCCCCGCCTGCGGGCGGGAGAACCTTTTCCCCGTTCCGAAGGCCCCGGCCATGTCCAACTGCCTCATCGCCCCGTCCATTCTCTCCGCCAACTTCGCCCGTCTCGGCGAGGAAGTCGACAACGTCCTCGCCGCTGGCGCCGACTGGGTCCACTTCGATGTGATGGACAACCACTACGTGCCGAACCTGACCATCGGCCCGATGGTCTGCCAGGCCCTGCGCAAGCACGGCGTGACCGCGCCGATCGACGTGCACCTGATGGTCGAGCCGGTGGACCGCATCATTCCCGATTTCGCCGAGGCCGGTGCCACCTACATCAGCTTCCACCCGGAGGCCAGCCGCCACGTGCACCGCACCATCCAGCTGATCCGTTCGCTGGGCTGCAAGCCGGGCATCGTGCTCAACCCGGCCACCCCGGTGGACATCCTCGACTGGGTGCTGGATGACCTGGACCTGGTGCTGCTGATGTCGGTCAACCCGGGCTTCGGCGGCCAGGCGTTCATCCCATCGGCGCTGGACAAGCTGCGCGTGGTGCGCAAGATGATCGATGCCAGCGGCAAGGACATCCGCCTGGAGATCGACGGTGGCGTGAAGGCCGACAACATCGGCGAGATCGCCGCCGCCGGCGCTGACACCTTCGTCGCCGGCTCGGCCATCTTCAACGCCAAGACCAGCTACCAGGACGTGATCGCGCAGATGCGCGCCAACGTCGCCGCCGCCCGCTGACAAAAAGGGGACGGAGGGGATTAATCTCGGTTGATTCCCTCCGTCCCCTTTATCTGCGCATGGCACTGTTGAACATCCGTCCGGCCACCGTGGCCGATGCTGGCCTGATCCTGCATTTCATCCGCGAGCTGGCGATCTACGAGAAGGCCGAGCATTCGGTGCAGACCGATGAGATCGGCATCGCCGAGAGTCTGTTCGGTGCCGATGCCACGGCGCACGCGCTGATCTGCGAAGCCGACGGCGAGGCCATCGGCTACGCCGTGTATTTCTACAATTACTCCACCTGGCTGGGCCGCAAGGGCATCTACCTGGAAGACCTGTACGTCAGCCAGGAAAAGCGCGGCGGCGGTGCCGGCAAGGCGCTGCTGAAATACATCGCACGCCAGGCCGTGGCTGAAGGCTGCGGTCGGTTCGAATGGTCGGTGCTGGACTGGAACACCCCGGCCATCGAGTTCTACACCGCTGCCGGCGCGAAGCCGCAGGACGAGTGGACCGTGTACCGGTTGCAGGGCCAGGCGCTGCACGATTTCGCCAACGGATGAGGTGTGTGGTGGGTGCGAACCTGGGTGCGCACTCCCTGCGCAGCCCAAAAAAAGCCACGCCAATCGCTGGCGTGGCCTCGCTGCATGCGTGGGAGGCTGATCCTGCCTCCATCCGTCGTCCCTGCTATGGCCTTCCATTCTCCGGCAGCTGAATGACACCTGCGTGACATTCACTGCGGACAAACAGCGCATTGCTAGCCTGTGCCGCCCCATCCCTGGAAGCACCGCATGACCACCCCGCGCTGGCGCCTGATCCTCAACGGCAAGTCCGCAGGCAATGACGAACTGCGCGACGCGGTCGGCCACTGGCGCGGGCAGGGCGTGCAGCTGGAAGTGCGGGTGACCTGGGAGGACGGTGACGCCGAGCGCTACGTGGCCGAGGCGATTGATCACGGCGTGGATGTGATCGTTGCTGCCGGTGGCGATGGCACGCTCAGTGCGGTGGCCGAGACGCTGGCGCATCGTGAGGAAGCAGCGGACATGCTGCCCTCGCTGGCGCTGATCCCGATGGGCACCGCCAACGATTTCGCCACCGCCGCCGGCATTCCCACCGAACCGAAGGGGGCCTTCGCGTTGATCGGGCAGGCCGCGCCGCACGCCATCGACCTGCTGCGCGTGGACGCCGATGGCACGCCGTGGTGGTGCGCCAATCTGGCCAGCGGCGGCTTCGGCACGCAGGTCACCGTGGAGACCGACGCCGGGCTGAAAAAGATGCTGGGCGGCCTTGCCTACGTGATCACCGGCATTGCCAAGCTGGGGCGGATCGAGCCGATCAACGCGCGCCTGTCGGGGCCGGATTTCGCGTGGGAAGGCGACTTCATCGCCCTGGGCATCGGCAACGGTCGCCAGGCCGGTGGCGGCCAGCAGCTGTGCCCGCAGGCGCTGATCGACGATGGGCTGCTGGATGTGACGGTGCTTCCGGAGCTGGAAGGCGAAGTCACCGCCACCCTCGGCCAGATGCTGAAGTCCGGCACCCAGGCCGCGCTGGAACAGCTGGCCACGCGTGCGCGCCTGCCGTGGCTGCAGATCGACGCGCCGAAGGCGCTGACCCTGAACCTGGACGGCGAGCCGGTGCAGGCCCAGCGGTTCCGCATCGACTGCGTGGCAGGCCGGGTGCGCATGCATCTGCCGGCCGGTTGCCCGTTGCTGGGCGGGCAGGGGTAGCGCCGTTGGGTAGAGTCGACTGGGTAGAGTCGACTGTTAGTCGACTTGCACGCGCAACGCGGGCATTTCCGGCACCTGATGGAAGAGCAGTCGACTAACAGTCGACTCTACCGGTTTCCGCGCCGATCGCCGCCGCGGTCCCCATCACCGGCCCCGCCGCCGGCCCCGTGCTCGCCGTGGTTCAGTTTCCCAGGGTTTCCCTCCCGCCGATCCTGCGATACAGTCAAGGGGTGTCCAGCCTGACGACCCCGCATACCCTTTCTTCCGCACGCCGTTGGTGGCGATGGTGGCCCGTTGCCGTCGTCCGCCCCCATAACGCTGTGTCCCGGAAGGAAAGTCGTCTTGAACTCGCACGCTCAGTTTCAGCTGCAGGCCGCTGAAGGCCACACCCATATTCCCGTCGTCCGCGAAGTGCTGTCCGACTTGGACACGCCGCTCTCGGTCTATCTGAAGCTCGCCGACGGCCCCAATACCTACCTGTTTGAATCCGTCGAAGGCGGCGAGCGCTTTGGTCGTTACTCGATCATCGGCCTGCCGGCGCGCCGCGTGTACGCCTTCCACGGTCACACGCTGACCGTGCGCGAGGACGGCCAGGTGGTGGACACCCGCGAGGTGGCCGACCCGTTCGCCGAGGTCGAGGCGCTGCGCAGCGCCCACTCGGTGCCCAAGCTGGAAGGCCTGCCGGGCTTCACCGGAGGCCTGGTCGGCTGGTTCGGCTTCGAGTGCATCGGCTACATCGAACCGCGTCTGGCGCCGCCGGCCGGCCGTGATGAGCTGGGCACGCCGGACATCCTGCTGCTGGATTCCAACGAACTGGCGGTGTTCGACAATCTCAAGGGCCGGCTGTACCTGATCGTGCATGCCGACCCGCGCGTCGAAGGTGCGTTCGAACAGGCGCAGGCGCGCCTGGACGCACTGACTGCGAAGCTGCGCGCACCGGGCGCCGGTTATCCGGCGCCGCTCAACAGCGACGTGCTGGACGAGTCCGATTTTGTTTCCGGTTTCACCCGCGAAGGCTTCGTCGATGCGGTCCAGCGCAGCAAGGAATACATCCGCGCCGGTGACATCTTCCAGGTGGTGCTGAGCCAGCGCCTGAGCGTGCCGTTCAAGGCGCGCCCGGTGGATGTGTACCGCGCGCTGCGTGCACTGAATCCGTCGCCGTACATGTATTTCCTGGATGTCGGCGACCTGCAGGTGGTCGGCTCCTCGCCGGAAATCCTGGTGCGCCTTCAGGATGGCGAAGTGACCGTGCGCCCGATCGCCGGCACCCGCCCGCGCGGTGCCACCGTCGAACAGGACCTGGCGCTGGAAGCCGAACTGCTGGCCGATCCGAAGGAACGCGCCGAGCACCTGATGCTGATCGACCTCGGCCGCAACGATGCCGGTCGCGTGTCCAGGGCAGGCACCGTGGAAGTGGGCGAGCAGTTCGTGATCGAACGCTACAGCCACGTCATGCACATCGTCAGCGAAGTGACCGGGCAGCTGCAGCCGGGCCTGAGCTACGCCGACGTGCTGCGCGCCACCTTCCCGGCCGGTACGGTCAGCGGTGCGCCGAAGATCCGCGCGCTGGAAGTGATCCGCGAGCTGGAACCGATCAAGCGCAATGTCTACGCCGGCAGCATCGGCTACATCGGCTGGCACGGCGATGCCGATACCGCGATCGCGATCCGCACCGCGGTGATCAAGGATGGCCGCCTGTACGTGCAGGCCGGCGCCGGCATCGTCTACGACTCGGACCCGGACAAGGAATGGGACGAGACGATGAACAAGGGCCGCGCGCTGTTCCGCGCCGTCGCCCAGGCCGCCAAGGGCCTGTGAGCCTTTCCGTGCCGTGGCCTGCGCCGCGGCACCTTCCGCTGTTCCCATCCACGACAAGGAGTACCGCATGAAGCTGCTGAGCGCATTGCTGTGGTCGTCACTGCTGGCCACGATGGCCCCGTCTGCGTGGGCACAGGCCAATACCATTCCTTCGCAGCCGCACCTGCTGGTGAAGGGCAGCGCAACCCGGGCGGTGATGCCGGACCGCTTTGGCGTGAAAGTCGAGCTGGCCAGCATCGACTTGCAGACCGAAGGTGCCCGCCGACGCGTGCAGGGCAATACCGAGCAGGTGCTGAAGCTGTTCGAAAAGCATGGTGCCCTCAGCGACAGCGTGCGCGCCGACAACCTGGGCATATCGCCCTCGACGCGCTACCGCGATGACGAGGAGGTCTACAACGGCATCGAGGCAAGCCGCAGCCTGAGCGCATCATTTGCCACTGCCGAGGCACTGAAGGGTTTCCTGGGTGAACTGAAGGTCAGCCGCGAAGTGCAGGTGAACACGGCCACACCCACCTACGCCAATGCGGCCAAACTGCGCGCCGAGCTGAAGGCCGAGGCGGCAGCGGAGACCCGCGCGTCGGCCAAGGGCCTGGCCGGCGCCTATGGCGCGAAGATCACCGGTCTCTACAGCATTTCCGATGTGGCCCCGAGTTTTGCCTACGGTGTGCAGGCCGGCACATGGCCCAACAGTGGGCCGGCCGCCGACAGCTACGCCTACGCACCGGCAGACGGCAATTCGCTGGATCGCGTCCAGGTGACCGGCAGCCGTGCTGCCGCGGCACCCGCGCCCGGCGAACTGCTGGTGGCCGCGCCCATCACCTACACCGAAAACGTGTACGCCATTTTCCTGATAAGCGACGGAACCTGACCATGTTGTGGATGATCGACAACTACGACAGCTTCACCTACAACCTCGTGCAGTACCTGCAGACGCTGGGCGCCGAAGTGAAGGTGGTGCGCAACGATGCGATGAGCGTGGACGAGATCGCCGCGCAGAAGCCTGAGCGCATCGTCATCTCACCCGGGCCGTGCACGCCCAACGAAGCGGGCGTGTCGCTGGAACTGATCCAGCGCCTGGGCCCGACCACGCCGATCCTCGGCGTCTGTCTGGGCCACCAGGGCATCGGCCAGGTCTACGGCGGCACGGTGATCCGTGCCGGCAACATCATGCACGGCAAGACCTCGCCCATCCGCCATGAAGGCAAGGGCGTGTTCGCCGGCCTGCCGGACCGCTACCAGGCCACCCGCTACCACTCGCTGGTGGTGGACAAGAACAGCCTGCCCGACGTGCTGGAAGTGACCGCCTGGACCGAGAACGACGACGGTTCGATCGAAGAGATCATGGGCCTGCGCCACCGCCAGTTCCCGGTGGAAGGCGTGCAGTTCCACCCCGAATCCATCCTCACCGAACACGGCCACGCCCTGCTGCGCAATTTCCTGCAGCGCCCGGCGGCCTGATCCAAGGAGCATTCCCATGAGCTTCTCCCCCAGGAAGCCCTGCACCGCACCATCGAGCACCGCGAAATCTTCTTCGACGAAATGGTCGACCTGATGCGGCAGATCATGCGTGGCGATGTCTCGCCGATGATGACCGCGGCGATCCTCACCGGCCTGCGCGTGAAGAAGGAGACCGTGGACGAAATCGCCGCGGCGGCCACCGTGATGCGTGAATTCGCCCGGCCAGTGCCGGTGGCCGACACCACCAACCTGGTTGATATCGTCGGCACCGGTGGCGATGGCTCGCACACCTTCAACATCTCCACCTGCGCGATGTTCGTCGCCGCCGCCGCCGGTGCGCGCGTGGCCAAGCACGGCAACCGCAGCGTGTCCTCCAAGTCCGGCAGCGCCGATGCACTGGAAGCGCTGGGCGCGGTGATCGAGCTGCAGCCGGCGCAGGTGGCCGCGGCCATCGAACAGACCGGCATCGGCTTCATGTTCGCGCCGATCCATCACCCGTCGATGAAGGTGGTGGCCCCGGTCCGCCGCGAAATGGGGGTGCGCACCATCTTCAACATCCTCGGCCCATTGACCAACCCGGCCAGCGCGCCGGCGGTGCTGATGGGCGTGTTCCATCCCGATCTGGTCGGCATCCAGGCGCGCGTGCTGCGCGAACTGGGCACCGAGCGCGCCATGGTGGTCTGGGGCCGCGACAACATGGACGAGATCTCGCTGGGCGCCGGCACCCTGGTGGGCGAACTGCGCGACGGCAAGGTGCGCGAGTACGAGATCCATCCGGAAGACTTCGGCATTGCCATGTCGGCCAGCCGCAACCTGCGCGTGGATGGCCCGGAGCAGTCCATTGCCCTGCTGCGCGCGGTGCTGGACAACGAGTCGGGCCCGGCGCTGGATATCGTTGCCCTCAACGCGGGCGCGGCGCTGTACGTGGCCGGTGTGGCCAGCGACATTGGCGACGGCCTGGCCCGCGCCCGTGCCGCCATCGCCAACGGCAGCGCCCGCCAGCGCCTGCAGCAGTACGTTGACACCACCCGCGCGCTGGTTGCCTGAGCGCGCGGTTCAGCCTGACCCACCCGATGGCCGATAATGGCCGTCCTCACCGCCCCAGTACCGAAGCGACGACGATGAGCGACATCCTGCAGACGATCCTGGCCCGCAAGGCCGAAGAAGTAGCCCAGCGCCGCGCCCAGCGCCCGCTCGAGGAGCTGCAGGCCGCCCTGGCCAGCGCCCCGCCGGTACGTGGCTTCGTGCGCGCGCTGCAGGCGGCGGTGGCCAACGGCGACCCGGCGGTGATCGCCGAGGTGAAGAAGGCCAGCCCGTCCAAAGGCGTGATCCGCCCGGACTTCCGCCCGGCGGACATCGCCGTCAGCTATGAGTTCGGCGGTGCCAGCTGCCTGTCGGTGCTGACCGACGTCGATTTCTTCCAGGGCGCCGACGCCTACCTGCAGCAGGCCCGCGAGGCGTGCACGCTGCCGGTGCTGCGCAAGGACTTCGTCATCGATGCCTACCAGGTGTACGAAGCGCGCGTGCTCGGCGCCGACTGCATCCTGCTGATCGTCGCCGCGCTGGATGACACCCAGCTGGCCACGTTGTCCGAGCTGGCGCTGTCGCTGGGCATGGACGTGCTGGTGGAAGTGCATGACATCGACGAGCTGGAACGCGCGCTGCAGGTGCCGGCGCCGATGATCGGCATCAACAACCGCAATCTGCGCACCTTCGAGGTCTCGCTGCAGACCACCCTGGACATGCAGAAGGCGGTGCCGCGTGATCGCCTGCTGGTCACCGAGAGCGGCATCCTCGGCCCGCAGGACGTGGCGCTGATGCGCGACGCCGGCATCCATGCCTTCCTGGTCGGCGAGGCCTTCATGCGCGTGGAAGAGCCGGGCGAGGGCCTGCGTCAGCTATTCTTCGCGGCATGACAACGCACTATCCAACGCCGCGCGGGGATGCGCCGCTGGTGGTCTTCGACTTCGACCACACCCTCTACGATGGCGATTCGGGCACTCACCTGTTCGCCTCGCTGATCAAGCGCAACCCGTTGCGCATGCTGGCCGCACTGCTGGTCACGCCGATTGCCGGGCCGATGGTGGCGATGCTGCCCACGCGCCGTGCCGGCATTTCGGTCTACGTGTGGATCGGCAGCTTCGGCCTGCATCGCGCGCGTGATTTCAACCGCGTGATCGACGCCTATGTGCTGCGCAACGAGGCGCAGATGCGCGCCAAGCTGCTGCCGCAGGCGCTGGAAGTGTTCGCCGCGCACCGCGCCAAGGGCGACCGGGTGGTGGTGGCCACCGGCGCGCCGCCGGAGCTGGCGCGCGCGATCCTGGCGTTCGTCGCCCATCAGGACGTGCCGGTGATCGGCACCGAGGTCGGTCCGCGGCTGGGTGGCGTCGGCCCGACCCGCCACTGCCACAACGAAGAGAAGATGCGCATGCTGCGCGAGCGCGGTTACGGCGATATCGATATCGCGTATTCGGACAGTACCGCCGACCTGCCGCTGCTGCTGGCCGCCAAGGCGCCGGTGGTGGTGAACCCGAAGCGCTCCAAGGTGGATTTCTTCCGCAGCGTGTTGCCGGCCGGCACCCGCATCCTCAACTGGGGCTGCGTCGAGCGCGGCGGCGACAAGGCCTGAGCCGAGCCTGCTGTAGAGCCGAGCCATGCTCGGCTGCTCTTCGTTGCGGTATCCGTGCGCCATCAGCCGAGCATGGCTCGGCTCTACAGGGGATGCCTCAGCGATACAGGTGCCCGTACACCGCGTGGCCGATCTGGAACAGGCTGATGCCCAGCACCAGCACGCCCACCGCTACCAGCACCCAGCGCTCCTTCACCCGCTTGACCAGGATGGCCGCCACCGGCGCGGCCATCATGCCGCCGATCAGCAACCCGGCGACGATCTGCAGGTGCTGCACGCCCATCGAGAGCAGGAAGGTGGCCGAGATGGTCAGGGTGACGATGAACTCGGCGGCATTGACCGTGCCGATGGTGGTGCGCGCCTGGCCACCACGGGCGAGCAGGGTGGAGGTCGCCACCGGACCCCAGCCGCCACCGCCGCTGGCGTCCAGCAGGCCGGCGAAGAAGCCCAGCACCGGCACCCGGCGGATCTCGCCCTGTGGCATCCAGCGGCCCGCGGCGCGCGCCAGGATGATGATGGCCAGCACCAGCAGGTACAGGTAGATCAGCGGCCGGATGATGTCGCCGGGGATCTGGGTGAGCACGTAGGCGCCCAGCGCGCCACCGACCGCACCGGGCAGGGCCAGACGCAGGAACAGGCGTTTGTCGACATTGCCGGCGGCCAGGTGCGACACGCCGGAAGCGCCCGTGGTGAACACTTCAGCGGTGTGGATGCTGGCGCTGACCTGCGCGGGCGGCAGCCCCATGCTCAGCATCACCGAGGAGGACACCAGGCCGAAGGCCATGCCCAGCGCGCCGTCCACCAGCTGTGCGCCTAGGCCGATGAGGATGAACCACCAGAATTCGCTGCTCAGTTCCATGCACCGAGCCTAGCCCAGCAGGCCGCGCAGAGGCCGTGTAGAGCCGAGCCCACGCTCGGCTGCTGTACGCCAATGGCAGCTGAGCGTGGGCTCGGCTCTACAGGACTGCCCCCGGCAATCAACGGGTGCCGTACAGCACCACGGTCTTGCCACGGGCATGCAGCAGGCCATCGGTCTGCAGCTTCTTCAGCACGCGGCCGGCCATTTCGCGTGAGCAGCCGACCAGGCGCGCCAGTTCCTGGCGCGAAACGCGCAGCTGGCTGCCCTGCGGATGGCTCATCGCCTCCGGTTCCTGGGCCAGGTCGTGCAGAGTGCGCACAATCCGGTCGGTAACGTCCAGGAATGCCAGGCGGCTGGCCTTGCGGCTGGTGTCGAGCAGGCGCTTGGAGATCTGCTGGCCCAGCGCGTACAGCAGGCGCGGGGCATCGGCCGACAGCGGGCCGAGGAACAGCTGATGCAGGCGCTCGTAGCTGATTTCAGCCAGTTCGCAGGCGGTACGGGTCCGCAGGATCACCTCGCGGCGGTCCGATTCGACGAACAGGCCCATCTCGCCGACAAACTCGCCGGCACCGAAGTAGCCCAGCACCAGCTCGCGATCGTCATCTTCCTCGGCCATGATCGAAACCGAGCCGCTGATGACGTAATACAGGGTTCCCGCCGGGTCACCGGGTCGGAAGACGTCGGTACGGGTGGGATATCGCCGCCGGTGGCTGTGCGCCAGGAAACGATCGATGGTGGCGATATCCAGGGCCAGTGGACTGCTAGCTAGGCGCACGGTTGACACGATAGGGGCGCTCCCTCTGCGCATGAACGGATTCACGGGGTCGATAGCGGAGCTTAACCAGCGCAATTGTTAAGGGCAAACAGTGTGCCAGAACTCTTGCGTCTTCACGTTCCCCCGGGGGCAGTTTGCCCCATAATTCACCCTTTCCCCTTCTTACACAGGAATCGACCGCCGTGGTCAAGCCGTTGCCTCGCCTGAGGCTGCAGGGTTTCAACAACCTCACCAAGGCGCTGAGCTTCAACATCTATGACGTGTGTTACGCGCGCACCGAAGAGGAGCGTCAGCGTTACATTGAATACATCGATGAAGAGTACAACGCCGACAGGCTGACTCAAATCTTGACCGATGTCGCCGAGATCATCGGCGCCAACATCCTGAACGTGGCCCGCCAGGACTACGACCCGCAGGGTGCCTCGGTGACCATCCTGATCTCCGAAGAACCGGTGATCGACAAGAAGCTGGCCGGCAAGGAGCTGATCTCCGACGCCGTGGTCGCGCACATGGACAAGAGCCACATCACCGTCCATACCTACCCGGAAACCCATCCGCAGGAAGGTATCGCGACGTTCCGCGCGGACATCGACGTGGCCACCTGTGGCGTCATTTCGCCGCTGAAGGCCCTGAACTACCTGATCGAGAGCCTCGAGTCGGACATCGTGATCATGGACTACCGCGTCCGTGGCTTCACCCGCGATGTGAAGGGCAAGAAGCACTTCATCGACCACAAGATCAACTCGATCCAGAACTTCCTGGCCAAGAACATCAAGTCGCGTTACGAGATGTTCGACGTCAACGTCTACCAGGAAAACATCTTCCACACGAAGATGCACCTGAAGGACTTCGACCTGGACCAGTACCTGTTCGAGGAAAAGGCCAAGAACCTGTCGTTCAAGGAACGCATGAAGATCGAAGCGCTGCTCAAGCGCGAGATCGAAGAGCTGTTCCACGGCCGCAACCTGTCCGAGTAAGCCCCATGTGCGATGCCCGCAGGCATCGCCACCCAGGCGGGACGACCCGCCCCGTGGAACCTGTGTTGCGCAAGCGGTATAGTTCCACGGTGATGTACCGACCCACGGCCCGGTGTGAAAACACCGGGCCGTTTCGTTTTTGTCAAAAAAGGTAAGGAGCCCCCACCCATGCCCTGGATCTACCTGTTGCTGGCCGGTCTGTTCGAGATCGGTTTCGCGCTTGGAATGAAGTACTCCGAAGGCTTCAGCAAGCCCCTGCCCACCGTTGTCACGGTGGTGTCCGCACTGATCAGCCTGTACCTGATGAGCCAGGCGATGAAGAGCATCCCGGTCGGTACGGCCTATGCGATCTGGACCGGTATCGGCGCCCTGGGCGTGGCCGTGCTGGGTATCTACCTGTTCAACGACAGCGCATCGCCGGCCCGCCTGGCCTGCGTGGGCCTGATCGTGGCCGGTGTGATCGGCCTGAAGCTGGTCTCGCCCAACTGATTGATGGCCCGACCAACGGTCGGGCCCCACCGTCGGACCCCGGCGCACCTCCTGGTAGGCCCGCACCGTTGGTGCGGGCGACCCTTCAAATGCGGTAAGCGATGGTCTTCATCACCTTGGAGGCCAGCGCCATCGCGCCCGGAATCGGGAACGGCAGGCGGCGTGCGCCGGCCTGCTCGGCGTGGTCCGCGTGGCGGGCCTCGTCTTCCTTCATGACCGCGATGACCGCGCGGCTGCGCAGGTCGCCGGCCGGAAGGTCGACCAGGTGCTCGTCCAGATGGGCCTCCACCTGGCGCTCGGTCTCGACCACGAAGCCCAGGTTCCAGCCATCGCCGCGCAGCCCGGCCAGGGTGCCGATGGTGTAGCTGCCGGCATACCACAGCGGGTTGAACAGGCTGGGACGGCTGTCCAGTTCGCCCAGGCGGGTGGCGCACCAGGCCAGATGGTCGGTCTCTTCCTGGGCTGCTTCCAGCAGGTGTTCACGCGTGGCCGGGTCGCGGGCCACGGCGGCCTGGCCGAAATACAGGCCCTGCGCGCAGACCTCGCCGACGTGGTTGATCCGCATCAGGCCGGCCGCGTGCCGGCGCTCGGCGTTGTCCATGCCCGGCTCGGCGGTGTCGGCGGCCGGGTAGGGGCGGGCCGCCGGCGGGTTGCCGAACACCGTGTCCAGGGCGCGCTGCGCCTCGGTCAGCAGGTGGTCCAGCGGGGTGGTCTGGCGGAGCACGGTCATGGCGGTACGCGATGGGGCGGAAGACCCCCGATTCTCGCCCGCGCCCGGGCCCCTGCCAACCCGGCGCTGGGTGCGGCTTGCACCCGGCCGCCAAGGTGAGTACAATCCCGCCTCTTACGCTTCACCTTTTCACAACGCGTGGCAGAGTTCCGGTGAGCCTTTCGCCGCAATGAGCCCGACCTAACCTAGAGTTCTTCATGAGCACTTTCACTGCCAAGAACGAGACCGTCCAGCGCGACTGGTACCTCGTCGACGCCGAGGGCAAGACCCTGGGCCGTCTCGCCACCGAGCTGGCCCGCCGTCTGCGCGGCAAGCACAAGCCGGTCTACACCCCGCACGTTGATACCGGCGACTACCTGGTCGTCATCAATGCAGAAAAGATTGCCGTCACCGGCAAGAAGCTGCAGGACAAGATGTATCACCGTTTCACCGGCTACATCGGCAACCTGAAGACCGAATCCCTGGCCCAGGCGCTGGAGCGCCACCCGGAGCGCGTGATCGAGATCGCCGTGAAGGGCATGCTGCCGAAGGGCCCGCTGGGTCGCCAGATGTACCGCAAGCTCAAGGTCTACGCCGGCACTGAGCATCCGCACGCCGCACAGCAGCCGCAGGTTCTGGATATCTAATCATGGCTATCACTCAAAACTACGGCACTGGCCGCCGCAAGTCCTCCACCGCTCGCGTGTTCCTGCGCAAGGGTTCGGGCAACATCACCGTCAATGGCCGTCCGCTGGACGAGTTCTTCGGTCGTGAGACCGCGCGCATGATCGTGCGCCAGCCGCTCGAGCTGACCAAGAACACCGAAAGCTTCGACATCCTGGTCACCGCCGCTGGCGGCGGCACCACCGGTCAGGCCGGTGCGATCCGTCTGGGCATCGCCCGTGCACTGGTCGAGTACGACGAAACCCTGAAGTCCGAGCTGCGCAAGGCTGGCTTCATGACCCGTGACGCCCGTGAAGTCGAGCGTAAGAAGGTCGGTCTGCACAAGGCCCGTCGCGCCACCCAGTTCTCCAAGCGCTGATCCATCGCGCCTGGTTGGGCTCCTTCGGGAGCCCGCTGGATGGAAACGCAAAAGCCCGGCTTCGGCCGGGCTTTTGTCGTTTCTGGGTTGTGGATTTCGAGGTTGGAGGTTGCCGGCCAGCGGCCGGCACTACCGATGGCTTCGCATGCCCGTCCCCCGGTCTTTGTAGAGCCGAGCCGATGCTCGGCTGCTCTTGGTGGGAATGCGTGACCAAACAAAAAAGAAAAAAGCCTGATCTTTCGATCAGGCTTTTTTCTTTTTGTTTGGCTGCCCCGGATGGATTCGAACCACCGAATGCCTGAGTCAGAGTCAGGTGCCTTACCGCTTGGCGACGGGGCAAAACGTGCAACTATTTTCTCACTTTTCACATTGAAAAACAACTTCATTTTCAATGTGGTGGCTATGGGTGGACTCGAACCACCGACCCCAGCATTATGAGTGCTGTGCTCTAACCGGCTGAGCTACATAGCCTTGGTGAGCCCGCTATTCTGCGGATGTGTAACGGGCATGTCAACACTTTTGTGCCGAGCTTGTGGGCCGGCAGAGGGCATGGGATAGTCCCGGACAGTAGATTTTTAGGAGTCCGCATCGTGATCGATCCGGACGGCTATCGACCGAACGTCGGCATTGTGCTGATGCGGCAGGACGGCCAGGTGTTCTGGGCACGACGCGTGCGCCGGGACGGCTGGCAGTTCCCGCAGGGCGGCATGAACACCGACGAGACGCCTGTCGAGGCCATGTATCGTGAACTGCAGGAAGAGACCGGCCTGCTGCCTGAGCATGTGGAAGTGCTCGGGGCAACGCCCGGCTGGCTGCGCTACAAGCTGCCGGCGCGCGCCATCCGCCGCAATGAGCGGCAGGTCTGCATCGGCCAGAAGCAGGTCTGGTTCCTGCTGCGGCTGACCGGCGACGAATCGCATGTGAAGCTGGACCACACCGACTCGCCCGAGTTCGATCACTGGCGCTGGGTCGATTTCTGGTACCCGGTGGAGCATGTGGTGATGTTCAAGCGCGGCGTCTATGCCCGCGCATTGCGACATCTGGCGCCACTGGCACGCGGGGTCGCAGGTCAGGGCGTCACTGCCATGCCCAAGAGCGCTGCCGAGGCCTGGATGCCGGGGCACAACGCCGGTCACGACCGCCCGCGCAAGCGCCCCCGTACCCGCGGTTACTGGCCCAAGAAGGCCCAGGGCGACGGCCCGGCGAGCTGATCGGCTGAACGGTATCGAGAATGGTTCATGTCCTTGATTGACAACCATTCTCGTTTCCATTGGAATAGGCAACAGGCCGCTTCTGGCCTGTCAGCCCGGTTCCTGCCTGTGTACGTCTGCATCTGCAACGGAGTCACCGACCACCAGATCCGTGAAGCCGCCTCACAGGGCGTCACCTCGGTGGGCGAGCTGACCATGCGTACCGGCTGCGGCGCGACCTGCGGTTCCTGCCTGGACATGGCGGGTGATCTGCTGGCCAAGGCGTTGAACACCCACGACCTGCCGCTGCCGGTGCTGGGCCTGCAGGCGGCCTGATCCGCCCTTCGCGCGGCGCCCACGCCACGCCCACATCCGGTTCACCGCTGGCCGCACTGGCCAATGCGCACGATTCGCGTTCCTTCACGCCTGCGCGCAAGGGGTTAAAGTGCCCGCGTTTTCAGCGCGCAGGAGCACCGCCATGAAGGGCGATACCAAGGTCATCGAATTCCTCAACAAGGTCCTCTACAACGAGCTGACCGCGATCAACCAGTACTTCCTGCACGCCAAGATGCTCAAGAACTGGGGCATCAAGGAACTGGCCGAGCACGAGTACAAGGAATCGATCGACGAGATGAAGCATGCCGACATGCTTGCCGACCGCATCCTGTTCCTCGAAGGCCTGCCGAACTTCCAGGCGCTGGGCAAGCTGCGCATCGGCGAGAACCCGACCGAGATCCTGCAGTGCGATCTGTCGCTCGAACGCGACGGTGTGGTCACCCTGCGCGAGGCCGTGGCATATGCCGATTCGGTGGGCGATTACGTCAGCCGCCAGCTGTTCGTGAAGATCCTCGATTCGGAAGAGGAGCACATCGACTGGCTGGAAACCCAGCTTGACCTGATCGAGCGCATCGGCGAGCCGAAGTACCTGCTGAGCAAGCTGGAAGAGTGACCTGACGCCGGGTCCGCGTAGCGTCGAGCTTGCTCGACGGCTCCGTCGTGTCCGGCATGGCCCAGTCGAGCAAGCTCGACTCTACCGGCTACCGGTGCTGCGCCAGGTAGCCCGTCAGCGCCACCCGTGCACGGGCGAATTCGGCCACCAGCAGCGCGACCGCCACGGCGGGGCGCTGCAGGCTGCCACTGCGCGCTTCATGCTCGATGCGTGCAGCAACCGCCGACAACGACAGCGCACCCACGTTCGCGCTGGATGATTTCAGGCTGTGCGCGACGGCCTGCAGGCGCGATTCATCACCGTTCTGCGCGGCCAGCTGCAACTGCTGCACCATCGCCGGCGCATCTTCAAGAAAGACCGTAACGATCCGGATGGCCGCCTCGCCGATCACCGCGTGCAGTTCGTCCAGCACATCGCGGTCGAGCACCGGTTGGGGTGCCGCGCTGGGTGGCTTGGTCTGTAGCGTCGAGCTTGCTCGACGATCGCCAGGCTGATCGCAGTCGAGCTCCGCCAGCCGGGCATGGCTCGGCTCTACGGCAGGTAGGGGCAGTGACGCAGGTTTGCCCCCGGTCCAGCGCTGCAGCAGCGCATGCAACGCGGTGCGCGCGATCGGCTTGGACAGGTAGTCGTCCATGCCGGCCTGCAGGCAGCGCTCCCTGTCGCCGGCCATGGCATTGGCGGTCATCGCGATGATCGGCAGGCGCGTGCGCCCGGCCTCGGCTTCCTCGGCGCGCCAGCGGCGTGTGGCGGCATAGCCGTCCAGTACCGGCATCTGGCAATCCATCAGGACCACGTCCGTGCCGCCTTCGCGCAGCACAGCAAGCGCCTGCTCACCATCGGCGGCATGGCGGACATCGCACTGGAACACGCGCAGCAGTTGCTCGGCGACCATCCGGTTGACCGTGTTGTCCTCCACCAGCAGCACGCGCAGATGCAGCGGCGCCAGCGTCGCCGCCGCCGGCAGGGCTTCGGCACTGGCCAGCAGGGCCGAGGGCCGTGCGTGGGCCACCGGCGCCCCCAGCAGTGTATGCAGGGCAGCATCTTCGAAGTCGGTGGGTAGCCGGTGCTGGCGCGCGCGCGCCGGCATGGCCTCGTCCTGCAGCCACAGCAGTTGCAGGGTGTCATCCTCGCCACGTTCGGCCACGACCTGCTGCAGCGTGGCCCCGCCATTGCGACGCGCACGTGCATCGGCCAGCAGCCAGGCCGGTGCCAGCTGCCCGGGGCCGGGCGCTGCCCGCAGGCGCTCGACCACGGCGTCCAGCTGCGCCAGCACCTGCACCTGCAGACCGTGATGGGCCGCGATGCGCTGCACGCGTGCCTGCAGCGTCGCGTCGGTACTGAACAGCAGCAGCGGGGCCGGGGCGCGCGCCATCGCAGGCAGGTCGCCGGGCACCTTCAGCAGCGGAATCTCGAACCAGAACGTGGCACCGTGGCCGGGCGTGGACTGCACACCGATGCGGCCCTGCATCAGGTCGATGATGCGCTTGCAGATGGCCAGGCCCAGGCCGGTTCCGCCATAGATGCGGGTGGTCGAGGCGTCGGCCTGGCTGAAGGACTGGAACAGGCGGGCCTGCAATGCCGCATCGATGCCGATGCCGGTGTCGATGATCTCGAAGCGCAGCTGATGCTGCGCGGCCGCTTCGCCCAGGCGCAGCACGCGCAGCTGCACCTGGCCGCGTGCGGTGAACTTGATGGCGTTGGCCAGCAGATTGCTCAGCACCTGGCGCAGGCGCACCGGATCACCGCGCACCGGCAGGCGCACCGACGGGTCCAGCTGCAACGCCAGTGCCAGGCCCTTGTTGTCGGCGGCCCGCTGCATCAGCTGCACCACCCCGTCGAGCAGATCGCGCAGGTTGAAGCTGGTGATCTCCAGTTCCAGTGCCTGTGCTTCCAGCCGTGAGTAATCGAGGATGTCGTCGACGATGCGCAGCAGCTGTTGCGAGCTGGCCGACGCGGTGGCCAGCATCTGCCGCTGGTCGTCGCCCAGCGGCCCGCGTGCGATCAGCTCCAGCATCGGCAGGATGCCGTTGAGCGGGGTGCGGATTTCGTGGCTCATCGTGGCCAGGAATTCGCCCTTGGCCAGCACCGCCGCCTCGGCCGCCTGCTTGGCCTGCAGCAGCTGCTGCTCCAGCTGGCCCTGGCGCTCGGTGGTCCGCCGCAGCTGGTCGCGCTCGCCGAGCAGTGCGTCATGCCTGCGCTGCAGCGCGCTCAGCGCATGCCGTTGCGCACGCAGGCGCAGGCTCGACAGCAGCAGCGCGCAGGCCACCACCGCCAGAGCCACCAGCAGCGCCGCCCACAGCGGCACCTCAGAGCACCGCGTTGTGGAAGTCGAAGTTCAGATCGCTGCCGGCCGACTGCACCATGTTGCCCTGGATGTAGTCGACACCGCCGACCCACATCGCCGCGGCGGCCTGCGGGTCTTCGATCTGCTGGCCGATGATCTGCAACCCGGCGGCGTGCGCCTGTTCGATCGCCCGGCGCAGTTCCTCGCGCGTGGCCGGGTTGGAATGGCTGCTGGAAAAGCGCGCGGCCATGCGCACGAACGACAGCGGCAGCTGGGTCAGCAGCGCGTCGGCGTCGGCGCCGGGCTCGAACTGGCTCAGGCAGAAACGTACGCCGGCACTGGCCATGCGCTGGCAGAACTGCTGCAACGGCACGGTGTGGATCAGCGCGTCGGGCAGGCGCACGTCGATCACCAGCGCGCTGCCGGGCAGATCGCGTTGCTGCAGCGATTCCAGCAGCCAGTCGCCGAAGGCATCGCGCTGCAGGGTGCGCAGCGACTGCGAAACGAACAGGTTCAGCGGCTGGGTGGCATGCCGGTACAGGTCCAGCAGGCCCAGCGCGTGGTCCATCACCTGCTGGTCGAGGTCGGCAATGCGGCCGGCCGCTTCGGCCGCCGGAATCACCTGGCCGGCGGCCAGCACCGTGCCATCGGCCTGGCGCAGGCGCAGCAGCAGCTGGTACTGCGCGGTATTGCCACCGGCAACGGCGACGATCGGCTGGTAGGCCAGTTCCAGCTGGCCTTCCAGCAGGGCCAGGTGCTCCTGCTCGGTCACGGCCTGGCGATGCACGTGGCCGGCCACGCCCGCGCTGAGCAGGCGCGCCTGCAGGGTGGTTCTTTCCACCGCTTCCAGCGCGCTGCTGGCGTCATCGAAGCCCGGCGACAACGGCGCATAGCCAACCACGCCACGCAGGTGCACCGACTCGTCATCGCGGATCACGAAGGCGCGCGCCGAGAGCTGTTCGCGCAGGGTCGCGGCGATGCCTTCCAGCGAGTCTTCGCCGGCATTGCGCGCCAGCAGCAGGAAGCTGTTGTCGTTCAGGCGGGCCAGCAGATGCGGTTCGCCGGCCTCGGCCAGACGTTGCCCGGCCTGCACCATCAGCCGCTCGAAGGCGGCGTAGCCGTAGCGCTCGCGCAGCCCGAGGGCGCTGGCCACCTCGATGAAGAACACACCGCCCGCGTCGCGGTGGGCGAGCGCGGCATTGAGCTGCTGCAGCACATGGTGGCGCGTCGGCAGGCCGGTTTCCGGATTGCTGGTGGCCGGCGCACCGCCCACACCCGGCAGCGTCGCGGCCTGCGCACGCGCGCGGCGGATGCGGTTGGCCACGGCCGCGATCAGGTGACGGGGCCGGATCGGCTTGCTCAGGTAGTCATCGGCGCCACTGTCGAGCACTTCGAACTGGCGCTCCGGATCCGGGTCACCGCTGAGGAACACGATCGGCAGCAGCTGCAGGCCGGGTTGCTGGCGGATCAGGGCGGTCAGCCGCATGCCATCCAGCCCCGGCAGGTGCAGGTCCATCAGGATCAGGTCGGGATGGTGTTCCTTGATGGCCTGCAGCGCGCCGTCGGCATCGCTGTGCACGATCGCCTGCATGCCGGCGCCGTGCAGCACGCTCTGCGCGAACAGCGCCTGGGCACGGTCGTCCTCGACGATCAGCACGCGATAGGGCGAGTCCGCAGGCGGCGGGGCCGGGTCCGAGTTGCCGGCGTCGGCCAGCGCCGCCGCGCCAGGCAGCGCCGGGGGCACGAGCGGGGGCGGAGCCGTTGCCGCCGGGCTGGCCGGAGGCGGCGGTGTTGCCATCACCGGAGCCGTCACCGGGTGTGCCCAGCGCTGCCAGTGGTCGGCCGGCGGGGTTTCAGCGCGTCCCGGGCGGGCGCCCGCGGGGATTCGTTTGCGGCCATCGGTGCTCCTGGTGTTCGCGTCCATTATGCGACAAGCCTGGTGATCAGCCGCTGCCGGATGGCCTTGTTACCGACGCCGAGCCGCCGCGTGCCAGCCAGCGCACGCCTTTCCACAGGGCGCGCCAGACCAGCCACACCGCCAGTGCACCGGCCAGGCTGCAGGCCAGCACCACCACCAGCGCGATCCACGGGTGCGCCAGCGCCAACGCCAGGCCGCCGATCACCACGGTGTCCTCGGCGGCGGAGGCCACCCAGTTGCTGGCCGGTTCCGGCGAGGTGTTGAGCAGGGCGCGGGTGCCCGCCTTCAGGCCATGGCTGGCCAACGCCACGCCGGCGCCGGCAGCGAGCGCGCCGGTTCCCAGTTGCCCATCCGGCGACAGCGTGGCGGCGGCGAGGAAGGCACCGGCCGGCACGCGTGCCAGGGTCTGCACCAGGTCCCAGGCCGAGTCCACACCGGGAATCTTGTCGGCAAAGAATTCGGTGATGGCCAGCGCCGCCGAAGTTCCCAGCACCCACCACGATTCGGTGGCCTGCAGGGCGGGGGCAGGTCGACCCAGCCAAGCAGGCCGGCCAGGCCGACGCCGAACACGGTGAGGTAGACGCGGATGCCGGCCAGCCAGGCCAGCAGGATGCCGATCACGAACAGGTGGGCTTCGGTCATGGCGGTGCTCCGGCGACGGAACTGTGCAGGGGGCCACACTATCGACGATGGCGTGGCTGAACGCCACAGACCGTGGCGGGCCACTGCGCAGGAAACCCACCCGTCCTGTCATACACTAGCCCGTCGTTTGCCACAGGGGCCGTACCGGTATCGCCCTGGCGATGCCCCGGAATCCACCCATGAACAACCGCCCACCCATGCGCGTGCAGGTGCGCCTGCCGGGTGCCTCGCAGCCCCCGCCGACCGTCGACGCCTGCTGGTGATCGGCGGCATCTGGCTGCTCAGCCTGGTGCTGGCGGTCCTCGGTGGCTGCTGGATGGCCACCCCGCGCGATGCCCAGGGCCAGCGCCTGCAGGCCGCCGAGAAGCGCGCCGAGACGCTGCAGGGGCAACTGACCGAGCTGCGCCAGAAGCAGGCCACGCTGGAAGCCTCCGACCGCATCAGCCGCGCCGCCAATACCGAGGTGCAGTCCTCCCTGGCCGAGCGTGATGAGGAAATCGCCGGCCTGCGTGCCGATGTCGCCTTCTACGAACGCCTGGTCGGCTCGACCAGCCAGCGCAAGGGGTTGAACACCCATTCCATCGAGTTCAGCCCGGAGACCGCCGGCACCTGGCAGTACACCGCCGTGCTGACCCAGAACCTCAACCGCGGTGCCATCAGCCAGGGGCAGATGCGCTTCACCGTGGAAGGCGTGAAGAACGGCAAGCTGGCCACGATCAGCTGGGATGATCTGCACCAGCGCAGCAAGGTACCGGGGCAGGATTACTCGTTCCGGTACTTCCAGCAGATCACCGGCAGCGTCATGCTGCCGGCTGACTTCACCCCGCAACGCGTGCGGGTGACATTGGGGAGTGGTACGGGGGTACCACCCAGGTATTCGACTGGAAACAGGCCGGTGCGCCGGCCAGCAAAGGGGAGTAGGCAGATGTTCGGGAACAGCAAATCCAACCGTGATGGCCAGCTGGTGGTCGACGCCCTGATCGGCAACCAGGTGGTGATCCGCGGCGATGTGGAGTTCAGTGGTGGCCTGTATGTGGAAGGCCGCATCCACGGCAAGGTGATCGCCGCCGAGGGCGCCAGTGGCGCGACCCTGACGGTGGCCGAGCACGGCGTGATCGAAGGCGAGATCCGTGCCCAGGTGGTGGTCATCAGTGGCCGCCTGGACGGCGATGTGCACGCCACCGAGAAGGTTGAACTGACGCCGAGCGCGCGGGTCAACGGCAACGTCCATTACCAGGTGGTGGAAATGAATGCGGGCGCCCAGCTGAACGGCCGCCTGATCCATGCCAGCGCCCCGATGGCGGCGCTGCCGGCCCCGGAAGGCGACGACGCCAATGCGGGCAAGGGCGACACCGCCGCGCGCCGTAAGCTGGCCGAGGCGATGGCTTGAAAGCCGTCGTCGGCGCCCCCATGCTGACGCCATGAGCACGCTAGTCTCCCTGCCCGGCGCCACCCCGGCCGCCGCGCCCGATTACCAGTCGCTGGAGCGCCCGCTGAACTTCACCGAGTCGGCGGCCGCCAAGGTCAGATCCCTGATCCAGGAAGAGGGCAACCCCGACCTGGCCCTGCGTGTGTACATCGAGGGAGGCGGCTGTTCGGGCTTCCAGTACGGGTTCGAGTTCGACGAGAACCGGGCCGACGATGATCTGGCGGTACAGACCAGCGGGGTGACCCTGCTGGTCGACCCGCTGAGCCTGCAGTACCTGATGGGTGCCGAGGTGGACTACACCGAGAGCCTGACCGGTGCCCAGTTCGTGATCCGCAACCCGAATGCCAAGACCACCTGCGGCTGCGGCAGCAGCTTCAGCATGTAGGCAGGGCGCGGGGCCTGTGTCCCGCGCGACAAGGTGTGTGGAGCAAGCTCCACACACGGTTTCCGCAAAGCCTGCGGCTTGCCACCTGCATCGATTGGCGGCACGCTTGCCGGATGCCCAATACTCCTTCGCCGCTTTCCGGTTTCGCCTTCGTGGGCGAACCGCTGGAGCGCGCCGATGCCCTGCGCGACGATGCCGAAGCACTGGCGCGCCTGTGGCCGGGCGCGCGCATCCTTGTTCTCGATCACGACGGCAGCGCCTTCACCGACGATGACGATCAGCCGCTGGCAGTAACCGGCGCCGATATCGGCGGTGGCCCCGGTGCCGCGATCTTCCTCGGCCTGCGCGGCGAACAGGCCTGGTTCTCGGTCGAAGCTGCCAATGTGACCGCCACTGCACCGCGTCGCCTCGACCTGCGCCAGGCCGCGTTGCTGTGGCCGATGGCCGATGCAACCGCCTTCAGCTACGCGCGCGGCATGTCCTACTGGCACGCGCGCACCCGCTTCTGTGGTGTGTGCGGCGGCGCCGTGGCGTTTGCACGCGGCGGTTTCGTGGGCCGTTGCGCGCAGTGCTCCACCGAGCACTACCCGCGTGTCGATCCGGCCGTGATCGTGGCGGTGGAGAACCAGGGCCGCCTGCTGCTCGGCCGCCAGTCGAACTGGGCGCCGCGGCGCTACTCGGTGCTGGCCGGCTTCGTCGAACCGGGCGAGACCTTCGAGCAGACCGTGGTGCGCGAAGTCCACGAGGAGAGCAAGGTGCGGGTGACCGCCTGCCAGTACCTCGGTTCGCAGCCGTGGCCGTTCCCCGGCGCGCTGATGGTCGGCTTCCGAGCACAGGCCCAGGACGACCTGCCGACGGTGGACGGTGAGCTGGAAGATGCGCGCTGGTTCAGTGCAGAAGAGGTGGGCGCTGCGCTGGCGCGTGATGCCCATGACGACGGGCAGGGCATCCGCCTGTCACCGCCGATCTCGATTTCGCGTGGCCTGATCGAGCACTGGTACCGCCAGCAGAAGGCGTGACGGCAGGCGGCCAGCGGGCATGCAACGGCCCGGTATTGCCGCCACCTGAACACGGCCCGGGTTACAGTGCGGGCCATTCGTGAAGCGGCGGCTGCGACAGGTAAGGTAGCGGCGCCACGCGTTCTGTTTTGTAGGGAGACCTGCCATGTTCACCACTCTGGCCGCCGTGCTGGTTGCACTGGCCCTGGGCCATGTCGCTCCGGCCGCTGCCGCTTCGCTGCGTCGCTTCGAGGGCTTCCGGCGTTGGCTGGGCTGGCTGGACGCGCGCGGTGGCAAGGCCTGGCATGGACCGGCAGGTGTCGCCCTTGCCCTGTTGCCGCCACTGCTGTTGATGGCGTTGCTGGCATGGCTGCTGCGCGGGGTGCTGTTCGGGCTGCCGTCGCTGCTGCTGGGGGTGGTGGTGCTGGCGTGGTGCTGGGGCCCGCGCGACCTGGATCGCGATATCGAGGCGGTCATCGATGCCGATGATGCGGCGACCCGGCAGGCGGCCATGCGCAACCTGCAGGCCGCCGGCGGCAGCCTGCGCGAGGATGTACCGTCGCTGGTGGAAGCCACCGTGCTCAATGCACTGCGGCGCTGGTTCGCGGTGCTGTTCTGGTTCCTGTTGCTTGGCCCGGCCGGTGCACTGGGCTATCGACTGCTGGCGCTGATGGCGGAAAGCCCGATGCGCGCTCGTGTTCCGGCCGAGGCGCTGGCAGTGGCGCAGCGGCTGCTGGGCTGGACCGAGTGGCCGGTGGCGCAGCTGATGGCGTTCTCGATGGCGCTGGTCGGCAATTTCGATACGGCGTGGAAGGCGTGGCGCCAGGCGCATGGCGAGCGCCTGGCCGGAGGCATCGCCTTCCTCGGCGCGGTGGCACGCGCCAGCGTCAACGCCGAACTGCGCGAGGACGCGCACGATTACACCGAAGCGGGCTTGTTGCCGGTGTGGCAGCGCCTGCCGGAACTGCGTGATGCGATGAGTCTGGTGTGGCGGATGCTGCTGCTGTGGCTGGCCGTGCTGGCCCTGCTGGTGATTGCAGGCTGGGTGACGTAGGTGCTTTGCAGGGCTTGCAGCCCTGCACCTGCAGAGGCTGAAGCCAAAGCCAAAGCCAAAGCCAAAGCGGCTCTGGGTTGCTGAGGATTGGGCGGGGCGCTGTGGGGCTGCAGGACACGCCGTAAACCCATCCATGGGGGCTCGATGGCGCCATCCATGGCGCCAACGGTCCTGCAGCCCCACACCGCCCCACCCCCGACAGTTTCCCGGTGACGGTGGGTCAACTGAGATTTTCGGTGGGTGTCGACCTTGGTCGACACGGTAGATCCACGCCATGCGTGGATGCAGAGCGAAGCGATCGGCTTCCGCTTTTGATCTTCTCTTTCTTTTCCGTGGTGGACGCGCACGGAAACTGTCCGTGGCCGGGCGGGATGGGCTTGCGGGGGTGTCCGCGGCATGGATGCCGCGGCCAAGCCTCCAGGGATGGATTTACGGCGTCCCCCGCAAGCCCATCCCGCCCGGCCAACTCCCAGGCTTCTACCTTCAGATATCGCGCCACCACGAGGGGCTGCGCCGTTGGCCGGAAACCTAGATCGGTGCCAACGCGGTGAACGGCGCCCACGGCAGGTTGCGCAGCAGCGCATAGCCGGGCAGCAGCCACAGCCAGAAGGTGGGATTGGCCAGCACCCGCATCAGCGGGTCGAGCAGGCGGGGGCGGAAGCCAGCGGCATTGAGCAGCATCAGCAGCAGGAAGGGCAGGCTGACGACCAGCAGCGGGTTCATCGCCATTGCGCCGGGCAAGTCGAAGTGGACCAGTGAATACAGGCAGCGGGTGCTGCCACAGCCCGGGCAGTACAGGCCGGTCAGCGCGTACAGCGGGCAGCTCGGCAACGGGTTGCCGGCAACATATGGATTGACGTGGCGCAGCACCACCGCAGCACCTGCGGCCAGACCGGTGGCGGCCAGCAGCGGTGCCCAGCGGGCAAAGCGGGAATGGGCAGGACGGGCAGACATGCGGCAACGGATCCGGCGCGGGCACCGGATCCGTCCGGAGGCATCAGTAGCTGCTGCCGCCGCTCATGGCGCCCATGCCGCCGACGGCCACGATGAGGATGCCGTACAGCACGCCCACCACGACGGCGGCGATGGCCGACCAGATGGCCCACTTCTTGGCCTTGGCGGCCGAATCCTGGGCACCGGCGACGTCGCCTGCGGCCAGCTTGCCGTTGACCTGGGCGGCGTAGACGATCGACACGATGCCCGCCGGCAGGCAGCAGAACAGGGTGGACAGGATTGCCCAGACCAGATTGTTCGGGACCTGCGGAGTAGCGGTGTTCATGGGTTCAAGCTCCTTGATGGGTGGTGGTGGTGAATCAATGGTCGGAAAGAGCGCCCAGCACAGCCAAGCCGCCGAACAGCCCGAACCACAACAGCAACAGGACCGGCAGCGCCACGGCCGAAGCCACGGCCCACCAGCCTGCCTTGCGCGACGCATCGTAGGCCCCGGGCAGATCGCCGGCCGCGCGGCGGCCATCGACCTGGGAGGCATAGACGATCGACACCACGCCCAGCGGCAGGCAACAGAACAGCGTCGTCAGGATCGCCCAGACCAGATGGTTGGGGATGTAGACCGGACGGCTGAGCGGTGGTGGTTGATTCAAAGCAAGACTCCATTCCTTGGTGGCTGGACCCCGGTGAACGTGGCCAACCTCCCCCTGTGGGTGCGTAATCTACCGCAACCGGCGTTGCATGTATGCGTTTACATCGGCGACATGACGCCACCGGCACTTGACGGTGGCGTATGCCAGGGGCTGGTCCGAGCCCGGACTGCTGCGTCAGGCGTGATCGCCACGCAGGGCGCGGACCTGGGCTTCCAGGGCGGCGGCATCGGTGTGATGGCCGTCCACGGCCGGCGCGGCCACCACGTCGATGGTGGCGCGGAAGCGGCGGGGCACGCGCATGCGGCCCAGGCGGCTGTCGCGCCGGCTCCACATGCTCGACCACATGCCCTGCAGCGCCATCGGCACCACCGGCACCGGCCGCCGTTCGAGGATCTTCTCGACGCCGGATTTGAATGGCGCCATCGCGCCATCCCTGGTCAACGCGCCTTCCGGGAAGATGCAGACCAGCTCGCCCTCGGCCAGTGCCGCATCGATCTCGTCGAACGCGCGCTGCATCAGTGCCGGGTCTTCGCGCGCACCGGCAATCGGGATCGCCTTGGCGGTGCGGAAGATCCAGCGCATCACCGGGATGTTGAAGATCCGGTAGTACATGACGAACCGCACCGGGCGCGGGATCGTCGCCGACAGGATCAACGCATCCATGTAGCTGACGTGGTTGCAGACCAGCAGTGCAGCGCCTTCGTCGGGCACGTTGGCCTCGATGCCGTGCGGGCGCAGCCGGTACAGGGTGCGCACCATCAACCAGCTGAGGAAGCGCATCAGGAATTCGGGGACGATGGTGAAGATGTAGATCGCCACCACGGCATTGGCGATGGCCAGTGCCAGGAACTGCTGCGGAATGGTCCAGTGCAGCAGCTTGTGCGCGGCCAGCGACAACAGCGCGGCGGCCACGATGAAGCCGGAGTTCTGGATGTTCAGCGCGGCGAACACGCGCGACATCTGTGCCTTCGGCGTGCGGCTCTGGATCAGCGCGAACAGCGGCACCACGAAGATGCCGGTGAACAGGCCGATTCCGACAAGATCGATGACGATGCGCAGGCTCCCCGGCTGCTGCAGGAACGTGCCGATGGTCAACCCGTGCGCGGTCGCCTCACCGCTGCGGGCGAAGTACAGATCCAGCAGGAACGCGGTCATGCCGAAGGCACCCAGCGGCACCAGGCCGATTTCCACGGTGCGCGCCGACAGCTTCTCGCACAGCAGCGAGCCGACCCCGGTGCCGACCGAGAACAGGGCCAGTGCGAAGATGTACAGGGTCGGTTCGCCACCGAGGTTGGCGACCGCGTACGCCGGCAGCTGCGAGGTCAGCACGGTGCCGACGAACCAGAACCAGGACACGCCCAGGATCGCGTTGCGCACGGCCTTCTGCTGGCGCGCCATGCGCAGTACCGCCAGCGATTCGGGCAGCGGGTTCCAGTTGATCTTCAGATTCGGGTCGCCGGCATCGACCTTGGGAATCAGCCGCGCGGCGATGTTGCCGCAGACCGCCAGCGCGATGATCGCGCATGCCGCCACCACCGTGCCGTGGCTGCCGGCCACCGTGAACACCAGGCCGCCGACGATCATGCCGGAGAGGATCGACATCGAGGTGCCCATCTCGACGAGGCCGTTGCCGCCTGTCAGTTCTTCAGGCTTGAGCACCGAGGGCAGCACCGAGTACTTCACCGGGCCGAACAGGGTCGACTGCATGCCGGTGCAGAACAGCGCGACCAGCAGCACCGGCAGGCTCTGGATCAGGAAGCCGGTGGCGGCCAGCGACATGATCACGATCTCCATGGTAGTGGTGATCACGATCAGCCGCGATTTTTCCAGTTTGTCGGCGATCTGCCCGGCCAGTGCCGAGAACAGGAAGTAGGGCAGGATGAAGATGGCCGGTGCCAGCGTGGCGTACAGGCCCAGTTCCTCTTCCGGAACGGCCATGAACAGCAACATGCTGATGATGGCCTGCCGGTACACATTGTCGTTGAACGCCCCAAGCGCCTGTACGACGAAGAACGGCAGGAAACGGCGCTGGCGCAGCAGGGCAAACTGGTTGTGACCGGACATGGAGCCTCCTTGACCGGCGCAGCCTAGCATTCCTGCCCGTCCGCTGTGGGTGCGGACGGGGTGGGTGCGGACCGTTGGTCCGCACACCTCCATCGATCTCAGACGATATCGTCGACCACGCCGCCATCCACGCGCAGCGCTGCACCCGAGGTTGCCGAGGCCTGTGGCGAGGCCAGGTACACCACCATGTTGGCCACTTCCTCGACCGTAGCAGTGCGCTGGATCACCGAGGACGGCCGGTGTGCCATCACGAACTCGCGGCCGATCTGCTCCAGCGGCTTGCCACTGCGCTGGCGTTCATCTTCGAACATCGCGGCGAAACCATCGGAGAGGGTCGGGCCGGGCAGCACCGCGTTGACGGTGACGCCACTGCCGGCCACGCGCTTGGCCAGGCCGCGCGACAGCGACAGCTGCGCGGTCTTGCTGACGCCGTAGTGGATCATGTCGGCCGGGATGTTGCGCGCCGATTCGGAGGAAATGAACAGCACGCGGCCCCAGCCGGCCGCGACCATCGCGGGCAGCAGGGCGCGCGACAGGCGCACGCCGGACATGACGTTGGTCTGCCAGTAGCGGTCCCAGGTGGCGTCGTCGGTCTCGAAGAAGTCTTCCGGCCCGAAGATGCCGGCGTTGTTGACCAGGATATCGACTCTGGGCAGGCCGGCCAGCAGCGTGTCGACGCCGGCCGCGTCGGACAGGTCCGCGGCGACGCCGATCACCTCGGCTCCCGGAACAGCGGCGAGCAGCTGCAGGCGTGCGCGTTCGACGCTGTCGGCGCTGCGGCCGTTGAGGATGACCCGCGCACCGGCGCCGGCCAGGCCCTGCGCGATGGCCAGCCCGATGCCGGCGGTGGAGGCGGTGACCAGTGCGGTGCGGCCGCTGAGTTCGATCTTCATGGCGGGAATCCGTGAGCAGGGGGTCACCCAGTATCGGCGCGGCTGCGTGATCGGGCTGCAGCGCCAGACGCAACGCGCTGTTGCGTCGCTGGTAGCGCCGGGCCATGCCCGGCGGCACGTTGTCAGGTGAGCGTACGCACCGCCTCGTTGGCCGCCGCCCGCAGCTTCGGCAGCAGCCGCAGTACCAGCGCCATCTGCGTGCGGATCAGCTGCAGCTTCGGCGGCATCGCCTCGTCGATCTGTTCCAGTTCGGCGGCCACCGCGCGGTCGGCATCATTGTCATCCTCGGTCACCGGCTGGCGTGCAGTGAGGGCGCCCGCCAGCTGCTGCAGCGCCTTGCGCACGCGCTCGCCGGCGGCCAGCGCCAGCGGATCACCGGCATAGCTGTCGACCTGGTCGCGGTGTGCGCCGAGGGCCGACAGGTGGCCGAGCAAGGTGTTGGACAAGGCCAGGAAATGGAAGCCGGCATCCAGATTGCGACGCACATGCCCGGGCTCGCGCAGCATGTTGGACAACGCGGTGGACAGCGCGGCGTCGGCATTGTGCATGTCGCGGCGGGCGACGCGGTAGGCGAGGTCGTCGCGCATGCCGCTGCGGTACTGGCCCAGCACCGATTCGAGATAGCGGGCGGCGGTCTCCAGCACGCGTGCCAGTACCCGGTGCAGCTGGCGCCCCTGCCAGTCGGGCAGGACCAGGAATGCGGCGGCGGCTGCGATCGCGCAGCCCAGCAGGGTATCGACCATGCGCGGCACGATCAGCACGAAGCCGTCGCCGATCAGGTTGAAGCAGGTCAGTGCCATCACCGTGATCGCCGCCGACGCCACCAGGTAGCGGTCGGTCCGGGTGAAGAAGAACAGCAGCGCCGACAGCAGCGCGATCAGCAACTGCACATGCAGCTGCGGGAACAGTTGCAGCAACGCCCAGGTGAGCACCAGGCCGGCCAGGGTGCCGACGATGCGCTGGGCCAGGCGCTGCCGCGTGGCGCCGAAGTTGGGCCGGCACACGAACACGATGGTCAGCAGCACCCACGAGCCGTTCTGCGCATTGAACAGGCGGATCGCTGCGAAACCGACGATCAGCGCCAGTGCCATGCGCAGGCCGTGGCGGAACAGCACCGACCCGGGCGTGAGCTGCTGGCGCAGGCGCACGCCCATCTCGCGCAACGTGTGCGGGTTGCTGTCGCGCAGCCGCGTATCGACGTTGTCGAGGCTGGCCTCGGAGCGCTCGGCATCCAGCAGGCGGCGCTCGATGCTGCGCAGGTTGTGCACCAGCAGGTCCAGCGAACCGAGCAGACGCTGCCACTGCGGGCGCTGCTGGTCGCGCAGGTAGGCCAGCGCATCGGCCAGATCGCGCCCGGCCTGCTGGTTGCTCTGGCCATATACGAACGGACGGCGCAGCCGGATCGCTTCGCCCAGCCGCGTACAGGCCTGGCCCTGCAGGTCGAGCAGGCGTTGGCAGCGGTACAGCACATCGCTGTGGAAGAAGGCATCGACCAGAGCACCATACGGGTAGTGCGAGGAGCTGGCGCGCTCGTGGAAATCCTGCGCCATGTAGTACAGCCGCAGGTACAGGCCGGAGTTCACGCCCGGGCGGCCGGAGCGGCCGAAGCGGGCCAGGATCGCAGCTTTCGCTTCGTTCAAAGCACCGACCACGCGCCGGTTCTGCTCGGCCAGGTCGAGCTGGCGGCGCTGCAGGTCCGCCTCGCGCACCGGCTCGAACAGGGCGGCCTTCAACTGCAGGTAGCGACCCAGTTCCTGGTACAGCCGCGCCACGCGTTCGCGCACCGGTCGGTTGGCGAACAGCGCGGTCCACAGGATCGACAGCAGGCCGTACCAGAGCGCACCGGCCAGCAGGTGGCTGACCGCCTCCAGCGCAGTGTGCAGGTCGCTGGCACCATGCTGCTCCAGGCCGATCATGGTGTAGATCGCCAGCGTCACCGTGGCCTGGGCAATGGACGCATAACGCTCGCCGAGTGCACCCAGCAGAGTCAGGCCGAAGGTGGACAACGCCAGCGCGCCGATGAAGATCCACGGCCACGGGAACAGCCAGATGACCGAGGCCGCGGCGATGCAGAAGCACAGCAGTGACAGCAGCACGGCCTTGGTCCGGCCCCACGCGTTGTCGTCGGTCTCGGCAATGGCGCTGGCGATGATGCCGAGGAACACGCCGGGCAGGGCCGTGAGCGCATCCAGCTGCCAGCACACCGCCATCGCCGCGCTCAGGGCGATGAACACGCGCAGGCCATAACTGGCCTTTTCGTGGGCCCACAGGCGGCTGAGGCGGGATTGGCGGGTGGACATGCAGGCTCGGCGGAACGGTCGAACTGCATTATTGCGGGTGTGGGGTGAAGGGGACAGCCTGCGCAGGACGACGCGGTAGCGCCGGCCGCTGGCCGGCTCCTCATGTATCCGGACCGAGGTGCAAGGCGCCGGCCGGCGGCCGGCACTAACGGTGCATCACATCTCCCAGCGCACGCTCACGGCGAAGGTGCGTGGCAGGCCGATGCCGGCGTTGGACCAGTAGCGGCGGTTGGCCAGGTTCTCCACGCTGGCGCGAAGCACGACCGGATGGCCGGAGGCCAGCAGGCGATAGCCCACGCCCGCGTTGACCAGGGTGTAGTCGGGCAGCTTGAGGGTGTTGTCGGCGTCGTACCAGACATCGCCGTAGTAGCGCGCCACCGCGTAGGTTTCCAGCCCATCCAGCCACGGCAGCTGGTAGGTGGCGTGCAGCACACCGTTCCAGCGTGCAGCGCCGGCGGTGCGGTTGCCTTCCTGCGATGCGCTGTCCGGTGACAGGCGATCGTAGGTCGGGTCCAGCCAGGTCACGCCGCCGCCGACGGTCAGTGTATCGGTCAGGTGCAGGTCGGCGCTGGCCTCGACGCCTTCGTACAGGGTGATGCCGTCCTGCACCAGGCGCTTGCCGGCCGGAGTGAGCGCATCGATGGTGGCGCCACGCTCCAACCGGAACGCGGCCACGTTGGCGTTCCAGCGCGACGCCTCCACCTTGGCACCGATCTCGTACTGCTTGCTGAGGGTCGGGTCCAGCACGTCGCCGGCATTGATGTAGCCGGTGCCGACGCGGCTGCCGGCTTCAAGCGATTCGATGTAGCTGGCATACAGGGTCACGTCCTCGCGCGGCTTGAACATCAGCGCGTAGGTCGGGGTCACCGGATAGGTGTGGTAGCGGCCCTTGGTTTCGTAGTCGTTGTAGCGCCAGCCGGCCAGCAGCGACCAACCGCCGCCGAGGTCGACGGTGTCGCTGGCGAACACGGCCGTCTGCACGGTTTCGTCGCCACGGCTCATCACCCGCGAGCCCACTGCATCGTGGCGCAGTGGCGAAGGCTGGTAGAGGTTGGCGCGGCCGATCAGGTTCCATTCGTACGGGCGGTCCCAGCCCAGCCCGGTCTGGTGACTGAGCCCTGCCACCAGCTGGTGCGCGAGCCTGCCGGTGCGGAAGCTGCCCTGGACCTGCGCCTGTGCCAGCTTCCACTCGCTCTTGCCGCCCAGCTCGTAGACATTGACGTCGTAGTCACCGTTGGGCGAGTCGATGTAGGCGAAGATCTTGTTGACGTCATTCCACGAGGTGGTGACGCCATAGCTGAGGCTGGCCTTCCAGGCGCTGTTGATCTGCCAGTCCAGCGCGGTCGAGAGCAGGCTGGAGCGGGTGTCGTAGTAGGTGCCGGGAACGCCGTTGTCGACGTCGCCGGCGATCGGCCGCGGTACCGAGGTCAGGCCGCGAAAGTAATACTGCGGCGCTTCGCCGCTGAGGTCACGGGCCTGGAACACGCCGTCGAAGATCCAGGTGAGCGCATCGCTCAGGCGCGCGTCCAGCGACAGCGCACCGACCTTGCGGTCGACATGGCCACCGTTGAAGGTTTCGCCCTTTTCCCGGTACGCATTGAAGCGGTAGCCGAACATCTGCTCGTTGCCGAAGCGGCCGCCGGCATCGATGCCGCCACTGATGATGCCCTGCTCCCGCCAACCCAGCTGCGCTGAGAACGTGGGGCTGTCGGTCGGCTTCCTGGTCACGTAGTTGACGAGGCCGCCGGGGGCACCAAAGCCATACAGGAAGCCAGCGGGCCCTTCAGCAGCTCGACCTGTTCCATCACTTCCAGCGGCCACTCGGTGCCCCACGAAGACACCTGCAGGCCGTTGACCCGATAGCTGTCGAAGTTCAGGTCGATGCCACGGTTGCGGATCGGCGAGCTCCAGCCGCTGGCGTAGGCACTGACCTGGGTGGTCACCGACGGGTCGAGCGCGAACGCTTCGCCCAACGACACCACCTGGCGTTGCTCGATCTGCTCACGGCCCACTGCGGTGATGGCGAACGGCGTATCGCGCAGGGCGCGATCGCCGAGGGCGCCGGTATCGGCATGGGTGCGTTCGGCGGTGACCTTGACCGCATCCAGCTCGGTGGCGCTGCGGCCGCGGGCGCTGCGTTCGGGAGCGGACTGGGCCTGTGCGGCGCAGGCCACGGACAGGGAAACGGCAAGCAGGGCCGGGCGGCACAGCGGATGCAGGGACATGGTGGGCTGATCCTCGGCGGACGGCCACGGGCCATCCGCCCACACGTGGGGGAAAGGTCGGTGGCTGGGATCACGCAGGCTGGCCGGAGGTGGCAGCGGGGCGCCGCTCGCGGGCGCAGGACCATGGCTGGATGCGGATTGTTCTCTTTTCGCTGGGGCGCGTCAAACCTGTCGGCGTGCAGAGTGCGGACCAACGGTCCGCACCCACCAACTCCCACCGACCACATCCAGGGTAGTGCCGGCCGCTGGCCGGCAGATCCACCCCATGGCGTGGGCGTCGGCAAAGCCGGCCAGCGGCCGGCGGATCCGATCAGGCCCGCTGCGCGCGCTTGAGCAGCTTGGCTTCGCGCTTGCGTACGCGACGTGCCCGCCAGCGTTCGGCCAGGCAGGAGAAGATCACGTACAGCGCCGGCGTGCTGAGCAGGGTCAGGCTCTGCGAGAACAGCAGACCACCGATCATCGCGATGCCCAGCGGGCGCCGCAGCTCGGAGCCCTCGCCCAGGCCGATCGCCAGCGGCACCGCCGCCAGGATCGCCACCATGGTGGTCATCATGATCGGGCGGAAGCGCACGATGCTGGCCTCGCGCGCGGCATCGCGCGGTGCCAGGCCGTGCTCGCGCTGCGCCACCAGCGCGAAGTCGATCATCATGATCGCGTTCTTCTTGACGATGCCGATCAGCAGCACCAGCGCGATCATCGAGATCACCGACAGTTCGGTGTTGGTGCCGAACAGGGCCAGCAGCGCGCCCACGCCCGCCGCCGGCAGCGTCGACAGGATGGTGACCGGGTGGATCAGGCTCTCGTAGAGCATGCCCAGCACCAGGTACACGGTCAGGATCGCCGCCAGCACCAGGATCAGCATGTCGCTGGGGTCGGAGTTGAAGCCGAAACCGGCATCGTCGGCCAGGCGGATGTCGCCCGGCATGCGCATGCCGGCCACGGTCGCGTCGATGATCGCCTTGGCCTCGCCCATGCTCACGTTGGGCGCGAGGTTGTAGCTCAGGTCCATCGTCGTGTACTGGTTTTCATGGGTGATCTGCGATGGCGCCAGGCCCGGAACCTGGGTCGCCACCGCGGTGATCGGCACCATGTCGCCGTTGCGCGCACGCACGTACACCTCGTCCAGCGCCGCCGGGGTGGCGGTCTGCGAGGGCAGGGCGTTGACCACCACGCTGTACTGGTTGATATCCGAGTAGATGGTGGAAATCTGGCGTTGGCCGAACGCACCGTACAGCGCGCCGTCGATGGCGCCGACGGTGATGCCCAGGCGTGCGGCCTTGGCGCGGTCGATCTGGATGTTCTGGCGCAGGCCGGCGTTGTCCACGTCGGTGCCGACGTCACGCAGCTTCGGGTTCTTCTTCAGTTCCGCCTGCAGCTTGGGCAGCCATTCCTGCAGTGCGGCCAGGTCGTTGCCCTGCAGCGAGATGCGGTACTGCGCGCCCTGGCTGGAACCACCGCCGTCGTTGCTCGGCAGATCCTGGATCGCGCGCAGGCGCAGCTGCAGGTCCGGGTAGCGGTCGGCCTTGGCGCTCAACCGTGCCAGTGCATGCGCGGTGGTTTCGCGGCGGCCGTCGCTGCGCGATTTCAGCTCGATGTTGAACTGCGCACTGGAGCCCTGGCGGCCGCTGCCCAGGCGCACGCCCACGGTCTTCACCGCCGGGTCGGCCATCAGCATGTCGGTGATGCGGCGCTGGCGGGCGACCATGTCCTCGAAGGACACAGTGGCGCTGGAGTTGGCGCGGCCCCATATCAGGCCGGTGTCCTGTGGCGGGAACGCGCCCTTCTTCACCGCGCCGAACAGGAACACGGTGACGCCGATCAGGATCAGCGGGGTCAGCGACATCAGCAGCGCATGGCGCAGCGAGAAGTCGAGGAACACCGTGTACACGCGCAGCATGCGTTCGTGGCCGGCATCAAGCCAGCGGCCGAAGCGCGACGGCGGCGCGGCATGATCGTGGGCGCTGAGGAAGCGGCTGCACAGCGCCGGGGTCAATGTCAGCGAGACGATCATCGAGACCACGATCGCCGCCACCAGGGTGACGGTGAACTCGCGGAAGAACGCGCCCATCATGCCGCTGGCGAACAGCAGCGGGATGAACACCGCCACCAGCGAGGCAGTGATCGAGACGATGGTGAAGCCGATTTCGCGTGCACCGGTCAGCGCCGCCTGCATGCGCGGCATGCCCTCGTCGAGGTGGCGCATGATGTTCTCGATCACCACGATCGCATCGTCGACCACAAAACCAATCGCGATCACCAGCGCCAGCAGGCTCAGGTTGTTCAGGGTGAAACCCATCACGTACATCACCAGCGCGGCACCGGCCAGCGACAGCGGTACGGTCACCGCGGCGATCAGCGTTGGTGCCAGCCGGCGCAGGAACAGCGCCATGGTCAGCACCACCATCGCCAGGCTGATCAGCAGGGTGATCTGCACTTCATGCAGCGACGAACGGATGGTCGGCGTACGGTCGAAGTACGGCGTCATCGTGGTGCCCGGCTGCAGGTAGTCGCGCAGGGTCGGAATCTGCGCCTTGACCCGGTCCACGGTCTCCACGATGTTGGCGCCGGCACGGGTGAACACGTACATCACCACCGCCGGTTTGTGGTCGAACCACGCCGCCTGGTAGGCGTCCTGCTGGCCGTCGTAGACATTGGCGATGTCCTTCAGGCGGATCACCCGGCCATCGCCCTGGGTCTTGACCACCAGCTCGGCGAAGTCGGCGGCGCGCGCCACCGAGTCGTTGGCGATGATCGCGGTGGTGGTGTTGCCATCGCTGAGGAAGCCGGTGGGCGAGGTCACGTTGGCGGCGCGCACGGCGTTGCGCAGGTCGTCGGCGGTCAGCCCGAGCGCGTTCATCAGGCGCAGGTTGACGTCCACGCGCACGGCCGGCGTCGAGGCGCCGGCGATGTCCACCGAGGCGACGCCGCTGATCTGGCGGATGCGCTGCGCCAGCAGCGAATCGGCCACGTTGTACAGCTCGTCGGCCGACTGCGTCTGCGAGGTCAGCGCGATGGCGATCACCGGGTCGTCGTTCGGGTTCGCCTTCTGGTACATCGGCGAGCCCATGCCCGAAGGCAGGTCGGCCTGCGCCGAGTTGATCGCGGTCTGTACGTCCAGTGCGGCCGAATCGATGTTGTGGCCGCTCTGGAAGATCATGAACACCAGCGAGCTGCCTTCCGAGCTCGACGAGCGCATGCGGTCGATGCCCGGCAGCTGGCCAAGATGGCGTTCCAGCGGCGCGGTGACCGTGCTGGCCATGGTCGCCGCGTCCGCACCGGACTGGCTGGCGTGCACGAAGATCACTGGGATCTCGATGTTCGGCAGCGCCGATACGCCCAGGCGCAGGTAGCAGATCAGCCCGACCATGAACAGGCCGATGGCCAGCAGCGCGGTGCCGATCGGGCGGCGGATGAAGGGGCCGGACAGGTTCATCGTGCGGCCCCCGCAGCAGCGGGGCGTGGATCATGCCTGCGGCTCCTGCAGCGATCCGTTGCGCAACGCGCGCTGTTCGCGGCGGCGCGCAAGCCATTCGGAGAAGCGCTCCATGTACAGGTAGATCACCGGCGTGGTGTACAGGGTCACCAGCTGCGACAGCAGCAGGCCGCCGACGATGGCGATGCCGAGCGGGCGGCGCAGTTCCGAACCGATGCCGGTACCCAGTGCCAGCGGCAGTGCGCCGAGCATGGCCGCGGCGGTGGTCATCATGATCGGGCGGAAGCGCAGCAGGCAGGCGCGGCGGATCGCTTCGTGCGCGTTGGCACCGGCACGACGTGCCTCGATCGCGAAGTCCACCATCATGATGCCGTTCTTCTTGACGATGCCGATCAGCAGCACGATGCCGACAATGCCGTCCACCGACAGGCTCAGGCCGCACACCATCAGCGCCAGCAGCGCGCCGACGCCGGCCGGCGGCAGGGTGGAAATGATCGTGATCGGGTGGATGTAGCTCTCGTACAGCACGCCCAGCACGATGTAGATCACCACCAGCGAGGCCAGCAGCAGCCACACCACATCGGTCTGGCTGCCGGTGAACTCGGCGGCCTTGCCGATGAACTCGGCATGCAGGTGGGTGGGCATGTCCAGGCTGTCCTTGGTCTCCTGGATCGCCCGCACCGCTTCGGACAGCGAATAGCCCGGCGCCACGTTGAACGAGACCGTCACCGCCGGCAGCTGCTGCTGGTGGCTGACCACCAGCGGCGCACTGCTGACCTTGCCTTCGGCCAGCGCCGACAGCGGGATGATGTTGCCGGCGCCAACAGTGATGCCGGTGTTCTGCGCGCCGATGCCGGTGGCGGTGGACGAGTTGGACGAAGTGACCTGGCCGAAGCTGGTGGCATTGGTGCCGGTCAGCGCACCGGCGCCGTTGGAGGCGACGGCCAGCTGTTCCATCAGTGCGGTACTGGTGCGGAACTCCGGTGCCACTTCCAGCACCACGCGGTACTGGTTGAGCTCGGTGAAGATGGTCGAGATCTGGCGCTGGCCGAACGCATCGTAGAGCGTGTCGTCGATGGTCTGCATCGGCACGCCCAGCACGCTGGCCTTGTCGCGGTCGATGTTCAGTTCAAGCGCGCGGCCCTGGTTGGACAGATTGTTGTCGACGTCGGCCAGTTCCGGGCGCTTGCGCAGCGCTTCGGTCAGGCGTGTGGCCTGGGTGGCCACCGTCGCCGAATCCACGTCCGACAGCGAGTACTGGTACTCGGTGGCGGCCACGCGGGTATCCAGGGTCACGTCCTGCACCGGCTTCAGGTACAGCGCCACGCCCGGAATGCCGGCCACCGCCTTCTGCAGGCGCGGCAGGATCTCCTCCAGGCCATCGCGCTGGCTGCGTTCCTTCAGCACGATCGACAGCTGGCCCTGGTTGAGCGTGGGATTCATGCTGCCGGCGCCGATGAAGGCCGATACACCGGTCACGTCCGGGTCCTGGCGCAGCGCTTCGGCCACCTGCTTGGTGCGCTGTTCCATCTGCGGGAAGGCGATGTTCTGGTCGGCCTGCACCACGCCGGTGATCAGGCCGGTGTCCTGTTCGGGCAGCAGACCCTTGGGAATCAGCACGTACAGCAGCACGGTCAGCACCAGCGCGCCGCCGGCCACCGCCAGGGTCAGGCGCTGGTGGCCCAGCACCCAGTCCAGGCTGCGTTCGTACAGGCCCACGGTGCGCGTCCACAGGTTCTGCTTGCCGGCCGCCGCTGCGCGCTCGTGCGCGTCTTCGCCTTCCGGCAGGGCATCGGGCTTGAGCAGGTAGGCGCACATCATCGGGGTGAGCGTCAGCGAGATCAGCATCGACAGCACCACGGCGATGCTCAGCACCCAGGCGAATTCGTGGAACAGGCGACCGGTGACACCGGGCATCAGCAGCAGCGGCAGGAACACCGCCACCAGCGACACGGTCAGCGACAGCACGGTGAAGCCGATCTGGCGCGCGCCGATCTCGGCCGCTTCCTTGCCACTCTTGCCCTGCTCGATGTAACGCACGATGTTCTCGATCATCACGATCGCATCGTCCACCACGAAGCCGGTGGCCACCACCAGCGCCATCAGCGAGAGGTTGTCCAGCGACATGCCGGCGAAGGCCATCACCGCGAAGGTGCCGGCCAGCGACAGCGGTACCGCCACCGACGGAATGATCGTGGCCCACAGCCGGCGCAGGAACACGAAGATCACCGCCACCACCAGGCCGATGGTGAGGATCAGGGTGAACTGCACTTCATGCACCGAGGCGCGGATGGTCTCGGTGCGGTCGTTGAAGATTTCCAGGTGCACGTCGGCCGGCAGCACGCCCTGCAGCTGCGGCAGGATGGCGCGGATGCGCTCGACGGTCTGCACGATGTTGGCGCCCGGCTGGCGGCGCACTTCCAGCAGCACCGCCGGCTTGCCATCGGCCCACGCGGCCAGCTGGTCGTTCTCCACGCCATCAACCACCTGCGCCACGTCGGACAGCCGCACCGGGCGGCCGTTCTTGTAGCTGATGATGGTGTCGCGGTACTCGGCGGCGCTGGCCAGCTGGTCGTTGGTGCCGATGCTGTAGGACTGGGTCTTGCCGTTCAACGAACCCTTCGGCGCATTGACGTTGGCCTGGGTCAGCGCGCTGCGCAGCTCCTCCAGGGTCAGCCCCATGTTCGACAGCTGTGCCGGATTGACCTGGATGCGCACGGCCGGGCGCACGTTGCCGGCAATCGAGACCAGGCCCACGCCCTGCACCTGCGACAGGCGCTGGGCCAGGATCGAATCGGCGTAGTTGTTGACGTCACGCAGCGGGCGCGTGTCGGAGGTCAGCTTCAGGGTGACGATGGCCGCGTCGGCCGGATTCACCCGGTTGTAGACCGGCTGGTAGGGCAGCGACGAGGGCAGGGTGGCCTGGCGGATCGCCGCCTGCACGTCCTGCGCGGCGATGTCGATGTTCCGGTCCATCGAGAACTGCAGGATGATCGTCGACAACCCGGCCGACGAATCGGAGGTCATCAGCTCCAGCCCGGAGATCTGCCCGAACTGGCGCTCCAGCGGCGTGGTGACCAGCGAGGCCATGGTGGTGGCATTGGCACCGGGATACTGGGTGGTGACCACCAGGCTGGGCGCATCGATTTCCGGCAGCGCCGACACCGGCAGCTGGCGGTAACCGAGGATGCCCAGCAGCAACAGCCCCGCCATCAACAGCGAGGTGGCGATCGGGCGGCGGATGAAGATCGTCGAAAAGCCCACGGACTGATCCTTGCTGGCACTTCAATGTCGGCGCCGGCAGGTGCGCCGGCGCGAGGGAGATCAGTGGCCTGCGCTCAGCGCGGGCCACCACCGCGACGGCCACCGCCGCCGGCGTTCTTCTGCTCGGCCGCCTTCAGTTCGGCCTCGGTCGGTGCGGCCGGGGTCTCGCCCGGCTTCAGCGCGGTGACCTTGCTGCCCGGCTTCAGGCGGAACTGGCCTTCGCTGACCACCCGCTCGCCGCCCTTCAGGCCTTCGGCGATCTGCACCTGGCTGTCGCCCACTTCCACGCCGCTGCGCACGGTCTGCATCTTCACCGTGTTGTCGCCCTGCACCACATAGACGTACTCGCCGTCCGGGCCGCGCAGCACGGCCTGGGTCGGGATGACCACACCGCCGCCGATGGTGCGCAGCTGCATGCGCACGTTGACGAACTGGCCCGGCCACAGGCCATTGTCGGTGTTGTCGAACAGGGCGCGTGCCTTGAACGTGCCAGTGTCGGCACTGATCAGGTTGTCGACCACATCCAGCTTGCCGTCGCCGGACAACACGTGCGAGTCGGCACGGTCCAGCGCCGCCACCGGCACCGCGCCGGCGGCCTGCGCCTGGCGCACGTCGCCGAGCTGGCGTTCGGGCAGGTTGAACAGCACGTGGATCGGATGGATCTGGGTGAGCGTGACCAGTGCAGTACCGGCGTTGACCACGTTGCCGGCATCGACCGCGCGGATGCCGGCGATGCCGGTGATCGGTGCGGTGACCTTGGTGTACTGCAGCTGCACCTGTGCCGAGCGCATGCTGGCCTCGTTGGCGGCCACCGCGCTTTCGTACTGTGCCACTTGGTTTCGCTGTGTATCCAGATCGGTCTTGGCCACGAACTGGCGATACTCCGGCGCGTTCGAGCGCTGGTAGTTGGAGCGCGCGGTGGCCAGCAGCGCTTCGTTCTGGCGCTTGGCGGCCGCGGCCTGGTCGTAGCTGGCCTGTGCGGTGCGCGGGTCGATCACCGCCAGCACGTCACCCTGCTTCACTTCCTGGCCTTCGCGGAAATTGAGGCTCATCAGCTGGCCGCCGACCTGCGGGCTGACCGTGACGGTGTTCATCGCGGTCACCGTGCCCAGTGCGCTGGCATACACCGGCACGTCCTGGCGCGTGGCATCGACCACGGTAACCGGCACCGGGCCGGCATCCGGGTCTTCACCGCCCTGGCGCGCACCCGCTGCGGGTTTTCCAGCCTTGTCCTTGCCGCCGCCCATGACGCGCAGGCCGACCACGGCCAGCACCAGCACCGCCACGACCAGCAGCACGATCTTCCAAACACGTGACATTACGAGGACTCCGAGAGGACTGGACCGGGCGGGGCGCCGGCGGCAATGCGCAAAGCATACCTGTGCCACATCGCGTTTCCTGCATGACGGATGGGACGGGCGCTAAGACCGGATCCAGCGCCGGAGGTTCCCGTGGCCGCACTGTTGCCCTACATTCAGCTGGAACCCCTTGCTGTGGAGATCGCGATGCGTCGTTCGTTTCTGCTGTCCGCCCTGCTGCTGGCCCTGCCGGCCCTTGCCCACGCCCAGGACGGGCAGCGCCCGGAAGTGACCGCCGCCGCGCAGCGGCTGCAGGCCCAGGTGGTCGAATGGCGCCGTGACTTCCACCAGCACCCGGAGCTGTCCAACCGCGAGGCGCGCACCTCGGCCGAGGTCGCCAAGCGCCTGCGTGCGATGGGCCTGAAGCCGAAGACCGGCATTGCCCATCACGGCGTGGTGGCGATCATCGAAGGCGGCAAGCCGGGCCCGAAGATCGCGCTGCGCGCGGATATGGACGCGTTGCCGGTGACCGAGCAGACCGGCCTGCCGTTTGCTTCCAAGGCCACCGACCAGTACCGCGGGCAGACCGTGGGCGTGATGCATGCCTGCGGCCATGACGCGCACACCGCCACCCTGCTGGGCGTGGCCCAGGCGCTGGTGTCGATGAAGAAGGATCTGCCGGGCCAGGTGATGCTGATCTTCCAGCCGGCCGAAGAGGGGCGCCGCCGCCGGAAGAGGGCGGTGCCGCGCTGATGCTGAAGGAAGGCCTGTTCGCCGACTTCAAGCCGGAGGCGGTGTTCGGGCTGCATGTGTTCTCCAGCGTGCAGGCCGGGCAGATCGCGGTGCGCGGTGGCCCGCTGATGGCCGCCTCGGACCGCTTCGGGATCAAGGTGATCGGCCGCCAGACGCACGGTTCGGCACCGTGGAACGGCGTTGACCCGATCGTGGCCACCGCCGATCTGGTGGGGACCGCGCAGACCATCGTCAGCCGTCGCGCCAACCTGTCCAAGCAGCCGGCGGTGCTGACCTTCGGCGCGATCAACGGTGGCATCCGCTACAACATCATTCCCGATGAGGTGGAGATGGTCGGGACCATCCGCACCTTCGATGAAGGCATGCGCCAGCAGATCTTCGCCGACCTGCGCAACGTGGCCGAACACACCGCCGCCGCGCACGGTGCGAAGGCAGTGACCGACATCTACGAATCGGAAGGCAACCCGGCCACGGTGAACGACCCGGCGCTGACTGCGAAGATGCTGCCGAGCCTGCAGGCGGTGGTCGGCAAGGACAACGTCTACGAGCCGCCGCTGCAGATGGGCGCGGAGGATTTCTCGCTGTACGCCAAGGAAGTGCCGGGCATGTTCTTCTTCGTCGGGTCCACCAGCGTGGGCATCGACCCGGCGACGGCGCCGGCGAATCATTCGCCGAAGTTCCTGCTGGATGAGAAGGCGCTGGATGTTGGGTTCCGTGCGTTGATGCAGGTGAGCCTGGATTACCTGCACGGTGCCGGCACGCCTGCGGGGTGAGGGGTGCCGGCAGGGCTTGCAGCCCTGCACCCGCCTAAATCAACGGCAACGTCAACGGCAAAAACGGTGCTGGATTTCTGCTGGTTGGGCGGGGCGGTGTGGGCCTGCAGGACACGCCGTAAACCCGTCCATGGGGGCTCGATGGCGCCATCCATGGCGCCAACGGTCCTGCAGACCCACACCGCCCCACCCCCGACAGGTTCACGCGGCTGTTGGCAGGTGTCGACCTTGGTCGGCACGGCAGACGTCGTGAAGGTCTGAAGGATCGGCTTTTGATTTTGATTTTCTGATCTTTCCCGTGGTGGTAGCCGCGTGCAGAGAATTGTCAGGGGTCGGGAGGGCAGGCGGGGCGGGGGTGTCCGCGGCATGGATGCCGCGGCCAAGCCCCCAGGGACGGGTTTACGGCGTCCCCCGACCCGCCTGCCCTCCCGGCCAAGCCGATAGACCGCCTTTCGCGACCAGCCAACACAACCACCACGGAGGGGCTCCGCCGTTGGCCGGCCCGGCCGAAGGCCCGCCCTGCGCGCGATACAATGCCCACCATGAACACCCCCAGGACTCCAGCCTCGGTCGCGAGGTCAGTTACCCGTCGCAGTACGATCCCGGCCTGCTGTTTCCCATCCCCGCAGCGGCGCTCGCGCCGAGATCGGCCTCGATGACGCCGCGCTGCCGTTCGTCGGCCATGACCGCTGGCATGCCTTCGAGCTGAGCTGGCTCGATCCGCGCGGCAAGCCGCAGGTCGCCGTCGCCACCGTGCAGGTACCGTGCACCTCGCCACGGCTGATCGAATCGAAGTCGTTCAAGCTGTACCTGAACTCCCTCAACAGCACCCGCATCGACAGCGCCGAAGCACTGCGCGCGCGCATCGTGGCGGATCTGTCGGATTGCGCCGGTGCGCCGGTCCAGGTCGAGTTCGGCCTGCCGGGCCTGCGCGAGACGCCGCTCGGCGAGTCCATCGATGGGCTGGAACTGGAGATCGACTGCTACGGCCCGCCGCAGGCAGACTTCCTCTCGGCCAATGCCGATGACGTGGTGGAGGAGACCCTGGTCTCGGCGCTGCTGAAGTCCAACTGCCCGGTCACCGGCCAGCCGGACTGGGCCACGGTCAGCCTGCGTTACCGTGGCCCGAAGATCGACCGTGCCGGCCTGCTGCGCTATCTGGTCAGCTACCGCGAGCACGCCGAGTTCCACGAGCAGTGCGTTGAGCGCATCTTCAGCGAGGTGTCCGCGCGCTGCCAGCCGCAGTGGCTGGAAGTGGAGGCCCGCTACACCCGCCGTGGTGGCCTGGATATCAATCCCTGGCGTGCCAGCCCCGGCATCGCCGTCCCGGCCACGACCTACCGCGAGCTGCGCCAGTAACCGGTAGTGCCGGCCGCTGGCCGGCAACCGCAAGGAACCCGCGTCCAGGGCAAGGGCAAGCCGCCCAGCGGCCGGCACTACCGGGCACCGGCTCTCCCGATTGTTCAGCCGCCCCCGGGGGCGGCTTCACATCTGCACCATCCCCATTTAACAACCGCCATGGCACCGTGCAAGCCACGTAGTCATGCAGACGGGAGTTGTGGATGAGTACCGAGAAGAAAGCCGATTTCTCCGGCGTCAGTGGCAGCGTCGACAGCACCGCCCAGCAGGTACCGAAGGCGGACTTCTCCGGCGTCAGCGCTTCGGTGGACAGTACCGCCGACGTGGTGAGCGGCGGCACCTACACCGTGCAGAAGGGCGATTCGCTGTCGAAGATCGCCAAGCAGCACCTGGGTGATGCCAATGCCTGGAAGAAGATCTTCGAAGCCAACCGCGATGTGCTCGATGACCCGGACAAGATCTTTCCGGGCCAGACCCTGAAGCTGCCGCCGAAGTAAGCCGGCGATCGAACGCCGTCCGACAATCCCTGGGAGGAACCCCGAATGATCAAGACCACCCCGCTCCAGACCGCCCTGATCGCCGCCCTGCTGGGCAGCGTTGCCCTGGTCGGTTGCAAGAAGAAGGAAGAGTCGTCCACTGACAGCACCGCTGCTCCGGCCGCGACCGCCCCGGCCGAGCCGGCGCCGGCACCGATGACCGGCGCGCCGCCGCCGATGGCTGCAGCCGTCACTGTCTCCACCGTGACCGTGGGCAAGACCGCCGCGGCCGACAAGTCGGTGGCGCCGGTTGCGCTGTTCGCGCCGAAGGACGACGTGGTCGTGTCCGTGCGGACCGACGGCAGCGCCAACAATGTCGCGGTTGGCGCCAAGCTGACCTTCCAGGACGGCCAGGTGGCCGGCGAGCAGAACGCCACGCTGAACACCAGTGGTGCCGAGACCACCAACATCACCTTCAAGAATGCCAATGGCTGGCCGGCGGGCAAGTACCGCGCTGAAGTCATGGTCGATGGTAAGGCGGCTGGAACGCCGCAGGAGTTCGAGGTCAAGTAAGTTCTGCCGACTCTCTCCCGGCAGGGCTCACGATGGACGCAGCCGCGAGGCTGCGTCCTTTTATTGGGCGATGGGCAAGCCCATCCACGCCACTCGTGGATGCACATCAGGCAGCCTCCCGTAGATCCACGCCATGCGTGGATGGATCACAGCGTTGCCGCCGTGCAGTACCGCCGCGTATGGCGCGGCTTTGCCCCGCGCGGCTGAAAACGCGACAATGCAGGGTTTCCCCGCCGCGCGCCCACCCTGACCGCGGCGGGGAAAGCGACACGGTTGCACGTGGCCCGGCGCTGGCGCCGGCCTTCCCTGAGCATTGCTACAGAGTCCAAGTCCCCCATGTCCAAGATTCTCTACACGCTGACCGACGAAGCCCCGTTCCTGGCGACCCAGTCGCTGCTGCCGATCGTCGACGCCTACACCGCCACCGCCGGCATCGTGGTGGAAACCCGTGACATCTCGCTGTCCGGCCGCATCCTCTCGCAGTTCCCGGAACTGCTGTCTGACGCGCAGAAGGTCAGCGACGACCTGGCCGAGCTGGGCCAGCTGGCGACCACCCCGGACGCCAACATCATCAAGCTGCCGAACATCTCCGCCTCGGTGCCGCAGCTGAAGGCGGCCATCAAGGAACTGCAGGACCAGGGCTACCCGCTGCCGGATTACCCGGAAACCCCGGCCGACGACCAGCAGCGCGACTACAAGGCGCGCTACGACAAGGTCAAGGGCAGCGCGGTGAACCCGGTGCTGCGCGAAGGCAATTCGGATCGCCGTGCGCCGCTGTCGGTGAAGAACTACGCGCGCAAGCACCCGCACCGCATGGGTGCCTGGGCGTCGGATTCGAAGTCGCATGTCGCGCACATGGCCGCCGGTGATTTCTACGGCAGCGAGAAGTCGGCCACCCTGGCCAACGCCGGTTCGCTGAAGATCACCTTCCACGGCAACGACGGCAGCACCGTCGTGCTGAAGGAAAAGACCGCGGTCAAGGCCGGCGAGATCGTCGATGCCGCGGTGATGAGCCGCAAGGCGCTGGCCGCCTTCATCGGTGAGCAGATCGCCGATGCCAAGGCCCAGGGCGTGCTGTTCTCGCTGCACCTGAAGGCGACCATGATGAAGGTCTCCGACCCGATCATGTTCGGCGTGGCGGTCAACGAGTTCTACAAGGACGTGCTGGCCAAGCATGCCGACGTGCTGAAGCAGGCCGGTTTCGATGCCAACAATGGCATCGGTGACCTGGCTGTGCGCCTGCCGTCGCTGCCCGAGGCCACCCGCGCTGCAATCGAAGCCGATCTGGCTGCCGAGTACGCACAGCGTCCGGGCGTGGCCATGGTCAACTCGGACAAGGGCATCACCAACCTGCACGTGCCGAGCGACGTGATCGTCGACGCCTCGATGCCGGCGATGATCCGCGACTCCGGCAAGATGTGGAACGCCGAAGGCAAGCTGCAGGACACCAAGGCCGTCATTCCGGACCGCTGCTACGCCGGCGTGTACCAGGCCGTCATCGACGACTGCAAGGCGCACGGCGCCTTCGACCCGGCCACCATGGGTTCGGTGCCGAACGTCGGCCTGATGGCACAGAAGGCCGAAGAGTACGGCTCGCACGACAAGACCTTCCAGATCGCCGCCGATGGCGTGGTCAAGGTCACCGACGACGCCGGCACCGTGGTCTTCGAACACGCGGTGGAAGCCGGTGATATCTGGCGCATGTGCCAGACCAAGGACGCGCCGATCCAGGACTGGGTCAAGCTGGCCGTCGAGCGCGCCCGCCTGAGCAGCACCCCGGCCGTGTTCTGGCTGGACGCCGCCCGTGCCCACGACGCGCAGGTCATCGCCAAGGTCGAGCAGTACCTGAAGAACCACGACACCGCCGGCCTGGACATCCGCATCCTGCCGCCGGTGGAAGCCACCGCGTTCTCGCTGGACCGCATCCGCAAGGGCGAGGACACCATCTCGGTGACCGGCAACGTGCTGCGCGACTACCTGACCGACCTGTTCCCGATCATGGAGCTGGGCACCAGCGCCAAGATGCTGTCGATCGTGCCGCTGATGGCCGGTGGTGGCCTGTTCGAGACCGGCGCCGGTGGTTCGGCCCCGAAGCACGTGCAGCAGTTCGTGGAAGAGGACTACCTGCGCTGGGATTCGCTGGGTGAGTTCCTGGCCCTGGCCGCGTCGCTGGAACACCTGGGCAACCGCTACGACAACGCCGCCGCCCGAGTGCTGGCCAAGGCGCTGGACGAGGCCAACGGCCAGTTCCTGGACAACGACAAGTCGCCGTCGCGCAAGCTCGGTGGCATCGACAACCGCGGCAGCCACTTCTACATCGCGCTGTACTGGGCCCAGGCCCTGGCTGCGCAGGACGAAGACGCCGCACTGAAGGCGCGCTTCGCGCCGCTGGCCAAGGCACTGACCGACAACGAGCAGAAGATCGTTGATGAGCTGATCGCGGTGCAGGGCAAGGCTGTGGACATCGGTGGCTACTACCGTCCGGACGTGGCCAAGGCGAGCAGGGCGATGCGCCCGAGCGCGACCTTCAACGCCGCGCTGGAGCAGCTGCGCGGCTGATCCATCGCCGTCCGCGTGTGACCTCGGAACCCGCGCTTCGGCGCGGGTTTCTTTGCCTTCGGGGTCGGATCCCTCTGCGCGCAGAGGGCTCCGACCCCATCCCCTCAGCGACCAGAACCGTGAAATCCGTCAACCGTCGTAATGCCGTCAAGAGGGCATGAAACTTGCCCATGATGGCTGTCGCAGAACGGATATGCGCGGGTTCGCAACGGCCTTCAATCTGAGCAGTCGATCACGACGGCCTTCGTCGGCAATGCCCTAGCCTTGGCGACGCGAGACCACCGGGGAGGTGGTCGCACGGGGAACACGGATGGCACGCGTGCTGGTAGTGGGAACCGACATCCAGGGCGAGCACGCCCTGCTGCAGCGGCTGCGCCTGGCCTCGGCGCTGCCGGATGGCCAGATCCGTCGCAGCCAGGATCTGGACGACTGCGATCTGCTGGTCATCCGCGATACGCCCGCGCTGCGCAATGCAGCCCAGCGCATGCGCCAGCAGCGCCCGCGCCTGCACTGCTGGATCGAGGACATCGGTGGCCAGCTGCGCGACGGCGATGGCCACCAGGATGTACTCGACGATGGCGCTATCGGCCGCGCGCTGCGTGGCATGCAGCTGGCACCGGAGCCCTTGCCCATGCACACGCCTGCACCGATCCGCCTGGCCGATGGCGCGCACGCCATCACCCGCCTGCTGCGTGAGCGGCTGCCGCTGCGCCAGGGCCAGGTGCTGCTCAGCGATGCCGGTGAACCTCTGCTGCTGATGGACCTGGAGCACGACCACGGCGTGCTGCTGCAGGAACCGGCGGCGGCGCTGGTGGAGCGCCTGGCCGATGCGTTCGAGCGACTGCAGCTGGACGCGCTGACCCTGCAGCGCCTGCAGGCGCTGGCGGGCAACCGGCCACGCCAGCCGCTGCGGCCGCTGTTGTGGCAGTGGGCGCAACGCAGCCGCCACTGGCAGGCGCTGGACGAACGCCTGCGCGGTGCCCCGGTGAAGCTGCTGCGCTGGCCCGACTTCCGCGTGCTCGGCCACGATCACGATGGCTTCCGCCTGTGCTCGCTGCTGCTCAAGCGTGCCTGCACGGTTGAAGAATGCGCCACGCTGCTCGAACTGCCTGCGGCGGCGGTCCGCGATTTCATCCATGCCGCCTACCTGTGCGGCTACGCCCAACTGCAGGCGGCCCCGGCCACGCCCCGCCTGACCGCAGGTGGCGCTGGCACCGGTACCGACAGCGGCCTGCTCGCCCGCCTGTGGCGGCACCTGCGCGGGAGCGAGCGCAATGCGTGAGCACAAGGTGGTGGTGCTGGGCGGAATGGGCAGTGGCAAATCAACGCTGGTGCGCAGCATCGCGGCCGGCGCGGTGATCGACACCGACGTGGCCAACAGTGACCGCCTCGGCGCTGACAAGGCATCGACCACCGTCGCACTGGACTATGCCGACATCGATCTACCCAACGGCGAGCGGCTGCGTCTGTATGGCACGCCGGGCCAGCAGCGCTTCGATTTCCTGTGGCCGATCCTGCTGCAGGGCGCGCGTGGCGCCGTGCTGCTGCTGGATGCGCGCCGCGCGGGCGTGGCGGCCGAACTGGAGGACTACCTGCAGGTGCTGCGCCCCTTCGCGCCGGCGCTGGCACTGGTGGTGGCCGTGACCCACCTCGACCAGGCGCCGCACGCCGCACCCGACGACTGGGCCGCACGTGCCTGCCTGGATGGGCAACCGCTGCCGCTGCTGGCCGTGGACGCCCGTGACCGCGAACAGGGGTTGCTGCTGATGGATGTGCTGATGGGTGAGATGGAAGCGCACGCGCTGGTGGCTGCGCATGGCTGACGGGCAGGTGGCGGTGCTGCCCGATGCCGGTCAGCGCGAGCGCCTGCAACCACTGTTGCAGGATCTGCGGCAGCGGGTGGAGGGGTACGCACGGTGGTGCTGGCCAGCGTGGATGGCTTCGCCCTGGTCAGCGCCGGCGCCGAGGGACGCGGCGAACGGCTGGCGGCGATGACCAGCGCGATGCTGGCGCTGGCCGCAGCGGTGGGGCGGGAACTGGTGCTGGGTGATCTGCAGACGCTGATGCTGGAGGCCGCCGGCGGCAAGGTGTTGATGCTGGCCATCCAGGCCGAAGGGCGCGCACCGCTGCTGCTGATGGCGGCCTGCGACCAGCGCAGCGTGATCGGCCAGGTGCTGTGGCAGAGCAGGGAATGTGGCCAGGCGATCCTGGCCGAACTCGGCGGAGCGTGAGCCCATCCGCAGGGGACCGAGGGGCTCGAACCAACATTGAGAGGGGAGCGACGTGGCTGGATTGACTGAATCGTTGAACGCACTGATGGGCATCGACGGCGCGCAGGCGGTGGCGCTGGTCGACTACGAAAGCGGCATGCTGCTGGGCGAAGCCGGCACCGGCATGGACATGGAAGTGGCCGCCGCCGGCAACACCGAAGTGATCCGCGCCAAGATGAAGACCGCCGCATCGCTGAACCTCAACGACACCATCGAGGACATCCTGATTTCGCTGGGCAAGGCGTATCACATCATGCGCCCGGTGGCGAAGAAGAAGGGCCTGTTCTTCTACATCGTGCTGGACCGGACCAAGTCCAACCTGGCGCTTGCGCGGCGCAAGGTGCAGGACGTGGAAGCGGAGCTGGCGATCTGAGCCACCCAGGTCTGTAGCGTCGAGCTTGCTCGACGGCTCTGGCTTCCCGTAGCGTCGAGCTTGCTCGACTGATTCCACATGGCGCAGTCGAGCAAGCTCGACTCTACGGGAGAGTCAGCGGCTGCCGGGCACGCGCGACGCCACCCTTACGGCGCCGGAAGCAGCAGCGTGGTCACGAATGAAAGCGCTTTGCTGTCGCGCGCGGCAAAATAGGCAGGCGCCTTTTCCGGCAGCCATACTTCGTTGAAGTGGCGGCGGAAGTCCTCGTAGAACTCGTTGGGGTACAGCTTGGCCGGCACCGTGCGCCCATCCGGGTAGCTGTGGTCATAGGTGGGCAGTGCGTTGGTGTCGACGCCCCGCTGGTCCCTCAGCCACTTGCAGAACAGGCGCCCTTCGGAGATGTCCGGCACCAGCGCCTGCGGCAGGGTGTAACCGGCGTCTTCAAGCGGTGCGATCAGGTTCAACGTCAGCTCGTTGAGCATCGAGAAATGGGTGTACGGCACCTTGGCCCGGTTCTGCAGATAGCGCTCGATATGCGTGGGCATCACCGCGTTGGCACGCCCCTGCTGCCATTCAACCACCCACTGCGCGACCTTCACCGCGAACCTGCGCGACAGCCACTGGCCCAGATTGATGGCCAGGTAGGGGTGGATCCAGGTGCCCTGCAGGGTCGGGTTGCCACCGGAGACCACGTGGATCAGTTCATGCTCGGCCAACCCGGTCTGGACGGTCAGCTCGTGCAGGAACTCCTCCGTCGATTTCAGTGCCCGGTAGTCCGACCAGCGCTTGTTGACGGACTGGCACAGCACGGTGGCGCTGATGTAGCCGTCACGGGCGCGCTGCGGGATCACGGTGCCTTCCTCCATGCGTGGGATCAGGGTCATTTGCTGCATGCGTCACCTCGTGCCGTTGTGGGCCTGAAAGGGTAGGCAACGCCGTGGCTCCGGGTCTGTAGGAATCGTTGCGTTTTTGATGGCACGCCGGCGTAGCGTCGAGCTTGCTCGACGGCTTCTGCATGACGCCGTCGAGCAAGCTCGACGCTACGGGAGGCCAAGAAGCCGTCGAGCAAGCTCGACGCTACGGGAGGCCAAGAAGCCGTCGAGCAAGCTCGACGCTACACAAGCCACCCCACGGCAGCGTATGGTGGATGCCCGTCCTCCTGCCGAGCCGTGCATGTCCCAGCCCGACATTGCCGCCGACCTGGCACCGCGCATCGCGGTGGCCATCGCCGATGGCTTCGAGGATTACCACGCCCGTTTCGCAACCATTACCGCGCGTGCACGCCAGCGCTTCGAACAGCGTGACTGGGCCGGTGCGCGCCAGGACGCGGTCGAGCGCATCGCGTTGTACGACCTGTGCATCGCCGGACAGATGGACGCCCTGCGCCGCCTGGCCGGCGAGCGGGTGGCCGAGCGCGCGCTGTGGCTGCAGGTGCATGCACGTTACAGCGCACTGCTGCACGGGCTGATCGACGCCGAGTTGTACAAGACCTACTACAACACGCTGTCGCGTCGCCTGTTCGCCACCCGCGGCGTGGACCCGGCATTGGAGTTCATCGCCTTCGATGTCGAGCCGTCCGATGCGATCACCCACCCGGTCGCGCGGCATACCTATGCCGTCTCGCCAACGCGTCCAGTGGAAGCCCTGCAGCGGGTGCTGGCCGACTACCGCTTCGACATCCCCTATGCGCACCAGCTGCGCTGCGCGGCGGCGATCGTGGTGCGTCTGCAGGATGATCTGGCGCACTGGGGCGATACACCGGTACGCAGCATTGAACTGCTCGACACGGTGTTCTATCGCGAGCGTCGTGCCTACCTGGTCGGTCGTGTGTTCGGCGAGCACCGCTTCTCGCCCTGTGTGATCGCCCTGGTCAACGACGAGCGTGGCCTGCGTGCCGACGCGGTGCTGACCCGGCGCCGCGATGTCGCGCACCTGTTCGGCGTATCACGCAGCTACTTCCAGGCCGACCTGGCCACCGTCGGTGATGCGGTGGTGTTCCTGCGCAGCCTGCTGCCGGGCAAGCCCATCGACGAGATCTACACGGTGCTGGGGCGTGCCAAGCAGGGCAAGACCGAGCGCTACCGCACCTTCTTCCGCCACTTCAACGAGCATCCGCAGGAGCGCCTGGTGCCTGCCGAAGGCACCCGGGCATGGTCATGGCAGTGTTCACCCTGCCCAGCTACCCGCTGGTGTTCAAGCTGATCCGTGACCGTTTCGCGTGGCCAAAGGCCATGTCGCGCCAGCAGGTGGAAGAGAAGTACGCACTGGTGTTCAACCTGGATCGCGTCGGCCGCCTGCTCGACGCGCAGCCGTACCGGCATCTGCGCTTCCCGCGTGAGCGCTTCGCGCCGGCGCTGCTGGATGAACTGCTGCAGCAATGCGCGCAGAGCGTCCGCCTCGATGGCGATGAGGTGGAGATCGCGCTGTGCTACGTGCAGCGCCGGTTCCGTCCGTTGAACCTGTACCTGCGCGAGCAGGGGCGGAAGCGGTGCGGGCGGCGGTGCTTGACTACGCGCAGGCGATCACCGACATGGCGCGCAACAACATCTTCCCCGGCGACATGCTGCCGAAGAACTTCGGTGTGTCGCGGCATGGCCGTGCCGTGTTCTACGACTACGACGAACTGTGCCTGGTCAGTGACTGCGTGTTCCGCGCCTGGCCGCAGCCGCGCACGCCCGAAGAGGCGCTGGCCGATGAACCCTGGTTCCATGTGGGCGCGCGCGATGTGTTCCCCGAGCGCTTCGGTCCGTTCATGGGCCTGCCCGCCGGCGAGCTGGCCGCCGTGCGCGAGCACTATCGGCATCTGTTCGATCCGGCGTGGTGGCAGGGTCTGCAGGCGCGCTTTGTCAGTGGCGACTATCCGGATACGCCGCCCTACGCGGCCAGCCACCGCCTGGCGTGATCGCCCTCGGCGCAGGCCGCCGTCGTCGCTTCAGTCCGCGTACGGGTACACCACCACCCGGTTGCGGCCCTGCTCCTTGGCCATGTACAGGGCCTTGTCGGCCAGCCGCAGCGCCTGCTCGGCATCGACGTGGAAGCTGGGGAAATGGGCCACGCCCAGCGAGACGGTGATACTGCCGACCGCTGCGAACGGATGATCGGCAATATGCTGGCGCAGGCGTTCGGCGGCCTGCCGTGCCGGCTCGACCCCAATGCCGGGCAGCAGCAGCAGGAATTCCTCGCCACCGGCGCGGCACAGGAAATCGCTGTCGCGAGAGTAGCGGCGCATCTGGTCGGCGATGTGGACGATGGCCGCATCGCCGACATCGTGGCCATGGCCATCGTTGATCGCCTTGAAGCGGTCGATGTCCAGCGCCAGGATCGCGAAGGGGATGCCCTGCACCTGCAACGCATCCAGTGCCTGCTGCAGGCCACGGCGGTTCAGCAGCCCGGTCAGCGGGTCGGTACGGTTGGCACGGTTGAGCGTGCCGATGCGGTCCTGCAGCGCATTGAAGCTGTGCAGCACCGCGTGCTTGAGCTGGGCCACCTCGAAGTACCAGGCGCGGATGCCACTGACGTGGTTGATCGCGTTGCCGGTGTCCTCGCCCCCTGCACATTGCGCGCCAGTTGCCACAGCGGCAGCGAGATGCGGCGGGCAAACCACCAGGTGATCAGCAGCGACAGCAGTCCCAGCGGGATGGCGTTCCAGATCACTGCGGTCATCAGCCGCGACAGCGGCTGCAGCGTCGCCTCGGTCGGGCGCTGGGCAATGATGCCCCAGCCGGTGGCGGCGACCGGTGCGTAGCCGGCCAGCATCGCCACGCCCAGATGATTGCGTACCTGCTGCGCGCCACGCTCGCCGCGCATCACCGCTTTCACCGCCGGGTTGCCGACCACGTAGTCGCCCACCCGCTTGCCATCGGCGTGGTACAGCAGGCGGCCGTGGCGGTCCACCACGTACAGGTAGGACCCATCGCGGTAGTAGTGCTTGCCCAGCAGCGTGTGCAGCGCACTGCGCTGGCGCAGGTACAGCGTGCCGCTGACGTAGCCGCGGTAACGCCCCTGGCGGTCGAAGATCGGATGTGACAGCGAAACCAGCAGCTTGCCGGTGGCCGACTGGTACGGATCGCTGATCATCGGCTGGCGCGCCGCCAGGGCCGCATTGTTGCCGACGCTGTGCAGGATTTCGCCCTGCAGCTGCAGCGTCTGCGGCGAGGTGGCGATCACCAGGCCATCGTCATCGACCACCAGCGAGGAGTTGAAGCTGTTGGTCTGCAGCTGCAGGCGACTGGCCTCGTCCTGGGCCTGGGCCGGGTCGAGATCGCTCTGGCCCAGCCGGGTCGCGGCGTAGGCCAGTTCCTGTTGGGCCCCCAGCAGGAAGTTCTGGGTGGTCTCGGCCAGTTTGGTGGCGTAGACGCGGTTGGCTTCCAGGGTATTGCCGACCAGCTGGTCGCGCTGCACGCGGTAGCTGGCCAGCAACGTGTTGGCCAGGGCGATGATGGCGCTGAGCAGGGCCAGGGCAAGGATCAGCTTGCCCAGGTTGAGGCGGGGCGAAATCAGGCGCATGCAGAGCTACATGAAGCGAAGGGCGTGCAGCGCCGGCGGGCGCCGCCGGGTGCGGGGCTGCATTATCGCCACAAACGCAACCGCTGCGGGTGAAGCAGGGGCCGCTGCCCGGCTCAGCGCTGCAGGCGTTGGCGCAGGGTCTGCCGGATCTGCGTGGCACTCTCGGCTGTCAGCGGGGCCAGCACGCCCTGTACCTGCGCTGGAATGTGTGCGCTGGTCGACAGATCGGCGTCGAACACGTAGTGATTGAACAGGGCGCGCCACTGCGCGCGCTGCGCCTCGGGGAGGTCGCGCAGCGCCAGGATCGACAGCATCAACGCGTTCATCGGCGAATCCATCCATGCCGGTACCGGTCGCCACCAGCTGTTGACCAGCACGTTGAACGCCTCCAGCCCCTCCATGTGGTGCCACCACAGCGAGGGGATGTAGACGGCATCGCCCGGTGCCAGTTCGGCCACCTGCGCCTGCGCCAACGCCTGGCGGAAGCGTGGAAAGCGCTCGAAGTCCGGTGCGTGGAAGTCAACCAGGCTGATCGGCTGCCCCGCCGGGGTGAAGTCCAGTGGACCGATGTACAGGTTGCGCACCTGTTCGGGAGCGAACAGGGTGACGCGGCGGCGTCCGGCGGCCACGCAGGCCAGGTTGTCCGGCACATCCTGATGGGCGGCAATGCGCGAGCGGTTGCCGATCCAGATGCTGGTGAGCGGGTCGGCCACCCCAGCTGCAGCCCGTTGCTGGCGGAGAAGCCGGGCAGGAAGCTGTCCAGCGTGGTCGAGGCCACGTAGATGGACGGCGGCGAGGCCACCGCGGCGTACTTCAGCAGGGTCGCCAGCAGCACTTTCAGCGGGACCTGCTCGCGGCGGAAATTGAAGCTGCTCATGTCTTCGTTGTAGAACAGCCGGCCGCCCGCCTCGGGCGCCGCGGTGGTCGCCGTGACCGGCATCTGGCCGTGGTCGAAGCGGGCCAGGTGGGCCACCACGGCGGCAGGAGACGCGCGCGCGGCCGCCACCACCGGCCAGTGCGAGACCAGCCCGCGTATCACCCGGGGCGTGGTCCAGCCGGGCAGCTGCGCGGCCAGATCTGCCGGATCCAGGCCGGTCACTTCTTCGATGGGACGGGGAGCAGGGAGCATGTCTGGACATCCAGCAGGGCAGGGAGCGCCGGGCCCACGCCCGGCCGCCGTCAGTGCCGCCATGATGCACCTGCGCCGGCCGCGCCGCGTGTGCGTGCGGCGCGGCAGGGCCCGCAGCGGGATCAGAACTTGTAGCGCACGCCGAACATGTAGCGCGGCCCGGTCTGCGTGGCATAGCGCAGCATGTTGGTATGCCGCGAGTACGTGCGCATGGTCTCGTCGGTCAGGTTGATCGCTTCCAGGCTCAGTGTCAGCTGATCGTTGACCGCGTAGCTGATGTTCAGATCCAGCTGGCCGTAGGCAGCGGTGTAGTTCGGGTTCGGGCCCTGGCCGCCGATGCCGTTGAGGAACTTGTCGCGCCAGTTGTAGGCGGCGCGGATCTGCCAGGCGTTGCGGTCATAGAAGGCCACCACGTTGGCCGAGTCGCTCAGGCCGATCATCGGGTACTGGTCACCCAGGCTGAGGTTGTTGAAGGTCAGCCCCGACTTGACCTTGGTGTAGTTGGCGGCCACGCCGAACCCGGATTGCCCGAACAGGTGCTGCACCGCCACCTCCCAGCCATCGAGGTGATCCGAATGCTGGTTGGCAGGCACGGTGATGTCGAAGCCGGCCACCGGGTCGCCCGGCTGGCCGACGATGGTGCCGGTCTTCTGCCCGGCCGAGTTGGTCCCGGTATAGGTCACGCCCGGGGCACCGGCGTGGTTGGTGAAGATGTAATCGCGGATGCAGGGCATGTCGGTGGTGCCGCAGCCGGAAGCCAGCGCTTCGTTCCAGTAGGCACCACCCACCGGCGTGTGCAGCGTGCCGGCGTTCTCGCGCACGATGGTATCGCTGATGAAATTCTTGATGTTCTTGCGGAAGAAGCCCACCGAAGCGTAGCTGGCCTCGCCGTAGTACCACTCCAGCGAAAGATCGAAGTTGTCCGAGATCAACGGTTCCAGGCCGGGATTGCCGCGCGAGCCACTGCCGCCCTGGGTGCGCACGATGTCGGCCAGCGACTGCCCGCTCTGGATCTGCGTCCAGCTGGGCCGCCCCAGCGTACGGCTGTAGCTGCCGCGCAGCGCCAGCGATTCGCTCAGGTCCAGCTTCAGATCCAGGTTCGGCAGCACGTAATCGTACTTGCCCTTGCCAGCAGCGAAGCCGCGGTCGGCGGCATAGTCGATGTTGAACTCGTTGGCCGAGCTCCAGCTGATGCCGGTGGGAACGCGCACCAGTGCGTTGGATTCGACCTCGGTCTGCTCGTAACGCGCACCCACGGCCACATGCAACGGCATCGACCAGTCGAAGGTGGTGCGGTACTGCAGGTAGGCGCTGCGGGTCCTCTCGGTGGTGCGGATGTCTTCGGAATACTCGGTGGGTGCGTAATAGCAGCTCGGGCAGGCCGGATCGGACGCGCTGCCGACCTGCGCGGCACGGTCGATGAGGCGGTCGAAGTCGAACACCAGGAACTGGCCGGTCAGGCGTGGATCGTTGTGGCCGCTGAAGGCCTTGAAGTACCGGGCCATGTTGTCGGCGTACCAGATGTCATCGGCGTAGTCCGAGGGCGTGCCCAGCCCGCCCCAGGTATTGCGCTGCATGATGGCCGACGCCGAGCGGTTCTCCACCTGGGTGTGGCCGATGCCGAAATCCAGTGCCGAGTAGTCGGCGAAACGGAATGTGCCGCGGCCCTGGTACTGCTGCACCTTGGACTTGTTGTAGCTGTTCTGGAACACCGAGCCGGTGACCAGTGCATCGGAGGCCTGCACGCCACCGGGAGGCAGCGCGATGTTGATGATGGGCAGATCGCCGCTGTAGTCGACGGTGGTGGTGCCACGCACGAACGCGGCCACGCCCAGCACGCCGGCCGATCCGTAGGGGCTGTCCGGCTGCGATTCGGCGGTGGAGTTGTGCGCATCGAAGGACAGGTCCAGCGCGTCGTTCACTTCCCAGTCCACGTTGAAGCCCAGCGAATGCATGCCGGTCTTGGTGGCCAGCTTGGCGCCGCCCATCGACACGTCCGAGTTGGTCATGTCCTCGCTGTAGATGATCGGCGCGGCCACCGGGCCATTGGTCCAGGTGCTGTCACCGGGGCCATAGTTGAACCACACCGACAGTTCGCTGCGCTGCTGCTGCACCTTGTTCTCGACATAGGTGTAGTCCAGCGTCGTGGTGACATTGTCGGCCGGTTTCCACTGGAACGTAGCCTGCGCATTGGTGCGTTGGCGCTGCACGCCATTGACGTTGTAGGCGGTGTTCTGCGGCCGGCCGTAGACATCGTCCTGGCCAGGGCGGTTGGTGATGCGGTTGGCATAACCCTGGCCCGGCTGTGGCAGGGCGCGCCAGTCCTCGCGCTCATTGCCCTGGAACGTGGCCCAGCCTTCGGCCACGGTGGCCTGGTTGAAGCCTGAGTCACGTTCCTGGTGGCTGGCACTGAAGGCCACGCCGAAGCGGTCATCGGCGTAGCGCTGGCTGAAGATGCCCGACAGCTCGCCGGTGATGTTCGAGCCCTGCAGCGTGCGCGGCAGGTTGTCGTTGGACGAATCGTTGACCGCTTTCAGCCCCAGGCTGATCACCGGTTCCGACTCCAGCGGGCGCAGGGTCTTGATGTTGATGGTGGCGCCGATGCCGCCGGCCGGATTGTCGGCGCGGCTGGTCTTGTAGACCTCCACCGCAGACACCGACTCGGATGCCAGATTGGCGAAATCGAACGAACGCGAGCCGGACAGGCCGCCGCCGCCGTTGCCCAGGTTCGACGCCGGCATCTGGCGGCCGTTCAACAGCACCAGGTTGTAGTCGGGACCGATGCCGCGCACCGTCACCTTCGAGCCTTCGCCGCTGGAGGTGCGGTCGATCGATACGCCGCTGATGCGTTGCAGCGACTCGGCCAGGTTGGTATCGGGGAACTTGCCGATGTCCTCGGCAACGATGCCATCGACCACGCCCTGGCTGTCGCGCTTGAGGTTCATCGAAGACTGCAGGCTGCCGCGGATGCCGGTGACCTGTACCGCGTCGAGCGTGGTGGGATCGGCCGGCGCGGTGCCGGTGGCCTGTTGTGCCCAGGCCGGCGCCGACAGCACGGCGAGCAGGGCGGACGTGAGCATCGTCTTGCGAGGTACAGCCTTGTACGTCTTCATGGAAGCTCCCTCCCCAGGGAATTCGGTGGTGGCGATCCTGCGTCGTCTCAATACGGGTCACTGCGTGTGGCCGGATTGGAGCCACGGTTGACAGCGTTGTCAACAAACTGCCATCAAGAGCACCACGCAGGCGGCCGCGCAGGTCCGCATGTAACCGTTGCCATGATCGTGCCTGCAGCAGTGAATTGCCTTGTTTGATGGCATTTTCAGCTGTTTTCACGGCATGACAGCGCTGCCAATCCGAATGCGGAAAATCGTTGTGCGGTGCAAAACGAAACTGCGCGGAGCGTTTGCAGGTGGGGACACAGCGCACGACCCGGCAGTCTGACAGCGCTGGACAGTGCCGATGACCCGTGCATGTCCTGCGTGACCCTTTGATGGCTTCGAACACTGACCGGGAGGACAGGCATTGGACACAGCAACGACCGTTCGCGGACACCACATCCAGGGCAACACGCGCGCACTGGCGGTGGTCACCGCGATCTTCTTCATGTGGGGATTTCTCACCTGCCTCAACGACATCCTCATTCCGCACCTGAAAGCCGCGTTCGCCCTGACCTGGGTGCAGGCGATGCTGGTCCAGTTCACCTTCTTCGGTGCCTACTTCCTGATGTCCCTGCCGGCAGGGCGGCTGGTCGCGGCAGTGGGCTACAAGCGTGGCATCGTGGCCGGGCTGGCCATCGCCGGAATCGGCGCACTGCTGTTCTGGCCGGCGGCGGCCGCGCATGTCTACGGCCTGTTCCTGACGGCACTGTTCGTGCTGGCCACCGGCATCACCGTGCTGCAGGTGGCGGCCAATCCCTACGTTGCGCTGCTGGGCGACGAGCGCACCAGTTCCAGTCGGCTGACCCTGGCGCAATCGATGAACTCGCTGGGAACCACCCTGGCGCCGCTGTTCGGCGGACTGCTGATCCTGTCGGCGCAGCCGCGCAGCGAGCAACAGCTGGCGCTGCTGCCCACGGCCGACGCACTGGCCTACCGCGCCGCCGAGGCGCAATCGGTCCAGCTGCCGTACTTCGGCCTGGCGCTGGTGCTGTTCCTGCTGGCGGCAGCGATCTGGATGTTCCGCCTGCCCACCATCGCCGGTGTTGAAGACAGTCGCAGCACGCAGGGCCGCGTGTGGGACGCGCTGCGCCACCGTCATCTGCGGCTGGGCGTGCTGGCCATCTTCTTCTACGTGGGGGCTGAAGTTTCCATCGGCAGCGTGCTGGTCAATTTCCTGTCCTCGCCGGGCATTGGCCAGGGCATGAGCGAACAGGAAGCCACCGGTTACGTATCGCTGTACTGGGGTGGCGCGCTGGTCGGACGCCTGCTGGGCGCAGCCCTGCTGGCGCGGCTGGACGCACGCCACCTGCTGGGTGGCTTCGCGCTGGTGGTGGTGCTGCTGCTGGGCATCACCGCAACCACCGGTGGCGGGCTGGCGACGTGGGCCGTAGTGAGCATCGGTCTGTTCAACTCGATCATGTTCCCCACCCTCTTCGCCCTGGCCATCGCCCGCCTCGGCGCGCTCACCGGCCAGGCCTCGAGCCTGCTGGTGATGGCCATCGTCGGCGGCGCGGTCATTCCGCTGGCGATGGGCTGGCTGGCCGATCATCATGGCCTGCAGCTGTCGTTCCTGCTGCCGGCGCTGTGCTATCTGTACATCGCCTTCTACGCGTGGAATGGCTCACGGCTGCGGTCGCCATGAGCCCCCCAGACCGCCTCAGCGTCGGCGTGGTGGCGCGGTGGATTCGCGCTCGAGCACAGTGTGCTCGACGGTGATCATGCGCCCGGCCAGGTCGGCACGGATGTGCTCGATCAGTTGTTCGGTGGCCAACCGGCCCATGTGCGAGGTCGGCTGCCGCACGGTGGTCAGTGCCGGGTAGATGTGGCCGGCGATCGGCGTATCGTCGAAGCCGCACACCGACAGGTCGCGCGGGACGCGCAACCCGCGCTCGCCGGCCACCCGGTACACGGCAGCGGCCATGTCATCGTTGGCGGCGAAGATCGCCGTCGGCGGAGGGTCCAGGTCGAGCAGGGCATTGGCGGCATCCACGCCGGACTCGAACGAGAACTGGCCGTTGACCACCAGCTGCGGGTCGTAGGCGATGCCGGCATCACGCAGTGCCTGGCGGTAGCCGGCATGGCGCCACTGGCAGGCGCCGTGTGCACGCGGGCCCTTGATGTGACCGATGCGGCGGTGGCCCTGCGCGACCAGATGGCCGATCAGTTCGACCACGGCGGTGGTTTCATCCATGCGCACGCCGATGCGGCCTTCAGGGTGCCGCGGTGCAATGCAGGCAAACGGAATCCCGTGCTCTTCCAGGTACGACAGCACCACCTCGTCGTCGGTCAGCGGCGGGATCAGCACCACCCCATCCGGGCGCGAGTTCTCGAACAATGCCGCCAGGTCGGGCTGGGTGCGGCGGCCGGTGCCGACCGGCCCCAGGATCAGGTTGTAGTGCTGCGCATGGCAGGCTTCCAGCATGCCGCTCTGGATCTCCATCAGGTAGTTGCGCGAGGGATTGTTGTAGACCAGCGCCAACGCGTACGAACGCTGGCCGGCCAGGCTGCGCGCCGACGGGTTGGGCTTGTAGCCCAGCCGTGCCACGGCCGCCAGCACCCGCTCGCGCGTCTGTTCGCGCACGTTGGGCTCATGGTTGAGCACGCGGGACACGGTCTTGATCGAAACCCCGGCAACGGCGGCCACATCCTCGATTCGACTGCGCATGGTGCGATGGATCCTCCTGGAAGGCGGCGGGCACGCGGCGATGGTAGTGCGTGGCGGCCCGGTCGGTGTTGCCGAAGCAGGCGGATGTTGCCACGACATGCGGTGCGCTGGCACGTCCCGATTCCTTGTCGCGATGCAGCACCCGGGCACCACTGTAGCGCGCCTGTAACGCGCCAGGGCCCGTGGTTGCGCGACCGCCACCGCCCTGCGCTCGAACAACGATTGACAGTGCGCAGGCGGACTTATATGACAGCGCTGTCAGGACCGTTGCGCGAATGCCCGCACTGTCGTGCTGCTGCAGGCCCGCACGCCAGGAACATCATCCACGGAGGTAGAGCCCAGTGAATCGCCCCATCCAGACCCTTCTTGCCAGTTGTCTGCTGGCTGCCCTTGCCGTCCCCGCCGGTGCCGCACCGGCCAGCGGCGAACGCCTGCAGGACTGGCCGCGCGTGCACAGCGCGATCGCCACCGACGCGGACATCGAACGCCGCGTGCAGACCATCCTTGCGCAGATGACGCTGGCGCAGAAGATCGGGCAGATGACCCAGGCCGAGATCAAGACGATCACGCCGGAACAGGTACGCCAGTACTACATCGGCTCGGTGCTCAACGGCGGCGGCTCCTGGCCGGGCATGGACAAGCACGCCGGCGTGCAGGCCTGGCTGACGCTGGCCGATGCCTACCACGCTGCGTCGCTGGCCACCGACGCAAAGACGCCGGTGCCGGTGATCTGGGGTACCGATGCGGTGCACGGCCACAACAACGTCCTTGGCGCCACTCTGTTCCCGCACAACATCGGCCTGGGCGCGGCCGGCGATGCCGAACTGATCGAGCGCATTGGCGAGGCGACTGCGCGCTCGGTGCGCGCCACCGGTATCGGCTGGGTGTTCGCGCCGACCCTGGCAGTCGCCCACGATCCGCGTTGGGGCCGCACCTATGAAAGCTATTCGTCCGACCCCAGCGTGATCCGTCGCTTCGCCCACGCCTACGTCAAGGGCGCGCAGGGTACGTTCAAGGATGACGGCAACGTGATTACCACGGCCAAGCACTATCTGGGAGATGGCGCCACCGACAATGGCCGCGACCAGGGCGAGGCGCTGGTCGACAAGGCCACCATGATCAATGTTCACGCGCAGGGCTACTACGGCGCACTGGGCGAAGGCGCACAGACGGTGATGGCCTCGTTCAACAGCTGGAACGACCGCGCGGCGGGGATCGACTACGGAAAAATGCATGGCAGCAAGGCGCTGCTGACCGATGCGTTGAAGGACAAGATGGGCTTCGACGGCTTCGTCGTCTCCGACTGGAACGGCATCGCCCAGGTGCCGGGCTGCCGCAACGACAGCTGCGCACAGGCGATCAATGCCGGCATCGACATGGTGATGGTGCCCGATGACTGGAAGGCGTTCATCGCCAACACCACCGCGCAGGTGCAGAGCGGCGAGATTCCGATGGCGCGCATCGATGATGCAGTGACGCGCATCCTGCGGGTGAAGCTGCGCGCCGGCCTGTTCGAGCACAAGCCGTCGGACAGTCGCTATGCCGGCGATGCCACCGCCGTGCAGCACCGCGAACTGGCGCGCCGTGCGGTGCGCGAATCGCTGGTGCTGCTGAAGAACGAAGGCAAGGTGCTGCCGCTGCGCCGCGACGCGCGCGTGCTGGTGGTCGGCAAGGGTGCCGACAACATCGGTGATCAGTCCGGTGGCTGGTCGCTGACCTGGCAGGGTACCGAGAACAGGAACGCCGATTTCCCCAACGCCGATTCGGTGCTGGGCGCGCTGCGCGCCGAACTGGGCGCAGACAAGATCAACTTCAGCGCCGATGGCCGGGGCATCGACCCGAAGGCCTTCGATGTGGTGCTGGCGGTGATCGGTGAAACGCCCTACGCCGAGACCAACGGCGACATCCTGCCCTCCGACACGGTCAGCCACAGCCGCGCCTACCCGCAGGACCTGGCAGTGCTGAAGGCCGCCGCAGCCACTGGCAAGCCGGTGGTGACGGTCTACCTGTCCGGGCGGCCGATGTACACCAACGACCTGCTCAACCTGTCCAGCGCCTTCGTTGCAGCATGGCTGCCCGGTACCGAAGGCAAGGGCGTGACCGATGTGCTGGTGGCCGGCAAGGGTGGCAAGCCCGCGCACGACTTCCGTGGCCGCCTGAGCTTCCCGTGGCCCGGGGTGCCGTGCCCGGCACCGATTGATCGCCAGGATGCGAAGGAGCCTGCGCTGTTCGCGCTCGGCTATGGCCTTAGCTACGCAAAGGGCGGCAAGGTCGCGAGGCTCGATGAAGCCACTCCGGACAGCTGCGGCGAAGTGACCGTGCTGCCGATCTTCAATCGTGCCGACACGCCGCCGTTCGCGCTGAACGTGGCCGCGGGCGGCGCCACCCAGCCGCTGGGCAACGATCTGAATGCCACGCTGCGCTGGCCTGCCGGCAAGCCGGTGGTGCAGGTGCGTACCGTGCAGGTGAACACCCAGCAGGATGCCAGGGAGGTGACCTGGCTGGCGCCCGCGCAGCTGATTGCGCGCAGCACCTCACGTCGCAATCTCGGCGCACTGGCACGCGGCAACGGCGCGCTGCAGTTCGATGTGCAGCTGGTGAAGCGCCCGGCGTCGGCGGTGAAGGTGACCATGCAGTGCGGTACCGGCTGCGAGGGCGGGGTGGACATTGCCCCGTTGCTGGGCAAGCTCTCTCCCGGCCAGAAGCAGACGGTGACCGTGCCGTTGGCGTGCTTCGCCAGGCAGGGGGTGGATCTGGGGGCGGTTGAGGCGCCGTTCGCGGTCAGCGCGGACAAGCCGTTCGCCGCGGCCTTCACCCAGGTCAAGCTGACCGCCAACACGGCCAACGCCGAGGGCGCGGTGGCCTGCCCGTAAGGGCCACGGTAGCGCCGGGCCATGCCCGGCGTTTCCCCGGCACGTTTTACAACTTGTCCGATGGTCAAAAGGGCTGGCGCGGAAGACGATGGATGACTTTGCCCAAGGTCATCCATCATGCGACGCGTTCTCCAGACCCTGCGGGTGATTCCCTGTGCGATGCACCGGCCGCACTTCATCGAACCGCATCTTTCGCGGGCCTTGGGTGCGCTGAAGAAGGGAGACTTCGCCTCGCTTGACGGCTGGATGGAAACGCTGTCGGCCGAAACCTATGAGCCTCTTGTGTGGCGCCTGGCATCGAATCGCCACGCGCGTCGAAGGCTGCAGGCATGGTCAGGCGCCATCCCGACGTCTCCGCATCCGCTGCTGATCGCTGCGTACGGCGATGTGGTCGATGCGTGGGCAATACGCGCGGAAACCTACGCCAACGACATTCCTTTCCTGCGTCGGCGCCGGTATCCGAAGATCATGACGAAGGCCTACGAAAAGTTCGCCTGCATCGTTGAACGGAACCCGGCAGATGCGATGGCGCTGGCAGGGCTGATCCATTGCGACGTGGTGATCGGTGTGGGCGAGGGAAAGCGGACCGAGTGGTTCAACCAGGTGCTGGCGACCAGCGGATTCCACACCCCGGCCATCTACCAGTACGCGCGTGGCACGTTGCCGCGATGGGGTGGGGAATATGACGAACATGTCCGGTTCGCCGAATGGATCGTGGAACGTGCGCCCGCTGGCAGCTGCTCGCACATCGTGGCGGCACAGGCGGTTCTGGACGACGCGCTGACCGTTGCTGGGGAAGACGCCTACCACACGATGCGAGGGATCTCCCGTCAGCTTGGCGACGAGGAAACGGCGGCCCGGCTGCGCCGCGCGATACTGAAGTGGGCCGATGCGGTTCCCGAAACCCTGCAGGGTCGTCTGCAGGACATCGCCTCCTGCCAGGGCGACAGCTATCACAGCATCTGCATGGAGACGTTTGCGTTTGCATCGTATTTCGCGGGCGCGAAGGATGAAGCCCGGCTGCTGCTGATCACGTTGCGGGGACGATTGCAGGCTGACGTCTGGGAGACGCTGACGCCCCCTGTTCCCGGCTGGCTGGGCGCCGTTGGCCTCAGGCATCGGGCAGCGCACCTGGTGCATGATCGTGTCTGTCGTGACCTGGAACTGGATCCGCGGCAGATCTGCGCGTAGACACACACCTCCGGGCATGGCCCGGCGCTATCGGTAGATCCACGCCATGCGTGGATGCGCCGCTCCCGAGGCAAAAAGCCCCGCAGTGCGGGGCTTTTCTCTTAGCGCTTCATCGAACCGAAGAACTCGTCGTTGGACTTGGTGTTCTTCATCTTGTCCAGCAGGAATTCCATCGCGGCCATTTCATCCATCGGATGCAGCAGCTTGCGCAGGATCCAGATCTTCTGCAGCAGCTCCGGCTCGATCAGCAGGTCTTCGCGGCGGGTGCCGGAACGGTTGATGTCGATGGCCGGGAACACGCGCTTTTCAGCGATGCGGCGGCTCAGGTGCACTTCGCTGTTGCCGGTGCCCTTGAACTCTTCGTAGATCACCTCGTCCATCTTCGAGCCGGTGTCGACCAGCGCGGTGGCGATGATGGTCAGGCTGCCGCCTTCTTCCACGTTGCGCGCGGCACCGAAGAAGCGCTTCGGGCGGTGCAGGGCGTTGGCATCCACACCACCGGTCAGCACCTTGCCCGAGCTCGGCACCACGTTGTTGTAGGCGCGGGCCAGGCGGGTAATCGAGTCCAGCAGGATCACCACGTCCTTCTTGTGCTCGACCAGGCGCTTGGCGCGCTCGATGACCATTTCGGCCACCTGCACGTGGCGCGCGGCCGGCTCGTCGAAGGTCGAGCTGATGACCTCGCCGCGCACGGTGCGCTGCATTTCAGTCACTTCTTCCGGGCGCTCGTCGATCAGCAGCACGATCAGGTGCACGTCCGGGTGGTTGGTGGTGATGGCCGTGGCCACCTGCTGCATCATCATGGTCTTGCCGGCCTTCGGCTGCGACACGATGAGCGAGCGCTGGCCCTTGCCCTGCGGCGCCATCAGATCGAGGATGCGGCCGGTGATGTCTTCCGACGAACCGTTGCCACGCTCCAGGGTGAAGCGGCGGCGCGGGAACAGCGCGGTCAGGTTCTCGAACAGCACCTTGTTCTTCGACGCTTCCAGCGGCTCACCATTGATGGTGTCCACGATCGACAGCGCGAAGTAGCGCTCGCCGTCCTTCGGGAAGCGGATGCGGCCGGACAGGTGGTCGCCGGTGCGCAGGTTGAAGCGGCGGATCTGGCTGGGCGAGATGTAGGTGTCGTCCGGGCCGGCCAGGTAGCTGGCTTCGGCCGCGCGCAGGAAGCCGAAGCCGTCGGGCAGGATTTCCAGCACGCCATCGGCGGCGACGCCGTCGCCGTGGCGGGTCAGCACCTTCAGCAGCGCGAAGATCACGTCCTGCTTGCGGGCGCGGGCGACGCCTTCGGAAATCTGCAGCTGCTCGGCAATCTCCAGCAGCTTCTGCGCCGGCATGCGCTTGAGATCGCTCAGCGAGTAGACCGGGAAACCTTCCGGCACATTGGCGTGCGGGCGCGGCACGAACGGCTGCTGGTCGCCGCCATCGTTGGGCATGCCGTCATCGCGGAAGCGGCCGCCGTTGCCACCGCCATTGCGATCACGGTCGCGGCGGTTGCGGAAGCGGTCACGGCGATTGCCCTGGCCCTGGCCCTGCTGGTTCTGGTTGTACGGATTCTGGTTCTGGTTCTGGTTCTGACCACCACCCTGGTGGTTCTGCTGCCGCGGCTGGCCGGATTCGCGGCCCTCACCGCCTTCGCCGCCGCCACTGCTGGCGGGGGCCTCGGCGGCGGGCGCGCTCGGCGCAGGGGGCGCAGCGGCCGGCGCCGGCGCTTCGGGCGCGGCTGCCAGCGGCAGGGTCGGCTGCGCCGGAGCGGCGCTGGTTTCGGCGGCGGCCGGAGCGGCTGCCTTGCTTACGCGGGCCTTGCGCACGCGCTTTTCGGCGGGCGCTTCAGCGCTGCCGGTTTCGGGAGTGTTATCGGACAAGAGCGTTATTCCTCGCTTGAAGGTGCGAGCGCCCGGCTGGGGCGGCGAACGTTGGGAATGGGTCTGGAAGAAACGGCGTCCAGAGGGTGCGGCACGCGAACGCGGCCGGATATGCCGACACTATCATCGGCCCGCGGCGCCGTGCAAGGGTCGCCGGGAACAGCATTCATCATGGACGCGGTGCGCCCGACGGCAGCCGCACGCGGCGGCTGCCGTGAAACAGCAGGATCAGGCCAGCGCCTTGTCCAGCAGGCCGGCCAGCTGAGCCTTGCCCACCGCACCGATCTGCTCGCCGACCTTCTCGCCGTCCTTGAACACGACCAGGTACGGAATCGAACGCACGTGGTACTTGGCGGCCAGCGCACGGTTGTGGTCGACGTTGACCTTGGCGATCTTGGCGCGGCCCTGGTAGGCATCGGCCAGCTCGTCCAGCGCCGGGGCGATCATCTTGCACGGGCCACACCACTCGGCCCAGAAATCGACCAGCACCGGTTCCTTGGAATTCAGCACTGCGCTATCAAAGTCGGCGTCGCCGACATGTACAACCTTGTCGCTCATCTTGGTTTCTCGTCTTGGATTGCACCCGGCCATGCCGGAGGTGGGTGAACTGGGCCATGCCCGGTGGCGCGACCCTCGTCGTTGCCTCGCGGCGCTCTGCCGCGGTGCGTTCGGCGGGATGCCTGGACGCTCACGGCCGGCAGTGTACCCCTATCGCAGGGCGGGGACAGGCGCCGGCTGGAACCCAGCGTATCGTGATCGCTTCGAAGCCCGGTATGTGTCCGATTTCACTGTCTTCCAGGAAATGGGGATGGCAGCCGGCGACACCAGCAGCGGCCGGCAGGGCGTTCAAGTGCGGTGTGGCTGGGTGAAGAGGGGCGCTGTCTCTCAGTGGCGTGAGACGGGCCATTCCGGTTTGCCGGCCCGAGTGCGTTAAACTGGGGCATTGTGCGGCGTGCGGACCGGGTGGTCCCTGCCTGCCAACCCGCCGCAGGGGCCGCAGTTTGCGACGGTGCCCCTAGACGATGAAGTGCCGCCCGCCCCACGGGCCGACGGCCATACCAAGACGGACCCATGAGCGACAAACCGCTGACCGATTTGACCTTCTCCTCCTTTGAGCTGCATCCGGCCCTGCAGGCCGGCCTTGAAGGAGCCGGATTCACCCGTTGCACCCCGATCCAGGCACTGACCCTGCCGGTCGCGCTGGCCGGCGGTGATGTTGCCGGCCAGGCCCAGACCGGCACCGGCAAGACCCTGGCCTTCCTGGTTGCTGTCGTGAACCGCCTGCTGAGCCGGCCGGCGCTGGCCGACCGCAAGCCGGAAGACCCGCGCGCGCTGATCCTTGCGCCGACCCGCGAACTGGCCATCCAGATCCACAAGGATGCGGTGAAGTTCGGTTCCGACCTCGGCCTGCGCTTCGCGCTGGTCTATGGCGGCGTCGACTACGACAAGCAGCGCGAGATCCTGCAGCAGGGCGTGGACGTGATCATCGCCACGCCGGGCCGCCTGATCGATTACGTGAAGCAGCACAAGGTGGTCTCGCTGCACGCCTGCGAGATCTGCGTGCTGGACGAAGCCGACCGCATGTTCGATCTGGGCTTCATCAAGGACATCCGCTTCCTGCTGCGCCGCATGCCCGAGCGCACCATCCGGCAGACCCTGCTGTTCAGTGCCACCCTCAGCCATCGCGTGCTGGAGCTGGCCTACGAGCACATGAACGAGCCGCAGAAGCTGGTGGTCGAAGCCGAAACCATCACCGCTGCGCGCGTGCGCCAGCGCATCTACTTCCCGGCCGACGACGAGAAGATTCCGCTGCTGCTGGGCCTGCTCTCGCGCAGCGAAGGCGCCCGCACCATGGTGTTCGTCAACACCAAGGTGTTCGTCGAACGCGTCGCCCGTTCGCTGGAAAAGGCCGGCTACCGCGTCGGCGTGCTGTCCGGTGACGTGCCGCAGAAGAAGCGCGAGAGCCTGCTCAACCGCTTCCAGAAGGGCCAGCTGGAAATCCTGGTGGCCACCGACGTGGCTGCGCGCGGCCTGCATATCGACGGCATCAAGTACGTCTACAACTACGACCTGCCGTTCGATGCCGAAGACTACGTGCACCGCATCGGCCGTACCGCGCGCCTGGGTGAAGAGGGCGATGCGATCAGCTTCGCCTGCGAGCGCTACGCAATGGGCCTGCCGGACATCGAGGCCTACATCGAGCAGAAGATTCCGTCCGAGCCGGTCACCAAGGAACTGTTGACCGCGCTGCCGCGCCCGGAACGCCCGGCCCCGGCCGCAGGCGAGGAAGGCGAGGAGAACGAGAGCGTCGGCCAGATCTTCCGTGAAGCGCGCGAAGCCCGCGCCGCCGAGGAAGAGCGTCGTGGCGGTGGCCGCAGTGGTGGCCGCTCCGGCGGTGGCCGCGGCGAGCGTCGCGACGGTGAGCGCAGCGGCGAGCGCCGTTCGCGTGGCCCGCGCAAGCCACGCGTGGAAGGCGAACAGGCGGCCACCGCACCGGCCGAAGGTGCCGAAGCCGCCGTGGCCCAGGCCCCACGCCCGCCGCGTCCGCCGCGTGCCGAAGGTGCGCCGGAAGGTGCCGCCGAGGGCGATCGCAAGCCGCGCAAGCGCCGTCGTCGTCGCCACGGCCGCCCGGTCGAGGGTGCCGAGGGCGTGCAGGCCACGGCCGGCAACGGCGCCAGCCCGGTGACCCCGGTGCAGGTGGTGGCCAAGCCGGTGCGCACCGCTGCCGATACCGGCGATTCGTTCCTGACCCGCATCGGCCGCAAGATCCGCCGGATGCTGTCTGGCAACTAAGTGGTAGCGCCCGACCGTTGGTCGGGCGACCTTGAGGGTGTGCCGACCAACGGTCGGCACCCACCAGCGGCCCGGCGCTACCGATCTGTCGCGCCGCTCCTGCATAATCGGGCCATGAGTGTCCTGCGCTTCGACAATGTCAGCAAACAGTACGCCGGTGGCCACGAGGCGCTGATCGATGTCAGCTTCGAGGTCGCGCCGGGCGAGATGCTGTTCGTCACCGGCCATTCCGGTGCGGGCAAAAGCACCCTGCTCAAGTTGATCCACCTGGACGAGCGGCCCAGCCGCGGCGCGGTGGTGTTCGACGAGCGCAACCTGCTGAAGGTGCGCGGTGGCGACGTGCCCCGACACCGGCGCGCAGTCGGCGCGGTCTACCAGGACCACCGCCTGCTGATGGACCGCTCGATCGCCGAGAACGTGGCGCTGCCGCTGATCCTGCGCGGTACCCGCCGTGGCGATATCAGCAAGCGCGTGCGCTCGGTGCTCGAGCGCATGGGCCTGGGCCACCGCGAGAAGGCGCTGCCTTCGCAGCTGTCCGCGGGCGAGCAGCAGCGCGTCGGCATCGCCCGCGCCATCGTCGGCGAGCCCAAGCTGCTGGTGGCCGACGAGCCGACCGGCAACCTCGATCCGACCCTGGCCGCGGAAATCATGGCCCTGTTCGCCGAGCTGCCCTCGCGTGGCACCAGCGTGCTGGTGGTCAGCCACGACCTGCCGCTGCTGCGCCGCATGCGCAAGCGCGTGCTGATCCTCGACCACGGCCGGCTGGTGGACGACATCTCGCCGCAGGACCTGGCGGAGTAACCCATGGCCAAGAACGAAAACAGCGAAGCCGCCGCACCCTCGCGCGTGGGCGTCTGGTTCCAGCACCACGCGCACAGCGTGGTCTTCAGCCTCGGCCGCGCCTTCCGCAAGCCGTGGGCGACCCTGCTGACGGTAATGGTCATGGCGCTGGCGCTGGCCCTGCCGCTGGGGTTGTCGATCGCGCTGGACAACCTCAAGCAGTTCGCCGGCAGCGTGCAGCAGTCGCGCGACATCAATGTGTTCCTCAAGGGCAACGTCGACGGCCCCGGTGCGCTGCGCCTGGCCGGCCAGCTGCGTGACCGCGATGACGTGGCCGAAGTGAACGTGCGCACGCCCGAGCAGGGCCTGCAGGAGCTGCGCGATGCCGGGCTCGGCGAGGCGATCGACGCGCTCAACGACAATCCGCTGCCATCGCTGCTGGTGATCACCCCGGGCCAGGGCAAGGACGATGCACGCCTGGCGCGCGCGCTGGAGAGCCTGCCCGAGGCCGACCTGGTGCAGCACGATGCGCTGTGGCGCCAGCGCCTGGACGCCTGGTTGGCGTTCGGTGCGCGGTTGGTGCAGGTGCTGTCGGTGCTGCTCGGCGCAGGCGCCGCGCTGGTGGTCGGCAACACCGTACGCCTGGACATCCAGGCGCGTCGCGAAGAAATCGGCGTGCTGCAGCTGCTCGGCGCCAGCGATGGTTTCATCCGCCGCCCGTTCCTGTACCTGGGCGCGTGGTACGGCCTGGGCGCCGGCGCGGTCGCGCTGGGCCTGATCGGCGCCGCCGGTGCCGCGCTGCGCCTGCCGCTGGCCGAACTCTCGCGCAGCTACGGCAGCCCGTTCGTGCTGCACGGTCTGGATCTGCTGCATGGCAGCCTGGTCCTGCTGGGCACGCTGCTGCTGGGCTGGTTGGGCGCGTGGCTGGTCACCGGTCACTTCCTCCGCCAGACCCGCCCCACCGACACCTGAGACCGGCATGCAACCGCAAGCGCTGAAGCACCTTGAAGGGCCCGCGACGCGGGTGATGGTGGTCGATGGGTCGAAGCTGGTGCGCAAGCTGATCGCCGACGTCCTGCAGCGTGACCTGCCAGGCGTGGAGGTGATCGGCTGCGACAGCATCGAAGACGCGCAGCAGGCGCTGGCGCAGGGCCCGGTGGACCTGGTGACGACCTCGCTGACCCTGCGCGATGGCGACGGCCTGGCACTGGCGCGGATGGTCCGCGAAGCTGCCGGCCAGGCCTACGTGCCGGTGATCGTGGTGTCCGGCGATGCCCAGCAGCACCTGGAACAGCGCCGCTTCACCGAGTACGTCACCGACTACTTCGACAAGGCGCTGGGCCACGAGGCACTGGCGACCTTCATCCGCGGCTATGTGCAGCCGCAGACCATTCCCGGCGCGACCATCCTGTATATCGAGGACAGCCGCGTGGTGGCCGAGGCCACCAAGCGCATGCTCGAGCGCCAGCAGTTGAATGTGCTGCACGTGGTCAGTGCCGAGGAGGCATTCACCCTGCTCACCGCCGAGTCGCTGGGCCGCAGCCGCCACCGCATCGACCTGGTGCTGACCGACGTCACCCTGAAGGGCGAACTGAGCGGCCGCGACGTGGTGCAGCGCGTGCGCGTCGACTTCGGCTACGGCAAGCGCCGCCTGCCGGTGCTGGTGATGACCGGCGACGGCAACCCGCACAACCAGACCGGGCTGCTGCAGTCCGGCGCCAACGACCTGGTGCTCAAGCCGATCGAAGAGCGGCTGCTGGTCACCAAGGTGCTGTTCCAGCTGCGCCTGGCCCGATTGAACGATGGACCCCTGTTGCGATGAAGTGTTGCGATGATCGATGAAGTAACCGACACCCCGACGATCCAACTCGAACCGAGCTGGAAGCAGCATGTCGGCGATTACCTGCTGCAGCCGCAGATGCGTGAGTTGTCCGCGTTCCTGCGCCAGCGCAAGGCCGGTGGTGCGGCGGTGTTCCCGCCCGGCCCGCAGATCTTCGCTGCGTTCGACGCCACGCCGTTCGAGCAGGTGAAGGTGGTGATCCTCGGGCAGGACCCGTACCACGGCCGCGGCCAGGCCCATGGGCTCAGTTTCTCGGTGGCGCCGGGTGTGCCGGTGCCGCCGTCGCTGCTGAACATCTACAAGGAGATCGAGAGCGATCTCGGTCTCCCGCGCCCGGACCACGGCTGCCTGATGCCGTGGGCACAACGCGGCGTGCTGCTGCTCAACGCCGTGTTGACGGTGGAAGAGGGCAAGGCCGGTGCGCACCAGGGCCGTGGCTGGGAGGGCTTCACCGATCACGTGGTGGATGTGCTCAACCGCGAACGCGAAGGCCTGGTGTTCATGCTCTGGGGCGCCTATGCACAGCAGAAGGGCAAGGTGATCGACACCCGTCGCCATCGCGTGCTGAAGTCGCCGCACCCGTCGCCGTTGTCGGCGCACCGGGGGTTCCTCGGCTGCCGCCATTTCTCGATGGCCAACGAGTACCTGCAGCGCCGCGGGCAGACGCCGATCGACTGGTCGCTGCCGCCGCGTTCGGCGCTCTGAGCGCCGGCGGGCGGCCGGGCCTGAACACCGGGCAACGTTTTCGGTCCTGAATGGGCCTCCGGAACGGCCCGTTCAGCTCCGCTTGACCGGATTCGGCCGGTTTCCGGCAGGTAATTGCTTGAATTCCAAGGGATTGTGAATCCCGAAAAGCATGCTCGCCACTGTCATCAAATCGCGCTACGGTAGGGCTCTGTTTGGGACCAGTGTTGCATCAATAGGACGCTGGAACTTTTTCCTCCTTTAGCAGTCCAAATCCCGGACTGCTAAGATGGGTGCCTATGAGCCAGAACACCTCTACTGCCCTTGTGGCAAACAATCTCCCGATTCCCAGTGCGCTCGGTTCGCTGGACGCCTACATCGGTGCCGTGCACCAGATCCCGGTGCTGTCGGTCGATGACGAACAGGACCTGGCCCGTCGCTTCCGCGACGGCAACGATCTGGACGCCGCCCGTGAGCTGGTGCATTCGCACCTGCGCTTCGTGGTGCACGTGGCCCGCGGCTACAACGGCTACGGTCTTGCGCTGGGCGACCTGATCCAGGAAGGCAACATCGGCCTGATGAAGGCGGTCAAGCGCTTCGACCCTGAAATGGGCGTGCGCCTGGTGTCCTTTGCCGTGCACTGGATCCGTGCCGAGATGCACGAGTTCATCCTGAAGAACTGGCGCATCGTGAAGGTCGCCACCACCAAGGCGCAGCGCAAGCTGTTCTTCAACCTGCGCAAGTCGAAGACGCGCCTGGGCTGGATGAACGCGGCCGAAGTCAGCGCGGTGGCCAAGGACCTGAACGTGTCCGAGCGCGAGGTCATGGAAATGGAATCGCGCCTGTCCGGTCGCGATATCGGTTTCGATGCGCCGACCGACGAGGACAACGAACACGCGCCGCCGTCGCCGGCTGCGTTCCTGGTTGCCAACGACGAAGATCCGTCGATGGCCTATGAGCGTGCCGACAGCGAAGACAACCAGATGCAGCTGTTGCGCGAAGGCCTGGCCGAGCTGGATGCCCGTTCGCGCGACATCATCCGCCGTCGCTGGCTGGATGCCGACAGCAAGGTGACGCTGCAGGAGCTGGCTGACGAGTACGGCGTGTCGGCCGAGCGCATCCGCCAGGTTGAAGCGAACGCGCTGAAGAAGATGAAGGCGCTGTTCACCGCGTAAGGCGGGGTGGCGTTGGAATGAAGAAAGGCCCGGCATTGCCGGGCCTTTTTCATTTGTGGGGCTTAGCCACGCATGGCGTGTCTCTACTCTGACGCCAGGGCGGTGATTGCGCCGACCGGGTCATGTGCTGGATGCTGATGTTCACGCCGTACCACGCAGTGGCACGGTATGATCATGCCACGCATCTTCCGCACACGAAGTTTCAATCGCAGCATGCGCAGGACCACCCTGTCCGACGCTGCGCTGTACCGGTCGGTACGTGAAATGGAAGCGGGTCTGGTGGATGCTGATCTTGGCGGCGGAATCTTCAAGAAGCGCGTTGCGTTGCCGGGGCGAGGAAAGCGTGGGAGCGTTCGAATCATCGTCGCCACGCAGCGAGGCGGGCATTGGTTCTTCCTTTTCGGCTACGAGAAGAATGAACGTACTGCGATCACGAATGCGGAACGGGATGCGCTGCAGTTGTACGCATCGGAGTTCCTGAAAATGAGTACGGCGCAGCTGAATCGTGCCGTGGAATACGGGGATCTACAGGAGATCGGCCATGACGAAGCCCCTGAGCGACGGCGCGCGAAAAGTGCGCTTCTTGAAGCGGTGCATGATGCGGCTGTGAGTCTGCACGCGCATGGCTTCATTGATAAACGTCGGTTGAGCAGCTACGAAGCGCTTTGCCTTGAGCCGGTCCCTGAATACAGCAGTGCCCAGATCCGTGCCCTGCGTACGTCATTGCAGCTCAGTCAGCCGGTCTTTGCGGGAGTTCTCAATACCAGTGTTTCCACCGTACGCAGCTGGGAACAGGGCGAGAAGAAGCCCAGCGGACCATCACTGAAGTTGCTCAACCTGATTGATCGGAAGGGACTCGAAGCCGTCCTGTAAAGCAAAGGCCCGGTTCTGCCGGGCCTTCGCTTTTCCATGGTGTTCAATCCACGCATGGCGTGGATCTACCCCAAGCCTCGTATGATCGACGTCATGCATGGATGCGGCAAGATCCAGTGGATCCACGCCACGCGTGGATGCCCTGATGCCGCGCCGGCCTCACCCCTCGCGTGCGATCGCGCGCCAGCCGATGTCGTTGCGGTGGAACTCGTTGGCCCACGTCACCTTGGCCACGCCGGCGTAAGCATTGGCCTGCGCATCACGCACGCTGTCGCCCAGCGCGGCCACGCACAGCACGCGACCGCCGGCGCTGACCACCTGGCCCTGCGCGTCCAGCGTGGTGCCGGCATGGAACACCTTGGCGCTGGCCGGTACCTCGCCCAGGCCGGAAATCACGTCGCCGGTGATCGGCGCTTCCGGGTAAGGCTTGGCTGCCAGCACTACGCCCAGCGACGGGCGTGCATCCCACTGCGCCTGCACCTGGTCCAGGCGGCCATCGATGGCCGCTTCCACCAGCTCGACCAGATCCGACTGCAGGCGCAGCATCACCGGCTGGGTTTCCGGATCGCCGAAACGTACGTTGAACTCGATCACCTTGGGCGCGCCGCTGGCATCGATCATCAGGCCGGCGTAGAGGAAGCCGGTGAACGGGATGCCGTCGGCGATCATGCCCTGTACGGTCGGGTTCACCACCTCGCGCATCACCCGTGCGTGCACCTCCGGCGTGACCACCGGGGCCGGTGAGTACGCGCCCATGCCGCCGGTGTTCGGGCCGGTGTCGCCGTCGCCGACGCGCTTGTGGTCCTGCGAGGTGGCCATCGGCAGCGCATGCACGCCGTCCACCATCGAAATGAAGCTGGCTTCCTCGCCGTCGAGGAATTCCTCGATCACCACGCGTGCGCCGGCATCGCCGAAGGCGTTGCCCGACAGCATGTCACGCACGGCATCTTCGGCTTCGGCCAGGGTCATCGCCACGATCACGCCCTTGCCGGCGGCCAGGCCATCGGCCTTGACCACGATCGGGGCGCCCTTGTCGCGGATGTAGGCCAGCGCCGCGTCCACCTCGGTGTGCACGGCGTAGAACGCGGTGGGGATGTTGTGGCGGGCCAGGAAATCCTTGGCATAGGCCTTGCTGCCTTCCAGCTGCGCGGCGGCGGCGGTCGGCCCGAAGATGCGCAGGCCGGCGGCGCGGAAGCGGTCGACCACGCCGGCCACCAGCGGTACTTCCGGGCCGACCACGGTCAGCGCCACGCCTTCGGCCTGGGCCAGCGCCAGCAGGCCGTCGATGTCGGTGACCTTCACCGCCACGTTGCGGCACTTGTCTTCGCTGGCGGTGCCGGCGTTGCCGGGCGCCACGATCACTTCGGTGACACGGGAGGACTGGGCCAGCTTCCATGCCAGGGCGTGTTCGCGGCCGCCAGAGCCGATGACAAGTACGTTCATCACGAGATTCCAGATTGCGTGGGAAGGGAAGATCGATATCCCCGGCGGCGCGCGTGGCTCACTCGCAGCCTTCGCGTCGCAGCGATTCGGGGAAGGAATAGGCCCAGGTCTTCGGGTCCAGGGTAAAGCGGTGTTCCTGCCGGACCTGCTTGCCGCCGCAGGTGCTGCCGGTTTCCTCGATCAGCAGCGGCCAGACGCGCGCGCTGCGGTCGCTGTCGTCGAAACGCAGCGCGAAATCGATGCTGAAGCGGCGGGTGCGGCAGCTCTCGGCATTGTCGGGATCGGTGCCGACGTCGATGTTCTCGCATTCGTACTGCGCGTCATTGTCGATATGGCTGCGCACGTTGCCGGTGGCTACCAAGCCCTTGGGGCCCGGCAGGATCAGCGACTGCGAGAGCAGCGAGAAACCCTGCCCGAACCAGCCGTCCTCGACGCGGAAACCATAGAAATCGCTGCCGGCGCGGATGATGCTGGCGGTGCCGGGCTGGCCACCGCTGCCGAAGCGCTCGCCGGTCAGTTCGCTGGTCACCTCGAAGCCATCGCCCTTCGGGCGCAACACGAAGAAGTCGATCGTGCCCGGGTCGATGTGTGCGCCTTCGGACAGTGCGCCGCAGACCGCCAGCAACTGCTGCCAGCTGTCGCCGCTCACCACCGGCTGCTCGGCGCAGACCTGCCAGTCCATCGGACGGGTTTCGCCATCGTCGATCCAGCTGCCGTGCCATTGCCCGGAGAGCCTGGCGTTCTTGCCGTAGCGCTGGACCAGGAAGGCCTGCAGCCGCGCGGTGCGGCTGATCTGCGCCGTCGGCTCGGCAGGCGCCGCGGGGGCGGCCTGCGGCGACGGCGCAGGCGCCGCTGCAGGCTTGCAGCCGGCCAGCACGGCCGCGCCCGTGAGGGCGAGCACGGCCAGCGATTTCATCGACACTGCGGACATCCGTGTCGCTCCAGGATCAGTGGCGGAAGTGGCGCACGCCGGTGAACACCATGGCCAGGCCATGTTCGTCGGCGGCGGCGATCACTTCAGCATCGCGCATTGAACCGCCCGGCTGGATCACCGCCTTGATGCCGGCGGCGGCAGCGGCATCGATGCCATCGCGGAACGGGAAGAACGCGTCGGAGGCCATCACCGAACCTTCGACCACCAGGTTCGCGTCAGCGGCCTTGATGCCGGCGATGCGCGCCGAGTACACGCGGCTCATCTGGCCGGCGCCGACACCGATGGTGCGGTTGTCCTTGGCGTAGACGATCGCGTTGGACTTCACGAACTTGGCGACCTTCCAGGCGAACAGCAGGTCGGTGAACTGCTTGTCGGTCGGTGCCAGCTTGCTGACCACCTTCAGTTCGTCGCGGGTCATGCCGCGGTTGTCCGACGACTGCAGCAGCAGGCCCGAGCCCACGCGCTTGCTGTCGAAGTTGTTCAGGCCGTCGCCGTGCGGGATGCGCAGCACGCGCACGTTGGCCTTCTTCTGCGCGTACTCCAGCACGGCCGGCTCGTAGTCCGGAGCGATCAGCACTTCGACGAACTGGCGGTCCAGGATCACCTTGGCGGTGGCGGCGTCCAGCGGTTTGTTGAAGGCGATGATGCCGCCGAAGGCGCTGGTCGGGTCGGTGGCGTAGGCCAGCTCGTAGGCATCGCCGTTGCCGGCACCCACCGCCACGCCGCACGGGTTGGCGTGCTTGACGATGACGCAGGCCGGCGCGTCGAACTGGCGCACGCATTCCCACGCCGCATCGGCATCGGCCAGGTTGTTGTAGCTCAGTTCCTTGCCCTGCAGTTGCTGGAAGGTGGCCAGCGTGCCCGGCACCGGGTACAGGTCGCGGTAGAACGCGCCGCTCTGGTGCGGGTTCTCGCCGTAGCGCAGGTCCATCACCTTCACGAAGGTGGAGTTCATCTGTGCCGGGTACTCGGCACGGGCCGGCACGGCGGCGTCGGTGGCGGTGACCGCCGACAGGTAGTTGCTGATCGCAGCATCGTACTGGGCCACGCGGTTGAACGCGGCCACCGAGAATGCGAAGCGGGTGGCGGCCGGCAGCTGGCCGTTGTTGGCCTCCAGCGAGGCCAGCAGCTCGGCGTACTGCGACGGGTCGGTGGCCACCGCCACGCGGGCGAAGTTCTTGGCCGCCGAGCGCAGCATGGCCGGGCCGCCGATGTCGATGTTCTCGACCGCATCGGCGAGGGTGCAGTCGGCCTTGGCGGTGACCGCTTCGAACGGGTACAGGTTCAGCACCAGCAGGTCGATGGCGCCGATGCCGTGCTCGGCCATCACCGCATCATCCAGGCCCGAACGACCCAGCAGGCCACCGTGCACCATCGGGTGCAGGGTCTTGACCCGGCCGTCCATCATTTCCGGGAAGCCGGTGACCTCGGCCACGTCCTTGACGGCCAGGCCCATGTCGCGAATGGCCTTGGCGGTGCCGCCGGTGGACAGCAGCTCCACGCCGCGTGCCGCCAGCGCAGTGGCCAGCTCGACCAGACCGGTCTTGTCGGAAACGGAGAGGAGGGCCCGGCGGACGGGCAACAGATCAGCAGTCATGGGACAGAATCGGCAGCGGAGCGGGGCCGATATTGTAGGCGGTGGGGGCCGGTGGCGGGCGCTGGCGGGCGAAATCGGCGGCCGGCACGGGCTGTGGCCGCCTTCGGCACAGCCCGGTGGGCCGCAGACTGCAAGCAATTCGATGCGGCGGCACCGTCCCGATCGGGTAGGCTGTGCCCGGACTGCCAAGGATCAGCAGGTACAGATCGTGTCGATCTATGCATTGAAAGGACGTTTCCAGGACCTGTTGCGTCCGGCCGTGCGCGGCCTGTACCGCACAGGTATCACCGCCAACGCGGTGACCGTGGCCGCCGCCGTGGTCTCGCTGCTGGTGGCTGGCGCGGTGTGGTGCTGCGCGCCGGCGCAGCCATGGCTGTACCTGCTGCTGCCGCTGTGGATGCTGCTGCGCATGGCGCTCAACGCCGTGGACGGCATGCTGGCACGCGAGTTCGACCAGCAGTCACGGTTGGGCGCCTATCTGAACGAGTTGTGCGATGTGATCGCCGATGCGGCGCTGTACCTGAGCCTGCTCAGCGTGCCGGGCGTGCGACCGGAGGCCCTGTGGCTGCTGGCCTGGACCGCGGCGCTGAGCGAATACGCCGGCGTACTGGGGCTGATGGCCGGTGCCAGCCGCCGCTATGACGGCCCGATGGGGAAAAGTGACCGTGCCTTCGTGATCGGCGCGCTGGGCCTGCTGCTGGCGTTTGGCTGGGGCGGTGCACTGACGGTCAGCGCCGTGGCCGCGGCCATGGCAGTGCTGTGCGTGCTGACGATGATCAACCGCGTCCGTCGCGGACTGCGGGAAGCGGCGGTTTCGACGAATTAATCAAGCAGATACAAGAAGACAATCAGGAGATTGCATGCGTCAGGCGCAGGAACGGGAATTCCACAGCTTCGACCAGGTACCGCTGTTCTACCGGTACTGGGCGGGCACCACTGCAACCCCGGCCACCAAGGCCATCGTGCTGCTGCATCGCGGCCATGAACATTCCGGCCGGGTCACCCACCTTGTCGATGAGCTGGACCTGCCCGACACGGCCTTCTTTGCCTGGGATGCGCGCGGCAATGGCCGTTCGCCGGGCGCGCGTGGCGATGCGCCGGGCTTCCCGGCGCTGGTGCGTGACCTCGACAGCTTCATCGCCCACATCGGCAGCGAACATGGCATCGCGGTGGAAGACATCGTGGTGATTGCGCAGAGCGTGGGCGCGGTCGTTGCCGCCACCTGGGTGCATGACTACGCGCCGCGCCTGCGCGCGCTGGTGATGGCCTCGCCGGCGTTCAAGGTGAAGCTGTACGTGCCGTTCGCACGGCCGGGCCTGGCGTTGATGCAGAAGCTGCGCGGCAATTTCTTCGTCAACAGCTACGTCAAGCCGCAGTGGTTGACCCATGACCCGGCGCGGGTGGAGAGCTACCGCACCGATCCGTTGATCACCCGGCCGATTTCGGTGCGCGTGCTGCTGGGCCTGTACGAGGCGGCCGACCGCATCGTGGCCGATGCGCAGGCGATCAGCGTGCCGGTGCAGCTGCTGGTGTCCGGCTCGGATTTCGTGGTGCACCGTGGCCCGCAGGATCGCTTCTACGAACGCCTGTCGAGTCCGATCAAGGAGCGCGTGCACCTGCCGGGCTTCTTCCATGACACGCTGGGCGAACGTGATCGCGCGCCCGCACTGGCGCGCATCCGCAGCTTCATCCAGGCACGCTTCGCCGAACCGCTGCGCGAGCTGTCGCGGCGCGATGCGCACCGTCGTGGCCCGACCTTCGAAGAATCCGAGATTCTGTCGTGGCCGCCCGAACGCAACAGCGTGGCGGATCTGCGTTGGCGCGTGGTACGCGGTGGCCTGCGCTTTGGTGGCACGTTGTCCGAAGGCATCGCGCTGGGCCTGCAGACCGGCTTCGATTCCGGCAGCACGCTCGATTACATCTACCGCGACGAAGCGCGCGGCAAGGGCCCGCTGGGTCGCATGGTCGACCGCAATTACCTCGATGCGATCGGCTGGCGCGGCATCCGCGTGCGTGGCCAGCACCTGCAGGAGTTGTTGCGCGATGCTGCCCAGCGCCTGCGCGGGCAGGGCACGCCGGTGCGTGTGCTGGACGTCGCCGCCGGTCATGGCCGCTATGTGCTGGAAGCGTTGGGCCAGGGCGAACAGCGCGCCGAGCGCATCGTGCTGCGTGACTTCAGCGCGTTGAACGTGACCCAGGGCCAGGCCCTGATTGAACGCCTGGGGGCGGCCGATATCGCCCGCTTCGAGCAGGGCGATGCGTTCGATCCGGCGCAGCTGGCACAGGTGGACCCGGCGCCGACGCTGGCGGTGGTGTCGGGCCTGTACGAACTGTTCCCGGACAACGACGCGGTGCTGCGCTCACTGCAGGGCATTGCCGCAACCGTGCCGGTGGGCGGTTACCTGGCCTACACCGGCCAGCCCTGGCACCCGCAGCTGGAATTCATCGCCCGCGCGCTGACCAGCCATCGCGGTGGCGCCGCGTGGGTGATGCGTCGCCGTACCCAGCAGGAGATGGATGAGCTGGTGCGCCTGGCGGGGTTCGAGAAGGTGGCCCAGCGCATCGACGACTTCGGCATCTTCACCGTGTCGCTGGCACGCCGGACCGCGTGATGGCGACGCTGGCGGCAACCCCGATGGCCGTGGAAGGGCGCCCCTGGCGGCGCGCCCTGCTGTGGCTGGCCCTGCTGGGGCCGTTCTTCTTTGCCAGTTATGGCTTTGCCAACTGGATGGCCGGCCGGCATGCCGCGCTGCCCGTTGTTGCGTTCGCCTGGGAGGCCCATATTCCGTTCGTGGCGTGGACGATCGTGCCGTACTGGTCGATCGATCTGTTCTACGCGGTCTCCTTCTTCCTGTGCCGGCGGCGGATGGAACTGGACCGGCACGCGCTGCGGCTGTTCAGTGCACAGCTGATCGCGGTGACCTGCTTCCTGCTGTGGCCGCTGCGTTTCAGCTTCCAGCGGCCGGAGATCAGTGGTGTGTTCGGCTGGCTGTTCGACGTGTTGCTGGGCTTCGACAAGCCGTTCAACCAGGCACCGTCGCTGCACATCGTGCTGCTGATCGTGCTGTGGGTGAAGTTCGCGCAGTACCTGCACGGCGTGTGGCGCTGGGTGCTGCATGTGTGGGCACTGTTGATCGGTGTTTCGGTGCTGACCACGTTCCAGCACCATTTCATCGACATCCCCACCGGCCTGCTGGTCGGTTGGTTGTGCGTCTGGCTGTGGCCGGAGCAGGGCACGCCGCCACTGCGGGCCTGGCATGCCGCACGCGAGGCGAAGCGCTGGCGCCTGGCGGTGCGGTACCTGGCCGGGGCCGCAGCGTTGCTGGTGCCGGTGGTGCTGCTGCGCGATGCCGCGCTGTGGCTGCTGTGGCCGGTAGTGTCGCTGCTGCTGGTGGCGTTGGCCTATGCCGGGCTGGGCACGGCGGTGTTCCAGAAGCGCGCCGATGGACGCCTGAGCATGGGCGCACGCTGGCTGCTGGCACCTTATCTGGCGGCAGCGTGGATCAATTCGCGGCTGTGGACGCGACGCGCGCCGCAGCCGGTGCCGGTGCTGGACGGCGTGTGGCTGGGCCGCATTCCCAACGGCGCATTGCCGCCGCCGCTGGTGGGCGTGGTGGACGCCTGCGCCGAGCTGTCCTGCCACGCACCGGGCGCCACCTATGCCAGCGTGCCGATGCTGGACCTGGTGGTGCCAGAGCCGGAGCAGCTGCGAGAGGCGGCCGAGGCCATCGAGCGCCTGCGCGCGCACGGGCCGTTGCTGGTGTGCTGCGCGCTGGGTTACTCGCGCAGTGCGGCCTCGGTGGCCACCTGGTTGCTGCGCAGTGGTCGCGCGATCGACGCCGATGTGGCCGTCGCGATCGTGCGTGCAGCACGTCCGGGCATCGTGCTGGGCCAGGCGCACCTGCACGCGATCACCGTTGCCGCCGGAGACCCTGCATGAGCACGACGCCTGACATGGCGGCCATGCAGCTGCTGCTGCAGCAGGGGCGTTGGCCAGCAAGCCTGTCGCTGGGGCTGCTGCTGGTGGCGTTGCTGCTGCTCGGCATCGAACCTGGACTGGCGATGCTTGCCGCCGGCCTGTTGCTGCTCAGCGTGGTGGCAGGCGTCGCCCAGGCCTATCACGCGTGGCGGGTGGCGCTGGATGCCAGCCTGCTGCGGTTGCTGCGCGATGAAGGGCTGGACGGTGAAGCCGCTGCGCGCCGGATCGATCAGCTGCTGCACGACAGTGGCCTGCGCCGCGTACCGCCCGATGCGCCGCTGCGTGGCTGGGACGCCCGCTGGGCCGGCATGCGCCGGCTGCTGCTGCGCCAGTATCTGTTGACCGCTGTGCAGGTCGCACTGCTGGTGCTGGCGGTTGTGTGGCCGCAGACGTGAACGGGAGGGAGGGATGTTCGCCGAACTGATTGCACGCGCCTGCAGTGGCGCGATCCACGTGGTGACCGGCGCGCGCGCGCTGTGGATCGGCTGCGCGCCGTCCAGCGAGCACCGCGTCTACTACGGCAACCACGCCAGCCACGGTGATTTCGTGCTGATCTGGTCGTCGATGCCACCGGCCCTGCGCCGCCAGGTGCGTCCGGTGGCGGCGGCCGAGTACTGGCAGCGCGACGGCCTGCGCCGCTACCTGATCGACGCGGTGTTCAACGGCGTGCTGGTCGAGCGCGAGGCCGGGCATCGCCAGCAGGACCCGTTGCAGGTGCTGCGCGAAGCGGTCGATGAAGGCTGTTCGCTGATCCTGTTCCCGGAAGGCACGCGCAACGTGGGCGATGAACCCCTGCTGCCGTTCAAGAGCGGCATCTATCACCTGGCTCGGCAACGGCCGGAACTGGAGTTCGTGCCGGTGTGGATCGACAACCTGAAGCGGGTGATGCCCAAGGGCCGCTTCCTGCCACTGCCGCTGCTGTGCACGGCGACCTTCGGTACGCCGTTGCGCCTGCAGGCCGATGAGGACAAGGCCGCGTTCCTGGCGCGCAGTCGCCAGGCGTTGCTGGATCTGGCGCCGAATGGAGGGCGTGCATGAGTTTCCTGATCGATGTTTCCGGCGATCTGGCTGCGCAGAGCGTGGGCCGGCAGACCGGCCTGCTGTTCGCCGGCGTCGGCGCGGTGCTGGTACTGGCCACGCTGGTGTCCGAAACGCTGCGCTGGCGCCAGCGCGGGCAACCCAGCGCGGTCATCGCCAACCTGGTCTCGCGCATCCGCGCATGGTGGGTGATGGCCATCGTGGTCGGTGGCGCGCTGCTGTTCGGCCGTGCCGGCGTGATCGTGCTGTTTGCGATCATCTCGCTGTTCGCGCTGCGCGAGTTCATCACCCTGGCGCCGACCCGCTCGGGCGACTACTACGCGCTGCTGGCCGCGTTCTACATCGTGCTGCCCTGGCAGTACTACCTGGTGTGGATCGACTGGTATGGCATGTACACGCTGCTGATCCCGGTCTATGCGTTCCTGTTCCTGCCGATCCTGTCCACCATTGGTGGCGACACCACGCACTACCTGGAGCGGACGGCCAAGGTGCAGTGGGGGCTGATGATCTGCGTGTTCTGCATTTCGCATGTGCCGCTGCTGCTCAACCTGCATGTGCCGGGCCATGACCCCTCGCGCAACGTGCTGCTGTTCGCCTTCCTGGTGATCGTGGTGCAGTCCTCGGACGTGCTGCAGTACATCTGGGGCAAGCTGCTGGGCCGGCACCTGATCGCACCGAAGCTGTCGCCGTCGAAGACGGTGGAGGGGTTCGTGGGCGGGGTGCTCAGTGCCAGTGCGCTGGGGGCGGCGTTGTGGTGGATCACCCCGTTCACCCCGCTGCAGGCGTTCGGCCTGTCGCTGCTGATCAACCTGATGGGGTTCTGGGGCGGCCTGGTGATGTCGGCCATCAAGCGCGACCGTGGCATCAAGGACTGGGGCCACATGATCGAAGGCCATGGCGGCATGCTCGACCGGCTCGATTCGGTGTGCTTTGCCGCGCCGGTGTTCTTCCACGTGGTGCGGTACTACTGGAAGGCGGGCGGCGGCGGGTGATTCTCTGGAGCCGGTAGTGCCGGCCGCTGGCCGGCAACGGCAACATCCTGCAATCGCTGATGGGTTGCCGGCCAGCGGCCGGCACTACCCGGGCGCGCGTCTATGCGCCGGTGTTCTTACACGTGGTGCGGTATTGCCGGAAGGCGGGCGGCGGCGGGTGATTCGGCCGGGGTTTGATCCACGCATGGCATGGATCTGCCGGAACCCGTTGGACCCGGCACCGGTAGCGCCGGGCCATGCCCGGCGGGCGGCGTTCAGGCGCTGATGCCGTATTCCTTCAGCTTCTTGCGCAGGGTGGCACGGTGGATGCCCAGCATCGCCGCGGCGCGGCTCTGGTTGCCTTCGCAGTGGTTGAGCACCTCCACGAACAGGGGAATCTCCATCTCGCGCAGCACGATCTCGTAGACATCGTCCGCGTCGCAGCCATCAAGGTCACGCAGGTAACGGCGCACGGACTGGGCGACGTGTTCACGCAGCGGTGGCCGGGGAGCGCCACGACTGTTGTCAGGACGAGAGAGGACAGCGTTCAAGGGGGTTCCCGATCTGTGTTGCCCGTGCGCGCGGGGCGCGCGGCCGGACGAGGTGGTGGCGGCCAGTCTAGCGCGAGCGTGCCCGACCTGCCACGGCTGGTCGTCTCTGACCTGTCACAGGAAGTCGAAGGTGAATGCGACGGTGGACGCAGCGGGTTCCTGCACGCGGAAGGCGATGCGTGCGCTCTGGCCGGGTTCCAACAGGGCCGCGCCTGGGCTCTCGCCCAGATACTGCGCCGGTGCGAACACGCCACTGCCGATCACCCGTCCATCGGCGTCGGACAGCGACAGGCGCAGGTCCGGCCACGCCTGTGCCCAGCGTGCATCGTTGCGGATGCTGGCCTGCACCTGCAGCACGCCGGGCTGCCCGGGCAGCGGGCGGATCTCGCGACTGGTCATGGTGAACGCGGCAGGCTCGTGCCAGGCCGGCAGGTCACAACGCAGCACACCGCACAACGCGCTCAACCAGCCGCGGTTGCCGGCGTCGACGGCCAGCCGCGCGCGATCGGCCAGTACGCTCTGCAGCAACAGCAGCAGCGCCAGACCGGCCACCAGGGCCCAGTGCCAGCGCGGCGTCGGCAGGGTACGGGGGCGCGCAGTGCCGAGGAAGCTCGGGGTGTCGCGCACGGCGGCCGGTACCCGTGTCGGCACGACATCGGGCGGGTCCAGCGCTGCATCGTCTTCGATGACCGCTGCATCGGCGTGCAGCGCGTCGGCTACCTGCGGTGCGGCCATTTGCAGCGACGCCTCAGGCGACGCCCCGCTGGTGCTGGCCGGCGTGTCATTCGCAACCGGGTCCGGTGCGTGTGCATCACCTGCAGGTGCGCCGGTACGCTCCGGCGTGGTGCGCAGGAACGTGGCCAGGGGCGGCGCGGCGGGTTCGGCTCGGACATGCTCAGGGCGCGGGCTCGGATCCAGCGGTCATTCAACCACGATCAGGCGCGGCGCACGCCGGTGATACGCATCCAGTCGCCATCCTGGGTGGCCTGCAGATCGTCGAACCAGGCGGCATACCGCTGCAGCAGTTCGCCTTCCTGGCCGTGCAGGATGCCGGACAGCGCGATGCGGCCTGCCGGGGCCACGCGCGCGGCCAGCAGTTCGGCCAGTGTGTCCAGGGCCGAGGCGAGGATGTTGGCAACCACGATCGGATAGGTGGTGACCGGTTCGTCCTGCGGCAGGTAGACGTGCATGCGCGCCTGCTCGCCGTTGCGCTCGGCATTGTCGGCGGTGGCGACCAGGGCCTGCGGATCGTTGTCCACGCCGATCGCTTCGGCCGCGCCCAGCTTCAGCGCGGCCAGCGCCAGGATGCCCGAGCCACAGCCGAAGTCGAGCACGCGCTGGCCCTGCAGCAGGCCGTCCACGGCCAGCTGGTCCAGCCAGCGCAGGCACAGCGCGGTGGTGGGGTGGGTGCCCGAGCCGAAGGCCAGGCCCGGATCCAGCCGTACCACGGCGGCGTCGGCGGTCTGCGCGGCGTCCGGCAGGTCATGGTTCCACGGCACGATCCAGGTGCGGCTGCCGAAATCCATCGGCTGGAACTGGTCCAGCCAGGCGCGTTCCCAGTCTTCGTCATCGACGGCACGGAAGCTGCCGCCGCTCCAGTCCAGCTCCGGGTCGAAGGCTTCCAGGGCGGCCAGCAGCAACAGCGCGTTGCTGTCGGCGGGGAACAGCGCGCTCAGCACCAGGGTGTCCCACAGCGGCGTCTCACCCACGCCCGGCTCGAGGATGGCCTGTTCGTTGCTGGTGTCCGCCTCGGCATCGAGCAGCGTGACCGCCAGCGCGCCCACGTCCTCCAGCGCGTTCTCATAGCGGGGCTGGGTGGCTTCGGTGCAACGCAGGGTCAGTTCCAGGAACGGCATGGCGGTGGGGGCAATGGCGGGAAAGGGGGCCATGCTAGACCATCGGGGCGTCTCCGTATTGCCTGAGATGCTGCTGCCGGATGAACGGGGCCGGTTCAGACAGGCCTGCCGGGCCTTGCTAAACTCGGCGCTTTCCTGTGCGCCGTGAACGATCACCGCTGCTGATGGCCTTGGCTCCGACCCTCAAAACCTGGTTGCTCGTGCTGCCGGCGGTGGCCGTGCTGGGCGTGGCCGGGTATCGGGCCAGCGGCCACGCGGTGGCGCCGTCCGCCGTGCGGGCGGACTCACCGGGTGTGGTTTCGGCGGTGGACCACACCGCTGCGTTGCCGGTGGTGCCCGAGGCGCTGGCGCGGCGGCTGGCCACCTTCGAGCGCAGCGATGCGTTGCCGTCAGGCCTGCCGCTGGATCTCCGGGCCGACATCGAAGATGCCAACGACCTGTACGCCTACGCGCAGCGCCTGCGGGCCCAGGCCGATGGCGGCAATCACGAGGCGCGCTGGATGCTCAGCCGGGTGTACGACTACTGCGCGCAGTACGCACTGGACCCCGGCGGCTACCGCCTGGACAACAATGTGCTGAGTGGACTGGGGCTGACCGCCGCGCCGGCCATGGTCGAGGCACGCGAGCGCGTCGCGCAGCGATGCGGTGGCTTCGTGCCGGGCGACAAGCTGGGGGCGGCGCTGGTGTTGTCCGAACGTCGCAAGGCCGCCGCACAGGGCAACCTGGCCGCCGAGGCGTCGCTGTTCGCAGAAGGCGAACCGCTGCATGACTCTCCCGAATACCGTCGTGACCTGGTCGAGCGCGTGCGTACCTCGCGTGACCCGGAGGCCTACATGGCCATCGCCCCGGGCATGGGCGTGCGGGCGGCCGGCGACAGCGCGCTGGACGGCCTGGTGGCCGGCGAACAGCTGAGCGAACTGGCCTGGCGGCTTGCCGCGTGCGAACTCGGTCTACCGTGTGGGGCCGACAGTGTGCTGGTCAACAGTTTTTGTGCGAACGGAGGGATCTGTTCGCAGGATGGGACGCAGGATTTCCGCGATTTCGTATATGACGCTGCGGTATCACCGCAAGGTGCTGGGAAGATGAAGGAATGGATCAAGCGATTGATTGGAAAGAGGGACGGGCGATGAACTACCGTCGATTCCTGCACGGGGCCAAGTTCTGGTTCTGGGTGGCGCTGTTTGTGGCCTACTCGGCCGGTGCCGTTGGCCTGTTGATGATCGATACCTATGAGGACCGCTACCGGCATCTGTCGAAGGTGGAACTGACCACGGTCAAGACGCCAGAAGACGTACGCCGCGCCGGTGCCAGCCAGGTGGCGGCGGTCTATCGTGCGCAGACCGGCATGCCGTTCACCTCGCTTCCGGCGGGCAGCACCTTCCAGGTGGTGTGGCCGGATGGCTCGACCGAAACCATGGTGATCGTCGATCCGAGCTCGCCCAACGGCGTACGCCCGCTGGCGAAGTCGCAGATTCCGACGACGGCGGCCGACGCGCGCTGACCCTGTCGTTGTAGAGCCGAGCCATGCTCGGCTCCACGGGAATGGAAAAAGGGCGGGGAAATCCCCGCCCTTTTCATGTCCAGCGTCTGCTGCCGATCAGGTCAGCGCGATCGGCTTGTTCTTGCGTTCGGCCAGGCGCTTTTCCAGGTAGTGGATGTTCTGGCCACCGGCCTGGAAGCCCTTGTCACGCATGATGCGCTGCTGCAGCGCCACGTTGGTCTTGATGCCGTCCACCACCATTTCGCTCAGCGCCACCCGCATGCGGGCAATGGCGGTTTCGCGATCCGGGCCGTGCACGATCAGCTTGCCGATCATCGAGTCGTAGTTCGACGGCACGCGGTAGCCACTGTAGATGTGGGTGTCCACGCGCACGCCAGGGCCGCCCGGCGGATGGAATCCGGTGATGGTGCCCGGGCTCGGCACGAAGGTTTCAGCGTCTTCGGCGTTGATGCGGCACTCGATGGCATGGCCGGTAAGCACCACGTCGCTCTGCTTGATCGACAGCTTCTGGCCGGCGGCGATCTTCAGCTGCTCGGCCACCAGGTCGATGCCGGTGACCATTTCGGTGACCGGATGCTCCACCTGGATGCGGGTGTTCATTTCGATGAAGTAGAAGCGGCCGTCCTCGTACAGGAACTCGAACGTGCCGGCGCCGCGGTAGCCGATGCGCACGCAGGCCTCGGTGCACACCTTGCCGATCTGCTCGCGTTGTTCGGCGGTGATGCCCGGTGCCGGTGCTTCTTCCACCACCTTCTGGTGGCGGCGCTGCATCGAGCAGTCGCGCTCACCCAGGTGGATGGCGTTGCCCTGGCCATCGGCCAGCACCTGGATCTCCACATGGCGCGGATTTTCCAGGAACTTCTCCATGTAGACCTCGCCATTGCCGAACGCGGCCTTGGCCTCGCTCTTGGTGGTTTCGATCGAGGTCTTCAGCGAGGCTTCGGCGTGCACCACGCGCATGCCGCGGCCGCCACCGCCGCCAGCCGCCTTGATGATGACCGGGTAGCCGATCTCACGGGCGATCTTGGTGTTGGCCACGATGTCTTCGCCCAGCGGGCCGCCCGAGCCGGGAACGCACGGCACGCCGGCCGACTTCATCGCGCGGATCGCTTCGACCTTGTCGCCCATCATGCGGATGGTGTCGGCCTTGGGGCCGATGAAGATGAAGCCGGACTCTTCCACGCGCTCGGCGAAGTCGGCGTTCTCCGACAGGAAGCCGTAGCCCGGGTGGATCGCCTGCGCGTCGGTGACTTCAGCGGCGGCGATCAGCGCCGGGATGTTGAGGTAGCTCTGCGGCGACGGTGCCGGGCCGATGCAGACCGACTCGTCGGCCATGGCCACGTGCTTGAGGTTGCGGTCGACCGTGGAATGCACGGCCACCGTGCGGATGCCCAGGGTGTGGCACGCGCGCAGGATGCGCAGCGCGATCTCCCCTCGGTTGGCAATGACGACTTTGTCGAGCATGGCGTCCGCCCCTTAGCCGATCACGAACAGCGGCTGGTCGAACTCCACCGGCTGGCCGTTCTCGCCGAGGATGGCGACGATGGTGCCGGACTTGTCGGCTTCGATCGGGTTGAACATCTTCATCGCTTCGATGATGGCCAGGGTCTCGCCTTCCTTGACCTGCTGGCCAACGCTGACGAAAGCCGGCTTGTCCGGAGCGGACGAGGCGTAGAAGGTGCCGACCATCGGCGAGCGCAGCACGTGGCCTTCCGGCAGCGCCGGGCCCGGCTTGGCGGTGCCGCCGGTGGAGGCTTCGGTCGGCGACTGCATCGGCATCGCCTGCGGCGCCGGGGCGGCCGGAGCGGCATACACCGGGGCGGCGACCGGGGCGGCATAGCCGGCCACCGGGGCGCGCGACAGGCGTACCGACTCTTCGCCTTCCTTGATTTCAATTTCCGCCAGGTTCGACTCTTCCAGCAGGTCGATCAGCTTCTTGATTTTGCGCAGATCCATGAGGGCCTCTTTGATATCTATCTAGGTGAGGAGAGCGCCGTGTGGCGCCCGGGTCGACAATCAGGTGGCGGACACCCGCAGCAGCGCCGCATCCATTGCGTAGCGGTAGCTGTCGGCGCCGAAGCCGCAGACCACGCCCACCGCCTTGTCACTGAAGTAGCTGTGCTGGCGGAAGGGTTCGCGGGTATGCGGGTTGGACAGGTGGATCTCGATGAACGGCACCGCCACCGCCGCCAGCGCATCGCGCAGGGCGACCGAGGTGTGGGTGAAGGCAGCGGGGTTGATCAGGATGAAAGCGGTTCCGTCGTTGCGCGCGGCCTGCACGCGGTCCACCAGCACATGCTCGGCGTTGGACTGCAGGCTTTCGACGACATGCCCGGCGGCCGATGCCTGGGCGGCCAGGGCCTGGTCGATGTCGGCCAGCGTGGTGTGGCCGTAGACCTCCGGCTCGCGGGTGCCGAGCAGGTTGAGGTTGGGGCCGTGCAGGACCAGCAGCTTCGCCATGGGATCCGGAAGACGGGAAAGGGCGGCAGTCTGGCGGAAGCGGTGGATGCTGTCCAGTTCGGCGAAGTTTGGCGCGTTTCAATCGTTCGTTTGAAATTCGCCGAAGCGCTTGCGGCCGTATGCGGCGCGCCGGATCAAGGCGCGCTGAACGCCGTGTGGGCGGGGGATATGTGCACGTAGACCGATGATGGCGGCAGGTGGATGGATCCACGCCATGCGTGGAGGAAGGAGTTCGGTGCGCAGCAAGCTACGCACCCACCGGAGGGGCTGCGCACCGACCGGAAGGTCGCCATGCACCCACCGGAAGGGCGGTCAGGTCTCCAGCGGCAGCGTGGGCACCACGTTCGGGAACACCTCTTCCAGCGGCTCGCGCTCGCCCGGCGCCGGCGCCGGCCAGCTGTAGGCGTTCACCGGCTGGGTCCGGTTCACCCACAACGCGTAGTACAGGTGATCGGCGCGGCCATCACCGGTGTTCGGGTGGATCAGGATGGTCAACCCCAGGCTGTTGAGCTGCAGCCACGGCACCAGAACGGGCAGCAGATCGTTGGTGAAGCCGAAGTAGAACGAGGGGGTGACGTGCGGCCCGCGTGGTTCGAGGTTCCAGTTGCCCAGCTCCACCGGGAAGCGCTCGGCCGCCCAGCGCCGCAGCAGCGCGGCCTTCTCGAAGCTGTCCTCATCGAAGTAGATGTGCGCGTGATAGCTCTTGATGTCGGTGTAGGGGCGCGGCGTGCTGGGCAACGTGGCTTCGCCGGGGCGCACACTGGCCGGGCGCGGGGTGGGTTCGCCTGCGGTCGCCTCGCCCCAGGGGCTGCGGCCCTTGGGCGCCGGCGGCACGATGGCGCGGAAGCCGGGACGGCCCGGCTCGGTGGTGTTCACGGTGGCGTCGCCAGGGGCGTTGCCGCCGCCGTTGATGCACTGGCCAGGCCGCCGGCCGCCAACCCGGCCGAGGCGATCAGGCGCCGCCGGCTGGGCGAAAGCAGCTCGGCCCACTGGGCGTCGTCGTCAGCGTCGATGGCGATGTTGGTCGGGGCTGGCAGGTCAGGGTGCATGTGGGTTTCCGTGGCGGCAGCGCAGGGGCGACAAGGCACGCTCGGGCAGGCCGGCCGGTGGCGTCCAATAAGCAGGCGGCATCACCTCATGCAGGTTCCCGCCGGTGCCATTGAGCCTGGGCACGGACCGGGCTAGGGTGCCGGAGTACCGCCCCGGAGCCCGCCATGTCCCTGTCCGATGCCGACACCCGGCGCAAGCGCGCGACCTTCCGCCAGCTGCACGCCGAAGGCTGCTTCGTGCTGCCCAATCCCTGGGACGTTGGCAGTGCGCGCTATCTGCAGCGGCAGGGCTTCCTGGCCCTGGCCACCACCAGCGCCGGCTGCGCCTGGAGCGAAGGCCGGCCCGACGGCGCGGTTTCGCTGCAGGCCACGCTGGAGCACCTGCGGCTGATGGCCGCGGCGACGCCGCTGCCCTTGAACGCCGATTTCGGAGATGGCTTCGGTGCGTCCCCGCCGCAGGTGGCCGAGGCGGTGGCGGCGGCCCTCGACACCGGCATCGCCGCGCTGTCGATCGAGGATGCCAGCGGCGTGACCGACGCGCCGCTGCGCCCGATCGATGACGCGGTGGCGCGCCTGCGTGCGGCGCGCGCCGCCATTGATCAGGCGGGGGCGAGGTGCTGCTGGTGGGACGTGCCGAGAACTTCTTCGTCGGCGTACCGGATCTGCACGACACGCTGCAGCGCCTGCGCGCCTATGCCGAGGCCGGTGCCGATGTGCTGTATGCGCCAGGCATCAGTACGCCGGAACAGATCCGCGCGGTGGTTGCCGCGGCAGGCTCCACACCGGTGAACCTGCTGGTCGGTGGGCCCACGCCGCTCAACCTGCAGGACATCGCCGCACTCGGCGTGCGCCGGGTCAGCCTGGGCGGTGCACTGGCCCGCGCCGCGTGGGGAGGCTTGATGCAAGCCACCCGGCCGATCGTGCAGGACGGTCGCTTCGACGGACTGCAACAGGCGGCCCCGGGCGCGGCATTGAACGCGCTGTTCCAGTAGGTCTCCCCTGCGCGGAGGGATCGGCCGGCGCCTACAACGCTTCGATCTGCCGCTTGGGCAGCGGGACACCGGCCTCGAGTGCGGGCAGCAGCTGGCGCAGCAGGCCCGGGTTGTCCTGCAACCCGGAACCATCCAGGTAGGTCCAGCCCGGATCACCAACGCGGCGCACCGCCACCATGAAGGTGGTGCTGCGGATTGCCGTTCCGCGCACCCGCATCAGTGAGTGCCGCGGCACGAAACACACCTCCTCTTCGCCGGCGGCGTAGGTCCGGCCGGGGACGCCGACGTCCTCGCTGACGATCTCCACGCCCGCACTGCGCAGCTGGGCCGCCGCATCACTGGCGATCCGGGCGAAGGCTTCGTCGCCGCCAGCCAGCCGTTTCAGGCTGGGGTGCGTGCGCGCGATCAGGAACGCCGCATCGCCACGGCTGAAGGCCGCCACCATCGCACGCACCTCCGCGCGCAGGGCTGCCGCATCATCGGGGCTGAGCTCGCCTGCGGTGGCGGGTGCGCCCGCGCACAGCAACACGGCCAGCAGCGGGGCAAACAGGCGTCGGCGCATCGTCGGCGATCTCCACGGGATGGGGCGCACTATACGGTGAACGCAAAAACAGCGTCCCATCGATGGTGCTGGTGATCCGGATATTGCTACTTACTATTGGTAGGTAATGATTCCTGGAGATTCACCCATGCACAGCCTCATCGTCACCACCCACCCGGAAACCGGATCGCTCACCCATGCCATCGCCCAGCGCATCGGCGACGCCATCCGGGCCACCGATGCCGGCAACACCGTCACCCATGCCGACCTGGTCGCCGAAGGTTTCGATCCGCGCTTCAACCGTGAGGACCAGGCGCTGTTCCGCGGCACCGGTGCGGTACCGGCCGATGTTGCCGCCGAGCACGCGCGGCTGGACCTGGCCGATACGCTGGTGCTGGTCTATCCGCTGTACTGGTGGTCGTTCCCCGCCTTGTTGAAAGGGTGGATCGACCGCGTATTCACCCAGGGCTGGGCCTACCAGGACGGCGCCGACGGCAAGGTACAGAAGAAGCTGCAGCGCCTGCGCGTGCATCTGGTCGGCGTCGGCGGGGCCGGCGCGGCGATGATCGAGCGGCGCGGCTATGGCGCAGCGATGAAGACCCAGATCGACATGGGCATCTTCGACTACTGCGGCGCGCGCGTGGTGTCGTCCGAACTGCTGCTCGATGCCGATAGCGGTGCGGCCGCCGCGCATCTGCAGACCGCGGTGGAAATCGGCCGTAAAATCGGTACTCCGATGCACTGATCGCCGTGTACCACCGATGCCTGCCAACGCCGCTCCCACGCGCCGCCGACTGACCCGAGAGCAACGTGCCCGCCAGCTGCTGGATGTGGCCTGGGCGCTGGTCGGTGAGGAAGGCACCGATGCGTTGACGCTGGGGCGGCTGGCCGAAGCGGCGGGCGTGACCAAGCCGGTGGCCTACGACCACTTCGTGACCCGTCATGGCCTGCTGGCGGCGCTGTACCACGACTACGATGCGCGGCAGACGCAGGTATTCCACGAGCGCATCGATCGCGCCCAGGCGCGGCTGGGCGATCGCGCCGCTGCCATCGCCTCGGGCTACATCGACTGCATCCTCAGCCAGGGCCGCGAGGTGCAGGGCATCCTGTCGGCACTGGTCGGCGCGCCGGAACTGCAGGAGGTGCGGCGCTGCTACCAGCAGGACTTCATCGACAACTGCGAGGTATGGCTGGGCCCGTTTGCCGCGGACGGCACGGTGCCGCTGGCCGGCCGCTGGGCCATCCTGGGCGCGGCCGAAAGCCTGTCCGAGGCCGTGGCCGCCGGCGCGCTGGACCAGGGCGTGGCCGAAGCCGAGCTGCAACGCCTGATCGTGGCGACGGTCAAGCGACGCTGACCGGGCTCAGGCCTCGATGACGGCGCCGGCCAGCGTGGTGAAGCCGGTGGCCAGCTGTTCGCGCACCCGCGCGTCGCGCGCCTGGCGGCTGTCCGAACCGAGCACGACCGTGATCAGGCGCACCGGCTGCGCCTGCCCGGGTAGCACCCGGCAGGCGGTGGCGGCCAGGCAGAAGCCGGCGGCCTGGGTGTAGCCGGTCTTCAATCCGTCCACGCCTTCATCGCCCAGCAGTGTGTTCTGGTTGGTGCGGCTGAAGCGGCCATGCGCGAACGCAGGCTGTGCGGTGATGGCCAGGATCTGTGGATGGTCGGCCAGCAGATGGGCCGCCAGCACCGCCATGTCGCGCGCGCTGGACGCATGCTGTGGCGTGGTGATGCCCGATACGCTGGCGAACTCGCTATCGCGCAGGCCAAGCTGGCGTGCATGGTGGTTCATGCGCTGCAGAAACGCGCCCTGCGATCCATCCAGGTGGCGCGCGATCGCCAGCGCGGCGTCATTGCCGGAGACGATCATCATTCCTTCCAGCAGGTGCGCCAGGGTGACCGTTTCGCCGGGCAGCAGGCCCATCCGCGTTTCATCAGCGGCGACCGCGTGCACGTCGTCGCCGGCGATGGTGACCGTTTCGTCCCACGAACGCCCGGTCTCTGCGATGCACGCATACGCCGCGTAGGCGGTCATCAGCTTGGTCAGCGATGCCGGCGGCCGAACGGTGTCGGCGTTGTGCTGGTGGATCACCGCGCGGGTTGCAGCGTCAATGGTGATCGCAGAGAGCGGCGCGCGCGCCGGAGAAGAAGTCGGCATGGGGGCAGCGATGGCAACGGTAGCTGCGCAGGGTAGCGCGCAGCGGCTGCATGAAGCTGCAACATTGAAACTTTATAACACTTGGTCATCACGGGCCGCGGGTGGCCCGACAGGACCCACGATGAGCCGATTCCTTCCACGTCGCGGGCGCCATGCCCTGCTGCTGGCTGCACTGGCCGCAGTCGGCGGCTGCCAGCCGAACCTGCACACCGAGCCATCGGCGCCGGCTGCGGTCCAACCGTACAACGTGATCGTGATGATCAACGACGGCGCCGGTTGGGGCACCTGGGATGCGGCCGCCTACTGGCAGTACGGCAGCCGCGAGGGTGCGCCCTATGCGGCGTTCCCGCAGCGCCTGGCCGTGACCACCTTCCCTCTGAACTCCAGCAGCCAGCCGACCGGCGACACTGCGCAGACCCTCGGCTACGACGCGGCCAGGGCGTGGGACACCGAGGCGGTTGCCGCGCTGGACCTGCCGTTCGCCGGCTACCAGTATCTGGCCGCAGTGGCGACCGACAGCGCGGCGGCAGGTACCGCGTTGTCCGCGGGCATCAAGACCTACAACAACGCCATCAACGTGGACAACGATGGCAGGGTGGTCGACTTCAACACCCTGCGCGCCAAACGCCTGGGCATGGCCACCGGCGTGGTCACCTCCGTGCCGTTCGCGCACGCCACCCCGGCCGCGTTCGCTGCGCAGAACCCATCGCGCAACAACTATCACGCGATCGCGCACCAGATGCTGGCGCAGGGGCATATGGACCTGGTGATGGGCACCGGCGGCCCGGGTTACAGCGTCGATGGACGCGCCTGTGGCCAGGGCACGGCGGCTGCGCCGGCCGAAGGCTGTGCCAATCCGTGGGAGTGGGTCTCGCAGCAGGACTGGCAGCAGCTGGAAGCGGGCAGCACCATCGGCGGCAACCCGGCCGGGCCATGGCGCCTGATCCGCAGCAAGGAGGACTTCCTCGCGCTGGCGCAGGGCCGGCTGCCGGCCGACCGTCCGTTGATCGGCGTGCCGCGCGTGGCCAATACGCTGCAGCAGGCACGCCAGCGGCAGGTGCTGGGCCAGGATGCGAGCACGCCTTCGGGCGTGCGCAGGATCGACAGCGTGCCCGATCTGGCGACCATGACCCGTGGCGCCCTGCGGTTCCTGCAGCAGCGTTCGGCCAAGGGCCTGTTCCTGATGGTGGAAGGCGGCGCCACCGACTGGGCCGCGCACACCAGCGCCTGTGGCACCGAATGGCACTACGGCGCATGCAGCGACCAGCCGCAGTACGGGCGGCTGATCGAGGAAACGGTGGAGTTCAACGACGCGGTGGCGGCGGTGGTCGAATGGATCGAGCACAACGGCGGTTGGGAACGCAGCCTGCTGATCGTCACCACCGACCACGACAACAGCATGCCGATGGGGCCGGATGCGCAGCACATCGCATTCGAACCGGTGCGCAACAACGGCCGTGGCCGCATGCCGGGGATGAGCTTCCGCCCCACCGGCAACCACTCCAACGCGCTGGTGCCGCTGTGGGCCAAGGGCGCCGGCGCGGAGCTGCTGGGCCAGCGCGTGCGGGGTGTTGATGCCGGTTACCGCGAGCATGTGCGCTGGAACGACGGCCGTTACATCGACAACACCGATGTGGCAGCCGCCGTGCAGCAAGCGCTGCAACGCTAGCGTAGTGCCGGCCGCTGGCCGGCAGCCTTGTGGTCCCGGCATTCTGAGGTTGCCGGCCAGCGGCCGGCACTATCAGGGGTGCCGCTTGGCGGCGGAGCCGGGGAGGGGCTGGCCAGCTGCCGCGCCAGCTCGGCGCTGGCGATGTGGCCATGCAGGAACAACAGGCTGCCGAAGATGTTCATGAGCGTGCCTCCACTTGAGTGGATTGCACGATACGGGCAGCATGGAGGGGCAAAAAGCGACATTTCCGCAAGCCTGACTTGAAAGAGGTTCAAGCCTTGTGACCCGCCCACCCTTGCATGCCCTGCAGGGCTTCGTCGCTGCCGCCCGGCTCGGCAACCTGTCGCGCGCGGCGGCGTCGATGAACCTCACGGTCAGCGCGCTCAGCCACCAGATGCGGCAGCTGGAAGAGCGCCTGGGTCAGCCGCTGCTGGTCCGCCAGGCGCGCGGCGTCGCCCTCACCCTGGAAGGTCAGCGCCTGCTTGACCAGGTCGGCCCGCATCTGGATGCGATCAACGAAGCCTTCCAGCCGTATGCGGCGCGTGCCGAGCACGTGCTGACGATCAGCGCGGTGCCGTCGATGGCCAGTGCGTGGCTGGTGCCACGGCTGGGGCATTTCGTGGCAGCGCATCCGCAGATCGAGATCAATCTGCAGTCCAGCGAACGGCTGGTGGATTTTGAACGCCAGCGCCAGTTCGACGCCGCGCTGCGGCTGGGCAGTGGCAACTGGCCAGGGCTGGTGGTGGAGCCGCTGTTCGATGAGTGGCTGCTGCCGATGGCCAGCCCGGCACTGATCGAGCGCATGGGCGGCATCGATCGTGTCCCGCTCACGCAATGGCCATTGCTCGGTGATCCCGACGGTGCGTGGGGCGCCTGGTTCGCCTTGAGTGGACAGAGCCCGCCGCCCCGCTTCGTGGCAGTGCTGGATGATTCCGAAGCGCATCATCGGGCCGCGCTGGACGGTGTGGGCGTCGCCCTGGGCCGGGTCACGCGTGCGCGCCTGCTGCTCGACTCCGGCCAGCTGGTCGCGCTGTCCCAGCAGCGCCTGAAGACCGACTGGCCGCACTGGCTGGTGTACCCGCCACGCTCGGCCCATCACCGTGGTTTTCTTGCCTTCCGCGACTGGCTGCACGCGCAGGCGGCCGAGCATGTGCGGCATATGGCCGGCGTGCATCTGTAGCGTCGAGCTTGCTCGACCTCGTATCGGTAGAGTCGAGCTTGCTCGACTGTCTTCGTGCACAGCAGTCGAGCAAGCTCGACTCTACAATCACCGCACCAGGGTGACCGCCTGTCCCGCACGCGCGAACGCTTCACCCAGCAACGGGCCGGCCTTGATCGCTTCCACCTCGTCGAACAATGCGCGCAACGCCTCGGCCGGGCGCGAGGCCGGCGCCGCGACCGCCTGCTGGATCGCGGTGAAACGATCGGCCAGCACACGGTGGCCGGGATGCGCCTGCGCCCAGGCCGCCAGCGGCTGGCGCACACCGGCGGCGGCATCCAGGTGCTGCTGGTCGAACAGGGTGATGGCCGCTGCCGAAGTCTCCGCGCGCTCGATCGCGGCATGGCGCAGCTCGCGGCTCAGGAACAGGTCGTAGGCCGCGCCGCGACCGACGGCGATGCGCAGGCCGTCGCGGTCAAGATCGGTCACCTGCTGTGCCGGGCTGTCCTCGCGCACCAGGTAGGTGCCTTCAATCTCCACATACGGCGTACTGAAGGCGATAAGGTCGGCGCGTGCCGGATCGATCGCCAGGAAGGCCAGATCCCAGGCATCTTCGGCAGCCGCAGCAACCACCGAAGCCGCGGCGTCATGGCAGGTGAAGCGGGCCTGCACGCCCATCCGTTGCGCCAACGCGGTAGCCAGTTCCAGTGATGGCCCGCGTGGTGAACGCGCATCGCCCTGCGCGAGCACGGGATTACCGAGATTGATCGCCACGCGCAGGAATCCCTGCGGCGCCAGCGCGCTTCGATGGTCGGCCAGGGACATGCAGGGCTCCGCGGAAAGGGGGACTCCAGCATGCCAGCGTGGACGTCCGCGCCGCGTGGACTCAGCCGCGTGCAGCGAACGTACCGTGGAAGCCCAATGGCACCGCGTAGGGCAGCCATGCCTGTGCCAGGGGGCCATCGTCCAGGTGGCGCGCGTCGAGTACAGCCAGACCGCTGCGCTGGTTCACCGGATCCAGCAGCGTGCCGATCAACCAGCCGTCGTCGGCGTTGCGGCTGCCTGGGCGCGGTACGAAGACGTGCTCTTCGGCCATGATGTCCGGCCCGTAGTGCCACAGCTGGCGGCGTCCACGCTCGATGTCGAACGCCGCCACCGCGTTGAAGTACGGCGCGGTGGCCGGGCCGTCGATGGTGGGTGCGTACAGCCGCGCCCCCGCGTGTTGGCCGAGCGCGGGTCGAACAGCGGAAACTCCACCGCGCGGATGTCCAATGACTCCCAGCGTGCCTGGCCACGGTGCAGGTCCAGATGCAGTTCGACCAGGCCGGCGCCACTGTTCGCGGCGTGCGCGCCATCGCCCGCCATCGCCTCCTTCATCGGCGAGCGCGCTTCGTTGATGTCGTCGTGGCGCACCGCGCGCAGCACGATGCCACCTTCGCGGGTGAAGGCATCGCCGAAGTGATAGATCGCGGCGAACGGCGCCTCGAACCACTGCGCCTTGTCCGGCGCATCCTTGGCCACCACCGCGATGCGTGCCGGGCGCTGCGGCGCGAACTGCATGCGCTCGAAGAAGCTGCCGCCGGTGCCGGTGAAGTCGAACGGCATCAGCACGAACACCAGGTGCTGCTCGGTCATCGCAAAGGCATGCAGGTAGCCATGCTCCGGCGTTTCAATCACATTGGCACTGCGCAGCTGGCCGTCCTTGCCGATGTGCCAGACCAGCAGGCCGTGGCCCCCCATCAGGCTGATCGAACCGAAGTTCCACACGCTGCCATCGCGGTCCGGCAGCGGATGCGCGGAGAATGGCAACGCCGCCAGGTCCGGGCGCCAGGTGACCGGGCCGAGGGTCTGCAGCGAATCGGGGTCCACTTCGAACGCCGAGCCGGATTCGCATAGTGCGAACAGGCGGCCGTTGATCATCGTCACCGAGGTGTTGGCCACGTTGGCGTCATCGTTGTTGCGCACGGGCAGCGCAGCGGGAACGTGGGTGCCGGCCGCCGGATACTGGAAACGGCCGGCCTTCTGTTCACGGCTGAACTTCGGCGTAGCGACCATGCGCCCCTGATGGGTCAGGCTGCCATCGCCGTTGAAGCGCCAGCCATGCACCATGCCGTCGCCGTCGAACCAGTGGTCATAGCGGAAGCCATCGCGCTCGGTCCAGGCCGGACCGTTGCGGTACAGCGTGCCGGCCAGGCCGACCGGCAGCCGCCCCTGCAGCTGTACCGTTGCAGGGCCAAGGCATTCGCTGCTGACGCTGCGCCAGCCGAGCAGCCACGGATGGGCCTGCAGGCCCTGCGCGAAACGCGCCGGGTCACCGGCGAAGGCGGGTGCGCTGCGCAGTGCGGTGGCGCCCAGGGCCAGGCAGGCGCTGCTGCTGAGCAGGGTACGGAGGAAGCGGCGACGGTCCATGGTGGCCTCGGGTCTGGATGCAGGAATCAGCGCAGGGTGATGTCGATGGCAGCGCCGGCAGCCGGCACGGTCACGCGCGCTTCGTCGAAGGTCGGCTTGCGCATCACCTGCGGGTTGTTGCTGAAGCCATAGCCTTCCACCGGCATGCCGACCAGGTTGGTGTCGAGCTTGCCGTTGTCGTTCTCGTCGTGGGTGAGCAGCACCGCGTAGCTGCCGGCCGGCAGGTGCTTGAACACGAAGTGGGCGCTGTCGCCGCTGGGCCTGGCCTGCTGCGCCTGCACCGGCGCAACCTTGCCGTCCCAGGCGCTGGTGCTGTCGACCAGGGCGACGCGCAGGGTGCCGGTCTGCGCGCGGACATCGTGCACGGTCACTGCAAGATCGGCGGCATGGGCACTGCCGGCCAGGGCCAGGGCGGTCAGGGTGGTGCTGAGCAGGGCGGTGCGGATCATGGCGGTGGCTCCGGAAGTGGGTGGTGTGCGGCGGTGTGGAGCCAGTCTGTGCGGGGCGTGGCGCCGGGTTCAGGGCCAGTGGTCATCGATTCGACGTGCCAGAAGTCACTTTCTGCGCCGGACCCATTGCCGGTTGCGGGCGCGCCCGTCAGCATCGGGCCATGCCCAGCCTGTTCCGCCACCTGTTGCGTCCGCTCAGCCTCGCCGGTCTGGCCACCGTGCTGGTGGTGGGCCTGTCGTTCGGCGTGCGGGGCCCCGCCGCCGGCCTCAGCCAGGCGTTGCTTGTCGCGTTCCTGCTGCTGTTCGTGGTGCATGGCTGGGCCGCCATGCCGACCGGCGCGCGTGCGTTCGCCGCACTGCTGCAGGCCGTACTGGCGGTCGCCCTGGTCGCCCTGCAGCCACGCACCGGCACGGCGCCGGTGCTGCTGGTGGTGCTGGTCGCGCAGCTGGCCGAGCATTGGCCGGCGCGCTTCATGCTGGTTGTTGCGGTGCTGGCCAACCTGGCGTTGTACGCGGTGCTTCGCCACAGCGGCTTCACCCAGCCGCTGCTGGTGGTGCTGCTGTATGCCGGCTTCCAGGCCTTTGCCGCGTTGACCGCCCACTACGCGCGTCGTAGCGCACTGGCCCGCGACGCGCTGGCCCGGGTCAATGCCGATCTGCTGGCGACCCGCGCGCTGCTGGCCGACAGTGCACGCGATGCCGAGCGCCTGCGCCTGGCGCGTGAGCTGCACGATGTGGCCGGCCACAAACTCACCGCGATGCGCTTGAACCTGCGCGCACTGGCGGCGGATCCGGCACTGGCCGGGCGCGAAGGACTGGTGCTGGCCGAGCAGCTGTCGGGCGAGCTGCTCGGCGATATCCGCCAGGTGGTGCAATCGATGCGCGATGATCGCGGCCTCGATCTGGCCACCGCACTGCACGCGCTGGCCGCGCCCTTCCCGCGCCCTGCGCTGCAGCTGCGCATCGGCGAGGGCGTGCGCGTGACCGACCCGCTGATCGCCGAGACCGTGCTGCGGCTGGCGCAGGAAGCGCTGACCAATGCCGCCCGGCATGGCAACGCAGAGACGGTATGGCTGACGATCAACCAGGAGAACGCGCAGTTGCGTATCGATATCCGTGATGATGGCCAACGCGCCGAGCGCATCCGTGAAGGCAACGGCATCGCCGGCATGCGCGAGCGTCTGGCCGCGGCGCGCGGCCAGCTGGAACTGGCCCGAACCGCGCAGGGCGGCATGCACCTGACCGCGTGGTTGCCGGCATGAGCGGCGCGGCGATCCGCGTGGCCCTGGCCGATGACCAGGCGCTGGTCCGCGCCGGCCTGCGCGCGTTGTTGCAGGGACTGGGTGTGGAGGTGGTGCTGGAGGCTGACGATGGCCAGGCACTGCTGGATGCACTGGCCGCGCAACCGGTTGATGTGGTGCTCAGCGACATCCGCATGCCCGGCCTGGATGGCATCCAGGCCCTGCGCCAACTGCGTGCGCGCGGTGATACCACGCCGTTGCTGCTGTTGACCACCTTTGACGAAAGCGATCTATTGCTGCGGGCCAGCGAAGCCGGTGCGCAGGGATTCCTGCTCAAGGACGCGGCTCCGGCCGACCTGCGTGAGGCGATCGAGCGCGTTGCCGCCGGTGAAACCCTGCTGCTGCCGGTCAGCACCGAGCCGGTACGCGCCCGCTATCGTTTCCACGATGAAGCGCCGCCCACCGATACCTTCGGCGAGCGCGAAGTGGCGATCCTGCGGCTGCTGGCCGGGGGCTACAGCAACAAGGAGATCGCGCGCAGCCTGTTCCTGGCCGAGGGCACAGTGAAGAACTATGTCTCGGCCATCCTCGACAAGCTGGGCACCCGCGACCGCACCCGCGCGGTACTGAAGGCGATTACCCTGCACATCATCTGAGTTGCCAGCACCAGGAAAGCGCATGAACCCGATCCTGCACGTTGAGATACCCACCACTGACCTGGAACGGGCCATCGCGTTCTACCAGCGATGGCTGCAGGTGGACGTGGATGCGCCGATCCTGCTGCATGACTGCCGCATGGCGTACCTGCCGTTTTCGGATGACGCAGCGGGTGCCAGCATGGCGCTGGTGCAGGGCGCGGACTACCGGCCCTCCGAGCAGGGCGCGCGCATCTACATCGGCGTGGGCGATGTGGATGCCAGCCTTGAGCGCGCATTGCTGGCCGGCGCCGAACTGCGCTTCGGACCGGCCGACGCCGGCGACTGGCGCGTCGCCGAGATCCGCGACAGCGAAGGCAATCGCATCGCGCTGCAGGCGCCCACCGATCCGTAGCGTCGAGCTGGCTCGACGGCCGTTGATTCGGTCGCCGATGCCCCAGTCGAGCAAGCTCGACGCTACCTTGTAGAGCCGAGCCGACGCTCGGCTGCTGTTGATTCCGCTACCCATCCCCCAGTCGAGCAAGCTCGACGCTACAACAGCGCGGCGCGCGAGCGCTCTCGTAGAGTCGAGCTTGCTCGACTGCTGTTGATTCCACCGCCGACGCCCCAGTCGAGCAAGCTCGACGCTACAACATCGCGGCGCGCGAGCGCTGCAGCCAGTCGTTGATCGCCGGGCCCAGCCGCGGGTCGTCCGGCAGCTGCACGCCGAAGCGCTGCTGCAGCACGTCGCGCACGTCACCGACGTCGTGCAGTGGGCGCTTGTCCGGCGCCTGCCCGGGCCGGTACTCGGTGTAGTTGCCACTGCCGATGGTGCGGCGCCAGTCCGGCCCGGTCAGTGACGCACGCAGCTGGCCCGGAAAGCTGGAATCAGGATGGGTGCACACGTACCAGTTGCCCACCACGTTGTCGATCGGCGCAGGCACCTGCAGGTCGAACCGGTACATCGCCCGCCACTCGTTGCTGGATTCGACCGACAGCACGAAGTCGCCTTCGTCCGGCAGGCGCTGCAGCCGGTAGCGCTCGTGTGGCGTGGGCTGCGGCAGCGCTTCGTGCAGGCGCAGCGGCACGGTGGGGGTCAGGCTGCCGAACCCGGCATCCACCAGCCAGTCATCACCGTCCACCCGCACGCGCAACAGCAGGTGGGTGCGCGCGGTCAGCTCATCGTCCTGCGCGGCCAGCAGCACGCGCGCGCTCAACGGCTGTGCATCGAAGCCCAGCGCCTGCAACAGGGCCAGCAGGCCGCCATTGAGCTCGAAGCAGTAGCCACCCCGGCGCGCGTCGAGCAGCTTGCGTTGCACGCTGTCCAGGTCGATCGGTACCGCATCGCGCAGCAGGCAGCTGAGGGTCTCGAACGGCAGCAACGCGTTGTGGCGCTGCTGCAGCAGGGTCAGCCCGGCCAGCGTCGGCGGTGGCGGCGCATCCAGCTGCAGGCGTTGCAGGTAACGGGGGATATCGAGCGTGGCCATGGCGGCACCGGGCGGGGAGGGAGGTCCACTGTGCTCCCCAACCGGGGTTGAGGTCAAGCGCGGCCGCGGTGTCATCCCGCCGTCGCCTGCGCCCGGTACAAAGGCCGCGTGCGCCGGCAAGCGCGGGCAGGCATCGAACACAGCCCTAAAGGTGCATCGATTCCGGCCGATACAGGTGCGTCTTTCTGCCTGGAGCCTGTCATGTCGGCCGTCGTTCCCCACCTCCGGTCCCTGCGCACGCGTCTTGCCACATGGCGCAGGGTGTTCCCCGGCCTGCTGCGCTGGTTGCAGCCGCACCGGCTCAGCGTGGCCAACAAGCTCAAGGCCACCCTGTGGGTCTGCGGCCTGGGCCTGGTGGCGATCGCCGCCGTCTACGCCTGGACCGGACACACCAGCGCGCAGGCCGCGCGCAACCAGGCCAGCTACCAGCATGGCAGTGATCTGGCTGCCCGCCTAGCCACGCGGGTGGCCGAAGCCCGCCGCCTGCAGACCCAGTATGCGCGGAGTTTCGATGACGCCGACCGCGATCAGCTGCTGGCCACGCAGAAGGCGCTGCAGGCGGATCTGCGGGCATTGCGGGCGATGCCGATGGACGCCGGCCGGCGCAAGGCACTGCAGGCGCTGGCTGAAGCCGTGGACGCCTTCTCGCAGGGTGTGGCTGCACTGTTCGAGCGCGTGGATGAAATGGGACGGGGTGACGCCGGGCTTGCCGCGCAGCTGCAGCAGGCCGCTGATACGTTGCAGACCCAGGTGGATGGGCTGCAGCGACCGGCACTGGCGCTGACGCTGCAGAAGATGCGCCGCCAGGAGGCGCTGCTGCTGCTCGACGGCGATGCGGCCCATGCCGACCGTGCCAGCGAGGAAAAGCTGCCGTTCGACCTGGCGCTGGCCGGACTGCCGGCCGATGTGCAGGACACCCTGCGCAGCGGAATGGAAGGCTACCAGGGCGCGTTGCTGGCCTATACCGCCGCCCGCGTGGGCCTGGATGTGGAGACGCAGTCGCTGCTGGACACCGCCGCCGGCGTTGCTCCCGCGCTGGCCGCATTCCAGCAGGCCCAGGTATTGGCGCTGGCCACCGCACAGTCACGCCAGCAGACGGGCGCGCGCACCATGAGCGTACTGTTCGCGTTGACCCTGCTGCTGGTGGCCGGCGTGCTGATCACCAGCCTGGTGCTGGTGCTGCGCGCGGTACGTCAGCCGATCCAGGACACGCTGCGCTTTGCCAGTGACATCGCCGATGATCGCCTCGACACCACCCTGCGCGTGTACAACGCCAACGATGAGATCGGCCAGCTGGCGCAACGCCTGGTCGACATGCAGCAGCGCCTGCGTGCACGCATCGATACCGAACGTGCGGTGGCCCGAGGCAACACCCGTGTGCGCCAGGCGCTGGACAGCGCGCAGACCGGGCTGATGGTGATCGATGCCGAGGGCCAGGTGGCCTACGCCAACCCGGCGTTGCAGCAGCAGTTGGCGCTGCCGGCTGACGCGCTGGTGGGCCGCGAGGCGGTACGGCTGCACCCGGCACTGGCCAACCTGGTCGGCGTGCGCCAGCGCGAGGAGCGTGAGATCGGCCATGCCGGCGTGCGCTACCAGCTGATCGCCAACGCCATCATCGATGACGGGCACTACCTTGGCGTAGCGGTGGAATGGCGCAGCCGCGCGCTGGAAACCCTGCTGGAAACCGAAGTGGCCGCGCTGGTCGATGCGGCCGCGCAGGGCGATCTGCATGGGCGTATCGAACTGGACGGCAAGCAGGGCTTCGTGCGCACGCTGTCAACCAGCATCAACCGTCTGCTGGCCACCTTTGAAGCCAATCTCGGCGATCTGCAGGCGCTGCTGGCGGCACTGGCCAGCGGCGATCTCAGTGTGCGCATGGGCGGTGATCTGCAGGGCGTGTTCGCGCGCATGCGCGATGATGCCAACGCCACCGTGGCGCAGCTGGGGCGTATCGTCACCCGCATCCAGCAAGCAACGTCGCATCTGGATACCGGCGTGGGCGAGATCGTCGCCGGCCATCACGACCTGTCGCAGCGCACCGAGCAGCAGGCCGCCAATCTGGAAGAGACGGCGGCCTCCATGCACGAGCTGACCGATACGGTGGGCCGCAACGCCGACGCGGCAGGGCGTGCCGATGCGCTGGTACAGGGTGCGGCGGCAGTGGCGCAGCGCGGCGGGCAGGCCGTTGGCCAGGTGGTGGCGACCATGCAGGGCATCAGCGAGGCATCGCGCCGCATCGGCGACATCACCCAGCTGATCGATGGCATCGCCTTCCAGACCAACATCCTTGCGCTCAACGCGGCCGTGGAGGCCGCACGCGCCGGCGAGCAGGGGCGCAGCTTCGCCGTGGTGGCCGCCGAAGTACGGTTGCTGGCCCAGCGCAGTGCCGAGGCCGCCAAGCAGATCAAGGGATTGATCGAGGATTCAGTGGCGCGGGTCGGCCAAGGCAGCCAGCAGGCCGGGCAGGCCGGCACCACCATGGGCGAGATCGTGGGCAGCGTGCAGCAGCTGGCGGACCTGCTGGCCGGTATCCGCAGCGCCTCGCACGAGCAGCATGCCGGCATCGCGCAGGTGAACCAGACCATCGTGCAGATGGAAGCCAGCACTCAACGCAATGCCAGTCTGGTGGAAGAGGCCGGTGCCTCCACCGCACAGATGCAGGCGCAGGTGCAGGCTCTGGCAGAGGCCGTGGGCGCGTTCCGGCTGCGGCCGGCGCAGCCGGCGGCACGCGCAGCGGCCTAGCCTGCGCTGTCCTGTCGGCCAGCAGGGAATCAGCCAAGCGTAGGCTCGGCTCTACATCAGGTGCGGGAAACACTGTAGAGCCGAGCCCATGCTCGGCTCACGCCCATGCACGGCGGCAGGAATCAATACACGTCGCGGCGGTAGCGGCCGTTCTCCAGCAGCGTTTCCACCGCCTCATCACCGAGGGCTTCACGCAACACCTGGTCCACGCCTTCGGCCATGCCCTGCAACGAACCGCAGACGTGGATCACCGCGCCGCGCTGCATCCAGTCGCGCAGGACATCGGAGGCCGCGCGCAGCCGAGTCCTGCACGTAGCCACCGTCACCCTCGCGTGAGAACGCCAGGTCCACCCGCTGCAGATGGCCCTCGGCCTGCCAGGCTTCGATCTCTTCGCCGAACAGGAAGTCGTGGGCACGCTGGCGTTCGCCGAACAGCAGCCAGTGCCCGTGCGCGCCGGCATGCGCAGCTTCGCGCAGCAGGCTGCGCAGGCCGGCGATGCCGGTGCCATTGCCGACCAGCACCATCGGTGCTGCGGCTACGCGATGGAAACCCGGATTGCGGTGCACGCGGGCAACGATGCCAGCGCCCACCGGGGCATGCAGCGACAACCAACCCGAGCCCAGCCCGGCGCGACCGGCCGGGTCGTGCGTCAGCCGCACCACCAGTTCCACTGCGCCATCCTGCGCAGCGGAGGCAATCGAGTATTCGCGACCGGGCAGTACGGGCAGGCCGGCCAACCACAGGCAGGCGTCCTGCACCACCAGCGCGGTATCGGCATCGGGCAGCTCGCGTTCGCTGGCCAGTGCCAGCAGCGTGCGTGGTTGACCCTCCACCAGCAGGGGTTGCAGTGGATCCAGCCCGTGCGCCTTCAGTACCGCGCTGGCATGTCGTGCGCTGTGGCGGGGCGACACATGCAGGATGTCACCGGCCTGCCACTGCACCTGCGCCGGGGCTGCCAGGCGGATGTGCCAGATCGCACCGCCGACGCTGCCGGGATTGAGCCGCTCGCGGCCAAGCAATCGCCAGTCGTGCATCACCGTGGCCGATGGCAGCACGCTGTCATCGGTGGCGATTCCGGTCAGGGTTGCCAGTTGCAGCTGCCATTGGCGCAGGGCCGGTAGCGCAGCGGCATCCACATCAATGCGTTCGAACAGCGGGCGTGCGCCGTTGCCGATCAGCCAGCGGTCGACCTGGCGGCCAAAGCCACAGAAATGCGGATACTGGCGATCACCCAGCGCCAGCAGCCCGAATTCCAGGCCCGACAGGTCCGGGCGTTGTGCAAGCAGCTGTCGCGCGGCGCGTCGTGCCGCATCCGGTGGCTCGCCATCGCCGAAGGTGCTGAGTACCAGCAGCGCGTGCGTGCTGCGCTGTAGTTCGGCCGCATCGACGCGGGCCAGCGGCAGTACCCGCACCGCATGGCCGGCGGCCTGCACCTGCGCCGCTGCGCGCCAGGCCAGCTGCTCGCCCAGCCCGCTCTGGCTGGCGTGCACCACCAGCCACGGCGCAGCGCCGTCATCGGCGGCGGCGACCGGCAGCGACCGGCGCAGGCCGCGCGCCGCGCGCTGGCTGCGGCGGCGATCCAGGTACAGCATCCAGCCGGTGACGAAGAACAGGCTCATGCCCAGGCTGCTGAGCATCACCACCACACGCCCCGGCACACCGAAGTAACTGCCCGAGTGCAATGCGAACACGCTGGTGGCCAGCTGTCCGCCAGCGCCCTGGCGCGCATAGGGGCGCGCATCCAGGACCGCACCGCTGGCCGGGTCCAGCTGCAGCAGATCGTGGGCGCGATCATGGTGGCCATCGCGCTGCGACGGATCGCCGGCCATCACCCGGATGTTCAGAGGCTGGCCTGGCTTCTCCGGCAGGCGCAGGTCGATGAAGCCGGTGCGCACGCCGGGCAACGCATACAGCGTGGCTTCGACGCGCTGCAGGTCCAGCGTCGCATCGGTGGGCACCTTGTGCTTGGCCGCAGGTGCGACGCCGAGCAGGGTGTTGGCGGCGCTGCGGTACCAGTCGAACGACCACCACAGGCCGGTCAGCGCGCTCATCAGGTAGATCAGCAGCACCCAGGTGCCGACCACCGAATGCAGGCTCCACAGGAAGCCACGGCCGCTGCGCTTCCATTCCACCGCCAGCCAGCTGCGCCAGTGCCACCAGCGCCGTGGCCAGCGCAGGTACAGGCCGGACAGGGTGAAGAACAACAGGGCGATTGCGCAGCTGCCGGTGATCCATTTGCCGCGTTCACCGGCGGCGAGGTGGCGGTGCAGGTCTTCGACGAAATCAAAGAAAGCCTGCCCGCGCAGCGCGCTGAAGCGTTCGCCGCTGTAGGGGTCGAAGTACACCCAGTGTTCTTTGCCACCAGCAAAACGCGCCACCGAGGGACGTTGCCCGGTCGCATCCACGCGCAGGCGCTGCAGGGAACGCTCGCTGCCGGCCTGCAGCAGCGGCACCAGTTCGCTGAGTGCAAGCGGGTGCTGGCCGTCGGCATGGTGTTCGGCGATCTCGGCGAAACCGGGGTTGGCCGCGCGCAGCAGTTCGTCCTCGAAGGACAGCGCCGCGCCGCTGAGGCCCATGACGGCCAGGACGGCACCGGCGGTGATGCCCAGCAGCCAGTGCAGTTGGAACAGGACGTTCTTGAACATCGAAGGAGAGGGGCCCGGAAGGCTGCCGCCCGCATCCTGCGCAACAGCAAATGAGAATTAGTCGCGGAATTCTCCCGGGCGCCCTGCCTGCGGTCAAGCAGGGGTATCGGCCGGGCGGCGCCCGGCACCCGCTTCAGGCCAGGGCAACAGCAACAGCGCGCATTCCGTGGGATGGCAGGATGGGGCCGGTGGCGGGGGACGCCGTAAACCCGTCCTTGGGGGCTTGGCCGCGGCATCCATGCCGCGGACACCCCCGCCACCGGACCCACCCCGCCTTCGACAGATCTCCGCGGTCTGTAGATCCACGCCATGCGTGGATGCTCTTCGTTCAACTGTCGGAATACTCGATTTCGATGGAGATCCATCCACGCATGGCGTGGATCTACCGTGTCGACCAAGGTCGACATCTACCAACAGCCATCGGAATCTGTCAGAGGTGGGGCGGTGTCGGAGCGCGGGGTGTCAGCCGCATGGATGCGGCTGCCAAGCTTACAGGGACGTACTTGCAGCGTCCCCGCACTCCGACATCGCCCCGCCATCCCACGGAAAGCCCGCTGTAGCTGTTGCTTCGGCTGTTGCTCTGGCCTGAAGCGGGTGCAGGGTGCAACCCTGCCGAACCCTCACTTCACCCAGCCGTCGATCTCGCCGTGCGCGAACGGTCCCAGCTTCGCCTTCACCATGCGCCCCTGCGCATCGAACAGCACGCTGTAGGGCAACAGGCCCTGGGTATTACCCAGCTGCACACTGGCGTCGCGTGGGCCCGGGGTCTCGATCACGATCGGGTAGTCCACCGGCACCCGCTGCAGGAAGCGGCGCACGTCCTCCTGCGTATCCAGGGCCAGACCCAGCACCTGCACCCCGTCGTCGCCTTGGGCGTGGGCGAAACGGGCCAGTTCAGGCATCTCCTCCACGCACGGCGCGCACCAGCTGGCCCAGACGTTGACCAGCAACGGGCGACCGCTGAAGCGCTGCTGCAGGTCCAATGGCCGGCCATCGAGGTCGGGCAGCGACAGGGCCGGCATCCGGTCTCCGGCCTGCAGTGGGGGTGGTGCAGGCACGGCCGCAGGTGCAGGCGTTGCGGCAACCGGCGCCGCCGGGGTGGGGGCCAGCCGGTGCCCGGCCCACAGGCCCAGGCCGGCGGCCAGCACCGCTGTCCACAGCAGCGCTGGCCGTTGCCACTTCATCGTGCGGTGCGCAGCAGCGCTTCCTCCACCACCGCCTGGGTCAGCAGGGTCGGCAGCACGGTCGGCGGTGCGCCGGGGCCGTACACCACGTACAGCGGCACACCCACCGCCTTGTGCTCTTCCAGGAACGTGGTGATCTGCGGGTCGACGTTGGTGTAGTCACCGCGCATGTACACCGCGTTGGTGCGCTTGAGCAGTTCCTTGAACTCCGGGCGCGACAGCACTGCACGCTCATTGGCCTTGCAGCTGACGCACCAGTCGGCGGTCATGTTGACGAACACCACGCGGTTGTCGGCGCGCAGGCGGTCCAGCAGTTGCGGGGAGTATTCGACCACGTTGTCGCTGGCCGCCTGCGCCGCCCGCGCCGGCGGTTCCAGCTGGGTCACGCTCCATGCCGGCACCAGTGCGCCGATCGCCAGCAGCACGCCCAGCAGGGTCACCGCCCGCGAGCCGGTCCAGCGGTTGCGTTCGAACAGCCACAGGCCGAAGGCGAACAGCAGCAGGCCGCCCAGCACCAGCGCCATGCCGTCCACGCCGCGCTGCTTGCCCAGCACCCACAGCAGCCACAGCGCGGTGGCATACATCGGGAAGGCCAGCACATGCTTGAGCGTTTCCATCCACGGGCCGGGCTTGGGCAGGCGGCGTGCCAATGCGGGCACGAAGCCGACCAGCAGGAACGGCAACGCCAGGCCCAGGCCGAGGAACAGGAACACCGTCATCGCCTTCAGCGGCGGGGCGATGAAAGCGTAGGCAATCGCGCCGCCCATGAACGGGCCAACGCAGGCGCTGCCGACCACACAGGCCAGCGCGCCGGTGAAGAAATCGCCGGCGGGGCCGCTGCGGCTGGCCAGCGACTGGCCCAGGTTGCCGATGCCGCCGCCGAGAGTGAACACGCCGGACAGGCTCAGGCCCACCGCGAACATGATGTAGGCCAGCGTGGCCACCACGCCCGGATGCTGCAGCTGGAAGCCGATACCGACCGCGTTGCCGATCGCGCGCAGGCCAACCATCAACGCGCCGATCACCGCGAACGCGACCAGCACGCCCAGCGTGTACCAGAGCGCGTGGCTGCGTGCGCGCTGCGGGCTTTCGCCGCTCTGCGCTAGGCTCAGCACCTTCAGCGACAGGATCGGCAGCACGCACGGCATCAGGTTCAGCACCAGGCCACCGGCCAGCGCCAGCAGCAGCACCCACACGAACGAGCGGTCCGGATTCGGCGTGCTCGCCGGTGGGCGCGTGCGCAGGGCGTTGTCACCGCGGGCATCGGCGGCGTACTCATTGCCGGTGCTGGCCCCGCAGCGCCGGTGGCAAGCGGAGCGCCGCCATCGGTGTTGGGTACGGTCGGCAGCAGGCGCAGCGGCGCGCCATTGGCACCTTCGCGCGCTGCTCCGGTGGCGGCGGGCAACGGGCTGATCACCTCGGTGCGTGGCGGTGCCTGGTCGGCGCTGGCATTGATCTTTCCCGCCGGGATCGACAGCTTCACCCGCCGCGTCATCGGCGGATAGCAGATGCCATCGGTCTGGCAGCCCTGGAAGGTCACCACCAGGGTGCTGTCGACTGCCCCGGAAACCGTGCGGCGCAGCGGCAGCGGCACTTCCACCTGGTTGAAATACACCGAGACATCGCCGAAGTGCTCATCGCGATGCGACTGTGCGGCCGGCCAGCGCGGCGTGTCGGCCAGCACACCGGCGCTGCCTTCCAGCTTCAGCGAGGTGCGGTCGCGATACAGGTAGTAGCCCGGCGCGGGGCTGAAGCGCAGCAGCACGGTATTGCCATCGCTGGCGATGGCATCGAAGCCGAACGCCTGTTCCGACGGCAGCGGCAGCGCCTGGCCGTTGCTGGCCGTACCCGGCAGGCGCAGGCCGCCGCCGTTGCCGGCACCGGCCAGTGGGTTGTTGAACGGGCTGGCGGCACCGGTACGCGCGCTCGGGGCCGCCGCCGGTGCCGCGCCGCCGGGCAGGGTGACCTGCACCACGCGCTTCTGCGGTGGGTAGCAGACCCCCGCATCGGCGCAGCCCTGGTAGCGCACTTCCAGGCTGATGGTGCCGGCCGCGTCGGTCGGCGCGCCGGGCAGGGTGGCCTGCAGGCGCTCGCGATAGGTTTCAACTTCGCCGAAGAAATCGTCGTGGTGCTTGTCGCCCTTCGGCATCTGCAACGCGCCGGCGTTGAACGCCGGGTCGGCCTTGACGCTGGTGCGGTGGCGATACAGGTAGTAGCCCGGTGCGATCTTGAACTGCAGTTGCACCTGGCCGCGCTCGGGGGCGGTGGCGGTCAGCGCGAACGCCTGGTCCACCGGCAGCAGGTCCTTCTCATCCAGCGCGAACGCCGGCAGCGAGAGCCACAACAGGGCGCACAAGGCAGCGCCACGCGCAAACAGAGTCTTCAATCAGTGTCCTCCCGGGTCTGTGCCCGGATCCAATCCAGATACGCCGGCAGACCGGCCCGGGTTTCGACCGCGATGCACTCCGGGAGTTCATACGGATGCAGTTCGACGATCCGGGCGATTGCGTCATCGACGCGGCTCGCGGTGGTCTTTACCAGCAGCTGCAGCTCGGGGTCGGTAGTGACCTCGCCCTGCCAGCGGTAGGTCGACTGCGCCCCCTCCAGCCGGGTCACGCATGCGGCCAGGCGCTCGCCGACCAGCGCGTGCGCGATGCGCTCGGCACTGGCCCGGTCCGGGCAGGTGGTCAACAGCAGCAGGACGGGATCGACGGTCGACATGACCGTCGAGTATAGGGCCCCTGTCCGGCCGGGTCAGGACCGGACAGGGGCGACTGCAACTTCTTGGAGGCGGACTCAGTTGGCCAGCTGGCAGGTGGCCGGCTTGGCCGAGGTGAACAGCGCCGGGGTCGCCCACTCGGGGTGGTCGATGAACGGGTTGCGGTTGCCCTGGAAGCTGTAGACCACATCGTTGCGGGCGCGCTCGGCATCATCCGGCGGGTCGGACAGGTGCCAGTCGATCAGCGTCGACAGCAGGCCCATGTAGGCCGGCGAGCTGCTGGTCTTGACGATCTTGCTGCGGTCGTCGGTCAGCTCCAGGTCCGGCTCGGACTGGCCGGTGGCCGCATCCTTGCCGCCCTCATAGCGGATCGCCATGTACATCACCGCACGCGCCATGTCGCCCTTGCGCTTGCCCCACACCTCGAAGGTGCCGGTGTTGCCGTCCGGCGTGCGCACCCAGTTGGAATTGCCCGGGTAACCGCCGCTGCCGCCGCCCTGGCCGTTGTTGGCCTCGGTGGCGCGCTCGCCGCAGCCGGCGTCGCACTTGGCGAACGGCTTGTTGCCACGGTCGGCGTTCCACTGTGCATCGGTCAGGTACAGCATGTGGGTGTCGGTATACGGCGCGTACGGCAGGCCCTTGTCACCGGTGGTGCTGGCAAAGCCCAGCGAGTTCGGCCAGGTGTGTTCGCGGTTGTACTTCAGGCCACTGCCGCTGCCGGCGCGATCGGTCACCTTGGCGTAGCTGCGGTTGCGGTACGCATCGAGGATCCGGCCGCTGTTGTTCGGGTCCTCGTCGGCGATCTCCAGGATGGTCCAGGTGCTGGTGCCCGAACCGCTGTACGGGTAGGCGGTGTGGCCCTTGATGGTGGCGTGCAGCGAGCAGCGCAGCTGGCTCGGGCTGGAGGTGTTCACCTTCGAGTAGTAGCCGGCCGGCACGCCCGGATTGCCCGGGTCGGGGTTGCCGCCGGTGCTGGCCACGGTGAACGCGATGCGGCTGTCGGCCGCCGGGTGCGCGCCCTGCAGGTCGGTGATGCGCGCGGCGCGGATGTCGAAGCGGCAGGCTTCACCGGCCACCAGCGCGGTATTCGTGGACAGCTTCACGCTGCGGCCGCTGGCCGGGAAGGTCAGCGGCACGCTGCCGGAGGTGCCGCAGCTCAGCGCGAAGGCGCCACTGGCCAGGTTCACCGTCTCGCTGAACACCACTTCCAGATCGGCCGCGGCCGGGAAGGTGCTGCTGCCCTGTGCCGGGGTGGTGGTGGACACCGACGGCGGCGTGTTCGGGCCCGGCGTGCCGCCACCACTGAAGGTCTGGCCGTTGTTGCAGCTGCCAAACGTCTGTCTGGCCGATTCGGCCCAGGTGAAGTGCGCGTACTGGCTGCCGCTGCCGGTCAGCTGCAGCGAGGTGCCCGGCGCGGTGCTGTTGGTCTCGGCCACCGGAATGTTCTGGCTGGTCATGCCGGCGGCAGGGCCACCGGAGGCGGTGATGGCGCCCTCGTAGCTGAGGAACTGGACCACCTTGCCGCTGGCATCGACCAGGGCGATGCCGTCGTTCGGGCCGTTCTGCAGGCCGTTGGTCGGGTAGCTGACCACAGCGATGCTGGCGCTGCCGCAGCCGGCGGCGCTGCCGGCCGGGACCGGGTTGTTGGCGTAGACCGTGGCGGCCGACGGATTGCTGCCGTTGTACAGGTACAGGCGGTAGCCGGACAGATCCTCACCGGCGGTGGCCACCACCTCGATCGCTTCGCCGACGTCACCGGCGGCGGTGCTGTCGTCGTAGTGCAGTTCGTTGATGAAGACCTCGGCCTGGGCCGGCGCGGCGGCCAGCGCCAGCAGGCAGGCGGCGGCAAGCGGGGACAGCAATCGCATCGACAACTCCTTGTGATTGGGAATGCGCGGCCGAGCCTAAGGCCGATCCGGTGACACTTTGTCGTAAATGAACGTCAGATATCTGACAGTGCGACGCTGATCACCAAAAGTCGAGGGTGTCGGCGCGCGATTCGACGCGTTTCACCGGGCTGAACGTCTTCATGCAGGGCCGCACCGTGCAAGCCTGGCCGCGAAGATTTTTTCCGGGGCCGCCCTTGAAAGGTCCGGGGCCAGCTCCATCTCTGTCCTGCTCCCGATTCATCGGGCTTTTTCGCGAGCAATGCTGGCAGTCACCTGGGGTGAGTGCTAACATCGCCAGACTTTTTCAGACCAATCAATAACTTAAGAGGTCTCTCATGAGCATCAAGCCGCTGCACGACCGCGTTGTGGTCAAGCCGATCGAAGCCGACGAAATCTCCGCCGGTGGCATCGTCATTCCGGATTCGGCCAAGGAAAAGTCCACCAAGGGTGAAGTCGTGGCCGTCGGCCCGGGCAAGCCGCTGGACAACGGCAGCGTGCGCGCGCCGTCGCTGAAGGTCGGCGACAAGGTCATCTACGGCCAGTACGCCGGCAGCTCGTACAAGAGCGAAGGCGTCGAGTACAAGGTCCTGCGCGAAGACGACGTGCTCGCCATCATCGGCTGAGCCTCGGCGCGACCTGCTTTTCAGTAAGACATCCCTTTTCGTCGCCGGGCCCGGCCCGGCGCAAACATCGAGGTAATCGCAATGGCTGCCAAGGATATTCGTTTCGGTGAAGACGCCCGTTCGCGCATGGTGCGCGGCGTCAACGTTCTCGCCAATGCCGTCAAGGCCACCCTGGGCCCGAAGGGCCGCAACGTCGTGCTGGAAAAGAGCTTCGGCGCCCCGACCATCACCAAGGACGGCGTCTCCGTCGCCAAGGAAATCGAACTGGCTGACAAGTTCGAGAACATGGGCGCGCAGATGGTGAAGGAAGTGGCTTCCCGCACCAACGACGACGCCGGCGACGGCACCACCACCGCCACCGTGCTGGCCCAGGCCCTGATCCGCGAAGGCGCCAAGGCCGTGGCCGCCGGCATGAACCCGATGGACCTCAAGCGCGGTATCGACAAGGCCGTCGTGGCCGCCGTCACCGAGCTGAAGAACATCTCCAAGCCGACTGCCGACGACAAGGCGATCGCCCAGGTCGGCACCATCTCGGCCAACTCGGACGAGTCGATCGGCCAGATCATCGCTGACGCGATGAAGGAAGTCGGCAAGGAAGGCGTGATCACCGTTGAAGAAGGCTCGGGCCTGGACAACGAGCTGGACGTGGTCAAGGGCATGCAGTTCGACCGCGGCTACCTGTCCCCGTACTTCATCAACAACCAGCAGTCGCAGACCGCTGACCTGGATGACCCGTTCATCCTGCTGCACGACAAGAAGATCTCCAACGTCCGTGACCTGCTGCCGGTGCTGGAAGGCGTCGCCAAGGCCGGCAAGCCGCTGCTGATCGTGGCCGAAGAAGTCGAAGGCGAAGCGCTGGCCACCCTGGTGGTCAACACCATCCGTGGCATCGTCAAGGTCGTGGCCGTCAAGGCTCCGGGCTTCGGCGACCGTCGCAAGGCGATGCTGGAAGACATGGCCGTGCTGACCGGCGGCACCGTGATCTCCGAAGAAGTGGGCCTGTCGCTGGAAAAGGCCACCATCAAGGACCTGGGCCGCGCCAAGAAGGTGCAGGTTTCCAAGGAAAACACCACCATCATCGATGGCGTGGGTGACAAGGCTGCCGTCGACGCACGCGTCGGCCAGATCAAGACCCAGATCCAGGACACCTCCTCCGACTACGATCGCGAGAAGCTGCAGGAACGCGTGGCCAAGCTGGCCGGCGGCGTTGCCGTGATCAAGGTCGGCGCCTCGACCGAAATCGAAATGAAGGAAAAGAAGGATCGCGTCGACGACGCCCTGCACGCCACCCGTGCAGCTGTTGAAGAAGGCGTGGTCCCGGGCGGCGGCGTGGCCCTGGTCCGTGCGGTCACCGCGCTGGCCGGCCTGAAGGGTGCCAACGAAGACCAGAACCACGGCATCCAGATCGCCCTGCGCGCGATGGAAGCCCCGCTGCGCGAAATCGTCGCCAACGCCGGCGAAGAGCCGTCGGTCATCATCAACAAGGTCAAGGAAGGCACCGGCAGCTTCGGCTACAATGCCGCCACCGGCGAGTTCGGCGACATGCTGCAGTTCGGCATCCTGGACCCGACCAAGGTGACCCGTTCGGCGCTGCAGAACGCGGCCTCGATCGCGGGCCTGATGATCACCACCGAAGCCATGGTTGCCGAAGCTCCGAAGAAGGACGAGCCGGCCATGGGTGGCGCCGGTGGCATGGGCGGCATGGGTGGCATGGGCGGCATGGACTTCTAAGTCCCCGCGTTACCGATGCACCAAGAACCCCGCCGCAAGGCGGGGTTTTTTGTGGGCGCGCTGGGCGATGCGATCAGCGCACGAACGGCTTGTTCGCCCCGTATTCCCATTCCCACGGCACGCCGGTTTCACCCAGCACGAAGCGCACCAACGCCGGGAATGCTGCTTCGGCGCGTACATCGTTGCCCAGGATCACCACGCAGCGCTGGCCCTGTTCGATGCACACCAGCGTATTGCCCACCGCATCATCATGGCCGCCCTTGTAGAAGCCGGCCCCCTGCGGGCCCTGGAACGTCACCACGCCAAGCCCCGCCGCCAGGTTGCGGTGCCGTTGTGCAGGCGGCAGCTCCGGCTGCAGGGTGGGGAACTGGCTGGCGGTGGTGATCGGCAGCTGCGGCCGCACCAGCTCCCGGCGCATCGATGCGGACAGACCGTCGCCACGCACGTAGCCGGCGGCGAAGCGGGCCATGTCGGCGATGGTGGTATCCATCGACCCGGCCGCACGTACGCGGCTGCGCTCATCGTGCGGTTCGGCCGCACCTTCTGCCGTCCAGCCATCGGCCAGGTTGGCGGCGAAATCCTCACGCCACATCATGCTGGTGCGGGTCATGCCGAAGCGGTCGAACACCTGCCGCTGCATCAATGCGCCGACGTCCTGGCCCAGCCGCCCACGCTCGATCACGAACTGCAACAGGATCAGCCCTTCGCCGGAATAGCCGTAGCGGCTACCCGGATCGAAGTGGAACTTCAGCCGGCCGTCCGGTTCGAGGAACCCGAAGTTGGCAAAGCCACTGGCGTGGTTGAGCAGCAGGCGCGGGGTGAGCTGGCGCCAGCGCGCATCATCGGCCAACACGCGGTAGTCGGCATACTTTTTCGGCTCGGGTGCGTAGTCCGGCAGGGGCTTGTCCAGCGCGTTGGCAATGCTGGCATCCAGCTCGATCTTCCGGTCCTGCGCCAGCTGTGCGACCAGGTGGCCGAACGCCATCTTGGTCAGCGATGCGGCGTACATCACCGTGTCGGTGCGCAGCGGCTCGCCTGCGGCATTGCGCTCGCCATAGGCGGCCACGTGCACCACCTTGCCGCCATCGATCACCGCCAGCGCCATGCCGCGCGCATGGGCAGCCTGCATCAGCCGCCGGGCTTCGGTGTCGATGCGGGCCGGCGTGGGTACCGGGGGCGGTGCAGCCAGCACGGCCAGCGGGAACAGCGTCAGCAACAACAGGGCAGCACGGCGCATGCGTGGACCTCCTGGCGGGACGTGGCGCGATGCTACGCCAGCCGGTCGCCGGCGTCATGGCCCGGCCTCAGCTGTCGGACGGGCGGCGCAGGCAGATCCGCGCCGCGCCGGTGCTGATGTCGACCTGGCCGCCGCGCATGGCATCGGCGCCGAGGATCAGCGCGGGGCGCTTATCCAGTCCGATGGCCTTGAACACCGGCAGCTCGCTGATCCTGACCTCCATGGCCGGGTGCTGCCAACCGGCGCTGTGCATGCCGGGCAGGGTATACAGCCAGGTCGGGTGCGGCTTCCCGCCCAGGCCTTCGGTGCCATTGCGGCGCACGCGCACGCGCGGATCGCTGCCATCGGTGCGCAATCCCAGGGCGCGCGCGGCGGCATCGTTGAGTACGGTCTGCGCGGCGCCGGTATCGACCACGGCCACGGCAGCGATGTTCGTTCCGCCGAAGGCAAGGGTGATGAATCCGAAATCGCGCAGGCCCTCGGCGCGGTCCGGCATTGCATTGGACTGGCAGCTGTCATCGTCGAAGGGGAGGGTGCCGGTTCTCGACAACGACAGCTCACCTCGAACGAAGTCCCACCGGGTGTCCCTGCGTGCGGTCAGGTCATTGCCGACCAGGCCGTCGATGGCGGGGTCGTCGCCCTCGGTCAGCGACGCCAGATCGGCCTGCAGCGCGCTGGCCTGCAGCAGCCAGCTACCCAGCTGCCACGTGGTGGTGCGCATGCGCCGCAGCTGCGCGCCCGAGGTACTGGCGCCCTGCGCGATCGAGACTTCGGCCTTGCCATCGACGAGGCCATATCGGCGTGCCACACGACCATCGACCAGTGTCGCGCCTGCGGCGCTGTCGACCACGAAGCGCAGCGGTTCGGCCCGGCCATCCAGCGAGAGCGCCACGGTCGGGTGCCCGCCCTGCATCCACATCGGCAGTACATGTTCGGGGGTGTCGGCGGCCAGCGTGGGGAAGGCGGCGGCAAGCAGGGGCAGCAGGGTGAGGCGCACGGGAAGTCTCCGGGGTTGAATGGGGAGGCCCATTGGCGCGCATCGGCGTATCGCCGGAATATCGGCGTTGATACCGTCCTGATACACACCTGCACGATACTGACCGCATGAACACTCCCGCCCGGGTCATCGTTGTCGATGACGATGCCAGCATCCGTGATGCCATTGCCGACTGCCTGCTGCTGCACGGCTACCAGGTGCGCGTGGCCGCCGATGCCGCAGCGCTGGATGTGCTGCTGCAGAGCGAGCGCCCGGACGCGATCATCCTGGACTGGATGATGCCCGGCGAGGATGGCCTGTCGGTATGCCGCCGGCTGCAGGCGCGCGCCATTCCGATCCTGATGCTGTCGGCAATGGGCACCGCGCCGGACCGGGTGATCGGCCTGGAGATGGGGGCCGATGACTATCTGGGCAAACCCTTCGATCCGCGCGAACTGCTGGCGCGGGTGCGCGCACTGCTGCGCCGGCAGGACAAACTGCGCACCCAGGTAGCCAGCGAGCTGCGTTTCTGCGGCTGGCGATTGTTTCCCGAACAGCGCCGCCTGCTTGCCCCCGATGGCGGCGAGCTGGCGCTCAGCCGTGGCGAATTCGCCTTGTTGCTGGCGCTCGCCGAGCGTGCCGGGCGGGTGCTGGGGCGCGAGCAGCTGCTGTCGTTGACCCGTGGCGAGGACAGCGAGAGCGTCGACCGTGCCATCGACCTGGCGATCAGCCGCCTGCGCCGCAAGCTGGGCCAGGCAGCACCCGGCGCCGAGGCACTGGTGCAGACCCTGCGCGGCGAAGGCTACCGCTTCGACGCCGAGGTACAGGTGCTGTGAGGGCGCGCTGGTCCACCGCGCGCTGGATCGCGATGCTGGCCCTGGCCAGCCTGCTGCTGGCGACCCTGGTCAGCGTGGCGGTAGTGGGCTGGATGCCGCGACCGGCGCCGCCGCCGATGCGGCTGGACCAGGCCATGCAGGTGCTGCGTGGTGAACGCTCTGCCGCGGCGCTGGGCCTGCACCTGGAAACCCGCGTGTCTGCACCCGAGGGCATCAGCAATGACTGGCTCACCCATCTGGTGGCCGCGCAGCTGGGGCAGCCGCTGGAGCAGGTGAAGCTGGTCTGGAGCAGCCGCGGCAAGGCGCCGGAGGTGCAGGTCATCGAAGGCGGCGCTGTGCTCGACGCCAAGGCGCGTGCGGATGCGTTGCAGGCACAGGTCGCGGTGCTGACCGCCATGCAGTGGACGCCGTTCGAACTGGCCGTGCGCCGGGCCGATGGTCGATGGCAGGTGGTGGGCAGCGACCACAGCGATCTGGCGGCGTGGCGCCGGCAGGTCGTGCTGGCGCTGGTGGCGGGAACCGTACTGCTGGCACCGCTGGCCGCCTGGGCAGCGATCCGCCTCGGCCGACCCCTGCGGCGGCTGGCCGAGGCCAGCGCCAACGTGGACCTGCAGGCCACTACACCGCTTCCGGACGATGGCCCGCGCGAGGTGCAGGTACTGGCCCGCGCGATCAGTGCCGGGCGCGAGCGGTTGCACGAACAGGCGCAGGAGATGACCCGCATGCTCGCTGCCGTCGCGCATGATCTGCGCACACCGTTGACCGGCCTGCGCCTGCGTGCGGAGTTCGCGCCACCGCAACAGGCGGCGCGGATGGTGGCCGACATCGAGCGCATGGACACGATGATCGAGCAGGTGCTCGACTATGCACGTGGTGAGCTGCAGCCCTTGCAGATGCGCCCACTGGACCTGGCCGCGCTGCTGGAGGAATGCGTGCAGAGCGCGCTGCTACGCGGCGTCGAAATCTCCCTCGATGGGCCGGATGCGCTGCCGTGGCAGGGCGACGCGCTGTTGCTGCGGCGGGCGATCGACAATCTCATCGACAACGCCGATCGCTACGCGGGCGTGGTAGAGCTGCGGGCAGCTGTGTCCGGCAAGAGGGTGCAGCTGGACGTGATGGATCGCGGCCCCGGCATCGACGAGGCCGACCGTGCGCGCCTGCTGCAGCCATTCCAGCGCAGCGAGAGCTCGCGCAGCCGCGCCACCGGTGGCACCGGGCTGGGCTTGGCAGTCGCCGCCAACGCCGCGCGGCGGCATGGCGGCGAGCTGCTGCTGTTGCCCCGCGAAGGTGGCGGGCTGATCGCCCGGCTGCTGCTGGTCACGCATTCCTGACCTCAACGCCTGATCGACCTGAGCGTACTTTTCATATTATGATTAGGCGCCTAATCATAATGATGCGACCGATGATCGAAGCCAAGCACCATGCCCTGCTGGAGGAAGCACAGCGACGTGGTCACGCCAATGTCGCCCAGCTGCGTCTGTGCTTCCAGCTGCTGTCGCTGTCCTCGGCGATCGATCGCGACTGCGCCAGCCGGCTCGCGCCGCACGGGCTCAGTGAAGGCCGCTTCATCGTGCTGTTCCTGCTGCACGGTGCCGGTGGCACGCTGCCGCCGCATGAACTGGCCGAGCGCGCCGGCGTCACCCGCGCCACCATCAGCGGCCTGCTCGATGGCCTGCAGCGCGAAGGGTTGCTGCAACGTCGCAGCGATGCCGAAGATGGCCGTCGCCTGCAGATCGTGCTGACTGCCCAAGGCAAGCGCCTGGCCGAACGCCTGTTCGAACAGCACAGCGACTGGATCGGCGGCCTGTTCGACAAGCTGGATGCGGGTGAACAGCAGCAGCTGTCGCAGCTGCTGTACAAGGTCTGGCAGCACACCGATGCGGGTCGGGAGCCGGCAGCATGAGCGCCGCGATCCCGGCAGAGCGCCTTCGTGCCCTCAACACCGGCAGCACCGCCGCCACTCATCTGGCCGAATGCCTGGCAGTGGACTTCGGCGCACTGTTGCCTGCGGTGGTGCCCGCGCTGCAAGCGGCCGCCGTGCAACGCATGCGTGACGCAGCAGGCAAAGGCATCACCGTGCGCATGGCGTTGGCCGCGACGCTGCTGCGCGAAGCCGGGCAGGGTGATCCGCTGCACTGGCGGGCGCACATGTCCGATACCGTGCGCGGCTGGTCCTGTTACCTGATTGGCGGCGACAGCTCTGCATCCCTTGCGGCGAAGCTGCAGGCGATGCGCCCACTCGCCGATGACCCGCATTTCGGCGTGCGCGAATGGGCGTGGCTGGCACTGCGCATGGACATCGTGGCGGCACCGCTGCAGGCGCTTGAGCTGCTGCTGCCGTGGACAGATGAAGCATCGCCCTACCTGCGTCGCTTCGCCTGTGAAGCCCTGCGTCCGCGCGGGGTGTGGGCCACGCATATCGCGCTGTTCAAGCAGCATCCAGAACATGCACTGCCGATGCTTGAAGCCCTGGCCAACGACCCCGAGCGCTACGTACAGGATTCGGTCGGCAACTGGCTCAACGATGCCGGCAAGACCCAGCCGCGCTGGCTGCGCGACCTGTGCGCGCGCTGGCAAGGCGAACACCACAGCAGCGCCAACGCCTACATCCGCAAGCGCGCACTACGTTCGCTGCGGCAATAACGGCCACTGGCCGGCAACCCCCGTTGCGGTAGTGCCGGCCGCTGGCCGGCAACCCCCGTTGCGGTAGTGCCGGCCGCTGGCCGGCAACCCTCAAGGAAGAACCCCATGTCCCACACCCTCATCGAGCTCTACACCGCCACTCCCGCCTGGGCCGCTCTGCCGCCCGAGCAACGCACCGCCTTCTTCGACCGCATCGGTGCCGGCATGCAGCAGTTCGATCCGGCCCGCATCACGTCGGTGGCAATGGGCCGCGTTGCCACCGGCGTAGTGCAGGGTAGCGGCGAACAGTTCTATGCCGTCTGGAGGTGCGCGAGCCGGGAAGACGCCGACGCTCTGGTCGAAGGCATTGCTGCCACCGGCTGGCATCGGTACTTCAGCACCACCAACGCACTGGGTGCGGACGATGGCATGGCGCAGCACCTGACCGATCTGGCCGCTTTGTAGCAGCGCCTGCGGATGCCCACGGCACATGCGCCTGTCACCCGGACGCGGTAAACAGTGCATTGCCCCTGTCATCCGCACGGAAGTCGATCATGCAGAGCACGCTCCAGGTAACGCTTTACGGCCCGCTTGGCGACACGCCGGCACTGCAGCTGCCGGAAGTGGAAGGGCCGTCGGTGGCCATCCCTGAGCCCGTCCTGCGGCGGCTGGTGTCCGACCTCTACACCGCCCGTTCCCTGCTCAACCCGGAACAGCTGGAGGAAGCGCGGCAGGAACTGGGCCGCGTGCTGGAGCGCTGGGCCGACATCCATGAAGGGTTGCTGTTGGATGTGGAAGTGCATGGCAAATGAGCGATTTCGCGTGCCAGCCAGCCGATGCACGGTGCGCGCGCACACATCGCTGAACCGCCTCCCCAGTTGCGGATGAAACATTTTGCACTGCGCAAAAGCTGTGCTATCAATACACCCCATGAACGCAGCCCGCGCCAGCTTTTACTTTTGGTATTACTTTCCGAAGCCACTGGCGGAGGAAGGACTGCGCTCACCCTGAAGAAAGCTTCAGACGCATTCCCGAAAGCCGCCAGCGAACCTGGCGGCTTTTTTCATGCCGCCACGCTGGGGACCCCCAACGTTCCGGAGATCTCCCCCATGCCCCCGCACACCGACGACCTGCGTATCCGCACCATCGAACCGCTGACACCGCCTGCCCAGCTGCTGGCGATGCTGCCGTGTGACGATGAAGCTTCCGACACCGTCAGCGCCTCGCGCGCGGCCCTGCACCAGATCCTGCACGGCCGTGACGACCGCCTGGCGGTGGTGGTCGGCCCGTGCTCGATCCACGACCCGCACGCCGCCATCGAGTACGCCCAGCGCCTGAAGCCGCTGCGCGATGCGCTGGCCGGCGAACTGGAAATCGTCATGCGCGTGTACTTCGAGAAGCCGCGCACCACGGTGGGCTGGAAGGGCCTGATCAATGATCCGGACCTGGATGGCAGCTTCAGGATCGACAAGGGCCTGCGCATCGCACGTGGCCTGCTGCGCGACATCAACAAGCTCGGCCTGCCGGCCGGTGTCGAGTTCCTCGACGTGATCTCCCCGCAGTACATCGCCGATCTGGTGGCATGGGGCGCCATTGGTGCGCGCACCACTGAAAGCCAGGTGCATCGCGAACTGGCATCGGGGCTGTCGTGCCCGGTCGGCTTCAAGAATGGCACCGACGGCAACGTGAAGATCGCCGCCGATGCGGTGGGCGCTGCTTCGAATCCGCATCACTTCCTGTCGGTGACCAAGCAGGGCGGCACCGCCATCGTTTCGACCACCGGCAACCCGGATTGCCACGTGATCCTGCGCGGCGGCAAGCAGCCGAACTACGATGCGGCCAGCGTGGGCGAGGCCTGCCAGGCGCTGGCCAAGGCCAAGCTGCCGACGCGCCTGATGATCGACGCCAGCCATGCCAACAGCCTGAAGAACCCCGAGAACCAGCCGAAGGTGATCGAAGACATCGCCGTTCAGTTGGAAGACGGCGAACAGCGCGTCGTCGGTGTGATGATCGAGAGCCATCTGGTCGGTGGCCGCCAGGAACTGGTGGAAGGCCAGCCGCTGGTCTACGGGCAGAGCATCACCGATGGCTGCATCGACTGGGACACCACCGTGACGGTACTGGAGCGACTGGCTGCGGCCGTGCGCGCCCGTCGTGAAGTGAAGGTGTCCGAAGCCGCCTGATGGAAGCCGCCCGAGTGCGGCATGTGTGTGGATGGCGGCCAGCGCCTGCGGGGGTGCGGCCGCGATCAGGGCCGGTCGGAGTTGGAGACCGGCCCGTCCGCACCGGCGATGCGCCTGGCGCTGCGTATGTGCGACAGCGCCAGGTACATCGCCGGGGTGGTACGAACCCCGACCATTGACGATGCGGTTGCCGCGGTAGATCCACGCCATGCGTGGATAGGAGCAGGCCACGGCACGATTTCGGAACAGTTGCATGGAATCTGTCTGCAGCTTCGGCCGAAGATCGGGGCCTCGCCTGGTTGGACCCCGCCGATGCACGTTTTCCCCGACGACAGCCCGCTGCAGCCAGAATGCCGATCAGTTTCCGGAGAGGCCGCCATGGCCCTCGTGCGCTTGAAAGGCGGCCCGATTGCCGATGACGCGATCTCCGTCATCGAGGACTGGTTCGAATCCTCGTCTCCCGCGACCACGGCCAGCCTGCTGGCGGAACTTGATGAAAGAATCGAGCTTTACCGCAACGAAGGAGACCAGGCACTTCTGCGTACGACGTTGAAGGCCAGGGCGATGATCGCGGCCTCTGCCGACCAACAGCGCGATGATCGTGAGTCCCCCTCTTCGTTCAAGGTGGTGCCTGCAGCATCCCTCGTTGGCGACTGGCGCTCGGACTGCGAAACAGATTGCGTGATCGTCGACGGAGATCTGAGCGTGGAAGGCACGCTGGCGCTCAATGATCTGAGCGAGACGCTGTGTGTGATCGTCCTGGGCAGTCTCAGCGCCCGCAATCTTGACTGTGGTGGTTGGGTTTTCGTGCGCGACGATCTTGCGTGTGAGCATCTCCACGCGTGCTCGCTCAACGATGGAACTCTGGCCGTAGGGGAAGCATGATCGTGCAGACCTATCTCGAGACAGGCGCATACACACAGGTCGGTCGTGATCTGCACGCCAGCTTCGTTTCCACCGTCCAGAACGAGATTGTCGTTGAGGGCGGGGTTCACTGCCCGGGCTTCAGTAGACGATCCGATCCTGACTATCTGTCCGGATGGATAGATCCCGAGCTGCTCGAGCAGGTCGACCCCGGCAGCGATGACTGTGACAGCCCATGGAGTGTCTATCCCTCAGAGGCCTACCGGCTGCGCATCCTTGCAGGCGGGAGCCCGATGAACTCCCGCCTGCGCAAGTGATCCGGAAGCAGGCGCACCCGCCAGGCCGCGGTCAATGCACTTCGTCGTGATACACGAACTTCGGCATTTCCCAGCGGTAGTGGATCGCCAGCAGGCGCATCGCGAAGCCGCCGCCCAGGCAGCACAGAATGGCAGTGGCGTCGGCCACGCCCCAGTGCAGCAGCAGTAGATACGCCGCGCCGGTCAGCAGCGCGATGATCGCGTACAGCTCCTTCTGGAAGATCAGCGGCACCTCGTTGCAGAGGATGTCGCGCAGCACGCCGCCGAACGCACCGGTCAGCATGCCGGCGATCAGCACGATGGGGGTGGCATGGCCCGCCTCACGCGCGATCGAGCAGCCGATCAGGGTGAAGGCGATCAGGCCCAGGCCATCGAGCACCAGGAAGGTGCGGCGGAAGTGGTGCATCCAGCGCGCCACCCAGGTGGCGATCAGCGCGGCGCACACAGTGAAGCCCAGATACTCGGGATGCTTCACCCAGCCCAGTGGGTAGTGGCCGAGCAGGATGTCGCGCAGCGAACCGCCGCCGAGGGCGGTGACGCAGGCGATCATGACCACGCCGAACAGGTCCATGCGGCGGCGGCCGGCGGACAGCGCGCCGGTCATGGCTTCGGCGGAAATGGCGATCAGGTAGATGATGGACAGCAGCATGGGGCAGGCTCCGGGCGCGGTGGGGCCGGCCATGCGCATATACCGCCACTGCCTGCGCAATGACGGGATGACGACGACCGGTGCCGCTCCCGCTGTCCTTTTGCCTGAGAGTTCAGCGGCGTAGGCCGCGTGCCCCTTCGGCGGATCGTCCCGGGCATGCCCGGTGACCTCTCTCCAGCTCGGCGAGTCGAATGCATGGTTGGTGGGATTCCAGCCCACCGGCCTGAGCGATCATGGGAGCCTGCGCCTTCGGCGGGCGCCAGCGCGGCGCCTCTCTCCTGCATTCGGGCGCCAGTATATCCGCTGCAGTGCAGCACGGCATAATCCGGGCATGGCCCCGTCCCTCCGCCCCTGGTTCCTGTACCTGCTCGAATGCCGCGACGGCAGCTTCTACGCCGGCATCAGCACCGACGTGGACGCGCGTTTCGCCGCCCACCAGGCCGGCAAGGGCGCCCGCTACACCCGCGCCCGGCCGCCGCTGCGCGTGCTGGCCGTGCGCGAGTACCCGGACCGGGCCGCCGCCTCGCGCGCCGAGTGGCAGCTCAAGCAGCAGCCCCGCGAACGCAAGCTGGCCTGGCTGCAGGCGCCTGTCGAGGCTGTTCCGTAGAGCCGAGCCCATGCTCGGCTGCTGGATTGGCGACGAGGATCCGCCGAGCATGGGCTCGGCTCTACAGTAGATCCACGCCATGCGTGGATGGGCGCGTGCGGCCATGCCATGATCGCCCAGCCCTCAGCGCTGGTGACCCGGATGTCCGCCCTTGCCCTGCTGTTCGCTCTCTCCGCATCAGCCAGCCCCGCCGCCGACCCGGCCACGATCGCGGCCATCGAATCCACCTGCCACGACTACGTCGATGGCCAGCTGGAGGCCGACCCGCAGCGCGTCGCCCGTTCCCTTCATCCGGATCTGGCCAAGCGCGCGGTGCTCGGCGATACGCCCGACGAGCGACTCGGCCTGCGCCGGATGTCGAAGGAGGAGCTGGTCGCGCTGACAAAGCAGGGCGCACTGAAGACGCCGAAGGATCAGTGGGACCGCCGCTGCACGGTGCTGGACGTGACCGGCAACGCCGCCTCGGTGCGGCTGGAAACCCCGTGGTTCGTCGACTACTTCCACATGGGGCGCTTCGACCAGCGCTGGGTCATCGTCAACGCGCTGTGGTACCCGAAGTCGAAGGCGGAATAACCCATGCGCACTGCTGGCCGCGCATGGCTCGGCATCGCAGTGCTGGTCGCCGGCATCGCGCTGCTGCCTGGCCTGTTGTACCTGCTCGGGATGGCACTGGTGGACGGTCGACCGAAGCCGGCCGGCCGCGCGGCCAGTGATGTGGCCGCGTGCGGCACTGAACCACAGGCGGAGTACCAATCGATGAATCCCTGGCGATTCGCCGCGCAGTTCTTCGACAAGGACGTGATGAAGAAGAAGGCGCCCGAAGTGGAGCGGGAGGCCCTCTGGATTGCCCAAAGCCACCTGTCGCAGCAGCCTCATCGCGGCATGCTGCGCCGGCATCTGAGCAGCGCAGCACTGACGATCTGGATTACCCGGCACTGGGGTGCGGCGCAGATTGCCGACACGGCGAGGAAGCAAGACTTCTGCCAGCAATGGTCGCGCCCACGGATGAAGTAGATCCACACCATGCGTGGATGACGTCAACGGGGTCAGAGCCCTTTCCTGCGGAAAGGGATCCGACCCTTCGGCTGGCGGCCCTACCGCTTCGGCCGCCGGTCGTCGCGGTCATCGCCGAAGATGATGCGCGCGCTGCGCTGGTAGCTCCAGTACGCCACCGCCCAGTTCAGCAGCACCACGAGGCGGTTGCGGAAGCCGATCAGGAAGAACACGTGCGCGGCCAGCCAGAACCACCACGCCAGCACACCGGACAGCTGCAGCCGGCCCAGATGCACGATCGCGGCCATGCGGCCGATGGTGGCCAGGTTGCCGTAGTCGGCATACGTGAACGGACCGGGCTCGGGCTTGCCGTGCAGGCGCGCGCGGATCACCTCGGCCACGTACTTGCCCATCTGCTTGGCGGCCGGTGCCACGCCGGGTACCGGCTTGCCGTCGGCCTGGCTCAGTGCGGCCAGGTCACCGGCCACGAACAGCTCCGGGTGACCGGGCAGGGTCAGGTCCGGCTGCACCTGCACGCGCCCGGCGCGGTCCAGCGGCACCTCCAGCGTGCGCGCCAGCGGTGAGGCGGCCACGCCGGCGGCCCACACCACGGTGCGTGCCGGAACGAACTGATCGCCCAGCTTGAAGCCCTGGCTGTCGATGTCGCTTACCGGGGTGCCGGTCAGCACTTCCACGCCCAGCTTTTCCAGCTGCCGGCGCGCCTTCAGCGAAAGCACTTCCGGGAAGGAGGACAGCACGCGTGGCCCGGCTTCGACCAAGCGCACCTTGGCGCTGGCCGGGTCGATGTGGCGGAATTCGTTGCGCAGCGTGTGCCGTGCGATCTCGGCCAGGGTGCCGGCCAGTTCAACGCCGGTGGGGCCGCCGCCGACGATGGCGAAACTCAGCCACGCCGCCTTCTTCGCCGGGTCCGGTTCGGCCTCGGCACGTTCGAAGGCCAGCAGCAGCTTGCGGCGCAGCGCGATGGCGTCGTCCAGGGTCTTCAGGCCGGGCGCATCATCGGCCCATTGGTCGTTGCCGAAGTAGGCGTGGGTAGCGCCGGTGGCCAGCAGCAGGCTGTCGTAGTCCAGCGTGCTGCCGTCGGCCATGCGGATCTGCCGGGCCTGCTTGTCGATGGCCACCACTTCGCCCAGCCGCACTTCCACATTGCGCTGGTGGCCGAGGATGTGGCGCAGCGGCGCGGCGATATCCGGCGCGGACAGGCCGGCGGTGGCCACCTGGTACAGCAGCGGCTGGAACAGGTGATGGTTGCGGCGGTCGACCAGGGTGATGCGTATGCGCTCGCGGGCCAGGGCACGGGTGGCCCAGAGACCGGCAAAACCGCCGCCGACAACGACCAGGTGGGGAACGCGCTCACGACTCATCGACTCACTCCAGTGGGGGCATTGGGGGAAGCGCCTGGCATCTTCGCACGCCGGCCGCCTGTCACGTCAGCGCCCGCAGGGATCGGCGATACTCGGGTTCAGGCACACGCCCCTGAGGAGCCCATGAGCGAACCGGAAAAGCGCATCGCCCTGTTGATCGACGCCGACAATGCGCCGGCCTCGAAGATCGACGAAGTCCTGGCCGAAGTGGCGCGCTATGGCGTGGCCAACGTGCGTCGCGCCTATGGCAACTGGAAGAGCCCGCGATTGAAGGGTTGGGAAGCGGTGCTGCACGAGTATGCGATCCGCCCGATCCAGCAGTTCGCCTACAGCAAGGGCAAGAATGCCTCGGACATGGCGATGGTGATCGATGCCATGGACCTGCTGTACGCGCGCAACCTGGATGGATTTGCCATCGTTTCCAGCGATGCCGATTTCACTCCGATGGTGATGCGCCTGCTCACCGATGGCGTGAAGGTGTACGGCTTCGGCGAGAAGAAAACACCGGAACCGTTCGTCAACGCGTGTTCGAAGTTCACCTATCTGGAAGCCTTGGGCCAGACCCATGCCAGTGTGCCGGATGTCGAGCAGGCGCCGAGTGAGCAGACATCGAACGAGCCGCTGCCCAGCGACGATGCCCGCCCGCGCAAGAGCGGCGCGGAAATGCGCAGTGACACCCGGCTGGTGAAGATGCTGAGGCGCGCGGTGTCGGCGGCCGAAGGCGAGGACGGCTGGTCGCACCTGGGGCCGGTCGGCAGCCAGATCGGCAACCAGGCCTCGTTCGATTCGCGCAATTACGGCTACGGCAAACTCAGTGACCTGCTGGCGGCCATTGGCCTGTTCGAGCTGAAGAAGGACGGCAAATCCTCCTACGTGCGCGCCCTGCCGAAAAAGAACCGGTAGTGCCGGCCGCTGGCCGGCAATGCCCGGCCGCCAGATCCAGCATCCAGCACGCACACACCCGCGCGGATCAGGCGTATCGTTGCCGCTCGCATTGCCAGCAAGGAAACCTGCATGTTGAAGATCTGGGGACGTCACAATTCCAGCAACGTCCGCAAGGTGTTGTGGTGTGCCGAGGAGATCGGCCTGCCCTACCAGTCCATCGAGGTGGGCGGCAGCCACGGCGGCACGCAGTCAGCCGAGTACGTGGCGATGAACCCGAATGGACTGGTGCCGGTGATCGAGGATCACGGCCTTCCGCTGTGGGAATCGAACACCATCGTGCGCTACCTGAGCGCTCGCTATGCGCTGGGCACGCTGTATGCCGAAGACCCGATGGAGCGTGCGCAGGCCGAGAAGTGGATGGACTGGAGCACTTCGCGGATGGCGCCGCTGTACTCCGAACTGATCTGGGGCATCATGCGCACCGCCCCGGCCGACCGTGACGAGGCGCGCATCAATGCCGCCATCGTGCGCGCCGGAGACTACCTCGCCATGGCCAATGCAACGCTGGCCACCCAGCCGTGGCTGTCGGGCGCGAAGTTCGCGATGGGCGACATTCCGCTCGGCGCGCTGGTCTATGCCTGGTTCGAGCTGCCGATCCAGCGCCCGGAACTACCGCATCTGGCCGAGTGGTACGCCCGCCTGCGCGAGCGACCGGCGTACCAGCGTGGCGTGATGTCACCGATGACGTAAGCGCCGGAGTTCGGGGTCGGAGCCCTGCCGCGGCACCGGTAGAGTCGAGCTTGCTCGACTGCCGTTCGTCATGAGCAGTCGAGCAAGCTCGACTCTACCGGCGCTACCGGCGCTCAATACAGATCCGTTGGATCCACATCCAGCGACCAGCGCACCTTGCGTGCTTCCGGCAGCGCATACAGCTGCGGCACCAGCTGCGCCAGCACGCCATGCAGCGGGGGCGCTGCGACGCCGACAGCAACAACTGTGTGCGCTGGTAGCCGGCGCGGCGCGGCATCGGTGCCGGCATGGGGCCGTACGCGTCCACCACGGCCTGTTCGCCCAGCAGCTGCCGTGCCGCCAGCAGGAAGGCATTGGCATGTTCGACCTGCTGCGCTTCGGCGCGCATCAGCGCCAGATGCGCGAACGGTGGGAAACCCGCGGCCTGGCGCTGGTTCAACTCGGCCTGCGCGAACGGGTGGTAGCCACCGCTGACCAGTGTTTCCAGCAGCGGGTGCCCGGGGTGATGGGTCTGCAGCCAGACCTCGCCCGGGTCGCGTGCACGGCCTGCACGGCCGGCGACCTGGATCAGCTGCTGCGCCAGTTTCTCGCTGGCGCGGAAGTCGGCCGAGAACAGGCCCTCATCGATGCCGACCACCACCACCAGGGTCAGCTTGGGCAGGTCGTGGCCCTTGGCCAGGATCTGTGTGCCGACCAGGATGCCAGGCTGGTCGCCCAGTTTCGCCAGCTGCTGCTCCAGCGCATCACGGCGTGAGGTGGTGCCGCGATCGATGCGGACCACCGGGAAATCGGCGAATGCGGCGGTGAGGTGCTCTTCCAGGCGTTCGGTGCCGATGCCCTGCGGTTGCAGGGCCAGGCTGCCGCAGGCCGGGCATGCCAGCGGTGCCGGCTGTCGCGCGCCACAGTGATGGCACTGCAGGCGACGGCCACCGCCGTGCACGGTCATCGGCGCATCGCAGCGCTGGCACGGCGCAGTCCAGCCGCAGTCGTGGCACAGCAGCACCGGTGCGTAGCCACGGCGGTTCTTGAACACCAGCACCTGCTGGCCGCGCTGCAGGTGTTCACCGATGCCGGCCAGCACATCGGCCGAGAGGCCGTCATGCAGAGGCCGCTTGCGCACATCCAGAATGCGCACGCGCGGTGGTCGTGCATCACCGGCGCGCTGCTTCAGGCGCAGGTGGGTGTAACGCCCGGCATAGGCGTTGTGCAGCGTTTCCAGCGAAGGGGTGGCGCTGCCCAGCAGTACCGGGATGCCCAGTGCCTTGGCCCGCACCAGGGCGAAGTCGCGGGCGTGGTAGCGGATGCCATCCTGCTGCTTGTAGCTGCCGTCGTGTTCCTCATCGACGATCAACAGGCCGGCCTGCGGCAACGGCGTGAACACCGCCGAACGCGTACCGACGATCACCCGTGCCTCGCCGCGCGAAGCTGCCGCCCAGACCCGCGCGCGCTCGTTGTCGTTCAGGCCCGAATGCAGCGCATGCACCGCGATGCCGAGGCGACCGCGGAATCGCGCCAGGGTCTGCGGGGTGAGGCCGATTTCCGGCACCAGCACCAGCGCCTGCCGGCCTTGCGCCAGGCAGTGGATGATCGCCTGCAGGTAGACCTCGGTCTTGCCGCTGCCGGTCACGCCATCGAGCAGGAACGGCTGGAAACCTTCAGCAGCGTTGATCGACGCCACTGCCTCGGCCTGGTCCGGGTTGAGGGTGGGGCCGGGCAGCGGTTGCGCATGCTGCGGTGCCACGCTGAGCGCGACACGCTCGGCCAGTTCACGCTTGGCCAGGCTGCGCGCGGCGGTGCGCCAGTCCTGCATGCGTTCGCCCAGCACGTCTTCATCGACGATGGCCTCGGCCAGCAGTTCGGCCAATTGGCGGGGGCGGCTGCCGGCACGCAGCGTGTCGCGCTGTGCGCGGCCCTCGGCGGTCAGCTGCCAGCCCCAGTGATGGGTGTCGGGCAGCGGTTCGCCATGGCGCAGCGGGCCGGGCAGGGCGGTATTCACCACTTCGCCCAGCGGTGCATGGGTATAGCGTGCCAGCCACTGCAGGCTCTGCCACAGCTCGCCCTGCAGCAGCGGCTGGCCGTCGCACCAGGCCAGCGCCTGGCGCAGGCCCTGGCCGTCTTCGCTGTGGCTGTGCCCGGCGACCACACCCACCAGTTCACGGTTGCCGAACGGCACCTTCAGGCGGCAGCCGACGGCCACCTCCGGGTCACCGCCCTGCGGCGACAGGTAGTCGAACAGGCGGGGCAGCGGGACGGGCAGGGCGACCTGCAGAGTCGGGATGGGGGCAAACATCGGGTCAGTGTAACGGGCCATGCGCACGCGGATGGCGGGCGCCGGAGGCGGTCGAGCGACGCCCCGGGAATCATAAATGTCACCTAAATATCGGTGTCCATTGGAGATTCAGTCTTATCCACACGTTCTGTGGATAACGTTGTGCGTTACCGGTCGACGGGCGCGTGTGAGGCCGATGGCGACAGCCTTACCCTCGGGTTGGTCAAAAAATCGCCACACTTTAAAAGCCTTTGAAAACAGCAACTTGAGTGTGAAACATTGCTGAAACAGAGTGAATTCAGCTGGATGCCCCAGTTTTCCCCACAGGGGGCGTGGTGCTGTGCACAACCTGCAGCACGAAGCAGCGGTTGGCGCAAGTCCTGCCGGGCGCCAATGGGCTGCCGCTATCATGCCGGCAGACCTTTGGAGTGACCGATGACGGCTGTGCCCGCCCCTGTTTCCTCGACCGCGGCCGGCGCGCTGGCGGCGTTCCTGCGCGGCGTCGAGCGCCGTGCCCTGGTGGTGGCCGAGCTGCAGTGCGGCGATGCCGCCCGTGCCGAGCAGACCCTGGTGGCCGTGATGCGTGCCTTCGCCGCTGTGGCCAGTGATCTGCCGATGGCGCAGTGGCCGACCCGGTTCTGGACCCTGTTGGGCCAGCGCCAGGCGCTGCGTGAGCCGGTAAGCGGGCAATGGCAGCCGCCGTTGGCGGCGCTGGGCGAGATGGCGCCGCTGCCGCGCCTGGCCCTGCTGCTGCGGGTGGGCGGCAGCCTGGACGAGGGCATTGCCATGCGCGTACTCGACCAGGACGAGGCGGGTTACCAGCATCTGCTGGCCGATGCCTGCCCGCGTGATGCGCATGGTCAGCCCGATGCCTCGGCCTGGCGCCAGTTGGCCGAACAGGTACAGGGGCGGATCCGTGACCTGCCGGCCAAGCGCCTGCAGCAGCTGCAGCAGCCGGCTGCACCGGTGGCCAGCACCGAAGCCCCCACCACCAGTTGGCGCGCACCACAGCGCGACGAACGTGCGCCCGCCCATGGCAAGCGGCGGCGTCCGAATGCCAAGCCGCGCTGGCGCGGCCCCTGATCCTGCTGCTGACTGTGGCCGTGCTGCTGGTCGCCGCCCTCGGCTGGCGCCATTGGCAGGGCCGTTCGCTCGGCAGTGATGCGCCACTGCCCGAAGGCGTGGTGGGCGAGGCCGGTCCGGTCACAGTGGAAGCGCTGCCGCCGAGCACCGTCAACGCCCCGCCGGTGGCGACCCCGGCCCAGGCCACAGATGACGCCACGATGCTGGGCGACCGCGACTACCCGCTGGTCGCCGACGCCGATCTGTATGCGTGGACGGCCGCCGGCGGACCGCTGCCGGTGGACGAGTCGCAGTCCAAGCCGAGCCGGCCGGAGCCGGCCAGCACCACGCTGGAAACCACCGCCGCCGATGAATAAGACCGTGTTCGCCAGCCTGCTGCTGGCCCTGCCGTTGTCGCTTTCGGCCGCGCCGCAGACCTTGAATGTGCCGCTGCCGGCACCGTCGGCGGCCGCACCGGCCGCGCTGCCGGCATCGACCGCTGCGCCGTCGGCCTTTGCCCAGCTTGATGCGCAGCAGCAGCGCCAGCGCCGTGCCGACTACGCCGCCTGGCGCGCGTTGCCGGAAGGCGAGCGCGAGCGCATCCGCCAGGCGGCTGCGCGTTTCAATGCGCTGCCGGCCGACCAGCAGCAACGCCTGCGCCAACAGTTCCAGGCGCAGGACCAGGCCTTCCGCGAGGGCTGGCGGCTGGGCCCGCAGCTGGGTCTGGAGTTTCCCAAGCTGCATGGGCTGTTCGGGTTCGTGCCGCCGGAGCAGCGTGAGACCGCACTGGCGGTGCTGCGCCAGCTCAGCCCGGCGCAGGTGGCCCAGCTGACCCTGGTCGCGCAGCGCACGCCACCGCAGGAACGCGACGCCGTGCGCAGCGCCTTCCTCGCCGTGCCCGCCGCCGAACGCGACACCTGGCTCAAGCGCCAGGCCGGCCAGTAACCCCGAAGGAATAACGTCGACGGGGTAGAGTCGATTGTTAGTCGACTGCCGCCCGCAGCGCGGGGTTTTCGCGGCGTGATGGAAGAGCCGCAGCGAAGCCCGCCGGGACCCGGCATTCACGCCATGTCATGGGAATGCGCGCGCGGCGCGCGTAAGATGACCGGCCGCAACCCGGTGCCTGTGCCCTTCGCGCGCAACCGTAGTTCGCGTCAAGCACCTTATGTCTACTGCAACCTCCACGCCGCGCTTCAGCAAGGAAGTCGGCGCCACCGGTCTGCTCGCCCTGCCGCTTGTGCTGGGCCACGTATCCACCGGTCTGATCTCCTTTGTCGACAACGTGATTGCCGGCCACCACGCCACGGCGACCCTGGCCGCGGTGACCATCGGTACTGCGCTGTTGTGGCTGCCGATGCTGATCCCGATCGGCACGCTCATCTCGCTTACCGCCTCGGTGTCGCAGCTGCATGGCGCCGGCCGCGAGCGCGAGATCGGCCCGCTGTTCCGCCAGGCGTTGTGGCTGGCGCTGGGCCTGGGCCTGATCATGTTCACCTTCCTCACGGTGGTGCCGCCGCTGCTGCCGGCGTTCGGCATCGCGCCGGACATCGTGCCGGGGGCGACCGCGTTCCTGCATGCGGTGCGCTGGGGCGGTCCGGCGCTCACCCTGTACTTCTGCATGCGCTACCTCAGCGAGGGCATGCACTGGACACTGCCGACCATGCTGCTCGGTTTCGGTGGCCTGTTGGTACTGGCGCCCATGGGCTATGTGCTGGCCAATGGCAAGCTCGGTTTCCCGGAAATGGGCGCCGAAGGGCTCGGAATCGCCTCAGCGGTGATGATGTGGCTGCAGGCCATCGCCTTCGCCACCTACCTGTGGTTCACCAAACGCTTTGCCCACCTGCAGCTGTTCTCGCATTTCGAAGGCCCGCGCTGGAAGGCGATCTGGGACCTGCTGCGTACCGGCCTGCCGATCGGCATCACCGTGCTGATGGAAGGCGGTCTGTTCATCGTCACCGCGCTGCTGATCGGCCGCCTCGGTGCCAACGAGGCGGCCGCACACCAGATTGCGATCAACGTCGCGCAGCTGTGCTTCATGATCCCGATGGGCGTGGCCGAGGCCACCACCGTGCGCGTGGGCCATGCGGTCGGCCGCGGCGATGGCTTCGGCGTGCGCCGTGCGGCGTGGGCCGGCTACGCGATCATCATGGGTACGCAGACCTTGTCGGCGGCGGTGCTGCTGTTCGGCCACGACGCCATCGTAGGGGTGTACACCAACGATCTGGCGGTGGCCGGCCTGGCTTCGACGCTGCTGCTGTATGCGGCGACCTTCCAGTTCCCCGATGGCATCCAGGTGCTGTCGGCCGGTGCGTTGCGTGGCCTGAAGGACACCCGGGTGCCGATGTTCATCGCCATGTTCGCGTACTGGGGCCTGGGCATGCCGCTCGGTGCCGGGCTCGGCCTGGGCCTGGGCATGGGGCCGCAGGGCATGTGGATCGGCCTGATCGTCGGCCTGACCGCCGCCGCCATCCTGATGGGCTGGCGCCTGCGCCGCAGCAGCCTGCGCATCGGCCAGTCGATGCTGTCCTGACCTTCCGCGCCTGCCATGCTCACCCCTGGCGGGCGATCCCCTGACTTGTGTCCGATGCTGCATCACGCGGCACCGGCTATGCTGGTACCACGGCAAGAAGCCATCCGGAGCGTTCCATGAATCAACCCGTGCCCCCGCTGCCCCCGGCGCGTCGCAACCCCGTCGCCAGTTTCTTCATCGGGCTGTGGGACGTCATGAACTTCACCCGCCGGTTGATCCTCAACCTGGTGTTCTTCGGCCTGCTGTTCCTGCTGCTGGTGATGTTCATCGTCGCTGCCGGCATGGGCGCCGGTGCCAGCAAATCGCTGCAGGACCGGACCACCCTGGTGATCGCGCCGGAAGGCCGCCTGGTCGAACAGTTCAGCGCTGATCCGGTCAGCCGCGCGCTGGCCAAGGCAGTGGGCGACAACAGTGCCGAAGAGATCCAGCTGCGCGACCTGCTGCGGGTGATCGAGTCGGCCAAGGAAGACAAGAAGATCGAGCGGGTAGTGCTGGAGCTGGACAAGCTGCAGCCGTCCGGCTTCGCCTCGCTGCGTGAAGTCGCCGCCGCGCTGCAGGACCTGCGCGCCTCGGGCAAGCAGCTGGTGGCCTACAGCGAGAGCATGGGCCAGTCGCAGTACCTGCTGGCCGCACAGGCCGACGAGGTCTACCTGGACCCGATGGGCTCGGTGGTGCTGGAAGGCCTGGGCCGTTACCGCCAGTACTTCCGCACCGGCCTGCAGGACAAGCTGGGCGTGGACGTACACCTGTTCAAGGTGGGCGAGTACAAGTCCGCGGCCGAGCCGTATGTGCTCGACGCCGCCTCGCCGGCCTCCAAGGAAGCCGACCTGTTCTGGATGAATGATGTGTGGCAGCGCTACCTGGGTGATATCGCCAAGGCGCGCCGCCTGGACCCGGCACAGCTGGCTGCGGGCATCGACACGCTGCCCGAAGGCGTCGCCGCCGCCGGTGGCGATCTGGCCAAGTTCGCCCTGCAGCAGAAGCTGGTGACCGCGCTGAAGACCCGCGAGGAATTCGAGGATCTGATGATCGAGCGCGGCGTGGCCGATGACGATGCCGACGGCGGTTTCCGCAATGTCGATTTCGGCGGCTACCTGGCCCTGCTCGACGCACGTCGCAACCCGGTGGACTCGCGTCCGCAGGTGGCCGTGGTGGTCGCCGCCGGCGAAATCAGCGGCGGTGACCTGCCGGCCGGCCGCATCGGTGGCGAGTCGACCTCGGCGCTGCTGCGTGCTGCGCGCGATGACGAGAACGTCAAGGCGGTGGTGCTGCGCGTGAACTCTCCGGGTGGCGAAGTCTTCGCCTCCGAGCAGATCCGTCGTGAAGTGGTGGCCCTGCAGGCTGCCGGCAAGCCGGTGGTGGTATCGATGGGCGACCTGGCCGCATCGGGTGGTTACTGGATCAGCATGAATGCCGACCGCATCTATGCCGATCCGTCGACCATCACCGGATCGATCGGCATCTTCGGCATGATTCCCAACTTCAGCCGCGCGCTGGACAAGATCGGCGTGCACACCGACGGTGTCGGCACCACCCGCTTTGCCGGTGCGTTCGATGTGACCCGGCCGATGGACCCGGCCGTTGGCCAGGTCATCCAGTCGGTGATCAACAAGGGCTACGCCGATTTCACCGGTCGTGTCGCCGAGGCCCGCAAGAAGCCGGTCGAGGCCATCGATGAAGTGGCCCGTGGCCGCGTGTGGAGCGGTGCCCAGGCCAAGGAGCGCGGTCTGGTCGACGCCTTCGGTGGCTTGAAGGATGCCGTGGCCGATGCGGCCGGCCGCGCCAAGCTCGGCAAGACCGACGCCTACCGCGTGCGCTACATCGAGAAGGCGGCCACGCCGTTCGCGCAGTTCGTCAGCGGTTTCGCCGGCAGCCGTGCCGGTGCGTGGATGCTGTCCGACTCGGGCATGGCGCGGATGATGCTGGCACGCACGATGCCGGAAGTGGACACGCAGCTGCGCTTCGTCGAGAACGCGGCCCGCGAGAAGGGCAACGGCGCGCCGGTGAAGGCGCTGGCGTACTGCTTCTGCGGGTTCTGACCGGCAACGGTATCGAATGAGAACGCCCGGCCCAGGCCGGGCGTTCTCGTTCATGGGGTCGGATCCCTTTGCCTGGCAAAGGACTCTGACCCCACGAGGGGGCCGTCACTGCGTCGCGTCGGCCTCGGCCTTGCGCTCGCGCGTGTCGGTATCGTCCAGGGTCTTCTGCACACCCTTGGCGCGGTCCAGTGGTTCGTTGATCGCGCGCGACATCGCTTTCGGCACCGGCGGCTGTTCCGGGTTCGGTGCGGGCGGCCGCTGGCAGGCACACAGCAGCACGGCAGCCAGCAGGGGCATGGACAGGTTCAGGATGCGCATGGCGGCACTCCATGACGGGCGTGCCCGCAGTGTCGCATCTCCGGCAGGGGGCCGCCGTGAGCGCGTATCCTTGCCGCATCGGAACACAGCGGGCGCGGCCCGGGAGAATACATGACCCAGCAACGGTGGCGCCTGGATGGCCAGACGGCCCTGATCACCGGCGCCAGCGCCGGCATCGGCCTGGCCATCGCGCACGAACTGGCCGGCTTTGGCGCCGACCTGATGATCGTCGGGCGCGATATCGACATGCTGGAGACCGCGCGCGACGAACTGCTGGACGTGCATCCGCAGATGCAGGTGCATGCGCTGGCTGCCGATGTCTCCGATGACGAAGACCGCCGGCAGATCCTCGACTGGGTGGAAGACCACAGCGATGGCCTGCACATCCTGGTCAACAACGCCGGCGGCAACATCACCCGGCCCGCGACCGAATACACCGAGGACGAATGGCGCAACATCTTCGAGACCAACCTGTTCTCGGCGTTCGAACTGTCGCGCTACGCGCATCCGCTGCTGGCGCGCCACGCCGCCTCGTCCATCGTCAACGTCGGCAGCGTGTCCGGCCTGACCCACGTGCGCAGTGGTGTGGTCTATGGCATGACCAAGGCGGCCATGCACCAGATGACCCGCAACCTGGCCGTGGAATGGGCCGAGGACGGTATCCGGGTCAATGCAGTGGCACCGTGGTACATCCGCACGCGTCGAACCTCCGGCCCGCTGTCGGACCCGGACTACTACGAGGAGGTGATCGACCGCACGCCGATGCGTCGCATCGGTGAGCCGGAGGAAGTGGCGGCGGCCGTGGGCTTCCTGTGCCTGCCGGCAGCCAGCTATGTCACCGGCGAATGCATCGCCGTGGATGGTGGATTCCTGCGTTACGGGTTCTGATCGCGGGTCTCGGGTCTCGGTAGTGCCGGCCGCCGGCCGGCAACTGCAATCCTCTGAACATCATGTGGCTGCCGGCCAGCGGCCGGCCCTACCGGGTGGCGGTCATCCCGGCACCGGGCAATGGCTGGCCTCCAGCACACCCTGCAACCGCTCGCGCTCGCCCTGGGCATGTTCGCGGTTCTCCGGCGCGGCAAAGCGCTCGCGGCCGCGTGCGTCGCGGAAGCGCTGCTGCCAGCTGCCACAGCGCTGTGCCTCGGGCAGCTCCTCGCAGGTGTCGCGCACCACTTCGCAGCTGGCCGCATTGACCGGCGTTGCACCGCCCAGGCCCTGCACGGTCATCAGTTCGCAGCGTGCCGGCGAGGCCTCGTATTCGTGAAGGTAGCCGCCGCCCTGGCTGTCGGTGCACTGGAAGATCGGGGGCAGCGGCGGCCTCGGCGGCCCGTCGCTGGCGGCACGCGCCTCGGCATCGTGGTGCAGCGCTGCGCTGTCCAGGATCTGATCGCCGCCTTCGGCTTCCACCATGCCCGCTTCCATGATCGTGCGCCCTTCGTCCGCGCGTCGTGGCGCCGTCGGTGCTGCAGCTGGGGCAGCCGCTCCGCTGGCCTCGGAAACGGCGACCGCAGCGGGATCCTGTACCGGTGAGGGCTCGGTCACGGCCGGTTCGGTATTGGCCGACGCCGGTACGCGAAGGACCTGTTGCTGGCTGCCGGCCGGGCAGGGCGTACGTTGCAGGGTCGGAACGTCGCTGCTGCCGGAGGTGCAGCGGTAGATCACGCCTTCTTCGGCCATTGCAGCGCCGGGCAACACGGCCAGGGCCAGCCAGATCAGTCTGTTCATCCGCACAGCGTACAGGCTGCGCTCAGCGCTCGCAGTCCTGCGACAGGCGTGCGTCGATGCCGCGCTGTTCGGTGCTGATGGTGGTGCGTTCGCTCTGCAGCGCACTGTTGTAGCGGCGGTCCAGTTCCCAGCGGCGGTCGCGCAGGCGTGCGCACACTTCCTGCTGCGGCAGGGCGTGGCAGGTGTCGCGCACCAGCACGCTGCCGGCCGGTATCTCCACGCCGACACCGACCGTGGGCGGACGATACCCGGCGCCTCCGCCGATGGGCCGACCCACCGGTCCACCGATGGCCGGGCGCGGACCGGGATGGCCGCCGCCCGGGTACCCGTGCGGCAACCAGATGCTGGTCCACAACGGGACCCAGCGCGGATTGCCCTCGTTGCTGTCGCTGGTGTAGCGCCGGCCGTCGTCGCTCACGCATTCGTACATCGGCTGCGGCGGCTGGATGTAGACGTGGCGCACTTCGCGCCCGCCGATGGCCGGCGTTGCGCTGGGCGGTGGTGGCGGGGCGTCGCTGCTGACCACCCTCGGCGGCGGGTCGCGCGGGCGCTGCAGGTCGCGGACTTCCTGCCGTCCGTTGCTGCAGGGTTTGTCCTGCAGGGCCACGGCACCATTGCTGGCCACGCAGCGGTACACCCGCACGTCGTCGGCAGCCGGCGCTGCGCTCCACGGCAGCAGCAGGCACAGACCCAGGGCGGTGCGTGTCAGGTTCATGGCAGCAGGGTGCGGGATTGTCCGGAACCGTGCAATCGTCGGCTCAGGAGCGCAGCACGTTGCCGCTGAGCGCATCGCGGATCGGCGTCGGCTGGGCCAGGCCACCGGTCTGGCCATCAAGCACCCCGTCGAGCAGGCGCAGCAGGCGTGGATCCAGCTCTTCGCGGCGGCGCGCAGGCGGCTCACCGGCCAGGTTGGCGCTGGTCGACACCAGCGGGCCGCCCCAGGCATTGCACAGGGCGGCCACCAGCGGATGCGCGCTGATGCGCACGGCGATGCCGCTGTGCTCGCCGGTGACCCAGGGCTGCGCCCGCGGACCGGCCGGCAGGATCCAGGTGTTGGCACCGGGCCAGCTGGCCAGCACGGCACGTTGGCGGGCATCGGGCAGCGCCTGCAGGCGCACCCAGCCTTCCAGCTGCGGCAGGTCGGCGGCGACCAGGATCATGCCTTTCTCGATGGGGCGCTGTTTCAGCCGCAGCACCATGTGCACCGCCGCTTCGTGCGAGGGATCGCAGCCCAGGCCCCAGACCGCTTCGGTCGGGTAGGCGATCACGCCGCCGGCACGGAGCGTGGCGACAGCGGAGTCCAGGGTGAGTTCTTTCATGACGGCAACCAGGCCCGACGTGGGCCTTCATTATCCCCCTGCCGCGTGCAGATGGGGTGGTGGGTGCGTACGGTGGGTGCGGACCGTTGGTCCGCACACCTTGACCCCTCATCAACGCAGGGCGTGAATCTACTTCGCGGCCTTCTTGACGGCCTTCTTCGCCGGTGCCTTCTTCGCGGCGGCCTTCTTCACCGCCTTCTTGGCCGGCGCTTTCTTGGCGGCGGCCTTCTTCGGTGCCGCTTCCTTCTTCACCGCCGCCTTCTTGGCCGGGGCCTTCTTCGCCGCGGCCTTCTTGGCGCCGAAGCCCTTGCGCACCGGCTTGCCGGTTTCTTCCATCAACTGCTGCACCTCGGCCAGGGTCAGCGATGCCGGCTCGCGATCCTTGGGGATCTTGCCGTTCATCTTGCCGTCGCTGATGTACGGGCCGAAGCGGCCGTTCAGCACCTGGATGTCGCTGCCTTCGAATTCCTTGATGATCCGGTTGCGCGCGATCTCTTCCTTCTCTTCCACCAGGAACACGGCGCGGGCCAGGTCGATGGTGTACGGGTCGTCTTCCTTCTTCAGCGAGGCATAGGTGCTGCCACGCTTGGCGAACGGCCCGAAGCGGCCGATGCCGACGCTGACCGGTTCGCCCTTGTCCTCACCCAGCGCGCGCGGCATCAGGAACAGTTCCAGCGCGTCTTCCAGGGAAATGGTGTGCATCGACTGGCCGGGGCGCAGCGAGGCGAACTTGGGCTTCTCCTCGGCGTCCTCGGCGGTGCTGCCGATGGCCGCGTACGGTCCGAAACGGCCCAGGCGCACGCTCACCGGCTTGCCGGTCTTGGGATCGGTGCCGAGCTCGCGCGCGCCACTGGCCTCGGCGCGGTCGACCGATTCCTTCTTGTCTTCCACCAGCTCCTTGAACGGCTCCCAGAAGCGGGCCATCAGCGGAATCCACTCTTCTTCGCCACGCGAGACGGCGTCGAGCTCGTCTTCAAGCTTGGCGGTGAAGTCGTAGTCCACGTACTGGGTGAAATGGCTGGACAGGAACTTGGACACCGCACGGCCGACGTCGGACGGGCGGAAGCTGCGGCCTTCCATTTCCACATACTTGCGGAACAGCAGGGTCTGGATGATCGAGGCGTAGGTCGAGGGACGGCCGATGCCGTACTCTTCCAGCGCCTTCACCAGCGCCGCTTCGGTGTAGCGCGGCGGCGGCTGGGTGAAATGCTGTTCGGCCAGGATGCGTTCCAGCGGGATGCGGTCGCCGGGCTTCATCGCCGGCAGCTTGCGGCCTTCGTCCTCGTCTTCGGCGCTCTTGCTGTCCTTGCCTTCCTCGTACACGGCCAGGAAGCCGGGCACCACCACGGTGGTGCCGCTGGCGCGGAACACGTGCTCGCTGCCGGCGGACAGATCGACGCTGACGGTATTGAGCGTGGCCGGAATCATCTGGCAGGCCACCGCACGCTTCCAGATCAGTTCGTACAGGCGGCGCTCGTCGTCAGTCAGGAAGCGGGCAACCTGGGCCGGGGTGCGCAGGGCCGAGGTCGGGCGCACCGCTTCGTGCGCTTCCTGGGCGTTCTTCGACTTGGTCTGGTAGGTGTTGGGCTGGTCCGGCAGCGAGGCGATGCCGTAATCGCGGGCGATCACGTCGCGGATCTCGGCCAGCGCATCCTGCGACAGGTTCACCGAGTCGGTACGCATGTACGAGATCAGGCCGACCGTGCCTTCGTCACCGATCGCCACGCCTTCGTACAGCTTCTGCGCCACCTGCATGGTCTTGCGGGTGGTGAAGCCGAGCTTGCGCGAGGCTTCCTGCTGCAGGGTGGAGGTGGTGAACGGCGGCGCCGGGCGGCGCTTGCGCTCCTTGCTGGCCACATCGGTGACATGCAGCGAGCCCTGCGCGGCCTGCTGGATGCGCAGGCGGGCGGCCTCGGCGGTGTCGCCGTCGGTGATGGTGAACTGCTCGAACTTCTGCCCGTCCAGCTTGATCAGCTTGGCATTGAAGTGCTGCGACGGGTGCGCGCACTCGGCGCCGATGGACCAGTATTCGCGGGCGATGAAGGCTTCGATCTCCTCCTCGCGCTCGACGATCATGCGCAGTGCCGGGCTCTGCACGCGGCCGGCGGACAGGCCACGCTGCACCTTGCGCCACAGCACCGGCGACAGGTTGAAACCGACCAGGTAGTCCAGCGCGCGGCGCGCCTGCTGGGCATCGACCAGGTCGCTGGCGATGGCGCGCGGCTGGTTGATCGCTTCCTTGATGGCGCGCGGGGTGATCTCGGTGAACACCACGCGCTGCATCGGCTTGTCCTTGACCAGCCCGCGCTCCTTCAGGATCTCGGCGATGTGCCAGCTGATCGCCTCACCCTCGCGGTCCGGGTCGGTTGCCAGCAGGATGTCATCGGCGCCCTTGGCGGCCTTGGCGATCGCATCGACGTGCTTCTCGTTCTTGTCGATGACGTCGTAGTGCATGGCGAACCCGTTGTCCGGGTCGACCGCGCCTTCCTTCGGAATCAGGTCACGCACGTGCCCATACGAGGCCAGGACGGTGTAATCCTTGCCGAGGTATTTGTTGATCGTCTTGGCCTTGGCCGGCGATTCGACGATGAGCAGGTGCTTGGGCATGGCAGCAGGGTCTGTGGGGCGAACCGTGGGGAAGGGGCCGCTAGGGTGGAGCAAACGGCCGCATTAGTGAAGCGGCCACGGGCAAATCCATAAACTGAACGCCCGGTACTGTGCCGGGCGTTCAGGTTTCACCTTGTTAGAGGAATCACGCCCGGGCGGCCCCTGTCAAGCAGCCAGGCGTGAGGATGGCCGTTCAGGAGGCCATCTTGGCGAGGAAACCGACCGCGAACACCAGCAGGGCCAGGCCTGCCAGCGTCAGCAGGCCGGTCACCACCAGGATCGCGATAGTGACCGCGCCCAGTTCGCGCCGTTGCAGGTGCGGCTGGTCGGTGAAGGCCCAGCGATCCACCACCAGGGTGTCGCAGATCATGTCGTGCAGGCCCTGCTTGCGCTCGGTGAAGGCGGCCATCAGGAAGCCGATGCCCAGGGTCACACTGCTCAGCATCGCCGCCCAGTAGCGACCAAAGGCGCGGCCCTTGGTCAGGCGCTCGCCGTTGCTGCGCACCACCTTGATGCCGACCGCCATCTTGCCCAGCGTGGCGCCGCCCTGCGAGGCATGGAACCAGGTGTAATACGCCATGCCGATGCCGAGGTTGATCAGCGCGCTGGCCAGCTGCGCGACGATTTCGATGGCGGTATCACCGCCGCCGAACGCACCCATGCTGGCGCCCAGCACGACACCGATGATGGCGCCGATGATGCCGCCGGGAATGGCCAGCACGAAGTAGTCGATCATGTAGGCAGCCACACGCTTCCAGAAGCCGGCGTAGACCACTTCGCCACCGGCGATCGGTTGGCCATGGCTGCTGTCGCCGGCGGCCGCAGGGGCGCTGTAGGGCGAGCTGCTGAGGGCGCCGGTGCCGGGCAGGGGCGCGGTGCCGTTGTCGATCGCGGCATAGTCGCCGCGCAGGTCGAAGCCGCCACTGGCGGCGGTCGTGCTGGCATCGGCCAGCATCTGCAGGCCGAGCTCGTCGACCACCTGGCGCAGCGCGGCCCATTGCGCCATGCCCTCGCGCCAGACCAGGGTGTCCAGATTCAACTGGCCGCGCTGGAAGCGCTGGCGGATCTCCTGGACTGGCAGCGGGCCCTGGCGTTGCTGCCCTTCAGCGTAGTACCACTCGGTCATTGCATGTTCCCCGTAGGATCGTCCTTGGAAGCGCGGTCGTGCATGCGGCTCAGCCGCGGCACGACGGCGGCAGGTACTTGTTGTCGCTCTCGCCGCTGCATTCCCAGCGGCCGCTGTCGCGGTCGTATTCCAGCCACAGCAGGTCGCCGTCGATCTGCTTGCCTGGCGCCGCCAATGTGGCTTCGATGCCGCAATGGCCGTTGTTGAAGCGGCCGATGTGCACAGCCGACAGGCCCGCCTGGGTGAAGTCGCCCGGGGCCGGGAAACCGGCGTCGTTGGCGCCGGGGCAACGGCCTTCCTCATCGGCGAAATGCTGCACCTGGTCCTGCAACGGGTGCAGCGCGTCGGCCGCGGTGGCGACCTTGGCACGCACGGTGTACTCGTTGTAGGCCGGCAACGCGATCGCCGCCAGAATGGCCATGATCGGCACCAGCACCAGCAGCAACCCACCACCGATGATCGCGGTGAGGGCGCAGCCGGAGAGCTTCTTCTTCGGTGGCGGCAACACGCCGGCGGCTGCCGTGGCGGTATAGGGGGTGGAGGGCGGCAGCACCGGTGGCTGCGGCGGTGCGGGTTCCGGTGTGGGGTCGGGCGTCAGCGGCGGCGTTGCCGCGTCCAGTGCCGGCACGATCAGGCCCAGCTCGTCCACGACGCTGCGCAACGGCTGCCATTGCGGCAGGCCGTCGCGCCACACCAGGGTGTCCAGGGTGATCTGGTTGTTGCGGAACAACTCCACCACCTGTTCCGCCGGCAGCGGACCCTGCTGCCGGTTGCCTTCTGCATGGAACCACTCGCTCACGGGGACGCTCCTGAATGCGCTATGCCCCCAAGTGTACGGTCAGTGCAGGGGTTCTGGCTCGTCCATGAACATCTGCGTTTCCATCCAGGCGTAGGCTGCCTCGGAGCCGGGCTGGTTGAACAGCACCATCAGCACGACCCACTTCAGGTCGTCCAGGTCCAGTTCGTCCTGGTCCAGGGCCATCGCCCGGTCCAGCACCAGCTCGCGCTGGTCGGCGTCGAGGATGCCGTGCTGTTCCAGATACAGCAGGAAACCGCGGCATTCCACGTCCAGCTTGTCCAGCTCGGGGCCGTGGTAGACGCGCACAGGGCCATCGACCCGTGCCTGGGCCATGCTCGGCCGCTGCGCGGCCAGGGCGTCGAGCCAGTCGAACGCCTTGTTGATCTCAGTTGGGCTGAAACCGGCCTGGATCAGGCCGTTCTGGAGCGAATCGCGGTCACGGATCAGGTCCGCATCTTCGCTGAAATAGTGTTCAAACAGGTACAGCAGTACGTCCAGGATGCTCTCTTTCATTGCCCCTCGGCCTGCGTCGCGCGACGCTGTGGAGGTGAAGAAACTAGGGAGTTCGACAGTAGCGGCCGTGTACGCACACCACGATTCCCGCCAGTTCCATGGCCAGCAGCATGGAGGACACCTGTGGCGCCGTCAATCCACAGCGCGTGATCAGTGAATCCATACCGCTTGGGTTGTGGTCCAGGGCCCGCCACAAGCACTGGTAGTCAGGGTCGTTCGCCCAGCGCGCCGGCAGGAGCGCCGACGGTGCCTGTTCAGTGGGGGTGGCCAGCCGTGATTGCAAGCCCGGCAGCTGCTGGCGCAGGGCGGGGGCCAGCAGCTCCAGGACGTCCTCGGGGCGCTCGACCAGCGCTGCACCCTCGCGGATCAGGCGGTGGCAGCCGGCGGCGCGTGGGTTGAGCACCGAGCCGGGCAGGGCGCAGACCTCGCGGCCGGCCTCGGCAGCCAGCCGGGCGGTGATCAGCGCGCCCGAGCGCTGTGCGGCTTCGACCACCACTGTGGCCAGTGCCAGCCCGGCCACCAGCCGGTTGCGCGCCGGGAAATGGCCGGGGCGCGCGGACGTGCCGGGCAGGTACTCGCTGAGCACCACGCCGTCGGCGGCGATCCGTGCCTGCAGCCGGGCATGGCTGTCCGGATAGGCCCGGTCCGGGCCGGTGCCGATCACCGCCACGGTGCAGCCACCAGCGTCCAGTGTGGCCTGGTGGGCCTCGGCATCGATGCCGGCCGCCAATCCACTGGTCACGGCCAGGCCGGCCTCGACGAAGCACCCGGCAAAGCGGGCCGCCAGCGCGCGGCCGCCCGGCGTTGGCGAGCGGCTGCCGACCAGGGCCACCGACGGGCGCCAGGCCAGGCTGGGGTCGCCGGCCATGAACAGGGCCAGCGGTGGGTTGGGCACCTCCAGCAGCGACGGTGGGAAGGCAGGGTCGGTGCAGGCCAGCAGATGATGGTGGTCGCCCTGCAGCCAGCGCAGCGTGCTTGCCCACGCTTTCGGGTCGGGGCGCTCCAGTGCCGCGCACTGCTCCGGCGTGCAGCCGTGTTCACGCCATCCGGCGACGCCCCGTGCGATGGCCGTCGTGGCGTCCTCGGCCCCTTGCAGCAGTGCCCGCCGTGGCGCCAATGCGCCGCCCGCCATCACCAGGCGCAGCAGCGCCTCATCCATCGGTCTGGTCATTGCCCCACTATCGGCCGGATGCAACGAAGGCGCCCTAGGGCGCCTTCGCATGTGACCGTCAGGGTTTGCCGGAGACCGCCCCTGTAGAGTCGAGCTTGCTCGACTCCCGCTCCAGTCAGTCGAGCAAGCTCGACTCTACATTCATGGCCAGTCGAGCAAGCTCGACGCTACTTCGCGTCCGGGTGCAGCGCGTTGTAGCCCACGCGCACCGGCTTCACGCCCTGCATCACCAGCGCGTAGCTGACGTTGTCGAAGGTGCGGAACACCATCGCGTGCGCGGCATATTCGTCCGGCAGCGAGACGCGGCCGGCGCCGGTGCTCAGTGCGTCGTCCATGCGCGAGGAGGTCGGGTACTTCATGCGGTGCGCGACATGACGGCCCGGACGCCACAGCGAGAACACCGTTCCGTTGTCCACGCCCTGCGCACGGCCTGCCGAGATCGCGATCACATCGCGCGGGCCGCCGGCGGTGAACATGTCGGTCACTGCCAGCACGCGCACATCCACGCCTTCGACCCCGGCTGCCGGTACGTGCGGCACGAACTGCAGGTCGTACGGGCGGGCCTCGACCGGCACCAGGCGGTCGCCGGAACGCACTTCACGGCCGCCGACGTTCTTGTCCAGGACCAGGGTGGACGCTTCGACCTTGCCGCCGGCGATCTGGGTGATGGTGCCGGTAGCGACCTGGGCCAGCTCGTAGCCCAGCACGCCGCGGCGGGCGTTGGGGGCGTTGTAGGCCTTCCACAGGTTGCCGCTGCCGGGGGTGACATCGCCATTGGCGGTCAGGTCCTCGGTCGGCTTGGGCTGGGCGTAGCGCACGGTCGGGCGGACCACGGCCCAGCGCTGGCCGACCTGGGCATCGGACAGGCGGACATAGACGGTATCGCCGCCGGAGACGCGCAGCCGGTTGTCTTCCAGGCCGACCACGTAGGGCAGCTGCTTGACACTGTCGACTACGCTCAGCTGCTTCAGGAACGGCTCGACCTGGGCCAGCGGAATGGCATCGATCGGGGCCTCCTGGCGCGGGCCGGGCTGGGCGGCCACGGTCACCCGGTCCAGATAGGCCAGGCTCAGCACGTCACCGGGATAGATCAGGTGCGGGTTGGCGATCTGCGGATTGGCCTGCCAGATCTCCGGCCACAGCCAGGGCTTCTGCAGGAAACGCGCGGCGATATCCCACAGCGTGTCCCCTTTTCGGACCACATAGGTGTCCGGGTGCCCGCCATTCACTTCCACGGCGGTAGCATAGGCAGCCACGGTCAGCATCGCCGCGGCGACGACCGTACGAAAACGAAGCAACATAGGTGTGAAGCCCTGATTCCCCAACAGGTTCGCGCACTATAGTCCAGAAACCGGGGCGCAAGGCAAGCGTTGGAGCTAGAATCTGCGACGTATGCCGGCGTGCCGGCCCTTATATCCGGAAACAGCCATGGCCCTTCTCCCCATTCTCGAGTTCCCCGATCCGCGCCTGCGTACCAAGGCCGCGTTGATCGACGCCGCCGAAGTCACCACGCCGGCCTTCCAGGAGCTGGTCGACAACATGTTCCAGACCATGTACGACGCCCCCGGCATCGGCCTGGCCGCCACCCAGGTGGACGTGCACAAGCGCTTCATGGTCATCGACGTCAGCGAAGAAAAGAATGAACCGCATGTGTTCATCAACCCGGAAATCATCGCCAAGGACGGGGGCCGGGTGTACCAGGAAGGCTGCCTGTCGGTGCCGGGCATCTTCGCCGACGTGACCCGTGCCGACACCATCACCGTGAAGTACCTGGACCGCAACGGCCAGCCGCAGCAGATCGAGGCCGGTGAAGTGCTGGCCACCTGCATCCAGCACGAGATGGACCACCTGGACGGCAAGCTGTTCATTGATTACCTGTCGCCGCTCAAGCGCGAAATGGTCCGCAAGAAGCTGGCCAAGCAGCGCAAGCACGTGGCGTGATCGCCCATCCGGGCCACCCGCCGGGTGGCCCGTGCCTGCGCACGGCGCGGGCTGCACGGCGCCGGCCGACGGCGCCGTTTTCTTTCCTGCACGAATCCATCCTGCAAGTGGGGTAGCCATGAGGATTGTCTTTGCCGGTACGCCGGAATTCGCGGTGTCGTCGCTGCGCGCCGCCGCGCGCCACCACGAGGTCGTGGCCGTCTACACCCAGCCGGACCGCCCGGCCGGCCGCGGCCGTGGCCTGGCGCCGTCGCCGGTCAAGCTGGAGGCGGTGGCCCGTGGCATTCCGGTCTACCAGCCCGAGTCGCTGAAGGACCAAGCCGCACAGCAGCAGCTGCGCGATCTGCAGCCGGACCTGATGGTGGTGGTGGCCTATGGCCTGATCCTGCCCAAGGCGGTGCTGGCCATCCCGACCCATGGCTGCTGGAACGTGCACGCTTCGCTGCTGCCGCGCTGGCGCGGTGCCGCGCCGATCCAGCGCGCGATCCAGGCCGGTGACGAAACGACCGGCGTCTGCCTGATGCAGATGGAAGCCGGCCTGGATACCGGCCCGGTGCTGCTGCACCAGGAACTGCCGATTGCCGCGACCGATACCGGCGGCCAGCTGCACGACAGGCTGGCCGAGCTGGGCGCGCAGGTGCTGTCCGACGGGCTGGGCCTGCTGCGGGCCGGCATCAAGCCGATCGCGCGGCCGCAGCCGGAGCAGGGCGTGACCTACGCGCACAAGCTGGACAAGGCCGAAGCGAAGCTGGACTGGGCGCAGGACGCCGGGGCGCTGGCGCGTACCGTGCGCGCGTTCAACCCGTGGCCGATCGCCGAGGCCACGCTGGCCGGCGAGCGCGTGCGCATCCATGGTGCCGTGGCGCTGGACCTGGCCCACGGCCAGGCACCGGGCACGGTGCTGGCCGCCGGCCGCGAGGGCATCGACATTGCCTGCGGCCAGGGCGCGCTGCGCCTGCGCGTGCTGCAGCGTGAAGGCGGCAAGGCGATCACCGCCGCCGACTACCTCAACGCCCGCCGCGACCTGCGCGTGGGGGCATAAGCGGTGTCGAAGCAGAATGATTTCTCCGTCGCCAAGGCGGCGCCGGGCGCAGCCACCCGCATGCTGGCCGCACGCGTGCTGGCGCAGGTGTTCACCCGCGGCCGTTCGCTGAAGGCCGAACTGGCCTGGGCGCTGCCGAAGCTGGCCGACAGCCGTGACCGTGCGCTGCTGGAAGCGCTGTGTTTTGCCGTGCTGCGCCGGCGTAGCACCTATGACGCGGCGTTGCAGTCGTGGATGCAGAAGCCGCTGTCGGCACGCGATGCCGACCTGCGCACGCTGCTGATGGTCGGGTTCGCCCAGCTGGACGTGCTGGAACTGCCGGCGCATGCGGCGCTGTCGGCGACCGTTGACGCCGCACGCGCGCTGGGCCGCGAGCGCCAGGCCGGCCTGGTCAACGCGATCCTGCGCCGTGCGCAGCGCGAGGGGTTCCCCGAGCAGCCGGCCCGTGACGCGTTCCCCGACTGGCTGGCCGATGCCCTGGAGCGCGATTGGCCGGGCCAGGCCGAGGCGATCTTCGCCGCCAGCCTGCAACCGGCTCCGCTGTGGCTGCGTGCCAACCGCCAGCACGGTGGCCGCGACAAGGCCCTGGCGGCGCTGGCCGAGGCCGGTATCGCCGCCGAGCCCAGCCCGCTCAGCGCCGATGCGCTGCGCCTGGCGGCGCCCATCGCGGTGAACCAGCTGCCGGGCTTCGCCGACGGCGCGCTGTCGGTGCAGGACCTGTCGGCGCAATGTGCTGCCGACGCGCTGGCACCGGCGCCCGGCGCCCGCGTGCTGGACGCCTGCGCGGCCCCCGGTGGCAAGTCGGCGCACCTGCTGGAACGTGACCCGACCCTGCAGCTGCTGGCCCTGGATATCGATGCCCGTCGCCTGGCGCGCGCCCGTGATACCTATGTGCGCACCGGCGTGGGCGAAGCTGCGCAGACCCGGGTGGCGGACGCAAGTGATCCCGGTGCCTGGTGGGATGGCACCCTGTTCGACGCCATCCTGCTGGACGCGCCGTGTTCGGCCACCGGCGTGATCCGCCGTCAACCGGACGTCATGTTCCACCGCCGTGCCGAGGACGTCGAGGCCCTGGTCGGTGTGCAGGCACGTCTGCTGGAAGCCTGCTGGTCGATGCTGCGCCCGGGCGGGGTGCTGCTGTACGCCACCTGTTCGATCCTGCGCGCCGAGAACGTCGATCAGATCAAGGCGTTCCTGAAGTGGCATCCGGATGCGCAGGCGCAACCACTGGGCGACGCATTCGGCCTGGACTGCGAAGGTATCGCACGCCAACGACTGCCCGGTGACAACGATGCTGACGGATTCTTCTACGCACGTCTGCTAAAAACGGCCTGACCCCCGCTGCCGTTGCGAGTCCCATGCTGAAAACCCGCGCGTCGCGCGAGACCTGGTTGTTGGCGGTGATGGCCCTGCTGGTGCTGGGGGCCGGGCTTGGCCTTCGCGACCCGTGGCCGTCGGACGAGCCGCGCTTCGCGCTGGTGGCCAAGCAGATGATCGACAGCGGGCACTGGCTGTTCCCGCATCGTGGCACCGAGCTGTACTCGGACAAGCCGCCGATGCTGATGTGGTGGCAGGCCACGCTGTACAGCCTGATCGGGCACTGGCGCGTGGCCTTCCTGCTGCCGTCGCTGCTGGCCGCGCTGGGCACCCTGTGGTGCGTGGTGGATCTGGGCCGCCGGCTGTGGACGCGGCGGGTGGGGCTGTATGCGGGCTGGGCCCTGCTGTTCGCGCTGCAGTTCACCTTCCAGGCGAAGAAGGCGCAGATCGACGCGCTGCTGCTGCTGTTCATCACGCTGGCCAACTACGGCCTGCTGCGCCATCTGCTGCTGGGCCCGGCCTGGCGCTGGTGGTGGCTGGGCTGGTTCTTCGCCGGTATCGGGGTGATCACCAAGGGCGTGGGCCTGCTGGCGCTGCTGATGCTGGTGCCGGCGGCGCTGGCCGCGGCGCTGCACTGGCCGCGGCTGCAGCTGCACGCACGCGACTGGCGATTCTGGCTGGCACCGCTGGCCTTCGTGCTGGCCGTGGCGCTGTGGCTGGCGCCGATGTTGCTGGCGGCGTTGGCTACCGGCTCGGACGTATACCGGGCCTACATCGACGACATCCTGTTCCAGCAGACGGCGCGGCGCTACACCCATTCCTGGGACCACCACCAGCCCGGCTGGTATTTTCTGGCGACGATGCCGCTGCTGTGGATTCCGCCGATCCTGGCCTTGCCCTGGGCGCTCCCGGCGTGGCGCCGGCGCCTGCGCCGCCGTGACCCGCGCTACCTGCTGCCGCTGGCCTGGTGGCTGCTGGTGGTGCTGTTCTTCTCCCTGCCCGACGGCAAGCGCGATGTCTACATCCTGCCGGCGCTGCCGATGTTCTGCCTGGCGTTGGCGCCGTTGTTGCCGGGCCTGCTGAAGCGGCGTGACGTGCAGGCCGTGGTGGGCGCGTTCACCGCACTGTTGGCGTTGGGCCTGACGGTGGCCGGAGCCCTGGCCCTGCTGGGGGACCCGGGCTACGAGCTGCGTCTGACGCACAGCCGCGGGCTGGCGCCGGGAGTGGTCGACGCGCTGGCGTGGGCGATTCTGGCCATGGGTCTGTGGGGGGCCTGAGCCTGCTGGCCAGTGGCCGCCGGCGTCACCTCGCGCTGGTCTCGACCCTGGCCGGGATGTGGACGGTGTACAGCCTGATCGGCTACCCGCTGCTGAACGATTCCAGTTCCGCCCATGGGCTGATGCGAACGGTGGGAGCCCGCATCGGCCCGGACGCCGAACTGGGGCTGGTGGCGTGGAAGGAACAGAACCTGCTGCTGGCCGACCGCCCAGCGGCCACGTTCGGCTTCCAGACCCCCTGGTACGCGCAGCTGGCGGCCGCGACCCGCTGGCAGCGACTGGTGCCCGAACGTCGCTGGTTGCTGGTCAACGAGCACGCCCTGCTGTCCTGCGTCGACCGCAGCCGCGCGGAACTGGCCGGCGTGGCCAACCGCCGCCGCTGGTGGCTGGTGCCTGCGGCAGCGGTCAGCCTGCCGTGCGTGGCCACTCCGGCCGAACGGGAACGTGAACGGCGCTTGCAGGAACATGACTAGCGCCTACCATTTCGACTTGTCCAGTCTGCCCAAGCGCGGCCAAAGGCAGTAAAACAGCAGGCGGAAACGGCCTCGGTGGCCGCTTCCGTTCATTCCGCAGATTGCAGCGATATCTCCGACGTGCCAGCTTCACCGGACAACCTGAATTCCAAGGGCGGCGATCTGCTGGGCATTCCCGTCGGTGGGCGCCAGGGCGCTGCGCACGGGCTGGCCCAACTGGGCCTGTTCTGCCTGCCGGCGCTGGTCCTGACCGTGCCGATCAACCTGCTGCCGTATGGCCTGCTGTTGCTGCTCAGCACCTTGCTGGCGCCGGAGCTGCTGTGGCGCGCGCGTGGCATGGCCGGGCAGCCGGTCAAGGTGCTGACCTGGCTGATGCTGGCCGTGCTGGTATTGGGGCTGGTGTCGGTCCTGCTGTTCGAACAGGGCCTGCGTGACGTCGACAATCGCTCTCGCTTCGTGGTGATTCCGTGGATCGCCCTGTGGGTCTGCGCGCTGCGACCTGACCTGCGCTGGCTCTGGTACGGCGCGCTGACCGGTCTGCTGGCCACCTTCGCCATGTCGCTGTGGCAGGTACTCGGTGGTGCACCGCGCGCCGAACTGTTCACCAATGCCATCGTGCTGGCCGACATCGTGATGGTGCTGATGGTGCTGCTGGTGTTCTGTCGACCTTCGCGGCGCTGGTCGCTGGTGATCGTGGGCATGGCGGCCGGCTGCGGCACCATCGTCCTGACCGGCAGCCGCGGGTCTTTGCGGCGTTGCTGGCGCTGCTGGTGGTGTTGGCGCTGAGCCTGCGCTGGCGGACCGGTGCGGCGCGGCTGTCGGTGCTGGCGGGCATGCTGGCCATCGGCGCGACACTGCTGCTGTCGGTGCCGGAACTGCGCCACCAGGTACGCCTGAGCGAACTGCACAGCGATGTGCAGCGCATGGAGCAGGGCGACAGCGATTCGTCGGCCGGCGCGCGCGTGGAGCGCCTGCAGGTGGCCTGGGAGACCTTTCTTGACCACCCGCTGGTCGGGGTTGGCATCGGGCATTTCGACAACGCCATGCAGCGGGTACCGGTCTGCCGTGACAATCCGGCCGAGGCGCGTTGCCACCTGGGGCATGCGCACAACGATATCGCCGAATGGGCGGCCACCCAGGGGGCCGGGCCTGGCGCTGCTGCTGGCGGTCTACGGTATTCCGCTCTGGTTGTTCGTGCGCCTGCATCGGCGCAGTGGCCGGGCGACGTTCCGTGGTCCGGCCGCCGCCGGCGTGATGCTGGTGATCACCTACGCCCTGTGCGGCTTGACCCAGTCGATGTTCGCGCACCAGATGACGGCCAGTTTCTACGTCACCCTGGTCGGCCTGCTGACCGGTCTGTCGATCGTCGAAGGTGCGCGGCATCGGGCACGCCTCGGCGGTTGACCGCCGCGCGATAGCCGACGATCAGGCGCCTGGCGTATCGGCCACGGCCTGGCCGTTGCCCAGCATCCACAGCATGATGGTCTTCTGCCGTACGTAGTTGGCGCGTACATAGGCATAGACCAGGCCATGCCAGCCGTCGCGGAAGCCGCCACGGAACAGGAAGCCACGCCAGAACCGCCAGGCCGGCGCCAGCACCAGTTTGCCCAGGGTGGCGCGCTTGCCGCGTGCGAACTCGTGCTCGGCCATCATCCGCGCGTACTTCTCGGTCTTGGCCAGCTGCTGCTGCAACGAGCGGTAGGGGTAGTGCAGCAGATCGCCGCGCAGGGTGCTGACGCTGCCGTCGACGCTGGCCGCTTCGTGGATCTCGCGCTTGCCTCGCCAGCCGCCCTGGCGGCGGTCGAACAGGCGCAGCACCCGGTCCGGGTAGGCGTTGCCGTGGCGCAGGAACTTGCCGAAGTACTCGGAGAGGCGCGCGAAGCGGTAGCCGGCATGGCCTGCGAAGCCGCCGTCGCGGGCCTGTTCGATGGCCGTGCGCAGGTCCTGGCTGATGCGCTCATCGGCGTCCAGGCACAGCACCCAGTCGTGGCTGGCCTGCTCGACGCAGAACGCCTTCTGGCTGCGGAAGCCGTCGAACGGCCGTTGCAGCACGCGGGCACCGGCCGCTTCGGCGATGGCCACGGTGGCGTCGGTGGACTGCGAATCCACCACCACGATCTCATCGCAGAAGGCCAGCGAGGCCAGGCAGTCGCCGATGCGGCCGGCCTCGTTGAACGTGATAATGCACGCCGAGATGCGAGGCCGTTCGATGGGAGCGGTCGTGGAGGACATGATGGCCGGTTACCTGTTGTTTGCGACGGAGCGCTATGCGCTGCCTATTCTCGCCCCGTTGGCGCAGGCCTTGCACGCCTCCGGGCAGGAGGTGGCGGCCTGGTTCGAAGGCGGCGCGGCCGGCAGCAGCCTGCCCGGCGTGCCCGACATCGGCCTGAAGCAGGCCCTGGCGATGCGTCCGCGCGCGGTGTTCAGTGCCGCCAACTGGGTGCCGACGTTCCTGTCCGGGGCCAAGGTGCAGCTGTTCCATGGCTTCAACGTGGAGAAGCGTGACAGTGCGCGTGGCCACTTCCGGGTGCGCGGCATGTTCGACCTGTACTGCACGCAGGGCCCGGCCACCACCGCGCCGTTCCGCCAGATCGCCGATCAGCAGGGCCACTTCGCGGTAGCCGAGACCGGCTGGCCGAAACTGGATCCCCTGTTTCGCGATGATGGCGGCGAGAGTGCCGCGCTGCGCGCGCCAGCGGGCGATCGCCCGGTGATCCTGTTCGGCTCGACCTTCACCGAACGGCTCAGTGCGGCCCCGCACCTGCACGCACAGATTGCCGCCGACATCGCTGCCGGTGACCGCTACTGGCTGCTGACCCTGCACCCGAAGTGCCCGCCGCAGCTGTTCGAGCAGTACCGCGCGCTCGCCGGTGCCAATGCGCGCTTCATCGAGCCGGAGCAGGTGATGGCCGCGCAGCGTGCGGCCGACGTGCTGGTGTCGGATACCTCGTCGATCGTTTCGGAGTTCATCGTCCAGCACAAGCCGGTGGTGACCTTCCGCAACCGCGTGCCGAAGCGGCACATGATCGACTTCGACGACCCCGCGCAGCTGGCGGCGATGCTGCAGCGCGCGCTGCACCCGGACGCGGCGTTGAAGGCGGAGATCGTGCGTTATGCCGATGCCATCCATCCCTACCGTGACGGCCTGTCCAGCGAGCGGGTGATCGCGGCCACCGAAGACTTCCTGTCCGGTGAAATGGGCGCGTTGCGCCGCAAGCCGTTCGGCAGCTGGATGCGTGACCTGCAGATCCGCAGGGATCTGGGCTACTGGGGGCCGTCGCAGCGCTGATCGGGGATTGCCGGCCAGCGGCCGGCACTACCGGTACTGTTTACCAGCGCAGCTTGCGCCTTGCCAGCGCGCTGGCCAGTTGATCCATCACCTGCTGCGCCTGTGCCTGCGGCAGGTAGGACAGGGTCAATGCCACATCACCGTGTGCACCGGCAGTGTCCAGCTGCAGGCTGCTGGTGCCCAGCAGCCTGTCCAGCGGCGAGCGCTGCAGGCGCAGGCCCTGCACCTTGTCCAGCTCGGCCCAGCGCCACCAGCGGTTCCACCAGCCGCCACGCACCGCCACGTAGTGCGCATCCAGGTACCAGCCGATGCGCGCCATCTGCTGGCGCGCCACCCACAACGCCACCGGCAGCCAGGCCAGCACGATCAGGCCCCATCCACCCCAGCGCCAGTAGCCGGCCGCCGCCAGCGCTGGAACCAGCACCAGCGCGCCCACGCACAGCCGCCACCGGCCGCGCTGCGGCACCGCCTGCCAGTGCGCGGGCGGCCAGTGCAGGTGCGGCAGCAGCTGCTGCACCAACTGCTCGCAACGCGGCGCCGGAGCCAGTGGCGCCAGCTCGCGCAGGGCACGATCTTCCTCGCGCGACGGGCCACCGGCGGCGCTGTCGATACGCAGCTGACGCAGCCCGAACCATCGATGCAGGGTGCCCTCACGCAGCGTCCAGGCCTGGATGCGGCGACGCGCCACGCTGCTGCGGGTGCGGCTGAGCAGGCCGGCCGACACGGTCAGGCGACCGGCCTGCTCGGCGAGGATGAAGCCGTGATAGCGCAACAGGGTCAGCACCACCGAAAGCGCGCGCAGCACCAGCCAGCCCAGCAGCAGCGCACCGGCCAGCAGCGCGAAGGCTACGGCCACGCCGGGGTGCAGATGGCTGGCATAGCCGAAGGCCTCGCGACCGCCGCGCTGCAGGGCATCGTCCATCAGCGAACGCGGCACGATCTGGAACAGCACGCCGATGGCGGCCACCACCAGCGCCCAGCCGCGGTTGGAGAGCAGCCCCATGCGCACCACGTCCCAGCTCGACAGGCGCAGCAGTACCTGCCCGTCGCCTGCATCGGCGGTGTCGGTGGTGGCGTGGCTATCGGCGGCCTGTGGCGCGTGCCCGCGCTGGCGCACCAGGCGCTCCAGCGCCAGCGCCTGGTCCAGCTTCAGGACCCGCATTTCCGCTTCCGGGCGAGTGCCGCCGGCCGACTCCAGGCGCAGCTCGGCCACGCCGAACAGGCGATGCAGCGGGTTCTGCCGTACCTCCACGTTGTGGATGCGGGCGAACGGAATCTCGCGACGATTGCGCGCAAGCAATCCGCTGCGCACGGTGATCGCATCGCTGCCGATGCGGTAGCGATAGCTCAGGTACTGCAGCACCGACACCAGCACCAGCACGGCGATGGCGGAGAGTGGAACCAGCTGTGCCCACATCGGATCGCGGTCACCGCGCTGGCCGAACACCAGCAGCGCGACCAGCGGCAGGAAGTAGTGGCGCAGCTGCATCAACAGCACGAACAGCCACGACCAGGGGTGCAGGCGATGGTCCTCGCCACCGGTGGGCAGCGATGCGGGCAGGGGCGGCGGCAGGCTCACAGGGCGTCGGCGTCCTGGTCCAGCTGGTGCGCCAGGGTGTCACGCAGGCGCTCGGCGTCGGCTTCGTCCAGGCCGCTGACGGTGACCGCGCTCATGCGCGTGCCGGCGGTGTGCACGATCAGCGTGGCCAGGCCGGCGCGGCGTTCCAGCGGGCCACGACGCAGGTCCAGGTGCTGCACGCGCGAAACGGGAATGCGCGTTTCCAGCTGCCACATCAGGTCGCGGCGCAGGCCCAGGCCCTGTGCATCCAGCCGCCAGCGGGTGCGGGTGAGGCGTCGATGGCCCAGCCAGGCGCCGAACAGCAGCCCCGCCAGCAGTCCCGCCGGTGCAGCCCACAGGCCGCCGGGAAGATCGAAGAACCACCAGGCCGCCGCCAGTGGCAGGCCCGGCACGAACAGGCCACCGAAGGCGCCTTCAAATGCGGCCAGGCGCGCCGCGCGTGGTGGCAGCGACTGCCAGGCGGCGGTGGGCGGGGTGGCAGGAACGAGGTCGGTCACGCAGGCTCCGTCAGGCGGCAGGGCGGGCGATGGCGGCCGTGGCCGCACCGCGCAGACGGTAGCAGGTCGGCTGCGTTACTGCGCAGCCTGGATCAGCGCATCCACATCCAGCAGGTGGCCGGCACGCTCGGCCTTGGTACGCAGATAGTGCTCGTTCTCGGTGGTGATCTCGCCGGTGACCGGAATGCAGTCCAGCACCTCGATGCCGGCATTGCGCAGGCGCTGCGCCTTGGTCGGGTTGTTGCTGAGCAGGGCCACGCGGGTGACGCCCAGGCCGCGCAGCATCGCCACCGCGCTGCCATAGCGGCGCTCGTCGGCACCGAAGCCCAGCTGCGCATCGGCGTCGATGGTGTCCAGGCCGTCGTGCTGGTAGCCATAGGCGCGCATCTTGGCGGCAATGCCGGTGCCACGGCCTTCCTGGTCCAGGTACAGCAGCACACCGCCGCCCAGCTCCTTCAGCTTGCGCAGGCCACGCCGCAGCTGGTCGCCGCAGTCGCACTTGAGTGAACCGAACAGGTCGCCGGTCAGGCACGAGGAGTGCACGCGCACCGGCACCACCGCCGACAGGTCCGGTTCGCCGACGATGATCGCCACCTGGTCGCGCTGCGCCACGCCGCCGCGGAACACCGCGAAGGTGGTCATGCCGACATCACGCAGCGGCACCGGCGAACGCGCCACCAGTTCGTAGTCGTGGGCCGCGTGTGCCGCACCCTCGGCCAGGTCGCACAGGGCCACTTCGGCGGCACCCTCGAAGGTGCTGTCGCCGGATTCCAGGCGTACCGCCACCATCGCCGGCAGCAGCAGGCCCAGACGCGCCAGTTCCACCGCACCGGCATCGAAGGCATCACCGGCGCTCCAGTCGGCCGGCATCGGGCCCGGCTCGCGCAGATAACCCAGCGAGGGCAGCGCATCGAAGGCGATGCCGGCCAGCGGCAGGCGCGCACCCTGCGCCGCCTCCACGCCGAGCACGCGGGCGCGGGTGGCGGTCAGGAACAGGTAGTGGCGCTCGCGCGCTGCGTTGGCAAAGGTGGCGAAGCTGCTGGCGGTGGCACTGTCCAGTGCGATGACCGCCAGGCGTTGGCCCTGGCCATCGTGGAGCAGCACCGGGCGGCCGGCGCGCAGTTCGGCCACCGCGCGTTCGCAGCGGATCGCGGCGGGGTCGCCGAACAGGGAAGAAGCAGGCATGGCAGGACCGGGGAGGCGGACATCGCAGTCTCTATGGGGGCGCCAGCGTCGTATTCAACACGGTGCGGCCGCCGGTCGCAGAGGTCGGTCGGGCCCCAGTGCGGCGGCCGTCAGTGAGGCGGCCGTCAGTGAGGCGGCCGTCAGTGAGGATGTTCCTCGGTGGCGTACGGGTCGTCCTCGCCGCTGCCCGGTGGCCGCAGCGTATAGCGCTTGTAGGTCCACTGGTACTGCGCCGGGTCGCGCCGGGCGATGCGCTCGATGCCGGCATTGAGCGCGGTGGCGGCCACCTGCGGGTCCGGATCGGCCACCGCCGGCTCGGTGGGCTCGATGTGCAGGGCGAATTCCATGTCCGGCCCGATGCGCTCGCACCAGCCGTACAGCACGGTGGCGCCGGTGCGCTCGGCCAGGCGGTTGACCAGGGTCATGGTCAGCGCCTGCACGCCGAAGAACGGCACGAACACGCCGTCGCCGGCCTTGGGTTGCTGGTCGGGCAGGATGCCGGTGGCACCGCCCTCCTTGAGCACCTTGAACAACTGGCGCACGGCCGGGCCTTCGGCGCGCACCTGCTGCACGTTCTGGCCGCCGCGCACCAGCTGCAGGAAGGCATCGCTGGCCTCGTCCTCAGGCGGCTTGTAGACGATGGCGATCTGCCCGCGCGAGGCCAGCCACTGGTTCAACAGCTCCCAGTTGCCGAAGTGCGGGGCGGCCACGATCACGCCCTTGCCGCTGGCCAGCGCCGCGTCGTACAGGGCTTCGCCGTGGCGCTGCTTCAGGTGCAGGCGCAGGTTGTCGGCCGGCCTCTGGCTCCACAGGCGCAGGGTCTCGATGGCCTGCAGGGCGGTGGAACGCAGCAGCTCGCGGTGCAGGCGATCGCGCGCGGCGCTGTCCAGTTCCGGGTAGGCCAGTTCCAGGTTGCGGCGGGTGACACGGCTCTCACGGGCGTTGAGATTGATCCACGCCCACGCCAGGGCGCGCGCGACCCCCGCAGCAACGGCCAGGGCAGGCGGGCGAACAGGGTGGTGGCGCGGTAGACCAGCCGGGCTTTGCGTTGCGGATTCATCGGCGCCAGTTTAGCCAAGGGCGCTGCTATCGTGGCCGGCCGTGTTCATTGGAAGCCCCCGCATGCTCGTCCTGATCCAGCGCGTCAGCCAGGCCGCCGTCCACGTCGAGGGCGAAGCGGTGGGGCAGATCGGCCCCGGACTGCTGGCGCTGGTCGGCATGGAGCCGGGGGACAGCGAGGCCCAGCTGCAGCGCATGGCCGAGCGCCTGCTGGGCTACCGCGTGTTCGCCGACGAGGCCGGGAAGATGAACCGGTCGCTGCGCGACACCGGCGGCGGCCTGCTGCTGGTCAGCCAGTTCACCCTGGCCGCCGACACCCGTTCGGGCATGCGGCCCAGTTTCACCACGGCCGCACCGCCGGACGAGGCTGAACGCGGGTTCAACCGATTTGTCGGGATCTGCCGTGAAAATCACGCCCCAGGGGTGGAAACCGGCCGATTTGGTGCCCATATGGTCGTCAGCCTGGTCAATGACGGTCCTGTGACCTTCCTTCTCAGGCCCTGAAGCCGCCGGGACCACCGCCCGGCAGGCGGGGCCCCGGGCTGGTATAATGCTACGTTCCCTATTTCCTACCCAGCCGGTGGCGCGAGCACTACATGGCCAACGAACGTCCTGCCCAATCCGAAATCAAGCAACTGATCAGCAAGGGCCTGGAACAGGGCTACCTGACCTACGCCGAAGTCAATGACCATCTGCCGGACGACATGGTCGACCCGGAACAGATCGAAGACATCATCGGCATGATCAACGGCATGGGCATCGATGTCCATGAAGTTGCGCCGGATGTGGAGACCCTGCTTCTCAACGACGGCAACACCGGCAACCGCGAAGTCGATGACACCGCGGCCGAAGAAGCCGCCGCCGCGCTGAGCGCGCTCGACACCGAAGGTGGCCGTACCACCGACCCGGTGCGCATGTACATGCGCGAAATGGGCACCGTCGAGCTGCTGACCCGCGAAGGCGAAATCGCCATCGCCAAGCGCATCGAGGAAGGCCTTTCGCAGGTGCAGGCCGCACTGGGCCAGTTCCCGGTCTCGGTCGAGTCGCTGCTGAACGACTACGAGGCTCACAAGGAAGGCAAGAAGCGCCTGGCCGAAGTGATCGTCGGCTTCAACGACCTGGCCGACGAAGAGCCGGCGCCGCCGGCGGCCGCTGCCGATGACAGCAGCGATGCCGATGCCGAAGGCGACGAGGACGAGGACGATGATGTCGAGGGTGGCGAGGAAGAAGCCGCACCGACCGGTCCGGATCCGGAGGAAGTCGCCGCGCGCATGCAGGCGCTGAGCGATGCCTTCAACGCCTTCAAGAAGGCCGCGACCAAGGGCGACAAGAAGAACCTGCCGCGCCTGCGCGAAGAAATGTCGGCGGTGTTCGTCACCCTGAAGCTGCCGCTGCCGCTGACCGACGTGCTGACCAAGCAGCTGCGCGACACCATGGCCGACATCAAGGCCCATGAGCGCCGCGTGCTGAACCTGGCCACCGTCACCGCACGCATGCCGCGCAAGGACTTCATCCGTTCCTGGGAAGGCAACCAGACCAACCTGGAGTGGGTGGAAGACGCACTGAAGCGCAAGCAGAAGTGGTCCTCGGCGCTGCGCGAAGTGAAGGACCAGATCATCGCCGAACAGCAGGCGACGATCGACATCGAGACGCTGACCCAGCTGGACCTGGAAGAGCTGAAGGAAATCAGCCGTGCCATGGCCTACGGTGAAGCCAAGGCGCGCAAGGCCAAGAAGGAAATGGTGGAGGCCAACCTGCGCCTGGTGATCTCGATCGCCAAGAAGTACACCAACCGTGGCCTGCAGTTCCTCGACCTGATCCAGGAAGGCAACATCGGCCTGATGAAGGCCGTGGACAAGTTCGAATACCGCCGCGGTTACAAGTTCTCGACCTACGCCACCTGGTGGATCCGCCAGGCGATCACCCGCTCGATCGCCGACCAGGCACGCACCATCCGTATTCCGGTGCACATGATCGAGACGATCAACAAGTTGAACCGCATTTCCCGCCAGATGCTCCAGCAGTACGGCCGCGAGGCCACGCCGGAGGAGCTGGCCAAGGAAATGGACATGCCGGAAGACAAGATCCGCAAGGTGATGAAGATCGCCAAGGAGCCGATCTCGATGGAAACCCCGATCGGCGACGACGAGGATTCCCATCTGGGCGACTTCATCGAGGACACCAACGTGGAGTCCCCGATCGAGAACACCACCAACATCAACTTGTCTGAAACCGTGCGCGACGTGCTGGCCGGCCTCACCCCGAGGGAAGCCAAGGTGCTGCGCATGCGCTTCGGCATCGACATGAACACCGATCACACGCTGGAAGAAGTCGGCAAGCAGTTCGACGTGACCCGCGAGCGCATCCGCCAGATCGAAGCGAAGGCCCTGCGCAAGCTGCGTCACCCGAGCCGCTCGGAGCAGCTGCGCAGCTTCCTGGATATCGATTGATTTCCCGGTTGCGCTGATGTGTTGAGAAAACCCCGCTTCGGCGGGGTTTTTTCGGGTAGCGCCGGGCCATTCCCGGTAGATTCGTATCGCAATTCGTATCTGGATACGTCTTGGTTACGTAACACTATTCTGGCGGGCTCCAATCGCGTCGTGGATGAAATTCCTTATAAACAGAGGCTTGCGCTTTCACGTGGACGTGTGAGGCGCGTTGTTTGACGAGCTTTACGTAACACTATTCGTCCCACAACTCCCCGCTTGGTAGCGCCAGGCCCAGTCCGCTGCGCCTACCCGGTGTCGCATCTGCCGTTTGAATTCTCCCTACGGCAGCTGCACGCTGGTTCGGCGCAGGTGTACGCAGAGGCTGCTGAAACTCGGTTGCGGCAGGTCTCGAAGGGGCTTGCCGTTGATGACTGAGTAGCGAGGGAAGGGCGGGCTCCACTACACTGTGGCGCTGCGCAGGGCCTATAGCTCAACGGTTAGAGCAGGGGACTCATAATCCCTTGGTTCCAGGTTCGAATCCTGGTGGGCCCACCACATTGACGTCCAGCGAAGTCCGGGGATGTCCAAGAATGCTAGCGAATTGGGTGTTTAAGGCTGCTAGACCGTCCATCGGCATCCGTTGGCATCCACTTGCATCCGCAAAAAAGTGAGTCAGGCTGTGAGTCGAGGGTAGGTAATTCCCGACCCCGACTCACTGGCGGATGACTCACATGCTCACCGACACCAAAGTTCGCACACTGAAGCCCAAGTCAGCGGCCTACCGTATCGCTGACTCAAATGGGCTATGCATCGAGGTGCGTCCAACGGGGTCGAAGGCTTGGCGGTACCGCTATAGGTACGCCGGTAGGGCGAGCATCGTCACCCTCGACGAGTACCCCTCAATGTCGCTGCAGGCTGCTCGCGTCGAACGTGACCGTCTTCGTGCGCTGCTGCGCGGCGGAGCAAATCCCGCTCAGGTGGCAAGGGCCGAGAAGGCTGCGCAAGGAGAAAGGGCCGCGAACACCTTCGGTGCCATCGGCCTGGAGTTGCTCGCCAAGCGGACAAAGGAAGGTCTTTCCCCTGGATCGGTTGTGCGTGAGCGTCGGCTGATCGAGAAGGATCTGGCTGGACTGGCGGATTTGCCTATTGGGGACATCACCGCCCCCGTACTGCTGGCTGCGCTGCGGAAGTTGGAACAGCGCGGTGTTGTAGAAACCGCGCATCGCGCCCGGGCACATGCTGGGCGGGTCTTCCGCTACGCCATCGCGACGGGGCGTGCTGACAGAAATCCCGCTCAGGACCTCACAGGAGCGCTTGAGCAGCCTCAGACCAAGCACTTTGCCAGCGTGACCGACCCTGCCGTTATAGGTAGCCTTCTGCGCGCGCTGTGGGGCTACCAGGGGGCATTGGTCACACAGGCCGCGCTAAAGCTGGCTCCGATGCTGTTTGTCCGTCCAGGGGAGTTGAGGCAGGCGAAGTGGGCCGACATCGACCTCGATGCGGCGGAGTGGCGCTACGTCACCAGCAAGACCAGGACTCCGCACATCGTTCCGCTCTCGAGCCAAGCCGTGGAAGTGCTTAGGGACCTGTATCCCTATACCAAGCGCAGCGAGTTCGTGTTTCCAGGGGTCCGTAGTGCCCAAAAGCCCATGAGCGAGAACACGCTGAACGCGGCGCTGCGGAATCTTGGATTCGACTCAGACACGATGGTGGGCCATGGCTTCCGAGCGATGGCAAGAACGGTTCTGGATGAGGTGCTTGGCTACCGTCCGGACTACATCGAACACCAGTTAGCGCATGCCGTAAAGGATCCGCTTGGGCGGGCCTACAACAGGGCAACCCACCTGCCGGAACGCCGGAGGATGATGCAGGCCTGGTCTGACTATCTCGACCAGCTGCGCGTTGCAGAACCGAACGTGCTGGCCTTCAAAGCCAAGCACGCCTAACCACCGGAGATAGGCCTTTAAGGAGGACCGGTCAAAGAAGCACAGCCGCATAAACAAAGCGGCCGAGGAAGGGGCGGCAACCCCTGGCTCGGCCTACCACAACCGACTATTGGAGAGTCGATCATGGATAGCATGAGTATAAGTGCTGCCTCCGGCAGCGCACATAAAGATCCCGTCGCGGGTGAGCCGGCCATTCAGGCCCCCGACCCGATTGACGAACTCTTGGCAATGGGGGTGGCTCCCCGCTCGCTCATCTCTCATCAACTCGTTTGCATGGACTGGTTGGCCGTGCACCGCCGAGACAAGTTCTGCCTGTGCTACTACGACAGTGCAGGCGCTGTCGTGACGGAAATGGTGGGCGCCGACCAGCTTCTCACTCGTGCACAGGAGATCGGTTGGCGGCCCGTCGAGGACCCGATGGGATCTGGTGCGGGTTGCCACCTATTCGAAGAGGCTTCGTACAATCTTCGGCGAGGCATTCACTGGTATGCGAATGCTTACGATGACACTGACGAAATGCTTCCCCTTGGCTTTCCTGAGGTCGCGCTGATAGCGGGCCGAGAGCGGCAGCGACGGCGCGATGCGGCAGCGGATAGACGCTTCAAGCGCACACAGCAGGAGACTGCCAAGCGGGCGCGGGAGAAGGCAAGGCGAAGTCTCGAGAGGCTTGCGGAAGACCTGCTGCGTAATCCACCTGCCGATGGCCCTGAGCTTAGAACAATGGCCCAGGCGAGACGCGCGGCCCGCGATCTAGTGAACGACACTATCGCCCACCTGAGTGGCCCTAGGTAGGATGTCGGAAGCTGGGGAAGCCACAGGCTGGAGACCGCATCGGAGCAGCGTATGAGTACGACCCGATATTTCATGAATCAGGAGGCGGAAGCTGCTTGGCGGAAGCTGACGGCATCTGCGGAGTATGCGCTGTGCTTGGAATCCCTGAAGGGAAAAGATCGCAGGCCCGGGATGTGGGCGGGGACGCTGGAGGATTGGATTGGCGGTGCGGTGATGCACGGTCTCGCAGAACTGGAGCCATTCGAAAAGATGACATCCAAACAGCGGCAGGAAGCCTCAAAGAGGATGGTCGCCCATTGCGAGGCTCTCAGGGAACTGCTCATACCGTTCTACGACGAGAAGAGCGGCCTAGATTGGCCCTTTCAGCCCGATCTGGACCTGGCTGCGCTCAACAGCGCGATCAACTACCAGGCTGCCCATCCGGATGATTTCGAAGCTCTTGACGAAGATGAAAGAGAGGACTCGTTCAACCGAATTCGGTTCTCCATCTATCACGGGATCAAGATGGACCTAGGGCTTGTCTTTGATGCGATTCACAATGGCGCGCTTCGACTGGCCGAATTGGAAAGCGAGGTAAAGAAGCCGAACGACCCCAACGTAAAGAGGCTGCGCTTTATCCGGCGAGTGACTAGCAAGTTCATGAGGGAGTTTGGTACGCCACACAGAGCGCTGGTGCTCGCGCTAACCTCGGTGTTCTTTAGCACTGAGGACTTGGACGAGGCTGCCATTTCCAAGCTGGCTCCTGTCTCGAAGAGGGCGTAGGCCGGCGACACTGAATCAGAATCGAAGTTCCTGATTCTGATTCAGCTGAGCCAAATCCGTAAATTGAAGGTTTGACGGCATGTCCCCTTAGGTCTCGCATCCATAAATTTCGACTCACCCGCCGCGCATAGCGGCCACACGGTGCAGTCAATGGATACGTATGGACATCGGGACTTCCGGCCCTTCATTCCGGAATGCGCGAAGGTAGGAATCGGTCGCTCCAAGGCATATGAGCTGGCAAAGGCTGGTCTGCTCGAGACAGTCAGCATCGGCACGCGTCGATTCGTCTACCTCGATAGCCTTTACACACTACCCGCACGGCTCGCTGCGGCCTCCACGGAGGTCGCGGCGTGAACATGTTCAATTTTTCCTGCCTTAATCGGGAGCAGTCGGCTCTTCTGGATGCGGCTGGGTGGACGGCTGGCTGCGCTCGTCCAGCCCCTACGCGGCGCGCCGTCGGGGAACTGGTAGAGCGTGGGCTCATTGAGGCTTACCCCGCCACGCATGAGGACGACCACGGATCGTACAAGGTGGTCGAGTACTACGTCCCGCAAGACGTTCAGCGCGCCTGGCAGACATTGAGCGCCTCAAGGGAACAGGAGATTGAGCCAGACGACCGGGAGGAGGTGCAGCTATGACGGAGAACGCTATTGGTCAGCTTGTGCCACACGCGTCATCTGGCCTCCTTGTCAGTCTTTCCACCGGAAGGATCTTTGAGCCGGATGGATTAGAGGTAGGGATCCAGACTTCGGACACCTATGTGAGGGTGATACGGCGCCAGTCAGAAGCCCGTACCCGCGTGACTTGGTACGCGCACCGACTGGTTTGGGAAGCCGCTCACGGACCCATCCCCGAGGGCATGCAGATCGATCATCTCGACTCCAATGCGGGCAACAACGCGCTGTCCAATCTAGATTTGGTGACCCCCAGGAGAACCGCGCCAGGCAGGCTAATAGGAGTCTGGCGCTGTACGGCTGTAGATCACCGTACTGCAAATTGTCGCCTGACCAAGTCAGCGCAATACGCGACAGCACGGAGAGCATCCCGTCAAAGGTCTGGGTCAAGCGGCTCGGGATATCTCTCCGCACGGTGAACCAAGTTCGTAGCGGACAGACCTGGGCGCACCTCCCTGGCTCGCGCGCCGCGAAGGCACGTCGCAAGAAGCCCTAGTCGGGCTCATACCTATGCCCTTGGGGGTGTATGCACAGCACAAGTGAGGACCGCGCGCAGCGGTCTCCAGGGCGCAGCGCCAGCTACGGTCAGGCGCAACCCAGGAAGAACACAGAAAGGCGACGGCAGAAGCAAGTAGGGCGGTCCAAGGGCGCGCCATTCCTGATGCTTGAGCACAGGATTTCCGACTCGCCGGAGTTTGGTCAATTGTCCGGTAATGCCGTCAAGCTTCTGCTGGAGCTAGCCCGCCAATACCGACCAGGCAAGAACGGCGATTTGAGCATCCCGTGGTCGATGCTCTCCCTTAGGGGATGGAGAAGCAAGGCGACTGTTCAAGCAGCGAAGCTCGAGCTTCTAGTTGCTGGCTGGATCATCGAGACGAGGAAGGGGGCAAGAACATGTGCAGCCTTTTCGCGCTGACCTACTACCCCGTCGATGAGTCTCCCAAGCACCTCGAGCCAGCTACGACCGTCGCGCCCCATTTGTGGAGGACTCAGCGCGATGGCTAGTCGCTATGTGGGCCAACTAGGTCGCTATATGGGCCAACTGCAGAGCGCGTTAGCCCACATACAGACCTATGAGGTCGCTATCTGGGCCAGTCGAACGGTTATCCACACCCATTCGAGGTCGCTATGTGTACTCCCTTTTAGATATCTACCAAGCGGAGCGTGCTCTTCCCTGCTTCCAATGCTCCTGAAGCCTTGCTCTAGGGAGGGCGCCCCTTGAACGGTCGAGCACAGTTCAAAGCTAGCCTAAAGCAGGTGCAAGCGCCGGAGATTCCAGGGCTGTCAAAGCCTTGGCTGGAAGGATCAATTAACGTGGATCGAGCTTCCAAGGCACTTGCCGCTGCGTTCGGGTGCGGGCCATGCATGTCGCTGCCAATGCAAGCGACTTGGGTGGAGGTTCTGGTTGATGAAGACGGCTCAGCTGATCCAGCGGGGCTAGCCATTCACACCAGGGGGCGAGTAGTTCAGGACGCTCGGGGATATCTGCCCAAAAGTACACGGGCACGGACAGCCGCTCTACGCTCCTTCAGACCTGAAGACCGGCAAGCAGCTGAGGACTTCGATCAAGTTGCGAACATGCGTGCGGACGCGTGCGCCACGCGTGTTCGACGCGTGCGGCGCTGGGAGAACCACCGTTTTGCTGGAGCGTTGCTAATCCCAACTGTGAGGCCGGTGAAGCCAGTGCTGCTGGCATTGTCCGACGCGTCGCTTGATGGCCCGCTTGAGGCATGGCTGATGGTCTACGCGGCACAGAGGATGGAGCTATGGCCCAAGGTTGAGCTCTATCTGACCGTAATGGGGCATACAGCCGAAGTGGCAAGGGCGGCGGCGGCCAAGCTTCTCGGCGTCGGGCGCAGCTACAAGGACGGCGCGCGCAGTTCCGGAGTTCGAGAGGCTACCTATCGGAAGCAAGTTTCTACCGTCGAGGCCATTCTCTGGGACTGGCTCGAGCGGGCCAGCTATGCGCTGCTTGAAGAACTCGGCGAGAGCACAGGATGGGATGTAGGCGTAGGAAGGATGTTGAACGTGGCGGCGAATGGGTAACCAGTAAACCCAGCCCTTTCCCCTGGGTTCTTTGTCCAAAGCGCATTTGCCCGGGAGCGATTTACACCCGCCAAACGCCATAAGTAATAGGGGCTCTACTACCCAAGGGCGGGCTCCTGGGCGGCGTCATCGAGTGGTGGCGCCGCCCACTCCCATCCGGCGTAAGAGACGCCCTAGAAACACAGGAAGCAAATGAACTCCTACATTAACAATTTCTTCGGCAGGGTCACGCCGAGATGGCAAGGTCTGTCCGAGAAGGACCAAGGCGCGGTTGCCCGCCAGAGCTTGCTATCCGCTGGACTCGCCATGCTTCGGCCGACCGGAGGCAACTTTGGCGCCGCCTTGGCAAATGGCATTCAAGGCGGGCTTCTCTCAGCCAACCAAGGCGTGAGCGACGCCGAGAACGCCCGCTACAAGGACGAAATCCTCGCTCGGACTCGCCAGGGCATGCTGCGGAACGCGGCTATCGAAGAGGCTCAGCGAGGCGTACTTAACCCTGACGGATCGCTCAATGAGGGCTCATGGAGTCAGTGGGCAAGTGTCGATCCCGTTGGCGCCCAGGAGTTCCGGCAGAAGGCGAGTCCGAAGGCGAAATGGGAGCCGGGCCAGATCGGCTATCGCGACCCGAAGACGGGTAAAGAGGGGTTGCTGGATGTCATCCGCAACACCGAAACCCAAGAGTACCGGGATCTCCAAGGCAACATCATCAGTGAAGGCCTGCTTGGCTCAGGAGCCGCTGCACCGCAGTTGCCGAGTGCAGGTCTTCTGTCGCCGGATGCAGCACGGCTGCAAATGCCCAGCGGGGGCTGCTGGGTACCGACCTCATTCCAGGCTTGGAGCAGGCGGTGATGCAGGTTGAGTCAGGCGGCAACCCGGCTGCCGTGTCGAGCAAGGGTGCGGTCGGCACCATGCAGACCATGCCTGGCACACTGCGGGATCCGGGGTATGGCGTTGTTCCGGCCCGCGATCAGTCCCCGGCAGAGCAGGAGCGTGTAGGCAAGGACTATCTTGGCGCCATGCTTCGCCAGTACGCAGACCCGCGTGCCGCGCTGGCTGCGTACAACTGGGGCCCAGGCAATGTCGATAACGCCCTGCGTGCAGCGGGCGGAAACGTTGACGCCATGCTCGCATCTGCTCCAGCAGAGACTCGGGCATATGTCCCCAAGGTGCTTGCGCAGGCAGGCCAGGCGAGGCCGACGAGAACTGCTGGTCTGGAGGTTGGTTTCAGACCCGATCGTTCGGCTCGTCAGGCGGAGCGTCAAGCTCCGTCTGGCTACCGCTTTAGCGCCGATGGCTCACAGCTAGAAGCTATCCCTGGGGGACCCGCAGATCGAAAGAACAATCCTGCCCCCGGAGATCTGGCTCAGGCGGAGCAAGCGCTGCGGAAAGAGTTCATCGCTCAGATTAAGGTCCCTCAGACGGTGGTCAACTCTTACGAGCAGATCGCGCAGGCCGCCAAGAATCCGTCTGCGCAGAACGATCTTGCGTTGATCTTTTCTTACATGCGCATGCTTGATCCCACTTCGGTGGTTCGCGAGGGCGAGTTCGCGAATGCTCAGAACGCTGCTGGCGTTCCGGACCGCATCCGCAACGAGTACAACAGGCTCCGAGATGGTCAGCGGCTGAACCCTGAGCAGCGAACTGGATTTGTTAACTCCGCCAAGGGGCTGCACGACCAGGCAAAGTCTCAGATCGACGCTTATCGAGAGCAGTACTCGGGCCTGGCGCGGGAATACAACTACGCGCCGGAGCGTGTAGTGGGTAGTTCCACTGCATCTGGTGGTGCAGCAGCACGCGGCGCCTCCTCAGTTCCCCCAGCGGCGGTGGACTTCCTTCGGAAGAACCCCAACATGCGTGCCGCCTTCGAGCAGAAGTACGGCGTTAGCGCAGAGGACTACTTGAGGTAGCCAATGGAAAGAAATCCATTTGATCAGTTTGATGCCCCATCGGTACCTTCTCCGACCGGGCAGAACGTCTTTGACCAGTTCGACCAGCCCGATGAGATCGTGACGCTCCCGGCCGTACAGGCCGCCAAGCCTGATTTCAGCGAGGTAACGACCAGCTTGGATAGCACCGCCGAGTTGCCAGGCAACGCCATAGGTCGATGGCTGGGCCAGTACGGCGGGCGCCAAGTCCTTCAAGGCGCTGGCGGCCTTCTCGGTGCCGTTGGCGGTGACGCTTTCAATCACTATGTCGTGGATCCGATTCGCCGCCGCCTGCACGAACCTACGGAAGAGGATATCGCTACGGGGCGGGACAGCTTCGTTCCGACTGCCCCGTATCGCCAGGTCGGCGAGCAGATTGCAGATGAGTTGGGCATGCAGCGGCCCCAGACAAAGGCGCAGCGCATTGTTTCAGACATCGGCGAAGGGCTGACCGGCACCGCACTCACCTTGGGCGCGGGCTCAGCGGCTAGCGGTGGCAGAGGGCTTGTCCAGACTGCCGGCGAGTTCTTTGCCGCAAATCCTGTCCTGCAGACCGCTGCCACTGTGGCAGGCACAGGCGCAAGCTCAGCCGTTCGTGAGGCGGGTGGTGGTACTGGTGCACAGGTAGCCGCTGGGCTGGCTGGTGGCTTCGCCCCGGGCGTCGCCTCGGCGCTTCCTGGCATGCGTAGCGGCTTCGTTCCTCAGGCTGTCGCGGATGTTACCCGTGGAGCGCTGAGGGGCCACAATGCTTCGGGTGAGCGCGTGACCGCCCAGGACGTGGAGAGGGCGATTTCCGATTTCGCGGCAGCAGGTACTTCACCGAGCGTGGGCCAGGCAACGGGCGGCCGGTTTGCCCAGGCTACAGAGACCATGTTGGGCAACGTTGCTGGAGGCGCTGGTCCGATTGCGCGTCTTGCGCGCAACCAGGCTGACAACGCCAACGCGGCGATTGGTCACTATGCGGCGGAACTCTCTCCACGTGGCCGAGCCATGAGTCCGGAGCAGGCAGGACGTACCATCTTAGAGGGAATTGAGGGCAAGAGCGCTGCCGCCTTCGTCCCCAAGACAGCCAAAAGGGCGGAGGAGCTTTACGGTCGAGTCTCGAAGCAAATTGCACCGGATGCACGGGTGCCTGTGGAGAACACGCAGAGGGCGCTGGCCGATCTGAACGCCTCCATCGAAGGTGCCCCCAACGTTGCGCGTCTATTCCAGAACGCCCGCATTCGAGGAATCGGCGGTGCATTGGAAGAGGATATCAGCGGGATGGAGGCAGCACTGCAGCGCCCGGATGTACAGCGCCAAGCAGAGCAGCTGAAACAGCAGCTTGAGGGGCAGGCGCAGCGGGCTGCTGCGGAGAACGCGCGCCTTCAGTCACTGGGGATGCGTGGCTCGCTTCCCGTTCTGACGCCTCAGCAGATCGACGAGCAGGTTGTGACCGCCATATCTGGAATGGCCGACAACCAACTGCCGTATCAGGCGCTTACCAAGCTTCGCACGCTGGTTGGGCGGGAGCTTGATAACTACTCCTTGGCTGACAGTGTTCCCAGGGACAAGTGGAAAACGCTCTATGGGGCACTTACGAAGGATATGGAGGCCGCCGCCACGACACCCGAAGCGCGGCAGGCTTGGAGTCGGGCAAACGCCTACTACGCGGCGCGTAGCAATCGAATCGACGCCGTGGCGCATGTGGTGGATAAGAGCGGCGGACCGGAGGCTGTTTACAAAGCGGCGTTTGGCAACACCCGAGAGGGTGCGACCACGTTGCGAGCGGTGATGCAGTCGTTGCCAAAGGACGCCCAGCGTGAAGTATCGGCGTCCTTCATTCGCCGCATGGGTCGGGCCACCGGCAGTCAGCAGAATGCGGACAGTGACGTCTTCAGTATGGAGACGTTCCTCACCAACTGGGCGAACATGAGCCCTGAGGCGAAGCGGGTGCTGTTTGACCGTCATGGCCTCGGTTTCCGGCAGGACATGGACAGGATCGCCAGGATGTCGGATCGAATTCGGCAGGGAAGTTCGGTGTTCCGAAATCCATCAGGATCCGCTCGCCTGATCTCCTTGATAACTCAGTCGGCTGGTACTGCGAGCAGTGCCGGTAGCGCATTGGTGGCGGGTAGTCCGCTGCTGGCTGCAGGGATTGTCTCAGGCTCGATGGCGCTGGCTGGTGGCTTGAATGGATTGGCCCGCCTTATGACCAGCCCCGGCTTCGTGCGCTGGGTTGCGCAGAACGGCGAGAAGCCAATTGGTGAGCTGATACCGCAAGCGCGTTTGCTGCGGGAAATTGCAGAGCGGGAAGACAACCCGGATCTGGATGCGTTTGCAGATCGGCTTGAGGCTACGAGGCCACAGCGAAGCCCGTAAAGGCGAGCACTACCAAGCCCGCCAGTAGAACGGGGACTGCGATCAGCAAGCTGGCAAAGGCAAGGCCGTATAGGCCACCCTTCCGTCCATCAGAAACTCGGTCGCTTTCCAGCGGCTGTGGCAGGGGATAGCTCGTCTTTTTCCAGGCGTCCATTTCCCGTCCATCGGAGAGGTGTGGGGTCAGGATACACCTGGCCCCGCTGCCCAAACACTTAAAAATGAATGGGCCCGGCAGGCGCCCAAGGAGTATGTAATGGCAGGTTCAAGAGTTCCGGCGTTTTTTGTAGGGGCGCGCAATCGCTTTGTTAACGGGGCGGTGCCGGGAAACGTCTTTGATGCACGTGGCAACTATATGGGCAACGGCGGCAGGGCGGCCATCGCCACCGGCCTCAAGTTGCTCGCAAACGCGTTTGTTCCCGGAACCGGTTTGCTGGTGGACCGAGGGCTATCCGGCTGGGTGAACCGAGGGGCTGACTACGGTATCGGTGGCCCAGTCATGGAGCAGGTTGATATCCCGGGTGCTCCCTTGTCGAGCCGAGCATTCACTGCGCCCACGCCTTCGCAGATGACAACGCAGAACCTGGGCCTCGGCGCGCAGCGTCCTGGCGGCAGCTGGTATGGCTACACGGGCGGAGCTGGCTCTATGGGGAGCTTCGGCAACACCCAGTTTGGCAATGGCATGGCAAGCGTAGGCAAATGGGCTCCGCAGAGTGCATGGGGCCAGCAGGTGGCAGCACCCACCGGATCGAATCTTGGGTTCGGCAACAATGTAGGCGCACTGACAGGTGGCGGCGGGGGCGAAGGCCGAAGTGGCTCGTCAATGGGCGGCAACCGAATGGGCGGGATTATCGGCGGCCGACTGGCGGGTGATTCGATGCTCGACGTTCAGCGCCGATGGGCAAACAAGTAACCATAGCGGAGATGGGCCATGACTATTCCCCTGTCACCTGCAGCGGTGAAGGGCATTGCCGCAGTGATGCTTCGAGCCAACGTCGGTCAACGTGTCTACCTGGGCGGTTTGGACGTCACCGAGATGGCCGCCAGGTTCCTCCAGCGACACGTCGAGGAGGTCGGTCTGGACGCAGCGGACAAGAGCTTCCGAAGGCATGGGCTCACATTGGTAACAACTGAAAACAATAGGTGAAGGCTATGGCATTCAAGCCAGGACAATCGGGCAACCCGAGCGGCCGGCCCAAGGTGGATTTTGAGGTGCGTCAGTTGGCGCGGGAGTACGGCCAGGAGGCCATTGAGAAGCTGGTGACCATCATGCGGGGCGATAACGCTGCTCTCGCCAAGGCGGCCAGCGAGGCATTGCTGGATCGTGGCTATGGCAAGCCGGTCCAGTCAGTCGGGGTAGACCCTGATTCTGAGCCGGTCCGAGCCATCACGGTGCAGCTGGTAGCTATGACAGCTGACAATGAGCCGGAGGGCGCTCGTGGCTGATGACCGAGAGGCAATCTCTACTTCAGAAGCGGATAGCTCCCAAGAGTCCTGGGACGGTGTGACCTACGAGGTCTTCGCTGCCGAACGACAATGCCTGCCTGAGGATTTCGAAGGCAGGATGCAAGTGGCTACCGCTGCGATTGGCGCCCCTTGGAGGGCGTACGATCTACATGACGGGCGGTGCCCGATCCTATTGGGTGGCAACTGCCAATGCGGGCTGGTGAGCTATTTCAGCAATGGACGCTGGATTGCAGGGGTCGACATGTTCCATTCGGTCCAAGACATCTTCCGACTGCACTAGCCTTACTTCCGGGTCTCCTTGCAGACGTACATGTCCCACTCCTTCTCGTACCGGCAGCCAACGCCACACTCATAGCTTCCGACGTCTTCCGATTGGTTCTCGGATGCCAGTTGCCTCAGTGCGCCAATTGATGCGCTTTGGCACTGTTCGAATGACTCGTAGCGGCCGTAAATCGCCCTGGAGGCGTCTTCGGCCGCCAAGGACCTTCCAGGAGGGTAGACAAAGGCGGTCCATGTGTCGGGGTGCTTAGAGCAGCCCCCAAGCGCGACGAGAATGGGAAGCGCGAGGAGTCGTAGTCTGGGCATGGCCGGATCCTTGGCGTTGAGGGGGCAGCGTAGCAGCGCCCACAACGAGGCATTGCTCACACTTGAACGCAGGGCTCGGGCAGGCTGCACTGCAAGTGGCTCGGCTGCAGCTGCCTCAACCGGCTGCTTAGTGGCCTTGAGGGGAGTCCCTAAGTGTGGAGCTCGCCAGCCGACCAATGGCTGGATTGGGCACCGGCCTTCTAAGCCGTCGGTTACAGGTTCGATTTCTGTCGGCCGCGCCATTAAAATCAATGGCTTGCTTGAATTTAACGTTAAATTTCAGGTGGTTGCGGAATTTGCTCCGGAATTCGCACGCAACCCAAGGGGCAGCAGTTGGGATCAAGTTCCCCCGCGCCCAGCCGTTGACTTGTGTATGGATTGTGAAACAATCCGCCCAACGGAGGGGGTGAAGGATGCACCATATTTATAAGTACGCGGCTCGCTACATCGGGCTGCTTGCGGTTCTGGCATTCGTGTCGTTTGGCCTGGGCGTTTGGCTAACGGCCTACCAAAGCCAGTTCTTCAAGGGGGCGGAGCTGCTGATGTACACGGCGGGTCTGTTCTCTATTCTGCTTGTCCGACGTCAACTTTGGGCGCAGGAGCAGCAGAATGGTCGTTCATTGCAACAGCTGATTGATGATCACAAGTGGAAGACACACTGCTCCTATCACCAGCATTTCCCGTCTGTTCCGCCTGAGAGCGTCAGACTGGATGCGTACAAGGTGGCCGAGGAGATTGGCTTCCTGTCTGCGTTCAATGATCGCGGCACCTCGATCTCCGAAGCCGTGAAACAGAAGATTTTGGAGAAGCCGGACGCGTGGAAGGTGTTCAGGTCGTATCTGGACTACTTCGAAGAGTTCTGCGGAGCGATCAACGCAGGGTTGGTGGACGAGGGCTACGCGTATTCCCTCCAGGGAACGCGAGTTGTCCGGAACTTCACAGTCTTTGAACCGCTGATCAAACACTATCAGTCGGGAGCTCCTACCGCTTATGTGGAGCTGACGAAGGTCGCAGTGAGGTGGAAGGTTCAGATGAACGTAGTTGAGATGCAGAACGTGTCGGCTATGGGTATCGGTAACAACGGGACCACAAAGCTGAACGGGCCAGTTGCTGCCTGAACTTTGGTCATTTGTTGCCGGTCTCAAATGGATGTAAGCTTCGTTCGTCAACTGGAGAATGTGTGATGCGTGACACCACTAGCTTCTAAGTCGGTAGTCCCTTCCCTTGAATTGAAGAGCTAAGGGCGGCCTCTGGGCCGCCCTTAGTCTTTTTGACCCTTCGACCGATATCGCTACCAGCATCGCCTACCGTTGGTAGGGAATGGTCATAGACGTGCATCATGGCGTCGGTCTAGTGAACACTGGCTTCCTTCTTGCCCCCTTTGGTATCGGTCACGCCGTGATGCTTCAGGCTGTGAAGGTGGAAAGCTCGTCCAGGCTAGTGAACCCAGTCCGTCACTACATTACGCGCCTGCATCTGGCGCAGAAGAATCTGACACCTACAATTACGCCAAAGGCTTCGAGATCGATGCAGCACAAGGGTGTTCGAGTCCTATTCCTCCGGTGGGCGAAATGGGCAACGTCCTGAGCTAGCCTGAGAGGCGCCACCTCAACGTAGGGCGCGGTCATGAAAGAGAACAATAGCCCGGTGCCGTTTGAGCTCAGAGCGATAAACGCAGCTGCTGTCGGGGAACTCCTGGGACTGACGCCTCGATCCGTCTTGGAGACGGTGGCGTGTCGCCCAGACTTCCCGGTACGCCTGACCATGCGCCCGGCCACGTGGGTAGCCGGGGAGGTGTTGAAGTGGCGAGAGACTAACCGATACGGTCAGCGAGCTCGTCGGCACGGCAGGCCTTAAGTCAGGTTGCGCAGGTGCTACCGTTGGGGAGCGGTCCTCAAGCCCTTGCAGACCGTGACGTAACGGTGACGTCACTCGCGCCGCTGAAAGCGGAAGGCGACTGATGGATCGAGCTACCGCCTCGGTTAGCCGCTCGACCGACATCCAACGCGTTCGCCATGCTTGGGCAATGCGTTCGCATGGCGATTCCGACGCGTTCGCACTGACTACTCCCCTTGCCAATAGGGCCAAAGGTGTTATGTAGGCGATGAGGGAGCGACACGCGCTGGGCATGTGGGCATGTGGGCAGGCGGCGGACCTAGGTCGGCGCCCCGATCTGATCTGTGAGCAGCGCGAGCGCTTGCTGCAGGGCCGCCATGTAGATGGCACCACCATCTCTGGCGTGCTTCTCTGCAATCCCTGGAAGCAACTGCGTCCAGACACGGCAAAGCTCTTCCGGTCTGGGATGGGTGATTACCGCTGCACGAAGTCCGTACTCGAACGCCTTCAGGTAGCCGCGATGGGCCTCCAAGGACGTCTCGCAGGTTTCAAGGCGTTGCAGTATTTCGGTGATTGCTTCTGACATTCGCGTCTCTAGACAGATGGCTGAGCAGCGTAGATAGTCGGCGCAGGCCAACCGACCTGTCCAATGAGCATCCTCAACGTCCTCCTCACTCGTGACCATCTCGTCGTTGCGGTGGATACCCTGGCCGAGGATGCCCTAACCGGGGCTCATTCCGTCGGGGCGAAGCTCTTGCTGATCCCTCAGCACAACTTGGTGCTGGCAACGCGCGGTTCTACCCAGTTCTTCCTGCACATCTATGAGCTGGCGCTGCAAGCCAGTTTCCGTGCGGACTTCACGATGGAGCAGCTTTCAGCTGAGCTGGGGTTGGTGGTGGACCAACTATGGCCGAACTACGAGAAGGCAGCAGCCGAGGCCGGCCTGCCACGTGAGCAGCTGGGAACCGAGTTGATGCTGGGTGGCTGGTCGCCGAAGAACGGCCGGATGATGGCGACGGCGTATGCCAAGAGCGACAGTCAGCGTCCCTGCGTGGTCCAGCCCATCGGGGGCCAGCTGGCGGCGCCAGGCGAACCGCTGCAGGCTGTGACGCCGAGCATGGCTCAGGTCGATCTGGTGGCCCACGCACGGCTGCAGGCCAACTATCTCAATGAACAGATGGGCCGGAAGGTGGCCGGCGGGAGTGTGCTGGCTGGGTTTTTGCAGAAGGGGCAAGCGGTGGTGAAGGACCTAGGGTCTATCTGATGGAACCGGCAGGCCGGGCATCTATGGCCAATCCCCCAAAGTTGCAATTGCGGCCGTTCAGGCTCAAGCTCCGCGCGAGATCGAACTCCAAAGGAACGTATGTCTACGGAAGGACTGCCCATTAGCCAATGGCCTAGCCACGTGCCATATCAGTGTCCGCCTTCAGATGCCATACCGCCAGACGGGGAGGTCTTTCGTCTCGTCGGAGCGATTCCCGCCACGGCCGAAGACATGAAGTGCGCGATGGAGCAAGGCACTTTCCCACGAAAGGACCCGTGCCTGCGCGCGGCGTTGTCTTGTTCGCGCACCCCTGATTACTTGGAGGACCTTCGGGCGTCTGTTCCCCGGTTGAAAGCTCACCTGATCGCTGTTGCGACGCTAGATCACACCCATGGGGTGATTAAGCAGACGGGAGTTGCGGGGCATCATTCTCTGTGGCTGTTTGCGGGAATCCTTCCTACCGCACATCAGCTATTTGGGGCTCACCCATGAACCGCAATTGGACACTCGGACAAGGTTCCCTACCCCCGAGCATTCGATTCGAGGTTGTATCGGTGCTTGCAGAATACGAAGGGCCTCAGATTCTCTTGTCGAGAATTAATGGGCAAGAGTGCTTGGGAGTGGCAGCCGACGAAGACAGTGTGGCAATCAGATGGCTGTTTTCGCCGGTATCGACGGTAGAGCTGTTGGCGCTGGCCGGCGGCCACTGCTCAACTTACTCGGCGATGGTGAAGGACGGGATCTCAGTCCTAGATCTGGATGACAGCTTTGTGGTGAAGGGTGTTTGGGAGGTAACGGTAGACCAGCTCTCCGCAGACATCCTCCCTGATCCTGGGAGTAAATTGCCCAGAGGCGCGAGAGCGTTGCTATCCGAGATGTACCCTCCAGTAGCTTCGCCTAGGCTTACCTTGGGGAGAGCAAGTAGTCACGAGCCTCTCAGTTTCAGATTAATGTCCGGCGTTCTGAGTACATTCCAGCGGCTGTGGACGACTCTGGCTCAATCTATAGAAGGTGACTCAGTCACCAATCGAGGGCGTTGGAGCAATACGTTGGAGGAGCGCGCCACATTGCACTTTTCACGGGCGATGCCTGGCTCTTTACGAATTGAAATGCAGGCTGGTGACCAATCGCTGCATGAAAGCGTGTCTGACCTGTTTTCCATCATGCTCAGTGCTTCCGACACCCCCGAAGTTCTGGATACGTTGAATCTGCTGCTCTCAGTAGGGCCGCGTGCAAATGCTCGTTTGATTGAGCTTCTGAAGCTTGTGCAGAAGTCAGGTATCGAGCTGCTTAATGAGAGCCGATCTGGTGGCGCTTACCTGAGCCCGTCAATAGCAACTCGCGTATTGCAGGCGGGAAGGTTTGAGGAAACTAGGACATCAGTGATGGAGGCCGCTTCTGGATTCTTCTTGGCCTTTAGTGAATCGGATGCGGAGTTCGAGTTCTATGACGAGGTGCGGGACGCGGTTCTGGAAGGAACAGTAGATGCTCGAGTCATTAGCGCTCGCGATGCCGTGACGGTTGGTCAAGGAGGTTCTTATGCAATCGTAGTTGAGAGGGTTACTCGCCAGCTCTCTGCATCAAGGTATGAGGTTAAATTCACCCTTCGCGATATCATTGACTCCACCGCGTTGAGCTGAATTTTTTGAAGATAGTGTATGCGTGGCTGTAGCCATCCGTCCTGCAGTTCCTGAGGGCGCGTTGACGCGAGAGGTGTTGAGATCAGTGGTGACCGTCTCCCCTGGTTCTCCTCTTGGTCGGCGCTAACAGTTCTGCGATCCTCTGCTCGGCCGAGCCGGGGGAAAGGGCTGCTTGGGGAATTCTTGGTGCTCCAGGCAGCATTGCTGCAACCTGCCTCGACCGTCTCCACCAATCTTCCAAGTCTGCGGGATGAATCCGATCCGACTTGGCACTAGCTCCTAGCCGGACAGCAGTGAGTTGGCCTGCAGCAATGGCTCTGCGAATGGTCTTAGGCGAGCAGGAGCTTAGGTCTGCCGCCTCTGCCAGTGTCATCAGCCGGACAGGCAGGTCCACTAGCGTTTTCCTCTGCGCTGGTCATAGCGCCGCAGTCGGGCCAGCGCTTCCTCCATCTGTGGTGAGGTAGGGACTAAGGTGGCGCCCGTTGTCGCGCGGGATTTCCAGTTGTCGGAGTTTTCGATTGCTCTGTACAGCTCATTCTTCTCATAGAGCTGCTTGCCCATGAAGTTTCTAGGCACAAGGCCGAGATCAGGGGCGTTCCTTCGAAACTGACGGGACGACACGCCGCAGTAATGGGCTGCCTCGTCAACGGTGAGCCAGTCTTTTCCACGGATGTCGAAACGAAGGATCGCCAATTGCTGACGCAGGGCTTTGATCTCGTCCTGCAGGGAGATATCGGGTTCAGAGGTGTCCATCTGGATCTGATCCTGCGTGCCTACCTGCACCCTGCCACAGTACGAGCTAGGTCTGAACCCCGTAGATCAACCAACCTTATTTCAGACCCACACCACGATAGGGAGGGGCGTCAGCCTCTCCCCATGCCGGCGCAATGCCGGCTCCCTACTGACTAGGCGCCTATCGTGTATTTGAACTACCAACCTATCGCTTCGAGCGTCTAACCGTGTCATTTGGCTGACCGGCAGCAACTGCCAAAGACCACGCCAGTTTCGGGGCTTTACTCTTGGGGCCATTGCCAAGCAACAGGGCAACTGATCTGCCGGCCTTCCGGATCGACCACTGGATCGGGCAGCCTGGAGTGGGTGAAGTGTGTGTTGGTGATGCGGCGATGGAAGTGGGCGTGGGCCAAGAGCGCCCCTGTCGGTCGATTCTTTGTCGTTAAGATGCCGACACCTTTGCCTCTAGAACGGACAATGCGCAACGCTTCAGCTAAGTCTGAATCATTCGAGACAACGACAGCGCAATCATAGAGGTCGGCCCACGCATCGTTGACGAGGTGAACAGCTAGATTGACGTCTGAGCCCTTCTCGCTACGTTCAATCACCTCAACCGTCCTAGGGCCGACAGAGCCAGCCACCCAGCCTGCAATTGGCCTGCGGCGGCGCTCTGATCTGAATTGACCAAAGTGCACCGAGAGGTTCTGCGTATGAGCCTCGAGGGCTCTCAAATACGCGTCTTGGCGCGTCGGCCCATCTGGGTCGTTGTCTTCCGCGCTAATTCGCGCAGTGAAGTAGCGCACCCCAATCACATCATTTTCTGCCCGAAGTGCGCCTCGGCACATTGCCTGGATATCGAGCCAGCGCAGTGAGCGGTCCTGCTTCAGACCAGAGTTGTAGAGGTTGAAGCCGTCGACATACACGTAGGTTCGCAAGCCATCTCCCCCAGAAAAGGCAAGGGCTCCACTAGGGAGCCCTGCGACCGCGCGCCGAAGCGCCCGGCGGTGTGACTGGAATTGTGCCAACTCCGGTAGCGCCGGTCAACTATAGGGTAAGTGTCTGCCAGATGCGGGGCGGCAGGCCTCGGGGAAGTGAGGCGAATGGTGAGTTGCATCAAAGAAGTCTCTTGATTTAAATCATATAAATCAATTAGTTATGTAATCTTTTCGGTTGCTGGTGGGCCACCAGCGCCGCCACCGCCGCCAGCCTTCAACGCCACGCTCACACCTGCAGCGCCACGCTCAGGCCTCTGCACGGAGGCTCGCCATGGCACCTACCATCCGCATCGCCTCGCTTTCCGACCTTCCGCAGGTGGCTGCACTCTTCAACGAGTACCGGCAGTTCTACGAACAGCCTGCCGATCTTGAACTGGCAACCACCTTCATGCGCGAGCGGTTGCAGAGCGGCGATTCACTGCTGCTTGTAATCGATACCGAAGACCACGGAATCGTCGGCTTTACCCAGCTGTACCCACTGTTCGATTCCGTAAGTGCACAGCGCAGTTTCATTCTTTATGACCTGTACATCGCGAAATCGGCGCGCCGCCAGGGCCTGGCCCGCGCCCTGATGATTGCAGCGACAGACGAGGCACGTCGGCGGGGTGCCGGCCGGTTGGAACTGCAGACCGGCCGCAGCAATCTACCTGCCCAGCGGCTCTATGAAGGCCTGGGTTGGCAGCGCGACGATGCATTCTTCGTCTACGCGATTCACCCGTAAAGAACGCTGGGCGCCGGGCCTCTGCGGCAAAGCCAGCTTGACAGTCCGCCCGCCAACATGGACCTTGCCCACCATGACTATCGATATCGAATCGCTCAGCCTGCGCGAGCTGGGCGCCTTGGTGGCGGCCGCCGAACAGCGCAAGGCCCTGATCACCACCCGTCGCCCGGCCGCAGCGGTGCGCCGCCTGTTGAAGGCCGCCGCAGCCGAAGCCGGTTACACCATCGAAGAACTCTTCGGCGATGAGGCTGCCGAAGACGCCGCACCCGCGCGCAGACCCGCCCGTCGTAAATCCGGCAAAGTCGCCCCCAAGTACCGCGATCCGGAATACAAGCGTCTGACCTGGAGCGGCCGCGGGCGCATGCCGCGCTGGTTGGCGGCCAAGGTGTCCAAGGGCCACAAGGTCACCGATTTCCTGATTCCCGGTCTGGCCAGGCCGACGGCAGGCAAGACCAGCACCATCGGCAAGCGCACCGTCATCAAGAAAGCCTGAAGCCTGCATTCCGCTCCGCATGCGACGTGGGGCCGACTGCGTTCGCACCCGCACCTGAATCGATCTAAGATGCGCCCATCGATCCAGCACGGGAGCGCACGGCATGGCGTTGGGTACGTGGATGATGGTCGCCTGCATGGCGGCGGCAGAGGCAACGGGAGCGCAGGCCGCGCCGGCAGTCACCTCGGGTAATCCAATTCTGCAGGGCTGGTATGCCGACCCGGAAGCAGCGGTATTCGGAAACCGCTATTGGATATTCCCGACCACTTCGGCGGACTACGACGCGCAGACCACCTTCGATGCGTTTTCTTCGCCCGATCTGCTGCACTGGACCAAGCATGCTGACGTACTGAACGCCGGGGCGGTACCGTGGGCCAGGCGCGCGATGTGGGCGCCTTCGGTGGTGGAGAACAAGGGGAAGTACTACTTCTTCTTCGCCGCCAACGATATCCAGAATGATGGCGAGCTCGGCGGCATCGGCGTGGCCGTGGCCGATCACCCGCAAGGGCCGTACAAGGACCTGCTCGGCAAGCCGCTGGTGGGCGCGTTCCACAACGGCGCACAGCCCATCGACCAGTTTGTCTTCCGCGATGACGACGGCGCCTGGTACATGATCTACGGCGGCTGGAAGCACGCCAACATCGTGCGCCTGAAGGACGATTTCAGCGGTGTGCTGCCGCTGGCCGATGGCACGTTGTTCAAGGAGATCACGCCGGCACCGGAGTACGTCGAGGGCCCGCTGATGTTCAAGCGCGGTGGGCACTACTACTTCATGTGGTCCGAAGGCGGTTGGGGTGGGCCGGATTACTCGGTGGCCTACGCCATCGCCGATGCACCCACCGGGCCCTTCAAGCGCATCGGCAAGGTGTTGCAGCAGGACTCTGCCATCGCCACCAGTGCCGGCCACAACTCGGTGATCCAGGTGCCGGGCAGCGACCGCTGGTACATCGTCTACCATCGCCGGCCGCTGGGAGACCGCGCGCGCGACCATCGGCAGACCGCCATCGAACGCCTGCAGTTCGATGCGCAGGGGCATATCCTGCCGGTGAAGATCACCCACGAGGGTGTACCGGCCGATCCGCTGCGCTGAGCCGGAACGGGGCCAACCGCGCTACCCTGCGCGGGTCCTCACCGAAGGGAGTCAGCGCATGGCAGACAACGGCAACATGACGATCACACCCAGGGCCTTGTACATCGCGGGCGCGGTGGGTGTGCTGATCAGCGTACTGGCGTGGTCGGTGGAATGGAGCGGGCTGGCCTATGTCTGCCCGTACTGCCGCGTGCAGCGCACGGTCATCGGCGTGCTGGGCGTGCTGCTGCTGTTCGCGCGGCCTGGCCGCATCGTGGTGCCGTGGCTTGCCTACACGTGCGGCGGTTTCGCCTTCGTGGTGGCAGCGATGCAGCACTTCAACGGCTGGAAGCGCATTTCTGCCGGAGAATTCAGCCTCAATGCGCAGTGGTACATCGACCCATGGCTGCTGTCCGGCTGCGCGATGCTGATCCTGGTGGCGCAGCTGATGCTGGTGCAGGCGGCTTGCCGACGCCCGCTGCATTCCCGGATGGAGATCCGCTGATGCGCAGTCCCTGCCTGTTGCTGGTGCTCTTCCTTCTTCCCGGCGCTGCGGTCGCTGCGTCCGACGACCCTGCTTCGCCCAGGCGCCCATCGGTGGAAACGCTGCAGCGCCTGATCGTGGACAAGGCGCCGCAGACACGCGTGGAAACGCCGGACAGCGAACGCATCACCGCGCGCCGCATCGATATCGTCGACGAGCAGGGCGTGATCCGCATGACGTTGTCCGGCAAGACACCGGCGCCGATCATCGACGGTATCCAGTACAAGCGCGCCTTCAACGTGGCCGGCATGGTGCTGTACGACGACAAGGGCAGCGAGCGCGGCGGCTTCGGCACCGCCGATGTCGACGGTGGCATGGCGGTGCTGGCGCTGGATCATCCGGCCATGGATGCGATCGGGTGGCGGGTGTCGCCCGACGGGCAGGTGAGCTTTTCGATCAACCAGGCGCCGAAGCAGATCCGCGAGCCGGCGCTCGACAACAAGCTGATTCCCGGCGTGCAGGCACCGACCCGCATCGGCCTGGTGGTCGGCGCCGATGGCACGCCGGCCATTGCGCTGAACGACAAGGCCGACCGCACCCGCCTGCGCCTGACGGTCACCGCCGAAGGCTATGGCGCGATCGAATTCCTTGATGCGCAGGGCAAGGTGATCCACACCTTGGCACCGGAGGCAGAGCTGCGCCGCTGATACGGTGGCAGGGCCGGTTGGCGCCTAGCTGCGCCGGCCGCGCCCGTCGATGCTGTAGCGCCCGGCGCCGGTGCACGCCAGCAACAGGAAGCCACCGGCCAGGCCCAGGTTCTTCAGGAACATGATCTGCTGGGTCGCATCGCCCACGTTGTGGTGGAAGACGAACGCGGTGACCAGGCTGAAGCCGGCCAGCACGATGGCGACCAGCCGGGTCTGGAAGCCGAACAGGATGCACAGGCCGCTGCCGATCTCGAAGATGATGGTCGGCCACAGCAGGATGCCAGGCACGCCCATGGTTTCCATGTAGCCCTGGGTGCCGGCCAGATTGCCGAGCTTGCCCAGCCCGGAGACCAGGAACAGTGCCATCAGCAGCAGGCGGGCAAGCAGGTAGGCAAGCGAGTGCGATGAGTGGCTCACGGGAGGTCCTTGCGGATGGCCGACGAACGCGATCGGAGCCCACCGGCGGTGAAGCCTGTGTGTAGGTGGCGCTACGCATTCTGGAACACCGCCAGCTGCGCGGCGAACGCACGCTGGTAGGCGGGGCGCTGCGTTGCACGCGCCACGTACGCGGCCAGCACAGGGTACTCATCGACGATGCCGCTGCTTTTCAGCCGCAGCAGCACCGAGACCATCATCAGGTCGCCTGCGCTGAACCCGCCATCAAGCCAGTGGGCAGCGCCCAGCCCTGCCGACAGCTGCGACAGCCGCGTGCGCACCCGCTCATCAAGCATCGGCAAGCGCTGCGCATACCAGGGCTGCTCACGCTCCAGCACCCAGGCCATCGAGCGCTCGACGATCGGCGGCTCCACGGTGTTCAAGGCGGCGAACAGCCACATGATCGCGCGCAGGCGGGCGTCCGGATCGGCGGGAAGCAGGCCGGGATGCTGCTCGGCCAGGTGCAGGACGATCGCGCCGGACTCGAACAGCACCCGCTCGCCCTCCTGCCAGGTGGGAATCTGGCCGAACGGATTGCGGGCCAGATGGGCGGGCTGCTTCATCTGCGCAAAGCTGAGCAGTTGCACGTGGTAGGCAATGCCCAGTTCCTCCAGCGCCCAGCGCACGCGCATGTCACGGGCCAGGCCCTGGCCGCGGTCGGGGAGGTGGCAAAGGCGGTGAGGGTGGGGGACATCGCTGTGCTCCTGCAGGCGGAAGGGCCCGCTCTTGCTGGTTCGACGAATGAGCGGGCCGAAAATCGACCGTGGTTACCAGCATCGCGCCACCGCTGTGCAGGCGACGGCTACACTGCAGCAATTCCGTCCAGCCGATACGGCCCCATGTGGCAGCGCGCCCGTTCCCTTGCCCGATTGCAGCAACAGCGTGACGCGTTGGAAACCGAGCTGGCCGAGCATGCCCAGCGACTGGCGTCGCAGTGCGAGCCCGATGAGCTGGTCGCGGCACTGATGCCACAGGCGATTCGGCTGGTGGAAGTCAGGTCCCGGATCCTGCGGGCCACGCCTACGCGAGTGCTGATGGAGCGGGCGCACACGCTGGAGCATGAACTGCGCCAATCGGCCGCGCGCGATGAACGCACGCAACGCTTGCTGCGCGATGAGCTTCGCGACCTGCGCCTGTATCTGGACACGCCACGGCGGCGCCCGCTGACACTGCGGGTGCTGCTGATCCTGTTGGCCAGTGTCGCGGCCGCGCTGCTGCTGCCGGACCTGGTCGTGGATCTGTTGTCCGCCGCCTGACAGCGCAGCGCCCAGCCTCTGCACAGGCGATGCACGCCTCGTGCACGTGCAGGCAATTGTTTGCGGTCCAGGCTGGCAGCTCAACGCCACCCCGACGCAGGACCACAACGATGAATACCCCCGGAACACCGAAGCCCAGCTGGCGCCAGAGAAATGTGCTGATGGGAGCACTCGCTGCCGTGCTGGTGATCGTGCTGATCATCCTCTTCGTACCCTGGTGACTACGTGAGGTCGGTTTGATGTGAGCCGCACGCGGCTGTGGCGTGAAGCAGTCAGTGCGGGTTGGGTGAAGTGAGGCAGGCATCAATCGCTGCTCACCCGCGAACCACACCAACGTGTCCACAGTGGTCCCACAGGCAGCGCGGTCAACGCTGCTTTTCTCCCCCGATCCGAAGACAGGAGCAACGCCATGAGCACCCAGTCCACCATCGAACATCGCCTCAACGACCTGATTGAAATTGCCCGCGACGGCAAGTCGTTCTACGAGGAAGCGGCCACCAAGGTGAAGGATGCCGAACTGTCGGCGCTGTTCGTCCGCATCGCCGGCGTCAAGGGCAGGATTGTCGCCGCGCTGAGTGGCTCGGTGGCCGCCAGCGGTGGCAAGCCGGCCGAGCACGGCACCCTGGTCGGTTCGATGCAGCAGTTCTACGGCAAGGTGCGCGCTGCGTTCGGCGACACCAACTACGGCTATGTGGCCGAACTGGAAGAATCCGAGGACCGTCTGCTCGGCGCATTCAAGGATGTGCTGAAGGAGAACGATCTGCCGCCGGCGGTGCGCCAGGAAGTCACCCAGCTGCTGCCGGACGTGCAGGAGTGCCACAACGTGATGCGCGCGCGCAAGCACGCGATGAAGGCGGCCTGATCATCGGGCGCAGGATGTAAAAAAGGGGCGGCCGTAAGGCCGCCCCAACCCGTCAAGGGCAGGTTGTGTCAGAAGCGGATCGACCAGCGTGCATTGGCACCATGGTCGCGGCTTTCACTGCCGAACTGGCCGCTGTAGCCCAGTTCCAGCTGCTGGCGCGGGCTCAACCAGGCCGCCAGGCCGATCTCGGCCACCACCGCGCTGTCGGCAATCGGTGCACCGTTCACCGCAAAGGTGGTCGCGCCGTCAGCGAAGGCCAGGTTGGCGACCTGGCTGCGGTCACCCGAGGCACGGCGATAGCCGACGCCGCCGCGCAGGTGCAGCCAGCTTTCCTGCTGGAACGACGCCTTCAGGCCCTTGTCGAAGCGCACGCCGGCGGTGGCGATGGTGGTGCCGGTGTCATCCACCTCGCCACGTAGTGCCGCCGCACCGCCGCGTTCGTTGATGCGCTTGAGGTCCACTTCAACGCGCGCCACCTGCAGGTATGGCTCCAGCCCGGCTTCCGGCCCGCCAAAGCGGTACCCGGCCTCGATGAAGGCCTGGCGGGTGCGGGCGTCGTAGCGTGCGCTCAGGCTGTCGCTGAAGCCGGCAAAGCCGACCTCACGCGTGCTCTTCACTTCGTGCTGGCTCCATGCCACACCGCCGCGCAGGCCGAAGCCACCCCAGCTGTGGCTGGCGTAGGCACCGAAATGCGTGTTGTCGATCTTCGACTTGGCGCGACGGTCCTGCTGCTTCACGTCGGTGCGGCCGGTACCGGCCAGCACACCCAGCTGCCAGCCGGAGACCTCGCGGTCGATGCCGACCAGCAGGCCGTTGCTGTTGGCTTCGGTACGGGCGGTGTTGAAATCACCGTCCAGCTTGCCGTTGCCACCGATCGCCTGGACCCAGGCACCGGTCGCATCGCCGGTCTCTGCGCCGGGCGCAGCGGCGCCGGCACGGCGTGACAGCGCAGCGTCGCGCACATAGCGGCTGCCCTCGACCAGGGCCAGCGCCGTGGCCGGATGCAGCTCGCCACTGAGGCCGTCAAGCACGCCGCCGACCTGCTGCGGGAACAGCTGGGTGAGCGGCTTGGGCAGGCCCTGGTTGATCGGCAGCAGGTCAGCGGCACCCGCCACGGCGCGCTGGTTGGGGGTGGCAGCGGCGGTGGTCAGCGAGGCGCCGCGGGCAACGTCGATACGCGCACCATTGGTGCCGTAGGCCAGGCTGAACTGCAGGAACGGCGAGAACGCGCTGAAGTCGGTCTTGGCGAACTGGCCGCTGACGCCGCCGTCGGCGCGCAGGAAGTTGAACTGTTCGCCGAGGTAGTACACGCCCGGTTCCGGCAGTGCGACCAGAGTGCCGCCGAGCGTGGCGGTGCCGGTGACGTGCAGCTGGTCGCTGCGGCCACCCGGAGCCAGTTCCGCGGCATACACGCCGGTGGCGCCCTGCACGTAGTTGCCGTTGATGGTGAGTGTGCCGATCGAGTTGCCCGGTGCGATGATGCCGTCCACGCGGGTGGTACCCAGCGTACCGATGCCCTTCAGCAGGCCGTTGGCGCCGACCGTGGTGGTGCCGCCGGTCTGGGTGCCGTTGAACGACACCACGCCGCCGTTGACGGTCAGGTTGCTGTTCTTCAGCAGGCCACTGCTGCTGACCGTGCTGACGCCCCCGCTGGTGTTCAGTGCGGTGGAGACCAGGCTGCCGTTGAGCAGGAACTGGCCACCCTGCACCTCGACCGCTGACGTCAGCGTGTTGGTGCCATTCAATTCCAGCGTGCCGTCGCGCAGCACTGCGCCGTTGAAGCTGTTGTTGCCGCTCAGGCGCAGCCAGCCGATGCCGGACTTGGTCAGCTTGCCGGGGCCGCCGATGTCATTGGTCCAGTTGTCCCAGGCGTCGCCTTCCCAGACCTTCAGGCCACCGGCCTTCTGGTTCATCACCACGTTGGTGTCCACGCGCAGCGAGCCGTAGCCTTCGATGGCCTTCTTCAGATCGACCATGCCCCAGCCGTAGATTGGATCGATGCCTGCTGCACCCAGGTCGCGCGCGGTGGTCAGCAGCACGTCGCGCACCTGGGCGTTGTCCAGATACGGGAAGCGCTCCATCAGCAGGCCGAGCGCGCCGGTGATGTGTGGCGCCGCCATCGACGTGCCCGTCTTGGTGCCATAGACGTACTGGGTGTTCTCGCTGTCGATGATCAGGCGGACGTAGGCCGAAGTGTTCTCGACGCGGCCCTGGATATCACCGGACACGATGGTGCTCAGGATGTCGGTACCGGGTGCCGAGATGCACCAGTTGGCGGCAACGCCGCAGATGCTGGAACTGCCATCGATCACGTAGTCGGTTTCGCCCGCAGCGGCATTGGGCCGGCGGACGTTGGCCACTGCCAGCCAGTACGGTTCCAGTTCGGGCTTCCAGCGCGGCATGGCGGCCGTGATTCCGGCGACGGCGCCACTGCCGTTGCCAGCCGACCACACCTGGATGAGCGTGGAGCCGGGGGTATCGCCATTGCTGGCGTAGATGCTGCCGTACACGCCGTAGTCGGCACCGATGTTGGCGTACTGCTGGTCCAGCGCGGCGGCGGTCATGTTGCGCGTGGAGATGCCCCAGCTGTGGTTGATGGCGCGCACGCCCTGCGCCTGGATCTGCGCATACATGTCCAGCGTTGCGGCGTCGTCCGGATCCGTTCGATAGACCGCACGCGGACGGTAGTAGTTGTCCGGATCCAGGCGCCACTCGTAGTAGGTGTCGCCAAACACGCGGGCGGCGGTAAGGTCTGAACCAAAGGCCACGCCATGCATACCCGTGCCATCGCGGTTGGCACCGATGGTACCCAGCACATGCGTGCCGTGGTCGGCATAGCTGAAGCCGTAGGGCTGGCCGGCGGCGATCAGGCGTGCGGCGAGTGCTGCCGGAACGCCGGCGCCGAGACCGTAGTAGTTGTAGCCGGGCTGTTCGCCACGGGTCTGCCCGCAAGCATCGGCACCGGCGACCACGCCTGGCGTGGCGCAGTCCGCGCCGATGGTGATGCTGGAAGTGTTGCGGCCGGAGAATTCGGGATGGGCCAGTGCCGAACCGGAGTCGAACAGCGCCAGGCGCACGCCCTTGCCGGTCAGGCCGCGTGCGTAGGCGTGGTCGGCTCCCATCGCAGCCAGGCCCCAATCGGCGTTGAATTCGTCGCTGCGCCAGCTGGCCGGGTCACCCGGGTTGCCGAGAATGGCGGGGGAGTGGCCGCAGGGGCAGCGGCCGTCGCTGCGGGTGCTGTGCCCGTGGCGGGCTGCGCCCACGCAGCCTGCAGCTGGCGCTGCTGCTGCCAGGCATCAAGTGATTCGCTGGCCAGGGCGGGCAGCGCGGTAGCCAGCAGCAGCGAACTGGCAACGGCAAGCGCCAGCGGGCGGTGCGACAGGGAGCGGGACGAACGGCCGTACAGCGGGTGATTCATCGGACAACTTCCTTGGTTGACGGACAACAACGCCGTTAACGCCAAGGCGGGGCAACACCCCCAGTAATGTGAAGGCAATTTTATGAACGCGTTAATTTTGCGTGACAGAGGCGTTCACGTGGTCTCCCGACGGCCGCTTTACCGTGGGCCGGCCTGGGCTCACCAGGCTTATCAAGGAGTGATATCGATGCGTACTTTCAGGAAAGTGATCGCAGCGGCGGTGTTCGCGTTGGCCTGTACCGGTTCGGTGGCCGTGGCCGGGCCGGTGGAACCCTGCGACCGGCCGTGCTGGCGGGCCTACCAGGCGTGCCTGTCCACCGGCGGAGATGCCACCGAGTGCGAGCAGGCGTACAACACCTGTGTGATCGATCTGTGCATGGGCGTGTGAGTCGCGCCGGTTGAAGCGGCATGATGTGGGGCCCCGTCAGCGACGGGGCTCTTCTGTTTCCGCCGAAGGAGTCTCATGGCTGTCAAACGTGTCGTCGCCAACATCGCCACCCCGGACCCGTCACGTGCGGCGGCCTTCTACACCGGTTTGCTGGGCATGCCGGTGGTGATGGACCACGGATGGATCGTCACCCACGGCGGCCAGGGCAACGCGCTGGCCCAGATCAGTTTCGCCAGTGAAGGCGGCGGCGGTGCACCGGTGCCGGACCTGTCGATCGAGGTGGACGATCTGCAGCAGGTGCTCGATCGCATGCACGCGGCCGGCATCGCACTGGAATACGGGCCGGCCGACGAGCCGTGGGGCGTGCGTCGCTTCTTCGTCCGCGATCCCTTCGGGCGCCTGCTCAATATCCTGGCTCACCGCTGAGCGAGCCAGGCTGCCCGGCCGTAGCGTGCTCAGCCCTGCTGCTGTGGCGGGCGTTCGGCCAGCGGCTCATCGGCCGGCTGTTGCTGTTGCTGCCGCATGCCTGCGTGGCGGGCGTGACCTCCTTCGCGGCCGATGGCGGCCATGTGCTGGCGGTCGCGGCTGATGGCCTGGCCGCCCTTGCGGCCGGCAAGGCGCGCTTCGGCCGGGCTGAATTCGTGCGCGTTGCCGGAGGCATGCGCCGCACGGCCGCCCTTGGCGGCGATCGCGCGCTGCTTGTCCTGGTCCATCGAAGCGAAGCCACGTTGGGAAGTGCCGCGCTGCGGGTCGGCCATGGGAACTCTCCAGAGCAGGGAGGAAAGCAGCATCCTTGCCGATACCCGGCTAAGGCCATGTCCGCGCGGGCGGCGCAGCCTTCACGCCACGCCGCAGTTGCGTTCACGCGCCGCTACGGTAGCGAACACAGCGTTGGCGCCGGTGCTATCGCAGATGACCGATGGCTTGCCTAGAATCGCAGCATCCCGGTAGTTCCCGGGAGCCTCGAGTGAATGGACTCAATGAAGATTCTGTTGACCGGCAGTTCCGGGCGGATCGGACGCGCGATCTTCGGTGCGCTGGCGGCGACCCATGAAGTGGTGGGGTTGGATCGCAGCCCATTCGCCACCACCCGCATCATTGCCGATGTCACCGACCGCCAGGCTGTGGCCCGCGCGGTGCAGGGTGTCGACGCGGTGATCCACACCGCCGCCCTGCACGCACCGCACGTGGGCCTGGTGCCCGATGCGGTGTTCCAGCAGATCAATGTGGACGCCACGGCCCACCTGCTGCAGGCGGCACGCGAGGCGGGCGCGCGGCGCTTCGTGCTGACCAGTACCACGGCGCTGTACGGCCATGCGGTGGTCGCCGGCGGCTGCCGTTGGATCGACGAAGACACCGAGCCGTTGCCGCGCACGATCTACCACCGTACCAAGCTGCAGGCCGAGGCCCTGGCCGAGGCTGCGGTGGCGCCCGGGTTCAGCGTGCGCGTACTGCGCATGGGCCGCTGCTTCCCCGAGCCTCCCGAACGCATGGCGATGTTCCGCCTGCATCGTGGCCTGGACGCGCGTGATGTGGCCAGCGCGCATGCCACGCTGCTGCTGGATGCGGGCGAGGGGTTCGCGCGTTACGTCGCCTGTGCGCCCACTCCGTTCCGGCGCGAGGATTGCCTGGACCTGGCCGCGCGCCCGCGCAGTGTGCTGGCCCGCCGCGCCCCGAAGTTGCTCGCCGAATTCGAGCACCGTGGTTGGCCATTGCCGCTCAGCATCGACCGCGTCTATGACAGTGCGCGGCTGCGCAGCGAGCTCGGCTGGCAGCCGCGTTTCGGCCCGGATGACGTGCTGCAGCAGTATGCGGCCGGCAGCATCGAGGTCCTGCCGCGCGCGCAATGGATCAAGGACCGCGTGGCCGAGTAGGTGCAGGTGGCTGTGCGGGCGGCGCTTCATGACCCGTCCCTGAGCGGATTCAGCAATGTGTAGGCGGGGCGACTCAACCTCGTGGGTAGGCGGCCGCTAACCCGGTGCGCTTCCAGTGCCTGGCCAGACCCGGCCGCTGGGGGCCCGCGCGACGGATCGCGCGCCTGCGCGGCGCCTCGCGGTGCCGGTCGTCCTGAACTGCCTTGCGGACCCATCCATGCCTTCTTCCCGCTCCGCCACTGCCCGCCGCCCGGGCAGCATCGCCCACAAGCTGATGCTGGGCACTGCCCTGATCGCGCTGCTGTGCTTCGGCCTGACGGCCTTCCTGATCTACCGCCAGGCCAGTGCCAGCCTGATCGACGCCTCGCGCCAGACCATGACCAGTGAGGCCAATGCGGAGGCCCGCCAGGTCGCCGCCGACCTGGGCACCGCCTTCGCCAGCAACGATGCGATGGTCGAAGCCGTGCTGGCCCAGCGCGCACGCGGCGACGTTCCCGACCGCGCCAGCCTGGCCGCGGTCCTCGGCGAGCAGCTGCGCACCCATCCGGAATGGCTGGGCAAGAGCACCATGTGGGAAGCCGAAGCGTTCGATGGCAAGGATGCCGAGTTCGCCAACACCGAGATGCACGACGCCACCGGCCGCTACATGAGCTACTGGGCCTGGCACGAGGGCAAGCCGCAGCAGTCGACCATGACCGACTACACCGAGGCCGCTGACGGTTCGGCCGACTGGTACGTGGTGCCCAGCCGCGACAAGCTGCCCAAGGTCAGCGAACCCTACGCCTACGACATCGCCGGCCAGCAGGTGCTGATGAGCACGCTGAGCTCGCCGATCGTGGAGAACGGCACCTTCCTGGGCGTGTTCACCGTCGACTTCTCGCTGGCGGCCTTGCAGAAGCACCTGGCCACGCTGAAGCCAATGGGCGCCGGCCATGTCGAACTGCTGTCACCCAAGGGCGTGGTGCTGGCCTCGGCCAATGCCGCCGAGATCGGCAAGCCGCGTACTGATGCCTTGACCCGCGGCATGCTGGCTGATATCGCGGCCGACCGCCGCTTCGAGGCATTCACTCCGGATGCCGAGGGCAACGTGCGTGTGTACGTGCCGCTGCGTGTGGGCGATGCGCCGCAGCGCTTTGCGTTGGGCGTGGTGATGCCGCATGCGGTGATCGTGGCCGAGGCGCGCCAGCTGCTGTGGCTGACCCTGCTGGTGGGCGTGGTGGCGGCGCTGACGCTCAGCGTCGGCGTGTATGTGCTGCTGCGCCGGCTGGCGATCCGACCGTTGGCCGAGGCCGTGCGCGTGGCCGGTGATGTGGCCGCCGGCAAGCTGGACAGCACGCTGCCGGCGCGCAGCAACGATGAAGTGGGCCGCCTGCTGGACGCGATGCAGGGCATGCGCGGCCAGTTGCAGGCGGTGATGGCCGCACAGGCGGAAATGGCGCGGCGCCACGAGGCCGGTGAACTGAGCTATCGCATGGACGCGACCGCCTTCCCGGGCGAGTACGGCCGCATGGTCGCCGACAGCAACCAGCTGGTGGCCGCCAGCAATGCCGTCACCCAGCGCCTGGTGGAGGTGATGCAGCGCTATGCGGTGGGCGACCTGAGTGTGGACATGGAAGCGCTGCCGGGCGAGAAGGCGGTGTTCACCGCTGCGATGGCCACCACCAAGCACAACCTGGCCGCGATCAACGAGCAGATCCAGCAGCTGGCGGCGGCCGCTGCTGCCGGCGATTTCGCCGTGCGTGGCGATGTGTCGCGCTTCGATCATGATTTCCGCCGCATGGTGGACACCCTCAACACCATGATGCAGGTCAGCGACCACAACCTGGCCGAACTGTCGACGCTGCTGCGGGCCATTGCCGCCGGCGACCTCAGTGCGCGCATGCACGGTGACTTCCACGGCGTGTTCGCGGTGATGCGCGATGATGCCAACAGCACCGTGCAGCAGCTGACCGGCATCGTCGGGCAGATCCAACAGTCGGCCGCGAGCATCCGCTTGGCCGCGGGCGAGATCGCCGCCGGCAACAGCGACCTGTCACGCCGCACCGAGCAGCAGGCAGCCAACCTGGAAGAGACTGCGGCCTCGATGGAGGAACTGACCTCCACCGTGCGCCAGAACGCCGACCACGCACTGCAGGCCAATACCCTGGCCGGCTCGGCAGCGGGTGTTGCCAGCGAAGGCGGGCAGGTGGTCAGCCAGGTGGTGCAGACGATGGAGCAGATCGAAGCCTCGTCGCAGCGCATCGCCGAGATCATCTCGGTGATCGATGGCATTGCGTTCCAGACCAACATCCTGGCGCTCAATGCCGCCGTCGAAGCAGCACGTGCCGGTGAACAGGGGCGCGGCTTTGCGGTGGTGGCCAGTGAAGTGCGCGCGCTGGCGCAGCGCTCGGCCGGCGCCGCCAAGGAGATCAAGGAACTGATCGATGCCTCGGTGGCCCAGGTGGGCGCTGGCGCGCAGCTGGTGCACGGTGCAGGCCGCACCATGCAGGAGATCGTCGGCCAGGTCGGCCGGGTCAACGAGATCATGGCCGAGATCTCGGCGGCCTCGCGCGAGCAGTCGGCGGGCATCGAGCAGGTCAACCAGACCGTGGTGCAGATGGACGAGACCACCCAGCAGAACGCCGCGCTGGTGGAGGAAGCCAGCGCCGCGGCACGCGCGATGGAAGAACAGGCCGAGCAGCTGGCGGTGGCGGTGTCGCGCTTCCGCCTGCAGGCCGAACCGCTGCCCGCATCGCGCCGCGCCGCCTGAACGGCGCCGTGGGCTGAAGCGGTTCAGCTTCGGCAGACGGCCGGCAGGGGCGGGAATGAGGCGTCGGGACACCCCGGCGCCACGGTCGGTGGCCGCACCGTCACCCACCCGCCTTGTTTTTAGGATAGGGTGCGCAGTTCCGCTGCCGTTCCAGCTGAACCCGGATGGCAGCGGGATGTCCATGGAGGTTGCATGACCACACCTGCTACACCGGAAAACGCACCGGGACCGGTGCTCCTGCCGACACCTGAAGTGGTGCAGGCACAACAACTGCTCGCACGCCAGCAACTGGCGGTGGCCATGGACCGTGCGCGCACGGCGGCCACGCAGAACGCGGCACCGGCCGCGCTGGAAAGCGAGTAACGCGCAACGGCAACGATCGCGCTGGCACATGGCCAGCGCGATCCCGACGCGCAGCGATCAGAAGCGTGCGGTCATGCTGAAGAAGTAGCTGCGCCCCGCGACGAAGTAGTCGGTGGAGCCTTCGGCATACAGTTTCTTGTCGGCGAGGTTGCTGACGCCACCGCGCAGGGTCAGTACCTCGTTGACGTTCCATGCCGCGGTCAGGTCATACAGGGTGTAGGCCTTGAGGAAGGTGGTGGCCACGCCGGTCTGCTTGCCGGTGTACTGCGCCGACAGGCTGCTGGAGAACACCGTGCTGGGCGTCCAGTCCAGCGACGAGTAGCCCGAGAATTCCGGGGTGTCGATCAGGTTGCGGCCGGTGGTCAGGTTCTTGGCTTCCTTCATCCAGGTCGCCGAGGTGCGCCAGCGCCAGTGCTCGCCGAAGCGCACGTTGAGGTTGCCTTCCATGCCGCTGGTGCGCGCGCGCTGGACGTTGCTCATGCGCGTCCACCAGATGCCGTTGAACCGGCCCAGCGGCGCGTACTCGATCTTGTTCCTGAAATCGGTATGGAAGTAGGTCAGGCCGGCATCGACACGTTCATTGTCGAAGCTGACGCCGATCTCGCGGTTGGTGCTGGTCTCCGGGTCCAGATCCGGGTTGCCGGCCATGTAGCAGCCGCCGCGGGTGTAGCCCAGCGGGATCAGCGAGGTACAGCCACGACCGCCGGACTGGGTGGCGGCATTGGGAGAATTCTCGGTCAGGCTTGGCGCGCGGAAGCCTTTGGAGACGCCGCCGCGGATCGTCCATTGCTCGGCCGGGTGCCAGACCAGGTAGGCACGCGGACTGATGTGGCCGCCGAATTTCTCGTGGTGGTCCAGGCGTGCGCCCAGGGTCAGTGCCAGGGTGCGGTGCACCTTCAGTTCGTCCTCGACGAACAGGGCCCAGGTATCCACTTCCAGGCTGGAGCCATTGACCGGGTTGCCGGCGTAGTCGATCGGCGCGCGGCCGATGGTATCGGTGTTGGTCAGTTCCTGGCGCTTCCACTGGCCACCGACGGCGAACTGGTGCTCCACGCCCAGCGTGAACGGCGTGGTCAGGCTGCCTTCGATGATGGTGTCGGTGGCCTCGGAGCGGCCGGTCGCGCCGATGTCATTCTTGTACTCGGTCCAGTACGCACTGATCCTGGAGGTACCGAAGCTCCACGTGCCATCGTGGTTGAGTGCCAGCGAGCTGCGCTTGAGTTCACTGGCCCCCAGGCGCCTTCGTCCTGCTGCTCCAGTGCGGTGTCGATGAAGGCCTGCTGCACGCCATGGCCCGCTTCAAGCGATACGTCCTGCGCGTCGCTCAGTTTCCATTGCAGCAGCGCATCGACGTTGCGGTCCTTCTCGCCGGCATAGGCATTGCCGTAGACACCACCGTTGGACCGGTCGGAATCGCGGCGCATGCTGTTGGCGCCGATGCGCAGCCCGACCCGCTCGCTGAGCGGGCCGGAGAACGTCGCGCCGATCTGCTGGGTGTCGCCGCGCGTGTCATCGCCGAGGCGGGTATAGCTGTGGGTGGCACTGCCGCGCCACTCATCGCCGATGCGCTTGGTGATGATGTTGATCACCCCGCCCATGGCGTCGGAGCCGTACAGCGAGGACATCGGCCCGCGCACCACTTCGATGCGCTCGATCTGGTCGGGCGAAATCCAGTTCAGATCCTGGCGGCCCAGGTCCGGCCGGTAGTTGGTCGAGGCCGAGCTGCCCATGCGCTTGCCGTCCACCAGCACCAGCGTGTAGTTGGACGGCATGCCGCGCAGCTTGATCTTGGACTGTTCGCCGGCCGCACTCAGGCCGCCGGTGACGCCGGGCACGCGGCTGAGCAGGGTGGCCAGGTCGTGCACCGGCTGCCGCTCGATGTCCTCGCGGCTGATCACGCTGATGCTGGCCGGCGCATCCTTGATCCATTGCTGGTTGCCCGAGGCGGTGACCACCACGGTGTCCAGATCCTTGGTGGAGGCATCGGCGCTGGCCTCGGCGGCGGCCAGGCCGGGCAGGGTCAGCAGGCAGGCGGTGGCCAGGGCGCGGGCCAGGCGGGTGCGCGGCAGGCGCGCGGAGCGGGGGGACGGCAGGGACATGACGGCTTCCATGGGAGGTGGGGGACCCGGTGGAAGCAGCAGGCGCAGGCAATCGGCAGCCAGCCCCTTCCATGGGTCATCTGGGATGCGCGGTTCGGGCCGGCGCAGCTGGGTGGGTCTGGGCCGTGAGGAAGACGGCGACCTGCCTGGTTAATGAAATGATAACCGTTCGCGTTTGATACGATCCAGTACCCAGCGCGACATCGTGACATCCGGCGCGCACCGCGCCCGCTCGCCTGCTATTGGCTGAATGGGGAGAAATCCCGGCGTAGACCTTCGCACCCGGCTTACATCCGGCGCCCTAGACTGGGCCGCATTTTCGATTCCGCCCCGTTGGAGATCGTGTGGGTTCCGGTAGTGACAGACATCGACTGTGCGGCCTTGTGCCGACGCAGCCAGGACAAGTGCGGGCGCCGGGAAGGCGCGCCGGGAACCTTCGTGCATGCAGCCTGGCCGGGACGGCCGGCCATGCCGACCGTGCGGAGTAAGCGGTGATGGGGGTCACACCATCCACGCGGAAGCGGAAGCGCCCCGGCTCGACGCCGGCTGGGCGCTGCTGCCCGACGAGTCGCCGCTGCCGATGCCCGAGCAGACCCTGCGCGAAGGTGAGCTGAAGGTCCGCCGGCACCGTACGTCGCCGCGCCTGATCGGCCTGCGCCGGTTCTACATTTTCGGCGGCACCCTGGCCATGACCGCCGTTGCCACGCGCATGATGTGGCGGGTGCTGTCGGCCAATGGCATCAGCGTGCTCGAAGCCTGCCTGCTGGTGCTGTTCGTGGGCCTGTTCGCCTGGATCGCGCTGTCCTTCGCCAGCGCCCTGGCCGGCTTCCTGACCGCAGTGTTCGACCGCGGCTACCGCCTGGGCATCGATCCGGACAAACCGCTGCCGACCGTACACAGCCGCACCGCGCTGCTGATGCCGACCTACAACGAAGATCCGCGCCGGCTGCTGGCGGGCCTGCAGGCGATCTACGAATCGGTGGCGGCCACCGGCCAGCTCGAACGCTTCGACTTCTTCGTGCTCAGCGACACCCGGCGCGAGGACATCGCGCGCGCCGAGGAGCAGGTGTTCGCCGAACTGCGTGAGCGGGTGCCGGAGGGCATGACGCGGCTGTTCTATCGCCGCCGTGGCGACAACAGCGGGCGCAAGGCCGGCAACATCGCCGACTGGGTGCGCCGCTTCGGTGGCGCCTACCCGCAGATGCTGATCCTTGACGCCGACAGCCTGATGACCGGCGACAGCATCGTGCGCCTGGTGGCCGGCATGGAACACAACGCCGATGTCGGCCTGATCCAGACTCTGCCGTCGGTGATCGGCGGGCGCACCCTGTTCGCGCGCATGCAGCAGTTCGGCGGCCGCGTGTACGGCCCGGTGATCGCCCGTGGCGTGGCCTGGTGGCATGGCGCCGAGAGCAATTACTGGGGCCACAACGCCATCATCCGCACCCGTGCCTTCGCCGACCATGCCGGCCTGCCGGCGCTGCCGGGGCGCAAGCCGTTCGGTGGCCACGTGCTCAGCCATGACTTCGTTGAAGCGGCGCTGATGCGTCGCGGCGGCTGGGCCGCGCACATGGTGCCCTACCTGGGTGGCAGCTACGAAGAAGGCCCGCCGACGCTGACCGACCTGCTGGTGCGCGACCGTCGCTGGTGCCAGGGCAACCTGCAGCACGGCAAGGTGGTGGGCAGCCGCGGCCTGCACTGGATCAGCCGCACGCACATGCTGATCGGCATCGGCCACTATTTCACCGCACCGATGTGGGCGATGCTGATGCTGATCGGCATCGCCATCCCGCTGTTCCAGGAGGGCATCGATTTCAATGCCCTGCTGCACCTGTCGCCCAGCGTGTACTGGCGTGCCCAGGACGAGCAGCAGGTGGTGCGCCTGTTTGCTGCCACCATGGCGGTACTGCTGCTGCCCAAGGTGCTGGGCTACCTGGCGATGCTGCTCGATCCGGTCGACCGTCGCGGCTGTGGTGGCGCGACCCGTGCCTTCGTGTCGATGCTGGTGGAAACGGTGCTGGCCGCACTGATGGCGCCGGTGGTGATGTACGTGCAGTCGCGCGGCGTGGCCGAAGTGCTGTCCGGCCGCGATTCGGGCTGGGACGCGCAGCAGCGGGACGATGGCGGTATTTCGTGGATGGCGCTGATCCGCGGCTATGGCGGGCTGGGCGTGTTCGGCGCCTTCATGGGAGTGCTGGCCTGGGCGGTGTCGCCGTCGCTGGCGGCCTGGATGGCGCCGGTGGTGATCGGCATGGTGCTGGCCATTCCAGTGGTGGCGCTGACCTCCTCGCGCGGTCCGGGCGCCTTCCTGCATCGCCTGGGCCTGCTCGACATTCCCGAGGAGAACATCCCGCCGCCGGTGCTGGTGCGGGCCGCGCAGCTGCGCCGGGAAGCCGCCGAGCAGCCGCCCCTGTACTGATCGCCCCGCGCCAGCGGCATAATGCGGCTCGAACTTGAAGGAGCCGCATCATGCTGCAAACGGTGGAACAGGAAACCGGCGCCTCGCCGCAGTGGTCGGTGATCTGGCTGCACGGGCTCGGCGCCGACGGCCACGATTTCGCGCCGATCGTGCCGGAACTGGTGCGCCCGCACTGGCCGGCGCTGCGCTTCGTGTTTCCACACGCACCGGTGCGGCCGATCACCATCAACAACGGCGTGCCGATGCGTGGCTGGTATGACATCGTCGGCATGGATTTCCGCTCGCGCGCCGACATGGCCGGCGTGCGTGAATCGGTGGCGCAGCTCGATGCGCTGATCGCACGCGAGATCGAGCGCGGCATCGCCGCGGAAAAGATCTTCCTGGCCGGCTTCTCGCAGGGCGGCGCGATCATCCTTACCGCCGCGCTGTCGCGCACCGCGCCGTTGGCCGGGCTGATCGCACTGTCGACCTACCTTCCCGATGCCGATGCTGCCACCCGGGCGGAGGGCGCGGTGCAGGTGCCGGTATTCATGGCCCATGGCAGCAGCGACCCGGTGATTCCGCAGCCGGTGGCCGCGCACAGCGCACAGACGCTGCGCACACTGGGGCTGGAGGTGGAATGGCACAGCTACCCGATGGCCCACCAGGTCTGCGCCGAAGAAGTCCAGGCGCTGGGTGACTGGCTGCAGGACCGGCTGGGCGCTGCCTGAGCCATGTCGCCGGCCAGCGCGCCCCCTGGATGCCGGAGCTGTGCCGCCTGCCGCGGGTTGCGGCGATGCTCGGCCTGGCCGAGCTGGTGGTGGTGGTGCTGGCCCTGGCACCCGATGGCAGTCGTCACTGGACCTTCGGCGAACTGCTGTCGGCCAGTGGCTTCGCGCTGTGGCTGGCGCTGGCGGTGACCGCCAGCCTGTGCCTGCTGCGGCAGGCGCTGTCGAGCCTGCCGCAGATGCTGGGCGCGGTCACGGCGATTGCGCTGGCGGCGCTGATCGCGGTGGTCTGCGCCGGCATCGTGCATGCGCTGTACGCGGTGCTGGGTGACAGCTTCGCGCGCGGCATCAGCTTCTGGCGTTTCACCCTGGGCAGCGCGGCGACCACCGCTCTGATCACCGCCCTGGCGCTGCGCTACTTCTATGTGAGCGACCGTTGGGCCGCGCAGGTGCAGGCCAATGCACGCGCGCAGGCCGATGCACTGCAGGCGCGGATCCGACCGCATTTCCTGTTCAACAGCATGAACCTGATCGCCAGCCTGCTGCATCGCGACCCGGCGGTGGCCGAGCGTGCAGTGCTGGATCTGTCCGACCTGTTCCGCGCGGCACTGGGGGCGGGCGAGGGCGATTCCACGTTGCGCGACGAATGCGAACTGGCCGAGCGCTATCTCTCCATCGAATCGCTGCGCCTGGGCGAACGCCTGCAGGTGCGCTGGCAGCGTGATGAGCCACTGCCCTGGGATCAGCCCTTGCCGCGCCTGGTGCTGCAGCCGCTGGTCGAAAATGCCGTGCTGCATGGCATCTCGCGCCTGCCTGAGGGCGGCACCATCGAGTTGCAGCTGGCCTGCGAAGGCAACGAACTGCAGATCCGCGTGCGCAATCCGGCGCCCGACCCGCAAGCGCCCGGGCTGGCCCTGGCGCGTGGCGCTGGCCACGCCCAGCACAGCATCGGCCATCGGCTGGCCTGGCGCTTCGGCAGCGCCGCGCGGATGACGGCTGGCTGGAGCGAGGGCTACTATGCCTGCCAGGTGACAGTGCCGATCCAGTGAGGGAACGATCGTGAGGGTAGTCATCGCCGATGACGAACCGCTGGCGCGCGAGCGCCTGCGCAGCCTGCTGGCGGCGCAGGAGGGCGTGGACGTGGTGGCCGAAGCCGGCAACGGCGAACAGGCTCTGCACGCGTGCGCGGAACTGCAGCCGGACCTGGTCCTGCTGGACATCGCGATGCCCGGACTGGACGGGTTGGAGGCAGCGCGTCATCTGGCCAGTTTCGAGCCGCGGCCGGCCGTTGTGTTCTGCACCGCCTACGATGCACACGCGCTGTCGGCCTTCGAGGCGGCGGCCATCGACTATCTGATGAAGCCGGTCCGCGCCGAGCGGCTGGCCGCGGCGATCGCGCGTGCGCGCACCTTCCTGGCCGGCCGTGACGGCCAGCCGCATGACAACAGCGGGCAGCAGGCGCGCAGCATGCTGTGCGCGCGCCTGCGTGGCAGCCTGCGGCTGATTCCGCTGGACGACATCCACTACCTGCAGGCCGAAGAGAAGTACGTGGTGGTGCACCATGCGCGCGGAGAGGATCTGATCGAGGAGTCGTTGAAGTCGCTGGAAGAGGAATTCGCCAGCCGTTTCATCCGCATCCATCGCAACTGCCTGGTGGCGCGGCATGAGCTGGTCGAACTGCGCCGTGGCACTGGCGGGCAGGTGCAGGCGGTGCTGCGGCATGGCAAGCAACCGTTGGAAGTCAGCCGCCGCTGCGTGGCGACGCTGAAGCAGGAACTGCGGCATCTGTAGGGTTCCGCGCGGCCTGCGGCCGCGACTGCTTCGAAATCAACATCAACATCAACAGCAACAGCGGGTCATGGCTCGGTGTTCCTACGTGCTGGGTCGGGCCGGGGTGGCGGGACACGCTGCAAGTACATCCCTGTAAGCTCGATGGCGCCATCCATGGCGCCAACGGTCCCGCCACCCCACCCCGGCCCAACCCTCTCGTTGTCTCCTGCGTCGGACAGCAAGAGCGTTGGTGTTATCGGAGGGGAGAGAAATGTAGAGTCGAGCCATGCTCGACTCAGAGCGAAGCGATCCGCTGTTGCTCCGCTTTTCTTTTGATCTTCCGTGGCTGGCGCGCACGGAAACTGTCAGAGGCCGGGCGGGGTGGGTTGGCGGGGGTGTCCGCGGCATGGATGCCGCGGCCAAGCCTCCACGGACGGATTCACGGCGTCCCCCGCGAACCCACCCCGCCCGGCCAAACGCAATGATCCAGCCGTTTGCCCCAGCCACGAGGGGCTCCGCCGTTGGCCGTATCCCCGCCGGAGGCGCGATAATGACCGGATGGAAACCGTCCGCATCGCCACCCGCAAGAGCCCGCTCGCCCTCTGGCAGAGCGAACACGTCGCCGATCGCCTGCGCCAGGCCCACCCCGGCCTGCATGTGGAGCTGGTGCCGATGAGCACCCGCGGTGACGAAGTGCTGGACCGCTCGTTGGCCGCCATCGGTGGCAAGGGCCTGTTCCTGAAGGAACTGGAGCTGGCCATGCTGCGTGGGGAGGCCGATTGCGCCGTCCACTCGCTGAAGGACGTGCCGATGGAGCTGGACGCGCCGTTTGCGCTGCCGGCGATGCTCACCCGCCACGACCCTGCCGACGGTTTTGTCTCCAACCTGTACGCCTCGCTGGACGCGCTGCCGATCGGTGCGCGGGTTGGTACCTCGTCGCTGCGCCGGCAGGCCCAGCTGCGCGCGCTGCGTCCGGATCTGGAACTGCTGGATCTGCGCGGCAACGTCAACACCCGCCTGGCCAAGCTCGACAACGGCGGCTACGACGCCATCGTGCTGGCGGTGGCCGGGCTGGAGCGGCTTGGCCTGGGCAATCGCATCGTCGCGCGTCTGCAGCCGCCGCAGTGGTTGCCGGCACCGGCGCAGGGCGCGGTGGCGGTGGAATGCGATGGTGGCAACGCACGCCTGATGGCGCTGTTCGCCGGTCTGGATGATGCCGCTACGCGTGCCTGCGTCGAGGCGGAGCGGGCGATGAACCGCGCGCTGCATGGCAGCTGCCATGTGCCGGTGGCGGCGATCGCGCGGTGGCAGGGCCAGGACCTGCACCTGCAGGGGCTGGTGGGCAGTGCCAGCGATGGCCGCGCAGTGCGTGCCGAGGCAGTGGGCCCGGCCAGCGACCCGGAAGCGCTGGGACAGCAGGTGGCGGGAATGTTGCTGGACGCAGGCGCCGGCGAACTGCTGAACGTCTGAGTCATGAGGTAGTGCCGGCCGCTGGCCGGCAACCTCATGATCCCGATTGGATGCGGTTGCCGGCCAGCGGCCGGCACTACCAAAGAAGAACGGGCGCCCTGGCGCCCGTTCTGTTTACTTGAACTTGTAGACCACGTTCATGGTGGTCAGCGTATCGGTCTTGCGCTTGTCCTCGGCCACGTCACTGTTGTAACGCGCCTGCCAGCCGGCCTTCAGCGCCAGGTGTTCGTTCATGCTCACCGACACGCCGAAGTCGTTCTGGCCGAAGGTGTTGTACGAACCGGACTCGACCAGCAGCGTGTTCACCAGGTCGGTGTTGTCGGTCAGCGAGTACTTCAGGTCGAACAGGCCGCGACCGATCATGCCGGTGCGGGTGCGGTCGTCCTCGGTGCTGTGGGTGCGGCGCACACCGGGGCCGAGCTGGGCATCGAACGAGAAACGCTCGGTATTCCACAGGCGGGTGCCGTAACCCAGACCGAACGAGCTCTGGCGGTCGTAGGTGGCGAAATCATCGCGTTCGGTACGCACCGTCGCGGTCAGCTGGCGGTGCTCGCCCAGCTGCAGCGCGCTGCCGGCACTGCCGGTATAGCGGTTGGCGGTGGTGTTGTTGCGGCGGGTGGTGGTGCCGTCGTCGTTGGTCTCGGTCACCTTGGAGCTGGAGCGCAGGCCGAACAGGTCCATGCTGTGCACCCAGTCACCGTCGGTGTAGCGCAGGCGCAGGCGGCCGTTGAAGCTCTCGGTGCTGCTGTTGCCGCGCGCCGAGGCAAAGCCGAGCTCGCCGCCGCTGCCGCTCCACGGCGAAGACATCGCCGCCAGTTCGGAGGCATCCTGCGCGTACGCCAGCGGCGCGCACAGCAGCAGAGGGATCAGCAGGGACACGCGCAGGGACATCGAGGCTTCTCCGAAGCGGTTGACAGCCGGTGATGATACTGGAAGCGTGATGGCGGTCCGAATCGATCCAAAACCCGCTTCAGCAGGCGTTGCCGCGATCGCCCATTCAGGGCAGATCGACGCGCAGTGCCGGGTCGTTGAAGCGCGAATACCGCAGCCGCAGCTGGAAGCTGCGACCATTGCTGCTGCCACTGCGTACCAGTTGCCGCGGCAGGCCCTGCGCATCCAGCCAGTATTCCAGGCGCTCGCCGGGCTGCGCACCGCGCAGCCGGTAGTGGCGGGTCTGGACCCCATCCAGCAGCTGGTCGCCGAGGTCTTCGGCCTGCAGGTCGGCGGGCCGGGCGTCGGCCGGCAGTGGGTTGCGCCACTGTTCGAGCAGGCCCGCCGGGGCCGGCACCTGGCGGATCGCACCATCGGCCTGCAGGAACAGGGTATCGCCGATGATCGTCTGCGCACCGGCCGGGGTCTGCACCCGGAACCGGTCGGGGGCGACGAAGTCCATCGAGCTGCGCACCGGCTGCGGCGCGCCCAGCAGCTCCAGCTCGGCATGGAAGCTGCGCAGGGCGGCAAATCGCTGGCTGGCGGCCAGCACCGCCTGCGCCGGGTCGGCGGCCGGGACCACGGCGGCGGAGGACGCCGGGGGCGGTGCTCCGTTGCAGGCGGCCAGCAGCAGACAGGCCAGCAGGGGCAGGGCAGGCAACCGGCGCATCGGGGCTTCCATGGGGGCGGGGGCGCCCACGATAGCCCAAACGTCCCACACAAGACCCGCGACTCGGACATAATCGGGGGCATGGACCGATACGAACGCATCACCGCCCTGCATCGTCTGCTCAAGTCCGCGCGCTATCCGGTAACGGTGGCGACCCTGCAGGACAAGCTCGGTTGTTCCCGCGCCACCGTCTACCGCGACCTGGCCTTCCTGCGCGATGCGCTGATGGCGCCGATCGAGGGCGACGGCGAGGCCGGCTTCCGCTACCACGCCGACGAGAGCGACCGCTTCGAGCTGCCGGGCCTGTGGCTCAGCTCGGAAGAACTGCACGCCCTGCTGGCCTCGCAGCACCTGCTGGCGCGTACCGGCGGCGGCGTGCTGTCGTCGGTGCTGGCACCGTTGCAGCAGCGCATCGAGAGCCTGCTGGCGGCGCAGGCGGGTGTGTCCAGCTGGCCGGTGGACCGGGTGCGGGTGATCCCGCATCGAGGCCGCAAGTTCGATGAAGGCAGCTTCCGCAGCGTGGCCTCGGCCGTGCTGGAGCGCCGCCAGCTGGCGTTCGAGTACCGCGCCCGTTCCACCGACGAGCCGACCAAGCGCACCGTATCGCCGCAGCGCCTGACCCATTACCGCGACAACTGGTACCTGGACGCCTGGGACCACGATCGCGAAGCCCTGCGCAGTTTCGCCGTGGACCGCATCCACAAGGCGCGGGTGATCGACAGCACCGCCCGCGATGTGGCCGACAGCGAGCTGGATGAGCAGCTGGGCGCCAGCTACGGCATCTTCTCCGGTGCCCCGAAGGGCTGGGCAACCATCCTGTTCAGCGCCAAGGCCGCACGCTGGGTGGCCGACGAACACTGGCATTCAAAGCAGCAGGGCCGTTTCCTGGCCGATGGCCGCTATGAGCTGAAGGTGCCCTACAGCGTCTCGCGCGAACTGCTGATGGACGTGCTGCACTATGGTTCGGACGCCGAGATCGTCGAGCCGATGATGCTGCGCGAGCAGGCCAAGGCGCTGCTTGAGCTGGCCCTGAGCAACTACGAAAACGCCTGACCCTCCCCCGAGAGACCCATTGCCCCCATGAAGAAGACCCTGTTGCTGCCCCTGCTCGCCGCTGCGCTGGCCCTGACCGCCTGCGGCAAGTCCGGTGAGCCCTCGCAGAAGCTGGTGGTGGCCGCCACGGCCGTACCGCATGCCGAGATCCTGGAGGTGGTCAAGCCGATCCTCAAGCAGGAAGGCGTGGACCTGGACGTGCGCGTGTTCAATGACTACGTGCAGCCCAACGACCAGCTGGTGCAGAAGCAGGTGGACGTGAACTACTTCCAGACCGAGCCGTACCTGGATGCCTACAACCGCGATCGCAAGACCGACCTGGTGAAGGTGATCGGCGTGCACATCGAGCCGTTCGGTGCGTACTCGCGCAAGGTCAAGTCGCTGGCCGAACTGCGTGAAGGTGCCGACGTGGTGATCCCCAACGACCCGAGCAACAACAGCCGCGCGCTGATCCTGCTGCACAAGGCCGGCGTGATCGAGCTGAAGGACCCGACCAACGCGCTGTCGACCCAGCGCGACATCATCGCCAACCCGAAGAACCTGAAGTTCCGCGAGCTGGACTCGGCGATGCTGCCGCGCGTGCTGGACCAGGTCGACCTGGCGCTTATCAATACCAACTACGCGCTGGATGCCGGCCTCAACCCGACCCAGGACGCACTGGCGATCGAGAGCAAGGATTCGCCGTACGTGAACTTCCTGGTCGCGCGCCCGGACAACAAGGACGACGCCCGCGTGCAGAAGCTGGCCAAGGCACTGACCAGCCCGCAGGTGAAGACCTTCATCGAAACCAAGTACAAGGGCGCAGTGCTGCCGGCGTTCTGACCGTGCGGTAGTGCCGGCTGCTGGCCGGCAATCTGCAAACGCCGCCAAAGATCGTGGGGTTGCCGGCCAGCGGCCGGCACTACCCTCAATCAACGTGGAAGGCGAGGGTGGCGGCCACGGCCTGCTGCCACCCGGCATACAGCTTCTCGCGCCGGGCCACCTCCATCTGTGGCTCGAAGCGCCGGTCCAGGCCCCACTGCGCGGCGATCTGTTCGCGGCTGGTCCAGAACCCCACCGCAAGCCCGGCCAGATACGCCGCACCCAGCGCGGTGGTTTCGGTCAGCCGTGGCCGCAGCAGCGGCACGCCGAGGATGTCGGCCTGGAAGCCGGCCAGGAAGTCGTTGCCGATCGCACCGCCGTCGGCGCGCAGTTCGGTCAGCGCGATGCCGGCATCGGACTGCATCGCATCGAGCACATCGCGGGTCTGGTAGGCCATGGACTCCAGCGCCGCGCGTACGAAGTGCGCCTTGCGGGTACCGCGGGTCAGGCCAAACATCGCGCCACGCACGTCGCTGCGCCAGTAGGGCGCACCCAGGCCAACGAAGGCCGGGACCAGATAGGCCCCGCCGCTGTCGGGAACCTGCGCGGCCAGCGCCTGGCTGTCGCCGGCCCGTTCGATCATGCGCAACCCATCGCGCAGCCATTGCACCACCGAGCCGGCGATGAAGATCGAGCCTTCCAGCGCATACTCCACGCGCCCATCCAGGCCCCAGGCGATGGTGGTCAGCAGGCCATTGCGCGAACGCACCGCCTGTGTGCCGGTGTGCATCAGCATGAAGCAACCGGTGCCATAGGTGTTCTTGACCATGCCGGGCTGGAAGCATGCCTGGCCGAACAGCGCCGCCTGCTGGTCACCGGCGATGCCGGCGATCGGGATCGGATGATCGAAGAAGAACTGTGGCCGGGTGTGCGCGTACACCGAACTGGAATCGCGCACCTGCGGCAGCATCGCGCGCGGAATGTCGAGCAGCGCCAGCAGGTCGTCGTCCCAGTCCAGCGTGTGGATGTTGAACAGCAGCGTACGCGCGGCATTGCTGTAGTCGGTCACGTGCGCCTGGCCGCCACTGAGGTTCCACACCAGCCAGCTGTCGATGGTGCCGAACAGCAGTTCGCCCCGCTCGGCACGCTGTTGGGCGCCGTCTACGTGGTCGAGGATCCAGCGCACCTTGGTCGCGGAGAAATAGGCGTCGATCAGCAGGCCGGTACGCTCGCGGATCAGTGCCTCATGCCCTTCGGATTTCAGCCGCTCGCAGATCGCGTGGCTCTGCCGCGACTGCCAGACGATGGCGTTGTGGATCGGCTGGCCGGTGGCACGGTCCCAGACCACAGTGGTTTCGCGCTGGTTGGTGATGCCCAGCGCGGCAATGTGGCGTGGGTCGATCTGCCCGCGGCTGAGCAGTTCGGTCAGCGTGGCGTACACGCTGGTGAGGATCTCGCGCGGGTCATGCTCGACCCAGCCGGGTTGCGGGAAGATCTGCGCGAACTCGCGCTGCGCGCTGCCGACGATGTCGCCGGCCCGATCGAACAGGATCGCGCGTGAACTGGTGGTGCCCTGGTCGATGGCCAGCACGTAGCGGGGCGTCATGGGGCGTCTCCGGTAGAACGGTCAGGGTAACTTACCTTTCTCTCTGTAGAGTCGAGCTTGCTCGACTGCTTTGCACAACAGTCGAGCAAGCTCGACTCTACGATGCGGGTTCCATCCACGCCTGCAGCCGTGCCACCTGTGCCGCATCCAGGCGCAGGCCGAGCTTGCTGCGTCGCCACAGCACATCCTCGGCGCTCTGCGCCCACTCGTGTTCGCGCAGGAAGCCGACCTCGCGTGCATGCAGTCCGCCGCCAAAGTCTTCGCCAAGATCATCGATGCCCTTCGCGCCGCGCAGCAGCCCGGCACTGCGACTGCCGTAGGCGTCGGCCCAGCGCCGCGCGATATCGGCGGGCAACCAGGGGCAAGCTCCCGCAGGTGCGCGCGTGCCTGTGCGGCGTCTCCCCAGTCACTGCCGGGCAGCGGGTCTCCGGCAGCGGTCCAGGCCTGCCCCATCTGTGGCAGGGCCGGGCGCAGCAGCTCCAGCGCCTCTTCGGCCAGCACCCGGTAGGTAGTCAGCTTGCCGCCCAGCACATGCAGCGCCGGCGCCGGGTGGGACTGCAGCTGCAGGCGGTAATCGCGGCTGAGTTTCGCCGCACGCGGATCGGGGTCGGCCAGCAGCGGGCGTACGCCGGCGAATTGCCAGACCACTTCATCCGGCACGACTGGTTCACGGAGGTAGCGACTGGCCGCCTCGCACAGGTACGCCACTTCAGATGGCAGCACGCTGCAGCGCGCGGGGTCGCCACGATAGTCGGTGTCGGTGGTGCCGATCAGCAGGTGATCGTGGGCGAAGGGCAGCAGGAACACCACGCGGCCGTCGGGTTGCTGCAGCAGGCAGGCGCTGTCATCGGGCCAGTGCCGGCGCAGCACGATGTGGCTGCCCTGTACCAGCCGCAGCGCGGGTCCACCGCTGCGCGCCTGCATCCGTTCCAGCAGGCCGCCGGCCCAGGGGCCGGCCGCATTGACCACCGCGCGGGCGCTTACCTGCTGCTGCCGGCCACCTGCCGTTTCCAGCCGCGCCTGCCATCGGCCATGTTCGGCGTGCAGATCCACGCAACGGCAGTGCATCTGCACCCGTGCACCCCGCTGTGCGGCATCCAGTGCATTGAGCAGCACCAGCCGCGCATCATCCACCTGCGCATCGGCGTAGCTGAAGGCCTGCCGCAGCATCGGCGAGAGCCACGTGCCGAGCGGGTCATGCCGCAGATCCAATGCGTGGGAGGCGGGGAAGGCGTCGCTGCGCCGGCCCAGGTGGTCATACAGCCACAGCCCCGCGCGCAGCATCCAGCGCGGGCGCAGGTGGGGTTCCCACGGCAGCACGAAGCGCAGTGGTCGAACCAGGAAAGGGGCCTGGCGCCGGACCAGCTCGCGCTCGCCCAGTGCCTTGCGCACGAGGCTCAACTCGCCCTGTTCCAGATAGCGCAGCCCGCCGTGGATCAGCTTGCTGCTGGCGCTGGAGGTGTGTTCGGCCAGGTCGTGCTGCTCGCACAGCAGCACGCGCAGGCCGCGGCCGCTGGCATCACGGGCGATGCCGGCACCGTTGATGCCGCCACCGATCACCAGCAGGTCGACGTCGTCCATCGTGTCTCCGTGTCCTGTGTGTGCGTAGAGTCGAGCTTGCTCGACTGCCGTGCCGATCGATAGTCGAGCAAGCTCGACTCTACAAAGGGCAGTCGAGCAAGCTCGACTCTACAGAACGCGGGTGACGGAAACGACGACGGGCCCCGCAGGGCCCGTCGCGTTACATCAATGAAGCAGGTGCAGCGTGGATCAGAAGCGGGCGCCGATGCCGAAGCCGACGGTCCACGGATCCATCTTGGCTTCGCCGATCTTCTCGCCGCCGACCTTGATGTCCGGGCGGGCGCGCATGTAGCGGGCGTCGGCACGGGCGAACCAGGTGGAGTTGATGTTCATGTCGACGCCAACGGTGCCGATCACGCCCTTGGCATCCTTGAAGCGGATGTCGGTGTCAGCGCCGTTGCCCAGCTTCTCGTTGCTGAAGCTCGACTGGTAGTAGCCCACGCCCACGAACGGACGGAACACGTTGTCAGCCTGGCCGAAGTGGTACTGGCCGCTCAGCGCGATCGGCTGCTGCTCGACCGAGCCCAGACGGGCATTGTTCGGGCCCTTGAACTTGTTGTCGAACTTGTCGGCCGCGCCCCACAGCTCAACGGCCCAGTTGTCGTTGATGTAGTAGCTGAAGCTGACGGTCGGCGCCGGGCCGCCATCGGTCTTCTTCACGCCGGTGATCGGATCGTTCTTCGGTTCCAGCAGCGAGATGCCGCCAACCACGGCAAAATGCTTGCCCGAGGCGGTGTCGGCAGAGCTGCTGTCCTGGGCGAAGGCGGCCGGTGCGAAGGCAGCGGAGGTCAGCAGGGCGAGACTCAGGATACGGATGGAGCGCATGGGGGTATCTCCTAATGTTTCTTGTTTTGGGCCCCCGGTTGCGGGGCGAGCACACCGTAGTCGCCCCAACATGAATCGAATCCGACGCGCGTTAAAAAATGGTTTTCCTCGTTCAGCGAAGGGTGCGAAAAGCCTGTTTTCATGGGCATTTCCGCGTGCGGTGACATTCATGCAGTTGGAGAAGATGTGAGCGCGGCGATGCTGTGCATCGGCCTGCACGCGCAGGTGAACGCGGACTGTCGCGTGCTGCTGCTCGGTTCGATGCCGGGTGTGGCGTCGTTGCAGGAGCAGCGTTACTACGCCCACCCGCGCAATCGCTTCTGGCCGATCGTGGCCGACATCTGCGGGTTCGCTGCGGATCTGGACTATGCGCAACGATTGCAGGCAGCGAAGGCCGCCGGTATCGGACTGTGGGATGTGATCGGCCGCTGCGAACGACGCGGCAGCCTGGATGCGGGCATCGTGCGTGGCACGGAAGTCCCCAATGCGTTGCCGGAACTGATCGCGCAGCTGCCTGAGCTGAAGCTGATCGGCTGCAACGGCGCTGCCGCGCTGCAGGCGTACCAGCGCTGGGTTCTACCTCACCTGGCGGCCCCGCCAACGCTGTTGGCACTGCCCTCCACCAGCCCGGCCAACGCGGCGTGGTCGTTGCCACGACTGCGCCAGGCCTGGCAGCCGCTGGCCGCCGCACTGGCGACATGAAGCGGACATCATGCCGACAATACGCTACCGACTGGTCGCAGCCGCCGCCCATGGGCAACAGCCTGTCCCGGCTGCGTGCGTACTGAAAACACCTGTAACGGTTGGCGCAGACCCCCGCTGGCCGCACAATAGACGTTTCCCTACACCAGATTGCCGGAGTTATCCCCATGGCCGAAATCAAGGAAGCACTTGTCCCCGATATCGGTGACTACAGCGATATCCCGGTAATCGAGGTGCTTGTCGCCGTCGGCGATACGGTCAAGAAGGACCAGGGTCTGGTCACGCTGGAAAGCGACAAGGCCACCATGGAAGTGCCGTCCTCGGTCGCCGGTGTGGTCAAGGAAATCAAGGTCAAGGTCGGCGACAACCTGTCCGAGGGCAAGGTCGTGGCGCTGATCGAAGTGGCCGAAGGCGAAGCCGCCAAGCCCGCTGCCGCCGCACCGGCCCCGGCCAAGGCCGCTGCCCCGGCCGCCGCTGCCCCGGCCGCCGCCACCCAGAGCGCGCCGGCCCCGGCCGCCGCTGCCCCGGCCGCCCCGGCCGCCCCGGCCGCCAGTGGCGGTGCCGTTGAAGCCCTGGTGCCGGACATCGGTGATTACACCGACATCCCGGTCATCGAGGTGCTGGTCGCCGTGGGTGATACGGTCAAGAAGGACCAGGGCCTGGTCACGCTGGAAAGCGACAAGGCCACCATGGAAGTGCCGTCCTCGGTGGCTGGCGTGGTCAAGGAACTGAAGGTCAAGGTCGGCGACACTCTGTCGCAGGGCGCCGTGGTTGCCATCATCGAAGCCGAAGGCGCCGCCGCTCCGGCCGCTGCTGCCCCGGCCCCGGTGGCTGCCGCACCGGCTGCCGCCCCGGCGCCGGCCCAGGTCAGTACTCCGGCGCCGGTCGCCGCTGCCCCGTCCGCAGGCGCGCCGTCCAGCCCGCCGGTGCAGTTCAACGCCGACGGCGTGCTGCCGGCCAAGGTGCCCTATGCCACCCCGGCCGTGCGCGTGTTCGCCCGCGAACTGGGCGTGGACCTGCTGCAGATCAACGGCACCGAGAAGGGTGGCCGCATCACCAAGGGTGACGTGCAGAAGTTCGTCAAGGCCGCGCTCAGCGGTGGCGTGCCGGCTGCCGGCGGTGCCGCCGCTGCTGCCGGTGGTGGCCTGAACCTGCTGCCGTGGCCGAAGGTCGACTTCAGCAAGTTCGGCGAAACCGAAGTGCAGCCGCTGTCGCGCATCAAGAAGATCTCCGGCGCGAACCTGGCCCGCAACTGGGCGATGATTCCGCACGTCACCCAGTTCGAACAGGCCGACATCACCGACCTGGAAGGCCTGCGCGTGGCGCTGAACAAGGAGAACGAGAAGGCCGGCATCAAGCTGACCATGCTCGCGTTCCTGATCAAGGCCAGTGCCGCGGCGCTGAAGAAGTTCCCGGAATTCAACGCCTCGCTCGATGCCAGCGGTGAAAACCTGACCCTGAAGAAGTACTTCCACATCGGTTTCGCTGCCGATACACCGAACGGCCTGGTCGTGCCGGTGATCCGCGACGTGGACAAGAAGGGTGTGGTGCAGATCGCCCAGGAAACCGGCGAACTGGCCAAGAAGGCGCGCGACGGCAAGCTGGGCCCGGCCGACATGAGCGGCGGCTGCTTCTCGATCAGCTCGCTGGGCGGCATCGGTGGCACCGCGTTCACCCCGATCGTCAATGCACCGGAAGTGGCCATCCTGGGCGTGTCCAAGTCCTCCATCCAGCCGGTCTGGAATGGCAAGGAATTCGCGCCGAAGCTGATGCTGCCGCTGTCGCTGAGCTACGACCACCGCGTCATCGATGGCGCCCTGGCCGCACGCTTCACCACGTACCTGTCGCAGGTGCTGGCCGACATGCGCCGCGTGCTGCTGTAAGGCACCGCTTCGCCCTCACCGTGCGGCCGCTGCCCCTGGCGCGGCCGCGTGAACAGATGCAGTGACAGCCCGCCGGCCATGCCGGCCGGGCACAAGGAAAACCACCATGGCCACGATTGAAGTCAAGGTTCCCGACATCGGCGATTACAGCGATGTGCCGGTGATCGAAGTGTTGGTCGCCGTCGGCGACACGGTGAAGAAGGATCAGGGTCTGGTGACCCTGGAATCGGACAAGGCCACCCTGGAAGTGCCGTCGTCGGCCGCCGGCGTGGTCAAGGAAATCAAGGTCAAGCTGGGCGACACGCTGTCCGAAGGCGCCGTGGTCGTGGTGCTGGACGCCGAAGGCGCCGCCGAAGCCCCGGCCAAGGCCGCTGCACCGGCTCCCGCTGCGGCCGCTCCGGCCAGCAAGCCGCCGGTCACCCCGTCGCACCGTGCCCCGGCCGAGCCGGCCGCGCCGAAGCCGGCGCTGTCCAGCGGCAAGCCGGCCGACATCGAATGCGAAATGGTCGTGCTGGGCTCGGGCCCGGGCGGCTACACCGCCGCCTTCCGCGCCGCCGACGTCGGCCTGGATACAGTGCTGGTCGAACGCTACGCCAGCCTCGGCGGCGTCTGCCTCAACGTGGGCTGCATCCCGTCCAAAGCCCTGCTGCACGCCGCTGCGGTCATCGACGAAGTGGCCCATGCCGGCGATTTCGGCGTCGAGTTCGGCAAGCCGACCATCACCCTGGACAAGCTGCGCCAGTACAAGGAAAAGGTCGTCAACCAGCTGACCAAGGGCCTGGCCGGCATGGCCAAGCAGCGCAAGGTCCGCAGCGTGCAGGGCGTGGGCAAGTTCGTTTCCGCCAACGAGCTGGAAATCACTGCCGCTGACGGCAGCACCCAGCTGCTGCGTTTCCAGAAGTGCATCATCGCCGCCGGTTCGCAGGCGGTGAAGCTGCCGAACTTCCCGTGGGACGACAAGCGCGTGATGGATTCCACCGACGCGCTGGAGCTGGCCGACGTGCCGGGCTCGCTGCTGGTCGTCGGCGGCGGCATCATCGGCCTGGAAATGGCCACCGTGTACGGTGCGCTGGGCAGCAAGGTCACCGTGGTCGAGTTCATGGACCAGCTGATGCCGGGCGCCGACAAGGATCTGGTCAAGCCGCTGGCCGACCGCCTGAAGAAGCAGGGCATCGACGTGCACCTGAAGACCAAGGCCTCGGGCGTCACCGCCGATGCCAAGGGCATCACCGTGACCTTCGAAGCGGCCGAGGAAGGCCAAGCGCCGGCGCTGGCGCAGGGCACCTTCGACCGCGTGCTGGTGGCCGTGGGCCGCTCGCCGAACGGCAGGAAGATCGATGCCGAGAAGGCCGGCGTGCAGGTCACCGACCGCGGCTTCATTCCGGTCGACCGGCAGATGCGCACCAACGTGCCGCACATCTTTGCCATCGGCGATATCGTCGGCAACCCGATGCTGGCCCACAAGGCCACGCACGAAGGCAAGCTGGCCGCCGAAGTGGCTGCCGGCCACAAGAAGGGATGGGTCGCCCGCGTGATTCCGTCGGTGGCCTACACCAACCCGGAAATCGCCTGGGTCGGCGTCACCGAGACCGAAGCCAAGGCCAAGGGCCTGAAGGTCGGCGTGGCCAAGTTCCCGTGGGCCGCCAGCGGCCGCGCGATCGGCATCGGCCGCACCGAGGGCTTCACCAAGCTGATCTTCGACGAAGAGACCCACCGCATCATCGGTGGTGCCATCGTCGGCGTGCATGCCGGTGACCTGCTGGCCGAGATCGGCCTGGCCATCGAGATGGGTGCCGAAGCCGAAGACATCGGCCACACCATCCATGCCCACCCGACGCTGAGCGAATCGGTGGCGATGGCCTCGGAAATCTACGACGGCACGATCACCGATCTGTACATGCCGAAGAAGAAGTAAGGCGCCCGCGTGATGTAGACGAAAAACCCGGCGAAAGCCGGGTTTTTGTGCGTGGCCTCGGCGGGATAGAGTCGACGGGGTAGAGTCGACTGTTAGTCGACTGCTCTCCCATCAGATCGCGAAACCCCCGCGCTGCGCGCGATAGTCGACTAACAGTCGACTCTACCCAGCCGACTACCCAGAGCTTCGCGTCGCAAACAAAAAACGCGGCCCCCGATGTTCCGGAGGCCGCGCCAGGAGAGAGCGTGTGTGGAAGAGGCGGGGGATCAGAACACGAAGCTGACGCCGGCCACCGGGCCCTTGAATTCCTGCTTCAGGCCGATGGTGCCGTCGCTGCCCTTCTTGTCCGCATCGAGCTTGAACCAGTCGTAGCCGGCGAACACACCGAAGTTCTTGGTGAAGCGGTAATCGACGATGGCGTTGGCGCGGCTCAGGTCGCCCTTGTAGTCGTCGAAGCTGCCCCAGCGGGTGTTCAGGTACTGGCCCTGCAGGGTGATCATCCACTTTTCCGATGGGGTGAAGCTCAGCCGCGCGCCGACCACCGGCGCCACGCCGTCGGTCTTCTCGTTGAGGAACTGGCCCTCATACACGGTACCCAGATCGGCGTAGGCCTTGCTGCTGACCTTGGCGTACTCGGCACCCAGCTGCAGGCCGAGGTCGAAGGTATCGGTGTCCACCACCGAGTAGTCATAGACCAGGCTGGCCACCTGGTACTTCAGTTCGCCCTTGACGAAGCTGCCGGACGGCACGTTGACGTCACCGAAGGAGATGTCCTGGCCGAGGGTCTCGCGGCGGTCCTTGTCGTACTTGAAGTAGTTGAACAGCAGGCGCTGGCGGTTGCTGATGCGGAACATGCCGTCGATGCGCGGTTCCCACTCCTTGCCACCCAGCTTGAAGTCCTCGGAGAAGCCGATGTCCTGGCCGGCGACGTTGGTCTTGCCGCGGATCGTGTTGTCCGAGTCGATGTTCATCGCACCCAGGCGCAGGGCGAAGCGGTCATCGCCTTCGGCGGCGTGGGCGGCATTGGCGAACGAAGCGCCGGCGGCGAGCAGGGAGAGGGCGAGCAGGGTGGGTATGGGGCGCATCGAAGAGTCCTTGCAGGGGTTCATCAGAATGAAAACCACTGTGCCGGACGCCGGCGTCCACCATCCGTGAACGTATGGTCCACGTCATGTGGACGGTTCAGCGCTGTCGCCACGATGCAAAAAGATGGCCCCGGAGCCGGGCTTCGGGGCCATCGTGGGACCTGCGGGGCGGAGCGTCGACGAGGTTGCTGCAGGCAGGTCGCAAGATCGGACCGACGGCCGCAGCAAAAGTTCCGCCGCCTGCGACCAAAGTTCAATATTGCACCGCAACATGATACGGACGTCATTGTCCCCGGGGCGGAACGCAAAAATGTAACCGTTACCGCAACTTGCGGCCTTCCGGGATGAACAGGGAGCGGTTGTCTCGCAAATTGTCCCATTGCTATAATTTGGCGGCTCGATGAGGCCCCCTGCTGTAGCCGCCTCAGCCATCCACTTGCAACCACGCGGGACGTCCTGTGCTGAACTCCGTTGATGCGGGTCGGCGACTGATGCTGCGCGCCGCGGTCTACCCGCTGGCCGCGGTCGCTGTCCTGGCCCTGGCCTTCCTGCTGGTGGGTCCGAAATACGCCCTCGGCGCGCTGGCGTCCGGTGTGGCCATTTCGGCCGGCGGCTGGGTTGCGGCACGAATGGCGCTCAGCGGCGGGGCGGTGGCGGCGGGTTCGGCGATGGCGCGGCTGATCGTCGCGATCGTGGCCAAGTGGGTGGTCGTTTTCGGCGTCCTGCTGGTGGGGTTCCTGGTCTTCAAGCTGCCTGCATTGGCGCTGTTGGCCGGTATCGCCGTCGGCCTGATGTTCCAGGTCCTGGCCATGGCCAGGCGTTGACAAAAATTCAAATAACTAAGGTTCCGGACACATGGCGGGCGAGGCTCTAACCCCTACCAGCTACATCCAGCATCACCTGCAGAACCTGACCGCACCGGTCGGCAAGGGCGAGGGGATGTTCTGGCATATCCACGTCGACACCTTCCTCACCGCGGTCCTGATGGGCCTGGTGATCGTGGTTGCCTTCTGGCTGGGCACCCGCAAGGCCACCGCCGGCGTGCCGGGCAAGTGGCAGGCGTTCGTGGAAATCTGCCTGGAATTCGTCGACCGCCAGGCCAAGGACACCTACCACGGCAAGAGCAAGCTGGTCACGCCGATCGCCATCACCATCTTCTTCTGGATTCTGCTGATGAATCTGCTGAAGATGATCCCGGCCGACTTCATCGCCAAGCCGCTGGAAATGGCCGGTATCCACTACTGGAAGCCGGTGCCGACCGCTGACGTCAACGCCACCCTGGGCATGGCCTTCAGCGTGTTCTTCCTGATGCTGTTCTTCGCCCTGCGTGCGAAGGGCCTGGGCGGTTTCATCAAGGAATTCCTGACGGCGCCGTTCGGCAAGTGGATGATGCCGTTCAACCTGATCCTCAACATCGTCGAGTGGCTGAGCAAGCCGATCTCGCTGGCGATGCGACTGTTCGGCAACATGTTCGGCGGCGAAATCGTGTTCCTGCTGATCTGGGTGCTGGGTGGTGCCGGTTTCTTCGGTGCCATTGCCGGTGGTGCGTTCGGCCTTGGCTGGATGCTGTTCCACCTGCTGGTGATCCCGCTGCAGGCCTTCATCTTCATGATGCTGTCGATCGTGTACCTGAGCCTGTCGGAAGACGCTCACTAACGTTTCAAGCTTCAACGCGTTTCAACCTTCATCCGTTTCATCACCCTTAGCAACTTAAGTTCCTGGAGATAACCATGTACTTCGCCGTCCTGACCAACTTCGCGCAGATTCAGAGCTCCACCGCCCTTGCCGTCGGCATCATGATCGGCCTGGCCGCGCTGGGCGCCGGTCTGGGTCTGGCCATCATGGCTGGTAAGTTCCTGGAGTCGGCCGCCCGCCAGCCGGAACTGATCCCGGTCCTGCAGGTCCGCATGTTCATCACCGCCGGCCTGATCGACGCCGCGTTCATCATCTCGGTCGCCGTCGGCCTGCTGCTGGCCTTCGCCAACCCGCTGTCGGCTGCCTTCGCTGGCGCCGTCACCAAGGCTCTGGCCGGCTGATACAGCGGTTTGAGACGACCGGGTGCTGATGCACCCGGTTTCGGATGAAGGCCGGATGCGCCGCTACGGCGGCGCGTCCACCCCGAAACCAGCGATCGAGCTAACCATGAATATCAATTTCACCCTTCTCGCGCAGGCGCTCGCCTTCGCTGGTCTGATCTGGATCATCGCGACCAAGATCTGGCCGCCGCTGATGAACGCGATCGAAGAGCGCCAGCAGAAGATTGCTGAAGGCCTCGCTGCTGCCGACCGTAGCCAGAAAGATCTGGCCCAGGCGCAGGAGAAGGTCAACGAAGCGCTGAAGGAAGCCCGCACCAAGGCCAACGAGATCATCGATCAGGCCCACGCGCGCGCCAACCAGATCGTCGATGCTGCCCGCAACGAAGCGATCACCGAAGCCACCCGTCAGAAGGAACTGGCTCAGGCTGAAATCGACGCCGCCGCCAACCGTGCCCGTGAAGATCTGCGCAAGCAGGTGTCCGCGCTGGCCGTGACCGGTGCCGAAAAGCTGCTCAAGCGCGAAATCGACGCCAACGCCCACAAGGCGCTGCTCGACGAGCTGGCCTCGGAGATCTAAGGATGAGCCAGGCCCTCACGCTTGCCCGCCCGTACGCCCGCGCCGCGTTCGCGACCGCGCGCGACGAAGGCGCGTTCGCGCCGTGGTCGGACGCCCTGGCGTTCTCCGCCCACGTCGCCGCCGACCCGCGCGTGGCGGCCCTGCTCGCCAACCCGGAGCTGGGTCGTGACGACGCCGTCGCCCTGCTGGCGCCGGTGTCCCCGGCGAGACCTACTCGCGCTTCCTGGCCATCCTGGCCGATTCGCATCGTCTGCCGCTGCTGCCGGAAATCGCCGGCATGTTCGACGCCCTGCGCGCCGAAGCCGAGCACGTGGTCAAGGCCACGGTGACCTCGGCTGCCGAATTGTCGGCCGGCGAGCTGGACGCGATCAAGGTCGCGCTGCGCAAGCGCTTCAACCGCGAGGTCGATGTGACCACTGCGGTCGATGCCTCGCTGATCGGCGGCGCCGTGATCGACGCCGGCGACGTGGTCATCGATGGTTCGCTGAAGGGCAAGCTGGCCCGTCTGCAGACCGCGCTCGCTAACTGAATTCATTTAACGTCCGGCCCCGCTGCCGGCACTAGGACTTGACGATGGCAACCACGCTCAACCCTCCGAAATCAGCGAACTGATCAAGAACCGCATCGAGAAGGTCAAGCTGGCCGCGGAATCGCGCAACGAAGGCACCGTGACCAGCGTGTCCGACGGCATCGTGCGCATCTTCGGTCTGGCCGACGTGATGCAGGGCGAAATGATCGAACTGCCGAACAACACCTTCGCCCTGGCCCTGAACCTGGAGCGCGACTCGGTCGGCGCCGTGGTGCTGGGTGACTACGAGCACCTGCGCGAAGGCGACGTCGCCAAGACCACCGGCCGCATCCTGGAAGTGCCGGTCGGTCCGGAACTGCTGGGCCGCGTCGTGAACGCGCTGGGCGAGCCGATCGACGGCAAGGGCCCGCTGGGCACCGACCTGACCGCTCCGGTGGAGCGCGTTGCTCCGGGCGTGATCTGGCGCAAGTCGGTCGACCAGCCGGTGCAGACCGGTTACAAGTCGGTCGACGCGATGATCCCGATCGGCCGTGGCCAGCGCGAGCTGATCATCGGCGACCGCCAGACCGGCAAGACCGCGATGGCCATCGATGCGGTGATCAACCAGAAGGGCACCGGCATCAAGTGCGTGTACGTTGCGATCGGCCAGAAGGCTTCGACCATCGCCAACATCGTGCGCAAGCTGGAAGAAAACGGCGCGCTGGCCCACACCGTCGTGGTGGCCGCCACCGCTTCCGAATCGGCTGCCATGCAGTACATCAGCGCCTACTCGGGCTGCACCATGGGTGAGTACTTCATGGACCGCGGCGAAGACGCGCTGATCGTGTACGACGATCTGTCCAAGCAGGCCGTGGCCTACCGCCAGATCTCGCTGCTGCTGAAGCGCCCGCCGGGCCGTGAAGCCTACCCGGGTGACGTGTTCTACCTGCACTCCCGTCTGCTCGAGCGCGCTGCCCGCGTGTCCGAGGAATACGTCGAGAAGTTCACCGAAGGCAAGGTCACCGGCAAGACCGGTTCGCTGACCGCGCTGCCGATCATCGAAACCCAGGCCGGCGACGTGTCCGCCTTCGTTCCGACCAACGTGATCTCGATCACCGACGGCCAGATCTTCCTGGAAACCGACCTGTTCAACGCCGGCATCCGCCCGGCCGTGAACGCCGGTATCTCGGTGTCGCGCGTCGGTGGCTCGGCCCAGACCAAGATCATCAAGAAGCTGTCGGGCGGCATCCGTATCTCGCTGGCCCAGTACCGTGAGCTGGCTGCGTTCGCGCAGTTCGCCTCGGACCTGGACGAAGCGACCCGCAAGCAGCTGGAGCGCGGCCAGCGCGTCACCGAGCTGATGAAGCAGAAGCAGTACGCGCCGATGTCGATCGCCAACCAGGCGCTGTCGATCTACGCCGTCAACGAGGGTTACCTCGACGACGTGCCGGTCAACAAGCTGCTGGCGTTCGAAGAAGGCCTGCACGCCCACTTCGCCAACACCCAGGGCGAGCTGGTCAGCAAGGTCAACGCCACCGGCGGTTGGGACAACGACATCGAAGGTGCCTTCAAGAAGGGCATCGCCGAGTTCAAGACCACCGGCAGCTGGTAATCGCGGTCCTGTAGAGCGGAGCCGCTGGCTCCGCTGGACCAGATGACAAACGGTTGAACAACGCGGGGCAACAGCCCCGCGCCACGGGAAACAAGAGATGGCAAGCGGACGCGAAATCAAAACCAAGATCAAGAGCGTGCAGAACACCCGCAAGGTGACGCGCGCCCTGGAAATGGTCTCGGCCTCCAAGATCCGCAAGGCGCAGGATCGGATGAAGACCTCGCGTCCGTACGCGCAGGCGATGAAGCAGGTGATCGGTCATCTGGCCCAGGCCAGCACCGACTACCAGCATCCGTTCCTGGTCGAGCGCGAGCAGGTCAAGCGGGTCGGCTTCATCGTGATCTCCTCCGATCGCGGTCTGGCCGGCGGCCTGAACAACAACCTGTTCCGCAAGATGCTGGGCGAAGCCAAGGCATGGCAGGACAAGGGTGCCGAAGTGGACCTGGTGACCATCGGCCAGAAGGCATCGACCTTCTTCCGCCGCGTGAAGGTCAACATGGTCGGCAGCGTGACCCACATCGGCGACGTGCCGAAGCTGGAATCGCTGATCGGTGTGATCAAGGTCATGCTCGACGCCTTCACCGAAGGCAAGGTCGACCGCGTGTACCTGGTCTACAACCGCTTCGTGAACACCATGACGCAGAAGGCCAGCTTCGATCAGCTGCTGCCGCTGCCGCCGGCTGAAAAGCAGGTCGCTCACCACGACTGGGATTACCTGTACGAACCCGATGCTGCGACCGTGCTCGAGCACGTGATGACGCGTTACATCGAATCGCTGGTGTACCAGGCACTGCTGGAAAACGTTGCCTCCGAGCATGCGGCTCGCATGGTCGCGATGAAGGCGGCGAGCGACAACGCCAACAAGCTGATCGGCACCCTGCAGCTCGTCTACAACAAGGCGCGCCAGGCAGCGATCACCCAGGAAATCTCCGAAATCGTCGGCGGCGCGGCAGCAGTCTGACCGCGTTCGTTCAAAGCACACATTAGAGGATGCAGCAATGAGTCAGGGCAAGATCGTTCAGATCATCGGCGCGGTCGTCGACGTCGAATTCCCGCGTGAGTCGGTGCCGAAGGTGTACGACGCACTGAAGGTCGAAAACACCGAAATCACCCTCGAAGTCCAGCAGCAGCTGGGCGACGGCGTGGTGCGTACCATCGCCCTCGGTTCCACCGACGGCCTGAAGCGCAACCTGGTCGCCGTCAACACCGGCCGTGGCATCTCGGTGCCGGTCGGCGCCGGCACCCTGGGCCGCATCATGGACGTGCTGGGCCGTCCGATCGACGAAGCCGGCCCGGTGGCCGCCAGCGACAGCTGGGAAATCCACCGTGCGGCTCCGTCGTACGAAGACCAGTCCCCGGCCACCGAACTGCTGGAAACCGGCATCAAGGTCATCGACCTGATGTGCCCGTTCGCCAAGGGCGGCAAGGTCGGCCTGTTCGGCGGCGCCGGCGTCGGCAAGACCGTCAACATGATGGAACTGATCAACAACATCGCCAAGGCGCACAGCGGTCTGTCCGTGTTCGCCGGCGTGGGTGAGCGTACCCGTGAGGGCAACGACTTCTACCACGAAATGAAGGACTCCAACGTCCTGGACAAGGTGGCGATGGTGTACGGCCAGATGAACGAGCCGCCGGGCAACCGTCTGCGCGTCGCCCTGACCGGCCTGACCATGGCCGAGTACTTCCGCGATGAGAAGGACGAAAACGGCAAGGGTAAGGACGTCCTGCTGTTCGTCGACAACATCTACCGCTACACCCTGGCCGGTACCGAAGTGTCGGCACTGCTGGGTCGTATGCCGTCGGCGGTGGGTTACCAGCCGACCCTGGCCGAGGAAATGGGCGTCCTGCAGGAGCGCATCACCTCGACCAAGAATGGCTCGATCACCTCGATCCAGGCCGTCTACGTGCCCGCGGACGACCTGACCGACCCGTCGCCGGCGACCACCTTCGCCCACCTGGACTCGACCGTCACCCTGTCGCGTTCGATCGCCTCGCTGGGTATCTACCCGGCCGTCGATCCGCTGGACTCCACCAGCCGCCAGATGGACCCGCTGGTCATCGGCCACGAGCACTACGACACCGCCCAGCGCGTCCAGCAGACCCTGCAGAAGTACAAGGAACTGAAGGACATCATCGCGATCCTGGGCATGGACGAACTGTCCGAAGAGGACAAGCAGGCCGTGTCGCGCGCCCGTAAGATCGAGCGCTTCTTCAGCCAGCCGTTCCACGTGGCCGAAGTGTTCACCGGTTCGCCGGGCAAGTACGTGCCGCTGAAGGACACCATCCGTGGCTTCAAGGCCATCGTCGATGGCGAGTACGACCACCTGCCGGAGCAGGCGTTCTACATGGTCGGCGGCATCGAAGAAGCGGTTGAGAAGGCCAAGAAGATGGCTGAGAAGGCCTGATCATGAGCACCATTCGTTGCGACATCGTCAGCGCTGAACAGGAAATCTTCCGTGGCGAAGCGACCCTGGTCGTGGCGACCGGTGAGCTGGGCGAGCTGGGCATTGCGCCCAAGCACGCCCCGCTGATCACCCGACTCAAGCCCGGCAAGGTCGTGGTCACCACGCCGAACGGCGAGCAGCTGGATTTCGCCATTTCCGGCGGCATCCTGGAAGTGCAGCCGCAGGTAGTGACCGTGCTGGCCGACACCGCGATCCGCGCGCAGGACATCGACGAAGCCTCGGTCCGCAAGGCCAAGGAAGAAGCCGAGCGCATCCTGGCCAACCGCGGCGAAGCGATGGAAGTGGCCGAAGCCCAGCAGAAGCTGGCCGAAGCCGTTGTCCAGCTGCAGGCCCTGGAACGCCTGCGCAAGACCCTCAAGCACTGAGGTTCGCCCGCAGCATCCACGAAAACGCCGGCCCAGTGCCGGCGTTTTTGTTTGTGCGGGTGGTGGCCGGCGCACCGCGACCATGCTCGACTGCTTCTCGTGCAATGGTCGGCGTAGAGTCGAGCTTGCTCGACTGCTTTTCGTACGGCGGCGGGAAAGTCAGTCGACTAACAGTCGACTCTACCGATCCCGATCCCGATCCCGATCCCGATCCCGTTCCCGATCCCGCTCCTGGCGCTGTATCAGCGATACACCACATACCGCATCAACAGGAACGAGACGCAGGCCAGCCCACCTTCCACCAGCGGCTTGGCCAGCCAGGTGTACTGCAGGCCGAGTGCGTGATCGACCAGGCTCACCAGCAGCGTGCTCGCCGCGGTCATCAGCAGCCACAGCACGAAGAAGCGGGCAAAACGCTTCCAACCCAGCCGATGGCTGCCGGCCTCGGCGAAGGTGTAGCGGCCGTTGAGCCAGAAGCCCAGCAGCATGCCGGCCAGGCGCCCGGTGATGTTGGCCGGTGCCACCGGCATGCCCAACGCGGTGGCGACCACGAACACCAGCCAGTCCACCAGCAGCTGCACGAGCCCAATGACGAGGTAGGCGCTTCCCTGGCGGAACAGACTCATCGGCAGGCGGAGTAGGAGGAGGGATGCCCATGTTAACGGCCCACGCTCTAGAATCATCGGCAACGACCTACGGACCGCCGTTGCCATGACCCAACCCCTGCACGTCATCATCCTCGCCGCCGGCGCCGGCAAGCGCATGAAGTCGGTGCTGCCGAAGGTGCTGCAGCCGATCGCCGGCCAGCCGATGCTGGCACACGTGATCGCCGCGGCGCGCGAGCTGGACCCGGCGGCGATCCACGTGGTCCATGGCCACGGCGGCGAAGCCGTGCGCCAGTACTTCGCCGGCCAGCAGGATCTGCAATGGGCTGAACAGGCACAGCAGCTCGGCACCGGCCACGCCGTCGCGCAGGCGATGCCGCAGGTGCCTGATGCCGCGCAGGTGCTGGTGCTGTACGGCGACGTGCCGCTGATCCGCGCGCAGACCCTGCGCGAGCTGCTGGCACAGCCGGGGCGGTTGGCGGTGCTGGTGGCCGAGGTGGATGACCCGACCGGCTATGGTCGCGTGCTGCGCGACGCCGAGGGCAAGGTCGGTGCGATCGTCGAGCAGAAGGATGCCAGCGACGAGCAGCTGCGCGTACGCATCATCAACACCGGCATCATCGCCGCCGAATCCACTGCGCTGCGCCGCTGGCTGTCGCAGCTGTCCAACAGCAACGCGCAGGGCGAGTATTACCTGACCGACGTGTTCGCCTTCGCCGCGCACGAGTACACCCCGGCTGAGATGGCGCTGGTGGCCGACCCGCAGGATGCCGAAGGGGCCAATGATCCCTGGCAGCTGGCGCAGCTGGAGCGGGCCTGGCAACGCCGCGCGGTGCGTGCACTGTGCGCGCAGGGCGCGCGCGTGCGCGATCCGGCACGGTTGGATATCCGCGGGACCGTCACCGTCGGCAGCGATGTGATGATCGACGTCGACGTGGTGCTGGAAGGCAACATCGTGCTGGGTGACGGCGTCACCATCGGTCCCTTCAACCGCCTGAAGGACGTCAACCTCGGGCCGGGCACCGAAGTGCGCGCGCATTGCGATCTGGAAGGTGTGGTCACCGAAGGCGCGGCGCAGGTCGGCCCGTTCGCGCGGCTGCGGCCGGGCACCGTACTGGCCGATGGCGTGCACGTTGGCAATTTCGTCGAAACCAAGAAGGTTACCCTCGGCGTCGGCAGCAAGGCCAATCACCTGACCTACCTGGGTGATGCGGTGATCGGCAGCAGGGTGAACATCGGCGCCGGCACCATCACCTGCAACTACGACGGGGTGAACAAGTTCACCACCACCATCGGCGACAACGCGTTCATCGGCTCCAACAGTTCGCTGGTGGCGCCGCTGACCATTGGCGATGGCGCGACCATCGCCGCCGGTTCGGTCATCACCCGCAATGCCCCGGACGGCAAGCTGACCCTGGCACGCGCACGACAGGAAACCATCGATGGCTGGAAGCGCCCGCTCAAGAAGTCCTGAGCCGCGCCTTCCGCGCGCCGATGAACTCGACGCGCTGCCGGCTATCGAGCAGCGCGCCGGAAAGCTGTTGAAAGGCCATGAGGCGTATGCGGTGTTTACCGCGCATGGTCTGGATCTGCCGGCACTGCAGGACGGCCTTGAGCGCCGGCAGCTGTGGGTGGTGGAAGCGGCGGACGGCGGCATCGCCGGCTATCTGCTTGCCGGCGAACTGGCCGGTGAGTTCCACGTACTGCAGATGGATGTGGACCCTGCGCATGCGCGGCAGGGCCATGGGCGCGCGTTGCTGCGCCATGCGCTGGCACAGGCGAGGGCAGGCGGCTATCGCTCTGCTGTGCTGACCACCTTGTCCGACGTGCCGTGGAATGCGGCCTTCTATGCCAGCGAAGGGTTCATCGTCGTGCCGGAAGCGGAGTGGGGTGCTGCTCTGCAGGCAGTGATGGCCGAAGAAGCCGCGCTGGCGTTCCCGATGCATCTGCGGGTGGCGATGCGGCTGCTTTGGTAGGTGCCGACCTTGGTCGGCACATCCACGCATGGCGTGGATCTGCCAACGCGATCGGAGCGCTCAACCCACCGGCAACAGGATCGATACGCACAATCCACCATCGCCGCGGTTCTGCAATGAAACGCGCCCGCCGTGCGCCTCCACGATCTCGCGCGTCAACGCCAGCCCCAATCCGGTGCCGTTGCGCTTGGTGGAATAGAACGGCATCAGCGCGTTCTGCAGCACCTGCTCGTTCATGCCCTTGCCACGATCGAGCACATCCAGGCGCAGCCACTGCGGCAACCGCGTCAGCTGCACCTGCACATCGTCGTTGGGCGGATCAGCCTCGGCACACGCTTCGTGCGCGTTCTTCAGCAGGTTCAGCAGTGCCTGCCCGAACTGCGCGATGTCGATGCGGCTGCTCAGTTCCTCGTCCGGCTCGCGCTCCATGGTGAACGGAATCTGCTGGCGCAGGCTGGACAGGAACGGTGCCCAGTGCACGGTCTGCAACTGCGGCTGTGGCAGCTTGGCAAACCGTGCATAGCCGCGGATGAAGCCTTCCAGGTGGCGCGCGCGGTCTTCGATGGTGGTGAAGATCTCCGGCAGCCGGTCGAAGCGTTCGCGCTGCACCAGCACGCCGCCGGAATGAGCCAGCGAAGCAATCGGCGCCAGCGAATTGTTGAGCTCGTGGCTGATCACCCGGATCACCTTCTTCCAGGTCTGCACTTCCTGGCGTCGCAGCTCGGCGGTCAGCAGGCGCACCAGCAGCAGGTCATGCGGGCGGCCGTTGAGCTGGAACGCGCGACGCGAGAGGTGGTAGACCTGCTCGTCATCTTCATCGCCATCCTCGCCCTCGGCATGCACCGCGAACAGGCTGTCGCCGCCACGGGCGATGGCATCGCGCAGTTCCAGCGGCACCTGCTCCAGCACGTCCTCCAGGCGCTGGCCTTCCAGCTTCCAGCCGCCGTGCAGCAGCTTGCGTGCGGCCAGGTTGGAGAACACCACGCGGGCGATGCCATCGCCACCGGAGGCGATCAGCAGCATCGCCACCGGCGTGTTCTGCACCATGGTGTCCAGCAGCAGCTCGCGTTGCACCAGGCCCTGCCGTTGCGCGCGCAGAACATCGCCCAGTTCGCGGTGGGCTTGTACCAGGTCGCCCAGCTCGTCATTGCCCGGCCAGTGCACGCCGAAGTTGTACTCGCCATCGCGGTAGCTGCTGGTGGTACCGGACAAGGCGCGCATCAGCGAACGCACCGGCGCGGTGGCGCGGCGCAGCGTCCACCACATCAGCGACAGCAGGATCAGTGCCGATACCGTGGTCACCACCCAGCCGTGATCCATCCAGTAGGCCAGCAGCCACGGCAATGCGGCGGCCAGCGCCAGCACCGGCAGCAGGCGCAGGAACAGGCGGAAGGTGAAGGAGCGCCGCTTCATTCGCGTGGAATGCCGTGGCGGTCCATGCGCCGGTACAGCGCCTGGCGGCTCAGGCCGAGTTCGGCTGCGGCCTGGGCGATGACGCCGTGGTTGCGCGCCAGTACATCCTCGATGCGCGCACGGTCGGGATCATTGCCCGCACTGGGCGCAGGCCGGGGCGCCGCAGGCGCGCGCGGCAGATTCAGGTCGGCCACTTCAATGCGGCTGCCGGTGGCCAGCAGCTCGGCGCGCTGGATCACGTTGCGCAGCTCGCGCACGTTGCCGGGCCACGGATGCCGCTGCAGCGCGGTGGTGGCGGCGCTGGACAGCGGCTTGCCTGCGGTCAGGAAGCGCTCGGCCAACGGCACGATGTCACCCGGGCGCTCGGCCAGCGGCGGCAGCACCAGTTCCACGGTGTTGAGCCGGTAGTAGAGGTCCTCGCGGAAGCTGCCATCGCGGATCATCGCCGGCAGGTCGGCATTGGTCGCGCTGACCACGCGCACCTTGACCTGGCGCTCGCGGTTGGAGCCCAGGCGCTCGAAGCGTCCGGTTTCCAGTACACGCAACAGCTTCATCTGCCCGCCCAGCGACAGGTTGCCGATCTCATCCAGGAACAGTGTGCCGCCGTCGGCGGCTTCGAACTTGCCTTCGCGCGCCTTGTTGGCGCCGGTGTAGGCGCCGGCTTCGGCACCGAACAGTTCGGCTTCGATCAGCTCCGATGGCAGTGCGCCACAGTTCACCGCCACGAATGCCCCCTTGGCCACCAGCGAGTTGGCCTGGATGATCTGCGCGATCTTCTCCTTGCCGGCGCCATTGGGGCCGGTGATCAGCACCGGCAGCTCCGAGCGCGCGACCTGGCAGGCCAGAGTGATGACGCGTTCGCTGGCCGGATCGGCGACCACGGCGCCGCACAGGTCGTACTTTTCTTCCAGGGCGTTGCGCTGGCGCAGTTCGCGCGAGCGACGGCGGTCCAGTTCGCGGCGTGCCTCGGACAGTTCCAGCAGGTTGTTGACCGTGGTCAGCAGCTTGCGGTCGTCCCAGGGCTTGGCCAGGTAGTCGGCGGCACCGGCCTTGACCAGGTCTACCGCACTGCTCAGATGGGTCCAGGCAGTGAGCAGGATCACCGGCAGGTCCGGGTGGCGCGCGCGGATCTGTGCGAACAGCGCCTCGCCTTCCTCGCCCGAGGTGGTGTCTTCGCTGAAATTCATGTCCTGGATCACCAGGTCGACCGGCTGCGATTCGAGCAGTGCCAGGCCATCGGCCGGGGTCTGCGCCTGCAGGGTGTCGATGTCATGCAGGGAGAACAGCACGTCCAGCGCGGTGCCCACGCTGGCGTTGTCGTCGATGATCAGGATCGAAGGCATCAAGCAGTTCTGCGGAAAGGGATGGGCGGCGCCGTTGGAGCCGTTCGCGTGCCTGCGCCGGGAGAGCCCGGCGCCACCCATCAAGCATAGCCAAACCGGCGCCCGTGCAGGGCGCGTTGCTCAGCGCTGCGGCGCCGGAGGGGCGGCGGCGGCGGAGGTGGTGGCGGGGCGACCAGCGCCAGGCGCCAGGCGACCGCATCCACCGGTACCGTCAGCTCGCGCTTGTCGCGCCGCAGCAACAGGTACACGGTCGGTGCGCTGGTCTGGCGCAGGGCCTCGCTCAGATGCTCGACCCGGCGCACGGCGGTATCGTTCACCCGCAGGATGCGGTCGCCGTGGCGCACGCCGAAGCGTCCCTCCGGTTTCGCCGCCTCCACATGCACCTGGCCTTCGGTCGAGCGCAGCGACAAGCGCGCATCGTCCTGGCGCCATTCCAGTGTCTGCGCGCTGCCACCGCCGGCCAGCGCCGGTAGTGGCAGAAGCAGCATCAACGCCATCGTGCAGGTGCGCATCTCACGCCCCTCGCGTGGCGACGGCCGGCGGCACCGCTGCCGCACGCCGGGCCGGCCCGAACACCGCGATCTGGCCCAGCACCCACAGCAGCAGCGCGCCCAGCGGCAGGTAGAACAGTGGCATGCGCGGCAGCTCGTACAGGTTCATCAGGGCCAGATTGATCGCGTAGGCGGCCAGCATGCCCAGCACGATGCCCAGCGTGGCCAGCAGGAAGTTCTCGGTCTGGAAGTAACGCAGGATCTGCCCACGGGTGGCACCCAGCGCACGGCGGATGCCGATCTGCTTGCTGCGCTGCTGCACCCAGAAGCTGGCCAGGCCGATGATGCCCAGCGCGGTGACCACCAGCAGCGAGATGCTGACGGTGATCAGCAGGCCGACCATGGCGCGGTCATTCTTGAAGAAGTCCTTGCGCTGGTCTTCATAGGTCAGCTTGTCGCGCATCAGCCGGTTGGGGTCGTTGCGTTCCAGTGCGACCGCACCGGCGTCGAGCACTTCCTGGCGGCGTTCCGGCGAGGTGCGCAGCATGTAGGTGCCACCGTCGTCGAAGGTGCGCCGCACCGGCAGCAGCATCGAATTGGTCCAGTTGTCATTCCAGCCGTTGGGCGTGCTGAGCGTGTCGACGATGCCGACCACGTGCAGCGGCTGCTTGCCCATGTAGTAGGTCTTGCCCAGCGCGCTGCCGTTGGGTTCCATCTTGGCGGCAGTGGACTGGGTGAAGATCACCGGGATGGCCTTTTCCTTGGCGCCGCCCTTGCTGACGTCTTCGAAGTTCTGGTACTCGTCGGGCAGGAAGTCGCGGCCGGCGATCAGGTTGATGCCCATCGTGGCCAACCCGTTCTCGGACAGGGTGTACATCGAAGCGTTGGTGGTCGGCCGTTCCTGGTCGACCTCGCGCGAGATGCTGCTGCTGGAGGAGCCGTTGCGGAACGGAACCTGGTTGATGATGGTGGCGTTGCTGACGCCGGGAATCGCACGCAGCGAGGCCAGGTCCTCACGGGTGCGGGCCAGGGCGTCGGTCTGCTTGCCGATGCCGCTGACACGCAGCATCACCAGTTCGTTCTCGGCGATGCCGCTGGGCATGCTGATCTTTTCCACGCGCTGGCTGACCAGGAAAAGCGCATTGCAGACGATGGCGCAGGTCAGTGCGACTTCCAGCACGATCAGGGCGGCAGCGGTCTTGTGCCGGCGCAGTGTGCTGAGGATGGGGCGGATGTCCATGGGAGTCCTCGTTCGGGTGCTTACTGCGACTTGAGCTGGATGGCCGGGGTGACCTGCATGGCGCGCCAGGCGGGCAGGAAGCCGGCGGCGAGGCTGGCAAACAGGGTCAGGCCCAGTGCGAGCAGCAGCATGTTGCCGTCCAGGTGGGCCAGCTTGGCGTACTCCACCGGTTGCTGGCGCACCGCGAACAGGCCGAGCAGGGCCAGGCCGATGCCCAGCACGCCACCGACCACGCCCACCGCGCCGGCTTCCACCAGGCACTGCAGGAAGATCTGGCCGCGGCTGGCACCGAGCGCACGGCGCACGCCGATCTCACCGCTGCGGCGCAGGAACTTGGCCAGCAGCAGGCCGACCGTGTTGACCAGGCAGACACCGAGGAAGCCCAGCGCCAGCCACAGCTGCAGGCGCACATCGCTGGGCACCGCGCCGTTGAAGTCCAGCCATTCCATCACGGTGCGCAGGCGCACGTTCGGTGGGTGCTTGAAGCGGCCGGCCTCGCGCTGCTGGGTCGAATAGTTTTCCAGGTAGCGGCGGTAATCGCCGGCCTTGGCCGGGTCCATCTCCACCCAGTACTGCAGCCAGGCGCAGGGGGCGTTGAGCGAATAGCTGTTGCCGTCGGGGTTCTCGCCGAAGCAGTTCATGTTGCCGTTGTTGCCCAGCTTCAGATCGAACGAGGTGGAGATCGGCAGCAGCAGGTCTTCGTTCTTGCCGTAGCTGCCGGTGGTCAGGTCGTAGAAGTGCGGCTCCGGGCTCCATTCCTTCATCACGCCGACGATGCGGTAACTCTGGCCTTCCATGCGCAGGTCGCGGCCCACGCTGTTGGCCCCCTGGTACAGCTTGTCGTTGAGCGCCTTGGAGATGACCACCACGCGTGCGCGGCCTTCATCGTCCTCACGCGTCCAGGCGCGGCCGTACTGCATGGGCACCTCGAACATCGGGAAGAAGTCGGCCGAGGTCCAGCGGGTGTCGATGCTGAAGGGCTTGAGGGTGCTGTTGTCCGGTTCGATGGTGCCGCCGCCGCCGCTCATCAGCGCCTGGCGTTCGCCCTTGGCTTCGCGCAGCAGCGCTTCACCGTCGAAGCGGGTCAACTGGGTTTCCGGCTCTTCGCCGGCGACATAGGCGCCGGTCGCGGCGTCGAGCTGCACATAGAACAGGCGGTCGCTCTTGCCGGGAATCGGATCACCGGACAGCACATGGAACACGGTCAGGGTGGTCATCGAGGCGCCGATGCCGAGCGCGATGGCGATCACCATCAGCGCGGTCAGGACCTTGTTGCGGCGGAAGCTGCGGGCCGCCAATCGGGCGTAGTAGGCGAACATGGTCGGGCCCTCACTCGTTGACGGCGACGATGTGGCGCACCGGCGTGGCCAGCACCGGCTCGCGCACCAGGTCGGTCACCTGGCCATCGACGATGTGCACGTTGCGCTGTGCACGCGCGGCCAGTTCCGGGTCGTGGGTGACCATCACGATGGTGGTGCCGGCGGCATTGATTTCTTCCAGCAGTTCCATCACGCCACGGGCCATCTGCGTATCCAGGTTGCCGGTCGGTTCGTCGGCCAGCAGCAGGCGCGGGCTGCCGGCCAGGGCGCGCGCGATGGCCGCGCGCTGCTGCTGGCCGCCGGACAGTTCATTGGGGTAGTGCTTCATGCGCGAGCCGAGGCCGACCTGGCTCAGCGCCTTTTCGATGCGCTCGCGGCGCTCGCTGGCGCTCATCTTCCGATAGCGCAGCGGCACATCGACGTTGTCGAACAGGTTCAGGTCGGGAATCAGGTTGAAGCCCTGGAAGATGAAGCCGATCTTCTGGTTGCGCAGGCGGCTGCGGGCGTCGTCGCCCAGCGTGCTCACGTCCTGGCCGTCGAGCATGTAGGTGCCACTGGTGAAGGTTTCCAGCAGGCCGGCGATGTTGAGGAAGGTGGTCTTGCCGGAACCGGACGGACCGGTGACGGCGACGAACTCGCCTTCCTTGACCTGCAGTTCCAGCGAGCGCAACGCATGGGTTTCCACCTGTTCGGTGCGGAAGACCTTGGCGACCGAGCGCATTTCGAGCATGTACATGGGGTGTCCTCTCTCCAGGATTCAGGGTTCAGGTATCAGTTGACGGAGACGCGCTCGGCGTCCTTGAACAGGTCGCTGCCGGAGACCACGATGCGGTCGCCCGGTTGCACACCCGACTTGATTTCCACTTCGCCCAGGCTGCTGACGCCCAGTTCCACCGGACGGCGCACGGCGGTGCGGCCATCCATCACGTAGGCCATGCCGTTGCCCTGTTCGACGAACGGGCCGCGCTCGACCTTCAGCACGTTCTTGCGGGTATCGAGCAGCACACGCACCGACATCCGCTGGCTCTGGCGCAGGCCTTCCGGCTGCGCGCTGGCAAAGCGCACGCGGGCGTTGACCTCGCCATTGACCACTTCCGGCGACACCGCGCTGATCTCACCCGGGAACGGCTGGCCGTTGCCGCCGGTCAGCTGTGCCGGCATGCCGATCGCCAGGTCGCGGGCGAAGCTTTCCGGCACCTTGATCTCGACTTCGAACTTGGACAGGTCGACCACGCCCAGCACCGGCGCGTTGGCGGCCAGGTTGGTGGACTGCACCGCCTGCACCTGGCCGACCTGGCCATCGAACGGCGCGCGCAGGGTCAACGCATCGACCTGGCGCTGCACTTCAGCCACCACCGCCTTCTGGCGATCGGCCAACAGGCGCTTGTTGCGCGCATCCAGGTCGGCGCCCTGGCTCTGCAGGCGGGCGTCGGTGGTGGCGTTGGCCAGGGTGATGTCGGCCTTCTTCAGCGAGTCCTTGGCCTTGGCCAGGTCGATCTGTGGCACCGCACCGCCGTCGTAGCCGCGCTGGTAGCGCTGCAGGTCACGGTCGGCAGCCTGCCGTTCGATGGTGGCCTGGTCGGTCTCCTTGCGCGACTTGGCGCGGGCCAGGGTGGCGTCCAGCGCGGCGCGGCTGGCCTCGGCCTCCAGGCCGGCCAGGGTGGCCTGTTCCTGGGCCAGCTTGCTGCGCAGTTCCGGGCTGTCGATGATCGCCAGCTCCTGGCCCTTCTTCACCACATCGCCGGCCACCACCTTCAGGTCCACGGTACCGGCCGAGATGGCGTACAGGATCGGGCTGTTGGCGGCGATCACACGGCCGTCGGCGGCGATGTCGCGCACCAGGTCGCCGCGCTTCACTTCGGCGATGCGCACGCGGCTGCTGTCGAAGGAGCGGCTGGCATTGGACCAGGCATGCACGGCCCAGCCGATGCCGGCGATCAGGGCGATGGCGCCCAGGGCCGGCCAGCGGTAGCGGTGCCAGCTGGCGCCGGTGGCGCTGGCCGGGGCGGAGGAAACGATCTGGTCCTGGGCGGAAGTGTCGCGGATCATCGGGTGCATGCCTGACGGTGGTAGCCAGTACCAAGCACGTAGCGTGCCAACTTTATTTCATTTGTTTTCAATGGGTTGGAAACTGTGTGGGCGTGTCCGGGTGTCCGCGGACACCTTTCCGGACACTTTCATTAAGCGGACAGGAGGGGAAGGCGGACACGCACGCTAGAATGCCGCGATCGTCTTCAAGGAAACGCGTGACATGTGTGGAATCGTGGGTGCGATCGCCGATCGCGACGTGGTGCCGGTGCTGATCGAGGGCCTGAAGCGGCTTGAGTACCGCGGTTACGATTCCTCCGGCATCGCCGTGATCGACCAGCACGCGCGGCCGGACGTTCGTCGCGTGCGCCGTACCGGTCGCGTTTCGGAGATGGCCACGGCCGCCGAGGCCGAGGGCTTCAATGCGCTGCTGGGTATCGGCCACACGCGCTGGGCCACCCACGGCGGCGTCACCGAGGCCAACGCCCATCCGCACATCAGCCAGGGCGTGGCGCTGGTACACAACGGCATCATCGAAAACCACGAGGAGCAGCGCGAGAAGCTGCGCGCGCTGGGCTACACCTTCGAATCGCAGACCGACACCGAAGTCATCGCGCACCTGATCCACCATCATCTGAAAAGTGGCGACGACCTGCTGGTGGCCCTGCAGCACACGGTGAAGGAACTGACCGGTGCCTACGCGCTGGCTGTGGTCAGCCGTGCCGAGCCGGAACGTTTTGTGTGCGCGCGCATGGGCTGCCCGCTGCTGGTCGGCCTGGGCGAGGGTGAGAACTTCGTTGCCTCGGATGTGTCGGCAGTGATCTCGGCCACGCGCAAGGTGATCTTCCTGGAAGAGGGCGACACCGCTGAAATCCGTCGCGACGGCGTGCGTATCTTCGACGGCCAGGACCAGCCGGTCGAGCGCGAGGTGCACCTGTCCGACGTGTCGCTGGCCTCGCTGGAGCTGGGCCCGTACCGCCACTTCATGCAGAAGGAAATCCACGAGCAGCCGCGTGCGCTGGGGGACACCATCGAAGCGGCGATCGACGCCGGTGGTTTCCCGGCCGAACTGTTCGGCAAGAACGCCGAAGCCGTGTTGTCGGGCATCGAGGGCGTGCAGATCATCGCCTGCGGTACCAGCTACTACGCCGGCCTGACTGCACGCTACTGGATCGAGGCCATCGCCGGCCTGCCGTGCAGCGTGGAGATCGCCAGCGAGTACCGCTACCGCGCCGCGTATGCCAACCCGAAGCACCTGATTGTCACCATTTCCCAGTCCGGCGAAACGCTGGATACGATGGAAGCGCTGAAGTACGCCAAGTCGCTGGGCCACAAGCACACGCTGTCGATCTGCAACGTGCCGGAAAGTGCGATTCCGCGGGCCAGCGAACTGGTCTGCTACACCCGTGCCGGTGCCGAGATCGGCGTGGCCTCGACCAAGGCCTTCACCACCCAGCTGGCGGCACTGTTCCAGCTGACCGTGGTGCTAGGCAAGCTGCATGGCCGCATCGACGCGGCACAGGAAGCGGACTACCTGGAGCAGCTGCGCTTCCTGCCGGGCAGCGTGCAGCACGCGTTGAACATGGAGCCGCAGATCGCTGCGTGGGCCGAGCGTTTCGCGCGCAAGAGCAGCGCGCTGTTCCTGGGCCGCGGCCTGCACTACCCGATCGCGCTGGAAGGCGCGCTCAAGCTCAAGGAAATCTCCTACATTCACGCCGAGGCCTACCCGGCGGGCGAGCTGAAGCATGGCCCGCTGGCGCTGGTGGACGAGGACATGCCGGTGGTGGTGATCGCGCCGAACGACAGCCTGCTGGAAAAGGTGAAGTCGAACATGCAGGAAGTGCGTGCGCGTGGCGGCGAACTGTTCGTGTTTGCCGACCAGGACAGCAATTTCAACGAGTCCGAAGGCGTGCACGTGATCCGCACGCCGCGCCATGCCGGCGTGCTCAGCCCGATCGTGCACACCATTCCGGTGCAGTTGCTGGCCTACCACACCGCACTGGCGCGCGGCACCGACGTGGACAAGCCGCGCAACCTGGCCAAGAGTGTGACGGTGGAGTAAGGCCTGGCCGATCCGCTGGCAGTACCGACGAGGGCGGCCCGATGGGTCGCCCTTTTTCATGCCGGCATGGCATTCTCTGCGGCCGAACCCGCGCATCACGGAGGATGCCTGTGCAGGCTGCCATGCGACGATCCATGCCCTGCACAGTGATGCCGGAGCTTCATTTCACTGTTGGCAGTGCACACCCGCAACGGGTGTGCCTGGCCATGTCCATTCCGCGCGCGATGGTGCGCATTACAGGGGCTGTAGATGAAAAAGCTGCATGGAGTCGCGTTGGCGGTGGCAATCAGTGCGCTGTCCGGTTGCGCGAGCGTTCCGATGACCGAGAAGAGCGTGGTGGATACGGCCAAGACCTTCCCGGCACCGCAGGACGGCAAGTCCGGGGTGTACGTGTTCCGCAACAGTTTCGTCGGCAAGGCACTGAAGAAGGACGTGCTGATCGATGGGCAGTGCCTGGGCGAAACCGCCGACAAGGTGTTCTTCTATACCCAGGTTGCCGGTGACCAGGAACATGTGATCTCCACCGAGTCGGAGTTCTCGCCCAACGACCTCAAGCTCTTTACCGAAGCCGGTCGCAACTACTTCATCCAGCAGTCGATCAAGATGGGCGTGTTCGTTGGCGGCGCGAAGCTGACCGTGGTTCCGGAAGCGGAAGGCCGCAGCCAGGTGATGCAGCTGAAGATGGCGCAGAACGGGCGTTGCTCGAAGTAACCCCGGTGGCCGGCGGGAGGCTGTGCCTTTCGCCGGCCCGCCCGAAGTGGGACGGCGCAGGGCCGTTCTGTCCGTGCCCGGCCGCGGAAGATCAATCTTGAGTGTGCGGAGCCGCCGGTGTTCAGCCTCGGTTTCAGCCACGGTGCCATTCTCTGGATCGTCGGCGGGTTCCCACGACGAACTGTCCCATCGGTGCCGGTAGTGGCCGTGGTCGGCGGTCGTAGAATCGATCCGACCGAGATACGGGTTGCGCTGCCGGACCCGCCTCGTTGGCGTTGCAGCACGTGGTCTGCCGGTCCGATCCAGGAGCGCGCAGCCGGTGCGCCAGACGTGCGCTGAAAGGTCTGTTCCCGGGGAGGGGGCGTATCGGAAGAGCACACTTTTTGACTTCAGTGACCTGCACCAGGAAACAAGAATGAACGTCCGCGAACTCCTGCAATCCAAGAAAGAAGCTGTCATCACCATCGATGCGGAAGACACCATCGGTGCCGCCGCCCACAAGATGAGCGCGAACAAGATCGCCGCGCTGGTGGTGATGAAGGACGATGCCCCGGTCGGCATCATCTCCGAAAAGGACATCGTGCGTACCCTGGCCGATGACGGCCCGCAGGCCGGGCGCCGGGTGATTTCCAGCGTGCCCTCCACCGGTCTGGAAGGCATCGCGCCGGAGGCCACGCTGAAGCAGGCCATGTCGCTGATGACGTACTCGCGGCGCCGTCATCTGATGGTTACCGACGGCACGCGCCTGGTCGGCATCCTCAGCCTGGGCGACATCGTGAAGAACCTGCTGGGCGAGCTGGAGCTGGAAAAAGCCGTGCTGCAGGACATCTACATGGCGGCGCATTGACGCTGTAGGGCGTTCTGAATATGCGGGGCCGGCTCATCTGCGTGGGCTGGCCTCGCTAATGAGGTAGGCAACAGTTCGGGGGACTCCGTTTCTCGTACAGTCTATCCACCAGACGGCGAATGCTGGTTGATTCCACCCAGTTCTTGTCAGATGCTTCTGGGCAAGAGCCAATGGAACAGGGACGTTGGAATGAACCGCACAGGCTACGGGTCGGATGCCGGTGAAGATGTGACACTGGAGCAGCTGCGTGAGCCGATGGATCGGCAGCGGGATCCTGTAGCACAACCCAAGAGCGATCGCCTCCCTCTGCAGGACATCACACCTGAGAACTTCGAGAAGCTGGTGGTGCGGTTGGCCAACTGCGCGCCCAGCGCTGCGTTCAGGGCGCGACGGATCGGAAAGTCAGGCTCGACCCAATCCGGGATCGATGTTCAGTGCAGGATTGCCGCGACTGATCGATTCGCCTGCTACGAAGCTAAGCGGGTCATCGAGATCCGTCGAGGCACGCTCAAGCAGTGGGTCAGCAAATTCCTGGAGGGAAGGTACGCAGCCACAGCATCGAGCTTTCACCTCTGCACGACCTATGCCATTTCCGATGAGACGTCCTTGCTGGAGGAGTGGGAGGACTGCGAACGTCAGTTGCTGGATCGGCAGATCGATCCTCACCTATGGGATCGGGCGGCGCTCAATGACCTGCTTCGTGACCAGTGGCGAATCGTTGCCGAGTTGTACGGTGAGAGCGTTGCGACGGGCTTCTGCGTACCTGCCGCGCCGTCGTTGCCTGTTCCACAGGAGAGCAGTTTCGCCGCATGCGAAGAGTTTCTGTACGGTCAATCTCTCCAGCTCAATAACCGTAGCATTGCCTGTTCCATCAATCTTCCTGGGCGCTTGGACAGGCGCTTGTCCGCCGGGCTGTCATTCGCGCGGTCGGATATCTCGGGGATATCCATGGCACTGTCCGCACGGGAGTTGTTGAGCTGGGCGCACTGGCGGGTGCACGCAGATGCGTCGATGGAGCGGCCCTATGCACTCCCGCATGCTACTGGTAGTGGGGCATACCTGATGATGGGACGCCACGTAAGACTGTCCCTGAAGGAGGCCGAGGTAGCTGACCTCGACTGGATTCTCGAGCGTGCCTGGAATCGCGTCCACAAGGCTTGTCTCGAATATGTTTCAGCCTATCGTTCGTTCGATTTCGAGTTGATCGAGCACCACCCTTCGGCCGTCGGACTGCTTTCGGTGCAGCCTGATTTCTGGCAGCAGATGTTGGCGTTCGCGCGGGCGCATGACGCTGCCAAGGGGAACGGCCCATGGCATATGTTCGATGCATCATCCTCCTTCTTGAAGGTTTACACCTGTCGTGACGGTGATCGCTTTGGCGAGGGTTTTCACGCGATCGTTTATCCATATTCTGAAAGCATCCTGTGGTCAGGCAAGCGCCAAAGCGTCACGATTGGATGGAGCCCAGTCGATCCCCGGTCCGCTTGCTCTGTGCGTGGGCAATGGGATGCACGCTTCACTCATGACTGGCTGCTTCAGGAAATGATTCCGGAGGTAATCCGCTGGATGGGTTTGGAACAGAAGCGTGAAGTCGCGACCACCAGGTGGCGTTGGCCGTCCCGCTCCACGGCGATGTTCTTGCCGCCGGCTTCTGATCTGGCTTGGTCGCTGGCACGCGAATGGGACAGGACTGAACGTCCCGAAGCGAGCAATAGCGCCCTGCAGGAGTATGTCGGTGCATTGCAGTCGCACTTCACCTGCCAGTCATCCAATGTGCCGCTCGCGGCGGAGTGCATGCGCAACGTGCTGAACGGAATTGACGGTGTACTCCCGTTTTCCAGCCTACCGTCGGAGGGTTACCTGCGTGGGAATCTCGGGCTCCATATGGCCGGCGATCTATCTCAGGCGATCAGGGAGAAGGCCTGCTCCCTCGAGGAGGGGGTCCACAGTTCAGCTATGGATTTTGCACTGCGTGGTCTGCTGGAAGTGCTCCGCTACGCCCCAGACCTTCCCCCAAGCAATCGGAATCACACCGTGCAGTTGCTGACGCCGCTTTGGGAGCGACGCAACGAGGATATTCTTTGCGGACTCTTCAGCCGGTAGTGCCGGCCGAAGAGCGCCCTCTCAGGATCCGCTGCTTCGTTGTGTGATCAGCGGTCTAGAACGTCACCTTGACCGAATCCGCGCTGTAGTTCGCCGGGCCGTGGTACACCACCTCGATGTTGTTGCCATCCGGGTCCAGCACGAATGCCCCGTAGTAGCCCGGATGGTAGGGACGCTCGCCCGGCGCGCCGTTGTCGGTGCCGCCGGCGGCGATCGCGGCGGTGTGGAAGGCATCCACGGTGGCGGCATCGCGGGCCTGGAAGGCCAGGTGGTGGCGACCGGTCAGCTTGCCGGCCGCAGCCTCGCTGCTGGCGCTGGAAATGAACAGCTCGTCGGCCCAGAAGTAATCATCGCCTTCGCCGGCGATCGGGATGCCGATGGTGTCGAACACCGCTTGATAGAAGCGGCGGCTGGCGGCCAGATCACGCACCACCAGCTGGATGTGGTCGATCAGGCGGCCACGGTGCAGTTCCATCGTTTCCATACGAACCTCGCAAAAAGGGGGCGGAGTCGGTAGCGCCGGGCCGTGCCCGGCGAGCGCGCAGCGCGGCCTGCTCAAGGCCGCCGGGCATGGCCCGGCGCTACCGGAATTGTGCCCCTTTCTGGGTCAGGCGTTGGCGATGATCTCGACCCAGTAGCCGTCCGGGTCCTTGATGAAGGCCAGGTTCTTCATGCGGCCGTCGGTCAGGCGCTTCTGGAAGGTCACGCCCAGGTCTTCGAAGCGCTGGCAGGCGGCTTCGATGTCCGGCACCGACACGCAGATGTGGCCGAAGCCGCGCGGGTCGCTGTTGCCGTCGTGGTAGACCGCGCCGTCCTGGGTCTCGGTGCCGTGGTTGTGGGTCAGTTCCAGCACGCCCGGCAGGCCGGCCATCCACAGGCGGCGCTGGGCGTCGTCTTCCGGCACCATTGCGCCGGCCGGCACGTAGGCCAGGAAGTACAGGCTGAACTGGGCTTCCGGGAAATCGCGCTTGTCGATCAGCTGGTAGCCCAGCACGCGGGTGTAGAAGTCCAGCGAGGCGGTGATGTCCTTGACCCGCAGCATGGTGTGGTTGAACACGAAGCCGGTGGTCTCGGCCGGGGCCTGGGCGGCGACGCCGGGAACATCGCGCAGGGCGGAAATGGTCATGGGGGAGTCCTTCAGACAGGGCCGTTGCCGGCCGGATGCGTTCATTCTAGCGGCCGCCACCTGACGGCACCGCGACGTACAATGGACGGATCGCACCGTTCCGTCCTGACAACGATTGCCCGCCATGTCGCAGCGTGAATGGGTGGCCGCCGCCATCCGCAAGATCGAAGCCGATTTCAACCGTTCCGCCGATACCCACCTGATTCCGCTGGCACTGCCCGGGTTCGAGGGCATCGAGCTGTACCTGAAGGATGAATCGAGCCATCCCACCGGCAGCCTCAAGCACCGGTTGGCGCGCTCGCTGTTCCTGTATGCGCTGACCAACGGCTGGCTGCGCGAGGGGCGCCCGGTGATCGAGGCGTCCAGCGGATCGACGGCCGTCTCCGAAGCCTATTTCGCGCGCCTGCTCGGTTTGCCGTTCATCGCGGTGATTCCGGCCACGACCTCGCCGGAGAAGATTGCGGCCATCGAATTCCATGGCGGTCGCTGCCATCTGGTCGAGCGTGCGTGCGACCTCAACTGCGAATCGGAAAGGCTGGCCCGTGAAACCGGCGGCCACTTCATGGACCAGTTCACCTATGCCGAGCGCGCCACCGACTGGCGCGCCAACAACAACATCGCCGAATCCATCTTCAAACAGATGGCCGAAGAGCCCAGCCCGATTCCGGAGTGGATCGTGTGCAGCCCGGGCACCGGCGGCACGGCGGCCACGCTGGGCCGCTACGTCAGCTACCGCCGGCACGATACCCGCATCCTCTGCGCGGACCCGGAAGTGTCGGTGTTCTTCGAGGGCTACCAGGCCGCTGTGGCGGGCGAACAGGACTGGCGCGGCCGGACCTGCAGCGGGGGTCACGGGTGGAAGGCATCGGTCGGCCGCGGGTGGAATCGAGCTTCATTCCGACCTGCGTCGATGCGATGGTGAAGGTGCCCGATGCACTGAGCCTGGCCGCGATGCGTCATGTCAGCCGCCAGCTGGGGCGCCGCGTCGGCGGCTCCACCGGTACCAACTTCATCGGCGTGCTGCAGGCGGCACAGTGGATGCGCGAGGCCGGTCACCAGGGCAGCATCGTCAGCATCCTCTGCGATGCCGGCGAGCGCTATGCGCAGAGCTACTACGATTCTGCGTGGTATGTGCGCCAGGGCATCGACGTCGATGGCGCCGACGCGCAGCTGGCCGCCGCAGTGGCCGGGCAGGGGCTGCCCAAGCTGCCGTGGTGCAGTCTGGAAGCGCTGTAGCCGGTCGAGGTTGTCGCCGGGGAGCGGCGCAGAGGCGTGCGTCGATTGGGTAGAGTCGACTGTTAGTCGACTGCTCTACGCTCAGGTCGCGAAAATCCCGCGCTGCGCGCGATAGTCGACTAACAGTCGACTCTACCGGTCACCGGTCACCAGGGCGTCTCAATACCCCGCTGCGGTGAACGCATCCAGCACCGCATCACGCAGGGCATCGGGCAGGGCCTCGATGTCCATGGCGCGGTCATCCAGGTGCAGGCTCGGGTCCAGCACGCTGGCGCGCCCCTGGGCCAGCGCCTGCAGCCACAGCAGCACGCAGATCACGAACTCGCGCTCATGGCCCAGCTGCAGCTGGCTGGCACCGCGTTCGATCACCTCGAACGGATACCACTCCTGCGTATCGTTGAAGGTACCGCCCTGCTGTAGCACGGCCTGCAACTGCTGCAGGTGGCGCGGGGCGTCGTCGCCGGCATCGCACAGTGCGGCGATCCAGGTCAGCTCGGCCGCGCTGGCAGACAACGCCAGTGACCGGGCCGTTGGGGCGGATGCAACTGCAGCCAGACCTTCCATGTGGGGCCTCGTTCGGTACCTACCGCTGCGGACTCCCCCGCAGCCAGAGCTTCGGCGCCGAACCGTAAGGCCGACGTGAATGCCGGGCCGTGCCCCCTTGTCAGTCCTGCCTGGCAGCGCCATATCTACCGGGCTGCCCGCCTGCCGGGCCCGTACCCTGGAGATCTGCCGTGACCGTTGCCAACCCCCTGCTCGATTTTTCCGGCCTGCCGCGCTTCGAGGCGATCCGCCCCGAGCATGTGGCACCGGCGCTGGATGTGCTGCTGGCCGAGGCCGAAGCGGCCGTCAGCACGGCCGAGCAGGTGCAGCCGGTTGCCTGGCAGACCTTCGTGGCCCCGCTGGATGACGCCACCGAGCGCCTGTGGCGTGCCTGGGGCCTGGTCGGCCATCTGCAGGGCGTGGTCAACACCCCCGAGCTGCGCGAGGCCTACAACAGCAACCTGCCGCGGGTGACCCGCTTTGCCAGCGCGCTGGGCCAGAACCTGGCGCTGTATCGCCAGTACCAGGCACTGGCTGCCAGCGCGGAGGCCGCGACCTTCGACGACGCCCAGCGCAAGGTGCTGGACAACACCCTGCGCGATTTCCGCCTGGGCGGTGCCGAACTGGCGCCGGAGGCGCAGCAGCGCTTCGCGGCGATCAAGGAAGAGCTGTCGGCGCTGTCGGCGAAGTTTTCGCAGAACGTGCTGGATGCCACCGACGCGTGGTCGTTGATCATCGAGGATGAGGCACGCCTGGCTGGCGTGCCGGACGACGTGAAGGCCGCCGCGCATGCGGCGGCGGAAAAAGATGGCAACAAGGGCTGGAAACTGACCCTGCAGATGCCGTGCTACCTGCCGGTGCAGACCTGGGCCGAAGACCGCGACCTGCGCGAGATCCTGTACCGCGCCAGTGCACAGCGCGCCTCCGAATTCGGCGACGACGCGCTGGACAACAGCGGCAACATCGACCGCATCCTGGCCCTGCGCGCAGAGTTGGCCGCGCTGCTGGGGTTCGGTTCGTATGGTGACTATTCGGTGGCGACCAAGATGGCGCAGGACCCGGCCGAAGTGCTCGGCTTCCTGCGCGACCTGGCTGCACGTGCCAAGCCGTTCGCGGCCAAGGACCGCGCCGAGCTGGAGCAGTTCGCACGCGAGCAGCTCGGTATCGAGCAGCTGCAGGCCTGGGACCTGGCCTTCGCCGCCGACCGCCTGAAGCAGGCGCGTTACAGCTATTCCGAGCAGGAGGTGAAGCAGTACTTCACCGAGCCGAAGGTGCTCGGTGGTCTGTTCTCGGTGATCGAGCAGCTGTACGGCCTGCGCGTGCAGGAAGACAGCGCACCGGTCTGGCACGAGGACGTGCGTTTCTTCCGCCTGGTCGATGCGCAGGGCGCGCTGGTCGGCCAGTTCTACCTGGACCTGTACGCACGCGAGGGCAAGCGCGGCGGCGCCTGGATGGATGATTGCCGCAACCGCCGCATGCGCACCGATGGCAGCGTGCAGACGCCGCTGGTCTACCTGGTGTGCAACTTCGGCCGCGGCGCGAACGGCAAGCCGGCCACCTTCAGCCACAACGAGGTGACCACGCTGTTCCATGAAATGGGCCATGGCCTGCATCAGCTGCTGACCCGCATCGGCGAGCTGGGCGTGGCCGGCATCAACGGCGTGGAATGGGATGCGGTGGAACTGCCCAGCCAGTTCATGGAGAACTTCTGCTGGGAGTGGGACCACCTGCAGGGCATGACGGCGCATGTGGAAACCAGTGAGCCGCTGCCGCGCGCGCTGTATGAGCGCATGCTGGCCGCGCGCAATTTCCACAGTGGCATGGCCACCGTGCGCCAGCTGGAATTCGGTCTGTTCGACATGCTGCTGCACAGCCAGTACGAGCCGGCCCAGGACAGCGTGCTGGCGCTGCTCGATCGCGTGCGCGGCGAAGTGGCGGTGAACCATCCGCCGGTCTGGAACCGCTTCCCGCATCAGTTCAGCCACATCTTCGCTGGCGGCTATGCGGCCGGCTATTACAGCTACAAGTGGGCCGAGGTGCTCAGCGCCGATGCCTACGCCGCATTCGAGGAAGCGCCGCAGGCGCTGGCGCAGACCGGTGCGCGGTTCCGCGATGAGATCCTGTCGCGGGGTGGCAGCCGTCCGGCGGCGGAAAACTTCAAGGCCTTCCGTGGTCGCGCCCCGCAGATCGACGCGCTGCTGCGCCACTCGGGCATGGCGTAAGCCGCGGTGGTGGGTGCCAACCCTGGTTGGCACATTACCGCTATCCACGCATGGAGTGGATGAGGCGGGTCATTCGGCGTAGATCATCTTCCGGGTCATGCCGCCGTCGACGATGAAATCCTGGCCGGTGCTGAACCCGGACAGCGATGACAGCAGGTACACCGCCAGCGCGCCGATGTCCTCGGGCTGGCCGACGCGGCCGACCGGATGCTGGGCGTGGTCGATGGCCGAGTAATCAGGTTCGTGGCGGCGCGCGGGCGCCTGCCAGGCTGTGGTACTGATCCAGCCAGGGCTGATGCTGTTCACCCGCACCGCCGGGCCGGCGCTGATCGCCAGTGCATGGGTGAAGGCCACCAGCCCGCCCTTGGCCGCGGCATAGGCTTCGCTGTGGGCTTCCGACTGCCAGGCACGGGTGGAGGCGATGTTGATGATCGCGCCCGCCGCGCTGGCCGATAGTGCCGGCAGCGCATGCTTGCAGCACAGGAAGGCGCCATGCAGCGAGGACAGGCGGCGCTGCCATTCGTCCCACGCCATGTCCTGCAGCCGCGTGCCGTGCGGGCCGGCGATGCCGGCATTGTTGACCAGCCCGTCGATGCGGCCGAAGCGCTGCTGCGCCACCGCGATGAACGTGCTGACGCTGGCTTCGTCGGTGATGTCCAGGTGCTGGAACGCGGCATCCTCATCGCGCTGCCATTCGTCCAGGCAGGCCTGCCCGGCCGCGTCGTCGAGGTCGCCGATCAGTACGCGTCCACCGGCACTGAGCACAGCCTGGGCGATGCCACGGCCGATGCCGTTGGCGCCACCGGTCACCAGCACCACCTTGCCTGCCAGCGGCGCGGCCGGCCACGCGGCAATCGGCGGCACGCCGCTCATGACAGGTCTTCGCCGCGCAGGCGCCGATACCAGCCGTCCACGCCGATGCGGTCCAGGGTCTGGATGTTGCGCTCCACGATCACGTCCGGATCGGGGAACGCGTCCACCGCGCGCGCCACGCTGTCTTCGCGCAGCAGGTGCAGGGTGGGGAAGGGCGCGCGGTTGGTGTAGTTGCTGGCATCGTCGGCGGCCACGCCTTCGAATTGGTAATCCGGATGGAAGCTGGCCACCTGCAGGATGCCCTGCAGGTCCAGCGCCTCGATCGCCGCGTCGGCGTTGTCGAGGAAGTCGTTGTAGTCGAGGAAGTCAGCCAGCACCTGCGGGTGCACGATCAAGGTGGTGTCGATCTGCTCGGCCGGTGTGTCGCGCAGCAGCACCAGTTCCTCGGCCAGCTGTTCGACCAGCGCTTCGGGCGTGGTCGCATCGCTGAGCACGAAGCGGACCTGGTCCTTCACGTACACCGCCTTGGCGAACGGGCACAGGTTCAGGCCGATCACGATCCGCTCCAGCCACAGGCGGGTGGCGGCGATCGGGTCATCGGTGGGCAGCTGGGAATCGGTCATGGCGGGCACGTCGGCTGGCGGGGGCGCCATTGTAGGCGCGTGACCGGCAACGCGCCGTCGTGCCTGCCACTGGCGGCGCCGGGTCAGGCCCGGCGGACGCCTCAGTCGCGGAAATTGTTGAACTGCAGCGGCAGCTCGAACTTGCCGGCCTTGAGCACGGCGATGGCATCCTGCAGATCGTCGCGCTTCTTGCCCTGCACGCGCAGCTTGTCGCCGTTGATCTGGCTTTCCACCTTCAGCTTGGCGTCCTTCAGCGCGGCGGCGATCTTCTTGGCGATCTTCTGCTCGATGCCCTGCTTGACGGTGATCTTCTGCCGGGCCTGGGCCAGGTTGGTCTCGATATCGCCGAACTCCAGGCTGAGCACGTCGATGCCGCGTGCGGCCAGGCGCGCGCGCAGGATGTCGTTCATCTGCTTGAGCTGGAACTCGGTCGGCGCGGTCTGGTTGATGACATCACCGTCGCGCTCGAACTTGGCGTCCACGCCCTTGAAGTCGAAGCGGGTGGCCAGTTCGCGGTTGGCCTGGTCGATGGCGTTGGTCAGCTCGTGGGTGTCGACTTCAGACACGACGTCGAAGGAAGGCATGGGCGCGGCTCCGCTGGATTCAGTGGTGGCCATTCTATCGCGTGGGCCCGCCGGCATTCTGTAGAGTCGAGCTTGCTCGACTGGCTTTCACGGGGCAGTCGAGCAAGCTCGACTCTACCGAGGCGGGCAGTCGAGCAAGCTCGACTCTACAGATGGGTAGCGGCGGGCGATAATGGGCCATGAACGTGCAACGCTCCCCTTCGCGCGCGGTGGCCTGGATGGTCGCGGCGGTCGCCTGCTTCTCACTGATGGACGCCGGCATGAAGCAGCTGTCGGCCAGTTATCCCACCCTGGAAGTGACCTTCCTGCGTGGTGCGGCCTCGCTGCCGTTCGTACTGGTCTGGGTGCTGGCCAGTGCCGGGCCGCGCTCGCTGGTGCCGCGCCGCTGGGGCCTGCACCTGCTGCGTGGCGCGCTGGGCATGGCGATGATCGGCTGCTTCGTGTTCGCCCTGCGCGACCTGCCGCTGTCCACCGCCTACACCATCTATTTCGTCGCCCCACTGCTGATCGCCGCGCTGTCGGTGCCGCTGCTGGGTGAGCGGGTCGGGCCGCGGCGCTGGGTGGCCATCGGTATCGGCCTGATCGGCGTGCTGGTGGTGCTGCGGCCGGGTGTGGACGGTTTCATCTCGGTGCCGGGCCTGATGGTGCTGGCCGCGGCCACCGCCTACGCCGTGGCCGCGATCACGGTCAGCCTGCTGACCCGCACCGATACCTCGCAGTCGATGGTGGTCTGGTTCCTGGTGATCATGGCCATGGGTGCCGGTCTGCTGGCCCTTCCTGGCTGGGTGCCGCTGCAGCTTGCACACGCGCCGCTGATCGCCGGCATGGGTCTGGCCGGGGCATTGGGCCAGATCGCCCTGACCAAGGCCTTCCAGCTGGGCGAGGCGTCGATGATCGCGCCGCTGGAGTACAGCGGCCTGGTCTGGGTGATCGGCTGGGATCTGGCCTTCTGGGGCCAGCTGCCGGATGGCTACACCTGGGTGGGTGCGGCGATCATCGTGGCTTCAGGGCTGTACCTGCTGCACCGGGAACGCCTGAACCGGGTGCAGCCGCCGAAACCACTGGACCACCCCTGATCGTGGCGGGCCGGGGGCAACCCGGTAGAGTCGAGCTTGCTCGACTGCACGGGCTGCTGAACGGAAAGCAGTCGAGCAAGCTCGACTCTACCGAAATGGTTCTCTTAGAACCAAAAGGAATAACATTCTGGCCCATGGCGCGGGCGCGCGAGCGTCGGCGCTGGTAGGCTGCACGCCCCCTTCCGTCACCCAGCCGGTGAGCCACGCCCGTGATCGAGTTCCAGCGCCTGCACAAATCCTATGCCGTTGCCGGCCGCGCAGTCAGCGCGCTGCAACCGCTGGACCTGACCATCGAGGCCGGCGAGGTGTTCGGCATCATCGGCCATTCCGGCGCGGGCAAGTCGACCCTGATCCGCATGATCAACCGCCTGGAAGAACCCAGCGGCGGCCGGCTGCTGATCGGCGGCGAGGATGTCACCGCACTGGACGCCGATGGCCTGCGCGCGCTGCGCCGGCGCATCGGCATGATCTTCCAGCATTTCAACCTGCTGTCCTCGCGCACGGTGGCCGGCAACGTGGCCTTCCCGCTGGAACTGGCCGGCACGCCGAAGGCGGAGATCGACGCGCGCGTGGCCGAGCTGCTGCAGACCGTCGGCCTGGAAGCGCACGCGCAGAAGTACCCGGCGCAGCTGTCCGGCGGCCAGAAGCAGCGCGTCGGCATCGCCCGCGCACTGGCCACGCGCCCGCAGATCCTGCTGTGCGATGAGGCCACCAGCGCGCTCGATCCGCAGACCACTGCCTCGGTGCTGTCGCTGCTGTCGAAGATCAACCGCGAGCTGGGCCTGACCATCGTGCTGATCACCCACGAGATGGATGTGATCCGCCGTGTCTGCGACCGTGTGGCCGTGCTCGACGCGGGGCAGATGGTCGAGACCGGGCCGGTCACCCGGGTGTTCCTGCATCCGCAGCATGCGACCACGCGCCGTTTCGTCAGCGAATCGGAGCATGTCGACGAAGGTGCGCTGCACCGTGATTTCGACGTCGTGGGCGGGCGCATCGTGCGCCTGACCTTCCTCGGCTCCGACACCTACGAGCCGTTGCTCGGCAGCGTCGCGCGGCAGACCGGCGTCGACTACAACATCCTGTCCGGCCGTATCGACCGGATCAAGGACACCCCGTATGGCCAGCTGGTGGTCGCCCTGGTGGGCGGTGACCAGTCCGCCGCGCAGGCCGCGTTCGTGGCTGCCGGCGTGCACGTTGAGGAACTGCGTCGATGATCATCGCCACTGCCGGTGGTTTCTTCCGCCATCTGGATGCGGGCAAGTGGGCCGACATCGGCCAGGCCACCATCGACACCCTGCTGATGCTGCTCGGTTCACTGCCGCTGACCCTGGCCATCGGCCTGCCGCTGGGCGTGCTGCTGTACCTGTTCGGCGCGCCGCAGATGAAGCGCCGGCCGTTCGCCTATGGCGTACTGGCGCTGGTGGTGAACCTGCTGCGCTCGGTGCCCTTCATCATCCTGATGATCGTGCTGATCCCGGTCACCCTGTTGCTGATGGGAACTTCGCTGGGTGTTCGCGGCGCGATCGTGCCGCTGGTCATTGGTGCCGCTCCGTTCTACGCGCGGCTGGTGGAGACCGCGCTGCGCGAAGTGGACCGTGGCGTGATCGAAGCCACCCAGGCAATGGGCGCCACCACCTGGCAGCTGGTCACCCGCGTGCTGTTGCCGGAAGCGCGTCCGGGCCTGATTGCCGGTGCGACGGTTACCACCGTGGCGCTGATCGGCTTCACCGCGATGGGCGGTGCGATCGGTTCCGGTGGTCTGGGCGATCTGGCCTTCCGCGATGGCTACCAGCGTTCGCATACCGACGTGGCGCTGGTCACCGTGGTGCTGCTGCTGGTGCTGGTGCAGCTGCTGCAGATGCTCGGCGACCGCCTGGTCGCACATTACAGCCGCAAGTAACGAGGCGCCCCGGCCACATTGGGTAGTGCCGGCCGCTGGCCGGCGGATGTGACAGGGTTGCCGGCCAGCGGCCGGCACTACCGGGATGTTCGCCCGGCGGCCTCATAGCGCGGGGCTCTGAACCCGACTGGGTTGATCGGGAATCGATATCGCCAGACTGGGACTGGCAGCACATCGCCGTCCTTGGTATGTTCCGTTCAACGTAATACGTTTTACGGAATGATCCGTTCATTCCGCTGCAAGCAGACCCGTGCCCTGTTTGAAGGACGCTGTCCGCACGCCTGGCGACCCATACGGCGGGCGGCCGAACGCAAGCTGCAGCTGCTCGATTCGGCACAGACGTTGTCTTTCCTGCGCAGTCCGCCCGGGAACCGGCTGGAGGCGCTGTCAGGTGATCGGAGAGGCCAGTACAGCCTTCGCATCAACGATCAGTGGCGGCTCTGCTTCACCTGGACCGACAACGGTGCGGATGCCGTGGAAATTGTTGACTATCACTGAGGTGCCCGCCATGAAGCGTCCCCACAACGGCATGCGCGCCATCCACCCTGGCGAGGTCCTGCGCGAAGAGTTCCTGGTACCGCTGGGGCTGAGCGTGAATGCGCTGGCGAGGGCCCTGGATGTTCCCGCAACGCGGCTGCATGCCATCGTGCATGGCGAACGCGGCATTTCGGCGGATACCGCCGCACGGCTGGCGCGGCATTTCGGTGGGGATGCCGCGTCCTGGCTTGCGATGCAGGCGGCCTACGATCTCAAGACATTGCCAACGCGCAACGAGATTGAACGCAGGGTGCAGCCGCGGGCGGCCTGAGGTCCGGGCGCCCTGGCCGCATTGGGTTTGCCGGCCAGCGGCCGGCTCTACCCCATTGCCTGGAAACGGTAGTGCCGGCCGCTGGCCGGCAATTCCACATGCGATCAACGCACGTTCGGCACTTCGTAGCCCAGCTTGCCGACCTGCTCCGGGTGCTGCGGCACGCGCTTGAGCTTGTCGGTGTTCACACCGTACTCGTCGCGCAGGCGTTCGGCCAGCTCCTTGTACAGCGTCTTGTCCATGTCCGGGGTGCGCGAGAAGATCCAGGCCATCTCACGGCCCGGGTAGCCGATCAGCGCCCAGGAATAGTCCGGCGCGACTTCCAGCACCCGCGAATGGGTCGGCACGACGCGGTAGAACCAGGTGCGCCAGCCGTGGTTGCCGCTGTCCGGATCGACGCTGGCGCGGGCGCGCACTTCCTGCAGGGGTTCACCGAAGCCATCGCGGTAGCGGTAGGTGATGCCGACCTTGTGGGTGTCGCGCAGTTCGTACTCGTTGACGCTGGCCACATGGCCACGTTCGATGAAGTTGGGCACGCGGCCGATCACATACCAGGTGCCCATGAACCGCTTGAGGTCGATCGGCGCATCCAGGGCAGCCGCACCCGGGGTGCTGGTACGGGGCGACGGCGGCTCACTGGCGGCCATGGCGGGTGCCGCCAGGGACAGGGCCAGCAACACGGCGCAGAACGGGCGGATCGAAGTCATGCGGGAGCGGGCTCGGATGGGCTTTGCCCGAGCATGGTCGACTGTGCGTGCGGGATCCGTCAATGGTGTCGCAACCTGTGAGAAGGGACATGCCCAAGCTGTGTTGCATTGTCTACCGGAGAAGGCTCATGACCGCACGTTCCGCTCGTCGCCCTGCATCTGAACGCGTCAGCCAGCGCGCCGACCCACGCCTGCTGCGCAGCGTGCAGCAGGTGGCCCTGGCCGGCGTGGCCCTGGTACTGGTCTGGCCGGCCGCGCGTGGCAGCAGCGACTGGCTCGGCTGGCTGCCGATGTGGCTGGTGGGCATGCCGCTGGTGGCGTGGTGGGCGCTGTTGCGCCTTCCATTGCCGCGCCCGGGGTGGCTGCGGCTGGCGCGGCGTACCGGTGGACAGGCGCGTCGGCCTGGCCGCGGCGCGACCCGTGGCCGCCGTGGCTCGACGGCCACGGCCTGACCTTCGACACAGGGGATGCGGCGACGTTCCGTGCTAGCGTTCCACGGCTTATGACTGCCTGGAGCTGCAATGTCACGACTCGCTTCCGCCTGCCTGCTGGCCGGCATGATGACCGCTGCCTCGGTGGGAACCGCCGTGGCCGCTGAAGACACCGATCGCTACGCCTGGCTGGAGGACGTCACCGGCGACAAGCCGCTGTCCTGGGTCAAGGAGCAGAACGCCAAGTCCGAGGCGCGCCTGGCGCAGACCCCGGCCTTCAAGCAGATGGAGACCAGCATCCGCGAGGTGCTCGACTCCGACGCCAAGATTCCCGGCGTGCAGAAGATCGGCGACTACTACTACAACTTCTGGAAGGACCAGCAGCACGAGCGCGGCCTGTGGCGGCGCACCACCCTGGCCGAGTACCGCAAGGCCTCGCCGCAGTGGGAAACCGTGCTCGACCTGGATGCACTGAACAAGGCCGAGGGTGAGAACTGGGTCTGGCACGGTGCCGACTGCCTGCGCCCGGACTACAACCGCTGCCTGATCGCGCTGTCGCGCGGTGGTGCCGATGCCGACGTCACCCGCGAATTCGATCTGGCCAACAAGACCTGGATCAAGGATGGCTTCTTCCGTCCGGAATCGAAGGGTGGCCTGAACTGGATCGATCGCGACACGGTGTTCGTCTACACCGATTTCGGTGCCGGCTCGATGACCACCTCCGGCTACCCGCGCGTGGCCAAGCTGTGGAAGCGCGGGACGCCGATGGCCTCGGCCAGCGTGGTCTATGAAGGCAAGCCGGAAGACATGTACATCGCGGCGATGCACGATGACACCCCGGGCTTCGAGCGCAACCTGGTCAGCCGCACGCTGGCGTTCTACAACAACGAGCTCTACCTGCGTGGCGACGACGGCACGCTGACCAAGATCGACGCGCCGAACTCGGCCGAGAAGGGCCTGCACAAGCAGTGGCTGACTCTGGAGCTGCGTGATCCGTGGACCGTCGGTGGCAAGACCTATGCGTCCGGTTCGCTGCTGGCGACCCGGCTGGACGACTTCCTGGCCGGCAAGCGCGACTTCGAGGTGCTGTTCACCCCGACCGCGACCACCTCGCTGGCCAGCGCCACCTGGACCAAAAGCCATCTGGTGCTGAACGTGCTGGATGACGTCAAGAACCGCCTGTCGGTGCTGACCCCGGGCGCCAATGGCTGGCAGACCAGCCGCTTCGTCGGCGCGCCGGCCTTCGGCACGCTGGGCGTGGCCGCAGTGGACAGCAATGACAGCGACGCGGTGTGGCTGACCGCCACCGACTACCTGACCCCGACCACGCTGGCGCTGGCTGAAATCGGCCAGGCACCGGAAACGCTGAAGACCATGCCGGCCTTCTTCGATGCCAAGGGCAAGGTGATCGAGCAGCACTTCGCCACCAGCAAGGACGGCACCCGCGTGCCGTACTTCGTGGTGCACGACAAGGCGATGAAGCTCGATGGTTCCAACCCGACCCTGCTGTACGGCTACGGTGGCTTCGAGATCTCGTTGACCCCGAGCTATTCCGGTGGCATGGGCCGCGCCTGGCTGGACAAGGGCGGCGTGTACGTGGTCGCCAACATCCGCGGCGGTGGCGAGTATGGCCCGCGCTGGCACCAGGCGGCGCTGAAGCAGAACCGCCACAAGGCCTATGAAGACATGGCCGCGGTGGCGCGCGATCTGGTCAAGCGCAAGATCACCACCGCCAAGCACCTGGGCGTGCAGGGCGGCAGCAACGGTGGCCTGCTGACCGGCAACATGCTCACCCAATACCCGGAACTGTTCGGTGCGGTGGTGGTACAGGTGCCGCTGCTGGACATGAAGCGCTACAGCCACCTGCTGGCCGGCGCCTCGTGGATGGCCGAGTACGGCAACCCGGACACCAGCGACTGGAACTTCATCAAGACCTTCTCGCCGTACCACCTGTTCGATGCGAAGAAGAACTACCCGCCGGTGCTGTTCACCACCTCCACCCGCGATGACCGCGTGCACCCGGGCCATGCCCGCAAGATGGCGGCGAAGATGATCGACGCCGGCAAGGACGTGACCTACTACGAGAACATCGAAGGTGGCCACGGCGGTGCAGCCAACAACGCGCAGGCCGCACACATGTCGGCGCTGGCCTACAGCTTCCTGTGGGAACGCCTCGGCGGTAAGTAAGCAGAACGGAAAACGCCGCCCCAGGGCGGCGTTTTTCGTTGCCGGCACTACCGGAAATGCTTCAACCCGCGCGCGATCCGCGCCACCGCCTCCTGCAACCGCGGCACTTCCTGTGTATAGGCCAACCGCACATGCTGGTTGGCACGATGGAAGCCGAAATCCAGGCCCGGGGTGAACGCCACGTGCTCGGTTTCCAGGAAGTGCGCGCAGAACGCCTGCGCGTCGTCGGTGAAGGCGCTGACATCGGCGTAAAGATAGAACGCACCCTGCGGTTCCACCTCGATGCGGAATCCCAGCTCGCGCAACGCGGGCAGCAGGAAATCGCGGCGTTGCCGGAACGCTTCGCGGCGCTGTTCGAAGATCGCCATCGCTTCTTCGCTGAAACACGCCAACGCCGCATGCTGGGCAATGCTCGATGCGCTGATGTACAGGTTCTGCGCCAGCTTCTCCAGGTCCGGTACTGCGGCCGGGGGCGCCACCAGCCAGCCCAGCCGCCAGCCGGTCATGCCGAAGTACTTGGAGAAGCTGTTCAACACGAACGCGCTGTCATCCACCTGCAGCACGCTGGGCGCGTCCAGGCCGTAGGTCAGGCCGTGATAGATCTCGTCCACCACCAGGTGGCCGCCGCGCGCGTGCAGGGTCTTCGACAAGGCCGCCAGTTCGTCGGCCGACAGCACGGTGCCGGTCGGGTTGGCCGGTGAGGCCACCAGCGCGCCGACGCTGTCCGCGTTCCAGTGCTGTTCGAGCAGCGACGGAGTGAGTTGATAGGCGGTCTCCGGCCCGACCGGTACCAGCTGCGCGCCTCCTTCCACCAGTCGCAGGAAGTGGCGGTTGCAGGGGTAGCCGGGGTCGGCCAGCAGCCAGTGGCGGCCTGGATCGACCAGCAGGCTGCTGGCCAGCAGCAGCGCGCCGGAGCCGCCGGGGGTCACCAGGATGCGTTCGGGGTCGATGTCCAGCCCGTAGTGGCTGCGATAGAAGCCGCTGATGGCCTGGCGCAGGGCCGGCAGCCCGCGTGCGGCGGTGTAGCGGGTATGGCCGGCGGCCAGTGCGGCCTGGCCGGCGCGCACGATGGGCTCGGCGGTGGTGAAGTCCGGTTCACCGATTTCCAGGTGGATCACATCGTGGCCGGCCTGTTCCAGCGCCTGCGCGCGGGCCAGCAGCGACATCACGTGGAACGGGGCGATTTCATGGCTGCGCCGGCTGTAGCCCGGCGTGTGGGGCAGGGTGCTCATGCCGCCATGGTACGCCGCCGGCAGGGGCTGCCGCAGCGGTGGTAGAGTCGAGCTTGCTCGACTGCGGTTGCGGTCAGTCGAGCAAGCTCGACTCTACCTGCGCCACGGACGCCATTGCGTAACCGCACAAGGAGCCCTATCTCATGAAATCCACCCTCTGCCTGTTGCTCGCGAGCCTGATGACCACGACCGCTACCGCCGCCACGCCGCCCGTTCCGCCGGATGCCGCCAAGCATCCGCATGTGGTCAAGGCGCCGTTCGGTGCGACCCGTAACGACGACTACTACTGGCTGCGCGACGACAAGCGCGAGAACAAGGACATGCTGGCCTACCTGCAGGCCGAGAATGCCTACGCCGACCAGCTGCTGGCGCCGCTGAAGCCGCTCGAAGACACCCTGTACAAGGAAATCGTCGGCCGCATCAAGCAGGACGATTCCAGCGTGCCGGCGCGTGAGCGCGGTTACTGGTACTACAGCCGCTTCGAAACCGGCCAGGACTACCCGATCCACGCGCGCCGCAAGGGCAGCATGGACGCGGCCGAAGAGATCCTGCTGGACGTCAACGCGATGGCCGCCGGCAAGGGCTATTTCAGCGTCGGCTCGATGGAAGTCAGCCAGGACAACCAGCTGCTGGCCTGGGCCGATGATGACGTCGGCCGCCGCCAGTACACGATCCGCTTCAAGGATCTGGCCACCGGCAAGGTGCTGCCCGATGTGATCACCGGCAGTTCCGGCGACCTGGTCTGGGCCGACGACAACCGCACCGTGCTGTACGTGGAAAACGACCCGGAAACACTGTTGACCGTGCGCGTGAAGAAGCACGTGCTGGGCACCCCGGCCAGCGCTGACACCGTCGTCTACGAAGAGAAGGACGACAGCTTCTACATGGGCATCGGCCGCACCCGCGACGATCGCTTCATCACCATCGGCGTGCACAGCACGGTGTCTTCGGAAGAACGCTATGCGCCGGCCAGCGACCCGACCACGTTCACCGTGCTGGCGCCGCGCCAGCGCGATGTGGAGTACGACGCCGACCACTACGATGGCCGCTGGGTGATCCGTACCAACGACGGTGCGAAGAACTTCAAGCTGGTCACCGCACCGACCGACGCCACCTCGCGCGCGCAATGGAAGGACTGGATCGCGCACGACAATGCGGTGTTCATCGAAGGCTTCGAACTGTTCGACAACTACACCGCCATCGCCGAACGTTCCGAAGGCCTGGAACGCATCCGCCTGCTGTTCAAGGACGGCCGCAGCGACTACGTGAAAGCCGATGAGCCGGCGTACTCGATGGGCCTGGGCGACAACACCGAGGCCGACACGCCGTGGCTGCGCTACGTCTATACCTCGATGACAACCCCGACCACGGTGTTCGAACTGAATACCGCCACCGGCGAGCGCCGCCAGCTGAAGGTGCAGCCGGTGATCGGCTATGACGCCAGCAAGTACGAAACCGACCGCGTCTGGATCACCGCGCGCGATGGCGTGAAGGTGCCGGTGTCGCTGGTCTACCGCAAGGGCTACGAGAAGGATGGCAAGGGCGCGCTGTTCCAGTACGCCTACGGCAGCTACGGCATGTCGATGGACCCGTATTTCAACCAGACCGCGGTGAGCCTGCTTGATCGTGGCGTGGTGTATGCCATCGCGCATATCCGCGGCGGCCAGGAGATGGGCCGTGACTGGTACGAGAACGGCAAGCTGCTGCACAAGCAGAACACCTTCAACGACTTCATCGACGTCACCCGTGGGCTGGTGGCGCAGGGTTGGGCGGCGAAGGACCGCGTCGCGGCCTCCGGTGGCAGCGCCGGTGGCCTGCTGATGGGCGCGGTGGCCAACCAGGCGCCGCAGGATTACCGGGTGATGGTGGCGCAGGTGCCGTTCGTCGATGTGGTCACCACCATGCTCGACCCCACCATTCCGCTGACCACCAACGAGTACGACGAGTGGGGCAACCCGGAACAGAAGCCGTACTACGACTACATGCTGTCCTACTCGCCCTACGACAATGTAAGGAAGCAGGCTTACCCGGCGCTGTTCGTGGGCACCGGCCTGTGGGATTCGCAGGTGCAGTACTGGGAGCCGGCCAAGTGGGTGGCCAAGCTGCGTGACGACAACACCGGCCATTACCCGATCCTGTTCCGCACCAACATGGAAGCCGGCCACGGCGGCAAGTCCGGGCGCTTCCAGCGTTACCGCGAACTGTCCGAGTCGTATGCGTTCGTGCTGCAGCAGCTGGGCATCGCCCAGCCGTGACGGCGACAGGGTGCCGGGCACTGCCTGGCACCCTGAACCGGTATCCTTGCGGCCATGAGCCCACCTGATCCCGTCACCCGCGATGCCGCCACGCCGCCGCGCGTGGTGCGTTTCCGCTGGGTCTGGTGGCTGCTGGCCTACGTCAGCCTGGGCACCGGCATCGTCGGCATCTTCGTGCCGGGCCTGCCGACCACCGTATTCATCCTGATCTCGGCCTGGGCCGCCTCACGCGGCTCCGAACGCCTGCACAACTGGCTGCTGCAGCATCCGCGCTTCGGTCCGGCCATCGCCAACTGGCAGGCGCACGGCGCGGTCAGCCGCTACGGCAAGTGGATGGCCACGATCACCATGGCCGTGTGCGCCGGCATCATGCTGTGGTGCGTGCCGATTGCCTGGGTGAAGTGGTTCTCCATCAGCAGCATGACGGTGGTGGCGATCTGGCTGTGGACCCGGCCGCTGCCGCCGCCCGACAGGGACCGGACGGAGGGGTAGAGTCGACTGTTGGTCGACTGCTCTTGCAACGGCCGCGAAACCCCGCGCTGCGCGCGATAGTCGACCAGCGGTCGACTCTACCTACCGCTCAGCCACCAATGGCTATACTCGGGGCATGAAGATCCCCCATCGAAATGTCCTCCTGATTCCGCTGGCAGCGGCCTCGCTGCTGTTCCTTGCCGCCTGCGGCAACAAGGGCCCGCTGGTACTGCCGCAGAAGCCGGTACCGGTGGAAGAAGCCGTTGAACCGGCGGCCGAGCCCGCCACCGAGGCGACCCCGGCGCAGACCGAAGGCACCGGCACCCCGGCTACGACCGCGGAGCCGGCACCGCAGCCGACGCCGATGCCGGCGAAGAAGGCGGGCGGCGGGAATGAGTAAGAGCGGTTCCACGGCCCTGCGCTTCAGCAAGATGCACGGCGCAGGCAACGATTTCGTGGTGATCGACCTGCGCGATGGCACCCCGCCGCCGACGCCGGAACTGGCCGCACGCCTGGCCGACCGCCATACCGGCGTGGGCTGCGACCAGATCCTGACCATCGAGGCGCCGCGTGCGGAAGGCTCGGTCGCCTCCTACCGCATCTGGAATGCCGATGGCTCCAATTCCGAACAGTGCGGCAACGGCGCGCGCTGCATTGCCGCCTGGCTGGTGCGCGAAGGCAGCGCACAGGGCGATGCCTTCGTCATCGACAGCCCGCTGGCCAGCCATGAAGTGAAGGTGCTGGGCGGGGGCAGTTTGCGGTGACCATGGGCGTGCCCGCGTTCGAGCCGGCCAATGTGCCGTTGATGGGTTTTGCCCACGCGCGCGAGGAGTATCTGCTGCCGTTGCAGGGCGAGAGCGTGCGCTTCGCCGCAGTGTCGATGGGCAACCCGCATGCGGTGATCGAGGTGGGCCTGATCGACGCTGCACCGGTCGAGCGCGTCGGCGCGCTGCTGCAGCAGCATGCGTCGTTCCCGCGCTCGGTGAATGTGGGCTTCGCCCAGGTGATGGGCCCGGAACATGCGCGCCTGCGCGTGTTCGAGCGCGGTGTCGGCGAAACCCTGGCCTGCGGCAGTGGCGCCTGCGCCGCTGCGGTGACCCTGATGCAGCGCGGCCGCTTGCAGCGCGATGCACGCATCAGCCTGCCCGGTGGCGACCTGCGTATCCAGTGGCCGGGCGATGGCCTGCCGGTGGTGATGGCCGGCCCGACCGCATTCGTCTTCGAAGGGGAGTGGATCGCATGACCGAAACCGTCGACAAGCTTGGTGCCCACGAAGTCGCTGCCTGGTTGCGGCGTCATCCGGGGTTCCTCAAGCAGTTCCCGGACCTGGCATTGACCCTGGTGGTGCCGCGCGATGACGGCCCGACCGCGTCGCTGGCCAGCTACCAGCTGGAAGTGCTGCGCGAGAAGAACCGCGAGCTGGCGCGACGGTTGGCCGACCTGGGCGCGACCGCCCAGGTCAACGAGCGGCTGGCGGTGCGTACCCACCAGCTGACCCTGGCGCTGATGAAGCAGGACAACGCCGCCGACACCCTGCGCGCGATGGCCGCCTCGCTGCAGGAAGACTTCGCCGGCGACCTGGTGCGGCTGGTGGTGCACGCGCCGGTGGCCGGGCTGGAACAGGCTGATTGGCTGCAGGTGATTGCCGCCGATGATCCGCAGCTGGCGCCGTTCCGCGATTGCCTGAAGGACGGCGAGCCGATCTGCGGCCGCCTGCAGGCGGAAAAGAACACGGTGCTGTACGGCGTGCGCAGCGAGGAAGTGCAGACCACCGCACTGCTGCCGCTGCCGGGCGTCGGCCTGATCGCGGTCGGCAGCCACGACCCGAACCGCTTCTATCCGGGCATGGGCACCTTGTTCCTGCGCATGATGGGCGATGCCCTGGCCACCGGCCTGAAGCGCTTCGCGGGCTGAGCAGGACCCGACGGCGATGAGCGCGGTACAGGCCTTCCTGCAGCACCTGCAGGTGGAACGGCGGATGTCGGCACATACGCTCGACGCGTACCGCCGCGACCTGGAGGCGCTGTCGCTGTGGTCCGAGCCGCGTGGCGTGGCGGTGGAGGCACTGGATTCCGACGCGTTGCGCCAGTTCGTGGCCGATGAACACCGGCGCGGTCTGTCGGCCAAGAGCCTGCAACGCCGCTTGTCGGCCTGCCGCAGCTTCTACGCGTGGCTGCTCAAGCATGGCCGCATTGAAGTGAGTCCGGCCGCGACGCTGAAGGCACCGCGCGCACCGCGCCGTTTGCCGCAGGTGCTCGATGCCGACGAAGCCGTGCAGCTGGTCGAGCTGGAACCGGAAGGTGAACTCGGCCGCCGTGACCGCGCGCTGCTGGAATTGTTCTATTCCTCGGGCCTGCGTCTGAGCGAAGTCTGCGCACTGACCTGGCGCGACCTGGATTTCGCCAGCGGCCTGGTCAACGTGATGGGCAAGGGCAACCGCCAGCGCCGCGTACCGTTTGGGCGGCCGGCGCGCGAAGCGCTGCAGGCGTGGCGTGCGGAAAGTGGCGGTGGCCCGGCCTCGCCGGTGTTCCCCGGCCGCAACGGGCCGATCAGCCAGCGCGCGGTGCAGATCCGCATCCGCCAGCTGGCGCAGCGCCAGGGCCTGTTCAAGCACGTGCACCCGCACATGCTGCGGCACAGTTTTGCCAGCCATATCCTGGAATCGTCGGGCGATCTGCGCGGCGTGCAGGAGCTGCTCGGCCACGCCGACATCGCCACCACCCAGATCTACACCCATCTCGATTTCCAGCACCTGGCCAAGGTCTACGACGCGGCGCACCCGCGCGCCAAGCGCCGCAAAAGCAACGAGGGCAGCGGAGAAAGCTGAACGTTGCCCCTGCGGCAGCCGGTCGCGGGTGGCTTGAAGGGCGCAGGGCAGTCCCCACCTCTGGTTCTGTCACCCCGGAGGCATCATGGACCCCAGTCAGAACCCCAACGTTTTCCACGCCACCACCATCGTCTGCGTCCGTCGCGGCGAGCACGTGGCCATTGCCGGCGACGGCCAGGTCACGCTGGGCCACACCGTGATGAAGGGCAATGCGCGCAAGGTGCGCCGCCTTGGCCGTGACGGCCAGGTGCTGGCCGGCTTTGCCGGTGCCGCCGCCGATGCCTTCACCCTGTTCGAGCTGTTCGAGGCCAAGCTGGAAAAGCACGGCCAGCTGCAGCGTGCCGCGGTCGAACTGGCCAAGGATTGGCGCACCGAGCGCCGCCTGGGCAAGCTCGAAGCCCTGCTGGCAGTAGCCGACAAGGAAACCTCGCTGATCATCAGCGGCACCGGCGATGTGATCGAGCCGGAGGACGGCATCATCGCCATCGGTTCCGGTGGTTCGTATGCCCTGTCGGCCGCCCGCGCGCTGATGGCGCACACCGAACTGGATGCACGCACCATCGCCAGCGAAGCGATCGGCATCGCCGGCGACATCTGCATCTACACCAACCGCAACGTGGTGGTCGAAGAGCTCTGAGGGAGTGCCGGCCGCTGGCCGGCAACCTCGTGAGCCCCCGCACCCGTGCCTGGTTGCTGGCCAGCGGCCGGCACTACCGACAACGCATCCGTGAGCACATCCATGTCGAAGATCGAAGTTTCCTCCGCCACCATGACCCCGCGCGAGATCGTGCAGGAACTGGACCGGCACATCGTCGGCCAGCACGACGCCAAGCGTGCGGTGGCCATTGCCCTGCGCAACCGCTGGCGCCGCATGCAGCTGCCGGCCGAACTGCGCAATGAAGTGATGCCGAAGAACATCCTGATGATCGGTCCGACCGGCGTCGGCAAGACCGAGATCGCGCGTCGCCTGGCCACGCTGGCCAACGCGCCGTTCGTGAAGGTCGAAGCGACCCGCTTCACCGAAGTGGGCTATGTCGGCAAGGACGTCGAGCAGATCATCCGTGATCTGGCCGATACCGCAGTGAAGCTGTACCGCGAGCAGGCCAAGGTGCGCGTGCGTACCCAGGCCGAAGAACGCGCCGAAGACCGCATCCTCGATGCGCTGCTGCCGCGTCGCAGCGGTGGCATCGGCTTCGATCCGGAAGTGGCGCGCAACGAGCCGTCGGCGCAGGACAACGAGACCCGCATCAAGTTCCGCAAGATGCTGCGCAACGGCGAACTGGACGAGCGCGAGATCGAGCTCGACCTGGCCGCGAACGTGAGCATGGACATCATGACCCCGCCGGGCATGGAGGAAATGGGCCAGCAGCTGAAGTCGATGTTCGCCAACCTCGGTGGCGGCGCCAAGGCGCACAAGCGCACGCTGACCATCAAGGCCGCGCGCCCGCTGCTGATCGAGGAAGAGGCCGGCAAGCTGGTCAACGAGGACGACATCCGCACTGCGGCGATCGAAGCCTGCGAGCAGCACGGCATCGTGTTCATCGACGAGATCGACAAGGTCGCCAAGCGCGGTGACAACGTGGGTGGTGGCGACGTGTCGCGCGAAGGCGTGCAGCGCGACCTGCTGCCGCTGGTGGAAGGCTCCAACGTGTCCACCAAGTACGGCACCATCAAGACCGACCACATCCTGTTCATCGCCTCCGGTGCGTTCCACCTGGCCAAGCCCAGCGACCTGATTCCGGAACTGCAGGGTCGTTTCCCGATCCGCGTGGAGCTGGGCGCGTTGAGCAAGGGCGACTTCGTGCGCATCCTGACCGAACCGAAGGCCGCGCTGACCAAGCAGTACGAAGCGCTGCTGGCCACCGAAGGCGTCAAGGTCAGCTTCACCACCGATGCCATCGAGCGCCTGGCCGAGATCGCCTTCCAGGTGAACGAGCGCCAGGAAAACATCGGTGCGCGCCGCCTGCACACCGTGCTGGAGCGCCTGCTGGATTCGCTCAGCTATGAGGCGCCGGATCGCGATGGTGAAACCCTGGCCATCGACAGCGCCTACGTCGATGCGCACCTGGGTGAGCTGGTGCAGGACCCGGACCTGAGCCGCTACATCCTGTAATGCAGAAGGCCGCCGAAAGGCGGCCTTTTTGTTTGGCCGTCCGCATCCACGCATGGCGTGGATCTACCACGGGAACGCCGGGCCAGGCCCGGCGACGCTCACGCTTCCGGCAGTGGCTCGGGCACCGTGCCCGGCACGAACACGCCGTCCTTCACGTAGGCGGCCAGGGTCATGTCCAGCGCGAGCATGCCGTCGCGCTTGAGGTCCATCAGGTCCGGCTCGACCATCGCGCCATGCAGCACGCCCAGGATCGTCGCGTGCAGCATGCGCGCAGCGATCTTCGGGTCGGCACCGTCGCGCAGTTGGCCCAGATCACCCGCACGGCGCAGGGCGCGCTCCATCCGCTCCAGCGCATCGCGGAAGCCGGCCTGCTGCAGTTCGGTCAGCACCTTGGTATCGGCCGAGGCATCGCTGCGCAGCATGATCTCCATGGTCTTGCGCAGGCGCTCATCTTCGGACAGCTCGATGAACGAGTGGATCATCACCGCGCGCAGGTCATGCACGGGGGTGTCGCGCTGGTCGCTGGAGGTGCGCTCCAGTTCCTGCATGAAGGGCAGGTGCACGCGCTCGACGATCGCGGCCAGCACCTCGCCCTTGTTTTTGAAGTGCCAGTAGACCGCGCCACGGGTATAGCCGGCGCGGGCACCGATCATCTCCAGCGTGGTACGGGCCACGCCGTGTTCATGGAAGCAGGCTTCGGCGGCGTCAAGGATGCCTTCCCGGGTTGCCTGGGTGTCCTCTTTGGTCTTGCGGGCCATGGGTGGGTACGAGTGCGGGTGAAACGTGGCTGAATTGTACCGGTTTACAAACAAACACGCATGTATGTATATTTCCGTCCCATCATTCCCGCCGTGTGCGTGGCAGGCCGTTGCCGGCTGCTGCTCCCCGCCGGTGAGCGTTGCCTGCTGGCGCTTTCGGCCTGTATCAGCGTGTTTTGAGATTCCTTCCCCTGAGAGCCTTTCCGTCATGTTGCTGAGCCGAATCCGACCCATCGCGCTGTCGCTGGCCATCGCCGCGGCCGTGGCTGCCTGCGGCGGCCAACCCCAGGCCCCCGAGCAGGGCCCGGGCGACGTCACCGTGGTCACGCTGAAGTCCGAGACCGTGGGCCTGACCCGCGAACTGCCAGGCCGTACCAACGCCTTCCTGGTTGCCGAAGTGCGCCCGCAGGTCAATGGCATCGTCGCCAAGCGCCTGTTCACCGAAGGTGGCATGGTCAAGGCCGGCGAGCCGCTTTACCAGATCGAGGACGCCAGCTACCGCGCCCAGGCCAACAGCGCCCGTGCCCAGCTGGCCCGCGCCGAAGCCACCGCCAACGCCGCCCGCCTGAGCGCCAAGCGCATCACCGAGCTGGCCAAGGTCGATGCGGTCAGCCAGCAGGATCTGGAAAACGCCGTGGCCGCGCAGAAGCAGGCCGAGGCCGACGTCGGCGCCGCCAAGGCCTCGCTGGATGCAGCCAACGTCACTCTCGGCTACGCCCGCATCACTGCCCCGATCAGCGGCCGCATCGGCAAGTCCAGCGTCACCCAGGGTGCGCTGGTCAGCGCCGGCCAGGCCACGGCACTGGCCACCGTGCAGCAGCTGGACCCGATCTATGTCGACCTGACCCAGTCCTCGGCCGAGCTGCTGCAGCTGCGCCGTGAACTGGCCGCCGGTCGCCTGCAGGACAACCAGACGCTGCCGGTCAGCATCCTGATGGAAGACGGCAGCACCTTCGAGCACAAGGGCTCGCTGGAGTTCTCCGAAGTCAGCGTCGATCCGGCCACCGGCAGCTTCGCGCTGCGCGTGAAGGTGGACAATCCGGACGGCCTGCTGATGCCGGGCATGTACGTGCGTGCAGTGATCGGCGGCGGCGTGCGCAGCGACGCCGTGCTGGTACCGATGCAGGGCATCGCGCGCGATCCGAAGGGCGACACCACCGCGATGGTGGTCGGCAAGGACAACAAGGTCGAAGTGCGCCCGGTCAAGGTCAGCCGCACGGTCGGCGACAAGTGGCTGGTCGAGGACGGCCTGAAGGCCGGCGACAAGGTCATCGTCGAAGGCCTGCAGAAGATCGGCCCCGGCATGCCGGTCAAGGCCACCGAGAAGGGCGCAGCACCGGCCAAGCCGGCTGCCGCCGCCCAGCCTGCCGCCCCGGCCGGCGACGCGAAGTAAGCGGAGAACCCCATGGCACGCTTTTTCATCGATCGACCCATCTTCGCGTGGGTCATCGCCATCATCATCATGCTCGCCGGCGGCTTGGCCCTGTTCAAGCTGCCGGTCTCGATGTACCCCAACGTCGCACCGCCGGCGGTGGAAATCAGCGCCACCTACCCGGGTGCATCGGCCAAGGTGGTCGAGGACTCGGTGACGCAGATCATCGAGCAGAACATGAAGGGCCTTGATGGCCTGATCTACTTCTCCTCCAACAGCTCGTCCAACGGCCAGGCCACCATCACCCTGACCTTCGAGAGCGGCACCAACCCGGACATCGCCCAGGTGCAGGTGCAGAACAAGCTGCAGCTGGCCATGCCGCTGCTGCCGCAGGAAGTGCAGCGGCAGGGCATCAACGTGGCCAAGTCCAGCTCGGGCTTCCTGAACGTCATCGCGTTCGTGTCCGAGGACGGCAGCATGGACGCCAACGACATCGCCGACTATGTCGGTTCCAATGTCGTTGATCGTCTGAGCCGCGTGCCGGGCGTGGGCAACATCCAGGTGTTCGGTGGCAAATACGCCATGCGCATCTGGCTGGACCCGAACAAGCTGCACACCTACGGCCTGTCCGTTGCCGAAGTGACCGCCGCAGTGCAGGCGCAGAACGCCCAGGTGGCGATCGGCCAGCTCGGCGGTGCGCCGTCGGTGAAGGGCCAACAGCTCAATGCCACCATCAACGCGCAGTCGCGCCTGCAGACCCCGAACAGTTCCGCAACATCATCCTGCGCGGCGCGCAGGACGGTGCCGAGCTGCGCCTGGGCGACGTGGCCCGCGTCGAGCTGGGTGCCGAATCCTACGACTTCGTCACCCGCTACAACGGCCAGCCGGCCAGCGGCCTGGCCGTCACCCTGGCCACCGGCGCCAACGCGCTGGATACCGCCGCCGGCGTGGACGCCGCGCTGGAAGACATGAAGAGCTTCTTCCCGGCCGGGCTGAAGGCGGAGATTCCGTACGACACCACGCCGTTCGTGCGCGTGTCGATCAAGGGCGTGGTGCAGACCCTGATCGAAGCGATCGTGCTGGTGTTCGTGGTGATGTACCTGTTCCTGCAGAACTTCCGCGCCACCCTGATCCCGACCATCGCCGTACCGGTGGTGCTGCTGGGTACATTCGGCGTGCTGGCGATGCTCGGCTTCTCGGTGAACATGCTGACCATGTTCGCGATGGTGCTGGCCATCGGCCTGCTGGTGGACGATGCCATCGTGGTGGTGGAGAACGTCGAGCGCATCATGTCCGAGGAAGGACTGTCGCCGCTGGAGGCCACCCGCAAGTCGATGGGCCAGATCACCGGCGCGCTGGTGGGCATCGGCCTGGTGCTGTCGGCGGTGTTCGTGCCGATGGCCTTCATGAGCGGCTCCACCGGCGTGATCTACCGCCAGTTCTCGGCCACGATCGTCTCGGCGATGGCGTTGTCGGTGCTGGTGGCGATCGTGCTGACCCCGGCGCTGTGCGCGACCATGCTCAAGCCGCTGAAGAAGGGTGAGCACCATGTTGCCCACCGTGGCCTGGCTGGCCGTTTCTTCAACGGCTTCAACCGCGGCTTCGACCGCACCAGCGAAAGCTACCAGCGCGGCGTGCGCGGCATCATCCACCGTCCGTGGCGGTTCATGGGCATCGTGGCGGCGCTGTTCGTGCTGATGGGCGTGTTGTTCGTGCGCCTGCCCAGCTCGTTCCTGCCCAACGAAGACCAGGGCGTGCTGATGGCGTTGGTGCAGGCACCGGTCGGTGCCACCCAGGAGCGCACGCTGGAGTCGATCCAGGCACTGGAAAACCACTTCCTGCAGAACGAAAAGGATGCGGTGGATTCGGTGTTCTCGGTCCAGGGCTTCAGCTTCGCCGGCATGGGCCAGAACGCGGGCATGGCCTTCGTCAAGCTCAAGGACTGGAGCGAGCGTGACGCCGACAACGGCGTGATGCCGATCACCGGTCGCGCGATGGCGGCACTGGGCCAGATCAAGGATGCCTTCATCTTCGCCTTCCCGCCGCCGGCCATTCCGGAGCTGGGTACCGCTTCGGGTTACACCTTCTTCCTGAAGGACAACAGCGGCCAGGGCCACGAGGCGCTGGTGGCTGCGCGCAACCAGCTGCTCGGCCTCGCCGCCGGCAGCAAGAAGCTGGCCAACGTGCGTCCGAATGGCCAGGAAGACACGCCGCAGTTCCGTATTGATATCGATGCGGCCAAGGCGACCTCGCTGGGGCTGTCGATCGACCAGATCAACGGCACCCTGGCCGCCGCATGGGGCAGCTCGTACATCGATGACTTCGTCGATCGCGGCCGCGTCAAGCGCGTGTTCGTGCAGGCCGACCAGCCGTTCCGCATGGTGCCGGAGGACTTCGATCTCTGGTCGGTGAAGAACGACAAGGGCGAGATGGTGCCGTTCAGTGCGTTCGCCAGCAAGCGCTGGGACTACGGTTCGCCGCGCCTGGAACGCTACAACGGTGTGTCGGCGATGGAAATCCAGGGCGAACCGGCCCCGGGTGTCGCCTCCGGTGATGCCATGGCCGAGATCGAACAGCTGGCCAAGCAGCTGCCGGCGGGCTTCGGCATCGAGTGGACAGCGATGTCCTACCAGGAGCGCCAGGCCGGCTCGCAGACGCCGCTGCTGTACACGCTGTCGCTGATGATCGTGTTCCTGTGCCTGGCCGCGATGTACGAGAGCTGGAGCGTGCCGACCGCGGTGCTGCTGGCTGCTCCGCTGGGTATTCTCGGTGCGGTGCTGGCCAACACCTTCAAGGGCCTGGAACGCGACATCTACTTCCAGGTGGCGATGCTGACCACGGTGGGTCTGACCAGCAAGAACGCGATCCTGATCGTCGAGTTCGCCAAGGAAAACCTGGAGAAGGGCGCTGGCCTGATCGAATCGATCATGCATGCCGTGCGCGACCGTTTGCGCCCGATCGTGATGACTTCGCTGGCCTTCGGCATGGGCGTGGTTCCGCTGGCGATCTCCACCGGTGCCGGCTCCGGCGCCAAGCAGGCGATCGGCACCGGCGTGCTCGGCGGCATGATCGTCGGCACCGTGCTCGGCGTGTTCTTCGTGCCGCTGTTCTTCGTGGTGGTGCAACGCGTGTTCAAGCGCAAATCCACGACGTAATCGAAACGGTCACTCCGGCCCCAGGCTGGCGTTATCGAAACGGTAGTGCCGGCCGCTGGCCGGCACCGCCTCCTGCCTTCCGGCAGTACCGATGGAAGTCATTCCCATGAAAAGTGCATCCCTGTTCCTTTCCATCACCGCCGCGCTTGCGCTGGCCGGCTGCTCCACCCTGGTCCCGAAGGACACCGCCGTCGCCCCGGCGATTCCGGCGCAGTGGCCGGCTGAAGCGGCGCAGGGCCAGGTGGCCGATGTCGCCACCGTCGGCTGGCGCGACTTCTTCACCGATGCGCGCCTGCAGCAGGTGATCGACCAGTCGCTGCAGAACAATCGTGATCTGCGCGTGGCCGTGCTCAATGTCGAACGCGCGCGTGGCCAGTACCGCGTGCAGCGCGCCGACCGTGTGCCCGGTGTGGCCGTTACCGGCCAGATGGACCGCCGCGGCACCGATGCCGGTGTCACCGAGCAGTTCAGCGCCGGTGTCGGCGTGGCCGACTTCGAGCTGGACCTGTTCGGTCGCGTGCGCAACCTCAGCGAGGCCGCACTGCAGCAGTATTTCGCCGTGGCCGCCAACCGCCGTAACGCGCAGCTGAGCCTGGTGGCCGAGACGGCCACCGCGTGGCTAACCTACGGGGCCGACGCGCAGCAGCTGAAGATCGCCGAGGCCACGCTGAAGACCTACGAGGACTCGCTGCGCCTGGCCGAAGCCCGCCACCAACGCGGTGGCAGTTCAGCGCTGGAGTTGACCCAGACCCGCACGCTGGTGGAAACCGCGCGCACCGATGCCGCACGCCTGCGCGGCCAGCTGGCCCAGGACCGCAACGCGCTGGCCCTGCTGGCCGGCGGCCAGCTCGACCCGGCACTGCTGCCGGCCAGCATCGAGCCGCAACTGCTGGCGTTGGCACCGCCGCCGGCCGGCCTGCCCAGCGACGTGCTGCTGCAGCGCCCGGACATCATGGCCGCCGAACATCAGCTGCTGGCGGCCAACGCCAACATCGGTGCGGCACGCGCGGCGTTCTTCCCGAGCATCTCGCTGACCGGCAGCATCGGCAGCGGCTCCAATGAACTGTCCAACCTGTTCGACAGCGGCACGCGCGTGTGGAGTTTCCTGCCGAAGATCACGTTGCCGATCTTCCAGGGCGGCAAGCTGCGCGCCAACCTGGCCATCGCCAACGCCGATCGTGATATCGCGCTGGCACAGTATGAGAAGGCGATCCAGGTTGGCTTCCGCGAGACCGCCGATGCACTCGCGTTGAACGTCAGCCTGGACGAGCAGGTGGGGGCGCAGGCGCGTCTGGTCGACGCGGCCGAGCAGGCCAACCGTCTGTCGCAGGCGCGTTACGACGCCGGTCTGGACAGCTTCGTGACCCTGCTCGATGCACGGCGTACTGCCTACAGCGCGCAGCAGACGCAGCTGCAGGCGAAGCTGGCGCAGCAGGCCAACCGCATCACCCTGTACAAGGTGCTGGGCGGCGGCTGGCACGAACGCGGGTGACGGAAGCGTACTTCTGTAGAGCCGAGCCCATGCTCGGCTGCCCATGACGTAGAGTCGAGCTTGCTCGACTGGCTTTTGAGCAGCCGAGCATGGGCTCGGCTCCACAGGGAAGTGTTGCGGCGTTGGCGCTACACCGCTTCATCATCGCGCGGGGCCGCCCGGCAGGCGCGCACGCGCAGCAGTGCGTCGCCGGCTTCGCGCGCCATGCGCTCGTACTCGGCGCGGATCTCCTCCAGCCGCTCCTCGTCCATCTCTTCCAGGTCCAGCAGTTCGTTGTTGGCCTCGGCAGTGGCCCGGATCAACTCGTCCAGCTTGATCTGCATCGCCGCGGTATCGGCGTTCTGCGTGTGCTGGATCAGGAACACCATCAGGAAGGTGATGATGGTGGTGCCGGTATTGATCACCAGCTGCCAGGTGTCGTTGAAGTGGAACAGCGGGCCGGTCACGCCCCACACCACCACGATCGCCACCGCCGCCAGGAAGGTCCATGGCGAACCGGTAGCGCTTGCCGCCTTCTTGGCGATCGTATTGAACAGGTTCCTTGCTTTCATCGTCGTCGTCCCACTCAGGTGACGAGGATGATCGGCAGTGCCTCGTGCAGAAGCCGTGCAGTCTCAGGCGAGACTCAGGCGCGCAGGCGCGGCGCGTCCTGCAGGCGCACGCGGCTGGTCTGGTACACATGCTGCCAGCAGCGGTCGACAAACTCGCGTGCCTGGGCTTCGCTCAGCCGCGGCATGATCTGCAGCGCGTACTGGGTCTGGAACATCTCATCGCGCTGGGCATTGCTGGCGCGTGGCTGGGTAATCAGCGAATCGCAGGCGAACTTGATCCACGGCACGTAGGAGCCGAACGAGTTGTGCGGCAGCGCGCCGTCGGCATGCTGGCGGCGCCAGTGGTCAAGTTCGGCGTCGACATTGATGACCGGGGGAATGGCGGGGACTTCAGCGTGCATGACGATCCAATCGGTTGAGGTGGATGGGAGTGGGGGTGATCGCAGTGTGGCGTAGGCACCGGTGCATGCCGCGTCAGCGCGGCGTGCAGCCGGTGTTGCCATCGATCAGCTGGGCCTGCGGCACCGCGCCGAGCTCCTGGGCCATGTCGGCCATCGCGTTGCACAGCCGCACGTGATCGCGCGGGTGATCGCGGGTGACTTCCTCCTGCATGCCCTGGAACGCGCTCCAGAAGGCGGCGCTGCTGCGATACAGGACGAACTGCTGCATCAATCGTTCGCGGATGCCGGCCAGGGCCGGCTCGGGCAGGGGACAGACGGCGTGCGCGCACATGGGCTGGCTCCGCCGGGACAGGGGCCCCGGTCACCCCACCGTAGGCGTCACCGGTGGGCGGCATGTTAGCGGTGCGTGTGCAACGCCTGCAGATGACTGTGCGCTGGCGCACATCATCGGGCGAAGACGCTGCCGGCACAAGGCTGTGCCGGCGCTGAAGGGTTCATTAAGCGGATTCAACAGCACACTGCGCGGTGCTCATTCGCCGATGTCTTCGTTCCAGATCTCCGGATGCCGCGCAATGAAACCGCCGAGCAGATCGACGCATTCCTGGCTGTCCAGGTCGATCACGTTGACACCGTTGCCGCGCAGCCAGTCGATGCCGCCCTGGAAAGTGCGCGATTCGCCCACCACCACGGTGCCGATGTTGAACTGGCGCACCAGGCCCGAGCAGTACCAGCACGGCGCCAGCGTGGTGACCATGATGGTGTCCTGGTAGCGGCGCTGGCGGCCGGCCTTGCGGAACGCGTCGGTCTCGCCGTGCACCGACGGGTCGCCTTCCTGCACGCGGCGGTTGTGGCCGCAGCCGAGCAGGCGGCCGTCGTTGTGGTACAGCGCCGCGCCGATCGGCACGCCGCCTTCGGCCAGGCCCTGGCGGGCTTCGGCAATGGCGGTCTGCAGCAGGGCCTGGTAGTCGGGCGTGGTGATCATGCGGGGCTCCGGTAAGTCGTGGCTGGCCATGATACGGGCAGGGGTGCCGCTGGCTCCCGGCGGTGCGATAATCGGTCCATGAGCGAATCCCCCTACAAAGCCGGTACCACCCATTTCGGGTTCCGCGACGTCGCCGCCAAGGACAAGCAGAAGCTGGTCGGGCAGGTGTTCACCTCGGTCGCGCGCAACTACGACCTGATGAACGACCTGATGAGCCTGGGCGTGCACCGGGCGTGGAAGCGCTATTACGTGGCCACCGCGCAGGTGAAGCCGGGTGACCGCGTGCTCGACCTGGCCGGCGGCACCGGCGACATCGCCGCGCTGCTGAAGGAGCGCGTCGGCGCCGAGGGCTCGGTGGTGCTGGGCGACATCAACGCCGGCATGCTGTCGGTCGGCCGCGACCGCCTGACCAACCGCGGCCTGGTGCTCGGCCTGGACTACGTGCAGTGCAATGCCGAAGCCCTGCCGTTCCCGGACAACAGCTTCGATCTGGTCACCATCGCCTTCGGCCTGCGCAACGTGACCGACAAGGACGCCGGCCTGCGCGAGATGTACCGCGTGCTGAAGGTGGGCGGCCAGGCCCGCGTGCTGGAGTTCTCCGAGGTCACCGCCGACTGGTTCAAGCCGATCTACGACTTCCACTCGTTCAGGATCCTGCCGAAGCTGGGCAAGCTGTTTGCCAACGATGCGGACAGCTACCAGTACCTGGCCGAGAGCATCCGCAAGCACCCGCCGCAGGACGAACTGAAGGCAATGATGGGGCAGGCCGGGTTCGAGCGCTGCCACTACAAGAACCTGACCGGCGGCATCGTTTCGATCCATTCCGGCTACAAGCTGTAATCCCGGTGTTGGTAGGTGCCAACCTTGGTTGGCACAGCAGCTGCCGGAATCTGCTCTGGTGGGTGCCGACCTTGGTCGGCACAGAAGCTGCCGCGAGCGTTGATGGATCCGTGCCAACCAAGGTTGGCACCTACCGGTAGAGGCCGACCGTGGTTGGCCCACCTTGGCCGGTATCTGCTCTGGTGGGTGCCGACCTTGGTCGGCACCGGCCTGCCGCGAGCGATGAAGGATCCGTGCCAACCAAGGTTGGCACCCACCAGGGCGCGGCGCCTTCGCTCCCGCCGCCATTACCCCGCACCGCGCAACGCCTGCGGGGCCGGACGGAGGTACCATTGGGGTTTGATCCCCGTAACGGTCCCGATTCATGCGTAATCCGCTGATCCTCCTTCCGCTGGCCGTGGCCCTGGCCGCCGGCTGCTCCCAGGAGGCGGCCGCGCCCGCCGCCGCTCCGACTGCCGAAAAGGCCCCCGCCGCCCCCGTGAACGCCGAGAACCGCAGCCACGACGAAAGCTCGTACGCCGAGCCGGACAAGGTCGTCATCAAGGACATCGCACTGGATCTGAAGCTGGACTTCGACCAGAAGCAGATCGGCGGCACCGCCACCTACACCCTGGAATGGAAGCAGAAGGACGCCAAGCAGCTGGTGCTCGACACCCGCGAGCTGACCGTGTCCAAGGTCGAGGCCGTCGCCGCCGATGGCGCGCGCAGCCCGCTGAAGTTCGAGCTGGCCCCGGTCGACAAGGTGTTCGGCAGCAAGCTGACCATCGAGGCCCCGGAACAGCCGGCCAAGGTGGAAGTGACCTACCACACCGCGCCGACCGCCTCGGGCCTGCAGTGGCTGGCGCCGTCGATGACCGAGGGCAAGAAGCTGCCCTTCATGTTCAGCCAGTCGCAGGCCATCCACGCCCGTTCGTGGGTGCCGCTGCAGGACACCCCGAGCGTGCGCTTCACCTACAGCGCGCACGTGGTGTCGCGCCCGGACGTGATGGTGCTGATGAGTGCCGACAACGATCCCAAGGCCGCGCGTGACGGTGACTACACCTTCAAGATGCCGCAGCCGATTCCGTCCTACCTGCTGGCTATCGCCGCCGGTGACCTGGTGTTCGAGCCGATCTCCGGCCGCTCCGGCGTCTGGGCCGAGCCGACCATGGTCAACAAGGCCGCCAAGGAATTCGAAGACACCGAGAAGATGATCGGTGCTGCCGAGAAGCTGTACGGCGAATACCGCTGGGGCCGCTACGACATGCTGGTGCTGCCGCCGTCGTTCCCGTTCGGTGGCATGGAGAACCCGCGCCTGACCTTCGCCACCCCGACCGTGATCGTCGGCGACAAGTCGCTGGTCTCGCTGGTCGCCCACGAACTGGCGCACAGCTGGTCGGGCAACCTGGTGACCAATGCCAGCTGGAAGGACATCTGGTTGAACGAAGGCTTCACCACCTACGTCCAGGGCCGCATCACCGAAGCCCTGTACGGCAAGGAAATGGCCGAGATGGAGAAGCAGATCGACCAGACCGACCTGCTGGCCGAAGTGAAGGACATGAGCCCGGCCGACCAGGCGCTGGCGCTGCCGCCGCTGAACGAACGTGACCCGGACGAAGCCCTCAGCCAGGTCGCCTACGTCAAGGGTTCCTGGTTCCTGGAATTCCTGGAACAGCGCTTCGGCCGCGAGACCTTCGATCCGTTCCTGCGTGGCTGGTTCGATGACCACGCCTTCCAGAGCGCGAACACCGACCAGTTCGTCGAGTACATGAAGAAGAACCTGCTGCCGAAGAATCCGTCGGCAGTGACCGAGGCCGAGCTGAAGGCATGGCTGGACGAGCCGGGCATCCCGGCGTTCGCGGCCAAGGCGCAGTCGCGCAATTTCAGCAGCGTCGATACCGCGCGCATCGCCTTCGCCAGCGCCGGCACCGTGCCCAGCAGCCAGGTCATCGCCGACTGGAGCACGCAGGAATGGGTACGCTTCATCGACGGCCTGGGCGCGACCCAGCCGCTGGACAAGCTGGCCACGCTGGACAAGGCCTTCCACTTCACCGGCACCCCGAATGGCGAGATCGCCATGCGCTGGTACCCGCTGGCGATCCGCAGCGGCTACGAGCAGGCCAATGAAGGCGCGGCTGAATTCATCGAGCGCGTCGGCCGTCGCAAGCTGATCATGCCGATCTACGCCGAACTGGTGAAGACCCCGAAGGGTCTGGAGCTGGCCAAGCAGGCCTTCGAGAAGGCCAAGCCGGGTTACCACCCGATCACGACCGCCTCGGTGCAGGACATGCTGGCCAAGGCTGAAGCCAAGTAAGAGAAAGCGCCGGGCATCGCCCGGCGCTTTTTGTAGAGTCGAGCTTGCTCGACTGGCTTTTCAACAGCAGTCGAGCAAGCTCGACGCTACAGATATGCGAAAACACGAAGGGCCTCCGCCATGAAACGACTGATCCTGCTCACCGCCTGTACCCTGGCCCTGGCCGCCTGCAGCAACCCCGAGGAAGAGCGCAAGGCGCAGGAAGCCGCCGCGGCCGCCGCCCAGGCGCAGAAGGAAGCCAAGGCCGAGGACGTCGCCAAGCAGTACGACGCAGCCGTGGCCGCGCAGGACTGGGAGCGCGCGCGCCTGCATGGCGCCTCGCTGCTGGACCAGTACAAGGACACCGCCGCCGCCGAGCGCATCGCCGCCGGTTTCGATGAAGTGAAGGCCAAGGGCGATGCTGCGCGCGATCTGCGCCGCATGCAGGGCCTGTGGCAGTACAACCAGATTCCGGTCGGCAGCAAGGGCAGTCAGGTCTCGGCGCAGATTTTCAGCAAGGAGCGCGTGGATGTGGATGGCAGCGGTGCCAAACCGGTGCAGCTGGTGTTCCGCGATCATCCGGAATGGAAGCGGCACGCTTACCTGGTGCTGCAGGCCGGGGATTTCCGCTGCCCGCAGTGCACGGTCAAGGTGACCGTGGACGATGGCAAGCCGGTGTCGATGGCAGCCTGGCGCCCGAAGACCGATGAAGCCATCGCGCTGTTCATCACCGACCAGAAGGCGCTGTGGAAGCTGGCGCGCAAGGGCAAGTCGATCAGCATCGAATTCCCGGTCAAGGCCGGTGGTACCCGCACGGCGGTGTTCGAGACCGGCGGCGTCGACGCCAGTCGCATGCCGCAGTGGTGGCAGTAATGGCGGCGGCGGGCAGTGCCGTGCAGGCGTTGTCCGCGATCCGCCACTGGGTGTTCGACATGGATGGCACGCTGACCGTGGCCGTGCATGATTTCGCCGCGATCCGCCGTGCGCTGCAGATCGCCGCCGAGGAAGACATCCTCGACCATATCGCGGCGTTGCCGGAGGCACCGGCACAGGCCAAGCGCGCGTGGCTGCTGGATCACGAACGCGCGCTGGCCGAGGACGCGCTGCCGGCCCCGGGCGCGGTGAAGCTGCTGCGCGCGCTGGCGGCTGCGGGCTGCCGGCTGGGCATCCTCACCCGCAATGACCACGCGCTGGCGAAGCTGACGCTGGAGGCGATCGGGGTCGGCGCGCTGTTCGACGACGCCGACATCATCGGCCGCGACGAAGCGGTACCCAAGCCTTCACCGGATGGCCTGCAGCAGCACCTGCTGCGCTGGGGCATCGCGCCTGCGCAGGCGGTGATGGTCGGTGACCACGCCTACGACCTGGAGTGCGGCCGTGCGGCGGGAACGCACACCGTGCTGGTCAACCTGCCGGAGAACCCGTGGCCGGGTCGCGCCGACTGGCATTTCGCCGATTGCCGCGCGCTGCAGGCGGCCTGGCAGGTCGCATGACCGTGTAGCGAGCCGGCCGAAGGTTCTGGTAGTGCCGGCCGCTGGCCGGCAGTGTCGACCAAGGTCGACACCTACCAACAGCATTCCCATTGCCGCATGACCGTGTAGAGCCGAGCGCAGGCAGCGCGCCGGCCGGAGGTTCCGGTAGTGCCGGCCGCTGGCCGGCAGTGTCGACCCAGGTCGACACCTACCAACCGCATTCCCATTGCCGCATGACCGTGTAGAGCCGAGCGCAGGCAGCGTGCCGGCCGGAGGTTCCGGTAGTGCCGGCCGCTGGCCGGCAGTGTCGACCAAGGTCGACACCCACCAGGCAGATGCGCGGGCAGTTCGGGTTACGCGCTCAGCGCGTAACCGAACTGCTGCTTGAACTGCTCGTTGAACTCATCGAAGGTGAAGCGCTGGTTCTGGGTACCCGGGTGTTCGACCTTCAGCGCGCCCATCAGGTTGCCCATGCGGCCGATGGTCAGCCAGTCGTAGCCCTTCTGGATGCCGTAGATCAGGCCGGCGCGGAAGGCGTCGCCACAACCGGTCGGGTCGACCACGCGGCGCTCGTGCGCCGGCGGGATGTCGTAGCTCTTTTCCGGGGTGTGGATGACCGCACCCTTCGGGCCGCGGGTGGTGATGTAGGCCTTCACCCGGCTGACGATTTCCTGTTCGTCCCAGCCGGTGCGCTCCTGCAGCAGGTTCGACTCGTAGTCGTTGACCACCACGTAGTCGGCCTGTTCGATGAAGGCGCGCAGCTCCGGGCCGTTGAACAGCGGCATGGCCTGGCCCGGGTCGAAGATGAACGGAATGCCGTCCTCGTGGAATTCCAGCGCGTTCTGGATCATGCCCTCGCGGCCGTCCGGGCCGACCAGGCCCAGGGTCACGCCCGGCACGCCGCGCACGTGGTTCTCGTAGGAACGCATCATCGCGCCCGGGTGGAAGGCGGTGATCTGGTTGTTGTCGTGGTCGGTGGTGATGAACGCCTGCGGGGTGAACAGCTCATCGATCACGCGCACGCGCGACAGGTCGATGCCCAGGCCTTCGAAGTACTCGCGGTACGGGCCGAAGTCCGAACCCACGGTGCCCATCGGGATCGGCTGGCCGCCCAGCAGGTGCAGGTTGTAGGCGATGTTGCCGGCGCAGCCGCCAAACTCGCGGCGCATGCGCGGGACCAGGAAGGACACGTTCAGGATGTGCACCTTGTCCGGCAGGATGTGATTCTTGAACTGGTCCGGGAACACCATGATGGTGTCGAAGGCAAGAGAACCACAGATCAGAGCGGACATCGATGTAAGCCTATGCGGTGAATTTTGGGGTGGGCCGGCCCGGTTCAGCAGGCAAGCAAACGGCGCCCTTGGGCGCCCGACGGCGCAAAGGTTACCCGCTGGTGCCGCTCAGGGCCAGAACCGGGTGATGCCCGATCCGGCCGAAAGCCTGTCAAGACGCGGGTTCAGCTAGTTTTTCCTTGCTCGGCGGCAGGCGGGTTGCTAGGCTTGTCGGCCTCGAATTCTGCCCATTTTTTCGCCATCCCGCGGCGGGCACGACACCCCTCAGGACTCCTTCCTCAGATGTTCAAGAAACTCCGTGGCATGTTCTCCAACGACCTGTCCATCGACCTGGGCACGGCCAACACCCTCATCTACGTGCGCGGGCAGGGGATCGTGCTGAACGAGCCGTCGGTCGTGGCCGTGCGCCAGGACCGTGCCATCGGTGGCACCCGCTCGGTGGCAGCCGTAGGCGCCGAAGCCAAGCAGATGCTCGGCCGTACCCCGGGCCACATCACCACCATCCGCCCGATGAAGGACGGCGTCATCGCCGACTTCACCTACACCGAGGCGATGCTCAAGCACTTCATCAAGAAGGTGCACAAGTCGCGCGTGCTGCGCCCGAGCCCGCGCGTGCTGGTCTGCGTGCCGGCCGGTTCGACCCAGGTCGAGCGCCGCGCGATCAAGGAATCGGCCGAGGAAGCCGGTGCCCGTGACGTGTACCTGATCGAAGAGCCGATGGCCGCCGCGATCGGCGCCGGCATGCCGGTCACCGAAGCCCGCGGTTCGATGGTCATCGACATCGGCGGCGGCACCACCGAAGTGGCGGTGATCTCGCTCAACGGCATCGTCTATTCGGCCTCGGTCCGCATCGGCGGCGACCGCTTCGACGAGTCGATCACCAACTACGTGCGCCGCAACCACGGCATGCTGATCGGTGAAGCCACCGCCGAGCGCATCAAGGTCGAACTGGGCTGTGCCTACCCGCAGGCCGAAGTGCAGGAACTGGAAATCTCTGGCCGCAACCTCGCCGAGGGCGTGCCGAAGATGATCAAGATCAGCTCCAACGAGGTGCTCGAAGCCCTGCACGAACCGCTGTCGGGCATCGTCAGCGCGGTCAAGCTGGCGCTGGAGCAGACCCCGCCGGAACTGTGCGCCGACGTCGCCGAGCGCGGCATCGTGCTGACCGGTGGCGGCGCCCTGCTGCGTGACCTGGACCGCCTGATCTCCGAGGAAACCGGCCTGCACGTGCAGGTGGCCGACGATCCGCTGACCTGCGTGGCCCGCGGTGGCGGTCGTGCGCTGGAACTGGTGGACATGCACGGCAACGAGTTCTTTGCGCCGGAATAAGCCGTCCCGGCCGTTCCTGCCCGCCGCGCCCTTCCGGGGTGCGGCCCGCCGTCATGGCGGGCCGGCACCGGCGGGGCGTCCGCGTGTTTCCCCTCCGCCTCCTGCCAGTTGAATCGTTGCCGTGCCGCCCTACGCCGGTCCTCCCGTTGCCTCCCGATCCGGTGATGCCGCCAGCCCCCTGCGCTTGCTGGCCTACCTCGCGCTGGCCATCACCCTGATCGTGCTCGATGACCAGGCCGGCTGGCTGGCGCGCCTGCGCGAGCAGGCCAACAGCCTGGTGCAGCCGGTATGGGCGCTGGCCGGCCTGCCCGGCAAGCTCGGTAACCAGGTCAAGGATTCCGCCGCCAGCCACACCCAGCTGGTCACCGAGAACCGTGAACTGCGCAACCAGCTGCTGCTGGCCAACGCCCGCCTGACCCGCCTGCAGACCGCTGCGCTGGACAACGCCCAGCTGCGCGAACTGCTGAACGTGGCCGAGCGCAGTGGCCTGGACGTGCAGTTGGCACCGATCCTGGACATCGACCTGGACCCGGTGAAGCAGCGCCTGGTGCTCGACGCCGGCAGCCGCGAAGGCGTGCACGTCGGCCAGGCGGTGATCGATGCCGGTGGCCTGATGGGCCAGGTGATCAGCGTCACCGGCGGCACCTCCACCGTGCTGCTGCTGACCGACCCCGACCACGCCGTGCCGGTGACCGTGGCCCGCAACGGCGTGCGCCTGATCGTCTATGGCCGCGGCGATACGCTGGAGCTGCGCGACATCCCGCTCAGCGCGGGGGTGGAAGTGGGCGATGAGATCGTCACCTCCGGCCTCGGCGGCCGCTTCCCGGCCGGCTTCCCGGTCGGCACCATCACCGGCCTGCGCCCGGACGATACCCATGCCTTCCTGGTCGGCGAACTGAAGCCGGCGGCCCAGCTCGACCGCGGCCGCGACGTGCTGCTGCTGCGCCCGGGTGCGGCGATCCGGATTCCGCCGGAGCTGCGCCTGCAGCTGGAAGCGCCCGCTCCAGGTGGGCCCGCCGATGGCGCGACGCTGCCGGCGCAGTCCGCCACTGCGCCGGCGGCCTCGGCCCCGGCCCCGGCTGCATCCACCTCCCCGGCAACGGCTCCTGCAACCCCGGCAGCGGCTCCTCTGCGCCGGCCGGCGGCGACCGCACCGGCGGCAACGCCAGCGGCGCCGGATCCGTCGGCGGAACCGCACGCACCACAACCGGTGGAACCGACCCCGGTCATTCCGGAGGCCCAGCGATGAGCCGCCTGCGTGACAACCCGTGGGTGCTGCCGGCCAGCCTGGTGATCGCGCTGCTGCTGGGCCTGCTGCCGCTGCCTGCGCTGCTGCAACCGCTGCGCCCGTACTGGCTGGCGCTGGTGCTGGCCTACTGGGTCATCGAGACGCCCGAACGCGTCGGCCTCGGCATCGCCTTCGCCAGTGGCGTGGTAGCCGACCTGCTGTACGGCGGCGTGCTCGGTGAACAGGCGCTGCGGCTGGTGATGCTGGCTTTCATCCTGCAGCGTTTCCGCGCGCGCATCCGCTTCTTCCCGATGTCGCAGCAGATGCTGGCCATCGGCGGCCTGCTGTTCAACGACCGCATCGTCAGCGCGCTGGTCCACATCGTGGTGGATGAGCCGACCCTGCCCTGGTCGTACTGGTGGGCGCCGCTGCTGGGCATGGGCCTGTGGCCGCTGGTGTTCGTGCTGCTGGACGCGGTGCGCTTCGGCAAGCGCGGGCGCTGAGCCATGATCCCGCGCCGCCAGGTCAAGAACCCGCACGCCGAAGCCGAACAGTTCCGCCGCCGTGCGGCGCTGGGGTTCCTGGGCGTGCTGGTCTGCCTGCTGGGCCTGGGCGGCTGGTACTTCAAGCTGCAGGTGCTGGACCACGATGTCTACGCCACGCGCTCGGAAGCCAACCGCATCAAGCCGCGGCCGGTGGTGCCCGGGCGCGGCATGATCTACGACCGCAACGGCCGCCTGCTGGCCGAGAACGTGCCGGCGTTCCGCCTGGACGTGACCCCGGACAAGGTCAAGGACATGGATGCCACCCTGGAAGGGCTGGCGAAGATCATCAGCATCAGCCCGGAAGAGCTGGAAGCGTTCAACAAGTCGCGCAAGGCGCGCCGCAAGTTCCTGCCGGTTACGCTGAAGCTGCGCATGAGCGACGAGGAGATGGCCCGCTTCGCTGTCGACCGTTGGCGCTTCCCCGGCGTCGAGCTGGAGCCTTACCTGACCCGGCGCTACCCGTACGGCGATCTGTTCGCGCACATCATCGGCTACGTCGGCCGCGTCGACGACAAGGATCTGGAGATCCTCGGCGAAGGCAATGCCGCACTGACCCACATCGGCAAGTCCGGCCTGGAACGCTATTACGAGCAGCAGCTGCGCGGCAAGGTCGGCTACGAGCAGGTCGAGACCAATGTGCAGGGCCGTGCGATCCGTACCATCGGCCGTGTCGCTGCGCAGTCCGGCGCCGACCTGCGGCTGTCGATCGATGCCGATCTGCAGCGCGCCATGGTGGCCGCCTTCGGCGACCAGGAAGGCTCGGCGGTGGCGATGGACCCGCGTACCGGCGAGGTGCTGGCGATGGTCAGCCTGCCGTCCTATGACCCCAATCTGTTCGTCAACGGCATTTCCCATGCCGACTTCAAGGCGCTGAATGAAAACCCGTCGCGGCCGCAGTTCAACCGTCTGGTGCTCGGTGGTGTCGCCCCGGGTTCCACGTTGAAGCCGCTGATCGGCCTGGCCGGCCTGGATTCGGGCGTGCGCCGCCCGGAAGACAAGGTGCTGTCCACCGGCATGTTCTACCTGCCCGGCACCAGCCGTGGCTGGGGTGATGCGCATCGCGGCGGCCACGGCTGGACCGACCTGCGCAAGTCCATCGCCGAGTCGGTCAACACCTATTACTACCGGTTGGCGCTGGATCTGGGCATCGAGCGCTTCGACCATTACATGGAGTACTACGGCTTCGGCCAGCCGACCGGCATCGACCTGACCGGCGAGATCGGCGGCATCCTGCCGTCGCCGGCCTACAAGCGGAAGAGCCGCAAGGAAGCCTGGTACCCCGGTGATACGGTCAACATCAGCATCGGCCAGGGCGACTGGAAGGTCACCCCGCTGCAGCTGGCGCGCGGCGTCAGCGGCCTGGCCGACGGCCAGCTGCGCACCCCGCACCTGGTGATCCAGCAGCGCGACGGCTTCGACAGCGACTGGACGGCGACACCACCGGGGCAGAGCAAGCCGGTCAGCCCCAACCCCAACAACGTGCAGGCGGTGCGCGAGGGCATGATGGCGACCATGCGGCCCGGCGGCAGCGGCTGGCGCGTGGCGGTCGGTGCGCCGTACGTGATGGCCGGCAAGACCGGTACCGCGCAGGTCATCAGCCGTAAGGGCACTGCCGCGGTGAACCCGAAGAGCCTGCCGATGCACCTGCGCCACCGCGCGCTGTTCGTCGGCTTCGCGCCGGTCGAAAACCCGGTGATCGCGATCGCGGTGGCGGTGGAAGGCGGCGGTTACGGTGGTTCGGCCGCCGCGCCGATCGCCCGCAAGGTGTTCGACGCCTACCTGCTGGGCAAGATGCCCGAGGGCATGCAGCCGCTGGACAGCGAGCGTGGCACCACCGCCATCGGTGCCACCGCGTTCGACAATGAAGACGCCGGCGCGCGCCAGGCCGGAGATCTGGGCGCCGCGCAGCTGGGCGAACACCCGGTGCAGGTGGGGGTGCCGACGCCCGCACCGGCACCTGCGCCGACCACACCGGCTGCCGCCGCACTGCCGGCCACGCCGCGCCCGACCGCCACGGAGCCCGCACGATGAAGGTGTTCCTGCGCTGGGCCGTCGACATGCTGCGCCGCTTCTTCAGCACGCTGGACTGGGTGCTGTGCGTTGCTTTGGGCGCGCTGATGGTGATCGGCCTGGCCACCTTGAAGAGCGCGGGGGCGACAGCCTGGTGATGGCCCAGGGCGCACGTTTCGCGGTGGGCATGGCGGCGCTGTGGGGCATCTCGCGCGTGCCGATCCTGCGCATCCGCTCAGCCACGCCGATGATCTATGCGATCTCGATGATCCCGCTGCTGGCGGTGTTCGTGCTCGGCACCGGCAAATACGGCCGGCAGTGGCTGGACCTGAAGTTCTTCTACCTGCAGCCGGCCGAACTGCTGAAAGTCAGCCTGCCGATGATGGTGGCCTGGTACCTGCACAAGATGCCGCTTCCGCCGCGCTTGAGCACCGTGTTGACCGCGCTGGTCATCATCGGCGTGCCGACCGGGCTGGTGATGCTGCAACCGGACTTCGGCACCGGCGTGTTGATTGCCGCCAGCGGCGTGTTCGTGCTGCTGCTGGCTGGCCTGCCGTGGTGGTGGGTGGGGCTGGGCGTGGGCGGCGTGGCCGCGGTCGCGCCGTTGGCCTGGTTCTGGCTGCTGCGGCCGTACCAGAAGGACCGCATCATGATGTTCCTGGACCCGGAGATGGACGCGCTGGGTGCGGGCTGGAACATCATCCAGTCGAAGATCGCGATCGGTTCCGGCGGCTTCGATGGCAAGGGCTGGGGCGAAGGCTCGCAGTCACACCTGAACTTCATTCCCGAGCAGACCACCGACTTCGCGTTCTCGGTGCTGAGCGAGGAATTCGGCTGGATCGGCGTGGCCACCGTGCTGGCGCTGTACCTGGTGGTGATCGGGCGCTGCCTGTGGATCGCCAGCCAGTCGCGCGATTCCTATTCGCGCCTGCTGGCCGGTGCCACCGGGCTGGCGTTCTTCGTCTACGTGCTGGTGAACGGCGGCATGATTTCCGGCCTGCTGCCGGTGGTGGGCGTGCCGATGCCGCTGATCAGTTACGGCGGCACCTCGGCTGTGTCGCTTTTGGCCGGCTTCGGCCTGGTGATGGCGGTACGCAGCCACAACCCGGTGCACGGCGGTTACGGCTAGCGGCCGCGCTTCCGTAGCGTCGAGCTTGCTCGACGGCTCCTGATTTTTGTAGAGCCAAGCCGTGCTCGGCTGCCCTTCGTAAAGCGCACGCACGCCCCAAGTCGAGCAAGCTCGACTCTACAAATGCGGCACCGCCCTGACAGCTTCACGCAAGCACGCATTGCTACCGTGCCCGCGTGGAATGGAAACGACTGCTTGGCCTCTGCCGTGAGGCGGTGCGCACGATAGACCTGCCGTTGCTGGCCGCGCTGTTGATCCTGATGGGCGCCGGCCTGGCAGTGCTGCACAGCGTGTCCGGGCCGGTGGTCGGGCAGGCGGCGCGCTTCGCCGCTGGCCTGGTCGCGATGTGGCTGTTGTCGCGCGTCCCGCTGCTGCGCCTGCGCGCGTGGACGCCGACGATCTACGCACTGTCGATGCTGCCGCTGATGGCGGTGTACATGATCGGCACCGGCAAGTACGGGCAGCGCTGGCTTAACCTGGGCGTGTTCTACCTGCAGCCGTCCGAGCTGCTCAAGCTCAGCCTGCCGCTGATGATGGCCTGGTACCTGCACCGCCAGCCGCTGCCCCCGTCGCCGCGCACGGTGCTGACCGCTGCCGTGCTGATCGGCGTACCGGCCGTGTTGATCCTGCTGCAGCCCAACCTCGGCACCGCCACGTTGGTCACCGCCAGCGGCGTGTTCGCGCTGCTGCTGGCCGGGTTGCACTGGGGCTGGGTGGCGACCGGCGCGACGGGCCTGGCCGTGGCCGCACCGCTCGCCTGGTTCGGCCTGTTGCGGCAATACCAGAAGGACCGCGTGCTGACCTTCCTCGACCCGGCGGCCGATCCACTCGGCACCGGCTGGAACATCCTGCAGTCGCGCATCGCGATCGGTTCCGGTGGCTGGGACGGGCGCGGCTGGGGGCAGGGCACCCAGGCCACCCTGGATTTCCTGCCCGAGTACACCACGGACTTTGCGTTCTCGGTGCTGGCTGAGGAGTTCGGCTGGATCGGCGTGGCCAGCGTGTTCGCGCTGTACCTGTTCGTGGTCGGGCGCTGCCTGTGGATCGCGGTGCATGCGCGCGACACGCACGCGCGGTTGCTGGCCGGCAGCCTGGGCTTGGCGTTCTTCGTCTATGTACTGGTCAATGGCGGGATGATTTCCGGCCTGCTGCCGGTGGTAGGCATTCCAATGCCGTTGATCAGCTACGGCGGGACCTCGGCGGTGTCGCTTCTGGCCGGTATCGGGTTGGTGATGGCGGTGCGGGGGCACCGTCCCGTGCACGGCGGATAGCGGGCCGGGAGGTAGAGTCGACTGTCAGTCGACTATCGCGCGCAGCGCGGAATTTTCACCACCGAAGCAGGAGCAGTCGACTGACAGTCGACTCTACCGCCTGCGCAACGCCTGTTGTGGAATCGTTCTCACAACAACGCGTGGAGGCCCGCCCACTGACCAAAGCCCAGAAAAATTGTTAAGCGGTTCACATTTTTACGCCGCGTTGATCCTGATCAATGGACTTGTCGTAATCGGCCTGCACAATGGCGGCCCGTTCGGCACGGCGCGCCGTCAATCGTTGCAGCGCGAGGGGGCGTCGGGCGGGAGCAGTACTGATCCAACAGGTACAGGGAGCGCGGAGCACTGCCACTGGGGAGCGGCAGCCGCGCAGGTACCGACCGGATCCGGTCGCCGGTTGCGTCTGCGGGGATGGGGACGCAACCGGCCACCTCTCACTGAATGGGGAGGGTGATCACGACGCCTTCACATTTCCCGCTGAACGCGGGCAAATCGTTGTGATTCATGGTGTTAGGGGTTTTAATTCATCCATGACCTGCTAACCTGCGACGATGATTCGACGCACTCTGGCCTGCATGCTCACCCTCGGCCTGGTCGCCTGCGCGACCCAGCCGAAGTCCCCACCGTCTTCGCCCCAGGCCAGCAGTACGCCGCGCCAGCCCGCCGCCAAGGCCCACGGTCCGGCCGAGGCCGCACCCGAAGCCACCGCCGCCAGCGCGCCGCCGGTCGATCTCACCCCGGTGCCGTTCGAGGTTGCGCGGGCCCGTTTCATTGCCGATACCGCCAAGCGCTATGGCCTGAAGCCGGAGCAGATCCGCAGCGTGCTCGACCAGGCGCAGGTGCGCCAGCCGATCATCGCCGCAATGTCGCGCCCGGCCGAGCGGGTCAAGCCGTGGAACGAATACCGGCCGATGTTCATCAGCAAGGCACGTATCGACGGTGGCCGCGCGTTCCTGGCCGAACACCGCGCCGAACTGGATCGCGTGCAGCAACGCACCGGCGTGCCGGCCGAAGTGATCGTGGCGATCATCGGCGTGGAAACCAGCTACGGCAAGAATGCCGGCAGCCATCGCGTGCTCGATGCGCTGTACACGCTGGCCTTCTATTACCCGCGCAGCGGCGATCCGGCCAAGCTGGAGCGCGAAGTGCGCCGCGAGCTGTTCTTCCGCGATGAGCTGGCCAAGCTGTTCGAGCTGGGTCGCGAAGAAAAGCTCGACATCACCACGCTCAAGGGCAGCTATGCCGGCGCGATGGGCATGGGCCAGTTCATGCCGTCCAGCTACCTCGATTACGCGGTGGACGGCAACGGCGATGGCCGCCGCGACCTGTTCAACAGCTACGACGACGTGTTCTCGTCCATCGCCAATTACTTCGTGAAGAAGGGCGGCTGGGTGCGCGGTGGCCAGGTGGCCGTGCCGGCCACGCTGGCGCCGGGCCGCGAGGAGTTCAACCCCACCGAGTGGATGCCCACCTGGTCGCTGGCCGACCTGGCACAGCGCGGCTACCAGCCCAGCGCGCCGGTGCAGCCGGGCGCCACCGCCACCCCGATCACCCTGGAAGGCAGCACCGGCAAGCAGTACTGGCTGGGCTTCCAGAACTACTACGCGATCACCCGCTACAACCTCTCGAAGATGTACGCGATGGCCGTGTTCCAGTTGTCCCAGGCCATCGCCGGACAGGAGCTGCCCCGGCATGAACATCAGATGGCTGGTCCCGAGCTTGATCGTCCTCGCGCTGGCAGCGTGCAGCAGCGCGCCGAAGAAGCCGGCCACCGCCGGCCATGGTGGCAAGTCCAGCGGAACGCTGGTGCAGGGCCGCGGTTCGCGTCCGGCGCACTGCCCGGAAGGCTCGCCCTACGCGGCGGCCAAGGAAGACCTGAGTACCCGCGGCAACTACACCGCCGGTGGCCTGTACAAGCCCGGGGTGAAGGACAGCACGCCCACCTACATTCCCAACGTGGCCTGCATTCCCGAGCCGGAAGTGACCGCCGAAGAGCGCTCGGCGATCGGCAACAAGTCGCCGTACGTGGTGCTGGGCAAGTCGTACAAGGTGCTCGACGACACCCATGATTACGTCGAGCGCGGCACCGCCTCCTACTACGGCGCCAAGTTCCATGGCCGCCTGACCTCCAACCGCGAGGTCTACGACATGTACCAGTTCACCGCCGCGCACAAGACGCTGCCGCTGCCCAGCTTCGCCCGCGTGACCAACCTGGACAACGGCGAATCGGTGATCGTGCGCGTCAACGACCGTGGCCCGTTCCACGATGGCCGCGTGGTCGATCTCAGCTACGCCGCCGCGGTGCGCCTGGGGATCACCCAACGCGGCACCGGCAATGTGGAAGTGCGTGCGCTGCAGCCGGGCGAGAGCAACCTGCTGGCGCAGAAACCCTCGCGCCGTGAGCGTCGTGCCGCCGAAGCAGCTGCGGCCACCGCCATGGCCAGCACGCGCTCGGCACCGGCCGCACGTGCGCCCGCCGACAGCGACATCGACCGCCTGGTCAACCGCCTGCCGACCGACGGTGCACCGTCGCGCGGCCAGCCGGCCACCACCCAGGGCGTGGCCAGTACCGCGCCGGACGTGGCGGTCAGCAGCCTGCCGCCGAGCGCACCGCCGGTGCGCAGCACGGTACCTGCGCCGGCCGTCGTGGCCAGCACTGCGCCGCGTACGGTGGCACCGGCACCGGTGCGTACCACTCCGGCCACGCCCAGCCTGTCGCAACAGGTGGTCGGCGCGGTGATGGTGCAGGTCGCCAGCTTCTCCAGCCGCGACAACGCCAACCGCGCGATGGGCCAGCTCAACGCTGCCGGCATCGTCGGTGCGACCATCAGCGACATCGCCGCCGGTGGCCGTACCCTGTTCCGTCTGCGTGTTCCCGCCAACGACCATGCCAGTGCCGCGGAACTTGTCGGCCGCATCGCCGGTCTGGGCCTGGGTTCGCCGCAGATCGTCAAGGATTGATCCGCCCGGGCCGGTGCTGCCGGCCCACGCTCCCCGGCCTTACAATGGCCGTTACGTTCCACCCTCCATTCCCGGCCGTCCCCTGGAGCCTGCTGTCCAATGAATTTCCGTTCCGCCGCCACCGCCCTGGCCGCCACCCTGGTGGTGGGCCTGGCTTCCGCCCAGACGCCGCTGCCGACTCCGGCCACGCCGGCGCCCGCCGCTGCCGCTGCCGCCCCGGCCACCGTTGCCACTCCGCCGGCCCCGGCGCCGAGCGTGTCCAAGGCCTGGGTGCTGATGGATTACGCCACCGGCCAGGTACTGGCCGGCGAAAACGTCCACGAGCAGCTGGCCCCGGCCAGCATCACCAAGGTGATGACGTCCTACGTGATCGCCGCCGAGGTCAAGAACGGCAAGGTCCGTGCGGATGACCAGGTGATGATGAGCGAGCGCGCCTGGCGCGAAGGCGGCGCCGGCACCGACGGCAGCTACAGCGGCTTCCCGGTCAACCAGACCGCGCGCCTGGAAGACATGGAAAAGGGCATGGCGATCCAGTCCGGCAACGATGCCGCGATCGCCCTGGCCGAACACGTGGCCGGCAGCGAAGAGGCCTTCGCCTCGCTGATGAACAGCTACGCGGCCAAGATCGGCATGAAGGATTCGCACTTCGTCAACGCCCATGGTCTGACCGCGCAAGGCCACCACAGCACCGCCTACGACCTGGCGCTGCTGGGCCGGGCGATGGTGCGCGACTACCCGGAAACCTACGCGTACAACAAGATCAAGGAATTCCAGGTCGGCAACATCAAGCAGCCCAACCGCAACCTGCTGCTGTGGCGCGATGGCAGCGTGGACGGCATCAAGACCGGCCACACCTCCGAGGCGGGCTACTGCCTGATGAGCTCGGCCCAGCGCGGCGATCAGCGCCTGATCGCGGTGGTGCTGGGGGGCGTCGGAGAAGCAGCGTGCCGATGACAGCCTGGCCCTGCTGAACTGGGGCTTCCGCTTCTTCGAGACCCACCGCCTGTATGAGCCGGGCAAGGCCGTGGCCGAGCACAAGGTCTGGAAGGGCACCACCGACAAGGTGCAGCTGGGCGTGGCCCAGCCGATGCTGGTGAGCGTGCCGCGCGGCCGCTACAACGACCTGAAGCCGAGCATCGACGTGCCCAAGACGCTGGAAGCGCCGTTCACCGCCGGCCAGCAGATCGGCACCGTGAAGGTGACCCTGGATGGCAAGGTCGTTGCCGAAGCACCGCTGGTGGCGGTGGCTGCCGTCGAGCAGGCCGGCTTCTTCAAGCGCCTGTGGGACAGCTTCTGGATGTGGTGGGAATCAGAATGATCCACGCCCCGGCGTGGTGAAGGAAAAGGCCGGCGAATGCCGGCCTTTTTCGTTTCGGAATGGCGGTGGCGGTGGCGGATGCGGGTAGTGCCGGCCGCTGGCCGGCTCCTCATGAACCCATCCGGATGTGCCACAGCCGGCCAGCGGCCGGCACTACCCATCAGCCGCTCGCCTACAGCGAGCGATTCAAACCGGTGTGCCGACCAACGGTCGGCACCTACCACTTCACCATCAGCCGCTCACCTACAGCGAGCGGCTGATGGTGAAGCTGCCGAACACCGGTGACTGGCGCTGGCCGTTGAACTCGCGGGTGCTGTGGTAGCGCGCCATCGCGAACTTCCAGCGTCCACGCATCACGGCGATGCCGTAGCCGGCCTGGGCGACCACGTGGCGCTTGTCCACGCTGTGGCTGCTGCGGAAGGTGTTGCCGTCCAGCGTGATATCGCGGATCACCCACGCCGCATCGGTGGTGGCGAACAGGTGCCAGGACCAGCCGCTGGGACGGCCACCGCGCGTGGGCGCGGTGTTCTCACCGGCCGGGCGCAGCGGCGTGCTGCCGAAGTCGTCGGGCAGCTTCCAGCCGAAGCGCACTTCGCCGCCGGCATTGGCCTTGGTTTCCAGGTTGCCGATCGAGCCGCCGTAGTGGCTGATCGCATCCCAGCCCCAGCCGCCGGCGTTGATGCTGGCATCGGCCGGCCAGCGCCGCATGCGCTCGTGGGTCAGCATGAACACCGGTTCGTTGTGCAGCTGGTTGTCCCAGCCCTCGAACTTCTTGTCACCCAGCAGGCTGTGCACCGCATCCTGCACCTGCTTGCCCTGCGCCCACGGCCCGACCACGCCCAGCGCCAGCTGGGTGGTCTGCAGGCGGTCGCCGCTGCGCGCGTTGAAACCGAAGCTGGCCAGCAGCACGCCGGCGTACGGGCGATCTTCCTCGATCAGATCGCGCCGGGCCGGGTCGGTCGGGGTGAAGATGCCCTGGCCGATGCTGAAGATCATGTTCTGCTGTTCGAACCTGCCCGGATGCAGCCCTTCCAGGTACTGGTTCACCCAGCGCGCCATGCGCGGCAGGCAGGGGTCATCGGTGTAGTCGACCAGATTGGGCGAAACCAGGGTCAGCTGCGCGCCGTTGGTATAGCCCTGGTCCTGGTGGCGGCCACCGAACAGGTCGTTGTCGACGCGGAAGTTGACCTGGGGCGGGTGGTCGCGCATCGCGTCCGGGCCGCATTGTTCAGCGGCCTGGGCGGCAAGGGGAGGGCGGCGGCCAACAGGCCGGACAGCCCGAGGGCTGCGACGCTACGCATGGATGGAATGCTCATGGGGAAGGGGGCACGGGTTTGTCGTTTTCTGCAACGACACGGTACTCGTGCGCCTGTGACGGAACGAGCGCTTTCCGCTCACTTGTCTGTTCCGAAAACAACATTGTCCGGACGACACAATCCGTTACAGGTGCCCGGCCAAGCCACGGGCCGGGCCGCCCTGCGCCATGCCGGTGCCAGTCAGCTGGCGTTGGGGTGGCCGGCGGGCGCCGCCGCTGCCTGCAACGCAGCAGCCCGCAGGTGCCGCCTTTGACTTTGATGAATACTCTTGGGTTTGTTGCCCTGCGGCCCGATAATGGGGCCATGGAAATCAAGTCCGACAACCCCGACCACGGCTTCCAGTTCCCCGGCCAGTTCGAGCTCAGCGCCATGGGCCCGGCCAACCGCGGCCTGGAACATGAGCTCCCCGCCTGCTGCTGGCCGCCGGCATTGATGTCGTCAATGAACGCATCAGCTGGAAGCATTCGTCCAACGGCAAGTACGTGTCCGTCCGCATCGTGTTCAAGGCCGAGAGCCGCGAACAGTACGACCTGGCCCACCAGGCGCTGCGCGACCACCCGGAAGTGAAGTGGACGCTGTAGCCGACAGCTGCCCGGCCGCCGCCGCCCCGGAAGACCGCGCGCCGCGACCGGCGGTGGCCCGCGACCTCGGCCGCCAGCCGTACGAGCCGGTGTGGCGCGCCATGCAGCGCTTCACCGACCAGCGCAGCGACGCCGATGCCGACGAGCTGTGGGTGGTCGAGCACGACCCGGTGTTCACCCTGGGCCAGGCCGGCAAGGACGAACACGTGCTGGCGCCGGGCGATATCCCGGTGCTGCATGTGGACCGGGGTGGCCAGGTGACCTATCACGGCCCCGGCCAGCTCGTGGTCTACCCGCTGCTGCGCCTGCCGCGACTGGGCATCGGTGTGCGCGACTACGTGTGCCGCATCGAACAGGCCCTCATCGATACCCTGGGCGAGTGGAACATCGGCGCCGAACGCCGCGAGGGCGCCCCGGGCGTCTATGTCGGTGGCGCCAAGATCGCTGCGCTCGGCATCCGCGTGCGCCGCGGCTGCACCTTCCACGGCCTGGCCTTCAATGTGTCGATGGACCTGGAACCCTTCCACCGCATCAATCCCTGTGGCTACCAGGGGTTGCAGGTGACCTCGGTGGTAGACTTGGGCGGCCCCTCCGGGATGGATGCCGTCAAGCCGGTGCTGCTGGACCACCTGGCCCGCCAGTTCGGCCTGCTGCTGCAGCACACGCCGGAACTGCCTGATCTTTCTGCGGCCGCCTGACCGCCCCCGGAACTGCCATGACTGAAACCACCGCCCGTTCCATTCCCCTGCAGATCGTGCAGGGCGACTCTCCGTCCGCCGCGCCGTTGCAGGCCGGGGTCAAGCAGCTGGGCGGTGACAAGATCAACCGCTCGCCGGTGCAGTTCGCCGACGCGCCGGTGCTGCGCAAGCCGTCCTGGATCCGCGTGCGCATTCCCTCCGGCAATGCGGTGCAGAACCTGAAGGCCAAGCTGCGCGAGAACCGCCTGGTGACCGTGTGCGAGGAAGCCAGCTGCCCGAACATCCACGAGTGCTTCGGCCACGGCACCGCCACTTTCATGATCCTGGGCGAAGTCTGCACCCGCCGCTGCTCGTTCTGCGACGTGGCCCACGGCCGCCCGAAGCCGCCCGATGCCAACGAGCCGGCCAGCCTCGGCCAGACCGTGGCCGACATGGGCCTGAAGTACGTGGTGGTGACCAGCGTCGACCGCGATGACCTGCGCGACGGCGGTGCCCAGCACTTCGTCGACTGCATCACCGCCATCCGCGAGAAGTCGCCGGGCACCCGCATCGAAGTGCTGACCCCGGACTTCCGCGGCAAGGGCCGCATGGAGCGCGCGCTGGAGATCCTGGCGCAGAACCCGCCGGATGTGTTCAACCACAACATCGAAACCGTACCGGACCTGTACCGCAACGTGCGCCCGGGCGCGGACTACCAGTGGTCGCTGAACCTGCTGAAGAACTTCAAGGCGCAGCACCCGGAGGTACCGACCAAGAGCGGCATCATGCTGGGCCTGGGCGAAGACTTCGAACAGATCAAGGCCACCATGCGTGATCTGCGCGCGCATGACGTGGACATGATCACCATTGGCCAGTACCTGCAGCCGACCGCGCACCACCACCCGGTGCTGAAGTACTGGACCCCGGACGACTACAAGGCGCTGGAAGACTACGGCTACGAGCTGGGCTTCAGCCACGTGGCCTCCGGCCCGATGGTGCGCTCGTCGTACCACGCCGACGTGCAGGCCAAGGGCGCCGGCGTTTCCTGAGGGTAGGTGCGGAACCGGTGGGTGCGGACCGTTGGTCCGCACACGCTCGCCGGGCACGGCCCGGCGCTACCGCCTGCATTCACAATTTGCTACACCGGCCCGGCTAGGCTGGTTTTCCACCGATCGTGGCCGGATGACAAACCCGGCAACTTTCGGCACTGTCGTGGTGTCTGAACACCCTGCAGTCTCCCCCTTGGCAAGGCGCCTTCGAGCACGTCAATGAAATTCAAAGCCCCCGCATTCCTGTTGGCCCTGGCGCTGGTTGCGCCGCTGGCGTTGGCGGCCAAGGCCGACTCGCCCGCGTTGCCTGCGGCGGCGACCGCCGATCAGGTCACCACCTCCAAGCTGGTGTACGGCCTGCTGTCCGACAGCCGCTACGCCTACCGCCCGCGCGCGCTGGACGAGGCCACCTCCAAGGACGTGTTCAAGCGCTACCTGGAGACGCTGGACGGTGGCAAGCAGTACTTCACCCAGGCCGACGTGGCCCGTTTCGCACCGTTTGAAGCCAACATCGCCTCGGCCATCCGCGGTGGCGAGCTGGAACCGTCGTTCCAGGTGTTTGCCGTCTACAAGCAGCGCGTCGGCGAGCGTGTGGCCTATGCGCGCAAGCTGCTCAAGCAGGAGCCGGACTTCACCACCGACGAGCGCTTCGAGTACGACCGCAAGAAGGTGCCGTGGGCGGCCAGCAGTGCCGAGCTGGACGAGCTGTGGCGCAAGTCGGTCAAGAACGATTGGCTGCGCCTGAAGCTGGCCGGCAAGAAGCCCGATGATATCCGCAAGACGCTGGACAAGCGCTACGCGACGCTGGAGAAGTCGGTCAATGAACTGAAGGGCGAGGACGTCTTCCAGTTCTTCATGAACGCCTATACCAGCGCGGTCGACCCGCACACCGATTACTTCACCCCGCGTACCGCCGAGAACTTCAACCAGGCGATGTCGCTGTCGCTGGAAGGCATCGGTGCGCAGCTGCAGCGCCAGGACGATGTGGTGGTGATCCGCGAGATCATCGCCGGCGGCCCGGCCGCGGTGGACGGCACGCTGAAGCCGGGTGACCGCATCGTCGGCGTCGGCCAGGGCAAGTCCGGCCAGGTCGAGGATGTGATCGGCTGGCGCATCGATGACGTCGTGGCCAAGATCCGCGGCGCCAAGGACACCCAGGTCAAGCTGGAATTCATTCCGGCCGCCGAAGGCGCCGACGGCAAGCACCACACGCTGGTGCTGACCCGGCAGAAGGTGCGCCTGGCCGAACAGGCCGCCAAGGGCGAGACCATGACCATTCCGGCCGCCAATGGCGAACCGGCGCGCAAGGTCGGCGTGATCAAGCTGCCGACCTTCTACCAGGACTTCGAAGGCCGTCGCCGCAATGCCGCCGACTACGCCTCGGCCACCCGCGACGTGGCCAAGCTGCTGGCCGGCTTCAAGAACGACAAGCTGGATGGCGTGGTGCTGGACCTGCGCAACAACGGCGGCGGTTCGCTGGATGAGGCGATCGAACTGACCGGCCTGTTCATCGAGCAGGGCCCGGTGGTGCAGGTGCGCGAGTCCGGTGGCCGCGTCACCGTCAACAGCGACCGCAACCAGGGCGTGGCGTGGGACGGCCCGCTGGCCGTGCTGATCAACCGGGGTTCGGCCTCGGCCTCGGAAATCTTCGCCGGCGCCATCCAGGACTACGGCCGTGGCCTGGTGATCGGTGAGACCAGCTTCGGCAAGGGCACCGTGCAGAACATCGTCGACCTCGACCGTTGGCCGAGTGGCGAGACCCAGCGCTTTGGGCAGGTGAAGCTGACCATCGCCCAGTTCTTCCGTATCAGCGGCAGCAGCACCCAGCACAAGGGCGTGGTGCCGGACCTGGCCTTCCCGGCCAGCGTCGATGCCACCGAGTTCGGCGAAAGCACCTACGACAACGCGCTGCCGTGGACCCGCATCGCCGCCGTGCCGCATACCCAGTACGGCAACTTCGCACCGCTGCTGCCGAAGCTGGAAACCCGCCACGACGCGCGTATCGCCACCGACAAGGAATTCCAGTGGTGGAACGAGGACGTGGAGCAGTTCCGCACTGAAGCGGCGAAGAAGTACATCTCGTTGAACGAAGCCACCCGCCGCGCCGAGCGTGAGCGCCAGGACACCCAGCGCAAGGAGCGCCAGCTGCAGCGCAAGGAACTGGGCCTGGCCCTGGACCCGCTGGCCGATGACAGCAGCGATGACGGCCTGACCGGCAACGAGCGCGACATCGTCAAGGATGCCGCGCGCGAGAAGGCCGCCGAGAAGCGTCCGGACCCGCTGCTGCGTGAATCGGCCTCGATCCTGGCCGATGCAGTGAACCTGCTGGAAGCTGATCGCCCGCTGTCGGCACAGGTGCTGCCGCAGTCCACCGGTGCGGGTCGCTGGGCCGACTGAGCGGCTCAGCGGGTGAGGGACCCGAAGGGCCGGCATTGCCGGCCCTTCGTCGTCTGGGGGCTCCATCCCGGTAGCGGCGGGCCGTGCCCGGCGGATGAACCGGGACCAACGTGGGCGCCGGTTTCGACCTGCCGCACACGGGGGCAGGGCTACGCTTGGGGGTACCGTCCTCGCAGGAGTACCCATGCGGGCCTCCCGTCTTTCCAGCGTTGTCGTGGCGCTGTCCAGCGCCTTGATCCTGTCGGCCTGTGGTGGTCGTGCCGCCGACAGCACCGTACTGCGCGAGTCCTTTGATTCGGGCGATACCTTCTCGCGCACGGTCGAGGGTCGCCCCGGCGAGGCCTGCGAGGCGGCACGCCGTACCCTGCTCAGCCAGGGCTATGCCATCGCCCGCGCTGACGACACCCAGGTGGAAGGGAACAAGAATTTCCAGCCACGCGAAGATGATCACGAGCAGCTGGTGCTGCGCATCTCCTGCGCGCCGCGCGGCAGCCAGGCGCTGGTGTTCGTCAGTGCCGTGCAGGACCGCTATGCGCTGAAGAAGAGCCCGACCTCGGCCAGTGTCGGCGTCGGTGCGCTGGGCTCGGTATCGCTGCCGTTCGGCAGCAATGACGACTCGCTGGTGAAGGTGGCCAGCAGCACGGTCACCGATGCCGAGTTCTATCGACGCTTCTTCCAGCGCCTGCAACAGTACCTGCCAGCAGAATCCGGCAAACCACCACCACCACCACCACCGCCGGCCCCTGAACCCGCACCGGCGGCCACGGACCAGGGTTGAGCGTGCGTGGCAGGCTGATGGGGGTGGCGCTGTTGCTGGTGCCCGCGCTGGGCGTTGCGTCCACGCCCGCTGACTGCGTGCAGGGCCTGCTGCAGCGACTGGGCTGGCGCTTCGAAGACGCGGCGGTTGCCGCGCCCGAGATACAGGGCGGGCCGGTGTGCACGCGTGCCTCGCTGGCGGCGGCGCAGGCAGCCGGTGACCTGCACGTGCGCTGGCCGGCGGATCTGCCGCCTGCATCGCGCCAGGCGCTGTTGCAGCAGCTGCTGGACGATCCGGCCACGGTCTGCGCCTATGCCTTCGAACTGGGCGCGGCCACCGGCCGTGCAACGACCGCATTGCAGGGCAACACAGGCTTCCGCTTCTCCGGCCTGCAGATGGGGTGGATCGGTTTCGGCCTGCAGGGCGCGCCTTCGCAGGGCTGGCAGCGCACGCGCAGTTTCGGTCGTGGCTTTGTGCCCACTGCCAGCAACAGCCACGCGTTGCAGACGTTCTACAGCGGCCGCGTGCGCGCCGAATGCGGAGTGGGCCGCCAGGTCGCGCAGCTGGCCACGCAGCGCGAGCTGTATGGCGATGCCGCGTTCGATGCGGAATTCAAACCCGCCGAACTGTCGATCGGCACGTTCCTCGCACTGCATGACACCGACAGCATCCTGCTCGGCGCGCATGCGGGCGACTTCTTTGCCGATGGCAAGGCGGTGCGCACGTCGGCGATGGGCCGACAGGCCTTCGTCGGTGTCCCCGGCTTCATCGAGCACGTGTACGACAAGGGCAGCCTGGATGACCTGAGCAACCAGGCCGAGAACTTCGTGGTGGTCGAGGTGGGCGAGGGCGCCGCGCAGGCACTGGCGCTGCACGGCGGCCTGGCCTGGTACGACCAGCGCAATGCCGAGCTGTGGCGGCTGGCGCAGGGCATGCCCCGCATCGGCATGCGTTATTTCGAGCGTCTGCTGTTCGAGCGCGATGCGCAACTGCGCGCGGCGCTGGCACCGCGCCATCGCGCCACGCTGGCGCGCATGGACCAGCTGCTGGACGATCCGTTCTACCAGCAGTTCGTGATCTATGTGCATCCACGCGGTATACGTCCCATCGGATACCACATCGCCCGCCTGCTCGATCGCAACCCGCGCACCCCGTTTTCGATCGACCTGGCGGTGCACAATCTGCATACCACGCTCTACCGGCGTTGGCGCGAGGCGCAGCTGCGCCACTGCGCGGCTACCGGCAGGCCAGGCAGCCTGACCCTAGACCCCAACTGAAGGTGAAACAATGGATATTGCAATGATCGGCCTCGGCCGCATGGGCGCCAACATGGCCCAGCGCCTGCATCGCGGCGGCCACCGCGTGGTCGGCTACGACCCGGGCGAAGGTGCCCGCCAGCGCGCTGCCGAGGCCGGCCTGGAGGTGGTTGATTCGCTGGCCGCGGCCGTGGCCGCACTGCCGGTGCCGCGCGTGCTGTGGCTGATGGTGCCGGCCGGCGAGACCGTCGACCAGACCCTGGGCCAGCTGACCCCGCACCTGGCCGAGGGTGACATCGTCATCGACGGTGGCAACTCCAACTACCAGGACTCGATCCGCCGTGCGAAGGCGCTGGCCGAGGACGATCTGGGCTACGTCGACTGCGGCACCAGCGGTGGCGTGTGGGGCCTGCAGGAAGGCTACAGCCTGATGGTGGGTGGCGAGGCTTCGGTGGTGGAACAGATCGCGCCCCTGCTGCGCACGCTGGCACCGGCCGAGGATCGCGGCTGGGCGCGTGTCGGCCCGTCCGGCGCCGGTCACTTCACCAAGATGGTGCACAACGGCATCGAGTACGGAATGATGCAGGCCTATGCCGAAGGCTTCGCACTGATGGAGCGCAAGCAGGAGATGGAGCTGGACCTGGCGCAGGTGGCCGAGGTGTGGCGCCACGGCAGCGTGGTGCGTTCGTGGCTGCTGGACCTGAGCACCGAAGCGCTCAAGCGCAACCCATCGCTGGACGGCATCGCACCGTACGTGGAGGATTCCGGCGAAGGCCGCTGGACGGTGGCCGAAGCCATCGCGCTGGACGTGCCGGCACCGGTGATCACCCTGTCGCTGCTGGAACGGCTGCGCTCGCGCGAATCCAATTCGTTCACCGACCGCCTGCTGTCGGCGATGCGCAACGAGTTCGGCGGCCACGCCATCAAGAAGTCGTAAGCCACGCAGCCGGGGTCGGATCCCTTTCCGCAGGAAAGGGCTCTGACCCCATGACGCAAAAGCCAGTCGAGCATGGCTCGACTCTACAAAGGCGTGTTCCGATCGTTTCCACGTCATCCACGCATGGCGTGGATGTGTCGACCAAGGTCGACACCTACCAACAGCCGCAGAAATCTGTCGAAGGCGGGGTGGGTCCGATTGCGGGGGCGTGAGCCGCATGGATGCGGCGACCGAGCCTACATGGACGTATTTACGGCGCCCCCGCAACCGGCCCCACCACGCCATTCACGGAATGCCCGCTTTTGACGTTGCCGTTGCTAGTGCCGGCCAGCGGCCGGCACTACCGCGGGTGCAGGGCGCAGCCCTGCCGGTCACCCCAGCCGCACCCGCCGTCCTTCGCGTGCGCTGTCCATGCCGGCCTGCAGCAGCCGCATCAGCTGCAACGCCTGCTCCGGACTCACCGTGGCTTCGCCATCGCCGTGCATCACTGCTGCGAATTGCGCGTACAGCCGCCGGTAGTCGCCGGGCAGGTTGTCCACGGTACTGCGCTGCACGTTGTCCTCGGCATCGCAGCGCACCAGTTCGCCATGCCGCGGGTCGATGCCCCAGCCCGGCGCACCCGGTGCAACACCGCGCCGCAGCTGCGCTTCCTGCACGTCCAGGCCGTGCTTGATCCAGCTGGCCTGGCTGCCATGCACGCTGAAGTGCGGCGTCTGCGCAGCCACCAGTGAACCGGCATGCACGATCGCGCGATGCCGTGGGTAATGCAGCACTGCATGGAAGTAATCGATACCGCTGCCACCCTCGCGCTGCACCGCCAGATCGGCATCGATCGCCTGCGGCCAGCCGAACAGCACCAGCATCTGGTCCAGCAGGTGCGGGCCCAGGTCGTACCACAGGCCGCTGCCGGGTCCTTCCTGCTCGCGCCAGCGGTCACGCACCTGCGGCCGGTAGCGGTCGAAGTGCGCATGGCACTCGGCCACCTCACCCAGCACGCCATCGGCCAGCAGCGCCTGCAGGGTGAGGAAGTCGGCATCGAAGCGCCGGTTCTGGAACACGGTGGCGATGCGGCCGGCCTCACGCGCAGCGGCCAGCACCGCTTCGGCTTCGGCAACGTCGAGTGCGAACGGTTTGTCGACCAGCACATGCTTGCCCGCCGCCAGCGCTGCGATCGCCAGGGAGGCGTGCTGTTGGTTGGGTGTGGCGATCACCACCGCGTCCACTGCGGGGTCGTCGAACACCTCCTGTGGCGTGGCGCGCACGTGCACGTCGCTGAACGCGCGCAGCAGCGTGTCGCGTTGCGAACTGACGATGCTGTGCAGCACCAGCCCGGGCGTGTGCTGGATCAGCGGTGCATGGAAGACACGGCCGGCCAGGCCGTAGCCGATCAGGGCCAGGTGCAGGTCGGGGCGCATGGCAGAGCTCCGGCAGTGGGAAGGGCAGGGTAAACGACGGGCGCTGGCAGGCCAAAACTGAACGGTTGCCGCTGCAGACGCTCCGATTCACGGCGGCATGACCGCGGCGCCACGCCTGCCACACATGCATCTGTCCAGACTGGCAGCACATCCCGAAGGAGTACGACACGATGAGCAATACCACCCGAACGCTGATTGCTTCTGCCCTCACCCTGGGCCTGGCGCTGTCCTCCTCGGCTGCATTCGCCAAGGACCCGGCCGCCAAGAGCCCGCCGACCAGCACGCATCCGGCGACCCATGCCGATCGCCACGATTCCAATGAACCGGTCACCGACACCTGGATCACCACCAAGGTGAAGGCCGACCTGCTGGCCAGCAGCAACGTGCCGGGCACCGAAATCAAGGTGGAAACGGTGAACGGCGTGGTCAGCCTCAGTGGCGCGGTGGCCAGCCAGGCCGAGAAGGACAAGGCAGTCACCACCGCCAAGGGCATCAAGGGCGTGACCCGTGTTGACGCCGCTGCACTGAAGGTCAGCGCGGCGGCCAAGCGCTGATCCCGGTGGGCGCCCCCGCGTGGGGCGCCCGCTGCCGGGTAGAGTCGAGCTTGCTCGACTCGCGCCATCGATCAACCTCAGGTCAATGGGCAGAGCAGTCGAGCAAGCTCGACTCTACGGCCGGGTTCCCATAACCCGTTCAGCCAGCCGGGCCGGAACGCCCGCCCGTGTGACCGCCTGCGCTATATTGCCGGTTCCGCCGCCGTCGGGTTCGTCCCGACCACCGATGCGCGGCTCGGTTGACGAGGAACCATGGCACTGGTTTTCAGTGACGACATCTGGGACCGCTGGCGGTTGCCGGCCCTGGCGCTGGCGGCCGCCGCGATCATCGTGGTGCCGTGGTTGACGCTGCGCAAACTGCAGCAGGACAACGAACAGGCGATGGCCTGGGTCAGCCATACCCAGGCCGTAGGCGTGGCCCTGCAACAGCTGCAGGCCGATGTCCGTGATGTTGAATCGGCGGCGTTGACCCTGTCCAAGGGCATCGACGCGCCCGGCCTGCGCGAACGCATGGCCAAGGCCAACGAGATTCCCGGGCGGCTGGCCGAACTGGGCCGGATGACCCGCGACAATCCCGACCAGCTGATCCGCATCGGCCGCATCGAATCGATGCTGGAGGGGCGGCTGGCGGTGGCCCGCGAACTGGCCCGGTCCGAGCCGGACAGCGACCAGCGCGCGCTGGTGCAGGACCTGAGCACGCGCTATCCGATCCGCGGTCTGGTCGAAGAACTCCAGGCCAGCGAGCAGGCGCTGTTGACCGCGCGCGCCGAGCAGGCCGCGCGCCAGCGCAAGCAGACCGAACTGGTGTCGTGGAGTTCGCTGGTGGTGCAGCTGGCGCTGCTGGGCCTGGTGCTGTGGCTGCTGCAGCGGCAGATCGGCCGCCGCCTGCATGCCGAGCGGCAATCGCTGCGCTCGGCCGCGCGCGCGGCCTCGGTGTTGCAGACCGTGCGTGAGCCGATCGTACTGCTCGACCGCGACCTGCGCGTGCAGCTGCACAATCCGGCCTTCGCCGAGCTGTACGGGCTGCAGGACGAACGTGCCGACGGCCTGTTGCTGGAAACCGTTGGCGATGGCGCCTGGCAGGATCCGGTGGTGCGCCAGCGGCTGGCCGACGTGCTGCTGCGCGGGCGCGAGCTTTGGGACTTCGAGCACGAGCAGCGCACCGCCGATGGCATCTCGCGCTACATGCTGCTCAACGCGCGCCGCATGCCGCTGCCTGACACCGATGACGAGGTCGTGCTGCTGACCATCAGCGATGTCACGGTGCAGCGTGCCGTGCAGCTGCGCGTGGAAGAGTTGAACCGCCAGCTGGAAGGCAAGGTGGCGCAGGTGTCGGAGGTCAACCGCGAACTGGAAGCGTTCAGTTACTCGGTGTCGCACGACCTGCGTGCTCCGCTGCGCCATGTGGCCGGCTTCTCCGACAAGCTGTCGCGCCACCTCGGCGAGCAGGCCGACGACAAGAGCCGCCACTACCTGGAGGTGATCTCCAGTTCGGCACGGCGCATGGCGGCGCTGATCGACGACCTGCTGGTCTATTCGCGGCTGGGCCGCGCGGCGATGCGCCAGCAGGCGGTGGACATGCAGTCACTGGTGGCCGATACCCGCGCCATGCTCGATGCCAATCTGCTGGCCGAGGCCGAAAGCACTGGCCACGCCCATCAGGTGGAATGGAGCATCGCGCCGCTGCCGATCGTGGTGGCCGATGAGAACATGATCCGGCAGGTCTGGCTGAACCTGCTCGGCAATGCGGTGAAGTACTCGGGCAACCGCGAACCGGCTCGGATCCGCGTGGACTACCGGCAGCAGCCCGACGGCGGTCATCAGTTCACGGTCAGCGACAATGGTGCAGGCTTTGACATGGCCTATGCCGGCAAACTGTTCGGCGTGTTCCAGCGCCTGCACAAGGCCAGCGACTACCCCGGCACCGGCATCGGCCTGGCCAGCGTGCGCCGCGTGCTGACCCGCCATGGCGGCCGCATCTGGGCCGAGGCCGAACCGGACGTCGGCGCCACCTTCCACTTCTACCTGCCTCCCGCCATCGACGCGGACAAACAAGGTCCTTCTGCATGACGACTCTGCGCACCATCCTGCTCGCCGAAGACAGCGCGGCCGATGCCGAAATGGCGATCGACGCACTGGAAGAAGCGCGCCTGGCCAACCCCATCGTGCACGTCGAAGATGGCGTGGAAGTGATGGATTACCTGCTGCGCCGTGGCGCCTTTGCCAACCGCGAGGAAGGGTTGCCGGCGGTGCTGCTGCTGGACATCAAGATGCCGCGCATGGATGGCCTGGAAGTGCTGCGGCAGATCCGCGAGCACGATGAACTCAAGCGCCTGCCGGTGGTGATCCTGTCGTCCTCGCGCGAGGAAAGCGATCTGGCCCGCAGCTGGGACATGGGCGTGAATGCCTACGTGGTCAAGCCGGTGGATGTGGACCAGTTCTTCGGCGCGGTGCAGACCCTGGGCAAGTTCTGGGCGTTGATCAACCAGGCACCGGAACTCGAGTGAGCCCATGCCCTTGACCGGTCCCGCCCTGGGGGCGCTGCGCATCCTGCTGGTGGAAGATTCCCCGGAAGATGCCGAGCTGATGTCCGAACAGATGCTCGATGCGGGCCTGGAAGCCCGTTTCGAGCGCGTGGAGAGCGAGGCAGAGCTGCGCCGGGCGCTGGCCGCGTTCCAGCCGGACATCGTGCTGTCCGACCTGAGCATGCCGGGCTTCTCTGGCGACGATGCGCTGCGCATCGTGCGTGAGACCTCGCCGGAAGTACCCTTCATCTTCGTCTCCGGCACCATGGGTGAGGAGAACGCGGTGGCGGCGCTGCAGAAGGGCGCCAACGACTACATCATCAAGCACCAGCCGGCGCGTCTGCCGTCGGCGGTGGCGCGCGCGATCCGCGATGCGCGCAGTACCGTGGAGCGCGCGCGGGTGGAAACCGAACTGATGCGCGCACAACGGCTGGAAAGCCTGTCGCTGCTCGCCGCCGGGCTCAGCCATGACCTGCGCAACATCCTGCAGCCGTTGCTGATCATGCCGGACCTGCTGAAGGCACGCACCGATGATCCGCAGCTGCATCATCTGGCCGATGTCATCGCCGAGTGCGGGCGTCGTGGCCACGAGATGGCCGAGTCGATGCTGTCGTTCGTGCGCGGCTCGCGCAAACCCAGCGAACGCATCGAGATCAACGGCCTGTTCGATGCGGTGGCACTGCTGCTGCGCAGCAACGTGCCCGACGCGGTGCGCCTGGAACTGCAGGTGCAGGATGAGGGCCTGGTGGTCGATGCCAACTACACCGAGCTGCAGCAGGTGATGTTGAACCTGGCGCTCAACGCAATCCAGGCCATGCCCGACGGCGGCCGCCTGAGCCTGACCGCCAACCACGCCGGCCATCGCGACGGGGTGGACTGGATGTGCATCCGCGTGGTCGATGAAGGCATCGGCATGGACGCGGACACGCTCTCGCACCTGTTCAATCCGTTCTTCACCACCAAGGCCGATGGCACCGGCCTGGGCCTGATTTCCTGCAAGCGCATCGTCGAAGGTGCGGGCGGCAGCATCCACGTCAGCAGCGCGCTGGGGCAGGGCACACGTTTCGAGCTGCGCCTGCCGATGCATGAAAGCATCGATACCGGTGAGCCGGTCGAGCAGCTGGTGGCGCTGGGCAGTGGCCAGTCGATCCTGGTGGTCGATGGCGAAGCTACGCGCCTGTCGCTGCTGGGCAATGCGCTGTCCAGCCAGGGCTACCAGCTGCAGCTGGCGTCCGACGGCCCGGCCGCGCTGCGCTGGATGCAGCAGGAAGCGCTGCCGGCGCTGGTGATCGCCGATGCCGGCTCCAAGCTGCTGCCGGCCAGCCAGTTGCTGGGCGAGATGGCCGCGCTGGGCTATGGCGGCCCGGCACTGGTGCTCGAGGACGCTGCGGTGGCAGTGCCGGCCGATGCCTTCCCGCCCGGCGTGGAGGTGCACGTGCTGCGCAAGCCGCTGCAGATGCAGCAGGTGTTCCGCGCGGTGGCCGAAGCGCTGGGCTGACATTCGGGTAGTGCCGGCCGCTGGCCGGCATCCCCGTGCTGCAGGATCAACGCGGATGCCGGCCAGCGGCCGGCACTACCGTCCGGTGGTTTCCCACGGGAACCGCGGCAGCGCATCCACCGCCTGTTCCAGCCGCCGGGACCAGTTCTGGTGGATGTCGGCATACAGCGCTGAATCCGCGCCCAGCCGCAGCTGCTGCCCGATACGCAGTTCACCGTCGCGCAGCAGTGCCAGATCGATCGGTAGACCCACCGACAGATTGGAGCGGATGGTGGAGTCCAGCGAGACGATCGCCGTGCGTGCGGCATCCTCCAGGCGCGTGGCCGGGCTGAGGATGCGATCCAGGATCGGCTTGCCGTACTTGGATTCGCCGATCTGCAGGTAGGGCGTCTCCGGCGACGCGGCGATGGCATTGCCCAGCGGATAGATCATGTACAGCCCCGGCCGCTCGCCGGCGATCTGGCCGCCGAAGATCAGCGTGGCCTGAGTGTTGACCCCGTCATGGCCATGCTCGCTGTGGCGGCTGTGCACCTGGCTGTCCACCAGCAGTTGGCCGACGTATTCGGCGGCCTCGAACAGGTGGGTCATGTCGCGCAGGTTGGGCGTGCGCCGTTCATCGGCATCACGCCCCAGGCGTGACACCAGCAGCTGGGTGGTGGCCAGGTTGCCAGCCGCCATCAGCACGTAGGCTGCCTGGCCGGGGTACTCGAACGCGTGCAGCTTGCGATGCACGCGCACATCGTCCAGCGAGGCATTGGTCCGGGTGTCGGCGGCGAAGACCAGGCCCTGGTCCACCTCGATTCCAACGCAATAGGTCATGTCGGTGCCCTATCATGTGCGTCCCGGAGTGTAGGCAGGCCGCCGTGATGACGGCATGCCCACGCCCCCCAGTACGCCGCCACCGGAACCGCATGACCACCGTGCTCCTGAGCCTGGGCAGCAACGTCCAGCCCCGCCGCTACCTCCACGCTGCGGTGACGGCCCTGCGCGCGCGCTTCGGCGCGCTGCAGGTCTCGCCCGCCTACCGCACCGCCGCAGTCGGTTTCGAGGGCCCGGCTTTCCTCAACAATGCCGTGGCGATCGACACCGATCTGCCGCTGCAGGAACTGGACGACTGGCTGCATGCGCTGGAAGACGCCCATGGCCGTGACCGCAGCGGGCCGCGCTTCTCCGACCGGACGCTGGACATCGACGTAGTGTTCTACGGCGACCTGGTGGTGGAAGGCCCCGGCCACCTGCGCATTCCGCGCCCGGAGCTGAAGCATGCCTTCGTGCTGAAACCGCTGGCCGACATCGCGCCGGATTTCATCGACCCGGTCAGCGGGCATGACCTGGCCACGCTGTGGCGTGCCCACGCGCAGTACGGCGCCGCGTTCGAGGTGGTGGACCTGGAATGAGGGAGGTTGCCGGCCAACGGCCGGCAACGCCTCAACTGACCGTACGCCCACCATCCACGCGCAATGTGTGGCCGGTGACGAAACTGGCCTCGGCCACCAACCAATACACCGCTTCGGCAATCTCCTCGACCGTACCGGTCCGCGCCAGCGGCGTGCGCGCCAGCAGCGCCTCGCGGGCGAAATCGTCCTTGCCCTGTTCCGGCCACAGGATCGCGCCTGGCGCCACGGCATTGACCCGCACCTTGGGCGCCAGCTCCAGCGCCAGCGAGCGCGTGGCCATTTCCAGCGCGGCCTTGGCCATGGTGTAGGCGATGTGGTCGCGCATCGGGTCGGTGCCGTGCAGGTCGGTCAGGTTGACGATGCAGCCGTGCTGGCGGCGCAGGTAGGGCGCCGCCGCCTGGGACAGCAGCAGCGGTGCGCGCGCGTTGACCGCATACAACTCGTCCATCGCCTCGGCGGTCACCTGGCCGAGCGGGGTCGGGAAGAAGTTGGAGGCGTTGTTGACCAGCGCGTCCAGGCGGCCGAAGTGGCTGACGGCCTGTTCGACCAGGTCGGGCAGGGCGTCGGCGTCACGCAGGTCGGCCTGCAGGGCCAGCACGCTGCCGGGGCGCACGTTGTCGAAATCGAACGCGGCCTGCTGCAGCTCGGCGCTGGAAGTGTTGGCATGCAGCACCACCGACCAGCCGCAGGCGTGGAACTGGCGGGCAATGGCCGCGCCGATCCGGCGTGCGCTGCCGGTGATCAGGACCACGGGGTGGGTGTCGCTCATCGAGGGTCCTCCAAGGCTCGGCTATCCTGTGCACCATTGTCACCGCATTCGAAGACGCCATGCAGCCCACCTTCCCCCTGCCCGAAGCCGATGCCCTGGCCCACAGCGACCAGCTGGCCGCCGCCCTGCGTGCCGAAATCCTTGCCCAGGGCGGGGCAATGCCGTTCTCCCGCTTCATGGAGCTGTGCCTGTACACCCCCGGCTGGGGCTATTACAGCGCCGGTGCCAGCAAGTTCGGTGGCAGTGGCGACTTCACCACCGCACCCGAGCTCGGCAGCCTGTTCGCCGGCAGCGTGGCCAATGCGCTGGCGCCGGTGTTCGCGCAGCTGGGCGCACAGGCGCGCATGCTGGAACTGGGCGGCGGCACCGGCGCTTTCGCCGAGGCGGTGCTGCTGCGCCTGGCCGAGCTGGACGCACTGCCCTCGCGCTACGCCATCCTCGAACCCAGTGCCGACCTGCGCGAGCGCCAGCAGCAGCGCCTGCAGCTGAACCTGCCGGCCGAGCTGGCCGCGCGCGTGGAGTGGGTCGACCGCCCGTTCGAGGAAGACTGGGAAGGCGTGGTGTTTGCCAACGAAGTGATCGACGCGTTGCCGACACCGCGCTTCCTGATCCGCGACGGCGAGGTGTATGAGGAAACCGTCGAGCTGGATGGTGACGGCAATTTCATCCGCGGCGCGCAGCCGGCCGACATCCTGCTCAACGGCGCGGTGCGCCACATCGAGCGCTATCTGGAAAAGCCCTTTGCCGAGGGTTACCGCTCCGAAGTGCTGCCGCAGCTGCCGTACTGGCTGCAGGCGGTGGCCGGCGGCCTGCAACGTGGTGCGCTGTTGTTCGTCGACTACGGTTACAACCGGGGCGAGTTCTACCAGCCCGACCGCGATGATGGCACCGTGCGCGCGTTCTATCGCCACCACGTGCACAACGACGTGCACCGCTGGCCGGGCCTGCAGGACATCACCGCCTCGGTGGATTTCACCGCGATGGCCGAGGCAGGCATGCATGGGGGGTTCGAGCTGGCCGGTTACTGCAGCCAGGCCAGTTTCCTGCTCGGCAACGGCCTGGACCAGGTGCTGCTGCTGGCCGAGGAACGCACCGACGAGGTTGGCCGCATCCAGCTGCGCGACCAGGTGAAGAAACTGACCCTGCCCACCGAAATGGGCGAGCGCTTCCAGGCCATCGGCCTGCAGCGCGATGTTGATTTCGAGCCGGCCTTTGCACTGGGCGACCTGAGCTGGCGCCTGTGAGCAGTGCGTTGCCGGTGATCAAGCCGCTGCGCCGGCCGCGGCTGTGGGGCGCGCTGTGGGCGCTGGCGGTGCTGGTGGTGATCGTGGTCTGCCTGATCCCGCCGCCGCCGATCCCGCTGCCGGAAAACAGCGACAAGGGGGAGCACTTCCTCGCCTATTTCATCCTGGCCGGCAGCGCGGTGCAGCTGTTCCGGCGCGGGCGCCCGCTGCTGTGGGTGGGCGTGGGCCTGGTACTGATGGGCATCGGCATCGAGTTCGCGCAGGGCGCATTGACCGATGACCGCGTGGCCGATCCGATGGACGCCATCGCCAACACGGTGGGCGTGCTGGCGGGCCTGGCCACCGCGTTGACTCCGTTGCGCGATCTGCTGCTGCGCTGGCGCGGGTAACCGCGTGCCAACCAAGGTTGGCAACTACCAGGATTGCCCAAGGTGCCGACCAAGGTTGGCACCCACCAGGATTGCCCGAGGTGCCGACCAAGGTCGGCACCCACCAGGACCGATCTGCCGTTATTTACCCAGCGTCACCTCATCCAGCACCCACATCGCCGGGCGCGTGTCGCCGGTGAAGTTGATGCACAGATCACCGTTCCCCTTCGTGCCCTTCGGCAGTGCCGCACGCAGGGTCACGAAGCCATCGGCATCCGGCTTGGCCGGCAGGGCTACTTCAGCCAGCACCTTGCCGCTGCAATCGCCACGGCGCACCTGCATCTCGCCATGCGCGCGCTTGGCCTTCTCGAAGCGGCGCTTGGGCTCGTCGTGGGCCAGCTGGAAGTAGTACGGAATACGCCCCGCACGCACTTCCACGCTGCCGATGCCGTCCAGTTGCGCCTGCGGCCAGCGCCAGCACGGCTGGAAGATGTCCACGTTGAACACGGCGCGCTCGCCTTCGCGCGGGCCATCGTCTTCCAGGCGCAGCACCAGGCCCTTCTTGCCCACGCAGCTGAGCAGCTCATCGCTGCGGCGGCTGAGCAGCGACTGTGCGGTGAACGCCGCCACCGTCGGCTTCGCCGCCAGCATCTGCCCCTGGTAGAACGCGGCCGCCTGCACGGTGGCGGGCAGCGTGGCGGTCAGCGGCTGCTGGTACAGCGGCGACTGCGCGCTCACCGGCTGGCCATCGGTGCTGTAGCGCACCTCATAGCCCAGCGGATTGGCCAGCGACACGGTCACGGTGTTGGCGGCGCGGTTGCCGGTGTAGTCCACGCCCACTTCAAACGGCGTCTGCGCGTAGGCCAGGCCCCAGGCGCGGTAGCGCTGCAGCTGGGACGGCAGGCGCGCGAGGAAATCGCGGAAGTCGCGCTGTTCCGGCGTGCTCCAGCCGGTCTCGGCCACCGCTGCCAGGCGCGGGAACAGGTTGTGCTGCAGGCGCGCATAGCTGCGCGTGTGCTCGGTGAACATGTTGGCCTGCAGGCCGAGGATGTGCTCGCGCTTGTCGGCAGCCAGTTCGGCCGGCACCGGTTCGAAGTTGTACAGCTTGCCGAGGTTGACCTGGGTCGGGCGGCCCGGCGGTTCATTCGGCGAGGCGGTCTGCAGGTAATCCAGGTACAGGTAGCCGACCGGCGACATGATCACGTCATGGCCGGCGCTGGCCGCTGCCAGTCCGCCTTCGGTGCCCTGCCACGACATCACCGTGGCCTGTGGCGGCAGGCCGCCTTCGAGGATCTCATCCCAGCCGATCAGGCGCCGGTCGTGCTCCTCCAGGAAGGTCTCCAGGCGCTTGATGATGTGGCTCTGCATGGCCATCTCATTGTTGATGCCGAGCGCACGCATGCGCTGCTGCACCTGCTTCGATGCTTCCCACTGGTCCTTCACCGCCTCGTCGCCACCGACGTGCACGTACTTGGCTGGGAACAGGTCGATCACTTCTTCCAGCACGTTCTCCAGGAAGGTGACGGTGCTGTCTTCGGTGTTGAACAGGTTGGGGAACACGCCCCATTCGCTGATCGGCTTCAGCGGTGTATCGATCGTGCCGAGCTCCGGATACGCGGCAATCGCGGCGGTCGCGTGGCCCGGCACATCGATCTCCGGAATCACCTGGATATGCAGCTTGGCTGCATAGGCGATCACTTCACGGATCTGCTCCTGCGTATAGAAGCCGCAGTACGGATGTTCCTGGCCGCTGACCGGATCGATGCCGCCATCACCGGCCGGCAGGCGGCAGCTGCCCACCTCGGTCAGCTTCGGGTAGCGCTTGATCTCCATGCGCCAGCCCTGGTCATCGGTCAGGTGCCAGTGGAAGGTGTTGAGCTTGTGCGCGGCCATCGCGTCGAGCACGCGCTTGATCTCGTCCAGGCTCTGGAAGTGACGGGCGGAATCGAGCATGAAACCGCGCCAGCTGAAACGCGGCGCGTCCTGGATCTGCACGGCCGGCAGCACGCCGTTGCTGCCGCCGGTGGCGAGCTGGGCCAGGGTGGTGGCGCCATAGAACAGGCCGGTCTCGTTGCCGGCCTGGATCAGCACGCCCTGCGCGCTGCTTTCCAGCGTGTAGCTCTCACCGCTGTCGCGGAAGGTAGGCACGATCTGGAAGTGGATGCTGCCGCTCTTGGCCGCTGTCCTGCCCTTGGCCAGCGCCAGGCGCGGGCCGCCACTGCGGGCCAGCAGGTCGGCAAACTGCGCGGCGACGCGCTGCGCAGCTTCGCCTTCGGCCTGCAGCACGGTATCGGCGCGCACGGTGATGCCGCTGCCCTGGGCGCGCTGCACGGTGGCCGGGGCGGGAATCAGCATCAGGCTGCCGGCGCGCAGCTGCGGGCCGGGTGCTTCAGCGGCGGGCGTGGGATCGGCGGCCAGGGCCGGCAGCGCCGGCAACAGGGCGAGCAGGCCGCCCAGCAGCACTGCGCTGCGCATCCGGGCGCGGGAAGGCTTGAGCATCGGTACGACTCCTTGGAACGGTGCGATGAACGCTATACATGAAAAACGCCGGGCCCGGAATGACCCAGGCCCGGCGTGCGTGCACGACTCGGCGATGTTGCCGCCGCTGGATCAGTACTTGAAGCGGAAGTTGAGGTAGTACTGGCGGCCGTTGCTGTAGAACGAGGTCGGGATGGCCGCGGTCTGGTAGTACTTGTAGGTCGGGTTGTTGAGGTTCAGACCGTCCAGGGTGATGCTCAGCCAGTCGGTGGCCTTGTAGCTCAGCGAGGCCGACAGCGTGCCGAAGTCATCCTGGTAGTACGGGTTGGTACCGGACAGGCTGATCAGGAACGAGGAGCGGCGGGTGTAGCTGACGCGGGCACCGAAGCGTTCGTTCTCGAAGTAGGCGCCCACGTTGTAGGTGTTCTTCGAGGTACCCAGCAGGTTGTGCGAACCATCCGACCAGGTATGCGCGGTGGTGCCGTTGGCGTAGGTGTAGTTGGCGTTGACGCCGAAGTACTCGCCGATCGGCTGCTCGTAGGCCACTTCCACGCCGGTCACCTTGCCGTCGGCATTGATCGGGGTGGAGATCTGGTAGGTCTCGAGCTGGTTGGTCAGTTCGCTGTACAGCTGGCGCGAGACCACGTCGAAGGCGATGTAGTCCTTCAGCTTCATGTGGTATGCGCCCACCGACAGCAGGCCGCGCGGCATGAAGTACCACTCCAGGTTGGCATCCAGGTTGCTGGACAGGGTCGGCTTCAGGTTCGGGTTGCCGCCGCCACCGGTCTTGTTCAGATCCGAACCGTAGGAGGAGGCGCCCAGTGCCGAGTAGTCCGGCAGGGTCTGGGTCTGCGAGGCGGCCACGCGCAGGACGAGGTTGTCGTCCAGGTCGAACTTGATGTTGGCGCTGGGCAGCACGCGGTTGCGCTTGTTCTGGAAGGCCATGCGTTCCCACATGCCGAACAGGCTGCTGACATCGGCATCGGCGGCCTTGCTGACGGCGTTGTAGGTGTCGATGTCCTGCTTGATGTTGACGTAGCGCAGGCCGACGTTGCCGCTCCACCAGTCACCACGGAAGTTGGCCTGCACGTAGCCGGCGAAGTTCTTCTCCTGCACCTTCCACTCGGCACCGTAGTTGTGGCGACCGGTCGGGCCATCGTTGCCGGCCAGCCAGGTGGAGTTGTTGGTCACCGCGTCCTTCAGCGCACCCGGGGTGAAGTACCAGATGTTGCGCGGGAAGGTGCCGCCGATATCACCGGCAAAGCCGCTGGGGTAGTTGGAGGTGGCACCGTTCTTCAGCGCGCTCCAGATATCGCCCGGCGTTGCGCCTTCCGGCGACAGCGCTTCGCGCTTGTGGTCAGCGAAACGCAGGCCGAAATCGATCGAGTTCAGCACGCCGCCGTCGTTGAAGTACTGGTTGAAGTCGAGCGTTGCCCACTTCTCCTTGTCCTCGGCGGTGACCTGCTGGTTGCCCCAGGTGCCGAAGCTGGTGACGCCGTTGGGCGAGAGGTCGCCGCCCAGGTTCCAGTCGATCGGCGAGCCGTTGCCGTGGGTGGCCCAGCTGGCGCCACCGCCGTTGGCCAGGGTGACTTCGGCGATGTACTGGCGCGGCGTCTCGCCGGTGCCCTTGGTGCTGCCGGCCTGGAACTTGGCGGTCAGGCTGTCGCTGATCTGCCAGTCGGCATCGAAGGTGACGTAGCTCGACTTGGCCGTCGACTCGCGGTAGATCATGTCGTACACCGCGTAGTTGGTGCCCGGCACGCCCGCGTAGGTGGCGTTGGTCAGCACGCCGTCCTTGACCACATAGCCCGGATTCGGCGCCTGCGACTTGGCGAAGCTGTTGCCGAACATCATGAAGTTGCGGTTGTAGTTGTTGGCTTCCAGCTTGGAGCTGAAACCGTTCAGGCCCAGGGTAAGGGTGTCGGTCGGCTTGAACTGCAGCGAAACCAGGCCGCCCTTGCGCTCACGGGTCTGTTCGAACAGGGTCGAACCCAGCAGGCCCGGCACGTTGACGCCGATCAGGTCCGGGTTGGTCTGGGCCACCGGGTCGGTCGCGGCGATCTTGAAGAAGCCGCCCGGGATTTCCTGTGCTTCACGGCGCAGCTCGCGCTTCTGGCTGAAGCCCTGCACCATCACACCGAAGGTGCCTTCGTCGTTCTTGTAGTTGAACAGCGCCGAGTACTGCGGGTCGTTCGACTTGGCCTGGTCCGAGCGCACCATGCCGATCGAGCCTTCGGCGGTGATCTGCTTGGAGAATTCCAGCGGCTTGCGGGTGATGATGTTGACGGTACCGGTGGTGCCGCCGTCCTGCAGCTTGGCCTGCGAGGACTTGTTCACTTCCACCGAGCTGACCAGTTCGGAGGGCAGCAGCGAGTAGCTGACGCTGCGGCCGACGTTGTTGCCCTGGCTGAGCACGAACCAGTCGGCCGAGCCGACGGTGTGGCCGTTGATCAGGGTCTGGGTCAGGCTCGGGCTGGTGCCGCGCAGGCTGACACGGTCGGCTTCATCGAAGCCGCCTTCGTCGGCGCTGGACGAGCTGATGTTCACGCCCGGCAGGCGCTGCAGGGTGTCGGCGACGTTGTGCGCCGGCAGCTTGCCGACGTCTTCGGCGGTGACCACTTCCACGCGCGCATTGGCTTCGCGCTTGGTATCGAGCGACTTCTCCATCGAACCACGGATGCCCGTGACCGTCACGGTGTCCAGATCGGTGGCGGTCGGGGCGGCCTGCTGCGCGTGCGCACTGAAGGCGATGCAGCTGACGATGGCGGCCGAAAGCAGGGTCTTGCGGGTGTTCATGATGTCTCTCCTCATCACTCGATTGGATGCCGGCGGCGGTGTTCGGTTACGGTTGCAAAGACATGCGCGGGGTGGCGGCGAAGTCCCGTGCGTTGGCGTGCCACGTACTGCGTGCTGCAATTGCGTTGAAGCCGGTTGCGGTGTCAGGCGGCCGACTGCTGCAGGTACCAGCTGGCAGCGCCGACCACGCCCAGCTGGCCGTGCTCGACCACCTTCACCGGGATGCGTGCCAGCGCCTCGCCCATCGGCCCCTTCTGCAGGTAGCGTTCGACGAAGGTGCTGGCATGCAGGTATTCGCGGATCTGCGGCAGGATGCCGCCGGCCAGGTAGACGCCCCCATGGGCGCCGTAGAACAGGGCCATGTCGCCGATGGTGCTGCCGAGCAGGCCGCAGAACACATCCAGCGCCTGGCGCGCGTGCGCATCGCTGTCGGCCATCGCCGCGGCGGTGACCGCATCGGGGCTGGCCAGCGTCGGTGCCTGCCCCTGCAGCGCGCACACCGCGCGGTACAGGTTCATCAGGCCCGGGCCGGACAGCGCGTGCTCGATCGACACGTGCGCGCGGTCGCACTGCATGTGGCGCACGATGGCCATTTCCAGTTCGGTGCTGGCCGCCAGGGTCGGCTGGCCGGCTTCGGTGGCCAGTACCACCGGGCCGTGCGCGGTGGGAATCCACAGTGCGGCGCCGAGGCCGGTGCCGGGGCCGACCACCAGGGTCGGGCCGCGTGCAGCGGTCTCCGGTCCGCACAGGTGCAGCACGCCACTGGCGTCCACCTGCGCGGCGGCGTAGGCCACCGCTTCGAAGTCGTTGACGATGTAGACCCGCTGCAGGCCGACGTCGGCCTCCACCTGGCGCGCCGACAGCGGCCACGGCAGGTTGGCGGTGATCACCGTGCCATCCTCGCGGGCATAGCCGGCGCTGGCCACCACGCAGTGCGTGGGCCGCGGGCCGTTGCCGAGGAAGTCGGACAGGATCGCGCTCAGCCCGGCGTGGTCGGCATTGCGGTATTTGCGGTACTCCAGCACCTGCACCGGATGGGCCTCATCACCGCTGGCCTGGACCCGGGCCACCCGCACATGGGTGCCACCCACGTCGGCAGCCAGGAACGAGGGCGCGACGCGGGACAGGACATGGGCCGGGGCGGGGTGGCTGGCGGTCACGCGGGCTCCTGCTGCAGGTGGGGCCGGACCCAGGATCGGGGCCGGCGATTGGGGCGGAGTCTGTAACCGCGCTGACAACGATGTCAACGAGTTCGTGACACTTTCGTTGCTGCGCCGCAACGAATGCGACGGGCGGTAAACGTTTACATGGCGTGAGCATGGGTTTCACGCGGGAACCGTTGCCACATGGGCCTCAAGGCCCACTGCGCATTCAGCACACTGCCCCGTGAGTCGGTTGCGCAGTGCAGCATGGGTAGCGCCGCGCTGCATTTGGAAGTTGACAAAGCGCGGTGGTCCATCGAAAGAATGTGACAACGTTGTTCCCAGCCACTCTCCGACGCCGCGTTCTGCGGCCGTCGCCGCAGGAGCCCTCCTGATGTCCGCCGTCCCCGCTGCAAGCGCGCGCCCGAACGTGGCCACCTCCATCGCCATCGTCGGCGTGCTGTTCTTCCTGATCGGCTTCTTCACCTGGCTCAACGGCCCGTTGATCACCTTCGTCAAGCTGGCCTTCGAGCTCAGCGAGGTCGGCGCCTTCCTGGTGCTGATGGTGTTCTACCTGTCCTACTTCTTCCTGGCGCTGCCGTCGTCGTGGATCCTGCGCCGCACCGGCATGAAGAAGGGCCTGAGCCTGAGCCTGCTGGTGATGGCCGGCGGCGCCGCACTGTTCGGTGAGTTCGCCACCCAGCGCTGGTACCCCGGCGCGCTCGGCGGCCTGTTCGTGATCGGCAGCGGCCTGGCCCTGCTGCAGACCGCGATCAACCCCTACATCTCCATCCTCGGCCCGATCGAGACCGCGGCGCGCCGCATCGCGCTGATGGGCATCTGCAACAAGATCGCCGGCATGCTGGCGCCGGTGCTGATCGGCACCGTGGTGCTGCACGGTATCGGTGACCTGTCGGCCAGCGTGGCCGTTGCCGATGAAGCGACCAAGGCGCAGCTGCTCAACGAGTTCGCCGCCAAGATCCACGCACCGTACCTGGCCATGGCCGGCCTGCTGGTGCTGCTGGCGGTGGCGGTGCTGTTCTCGCCGCTGCCGGAAATCAAGTCCGCCGAAGCCAACGCCACCCCCACCAGCGCCGGTGCGGCCGAGCGCCGCAGCATCTTCCAGTTCCCGCACCTGTGGCTGGGCGTGCTGTGCCTGTTCGTCTACGTGGGCGTGGAGGTGATGGCCGGCGATGCGATTGGTACCTACGGCCACGGCTTCGACCTGCCGCTGGACCAGACCAAGATGTTCACCTCGCTGACCCTGTTTGCCATGCTCATCGGCTACGTGGTCGGCCTGCTGCTGATCCCCAAGGTGGTCTCGCAGTCGCGCTATCTGACCATCTCGGCGGTGCTGGGTGTGGTGTTCTGCCTCGGCGCCTGGGTCACCCACGGCTATGTCTCGGTGGGCTTCGTGGCCGCACTGGGCTTTGCCAACGCGATGATGTGGCCGGCCATCTTCCCGCTGGCGATCCGTGGCCTGGGCCGCTTCACCGAGACCGGCTCGGCGCTGCTGGTGATGGGCATCGCCGGCGGCGCGATCATTCCGCAGCTGTTCGCCGTGCTCAAGCAGCACATCGACTTCCAGCTGGTGTTCGTGCTGCTGATGGTGCCGTGCTACCTGTACATCCTGTTCTACTCGGTGATCGGCCATCGCGCCGGCCTGCCGCAGGACAAGGCCTGATCGGCGATGATGGACGGCAGCCAACCCCAGGGAAAACCCATGCGCAGAGCGACCATCAAGGACGTTGCGGAGAAGGCCAAGGTCTCGCTGAAGACGGTCTCGCGGGTGATCAACAACGAACCGTCAGTGATGCAGGCCACCCGTGCGCGGGTGCTGCGTGCCATTGCCGAGCTCGACTACGAGCCCGATCCGTCCGCGCGCAACCTGCGCAGTGGCACCACCTTCGTGATCGGGCTGGTCTACGACAACCCCAACCCGTACCACATCATCGGCGTGCAGAACGGCGTGTTGGCCGCCTGCCGCGAGACCGGGTTCGGCCTGCAGATCCATCCCTGCGATTCCAGCTCGCCGCTGCTGGCCGATGAACTGGCCGACTGGGTGCAGCGCTCGCGCCTGGCCGGGCTGGTACTGACTGCGCCGATGTCCGAGCGCCGCGACCTGATCCAGGCGCTGACCGCGCGCGGCATCAAGCTGGTGCGCATCATCGCCGCCACCGAAGACCCGGCCGACGGTGCCTGCGTGTTCGTCGACGACCGCGAGGCCGCCTACGAGATCACCGAGCATCTGATCCAGCTCGGCCACCAGCGCATCGGCTTCCTCTGGGGCGGCATCTCGCACCGTTCCTCGGGCGAACGCTATGCCGGTTACGAGGCCGCGCTGAAGGACTACGGCATGACCGTGGACAAGCACCTGGTGGTGCAGGGCGACTACACCTTCGATGATGGTTTCCGTGGTGCGCGCCGCCTGCTGGCGCTGCGCGAACCGCCCACCGCCATCTTCGGCTCCAATGACGAAATTGCTGCCGGCGTGTTGGCCGCGGCCAAGTCGGCCGGCATGAACGTGCCCTACGACCTGTCCATCGCCGGCTTCGAGGACAGCCCGTTCTCGCGCCAGTCGTGGCCGCCGCTGACCACCGCCAAGCAGGCCACCGAGGACATCGCCCGCCATGCCGCGCGTCTGTTGATCGCGCAGCTGCGCAGCGATGCCTACGACGACGCGCCCGCTCCGCTGCACAACCAGGGCTTCGTGCCGCAGCTGGTGGTGCGCGGTTCGACCGCGCCGATGCGCCCGGCCGGCGCACGCCCCCTTCCTTCCGATCCTGCCTGAGCCTGCCATGTCGCTGTCAGACCCCACCGCCACCTTGATGTTCGCCGAGGCCGCTGAAGCGGCCGACGTGGTTGCCCGCCAGTTCTCGCGCAACCACGCCACCATGGAAACCCTGGCCGCCAGCCTGCGCGCGGCACCGCCGCCGTTCGTGGTCACCTGCGCGCGCGGCAGTTCCGATCACGCCGCCACCTACGGCAAGTACCTGCTGGAAACCCAGCTGGGCCTGGTGGTCGCCTCGGCCTCGCCGTCGGTGGGGTCTGTGTATGCCGCGCCGCTGCAGCTGCGCGGCGCGCTGTTCATCGTCATCTCGCAGTCGGGCAAGAGCCCGGACCTGCTGCGCAACGCCGAGGCCGCCAAGGCCGCCGGCGCGCGCGTGGTTGCGCTGGTCAATGTCGAGGATTCGCCGCTGGCGCAGCTGGCCGACACGGTCATCCCGCTGCATGCCGGTGCCGAAAAGAGCGTGGCCGCCACCAAGAGCTACCTGGCCTCGCTGGCCGCGCTGCTGCAGCTGGCCGCGTACTGGAAGCAGGACAGCAGCCTGCGCAATGCGCTGGACCTGCTGCCCGATGCCATGCGCGAGGCGTGGCAGTGCGACTGGAGCGCAGTGACCGAGGGCCTGGTCGAGGCCACCAATCTGTTCGTGCTGGGCCGTGGCCTGGGCCTGGGCGCGGCGCAGGAAGCGGCGCTGAAGTTCAAGGAAACCTGCAGCTTGCATGCCGAAGCCTACAGCTCGGCCGAAGTGAAGCATGGCCCGATGGCGCTGGTTGACCGCGGCTTCCCGGTGCTGGCCTTCGCCCAGCCGGATGAAACCGGCGCCGGCACCCGTGCAGTGGTCGATGAGTTCACCGCGCGTGGCGCGCGGGTGTGGCTGGCCGGTGCCGGTGGCAACCTGCCGGTCGCGGCCGCACCGCATCCGCTGTGCGCGCCGCTGCTGACCGTGCAGAGCTTCTACCGCGCGATCAACGCGCTGGCCCTGCGTCGTGGCTTCAACCCGGATCTGCCGCCGCACCTGAACAAGGTCACGGAGACCGTGTGATGGCCACCGTGCTGCGCAATGCCCGCATCCTGGTGGGCGACGACTTCCGCGATGACCTGGCCGTGCTGATCGAGGACGGTCACATCACGGCGTTGCTGCCCGACGCTGCGCCACAGCTCGGCCAGGCCGATGAGCAGGTGGACCTGGGCGGCGGCTGGCTGCTGCCCGGCTTCATCGACGTGCAGGTCAATGGCGGGGGCGGCGCACTGTTCAACAACACGCCGGACGTGGCGGCACTGCGCACCATCGCGCAGGCGCACCGCCGCTTCGGCACCACCGCGATGCTGCCGACCCTGATCAGCGACGACGTGGCGGTGATGCGCGAGGCGATCGCAGCGCTGCACGAGGCCATCGCACAGGGTGTGCCCGGCGTGATCGGCATCCACCTGGAAGGCCCGTACATCGCACCGGCGCGCAAGGGCACCCACGATGCCAGCAAGTTCCGCGTGCCGGATGAGGAGGAGATCGCGCTGGCGGCCTCGCTCGACAACGGCGTGACCCTGCTGACACTGGCGCCGGAACGGGTGCCGCTGGAAACCATCCGTGCGCTGGTCGAGCGCGGCGTGATCGTCGCCGCCGGTCACACCGCCGGCACCTACGAAGAGATCCGCGCCGGGCTGGATGCCGGCGTGCGCGGTTTCACCCACCTGTACAACGCGATGTCGCCGCTGCAGGGCCGCGAGCCCGGCGCGGTGGGTGCTGCGCTGGAAGACCGCGACAGCTGGATCGGCATCATCGTCGACGGCGTGCACGTGCATCCGGCCAGCCTGCGTGTGGCGCTGGCGGCCAAGCCGCGCGGTCGCCTGCTGCTGGTCACCGACGCGATGCCGCCGGTCGGTGCCGACGATCCCAGCTACGTGCTGTACGGCGAAACCATCACCGCCATCGACGGCGTGGTGCGCAATGCCGCCGGCTCGCTGGCGGGTTCTGCGCTGGACATGGCCACCGCCGTGCGCAACACCGTGCAGCTGCTCGGCCAGCCACTGGCCGAAGCGGCACGCATGGCCTCGACCTATCCGGCGCAGTTCCTCAACGTTGACGACCGCCTGGGCCATATCGCCGAGGGTTACCAGGCCGACCTGGTGCTGCTGGATGACGCCCTGCAGGTGCGTGGTACCTGGATTGCCGGACAGTACGAGGCCGCCTGATGAACAGTACGTCGCCACGCCGTCTGGGCTCGATCGATGCCCTGCGCGGCATCACCGTGGCGGCGATGCTGCTGGTCAACAACCCGGGTGACTGGAGTGCAGTGTTCGCACCGCTGCGCCATTCGGAATGGCATGGCTGCACGCCCACCGATCTGGTGTTCCCGTTCTTCCTGTTCCTGGTGGGCGTCTCGATGGCCTTCAGCGTGGCACCGCGCGCGCTGGATGCCGCTGCACGTCCTGCACTGGCGCGCGGCGTGCTGGAGCGCGCGCTGCGCATCCTGGTGGCCGGTGCGCTGTTGCATCTGCTGATCTGGTGGGCGCTGCATACCCATCACTTCCGCATCTGGGGCGTGCTGCAACGCATTGCCGTGTGCGCGGCGCTGGTCGGTGTGCTGGCGGTGTATGCACGACCGCGCGTGCAGGCCGGCGTGCTGGTCGCGCTGCTGGTGGGCTATGCCGTGCTGCTGCTCGGCATCGGTGACCTGGCGCCTTGGACCAACCCGGCCAGCCGTCTGGATACCGCGCTGTTCGCGCCGTGGGTCTATCAATGGCACGCCGATACCGGCCTCGGCCATGACCCGGAAGGGTTGCTGAGTACTTTGGGCGCGCTGGCCAGCACCGTGCTCGGCCTGCTGGCCGGTGGCCTGCTGCGCAACGGGCGTGCTGCTGCACTGGCCGGGCTGGGTGTGGCGACCGCCGTGCTCGGCCTGCTGCTGGCCCTTGTGCTGCCGTTGAACAAGCAGTTGTGGACGCCCAGCTACGTGCTGTGGACGGGCGGTCTTGCGGCGTTGGCGCTGTGGCTGGGGCACTGGCTGATCGACCAGAAGGGTTGGCCGGCGCTGGGCCGGCGCTTCGGCGTCAACGCGATCACCGCCTACCTGGGCGCATCGGTGATGTCGGTGGTGCTGCTGGCTACCGGCGCCTGGGGCTGGATCTGGCAGCAACTGGCCACCGCAATGCCGCAGGCGCTCGAGCTGGCCTCGATGCTGCAGGCGCTGGCGTTCGTTGCGCTTTGGTGGGGCGTGGCGTGGTGGCTGGACAAGCGCAGGATTTACCTGAAGATCTGACCCCACCTGCGAGGCTGAACGATTTCAGCCAGATAACACGCTCGTGATGATCGTCCAACTTCACATTCAAAATGTGATGTTCAGCGCATAAATTCATCTATCGAAACCGTTCACCGCACGGCAGACTGCCAGCGCAGTGCCGCATATCCGCAGTTCCTGTTCCCCCTGTCCAGGAGTGCTGTATGTCCCGTGCCGTCCCGCGTGCGCTTCGCCCGCGCCGCCTCTCTGTTTCCGTGCTGCAGGCCCTGGCTGTCCCCTCCCTGCTGTTGTCCGCCGGCGCCGCGTGGGCAGGTTGCGATACCGCCGCCTCGGTCGCCGGCCAGACCGTCACCTGCAACGCCAACGCGCCGAACCCACAGACGGTGCCGATCACCGCCACGGGTGCGGCTGGCGTTACCGTCAATGTCGCCAGCGGCGCGCAGTTGCAGCAGAGCGGCGGCGCCAGTGCCATCGCGCTGCTCGGCGCAGGCGGGCATCTGCTGTCCAACCTGGGCACGATCAGCGCCGTCGGTGGCGTGGCCGTGCAGCTCGGTGGCGGCAGCCGTGTCGACAACACCGGCAGCATCAGTACCGGCAACACTACGGCCTTGCAGTTCGTGGGTGCCGGTGACAGCGTGCTGGTCAACCGCGGGACGATCAGCGGGCGCACCGGCGTGCAGTTCGATGCCGGCAATGATCGCCTGGAGATGCAGGCCGGCAGCATCAGCGGCGGCGTGCTGCAGGGCGATGGCAACGATGTGCTGCTGCTCGGCAATGGCACGATCGACAGCGTTGACCAAGGCACGGGCGATGACCAGATGACGGTCAATGGCGGCACCGTCACCGGGCTGGTGACGCAGGGCAGTGGCCGCGATGATTTCGTCATGACCGGCGGCACCGTGGGCGCGCTGCAGCAGGGCGACAACATCGATACGTTCCGCATGAGCGGGGGCCGCATCGTCGGTGCGTTCGAGGACGGTGACCAGGCCTGGATGACCGGTGGCCGCATCGGCCGCGTCAACATGAAGCTGGACAAGAATCTCTGGGATCAGTCAGGCGGCACGGTGGATGGCAACGTGGTCACCGGTTTCGACACCGATACCATCATCATTTCCGGCACCGCGTACATCGGCGGCAATATCAGCGTCAGCGGCGGCAACGACAGCGTGACCATCACCGATGGCACCGTGCGCGGGCAGGTGCTGCTCAGCACCGGCAACGACACCTTCAACTGGAATGGCGGTGGCATCGTCTACGGCGTGATCGACATGGGCCCGGACAACGACGTGGCCAACCTCAGCAACCTCAACCAGGGCAACCTCGGCGCGGTACCCCTGTTCGAGGGTGGCAGCGGCGTGGACCAGCTCAACCTCAGCAACGTCAAGACCGCAGGCGTCAGCCGCTTCCAGAACTGGGAAGCGATCGGCCTGGCCAACAGTACCGAACTGAGCTTCGACGGCGATCTTGTGCTGGGCGACAGCGCAACCGGCACCGGCACGCTGACCGTGGATGACACCAGTACCGTCTACGCTGGCAGTGGCGGCCACGCGATCCGCCCGTTCAACAGCGCCGCACTGGTGGACATGGTCAACGCCGGGCGCATCGACCTGACCGGCAGCGGTGCCGGCGATGTATTCACCGTGCGCGGCAACTACCGGGGCGATGGTGGCGGCCTGTACCTGCGCACGGTGCTGGGCGCGGACAACTCGACCAGCGACCGGCTGGTGATCGATGGCGGCATGGCCACCGGCAGCACCGGCATCGGCATCCTCAATGCCGGCGGCGGCGGTGCGGCCACGCTGGCTGATGGCATCCTGGTGGTGCAGGCGCTGAACGGCGCGAGTACCGCGCCTGGCGCGTTCTCGTTGTTCGCACCGGTGGCGGCCGGTGCCTACGAGTACTTCCTGTTCAAGGGCGGAGTGAGTGCCGGTACCAGCGAGAACTGGTACCTGCGCTCGACCCTGGTCACTGGACCCACCCCCGCACCGAATGGAAATGGCACCGCCACGCCGCCACCGCTGACGCCGCCGGTGGCACCGCCGCCACCGATCACCCCGGCGCCGCCACCGCCGCCCGAAGGCGCAACCGATCCCGACCTGACCGCGGGCGAGACCGCACCGCCGCCGCCGCCGCCGGAACCCGCACCGGTGGGACCGCCCAGTGACCCGGCGGTGCCCGATGTACCGGTGGCCGGTGGTGCGTTGCCCGGCACCGGCACACCGCCAACCCCCGGCGCGCGTCCGGCTGAAGGCGCGGTGGTGCCGCTGTACCGCGTGGAAACTGCTGCCTATGCGGTGGTGCCGCCATTGCTGCGCGAGACCTCGCTGGCCAGCCTCGGCACGTTCCACGAGCGCCAGGGCGAGCAGCGCCTGCTGTACAACCAGGGCGCCTTCCGCACCGCTTGGGGCCGGTTGGTGGGGCAGAGCAGCGAGATCCACTGGAAGGGCGATGCACAGCCCGGCTTCGACGGCGATGTGATGGGATTGCAGGCCGGTCTGGATGTGTGGGCCGCTGCTTCCGACAACCATCGCAACCAGATCGGCGTGTTCGTCGGCCGTAGCCGCGCGCAGGGCAGGACCACCGGCCTGGCGCTGGGCTGGGAGAACGTGCAGGTGGGCCAGAACAGGCTGGATGACAAGCACGTGGGCCTGTACTGGACGTTCACCGACAGCCGCGGGGGCTACATCGATGCCGTGGCGATGCAGAGCCGCTATGACGGCCGCGTGCGTTCCTCGCGCGGGCTGGGCTTCGGCGTGAGCGGCGACGGCACCAGCGTGTCGGTGGAAGCCGGCAAACCGCTGCTGCACTTCGGTCAGTCCGCATGGTGGCTGGAGCCGCAGCTGCAGGTGATCTGGCAACGCACCTCGCTGGATGACCGACGCGATGCGGTGTCGAGCGTGCGCTTCGACAACGACAACGCCTGGACCGGCCGCGTCGGCCTGCGCCTGGCCGGCGATTACCAGCTGGCCGACAACGGCTGGCAGCCGTATTTCAAGCTCAACTACTGGCACGGTCGCTCTGGCGAAGACCGCATCCGCTTCGACGACGACGAGATCATCAATGCGCAGCGTTCGCGCGCGCTGGAGGCCGGCGTGGGTGTGGTCGGGCGTTTCAACCGCACCATCAGTGCGTACGCCGTGGCTGATTACACCCGCGAACTGGGCGGCGACCGTAACGAGAAGCGCCGCATCATCGAAGGCAACATCGGCCTGCGTGCGGACTGGTAGCGCCGTCGCGTTCCGGGCGGCCCCGCTCTGGTAGGTGCCGACCTTGGTCGGCACAGATCCCACCGACGCCACGACCGCTGCTCTGGTAGGTGCCGACCTTGGTCGGCACAGATCCCACCGACGCCACGACCCAGCTCTGGTAGGTGCCGACCTTGGTCGGCACAACCCCACCGACGCCACGACCCCGCTCTGGTAGGTGCCGACCTTGGTCGGCACAGATCTCCAGCGCAGCCGAGCATAGGCTCGGCTCTACAACAACGGTGCGCACGCATCCGGTTCCACCAGCGCCCCGGCATGATCGGCCAATACCACCACCGCATGCAGCAACCCTTCCTCCACCTGCGGCGGACACTGCCCCTGCGCATCATCCATCTCGCGCGCGGACTGCGCCGCCAACAACACACCGCCACACGCAACCACCGCCACCATACAGCGCGTCGCCTCGGCCAGCTCCCGACCGCGTGCCTCGCTGAGTTGCCGCTCGCGCCACGCCTGCCCATCGACGGCGTGGCCCCGCGCAATGCCACGCAATCGCGCGAAGAACGCCGAGGGCGGCGCGTGTTCATGGGCGTCGGTGAGCGCATCTTCCAACGCTTCGGCGGCGGCATTGGACAGCTGCAGGCCGGGCAGGGCAGCGCCGAGCAGCGCTTGCAGGCGGGGATAGGTGGGGTAGAGCGTGGTCATGGCAGCAACCTCACAAGGCAAGGCCACCTGCGGGATGCAAGGTGGCGGGCGGTGCGGGTTGGCGTGCCGGTGAAGCTACCCAAAGGAGACGAAGCCGGCGGATCGGGAAGATCCCCACGCACCGCCCGCCGCAGAACGACGGACGGTGCAGTATTCGCGCCCGCGACATGGTCGCAAGCCCGCCTTCAGGTAACTTCATTCAGGACGCCAATCCCGGCCGGCACAAGGGGCGCCGACGGAGGCCACCTTCCCGCGTTCCACGCAGCGAAGACATGGGCAAAGTTGCAAAGTGCTGATCGCATCGAGGCCGTCTTCCCTCGGCCTGCGGCGGAGCCAGATACGACAGCTGGCGCATGGCAAAGCGCATCGCCCGCGAGCTATGCTGCGGCCTGAGTCAACGACAAGGAAACGTCGCATGCAGGTTCGCAAGGGAGTGCGTCGCATCGGCGCTCTGATGATCGCGCTGTTGGCGGCCAATGCCACGGCCGATACGCCGAAGGAAGTCGAGCTGCCCTCGGCAGAGGCACAGGTGCAGATCCTCAACCTGCTTGAACGGCAGGCCTTGTATCGCGACCGGGTGGATTGGCCCGCCACGCGTGCACGTCTGCAATCGGTGCAGGGCGACCCCACGCAACGGCTGGCGTTGCTGCGCGAAGCCATCGCGGTCAGCACCGGTCGCCATGGTCTATGGACGACGACTCAGCGCCAGCGCGACTCCCTGGCGCGCGCGCAGCAGGCCGGCGCTGCCGCGGTGGACAGGGCCAAGGTCGCCGATGCGGTGGATGCGCGTATCGGCTGGGTGGTCATCGAGGGCTATGCCGCCACCCCCGGCGCGACGCCACAGGAAAAATTCCGCCAGGACATCCAGCGCGCCGCACGGTGGCAGCAGGTGATCCGCAGCAAGGACGACGGCGCGCGCTGTGGCTGGATCGTCGACCTGCGTGACAACGGCGGCGGCACCATGTGGCCGATGCTGCTGGGCATGGCACCGCTGCTGCGCACCTCGGTGCTGAACAACGAGGATGTGGGGAGGTTCGAAACCGCGCACGGGCCGGAGCGCTGGACGTTGACGGCCACTGCCGTACAGCTGGCAGGCAAACCCTTGCTGGATTTCGGCCAGTCCGGCCATGTGCTGCGGCAGCCCGGCGCGCCGGTGGCGGTGCTGTTCGGGCCGCGCACCGGCAGTTCGGGCGAGGCCTCGGCGCTGGCGTGGCGTGGCCGCGCGCAGGCGCGCAGCTTCGGCCAGCCGACGGCAGGCGTCTCGACCGGCAACGTCGTGCACACCCTGGCCGACGGCAGCCGCCTGGTGCTGACCACCAGCGTGATGCAGGATCGTGACGGCCGCGGCGACGGCCTGAAGATCGAACCGGACCAGCACACCGAAGGGGATGCGGCCACGCTGGCGGCGGCGCAACAGTGGCTGCTGGCCCAGCCTGCCTGCCAGGGCCGCACATGATGCTGCTGATCGGCCAGCAGGAGCGGGTGATGGTGGTGGGCCCCACCGAAGCGCACCACTGCCTGCACTGCCAGACCGAAACCGACTTCGCCCCGCAGCTGCGCTACAGGATGGCGCGCATCGACCTGCTGTTCGGCTTCACCTACCAGCACCGTTACGAGCTGGCCTGCACCCGCTGCGAACACGGCTGGGTACTGGATACCGACAGCATGGACCAGCAGCTGGGCGGGGTGCCGATCCCGTGGCGGCATCGTTTCGGCCTGCCGCTGATGCTGGTGGGGGTGGCCGCGCTGGCGGCGGCCGGGTGGATGTGGCGGCACGGATTCATCGGTTGAGGACCGGGCCTGTTAAAGTCTGCCCTGCAATCACGTACCGGAACCGACCATGGACCACGACACCCCGTTCGAACCCCTCAACGACCTCGAGGTAAGCCTGCTGCAGGCCCAGGACGGCACGTTGACCGCATCGCAGTTCCTCGATGGCCTGCTGACCTCGACGGCGTTCGTGCTGCTGGACAAGGCCATCGGTGAGGACGGTGCGTGGGACGAGAGCATCTCGCCGCTGGTGCTGACCAGCGAGAGCGGCGAGCCGATGTTCGCGGTGTTCACCGCCCCCGAGCGCGCCGGCCTGTGGCACGAGCAGCTGCCGCAGTTCGCCCACGCGATGCCGATCGCGGTGCATGCGCTGCTGGCCGGTATCGGCGACGGCGTCGGCCTGGTGCTGAACCCGGGCCTGGATGTGGGCATGGAAATGATCCCCGACGCGGTGACCCAGCTGAAGCAGCGCGCGGCGGCGATTACGCGCGGCATGGCGCATTGATCCAGTGAGGTGGTTGCCGGCCAGCGGCCGGCACTACCGCGGCCCGCTGCCGTTTTCAGACGGGCCTGCTGGCGGATACCGCCGTTCTGTTCGATGCCTTGCGCGCGTTTCGTATTTTTCCTAGCGCACACAACACGTAGGCAGCGCCTGCGTTTCACGGTGGCCCTGTCTGCCGTGTCGTCTTTGCCTCTTCATCGGCCCCTGTTCCCGCAACACGATCACAGCCCCTCGGCCCTGTGCGCGTTGCCCCATGGATGGCTCCGTACCTTCTTCGCAATGGATTGCCCTGCGCTCGGCGTTGGCGCCGCCTCGGGACGCGCATCGCTTCCTGAGACTGCATACACCGTGTGGCCCCGACGTGCTGGTCGCCGAAACCCTCGATGGCGTCGAGCAGATCGACGGCCTCGGCTTCCAGTGGACGATCACCGCCCTGTCGCTGGACGCCGGGCTGCAGCTGGCGCCGCTGATCGGGCAGGGCGCGCTGCTGCAGCTGCAACAGGCCGATGGCAGCGTGCGCCCGCTGCATGGCCGCATCACCGCCGCCGAGCGGCTGGGCAGCAACGGCGGCCTGGCCCGCTACCGGCTGCGCCTGCAGCCGTGGCTGGCGTTCCTGTCGCAGCGGGTGGACAGCTACGTCTTCCACGACAAGACCGTGGTCGAGATCGTCGAAGACCTGTTCGCCGATTACAGCGGTCTGACGCCGGTCTGGCGCTGGTCGCTGGGTGACGCCAGCCAGTACGCACGGCGCAGCCTGACCACCCAATATCAGGAGAGCGACCTGGCCTTCGTCCAGCGCCTGCTGGCCGAAGAGGGCATCTATTACTGGTTCGAGCATGCCGGCGAGCCCGGCGGCACGGACTTCGGCGCGCACACGCTGGTGCTGGCCGACCACAGCCACGACACCGCCGAATTGGGTAGCGTGCGCTTCCATCGCCGCGACGAAAGCGAGCGCAGCGACAGCGTGCAGCAGTGGTCCACCGCGCACCGCTGGCGACCGGGCAAGGTCGAGCGCGCCACCTGGGACTACCGCACCCTGGAGCGCCGCCAGGCCAGCGCCGAGGCCGCGCAGAACAACGACCTGGGCATCGTCGACCGCGATACCTGCGGGCCCTACGGCTGGCAGGACAATGCACGCGGCCAGCGCCGCGCGCAGCAGCACCTGGACGCATTGCGCGTGCGCGCGCATACCATCGACGGTGCCGGCCAGTGGCGGGCACTGGCCCCGGGCGCGCGCTTCGGCCTGTCGCAGCATCCGCAGGTGGGTGAAGACGCACAGTTCCTGTGCCTGTCGGTGCATCACCAGGCGCGCAACAACCTCGATGCCGACGTGTTTGATGCGCTGGAGCAGGCGCTGGGCCCGTCCAGCGTGGCCGCGCCGGCATTGCCGGGCGCGCTGTCCGGTCTGGCCTACGGCGATGCTCCGGGCGAGGTGTCCACCGCGTTCTACGACAACCGCTTCGTCGCCATTCCGGCCGAGGTCAGCTACCGGCCGCAGACCGAAGACGGCCACGGCGCGCACCTGCATCCGCGCCCGACCATCACCGGTACGCTCAGCGCGATCGTGGTCAGCGACGGCGAGCCGCTGCTGTCCGACCGCGACCACCGCATCAAGGTGCAGTTCCCGTGGCAGCGCGGCGGCAACGCCAGCAGCGGCCTGGCCCATCCCGGTGGCGACGACAACGCCCCGGCCAACGGCGGCGCCTGGACCTGGGTGCGGGTGATGACCCCTTGGGCCGGCGACAACTGGGGCGGCGTGGTGCTGCCGCGGCGCGGGCAGGAAGTGCTGGTGGCGTTCCTGGAAGGCGACATCGACCGCCCGGTGGTGGTCGGTGCGGTCTACAACGGGCGCGGCCAGCAGGATGCACAACACAACCAGATCAACGGCGGCGGCGCCAGCGCCACTGGCAACGCCGCCGCCTGGTTCGAGGGCAATGACCACGCCGCGGTGTACACCGGCTTCAAGAGCCAGGCGCTGGCCGACAGCCAGGGCGGTACCGGTGGCTACCAGCAGCTGCGTTTCGACGACACCCCGGGGCAGGGCCGCGCGCAGCTGTCCACCACCCAGCACCAGACCACGCTGACCCTGGGCCATCTGAAGGGTGGCCAGGACAACGTACGCGAGGGCGAGCGCGGCTTTGGCGTGGAGCTGTCCACCCAGGCCCAGGGCGCGCTGCGCGCCGGTCGCGGCCTGCTGCTGACCACCGAACAGGGCACGCCGCAGATGGCCGCGCCGCAGGCATTGAGCCAGCTGCAGGAAAGCCAGCAGCTGCTGCAGCAGCTGGCCGAATCGGCGATCAACCAGCAGGCACAGCTGCCCAACGACCCGACCGAACTGCCGGTGGATGCCACGCTGACCGAGTTGCAGGAGACGCTGCGCGCCACCCACAGCGGCAGCGCCGCCGGCAGCATCGCCGGAGGCGACGGCGAAGCGCCGGGCTGGAGCGCGCCGGTACTGCTGGGCAGCGGCGTGGCCGGCGTGCTGAGCCTGACCCCGGCCGACCAGGTCTGGGTAAGCGGCACCCACACCACGCTGGCCAGCGGCGTGGCGCTGAACTGGATGACACAGGGCTCACTGACGATGGCGGTGGCCGGCGGGTTGGTGCTGTACACCGCCGGCGTGCAGCCCAGCGGCGAAAGCCCGAACCAGGAGCGCGGCATCGCGCTGCACGCCGCGCAGGGCAAGGTGAGTGCGCGTGCGCACAAGCACCAGATGATCGTGGCGGCCAAGACCCAGGTGCGTATCGCCAGCACTGAGGCGGATGTGCAGCTGTCGGCACCGAGCAAGCATCTGCTGGCGACGGCGGCCGGTGCCTACATCCGCATCGAGGGCGACAACATCGAGCTGGGCGCGCCGGGGAAGGTGGAGTTCAAGGCCAGCCAGCGGGATTGGGTGGGGCCGGCGAGTGTGGCGGGGGAGGCGAAGGTGCCTGAAGGGCGCTTCAAGGGCTGTGAGCCGCACTTGAATGCCGCCGTGCGCCGGCAGGAGGCCTGCGCCGATGTCGGTTGAAGCATTGTGCGAACAGCTGGTTGCCATCGACCGCAGCAGTGCGGGGCAATGCCACCTGCTGATGCAGCCGGCGGAAGATCGATGCGAGAGCGATGAGGCCTTCGACGCGTTGCTGGAATCGGTTGGGATAACGCCGGTCCCCGTCGCCATTCGACAGATACCGAAGGCCCTGTGGCCGTCCCTGATCCCCCTCGACCTGGGAAAAGGTACGCATTCCCTGTTGTCTGGCCAGGCGGTGGAAATGGCGATGGCACAGCGCTCGGCATCGTCGCTGCTGGCCGCGCGCCCACAACGTGCGTGTGCATGGGTATGGACGCCGTTGCTGACACCACAGCTGGCCAGGCAGCTGGCCGAGCGTGCGGTCGCGCACTGCCCGCATGCGCAGGGCCGGAAGCGGTGGTTGCGCTTCTACGACCCGATGGTGACGGATCTGTTCCTGCGGTGCTCATCGCGCTCGCAACGGGCGTATCGGTTTGAAGGTGTCACCACGTGGATGTTCCTGGATAGATGGGGGAGTGGGCCATCAGCAACGCCGTGGCGCCTGCACTGCCCGGTGACCCTGCCGTGTCCTGGCCCGAGCTGGAATCCATTGGTGCATTGAACCAGGCGTGGATCGGCGCGCTGCAAGCCGGAACGCCGCCGGATCGCGCCACGTTCGCGCAGGTGCAGCGCAGTGTCGGAGAGGGGCGCCGTTGTGGTGTGTCCAGCGGTGCTGATCTGGATCTGTTCGCCACGCATGGGCTTTCTATCGGGCCTCATTTCCACAGGCATCCCACGGTCCAGGCGCTGCTGGCGCAAGTCGCGAAGGGTGAGCGGTACGGCGAACTCGTATTGCGGTTTGAAGACGCGGAGTGGCAGCGCATCCGCGCGGCGGCGTCGGCAGACGCATCTGCAATCAAGGGAGGGGAATCCACATGACGCCGCACGACGAAGATGGAAACAACGCGAGTGGTTCCTATGCGGGTACCAGCAATAGGGGAATCCGCAGCGAGGCCGGCCAAACAATATCCGACCTTCCTGCTGTAACCGCGGTGCCATCGGAATCTCCGAACCGCTTGGTTTGCGACATCTGTCGCTCCACTGGACTGGCCATCCTACCGGTGCGCTACACGGTGGTACCTGCCAGCTGCAACGTCGGCCTTGGTGGCCTGTCGCCCGCACACGCCAGCGATGTTGATGTCAGTGAGGCGGAATACACCTACGCGCTCCGAACGTTGCGCCAGGGTCTGCTGTACCTGCACTACGAGCAGGGCCCCTACGGTCCGGAGTACTGGGAATGCTACGCCATCGCCGAGAACGGCACCCTGTGGCGACAACCCACCGCCTACAGTGCGCGCGCGATCGCAGGCGGTGGCCTGCCCAGCTGTGGCCGCAGTGGCCACGATCCGATGCGCACGGAGTTCATCACCATCCAGCGCCCGCAGCTGTGCGGAACGGTCTGGCTCGCCTACTCCCAACATCCCTGGACGCCAGCGACGCTGGATCGATATGGGGCTGATCCGGACCTGCGCGCTGAGCGGATGCAGCCGATCGAACCAGCCACATGGATCACATCGGCGAGAGCAGAAGGCGATCAAGCGCCATTGAAGGATGCCGCCGGGCTGGCCTCGATCATGGAATATCGATGGCTGGACAACCGCTCAGGTGATCCGCCAGACCTTCCGTACAGCAGTGCGCTCCCGGGTGCCTCCAATCCGGACGGAGCGCTTCGCAAGGCGCGGCTGCACGCGCATGGAACGCGTTACCCCTGGTCACGGCGGGACTATCCTCGCAGCGAAGGTGTCGACCCGCGTCAACAGCGTTTTGAACGCCTGCAGCAACACAGCAGCAACGGGCGCATTGGCAGTGATCGGCAGGAGTACCCGCCCATGCTGCTGGGGCTGTGGGATGCGGTTGGCGTCGTGCACGAGCTCAGCGGCTATTGCAACGACCTGGTTGCCTGCATCAACCAGTTCAAGAGCGAGCGCGAGCTGGAAGTCAGCGCTGTTGACCAGATCGAACAGATCTCGCGCTTGCTGGAGCTCAATGGTGCGGTAATGGCAGGGAACTACGCGGCACAGACGGTGCGCGAAGTGGAGCGTCAGCGCCGCCTCGACAATCCCTCGCTTCCCTCATGGGATCCCAAGGTAAAGCTTTCCGAGGAGGAGAAGCGGGAACTCGCGCGGGAGTATGAGCGCCAGTTCCTGCCGCTCTATCTGAAGGACGCCCAGGACGCGTGGAATAGCAAGTACTGGCCACTGATTGACGAGCCCCGTTTCACCGCGTTCAAGGGGAACATGGACGCGATGACGCAACAGGTACTCGACCGGCTGGGACCGAAGATGTCGGTGCTGGTTGCGTGGCTCCGCCATGATCTTCTGCTCGCAACGCTGGAGGACTTTGATGGTCAATCTGCGGCGCAGGGAGTGTGGTTCGAGGAGATCATCACCGACGCCATCGCGGTGCTTGGCATGCACGAGATCGGCCGAACGCTGTTGACTGAACTGGCTGGCGATCTGGCTGTGACCGGAAGATCGTCCTTGCTGTGGCGAGTCATTGCGCAGAATCAGGACGCTGCCAGGCTGGAGCTGCAGCAGACGCTCAAGGCGGCTGAGGCTGGGGCCAACACCGTGCTGTCCGCTGCAGGTGCGAGCTGGGCGGCCTTTGTGTCCGGGACGGCGCATCTGAAGACCTTCATCTCCAACTATCGCAAGATTGAGGCTGCGCAGAAGGAGGCAGTGCCATCCACCGCCAGTGCCCGCATCCTTCGCAACAGCGGCATTGATCGATTTGTCACCACCACCGGCGCGTTCCTGCTGAATCGATTCCCGATGAAGGGCATCCAGGACACCGCCGGCAATGCCATGGTCCGGTTCGTGCTTCTGACGCGGGCGTTGATGGAGCGCGATGAGGCCGTCAGCCTGGTGGCCGAAGAACTGAGCAGCGGCCAGCAGGGCAAGCGTTACTTCCTGGAGCGTATTCAGTTCTATCGCGCCAAGGGCAGCGCGCTGCCGATGCAGTTCGCACTTCGGGACCTGGAGCTGCATCACGGTGCGCTGGCGATGCGCACGCGTTGGCAGGCTGCGGCAGAAAGCAGCCGCAACGTGGTGCGCCTGAACTCGCTGACCGGCGTGCTGGAGATGGTGAACTTCATCCATCTGGCCACGAAGGTGGACAAGCAGACGCGAGACTACGCGACGTTATTGGCCTCTGGAATGTCGCTTGTGGCTGTGTATGCCGGTGTGCATGAGGCTGTGGCGAAGGAGTTTTTGGCGAAGGCAGCGCCAGTGCCATACGGATGAAGGTTGCCGGGAGCGTGATGGCGGGAGTCGGCAGCTTTATTGGGGCTTACTACAGCAACTTGGACGCTAAGGAGGCTCGCAAGCAGCAAGAGCTCGCTGTCAGTGTGCTTTTGAATATTAAAGCGTTTGTTACTTGGGTTACTGGCGGAGCGCAGTTCCTGACCGCACTCGCCTACTCATCTCCGGTCATCGAGCGCAGTCTGGGGCGCAACTCATTGACCTTGGGTCTCAGAGGGGTGAGGGCAGGGCTTGAAGCGGCGGCGGCTACGGAGGGGGAGTGTAGTTGCATCGAAGGCAATGAAACGACTTGGTGTATGGATTCTGCGATTGGGTGGGTGGCAAGTTGCATTAGCTCTGCTTGTCATTGAAGTCTCGATATGGGCCATCAGTCCGAACGACTTGGAAAAGTGGTGTATGAACAACGCATTCGGAAAGAATGCAGAGCGTGGAAAGGGTGAACGTACCCTCGGTGCAATGACCTATTCCACAACGCGAGAACAGAAGCTGGCGTTTGACCAGGCAATTGGCTCGGTTACGTTGAGGGTCCGATGAAAATTGACGCTGACGTGTCATCCGAGAAGGGGGCGCTTGATATCGAAACCGGTATCATCTCCGATCTTCAAGTCAAGCACGTTGTAGAAACTGTATTCTGGCGTGAAGGTGATCGATCACGCATCGCGGCTACTGGTGCCATTGCAGCCGCGCTGGGGCTGAGCGGACCCGCAGCCGGGATGGCGATGATGTCAGCTGAGGAGATGGCTGAGCCCGTTACCAGAGTCGAGTTCCGACTTGGCGAAACTCAAGTGGAAGGGTTGCTTTGGAACTGGCCCTTCAGTGAAGGGGATCGAGTGAAGATCGTTGGAAAGAGGGTCGCCGGCGAGAAATTCTTTGCCCTGTCAGTTTTGGATGAGAATAAGAGGTTGATTGTTTCATACCCCCATGTCAGCTCTGGGAGCGGGGCGCACTGGATCGGTGTCTTGAAATATACGCTGATGTTCTCGTTGCCAAGTGCTGCGGTATTTACTATTGCGGTGGGAATAGGGTCGATTGACGAAACGCCGTTGGATTGGTTGTTTCTGGAGTGGTTGATATACACATTCGCTGGTTGCGTTTTTGTGTCTTGCATTATTGGGATTAGGATTGGTTCTCGCTTCACGCGTTATGCAAGGATGGCTGACGCAATATTCAATTCTCTTGGCTGGGTCAATGGGAAATATCTGAATCTGAGGCGTATCACAAACTTGAAGAAGAGCGCGGGTGACCACCCTGCGTTGGGTGACACGTACTTCAGGTACTGAACGAGAATTAGTTGTGGCCGGGAGGCGTGCACTTACTTTAGGCCTGAGAGGGCTGCATGCTGGACTTGAAGTTGCCGCAGGAAGGGAAGGCGGACATATAGTCGCATCGCAAGCAGTGAAGCGTGTCGGCGTGTGGATCTTGCGATTGAGTGGTCGGGAGGTGGCTTTGGGTCTTCTGCTCGTCGAAGTTTTGATATGGGCTGTTGGCGCGAATGACCTGGAGAAGTGGTGTATGACCAACGTCTTCGGTAAGAGGGTTGGTGACAGGTTGAGAGGGCGCCGCTCGCCTGACGAGGTCTATGCGACTGCAAAGGAACAGCAATTGGCATTTGACAGGGCTATTGGTTCGGTTTCGATGCGGTCTCAATAGGTGGGGTGCTCAAGTGAGGGTTGACGAGGACGGGTTGCTTGAAACAGAGATCGGAACTATTTCCGGCCAGAGGGTTCAGTACGTCATGGAGAATATTTTCTGGCGAGAGGGAGATCGCGTGGGAATGGCTGCGACTGGTGCCTTGTCCGCCGCTCTGGGTCATAGCGGAGTCGCTGCCGGTATGGCAGTGATGTCTTCAGAAGAAATGGAAGAGCCGGTTGCGAGGGTTGAGTTTTTACTCGGCGAGGTACCTGTTGAAGGGCTGCTTTGGAACTGGCCTTTCAGTGATGGAGATTTCGTCAGGGTCGTCGGAACGCGGAATGGCGAAGGGAAATTCTTCGCGCTGTCAGTGCTTGATGAGAGTAAGAGATTAATCGTTTCCTATCCGCATGTAAGTGCGGGAAGTTGGGCGCACTGGATTTCTGTAGTGAAATATTCTCTTATGTTCGCCGTTCCATACTGGGCAGTCTTCTTGGGTATTTTGTATGTGGTCACATCATTGTCGGTTGAGATTCTTGTGTACGCATATTTTGCAGGGGTGGCTTTTCTCTCGTGGTTGGTTGCCGGATTGGGCGCAGATTCACTCGCTTTGCGAAGATGGCGGATTCGATATTCTCTGCGCTTGGTTGGAATCGAGCGGCGGCAATTGACTTGCGGAAGATAACGAGGGCGGCGCGTCAAAAAGGTGATCATGTCGCATTGGGTGATACCTATTTCAGGTACTGAGTGATGTGAGTTTGTTGGGAAATTAAAGTCAGTTCTCCTTGGTCAGAGAAATTAGGATGATCGCGTTGCACTTGGTGACGCATGCTTCTATTAGTGTTGCGGGGTTATGCGTGCTGAAGGCGGCTGATGTCTATCGCCCTTGGGAGGCCTGTGCCTTGCGGAGATTGTAGTGAGTACTCAAAGTCGATTGCGGACACCTGGCAAAGTGCTGTTCGAAACAGATGCCGGTGTCATTTCCAACCTACGGGTCAGACATGTGGTGCAGAACGTCTTCTGGCGCGACGGGGATCGCGAGAAGATGGCGGCCACGGGCGCCGTTGCCGCCGCGCTGGGCCTCAGCGGGTCCGCCGCCGGCATGGCGATGATGTCCAATGAGGAAACGAAAGAACCCGCCACCAGAGTTGAATTCCGGTTTGGCGAAATGCTGGTGAAGGGGCTGTTCTGGAACTGGCCCTTCAAAGAGGGCGACTCCGTGCGAGTGGTCGGGCGTCGCGACAAGGCGGGGAACTTCATTGCCTTGTCTGTGCTTGATGAGCAGAAGAGACTCATCGTCTCTTATCCGTATGTCAGTTCAGGTAGCTGGGCCCACTGGATCGCGGTGGCCAGGTACTCGCTGGCTCTATCTGTACCCTTGTACATGATCTACATCGTGTTTTCCCTGATCAACGCTCTCACGGGAGACGGACTGGCACCCCTGGAGATGATTGCGGATGCTTACTTGGTATGCGTTCTGGTTTGCTTCTACTTTGGATACAGAATTGGCCGCCATTTCACGCGGTTCGCAAAGATGGCCGATGCGATATTCGAAACGCTGGGTTGGCCCAACGCAAAGCGCATCAATCTGAGGCGTATCACCAAGCAGAAGCGTCAGCCGGGCGACCATCCCGCGCTGGGCGATACCTATTTCAGGTACTGACCAGCAGCTCCTCGCACCATCCTCCCCAGCAAACCGCTCATCCCTACCGAGCCGCCGCAATCGCCTTTACCCGTGCCTTGGCCAGCGCTTCACCAATCGCTGGGCCTTTCAGGTGCGTCGTATCCAGGTCCCGCGCCTGTACCGACATTGCAGCCTGATGCAGGCGCTTGAGCGTTTCGCCCTGCGGGTAGTCGCTGTCCTCAAAGCCCAGCCGGCCGCGTTTGTCGGCCTCGCAGCACAGCGCGATGCGGGCTACGCGTTCCGGGCGGCGCAGCGCATCACAGCGACCCAATAGGTCCAGCACCGTGGCATCGCGCAGTTCGTCGATACGATGCACGTTCAGGTGCTCGCGGCAGACCGCTTCGGCCAGCTGCTGGTGCTCGGTCGGCACCTTCAGTCGTGCACACAGTGCCTTCAGCGGCTCGATGCCGCGTTGCTCATGCATGACGTGGCGCGGCCATTCTTCCGGCGGTGTCAGACCCTTGCCGAGATCGTGGGTGAGTGCGGCAAAGCCGACCAGGTCATCGCCCGGCGCCAGTTTCGCGGCCATGTCGCTGACCATTTCCTGGTGGATGCCGGTGTCGACTTCCGGGTGGAACTCGGCACGCTGCGGTACGCCGTACAGCGCTTCCAGCTCGGGCAGGATCGGGCCCAGCGCATGCGCGTCGTGCAGCGTGCGCAGGAACGCCGAGGGCTGTGCGCTGACCAGGGCCTTGCGCAGTTCCTGCCACACCCGTTCCGGCACCAGTGCATCCAGCTCGCCACTGGCGGCGACCTCGCGCATCAGCGCCATCGTCTCCGGTGCGACGGTGAAGCCCAGCGGTGCAAAGCGCGCCATGAAGCGCGCCGCGCGCAGCACACGCAGCGGGTCTTCGACGAAGGCCGGGCCGACATGACGCAGCACGCGCTGCTCAAGATCGCGCACGCCGCCATAAGGATCGACCAGCGTGCCGGTGTCCTCGTCGCAGGCAATCGCGTTGATGGTGAAGTCGCGGCGCTGCAGGTCCTCTTCCAGCGTCACTGCCGGATCGGCATCGACCACGAAGCCGCGATAGCCGCGGCCGGACTTGCGCTCGGTGCGCGCCAGTGCGTATTCCTCGCCGCTCTTCGGGTGCAGGAACACCGGGAAATCGCGGCCCACGGCGGTGTAACCCAGCGCCTCCATCTGCGCGGGCGTGGCGCCGACCACCACCCAGTCGCGGTCGCCGGCAGGACGCTGCAGCAGGCGGTCGCGCACGGCGCCGCCGACAAGATAGATCTTCATGGGGGGATCATCGCACGCTCGACCTGTAGCGCCGAGCCCATGCTCGGCTCCTCGTATGGCATCGTGGCCGGGGCGAACGGCGGCCGAGCGTGGGCTCGGCTCTACAGAGAATCGGTGATCAATCCCCGCCCTGGTCGGCGTTGGCGGCGCAGCTGAAGTTCTTGCGCTTGTCGACCAGCCGACCCATCAGGCGGTCGCTCAACGGCAGGGCATCACCGTTGAGGCGCCAGTCGTAGATCACGCTGAAGGCCAGCACGCGGGCCACGTACTCGCGCGTTTCCTTGTAGCTGATGGTCTCGATCCACAGGTCCGGGTCGTAGCCCGGGCGCTGGCTCTGCCAACGCGCGGTCGGGGTCGGGCCGGCGTTGTAGGCGGCAATGGTCACGTACGGCAGGCCGTCGTACTTGTTCATCAGCTGGCGCAGGTAGGCCGTGCCGATGGCGATGTTGGTGTCCGGGTCGTACAGGCTGTCGGCGCCGCCGTAACCGGTCAGGCCGATCGACTTGGCCACGCCGGCGCCGGTGGTCGGTAGTACCTGCATCAGGCCCATCGCATTGGCAGGCGAGCGCGCGCGCGGGGTGAAGGTGCTCTCGGCGCGGATCTCGGCGGCCACCCAGGCCGGGTCCAGTGCATTGCGTGCGGCTTCGCGGCGGATGGTGGCATCGTGGTGCAGCGGGAAGCGCAGGTCGTACAGGCGCTGTTCCTGCGGCTGCTTGCCGAGGGCGAACACGGCGCGGTCGAACCAGCCGTTGTCCTGTGCCACGCGCACGGCAAGACGGCGCTGGGTGTCATCGAAGCGCGACAATGCGCTGTTCCATTCGGCCACGGCCCAGCCGGTGCGGTCGATCTGGTACAGCGCCATCGCCCGCTGGATGGCCGGGTCGCGCGCGATCGTGGCCTGCGCCTGGGCGCTGTCGTTGGGCTTCCACGGGCACAGGGTGTAGCCTTGCTGCAGCTTGTCGGCGGCCAGGAAGCCGTGGAAGGTCGGGGCGCGGGCGGCGTCGCGGAACAGCGGCTGCGCCTGCGATGCCTGGCCGGTCTTTTCCAGCATGCGGCCTTCGAAATAGGCCCAGCGCGAATCGCTGCGCTGCTTGCTGCCCATCTTGCGGATCGCGGCCAGCGCTGCCGGCCAATCGCCGCGCGACATCGCTTCGCGTACACGCCATTCGTGCAGGCGCTCGTCGTAGGCCGATTCCGGTACCGCGTTGAGGCGGCGCGCCGAGTCGGGCAGGTAGGAGGCCACAGTCCACAGTGCGATCTGGTACAGCACCTGGCCTTGCTGCGCGGCGCTCAGGCCCAGCGCCTGTGCGTACTGCGGCAGCTGCTGTTCGGTGGCGCCCGGGTCGGCCTTGGCCAGCTTTTCCAGGCCATCGGTGGCGATGCGCCGGCTGCGCTCGGTGCGCGGCCAGTTCAGCGCGCTGGCATTGGGCGTGTCGACGAAGGCGGCGTAGCTGTTGGCCTGGGCCAGCTCGGCGGCAGGCAGGCCGCGCGCGGCGCTGCGCATCACTGCCGGTTGCTGTGCGTCGGCGGCGGCATCGATGCGTTCCCAGCGCAGGGCGTCACTCAGCCCCCCTGCGCCTGCAGCACGGCGAACACCGCGTCGCAGCCGTCCGGCAGCGACTTGCCATTCTTGCGCCACAGATCCTGTGCTTCGCTGATCCACTGCGGATCGACCTTGCCGGTCACCTGGCGGGCCGTGAGCTGCGCGCAGCGCAGGCCCACGTTGTCGGTGGGCGCCCAGTTGGCCAGCAGCGTGGGCCAGTCCTGGCGGCGCGCGAGCGAGGGCAGCCACACGCTGCGGAAGGTCGTGGCCACGGCCTGGCCGTCGTAGCGCTTGAGGAAGGCCTGCGCCTGTGCGCGATCGACGGTGTCGATGTTGCGGCGCAGGTTGGCGTACTCCAGCCAGCCATAGGCGGGATGGCGGCTGAGCGCGGCGGCCTGGCCGGGATCGAACTGGCCACGTTCGGCAGCAGCGATGGCGGTCTTCAGTTGCGCGTTCTGGGCGTCGAGGGACTGGGCATTGGCGCAGCCGATCAGCAGCGTGGTGGCCAAGGGCAGCAGGGACAGGGCGGTCGAAGTGCGTCGGGTCATGGCGACCAGCATAGCGGGCGTTGGCTGAATTCAGTTTCGCATCGCGTGCACGTGCAGCGCCGGCAACGACAGCTGAATGACGCTACAGCGTTGCTGCCGCGGGCACGGTCGCCCATCGTAACGTCGGACTTGGGCGAACCGCCCGGCTGCAGGGAGCGGCACATGGCGTTCAGTAGCGCAGGAAGGAGCGGCCCACTGGCGGAGATCAATGTCACGCCTCTGGTGGATGTGATGCTGGTGCTGTTGATCATCTTCATCGTGACCGCGCCGATCGTGGCCCGGCCGATTGCCGTGCAGTTGCCACAGGCCACCGATCGCGTGGTCGATCGCCCCGAACCGCCGCCGCCGATCGAGCTGCGCCTGGATGCATCCAACCAGCTCAGCTGGAATGGCCAACCGATGGCCTTCAACGAGCTGCAGGCGCGCCTGCAGGCACAAGTGAGCGAACACGCAGGCAACCTGCCGGAGCTGCGCATCGCCACCGATCCAGCCGCCGAGTACGAAGGCATGGCGCGGATCCTGGCCGCAGCCGAGGCGAGTGACATGCAGCGCATCGCGTTCGTCCAGTAGGCCTGACTGGCGGCGGCCTGCGCTCAGTGGGCCGCCGTTGCGGTGCGAGCGCCACTACCTCTCTTTGAAAGCGGCAGAACTCGGCGCGGGCTGTCGCAGCCGGCATCAAGCTCGCTTCCAGTGAACAGTACCGTCCGGTCTTGATGGGTGGGTTTCTGACGCAATCAGCAGAAAATTGCGTCAAATCCACGTGAAAGGGTGTTCGTCATCACGCCGTGATTTTTACCGCTTGTTTACAAAGGAGACGCTGCCGCCATGCAGGGGGAGCGCGGCAGCCCATGTCCCGACATTCCTTTGGAGAGAGAGCGAATGAATCACCTGCACCACCGCCCGTTGGCGGTTGCCGTTGCGCTGTGCGTGATGGCCCTGGCACCGTTGGGTGCCGCTGCGCAATCCACCACCAATCTGGACGCGGTGGAAGTCACCGGCACCCGCATCAAGCGTGCTGAAGTGGAAGGCCAGGTGCCGATCCAGACCCTGACCCGCGGCGACATCGAGCGCACCGGCCTGAGTTCGATTGGCGAAGTGCTGCAGCAGCTCACCGGTTCCGGCTCGGCGCTCAACGCCAAGTTCAATTCGTCCGGCAACTTCGGTTTCCCGCCTGATGGCAGTGGCGTGGGTGCCGGTTCGGCCCAGGTCGACCTGCGTCATCTCGGTGCCAAGCGCGTGCTGGTGCTGGTCGATGGCATCCGCTGGGTCAACGAGTCCTCGGCGTCGGGCGTGGGCGCAGCCACCGATCTGAACACCATTCCGCTGGCGATCGTCGAACGCATCGAAGTGCTGGAGGACGGCGCATCGTCGCTGTACGGCTCCGATGCCATCGCCGGTGTGGTCAACATCATCACCCGCCGCGAGTTCGATGGCGGCCAGGTCACGTTGAACTACGGCGAGTACAGCAAGGGCGATGGCACGCAGAAGGGCGTGGACCTGGCCTGGGGCACCAGCGGCGACCGCTACAGCCTGTTCCTGGGTGCCAGCTGGACCAAGCAGGACCCGGTGTTCGCCCGCGACCGCGAGCAGTCGCGCTTCCCGATTCCGGGCACCGGCCTGGCCTTCGGCAGCGGCGGCATTCCGCAGGGGCGCTTCGCCTTCGTCGATCCCAACACCGGTGCCGAGCAGGACATCGTGCCCAACACCGGCGTGAGCAACCCGCGCTATGACGGCAGCGCCGGCTGCAACCGCAGCGATGACTACCACTGCTTCACCAGCGCCGACCGCTTCAACTTCGCCGAATACAACATGGTGCTGACGCCGTCGGAACGCAAAGGCCTGTTCGGCCAGTTCCGCTTCGACATCACCGACAACGTGCAGTGGTACATCAAGGCATTGGGCAACCGCCGCGAGTCGACCAACCAGGCCGGCCCGGAACCGCTGTTCTTCGGCCCCGATGGCGCCACCGGCAACCCGCTGGCCGACAACATCGTGGTCTCGCGCCTGAACCCGTACAACCCGTTCGGCTTCGACCTGGTGTCCTCGGGCAACATGAGCCTGATCGGCCGGCGTCCGGTGGAAGGCGGCGCACGCGTGTTCAAGCAGGAGGTGAACACCACCTACGTGGCCACCGGCCTGGTCGGTGACTTCCATGCTGCCGACCGCAACTGGTACTGGGACGTCAACGGCATGTACAGCAAGAACAAGGCCGAACAGACCAACTACGGCAGCTACAACATCTACAACGTCAACATGGCCCTGGGTGACCCGGCGGTGTGTGCGGCCACTCCGGGCTGCGTGCCGCTGAACATCTTCGGCGGCGCCGGTTCGATCACCCCGGACATGCTGAAGTGGATCCAGCCGGTGGTGCGCGACCGCAGCCAGAACGAACTGAGCCTGTTCACCGCCAACCTGTCCAGCGAACTGTTCACCTTGCCAGCCGGCGCGGTGTCGTTCGCCAGCGGCTACGAGTACCGCAAGTACAAGGGCTGGTACCAGCCGGATCCGCTGACCGTGATCGGCCACTACAACGGCGTGCCGTCGCAGCCGACCTCCGGTTCGTATGACGTCAACGAGGCGTACCTGGAGCTGAGCGTGCCGATCTTCGCCGACTCCGCGCTGGGCAAGAAGCTGGACCTGAGCCTGGCCGGCCGCTATTCGGACTACTCCACCTTCGGCGGTGAGTTCACCCCCAAGTACGGCCTGCGCTGGCAGGTGACCGATGACTTCGTGCTGCGCACCACCTACGCCGAGGGCTTCCGCGCGCCGTCGATCGGTGAGCTGTACGGCTCGGCCGCGCGTGCCGATCTGCAGCTGTTCGATCCGTGCTCGGTAGGCCTGGGTGGCACGCCGCCGCGCGGCAGCGCCGCCAACTGTGCTGCGCTGGGCGTGCCGGCTGGCTTCCAGCAGGCCAACTCGCAGATTTCGGTGACCACCGGCGGCAACCGTGACCTGGAGCCGGAACGTTCACGCAGCTTCAGCGCCGGCTTCGTGTGGAGCCCGTGGTTCGGCAACAACACCTCCTGGTCGGAGCGCTTCGACGTGGAAGTGACCTTCTACCGCCATGCCATCGACGGTGCGATCCAGGCGATCAACGCGCAGACCCAGCTGGACCTGTGCGTGGATACGCTCGACCCGGTCTACTGCGATGGCATCACCCGCGCCAGCACCGGTGCGGTCAGCAGCTTCAACAACCGCCTGACCAACCTCGGTTCGATCAAGACCGATGGCTGGGACGTGGACCTGTTCTGGACACTGCCGCAGAGCTCGATCGGCCAGTTCAAGCTGGGCTGGAAGAACACCTTCGTCGGCCGTTACGAGGCCACCGGCGCGGCCGGGCAGAGGCAGCCGCAGAAGCCGGGCGTGGAAGTGGCCGACAGCTCGATTCCGGAATGGACCAGCAATGCCAGCATCGCCTGGACGCTGGACCGATGGAGCGCCAACTGGACGGTGCGGCACATCTCCGAGCTGACCGAGAACTGCGGTGACGCGGTGGCCTTCCCGGTATGCAGCAACCAGGCGGCAGGCACCAATACGCTCTCGGCCACCACCTTCCACGACCTGCAGGTGGGTTACAAGATCGACTGGATGAAGGGGCTGCAGCTGAGTGCCGGCCTGAACAACGTGTTCGACAAGGATCCGCCGATCTGCCTGTCGTGCTCGTTGAACGGCTACGACGCTTCGACCTACGACATCCCGCGTGGGCGCTACTGGTACCTGCGCGCGGATCTGCGGTTCTGATGGCGGGATGCCGCGCCGGGATCCTCCCGGCGCGGCGCTTGCTTCGCTTGGACCGGGCGGGCGGTGTGCTTGCCGTGCTTTGGTAGAGTCGAGCTCGCTCGACTGCTTTTCGCAGTTCAGTCGAGCATGGCTCGACTCTACAAGAGCAGTTCAGTCGAGCATGGCTCGACTCTACAAGCGCAGGGCAGTCGAGCATGGCTCGACTCTACAAGCGCAGGGCAGTCGAGCAAGCTCGACGCTACGGACAGCGCGGCGCCGGGTTGCACCGGCGCCGCGTCTGGATCAGAACGACCAGGTGAAGGTCAGCGAGCCGTTGCGGCCATCACCGAACGCGCCGTAGCCGTTGATCTGCGACAGGTACTGCTTGTCCAGCAGGTTGTTGAGGTTGGCCTGCACGCTGAATTCCGGCGAGATGCGGTAGCGCACGAAGGCGCTGACCAGCGCATAGCCGCTCTGCTCGATGCGACCGTAGGCCGGCACCGGATAGTAGATGCGGTTCTGCCAGTTGGCACCGCCACCGACGGTCAGTGCCTGCAGCGACTGCGGGGTGTAGCTGGTGAACAGCTTCAGCGCGGTCTGCGGCAGGTTGGTGTTGATGTCGGCACCGTTGATGTCCTTGGCCACGTAGCGCGACGCACCGAAGGTGGCATTCCAGCCCGGGGCCAGTTCACCGTTCAGCTCGAACTCGAAGCCACGGCTGACCGTGCCACGCGCGGCGCGGTAGGCGGTTTCGCCGCCGGTACCGCCGATGACCGGCTCACCGGTGGACTGGCCGACGTTGTCCTGTTCGATGCGGAACACTGCCAGCGAGGCGTTCAGGCGGTTGTCGAACCAGGCACCCTTGACGCCCACTTCGTAGCTCTTGCCGTCCACCGGATCCAGGTAGCTGCCGTTGCGGTCCTTCAGCGTCTGCGGCTGGAAGATCTCGGTGTAGCTGGCGTAGGTCGAGTAGGTGTCGTTGATGCCGAATACCAGGCCGGCATACGGCGTGGTGACCTTGTGCGCGCGGTCGGCGCCTTCGCCTTCGCTCTTCCAGTCGGTGTAGCGGGCGCCGATGATCAGCTTCAGCGGATCGGCCAGCGACAGGCGCGCGGCGGCATAGCCAGCCTTCTGGGTGATGGTGCCTTCGCTGGCCAGTGCGAGCGGGTTCCAGTTCGGCTCGCTGATGTTGCCGGTCCAGTTCAGGTAGCTGGCAAACGGGTTCCAGGTCTGGCCGGCGCCGCCGATCTGGTAGTCGCCGTAGTTGGCGTAGTCGCGCTTGTTGTAGCTCAGGCCAGCCATGAACTGATGTTCGCGGCCGAACAGCTGGAACGGACCGTCGACATAGCCGTCCACGCCGGTGACCTTGCGCTCGGTGTTGTAGAAGCCGGCCGAAGGCGAGATGCCCGCGCCGGTGGTCTTGTCGAAGTACGACGCGCCGCTGGTCCAGTCGTTGTAGGCGGGGTAGAACAGCTTGTCGTCGGCCTTGGTCTCATCGTGGGTGGCGCCGAGCTTGAACTTCCAGCCATTGCTGAAGGCATGCTGCAGGGTGGCGAAGGCGCGCTTGCTGGTGGTATCCCAGTAGGTCCAGTTCGGGCTGGCGTTGAACGATTCGTCGAAGCCGGTGCGCGAGCCGTCGGAGTACAGCATCGGGAATCCACCCCAGGTGGCGCCGTTGGCGCGCTTCTGCTGGTAGTCGTAGCCCACGCTCAGCTGCGTGTCCGGGGTCAGGTCGGCATCGATCACTGCATAGCCCAGCGTCTTGTGCTGGTTGTAGCGGTCCATCTGCGCGTCGGTGTCCAGGTAGCTGCCGATCACGCGGCCGCGCACAGTGCCGCTGGCATTGAGCGCGCTGCCCACATCCACGGTGGTGCGGGTGCGGCCCCAGCTGCCGACGTTGACCGACACGCTGCCGGCCAGCTCGGCGCTGTCGGCGTGCTTGCGGATCAGGTTCACCGATGCGGACGGATTGCCGGCGCCGCTGAGCAGGCCGGTGGCGCCGCGCACCACTTCCACGCGGTCATACAGCGCCAGGTCCAGGCCGGAGTCACCGTAGCTCCAGTTCTGCACCATCTGCGTGGGCAGGCCATCGAACTGGTAGGCGTCGATGTAGAAACCACGCGCATAGAACTCGGTGCGCTCGCTGTCGGACTGGGTGCTGGTGATGCCGGTGGTGTTGCCCAGCACGTCGATGATGTCGTCCAGGTTCTGATCTTCGATGCGCTGGTGGCTGATGATGCTGACCGACTGCGGAATCTCGCGCGGCGCCAGGTCGAAGCGGGTACCGGCCGAGGTGCGGCGCACCGAGTAGCCTTCGGCACGCTCGCCCTTCACCACCACCTTGTCGAGGGTGGCCGGGTCGGCGGCGGTTTCGGCGAAAGCGGCCGGGGCCAGGGCACACAGTGCAACGAGCACGGCAACGGACAGCCGCTGCGGTTGCGGGGTACGGAAGGTGGGAGCGGTCATGGAGTTCCTGGACGAGCACGCGCGTTCGGCCGGCATCCAGGAGGCGAGGCGCTACGGGTGGGGGAAGGGCGGGCAGGCCGTCCTGGCACCACCGGAAACGAAAGAAATGTTAATACGAACTATTCCTATTTACAAATCATGAACGAACGGGGCAATTGTTCATGCAGGCAGGTGGGTCAGCGCAGCAGTGGCAGCGGGTCGCGTGCGCCGTCGGCGCCGTAGATGCCCCAGTGCAGGTGGGGCGGCGTGCCCCTGGCGTTGCCGCTGTCGCCGACCTGGCCGAGCAGGTCACCGGCCTGCACTACCTGGCCGCGCGCCAGGCCCTCGGCCCAGTCCTCCAGATGCGCGTAGTAGTAGCGCTCGCGGGCCGGACCGATGACCCACACCTGGCGGCCGCCCAGCCCTCCATCGCGCACATCGGCGATGACGCCGGCCGTGGCACTGCGCACCGGTGTACCGCGCCTGGCGAAGATGTCGATGCCGGCGTGCGAGCGATCACCTCCGCGCGGGGCGCCGAAGGTGTCGGCGATCTGGCTTGGGCGTATGCCGTCCACCGGGACCGGCAGGTGCATGGCGGCCGGCATCTGCGAAAGCGACCAGAGCATCTTCGGCACGGCAGCCCAGCGGCTGTTCCACAACGCCACCGCTGCAACGATGGCAATGGCCAGGAACAGGCCACGCAGCAGCCAGCGGCGCAGGCGACGGGCGGGGAGGGCGTTGTGCTCATGGTTTTCGATTGTAGAGTCGAGCCATGCTCGACGGCTGTTGCCTTGCGGTCCCAAAGCAGTCGAGCAAGCTCGACTCTACGGGTGTGGTAGCAACGGCACCTCGAAACTGCGCTTCAGCGTGCCCAGCGCCACCGACGTACGGAAGCGCTCGATGTTGTCATCGGCGCCGAACAGGCGTTCGGTGATCGCCTCGTACTCTTCCATAGACGCGGCTGAAAGCAGCAGCAGGAAGTCGCCATCACCGGTAATCGAGTAGCACTGCTGCACGGCCGGGTCGTCCTGCACGCGGCGCTTGAACGGCGCTACGCGTTCACGCTGCTCGCTGACCACGCGCACCTCGACGATGATGGTCAGCGGCCGCCCGACCTTCGCCGCGGCGACCACGGCCACATTGGCGGCGATCACCCCGCTGTCCTGCAGGCGCTTGATCCGCCGTTGCACGGCCGGGGTGGACAGGTGCACGACCTCGGCGATTTCGCGTTGCGGCAGGGTGTTGTCCCGCTGCAGCAGGTCGAGGATGGCGCGGTCGAAACTGTCGAGCAGGGGGCGGTGGCCATGGTGAGCAGAAGTTGCACGAACAGGCTGTCAATTGAGCCAAGTGCTCGGCCCTGGCGCAATAGACTTTGCGCATGCAGACCTCACGACTTGCGCCGATGTTGCCGGCGCTGGCGGTGCTCGGCTCGGTCACCTCGCTGGCCATCGGCACCTCTTATGCCAAACAGCTGTTTCCGCTGATCGGCGCGCAGGGCACCAGCGCGCTGCGCGTGGGCTTTTCGGCGCTGTTGCTGCTGCTGTTCTGGCGGCCCTGGCGCTGGAAGACCAGCCGCCCGGATGCGATCACCATCCTGCGTTACGGGCTGACCCTGGGCCTGATGAACCTGTTGTTCTACATGGCGCTGCGCACGATTCCGTTCGGCATTGCGGTGGCCATCGAGTTTACCGGGCCGTTGACGGTGGCGATTCTGTCGTCGCGGCGGCCGATCGATTTCCTCTGGGTGGGCTGTGCGGCGGTGGGGCTGCTGTTGCTGCTGCCGATCGGTGGCGGCCCGGCGCTGGACCCGGCCGGCGTGCTGTATGCGATGGGTGCAGCCGCGTGCTGGGGCCTGTACATCGTGTTCGGCAAGCGCGCCGGACACCTGCACGCGGGGCACTCGGTGTCGCTGGGCCTGCTGGCGGCTTCGCTGGTGGTGGTGCCGGTGGGCGTGGTGCATGCCGGTGCCGCGCTGCTCGATCCGAAGATCCTGGCGGCCGGCCTGCTGGTGGCGCTGGTCTCCAGCGCGATCCCGATGTCGCTGGAGATGATGGCGCTCAAGCGCCTGCCGAAGGAGACCTTCGGCATCCTGATCAGCATGGAGCCGGCGGTGGCCGCGCTGTGGGCGATGTTGCTGCTGCACGAGCACCTGCATGGGCTGCAGTGGCTGGCGATCGGCTGCACAGTGCTGGCCTCGGTGGGCAGCACGATGACCGCGCGGCGGCTGAAGGTGCCGGCGGTTCAGGCCGGGTAGCGCCGGAGAGCGTGCGGACCAACGGTCCGCACCCACCAGAGCGGCGTGCCAACCAAGGTTGGCACCTACCAGGAGCGGTCAGCGGAGGGCGTTGGCCGGTACGTCGATCGCCATGGCCAGGGCGAGGTGATCGGAGAACGCGGCCGGTACGGCTTCCACGCTGCGGGTCTGCAGGCCGCTGCTGACCAGGATGTGGTCGATGGCGCGGTCCGGCCGCCAGCTGGGGAAGGTCGGCACGATGCAGCCCGGCGGCTGCAGCCGGGTCTTCTGGTACAGCACCTGCATTTCCGGCCGCTCGGCCAGGCAGTTGAAATCGCCCATCAGCACCGCGTTCGGGTGGTCGGACAGCAGCTCGGCGATGAAGCCCAGCTGCGACATCCGCGAGCCCGCACCCAGTGACAGATGCGCCACCGCCACCGCCAGGCCGTCGGCGCCGTCGCCGAACCTGGCCAGCAGTACGCCGCGCCCGCCGATGCGGCCGGGCAGGGCGTGGTCCTGCACTTCCACCGGTTCGAGCTTGCTCAGCAAGCCGTTGGCGCTGGAGGCGACCCCGCCCATGCGCCGGTTCGGCTGGTGGCTCCAGTAGTTGAAGCCGGCGCGCTGGGCCAGGTAGTGGGTCTGGTTGGTGAAGCCCGAGCGCAGGCTGCCCGGGTCGGCCTCCTGCAGGCCGACGATGTCATGTTCGCGCGCCAGGCTGGCGATCGCGTCCAGGCTGCTGCGCTTGCGCCCCGCCGGCAGCGCATGTGACCAGCTGCGGGTCACATAGTCGCTGTAGCGGCGGGTACTTGAGCCGGCCTGGATGTTGGCCGTCAGCAAGCGCAGGGTCCGTGTACGTGGGGAATTCACGGCCGGGAACAACGTCCTTTGGATCAGTGAGCCTGGGCGGCACCGCGCTCGCGGGCGATCAGGTGGTCGGCAATGCGCAGCATGTCCGGGAAGCTCTTGCCCTTCACCAGGTACTTGCCGTTGACGATGATCGACGGGGTGCCGCTGATCTGGCTGCGCTGGGCGAACTGCTTGGCCGAGTTGGTCTTGGCATTCACCGCGAAGCTGCCCATGGTGGCGGCGAACTGCTTCGGATCCACGCCGTAGGCGCCGTAGAACTTGGCGATGTCGTCAACCGAATCGGTGCCGCGCTCGCCCTTCAGGGTCTTCTGCGAGTGGATGGCGGCATACAGCGCTTCGTGGGTCTTCTCCTGCACGCCCAGGGTCTGCGCGGCGTAGAAGGCACGGGCGTAGTTGTCCCAGGTGCCGCCGAACATGGCCGGCACGTAGACGAAGTTCACGTCGCTCGGCAGGCCGGCCTTCCACGGGCCGACCAGCGGCTGGAACGCGGCACAGGCCGGGCAGACATAGCCGAAGATCTCGACGACTTCGACCTTGCCGGCGGCCGGCTGGAACGGCTGGCCGTTCGGGATCAGCTGGTAGTCGGCGCCTTCGACCGGGGCCGGGCCGGTCAGTGCGGTGGTGGTCGGCGCCGGAGCGGCGGCCGGCGCGTCGTCGGCAGCGGCCTTGTCGCCTTCGGCAGCGGCCGGTGCGGCGCCTTCGGCGCCTGCGGCAGGCGCCGCCGGTTCAGTGCTGGCCGGCGCAGCGGCCGGTTCGGCCGGGGCCGCGGTGGTGTTGGCGGTGCCGTCGTCGGCCTTGCAGGCCGCCAGGATCGGCAGCAGCGCTGCGAGGGCGAGGGCGGCGAAACGGGTCTTCATGGAAACGTCTCCAGCATCTGGAAAGGTGGGACCGGCACCGCAGCACCGGCCAAGGGGAAATGATGACACGCGGCGGCGACAGCGCCGTGTCGAGGGTAGGGGTTGGTTCAGCGGCCGCGGGCGGCGCGGGCCTGGGCGATCAGCGCCGAAGCGATGCGCAGCTGGTCGTCGAAGTTGCTGCCACGCACCAGGTACTGGCCATTGATGATGATGGCCGGGGTGCCCGGCACCTTGGTGCGCTGGGCGAATGCGCGGGCGGCATCAACCTTCTTCTGCACGGCCTCGCCACGCAGCGCCTGCAGGTAGCGGTCCGGGGTCACGCCGTAGGCCTTGTAGAAGGTGGCGAGCTCATCGGCCGAAACGTTCTGCATCGGCAGCGAGCCGTCCTGGTGCAGGGCCTTGAACACGGCGGCATGGCTGCGCTTGGCCACGCCCACTTCGTCAGCGGCGTAATAGGCCAGGGCCCAGGCATCCCAGGGGCCACCAAAGGCGGCCGGGACCGGGGTGAAGCGCACGTCGGCGGGCAGTTTGGCCGCCCAGGCCGCCAGCTGCGGTTCGAAGTGGGCGCAGTGCGGGCAGGTGTAGCCGAACACCTCGACCACCTCGATCTTGCCGGCCAGCGGCTGGAACGGGCCGGGCTGGGCGATGCGTTCGTAGTCTTTGCCTTCCACCAGCGGCGCGCTGGCGGGGGCGGCGGTCGCGGCCAGCGGCAGCAGGACCAGCAGGGACAACAGCAGGCGGGAAATCAACCTCATCGACACGCATCTCCGTTGAAAAAAACAACGCCGGCGCAGTCGCCGGCGTGAAGGAAACATACCGCAGGAGCGGGCGCTGGTGGCGGCCCGCGCCGACCAGTGGTGGTCAGGGGGCGGCGACCGGTTGTGCCGGCGTGGCCGCAGCGGCCACATCGTCGGCCTTGTTGTGCAGGCCCTGCAGGTAGCTCGACAGCGCCTGCACTTCCTGTTCGCTCAGCTTCTGCGCCACCGTGGCCATGATCTGGAAGTGGGTCTTGTCGGTCTCGTGGGTCTGCCCGGCCTGGTACTCCTGCAGGCGGCGGGCGACATAGCTGGCGTGCTGGCCGCCGATATGCGGATAGGCCGGGCCCGGATTGCCGGCGCCACTGGGGCCGTGGCAGGCCATGCAGGCCGGCAGCCCACGCTTGGCGTCGCCTCCGCGGTACAGCTGCTGGCCGATCTCGTAGAACTTCATGCCCTTGTAGGGGCCGTCGGCGACGACCGTATCGTCGGCGATGCCGGCGGTGGCCTTCTGGGTGGCGAAGAACGCGCCGATATCGCGCATGTCCTGCGGGGTAAGGTTCTGCACGAACGGCACCATCGCCACCGCTGCGCCGGAACTGCGCTGCCCATTGGCGATCAGGGCCATCTGCTGGGCCACGTAGCGCTCGCTCTGGCCGGCAATGGACGGGTACATCTCGACCGTGGAATTGCCGTCGGCGCCATGGCAGGCCGCGCAGGCCGAGGCCTTGGTCTGGCCGGCCTTGGCATCGCCCCAGTGGGTCTTGCTGAAATCCACTTCCAATGAGGCGGTGTTGATCGGCCCGTTGTCGGGCAGCGGGGTCAGCGTGGTCTGCGCGAACGCAGCGGCGGCAACGACGACAGCAGTGGCAAGGGCGGATACGGCAAGAACGCGAGCGTGGCGCATGCTAAAGCTCCGTATGGACCGGGCCGGGCGGTGGCCGCCGGCATCGCCCGGATTATCAACGGCGTTTCCGCGCACGGTCAACGCAGCAGTGCAGCAAAATGCCCCGCGCGGCCCCCGGAACGGGCGCGCGGCGCCGCAACATGCGATCCTAGGCATATGTCATTGCTCATCGAACGCGCCCGTTACCACCTTTCGGCCCACAACGCGCGGCAGCTGCCGCCCGATGAAGGGGCCGAGGTCGCCTTCGCCGGCCGCTCCAACGCCGGCAAGTCCAGTGCGCTCAACGCGCTGACCCGCCAGAACGCGCTGGCCCGTGTTTCCAAGACGCCCGGCCGCACCCAGCAGCTGGTGTTCTTCCAGATCACCCCCGAAGCCAGCCTGGTCGACCTGCCCGGTTACGGCTACGCCAAGGTGCCGCTGGAACTGCAGGCGCACTGGCAGGCCTTCATCGACAAGTACTTCCGCACCCGCGAAGCCCTCAAGGGCCTGGTGGTGGTGATGGACATCCGCCATCCGCTGAAGGACTACGACCGGCAGATGCTGTCCTATGCCGTACAGCGCGGCATGCCGGCGCACGCGCTGCTGACCAAGGCCGACAAGCTCAGCCGCAGCCAGCAGATGCAGACCCTGCAGAAGGTGCGAAAGGAACTGCATTCGGCCTACGGCGACAGCGTCAGCGTGCAGGTGTTCTCCGGTGAGGACCGCACCGGCGTGGACGAAGCCCGCGGCGTGATCGGCGGCTGGCTGGGTCTGGCGTAAGGCATTTCCGGTTGCCCGGCTGGCAGCCGGGCGCTACCGACCTGTTTCCTGGTAGTGCCGGCCGCTGGCCGGCAACGTCGCCATGCCCGGCGGCACCTCATTTCAACGGCGAATACTCCGCCGGCACCCAGGCATACGCCTGGCCTTCGCTGCGCACGTGGCCCAGGCCGGGGAACGGCAGGTGCGCACCGGCCACCCACCAACCCTTGGTGGTGGCCTGCTGCAGCAGGCTGCGACGGCTGGCGGTGGCCGCCTTGCGGTCCGAGTCCGCTTCGAACGCCGCCTCCGGGTGCGCGAACTGCACCGCATGGAAGTGCAGCACGTCGCCCCACACCAGCAACGACTGGTCCTGGCTGTCGAACCGATAGGAGACGTGGCCGGGAGTATGGCCGTGGGTATCCATCGCCACCGCGCCGCCGGGCAGGGCATCGCCGGGGCTGAAGGTGCGCAGATGACCGGCGGCCTGGTACGGCGCCACCGCGTTGCGCGCCAACGGGAAGGCGAAACGCACGCCCTGCGGCGCGCCGGCCTCGCTGGCGGGATCGAGCCAGTAATCGGCATCGGCCTTGGACAGCCACACCATGGCATTGGGGTAGGCCGGCTTGCCCTGGGCGTCGAGCACGCCGCACAGGTGGTCCGGATGGGCATGGGTGAGCAGCACGTCATCCACCTCGGCCGGGTCCACGCCGGCCGCACGCAGGTTGCCCAGCACCTGGCCCAGGCCAGGGCCGAAGCACTGCGCGGTGCCGGTATCGACCAGGGTCAGGTGGTTGCCCTGGCGCACCAGGAAGGCATTGATTGCGGTCTGCAGACCTTTCTTGTCTTCGGGTACGTAGCGGCCATCGAGCAGGCGGCTGACCAGCGAGGGTGCAACGTCGACCACTTCCTGCCGGCCCAGCGCGACCACGCCGTCGAACAGGGCGGTGACCTGCAGCGCGCCGATGCGCTGGTGGTAGACACCGGGTACCTGCTGGGTGGGGGCGGGCGAGGTGGCTTCGGCCAGTGAGGCCAAGGGCAGGGAGGACAAGGCCAGCAGCAGGGCGGAGCGCAGCGGCAGGTGACGCAGGGTCATGGCGGTTCTCGGTGGACGACGGGTGGTTCCGTTGGCCTAGCGTGCCGGGGCCGGCGTGCGCACGGCGCTCAAAGCAGTGCGCGGAATGCTCAGGGGTGTTGCTTGCAGGGCTTGCAGCCCTGCACCCGCAGAATCAACGTCAACGTCAACGTCAACGTCAAGAGCCGAGTTTCCTGTGGGGAGGCGGGGTGGGTCCGGTTGCGGGAGACGCCGTAAACCCGTCCATGGGGGCTTGGCCGCGGCATCCATGCCGCGGACACTCCCGCAACCGGACCCACCCCGCCTTCGACAGATTCCTGCGATCTGTTGGGAATGCCCTTGGGGTCAGATCCGTTTTCCGCAGGAAAACGGATCTGACCCAGAAATTCATTCGATCTCTGACAGACGTGTCGACCAAGGTCGACACCTACCAACAGCCGAGTGAACCTGTCGAAGGTGGGGCGGTGCCGGAGTGCGGGGTGTCAGCCGCATGGATGCGGCTGCCAAGCCCCCAGGGATGGGTTCACGGCGTCCCCGCACTCCGGCACCGCCCCGCCATCCCACGGAATGCACGCTGTTGCTGTTGCTTTCGCTGTTGCTTTCGCTGTTGCCGTTGCTTCTGCAGGTGCAGGGCTGCAAGCCCTGCCGAACCCCTCAGATGTCTGTGGGTGCCAGCCCGTACTGCTCGGCGAAGCGCTTGCTGAAGCTCGCCGTGGACCGGTAGCCCGCGCGTGCCGCGACGGTCTTCAACGGCAGGTCGGTGGTGTAGAGCAGCTGCATGCCATGCGCCAGCCGTGCCTCGGTGAGCAGTTGGCGCAGGCTGGTGGCCTCGGCGGCGAGGCGGCGGCGCAGGGTTGCACCGCTCAGTGCGAACTGTTCCTCGACATCGCGCGATTGCCAGTCGCGTGCCGGCTCGGCGGCGATGCGGTCGCGGATCTGTTCGCCCAGGCTCGGTGCATGTGGCAGCAGCAGGTTGCCGTGGCCCTGGCGGCACAGGGTCAGCACCAGCGTGGCCAAGGCCAGCCGCGCTTCGCTGTAGCGGCCCTCCTGCAGCGACTGCCGCCACTGGCGCAGCACCGCGCCATGTTCGGCCAGGGGCAGCCGCGCCATCGCCGGGCCGGCGCCGGGCAGCTCCTCGTTCCACAGCGTGCGCGCTGCCGCCAGCACTTCGGCGCACAGCGGTACGATCGCGCTGAGGTAGCGGCCGCTGTGTGGATCGGGGCGGTTGACCACATCGATGCGGCAGCGCTGGGTCAGCAGCAGGATGTCGCCGGGCACGAATTCCAGTGATTGGTGTGCGGTGCGCACCTGCTTGCGGCCTTCCAGCAGGATCGCGAACTGTGGTTGCGGAATCTCCACCGAGCTGGCGCCATGCTCGCGGCGTGCGGTGATGCAGGCATAGCCTTCGGCGCGTTCGCAGCCGGCCAGGCTGGCCATTTCAGCCAGCAGCGCGGAGGCGGGCGGCAGCATGATGGTCATGACACGTGTGCGCCGAGCAGGCGGCCGACGCCGGCGGCGGCGGCCATCGCCAACGCGCCCCAGAACATCACCCGGATCGCGCCACGCAAGGGCGGTGCGCCGCCCGCCTGCGCGGCCATCGCGCCGGTCAGGCACAGGCCGAGCAGGGTGCTGGCGGTGGTCATCAGCGCGACCTTGTCCACCGGCGCGAGCAGGGCGGTCAGTACCGGCAGTGCGGCGCCGCAGGTGAACGCCCCAGCCGAGGCCAGCGCCGCCTGCAAGGGACGCGCGCGCAGGGTGTCGGTGATGCCGAGCTCGTCACGGGCGTGCGCGCCCAGCGCATCGTGTGCGGTGAGCTGCTCGGCGACCTGACGGGCCAGCGCCGGGTCCAGGCCGCGATGGCGGTAGATCGCACTCAGCTCTTCCAGCTCACTGTGCGGGTCTTCGTGCAGCTCGCGCTTCTCCGCGGCAAGGTCGGCGTCTTCGGTGTCGGCCTGGGTCTGTACCGAGACATACTCGCCGGCCGCCATCGACATCGCACCGGCCACGGTGCCGGCGACCCCGGTGGCCAGGAGGGTGCTGGCCGAGGCGCCGCTGGCGGCCACGCCAACCACCAGGCCAGCCACCGAGACGATGCCATCGTTGGCCCCCAGCACGGCGGCGCGCAGCCAGCCGACGCGCTCGGAGCGGTGCAGTTCGGGGTGTCGTGAATGGCGGCTCATGACCTTGAGTGTACGGGGGTCAAGAGGGCGTCGGTAGGATGCTGAAACCCGTCACCGTCGCATGACGCAACGGGGTGCCACGCTATAGTGCGCCCTTGCGATGGAAGGCCTTGGGCCCCACATCCCCTGCCACTGTCCAGCGAGTCCTCCCCTTGTCGAGCCCCAGCCACGTCGCCGATACGCCCATTACCGACCGCTCGCAGCTGGTTGCGGAGATCGCCTCCGGCGAGAAGCCCCGTGCGCAGTGGCGCATCGGTACCGAGCACGAGAAGTTCGGGTTCCGCCTGGATGACCTGCGCCCGCCGACCTTCGAGGGCGAGCGCGGCATCGAAGCGCTGCTCAAGGGCCTGGTCCGCTTCGGTTGGCAGCCGGTGCAGGAAAACGGCAACACCATCGCCCTGCTGCGCGACGGCGCCTCGGTGACGCTGGAACCGGCCGGCCAGCTGGAACTGTCCGGCGCGGCGCTGGAAACCATCCACCAGACCTGCGTGGAGACCGGTACCCATCTGAATGAAGTGGCGCAGGTGGCCGGCGAGCTGCAGCTGGGCTTCCTCGGCATGGGCTTCCAGCCGAAGTGGTCGCGCGATGAGATGCCGTGGATGCCCAAGGGCCGCTACAAGATCATGCGGTCGTACATGCCCAAGGTCGGTTCGCTGGGCCTGGACATGATGACCCGCACCTGCACCGTGCAGGTGAACCTGGATTACGCCAGCGAAGCGGACATGGTGAAGAAGTTCCGCGTGTCGCTGGCGCTGCAGCCGATCGCCACTGCGCTGTTTGCCGATTCGCCGTTCACCGAAGGCAAGCCGAACGGCTACCTGAGCTATCGCTCGCACATCTGGACCGACACCGACGCCGACCGTACCGGCATGCTCGACTTCGTGTTCGAGGATGGCTTCGGTTACGAGCGCTATGTCGATTACCTGCTCGACGTGCCGATGTACTTCTCCTACCGCGATGGCATCTACCACGACGCCAGCGGGCAGAGCTTCCGCGACTTCATGCAGGGCAAGCTGCCGGTGCTGCCGGGCGCGTTGCCGACCCTGCGCGACTGGTCGGACCACACCACCACCGCGTTCCCGGAAGTGCGCCTGAAGAAGTACCTGGAAATGCGCGGCGCCGACGGCGGCCCGTGGAGCCGGCTGTGTGCGCTGCCGGCGTTCTGGGTCGGCCTGCTGTACGACGACACCGCGCTGGATGCGGCGTGGGATCTGGTGCGTGACTTCAGCCTGGCCGAGCGCCACGCGCTGCGCGACGGCGTGCCCAGGCATGCGATGAACCTGCCGTTCCGCACCGGCACGGTGCGCGACCTGGCCCGCGAAGCGGTGAAGATTTCGGTGGAAGGCCTCAAGCGTCGTGCCGCGCGCAATGCCGATGGCCAGGACGAGAGCAAGTTCCTGGACGTGCTGCAGGAAATCGTCGAGTCCGGGCTGACCCCGGCCGAGCGCAAACTGGCGCTGTTCCATGGCCGCTGGCACGGCGACGTCGATCCGGTGTTCCGCGAGTTCGCGTATTGATTGCCTCGCGGTAGTGCCGGCCGCTGGCCGGCAGATGTATGAGGTTGCCGGCCAGCGGCCGGCACTACCCCAAAGAAAAACCCCGGCATTGCCGGGGTTTTTCATTTTCACACCTGCCCTGGATCAGGCCGCGTTCTTCATCGTCGCCATGTCGATCACGAAGCGGTAGCGCACATCGTTCTTGGCCATGCGTTCCCAGGCTTCGTTGACGTTCTTGATGTCGATCATCTCGACGTCGCTGACGATGCCGTGCTCGGCACAGAAGTCCATCATTTCCTGGGTCTCGGCCATGCCGCCGATTGCCGAGCCGGTCAGGTGCTTGCGGCCGAAGATCACGCTGCCACCGGTCAGCGGCGGGTCCAGCTCGGTCAGTACGCCGACCAGGCACATGGTGGCCTCGCGCTTGAGCAGGCCCATGTACGGGTTGGTGTCATGGCCGACCGGGATGGTGTTGAGCAGAAAGTCGAAGCTGCCGGCATGCGCCTTCATCTGTGCGGCATCGCGCGAGACCAGCACTTCATCAGCACCCAGGCGCTTGGCGTCAGCACCCTTTTCCGGCGTGGTGGTGATCATCACCACGTGCGCGCCGAGTGCCTTGGCGAACTTCACGCCCATGTGGCCGAGGCCACCCAGGCCGATCACGCCGACCTTCTGGCCCGGGCCGACCTTCCAGTGGCGCAGCGGCGACCAGGTGGTGATGCCGGCGCACAGCAGCGGCGCAGCGGCCTTCAGGTCGAGGGTGTCGGACACCTTCACCACGAAGCGCTGTTCGACCACCACGTGGTCGGAATAGCCGCCGTAGGTCGGCGCACCGCTTTCACGCTCGCGGCCGTTGTAGGTCCAGGTCGCGCCTTCGGCGCAGTACTGTTCCAGATCGTGCTCGCAGGCGTCGCAGTGGCGGCAGGAATCGACCATGCAGCCGACGCCGGCGTGGTCGCCGACCTTGAAGCGGGTGACGTTGCTGCCGACCTCGGTCACGCGGCCGATGATCTCGTGGCCCGGCACCATCGGGTAGATCGAGCCACCCCAGTCGTCGCGGGCCTGGTGCAAGTCGGAGTGGCAGATGCCGCTGTAGAGGATCTCGATGCGCACGTCGTCCGGGCCGACCGCGCGGCGTTCGAACTCGTACGGGATCAGCGGGTCGGTATGTGAATGGGCGGCGTAACCACGGGCGAGGGACATGGGGAATCCTTGGCAGGGTTTGTCGAAAGGCGTTTTACAATACGCCCCGTACCCAGCGGCAAGAAGCCCGGATATCGGCATGATTCATCAAGTGGAACTGCACAATCATGGCCACTGACAACCTCACCCATTTGGCCGCGTTCGCCGCGGTCGCCCGCCACCGCAGCTTCCGCCGCGCCGGCGCCGAACTGGCGCTGTCGACTTCGGCGGTGAGCTATGCGATCCGCGCGCTGGAGGAGCGGTTGGGCGTTGGCCTGTTCCACCGCACCACCCGCAGCGTGGCCCTGACCGAGGCCGGGCAGCGCCTGCTGGAGCGCCTGCAGCCGGCGCTGGGTCAGGTGCATGACGCGCTGGAAGAGATGAACCAGTTCCGCGCCGCCCCGGCTGGCCTGCTGCGGATCAACGCGACGCGGGCGGCGGTGGCGACCCAGTTGGGGCCGAGGCTGGCGCGCTTCCTGCACGCCCACCCGGATGTGCGGGTGGAGCTGACCGAGAACGATGGCCTGGTCGATATCGTCGCCGAAGGCTATGACGCCGGCGTGCGCCTGCACGAGTTCGTGCCCGAGGACATGGTGGCGGTGCCGATGGGGCCGCCGCTGCGCGGCTTGATCGTCGGTTCGCCAGCGTATCTGCAGCGACGTCCGGCCCCGCAGCATCCGCGTGATCTGGCCGCCCACGAATGCATCCGCTTCCGCTTCGCCAGCGGGCATCTGTACAAGTGGCAGTTCGAGCGTGATGGGCAGGCGCTGGAAATCGACGTGCCGGGGCGGCTGACGCTGGGTGAGCAGGGCACCGTGGTCGGCGCGGTGCTCGATGGCATCGGCCTGGCCTATGTGCTGGAAGACACGGCGCGGCCGTACATCGAATCGGGGCAGATGGTGGCGGTGCTGGAAGACTGGAGCGAACCGTTCGCCGGGTTTGCACTGTATTACCCGAAGCAGCGGCAGATGCCCGGTGCGCTGCGCGCGTTCGTGGATATGCTGCGGGAGTGAATAGCGGTAGGTGATGCAGTGCCGACCAACGGTCGGCACCCACCATGCCCACCACGATCGCTCATTCCACCAGCGCGTCATACCCCAGGCCGACAAACTGGATCAGGCAGAAACCATGCCCGAACGGATCGGCCAGCACCGCGATACGCCCCCAGCGGCGCTCGCCAACCGGCTGTTCGAGGATCGCTCCGGCCGCAACCGCACGCGCCAGGGCGACTTCGATGTCATCGACCACCCAGTCCAGATGCAGTGGCGTCCAGTGGCGCTGGTAATCGCGCACGTCGCCGTCTTCGGTAGCAGGGCTGCCACTGTCGTTCTGCAGCAGGTACAGCGGGGCGGGTCCGCCCAGCAGTTCCACCGCACCGGGCCCGAGGCGCCGGCCGACGCGCAATCCAAAGGCGGCCACATAGAACGCTTCGGCGGTGGGCAGGTCGGGCACGTCGACGTTGATGATGAAGCTCTGTGCAGGGGAGTGCATGGCAGCGACCCACGGCAGTCGGTGGCCTGCAGTCTAGTCCTGCTGCCGGCTGTTGCGGAATCATCTCCTGCACGGAATCGGGCAAGCTGGGCGACCTCTGTCGACAAGGACTTCCATGAGCGCGCTCCCTGACATCGAACAGGCCACCGGGCAGGTCTTCCCCCTTTGTTCAAGCAACTGCATGCAGCGGGCCGGTTGAGCTGGGGCAGCCCCCACCCGCAATGGTCCGAAGCGGTGTTTCCGACGCTGCAGGATGATCCGCCGGTGCTGCTGTACGCCCAGGATTATGAGCCGCTGGAATCTGACGAGCTGCTGGAGGCATGGCAGGAGTTGACCGCGGAAGATCACTACAATCCCCTGCGCGCCGACCTGCAGCTGCTGCCGTTCGCGCGAACCGGAGCAGGCGACAGCTACTGCTTCTGGAGCAACGCGCCCGGTGTTGCCGAGCCGCCGGTGGTGCTGGTGTGGCATGACGATGATCGTGCCGATGTGCTGGCCGCCAGTTACCAGGATTTCCTGTTCCGCAAGATGGTTGAAGCGGTTGCCGAATACGAGCCGCCGTACTCGCTGCTTTCGCACGGCGACCTGGCCGGGAATCTGCAGCGCTGGTTGCAGACCCACCGGTCGGTTCTGCGCAGTGACCAGCACGTGGCGTTGCAGCACCTGTTTGCTCGCACAGGCGACATTGCGGAAGGAAACATCAGCGACGACGACGCGCAGGCCATCGTTGCCGAAGTGATCGGCTTCGATCAGTTGGACGCGTCGTTCGCCTACGTGCGCGAGGATGCCTGAAGGCCGGGGTCGGATCCGCGCGCAGCGCGGCGCTGACCCCTCCTTCGCCGAACAGGGGGCAGGGCCCTTTCCGTTGGAAAGGGATCCGACCCCGTGCCGACCCCGTGCGGAATCAGCTTGCGGCCGGGTAATCCAGGTAGCCTTCCTCACCGCCGCCGTAATAGGTGCTGCGGTCAGGCGTGGCCAGCGCGATGTCGCGGCGCAGGCGCTCGACCAGATCCGGGTTGGCGATGAACGGCTGGCCGAACGCCGCCAGATCGATGGTGCCGGCTTCGACCAGTTGCAGTGCGCGCGTGCGTGTCATGCCGCCGGCCAGGATCAGCGTGCCGCCGTAGGCCTGCTTGAACTGCTGCAGGAACGCCTCACCCAGCACCGATTCACCCTGCTGCAGGTTGTCGTTGAGGTGCACGTAGGCCAGCCCGCGCTTGCCCAGTTCCTCGGCCAGGTACAGGTAGGTGGCCTCGTTGTCGTCGTAGAACGGCATGTCGAAGGTGAGGTTGTTCGGCGCCAGGCGCACGCCGATGCGGTGCGCACCGATGCGCTGCGCCATGGCATCGACGGTTTCCAGGATCAGCCGCGCACGGTTCGGCAGCGAGCCGCCGTAGCGGTCCTCACGCTGGTTGATGAGCGGGTTGAGGAACTGCTCGAACAGATAACCATTGGCGGCATGCAGCTCGATGCCGTCAAAGCCGGCGGCGATCGCATTCTCCGCGCCGCGCACGAAGTCGTCGACGATGCCGGGAATCTCCGCGGTATCCAGCGCGCGTGCCGGGGTCGGATCGGCATGGCCGCGGCTGCCGTCGGCCAGGTACACGAACGAGGTGTTCTTCGGCGCGCTGGCCACCGGGCGCGTGCCGGCGCTGACCGGCTGCCCGCCATCGGGCTGCAGCGAGCTGTGCGACATGCGGCCTACGTGCCAGAGCTGGGCGAAGATCGCACCCTGCTCGGCATGCACAGCCTCGGTGACGAGCTTCCAGCCGGCCACCTGCTCGGCCGACCAGATGCCCGGCACGTCGATGTAGCCTTGACCCTGCGGCGAGACCGGCGTGCCTTCGCTGATGATCAGGCCGGCGCTGGCGCGTTGCCGGTAATACTGCGCGGTGAGTGCGTTGGCGACCGTGCCGGGATTGCGGGCACGGGTCATCGGGGCCATCGCGATGCGGTTGCGCAGGGCGGTGCCTGCCAGGTCGAACGGGTGGAACAGGGTGGCGGTCATGTCGGTCGTCTCGGTGCGGGGAGGGCGCCAGCGGCGCCATGCACACAGGATGGAGTTGACATGCGGGCGCATAAAGCGCTTCGATCTCCCTCTGTGCGGGACTATTTGTCCCCAATGGAGCGCGAACGATGCTGCCGCTGGAATCCTTGAATGGCCTGGTGACCTTCGTCACCACCGCACGCTCGGGCAGCTTCACCGAAGCCGCCGACGCGCTGGGCATCTCGCGCTCGGCGGTGGGCAAGGCCATCGCGCGGCTGGAGGCACGGCTGGGCGTGCGCCTGTTCCACCGCACCACGCGACGCATCGCGTTGACCACCGACGGCGAGGCGTATTACGCCTCCTGTGCAGCGGCGCTGGAGGAGATCTCCGCCGCCGAAGCCTGCCTGGGCTCGGCCGGCCTGCCGAGCGGGCGCCTGCGCATCGACATGCCGTCCTCGTTCGGTCGGCTGGTGGTGCTGCCGGTGCTGCTGCGCTTGTGCCGGCAGTACCCGGACCTGCAATTGACGATGACCTTCACCGATCACTTCGTCGACCCGGTCGAGGAAGGCATCGACCTGCTGATCCGCTTCGGTGGCCTGCATCACGCCGAGCACCTGGTGGCGCGCCGGCTCGGGCGTCAGCGCCTGGTCACCTGTGCGTCGCCGGAGTACCTGCAGGCGCACGGCACTCCGCAGACGGTGGAGGAACTGGCGCAGCACCGCAGCATCGTCGGCTTTCGCCACGGCCAGCCGGTGGCGTGGCGGGTCGGCAGCGATGATGCGGAAGGGACGTTCATCCCCAATGCGACCTACCAGCTCAACGACGGCGACGCGGTGATCGAGGGTGCCCTTGCCGGGCTCGGCATCTGCCAGATGCCGGTTTCGCTGGTGCGCCGGCACCTGGACTCCGGCGCGCTGCACTCGGTGCTGGACGCGCACATGCAGCGCCATATCGACATCCACGCGCTGTGGCCGCCGACGCGTCACCTGCGGCCGAAGGTGCGCTATGTGGTGGATGAGTTGACCCGGCTCGCAGGCCAGGGCGTGTTCGATTGAGGCGGCGCGTATCAATAGTTGACGATCCGAGCCGAGGTGTCTTCGCCTTCCTGAAGGGCTCCAAGCACTTCAGCCAGAAGTTCGATCAGATCGCGCCCACGTGCGGTGACAAAGTAGGTCGCCAAGCTGTCGATATCAGGGGCGATATCCTGCCCCCACGGGGGCGCTGGGCTCGATCATCGAATGACCAGATGACACGGGCCGGCGCCATCTCGGCCAGCTCGCGGCGGACGATATGCAGTTCGGCCAGCGCGTCGGCAGCATCTGATTGCTGCAAGTTGCCGGCGTAAAGCTGCGTCATGAGAATCGGGAAGCGACTTCCCCAACCATCCGGTTCCAGGTTTCCGGAGACGGTCGAGAAAAAGGCATAGAGAAATGCCCCGGTACCGATCTCATCGGTGATGCGCCCGAGCTGGATGCCAACGCCCATCGTCTGGTTCCTGATTCTGCCGATTGTGCAGCTTGCCCGATATGGCGGCGGCCGACGCTGAAGCTATGTAAGTGTTTGATATGAAAAGATTGAGCGCAACGCTTGTGGAGGCTGACGGGGCCATTTACGTCACTCGGAAGAGTGTGTGTATACTATCCCCCAGTATAGTTCCGAGGTGGCCCTGCCATGCCGCACTCCCCGAAGAGAAAAAGAAGGTCCTGGCCCGCGTGCGCCGTATCCGCGGCCAGTGCGATGCGCTGGACCGCGCGCTGGAAGCCGGCGCTGACTGCGGGCCGGTGCTGCAGCAGATCGCCGCCATCCGTGGCGCGGTCAACGGCCTGATGTCCGAGGTGATGGAGGCCCATCTGCGCGAGGAATTCGGACAGCCGGCGGCCTCTGATGAACAGCGCGCCGAACGCGTGCGCGACATGAGCGCGTTGATCCGCTCGTACCTGAAATAAACGACGGCGCAACATTGCGCTGCCCATCCTGTTACTGCCTGTCTTTGGAGAAGCCATCATGAAGTCCCGTGCCGCCGTCGCCTTTGGTCCCGGCCAGCCGCTGCAGATCGTCGAGATCGACGTCGCCCCGCCGAAGGCCGGCGAAGTGCTGGTCAAGATCACCCACACCGGTGTCTGCCACACCGATGCGTTCACCCTGTCCGGCGATGATCCGGAAGGCCTGTTCCCGGTGGTGCTGGGCCATGAAGGCGCCGGCATCGTGGTGGACGTGGGCGAGGGCGTGACCAGCGTCAAGCCGGGTGACCACGTGATTCCGCTGTACACCGCCGAATGTGGCGAGTGCCTGTTCTGCAAGAGCGGCAAGACCAACCTGTGCGTGGCCGTGCGCGCCACCCAGGGCAAGGGTGTGATGCCCGACGGCACCAGCCGCTTCAGCTACAACGGCGAACCGATCTACCACTACATGGGCTGCTCGACCTTCAGCGAGTACACCGTGGTGGCCGAAGTGTCGCTGGCCAGGATCAACCCGGACGCGAACCCGGAACACGTCTGCCTGCTCGGCTGCGGCGTCACCACCGGCATCGGCGCGGTGCACAACACCGCCAAGGTGCAGGAAGGCGACAGCGTGGCGGTGTTCGGCCTCGGTGGCATCGGCCTGGCGGTGATCCAGGGCGCGCGCCAGGCCAAGGCCGGCCGCATCATCGCGGTGGACACCAACCCGTCCAAGTTCGAGCTGGCGCGCGAATTCGGTGCCACCGACTGCATCAACCCGAAGGACTTCGACACGCCGATCCAGCAGGTCATCGTGGAAATGACCACCTGGGGCGTGGACCACAGCTTCGAGTGCATCGGCAACGTCAACGTGATGCGCGCGGCGCTGGAATGTGCACACCGTGGTTGGGGCCAGAGCGTGGTGATCGGCGTGGCCGGGTCGGGCCAGGAAATCTCCACCCGCCCGTTCCAGCTGGTGACCGGCCGCAAGTGGATGGGCACCGCCTTTGGTGGCGTGAAGGGCCGCAGCCAGCTGCCGGGCATGGTCGAGGACGCGATGAAGGGCGATATCGAACTGGCACCGTTCGTGACCCACACCATGGACCTGGACAAGATCAACGAAGCCTTCGACCTGATGCATGAAGGCAAGTCGATCCGTTCGGTGGTCCACTACTGAGCCGCGGCATGGGTTGGCTCGATGCCCTGCGCAGGCCGCGCGCGGACGATCCGCGCGCGGCCCTGGTCGAACCGATCGAGCAGGCGCTGCGTGCGCTGGGCTGGGTCGAAGGGCCAGTCGGGCCGCCGCGTGCCGTGGATTCACCGTTCGGTATCGACGAGATGCCGTTCGAGCACTGGCTGGCGCAGGTGTTCCTGCCCCGCCTGCACGAAGCCCGTGGCGACGGCCAGTGGCCGCCGCGCAGCCAGGTGGCGGTGGCCGCGTACCGCAACCTGGACGGGCAGCCCGGCGTCGAACCGCTGCTGCGCCTGCTGTCGCAGCTGGATGAACTGATCAACAAAGGCATCCACGCCGGGCGTGGATAAGCCGACCAAGGTCGGCATCGACCAGAAGCATGCGTGCGCCGACGCGCCGCGCAGGAGAACCTCATGGAACGCATTGAACACCGCGCCTGCTTCGGCGGCTGGCAGGACGTCTACCGCCACACCTCCACCACGCTGGGCTGCGACATGCAGTTCGCCGTGTACCTGCCGCCGCAGGCGGCCACGCAGAAGCTGCCGGTGCTGTACTGGCTGAGCGGCCTGACCTGCACCGAACAGAACGTCATCACCAAGGCCGGCGCGCAGCGGTACGCGGCCGAGCACGGGGTGATCCTGGTCGCGCCCGACACCAGCCCGCGCGGCGACGAGGTGGCCGATGCCGAAGGCTACGACCTGGGCAAGGGCGCCGGCTTCTACCTCAACGCCACCGAGCAGCCGTGGGCCAAGCACTACCGCATGCACGACTATGTGGCGCAGGAACTGCCGGCGCTGATCGAGGCGCACTTCCCGGTGACCACCGCGCGCGCCATCAGCGGGCACTCGATGGGCGGCCATGGTGCGCTGGTGATCGCGCTGCGCAATCCCGGCCGCTACCGCAGCGTGTCGGCGTTCTCACCGATCGTGGCACCCAGCCAGGTGCCGTGGGGACAGAAGGCCTTCACCGCCTATCTGGGCGCCAACCCGGCCGACTGGGTGCAGTGGGACGCCTGCGCGCTGCTGGCCACGGCCGAAGAACGGCTGCCGTTGCTGGTCGACCAGGGCGGGGCCGATGAGTTCCTGCAGACCCAGTTGCAGCCGCAGCGCCTGCAGGCGGCCTGCGAGGCGGTCGGCCATCCGTTGACCCTGCGCCTGCAGCCCGGCTACGACCACAGCTACTACTTCATCGCCAGCTTCATCGGCGAGCACATCGCCCATCACGCCCAAGCGCTGAAGCGTTGACCCCGGTAGAGCCGAGCCTGAGCTCGGCTTTCCCTTGGGCTTCCGACTGGATGGCAGCCGAGCATGGGCTCGGCTCTACGGTTACACGCCGCTTTTCTAGCGATGGATCACACCATCGTGGCGCCGCCCCGGGCTATCGTGCGCGCGTACGGCTTTGTGGATCGGGGGATGCATGCCGGTAGTGCTGGCGCTGCTGTATGTGCTCTGCCATGGCCTGGTGCTGACCCTGTGGCCGGGATCGGCGGGTGCGGGGTCGTTCGTTTTCCTGACCGGCGCCCCCTGCTGGCCGCAGCGGCCTGCCTGTGGCGTGGCCAACGCGACCGCGCGGCGCTGGGCTGGCGGGCCACGGCGCTGGCCCTGCTGCTCTGGGCCGGCGGCATGGGCGTGAACATGCTCGATGCCCTTGGCGCCGATCGCGCCGACATCACTCCGCGGGTGAGCCTGCTTCTGTATGTGCTGTACGGCGTGCCGCTGGTGTTCATCCTGGCGCGTGCGCGCCGTGAGCGCTGGTCGATCAGCGTGATCGACGGTGGCATGGCGGCGCTGCTGGGCGTGCTGTTCTTCGTGCATACGCAGTCGTTTGCCGATCGTATCGATATCGACAACCAGGCCATGGCGAACATGCAGCGCATGTTCGACATCCAGAACCTGTGCATCGCCGTCTTCGCGGTGGTGCGCTGGCTGGCCGGCGATGTGCCCGAGCGGCGCAGCTTCTTCCGCGCGCTGGCGCTGTATGCGCTGGTCTACCTGACGGTAGCGTTCTACATCAACCACTACACCGCCGAGCAGTCATTCGGTGCCTACAACGACCTGCTGATCGACCTGCCGTTCCTGCTGCTGGCCGTGCTGGCGCTGCGCCAGGCACCGGCGCCCGGCTTCGTGCTGCACCCCCGCCTTTCGCGGCTGGTCCAGGCCGGCGGGCCGATCATCCTGCCGCTGCTGCTGCTGGTGGTCGGCACCCTGGTGGTGGACCACGCGCGATGGCTGGCGGTGGCCGGCTTCGTGGTCGCCACACTGGGCTTCAGCCTGCGCAGTACCGTGCTGCAGATGGATCTGCTGGAGCGCCAGGCGGGACTGGATGAGCTGGCCCGGCGCGACGGCCTGACCGGGGTGGCCAACCGCCGCGAGTTCGACACGGTGCTGCAGGCCGAATGGAACCGCGCGCGGCGCAACGGCAGCGAGCTGGCCCTGCTGCTGGTCGACATCGACCACTTCAAGGCGTTCAACGACCAGCACGGCCATCCGGCCGGCGACCGTTGCCTGCAGGCGGTCGCGGCGGTGCTGAAGACAACGGCCGGCCGCGCCGGCGACAGTGTGGCGCGCTACGGTGGCGAGGAGTTCGCGGTGATCGTGTCCGGAAGTGCATTGTCGGGGGTGCTGGCGCTGGCCGAGCGCCTGCGCGAGGCGGTGGAGGCGCTGCCGTTGCCGGAAGGATCGATCAGCATCAGTGTTGGCGTGGGCTATCTGCATCCGCCCGCGCTGGCCAGCGCCGATCAGCTGTTGGCCGATGCAGACGCCGGCCTGTATGCCGCCAAGCGTGCAGGCCGCAACCAGGTGATGCTGCACGCGCACGTCCTCGACGATGAGGGCAACGCGCACGGCACCCTGGACTGCTGAGAACAACCGGCCAGCCCCGCGCCCGCGCGGGCGCGGGGTCATCGCTGCCGTTGCCAGCCGGCCGGATCCAGCAGCCGCAGCCCGACCGGCGACAGCGAGCGTGGCCGCAGGTGCAGGTTCGCTGCCTGCACCGCCTGGGCGCAGCGCGCCAGCTGCAGGCGCAGCGGCGCCAGCGGGTCGCCCGCGCGCGGGCGCGCATGCCGCCACTGGGCGATGCGCAGCAGGCAGACCAGCAGGTCCAGTTCGCTGGCGGCGATGAACGGGGAGCCGGGCAGCAGCAGGTCGATCGGCGCCGAGGGCGTGGCCAGCAGGGGCAGCAGGCCCAGAAACGCATCGCAGCCCTGCCGGTCCAGGCCGAGATCGCCCAGGCCGATGAGGCCCTCGGCCTGCAGCTCGGGCTCGCGCAGCTGGCGGATCGCCGCCAGCAGCGCCTGCTCGCCGCGACCGAACTGACGACCGAAGGCGCGGTAGCTGACCCGGGTGGGGAACAACGGAGCGCGGGAGGCCATGGCCGCTAGCCGTGCCGGTCGCGGGTTTCCACCAGCACCGGGCAGGGCGCGTGGTCGATGGTCCATTGCCCGACCGAAGGTTCGAACAGGCGTTCCAGGCGCGACAGGTGGCGATGGCCGATCACGATCAGGTCGCACTTCAGGCGCCGGGCCTGGTTGCTGATCACTTCGCCGGGCTCGCCGGAGGGGATCTGTGCGATGGCATCGACGCCGCGTTCGCGCAGCTCGGCCAGGGCTTCGGCCAGCACCGCTTCGGCGCGCGAGCGCTGGCGGGCGGCTTCCGGGTACTCGATGCGGTCGGCTTCGCTGGCATCGGCGGCCAGCGCGAATTCGGGGTCGAGCACGCACAGCAGATGCAGGCGGCTGCGCGGGCCGGCAACGGCCGCAGCCAGGTCCAGCACGCGCGCGTGCTGGGGGCCGCCATCGAGGGCGACCAGCAGGGTGTTGAACATGGATGTCTCCTTGGCAGGCCGGGGATGGTCGCCGATGTCACCGCGCGCACCCATGCCGTGCGCGGCAGTCAATGGATGCGCCAAACGCAATCCATCGTGGTTCGACGTGCCGTAAAGTCATCTGATCTACTGGAGACTGTCATGCCCCTGCCGGACCTGAACCTGTTGCTGGCACTGGATGTGCTGATCGATGAATGCAGCGTGGCCGCCGCCGCGCGCCGGATGAACCTGAGCGCGCCGGCGATGAGCCGTACCCTGGGCCGGATCCGTACCGCGCTGGGCGATCCGGTGCTGGTACGCGCCGGCCGTGGGCTGGCGCCGACACCACGCGCGCTGCAGCTGCGTGAGCAGGTGCGCGACGTGATCGAGCAGGCCCATCGCGTGTTCCATTCCGGCCGCGAGATCGACCTGCGCACCCTGGAACGCACCTTCAGCGTGCGCGCCAACGATGTCTTCATCGGCGGCTTCGGCGGGCGCCTGCGCGAGATCTTCCGCCAGCAGGCACCGCGCGCGGTGCTGCGCTTCGTGCCCGAGGGCGACACCGATGACGATGCGATGGCACAGGGGCGGATCGACCTGTACATCAGCACCGCCGGCAAGCATGCGCCGGACACCAAGGTGCAGAACCTGTTCAGCACTTCCTTCATGGGCGCCGCGCGCGAGGATCATCCGCTGTTCGATGGCGAGATCAGCGCCGAGCGCTTTGCCGCCTGCGACCAGATCGCCGTCTCGCGCCGCGGCCTGCCGCGCGGACCGATCGATGACGACCTGGCCGCGCTCGGCCTGCAACGCCGGGTGGCGCTGATCAGCCCGACCTTCCATGGCGCGATCTTTGCCGCCGCCGAATCGGACCTGATCCTGCCGCAGATGCCGAGCGTGATGCTGGAGCGGATCGTCAGCATGCGCCTGCCGCTGCGCCTGTTCCCGCTGCCGATCCCGGTGCGTACTGCTGCCATCGTGCAGGCCTGGCATCCGCGGCTGGACAACGACGCGGCCCACCAGTGGCTGCGGCGCGCGATCAAGAACATGTGCGACGCCAACGTCTCGTAGAGTCGAGCTTGCTCGGCTGCCTCAGCCCATCGGTAGAGTCGAGCTTGCTCGACTGATGGTGGCGCACAGCAGTCGAGCAAGCTCGACTCTACGAAGCACCGATCCACGCAGCACGGCAAGCCGTGCGCCGCGAGGTGGCAATCCACGCAGCACCGCAAGCCGTGCGCCACCAGGCGCCGATCCATCCAGTACCGCAATCCGTGCGTCCGACGCACCTCTGGCATGCGGGCTGCGCCATTTTTCGCAGCAGAGCCCCTCCCTAGACTGCGCTCCCCAGAGTTTCACTGAGCGCATTCCAATGACCCCCAACATGCCGTGCACTGCACGGATAGGTGCCCGGCGATGAGTACGCCGGCCGCTGCTGTCCCAGCCACCGCAGCGCCCAGACCTCCCGCCGCCCCCGGGCTCGACCGCCGCATCCTGGTCGGCCTGTGTGGTGTGCTGCTGGCCGTGCTGGTGTCGGGCTTCAACGAGAACGTCACCAAGGTCGCGCTGGCCGACATCCGCGGTGCGATGGGCTTCAGCGTCGATGACGGCAGCTGGATCGTCGCGCTGTACAGTGCGATGTCGGTCAGCGCGATGGCCTTCGCACCGTGGTGCGCGGCCACCTTCTCGCTGCGCCGCTTCGCACTGGCAATGATCGCCGGCTTCATGGTGCTGGGCGTGCTGTGTCCCCTCGCGCCGAACCTGCAGACCTTCCTGCTGCTGCGCGCACTGCAGGGCCTGTGCGGGGCGCGCTGCCGCCGCTGTTGATGAGCGTGGCACTGCGCTTCCTGCCACCGGGCATCAAGCTGTACGGCCTGGCAGGTTACGCATTGACCGCCACGTTTGGCCCGAGCATGGGTACGCCGTTGGCTGCGTTCTGGGTCGAGCAGGTGGGCTGGCACTGGGCGTTCTGGCAGATCGTGCCGTATTGCCTGGCGGCGATGGCGATGGTCAGTTGGGGCCTGCCGCAGGACCCGCTGCGGCTGGAGCGCTTCGCCCAGTTCGATACGGTCGGCCTGTTGCTCGGCCTGCCGGCACTGGTGCTGCTAGTGCTCGGCCTGGTGCAGGGCCCGCGCCTGAACTGGTTCGACTCGCCGATGATCACCCTGATGCTCGGGGGCGGCGCCGGGCTGATGGTGCTGTTCATGGTCAACGAATGGTTCCACCCGTTGCCGTTCTTCAAGTTGCAGTTGCTGGCCAACCGCAACCTCAGCTACTCGCTGGTGACCCTGGGCGGTGTGCTGTTCGTGCTGCTGGCAGTGATCTCGATCCCGTCCGGTTTCCTGGCCAGCGTGCAGGGCTACCGGCCGTTGCAGACCGCACCGATGCTGCTGTGGGTGGCGCTGCCGCAGGTGATCGCGTTGCCGCTGGTGGCGGCGTTGTTGAACATCCGCGCAGTGGATTGCCGCTGGGTGCAGGCCACCGGCCTTGCGCTCCTGGCGCTGGCCTGCTGGCTGGGCTCGCACCTGGATGCGGCCTGGATCCGCGACAACTTCCTGTGGGTACAGCTGCTGCAGGTGTTCGCACAACCGATGGCGGTGCTGCCGCTGCTGATGCTGGCCACCGGCGGCCTGGCGCCGCAGGACGGCCCGTTCGCCTCGGCGTGGTTCAACACGGTCAAGGGCTTCGCCGCCGTGCTCGCCAGCGGCGTACTGGACGCCGTCGCGCAGGGCCGTCGCCACTTCCATTCCACCGTGCTGGTCGACCGCCTCGGCGAGCAGCCGTGGCTGGCCGACGGGCCGCAGCTCGGCGCGCGCCTGCATGCACAGGTACAGGCGCTGACCTCGGCTGACCTGTACTGGGTGGTCGCGCTGGTCGCGCTCGCCTTCATTCCCCTCATTGCCTGGATGCCCACCCGCATCCATCCGCCACGCGCCGTGGCCTGAACCCTTCGCAGGAACCTCTCATGACGATCAATCGAACCACGCTCCACACCGGCCTCGGCCTGGGTGTGCTGGCCCTGGCCATCGGCGCCTGGCTGCTGTTGCGCGATGGCGGCCACCAGCGCACCAACAATGCGTACGTGGTGGCCGACTACACGCTGGTGGCGCCAAAAATTCCCGGCTTCGTCAGTGCCGTGGAAGTAGAAGACAACCAGGCGGTGAAGGCCGGCGACGTGCTGGCCCGCATCGACGACCGTGACTACCAGGTCGCCTTGCAGGCGGCACGTGCCGACCTGGCCAATGCCCATGCACAGCTGGCCAACGCGCAGGCCGCGCTGGCCCAGCAGGGCTCGCTGATCGAACAGGCCAGGGCCAGTGTCGATGTCAGCCGTTCCGAGCTGACCCTGGCCAGCGCCGACCAGCAGCGTTACCGCGAGCTGGCCCGCGATGGCGCCGGCACCGTGCAGAACGCACAGCAGGCGCAGTCGAAGCAGGCCGTGGCCAGTGCGCATCTGCAGCAGGGCCAGGCGGCGCTGTCGACCGCGCGCCAGCGCACCGACATCCTCAGTGCCGGTGTGCAGGCCGCACAGGCGGCGGTGCAGCGTGCAGAAGCGGCGCAGGCGCGCGCCGAACTGGATCTTTCGCACACCGTGCTGCGCGCACCGATCGATGGCATGGTCGGTCGTCGCGCGGTTCGCGTGGGGGCCTACCTCACGCCAGGAACGCCGGTGGCGGCAGTGGTGCCGCTGCAGCGCGCCTTCGTGGTCGCCAACTTCCAGGAAACGCAGATGACCCGCATGCAGGCCGGCCAGCAGGTCGCGCTGACGGTGGACGTGTTCCCGGGCAAGCCATTGCGTGGCCACATCGACAGCATCGCTCCGGCCACCGGCGTCACCTTCGCCGCGGTCGCGCCGGAGAATGCCACCGGCAATTTCACCAAGGTGGTGCAGCGCATTCCGGTGAAGATCGTGCTGGAGCCGGGCCAGCCGTTGCTGGACCAGCTGCGCGCCGGCATGTCGGTGGAGGCCAGCGTCGACCTGGACAGTCGTGCGCGCGCCCAGAACGTGCAGCGTGCTGCGGGCCCTGTGGCCGGGGAGGGTGCATGAGCGCAGGCACCGTGTTGCGCACCTTCTTCGCGGCCAGTGTGTGCACGGCGCTGGCCGCCTGCACGATGGGCCCGGACTTCGTGCGTCCGCAGGCGCAACTGCCCAGCCACTGGCAGGGTGAGGCGGTGACCGCCAGTGCAATCGATCAGGACGCCGGCTGGTGGGCCGGCTTCGACGATCCACTACTGGGCCAGCTGGCAGGGCAGGTGTTGCAGGCCAATCTGGACCTGCAACTGGCCGCCAACCGCGTGCAGCAGAGCCGCGCCGCGCGTGGCATCAGCGCTGCCGATCGTCTGCCCAGCGTCAGCGCAACCGCCAGCGGCACCCGCGCACGCAACAGCGAAGTGGGCCTGAACGATCCCTCCGGCAACGGCGGCCGCGATGATTACGGGCTGTTCCAGGCCGGGATCGGCCTGAGCTGGGAACTGGATCTGTGGGGCGCGTGCGCCGCCAGCTGGAAGCCGCCGATGCCCGCGTGCAGATGGCCGAGGAGGATGCGCATGCGGTGCGCATCGCGCTGCTGGCGGAAACCGCGCGTGACTATCTGCAGCTGCGTGCGACGCGGCAGCTGCTGGCGATCACCGAGGACAATCTGAGCATCGCCCACGACATCAAGCGCCTGACCGAGGCACGCCAGCGCCAGGGCGTGGCCAGCACGCTGCAGGTATCCAGCGCGGCGGCGCAGGTGGCCTCGTTGCAGGCACGTATCGCGCCGCTGCGGCATCGCGAATCGCAGCTGCGCAATGCGCTGGCGTTGCTGCTGGCGCGCCCCCGCAGGCACTGGATGCGCAGTTGCAGGATGCACGTCGCGACTGGCCGGCGTTGCCGGCGGTGGCGGTGGGTCTGCCCAGCGAACTGGCCGAGCGCCGCCCGGACATCCGGCGTGCAGAAGCGGCGTTGCATGCCGCAACGGCGGGTATCGGGGTGGCCAAGGCCAGTTTCCTGCCGCGCGTCACCTTGAACGGCGATGCCGGTTTCCAGGCCAAGCAGCTCGATGACCTCGATGGCTGGAACGCGCATCGCTTCAGCGTCGGGCCGTCGATCAGCCTGCCGATCTTCCAGGGCGGGCGGCTGAAGGCCAACCTGGCGCTGAGCAGGCTGCAAGAGCAACAGTCGGCGCTGCTGTTCCGGCGCACCGTGCTGCAGGCCTGGCATGAAGTCGATGACGCCATGGATGGCTATGCCACCGAACAGCAGCGCACCGTGCAGTTGCATGTGGCGGTGGAGGAGAGCGAAACCGCGTTGGGTGCGGCGCGTCGACAGTACCAGGCCGGCGTGGTCGACATGCTGGATGTGCTCAGTACCCAACGCATCGCGCTGGACAACCAGGCCGCGCTGGCCAACAGCCAGGCCACGGCGGCGATCGCCCGGGTGGAGCTGTACCGCGCGCTGGGCGGCGGCTGGTAATGCCGGCCAGCGGCCGGCACTACCTGGCGGTCTCAACGCACGTCGCGCAGTTCCCAATGGTGCCCCGCCAGCAGGCGCAGGCGCTGCTTGAACACGTCACTGTCGATGCGGGTGGTGGCCACCAGGTTGATGCGCAGGTCTTTCTGCTCGCCGGTCACGGTGGCGTCCGGATCGGTCACGCCCCACTGCGGTTCCACCGCATCCGGGTCGGGCTGCTTGGCCTTCCAGCGCTCGAACAGCGTGCCGCTGCGCAGGGCGTTCTGCAGTTCCTCGGCGAAGCCGGCGGCGCCCTGCGAATGGAAGGACAGGTCAGGGTCGTTGCCGCGGGCCTTGGACGGGTCGGGCAGGCTGATGTGGTACTGCGCAGGCATGGTGTTCTCCTTGAAGTGCGGCAAGGCTGGCACAGTCGCGGTGGAATCGATGTGCAGATTCCCGCCGCAGTTGGCCTTCATTCAAACCGATGCGGCCCATCGGCAAAGCCCACGGTGACCGCGCCCTTGCCGACGTTGACCATGCCGGTCAGGCTCATCACCGACTCATACACGCTGACGCCGTGCTCGGCGCAGACCTGCTTCAATGCCGCATAGCCGGGCAGGGCGCGCAGTTCGTCCAGTTCACCGCCGTAGCTGACGCACACCGTCGGTGTCATCAGCCCAGCGCGTACACGCTGGCCCACCACGGCGAACAGCTTCTGTACGGCGTTGTCGAAGCCTTTGATCTTGGCCACCGGCCCGGTCTCGCCGCGGTAGCCGTGCAGCACCGGCTTGATGTCCAGCGCGCTGCCCAGCGCAGCACTGAGCAGGCCGACGCTGCGGTCACCCTTGTGCCGTGCACGTGCGCGCATGTAGTACAGGTCGCGGGTGACCATGTAGCCATGCACGTTGCCGGCCAGTTCCTCCAGCCGCTCGCGGATCTGCTGCACGCTGGCGTTGCTGTCGCGCAGGCGCACGGCCTCGATCGCGGTCACCGCCTGCGCCGCAAACAGGTTCTGGGTGTCGAGCACGCGCAGCGCGAGACGGCGAGTTGTAGCCCGCCGCCTGCCGCACCGGCTTGTAGTCATTGAGGATGGCGAAGCTGGCCTGCAGCGCGTTGTCGTGGATGGGGCTGCGGGTCTTGGTGATGGTCATGCAGAACACGTGGTCGTAGTCGATCACCAGCTGCTGCAGGAACAGGTCGCGGATCTGGTTGACGCTGAAGGGGATGGTTTCCGCTTCAGCGCCATGCTCGGCCACGTGGGCGTGCAGGAAGCTGAGCGTGGCCTGCTCATCGCGGTGATCGGCCAGCACGGCTTCGCCGATGCGGACGGTGATCGGCAGCAGCACGATGTTGTGTTCGGCGATGAAGTCCTGCGGCAGGTCGCAGGCCGAGTCGACGACGATTCCGATGCGCATCCGCGGCTCCCCTCCAGGGCGGTTGTAGGTTCGGAAATGTGAAAACTATCTCAAAACCGCGCCCGGCGCGCGAGGGAAATACGCCAGTGCCTGTTCAGCGACTGCGCTGCACCGCCACTGGCAGGCTGTCCAGGCGCTGCCACTCGGGCTGCTGCAACAGGCCCGGATCGTCCAGCACGGCGGCCATCAACGGGTGCGCATCGTGGCCCCAGAACAGTTCATCGCCGATGGCCAGGGTCGGCACGCCGAACACGCCGGCCCCGATGGCGGCGTCGGTGTTGCGCCGCAGCTGCTCCTTCACCGCCGGATCGGCAATGGCGGTGGCCACATCCTCGATGTCCAGCCGGGCGCCGGGCTCGCGCAGGGCCTCGGCGCTGTCGCCGGCGTTGCCCTCGCGCCAGATCCAGTCAAACAGCACGTCCACCGCCTGCGCGCTGGCACCGGCCGCCAGGCACAGGCGCAGCGCCGACAGCGGGTTGAACGGATGGCCCGGTGGGAAACGCAGCGGCGTGCCCTCGGCCTGCGCGGTCCAATGCAGCTGGCGGTACATGAAGCGACGCTTGGCCGGAATCTCGGCCGGGCCGAGGTTGCCCAGGTGATGCAGCACCGCGCCGAAGGCGATCGGCACCGGCTGGATCTGGCCGAACTGCGGCAGCCGCTTCAGCTTCTGCCAGTGCAGGTAGGAATAGGGCGAGACGAAGTCGAAATACCAGCGCAGCGTGGCCATGGGGGTTTCCTTGAAGGCGGTCAGGGCTGCGCGTTGCGCTGCAGGTAGCGGTCGCGCAGTTCGGTCTGGCGCGAACGCATCGGCATCGCACGCCCACCCAGCCAGACCTGTTCGGCATAGTGCGCCACATCCAGCGGGTCGCCCTCCCACAGCACCAGGTCGGCGCGCTTGCCCGGCTCGATGCTGCCGATCTGGTCGGCCACGCCGAAGGCCTGGGCCGGAACCCGGGTCAGGCCGGCCAGGCCGTCGGCCCAGGGCAGGCCGTTGGCGACCGCGTTGCCGGCCAGCTGGCGCATCTTGCGCGCGTTGTGCGAGGCATCGCCGCGCTGCACGAACGACACCGCCACGCCGGCCCGCTGCAGGCGCGCGGCATTTTCCAGGGTGGCACCGATCTGGTCGAAGCTGGCCGGCAGGTTGGCCAGCACGTCGACGAACACCGGCACGTGCGCCGCTGCCAGTTCCGGCGCCAGCTGCCAGGCTTCGCTGCCGCCGGCCAGGGCGATCTTCACTTTCTCGCGCGCGGCCCAGCGCAGCAGCTGGCGGATGTCCGCTGCGCGGTCCACCTCCACCACGATACGGCCCTGGCCGGCCAAGTAGCGGCCCAGCGTGCGCCGCCCGGCCGGAGTCAGCAGGGCATGCGGCGAATCGGTGGGCACCTGGCCGCGGGCTTCATCCACCATCTGCTGCAGCAGCATCCATTGCGCTGCGCGCGAGTGGCCGGTCAGCTCCGATGCCGCCGAGCCCAGGCGCAGGAACAGGGCGTGCGGCCCGAGGGGATCGGCGCTGCCGTCCAGCCGCATCACGCCGCCCTGGCCGGCCACGAAGCCGCCTCCGGTGGCCGCACCCAGCGCGGTGAAGCCGATGCCTTCCAGGCGCGCCACCGGGATCAGCACCGAGGCCGGGTTGTAGGCCAGGGTGACGTCGAACTCGGGCCGCAGCGGTTGCTCGCCGATCTTCAGCGTGCTGTCGACCGTGCTCGATTCACCGGACACTTCTTCGATGCCGATCTCGGTGATGCCACCGAACAGCGCCGGGGTCAGCGGCCGACCATGGGCCTCGACCACGGTCACCCCGGCCGGCGCCGACAGGCCGGCACCCACCGCGCGGATGATGCCGCCCTGCACCAGTACGTCGGCGTTGTGCAGGCTGCCGCGCGTGCTGGCGGTGTGCACCGTGGCGTTGCGCACCAGCAGATCCTGCGCCGATGCGGATGCGGAAATGCAGGCCAGCACCATGACTGTAGAGCCGAGCCATGCCCGGCTGCCCTTCGCGGCAGACTGCGCCAACTGCTTGAGCACCACCATCAGCGCACCTCCTGGCCAAGCTGGAAATCTGAGCGCGGCGTGGCCTCGGGCACGCTGCGGTCATACAAGCGCCGGCCATCAATGAAGACCTGCTCGGCCAGCGCATAGGAACTGAAAGGGTTGCCGTTCCACACCACCACGTCGGCCATCTTGCCGGCCTCCAGGGTGCCGGTCTGGCCCTCGATGCCCAGCGCCTTGGCGGCGTTGGCGGTCATCCAGGTGATGGCATGTTCGGGGGTGATCTCCGGCATGCGCGCGCGTCGTGCCGAGGCCATCACCTTGGCCGCTTCCTGGTTCAGGCGCTGGATGCCTTCGGGCGAATCGGAATGGACGATGGCGCAGCTGTTCTTCGGCCGGTCGACCAGCGCGATGTTCTCCTGGATGCCGTCGAAGGCCTCCATCTTGAAGCCCCACCAGTCGGCCCACAACGCACCGCAGACGCCGTCGGCGGCCAGCCGGTCGGCCAGCTTGTAGGCCTCCACGCCATGGTGGAAGGCGGCCACCTTGAAGCCGAATTCCTTGGCCAGGTCGAGCATGGTGGCCATTTCGTCGGCGCGGTAGCAGTGGATGTGCACGCGGATGTCGCCCTGGATCGCGCCCGCCAGCGTGTCCAGCTTGAGGTCGCGCTTGCCACCGGCATCGCCGGCGCTGTCGCCCTTGTCGCCGCCGAACCAGCGCTTGCGCTTGGCTGCCTTGGGCGTGTTCTTGGCGATGTAGTCGGCGGCATCGATGAAGGCGGCGCGGTAGCCGGCCACATTGCCCATGCGCGTGGCCGGGGCTACGCCCTTGCCTTCGCCGTAGACCCGCTTGGGATTCTCGCCGCAGGCCATCTTCAGCCCCCACGGCGCGCCGGGGAACTTCATCGCCTGGTAGGTGATGGCCGGAACGTTCTTGAGGGTCACGCCGCGGCCGCCCACCAGGTTGGCCGAGCCGGGCAGCACCTGCATGCTGGTCACGCCGCCGGCCAGCGCGGTGGCAAAGCCGGGGTCCTGCGGCCACACCGAGTGTTCGGCCCAGACGTTGGCGGTGACCGGTGCGGTCACTTCGTTGCCGTCGCTGTGCGCACCGACGCCGGGGCTGGGGTAGACGCCCAGATGCGAGTGCACGTCGATCAGCCCCGGCGTCACCCACTTGCCCTGCGCATCGATGCGGGTGACCCCGGCGTCGGCCTGCAGTTGGCGGCCAACGGCGGCGATACGGCCGTCGCGCAGCAGCACGTCGGCGTTGTCCAGGCGTTGGCCGGTACCGGTCAGCACCGTGGCGTTGTGGATCAGCACCGGCGCATCGGGATGGGCCTGGTAGGTGCTGGGGTAGGGGTCTGCCACGAAGCGCGAGGCGCCCACGGCGGGTGCGGTGGCCATGGCCAGCAGTGCCAGCCCCACCCCAGTGCGCAGCATCGTCGATGTCATCCAGCTCCCCTCCAGGCGTAGTCCAGCCGCCGACGCTAGCCGGGCGGTGGTGGGCTTGCCAAGTGACCTTCTTCACAGGGCAGTGGCGGGCGGCTCGACGGCATCGCCCGGCTGGCTGAAAATAGCCGGTCCCCCGCCGTACCGGACCGACCATGAAGAGCAAGCAGGAAATCGTCGACAACTGGCTGCCACGCTATACCGGCGTGCCGCTGGACCAGTTCGGCCAGCACATCCTGCTGACCAACTTCGGCGGCTACCTGCATACCTTTTCCGAGCTGACCGGCGCACCCGTCATCGGCCTGGACCGGCCCATGGCCAGTGCCACCATCGACGGCATCACCATGATCAACTTCGGCATGGGCAGCCCCAACGCCGCGATCATCATGGATCTGCTGTCGGCGGTGATGCCCAAGGCGGTGCTGTTCCTGGGCAAGTGCGGTGGCCTCAAGCGCAAGAACCAGCTGGGCGACCTGGTGCTGCCGATCGCTGCGATCCGGGGCGAGGGCACATCGGGCGACTACCTGCCGCCGGAAGTACCGGCCCTGCCGGCCTTCGCGCTGCAGCGTGCGGTCTCGACCATGATCCGCGACCTCGGCCACGACTACTGGACCGGCACCGTCTACACCACCAACCGCCGGGTCTGGGAGCACGACGAGGCGTTCAAGGAGCGGCTGCGGGCGATGCGCTGCATGGCCATCGACATGGAGACGGCCACGGTGTTCGCCGCCGGCTTCGCAAACCACATCCCCAGCGGCGCGCTGCTGCTGGTTTCGGACCAGCCGATGATCCCGGACGGGGTCAAGACCGAGGCCTCCGATGCCAAGGTCAGCTCCCAGTTCGTGCAAAACCATATCCAGATCGGCATCGAGGCGCTTAAGCTTATCCGGCGCAACGGCAAGTCGGTCCGCCACCTGCGCTTCGACGAATGATGATGACGGCCTGGCGCGGCGCGCCGGCCCTGGGGAGTAGGTGATGGACGTTGCCGCGCAAGTGGTGGAATTCTGGAAGGAGGCGGGCCCTGCAAAGTGGTTCGCCCGCGACGACGCGTTCGACGCGCAGTTCCGCCAGTTGTTTCTGGATGAACATTTCGCTGCGGCTTCGCGCGCGCGCGAACACTGGCTGGGCAGTGCCGAGGGCGCGCTGGCGTTGATGCTGCTGCTGGATCAGTTCCCGCGCAACTGCTTCCGCGGGACCGCCCATTCCTACGCCACCGACGGCCTGGCGCGGCACTACGCCATGCGTGCGATCGAGGAAGGGCTGGACCTGCAGCTGGTGCCGAAGCTGCGTGCTTTCATCTATCTGCCGTTCGAGCACTCCGAAGATCCGCTGGACCAGGACCGTTCGGTGGCGATGTTCGACGTGCTCGGTGACAAGGAATACCTGCAGTACGCCGAACTGCACCGCGACATCATCCGCCGCTTCGGCCGTTTCCCGCACCGCAACGCAGTGCTCGGCCGTTTCCCACGGCCGAAGAGCTGGATTACCTGGCCGAAGGCGGCTTCGCCGGGTAGATCCACGGCATGCGTGGATGCAAAAACGCCGGCGAATGCCGGCGTTTTCTGTGCTGGGGTCAGAGCCCTTTCCTGCGGAAAGGGATCCAACCCCGACCCTGCAGGGTCAGATCAGTACTTCGGCACGCCGTTGTCGACCTCTTCGGACCAGGCGTTGATGCCGCCGGTGACGTTGAACACCTTGCTGAAGCCCAGGGTGCGGAACTGCTCGGCGGCCTGTGCGCTGCGGCCACCGTGGTGGCACAGGAAGGCCAGTGCGGTGTCCTTGGGCAGGGCTTCCAGCTCGGCACGACCGTTGCCGTCGAAGCTCTTGAACGGCACGCCGACGGCGGCGATGGCGCGTTCGTCGGCCGGGCGCACGTCCACCAGGGTCACGTTGCCGGCACGCACCAGATCGTCGGCGTCGCGCACGCTGATTTCCTGCACCGGCTTGGGCGCGTTCGGGTTGTCGATGGCCAGGCCCTTGCCGCGGATGTCGTCCACCCAGTCGATGGTGATGCCGTTGGCGCGGCGCGCGCTGGCCAGGTCGAACTGCACGCGCAGGCCGTTGGATTCGGCCGCAATCGCGCCTTCATCGTGCGGGGCCAGCTGGAAGTTCGGCTGGAAACGGGCGTCGATGGTCAGCTGCAGGGCAGCGCCCGGGGCGTCGGCCAGCGCGCCCTTGAGCATTTCCACCGCGGCCGGGGTGACGGTGATGCTCGGCGGAGTGCGGTCCGGCGCGGCCAGGCCCAGCACGCTGCTCAGCTCGCCGCTGGCGGCCATCTGCAGCACGATGTCGCTGCCGCCGACCAGTTCGCCGTCGATGTACAGCTGCGGGATGGTCGGCCAATCGCCGTAGGCCTTGATGCCTTCGCGGATTTCCTGGTCGGCCAGCACATTGACGTGGGCGAACTCGACGCCCAGATCCTGCAGGGCACCCACGGCCTTGGCCGAGAAACCACACTGCGGCATCGACGGCTGGCCCTTCATGAACAGCACGACGCGGTTGGCGTTGAGGATGGATTCGATGCGCGAACGCAGGGCGGGATCGAGGGACATGGACGTCGGGGTTCCGGGAATTCGAATCAGCAATTCTACCCCCATGGCATCATGGGGGATGAGCAACGCAGGAACATTGCATCGCATCCCGGCCCGCCCCTGGCGCTGGCTGCCCTGGCTGCTGCTGTCGCAACTGGTCGTGATCCTGGTCTGGGTCCTGGCCGGCTGGCAGTGGGGCCTGCCCGTGATGGTGGCCAGCCACGCATTGTTCATGGTGCCGGTGTTCCTGCCCAACAGCCGCTTCTACGCGCCGGTGCTGAGCCGACTGGCGGACGCCGGCGACGGTGTCTGGCTGACCATCGATGATGGCCCCGGCCCGGAAACCCGTGCCGTGCTCGATCTGCTGGACCGTCACCAGGCCCGCGCCACCTTCTTCCTGGTGGGCGAGCGCGCGCTGGCCCAGCCGGAGCTGGTGCGCGAGATCCTGCGCCGCGGGCACGATCTGGGCAATCACAGCCTCAGCCATCCACAGGCCCGTTTCTGGCGTCTGGGCCCGTCTGCCATGCGCGCCGAGATCGAAGGCTGCCAGCACGCGCTGCAGGCGGTCGGTGGGCAGCCGGTGCGCTGGTACCGTTCGGTGGTGGGCATGACCAACCCGTTCGTGGCGCCGGTACTGAAGGCGCTGGGGCTGGTGCGTGTGGGCTGGAGTGCCCGCGGCTACGACGGCGTCGGCTGCACGCCGGAGGGCGTGCTGGCGCGGCTGCTGCCCGACCTGCGCCCCGGCGCCATCGTGCTGCTGCATGAAGGCGCCGCCCATGGGCACAACCGGGTGATCATCGAGCGCGTGCTGCAGGCGCTGGACGAGCGCGGGTTGAAGGCGCGGCTGCCGGTTCTGTAGCAGCCGAGCGTGGGCTCGGCTCTACAGGGGCGGGCGATCATCCTGTAGCGCCCGAGCCGATGCTCGGGCGGCGGTGCGCCGCACCGGAAAGCGTCGGAGAGCAGCCGAGCGTGGGCTCGGCTCTATACCTCAGGCCGTTCGGCCACCAGCAGCCAGCTGTTGAACGGGGTTCGCCCATGCAGGGGGCGCGGGGCCGTGACCTGCAATCCCGCTGCGGCCAGCGTCGCCTGCACGACCTGCGGGTCGGGGTAGTGGCGCGGCCGCGTGCCCATCCAGCCGACCAGCCAGGCCAGCCGGTCCGCGACCCGGGTCGTGCGGTCGCGGCCATCGCCGGTGGCCAGCGGCGTGCGCAGCAGCAGCCGGGCGCCGGGTGCCACCTGCTCGCTGGCGGCGCGCAGCAGCGCCTGTTGCGGGCCTGCGTCCAGGTACTGCAGTACGTCCAGCAGCAGCACGTGCCCGCGATGGGCCGGCAGGGGGCCTGCACATCCAGGCAGTCGAAACGCACATCGGGCAGGTCGGCAGCAGCGCGCTGGGCGCGGGCGATCTTGCCGGCATCCACGTCCACGCCCAGGTAGCGCTGGGTACCGCCACGCTGGCGCAGTACATGGGCGAACAGGCCCAGCCCGCAGCCCAGGTCGAGCACCGGCTGCCCATCCTCCGGCAGCTGCTGCAGCACGCCGTCATACAGCGGATCGCTGCCGAGTTTGCCGCGGGTGTAGTAATAGTCGCGACGGTTGCCCCAGGCCTGTGCCGGCCGGAAAGCCTCGGCAATCGAACGGGCCTGGAGTGCCGTCAGGGGCGTGCAGGGCAGGGGCGTGCCATTCCGTGGCGTGCCGTCCATCGGTTCAGTCCGTGCTGCCCAGCAGTTGCGCCGCAACCGGCAGGGCGCGCGCGCTCCACAGTGCGTACATCCGCGCCGAGGGGTGCAGCCCGTCTTCGGCGATCATCGTCGGTGCGTCGCCCTGTACGCGGCTGATGTCGGTGATGTCGACGAAGGCCACGCCGTGCCGGGTGCTGATCACGTCGGCGGCGGCATTGAACTCGTCGGTTTCGATCTCGATCGCGGCCAGGTCGCGGCCGCTGCCGGCGCCGAACGGGGTCGCACCCCAATCGGGGAAGGACAGCACCAGTACGCGTCCGGCATTCCCACCAGCGAAGCCGATTGCCCGCCGCAGCAGCGCTTCAAACTGCTCGCGGTACTCGTCCAGCGGGCGGCCACGGTACTGGTTGTTGACCCCGATCAACAGGCTGACGAAATCGAAGGGGCCCTGCGGAGCCACCGCATCGATGCCGGCACCGAGTTCGTCGGTGGTCCAGCCGGTGGTGGCAATGGTCTGCGGGTCGGCCAGGTCCACGCCCTGCGCACGCAGCGCGGCGGCCAGCTGGTGCGGCCAGCGGCCCTCGACCGCAACCGCTTCACCAATGGTGTACGAGTCGCCCAGCGCCAGGTAGGACAACGCCACGGCTCAGGCCACCGAGCGGCGCGGCTTCATCGGCACGACCTTGGTCGCGTCCTCGGCACGGCGCGCCAGCACGCGGTCGATGCGGGCGAACACATCGCGCATCACCGCCGCTTCCGGCAGCAGGGTCACGCGGAAATGATGGCGGTAGGGCACGTTGAAGCTCGAGCCCGGCACCACCAGCACGCCTTCGTTGTTCATCAGGTCCAGCGCGAAGGTGTGGTCGTCGAAGCCCTTGGCGGCGGCGCCGACCACGGCCGGGAACGCGTACAGCGCACCGGCGGGTGCGACCAGCGACAAGTGCTCGCTGGCTTGGCACGCTTCGATCACCGCGCGTCGGGTTTCATACAGCCGGCCACCGGGGGCGCACAGCTCGGAAATGGTGTCCGGGCCATTCACCGCCGCCTCGATGGCGTACTGCCCCGGCACGTTGGCGCACAGGCGCAGCGCACCGAGCAGGTCCAGTGCAGCACGGAAGTCGCCCAGGCGTGCATCGTCACCGCTGAGGTGGGCCCAGCCCACTCGCCAGCCGCAGGCACGGTGCACCTTGCTCAGGCCGCTGAAGGTCAGGCACGGGTGATCGCCGGCCAGCGGCGCGACCGGCTGGAACACCGCATCGTCGTACAGGATCTGGTCGTAGATCTCATCGACCAGCAACAGCAGGTTGTGGCGGCGCGCGATCTCCACCACGCGCTCCAGCAGTTCGCGCGGGTAGCTGGCGCCGCTGGGGTTGTTCGGGTTGATCAGCACGATGGCGCGCGTGCGCGAAGAGACCAGGGTCTCGATCTCGCTCGGGTCCGGCTGGAAACCGTTCTCGGCGGCGCAGCGGTAGTACACCGGGCGGCCATCGTTGAGGATGGTCGAGGCCGACCACAGCGGGTAGTCCGGCGAGGGCACCAGCACTTCATCGCCCGGGTTGAGCAGCGCGCGCAGCGACAGGTCGATCAGCTCGCTGACGCCGTTGCCGACGAACATGCGGTCCGGATGCGCATCGGGTGCGCCGCGACGGGCGTAGTACGCCGCGATCGCTTCGCGCGCCACCGGCAGGCCCTGCTGGTGGGTGTACGGGTCGGTGCGGCCCATGTCGTCGGCGATCGCGCGCTGCAGGTGCTCGGGCGCGCGGAAACCGAAGTTGCCCGGGTTGCCGATGTTGAGCTTGATCAGCTTGCGGCCCTGCGCCTCCAGCTCCCGGGCTCGCCGCGCCAGTTCTCCGCGGATTTCGTAGCGCACTTCGGAAAGGCGCTCGCGGATGGCCAGGGGCTTGGGCGAGGAGGTGGACATGGGGTATGGGCCGTCAAAAGGCATGGGGTTTCCATCCTACCGGAATTGCTGCAATGCATGGCAAGGCCCCAGGGCCTGCCGTCGTTGGGCTGGCAGGGCATCGGCACGGGTAGAATGGCGGTGATGACCCAGACCCCCGATTTCACCGCCCTGCAGACCATCGGCTGGCCCTGGCCGGGCCCGCCGCAGCAGGCCGACTGGCAGGCCGCGATGGCCGCGCACCCGCAGGCCCGCCCGGCGCGGGTGATCGAACAGCACCGTACCCACTATGTGGTGGCCGATGGCCCGGACGCGGCGATCAAGGCCGAGTCGCTGCCGGAATGGCAGCGCCCGCGCTTCCCCAGCCATGAACGGCCGGCGGTGGGCGACTGGGTGCTGCTGGACGGCATCCGCATCGTCGCCCTGTTGCCGCGCCGCACCGCGATCAAGCGTGGCGCCGCCGGCGAGCATTACCACCAGCAGGTGATCGCGGCCAACATCGATACGGTGTTCATCGTCTGCGGCCTGGATGCCGACTTCAATCCGCGCCGCATCGAGCGCTACCTGCTGCTGGTCGGCGGTGGCGGTGCCGAACCGGTGGTGGTGCTGACCAAGGCCGACCAGACCGAGTACAGCGAAGACGCGCTGGCGGTGCTGGAAGAGCTGGAGATGCAGGGCATCGCGCTGCATGCGATCAACGGCCTGGATGCGGAAAGCGTGGCGGTGCTGCAGCCGTGGCTGGGCCCCGGCCGCACCGTGGTGCTGGTCGGTTCCTCCGGTGCCGGCAAGTCCACGCTGACCAATACCCTGCTCGGCGAGCAGCGGATGAAGACCAATGCGGTGCGTGCCAACGACTCGCGTGGCCGTCATACCACCACCCATCGCGCGCTGATGCCGCTGCCGATGGGCGCGTGCCTGATCGACACCCCCGGCATGCGCGAGCTGAAGCCGACCGGTGAAGAGACGCTGTCCGAAGGCGGCTTTGCCGATATCGAAGCGCTGGCGGCGCAGTGCCGCTTCAACGACTGCAAGCACCAGCAGGAACCGGGCTGTGCGGTGCGCGCGGCGATCGATGCCGGCGAGATCGAAGAGAGCCGGCTGCTGAACTACTTCAAGCTGAAGGAAGAAGTGGCCGCCGCTGCTGCCAAGCTGGCCGTGCGCCAGGCCGAGACCGCGCAGGAGCGTGGTGGCAAGAAGGGCAAGGGCCAGCAGTTCCGCTCGGCCGGAAAGCCGCGCCGGCGCTGATCGGAGTCGCGGGGTCAGAGCCCATTGCGCTGCAATGGGATCCGACCCCGGCAATGAACCCGCCTCTGCCCGCACCTGGTAGGTGCCAACCTTGGTTGGCACGAATCTGTCCGCAGCCCGCCGACGGCGCATGCCAACCAAGGTTGGCAGCTACCAAAGCAATGGCAGGGCGCTATAGTCCGCCCATGGAACCGACCGCGACGCTGGACCGTGACGTGGCCCACCATGCAGCGCTCGACGCGCGCCTGGTCGAGGCCGTGGGGGCATCCGCCTGCTGGGCCTGACCAGCTGGCCGGCAACGCTGCAGGCACCCTTCCTGGACAGCGTGGCGCGCGGCCAGCCGGTGCTGCCCAAGGTCGACTATCCGCGATTGGATTTCAGCGAGGAACGCCGCGCGCTGGCTGCGATCTCTGCCGACTGCGACGACAGCCATCCGCTGGGCCACTACGTGCGGCAATCGGCGCAGAGCTGGGACCTGGCCGCGCAGTTGCTGGAAGGGCTGGGCACCGCCGCCGTCGACACCTGTTCGGTGCAGCTGTTCGGCGCACCCGAGCAGCCGCTGCCAGGCAATGGCCCAAGCACGCGTGAGGCCGCGCGCCATTTCATCCAGATCGCCGCCGAGCTGGACCACGAACTGCTGGCGCCGGAAGAGCAGGTGCCGGTTTCGGCCATCGCCCTGCAACTGCAGCTGCAGAACGACCTCGATGCGTTCTTTGAATCGCGGATCATCCAGGTGCAGTTGGACCCGGAACTGGTCTCCAAGGCCGCCGCCGGCCCGACCCGCATCCGCCTGCGCACCAGTGCGCGCTTCAGCGCCTACGACCGTGCGCAGCTGTTCCACCACGAAGCGCTGGTGCATTCGCTGACCGCATTGAATGGCCGCGAACAGCCGGTACTGCCCAGCCTGGCACTGTCCTCGCCACGAGTGACCGCGACCCAGGAAGGGCTGGCCACGTTCGCCGAGCAGATCACCGGCAGCATCGATATCGAGCGACTGAAGCGCATCAGCCTGCGCACCGAAGCGATCGCGATGGCACGCGAAGGTGCCGATTTCATCGAGGTGTTCCGCTACTTCTGCGATGCCGGGCAGAACGTGGAAGAAAGCTTCGCTTCGGCGCAGCGTGTGTTCCGTGGCGTGCCACCGAGCGGCGGTCTGGCCTTCACCAAGGACACGGTGTACCTGCGCGGCCTGGTCTCTGTGCATACCTTCTTCCGCCACATGCTGGCCGAGGACCGCCTCCAGGTCTGCCGCTGGTTGTTCGCCGGCAAGATGAGCCTGGCCGATGCGATCGCGTTCGCGCCGTTGTTCGAGGCGGGGGTATTGAAGCCGCCGCGCTGGCTGCCGCATTGGGTGAGCCGGGCGAACGGGCTGGCCGGCATGCTGGCGTTTTCGCTGTTCGCCAACCGGATACGGATGGACCAGCTGGCGCCGGAGTGAAAGACGCTGGCGGCTCATGGCGGCCTCAATGAGAGGCGCATCACGCCCCTGCACCGTTCGTTGGTTTTTCGTAAAGAAGGTTTCATGTTCCGTTCGCATAGTGGCCATGCACCGCGCACGCATGCCGGTGACCACCCCCAATGCAACGGACCACCATGCAGACCCGACACCTGACGATCGCCGTGGCGATCGCGCTCTCCGCCGCCGCCAGCGCACATGCCGCCACCGTGGCTGACGCCGGCGCCAACGCCAGCACCGAAGCCGCGCTGAGCGCGCAGACGCTGGATACCGTCTCCGTGATCGGCCAGGGCGAGACCCGCCAGGTACAGCGCATCACCGCCGTCGACAAGCAGGTGCTGCCGCCGGGCACCAGTGGCCAGAAGATCCTCGACCGCCTGCCGGGCGTGTCTGTGCAGTCCAACGATGCCTTCGGCGCCAACGAAGAATCGCAGACCATCAGCCTGCGCGGTTTCGACAAGAGCCGCCTGGGTTACACGCTCGATGGCATTCCGCTGGGTGACAACAGCTACGGCAACTACAACGGCCTGAGCATCGCCCGCGCGATCATCGCCGAGAACCTGGCCGGCGCCGAACTGTCGCAGGGCATCGGCTCGCTGGGCGTGGCCTCGACCAGCAACCTGGGTGGCACCATCCAGTACTTCTCGATGGACCCGTCCACCGAGTTCGGCGGCCGCGCCAGCGTCACCGTCGGCGACGACAACCAGCGCCGCGGCTACCTGCGCGTGGATACCGGCGACATCAACGGCTTCTCGGCCTATGTCTCCGGCGTACACCAGGACCAGGACATGTGGGCCGCGCCGTACCAGAACCAGACCACGCGCCAGTTCAACGCCAAGGCGGTGTGGAACGTGGGCGACCATCGCTTCGGCGCCTTCGTGGCCACCTCGCGCGCCAGCCAGGCCAACTACGCCTACCTGTCCAAGGACATGCTGGCACGCGGCCTGGGCTATGACTGGAACATCTATGCGCCGGACTGGGACCGCGCCGTGGCGGCCGCGTACTGCGCGCCGGGCACCTTCAACAAGGCACGCTGTGCGTTCAGTGGTGGCGTCAACAGCATCGACGATGCCTACTACCAGAGCCGCGCACTGCGCGACGACAATCTGTATTCGGTTGATGCCGACCTGCGCCTCGGTGAGCAGGGCCGCCTGAAGCTGCTGGCCTACCACCATGACAACCGTGGCCAGGGCCACTGGTGGGCACCGGGCCAGCCGTCCTACCCGGGCACCGACAAGATGCTGCCGATCTCCATCCGCAGCACCAACTACACGATCAACCGCGATGGCCTGACCGCCGCGCTGTCGTGGACGGTGGGCATCCACGAGCTGGAAGCCGGCCTGTGGTACGAGCAGAACGACCATAACGTCTCGCGCAACTTCTATTACATCAGCGGCCCGTTCCTGGACGACCTGTACCTGAAGAACCCGGACCGCCTGTTGTTCAACCAGGACTTCGACATCCGCACGCGCCAGTTCTACGTGCAGGACCGCATGCGCTTCCTCGATCAGCGCCTGACCGTGGACGTGGGCATCAAGAGCCCGAACACCCGCATGCGCGCCACCGCCAAGCCGGGCGTGGAAACCAGCATCGCCTCGGGCACGCTGACCGCCAAGGAATCGGTGCTGCCGCAGGTGGGCCTGGGCTTCAAGCTCAACGCCAACAACGAGCTGTTCGCCTCGTACGCCGAGAACATTGCCGCGTTCGTCGGTGGTGGCAGCGGTGGCCCGCTGCAGGTGTCGCCGGAATCGTTCGCGGCCAGCGCCGGCCTGGAGCCGGAGAAGTCGAAGAGCCTGGAAGCCGGCTTCCGCACCTTTGGTGAGAAGTACCAGGCCTCGATCGCCGCCTACAACGTCAAGTTCGACAACCGCCTGCTGTCGCTGAACCCGTGTTCGAGCATCGAAGTGGGCACGCGCCCGGAGTGCGTGACGCGCTTCATCAACGTCGGTTCGGTGAAGAGCCACGGTGCCGAGCTGACCTTCATCCTCAAGCCGATCGATGGCCTGCAGTGGTACAACGCGCTGTCCTGGAACAAGACCACCTACGAGGATGACTACACCTCGGGCGGCGCGATCGTGCCGGTGGCCGGCAAGATCACCGTGGACACGCCGCAGCGCATGGCCTCCAGTGAGATCAGCTGGAACCACGACGGGTTCTTCGCCAGCCTGCGCGCCAAGTACACCGGCAAGCGCTACTACACCTACACCAACGACCAGTCGGTGCCGGGCGTGACCACCTTCGACGCCGGTGCGGGCTACGACTTCGGCCCGGGCTTCGGCCTGCGCAATGTGCGGGTGTCGTTGAACGCGACCAACCTGACCAACAAGCGCTATGCCGGCCAGTTGAGCTCGTTCGCACCGACCGATCCGAAGGGTACGCGCTATGCGATCCATGCAAGCGCACCGCGTCAGGTGTTCATGACGGTGGCCGCGGAGTTCTGATTGCAGGGTGTGACGCGTCCACGCATGGCGTGGATCTACTGAAACGGTAGATCCACGCCGCGCGTGGAGGGATGAGCCCGCCACCGGTCGCGGTCATGCCACGTTGATATGCGCGGCCTTGCCGGCAATGGCATGACAGCCGCAGCTGAGCAGGTGGCCTTCCAGCACGATCGGGAGGCCGTTGGCCAGATGGGTGCCGCTGCCCTCGACGAAGCTGTGCTCGCCGGGGTGCAGGGAACAGGTGGCGTAATCGCCCTTTACCGCCAACGGATGGCCATTGATGCGGTGGGTTGCAGCAAGCTGGCAGCGGGTAACCTCGCCGTCGCCCGTGGTGGAATCGCCTTGGCAGATGGGAGAAGGCATAGCGTCACCACCGGCCTGGAGGCGGAGTGCGATAGATCAGGGTCGCCGTCACCCGTTCACCGTTAAGTAGCTCCAGCACCGCATCGTCCTTGCCCAGGCGGTAGCCGGTAGCAGTGCTGAGCGCGGTGGCAAAGCGGTCGCCCACCGTGTCGAACATGGCCTTGTGGCAGCGCGTGCCGGTGCGGGCAACGGCTTCCACCGCCAGCGCCTGCTCGCCTTCCAGATGGTAGACGCCGGTCAGCGGCTGGCAGCCTGCGAAGCCAGTAAGGCGGCGGCCGTCGGCCTCGAAGATGACAAAACCTGCCTGGGAGCGAGGGTCCAGCTGCACGGCAGGGTGGTGGTCATCCAGCGGAAGGTGACTCAACTTCCAGACAGTCTGCAGCAGCGGCTGGGGGCTTCGGGACCTGCCTTCCAGGGTTCCGGGGCGTACCAGGGGCGGGGTGGGGTTTCAGCCGATTGGGGGGATTCTTTCTTGCAGGCTGCAAACGTGAACGGTAGCACCCCCGCCAGAAGCAGCGCGATATGGGTCCTCATGCGGTTTCCTCGTTTAGTGACTCATTGGATGGGATGCGCGAAAGGACCGGCTGCAGCAGCAGTCCGTCTGCGGACGCAACGACGACCACATGATTGCCCGCACTGTGCATGGCCAAGGCCAGCATCGAGGCGCCCGCTCCGCTGCCCAGCACTCCCACCTGGGAATGGATGTCGGTGGCGTGTTCGGGATCGAGCAGGTCGATGGGCTCGGTCAGACCCGCCAAGGCAAGCCGAAGTGCGCGGATGTGGCCAGGCTCCGAGTGGCTGTCGTACCAGATATGCAGCGCGCTGCCGGGTAGGGTGGCGACAAGCGCGTTCCACGCTTCTGCGATCCGCTGCTGAAGAGGGCCAGCGGATGTCAGAACGTCTGCGTGTGGCTTGATCGGAATGAAGGCTGGAGGTGGCAGCGATGCCAGCAGAGGCACGGCGTCCCACTGCGAAACCTGCTCGTGCGTCCACGGCGCGGGATACCACGGGTGATGTGCGCCTGCGGCCCCTCTGGGACGCCCTCGGTCATCTCGCCAGACATGGCTTGCTGCCAGGTCGAGCTGGGATGAACGTGGGTTTCAGGTGTGGCGAAGCGCGGTGGAATCATCGACTCCATTTCGTCCCGCCACCACAGGTAGGGTGCACGCAGCGCGTCCGTGTCGGCGCGTGCTTCGGCGATCGACTCCTTGCGGATACGTGATGGCAGCTGCTCTCGGCTGACCCAGAGCAGCACGATGCTGTCGTCGGGAGGTTGGCGCGGCGTTTGCCGCCCTGTGTCGCCGCGGATCAGGCGCCCATCGACGCTGAGCAGCGCGATGCTGTCCAGTAGGGGTGTCTCGTCCATCATCCTGTGCAGGTCCCGCAGCAGCGGCACAAGGGAGGGGCCGTCCAGATCGCGCTCGCGCACCAGCAGTCGGGCAGGCTGATCGGATTGCATTTTCATCAAGCCGGGCCAATGCCGGGCCGCGTAGCGGCTGGTCTCTGTAGCTGGCGGGGCCAGCGTCAGGATTGGCAACGGTCCAGCATCCGGGGCGTGAGTCACCAGCATGTCCATTGCCAGGGCCAACTGCACCTGCAGTCGCATGCCGTGTTCAGCGGAATCGTTGTCAACGCTGCGATGCGTTGCCTCGGCGGGCGTGGCGTGCTGGTCGAGGGCCAGCATGGATGCCAGTTCCGCGACAGGGCGGCCAGCAATCCACGCGTGACACGCACGCACGTGGAGTGCGGAGGCTGCGCGTGAAGGCGCCCGCGCGGGCGGTTGTGGGGAAGGGCGTGGCGGCGGAGGCACAAACGCCTGCTGCAGCGCATGCCCCGCCGTACACGCCAGAGCGGCCATGATCGTACCTGCCAGCCACGGTAGCAGCGCCGCAGCACCGGCGCTCTCTGCCGGGTCTGTTGCGTAGAGCACCATCAGTACGGACCAGCCCAGGGTCAGCAGCAGGAAGCCGAGGGCCCAGACAGAGCGGCTCATGACAAGCCATCCGCGTACATGAGGCGCCGGCTGATCCAGAAGGGTCGATTTCCCCCTGAAGGCTGCGCCAGTGGTCCAGAGGGTCTGACAGTGCCTGTGGTGCCGGAAGTGATGCGGAATACCTGGCGGCGACGCAGGTAGCTCCAGCGGGGCTCGCGGCGGGTGACGTTTGCGATGACGTCGAGGACGTCGGCCTTTCCATCCATGGCCGATGCTGGTTTTGCATCGGTGAAGATGGGTTGGCCCCCGTCGCGGAAGATCTTCAGCGCTCGCCTGTCCTCAATACCCAATGGGTCGACCGGTGGGAGAGGCTCTTCTTCATGGCTGGAGGGATTCCGCTCCATGCGTCGCCGATACTCCGGCAGCGTGCGCTCCTCGTAGCGGCGTCGGGATTCCTTGTAACGCCGATCCTTCTCCTCCAGCTGCTTGTGCATCGTGTCGTAGTCACGCTGGCACTGCGGGTCGGTCAACACGAAGGCCGCCCGTGAATCATGGATATGGTCCTCCAGCAGCGTGCGGACCGCAGGGCCGGGATCGGGCGAGATCTTCCAGTAGCGCTGGTACATCTCGCGCATGGGCGGAAAGCCCGTGGCGTAGCTGTAGGCACCGGACCAGCGGCTGACCAGGCTGCGGACGGTACCACCGAAGCCCTCGCAGGCCTCCACATCCTGGTGCAGCTCGACGTTGGACTGGTCAAGATTGATGTAGTCCTGCAACAGGGCGGGCTTGCACTGCCGCACGAAGGGCAGGGCGATGTAGTCGCTTCTGCGCAGCACGCTGCGGCGCCAGCCGATGTAGTCGAGGTAGTGGTGATGCAGCTGACGCATCAAGGGGGCGCCGCCCTTGAAGCTGCCAAGGCGGGCTTGATGTGCATCGAACGCGCGTTGGAGCTCGGGGGAGATGGCGAAGTCATCTGCAAGGCCCTGTTCTTTCAGGGCTTCGGAGTCAACCAAAGGCACACCCGCTGCCTGCGCCCTGCGATACATATCGTTGAGCGGAATCTGCGACAGCATGTCCTGCTGTTGCTGGCGAATGGCGCCGGACTGGTTCGTCCCTTTGCCCTGCGTTATCGGGCCATAGCCACCGCCCACGTCAGAATGCATGCCCGGGTAGATGATCTCCAGCCGCTGTGGCGACTCACTCTGCAGTGCACAGATGGTGGTGAGCGGAAACGAGTTTCGCGCCTCATGTGCCGCAATCATGTGCACGCACTGCTCGACGAACCCAGGTATGCCCATGTGGCGCGGTTCGGCCCATTTCAGGTGACCATCACCGGGCAGCAAGGGCACCGAGTCGGCCACATGCACCGATGCCACGGTGTCGAACAAGCCCATGAAACGCACCCGCAGCGGAATGCCACAGATCTTGGGCTGGTTGTCGCCAGCCCACTCGATGAGCTGATTGAGAAACGTACGTGCAGCAGTGGCGCCTCGTGAGAATCCGAACAGATCCAGCGTGATGCCGGCAATGTGGGGTGCGGCGGGCTTGGGGCGAGCGAGAATACTGGCCAGCGTGGTGGTCCAGATCTTTACCTGTTTCTCGTCTTCAATGGCGCGGATCAGTGCCGGCTCGTTCTCTTCGACAATTGCCGGATGGCCGCTGAGTTTGGCGATTCGATTGGCTATGTGCAGGTAGGCATAGCGCAGGCGACGGTCGCCGTAGGCACCCTCGCGCGCGCCCATCGGGTGCGGTTCGTGCTCGCCGATGAGGGGGAATGGGGTGCCGACGCCCGGGATGTAGAGCATGTGCTGGCCGACCTCAATTCCGTCATTGCAAGCATCGGATAGACGCGCGATGTTGCTGTGCGATCCACTTGGCCTGTCCTCATCGGCGTGGTTGCGCGTGCCATCAAAGAATATGGAGAACTGCATTGTGATCTGGCACGGCACCACGCCAGAACTCAATTGTGGCGATACGGGATTGAAGCCCAGGGTTGCCGGTGCGTCGCCGGGAAGCCAGGCATGCTCGATCTTCTGCTCACTCATCTTCTCCAATGCCTCTCTTCTCATTGAAGTTCTTGTAGGGGTAACGCGCGCCGGGATAGTCCGGGTCGCTCGGGAACAGACCACTCGGAATGACCAGCACCTCGTCGTTCTCAAAGATGTGCAGCCAGGTCTCGGCAACATGTGTGTAAGGCTGGACCGGTACGTCCTTCTCCACCCAGCGGCAGCCTTTGTCCTTTGGCTCGCCTGGTACATAGTCGAGATTCCGCTCACATCGCCGCCATTTCACACGAACGGTCAGGCCGGGATGCCAGCGCGCCGGCAGGCTGAGAACTCCCAGCATGGTGCTCGCACCGGTGCTTGCTCGCCCCCTCCTTTTCCGTTCACATAGACCGGCCGAACGAAGGTGTCAGTCGGCTCGTAATCCATCGAAGTCAGATTGCTGCCGATGTACGCCGGTGGCTCGCCCGCCTTGTCTGCACGCGCGCATGCGCACAGCGCCGCGGCGGCCACCAGCAGCCAAGCTCGATTCAGCACTGGCCGGAGTTGGCTTCGCAGGGTGAGCAGGCAAGCGGTGGAACTCTGGTGACGCCTGTAGATATCCCGCTTACTCATGCTCGCCAATTCCTCGCTTATCGAAGAAGTTCTTATAGGGGTAACGCGCGCCGGGATAATCGGGGTGGCGGGGTGAGAACGCACTAGGGATGACCAGTACTTCGTCGTTCTCAAAGATGTGCAGCCAGGTCTCGGCCACATAGGTGTAGGGCTGGACCGGTACGTCCTTCTCCACCCAGTGGCAGCCTTTGTCCTTTGGCTCGCCTGGTACATAGTCGAGATTCCGCTCACATCGCCGCCATTTCACACGAACGGTCAGGCCCGGATACCAGCGCGCAGGCAGGCTGAGGACGCCCAGCATGGTGCTCGCGCCATCGCCGGCCATGTCACCTCCTTTTCCGTTCACATAGACTGGCCGAACGAAGGTGTCGGTCGCCTCGTAATCCATCGAAGTCAGATTGCTGCCGATGTACGCCGGTGGCTCGCCCGCCTTGTCTGCACGCGCGCATGCGCACAGCGCCGCGGCGGCCACCAGCAGCCAAGCTCGATTCAGCACTGGCCGGAGTTGGCTTCGCAGGGTGAGCAGGCAAGCGGTGGAACTCTGGTGACGCCTGTAGATATCCCGCTTACTCATGCTCGCCAATTCCTCGCTTCTCATTGAAGTTCTTGTAGGGATATCGCGCGCCGGGATAATCTGGGTCGCTTGGGAAGAAAGCACTGGGGATGACCAGTACTTCATCGCTCTCGAAAATGTGCAGCCAGGTCTCGGCCACATAGGTGTAGGGCTGGACTGGTACGTCTTTTTCCATCCAGCGGCAGCCTTCATCTACTGGTTCATCGGGTACGTACTCTGTACCTGCCTCGCAACGCCGCCACTTCACTCGCACGGTCAGGCCGGGATGCCAGCGCGCCGGCAAGCTGAGGACGCCCAGCATGGTGCTCGCACCGGTGCTTGCTCGCCCCCTCCTTTTCCGTTCACATAGACCGGCCGAACGAAGGTGTCAGTCGGCTCGTAATCCATCGAAGTCAGATTGCTGCCGATGTACGCCGGTGGCTCGCCAGCCTTGTCTGCACGCGCGCATGCGCACAGCGCCGCGGCGGCCACCAGCAGCCAAGCTCGATTGAGCACTGGCCGGAGCTGGCTTCGCAGGGTGAGCAGGCAAGTGGTGGAGTTCTGGCGATGTCTTACTATTTCCTGCTTACTCATGTTCGCCAGCTCCTCAGTCATCGAAGCGATCCTTGTACGGGTAACACGTGCCGCAGTCGCTGGCGTCACGGGGTGAACGTGTGCCAGAAGTGACCAGCGCCTCATCGGTTAGACGGAAGCGGTGGTGGAGCGATTTCCCTCCGCATTACCCAGCGCCATCCAAAGCGCAGCGCCTCGCAGTTCCTGTGCATGCACCGGATGCACCCGCAGGGCTTCGGCGTCCTCGCCGCGACGTATTCCCCAGGCAATCCAGCTGGCAAGATCGGTCGGCTCGACGTATCCCTGTTGCCGCGCTGCGGCTATCAGTGCTGTGGCCAGGGCGTGGCGCGCTTCGCGGCTTGTGGCTGAGGCCGTAGAGCGAAGCGTGGGCTTCAGCGACTGCAGCAGCGCATCGGCCAGTTCCAGCTCGGCCAGCGCTGTGGCCTGGTCTGTATTCCACCCTGGCGACGCATCCTCATCGGCAGGCACCGCAGGTAGCGGGGGAATCGTCAGCCGCTGCGCCCGCCCATCACGATCTGCCAGCCACCACGCGGCCCACGGCAAGCTGAAAGCGACAGACTGCGCAGGGCGCCACACCTGCATCGCCGCACGCAGCACGCGCCCGTCTGCCAGCCGGGTGTAATGCATACCGAAGGCGTCGCCATCGCGCAGCCAATGGCGCAGGTGCGTGAGCGTGTCTTCGAAGGCCCAGCGGCTTGCCAGCCAGTTCATCCCCGGGCCACTGCCATCCAGTCCCATCGATGCAGCCTGGGCGGGCCGCATCAGCCACGGGCCGAGCGCCTGCGCCGCTTCGGATAGATCGGAAAACAGCGAAACGGCGTCGCTTGCACGGCGCGTCAGGCGGGCGCCGATATCGCGCTGCACTGCGCCGTCCACCAGTACCAGCGGCTCGATGCCGGGCTGTTGGCAGCAGTGGTGCCACTGGCTGGGCAGCGGATTCATGCCGCACCCGCCAGCTGTACGCGCGCGCCCCCGACGCTGCAGCCCTGAGCAGACAGGGCAGGCAGACTGGTGGCGGTTCCGTCGGCAGTGTCCGGCTCCAGGGGTCGCTCGCGGGGCCTTCCCAGCGATGGTCGGCGCCGTGGAAGGCCAACGCCCCGTTGCTGCCCACGGTTACGCCATCGCCTATGCGGATGAAGCTGCCATCAGCGGCCACCAGACGGATGATGGGCGCGGACAGCACGATCTCGCCCTGTTCGCTGCTCAGCTGAAGGCCGGACAGCGCGTGGCCATCGATCAGCCCGTCGCGTGCCTGCAGCTGCAGGTCGCCCTGGTTGGCAACGGCCTGAAGGCCGCCTTCGGCCACGAACAGGGACAGGCCCTTCCCGGCCAGCAGCTGCATGCGCTCACCGCTGGTGTGCTGCACCCGGCCCTGCGCCACGACATCGTGGTGCTGACCGCTGACGTGCAGCTGGCTGGCAGGCGAGGCGCTGACCAGGCCGGCAGCGGCGGCCAGCGCTATGACCGGCTCGTTTGCTGCACCGGTATCCGCCGACCAGCCCTGCAGCGCCGTATCCAGCGCCGCCTGTGCATCGCCCTCCGGTGTGCCGGCCTGCAGGCGTGTGGCCATCTCGGCGAGAGAATCAAACAGCTGACGGCAGCTGCCAAGCACCTCCAGCAGCTCCGGCAACGCCATCTGCAGGCCACCCGCGCGGGGCTGTGCGTGGCTGCTTACCAGCAAACCCTTGGCCGAGCGCAAGGCCAGTGCAGCATCGGTACGCAGTTCCGCGCCCTGTCCACGCGCCTGCGCGCTGCCATCACGGCGTGGCGTTGCCACGTGGCCCAGGTGCAGGGCGCTTTCGAAGGGGCTGGACCGCAGCGTGGCCCCCACCGATTGGCCGGTGTCATCCATCGAGAGTTCGTTGAACCCCTCGCCATCGTGCTCGTTGCTGCGGATGCCGGATACAGCACGATTACCCGGCAGGCTGCCCATGCCGCCGAAGCGTGGCGTTGCGTGGCGCCCGTTGTAGACGCCACCGATCACCAGGGGGCGATCAATGTCGCCGTGGAGGAAGGCGACGACGACTTCCTGGCCCACCCGCGGAAGGAACTGATGGCCAAAACCGTCACCCGCGCTGGGCATGGCCACGCGCACCCAGGTGGAGGAGCGCTCATCCTGAGGGTCCGGTGCGCCGGGGTGATCCTGCACTCGCTGCCAGTGGAAGCGGATGCGGATGCGCCCCAAGGCATCGGTGTACACCGTCTCGCCCGGCGGTCCCACCACCGTGGCGGTCTGCATGCCAGGCGCGTTGGGGCGCAGCAGTCGGTGCGCGTGCACGGGCACCACAGGGATGTTGCCGGGCACCGCGCGGAAACGTGTGACGCATTGGCCTGCAGGCGGCATGTGCTCTGCGTCCGGACCGAGGCTGGGGGCGGCGTCGGGGAGGTTGTTGGTCGCAAGCAGATGCACACCACTGATGAGGAAACCTGCCGGCGGAAGCGCTTCGGTAGTGCCAGGACGTCCTTCCACCTGGATGCTGTCTGCGGTCGCAAGCCCGCGGAAGTCACCTTCGCCGAGCCAGGTCCGCGACCGCAGTTCCTGCGCCTGCATTCGCAAGCGCGCGTAGCGGTTCATGTCGGCGGTGCTGCTGCCGTAGTACAACGTGCGCGCGTGATGGCTTTCCAGGCCCTGCACGCTGCGGGCCACGTCCGCGCTCACCGGCAGGGCAAGATCATCGCTGCCGCGCAGCTGCTGTGCGCTCGCGTAGTCGAAGCTGGACAGGGTGTGACGCGTGGGTGGCAGCCTGTGCAGCAGCTGCCACGCCTGCAGATGAGGCGTACCGTCATCGGTACCGGCCGCTCGGTGCGGGAGCGCAATGGCGCGTTCGGCATCGAACAACGGCTGGTCGCTCAGTACGAGCATGTGGCGCGGCGTGCCGTCGAGCAGGTCGAAGGTGAACCGGTAGCTGATGCCCTCTTCGGCCAGCAGGCGTTCGATGAACTGCTTGTCGGACTCGTTGAACTGCACGCAGTACGAACGAACGTCATGCTGCGCCAGCAGGGAGCGACGGTGATCGAATGCAAGGGCGATGCGGGCGTTGCCCTGGCGATGTTCCTCCAGGATGCAAGCGACCATATCCGGCACGCTCATGTCCTGGAAGACCCGGCAGGCGATTCGCCGCTCCAGCAGGGCCAGCGCTGACACGACCTGCAGCGCTACGTTCTGCCATGCGTCCTGCTGCGCGGTACAGCGGACGGCATCGACGACGCCGCAGAACCAGCGGCGCCTGCCGCCAGGTTGGGCCAGCCCGATGCCCAGGACACGACCCTGCAGGGCCTGCGCTTCATCAAGACTGCCCTGCACCAGGCCGCGGGCGGTGAGGGTGAAATCCTCGTTGAATGCATCACGGTAGTCGAGGGACTGGATGAAGACTGACGGTGCGGGTGCCTCTGTACCCCAGCAGATGTCGATCAGTCGATCGGTGCTTGCTGGCTTCACCCTCATGTCCATTACAGCGCGCCTCCCTGGCGGATTGTCTGCTCAGGGTGCGATCTGCTGACTGCGGTGGTCTATAGGAAGACTACGAAATAGTCAGCCTCTGGCTGAAGAACTGAAGCGTGCTTGTCATGGAGCAGGCGCCTCCGCCGGCATGAGAACCACCTGCGAGACGCAACGGTGATCCACACCGGGGAACAGGTAGCTGATCCAGCGATCGGCCTCGGCATAGCTCAGCGTCAGCGCCTGTTCCGGTGCATGGCCGCTGGGTGGCAGCACCCGGTCAGCGAGGCCGAGGCGCTGATTGATCTGCTGGCGGGTCACGCAGGCGCCGCTGATGTCCAGGCGCACGGACTGCACGCGCTGGTGGTCCGGGTACAGCGTCACCACGCCGCCGGTGACCTGCAAGGGCAGCGAAAGCGGCATCGCAGGCAATGTCAGGTGCGGCGGCGCCGCGTGCGTTTCGATGACCGCCGCTGACGCAGGAACGGCTGCATGCAGGTCGGCGAGCCGTGGTGTGCGCGGCCATGGCGCCGCCCAGCGCCGGCTCAGTTCCACCAGCCGGTCGGCTTGCACCTCATCGGCCATCGGCAGCGTGGCCGGTGTTGCTGCCCTGCACGGCGCGGCCAACACGATCACCGCAATCGTCCACCTCCAGCGCTGCATGCGCGCACTCCCTGTGCCTGGCCCATGGCCGGTATAGCACGGGCGCAGTACACGCAGAAAAAGGGGCCGGATCCCCCTCGCGTGCGAAGGTTCTCCGGCCCCGGCGCACTCCGTGGGGAGGGCTTAGCCCATGTACAGCCCGCCATTGACCGGATAGTCGGCGCCGGTCACGTACGAGGCTTCATCCGAGGCCAGCCAGGCACACAGGCCGGCCACTTCCTCGGGGCGGCCGAGGCGGCGCACCGGCACCGACGCCGCCAGCCGGTCCAGCACATCCGGCGGGAAACTGCTGATCGCCTGGCTGGCGATGTAGCCCGGCGACAGCGTGTTTACGGTGACCCCGCGCGAGGCGACTTCGGCGGCCAGTGCGCGGCTGAAACCGTGCATCGCGGCCTTGGCCGTGGCGTAGTTCACCTGGCCGATCTGGCCTTTGTGGGCGCTGACCGAACCGATGTTGATGATGCGGCCCCAGCCTCGCGTGGCCATGCCATCGACCACCTGCTTGGTCAGGTTGAACAACGAATTGAGGTTGGAGGCGATCACCGCGTTCCAGTCTTCCACCGTCATCTGTCGGAACAGCAGATCACGGCTGCCACCGGAGTTGTTGACCAGCACGTCCACCTCGCCGACCTCGGCGCGGACCTTGGCGAACGCGGCGCTGGTCGAGGCCCAGTCGGTGGCGTTGCCTTCGGAGGCGATGAAGTCGAAGCCCTGTTCGCGCTGCTCGCGCAGCCAATTGGCCTTGCGCGGTGAGTTCGGCGCGCAGCCGGCAACCACGGTGTGGCCGCTGCGGGCCAGGCTCTGGCAGATGGCAGTACCGACACTGCCCATTCCACTGGTGACGTAAGCGATTCGAAGCGTCATTGCAGAAGGCTCCTTGGCAAGGGGTCAGGCGGCGAGGGGATACAGGCCGAACAGCAGGCTGCCGATCATCAGCAGCATCGAGATGGCGATGGCCCACTTCAGGGTGAACTTCTGGTGGTCGGCGAACTCGACCTTGGCCAGGCCCACCAGCAGGTAGGTGGACGGCACCAGCGGGCTGAGCAGATGCACCGGCTGCCCGGCCAGCGACGCGCGCGCCATTTCCACCGGGGTGATGCCGTAGTTGCTGGCGGCCTCGGACAGGATCGGCAGCACGCCGAAGTAGAACGCGTCGTTGGACATGAAGAAGGTGAACGGCATCGACGCCACAGCGGTGATCACCGCCAGGTACGGGCCCCACGATTCCGGAATCACCGCCAGGAAGCTGTGCGACATCGCTTCGACCATGCCGGTGTTGTTGAGGATGCCGGTGAAGATGCCCGCGGCGAAGATCAGCGACACCACCGACAGCACGTTGCCGGCGTGGTTGACCACGCGGCGGCGCTGTTCGGCCAGGTTCGGGTAGTTGATCACCAGCGCGATGGCGAAGCCGACCATGAACAGCACCGGCATCGGCAGCACGCCGATGATCAGCGCGGTCATCAGCGCCACGGTCAGCGCCAGGTTCACCCACAGCAGCTTCGGGCGCTTGATGTCTTCGGCGTCTTCCACGGTCGGCAGCGCGTTGCTGTCGTCGGACACGCTGTTGTCCATCCAGCTGCCGCCCTTGGGCAGGGTCACCACGCCGAGGCGGCGGCGTTCCTTCAGGCCCAGGTACCAGGCCAGCAGCAGCACGCCGGCACAGGCGATCACCATCGACGGGATCAGCGGCACGAACACATCGGCCGGATCCACATGCAGCGCGGTGGCCGCGCGTGCGGTCGGGCCGCCCCACGGGGTCAGGTTCATCACGCCACCGGCGAGGATGGTCACGCAGGTCATGTTCAGCGCGTTCATGCCCAGGCGCTGGTACAGCGGCAGCATCGCCGAGACGGTGATCATGTAGGTGGTTGAACCATCACCATCGAGCGAGATCAGCATCGCCAGCACCGCCGTGCCGAGCACGATCTTCATCGGATCGCCCTTGACGAAGCGCAGGATCACCCGCACCAGCGGATCGAACAGGCCGGCATCGATCATCACCCCGAAGTAGAGGATGGCGAACATCAGCATCACGCCGGTCGGCGCGATCTTCTTGATGCCCTCCAGCATCATCTCGTCGATGCCAGCGCCGAAGCCGCCGATCAGCGCGAACAGGATGGGGATGGTGATCAGGGCGACGAGCGGCGACAGGCGTTTGCTCATGATCAAGTACATGAACGTAATGACCATGCCAAAGCCGAGGATGCTCAGCATCATCTGCGGACTCCTTGCGAAAACAGGACGTGGGGGAGTGGAAGGGGCCCGGGCGGCATGCCCGGGAAACCGGGCTTAGAAGTCGTACTGCAGGCGGCCGGTGACCGCGCGCGTGCGGTCCACCGTGATTCCGGCCAGGCGGTCGCGGTTGCGGCTTTCGATCACGTTGAGCATGAAGCGCAGGTTGTCGCGCAGGTACCAGTTGCCGCCCAGCGTCCACGCTTCGGTACTGCCGCGGCGCAGGTCGGGCGCGCCATCGAGATGCTGCGCGCCCCACATCTGGTCATAGCGCAGCGCCACTTCGAAGGCACCGGCCTTGTGGCGGATGTCCTTGACCCGTGCGAAGCGGCCGGTCTTGCGGTCATAGGCGCGGCTTTCGCCGGTGACGAACCAGCTGAGCATGCCGTAGGCGGCCATCACATCGCCGCGCTGCGCGCCGTCATCGAAGGTGGCACCGCTGAACTCGCCCTGCCACGACAGCGGGCCGCGCACCTGCGCGTATTCCAGCGACCACTTGTTGACGTCGGTATCTCGGCCGGCGGAGAAGTCGACCAGGGTCAGGCGGCTGTTGTCGGACAGATGGCCGGCCGGGCGCGGGCGGATCTTCAGGCCGGGAACGCCGTTGGCGCCGGGGTTGTCATAGGCCTCGCGGGCCAGCGACAGGCCCAGGTGCAGCACGTCGCCGTCGGCGGGCGAGGGCGCCCAGGTAACCCGGCCACCGGCGGCACGGCCCTTCACCTGCCAGGCATCGATGCTTTCCAGGCTGTAGACACTGGCTGCCCAGGTGAAGTCACCCGGGTTGGCCTGCCACGACGCGCCCAGCCGGTACAGCGGCGCCAGCGTGGTGCCGGCGTTGCCGCGCTCCAGGAAACTGCCGTAGTTGGAGCTGGTGCGGTCATCCAGCGAGAAGTACTGCTTGAACTGACCGACGGTGAGCTTGCCGGCCTTGCCGAAGCTGCGCGCCAGGTACACATCCTTGGCCTCGACGCGATCGCCGGAGAAATCGGCTTCCAGCTTGTAGTCGACCACGAAGAACTTGCCGGACACGTCGACCCAGGCACGGCGGATTTCGGTGTCGTCCTTGTTCGGGGTGCCGCGGTTGTCGTTGTCGAAGGTGGCGAAGTCCAGGTGCAGGCGGCCACCCAGGGTGGCGGTGACCGGACGGTCGTCTTCGGCGAAAGCCGGCGCCGACAGGGCCGCCAGCGCCATCATGGCGACAGGACGCCGCCAGGCAAACGTGAATTCCACAAACCCTCCCAGGTGCGCGCCAGGCGCGCGGCAATCGTGGGCACCGGACGGTGCGCGGCCGCAGTCTGGGTTGCCGTAGCTGTCATCGTCCTGTCAACGGTTTGTGCGGTGCAGCGTAAACCGGGGCCCGGCGGGCGGACCGTGCGCCATGCGGTAGCATTCGCTTCCCCTCCCACCGGTGTGCCCATGCGCCTGCTGCTGGTCGAAGACAACCCGGATCTGGCCGATGCGATCATCCGTCGCATGCGTCGCAGTGGCCATGCGGTGGACTGGCAGGCCGACGGCCTGGCCGCCGCCAGCGTGCTGCGTTACCAGAGCTTCGACCTGGTGGTGCTGGATATCGGCCTGCCCAAACTCGATGGCCTGCGCGTGCTGGCCGGCATGCGCGAGCGCGGCGACAGCACCCCGGTGCTGATGCTGACCGCACGCGATGGCATCGAGGACCGTGTGCAGGCACTGGATGTGGGCGCCGACGACTACCTGGGCAAGCCCTTCGATTTCCGCGAATTCGAAGCGCGCTGCCGCGTGCTGCTGCGGCGCGCGCGTGGCCAGGCCAGCGAAGTGGTGCAGATCGGCGGTTTCCAGTTCGACAACGCCGCGCACCGGGTCAGCCTTGATGGCGAGGCGATCGAGCTGCCCAACCGCGAGTACCGCCTGCTGGAGATCCTGGTCGGGCGCCTTGGCCAGGTGGTGGGCAAGGACGAGATCGGCAACGGCCTGTTCGGCTTCGATGACGAGGCCGGCCCGAATGCCATCGAACTGTATGTCGGGCGCCTGCGGAAGAAGCTGGCCGGCGCACCGTTGCGCATCACCACGGTACGCGGCGTGGGTTATCTGCTGGAAACCAGCGACGGCAGTGGCGACGCCGATGGTTGATGCACGCACCGCGAACGCCGCGCCGGGCTCGCTGCGGCGCACGCTGCTGCTGTATCTCGGTGCGTTGCTGGCGGTGTTCGCGGTGGCACTGCTGTTCGCCGCACGCGATTACGGCCAACGCGCGGCCAACCGCTCCTACGACCATCTGCTGGTCTCCTCGGCATTGTCCATCGCCGATTCGGTGGCGCTGATCGACGGCCAGTGGCAGGTCGATCTGCCGTACGCGGCGCTGGACCTGCTGGCGATGGCGCCGGAGGACCGCGTGTTCTATCGGGTGGCCGACAGCCGCGGCAACCTGATCACCGGCTATGGCGATCTGCCGGCGCCGCCGCGTCGGCCCGGTACCCAGCCGCAGTTGTTCGATGCGGCCTACAGCGGTGAGACGGTGCGCTTCGTGGTGGTCAGCCGCAGTTTCGCCGCGGCCTCGGCGCAGGGCGAGGTGCAGGTGCAGGTGGGCCAGACCCGGCGTGCGCGCGAAGCGGTGGCGCAGGACATGGTCAACCGCGCCCTGCTGTCGGTCGGCGTGCTGTCCGGCCTGCTGCTGGCGCTGGTGGCGTTCGGCGTGCACCGCGCGTTCCGCCCGCTGGTGCGGGTGGAGCGCGAGCTGTCGCGGCGCGAACCGTCCGACCTGAAGCCGCTGGACGCGCGCGTGCCGCGCGAGATGGACCAGATGGTGGCGGCGCTGAACCGCTTCATGGAGCGGCTGTCCAGCAGCAACGAGACGCTGCGTGCGTTCATGGCCGAGGCCGCGCACCAGATGCGCACGCCGCTGGCGGCATTGCGCGCGCAGGCGCAGCTGGCGCTGGATGATGACGATCCGGACGACATGCGCCGCAGCCTGCAGGCGATCGAGCGCAACGCCACCCACATGAGCCGCCTGCTCAACCAGCTGCTCAGCGATGCCAGCGTGATCCATCGTTCGCACCTGCAGCGTTTTGCCGCGGTGGACCTGGCCGAGACCGTGCACCAGGCGCTGCATGAAGCGCTGCCGCAGGCTGGCCCGGCACCGCGCGTGCAGCTGGCGATGACCGCCGAGCCGGTGCAGGTGCACGGCGACGCGCTGCTGCTGCGCGAGGCCATCAAGAACCTGGTCGACAACGCATTGAAGTACGGGGGCGACGGCCCCTTGCAGATCGCCCTGACCGTCGAGGGCGGGCAGGCGGTGCTGACCATTGCCGACCATGGCGCGGGCATCGCGCCCGCCGATGCCGAACGCGTGTTCGAACGCTTCGCACGTGGCGAGGGGGCGCCCTCTGGCGGTGCCGGGCTGGGCCTGGCCATCGTCAAGCGCGTGATTGACAGCCACGGCGGCCGCATCGATCTGAGCAACCGCCCGCAGGGCGGCCTGGTCGCCACCATCCGCCTGCCCCGGAGCAGTTCATGATCCGCCTGTTCACAGCTGCCGTTGCCCTGCTGCTGGCGCTGCCGGTGCTGGCCGCGCCCGGCGAGGTGCGCCGTTTCCCGGCACAGGGAAAGGCCACCGCGCAGCTGCGCATCCACGGCACCACCGACATTGAAGTGTTCGCGGTGGTCATCGCCGATTACCAGCGTCTGCATCCCGGCACCGAGGTGGTGTACGAGGACATCATCACCCAGGACCTGTACGCGCGGTACCTGCACGACCGTGCCGGGCCGGCATCGCCGGACCTGCTGATCTCCAGCGGCATGGACCTGCAGACCAAGCTGGTCAACGATGGCCACGCGCTGCCACATCGCTCGGCGCAGACCGCTGCGCTGCCGGCCTGGGCGCAGTGGCGCAACGAGGCCTTCGGCATCAGCTATGAGCCGGTGGTGATGGTCTACAATACCGGCGCGCTGCCAGCGGCGAAGGTGCCGCATACGCGCCGCCAGCTGCTCGACCGCCTGCGTGCTGAAGGTGCACCGCTGCGCGGCAAGGTCGGCACCTATGACATCGAGCGCAGCAGTGTCGGCTACCTGCTGGCAACCCAGGATGCGCAGCGTGGCAGCATCGCCGGCGCGCTGCTGGGTGCGCTCGGCGACAACGACGTGGTGCGCGAAGAGCGCACCGGCGTGCTGCTGGACAAGGTGGCCAGTGGCCAACTGTCGCTGGTCTACAACGTGCTCGGCTCCTACGCGCAGGCACGTGTGGATGCCGGCGCGCCGCTGGCCATCGTCGAGCCCGAGGACTACACGCTGGTGGTGCTGCGTACCGCGGTGATCCCGCGCACCGGCCCACACCCGGAGGAGGCGCGGCGCTTCCTCGATTACCTGCTGTCGCCGCGCGGCCAGCAGGTACTGTCACGCGAAGCGCGGTTGATGCCAATCGTGACCGGCAACGCGCGTGCCGACGATGCCCCCGGCCGCAGCCGCCGCCCGATCCAGCTCGGCCCCGGCCTGCTGGTGTACCTGGACGCGCTCAAGCGCAGCCAGTTCCTCGACGCTTGGCGCAGCAGCGTGGAGCCGGCGGGGCGCTGACCCGGCGGCTACCCGTACAATGGCGGCATGAGCGAATACACCATCCTGATCGCCGATGACCATCCGCTGCTGCGTTCGGCGGTGGTGCAGTCCCTGCGGCAGAGCCTGCCGCTGGCGCAGGTGCGTGAGGTGGCCAGTGCCGAAGCGCTGGCCGCAGCGCTGGATGCACACCCGGACATGGACCTGGTGCTGCTCGATCTGACCATGCCCGGTGCACACGGTTTTTCCGCACTGCTGCACGTGCGCGGTTCGCATCCGGACATCCCGGTGGTGATCCTCTCCTCCAACGATCATCCGCGGGTGATCCGCCGCGCCCAGCAGTTCGGCGCCGCCGGTTTCATCCCGAAGTCGGCCCCGGCCGAGACCATCGGCGAGGCGGTGCAGGCGGTGCTGGACGGCGGCCTGTGGTTCCCGGCGATGGCCGCCGAACGTTCCGAGGCCGACGCGTTGCTGGCCAGCCGCCTGGCGCAGCTGACCCCGCAGCAGTTTCGCGTGCTGCTGTGCCTGGCCGATGGCCTGCTCAACAAGCAGATTGCCTACGAGCTTGGCCTGGCCGAGAACACCGTGAAAGTGCACGTCACCGCGATCCTGAAGAAGCTCGAGTGCCACAGCCGCACCCAGGCGGCCGTGCTGGTGAAGGCGCTGGAGCCGGAAGGGGATGCGGGCGGGATCTGACCCTGCACTGCTGCTTCTGTAGAGTCGAGCTTGCTCGACTGCTGCTTTGTAGAGTCGAGCTTGCTCGACTGGGTTGGCAACAGCAGTCGAGCAAGCTCGACGCTACCAAGCACGACAGTCGAGCAAGCTCGACGCTACGCGCGGTGGCGCAACAACACCTGGGTCATCAACGCCCGCAGCGCCGGCGGCCGCACGGGCTTGAGCAGGTAGCCCCAGCCGTTCTCCGCGGCGTGTGCCTTCAGCGCCTCATCGCGTTCGGCGGTCACCAGGATCACCGGCGGTCGCGCCTTCCACAGCGTGCACAGCGCCTCGTACAGGTCCGGACCGTGCCATTGCCCCATGCGCACGTCCAGCAGCAGCAGCTGCGGAACGTTCAATGCACTGGCGATCTCCAGTGCTCCCTGCGGCCCATCGGCAAGTTCCACCTGGCAACCCCAGCGCTCCAGCAGCGCGCGGGTCGCTGCACAGACATGGGGGTCATCGTCGATGCTCCATACCCGGCATGTTCGCAGTGGGCTGTCGTCGAAGGGTTCGCTCGTGACGACCGGCGCTGCGGCGGGTGCGATCACATCGTCGGCGTGCCCGAGTGCCACGCTCACGGTGAACACACTGCCCTTGCCCAGCGTTGAGCGCAGGTTGATGCGGTGGCCGAGCAGGCGGCCGATGCGTTCGACAATGGCCAGGCCCAGGCCGGCACCGCGTTCCTGCTCCACGCCATCGTTCAGGCGGCGGAACTCTTCGAAGATCTCACCCTGCAGGCTTTCCGGAATGCCTGGGCCCTGGTCATGCACCTCGATGCGCAGCTGGTCGCCTGCGCGCCGGCAGCCGATCAGCACGCGTCCACGCGGCGTGTAGCGCAGCGCGTTGGACAGGAAATTCTGCAGGATGCGCCGCAGCAGGGCTTCGTCGCTGACCACCAGCGCACGGGTATCCACCCAGTCCAGCTGCAGGCCACGGCTCTGCGCGGCGATGCCGAACTCACGGGCCAGGGTTTCAAGCAGAGGCGAAATCGCAAAGGTGCGCACGCGGATCTGCAGCGATCCAGACTCCAGCCGCGAGATATCCAGCAGGCTGTTGAGGATCGCATCCTGCGCTGCCAACGCCGCATCGATATGGTCGGCGGTCTGCTGCTGTGCCGGGTCGCTCAGTTTGCCGCGCAGCACCGAGACAAACATGCGCGCGGCATTGAGCGGCTGCAGCAGGTCGTGCACCGCCGAGGCGACGAAGCGGGTCTTGTAGCGATTGGCCTGCTCGGCCTCGCGGCGCGCCTCATCCAGATCGTGGGTACGCTCGGCGATGCGGTGTTCCAGCGCGTCAGCCAGCGAGCGCAGTTCGCGCGCGGCGTTCTTGTAGCTGGTGATGTCGGCATAGCTGGTGACGAAGCCGCCGTCGGGTAGCGGGTTGCCGCGGATCTCCAGCACCGTGCCGTCGTCTTTCTCGCTCTCGCGCATATGTGGACGGCCGCTGCGCAGATGGTTGAGGCGGCGCTCGATGGCCTCATCGACCGGGCCGGGCCCGAGCAGGCCGCGGCGGGCATTGAAACGGAACAGTTCCTCGATCGGACGGCCGACGCGCACCAGGTCTGCCGGGAACCGGAACAGTTCCAGATAGCGTGCATTCCATGCCACCAGCCGCAGTTCGCGGTCGATCACCACCACGCCCTGTGGCAGGTGCGCCAGGCTGCGGCTGAGCCCGCTGTCGGCATCGGTAGCGGCCTGCAGCAGGCCATCCTGTGCAGTGCGCAGTTCCTGTGCGTGCTGCTTGAGCAGGGTTTCCAGCTCGCGGCGGCTGCGCAGGCGATGCTTGGCCAGACGCCGGCGCTGTTGCACGAACAACACCAGGAAGCCCAGCGCCAGCCACGCCGCGCCCCCGGTGACGGCGGCGGCCCGGCCGGCGCTGCTGGCGGCGCTGGCGTCGTGCAGCAGGTGCAGGTTCCAGCCTTCGGCCGGCAGCACCAGGGTCTGCCACAGCATCGGCTGTGGCAACGCGGGGTCGAGCAGGCGCACCATGCGTCCGCCGTCGGCCAGCACGTCTTCGGTACGCGCGCGCAACGGCTGCAGGGCGCGATCGGCGTACTGGCGGGCGTCGAGCATCTCGCGGCGCTCATCGGCACCCAGCGGGCGCAGCAGCCTGTAACGCCAGGCATCGCGGTTGGCCAGGAACACCACATCATGGTCATCGCTGGCCAGCACCACATCCGGGCTGCTCAGCCATTCCTGCTCCAGCGCGGACAGTTCGACCTTGATCACCACCACGCCCAGGCGCTGGTCGTTTTCCTCGATGGCCTGCGACAGGTAATAGCCCGGCACGCCGGTGGTCATGCCGATGCCGTAGAAGCGGCCACGACCCTGGGCCAGGGCCTGGCGGTAATAGGGCCGGTAGCTGTAGTTCTCGCCGACATTGGTGGTCGGCTGGTCCCAGTTGCTGGCGGCCACCGCCACGCCGTCGTGGCCGACCAGGGTCAGCGTCGAGGCGCGGGTGACTTCATTGGCACGTTGCAGCTTGAGGTTCAGCCGCTGCCGTTCGGCAGGCGAGGGTGGCACGCGCAGGGCGTGCAGCAGGTCCGGATCAAGCGCCAACACCTGCGGCAGGGTGCCGAAGCGGTCGATGCGCTGCTGCAGGCCCTGGCCATACAGCTGCAGCTGGCGTTGCACCTGGCTGCTTTCTTCGCCCAGCGCGCGGCGCCAGGCGTAGTGTCCCGCCGCAACCGCGCACAACACGGTGCCGCCGACCATCACCAGCAGGGTCAGCAACAGCATCCGATGGCGGCTCAGCCAGTACATGGCGGCAGTCTACGCAGGGCCGGCGGGCGTGGCGTGCACGCCCGCCGGGATCTGACGTGGAAGGGGTCAGAAGTGCATCTGCGCGCGCAGTTCGAAGATCTCCGGCGTGCTGTGCACGCCACGACGGCTGGCGTCGACCTTCACGTAGTTGGCCTGGAACTTGAAGTGGCTGGTCAGGTACCAGTTCGCACCCAGGGTCAGGTCGTGCTGGCGGCCACCGAGGATGCTGCCGTCGTCCAGGTCCAGGCGGCTGTAACGGGCCACCAGTTCCACCGCGCCGTAGTCATGCGCCGGCTTGATGTTGGCCACCGCGCCGGCGTTGTACGGGCGCGATTCGCCGGTCAGCACCCAGCTGGCCATCGCGTACTGGCCACTGCCGGTGTAGTCGGGCAGGCCCTTGCGGGTGACGGTGGCCTGCAGGGCTTCGGCCTGCAGCGAGAACGGGCCGCGGATCCAGATGCCTTCCAGGCCGGTACGACGGATCTGGTCGGCGGTGACCAGTGCGCCGGAATCGACGTAGCGGATGTCGGTCAGTCCGGCTTCCGGGCGTGCACGCAGGCGCGCGCTGGCCTCGTGGTGCACGTCACGGCCATCACTGTATCCGCGCGGATTTTCCTGCGAGTAGGCCACGCCCAGGTGAATCACATCACCCGGTGCCTTCACCGGCGTCCACACCGCACGCACCGCCTGGGTGGTGCCGGGGTTGTCGCCCTGCAGATCCTTGCCGCCATAGGCGCCGGCCTGCAGCAGGTACTGCGGACGCTCCAGCACCCATTCCACACCGGTGCGACGGCCGGCGTAGAAGGCCTGCACCGGCAGCGCGGTTTCCAGGAAGCTGCCGGCGCGCGAAGAGGTATTCGCGTCCAGGCCGACCGGGGTCTTCATGTAGCCGAAGCGGAAGCGGCCGACGTCACGGCCGAAGAAGGCCTTGCTCTCCAAGCGCACGAACACGTCCAGCCACGTGTCGGCCTGGAAGTCGTAGTACACCATCGCGTCATAGACGCCCTTCTTCTTCAGGGTCGCGCCGAATTCCTTGCGGCGCACGGCGTCGTCGTCCTCAAGGCCGCTGCCCGAGGAAAAATCGTTGTAGTCGTAGGCGATGTTGGCGGTGGCCGCCAGCTCGGTGCCGTCGCCGAAGGTGTACTTGGTCGGCCAGTTGTCGAAATCCGCGGCCGAAGCGAAGGCGGGAAGGGCGGCCAGGGACAGGGCCAGCAAGGTGGGAATCGGGCGCATGTTGGGTGCGGCTCTCTCAGATTGCGTGTGGACAGGACAACAACGGCCGCAAGGGCCAGAACTTTCGCAAAGACATGCCCGGCCGTTCAGCACGGGCCACCGGTCTCCCCGGGAGCGGCGGTGCGGCGCCAGTGTAGGCATCACTGCCAGCTGAACCGGGGGCTAGTACCAATAGGTTATCTGCGCCGGCGTGCCCGGCGCGTACAAAGGCGTCCATTGGTCGCACCCTGCGCGTGCTGCGCAGGGCCTGCGAGCAGTTTCCACGGTAACGGTTCCCGTGCAGTCCCGGGCCCGTACGTGCCTGAAAACGCCCCTTCCGGAGTCCGCCATGCACATCCCGACCGCAGCCCCGGCGCCTGCCAAGCCGCTGCCGATCTACCGCCAGCTGTATTTCCAGGTGATCGTGGCGATCGTCCTGGGCGCCATTCTCGGCCACTACGAGCCGCTGATCGGCGAGAAGATGAAGCCGCTCGGCGATGCCTTCATCAACCTGGTGAAGATGATCATCGCGCCGGTGATCTTCCTGACCATCGTCACCGGCATCGCCAGCATGACCCACCTGCGCACGGTGGGCCGGGTGTTTGCCAAGGCGATGGCCTACTTCCTGTTCTTCTCCACGCTGGCACTGATCGTCGGCATGATCGTGGCGCACGTGGTGCAGCCCGGCGCCGGCATGAACATCAACCCGGCCGAGCTGGACCAGACCGCGGTGCACAGCTACGTCGAGAAGTCGCACGACCTGACCCTGGTCGGCTTCCTGATGGACATCATCCCGAAGACGCTGCTCAGCGCCTTCGTCGACGGCAACATCCTGCAGGTGCTGTTCGTGGCCGTGCTGTTCGGCATCGCACTGGCGATGGTGGGCGAGAAGGGCAAGCCGGTGCTGAACTTCCTGGAGGCGCTGGTCGCCCCGGTGTTCAAGCTGGTGCACATCCTGATGAAGGCCGCCCCGATCGGTGCCTTCGGTGCGATCGCCTTCACCATCGGCAAGTACGGCGTCGGCTCGCTGATCAACCTGGCCTGGCTGGTGGGCTCGTTCTACCTCACCGCCTTCCTGTTCGTGGCGGTCATCCTGGGCCTGGTCTGCCGTCTGTGCGGGTTCTCGGTGTTCAAGCTGGCGCGCTACCTGAAGGCCGAGCTGCTGCTGGTGCTGGGCACGTCGTCGTCGGAGTCGGCGCTGCCGTCGCTGATGGAGAAGATGGAGCGTGCCGGCTGCAGCAAGTCGGTGGTGGGCCTGGTGGTCCCGACCGGCTACTCGTTCAACCTGGACGGCACCAACATCTACATGACCCTGGCCGCGCTGTTCATCGCCCAGGCCACCAACACCGAACTGACCCTGGGCCACCAGATCGCCCTGCTTCTGGTTGCCATGCTCAGCTCCAAGGGTGCGGCCGGCGTCACCGGCGCTGGTTTCATCACCCTGGCCGCCACCCTGGCCGTGGTGCCGGAAGTGCCGGTGGCCGGCATGGCGCTGATCCTGGGTGTGGACCGCTTCATGAGCGAATGCCGCTCGCTGACCAACTTCATCGGCAATGCCGTGGCCACCGTGGTGGTTTCGCGCTGGGAAGGCGCGCTGGACCGCAACCGCCTGCAGCTGGCGCTGGACGGTCGTGAAAGCGAGCTGCCGCCGCCGGTCGATGCGCTGCCCGAGGCGCTGCCGGCCAAGGGCTGACCCAGGTGTGTGGTACCGCGGGGCCGATCACGACAGTGGTGCGGCCCGCGGCGTTTCAGGGCGTCCCATGGCTGTCATGGGCTGCGCCGAAGCTGGTATCCCGGTACCGTCGCATACGGCACGGAATTGTGCGGTCGCAGCATGGCTGCGACAGGATAGCGACAGGTCCGGACGCTCCAACGGGGGTATCATCCCCTGTCCCTTCTGCCCATTCATGTAACCCACATCGATGTCCAACGAAGATTTCAAACAGGCCGCCCTCGATTACCACCGGATGTCCCCGCCGGGAAAGATCAAGGTTTCCGCTACCAAGCCCATGCTGACCCAGCGCGACCTGTCGCTGGCGTATTCGCCGGGCGTGGCGTACGCCTGTGAAGCGATCAAGGCCGACCCGCAGCAGGCCAGCGAGCTGACCGCCCGCGGCAACCTGGTGGCGGTGATCTCCAACGGCACCGCGGTGCTGGGCCTGGGCAACATCGGCGCACTGGCCGGCAAGCCGGTGATGGAAGGCAAGGGCGTGCTGTTCCAGAAGTTCGCCGGCATCGATGTGTTCGACATCGAAGTGGATGAGACCGACCCGGACAAGCTGGTCGACATCATCGCCTCGCTGGAGCCGACCTTCGGCGGCATCAACCTGGAAGACATCAAGGCGCCGGAATGCTTCGTGGTCGAGCGTAAGCTGCGCGAGCGCATGAAGATCCCGGTGTTCCATGACGACCAGCACGGCACGGCGATCATCGTCGGCGCGGCGGTGCTCAATGCCATGGCGATCACCGGCAAGAAGATCGAAGAGGTGAAGCTGGCGACCACGGGCATGGGCGCGGCCGGCATTTCCTGCGTGAACATGCTGGTGCAGCTGGGCCTGAAGCCGGAGAACATCCTGGCCTTCGACCGCGAGGGCGTGATCCACACCGGCCGTACCGACCTGGACCCGGAAAAGCAGCGCTATGCACGCGACACCGACAAGCGCACCCTGGCCGAGATCGTCGACGGCGCGGACATCTTCCTGGGCCTGTCGGCGCCGGGCATCCTGACCGCCGAGATGGTCAAGACGATGGCGCCGGACCCGGTGATCTTCGCGCTGGCCAACCCGACCCCGGAAATCATGCCGGAAGTGGCGCGCGCTGCGCGTCCGGACGCGATCATCGGCACCGGCCGTTCGGACTACCCGAACCAGGTCAACAACGTGCTGTGCTTCCCGTACCTGTTCCGCGGTGCGCTGGACGTGGGCGCGACCGCGATCAACGAAGAAATGAAGATCGCCTGCGTGCGCGCCATCGCCGCACTGGCGCGCCGTGCCGCCACCGACATGGGCTCGGCCTACGGCGGTGAAACCCCGAGCTTCGGCCGTGAATACCTGATCCCGCGCCCGTTCGACCGCCGCCTGCTGGTGGAGCTGTCGGCCGCCGTGGCCCAGGCCGCGATGGATTCGGGCGTGGCCGCGCGTCCGATCGCCGACATGGGCGCCTACCGCGACAAGCTGGCCCAGTTCGTCTACCGCACCAGCCTGATGATGAAGCCGGTCTACGACCGCGCGCGCAGCGACAAGCAGCGCGTGGTGTACGCCGAAGGTGAAGAGGAAGTGGTGCTGCAGGCGGTGCAGAACGTGGTCGATGACGGCCTGGCGCACCCGATCCTGATCGGCCGCCCGGAAGTGATCGAATCGCGCATCGAGCGCCTCGGCCTGCGCCTGAAGATCGGCGAGAACGTTGAAGTCACCAACATCAACGACGACCCGCGCTTCAACGAGTACTGGCAGTACTACCACGGCCTGACCGGCCGTCGTGGCGTGACCGTGGCCGCGGCGAAGAACCTGATGCGTTCGCGCCCGACCCTGATCGCAGCGGTGATGGTGGCCCGTGGCGAAGCCGATGCGATGCTGACCGGCATCGTCGGCCGCTTCCACAAGAAGCTGGGTTACGTGCGCAGCGTGCTGCCGCTGGAGCCGAAGGTCACCTCGACCTCGGCGATGACCGGCGTGATCAACCAGCAGGGCGTGTTCTTCTTCGTCGATACCCACGTGCAGGAAGACCCGACTGCCGAGCAGCTGTGCGAAGCCACGCTGCAGGCGGCCTACCGCATGAAGCTGTTCGGCATCGAGCCGAAGGTGGCGCTGCTGTCGCACTCCAACTTCGGCAGCCACGACTCGAAGGATGCGCTGAAGATGCGCCAGGTGCGCGAGCTGCTGCTCAAGCGCAACCCGCGTCTGAACGTGGATGGCGAGATGCAGGGCGACACCGCATGGGATGAAGCGCTGCGGCAGAAGCTGCTGCCGGGTTCGACCCTGCAGGGCCGCGCCAACCTGTTCGTGCTGCCGAACCTGGAAGCGGCCAACATCGCCTACAACCTGGTACGCGTGTTCACCGACGGCGTGGCGATCGGTCCGATCCTGATGGGCGTGAACAAGCCGGTGCACATCCTGACCACCAGCGCGACCTCGCGCCGGATCCTGAACATGACCGCGATTGCTGCGGTCGATGCGCAGATCAGGAAGCAGCTGGAAGCGGAAAAGAAGGCGTAAGCCTTCTTTCCAGCGACAGCTGCAGAAACGCGCCCCACGGGGCGCGTTTCTGTTTCCGCAACGCGGAAACGGGTAGTGCCGGCCGCTGGCCGGCAATGACAGCCGGCCAGCGGCCGGCACTACCGTAGGGATGTCTGCCACATGCGCGACGCCACCTGGTCATCGCCCTGCAACGCCGTTACGGCCCAATACGCCCACGCGGCCCGGCCGTGGGAAGGGACCGGACCGGCCTTCCCACCCTGGGCCCGACCCACTTTTCTTCGGCGAGGGTGTCATGCGCAATCGAGTGACGCGGCGGTACTTCCGGCAGCTGTTCGCGCTGTACGCCGGCTTCGTGCAGTCACGCTGAGGCCGCGCCCCCACGGCGGCTCATTGCACCGGGGTCGGTGCCAGCAGTTCAATCTCCGCCAGCGGCAGCCGTCCTGGCGCCGTCAGGCGCAGGCGGTACTCGCTGTAGCGGCCCGGCTTTGCGATGCGGAATGGACGGGTCTGCCGTGCCGATTCGAAGTCCTCGGCGCTGCGCTGGTCGAGCGTGATCCAGGCGCCGCCGCCAGTGCGTGCCTCCAGTGTCCATGCACCACCACGGATGCTGCCGTCACCGCTGGTCAGCGTGTACAGCGTCGGTGTGCCATCGGTCAGACCGCTCAACGCGATGGTCGCGCCACCACCCAGCCCCACCGTGGTACCGGCATCGTCATCGACCAGCGCCGGCAGCGCGCGACCATCGGCCAGCGTCGCCTTCGCGGTGTGCCCCAGCAGATCGTGCAGCAGCTGCGGACGCTGGCCACGCGCGGTCAGCGAGCGCGGCACATCGTCCACGCCACTGCCCCAGCGCGAGGGCTGCGGGCCCATCACGAAGTCCAGCGTGGCGCCCTTGGCGATCACCTCGTGCGGCACCCAGGTTTTCGTCCACGGCGTGCCGTTGATCGTCAGTGACTGCACGTAGACGTTCTCGCGTGAGTTGTTCTCCGCGTTCACGGTCAGCACCGCGCCGCCCTGCAGTTCAACGCGGGCATGCCGGAACGCGGGTGAGCCGATCACGTACTCCGGCGCGCCCATGCGCAGTGGGTACAGGCCCAGCGAGGCCAGCACATACCACGCCGAGGTCTCGCCGTTGTCCTCATCGCCCGGGTAACCCTGGCCGATCTCGCTACCCACGTACAGCCGCGACAGGATCTCGCGCACGTGCTGCTGGGTCTTCCACGGCTGCCCGGCGTACAGGTACATCCACGGAATATGATGCGCCGGCTGGTTGCTGTGCGCGTACATGCCCATGCGCACGTCGCGCGCTTCGGTCATCTCGTGGATGGTGCCGCCATAGGAGCCGGCCAGCGCCGGGTCGGCGGTCTCCGGGGTGGCGAAGAAGGCATCCAGCTTGGCGGCCAGCTTGTCGCGGCCCCCGTACAGCGCGGCCAGGCCCTCGCCGTCATGCGCGGCGGTGAAGGCGAAGGTCCAGCCGTTGGATTCGGTGTAGTCGTGGCCCCACACGCGCGGGTCGTAGTGCGTGCTGTCCACGCGCCAGCGGCCATCGGCGCTGCGGCCCTGGAAGAAGCCGGCGGCCGGATCGAACATCGTCGTGTAGCTGGCGGCGCGATAGCGGAAGTAGTCGGCCTCGGTGCGGTAGCGCTCGCGCAGCGCTGACGTGGTCGCACGCTTGGCCAGGGCGTCGGCCATGTTGGCGATGCCGAAGTCGTTGAGCGCGCCTTCCATCGTCCACGACATGCCCTCGTGCACGTCGGCACTGGCGTAGCCACGGAAGGTCGAACGGTCCATGCCCTTGCGGCCGACATGGCGGTCGGGCGGTACCACGGTCGCGTTCTTCAGCGCGGCCGCGTAGGCCTCGGCCGGATCGAAGCCACCGATGCCCTTCAGCCACGCATCGGCGAAGGCCACGTCCGAGCTGGTGCCGACCATCAGGTCGGCGTAACCCGGCGACGACCAGCGCGCGATCCAGCCGCCGGCGCGGTACTGCTCGATGAAACCCTGCACCAGTTGCCCCGCATCGTCGGGGGTGAACAGTGCATAGGCCGGCCAGGTGGTGCGGAAGGTGTCCCAGAAGCCGTTGTTGACGAATACCTTGCCATCGCGCACGCCGGTGAAGCTGCGGCTGGCGCTGCCGTCGGTGTTGTCATCGCTGGCGCTGGCCTGGTTGGCGTAGCGCCAGTCCGGGGCCGCCGCAGTGCCGGCGTTCTCGTGGCCGGAGTTCGGGTACAGGTACAGCCGGTACAGGCTGGAGTACAGCGTGGTCTTCTGGTCGTCGCTGGCATCGCCGATATCGAAGCGGGCCAGGCGCGCGTCCCACGCGTCCTGTGCGCGGCCGGCCACGCTCTCCAGCGTGTCGGCGGCGGCGATTTCCAGCGCGAGGTTGTGCCGCGCCTGCTCCAGCGAGATCAGCGAAGTGGCGATGCGCATGGTCACCCGTCGCTCGCTGCCGGCATCGAACTTGATGTAGCCGGTCGGGCGACCGGTGTCGAGGCGGCCGCTGTTGCGCCAGGGCTTGTCGAAGCTGGCCACCACGTACATGCGGCTGGCGCCGTTGGACAGGCCGCTGCGCGTATCGGTGTAGCCGGACAGCGTCTGCGTGGCCGCGTCCAGGGCCAGGCCGCCCCGTGCATCGACGTTGTCGAACAGCAGGTTGGCGTCGCCGCCCTCGGGGAAATCGAAGCGGAACAGCGCGGCATGGTCGGTCGGTGCGATCGCGGCGGCGATGCCGTTGTCGAAGCGCACGTCATAGCGATAGGGGCGGGCGCTTTCGTGGCTGCGGTCGAACGACAGCGCGCGCTTGCGGCGGTCGGCCTCCGGCACGCCCTGGCTGGCCGAGGGCATCACCTGGAAGGTCTGGCGGTCGCCCATCCACGGGCTGGGCTGGTGGCTCAGCGCGAGCGCCTGCAGTTGCGGGCGATTCTGCGCGTCGTTCTGCTCGTTCCAGCGGTACAGCCAGTTCAGCGCGCCGGCATCGGTCACCGGGGTCCAGAAGTTGAAGCCATGTGGCACCGCCGTGGCCGGGAAGTTGTTGCCGCGCGAGAAGGTGCCATTGGCCTGGGTGCCGCGGGTGGTCAGCACCCAGTCCGAAGCACGCTGCGGCTGTTGTTGCGGCTGGGCGTCCAGGCGCACGTCGTCGATCCAGCCGGACACCGGCGCACCGTCGGCGCTGGCCACATCCAGTTCGATCGCCACCACGCGACGGCCCTTCAATGCCGGCACATCGCCCAGCCGCACCGCCTTGCGTGCCCACTGCTGCGGGTACAGCGTCTTCGACTCGCCCTGCGCGCGTGCGCCGATCGCCACGCCGTGCTGGTCGCGCGCGGCACCGGCCGAAACGCGGCTGCCATCGTCCAGCCGCAGATCCAGCGAGACATAGGTCGAAGCCACGGTGTCCTTGCCCACGATCTCCGGCAGCACCAGCCATGACAACGTGGTGTCGGCCTCGATCGGCAGGTCGGTCCTGAACAGTTCGCGCCGCGCGATGCCGCCTTGGCTGCTGTAGCGCAGGGCATGCAGGCCGCTGTAGCCGGCATTGCGCTTGGCCGTGTAGGGCGCGTCCGGGCCGTTGCCGAGGGTGACCTGCAAGGCACCGGCGGCCGCAGCCGGGGCTGGCTCTCCAGGTTCGAACGAGGTCTGCAGCCCCTGTGCCAGCACCGGCGTCGCAGTGGTCGCACAGGCCAGGGCCAGGGCGAGCGGAAGCAGGGCGCGGCGAGGATCGGACAGGGTCATGCAGGGGTCTCCCGGAAGGGCTGGCGGCGGGTAGAACCCGCATCGGCGGACACCACGGACAGCATCACGCCACCCGCCACGTTCGCGGCGGAAGAGGCGATGCCGGTCCGGTGGGGGCGGGCCATGCGATCGGGTCGGATTGGGCAGGTCGAGTGCTGACCTGGGCCGATCCTGCAACAGCCGCCGCAGCCTGACAAGTGCCATTTAGTTCGATCCAAATGCGGGAAATCTGCTCAAGCCCCGGTTTGCGCGAGGAACGGGGCGGATCAACGCAGGCATTTTCCCCGTGCACGCCTGCCGGCACCTCCAACCGCCTGCTGCGGCGCAATGTCCGGGCGGCCCGGATGCTAGAATCACAGCCCTCGCAACCCGTCCATCGACATCCGCCATGAGCCATACCGCCACCGCGCCCGCCAACGCCGAGAAGCGCTACACCGTGCACCGCAGCGAGCTGCCGCTGAGCTGCCCGACCCCGGAAATGGCGCTGTGGAATTCGCATCCGCGCGTGTACCTGCCGATCGAAGACGAGCCCAACGGCGAAGCGCAGTGCCCGTACTGCGGTTCCGTGTTCGTGCTGGCCGACTAAGCGGCCGCCCCTTCGATGCGCCGATTGACCGTGGTGCAGTTGCTGCCGGCGCTGCACTCCGGCGGTGTCGAGCGCTCGACCCTGGAAATCGCTGCGGCCCTGGTCGCTGCCGGCCATCGCGCGCTGGTGGTGTCCGCCGGTGGCCGCCTGGTGCAGCCGCTGCTCGATAGCGGTGCCGAGCACCTCACCCTCGATATCGGCCGCAAGTCGCTGCTCACGCTGCGGCATCTGCCGACCCTGCGCCGGCTGTTCGCCGAAGTGGGGGCCGACATCGTGCATGCCCGCTCGCGGCTGCCGGCCTGGCTGGGCCTGTACGCGATCCGCGCCATGCCCGCCGCGCAGCGCCCGCACTGGGTGACCACCGTGCACGGTCTGAATTCGCCCAGTCGCTACAGCGCGGTGATGACCAGTGGTGAACGCGTGATCTGCGTGTCCAACACCGTGCGCGATTACGTGCAGCGGCATTACCCGACCGTACCCGACGCCCGGCTGCAGGTGATTCCGCGCGGCGTCGATGTCGGCCAGTTCCCGCGTGTAGCACGTGCCGACCGCCGCCCGCGCCTGGCGCTGGCCGCCGACTATCCGTGGCTGGCCCAGGTCGACGGCCCGTTGCTGCTGCTGCCGGGGCGCGGCACCCGACTGAAGGGCCACATCCACGCGTTGCAGCTGCTGGCCGATGTGCGCGCCGCCGGTGTGCCGGCGCAGCTGTGGATGCTGGGCACCGATGAACCCGGGCGCGACGCCTATGTGGCCGACCTGCGCCGACAGGCCGCCGCGCTGGGCGTGGCCGAGGCCGTGCAGATCAGCACGCCCACCGCGCGCATTGCCCAGGCCTATGCAGCCAGCGATCTGGTACTGCAGTTGTCGGACAAGCCCGAAGCGTTCGGCCGCACCGTGGTCGAAGCGCTGTCGGTGGGGCGTCCGGTGCTGGGCTGGGACCATGGCGGTGTGGGCGAACTGCTGCGGCAGCTGCAGCCCAGCGGCGCAGTGCCGCTCGGCGATGCGCGCGCGCTGGGTGAACGTGCGCTGGCCCTGCTGGCGCAGCCTCCGTCCTTACCGACCCGCATCCCGTTTACCCTGCAGGCCATGCAGCGTGACACCCTCCGCCTCTATGCCGACCTCGCCGGCTGATCCCACTGCCATCGTGCGCGAGGACCGTGCCGGGCGCTGGGCGCCCTGGTGGGTGCTGGCATACGTGGCACTGTGGCCGTTGCCGGGCATCGCCGAAACCGTGCTTGGGCTCGGCGCGCTGTATGCCGCCGCGCGCATGGTCACGCGCCGCCTCCAGCGCCGGCCGCATCTGCTGAGCACGGCCGCCTGGGCGCTGACCTCGATCCTGTTCCTGGGCTATTGGCTGCCGCAGGCGTTCTCCGCGTTCGATGCCATCGACCCGGCGGCCTCGTGGACCAAGGCCGCCGCCGGCCTGCGCTACCTGCCGTTCATGTGGCTGGTGGCGATCGCGGTGGCCACGCCGGAACGGCGACGGCTGACCTTCGCGGGCCTGGCGCTGATCACGGGCGCCTGGACGCTGGATGCGCTGGTGCAGGCGGTGGCCGGCACCAGCCCATGGTTCTGGTCGCTGGATCAGCTGAAGCTGGCGGTGAGTGGTCACGCCTTGTGCCCGGCCGGCGAAGCGGCCCTGGTCGACCGCCTCAGTGGTGCGCTGGGACCGTGCAACCTGAAGTTCGGCCAGGTGCTGGCCAGCCTGTCACCGTTCCTGCTGCTGCCGGTGGCGCGTCGCTTCGGCAACCTGGGATGGCTGCTGGCGGCCGCCGCGCTGGGCTGCGTACTGCTGTTGGCCGGTTCGCGGGCATCGTGGATCACCTTCGCGCTGGTGCTGGCCTACAGCGGCATGCGCCAGTTGGGTTGGAAGCGATTGGCGCTGCTGGCGTTGATTGCCCTGCTCGGCGCCGCTGCGTTGACCGCCGGCGTGCCGCAGCTGCGCGAACGCGTTGCGCGCACGGCCATGGCCTGGGACGGTGGCGAACGTGGTGTCGACGAGGCGCTGTCCGGGCGTGCGCGGATCTGGGAAGCGGCCGCCTGCATGATTGAAGAGCACCCGTTCAACGGCGTCGGCGCACGCGGTTTCCGCGATGCCTACCCGGCCTGTGTGGCCGAGGAGGGCCCGCGGTGTGGGGGGACCTGCCGGCGCTGCATGCCCATCAGATCGTGCTGGAGATCCTGGCCGAAACCGGTGTACTGGGCCTGCTGCTGTGGCTGGCGGCGGTGGCCCAGGCCTGGCGTGCCTGGCGCTACGCCCCGGCCGCCGCACGTGAGCGGGCGCGACCGGCGATGCTGGCCCTGGCGGTCACCGTGTTTCCGCTCAACACCCACCTGGCGTTCTATTCGGCGTTCTGGGGCGGGCTGACCGTGCTGTTGGCGGCGTTGTTCGCCGGCAGCCTGTTGGCGCGCGATGCAGATGAATCAGCGGCGCTGAAGTAACGGCGTATCCCCGCATGGCGCGGATCTGCCGGCATTGCGATGCTTGTGGACACGACACCCACGCGTGGCGTGGATGGAGCCCCGGTCCCACCGTTACTTGTAAAAATCGCTCCGTCCACCCGGTTGGCGCTTGAACCTGCGGTGGATCCACAGGTACTGGTCGGGGGCCTCGCGCACCATCTCTTCGATGGCCTGGTTGACCCGCGTGGTATCGGCTTCCACATCTTCGCTGGGGAAGTTCTCCAGCGGTGCGCCGATCTTCAGGAAATACTTCCCGCCTTCGCGGCGATGGAAATACGGAATCACCGCGCACCCGGTCATCCGCGCCAGCTGGTGGGTGGCGGTGATGGTCGAGGCGGTGTGGCCGAAGAACGGCACGAACACGGTGTCCTTGCCACGCATGTCCTGGTCCGGCGCATACCAGAGGAAGCCACCCTTCTTCAGGTGGCGCACGGTGGCGCGGATGTCTTCGTTGGCGAACATCGCCTTGGCGTAGCGCAGGCGACCGAACTTCACCGCCCATTCGTACACCGGGTTCTTGTGCCTGCGGTACATGCCGGACAGATCAACGTAGTCGCACAGCAGGCGCCCGCACATTTCCAGGGTCATGAAGTGGCCGGACACCAGCAGCACACCACGGCCCTCAGCCTGCATCTGCCGCAGGTGTTCCAGCCCTTCGATCCGTACCTGCGGGCGCAGGCTGTCGATGCTGCCCCACCAGGCGCGGATGCACTCGAACACGCCCACGCCCAGCGCATCGAAACTGTCTCGCACCAGGCGCTGGCGCCAGGCGTCGTCCTTTTCCGGGAAGCACAGCTTCAGGTTGACCTCGGCGGCGCGGCGGCGGCTGCCGAGCAGGCGCCAGCTGATCCAGCCGACACCGCGGCCGAGCGCCCGCTGCAGCAACCACGGCAGGCGGGCGAGGGCGAAGGCGCCGAACATGGCGGCAAACATCGGCCAGTTGCGGGGATCGCGCAGCGACGGGCGGATGGCGGTGGTGGCATCGGACATTGCCCCATTCTACCAACCCGGCCGCGTGTCTTTCCCGGGGGCTCCCGTATCCTTGCCGCATGCGTAAAGACCCTGTCGAATGGATCCTGCGTGGCCTGTACTCGGTCGTGCTCTACATCCTGCTGCCGATCACCGTGTACCACCTGGTCTGGCGCGGTTTCCGGGTCCGCGAGTACTTCCGGCGCTGGGACGAGCGCTATGCCTCCTATCCGCAGCCCAGCGGCCAGCCGCGGGTCTGGCTGCATGCGGTCTCGGTGGGCGAGGTCAATGCCGCCGCGCCGCTGGTCAATGCGTTGCGTGAGCAGCGCCCCGACATCCGCTGGGTCATCACCACCATCACCCCGACCGGCTCCGAGCGCGTGCGCGCGCTGTGGGGCGATGCCCTGGATCACGTCTATCTGCCCTACGACGTGCCGGGCAGCGTCAATCGCTTTCTGGGCCATTTCCAGCCCAGCCTGGCGCTGATCCTGGAAACCGAGCTGTGGCCGAACATGCTGTTCGGCTGCCGTGACCGTGGCATTCCGGTCTACATCCTCAACGCACGTCTGTCGGCGCGCTCGTTGCGCGGCTACCGGCTGCTGGCGGCGCTGATCCGGCGCGCACTGCGTACGGTCACCTGCGTGGCCGCACAGTCGCAGGATGACGCCGAGCGGTTCGTGCAGCTGGGGGCTGCGCCGGAGCAGGTGCAGCCGCTGGGCAATCTGAAATTCGACATCACCACCCCGGACGTGCAGGGCTTTGTCGGGCAGTTCCATGCCCGCGTCCCGGCCGGGCGGCCGGTGTGGATCGCCGCCAGCACCCACGAGGGCGAAGAGCAGGCGGTGGTCGAGCTGCACCGGCGCCTGCGCCAGCAGCACCCGGACCTGCTGCTGCTGTGGGCGCCGCGCCACCCCGAACGGTTCCCGAAGGTGGAAGCGCTGGCGCGCGAACAGGGCTGGAATGTGGCCACCCGCCGGCTGGAGCAGTGGCCGCAGGGCGGCACCGATGTGTTCGTCATCGATACCTTGGGCGAACTGATGCCGTTCTACGCGTGCGCCCAGGTCGCCTTCGTCGGCGGCAGCCTGCAGGCCATCGGTGGCCACAACCTGCTGGAGCCTGCGGCCATGGGCACCGCCTCGGTGACCGGCCCGCACCTGCACAACTTCGCCGAGATCTCCCGGCGCATGCGCGAGGCCGGCGCGCTGCTGATCGGCGAGGACGCACAGGCCGTTGGCGACCTGCTGCAGCATCTGCTCGACAACGCCCAGGCCCGCCAGGACATGGCCCGCGCCGGGTGCACGCTGGTCAGCAATGGCCGTGGCGCGCTGCAGCGGACCCTGGCGCTGGTGGCACCGCATCTGCCGCCACCACGCGAGTGATCTCTGCGCTGCCGTGATCTGGCGGCGCACTGTCGTGATCGACTTCATCAAATCCACTTAGCGATGCGTGGCCTGTCGCGGTTGGACCGACTCCGCCGCTTGCAGCGTGCCTGTGATCACAACATGGCGCATGCGCTACAGATTCCGATATCGCGCCGCTGCTGCAGCCTGCCAGCCTGATGTCCACCGCGCTTGGGCGGATATCAAGGGAACTTGGGATGGACGGCAACGGCGGCAGGGACGGCATCAATGACGATCGGCCGGGATTGGACCACCTGGCAGTGGTGGCATTGACGCTGCTGGTCGGTGGCAGCGTGATCGCGCTGGTCGGGCAGCACACGGCCGCGCAGGCCGGCCCGGCGATCGTGCTGAGCCTGCTGCTGGCCGCGCTCGGGGCCGGTCTGGTGCTGTGTTGCCTGCGTGATCTGGTGGTGCGGCAACCCGACGCGCCGGGCCTGCACGGGTTGCTGGTGGCCGGCTGGGGGCCGCGGGTGGCCGGCGTGCTGGGCGCTGTGCTGCTGCTGGAGCTGCTGGTGACCGCGGCGGGTGCGGCGCAGTCCTCCGCCAGCCACCTGCACGCGGTGCTGGCCCTGTACGGGGTCCAGGCCGATCACACGGTACCGGTGCAGCTGACCGCCGCGGTGGGATTGCTGATGCTGGGTGCGACCGCGCTGCTGCCCGCGCGGGTGGTGGCGCTGGTGGCCTGTGCACTGCTGACGGTGAAGATCGGCACCGGGCTGCTGCTGCTCACGCTGGCGGCGCGGTATGTGCACTACGCGCACTGGGTTCCGTGGCTGCCGGACGCCACCGCACCGTATCGCTTCGGTCTGGGCGGCGTGCTGGCCGCTGCGGTGCCGCTGCTGGGCGTGTTTGCCAGTGTCGGGCTGGCGCTGGGCTTTCCCGCGCTGCGGCGGCAACACCGGCGTCGGCAACCCAGCGTACTGGCGCTGGCGTCGTTGCTGGCGATGCTGTGGCTGATCCTGCTGGCTGCGTTGCAGGCCGGCCTGATCGAGTTTCCGGCGCTGGCCAGCACGCGGCCGCTGTCGGTGGCCCTGCAGAGCCATCCGCCGTTGCAGTGGATGTTGCCGCTGCTGCCGTTGGCCGGCGCCGCCGGCCTTGCCGCATTGCAGGTGGTGCTGCTGACGCTGGCGGTGCGGCTGGCGATGGCACTGCGGCCTGCGCCGCACGCCGCTGCGTGGCGGCCACGGCTGGTGGCGGTGGTGGTGTCGGCGACGTTGCTGGCGTTGTGGATACCGGCGGGGGCGTTGCCGGCGCTGCCGGGCGCAGCCGCGCTGCTGGTGATGGGCATGCTGTGCCTGGCGGTGCTGCGCCCACGCCCGCATGCGGCCGGGCAGGGTCCGTTGCGCTGGCCGGCCCGGATGATGCCGTTGCTGGCGCCGATGGCGGCGGTCCTGTGCCTGCTGGCGGCACTGGCACGGCTGCGGGCGTGGCCGGGCTGAGCAGAGGCTGCGCCTTGCGCGCAGGCGTCCGCGCTATCGCCCCAAAAAAAGCCACCCTTGCGGGTGGCTTCTTCGTTGCGGGCGGGGGCCTCGACTCAGCGCGTGGTCGTGGCCGGATTGCCGGCATCCTGGGTCAACAGGCGGTTGACGTCCTGCAGTTCGGCCACGTCCAGTGCGCCCAGCGACTGGCTCAGCAGCAGGCGGTTCTGCAGGAAGGTGTAACGCGCGTTGGCATAGTCCAGCTGCGCCGAGAACAGGATGCGCTGGTTCTGGATCACGTCCAGCACAGTGCGGGTACCGACTTCCAGGCCGACCTGCGACGCGTCGTACGCGCTCTGCGCCGAGACGACCGCCAGGCGGCGCGCTTCGACTTCGCTGATGCCCTGCACCAGGGTCTGGTAGGCATTGCGTGTGTTGCGGTCCAGGGCACGCTTCTGCTGCTCGTAGCCGTCCTGGGCGATGTCGCGCTGGGCCAGCGCCTGGCGCACGCCGGACTGGGTGGCGCCGCCGGAGAAGATCGGCACGCTCAGGGTCAGGCCGATGCTGTTGGTACGCGCGTCGGGCGACAGCGAGCCGGCACCGGTGCTGTCACCCCAGGTGGCGGACTTGCCCCAGCTGCCGCCCAGCGACAGGGTCGGGTAGTGGCCACCACGGGCCGCCTGTACGCCGGCTTCGGCGGCGCTGACCTTCAGTTCCTGCGCCTTCAGCGCCGGGTTCTGGGTGCTGGCCTGCTGCACCAGTTCATCGATGTTGCCGCGGTTGGCCGGCACTTCCGGGCGGAAATCGGCCGGCAGGCCGCGCAGGTTGACCACCGGCTGGCCGGTCAGTTCGGTCAGCGCCTGGTAGTTATCGGCCAGGGTGTTCTGCGCAACGATGGTGTTGGCGCGCGCCTGGTCGTACTGGGCGCGGGCTTCGTGCACGTCGGTGATCGGCGCCAGGCCCACTTCCAGGCGCTTGTCGGCGAAGTCGAACTGCTTCTTCGCGGCCGCTTCGTTGGTCTGTGCGGCGTTCAGCGATTCGATCGCCACCAGTACATTGAAGTAGGCCGCCGAGGTGCGCACGATCAGGCTGTCGTTGGCCGAATCGAGGGTGAAGTCCGCCGCCTTGCTCAGCTCGCGCTGCGAGCGCAGGTTGTTGATCTGGGTCCAGTTGAACAGCGTCTGACTGCCCTCGATCGTGTAGTTGCGGCGCTTGCTGGTGACCGAACCGGAGTTGGCATCGGCATTGGCTTCGCTGCGCGAACGGTTCAGCGTGGCCTGGCCGTTGATCTGCGGCAGCAGGGCGGCGCGCGCCTGCACGGCGCCTTCCTTGTCGTACAGCCGGGTCGATTCGGCGGCAGACAGCTGCGGATCGCCGTTGCGGGCCATTTCGTAGACCTGCAGCAGGTCGGCGGCATGGGCGGACAACGGCAGCAGGGCAGTGGCCAGCGCAACAGCGAGGGATCGGCGGATCATTGCGGCTTCCTTGGACTCAGAGGTGGAACTGGGGTGCCGGGGCGGCACCGCGCAGGTAATCGATATCGGTCTCGAACAGGGACTCGGTGCTGCCGTCGGCCTTGACCAGCAGGGCCTCCATCGCCGGCGAGCGGCCGTGGATCACGAACAGGCGGCCACCCGGACGCAGCCACGAAGCAAACTGTGACGGCACCACGTCGACCGCACCAGTGACACAGATCACGTCAAAGCGGCGTTCGGTCTGCCAGGTCAGGGCATCGGCCACTTCGACGCGGATGTTGCTGCCCAGGCCGGAAGCGTCCAGGCGCGCGCGCGCGGCAGCGGCCAGTTCCGCATCGATCTCCAGGCTCAGCACGTCGCGCGCCAGCGCGCCGATGCAGGCGGCCAGGAAACCGCTGCCGGTGCCGATTTCCAGTACTTCGTCACCCGGCTGCAGGTCCAGCGCCTGCAGGGTACGGCCCTCGATGACCGGCTTCATCATCTTCTGGCCGTTGCCGATCGGCAGTTCAACATCGGCGTAGGCCAGCGCCCGGTGTGCATCGGCGACAAAGGCCTCGCGCGGCAGGCGGGCCAGGACGTCGAGCACCTTGATGTCCAGCACGTCCCAGGGACGGATCTGCTGTTCCACCATCAGTTCGCGGGCGTGGGCGTAATCAATCGTCATGAGGTTCAAATCCAGCGCAGTGGGCCGGCCATTTTACCGGTGCCGGAGGCCGGCGGCGCGCCCAGAGCATCAGCTGCCGGGGGCCGGGGTCGCAGTGCCGGAAGTCATCGCGACCTCCGGTTCATTCAGGTTTGCCGTTTCAGCCGGTTCCGGCCCTTCGCGGCGCATAGGCGCGCAGGAAAAAGTCGATGCTGGCGGTCACGTGGGCAAGAGGGTCGCACTCCACCGGTGACAGTGGCATGCCGCACATCATATGCATGTGCACTTCGCCCTTCACCAGGGTCAGGAACTGCTGGCCGGCCAGGTAGTAGTCGGGGATGTCCAGCTCGCCGCGTTCGCCGCGGGCACGCAGGAAGTCGGCCAGGGCCTCGCAGGTGCGCTCCGGGCCGGCCTGCCAGAACAGCTCGCGCAGGCGCTCGTCGGTCTCCGGCGCCATCATCATGCGCTGGATCGAGATCGCCGCGTCGGAGGTGATCAGCTCGAAGAAGGCCAGACCGATACCGATCAACTGGTCGCGCAGAGGACCCTCCGCATCGGCCACGAACAGCGCATCGGGCAGCATTTCAATGCACTTGGACTGCACGGCCTCGGAGAACAGAGTCTCCTTGTCGCCGAAATGGCTGTATACGGTCAGCTTCGAGACGCCGGCCTGGGCAGCGATGGCGTCCATGCTCACGCCGGTATAGCCCTGTTCGATGAACAGTGCCTTGGCTGCTTCAAGGATCGCCGCGCGCTTGCCCAGATCCTTGGGGCGCCCGGGTCCGGCGGCCTTGGCAGCGGGCTTGGCCGACGGCTTGCGGGAAGTGGAAGAACTCATCGCAACAATACTAGACCAAGCGGTTCGATATTTATACTATACCGGCCGGTTTATTAAATTGGGCCGGCAGTCGTGGCCCCCTTGTTGCAACCCTGCGTTTTCAGGACGTTGACCGATGAAGATCGTGCGCTGGATGGGCGGTATGGTGTGGGTGGCTGCGCTGGCAGCCTGTTCGGGACAGGAGCAGGCGCCGCAGGCGGCCGTGCCGGTGCTGGTGGTGCATCCCGGCGAACAGGCCGGGCAGGCGCCGGCGGCGTTCCCGGGCACGGTGCGTGCCCGCCAGGAAAGCCCGCTGTCGTTCCGCGTGGGCGGCAACCTGGTCAAGCGTCATGTCGATGCCGGCCAGCGGGTGAAGAAGGGTGAGGTGCTGGCCGAGCTGGACGTGGCCGACTTCGCGCTGCAGGCGCGTGCCTCGCAGGCCCAGCTGGCCGCGGCCGAAGCCGATCTGGTACGCGCCCGCGACGACCTCAAGCGCTATCAGGTGCTGGCCGACCAGCAGCTGGTCAGCCGCTCGCAGCTGGACCAGCAATCGGCCGCCTTCAAGGCCGCACAGGGCCAGGCCAACGCCGCCCGCGCCAACCTCGATGTACTGCGCAACCAGGCTGACTACGCGCAGCTGCGCGCACCGGCTGATGGTGTGATCGCCAGCCGCGAGGCCGAAGCCGGGCAGGTGGTATCCGCCGGCCAGACCATCTTCAACCTGGCCGCCGACGGTGGCCGCGAAGTGCTGATCGACCTGCCCGAAGCCACCATCCGCGACTACGCGGTGGGCCAGCCGGTCGAGGTGGAACTGTGGAACCGCCCGGGCCAGCGCCTGCCGGGCACGATCCGCGAGATCGCCGCCGCCGCCGATCCGCAGGCGCGTACCTATGCCACCCGCGTCAGCCTGGCCGCCGATGCGCTGGCCGATGTGGAACTGGGGCAGAGCGCGCGCGTCTACAGCAGCGCCGGCCGCCACGGCACGCTGCAGTTGCCGCTGGGCGCGCTGCAACGCGGCGCCAACGGTGCGGCCAGCGTGTGGGTGGTCGATCCGGCCAACAGCACGCTGAAGGCGGCGTCGGTCACCACCGGTGCCTATGGCAGCGAGACGGTGCCGGTGCTGTCCGGCGTTGGCGCCGCTGACTGGGTGGTCGCCGCCGGCGGCCATCTGCTGCGCGCCGGCCAGCCGGTGATCGCGGTGGACCGGCAGAACCGCCCGGTGCTGAAGCCGGCCGCACCGCCTGCTGCCGCCAAGGCCAAGGAGTAAGCCGGTGCGCCGCTTCAATCTTTCCGAGTGGGCGCTGGCCAATCGACCACTGGTGCTGTTTGCGATGCTTGCCTTCGCCCTGATCGGTGCGTGGTCGTACAAGCATCTGGGCCAATCCGAAGATCCGCCGTTCACCTTCAAGGCGATGGTGGTGCGCACGTTGTGGCCGGGCGCCACCGCCGAGCAGGTCTCGCGGCAGGTGACCGAGCCGATCGAGAAGGCGCTGATGAACACCGGCGAGTACGAGTTCATCCGCTCGTACTCGCGCCCGGGCGAATCGCAGGTGATCTTCATGGCCCGCGACAGCCTGCGTTCCAAGCAGATTCCGGACCTGTGGTACCAGGTGCGCAAGCGCGTGGGCGACATCCGCGCGACGCTGCCGCGCGAGATTGTCGGCCCGTTCTTCAACGATGAGTTCGGCGATACCTACGGCAACATCTATGCGTTGACCGGCAAGGGCTTCGACTATGCGGTGATGCGCGATTACGCCGACCGCATCCAGCTGGAACTGCAGCGCGTGCCCGACGTCGGCAAGATCGACCTGGTTGGGCTGCAGGACGAGAAGGTGTGGATCGAGCTGTCCAACATCCGCCTGGCCACGCTGGGCGTGTCGATGCAGCAGGTGCAGCAGGCGCTGGCCGACCAGAATGCGGTAAGCGGCACCAGCTTCTTCGAGACCGCCACCGACCGCGTGCAGCTGCGCGTGACCGGCCAGTTCAACGATATCGAAGCGATCCGCCAGTTCCCGATCCGCGCCGGTGACCGCACCGTGCACCTGGGTGACATCGCCGAGGTCAAACGCGGCTTTGCCGATCCGGCGTCGCCGAAGATGCGCTTCATGGGTGAAGAGGCGATCGGCCTGGCGGTGGCGATGAAGGATGGCGGTGACATCCTCAAGCTCGGTGCCAACCTCGATGCCGAGTTCCAGCGCCTGCAGAAGACCCTGCCGGCGGGCATGCAGCTGCGCAAGGTCTCCGACCAGCCGCAGTCGGTGGAGGAGTCGGTCGGCGAGTTCGTGCAGGTGCTGACCGAGGCGGTGGTGATCGTGCTGCTGGTCAGCTTCTTCTCGCTGGGCCTGCGTACCGGCCTGGTGGTGGGCGTGACCATCCCGCTGGTGCTGGCGATGACGTTCTTCGTCATGCACTACTTCGACATCGGCCTGCACAAGATCTCGCTCGGTGCGCTGGTGCTGGCGCTGGGTCTGCTGGTGGACGATGCGATCATCGCAGTGGAGATGATGGCCACCAAGATGGAGCAGGGCTACGACCGCCTGCGCGCGGCCAGTTTCGCCTGGGAGTCGACCGCGTTCCCGATGCTGACCGGCACGCTGATCACCGCGGCCGGGTTCCTGCCCATTGCAACGGCGGCATCGAGCACCGGTGAATACACCCGTTCGCTGTTCCAGGTGGTGACCATCGCGCTGGTGGTGTCGTGGATTGCCGCAGTGCTGTTCATCCCGTACCTGGGCGACAAGATGCTGCCGGACCTGTTCAATCCGCAGCCGCCGAAGCCGGGCAGCCTGTCCGCGCGCTGGCATGCCAAGCGTCAGCAATGGGCCGACCGCTACCCGGCACTGGCCAACCTGATCGCGCCGCCGCAGCACGGGCACGACCATGACCCGTACCAGCGCCCGTTCTACCGCAGCTTCCGCCGCTTCCTCGACGCCTGCCTGCGCCGTCGCTGGTGGGTGATCGCCGCGACCATCGCGCTGTTCGTGTTCTCGCTGATGATGTTCCGCTTCGTGCCGCAGCAGTTCTTCCCGGACTCGACCCGGCCGGAACTGATGGTGGACATCGAGCTGGCCGAGGGCGCGTCGCTGCGCTCGACCCAGGCGCAGGCCGAGAAGCTGGAAAAGCTGCTGCAGGGTCGCCAGGACATCGCCAACTACGTGTCCTATGTGGGCACCGGCTCGCCGCGCTTCTACCTGCCGCTGGACCAGCAGCTGCCGGCCACCAACTTTGCCCAGTTCGTGATCCTGGCCAAGGACACCAAGGCGCGTGAAACCGCCCGCAGCTGGCTGCTGAAGGAAGTCATCCCGCAGTTCCCGGATGTGCAGATGCGCGTGACCCGCCTGGAGAACGGCCCCCGGTCGGTTACCCGGTGCAGATGCGCATCTCCGGCGAGCACATCGAGCGGGTGCAGGCGATCGCCCGCCAGGTCGAGGCCAAGGTGCGCCAGAACCCGCACGTGATCAACGTCAACCTGGACTGGAGCGAGCCGAGCAAGGTGGTGCGCCTGGTGATCGACCAGGAACGCGCCCGCGCGCTGGGCGTGAGCAGCGCGCAGGTCAGCCAGTTCCTGTCCAGCTCGCTGGCCGGGCAGTCGGTGAGCGTGTACCGCGAAGGCAACCGCCAGATCGAGATGCTGCTGCGTGGCCCGGCCGACGAGCGCAACCAGCTGGAGCTGCTGTCGAGCCTGTCGATGCCGACTGCCAACGGCGGCAGCATCACGCTGTCGCAGGTGGCGACGATGGAGTACGGCTTCGAGGACGGCATCATCTGGCATCGCAACCGCCTGCCGACGGTGACCGTGCGTGCCGACATCGGTGATGGCATGCAACCGCTGGACGTGGTGCACCAGATCCTGCCGACGCTGGACGGCATTCGTGCCGAGCTGCCCAGTGGCTATCTGCTGGAGACCGGCGGCACCGTGGAGGATTCGGCACGTGGCCAGAACTCGATCAAGGCCGGCATGCCGCTGTTCCTGGTGGTGGTGGCCACCCTGCTGATGCTGCAGCTGCGCAGCTTCTCGCGTGCGGCGATGGTGCTGGTGACCGCACCGCTGGGCATCATCGGTGCGACCTTGTTCCTGCTGCTGTTCCGCGTACCGTTCGGGTTCGTAGCCTTGCTGGGCACGATCGCGCTGGCCGGCATGATCATGCGCAACTCGGTGATCCTGATCGACCAGATCCAGCAGGACATCGACGCCGGGCATGACCGTTGGCATTCGATCATCGATGCCACCGTGCGCCGCTTCCGCCCGATCGTGCTGACCGCGCTCGCCGCAGTGCTGGCGATGATTCCGCTGTCGCGCAGTGCGTTCTACGGCTCGATGGCGATTTCGATCATGGGTGGCCTGATCGTGGGCACGGTGCTGACCCTGGTGTTCCTGCCGGCGCTGTACGCGGCGTGGTTCCGGGTCAAGCCGGACGAATCCAGGGCGTAATACCCGGCCGGGGTCGGATCCCTTCCCTCCGGGAAAGGGCTCTGACCCCACCCATGACGTGGTAGGTGCCAACCTTGGTTGGCACGGATGCCGCCAATCCCCCACGCCTTCAGTAGAGCCACCCCATGGGTGGCTGCAGGAGATGGTTCGATGCCTCTCTCGTTCAGACCGAAGGTGTCTTGTGGTGCTCGATGCCGCGCACCGCCAGCAGGAAGAGCATGGCGGATGCCAGGGTCAGCAGCATCGGGATGAGCGAATCGATGGCCACGCCCAGAGCGTTGGCCCAGGGTTCGGGCAACGGGTTGCCGGAATAGTAGATCACCAGGGCCATGGCAGGGGACGACAAGAAGGGCCACAGGCACATGGCCGTGGTGGACCAAGCGAACCCGGCACTGCTGCGCGTGCGCAGCCGTCGGTGCATCGTCCAGGCGGCGATGACAGAAAGCAGCAGGGCCATGCCTGCCGCGATACCGTTGATCAGATCGGAGTGAAACACGGCCGGGCTCCCTGGCTGTAGCGCTCTGGTTCGCTATCACCATCTTGCATCATCCAGGCACGGCCCGGATCTACCGCAATTGCAGGCCGGTTCGAAGCACCGGCAACAACCACTCGATGAATACCTGTACGCGTTGTGCGCGGTGCTGCCGATGCGGCAGCAGCAGGGTCACCGGCAGCGGTTGTGCCACGTACTGCGGCATCACCTGCACCAGTTCGCCGGATTGCAGCTCGGCCTGCACGTCGTAGCGCGGAATCTGCAACAGCCCCAGCCCGGCCACACAGCATGCGATCGACGCCTCGGCGCTGTTCACCCGCACCCAGCCGGGTATCGGCAGCGTGCGCAGCTGCGCACCGTCCTGCCATTCCCACGGTTCCACCCGTGCCGTGGTCGGCGACGCATAGTTCACCGCACGATGCTGCTGCAGGTCGGCAGGCTGCTGCGGCACGCCGTGTTCGCGCAGGTATGCCGGCGCCGCAACGTTGACGAAATCCAGCTCGCCCAGCGTGCGCGCCACCAAGCTGGAATCGCCCAGATGACCGACCCGCAGCACCGCATCGCAACCGTCCTCGATCAGGTTCACCGCGCGGTCGGTCATGCCCAGGTCCACCTCCACCTGCGGATGGCGGGCGAAGAAGTCGGGCAGGGCGGAGGCGATGATGCGGCGGCCGATGCGGCTGGGCACGTCGATCTTCAGCAGGCCCACCGGCTGCGCGTCGTCCTGGCGGAACAGCGACTCGGCGTCTTCGACTTCGGCGATCAGGCGCAGGCAGCGCGCATGGAACACGTCGCCATCGTGGGTGGTGGAGACGCGGCGGGTCGAGCGCTGCAGCAGGCGGGTGCCGAGCCGCTGTTCCAGTTCGGCCACCGCCGCCGAGACCGTCGAGCGGGGCAGGCCGAGCTGGTCGGCAGCGCGGGTGAAGCTGGCGCACTCCACGACCCGGGTGAAGATGCGGAAGCGGTCGATCCGGTCCATTGTTCGCTGACTCTGGAAAGTTAAGTCAATGTGGCGGGCTTTATCCGCTTTTTCTGCACGATATCGTCGTCAGGGCAGGGTTGCCACCCCGGGCAGCCTCCTCCCCGAGACCCAAGCCATGACCGACCATTCCCTCAAGGGCAAGACCGTGCTGATCGCTGGTGGCGCCAAGAACCTGGGCGGCCTGATCGCCCGCGACTTCGCCGCACAGGGCGCCAAAGCCATCGTCATCCACTACAACAGTGCTGCCACCCAGGCCGACGCCGAAGCCACCGTCGCTGCGGTGCAGGCGGCCGGCAGCAAGGCGGTGGCCCTGCAGGGCGAACTGACCTCGGCGGCAGCGATGGAGCGCTTGTTCGCCGACGCCGTGGCCGCGGTTGGCCGTCCCGACATTGCCATCAACACCGTGGGCAAGGTGCTGAAGAAGCCGCTGCTGGAAATCAGTGAAGCCGAGTACGACGAGATGAGCGCGGTCAACGCGAAGGTGGCGTTCTTCTTCCTCAAGGAAGCCGGCCGCCACGTCAACGACGGCGGTCGCATCTGCACCCTGGTGACCTCGCTGCTGGGCGCCTACACGCCGTTCTATTCCAGCTACGCCGGCACCAAGGCGCCGGTCGAGCATTTCACCCGCGCCGCGTCGAAGGAGTTCGGCGAACGTGGCATCTCGGTGACCGCGATCGGCCCCGGTCCGATGGACACGCCGTTCTTCTACCCGGCCGAGAGTGCCGATGCGCAGGCGTATCACAAGACTGCAGCGGCGCTGTCGGCGTTCACCCGCACCGGCCTGACTGATATTGCCGACATCGTGCCGTGGATCCGTTTCCTGGTCACTGACGGCTGGTGGATGACCGGGCAGACGATTCTGGTCAATGGTGGGTACACCACCAAGTAAGGGAGCCACGCATGGCGTGGCTGCCTGCTACCTGTAGCGTCGAGCCATGCTCGACTGCTGTTGAATGAGCCGAGCATGGCTCGGCTCTACAGGTGTTGCCCGATGGGTCAGGCCAGCTTTGCCAGCACCGCATCGGTTGCCGCGGCGGTGCTCACCGCCTGGCCCCTGGCGGCCAGGTCGGCGGTGAACACGCCGTCGTCCAGCGCCGCATGCACGGCCGCTTCGACGGCGGCGGCTTCTGCTTCCAGTCCCAGCGAATGGCGCAGCAGCATCGCCGCGCTGAAGATCGTCGCGTAGGGATTGGCGATGCCCTGGCCGGCAATGTCCGGTGCCGAACCATGGATCGGTTCGTAGATGCCGACCGCACCCGGCTCGCCCAGCGAGGCCGACGGCAGCAGGCCCAGCGAACCGGCCAGCATCGAGGCCTCATCGGTGAGGATGTCGCCGAACATGTTCTCGGTCACGATCACGTCGTACTCGCGCGGCTTGGCCAGCAGGTGCATGGCCATCGAGTCGACCAGCTGATGCTCCAGCGCAACGTCCGGGAACTCCTCGCGGCCGATGCGTGCGGCCACGTCACGCCACAGGCGCGAGGTCTCCAGTACGTTGGCCTTGTCCACCGAGGTGACCTTGCCGCGACGCTGCTGGGCCAGGCGGAAGGCGCTGCGCAGCACACGCTCGATCTCGGTCACGGTGTAGCGGCACAGATCGCTGGCACTGTCGGCATCGCGGGTCTTGTCGCCGAAGTAGATGCCGCCGGTCAGCTCGCGCACCACCACGAAGTCCACGCCCTGCAGCAGTTCGGCCTTGATCGGTGAGGCGTGCAGCGCGGCCTCGTGGGTACGCACCGGGCGCAGGTTGGCGTACAGGCCCAGCGCCTTGCGGATCGCCAGCAGGCCCTGTTCCGGGCGCACCTTGGCATTCGGGTCGGACCACTTCGGGCCGCCGACCGCGCCCAGCAGCACCGCATTGGCGGCCTGGCAGGCGGCCAGGGTCGACGCCGGCAGCGGCTCGCCATGGCGGTCGATGGCGATGCCACCGATATCGTGCTCGCTGAAGGTGAAGGTGTGGTTGAAGCGTTCGGCGACGGACTTCAGGACGGCAACGGCGGCGGCGGCCACTTCCGGGCCGATGCCATCACCGGGCAGGACAACAATCTCAGCGTGCATGCTCACTCTCGTAACGTTCGATTTCAGGGACACGGCCCAACAGATAACCCAACTGATCCACGCCTTCCAGCAGGCAGGTCTGCGAGAAGCCATCCAGCGGGAAGGAATACACGCGGCCATCGGGCGTACGCAGCTCGCGCGCGGCCACATCGATGGTCAGCTCATCGTCCGGGCGCTGCATCAGCGCCTGCACATTGGCTTCGTCCAGCACGATCGGCAGCAGGCCGTTCTTCAGCGAATTGCCACGGAAGATGTCGGCGATCTCGCTGCTGACGATGGCACGCAGGCCCAGGTCGGTCAGCGCCCACGGCGCATGCTCGCGCGAGGAGCCGCAGCCGAAGTTGCGACCGGCCAGCAGGATGCTGCGGCCAGCATTGTGCGGCTGGTTGAAGGCGAATTCGGCCACTGGCGAGCCGTCGGCCTGCCAGCGCCAGTCATTGAACGCGTTGCGGCCCAGGCCGGCGCGTTCGGTGGTGGACAGGAACCGTGCCGGAATGATCTGGTCGGTGTCGATGTTGGTCTGGCGCAGCACCACGCTGGCCGAGGTCAGGGTGCGGAAACCGGCCATCACGCCACCTCCTGTGCGAACAGTTCGCGGGTATCGGCAACGTGCCCATTCACTGCGGCCCAGGCGGCGCTCATCGGCGAGGCCAGCAGCGTGCGCGAACCGGGGCCCTGGCGGCCTTCGAAATTACGGTTGCTGGTGCTGACGGCCAGCTGGCCCGGTGCAACCAGATCGCCGTTCATGGCGATGCACATCGAGCAGCCCGGCTCGCGCCACTCGGCCCCGGCCGCGCGCACGATCTCATGGATGCCTTCGGCCTCGGCCTCGCGCTTGACGATCTCCGAGCCCGGCACCACCAGCATGCGCACCCGCTCAGCGACGCGACGACCGCGCAGGACCTGCGCCACTTCACGCATGTCGCTCAGGCGGCCGTTGGTGCACGAGCCGACGAACACCACATCCACCGGCGTTCCAGCCAGCGCCTTGCCGGCCTGGAAGTGCATGTAGTCCAGGCCCTTCTGCGCGGCGGCATCGTTGGCGGCGGGAATCGGTGCATCCACTGCGATGGCGGTGCCCGGATGCGTGCCCCAGGTCAGGGTCGGGCGGATGTCGGCGGCATCGATGTGTACTTCGCTGTCGAAGCGCGCACCGTCATCGCTGCGCAGCTGCTGCCAGCGCGCGACGGCGGCGTCGAACGCGGCGCCCTTGGGGCCGCGCGGGGTATTGGCCACGAAGTCGAAGGTGACCTGGTCTGGCGCCACCATGCCGGCACGCGCGCCGGCTTCGATCGACATGTTGCACAGGGTCATGCGCTGTTCCATGTCCATCGCCGTGATGGTGCTGCCACGGAATTCGATCACATGGCCGGTGCCGCCGTTGACACCGATCACGCCGATGATGTGCAGGACCACGTCCTTGGCGCCGACGCCCGGTGCCAGCGCGCCATCGACGGTGATGGCGAACGTCTTGGCCTTGCGCTGCAGCAGGCACTGCGTGGCCAGCACGTGGCCGACTTCGCTGGTGCCGATGCCGAACGCCAGTGAGCCGAACGCACCATGGGTGGAGGTATGGCTGTCGCCGCAGACGATGGTCATGCCGGGCTGGGTAAAGCCCTGCTCGGGCGCGATCACGTGGACGATGCCGCGGTTGTCCGAGGCCATGTCGAACAGTTCGATACCGTGCTCGGCGCAGTTGCGCGCCAGCGTGGCGACCTGGGCTTCGGAGGCGGCGCTGGCGTAGGGCAGCGTGCCGTCGGCGGCGGCCGGCAGGGTCGGCGTGGAATGGTCCATCGTCGCCTTGGTGCGGTCCGGGCGGCGCGGCGACAGGCCACGCTCGCGCAGCTCGGTGAACGCCTGTGGCGAGGTGACCTCGTGGATCAGGTGCAGGTCGATGTACAGCACGGCAGGCGCGCTGTCGGATTCGGGAACCACCACGTGGGCGTCCCACAGTTTGTCGTACAGGGTGCGGGGTGCGGAAGTCATGCGTGTGCCTGGCAGAAGTACGAAAGTGCGGACATCAGGAAAGATAGCGAAAAGGTTGAGTCAGCGGCGACGGGCGAGCACGCGCAGCCGCACGTAGTCGGCCAGTGGCTGGCCGGTGGCATTGCACGGCAGCTCGGCCAGCAAAGTGGCCGCGGCCTCGCGCACGGTTGCACGGGCATCAGCGGGCAGGTCATCCAGCAGCGGCGCGGCGAATACGCGCAGCCAGCCGGCCACGCCGGTCGGCAGCGCGGTCGGGCGCGGCGTGCACTCGATCAGCTGCACGTGGAAGCCATGCTGGCGCAGGCGATCGGCGTAGGCATCGGCCGAGGGAAATACCACTGGAAGGTGCTGGCACCGTGGCCGTGGGCCACGCGCGCAGCCTGTACCGCAGCAATGATCGCAGCGACGTTGCCGTGGCCGCCGAACTCGGCGACAAAGCGGCCGCCCGGACGCAGTGCCCGGCGCACGCCTTCCAGCACCTGGTCGGGATTGCCCATCCAGTGCAACGCCGCGTTGCTGAACACCGCATCGAACTCGCTGTCGAAGGTCAGTGCGTGGCCATCCATCACCTGCGCATCGACGCCGCGCGCGCGGCGGCCACCACCAGTTCCGGCGACGCATCCACGCCGTGGATGCGTGCACCACTCAGCGCCAGCTCGGTGCTGAGCACGCCATCGCCACAACCCAGGTCGAGGATGCGTTCACCGGCGCGCGGGTCGAGCAGGCGCGCGACCGCGCCGCCGAGCAGCGGCACGAAGCCGGCGTCGATCGCATAGTCCTGGGCGTTCCACTGCTGGCCAGCGGCGCTGGTCGGGGTGGGGGTGTCGAAGGCGCTCATCTCGGCTTCCTCAAGCGGTGGCGGGGGTGGCAACGTCGGTGCTGCTGTGAGCGGTGGCCTGGCGCTGGCGCAGCAGGCGGTTGGCTACGTCCAGCCAGGCCAGCGCGGAGGCTTCGATGATGTCCTTGCTGGTGCCGGTGCCGTCGTACTCCACGCCTTCGTGGCGCACGCTCAGGTTGGCTTCGCCGCGCGCATCGGCGCCGATGCCGACGCTGTGCACGTGGTAGCTGTCCAGCATCAGCTGCACGCCGGTGGCGGCCGACAGTGCGCCGAACAGCGCATCGACCGGGCCGTCGCCCTGTGCGGTTTCGGCCACGCGGTTGCCTTCCGGATCGGACAGCTCCACCAGGGCGTTGGCGCGGCTGCCGACATCGCTGATGGTCATCGAGGCCAGGCGGTAGCCCTGCGCATTGGAGCCGCCCTGCATCAGCGTCTGCAGGTCGGCATCGGTGACCACGCGCTGCTGTTCGCACAGGCCCTTGAACTGCTCGAACACCAGCTTCAGTTCGTCTTCTTCCAGCCAGAAGCCCAGCGCGCGCAGGCGGGCTTCGACGGCGGCGCGACCGCTGTGGCGGCCCAGCACCATCTGCGAGTCCTCCCAGCCCACATCTTCCGGGCGCATGATTTCGTAGGTGCCGCGGTGACGCAGCATGCCGTGCTGGTGGATGCCCGATTCATGGGCGAACGCATTGGCGCCGACGATGGCCTTGTTGCGCTGGACCGGCATGCCGACCAGGCGCTGCAGCAGCTGCGAGGTGCCGACGATGCGCGGGGTGTTGATCGCGCTGTCCTGCTCGTAGAAGGCCTGGCGGACCTTCAGCACCATCGCGATTTCTTCCAGCGAGCAGTTGCCGGCGCGCTCACCGATGCCGTTGACGGTGCACTCGACCTGGCGTGCACCGCCTTCGATGGCGGCCAGCGAGTTGGCCACGGCCAGGCCCAGGTCGTTGTGGCAGTGCGCACTGAAGATCACGTTGGCTGCGTTGGGCACATCGGCCACGCCAGCGATGACCTGCTGGAACATCGCGCGGATCTCTTCCGGCGTGGTGAAGCCCACGGTGTCGGGCAGATTGATGGTGGTGGCGCCGGCGGCGATTGCCACGCGCGAAACTTCGATCAGGTAGTCCAGCTCGGTGCGGGTGGCGTCTTCGGCCGAGAACTCCACGTCATCGATGTACGAGCGCGCCAGGGTGACGTGCTTGCGTACCGACTCCAGTACCTGCTCGCGGGTCATGCGCAGCTTGTGTTCGCGGTGCAGCGGGCTGGTGGACAGGAACACGTGCAGGCGCGGGTTGGCTGCGGCTTCCAGGGCACGCGCCGAGGTTTCGATGTCGGCCTGCAGGCAGCGCGACAGCACCGCCAGGCTCAGGCTGGGGCGGCGCAGCTCACGGCCGATCAGGGCCATCGCTTCGCGGTCGGACTGCGAGCTGGCCGGGAAGCCGGTCTCGATGATGTCCACGCCCAGTTCGTCCAGCGCACGCGCCATCACCAGCTTCTGCGGCGGGCTCATGCTGCAGCCGGGGGACTGCTCGCCGTCACGCAGGGTGGTGTCGAAGATGCGGATGCGCGGGGTGGTAATTCGTTCGATGGTGGTCACAGGGAAATCTCCTCGACAGCGGGCGTTGCGGCTTGCAGGGGGAAGGGGAAGACGTGGGGGAAGCAGCGGCGCTGGCCTTGCCGGGCGAGCGCGGAGTTTCACTGCGCCGTCGCCGCGGTTTGCGCGGCGGGCGCGGACGGATATCGGTGAGCAGGCCGGCCAGTACGCCGGCATCGATGTTGCCGCCGGATACCACCGCGCATTTGCGCCGGCCGGCAACGCGACGGCCGGCCGCCAGCGCCAGCGCACCGGCGCCCTCGGCGATGATGTGTTCTTCCAGCGCCAGCCGGACCAGGGTTTCGCGCAATTCGGCTTCGCGCACGATCACCACATCGTCCAGCAGCGAGCTGCATAGACGGCGGGTCAGGAAGCCGGGAATCTTTACCCGCACGCCGTCGGCCAGCGAGGCTGCGGGGGCAATGTCGCGCAGATCACCGCGGATCGCGCGCGCCATCGAGTCGACGCCTTCCACCTGTGCACCGATCACGCGCACACCCTGCGATTTCAGTGCCAGCGCGACGCCGGAGGCCAGTCCGCCGCCGCCGATCGGCACGATCACCACGTCCGGGGCGTGCGCGGCCAGCTCGATGCCGACCGTGCCCTGGCCGGCGATCACATCGGCATCGTCGAACGCGGACAGGAAACGGTAGCCATGGCGCTGTGCCAGTTCCACGGCGAAGGCATAGGCCTCGTCATAGCTGTTGCCGTGCTGGCGTACGGTGGCGCCCCAGTGGGCAACGCCGGCGATCTTGGTGGCCGGCGCGCCATGCGGCATCACGGTGATGGCCGGCACATCCAGGCGGTAGGCGGACCAGGCCACGCCCTGGGCGTGGTTGCCGGCCGAGGCGCAGATCACCGGCCGGGTGTCGCCGCGCTCGCGGCCGGCCAGCAGTGCGTTCAGCGCGCCGCGCACCTTGTAGGAACCGGTGCGCTGCAGGTTCTCCAGCTTCAGCCAGGTGCCGAAACGCTCGGCATGGTGCAGCGGGGTGGGCGGCAGGAAGCGGCGCAGGCGGGCCTGCGCGGCCAGGACATCGGCGACGCTTACGTCGCCGACATCGCTTTCCTGGCTGGTATCAGCGGCCGGCATGGGCCACCGGCGGGGTGCGGGCGACCACCGCATGCGGGCACGGGCGGCGAAGAAGACGCCTCCGTACCGGCACCGTGGTCATTACGGTACGGGTGTTCATGGCGATACTCCTTCCACCGCGGTGACCTGCACGGACACGCAGTCGTAGATCTTCTCGATCTGCCGGCACAGCGTTTCAGCCGGGCGCTGGCCATCCACCACCAGCTGCAGGTGCCAGCGGCCATCGTCGGCGGCTACCGGCGCGCCGCTGATCGCGCGCGGCGCGAAGCCGCGACGCTCGGCCATGCCGATCACGCGCAGCAGCGCGCCTTCGGCAGGGTGCAGCACCAGGTCAAGCCGGTATTGCATTGGGGGTCTCCTGGCGGGCATGGGCAGGGTTGCTTTCCAGCATGGTGCTGTTGGCTGTGTTGGGCGGCACCAGCGGCCACACGTTGGCGCGGGCGTCGATGGCCACGTGCAGCAGCGCCGGGCCCGGTTCGGCCAGCAGCGCGGCCAGTCCACCCTCCACGTCATCGCGTGCCTCGATGCGGGTGGCGGCAATGCCGAACACCTGCGCCAATGCCACGAAGTCCGGGTTGTCGGACAGGTCGATCTCGCTGTAGCGCTCGGCAAAGAACAGTTCCTGCCACTGCCGCACCATGCCCAGCGAACTGTTGTCCAGCAGCACGATCTTCACCGGCAGGCGGCAGCGGGCGATGGTCGCCAGCTCCTGCACGTTCATCATGAAGCTGCCATCGCCGGACACCAGCACCACGGTGCGGTCGGGGCAGGCGAACTGCGCACCCATCGCCGCCGGCAGGCCGAAGCCCATGGTGCCCAGCGCGCCGCTGGTCAGATGGTTGCGCGGGTGGTTGAAGCGGCAATGCTGGGCCACCCACATCTGGTGCTGGCCGACATCGCAGGCGATCACTGCATCGGCCGGAGCCAGCTCGCTCAGGCGCTTCAGCAGGGCCGGCGCGTAGATGTGCTGGCCCGGTGCGTCGTAGCGGGCGGCGAAGCGATCGCGATGTTGCGCACAGCGCCTGCGCCATGCGTCCTGGTGAGCCTTGGGGAGGGGAAGGCCGCACGCAGGGCGCGGATGGCATGGCCGACATTGCCGGGCACGGCGACATCGGCGCTGCGCAGCTTGGAGATCTCGTAGGCGTCGGCGTCGATGTGGACGACGCGGGCGAACGGTGCGAACTCGGCCAGCTTGCCGGTGGCACGGTCATCGAAGCGCGCACCCAGCACCAGCAGCAGATCGCTTTCCTGCACCGCCATGTTGGCCGCGCGGGTGCCGTGCATGCCCAGCATGCCCAGCGACTGCGGGTGCTGCGGGGGCAGTGCACCCAGGCCACGCAGGGTCATCACGGTGGGGATGGCGCTGGCTTCAACGAAGTCACGCAGGTCCTGCACCGCATCACCCAGCGCGATGCCACCACCGGCGTAGACCACCGGCTTTTCGGCTGCGGCCAGTGCGGCGATGGCGTCGGCGATGGCGTTGTCGGCCGGCGCCGGCGGCGGTTCGACGCTGCTCGGCACGTGTGCTGGCAGATGGCTGGCATCGGCCAGCTGCACGTCCTTGGGCAGATCGATCAGCACCGGGCCGGGGCGGCCTTCGCGGGCGATGCGGAAGGCATCGGCCACCACGCGCGGCAGGTCATCGACGCTGCGCACCAGCCAGCTGTGCTTGACGATCGGCATCGTCAGGCCGAACACATCCAGCTCCTGGAAGGCATCGGTGCCCAGCAGCGGGGTGCCGACCTGGCCGGTGATGCAGACCATCGGCACCGAATCCAGCATCGCATCGGCAATGCCGGTCACCAGATTGGAGGCGCCCGGGCCGGAGGTGGCCACGCAGACGCCCACCTGGTTGCTGGCGCGGGCGAAGCCATTGGCCGCCAGCGCTGCACCCTGCTCGTGGCGCACCAGGATGTGCTTCAGCGACGAATCCACCAGCGCGTCGTAGAACGGCATGATGGTGCCGCCGGGATAGCCGAACAGCGTACGGACACCCTCGGCCTCCAGCGCCTGGGTCAGCCAGCGCGCGCCGTTGGGCGGCGCGCTGCGGTGTGTGGAAGAGTTCATGGGGGGAACCTTGCAGAGCGGGTGGGGGAGGCCGCGTGGTTACGCGGCCTGTCCTTGCAACCAGACCATCTTGGCGCGCAGTTCCTTGCCTACCTTCTCGATCGGGTGTTCCAGGTCGGCCTGCTTGAACTTGTTGTAGTTCGGCAGGCCCGCTTCGTATTCGGCCACCCAGTTCTTGGTGAAGGTGCCGTCCTGGATGTCCTTCAGGACTTCCTTCATGCGCGCCTTGGTGCCGGCGTCGATCACCCGCGGGCCGCTCACGTAGTCACCGTACTGCGCGGTTTCGGAGATGAATTCCAGCATGCGCGAGATGCCGCCTTCGTAGAACAGGTCCACGATCAGCTTCAGTTCGTGCAGCACTTCGTAGTAGGCGATCTCCGGCTGGTAGCCCGCTTCGACCAGGGTCTCGAAACCGGCCTGCACAAGCGCCGAAGCGCCGCCGCACAGCACCGCCTGCTCGCCGAACAGATCGGTTTCGGTTTCTTCCTTGAAGGTGGTCTGGATCAGGTTGGCGCGGGCGCCGCCGAGGCCACCGGCATAGGCCAGGGCGTAGTCGGCCGCCTTGCCACTCTTGTCCTGGTAGACCGCCCAGATGCACGGCACGCCGCGGCCGATTTCATACTCGCGGCGGACCAGCGCGCCCGGCCCCTTCGGTGCGACCAGTACCACGTCGAGATCTTCGCGCGGCTTGATCATGTCGAAGTGCACGTTCAGGCCGTGCGCGAACAGCAGCACCGCGCCCTGCTTCATGTTCGGCGCCAGCACGTCGTCGTACAGCTTCTTCTGCACCATGTCCGGGGTCAGCACGGCAACCAGGTCGGCATCCTTCACTGCGTCGGCCGGGGCCTTGACGGTGAAGCCATCGGCCTGCGCCTTGACCTCGGTGGGGCCGCCCGGACGCAGGCCTACCACCACGTCGAAGCCGGATTCGCGCAGGTTCAGTGCGTGGGCGCGGCCCTGGCTGCCGTAGCCGATGACGGCGATCTTGGTCTGGGGCAGGTCGTTGGTGCTCATGGGGGAGGTTCCTTGCGGTGGGAAGAAAAAGAACGGCCGGTCGTCGAGGTGACGTGCCGGCCGGTCAGGGAAAGCGGTGGAGGAGGCGCCGCGCATCGCACAGGCACAGGCACCACGAGGCATCGTGGCGGTGGGGGTCCGGGTTTTGCGAGGGGCGGTGTGCATGGTGGTTGCGTCTGAAACCAGGTCCTGAAATGAAAAAACCCGCACCGGGGCGGGTGCGGGTTTTTGATGAGTTCCGGTGTGTTTGTTGCTTACACGCTGGCTCGTCCCGCACCTGTAGGTTGGGTAATAAGTACGAGCACAAGAATCGAACGCAGCGAGGCGGCGCCGGTGTCGGCGGCTTCGGTGTGGGTTCGCGGTGGCGTGTTGTGATGCAACATGTGATCGAGAGAAACACAGCCATTTCGCCGGTGTCAACCCTTGTCGAGGAAATTTTTACGGTTTCGCGTGCATCCGGCGAAATCGCCTGCGGCACAAGGATGGTTGCCGCTGAAATTGTTTCGGTGAACCCGAATTCAGTCTTTCCCGGGTGCTTTTTGCGCGAATTTTGGGTGGTTCTCGCCTTGGTGGATGCGGACCTTGGTCCGCATCCAGCGAAAGACCCTCGCCCATGACCTCTGCCCGATACCGCGTGGCAGCCGCAGCGGCGAAGATCGGGGACCACCCTTCCATCGGAACCTGCCGTGTCCCGTCGCCTTGCCCGTTCCCTGCTCGCCGCCGCCGTGCTCGTTGCCCTGCCGGCGCTGTCCTTCGCCGCAGACCGCATCACCGGCCAGACCTTTGCCACCCGCTCGGAGGTGATCGCCCCGCATGCAATGGCCGCCACCTCGCAGCCGCTGGCCACCCAGATCGCACTGGACGTAATGAAGGGCGGTGGCTCGGCGGTCGACGCAGCGATCGCCGCCAACGCCGCGCTGGGCCTGATGGAGCCGACCGGCAATGGCATCGGCGGCGATCTGTTCGCCATCGTGTGGGACCCGAAGACGCAGAAGCTCTACGGCTACAACGGCTCGGGCCGCTCGCCGAAGTCGCTGACCCTGGCCGAGTTCCAGCGCCGTGGCCTGAAGGAGATCCCGGCCACCGGCCCGCTGCCGGTGTCGGTGCCCGGCGCGGTCGATGGCTGGTTCGCACTGCACGAGCGTTTCGGCCGCAAGCCGATGGCCGACAACCTTGCGCCGGCCATCCGCTACGCCCGCGAAGGCCACCCGGTGGCCGAGGTGATCGCCTACTACTGGGACCGCTCGGTGCCCAAGCTGTCGCAGTACCCGGGCTTCAAGGAACAGTTCACGATCAACGGCCACGCCCCGCGCAAGGGCGAGATGTGGAAGAACCCGAACCTGGCCAGCACGCTGCAGAAGATCGCCGACGGCGGCCGCGACGCCTTCTACAAGGGCGATATCGCCCACACCATCGGCGACTACTTCAAGGCCAACGGCGGTTACCTGAGTTACCAGGACATGGTCGACCACCACGGTGAGTGGGTGGAGCCGGTCAGCAGCAACTATCGTGGCTACGACGTGTGGGAACTGCCACCGAACAGCCAGGGCATCGCCGCGCTGCAGATCCTCAATGTGCTGGAAGGCTACGACTTCTCGAAGATTCCATTCGGCTCACCCGAGCACGTGCACCTGTTCGTGGAAGCGAAGAAGCTGGCGTTCGCCGACCGCGCGCGCTTCTACGCCGACATGGCGTTCCAGCCGGCGCCGGTGCAGAAACTGATTTCCAAAGAGTACGCGGCGCAGCGTCGCGCGCTGATCTCGATGGACAAGGCGTTGAAGGAAGTGCAGCCGGGCACGCCGAAACAGCTGGAAGAGGGCGACACGATCTACATGACCGTGGCCGACGCCGACGGCATGATGGTGTCGCTGATCCAGTCCAACTACCGTGGCATGGGCAGCGGCATGGCGCCGCCGGGACTGGGTTTCATCCTGCAGGACCGCGGCGAGATGTTCGTGCTGCAGAAGAACCATCCCAACGGCTACGCGCCGGGCAAGCGCCCGTTCCAGACCATCATCCCGGCGTTCATCACCAAGGGCGGCAAGCCGTACGCCAGCTTCGGCGTGATGGGCGGTGCGATGCAGCCGCAGGGGCATGCGCAGATCGTGATGAACCTGGTGGATTTCGGCATGAACCTGCAGGAAGCCGGCGATGCGCCGCGCATCCAGCATGAAGGTTCCACCGAACCGACCGGGCAGGCCACGGCGATGACCGACGGTGGCGAAGTGAATCTGGAAACCGGCTTCCCGTATGAGACGGTGCGTGCGCTGATGCGCAAGGGGCATCGCATCGTGTTCGCCGACGGCCCGTATGGCGGGTACCAGGCGATCATGCGTGATCCGGAGACGGGCGTGTATTACGGCGCGTCGGAGAGCCGCAAGGATGGGCAGGCGGCGGGGTACTGAGTTTCCCGGCCACCGGGCTGAGCCCCCTCTGCGGTGGGTTCCGGAAAGCGGGATCATGTGATTGGGCCGGGCGGGTGGGCTGTGCGGGGGACGCCGTGAATCCGTCCCTGGAGGCTTGGCAGCCGCATCCATGCGGCTGACACCCCCGCCCAGCCCACCCGCCCGGCCCCTGACAGTTTCCTGCGGCCGCCACCGCAGGAAGAGAAAGAAGAAGATCAAAAGCAACAGCAACAGCAACAGCCGCGCGCTGTGGGTTGGGGTCGGATCCGTTTTCCGAAGGAAAACGGATCCGACCCCTTCTTGTTTTCCGATACACCTCATCCACGCATTGCGTGGATGGACCAACCGTCACCGGGAATCTGTCGGGGGTGGGGCGGTGTGGGTGGGCAGGACCGTTGGCGCCATGGATGGCGCCAACGAGCCCCCATGGATGGGTTTACGGCGTGTCCTGCCCACCCACACCGTCCCGCCCAACCAGCTGAAACCCAGAGCCGCTTCTGCTCTTGTCGTTGCACTTGCCTGAAAAAAGCGGTGCAGCCGCAGGCTGCAAAACACCCTCAATCCCGATCCTGCGCGCGCGCCGCCTCCGCCTGGGTCTCTTCCTGCGCCGCCATCTCGCGCGCGATCCACGCATCGATCATGTGCCGCTGGCGCTGTGCCTGCCGCCGCTCGCGCGTGTACTCCTGGTCCAGCACTCGGTACAGCGACACCATCACCAGCACCATCAGCAACGCAAACGGTAGTGCTGCAATCGTGATCATGCCCTGCAACGCGTCCAGCCCGCCGGCCAGCAGCAATGCGCCGGCGATCAACGCCACGCCCACGCCCCAGGCCAGCTTGCGCCTGGGTGGAGGATCACCCGCCTCGTCGGTGGACATGCTGGCCAACACCAGCACCGCCGAATCGGCCGAGGTCACGAAGAAGATCATCAGCAGCACCAGTGCGATGGACGACAGCAGCAACGGCAGCGGCATGCTGTCGAACAGCGTGAACAACACCGTCTCGTAGCCGTTGCCCAACGCCTGCACCAGATCGGCGTGGCCGAAGATCTGCATCCAGATGGCCGTGCCACCGAACACCGAGAACCAGAAGAAGCCCAGCAGGGTCGGCGCCAGCACCACGCCGATGACGAACTCGCGCACGCTGCGTCCGCGCGAGATGCGCGCGATGAACGAACCGACAAACGGGGCCCAGGAAATCCACCAGGCCCAGTAGAAGATCGTCCAGTCGGCCACCCAGGTGCTGGACGAGAACGGCGACATGCGCAGGCTCATCGTCACCAGCTGGTTGAGGTAGGAGCCCAGCGTGGTGGTGAAGGTGTTGAAGATCGCGCCGGTCGGGCCGAGCACCAGCACCAGCAGCAACAGTACGGCGGCCAATGCCAGGTTGACGTTGGACAACCATTTGACGCCGCGGTCGACGCCGCTGAGCGTGGACGCCATGTACAGCACGAATGCCACCGCGATGATCACCAGCTGCAGTGGCGGCCCTGCGTGCAGGCCGAACACACGCTCCATGCCGGCGGCAATCTGGATGGTGCCGAAGCCGAGCGTGGTGGCGACACCGATCGCGGTGGCAACCACCGCGGCGATGTTGACCACGCGCCCGATCCAGCCGCGATGGTGGCGGCCGATGATCGGCTGCAGCATGTCACTGACCAGGCCGCGGCCATTGCGGTTGAACTGGAACCACGCCATCGCCAGGCCGATCAGCGCATAGATCGCCCACGGATGCAGGCCCCAGTGGAAGAACGCGTAGCGCATCGAGGCGCGCGCGGCGTCCATGCTTTCCGGTGCCAGTCCTTCCGGTGGTTTGCTGAAATGCGAGATCGGCTCGGCTGCGCCCCAGAACACCAGGCCGATGCCCATGCCGGCCGCGAACAGCATCGACATCCAGCTGGCACGCGAGAATTCGGGTTCGGCGTCTTCGCCGCCGATGCGCAGGTTGCCGAAGCGGCCGAAGGCCAGGTACATCAGGAACACCAGTGCCAGGAACACCACCAGCAGGTACAGCCAGCCGACACTGCGGATGACCTCGGCCAGCATGGACTGCACAACGGTATTGAAGGGGCCGGGCGCGATGCCGGCCAGCAGCACCAGCAGCAGAACCAGTGCGATGGAAACGCGAAACACCATGAAGGAGCTTCTCCGATCAAGGGGATTGAGGGGAGCGAGCAGAGCTTGCAGCGAATGGCCGGCGGCATGCAGCACGCGCCGGGCAGGGGCCGCGAAGGCGGCGTGGAACGCATCGATCTCAGCGACGCGATGGGCGTGCACGTTACTGAACGCGACGTCACGGTTCTGTTAACGAATGACGATTGGGGTCAGATCCGCTTTCCGCCGGAAAGCGGATCTGAACCCGGAGGCGGGCGGTCTATGCTCTAATGCGCAGCAAGAAGCGGGGGTACCGGGCCTTGTGGCCACGGTTGAGACAGTCCCTTGGAACCTGATCCGGCTCATACCGGCGTAGGGAAGCTTTGCAATGCAGCCGTGCCCGGACTCCGCCCAAGGACCGTCCGTGCGCGCGCGCAGTGCGCCGCCGCTTCGTCCCTGACCTTCCTGGACGATGCCCGATGAACGCACAGCTCTCCGCCCTGCAGCAACAGGCCCAGCAACTCTCCGAATCCGTGACCCGGCCCATCCCCGGTTCGCGCAAGATCCATGTGCCCGGTTCGCGCCCGGACCTGCAGGTGCCGATGCGCGAGATCGCGCTGACCCGCACGCCCACGCTGTTCGGCGGCGAAGAGAATGCACCGGTCACCGTCTACGACACCTCGGGCCCGTACACCGATCCGCAGGCCCGCATCGATCTTTCCGCGGGCCTGCCGGCAGTGCGCCGTGCGTGGATCGAGGAACGCGGGGACACCGAACAGCTCGATGGCCTCAGCTCTTCTTTCGGGCGCGATCGCGAACACGACCCGAAGCTCGATGCCGTGCGCTTCCCCGCGCGCAGCCTGCCGCGACGTGCGCGTGCCGGCGCCAACGTCACCCAGATGCACTATGCGCGGCGCGGCATCATCACCCCGGAAATGGAGTTCGTCGCCATCCGCGAGAACCAGCGCCTGGACGCGATCCGTGATGCAGCCCTGCTGCAGCAGCACCCGGGCGAGGCCTTCGGTGCGTCGATCCAGAAGATCATCACCCCCGAATTCGTGCGCGACGAGATCGCACGCGGCCGCGCGGTGCTGCCCAACAACATCAACCATCCGGAAAGCGAGCCGATGATCATCGGCCGCAACTTCCTCACCAAGATCAACGCCAACATCGGCAACAGCGCCGTGTCCTCGGGCATTGCCGAGGAAGTGGAGAAACTGGTGTGGGCGATCCGCTGGGGTGGCGACACGGTGATGGACCTGTCCACCGGCAGGCACATCCACGAAACGCGCGAATGGATCATCCGCAACTCGCCGGTGGCGATCGGCACCGTGCCGATCTACCAGGCGCTGGAGAAGGTCGATGGCCGCGCCGAAGCGCTGACCTGGGAGATCTTCCGCGACACCCTGATCGAGCAGGCCGAGCAGGGCGTGGACTACTTCACCATCCACGCCGGCGTGCTACTGCGCTATGTGCCGCTCACCGCCAAGCGCGTGACCGGCATCGTCAGCCGCGGCGGTTCGATCATGGCCAAGTGGTGCCTGGCGCACCACAAGGAGAACTTCCTCTACACGCATTTCGAAGAGATCTGCGAAATCATGAAGGCCTATGACGTGACCTTCTCGCTGGGCGACGGCCTGCGCCCGGGCTGCATTGCCGATGCCAACGACGCAGCACAGTTCGGCGAGCTGGAGACGCTGGGCGAATTGACGAAGATCGCCTGGAAGCACGATGTGCAGACCATGATCGAAGGCCCCGGCCACGTGCCGATGCAGTTGATCAAGGAGAACATGGACAAGCAGCTGCGCGAGTGCGGCGAAGCGCCGTTCTACACGCTCGGTCCACTGACCACCGATATCGCGCCCGGCTATGACCACATCACCAGTGCGATCGGTGCGGCGATGATCGGCTGGTTCGGCACCGCCATGCTCTGCTACGTCACGCCGAAGGAGCACCTGGGCCTGCCCAACCGCCAGGATGTGCGCGACGGCATCATGGCCTACCGCATTGCCGCGCACGCGGCGGATCTGGCCAAGGGCCACCCGGGCGCACAGGTGCGCGACAACGCCCTGAGCAAGGCACGCTTCGAGTTCCGTTGGGAGGACCAGTTCCACCTTGGCCTGGATCCGGAGAAGGCCAAGGAGTTCCATGACGAGACCCTGCCCAAGGATGCGCACAAGCTGGCCCACTTCTGTTCGATGTGCGGCCCGCACTTCTGCTCGATGAAGATCACCCAGGATGTGCGCGACTACGCCGAGGCCGGCATGAAGGAAAAGTCCGCCGAGTTCCGCGCTTCGGGCGCCGAGGTCTACCACCAGGGCTGACGCGTGGCCGGTCGTGTCGGCCACTGGCCGGCATGACCGTTCCTCACGCCGGTCACCGCTATGCTCGGCCCATCGTTGCCAGAGGAAAGGACGCCATGCCTGTTGCCGTGACCACGCGTTGGCTGGCCATTGCCCGCCGCCACCCTTCGGCCTGGCTGCTGGCGGCGCAACTGCTGGCGGTGGTGCTGTATCCGGCGCTGGACGACACCGCCGGCGGACGTGCCGCGCTGGGCATGTTCGGCATGGCGGTGCTGGGCCTGGCGCTGTGGGTGGTGCAGCGCAGCCCGTTGGGAAGCTGGCTGGCCCTGCTGCTGGCGATCCCCGCCGTGGTGTTTTCGTTGGCGGGGGCGCTGCTGGAGCGCAGCGCGCTGGTGACCACCGCCCAGCTGCTGGAAAGCCTGCTGTATTTCTATACGGCAGGTGCGCTCATTGCGTACATGCTGCAGGACCACAAGGTCACCCGCGATGAACTGTTCGCTGCCGGGGCCACCTTCACCCTGTTGGCCTGGGCCTTCGCGTTTTCGTTTTCGGTCTGCCAGCAGTGGTACCCGGGCAGCTTCCACGGTGCCAGCGAGGGTCCGCAGCGCAGCTGGATGGAGTTGCTTTATCTGAGCTTCAGCTTGTTGTCTGGAGTGGGGTTGAGCGATGTCGTGCCGCTGCATCCACAGGCCCGCGCGCTGGTCATGCTGGAGCAGTTTTCAGGCGTGATGTACGTAGCTTTGGTGGTTTCGCGACTGGTCGGACTGACCATGCTGAGGCGTGTCTGAAAATGAACGCCAGATAAAAATTTCGCGCCCGGAAGGGCGCGAATGGTGCTGCAAATTATGTGAATGCGTCGGCGAGAGAGAGCCTGATGTCGACCACGCGATAGGCGAGGTAACCGGCATAGGCTAGTATTCGCGCGCTCAATTGTTTTTGCGGTATGCGCCGATGCTTTGTGCGGAGTCTGGCTTTTCGCTGTTCCCGGAACGGGAGCGGTTTCAAAGGCAAACGCTGCCCGGAACCTGTCTCTACTGTGTAGCAGAAAATGAACAGCAGCGAAATCCAGCCCCCGGATTCGATCGGATCCGGATAGGCGAGTGCATCGTCACTCTGTCCTCGCGTGAGGTTGAGGTGGTCGGCGCACGCCGGCCGCGTCGGCTCACGCCGAAGGCGCTGGGCGTACTGCGCGTGCTGCTGCGGCAGCCGGGCCGTGTGGTCACCCGCGATGAACTGTTCGCCGAGGTGTGGCCGGACACGCTGCCGACCAACGACGTGCTGACCCAGGCCGTTACCCAGCTGCGCAAAGCGTTCAGCCACGACGAAGACAACGGCCAGGCCTACATCGAGACCATCGCCAAGACCGGCTATCGCCTGCTGATGCCGGTGCAGGTGCTGGACGACGTCCAGACGCCGGCGCCGGCGCTGGCTGATGACGAGGCGGAGGACGCGCCGGCAGTGATCACCGCCGCTGCCATGCCGGCAGAGGTGTCGCGCCGCCGCTGGCGCCATGTGCGTCGTCGTGTGCTGCTGGCGCTGGGCGTGGTGATGCTGGTGGCGCTGGTGGTAATGACCGCGCTGCTGTTGCGGCGCACGCCGGCCAGCAGTTCGCCGGTGGACGCCGCCGTGGAGAACGGCACGCGGGTGATCGGCAGCCCGCAGCGTCCCTATCGGCTGATCACCGCGACAAGTGGCTTTGAAACCTATCCCACGCTGTCGCCCGACGGCTCGCTGGTGGCCTACGAAGGCGCCAACGAAGACGGCAATGGCGGCGGTGCGATCAAGGTGCAGACTTCGGGCAATGCACCCGCACGCCAGCTGCTGGTGCCGCCGGCCGGCGCGGTCGATCGTTTCCCGAACTGGTCGCCGGATGGGCGTGAGATCGCCTTTGCGCGGTTCTCCGCCGATGGCGGCTGCCAGGTGCTGGTAGCCAGCGCCACCGGTGGCGCACTGCGCCAGGCCACGCGCTGCGATGGCACCGAACTGCTCAGCTTCGACTGGACGCCCGATGGCCGTGGCCTGGTGTTCGGCAGCATGGTCGGGCGCTATGCGCATCGTGGCATCCGCGTGCTGGACCTTGGCAGCGGGCAGTGGCGCGCGCTGGACTACGGCGTGGACCAGGATGATTTCGACTACGCGCCACGCTATTCGCCGGACGGGCAGTGGCTGGTGTTCGTGCGCAACCCGCAGCTGGGCGATCTGTGGCGCGTGCCGGCCAATGGCGGAACACCCGAGCGCCTCACCAACGAAGCGGCCGAGCTGCGCGGGTGGGCCTGGCTGGACGATGGCCGCACCATCGTGTTTGGCCGCCGCGTCGACAGCGAAGCCCGGCTCTATTACCTGGATGTGGAGCGCCGCACGCTGCGCGATGCGGGCCTGGATGATGCGCAGTGGCCGGCCGTGTCGCGCCGTGGCGGCATGCTCGCCTTCGTTCACCGCCGCGCGCAGTTCGGCGTGTTCAAGGTGCCGATGCAGGGCAATGGCGAACCCGAACGCCTGTTCGCCTCCAGCGGCCGCGATGGCCAGCCGATGGCGGCACCGGACGGGCGCCAGCTGGTGTTCACCTCCGATCGTTCCGGCAGCTTCGCCCTGTGGTGGGCCGACATGCAGCGCCCCGACTCGCTGCGACCGATCGAAGGGCTGCGTCCGGAAGCGCGGCAGGCACCGGACTGGTCGGCCGACAGCCGCCAGTTGCTGGTGGTGGGCCGCGATGAGCACGGCAGGACCGTGGTCTACGAGATCGCCCCGCGCGACGAACGCCTGCAGCCGTTGCCGGTGCCCGGCGAGCAGCCGCTGCAGGCCCTGTATGGCGCGACGCCGGAGCAGCTGCTGGTGGTCGAACGCGATGCCGACCGCCGCATCCGGCTGAGCCTGTACGACCGCAGCGTGCAGCCATGGCGCCGCCTGGGCAGTGTCGATGGCGTTTCGCAGGCGCGCTTCGACCGCAGCACCGGACGGGTGCTGTTCACCCGCCTGGCCGCCAGTGGCCTGTGGTCGGCCGATGCGGCGTTGTCGCCAGCCAGCGTGCAGCAGATCAGTGATGACCGGCCCAGCCGCTGGCGCTACCGGGCCTGGACGGTGGCCGGCAGCAATGCGATCGGCTATCTCGGCACGTCCACTGCCTGTGGCACCACGTTGATACGGATCCAGGCCGGTCACGAGCAACCCGAGCACTGCCTGGACACGCAGCGGCTCAGCGCAGGCAACGGGCTCAGCGCCAGCGCTGACGGACATGACCTGTTTGTGGCGATGGCGGTCAGTGACGGCGCCGACATCGGCGTGATGCGTTTGCCCGAACGTGCCCCGGCGCTGTTTCCTGCCTTCTCCAAGTTGTTGTTGTTCAAGGGAAATGGACCTTCGTAATTTCTTCGTCGCGATCTCGTCGCGAATTCGTGGCGATCTCGTCCGACTTTCCTGACGCGGACCCGCCTGATTTGGCAAAACGGAGGCCTGTACTAGGCAAATCCGTGGTGCCCCCATGCGTCAACTCTCGCTGGCCGATCGTGGCCAAACCGTCTCCCTGGACCGCGCGCTCGACGATGCCGCGCCGACCTGCCTGGGCGTGGCCCGACTGGGCAGCCTGCAGACCGCCGGCACCAGCTTCACTGTCTGGATGCAGGTGCGCGGCAGTTCGTGGGTCGAGGCCAAGGAGGGACGTTTCCGCCTGCGCCAGGGCGAGTGGATCGCCTTCGAGAAGGAATCACGTCCGTTGGTGCAGGCCGGTCGCAATGGGCTGTGCATCGGCCTGAACCTGAACGTCGAGGCGCTTCGGGTGCTGGCCGAGATGGCCGACTGCGGTCTGTATGCCGGTCGCGGTCGCATGGACCGCAGTGATGCCCGCGTGGCGCTGCGGCTGTGGCGCGATGCGCTGGCCAGCGGCATGCCGGCACAGGCACTGCGCCCGTTGCTGCTGCATCTGGCTGGCCTGCAGCGTGGCCTGGCCGACAACGTGCAGCGTTGCCCGGGGCGCTCGCGCAGCCGCAAGCGGCAGGTGTTCGGCCGCATGCAGCGCGCCCGCCTGTACCTGGAGGGCAACAGTCACCGCGTGGTGCGCATCGGCGAACTGGCCGAGCTGACCAACTTCTCCAGCTGGTATCTCTCCAAGACGTTCCAGAGCCTGTACGAGGAAAGCCCGCAGTCGCTTTCGGCACGGTTGCGCCTTGAGCGCGCCGCCGATCTGCTGCGTGACACCGACATGATGGTCGGCGAGGTCGCTGCCGCCAGCGGTTTCGACAACTGCTGCAGCTTCGCGCGTGCGTTCCGCGCCCGCTACGGGCAGTCCGCATCGCGCTTCAGGGAGAACGGCGGCTTGCTCCCGCCACAATCTGCAAAGTCTCTGGTTGGTTCGCGCAAATACAGCGCTGCAACGCAATCGTAACGTGCTGGGGTGTTTTAACACGCTGCTAACACGTACCTTGGAGAGATTGATGAACGTTCGTAATCCCGCAGTGCGGTTCGGCTTGCTGCCGGCCGGCATTGCGCTGGCGCTGGCGCCGGCCTTTGCTTCCGCCCAGGAAGCAAAGGGCACCACCGATCTGGACCGTATTTCGGTCACCGGCTCGCGCATCCGCGGCGCCTCGGTGGAAACCCAGCAGCCGATCCTGACGATGACCCGTGAATCCCTGGAAAAGCAGGGCTTCTCGAGCGTCGCCGACGTGCTGAACAACCTGACCTCGGCCGGCTCCCCGGCCATCTCGCGTTCGGAATCGCTGGCTTCGGGCGAGAACGTGGGCGGCTACTACGTCGACATCCGCAACCTGGGCGCCGAGCGCACCCTGGTGCTGATGAACGGCAAGCGCCTGGGCGCTTCGACCTCGGGCCTGCAGGACCTGAGCCAGATCCCGATGTCGGCCGTTGAGCGCATCGAGATCCTGAAGGACGGCGCTTCGTCGATCTACGGTTCCGACGCCATTGCCGGCGTGGTCAACGTGATCACCCGCAAGAACTTCGACGGCGGCGAAGCCAACGTCTACGTCGGCCAGTACGGCAAGGGCGACGGCGACACCGAAACCTACTCGATGACCCTCGGTGCCCGCGGCGAGCGCGGCAGCCTGACCCTGTCGGCCGAGTACTCCAAGCAGGACCCGGTGTGGGCCAAGGACCGCTGGTACAGCCGTGACGGCTCGCTGGGTCCGAACTCGACCTCGGCTGACTGGAGCCCGATCAGCCAGAACGGCAGCTGGTGCAACCCGAAGCTGTACGACTGCACCAAGTCGAGCGCCGTGTGGCAGACCCTGAACCCGGGTGGCAATCCGAAGAACCCGAACGACTACCACGCCATCACCGAAGACGAGTTCGCCAACTCGAACGAGCAGATGACCCTGCTCACCGGTGTGAAGCGCAAGTCGGTCTACATCAACGGCACCTACGACTTCACCGATTCGATCAGCCTGAACACCGACGTGCTCTACAACGAGCGTCAGACGTTCCAGCAGATCGCCGGTTACCCGTACCAGTCCGCGTCCAATTCGATCAAGACCCCGTTGTCGGCCGCCAGCGCCTTCAACCCGGTCGGCCAGGACCTCAGCTTCCGCCGTCGCCTGTGGGAAGTGCCGCGTACCACTGACAGCCAGCTGAAGACCCTGCGCTTCGCCCCGACCCTGACCGGCTTCTTCGAGCTGGGCGGCAAGACCTTCGATTGGGATGTCGGCGCGCTGTGGAACCGCAACGAGTCGATCAAGAGCAACCGTGGTGACATGAGCCTGATCGGTGCACGCCAGGCCCTGGGCCCGTCGTTCATCGATGCCGGCGGCGTTGCCCGTTGCGGTACCGCGGCCAACCCGATCCTGGGCGACTGCCGTCCGTGGAACCCGCTGCTGCCGTACGGCGTTGACGGTCAGGGTTCGCTGGCGAACCAGGAGCTGCAGGACTTCCTGTTCCCGACCTTCACCACCCGTGGTGTGACCAAGACCACCAGCTTCACCGCCAACCTGTCGGGCGCGATCGTGACCCTGCCGGCCGGTGACCTGGGCTTCGCCCTGGGTGTCGAGCACCGCAAGGAAGAAGGCAGCTACGTGCCGGACGCCTTCGCGCAGTCGGGCCAGTCCACCGGCCTGGGCCAGAAGCCGACCCGTGGTGAGTACGATCTGAACGAGGTCTACCTCGAACTGAACGTGCCGCTGCTGGCCGACATGGCCTTCGCCAAGGAACTGACCCTGAACGTTGCCAGCCGTTATTCGGACTACAGCAACTTCGGTGGCACCACCAACAGCAAGTTCGGCCTGACCTGGCGCCCGATGGATGAACTGCTGGTCCGCGGTACCTACGCCGAGGGCTTCCGTGCCCCGACCATCAGCGACCTGTACGGTGGCCTGAGCTCGAGCTTCGAGTCGTACATCGATCCGTGCGGCGTGAAGGCTCCGGGCAGCGTTGCAGGCAACGCCGCGTGCTCCGGCGCAGGCGTGCCGGCCAACTACGTGCAGCTGGGCCAGGGTGGCAAGGAATGCTCGACCCTGCCGTGCCAGTCGGGTGACCAGTTCATCTCCGGTGCCAACCCGAACCTGAAGCCGGAAACCTCCAAGAGCACCACCTTCGGCCTGGTGTGGAGCCCGCGTTGGGTGCAGGGCCTGGACCTGTCGCTGGATTGGTACAAGTACGAAATCAGCGACATGATCATCGCTGACAGCGTCGACCGCATCCTGCGTGACTGCTACGTGCTGGGCAACGCCGATCGCTGCTCGAGCGTGACCCGTGCGGCTGACGGCCACGTCAGTGCGATCACCTACGGTACCGCCAACCTCGGCAAGATGAAGACCGAAGGTTACGACCTGGGCGTCAAGTACCGCCTGCCGGAACTGGCCATCGGTCAGTTCAGCATCGACTGGACCACCAGCTACACCTCCAAGTACGACGAGCAGGGCCAGAACAGCGCCGGCAACAACATCATGATCGGCCGCGTCAGCGAGCCGGGCCTGTTCCGCGTCCGTTCGAACCTGGGCGTGAACTGGCAGTACGGCGACTTCGGTGTCAACTACACCGCGCGCTACTACTCCGGCATGAAGGAAAGCTGCATCTCGCTGGACGACGGCTGGTGCGATGCCCCGAACCACATGGCCAACGGCGAGAGCGATCCGCTGCGTCACACCGGTTCCAACACCTTCCACGACCTGCAGGTCAGCTGGAAGGCGCCGTGGGATGCAACTGTCGCCCTGGGCGCGAACAATGTGTTCGACCACAAGGGTTCGCTGCAGTACTCGGCTCCGAACTCGGCGTTCGCCTACTACGGCGGCTTCGATGTGGGTCGCTTCCTGTACATGAAGTACACCCAGCGCTTCTGATCCATCGAAGTGCGGTAGCAACACAAGGAGGGCGGACCGCAAGGTCCGCCCTCTTTCTTTGCAGGATTGCGCGTGCGCGGGCCACAAAAAGGGCGCACCCGACGGATGCGCCCTGCGATTGTCCGTGCCGGTTGGGCCGCCGCTCAGGCGTCGCTGGGCACCAGGCCCATCAGCGCGTTGGCATGCTCGCGCCACTGTGGCAGCCGGTTCAGTACGCCTGCGCGCTGCAGGTAGTCCTCATCCACCGGATCGCCGTTGACCAGCGCCAGCGCCACGTGAACCGCGCCGGTCACCCAGAAGCTGCGCGTGTTGGCGCGCTGCGGCTGCAGATGGAATGCCACCGCTTCGATGATCGGCATCGGCAGGCCCCACAGGCCCAGCAGGTAGGCGCCGGCCTCGGCGTGTCCGGGGCGGGTATCGCCGGCCAGCGAGGGTTCGCTGCGCTCGTTGCGCACGCCCGGCAGCAGCAGGCCGATGTCGGCCAGCAGCGCGGCGGTCGCGCCCAGCTCGGCGCTGGATTCGGGCAGCAACCGTGCCGCCAGCCGCGAGGCGAGCAGGGCACGCTGCTGCAACGAATTGCGCTCGGCCGCTGACAGCGTCGGTGCCGAGAATACTTCGCTGGCCAGGACCAGGTCGCGCAGGGTGGACAGGCCCAGGCGGGTCACCGCGGTACGCAGGTCGGCGATGGTGCGGCCCTGGCTGAAGAACGCCGAATTGGACAGCTGCAGCACCTTGGCCGCGATCGCCGGATCGGCAGCGACCAGCTTGGCCACGTCGGCGCTGTCGGCATCGTCGTCATGTTCCAGCGCCTGGGTCAGGCTCAGGTACAGGTGCGGCGGCGAGGGCAGCTTCTCGATGCGACCGATGGCATCGCGCAGGCGCGGGCTGTCCAGCACTTCGCGCAGTTCTTCCAGGCTGGTCAGTGCTTCCAGCAGCACTTCCGGCGCCAGCGGCAGCGGCAGGAAGCGGTGGGCGACGCCGATCAGGCGTGCCGGCGGTGGCCGGTTGCCGTGCTGGGCATCGATCAGCGCGATGCGGATGGTCTCCGGGCGCAAGGTCCGGATCTGGCCCAGCAGCGTGGTGGCATTGAGATCGGGCAGCTGCGGGCAGACGATCACCGCGTCAACGCCCTGTGCAGCCACCACGCTCATCGCGCTGTGGCCATCGGTGGCGGTCAGCGGTTGCCAGTCTTCCCCAAGATCGGCAATGAATTCGGTCAGCTCAGCCGGCAGGCTGGCTGCATCCCCAACAAGCAGAATACGCACGACACATTCCCCTGGCTGTCTCGACGATGGATGTCGACGACGTGTGAAGTGACGCAATTTACCTAATACGGCGGCAAGAGTGATGTGCCGTCGTCATGAAACGTGACCCGCATCGCTCCGGCAGGGCCTGCCGGAGCGATCCGGTTCAGGCTCAGGCCTTGCTGTCCAGATGGCGCTGGTGCGCCTCGACCAGGATCTGCTTGGCCTCGGCGGCGCCGCCCCAACCATCGAGCTTCACCCACTTGCCCTTTTCCAGGTCCTTGTAGTGCTCGAAGAAGTGGCCGATGCGCTCCAGCCAGTGGCTGGAGACCTGGGCGATGTCTTCGACGTGGGCGTAGCCACTGAAGATCTTCGACACCGGCACCGCCAGGATCTTCTCGTCGCTGCCGGCCTCGTCGCTCATCTTCAGCACGCCGACCGGACGGCAGCGCACCACCGAACCCGGCACCAGCGGCAGCGGCAGCACCACCAGCACGTCGGCCGGGTCACCGTCGCCACACAGGGTGCTCGGCACATAGCCGTAGTTGCACGGGTAGCGCATCGGGGTGGACAGGATGCGGTCGACGAAGATCGCGCCGGTTTCCTTGTCCACTTCGTACTTCACCGGCTCCGAGTCCTTCGGGATCTCGATGATGACGTTGATTTCTTCCGGCGGGTTCTTGCCGGGCGAGACGAGTTCCAGGCCCATGGTGTGCTCCAGGTGGGGATATAGACGGATAGCCCCCATTTTATGCCTTTGCCGGGCGCCGTGCAGGGGCAGTGTACCCACCGCCCGTCGCGGTGCTGGACCACCGGTCGGCAGGGGCTTTCCCGATGGGGATGCCGGATGGCGCGGCGCAGGCTGATGACTCATCCCCAAGGAGTCCTGTCATGCGCTGGAAGACCTTGTGCTGTGCCGCCATCGCACTGCTTGTCCCGTTACCCGGCCTCGCACGCGGGCCACATGTGGACCTGATCGACTACCCGCAGCCGGAGGCCAACTGGGACCGGGCCTACGGTCTGGAAGCGGCCCTGACACGCGAGTTCAACGCGATCTGCGCCGATACCTGGTGCGAGGGCGACTACAGCAACTACCGGGTGATGGAGTTCCGCTGCGCCGTGCTGGCCCATCGCGGCACCGTGCAGCGCTGCGTCTGGGTGATCGCCGCCAGCGAGCTTTCGGTGCACGCCGACAGCGGGCAGATACAGGTCGACAACGGGCGCTGGACCTGTCAGTTGGCATTGCAGCCCGGCGTGCCCGTCGAGGCGTTCCATGCCGCGCTGGAGGCCCCCGGCGGCCTGACCGCACCGCTGCCCGGCCTCGACCACGGGCTGTTCGAGGTGCTGCCCGGCTGCCTGCGGCCGCAGGGGAGGGCAGGCTGATGCGGATCATCCTCGAATCAACCCTGCGGGTCGCGCTGCTGCTTCTGGTCGCCGGGGCTGCGCAGGCGGGTCCTGGGTTCGTGGACGCGCGTGATTACCCCACCTCTGCCATGGGCCATGAGCGTTTTCTGGCCGCCGAGCGTCGCCTGGTGCACGGCTTCGACAATGTCTGCGGCGACACCTTCTGCGAGGGGCAGTACTACAACCTGTGGGCGATGCGCCTGCGCTGCTCGGTGCAGCGCGATACCGGCGTGGTCGGCAGCTGCGTCTGGACCTTTGCCGGCAGTGATACCTGGGTGCGCAACATCGGCCGGATCGACGTCGATCTGGGCAGCTATGCCTGTGTGCTGCCGGTGGCGCCCGGAACCCCGCTGAGCCAGCTGCTGGAGGTGTGGGAGGCGGGTTCCGCGGATGACGCCCTGCATGCGTCATTGCCGGGTACCGGGCAGAACGCATACGACGCGCTGGTCGATTGCCTGTAGCGTCTGTGGCGTCAATGCAAACGTGACTGATTCGCATTAACGGAGTAGCATGCGCGGCGCCTCCCGTCCGTCCCCGGCTCCGCGCATGTCCTCCAATGCCGTCACCCTCACCGAACTGCTGATCCGCGAGCGGCCGGCGTTGCTGCGCCGCGTTCAGCGGATCCTCGGCGGCGACAACGGCGCCGAGGACGTGATCCAGGCGGTCTGGTTCAAGGCCCGCGGGGTCGACGACAGCCAGGCCATCGACAATCCACGCGCCTATCTGTACCGGCTGGCGGCCAATCTGGCCACCGACCACGGCCGCGAATCCACCCGCCGCAATCGACTGCTGGCCGACCACTACCTGTGGGGCCCGGACGAGGTGATCTCGACCGAGGAGCAGGCCATGGCCCAGGACGAGCTGCAGCGTGTGCTGGATGCCGCCAGCCATCTGCCCGAACCCACCCGCACCATCTTCCGGCTCAACCGCCTGCAGGGCCTGACCCAGGCCGAGATCGCACGCCGCCTGGGTGTGTCGGTGACCACGATCGAAAACCATGTACGCACCGCGCTGCAACGACTGGCGTGGGCACGCAGCGGTCGATGATCGCCCCGGCTTGGGGCTGGGCCTCGCTGAAACGTCTTGATCACTGGACCGTGGATGCGGTCTAGTTCTCCCGCCCGCGCTTGAATGCGCCTGTCCGCCAGCCGATGAGCCCGCCGAACACGCTGCCCGCCGCCAATGATGATGTCCTGGCCGAACAGGCCCGGGAGTGGATCGCGTGGTTGGCCTCGGGCGACCACAGCGATGCGCGCATGCAGGCGTTCGAGCGCTGGCTGGCACAGCCGGGCCATCGCCGCGCGTTCGAGCACGAACGCGCGCTGTGGCGCAGTGTCGGCCCGCGCCCGCGGGCGGCCCCCGTGCGGCGTCGGCCGCAACGCCTGCGCTGGGCGATGGCGGCGGCGGCCGCGCTGGCGATGCTGGTGGCCTGGCCGGAAGCCTGGTTGCGCCTGCAGGCCGACCATCGCAGCACGCACGTCGTACAGAGCGTGCAGCTGCCCGACGGCAGCCGCGCGGTACTCGATGCCGACAGCGCGATCGCCGTGCGCTTCGATGCAGGTGCGCGGCAGGTGGAGCTGCTGCGCGGTCGTGTCTGGTTCGAGGTCAGTCCGGATGCGCAGCGGCGATTCAGCGTGCAGGCCGGCAACGGCGTGGTTGAAGACATTTCCACCGCCTTCAGCGTGGCCCGCGGCGATGATCGGGTGGAAACCCAGGTCGGGCAGGGCAGGGTGCGCGTGGCCAGCCCGGCCGATGGCGGCTGGACCTATCTGAAGGCGGGCCAGCGTGCGGCCTATGGCGAGCACAGCGCAGTGACGCGCCTGGCCGACGTGGCGGCTGACAGCGTGGGTGCGTGGCGGCAGGGCGAGCTGCTGCTGGAGCAGGCCAGTGTCGCCGACGCTGTGCAACAGGTCGGCCGCTACCGTGCCGGCCCGACCTTCGTGCGCGGCGATCTGTCGCGGCTGCCGGCGGTGAGTGCCGCGCTGCGCATCGATCGCCCGGAACAGGCGCTGGATGCGCTGGCAGCAACCGCCGGGTTGCAGGTCACCCGCTTGCCGTTCGGTGTCGCCATCGTCCAGTAGATCCGCGCCATGCGTGGATGATCATCGCGGTGATCCCATTGTGCCGACCAACGGTCGGCACCCACCGCGATCGGAAATTCCTCTTGGGGTTCTGGCCGGTCCACCCGTCTTACCCCGCGAACGTACCCGCCGCCGCCACGTACGTCGCCGTGTCCGCACTTCCTGCGGATGACGCCGCGCCTGCGGCACCGATTACCTGACAGGTTCCCCCATGTTCGATTCCCATCGTCCGGGCCGCGCGCTGCGCCCGTCCCGCCTGTGCATTGCCCTGCTCGCCGCCGGCCTTGCCAGCGCCGCACCGTCGGTGTGGGCGCAGAGCGCTACCGGCGAGCACGCTGCCGTGCAGCGTTTCGAGATTCCGGCGCAGCCGTTGGATGAGGCGCTGCGCAGCTACATGCGCCAGTCCGGCGTGCAGGTCGTATATCCGGCCACCCTGGCCGCAGGCGTGACCTCGCGGGCAGTCAGTGGCAGCCTGTCGGCCAGCGCGGCGCTGCAGCAGCTGCTGCAGGGGAGTGGCCTGGCGGTGCGCCGGGTCAGCGCAGACGCGGTCACCTTGGAAGCGGCGACGCCGGTGCAGGCCGACAGCGGCGTGATCGTGACCGATACGTTGAGCGTCGCCGGCGACCGCGTCGATCCCGGCACCGGCAGCGACGAGGCACGCCTGCTCGACAGCTACCGCAGCGTCGGTTCCACCACCACGCTCAACCGCACGCAGCTGGAGCGTTTCCGCGGCACCTCCAACGGCGACATCATCAAGGGCGTGGCCGGTGTCACCGCCGGCGATCCGCGCGTGGGCAACGGCTTCGACGTCAACATCCGTGGCATCCAGGGCCAGAGCCGCGTACCGGTGATCATCGACGGCGGCCAGTCCAGCATGGATACCTATCGCGGCTATGCCGGCCAATCCCAGCGCAGCTACCTCGATCCGGACCTGATCTCCAGCCTGACCATCACCAAGGGCCCGAGCCTGCAGGCCAACGCCTCCGGCGGCATCGGTGGTGTCGTGGAGATGGAAACGCTCAAGGTAGGTGACGTGCTGCGCGAAGGCCGCGATTTCGGCGTGCGCGTGCGCGGTGGCCTGGCCAACGCCAGTGCCAACAACCTGCCGGACTACAGTGCCGCGCCGCGCAGCGATCGCAGCGCCACCGGCAGCCAGTTCTTCAACGTGGCCGGCGCCGGGCATTGGGACCGTTTCGATCTGGTCGCCGCCTACGCTTACCGCGACAACGGCAACTATTTCTCGGGCAAGCACGGCTACGACGACTTCCCGCAGACGCGGCGCACGCTGGCGCCACTGAATCCGCCGCGCACCGAAGTGTTCAACACCTCCTCGCGCTCGAAGTCGACGCTGCTCAAGGGCACCTGGCGCATCGATGACGCGCAGACCCTGGAGGCGGGCTATCGCCGCTATGAAGGCACGGCCGGCGAGATCATGGCCTCGCAGATCATCCGCGTCGACCGCGACCGCATCCCGCAGTGGGATCCGGGCCATGTCGACATGGACAGCTACAGCCTGCGCTATCGCTTCAATCCGGACAGCGAGTGGGTCGATCTGCGCGTCAATGCCTGGTACACCGATGCCGACAGCGTGATGTACAACAGCCTCACCGGCATCACCCCGTGGTACTTCGACCGCCGCACCGAGTGGTACGACGCCCCCAGCTTCAGTGGCGACCCCGGTTACAAGGACGCCTACCGCAACCCGCTGCGGCAGAAGCGCTTCGGCGTGGATGCCAGCAACACCTCGCGGTTCGATACCCGTGCCGGTGCGTTCACGCTGGACTACGGCCTGTCCTACAGCGACGAGGACATCGCACCCGGCCGTTCCGGCCCGGTCATGCACGATGATCTGGTCAACAACCGTTTCCTGCGCAACGCCGAACGCAAGGAATACAGCGCGGTGGCTTCGCTGAAGTGGCAGCCTGACGAACACTGGGAGCTGCTGGCCGGTGGCCGCTGGAACCGCGTGGACGTGCACGACCGCAACCGCCTGGCCACTGCCGATGCGTTCGCCGTGCAGGGCCAGTACCGCTACACCGAGCTGCTCAATGGCAATCCGGCGCTGCCGTCATGGCGGGCCAAGCGCATCGCGCTGCTGAACTGGTACCCGGACGCCAACGGCAACTTCACCCAGCAATCGCTGCTGGCTTCGCCGTACAAGAAGGGCACGGTGGCCGACATCGGCGGCTGGAACTTCTTCGATGCCGATGCGCCGCAGGATCTGGAAGTGCCGGTCAGCTGGACCTGGTCGCAGCCGATCCGGCGTCGCGACAGCGCCTTCTCACCGACCGCCAGCGTGGCCTACCGCTTCAGCGAAGACACCATGGTCTACGTGAAGTACGCCGAAGGCACCAAGCTGCCGAGCCTGTTCGAGACCACGCTGGGCCTGTTCACCGCCGCCAAGCCGGTGGGCGAACTGAAGCCGGAAACCGCGCACAGCTGGGAGATCGGTGCCAGCACGATCCGCTACGACCTGTTCACCGCAGGCGACCGCCTGGCCTTGAAGCTGGCCTACTTCGATACCCGTATCGACGATCTGATCACCCGCGACTACCGCACGCTGTCGGCCGGCCTGATCCGCAACGTCGATCGGTTCAAGGTCTCGGGCATGGAGTTCCAGTCCAGCTATGACAGCGGAAAGCTGTTCGCCGATCTGTCCGCGCACTACTACTTCAAGGCCAAGACCTGCGCGCCGGACATCGCTGCCGAGCGCCGAGCCTATGGCGTGGAGCGCAGGAACGCGGAGCTGGCCAACACGCCCAACTGCGTGGATGGCGGCTTCGAGGGCTCGTACACCAACACGCAGAACCCGCCGCGCTACATGGTCAACCTGACCCTGGGCGCGCGCCTGTTCGACGAGCGCCTGACCTTCGGTACCCGCGTGGTCCACAACGCAGGCCCGATCAGCAAGCTGGACAAGGAATGGAACGTGGGCCTGTCGGCGATCCAGCAGCTGTACCGTCCGAACACGCTGGTCGACCTGTTCGCCAGCTGGAACTTCAACGACCAGTGGTCGGTGGAAGCGGGCGTGGACAACCTGACTGACCGCTACTACCTGGATCCGCTCGCCCTGGGCGTGATGCCGGCACCGGGCCGCACCGCGCGCCTGGCACTGACCTGGAAGTACTGATCGGTCGCGGATGAGCGGTGGGGTCGGATCCCTTTCCACGGGAAAGGGCTCTGACCCCATCGGGTCACAACCCGGTCGCGGCCTTCACCGCATCTTCGTGCAGCGCCTCGTTCAGCTCATCCACCACGGTGCTCCACGCCGCATCGGCCTGCAGCGATTCAGACAGGAACTGGCGCTGGGCATCGTTCCAGTAGGGGGCCTCGACCACCTCCACATCGGTGGCCAGCTGGTGTTCGCCGATGAAACGGGCGATGCCCTCGGCACTGGCATCCAGACCCAGCTGCAGGAACAGGTTGGTCATGCGCGGTTCGGTGGTGATCATCATCGGTTCCTGGCGGAAGAAGGGGGTGCCCATTATCGGCGCACACGGCCTTGGGGAAAGCCCCACGCGGAACGTCTACAGCAGGACGACCCTCCTGGCATTCCCCCATGAACGCACATATCGCTCCCGAAGACAGCCGCAGCCTGCGGCTCAAGGCCGCCACCCGCGACAGCCACGGTGCGCTGGACAAGCGCATCATGGCCGGCGACATCTTCGCCGACCGCAGCAACTTCGCCCGTTTCCTGCGCGTGCAGTACCGCTTCCACCGCAGCATCGACGCGCTGTATGCCAACCCGGCACTGGATGCCCTGCTGCCGGACCTGGCCGAGCGCCGTCGCCTGACCCAGGTCGCGCGCGACCTGCAGGACCTGGAGCAGACCGTGCCGGGCGCGGATATCACCGCCCTGCCCACTGACCTGCCGTTGCCGGCCGCCCTGGGCTGGTTGTACGTGGCCGAAGGCTCCAATCTTGGCGGCACCGTGCTGTACAAGATGGCCAACAAGCTCGGCCTGGACCGCGATTTCGGCGCACGCCACCTTGCTGCTCATCCGGATGGCGCCGCACGCCACTGGCGTGAGTTCACCGCCGCGCTGGATGCCGTGCCGCTGGACGCCGAGCAGGAGCAGCAGGTGATCGAGGCCGCCGATGCCGCCTTCCGGAGTGTGCACGGTCACGTTGAAGTCGAGTTCGACTGATGCACGCCCGTCGCGTGCAGGCGCGCCGCTGATGCGCTGGCTCTGGTTCGCACTGGGCTGGGTGATGGTCGGCCTCGGCGTGATCGGCGCACTGCTGCCGGTGATGCCCACCACGATCTTCCTGATCCTGGCGGTGGGCTGCTTCGCGCGCAGTTCGCCGAAGTTCGAGCAGCGCCTGCTGGCGCATCCGCGCTACGGCCCGTCGCTGCGGCTGTGGCGCGAACAGGGCGCGGTGTCGCGCAAGGGCAAGGCGTTCGCCAGCGCCGGCATGGCGGTGGGCTTCGCCCTGTTCTGCTGGGGCGCGCATCCGTCGTGGCGCCTGCTGCTGGGCGTGGGCCTGTTCTTCGCGGTCAGCGCCGGCTATGTGCTCAGTCGCCCTGCACCGCGCGTTGAACCCACGCCGCTGGTGGAAGTGGACGATCTCAACGATGCGCGCGCGGCCCGTCGCCGTGGCGCATCCCCTGATGCTGATGGAACCCGAGATGATGCTGCCTGCTGACCTGGCCCCCGTGGCCGCCCCCGCACTGACCCCGTGGGGCATGTACCTGGCCGCCGACGTGGTGGTGAAGGCGGTGATGATCGCCCTCGCGCTGGCATCGCTGGCCACCTGGACCGTGCTGCTGGCCAAGGGCTGGGATCTGGCCCGGCAGGCGCGGCAGTTGCGTGCGGCGCGCGCGCTGTTGCTGCAGTCCGCACAGTTGCCGGTACAGAGCGAAGCGGCAAGCCTGCAGCAGGGCAGCGCGCTGGCGATGCTGGAGGCAGCGCGTAGCGAACTGCGCCTGTCGCAGGGGCTGGACAGTTGCGAGGGCATCAAGGAGCGCGTGGCCTCCCGCCTGGACCGCATCGAACTGGAAACCGCACGCGTACAGCGGCGCGGCATCGGTGTGCTCGCCAGCATCGGTGCGGTGGCCCCGTTCGTCGGCCTGTTCGGCACGGTCTGGGGCATCATGAACAGCTTCATCGGCATTGCCCACAGCAACACCACCAACCTCGCCGTGGTTGCGCCGGGCATTGCCGAGGCCCTGCTGGCGACCGCGCTGGGCCTGGTCGCAGCGATTCCGGCGGTGCTGGTCTACAACCACTTCAGCCGCGTGCTGGCCGGTCTGCGTGGCCTGCTCGGCGATCTGTCGGCCGCGGTACAGCAGCTGGTCTCGCGCGATCTTGATCGTGCCATTCCGCGTAGCGCAGCGACACCGCTGCGTGCGGTGCACTGAGGCGCGACAATGGCGATCAGGACTGCATCGGACCGCGACGACACGCCGGAAGAAGCCCACGAGATCAACGTCACGCCCTTCATCGACGTGATGCTGGTGCTTCTGATCATCTTCATGGTGGCTGCGCCGCTGGCCACGGTGTCAGTGCCGGTGCAGCTGCCGGCCAGCAGCGCCAGCGCCACGCCGCCGGAGCAGGCGCCGGTGTATGTGACCGTGCAGGCCGATCTGTCGCTGCGCGTGGGCGAGCAGGCGGTGGCGCGCGACGGGCTGGCGGCGGCGTTGCAGGCCGCTACCCATGGCGATACCGCACAGCGCCTGTTCCTGCGCGCCGATACCCGCGTGCCTTACGGTGAGCTGATGGCCACGTTGGATGCGCTGCGCGCGGCCGGCTACCTGAAGGTGGCGCTGGTCGGCCTGGAGCAGGGCACACGATGAGCGGACTGCGGCGCTGGGCGACCAGCCTGGCGATCGTGCTGCTGGTGCATGCGCTGTTGATTGGTGCGGCATGCTGGTGGGCGGCACGTGCGCCTGCGCCGGCTGCGGCCGCGCCGCCCGCTGCATTGATGCTGGAGTTGGCACCGATGGCACAGGCGCCGCCGGTGCCGCCGCGCGAGGTGGCGACCGGGCCGCTGCAGCAGCAACAGCAGCGGCAGGCGCCCACGCCGGCACCGCGCGAACAGCCCAAGGTACCTGTGCAGCCACAGGGCGAACTGGCGCCGCCGCGTACGCCTGAGCCGGTGCCTTCGCCGGACACCGCCGAGGCCAATGTCGCGCAGACCAGCGCGCCGCCGCAGGTCGCCGCCGATGTGGCTACGCGCTATACCGCGCCGCAGACCACGGCCGGCGAGCGCAGCCGTGCCGAGGCGACCTGGGAAGGCCGCCTGCTGGGGCATCTGCAGAAGCATCGCCGCTATCCGCGCCAGGCCGAGCGGCTGCGCCAGCAGGGTGTGGTCTACGTGCGCTTTGCGGTGGCGCGAGATGGCGTGGTCTCCGCCTTGACGCTGGGCCGGAGCAGCGGCTTCGCGCTGCTTGACCAGGAGACGCTGGACACCGTGCAGCGCGCCAACCCGGTGCCGGCGCCGCCGGCCGAAGTGGCCGGCGACCCGGTGGAAGTGATGGTGCCGGTGTCGTTTTTCCTGCGCGGCAGGTGACCGGCCGAAGCCGTAGAGTCGAGCTTGCTCGACTGCTCTTGCGGTGCGGGCCAGAAGCAGTCGAGCAAGCTCGACTCTACGGGTTTGCGCATGCCGTGGATTACAGCAGCGGCACCAGCAGCAGCGCCACGATGTTGATGATCTTGATCAGCGGGTTGATCGCCGGGCCGGCCGTGTCCTTGTACGGGTCACCGACGGTATCGCCGGTCACCGCGGCCTTGTGCGCCTCGCTGCCCTTGCCGCCGAAGTGGCCATCCTCGATGTACTTCTTGGCGTTGTCCCAGGCGCCGCCGCCGGTGGTCATCGAAATGGCCACGAACAGGCCGGTGACGATGGTGCCGATCAGCAGGCCGCCGAGTGCACGTGGCCCCAGCAGCAGGCCGACCACCACCGGCACCGCCACCGGCAGCAGCGAGGGCACGATCATTTCGCGGATCGCCGAGCGGGTCAGCATGTCCACCGCCTTGTCGTACTGCGGCTTGCCGGTGCCCTGCATGATGCCGGGGATCTCGCGGAACTGGCGGCGCACTTCCTCCACCACCGCACCTGCGGCGCGGCCGACCGCTTCCATCGCCATCGCACCGAACAGATAGGGAATCAGGCCGCCGATCAGCAGGCCGATGATCACCGTATGGTCGCTGAGGTCGAAGCGGAACTCCTGGCCCGGGTGCGCGGCCTGCAGGTTGTGGGTGTAGTCGGCGAACAGCACCAGCGCGGCCAGCGCCGCCGAGCCGATCGCATAGCCCTTGGTGACCGCCTTGGTGGTGTTGCCCACCGCATCGAGCGGGTCGGTGATGTCGCGGATCTCCGAGGGCAGCTCGGCCATCTCGGCGATGCCACCGGCGTTGTCGGTGATCGGCCCATACGCATCGAGGGCAACGATCATGCCGGCCATCGACAGCATTGCGGTGGCGGCAATGGCGATGCCGTACAGGCCACCCAGCGCGAATGCACCCCAGATCGCCGCGCACACCGCCACCACCGGCAGCGCGGTGGACTTCATCGAGATGCCGAGGCCGGCGATGATGTTGGTGCCGTGACCGGTGGTCGAGGCCTGCGCCACGTGCTGCACCGGCTTGTACTGGGTGCCGGTGTAGTACTCGGTGATCCACACGATCAGGCCGGTCAGTACCAGGCCGATCAGCGCGCAGCCGTACAGCGCCATCGGCCCGTGCACGTTGTCGCTCATCAGCCCGGTGGTGATCGGGTAGAACGCGATGGCGGCCAGAACGCCGGAGACGATCACGCCCTTGTACAGCGCGCCCATGATCGAGCCGCCCGGCTGCACCTTGACGAACAGCGCGCCGATGATCGAGGCGATGATCGAGACCCCGCCCAGCACCAGCGGATACAGCACCGCATTGGCACCGGCTTCGGCCAGCATCAGGCTGCCCAGCAGCATCGTTGCGATGACGGTGACCGCATAGGTCTCGAACAGATCGGCGGCCATGCCGGCGCAGTCGCCGACGTTGTCACCGACGTTGTCGGCGATCACCGCCGGGTTGCGCGGATCATCCTCGGGAATGCCGGCTTCGACCTTGCCGACCAGGTCGGCGCCCACATCGGCGCCCTTGGTGAAGATGCCACCGCCCAGACGCGCGAAGATCGAGATCAGCGATGAACCGAAGGCCAGCCCGACCAGCGCGTGCAATGCCTGTTCCATCGGCAGGCCCATGCGCAGCAGCAGCGCGTAGTAACCGGCCACGCCCAGCAGGCCCAGCCCGACCACCAGCATGCCGGTGATCGCGCCGCCGCGGAACGCCACGTCCATTGCCGCGCTGATGCCGTTGCGCGCGGCCTCGGCGGTGCGCACGTTGGCGCGTACCGAGACATTCATGCCGATGTAGCCGGCCGCGCCGGACAGCACCGCGCCGACCGCAAAACCAATCGCGGTGTACCAGCTCAGGAAGATGCCGACCAGCACGAACAGCACCACGCCGGCCACGCCGATGGTCAGGTACTGGCGGTTGAGGTAGGCACGCGCACCTTCCTGGATCGCGGTGGCGATGGCGACCATGCGTTCATTGCCGGTGGGTTGGCGCAGGATCCAGCGCGCCGAGACGATTCCGAACAGGATTGCGAGGATGGCGCAGCCCAGCGCCAGTGACAGCCCGTGACGTTCCAGCATTAGACCCCTCCGCAGAATGGATGTAGGCATCCAGTGGCGATGAACGGCACCACGAGGGGGACGACGGGCTGCAGCTTGGAACCAACCCGTACCGACCTTGGCGGTCGTCCGACGTATGGCGGTGTTCAGCATTCCCTGGTGCCCGCAGTATGCGTTCACCGCCCCGTAGAGTCGAGCTTGCTCGACTGCTCATTGCTGCCAAGCGTGACGCCCGCCTTTGCACCCCGTTAAGCCACGCTCTGCAAGCCTGCGCACAGTCCCGTAGGAGAACTCCCATGCGCCTTCCCCTGTTGATGATCGCCGTGCTGGCCCCTGCATTGCCGGCGCTGGCGGCCGAAACCCCGGAACTGCAACGTGCCGTCGGTGCACCGCAGGCGGTGGGCGCGGTGCACACCCTGCGGCAGATTCCCGAGGCCTGCGCCCGCCTGGAAGGGGCGTTCACCGGCCAAGCCGCCGAGCCCTATCGCTTCTCTGCCGTGCGCACCAGTGAACAGTGCCAGCCGCGCGCACGCTTCGTCGACTACGCCAAGGCACAGCCGAGCGCCGACAAGGGCTGGAAGCTCAATGACGTGATCCGTGTGCCCAACGCTGCGTGCCCGGCACAGCAGGCCGTGGTGCGCGTCTGGCGCCTGCCGGTGAACAACAGCCAGGCCCTGGACGGCCAGGGCCAGTCGCGGATCTACCTGGAAGAAGCAAAGAAGCAGGCGGCGGCCGGCCAGATCCCGAAGGTGACGATGTTCGCCGCGCAGTTGCAGGTGGAAGGCAAGGCCTGCAATTGAGGCCATCGGGCACGGCACCGGGTGGTGCCGGTCGCTGGCCGGCAACCCTGCCATCATTCGACCAGCGTCGCCCCACGTGCGACCAGCAGCTCGCGCAGCGCCTTGCGGTGGCAGTGCGCCTCATCCTCACAGTAGCACCCCACACTGAGGTCGCTGTGCTGCGACAGTGCGGCCAGCAGGTCCAGCGCGTGCGCCGCAGCCGGCGCCTTCATTTCGGTCTTGTAGCGTCGGAAGAAGGCGTCCCACTGGGCCGCGCTTTGCGCCGCCTGCGCCTGCTTCACCAGTTCCACGCTGGGTGACAGGGTCGGGAACCAGACGTCGTACCAGTCCTGCCGGGCGAACTCGCTGCGCGGCACGCCACGTGGCGGCCGCCGCACCGTGCCGATGCGCAGGCCCTCGTCAGCGGCGCGCGGCGTACCGAGTCGAACAACACGCAGTGCCATGATGTTCCTCCGTCCCCCTTTTCGGGTCAGCCCTCGAACGGTGGCAGCTTCTGCTTCACGGCCACGTTCTTCAGCGTGACGTACTTGGGCAGGCCGTCGGCGCCATAGGGCAGCGGGGCTTCGCCCTTGATCAGCGGTGAGAGGTAGGCACGGGCCTTGGCGGTGATGCCGAAGCCATCGCGGCGGATGAAGCCGGCCGGCATCTTCTTCTCGTGGTTGGCGATCTTCGACAGCGGCGCCGCTTCGATCTTCCAGCGGTACGGTGCATCACTGCTGCGCACGATCACCGGCATCACCCCGTTCTGGCCCTTCAGCGCCAGCTGCACGGCGGCCTTGCCCACCGCCTGCGCCTGTTCCCAGTCGGTCCTGCTGGCCAGGTGACGGGCCGAGCGCTGCAGGTAATCGGGCAGGGCCCAATGTACCTTCAGGCCCAGCTGATCCTTGACCCGGCCGGCCAGGTGCGCGGCCACGCCACCCAGCTGCGAGTGGCCGAACGAGTCCTTGCCGCCGCCGGCGTCGGCGACGAAGCGGCCATCGGCAGTGGCGATGCCCTCCGAGGCCACCACCACGCAGTAGCCGACGCGCTCGACCACCGTCTTCACCTTGGCCAGGAACACCGCCTCGTCGTAGGCGCGCTCGGGCAACAGGATGATGTGCGGGGCTTCGTCGTCGCCATTGCCGGCCAGGCCGGCGGCCGCGGCCAGCCAGCCGGCGTGGCGGCCCATTGCCTCGTAGATGAAGACGCGGGTGGAGGTTTCGGCCATCGCCGCCACATCCAGCGCCGCCTCGCGCACCGACACGGCGGTGTACTTGGCCGCCGAGCCGAAGCCGGGGCAGGTGTCGGTCACTGCCAGGTCGTTGTCGATGGTCTTGGGTACGCCGATGCAGGTCAGGTCGTAGCCGGAGGCCTTGGCCAGCTGCGAGACTTTCAGCGCGGTGTCGGCCGAGTCGTTGCCACCGTTGTAGAGGAACCAGCGCACGTCATGCGCGCGCAGCACCTCCAGCAGGCGGTCGTAGCGGGCGCGGTCGGCGTCCAGCGATTTCAGCTTGACCCGGCACGAGCCGAACGCGCCGCCCGGGGTATGGGCCAGGGCGCGGATCGCGGCGGCGCTCTCCCTGCTGGTGTCGATCAGCTCCTCGCGCAGCGCGCCGAGAATGCCGTTGCGGGCGGCCAGCACCTTGATGCCCTTGGCCCGGGCCTGCTCGATCACTGCCGCTGCGGTGGCGTTGATGACCGCGGTGACACCGCCGGACTGGGCGTAGAGAAGAGTACCGTTGCGCATGCTTCTACCTGCTCGGGGAGGGGACATTGCAGGGACATTACCCGGATGCGGTAAAGTGGCGCTATTGCGGTGCAGCGATACCGGTCCGTCCGGGACGCGAACCTTCTTTGTTTTCAACATGTTGGAGTCAGGTCAATGCGATTGGTTCTGTTGGGACCGCCCGGTTCGGGCAAGGGGACACAGGCGACGCGCCTGAAGGAAAAGCTGGGGATCGCCCACATTTCGACCGGTGACATGCTGCGCGCGGAAATCGCCGCGGGCACGGAGCTGGGCAAGCAGGCCAAGACGGTGATGGATGCCGGCAACCTGGTGTCCGATGACATCCTGCTGGGCATGCTGGAGTCGCGCCTGACCCAGGCCGATGTCGCCAAGGGCTTCATCCTCGATGGCTACCCGCGCAATGTGGCCCAGGCCAATGCGATGGACGGCCTGCTGGCCAAGATCGGCCAGCCGCTGGACGCGGTGGTGCAGCTGGACGTGGCCACCGAGCTGCTGGTCGACCGCATCGCCGGTCGCGCCAAGGAGCAGGGCCGCGCAGACGACAATCCGGAATCGGTGCGTCAGCGCCTGCAGGTCTACAACGACCAGACCGCCCCGGTGGTCGATTTCTATGCCGGCCGTGGCACCCTGGCCCGCGTCGATGGCGTGGGCGAACTGGACGAGATCGAAGCCCGCATCCTGGCGGCGATCAAGGCCTGATCCGGCCGGGCCGGCACACGCTGCCGGCCCCTCGGGCGCAAAAACACAGGCCTGGTCCGCGAGGATCAGGCCTGTGTCGTTTCATAGGCGCCAGCGAAGGGCTTGCTCAGGGCCCCGCAGCATGAGCTCCCTTGGGGATGGCCTCTTGGGGAGTAGGACCGGTTCGGGTACTGCGGCTGGCAGTTCGAATTGTGTCCGGGTTCACAGAACATCGCTATCGGGAATTCCCTGACAGAAGATTGGAGTTTTCTCACATCCGTTGTAGGGGTTGTCTTACCCCTGAGCAGACATTGGCCCTATACAGCCGTCATCGGTCACAATCCTCGGTCATGAGCAGCGTACATATCCTTGCAATCGCCGGCACCTTCATGGGTGGCGTGGCCGCCCTGGCGCGGGAACTGGGCCATCCGGTCAGTGGCAGCGACCAGGCCATCTATCCGCCGATGTCGACCCAGCTGGAGCAGCTGGGCATCAGCCTGGACCAGGGCTACCGCGCCGACAGCGTGCCGGCCGGGACCGACCAGGTGGTGATCGGCAACGCACTGTCGCGCGGCAATCCGGCCGTGGAAGCGGTGCTCGACGCCGGCCAGCGCTATATTTCCGGTGCGCAGTGGCTGTCCGAACAGGTGCTGCCGGGCCGCGACACCTTGGCCGTGGCCGGCACCCACGGCAAGACCACCACCACCACCATCCTCACCTGGCTGCTGGAAAGCGCCGGGCGTTCGCCGGGCTTCCTGATCGGCGGCGTGGCCGAGGACTTCGGCGTTTCCGCACGCCTGGGCCAGGGGCGCGAGTTCGTGGTCGAGGCCGATGAATACGACACCGCCTTCTTCGACAAGCGCAGCAAGTTCGTGCACTACCGGCCGCTGGTGGCGATCCTCAACAACCTTGAGTACGACCACGCCGACATCTTCCCGGACGTGGCCGCGATCCAGCGCCAGTTCCATCATCTGGTGCGCACGGTGCCGGCGCGTGGCCGCCTGATCGTCAACGGTGAGGACCCGCACTTGGCCGAGGTGCTGGCGATGGGCTGCTGGACCCCGGTCGAGCGTTTCGGCTTCGACCCGTCGCTGGAATGGCATGCCGAACTGCTGGCCGCCGATGGCAGCGCATTCCGCGTGCACCATCGTGGGCAGGCGCTGGGTGACGTGCAGTGGTCACTGCTGGGCCGGCACAATGTGCTCAACGGCCTGGCTGCGCTGGCTGCCGCGCATGCGGTGGGGGTGGCGCCGGCCGAGGTGATCCCGGCGTTGGCACGCTTCCGCAGCGTCAAGCGGCGCATGGAAGTGATCGGCAGCCATGACGGCATCACCGTCTACGACGATTTCGCCCATCACCCGACCGCGATTGCCACCACGCTGGAAGGCCTGCGTGCCAAGGTCGGCGATGCGCGCATCGTGGTCGCGATGGAGCCGCGCAGCAATTCGATGCGGCTGGGCGCGCATGCGCAGGCGCTGGCGCCGTCGCTGGCGCTGGCCGACGAAGTGGTGTTCCTGCACCGTCCGGAATTGGCCTGGGATGCGGCGGCGGTGATCGCAGCGGTACGCGGCCAAGCCCATGCGGTGCCGGATACCGACGCGCTGCTGGCGCAGCTGCAATCGAGCGCACGCCGCGGCGACCATGTGGTGTTCATGTCCAACGGCGGCTTCGACGGCGCACCGCGCCGCTTCCTGGCGGCGCTGCAGGCCCGATGAGCACCGACGGATCGCTGCCGCTGTTTCCGCTGCACACCACGCTGGTACCGGGGGCGGTGGTGGGCCTGCGCGTGTTCGAGCGGCGCTATCTGGATCTGGTCCGCGACAGCGGCCGCAGCGGCGAAGGCTTTGGCGTCTGCCTGATCCTCGACGGCCAGGAAGCAGGGGCTCCGGCAACGCCGGCGGCCTACGGCGTGCAGGTGCGCATCGAAGATTTCGATGTCGGTGCCGATGGCGTGCTGCAGTTGCGCCTGCGTGGTACGCGTCGTTTCCACGTCGAACGTACCCGCGTGCGCGACAACGGGCTGGTGGTGGCCGACGTGCGGTGGTGCGAGCAGGACCCTGACGACGAACTGCGACCGCAGCATGCGCTGCTGGCCACGGTGCTGGGGCACATCATCGAACAGGCCGGCGAGGCCTATGCGCCGGCCACCCCGGCGCTGCTGGACCAGGCCAGCTGGGTCGGCTGGCGGTTGGCCGAACTGCTGCCGCTGAGCGAGCAGCAGCGGTTGCAGCTGCTGCAGCTGGATGACCCGCACCAGCGTCTGCAGCAGTTGCTGGGCTGGATGCCGTAACCGGTGAACGCCAACCAAGGTTGGCGATGACCAGAGCACGGCATCATCAGGGCGGTGTGGTCTTCAAGCGAAGCACCGGCAAGCCGGTTTCGCTGTGCACGTCCTCGCGCTGCGGCAGGCCCTGCACAGCCTCCTTCACCGCGTTCATCGCCGGATCCACGCCGCGCACCGGGTGCCACATGCCGATCCACTGGAAGTGACGCTCGTAGCGCAGCGTCTGCGCGCTGCCCAGCCACAACGGTGTGGCGCCCGGCTGCAGCTGCACCGGGGCCGGCCACAGGCGCAGCACATAACGTTCGTCCGGCCTGGCGCCCTGGCGCACCATCAGCAGTGCTTCCACACGGGTGTCCAGCGTGGCCGGCAATACCGGCAGTTCGTCGGCGCCGGTGTTCTTGTCCAGCATCAGCAGCGCTTCCTGCCAGCCGGCCTGTTCCTGCCGCTTCCAGCCGCGCGCTTCCAGCTGCGCCTGCAACGGGGCCAGCGGGCCGGCCACCTGCACGTCCAGCGGCCAGCGCTGGTCATCGTCGAACTCGTTGCGGCGCGCCGGCAGCTGCGCCCAGTCGCGTTGCCACCACGCCTGCAGGTCAACCGCCTGCGGGGCCGGCAGGGTCGGCTCGAAGCGTTCCAGCTTCACCGGGATGTTGCGCGGTGCGTACCACATCGCCGCCACCGCAAAGACGCCGTAGAACAGCCACGCGACCGGCTTCACCCAGAACGAGCGGTTGAAGCGGCGGCGGTAGGCGATGCCCAGCACCAGCAGCCAGAACGTGCCGAACAGCATGCCGCCGATCACATCGCTCAGCCAGTGCGCGCCCAGGTACAGGCGGGCGAAGCCGATCAGGCTGACCACGATGCCCGACACCAGGTACGGCCAGACGCGGGTACGACCGGGCATCTCGCGCGCGATCAGCACCGCGAAGAAGCCGAAGGTGATGGTGGCCATGGTCACCGACACCGACGGGAAGCCGAAGCCGCTGCTGGCATCGAGCGGGCGCACCACGTCCACGGTGGCACCCAGCAGCATGGTCAGCGCCAGGCCGAAGGCAAGCGCGGCCAGCCAATGCGCGGCCGCCATCCAGCGCCGGCGCCAGATCAGGTAGCCCATCGCTGCCGCCGTGGCCGGCAGCAGTACCTGCCAGGCACCCAGTGACGCCAGCGCGGCCATCGGGTAATCGGCCAGCGGGTTGCGCAGCGCCAGCATGGCCTGGTGCACCAGCAGATCGACCGCCAACGGTTCACCGTGCGCGACCACCACGGTCAGCAGCGCGAACCAGCCCCAGCCCAGCAACAGCAGCATCAGCGCCAGCATCGCCAGCGGCACCGACTCGCGGCGTTTCGGGTCCAGCACGCCCACCGTGTAGCGGCCCAGTGTCGGGTGGCGGTTGGACCAGTCCAGCAGGCGCGCCAGCCAGTTGTCCATGCGCGCGGCCGACCAGCGGTAGCCGTACAGCACGATGGCCCAGACCAGGCCCAGGATCACCACCAGCAGGCCGACCACCACCACCAGCCGCCCGGCGACGGCGGCGACCGCATCATACGCCTCGCCGAGGATCCAGCCCGGCGCCAGGAACAGCACCGCCCAGGAAATGCTGGCAATGCCGCTGGCCTGCACGTAGCGGCTGGCCGGCATCTTCATCATGCCGGCGATGGCCGGTACGAACGGTCGGATCGCGCCGACATAGCGCGCCACCAGGATGCTCTTGAAGGCATTGCGGCGGAACAGGTTCTCGCCGCGGTCGAGCAGCTGCGGGTAGCGGCTGAACGGCCACACGCCACGCAGGCGGTCGCCCCAGCGGCGGCCGATCCAGTAACTGATACCGTCGCCGGCAAAGGCGCCCAGCGCTGCTGCGGCCACCGCATACGGCCCGGAGATCTGGCCCAGGCCGATGAACACGCCCACCGCGAACAGCAACGGCAGCGCCGGCACGATGGCGCCGAGAATGATGACCGCATCGCAGAAGGCGATGAGGAAGATGACAGCACCCGCCAATACGGGGTGAGCGGCAATCCACGCGAGCGTGGCGTCGATCCATGAAGAGTCCATTGCCCGATTATAGGGGCGCAAAGGTGACTGGTTCCCAGCCCCTTCGTGACCGTTTGCAACCAGCGCCATCGCCTAGAATGGGCACATGCCGCATTCGCCAGACACGCCACCGCACGCCCTGAAGGCCGACAGCTTCGGTCGCATCCTGCTTGTGAACGGGACTGAAGGCCCCTTCGTACGTCGTGATCTGGGCGCCACCCCGCTGTGGCTGCGGCTGCCAGCCTGGTGGCTGGCGCGTCGTGAGGCCCGCGCGCTGCGCCATATCCACGGCATGGCCGACGTGCCACAACTGCTGGCCTGGGATGGCCGCCACCTGGACCGCAGCTTCATGGCCGGCGATGCCATGTACCAGCGCCCGCCGCGCGGCGACCTGGCCTGGTTCCGTTCCGCACGTCGGCTGCTGCAGCAACTGCATCGGCGCGGTGTGGCGCACAACGACCTGGCCAAGGAAGCCAACTGGCTGGTCACCGAAGACGGTCGTCCAGCGCTGATCGATTTCCAGCTGGCGGTGATCGGCCATCCGCGTTCGCGCTGGATGCGCCTGCTGGCCCGCGAGGACCTGCGCCACCTGCTCAAGCACAAGCGCATGTACTGCCGCGAATCACTCACGCCGGTGGAAAAGCGCGTGCTCAAGCGCACCTCGTGGGTGCGCGAGCTGTGGTTCGCCACGGGCAAGCCGGTCTACCGCTTTGTGACCCGGCGCATCCTGCATTGGGAAGACAACGAAGGTCAGGGGCCGAAGCCGTGAGCCATGCGCAGGTGGTGACTGGCTCGCCGAGTGCGGGCAGCGTGCTGCGCCCACAGCTGGCCGGCGCCGACTTCGTGCACGCCTGCCAGGCGACGACGCGGCGCGATGGACGCACGGCATTGCAGGCCTATCGCGATATGGCGGCGACCATTCCCGGCTGGTTCGACGGATTGATGGCGCTGCGCAACCACGGCATGCGGCTGCTGGGCATGAAGCATCTGGGCTCGTTGCGTGCGGTGCAGGTTGTTGCCGATCCTCAACCCGGTCAGCGGCTGGGCATCTTCACCCTGCAGTCGCTGGACGTCGATGCCATCGTGCTGGAAGACGATGATCGCCATCTGCGCGTGCAGCTGGCACTGCAATGGCAGGGCGACGTGCTGGAAGTGGCGACGGTGGTGCATACCCACAATGCATTCGGGCGCGTGTACATGTTGCCCGTCGCCCCGGTACACCGGTTGATCGTGCCGCATCTGCTGCAGAAGCAGGTGCGCAGCTATCGGTAGATCCACGCCATGCGTGGATGCGCGGGGCAGCACCGTGTTGTAGAGCCGAGCCATGCTCGGCTGCATTCAATGAGCCGAGCATGGCTCGGCTCTACAGAGGCCGGTGACCTTACGGCGTCGCCGGCACCACGTGCCCTTGGCTTGGTAGCGTCGAGCTTGCTCGACGAATGCCCGAGGCCGTCGAGCAAGCTCGACGCTACGACGTGGCCGGTGACCTTACGGCGTCGCCGGCACCACCTGCTGGCCGATGAAGTTGCGCTTGGCATCGAAGTCGTAGGCGATCTGCAACTGGCCCACATCCGGGCAGGCGTGGCAATCGCGCAGCGGGGTGCGGTACAGCAGGCGGATGCCGCCGTTCTCCAGCGGTGTTGCCCCCGCCGACTGGGCCGGCGCGAACGGTGTGGCCTGCGGGTTGGCCTTCAGCAGTTCCTGCACGCCCGGGTCGGCACGCAGGGTGTCGTCCAGCTGCACGGCATCCACATCGATGCGCTTGCCGCCGGCATCGACCAGGCGCGTGCCTTCGTTGGTGTTGGCGCGGAACGGATACTCCACGGTGGCCACGCCCAGCCCTTCGTTCTCGTGCCAGGCAGTCACATAGGCCAGTTCGCCGCCACTGGACAGCTGCTCGGCGGCGGTGATCGCTTCGGCGCTGGCGCCACCGGCACGCATCGCATCACGCAGGCAGTCGCGGGTGGCTGCGCTCTCGCCCTGGCGGCAGGCATTGAGGTCGCCATCCCACACCACCGCTTCGCTCCAGCGCATCTTGCCGTCGGCGGCAGCCTGCTGCGCGCTGGAGGCGTCACCGGCGGGCGGCTCCTTGCCAGGTTCCGGCGAACGGCCCTGGCAGGCGGTCAGCAGGGCAAGCCCCAGGGCAGGCAGCAGCAGGCGGGAACGGCGCATGGCGTGGACCTCGTGCGTTGACGGGAGGCCCGAGTATCGTCAACGCCGGGTGAACTCCGCGTCGGCGCGGCATACTAGCGGCTCATTGCATACGCTGGAGTGTGGAACGTGGGCAGTCTGCAGGGCAAAACCCTTTTCATCACCGGTGCCTCGCGTGGCATCGGCCTGGCCATCGCGTTGCGCGCTGCGCGCGACGGCGCCAACGTCGCCATCGCGGCGAAGTCGTCGGTGCCCAATCCGAAGCTGCCCGGCACCATCCATAGCGCGGCCGAAGCCGTGACGGCCGCCGGTGGCCAGGGTCTGGCCCTGAAGTGCGACATCCGCGAGGAAGAGCAGGTGCAGGCGGCGGTGGCGGCCACCGTGGATACCTTTGGCGGCATCGACATCCTGGTCAACAACGCCAGTGCCATCTGGCTGCGCGGCACGCTGGAAACGCCGATGAAGCGCTTCGACCTGATGCAGCAGGTCAACGCGCGTGGCAGCTTCCTGTGCGCGCAGGCCTGCCTGCCGTATCTGCTGCAGGCGCCGAACCCGCACATCCTCACCCTGGCACCGCCGCCCAGCCTGGAACCGAAGTGGTGGGCGCCGCACACCGGCTACACGCTGGCCAAGATGGGCATGAGCTTCGTCACCCTGGGCCTGGCCGCGGAATTCGGCCCGCAGGGCGTGGCGGTCAACGCATTGTGGCCGCGCACGGTGATTGCAACCGATGCGATCAACATGATTCCCGGCGTGGACGCGGCCGGTTGCCGTACGCCGCAGATCATGGCCGACGCCGCACATGCAGTGCTGGTGCGCGAGGCGGCGGGCTTCCACGGCCAGTTCCTGATCGACGATGACGTGCTGGCGCAGGCCGGCATCACCGATCTTGCCGGCTATGCGGTGGATCCGTCGCGGCCATTGCTGCCGGACCTGTTCCTGGACTGAGCGCAGCGTTGAACACGGGCCGAGGGCTGCGGCCTTCGGCCCGCTGCGCTAGAATGTTTGGATGTAACCGTTTTCAACAAGGATGTGAGCACATGACACGTACGCTTTCCACCGCGGCGCTGGCCGCTTCGCTGTCGTTGATCCTGACCGCCTGCGGCGGCAAGTCGCCCGCAACGGCGGGTGAAAGCGGACCGGCCGCCAAGCCGGACACCGGCGCGACGCCGTCCGATACGCAGCAGCAGCTGACCGCCAAACTCAACGCCTACATCGAGTGCTTCAACGCACTCGATTCGAAGACGCACCGCAGCATCGAGTCGTACACGCGCTGGATCAAGGATGTCGATGCCGGCCCGACCGGGCGCGAGACGCAGGTCTACGGCCCGTCGGAGATCAGCGATTACGACATGAAGCGCTGCGACGCCCCGGTGACCGAGGCGATTGCGGCCAAGCCGGCACTGGCCGATCTCGATGCGGCCGCGGGCCGCTATCAGCAGTCGCTGAAGGCGCTGGTGCCGGTCAGCAAGGACGCCCACGACTATTACGATCGGCAGGACTACGAGGACGACCAGTTTGCCAAGGGCAAGCAGATGCACGCGCCGTTGATGGCGGCCTTCAAGGCGTTCGCGGTCGCCAGCGAAGCGTTCAATGCCGAGCTGGAGCGCCAGAACGACGCGGCCCAGCGCGAGCAGCTCAAGGTGCTGGAACAGGCCGAGGGGCGCACGCGCGAGTACTACCGCCTGGCGATGATGCTGGAAGCGAAGGCGATCGTGGAGCTGATGAGCGAGGACGACTTTGATCCGGCCAAGGCCCGTGAACGACTGGACGCATTCAACCGCATTTCCGACGAAGCGCATGCCAAGGTGGCCGATCAGGAACCGGGCAAGCTGGACTGGAACAGCTTCGAGCGCGAAGCCGAGAACTTCCGTCGGGAAGGCAAGGAGCGCCTGCAGCGGGTCAGCAGCAAGACGCCCTACAGCGATTTCGAGCGGCGCATGCTGGACTCGCCTTCGATGGCCCCGCGCGGTTCGGCCAGCAAGCTGATGCAGGAGTACAACACGCTGGTCTTCCAGAGCAACCGCCAGTAACCGCAGCCTCCATCGCGTCATTTGTGTCGCAATCGAACAGGTCGATTGCGACGCATCGCATCGCACACTCCCGAACGGCGAGGCCTTCCCCAGGCCGCCGATGCGGGTGCTTACGTCATGCGCGAGGATATCTGCCGCCTCTTTCTGCAAGGAATCGATTTGAACGCTTCTGCACGCCTGCTTCCCCTTCTTCTGCTCGGCACGCTGGCCGGTATGGCCGGTTGTGACAAAGTGCCGGGACGGGCGGCGGCCGATCCTGGCCTGGAGAAGGTCAACGCCTACATCGAGTGCTACAACGGCGTTGAACAGCCCATCCACGAAGGCTTCCAGACCTACACCGGCTGGATGAAGGATCCCGAAGCCGGTCCGACCGGCAAGGAAACGCAGCCGCGCTCACCGGGAAAGGTGCTGTCGCACCGCGTGGAATACTGCGGCCAGGCGCTGACCGATGCGCTGGCAAAGACTCCATCTACCGCGCTGGATGCACCGGCGCGTGACTACCAGCAGGCGTTCCAGTCGCTGTACGCGCTGATCGAACGCGCCGACGGCTACTTCACCCGTGAGGACTATCGCCGCGATGGCGGTGAGGGCCTGCGCAGCCAGCACGCGCCGTTGATGCAGGCCTATGCCGGGTTCTTCAAGGCCAGCGAGGCACTGGATGCGGCACTGGAGAAGAACGAGAACGATCGTCGCGCGGAACAGCTGAAGCAGATCGAGCAGAGCGAAGGCCGTTCGCTGGCCTACTACCACCTGCGCCTGCTGGGCGATGGCAAGCAGCTGGCCATGGCCTTCCAGGGCGACGCACCGGACCTGGCGGCGCTGCGCACGCAGCTGGCCGATTACCAGGCGCTGGTGACGGAAATCCAGAACTCCGGGGTGGGCAAGGACGACCCGATGTGGGGCCACGTGCAGCGTTCAGCGGACAAGCTGGTGCGCACGGCCGGACGCGGCGTGGAGCGCCTGCAGCAGGGCAAGCCGATCACCGCCGAAGGGCTGGCTGCCGAGCGCAAGGCCTCCGGCAGCTGGGACACCTCGGCTCCGGAAGGTGCGCAATCCACCCTGCTGGACGCCTACAACGATCTGGTGTCCACCAGCAACCGCCTGCGTTGAGCGGTGGCAGCCCTCCACGCACTGCGTGGATCCATCAGGGGTAGTGCCGGCCACTGGCCGGCATGCGCCTCAATGGTTGAACGGGTCCGGTAGCTGGCCGCCACATTTGCGGCAATGCCGTGCGTCCGGCTCGTGGCCTTCCAGCCCGCAATGCGGGCAGCCGCGAGCATCACGGCGCGCGGCCAGCTCGGCTTCGCGCATGGTGCTGGCCAGTTCGGCGGTGTAGATGCCCGTGGGTACGGCGATGATGCTGTAGCCGATCAGGATCAGCACCGAGGTGACGAAGCGGCCGAGCACGGTCTGCGGCACGATGTCGCCGAAGCCGACCGTGGCCATGGTCACCACCGCCCAGTACATGCTGGCCGGAATATTGGTGAAGCCGTGCTCTGGCCCTTCGATCACATACATCAGCGCACCGGCGATGATGGTGATGGTGATCACCGTGAACAGAAACACCAGCACCTTGCGTCGGCTGCGCCACAGCGAGGTCATCAGCACGCCGCTTTCTTCGATGTAGCGGGTCAGCTTGAGGATGCGGAACACGCGCAGGATGCGCAGCGCGCGCACCACCAGCAGGCTCTGCGCGCCGGGCACGAACAACGACAGGTAGGCGGGCAGGATCGACAGCAGATCGATGATGCCCCAGATGCTCACCGCATAGCGCAGCGGTCGCCGGACCACCGCCAGCCGCAGCAGGTACTCGGCGGTGAAGATGATCGTGAAGCCCCATTCCAGGATGTACAGCCCGGTGGACCATTCGGCATGCAGGTGCTGCACGCTGTCGATCATCACCACCAGGATGCTGGCGACGATGGCCACCACCAGGATCAGGTCGAAATTGCGCGAGGGCCGCGAGTCATGGCGGTAGATGATGTCGAACCACCGACGGCGCCAGCCGGTCTCGGTGGCGGGGTTCAGCTGGGGGCGGAAAACGGTCGCATGGGCGCATTGTGCCGCAGGGGTTCCGGCGCGAGAATGGGCATTCCTGAACCTTGCCGACTGCCATGACCGCCGCGACCGATCCGCTGATCTCCCTTTCGCACTACTACCTGCCGGTCTACAAGCCCCGCCAGGTGGTTCTGGAGCGAGGCCAGGGCGCCCGCGTGTGGGACAGCCAGGGCCGTGAATTCATCGACCTGGCCGCCGGCATCGCCGTGTGCGGCCTGGGTCACAACGATCCGGACCTGGTGGCCGCGCTGGTCGAACAGGCCGGCAAGCTCTGGCACACCAGCAACGTGTTCTACAGCGCACCGCCGCTGCACTTGGCCGAGGAGCTGGTCAAGGCCAGCCGTTTCGCCGAGCGCGTGTTCCTGTGCAATTCCGGCGCCGAAGCCAACGAAGTGGCGATCAAGATGGTCCGCAAGTGGGCCTCCAGCCAGGGCCGCCCGGCCGACAAGCGCGTCATCATCACCTTCCGCGGCAGCTTCCACGGCCGCACGATGGGCGCGGTGACCGCCACTGCCCAGCCGAAGTATCAGGAAGGCTACGAGCCGCTGCCCGGTGGCTTCCGCTACATCGATTTCAACGATGAAGTGCAGCTGGAAACCGCGATGGCCGCCGGCGACGTGGCGGCGGTGATGCTGGAGCCGATCCAGGGCGAGGGCGGCGTGATGCCGGCCAAGTCCGGTTTCCTCAAGCGCGTGCGCGAGCTGTGCGACCAGCACAACGCGCTGCTGGTGCTGGACGAGATCCAGGCCGGCATGGGCCGTACCGGCACGCTGTTCGCGCACTGGCAGGATGACGTGGTGCCGGACATGGTCACCCTGGCCAAGGCGCTCGGCGGTGGCTTCCCGATCGGCGCGATGCTGGCCGGCCCGAAGGTGGCCGAGACCATGCAGTTCGGCGCGCACGGCACCACCTTCGGCGGCAACCCGCTGGCCGCTGCGGTGGCCCGCGTGGCGCTGCGCAAGCTGGCCTCGGCGGAGATCGCCGCCAACGTCAGCCGCCAGTCGAAGGCACTGCGCGATGGCTTCGCGCGCATCAACGACGAGTTCGGCGTGTTCAGCGAGGTGCGTGGTCGCGGCCTGATGCTGGGTGCGGTGCTGAGCAAGGACTTCGCCGGCCAGGCCGGTGCGATCCTCGACCAGGCGGCCGAGCAGGGCCTGCTGACCCTGCAGGCCGGCCCGGACGTGCTGCGCTTCGTGCCCTCGCTGAACATCACCGACGAAGAAGTGGCCGAAGGCCTCAAGCGCCTGCGCGCGGCGATTGCCGCGTTCGTCGCGGCGCGCTGAAGCCCTGGTGCTGGGGTCGGAGCCCTCTCCTGCGGAGAGGGCTCTGACCTCGTTGCCGCGGTATCGCTGTAGCGCCGAGCCCATGCTCGGCTCATCGCGACGTCAGGCAACAGCAGCCGAGCATGGGCTCGGCTCTACAGTGGTTCACGCAATCCGATAGCGCTTCAACACCTTGCCCAGCCCACGGCCGTCGCGCACGGTTTCCGCGTGCAGGCCGGCGGCACGTGCGCCGCGCACGTTGGCAAACAGGTCATCGACGAACAGCGTGTGTGCAGGCGCCACGCCCAGTGTTTCCAGCGTGCGCAGGAACACCTCCGGTACCGGCTTGCGCAGGCCGAAATCGGCACTGCAGAACACGCGGTCCTGCAGGGCAGGGAACAGCTCCGGCAGCAGGGCGGGCAACGCCTGTTTCATCAACGCGCCGTTGTTGGTCAGCACCGCCATCGGCAGCGGCAGTCGTTCCAGCCGGTGCAGCACCGCCTGCTGCGGGTGGCTGGCGGCCTGGCGGGCGGCGATCCAGGCGGGCACATCCACGCTCCTGCCCAGTTGTTGGCCCAGCCGCTCCAGATAGGCGGGGCCATCCAGCGTGCCGTCGTCATGCGCGGCCTCCAGCCCACTGTCGTAGAGCGCGGCCTGCACCGCCTGCGTCGGCACGTCCAGCGCGTGCGCAAGCTGCAGCACGCGCTGCGCGCGCTGGTACCGCACCAGCACGCCATCCACATCCAGCAGCAACAGATCGATCTGCATTGGCCGAGCATGCCATCGGCATGCGGGCGCGGAAACCCTGGAGCGGGCGTGCGACAGACGGTCGCAGCGCAGGTTGCGGGCACCTGCCTAGAATGGCGCTTGAACCGGCAGGAGATACAACGATGAAGGCTTGGATGATCGCAGTGGGACTGGGCGCGCTGATGCTGGCGCCGTCGGCGCTGGCGCGGGTGTGTGCGGTGAGCATCGACAGCACTGACCAGATGAGTTTCAGCAGCCGCGAGATCAAGGTTGCCGCCGATTGCACGGCGGTGGACCTGACCCTGCGCCACACCGGCAAGCTGGCCGCCACCGCGATGGGGCACAACTGGGTGCTGACCCGCACTGCCGATTACCAGCCGGTGGCGATGGCCGGCATGCGCATGACCCTGGCCGACAGCTATCTGCCGAAGGCCGACAAGCGCGTGCTGGCGCACACCAGGGTGATTGGTGGTGGCGAGACCACGCGCGTGCGCTTCTCTACGCAGGGTCTGCAGAAGGGCGGGGATTACACCTTCTTCTGCTCGTTCCCCGGCCACTTCGCAATGATGAAGGGCAAGTTCGTCTTCGGTTGATGCCGTTTGTAGCGTCGAGCCATGCTCGACGGCTCTGTGCCAACCAAGGTTGGCACCTACCAGATGCGGCAGTGCCAACCAAGGTTGGCACCTACCAGATGCGGCAGTGCCAACCAAGGTTGGCACCTACCAGATGCGGCAGTGCCAACCAAGGTTGGCACCTACCGGGCGTGGGCTCAGCCCTTGGCAGCCTTGAAGGCGACGCGCGCAGCGGTCAGCGTGGCTTCGATCACCGCATCGTCGTGTGCGCTGGACAGGAAGCCGGCCTCGTACGCCGACGGTGCCAGGAACACGCCCTGTTCCAGCATGGCGTGGAAGAAGCGGTTGAAGGCGGGAATGTCACAGGCGGTGGCCTGCGCATAGGTCTCCACCTTTTCACTGGTGAAGAACAGGCCGAACATCGCGCCCACGCGGGTGGTGGTCACCGCCACGCCAGCGTCGGCGGCAGCCGCTTCCAGGCCCGCACACAGGCGCGCGGTGCGCTCGGCCAGATCGGCGTGGAAGCCTGGCTGCTGGATCAGCTCCAGCATCGCCAGGCCGGCGGCCATCGCCACCGGATTGCCGCTCAGCGTGCCGGCCTGGTAGATCGGGCCGGCCGGGGCGATCTGCTGCATCAGTTCGCGGCGGCCGCCATAGGCACCCACCGGCATGCCGCCGCCGATGATCTTGCCGAAGGTGGTCAGGTCCGGGGTGATGCCGTAGTGCGCCTGCGCGCCGCCCAGAGCCACGCGGAAGCCGGTCATCACTTCGTCGAAGATCAGCAGCGCGCCGTGCTTCGTGCACAGTTCACGCAGGTGCTGCAGGTAGCCTTCGCGCGGCGGAATGCAGTTGGCGTTGCCGACCACCGGTTCGATGATCAGGCCGGCGATGTCCTCGCCCTGTTGCTCGAACAGTGCAGTGGCCGCTTCGAAATCGTTGTAGGGCAGGGTCAGGGTCAGTTCGCTCAGGCCGGCCGGCACACCCGGCGAGGTCGGCACGCCCAGGGTCAGCATGCCGCTGCCAGCCTTGACCAGGAACGAGTCGCCGTGGCCGTGGTAGCAGCCTTCGAACTTGACGATGCGGTTGCGGCCGGTGGCACCGCGCGCCAGGCGGATCGCCGACAGCGTGGCTTCGGTGCCCGAATTGACCATGCGTACCATTTCGCACGATGGCACCAGCCGGGTAATGGTCTCGGCCATGGTCACTTCGGCCGCGCACGGCGCGCCGAAGGACAGGCCGTTGTCGATCGCCTTCTTCACCGCCTGGCGCACGGCCGGGTGGTTGTGGCCGACGATCATCGGGCCCCAGGAACCCACGTAGTCGATGTAGCGGTTGCCGTCGACGTCGTACAGGTAGGCACCGTCGGCGCGCTCGACGAAGAACGGCTCACCGCCCACCGACTTGAACGCGCGCACCGGGGAATTGACGCCGCCGGGCAGCAGCTGCTGGGCGCGGGAGAACAGGGCGTGGGACTGGTCGTGGTTCATGGGGCTTTCCTGGGCATTACGCGAACTGGGTGAGGAAGGCGCACTGCGTTGCGACCGGGTCCGGTGCGGCGTAGATGCCGCTGACCACGGCCACCAGGTCGGCGCCGGCTTCGATGATGGGACCGACATTGTCCGGGGTCAGCCCGCCGATCGCCACCCGCGGCACGCCCAGTGCGGCGCTTTGCCGCAGCAGATCGGTATGGGCACGGCTGGTGGTGACCTTGGTGGTGGTCGGGAAGAACGCGCCGAAGGCCACGTAGCTGGCACCGGCGGCCACGGCCCTTTCGGCATTGGCCAGCTGGTCGTAGCAGGAGGCGCCGATGATGGCGTCGGGCCCGAGCAGGGCGCGCGCGCTGGGAATGTCGCCGTCGGTGCCGCCCAGATGCACGCCAGCCGCGCCCACGGCCTGGGCCAGCGCCGGGTCGTCGTTGATGATCAGCGGCGCGCCGTAGTGTGCGCACAGGCCTTGCAGCGCCGTCGCCTGTTCCTGCCGCAGGGCATCGCTGGCGGTCTTGTTGCGGTACTGCAGCCAGGTGGCGCCGGCGGCCAGCAGCGGCGCGGTGCGGGCCAGCAGGCGCGCGGTATCCGGCTCGTCCGGGGTGATCAGGTAGACGCCGCGGGGCGCCGGGGAAGCAGAAGTCATCGATGGCTACCGGTGCGTGGGCCGCGATGGGACAATGGCGGCCCGTGAATCCAGCCCCGATTATCCGATGAGCGATGCCACCCCCACCACCTTGCGTACCTGGATGTGCGTGGTCTGCGGCTTTCTGTACCGCGAAGCGGACGGCCTGCCGGAAGAGGGCATCGCGCCGGGCACGCGCTGGGAGGACATTCCCGAGACCTGGACCTGCCCCGATTGTGGGGTGAGCAAGGCCGATTTCGAGATGGTCGAGGTCGATTGAGGCACGTCAGTCGAGCAAGCTCGACTCTACTCAACGCCGGTGTGGACCGTTGGTCCGCACACCGGTAAATCAATGCAGCCGCGGCATCGGTCCGCCGAGGTCGATCAGCTTCTCGCGCAGCCACTGCGCGTCGCTGGCCTCGGGATTGCGCTTGAGGTACTGCCCCAGGTCATGGCGGGCGCCGGCCAGGTACTCCAGCTGCAGGTAGGCCAGGCCGCGGTCGCGCAGGGCGTCGTGCTGGTCCGGGGCCAGCTTCAGCAGGCGGTCGGCACTGCGCGCGGCGCGGTCCCATTCTCCCGCTTCGGCATACACGCCGTGCAGGTTGCGCAGCATGCGCATCAGGATCGCGCGTGAGGGAGCCGGGTCGAGGATCTGCGCCAGCACCTGGTCATCGGGCATCTGCCCGCCCAGGTGTGACTTGGCCCGCTCGCGCAGTTCGTCCACATCCAGGGGGCGGCCACCGTTGAACGGGTCCATCACCAGCACGCCGTCGTCGACCGGCAGGCGCACCAGGAAATGGCCGGGGAAAGACACGCCATCGAGCGGGATGCCCAGCCGTCGCGACACTTCCATCTGCACCAGTGCCAGCGAGATCGGGTTGCCCAGGCGTCGTTCGAACACCTGGTTGAGGTAGCTGTTGCGCGGGTCGTAGTACTCGTCGTGGTCGCCGCTGTAGCCCAGTTCGTCAAACAGGTGGCGGTTGATCGCGGCCATCTTCAACGGACTGTTGTCGATGCTCTCCACTTCCGAGCGGAGGTGATCGACATGGCTCTGGATCAGCGCGTCGTAGGTGGACGGCTGCAGATCGGGGTATTCATCGCGCGCGATCAGCAGCGCGGTCGGCAACAACGGCAGCGCCTCGTCTTCGAGGTCGGCCAGTGCATCCCAGTCGGGGAGTGTGATCCGGTCCTGCATGACCACAGACTGGCGTCATTCGCAGACGGTTTCAAGCAGTGTCGCGTGAAAAATTCAGGGTCAGATCCCTTTCGCTTGCGAAAGGGATCTGACCCCGGTCGGGTTGGATTGCCGGCCAGCGGCCGGCACTACCACGGGTGCCGGGCGCAGCCCGGCAGAACCCTGTTACTCGATGCCCGGGCCGAAGGTCAACGCGGTGCCGTCCTTGAGCTTGAGCTTCTCGGCCTGGCCGGCGTTGAGCTCCAGCACGTACCGCGCCGGGCCGCCGCTGGGGTAGGGCGGGCACATGTCGCCGGCAGAGCAGGGTGGCACGTCGCGCTGCTGGCTGACCAGCTTGCGTTCGTTGTCGAAGTACAGGATGTCCAGCGCGATCTTGGTGTTCTTCATCCAGTACGCCTGCATTTCCTCGCGGTCGTGGATGAACAGCATGCCGTGGTCGGCCGCCATCTGGTCGCGGAACATCAGCCCGCGCGCGCGGGTCTCGTCATTGGTGGCCAGCTCGACCTGGTAACGGGCGCCATCGAGCTCGACCCAGTGGCGGGCTGCATCGGTGGCGCAGCCGGCCAGCGCCAGCAATGGAAGCATCAGCAGCGAACGCAACAGCGACATCGTCAGGATCCTTCAGAAGGGTCAGAGCACGATCGGCGGCTCGCCGCCGACGATCACCACATCGGCGCGGCGACGCGCGAACAGGCCGACGCAGACCACGCCCGGCAGCTGGTTGAGCTCGCGCTCCAGCTTTTCCGGGTCGGTGATTTCCAGATTGTGGATATCCAGGATCTGGTTGCCGTTGTCGGTGACCACGCCTTCGCGCCAGGTCGGCTGGCCGCCGGTCATGTCGCGGATCTGGCGTGCGACCAGGCTGCGTGCCATCGGGATCACTTCCACCGGCAGCGGGAACTTGCCCAGCACCGGCACCTGCTTGCTCGGGTCGACGATGCAGATGAAGCGCTCGCTGGCCTCGGCGATGATCTTCTCGCGGGTCAGCGCGGCGCCGCCACCCTTGATCAGGCACTTGGCCGGATCGCACTCGTCGGCGCCGTCCACGTACAGCGACAGGTTGCCGCTGTGGTTCAACTCGATCACCTCGATACCGTGCTGCTTCAGGCGCGCGGTGCTCTGCTCGGAGCTGGACACCGCTCCCTTGATGCGATGCTGGATACGGGCCAGGGCATCGATGAAATAGGCCACGGTGGAACCGGTGCCGACACCGACGATCATGCCGTCTTCGACGTACTCGATGGCTTTCTCGGCGGCCAGGCGCTTGGCTTCGGACATGGGAAGAACTCTCAGGCAGGGAATCAGGATTTCTTTTCCAGCGACAGCAGCAGCTTCCACTGCGCGGCGGTCACCGGGAACACCGACAGGCGGTTGCCCTTGGCAACCAGCGGGAAGCCTTCGCCCAGTTCGTCGGCGTGCAGCTTGATCTCGTCCAGCGCGATCACCTGCTTGAGCTTGCGGTCGAAGGCCACGTCCACCAGCATCCAGCGCGGGTTCTCGCGCGTGCTCTTGGGGTCGTGGTAGTCGGATGTCGGGTCGAACTGGGTATCGTCGGGATAGGCCGTGCTGGCCACCGTGGCCAGGCCGACGATGCCCGGCACCTTGGTATTGGAGTGGTAGAACAGGATACCGTCGCCGACCTGCATGCCGTCGCGCATGAAATTGCGCGCCTGGTAGTTGCGCACCCCGTTCCAGGGTTCGACCTTGACCTTGGCCAGGTCATCGATGGAGAAGGCGTCCGGTTCGGACTTCATCAGCCAGTAGCGCTTGCGGGCGGTCATGCGTTCACGGGGGCAGCGGAGGGGAGCAGGGTGCCGTCTTCGGTGCAGATCGCATCCACCGGCACGTCCCACGACGCCACCGGCAAGGACTCGACCTGCTGCACCGCGAAGGCAGCACCGACCAGCCAGGGCGGTGCCGGCCGATCGTGGCGGAAGGCGAAGCTGCGATCATACCAGCCGCCCCCCATGCCCAGCCGCCGGCACTGCGCGTCGAAGCCCACCAGCGGGGTCACCACCAGGGCCATCTGTGCCGGTTCCAGGGTGTCTGCCAGCGCCACGTCCGGTTCGGGAATGCCATAGCGGTTGCTGGTCAGCGGCTGCCCGGGCCGCCACGGCGCGAAGCGCAGCACGTCGCCGGCCAGCACCGGCAGGCAGTAGCTGACGCCTTCGGGCAACTGCAGCTGCCAGCGGTGCAGGGCGATTTCGCCATCCAGCGCCCAGTAGCCGGCGACGGCGCCTTCGCGCGGGGCGAATGGCAGCGCCAGCAGGGCATCGGCAAGGGATTCGGCGGCGGCGATACGCTCGCCGGCGGAGAGGTCACGGCGGCGTTGCCGCAGGTCGTGGCGCAGGGCCTGGCGCGGGTCGGTCATGGCAGCGTGCGGCAAGGAACAGCCACCATTGTGCCGCAAAGAACAAGGGCGACGCCCGAAGACGCCGCCCTTGTTGGAATATTGCATTCTCCGCAATGTCGATGCATGCGAAACGACCTTGAACCCGGGGGCTCAAGTGGGAACGCTGGAGAACCATCGGGCTTCCCGCTACAAGGCGGACCTGCACTCCCGGCGCTGTCGCGCTCCCGGTGTCGTTCTTAAGGGACAAGGCGAATGTTTGCACATGCCGTCGAGTACCGCAGAGAACGCGTGGCCATTATAGCCAGCGCGCAGATTCTGGATAGGCCGTTCGTCGGCAACAGTGCGTGCCAATTCAGAAAAGGGGACGGAGGGAATCAAGGCGTTTTCAGCACGGAAGGGGCGAATGCGCCCTAATCCCCTCCGTCCCCTGTTCTAGGGGTGCCGTCGATGGCGCGGTCCAGGCGCCGGTTCAGGTCGGCCAGGGTCTGCTGCAGGGCCACCGCCTGGCGGGCGTTCTCGTCGCGCAGCAGTTGCAGTTCGTGGGCCAGGTTCAATGCAGCCAGAACGGCGACGCGATCGACGGCAGCCATGCGGTTGCTGCCACGGATCTCGCGCATGCGCGCATCGAGCAGGCGCGCGGCGGCCATCAGACTGTCGCGTTCATCGCTGCCGACGCCCACCGTGTATTCACGATCGAGGATGCGGACACTGACCGGTTCGGCGCTCATGTGTGCTGCTCCAGGGATTTGAGCCGGCTGATCATCGCTTCCACCCGCGAGCGCGCCTGTTCGTTCTTGGCCAGCAGCGTCGAACGCTCGGCCACCAGCTGTTCCTGCTGGTGGCGCAGGCTGCGGTTCTCCTCGGCCAGGCGCTGGTTGCGTTCAAGCAACGCTTCCACGCGGGCGGCGAAGTCCTGCAGCTGGGCGAGGGGATCGGCGGGTTCCATGCGGGCACGATAGGCAAGCGGGGTGAGGGCGGTCAAGCGCTGTCGCAGCAAGGCTGGACGGCCACGGGGAGGATGCCGTCGGGTTGCTACACTACCGGGTCTGACGGGCGCGCGCGTGCGCGCTCCGGGTTTCCTTTCCGAACGAGCCGCACGATGACCGAACTTCCCTCCGTCGACGACGTTTCCCGCGCCAGCCAGGAACTGGGCCTGGGCGCCACTGCTGCCGAACTGCATGGCGCACTGTGCGGCTGGCTGGCCGCCGGTGGTGCCCCCGGCAACGACTGGCCGGCGCGGGTGCTGGCCGACGACAACCTGCCGCCGGTGGCCGCCGACAGCGTGCTGGGGCAGCTGCTGCAGGCCACCATCAAGCAGCTGGAAGACCGCGATTTCGCCTTCGAGCTGCTGCTGACCGACAACGATGACGTGTCCGCGCAGGCCGATGCCATGTTCAGCTGGACCCGTTCGTTCCTCGGCGGCTTCGGCCTGGGCAGTGGTGGCAACCGCCCGACCCTGTCCGAAGAGGGCGAGGAAGCGCTGACCGACATGGCCAGCCTGGCGCGTGCCTCCAGCGAGGATTTCGAGGCCGGTGGCGAGGATGACGACGAAGCCCTGTCGGAGATCGAGGAATTCATCCGCGTGGCGGTGCTGCTGCTGCACGGCGATGTGGTGCTGGCCGCGCGCCATCGGCAGCGCCTGAACTGATGGATATCAAGCAGCGCACCGGCATCGCGGCCGGCGAGTACAAGCGTCGCCGCCGCCAGCTGATGGACATGGCTGGCGAGGACGCGATCCTGGTGCTGCCGGCCGCGGCCGAGAAGGTGCGCAGCCTGGATACCCATTTCCCGTACCGGCAGGATTCGGACTTCCAGTACCTGAGCGGCTTCCCGGAACCGGAAGCGGTGCTGGTGCTGATTCCCGGCCGCCGCCACGGCGAGGCCATCCTGTTCTGCCGCGAGCGGGATGCCGAGCGCGAGGCCTGGGATGGCAGCCGCGCAGGCCAGGAGGGCGCGGTGGCGCAGTACGGCATGGACGATGCCTACCCGATCGACGATCTGGACGACATCCTGCCGGGCCTGCTGGAGGGCCGTTCGCGGGTCTACTACCACTTCGGCCGCGATGCCGACTTCGACCTGAAGCTGATCGGCTGGGTCAACCGCGTGCGTTCGCAGGTGCGCCACGGTGCGCAGCCGCCGCACGAGTTCCTGGAGCTGGGCCACCTGCTGCACGAGCAGCGCCTGTTCAAGTCCGGCGCGGAAGTGGCGCTGATGCAGCACGCCGCGCAGATCAGCGTACGCGCGCATCTGGCGGCGATGAAGGCGGCGAAGGCGGGCATTCACGAATACGAACTGCAGGCCGAGCTGGAGCGCGTGTTCCGCGCCAACGATGCGGTGCCCGCTTACTGCAGCATTGTCGGCGCCGGCCGCAACGCCTGCATCCTGCATTACCGCGACAACAACGCGCGTTCGCGTGATGGCGAACTGGTGCTGATCGATGCCGGTGCCGAGTACCGTGGCTACGCCAGCGACATCACCCGCACCTTCCCGGTGAACGGCCGCTTCAGTGCCGAACAGCGCGCGCTGCACGATCTGGTCGGTGACGCGCAGGCCGCGGCGCTGGCCCAGGCCAAGCCGGGGTGGCGTACGAGGCCGGTCACCTGGCCGCCGTGCAGACGCTCACCGAGGGGCTGCTGCGGCTGGGCCTGCTGAAGGGCACGCTGGAAAAGAACCTGTCCGAAGGCCTGTACCAGCGCTTCTATCGGCACAAGACCGGGCACTGGATCGGCATGGACGTGCACGACGTGGGCGACTACCGCCTGGCCGGTGATTCGCGTCTGCTGGAGCCGGGCATGGCCTTCACCATCGAGCCGGGGCTGTACATCGGCGTGGATGACACGACGGTGGAACCGCGCTGGCGCGGTATCGGCATCCGCACTGAGGATGACGTGCTGATTACCGATGATGGCCATCGGGTGCTGACCGAGGGCTGGCGCGCAGCGCCGATGAGATCGAAGCGGTGATGGCGGAGTAAGGGTGTTCTGCAGGGCTTGCAGCCCTGCACCCGCTGCACGCCAGAGCAACAGCAACAACAACAACAACGGGCTATCCGTGGGGTGGCGGGGCACTGTGGGTTTGCGGGGACGCCGCAAGTACGTCCCTGTAGGCTTGGTCGCCGCATCCATGCGGCTCACACCCCGCAAACCCACAGTGCCCCGCCTTCGACAGGTTCACGCCGCTGTTGGTAACGGCGGTTGTTGGGACGCGCGGCTGTTGGTAGGTGTCGACCTTGGTCGACACGGAGCGAGCGCAGCAAGCGATCCGCTTTTGCTTTTCTTTTTCTTTTCCGTGGTTGGACGCGGCAGGAAACTGTCAAAGGTGGGGCGGGTGGGCCATGCAGGGGCGTTGGCGCCATGGCTGGCGCCATCGAGCTTACAGGGACGTACTTGCAGCGTCCCCTGCATGGCCCACCCGCCCCGCCAAGCGCGGCATTCTGAATTCAGCATCCAACCACGAGGGGCTCAGCCGTTCGCCGCAGCAAACACCGGCCGGGTCAGGTTGTCCGCTTCGCCTTCGGTGCACAGCACTTCGTCTTCGATGCGGATGCCGCCGTAGGGACGGAAGAAGTCCACGCGGTCCCAGTTGATCGCATCGCCATGACCGGCGTCCTTCACTTCGTTCAACAGCATGTCGATGAAGTACAGGCCCGGTTCGATGGTCACCACCATGCCCGGCTCCAGCACGCGGGTCAGGCGCAGGTACGGGTGGCCGGCCGGGCGCTCGATGCGGCCACCTTCGTCGCTGGCCGCAAAGCCTGCCACGTCATGTACCTGCAGGCCGATCAGGTGGCCGATGCCGTGCGGGAAGAATGCGGCACTGACGCCGGTCTCCAGCGCGGTCTGCGGCGAGACGTTGATCACGCCGAAGTCCTTCAGCACGCCCATCAGCGAAAGATGTGCATCCACATGCAGCTGCTTGTAGTCGAAGCCCGGGCGCACCGCGGTGCACATCTGCTGCTGGGCGGCATCGACGGCGGCGATCATCGCAGCAAACTCGTCGTGACCCTGTGCGGCATAGGTGCGGGTGATGTCGCTGGCGTAACCGTGGGCGCTGGCGCCGGCGTCGATCAGGAAACTGCGCAGCGGCTGCGGCGCCTTGCGGCCCAGTTCGGTGTAATGCAGCACCGCGGCGTGTTCGTTCAGTGCGACGATGTTGCCGTACGGCAGCTCATTGGCATCCTGGCCCACGGCCTGGCAGTACGCCATGTGGATGCTGAACTCGTCGGCGCCATTGCGGAAGGCGGCCTCGGCGGCGCGGTGGCCGCGCACGCCCAGCACCTGTGCCTGGCGCATCAGCGCGATTTCATACGGCGTCTTGCAGGCGCGGTGCCATTCCAGGTAGTTCACCACCGGCGCAGGGTTGTTGGGCACGAACGCACCCAGCGCGCTCTGCGGTTCGCCGAGGATCGCGCAGCGCGCCGGATCGGCCGGCAGCAACGCCAGCGCCTCTTCGGGCTTGCGGATGATGTGGATGTCGAAGTGGTCCACCCACCAGCCGCTGGGCGCGTCCGGCACCACGTGCCAGTAGTCGAAGGGCTGGTGGAAGATCACTGCCGGACGCTTGCCCGGGGTGAACACGATCCAGCTGTTGGGCACGCGGGTGAGCGGCAGCCAGGCCTTGAACTGCGGGTTCACCGCATACGGATAATCGCGATCGTCGAACACCTGGTAGTGCAGGGTGCCGCTGGGCACCACCAGGTGATCGAATCCGCCGCGGGCCAGCGCCTGTTCGGCGCGTCGGCACAGCACGGCCAGGTGGTCGGGATACAGGGCGCCGGGGTCTTGCTGGATCATTGCGGTGGCTCGACACGGAAAACGGCCCTAGATTCTGCCGCATACCGCGAAAAACCGCTGTGCCGGAACCGGCACTCAGGCCGTCGAAAGCGGCCCTTCGTCGCTGTCCTCGCCCACCCACTGGCGCAGCAGCTGCCGATGCTCGCGCGACAGGGTGAGGAAGCGGAAGCCGGTCCAGCTTTGACCCGGCGCATGTGCCGGTTCGCTCCACAGCAGGTGCACGCCCACGTCGATGGCTTCATGGCGACCGTCGCCCATCGGCAGCGGGAAGCGCAGCTGGTACAGCGCGTCCTCGCGCAATGGCGTACTGGCCAGCATCAGCATGCCGGTCTCGGAAACATTGCCAAGCCGGCCCACCACGCAGTCGCGCATCTGGTCGGTGACCGGCACCAGATCCGAGACCTGGCGGCGCGGGGCGCGACGGGTGTCCTGTGGCAGCGGGTTCATGCGTGCGTCTCCTTGCGGCGGCCGCCAGCCAGCGCGCGCAGGGCGCTGAGGCTGGCCTGCCAGGCACGGTCCACCAGCCGGCCACGGTCTTCGGTCACCAGCTGTGCGTGGCCGGCGCTGAGCTGCCGCGCGAGTGTGTCCAGGTCGGTCTCGGCGATCTTCTGTCCGCGCGGATTGACGAACAGGGCATGGCCGGTCAGCAGGCTGTACCAGGACAGGCGCTGCCGTCGCACGCTGCCGTCGCCGCTATCGATGTCGAACCAGCTGCCGAACGGCAGGCTGGAGAGCTGCTGGTAGGCCGCTTCTTCCGCGCTGCTGCGGGGAAGCGGTGGTGGGTTGGCGACATGGTCAGTACCGGCGGCGTGCTCGCCCAGGCGCGCACGCGCCTTCAGGCGGGCACTGAGTTCGGTGCGTGAGGTCGTTTCGTCTTCGCCGCCGGGTGTGGCCAGGCGCCGTGCAACGGCGGCCGCCTCCTCGGCGTGGTACCCGACCTGGACCAGTGCGGCTTCCACATCGGCGGCCAGCGCGGCATCGGTGCCATCGGCGGCATCGACGGCCTGGGCGGTGACCGCCGCGATGCGTTCGGTCTGTTGCAGGCGTTCCTGCCACTGCGGCGAATCGTCGCCATGCCGCAGGCGGGTCAGGGTCAGCGCATCGGCCCAGGCCTGGCGCAGCAGGGACTGCACGAAACGAGGGGGCTGCTGTGCATCACAGCACTGGTCGATCTGTGCGTTGGCCTGGCGGCGTGCCAGCTCCAGGCGTTCCTTGCCGCGGGCCGCTTCGACATGGCGGCGCTCGGCCAGCTCGGCGCGGTGCGCTGCGGCGCGCTGGTGCTGCTGCACGTCTTCGTTGGCAGCGGCGAATGCCTCCGGCGATCGCGCATCCTGGGCGAGCAGACCCTGCACGCTCTGCGCCATGCGTTGCAGCAGCTGTGGGTCGACGTCATCGTCGGCCAGCCAGTGCGCACCGACTTCGGCGATCTGGTTGAGCAGTTCGCGCGCGGGGTGTTCGTCGCGCACGAAGAAGCCGGGGTCGGCCATTGCCGCCCGGGCCAGCGGAACCTGCAGGCGCGCCAGCAGGGCGGCCGGTACCGGGTCGGGGCGCTGCCGCTGCTGCACCTGCTGCATCAGCATGCGCAGCAGGTCGAGGTTGTCGCGGTCGTGGCTGCCCAGCTGGGCCTGGGCGCCATGCTCGCTGCGCAGCTGGGCGACCACCGCTGCCTGCAGGTCGGCCACGCCGGTGGCGGCACTGGACTGCGCCTGCAGGCGAGCGAGCACCGCGTCGACGGCGGCGCTGGGAACGGCCCCGGTTTCAATCGGGGCGGCCGTTGCGTGGCGGGCCTGCTGCAACAGCTCATGCAGGGCACCGCCGGTGGAGGCGGTCAGGCCGACGGCAGCGGCACCGCCAGCGTCGTTGACGGTGTCCTGTACCAGATGCGACCACGAGCCGGCCGGGGCGGAGCCGTTCCAGCCGGTCAGCGGTGCGGCCGCTTGCCGGGCCGGCTGCGTGGCGCGACCGCCGCCCACCGACTGGGTGATGATCCGCCGTGTGCTGGAGGAGCGCGCCAGATAAGGGGTGTAGACCAGCCCCGGCAGGATGCCGTGCTGGGCCAGCAGGGCGTTGGCGCGATCCAGCACATCGCCCAGGCGCTCCAGCACCTGGCGCTCGAAGCTTCGGTACAGCGCCAGCTGGATCTCCGCGCCAAGCGCATCCTGTTCGGCCAGCCGGCGCACGATCAGGCACAGCGCCTGCGGTGCCAGCGGCAAGGTGTCCGTTTCGAATGCCGGTGCGGCAGCCAGCACGCCCAGGCGTTGGCCCAGCAGATTCAGCGCGTTGGTCGAGCGCTGGGTTTCACGGCGTACCATTTCGGTCAGCAGCAGGTCGCGATCCACATCGTGCTCGGCGACCAGCGACAGGCCCTGCATGCCTGGCAGTGCCGGCGCGGGCGTGGCAGCCGCGACGGCGCGGGCCGGCTCGCGCAGCCGTGCCAGCGATTCGGCCAGGGCATCCAGCACGCGATCCGGGAAGTGGCCGGCGAAGGCGTGCAGCTGGCCGCGCTGGGCCATCAGGTCGGCCTGCTGCGCCGGATTGCGGGCGCGGTCGGCGTCGTGCAGCAGGGTCTGTTCCAATGCTTCGACGGTCAGGATCAGGGGCGCGGCCAGTGCCTGCCGGCACAGGCCGATCAGCGCGCCCAGCAGATCGCGCACCCGCGGTGGCAGCTCGGCGGCGGCCAGGCGGTTCTTGTCGGCGGAGGTAAGGGAGAAGACAGCTGACATCGGCAGGCGGTACCCGGATTCCCGCGGATCGATCTGGTGAATCTACCGTGTCGGCCGAGGCCGGCGCTACTTTAGGGTGAACGTGAACGGTCTTCGGATGCGCGATTGCCGGCCAGCGGCCGGCACGACCCGTTACGGCGAGGGCTCATTCCTCCAGGAACAGGCTCACCACGTCGTTGGTGAAGCGGCGGCCCAGTTCGGTCGGCTGTACATGGCCATCGGTCACCTCCAGCCACCCGCGCTGAACAGCCTCGGCCAGCGCTGTGTTCAGCACGCTGCGTGGCAGGCCGGTACGCGACTCGAAATCGCGCAGGCTGAAGCCTTCGTGCAGGCGCAGCAGATTCAGCATGTACTCGAACGGCAGTCGCGCGGGCGCGATCACGTCATCGCCGCCGAACGAGGCGGGCGTGCCGGCGCTGTCCAGGTAGGCCTGCGGGTGCTTCAGCTTCCAGCGCCGCAGCACGTGTTCCTCGGCGCCGGAACTGATCTTGCCGTGCGCGCCGGCACCGATGCCCAGGTAATCGCCAAAGCGCCAGTAGTTCAGGTTGTGCGCGCTCTGCCGGCCGGGGCGGGCATAGGCGCTGACCTCGTACTGGCTGAAACCGGCCTGGGCCAGCAGCGCCTGGCAGTGTTCCTGCATGTCCCAGGCGTTGTCTTCATCGGGAATGCCCTGCGGCGGCCGTGCGAAGAACACCGTGTTCGGTTCCAGGGTCAGCTGGTAATGCGAGATGTGTGCGGGTTGCAGCGCGAAGGCGCGCTCCAGGTCGGCCTCGGCACCGGCCAGGGTCTGTTCCGGCAGCGCGTACATCAGGTCGATGTTGAAGTTGTCGTAGCCCGCGTCCTGCGCCATCTTCACTGCGCGCTCGGCTTCGCCGCTGTCGTGGATGCGGCCCAGGCGCTTGAGCATCGCGTCGTCGAAACTCTGGATGCCGAAGCTGAGGCGGTTCACGCCGGCCGCACGGTAGCGGTCGAAGCGACCGTGCTCGGCGGTGCCCGGGTTGGTCTCCAGAGTGATCTCGGCATTGGGCGCGAAGCGCAGGCGCGCACTGGCCTGCTGCAGGAAGCGATCGATCGCTTCGGGCGGGAACAGGCTGGGCGTGCCGCCACCGAAGAACACGCTGTGCACCACCCGGCCCCAGACCAGTGGCAGGTCCTGGTCGAGGTCGCGCAGCAACGCGTCGATGTAGGCGTCGAACGGCAGTTCGCCCTTGGCCTGGTGCGAATTGAAATCGCAGTACGGGCATTTGCGCACGCACCACGGCAGGTGCACGTACAGCGACAGCGGTGGCGGCACCAGCCGCGGCGGCGTGTCGTGGTCAGCGGAGCAGGCTTCGCCGGGCAGGTGGTTGCAGTGGTCGTGGGCGTGCGGCATGGGCTTCATCGGTAGTGCCGGCCGCTGGCCGGCTTCCCTGGTTCGATCAGGTGGCGTCAGTACAGCGTCGCCAGCTGCTGCTTGAGCTGCTGCAGGGCGAGGGCACGGTGGCTGATGGCGTTCTTCAGCGCCGGCTCCATTTCCGCGGCGGTCAGGCCGTGGGTGGTGTCCAGAAACACCGGGTTGTAGCCGAAACCATTCGTGCCGCGCAGCTCGCGGATGATCTGGCCTTCCCAACGGCCTTCGCAGATCAGCGGCTGCGGGTCGGTGGCGTGGCGCAGCAGCACGATGACCGCATAGAAGCGCGCGCTGCGCTGGCCATCGGGCACCTCGGCCATGGCATCGAGCAGCTTGGCGTTGTTGGCTGCGGCATTGGTCGGGTGGCCGGCATAGCGCGCGCTGTACAGGCCCGGTGCGCCGCCGAGGGCATCGACGATCAGGCCCGAATCATCGGCCAGCGCCGGCAGGCCGGTCGCTTCGCAGGCCGCGCGCGCCTTCAGCAGCGCGTTCTCGACGAAGGTCAGGCCGGTTTCCTCGACATCGCCCAGGCCCAGTTCGGCAGCCGAGGTGATCTGCAGCGGCAGGTCGGCGAGGATCTCCTGCATCTCCACCAGCTTGCCGGCGTTGTGGCTGGCCAGAACCAGTTTCTTCATGTGCGGGGCTCCAGCAGGTCCCAGGTGTTGCCATACAGATCGCGGAACACCGCGACCGTGGCGTAGGGCTCTTCGCGCGGCGCTTCCAGGAACTCGATCCCGGCAGCCTGCATCGCCGCGTGGTCGCGGTGGAAGTCGTCGGTGTTGAGGAAGAAGCCGACGCGGCCACCGGTCTGGTTGCCGATGCGGCTGCGCTGTTCGTCGTTGCTGGCGCGCGCCAGCAGCAGGGCGGCCGCGCTGCCATCGGTTGGGCCGACCACCACCCAGCGCTTGGTGCCCTGGTCGAGGTCTTCCAGCAGCGTGAAGCCGAGCTTGCCGGTGTACCAGGCGATCGCTTCGTCATAGTCGGCCACCACCAGGGTGGTCAGGGCGATGCGGCGGTTCATGCCGACAGCGCCGCCTGCTGTGCGGCCAGCAGTTCGGCTACGCCCTTTTCGGCCAGGCCCAGCAGCGCGTCCAGCTCGTCGCGACGGAAGGCGTGGCCTTCAGCGGTGCCCTGCAGTTCGATGAAGCCGCCGCCGTCGTTCATCACCACGTTCATGTCGGTGTCGCAGTCGCTGTCTTCGGCGTAGTCCAGGTCCAGCACCGGAGTGCCGCGGTACACGCCCACCGACACCGCCGCCACCGCACCCAGGATCGGGTTGCGCTTGATCTCGCCGCGCTTGATCAGCACGTTCACCGCATCGACCAGGGCCACGTAGGCGCCGGTGATGGCGGCGGTGCGGGTGCCACCGTCGGCCTGCAGCACGTCGCAGTCCAGGGTGATGGTGCGTTCGCCCAGGGCATTGCGGTCCACGCAGGCGCGCAGGCTGCGGCCGATCAGACGCTGGATTTCCAGCGTACGGCCGCCCTGCTTGCCGCGGGCCGCTTCACGGTCGCTGCGGGTGTGGGTGGCGCGCGGCAGCATGCCGTACTCGGCGGTCACCCAGCCTTCGCCCTTGCCACGCAGGAAGCCCGGCACGCGGTTCTCGACGCTGGCGGTGCACAGCACGCGGGTTTCACCGAAGCACACCAGCACCGAACCTTCGGCGTGGCGGGTGAAGCCGCGTTGGATGACGACCGGGCGGAGCTGGTCGGGCTGGCGGCCGCTGGGGCGGGAATCGGACATGGTGCGGGTTCCGTAAGGGCAGGGGAGTACGCCGCCATGCCCGCGGCCTTCACGGGGCGGGCAAGGGGGCTCAGGTGAGGGCGCTAGGGTACCATTCCCCTTTGCACGCACCGGACACATTCCATGATTCGAAGCATGACCGCCTATGCCGGCGGCGAGCGCGTCACCCCGTGGGGCACGCTGGGCTGCGAGCTGCGCTCGGTCAACCACCGCTTCCTGGAGGTCGGCACCCGCCTGCCCGAGGAACTGCGGGCGCTGGAGCCGCAGCTGCGCGAGCGCATCGCGGCACGCCTGAGCCGCGGCAAGCTGGATCTGGTGATGCGCCTGCGCGCACCGGAGGCCGCTGCCAACCTGCAGGTGGACGAGGCCCTGCTCGGCCAGCTGGGGCGCCTGGCGCACCGCCTGACCTCCGATTTCCCCAACCTGCAGGTCAGCTTCACCGATCTGCTCCAGCTGCCGGGCGTGACCCGCGGCGAGGCCACCGATGCGCCCGCCCTGCAGGCCGAGGCCCTGGCCCTGATGGACCAGGTGCTGGATGGCTTCATCGAGGCGCGTGAACGCGAAGGCGGCAAGCTGGCCGCCGCCATCGCCGAACGCGTGGACGGCATCGAACGCATCGCCACCGAAGTGCGCACGCTGATTCCGGCCATTCGCGACGGCCAGCGCGCCAAGCTGGCCGCCCGCCTGGCCGATCTGCCGCACCCGGTCGATCCCGGCCGCGCCGAGCAGGAGCTGGTGCTGTGGCTGCAGAAGCTGGACGTGGATGAAGAACTGGACCGCCTCGGCAGCCACATCGCCGAGATCCGCCGCGTGCTCAAGCAGCGCGAGCCGGTCGGCCGCCGCCTGGACTTCCTGCTGCAGGAGTTCAACCGCGAAGCCAACACGCTGGGCTCGAAGTCGGTGGACAGCCGTACCTCCAATGCCGCGGTGGAGCTGAAGGTGCTGATCGACCAGATCCGCGAGCAGGTGCAGAACATCGAGTGATGCTGGAGGGGCGCCTTGGGGCGCCCTTCCTCGCTTCAGACCACGCGGACGCCCGGCGTTCCTTCGCTCAACCGCCCGACTACGGCCGCCTGGCCGAACCCCGCTTCGTGGAAGCAGGCCAGCACCGCATCCACCGCCTCCGGGGCGCACGACACCAGCAGGCCGCCGCTGGTCTGCGGGTCGGTCAGCAGCGGCTGCCAATGGGCGGCCAGGCCCTCGGCGAAGCGCACGTCGGCGCCATACGAGGCCCAGTTGCGGCTGGAGGCACCGGTTACGCAGCCGCGCTGCAGCAACTCCAGGGTCTGTGGCAGCAGCGGCACCTGGGCACTGTCCACGTCAGCGGAAACACCACTGGCGCGACACACTTCCAGCAGGTGCCCGAGCAGGCCGAAGCCGGTCACGTCGGTCATCGCGCGCACGCCGTCCAGCGCCGCCAGCGCTACGCCGACGGTGTTGAGCCGTGTGGTCGAATCAAGCATCTGCCGATAGCCCTCGGCATCGAGCCGTTCCTTCTTCAGCGCCGACGAGTACACGCCCACGCCCAGCGGCTTGCCCAGCACCAGTACATCGCCGGCGCGGGCATCGGCATTGCGCTTGAGTCGCTGCGGATCGAGCACACCGATCGCGGCCAGGCCGTAGATGGGTTCCACCGCGTCGATGCTGTGGCCGCCGGCGACCACGATGCCGGCGTCGGCGCAGGCGCGTTCCCCGCCCTGCAGGATGGCGCGGATGGTGTCCTGCGGCAGCGTGTTGATCGGCATGCCGACGATGGCCAGCGCGAACAACGGGCGCGCACCCATCGCGTACAGGTCCGACAGCGCGTTGGTGGCGGCGATGCGGCCGAAGTCGAACGGGTCATCGACAATCGGCATGAAGAAATCGGTGGTGGCGACGATCGCCTGGCCGTCATTCAGCCGGTACACCGCTGCGTCATCGCTGGTCTCACGGCCGACCAGCAGTTCAGCCGGTGCGGGAAGTGCTGGAACACCGCGCAGCAGTTCAGACAGCACGCCCGGTGCGATCTTGCAGCCGCAGCCGCCGCCATGGGCCAGCGCGGTCAGGCGCGGCGGGGCCTCGGCCGTGGAAGCGGTGGGGGACTGCGCATGCGTGGCCATGCCGGCATCTCCTGCGGAAACACGAATGGCGGAAGGCAGCAGGAGTCGAACCTACCAGGGAGCGATCGACGCCCCCTACTGGGTTTGAAGCCCAGCCGCATGCCCGGATGCGCATGCCTTCCGAAAGTACGGCGATGCCGCTGCGCTCAACCGTGCGGGGCGTTCCACTGCAGGTCGCCGCGCGGCCGATGGTGGTCACCGACGCGTCGAGTGTAGCCAACGCGATTGAAGAACTCCAAGATCTGGATGCTGCGCTTGCGACCCAGGCCGATGGCATCGCGGAACGCCGCCGCGTCCACCGTGCCGGTGGCGTGCGACAGCTGCGCGAGGATGGCGGCCAGTTCGGCGATACGCGCCGGTGCATAGAACAGGTCCGGCACGATCTGGAACAGGTCGCCGCGTGCCGCCGCCCGGCGCAGAACGGCGCGCAGCTCATCCTCGGCGAGGCCGAGATCAGTGGCCACGGTACGCACCCAGGGCGGATCGAAGCCGCCGGCATGCAGCCGCGGCAGCACCCGTTGCAGCAGTACACGTTCGCGCTCCGGTGGCGCATGGTCGTGCCCGGGCAGGCGCCACCAGGCGCCCACGCGCTGCACGCTGCCATCGTCGAGCAGGTCCTGCAGCAGCGCGTTCCAGAGGCTCACCGCCAGCGCGGGCAGGGTGCTGCGCTGCAGGCGGCCGCTGTCGACACCGGGCTCGTCCGGGCGCCGTTCATGCCAATCGCGCAGCGAGCTGACCACCTGATCGCGCAGCGTCTGCCAGTGCGCGGCAAGAATGATGACGGTGTCCTCGCGGGTCGCAATGCGCCGTGCGTCCCCGGGCAGTTCGATCTGCTCGATCGCACGCCGGCAGTAGCGTTGCAGGGCGGCGACGGAAACACCGGCGGGCGCCTGCAGCAGCAGCGGGCCGATGCCGGCCCCGGCCGCCAGCTGCTCCAGCGCCCCCAACCAGGCCAGCCGCGCGGGGCTTCGCCGGCGCCGTAGTGGCGGATCCGGATCGAGCACGATGCCACCGCCCAGCGTGCGGGTGGCGGCTGAATCACGGGCAATGAAGCGATCACCGCACATCGCGCAGACCGGCGCGTCGAACACCAGCTGCACGAGCTGCCCGTTGCCGTGATCGTCGTCTTCCAGCAGCACCACATGGGCCTGCCGGTGCATCGTTCCCCAATGGATGTGCAACGGTGTCCAATCGCGCAACGGCGCCGCCCGCGCAGGCAGCCGCAGGCGCACATCGACGCGGGTGGTGGCCAGCAGCGCGCGCGGATCGGCGATCCAGTCGCCGCGGTCGATCGCATCGCGGGCGATGGACGCCAGGTTCAATGCGCAGCGTTGCCCCGCCATGGCCTGTTCACTGGCCTGGTTCTGCGCATGGATGCTGCGTACGCGAACCTCGTTGCCGGCCGGCATCAGCTGCAGGTGTGCGCCGACCCCGGTCACACCGCCGTGCACCGCACCGGTCACCAGCGTGCCGTGGCCCGCCAGCGAGAACACGCGGTCCACCGGCATGCGGAACAGTTCGCCTTGCCGTTCAGCCGGGTGCGCGCTGTCGGTGCCAGCGGCCCACGCGTGCAGGTGGGAGCGCAGTGCCGCGACACCCGCATCATCGGCATCCAGGCTGTTGCAGGCGAACATGGGTGCAGCCTGCAGTGGCGTACGCGCCAGCAGTGCCGCGATCTGGATCTCCACCTGGGCAATGCGCGCCGCATCCACCCGGTCGATCTTGGTCAGTGCCACCGCACCGCGATCCACGCCCAGCATCTGCAGGATCGCGAGGTGCTCACGGGTCTGCGGCATCACGCCGTCGTCGGCGGCGACCACCAGCAGGGCAACGTCGATGCCGGTGGCGCCGGCCACCATGGTGTGCACGAAGCGCTCATGGCCCGGGACGTCGACGAAGCCCAGTGTGGCGGTCGCATCGACCGGCACATAGGCGTAGCCGAGCTCAATGGAAACGCCGCGCGTGCGTTCGTCCGGCAGGCGATCGGTCTCGATGCCGGTCAATGCCCGTACCAGGCGGGTCTTGCCATGGTCGATGTGCCCGGCAGTGCCGACGATCATGCCTGCAGCGCGCTCCACTGGGCGAGGAAATCGGCTTCTTCTGCGTCCTCCAGGCAGCGCAGATCCAGCCACAGCGCGTCATCGGCGATGCGGCCCAGCACCGGCTGCGGTAGTTGGCGCAGGTGCTTGGCGAAACGGTCCAGTCCTCCGCGTCGCGTACAGGTGATGCGCAATCCCGCGCTGGCCAGCTGCGCCAGCGGCTGCGCGCCGCTGCCGATCTGGCTGTGCATCGGCGCCGCTTCGATGCAGTAGCCGGCTGGCAGCGCTGTGCGCATTGATGGCAGCAGGCGTTGTGCCTGCGCATCGATGTCCGGCTGCGTGCGCGCCAGCGTCCGCAGGGTCGGCAGGCGCTGCGCCAGGTGCTCAGGTTCGCGGTACAGCGCCAGCACCGCTTCCAGCGCAGCCAGGCTCATCTTGTCCATTCGCAGTGCGCGCTTGAGCGGGTTGCGGTTGATCCGCGCGATCAGGTCGGCGCGGCCGGCGATGATGCCCGCCTGCGGCCCGCCCAGCAGCTTGTCGCCGCTGAACGAGACCAGATCGGCACCGGCGGCCAGCGCGTCCTGCACCGTCGGTTCGGATGGCAGGCCGAAGGCGGCCAGGTCGCACAGGCTGCCACTGCCCAGATCCACCACCAGCGGCAGGCCGTGCCCGTGGGCAATGGTGGCCATCGCCGCAGTGTCGACCTTGGCAGTGAACCCGGTGATGGCGTAGTTGCTGGCATGCACCTCCATCAGCAGCGCGGTACGCGCGTTGATGGCGCCGGCGAAATCGGCCGGGTGGGTACGGTTGGTGGTGCCCACTTCGCGCAGCCGTGCACCGGCACTGCGCATCACATCGGGGATACGGAAGGCACCGCCGATCTCCACCAGTTCACCGCGTGACACCACCACTTCGCGGCGGTTGGCCAGGCTGTTGAGCAGCAGCAATACCGCCGCGGCATTGTTGTTGACCACGGTGGCGGCTTCAGCGCCGGTGAGTTCGCAGATCAGTGCCTGCACCCGTGCATCGCGGTCGCCACGGCGGCCGCGGTCGAGGTCGAACTCAAGATCGACCGGCGCGGTCATTGCGCGGGTGACCGCGTGCACCGCGACCTCCGGCAGCAGGGCGCGACCCAGGTTGGTATGCAGCACGGTGCCGGTCAGGTTGAACATCGGCTGCAGGCCCTGGCGTGCATCGGCAGCCAGTACCGCCTCGAGCGCCGCCACCAGTGCCGGGCCCTCGGTTGCCTGCTGCAGTTGCTCGGCCGAAAGCGCACCGGCGCTGATGCGTTCGCGCAGCGTCTGCACCTGCGAGCGCAGCAGCTGGGTGATGCGGCTGCGGCCGTGGCCATCGATCAGTGCCGACAGCGCCGGCAGGCGCAGCAGCCGATCCAGTGAAGGCAGCGCGGCCGAGGATGCCGGGGCAGGGCGGGTGCGTGGCATCGGTTCAGTCGCCGTCGGCCTGCCACAGCAGCGGGTTCTGGCTGGCACGCGCATAGCCTTCCTCGCCCAGCAGGATATCCAGCGCCAGCGTCGCCAGGTCGTCTGCCACCGGGTCCAGCTGCGGGTCCTTCTCCAGATACAGGATCTTGCGGTAACTGTGGCAGTGGTCGCAGGTCTCGGCGCGAACCGCGCTCTCACGCACAGCCTCGCCGCTGTCGCCGTCCACATCGGCCAGCGCGCGATAGGCGATGTCCTTGCCGGCGGCACCACACTGGCTGCACTGCACTCGCACGTAGTGCCACTGGCAGGCGCACAGCGAGCATGACAGGTAGCGGTAGGACGCGTAGGGCGGGCGTGCCTGCACCATGCTGGCCACCGGCAGGGTGCCGCACAGCGGGCACAGGCCGGGCGCGTCGGCCAGTGGTTTCAGATCGGTGGCGCGGAAGCTGGCGGCCAGCACGGCCCAGTACACCTGCAGTGCATTCATCACCAGCAACGCAGCCACCGCATCCACCGACGGTGCGTCATCCCGCTCCAGCACCGCATGGGCCTGCGCATCGAGCCAGCGGTCATCGGCAGCGGCGACACGCTGCAGCTCCTGCCGAGTTTCTGCCGGCAGCCCGGCTTCATCGGCGCAGTGCTGGCACAGCGTGCGCAGCCAGTCACGCCAGCCATCATCGAGCTGAAGTGTATTGGCCGGCCGCAACGGCATGCCGGCGCCGGCGGCGGCGCTTGACTGTTGTGCGCGCGCCTGTGCCTGCAATGCCTCGCGCTGCTGTGGCGTCACTTCAACCAGCAGGGCCTGCTGGGCATCGGCCAGCGCCGCCAGCAGCTGCAGGTAACCGCCGATGGCACTGTGCTCGGCCAGGCTGCGCAGGCGTGCCGCGCGATCGGTGAACAGCGATGCCGGATCGGGCAGGATGATGCGGGGGACGTCGCGCGAGGCGAGCGTCTCGATCTCACCGGGTTCAAGGATGCGTTGCGCCATGCAGGGCCAGCCGGAAGAACCAGGCTCCATCCTCGCCGTTGTCGGCGCTGGCGTCCAGCGTGCCAATGCCAAAGCAGTCGAGCATGGCTCGACTCTACAGAGGTGGATCCCGACCGTTGGTCGGGATTCGATCAGTGCCGACCAATGGTCGGCACCCACCATTAGACCCCGCCATCGCACGGATAGCTGCTGTTGCCTTGGCTTGAAGCAGGTGCAGGGCCGCAGGCCCTGCTGCTAACCCTGTTCCCGGCGCCCGCGCAGGATGTCGCGGAACCACTGCCGGTGGTGCTTGTACGCCCAGCCGTAGGTCACTTTGCCCTGGGTCATCGCCCGCACCGAGCCCTTGATCCAGATCGCCGCATAGATGTGCACCACGATCGCGCAGATCAGCACCCAGCCGAACAGCGCGTGGGCAAGCACCGAGAAGCGGATCACCCCGATCGGGAAGAAGTGGCTGAAGTACTGCCGCCAGATCACAAAGCCGGTCAACAGCAGCGCCGACAGGCAGCCGATGATGGCCCAGAACAGCAGCTTCTGCCCGGCATTGAAGCGGCCCACCGGTGGCAGCTTCTCGTCCTCGTTGCGCAACACGTCGCGCATGCCGCGCATCCACGCGCGGTCATCGGCGCTGAGGAAGTTGTCGCGCCACATGCGCAAGGCCAGCAGGGCAAAGCCCACCACCATGGCCAGGCCGACGAACGGGTGCAGGATGCGCGTCCACGGTCCGCCGCCGAACAGTTGGGTCAACGGAAACAGGGCAGGGTGGAACAGGGCCAGCCCGGACAGTGCCGTCAGCACGAAGCAGATCGCCACGATCCAGTGGTTGATGCGGGTTGGCGCGCGGTAGCGGATGATCTGCCGCGGGTGCGGTGCGTACTTCATGGCCGCTGCTCCTCTTCGATCTTCTTCGCCTCGTGTTCGGCTTCCTCTTCTTCCTCGTCATTGACCGTATTGCGGCCGATGCCGATGTAATGCAGGAAGCCGGCAAAGGCGGTGGCAGCGATCGCCAGCACGCCCAGCGGCTTGGCCACGCCTTTCCAGATCTCCACCATCGGGCTGATCCGCGGGTCCTTGGGCAGGTCGGCGTACAGTTCCGGTTTGTCCACGTGCTGCAGCACGTACATCACGTGGGTGCCGCCGACGCCCTGCGGGTCGTACAGGCCGGCGTTCTCGTAACCGCGCGATTTCAGGTCTTCGACGCGGCCGGCGGCATGCTCGGTCATCGCCTGCTTGCTGCCGAAGGTGATCGCGCCGGTCGGGCAGGTCTTCACGCAGGCCGGTTCCTGGCCGACCGCCACCCGGTCCGAGCACAGCGTGCACTTGTAGGCCTTGTGGTCCTTCTTGGAGATGCGCGGCACATCGAACGGGCAGCCGGTCACGCAGTAGCCGCAGCCGATGCAGTGCTCTTCCTGGAAGTCGACGATGCCGTTGGCATACTGGATGATCGCGCCGGGTGATGGGCAGGCCTTCAGGCAGCCGGGATCGCTGCAGTGCATGCAGCCTTCCTTGCGGATCAGCCACTCCAGCTTGCCCTTCTCATCCTCGTACTCGCGGAACTTCATCACCGTCCACGACTGGTCGCTCAGGTCCGGTGGGTTGTCATAGCTGCCGACGCAGCTGCCGACCTCGTCGCGCAGGTCGTTCCACTCCATGCAGGCGACCTGGCAGGCCTTGCAGCCGATGCACTTGCTCACGTCGATCAGCTTGGCGACCTGCCCGGTGTGGGCGCTGCGCGCCTGTGGCGAGGGCGTGGTGGTGGCCGAGCGGCGGATGATGTCCAGCGATTGCAGTGACATGGCGTGTCTCCTACACCTTCTCGACCTTGACCAGGATGCACTTCGATTCGGGCGTCTGCGAGTTGCCGTCACCGATGGCGTTGGTCAGCGTATTGGCGATGTAGCCGGGCTTGGCTGCACCGAGGAAACCCCAGTGGATCGGTATACCCACCTGGTGCACGGTCTTGCCATCGATCTGCAGGGCCTTGATGCGCTTGGTCACCATCGCCACGGCTTCGATATGGCCGCGCTTGGAGCTCACGCGCACGCGGCTGCCGTTGTTGATGCCCAGCTCGTCGGCCAGGGCGGCGCCGATCTCGACGAACTGCTCGGGCTGGATGATGGCGTTGAGCTTGCCGTGCTTGGTCCAGAAGTGGAAATGCTCGGTCAGGCGGTAAGTGGTGGCCACATGCGGGAACTCGTCCGGCGAACCGATCTGCGCACGGTCGCTGGCGAACACGCGGGCGGCCGGGTTGTTCAGCGTCTGTGCCTGGCCGGGGCTGAGCGGGTTGCTGCGCAGCGGGGTGTCGAACGGCTCGTAGTGCTCCGGGAACGGGCCTTCGGCCATGCCGGCCTTGGCGAAGAAGCGGGCGATGCCTTCCGGGTTCATGATGAATGGGCCCATGCCACCGGCCGGGTCCTCGTCGGCCTTGAAGTCCGGTACGTCCACGCTGCCCCAGTTCTTGCCGTTCCAGGCCAGCAGGGTGCGCCGCGGATCGAACGGCCGCCCGGCCACGTCGCACGAAGCGCGGTTGTACATGACGCGCCGGTTGGCCGGCCATGCCCAGGCCCAGCCGAGAGTATTGCCGATGCCAGTCGGGTCACTGTTGTCACGCCGCGCCATCATGTTGCCGGTCGGGCCCCAGGCACCGATGTAGATCCAGCAGCCGGAGGACGTGCTGCCGTCGTCGCGCAGGTCGCCGAACGCGGCCAGCTGCTCGCCGGCCTTGCGCACCAGCTTGGTCGGGTCCTTCGGGTCGAATACATCCACCAGCGCCTTGCCGTTGTACTCCATCGCCAGCTCTTCCGGCGTCGGTACCTCGGGGTTGGCGTACTTCCAGGCCAGGTCGCGCACCGGCTCCCACCAGGCGCCGCCGTCCTTCTGGTACAGCGCCTTGATGCGATGGAACAGCTCGGACATGATCTCGATGTCGCTGCGCGCTTCGCCCGGCGGGTTGGCGCCCTTCCAGTGCCACTGCAGCCAGCGCGAGGAATTCACCACCGCGCCGTTCTCCTCGGCGAACGAGGTGGTCGGCAGGCGGAACACCTCGGTCTGGATCGCGCTCGGGTCGACATCGTTCAGCGCACCGTGGTTCTGCCAGAACGCGATGGTCTCGGTTTCCAGCGGGTCCATGCTGACCATGAACTTCAGCTTGGAGAACGCGCTGATCAGCTTGCCCTTGTTCGGCGCCGAAGCCAGTGGATTGAAGCCCTGGCAGATGTAGCCGTGGATCTTGCCTTCGTTCATCAGCTCGTACGCCTGCAGCATGTCGTACGGCTTGTCGAGCTTGGGCAGGTAATCGAAGCACCAGTTGTTGTCGGCGGTGGCGGCATCACCCCACCACGACTTCATCAGGCTGACGTGGAACTTGGGGTAGTTCTGCCAGAACGACATCTGGTTGGCGCGCAGCGGCTTCTGCGTGCGCTTGGCGATGTAGGCGTCATAGTCCTGCTCGTCCTGTTTCGGCAACGTCAGGTAGCCGGGCAGCAGGTCGGACATCAGGCCGATGTCGGTCAGGCCCTGGATGTTGGAATGCCCGCGCAGTGCGTTCATGCCGCCACCGGCCACGCCGATGTTGCCCAGCAGCAGCTGCACCATGGTGCCGGCACGCACGTTCTGCGCACCGATCGAGTGCTGCGTCCAGCCCAGCGCGTACAGGATGGTCATCGCCTTGTCCTTGCCGGCGGTGGACGCGATCATGTCCCAGATCTGGCGGATGCTGTCGGCCGGCGTACCGCAGATGCGCTCGACCATCTCCACGGTGTAGCGCGCATAGTGCTGCTTGAGCAGGGTGTAGACGCAGCGCGGGTCCTTCAGCGTCGGGTCGCTGCGCACGAAGCCATCATCGCCGTACACGTAGTCCCAGCTGGAACGGTCGTAGCTGCGCTTCTCGGCGTTGTAGCCCGAATACAGGCCGTCCTTGAAGGCGAATTCGTCCTTCACCAGGAACGACATGTCGGTGTAGTTCAGCACGTACTCGTGCTGGATGCGGTCCTCGGTCAACAGGTAGTTGATCAGGCCGCCCAGGAACACGATGTCGGTGCCGGTACGGATCGGCGCGTACACGTCGGCCACCGCGGCCGAGCGGTTGAAACGGGGTCGACCACGATCAGGCGAGCCTTGTTGTGTGCCTTGGCCTCGGTTACCCATTTGAACCCGCACGGATGCGCCTCGGCGGCATTGCCACCCATGATCAGGATCAGGTCGGCATTCTTGATGTCGACCCAGTGATTCGTCATCGCACCACGGCCTAGCGTCGGGGCAAGACCTGCCACCGTCGGGCCGTGTCAGACACGTGCCTGGTTGTCGAATGCCAGCATGCCGAGGGAGCGCACGACCTTGTGGGTCAGCACCGCCGTTTCATTGCTGGTGGCCGAGGCCGCCAGCATGCCGGTGGTCAGCCAGCGGTTGACCGTCTGCCCGGCCTCGTTCTTCTGCACGAAGTTGGCGTCGCGGTCTTCCTTCATCAGCCGCGCGATACGGTCCAGTGCATCGTCCCAGCTCAGCCGCTTCCACTCGTTCGAGCCCGGTGCGCGGTACTCGGGGTAGAGCAGGCGCGATTTGCTGTGGATGATGTCGGCCAAGCCGGCACCCTTCGGGCACAGCGTGCCGCGGTTCACCGGATGGTCCGGGTCGCCCTCGATATGGAAGATGCTCGGCTCGGCGTTCTTGGCGCCATCGCCGAGGCTGTACATCAGGATGCCGCAGGCCACCGAGCAGTACGTGCAGGTGTTGCGGGTCTCGGTCGCGCGGGTCAGCTTGTACTGCCTGACCTCCGCGAGCGCGATGCCGGGCGCGAAGCCCATCAGGGCCAGGCTGGAGCCCACCAGGGTTGTCCCGGTGACCTTCAGGAACTGGCGGCGACTCATCGAGGGCATGCCGTTCTCCTTGGATGGCGGGGCGGCACGCAGACCACCCGGCTGTCGGTAGGTACGGCCCGGTTATAGCACAGGCCCCCGGATGCCCATGTGGCACAAGGGCCGGCGCCCGCAGGACGGGCGCGGGAAGGGGCCGCTCTGGTAAAGTTGCGTGCCCGCACCCCGGGGAAGCGTCTGCGGGGCCTGGTTCCAGGATGTTCCGCGCAGCCCCCGCCATCCTGGCGCGATCCTCCGCGCCGGATCTGGAACACCGAGGAAAAACTTTGCGAAATCAACCCGTTGGATCCCCCGCATGAGCGCCCCGTCGAATCCGTCGGCCGCCATCGCGCGCGGCACGCTGTACATCGTTGCCGCCCCGTCCGGCGCCGGCAAGAGCAGCATCGTCAACGCCACCCTGGCGCGTGATCCGCAGATCGCCCTGTCGATCTCCTTCACCTCGCGCGCGATGCGCCCCGGTGAAGTGAACGGCCAGCACTACCATTTCGTCTCTGCGGAGAAGTTCGAGGAAATGATCGCCGACGGCGACTTCTTCGAGCATGCCTGGGTGCACGGCGACTGGAAGGGCACCGCCCGGCAGTCGGTGGAGCCGCAGCTGGCCGCCGGCCAGGACGTGCTGCTGGAGATCGATTGGCAGGGCGCCCAGCAGGTGCGCCAGCTGGTGCCGGGTACGGTCACCGTGTTCATCCTGCCGCCGTCCAAGCAGGCGCTGCAGGACCGCATGCGCAAGCGTGGCCAGGACAGCGAGGCGGTCATCGCCCAGCGCCTGGGCGCGGCCCGCGATGAAATGCTGCACTTCAACGAGTTCGACTACGTCATCGTCAACGAGGTGTTCGACACCGCGGTGGACGAGCTGTGCGCCATCTTCACCGCCAGCCGCCTGCGCCGGGAGGCCCAGAAGGTCCGCCATGCCGGCCTGATCCAGGCGCTGTTGACCCCCGATCCGGGTGCAACTGACTGATTCCAAAAGAATCGGGTGGGGGTTGGCTTGATTTTGTCCAGCCCCTGCCAGTACACTCCGTCCCCTTTCCCTCATTCGACTGAGCGGCCGACCGGTCGCCGGGAGCCCGTATGGCCCGCATCACCGTAGAAGATTGCCTGGAAGTCGTTAACAACCGTTTCGAACTGGTCATGATGGCTTCCAAGCGTGCCCGCCAGCTCGCCAACGGCGTGCAGGCCACGCTGGACAACAGCGAGACCGAGGACAAGCCGACCGTGCTGGCGCTGCGCGAAATCGCCGCCCGCAAGATCGACAACGCGCTGATCGACGAAGTCGAGAAGGCCGAGCGTGAGCGCGCCGAGCGCGAAGCGCTGGAGTGGGCCGCCGCCGAAGTGGTCGCCGACGAAGACATGTCCAAGAACGACGATTGATCGCATCGATCAACGTCATTGCTGGATCGCCGAACAGCCCGCCCCGTGCGGGCTGTTTCGCATTCAGGATTTGCCGTAAACGTCGCGCTGGAATAGGCTTCGGGCATGAACCCAGGCCCCACTGCCAAGGTCGCCGCAGTCCCCGCTGCCGCCGTACCCGACTACGTCCTCCAGCTTGAACGCGCCGCCCACTACCTGCCGCCGGAGCAGCTGCCGCTGCTGCGCCGCGCCTGGGAAGTCGGAGCCGCCGCGCATGCCGGGCAGACGCGCAAGTCGGGCGAGCCCTATATCACCCATCCGGTGGCGGTGGCGCAGGTGCTGGCCGAGCTGGGCCTGGACGTGGAAGCGCTGATCGCCGCGATCCTGCACGACACCATCGAAGACACCCCGCTGACCCGCGAGGCGCTGGCCGCCGAGTTTGGCGAGGCCGTGGCCGAACTGGTCGACGGCGTGACCAAGCTGGACAAGCTGAAGTTCCGAGACCGCCAGGAAGCGGCCGCCGAGAGTTTCCGCAAGATGCTGCTGGCGATGTCACGCGACCTGCGCGTGATCATGATCAAGCTGGCCGACCGCCTGCACAACATGCGCACGCTGGGCGCGCAGAGCCGCGAAGCACGCGGCCGCATCGCCCGCGAGACGCTGGAGATCTACGCGCCCATCGCCCAGCGCCTGGGCATGAGCCTGGTCAAGAGCGAGCTGCAGAACCTCGGCTTCAAGGCGCTGTACCCGTGGCGCCACGCCATCATCGAAAAACACATCCGCAGCCAGCCGGTGGTCCGCCGCGAGGCGATGGCGCAGGTGGAAGTGCAGCTGTCGCAGCGCCTGGCCAAGGAGGGCATCGAGCACCGCCTGGTCAGCCGCATCAAGACCCCGTGGAGCATCTACAACAAGATGCGCGACGAGAACAAATCCTTCGACCAGGTGATGGACGTGTTCGGCTTCCGCCTGGTCGTGCGCAGCGTGCCCAGCTGCTACCACGCGCTGGGTTCGGTGCACGCCACCTTCAAGCCACTGGACGGCCGCTTCCGCGATTTCATCGCCATTCCCAAGGCCAACGGTTACCAGTCGCTGCACACCGTGCTGTTCGGGCCCTACGGTTCGCCCATCGAAGTGCAGATCCGCACCGAGGAAATGGACCTGATCGCCGAGCGTGGCGTGGCCGCGCACTGGACCTACAAGTTCGGTGGTGATTCGCCCAACAGCGCGCAGAGCCGCGCCCACGCCTGGATCGTCGAGCTGATCGATTCGCAGCGCGCCGCCGGTTCCTCGCTGGAGTTCCTCGACAACGTCAAGGTCGATCTGTTCCCGGACGAGGTCTACCTGTTCACCCCGAAGGGCAAGATCCTGGCCCTGCCGCGCAACTCCACCGCGCTCGACTTTGCCTACGCCGTGCATACCGACGTCGGCAACATGGCGGTGGCCTCGCGCGTGGACAAGAAGCTGGTGCCGCTGCGCACCAAGCTGGTGTCGGGGCAGTCGGTGGAGATCATCACCGCGCGTTCGGCCACGCCGAAACCGCAGTGGCTGGAATTCGTGGTCACCAGCAAGGCGCGCACCGCCATCCGCCACCAGCTCAAGCAGCTGGAGCACGAAGACGCCGTGCAGCTGGGCCACCGCATGCTCGACCGTGCGCTGGAAGCGATGGATTCATCGCTGGAGCGGCTGCCCAAGGGGCGCCTGGATGCGTTCCTCACCGAACACCGCTTCCCGCGCCTGGAGGCACTGCTGGCCGAGGTCGCGCTGGGCAACTGGATGCCGACCCAGGCCGCGCAGGCATTGATGGCCTACGCCGAACTGCGCGGTGGCCCGCATTCGCGCCACCACTCGCAGGAAAAGATCCTCATCAATGGCAGCGAGCGTGGCGTGGTCACCTTCGCCGGCTGCTGCCAGCCGATTCCCGGTGACGAGATCATGGGCTACCACACCGCCGGCAAGGGCATCGTGGTGCACCGCATGGACTGCCCGAACCTGGCCGAGCTGCGCAAGTCACCCGAGCGCTGGGTGCCGATCGGCTGGGACACCACCGTCTCCGGCGACTACGACACCTCGCTGGTGGTGGAAGTGGAGAACGGCACCGGCGTGCTGGCGCAGCTGGCCGCCGCCATCGCGCAGAGCCACTCCAACATCGAACGCGTGGACTACCTTGACCGCGACTTCAACGCTGCCGTGCTGGCGTTCAACATCCAGGTACGCGACCGCAACCACCTGGCCGAAGTGATGCGGCGCCTGCGCCGCCTGTCGGTCGTGCAGTCGGTGCGCCGCCAGTAGATCCTGCGCACAACCGGTAGTGCCGGCCGCTGGCCGGCAACGTCGCGGTGCTTCCGACGTTCATGAGGTTGCCGGCCAGCGGCCGGCACTACCGAGCCATCGTGCGGTTCATGCAGCGGTAGATCCACGCCATGCGTGGCTGATGTTCCGCGCACGCGACCCCAGCCGACATCGCGCCCAGCCGGTACAATCACCGCTCTGTTTCCCCCAACGCACCGGAGCGACCCATGTCCCGCCAGATCATCAACACCGAAAAGGCTCCCGCCGCCATCGGCCCGTACTCGCAGGCCGTGCGCGCCGGCAACACCGTGTACTTCTCTGGCCAGATCCCGCTCGACCCGGCCACCGGCGACATCGTCGGCGCTGGCGACGTCGAAGCGCAGGCCCGTCGCGCCTTCGACAACCTCAAGGCGGTGGCCGAAGCGGCTGGCGGCTCGCTGGACAAGGTCGTGCGCCTGGGCCTGTACCTGACCGATCTGGGCGAGTTCGCCAAGGTCAATGCGGTCATGCAGGACTACTTCCAGGCTCCGTACCCGGCCCGTTCCACCATCGAAGTCTCGGGCCTGCCGAAGGGCGCCAACTTCGAGGTCGACGCGGTGATGGTCATCGACTGACCGCCACGTGGCACGCAAGGCGGCGGTCACCCCGGTCCTGTCACCGTCCGGCGAAGCATCCCTGGCGATGCTCGCTGGCGTGGGCCCGGCCGTGGCCGCCAAACTGCAGGCGCGTGGCCTGGCCACCCTGCAGGATCTCTGGCTGCACCTGCCGCTGCGCTATGAAGACCGCACCCGGCTGACCCGCATCGAGGACCTGCGCAACGGCGTTCCGGCGCAGGTGGAAGTACGGGTGGTCGCGGTCGAGCGCGGCATGCGCTACCGGCCGATGCTGAAGGTGGCGGTGGAAGATGAAGGGCAGGGCACGCTGGTGCTGCGCTTCTTCCACTTCCGCCAGCAGCAGGTCGGCCAGTTCGCGGTCGGCAACCGGCTGCGCTGCTTCGGCACGCCCAAGCCGGGCCATCTGGGCCTGGAAATCGTCCACCCCAGCTACCAGGTGCTGGGCCGCAACGACGATCCCGAACTCGGCGATCGCCTCGACCCGGTGTATCCCACCGTCGAAGGCGTCGGCCCGATGACCATGCGCAAACTGATCGGCCAGGCGCTGGACCGGCTGCCCGAGGAAAGCACGCTGGAACTGCTGCCCAGCGGCTGGCTTGATGGCCTCGGCCTGCCGTCGCTGCGCAGCGCGCTGCTGACCGTGCACCGGCCGCCACCGGATGCCGATCTGGCCGCGCTGGCCGGCGGCACGCACCCCGCGCAGCGCCGCCTGGCGATGGAAGAACTGCTGGCCCACCACCTCAGCCTGCGTCGCCAGCGCATCGCGTTGCAGGCGCACCATGCACCGCCGTTGGCCGGTCCGGGCAAGCTGGCCAAGGCGCTGCTGAAGCAGCTGCCGTTCGCGCTGACCGGCGCACAGACGCGCGTGTTCAAGCAGATCCGCGAAGACCTCGCCCGCCCCAGCCCGATGCTGCGGCTGGTGCAGGGCGACGTCGGTTCGGGCAAGACCGTGGTCGCCGCGCTGGCTGCCATGCTGGCGGTGGAACAGGGCAAGCAGGTCGCGTTGGCCGCGCCCACCGAGCTGCTGGCCGAACAACATCTCAACAACCTGCGCGGCTGGCTGGAACCGTTGGGCGTGCGCATCGCGTGGCTGGCCGGCAAGGTCACCGGCAAGGCGCGCGCCAAGGTGATGGAACAGGTTGCCAGCGGCGAAGCGCAGGTGGTGGTCGGCACCCACGCGCTGATGCAGGAGGCGGTGGTGTTCCAGGACCTGGCCCTGGCCATCGTCGACGAGCAGCACCGCTTCGGCGTGCATCAGCGGTTGGCCCTGCGCGACAAGGGCGCAGGTGGCAACAGCGTGCCGCACCAGCTGGTGATGACCGCCACGCCGATTCCGCGCACGCTGGCGATGTCCGAGTACGCAGACCTGGATGTCTCGGCCATCGACGAACTGCCGCCGGGGCGTACCCCGGTGCAGACCGTGGCGCTGAACAACGACCGCCGCCCGGAGCTGATCGAGCGCATCGCCTTGGCCTGCCAGGAAGGCCGGCAGGTGTACTGGGTGTGCACGCTCATCGAGGAAAGCGAAGAACTGGATGCCACGCCGGCGCAGGCCACCTACGAATCGCTGCAGGCGCTGCTGCCGGGCGTGCGTGTGGGCCTGGTGCATGGCCGCCTGAAGGCTGCGGAGAAGCTGGCGACGATGGTGGCGTTCAAGGCCGGCGAGATCGACCTGCTGGTCGCGACCACGGTCATTGAAGTGGGCGTGGACGTACCGAATGCCTCGCTGATGGTGATCGAGAACGCCGAGCGCCTCGGCTTGGCCCAGCTGCACCAGCTGCGCGGCCGCGTGGGCCGTGGTTCGGCGGTGTCGCGCTGCGTGCTGCTGTACCAGGCGCCGCTTTCGCAGATGGCGCGCGAGCGGTTGCAGACCATGCGCGAAACCAACGATGGCTTCGTCATCGCCGAAAAGGATCTGGAACTGCGCGGCCCCGGCGAACTGCTGGGTACGCGGCAGACCGGCCTGGCCGGCTTCCGCATTGCCGACCTGGCCCGCGACGCCGGCCTGCTGCCCGGCGTGCACGACCTGGCCGAACGGCTGCTGGCCCAGCAACCGGCGCTGGCCGACCGCGTGGTGCAGCGCTGGATCGGCACCGCCGTGCGTTACGCCTCGGCGTAAGGCTCGGGGTCGGATTCCTATGCGCAGCAAAGGGCTCTGACCCCATTCCCGGCATGCTCATCCACGCATTGCATGGATCTACTGTAGAGCCGAGCCTGCGCTCGGCTGCCGTTCGCGCTGCGCGCGGGAGTCGAGCATGGCTCGACGCTACAGAAAGTCTTTTCGATCATTTCCATGTTCATCCACGCATTGCCTGGATGTGTCGACCAAGGTCGACACCCGCCAACAGCCGCGGAAACCTTCGAAGGCGGGGTGGGTCCGGTTGCGGGGGTGTCCGCAGCATGGATGCCGCGGCCAAGCCTACAGGGACGTACTTGCGGCGTCCCCCGCAACCGGATCCACCCCGCCATCCCCCTGGAAACCAGCTTCTGCCGTTGCTCTGGCGTGTGCCGTTGATTCGGCGGGTGCAGGGCGCCGCCCTGCCAGAACCCCCGTACTTGCAACGGTCATCATCCCGGTCCACACTTCGTTGCCGATCTGAAGACGGCAACGATGACCCACAAGATCCCCCTGTTGATCGACACCGACCCCGGTGTGGACGACGCCCTGGCCCTGCTGATGGCCTTTGCCGATGAACGGCATGACGTGGTCGCCCTGACCATCGCCGCCGGCAATGTCGGCCTTGAATACACCGTCCGCAACGCCCTCAAGCTCTGCGACATCGTCGGCCGCACCGACGTGCCGGTGTTCGCCGGCAGCCCGGATCCGCTGTTGCATCCCTCCGTCGACGCCGCCCACGTGCATGGCCGTGATGGCTATGGTGACGTGGACCTGCCGCCGCCCAGCCGCCAGGCCGAGGCCGAGCATGCCGCGCTGGCCATCCTGCGCCTGTCGCACGAACACGCCGGCGAACTGATGCTGGTGATGCTCGGCCCGCTGACCAACCTGGCGCTGGCGCTGAAGCTGGACCCGACCCTGCCCCAGCGCATCAAGCGCATCGTGGTGATGGGCGGGGCGGTCACCTGCCACGGCAACATCACCCCGGCGGCCGAATTCAACATCGCCTTCGACCCGGAAGCGGCGCACGTGGTGTTCACCTCGTTCAAGCACCTGCTGGTGTCGGACTGGGAGGCCACCGTCGCCCACGGCCTGCCGCTGGAGCAGGCCGAGCAGTGGCTGCAGGCCGATTCCGATCGCGCCCGCTTCTACGAGCTGATCTCGCGCAAGACCCGCGCGCTGTCGGAAGACGCCAAGGGCGGCCGCTGGTACACCGCCGATGCCGTGGCCATGGCTTGGGCGCTGAACCCGGAAGGGCAGCTGCAGGTTGAATCGCGGCCGCTGAACGTGGAACTGAACGGTACGTTCAGCCGCGGCGCCACCATCGTCGACTGGAACCGCCAGACCGGCCAGCCGGACAACTGCGATCTGCTGATGGCCTACGACCAGGGGCGTTTCGAGGCCCTGGTGCGCCAGGCCCTGGGCGCCGACTGACGTCGATCTGCCGGCACCGGTTGCCCCAGGCGGCAACCGGTGCTTATAATGCCGCTCTTGACCACCAGCCCATTTACGGTGTGAGCCCATGAAGGCCGATATCCATCCGAACTACCGCGACGTCGTCTTCCATGACGTCACCTCCGATTTCAAGATCCTGACCCGCTCGACCATGGCGACGAAGGAAACCATCCAGTGGGAAGACGGCAACGAATACCCGCTGGTCAAGGTTGAAATTTCCTCGGCTTCGCACCCGTTCTACACGGGCAAGCACAAGGTCATCGACACCTCGGGCCGTATCGACAAGTTCCAGAAGCGCTACGCGCGCTGATCTGTCGATCCCGCTTGGAACCGACGGCCGCGCTCTGCGCGGCCGTTTGTTTTTCCCCAACGCCTGCCCAACGGGCGTTTGGATGGACGGAACACTGCGTCCGTGTGACAGCGCTTTTGCCGATCCGGGCCGCTCGACGGCCGGGTTCTGGCCGCCTGTCGTCTACGACTTCTGTCTAGCGCCGGGCAAATGCTGCTGTGCGATAATGGCGTGATCCACGACACAGGTCGTGGACGTCATTCACGTGCCTGACCAATGCGCTTGGGCAGGCGCCTTCCCATGAAGGAGCGCACACAGTGTCCGATCTTGATCAGGTCACGCTCAACGCCGGCGATAAGTCGGTCGTTCTGCCCGTCATCAAACCCACCCTTGGCAACGACTGCGTCGACATCGCGAAGCTGACCAAGGAAACGGGGTATTTCACCTACGATTCCGGCTTCACCGCGACGGCCAGCTGCAAGTCCGCCATCACCTACATCGACGGCGACAAGGGCGTGCTGCTGTACCGCGGCTACCCGATCGAGCAGCTGTCGGAAAAGTCGAGCTACGTCGAAGTGGCCTACCTGCTGATCAACGGCGAGCGCCCGAGCGCCGAGCAGCTGAAGGCCTTCACCGATGAGCTGACCGCCGAAGCCAACGTCGACGATTCGGTCAACGCCCTGATCGCCAGCTTCGCCAAGGATGCCCACCCGATGGCCATCCTCGCAGCCGCCATCGCGCAGCTGTCGGCCATCTACCACGACTCGCTGGACCTGTCCGACGCCGAACAGCGCCGCCAGGCCGCCGTGCGCCTGATCGCCAAGGTGCCGACCCTGTCGGCGCTGATCTACCGCCACGGCAAGGGCCTGCCGGCCAACAAGCCGGACACCTCGCTGGACTACGTCAGCCGCTTCCTGAAGCAGACCTTCGAGTCGGCTGACGGCCAGTACGATCTGAACCCGGACGTGGTCAAGGCGCTGGACCTGCTGTTCATCCTGCACGCCGACCACGAGCAGAACGCCTCGACCTCGACCGTGCGCCTGGTCGGCTCGACCGGTGCCAACCCGTACGCGTCGGTTGCCGCTGGCGTCACCGCGCTGTGGGGTCCGGCCCACGGCGGTGCCAACGAAGCCGTGCTGAAGATGCTGGAAGAGATCGGCACTGCCGACAACGTCGAGTCCGCCGTGGTCAAGGCCAAGGACAAGACCTCCGGCTTCCGCCTGATGGGCTTCGGTCACCGCGTCTACAAGAACTTCGACCCGCGCGCCAAGGTCATCGGCGAGATGACCAGCAAGGTGCTCAAGCAGCTGGGCGTGCAGGATCCGCTGCTGGACGTGGCCGTGAAGCTGGAACAGGCCGCGCTGCAGGACGAGTACTTTGTTGCCCGCAAGCTGTACCCGAACGTCGATTTCTACAGCGGCATCATCTACAAGGCGCTGCAGATCCCGACCGAGATGTTCACCGTCATGTTCGCCCTGGGCCGTACCTCCGGCTGGGTGTCGCATTGGCTGGAACAGCAGGTCGACCCGGAAATGAAGATTGGCCGTCCGCGCCAGGTCTACACCGGCAGCGACGTGCGCGACTACCAGGGCTGATCGGCCCGCGTAGGTTGTGCTGAAAACGCCCCGCAGTTGCGGGGCGTTTTTTTGTGCTGTGAACCCTGCGTCACGTGCATCGCGCCGGATCTCGCGTGCCACACTACGCAGCCCATCATGGCGGCTGTCAGACGTCGTTGTCGTTGCAGCTGCGCCGCAATCACCAGAATGCAGACAGGCGTGCCAACAGATGAATGATGCGACCATTGACGTTCTGGAGCGGAGCTTCATACGCGCACGGCAGCGTGCTTCGGAAGCTGCGGTGTCTCCTCGCTTCAAGGGGCTCCATCCAGAGCAGGCGCGCCGGGCGCATTACTTCTCAGAGCTTGTGGATGACATCGCCAACCTTGGTCTATCCAATCCCTATGAGCGATCTGCACTGGGCCTGGAACCCGTGCACCCGATTCCCCCGCCAGGATCGATCGCGAGCTGGAGAAGCTTGGTGGCCCGGTCCTGCCATTGAAGGAGGCCGGCATGTCGCTGGTTTCCCTGCCGATGGTGGCCGTGGCGGCACCGGAGTCCGACGCGGCCATGCTGCATCGTTGGGCGGGCGGTCGAGTCGCATTGCATCTGCTGGATCCGCTGTATGGGTTCGTTTTCCTGCGCGAGAACAACCGCTACCGCAATCACTGTCTCGCGATTGATTTCTGGAGTTCGCGTTTGGCCACCATGCCTCCCGAAATACGGGCAGCGCTATGGGAAAACCGTGCCGACAATCTGCTTTCTGGTGGTGCATTGGCCGGCCGGCTGCTGTTCGGCAATCTCGTTCCGGCAGAGCCTGATGCGATCAAGCGCAGCGAGGTGGCAGAGCTCGTTGTACGAAGCCCGGCGCAGCTGACCGAGGTCGTGCACGCTCTGCAGGAGGGTGCAAGGGCCATCAACGGCGTACAACTGTGGTTCCGGGGACAAGGGCAGGATTACCGTGTGCCTGACAGGACCGCTCTGTTCCGACGCGGGCTGGTGCCTTTCTCGAACATCCGTGAATCGAGCCTGGTGCCGTCACTGTTCCGGCGCTTTGACTCTCATCTGGAGTCCTTCGCGAGCTACGAGAGCCTGCTCCGTGGCATATCGGCATGGGTGGAGGCCTCCAAGGCCCTGCTGCCGGATGACGAGCAGCTGAGGTCGGCATTCAACAAGCAGCAGCGCCATGCCAACGCCGCCGAGGGTCTGACCTCCTACCAGCGCGGACTGATGCTGCAGCAGTACGGCGCTCCGACGTCCTACCTGGACATCACGCGCGATGTGCGGATCGCTGCCTGGTTTGCTACCCACGACTGTACCGCCGGTGATGATGGCAGGCTGACCTACACCGCCAAGCGCTGGGATGGCGACGGTTCCCACACCTGGCCAACGATTTTCGTGTTTCCCCTGGTCGAAGGAGAGCATCCCTTCCTGGACCTGTCATCGATGCTTTCGGACAAGACCGCGCTCCGCCCGCATCGACAGTCGTGCGGACTGCTGGGGGGCGGGCAACCTCGCCAGGAACTACTGCGCACGCTACGTCGGGCTCAAGCTGCGGCTGCATCCCGACTTCCGCCTGGACAACCCGTTCCCTGCGTCCTACCTGTTCCCGGACGAGCAGGAAGATCAGGCGCTTTCCCTGCTCAGGTCGTTGAATCCTGCACCGCAGGGAAGTACCTATCCGCTGACGTACGTGGCTGCCGCCTGATGCGAGTTCCTCGTGCGAGAGGCCAGGACTGACCTTTCCTGCTCAATGAGGAAAGTTGCAATCGCTGGATGAGGAAAATTGCATAATCGCGAAACATTGAACGGCCTCAAGGATCCTCCTTAACATTCGACATTTTAGGAATGCTTGAATGGTCTGCATGCCATTGCCTTCCTAACATTCTCTCCGTCGCCCGCATTCATTCCCGCGGGTGGCGCTTCCTCCCACTGGATTGCGGAGGGAGCCTTCCTGTTCCCCCTGTCCGAGAGAGACACCCATGCAGATCTTCAAGAAGGCCGCGCTGGCTGCAGCGCTGGTCACCGCTTCGCTGTCGGCGAATGCCGCCGAAACCCACATCACCGTCTTGGCCGATGTCGACCCGACCCTGGCCCTGCTGCAGGCCGATGGCAGCCCGCTGCCGGATGCGATCAAGATGGTCCACAAGCCGGGAGCTGGTCTTGATGCATGGTCGCGGCAGGTGCGCATCTATTCCAACGACATCGACAAGGACATCGAAGTCCGCCTGATCAACGAACCGGTGCTGATCGGCAATGCGCCGGGTACGCCGTCGGTGCCGCTGAAGGTCAGCCTGAACACCCGCGAGCTGGGCTTGGCTGCCACCGACTACCTCGCTGCTGACCTGTTCGACGGCGCGCTGCCGGGCGCTTCGGTCGCCATGCCGCTGGAGATCGCGCAGAAGACCCCAGGCGCAATCACCGTGGCTGACAGCTTCCAGGGCATGGTCAGCATCGCCATGAAGCAGAAGACCGCCAGCCCGTAAGTTCCGCCCCGCGCCGGCCCGCTTGCTGGGCCGGCCGCTTCTGGTTGCCCCCATGAATGCTACCGCCCCCGCCGTTACCCGGCTGGCGCTCGCGCTCGCCCTGTCGCTGGCCACACCCCTGGTCGCAGCGCGCGGTGTTCCCGCCGGCTTCGAGGATCTGGTTGAAGGCCAGACCGAGCAGCTGGACGTGCGCCTGTTCGGCCGTTCGACCGGGCTGATGCCCGTGCGCGTCACCCTCGACCACGTGCAGCTGGAAGCGCCCGCCGAGGCGCTGCAGGCGCTGCAACTGCCGGCCGAGGCACAGGCGGCGCTGCTGCCGGCGCTGTCGCAGCCGCTGCCGCGCAACAGCCACCTGGCCTGCCGCTACGGCGGTGCCGCCGCCGGCTGCGGCTATCTCGATCCCCCGGAGGACCCCACCGCCGTGCGCGCACTGTATGACGAGGGCGAGGGCGCGGTGCGCCTGTTCGTCGCCCGCCAATGGATTCCCGGCGAGCCGGCCGCGCAGCGCCACCACCAGGTCAGCACCAACGCCGAGAACGCCTTCCTGCACCAGCAGACGGTCAACCTCAGTGGCGGCCGCGATTACCAGGCGTTGGCCGCGCAGGGTGCGGGCGTACTTGGGGTGTTCGAACGTGGCCATGTCTCGGCCAACTGGACCTTCAGCCACCAGCGCTACCGCAACCAGCGCACGCGGCACGAGTTCCAGCTCGACAACGCCTACTACCGGCACGACATCGGTCCGGAGCATTACCTGCAGGCCGGGCGCATGGACCGCCGCAACCTGTCCAGCCCGCAGGGCGGCACCTTCAGTTTCAGCATGCTGCCGCTGGACCGCTTCCAGGGCCTGCGCATCGGCACCACCCAGGCCTACGTGGACAGTGAAGCGGCCGTGCAGGCCACGCCACTGACCGTGCTGCTGGCGCGCGATGCACGCGTGGATGCCTTCGATGGCCAGCGCCTGCTGCAGACCTACTACCTGCAGGCCGGCATCAACCAGATCGATACGCGCCGGTTCCCGTTCGGCAACTACACCGTCACCCTGCGCGTCTACGAAGACGGCGTGCTGGTACGCAGCGAAGAAGCGCCCTTCGACAAGGGCGGCGACTGGGCCGACAGCAGCGTGCAGTGGTTCATGCAGGGCGGCCGCCGCAGCGAGCGCCGCAGCGACCAGTTCGATGGCGAGATGGCCGCCATGGCCGGTGTACGCGTGCCGCTGGGCCGCAGCGCCACCGTCACCGCTGGCGTGGCCGACCTGGCGGGCTTCAGCTATGGCGAACTGCGCGTGGACCTGCGCCGGGTGTTCGCCACGCAGGAGATCCGCGCCAGCTTCAGCGGCATGCAGGGCAGTGATGGCAGCCGCGGGCAGCAGCACCAGCTGTCCTACCGCCGCCATGCGTCCTGGAACCTGTACCAGCAGCGCATGCGCGGCAAGGCCTGCGAGTTCCGCGACGATGCCCGCGACCAGCTCGGCTGCGCCGATTCGCTCAGCGCCTCGGTGGCGCTGCCGGTGGCCGGTGGCCATGCCTACCTGGCCTATACCCGGCGCCAGACCTGGCGGCAGGGCGTGGGCATACCCGGCGATATCGACGATCCGCTGTACGGCCTGGACCCGTTGCTGCCGCCGTGGGCGCCGCGTCCCAGCCGCGAACCGCAGCTCAGCCGTACCTGGCAGGCCAGCTACAACCGCAGTGAACGCTGGGGCGACTTCAGCGCCTCCACGCGCGTGGGCGTGTGGCGGCAGCACAACGACGGCAGCCTGCGCAGCAGCCGCGACCGTGGCGTGTTCCTCACCCTTGCCCTCACCCGCCTGCAGCAGGGCGAGCGCGGCACCGCGCAGCGCCGCTACGGGCTGGACCTGCGCCAGCCGCAGCACCAGCGCCCGGATGTGACCTACAGCGTGGCGCAGAGCCTGCGCCAGGATCACGACGACCAGTTCCGCGAACTGTCCGCCGAACTGCGCGGCAACAACAGCGACCGCTACAGCGCCACGCTCAGCGGGCAGCTGCAGAACCGCATCGGCCACACCGGCGCCACTGTGTCGCACTACCAGCAGCGCGGGCGCGATGAGCTGGCCTACAGCGCCACCCACAGTTCCGGCGTGGCGCTCGGTTCGCGCGGCCTGTACTGGGGCGGTGGCCTGGGCGCCGATGCAGGCCTGGCCGTGCAGGTGGATGGCACCGACGACCTGGAACTGACCGGCGTGGCCGCCGAATTGCAGGTGGGCGGCCTGCGCCGCCAGCGCCTGAAGCTGGGTGATCGCCGCCTGCTGCCGGTGTCGGCGTACCAGTCGCATCGTGCCGAAGTACAGGATGCCAGCGCGCTGGACAGCATCGCCTCCATCCGCGTGACCGGCGTGGGCGGCGCGCGCCCACTGTTCCTGTCGCCCGGCAAGCTGCTGCGCATGCCGGTACCGATTGAAGTGACCTACACCTTCATCGGCAATGCGCACGACCTGGCCGGCACGCCGCTGCGCGGTGCCCGCATCCTCAACGCACCGGTGCCGGGCACCGGCAGCAACGGCGGCTTCGTGGCCGACTTCCCGCGCCGCGAAGCGGTGCTGTACCTGCTGCAGGACGACCGCCTGCTGCAATGCCCGCTGCAGGTGCGCGAACGCCGTCAGGTGGTGCTGCTGGTGGGTGCCGTGCAGTGCGAGCCGCTGAACGTGGCGCAGCTGCCGGCGGACATCCGCCAGCAGGCGCGGGTGACGCGTCTGCTGCAGGAAAAGGCGCTGATTGCCAGCAGTCAGCAGGCTGCCGCGGGAGGTGCGCGATGAGCCGGCGGCTGTGGTGGTGGCTGGTGCTGTTCAGTGCGCTGGTGCTGGTGGTGCCGCAGGCGATGGCACAGCGGCCACCGGAAACGCATCCGACCGATGAGCATCGCGACATCGTGATGAGTTGGGATCGGTCTGCGATGCCGGGGGACATCGTGTTGATGCCACCGCGCACGCTGTTGGCGTACGACCATGTGGATCTGGGCAAGCGCTACGGCGAACTGCATCTGACGTGTGTTTCGGATAGCAGCGCGGAGAGGGGGCGGTGCCCGGTGGAGGGGATTAGAGATCCTGATCTGGGACTTAGAAACATCGCTCTCACTTTTGTCGAACAGCGCAGCCAGATGCGGACGGACCTGAATGTTCGCGGAGGCCTGGAGAGAGCACTTAATAATCGTGCCTGCATGGGGGACTTCTGGCAACTGGGAATCATGGCGCCGTGGTCGACCCACGTGACTGGCTGCCCCGGCGCAAACGCCGCGGGAATCGGTGCTCAGCTTGCACTTGAGATGCCGGAAATAGGGAAACTTGTCGCCGGCATCTGGACCGCAACGCTCGAACTCCGCGCGAACACCCCCGACACCCGCAACCTCGCCACGTATACCTACCGTTTCGAACTCACGATCACCGACTACGACGCGGTCTCCATCTACCTGCCTGAATTCCAGGAAGCCGCCCCCACTGTAGGCCTCAATCTCAGCTACGACCCCATTGCCCGAACGGTCGGTGGCCGCGCGCACCTGGACATGTGCCTGTACGACGGCCTCGGTTCGCAGAGTGAGTACCTGGGGGTCACCGTGCGCGACAGCGGCACGCGCCCTCCCGGTCCCACTGGCTATTCGGTGTGGCACACCGCCGGCGCCGGCGGTGACAGCCAACGCATGGACTACACCGTCACCCTCGACCACAACGGCGCGCGTATTCCCATGCGCAACGGGGTGGAAGAACAACTGCGCAACATCGATACGGCGCGCCTGCGCCTGGTGATGTTGCCCGGAATGTCGCAGCCGGTGTTCTGCGTGCCCACGCCGCTCACCCTCGATACCCCACGCGTACCCATCGACGAGAAACGCTCTGGTGCCTACCAGGGTGATCTGAAGGTCGAACTGCGCCTGCCTACCTCCCGCCCGTGAAGTCGATGGAACCCACTATGCATCCCGTCTTGTCCTGCCTGTTCGCCTGCGCGCTGTTGCTTGCCGTCGCGCCCGCCCACGCCAACCTCACCGTGCATCCGATGCGCACCTCGGTCGAGGCCCGGAAGGGGGCGCAGATCCGCGTGTACTCGCAATCCACCACGGCGCAGTACGTGCAAACCTCGATTCGCCGCATTGACGATCCGGCCGCCCCCGACGAGCAGGAAATCGAGATCGAGCCGGCCGACGCTGCCATTGCCATCACCCCGGGCAAGTTCGCCCTGGCCGGGGGCGGCAATCGCCTGATCCGGGTCATTCCGTTGCAGCCGGTGGAGAAGGAAACCGCCTACCGCGTGTACTTCGAAGGTGTGCGCGGTCCCGATGACGCCGAGCCGGACAATCCGGCTACCCGCGCTGCCGTGGGCATGAGCTTGATCTGGGGGCGCTGGTGAACGTGGTGCCGGCCAACGGGCATGTAGACGTGCGCGTGCAGGGCGACAGCCTGGTCAATGCCGGAACCCTGCGCGTGGGCCTGACCAGCGTGGCCGACTGCGATGCGGCCGGCGCCTGCACCGCTCATGACGTCTCACGCAGCCTGTACCCCGGTGCATCCCTGCAATTGCCCTTTACCCCGAAGCCCGGCCATCGCCTGCAGCTGCGCTATCGGTTGACCCGCGATGGCTATCGCGAACACGTGCAGGCCCTCGCGCTCTGAAGCGCTCGACCCGTCTCGGCAGTGCGCTGCGACGGGCTTCTTTTCCCTTGTTTGTTAAGGAAAAACCATGAACAGAATCTATCGTCGTATCTGGTGCACTGCGCGGCAGTGCTGGGTCGTTGCAAGTGAACTTGCACGTGCTCGCGGAGCAATGGCTACGTCACGCAGCGCATTGGCCGTGGCGTTGATATCAGCAGCGCTGCCGCTCGCCGCATCTGCCAACGATGCTGACGTGCAGGATGAAATCTGGAGCGCGCCCCTATGGGAACTCATCAACCCGTTCACGCGCTCCACTGCAGATACCTTCGAAGCGCGCACACTGGGTGTCATCCGCGGCGATGTCTACGGCAATACCAGTGCGAGTAACTGGAGCCTGGTGACGGCAGCGGAAACCATGGCGCTAGGTGGGGAGGCCGGCGCGCACGGCTACGGCAGCTTCGCCGCTGGCATCAAAAGCAGGGCCAACGGTGCGTACTCTGTAACGGTGGGGAACTTCGCAAATACACATGGCAGCCACAGCACGGCCGTGGGATATGGTGCTGAAGTTCTAGGTGGGGGCTACGGCACTGCGCTGGGGGCAACTGCCCGCGCCGAAGGCATTGGCGCCACGGCGCTGGGCAACAATGCGCGTGCCTACTCCCAGAACTCGATTGCGGTGGGCAGTGGCGCAGGAACCGTGAACAGCACCGCCGGTGTCTCTCGTGTCGCCATCGGTGGCGATGCATTCGCGGGAACTGCCGGGTACTCAGGGGCGGTCGCCTTGGGCGGAAACGCTCGCGCTGAGTACAACGGCGTCGCCGTGGGTCATCATGCCAAAGCATTGGCGATCGGAAGCGTCGCGTTGGGACTGAACTCGGAGGCGACCGAATCAAATTCGGTATCTGTGGGTAACAGCAGCACGAAGCGCAGAGTCGTCAACGTGGCAGACGCCCGTCTGTCCACCACCAGTACTGATGCAGTAACCGGCAAGCAGCTCCATGCCACCAACCAGAACGTCACCACCGCGACCAATACGGCCAATGCCGCGAAGACCGCTGCCGAACAGGCACTGGTCAACACGCGACTGGTCACCCAGACCTCGGCCAGCAGCGCCGTACGCGTGGGCGGTGACAACACTGGCACGCAACTGGACATCCGCAACAGGTCCAATGCCAACCGCAAGCTGACCGGCGTGGCCGATGCCACCCTCAGCACCACCAGCACTGAAGCGGTAACGGGCAAGCAACTGCATGCCACCAACACCGCAGTGACCACGGCGCAGACCACCGCCACCGCGGCAAAGACCGCAGCGGATAACGCACTGGGGCAGGTGACCACGGTGGCCGGTCTGGTCGGGCAGGTCTCCGCCACCGGCAATGTGCGCCTGGGTGCGCAGAACACCGGCACCGTGCTGGATGTATCCAACAAAAATGGCGCCGCACGTCGTATCAGCAACGTGGCCAATGCCACGCTCGGTGCATCCAGCACCGATGCCGTGACTGGTCAGCAGCTGCATGCCACCAACTCGGCGGTGACCACCGCGCAGACCACCGCAACCGCCGCGAAGACGACCGCAGACACTGCCCTCGGACAGGTGACCACCGTGGCCGGTCTGGTCGGTCAGGTGTCCGCCACGGGCAATGTGCGCCTGGGTGCGCAGAATACTGGCACCGTGCTCGATGTAGCCAACAAGAATGGCGCCGCACGTCGTATCAGCAATGTGGCCAACGCCACGCTCAGTGCATCCAGCACCGATGCCGTGACTGGTCAGCAGCTGCATGCCACCAACACGGCGGTGACCACCGCGCAGACCACCGCAACCGCCGCGAAGACGACCGCAGACAATGCCCTCGGTCAGGTGACCACCGTGGCCGGTCTGGTCGGGCAGGTTTCAGCCAGCGGGCAGGTTCGCCTGGGCGCCGAGAACACCGGCACTGTACTGGACGTGTCCAACAAGAACGGCGCGCGCCGCCGCATCCAGAACATCGCCAACGGCATCCTGGGCGCATCGAGCACCGACGCGGTAACGGGTCAGCAGCTGTTTGCCACCAACGTGCGCTTGAGCACGGTCGAGGTGCGAAACGATGCCCAGGATCTGCAACTGGTGGATCACGCAGATCGTCTGGCTGACCATCGCGTGGATCTGGACCGCCTGCGCGCCGACTTCGATGGCTTCGAACCGGATCTGGAAGGCGTGGTGAAGTTCAATGCTGACCGGACCCTCGTGGACCTCGAGGGTGCAGTGGTGAAGGGTGTTGGTCCGGGAGATATCAGCTCGGCTGCCAGTACGGACGCAGTGAACGGTGGGCAGTTGTTTGCCACCAATGCCCGGATCGAGCAGATGGAGCAGGGCAGTCGCTTCCTGCAGGTTGGCTACGACGAGTTCAGCGAGGATGCGTCGGCTGGGTGGTTGGGTGTCGCCATCGGTGATTCCGCAGAGTCGTCACCGACTGGTGAAGGTGGCACCGCTGTGGGGAGCTTCTCGAAGGCGCTTGGTATTAACTCGGTGGCGTTGGGGCGCGCTTCTTGGGTGGTTGAAGGCGCCACAGAGGGCTTTGCGCTGGGTGCAAGTTCGCATGTCCAGGCGAGTGGTGGCGTCGCACTTGGCGCTAGGTCTGTAGTGGAAGCGGGAGCAGATGGATCTGTCGCACTCGGCCACGCCTCAATCGCTGATGAGATGAATACGGTTTCTGTTGGGACAAAGGGACGGCAGCGTCGAATCGTCAACGTAGATCGCGGCCACGCAGAGAATGACGTAGTTACAGTTGCACAACTCAGAGAATCTCTGGCAACCCTTGGCGGCGGTGCCAGCCTCGACGCCGGTGGCAACATAATCGCGCCCACGTATGCGATCCAAGGTGGCAACCACAACACCGTCGGCGATGCGCTGACCGCGCTGGATGGTGCGGTGGTCGTGACCGATGCACGGATCGGCTCGTTGGAAGGCAAGATGCACTCGACATTCCAGGACACCACGATCCGTGCTGATGGCTTGAACCAAGTAACGCTGTCCGGCGCACAGGGGGCGGTGCTGACCAATCTGGCAGATGGTCGAATCGCGGCCGGCAGTCGTGATGCTGTGACGGGTAGCCAGTTGCACGATGCCAAGCAGGAGATCGCCCGCAATCGCAGCGATCTGGATGCACTGCGCGGATCTCAGGTGACTAACAACGATCTTGCACGCTTGTCTGCGGCTGAGACAGGGAACGTAATTGACTTCGGCGGCGCGACACTGACTGGTGTGGCGGATGGCGAGCTGTCCGCAGGGAGCAAGGATGTTGTGAATGGCCGGCAGCTGTATGCCACCAACCAGCGCATGGATGGCCTTGAGCAGGGAAGCCGCTTCGTGAAGGTCGGCTACGACGATCTGAGCATTGATGCTTCGGCGGGCTGGCTGGGTGTGGCTATTGGTGATTCTGCGGAATCCTCGCCAACAGGTGAGGGTGGCACTGCGGTTGGTAGCTTCTCGAAGGCACTCGGCATTAATTCCGTTGCGTTGGGGCGGGCGGCGTACGTCACAGCAGCCGGGGTTGAGGGCTTTGCGTTGGGTTCAAGCTCGCATGTTCAGACCGCCGGGGGCATCGCACTCGGCGCCCGATCAGTCGTACACGCGAACGCAACCAACAGCGTTGCGCTCGGCTACAACTCATATGCTGATGCCGCAGACACGATCTCCATCGGCCGTTCGGGCTACGAGCGTCGCATCGTCAATCTTGCGCGCGGCAGAGGCAGCAACGATGCCGTAAATGTCACCCAGCTCAACGCCACCCTCGCCACCCTAGGCGGCGGCGCTCACATCGACAGCAACGGCAACATCATCGGCCCGCGCTTCACTGTCCAGGGCCAGCAGCAGTCCACGCTCAACGATGCCCTGCAGTCGCTTGATGGCGCTGTCACCACCCAGGGCTCGCGCGTGGACAAGGTGGAAACCCAGCTCCGTTCCGTCTTCCAGGACACCACCACCCGCAGCGACGGCCTGAACCAGCTCACCCTGGCCGGTGCACAGGGCATGGTCATCTCCAACGTGGCCAACGGCGTGGTCGCTGCCGGCAGCCGCGATGCGGTCAACGGCGGCCAGCTGCACGACGTGCAGCAGCAGCTCAACGGCCGCATGGACGGGCTGGAACAGCGCATCGACGGCCAGCCGCAGGCGCGCGTTGCCGCCAGCGCCGCCGGTGCACCCGAGGCACCCACGCCGCCGGCCGAAACGCCGACCGTGGCTGATACCGGCAAGGCACCCAACGCCACGCCGGAATCCCCGAAAGAGCCGACTCCGCAGGTTGATACCGCCGACCTGGAAAAGATGCTCGCCCTCGCCAACGAGTACAGCGATGGCATCTCGCGCGAGGTGGATCGTCGCCTGGACAAGATGGACAAGCGCTTCAACCGCATGGCGGCGATGAGCAGCGCGCAGAGTGCGATGGCGATGAACACCGCTGGCCTGAACACCTACAACCGCCTGGGTGCGGGCGTGGGCTACAGCGATGGCGAATCGGCCATGGCGGTCGGTTACCAGCGCGTGCTCAACGAAAAGGGCTCAGCCACCTTCAGCCTCAATGGCGCGTTCACCAACAGTGGCGAACGCACCGTGGGCGTGGGTGTGGGCATCGGCTGGTAAGCCATGACGCCCCGGCGTGGTGCGCGTAACAAGCCCCGCCGCGCCGGGGCACTGGCCGAGGAGATGGCAATGTACCGGTTCATGAGCCGCTTTATCAGCTACCGTAGCTACTACCTGTGGCGTGCGCGCTTTCGCTACTACACCCGGCATCTGGATCGATGGTCGCTGTTGAGCGCGTCGTGCGTGGCCGGCGTGGTGCTGGTGCTCTGGTACTACGCACGGGTGGTCGGTCTGCCGCCACCGCGCGTGCATCCGGATGTGGTGGCCGTGCGTGTGGAGAGTGTCTCGCACGAGGCGATCCATCGCATCGTGCTGGTCCGCCATGGCAATGGCAGCGGCGGCGATCCCTTCGCGACGCCGGAAGCAGTGCGCGATGGCACGCTGCGCGCGATACGTGTGCGCCAGGTGCTGCAGAGCGAGATGCTCTGGAAGCTGAAGGCCAACCTGCTCGCAGATGTTGCCGAGTACATCGATGCAACGGACGGCTGCTTCCCTTATGACTGCAACCGGGTGCTGCATCACCTGCAACTGCTGCGCCGGGCCGAGGCGGAGAACAGGGCGATCACCGTCGGCCTGCAGGCGATCCTGGAGGTGCCGCTGGACAGGATGCCCGACCTCAGCGGTGGCGAGCGGGTACGCGTACGCAGCCCATGGTCCGATGGGTTCGGTGACACGCATGACCAGCTCTGGCTGCTGGGCGAGCTGCAAAGGATGCACGCGCGGATGATGCTGGAGTACCCACATCGCGCAGCGGCGCCATGGATGGCGCGTGTTCTGCACGGCGATGCACTGGACCCGCACCTGCTCTGGTAACGCAGCGGGAAGCGCCGGGCAGGGCCCGGCGCGGTGTCATCCCCCGATGTACGCGGTGATCTCGGCGTCGGCCAACACCTGCCGCAACTGCGCGGCGGACGCGCGGCGCATCGGCTTCTCGTCCACCGGCGACAGGGGCGCCTGACGCAGGGCGTCATACGGCAGCACGGCCAGATCGAAAGTCAGCTCTTCGGCACTGAACACCCACACCGGTACGTCGAGGCTGCGCTCGCGGTCCATGCGCAGCCGCCGCACCCGCGATTCGGCAGGGATGCCATGCTCGTCCAGGAAGCGGTGCACGGCCTCCGGGTCATCGCTGTGCAGGTGCAGTTGCACGGGGCTGTTGGCGTCGGCAGTGCCGTCCAGCACCGGGCCGGCCAGCCGTGGCGCGAAGCCATGCAGGAACTCCAGCGCCCGCATCGCGGCTTCGCGGCGGCGCTGCAGTTCGTTGCCGTGCTGGGGCCCGGAGAACAGCCGCTGGTATTCGCGCAGGGCGTCTTCGATCTCGGTATTGCGCGGCAGGGAGGCATCGTCGTGGATGCCGAGCCGGCTGGCGGCCTTCAACTTGGCCTGGTGGTAGTCGCGGATGCCGCCTTCGGCCATCAGGCGGGCGGCTTCGTGTGCGAGGCGGTGGCGCCGCTCGCGGGTCTGGCTGGCAGCATGCTGGCGTGCGCGATGCATGCGATGACTCCTGTTGCGACCTGGCTGCAGACTAGCGCAAGGATGTGACATCTGCGTGGGTATGACGGATGTTGCTGCTCTGGCAGGTGCCGACCTTGGTCGGCACAGGGCGCCAACCAAGGTTGGCTGCTACCGGACAACGGCAGCGCCGACCCAGATTGGCACCCCCATACCTGCCCCTTAGAAGATATCGAACGCGGCGGCGTCGGCCTGCGGGGTGTTGAGGTTCAGGTCGTAGTCGGTCAGGCGGTCCATGTCCTCCACCTTCACCCACTCGGTGGCACCGTTGAGGGTGGCCTGGACCATGCCGCTGGGCGGGTCATTCTGCGCAATCGGGGTGTCCTTCAGCGCGGTGCGCATGTAGTCGATCCAGATCGGCAGGGCAGCCTTGCCACCGTATTCGCGGTAGCCCAGCGAACGGAAGTCGTCGCGGCCCACCCACACGGTGGTCACATACGGGCCGCCGAAACCGGAGAACCAGGCGTCGCGATGGTCGTTGGTGGAGCCGGTCTTGCCGCCCACGTCCTCGCGGCCGAGCACCTTGGCCTGCACGCCGGTACCGCGCTGGACCACGTCGCGCATCATCGACACCAGCTGGTAGGCGGTGCGGGCGTCGATCGCGCGCGGGGCGGTGCGGGCATCCGGGTTGGCCGGCGCTGCCGGGGGTTCGGGCTTGGCTTCGGCCTTGGCCACCGCGGCCGGGTCCACCTTCGGCGCCGGAGCGCCGAAGTTGAAGCCGTCCACTACCTGGTTGATCGGCTGGTCGCTGCTGCCGGCGCAATCGCGGCAGGCCATCGCCGGGTTTTCCTTGAACACCAGGTTGCCGTCGCGGTCGTTCACCTGGTCGATCAGCCAGCTGTCCACGCGCGAGCCGCCGTTGGCGAACACGGCATAGCCACGCGCCACCGACAGCGGGGTCAGCGAGGCGGTGCCCAGCGACATCGACAGGTTCGGCGGCAGCTCCGATTCGGCAAAACCAAACTCGCTGATGTACTTGCGCGCGTAGTCCACGCCCATGCCATCGAGCAGGCGTACCGAGACCAGGTTGCGCGACTGCACCAGCGCCTCGCGCAGGCGCATCGGGCCGCGGAAACCGCCGCCGTCGTTCTGCGGCGCCCAGGTCTTGCCGCGGCGGTCGCGGAACACCACCGGGGCGTCGAGCACGATCGAGGCCGGGTTGTAGCCCTTGTCGAAGGCCGCCGCGTAGACGAACGGCTTGAAGCTCGAGCCCGGCTGGCGACGGGCCTGGGTGGCGCGGTTGAACTTGTTGCCGGAGAAGCTGAAGCCACCCACCAGCGCCTTCAGCGCGCCGCTGTGGGCATCCAGCGAGACCAGCGCGGACTGGCCGCGCGGAATCTGGTCCAGCAGCCACTCGCCTTCCTTGGCACCGGCGCGCACGCGCACGATGTCGCCGCGCTGCACCAGCTTGCCCGGGGTCTTGTTGGTCCACTTGGCGGCACCGGCCGGCAGCACCACTTCGCTGCGGTTGGCCAGCACCACCGTGGCGCTGCCGTCGGCGCCGGTGCTGGCGACGATCGCCGGCAACAGCCCGGCCTGGCTGGACAGGCCGCGCAGGTGCTCGGCCAGGGCGGCGGCATCGTCGCCAGCGCCCAGCGGCACCTGTTTTTCCACGCCATGCCAGCCGTGGCGGTGGTCGTACAGCAGCAGGCCGTCGCGTACGGCCAGGTTGGCCGCGGTCTGAAGGGTGGAATCGATGGTGGTGGTGACGTGGTAGCCCTTGTTGACCACGTCGCCGCCGAAGCGGGCGATCATTTCCTGGCGCACCAGCTCGGCCACGTAGGGGGCGTCCACCTGCACCGGCGGTTCATGCGCACTGGCATGCATCGGCACAGCCTTGGCCGCGTCGGCCTCGGCCTGGGTGACGAACTTCAGGTCGGCCATGCGCTGCAGCACATAGTTGTCGCGGCGCTGGCGGGCACGTTCCGGGTTGGAGATCGGGTTGCCCGAGGAGGGGAACTTCGGGATGCCGGCCAGCGAGGCCATCTCATCCAGATTCAGTTCGCCCAGCTTCTTGCCGTAATAGAACTCGGCGGCGGCCGCCACGCCATAGGCGCGGTTGCCGAAGAAGCTCTTGTTCAGGTACAGCTCGAAGATCTCGTCCTTGCTCAGCTCGGACTCGATCTTGCGCGCCAGCAGGATCTCGGCCAGCTTGCGGGTATAGCTGTACTCGGAGCTGAGGAAGAACTGGCGGGCCACCTGCTGGGTGATGGTGGAGCCGCCGGGCACGCGCTTGTCGTTGGTGGTGGCCAGCAGCCACACCGCGCGGGCGATGCCCTTGTAGTCCACGCCGCCATGCTCGTAGAAGCGGGCGTCCTCGGTGGCCAGGAAGGCCTGCTTCAGCTTCTCCGGCACGTCCTTCATGGTGATGGGGGTGCGCCGGGTCTCGCCGAACACCGCCATCAGCTTGCCGTCGGCAGCGTAGACGTACATCGGCTCCTGCATTTCCACGTCGCGCAGGGTCTGCACGTCGGGAAGCTTGGAGGACACGGCGTAATACAGACCGCCCACAGCGGCCGCGCCGATCAGCGCCAGGACCAGGACAATCAGGAAGATCCAGCGCAGCCAGCGGCGGAGTCGAGTCATCGGGTTCAGATTCCGATTGCGAATTTCGTGGTCGCAGAGTATAGATTACGCAAGGTGGCGGCTGGGGTCGGCACCGGGGAACGCAAGGGGAATTGCCAGGGGCTGCATCGTGAATCCGTGAGGGATTTCACAGCAGGGCGGTTGTCATTTGCTAAGAATACGTTATTAATGCGCGGACGCAGCTCTTGCGTCCAAGTGCCCGTCGGCAGGGGAGAAACCGTGGGGCTCATCCCAAAAAGTCAGTCGCCGCTCGTTGGCGTCGACATCAGTTCGACTGCGGTAAAGCTTTTGCAGCTGTCCCGCAGCGGCAATCGTTTCCGTGTGGAACATTATGCTGTGGAACCTCTTCCGCCGAATGCGGTGGTGGAGAAGAACATCGTGGAAGTGGAGGCCGTGGGTGAGGCCATCCGCCGCGCGATGAACCGTTCAGGCAGCAAGGCCAAGCTGGCCGCCGCTGCCGTGGCCGGCTCGGCGGTGATCACCAAGGTGATCCCGATGCCCGCCGACCTGGACGAAAACGACATGGAAGCCCAGATCGAGCTGGAAGCGGTCAACTACATTCCGTATCCGATCGAGGAAGTGAACCTGGACTTCGAGGTGATCGGGGCGATCCCGAACAACCCGGAAATGGTCCAGGTGCTGCTGGCCGCATCGCGTTCGGAGAACGTGGAGCTGCGCCAGTCGGCGTTGGAACTGGGTGGCCTGCAGGCCAAGGTGATGGACGTGGAGGCCTTCGCGGTCGAGAACGCCTACGCCCTGGTCGCCAGTGAACTGCCGGTGTCCATCGACGGCGTGGTTGCGCTGGTCGACATCGGCGCCACCATGACCACGCTCAACGTCCTGCGCGGCGGCCGCAGCCTGTACAGTCGCGAACAGGTGTTCGGTGGCAAGCAGCTGACCGACGAGATCATGCGCCGCTATGGCCTGAGCTACGAGGAAGCCGGACTGGCCAAGCGCCAGGGCGGGCTGCCGGAAAGCTACGAGATGGAAGTGCTGGAGCCGTTCAAGGAGGCCACGGTCCAGCAGATCAGCCGCCTGCTGCAGTTCTTCTATGCCGGCAGCGAATTCAACCGCGTCGATCACATCGTGCTGGCCGGCGGCTGCGCCGTGCTCGGGGGCCTGCCGGAGATGGTCGAAGAACAGCTGGGCGTGCCGACCGTCGTCGCCAACCCGCTGGCACAGATGACCCTGGGGCCGAAGGTGAACGCGCATGCGCTGGCCCAGGATGCCCCGGCGCTGATGATCGCCACCGGTCTGGCGCTGAGGAGCTTCGACTGATGGCACGCATCAATCTATTGCCCTGGCGCGCCGAACGGCGCAAGCAACGCCAGCGCGAGTTCTACGCAATGCTGGGCATGGCCGCTGTCGGTGGCCTGCTGCTGTCGCTGATGATCTGGTTCTACTACGACCGCCAGGTCAGCGGCCAGATGGACCGCAATGCCTACCTGCAGGCCGAGATCGAGAAGGTCAAGGAGCAGAACAAGGAGATCGACCGCCTCGACGCGCAGAAGGAACGCCTGCTGGCGCGCAAGAAGGTGATCGAGGAACTGCAGGCCAAGCGCTCGCAGATGGTCCACCTGTTCGACGCGCTGGTGCGCACGATTCCCGACGGTGTGGTGCTGACCGCACTGAAGCAGGAAGGCGACGTGCTGACCCTGGAAGGGCGCACCCAGTCCAATGCGCGGGTGTCGGCCTACATGCGCAATCTGGAGACCTCCGGCTGGATGACCAACCCGGAACTGTCGATCATCGAGGCGCGTGATCCGGAGAAGGACAAGGACGGCAAGGCCGGCCCGGTTGCCGATATCAAGGCGCTGCCCTACGTGTTCGTGGTCAAGGTGAAGCTGCCGGCGCAGAGTGAAGAGGCCTCGGCCACGCCGGGCCTGAACGCCGATGGCTCGGTGGCTGCACCTGCACCTGCACCTGCACCTGCACCGGCTCCGGTGGCACCGCTTGCTGCCGGCCCGGACGCGGCAACGCCGGCCGCACCGGCCGCTGGCCAGCCTGCACCGGCTGCACCGGCACCGGCACCTGCTGCGGCCAAGCCGAACCCGCCCACCGCCCCGGCGCCGAAGCCCGAGGGCAGCCGCCTGGCGCAGCCGCCGCAGGCCTTCTACGCCCCGCTGACGGGGGACCGCGCATGAGCCAGAAGATCGATCTGAAGAACCTGGATTTCAACGACATCGGCAACTGGCCGCAGAAGGCCAAGATCGTCTTCTGCTCGTTGCTGGCGCTGGTGATCATGTTCGTGGCGTGGATGCTGCTGATCAGCGGCAAGCGCGAGGAGCTGGCCAGCCTGGAATCGACGGAAGTGGAGCTGCGCGGCGAGTTCACCAAGCAGCAGGAGCGCGCGGTGAACCTGGAGCCGCTGAAGCAGCAGCTGGCGCAGATGGAGCAGGTGCTGCAGCAGATGCTGCGGCAGCTGCCCAGCAAGACCGAAATGCCCGACCTGATCATCGACATCTCACAGACCGCGTTGTCCAGCGGCCTGACCAATGAGCTGTTCGAGCCGGAGCAGGAGCAGATCAAGGAGTTCTACGCCGAGAAGCCGATCAAGCTGCGCATGGTGGGCAGTTACCACCAGTTCGGCGCGTTCGTCAGTGGCGTGGCTTCGTTGCCGCGGGTGGTGATCCTGACCATGCATGACATCAACCTCAAGCCCAAGGAAAAGACCGGCGGCAACATCCGCAGCGGCGCGCTGGAACTGTCCGGTACGGTCAAGACCTACCGCTACCTGGACGAGACCGAGGTGCAGGCGCAGCAGGCGGCTGAGGCGGGCAAGGAGGGGACCCCGTGATGCGCGCACAGATCCTAAGGGGTGCGACGGTGCTGGCTGTGCTGCTGCTGGCCGCCTGCGGCCGCGGCGTGACCAGCACGCCCGGTGATGCACCGAACCTGGAAAAGTGGGTGGAAGGCGAGCGTGCGCGACCGGCGCAGCCGCTGGAGCCGCTGCCGGTGATGCAGCAGTTCGAAACCTTTGAATACTCCGCGCAGGGCATGCGCGATCCGTTCACCGATGCCTGGACCAATCCGCAGCAGGGGAATGGCGGATTGCGGCCGGATCCGAACCGGCGCAAGGAGCCTCTGGAAGGCTTCCCGCTGGATGCATTGGACATGGTGGGCACCATCGGTACCGGTGGCGGTACCGTGGCGCTGGTGATGGGGCCGGACAAGGTGACCTACCGGGTGCGCCCGGGCGGTTACCTGGGGCAGAGCGACGGGCGGGTCACGGCGGTCTTTGAAGACCGCGTGGAGCTGATCGAACTGGTGCCGGATGGCGCGGGCGGCTGGCTGGAACGGCCTGCAACGCTCTCGCTTGAAGATCAATGATCGTTTACTGGGGATAGCACGATGACCTTTCACCAAGCCAAGGGGCTGCGTCCCATCCGGCGCTCTACCTTGAACCGCATCAGCGCGCTGGGAGTCGCGCTGATGCTGGCCAGCGCTCCGGCGCTGGCCGCGGCACCGGCAGAGAAACCGGCAGGCACCACCGTGGCAGCGGCCACCGCGCCGGCCGGCCTGTCGGTGGCCAAGATCGATTTCAAGCGTGGCGATGATGGCGCCGGGCGCCTGATCGTGCAGTTCGACGGCCAGGGGGCGATCCCCGACCTGCGCACGCAGGGCAACAGCGTGGTGGTCGACGTCGGCAACGCCCGCCTGCCGGCCAACCTGCAGAAGCCGATGAACGTCACCGACTTCGCCACGCCGGTGCAGCGCATCGATGCCAAGCCCTCCGGGGCCGGCACGCAGCTGGTGCTGAGCACCGGCGGTGCAGTGGAATCGCTGGCCTACCAGAGCGGCAACGAGTACGTGGTCGAGATCAGCCCGCGCCAGGCACCGGCTGCGGTCGGTGCGGTCACGGCCGGCAGTGTCACCCAGGCGGCCAAGGCCGTCGGCCAGCGTGGCTTCACCGGCAAGCCGGTGACCTTCAACTTCCAGGACGTGCCGGTGCGCACCGTGCTGCAGTTGATCGCCGAAGAATCCAACCTCAACGTGGTGGCGTCCGATTCGGTGCAGGGCAATGTGACCCTGCGCCTGGTCAACGTGCCGTGGGACCAGGCGCTGGACATCGTGCTGCGTGCCAAGGGCCTGGACAAGCGTCGCGACGGCAGCGTGATCTGGGTGGCTCCGCAGGCCGAGCTGGCCAAGTTCGAGCAGGAGAAGGAAGACGCGCGCATCGCCATCGAGAACCGCGAAGACCTGGTCACCGATTACGTGCAGATCAACTACCACAGCGCCACGCAGATCTTCAAGGCGCTGACCGAGGCCAAGGGCATCGGTGGTGGTGGCGGCAGCGGCGGAAACGGCGGCGGCTCGTCGCAGGAAGACAGCGGGTTCCTGTCCTCGCGTGGCCGCATCGTGGCCGATGAACGCACCAACACGCTGATGATCAGCGACATTCCGAAGAAGATCGCGCGCATGCGTGAACTGATCGGGGTGATCGATCGTCCGGTTGATCAGGTGCTGATCGAGAGCCGCATCGTCATTGCCACCGATACCTTCGCCCGCGAACTGGGTGCGAAGTTCGGCATCAGCGGCAGCCGTGACAATGTCTACTTCAGCGGCAGCCTGGACGCCAACGCCGAGACCCGCAAGTCGCAGGTCGATACTGCGCTGGCCAATGCCAAGGCCGTGCGTGAATGGGAAGCCGGCGGCAGCGTGGGTCCGGCACCAGTACCCAGCGGCTCGACCATCAAGCGCGGGCTGAACTGGAACCTGCCGGTGGCCGCGGCCAACAATCCCGGTTCGCTGGCGCTGTCGATCCTCAATGCGGGTTACCTGCTGGACGTGGAGCTGTCGGCCATGCAGGAGGAATCGCGTGGTGAGGTGATCTCCAACCCGCGTGTGGTCACCACCAACCAGCGCGAGGCGATGATCAAGCAGGGCAAGGAAATCGGCTACGTCACCATCAGCGGCACCGGTGCTGCCGGCGGCGCCGGTTCCACCCCGAACGTGCAGTTCAAGGAAGTGGTGCTGGAACTGCGCGTTACCCCGACCATCACCAATGACAACCGCGTGTTCCTCAACATGCAGGTGAAGAAGGATGAGGTCGATCGCCTGATTGAACTGCAGGGCTATGGCACTGTGCCGTCGATCAACCGTCGCGAAGTGAACACCGCCGTGCTGGTGGAAGATGGTCAGACCGTGGTGATCGGTGGTGTCTACGAGTTCACCGACCGCAGCAGCATCAGCAAGGTGCCGTTCCTGGGCGATGTGCCGTTCCTGGGCAACCTGTTCAAGAAGCGCGGTCGCAACAAGGACAAGGCCGAGCTGCTGGTGTTCGTCACCCCGAAGGTGCTGCGCGTGGCCAAGCAGAACTGAGCCACCCGCACCGGCAAAACCAAGAAGGGCCGCCCAGTGCGGCCCTTCTTCGTTCTGCGCCGTCTGACATGGGTAGATCCACGCCCTGCGTGGATGCCGTTCAGCCGTTCTTGATGCCAATCGCAGGGCACCCTGCGATGATGTTGGGAACCCGTGCCGTCCTGCGCCGGTCAAAGGCCCCCATGAACCTGCCTCCGCCGATGCCCGAAACCGTCCCCGCGCCGTCCACGCCGGCCGCCAGCCGCCTGCATGCGGCCTTCAGCCAGCTGCGCGACGCATTGTCGGCCGAAATTGTCGGCCAGGCGGCGCTGGTCGAGCGCCTGTTGATCGCACTGCTGGCCGATGGCCACCTGCTGGTGGAAGGTGCGCCGGGCCTGGCCAAGACCACCGCGATCCGCGCGCTTGCCGCACGCCTGGAGACCGATTTCGCCCGTGTGCAGTTCACGCCCGATCTGCTGCCGGCCGACCTGACCGGCACCGAGATCTGGCGCCCGCAGGAAGGCCGGTTCGAGTTCGTGCCCGGCCCGATCTTCCACCCGATCCTGCTGGCCGACGAAATCAACCGCGCCCCGGCCAAGGTGCAGTCGGCGCTGCTGGAAGCCATGGGCGAGCGCCAGGTGACCGTCGGGCGCCACACCTATGCGTTGCCGCCGTTGTTCCTGGTGATGGCCACGCAGAACCCGATCGAGCAGGAAGGCACGTTCCCGCTTCCGGAAGCGCAGCTGGACCGGTTCCTGATGCACGTGCGCATCGGTTATCCCGACCAGACGGCCGAATCGGAAATCCTGCGGCTTGCCCGCGAGCGCGCACGCGGTGCGCTGGGCGAGGCCGCAGCGGCGCCGCAGAAGCTGCCGATGCAGGACGTGTTTGATGCGCGCCGCGAAGTGCTGGACCTGCACATGGCGCCGGCACTGGAGCGCTATCTGATCGAGCTGGTGCTGGCCTCACGCGATCCATCGCGCTATGACGCCGGCCTGGGCCGCCGCATCGCCTGGGGCGCCAGCCCGCGTGGATCCATCGCGCTGGAACGCTGCGCGCGCGCGCGCCTGGCTGGGCGGCCGCGATTTCGTCACCCCGGACGACGTGCGCGCCGTCGCCGCCGACGTGCTGCGGCATCGCGTGCTGCCCAGTTATGAAGCCACCGCCGAGGGCTGGGACGGCGAACGGCTGGTGCAGGAACTGCTGGCCCGGGTGCCGGCCCCTGAGCCTGCGCATGACCGATCGATCCCCGCAGCAGGTACCCTCCGTCAGCGATGGTGATGGGCTGCGCCCGCAGCTGTCCGAACTGGTGGCCCTGCGTCGCCTCGCGCAACGTCCACCGCCGCCGCGGCGGGGCGTGCCGGCAACGCCGGGCAGGCACCATCACCGATGCGTGGACGTGGCATGGAGTACGCCGAGTCGCGCGAGTACGTGGCCGGTGATGACGCGCGCCACATCGACTGGCGCGTCACTGCGCGCACCGGTCGCGCCCACACCAAACTGTTCCAGGCCGAGCGTGAGCGGGTCAGCCTGATCGTGGCCGATACTTCGCCAGCCCTTTACTTCGGTACCCGTGTGCGCTTCAAGTCGGTGCAGGCTGCACGCGCTGGCGCGGTCGCGGCATGGTCGGCGCAGCGCCGCGGCGATCGCGTTGGCGCACTGCGCGGTAGTGACCGCGAGGCCCCGATCGCCCCCGCCGGTGGGCCACGCGGTGTGCTGCGTGTGCTCGACGCGCTGGCGCGCTGGTACGCGCAACCGCCCACCGACGATCTGGGGTTGGAGCGGGCACTGGACCACGCGGCGCGCGTACTGCGCCCCGGTGCGCGCATGCTGGTGCTGGCAGACCCGCAGCAGGCCATCCGGATTGCGCCGGCGCGCTGGAGTGCGCTGGCCCAGCATCACGACCTCAGCCTGGTGCTGCTGGTCGATCCGCTGGAACTGCAACCGCCCTCGGCGGCCCTGCAGTTCCAGACTGCACAGCAGCGCATCGGTCTGGATCTGCGCCGTAGCGAGGTGCAGGCGCACTGGCAGGCTCACTTCGTCGAACCACTGCAGGAACTGCGGCGCCAGCTCGGTGCACGCCGCGTCGATGTGCAGGTGCTGTCCACCGACGCGCCCAGCGACGCCTGGCTGGCCGCGTCGCCGACCGAGGTGCCGGCATGAGTGCCAACCTGCCGCTGCGCGATGTGCAGCTGCCGCCGGCACCGCCGTGGTGGCCGCCGGCGCCGGGCTATCTGATGATCGGCGGCCTGGTGCTGCTGGTGGTGGCGGTGCTGGCCCTGCTGTGGTGGCAACGCCGGAGTCGTCGCCAGCGCTGGTTGCAGGTGTTCGATCAGGAGCTGACCACCGCTACCGATGCCACGGCGCAACTGGCGGCGATCGCCGGCCTGCTGCGTCGCGCCGCGCGGCACGCACAGCCGGGCAGCGAATCGCTGCGCGACGATGCCTGGTGGCAGCGCGTGGATCCAGCCGGCACGTTGCCCGACGTGCGCCGTCGCCTGTTGGCCGAAGGCGCCTATCGCCCCCGCGTCGACGCCGGTGAAGTGGCAGCGGTGCGCAGCTGGGCCCGCGAGCGTTATCTGGCGATGCTGCTGGAGCGCCGCCGATGAGCCTGCTGGCAAGTTACTGGCCGTGGCCGGACCTGCAGCTGGCATGGCCGCTGGTGCTGCTGGCGCTGCCGCTGCCGTTGCTGATGCGCTGGTGGAAGCGTCGCGCTGACCCGGGCGCGGCACTGCGCGTGCCCTATGCGGCGAGTGAGCTGGAAGCGCTATCCGCTGGCGGCCGCCTCGACGTGTCGTGGCTGCGCACGCTGCTGCTGTGGCTGGGCTGGTGCGCGCTGTGCGTCGCACTGGCGCGCCCGCAGCAGTTGGGCGAAGCCATTACGCCGCCGCAGCAGGGCCGGCAGATGATGCTGGCAATGGACGTGTCCGGCAGCATGAGCGAGGGCGACATGGTGCTGGGCGGGCAGGCGGTGGACCGCTTGACCGCAGCGAAGGCGGTGCTGGCCGACTTTCTTGACCGCCGTGCCGGTGACCGCATCGGTCTGCTGATCTTCGGCGACCGTGCCTACACGCTCACGCCGATCACCGCCGATCTGGCCAGCGTGCGTGACCAGCTGCGCGACAGTGTGGTAGGCCTGGCGGGGCGCGAAACCGCCATCGGCGATGCCATCGGCCTGGCGGTGAAGCGCCTGCGCAGCCAGCCCGAAGGCCAGCGCGTGCTGATCCTGCTCACCGACGGCGTCAGCAACGCAGGCGTGCTGGAGCCGCTGCGCGCAGCCGAACTCGCGCGCGCCGAAGGCGTGCGCATCCACACCGTCGCCTTCGGCGGGGATGGCAGCATGCGCTTTCTCGGCATTCCCGTTTCCGCCGATCAGGACCCGGTTGATGAGGCCACGTTGAAGAAGATCGCCAGCCTGACCGGCGGCCAGTTCTTCCGTGCACGCGATACCGCGCAGCTGGTTGGGATCTATGCCGAGCTGGACCGGCTGGAGCCGATCGCCGCGAAGGGACCGAGCCTGCGCCCGCGCGAAGAACGCTATGCGTGGCCGCTGGGTCTTGCGTTGCTGCTGGGCGTGCTGGCCTGGCTGTGCCCGGAGCGTCGCCGATGATCGCCCTGGCCGCGAATCTTCCTGATTGGGGCGCACTGCATTTCCTGCGCCCGCAATGGCTGTGGGCGCTGCTGGCGATGCCTGTGATCATCTCGGCGGTGCTGTACCGTCAGCGCCGCAATGACGCGTGGCGGCAGGCCGTGGATGCACACCTGTTGCCGCACCTGCTGGCCGCCGGTGCGAAGCGTCGAGTGCGCCTGCCATGGACGCTGCTGCTGGGCTGGACACTGGCATCGCTGGCGATGGCCGGGCCGAGCTGGCGGCAGCAGGCACAACCGATGTTCCAGTCCAGCGCACCGCTGCTGGTGGTACTGGACTTGTCCAGCCGGATCACCGCAACCGATCTGCCACCGTCGCGCCTGCTGCAGGCGCGGGCGAAGGTGGGCGAGTTGCTGCGCGCCCGCCAGGGCGGGCAGGTGGGGTTGGTGGCGTATGCCGATGATGCCTACACCGTGGCCCCGCTGACCGATGACGGTAGCAATGTCGCGCTGTATCTGGATGCGTTGTCACCGGAGGTGATGCCACGCGATGGCCAGCGTGCCGACCGCGGCATCGACTGGGCAACACGGTTGATGCGGCAGATCGGTGCGTTGCAGGGGCAGATCCTGCTGGTCAGCGACCAGGCGGATGGTGAAGCTGCACTGGCCGCAGCGCAGGCGCGCAGCCTGGGCCTGCAGGTGTCGGTGCTGGGCCTGGGCACGCCTGCTGGTGCGGCCTATCGCGATGGCAGTGGGCAGATCCGCCAGGCCGCCCTGGACGAGGGCAGCCTGCGCGCGGTGGCCACTGCCGGTGGTGGCCGCTACGCACGGATCTCCGCCGATGACAGCGACCTGCGCGCGCTCGGCGTACTCGATGCGCGCGAGGGTACGGCAGCGCAGCGGCCGGGCGAAGGCAAGCAGTGGCGCGACGAAGGCTTCTGGCTGTTGCCGCCGCTGATGCTGCTGGCGCTGCTGGCCTTCCGCCGCCGCGCGGTGCTCGCTGCGGTGCTGGCAGTGGGCCTGCTGCCCTGGATGAACGACGTGCATGCGCAGACACCCGCGGCGCCGGCTTCGCAACCGGCGCAGGGCACGCTGTGGAAGCGCGCCGACCAGCAGCAGCACCAGCGCCTTGCCGACGGCGTGCAGGCCTACCGCAAGGGGGACTTTGCCGGCGCCCGTCAGCAGTTCGAAGGCATCAACAGTGATGCCGGTTGGTACAACCTGGGCAACACGCTGGCGCGCGAAGGCAACTACGATGACGCCATCGCCGCCTACGATCGTGCGCTGACCTTGCATCCGGGCATGGCCGATGCAATGGCCAACCGTGCCGTGGTCGATGCCGCGCGCAAGCGCAAGCCGCCAGGCGGCAAGGGGCAGGATCAACCGAAGTCGCCGGACGGGCAGCAGAAGCAACAGCAGCGTCCACAGGGCCAGCCACCACAACCGGGCCAGAAGGACCCGGGGCAGGGCCAGCCTTCGCCGGGCCAGCAGGGCCAACCCAAGCCCGGCGATGACAAGGCATCCTCCAATCCGCAGTCCGGCCAGCGCGGCCGCGATGGCCAGCAGGCTCCGCCGCAGGTGGAAGATGCCAAGGCGCAGGCGCAGGCCGACGAACAGCAACGCCAGCGCATGCAGCAGGCGATGCAGCAGGCGCGCGAGGGTGAGGCCGACAAGGACGGCAGACCCGTGCCGGGCAGTGAGGGCCGCACGCCGCGCCAGCGCGAGGAGCAACAGGCGGTGGAGGCGTGGATGCGTCGTGTGCCGGATGATCCGGGCGCATTGCTGCGCGCCAAGTTCCAGCTGGAAAACGAACGCAGGAAGAGGGAAGGGCGATGACGCGGGCGATCAACATGCACGGGCGCTGGCCACTGCAGATACTGGCGGCGCTGCTGCTGTGGCTGCCGATGCTGGTGTGGGCGCAGCCGCGCGCCTGGCTCGACCGCGACCGCATCGCGATGGGTGACACGGTCACTCTCAATGTCGAGAGCGACCAGGGTGCCCCTGACTTCACGCCATTACGCAGCGACTTCGACCTGAGCGGCCAGACCAGCAGCCGGCAGGTGGAGTGGAGCAATGGCAGCATGCAGCAGCGCAACCTGTACGGCGTGGCGTTGACGCCACGGCGCAGCGGCGCGCTGGTGGTTCCCGGCCTGCAGGTGGGCAGCGTGCGTACCGCGCCGCTGACGCTGCAGGTCGATGCGGCCGCCGTGGCGGGGCCCGACAGCAATGCGATGGCTTTCATCGAAACCGTTGTCGATGACGATACGCCGTATGTGCAGCAAAGCGTGGGCGTGGTGGTGCGGTTGTATTTCGCCTCGCAGCTGGCCTCCGGCGAGCTGGTGCTGGATACCCCGGCCGGCGCCTCGTTGCAGCGCGTGGGCGATGACCGCACCGATGTGCGCCAGGTCAATGGCCGGCGCTACAACGTGGTCGAGCGGCGCTTTCTGCTGATCCCTGAGCGCAGTGGCGCACTGCGGCTGGCCGGTGCGCGCTTCAGCGGGCGCAGCGCGGGTGGCTTCTTCGACGATTTCTTCGGCGGTGGCGACGGGCGCATGAACGCCACCGGCGCCGATCGCACCCTGCAGGTGCAGGCACAGCCGGCGCAGGCACCGCAGCCCTGGCTGCCACTGCAGGCGCTGCAGCTGCGCTACACCAGCGCGCCCACCCGTGGCCGCGCCGGCGAGGCGGCCAACGTAGTGGTCGAAGCCATCGCCGAGGGTGCCACCCGCGCGCAGTTCACCGACCTGCCGGTGCCCGATCTCGGCAGCAGCGCGCAGGTGTTCGCCGAACCCGCGCAGTACGAAGAGACCTTCAACGGCAGCACGCCGCGCCTGAAGATCACCCGTCGCTATTCGATCGTGCCTCGCCAGCCGGGTTCGCTGGTGGTGCCGGGGCCGCGCCTGCCCTGGTGGGATGTGCGCAATGGCAAGGCACAGGAAGCGAGGCTGCCGGACCTGACGCTGGCCGTTGCGGCCGGCACTGGCACTGGCACTGGGACTGGCACGGGCACTGCTTCGCCGGCGCCGCTGCCGCCGATCGACACCGACGCCGCGCTGCCCGGCACCGATGGACAGGACGCGCGTATCGCCGCGACCGATCCACGTGCCAGTGGCCTGTCCGAGCGTCCATGGCCATGGATGGCGGCGGCCATCGGCCTGGCGCTGCTATGGCTGTTGACCCTGCTGTGGGGCTGGCAGAGAGGTCGCCGCCCGCGTGCGGCGGCGCCTGCAGCCGGCAAGTCTTCTGTGCCGACTGTGGCGAGCGGACGTGCCGGCGTGGCCGAACTGCGCCGCGCGCTGGACGGGGAAGGTTTCGACCGGGTGGAAGCACAGCTGTGTGCGATGGCCGGTGTGGAACGCATCGATCAGGTCATTGCCCGCCTGGAAGACCCGGCCCAGCGCCAGGTGTTGCAGGATCTGCAGCGGGCACGCTGGGGCGGGCAGGGCGATCTGTCGCCGCTGCGCGCGCGCCTGCGCGAGGTCTTCCGTGACGGACCGCACTGGTCGGCGGCTACGGGCGCCGCCGAAACTGGCCTGGCGCCGCTGTATCCACCGCGGCGAACCTGAACCGGCGCCGCTTGCGGGCTTTGTTAGAGTGCATTCATTTTCGAGGAAACCCGCGTATGACAGCAGCTGCTGCCGACAGGAAGAAGTTGCCCCTGCATTGGAAGATGGGCATCGGCTTTGCGATCGGCCTGATCCTGGGACTGATCGTGCATGCCCTGGGCGGCAGCGTCGAGGGTCTGCAGGCCGGTGCCAAGTGGGTCATGGACTACGTCACCACCCCGGCGTCGGGCCTGTTCCTCAACCTGATCTTCATGCTGATCGTGCCGCTGATCTTCTCGGCGCTGATCATGGGCGTATCGGAGATGGGCGACATCCGCGCCCTCGGCCGCATCGGCTGGAAGACGCTGGCGTTCACCGTGCTGCTGTCCGGTATCGCGGTGGGCATCGGCCTGGTGCTGGTGAACGTGCTCAAGCCGGGCGCGGGCGTCGATCCGCAGACCGCAGCGCTGATGCTGTCGGAGAACGCCGAACGCAGCAAGGAGATCGTGGCCGGCATCCATGGCACCCCGAAGGGCATGGACATGCTGTTGTCGATCGTGCCGAGCAACGTGCTGCAGGCGGCATCTGACAACGGCGCGATCCTGTCGCTGATGTTCTTCGCACTGATGTTCGGCATCGGCATGGTGCTGACCGACAATGAGAAGGTCGCCCCGCTGCGCCGCGCCATCGAAGGCGTGTTCGAAATCTCGATGACCCTGATCAACCTGGTCATCCGCCTGGCCCCGTATGCGGTGGCCTGCTTCATGTTCAACCTGGCCGCACTGTTCGGCTTCGAGCTGATCATCCGCCTGGGTGCCTATGTGGGCGTGGTGGTGCTGGCACTGGGCCTGCACATGATCGTGACCTACGGCACTGCGGTGTGGCTGTCCGGCCGTTCGCCGCTGTCGTTCTTCCGCGATACCCAGGAAGCGACGGTGATGGCGTTCTCCACTGCGTCCAGCAATGCCACCCTGCCGACCGCGCTGCGCGTGGCCGACCAGATGGGCCTGCCGCAGCGCGTGTCGCGCTTCGTGCTGACCGTGGGTGCCACCGCCAACCAGAACGGCACCGCGCTGTTCGAGGGCGTGACGGTGATCTTCCTGGCGCAGTTCTTCGGCGTGGACCTGAGCATCGGCCAGCAGTTCATGGTGATGGCGGTGTGCATCCTCGGCGGCATCGGTACCGCCGGTGTGCCGTCCGGCTCGCTGCCGGTGGTGGCGATGATCTGCGCGATGGTGGGCGTGAACCCGCTGGGCATCGGCCTGATCCTGGGCGTGAACCACTTCCTGGACATGTGCCGTACCGCACTGAACGTGACCGGCGACCTGGCCCTGACCACCCTGGTGGCCAAGGGCGAGCCGCACGACGGCCCGGCGCTGACCCCGCGCCAGGACTGAGCCCGGCACCACTGCTGGCGACCTGATCGGGGTCGGATCCCATTCCCCACGGAATGGGCTCCGACCCCTTTCGTTTTCCGGTCCGACCTGACCCCGCCCGGCGACTATGGGACAATAGGCCGCCCGCACGTCCGCGGCCGCCTCCCGATTCCGACAGAACCATGACGCAGCCTACCCGTCGCCAGTTGGCCAACGCCATCCGCTTCCTTGCCGCCGATGCGGTTGAAACCGCAAAGTCCGGCCACCCCGGCATGCCCATGGGCATGGCCGACATCGCCGAAGTCCTCTGGAACGACTACCTCCGCCACAACCCGAGCAACCCGCACTGGTTCAACCGCGACCGTTTCGTGCTGTCCAACGGTCACGGTTCGATGCTGCAGTACGCGCTGCTGCACCTGAGCGGTTACGACCTGCCGATCGAGCAGCTGAAGCTGTTCCGCCAGCTGGGCAGCCACACCGCCGGCCACCCGGAACGCCACGAGACTCCGGGCGTGGAAACCACCACCGGCCCGCTGGGCCAGGGTTTCGCCAATGCCGTGGGCTTCGCCCTGGCCGAGAAGCTGCTGGCACAGCGCTTCAACCGCCCGGAGCTGGAAGTGGTCGATCACCGCACCTGGGTGTTCATGGGCGATGGCTGCCTGATGGAAGGCGTGTCGCATGAAGCCGCCTCGCTGGCCGGCACCTGGGGCCTGCACAAGCTGGTCTGCTTCTGGGACAACAACCACATTTCCATCGACGGCAACGTCGAAGGCTGGTTCACCGACAACACCCCGGAGCGTTTCGAGGCCTATGGCTGGAACGTGGTCCGCGACGTCGATGGCCACGACCCGGAAAGCATCAAGGCCGGCATCGAGGCCGCGCTGTCGCAGAGCGACAAGCCGACCCTGATCTGCTGCCGCACCACCATTGGTTTTGGTTCGCCGAACAAGGCGGGCAAGGAATCCAGCCACGGTGCCCCGCTGGGCAAGGACGAACTGGAAGCCACCCGCAAGCAGCTGGGCTGGGAGTACGGCCCGTTCGAGATTCCGCAGGCGATCTATGACGGCTGGCGTGCCAATGGCGCCGGCACCCTGCGCCAGGCCGAATGGGAACAGCTGTTCGACAAGTACGCCCGCCAGTACCCGGGCGAAGCGGCCGAACTGACCCGTCGCTCGCACGGCGAACTGCCGGCCGACTTCGTTGCCAAGGCCGATGCCTACATCGCCCAGGTGGCCGCTGAAGGCCCGACGATCGCCTCGCGCAAGGCCTCGCAGCTGGCCATCGAAGCCTACGCCCCGCTGCTGCCGGAAATCGTCGGCGGCTCGGCTGACCTGGCGCACTCCAACCTGACCCTGTGGAAGGGCAGCACGTCGGTCGCCAGCGACGACGCCAACGCCAACTACGTGTACTACGGCGTGCGCGAGTTCGGCATGACCGCCATTGCCAACGGCCTGGCCCTGCACGGTGGCTTCATTCCGTTCGATGCCACCTTCCTGGTGTTCAGCGACTACGCCCGCAACGGCGTGCGCATGAGCGCGCTGATCCCGGCCCACGCCATCCACGTCTATACCCACGACTCGATCGGCCTGGGCGAAGACGGCCCGACCCACCAGCCGGTGGAGCACCTGGCCTCGCTGCGCTACATCCCGAACAACGACGTGTGGCGCCCGTGCGATGCCGTTGAGTCGGCAGTGAGCTGGAAGGCCGCGATCACCCGCCAGGACGGCCCGAGCTGCCTGGTGTTCAGCCGCCAGAACCTGCCGCACCAGCCGCGCAACGCCGAGCAGATCGCCCAGATCGAGCGCGGCGGCTACGTGCTGGCCGATGCCGCCGGTACCCCGGATGTGATCCTGATCGCCACCGGTTCGGAAGTCTCGCTGGCCACTGAAGCCAAGGCCCAGCTGGACGCGGCCGGCCTCAAGACCCGCGTGGTCTCGATGCCGTCCACCGACGTGTTCCTGCGCCAGGATGCGGCCTACCGTGAATCGGTGCTGCCGAACGCCGTGCGCAAGCGCGTGGCGGTGGAAGCCGGCGTTACCGGTTTCTGGCGCCAGTTCGTCGGCCTGGACGGTGCGGTGATCGGCATCGACACCTTCGGTGCCTCGGCCCCGGCCGACCAGCTGTACAAGCACTTTGGCATCACCACCGCGCACGTGGTGGAAGCGGCCAAGGCGCTGTAAGCAGCATCACAGCGTGATGAAGGAAAGGCCGGCGCAAGCCGGCCTTTCTCTTTTTCTGTGGGGCGAAACGAATCGGCCGCCGTGCCAGTAGATCCACGCCGTGCGTGGATGAGCGTTACATTGCGTCCCGCACGTCCATCAGCGCAAACCCAAGCAGGTTCAATCCGCGCCACTGCGCCGGGTTGTGCGCGTCGGCGTGGTCCTTGGCCAGGCCGATGCCCCAGATGAAATCCACCGGGCTGGCTTCGACCAGCACCCAGCCTGCGGTCGCACGCAGGAACGCCCCAAGTTCCGGGTTCTGCGCGAACTTGGCCCTGTTGCCTTCCACCACCAGGTCGTAGCGGGCCTGCGTCCAGCGTGCTTCATCGAAGCCTTCGATCTGGCGGCCGAAAGCCTTGGCCTTGTCCGGCGTGGTGCTGGCGACGATCTTCTCAAGCAGCTTGGTGGCGCCAAACAGACGCGCCTTTCCGGCCATCATGTAGTGCTCGGCGGTGCGGTAGTGCACGCCATCGATCTCGAAGCCGGCGTCATACCACTGGCTGAAACAGGACGCAGAAACTCCGCTGCGCGGCGGCTGGTGGCCCCAGAAGCAGAGGTAACGCAGGTCTTCGCCTGCAGCTTCGCGCTGCTGCAGATCATGCAGGAAACGGGAATCATCGTTCATCGCCACAGCATAGCGTGCCGCCGCGCCCTGGTAGGTGCCAACCTTGGTTGGCACTGATGCTTTTTCGCCGGGCATGGCCCGGCGCTACCGTACGCGTGATTACGCAGTACGCGCCAGCGCCAGGCGCAGCAGGCGTGCGTTCAAGCGCTCGCTGAAATCCTTCGGTGCCTGCAGGCCCATGCGCTGCAGGTACACCGCGTCGCCATCACCGGCCGGCTGCCGCAGCGCGGCCCAGACCGTGCGTAGCTTGTCGCCGCGGGTCTGCGTGTTGGCCTTCAGCCAGCCCAGTGCCTTCACCAGCACCTGCTCGATCTCGTTGAAATCGCTGCCGAGCGGATAGTCCGGCAGGCTGCCATCGGTGCGGAACGGTGCCAGTGCTGCGGACAACGCCTGCGGCGTGTTGCGCTGCAGGCGCTGCGGAACCGGTTGCGCAGCCGATAGCAGCTTGCGCGCAGCCTGCGCCTGCAGCAGCAGATCACCTTGGAATGGCGCCTCGGTGATCGCCGCCATCGCCTGCACGCAGTCCTCATCGGTCAAGCCGCGCAGATCGGCAATGCCGTACTCGTTGAGGTAGATGTCGCGCAGGTGGCGCGGGATGGTGGTGTGCCCGTAGTTCCAGCGCACATTGGATTCGCGCCGGCCCTTGTCATCGCGCGCGGCGCGGAACATCAGCACGCTGCGTGCTTCCGGCAGCGCGTGCGCCATCGCCACGAAGTTGTATTGGCCGCCCACGCCGGACACCACACGTCCATCGTCCAGCGCGTCCGACACCGCCGCACCCAGCGCGGTGGCCATCATGCAGGAATTGAAGAAGCGTGCATGGCGGCGCTGCAGGCGTTCGAGCGTTTCGTTGCCGCCGTACAGCTGGTTGATCTCGCTGATGCGACGCATGCCGATCGCGCGGCACTCGTCGTCCGGCAGCGTGCGCAGCCACTCATAGAATTCCGGCGAACCCAGGTAGAACGCACCGTGCAGGTACTCACCTTCGGCCGCCAGCGTGGCGTGGTCGATGGACAGCGTGCTGCCGTTCTCGATGCGCTGCATCAGCGCCAGGTCGTCGTGAACCTTGCGCTTGATCACCCCGGTCTGCACCAGCCGGCGGAAGCCCTCGTTGAGCATTTCGCTGCAGCCGTACAGGCCAACCTCGAACGGATCCAGCCCGCCGATTTCCTGCACCAGCGGGTGGCTGGCCAGCTGCGGGTCCAGCGCGTGCAGCACGCGGCGGTAGCGCGCGTTGTCGGTGTGGCGCAGTACCAGCGCATGGCTGAGCGCATCGGCCAGCGTGCCGATGCCGATCTGCAGCGTGCCGCCGTCGCGCACCAGCGTGCTGGCGTACAGGCCGATGGCGTAGTCGGCATCGCCGACCGGCTGCCGCGGCAGGCCGAACAGTGCCGGGTACGGTGGCGGCGGGGTGATCACCAGATCGAAGAACGACACATCCACCGTGGCCGAGCCACCCAGGTAAGGCAGCTGCGGGTCGATCTCGGCGATCAGCAGGGGCCGCGGCAGGCCACGCGCGGCGATGGCATCCAGGGTGTCCTGGGTGATGTCGTTGTTGCATGACAACGAGAGCCGACGGTCACCGGCGCGCATCGCCACCTTCTGCACGATCACCTGCGGCGCGCGCTGGGCGACCGCGTCGGCGGCGTGGGTGTAGTTCAGGCTGGTATAGCTGGACTGCGCCTGGCGCGAACCGAGCAGGGCACCGGACTGCATGTAGAACTCTTCCACCTGCACATGCGCCGGCAGCGCGTCACGCGTGATCGCATCGGCATAGGCCAGGCGCGGGAAGTCGTCGCCGAAATGGCGCTGCACGAACGGCGCCATGAAGCGCGCCTCCAGGCCCTCGCCGCGTGCCTGGGGAGGATTCAACGACAGCGCGGTGTACAGCTGCAGCGGCCGCGATGGGTCCTTCTCGACGCGTGCATACAGCGCATTGAGCAGCCGATGCGGTTTGCCCAGTGCCAGCGGCGCGCCGATCCGCAACGGCCCGTCCACGCGCGCAAACAACCAGTCGACGGCGGCGTCCAGGTCGGTGAGGTGTTCGGTCATGCGCGGCGGTCCTGCGTGTGGGGAGTGCGGGCATTACAGCATGTCGGGCTTGAACCGCCGTCGACGCGAGACTTCCGCGCCGGACACCATGAACTGCCCGTCGCCCCGGTAATGCACCGTGCGCGGCAGTTTCGGCCGCGGCGCAACCTGTGCATGCACGATTTCCCAGATGAACAGGTTGCTCGCGTCGACCTGGCTGTCGTCGTACAGGCGGCACTCGAAACAGGCATGGCACTGGCCCACCAGCGCCGCGCCGACCTCCCGCGCGGGCACGGCGTCGAGCCCGAAGTGGGCGAACTTGTCGACCTCACGGCCGCTGCAGTTGCCGATGTCCACCACGGTATCGAGCAGTTCCACGCCGGGCACATTGATCACGCACTCGCCGCTGCCCCGGGCCAGTGTGAAGCTGTGGTTCTCGTGCCACAGGTAGGTGGCGACAAGCGACGGCGAGAAGCCCATCACCATGTGCCAGCCCATCGTCATCAGGTTGCGCTGGCCGCGCCAGGCGGTACTGACCAGCACGATCGGGCCGGGCTCGAGGAAGCGGCGGGCCTGCTCGACCGGGAATTCCTTCTTGGGCAGCGCTTTCATCCGGGGCCTGGGGCGGGAGGAACCGATGCTGGCGCAGCTGCGATGAACCCGGAGTCGAGGGGCTTGACACAAAGCTCGATTACGCGCGTAATCGGGTTGTCGATTACGGATGTAAACAATGACCCCGATCAGCGAAGCCGAAGCCGTTGTTATGGAGGTGCTGTGGCAGCAGGCACCGCGTAGCGCCGAAGACGTGGTGGCCGCGCTGGCCCACCGCGACTGGGCCGAGCCGACCATCAAGACCCTGCTCAACCGCCTGCTGACCAAGGGCGCGATCGCCGCCGAGCGCGATGGCCGGCGCTATCTGTACCGGCCCCTGCTGCAGCGCCAGGCCTGGGTGGAGGCGCAGAGCCAGGACTTCATCGGCCGTGTGTTCGAGGGCAGGGTAGCGCCGCTGGTGGCGCATTTCAGCGAGCGCGGCCAGCTCAGCGCGCAGGACATCGCCGAACTGAAGAAGCTGATCCAGGAGCTGGACCATGACTGAGCTGCTTGATGGACTGTGGCAGGGCAGCCTGTGGCTGGCGGTGGCTGCGCTGCTGCTGGCCGCGTTGCGCCCTTTGCTGGTACGGCTGGGCGGCGCCGCGCTGGCCTACCGCAGCTGGTGGCTGCTGCCGCTGCTGTTGGCGGCGCTGTTGCTGCCGCTGCCCGAGGTGGCGTTGCTGCAGCAGGTGCCGACGCTGCCGCTGACGGTGGTGCCGGGAGCAGCCGATGGTCTCGGCGGGGAGTCGTTGCCGTGGGCTCGGCTGCTGTTGCTGGCATGGGCGCTGGGCGTGGGCATCAGCCTGTTGCGCGACCTGCGTGCGCAGCGCCGCTTCGAACGCAGCCTGGGCGTGCTGCACGCGCGCGCCGACGGTAGTTGGCAGGCCAGCGCTGATCCGGGCCTGCCCGCGCTGGTCGGTCTGTGGCGACCACGCATCGTGGTCGGTCCGCAATTCGATCAGCAGTTCACCGCACAGGAGCAGGACCTGATCCTGCAGCACGAGCGCAGCCATCGCCGCAATGGCGACCACTGGGCCAACGGCGCGCTGCTGCTGGTGCGCGCAGTGTTCTGGTTCCACCCGCTTCTGCCATGGGCTGCACGCCGTTTCCTGCGCGACCAGGAACTGGCCTGTGATGCCCGCACCATTGCCCCGCAGCCTGCGCTGCGCGGCCTCTATGCCAGCACGCTGCTGAAGGCGCAGCTGGTCCATCCGGTTGCGCCCGCGGTCTGCCATTGGCGCAGCCAACCCGTGTTGAAGGAGCGTATCGCCATGTTGAAGCAGTCCAAGCGGAAGGCATTGCCGTGGGTGTCGGGTCAGGTGCTGGTGGTCGGGTTGTGCGCGGGAATGGCGGCGGTGGCGTGGGCCAGCCAGGGCGGTGCGGCGGCAGGTACCCGGATCGGTGTCGAGCCGTTCGAATACGCTGCAGAGGATGCGGCCAAGGCGGGGCTGGACAGTCCGATCCAGGTCGACAAGATGCCGCCGCCGTCCTATCCGAAGTCCGCCTTCGAGCAGCGCCAGGTGGGCGTGGTCAACCTGCGCATCGAGGTGGACGCACAGGGCCATCCGACCGATGTGCAGGTGCTCAGCGCGACCAATCCGGGGGTGTTCGATGCCGTCTCCATCGCCGCCGCGCGCAGCTGGACCTACCGACCGGCGCGGAAGAACGGCAAGCCGGTGGCCGGTGCCGTCCGCATTCCGATCACCTACGCCATGGATGAGACCGAGGAAACGAAGTGAGGCGGGCGCCGCTGTGGATGATGGCGGCACTGCTGGTGGGGTGTGCAACCCAGGATCGCCTGACCACCGTCGATACCCGCAGCGAGAACGTTGGTCACCAGCGTCTGCGGCCCGATGCCGCAGGCGGCGCCGGCCAGATCCAGCCCTACACGCTGGCCGACAGCGAGGGCTACCGGATGCCGCAGTTGCATACGGCACCCGATCCGGTGGTGGGCGAGCGCGACCCACGCACGGCACTGCCGCCGACCACGGTCTGCCTGCAGGTGGTGGTGGATGCGCAGGGCAGCGTTGAGCGCAGCATGCCACTGACCGACCGCAGCGAATGCCGTGCGGGCGCGAGGCCGGAGAATGCGCCCTTGCTGCAGGCCGCGCAGGAGGCGGTGGCGATGTGGCAGTACTCGTCCGCCGCGGTCTGCCACTTCCCAGCAGGCAAGGTGCCGGCCGATCGCGGCGACTGCCGCAGCGCCGAGCGGGTTGAGCCGGTCGCCGTCACCCTGCAGTACGCCTTCACCTTCGAGATCGTGAAGGGCCAGCATGTGGTGCGCACACAGGGCGGGTAGCGCCGTGCCATGGCCGGCGGGTGCAACGGCGCGCGTCAGGCCCCGCCCTGGATGTTCGCCTTCACCGCCGGCTGCATCAGTGCCGGTTCGGCCAGCGTCGCATCGCGGGCCTGGCGTACGCTGACGAACTCGGCCTCGGCCACGCCGTCATGCACGTGGATGTTGTGTGCGCGTTGTTCGCCGATGGTGGTTTCGTTGGCGAACGCGCGGCCACCCGGGCCGTAGTCGTGGCAGACGAACACGCGGGTGGCATCGGGCAGGGCCAGCAGGCGCTGGATCGAGCGATACAGCTGCGCGGCGTCACCGCCCGGGAAGTCGCAGCGGGCGGTGCCACCGTCAGGCATGAACAGCGAGTCGCCGCTGAACAGGGCGTCGCCGATCAGGTAGGCAACGCTGTCGCTGGTGTGGCCGGGCACGGCAATCACGCGCGCCTGCAGCTCGCCGAGGGCGAAGGTCTCGCCATCGGCGAACAGGCGGTCGAAGATGTCATCGGCGGCAGGAAGCTGCAGGCCGTAGCGCGGTGCAAAGGTGGCCTGCACCGCGCGGATGCCTTCGCCGATGGCCAGCGTGGCCTGCGGGAAGCGCTGCTTGAGCCGACGCCCCGCCGACACATGGTCGGCGTGGGCGTGGGTTTCCAGCAGCCAGTGCAGCTGCAGGCCCTGCTGTTCGATGGCCTGCAGCACGTCGCGCAGCGGTGACTCGCTGCTGGCGTCGGTGTCCGGGTCGTAGTCCAGGACCGGGTCGATCAGCGCCGCCTCGCCGCTGGCCGTGTCGCTGACCAGGTAGCTGAAGGTGTTGCTGTCATGGTGGAAGAACGACTGCACCTGGACTGGCATGGGAACGCTCCTCAGCGCGTGCCGAGCACGCGGTTCAGCAACTGCGCCAGGTTCTCGCCGGCCAGTCGCAGCTGCGCTTCGGCCAGTGGCCGGTAGCGCTCGGTGTACTCGTCACCGATCTTACGCGTGGCCGGATAAACGCCAGCCTGCATGGAGATGCGGCAGCTGGCCTCGGCCCAGGTCTGCGGGTCGCGCTGCGGGTTGGACTGGCGTGCCAGCTTCGGCGCGCGCAGGCCCTGCAGCACCGGCAGGTACCCGCTGTCGTCCAGCTTGCGGGTGTTGAGCATGCCGCTGTCCCACAGCGAGTGCAGGTTGGTACCGCGGTTGCCGAACTGCAGCTGGAAGTCGTTGCCGCCCTTGTCGTGCGCGTAGCCGGCGTGCATCGGCTGGTGGATGTCGCCGACCAGGTGAACGACGAACTTCAGCGCCTGCAGGCGCTCGCCGTCGGTCAGGCTGCGGTCGCCGAGGATGGCGCTCTGTGCCTTCAGTGCCTCGACGATGCAGTTGCCGTTCCTGCAGTGCTTGGGAGCTTCGTAATGGCAGTTGTCTTCGGCGATGTTGACGTAGTGCCAACCGGCCGAGCGACGGCCCAGGCCGGGGTCCTTGGCGCGCAGCTGATCGGCCCAGGGCGCGATGCTGGCCAGGGTGGCGTCGGGCTCGGTGGCCAGCAGGCGGTCCACTTCGGCGCGGGCGGTGGGGTTGAGGCGGGTGTCGGCGACTTCGGCGACAAGGCGGTGGCCTTGTGCGCCCCAGGCATGGGCCGGGGCGGAAGCGGACAGCAGAGCCGGCGCCAGGGCGGCGGCGAGGAACAGGGAGTGCAGGGCTTTCATGCGCACATTCTAGCGGCGGCCGGGCACTGGCGGCTTGATGGAGCCCGGCCGGTCGCCACGTCGCCTTGATGCTGCGGCCGCTACGGTAGCCCGGCCAAGGGGAGTGGGAGAGGGTGATGATCATCACGGACAGACGGATCCAGGCAGGCCACCCCGAAGACGATGGGTTCGCCGCCGCGTTCAATGCCCAGGTCGTCTGGCGCATGCGCTGGGCCTGTGCCGTGGCCGGTGCCTTCTCGCTGGGCTTTGCCGTACTTGATTCCTACTGGTTGCCGCCGGAGGTGCATGCGCCGGTACTGCGCTGGCGGCTGGGCGTGCTGTTGCCGACCCTGCTGCTGGGCGTGGCACTCACCTTCGTACCGGTGTTCCGTCGCCACCTGCAGTGGCTGGGCGGTAGCGTGGTGCTGGTCAGTGGTCTGGCGCTGGTGAGCATGATCTGGACCGCGCACCGTGCCGGCGTGAACTATCCCTACGAAGGCATCAGCCTGTTCCTGCTGCTGAACTACTTCCTGTGCGGCCTGCGTTTCGGTGTCGCCACGCTTTCCGGAACGCTGATCGCGCTGGGCTTCGTGCTGGCCGAACTGCAGGCTGGGCGGCACTGGCCGCAGATGCTGCAGAGCGTGATGTTCGTGCTGGCCAGCAACCTGGCCGGCATCGTCGGCAGCTATATCTCCGAACGCCAGGCGCGCGCGACCTGGCGCGCAGAGCAGCGGCTGGATGCACTGGCCAATCATGATGGCCTGACCGGCCTGCTCAACCGGCGTGCATTCGACCACCGCGCCCAGCAGATCTTCCAGCGCTACCTGCGTCGTCCGCACGCGCGCGGCGCACTGCGCATCGCGATGATCGACATCGACTACTTCAAGCGTTACAACGACCACCACGGCCATCCCGCAGGCGACACCGTGCTGCACGCGGTGGCGGTCACCCTGGCCGCGCAGCTGCGCGGTGTCGATTCGGTGGTGGCGCGTTACGGCGGCGAGGAGTTCGTGGCGCTCGGCCACTGGGCGCCGGGCGAGCCGGAAACAGCGCCCTTCGAACAGCTGCGGCAGCAGGTGCAGGCACTGGCGATCGCCCATGCCGATTCGGATGCAGCGCCAGTGGTGAGCGTGAGCATCGGCGTCGCGCGCTGGCACGATGATGGCGGCGACACGCTGGAACAGGCGTTGGCGCGTGCCGATGCAGCGCTGTACCGGGCCAAGGAAAGTGGCCGAAACCGGGTGGAAGTGGCGGCGGATCAATGACCGGCCATCGACCCGGTTCGTGTCGTTGCGGCATCGCGCCCGTCGGTAGATCCACGCCACGCGTGGATGAATCATCACACCCCCAAAAAAGCCCCGGCAATGACCGGGGCAACATGCCGCGAGGGTTTTGCGTGTGGCGGGCGAGCGGGGGCCGAAGCCCCCGCGCCCAGCACACCGCTTAGAACTTGAAGACGTACGACGCGCCGTAGACCAGCGGATCGATGTTGACCGTGCCGATCTTCTCGCCGTTCAACTTCACCTTGCTGTCGATGTCGATCCAGCGCATGTCCACGCGCAGGGCGCCCTTCTCGCCGATCGCGAAGTCGATGCCCGCATGCGCGGCCAGGCCCCACGAATCCTGCAGCTTCAGGCGGCTGTCCTTCAGCGCACCGGTGGTGTCTTCGCTGAAGAAGGTCGTGTAGTTCACGCCGGCGCCGATGAACGGCGACACCTTGCCCTTGCTGTTGAAGTGGTACTGCACGGTCACCACCGGCGGCAGCTGCTTGGTGCTGCCGACGCGGCCCAGGCCGTTGATGTTGATGTCGTGCTTGAACGGCAGCGCGGCCAGCACTTCGATGCCCAGGTTGTCGGCGATGAAGTACTCGCCGGTGATGGTCGGCTTGACGTCGTTGTCGACGTCGACCTTCAGGGTGTGGCCGGCCAGCCAGCCATTGTTCGACTTCGGGGCCACCTGGTGCACGCCGGCCGAGATGGTCCAGTCGCCCTTGGACTGGGCCATGGCCGGGGCGGCGGCGAGCGACAGGGCGGCGGCCAGGCTGGCCACGATCAGGGAGGAGGTCTTGCGCATGGGGGTGATCTCGTTGCGGGGTGGATGGCGACAGTCTCGGCCTCACGCCGCGCTAACGCTTTGATCCGGATCAATTCCTGTCCGCCAGCCCGCCGCGCCGGGGGCTGGCCCACGGTGGCCAGCCCCGGTTTGCTAGACTTGTGGGCCCTATCCATCCCGCCGCACCCGTCGCGGCCGCAGGAGCTTGAGAAATGGCAATCAAGGTTGGTATCAACGGTTTCGGTCGCATCGGGCGTAACGTCCTGCGCTCGGCGGTGCTGAACTTCGGCGACGACATCGAAATCGTGGCCATCAACGATCTGCTGGAGCCGGACTATCTGGCGTACATGCTCAAGTACGACTCCGTGCACGGCCGCTTCAAGGCCGACGTGGCGGTGCAGGGCAACGACCTGCTGGTCAACGGCAAGAAGATCCGCCTGACCCAGGAACGCGACCCGGCCAACCTGAAGTGGGATGAGGTGGGCGCCGACGTGGTGCTGGAAGCCACCGGCCTGTTCCTGACCAAGGAAACCGCGCAGAAGCACATCGATGCCGGCGCCAAGAAGGTCATCATGTCCGCTCCGTCGAAGGACGACACGCCGATGTTCGTGTTCGGCGTGAACGACAAGACCTACGCCGGCCAGGCCATCATCTCCAACGCCTCGTGCACCACCAACTGCCTGGCCCCGCTGGCCAAGGTCATCAATGACAAGTGGGGCATCAAGCGCGGCCTGATGACCACCGTGCATGCGGCCACCGCCACCCAGAAGACCGTCGATGGTCCGTCCAACAAGGACTGGCGCGGCGGCCGTGGCATCCTGGAAAACATCATTCCCTCGTCCACCGGTGCGGCCAAGGCCGTCGGCGTGGTCATTCCGGAACTGAACAAGAAGCTGACCGGCATGAGCTTCCGCGTGCCGACCTCGGACGTGTCGGTGGTCGACCTGACCGTCGAACTGGAAAAGGAAGCCACCTACGCCGAGATCTGCGCCGAAGTGAAGGCACAGAGCGAAGGCCCGCTGAAGGGCATCCTGGGCTACACCGAAGACAAGGTGGTGGCCACCGATTTCCGCGGTGAGACCTGCACCTCGGTGTTCGACGCCGATGCCGGCATCGCGCTGGACGGCACCTTCGTCAAGCTGGTGACCTGGTACGACAACGAGTGGGGCTACTCGAACAAGTGCCTGGAAATGGCCAAGGTCATCGCCGCCAAGTAAGGCCGGCCAGGATCGCAAACGAACCCCGGCCTGGCCGGGGTTCGTCGTTCATGGGGCCGGGCCTGTCGTAGCATGGGCCGGTCGACCGCCGCCGCTGGGGCGCGGGATCGCATTGGAAGGCATGCAATGGAAGCACTGATCGCCCTGGTTGTCCTGGTTCTGCTGGCCATTCCACTGTTGCTGGTGGTGGCGCTGGTGTTGATCGCCGGCCTGCGCCGCCGTGTTGCCGCGCTGGAAGGCGCGCTGGCCGCCGCACCGGCTTCCCGACCGGTCCCGGTTGCCGCCGCCGAGGGTGCGCCTGCACGGCCGGTGGTGACGCCTGTGGCCAGTGCTGATCCGCCTTTCCTGCGGCCCGCACCGACCGCAGCGCCACCGCCAGCGCAGCCGCCGGTGCCCGAAGCGCCTCCCGCCGACGTGCTCGTGCCGCGCCCGGTTGCGCCGCCGCCGGTGCCCTCGGCCCCTGTCGCACCGCCGTTGCCGGCGGAACCGGCGCTGCCGAATTTCATCGAGCGTGGCATCGGCGCGGTCAAGCGCTGGTTCACCGAAGGCAACGTGCCGGTCAAGATCGGCATGCTGGTGCTGCTGGCCGGCGTCGCCGCGCTGCTGAAGTACGTCAGCGACCAGGGCTGGCTGGTGCTGCCGATCGAGCTGCGCCTGGCCGGCATCACCGTGGGTGCGCTGGGCCTGCTGGCATTCGGCTGGCACCAGCGCGAGCGCCGGCGCCTGTTCGCGCTGGCCCTGCAGGGTGGGGCCATCGGCGTACTGCTGTTGACCATCTTTGCCGCGTTCAAGCGATTCGAACTGCTCACGCCGGGGTTCGCCTTTGCCAGTTCAATCGCACTGGTGGCGGGGCTGTGCGTGCTGGCGGTGGTGCAGAACTCGCGCACGCTGGCGGTGCTGGGCATCCTGGCCGGTTTCATGGCGCCGTTGTGGTTGTCCACCGGCAGCGGCAACCACGTGGGATTGTTCAGCTACTACGCCGTGCTCAACGCCGGCATCTTCGCCATCGCTTGGTTCCGCCCCTGGCGCGCGCTGAACCTGCTGGGCTTCGCCTTCACCTTCGGCATCGGCACGTTCTGGGGCGTGCTGCAGTACGCGCCGGACAAGTTCGCCAGCACCGAACCGTTCCTGCTGCTGTTCTTCGCTTTCTACCTGTTGATCCCGCTGCTGTACGCGCGCCGGCAGCCGGCCGGGCGGCGCGACCTGGTCGATGGCAGCCTGGTGTTCGGCACGCCGCTGGTGGCGTTCTCGCTGCAGGCGGGAATGCTGCATGAGCAGCCGATGACGCTGGCGCTGTGCGCGCTGGGTCTGGCGGCGATCTACGCGGTGCTGGCACGGGCATTGATCGCACGCGCGTCGTACACCGTGCTGGCGCAGTCGCACGCGGTGCTGGCGGTCGGCTTTGCCACGCTGGCGGTGCCGCTGGCGTTGTCGGCGCGTGCCACCGGTGCGGTGTTCGCGCTGGAAGGCGCCGGCCTGGTCTGGCTGGGGCTGCGCCAGAAGCGCTGGCTGCCGCAGGTGGCCGGTGCACTGCTGCAGATCGGCGCGGCGTTCGCTTTTGTTGCAGGCGCCGACCACTGGCTTGAAGACGCGCGCTTCCTGCTCAACCCAACGGCCATTGGAGCACTGTTGCTGGCCGTGGCCGGGTTCGCCTCGGCGTGGAGCTACCAGCGCAGGCCGCGCCATGAGGTCGCACTGGTCTATTACCTGTGGGGGCTGCTGTGGTGGCTGGGGGGCTTGTCCACGAGATCTTCCGCTTCTTCCCGCACCGTGCCGAAGCCGATGCGCTGCTGGTGCTGGTGGCCGTCACCGCGTGGCTGGCCGCCGAGATGCAGCGCCGCCAGCCGGCGCGTGCGCTGGGCGTGACGGCGCTGGCGATGCTGGCGCTGGGCTTCCCGCTGGCCCTGATGCAGAGCGATGCGCACCAGCAGCCGTTCGCGGGCTACGGCGCGCTGGCCTGGGCCGTGTTCGCACTGCTGGGCGTGCGAACACTGCTGTGCCTGCGTCAGGGCGGCGACACCGTGGCGCGCATTGCGCAGTTCCTGTGGTGGCTGCTGTGGCCGTCGCTGCTTTCGCTGCTGGCGCTGTGGGGCGGTGGCGAGGCTGGCCTGGCGCAGGGCTGGACGACGCTGCTGATCACCTTGCCGTGGCTGCTGATGGCCGCGCTGTCGCTGTGGCGCTGGAGCGTACTGCGTTGGCCGCTGGGTGAAGCGTTCGACCGCGCGCGTACGCCCCTGCAGTGCGTGCTGTTCGGGCTGCTGTCGATCGGCTGGCTGTTCGGCCAGCTGTTGCCGGGCGATGCCGCTCCGCTGCTGTGGCTGCCGGTGCTGAACCCGGCCGAGGTCGGGCAGTGGCTGAGCCTGCTGCTGCTGGCGCGTTGGCTGTACAGCGGGCAGGCACCGCAGGCCTTGCTGAATCTCCGCACGCCGCTGCTGGCACTGTCGGCCTTCGTCGCGCTGACCAGCCTGGTGCTGCATGGCGTGCATCAGTGGGGTGGCCTGTCGTGGAGCGCGTCGATGCTGCGCTTCAGCCTGGCGCAGACCAGCCTGACCGTACTGTGGAGCGTGCTTGGCGTGATCGCCTGGGTGTGGGGTTCGCGCCGCGGCCAGCGTGTGCTGTGGATGGTCGGCGCGGTGCTGATGGGCGTGGTGCTGGCCAAGCTGGTGCTTGTCGATCGTCAGCACCTGGGCAACCTGCTGGGCATCGCATCGTTCATCGCCTACGGCCTGCTGTGCACGGTCGTGGGCTATCTGGCACCGGCACCGCCCAGCGCGGCGCCGACCGTGGAGGAAACACAATGAAAACGTGGAGCAGGGCACTGCTGCCGGCGATGTTCGGCCTGCTGGCCGCTGTGGCTGCGCAGGCCGCCGAGTATCGAACGCAGTACGCCGAACAATGGCCGCTGACGCTGTCCAGCGCACAATCCGGTGCCTACCGTATCGTGCTGGAACCGGCGATCTACCGCCGTTCCGGTGCCGCTGACCTCGGCGATCTGCAGGTGTTCAACGCGGCCGGGCAGTCACTGCCTTCGGCGCTGCTGGCGCCGGACCAGCCGCTGGCGCAGCCGCCGGTGCAGCGTGAACTGCCCTGGTTCGCGCTGCCGCCGTTGGCCGAAGCGCAGCGCAACGATCTGCAGTTGCTGACCGAACGTGATACCGACGGCCGCGTGCGCCGCGTCGAGGCGCGCGTGGGTGCCGGCGTGGCTGCCAACGCGCAGGGCGGCTGGCTGATCGACGCCAGCGTGCTGGACAAGCAGCCGATGGCAGCGCTGGTGCTGGACTGGGCCGACAGTGGCCAGCCTCTGCAGGCGCAGGTGCAGCTTGACGCCAGCGACGACCTGCAGCACTGGCGTCCGTTGGGCCGTGACATTCCGCTGGTGGATCTGCAGCGCGCCGGCAAGCGCCTGCTGCAGCGCCGCCTGCAGGTGGACGGTGAAGCACGCTACCTGCGCGTGCTGGCACAGGGCGACGCACGCCTGCCGGCCCTGCGCAGCGTACTGGTTGAACTGCCACCGGCACCGGCCACGATTCCGTGGGAATGGCTGTCGCTGGAGCCGGCCGCGGCCGGCAAGGGCGAGTACACCTTCGAGATGGACGGGCGCTTCCCGGCGGCACGTGCCGACGTGGCCAGCACCGACAACAGCCTGGTGCAGTGGACGCTGTTCAGCCGCGATGACCCGGGCGCGGAATGGCAGCGCCGCAGCGCGCCGTGGATTGCCTACCAGGTGCAGCAGGGAACGCAGGGCCAGCGCCAGCAGTCGGCCGCGCAGCCGCTGGGCGGCGTGTACCGCGACCGCTACTGGAAACTGGTGGCGAACCCGGCGGAGTCCGCGACCGCGCCGACCCTGCGCCTGGGTTACCAGCCGGAAGTGCTGGTGTTCCTGAGCCAGGGTGCCGCGCCCTACGCGTTGGCGGTGGGCAGTTCGACCGCGCGCCGCGCCGAAGCCCCGATCGGGGTACTGATCGAGGAACTGCGGCAGCGCAATGATCCGTCATGGCAACCGACACTGGCACGACTGGAGGGCAGCCCCGAGCCGCTGGCCGGCGATGCCGCGCTGAAGCCGCAGCATGACTGGAAGGCGTGGCTGCTATGGGCGCTGCTGGGCCTGGGCGTGCTGGTGGTGGGGGCTGGCGCTCAGCCTGCTGCGGCAGAAGCCTGCGCCTTCGGCGTAGGTTCCGGCGAACGGCACATCCCCTCGTGGGTGGGGTTGGTAGTGCAAAGCAGGAGCAAAAGCCGCGCTTGGCCGGGCGGGGTGGGTTCGCGGGGGACGCCGCAAGTACGTCCTTGTAGGCTTGGCAGCCGCATCCATGCGGCTGACACCCCCGCGAACCCACCCCGCCCGGCCTCTGACAGTTTCCGGTTGCTTCCACCCACGGAAGAGAAATTGGAGAGCAAGAGCAAAAGCAGCTTGGCTGCGCGCTTCTTGTAGAGCCGAGCCCACGCTCGGCTGCTGTTCGCGGTAGATCCAGCCGAGCATGGGCTCGGCTCTACAGAACAGCGGGCCCTCGGGGTCAGATCCGTTTTCCGCAGGAAAACGGATCTGACCCCTTCTTTCTCCATCCGATATCAGAAACCGCTCTTGCCTTTGCCATCCGCATCACCTCATGAACCTGTCGAGGCCGGGGCGGTGTGGGTTGGCAGGGGTGTCAGCCGCATGGATGCGGCTGCCAAGCCTCCATGGACGGATTCACGGCGTCCCCTGCCAGCCCACACCGCCCCGGCCCACCTCCAGCATCATGAAGCGCCAGCGCTTCGGCCGTTGCGGTTGCCGTTGCAGTTGCCGTACGCCTCTGCCTGCCGCAGGCATCGGCCCCCCGCCACCCGCACCCGATACAATGGCCGTCTGCCGCATCCCGGCATCCCGTCCCTGAGCCAAAGAGTTGCCCATGTCCATCGTCCGCATGACCGACCTCGACCTCTCCGGCAAGCGCGTGCTGATCCGCCAGGATCTGAACGTGCCGATCGAGAATGGCCGCATCACTTCCGAACAGCGCATCACCGCTTCGCTGCCGACGCTCAAGCGCGCGCTGGAGCAGGGCGCGGCGGTGATGGTCACCTCGCACCTGGGGCGCCCGAAGGAAGGCGTGTGGAGCGAAGCCGATTCGCTGGCGCCGGTCGCCGCCCGCCTGTCCGAACTGCTCGGCCGCGAGGTTCCGCTGGTGCGTGACTGGGTTGACGGCGTGGACGTGCAGCCGGGCCAGCTGGTGCTGCTGGAAAACTGTCGCATGAACGTGGGGAGGGCAAGGACGATGAAGCCCTGTCGAAGCAGTACGCCGCGCTGTGCGATGTGTTCGTGATGGATGCCTTCGGCACCGCGCACCGCGCCCAGGCTTCCACCCACGGCGTCATCCGCTTTGCCCCGGTGGCTGCCGGCGGCCCGCTGCTGATGGCCGAGCTGGATGCGCTGGCACAGGCGCTGGACGCACCGGCCAAGCCGTTGCTGGCCATCGTGGCCGGCAGCAAGGTCAGCACCAAGCTGGAACTGCTGGCCAATCTGGTTGGCAAGGTCGACCAGCTGATCGTCGGCGGCGGCATTGCCAACACCTTCATCGCCGCCGCCGGCTACAACGTCGGCAAGTCGCTGTACGAACCGGACCTGCTGGATACCGCCAGGAAGATCGTGGCCGATGCCAAGGCGCGCGGCGCGGACATTCCGCTGCCGGTGGACGTGGTCACCGCCAAGCAGTTCCTGCCCGATGCCGTTGCCGAAGTGAAGGCGGTTGATGCCGTTGCCGAAGACGACCTGATCCTGGACATCGGCCCGCAGACCGCCGCGCAGTACGCGCAGCTGATCGGCAAGGCCGGCACCGTGGTCTGGAACGGCCCGGTCGGTGTGTTCGAGTTCGAAGCCTTCAGCAAGGGCACCGAAGCGCTGGCCCGCGCCATCGCCAGTTCGCCGGCATTTTCCATCGCCGGCGGTGGCGACACCCTGGCGGCGGTCGATAAGTTCGACATCGCCAAGGACGTCAGCTACATCTCCACCGGTGGCGGCGCGTTCCTGGAGTTCCTGGAAGGCAAGACCCTGCCGGCAGTGGCGGCACTGGACGCGCGCGGCGCATGAGTGCCGACCCGCGCAGGGATGTCCTGTTCTTCGACCTGGACGGCACGCTGATCGATTCGCAGGTGGGCATCACCGCCTGCATCGCCTATGCGTTGCAGAAGATGGACCATCCGGTGCCGGCGCAGGACACGCTGCTGGGCTGGATCGGTCCGTCGTTGCGCACCACCTTCGCGCCGCTGTTCGGTGAACCGGCGCGTGTGGAGCAGGCGGTGGGTTACTACCGCGAGCGTTTCGACGCCGAAGGTTGGCGCGAGCACACCGTGTATCCGCAGATCGAAGACACCCTGCGCACGCTGCATGGTCGCGGCCACCGCCTGGCGGTGGTTACGGCCAAGAACGAGCCGCACGCGCGCCGTATCCTCGCCCACCTGCCGTTTGGTGGGCTGTTCGAGGAGATCGTCGGTTCCACCCTGGACGGCTCACGCAGCCACAAGCCGGAACTGGTCGGCGAGGCGTTGCGCCGCCTGCGGGTGCAGCCGGCACAGTGCTGGATGATCGGCGACCGCCGCATGGACATTGAAGGCGCACGTCACCACGGCCTGCGCAGTGTCGGTGTGCTGTGGGGCTTTGGTGGCGAGGCTGAACTCACCGAAGCCGGTGCCGGCCAGCTGGCACGCGAACCGGCGCAGCTGACGACGCTGCTGGCGTAGGCTCCTGGAGAGCCGAGCCCATGCTCGGCTGCTTCGGCGTATGCCCAGCCGGGCATGGGCTCGGCTCTACGGAATGCCCTGCGCCAGCGTATGTCCGGGGCATGTCCGTTGCATGACCCGCGAAGTCAGGTGGCGCAAGGCTGTAACCGTATACATGGGGCGTGAAGGATGTGCTAATTTCCGTTCTTTAACGGGAGAGGCCCCTTCACCATGTTCGAGCGTCAGCGTCGCACCAAGATCCTTGCCACCCTCGGTCCGGCCACTGATCCGCCGGGCGTGCTGGAGGATCTGTTCCGCGCCGGCGTCAACGTGGTGCGCCTGAACTTCAGCCATGGTGATCCGTCCGGCCAGGCCAAGCGTGCGGCCGAAGTGCGTGCCGCCGCGGCCCGCGTGGGCGTGGAAGTGGGCATCCTGGCCGACCTGCCGGGCCCGAAGATCCGCATCGAGCGCTTCGCCGAAGGCAAGGTGCAGCTGAAGGCCGGCGACCGCTTCGACCTGATCGCCAGCGAGAACGCCGGCCCGGGCAACGCCAGCCAGGTCGGCGTCAGCTACCTCGGCCTGCCGCAGGACGTCGGCCCCGGTGATGTGCTGCTGCTCGACGATGGCCTGATGCAGCTGCAGGTGGTGGAAGTGCAGGGCGACCGCATCGTCAACACCGTGCTCAACGATGGCGTGCTGTCCGACCGCAAGGGCCTGAACAAGCAGGGCGGCGGCCTGTCGCTGGGCGCGCTGACCGAGCGCGACAAGGAACTGATTGGCATCGTCGCCAAGATCGGCGTCGACTTCATCGCCGTGTCGTTCTGCCGCAACGCGCAGGACATGAACGATGCGCGCGAGATCGCCCGCTCACACGGTTGCGACGCCGCGCTGGTCTCGAAGATCGAGCGCACCGAGGCGATCGAGAACCTGGAAGAAATCGTCGAGGCCAGCGACGTGGTGATGGTGGCCCGCGGTGACCTGGGCGTGGAAATCGGCGATGCCGAACTGCCGGGCCTGCAGAAGAAGATCATCAAGGCCTCGCTGGCGCAGAACAAGGTGGTGATCACCGCCACGCAGATGCTGCAGTCGATGGTGGAAAGCCCGATCCCGACCCGCGCCGAAGTGCTGGACGTGGCCAACTCGGTCATCGACGGTACCGACGCGGTGATGCTGTCGGCCGAAACCGCCGCTGGCGCCTACCCGGTCAAGGCCGTGGAAGCGATGGCGCGCATCTGCCTGGGCGCCGAGCGCCAGTTCCAGACCGAGACCGATTTCAACGCCTCGCCGCGCAACCTGGAGCGTGCCGACCAGGCCATCGCCATGGCCACCATGTTCCTGTCGCAGCACGTGGGCGTGCGCGCGATCGTGGCGATGACCGAATCCGGCGGCACCGCACGTTACCTGTCGCGTTTCCGCGCCAAGGCGCCGGTGTTCGCGGTGACCCGCCATGACGGCGCACGCCGGCAGATGGCGCTGATGCGCGATGTCTACCCGATCAACTTCGACAGCCGCGGGCTGACCCCGCGCGAAGCCGCACGTGGCAGCATCCGCCTGCTGGTGGAATCGGAACTGCTGCAGGCCGGTGATCGCGTCGTATTCACCAGCGGCGAGCACATGGAGACGCTGGGCGCGACCAACACCCTGCGCCTGCTGGAAGTGGGCGAGGACGGCCGCGCCAGCGGCCTGGGCGACCTGTAAGCGGAGCTGCCGGGCCAGGGTCAGAGCCCCTTAGGGGATCTGACCCCATGGCGCAGGACACACGTTGTCCTGTGCGGACATTGGAATCGTTTCCATCCTGGCCTCGACGTCGAGGCAACGGGTGGCGGGGCTATACTTACGTTTTTCCCGCACCCGCCACAGGAAGTACATGAGCATCGAACAGCTGGCTGAAACCGCCCAGGCCATGGTTGCCCCGGGCAAGGGCATCATCGCGATCGACGAGTCCACCGCTACCATCGCCAAGCGTTTTGCTGGCGTCGGCATCGAGAACACCGAGGAGAACCGTCGCGCCTACCGCGAACTGCTGCTGACCACGCCGAAGCTCAACGAGCACATTTCCGGCGCCATCCTGTACGACGAAACCATCCGCCAGTCGACCAAGGACGGCGTGCCGTTCGCCAAGTACATGACCGACCACGGCATGATTCCGGGCATCAAGGTGGACAAGGGTGCGCACCCGCTGGCCGGCTGCCCGGGCGAGCTGGTGACCGAAGGCCTGGACGGCCTGCGCGAGCGCCTGCAGGAGTACTACAAGCTGGGCGCGCGCTTCGCCAAATGGCGTGCGGTGATCAACATTGGCGAGAGCATTCCGTCGGGCACCTGCATCGAGTCCAACGCCCACGCGCTGGCCCGCTATGCGGCGCTGTGCCAGGAATGCGGCCTGGTGCCGATGGTCGAGCCGGAAGTGATCATGGACGGCGACCACGACATCGAGACCTGCTACGAAGTGACCGAAGCGACCCTGCGTTCGCTGTTCGATGCGCTGTACCAGCAGAACGTGCTGCTGGAAGGCACCATCCTGAAGGCCTCGATGGTCATCTCCGGCAAGGGCTGCGATGAGCAGGCCGACGTCGAGGAAGTGGCCGAATCGACCGTCATGTGCCTCAAGAGCACCGTGCCGGCGATCCTGCCGGGCGTGGTGTTCCTGTCCGGCGGCCAGACCGACGAGCAGTCGACCGAGCACCTGAACGCGATGAACCAGCTGGGCAACCTGCCGTGGCCGCTGAGCTTCTCCTACGGCCGTGCCATGCAGCAGGCCGCGCTGAAGCTGTGGGCCAAGGACATGAAGGGCAACTACGCCGCTGCCCAGAAGACCGTGTATGAGCGCGCCAAGGACAACGGCCTGGCCGCGCTGGGCAAGTGGAACGGTTGATCCGTTCCATCGCAGGATGAACAGGGCAACGCCGGCATCACGCCGGCGTTTGCTTTTGCGGGTATCGTTTCCGCCCCCGCGTGCCCGGCCGGCATGCGGGAACTACATGGAAGGCCAAGGAGAAACAACATGCGTTTGGCAGCACTCACACTGGCCGTTGCCACGGCCCTGGTCGCCGGCGGTTGCAACCGCATCGGTGGCAGCGCGGATGCGGGCAAGGCCGCGTCGCTGGAATTCGACAAGCCGGTGTCCGGCGAGATCACCTCGCGCAGCGGCATCAACTTCAACGACGGCAGCCATCACCAGCTCTACCAGATCACGCTGGCCGACAAGGACCTGGTCGGCCTGAAGCTGACCGGTGCACTGAGCGGTTCGATCGCCGTGTTCAGCAACGGCAGCCTGGTGTCCACCAGCAACACCGGCTACGAGCGCGAAGGTGACGTTTCGCTGGCCTTCCGCGCCAACGGCGGCGGCACCTACCAGGTGGCGGTCAACGCCGATGGCGCCACTGCCTTTGGCCCGTATCGCCTGCGCGCCGAGAAGCTGAAGCCGTATGACGGCAAGCCGCTGCTGGGCAGTGGTGAGGTGGTCGACATGCTGGCCAGCGATTCGCAGGACTACACGCTGCAGGTGGAGAAGGAAGGCCTGTACGAGATCCGCCTGGTGTCGGACGTGTTCGATCCGGTGCTGAAGCTGTCCGGCCAGGGCGTGGATGCCGAGAACGACGATGGCGGTGACAGCACCAACTCGCGCCTGAGCCTGTCGCTGAAGCCGGGCAAGTACACCCTGACCGCGCGTGGCCTCGGCAGCGGCGTCAATGGCATGTTCACCCTGACCGCCACGCGCATCGAGCTGCCGGGCAATCTGGTCGAGCGCGATGGCAGCGCGCTGCCGAGCTCGGGCAGCGTGTACACCATGCTCGACGATGAGGGCCGCCGCCGCTTCCTGCTGACCCTGGATCGCCCGGCCGACGTGCGTCTGGATGCGATCTCCAGCCAGGTCGACACCGTGCTGCGCGTGGTCGGTGGCGACGTTGAGCTGAGCGACGACGATGGTGGCAATGGTACCAATGCGCGCCTGCAGGAAACGCTGCCGGCCGGTCACTACACCGTGGACGTGTCCAGCCTGAACGACGCTGCCGGCCTGGTGGAAGTGCGCGTGCAGGTGGAGGGCGCCAGCGCGGGTGCCGCCGCCGCGGTGGCCGAGGACGCCGCCGTGGAAGCCGCCAGCCCGTGAGGTGGATCCACGCCATGCGTGGATGACACTGACCGAACAACGGAAAAGGCCGGGCAATGCCCGGCCTTTTCCGTTCTCTCAACCCGTCGCTCAATGCGCGGCGGCCAGGCCTGCATCGCCCAGCGGCGGCAACATCGCGCCGCGCGGCTCGCTTTCCGGACTCTGGCCCGCTGCAGCCAATGCCTGCTGATAGGCCTTGGCCGTGGCCGTATTGAACGCGACCAGCACGATGCGCATCGGCTGCGCATGGCTGCGCTGCCACGCCAGCGTTTCGGTCACCGCGATCTGCGCGGCCTGGTACAGCGGATAGCCGTACACACCGCAACTGATGGCCGGGAACGCGATCGACTGCACGCCCAACGACTCGGCCAGTTGCAGCGATTTCCAGTAGCAGTTGGCCAGCAGTGCCGGTTCGTCGCGCTGGCCGTCGTGCCAGACCGGTCCCACCGTGTGCAGTACATGTCGCGCCGGCAACGCATAGGCACCGGTGGCACGTACTTCGCCGGTCGGGCAACGCACGCCCGGGCGCAGCTCCGGCAACTGCGCGCATTCGGTCAGCAATGCGGCGCCGGCCGCGCGATGGATCGCGCCATCGACACCGCCGCCACCGAGCAGTGCCTCATTGGCCGCGTTGACGATCGCATCCACCGCCAGGGTCGTGATGTCGCCCTGCCAAACTTCGATCTTCATGCGTCCGTCTCCTGCCTGTGAGGTGATCCGCGCAGCATCTGCGCCGGCTGTTCCCACGGTAGGGGACAGGGCATCGATACTGCGTCATGACCGTCTCACGCGCTGCGATCCGACGGCCTTCACGCACGATGGAGGGTGGCGCCTTCACGCAGGCTGAAGCAGAACGGGGTCGGAGCCCTTTCCCTGCGGAAAAGGCTCTGACCCCGGGTGTCACGGCAGACCGGCCAGCCACTCGTCGTCGGAGCCTTCATTCACATCGGCAAACAACGGCGTGGAGAAATAGCGTTCACCGGTGTCCGGCAGCATCGCCAGGATCACCGAACCCGGTTCAGCGCGCGCGGCCACGTCCAGCGCGCTGGCCACGGTGGCACCAGCGGAGATGCCGACGAAGATGCCTTCCTCGGCCGCCAGGCGGCGTGCGGTGGCAATGGCACGGTCGTCGTCGACCGACACCAGTTCGTCCACCACATCGCGGTTGAGCACGTCTGGCACGAAGTCCGGGGTCCAGCCCTGGATCTTGTGCGGCTTCCAGTCATCGCCCTTCAGCAGCGCGGCACCGGCCGGCTCGGTAGCGATGATGCGGGTCTGCGGGCGCGCGACCTTCAGTACTTCACCAACGCCGGTGAGCGTGCCGCCGGTGCCCCAGCCGCTGACGAAGTAGTCCAGCCGCTTGCCGGCGAAGTCACGCAGGATCTCGGCGGCGGTGGTGTTGCGGTGATAGGCCGGATTGGCCGGGTTGGCGAACTGGCTGGCCAGGAACCAGCCGTGCTGCTCGGCCAGCTCGCGCGCCTTGCGCACCATGCCGCTGCCACGCTCGGCGGCTGGGGTCAGGATCACCTTGGCGCCATAGGCGCGCATCAGCTTGCGGCGTTCCACCGAGAAGGTCTCGACCATGGTCGCCACGAACTTGTAGCCGCGCGCGGCGGCCACCATCGCCAGCGCCACGCCGGTGTTGCCCGAGGTGGCCTCGACGATGGTGTCGCCGGGCTTGAGCAGGCCACGCGCTTCGGCGTCGAGGATGATCGCCAGCGCCAGCCGGTCCTTTACCGAGCCGCCGGGGTTGAACGACTCGACCTTGGCGTAGACGCTGACCTGTGGCGGCGCCAGCCGCTGCAGCTTGACGATGGGGGTGTTGCCGACGGTATCGAGGATGGAGTCGTACAGGGCCATGGATGCACTCCGGAAACGGGGCCGCGCCGGGCATCGGCGGGCAAAGGGGAGGGCTGGCTGTTCAGGCCAGCGGCTGCCGGCTGACCGTAGCGCCGGCATATGACGCCCGGAAATGACCAGATACCTTTCTTAAACAACCTTTGGTTATAAGCTGGTGACGGCAATTGACCCTAGAGTGGACCTCCGCCCCATGCCGCCTGCCCGCCCATGACGCTGACCCAGCTGCGCTACCTGGTTGCCATCGCCGACGCCGAGCTGAACATCACGCTGGCCGCCTCGCGCGTGCACGCCACCCAGCCCGGCCTGTCCAAGCAGCTCAAGCAGCTGGAGGACGAGCTCGGCTTCCTGTTGTTCGTGCGCAAGGGGCGCAGCCTGGAATCGGTCACCCCGGCCGGCACCGAGGTCATTTCGCGTGCCCGTGCGGTGCTGGCCGAAGCCAACAACATCCGTACCTACGCGGCCAACCAGCGCCGCGAGAGCCAGGGCCAGCTGATCCTGACCACCACCCACACCCAGGCGCGTTTCGTACTGCCGCCGGCGGTGGCGGCGATCAAGCAGGCCTACCCGCAGGTCAGCGTGCACCTGCAGCAGGCGGCCGAGGCCGACGCGCTGGACCGGTTGAAGCAGGGTGATGCCGATATCGCCATCATCAGTACGGCTGGCAGTGAACCGACCGATGGCATTGCGGTGCCGCTGTTCCGCTGGCGGCGGTTGGTGGTGGTGCCCAAGGGCCACCCGCTGGACCGCGCCGGGCGCGTGCCGGACCTGGCCGCGCTGGCCCGGCAACCGTTGATCAGCTATGAATCCTCCACGCGCCCGAACTCGTCGCTGCAGCGTGCCTTCGCCGCCCATGGCTTGGTGCCCGATCTGGCGCTGACCGCGCTGGATGCCGATCTGATCAAGACCTACGTGCGCACCGGGCTGGGCGTGGGCCTGTTGGCCGAGATGGCGGTCAGTGCCAATGATGAAGACCTGAAGGCATGGCCGGCCCCGGACCCGATCAGCGAGTGCATCGCCTGGGCGGTGCTGCCGCGCGATCGGGTGCTGCGCGATTACGCGCTGGAGCTGGTGCATGTGCTGGCACCGCAGATCGACCCGCGCGATCTGCGAAGGGTGCTGGATGGCAACCAGGCCGCCGCGTGGCCGGTGCCGCCGACGTGGGAATCGCTGACCCAGACCATCACGGTGTGAGGTGGGTCGAGCAGGGCTTGCAGCCCTGCACCTGCTGTAGTGCCGGCCGCTGGCCGGCAACCTCAACAGCAACAGCAGAAGCAGGCATTCCGTGGGATGGCGGGGCGGTGTCGGAGTGTGGGGTGTCAGCCGCATGGATGCGGCTGCCAAGCCTACAGGGACGTACTTGCGGCGTCCCCGCACTCCGACACCGCCCCGCCTCTGACAGATTCAGGCGGCTGTGGATAGGTGTCGACCTTGGTCGACACATCTGTCAGATATCGAAATACATATGGGGTCAGATCCGTTTTCCGAAGGAAAACGGATCTGACCCCAAAAGCCGTTCCAACAGACCGCAGAAAACTGTCGAAGGCGAGGTGGGTCCGGTTGCGGGGGCGTGAGCGCCATGGATGGCGCGACCGAGCCTCCATGGACGGATTCACGGCGTCCCCCACAACCGGACCTACCTCGCCACCCCGCGGATTGCCCGCGTTTGACGTTGACGTTGATTCGGCAGGTGCAGGGCTGCAAGCCCTGCCGATAACCCCTCCTGCGACGGTTCGTCGCACGGGCATCCCGGCAGCCGGCTCTACACTAGCGCGGTGCACCGCCTGTCCCGCCCGCAACGCCTTCTGCTGCAGCTCGCCGTCCTGGCGACGCTGCTGATGGTGCTTGCGCCACTGGTCAGCCGCGCGCTGCAGGCGCCGCCGATGGACCACACCGCGATGGCGGGCATGGGCCACGCCGCCATGGGCCATGACATGCACGACATGGCCATGGCCGGGCATGATCAGCAGGGGGCCACGCCGGCAGCGCCCAACCGCCCGGCCGATCCCCACGCCATGCACGGCGAAGCCTGCGAATACTGCGTGCTGGCCATGCGCCTGCTGCCCTGGCTGGCGGTGCTGGTGCTGCTGTTGCCGCTGCTGTGGCGGCCGCGCCTGGTGTTTCCGTGGTCGCAGCAGGCGCTGCCTGCGCCGCGTTGGCCGGCGCATGCCGCGCGCGGGCCGCCGCGTTTCTCCATCGTCCGCTGATGTCCCCATGAATCTGCCGCACGACGCCTGACCAGGCGCCGTGCGCGCGTGCGTACCCTGGAGCTGTTCCGATGAAAATGACTTCCCGCCCTGCGGGCGCCTGCGCGCGCCTGCCGGTTGCCCTTGGCCTGGGCGTAGCCGCGTCACTGGCCCACGCTGCGCCTGCTGATGAGGCGCGCACCCTCGACACGCTGGTGGTCACCGCCACCGCGCCCTCGTCGCCGCTGCATTGGGTGACCGACCCACGCTTGCCGCGGCAGCCTGTACCGGCCAGCGACGGTGCCGATTACCTGAAGACGGTTCCCGGCTTCTCCGCCATCCGCAACGGCGGCACCAACGGCGACCCGGTGCTGCGTGGCATGTTCGGTTCGCGCCTGAACATCCTCAGCAACGACGGCAACCTGATCGGCGCCTGTCCGTCGCGCATGGACAACCCGCTGTCCTACATCTCACCCGAAAGCTTCGACCGGCTGACCATCATCAAGGGGCCGCAGAGCGTGCGCTGGGGCGCCGGTGCCTCGGCCGGCACCGTGCGCTTCGAACGCGATACGCCACGCTTCGAGGAACCGGGCCTGCGCGCCGATGCCAGTGCCCTGGTTGGTTCGCGCAACCGCAACGACCAGGTGCTGGACCTGACCCTGGGCAACCCGACCGGCTATGTGCGCGCCAGCGGCAACCGTTCCGAAGCCGACGACTACAAGGATGGCCACGGTGAGGTGGTGCCATCGAAGTGGCGCAAGTGGAATGGCGACGTGGCCGTCGGCTGGACGCCGGATGCGGACACGCTGCTGGAAGTCTCCGCCGGTGCCGGCGATGCGATCGCGCGTTATGCCGGGCGCGGCATGGACGGTGCCGCGTTCGAGCGCACCAGCTACGCGGCGCGTTTCGAGAAGCGCAACCTGCCCGGTGCCTGGGACACGGTTCAGGCCAATGTGTACTACAACGAGGCCGACCACGTGATGGACAACTACACGCTGCGCATGCCCAATCCGCACAGCATGATGCCGATGCCGATGGCATCGAACGTGGACCGCCGTACCCAGGGCGGCCGCGTCAGTTCCGAGTGGCGCTGGCAGGACGTGCAGCTGGTGGCCGGTGTGGACGGCGAAGACAGCCGTCATCGTGGCCGCATGGGCATGGGCCGCGATACCTACCGGCAGGCGGCGTGGGAGACCGATGCCAACTTCCGTCGCTATGGCGTGTTCACCGAACTGACCCTGGGCGCTGGCAGCGACCAGCGCTGGATCAGTGGCCTGCGCATCGATCGCGCCAGCGTGCGCGATGAGCGGCGGTCGATCCGCGGCATGATGGGGAACATGCCCAATCCGACCGCAGGCCAGCGTCGCAAGGAATGGCTGGGCAGTGGTTTCCTGCGCTACGAGCAGGACCTGGCCGACGGCCTGACCTGGTACGCCGGCCTCGGTCACAGCCAGCGCATGCCCGACTACTGGGAGCTGTTCTCGCCCGATCAGGGTCCGGCCGGTGCACCGAACGCGTTTGCCGGCATCCAGCCCGAGCGCACCACCCAGCTCGACATCGGCCTGCAGTACAAGGGGCCGCGCGTGCAGGCCTGGGTCTCGGCCTACGCCGGGCAGATCCAGGACTACATCCTGTTCACCTATCACGGCAGCGGCATGATGGGCATGAGCCAGGCCAGCAACATCGAGGCGCGCATCGCCGGCGCCGAGGCGGGTCTGGATGTGCGCGTGGGCGAGCAATGGAAGGTGGGCGGTACGTTGGCCTATGCCTGGGGCGAGAACCGCGACCAGCAGCGTCCGCTGCCGCAGATGCCGCCGCTGGAAGCGCGCCTGAGCGCGAACTGGGAAGGCCAGCGCTGGAGTGCCGGTGCATTGGTGCGTACCGTGACCCAGCAGCATCGTGTCGCAAATGGACAGGGCAACGTGGTGGCCCAGGACCTCGGGCCGAGCGCGGGGTTCGCCACCCTCGCACTCAATGCGGCCTACCGCTTCAACCCGCAGCTGCAGCTCAGCGCCGGCGTCGACAACCTGTTCGACCGTGCCTACAGCGAGCATCTGAACCTGGCCGGCAGTGCCGACTTCGGCTTCCCGGCCGATCCGGTCCGCATCAACGAGCCCGGTCGCAGCGTGTGGATGAAGGTGAATTACCGGTATTGATCCGCCGGGCATGGCCCGGCGCTACCCATGCACCGGGCAAAAAACGGGGCCGGATCCCCGCCAGGATCCGCCCCCACCCGACGCCCTCTGTCGGGCAGCTTCGACTCTACGATGACAGCGCAGTCGATGGGGCACCGGATACACCCCGACACACGCCGACACCGCGCCCTTCAGCCTTGCACGGAACGGGTTCAAGGCGCCATCGCAACATCGGTTCCACGACGGTAAACGCTTGGCACATACCGCTTTTGCGGGCCCTTGCCTACACTCGGCGGCCGTGGATCAATCAGGACCGTTCATGTTGGCTCGTATCGCTTCGACCCTGGCCTTCGGCCTCAGCCTGGCCGTGCTGGCCGGGTGCGCAGGCAAACCGGAGGCGGCCGCACGCCGGCAGGGGAAGCGGTGCCGGTCACCGCGCAGGTCGTGCAGTCCAGGCCGTGGAATGACACCCTGCAGGCGCTGGGCACGGCCAAGGCGCGCGAGTCGATCAGCGTCACGGCCAAGGTCAGCGAAATCGTCGAGAAGGTGCATTTCGAGAGCGGCCAGCACATCGCCGCCGGTGCGCCGATCGTGACCCTGCGCGGGCAGGCCCAGGAAGCGGCGCTGGTGCAGGCGCAGGCCACCTTCCACGAGGCCGACCAGCTGTACAAGCGCCAGCGCGAGCTGGCCACGCAGCGGCTGGTGTCCAGCGCCACGCTGGATACGCAGAAGTCGATCCGCGATGCCGCCGAGGCACGCGTGACGCAGATGCAGTCGGACATCGGTGACCGCCGTGTGCGCGCGCCGTTCGCTGGCGTGCTCGGCATCCGCCAGGTCAGCCCGGGCACGCTGCTGACACCGACCACGGTGATCGCCACGCTCGACGACATCGAGCACATGCATGTTGATTTCCAGGTGCCGGAAGTGGAGCTGGCCGCGCTCGGTGTCGGTGACAAGGTCAGTGCCACCAGCGTGGCGTGGCCGGGCCGCAGCTTCGAGGGTGTGGTCAGCACCATCGACGCGCGCATCGACCCGGCCACCCGTGCGGTGACCGTGCGCGCCGACTTCGCCAACGGCGACCACGCACTGCGCCCCGGCATGCTGCTCGACGTGCGGCTGTTCCGCCCCGAGCGCCCGGCGCTGGTGGTGCCGGAAATCGCCGTGGTGCAGGTCGGCCGCGATACCTTCGTGTACCGCATCAAGAACGACGACAGCGTCGAACGCGTGGACGTGGTGACCGGTGCGCGCCGTGCCGGCGTAGTCGAGATCAAGCAGGGCTTGGAGGCCGGCCAGCGCATCGTGGTCGACGGCACCGGCAAGCTGCGCCCGGGCCTGAAGGTCGCGGCCAAGGACGCGGCACCGGCCAGCGGTGCCAAGCCGGCTGACGTACCGGTGCCGGTCGCGGCCGAGGGCCACGGCGGATGAAACTGTCCGACATCTCCATCCAGCGGCCGGTGTTCGCCGTGGTGATGAGCCTGCTGCTGCTGGTGCTGGGCGTGATGTCGTTCACCCGGCTGACCCTGCGCGAGCTGCCGGCCATCGATCCGCCGATCGTCTCGGTGTCGGTGGACTACACCGGCGCGTCGGCGGCGGTCATCGAAAGCCGCATCACCCAGGTGCTGGAAGATGCACTGGCCGGTATCGAAGGCATCGATACGATCAACGCGCGCAGCACCAACGGCCGCTCGCAGGTCAGCATCGAATTCACCTCCAACCGCGATATCGAAGCGGCGGCCAACGACGTGCGCGATGCGGTCAGCCGCGTCGCCGACCGCATGCCGGAAGAAGCGCGGCCGCCGGAAATCGCCAAGGTCGAAAGCGATGCCGACCCGATCATCTGGTTCAACATGGTCTCCTCGACCATGGACACGCTGGAGCTGAGCGACTATGCCGACCGCTACGTGGTCGACCGCTTCTCCAGCCTCGATGGCGTGGCCCAGGTCCGCATCGGTGGCCGCCAGCGTTATGCGATGCGCATCTGGCTGGACCGTGACCAGCTGGCCGCGCGTGGGCTGACCACCGGCGATGTGGAAACCGCCCTGCGCAACGAGAACGTGGAACTGCCGGCCGGCCGCATCGAGTCGACCGACCGCGATTTCACCCTGCGCGTGGAGCGCAACTACATCAAGCCCGAAGACTTCGCGACCATCCCGCTGGGCAAGGGCCGCGACGGCTACGTGGTGCGCATGGGCGACGTGGCGAAGATCGAGCTGGCCTCGGCCGAGCGTCGCGCCTACTACCGCAGCAATGGCGAGCCGGGCATCGGCCTGGGCATCGTCAAGACCTCCACCGCCAACTCGCTGGACGTAGCGCGCACCGCGCGCGCCGAGGCCGAGCGCGTGGCGCTGTCGCTGCCCAAGGGCACGCAGATCTTCGTGGCGTTCGACAACACCACCTTCATCGAAGCCGCGGTGGACCGCGTCTACGCCACGCTGGTGGAAGCGATGATCCTGGTGCTGGCGGTGATCTGGCTGTTCCTCGGCAGCTTCCGCGCCGCATTGATTCCGGCGGTGACGGTACCGGTGTGCCTGGTGGCGGCGTTCATCGCGCTGTACGCGTTCGACTTCTCGATCAATCTGCTGACCCTGCTGGCGCTGGTGCTGTGTATCGGCCTGGTGGTGGACGATGCAATCGTGGTGGTGGAAAACGTGCAGCGCCGCATCGACCTGGGCGAACCCCCGCTGGTGGCCTCCAAGCGCGGCACCGCGCAGGTCGCCTTCGCGGTCATCGCCACCACCGCCGTTCTGGTGGCGGTGTTCCTGCCAGTCGGCTTCCTGGAAGGCAACACCGGGCGCCTGTTCCGCGAACTGGCGGTGGCGCTGGCCGCGGCGGTGGCGCTGTCTGCATTCGTGGCGCTGACGCTGACGCCGATGATGGCCTCCAAGCTGCTCAAGCCGCACACCGGTCAGGCACCGCGTGGCCTGCATGGCTTCATCAACCGCAACCTGGAACGCCTGGCCTCGGGCTACGGCCGCGTGCTCGACCACCATGTCGACCGCACCTGGATCTACCTGCTGGTGATGGTGGCGGCGCTGGCCGCCAGCTGGGGCCTGCTTAAGCTGCTGCCGTCGGAGCTGGCGCCGGCCGAAGACCGCGGTTCGTTCCAGATCATGATCGACGGCCCGGAAGGCGCCGGCTACGACTACACCGTGCAGCAGGTGCAGCAGGTGGAAGCACTGCTGGCCCCGCATGTCGGCGCCGACAAGACCATCGCCCGTGCCAACCCGCGCGTGCCCGGTGGCTTTGGTGCCAGCGAGGAAATGCACACCGGCCGCGTCAGCATCTTCCTGCAGCCCTGGCGCCAGCGCAGCGAGGCCACGCCGGATGTGGCCAATGCACTGCAGAAGGAACTGGACACGATCCGCGGCGTGCGCGTGCGCACGCAGGTCGGCGGCGGGCTGGTGCGCAGTGGCGGCCAGCCGTTCCAGATCGTGCTGGGCGGCCCGGAATACGCCGAGATCGCCCAGTGGCGCGACCGCATCCTGCTGCGCATGGCCGACAATCCCGGCCTGGTCGGCCCGGATTCGGACTACAAGGAAACCCGGCCGCAGATGCGGGTGAACATCGACCGCCAGCGTGCGGCCGACCTCGGCGTGCCGGTCACCGCGATCGGTTCGGCGCTGGAAACCATGATGGGTTCGCGCCGCGTCACCACCTTCGTCGACAACGGCGAGGAGTACGACGTGCTGGTGCAGGCCGGCCGCGATGGCCGCGCCAGCCCGGCCGATCTTGCCGCGATCCGGGTGCGCGCCACCTCCGGCGAGCTGGTGCCGCTGTCCAACCTGGTCACGCTCAGTGAAGTGGCCGAGGCCGGCACCCTGAACCGCTTCAACCGCCTGCGCTCGATCACCATCAGCGCCGGCCTGGCGCCGGGCTATCCGCTGGGCGAAGCCATTGCCTGGGCGCAGAACGTGGCCCGCGAAGAGCTACCGCAGTACGCGCAGGTGAACTGGAAGGGCGAGTCGCGCGAATACCAGAGCGCTGGCGGCGCGGTGCTGCTGACCTTCGCCATGGCCCTGCTGGTGGTGTACCTGGTGCTGGCCGCGCAGTTCGAAAGCTTCATCCACCCGCTCACCATCATGCTGACCGTGCCGCTGGGCGTGCTTGGCGCGCTGGTCGGGCTGTGGGTGAGCGGAGGCACGGTGAACCTGTTCAGCCAGATCGGCATCGTCATGCTGGTCGGCCTGGCGGCGAAGAACGGCATCCTCATCGTCGAGTTCGCCAACCAGCTGCGCGACGATGGGCGCACGGTGCGCGAGGCGATCATCGAATCGGCCATGGTGCGCCTGCGTCCGATCCTGATGACCTCGATCGCCACCGTGGTCGGCGCCATCCCGCTGGTGGTGGCCGGTGGCCCCGGCTCGGCCAGCCGTGGCACCATCGGCATCGTGATCATCTTCGGCGTGACCCTCTCGACGTTCCTGTCGCTGTTCGTGGTGCCGGCGTTCTACGCGCGGCTGGCCCCGTACACCCGTTCGCCGGAAGCGGTGAAGCGCGAACTGGAGAAGCAGGAAGCCGAGTCGCCCTCGGTAGGCGGGCATGCCTGACCCTGGCGCCAGCAGGGTGCCTGACGGGGTCGGATCCCTTTCCCAACGGGAAAGGGCTCTGACCCCAGTCCTCGACGGCAATGGCTTCCAACTGCGCCCCTGGCGCCCCGACGACCTGGAATCGCTGCTGCGCCACGCCAACGACCCCGACGTATCGCGGGGTCTGCGCGACCGCTTCCCGTATCCGTACACGCGCGAAGACGGCGAGGCCTTCCTCGCCGGTCGCGTGCTCACGCCGGGCACCTTGAACCTGGCCATCGAGATCGACGGCCAGGCCTGCGGCAGCGTCGGCGCGCAGCCGGGCAGCGCCGAGCGCGGTCATATGGCTGAACTTGGCTACTGGCTGGGCCAGGCCTACTGGGGCCAGGGCCTGATGACCCGCGTGGTCGGCCTGTTCGCGCCGTGGGTGATGGACGAGCTGCGCCTGTTCAGGCTGCAGGCCGGGGTGGTCGACTTCAACCTCGGCTCGGCGCGGGTGCTGGAAAAGAACGGCTTCCAGCAAGAGGGCGTGGACCGCTGTGCGGTCTACAAGCGCGGCGTACTGCACGATCTGCGCCGCTTCGCCCGGGTGCGCACGCAGCTGCCCTGACGCGCGGGCGGGTCGCTGTAGAGCCGAGCCCATGCTCGGCTGCTCCCGGGGCCAAGCCGAGCATGGGCTCGGCTCTACAAAACAGCGCTACCGCAGCGGCCTTCGATCAGGGAGAATCGACCGGTCCCTTCCAGCCGACGGGACGTCCTTACAACCCGCCGACTGGAGAGAGCGCGCGTGGAAGCTACCGTACATTTCATCAACAGCATCATCTGGAGCAAGGCACTGATCTTCATGTGCCTGGCCGCCGGCCTGTTCTTCAGCCTGCGCACCCGCTTCATGCAGATCCGGGGTTTCGTCGAGATGTGCCGCCTCACCGTCAGGGGTGAGAAGTCCGACGCCGGTGTGTCCTCGTTCCAGGCCCTGGCCATGTCGATGGCCGGCCGCATGGGCATCGGCAACATCGCCGGCGTGGCCACCGCCATCGCCTTCGGCGGTCCCGGTGCGATCTTCTGGATGTGGGTGATGGGCTTCCTCGGCGCGTCCACCTCGTACGTGGAATGCACGCTGGCGCAGATCTACAAGACCAAGGATGCCGAAGGCCGCTACCGCGGTGGCCCGGCCTATTACATCGAAAAGGCGATGGGCCTGAAGTGGTACGCGCTGGCCTTCGCCATCGCCACGATCATCGCTGCCGGCTTCCTGATGCCGGGCGTGCAGGCCAATGCCATCGCCGACAGCATCATCAACGCCTGCCGTGGTACCGCGCTGTGCGGTCCGCTCGATGGCCAGGCCTTCGGCATGGAATCGGTGCAGGCGCTGAAGCTGGGCATCGGCATCGTGGTGGCCCTGCTGCTGGGCGTGGTGATCTTCGGCGGCGTCAAGCGCATCGCCAACTTCGCTGAAGTGGTGGTGCCGTTCATGGCGGCCGGCTTCATCCTGATGGCCATCGTCATCATGATCATCAACTACGACCGCGTGCCGGAAATGTTCGGCATCATCTTCAAGAGCGCCTTCGGCACCCACGCCGCGTTCGGCGCAATGATGGGCCTGGCGGTGGAGTGGGGCATCAAGCGCGGCATCTACGCCAACGAGGCCGGCCAGGGTTCGGGCCCGCACGCGGCGGCCGCCTCCGAGGTCTCGCACCCGGCCAAGCAGGGTTACGTGCAGGCGTTCGCCATCTACTTCGACACCATGATGGTGTGCACCGCCACCGCGTTCCTGATCCTGGCCAGCGGCACCTACAACGTGTACTCGCCGGCAGGCGTCAGCGCGCCGCCGATCTTCCAGGGCCTGGCCGGCATTCCGGAAGGCGCGGGTTACGCGCAGGCTGGTGTGGAAGCGGTGCTGCCGGGCTGGGGCTCGGCGTTCGTCTCGATCGCCATCTTCTTCTTCGCCTTCACCACCATCATGGCGTACTACTACATGGCCGAGACCAACCTCAGCTATGTGAACCACAACAAGAAGCGGCCGCTGACCGTGCTGCTGCTGCGCCTGGGCATCATCGGCATGGTGGTGTTCGGCGCGTTCCACAACGCGACCCTGGCCTGGGCGCTGGGTGACATCGGCGTGGGCCTGATGGCCTGGCTGAACATCATCGCCATCCTCATCATCCAGAAGCCGGCAATGCTGGCCCTGCGTGATTACGAACGACAGAAGAAGCTCGGCCTCGACCCGACCTTCGACCCCGATGCCCTGGGCATCAAGAACGCCGATTTCTGGCGTCAACGCAAGCTGGAGTTGTCCCGTAGTGAATGATCCCTGGAAGAATGCCCGCCGCCCGTCGTCGCGCCCGCCGCGGGCCACCCCGCTGCCACCGCGTGAGGGCGGCACCCCGCCGCCACCGGGGCGTGGCAACGACGAGCTGCGCCTGTATGGCTGGAATGCCGTGCAGGCGCTGTTCGCCAAGCGTCCGCAGGCGCTGCGCAAGCTGTACCTGGTGGATGCGCTGATTCCGCGCATGCAGCCGGTGCTGAAGTGGTGCGTGGCCAACCGCGTGGGCTATCGCGTGGTGGAAGAGGGCGACCTCAACAAGCTGGCTGCCACCACCCATCACGAAGGCCTGGTGGCCGACGTGCTGCGCGCGCCGGTGGTGCCGCTGGCGCAGTGGCTGGCGGAGCAGGGCGAGGGCCCGGCGCTGGCGTTGTGGCTCGATGGCGTCGGCAATCCGCACAACTTCGGCGCGATCCTGCGGTCGGCCGCGCACTTCGGCGTCAAGGCGCTGCTGCTGCCGGCCGGCAGCACGCTGGCGCTGTCCGGCGCTGCTGCACGCGTGGCCGAAGGCGGCGCAGAGTCGGTGCCGCTGGTGCAGCTGCCGGAGACCGCACAGGCGATGGCGCAGCTGCGCGCTGCCGGTTTCGGCCTGGCCGCGACCCTGGTTGAAGGCGGTGATGACGTATTCCGCGCGTCGTTGCCGGCACGCCTGGTGTACGTGATGGGCGCCGAAGGTGAAGGCATGGACCGCAGCCTGGCCGCGCAGTGCGACCTTCAGGTCTCCATTCCCGGCAGCGGCGCAGTGGAGAGTCTGAACGTGGCCTCGGCCACCGCCGTGCTGCTGGCGCAGTGGGCCAGCCGTCGCGGCTGAGGGCTTGATCGGGGTCAGATCCCTTGCCCGTGGCGAGGGCTCTGACCCCTTCCTGGGCCGCTAAATGCGTCAAGCACGCGCGATGTTTTGAAAGTTTCCTTATTGGTCAGCCGCTCCCGGCGACGCAGGGTGGAATTCCATCCCATGCTGTCCAGGAGTGGCTGTCATGCATCATCCCCGCCGTACCCTCGTCGCATTGCTGGTGCTGGCCAGCATCTTTGCCAGCGCCCACGCAGCGGCTGACGAACGCAGTCTTGACGGTGTCAACTTCACCGGCCCGTTGATCACGCCCAACCCAGCGGGACTGCCGCAGGGCCACTGGTACATCGAACCGTATCTGGTGCGGGTCGACAGCGGCGACCACTTCGACAACGACGGCCAGCGGCGTCACAGCGGGCAGCGCAGCGGTGCGTGGGCCACGGTGGTGCCGATCATCTACGGCTTCAGTGATCGCGTGATGGGCCAGGTCAACCTCAGCGCGTCGAGGGCGGAATCCGGCAGCGAGCGCAGCAGCGGCTTCCGCGCCGGTGATACCACCGCGCGCCTGCAGTACCTGCTGCAGGCACCCAATACCGATGGCACGCGCCCGGCCATCTCGGTCGCCCTGGTGCAGCGCTTCAGCACCGGCAGCCACGACCGCATCACCGGCAACGCGCTGGACGCCCAGGGCGACGGCGTGCAGCGCACCACCGCTGCGCTGGGCGTGCAGCAGGTGGTGTGGCTGGGCAATGATCGGCCGCTGCGCTGGCGTGCCCAGCTCAGTGCCGGGCCGGCGCCTTCGCGCACGGCGATCTCCGGGGCCAGCGTGTATGGCACCGACGACAGCTTCCAGGGACACATCGCGCGCGGCTCGGTGCTGGGCCTGTCGGTCGGCGCCGAGTACAGCTTCAATTCGCGTTGGGTCGGGGTGATGGAAGTGGCCGCCAGTCGCGAAACCGGCCAGCGCCTGAGTGGCTTCGCGCGCGGCGCCAGCGGTGCCATCGAGCGCATCGACGAACATCGCCCGGCCAGCCGCAGCGTGACCGTGGCGCCGGCGGTGGAGTATCACTTCAGCCCCTCGCTGGGCGTGATTGCCGGTGTGGAGTTCACCGTGGCCGGGCGCAACGCCGGCCGCATCATCAGCCCCCAGGTCGCCCTGGGCATGTTCTTCTGAGGGGCGGCCGATGAACATCGAATCCATCGTCAATGCCGTTCTCGGCGTGGTCTGGAGCCCGTACCTGGTGGTGTTGTGCCTGCTCACCGGCCTGTACTTCAGCGTGCGCACGCGTTTCATCCAGCTGCGCGCGCTGCCGGACATGCTGCGCCTGATGTTCCGCCACGAGCGCTCCGCCGCCGGCGTTTCGCCCTTCCAGGCATTGTCGCTGTCGCTGTCCAGCCGGGTCGGCGTCGGCAATATCGCCGGCGTGGCCATGGCCATCGCTTTCGGCGGACCGGGCGCGATCTTCTGGATGTGGATCGTGGCCTTCCTGGGCGCCTCCAGTGCCTTCATCGAATCCACTCTGGCGCAGATCTACAAGGACCGTGATGGCAAGGGCCAGTACCGCGGCGGCCCGGCGTACTACATCGAAAAGGGCCTGGGCCAGCGCTGGTACGCGGTGCTGTTTGCGGTGGTCACGGTGATGGCCGGCGCGATGCTGGCCGGTACCCAGTCCAACGCGATCACCAGCGCGGTGAACGAGGCCTGGGATGTGCCGGTGATGACCACCACGGCAGTGCTGCTGGTGGTGCTGGGTGCGATCCTGGTCGGCGGTGTGCGCCGCATCGCGCGCGTGGCCGAGTGGGTGGTGCCGCTGATGGCGCTGGCGTACCTGCTGGTAGCTGCGCTGGTGATGGTGCTCAACGCGGAGAAGGTACCCGAGGTGATCCTGCTGGTGGTGCGCAGCGCCTTCGGCGTGGATGCGGCTTTCGGCGCGATGATCGGCACGGCCATCCAGTGGGGCGTGCGTCGCGGTGTGCTGTCCAACGAAGCGGGCATGGGCAGTGGCGCGCATCCCGCCGCGGCCGCCGAGGTTTCGCATCCGGTCAAGCAGGGCCTGGTGCAGTCGTTCTCGGTCTACATCGACACCCTGGTGGTGTGCAGCGCCACCGCCTTCCTGATCCTGTCCACGGGTCTGTACAACGTGTACGACCCGGCCGTGAATGGCATTCCGGATGAGGCCCGGCTGCTGCTGGGCAATCTGCCGGGCGTCGAGGCCGGGCCGCGCTTCGTGCAGCACGCGGTGGAATCGGCACTGCCGGGCTTCGGTCGGTCGTTCGTGGCGCTGGCGATCCTGCCCTTCGCATTCACCACCATCCTGGCGCTGTACTACATGGCCGAAACCAACGTCAGTTACCTGTGCCGCGACCGGCCCAGCCCGTGGGTGATGGGGGTATTCCAGCTGCTGTTCCTGGCCGCCACGGGCTATTCGGCCATGAACAGTGCCACCTTGGCCTGGTCGCTGGGCGATATCGGCGTGGGCATGATGAGCTGGCTGAACATCATCGCCATCGTGCTGCTGCAAAAACCCGCGCTGGCTGCGCTGCGCGACTACGAGCAGCAGAAGCGCAGCAAGCGTGATCCGTTGTTCAATCCGCAGCAGATCGGCGTCCGCAACACGCGGGTCTGGGAAGGCTGACGTGACCGGGGTCAGAGCCCTCGCTGAAGGCGAGGGCTCTGACCCACGCACCGCGTTACCGCATCACTCGTTCGGCGGGGTCGTCGCCTTCGCCTCACTGCCGAAGTTGCCATCGGCTTCGGCAGCCAGGTAGGCAAACACGGTGTACGCGGCCACGTTCTGCGCCAGTGCCTTCGGGTCGATCTTGTCCAGCGTGTCGTCGGCAGTGTGGTGCAGGTGGAAGTAGTCCGATCCATCCTGCGCCAGCCACGCCCATGCGCCACCCTTGGCGGCCAGCGGGCCGACGTCCGGGCCTGGGCCACCCTTGTCGGCCTGGTACTCGATGCCCAGCGGCTTCATCACTTCGGCAATCTGCTTCGTCGCTTCGCGCGAACCTTCCGGATTCGGCGAACCGGTATTGAAGGCATAGATGCGGCCGGCGCCGAAGTCGCTCTCGGCGGCCAGCTGGTGCAGGGCCACGTCCTTGGCATGCGACTCGGCGTAGGCCTTGCCGCCGTACAGGCCCTGTTCTTCGTTGGCGAAGGCGATCACGCGGATGGTGCGCTTCGGTGCCTGCTTCAGCTGGCCGATCAGATGGCCGGCGGCCATGGTGATGCCCACGCCCGCGCCGTCATCGACCGCGCCGGTGCCCAGGTCCCACGAATCCAGATGGCCGCCGATCACCACCACTTCCTTGGGCAGGCTGCGGCCGGTGATCTCGCCGATCACGTTGTACGACGTCGCCGTGCCATCCCAGCCGCAATCCAGCGCCACCTTCACCGTGGTGCTGCCACGGGCCAGCAGGCGCGCCAGCTGGTCGGCATCGGGCACCGACAGCGCGGCCGACGGCACCGGGGTCAGGCCGTCATCGAAACGGGTGATGCCGGTGTGCGGCACGCGGTGCGAGTCGGTACCGGCCGAGCGCATCAGGAAGCCGACCGCGCCCTTGCGGATTGCCTCGGACGGGCCCTTGCTGCGGATCGCGCCGCCGCGGCCGTAGTCGCGGCCATCGCGGAACGGCAGCATCTGGTAATCGACGAAGGCGATCTTGCCCTTCAGCGAACCGGCCGGCGCGGCCTGCAGCGCGGCCAGATCGGCGAAGCGCACCACTTCCGCTTCCACGGTGCCGCCCGGGCTGCCACCGAGGGCGGTGATCTGCAGCTGTTGCGGGTTCTTGCCGGTCACCGCGGCGTGTTCACTGCGGCGTTCCCACTTCGGGAAGGTCACCGGTTCCTTCCATACCTTGTCAAAGCCCAGCGCTTTGAACTTGGCTTCGGCCCAGGCCACGGCGCGGGCGTCGGCTTCGCTGCCGGCGATGCGCGGGCCGATCTCGGTGGTCAGCGATTCGACCACCTTCCAGCCGGTGTCGTCGGCCAGCGCCTGGTCGCGCAGCTGCGCGGCGGTGGCCAGCGAGGCCGGGGGCAGGGTGGTGGTGCGCGGCGCCGCGAAGGCCGGGGCGGCCAGCAGGGCGAGGGAGGATGCGATGGCAAGGACGCGGCGACGCATGGGCAACTCCGGAAGGGACCAAGCCTTGGAGCTTAACAGTCGTTCAGGCCGGCGCATGGGCGGGAGGTCATGGCGGGCGCGAACGCTGTTTTCCGCCACGTCCGGCAAAGCCGTAGAGTCGAGCTTGCTCGACTGATTTGAATCGTAGAGCTGAGCGTGCTCGACTGATTCCTCGGGCCAGTCGAGCAAGCTCGACTCTACGGCGAGGGGCGCCCGAAGGCGCCGCCTCCCTTACTTCTTCAGGCTGTCGCGGATCTCGCGCAGCAGCACCACTTCCTCGGCCGGTGCAGCCGGGGCGGCTTCCTTCTTGCGCGACAGGCGGTTGATCACCTTGATCACCAGGAAGATGGCAAAGGCCACGATCACGAACTGGATGACGGTGTTGATGAAGTCGCCGTAGCCAACCACCACCGCCGGGATTTCCTTGCCATCCGGGCCGAGCCGGGCCGGCGACAACGTCCAGGCCAGGCTGGAAAAGTCCACGCGGCCGATCAGGTAACCCAGCGGCGGCATGATGATCTTCTCCACCAGCGCGGTCACGATCTTGCCGAAGGCTGCGCCGATCACCACGCCGACGGCGAGGTCGATGACGTTGCCGCGCATCGCAAATTCCTTGAACTCGGTGAGCATTCCCATTGTTGTTTTTCTCCGGTGGGGGAAGAGGACAGCGCGCAGGGTAGCGCAGGTGATGTCAGCCGGCGATCACGCCGTGGCGCTCGGCCACGTTCTCCAGGCGCGCGCTGAAGCGGTCGCCCGGCTTCAGTGCGGCCACCCCGGACGGGGTGCCCATGAACACCAGATCGCCGGCGCGCAGCTGCCACAGCTTGGACAGCTCATGCAGGATTTCCGGCACGTTCCAGATCATCTGGTCCAGCAGCGCCTGCTGGCGCACCTCACCGTTGACCTCCAGTGACAGGTTCAAGGCGGCCAGATCGCCCACTTCGGCGGCATGCACGATCTCGCTGATCGGCGCGGAGGCATCGAAACCCTTGGCCGAATCCCACGGGTGGCCCTTTTCCTTGGCGGCGGCCTGCAGGTCGCGGCGGGTGAGGTCCAGGCCCACGGCATAGCCGTAGACCAGCGCATCGGCGTCGGCCACGGCCAGCTCACCGGCCGGTGCGTCACGGCCGATCGCCACCACCAGCTCCACTTCGTGGTGCAGGTTGGCGGTCGCCGGCGGGTAGGGGATGGCATCGTCGTGGCCGACCACGATCGCGTCGGCCGGCTTGCAGAAGAACATCGGGCGGCCACGATCATCGGCGGCCGACACTGCGGCGCCCATTTCGCGGGCATGGTCGGCGAAATTGCGGCCGACGCAGTAGACGCGGTGCACGGGGAAACTGCCGCCACCGGCTACCGGCACACGCGGCAGGGCTACGGCAGGGATCACATCGGAGACATCGGACATGCGGGCATCCAGGAAGGGCGTGCCCGCAGTCTAGAACGCATGGCGCCCGCCGTCAGCGGGCGCGAAAGGCGCAGCTCAGCGCGAGGCCGGCAGCACCGGCTTGCGCACCACGCGGTACTCACCCTCGACCACGGTCGGGTCGACCGGACGCGCGGCGCCGGGCTTGCGCGTGGCCAGCAGCTTCCACGCCAGGCCGACCAGGATCATCGCCGCACCGACGAACACGCCGATGAACACCATCGCGGCCAGGATCGCCAGGCCGAGCAGGCCCACGGCAACGCGCACCAGCGGGTGGCGCGGCTTGCGCGGCGCGAACAGGGTGCGGAACTGGGTGAAGGCGGATGCGCGATTGAACATGGCGGCTCGATAGGCTGGGATCAGCGAAACCAGAGTATCGGGAGGTGCCACTGTCATTGAGTGAAAAACTCGTTAAATATAGCCTGTGCTTATTACGGATCAATGACTTGTGTTCATGTCGCAGCCAGTCACCTGAGCAGGCATGCGACAATTCCGCTTTAACGTCCGAGCCTTCGCCATGACTACCGCTGCTGCCCTGATCGCCCTTGAAGCCATTGCCGATGGCGCGTTTGCCGAGGTCGAAGCAGTGGTCGATGGCGATGCCGAGTCGCTGGTGTTGTACCGCGACGGCGCGCAGGTACGGGCGTTCCTGAATATCTGCCCGCATGCCGGCCGCCGCCTGGACTGGGCGCCGGGACAGTTCCTGAAGAGCCGCGAGGGCCATCTGGTGTGCGCGGCGCATGGCGCCTCGTTCGCGCTCGACAGCGGCGACTGCATTGCCGGCCCCTGCAAGGGTGACCGCCTGCGCGCGGTGCCGGTGGACGTGCGCGACGGGCAGGTCTATCTGGCCTGATGTCCCGGTCCAGGGTCGGATCCGTTTTCCGCAGGAGAACGGCTCTGACCCCATCAGCCCGCAAGCAGTCGAGCATGGCTCGACTCTACAGCGGCAGGTGCTCAGAACATCAGGTTGATCATCAGCACCACCACCAGCGTGTAGATCAGCGACAGCGGGCCGCCGACCCGCCACATCTCGCGCGGGGTGTAGTTGGCCGGGCCAGTGATCATCGAGATCACCGGGTTGGAGGCCGTCATCAGATTGTTGGACGCCGACAGCGCCACGATCAGCGCGAACGCAGTCGGGTTGCCGCCGGCCGCCAATGCCAGGTTCACCGCAATGGGCACCATCACGATGGTCGCGCCCACGTGGCTGATCACCAGCGAGAACGCGGTGGTCAGCAGCGCCAGCGCCACTTCCAGCACCCACAACGGAATGCCGGTGGGCAGCTTGTCGATGGTGTGCCCGGCCACCCACGCGGCGGCACCACTGGAATCCATCGCCCAGCCGAGCGGAATCAGCCCGGCCATCATGAACACCGTCTTCCAGTTGATCGAGGCATAGGCCTCGTCCATGCGCAGCACGCCGGTCAGCAGCATGCCGGCCACGCCGGTCATCAGGGTCAGCGCCACCGGCAGCTTGCTGGTCAGCGCAATCAGGATGGTCAGCGCGAAGATCGCCATGGCGATCTTGAACTTGTGCGGGCGCTGCTCGCCGGTCGGGTAGTCGGTCACCACCACGAAGTCGCGGCTGCGTGCGGCCTGCGCCAGGTCGGTCCAGATGCTGTGGAAGACCAGCATGTCGCCCGCGCGCAGCTGCACGTCGCGCACATCCTCGCGGATCACCTGCTTGTCGCGGTTGATCGCCAGCAGGCTGATGCCGCGCTCCTTGCGCAGGCGCAGGTCGGCCGCGCTCTTGCCGATCACGTTCGAGGTGGGCGGCACCACGGCCTCGGAAATGCCGGCGCGGCTGGGGTTGAACAGATCGCCCAGGTGCTTCAGGCGCGAAGACATGCGCAGGAACTGGTTCTGCGCGAAATCGCTGATCTGCTCGCGTGGGCCCATCGCGCCCAGCACGCTGCCCACCCAGATGCGCATTTCTGCCGGCGGCGCCAACCGGGTGTCGTTACCGGTTTTCAGGGCCAGCAGCAGCGGTGCATCGTGCAGGTTTTCCGCTTCGCCCAGGGTCATGCCCACCAGCGGGCTCTCGGCGCTGACCACCAGCTCGAACACATCGCCTTCGATGCCGTAGGTCTTGGCGAAGTAGCTTTCGGTGCGCGCCGGGGTCACCCCGTCATTGACCAGGTTCTCTTCCTCGATCAGCTTGCGGTCGCCGTAGTAGCGGAAGTACAGCAGCGAGGCGACCAGCAGCGCCACGCCGATCGGCAGCGGCGCGAACATGCGCAGCGGCTCGATGGTGGCCAGGCCCGAGGGCAGGTTGTTGTTGGCCGAGGCCAGCAGATCGTTCAGCAGGATCAGCGGCGAATTGCCGACCATGGTCAGCGCACCGCCCATTACGATCGCTGCGGAGATGGGCAGCAGCAGCCGCTGCAGGGTCAGCCCGGTGCGCGCGGCCAGCCGCGAGGCCACCGGCAGGTACAAGGCCATCACCGAGGGGTTCTGCATGAACGAAGAGTTCAAGCCGGCAATGGCGGTGGTCATCATCAACAACCGCTGCTCGACGCCGTGGCCCCGCCTCAGCAGCCACGCGGCCAGCCGGTTCAGTGCGCCGGTGCGGTCCAGGCCCGCACCGAGGATGGTGGTGGCGATGATGCTCATCACCGCGTTACCGGAAAAGCCCCCGAAGATTTCTTCCGGGGCGATCAGGCCGGTGACGCCGAGCACCACCAGCACCACCAGCGCCACCACGTCGGCGCGGATGCGCTCGAACAGGAACATCGCCATCGTGAAACCAACCAGCCCGAGCACGAGCTTCATGTCGTTGGTCAGCGTCAGCGCGGTATCCATGTGGGGCGCGGCGTCCTCAGGCGATGGTCAGGTGCGGTCGTACAGCAGGTCCCAGACGCCGTGGCCGAGCTTCTGGCCGCGGGTCTCGAAGTGGGTCTGCGGGCGCCAGTCCGGGCGCGGCACGCTGCCACGCGGGCCGGCGCGGTTGACCAGCCCGGCGGTGGCGTCGAGCACGTCCCACATCTGCTCGGCGTAGTCTTCCCAGTCGGTGGCACAGTGCAGGCGGCCACCCGGGCGCAGCTTGCGCACCAGCAGGTCGGCGAACGCCGGCTGCAGCAGGCGCCGCTTGTTGTGGCGCTTCTTGTGCCACGGGTCCGGGAAGTAGATGCGCACTTCATCCAGCGCGCCGTCGGCGATCTCGTTCTGCAGCACTTCCACCGCATCGTGGTGGTACAGCCGCACGTGGTCGGCGTTGTCCTCGGCCAGTGCGTTCAGCAGCCGGCCCACGCCCGGAGCGTGCACCTCGATGCCGATGTAGTCGCGCGACGGGTCGTGCTGGGCCGCGAAGCGCAGCGCGGCACCGTTGCCGAAGCCGATTTCCAGCACCTTGTGTGCCGGGCGGCCGAAGGTGGCGTCCAGGTCACGCGGCTGGCCGTTGTAGTCGATGCCGAAGCGCGGCCAGCGTTCGTCGAACGCGCGCTGCTGGGCGGGGGTGAAGCGGCCCTGGCGCAGCACGAAACTGCGCACTTCGCGGCGGCCTTCACTGACGGTGAAGGGCTTGGGCGGGGCCTTGGAACCGGCGCTGTCGAAAGGATTGGTCATCAGCCGATCAACCCATCCACCGGCGAGGAGGCGCTGGCGTAGCGCTTGCGCGGAATGCGTCCGGCCAGGAACGCCTCGCGGCCGGCCTCGACCGCCTTGCGCATCGCACTGGCCATCAGCACCGGATGGCGCGCACCGGCAATGGCGGTGTTCATCAGCACGCCATCGCAGCCCAGCTCCATCGCAATCGCCGCGTCCGACGCGGTGCCCACGCCGGCATCAACGATGATCGGCACCTTGGCATCTTCGATGATCTGCAACAGGTTGTACTTGTTCTGGATGCCCAGGCCCGAACCGATCGGCGCGGCCAGCGGCATCACCGCAGCGCAGCCGATCTCTTCCAGGCGCTTGGCTAGGATCGGGTCGTCGGAGGTGTAGACCATCACCTCGAAGCCGTCCTTGACCAGCTGTTCGGCGGCCTTGAGGGTCTGCACCACGTCCGGGTACAGCGACTTCTGGTCGCCCAGCACTTCCAGCTTGGTCAGGTTGTGGCCGTCCAGCAGCTCACGGGCCAGGCGGCAGGTACGCACGGCGTCCTCGGCGGTATAGCAGCCGGCGGTGTTGGGCAGGATGGTGTAGCGCTCCGGCGGCAGCACGTCGAGCAGGTTCGGCTCGCCCGGGTTCTGCCCGATGTTCGTGCGGCGGATGGCCACGGTGACGATCTGGGCGCCTGCGGCCTCGGTGGCCAGGCGGGTTTCTTCCAGATCCTTGAACTTGCCGGTGCCGGTCAGCAGCCGCGAGCCATAGGTCTTGCCGGCGATCACCAGCGAATCGGGGGAGACAGGAACGTTCATGGCGCGATTATCGCTTATCCGCCTGAAGATGGGGTCACGCAATGGCATGCCGGCCGTGGATCGGCATGGGTAGTGCCGGCCGCTGGCCGGCAAACCCGGGCAGGTCTCAACCGCCGCCCAGTGCGTGCACGATCTCCACCACGTCGCCTTCGGCCAGCACGTGCTCGCCGTGGCGGCTGCGGCTGACGATTTCGCCGTTGACCTCCACCGCCACCCGGCGCTGCAGCAGCTGCTCGGCCTGCAGCAGGTCGTGGAGGGTCGCCGAAGCGGGCAGGGTGCGGGGTTCGCCGTTGAGCTGGATGTCCATGGTCACATTGTCGCTGATGGCCTGCTCGGATCGGAACCCTTGCAAATCGCCGGTTCCGCCACCTGCCGCACACCCGGGCGTGGCCAAGGGCGGCGACAATCCATGCGGCGGCGCAGCGTGAGCAAACGGCGGTCCGGTGAAACCATTCACCGTGCGCCGGCGTACGTGCGCCGGGTCCTCAACGATATCCCCACAGGAGTTTCTTACATGCAGCTCAGCAAACGCCCGATCCGCTCCCTGATGGCGGCCGCGATCGCGCTGGCCGCGCTTCCGGCCATGGCAGGCGAATCCCCGTTCTCGCGCACCGTGTTCCTCGGTGACAGCCTGACCGACAGCGGCTACTACCGCCCGCTCATCCAGCCGGCCGACGCGCGTCCGGTCACCGGCCAGTTCACCACCAACCCGGGCCTGGTCTGGGCGCAGGTGGTGGCCGGCTACTACGGCACCAACGCCAACCCGAACGGCAACGGCCAGGTCGGCGACAATTACGCCGTTGGCGGCGCGCGGGTCGGCGTGGACCTGACCCAGCCGGCGTTGGGCAACGTGCCGGTGCCGTCGCTGAAGACGCAGACCGCCCGCTACCTGGCCGCCAATGGCGGCAAGGCCGACGCCAATGCCCTGTACACCGTGTGGGGCGGCGCCAACGATCTGTTCTCCATCACCGCACCGGCGCAGGCCCCGGCGGTCATCGGCGCCGCCGTCACCGACCAGATCGGCATCGTGGCCAGCCTCAAGCAGGCCGGTGCGCAGTACGTGATGGTGCCGAACCTGCCGGACATCGGCAGCAGCCCGGGCTTCATCGACCGCGGCGCGGCCGGTCGCGCGCAGGGCACCGCCCTGGCCACCGCGTACAACAACGCCCTGTACGGTGGCCTGAAGCAGGCCGGCATCGAGTTCATCCCGCTCGATACCTACACCCTGCTGCATGAAATCATCGCCAACCCGGGCATGTACGGCTTCAGCAACGTTACCGGCCGCGCCTGCCTGGTGGCCTCGTCGCTGAGCTGCAGCCCGCTGGCCTACGTGCGTCCGGATGCGGCCAGCACCTATCTGTTCGCTGACGACGTGCACCCGACCTCGGCCGCGCACCAGATGCTGGGCCAGTACGCGATCTCGATCCTGGAAGGCCCGCGCCTGCAGCAGGTGCTGAGCCATTCGGCGCAGACCATCGGCCGTTCGCGTGCCGACCAGGTCAGCCTGCACCGCAGCGGCCGACCAGCCGATGGCCTGTCCTGGTGGGGTGGCCTGCGTGGTGACATGCAGCGCTACGACCACGCCGACCTGTACGACGGCATGGCCCCGGCGGGCCTGTTCGGTGTCGACTGGGCCCGTAACGGCATGGTGTTCGGCGGCTTCGCCGGCTTCGGCCGCATGGACGCCGACTTCGGCAACAGCCGTGGCGACTTCACCCAGAAGGACACCACCGCCGGTCTGTTTGCCGGCTGGTACGGCGACCGCATCTGGGTCAACGGCCAGGTCAGCTACAGCTGGCTGTCCTATGACGTGAACCGCAAGGTGCAGCTCGGCCCGGCCACCCGCGAACACGGTGGTTCGCCGGACGGCAGCAACCTGACCGCCGCGCTGAACGCTGGTTACGAGTTCGGCACCGAAGGTGGCTTCCGCCACGGCCCGATCGCCTCGGTGATCTGGCAGAAGGTGAAGATCGACGGCTACACCGAAAGCGCCGACGCCGGCACGATGGCCACCGCGCTGGGTTACGGCAAGCAGGACGTCGATTCCACCGTCGGCCGCATCGGCTGGCAGGCCCGCTTCGACGGCGGCAGCGTCAAGCCGTACGTGCAGGTGACCTACGACCACGAGTTCGAGGACACCAAGCAGGCCAGCGCGTGGGTGCAGAGCCTGCCGGACGTGGGCATGTACCGCGTGCCGGGCATGGAGTTCGACAAGAACTATGCGACCGCCATCCTCGGTGCCCGCATGGACCTGTTCGGCCTGCAGAGCAACATCGGCCTGAGCACCACCACGCTGCAGAAGCGTGCGATGGATACCTCGATCTTCGCCAGCTTCAGCGGCAGCTTCTGATGTGGAACGGGGTCAGATCCGTTTCCGCCCGGAAACGGCTCTGACCCCATTGCCGGGGGATGTGGCGGCCACCATTGCGCAACACCGGCCGCTCCGCATAGACTTTCACCCGCAATGCGGGCGTAGCTCAATGGTAGAGCTGTAGCTTCCCAAGCTACTGACGTGGGTTCGATTCCCATCGCCCGCTCCATTTGTCACCGGCTCTGCGCCCAGGCTCTTGATGGCGCACCGGTGAACCGGCAGAAGAACGAATGCCCAAACGACCTGCGTAGGTATCGTTCTTCCCCAAACCGTTGCTTCTTCCCCGTCCCGGTGGGCTACATGCCCGCGTTCTTGCGCCCATCGATCTGCGTGCCTTCATTGGTTCGCGCTTCCTCGTTCGTGCTCTTCATCAGCCTGCCGCGATGGGGCGCGGCGGGTGTCCGCTTGCATGGACGCAGTGGAAGATCGGCCCGGAAACGCAACCAAGCACACGCTGTATTGCGACCTCGGTATTCTGGCGGTTGTTGCGCTCTCCAGACGCAACGTCTAAACAGTGCCGGCGAGTACGACGCTGACAGGCATCGGACAGTCTGGGTGTTCATGTCGCAGCTGCCCAAGCAGCGCCTCTTCTGCTCATACGCCATCATGTGAACGAATCATGAATCCGGTCCCGGCAGGCACCGGGGGAGATGTGCTTCGTTCAACGTTTTTACTCTGTACAGGTCGGCGGTAAAACTAGAACCTTGCCTCCCCCTGTAACCATTCCGTTTCGACGGAGACGTGAGATCAATAGATGAAAAAAGCTAATCGGCATCGGTGTAGCCGTAGTGGCGATGAGCATTGTGATCGGTGTGGTCTGGGGTTACCGGCTACAAACGAATGACGCTCAGCGAAAGCTCGATAAGAACGAGGTGCAAGAGAATGCGCCCGTTCAGAACGGGAATTCAGCCTCCTTGCGCGAAACGACAGCCCATAAACTGGAGGCCGAAAAAAATTCCGCCAGGGTCATACAAGCCTTTGGGCCCCAAAGCCTACGAGATCATCCGTGGTCGTGAATTCCGTGCGCCAGGCGACGCATTGGCCCATGTGAAGCAGCTGATTCGGCGATCCGAAGCGGGTGACGCCACGGCGACCTACGAAATCTATCTCACCATCGAGCAATGCCAGGCATTCACCTCTGATCGCGCCGACGAGTTAGCCCAATCCGCCACCAGCCTCGGTTCCGGCGGCTGGTTCCTTGAAAGATCAGAACGACTTCTCAAGGAGTGTGAATCACTGGCGCTGGATCAAGATATCTATCACGCCGATTGGCTATCAAAAGCTGCGGCCATGGGGTCGCAAGAGGCAATGCTCGCTTATGCAGTGTCGCCACAAGAAGTCCTCGGGTCGCTCGATGACGTCATCCATGATCCAGAAAGGCTTGCTCAATGGAAAGAAAATTCATCCAGGTATCTCAACGAGATGGCCAATCAAGGAAACATTGCGGCGCTGGGAAGTTTAAGAAGGGCCTACAGCTATGGGCGAACACGCGATAGAGATCCGGTTGCAGCACTTGCTTATACGCGTGTTCTGAATCGCATCAATCCCCAGCTTTACGACAACAACGACATTGTCAAAGCCGAGAGTGATCTCACAAGCAGACAGCGATCCGAGGCGCTCGCGCTGTCTGAGGAAATCTTCAAGAACTGTTGCATCTCAAGATAAGGAATATCTATGCAGGTTAGGAATGCGCTGAGTGTTGTTTCTCTTGATGGCTCGGCTATCTCAATTCTGTTCGGGGTCGCGCTGCTGCTGGCGTCCGGAAGCCTCCAGGCAAGGAAGCATCCAGGAGTTATTCAGTGCAGCATAGGTTGCATGCTGACTACACCGAATCCAGACGAGGGAACAAGTAAACTTCTTTCCGACGAAATAGATCGCCGCAATCCCACGCGTGGCAGCATCTGGCAGGTCACACGACCTGATCGCATCATGGTCGGTGACATTGTTACCGTCTGCAATGGCATTTCCTGTGTCGAGTACACCTGGCGCGGTGAGAACTTCGACTCTGGCAAGGAAGTATCGAACATCCTTCCGCCCCCGCACGAGGCGGTGGCGGTGGTGGCGGTGGTGGCGGTGGCGGTGGCGGTGGTGGTGGCGGTGGCGGTGGTGGCTGGGTCGGTGGTGGAACCGGCGGCGGTGGGTCTTGCTGCGGCAGAGTAACGGTCGACCCGCCAACGATGGTCCAGTGATTGCCGGGATCCGAAGAGTGCTGGCAATTGGTTAGTTGGCCAGCATCTGGAATTTGATCAATCCGAGTTGCCCTGTAGTAGTTCGTATTTGATCTTTGCCCGGTGCTCCTTCCGCTCCCTCCCTATGTCCATCGGGTTGGCCTCTACATTCTGGGGGCCTTCTCGCCGTTGGCCGTTCTAGTCGCGGCACGCAGCTCTTCTGCCGAGGCTCGCGCTGACCGTCTGGAGACTTCACGGCACTTGCCCGAGTGGCTCATGCGCCCGCTTGCGCAGCAACGACCCTGGCCGCGATGGCTGACTCAGGCAACCTGCGCTGTCTGCCGGGGCCGTACCGCCGCAGGGTTCAGTTGGTGCTGGGTCTGGCAATGCTAAAAGATCGTTAACCATTGCCCCACCGTCCGCTGCCCGGAGCGTGAATGATTCCCGCACTTGTGCCCATCAGGCGTTGCTTTGATTTTTCAGGGCGATCCAACCGCAAGGAATTCTGGTCTTACTCCCTGCTTGCTGCGCTGGTGGTGGCGGTGAGCTACACCTTGATGGACGGCGGATACTGGCTGACGGGCACCGTGCTCCTGGATGGGGATGCCTTCGATCCGTTCCGGACGCTGGGGTGGTTCATGACGGTTGGTGCCGTCATCGTCCTCCTTCCACCGATGCTGGCCCTGGCTGTGCGACGACTGCACGATATCGACGAGTCTGGCTGGTACGTCGTGATCGCCTTCATCCCGTTGGGTGTATTCGTCCTCTTCCCTGTCATGCTCCTGCCGGGTAGCGAGGAGGAGAATCGATTCGGCGGCATTTCCGGCCTGCCGGGCGCCTGACTCAGCACAGGACGAAGTCCACCAGGTCGGAAGGAAACTGTGGGCAGACATTGCCTGCCACGACTCAGGCCTGGACGGCGCGCTCGCCTGCTTCGCGCAGCCGTTGCGCATACTCCTCGGTAAACAGCGCCGACAACGCCTGCCGCTGACCTGCATCGATCTCGCGCGACGTACTGGCCGCATAGTCGAAATGCACCATCACGCAGCGTCCGCTGGCGACCAGTACATCGAACTGGAATGCCTGCTGCACGATCGACAGCGAGGAGCGGCCAATGTTCTCGATGCGGGTCTCGATACGCACCTGGTGTCCTGCCTGTATCTGCTGCAGGAAGTCGATCTCGTAGCGGCGCAGGATCAGGGTCAGGTCGCGCATGCTGGCCTCGCCACTGAAGTGCCGGAAGATCTCCTGGCGGCCCTCCTCGAACCAGACGGGCAGGGCGGTGTTGGTGACGTGGCCGAGTACGTCCACTTCGGAGAATCGCGGAAGGATCGTCAGCGGCATGAAGTCTCTGGGGGTGTAGTGGGCGGAATCTCCGGCGACGATGCTGCCATCGCCGGAGTCAGTACGGCGGCTATCGGCTGTCAGTCAGAGTAGAAGCCATTGCCGAGGGTGCCGGGCAGGCCGGGTTCCGGCCACGGCATCAGGGATGTGCAGGCGTCATACAGCGTGCAGAAGTCCTGCCGCAGTTGCGCAGGCACCCAGCTGCCGTAGGAAACGTCGGTCGAATCGCCCTGGCAGGCGTAGGAAACATCGATCCAGCGGGTATTGGCGTGTGAGGCAACGCCCTGGTGCTGTGTCTTGCCCGTGCAGTAGCGCAGGCCTTGGCCGATCAGGGTGTTGTTGGCATCGAAGTAGAGCCGGGAGACTGCATGGGTCGGCGCAGCCTGTACGTCTGCGGCGCCTCCCACCAGGCCAAACAGCAACAACAGCGGAATTCCCATTCGCATCTGTGGTTCTCCTTGGATTATGTAAGCCGGCCGTGTTCTGTCCTGTAGCCGGCGAAAGGCATCTTCGCACAGCGCCGGCATGCACGCAGATGCGGCGGCCTGGGGGCATCATCCGCCCGCCACACGCCCGCGCTATGCTTCGCGCCTGCCGACCGATCCTGCCGCGATGAAGCTCGCCATCCTGTCCCGCAACAGCTCCCTGTATTCCACCCGCCGGCTGGTCGAGGCGGCGCGCGCGCGCGGCCATACGGTGCGCATTCTCGACCCGCTGCGCTGCTACATGCGCATCGCCGCCGATGGCTTCTCGATGCACTACAAGGGCCGGCCGATGACCGGCGTGGACGTGGTGATCCCGCGCATCGGTGCCTCGATCACCCGCTACGGCACCGCCGTGCTGCGCCAGTTCGAGCTGATGGGCGCACGCACCCCCAATCCCTCCGACGCGATCCTGCGCTCGCGCGACAAACTGCGTGCGCACCAGCTGCTGGCGGCCAAGGGCATCGACATGCCGGTGACGGTGTTCGGCGACAACCCCGATGACACCGTGGACCTGCTGTCCATGCTCGGGCCGCCGCCGCATGTGGTGAAGCTCAACGAGGGCACCCAGGGCCGTGGCGTGATCCTCACCGAGAAAGCCAGCGCCTCGCGCGGCATCGTCGAGGCGTTGCGCGGCCTGTACGCCAATTTCCTCATGCAGGAATTCATCGGCGAGGCCAAGGGCGCCGACCTGCGCTGCTTCGTGGTCGGCGACCAGGTGGTGGCCTCGATGCAGCGGCAGGCCCCGGAAGGTGACTTCCGCTCCAACCTGCATGCCGGTGGCACTGCGGTGGCGGCCAAGGCCAGCCGCGCCGAACAACAGGTGGCGGTGCGCTCGGCCAAGGCGCTGGGGTTGTCGGTGTGTGGCGTGGATCTGATCCGCTCCGCCCGTGGCCCGCTGGTGCTGGAGGTCAACTCCACCCCTGGCCTGGAGGGCATCGAGGCAGCCTGCGGCGTCGATGTCGCCACGCGCATCATCGTGCATGTCGAGAAGCTGAAAAAGCCCTGATTATTCAGTGGCTTGGGATTCTCATGGCGGGTGAGCCGGACTTTTAACGAGGCTTTAATCGGACCCGGCGTAGGCTTCAGCGAACCGCAGCTCTGCCTCTCAGCAGGATCGGTAATCGGGATACGACTTCAGGCCCAGGCGGGTGCACCGTCTGGGCCTTTTTATGCTGCGGGGCAGCAGCGCCGGTCCCTTGTGGAGGCCGCGTGAGGGTCGTAGAGTTGGGCCTTCGTTCCGGGATGGATCGGGAGGTTGGCATGTACCGCATCATGATGATCGCGTTGTTGCTGGGCCTGTCTGGTGGTGTCGCCGCCAAATCAGAGAAAGCCGCTGTACAGATGGACCGGCAGGCGCCGGTGGCCGAACAGATGCGCCAGGTGGAAACCGCCCTGGGCACCCCCGAATACGCTGAACTGTCCCTGGAGGACCGCAACCAGGTGCAGCAGTCGCTGTCGCGCATCCGCCAGCACATGGGTGAGCGGCAGACCGTGCAGGAACTGCCACCGCAGTTGCAGACCGAAGTCTTCAACGAGCAGGAGCGGATCAACACCCTGCTGGTGCGCGGGCACGACGACAGCCGGCAGATCTGCAGGTACGAGCGCACCACCGGCAGCAACATGCCCAAGAGCCGTTGCCTGACGGTGGCCGAGCGGCGCCGTATCGAAGAGAAGGGCAAGGCGCTGATCAATGACCAGCGCAGCTACAACACCCTCGCACCGCCGCCTGCGGGGCGTTGATCGCACCGTCTGTCGGCCTGTGCCGGCGCTGCCCTGCGGGGCGCCGGTGCAACCGCAGCGGACGTTCCACTCATGGATGACATGGAGATAACGATGCAGCGCATGATTTCCCTCACTCTGGCGATGGCCCTGGCCACCACCGCCCAGGCCAAATCCGAGAAGGCCGGCGTGAAGCTCGATGGCAGCGCGCCGGTGGCCGAACAGCTGCGCACCGTGGAAACCGCCATCAACAGCGACGACTACAGTGAGATCGGGCTGGAAGACAAGAGCCGTGTGCAGCAGGCGGTGGGGCGTATCCGCGACCGGATGGGCGGGCACGAGCGTGTTGAGCAGCTCAGCCCGAATGACCAGACCGCGGTCTTCAACGACCAGGAAGTGATCAACACGATCCTGACCCGGGCCCGTGCCGACAGCCGCATGGTCTGCCGCCGCGAGCGCTCGACCGGCAGCAACATGCCGCAGAGCGTCTGCATGACCGTCGCCCAGCGGCGCAAGGCGCAGGAGGACAGCCGCAAGGTGCTCAATGGCATCCAGAGCTTCCCGGCGGACGACAAGAACTTCAGGCGCTGATGGTTGGCGTTCTGGCAGGGCCCCGCCAACGGTCACCCTGCCGTGCGTCCCTTGTGAACGCATCGGTGGAACCGTAAAGTCGGGGCCCTATTCACGGACGAACATGGAGCTCGTCATGTACCGCACCACCACGCTCGCATTGATGCTTTCCCTGGGCCTGGCAGCCACCGTGCAGGCCAAGGCACAGAAGGAGGCCGTACGCATGGACGCCACCACGCCGGTCTCCGAACAGATCCGCCGCGTTGAAACGGCCATGGGCAGCGAGGACTACAGCGAGATCGGCCTGGAAGACAAGAGCCGCGTGCAGCAGGCGCTGAACCGGATCAAGGTCAAGATGAACGGCCGTGAGAAGGTTGACGAGCTGGCAGCGCAGGAGCGCACGGACGTCTTCAACGAGCAGGAGATCGTCAACACGATCATGAGCCGGGCGCAGGCCGACAGCCGCATGATCTGCCGCCGCGAGCGCCTGACCGGCAGCAACATGCCGCAGAGCGTGTGCCTGACCGTGGCCCAGCGCCGCAAGGCCCAGGACGACAGCCGCCAGGCACTGACCGACCAGCAGCGCCTCAGCCGCTGAGCGGTGCCCACGGGGGCCTTTCCGCCTCGTGCCTTCGGTACGAAATGTTAAGACTGGAACCTGTATCGTTCAGCAGGTAGACGTCGCGTCCACCGCCCCCAGGCCATTCTGGGGCGGTGGGCCTGGCCCCCGACGACCCTTCAAGAACCAGAGGTTCCAGTGCGCATTCTCGTAATCGAAGACAACAGCGACATCGCCGCCAACCTTGGCGACTACCTTGAGGATCGTGGCCACACCGTGGACTTCGCTGCCGACGGCGTGACCGGCCTGCACCTGGCGGTGGTCCACGAGTTCGACGCCATCGTGCTGGACCTGAACCTGCCGGGCATGGATGGCATCGAAGTCTGCCGCAAGCTGCGCAACGAAGCGCGCAAGCAGACCCCGGTGCTGATGCTGACCGCGCGTGATTCGCTGGACAACAAGCTGGCCGGTTTCGACTCCGGCGCCGACGACTACCTGATCAAGCCGTTTGCGCTGCAGGAAGTGGAAGTGCGCTTGAACGCGCTGTCGCGACGCGGCAAGGGCGTGCAGACCCGCGTGCTGGAGACCGGCGATCTGGAATACAACCTGGACACGCTGGAAGTGCGCCGCCAGGGCAAGCTGCTGCAGCTCAACCCGACCGCGCTGAAGATCCTGCAGGCACTGATGGAAGCGGCCCCGGCCGTGGTGACCCGCCAGGAACTGGAAACGCGTGTGTGGGGCGAAGAACTGCCCGACTCGGATTCGCTGCGCGTGCATATCCATGGCCTGCGCGCCGTGGTCGACAAGCCCTTTGAAGTGCCGCTGATCCAGACCCGCCATGGCATCGGATACCGCATCGCCACCCCGGAAGCCTGATTCCGTGGCAACCAAGGGGGAGCGCCGGCGTACGCCCTATCGGCGGCGCCTGCGCAGCCGCATCATCGTTTCATTCGTGTTGTTGGGCTTCTGCCTGACGACACTGTTCGCCTTCGCCACCAACTGGGCCCGCATGCGGGTGGAAAACCAGCTGGTGGAGGATGTGATCAACCACAACATCGAAGAGTACGCACGCCGCTTCTACGAGCATCCCGGTCGCAATCCGGCAGTGCCGGTGCAGCAGATCCGGGCTTACGCCTACTCGGCCGACAAGTTCGACAAGGCGCGTGAGTCCTGGCCGCAATGGGCCGACCTGCAGAACGGCAATTACAACCTCAGTGGCACTGACGAACAGGGGCAGCCCTACGCCTACAAGCTCGCGGTGCGCAAAGCCGATGACGCCTGGTTCTTCCTCGCCTATGACATGACCGACAGCGTGCGCGGCGGCAAGCAGCTCAACCGCGCGCTGGTGTTGTCGGTGCTGGTGTTCAGCGTGCTGTCGCTGGTGCTCGGCTGGTGGTCGGCCTCGAAGGTGATGAAGCCGGTGTCGGACCTGGCCGCGCGGCTGCGTGCCTACCGTGGTGGCACCAGCGATCCGGAGCCCTTGGCGCCGCGCTTCCCCGATGATGAAGTGGGGCAGCTGGCGCAGGCGCTGGACGACTACTCCTCGCGGTTGACCGAAGTGGTACAGCGTGACCGCGAGTTCAACGCCGACGTCAGCCACGAGCTGCGCACGCCGCTGGCGGTGATCCGTGGCGCCACCGAACTGCTGCTGACCCGCCCCGGCCTGGACGAGAAGGTGCTGCAGCGCCTGCAGCGCATCCAGCGTGCCGAACAGCAATGCAGCGATCTGATTGGCGCGCTGCTGCTGCTGTCGCGCAACGAGCGCGGGCAGGGCACCAGCAACGTGGCCCGCGTGGCCGAGCAGCTGCTGGATGCACACCGCGCGCAGCTGGGCGGCAAGCCGCTGGAGCTGGCGCTGGAAGGCGAGCGCGATCTGGTGATCGACGCGCCCGAGGCCGCACTGTCGGTGGCGCTGGGCAACCTGATCGGCAACGCGGTGAAGTATTCCCAGGACGGCGAGGTGCGCGTGCATGTGGGCGCCAACGCCGTCTCGGTGACCGACAGCGGCCCGGGCCTGAGCGAGGAAGACGCGGCCAAGCTGTTCCAGCGTGGCTACCGCGGTACCCACGCGGGTCATTCGCAGGGCGGCGGTATCGGCCTGTCGATCGTCAGCCGCCTGTGCGACCTGTACGGCTGGCAGGTAAGCGTGCGGCCTGGTGGCCAGCGCGGCGTGATCGCCACACTGACGTTCTCGCCCAAGCCGCTGTAACGGCGGCGTGGCCGACCCGGGGCGGCACATGGATCTGCATGGGTGGGGCCAACCTTGGTCGGCACATGACTCTGCTCTGGTGGGTGCCAACCTTGGTCGGCATTGATGCCCGGCGCTCGGCATCGGCCATCCACGCGTGGCGTGGATCTACCGGAACATGACTGTTTCCGCCTGCCTCGGCGTGCGGTGGCTCACGGTTCCAAGCTCCCGCACCCTCGTTGACGCATTTGCCTCCTGACGGGCCGAAGTGCAGATGGCCAGATGCCAGTGTCGGATCGTCCGTCGCCTGCCAGGAGCCTCGTTGTGTCACACCATGCCCGTTACCCGAACCTGCACCAGTTGGTTGGCGATTCGGTCAGCCAGCTCTCCACCGAGGTGGCCCAGCGCGTCGAGGATGTGCTGTCCCGGCCCGATGGCCTGATGCCGATCCTGATGGCGCAGATGGACATCGACGGCTTCACCGCAGACGCTGCGCGACGCGCCGGCCTGAAGCCTCCGCAGGCCGGCACGCCAGCTGGCCTGAGGCACACCGTGGCAGGCATCTCCACCTTGACCCGGATGATGTATGCCGCACATATCGCGCGTACCCGTGGCGGTCCGTTGCAGGTCGTGCCACCGGATGCCATCGAAGGCCTGCTGCTGGCCGCGCGCGAGCTGACCTGCTACGCGCAGCAGCAGTTGCAGGCCGAAATGGCCCGGGGCGCAGCAACGCTGCAATAGCCGCGGCAAGCCCGCGCGCGGGTTCGGAACGCGTCGGATCCAGGACGCGCGCGGAATGCGCCTCGGTAGTGCCGGCCGCTGGCCGGCAACCCGCCTCAACCCCCGGCCAGCCCCAGGTACCGCGCATGCAGGTGTTCCACCTGCGCCTGCAGGTCGTCCGGCTGCCCATCATTGACCACCACGTCATCGGCCAGTGCCAGGCGCTGTGTGCGGCTGGCCTGGGCGGCAATCATGCGGTCGGCCAGCGCGGCATCGATGCCGTCGCGCTGCATCAGGCGGGCGTGCTGCACCGCTTCCGGCGCATCCACCAGCAGCACCCGGTCCAGCCATGGGTAGGCTTTCCGGCCACCCACCTCGGTCAGCAGCGGAATGGCCGCGATCGCATACGGGCTCTGGGCCTGTTCGCACTGCTGCTGCATCAGCCGGCGGATGGCCGGGTGGGTGATGGCTTCCAGCGCCGCTCGTTCCGCCGGGTCGGCGAAGACATGGGCGCGCAGCCGGGCCCGATCCAGCTGGCCATCGGCCAGCAGCATGTCGGCGCCGAAGCGCTCGGCAATCTGTGCCAGGGCCGGGCGGCCGGCCTCCACCACCGCGCGTGCGGCCAGATCGGCGTCGGCCACCACGATGCCCAGCGCCTCGAAGCGCCGGGTCACTTCACTCTTGCCGGCGGCGATGCCACCGGTCAGGCCCACCACATAACGGCTCATGGGGAATCCCCTCAGCGCAGCCCGCTCAACACCAGGTAATGCTCCACCAGCGGCGCGCCCCACATGAAGTAGAGCCAGCCGGCGATGGCCAGGTACGGGCCGAACGGAATCGGGGTGGCGCGGTCACGGCCGCGGCTGTACAGCCAGATCGAGCCGATGATGGCGCCCAGCACCGAAGACAGCAGGATGATCGGCAGGATGCCCTTCAGCCCGCACCAGGCGCCGAGGGCCGCCAGCAGCTTGAAATCGCCGTGGCCCATGCCTTCCTTGCCGGTCAGCTGCTTGAACAGCCACCAGACCGTCCACAGCGACAGGTAGCCCACCGCCGCGCCCACCAGGGCGGGCTTGGCCGGCATGTACAGATTGTCGATGCTGCCTATCAGGCCCAGCCACATCAGCGGCAGGGTCAGCTGGTCCGGCAGCAGCTGGGTGCGCAGGTCAATGCCGGACAGGGCGATCAGGAAACAGGTCAGCACGATGGCGCCGAACCCCTGCCAGCCGAAGCCGAACTGCCAGACGCAGGCCAGCACCAGCACGGCGGTCAGCGCCTCCACCAGCGGGTACTGCAACGAGATGGGGGCCTTGCAGTGGCGGCATTTACCCCCTGAACGAGCCAGCTGAACAGGGGGATGTTCTCGTACCAGCTCAGCTTGTGCTTGCAGTGCGGGCAGTGCGAGGGCTCCACCACGATCCCCGGCGGTGGCGGCTCGTAGAAGTCCGGCTCTTCCAGCACCTCGCGCGCGTCGCGCTTCCACTGCCACTCCAGCCGCTTGGGCAGGCGCAGGATGACCACGTTGAGGAAACTGCCCAGCAGCAGTCCAAAAGCGGCCGCGGCGGGATAGCCGAGGCCGGGGTGCTGGTCGAGAAATGCCATTGATGCCTTTAGCCGACGACGGCGCCGAGTTTGAAGATGGGCAGGTACATCGCGATGACCAAGCCACCGACAATGGTACCAATGAACACCATGATCATCGGTTCGAGCAGGCTGCTCAAGGCATCCACGGCATTGTTCACTTCCTGCTCGTAGTATTCAGCCACCTTGAACAGCATGGCATCCAGGGCGCCGGCCTCTTCACCGATGCCGGTCATCTGGATGACCATGTGCGGGAACAGGTTCAGCTGCTTCATGGCCATGTTGACCGGGTAACCGACCGACACGTCGTCGCGCATGCGCAGCACCGCGTCGCCATAGACCTTGTTGCCGGTGGCGCCGGCCACGATGCCCAGCGCCTCCACCAGCGGCACGCCGGCCTTGAAGGTCACCGCGGTGGTGCGGGCGAAGCGGGCGATGGCGCTGTTGTGCATGATCTGGCCGATCACCGGCACCTTCAGTACCAGCCGGTCGACGGTGTGCTGCATCTTCTCCGAGCGCCGGTAGGTCATGGCAATGGCCACCACCGCCCCGATCACCACAATGGCGATCAGCCACCACCAGGACACCATGAACCGCGACAGGTTCACCACCATCTGGGTGAACGCCGGCAGGTCGGCGCCGAAGCTCTGGAAGACCTCCTCGAACTGCGGCACCACCCACACCAGCAGCACGGTGCTGACCAGGAACGCCACCACCAGCACCATGGCCGGGTAGAACAGGGCCTTCTTGATCTTGCCCTTCAGTGCCTCGATGTTCTCCTTGTAGGAGGCGATCGTGTCCAGCACGGTTTCCAGCACACCGGCACTCTCGCCGGCGCGGACCAGGTTGCGGTAGAGCTCGTCGAACTGCACCGGATGGCGGCTGATGGCCTCGTACAGCGAGGAACCGCCCTCGATGTCGGCGCGGATGCCGTCCACCATCTTCTTCATGCGCGGGTTCTTGTGCCCGCTGCCGATGATTTCCAACGCCGAGACGATCGGCACGCCGGACTTCATCATGGTGGCCATCTGCCGGCTGAAGAAGGCGATGTCCTTGGCGGTGACCGGCTTGCCGGCGGCACCGAACAACGGCTTCGGCTTGGGCTTGACCTGGCCCGGGTTGATGCCCTGCTTGCGCAGTTCGGCACGCAGCAGGTTGGCGTTCTTGGCCAGCTGCTCGCCCTTCATCTTGATGCCCCGCTTGTCGGTCCCCTCCCAGACAAACGGTTGCAGCTCCATCGTGGCACGGGCCACGGGCTCTTTCTTGATCGCACTGCGACTGACAGACATGTTGGCTCCCCAAGGCCCGCCATCCCCAGGCGGGCATCCTGACCGGCGATGGTAGCCGGTTCGGGGCCGTCCGGGGAGCCCGCTGGCGTGACGCTGCGCAGGGTTTTCGACCTGCCGAGACGAAAGGTGACGTACCGCGTCACATTGCCGCGTCCATCGCAGATTCGACGCGGGGGTTCCCATCCGCGAAATTGCTGCCATCATTGGCGCGGGGAAATCGGGGAGACGCTGCCATGGGAGATTGGCACGTTACCTGCGTCGATCCACCCGCGGGGACGGGCAGCCTGCTCATCCGGTCATCTGGCCGGCCGTCAGCCCCGACATCAACCACCACTCATCTTGGGGATGTACCACCATGAAGAACCAGAAGGGCTTCACCCTGATCGAACTGATGATCGTCGTTGCGATCATCGCCATCCTGGCCGCCATCGCGCTGCCGGCTTACTCGAACTACACCAAGAAGGCCAAGGTCTCGGAAGTGATCCTGGCGGCTTCTTCGCTGCGTACCGACGTGTCGGAATACGTGGCCAGCAACAACTCGCTGCCGCCGTCGTCGTGGAAGCCGGACTTCCAGGCGACCAAGTACGTCAGCAAGCTGGAATGGGATGGCAAGGCCATCGTAGCCACCGCTCAGGCGATCGGTGACAACCTGATTGACGCCAAGACCATCACCCTGACCCCGGAAGGCGACGGTAAGAATGGCGTCGTCCCGAGCTGGACCTGCGCTGGCTCGATCGATGCCAAGTACCGTCCGGGTTCCTGCCAGGGCAATGCTTCGTCCAGCGGCGGCACCAGCGGCACCAGCGGCGGCTGATAACAGCCGATTGCTCGGGTTTCATGTAAACGGGGGCCATTGGCTCCCCGTTTCCGTTTTGGGGAGGCGGTGTGAACGTTCGTCCTGAATCTGCAGTTCGGGCGCGTGTCGGTGGCTGGGGAGCTGCCGGTGCGGTGTTGGGTCTGGTTTCCGCATGGTGGGCCGGTGCCGGCACCGCCGTGGTATGGAGCGCCCTGTTGGCGGGCGCGGCCTTGCCGATGTGGTGTCTGGAATGGAGACGAAGAGAATCAGCGACGGAAGGTGGGGCGGATCGCAAGGGGCCTTGCTGGGCGTGGCGGTGATCACGGCATTGCAGGCGGTGATTCTCTTCCTTCAGCTGTCCATGGGGGGCGATCACGGGGCCGCGGTTGCGTTCGCATTGCCGCTGCTGCCTGTGGCAGGCCTTGCGATGTTGATTGTGGCGGCCGTGAGCCCGCAGGTGTTGGGTGAGACGTTTCCAGCGACCGGCCGCGCGTTCGTTCAGTTGGCAACGCTGCGGCGTCCCGACGCAGCAGGGCTGACGGCGCTGCTGGGCTGGTGCGTGAAGTGCTTTTTCCTGCCACTGATGCTGGGCTGGTCCTGGTCATGGCTGGCAGGACTCGAATATCGCCTCCCTGAAGAACGCCATCTGTACTTCTATATCGTCGGCATGGCGTTGTTGTACGCAGTGGACACTGCCTTTGGTGTGATTGGCTATGTTTCAACGGCCAGATGTCTGGGAGGAGAGATCCGCTCCGTGGACAGGACCCTTCTCGGCTGGGTTTCGGCCCTGGCCTGCTACCCGCCGTTGAGTGTGCTGGTGCTGGATACCTGGCTGATCTCCCGCAATGCTCACCATTGGCGGCAGTGGCTTGATGACGGCAGTGTCGTGTCGATCCTGTGGGGCGGGGCCATTCTGCTCTTGACCGCCATCTATACGTGGTCGACCGTGGCGTTTGGTCTTCGCTTTTCCAACCTTACCCATCGCGGTGTCATCACCCATGGACCGTATCGTTGGAGCAAGCACCCCGCCTACATAAGCAAGAATCTGTCCTGGTGGCTTATTTCCGTCCCGTTCCTGACAACGGCAGGGGCAGGGACGGCGGTCGCTTCCTGTCTGGCGATGTTGGCAGTCAACGCCATCTACTGGCTGCGGGCGCGCACTGAGGAGCGGCATCTACGCCATGACCCCGTCTATTGCGAGTACGCCGCATGGATCGCACGCGAAGGCCTGCTTGCGTGGTGCCTCCGTCGTGGTCGATAAGAGGGCGACGGGGTGGGTCTTCTGCCTGGCAGTGCTTCTGCCGATGATGGCGGGCTGTCATGAAGCAAGCGATGAGGCGTGCCTGCAATCTGCACTGAGGCAACCTGAGCTGGCCGGAGGCCGAGTGCTCGTGGGTGAACGATCAGGCCCTCGCTTGTTTGTTGATCTGGGAGATGGGTCGATTGCCCGTTCTCCGCGTCCACTGAGGATGGCCAGCCTGACCAAGCCGATGGTGGCAGGAGAGATTCGAAAACGGGTCGATGCCGGCGCACTTTCATTGAATGCACCGCTGTCTGACTTGTTGCCCGGGCACGCATTTGCGGCGCCTACGGGTGCTGTAACGCTGCGCCAGCTGCTGCAGCACCAGGGGGATTTGATCGCTCGCATCTGGACCCGGTACTGATTGACGAAAGGAAAGCCTGCCTGACGGGTGTGGCGTATGTGGTCGGAAGACCGCCGGAGCAGCACCCGGGGCGATCCATCCTCTACAGCAATGTGGGCTACTGCCTGCTCGGTGAGATTCTGCTGCGCGACCCGCGAGGAATGCCGGCGGCGCTCCAGCAGGCGCTACATAGCCCATTGGGCGGGGCAGGAGGCTGGAGGGCATCGCTGGGCGAAACCTATGATGCCTTGCGGAGAACGCTGCCCGTCCAGGACCTGCCAAGCCGGATTACCTTGCCTGACGAAAGCTATTACGGTTTTGGATGGAGGCACTGGCCGGCGAAGAGCGGGCCGCCTGCCTGGACGCACTTCGGGCGCTTGCCTGGGATGGTGTCGATTGCCGCAACCGACGGCCATGATCGTCTGCTGGTCGCTCACTTCAGCGGTGATCCTGCCGACCCGGAGAAAGCGGGCCAGCAGGCGATCAGGCAGCTATGGCGGTGCGTTGAAAAGCTGAAGATTAGAAATTGATCACACCTGCGTTGCCCCTCCGGGACTTGCACGTTGTGCAGCGTTGGTGTCTTGTTGACGATTGACTGTGCGACTGGGGAGCCGCAATGAACCGTCCATCCAACAGCCATGGCCCATGGCTGCTGCTGATCTTCATCCTGTCCGGGTTCGCCGGGCTGATCTACCAGTCCATCTGGACGCAGTACCTGGGGTTGTTCCTCGGGCACTCCTCGCATGCGCAGTCGCTGGTGCTGATCCTGTTCATGGGCGGCATGGCGCTGGGCGCGTGGCTGGTCAGTCGGCGCAGCGCGCTGCTGCGCCGGCCTCTGCTGGCCTATGCGATCATCGAACTGGTGATCGGTGTGCTCGGCATCGGCTTCGACGGTCTGTTCCAGGGCGTGACCGGCTGGGCCTACACCCATCTGATGCCTGGCATGGAGGGGTCGTCCTCCACCGCGCTGCGCTGGGCGCTGGCCACCGCGCTGGTGCTGCCACAGTGCATCCTGCTGGGGGCAACCTTCCCGTTGATGAGCGCCGGCTACATGCGCCTGCAGCCGATGGCGCAGGGTGAAGTGCTCGCCGGTCTGTATTTCTCCAACAGTCTGGGCGCGGCGGCCGGCGCGCTGGTGGCCACCTACCTGCTGCTGCCAGCGGTCGGTCTGCCTGGCACCGTACTCAGTGCGGGCCTGCTCAATATCGTGGTCGCCATCGTCGTCTATCCCCTGGCCCGTGACGCCAGCGTCCCGGCCGTGGTCGCCAGCCCGCCGCCCGCACCGGCATCCGACGGACCGCGCCGCAGTGCGGTGCCGGTACTGCTGGTGCTGCTGGTGGCCGCCGGTACCGGCGCATCGTCGTTCGTGTATGAAATCACCTGGGTGCGGATGCTGTCGCTGGCGCTGGGCACCACGCTGCATTCCTTCGAACTGATGCTGGCGGCCTTCATTCTCGGTATCGCTTTCGGTGGGTTGTGGCTGCGCCGGCGGGCGGACCGCATGCAGTCGCCGCTGCGTGTGGCCGGCTGGGTGCAGGTCTGGATGGGGCTGGCCGCGCTGGCGTCGATGTTCGTATACGCCCAGGCATTCGATTGGGTGGGCTGGTTGATGCGGGTCATCGTGCGCAGCGCCGATGGCTACGTGCTGTACAACCTGGCCAGTGCGGTGATTGCCGGGCTGGTGATGTTCCCGGCCGCGTTCTTCGCCGGCATGACGCTGCCGTTGCTGACCCTGGCGCTGCTGCGCAGCGGCCATGGCGAGCGCTCGATCGGCCAGGCCTACGCCTTCAATACGCTGGGCGCGATCGTGGGCGTACTGGCGGCCATCCATCTGTTGATGCCGCTGCTGGGCTTGAAGTACGCCCTGCTGGTGGCCGCGGTGGTGGATATCGCGTTGGGCTGGGTGTTGCTGCAGCGGGTGCGGGCGGCGGATGAACGTGGGCTGCGTTCGCCGGTGCTGCGGGCCGGTGCGCTGGGCATCGCCGGGGTGATCGCGGCGGTGCTGCTGGTGCGGTTCGACCCGCTGGTGCTCAACTCCTCCGTCTACCGCCATGGCAATGTGCGCCTGGCTGATACCGCGCGGATGCTGTTCTCGCGTGATGGCCAGACCGCGACCGTGGCGGTCTACGAGAATTCGTATGCGGGCGGGCATCTGCGCGCCATCGCCACCAACGGCAAGGTCGACGCGGCCATGTCGGTGTCGATGCAGCAGGTACCGACCAGCGACGAGTCGACCATGATCCTGCTGGCGGCGCTGCCGCTGGCACTGCGCGAGGACTACCAGCGTGTCGGTGTGATCGGTTTCGGCTCTGGCCTCAGCACGCACACGCTGCTGGGCGATCGCCGCATCGGCCGGGTGGATACGGTGGAAATCGAGCCGGCCATGGTCGAGGGCGCGCGCCTGTTCGGTGAACGTGTCGAACGCGCCTTCAAGGACCCGCGCTCGCATGTGGTGATCGATGACGCCAAGTCCTATTTTGCCGCGAGCCCGCGCAAGTACGATCTGATCATCTCCGAACCCTCCAACCCGTGGGTGGGCGGCACGGCCGCGCTGTTCAGTGACGAGTTCTACAGGTTCGTGCCGCAGCAGCTCAACGAAGGCGGCGTGTTCGTGCAGTGGCTGCAGATGTACGAGATCACCCCCGAGCTGGTCGGTTCGGTGCTGGCAGGCATGCTGGAGCAGTTCTCCGATGCGCGCGCCTACCTGGCCAACCGCGGCGACCTGATCCTGGTGGCCACGCCGAAGGGCAAGCTGCCGCCGATGAACGACCGCCTGTTCCAGCAACCGGCGCTGCGCGAAGAGCTGGCACGGATCGGTGTGCACTCGCTGGCCGATCTGCAGGACACGCTGTCGATGGACGATGCAGCGCTGAGGGCGTTCGTGCCGCTGTACCCGGCCGCGCGCAACTCCGACTACTTCCCGACACTGAAGCTGAAAGCGCCGGTGGCGCGTTTCCAGAGCGCTTACACCCGCGACTTCCAGGAAGTGATGGTGGCGCCCTGGACCATCGTGGCACGACCGGAAGACGTGCATGCCGGCGACAGTGTGAAGAACGCAGCCCAGCCCGATTCGAGCCGCGAGGACCGGCGGCCTGCAGCTCGGGCATTGGCTGCCTTCCTGCAGGGCACTCCGTCGTCGGCGCAGGACGTCAGTGCCGCCGACTGGCTGCGCGCGCAGGCACTTCGCGGCCTGGCCAGCCGCTGTGAACTGGACAAGGCTCCGCTGCAGAGCGCCCAGCTGGTGTTTGCGCTGTCGGGTGACACCACCCCTTCCTGCCGGCCGCACAACGCGCGGCCTTGTGGGCGCAGCCGTCGTGGCTGGCGTGCCCGCCGCAGAGCCCGACCGTTTCGGCCAGCCTGGCGCTGGTGGCCGCGGTGGCCACCGATGATCACCACACCGTACTCACGGAAGGGCGGCGATTGTTGCAGGGCGAGCATGGAGCGGCGCTGCTGGCCGATGCCGGCTCCGGCTATTATCTGTTCGGTGCAATGCAACATGCGGCGCGGCAGCTGGGCGACAGCGCAGCCTCGCGTCAACTGACGGACCAGTACTGGAAGGCGCTCGCGCCCGATGCCCAACGGAGCGGGCCGCTGCGCCTGCTGAGCTACCTGGCCTCCACCGGCCCGGTGCCGGCTGCAACCGCTGATTCCCAGCCGTCAGGGCAAGAGTGATACGAGGAAGACCATGAGCGTTGTTTCCCCCCAATCTGGTCGGCATCACCGGCCTGGCCCGGCGCCTGGTCCAGGACGGTGCCCTGGACGAGGCCACCGCGCGCGATGCCATGGCCAAGGCCACGGCGGCCCGCCAGCCACTGCCCACCTGGTTTGCGCAGAACAAGCTGGTCAGCGCCTCGCAGCTGGCGGCGGCCAATGCGGTCGAGTTCGGCATGCCGCTGTTCGACGTGTCCACGTTCGACGCCAGCCAGAACGCGATGAACCTGGTCAGCGAGGAGCTGCTGCGCAAGCACAACGTGCTGCCGCTGTTCAAGCGCGGTGGCAAGCTGTTCGTGGGCACCAGCAACCCGACCCACGCGCTGGACGAGATCAAGTTCCACACCAACCTGGTGGTGGAGACCATCCTGGTCGACGAGGATCAGATCCGCCGCACCCTGGAGCAGTGGCACGCCAGCCATGACACGCTGGGCGATACGCTCGGCGGTGACGACGAGGGGATGGCCAACCTCGATGTCGGCCTCGGCGACGAAGACAATGCCGGTGGCGACTCCGGCATCGACGCCAAGGGCGACGACACGCCTGTGGTGAAGTTCGTCAACAAGGTGCTGGTCGATGCCATCCGCAAGGGCGCCTCGGACATCCACTTCGAGCCGTACGAAGACGACTATCGCGTGCGCCTGCGCATCGACGGCCTGTTGAAGATGGTCGCGCGTGCGCCGGTGAAGCTGAACCAGCGCATCGCCGCGCGCCTGAAGGTGATGGCGCAGCTGGATATCGCCGAAAAGCGCGTGCCGCAGGACGGGCGCATCAAGCTGAACCTGTCCAAGACCAAGCAGATCGACTTCCGCGTCAGCACGCTGCCGACCCTGTTCGGTGAAAAGGTGGTGCTGCGTATCCTGGATGGCAGCGCGGCCAAACTGGGCATCGACAAGCTGGGCTACGAGCCGGACCAGCAGAAGCTGTTCATGGATGCCATCCACAAGCCCTACGGCATGGTGCTGGTGACCGGCCCGACCGGCTCGGGCAAGACGGTGTCGCTGTACACCGCGCTGGGCATCCTCAACGACGAGACCCGCAACATCTCCACCGCCGAAGACCCGGTGGAAATCCGCCTGCCCGGCGTCAACCAGGTGCAGCAGAACAACAAGCGCGGCATGACCTTTGCCGCCGCACTGCGCTCGTTCCTGCGCCAGGATCCGGACATCATCATGGTCGGCGAAATCCGCGACCTGGAGACGGCCGAGATTGCCATCAAGGCCGCGCAGACCGGCCACATGGTGCTGTCCACGCTGCACACCAACGATGCGCCGCAGACCATCGCGCGACTGATGAACATGGGCATCGCGCCGTACAACATCACCAGTTCGGTGACGCTGGTGATCGCCCAGCGCCTGGCGCGCCGTCTATGCCCGAACTGCAAGCGCCCGGCGCAGTTGCCCGAACACGCGCTGTTGGCCGAAGGCTTCAGCCAGGCACAGCTGGATGCGGGCATCGAGCTGTATGAGGCGGTGGGCTGCGATGAATGCACCGAAGGCTACAAGGGGCGTACCGGCGTCTACCAGGTGATGCCGATGACCGATGAGATCGCCACCATTGTGCTGGCCGGCGGTAATGCACTGCAGATTGCCGAGGCGGCGCAGCAGATTGGAGTGAATGATCTGCGCCAGTCGGCGTTGAAGAAGGCCGCGGCCGGCGTCACCAGCCTGGCCGAGATCAACCGCGTGACCAAGGATTGAGGTAGATCCACGCCATGCGTGGATGCGGGATGCATGGGGTTGCCGGCCAGCGGCCGGCACTACCGCGGTGGCAGGTAGATCCACGCCATGCGTGGATGACGCGGCCCGCCGTCGGGTCAGAGCCCTTTCCTCTGGAAAGGGATCCGACCCTGGGTTTACTCCATGCCCAGCTTTTTCAGCTTGTAGCGCAACGCGCGGAAAGTGATGCCCAGCTGCGCGGCGGTGCGGGTCTTGTTCCAGCGGTTCTCTTCCAGCGCGCGCTGGATGGCACTGCGCTCGAGCTGCTCGATGTACGAGGGCAGGGCGGCGCTGCCGGGTTGCAGGTCGGCCACGGCTTCAGCCGGCGCGGCGCTGCCCGGTGCGCGCGGTGAATGCTGGGGCAGGCGCAGGTCATCAGCGCCGATGCAGTCTTCTTCGGCCAGCGCCAGTGCGCGTTCGAGAATGTTCTCCAGTTCGCGTACGTTGCCGGGGAAGCTGTACTGGGCCAGCGCCTCCAGTGCCGAAGGCGCCAGCAGCGGCGTGCCGCGTCCATGGCTGCGGGCCAGGCGCGCCAATACCGCTGCGGCCAGCTCCGGCAGATCCTGGCGGCGCTCGCGCAGCGGCGGCACCTTCAGCTCGATCACATTGATGCGGTAATACAGATCGTGGCGGAAGCGGCCATCCTCGACCAGCTCGGCCAGGTCCTTGTGGGTGGCCGAGAGGATGCGCACGTCCACCGGCTCTTCGTTGGCGGCGCCGACCGCGCGCACCGATTTTTCCTGGATCGCGCGCAGCAGCTTCACCTGCATCTGCAGCGGCAGCTCGGCCACTTCGTCCAGGAACAGGGTGCCGCCATGCGCAGCCTGGAACAGGCCGGGCTTGTCGGCATGGGCGCCGCTGAAGCTGCCCTTGCGATGGCCGAAGAACTCGCTTTCCATCAGTTCGCCCGGGATGGCGCCGCAGTTGACCGGCACGAACGGGCCGGCCGCGCGTGCGCCCTGGGCGTGGATGGTGCGCGCCACCAGCTCCTTGCCGACCCCGGATTCACCCAGGATGTAGACCGGCGCCTGGCTGCGCGCGACCTTGCCGATGGTGGTGCGCAGCACGTCCATCGCCGGCGATGCGCCCAGCAGCCGCGCGCCCTGTTCGGCACTGGGGCCGGGTGCGGGCCGGTCGGCGTTGTTGAGTTCCAGCGCGTGCTTGACCAGTCCGCGCAGCACGGCGATGTCCACCGGCTTGCTGACGAAGTCGAAGGCACCGGCCTTCAGCGCTTCCACGGCCAGGTCCATGCTGCCGAAGGCGGTGATCATCGCCACCGGCGTGCGCGGGTAGTGCTGGGCAATCTCACTCACCAGCTCGATGCCGTTGCCGTCGGGCAGGCGCATGTCGGTGATGCACAGGTCGTACGGATTGCTGGCCAGCAGCTCGCGCGCCTCGGCAAGGTTGGCCGCGGTACTGATGCGCAGCCCCATACGGCCAAGCGTCAGGACCAGCAGTTCGCGGATGTCGCGTTCATCGTCGACGACGAGGGCGCTGCGGGTTTCGTTCATGGGCGGAGAAGATAAACGAGGGGGCTGGAAGCGACAAATGTTTGACGCACAGAATCGGAATCAGGTGGGCAGCAGGGTGTGCGGACCGGGCAGCACCAGGCGGAAGCAGGAACCACCGGCAGGCACCGGGATGTAATCCAGGCGCGCCTGGTTGGCGCGGCACAGTTCGCGGGCGATATACAGCCCCAGGCCGGTGCCGTGCTCGGAGGTGGTGAAAAACGGCCGGAACAGCTGCGCGGCCACGCTTTCGGGAATACCGGGGCCACGGTCCATCACGTCGATCACCGCGCTGCGTTCGTGCTGGGCCACGCGCAGGCGCACGCGTGCCGGTTGCTGGCCGATGCGCCCGTACTTGAGCGCGTTGTGCACCAGCACGGTCAGCACCTGGTACAGGTGCTTGCTGTCGACCTGGGCCATCACCGAGGTGTCGTTGATGATCGGCTCGATGCTGTCCGTCTCCAGCGTCTGGCCCTGCTTGTACTCCAGCACGAAGCGCCGGACGAAGGCGGCCAGGTCGACGTTCTCCGGCGTGGCGCGTTCGCGCCGGGCCAGGCCCAGCACGCTTTCGACGATGCCGTTGGTGCGCTGGCACTGCTGGCGGATGATCTGCAGCAGGCGGCGGTCGCTCTCGTTGAAACCGGTGCCTTCCTCCAGCAGCTGCACGGCGTAGTTGATGGCCGCCAGCGGATTGCGGATTTCATGGGCCAGGCTGGCCGAGAAGCGCCCCATGGCCGACAGCGTGAGCGATTCGGCACGGCGCGAGACCACGCTGGAATCGTCCAGGAACACCAGCGCCAGATCACTGCCGGCCAGCAGGCGCGCGAAACGCGGCTGCACTTCCGGTTGGTCCGGGTTGAGCTGCAACGGCAGTTCTTCCTGCGCCCAGCCATTGCGCCAGCGCTGCAGGCGGCGGGCCAGTTCCGGCGCGGCGCTGGCCAGATCCAAGCGGCCGCTTTCGCCGTTGCCGTCGTTGTCGCCCAGCAGCATCGAGGCCGCTTCGTTGGCCAGGGTGATGCGGTTGTCGGCGTCCACCACCAGCACGCCGGTACGCATGCGGCGGATGATCAGTTCATTGATCTGGAACAGGTTGGCCACTTCGTCGCCGCGCTGGTTGGCCAGCTGCTGGTTGCGACGCGCGCGGTTGCCCACCTGGTAGCTGATGAAGGCCAGGGCCAGGTAGCTGGTGGCGAACATCGCCAGTTCGGCCAACGTGCGGGTGGGGTCTCCGCCCTCCAGCAGTTTCCAGGTGTACTCCACGCCGGTGGCCAGGCTGGCGGCCAGCGCCAGGCCCAGGCCCAGGCTGAGCGGCAGCAGGGTAGCGGCGGCCGCGATGTTGAACAGCAGCGACATCGAGATGCCGGCGCTGGCACCGGGCAGGGCATGCGAAAGCAGGGTGGCGGCGACGATGTCCACCAGCACGCCACTGACCACGATCGGGCGCAGCCAGCGTTCATTGCGGCCGATCGCCAGGGCCAGCAGCGACAGCAGCAGGTAGATCACCGCGACGGTATCGGCCAGGCGCGGGTGGTGCGCTTCGCCGACCATGGCCGACAGCGGGCTGTACAGCAGGCCGGCGATGACGGCGGCGATCAGCACCCGGTACAGCGCGAAGAAGTACAGTTCGCGCCGCGGGATCGATTCGATGCGGTCAATCAATGAAGCACTGGGTGACACGCCGGAACTCCCCTTCTGGCTGCCTGGAACTGGGTTTTGACGGCGGTGGCCGACAGCGTAGCCGATGTTCCCCCGATCATCGGAACCGCGCCATGTAGCGTCGAGCTTGCTCGACTGCCTTGCCGAAGCAGTCGAGCAAGCTCGACTCTACCCCGACACCGCTGCCCCAAGTATAGGCTTGTGGAAGCGATTTCCTGCGCAATCGGCCCCGGGCGGGCGCCTGGCCGGGCCCGCCCTGCGCCCGCAACCGCCTGAATGAAGGCGGAAAACTGGCCGGGTCTGGCGTCTTGTACAGACTTCTTTGCGCCCCGGCGCTGGCTCGGCCACAATAGTGGGCCCGCCGCGGTCCATGCCGGCGCCCCGCCGGGGCCCTGAGGAATTGCGTGCGGTCGTTCCTATTCCCACGGTGACGCATGAATTTCCACGAATACCAGTCAAAACAACTGCTTGCCGAGTACGGCATCCCGGTCCCGGCCGGCAAGGTCGCTGCGACCCCGGACGAAGCGGTTGCCGCTGCCAACTCCCTGGGCCAGGGCCCCTGGATGGTCAAGGCGCAGATCCACGCTGGCGGCCGCGGCAAGGCTGGCGGCGTCAAGTTCTGCAAGACCACCGACGACGTGAAGGCCGCTGCGGCCAAGATGCTCGGCACCAAGATGGCCACCTACCAGACCGCTGGCGTTGAACTGCCGGTCAACCTGGTGCTGGTGACCACCGCCGGCGAGATCGTCAAGGAACTGTACCTGTCGGTGCTGGTTGACCGTGGCACCAAGACCATCACCTACATCGCTTCTTCGGAAGGCGGCGTGGAGATCGAGCAGGTTGCTGCTGAAACCCCGGAACTGATCCACTCGCTGAACGTCGACTTCGTCGAAGGCGTGCAGGGTTACCACGGCCGTGATTTCGGCTTCAAGCTGGGCCTGACCGCCAAGCAGGCCGGCCAGTTCGCCAGCATCATGGTGAACCTGTACCGCCTGTTCAACGAAAAGGACCTGGCCCTGGTTGAAATCAACCCGCTGGCCATCCTGGACGACGGCAACCTGTACGCGCTGGACGGCAAGTTCGACAGCGACGACAACGCCGCGTTCCGCCAGAAGGCCCTGGTCGCCATGCGCGACAAGACCCAGGAAGATCCGACCGAAGTGATCGCTTCGGAACTGGACATCAACTACGTCACCATGGACGGCAACATCGGCTGCATGGTCAACGGCGCCGGCCTGGCCATGGCCACCATGGACGTCATCAAGCTCAACGGCGGCGAGCCGGCGAACTTCCTGGACGTGGGCGGCGGTGCCAACAAGCAGCGCGTCATCGAAGCCTTCAAGCTGATCCTGTCCTCGGACAAGGTCGAAGGCATCTTCGTCAACATCTTCGGCGGCATCGTCCGCTGCGACATGATTGCCGAAGGCATCATCGCCGCCGTGAAGGAAGTGGGCGTCAAGGTTCCGGTGGTGGTGCGCCTGGAAGGCACCAACGTGGAAGAAGGCAAGCAGCTGCTGCGTGACAGCGGCATGGCCATCATCCCGGCTGACAACATCAACGATGGCGCCAAGAAGATCGTTGAAGCTGTCAAGAACGCCGCCTGATACCGACACCAAGGAATTCCAATGTCTGTTTTGATCAACAAGAACACCAAGGTGATCGTGCAGGGCTTCACCGGCCAGCAGGGCACCTTCCACGCCACTCAGATGATCGAGTACGGCACCCAGGTTGTCGGCGGCGTGACCCCGGGCAAGGGTGGCACCACCCACATCGACCTGCCGGTCTTCAACACCGTGGCCGACGCCGTGCAGAGCACCGGTGCCAACGCTTCGGTCATCTACGTGCCGCCGCCGTACGCGGCTGATGCGATCCTGGAAGCCGCTGCTGCCGGCATCAAGGTCATCGTCTGCATCACCGAAGGCATCCCGGTGCTGGACATGCTGCGCGTGAAGAACGTGCTGACCCGTTCGCATCCGGACACCGTGCTGATCGGGCCGAACTGCCCGGGCGTCATCACCCCGGGTGAGTGCAAGATCGGCATCATGCCGGGCCACATCCACCAGCCGGGCAAGATCGGCATCGTGTCGCGTTCGGGCACCCTGACCTATGAAGCGGTCAAGCAGACCACCGAAGTCGGCCTGGGCCAGTCCACCTGCATCGGCATCGGTGGTGACCCGATCAACGGCCTGAACTTCGTCGACTGCCTGAAGCTGTTCAACGAAGACCCGCAGACCGAAGGCATCATCATGGTCGGCGAAATCGGCGGTGACGCTGAAGAAGCCGGCGCCGAGTACATCAAGAACCACGTGAAGAAGCCGGTTGTCGGTTTCATCGCCGGTGCGTCGGCTCCGGCCGGCAAGCGCATGGGCCACGCCGGTGCGATCGCCTCGGGCGGCAAGGGCACCGCGGAAGGCAAGTTCGCCGCCATGGAAGCTGCCGGTGTTGTCACCGTCCGTTCGCCGGGCGACCTGGGCGCTGCCATCGCCAAGCTGGTCAAATAAGACCGGCTGCCCCTGTAGAGTCGAGCTTGCTCGACTGCTGCATGCGAAAACACAAAGGCCGCCTCCGGGCGGCCTTTGTGCGTCTGGGGTCCCGCGTTCCGGCGGCCCCATCCACGCATGGCGTGGATCTACCGGGTGTGGCCCTCCCCGGCGAGCGCATGGCGCGGCGTTACAATGGGCGCATTGCAACCACAGGCTGGAATCCCATGGCTTCGATCCGCATCGCGATGGCGCAGTTCGACTTCCCGGTCGGCGATGTTGCCGGCAACACCGAGCGCATCATCGAGATGATCGGCCAGGCGCGCGACGAGTGCGGCGCCGAGCTGGTGATGTTCCCCGAGCTGGCGGTCAGCGGCTACCCGCCGGAAGACCTGCTGCTGCGCCCGGGCTTCCTGTACGAGTGCGAGCAGGCCATGACGCGCATCGCTGCGGCCTGCCGTGGCATCACCGCCGTGGTCGGCTGGCCGCAGGCCGCCGGTGCGGTGGTCTACAACGCCGCCAGCGTGCTGCGTGACGGCCTGGTCGAGCAGACCTACCGCAAGCGCGAGCTGCCCAATTACGCCGTGTTCGACGAACGCCGCTACTTCGATGTCGATCCGGACGGTGGCAGCTGCGTGTTCGAGGTCAATGGCATTCCGGTGGGCCTGCTGATCTGCGAGGACCTGTGGTTCGCCGAGCCGTTGGCCGATACCGTGCGCGCCGGTGCGCAGCTGGTGGTGGTGCCCAATGCGTCGCCCTACGAGCGCGGCAAGCATGCCCAGCGCGATGCGGTGCTGGCCGCACGCACGCGCGAGAGCGGGGCGGCGATTGCCTATCTCAACGTGGTCGGTGGCCAGGACGCACTGGTATTCGATGGCGCCTCGGTGGTGGCCGACGGCGATGGCACGGTGCACCCGGCGGCCGCCGCCTTCGTCGACCAGTGGCTGGTGGTGGAGTATGACGGCGCCAGCCGCCGCTTCCTGCCGCACGTGTGGATGGACGACGGCGACGAGAGCATGGATGCGCTGGCCTGGCGTGCAGTGACCCGTGGTATCCAGGACTACTGCCGCAAGAACGGCTTCAAGAAGGTCTGGCTGGGGCTGTCCGGTGGCATCGACTCGGCGCTGGTGCTGGCGATGGCGGTGGATGCGATGGGCGCGGACAACGTGACCGCCGTGCGCCTGCCGTCGCGCTATACCGCCGGCCTGTCCAACGATCTGGCCGCCGAGCAGTGCCAGGCACTGGGCGTGAAGCTGGAAGCGGTCTCGATCGAGCCGGCATTCAAGGGCCTGATGGAATCGCTGGCGCCGATGTTCGAGGGCACCACGCCGGATGTGACCGAAGAGAACCTGCAGTCGCGCAGTCGTGGCGTGATCCTGATGGCGCTGGCCAACAAGTTCGGCGGCCTGCTGCTGACCACCGGCAACAAGAGCGAATACGCGGTGGGCTACGCCACCATCTACGGCGACATGTGCGGTGGCTATGCGCCGCTGAAGGACCTGTACAAGACCGAGGTGTTCGGTCTGTCCAAGTGGCGCAACACCGTGGGCGGCGCGCCGGTGATTCCGCCGGCGGTGATCAGCCGCCCGCCGTCGGCCGAACTGCGCGAGAACCAGCTGGATCAGGATTCGCTGCCGGCCTATGACGTGCTGGACGGCATCCTGTACCGCTACATCGACCAGGAGCAGTCGCGCGGGGAGATCGTGGCGGCCGGCTACGACGCGGCCGTGGTCGACCGCGTGCTGCGCCTGGTGCGCATCAGTGAGTGGAAGCGGCACCAGGCCGCGCCGGGGCCGAAGGTCTCGCGCCGCGCGTTCGGCCGCGAGCGCCGTTACCCGATCAGCAACGGCTACAAGGGCTGAGGTAGCGTGCATCCACGCATGGCGTGGATCTACCGCGCGTCTATCCGGTAGGTGCGGACCTTGGTCCGCACGGTGGCCGAAGAAGCGCAGTCGAGCATGGCTCGACTCTACAAACCACTCATCGCGCGGCGTCGAGCTGTTGTTCCACACCCGCCAATTCGGCTGCTTGGTCGAAGCGGCCGTCTTCCAGCCGTGCGCGCACGAAGGCCAGCCCATCGGCCGCTGCTGCATCCAGCGTGGCGCGGTGGTCGACCGGGTACTGCCGGAAGGCCACCGGCTCGCCACGCAGGGCCAGACCGGCGGCGTACAGCAGGGTGGTCAGGTAGGGCACATCCTGGTCGGCGGTGCCGTGGGCCAGCATCAGCGGCTGGGTGAACCCGTGGCGTGGCACGCCCAGATAGTCGTGCAGCAGCGTCCAGATACCCGGCACCGAGGTCAACGGCGCATTGAACATCTCGCCGGTGCTGGCGCCCTCCAGCTGCGCGGCCAGATCAGTCAGGCAGTGCTGGCGGGCCAGCGCGATACGGGCCCGGCCTTGCGCGCTCAGCACGCGGTCGATCTGCGGTGCCACCTGCAGCAGGCCATCGAGCAGGTAGGCGTGGTAGGCGTTGAGTGCCCCCGGATTGGCGGTGCGGCTGTCGGGCCTCATCACCAACGCGGTGATTTCCACGGCCGTGGGCGTGCCGGCGGTGAAGCTGCCCTTGAACTGCAGGGCGGGACCGGCGTAGTCGGCCGCCTGGTGGCCGGCGCTCAGCGCCGCCGACGCCCCTGCGAATAGCCCACCGACACCCAGCGTGGCGACAGGCGACCGCCGCTCAGGAACTGGTGGCTGGCCTTGACCATGTCGATGCTGTTGCGCGCGGCGGTGCGCACGTGCAGGTAGGTGTGCTGGCCCGGGCTGCCGAGGCCCTGGTAGTCAGCTGCGACCACGGCATAGCCCTGGCCGAGGAAGTGGTCCAGGAAGCGCCCGTCGCGCTCGGGGCGGGTGGGGCCGGACACCGACGGCGCGCAGTGGTCGGCAATGCCCTGGGTGCCATGCGCCCAGGAGACCACCGGCCAGCCGCCGGCCGGCGCGGTGCCGGCAGGCAGATAGAGCAGCCCGGTGCCCTGGGCCAGCCGCCCGCTGTGATCGGGCGTGTGATAGCTCAGCAGGTACGCCTGGGCCGCCTTCGACGGCACCCAGTCGGCGCGATAGGGGGCTGCCGTGAGCAGATCGCCGGGCTCGGCCGCCAGGGCCGCAACGGGCAGGGCCAGCAGGGTGGCGGCGAGGGTGGCGGCGAGGGTGGCCAGCAGGGGCCGGGTGCGGGAAACGGGTGAGGTCATCATGCGGACTCCAGGCAGGCGGAAATGGCCGTGCGCTGGAGTGTGGAGGGCCGTACGGGGCCGGTTTGGGAACGGCATCGCAACGGCAGCCGATTCGTAGAATTCCTAATCCCGGGCCGAGTGGGGCGGGGCAAGCGGCGGGGAGAGCCGTCGAGCATGGCTCGACGCCATAAAGAAGGGCCCCTTGCGGGGCCCTTGGCTCTCTTACTTCTTTTCCAGTCGCGCGTTGCGCTGGCCGGTACTGGCGGATTTCTCGCCGGCAAACGGGTTCAACTTGCGGATCATCCACGGGTACTTCGGCCACTTGCCTTCCAGCCACGGGTGGTCCGGCTGGTTCAGCTGCAGCACGCGACGGGCATCGTCGGCCAGCGTCTTGTTGCCCAGGTGGGTGTAGGAATCGGCCAGCACGGCCACCGCGTCGTACTGGAAGGCGCTCTGCGGGTAGGTTTCCAGCAGGTAGTTGGCGCGGCCCACGGCCGAGACCCAGGCGCCGCGGCGCATGTAGTACAGGGCGTTGTCCAGTTCGTGCTGGGCGAACACGTCACGCAGCTCCACCATGCGCTGGCGGGCATCGGCGGCGTAGCGGCTGTTCGGGTAGCGGTCGACAACGATGTTGAAGTCCGAATAGGCCTGGTGCGGCGTGGACAGGTCGCGACGGCTGGCGTCCAGCGACCATACGCGGCGCAGGAAAACCGTACTGCGGTTGGAGTTGGCCAGGCCGCGCAGGTAGTACAGGTAGGCGATGTTGCGGTGGGTCGGGTAGGTACGGATGAAGCGGTCGATGCTGGACACCGCGTCATCGTGCTTGCCGGCCTTGTACTGGGCGTAGGCGGTCTCGATCATCGCCTGTTCGGTGTACGGACCGTAGGGGTACTGGGCCACCAGGCGGCGGAAGCTGGCTTCGGCGCCGCTCCAGTTGCCACCCTGCATCAGCTTGTGGCTCTTCTCGTACAGCTGTTCGACCGGCACGCCCTCGTCGGGGCGATCACCCTTCTTGGCGCCGCGGTGGCAACCGGTGGCGGCGATGACCAGCACCAGCAGCAGGGCGGTGAGGCGGACGGGCGCGGAGAGCATGACGGAGCGTCGGATCATGGGGTCGAGGCGGGACGCGGCTGGAATACGAAGGGTCGATGATAGCCTAGTGTCCTGTCCAGCGACTGAAACCGGCCGCCGGGACCCCAAAATTTCAAAAATGCCCCCTGCCATGTCTGAACAACCCTCCGAATCGGCCCGCCAGGCCATCGTCCCCGACACCGCCGCCGGCCGCCGTTTCGACGCCGTCGTGGCCGAACTGTTCCCCGAATACTCGCGCTCGCGCCTGACCGAGTGGATCAAGGCCGGCGATGTGCTGCTCGACGGCGCACAGGTGCGCCCGCGCGACCCGCTGCGCGGTGGCGAGGTCGTGACCCTCAACGTGGTGCTGGAAACCCAGACCGATGCGCAGCCGGAGGACATCCCCCTGGACGTGCTGTTCGAGGACGAGCACCTGCTGGTGATCAACAAGCCGGTCGGCCTGGTGGTCCACCCGGGTGCCGGCAACCACAGCGGCACCCTGGTCAACGCCCTGCTGTTCCGCGACCCGTCGGTGGCGGTGCTGCCGCGTGCCGGCATCGTGCACCGCCTGGACAAGGACACCAGCGGCGTGATGGTGGTGGCCAAGACCCTGGAGGCGCAGACCGCGCTGGTCGAGCAGCTGGCCGCGCGCGATGTGCACCGCCAGTACCTGGCGATCGTGATGGGCGCACTGGTGGCCGGCGGTACCGCCGACGCCCCGATCGACCGCCACCCGCGTGACCGCCTGAAGATGGCGGTGCGCGAAGACGGCAAGGAAGCGATCACCCATTACCGCCTGCGCGAGCGCTTCCGTGCGCACACCGCGCTGGAGTGCCGCCTGGAAACCGGCCGTACCCACCAGATCCGCGTGCACATGGCGCACGTGCGCCATCCGATCATCGGCGACCCGCTCTACGGCGGCGCGCTGAAGCTGCCCAAGGGCGCCAGCGACGAGCTGGTGGCCGCGCTGCGCGGCTTCAAGCGCCAGGCGCTGCACGCCGAGACCCTGGAGTTCACCCACCCGATCACCGGTGAGCCGGTGCGCAACACCGCGCCGGTGCCGGAGGACATGCTGCACCTGATGAAGGTGCTGCGCGAGGACAGCGAAGCCTTCGCCGCACGCGAGCGGGACCGCTGGTAATGACCGCCGCGCTGCCCCTGCTGCAGGCTGACTGGCCGGCACCTCCGGGCGTTCATGCGTTGACCACGCGGCGGCATGGCGCGGGCATCTCGCCGGCGCCGTTCGCGCAGTTCAACCTGGGCAACCGGCATGCGGCCGACGGCGATACCCCGGCCAACGTCGAACACAACCGCCAGCTGCTGCGGCAGGGGCTGGCGTTGCCGTCGGCACCGCACTGGCTGCGCCAGGTGCACAGCAGTACCGTGCTGCGCTTCACGGCGCCTCCGGTGGAGGGCGCCAGCGAGCCGGTGGCCGATGCGGCGGTGACCTCGGTGCCTGGTGTGGTGCTGGCGATCCTGACCGCCGACTGCCTGCCGGTGGTGTTCGCCGCCGTTGACGGCAGCGAGGTGGGCGCGGCCCACGCCGGCTGGCGCGGGCTGGCCGACGGCATGCTGGAGGCCACGGTGGCCGCCATGCAGACGCCACCGGCGCAGCTGCGCGCGTGGCTGGGCCCGGCTGCCGGACCGGCCGATTACGAGATCGGCGAGGAGGTCTATCACGCGTTCGTCGGCCATGATGCGGCCGCCGCATCGGCGTTCGTGGCGATCCGGGCCGGGCACTGGAAGGTGGATCTGTTCGCACTGGCGCGGCAGCGCCTGCAGGCGGCGGGGATGGACCCGGCGCAGGTGTACGGCGGCACGCTGTCGACGATGGCCGATCCGGATCTGTATTCGCACCGGCGCGATCGTCGCACCGGGCGCATGGCGACGCTGGCCTGGATCGCACCCTGACCCCACCGTTGTTCGCACGCGTGCTGGGGCCGGCGTTCGCCACCCTGGCCGCCCCGGTGCGCGCGCTGCACGCCACGCCATTGCCCTGCCGATACCTGGGGCAGGCGCGGATCGAGCGTGGCCGGCACTGGCTGGTACCGCTGCTGGCTGCGCTGGCCCGCCTGCCGCACAACGGCGACGCGCTGCCTACCGAAGTCCTGTTCAGCGCACACGGGCAGGGCGAACGTTGGGCGCGGCGCTTCGGTCGCTGGCCGATGATGTCGCGGCTGTGGGCGCACCAGGGATATCTGCGCGAACAGCTCGGCGCGGTGTGCTTCGAGTTCAATCTGCAGGCCCGCGAGGGCGGCATCGACTGGTCGGTGCGGCGGGTCTGGGCCTTCGGGTGCGTGCCGTTGCCGACGCGTTGGTTTGGCGGTGTGCGCTGCCGCGAAGCCTGGCACGAGCAGCGCTACACTTTCCTCGTCGATGTGACCTTGCCCTGGGCAGGAGCCCTGATCCGTTATGAAGGCTGGCTCGAACCGCAGTGATACCGCCGCAGATGCCGGCAGTGCGGTGATTGTCGTTTGATGGTGTCTGTGCGCTGTGCAACCGCTGGGTGCGCTTCCTGCTGCGGTTTGACCGGCAGCGGCGCTACCGGTTCGCGGCCATGCAGGGCGCGCAGGGCAGTGCGCTGCTGCGCCAGCATGGACTGGACCCGCAGGACCCGGCGTCCTTCCTGCTGCTGGATGCGCACGGGGCGTGGACCGATACCGATGCGATCCTGCGTGTACTGGCCGGGCTGGGCGGTGTGTGGCGCCTGAGCGGCGCGCTGGGTGTGCTGCCGCGGGTCTGGCGTGACGCGGCGTATCGGATGTTGGCGCGCAATCGCTATCGCTGGTTCGGTCGCCACGACGCGTGCCATCTGCCGGCGCCGGAACATATCGCGCGGTTCCTGGATTGACCTTCTGTCTCCTGTAGCGCCGAGCAGGTGCAGCCGAGCATGGCTCGGCACTACAGGGGGCCGCCATCCTCGGTAGAGCCGAGCCACGCTCGGCTGCCTTTCTGGCAGCGTCGGCGGGAGCAGCCGAGCATGGCTCGGCACTACAGGGGGCCGCTGTCTTTTTCTCAGTCGAGCAGCCGGTAGTTGATGCGACGGTTCTGTGCGCGGCCGCTGTCGCTGCGATTGTCGGCGATTGGCCGATCCTGTCCGTAGCCAACCGCGACCAGCGTGGTGGCTGGGATGCCTCGCGCCTGCAACGCCTGTGATACCGCCTCGGCGCGCTGCTGGCTGAGCTGCAGGTTGGCCTCGGCGTGGCCCGCGCTGTCGGTGTGCGCGCCGATCTCAACGCGCAGGCCGGCCGGTGTACCGCGCAGCGCATCGGCGACCGCCTGCACGGTCTGCCGCGAGTCGCCGGTCAACTCGGACGAGCCGGCATGGAACTTCAACGTGGTCTGGTTCAGTGCGGCAACCCGATGCGCGGTGTCGGCGCCGGCGGGCAGCTGCGCCAGCGCGGCCAGGCCCGGGCCCCACAGGCCACTCATCTCCAGCGTCGGAAAGTCCTGGCGCAGGCGCCGCGAGATGGCCTGCCGCTGCGCGTCTTCCATGGCGGAGGTATCGATGGCCAGTTGCATGCCGGCGAATTCCAGGCGCAGGCCGTCGCCCTGCAGATGGGGAGATCGGCAATCAGGCGGTCCAGCCAGCGGGGTGACTGCGCGCGCGGGTCCAATGCTATGCCCCCGTGCAGGTTCGCGGCACCGTGCACGGCGCGCAAGGCATTCCAGGCGCGGCGTCGCTCGCCTTCGCTGGGCAGGCTGCCGCTGACCTGCACCTGCGTGCCGTGTTGATGCAGGGACAGCCGCGCGGTGTGCTCACGCGGAACGTCCTGTACGGTCCACAGCGGCGTGCGTGCCTTCAGCAGCACCCAGGTGGTCAGGCCCAGCACGGTGACGACCGCCAGCGTCCACAGCACGCTGCGGATCGCCATGCCGTACATCGCGCGCGAGGGCACGCTGCCGGCCATGCGCCTGGGCGAGCCGGTGCCGTGCACGCGCCGGGCCCCGGCCGGGTGGGTGGCGCCCTCCGATGCCGAGCGCAGGGTGACCACGCCGGGCAGCAGATGGCAGGCCACTACGCGGAACGATCCCGGAGACATGCCGCTGCGGTGGGCGATCATCGCCAGCGTGTGTGCGCCCAACGCGCGCTCCAGTTCACTGGCCACGATCGGCAGCCGCAGCGATGTGGCGGACTGTCGCCAGGAGTGGAAACGGGCGGCCAGGCCCGCCTGTTCGAACCGCCGCTGCAGGCCGGCCAATCCGTCGGGATGCGAGTCCACCCAGGCACTGATCACGTCCACCACCCAACGGGTGCGATGGCCCAGCTCCAGGCGTATTGCGGCATCTTCGATGAAACGGTCGTAGGCGGACATGCGGTGACTCCCCGGCAGGTGATGTGCAACGCCACGCGGCGGCCGTGGAGGCGGCACGCGTGGCTCAGGGGGCGTCACTCTGGGCAACGGCTGTCAATGCCGAATGAAATCGCCGCCGCCGCACGCCTCTCGGTGGCCTGCCTGCACGTTGTCCACGCCCGCCGAAGCCTTGTGCGCAAAGGCTTTCACCGGCTGCTGAGTGCATCGGTAGCGAGACCGCGAGGGCGCGCATGCGCCCGTTGCGATGGTTTCAGTCGCAATTGCTTTCGGGTCGAAAGCGTCAATTTGCGGTCGTCATCGACGTGGTGGCGTCGCGTCCGGACGATCAGTGGTGATGGCGGCTCAGCCCTCCAGCGCCTCCAGGTAACTGCGTCGCCAGTGGTTGATGTCGTAGGTCCGCAGGTGCTCCATCATCGCGTGCCAGCGCTCCTTGCGCCTGCGCAGCGACATCGTGGCGGCGGTGGCAATGGCATCGGCCATGCCGTCCAGATCGTAGGGATTGACCAGCAGCGCCTGCTTCAGCTCGTCGGCGGCGCCGGCCAGCAGCGACAGCACCAGTACACCGGGATCGTCCGGATCCTGCGAAGCCACGTATTCCTTGGCCACCAGGTTCATGCCATCGCGCAACGGCGTCACCAGCCCGACCGCCGCGGCCCGGTAGAAGCCGGTCAGCGTGGCATGGGTGAAGTTCTGGTTGACGTAGCGCAGCGGTGTCCAGTCCGGCTCGGCATGGCCGCCGTTGATGTGGCCGGCAATCTGCTCCAGCGTGCTGCGCAGCTGCCGGTACTCGCTGACGTCGCCCCGCGAGACCGGCGCGATCTGCAGGTAGGTGAGCGAACCGCGCTGGTCGGGATGGCGTTGCAGGTAGCGTTCGAAGCCACGGAAACGCTCCGGAAGGCCCTTGGAATAATCCAGCCGGTCCACGCCGATCGCCAGCTGGCGGTCACGCAGGCTGCCACGCAGCTTCTTCACTGCCGCCTTGGTCGCTGCGGTACCGGCCTGGCGTGCGATCAGGTCGGTGTCGATGCCGATCGGGAACGCGGCCGCGCGGAAACGGCGTCCGCCGGGGGCTTCCAGTTCGCCGTTGTCGAGCACGCGACCGCCACCGAACAGGCGCAGGTAGGTCTGGAAGCGGTCAGCGTCGCGCTGGGTCTGGAAGCCGACCAGATCGTAGGCGTACAGCGCGGAGAACAGGCGCAGATGATCGGGCATGGCCTGCAGCAGGTCGGCCGAGGGCATCGGAATGTGCAGGAAGAAGCCGATGCGGCAGCCGATGCCACGTTCGCGCAGCAGCGCGCCCAGCGGAATCAGGTGGTAATCGTGGATCCAGACGATGTCGTCCTCGCGCAGCAGCGGCGCGAGTTTGTCGGCAAACAGCGCGTTGACCTTGTGGTAGGTCTCGCGGGTGCCGCGGTCGTAGTCGACCAGATCCAGGCGGAAGTGCAGCAGCGGCCACAGCGTGCGGTTGGCAAAGCCGTTGTAGTAGCCGTCCACCTCGCGCTTGCTCAGGTCCAGAGTGACGAACTCGATGTCGCCGTCGGTCTGCCGGTGCAGCGTGCCACTGCCATCGCGCACGCTCTTGCCGCTCCAGCCGAACCACATTCCGCCGCGTTCCTTCAGTGCAGCCAGCAGGCCCACGGCCAGGCCGCCGGCACGGTTCTCGCCGGGCACGGCCACGCGGTTTGAAACCACCACCAGACGACTCACGAGGCCTCCTGCCAGGACCGCGACAGGCGCATCGCGGCGGTGATCAGGCCGACGTGCGAATAGGTCTGCGGGAAATTACCCCAGGCCTCGCCGTTGTCGAAGGCCAGATCCTCCGACAGCAGACCCAGGTGGTTGCGCTGCTTCAGCAGCAGCTCGAACATCTCGCGTGCCTCGTCCATGCGCCCGATCGCCGCCAGCGCATCGATGTACCAGAACGTGCAGATGGTGAAGCTGGTTTCCGGTTCGCCGAAATCATCCGGCGCGACATAGCGGTACAGCGAATTGCCATGCTTGAGGTCGCGGCCGATCGCATCGACGGTGGCGATGAAGCGGGCGTCCATTGCGTCGATGAAGCCGATGTCGGCCAGCAGCAGCAGCGAAGCGTCCAGGCGGTGGCCGCCAAAGGTATCGGTGAAGTGACCGAGCTGGTCACTCCAGGCTTCGGCCATGATCCGCGCGTGGATGGTATCGGCACGCTCGCGCCAGTAGCGCGCGCGGTCGTCGCGCTTGAGGCGTACGGCGATCTTGCACAACCGATCGCAGGCGGCCCAGCACATTGCACTGGTGTAGGTGTGCACCTCGGTGCGGCCGCGGAACTCCCACAGCCCGGCATCGGGTACGTCGTGCAGCGCGAAGGCCTGCTCGCCGAGCGGTTCGAGGCGGGCGAAGGTGTGCGCGTCGCCCGGGTCCTGCAGGCGACGGTCGAAGAACAGCTGGGTGGAGGCCAGTACCACGCTGCCGTAGACGTCGTGCTGGCGCTGCACCCAGGCCAGGTTGCCGCGACGTACCGGGCCCATGCCGCGGTAGCCGGACAGGCTGGGTACTTCGTCCTCATCCAGTTTGGCTTCGAAGCCGATGCCATACAGCGGCTGCAGCGTACCGTCGGTGGTGGCCAGGTTGAAGATGTAGCCGAGGAACTGCTCCATCGTGCGCGTTGCGCCGAGGCGGTTCAGCGCGCGCACCACGAACGCTGCATCGCGCAGCCAGCAGTAGCGGTAATCCCAGTTGCGCACGCTGCCGGGCGCTTCGGGAATGGAGGTGGTCATGGCCGCGATGATCGCGCCGCTGTCTTCGTACTGGCACAGCTTCAGGGTGATCGCACTACGGATCACCGCGTCCTGCCATTCCAGTGGAATGGACAGGTAACGCACCCATTCGCGCCAGTAGTCGCGAGTGCGCTGGAAGGCCTCCTGCACGTAACCGCTGATCGAGCGGTCCAGCGATTCGTCCACGCCCAGGATCAGGTGCACGGGATGGTTGAGCACGAACGGCAGGCCGTCGCGCACCATGCGCACCGGCACGTCGGTGGTCAGCCGCAGCACGTGCTCGGGCAGGATCCAGCGCACGTGGTTGCTGCCCCAGGTGGACTCGGGCACGCGTGCGCCCCAGTCGGCCAGCGGACGCGCGCGTACCGTGATGCGTGGGCTGCCGGCCAGCGGACGCACCTGGCGGATCAGGCTGACCGGGCGATAGAAGCGGTCGTTCTGCCGCCAGCGGGGGCGAAGTCGAGGATCTCCAGTGCGCCGCCATGCTGGTCGCGCAGCACCGTGCGCAGGATCGCGGTATTGGTGAGGTATTCCTGTTCGCTGTCGGCGAAGTCCTCCAGCTCGATGGCGAAGTCGCCACCGCTCTGCTGGTTGGGGCCGAGCAGGGCACAGAAGGTCGGGTCGCCGTCGAAGGTGGGCAGGCAGCTCCAGACAACGCGGGCATGTTTGTCGACCAGGGCGCCGAAGCTGCCGTTGCCGACCACGCCCAGATCAAGATCGGGTTGGGTCATCACGCGGTACATCTCGGTTGCGGCCGTGGGGGATGGCCGGGTCAATAGGCATTCTCACGCAGCCAGGCGTGCACGCTGCGTATGTCAGGCAGCGCGAACACCGCCGCGCTGGATTCGCGTTCACCCACCAGCACGCTCCAGCCATGCTGGCCGTTGGCGGCGGCGAAGCCGAATTCGTCGGTAAGGTCATCGCCGAGGAACACCGGCAGGCGTCCACGGAAAGGCAGGTACTGCATCATCCGGCGCACCGCCCGGCCCTTGTCGGTGCCCACTGGCACGAACTCGACCACGTGGTCGCCCGGTTGCAGGCGATAGCCGGCGCGGCCGCGCGCATGGCGATCGGCGAAGGCGCGGACTTCGTTGGCCGCATGGGGTGCGCCGCGCCAGTGCAGGGCAAGGCCGACGCCCTTGTCCTCCACCAGCACGCCGGGATGGCCATGCGCGAAACGCATCGCCTGCTGGTGCAGGGCGTGCAGCCATTCGGCTGTGTCTTCGTCGTGGTCATCGCGCAGTACGTGCCCATCCTGGCCGCGCAGCTCGTGGCCATGCAGGCCGGCGGCGGGCAGTTGCAGGGGAGCGAACAGCCGGTCCAGCTGTTCCAGCGGCCGCCCACTGACCAGTGCCACGGCACCTTCCAGGCGGTCGCTGATGCGGCCGATGGCTTCACGTACATCAGGCAGCAGCTGCACGGCATCCGGGCGTGCAGCGAATTCGATCAGGGTGCCATCGACATCGAGGAACAACGCGCAGGCGTCGTCCAGCAAGGGCGGTGGCGGACGCAGGGGAGCGGTTCAGCCATGGCGCCCAGCTTGCCAGCGTGTGCGTGTACGTGGGGTCGAGGGCGGGCTACGGCCCTGCTTCGGTGGGTGCCGACCGTTGGTCGGCACGAAGGGTCAGCCTGCATCGGGCCCAGGCAGTGCGGGCCAACGGCCCGCACCCACCCAAGGCAATCACACCCCGAGCAATCAGAACGTATAGCGGACGCGGCCGTAGTAGTACGCGCCGTTGCTGCCGATCGGCGACAGCACGTCATACGGCAGGTTGCCGAAGTAGTGGATATCGCTGTTGGATCGATCCGGATAGTTGTCGGTCAGGTTCTGCCCGCCGATGGCCACGCTCCAACGCGGGGTGATGCGGTACTCCACTTCCGCGTCCAGCTGCCATTCGGCCTGGTAGGTCTGGCGCGGAATGTAGCCGTCACCGAAGTTGAACACGCGGGTGACGCTGCCATAGCGGTTCACCCGCGTGCTCAGCGACCAGCGGTCGTTGCTCCATGCGGCCGAGAAACTGCCACGCGTACGCGGCGTGGCGTCGGTCAGCGTGTTGGTCTCTTCAATGCCGAACAACACGTAGTCCGGGCTCAGCGCCTGCAGCTGCGCCGGCGTGGCCAGCACGTTCTTCAGCGTGGTCTTGGTATAGGCGTAGGTGCCGGTCAGCAGCAGCTGGCCATCGCCCAGCGACTGGCGCCAGTTGCTCACCAGCTCGGCACCGCGGGTGCGGGTGTCGGCGGCGTTGACGAAGAAGCTGGCGCTCTGCAGGCCGCTGACGCCGTAGTTGGCGGCCACGTAGTCGGTCAGTGCGTCGCCGGTGATGCTTTCCGACAATGCGATGCGGTCATCGATGTCGATCTGGAAGAAGTCCAGCGACAGGTCGAAGTGCTCGCCGATGCGGCTGGTGAAGCCCAGCGAGGTGTTGAGCGATTTCTCCGGCTTCAGGTCACGTGCGCCCAGGCCACGCGCGATCGGATTGTTGACCGAGAGCAGGCGGCCCTGCACCAGCTGGCCGCCGGCGTTGTAACCGGTGGAGGTGGATTCGTAGCCGATCTGCGCCAGCGACGGCGCGCGGAAGTTGTTGGAGATGGCACCACGCAGCGCGAAGGCCGGGGTGAATTCGTAGCGCAGGCCGAGCTTGCCGGTCAGCTCGCCGCCGAAATCGTCGTTGTGCTCGTAGCGTGCAGCCAGATCGGTGGAGAACTTCTCGCCGAACTGGCTGGACAGGCTGGCATAGGCACTGGCGACATCGCGCGACAGGCGCGCCGCATCCTGCGGGGTCAGGCCGCCGCCGGCCTGCGAGCCGGTCGGGCGATCGGTGTACGGGCCGGCGGCGTAGCTGGCCGGGTCACCCGGGCGGGTCTGGTAACGCTCGTGGCGCGCTTCCACGCCCAGGCCGAGCGTGTGGCTGATGCTGTCGCTCTGGGTGAACACGCGGCTCAGGTCGAGGTTGCCCACGGTCTGCGCGTACTCGTAATCGGCGGTCTTGAAGCGGGTCGGGCTGGTCGGGCCCAGCGAGGCATTGAGCGAATCGCGCAGGCGGTAGGTGAAGTCGTTCTGGCCGTAATCGACGCTGCCGTCGTAGCTCCATTCACCCCACTGGCCACGCACGCCGGCCACGGCCTGCACATCGCGGTTCTCGCCTTCGGAGATCGGCCGGTAGCCGTTCGGATAGACCTGCTTCCAGTTCGCATCGCCATCGGGGTAGCGGAAATAGTTCGCGCCTTCGGTGTCCCGTTGGTTGAAGGTGCCGAAGGCATAGAAGGTGGAGGTCTGGCCGACCGGGATCTCGGTGTTCAGCCACAGATTGATGTCCTTGCTCTTGCCATCGCCCAGCACGTAATTGCGCTTGCCCTGCAGCGCCAGGTTGTCCGGGGTCTGGTCCCACGGCGGAATCTGGTCGAAGCCGGCGCGGTTGGTGCCGTTGCGGTGCTTGTACTCCAGGCCGACGCGCAGGAAGCCACCGTCTTCGCCCAGCGAGGTGCCGACCTTGGCGCTGATGTTGCCGGTCTGGCCGTCGGTGAGGGTGCGCCCGATCGGCTTGAGGTCGGTGTGGTTGGCACCGTAACTGGCCTCGATTTCGCCACCGTCGCCGCCATTGTCGAGGATCACGTTGATCACACCGGCCACTGCATCGGAGCCGTACAGCGCGCCGGCGCCGTCGCGCAGCACTTCGATGCGCTTGATTGCGCTGACCGGGATCGAATTGAAATCGACCGGCGTGGTGCCCTTGCCGATCTTGCTGTCGGTGTTGACCAGCGCGGTGTGGTGGCGGCGCTTGCCGTTCACCAGTACCAGCACCTGGTCCGGCGACAGGCCACGCAGCTGCGCGGCGCGCACGTGGTCGGCGCCGCCGGAGTTGGACTGGCGCGGGAAGTTGAACGACGGCAGCAGCGCCTGCAGCGCGCTGCCCAGTTCCCCGTTGACCACGCCGGCCTTGCGGATGTCCTCGGCGGTGAGCACGTCCACCGGCGAGGTGGATTCAAGCACGGTGCGGTCGGCGGCGCGGGTGCCGGTGACGATCACCGTGTCCAGGTTGGTGGCGTCCTGGGCCAGGGCCGGGGCAGCAGCGGAGGAAAGTGCGAGGGCGATGGCGAGGCCGAGCGGCGACGCGGGCAGGCGGACGGACATGGGGGCTCCAGCAACAACGACGACGGGGAAGGGGGAGATAGTTTCACTTACATCCATCCGGATGAAGCGATATATTATCTTCGCGTGATGACTGGTGCCGATGCAAGCCCCTGCCGGTCCGGCATGAGCTGATGCCCTGCAGGCATCAGCACGCCGGGCCGGCGGCGCTGTACGCTGCCGGCTCGCCCTGTCCCCCTTCCCCGGAGCTGTATCGATGAAACACCTTGGCCTCGTCTTCGCCGTGCTGCTGGCCACCAGCGGCTGCGCCAGCCTCTCTTCGCAGGCGCCCAGCGCCTATGCCACGGCCACCACCGCCGAAATGAAGGGCGATGCCGCGCGCCCGTCGGCCGGCCACGGCTGGGTGCGCAGCGAGCTGTACTTCGGCGTGGGCGAGGAGCAGGGCGCGGGCAACCGTCCGCAGGCCGACACCATCAGCGAGGCGCAGTGGCGCGCGTTCCTGGACAAGCAGGTGACTCCCCGCTTCCCGGATGGCCTGACCGTGTTCGATGCCTATGGCCAGTGGCTGTTCCGTGGCGATGCCTCGCCCAATCGCCTGCGCACCAAGGTGCTGGTGGTGCTGCACGAGGACACCCCGCAGCGTCGCGCCGATATCGAAGCGATCCGTCTGGCGTGGAAGCAGCAGACCCAGCATCAGTCGGTGCTGTGGTCGCGGCAGCCGGTCGAGGTATCGTTCTGAGTTGAAGGTGCCGCCGTGGCGCTGCAGGGAGCGATGATGAAACACAGGGAATGCGTGTTGGGCGTGGTGCTGGCAGGACTGCTGGCACCGTTGGCGCAGGCCCGTGGCGGCGACGGCGAAACGCTACGGTTCCAGGTGGCCGCGCACGTGCAGGCGCACGCCGATTCCCAGCAGGATGGCAGCATCGCCGTGCAGCTGTCGCCGTCGGGCAAGCGCCAGACGCTGGCGGGCGCAGCGGATGCCGACGGCAATTCGCGGTGGTCCCTTGAAGACGTCGATTTCGATGGTTACCCGGAACTGGTCGCACGCGCATCGGTGGGCATGGTCAACGAAGCGGTGGCGGTGTACCGGTTCGATCCGGCCAGTGCCTCGTATCGCGCGCTGCAGGCCGAAACGCACGGCAACGACAGCTGCGGTGACCTGATGGGGCTGAGCGTCGACGCAAAGACCCGCACCCTGACCAGCAGCTGTCGCAGCGGCCCGATGTGGTACGCCGACCAGTACCGGTTCGCGGGTGCGAAGCTCTATCTGCACCGCAGCGAGCGCCTTCTGATGTTGGGCGATACGCTGAACGCGGCCCTGCATTGGGTGCAGACCGACGATCAGGGGCCGTTGGCCGTCTGGCGGACCTATGCTGACGACGGACGCGTGCTGGACAGCGCGATTGCCGATGGCCTGGGCGCGCCATCCGAGGGACCGCTGCGTGGTCAGCAGGCCTCCGTGCTGGCGGCGCGCGTGTTCCTGTTCGACCGCCCCGGTGCATCCAGCACCAAGCGTTACCTGGTGGAGGGCGATCGCGTGGAAATGCTGGATGAACAGGACGGTTGGATGAAGCTGCGCTACCGCAACCCGAAGCAGGGCGTGGTGGAGGGCTGGATCAACGTCAATGATTGACGAGACGTCTACCCGCAGTTTGCACATCGAGGCGATGCGCAACTTGCCCACGGAGGCATCACTTCACCGGGTCTAGCCTCGGACGTTCCCCCGTTCGAGGATGTATCCGATGAGCAAGCGCGTGGCCGAAATCGTGGTGGACGCCCTGCAGCAGGCCGGTGTCCGCCGTTGCTACGGCATCGTGGGCGATACGCTCAACCATGTGACCGATGCGATGCATGGCAGCGAGATCGCGTGGGTGCACGTGCGCCACGAAGAAGTGGCTGCGTTTGCTGCCGGCGCCGATTCGCTGGTCAGCGAAGAACTGACTGCCTGCGCCGGTTCCTGCGGGCCCGGCAGCCTGCATTTCATCAATGGCGTGTTCGAGAGCAACCGCAACCGCGCGCCGATGGTGCTGATCGCCAGCCAGGTGGTGACCAGCGAACTGGGCATGGAATTCCCGCAGGAGGTGGACTTCAAGGCGGTGTATGCCAGTTGTTCGGTGTTCTGCGAGCAGGTGCACAGCGCCGAACAGGCGCGCCGCGTGGTCACGTTGGCCTGCCAGGCGGCGATCAGTCGCCGTGGCGTCGCGGTGGTGATCCTGCCGGCCGACATCAGCCAAGCCGAGGTGAAACACGATGTGCCGTTCTCGGTGCATTACACCCAGCCGGTGTTGCGCCCGGCCGACGCCGAGCTGCAGCGCATCGCCGAGCTGCTGGGGCAGGGTAAGCGCATCGGCGTCTATGCAGGTGCAGGTTGCCAGGGCGCGCACGCGCAGCTGCTGGAGCTGGCCCGGCGCCTGCAGGCCCCGATCGCGCACACCTCGCGCGCCAAGGATTTCGTCGAGCCGGACAACCCGTACAACATGGGCATGACCGGCATCTTCGGCATCGAATCCGGCTTCCACACATTGATGGCGTGCGACACGCTGCTGCTGCTCGGCGCCGATTTCGCGTGGGGCCAGTTCTACCCGGACAAGGCGACGATCATCCAGGTCGACCGCGATGGCAGCCACCTCGGCCGCCGGCATCCGGTGACCCTGGGCGTGGTCGGCGATATCGCACCGACGCTGGACGCGCTGCTGCCGATGTTGCCGCCGCGCGAGGACAGCACGTTCCTGGACGAATGCATCGAGCGCCGCGACAAGGCGCTGAAGAAGCGCGAGCAGGAAGAACAGCCGGGCGAAGGCGAGCTGATCCACCCGCAGCACCTGACTGCGCTGCTGTCGAAGTACGCCGCAGACGATGCGCTGTTCACCGCCGACGGCGGCTCGCCGATGGTGTGGGTGCTGCGGCATATCCGCGTCAACGGCCGCCGCCGCACGCTGACCAGCCTGCTGCATGGCACGATGGCCAACGCGATGCCGCAGGCGCTGGGTCTGCAGAAGGCGTTCCCGGGCCGGCAGGTGATCTCGCTGTCCGGCGATGGCGGCCTGGCAATGCTGCTGGGCGACCTGCTGACTGCGGTGCAGGAGAACCTGCCGATCAAGGTGGTGGTGTTCAACAACGGCTCGCTGAACTTCGTCGAGCTGGAACAGAAGGTGGAAGGCCTGCTGGACAACTACACCGATCTGAAGAACCCGGATTTCGGTCGCCTGGCCGAGGTGATCGGTTTCCACGGCCGCACCGTGACCCGCAGCGAGGATCTGGAGGACGCGGTGCAGGATTTCCTGGCACAGCGCGGCCCGGCATTGCTGGATGTGCACACCAGCCGCGCCGAGCTGGTGATGCCACCGCAGATCGAGGCCAAGCAGGTGGCCGGTACCGCGCTGTATGCCGCCAAGGCGGTGTTGAACGGCCGCTTCGACGACGTGAAGCATCTGCTGGTGGACAACTTCCTGAAGAAGTAGGGGGTAGTCGATGCAGGGCTGCGCCCTGCACCCGCAGAGGCCAAAGTAACAGCCAAAGCAACAGCCGAAGCAACAGCCGAAGCAACAGCAACAGCGGGCATTCCGTGGGATGGCGGGGTGGGTCCGGCTGCGGGGACGCCGTAAACCCGTCCTTGGGGCTTGGCCGCGGCATCCATGCCGCGGACACCCCCGCAACCGGATCCACCCCGCCTTCGACAGATTCCTGCGATCTGTCGGAATGGCATGGCGGGTGCCTGGTGGGTGTCGACCTTGGTCGACACGGTAGATCCACGCCATGCGTGGATGAACGAAAGAATGATCGGAATGATCTTCTGTAGAGCCGAGCCATGCTCGGCTCAGAGGCCTCGCGTACAGTAGCCGAGCATGGACTCGGCGCTACAACGAGAGCCTGCCTTTGCTTTTGATCTTTTGATTCTCTTCCGCGGCTGGCGCCCGCAGGAAACCGTCAGAGGCCGGGCGGGCAGGCTGCGCAGGGGCGTGAGCCGCATGGATGCGGCGACCGAGCTTACATGGACGTACTTGCAGCGTCCCCTGCGCTGCCTGCCCGACCGGCCCAACACGCAATGCCAGTCGACCAACAGTCGACTCCACCCGCGCCCAGCCACGAGGGGCCCCGCCGTTGGCTGGAACCCATCATTCCACCGCGGAATTGGCGCCCGGGCCCCGCTGGGCCTACCATCGGCGGTCCCCACCCCCATCGCCCCTTCCATGTCCGCTCCCGCTTCCGCCGCACCGCGTCGCTGGTTCGTCGCCGGCGACTTCAATGGCTTCTTCGGCCTGGTCGTCGACAACCTCTCCATCCTTGGCTTCATCGCCATGGCCCTGGTCGGTATCTTCCAGTTCCCCGCGGACGTGGTATTCGGCCGCATGTTCCCCGGTACCGCCTTCGGCGTGCTGGTCGGCAACCTGCTGTACACCCTGATGGCGCGGCGCCTGGCCGCACGCACCGGCCGCGACGACGTCACCGCCATGCCGCTGGGCCTGGACGCGCCGACCAGCATCGGCATGGCCCTGCTGGTGCTCGGCCCGGCCTTCATCGCCTTCAAACAGCAGGGCATGGACCCGCACGCGGCCGGCATCGCCACCTGGCAGCTGGGCATGGCCGCGCTGGTCATCATGGGCCTGCTCAAGCTGGTGCTGTCGTTCTTCGGCGAAGCGGTCACCCGCGCGCTGCCGCGTGCCGCGCTGCTGGGATCGATCGCGGGCATCGCGCTGGTGCTGATGGGCCTGCTGCCGCTGCTGGAAACCCTGCGTTCGCCGCTGGTCGGCTTCACCACGCTGGGCCTGCTGCTGTACGTGCTGATCGCCAAGGGCCGGCTGCCGGTGCGTGGCCCGGGCGTGCTGCTGGCCTTCGTGTTCGGCACCGTGCTGTATTACGGCCTCGGCCTGGCCGGGCTGGGGGCACCGGGCTTCCATGTGCCGGCCTGGGTGCCGCCGCAGGTGGTGCTGCCGCTGCCGACGCTGGGTTTCCTCGACGGCCTGCCCACCGCGATGACCTACCTGCCGCTGTTGCTGCCGTTCGGGCTGCTGATGGTGGTCGGCGGCATCAACGTGTCTGAAAGCGCACGCGCGGCGGGTGATGACTACCGCACCCGCGACATCCTGCTGGTGGAAGCGGTGGCGACGCTGGTGGCAGGCGTCTGTGGCGGCGTGGCGCAGACCACGCCGTACATCGGCCAGCCGGCGTACAAGCACATGGGCGCGCGCAGCGGATACACGCTGCTGACCGGCCTGTTCGTCGGCATCGGCGGCATGCTGGGCATCATTTCCGGGCTGGTGCAGTGGCTGCCATTGGCCGTGCTGGCGCCGATCATCGTGTACGTGGCCATCGATATCACCACGCAGGCCTTCCAGGCCACGCCGCGCCAGCACGCCGGTGCGATGGTGTTTGGTTTCCTGCCGTCGGTGGCCTACCTGCTGGCGATCAAGGCGCCGGGCTGGATCGCACCGGACCAGTTGCCGCAGCTGCTGACCAAGCTCGATGGGCATGGCCTGCCGGAACTGGCGGTGATCTTCACCCTGGGCAACGGCTTCATCATCACCTCGATGCTGTGGATCTCGGCGGTGGCGGCGATGGTGGACGGCCGCCTGCGCCGGGCCTGCGGCTTCCTGCTGGTGGCGGCGCTGCTGACTCTGTTCGGTCTGATCCATTCGGTGGACCCGCGCGGCGGCATCTACCTGCCGTGGGACCTGGAAGGGCTGGCGCGCATCATCAGCTGGCAGTTTGCCGGCGCCTATGTGGCGCTGGCGATGCTGCTGGGGCTGCTGTCGTTGCAGAAGCAGCCGGTGCAGCCGCTGGGTGAGAACAGCTGACCCCACGGTAGTGCCGGCCGCTGGCCGGCATGCTCACGGACCTCGGACGCATCGTGCGGTTGCCGGCCAGCGGCCGGCACTACCGCTCCTTCCGCTTCGGGTGCGTTGCAGGCGGCGGTATCAGCGTTCGGCATCCAGCTCCGGGTAGTGGCGGAAAATGCCGTGGGTGTTGAACGGCAGCCGCCGTTCCGAGCCCAGGTAGGCGGCGATGTTCGGTCGTTTCGCCACCCGCTCCTGCACGGCACGCAGCAGGGGCAGGGTGGGTGCCAACACCTGCATGCGGCGCGGGAACATGTAGTCCAGCCCGCTCAGCAGCTGGAACAGCGACAGATCCACGTAGGAATGCTCGCGCAGTGCATGGCGGCCGCCATTGGCGGCCAGCACCTGCTCGAAATAGCCCAGATACTTCGGAAGCCGTTCGCTGCGCAGCGATGCGGCCCGCGCCAGCGCCTCGCTCTTCTGATCCTCGTAGTACTTCGAGGCGGCGATCGGGTGATGGGTGTCGTGCACTTCGGCCACTAGGTCGGCGATGGTCAGCTGCAACTGCAACGCCTGCATCCGCCGCGAGGCTGCCTGCGGTACCAGATCCAGCGTCGGGCCGAGGAAATCGAGGATGGCCGCGACCTGCGCGATCACCTGTCGTCCCGCCTTGAGGAACGGCGGCGCGAACGGTTGTGCGCCTTCGCCGCCACCGTCCAGGAACGGCTGCATGACCGCATCGCCGTGGACCCGCGCCATGTCCACGTAGTTGGCGCCTGCGTCTTCCAATGCCAGGCGCACGAACTCGCCACGGCCCTGGATGCCGGTCCAGTAGTACAGCGCGTACTGCATGGCAGCGTCTCCACACGATGAGATCCACAGCCTCGCGCAGCCGGTGCAAAGCAGGCGTGAGTGCGCGGGCTGAACCCGAACGCCAGCGGAACACGCGGGGAACCGGCTGCCATCGGCAGGGTCACACCCTGTCCATGCAGGTGAAAAACGAGGGACTGCATCATGCAGAATGGAAAGGCGATCTGGCCCTGGGTGCTGGGTGTGGTGGTGATCGGTGGCGCGGGTGGCTGGCTGTTCCGCGATCAGCTGAAAAGCCTGGCAGACGGTGTCCCGGTGCCGGTGCAATCGACGCCTGCCTCTACCAGCGCACCGTCGCAACCGACGGCGGCCACAGAGACCACGCCAGCACCACCGCCGATCCGGCATCCGCTGGATACCGAGGCCGCCGCCGACCCGGCGCTGCCGAAGCTGGCTGACAGCGATGCCGCTGCCTGGGGCGCACTGAGCCAGCTGTTCCAGGGCGAGGGCCCGCTGACCCTGCTGCTGCGCGACCACCTGATCCAGCGCCTGGTCACCCAGATCGACAACCTGGACAAGCCCAGCGTGGCGCCGACCGCGCTGGCCGGGCGGCCGCTGCCGGGCAACCTGCAGGTCGAGCCCGGCGAGGGCGGGGAACGCATCGCCGCCAGCAACGCGGCGCGCTATGCGCCCTACGTGCAGGCCTTCACTGCGCTCGACCCGGCGGCGACGGCCACGGCGTACAAGCGCTTCTATCCGCTGATCCAGCAGGCCTTCGTCGAGCTCGGCCGGCCCGAGGGCTATTTCAACGATCGTCTTGTTGCAGTGATCGACCATCTGCTGGACACCCCGGACCTGGCCCAGGCGCCGGCGGTCCAGCGCGATGAGCGCGGCCGCTATCGCTTCGTCGATGCCACCCTGCAGTCGCGTTCGATCGGCCAGAAGGCCCTGCTGCGCATGGACCCGGCGCAGGCCCGTGTGGTCAAGCAGCAGCTGCGGGCGATCCGCAGCGCGATCAGCCGTTGAGCCCCACCGCCCGGCCGATCTGATCGGGATCAACGCGCCGACCACACCCGTTGCGGCATGCTGGCCGCAGGCTGACTGGCCTCGGGGTGCAGTCGCAGTCACCCTTGAAACGGGGTGGGGCAACCGCATCTTTCCAGCATCGCCGGCGCGGGCCGGCCCTGATGACCGATGAGGTTTCGCAATGCGGATGGACAAGCTCACCTCGCGTTTCCAGCAGGCGCTGGCAGACGCACAGTCGCTGGCCGTGGGCCGCGACAACAGCATCATCGAACCGGTTCACCTGTTCAGCGCGCTGTTGGACCAGCAGGGCGGCAGCACGCGCCCGTTGCTGGCCCAGGCCGGCGTGAACGTGCCGGTGCTGCGCGAGCGCCTGACCGAAGCGTTGGACGCACTGCCCAAGGTCTCGGGCCAGGCAGGCAACGTCTCGATGGGCAACGACCTCGGCCGCCTGCTGAACCAGACCGACAAGCTGGCCCAGCAGCACGGCGATGCCTTCATTGCCAGCGAGTGGTTCGTGCTGGCGGCGCTGGACGATGGCGGTACGCTGGGCATGGCGCTGCGCGCCGCCGGCGCCGACAGGACCCGCCTGCAGGCTGCGATCGACAAGCTGCGCGGCGGCGAGAACGTGCAGTCGGAGAATGCCGAAGAGCAGCGGCAGGCGCTGGAGAAGTACACCATCGACCTGACCGCGCGCGCCGAGAGCGGCAAGCTTGATCCGGTGATCGGCCGCGATGAGGAGATCCGTCGCACCATCCAGGTGCTGCAGCGTCGGACCAAGAACAACCCGGTGCTGATCGGCGAGCCTGGCGTGGGCAAGACGGCGATCGTCGAAGGGCTGGCCCAGCGCATCATCAACGACGAAGTGCCTGAAGGCCTGCGCGGCAAGCGCGTGCTGTCATTGGACATGGGCGCGTTGATCGCCGGTGCCAAGTTCCGTGGTGAGTTCGAGGAGCGCCTGAAGGGTGTGCTCAACGACCTCGCCAAGAGCGAAGGGCAGATCATCCTGTTCATCGACGAGCTGCACACCATGGTCGGTGCCGGCAAGGCCGACGGCGCGATGGACGCCGGCAACATGCTGAAGCCGGCGCTGGCACGCGGCGAACTGCATTGCGTGGGTGCCACCACGCTGGACGAGTACCGCAAGTACATCGAGAAGGATGCCGCGCTGGAGCGCCGCTTCCAGAAGGTGTTCGTCGGCGAGCCGTCGGTGGAGGACACCATCGCGATCCTGCGCGGCCTGAAGGAAAAGTATGCGGTGCACCACGGCGTGGAGATCACCGATCCGGCCATCGTGGCTGCTGCGACGCTGTCCAACCGCTACATCACCGACCGCCAGCTTCCGGACAAGGCCATCGACCTGATGGACGAGGCGGCCTCGCGCCTGCGCATGGAAATCGACTCCAAGCCGGAAGAACTGGATCGCCTGGAACGACGTGTGATCCAGCTGAAGATCCAGCGCGAGATGCTGAAGAAGGAGAAGGACGAAGCCTCGCGCCAGCGTCTGGCCGACCTGGAGAACGAGATCGAAGCGCTGGAGCGCGAGTTCTCCGATCTCAATGAAATCTGGAAGTCAGAGAAGGCCGCGCTGCAAGGTGCCACCAAGATCAAGGAACAGGTCGAGCAGGCCAAGCTGGAACTGGAAGCCGCGCAGCGCCGTCAGGATTTCGCGCGCATGAGCGAGATCCAGTACGGCCTGCTGCCGCAGCTGGAAAAGCAGCTGGCCGCCGCCCAGGAAGCCGAGCACAAGGACTTCAAGCTGGTGCAGGACCGGGTGACCGACGAAGAGATCGCCGAGGTCGTGTCGCGCTGGACCGGCATTCCGGTCAACAAGATGCTCGAAGGCGAGCGTGACAAGCTGCTGCGCATGGAAGAGGTGCTGCACAACCGTGTGGTCGGCCAGGAGGAAGCGATCAAGGTCGTCTCCGATGCAGTGCGCCGCTCGCGTGCCGGCCTGTCCGACCCGAATCGCCCGGCCGGCTCGTTCCTGTTCCTCGGCCCGACCGGCGTCGGCAAGACCGAGCTGTGCAAGTCGCTGGCCGAATTCCTGTTCGACAGTGCCGACGCGATGATCCGCATCGACATGAGCGAGTTCATGGAGAAGCACAGCGTCGCCCGCCTGATCGGCGCACCTCCGGGCTACGTCGGCTACGAGGAAGGTGGCTACCTGACCGAGGCGGTACGCCGCCGTCCGTATTCGCTGATCCTGCTCGACGAGGTGGAGAAGGCGCATCCGGATGTGTTCAACATCCTGCTGCAGGTGCTGGACGATGGCCGCCTGACCGATGGCCAGGGCCGCACCGTGGACTTCCGCAACACCGTCATCGTGATGACCTCGAACCTGGGCTCGCACCAGATCCAGGACATGAGTGCCGATGACAGCCCGGAGGCCTACACGCAGATGAAGGCGGCGGTGATGGGCGTGGTGCAGGCGCACTTCCGTCCGGAGTTCATCAACCGCCTGGACGACATCGTGGTGTTCCATCCGCTGGACAAGCAGCAGATCAAGCAGATCGCCCGCATCCAGATGCGTGGTCTGGAGAAGCGCCTGGCCGAGCGCGGGCTGAAGCTGGCGGTGTCCGATGCAGCGTTCGACCTGCTTGGCAACGTCGGCTTCGATCCGGTGTATGGCGCGCGCCCGTTGAAGCGGGCGATCCAGGCGCAGCTGGAGAACCCGCTGGCGCAGAAGATCCTGTCCGGCGCCTTCGTCAACGGCGACGTGATCGAAGTCGGCAACGACGGTGGCCACCTGGTATTCGCCAAGGCCTGAGTCACGTGGGGCGCTGCCTGACCGCAGCGCCCCGTTTCCTGCGAAGTACACCGGGCCATGCCCGGCGTCCCCTCAGAAGCGGTGCGTGTAGCCGCTCATCAATCCGAACTGGTTCGGCTTCTGCACGATCGGGCTGTCGGCGGCGTCACCGAGCAGGCGCGTGCCCTCGGCCGCGATGTACCAGTTGCCGTTGCGCCCCACGCGGTGGCTCCACTTCAGGCCGACACCGGCGCTGACCAGGCCGGCCTTCGGTTTATGTTCGGCAAAGCCGGTGCGCGCCGCCTGTTCCGGGCTGACCCCGTACCAGGTCTGCACATACCCGCGGTTGCCGTAGTCGGTGGAGACGCTGCCGCTGACCACGCCACCGGCGAGGTCGAACAGCGGCATCGTCAGGTTCAGGTGCACCTGCTGGGTGGCTAGGCCGTTCTCGGCCTTGTCCTCATCCTTGCGGGTGAACTGCCAGGAACCGCTCAGCACGGCTTCGCCCAGCGTATAACCAGCCGAGATACCGACCAAGGGACGGGTATCGATATCGCCCATGCCGCGCAGGAAGTCCGAACCGCCAAGCAGCGAGTCCTTGTCCTTGCGGATGCCACTGGCGCCGACATACGCGCGCACGCGGGTGTGTTCGCCGATGGCGGTGCCCCAGCCGATGCCACTGGTGCCCAGAAACCATCCACCCGGCGAGGTGACATCGAAGGACAGCGACGGCGCCGCGCGGTACTCCTTGCTGCCGCTGTAGCGTGGTGTCACGCCACCGCCGGCGGCGACTTCGAAGGTCCAGTGGTCATCCTTGGCGTGGGCAATCGGGGTGACAAACAGCGGCAACAGGGCCAGGCAGAGCAGGGTGGGAGAACGGTGACGCTGGGACATGGAAACTCTCGGCAATGGGAGGAAAGCAGCACGCGCATCCGGCGTGTGCTGCAGGGTCGCCAGCGTGGCGATACGCCGGCGACCGATCCGTCCGCAGTTGTGCGGGAGTTGTAAGCAACTGTAATCGCGCCCTGGGGCGTTCAGCTGGCAGCCAGCGGCCAGTGCATTTCCAGGCGTGCGCCACCCAGCGAGGCGCGGCCGATGCGCAGCTCACCGTGATGTCGCAGCGCGATGCGGCTGACGATGGCCAGGCCCAGGCCGAAGCCGCCGGTATCGCGGCTGCGGCTGTCATCGAGGCGGGTGAAGGGCCGTACCACCTTCTCGCGATCGGCCTCGGCGATGCCGGGGCCGTCGTCGTCCACGCGCAGGCAGGCGCGACCATCGACGCCGACCAGCGAAACCTCGATCTGCGAACGTGCATGGCGCAACGCGTTGCCGACCAGGTTGCTCAACGCCAGCTGCAGCAGGCGTGGCTCGGCATCCACCCGCGGCAGGGTACTGGGTTGCACACGCAGCACCAGATCGGCCCGTTCGGCATCGCGGCGTGCGTCGGCCAGGCAGGCCTGCAGCCAGTCGTTGGCTTCGATGCGCTGCAGTGGCTCACCTTCGCTGGGGTGTTCCAGCCGCTCGTAGGCCAGCAGTTCACTGACCAGCCGGTTGAGCTCTGCCAGGTCGCCGTGCAGGCCCTGCGCCAGTCGTTCACGGCGTTCGCGGTCATCGCTGTCCTGCATCAGGTCCAGGCCGAAGGCCACGCGTGCGATCGGCGTGCGCAGTTCGTGCGAGATCGCATGGGTCAGGTCGCGCTGGCGCTGCACCAGTTCGGCTACGCGCGCTGCCATGCGGTTGGAGTGCTCGACGATGACCCGGATCTGCGAGCGCGGCGACACCTGTGCGCGCGCCTGCAGGTCGCCGGCGCCGATGCGGTCGGCATGCACGCGTAAGGCGTCCAGATCGCGCCAGAGCACGCGCGACCACGCATACAGGCACAGTCCGAACAGCGCCAGCATCAGCGAATATGCGACCAGCGTCAGGTACAGCGAGGTGGGCGGTTCACCGGGCAGATGCAGCTGCAGCCAGCGGCCGTCGGGCTGTGCAGGTTCCAACGGTGCCCAGACGATCTCGAATTTCTGCCGGGCGATCATCCCGTTGCGTTGCAGCTGTTGCTGTTCTTCCGCAGAGATCGGTGGCGGTGCCGACAACAACGTCAGCGCGATACCGTAGTGCGGTTGCCACTGTGCCAACTGCTGCTGTTGTGCGGCTTCATCCTTGCCCTGCAGGCCCTGGCGGAGCGCGTAGAGCTGGCCGCGCACCTGTTCTGAAAAGATCCGCTGCTGGGTGGGCAGATAGATGCGGTCGAAGATCAGGTTGATCAGCAGCAGGGTGATCAGGAAGCTGGCGCCGACCAGCAGCCACAGGCGCAGGAACAGCCGCTTCACGCCGACCAGGCCGAAGGATTGAACTGGTAGCCACGGCCCCACACGGTCTTGATCCGACGTGGTTCGCGTGCGTCGTCACCGAGCTTGCGGCGCAGCTTGCCGATGCAGACGTCGACGCTGCGGTCCAGGCCATCGAAGCCGATGCCGCGCACCGCCTGCAGGATCTGGTCGCGCGACAGGATCTGCCCGGGCTGGCTGGCCAGCAGCCACAGGATCTCGAATTCGGTGGTGCCCAGCTCGACCGGTTGGCCATGCAGCTGTACTTCGCGTTGCATGCGGTCGATCAGCAGTTGCCCATGCATCAGCCGGCACGGCGTGCCGGTGTTGCTGCTGCCGTGGCGGCGGCGCAGCAGGGCGCGCAGGCGGGCCAGCAGCAGGCGCGGCTCGATCGGCTTGTGCACGTAGTCATCGGCGCCCGATTCCAGGCCCAGCACCTGCTCGATATCGTCCTCGCAGGCGGTCAGCATCAGGATCGGCACATCGGAGAAGCTGCGGATCTGCCTGCACACGTCGATGCCACCCAGGCCGGGCAGCATCAGGTCCAGCACCACCAGCTCCGGCGCCTGCTGGCGGCAGGCCGCGCTGGCGTGGTCGCCACGGGCCACGTGCTGCACCGCAAAGCCATGTTCGCCCAGGTAGTCGCTGACCAGCTCAGCCAGGCGACGGTCGTCCTCGACAAGCAGCACCGAGGTTGGCGAATTGTGGGTGGGGGTGGTCCAAGGCGATGGCTGCATGAGTAGGGCTTCCGTGCCCGGGCAGGAGCGCCCGGCGGCGCAGCCTAGCAACGGCCCATGACGGCTGCCTGAATCGTGGCCAACCTGATAACCGGCGGTATGCACGTCATCGCCAGTGGCTCTCAGTGCCAGGCTGCGGCTGGCCTATGGTGGCGGTTTCCCCGGATGGAGCCCGGTGCAATGAGCGACCCGCAGTGGCAACTGGAAACCCTGGCCGTGCACGGCGGCTACCGTCCCGACCCGACCACCCGCGCGGTGGCGGTGCCGATCTACCAGACGGTGGCGTACGCGTTCGACGACACCCAGCATGGCGCCGACCTGTTCGACCTGAAGGTGCCGGGCAACATCTACACGCGCATCATGAACCCCACCACCGACGTGCTGGAGCAGCGCCTGGCCGCGCTGGAAGGTGGCATCGGCGCGTTGGCGCTGGCCTCGGGGCAGGCGGCGATCACCTACGCCATCCAGACCATCGCCGAAGCCGGTGACAACATCGTCGCCTCCAGTGCGTTGTATGGGGGCAGCCTCAACCTGCTGGCGCACACGCTGCCGCAGTACGGCATCCAGGCGCGCTTCGCTGATCCGTCCGATCCGTCCGCGTTCGCCGCGCTGATCGACGCGCGCACCAAGGCGGTGTTTGTCGAATCGATCGGCAATCCGCGCGGCAACGTCACCGACATCGCCGCGATCGCCGAGGTCGCGCATGCTGCGGGCGTGCCGCTGATCGTCGACAACACCGTGGCCACGCCGTTCCTGCTGCGCCCGTTCGAGCACGGCGCCGACATCGTGGTGCATTCGTTGACCAAGTACCTGGGTGGGCACGGCAACAGCCTCGGCGGTGCGATCATCGATTCGGGGCGTTTCGACTGGGCGGCGCAGCCCCAGCGCTTCGCCCGCCTCAACCAGCCCGACCCCAGCTACCACGGCGTGGTCTACACCGAAGCGCTGGGGCCGGCGGCCTACATCGGTCGCGCGCGGGTGGTGCCGCTGCGCAATACCGGTGCGGCGCTGTCGCCGTTCAACGCGTTCCTGATCCTGCAGGGCATCGAGACGCTGGCACTGCGCATGGAGCGGATCAATGCCAATGCGCTGGCGGTGGCGCAATTCCTGAAGGCGCACGCCAAGGTGGCATGGGTGCGTTACGCCGGGTTGGCCGATGACCCCGAGCATGCCGCCGCGCAGCGCTACCTCGGTGGCCACGGCTCGGGCGTGCTGACCTTCGGCCTGCCGGGTGGGCGCGAGGCCGGCGCACGCTTCCTGGATGCGCTGAAGCTGTTCACCCGGCTGGTGAACCTGGGCGATGCCAAATCGCTGGCCACCCACCCGGCGTCCACCACCCACCGCCAGCTGGACGCGGCCGAGCTGGCCAAGGCCGGCGTCAGCGAGGACACCGTGCGGCTGTCGATCGGCATCGAGCACATCGGCGACCTGCGCGCGGACCTGGAGCAGGCGCTGGCCCGCGCCTGATAGCCGCGCGCTTGGTGCATATCGCTACAGGCGATCACCACCGGCCACGCGATGCGCTACGGTGGAACTGCCTCTCCAAGGCGTGGCAACGTGGCGATCCAGATCCCCGGTCGATGCGGGTCGACCGGGGATTTTTGTTTCGGGGTCAGATCCGTTCTCCTGTGGAGAACGGATCTGACCCCATGTGCCGACGGTCGGCATCAATCCTGGTAGATCCACGCCATGCGTGGATGGATCACCATCGGAATCGAACATTCCGACAGTTCTTCAAACAGCATCCACGCATGGCGTGGATCTACTGCAGATCGCGGGAAATTGTCGAAGGCGGGGTGGCTCCGGTTGCGGGGGCGTGAGCCGCATGGATGCGGCGACCGAATCGAACATTCCGACAGTTCATCAAACAGCATCCACGCATGGCGTGGATCTACTGCAGATCGCAGGAATCTGTCGAAGGCGGGGTGGGTCCGGTTGCGGGAGTGTCCGCGGCATGGATGCCGCGGCCAAGCCCCCAGGGACGGGTTTACGGCGTCTCCCGCTACCGGACCCGCCGCGCCATCCCACGGAATGCCAGCTTTTGCTTTTGCCGTTGCCGTTGCCGTTGCCGTTGTTTCGGCAGGGTGCAGGGCGCAGCCCTGCCGCACCCCTCACACCACCGGGATGCTGTGCTGCCCCAGATTCCGGTACGGCGGCGTGGACATGATCATCTCCGCCAGCGAATAGGCCAGTTCGCGCTCGGCCATCACCGTGCCATCGGCGCCGTGCTCCAGCAGATGCTTCACTTCGGCATCGCTGTGCGCGCGCGCCAGCAGGGTCAGGTCCGGATTGATCGCGCGCAGCTTGGCCAGCGCCTCACCGGCCTCCAGCGGCTGCGGAATGGCCAGCACTGCGATCTTGGCGCGCTCCGGGTGGGCCTCGGCCAGCACCCGGTCGGCGGCAGCACTGCCGCGGATCGCAGCCAGACCCCTGGCGTGCGCCTGCTCGACGTGTTCCTTGTTGTCATCGATCACCAGCACCGGCACGCCGCGATCACGCAGCACCTGCGCCAGCTCGCTGCCGACGCGGCCGTAACCGATCACGATGGCATGGTCATGCAGGTCGCGCGAGGGGCCGGTCGCCTCTTCGGGCTCGGCGGTCTGGGGCGACTGCTCCTGCTTGGCCTGCCAACGGTCGAGCAGGCCGAACACCAGCGGGTTGAGCATGATCGAGACCAGCGCGCCAGCGAGCACCAGCGATTGCCCTTCCTTCGGCAGGATCTGCAGCGCCACGCCAAGGCCGGCGATGATGAAGGCGAACTCGCCGATCTGCGCCAGGCTGGCCGAGATGGTCAGCGCGGTGCTGGTCGGGTGGCCGAACGCGCGCACGATGAAGAACGCGGCGGCCGACTTGCCGAACATGATGATCAGTACCGTGGCCAGCACCTGCCAGGGATGCTGGACGAGGATGTTGGGGTCGAACAGCATGCCGACCGAGACGAAGAACAGCACCGCGAACGCATCACGCAACGGCAGCGAATCGTGCGCGGCCTTGTGGCTCAGCTCCGATTCGTTGAGCAGCATGCCGGCGAAGAACGCGCCCAGTGCGAAAGACACACCGAACAGCATCGCCGAACCGAACGCCACCCCCAGCGCGATCGCCAGCACCGACAGGGTGAACAGTTCGCGCGAACCGGTACCGGCGATGCGCTCCAGGATCCACGGGATGACCCGGCGGCCGACCACCAGCATCACCGCCACGAACAGGCCCAGCTGCACGAAGGTCCAGCCGATGTCGGCCAGCACGCTGCCCAGCGAATGCGATTCCTTGGCCGCATCGGGGCCGAACACACCGGCCAGCACCGGCATCATCACCAGTGCCAGTACGCAGGCCAGGTCTTCCACGATCAGCCAGCCGACGGCGATCTTGCCGCGCATGGTTTCCAGCAGGCGCCGTTCTTCCATCGCCCGCAGCAGCACCACGGTACTGGCGGTGGCCAGCGAGAAACCGAAGATCACGCCATGCAGGGCCGGCCAGCCCATCAGTGAGGCCACGCCCCAGCCGAGCAGGGTGGCCACGGCGATCTGGCCAATGGCACCGGGAATGGCGATGGCCTTGACCGCCATCAGGTCCTTCAGCGAGAAGTGCAGGCCGACGCCGAACATCAGCAGCATCACGCCCAGCTCGGCCAGCTGGTTGGCCAGCGCCTGGTCGGCGACGAAGCCGGGGGTGAACGGGCCGACGCAGATGCCAGCAACCAGATACCCGACCAGAGGAGACAAGCGCAGCTTGTTGGCCAGCGCGCCGAAGATGAAGGCGAGCCCCAGGCCAACGGCCACGATGTTGATCAGGTCGGTGTCATGGTGCATCGGCACTCGCAGGAAATCGGGGGATGCCCCGATTTTCACCGATGAGGCCAGATACGGCAAACCCGCCGGTCACGTGCCGTGGCCGGCGGGTTTGCCCACGCATTTCTCCTCTACCCCCGCCTTCGGCGCGCCCCTTCAACAGGAAGGGGCTCTCCTCCAGACGCGGCGAGGGAATGCCGGCCAGCGACCGGCACTACCAGAGCGGCGCCGGGCAGGGCCCGGCGCTATCGTTACCGCTTACCAGGTGTACTTGATCCGCCCGTACACATAGGCGCCGTTGAAGCCGAACGGCGAGTAGTTGCTGTACGGCAGCATGCCGAAGGTGGAGTTCTGCAGGTCTTCGGTGCGGTCCGGATACTTGTCCAGCAGGTTGTCGGCGCCCACGGTCAGGGTCCAGTTGCTGCTCGGCTTGTAGCTGGCCGAGGCATCCACCACCCAGGCGTCGCCGTAGGTCTGGTCGCGCAGCGCGGTGGCCGAGTTGCGCACGGTGAACTTGCCGTAGCGGGTTGCGGCCAGGCCCAGTTCCCAGTGATCCGAACGCCAGGTGCCGCTCAGGATCGCCTTGTCGCGCGGGTAGCTGTCCTCGATGCGGCCGATTTCATCGCGGCCGATCAGCGACTGGTTCAGGCCCAGCGTGCCGAACACCGCCGGGGTGCCGCCGACGCGGCGCACTTCGGTGTCGTTGTAGCTGTAGGCGGCGGTCAGTTCCAGGCTGCTGGCGCTGAACGGCACCGTGTAGCTGGAGACGAAGTCGACGCCCCGGGTACGCGTATCCAGGCCGTTGGTGAAGTACGAGAACGCCGTCACCTGTGGCAGGCCCAGGGTGCCCAACAGCGCGCTGGTGGCAGCGTTGGTGGTGATGCTGGACGACAGCGCGATGCGGTCATCGATGTCGATCTGGTAAGCGTCGACGGTGATGTACAGGCGGTCCACCGGCTGCAGCACCAGGCCAACGCTGTAGGACGTGGAGGTCTCGGCCTTCAGCGGCGAAGCGCCCAGTGCCTGCGCGGCCTGGCTGGTGGTGGGGAAGGTGCCACGCTCGACGAACACGCCGTTGGTGAACTGGCTGGTGACCGCCTGGTAGCCCTGCTGCGCCAGCGACGGCGCGCGGAAGCCGCTGGAGGCGGTCGCGCGCAGTGCGACCTTGTCGGTGAACGCATAGCGCGCCGACAGCTTGCCCGAGAAGCGGTCGCCGAAGTCCGAGTAGTCCTCGTAGCGGCCGGTGATGCCGGCCGAGAACTTCTCGGTCAGGTCCGCTTCCAGGCCCGCATAGACCGCGTAGTTGTGGCGGTCGGCATGCACTTCATTGGTCGGGGTGAAGCCCCCGAACCCCTGCGCGCCACTGCCGGTGTACGAGTTCAGCTCGCCCGGGTTCTGGTCCCACTTTTCCTTGCGGTACTCACCACCGAAGGACAGCGTGACCGGATAGGCCAGGCCCCAGTCCAGCGACTTGGTGAGGTCGGCGTTGAAGATGTCCTGCTGGTACTTCAGCGTGCCGTCGTAGAACGAACGCGGGCTGGTCGCGCCCAGGCTGTAGTTGATGCTGTTGCGGGTGTGGAAGTCCAGGGTGTTCTCGCCGTGGTTCAGGCTCAGGTCCCAGGTCCAGCCGTTGTCGGTGTTGCCCTTGACCCCGGCCACCAGCGAGCGGTCCTTGGAGTACTGGTTGATCTCCGGCACGAAGCCGTCCGGGTAGGTCTGCGCCAGCAGTGCGCTCTGGCCGTTGTGGTTGCGCGAGCGGTAGAACGCGAACGAGGTGATGTCGCGGTTGCTCAGCAGCGCGCTGGCATAGCCGGTCACGTGGTCGCTGAAATCGAAGCTGGCATTGGCCGACGCCGCCGTGGCATCCACGCGCGGATCGCCAACGATGAAGGTGGTCTGGCCGATGCTGGGGAAATTGCCGGTGTTCGGCGTGGTGCCGCGGTACGGGCCGGCGCGGTTGCTCTCGTCCTGCTGGCTGATCTGGCCGGCCACGTGCACGCGGCCGCGACCGTTGCCGAACTCGACGCCGGTATCGCCGGAGAGCTGGTACTTGTTGCCGTCACCGGCCGAGTACTGGCCGTAGTCCACCGCCAGGCTGCCACCGCTGCCGCTGCCCTTGAGCACGATGTTGATGACGCCGGCGATGGCATCCGAGCCGTACTGCGCCGAGGCACCGTCGCGCAGCACTTCCACGCGCTCGATGGCGGCGATCGGGATCGCGTTGATGTCCACCGCCGACGAGCCACGGCCGATGCTGCCGTTGACGTTGATCATCGCCGAGGTGTGGCGGCGCTTGCCGTTGACCAGCACCAGCACCTGGTCCGGCGACAGGCCGCGCAGCTGCGCCGGGCGCACGCCGCTGGTGCCGTCGGTCAGGGCCGGGCGCGGGAAGTTCAGCGAGGGCAGGGCGCGCGACAGCGCGGTGGCCAGCTCGCTGGTGCCGGTGGACTGCAGGGCTTCGGGGGTGATGATGTCGATCGGCGACTGCGATTCGGCGACCGTGCGGTCGGCCACGCGGGTGCCGGTGACGATCACCGTGTCCAGGGTATTGGCGGCGGTGCCGGCCTGCTGGGCGGCGGCAACGAACGGGGAGCCACCGAGTGCGACAGCGACGGCGGCGGCGATCAGGCTGGTCTTGCGGGTCATCGGGATGGGGCTCCGGTTGGCGGGGGTGGCACCGGAATCGACATCACGGGGGTGAGGCGGACGGCGGTTGTTGCGGTGCGCAAAGCAGGAATTAACGGGATATTCAGTGCCTGTCAAATGCCGGTCATCGGAAAAAACGTTGCAGCAGCAACCATTTAGCCGTGACCGGCACTGACCGGGGAGGGGCCCGGGACGCGCGCGGCGAGGACGTGGGAGAGAGGAACGCCGGCCGCCGCGCATCCCGGGGCGCGTCAAGTATTCGTTAACGCTAGAATTGCGTCGCAGGAACAGTGCTCACCAGCACATTCCATCCGGTTATATGGACCCCACCCCCGATGATCTCCCTTCGTAATTTCGCCTTGCGCCGCGGCGAGCGGCTGCTGTTGTCCAATGTCGACCTGACCCTGCACGCCGGTTACCGGGTGGGTGTGGTCGGCCGCAACGGTGCTGGCAAGTCCAGCCTGTTCGCGGCGGTGAAGGGCGAGCTGGAGGCGGACAAGGGCGATGTCGATCTGCCCGGCAAGGTCCGTATCGCCAGCGTGGCCCAGGAAACCCCGTCGCTGCCCGACCCGGCGCTGAGCTTCGTGCTGGGCGGTGACATCGAAGTGGCCGCGGTGCTGGCCGCCGAGGCCGACGCCACCGCCCGTGAAGATTGGGAAGCGGTGGCCGAAGCCCACACGAAGATGGCCGAGCTGAACGCCTACGACGCCGAAGCGCGCGCCGGCAAGCTGCTGCACGGCCTCGGTTTCCCGGCCGAGACCCACCACCGCGCGGTGTCCTCGTTCTCCGGCGGTTGGCGCGTGCGCCTGAACCTGGCCCGCGCGCTGATGATGCCCAGCGACCTGCTGCTGCTGGACGAACCGACCAACCACCTGGATCTGGATGCGGTGTACTGGCTGGAACAGTGGCTGCTGAAGTATCCGGGTACGCTGCTGCTGATCTCGCATGACCGCGAGTTCCTCGACAACGTCGCCACCCACACCCTGCACCTGCACGGTGGTGGCGCCAAGCTGTACCCGGGTGGCTACACCGATTTCGAGCGCCAGCGCGCCGAACAGCTGCGCCAGCAGCAGATCGCGCACGAGAAGGAACAGGCCGAGCGCGCCCATCTGCAGAGTTTCATCGACCGCTTCAAGGCGCAGGCCAGCAAGGCCGCGCAGGCGCAGAGCCGCATGAAGCGCCTGGCCAAGCTGGCCGGCACCGAAGCGGTGCGCGCCGAGCGCGAGTTCCGCATCGAGTTCGCGCCGCCGGCCAAGCTGCCGTTCTCGCTGATCCGCCTGAACCACGTCGAGGCCGGCTACGGCAAGGACGCGGTGATCCTGCACAACGTCGGCTTCGGCCTGGAAGCGGGCCAGCGCATTGGCCTGCTCGGCCCGAACGGTGCGGGTAAGACCACCCTGGTGAAGACCCTGGTGGGCGAACTGGCACCGATTGTCGGCGAGCGCATGGCGCACCCGGACCTGAAGATCGGCTACTTCGCCCAGCACACGGTGGAGTCGCTGCACGAGGGCCAGTCGCCGATGGAGCACTTCCGCGAGATCGCCCCGGACGCGCCGAACCAGTCGTTCCGCGATTTCCTCGGCAAGTGGAATTTCCCCGGTGACCGCGCGTTCGAACCGGTCGATGGCTTCTCCGGTGGCGAGCGCGCACGCCTGGCGCTGGCGCTGATCGCCTGGCAGCAGCCGAACGTGCTGCTGCTGGACGAACCGACCAACCACCTTGACCTGGAAATGCGCGAAGCGTTGGCCGAAGCACTGGCCACCTTTGAAGGCGCGATCGTGATGGTCTCGCATGACCGCCACCTGATCGGCCTGGTCTGCGATACCTACTGGCGCGTGGCCGATGGCGTGGTCGAGCCGTTCGACGGTGACCTGGATGCATACGCCGCATGGCTGCGCACCCGTCCGCAGGCGCAGGGCACCAAGGCGCGCATGGAACAGGTGGAAGAGCCGGTGGTGGTCAAGACCGCGCCGGTGGCGCAAGTGGTGCAGAAGAAGCCGGTGAACCCGCACAAGCTGGCCGCCGCCGAAGCCAAGGTGGCCGAGCTGGAAGGCGCCCTGGCCGAACTGGACCGACAGCTGGCCGACCCGGCCAACTACGCCGATGCCACCCGCATGGCCGTGCTTGGCCGTGACCGCGAAGCTGCTACCGCGCAGCTGGAAAAAGCCGAAGCGGCGTGGATGGAACTGCTGGAATCCTGACCGGTAGTGCCGGCCGCTGGCCGGCAAGGGGTTGCCGGCCAGCGGCCGGCACTACCTACGCGCCCTGCGCCTGCAACCATTCGCGGAAGCGCCTGGCCGGCTCGCGCTCGGCGCGCGAGCGCAGCCGGGTCAGCCAGTAGCGGCCCAGCTCCAGCGTGGTGCTGAACGGCTGCAGCAGACGGCCCTCGGCCAGTTCCTGCTCGAACATGCGCAACGGCAGCAACGCCACGCCGGCACCGCCGGCAGCGGCCATCGCCACCGTCAACGACGAATCGAACACCGGCCCGCGCGCTTCCACGCCGCTGACACCCGCCGCCTGCAACCAGCGCGGCCATTCGTCGCTGCGATAGGAGCGCAGCAGTGGCACCGAGCCCAGGTCGCGCGGCTGTTTCAGTCGTCGCGCCAGTGCCGGTGCGCACAGTGGCGCGAACGGCGCATCGAGGATCGCGGTGCAGGCCTGGCCCTGCCAGTCGCCATCACCGAAGCGGATGGCCAGATCCAGCCCTTCGCCGGCCAGGTCGATGCGGTTGTTGTGGGTCTGCAGGCGCAGTTCGATGTCCGGGTGCGCGGCCTCGAACGCGGCCAGCCGTGGCAACAGCCAGCCGGTGGCGAAGGTGCCGACCACGCCCAGGGTCAGCACCTCACGCGCCGGCCCGCCGGTGTAGCGCGCGATGCTGGCCGAGATGCGCTCGAACGATTCGTTGAGCACCGGATACAGCGCGGCGCCTTCATCGGTGAGGGCGACACCGCGCGGCAGGCGATGAAACAGGCGGATGCCGAGACGATCCTCCAGGCCACGGATCTGATGGCTCAGTGCCGCCTGGCTGACGCACAGCTCCAGCGCGGCGCGGGTGAAATTCTGGTGGCGCGCGGCGGCCTCGAAGGCGCGCAGGGCGTTCAGCGGCAGGGTAGGGTGCAGCATGGCGCAGTCGTGAGCTGGAGTGATGGCTGATCGTAACGCGACAACCGGAAATTCCGGAAAAGTAAGAGGTTGAATGCGATAGGCATGAATTCAGCTGATGTCTGGCGCTGATTTTTTGCGCTGGTCGTCCCCGGAGGGTGGCGCCAATAATCGGTCGGTCCCCAGGAGAACCCCTATGCTCGCCCGTCGACGATTCCTGCAGTTCAGTGGTGCCGCCGTTGCTTCCTCGCTCGCCCTGCCGTTGCTGGCACGCGCGGCAGGCGCGACGACCACCGCCGCCCCGACCGATGCCGCCATCGGTGCCGCCCGCGATTTCGCCGCGCTGGAAAAGGCCTGCGCCGGCCGTCTGGGCGTGACCCTGCTCGATACCACCAGCGGCCGCCGCGTCGGCCATCGCCAGGACGAGCGTTTCCCGATGTGCAGCACCTTCAAGAGCATGCTGGCGGCCACCGTGCTCAGCCAGGCCGAGCGCGCGCCGGCGCTGCTCGACCGGCGCGTGCCGGTGCGCGAGGCCGACCTGCTCTCGCACGCACCGGTCACCCGGCGCCACGTCGGCAAGGACATGACCGTGCGCGATCTGTGCCGGGCCACGATCATCACCAGCGACAACACCGCCGCCAATCTGCTGTTCGGCGTGGTCGGCGGCCCGCCGGCGGTCACGGCGTTCCTGCGTGCCAGCGGCGATACGGTCAGCCGCAGCGACCGGTTTGAGCCGGAAATGAACCGCTTCGCCGAAGGCGATCCGCGCGACACCACTACGCCGGCGGCGATGGCCGGTTCGCTGCAGCGTGTGGTGCTGGGGCAGGTGTTGCAGCCATCCTCGCGCCAGCAGCTGGCCGACTGGTTGATCGACAACGAAACCGGCGATGCGTGCCTGCGCGCCGGCCTGGGCAAGCGCTGGCGGGTGGGTGACAAGACCGGCAGCAATGGCGAAGACGCGCGCAACGACATCGCCGTGCTGTGGCCGCGTGCCGGTGGTGCGCCCTGGGTGCTGACCGCGTATCTGCGCGCCGGAAAGATCAGCTACGAGCAGCAGGCCGCGGTACTGGCCCAGGTGGGGCGCATCGCCGATCGGCTGATCGGATGAGGTAACCGGGAGCCATTCAGCGGCGGCTTGCCGGATCGGTCATGGACGCGCATCCTGCGCGCGTTCCAACCCCACGGAAGACCCCATGAGCCATGAACTGATCTACCTGCTGCTGATTTTCGCGCTGCTGGTGATTCCACGCGCGCTGCAGCGTTTCAGCCTGCCTGCCCCGTTGACCTGCCTGTTGTTCGGCATCATCGGCATGCTCTGGCTGGGTGATCAGGCCCATGATGCGGTGATCGGACTGCTGGCCACGCTGGGCATTTCCTCGCTGTTCCTGTTCGCCGGCCTTGAAGTGGACCTGCAGGCGCTGCGCCGGGGCATGTGGCCGCTGCTGGCGCATCTGGTGATCCGCACCGGCACCCTGTTCGGGGTGGGCTGGCTGGCCTGGCGCTACGCGGGATTGCCGTGGCAGGCCGCCGGGTTGCTGGCGTTGGCGCTGTTGACGCCCTCCACCGGCTTCATCATGGATTCGCTGTCGCGGCTGGGCCTGAGCGAGGACGAGCGGTTCTGGGTCACCAGCAAGGCCATTGCCGGCGAACTGCTGGCGCTGGCGGCGTTGTTCATCGTGCTGCAGGCCGGCGATCCGGGCCACATGGCGCTGTCCAGCCTGGCCCTGCTGGCGATGATGATCGGCCTGCCGCTGCTGTTCATCGCGTTGGGCCGCTGGGTGGCGCCGCACGCGCCCGGTTCGGAGTTCTCGCTGCTGGTGATGGTGGGCATGGTGGCGGCCTACATCACCTACCTGCTGGGCGTGTATTACCTGGTCGGCGCGTTCATCGCCGGGCTGGTCGCGCGTCTGCTGCATCAGCGCATGCCGCTGCTGGCCTCGCACGAGAACCTGCATGCGCTGCGCCTGTTCGCCTCGTTCTTCGTGCCGTTCTACTTCTTCAACGCCGGCACCAAGGTGCCCAGCGAAGCGCTCAGCTTCGAGGCGCTGGGGCTGGGCATCGTGATCACCCTGGTGGTGCTGCCGCTGCGCATCGGCGTGGTCTGGCTGCAGCGCCGGGTGATGTTCGGCGAAAGCTTCCGCAGCAGCCTGCGGGTTTCGCTGGCGCTGGCGCCAACGCTGATCTTCACCCTGGTGCTGGCGGCGATCATGCGTGAGCGCTTCCAGATTCCGGCGGTGCTGTTCGGCGCGCTGCTGCTGTATGCCGCGCTGACCACACTGCTGCCGTCGCTGGTGTTCCGTACTCCGTTCGATGTCGATCCGGTGGAACAGGAGCCAGCGGGCGAGGGCGAGACTGCACCGGTAGCGGCCACCGAAGCGCTGCCGGCAGCGCCGTCTGCCGACCGTTGATCGGGGCAGGCGCGCGGTTTGCGCCCATCGGCCATGGCCGTTAGGGTTGGGGCATGAGACTCAATGCCGTTGCCACCACCGCTGTCCTCCTGCTCGGCCTTGCGGCCTGTTCGCAGCCTGCCGAGACGGTCACCCATGATCTGGCCACCGCGCCGGCCGATGCCTTCCTGGCGGCGATCGCCGCCCACTGCGGGCAGGCCTATGAAGGCAAGGTGGCGCAGGACACGCCCGCGCCGACCGGCAAGGACCCCTTCGCCGGCCAGCGTCTGGTCATGCACGTGCGCGGCTGCGCAGACCCGGCCCACGAGCTGCGCATCCCCTTCCATGTGGGCGATGACCACTCGCGGACCTGGGTGCTGACCCGCACCCCGGCCGGGCTGCGACTGAAGCACGACCATCGCCACCAGGATGGCAGTGCCGATGCGATCACCCTGTATGGCGGCGACAGCACGCCACCGGGGACCGCCGGGCGCCAGCAGTTCCCGGCCGATGCCGATTCGGTGGCGATGTTCCGCAGGGCCGACATGCTGGCCTCGACCCACAATACCTGGGCGATGGAGATCGATCCGGACCAGACGTTCGTCTACGAGCTGACCCGACCGGACGGCCGCCGTTTCCGGGTGCAGTTCGACCTGGCCAAGCCGGTCGCCCTGCCGCCCCCGCCCTGGGGCGACGACAAACCACCCGCGCCGTGATCCCGGGGTCGGATCCCTCCTGTGGAGCGCTCTGACCCCGCAAAGATCGCCAGTAGATCCACGCCATGCGTGGATGCGGGATGCTTGATCGGGGTCAGAGCCCTGGCCGCTGGCCAGGGACCCGACCCCGCAACTCAACGCGTACCGAAGCGCGCGCGGCAGCCGTTGCTGACCCACACCTGGCCGCGTGAATAGCCCCAGCTGCGGCCTTCCTGGCAGGCGCTGCCGGACAGCTGCTGCTGCAGCACCGGGCGGCCCTGGCGCTCATCCCAGTCGCAGTTCTGCGTGCGGTTGTTGTTGCTGCTGCAGGTGATCGAGTAATTGCTGTTGCCACCGCCCCAGCCGCCACCGCCGCCGCCCCAGCCGCGGGCTTCGGTGAACTCGGCGCGGCAACCATTGCTGACCCAGACCGCGCCGTTGCGCACGCCCCAGGTGCGGCCCTCGTCGCAGGGGCTGCCGGACAGCTGGCGCACCAGGCGCGCATTGCGCCAGCCGACCGGGCAGCTGCGCTCGCGGTTGTTCTGGCTCTCGCAGCGGATCGTCTGGCCCGAACCGCCGTTGTTGCCGCCCCAGCCGCCGCCGTTGCCACCGCCCCAGCCGCCACGGGCCTCGACGAACTCGGCCCGGCAGCCATTGGTGACCCAGATGCTGCCGTTGCGGCTGCCCCAGGTGCGGCCTTCCTCGCAGGCCGAGCCGGACAGCTGGCGGACCAGCTGCGCATTGCGCCAGCCGGTGCTGCAGACCCGTTCGCGGTTGCTCTGGCTCTCGCAGCGGACCACGCCGTTCTGCGCGTGTGCGGCGGGCGCGGGCAGGGCGGCGCTGGCAAGGCAGCCCAGGCTGAGGGTCACGGCCAGGCTGGCCAGGGATGGCAGGTTCATGGCAAATCCCCATACGGTAGGTGGTGGGCGACTATAAGGACCAGACGGATAAAGCCGGTGTGACTGTGCACATTTGCCCCGGCCGGGGCCTCGGCCGCAGAATACGGGGCTTTCCGGTCCCCTTCGGTGCCGGCGTTCTCCAGCGGAGCTTTCCCCCATGCGTACCCACTTCTGCGGCCTGGTCGACGAGACCCTGATTGGCCAGACTGTCACCCTCGCCGGCTGGACCGACGTGGCCCGTAACCAGGGCGGCGTCTGCTTCATCGATCTTCGCGATCATGAAGGCATCGTGCAGGTGACGGTGGAGGTGGACAACGCCGAGGTGTTCGCGGTGGCGGCCTCGCTGGGTTATGAGGACGTGCTGCAGGTGGAAGGTGTGGTGCGCGCGCGCCACGCGGTGAACGACAAGATCGCCACCGGCAAGGTGGAAGTGATCGCCACCGCCATCACCGTGCTGAACAAGGCCGCGCCGCTGCCGTTCCACGCCCATGAGAACCCGGGCGAAGACACCCGCCTGAAGTACCGCTACCTGGACCTGCGCCGTCCGGAAATGCAGCGCATGCAGCGCACCCGCATCAAGCTGGTGCAGGCCCTGCGCCGTCACCTGGATGCGCGCGGCTTCCAGGACATCGAAACCCCGATCCTGACCAAGGCCACCCCGGAAGGCGCCCGCGACTTCCTGGTACCGGCACGCATGCACCCGGGCGAGTTCTACGCCCTGCCGCAGAGCCCGCAGCTGTTCAAGCAGATCCTGATGGTGGCCGGCTTCGACCGCTACTACCAGATCGCGCGCTGCTTCCGCGACGAAGCCCTGCGTGCCGACCGCCAGCTGGAATTCACCCAGCTGGACATGGAATTCGCCTTCGTGCGCGAGCGCGACGTGCAGGATTTCGTCGAGGACATGATCCGCGCCATCTTCAATGAGGTGGTGGACGTGCAGCTGGCGGCCAGCTTCCCGCGCATGACCTGGGCCGAGGCCATGCGCCGCTATGGTTCGGACAAGCCGGACCTGCGCATCGCGCTGGAACTGGTGGACGTGGCCGAGCTGGTCAAGGACAGCGAGTTCGCCGTGTTCACCGGCCCGGCCAATGATGCCGAGGGCCGTGTGGCCGCGCTGCGCATTCCGGGCGGCGCCACCCTGTCGCGCAAGCAGATCGACGAGTACGCCGCGCACGCCGCCAAGTACGGCGCCAAGGGCCTGGCCTACATCAAGATCGGCGACAACGGCGAAGTCAGCTCGCCGATCCAGAAGTTCTTCAGCGAAGCGCGTTTCGCTGAGCTGGTGGCCCACGTCGGCGCCGGCAACGGCGACATCGTGTTCTTCGGTGCCGGTGGCTACAACAAGGTCTCCGACTTCATGGGCGCGCTGCGCCTGAAGGCCGGCAAGGACTTCGGCCTGGTCGCCGACGGCTGGGCGCCGCTGTGGGTCACCGACTTCCCGATGTTCGAGTGGGATGAGGAAGAACAGCGCTACGTCGCCCTGCATCACCCCTTCACCGCGCCGGCCGTGGACGATATCGCCGACCTGCGCGCCAACGCCCGTACCGCCGTCTCGCGCGGTTACGACATGGTGCTCAACGGCAATGAAATCGGCGGCGGCTCGATCCGTATCCACCGCCCGGACATGCAGAGCGCGGTGTTCGAACTGCTCGGCATCGGCGCCGAAGAAGCCCGCGCCAAGTTCGGCTTCCTGCTCGACGCGCTGAACTACGGCGCGCCGCCGCACGGTGGCATCGCCTTCGGCATCGACCGCATCGCCGCGCTGATGGCCGGCACCGAGTCCATCCGCGACGTCATCCCGTTCCCGAAGACCACTGGTGCGCAGGATCTGATGACCGACGCGCCGTCGCCGATCGTCGACACGCAGCTGGCCGAAGTGCACATCCAGGTTCGCCCCAAGACCAACTGATCAGGAGATCCAGGCAATGACCGAGTTTGCGTTTTCGCTGGAGTGGGAAAAGCTGGGCAATGAAGGCTCCGAGGCCACCCTGGTCACCGAGCGTGCACGCGTGTTCGGTGGTTGGCTGGTCCGCGTCGGTACCAACCCGGCGGCGATGGCCCTGACCTTCGTCGCCGACGGCGAAGGCCGTTGGGACGGGGAAGACTTCGGCGTCGAGGATTACGAGGACGACGAAGAGGAGGAAGAGTACGACGAGGACGAGGACGAGGACGGCGAAGAAGAGGACGAGGACGAAGAGGAATACGAGGAAGAGGAAGACGAAGCCGCCGAAACCCCGGAAAAGGCTTGACCGGCCCTCCGCGCTGACGTCAACTTCCTGCATGTATTCGATCCGCCGCGCCACCGTGGACGACGCGCCGACACTGTCGGCGCTGGCCGCGCGCACGTTCACTGAAACCTTCGGCCATCTGTATCCGCCGCAGGACCTGCAGGCCTTCCTTGAGGAGGCCTACACGGTCGAGCGCCAGCGCACGATCCTGGCCCACCCCGATTACGCGGTGTGGCTGCTGGAACTGGACGGGGAGGCGGTCGGCCATGCCGCCGCCGGCCCCTGCGGACTGCCGCATCCGGAGGTGAAACCCGGTGATGGCGAGCTCAAGCGCCTGTACCTGATCAAGACCCAGCAGAGCTGTGGCTGGGGCAGCCGCCTGCTGGAAACCGCACTGGCCTGGCTGGAACACGACGGCCCGCGCACGCTGTGGCTGGGCGTGTGGTCGGAGAACTTCGGCGCGCAGCGTTTCTACGCCCGTTATGGCTTTCAGAAGGCGGGCGAGTATCTGTTCCCGGTGGGTGACACCCACGATCTCGAGTTCATCCTGCGCCGCGCACCGCGCGCGTCCTGACGTTCACCGTCGCTTGCCACGCACGCGTGTTCAATCGTCCTACGTTCCTGCCCCGCTGACTGCCAGGCTGTCTGCATGACTCCCCCGTACTGCTGCTGCATGGCATCTGGAACGCCCGCGCGTGGGTCGGGCCGCTGGCCTGGCGCCTGCGCGCGCGCGGCTTCCAGGTGCATACCTTCGGTTATTCCTCGGTGTTCGGAGGGCCGGAGGTGGCCGTGCCGCAGTTGCTGGAGCGGCTGGCCGACGCCGGCCCGTTGTCGCTGGTGGGGCACAGCCTGGGCGGGCTGCTGGCGCTGGAGGCCCTGCGCCGCACTCCACAGCTGCCGGTGCAGCGCGTGGTCTGCCTGGGCTCGCCGCTGCGTGGCAGTGGCACCGCACGCTCGCTGTCCGAGCACGGCTGGGGCCTGGCGCTGGGTCGCAGCAGCGAACTGCTGCTTGATGGCCTGCCGGACTGGAAGGGCAGGGCCGAGGTCGGGCTGATCGCCGGCTCGGTGCCGCATGGGCTGGGCAGCCTGCTGGGCGCGATCGATGATGCCTCCGATGGCACCGTGGCGCTGGCCGAGACCCGCCTGCCGGGGCTGGCCGACCATTGCGTGGTGCGTACCAGCCACAGCGGTCTGGTGGTATCGCCCGATGCCGCGCGGCAGACCGCGCATTTCCTGCGCCACGGCCAGTTCGACCACAGCCGCGACGCCGCCGCCGCGTAATTTGGTGGGTGCGAACCGTTGGTTCGCACGCTCTTCGCCGGGCCATGCCCGGCGGCATCTCTCCGCCCTAGACACGGTTGCCGCCCCCGATCAGGTAGAATCCGCGCCTTGATCCTGAAGCAGCCAGACGGTAGCACCCATGGGTAGAGGCCCCTCCATCGAAGCCCGCAAGAACGCGTCCGACGCGAAGCGTGGCAAGATTTTCACCAAGATCATCCGCGAGATCGGCGTGGCCGCGCGCGGCGGTGGAGGCGACCCCAACAACAACCCGCGCCTGCGCGTGGCGATGGACAAGGGCCTGGCCGTGAACATGTCCAAGGACGTGATCGAGCGCGCCATCAAGAAGGCCACCGGTGAACTGGAAGGCGTCGATTACGAGGAAATCCGCTACGAGGGCTACGCCCCGGGCGGCGTGGCCGTGATCGTCGACTGCCTCACCGACAACCGCGTGCGCACCGTGGCCGATGTCCGCCACGCGTTCAGCAAGTGCGGCGGCAACATGGGCACCGAAGGTTCGGTGGCTTTCATGTTCAAGCGCCTGGGCGTGCTCAGCTTCGCCCCGGGTGCCGACGAAAATGCCATCACCGAAGCGGCCATCGAGGCCGGCGCCGACGACATCGTGGTCTATCCGGACGACGGCTCGATCGATGTGGTCACCAGTCCTGACGCGTTCAACACGGTCAAGGATGCGATGACTGCCGCCGGGCACGTTGCCGACCACGCCGAGATCACCTTCCGCGCGGACAACGACATCAAGGTCGAAGGCGAGGTTGCCCAGCAGGTGAAGAAGCTGCTGGACATGCTCGAAGACCTGGACGACGTGCAGGACGTGTATTCCAACGCCGAACTCGGCGCCGACGCCTACGCCTGAGCCGTCCTCGACGGTCTGGGCGCGGGCCGTTGAACGGTCATCGCGGACAGTCATGAGCCCAAACGCCTGCCAGCGCCTCCCGTTCCGCCCCGCCAGGAGTGCGGCATGACCCGCATCCTGGGCATCGATCCCGGTTCGCAGCGGACCGGGGTCGGCATCATCGATGTCGATGCCGCCGGCCGCGTCAGCCACGTGCACCACCAGCCGCTGGTGCTGCTGGGGGCGGACGATTTCCCGCAGCGCATGAAGCTGCTGGTGCTGGGCCTGGCCGACCTGTGCCGCGAGTACCAGCCGCAGGAAGTGGCCATCGAAAAGGTCTTCATGGCGCGCAACCCCGATTCGGCACTGAAGCTGGGCCAGGCCCGTGGCGCGGCGATCTCGGCCGTGGTGCTGCGCGACCTGCCGGTGCACGAATACGCCGCCAGCGAGATCAAGCTGGCGGTGGTGGGCCGCGGTGGCGCCGAAAAGCAACAGGTTCAACACATGGTTGGGCTCATGCTCAACCTGAAAACCAAGCTGCAGGCCGACGCGGCCGACGCGTTGGCGGTGGCGATCACCCATGCCCACGTAAGGGCAACGGCCAACCGCCTGGGGCTCAGTGCCCGCCAGGCGTGGGGCCGCAAATGAGGAGCTGCACGCAATGATCGGTCGACTGCGCGGCATCGTCGCCTACAAGGCGCCGCCGTGGCTGGTGGTGGATGTGAATGGCGTGGGCTACGAACTGGAGGCGCCGATGAGCACCTTCTACGACCTGCCCGAGCTCGGCCGCGAGGTCACCCTGTACACCCATTACGCGCAGAAGGAAGACAGCGTCTCGCTGTACGGCTTCCTGCGCGAGGGCGAGCGCCGCCTGTTCCGCGATGTGCAGAAGGTCAGCGGCATCGGCGCCAAGATCGCACTGGCCGTGCTGTCCGGCGTCACCGTCGAAGAGTTCGCGCGCATGGTCCAGGCCGGTGACATCACCGCGCTGACCCGCATCCCGGGCATCGGCAAGAAGACCGCCGAGCGCATGGTGCTGGAGCTGCGCGACCGTGCGGCCCAGTTCGGTGCCGGCGGCGCATTGCCCACCGGCAGTGGCCCGGCTCCGGCCGACCCGCTGTCCGACGCCACCGTGGCGCTGCAGCAGCTGGGCTACAAGCCGGCCGAAGCGGCGCGCATGGCCCGCGACGCCTTCAATGAAGGTGATGAAGTGGCCACCGTGATCCGCAAGGCGCTGCAGTCGGCGCTGCGCTGACCCGCTTTCCTTTCCTTCAACGAACCGCCTGAGCTTCGCCAGGAGTCCCATGTCCAGCAGTCAAACCCCGCACGCAACCGCCCCCGGCGGCCACGGTCACGCCCCTCCGGCCGGAGGCATGGCGCTGATCATCGGTGCGATCGGCGTGGTCTTCGGCGATATCGGTACCAGCCCGCTGTACACCCTGAAGGAAGCGTTCTCGCCGCACTACGGGCTCAACAGCGACCATGACACCGTGCTGGGCGTGCTGTCGCTGGCGTTCTGGGCGCTGAACATCGTGGTCACCCTGAAGTACGTGACCATCATCATGCGCGCCGACAACGATGGCGAAGGCGGCATCATGGCGCTGATGGCGTTGACCCAGCGCACCCTGCGCAACGGCTCGCGCTCGGCGTATGTGGTGGGCATCCTGGGCATCTTCGGCGCCTCGCTGTTCTTCGGCGACGGCGTGATCACCCCGGCCATTTCGGTGCTGGGCGCGGTCGAAGGCCTGGAGGTGGCGGCCCCCGGCCTGCATGCGTTCATCGTGCCGATCACCGTGGTGGTGCTGCTGATGGTGTTCGCCGCGCAGCGCTTCGGCACCGAGAAGATCGGCAAGGCCTTCGGCCCGATCACCTCGGTGTGGTTCATCTCGCTGGCGGCGATCGGCATCTACAACATCGTCGATGCGCCGGAAGTGCTCAAGGCCTTCAACCCGTGGTGGGCGATCCGCTTCTTCATGGAGCACAGCTGGCACGGCATCTTCATCCTCGGCGCGGTGGTGCTGGCGGTGACCGGCGGCGAGGCGCTGTACGCCGACATGGGCCATTTCGGCGCCAAGCCCATCCGCCACGCCTGGTACTTCTTCGTGCTGCCGTGCCTGGTGCTGAACTACCTGGGGCAGGGCGCACTGGTGCTCAACCACCCCGAGGCGCTGAAGAACCCGTTCTTCGAAGCAGTGCCGTCGTGGGCGCTGTACCCGATGATCATCCTGGCCACGATGGCGGCGGTGATCGCCTCGCAGTCGGTCATCACCGGCGCGTTCTCGGTCTCGCGCCAGGCCATGCAGCTGGGCTACATCCCGCGCATGCGCATCAAGCACACCTCGCATGACACCATCGGCCAGATCTACATCCCGGGCATCAACTGGGGCATCGCGGTGATGGTGATCGGGCTGGTGCTGGCCTTCCGCAGCTCGTCCAACCTGGCCGTGGCCTACGGTATCTCGGTGTCGGCCACCATGCTGATCGACACCCTGCTGCTGGCCCTGGTGGCGCGCTCGCTGTGGCCGAAGGCCCGCGCCTGGCTGCTGCCGCTGTGCGTAGTGTTCTTCATCATCGATCTGGGCTTTGTCATCGCCAATGGCGCCAAGCTGTTGCAGGGTGCCTGGTTCCCGGTGGTGCTGGGCATCTTCCTGTTCACCATGATGCGCACCTGGCGCCGTGGCCGCGAGCTGCTGCGTGATGAGATCCGCAAGGACGGCATCCGCCTGGATACCTTCCTGCCGGGCCTGATGCTGGCACCGCCGGTACGCGTGCCGGGCACCGCCGTGTTCCTCACCGCCGACCCGACCGTGGCCCCGCATGCGCTGATGCACAACCTCAAGCACAACAAGGTGCTGCACGAGCGCAACGTGTTCCTGCACGTGGTCACGCTGCCGGTGCCGTATGCACCGGAAGGTCAGCGGCTGAAGATCGAATCGGTGGGCGACGAGTTCTACCGGGTCTACGTGCGCTTCGGCTTCATGGAAACCCCGGACGTGCCGCTGGCGCTGATGCGCTCGTGTGATCACGGCGGCATCTACTTCGACCCGATGGACACCACCTTCTTCGCCAGCCGCGAAACCATCGTGGCCACCGCCAACCGTGGCATGCCGATCTGGCGCGACAAGCTGTTCGCGCTGATGCACCGCAACGCCGCGCCCGCGACCGGATTCTTCCGGATTCCCGGCAACCGCTTGGTAGAGCTCGGCGCCCAGGTCGAAATCTGACGTCTGGTAGTGCCGTCCGCTGGCCGGCATCCGCCACACCGCCGGTGTCCATGGGGTTGCCGGCCAGCGGCCGGCACTACCGCGCTTTCGGCCCCGGAATGCACCCATTTACCGCATAATCACGGCATGACCGACGACCGCATCATCGGCGCCGGCGCCACCCGCGAGGATGACGCCGCCGACGCCAGCATCCGCCCCAAACGCCTGGCCGACTACCTTGGCCAGGCCCCGGTGCGCGAGCAGCTGGAGATCTACATCGAAGCGGCCAAGGCCCGCAGCGATGCGCTCGACCATGTGCTGATCTTCGGCCCACCGGGCCTGGGCAAGACCACCCTCAGCCACGTGATCGCCAACGAGCTGGGCGTGGCCCTGCGGGTGACCTCCGGCCCGGTGATCGAGAAGGCCGGCGATCTGGCCGCGCTGCTGACCAACCTGCAGCCGCACGATGTGCTGTTCATCGACGAGATCCATCGCCTGTCGCCGGTGGTGGAAGAAGTGCTGTACCCGGCGATGGAAGACTTCCAGATCGACATCATGATCGGCGAGGGCCCCGCGGCGCGCTCGATCAAGATCGACCTGCCGCCGTTCACCCTGATCGGCGCCACCACCCGCGCCGGCCTGCTGACCGCGCCGCTGCGCGACCGCTTCGGCATCGTCCAGCGCCTGGAGTTCTACAGCGTCGAGGAGCTGACCCGGATCGTGCGCCGCTCGGCCGCCATCCTCGGCATCGACTGCACCGCCGATGGCGCCGGCGAGATCGCGCGCCGCGCGCGGGTACCCCGCGTATCGCCAACCGCCTGCTGCGCCGCGTGCGCGACTACGCCCAGGTCAAGGCCGGTGGCCACATCGACGAGCCCGTGGCCCAGGCAGCGATGAAGATGCTCAAGGTCGACCCGGAAGGCTTCGACGAGCTTGACCGGCGCCTGCTGAAAACGATGGTGGACTACTTCGACGGTGGCCCGGTCGGCATCGAATCGCTGGCCGCCGCGCTGTCCGAAGAGCGCGGCACGCTCGAAGACGTGGTCGAACCCTACCTGATCCAGCAGGGCTTCCTGGTGCGCACCGCGCGCGGCCGCATGGCCACCCACAAGGCCTACCGGCACATGGGCCTGAAGCCGAAGAACCCGCCGCAGGACCTGTTCGCGGAGGTTCCCGATGTCGGTTGAGCCGCGATTCAGTTGGCCGACACGCATTTACTGGGAAGATACCGACGCAGGTGGCGTGGTCTACCACGCCCGCTACGTGGCCTTCATGGAACGGGCCCGGACCGAATGGATGCGTGCGCTGGGCTACGGCCAGGAGCGCATGCGCGCCGAGCACGGGATGATCTTCGCGGTGCGCTCGATGCAGATGGATTTCATCAGGCCGGCACGGCTGGATGACACCCTGCAGGTGACCGCCCGCCTGGTCCAGCTGAAGAAGGCCAGCATGGTCTTCAGCCAGCAGATCCTGCGCGACGGCGAGCTGCTGCTGTCCGCGCAGGTCCGCATCGCCGCACTGGAAGCGGCCAGTTTCCGCCCGCGTGGCATGGACGACGCCGTCCTTGCCGTGCTGCAACCCCACCTCCACCCCGAATCCGAACTTTGAGGAACAACGGATGATCGCAACGCTCCTGGCCCTGCAGGCCACGGTCACCGAGGCACTGCCGGCCGATGTCAGCAACGCCGCGACCCAGACCCTTGCCCAGGCCACCACCGGCGGCGGCATCAACTACCTCGAACTGATGGCCAAGGCCAGCCTGCCGGTGAAGATCATCGTGCTGCTGCTGCTGGTCGGCTCGTTCGTCAGCTGGGTGATCATTTTCCGCAAGGCCCGCGTGTTCAAGCAGGCCACCCGTGAAGCCGACGAGTTCGAGAACCGCTTCTGGTCCGGCGCCGACCTGGGCAAGCTGTACAGCTCGGCCACCGACCGCAGCCGCAATGTCGGCGGCCTGGAAGCGATCTTCGAAGCCGGCTTCCGTGAGTACACCCGCCTGCGCGACAAGCGCCGGCTGGACGGCCGCGCGCAGCTCGAAGGCGCCCAGCGTGCCATGCGCACCACCTACACCCGCGAAGTGGACCAGCTGGAGCGCAACCTGGAACTGCTGGCCAACATCGGCTCCACCGCGCCGTACGTGGGCCTGGTCGGTACCGTGTTCGGCATCATGGTGACCATGCACGACATGATCAGCAGCGGTGCGCAGGCCGGTATCGCCGCCGTCGCGCCGGGTATCTCCGAAGCGCTGTTCGCCACCGCCATCGGCCTGTTCGTGGCCATTCCGGCGGTGTGGGCCTACAACCGCTTCACCACCCGCGTGGAGCGCATGTCGGTCCGCTTCGAGACCTTCGCCGAAGAATTCAGCTCCATCCTGCAGCGCCAGAGCGCTGGCGACGAGTAAGCGCCTGACCCGGGAGTCCAAGCCATGTCCGCTGCCATCGGTCGCCGCAAGCGCCGCAAGCTGAAATCGGAAATCAACGTCGTTCCCTACATCGACGTCATGCTGGTGCTGCTGATCATCTTCATGGTCACCGCGCCGCTGCTCACCCTGAGTTTCGACGTCGATCTGCCGCAGTCCAACGCCAAGGCGCTGGAAAGCAAGCAGGACCCGGTGATCGTCTCGGTGCGCCAGGACGGTCAGCTGAGCCTGAAGCTGCCCGACGCCAAGGAACCGGCCGCGGTCTCGGCCGAGGAACTGGAAGGCCGTCTGGCCGGCATCGCCGCCCAGGACAAGGGCGTGCGCGTGATCGTCGCCGCCGACCGTGCCGTGGCCTATGAAAAGGTCATCGCCGCGATGGATGTGATCAAGCGCGCCAAGGTAGACAAGGTAGGCCTGGCCACCGATGCACGCTGACGCCCTGCCACCCCCGCAGCAGCGCGAACCCGGCTGGGGCCTGCCCCTGGCGCTGGCCGTGCTGGTGCATCTGCTGGTCGCGCTGATCTTCATCGGCGCCTGGCTGTGGTCGCCCGAACGCAACACCGATGCCGCCTCCGGCGATCCCTCGGTCGAGGCCAGCCTGGCGCTGTCCGCGTCCGAGGCGTCCGCCGCGCGCCAGGCCCTGCGCCAGTCGGAAAAGCTGGAAGACCTGCCGCCGCCGGTGGCCGAGCCGATCCCGGTGCCGGAAGACACCGTGCCGCCGCCACAGCCGATTCCCGAACCGCGCCCGCAGGACGCCCCCACGCCGCAGCAGCAACAGGCGCAGGAGCGTGTCGCGCAGCCGGATACCAAGGACCAGGAAGCGGCCAACGCGCTGGCCATCTCGCAGGAGAAGGCCAAGCAGGAGCAGGAAGCCAAGCGCCGCCAGGAGCAGATCGACCTGACCGAACGCAAGCGCCAGGAAGAAGCGGAGCAGAAGCTGCGCCTGGCCAAGCAGCAGGAAGAGGACGCCAAGAAGAAGCTGGCCGACCAGGCCCGTCAGGCCGCAGACAAGGCCGAGGCCGAGAAGCAGAAGAAGATCGCCGAGATCCGTGCCCGCCGCGAGCAGGCGCTGAAGGAAGCCACGTTGGCCGAGCAGAAACTGCGCCAGGTGGCTGCCGCGCGTAATGCCGCCGGTACCGCCGCCGCAGGTGCCAGTGGTGCCGCACAGCCGGCCGCCGGTGGCGGTGGCAACAGCGATGATCTGACGGCCAAGTACGCCGCGGCGATCCAGGCCAAGGTGCGTGACACCTGGACCCGGCCGGACAGTGTGCCGCTGGGCCAGAAGTGCCAGGTGACCATCACCCAGATCCCGGGTGGGCAGGTGCTGCAGGCCAAGGTCGGCGCCAACTGCCCGTACGACGAGGCGGGCAAGCGCTCGATCGAGGCGGCGGTGCTCAATGCGCAGCCGTTGCCGTACCGCGGCTTCGAGTCGGTGTTCAATCGCACGCTCAACCTGACCTTCACTGCGCAGGATTGATCGGGCCGGGCAGGGCGGCCATCCGGTCGCCCGCCGCCCAGGCCACCGGCAAGGTGGCCGCGACGTTAACGGTGCGTGAGAGCCTGGGCTGGAACTGACCCGGAATTCACGTACCCTTGGTTCATGATTGCGAAGCGGTTCACTCCCGCTTTGCTATCCCTCGTTCCGGTTTCCCCTATTGAGCGCTCCATGAAAAAGATGCCTCGCTGGCTTGCCGTGTTTGCGGCCCTGTTGCTGCCCTTTGCTGCCGTCGCGCAGCAGAAGGGGCTGGATATCGACATCATCGGCGGCAATGCCTCCGCGCTGCCGATCACCATCGTGCCGATGCCCTACCAGGGTTCGGCGGCTGCACCGCAGACCGACGTCGCCGGCGTGGTCCGCGCCGACCTGGAGCGTTCGGGCCAGTTCCGTACGCTGCCCGAAGCGCAGATCGTCGAAAAGCCGGTGCGCGGCGGCGACATCCAGTTCGCCACCTGGCGTGCGCTGAAGCAGAACTACATCGTGGTCGGCCGCGTGCTCGACGCCGGTGCCGGCGCCTACCGCGTCGAGTACGAACTGTTCGACGTGCCCAAGGGTGAGCGCCTGCTGGGCCTGGCGATGACCGCCCGTGGCAACGCCATGCGCGACGTTGCCCACCAGATGGCCGACGCCATCTACGAGAAGATCACCGGTGTGCGCGGCGCCTTCTGGACCCGCATCGCCTACGTGACCGCCAGCGGTAAGGGCGACGCCATGCGCTATGCGCTGATGGTGGCCGACTCCGATGGCTACAACCCGCAGACCATCGTGCGTTCGGCCGAGCCGCTGCTGTCGCCGTCGTGGAGCCCGGATGGCGGCAAGCTGGCCTATGTCAGCTTCGAGCGTGGCAATTCGGCCATCTACATCCAGAACATCGCCACCGGCGCGCGTGAGCTGGTCACCAGCTTCCGTGGCATCAACAGCGCGCCGGCGTTCTCGCCCGATGGCCGCAAGCTCGCCCTGACCCTGTCGCGTTCGGGCAACCCGGAAATCTACGTGATGGACCTGGGCAGCAAGCAGCTGACCCAGCTGACCAACCACTTCGCCATCGATACCGAGCCGACCTGGGCGCCGGACGGCAGCGCGGTGTACTTCACCTCCGACCGCGGCGGCCGTCCGCAGGTCTACAAGGTCGGGGCCGGCGGCGGCAGCGCCGAGCGCGTGACCTTCCAGGGCAACTACAACGCCAAGCCCTCGGTGTCCTACGACGGCAAGAAGATCGCCGTGGCACAGGGCTCGGGCAACAGCTACAAGATCGCGATGATGGACAGCTCGCTGGGCTCGCCGCGCTGGAGCACGCTGTCCCCGGGTTCGCTGGATGAATCGCCCAGCTTCGCGCCCAACGCAAGCATGGTGCTGTACGCCGCCCGCGAAGGTGGCCGTGGTGTGTTGTATGCCGTTTCGGCCGATGCGCGGGTTCGCCAGCGCCTGGTCCTGGCCGATGGTGATGTGCGCGAGCCGGCATGGTCCCCATACCGTACTCAGCGCTAAAAGAGTGTTAACATTTTCGCTGTCTTGAACCCCTCATCGGCCTAGGAGCCACAAAGGTATCGCCATGAACAAGTCCACCCGCGTTCTGCTTGTTTCCCTGCTGTCTGTGGCCGTCCTGGCCGGTTGCTCGAAGAAGGTGAAGGAAGAGCCGCAGGCTCCGGTCGACACCGGCACCTCGACCACCACCCCGACCGGTCCGTCGACCTCCGGCCTGTACGGCCCGGGCGACCTGGACACCGACGCCTGCCTGCGCCAGCGCGTTGTCTACTTCGACCTGGACAAGGAAGACGTGAAGCCGGAATTCCAGGCCATCATGGCTTGCCACGCCAAGTACCTGCGTGACCGTCCGTCCTCGCGCATCACCCTGCAGGGCCACACCGACGAGCGCGGTTCGCGCGCGTACAACCAGGCCCTGGGTGAGCGTCGTGGCAACGGCGTCAACTCGGCCCTGCAGGCCAACGGTGGCTCGGCTTCGCAGCTGACCGTCGTGTCCTACGGTGAAGAGCGTCCGGTCTGCACCGAGTCGAACGAGTCCTGCTGGTCGCAGAACCGTCGCGTCGAAATCGTCTACACCGCGCAGTAATCCATGCGCATTGGCATCACATTGATGCTGGTCGTTGCGGCAGCCCTCGTGGCTGCCGCACCGGCGCATGCACAGCGACAGAGCCTGGCCGATCGTGTCGGCGCGCTCGAGCAGCAGATGTACAACAACAGTGCCAACCAGGACCTGTTGAACCAGATCAACCAGCTGCGGCAGCAGGTCACCAGCCTGCAGGCCTCGATCGAGCAGTTGCAGCACGACAACGCCCAGCTCAAACAGTCCGCCCAGGACCAGTACCTGGATCTGGACAGCCGCCTGAACCGGTTGGAAGGGGGCAATGCCGCCCCGGCCCTGCCGCCCGTTCCGGCGAGCGCGCCGAAGGCCGCCCCGGCCCCGGCAAAACCCGCAGCGGCGGCCACTTCCGAGCGGCCGCCTTCGGTCCATGGCGATGCCGGCAGCCTGGCCGCCACCGGCGACGAGCGCACCTCCTACAACGTCGCCTTCGATTCGCTGAAGGCCGGCAAGTACGATGATTCGGCGCAGCTGTTCCTGAGCTTCCTGCAGCTGTACCCGAACGGCGTGTACGCGCCGAACGCGCTGTACTGGCTGGGCGAGAGCTACTACGCCACCCGCAATTTCCCGATGGCCGAGACCCAGTTCCGTGAACTGCTCTCGCGCTATCCGACCCACGACAAGGCCGCTGGCGGCCTGCTCAAGATCGGCCTGTCGCAGTATGGCGAGGGCAAGGTCGACCAGGCCCAGCAGACGCTGGAGACCGTCGTGGCGCAGTACCCGGGCTCGGACGCCGCGCGCACCGCGCAGGACCGCCTGCAGTCGATCCGGTTGGGCAAGCAGATCCGCTGATCCGCTGACCCGGCGTACAATACGTGTCCTGTAGAGCCGAGCCCACGCTCGGCTGCTTTCGTTTCCGGAACGGCAAACCCGCCCGGATCCGGCAGCGCCGGGCCATGCCCGTCCGCCTGCTGCTGTAGAGCCGAGCCATGCTCGGCTGCGTTCGTTACCGGCCACGGTAGCCCACCTGCCACGTGTCCCATCAAGAAGTGCCCGCCATGACCGCCGTTACCCCGTCCAACGCCGTCGCCACCCCCAGCGACATCGTGCAATCGCCGCTGCCGCGCCTGAAGATCACCGAGATCTTCACCTCGCTGCAGGGCGAAGCCGATACCGCCGGCTGGCCGACCGTGTTCGTGCGCCTGACCGGCTGCCCGCTGCGCTGCCAGTACTGCGACACCGCCTATGCCTTCCACGGCGGCACCTGGTGGGATATCGACGACATCGTGGCCGAGGTGCTGGCCCAGGGCGTGCGCCACGTCTGCGTGACCGGCGGCGAGCCGCTGGCGCAGAAGCGCTGCCTGGTGCTGCTGCAGAAGCTGTGCGATGCCGGCATGGACGTCTCGCTGGAGACCTCCGGCGCACTGGACGTCAGCGCGGTCGATCCGCGCGTATCGCGCGTGGTCGACATCAAGACCCCGGGTTCGGCCGAAGTGGCGCGCAACCGCTGGGACAACCTGCCGCTGCTGACCGCCCGCGACCAGATCAAGTTCGTCATCTGCAGCCGCGAAGATTACGACTGGGCCAAGGCCCTGCTGGCCGAGCACGATCTGGTCAAGCGCTGCACGGTGTTCTTCTCGCCCAGCAAGGGCGAGATCACCGCGCGCCAGCTGGCCGACTGGATCGTCGAAGACCGCCTGCCGGTGCGCTTCCAGATGCAGTTGCATAAAATCCTGTGGAACGACGAGCCGGGCCGATGAGCCCAGGCAACGTTCCCTGATGTAACTCCGGCGCGGGACAGCGTGCTGGCTTTCCCCTCCCAACCGGATGTTTTACCCATGAAGAAGGCAGTTGTGCTTCTCTCCGGCGGCATGGATTCAGCCGCCGTCATCGCCATGGCCCAGGAACAGGGCTTCGCCGTGCATGCCCTGAGCGTGCGCTATGGCCAGCGCCACACCTCCGAACTGGATGCCGCCGCCCGCGTGGCCAAGGCCCAGGGCGTGGTCGCGCACAAGACCGTGGACGTGGACCTGCGCAGCATCGGCGGCTCGGCGCTGACCGACGACATCGACGTGCCCGAGGCCGGCGGTGCCGGCATCCCGGTCACCTACGTGCCGGCGCGCAACACCATCATGCTGTCGCTGGCGCTGGGCTGGGCCGAAGTGCTCGGTGCCAACGACATCTTCTGCGGCGTCAACGCCGTGGATTACTCCGGCTACCCGGACTGCCGCCCCGAGTTCGTGGCCGCGTTCCAGGCGCTGGCCAACCTGGCCACCAAATCCGGCGTGGAAGGGGCGGGCATCAAGGTGCATGCCCCGCTGCAGTTCCTCAGCAAGGGCCAGATCGTCAGCGAAGGCGTGCGCCTGGGCGTGAACTTCGGCCTGACCGTGTCCTGCTACAACGCCGACGCCAACGGCGCCGCCTGCGGCCACTGCGATGCCTGCCGCCTGCGCGCGCAGGGCTTCACCGAAGCCGGCGTGCCGGACCCCACGCTGTACGCCTGAGGTGATGGGGCTGATGCCCCCGATGGTGGGTGCGAACCGTTGGTTCGCACTCTCTGTCCCGGCGTTACCGGCGGATGGAGTCTGGTAGTGCCGGCCGCTGGCCGGCAGCCTCATCAGGCAACCACCCCGACGCCTCGATGAAGGCCCGCACCGACTTCGGATCGGCATAGTCCAACTCGATCATCCGCGCGATCCCCGCCTTTTCATCCTTCTGCCGCCGCATGTACTCCTGCGCGATGCGATACCCGGCGTAGTACCCCACATCACTCACCCCGAACGGATTGCGGGCGCTGTTGTACAGCCAGTTGTCGAGGTTGTCCCCGTCCATCTCGGCAATGAAGCGCGTGCGGATTTCCGCCTCGTGCGCCGGCCCGTAGACATAAAGCGGCAACGCCGGCCGACGCCCGCTCAACCGCTCGGCCACAAACTCGGCCACACCCTCGCGCACCACGTACTGCGCCAGGCTGCCGGTGGTCTCGCGCTGCTGCGTGTGCACGTACTCGTGCAGGTTGTTCTGCGCGTTGTTCGCACCCGGCCGGCTGTCGTAGAAGATCCGCAGGCGGTCGCGCATCTTCTCCGGCAGCTCGCTCACGTCCACGCGCTCGTCGCCCAGCGCCATCTCCGCGCCAATCAGCACCTTGTCGCCCAGCGTGGTGCCACCGGTGCGCAGCACGCCCACCGCATAGGTGATGGTGGCCGGGCGCAGGGCAGGGTAGAGCGCGCGGAAGGCAGACAGATCGCGCTCCAGTGACGCGCTGGCCTGCTGCGCGTTGGCGGTGAGCGGTCGTACCGAGGTCCAGAAGCGCGGCCAGGCCTGCATGGCCTCGGCGTACTCGCGGGCGGTGTAGCGGCGCACCTGCATCAGTGCATGCAGGCCGGGGCTGCCCGGATCGATGTAGCGCTGCTGGACCAGCGCCACCCGGCGCTCGGCATCAGGCTCGGCGCGCACCGCGTCAAAGGTGGCCCAGAAGCGGGCAATGTCGTCGGTGACGACCTGGGACGGGGCGGCCAGGGCCGCACAGGGCAGTAGGGCGGCAAGCAGGCTGACGATCAGACGCATCCATGGCTCCGGGGAAGGATCACAGATGGGATGCACCAGTGGCCCGAAAGGTTTAAGCCCGCTGGTCGTGCCGGCCGCTGGCCGGCATCCTCGACACACCGGGGTTTCACGCGACCGGCCAAAGTAGGGTAGAATGCCCACCCCGCCGAAAGGCTGGGGCAGTGCAATGGGCCGTTAGCTCAGTCGGTAGAGCAGAAGACTTTTAATCTTTTGGTCGAAGGTTCGAATCCTTCACGGCCCACCATTGCACTCAAGGACACCAGCGCCCATTGGGCGCTTTTTTTGCTCCGCAGAACACCGGTTGCTGCGCAATGCAACGCAACCGGGTGAACCGCAGGGGCGCAGCATTCACGCCACGTGGTTCTTTGGCCCGGCGCTCTTCTTCTTTCGCGTCGAGGGCCCTGCGGCCTTGGGCGCCACCAGATCCACCTTGATTCGATAACCCAACGCCGTAGCCGTCCGGCTGAGCGTATCGAGCGTGAGACCGGTATCGGCTTCATCCAATACTCGATCCAGCTGCGAGCGACTGGTATGCATGCGCTTGGCCAATGTTGCCTTGCTGATGTTGACGGCCTTCATCGCCTCGGCCACCTGCCAGGCAATCACGCGCTTGACCGCCAATGATGCCGACTCCTGCAGCAGGCCTTCAGACTCAAGGAAGTCATCAAAGCTTGATCCAACGTGTTTGTTCTTGCTCATCTGATTACCTCATTCCGGCGCTTCCTGGCCAGTTCCAGGTCTGACGTGGGCGTCTTCTGTGATTTCTTCACGAACCCGTGCAACAGCACCATGTCCCGCTGTACGGTCGTGAACATGACGCGTGCGATGCCCTCAGGGATTGAACTTCGAATCTCCCACAACCGGTCATCCATCTTTCGCACCAGTGGCATACCCAAGGGCCAACCCAGCTGAACGGTCTTGATGTCTCCGCCGATAGCTTTGCGGGCGTCGGCGGAAACCTCCTCCTTCAGCCAGACCCGGACCGGCTCATCGGCCGCGGATGACCGGTAGAACTTCACATTCAGGATCGCTTCCATGCGCATACCTGTGGACCTCGCGTTGCTGGCTTGGCAGCAACGGAATGAGTGTACCAATGTGTACATAAATTTGTACATATCCCGGGCAATCCACTGGGGCTGGCGCCACTGCCGGTGCACTTACTCCGGCCGGACATCCCGGCACACCAGTTCCGCCAGCCCGCGGCAGGCGAAGAACAGCCCTTCAACCACGCCGGCATCCAGATGCCGGTCCGGTGTGGCCATTGCCCGGCAGCGGTCGGCGGCGTGCAGCATTTCCGCCACGGTCAGCATGCCGATGGCGGCCCGTTCCACCCGCGACAGGGCAACGCCGCGCCCTGCGGAAACGCTGGTTTCAGGCCAGGGCAGGCCATCGGCCCCTTCGCCCGCGCGGATGCGTTTGAGGCAGCCCAGAAAGGTGCTCAGTTCGGGCGAAGGGTTGTCGTCGTCATCGTGGATGCTGGCGGCGTATAAAGCATAGGGCGGACGGTCGGTCATCTCGGCTTCCTCGGCTCTGGAGTGGGTGTGCCACCGCGCAGGGCGGGTGGCGGGCGATGCGTGGCTGCAAGCCGGGAAGACAGTAAGCAGTTAACCGGCGGATCCGAAGATCCCCACGCACCGCCCGCCATGAAGGCCGACGGATCACCCGCCGGCATGGTCCAGAGACAATGCCGACGGGTAAGCGCAAACAACATGCTTACAGTCTTCACAGGCTTGCAGGCCCGCTGCCACCCGTTGTCGGTGGCGCTGCATGGTGATTACGCCTGCGCCTGGAGCTCAATGAGGATTTTCCGAAGAACGATCCGGAATCCAGACACGCGAAAAGGGTGGCGCAGGCCTCGCTGGCGTAGCAAGCGACAGTGCGCGACGCATGTGCTCATGCGCTTAGTCAATCGCGTTGGAGAATGTCGGAAACTGCTGGCGATGGTGAGTTTGCCGTGATGTGGCATGTGGGAAATGGGCTCCACTTTCTTCAGTCGAGGTGGCTCGGAACAGCGGTTCATGCGCTAAAAAATCGGTGAATTTGCGACAGCGGAGGTGTTGTAGAGCCGAGCGCTGCTCGGCTGCGATTTGCGCGGTCGTCCAAGCCGCGCGTGGACTCGGCTCTACCGTGATCCATCCGCGCTTGGCGTGGATCTACGCATTTCGCAGGGGTGGTGAGCGTGCCGAAGCCGCCAATGCCTGCGGCAGGGCGGTATCCTCGGCATCTTTCCCAGGATGGGTTTTCCCATGCGCCTCATCGTGCTGTCGCTGTTGTTGTCCGCCGTCTCCGCTACGCCGTTGATGGCCGCCGAACCGGCGCCGTCCGCACAATCAGCGGCCGCAACCCCGCTGGTGATCGGCGAAACCTTCACCCTCGAATCGAAGGCGCTGGGCGAGACCCGCCGCATCAATGTCTACCGCCCGCAGCCGTGGGGCCTGGACCCGAAGGCGCCGCTGCCGGTGCTCTACATGCCCGACGGCGGCATCGGCGAGGACTTCCTGCACGTGGCCGGGCTGGTGCAGGTGCTGAGTGGCAATGGCAGCATGCGCCCGTTCCTGCTGGTCGGCATCGAAAACACCGAGCGCCGCCGCGACATGACCGGCCCCAGCAAGGACCCGCAGGACCAGAAGATCGCGCCGCGCATCGGTGGTTCGGCGGCTTACCGCACCTTCCTGCGCGATGAACTGATGCCGCAGGTGCGCCAGCGCTACCCGACTACCGACGAGCGCGCGCTGATCGGTGAATCGCTGGCCGGCCTGTTCGTGGTGGAAACGCTGCTGCAGGAGCCGACGCTGTTCAACAGTTACATCGCGCTGGACCCGAGCCTGTGGTGGAACCGGGGCACGATGCTGGGCGCTGCGGCCAAGCAGCTGCCGGCGGTGACGCGTGCGCAGCCGCGCGTGTTCCTGGCCAGCAGCGGGCAGCCACAGCTGGCTGCTTCTGCCGCGCAGCTGGCGGCCGTGCTGCAACAGGCGTCGCCGTCGCCGCTGGTGAAATACCTGCCGCTGCCGGAGGAAACCCACGCCACGATCTATCACCCGGCCGCGTTGCAGGCGCTGCGCACGCTGTTCCCGGCGCCGCCGCCGGCCTCGCCGTAAGCCGAGGGATTGGCGTGCAGCCGCATGCCATGTGAGGATGCGGCAGCGGCGCCATCCGGTGCGCCGCCCGTAACGGGAGCGTGTGGATGCAGCGTGTGCGTGGATGGAGCGTGGCGGCCTGCCTGGCCGTGAGTGGCTGTGCGATGTCGGTGGCGCCACCGGCAGCGCAGAGTGAAGCGAAGGAGAGCCCGGCCGCCGCTGTGTCGGGCGTGGTGCTGCCGGATACCGAAGCGCTGCGCGTGCACGATCCGGTCGGCCGCGATTATCCGGTCTGGGTGGCACTGCCGGCCGACTACGCCGCACATCCGGAAAAGCACTATCCGGTGCTGTACGTGACCGACGCGCTGTACAGCTTCCCGCTGGTGCGCAGCGTGCGCAACCTGGTGGGGCAGAAGGGCGTCAACCTGGAGGATTTCATCCTGGTCGGGCTGCCGCCGCAGGAAGGCCTGACCTCCAAGCAGAGCCGCTCACGCGATTACACGCCCAGCGACCCGGCGCGTACCGATCCGCGTGACTACAGCGATGACGTCAGCTACGGCGGCGCGGCGCATTACCGCGATTTCCTCGCCGAACAGGTGCTGCCGATGATTGATGCGCGTTACCGCACTGATCCGGCGCGGCGCGCCTATGCGGGTCATTCGTATGGCGGCCTGTTCGGCGCCTATGTGCTGACCACGCGCCCGGACATGTTCCGCACCTACATCCTGTCCAGTCCATCGCTGTGGTTCGACGACCATCGGGTGCCGCGCATGCAGGCCGAGGCCAAGGCGCCGGCGCAGCCGATTACGGTGGTGCTGTCAGTGGGCAGCTTTGAAACGGTCAAGCCCGAACCGCGTTACTTCACCCGCAACGACATGCTGCGCCACAACGCCGAATTCGCCGAGCAGCTGCGCAGCAGCGGGCGATCGTTGAAGGTGGAGAACATGGTGATCGATGACGAGGATCACTTCACGGTCTACCCGGACATGATCACCCGCGCGCTGCTGAAGGTGTTTCCGGGTACCGGGCCGTACAGCAGCGGTTGATCGTGGGTGCCATCCACGCCATGCGTGGATGAAGGCCTCAGGCCGCCTGTGCGTCCGGCCCGGTCAACACGCCCACATCGGCGTGCCGGAAGCACAGCCGGATGGCATCGAGCAGTTCGCTCATGTTGTACGGCTTGGGCAGGAAATGGATGCCATCGCGCAGCTGCGGCAGCACCTGGTGCTGGTCCATGCCCGAGGTCACCAGGATCGGCAGGTGCGGGTACAGCCCGCGCACCTGGTTGGCAGCTTCAATGCCACTGATCGCGCCCAGATTGACGTCGGTGAACAGCAGGTCGAAACGCTCACCGGCGGCCAGCAGGCCCAGTGCCGCTTCGGCCGAGCTCACGCCCACCACGTGGCAGGCCTGGCTTTCCAGCGCAAGACGGCTCAGCTCGCGGGTTTCCTCGGCGTCCTCGATCAGCAGGACGCGGGGTTCAACGTGGCGCTTGGACAGCAACATGACGCTACAGCTCCGGAAAGCAGCAATGAAAAGGCGCGCAAGTATGCGCAAGCCGGGGTGAGCCCGGCGTGCACGCCAGGCTAAGTGGGCGTTACAGCGGGCGCTGGCGTACCTGCCAGGCCAGCACCGCCACTGCCAGCAGGGCAGTGCCGATACGCAGGCTGGTGGCCTGCCAACCGAGCGCGACGGCGTTATCGAGGCTGAATACATTCCACGCTAGGTTCATCGATACGTGCAGCACCAGGCCGCACCACAGGGTGTCGCCGTCCAGGTGGTCGAGCCAGGCGAAGATGAATCCCCCAGCGCGATCACCGCGCCGACGAACAGCGCGGTACCGCCGCCGTCGAAGCCGCCGAAGCCCAGCCAGTGCACCCAGCCGAACAGCAGCGCCTGCGGCAGCGCCAGCAGCGGCCACGGGCCACGCATGAGCTTCACCAGCAGCACGAAGCCGAGGCCGCGGAACAGCACTTCCTCGGCCAGCGGGAACAGCACGGCGAGCATCGTTGCATCCAGGGTGGTCAGTGCGGTGTTGGGCGTGCCCAGCACCGCCAGGCCCAGCCAGCAGGGCAGGCTGGCCAGCAGCACCCACATCGGGCCGCGCCAGCCGTTTCCGCGCAGCCCCAGGCTGGCCATCAGGCCCATCCCACGGGGGCGCAGCAGTGCGGCCAGCAGCAGCGCCAGCAGCACGGCCAGTGCGTTGTCCAGCAGGCTGCCGCCGTAGGGCATGGGCAAGGCGGGAATCGGCGCGCCTGCGGCCGCAGCGACATCGCGCAGATTCAGGCCCAGGCCGACGCCGAGCAGCACCAGCAGCAGGCGCGCGGCGGTGGGCAGGCGGGACAGGACGGTCATGCACGCACTCCCTGCGGAACCAGCGTGCAGTGTGGAAGGCGGCCGGGGACGCTGGCACGCGCCGGAAGTCCCTGTGCCATCGGTCATGTGTTGCCGCACAGTCATCCGTGGGCAGGTAGAGTCGTTGCCAGACCTTCAGGAGCCATGCCCATGCTGTGCCCCGTGTGCAAGACCCAGACCCTGCAGATGGCCGAGCGCCATGGCATCGAGATCGATTATTGCCCCGGCTGCCGTGGCGTGTGGCTGGACCGTGGCGAGCTGGACAAGATCATCGAACGCGCGGGTGCCGGCACCGGTGCTGCGGTGCCGCCGCCCGCCCCTGTGCAGGCACAGCCGGCCGCTGCGCCGCCGCCGCCCGCCCCTGTGCAGGCACAGCCGGCCGCTGCGCCGCCGCCGGTGATGCATCGCGATACCCGTCACCTGGGACAGCGCTACGAGGACAACCGTGGCCAGCAGTACGGCCATGGGTACAAGAAAAAGAAGAAGGACAGCTTCCTGTCGGAGCTGTTTGATTTCTAGGCGCGTCGCTTTTGTAGAGTCGAGCTTGCTCGACTGTTGGTAACAGGCAGTCGAGCATGGCTCGACTCTACAACGGCTGGAGAGCAGTCGAGCAAGCTCGACTCTACGGCGCGGTTACGGGCGGCGCAGTATGAACTCACGGTCGTGGGTGTCGCCGACGATGAAGTCGTACTCGCCTACCTTGCTGCAGCCGTAGCGCGCGTAGAAGCGCTGCGCACCGAAGTTCTCTTCCCATACGCCCACCCACAGGGTGCGGCGCTGCGGCTGGTCCAACCAGTCCATGAACGCCTGCATCATGCGCGCGCCGTGGCCGCCGCTCTGGTGTGTGGCCAGGATGTAGAACCGCTTCAGTTCGATATCGCCTTCGCGCGCCTCGGCATGCGGCAGGGTGTTGGCACCGGCGGCCAGGTAGCCGACCACGTTGTCGCCGTCCAACAGCAGCCAGATCGCACTGCGCGGGTCGGACAGCTCGGCGCGCTGCGGTTCGCGGCTGTAGTGCGCCTGCAGGAAATCCTGCAGTTCCTGCGGCGGATACGAGTCGCCCCAGGTTTCGTTGTAGGTGGTAATGGCAATGGCCGACAGTGCGTCGACGTCGGCAAGGGTGGCGCGGCGGATCTGCAGCGACATGGCGGGGCCTGCAATGGAACGAGGCGCAGTGTAGCCGGCCCCGGCGTTTGCCGGGGCTGGCGGTTGCTCACGATCCGCTGCTCAGAACCACATCCGCACGCCGGCCACCCAGCGCGTGTCACGGGCGTGGTCACCGGCATAGTCGGCGGTGTCGCCGAAACTGCGTTCGTGGCTGATGCCGATGTACGGCGCGAAGCGGCGGCTGAACTCATAGCGCAGGCGCAGCCCGGCTTCGACCTTGTTCAGGCCGCGGCCGATGCCGTACTCCGGTTCATCCTTGGCCGCTACCGTCGCTTCCAGCAGCGGCTGCAGGATCAGCCGGTTGGTCAGCAGCACGTCGTACTCGACTTCAGCCTTGGCCAGCACCTGGCCGCCGGAGCCCATGTACAGCGTGGCCGAGCTTTCGAACTTGTACGGCGCAAGGCCCTGGATGCCGATTGCCGCCCATGTGCGTGAGTCGGCGGGGCGGAAGTCCTGGCGTACACCGACCAGCACGTCCCACCACGGCGACACGCTGCGGCCATACAGGGCTTCAACCGCCGATGACTCGGTGCGGCCCTTGCTGCGTTCGCCATCGGTGCGCAGCCACAGGCGGTTGATGTTGCCGCCGATCCAGCCGGTGGCTTCCCAGGCCTGGCCGTTGCTGCTTTTGCCGTCCCAGTGTTCGAGGCGGTCGATCAGCAGCAGGCTGTTGATCTCCGGCGCGTGCTCCATCGCACCGTGGGCGATGGGCGGGAAGGCGGCGGCGCGGTCGGCATCGGTGGGCACCGGGATCGGCTCGCGCGGTTCGGTCGGCGCGGGCGTGCCGTGACCCATGGCGGCGTGGTCCATCGTGGAATGGTCCATCGTCGCCGGCTGCATCGCGCCATGGTCCATCTTCGAGTGATCCATGGTCGAGTGATCCATCTTCGAATGATCGACCGGTTCGGTCGCGGTCGTCGCAGTCTTCGCCGGCGCGTCCATCGTGCCCATGTCATGCCCGGCATGCGATTGCGCGAACACCGGCAGTGCGGTGGCCAGGCCCAGCGCCAGCAGGCTGGGGAAAGCAGTGAGCGGCTCATTCTTCGATCCTCACTTCGCGCATCATGCCCGCTTCCATGTGGTACAGCAGATGGCAGTGGTAAGCCCAACGGCCGAGTGCATCGGCGCGCACGCGGTAGCTGCGGCGGGTGCCGGGCGGCATGTCGATGGTGTGCTTGCGGACCTGGAATTCCTCCTGTGCGTTTTCCAGATCGCTCCACACGCCGTGCAGGTGGATCGGGTGCTGCATCATGGTGTCGTTGACCAGCACGATGCGCATGCGCTCGCCGTAGTTCAGCCGTAGTGGTTCGGCGCTGGCAAACGGAATGCCGTCGAACGACCAGGAGAATTTCTCCATGTGACCGGTCAGGTGCAACTCGACTTCGCGGCTGGGCTCACGACCATCCGGGTCTTCGAACAGGCTGCGCATCGCGCCATAGGTCAGCACCTGGCGGCCGTTGTCGCGCAGGCCGATGCCGGGGTCGTCCAGCTTCGGTTCGGTGGCCGAACTCTGCATATCCACCAGCGGGTTGTTGCGCTCGCTGGCCGGATGCTTCGGTGCCTTGCTGGCGGTAGTGCCGCCGCCATGTGCGCTGTGGTCCATGCCCATCATCGCGGACATGTCGTGCCCCGCATGTCCGCCGCCCATGTCATGCCCCATATCGCTCATCGTCAGCAGCGGGCGCGGGTCGCGCGCGGGGATCGGTGCCTGCAGGCCGTGGCGTACCGCCAGCGTGCCGGCGGCAAAGCCGGTGCGGCCCATGTCCTGGCAGAAAATGGTGAACGCGTCCTGCCCGGTTGGTTCGACCAGCACGTCGTAGGTTTCGGCCGGGGCGATGCGGAATTCGTCAATGCTGACCGGATGGATGTACTGGCCGTCGGCGGCGACCACGGTCATCTTCAGGCCGGGAATACGCACGTCGAAGTAGGTCATGGAGGCACCGTTGATGAAGCGCAGCAGCACCTTCTCGCCGCTGCGGAACAGCCCGGTCCAGTTGCCGGCCGGGGCGGTGCCGTTCATCAGGTAGGTGTAGGTGTGCGCATTGATGTCGGAGATATCGGTGGGCGTCATCCGCATCCGGCCCCACATGCCACGGTCGGACAGCGCGGCCGACCAGCCGTCGCGCTTCACGTCACGCAGGAAGTCGGGCAGGGTGCGCTTGTAGTAGTTGTCGTGCTCGGCGAGCTTCTTCATGCGCCGGAACAGCGCGCCCGGATCCATGTCGGTCCAGTCGGACAGCATGATCACGTGCTCGCGGTCGTGGTGGTACGGCGCCGGTTCGGCCGGGTCGATGATCAGCGCGCCATACAGGCCGGCCTGCTCCTGGAACATCGAGTGGCTGTGGTACCAGTAGGTGCCCGACTGCTTGAGGTCGAAGTGGTAATGGTAGGTTTCGCCGGGGCCGATGCCGTTGAAACTCAGGCCGGGCACCCCGTCCATGTTGGCCGGCAGCAGGATGCCGTGCCAGTGGATCGAGGTCGGGTGGCGGTCCAGCGTGTTGCGCACGAACAGATCCACCGTCTGGCCTTCGCGCCAGCGCAGGATCGGCGCGGGCAGCGAGCCGTTGACGGTGATCGCCGGACGGGTGCGGCCGGTGAAGTTGGCCAGCGATTCGCCGATGGCCAGTTCGATGCGGGTATCACTGAGCACGGCCGGGGCGCCGGCCAGGCGTGGGGTGGCGCGGGCGGCGGCCAGCGCGCGCTGCGGCACGCCGACGGCAGCGATGCCGGCAACCACGCCACCGGCGGCCAGGCCCTGTACGAACAGGCGGCGCGACGGCATGGGCAGGGCGCCCGGGCCGGGGGATTACGGGTATTCATGAGGATGACTCCAGACACGGAAAGACGCCGGCAGGTCGCCGGCTCCGGTGCGCAGCGCGCACGCTGCGTGGGGAATCAGCCGATGGGAGGGCGTGAGATCGGCGGCAGTGGCGGCGCCGGGCGGCCATTGGCCGGCATCGGCTGCGGTGCCAGCGACAGGCCGGGACCGGCCAGGTACGGCAACGGCTGCACCACCAGCAGCGGGTGCTGGGCGCAACTGCGCACGCAGTCCTTGATCTGGCAGTGGGCGTCGTGGGCCGGGGCCTTGGCCTGCGGCGCTTCCCCGGCCTGCATGCCGGCGTGGTGGTGGCAGTCGGCATCGCCGCCTTCAACCGTGGTGGCCATGGCATGGGCCATCCGCCCCATGTCCTCATGACCGCTGGCCATGGCCGCGTTCAGCCCGTTGAGCAACAGGCTGAGCATGAGCACGACACGGAGCAGGGTCGAGGCGAGGGACATGGCGTCAATTTAGCCGCAAGCGGGCGCGGATGCACCTCTTGCTGAATGGCGTGTTCAAGGTTGGACCCGCACCAGGGTGGGGTCTGTAGAGTCGAGCTTGCTCGACTGCTCCTGGCGTGAAACCAACGGCAGTCGAGCAAGCTCGACTCTACGAAGGGCATCGCTACGTTCGCCCGGCGCTAGCCCTCTTCGCGCACGATCTCCACCAGGCGCGGGCCGTAGCGGCTCAGCTTGGTGCCGCCGATGCCACCGACCCGGGCCAGTTCGTCCAGGCTGGTCGGGCGCTGTTCGGCGATGTTGCGCAGGGTGCTGTCGTGGAAGATCACGAACGCCGGGACGTTCTGCTCGCGTGCCAGCTCGGCGCGCAGGCCGCGCAGGGCGTTGAACAGGGCCAGGTCCTGCGGCAGCACCGACAGGCCGGTGCGCTGCGCACTGCGCTCGCGCCCGGTGCTGCTGCTGGCCGGATCGCGGCGCATGCTGATCTGCCGGCGGCCGGTGAGCACGGCGCGGCTGGCATCGGTCAGGCGCAGGCCACCGTGGCCCTCGCTATCCACTTCCAGCAGGCTGGCGGCCACCAGCTGCCGGAACACGCTGCGCCAGGTGCGTGCATCCAGGTCGCGGCCGATGGCATAGGTGCTCAGCTTGTCGTGGCCCTGCTGCTTGATCTTCTCGTTCTCGCTGCCGCGCAGGATGTCGATCAGGTGGCCGACGCCGAAGCGCTGGCCACTGCGGTAGACGCAGCTCAGCGCCTTCTGCGCCGCAATGGTGGCATCCCACGAAGCTGGCGGGGTCAGGCAGTTGTCGCAGTTGCCGCAGGGCTGGGGATAGGTCTCGCCGAAGCCGGCCAGCAGCACCTGGCGACGGCACTGCATGGATTCGCAGTAGCCCAGCAGGTGGTCGAGCTTGGCCCGCTCCAGCTGCTTGCGTTCTTCGCCGGCCTCGGACTGCTCGATCATCTGCTTGAGCAGCACCACATCGCCCAGGCCGTAGCACAGCCAGGCTTCGGCGGCTTCGCCATCACGGCCGGCGCGGCCGGTCTCCTGGTAGTAGCCTTCCATCGACTTGGGCAGGTCGGTATGCGCGACGAAGCGCACGTCCGGCTTGTCGATGCCCATGCCGAAGGCGATGGTGGCGCACATCACGATGCCGTCCTCGCGCAGGAAGCGGCGCTGGTTGTTGGCGCGCACCTCCGGCGGCAGGCCGGCGTGGTAGGGCAGGGCATTGAAACCCTGGCCGCACAGGAACTCGGCGGTTTCCTCCACCTTGCGCCGTGACATGCAGTAGACGATGCCGGCCTCGCCACGGTGGCCGCGCAGGAAATCGGTCAGCTGCTTGCGCGCGTTGTCCTTCTGCACCACGGTGTAGCGGATGTTGGGGCGGTCGAAGGAGCTGACGAAGTGGCGGGCTTCCTGCAGGTCGAGGCGCTCGGCGATCTCGCGCTGGGTCGGCGGATCGGCGGTCGCGGTCAGCGCGATGCGTGGAATCTGCGGCCAGCGCTCGTGCAGCACGGTCAGCTGGCGGTACTCGGGGCGGAAATCGTGGCCCCACTGCGACACGCAGTGTGCTTCGTCGATGGCGAACAGGGCGATGTGGCTGCGCGACAGCAGCGACAGGAAGCGACCGGTCAGCAGCCGCTCGGGGGCGACATAGAGCATGTCCAGCTCGCCGGCGAGCAGTTCGCGCTCGACGCGGCCGGCGGTCTCGGCATCCAGGGTGGAATTCAGGTATTCGGCACGCACGCCGAGCTGGCGCAGGGCTTCGACCTGGTCCTGCATCAGCGCGATCAGCGGCGAGATGACGATGCCACAACCGTCACGCAGCAGGGCCGGCACCTGGTAGCAGAGCGACTTGCCGCCGCCGGTGGGCATCAGCACCAGGGCATCGTGGCCGGCAGCCACATGCTCCACGATGTCCTGCTGGGGACCACGGAAATCGTCGTAACCAAAGACGCGTTGGAGCAGGTCGTGCGCGGGACGGGAAGCCATCCGGCTAGTTTACCCCGGCGGCGGAGTCGGCAGGGCTGCGCCCTGCACCTGCAGAAGCCTTCAGGCCAGAGCAACGTCAAAGGCAACAGCCGGCTCTGGGGTGCCTGCTGGTTGGGCGGGGCGGTGTGGCCTTGCAGGACACGCCGTAAACCCATCCATGGGGGCTCGATGGCGCCATCCATGGCGCCAACGGTCCTGCAAGCCCACGCCGCCCCGCCCCCGACAGTTTCCCGGTAACGGTGGGTCCATCCACGCCATGCGTGGATGAAATCTGTCAGATATCGACAATCAAAATGGGGTCAGATCCGTTCTCCTGCGGAAAACGGATCTGACCCCAGGCTTTGCCGGCAGATCGCGGAAAACTGTCGAAGGCGGGGTGGGTCCGGTTGAGGGGGTGTGAGCCGCATGGATGCGGCGACCAAGCCCCCATGGGTGAGGGCGCTTTGCTTGCGAAGCACTGCTTCGCAAGCGCCCGAACGCCCAGCCGCCGGCGGCTGGGCCGGACCCCGGAGGGGGTTTACGGCGTCCCCCTCAACCGGACCCACCCCGCCATCCCTCAGGAAACCCGCCTTTGACTTTGACGTTGACGTTGATTCGGCAGGTGCAGGGCTGCAAGCCCTGCCGAGCCCCCAAACCCTTACTGGAGCAGCGAGCGCAGCATCCAGGCGTACTTCTCGTGGGTCTGCAGGCGCTGGGTCATCAGGTCCTCGGTCGGGGCGTCGTCACCCTTGGCGGCCACGTCCAGCACTTCACGCGCCGTACGGCAGACCGCTTCGTTGGCGACCACCAACTGGCGTACCATTTCCCGCCAGTCCGCACTGTCGGTCAGGCCCGGTTCCTCGGCGATCGAGGTCAGCGCAGCGAATTCCCGGTAGGAGCCCGGGGCATTGAAGCCCAGCGCGCGGATGCGCTCGGCCACGTCGTCCAGTGCCGCCCACTGCTCGGTGTATTGCGTCTCGAACATGGTGTGCAGCGAGTTGAACATCGACCCGGTCACATTCCAGTGGAAGTTGTGCGTCTTCAGGTAGAGCGTGAACGCATCAGCCTGGAAGCGCGACAGACCGTCGGCGATCTTCTTGCGGTCGCCCTGGGTGATCCCGATATCGATGTTCGGTGCCGACGGTGCCGCCGCCGCAAGCTTCTGCTTGCCGGTCTTGGCCTTGGTCGTGCTCTTGGTCTTCGCCATGGGGTTCCTCCTTGTGGAATCGTTGGCCTTCACAATAAACCGGTCGTGATGACTGGTCGCTTTCAAAGTTTTGAACGAACCGATTGATGAACTCTATCGATAAAAATCCATCGCCCCGCCTGCGCCAGCAGCGCGCCGCCATCGACGGCGCCATGAGCCGCGACCGGGGCCGTTTGCTGGGGATGCTCTCGCGGTGCCAGGCCAAGCCACAGGATGCGGCGCTGGCCGCCACCTTCGAGCAGGCCTTGCAGGCGTCGGTGCAGCGCCGGCAGGTGCGGGCGCAACAGCAGCCGGCCATTACTCTGGACCCGCAGCTGCCGATTGCGCGTGAAGCCGACGCGATCATCGAGCTGATCCGCGATCATCAGGTGGTGGTGATCGCCGGTGAAACCGGCTCGGGCAAGACCACCCAGCTGCCGAAACTGTGCCTGGCCGCCGGTCGCGGCCAGGCCGGCATGATTGGCTGCACCCAGCCGCGACGGATTGCCGCACGTGCGGTGGCCAGCCGCGTGGCGCAGGAACTGCACAGCGAACTGGGCCAGCTGGTCGGCTACCAGGTGCGCTTCAACGACAAGGTCAGCGACGACAGCCGCATCAAGTTCATGACCGACGGCATCCTGCTGGCGGAGATCGCCAGTGACCGCTGGCTGTCGAACTACGACACGATCATCGTCGACGAGGCGCACGAACGCAGCCTCAACATCGATTTCCTGCTGGGTTACCTGAAGCAGCTGCTGCGCAAGCGCCCGGACCTGAAGCTGATCGTCACCTCGGCCACCATCGACACCGAACGCTTTGCCCAGCATTTCGACAATGCACCGGTGATCAGCGTCGAAGGCCGCACCTTCCCGGTGGAGGTGCGTTACCGCGCGCTGGAAGGCGAGGGCGAAGACCAGGGCGAACGCACCGTCAACGACGCCATCGTGTCGGCCATCGATGAAATCACCCGCCTGGATGCGCGTGGCGATGTGCTGATCTTCCTGCCCGGCGAGCGTGAGATCCGCGATGCGCACCAGTCGCTGGAGCGCCGCAAGTACCGCAACACCGAGGTGCTGCCGCTGTACGCGCGGTTGTCCAACCAGGACCAGGACCGGGTGTTCAATCCGGGCCCGAACCGGCGCATCGTGCTGGCCACCAACGTGGCCGAAACCTCGCTGACGGTGCCGCGCATCCGCTATGTGGTCGATCCGGGTTTCGCCCGCGTCAAGCGCTACAGCCCGCGCAACAAGCTGGACCGACTGCACATCGAACCGATCTCGCAGGCCAGCGCCAACCAGCGCAAGGGCCGCTGCGGCCGTATTGCCGAAGGCATCTGCTACCGCCTGTACGCCGAAGCCGATTTCCAGGCGCGGCCGGAATTCACCGATCCGGAAATCCGCCGTTCCAGCCTGGCCGGGGTGATCCTGCGCATGCTGCAGCTGGGCCTGGGCCGCATCGAGGACTTCCCGTTCCTGGAGGCGCCGGATGAGCGCGCGGTGGCCGATGGCTGGCAGCAGTTGACCGAACTGGGCGCGATCGATGCCGAGCGGCGCATGACCGCCATCGGCAAGCAGATGGCACGCCTGCCGGTGGACGTGAAACTGGCGCGCATGCTGGTGGCCGCACAGGCCGCCGGCTGCCTGCGGCCGATGCTGGTGATCGCCTCGTTCCTGGGCATCCAGGACCCGCGCGAACGCCCGCCCGAGGCGCGCGGTGCGGCCGACAGCGCGCATGCGCAGTTCGCCGATGGCCGCTCCGAATTCGTGGGTGTGCTGCGCTTGTGGGATGCCTATCGGCAGGCCCACGAAGACCTGACCCAATCGAAGCTGCGTGACTGGTGCGGCCGTCATTTCCTGGGCTTCCTGCGCATGCGCGAATGGCGCGAGCTGCACCGCCAGCTGCGCCTGCTGTGCGAGGAGCTGGGCTGGAAGGAGGAAACCAGCGAGGCCTCGATGGCGCCTTTGCTGGCCGGCAGCAGTGCGCCGGCCGTGGCGCGTGATGACGCGGCCGCAGTGAAGGCCACCCGTGGCCAACTGCACCGCGCTGCGCGCCTGGCCCGCGAAGGCAAGGCCGAGGCCGCGCCAGCGCCGCTGGCCGTGCGTGCACAGATGGAACAGGCGCCCGCCGGCGGCGGTTTCAGCGAGCGCGTGCGCGCTGCCGCCTACCAGACCCTGCACCGGGCGCTGGTGGCGGGCCTGCCCACGCAGATCGGCCACCGCACCGAGAAAGGTGATTTCCAGGCACCACGCCAGCGCCGCTTCCTGCCGTTCCCGGGTTCGGCGCTGTCCAAGCGGCCGCCGCCGTGGCTGCTGGCGGCCAATCTGCTGGATACGCAGAAAGTGTGGGGCATGACCCTGGCCGCGATCGAGCCGGACTGGGTGATTGCCGAACTGCCGCACCTGCTGCTGCGCAAGCACTTCGACCCGCACTGGTCGCGCGCGCAGGGCCAGGTGCTGGCGTCGGAGCAGATCAGCCTGTTCGGGCTGGTGCTGGCGCCGAAGAAGCCGGTGCACTACGGCCGCATCGAGCCGGTGGAGGCCCACGACATCTTCGTGCGCCAGGCCCTGGTAACCGGCGAGATCAATACCCGCGCCAGCTTCGTGGTCGACAACCAGAAGGTGCTGGAGGTCGCACGCGAGGAAGAAGCCAAGCTGCGCCGGGCCGGTATCGTCGCCGATGACAACTGGCAGGCCCGCTGGTACCTGGACCGGGTGCCGCCGCAGATCCATTCGGCCGCAGGCCTGGATACGTGGTGGAAGACACTGGCGCCGGAACAGCGCAAGGCCCTGCACTGGAGCCTGGCCGATCTGCTGCCCGGCGAGGGCAGCGAGCAGGAGCGTTACCCGAAGTACCTGGCGCTGGGCCAGGCGCGGTTGCCGCTGCACTACCGTTTCGAGCCGGGCGCCGACGACGATGGCGTGACCCTGGATGTGCCGCTGCACCTGCTCAACGCGTTGGACCCGGTGCAGCTGGGCTGGCTGGCGCCGGGCTTCGTGGCCGACAAGGCCTCGGCCCTGATCCGCAGCCTGCCCAAGGCGATGCGCCGCAACTATGTGCCGGCGCCGGACTTCGCGCGAGCCTTCTTCGAAGCGTTCCCGCAGCCCAGCGCCGATGCCATCACCGGCGAACTGGCGCGCTTCCTGTCACGGGCCACCGGCGCCACTGTGGCGGCCACCGACTTCGAGCCGGAGTCGATCGAACCGCACCTGCACATGAACCTGCGCCTGCGCGACGAACAGGGCAAGGTGCTGGCGACCTCGCGCGAACTCGATGCCCTGCGCGCGAAATTCGGTGGCCGTGCCGGCGATGCCTTCGCCGCACGTGCCGGGCGCGAGATGGCGGCCGATGGGCTGCGCAGCTTCCCGGCCACGCCGATTCCGTTGCAGGTGCCCGGCGAAGCGGGCGTGCCGGCCTATCCGGCCTTGCTGGACGAGGGCGACAGCGTGGCGCTGCGCATCTTCGCCGACCGCCAGCAGGCGCAGGAGGCTCATCCGCTGGGCGTGCGCCGCCTGCTGGAAATCGCCCTGGCCGAGAAGGTCAAGCAGGCCCGCAAGCAGTTGCCGGTCGGCGCCAAGACCGGCCTGTTGTACGCGGCGATCGAATCGCAGGAACGCCTGCGCGGTGACCTGGTCGATGCGGCCATGAACGCCGTGCTGGCCGAGGGGCTGGAAGACATCCGCGAGGCGGCGGCCTTCGAGCAGCGTCGCGAGCATGCCGCCAAGGCCCTGTTCGGCGAGGCGATGTCGCGGCTGAAGCTGGCCGAGAGCATCCTGGCGCTGGTGGCCGAACTCAAGCCGATGCTGGAAGCGCCGTTGATGGGCTGGGCGCGCGGCAACCTGGACGACATGGAAGCGCAGCTGGCCGGGCTGATCCACCCCGGCTTCCTGCGTGACACCCCGGCCGACGCGTTGGCGCAGTACCCGCGCTATCTGAAGGCGATGATCCTGCGCACCGAACGCGCCAAGCGTGACCCGCCGCGCGACCAGGCGCGCATGCTGGAACTGCATCCGTTCCTGGAGGCGCTGCAGGTAGGCGAACAGCAGGGGTTGCGCGAGCGGCCGCAGTGGCAGGCGCTGCGCTGGGACCTGGAAGAACTGCGCGTTTCGCTGTTCGCCCAGGAACTGGGTGCGCGTACCGGCATCTCGGCGAAGAAACTGGCGCAGCGGGTGGCGGCACTGCGCCAGGCGTGATTCCGGGGGAGCGCCGGGCCCATGCCCGGCGCTACCGGAAAGCGGTGGCGTTACTTGGCGCGGCGCACCTTCGGCTGCACGTTCACGCCGTCCACTTTCATGTACCACACGCCGATCAGGCCCGGGCGCATGCTCACTTTCGGCGCCTGCCTGGCGCTGCCGGAGAACTGGGTGGCGTCCACCTGCTCCCATTCCTGCCCGTTCTGCAGCACGTAGCGACGGCCCTTTGCGAACCCGCGGAACTCGCCCTGCAGCGTGCTTTCGATCGGCTCGTCGCTGCCGAAGTCGAAGAAGCCGCGGTTTTTCTTGATCACTTCCTGGCGGCCTTCCTCGCGCGCGGTGGCGACGGCCTGGGTCGTGGCGGCCTGCACCTTGCCCTGCAGCCAGCGGTTGAGCGAGGCCAGTTCGGCGGCACTGAGCTTGTCCAGGCCGGCGGCCTGGAACTCGGCCGGCGACATCTGCTGCTGCAGGTCGCCTTCCACCGTGCGCTGCGCCAGTGCCGGCGCGGACAGGGACAGCAGCACGGCGGCACAGGCCAGCAGCCGTGGGCGGACGCGCGGGGCAATCGAAGGCATGGCGGGTCTCTCCTGGGTGTGTTGGCGAGTGTAGCGGCATGTCTTCATGCCGGGTGATGGTGGCCGCGGTGATTGTCCCTGAACGGCGCCGGCGCTAGTGTAGGGGTCTCTGTCTTGCCTGCTCGATGCTGTGAACCGCGCTTCCGTCCCCGGCCTGGATGCCTTGTTGAACCGTCCCTCGGCAGCGGTGCTGCCTGCTCCGCTGCGCCAGGCCCTGCGCGAGCACTGGGAAGCGCCGGAATGCGACCCGCAGATGCGTGCCAGCTGGTCGGTGCTGGGTGACACCCTCGATGCGCTGGCGATGCTGTCGGCCGACGAAGGCGCGGTGGTGGCCGCACTGCTGTTCGATCTGCCCGGCCTGCGTGCCAGCCTGGAACAGTTGCCGCTGGGCGCACACAAGGCCGCCGTGGTGGGCCTGCTCGATGGCCAGGATGCGGCCGATCCGGTGTGGGCGCTGCACGCCGGGCGCGAAGCGGGACGCAACAGCGAAGGCCTGCGCCGGCTGTTGCTGGCGATCATCCGCGACCTGCGCGTGGTGCCGATCCTGCTGGCCCGGCAGCTGGCGCGCATGCGTGCGGCCGACAAGCTGGACGAGGAACAGCGCCGGGCGCTGGCCCAGCTCACCCGCGACATCCACGCGCCACTGGCCAACCGGCTGGGCATCTGGCAGCTGAAGTGGGAACTGGAAGACCTGGCCTTCCGCCATCTGGAACCGGAGACCTACCGGCGCATCGCGCGCGAGGTGGACGAAACCCGTATCGCCCGCGAGCGCTACGTCGAGAACGTCAAGAAGGTGCTGTCGCGCGAGCTGGTCGCACAGGGCATCAAGGCCGAAGTCAGTGGCCGCCCGAAGCACATCTACAGCATCTGGCGGAAGATGCAGAAGAAGCGGCTGGCGTTCGACCAGCTGTATGACATCCGCGCGGTGCGGGTGATGGTGGACGACGTTGCGTCCTGCTATGCCGCGCTGGGCGTGGTCCATGCGCTGTGGGCGCCGGTGCCGAGCGAGTTCGACGACTACATCGCGCGGCCCAAGGCCAATGACTACCGCTCGCTGCATACCGCCGTGGTCGGCCCGGAAGGGCGCACCATCGAAGTGCAGATCCGCACCCACGAGATGCACTCGCAGGCCGAGCTGGGCGTGGCCGCGCACTGGAAGTACAAGGAAGGCGGCAAGGGCGCGGAGAAGGCCTTCGATCGCAAGATCACCTGGATGCGCCAGCTGCTGGAGCAGGCCCAGGACGGGCAGGGCAACGAACTGGCCGGCGCGCTCGATGCCGAGCTGACCGAAGACCGCGTCTATGCGCTGAGCCCGAAGGATGAGGTGCTGGATCTGCCGCAGGGCGCCACCCCGCTCGATTTTGCCTACCAGGTGCACACCATGGTCGGCCACCGTTGCCGCGGGGCCAAGGTCAACGGCCGCATCGTGCCGCTGACCTATCGCCTGCGCAGCGGCGACCGCGTGGAGATCCTGACCGGCAAGGAGGCCGACCCGCGCCGCGACTGGCTGATGCCGGCGCTGGGCTTTCTGGCCAGCAACCGCTCGCGCGAGAAGGTACGCAGCTGGTTCCACAAGCTGGACCGCGCGCGCAACGTGCAGGCCGGGCGCGAGCTGCTGGAACGCGAACTCAAGCGGTTGGGGCTGCAGCACTCGGACCTGGCGTTGGCGGCGAAGAAATTCCATGCCGACAGCGTCGATGATCTGTACATCCAGGTGGCGCTGGGCGATACCGGCCCCAACCAGGTCAGCCGGGCGCTGCTGGAAGCAGAGCGTGCGGCCAGCCAACCGGCGCCCGCACCGACTCTGCCGCGTCCGACCGCGCGCCGCGAGAACCTGGGCAAGTCCAAGTTCACCGTGCAGGGCGTGGGCAATCTGCTGGTGCAGCTGGCGCGCTGCTGCCAGCCGGTGGCCGGCGAACCGATCGTCGGCTACCTGACCCGTAGCCGGGGTGTCACCGTGCACCGTGCAGACTGTGCCGCGCTGGCCCGCCTGGCGGCCACCAGCCCGCAGCGCATCCTGCCGGTGGAGTGGGGCCAGGCAGGCGGTGGCTACGAGGTGGACGTGGTGGTCGATGCGGTCGACCGCCGCTGGCTGCTGAAGGACATCACCAACCTGATCGCCCAGGAAGACGCCTACGTGCTCGATATCCACAGCGACAACGTGCGCAACAGCGGCCGGGCCCATCTGCGGCTGCGCCTGAAGGTGAGCGACTACGGCCAGTTGTCGACCCTGCTGGGCAAGCTGGATGCGCTGCCGGGTGTGAGCGAGGCGCGTCGCCTCGGCTGAGCTTCACGCTGCCCCGGCTACCCTGCACGCATGGAACGCGAGCCTCCGCATCGCCCGCATGGCGCTGAACATCCGGCGCTGGACCGCGTCCGCCGCGAAGGCCGTTGGTGGTGGCTGCAGGCACGCCATGCGCGCCGGGTCTGGCGCTGGGCGCTGGTCGCGGCGCTGGCGGTGTTCGTGTTGCTGGTGCTGCTGCGTGGGCCGCTGGCCGACTGGTTCTGGGATGAGCCACAGATTGAACAACTGCTGGCCGAGGGTGACCGTGCGCTGGCCGCAGGGCGCCTGAGCGAGGCCGATGGCAGTGGTGCGCGCGAGCGCTACCAGGCCGCGCTGGCGCTCGACGGTGATCGCCTGCAGGCGCGCCAGGGCCTGGCGCGTACCGGTGCGGCGGCGCTGCAACAGGCGCGTGACCGCCTGCTGCGTGACGACCTGGAAGGCAGCGCGCAGGCGCTGGCGTTGGCCCGCGAACTGCAGGTTCCGCAGGCAGAGGGCGACGACGTGGCGCGCCAGCTGCAGGCGCGGCGCAGTGCAGGCGTGGGTATCGGCGCATTGCTGGCGCAGGCGCGCAACGCCTTCGCGGCGGGCCGGCTGGATGACGGCGACAGCAGTGCGCTGCCCCTGTTCCAGCGCATCCTGGCTCTGCAACCGGACAACCTGCCGGCCCTGGAAGGGCGCGAGGACGCACTGAGCGATCTGCTGCAGCAGGCGCGCGCGCGCTGCGCGTGGGGCGCTGGCCGAGTCGGCGGCGATGCTGCTGCGCGCACGCCAGTTCGATGCCGGACATGCCGATCTGCCGGCCAGCCAGGAAGCGCTGGCACGGGCCGTGGACCAGCGGCTGCAGCAGGCACATCGCGCGCTGCGGCGGCAGCAGCTGGACGCGGCGGCCGAGGGGTTCCTGGCCGTGCTGGCGGCGGCACCGGACGATGCCAACGCCCAGCGCGGCCGCGAGCAGACGCTGCAGGCGGTGTTGGCGCGCAGCCAGACGCTGGCCAATGACTTCCAGTTCGAGGCCGCACAACGCGATGCGGCGCTGGCGGCGGCACTGGGTGCGTCCGCGGCGGCACAGCAGCAGCTGGCGCAGCGGCTGTCGCGCGCGCAGCAGGCCCAGCACGCATTGCAGCAGCCGCGCCTGGGCACTGCGCAGCGTGAGCGCCAGCTGCGCGACCACCTGCGCAGGATCGAGCGCGCCGAGGCCGCCGGTCAGTGGATCAGTCCTCCTGGCCACAGTGCATTCGATGCGCTGCGCGAGGCGCAGTCGCTGGCGCCCCGGGACGCTCGGGTGAAGGCCGCCGCCGCGCGGCTGCTGCCCGCCAGCCGCCGCTGCTACGACGACAACCTGCGGCAGAACCGCGTGCAGGCCGCCGGGGCCTGCCTGCAGGCCTGGCAGACCTTGTCGCCGACCGCCTCCGGTCTGCCCTCCGCGCGCCTGCGGCTGGCCCAGCGCTGGCTGGCAATCGGCAGCGAGCGGCTGGGCAGTGGTGATGTGACATTCGCGAGCCACGCCGCCGAACAGGCCCGCCAGCTGCAACCGGACCTGGCCGAGCTGCCCGCGTTCGAAGACCGCCTGCGCCGCGCCGGCGCACGCGCCGATTAGGCGAAGAACACCCGCTGTACGGTCGCCCGGGCCGCATCGAGCGAGAAATGCTCGGCCACGTTGGCCAAGCCGGCATCGGACAGCTGCTGCCACAGCTGCGGGTCCTGGTACAGGCGCACCACCGCCTCGGCGAAGCCGGCGGCATCGTCGGCCACCAGAACATCCTGGCCGGGATGCAGGTGCATGCCTTCGACCGCGCAGGTGGTGCCCACCACCGGTTGGCCGTGGGCCATGCTCAGATTGATCTTGCCCTTTACGCCGGCACCGAAACGCAGCGGCGCGATGGCGATGCGCGCGCCGTCCATGTAGGGCGTGATGTCCTCGACGAACCCGTGCATCTGCACGCCCGGCTGGCGCTCGGCCAGTGCCCGCAATGCCTCCGGCGCGGCTGCGCCGATGCAGTGCAGGCGCACCTCCGGCAGGCGCTCGCGGATGCGCCCGAACACCTCGCCGAGGAACCAGGTCATGCCGTCCAGGTTCGGCGGGTGGCGGAAACCGCCGACAAAGACCAGGTCGTGGCGCTGGTGGTAAGGCGCGCCGGCGCCGGCCACTTCGTGCAGGTTGGAGATCAGTTCCACGCGCACGCCGGGCGCATCGGCCTGCAGCTGCTCACGCTCGGCGGCGCTGACCAGTACGGTGATGTCGCACTGTTCCATGACCGCAAGCTCGCTGCTGCGCGTGCGCTCGGCCGCACGCAGCAGGGTGGCATCGCCGGCCACTTCGGCGCCGCGGCGTTCGCGCAGGTAATGCAGGTCGACGGTATCGAACACGGTGCGCGCCTGCGGGGCGTAACGCTTGAGCAGCGGCAGGCACTCGTGGGCCACGTGATGGCGCACCAGCAGGGCCACATCAAAGCGCGCGCCGTGGTTGCGCAGCCAGCCGGCCACACCGTCCAGGAAGGGGGCGTACCACACCTCCACGCCCATCCGCTGCAGCGCTTCGGTGGCGGCACCGGCATGCTCGCGCCGGGTCGGCACGAACACCACATGGGCACCGCCCTGCAGCAGCAGGCGGACCAGATTGACCTGGCGCAGCGAGCCGGAATCGCGGTCCGGCTGCGGGATTTCCTCGTCCAGGATCAGTACCTGGCGGCGGCCACGCAGCAGCAGTGCCGGCGAGGGCACTTCACCGACCGCCGGATGGCGGGCCAGTTCGGCCGCCCACTTGGCCGCGAAGATGGCCTGGTTGCGCACCTGGTAGGCCTTTACCCCGCTGCCGGTGTCGGTGCCATTGCTGGTGCCTTCGTCGTGGATCACCCGGCTGGCCGGCTGCACCAGCACCCGCAGGCCCTGTGCGCGCACGCTGAAGGCCAGATCGGTGTCTTCGTAGTAGGCCGGCCGGTAGCGGGTATCAAGGCCGCCCAGCTGTTGCCAGAGTGCACGCGGCAGCATCACGGCGGCACCGGAGCAGTAATCGACGTCGCGCAGGCTGGCAAAGCGCGGGTCGTCGGCGGCCTCGAAACGCCCGTAGCTCCAGCCGCTGCCGTCGGCGAAGATCACCCCGCCCGACTCCTGCAGGCGGCCGTCCGGGTACAGCAGCTGGCTGCCGACCAGGCCGGCGTCGGGCACGCTGCCGAAGGTGTCCAGCAGGGCATCCAGCCAGCCCGGCTGCGGCACCGTATCGTTGTTGAGCAGCACCACATAGCGGCCGCGTGCGCGCGACACACCGTCGTTGCAGGCGTCGATGAAACCGCCGTTGTGCGCGCGCACCTCGTAGCGCAGCCCGGTCACCTGCGGCATCCAGTGCGTGGTGGCATCGCTGCTGCCGTCATCCACGACCAGGATCTCGCACGCGGCGGCCGGCGGATGCGCCGCCAGCGCGCGCAGGCAGGCCAGGGTGTGCTCGACGTGGTTGTAGACCGGGATGATGATGCTCACCACCGGTGTTTCGCTGAACGGCACCGCGAACGGCGCAAACGCCTGGGCCGGTGGCAGGTACAGCGGCGTGCGCGGGGCGGGGACGGCGCGCTGGGTATGGACGCGGATCCGTTGCCAGGTCGCCCGCCAGCCACGGGTGCGCAGGCTGGCCAGACTGCGCCGGGCCAGGCCGCTCAGGCGGTTGATCAGGTATCGGATCTCGGCCAGGGACATCGCCATCCGGTTGCAACTCCAGCTTAAGCAGGGGAATCGGCGGGAATCCGCCAGCCGTAGTGGCTGGGGTAGACTCGCCAGACCTTACATTCTCGCATTCCCGTGCCCCGACGCTACGATTCCGACGACATCGACGATTTCGACGACGACCCGCAGGACGGTGGCCCGCTGTGGCGGCGCCGGCTGATCACCTGGAGCATGGCGGCAGTCGCGTTGGGATTGGGCTTCCTGATTCCGTACACGCTGTACCTGAACCAACAGGTGACCCAGCGCTTCGGCGAACTGCGCTGGCAGATCCCGACACGGGTCTACGCGCGCCCGCTGGTCCTCACGCCCGGCAAGGCGATGGATGCGGCCACGCTGAAGACCGAACTGGCGGCCTCGGCCTACCGCGATGACGGGCAGGGCAAGGAGCCGGCCACCTATGCGGTGAACGGCGGGCGCTTCGTCATCTCCAGCCGCGGATACAACGATGTCGATGGCCGGGTGGCCCCGCGCCGGGTGGAACTGTCGCTGGCCGACGGTGGCGTGGCCTCGCTGCGCGATGCCGACAGCCGCAAGGCCCTGAAGGCTGCGCGGCTGGACCCGGCGCGCATTGCCACGCTGTATGGCCAGAAGCAGGAAGAACGCCGCCTGATCCGCATGGACGAGGCGCCTGACCTGCTGGTGACCGGCCTGCAGGCAGTGGAAGACAAGGACTTCAACCGCCATCACGGCATCGACCTGTCCGGCATCGCGCGCGCGGTGTGGGTGACCGTGCGCTCCGGCGGCCAGAGCCGCCAGGGCGCGTCCACGCTGACCCAGCAGCTGGCCCGCAGCGGCCTGCTCGGCATCGGCAAGGAACAGACCGTCACCCGCAAGTTCAACGAAGTGCTGTACGCGCTGATCATGGAAGCGCGCTACGACAAGCGCACCATCTTCGAGGCCTACCTCAACCAGGTGTACCTGGGCCAGCGCGGCAGCCAGGCCATCCACGGCATGTCCTCCGGCGCCGAGTTCTGGTTTGGTCGTGACCTGCAGTCACTGGAAACCGAACAGATCGCACTGCTGATCGGTCTGGTGAAGGGGCCCTCGTTCTACGATCCGCGACGCAACCCCGAACGCGCGCTGGACCGCCGCAACTTCGTGCTGGGCAAGCTGCACGAGGCGACGCTGATCGACGATGCCGAGTACCAGCGCGCCCTGAAGGCGCCGCTGGGTGTGCCCAAGACGCCGGGCCTGGTGGCGGCCAACCGCTTCCCGGCCTATGTGGATCTGGTCCGCCGCCAGCTGGGCCATGACTATCCGGAATCGGCGCTGCAGGGCGCCGGCCTGAGCGTGATGAGCGGCATGTCACCGTCTGCCCAGGCCTATGCCGAAGGTGCGGTGACCCGTACCGTCAAATCGCTGGAGAGCAAGCGTCGGCCCGAACTGCAGGCCGGCATGGTACTGACCGACGTGCACAACGGTGATGTGCTGGCGGTGATCGGCAGCCGTGAGGTCTCCGAGGTCGGCTTCAACCGCGCGATCGAAGCGCAGCGTCCGGTGGGTTCGCTGCTCAAGCCGTTCGTGTACCTGCTGGCGCTGGCGCAGCCGGACCGCTACTCGCTGGCCAGCTGGGTCGACGATTCGCCGGTGACGGTGCAGCTCGGCCGTGGCCGCAACTGGAGCCCGGGCAACGCGGACAACCGCAGCCATGGCACCGTGCGCCTGATCGATGCGCTGGCCCATTCCTACAACCAGGCCACGGTACGGGTAGGCATGCAGGTCGGCCCCGAGCGCGTGACCCAGCTGATCCACGTGCTGGCCGGCATCAAGGCCGAGGCGAACCCCGCAGTGATCCTCGGCTCGACCGACCAGAGCCCGTACGCGATGGCGCAGCTGTACCAGTTCCTGGCGTCCGGCGGCGAGATCCAGCCGCTGCATGCGGTGCGTGGCGTGCTCGATCCGCAGGGCAAGCTGCTCAAGCGTTATGACAAGACTCCGGCGCCGGCGCAGGAAGGCGACTCGATCGCCGCCAACCTGATCAGCGTCGGCCTGCAACAGGTGGTGTCCAGCGGTACCGCGCAGCGCCTGAATGCCGACGGGCTGGGCCGGCTGCAACCGGCCGGCAAGACCGGTACCACCAACGATGGCCGCGACAGCTGGTATGCCGGCTACACCGGCGATCATCTGGCGGTGATCTGGATCGGCAACGACCAGAACGAGCAGGCCGGGCTGTATGGCGCCACCGGCGCGATGCGGGTGTGGTCGGGCATCTTCCAGCGCCTGCCGAGCGCGCCGTTGCGGGTCAGCAACAAGGGGCTGGACTGGCAGCCGGTGGCGGCCACGGGCATCAACAGCACCGACGACGGCTGCCCCGGCGCACGCCGCTTCCCGTTCGTGGTGGGCTATGCGCCCGCCTATGCGCCGTGTGCGCCCGCCGTTTCGCCCGAGGCCCAGGAGGGTGCCGAAGGTGAGGGCGGGGGCTGGCGCAGCTGGTTCGGCCTGGATCGCAAGCCGGACCCGCCCGCAGAACCTGCCGCAGCCCCGGCTGCGGCCACTCCCTCCGAGCCGATGAAACCGATGAACATCCGAAACCTGCTGCACCCACTGTCCGTGGCTGGTCTCAGCCTGGCCCTGGCTGCCTGCGTGAGCAGCGCACCTCCGGTGGTCAAGCCGGTCGCCACCACCACCCCGGCGCAGCGACTGGCGGCGGTCGAGGCGGCGGCGGGTCCGGACGACAAGGAGTTGTCGGTGCAACCGCTGCGTGATTCGCAGGTGGAGGATCTGCGCTTGACCGCACAGGCACAGCGCCAGGCGAGCGATCTGGCCGGTGCGGCCAGCAGCCTGGACCACGCGTTGCAGATCGTGGCCGACGACCCGGCAGTGCTGCAGGAGCGTGCCGAGCTGGCGCTGCTGCAGGGCCAGTGGGCGCAGGCGGAGACATTCGCGCGCAAGGCGGTCGATCTGGGTTCGAAGACCGGTCCGTTGTGCCGCCGGCACTGGGCGACGATCGAGCAGTCGCGCCTGGCGCGCGGCGAGAAGGAGAACGCGGTGTCGGCGCATGCGCAGATTGAAGGTTGCACGGTGCCGGGAATCAAGCGGTACTGAGGTATTCCACTCCACCGGGCGCTGCCCCTCTGCGGCGCGCGCACTGATGGATGCGGGTGATGGGCCGGGTGGGTGGGGCGTGCAGGACACGCCGTAAACCCATCCATGGGGGCTCGATGGCGCCATCCATGGCGCCAACGGTCCTGCACGCCCCACCCACCCGGCCCGCCATACATCGCGCGGGCCGCAGGCAAGAACAAAATCAAAAACAAAGGCGGGTCGCGCGCTGCGCGCGCTCGCAGTAATCCATCTTCTTTTCCCGTTCCTTCCACCGCTTCCGAGCTGCCGGTAAAGCAGGCTCGACGCTACGAAGCGCGTCCCTCCGTCACCGGGAAACTGTCGAAGGCAGGGGACTGTGGGTTTGCGGGGTGTCCGCGGCATGGATGCCGCGGCCAAGCCCTCAGGGACGGGTTTACGGCGTCCCCGCAAACCCACAGTCCCCTGCCAGCCCTCAGTGCAACCCAGAGCCATGACCGCCGTTGCCGTTGCTGGTGCTCTGGCTCCGGCTTGAAACGGGTGCCGGGCAGCGCCCGGCCGGGTATCCTTTCTCTCTGATGTCCGACCTTGTCCATGCCAGCCGCGAAGCCCTCAGCGACGGCGGCGCGCTCGCCTCGCACCTGGACGCGTTCGTTCCGCGCCCGGCCCAGCTGCGCCTCACCGAAGCCATCGCCGATGCGCTGCAGCAGCGCGATCTGCTTTTGGCCGAGGCCGGTACCGGCACCGGCAAGACCTTTGCCTATCTGGTGCCGGTGCTGTTGTCCGGCCTGCGCACCATCATCTCCACCGGCACCCGCGCGCTGCAGGACCAGCTCTACCACCGCGATCTGCCGCGTGTGCGGCAGGCACTGGGGGTCGGCCTGCGCAGTGCGTTGCTGAAGGGGCGCGCGAACTACCTGTGCCGCTATCGTCTGCAGCAGGCACGCGGCGAACCGCGCTTTTCCAGCCCCGAACAGGCCGCGCAGTTCCAGCGCATCCTGGCCTGGTCCGGTCGTTCGGAGTTTGGCGACATCGCCGAGCTGGACGGGCTGGCCGATGATTCGCCGCTGCTGCCGATGGTCACCTCCACCGTCGACAACTGCCTGGGCACCGACTGCCCGTTCTGGGACGACTGCTTCGTGGTGCGCGCCCGCCAACGTGCGCAGGCCGCCGACGTGGTGGTGGTCAACCATCACCTGCTGCTGGCCGACCTGGCGTTGAAGCAGGACGGTTTCGGCGAGCTGCTGCCGGGCGCGCAGGCCTTCGTCATCGACGAGGCGCACCAGTTGCCGGAGCTGGCCGCGCAGTTCTTCGGCGAGGGCTTCGGCATGCGGCCCTGGCAGGAACTGGGTCGCGACTGCCTGGCCGAGGCACGCGGCGTGGGCGGCGCGCAGTCGGCCCTGCAGGCGCCGGTCGATCAGCTGCAGCAGGCGCTGCTTGCATTGCGTTCGGCGATGGAGGGCCTGCCGCCGCGCGGCACGCAATGGCGTGCGCTGGCGATGCCGCAGGTGCGCGAGGGCTTCGATACGGTGATGGCCGGCCTGGTGACGCTGGAACAGGCGCTGCAACCGCTGCGCGAAGCGGCTGCAGGCCTCGATGCCTGCCATGCGCGTGCGCGCGAAGCGGTTTCACGATTGAGCCGATGGCTGGGCGATGACGAGCCCACACTGGATTTCGACACCGATCCCACCGAAGTGTCAGGTGCGGCCGATGTGCTCTGGTACGAGCTGACGCCGCGTGGTTTCCGCTGCCAGCGCACGCCGATGGATGTGTCCGGCCCGTTGCGCGAACACCGCGAACGCAGCCGCGCGGCGTGGATCTTCACCTCGGCAACGCTGACCGTCGGCGGTGGTTTCGATCACATCGCCACGCGACTGGGCCTGGACGATCCGCACACGCTTGTCCAGCCCAGCCCGTTCAACTGGCCCGAGCAGGCGTTGTGTTACCTGCCCGAGGGCCTGCCCGATCCGGCCGCACGCGGCTTCGGTACCGCGCTGATCCAGACGTTGCGGCCGGTCCTGCAGGCATCGCAGGGCAGGGCGTTCCTGCTGTTCGCCTCGCACCGTGCGCTGCGCGAAGCGGCAGAAGCGTTGCGTGACGGACCCTGGCCGCTGTTCGTGCAGGGCGAGGCGCCGCGCGCCACCCTGCTGCAGCGCTTCCGCGAATCGGGCAATGGCGTGCTGCTGGGCTCGGCCAGTTTCCGCGAGGGCGTGGATGTGGTCGGCGAGGCGCTGAGTGTGGTGATGATCGACAAGCTGCCCTTCGCCGCACCGGACGACCCGGTGTACGAGGCGCGGCTGGAGGCGATCCGCAGCCAGGGTGGCAATCCGTTCCGCGACGAACAGCTGCCGCAGGCGGTGATCGCGCTGAAACAGGGCGTCGGTCGCCTGATCCGCAGCGAGAGCGACCGCGGCGTGCTGGTGCTGTGCGACCCGCGCCTGCTCAACCGCGGCTACGGCCGGGTCTTCCTCGATTCGCTGCCGCCGTTCCGCCGCACCCGTGCCCTGGCCGATGTGCAGGCCTTCTTTGCGCCACAATGGGCCCCCGTGGCCGATGATGCCGTACCGGCCGCCCCTGCGGCGGACCCGGCGCCCGGTGCCACGTTCCCCCTGTTCTGACCTGATCCGATGAAACTGCTCGCCTTTGAAACCGCCACCGAAGCCTGTTCCGTTGCCCTGCATGTCGATGGGCAGGTACTGGAACGCTTCGAGATCGCGCCGCGTCGGCACGCCGAGCTGAGCCTGCCGTGGGCCGAGGCGCTGCTGGCCGAGGCCGGCATCAGCCGCCGCCAGCTTGATGGCATCGCGCTCAGCCGTGGTCCGGGCGCTTTCACCGGCGTGCGCCTGGCCATCGCCATTGCGCAGGGCATCGCACTGGCGCTGGACCGCCCGCTGCTGCCGGTCTCGACGCTGCAGGTGCTGGCGTTGCGTGCGCCGGCCGAACAAACACAGATCCTGTCGGCGATCGATGCGCGGATGGGCGAACTCTACGTGGCGCGCTTCGAGCGCGTGGCGGGCCTGCCGGTGGCGCGCGATGCCGAGCGCGTGTGTGCACCGGCGGCGGTGGCGCTGCCCGATGGCCTTTCGGCCTATGGCGTCGGCACCGGCTTTGGTGCGGCCGATGGCGCGCTGGTGGCGCAGTTGGGTGATGGCCTGCGCGGTTTCGACGCTACGGCGTTGCCGCGGGCATCGGACGTGCTGGCGCTGGCGGTGCCGGCGTTCGCGCGTGGCGAGGCCATTGCACCAGAGAGGGTCGAGCCGGCCTATCTGCGCGACAACGTGGCGCTGACCCTGGTCGAGCAGCAGGCGGCGCGCGAGGCCAAGGCGAAGGCCAACGGCTGAGCCCCTCGTGACGGCGACTGCGTAGAGTCGAGCTTGCTCGACTGAAGGGCTGCGCGCTTGGCCGGGCGGGGTGGGTTCGCGGACACCCCCGCGAACCCACCCCGCCCGACCTCTGACAGTTTCCGTGCGTGTCCGCCACGGAAAATCAAAAAAGAAAAGTCAAAGTCAAAGTCAAAGCCGATCGCTTCGCTCGCATCCACGCATGGCGTGGATGTGTCGACCAAGGTCGACACCTACCAACAGCAATGAGGCGCCGCGAGCTGTCAGAGGTGGGGCGGTGTGGGCTTGCAGGACCGTTGGCGCCATGGATGGCGCCATCGAGCCCCCATGGATGGGTTTACGGCGTGTCCTGCAAGCCCACACCGCCCCGCCAAGCCCAACATCCCGACCGCTGCTTTGGCTGTTGCCGTTGCTCTGGCTTCGCAGCGGGTCCCGGGCCGCAGGCCCGGGCAACAAACCCCTACCGGTCGTCGCGCAGTTCGCCGCCGGGCAGGAATACCCAGGTGCGTGTGACCTGCAGGATGTCGATCGCATCTTCGGTCTTCGGCAACGGCGGGAACGGCTGCGCCAGCTTCACCACCCGCAGTGCCGCTTCATCCAGCAACGGCGTCCCGCTTGAACGCAGGATGCGGCTGCTCTCCACGCTGCCATCGCGGCGCACGCCCACGCTGATCACCACCTGGCCACCCAGTCGGCGTTGCCGCGCCTCGTCCGGATAGTTCAGGTTGCCCACCCGCTCGGCACGATCCACCCACGCCCGCAGGTAATTGGCATACGCATATTCGCGCGTGCTGGCCGACACGAACTTGCGGTTCGGGCGCTTGGCGTACTGTGCCGAGCGCAGATGCACCTCGGCCGCCAGCCGTGCCATCTCCGCATCGCGTTGCTCGCGCGCGGTCAGGGGCGCATCCGGTTCGGGCTGGTCAGGTGTCGGCCGGGCCTGGGCCTGGGCCACCGTTTCCTCGCCATTGCGGCTGCTGACCACGCGGGCCTGCGGCGGCGGGACGGGCGCGGCCGCCTGTTGCTGCTGCGGTACCGGGCTCAGACCCGCCTGCGCCTGCGGCACGATGCCGGCCTGGTTGTCACGCGGTCGCTGCGCGCGGTCGTGCTCACCACCGCCCTCCTGGTTGGCCGCGGCCAGGAAATCGGCCTGCTTTGGGGTCAGCGCGGTGCGGGTCTGGCTGAAGATCACCTCCAGCGTCGGCACCAGCGGCGCATCGCCCTTCACTGCAAATCCCACGCCCAGGATCAGCAGTGCGTGGACCAGCACCGACAGTGCGATGGTCGCCCCCAGCCGCTGCGCTTCGCGTGGCGGCGGGGGCAGGACGGCAGACGCGGCGTGCATCAGCGCAGGCCGGCCTCGAGTGCGTCGAACAGGGTGCCGGCGATGTTCAGTCCGTACTGTGCATCCAGCTCGCGCACGCAGGTCGGGCTGGTCACGTTGACCTCGGTCAGGTAATCGCCGATCACGTCCAGGCCGACGAAACGCATGCCGCGGCGCTTCATCTCCGGGCCGACCTGGGCGGCGATCCAGCGGTCGCGCTCGCTCAGCGGGCGGCCTTCGCCGCGGCCGCCGGCGGCCAGGTTGCCGCGGAACTCGTCACCCTGTGGGATGCGCGCCAGGCAGTAGTCGACGGGCTCGCCGTCGACCAGCAGGATGCGCTTGTCGCCGGCCGTGATGTCGGGAATGAACTTCTGGGCCAGCGCCAGCTTGCGGCCGCCGTCGGTCAGCGTTTCCAGGATCACGTTCAGGTTCGGATCGCCCTGGCCGCTGCGGAAGATCGAGCGCCCGCCCATGCCATCCAGCGGCTTCAGCACGGCCTGGCCGTGTTCCAGGGCGAAGGCCTTCAGCGCCTTGGCGTCGCGGCTGACCAGGGTCGGCGGGCAGCACTGCGGGAACAGCAGGGCGGCCAGCTTCTCGTTGTAGTCGCGCAGGCCCTGCGGGTTGTTGACCACGCAGGCGCCGGCGGCGGCGGCCACGTCCAGCACCTGGGTGTCGTAGACGTACTCGGCGTCGACCGGCGGATCCTTGCGCATCAGCACGATCTGGCCCGGGCCGAATTCGGTACGGCTGAATGCGCCCAGCTCATACCAGCCGGCCGGGTCGTCGCGCACCTGCAACGGCGCGGTCTGGGCCACCGCCACGCCGCCTTCCAGGGCCAGTCCGCCCGGCCGCACGTAGTGCAGGGCATGGCCGCGGCGCTGGGCTTCCAGCAGCATGGCGAAGGTGGTGTCCTTGGCGATCTTGATGTGGGCGATGGGGTCCATCACCACGATGACGTTCAACGGCATGGGCGCACCTGTCAGGCAAGGCGTTGATGGTAGCGGCAACGCCGCCCGCGTGCCTGCCTGCCGCACCGCAACGCAGCGTCCGCCTGGCGGCAGCGCAGTCATTGCGAACCCGGTCACGTTCAGCAGGGCGCCACGCCCCGCGTGGTGGGGCGGCCTTGAAGCGGGCGCGGAAAGTGCGATATAGATACGCTTTCGTAGCGGCCCCCGCCAAAGATCGGGCCGTTCGCTTGGGGATAGGCAATGACTGAAAACACGACTGCGGGCGGGGAACTCGCAGGACTCCGGGTGATGGTCATCGATGATTCGAAGACCATCCGCAGGACTGCGGAAACGCTGCTCAAGCGCGAAGGCTGCGAGGTGGTCACCGCCACCGACGGCTTCGAGGCGCTTGCGAAGATCGCAGACCAGCAACCGCAGATCATCTTCGTCGACATCATGATGCCGCGCCTGGACGGGTATCAGACCTGCGCGCTGATCAAGGGCAACCAGCTGTTCAAGGCGACCCCGGTGATCATGCTGTCGTCCAAGGATGGTCTGTTCGACAAGGCGCGGGGACGCATCGTCGGCTCGGAGCAGTACCTGACCAAGCCTTTCACGCGCGAAGAACTGCTGGGTGCCATCCGCACATACGTCAACGCCTGACCAGGGGGAAAGGCACAATGGCTCGTATCGTCCTGATCGAGGATTCACCGACCGACCGCGCGGTGTTCAGCCAATGGCTGCGCCGTGCCGGCCACGAAGTGCTGGAAGCGGACAACGCCGAGGACGGCCTGCAGCTGGTGCGTGACCAGGTGCCGCAGCTGGTGCTGATGGACGTGGTGCTGCCCGGCATGAGTGGTTTCCAGGCGACGCGGGCGATGGCCCGTGACGCGGCGATCAAGCACATCCCGGTGATCATCGTCAGCACCAAGGCGATGGAGACCGACAAGGCCTGGGGGCTGCGCCAGGGCGCGGCCGATTACATCGTCAAGCCGCCGCGCGAGGATGAACTGATCGCGCGGATCAATGAACTGGTGACCTGATGCGCTCGCCCTTCGACATCCTGGAAGCCTACGAACGGCGCAGCCTGGCCCATGCGGTGCAGCTGCCCGAACGCCAGTTCGCCCAGGACCTGTGGCGTGGCGTGGGCTACCGCGTCGGCCAGCGCCGGCTGGTGTCCGATTTCCGCGAAGTGGTGGAGATCGTGCCGATGCCGCCGGTCACCGCGGTGCCCTGTGCCCAGCCCTGGCTGCTGGGCGTGGGCAACCTGCGCGGCAACCTGTTCCCGGTGGTGGACCTGAAGTACTTCCTGGAAGGCACGCGCACCGTGCAGCAGGAAGGCCAGCGCGTGCTGATCATGCGCCAGGCCGGTGGCGACGTTGCACTGACCATCGACGAACTGTTCGGCCAGCGCAGCTTCGAACAGGACCAGCAGATCGCGGCCGGCACGCTGGCCGAAGGGCGCTATGGCCACTTCGTCGATCGTGCCTTCCATGCCGACGGCCATGACTGGGGCGTGTTCTCGCTCTCGCTGCTGTCGCGCACCCCTGAATTCCGGCAAGCCGCGGCCTGAGGCCGGGCATCGCCCCCTGCATTGAAGATCGAGGTTGAACGATGAGTACTGCTTCGGACGCCACCAAGACCGGCAAGCTGCGGCTGGGCGGCAGCAACCTCTGGTTGTTCCTGCTGCTGGCATCGATGATCCTGTTCGGCGTCAACACCGGCGTCGCCACCTGGCAGGGCAGCCGCCTGGCCGACGCCGGCTCCAAGGCCGCCGATCTGCAGGTGCTGTCGCAACAGCTGGCCAACCAGGGCCGTGATGCCGTCGGCGGCAACGCCCAGGCCTTTACCGCTTTCAAGGCCACCCGCAACGCGATCGAACAGAATGTGTCGACGCTGCAGGGCCGTTACGGCAAGGAACCGGGCGTGTCCGGGGCCATCGCAAAACTGGGCGAAACCTGGGCGCCGCTGGGCAAGCAGGCCGGCCAGCTGGTGGCCAGCGAGCCGGCGGTGCTGGCCCTGGCCGGCAACGCCAACAACTTCACCGGCGCGGTGCCGGGCCTGCAGGCGCAGCTGAACGAGCTGGTGCGCGCGATGTCCGCCTCCGGTGCGCCGTCGGCGCAGGTGTACAGCGCACTGCAGCAGGTGGTGGTGGCCGGTTCGATGGCCCGCCGCGTGACCGAAATGCGTGCCGGCGGCAGCGCCGCGGCGACCTCCGGTGATGCACTGGCGCGTGATATCACCGTGTTCTCGCAGGTGCTCGATGGCCTGCGCAACGGCAATGAGGAACTGGGCATCACCGCCGTGCGCGGTGCCGCCGCCGTGGCCGCGCTGGAGCAGTCGCAGCAGAAGTGGGAAGCGATGAAGCAGGACGCCGATGCGATCCTGGCCAGCTCGCGCCAGCTGTTTGCGGCGCAGTCGGCGGCCACCGCGCTGGGCCAGGGCTCGGCGCACATGCTCGATGACAGCCGCAAGCTGTTCGATGCCTTCTCCTCGTTCGGCTCGGTGTCCGACACCCGCCTGTTCCCGAACTTCTGGATCGGCGTGGTGTCCGGTGCGCTGTCGCTGATCGCGATCATCGGCTTCGTCTCCACCAACGTGCGCAGCCGCTCACGCGAGCAGGAACTGCGCTACCAGACCCAGGTGGAGTTCAACAGCCGCAACCAGCAGGCGATCATGCGGCTGCTGGACGAAATCTCCTCGCTGGGTGAGGGTGACCTGACCGTCAAGGCCTCGGTGACCGAGGACATGACCGGCGCCATCGCCGACGCGATCAACTACGCCGTCGATGAGCTGCGTCACCTGGTGACCACCATCAACGACACCTCGGCCAAGGTCGCCGTGTCCACCCAGGAAACCCAGGCCACGGCCATGCAGCTGGCAGAGGCTGCCGGCCACCAGGCCAACCAGATCACCTCGGCCTCGGACCGCATCGGCGAAATCGCCGCGAGCATCGAACAGGTGTCGCGCAACTCGGCCGAGTCGGCCGACGTGGCACAGCGCTCGGTGGTGATCGCCGCCGAGGGTGCCGGCGTGGTGCGCGAGACCATCCAGGGCATGGACCAGATCCGCGACCAGATCCAGGAAACCTCCAAGCGCATCAAGCGCCTGGGCGAGTCGTCGCAGGAAATCGGCTCGATCGTGGAACTGATCAACGACATTTCCGAGCAGACCAACATCCTGGCGTTGAACGCTGCCGTGCAGGCGGCCTCGGCCGGTGAAGCCGGCCGCGGTTTCGCGGTCGTGGCCGACGAAGTGCAGCGCCTGGCAGAACGTACCTCGGGTGCGACCCGGCGCATCGAGAACCTGGTGCAGGCCATTCAGGCCGACACCAACGAAGCGGTCACCTCGATGGAGCAGACCACTGCCGAAGTGGTGTCCGGTGCGCGCCTGGCCGAGGACGCCGGCACCGCGCTGACCGAGATCGAGCGCGTGTCCAACGCCCTGAACACCCTCATCAAGAACATCTCCATCGCCGCCCAGCAGCAGTCGGCCGCCGCGTCGGACATCACCCGCACCATGGGCGTGATCCGGCAGATCACCGGCCAGACCTCGCAGGGTGCCGGGCAGACCGCAGAGTCGATCGGCCACCTCGCGCAGCTGGCGGCGGACCTGCGCCGTTCGGTCGCCGACTTCAAGCTGCCGGCGTGACGCGGGCAGGGCGGCGAGCAAGGAATCCCTCGATGAAGCATTTCCATTCCCCACGCCAGAATTCGCGCGGCCTCCGCGCGGCGGCGAACGGAGCGCGTCCATGAGCAGTCTGCGCGATGCGATGAGCCACGCAGCGCTGGGCTGGGTCAAGCCCGAGCTGGACGAGACCCTGCGCCAGGTGCGCAACGAGGTCGAGTACTACGCGGAAGACCCGACCGATGCCAGCCGTATGCGCATCTGCGCCGGCTACCTGCACCAGGTGCAGGGCACCCTGCGCATGGTCGAGCTGTATGCCCCGGCGATGGTGGCCGAAGAGCTGGAGCAGCTGGCCAACGCCATCGGCGGCGGCCATGTGTCCGATCGCGATGAAGCGTGCGCGACCCTGATGCGCGGCAGCGTGCTGCTGCCCGACTACCTGGAGCGCCTGCAGAACGGTCACCGCGATATTCCGATCGTGCTGATGCCGCTGCTCAACGAGATCCGCGCCGCGCGCGGCGAAGAGGGCGTGCATGACAGCGTGCTGCTGGCCTTCGCGCCGGACAGCATCACCGCCACCGAAGCCGAGCTGGACCATGCCCGTGGCAGCCTGAGTGGCCGCAACCGCGAGCTGCTCGATACCGTGGGCAGCGCGGTGAAGGAAGAACTGCTGCGCATCAAGGATGCGCTGGACCTGCACCTGCGTACCGGCGGTGCGCCGGAACAGCTGCAGACCCAGGCCAACGAGCTGGGCGCGGTGGCCGATACGCTGGGCATGATGGGCCTGGGCGTGGCCCGCGGCGTGGTCGTGCAGCAGCGCGACGCGCTGCGTGGCGTGGTCGAGGGCCGCCAGCAGATCGACGAGAACCTGCTGCTGGATATCGCCGGCGCGTTGCTCTACGTCGATGCGTCGCTGGATGACCAGGTCGCCCACCTGGGCGCCGGTGGCAGTGGTGAGGACGACCCGAGCGCGGTGGAAAACCGGCGCACGGTAGAGGTGCTGGCCCATGAAGCCATCGCCAACTTCGCCGCGGCACGCGAACACTTCGTCGCCTTCATCGAAACCAGCTGGAATCATGCCGAACTGCAGGACGTGCCGCGCCTGCTCGGCGATGTCGCCGGTGCGCTGCGCATGCTCGACCTGGGCACCGCCGCCGACTACCTGCGCGGCGTGCAGCAGTACATCGAGGCCGAACTGATCGGCCGCCAGCGCGTGCCCAGTGGCCGCCAGCTGGACACGCTGGCCGACGCCATGGCCAGCCTGGAGTACTACCTCGAAGCCCTGCGTGACCGTCGGCCGGGCCGCGAGGACATTCTTGAAATCACCCGCAGCAGCCTGGAAGCACTGCGCTACTGGCCACTGCCCGAGCGCACAGACGGCGCACCGGCGGCCGCCGCGCTGCAGGCGGTCGAGCGCGAGCCGATCGACCTGCACGACAACGCGTTGCAGCCGGAGCACGTTGATATCCCCGTTCAGCAGGCTGCTCCCTCCCCAGGCGCGGTGCCGCTGCCGCTGCCGGACTTCACCTTCGATCCGCCGCCGGTGGTGGCGGGTAGCCCGCTGATGTTCGATGCCGCCGGCCAGTCCGTTGCCGCGGCCATCGCGACGGCGTCCACGACCGATGCCGAGTCGCCGCTGGTGTTTGCCGCCTCCAGCGCGCCCGCACCGGAGGTACCGCAATGGGACCTGGCGCCGTTCTACCCGGATGCCGAACCGCTCGCGCCGTCTTCCGACGAACGCAGCCCGACCTTCGCCAGCTTTGATCCGGTCAGCTTCGAGCTGGCCGACGCCGGGCAGGACGCCGCGCCTCAGTGGACGCTGTCCGAAGCGCCGCTGCCGGTGCAGGACGAGGTCTCCACGCCGGAGGCGGACGACGCGGTTGCCGCACCGGCAGCCAGTGTCGCCGCGATCGATGCCGCACCCGTGTTCGACCCGGTGATGGCCGAGCACGACGCGGCTGCCGCGACCGATGAGGTGGTGTTCCGCTTCGACGCCGACGCGCTGGACAATGCCGACGACGTGCTGTCGCTGCATGCGATGGAGACGCTGGCGCTGGAGGACGACACCGATCTGCATGTGCCGCTGCAGCAGGTCGATGCCGAAGCCGCCGCGCCGGTCGACGACGTGCCCCTGGCGGCGGTAGCCGATGCCGCTGCCGACGAGGTGCCGGCACCGGCGGTGTCGGTGATCGACATCGACACCATCGCCCCGATTGATTTCAGCGAAGCCGACGCCCAGTTCTTCGCCGAGCTGAGCGCGGCTGCGGCCGACTTCGACCCGCAGGCGGCGGCTGTACCGGCCGATGCCGGAGCCGGCGCCGCCACCGAAGCCGGCTTCGAGGCCGGTTTCGATGACGATGCCGAAAACATCGACGAGGACATCCGTGAGGTGTTCCTTGAAGAGTTCGATGATGAGCTGGCCAACCTCGGCGCGCTGTTGCCGGCGTGGCGCATGCAGCCGGACAACACCGACCGGCTGCGTCCGATCCGGCGCATTTTCCACACCCTCAAGGGCAGTGGCCGCCTGGTGGGCGCACGCACCCTGGGCGAGTTCGCCTGGAAGATCGAGAGCATGCTCAACCGCGTGCTCGAGGGTACGCGTCCAGCCTCGCCGGCGGTGCTGGCGATGGTCGATCATGCCCATGCCGCGCTGCCGCAGCTGAACGCCGCGTTGCGCCATGGCCAGCGCATCAGCGTCGACCTGCAGGCGATGCAGGCCATTGCCGACCGCGTGGGCGCCGGTGAGGAAACCTTCTATGTGCCGCTGCCGGTTGCGGCCGCGCCTGTCGCACCGAAGGTCGAGACCGAGGTAGCGGGCGAGGACGAGATCAGCCGCCTGCTCGAGGCCGAAGCCATCGCTTCGACGCAGCCCGGATCGCAGCTGGACCCGGCGCTGGAAGCGGCGGGGACGCCGGCCAATATCGACAGCGTGCTGCGCGAGATCCTCGAAGCCGAAGTCGAGGTGCACCAGACGACGCTGCTGAACTGGCTGCGCTCGGCCCAGCACGCGCCGCAGCCGGTCAGCGATGCACTGCTGCGTGCGGTGCACACCATGAACGGCGCCTTCGCGATGACCGAAGTGCCGGAAATCACCGCGGTTACCGGCGGTGCCGAGTCGTACATCAAGCGTGCCTTGGCCGCAGACGTGGTGCCCGGAGACGAGGGCGTGTCCGCCTTGGACGCCACCGCGCAGGCGATCACCGCCACCATGGAGGCGCTGCAGGCCGAGCAGCCGCGCATCGCGCCGCAGCCGGCGTTGGTGCAGCGCCTGCTGGCGCTGGCCGGCGAGCTGCCCGAAGCGCGTTGGCCGATGGCCGGGTTGGAAGAGGACGAGGGCGATCTGGCGCTGGACGCGGACGCCGACGTCGATGCGCAGGCCGCGCCGGAACGGGAACCGGAACTGGAACCGGTTGCAGCCGACGCTTCGCCGGAGCAGACCACCGCGCCGGTCGAGGAGGGCGATCTGCAGGTCGTCGAACTGACCGGCAGCGATGATCTCTCGCGCTACTTCGACGCTGGATGGCCGTCGGTGCCTGCCGAGGGCGAACCTTCGGCGGCCGTCGATGAATCGATTGAGATCGATCCACTGCAGGTGCAGGGCAGCGATGCCGGCATCGCCGAAGACGTGCTGGAAGCAGCGCCCGCGGCGTCGCTGGTCGACGCGGCCGACCTGACCGTGATCGATGACCTCTCGCTGTACCTCGATGCCAGCGCGCTGCCGGTGGATGACCGCGATGTGGACGAGCCTGTCGCGGTCGACGAAGTTGACGCAATTGGCCTGAATAGGCGTTTGCCCAGCGACGTTGAGGTTGCCGACGACGAAGGCCACGACGACGCTGCTGCACTGCCACTCGACAGCGAGCTGTCGAGCCTGCAGGATGAAATGGCTGCGCCGGGGTTTGCCGAACCGGTCTCGCTGGAAGCCGCGCTCGAGGCCGGCCTGCACGTGATCGACGAAGAACAGCCCCTGGCCGACGACGGGCAATGGCCCGTGCTCGGCCTGCAGGCCAGCGAACTCGCGCCGGGCGAGGCAGATGCCTTTGCCGAGGATGCGGACGTCGGCGGGGAGGCGGCGGTCGGTGAAGGAGAGAGCGCCGACCAGCCGTCCCCGGCGACGGTGGATGAAGACAGCGCCGCAGACGCACCGCAGGACACCCTCGCGCCGGTGCGCTTCTTCGAACTGGAAGAGGCCCCAGGCCAGCCGCATCCGGCGGCTGATGCACCCGCCGCTGAGGCCGTGGTGCCGGTCCTGCCGTCTGCTGACGCCGCCGCGATCGACGCAGCGGCCATCACCGCCTCGGCCGCCCCGGCGCTGGACGACAGCGCCGATGCACTCGACTTCAGCGTGTACGACCGCGAACTGGTCGACATCTTCGTCGAGGAAGGCAAGGATCTGCTTGACCACTGCGATGGCCTGATCAGCGAACTGCGCGACGCACCGCAGGACCGGGAGGCGCTGGCAGGGCTGCAGCGCGACCTGCACACCCTGAAGGGTGGCGCGCGCATGGCCGGCATCAACGCCATCGGCGATCTGGGCCACAGCATCGAATCGCTGCTGGAAGCAGTGGCCGCCGGCCGTACCGAGATCGAGCGCCGCGACGTGCAGCTGCTGGAACGTGGTTTCGACCGTCTGCACCAGATGTTGACCCGTACCGGCGCCCATCGCGTGGTGGAGCCGGCGCAGGACCTGGTGGAGGCGTTTGAGGTCCGCACCACTACCGATATCGCCGCAGCCGCGGCGGCTGCCAGCGCAGCCATCGCGACCGGCGTCGAGGAAACCGCATCGGCAACGGTCGCAGGCTCCGTTCCGGCACTGCTGGATGCGCCGTTGTCGGCGCCGCTGCCGGTCGAGGGCGTGGTCGATGAGGATCCGCTCGCGCGTCCGCAGCAGGAACAGGTCCGCGTGCGCGCCGACCTGCTTGATCGCCTGGTCAACCATGCCGGTGAAGTGGCGATCTACCGCTCGCGCCTGGAACAGCAGCTGGGTGCCTTCCGTGGCGCGATGGGCGAGCTGGAACGCACCAATGCGCGACTGCGCGACCAGCTGCGCCGCCTCGATCTGGAAACCGAAGCGCAGATCGTCGCCCGCTACCAGCGCGAGCAGGACCAGGCCGACCAGAAGTTCGATCCGCTGGAGCTGGACCGCTTCTCCACCCTGCAGCAGCTCAGCCGCGCGCTGAACGAATCGGCGGCCGACCTTGGCGGCCTGCAGGGCGTGCTGGACGATCTGTCGCGGCAGTACGACTCGCTGCTGCAACAGCAGTCGCGGGTCAGCTCGGAGCTGCAGGACGGCCTGATGCGCGCGCGCATGGTGCCGTTCGATGGCCTGGTACCGCGCCTGCGCCGCGTGGTCCGCCAGTCGGGCATGGACACCGGCAAGCAGGTGCACCTGACCCTGGAAGGCACCCACGGCGAGCTGGACCGCAATGTGCTCGACCGCATGGTCGCGCCGCTGGAACACATGCTGCGCAACTCGGTGGCGCACGGTCTGGAAGCGCCGGAACAGCGTCGTGCCGCCGGCAAGCCGGAGGAAGGCGAGATCGCCATCCGCCTGCATCGTGAAGGCTCGGAAATCGTGCTGGAAGTGGCCGATGACGGCGCCGGCCTGGACCGCGAAGCGATCCGCCGCCGCGCCATCGACCGCGGCCTGCTGGGCGCCGACGCGCAGCCCAGCGAACAGGAACTGGACAACCTGATCTTCGCCTCCGGCTTCAGCACCGCCGACCAGGTCAGCCAGCTGGCCGGCCGCGGCGTGGGCATGGACGTGGTGCGCAACGAAGTGCGCCAGCTCGGCGGCTCGGTCGACATCCAGTCGGTGCGTGGCCAGGGCGTGCGCTTCACCCTGCGCCTGCCGCAGACGCTGGCGGTCACCCAGGCGGTGTTCGTGCAGATCGGTGAAACCACCTTCGCCGTGCCGGTGGCCTCGGTCAGTGGTATCGGCCGCCTGTCGCGCGAGCGTTTTGAAGCCGCCGACAGCAGCTACCGCTACAGCGGCGAAGACTATCCGCTGTACGACCTCGGCAGCCTGGTCGGGCAGGCCCCGGCGCGTGCCGATGGCCAGGACCAGGTGCCGCTGCTGCTGGTCCGCGCCGGTGACCTGCGCGCTGCGGTGGCGATCGACCAGGTGCTCGGCAACCGCGAAATCGTGGTCAAGCCGGTCGGCCTGCAGATCGCCTCGGTACCGGGCATCTACGGTGCCACCATCACCGGCGATGGCCGCGTGGTGGTGATCCTGGACGTCGCGCCGCTGGTGCGCCGTTTCCTGGCCAACCCGACGCTGCCGGTGCTGGCCAACGCGCCGCGCCAGGAGCGCCAGGTGCCGCTGGTGATGGTGGTGGACGACTCGCTGACCATGCGCAAGGTCACCGGCCGCATCCTCGAACGCCACAACTTCGAGGTCAGCGTCGCCCGCGATGGCGTGGAAGCGCTGGAACGGCTGGAAGAGCGCGTGCCCGACCTGATGCTGCTGGACATCGAGATGCCGCGCATGGATGGCTATGAGCTGGCCACCGCAATGCGCGCCGATCCGCGCTACAAGGACGTGCCGATCGTGATGATCACCTCGCGCAGCGGCGACAAGCACCGCCAGCGCGCCTTCGAGATTGGTGTCCAGCGCTACCTGGGCAAGCCGTACCAGGAGTTGGACCTGATGCGTAACGTGTACGACCTGCTGGGGATCGCCCGTGTCCGTGAGTGAAGCCCATCCGGCTCCGGCCGTTGCCCTGCTGGCCCGCCCTGGCGCGGCGCGCGAGCGCCTGCGTGAGGCGCTGGCGCACGCCGATGTGCAGCTGGTGCTGGAAGACGATCCGAACGGCCTGGAACCTCAGGCGCTGCAGGCCGCGCATCCGCAGTTCGTGGTGATCGCCCTGGAGGCCGCCATCGAGGATGCGCTGGAGCGCCTGGAGCCGGTGTTGTCCGCGCCGGACCTCACGCTGGTGTTCGATGAAGCCGAGCTGGCCGCGCGCCGGGACGGCTGGGAAGCGCAGCGCTGGGGTCGCCATCTGGCCGCCAAGCTGCACGGCCACCAGCAGGTGCTGCCGCCCGGCGCAGAGGAAGAACCGAGCCTGCAGCTGGAACCGGGTCATCCGGCGCCAGCACCGGCGCCGCGCGAAGAGGCCCTGCAGCCGCACCTGGACCAGGCCGTGAGCTGGGCCGACGAGGTGCCTGCGGACAGCCTGTACTCGCCACCGGCGCAGCTGCGCGAGCCGATCGCGCTGGAGCAGGCGTTGTCCGCACTGCAGCCGGTGCTGCCCGAACTGCCTGAAGCACCGCCGCTGCCGGTGCCGCCGGAGGTCACGCCCGCGCTCCCGATGGCGCCGCCGATTTCCTTCGACCACACCGCGTGGTCGCTGGTCGAGGACACCTCGGGCGACCACGTATCTGCCGACGGTTCCCGCGAAGTCGCCGCTGAACAGGCATCGCCCGCATTCGATACCGATCACCTGAGCCTGGTCGATCTGGACGCGGCGGCGCCGGTCGGCGCCCGCGCTGCATCGCTGCTGGTGCTGGCCGGCATCGGTGGCCCCGATGCGCTGCGTCGCCTGCTCGGCGCACTGCCCGCCACGCTCAGCGTGCCGGTGTTGGTGCATATGCGCCTTGATGGGGGCCGTTACGGCAACCTGGTCAAGCAGATGGCGCGGGTGTCGCCGCTGCCGGTGCAGCTGGCTGAAGCGGGCCAGCGCGCCGTGCCCGGCGAGGTGCACGTTCTGGCCGATGACATCGGCGTACACGTGGCCAGCGATGGCCTGCATTTCCGGTCCGATGCCGAAGGCATCGCGATCGCGGCGCTGCCGGCCGAGCACACCGCGCTGGTGCTGCTCAGCGGCGCCGACCTGGGCCATGTCGGCCCGGCGCTGGATCTGGCCGCTGCCGGTGCGTGGGTGGCTGGGCAGGTGGGCGAAGGCTGCTATGACCCGGCTGCAGCCACGGCCGTGGTCGCCGCCGGCGGTGTGGCCGGCGAGCCACAAGCGCTGGCGCAGGCGATTGCTGCGCGCTGGGGCGGGGAAGACGACAACGGAGAAGCACCGTGAGCTATGCCAGCAATGATGAAATCCGCGGCGTCCTGATCCAGGCCGGCAATGAACGCGTGTTGCTGCCCAATGCCACGGTGGCGGAAATGATGTCGCGCGTGCCGGTGCAGCCAGTGGCCGATGCGCCGCGCTGGCTGGTTGGCGAGATCGGCTGGCATGGCTGGCAGGTGCCACTGGTGTCGTTCGCGCGCCTGTCCGGGCTGGGCGAGGAGGCGGTGGCCGGTCACAACAAGGTGGTGGTGCTCAAGGCCCTGAGCGGCAACGCACAGCGCCCGTACTACGCGCTGCTGACGCAGAATTTTCCGCAGCTGATCTCGGTGCCGCGCGACGGCCTGCTGGCCGACGCCTCCGAAGAAACCCTGCCGCAGATCGTGCATATGCGCGTGCTGCTGGGCGAGCAGAGTGCGCTGCTGCCGAACCTGGATGCGCTGGAAGCGGCGCTGGATTCGCTGGCCGCCTGATCGGGAACCCGCCGGGCATGGCCCGGCGCTACCGGAGGCGTTCCGGATTCCCGGTAGTGCCGGCCGCTGGCCGGCAACCCTGTATTCCTGTGGATGCCGGCCAGCAGCCGGCACTACCACGAATCAGCGTTACCCCAGATCCCCCAGCCGCGCCTGCAGCGCCGCGATCGCGGCCAAGCCTGCGGTTTCCGTGCGCAGGATGCGCGGGCCCAGCTGCAGCCCCTGGAACCCCGCCGCCGCCAGCTGGTCACGGTCGCGCGGTGACCAGCCGCCTTCCGGGCCAATCGCAATTCCGCCGGGCATGGCCCGGCGCTACCGCAGGCGTTCCGGATTACCGGTAGTGCCGGCCGCTGGCCGGCAACCCTGTATTCCTGTGGATGCCGGCCAGCGGCCGGCACTACCACGAATCAGCGTTACCCCAGATCCCCCAGCCGCGCCTGCAGCGCCGCGATCGCGGCCAAGCCTGCGGTTTCCGTGCGTAGGATGCGCGGGCCCAGCTGCAGCCCCTGGAACCCCGCCGCCGCCAGCTGGTCACGGTCGCGCGGTGACCAGCCGCCTTCCGGGCCAATCGCAATCACGATGCCACCGGCCGGCGCCGCATCCAGCGTCGACAGGCGATGCGCGCCCTGCGGGTCCAGGGTCAGCCGCAGGGTCTGGGCCGGCAGCGCTGTCGCCGCCTGCGCCAGTGACAGCGGCGAACCGACCTGCGGAATGCGTGCGCGCCCGGACTGGCCACAGGCCGAAGTCACCACGTTGTTCCAGTGCGCAACCCGCTTCTCTGCGCGGGCGGCGTCGAGCTTCACCTCGGTGCGTTCGGCATTGACCGGAATGATTGCGGCCACACCCAGTTCGGTCGCCTTCTGCAGGATCAGGTCCATCTTCTCGCCACGGGCGATGCCCTGCAGCAGGGTGATCGCCAGCGGCGATTCGTTGTCCACCGCCTGCACCGCGTCGATGCGCACCTGCACCTCGCGCTTGCCGGCCACGGTCAGCGTCGCGCTGTAGTCGTGGCCATCGCCGTTGAACAGCACGCAGCTGTCACCTTCGCGCAGACGCATCACGCGGACCAGGTGGTTGGCGGTTTCTTCGGGCAGGGTCAGGGTCTGGCCGCTGTGCAGCGGCAGATCGATGGGGCAGCGGGTCACGCGCATGCAATGGCCTCGTCAATGGCGGCCAGCGTGGTATGTGCCAGCAGCTCCAGTTGTTCGTCATCCACACAGTAGGGTGGCATCCAGTACAGTACGTCGCCCAGCGGGCGCAGCACCACGCCGCGCTTCAACGCGGCCTTGTAGGCGTGCAGGCCCAGCCGTAGCGCCGGGTCGAACGGCGTGCGCCTGTTGCCGTCGCGCGACAGTTCGAAGGCCACCACCATCCCGGCCTGGCGCACGTCGGCCACGTGCGGGTGATCGTTGAACGGCGCGGCCAGCGTGCCCATCACCGAGGCGATGCCGCGGTTGCGGGCAATCACATCGTCATCGCGGAAGATGTCCAGCGTCGCCAGCGCAGCGGCGCAGGCCAGCGGGTTGCCGGTGTAGCTGTGCGAATGCAGGAAGGCGCGCTCGCGTGAATCGTCAAGGAAGGCGTCGTACAGCGCCTGCGTGGCCAGCACCGCGGCCAGCGGCAGGAAGCCGCCGGTCAGGCCCTTGGACAGGCACAACAGGTCCGGCATCACCCCGGCCTGCTCGCAGGCGAACAGGGTGCCGGTGCGGCCGAACCCGGTGGCGATCTCGTCGGCGATCATGAACGCGCCATGGGCATCGCACAGCTCGCGCACCCGCTGCAGGTACACCGGGTCGTGCATGCGCATGCCACCGGCGCATTGCAGGCGCGGCTCCAGGATCACCGCACAGATCTCACCCGGATGTTGGTCGAACAGCGTGGCCAGGCCATCGGCGGCCTGCCGCGCACGGTCGGCGGCACTCTGGCCCGGCTCGGCCAGGTAAGCGTCGGGTGAGGGGGCGAACAGGCCCTCGGCCAGCAGCGGGGCATATACGCGCCGGTACAGCGGGATGTCGGCCATCGCCAGCGCGCCGAGGGTCTCGCCGTGGTAGCCGTTCTCCAGCGCGACGAAGCGGGTGCGCCGTGACTCGCCACGGTTCTGGAAATACTGGAAGGCCATCTTCAATGCCACTTCCACACCGGCCGAACCGTTGTCGGCGTAGAACACCTTGGCCAGCGGCGCGCGGCCGGGCTGGCGCGGCGCCAGCGCCAGCAGGCGCTCGGCCAGGGTGATCGCCGGCTCGTGGCCGAAGCCGGCCAGCATCACCTGTTCCAGCTGCCCGGCCTGGGCGGCGATGGCGCCGCCGATGCGCGGTTCAGCGTGGCCGAACAGATTGGTCCACCAGCTGCTGACCGCATCCAGGTAGCGGTTGCCATCGTGGTCGATCAGCCATGCGCCTTCGCCACGGGCGATCGGCACCAGCGGCAGGGTGTGCGGGTGCTCGCGCATCTGCGTGCACGGGTGCCACAGCACCTGCAGGTCGCGTTGCCGCCAGTGCTGGGCCAGCGGGGAGGGGTTGGGTCTGCTAGCATTTCGGGCTCATGAACATGTTGCTGCCTGCACATTCTATCGGCCCCGGCGCGTGCGCCGGCCGCCGCGGAGATTCCGCATGAACGATGACCGTGGCGGCCGTCGCCTGCCGATCATCCATCGGATCACCGACGAGGAGAACGGCCCCTTCCAGCGCCAGCACCTGGACCTGGAGTTCTCCAATGGGGAACGCCGGCGCTTCGAGCGCCTGGTCAGCCGCGGCCATGGCGCGGTGGTGGTGGTGCCGATGCTCGACGACCAGACCGTGCTGCTGGTGCGTGAATACGCAGCGGGCATGCACCGCTACGAGCTGGGCCTGGTCAAGGGCCGGATCGACGCCGGCGAGAGCCCCGAGCAGGCCGCCGATCGCGAACTGAAAGAGGAGGCCGGTTATGGTGCGCGTCGGGTCGACGTGCTGCGCGCGATGACCCTGGCCCCGACCTACATGAGCCACCAGTCGTGGCTGGTGGTGGCCCGCGATCTGTACCCGGAAAAGCTGGCCGGCGACGAACCGGAGGAACTGGAAGTGGTGCCGTGGAAGCTGGCCGAGCTGGACCAGTTGATGCTGCGCGAGGACTTCTCCGAGGGACGCTCGCTGGCGGCGCTGTTCATCGCCCGCCAGTGGCTGCAGGGAAGCCGATGATCAAGCTGACCACGGACCTGCGCGAGACCGCCATCGCCATCGCCCAGCAGGCCGGGCAGGCCATCATGCAGGTGTATGCCGATGGTTTCGAGGTGCAGGTCAAGGCCGACGACAGCCCGGTCACCGCCGCCGACCTGGCCGCCAACCAGGTCATCGAGCAGGGCCTGCGCCAGTTGACCCCGGACCTGCCGATCCTGTCCGAGGAGTCGCTGCAGGTGGGCTGGGAGCAGCGCCGCCACTGGGGCGCGTACTGGCTGGTCGACCCGCTCGACGGCACCCGCGAGTTCGTCAAGCGCAACGGCGAATTCAGCGTCAACATCGCCCTGATCTACCAGGGCGCACCGGCTTTCGGCGTGGTGCTGGCGCCGGTCACCGGCATCGTCTGGCACGCCATGCGCGGCGAGCTGGCCTATCGCCGCCAGGGCCTGCACGACACCGTGCTGCGCACCCGCACACCGGCCACCGCTCCGCTGCGGGTTGCCGCCAGCCGCTCGCACCGCTCGCCGCAGACCGAGGCGCTGCTGGCGCGCATGGGCCGCATCGAGACCGTCGCCCAGGGCTCATCGCTGAAATTCTGCCGGATCGCCGAAGGCGGCCTGGATGTCTACCCACGGCTCGGCCCGACCTCCGAGTGGGATACCGCGGCCGGCCAGTGCGTGCTGCACGCCGCCGGTGGCGCGGTGCTGTCGGCGGCGACCGGCAAGCCGTTCCGCTACAACCGCCGCGAAACCCTGTTGAACGGCGATTTCATTGCCCTTGGTGACACCAGCCTGCCATGGCGGGACTGGCTGTCCGACTGATCCTGGAGGCCGCATGAGTGCGCACGACACCCCCACCCCCGGCAGCGCTGCCACTCACGAACTGGAGCGCCTGCTGGCGATCATGGCGCGCCTGCGCGACCCGCAGGGCGGCTGCCCGTGGGACCTGGAACAGAACTTCGCGACCATTGCCCCGTACACCATCGAGGAAGCCTACGAGGTCGCCGATGCGATCGACCGTGGCGACCTCGACGATCTCTGCGACGAACTGGGCGACCTGCTGCTGCAGGTGGTGTTCCATGCACGCATGGCCGAGGAGCAGGGCGCCTTCGCCTTCGCCGAGGTGGCGCGCGCGATCAGCGACAAGATGCAGCGCCGCCACCCGCACGTGTTCGCCGACGTCAGCGTCGACGATGCCGACGGGGTGATGCGCAACTGGGAGGCGATCAAGCGTGCCGAGCGTGCGGCCAAGGGCGAGCAGGACACCTCCGCGCTGGCTGGCATCTCGCGTGGCCTGCCGGAATGGCAGCGCGCGGTGAAGCTGCAGTCGCGCGCGGCCAAGGTCGGCTTCGACTGGCCGGGCCCGCTGCCGGTGCTGGACAAGGCGGCCGAGGAGCTGCAGGAGCTGCGCGAGGAATTCGAGCGCGGCGACATCGCCGGCAACAAGGCGCGCCTGCAGGAAGAGCTGGGTGACCTGCTGTTCGTCTGCGCCAACCTGGCCCGGCATGCTGACATCGACCTGGGTGCCGCGCTGCGCGGGGCCAACCACAAGTTCGAGCGCCGCTTCCGCGCGATGGAGGCGCAGGCCGCAGTGCAGGGCGGAACGTTGGCCGCACTGGATCTGGATGCGCAGGAAGCGCTGTGGCAGCACGCCAAGGCAGCGGAAAAGGCGTGAAGACGCTCGGCCTGTTCCTGCTGACCGCGCTGGCCGAGATCGTCGGCTGCTATCTGCCGTGGCTGTGGCTGCGCAAGGGCGGCAGCGCCTGGCTGCTGCTGCCGGCGGCGGCCAGCCTGGCCCTGTTCGCCTGGCTGCTGACCCTGCACCCGACCGCCAGCGGCCGGGTCTATGCGGCCTACGGTGGCGTCTACATCGGCACTGCGCTGTTCTGGTTGTGGCTGGTCGATGGCATCCGCCCCAGCCGCTGGGACCTGGTCGGCACCGCGCTGTGCCTGGCCGGCATGGCGGTGATCATGTTCGGCCCGCGCGCCGCCGCACCGTAGCGTCGAGCGTGCTCGACGGTTCCTGCCGCAGCCGAGCAAGCTCGGCTCTACAAGAGCAGGCTGACGAGCCCAGGTAGCGTCGAGCTTGCTCGACGGTTCCATGTACACCGGCAGCGCAGGGCCCGCGAAAGGCGCATGATGGGCCTGACCATGGCCCCGGAGCATGCCGATGTCGCGCTTCGCCAGCTTCCGCGAGTTCTATCCGTTCTATCTCAGCGAACACCGCCATCCGGTTTCGCGCCGGTTGCACTTCATCGGCAGCTGCATGGTGCTGCTGCTGGTCGCCGCCGCTCTCCTGCGCGGTCAGCCGATGCTGCTGCTGCTCGCCCTGCTGTGCGGCTACGGCTTTGCCTGGGTCGGCCATTTCTTTTTCGAGAAGAACCGCCCGGCCACCTTCCGGCATCCGCTGTACTCATTCGTCGGTGACTGGGTGATGTTCGCCGACATCCTGCGCGGCCGGGTGCGCTGGTAGCGCCGTGTGCACGCCGCATTCACGCGCTATGCTGGGGCCCGGACGTCATAGATAAGGAAAGCGCGATGTTCCCGACCATGTTCTTTACCGTGGTACTGGCCTTCGTGGCCGTGGTGATCCTGTTCAAGGCGGTGCGGATGGTGCCGCAGGGCTACGAATGGACCGTCGAACGGTTCGGTCGTTACACCCACACCATGACCCCCGGCCTGCACTTCCTGATCCCGATCGTCTACGGGGTAGGCCGCAAGGTGAACATGATGGAGCAGGTGCTGGATGTGCCCAGCCAGGAAGTGATCACCAAGGACAACGCCGCCGTGCGCGTGGACGGGGTGGTGTTCTTCCAGGTGCTGGACGCGGCCAAGGCGGCCTACGAGGTGGCCAACCTGGAAGTGGCGATGATCGCCCTGGTGCAGACCAACATCCGTACCGTGATCGGTTCGATGGACCTGGATGAATCGCTCAGCCAGCGCGAGGTGATCAATGCCCAGCTGCTGAGTGTGGTCGACCACGCCACCAATCCGTGGGGCGTGAAGGTCAACCGCATCGAGATCCGCGACATCCAGCCGCCGCGCGATCTGCTCGACGCGATGGCGCGGCAGATGAAGGCCGAGCGCGAGAAGCGCGCGCAGATCCTGGAAGCCGAGGGTTCGCGACAGTCGGAGATCCTGCGCGCCGATGGCGAGAAGCAGGCCACCGTGCTGGAAGCCGAAGGCCGCCGCGAGGCTGCATTCCGCGACGCCGAGGCGCGCGAGCGGTTGGCCGAAGCAGAAGCCAAGGCCACCCAGGTGGTCTCGGCGGCGATTGCCGACGGCGACGTGCAGGCGATCAATTACTTCATCGCGCAGAAGTACGTGGAAGCGTTCAAGGAGCTGGCCAGCTCGCCGAACCAGAAGCTGGTGTTGATGCCGATGGAAGCCAGCGGTGTGATCGGCTCGATCGCCGGCGTGGCCGAACTGGCCAAGCAGGCCCTGGGCGAACAGAACAACAAGGCCGCGGGCAAGCGACCGCCGCCGATTGGAGGCTGACATGCGCTGGGACGTCGTGGGCTGGGGCGCATTGGCCTTGCTGCTGTTCGCCGCCGAGGCGCTGGCGCCGGGCGCGTTCATGCTGTGGATCGGCATCGGCGCGGCCGCCGTGTTCGTGCTGGTGGTCGTGTTCAGCGGCATTCCGTTGTTGTGGCAGGTGGTGGCCTTCGTGGTGCTGAGCGTGGTGTCGATCCAGTGTTACCGGCGCTGGGGCAGATCACGGGCGCGGCCCAGCGACCAGCCCCTGCTCAACCGCCGCGCCGAACAGCTGGTCGGGCGCGTGGTGCCGTTGCAGCAGGGCATTGCCGGCGGGCAGGGCAAGGTCAGCATCGATGACGCGTACTGGCAGGTCAGTGGCCCGGAACTGCAGGCCGGCAGCCTGGTACGAGTGGTGGCGGTGCAGGGCAGCACGCTGGTGGTCGAGGCGGCAGACCGCCCCGTGTAGCGCCGAGCCCATGCTCGGCTGCTCTTCGTGTGGGCGCCGAGCGTGGGCTCGGCGCTACCGCTCCGCCGCTGCGCTGCGGCACACCTGCCGCCGACCGATCTGGGATAATGGGGGTTCTTGTTTCCTCTGCTGCCGGACCCGGTCATGACCCAGAAGACGCTGCTCAACGATACCCACCGCGCCCTCGGCGCCAAGATGGTTGATTTCGGGGGTGGGACATGCCCATCCACTACGGTTCGCAGCTTGATGAGCATCATCTGGTGCGTCGCGAAGCCGGTGTGTTCGACGTCAGCCACATGACCGTGGTCGACCTGCGCGGCGATCAGGTCAAGCCGTTCCTGCGCCGCCTGCTGGCCAACTCGATCGACAAGCTGAAGGTGCCGGGCAAGGCGCTGTACTCGTGCATGCTGAATCCGCGCGGTGGCGTCATCGACGACCTGATCGTCTACTACCTGGGCGATGACTTCTTCCGCATGGTGGTCAACGCCTCCACCCGCGAGAAGGACCTGGCCTGGCTGCGCGAGCAGGCGGCACCGTTCGGCGTCAGCGTCGAGCAGCGCCCGGACCTGGCCATCCTCGCCGTGCAGGGCCCGCAGGCACGGCAGAGCGTGATCGGCCTGGCGCGCGACGCCGACCGCGAAGCGCTGGCCAAGCTGGGCCGTTTCGCCGCCCTGCAGGCGCAGTCCGACGATGGCGTTGAACTGTTCGTGGCCCGCACCGGCTACACCGGTGAGGACGGCTTCGAGATCCTGCTGCCGCAGGACGCGGTGGTCGCGTTCTGGAACCGCCTGCTGGCGGCGGGCGTGAAGCCGGCCGGCCTCGGCGCGCGCGACACCCTGCGCCTGGAAGCCGGCATGAACCTCTACGGCCAGGACATGGACGAGGAGATCAGCCCGTACGAAGCGGCGCTGGCCTGGACCGTGTCGCTGGACGAAGGCCGCGACTTCATCGGCCGCGATGTGCTGGAAGCGCAGAAGGCCGCCGGCAACGCGCGCCAGATGATCGGCCTGGTGATGGACGAGAAGGGCGTGCTGCGCCACGGCCAGGCGGTGACCACTGCCGGTGGCCAGGGCGAGATCCTGTCCGGCACCTTCTCGCCGACGCTGGCCAAGGGCATCGCCTTCGCCCGCGTGCCGGCCGGCGAACTGGGTGAGGTCACCGTCGACATCCGTGGCCGGCAGGTGCCGGTGCGCGTGGTCAAGTTCCCGTTCGTGCGCGAAGGCCAGGCCCAGCCCGGCGTGCTTGCCGACGCCTGATCCAAACATGCCGGACGTCACTGACAGCAGTGGCGGCCGGTTGGTTACACTAGCCCCGTTTTTTCCACCCCTGCATATCTCTGGAGCAGTCCCATGAGCGAGATCCCCGGCGACCTCAAGTTCCTCAAGTCCCACGAGTGGGCCCGTGTCGAAGGCAATGGCCGCGTCACCGTCGGTATTTCCGACCACGCCCAGGGCCTGCTGGGTGACCTGGTCTATGTCGAGCTGCCCGAAGTCGGCGCCGACGCCAAGGCCGGCGAACAGATTGCCGTCGTCGAGTCGGTGAAGGCCGCCTCGGACGTCTACAGCCCGATCAGCGGCAAGGTTGTCGAGGTCAACTCGGCCCTGTCCGACAAGCCGGAAACCATCAACGAAGATGCCTACGGCGAAGGCTGGATGTTCGTGGTCGAACTGACCAACGCCGAAGAGGTCAACGACCTGCTGGACCCGGACGCGTACGCCGAAGCCCTGGAGAACGACGACCACTGAGTCGTCGCTTTCCGGTTCGGACACGGCCACCTTCGGGTGGCCGTTTTTGTTCTGGCGCCCGCGTCGGACTCATGACGGCCGGTTCGCTGCACACCCTCGACGCGGTATCAGCGAGCGGACGAACGGTACCGATGGGCACGCGCAGTTTTGCGCAAATCCGCGTTTCCACCCCGCGTCGGCACGTCCGGATGTGAAAACTTTTCGCCCCCGTTGCGGCGCCGTTGTGCTGGCGTTGGCGGCGGTGCGGGCGACCATCAGGCACGCACGCGCGATGTCGTACCGCATCTGCGCCTATCTGCGCCTATCTGCGCAGAGTGCTTATTTCAAGTGTTTTTTGTTCAATGTCTGGATCGACGTCATGGCACACGATGCGCGCGTGCGTCGCTTCAAGGGGCGTTGCAGGCGCAGCCGCGCGGTGGCGCGGACGGTGCCAGGGATGGTGCGGATGTGAAAATTTTTCGCGGGGGTTGTTGACAGTAAAAAAACCGTGATTAGGTTTCGCCTCAGCAGACCTTGCCTGCCCAACCGAGTGCGCAGAATCAATCGTCCGATGCGAAGCAGCCCCTTCAAGACCACCGCGACCCTGATGACGGTGGACATGGCCCCGCTTCCCCGGAGAAACGCAAGGCAACTCCCGTTCCAATGCCTGCTCCGCCGATCGAAGCGGGCATTGCCGCATCCGTAACGGCGCGCCTGACGCGCCGGCGGTCCCCGCACGCAGCATCCGCGGGTTTGATCCACCTGGGCGTTTCAACTCCCTATCACTGACGAGGAGCCATCCCATGGCAACCAAGAAAGCTGCGAAGAAGAAGCCCGCCGCCAAGAAAGCGGTGAAGAAGGTCGCGAAGAAGGCCGCTGCCAAGAAGGCAGTGAAGAAGGTCGCGAAGAAGGCAACCGCCAAGAAGGCAGTGAAGAAGGCTGCGAAGAAGGTCGCCCGGAAGACCACTGCGAAGAAGGCAGTGAAGAAGGCGGCAAAGAAGGTAGCCAAGAAGTCCGCTGCCAAGAAGACCGCGAAGAAGGCCGTCAAGAAGGTAGCCAAGAAGGCCACCAAGAAGACTGCCAAGAAGACTGCCAAGAAGGCAACGGCCCGCAAGCCGGCCAAGAAGGTCGCCAAGAAGGCGGTAAAGAAGACTGCCAAGAAGGCAGTAAAGAAGACCGCCAAGAAGGCTGTGAAGAAGACGGCGAAGAAGGCCACCAAGAAGGCTGCCCCGAAGAAGGCAGCGAAGAAGGTTGCCAAGCGCAAGCCGGCCGCCCGCAAGAAGAAGGCCGCTCCGGTCGCTCTGCCGGCAACCCCGGCGCCGCTGATCTAAGTACTTCCCGATAGCCGCATCCTGAAACCCCTTCCCTGGCTGCCCAGCGGGGAGGGGTTTTTTATGGGCGTGTATCGGTGCCGAAGGTGGTGCCCACCGGAGGAAGCGCTCGGCCAGGAACGCCAGGAAGCTGCGCAGGCGGGTAGAGCGGTAGCGGTCGTGGGCGTAGACCACATGCATCGGTCTGCCGGCGTGGCCATGGCCGGGCAGCAGCTGTACCAGTCGCCCGGCTTCCACGTCCGCGGCCAGCAGCAACGCCGACTGCAGCACGATGCCCAGCCCATGCAGTGCTGCTGCGCGCAGCGCTTCACCGTTGTTGATCTGCAGCCGGCCGCCTGGCACACGCTCGAGCCCGCCAGGTGCAGCCTGCAGCCACTGGGCCAGCGCGGTGGGTTCGAAAGAAAGGCACTGGTGCCCGGCAAGGTCCTGCGCGGTGTGCGGCGTCCCATGCCGGTCGAGGTATCCAGGCGATGCACACATCATCAACCGGTAGGGCGCCAGTGGCTGCGCCACCAGCTCGCTGCTGTCGGCCAGCGTGCCGATACGCACGGCGGCTTCGAAGCCTTCTTCGGTGAGGTCGACCACGCGGTCGGTCAGTGTCGCCTCGACCTGCACCTCCGGGTAGCGCGCCATGTAGTCGGCAAGCGCCGGTACCAGCGCATGCGTGCCGAAGATCACCGGTGCACTGATGCGCAATGTGCCTGCCGGCGCCAGCTGCTGGTGCTGGGCCTGTGCATCGGTCTCTTCCACCAGGCGCAGGATCTCCCGGCAGCGCGTGTAGTAGTCCTCACCGAACGCGGTCACGTGCTGGCGTCGCGTGGTGCGGCTCAGCAGCTGCATGCCCAGTCGCGCCTCCAGTGCACGCAGGTGCTTGCCGGCCATCGTGGCGGAGATGTCCATCGCCTCCGCCGCCGCGCTCAGGCTGCCCTTGTCCACGATCAGCACGTAGACCTGCATGCTCTCCAGCAGGTTCATCTGACACTCCCGGTGTTGAATGCTGAAACCTGCGCGGAGTTTATCAATCGGGGGTGATCAAACAGCATGCAGGGCACGCGCCGGATGTGCCGGCAGGCGATTGGGAGAACATCATGGATCTGGATCTTGAAGGGCGTACCGCGCTGGTCACCGGTGCCGGCAGTGGCATCGGTGCCGCTGTCGCCAGGAGCCTGGCATCACAGGGGTACGCGTTGCGATCAGTGCGCGGCGTGCAGAGCCACTGCAGGCGCTGGCGGCAGAGATCGAAGCGGCGGGTGCGGCGGCGCCGATCATCCTGCTGGGCGATGTCACCGACGCCGGGGACGTGCGCCGCATCGCCGCCGCCGCCCTGGCTGCGCTGCAGCGGGTGGACATCCTGGTCAACGCGGCGGGTGGTTCGCGGCCGACCACGGTGGATGCCGCCGACGCGATCTGGGAGGAGGCTGTGGCGCTGAACTTCTCTGCGGCACGGCGGATGACCCAGGCACTGCTGCCCGCGATGCAGGCACAAGGCTGGGGGCGGGTGATCAACTTCAGTGGTTCGATGGAGCCGCGTGCGGTGAATGCGGCCACGGCAGCGAAGGCGGCGCTGCATCTGTGGAGCAAGGGCCTGTCGTCTGAGGTGGCCGGGCAGGGCATCACGGTGAATGCGATTGCGCCGGGACGGATCAACAGTCCGCAGATCCTCGACCGCCTGCACCCGACCGAGGAAAGCCGAAGCGCGTTCATTGCGCGCAACATTCCGATCGGGCGCTTTGGCGAGCCGGAGGAAGTGGCGCCGCTGGTGGCTTTCCTGGCCTCGCCGCTGGCCGGCTACATCACCGGCGCGGTGATCCCGGTGGACGGTGGCATGCATTACTTCGCGCATTAGCCGGGCATGGGTAGCGTCGAGCTTGCTCGACTGTTTTTCGCATTTGTAGAGTCGAGCGTGCTCGACTGCCTGGATCAGTCGAGCAAGCTCGACGCTACAGGTGCCGATCAGTCAGTCGAGCAAGCTCGACTCTACAACCCCAAGAAAAAGGGCGACCCATGGGCCGCCCTTCATGCTTACGGCCGAGCCCGCCTGATCAGCGCGGCGAGGCCACTGCGCGGTTGCTCGAGGCGCCCTTGCCCTTGCGCTTGTCCTGCTGTGCCGGGCTTGCACCCTCGGCCATCAGGTTGTCGCTGCCGAAGTCGGTATCGACATCCAGCCAGCGCTGCGCCGGCAGGCCGAGCGCCGAATCGAGCACGGTCGGCAGCAGGCCACTGGGCAGGCCGCTTTCGCCGTTCCACATGATCGCAATGCCCAGGTCGCGTTCCGGCACCAGCGCCACCAGGCCGCGATAGCCCTGCACGGCGCCGGCATGGAACACCACATCGTGGCCGGCGTAATCGAAGGTGCGCCAGCCCAGCGCGTAGCCGGCCGAGTGCAGGCGCTCGCGGCGCCAGCCCGAACGCATCTCGCCGGGGGTGTTGATCAGGCTCGAATGCAGGGTGGCCAGCAGCGGTGCGGGCAGCACGTCGGGGCGATGGCCGGTGTGGGCCAGCAGCCACTGCGCCATGTCGCTGGCGCTGGCGTTGACGCCGGCGGCCGGGGCGACACGGTAGTAGGTCGGCTTCGGCGTCAGCGAAACCCAGCCGTTGCGGCTGCGCACGTGCGGACGCGCCCAACGCGAGCTGGCCTGGATGCCGGCCAGGCCGAGGCTGGCATCGTTCATGCCCAGCGGCTTGAAGATGCGGCGTTCGACCGACTGCTCGTAGAAGCTGCCCGAGGCCGCATAGACGACGTCGCCGATCAGGCTGAAGGCCACGTTCTGGTAGGCGTAGCAGTCGCCCGGCAGGCACTTCAGGCTGGTGTTGGCCAGCTTCTGGGTCAGCGAGTAGTACTCGGCGTTGCCTTCGATGTCGCGGTCGTAGGCGTTGTAGGGCAGGCCGACACGGTGGCTGAGCACGTCGGCCACGGTGAGGCGGTCGGTGGCTTCGGGCGAGTTCAGACGGAAGCCCGGCACGTAGTCGGTGACCTTGCTGTCCCAGCGCAGCGTGCCATCGTTCACCAGCAGACCGGCCATGGTGCCGGCGAAGGCCTTGGACAACGAGGCCAGGCGGAACACGGTGTGCGCATCGACCGGCAGCGGATTGTTGACGTCGGTGACGCCATAACCGCGCGCGCTGAGGATGCGGCCGCCCTGCACGATCGCCACCGCCATGCCCGGCACGCGCTCGCCATAGGTGAGCTGCTGCGCCATCGACTCGATGTTGGCGACGTTGAAGCCGGCGGCCGGGGCCTGCACCTGCGGCACCAGGCCGGTGCGGTACGCCGCCGGCTGGGTGTGGGCGACGGCGCTGGCCGCAGCGGATTCGATGTTGGCCGGCATCGGTGGCAACGCCGGCGGGGTCTGCGCGGTGGTGGACAAGGCAACGGGCATCAACATGCCCAGCAAACCGGTGGCCGCCGAACGGATCGGACGACGCAGGCTGTTCTTTTTCATCGGTTGGACCCGTGCGCGACTGCTGATGGCGATTCTAGCGCCGCTTTTCCCCTGTGCACAAACAAAGCGAAGATGAATGCGCATCTCGTTGAAAAAGTTGGAATTTTGACGCTCCGAAAGTGTGTATCCGAACGTGTCATCCGAGGCCGTTACGGGTGTCTCCCAGCAGCGGGAATGGCGTGCCGTGCTGGCGATGTTGCAGTGCATTGGCTAACGTACGCGCTTCACCGCCCCGGAGCCTGCCATGCCGCTGTCCAACCGCCGTCTGTGGGCGAGGGGCGCTGCGTGAGCGCGACGCCGGTCAAGGGGCCGCTGCGGGGGCTGACGGTGGCGCTGCGCGAGTCGCCCGCGCTGTGGTGGTCGTTCCTGTACTTCTTCTGCCTGCTCAGCGGCTACTACGTGCTGCGCCCGGTGCGCGAGGCCATGGCCGCCTCGGCGGACCTGGAAACCGTGTTCCCGCCAGTGCTGATTGCCTGGTTCGCCAGCCACGGCATCGCGCTGAAGGACTTCGTGCTGCAGTTCCTGTTCTCCTGCGTGTTCGTGATCATGCTGGTACTGCAGCCGGTGTACGGCTGGCTGGTCAGCCGCTTCCCACGCCGGGTGTTCCTGCCGGCGGTGTACGGCTTTTTCATCGTGACGCTGCTGGGGTTCTACGCGCTGTTCGACAGCGGCGTACCCGGTCGGGGCATGGCGTTCTTCTTCTGGATCACCGTCTTCAACCTGTTCGCGGTGGCGGTGTTCTGGAGCTTCATGGCCGATGTGTTCTCCAATGCACAGGCGCGCGCCTGGTACGGCTACATCGGTGCGGCCGGCACCGTCGGCGCTTTCCTCGGCCCGTTGATCACCAGCGCGCTGGTGCAGCGCGTGGGCATCGCCAACCTGATGCTGGTCTCGGCCGGGTTCCTGCTGGTGTGCCTGCTGTGCATCTGGCGGCTGCGGCACTGGGCGGTGTTGCGTGAGCGCGAGCAGCAGCTGGTCTCCGGCGAGCAGCCGATGGGCGGCAGCATCCTGGATGGACTGAAGCTGATCGTGCGTGAGCCGCTCGCTGCGCTGGCTGGCGATCATGGTGGTGTTCGGCGTCGGCGTCGGCACGCTGCTGTACAACCAGCAGGCGGCCATCGTGCGCGCGGCGTTCACCGACCCGGCGGCCAGTACCGCGTTCTTCTCGCGCATCGACCTGGCGGTGAATGCGCTGGCGTTGTTGATGCAGCTTGGCCTGACCCGCTGGTTGCTGTCGCGCCACGGTATCGCACCGGCGCTGCTGATTCCCGGCTTCGCGATCCTGATCGGCTTCTCGGTGCTGGCCGCTTCGCCGATGCCGCTGATGGTGGCGGTGGTGCAGGTGATGACTCGCGCCAGTGAGTTCGCGCTGGCCAAGCCGGCACGCGAGACCATCTACACCCGTGTGGACCGGCAGTGGCGCTACAAGGCCGGTGCGGCGATCGACACCGTGGTCTACCGCGGTGCCGACCTGAGCTTCGCATGGGTACACAAGGGGCTGTCCCTGTTCGGCTCGCACGTGGTGTTCGTCGGTGGCGTGCTGGTGGCCGCGTGCATGACCGCAGCGGCATTCGGCGTGCTGCGCGAAGAAAAGAAGCTGCCGCGCGATCGCTGATGTTCCGGGGTCAGATCCCGTCCCCGCAGGGGACCGGATCTGACCCCATTCTCCATCCCTGTCCAAGGAACTGCTCATGTACTGGATCGCTCTCGCCCTGACCCTGCTGGTCGCATTGCTGCACGTCTATTTCCTGGTACTGGAGATGTTCCTGTGGACCCGCCCGCTGGGCCTGAAGACGTTCCGCAACACGCCGGAGAAGGCGGAGATCACGCGCGTGCTGGCGGCCAACCAGGGCCTGTACAACGGCTTCCTGGCGGCGGGCATCGTGGTGGGGCTGGTGATGGCGCAGCCGGTGCCGGTGACGTTCTCGCTGGCCTGCGTGGTGGTGGCCGGGTGCTATGGCGCCTACAGCGTGAGCCGGCGCATTTTCATGATCCAGGCGCTGCCGGCGATCCTGGCGCTGGTGCTTCGCGCGGTGGTGTAGTTTCCAGCCAACGGCGCAGCCCCTCGTGGGTTGGTCGCGGAATGCGGGTCATGGGTTGGGTGTGGCGGGTGGGCCGTACAGGGGACGCTGCAAGTACGTCCCTGTAAGCTCGTTGGCGCCATCCATGGCGCCAACGCCCCTGCACGGCCGACCCGCCACACCCCTGACAGTTTCCGTGCGCGGCCAGCCCACGGAGAAGAAGAGAAGATCAAGAGCAACAGCGGGTCGCTGCGCTCGTGGGTTCTGCGCGCATGAAAAAAGCGGCCGGCGGGCCGCTTCTGCTTTTTGCTTTTGCTCTTGCTCTTGCTCTTCTTTTTCTCTTACGTGGGTGGACGCCGCAGAGATCTGTCAGAGGCCGGAGGGGTGGGGCCGGGCGGGGTATCCGCGCCATGGATGGCGCGGCTAAGCCTACACGGACGTACTTGCGGCGTCCCCGCCCGGCCTCACCCCTCCGGCCCAGCCGATAAACCGCATTCCGCGACCCACCCACGAGGGGCTGCGCCGTTCGCCGGAATACTACTTCGCCGGCGACATCCACATGTCGATGACCGCGCTGAACACCTCCGTCCCCGCGCGGTCGCGCACGCTCACCGTCACCGGCAGCGCGTAGCCCTGCGCCGCGACGACAATCGGCTGCGCCGGCAGCGCCACCGCCTGCAGCGTGCCGCGCGCCTTGGCCAGGTACTGCACCTGCATCCCCTTCGGAATCCAGCGCATGCCCTTGGGCAGTGATGCATCGACCATCAGCCCGGCGGTCAGCTCGGCCAGGTTGCACATCGCGATCGCATGCACTGTGCCGATGTGGTTGCGTACCTTGCGACGGTCGGCCAGCGTGCCTTCGCAGCGGCCATGCTCCAGGCGGGTGATGCGCGGCGCGATGCTGGCGAAGTAGGGTGCCTTCAGGCACACCGCGCGCGAGAACAGCCAGTTGCCAGCGGGCCAGCGCTGCAGGCGGTGGTAGAGCGAAAGCAGGGGCGTGGACATGGTGGATTTCCGGTCGTCGGATAGAACGACGGCGGGCCGAGGCCCGCCGTCGAAGGCAACGCGTGTCGCGGGCGATCAGGCCGCCTGCGAATGCGGGTCCTTGTGCTGGCGGTCGTAGTAGCTGGCCGCGCGCAGTTCGTGGGTGTCGAAGTCGTCCACGGTGATGGTGTCCAGGGTCAACGTGCGCAGCTCTTCCAGCAGGCTGCGTTCGTCCTGGGTGATCACGCCTTCGGCCACGGCTTCGTCCAGCTGGGCCTTGAAGTCCAGCGCTTCGATGCCCTTGCTCTTCAGCGCCTTCAGGAACTTGCGCTCCACCGGCTCGGCCATGATCGCCTTGCTCAGGTAGCTGTTGATGCGGCCACCCGGGTTGTTCTCGCACGGGGTCAGGAACACGCCGCTGGCCAGACGATCACGCGCTTCGTTCGGCGCCATCAGCAGGGCGGCAACACGGCGGCTCAGGCGATCGCCCGGGGCCTCGGCACGGCGGCCCAGCGGGAAGATCAGCGCCCACATCAGCCAGCCGATCGGACGGATCGGGAAGTTGCGCAGCGCGGCCGACAGCGACTCTTCGATCTTGTGCACGCTGTCATGGAAGGCCCAGGCCAGCAGCGGCTGGTCGGCCTGCGGTGCGCCTTCGTCGTGGTAGCGCTTGAGCATGGCGCTGGTCATGTAGACATGGCTCAGCACATCGCCCAGGCGACCGGACAGCGATTCCTTGAACTTCAGCTTGCCGCCGAGGGTCATCATCGAGATGTCGGCCATCAGCGCCAGGTTGGCCGAGTAACGGTCCAGCTTGCGGAAGTAGCGGCGGGTGTAGGCGTCGCCCGGGGCGGCGCCGAAGCGCGCGCCGGTCAGGCCGAACCAGAACGAACGCACGGCATTGGAGATACCGAAGCGGATGTGGCCGAACAGGCTGCGGTCGAAGTCCTGCAGGCCGGCACGGGTGTCCGGATCCTGCGCGGCCTTCATTTCCTTCAGCACCCACGGGTGGCAGAGGATCGCACCCTGGCCGAAGATCAGCAGGCTGCGGGTCATGATGTTGGCGCCTTCCACGGTGATCGCGATCGGCGCGGCCTGCCAGCTGCGGCCGGCGAAGTTGCGCGGCCCCAGGATGATGCCCTTGCCGCCGATCACGTCCATCATGTCCGAGATCACTTCGCGGCTCATGTTGGTGCAGTGGTACTTGGCGATCGCCGACGGCACCGACGGCACGTCACCACGGTCAACCGCGGCAGCGGTGGCCTGCGACAGCGCGCTGATCTTGTAGGCCTTGCCGCCGATGCGGGCCAGTGCTTCTTCCACGCCTTCGAAGCGGCCGACCGACAGGCCGAACTGCTTGCGGATGCGGGCGTACGCGCCGGTGACCGCTGCACCGGCCTTGGCACCGCCGCTGGCGGTGGAGGGCAGGGTGATCGAGCGGCCCACGGCCAGGCACTCGTTGAGCATGTTCCAGCCCTTGCCGGCCATCGCTGCGCCACCAATCAGCTGGGTCAGCGGGATGAACACGTCCTTGCCGCGGATCGGGCCGTTCTGGAACGTCGAGTTCAGCGGGAAGTGGCGACGGCCGATTTCAACACCGGCGGTGTCGCGCGGCAGCAGGCCCAGGGTGATGCCGATATCGCGGGTATCGCCGATCAGGCCGTCCGGGTCGTACATGCGGAAGGCCAGGCCGATCAGCGAAGCGACCGGGGCCAGGGTGATGTAGCGCTTGTCGAAGGTCAGCTTGACGCCGAGCACCTGCTCGCCGTTCCACTCGCCCTTGCAGACGATGCCGTAGTCGGGAATGGAGGTGGCGTCGGAGCCGGCGAACGGGCCGGTCAGGCCGAAGCAGGGCACTTCGCGGCCATCGGCCAGGCGCGGCAGGTACTGGTCCTTCTGTTCCTGGGTGCCGTAGTGCACCAGCAGTTCACCCGGGCCCAGCGAGTTCGGCACACCGACGGTGGAGCTGACCACCGAGGACACCGAGGCCAGCTTCTGGATCACCTTGTGGTGGGCCAGCGCGGAGAAGCCCAGGCCGCCGTATTCCTTCGGAATGATCATGCCGAAGAACTTGTTCTTCTTGATGAAGGCCCACAGTTCCGGCGGCAGGTCGGCGTGGACGTGGGTGATTTCCCAGTCGTTGACCATGGTGCACAGCTCTTCGACCGGGCCATCCAGGAAGGCCTGTTCTTCGGCGGTCAGCTGCGGCTTGGGATAGTTGAGCAGGATGTTCCAGTCCGGATCACCGGTGAACAGCTCGCCCTCGAAACCGACCGAGCCGGTTTCCAGCGCGATGCGCTCGGTCTGCGACAGCGGCGGCAGCACCTTGCGGAACACCTTCATCATCGGGCCGGTCAGCAGCGGCTTGCGGATGAACGGCAGCAGCAGCGGCACGGCGATCACCGCCAGCACGGCGGCGGCCACAATCGTGGCGGTCTGGCTGACGTAGGGAATGAACCAGCAGGCGGCCAGCAGGGCCACGCTGATCAGCGTCCAGGTAACCAGCCGCATGCGGTGGTAGGCGACGAACGCGCCTGCCAGCAGCAGGGCGAGGAAGGGAAGAACGATGCTCATGAGCGTGCTCCGGTGACGTGCTCGTTTGTGGCGGACGAAGCTGCAGCATCCGCTGCGGGCAACACGTCCAGATAGTCCAACACAGTAGCGGTAAAGGCGTCGTTGTCATCGCCGGCGACCATGTGCGTGGCCTGCGGCAGCTGTACATGGCGCGCGTGCGGCGCCAACGCCAGGAATTCGGCCACCGTCTGCGGCGTGACCAGGTCGCTGCGGCCGCCGCTGACCAGCAGCAGCGGGCACTTCACCTGGCGTGCGGCCTCGGCCAGCGCGTCCTGGTGCTGTTCGCTGTCGCGGGCCAGTTCGGCCACCAGCCGCGGGTCCCAGTGCCAGCGCCAGCGCCCGTGGCCGTCCTCGCGCAGCAGCGCACGCAGCGACTGCTCGGATTTGCGCGGGCGGTGCGGCATGTAGGCCGAGATCACGTCGGCGGCCTGGGTCAGCGAGGCGAAGCCGTCGGGATGGGCGGTCATGAAGGCCAGGATGCGTTCGACGCCGGCGGTGTCCCAGCGCGGGGTGATGTCCACCAGCACCATCGCCGAGAACAGGCCCGGCCAGCGCGATTCGGCCAGCAGGCCGAACAGGCCGCCCATCGAGGCTGCCACCAGCACCGGCGGACGCGGCTGCTCGCCGGCCAGCACGATCAGGTCATCGGCGAACTGTTCGCCGTGGTAGGGCAGCTCGGCGGCATTCCAGTCCGAGTCGCCATGGCCGCGCGCATCGTAGGCCAGGGTCTGCAGGCCGGCCGCGGACAGGGCCCGGGCAGTGGCGTTCCAGGCGTGCCGGGTCTGGCCGAAGCCATGCGCGAACAGCACGCGGCTGCGGCGGCCGTGGTCGCTGGCGGTCGCCGCCAGGCGCGCACCGTGGGCGGCATCCAGGCGCAGGTCATGGAACGCAGCAGGAATAGGGGACGTAACCATACTTGATAGTATGGAGTGCTTCGAAAGGAAGTCAATACTGCGCAGTATGGTGCATCGCGGCAGGCGCTCCACGTGGCCCTGCGACGGTTTCCAGCGCAACCGCGTACTGCAACGAACCCCGCCGTATGGTTAAATCAGCCCATGAATCAACCTGACGCTTCCGCCGGCGAACCGCGCGCCGGCCGCAACAGCCGCCTGAGTGCCGAAGACTGGGCCCAGGCGGCCCTCGATCTGATTGCTGAACAAGGTGTCGGCGCCGTCGCGGTAGAGCCGCTGGCGCGCCGTCTCGGGGTCACCAAGGGCAGTTTCTATTGGCATTTCCCCTCGCGCGATGCATTGCTGCAGGCAGCGCTGGAACGCTGGGAGCTGTTCGAACAGGAACAAGTGTTCGGCAGCCTGGAAGACGTGCCGGACCCGCGCGTACGCCTGCGCCAGCTGTTCCAGATGGTGGCGCATGAAGTGCAGCCGCACATCATCTACAGCGAGCTGCTGAAGGCGCTGGATCATCCGATGGTGCGGCCGGTGATCGACCGCGTCTCGCAGCGCCGCCTGGATTATCTGGTCGCCTCGTTCCGCCAGGCCGGGCTCAGCTCGACCGATGCGCGGCACCGTGCGCGTCTGGCCTATGCGGCCTACGTCGGCTTCCTGCAGCTGTCGCTGCAGCTGCAGCAGCCCAAACAGGCGCGTGAGGATTTCGAAGCCTACGTCGAGCACCTGATCGAGACGCTGATCCCGAACGGATGAGCGCCACACGATGAGGTCACTGGAAGGCCGCGGCATTGCCGCGGCCTTTCTGCTGGGGCCGATGGCCTTCGCACGCTGCCGGCCACGCAAAGAACAACGGCCCCTTTCGGGGCCGTTGCTGATGTCATCGATCAATCAACCGATCAGAACTTCTGCTGGTACTTCATGTAGACGAAGCGGCCGATGTCGTAGCCACCGTAGTACGAGTAGCCCGAGTTCGGCTGCGCGTAGGCCGGTGCCGACCAGTGGTCGAACACGTTGTTGGCACCCACGGCCACCGTCGCATTCCACGGCAGGTTGTAGGACACCTGCAGGTCGTGGAAGGTGTTGGAACCCAGTTCGTTCTTCGGCGTGATCACGCCCAGGGTATCGGGCGAGCTGAAGTTCGGCAGGGTGCAGCGGTCGTCGAAGTAGCAGTCTTCCTTGGTGCCCGAGTAGTAGCGCGCGGTCCAGGAGATCGACAGGTTGTCCAGCTGCCAGTTGACGGTCAGGTTCGAGCGCAGGCGGAAGTTGCCCTCGAAGCCGTTCAGCTGGGTCGGCGGGTTGTCGGTGTTGTCCTGCTTGATCTCGTTCTTCGTCACGTACGTGTTCTGCAGCGACGTGGTGAAGTTGCCGAAGCCGGTTTCGAAGCGGTAGTTGACGTCGAAATCGAAGCCTTCGGTCTCCACGTAGCCGGCGTTGCGCAGCGCGAAGGTCAGGTCGGTGATGTTGCCGTTGGCATTACGGGTGAAGCCGGAGCAGCGCGATTCGATGCCACGCAGGTAGCAGTCGGTGAGCAGGTCGGTCGGCGTATCGGCAACGATGGTGTTGTCGATGCGGATGTTCCACCAGTCCAGCGAGGTGTTGAAGCCGGTCAGGAAGGACGGGCTCCACACGATGCCGATGGTCTTGGACTTCGACGTTTCCGGCGTCAGGCCCGGGGTCGAGCCGGTGACGAACGGCGTATCGCTGGCTTCACCCCTGCCCGGAGCCGGGCCGGTGCCCGAAGTGTTCGGCTGGCGGAAGCCGGCCGGCACGTCAGCCAGGCAGCGTGCGTTGCCGGCGGCAGGGCCGAAGCTGGTGTCGCACGGGTCGGTGTAGCCCGGGAAGGTCTGCGAGATGCCGCCGTACAGATCGGCCACGGTCGGTGCGCGGAAGCCTTCCGACCAGGTACCGCGGACCAGGATCGAGTCGATCGGCTTCCACTTCAGGCCGAACTTGCTGTTCAGCGTATTGCCGAAGGTGTCGTAGTCCGAGTAGCGGGTGGCCGCGGTCAGGGTCAGTTCCTTCGCACCCGGCAGGTCGGCCAGGACCGGGATCTGCAGCTCCAGGTAGGCTTCATTGAGGTTGTAGCCACCACGGGTCGGGCCGGCGGCCAGATCGGTCGAGATACCGGTCTGGGCCAGCGCATCGGGCGAGAACGAGCCGCTCTCTTCACGACGCTCGATGCCCAGCGCCACGCCCAGGTCGCCTGCCGGCAGGGTTGCGATGGTGCCGGCGATGTTGGCGAAGTAGTTCTTGGTGGTGGTGCGCGACAGCGCCTGGCCCGGCTGGTACAGGTAGGCCTGCACATCAGGATCGGCCAGGCTGTTGCGCGAGTTGTAACCGTTGGGAATCAGCGGATTCCACGGCGTGCACGACCCGGGGCCGGTACCCAGCGGGATCGGCGAGGCTGCCGTGCCGCACTGCACCTGGCCGTTGGCGTTGATGAAGGACGGGCCGGTGGCCTGGCCAACGGCGTAGGTGTTCAGGTTACCCGTGCTGATCTGGGTGCCCTTGTTCTGGTTGTACAGATAGCCGGCTTCCCAGTCCCAGTAACGCTCACCGGTCTGGAAGGTACCGCTGAAGATGCCGGTGAAGCGGGTGGTGGTCAGGCTGTTGCGGACTTCGCGCGGCACTTCCCAGCCACGGCGCACGTACTGGACGTCTTCGCCGACCGGGTTGAACACGCTGTCAGCCGACAGGCCATTGTTCGTGAATCCATAGTCTTCGCTGAAGAACGGATAGCCCGCGTTCTGCGCGAACGAGTCACGGTCGGTGTACAGCACGCTGGTGTCGAAGCGCACGTTGTCGGTGAAGTCGAAGCGGCCGTTCAGGAAGGCCGACTTGCGCTTGATGCCGCTGTACACGGTCGAGGCCAGCGCCGGGTTGGAGACGTCGATGGTCGGGTCGACCAGGCGATAGCTGGAGAACTGCGACGGATCCAGGCCCGGAACGTCGCGGCGCAGCGTGTAGAGCTGGTCGTTGTAGACGAAGCGGCCCCACTGCGAGGTGCCGGACAGGCCGCCCGGGCGCGGTGCGCTCTTCTCGCCGGTCGGGAAGCGGTCACGCGAGAACCAACGATCCTTGGCCCACACCGGATCTTCGTTGGTGTACTCGACACCGGCGGTCAGCGAACCGCGCTCACCACGGAAGCCCATGATGAAATCGTAGTTCTCGCGCTTGCCGTCGCCCTGGTCCCACTGGCCGATGTAGACGTTGGCTTCGGCACCTTCGAAGTCCTTGCGGGTGATGATGTTGACCACGCCGGCAATGGCGTCCGAACCGTAGATGGTGGATGCGCCGTCCTTCAGCACTTCAATGCGCTCGACCATCGCCGACGGAATCGAGGCGACGTCCTGCAGGCCGTCGTTGGTGATGCCCAGGCGGCGGCCGTCGATCAGGATCAGGGTGCGGTTGGCACCCAGGTTGCGCAGGTCGATGTAGTAACCGCCGACCGCTTCGCCCGAGCTGAGCGGGGTGGTGCGGCTGATGGCGGGCGAACCGGCGGCCGGGATGTTCTGCAGGATGTCGGCGACCGACTTGAAGCCCTGCTTCTCGATCTGGTCGCGGCTGATGGTCATCACCGGCTGTGCGGTTTCGGTATCGACCTGGCGGATGCGCGAACCGGTGACCTCGATACGGTCGAGGTTGGTGGCTTCCTGGGCGTGGGCCGTCGCGGTGCTGGCACCGGCGACAAGCGCGATCACAACTGCGTCACGCAGCTGGCTGGACTTGAGTTTCATTGGCTCTCTCTCTCCAAGAAATCTTGGCTGGGGTTTATGCCCGGCGGGGGAGCGAAAGAGCGCTCCCAAATCGCGAGGCTGACCCGATAGTAGCGGGCGTTCGCCAAGAATTAAAGCTGTGTTAATCAAGTCTGTGATTTTGGTAAATTGCCTCTTATTTCATTGAAATCAATGGGTTGCTTATGTGGTTATTTAGCCGTGCCTCGTTTGTTAACGCAGAATGATGAAAAAAGTTACGTTTGATATGTACCGCAGTATGTCATCGCGTTATTCCAGGTATCCCAGGCCCTTGACGCGTGCATCAAAAGGTATGCAGCGCACATGCGCAACGGGCGCCTTTCGGCGCCCGGCAGGGAACAACGGGGATACGGCCAGGGCCGTGGAAACGGATCAGAGATCCTGTTCGTAGCGCACGTACGGCACGGTGCCGTCGTCGTTGCTTTCATTGCGCGGCGAGAACGGATTCTTGCCACGGCTGATCACGTTCTCGGCGCCGACCGTCAGCTGGCCGGACCACGGCGTGCGCCAGGTCAGGCCGATGCCCAGGCCTTCCCACTTGCCCGGCTTACCGGGCACATCAACGACGCGGCCGATGATGCTGCCGGTGAAGTTGCCATAGCCGGCGCCGATGCTCAGGCTCTTGCTGTCCCAGCGGTCGACCAGTGCCGGCGAGGCGTCGGCCAGCGGCACCAGGCGTGCCTTGGCGTAGGTGCCGGCGATGGAGACGAAGCCTTCGCGGCCGATGTTCTTCTGCGCGAACACGGTCAGATCGTTCTGTTCGGTGCGCAGCGACGGGGTCTTGTTCGGCCCGGCCAGCCACGCCGGCAGGGTCTCGCGGCCGGTGCCCGCGGTGATGCCCAGGCGGCTGTTGCCACGGTTCAGCGCGGCGGTGCCGGTGAAGCGCCGGCTGTTGAGGTCGTCGTCATCACCCAGGCTGGCCAGCATGCAATGACTGGCCAGGCCGCTCATGCTGGTACCGCTGCTGCTGTTGCAGAGCAGACCGAGCGAATCGCCGGAGGACAGGCCGAAGGCGGCGTCCAGTGAATTGCGGCCGAAGTGCCAGCGGGCGCCGGCAGCCTGTTCGCCGGTCGGCTCCAGATACAGCAGGGCCTCGACCTTGCCGCTGCCCTTGTTCCACACCGGCAGCACGGTGCGGGTGTCCTTGCTCTGCGCGTGCACGCCCGTGATCGCGCCAAGGGCGATCAGCAGGGCCAGCGGTAGACGCAGGAAGGTACGCATCGGACCAGTTCAGACAGGGACGGACAACGGAAGTTCCCGTGGGGACGGGAACTCGATCCTAGGGTGTTTATGAATTCTTAACAAGCCTTGATCCTCCCCAGGTACAAGACTGCCGTTTACTGAAGCCGTTCAGGCGCCGGTACTGCCCCCTTGGCGCCGTGGAACAGTATGCCGAACTCCGTCAATGGAAAGTGATACTCACGCCCGCAGAATTCGCATCGCACTTCGACCGCGCCGGTGTCCACGGCAGCGGCGCGTGCTTCTTCCTCACCCAGCGACTGCAGCATGGCCTCGACCCGCTCGCGCGAGCAGGAGCAGGCGAAGGACAGCGGCTTGTCGCCCATCAGCTCCGGGTGCTCCTCGTGGAAGAGCCGGTGCAGCAGCTGTTCGGCCGGGGTGGCCAGCAGTTCGGCCTTGCCCAGGGTCTCGAACAGGGCGCTGGCGCGTGCCCAGCCGTCCTCGTCGCCCTCGTCTCCCGGCAGCTTCTGCAGCAGCAGGCCGGCCGCGCCATTGCGGTCGGCGGCCAGCAGCAGGCGGGTCGGCAGCTGTTCGGACTGGCGGAAGTAGTCCTCGAAGGCTTCATCCAGTTCCGGCGCGGTCAACCCGACCAGGCTCTGGTAGCGCTGCGGTTCGCGCGGGTCCAGGCCGGGGTTTTCGATGGTGATGGCGAGGATGGCGTCGTCGCCCAGGGCGGACAGGTCGCGCGGGGCGTCCTCGCCGTCGCTGAGCTGGGCGATGCCGCGCAGGGTGCCGGCCGCGGTGCACTCGGCGAACAGGGTGCGCAGGGCGCTGCTGCTGCGCAGCTGGATCGACAGGCGGCCATCGATCTTGGTGTGGCCGGTGAACAGCGCGGCGGCCACGCAGGCCTCGCCCAGCAGTTCGGCGGCGGCATCCGGATACTGGGCGTGGGACAGGATTTCCTGCCAGGTGGCCTGCAGGCGTACATGCACGCCGCGGACACCGGCGTCGGGCAGCAGGAAGCGGATCAGGGAATCGGAGTTGGCGGTCATCGGCTCACATCGCGCGTAAACGGGGGCGGTTGCCGGATAATGCGCCGACAACCAGACAGAAGAAGGATGCACCAGTAATGGGGGCAGGGGAGAGCAGCACAAGGTAGAGGCCGTGGCGCCGCCGCCGCGTCGTCGTCGCTGGCGCTGGAAATACCTGCTGTGGCTGCCATTGCTGCTGGCTGCGTTCAGCTGCCTGCAGGTGCTGGTGCTGCGCTTCATCGACCCGCCCGGGTCCACCGTGATGCTGTGGCGCTACGGCGAGGCGCTGGGCGAGGCGGACTGGTCCTACCGGCTGCATTACCAATGGCGCGACCTGGACCAGATGGCGCCGAGCCTGCCGATTTCACTGGTGGCGGCCGAAGACCAGCGCTTCCCCGAGCACAACGGCTTCGACCTGCAGGCCATCGAGAAGGCCCGCGACCACAACGCCCGCGGCGGGCGCCTGCGCGGGGCCAGCACGATCAGCCAGCAGGTGGCCAAGAACCTGTTCCTGTGGCAGGGCCGCAGCTGGATCCGCAAGGGCCTGGAGGTCTGGTACACCGTGCTGATCGAGGCCATGTGGCCCAAGCAGCGCATCCTGGAGATGTACGCCAACATCGCCGAATTCGGCGATGGGGTATATGGCGCGCAGGCGGCGGCGCAGAAATTCTGGGGCAAGGATGCCGCGCGCCTGAGCCCGGCCGAGAGCGCGCGGCTGGCGGCGGTGCTGCCGGCACCGCGGCGCTACAACGCGGCCGCACCTGGCCCGTACGTGCAGCGCCGCGCGGCGTGGATCCAGCGCCAGGCGCGCCAGCTGGGCGGGGCCGGATATCTGGCCGAGGACTGAGTGCGCGTGCCGGCCGGCCGGCGCATGGCGTGCGCCCATGCAACGTACAATCCGGGCATGACCCGCGAACGGCTTACTTTCGTCATCGCTGCCTACAACGAGGCGCTGGCACTGCCCCTGCTGCATCCGCGCCTGTGTGCGGTGCTCGACGGCATGCCCGATCTCGACGGCCACATCCTGTATGTGGACGACGGCAGCCACGACGGCACCTGGGAGGTGATCGCCGGGCTGGCCGAGGGCGATGCGCGCGTTTCGGCGCTGCGGCTGTCGCGCAACTTCGGCAAGGAGGCGGCGCTGACCGCCGGCCTGGACCTGGTGCGCGAAGGCGCGGCGATGATCCTCGATGCTGATGGCCAGGACCCGCCGGAACTGGTGCCGCAGTTCGTCGCGCGCTGGCGCGAGGGCCATGACAACGTGTACGGCACGCGCATGGCCCGCGATGGCGAGGCCTGGATCAAGCGCGCCACGGCGGCGATGTTCTACCGGGTGATGGGGCGCCTGTCGCGCACGCCGATTCCCGCCGATACCGGCGACTTCCGCCTGCTGTCGGCGCGTGCGTTGAGCGCGCTGCGCGAAATGCGCGAGCGCCACCGCTTCATGAAAGGGCTTTTCAGCTGGGTCGGCTTCAAGCGCATTGCCGTGCCCTACCATCGCCACGCGCGGGTGGCCGGGAGCAGCAAGTTCAGCCTGTGGCGGCTGTGGAACTTCGCGCTGGAGGGCATTACCGGGTTCTCGACGGTACCGCTGCGCACCGCCACCTACCTGGGCCTGGCGACGGCGGCAGTGGCGTTCGTCTTTGGCCTGTGGGTGATCGTGAAGGCGGCGCTGTACGGGGATCGCGTGGCCGGCTGGCCGACGATGATGGCGGTGATCCTGTTCCTGGGTGGGGTGCAGTTGATCGCGCTGGGGCTGATCGGTGAGTACCTGGGGCGGTTGTATGAAGAGTCCAAGCAGCGACCGCTGTACCTGGTTGACGCCTGGCTAGCATCGGCCGTGGCAGACTCGGCCCTGCAACCCACCCTCGGAGGGCAGGCGGATGACCACGGTACGACAACTGTTGGACGGCAAGTCTCCTGAAGTACATGCGGTCGCGCCGGATGCGGCGGTGATCGATGCGATCCGGTTGATGGCGGAGAAGGGCATCGGGGCGGTGCTGGTGATGGATGGCCCGCGACTGGTCGGCATCCTGTCCGAGCGCGATTACGCGCGCAAGATCGTGCTGCGCGATCGTTCCTCACGCGATACGGCGGTGGCCGAGATCATGACCGCGCAGGTGGTGACGGTGTCACCGGGCGAGCAGGTGGAGCACTGCCTGCAGCTGGTGACCGATTACCGCATCCGCCACCTGCCGGTGGTGGAGGGCGCGCAGGTGCTGGGGGTGATTTCCATTGGTGACCTGGTGAAGTCGGTGATCGATGCGCAGCGGCGCGAGCTGGATCATCTGCAGCAGTACATCGTTGCCGGGTGAGGGTGTCGCTGGCGGGCCTGCGGCCCGCCGGCCCGCTTTTCGAAGCCAAAGCCAAAGCCAAAGCCAAAGCAGCGCCTTCCTGATACGTCGGAGAGGCGGAGGGTGCGGCTGGTCAGGACACGCCGTAAACCCATCCATGGGGCTCGATGGCGCCTTGCTCGTGTGCGCTGTCCTGCGCACACGGCAAGACCAGGGTTTGGCGTCCTGCCCAACCCGCCCGAGGCATGCCTCGGGCCCATGGCGCCAACGGTCCTGCCCAGCCGCACCCTCCGCCTCTGGACACGTTCCCGCGAGCGCGGTGCCTCGCCTTTGGTGGGTGCCAACCTTGGTTGGCAACGGCTTCTGACTTTGCTCTTTCTTTTGACTTTGAATTTCCGCTCTCGTTCCGCGCGCGCAGGAAACTGTCGGGAGGGGGACGGGTGACGCAGGCAGGACCGTTGGCGCCATGGATGGCGCCATCGAGCCTACAGGGACGTACTTGCGGCGTGTCCTGCCTGCGTCACCCGTCCCCCTCAAGCCGCGATCAATGCAGGCGCCGCGAACAACGCTGTAACCCTACTTCGCATACTGCCCGCCGCAGTCGGCATCCTTGCCCGGCCCCAGTTCGATCGTCGCCAGCAACGCCGCCGGCGGGGCGATGCTGCCCAGCGCCAGGGCCACCGCGCCACGAATGCCCAGCGCCTTGAAATCCGGGCGGAACGACGGGTCCTTGAACGTGCCGGCGATGTGCAGTGGCGAGCGCAGTACCAGGATGCTCTTGTCCTTCGGGCGAGGCTTCAGCAGCAGGTCGAGGGTTTCGTCGCGCAGGCTGACCGTGCCCTCGCCGATGAGGATCGTGTCGGTGGTGTCCACTGCCAGTGCCTGGCTGGTCATCAGCCCGTCGCGCACGCCGAAGTCGGCGAAGGCGCAGCGCAGGGGAATCTGCTTGTCTCCGGTCACCAGGAACTTCAACGATTCGGTGATATCCAGCCCGGCCAGTTCCATCACCAGGTTGCCGACGTGGCCACGGCCCATCGCCAGGCCAACCTTGCCGCTGCTGCTGCCCAGCATGGCGGCGATCGAATTGCCACGACCGCTCAGGTCCACCTCGCCGCCGATGCCGCCCTTGGCCTGTTCGGCCAGCTTCGCGTCCGGGAACAGCTGGCCCAGCTGCACGCCGCGTACGCTGGCCTTCAGCGCGGTGCTGATCTGCGCCTGGCGCGCATCCATGCGGATCGTGCTGCGGATATCGCCGCCGGCCACGCCGAAGTTCAGCGGGTCCAGGCGCAGCACGCCGTCGTCCAGCAGCAGATGCGCATCCATGTCATCCAGTGGCAGTGACGGCGCATTGATGCGGTGGGCCTTCCAGCGCACATCGGCATCCATCGCGCGCAGCTTGCCGAGGTTGTACGGCGTATCCGGCAGCACCCGGCTGCTGGCGGCAACACGGGCGGCCGCAGCCTTCTGTTCGGCGTTGGCTGTTTCGCCACCCCCGGTTTTCGGCGGTGCGCCGACGAAGCCGGCCAGGTCATCGAAATCCAGGCGCCTGGATTCCAGCGTGGCGGTCAGCCGCGGCCGCGCGCCGCCCACTTCGAACTGAAGGTTGCCTGCCAGGTCGCTGTCACCGACCTTGCCGGTGAAGGCATCGTAGCGCCACACGTTGTGGTCGCGTTTCAGGCGTCCGTCCAGGGCGTAAGGCGGCGAGGGTGGAATGGCGATGCCCAGTAGGGGGTAGAGGTCTGCAAGATCCTGTCCGCTGAGCGCAAATTGCAGGTCGAACACACGCAGCTGGAACGGATTGGTGAGCGTGCCGCGGGCGACGGCGTGGGTGCTGCCGGCGCGGCCGTCCAGATGGATGCGGAACGGGTGATCGCTGTCGGTCAGTTCCAGCGGGGATTCGGTGCCGCCACGCAGGGTAAACGCATTGCCTTGCCAGTGGCCCTTGCCCTGCACCAGCAGCGGCGGTGCGGCATCGGCCTGCTTCGGCTGGCCGCTGCGCACATCCACGCGGATATCGGTGCGGCCGAGCGCATCGAGGAACTGCAGGCGACCGTCGTCGATGCGCAGGCGCTTGAGTTGGGGGCTGGTTCCGCCGGCGCTGTCACCGAGGAAATCCCAGTTGCCCGGTTCGCCCTTGCGCGGGGCGGTTTCCAGCAGCACGTCGGGCCGGGTCAGGCGCACTTCGGGCAGCTGCACACTGCCGCGCAGCAGCGGCCAGACCCGCACGTCGATCTCGACCCGGTCGGCGCTGGCCATCTGCGGTTGCCTGGCCCAGCGGGCATTGGCAAAGGTGATCGCATCGGCGCGGATCGTGGTGGTGCGGCCCAGATCGACATCCAGCTGGCCGATGTGCAGCGCACGGCCGGTACGCGCCTGCACCGCACGTTCGACCGGCCCCTTGAACCAGTTCCAGTCCCACAACGCGATCAACACCAGCAGCGCGGCCAGCAGGAACAGCAGCGCAGCCCACACACGCTGGCCCCACGGGCCAGGGCGCCGGAGGCGCCAGCGGGAAGGGCGCCGTGCAGCAGGGGAGGCGGCAGCATTCACACTGCCATGGTTGCGCCCCGATCGTGGACGGGGCGCGAAGCGTCCATGTGCGCGGCGTGCAGGGCCGCGCGCCGGACTGTGGTTACAGCACCTGCATGGTCACCGCGACGAAGTGGCAGACACTGCCGCCGATCACGAACAGGTGCCAGATCGCATGCGAATAGGGGATCGATTCGCGATGGTAGAAGTAGGTGCCCAGCGTGTAGGACAGGCCGCCGGCCAGCAGCCAGCCCAGTGTCCAGCCGTCGATCGAGGCCAGCATCGGCTTGATCGCCACGATCACCAGCCAGCCCATGGCGATGTAGATGCCGGTGGAAAGCGCCTTGAAGCGGCCGGTGTAGAACAGCTTGAACACCACCCCGGCCAGGGCCAGGGTCCAGATCGCGGCGAACAGGCCCCAGCCCCAGGGGCCGCGCAGGCCGATCAGGGTGAACGGGGTGTAGGTGCCGGCGATCAGTACGTAGATCGCGCAGTGGTCGAACACCTTCAGGCGGCCCTTGGCGACCGGGTGCTGGATGGCGTGGTACAGGGTGGAGGCGGTGTACAGCAGCAACAGCGCGATGCCGAACACGATCGCGCCGGCCAGCTGCCAGCCATCGCTGTAGATGGCGGCCAAGGTGATCAGTACCGCGCCGGCGCCCAGGGCCAGCACGGCACCGAGGCCGTGGGTCAGGGCGCTGGCGATTTCTTCGCGGATCGAAGCAACGGAAGTCGTGGACATGTCGTAGGCATCGTTCGCGGGGAGGGGACCCGCACCCCCTATCATCGCCGCGATGGCCGGCGCGTGCACGCCGGTCACCGTATGGTCGATGAATCCCTGGGTGCTGGGGTCAGGCCACCGACACGGTGTGCGCCGCTTCGCGGGTGGCCGAGAACCGCACGTCCGGCGCGCGTTCCTGTGCCAGTTGCAGGTTGACCCGGGTCGGCGCCAGATAGACCAGGTGGCCGGCCGCGTCCAGCGCCAGGTTCAGCGCGTTCTTCTCGCGGAACTCTTCCAGCTTCTTTTCGTTGCTGCAATGGACCCAGCGCGCGGTGGTCACGCTGACCGGTTCGAAGGTCGCTTCCACGCCGTACTCGTCCTTCAGACGGTAGGCGGCCACGTCGAACTGCAGCACGCCGACCGCGCCCAGGATCAGGTCGTTGCTGGTCAACGGGCGGAAGAACTGGGTCGCGCCCTCTTCGGACAGCTGGGCCAGGCCCTTCTGCAGCTGCTTGAGCTTGAGCGGATCGCGCAGGCGTGCACGGCGGAACAGTTCCGGGGCGAAGTTCGGAATGCCGGTGAAGGTGACCGCTTCGCCTTCGGTAAAGGTATCGCCGATGGAAATGGTGCCGTGGTTGTGGATGCCGATCACATCGCCCGGCCACGCTTCGGCGGCGATCTCGCGGTCGCTGGCCATGAAGGTCAGTGCGTTGGCCAGCTTCATTTCCTTGCCGGTGCGCACGTGGAAGGTCTTCATGCCGGCGCTGAAGCGGCCCGAGCAGACGCGCATGAACGCGACGCGATCGCGATGCTGCGGGTCCATGTTGGCCTGGATCTTGAACACGAAGCCGGTCAGCTTGTTCTCTTCCGGGGCGATCTCGCGGCCGGTGGTGGAACGTGCCTGCGGCGACGGTGCATGCTCGACGAAGAAGTCCAGCAGCGGCTGCACGCCGAAGTTGTTCACGCCCGAGCCGAAGAACACCGGGGTCTGCTTGCCGTCACGGTAGGCCTGCAGATCGAACGGGTGGCTGGCGCCCTGCACCAGTTCCAGCTCATCGCGCAGCTCGGCCAGCATCTGTGCACCGATCTTTTCGGCCAGGCCGGGGGCATCGATGGACGGGAAGATGGTCGAATCCTGGCGGGTGAAATTGCGGCCCGGTTCGTACAGATGCACTTCGCCGGTCAGCAGGTGCACCACGCCCTTCAGGCGCTGGCCCATGCCGATCGGCCAGGTGACCGGGGCGCACTGGATGCCCAGCACGGTTTCCACTTCATCCAGCAGCTCGATCGGGTCCTTGCCCTCGCGGTCGAGCTTATTGATGAAGGTCATGATCGGGGTGTCGCGCAGGCGGCACACTTCCATCAGCTTGATGGTGCGCTCTTCCACGCCCTTGGCCACGTCGATCACCATCAGCGCCGAGTCCACCGCGGTCAGCACGCGGTAGGTGTCCTCGCCGAAGTCGGCGTGGCCGGGGGTGTCGAGCAGGTTGACGATCTTGCCTTCGTACGGGAACTGCATCACCGAAGAGGTGACGGAGATGCCGCGCTCCTTTTCCAGTGCCATCCAGTCGGAGGTGGCGTGGCGGGCCGCCTTGCGGCCCTTGACCGAACCGGCCATCTGGATCGCGCCTCCGAACAGCAGCAGCTTTTCGGTCAGCGTGGTCTTGCCGGCGTCAGGGTGGGAGATGATGGCGAAGGTGCGGCGACGCGACGCTTCGTTGGCGACTTCGGACATGGCAGTGGCGCCCGCCCGGGGCGCTTTTCAAAGAGATAAGCGCCCGATTATACCGGCCGGGGCCGCTCAGCGCCCGGTGCCGCCCTCGGCCTCGCCCTGGCGGGCGAACTGCAGCTGGCCCTGTTCGGCGAAGATGCGCACCGGCACCGAGCGCAGGCCCATGCCACGGTTGACCTGCACCACGAAGTGCAGATGCGGGGCACTGCTGAAGCCGCTGTTGCCGGACAGGCCGAGCGGCTGCCCGGCCTGCACCGCCTGGCCACGGCGCACGCGCATGCCCCCGGCCTGCAGGTGGCCATACAGGGCCATGCTGCCATCGCGGTGCAGGACGCGGACGAAGTTGGCGCGGCCGCCATCGCGTTCGCGGTCCAGGCCGTTGCCCTGGTAGCCATCCTGGATCTGCATCACCGTGCCCTCGCGCGCGGCCAGCACCAGGGTGGCTTCGGGCAGGGCGAAGTCGACCGCATCGCGGTTCTCCTCATCATCGTGGCTGAACCGGCCCTGCGGCGCCTGGTCCACGCGCAGGCGCGCGGCATCGAAGGGCAACCGGTAGGCCACGTCCTCGGCCTGTGCGGCGGGGTTGCCCGGCACCGACTGCAGGCGCAGGTCCAGGGTGCGGCCGTTGGCGGGGGCAGGCAGGTGACCGACCACCAGGCTGCTGTCGCCCTGGATCAGTGACTGCATCGGCAGGCCTTCGATCTGGCGCCCGGGTGCCGCGCGCAGCTCGATCTGCAGCGGGCCCGCCAGTGCGTTGTCGATCCGCGCCTGCCACTGTTCGCCGATCGGCTGCAGGCGCAGCTGGGCCATCGGAACGGCCTCCTTTGCGGCGCCCGCGCCGGTGCTGGCAGTGCTCGCGCGGGTGGGCGGCTTCGGCAGCATCCCCCAACCCTGGCGCCAGTCGCTGGCCCCGGCGGAGGCACTGGCCAGCAGCGGCAGGAGCAGGCAGGTCAGGGGCAGGCGTGGCATCGGCGATTCAGGAAAATGGACCGCCAGGACTGTACCCGATCCTGAACGGAGCGACCGCGACGGCGCTCGCAGAGCGGCGTCGGAAAAATATTCATCGCTTTATCCGCATGAAGGGATTGACAGTGCCGGAAAGGGCTGGCATCGTGGCTCCACCATCGAGACCGGCAGAGGGACAGGCCCTTTGAAGCCGGGGCAGCCCGCAGACGCGCAAGCGTCTGCGTAGGTGCCAAATCCTGCGGGGACCGTGGCGTCCACCGAAAGATGGTTCGAACCATGCACCACACGTGCATCTCGAACGCGGGCCCCGCGAAGGCTCGATGGCCGATTCCCCAACCGGATCCCGCCATGAGCTTCGCTGCCAGTACCGCCGTTCGCCCCGAACCCTTTGTCCCCGTCAGCGTGCCGGTCGAAGACCGTGTGCATGCCGAGCGCGGCGAGTTCGCCGCGGTGCTGTCGATGCGTCATGCCGGCCCCAGCCCGGTACGCCTGCGCTACGAGTGGGTCGGCCCGGCCAACGCGCCGGTGGTGGTGCTGGCCGGCGGCATTTCCGCGCATCGCCATGTGGCCTCCAACCCGCAGTTCAGCGAGAAGGGCTGGGCCGAGGACCTGGTCGGCAGTGGCCGCACGCTGGATCCGCAGCAGCTGCGCGTACTGGCGTTCGACTTCATCGGTGCCGATGGAGCGCTGGACGTACCGATCGATACCGCCGACCAGGCCGATGCGCTGGCCCTACTGCTGGACCATCTCGGCATCCGCACGCTGAAGGCCTTCGTCGGCTATTCGTATGGCGCGCTGGTTGGCCAGCAGTTCGCGATCCGGCATCGTGCCCGCGTGCGTCAGCTGGTGCTGGCCAGCGGTGCGCATCGCCCGCATCCGTATGCCGCCGCCTGGCGCGCATTGCAGCGCCGCGCGGTCGCGCTCGGCCAGCTGCAGTGCGGTGAAGACCACGGCCTGGCCCTGGCCCGGCAGTTCGCCATGCTCAGCTACCGCACCCCGGAAGAATTCGGCGAGCGCTTCGATGCTGCGCCGGAAGTCATCAATGGCCGCGTGCGCGTGGCTGCCGAAGACTATCTCGACGCGGCCGGTGCGCAGTACGTCGCGCGCACGCCGGTGACCGCCTACCTGCGCCTGTCCGAATCGATCGATCTGCACCGTGTCGACCCCGCCGCGATCCTGCCGCCGACCGTGGTGGTGGCCGTGGAGGGAGACCGCCTGGTGCCGCTGGCCGACCTGGTCGGCCTGGTCGAAGGGCTGGGCCCGCGCGGCAGCCTGCGCGTGCTGCGCTCGCCCTACGGCCACGACGCCTTCCTCAAAGAAACCGATCGCATCGACGCGATCCTCGCCACCGCCTTCCGCACCTCTGGAGAGTCCGCATGAGCCTGCACGCCAACGAGCCGTCCTGTAGTCGCACCACCGCCGCGGTCCGCGCCGGCATTGATCGCGATACCGCCCACGGTGCCGTGACCCCGCCGATCGTGCTGTCGTCGAACTTCAGCTTTGAAGGCTTCGGCAACAAGCGCCAGTATGACTACACGCGCAGTGGCAACCCCACCCGCGATCTGCTGGGTGAGGCGCTGGCCGAACTGGAAGGCGGCGTCGGTGGTGTGGTCACCGCTACCGGCATGGGCGCGATCAACCTGGTGCTGAACGCACTGCTGCAGCCCGGCGATACCCTGGTGGTGCCGCATGATGCGTACGGCGGCAGCTGGCGCCTGTTCAACGCGCTGGCAAAGAAGGGCCACTTCGAACTGGTCACCGCCGACCTCACCGACCCGCGCGCGCTGGCGCAGGCGCTGGCCACCCAGCCGAAGCTGGTGTTGGTGGAAACCCCATCCAACCCGCTGCTGCGCATCACCGACCTGCGCTTCGTGATCGAAGCCGCGCACAAGGCCGGTGCCCTCGTTGTGGTCGACAACACCTTCCTGTCGCCGGCGCTGCAGCAACCGCTGGCCTTCGGCGCCGATCTGGTGCTGCATTCCACCACCAAGTACATCAATGGCCACAGCGACGTGGTCGGTGGTGCGGTGGTGGCCCGTGATCCGGCGCTGCATGAGCAGCTGGTGTGGTGGGGCAACGCGCTGGGCCTGACCGGTTCGCCGTTCGATGCGTTCCTGACCCTGCGCGGCCTGCGCACGCTGGATGCGCGCCTGCGCGTGCACCAGGAGAACACTGCTTCGATCGTTGCGCTGCTGGACCAGCATCCCGCCGTTGGCCGCGTCTATTACCCGGGCCTGGCCGATCACCCTGGCCATGCCATCGCCGCACGCCAGCAGAGCGGTTTCGGCGCAATGCTGTCGTTCGAGCTGGCCGACTGCGAAGGCGACGATCCGCATGCCGCCGTGCGTGCGTTCGTCGACGGCCTGCGCTGCTTCACCCTGGCTGAATCGCTGGGCGGCGTCGAGAGCCTGATCGCGCACCCGGCCACCATGACCCATGCCGCGATGACTGCCGAGGCGCGTGCCGCCGCCGGCATCAGCGAGGGACTGCTGCGCCTGTCGGTCGGTATCGAGGCCGAGCGTGACCTGCTGGCCGATCTCGGCGCCGCGCTGCAGCGCGCCGAAGCGGTGATCGAAGCGGCCGCGCGCCGCAAACAGGTGGTGGACGCATGAACGCACTGGCCGCTGACATTCCCGCGCTGGGCACGGGACGCCTGGCGCTGCTCGGCACCGGCACTGTGGGCTCGGCCTTCGTGCAGCGTTACCAGGCCTTGCAGGCACGGGGGTTGGAACTGCCCAATGTGCAGTGGCTGGCCAATTCGCGCACCGCACTGGCGATCGATCGCGACCTGGCGCTGCCGTTGGAGCTGGCGCGGCGCGCGCCGCGTGACGGCCAACGTTCACCGCCCTGGTCCAGCGCCGAAGGCCTGGAACGGGGTGACGTGGTGGTCGATGCCACGGCCAGCGAAGACGTGGCGGCCCGCCACGCGCAGTGGCTGGCGCGCGGCGTGCACGTGGTGACGGCCAACAAGCTGGGCCGTGGCGCGCAGCTGGCCCGCGCGCAGGCGATTGCCGAAAGCTGCGCGGACAGTGGCGCGCGCTATGGCGACAGTGCCACGGTGGGTGCGGGCCTGCCGTTGTTGAGCAGCCTGCGCGCGCTGGTGGCCGGTGGCGATCACATCCATGCCATCGAGGGCGTGCTGTCCGGTTCGTTGGCGTGGCTGTTCCATCGCTATGACGGCCAGTCGCCATTCTCGGCGGCGGTGCGCGAGGCGCTGGCGGCCGGTTACACCGAACCCGATCCGCGCCTGGACCTGTCCGGCGAAGACGTACGCCGCAAGCTGCTGATCCTGGCGCGCAGCAGTGGCCTGGCGCTGGATGCTGCGCAGGTGCAGGTGGATTCGCTGGTGCCAGCGGCGCTGGCAGCGTTGCCGCTGGAGGAAGCGGTGGGCGCGCTGGAACAGCTGGATGCGCCGTTGCAGGCGCGCTGGCAGCAGGCGCGCGACAATGGCTGTGTGCTGCGCTTTGTCGGTCGCGTCGATGGCGAAGGTGCGCAGGTGGGCCTGCGCGAGCTGCCGGCCGATCATCCGCTGGCACAGGGTGCAGGCACCGACAATCGCGTGGCCATCCACAGTGACCGCTATCAGCGCCAGCCGTTGTTGATCCAGGGGCCGGGTGCGGGCGCGGAAGTCACCGCCGCTGCGCTGCTGGATGACGTGTTGCGGATTGTGGGCTGAACGCACCGCTTCTGTAGAGCCGAGCCTACGCTCGGCTGCTGCTGGCGAGATCCCCTCCTGCCGAATGAGCCGAGCATGGGCTCGGCTCTACAGAGGGGCTGCCGTTCAATGCGCCTTCAATGCCTTCAGCAACGCCGCATTGAACTGCTTCGGGTCCTGCACCTGCGGCGAATGGCCCAGTTCGGCGAACTCGACCAGCGTCGCGCCGGGAATCGCCGCCGCCGCGGCCTGCCCAGTGCCGGATAGTTGCCCAGCGTCGCCTTCAGGTCCGGCGCTGCCAGATCGCGGCCGATCGCAGTGCGATCCTTCTGCCCGATGAACAGCGTGGTCGGTACCCGCACGTTCTTCAGCTCGTACACCACCGGCTGGTTGAACACCATGTCCGAGGCCAGCGCCTGGCTCCACGCAACGGCCTGCTTGCCTGGGCCTTCGTACATGCCCGACTGCATCCGCGCCCAGGTTTCATAGGCCGGCTTCCATTGGCCGTCGTAGTACACGTCCAGCTGGTAACGGCGGATGCTGTCATAACGGGTCTTCAATTCACCGGCATACCAGGCATCCACGCTGCGCCACGGCACGCCCAGTGCCTTCCAGTCTTCCAGCCCGATCGGATTGACCAGCGACAGGCTGCGCAGGTCCTGCGGGTACATCAGCGCGTAGCGCACCGCGAGCATGCCGCCCATCGAGTGGCCGACCAGATGCACCGGGGCATCCCCCAGTTGCAGTTGATGCAGCAGCGCATGGGTATTGGCCGCCAGCTGCGCGAACGTGTACTGGTAGCGCTCGGGCTTGCTCGATTTGCAGAAGCCGACCTGGTCCGGTGCGATTACCCGGTAGCCGGCGGCCAGCAACGGCGTGATCGATTCCTTCCAGGTCGCCGCGCAGAAGTTCTTGCCGTGCAGCAGCACCACCACACCGATCGGCGCCTGCTTCGGTGCAAGATCCAGGTAGGCCATCTCCAGCGGCTGCCGCTGCGATTCCAGCGCGAAGGTCTTTACCGGATAGCCGTAGTCGAAGCCTTCCAGCCGAGGGCCGTAGCTGGGCGCGGCCAGGGCAGGTAGCGGAAGGCAGGCGAGCAGGGCAGCAGCGATCACGCGCATGGGGCAATCCGGGGCGAGGGAGCCCCGAGCCTAACCGGAACGCAGTGATGATGTCGCTCCGCGTAGCGTCGAGCTTGCTCGACGGCTCTGCCATCAGACCGCGAAAATCCCGCGCTGCGCGCGACAGCCGAGCATGGGCTCGGCTCTACAATTCAACACTCGATGACGTTCACCGCCAGCCCACCGCGGCTGGTTTCCTTGTACTTGTCCTGCATGTCGCGGCCGGTATCGCGCATGGTCTTGATCACCTTGTCCAGCGACACCTTGTGCTTGCCGTCGCCGCGCATCGCCATGCGCGAGGCGTTGATCGCCTTCACCGCGCCCATCGCGTTGCGCTCGATGCACGGAATCTGCACCAGGCCACCGATCGGGTCGCAGGTCAGGCCGAGGTTGTGTTCCATGCCGATTTCCGCGGCGTTCTCGATCTGGCTCGGGTTGCCACCCAGTGCCGCGACCAGGCCGCCGGCGGCCATCGAGCAGGCCACGCCCACTTCGCCCTGGCAGCCCACTTCGGCGCCGGAGATCGAGGCGTTCTCCTTGTACAGAATGCCGATCGCCGCCGAAGTCAGCAGGAAATCGAACACGCGCTGTTCGTTCGCACCCGGGCAGAAACGATCGAAGTAGTGCAGCACCGCCGGCAGCACGCCGGCCGCGCCGTTGGTCGGCGCGGTGACCACACGGCCACCGGCTGCGTTTTCCTCGTTCACCGCCAGCGCGTACAGATTGACCCAGTCCAGCGTGGTCAGCGGATCGCGCATCGCCGCTTCCGGCTTCGACGACAGCTCGCGGTACAGCGCCGGCGCACGACGGCCCACCTTCAGGCCACCCGGCAGCACGCCTTCCTCGCGGATGCCGCGCGCCACGCACGACTGCATGGCACTCCAGATCTCGCGCAGGTTGGCGCGGATCTCGTCTTCGCTGCGCCAGCACTTCTCGTTCTCGAACATCAGCTGGGCGATGCTCAGGCCGCTGCGCGCGGTCTGCGCCAGCAGCTCGTCGCCGCTCTTGAACGGGTAGGGCAGCGGGGTTTCGTCGGGCACGATGCGGTCATCGGCCGCATCGTCCTGGTTGACCACGAAGCCACCACCGACGGAGTAGTAATCGCGGGTGGCGATCACTTCGTCCTCGGCGTTGTACGCGGTGAAGCGCATGCCGTTGGTGTGGTACGGCAGCTTCTGGCGCTTGTTCATGCCCAGGTCGCGCTTCTCGTCGAAGGCGATCTCGTGCTGGCCCATCAGCTGGATGCGCTTGCTGCTGCGGATGCGCTCCAGGGTGGCCGGGATGATGTCCGGGTCGATCAGGTTCGGGCGCTGGCCTTCCAGGCCGAGCAGGATCGCCTTGTCGGTGCCATGGCCGCGGCCGGTCAGCGCCAGCGAGCCGTAGACATCGGCGCGGATGCGCGCGACCTCGTGCAGGCGGCCCGGATCCAGCAGCCAACGGTGGATGAATCGCTCGGCGGCCTTCATCGGCCCGACGGTGTGCGAGGAACTCGGACCAATGCCGATCTTGAAAACGTCGAACGTGCTGACAGCCATGGATGCCAAACTGCGGGTACCGGACAAGCCGCTATTCTAACGGCTTGCCGGGCCATTCGATGGCTGCGGCGCAGCATTTCCGCCATGGGAGCCGAACCGGTGTTGACCCTGATCCAGCGTGACGACTGCCACCTGTGCGACCTGGCCCTGGCCGAGCTGGCCAAGGCGCGGGCGCCGGAGTTCGAATCGGTGTTCCTGGATGACCAGCCGGCGCTGGAAGCACGTTATGGCGCCCGCGTGCCGGTGCTGCGCGACGAGGCGGGCGGTCGCGAGCTGGACTGGCCGTTCGATGCGGCCACGGTTGAGGCCTGGCTGGCCGTCGATCGGTAGTGCCGGCCGTTGGCCGGCAACCTCGCCATACCCGGTGATGCCGGCCAGCGGCCGGCACTACCGGAGGCGTCTTATTTCGCGTCGAACTTCACGATCGTGCTGATCGCGGTCTCGTCGGGGATGGTCTTGGTGTCGGCCCAATCACCGGCACCCACAGCGAAGTCCAGGCGCTTGACCGTGGCCTTGCCGGTCAGCACCGGCTGCGCACCCGGCTTCCAGGTGAAGGTGAGGGTGACCGGCTTGCTGACGCCACGCAGTTCCAGCGTGCCATCGGCGGCGAACTGATCATTGCCGACGGCACGGAAGCCCTTGGCGGTGTAGCGCGCGGTGGCGAACTTGCCGACGTTGAAGAAGTCGGCGCCCTGCAGGGTCGAGTCACGGTCGCTGTTGCCGCTCTTTGCGCCCGCCAGCGGGATCACCACGTCCAGCGAACCGGCGGCCGGATTGGCTGGGTCGAAGCTGAGCTTGGTAGCAAAGCCGGGGAAGTTGCCGGTGAACACTTCGCCGTCGTACTTGGTGGCAAACACCAGGATCGAACCGGCACCGGGCGCCTGTGCGTAGTCGGCGGCAAGCGCCGGGGCGGTGGCCAGCATGCCGGCCAGGGCGGCGGCCACGGCGGCCGGAGTGGTCAGTTTCAGGTTCATCGGTCAGTCCTTCTGAGGGGAGGCAAGCCAGCCGCGCGGCAACATGCGGGACAAGGTCGCATCGCGCTGGAACAGGTGGTGGTAGAAGGCAGCGCCGGCGTGGGCCAGCACCACCGCGATCAACAGCCAGAAGCCGTATTCGTGGATGGCATGGGACACCGCGACCACCTGTGGGTCGGGGCCGCTCAGCTTGGGCACGTCGACCAGGCCGAACCAGCGGAACGGGCGCAGGCCGCTGGCCGAGTCGTACAGCCAGCCCGACAGCGGGATGGCGAACATCAGTACATACAGCAGCACGTGGGTGGCGCTGGCGATGCGCTCCTGCCAGCTGGGCACGCCCGGCACCGGCTTCGGCGCGCCGGCATACAGGCGCCAGCCGAGACGGAACAGCACCAGCGCCAGCACGGTGATGCCGATCGACTTGTGCGCGGTGTAGACCCAGAAGTATTTCGGGGTCTTGGGCAGTTCGCCCATGGTCAGGCCGACCACGCCCAGGGCGAGAATCAGCAGGGCGATCAACCAGTGCAGGATCTGGCTGACACTCCCCAGGCGGCGGGGGTGTTCTTGGCGGTCATGAAGGGTCCTTGGGGGCCGTCTTGGGGTCGGAGTGCGGAACGGCAGCGGGAGTTCCCGGCGTGTCGCTGCGGTCGAGGGTGGCTTCGGCCTCGATACGTACCTGCACCGCATCACCGATCACGCCCGGCCAGGCGGTGATGCCGAACGCGCGCCGGCTCAGCGTGGTGGTGGCGGAAAAGCCGGCGGTACGCCGGAACGGCGGTAGCGGGTAGCGCTTGAGGGCGTTGAGGGTCACCTCCAGGGTGACCTCCTGGCTGACCCCGCGCAGGGTCAGCGTGCCGATCACGTGGGCGCGCTTGGGATCGATCGGTTCGACCCGGCTGGAGACGAAGCGCGCGTTCGGGAAACGTTCGCCGTCGAGCAGGCTGCGGGCCAGGGTGGCCTGGTTCCACTTGGCGTCACCGAGGTCCAACCGCGACACGGGCACCTCGACATCCAGCGTGGCATCGCGCCAGTTGTCGGGATCGAACTGCAGGCGGCCCTCGCTGCCGGAGACCGTGCCCATGGCCTGCGAGTAGCCGGCGTGGTCGATGGAGAACAGCACCCGCGTGTGCACCGGATCGAGCCGATAGGTGTCAGCGGCCGCCCAGGCGGGGGCGGTGGCGAGCAGCATCGGCAGCAGGGCCAGGCAGGGACGCATCGATGGCGGACTCCGGGAAGGGGACGTTGCGATCATACGCACAGCCCCCTGCCAACGTTGCGTGCATGACTGCAACAGTTCGTGGTGGTGCCGCCGCTGGAAACAGGCTGTTGCAGCCATGAACCCGGCCCTGTGTGACAATCGGCCCAGGACAGGGGGTTCAGGATGAAGAGTCGCTGGCGGCAGTGGTGCCGTGGCATTGCGGGGTTGGGACTGCTGCTGGGCGCGATCACCGCCGCCGCGGCGACCCCGGACATGGCTGAAACACCACGCCTGCGCCGCTTCGGGGCCGCCGAAGGATTGCCCTCGCGCATGGTGGTGGCGCTGGCCGAGGATCGCCAGGGGCACATCTGGGCGGCCACCGACGGCGGCCTTGCCCGCTACGACGGCAACAGCCTGCGGGTCTGGGAGCACGATCCGGACCAGCCGGGCTCGTTGCCCGGCAATGAGATCGAGACGCTGTTGATCGATCCGCTGGACCGGGTGTGGGTGGGCATGAACGGCAAGGGCGTGGCCCGGCTGGACGCCGATCGTGCGCGCTTCAGGACCTTCGACACGGTCAACTCCCTCTGCGAGGGACAGTTCTGGGCGCTGGCCTACGCCGAAGACGCCTTGTGGATCGGCACCAACAACCATGGTGTGTGCCGCCTCGGCGAAGATGGCAGCGTGCGCCTGTACACCCATGATCCGGCGCATCCCGGCGGGCTGCCCAGCAACAGCATCTTCACCAGCCTGGTCGATGCACAGGGCCGGTTGTGGGTGGGCACCGAAGCCGGGGTGGCGCGTTGGAACGGGTCCGGCTTCGAGCCGGTGGGCGCACGCGAACTGGGCACGCTGAGCGTGCTCCGGCTCAGTCGCGATGCTGACGGTTCGATCTGGGTGGGCAGCCAGAACGATGGCCTGTACCGCATCGACGCACAGGACCGGGTCAGTCGGCCACGCTGGGCCGACAGTGCCCGTCTGCGTTCGGCGCTGGTGCTGGCCGATCGCCAGGGCGGCTACTGGGCCGGCACTTCCGATGGGCTGCTGCGCGGGGATGCGGCAATGCTGCGCCGGCTCGAGGGTGACCGTGGCAGCGGCTTCCTGACCGCACACAGTGGCGTGCTGGATCTGTTGCAGGACCACGAGGGCGGGTTGTGGGTGGCACTGCTCACCCAGGGCCTGGCCTACCTGCCGCCGGACTGGCGGCGCTTCTCGATCTGGAACCAGCTCGATGGCAAGCCGCTGGACAGCCAGTACCTGCTGAGCGCGGCCAGCGACGGGCAGAACTACTACGTCGGCTCGGCCCGTGGCGTTTACCGGCTCGATGCGCAGGGCACCCTGCGCCTGCTTGCCAGCGACCGCCAGCTCGGCAGCGGTGTGGTGTGGTCGGTGCTGCCGCGCCCGGACGGGCGCCTCTGGCTGGGACGCGGTGGACGCATCACTGTGTATGACCCGGCCAGCGGTGCACTGCAGGATTGGCGCATCGATGGCAGTGCCGACCTGCGCCAGCGCATCGACCTGATGCGGCAGGCGCCGGATGGCACGGTCTGGGTATCGGTGATGGGCCTGGACCTGCAGCAGCGCAGCGCCGAGGGGCGGCTGCTGCACAGCTATCCGTTGCAGCAGTTCCAGGGCAGCGCCGATGCGCCCATCGAACAGATCCGTTTCGATGACCACGGCCGCCCCTGGATCATGGGAGAGATGGGGATCTGGCGCGCGCAGGCTGGACGCTTCGAAGCGGTGCCGGGCGTTTCGCGTGGGCCGATCTACGACCTGGTGTGGATCGATCCGCAGCAGATGTGGCTGGCGCGCCAGGGCGCCTTCGAGCGCTACCAGTGGGATGGCATGAGCCTGCGGCTGATCCAGCGCATCGACGGGGCTGCGGGCGTGCCGCCGGTCAGCATGGGCGGGTTGGCCCTGGCCGACAATGGCCAGCTGTGGGCCACGACGCCGCGCGGCCTGCTGCGCTGGGATCCCAAGGCACGCCGCCTGCAGCAGTTCAACGAGCGCGATGGCCTGTCTGACGCCGAATTCACCGGGCGGCCACCGGCGGTGAACGCCGATGGCCGTGTGCTGGCGGTGACCCAGACCGGCCTGGTGGCCTTTGACGTGAATGCTGCTGACGGTGCGCGGCCGCCTTCTTCGCTGGTGATCGCCGAAGTGCGCGTGCGCCGCGACGATGCGCGTGGCTGGCAGCCGTTGCCGGTCACCGGCACGCTGCTGCTGGGGCCGGATGACCGTGACCTGCAGATCGACGCGCGGCTGTTGTCCTACGCCAGCCCGCAGGGCAACCGTTACCGTTTCCGCGTGCAGGGCTACGACCAGGACTGGGTGGAACAGGGCGGCGACGGCCAGCGCACGCTGTCGCGGCTGCCGACCGGCCACTACGTCATCGAAGTGCAGGCGGCGTCCTCCAACGGGGTGTGGACCGCTTCGCAGCGGCTGCAGGTGAAGGTGCTGCCGCCGTGGTGGCGCAGCGGCATGGCCATCTTCGGCTATGTGCTGCTGGGGTCGCTGTTGCTGCTGACGCTGGCCTGGGCGATCCGTGCGCGGCTGCGCCGGCGCCAGCAATGGCAGTTGACCGTGCACAAGCAGCAGCTGGCCGAGCAGGCCTCGCAGGCCAAGAGCCGCTTCCTGGCCACGCTCGGCCACGAGGTGCGTACGCCGATGACCGGCGTGCTGGGCATGAGCGAGCTGCTGCTGGCCACGCCGCTGGACCCGATGCAGCGCAGCTACGCCGGTTCGATCCAGCAGGCCGGCAGCCACCTGCTGCGGCTGGTCAACGATGCATTGGACCTGGCCCGCATCGAGGCCGGCCGGCTGGAACTGGACCTGCACCCGTTCGATCTGAAGGAGCTGCTCGACCAGGTGCAGGGCCTGATGCAGCCGATGGCGCAGCAGCGCCAGCTGGCCTTCCAGCGCGGCGAGGATCCGCCTGGCCCGATCAGCGTCAGCGGCGATGAAATGCGCGTCCGCCAGATCCTGCTGAACCTGCTGGGCAACGCCATCAAGTTCACCGAGCGCGGGCACGTGGGCCTGTCGGTGCAGCTGGAAGAACGAGGCGGTGTGTGTTTCGAGGTGCATGACAGCGGCCCGGGCATCAATGCCGAGCAGCAGCAGCGCCTGTTCCATCGATTCGAACAGGCCGAGGGCCCCCGCACGGCATCGCGCTATGGCGGCAGTGGGCTGGGCCTGGCGATCTGCCAGGAGCTGGCGGTGGCGATGGGCGGGCACATCGAGGTGGACAGCCAGCCCGGCAAGGGGGCCCGGTTCCGCGTGCAGCTGCCGCTGCCGTGGACCCGGCAGGCGGCGCGTGCCAGCGGTGAGCCGGCGGCGTCGCCGGAGCTGCCACCGCTGCGCATGCTGCTGGTGGAGGATGATGCGACCGTTGCCGAGGTCATCGCTGGCCTGCTGCGTGGACGCGGACACGACGTGGTCCACGTGCTGCATGGCCTGGGCGCATTGTCCGAGATTGCCACCCATCGCTTCGATGTCGGCCTGCTCGACCTCGACCTGCCGGCGCTGGATGGCACCGCCATCGCCCGCCAGCTGCGCACGATGGGCTACGAGCTGCCGCTGGTGGCGGTGACCGCGCGCTCCGATGCCTACGCCGAGACGCAGGTGCTGGCCGCCGGATTCGACGGCTTCCTGCGCAAGCCGGTGACCGGTGACCTGCTGGTGGCTGCGATTGTTCAGGCGCGTGCAAAACGACAAGCCATGGCGTGACTGCGGCGTTGCCCGGCGTGAAGGGTGCGACTTTCGGTTTACCATGCCGACGCCCGCTGTGCGGGCATCATCAGATCCAGTGTGAGGAGGCCATCGGTGGTGTATCTGCGGGCGGCGATGCTGCTGCTGGTCCTGCTGTGCTGCGTGTCGCCGGTTGCTGCACAGCCGGTGCCGCCGAGTCCGCGACAGGTGACGGTGTTCGATGGCCTGCCGTCCAACACGGTCAACCGCATGGCCGAAGACCGTTACGGCTACCTGTGGATCGCCACCAACGACGGCCTCGCCCGTTACGATGGGCGTACCTACCGGGTCTGGCGCTCGGAAGATGGCCTGCGCGACAACCGCATCTGGACGGTGCTGGTCGATGCCCGCAACCAGTTGTGGATCGGTACCGAGAATGCGGGCCTGGTACGGATGTCGGCCGACCGCCGCCAGCTGCACTTCTACGACCGCAGCAGCCAGCCGTTGATGGGGACCAACACGGTCTGGAGCCTGGCCAGCACGCCGGATGGCTCGATCTGGTTCGGCACCCATGAGGGCGGCCTGTACCGGCTGGACAGCCACGACCGCCTGCAGCGTTTCCTGCCCGAGCCGAACAACCCGCGCAGCCTGCCCTCATCGTCGGTGCCGTACCTGGCCACGCTGGCCGACGGCAGCCTGTGGATCGGCACCAAGCATGGTGTCGCGCGCTGGACCGGTACCGATTTCGAACGCGTCGGCGCTGACGTCATTCCCAGTCCGCTGATCAACGGGCTGACCACCGAGCCCGATGGCAGCCTGTGGATCAGCACCATGGCCGGTGCCACGGTGCGTCGTCCGGACGGTCGCTTCGAAGCACCGCCGTGGAAACTGCCGCCGGGCGAGCAGGTGCTGGGCATGATGCTGCGCGACGAGCAGGAGGGCACTGGCTGGATACCCGCACCGGCCTGGGCCGCGCGGTCGATGGCCAGTACCAGACCGTGCCGCTGTACAGCGCGATCGCACGCGGTCCGGTCCGGCCCAACTGGACCGGCACCTACGAGGATCGGGAAGGCGGCATCTGGCTGGCGAGCACCAATGCCGGGCTGTGGCACCTGCTGCCGCGCTGGTGGCAGTTCTCCGTGCTGTCGCGCCTGGAGGATGACCCCAGCTCGCTGCGCAACGCGCTGGTGCTGGGTACCAGCGCTTCGCGCAATGGCGGCGTATGGACGGTCGGCGGGCACGGCGCGCTGGACCGCTTCGATCCCAGGACCGGCAAGGTCGAACAGCACCGGACCTGGGTCAATGGCATGCATTGGTTGACCTCGGTGCGCGAAGACCGCCACGGCCAGGTCTGGGTCGGTTCCACCGATGCCTTGATCCGCTACGACCCGCAGCGGCGCGAGTTGCGCCGATGGGGGCGCGAGGCCGACGCCGATGCCGCCATGGAAGGGGTGGTCGAGGCCCTGATGACCTGTGACGGCGACAGTCTCTGGCTGATGCTGCCTTCGGGCCTGCAGCAGCGTGACCTCGACGGTCACGTGCGGCACCAGCTGGACAACGGTGAACGCGGATTGCAGCAGGGCCAGCTCAATCTCGATGTCGAATGCGGGCCGCAGGACCATATCTGGCTGGCCAGCAGCCGCGGACTGCTGCAGTGGCTGCCCGACAGCGGGCGCTTCCAGCCGGTGCCGGGTGCGCCGGCAACGGCCATCCATGCGTTGCATGTCGGTCGTGATGGCCAGGTCTGGCTGTCCGAGGATGGCCGCCTGTCGCGTTATCGCTGGAGCCAGGGCCGCCTGGAACGGCAGGCGGTGATCGGCGCGGAACAGGGATACCCGGCCATTTCCGCCTCCGGCCTGGTGGTCGATGGCCAGGGCGTGGCCTGGGCGACCAGTGCGCGCGGCCTGGTGCGGGTGAGTGCCGATGGCCAGAGCGTGCGCCTGTACGGCGTGCACGATGGCCTGCCCAGCCAGGAGTTCCGCGAACACACGTTGATCGCGGCGGCGGACGGCCATCTGGTGGCCGGTACCCCGGCCGGTGCGGTGGTGTTCGATCCAGCGCAGGTGCGGCCTTCGGTGCGGCGCGCGCCGCTGGTGATCGAGCGGGTGGAAGTGCGCCGCAATGAGCAGGTGCTGGACATGACCCACGATGCACCGTTGCAGATCGCCGACGGCGACCGCGACCTGCGCATCGTCGCGCGGCTGTTGTCCTTTGCCGATTCGGCGTCCAATACCTATCGCTACCGCCTGGCCGGTTACGACCCGGACTGGGTCGAAGTCGGGCCGGCCGGCGAGCGCCTGTTCTCGCGCCTGGCACCGGGCAGCTACCGGCTGGAAGTGCAGGCGCGCTCGGCCGACCACGTCTGGTCGCGGGTGCAGAGCCTGGAGTTCCGCGTGCAACCGCCCTGGTGGCGCAGCCTGTCCGGGCTGCTGGTGCTGGCGTCGATCGCCCTGCTGCTGACCAGCTGGTTTGCGTGGCTCTATCGCCGCCGCCTGCAACGCCGCCACGCCTATCAGCTGGCGTTGCACAAGCAGGAGCTGGCCGAACAGGCATCGGCCGCCAAGACCCGTTTCCTGGCCAATCTGGGCCATGAGATCCGCACCCCGATGACCGGCGTGCTGGGCATGAGCGAACTGCTGCTGGCCTCGCCGCTGGACCCACAGCAGCGTGGCTACACCCAGTCGATCCGGCATGCCGGTGAGCACCTGCTGCATCTGGTCAACGATGCGCTGGATCTGGCACGGATCGAATCCGGGCGGCTGGAGCTGCAGTCCAAGCCGTTCGCGCTGAGCTGCCTGCTGCAGGATCTGGCCGCGCTGATGGGCCCGCTGGCGGCACAGAAGGGGTTGCACTTCAACCTGGACAACCAGCTGCCGGCAGGTCTGCATGCCACCGGCGATGCCATGCGGGTGCGGCAGATCCTGCTGAACCTGCTGTCCAACGCGGTCAAGTTCACCAGCCGCGGCACCATTACCCTGCACGCACGCAGCGATGGCGACCTGCGCGCGCTGCACTTCGAAGTGCGCGACACCGGACCGGGTATCAGCCAGGAACAACAGCAGCGCCTGTTCCGTCGATTCGAACAGGCCGATGGTGCGCGCACCGCCGCGCAGTACGGTGGCAGTGGCCTGGGGCTGGCGATCTGCCGTGAGCTGGCGCAGGCGATGCAGGGCCGCATCCAGGTGGAAAGCCAGTTGGGGCGCGGCACCTGTTTCGGCGTGACGCTGCCGTTGCCGCTGGTGGTCGATACCGATGCGGAGACGGGCGCTGCAGCGGATCGCGATGAAGCCACGCGCCTGCCGCCGTTGCGGGTACTGCTGGTGGAAGACGATGCCACCGTGGCCGACGTCATGCGCGGATTGCTGAGTGCGCGTGGGCATGAGGTGGTGCATGCGGGGCACGCGCTGGCGGCGCTGCGTGAGATCAGTGCCGGTGACTTCGACGTCGGTCTGCTCGACCTGGACCTGCCGGGTCTGAGCGGTTTCGAGCTGGCCCAGCATCTGCGCAACCAGGGCTACATGCTGCCGCTGCTGGCGGTGACCGCGCGTACCGATCCGGACCTGCAGCAGCAGGTGGAGGCGGCCGGCATCGGCGGTTTCCTGCGCAAGCCGGTCACCGGTGAGCTGCTGATGGAGGCCATCGGCAAGGTGATGGGGCGGTAGGGCCAGCGTAGAGTCGAGCTTGCTCGACTGAAGCAGCTGACAGATGTGTCGACCAAGGTCGACACCCACCAACAGATCGCAGGAATCCTTCGAAGGCGGGGCACTGTGGGTTTGCGGGGTGTGAGCCGCATGGATGCGGCGACCAAGCCCCCATGGATGGGTTTACGGCGTCCCCGCAAACCCACAGTGCCCCGCCATCCCGCAGGAAGCCCGCCGTTGCCGTTGCCCTTGCCCGCAGCAGGTGCAGGGCCGCAGGCCCTGCCGACCCTCTCACTCCGCCACGTGCTCGACCTGCCGTGGCTCCGGCGTGGTGTCGGGCAGCTGCCAGAAGATCATCGTCGAGGTCAGCGTGATCGCGCCCACGCACAGGAAGGTGGCATGCAACGCCGCTGTGGCATCGGTGCTGTCCAGGTGATTGCCGAACGCGGCCAGCAGGCTGCCGGCCGCGGCGGCGCCGAAACCGGCCGCCAGCATCATCACCATCGACAGCAGGCTGTTGCCGGAACTGGCGAACTCGCGGTCCAGGTCACGCAGGGTCACGGTGTTCATCACGGTGAACTGCAGCGAATTGACCGCGCCGAAGAACGCCAGCTGCAGCAGCCGCAGCGCCAGGTGCTGGCCCGGTGTCATCAGGATGAAGCTGGCCATCGCCAGCCCGACCAGCACCGTGTTGACCATCAGTACGCGGCGGTAGCCGAAACGTTCGACCAGCTTCACCGCCAGCTGCTTGGAGACCATGCCGGCGGCCGCCACCGGTACCATCATCAGGCCTGCATTCATCGGGCCCAGGCCCAGGCCGACCTGCAGCAGCAGCGGGATCAGCATCGGCATGGCGCTGCTGCCGATGCGCGAGAACAGGTTGCCGAGAATGCCGATGCGGTAGCTGGGCACGCGGAACAGCGCCAGCGAGAACAACGGCGCGGTTGAATTGGCCGCATGCAGCCAGTAGCCGACCAGTGCTGCCAGGCCGGCCACGGTCATCAGCATCACCAGCGCGTGCGGCGTTCCCAGCCCGGAAATGCCGTCCAGCGCCAGTGACAGCACCACCATCGCAAAGGCCAGCATGATGTAGCCGCGCAGGTCGAAGCGGGTGCGATGGCTGGCGTAGTGGTCGGGCATGATTTTCATCGCGGCGATGAAACCGATCACGCCGATCGGCAGGTTGATCAGGAACACCCAGTGCCATGAGGCAATCTCGACCAGCCAGCCGCCCAGGGTCGGGCCGATCAGCGGGCCGACCAGCGCCGGGATGGCGATGAAGCTCATGGCACGCAGGAAATCCTCGCGTGGCACCGAGCGCATCACCGCCAGCCGGCCGACCGGCAGCAGCATCGCGCCGCCGATGCCCTGCAGCACGCGCGCGCCGACCAGCTGGTGCAGGTGCTGGGCCAGCGCGCAGGCGAGCGAGCCGAGGGTGAACAGGATGATGGCCAGCAGGAAGGTGCGGCGGGTGCCGTAGCGGTCGGCGATCCAGCCGGAAGCGGGGATGAAGGTCGCCACCGCCAACGCGTAGCTGAACACCACCGACTGCATCTGCAGCGGGCTTTCGCCCAGGCTGGCCGCCATCGCCGGCAATGCCGTGTTGACGATGGTCGAGTCCAGCATCTGCATGAAGATCGCCAAGGACACCAGCCACAGCAGGGGACGGTGGCGGTTGTAGGTCGATGACGATGTGGGCATGGCGTGTGGCCGGTGCAGCGTGGGGGCGCCATGATCGCGCAAACCGGGTCACGGTGCGATCAACGTCGCACCGTGACGCTTGCGGCGCTTGATTCAGCGCTGGCTGTGTGCGTGCACCGCGTCGACCAGGACCTGCACGTGCGCCGGGTCCATGTCCGGCGACATGCCATGGCCGAGGTTGAACACATGACCCTCGCGCGAACCACCGTTGCCGGCGGCATAGGTATCGAGCACGCGCGTGGCGGCGGCGGCGATCGCATCCGGGGAGGCGTACAGGGTGGTCGGGTCGAGGTTGCCCTGCAGGGCGACGCGGCCGCCGGTGCGGCGCATCGCTTCATCCAGGTCCAGCGTCCAGTCCAGGCCCAGGGCATCGGCGCCGGTCTGCGACAGTGCGTCCAGGTGCAGGCCGGTGCCCTTGCCGAACAGGATCAGCGGCGTGCGTTCGCTGCCTTGGCCACGCTCCAGCCCTTCGGCGATGCGCTGCAGGTAGCGCAGCGAGAACTCGCGGTACATCGCCGGCGACAGCACACCGCCCCAGGTGTCGAACACCTGCAGCGCCTGCGCACCGGCCGCACGCTGCGCGCCGAGATAGGCGATCACCGCCTCGGTGGTGACCTCCAGCAAGCGGTGCAGCGCCTGCGGGTGGTTCAGCGCCATCGCCTTGATGCGCGCAAAGTCCTTGCTGCCACCGCCTTCGACCATGTAGCAGGCCAGCGTCCACGGGCTGCCGGAGAAACCGATCAGCGGCACCTGGCCGTCCAGTTCGCGACGGATCAGCCGCACCGCGTCCATCACATAGCCCAGGTCCTGCTCCATGTCCGGCACCGCCAGCCTGGCGATGGCCGCTTCATCGCGCACCGGGTGGCGGAACTTGGGGCCTTCGCCTTCGACGAAGTACAGCTCCAGGCCCATCGCGTCGGGAATGGTGAGGATGTCCGAGAACAGGATGGCCGCGTCCAGCGGGAAGCGGCGCAGCGGTTGCAGGGTGACTTCGCAGGCGATCTCCGGGGTCTTGGCCATGGCCAGGAAGCTGCCGGCCTTGGCCCGGGTCGCGCGGTATTCCGGCAGGTAGCGGCCGGCCTGGCGCATCAGCCAGACGGGCGTGCAATCCACCGGTTCGCGGCGCAGGGAGCGCAGCAGGCGATCGTTGCGGAGAGGGCTGGTCACGATGGGCATTCCTTGGACGAAAGTGGGCAGCGGCGTCAGTCGCCGTGCGAAAGGATCTGGAAGCCGCGATGCAGTTCGGCATCGCGGGCTTTCTCGAAGGCATGTCGGGCATCGTCGGCCTGCAGGAACAGCTCACGCCGCAGCTGCGAGCGGCCACCAACGCGGCCGCTCTCGCGCAGCAGCTCCCAGCCGCCGAACAGGTCCGGCTGCAGGTTCAGGCGCAGAAAGCGCGGTGCCTGGGCACCGGCGTCGGGATGTTGCAGGTAGACGTGCATGGCGCCGATTGTAGCGGGGCCAGGGTGACCCCCGCCGCAACGCGGTCGTGCCGGCCGCTGGCCGGCAACTTCAGCAACGGGGAAGCCGGCCAGCGGCCGGCACTACCGCACCGACAGCACCTTCAGCACCGCCGCCTCATCCACGTCCGGCACCACTTCGGCGCGGCCCATGCCGCGCCACAGCACCAGGCGCAGGCGGCCGGCCACGTTCTTCTTGTCCAGCCGCATGCGGCCGAGCAGGGCCTGCGGGTCCAGCCCGGCCGGGATCGTCACCGGCAAACCGAGGCGTTCCAGCAGCGCCTGCAGGCGGGCGCGGTCGCTGTCCTCGGCCAGGCCCAGGTCGGTCGACAGCTGCGCGGCCAGCACCATGCCCACCGCCACCGCCTCACCATGGTTCAGCGCATCGCGGCCGGGGGCCGAGTAACCCTGTTCGGTCTCGATGGCGTGGCCGAAGGTGTGGCCGAGGTTGAGCAGGGCACGCTCGCCCTTCTCGAACGGGTCACGCTCGACGATGGCGGCCTTGTGCCGGCAGCTGCGCGCGATGGCTTCGGAAAGCACCGCATCCTCACCGGCCAGCAGCGCATCGGCATGCTGCTGCAGCCACTCGAAGAACACCGCATCGCCCAGCGCGCCGTACTTCACCACTTCAGCCAGGCCGGCACGCAGCTCGCGCGGCGGCAGGGTGGCCAGCACGCGGGTGTCGGCGATCACCGCGCGCGGCGGATGGAAGGCGCCGACCAGGTTCTTGCCGGCCGGGATGTCGACGGCGGTCTTGCCGCCCACCGACGAATCGACCATCGCCAGCAGCGTGGTCGGCAGCTGCACGCAGTCCACGCCGCGCATCCAGCAGGCGGCGGCGAAACCGGCCAGATCGCCGACCACGCCGCCGCCGAGGGCGAACACGCAGGCATCGCGGGTGGCGCCGAGGGTCGCCAGCGCTTCGATCGCGCGGCCGAATTCGGCCAGGGTCTTGGACGCTTCACCGGCGGCCAGCACGTGCTCGCCGATGATCAGGTCCGGGCGTGCGGCCAGCAGCGTCTGCTTCACCGCCGCCAGGTAGCGCGGCGCCACTTCGCTGTCGCTGAGCAGCAGCACGTGACGGCCGCGCACATGCGAGGCCAGCGCAGTGCCGTCGGCCTGCGCACCGGCGCCGATGGTGATGGAGTAGGGGCGGTCGCCGCCAACGGCGACCTGCAGCAGGGCGGGGAGGTCATGCGGTCAGGTCCTGGCGCTGCCATTGCGTGGCCAGCTTGACCACCAGCTGGGCGGTCGCATCGGCAGCGGTGTACGGGTCGGTATCGAGGGTGAGGTCGGCCAGCTCGCGGTAGAGCGGGTCGCGGTGCGCGGCCAGGTCATGCAGTACCTGCTCGCGGTCCGGGCGTTGCAGCAGCGGCCGGCCCTTGTCGCGGGCCAGCCGTTCCAGTTGTGCGGTCACGCTGACCCGCAGGTAGACCACGAAGCCGCGCTGGGCGATCAGGGCACGGTTGCCCGGATCGAGCACCGCGCCGCCACCGGTGGAAACCAGCTGGCCGCGGCCTGCCAGCACGCGGGCCAGCGCCTCGCGTTCGTGGGCGCGGAAGCCGGTTTCCCCGGAGTGCTCGAAAATGGTCGGAATGCTGGCGCCGGCGGCATCGACGATGGCCTGGTCGACATCGACGAAGTCCAGCGTGAAGCGCTCGGCGAGGCGGCGGCCGATGCAGGTTTTGCCGGCGCCCATCGGGCCGATCAGGATCAGGTTCGGAGCAGGATTCATGCCCTCTGATGCTAACACCTCCGTGCCCCGGCCTTTACGTTCTTCACGTCAGGGTGGTGGTTCCTGCGGGGGTTCCCGCGCCAGCCGGAGTACAGCCCATGTCGGTCGCCAAGGTCATCGAAATCACCGCCTCCTCGCCGAAAAGTGTCGAGGACGCCGTACGCAGCGGGTTGAAGAAGGTCTCCGAGACGGTCAAGGGCATCCAGGGCGCCTGGGTGAACGAGACCAAGGTGGTGACCAATGGCAGCGGCGAGATCACCGAATGGCGGGTCAACCTGCGGGTGACCTTCCTGGTCGAATAAGCGCGTTCAGCGCAGTGCCTGCACCTGGCGCTGGCCGTCCAGCACCACCACCTGGTCGGCCAGCGCCGGCAAGGCCTGCAGCGCCTGCCGGCTGACCCGCTCGTAGTACTGCACGAAGCGCTCCAGCTGTGGCCGGCTCATGCCGTGCCGGCCCGGCTGCGCAGCCTGCAGGTTCTGCTCCTGCTGCCAGCGCCAGCGCGGCACCACCGAAAAATCCGGCGGCTGCAGGAACCACAGGCGGTCGCAGCGCTGCCACAGCGCGGGGTAGTCGCGGGCCAGCGCCTGGTTGCACCAGCGGCGCCAGCGGCCGTCGGCGTCGCCTTCGCGTTCCAGTGCGTTCAGCGGGCTGTCCAGCGCGTCGTCGGCCTGCGCCGGTGTGCCCAGGAACCAGCCTTCGAACACCAGCAGGTCGAGGGGTTGTTCAATTCGCGGCCACTGCGCTTGGGGCAGGCGCTCGTCGGCCAGCTTGTCGAAGCGGGGCAGGGCGAAGGATTGCCGCGCGGCCACTGCGTCGAGCACGGCGTGGGCCAGTGGCAGGTCGTGGGTGCCGGGTGGGCCGCGGGTGATCAGCAGCGGATGCACCTGGCGGGCCAGCCGCTGGCGCTGGACGCGGGTCAGGTAGACGTCATCGATGGACAGCGTCGCCGCGTTGAGGCCGCGCGCCTGTGCGCGGGCCACCACCTGTGCGGCCAGCGTCGATTTGCCGCTCCCCTGCAGGCCGCTGATCGCCAATACTGGAACCGCTGCGCCGCTGCCCAGCGCATCGTCCAGCGCCTGTTCGGCCAATGTTTCGGGGAATCCTTTCACCTGGGGCATATACGCAGCAGCGGCCATGCAGCCACAATAGCCCAATCCGTGTGAGAAGAACGCAATCATGAGCGACCTGTACGCCGAAGCCCTGTCCACGTTTGCCGGCCTGTTCGAAGAGGCCAAACAGAGCCGCGAGGTCGAGCCGAACGCGATGACCGTGGCCACCGCCGATACGCAGGGTCGCCCCTCGGCGCGCACCGTGTTGCTGAAGGCGTTCGACGAGCGCGGCTTCGTGTTCTACACCCACCTGGACAGCCATAAGGGCCAGGAGCTGCAGGCCAATCCGCAGGCCGCGCTGCTGTTCCTGTGGCGCAGCCTGCGCGAGGCCGGCATCCAGGTGCGCATCGAAGGCCGTGTCGAGCAGGTCGCCGGTGCCGAAGCCGATGCCTATTTCGCCAGCCGCCCGCGCATGAGCCAGATCGGTGCGTGGGCCTCGCAGCAGTCGAAGACGCTGGCGACGCGCGAAGCGTTCGATGCGCGCGTGGCGGAGGTCGAGGCACGTTTCGATGGCAAGGAGGTGCCGCGTCCGGACGGCTGGAGTGGTCTGCGCGTGGTGCCCGACCGCATCGAGTTCTGGTACGGCGCGCAGTTCCGCCTGCATGAGCGCTGGTGCTATGAAGCCGGTGCGGAAGGTCGCTGGAGCAAGCGCCTGCTGTACCCGTAAGGCGGGATGGTGATGGGGCTGCTGTAGAGCCGAGCCCACGCTCGGCTGCTCTTGGCGGCAGAGCGACCGCCGTCGAGCAAGCTCGACGCTACGGAGCGGGGTGTCGTGAACGGACCGGCCTGCTTCATCTGCGAGCAGGTCGCTGGCAGGCACACTCCGGCCGATGCCCTCGATCTGCGGAGTTGCCATGCCTGCCTGGCGTTGCCTGTTTGCCGTGCCGCCGCCGCGCCGCGGCGTGGAAGCGTTGCTGTTGTTGCTGGCCCGCATCGTGGCCGGGGTGATGTTCTGCGTCTCCGGCTGGAACAAGGTGTTCACCGATGCTGGGCGCGAACGCATGGTGCATACGCTGGTCGAGGCGGGCATCCCGTTCCCGGTGTTCAGTGCGCCGGTGCTCGGGGCCATTGAATGGATTGCCGGTGGCCTGCTGGTGCTGGGCCTGTTGAGCCGCCCGTCGGCCCTGCTGCTGGCGGCGATCTGCGCGGTGGCGGCGCTGACCGATGGCATCGCGCGCATTCCGGCCGGGCTGGGCGTGCTGGATTGGCTGAGCTGGTTCTTCTATCTCAGCGAAGTGCCGCTGGGCGTACTGTTGCTGTGGATTGCGGCGGTGGGCAGTGGCCGCTTCGCCTTCGACGCGCGTCGTGGCGCGGAGCTTCTGTAGCGTCGAGCTTGCTCGACTGCTCCCTCTGTAGAGTCGAGCTTGCTCGACTGCTCTTCCTGTAGAGCCGAGCCATGCTCGGCCGATTTTCCCAGTCGAGCAAGCTCGACTCTACAGGCCTTCCGCGCGCAGCCAACGCCACAGCGTGGTGCGTGACACGCCCAGTGCTTGGGCCATGCCCTCGCGGTCATTGCGGTGTTCCTGCAGCAATGCTTCCAGCTGCGCACGCGGCGGGCGCTTGCCGTTGCTTTCCAATGGCAGTGCCGTCGCGCCTTCGCTTGTCAGCTCGGGCGCAAGCTGCAGCAGTCGCGCGGCATCAATAGGCCCTTCAGCCGGCTGCCAGTGGATGCGCAGGCGATCCACCAGATTGCGCAGTTCGCGCACGTTCCCGGGCCACTCGGCGGCGGTCAACACTGCCATCGCAGCTTCATCCAGTGGCGCATCGATGCCACGCAGCTGGCGGAAGAAGTGCTGGGCCAGCAGCGGAATATCCCCGCGCCGGGCACGCAGCGAGGGCAGGGCGATGCGCAGCGCGGCCAGGCGGTAATACAGGTCGCGACGGAAGCTGCCCGCTGCCGCGCGCTGTTCCAGTGATTGCAGCGTGGCGGCGACCACGCGCAGGTCGACCGGCGTCGGTTCGGTGGCGCCCACGCGCAGCACTTCGCGTTCTTCCAGCACCCGCAGCAGGCGGGTCTGCAGCGGCAGCGGCAGTTCGCCGATCTCATCCAGGAACAGGGTGCCGCCGTCGGCGGCCTCGACCAGGCCGACACGACCGCCGCGACGCGCGCCGGTGAACGCGCCATCGCTGTAACCGAACAGTTCGGCCTCCAGCAGCGATTCACTGATCGCACCGCAGTTCAGCGCGATGAAGCGGCCGCGTCGGCCACTGCGCGCATGCAGCTGGCGTGCGACCAGCTCCTTGCCGGTGCCGGTCTCGCCGGTGACCAGCACGGTGCTGTCATGCGGTGCATACAGCGCGATCTGCGCGCGCACCTGCGCCATCGCCTCGCTGTCGCCGAGCAGGTCGTGGGCATCGCTGCGTGGTGTGGCGCGGCGGCGCGGCGCGGGCCGGCTGCCGCCGGAGCGGGCCAGGGTCTGGGTCAGTTCCAGCGCGTGCTCGAACGCCTGCCGTACCGAATCGGCCGAGTACAGCAGTACGCCGGGCAGGCCGGCCTGTTCGGCGTGGTCGATGGCCATGCCGGTGCCGACGATCACCTCGATGCCATTGGCGCGCAGGTCGGCGATGCAGTCGCGGGCGTCCTCGCGGGTGACGAAGCGGCGATGCTCGATGTCCAGCCCAAAGCTCTGCTGGAAGTTGCTGAACACCGGCACGTCGCTGGCGTGGGTGACCAGGCCGATCCGGCTGGCGATGCGCCGCGCCCGCGCCAGCGCCTCCATCAGGTCGAAGCCGTTGGCCTGGATCGGCACCAGTGGCAGTTCCAGCCGGCTGCGCAGCCAGGCGGCGTTGGAGCCACCGGCAATCACCACGTCGCAATGCTCGCGGCGCAGGCGCTGGCCGATCACCTCGACGGCTTCCTCGAAGCCGAGATTGATCTGCTCGATGCGCGCGCGGCGGTCGAATTCGGGAATGACGTCGCCGAGCAGGCCGGTCAGGCGCGAGACGCTGACCGTCCAGATCACCGGGCGGCCCGGGTCGGCATCGGCGTGGCGCAGTGGGGAGGGGGCAGGTACATGGCGGCAGGGGAGGAAGTGATGTTTCATGATACATCTGTTTCAATGTTTCATTCGTTTCAGTGCTGCGCCCCGGTCATCCCCGTGAAATCAACGGCTTGCAGCTTGGCATGGTGTTTGCGCCTACCTACCCGTTCTCCAACCTGGATTGCCGCATGACCGCTTCCACTCCATTCTCTGCCGGTGCCCGCTTCCGTGAGGCGCTGGCTGCCGAATCGCCGCTGCAGGTGATCGGCGCGATCAACGCCAACCACGCCCTGCTGGCCAAGCGCGCCGGTTTCCGCGCCATCTATCTTTCCGGTGGCGGTGTCGCTGCCGGTTCGCTGGGCCTGCCGGACCTGGGCATCAACACGTTGGAAGACGTGCTGATCGACGTGCGCCGCATCACCGATGTCTGCGACCTGCCGCTGATGGTGGACATCGACACCGGCTTCGGCCCGAGCGCGTTCAACATCGCGCGCACCGTGAAGTCGCTGATCAAGGCCGGCGCGGCCGCCTGCCACATCGAAGACCAGGTAGGCGCCAAGCGCTGCGGTCATCGCCCGGGCAAGGAAATCGTCTCGCAGGGTGAAATGGTCGACCGCGTGAAGGCCGCTGCCGATGCCAAGACCGATCCGGACTTCTTCCTGATCGCCCGCACCGACGCCATCCAGGTGGACGGCGTGGACAAGGCCATCGAGCGCGCCATCGCCTGCGTCGAGGCTGGTGCGGACGGCATCTTCGCCGAGGCCGCCTATGACCTGGACACCTACCGCCGCTTCGTCGATGCGGTGAAGGTGCCGGTGCTGGCCAACATCACTGAATTCGGTGCCACCCCGCTGTTCAGCCGCGACGAACTGGCCTCGGCCGGCGTGGCCATCCAGCTGTTCCCGCTGTCGGCCTTCCGCGCCGCCAACAAGGCGGCCGAGAACGTCTACCAGGCGGTGCGCCGCGATGGCCATCAGCGCAACGTGGTGGAGACCATGCAGACCCGCGAAGAACTGTACGACCGCATCGGCTACCACGCCTTCGAACAGCAGCTCGACGCCCTGTTCGCCGCCAAGAAATAAGCAGTACCCTGCACCATCAGTTTTCGGAGGGAAAACATGAACGATACGACCGCAACCCCGACCTTCAAGCCGAAGAAGTCCGTCGCCCTGTCCGGCACCGCCGCCGGCAACACCGCGCTGTGCAGCGTGGGCCGCAGCGGCAACGACCTGCATTACCGCGGCTACGACATCCTGGACCTGGCCAACACCAGCGAGTTCGAGGAAATCGCCTACCTGCTGGTGCACGGCAAGCTGCCGACCCGCGCCGAGCTGGTCTCGTACAAGGCCAAGCTGAAGTCGCTGCGTGGCATTCCGGCCGCAGTGAAGGCCGCACTGGAAGAACTGCCGCCGTCGGCGCACCCGATGGACGTGATGCGCACCGGCGTGTCCGTGCTCGGCTGCGTGGCACCGGAGAAGGATGACCACAACCATCCGGGCGCGCGCGACATCGCCGACAAGCTGATGGCCTGCCTCGGCTCGATGCTGCTGTACTGGTACCACTGGAGCCACAACGGCCGCGCCATCGATGTGGAAACCGACGATGACTCGATCGGCGGCCACTTCCTGCACCTGCTGCACGGCGAGAAGCCGCAGGATTCGTGGGTGAAGGCGATGCACACCTCGCTGATCCTGTACGCCGAGCACGAGTTCAACGCCTCCACCTTCACCTGCCGCGTCATCGCCGGCACCGGCAGCGACATGTACAGCGCGATCTGCGGTGGCATCGGCGCGCTGCGTGGCCCGAAGCACGGCGGCGCCAACGAAGTGGCGTTCGAAGTGCAGAAGCGCTACGACAACCCGGATGAGGCCGAGGAAGACATCAAGGCCCGCGTCGAGCGCAAGGAAGTGGTGATCGGTTTCGGTCACCCGGTCTACACCGTCTCTGATCCGCGCAACAAGGTGATCAAGGACGTGGCCCGCGAGCTGTCCGAAGAACAGTCCAGCATGAAGATGTACGACATTGCCGAGCGCCTGGAGTCGGTGATGTGGGACATCAAGAAGATGTTCCCGAACCTGGACTGGTTCAGCGCTGTCAGCTACCACATGATGGGCGTGCCGACCGCGATGTTCACCCCGCTGTTCGTGATCGCACGCACCGCCGGCTGGAGCGCGCACATCGTCGAGCAGCGCATCGACGGCAAGATCATCCGCCCGAGCGCCAACTACATCGGCCCGGAAGACCGCGACTTCGTCGCCATCGACAAGCGCGTCTGATCCACCCGCTGTACCCATCCGGCCGGCCCTGCGCCGGCCGGATGCATTCGCCGCCGCATTGCCGGCACCCGGCCCGCCCCAAGTACTCCGCCAGCCCATGAATACCGATTACCGCAAGAACCTCCCCGGCAGCACGCTGGACTATTTCGATGCGCGTGCCGCCGTCGATGCGATCCGGCCCGGCGCCTACGCCACGCTGCCGTACACCTCGCGCGTGCTGGCCGAGAACCTGGTACGCCGCTGCGATCCGGCCACGTTGGCCGCTTCGCTGAGGCAGCTGATCGAGCGCCGTCGCGACCTCGATTTCCCGTGGTTCCCGGCGCGCGTGGTCTGCCACGATATCCTTGGCCAGACCGCGCTGGTGGACCTGGCCGGCCTGCGTGATGCGATCGCCGACAAGGGCGGCGACCCGGCCAAGGTCAACCCGGTGGTGCCGGTGCAGCTGATCGTCGATCACTCGCTGGCGGTGGAGTGCGGTGGTTTCGATCCGCAGGCGTTCGAGAAGAACCGCGCCATTGAAGACCGCCGCAACGAAGACCGTTTCCACTTCATCGACTGGACCAAGCTGGCGTTCGAGAACGTGGACGTGATTCCGCCGGGCAACGGCATCATGCACCAGATCAACCTGGAGAAGATGTCGCCGGTGGTCTACGTGCAGGACGGCGTGGCGTTCCCGGATACCTGCGTCGGCACCGACAGCCATACCCCGCACGTGGACGCGCTGGGCGTGATCGCCATTGGTGTGGGTGGCCTGGAAGCGGAGAACGTGATGCTCGGCCGCGCCTCGTGGATGCGCCTGCCGGATATCATCGGCGTCGAGCTGAGCGGCCGGCCGCAGCCGGGCATCACTGCCACCGACGTGGTGCTGGCGCTGACCGAGTTCCTGCGCAAGGAACGCGTGGTCGGTGCGTACCTTGAATTCTTCGGCGAGGGTGCCGCGGCACTGACCATCGGTGACCGCGCCACCATCTCCAACATGTGTCCGGAATACGGTGCCACTGCGGCGATGTTCTACATCGATCAGCAGACCATCGACTATCTGCGCCTGACTGGCCGCGAAGAGTCGCAGGTGGCGCTGGTGGAGAACTACGCACGCAGCACCGGCCTGTGGGCCGATGCGCTGGCCACCGCGCAGTACGAGCGCGTGCTGCACTTCGACCTGTCCAGCGTGGTGCGCAACATGGCCGGGCCGAGCAATCCGCACCGCCGCCTGCCGGTGTCCGAGTTGGCCGAGCGCGGCATTGCCGATGAAGCCAAGCTGGAAGCCGGCAAGGCCGAACAGGCCCAGGGCCTGATGCCCGATGGTGCGGTGATCATCGCCGCCATCACCAGCTGCACCAACACCTCCAATCCGCGCAACGTGATCGCTGCCGGCCTGCTGGCGCGCAAGGCCAATGAACGTGGCCTGCTGCGCAAGCCGTGGGTGAAGTCGTCGCTGGCACCGGGCTCGAAGGCAGTGCAGCTGTACCTGGAAGAGGCCGGCCTGCTGCCGGACCTGGAGAAGCTCGGCTTCGGCATCGTCGCCTTCGCCTGCACCACCTGCAATGGCATGAGCGGCGCGCTGGACCCGGCGATCCAGCAGGAGATCATCGACCGCGATCTGTATTCCACCGCCGTGCTGTCGGGCAACCGCAACTTCGATGGCCGCATCCACCCGTATGCGAAGCAGGCGTTCCTGGCTTCGCCGCCGCTGGTGATCGCCTATGCCATCGCCGGCACTGTACGTTTCGACATCGAGAAGGATGTGCTGGGCGTGGACGCCGACGGCAACGAGGTGCGCCTGAAGGACATCTGGCCGAGCGACGCCGAGATCGATGCCGTGGTCAAGGCGGCGGTGAAGCCGGAGCAGTTCCGCAAGGTCTACAACCCGATGTTCAACGTGCGCGTGGAGCACGGCGCGGCGGTCAGCCCGCTGTACGACTGGCGCCCGCAGAGCACCTACATCCGCCGTCCGCCGTACTGGGAGGGCGCACTGGCCGGTGAGCGCACGCTGGCAGGCATGCGCGCGCTGGCGGTGCTGCCGGACAACATCACCACCGACCACCTGTCGCCGTCCAACGCGATCCTGGCCTCCAGCGCCGCCGGCGAATACCTGGCGAAGATGGGCCTGCCGGAAGAGGACTTCAATTCCTACGCCACCCACCGCGGTGACCACCTGACCGCACAGCGCGCCACCTTCGCCAACCCGAAGCTGTTCAACGAGATGGTGCGCAACGACGACGGCAGCGTGAAGCAGGGTTCGCTGGCGCGCGTGGAGCCGGAAGGCAAGGTGATGCGCATGTGGGAAGCGATCGAGACCTACATGGAGCGCAAGCAGCCGCTGATCATCATTGCCGGCGCCGATTACGGCCAGGGCAGCTCGCGCGACTGGGCCGCCAAGGGCGTGCGCCTGGCTGGCGTGGAAGCGATCGTGGCCGAAGGCTTCGAACGGATTCACCGTACCAACCTGATCGGCATGGGGGTGCTGCCGTTGGAGTTCAAACCGGGCACCACCCGCCTGACCCTGGGCATCGACGGCACCGAGACCTTCGACGTGGTCGGCGAGCGCACCCCGCGCGCCGACCTGACCCTGGTCATTCACCGCCGCGACGGCCAGGACGTGATCGTGCCGGTCACCTGCCGCCTGGACAGCGACGAGGAAGTGGCGATCTACGAAGCCGGCGGCGTGTTGCAGCGCTTCGCCCAGGACTTCCTGGAAGGCGCCAAGGTGGCGTGATGGCGGCCTGAACGCCTGCCCCCGGCGGTCGGGGGCGGGCTTGTCCGACACCCGGGCGCGGCGCACACTGGCTTGGCAAATATTGCCAATGGAGAGTCTCATGGCCACGATGAACATCTCACTGACCGACCCGCTCAAGCAGTTCGTGGACGAGGAAGTACGTGAAGGCGGCTATTCCAGCACCTCCGACTACGTACGCGACCTGATCCGCCAGCGCCAGCGGCGCAAGGCCGAAGATCTGCTCAAGCAGCTGATTGCCGAGGGCTTGGCATCTGGGCCTGCCGTGCCGGTGACGGCCGACACATTCGAGCGCATGCGTCGCGAACTGACCGAAAGGATGGAGCGTGAAGGCGATTGAGTGGAGGCCCAGGGCCGAGGCGGATGCGGCCGATGCCGCGCTGTGGTTTGCCCGGCAGGAAGGGCTGGCACTGGGCCAGCGCTTTCTCGAAGAACTGGAGGCCACGCTTCAACGCATCGCGCTGTTTCCAGCCTCGTGTTCCACACGGCACGCCGACCTCGCGGCACAGCTGCCAGCGCCATTGCGCTTCATGCGGGTCCCAGCCTTTGAACGCTATCTCGTCTATTACCTCGATCTGCCGGGCCGCGTCGACGTCATGCGTGTGTGGTGCGTTGATCGTGGCCTTGATGCCCTGATGCAAGACATTTCCTGAAATCCAAACGCGTGGATCCGACGATGACCTTCCTCCCGCAACTCCGTATTCCCGCCACCTACATGCGCGGTGGCACCAGCAAGGGCGTGTTCTTCCGCCTGCAGGACCTGCCCGAAGCCGCGCAGGTGCCGGGCGCCGCACGCGATGCGCTGCTGATGCGGGTGATCGGTTCGCCCGATCCGTATGGCAAGCAGACTGACGGCATGGGCGGTGCAACGTCCAGCACCAGCAAGTGCGTGATCATCTCCACCTCTTCGGTGCCGGACCACGATGTGGACTACCTGTACGGCCAGGTCTCGATCGATACCGCCTTCGTTGATTGGAGCGGCAACTGCGGGAACCTCAGCACCGCGGTCGGCCCGTTCGCGATTGCCAATGGCCTGATCGATCCGGCCCGGGTGCCGCGCGATGGCCTGTGCACCGTGCGTATCTGGCAGGCCAACATCGGCAAGACCATCATTGCCCACGTGCCGATGCGCGATGGCGAAGTGCAGGAGATCGGCGATTTCGAGCTGGATGGCGTGACCTTCCCGGCGGCCGAGATCCAGCTCGAATTCATCGATCCGTCCGATGACGGCGATGCCGGCGCGATGTTCCCGACCGGCAATCTCGTCGATACCCTGGAGGTGCCCGGCGTCGGCAGCTTCGAGGTGACCATGATCACCGCCGGCATTCCGACCATCTTCCTCAACGCCGCCGACCTGGGCTACACCGGCACCGAGCTGCAACCGGCGATCAACGAAGACAAGGCAGCGCTGGAGCGCTTCGAGACGATCCGCGCCTACGGCGCCTTGCGCATGGGCCTGATCAAGAACCTGGAAGACGCGGCAACCCGTCAGCACACGCCAAAGGTGGCCTTCGTGGCACCGGCACAGGACTACGTATCGTCCAGCGGCAAATCAATTCCGGCCTCGGCGATCGACCTGCATGCGCGTGCGCTGTCGATGGGCAAGCTGCACCACGCGATGATGGGTACCGCCGCCGTGGCGATCGGCACCGCAGCCGCGATTCCGGGCACGCTGGTCAATCGCGCGGCCGGCGGCGGCGAACGCGAAGCAGTCACCTTCGGTCACCCCTCCGGCACGCTGCGCGTGGGCGCACAGGCCGGGCTCGTTGACGGCCAGTGGACGGTGACCAAGGCCATCATGAGCCGCAGCGCCCGTGTGCTGATGGAAGGCAAGGTGCGGGTGCCGGCCGAATGATGGCTGCGGCGGCGCTGGCATTACACGCTTCGGTAGGTGCCAACCTTGGTTGGCATGTCAATGGCACCGCCCGGGCATGGTCCAGCGCCAACCAAGGTTGGCGACTACCGGGATGCGTGGCCTGATCTGCTTTGGCGGCCGCCAACGCGCCACACCCTGACGAGGAGATCGACGATGTCCGACAGTCACACCCCATCCAACGAGCGTGCAGCGTGGGATGCGCTGCTGGTGGACATCGTCGATTACGTGCGTGATGCCCGCATCGACTCGCCGCTGGCGTTCCAGACCGCACACCACTGCCTGCTCGACACGCTGGGATGCGGGCTGGAGGCACTGTCCTTCCCGGCCTGCAGCAAGCTGCTCGGGCCGCTGGTCCCCGGCATCAGCGTGGTGAATGGCGCGCGGGTGCCGGGCATGCACTATGTGCTGGATCCGGTGCAGGCCGCCTTCAACCTGGGCGCGATGGTGCGCTGGCTGGATTTCAACGACACCTGGCTGGCCGCCGAGTGGGGCCATCCTTCCGATAATCTCGGCGGCATCCTGGCCGTCTGCGATTGGCTGGGGCGCAACGCGCAGCCGCTGCGCCGCCCGCCCCCGACCGTGCATGACGTGCTGCTGGCGATGATCAAGGCGCACGAGATCCAGGGCGTGCTGGCCCTGCAGAATTCCTTCAACCGGGTCGGGCTGGACCACGTGGTGCTGGTCAAGGTCGCCACCACCGCGGTGGTCGCGCAGCTGCTCGGCCTGGATCGCGAACGCATGCTCAATGCACTGTCGCTGGCCTGGGTCGATGGCCAGGCGTTGCGCACCTACCGGCACGCGCCCAACACCGGCTCGCGAAAGAGCTGGGCGGCGGGCGATGCGACCAGCCGCGGCGTGCGCCTGGCGCTGATGGCGGCCAGCGGCGAAATGGGCTACCCCAGCGTGTTGAGTGCGCCGACCTGGGGTTTTGAAGCCGTATCCATGCATGGCGAGCGTGTGACGTTGGGGCGTCCGCTGGGCAGCTACGTCATGGAGAACGTGCTGTTCAAGATCAGCTACCCGGCCGAATTCCATGGCCAGACCGCGGTGGAGGCGGCGATCACGCTGCACCAGCAGCTGCGCGCGATGGGGCGGCGGGTCGAGGACATCGCGCATGTCAACATCCGCACCCAGGAAGCCTGCATCCGCATCATCGACAAGCAGGGGCCGCTGCATAATCCGGCCGACCGCGACCACTGCGTGCAGTACATGGTCGCCATCGCGTTGCTGCACGGGCGGCTGGTGGCCGAGGACTACGAGGATGACGTGGCCGCCGATCCACGCATCGACGCACTGCGCGCGAAGATGGCCTGCCATGAAGACCCGCAGCTCAGCGCTGATTACCTGGACCCGGACAAGCGCAGCATCGGCAATGGACTGAGCGTGCGCTTCACCGATGGCACTGAACTGCCCGAGGTGCGGGTGGAGTATCCGCTCGGCCACGCCCGTCGCCGCGCCGAAGGCATTCCGCTGCTGATGGACAAGTTCCGCCGGCATCTGGCCCATCGCTTCCCGACTGCCCAGCAGCAGCGCGTCCTGGCGGCATCGCTGGACCCGGTGGCGCTGGCGGCGATGCCGGTGACCGACTACGTGGACCTGTACCTGCCGGGGTAGGGCCGCTCTGGTAGATGCCAACCTTGGTTGGCACGGGGGCGCCAACCAAGGTTGGCGACTACCGATCCCGCCGCGCATGGCCTTGCCATGCCGGTTGCCGGCCAGCGGCCGGCACTACCTGCATCTGGGGCACTTGCCGAATCCGCGTCAACACCTTGACGCGGCCTGCCTATAATGGCCACCTCGATCAAGGAGTGACGACATGAGCGGTCCGGCACGGCGGAAGCGGTGGGGATGGGCGGCGGCGGTACTGGCAGGAGGCCTGTTGCTGGGCCTGGCCGGCTGCCGCAACGACAGCGGGCAGCTGCCCAAGGCCAGCGGTGAAGCCATCACCACCCAGGCCGAGCAGGTGAAGGAGTTCACCCTGCTGCGTGCCTACCCGGACCAGAAGAATGACGGCCTGTCGCTGGCGCTGGAGTTCTCGCGCCCACTGGTCGGCACCCAGGACTTCGACAAGCTGGTGCGCTTCGAGGAGAAGGTCGGCACCGACGACAGCAGCTGGACGCTGTCCGATGACGGCCTGACCCTGCGCTACCCGTTCGTCGAGGCGGGCAAGGAGTTCAGCCTGGTGGTCTCGGCCGACCTGCTGGCCGCCGATGGCAGCCGGCTGGGCAAGGAACTGAAGCAGAAGGTGTTCAGCGGCGAGCTGAAGCCGGTGGTCGGTTTCGCTTCGCAGGGCAGCGTGCTGCCGGCCAAGGACAGCCGTGGCCTGCCGGTGGTGTCGGTGAACGTGCCCGAGGTCGACGTCGAGTTCCTGCGCGTGCGCGAGAAGGACCTGCCAACCTTCTTCAGCCAGTATCAGCGCGGCGGCCGCCGCGGCAGCTGGGAACTGAGCAGCGACTACGAGCGCAGCCCGATCAACAAGCTGGCCGAGCCGGTCTACGTCAACCGCTTCATCCTTGGCGGCAAGAAGAACGAGCGGGTGCTGACCTACCTGCCGACCCAGGACATCAAGGAGCTGCAGGAGCCGGGCCTGTACTTCGCCCTGCTCAAGCGCACCGGTGACTACGAGGGCGAGTTCGATACCGCGTTCTTCTCGGTCAGTGACATCGGCCTGCATACCCGCGCCTACAAGGACAAGCTGTTCGTGCACACCGCCGGCCTGAAGGACGGTGCGCCGCTGAAGGGCATCGACCTGCGCGTGCTCGATGCCAAGGGCGAGGTGGTGCTGAAGGGCAGCACCGACGGCAACGGCAATGCGCTGCTGAACTACACCCTGGATGCCACCCACGTGCTGGTCGCCAGCAGTGGCAAGGACACCAGCTTCCTGCCGTTCAACCAGCCGGCGCTGGACCTGAGCGAATTCGCCGTGGCCGGCCGTGACAACGCCTGGTTCGATGTCTATGCCTGGTCCGGCCGCGACCTGTACCGCCCCGGCGAGACCGTGCGCCTGTCCGCCCTGCTGCGCGACAACGATGGCAAGCCGGTCAAGGCGCAGCCGGTGTTCCTGCGCCTGAAGCAGCCTGACGGCAAGACCTTCCGCGAGACCCGCTTGCAGCCCGGCGACCAGGGCTACATCAACTTCGAGCAGACCATCCCCGCCGAGGCGCCGACCGGGCGCTGGCAGGTGGAATTCCGCACCGACCCGGCCAGCAAGGAAGCGATCCAGGGCATGACCCTGCGCATCGAGGAGTTCCTGCCCGAGCGCATGAAGCTGGATCTGGACAGTGCGCAGAAGACGTTGAAGCCGGGTGAGGACCTGCGCCTGCAGGCCAATGGTGCCTACCTGTATGGTGCGCCGGCCGATGGCAACCGCTTCACCGCGCGCATGGCAGTGGCGGCCGAGCAGCAGCCGATGGAAGGCCTGCCGGGCTACTTCTTCGGTGACCCGACCCTGCAGCTGCCGCGCGAAGCCAAGGACGTGATCGACACCACGCTGCCGGCCAATGGCCAGCTGCGCGAGGATGTGGCGTTGCCGGAAGAGGCGGCCAAGGCCAAGGCACCGATCGCCGTGGTGCTGTCCGGCAGCCTGTACGAAACCGGTGGCCGCACCGTCACCCGCACCCTGAAGCGGGTGATGTGGCCGGCCAACGCACTGGTGGGCGTACGTCCGCTGTTCAATCCCGAAGACGGTGCCGATGCCAACGGCAATGCGCGCTTTGAACTGATGCGCGTGGATGCGGCGGGCAAGCCGCAGCCGGCCAAGGGCCTGAAGATCACCCTGGTGCGCGAACTGCGCGATTACCACTGGACCTTCAACGACAACCGTTGGGACTACGATTTCACCCGCCGCTTCGAGAACAAGGAAACCCGCACGGTCGATGCCGGCAGCAGCGCGGTGGCCTTCGACGTGCCGGTGGAGTGGGGCGAGTACCGGGTGGACGTGTTCGATCCGTCCACCGGCCTGACCAGCCGCTATCCATTCCGCGCCGGCTGGAGCTGGGGCGATGACAACCGTGGCCTGGACGCGCGCCCTGACAAGATCAAGCTGGGCCTGGACAAGACCGGCTACAAGGCAGGCGACACGCTCGAGGTGACGGTGACCCCGCCGCACGCCGGCAAGGGCATCCTGATGGTCGAGACCGACCGCATGCTGTACGTGCAGGACATCGACGCCAAGCCGGGGTCGACCTTCAAGATTCCGGTCACCGCCGACTGGGAACGCCACGACGTCTACATCACCGCGCTGGTGTTCCGTGGCGGCAGTGCGCCGAGCAAGATCACCCCGGCCCGTGCCGTGGGCGTGGTGCATGTGCCGATGGACCGCAAGGGCCGCACCGTGGCGGTCGGCCTGGCGGCGCCCAAGCAGATGCGCCCGGAGCAGGACCTGCCGGTGACGGTCAGCGCACCACAGCTGGCCGGCAAGATGGCGCACGTCACCGTCTCGGCGGTGGACGTGGGCATCCTCAACATCACCCGCTTCCCGGTGCCCGATGCCGGCGCGCACTTCTTCGCCCAGCGTCGTCTCGGCATCGATGCCTACGACATCTACAGCCGGGTGATCGAGAGCTTCGACGGCGGCGCCGGCAAGCTGAAGTTCGGTGGCGACATGGCCCTGCAGGCGCTGCCGCAGGCCAAGCGCCCGACCGCGCGCGTGCAGACCGTGGACCTGTTCTCCGGCCCGGTGCAGCTCGACGCCAAGGGCATTGCCCGGATCCGCCTGAAGGTGCCGGATTTCAACGGCACCCTGCGCGTGTCGGCGCTGGTCTACAGCGATGACCAGTACGGCAAGCGCGATGTGGAAACCGTGGTGCGTGCGCCGATCCTGGCCGAAGCCAGCATGCCGCGCGTGCTCGCCCCGGGCGACCGCAGCACCGTCACCCTGGACGTGCAGAACTTCACCGGCAAGCCGGGTGCGTTCAACGTGCGGGTGGAAACCGAGGGCCCGCTGGCACTGGCTGAAGGCACGCGCAGCGTGCAGTTGAATGCCGATGCCAAGAGCACGCTCAGCTTCCCGCTGTCGGCGCGCGAGGGCCACAGCGTGGCCAAGGTGCGGGTGCGGGTGGACGGCAACGGCTTCAAGGCCGATCGCCGCTACGACCTGCCGGTGCGTGCGGCGTGGCCGCAGGTGCTGCGTTCGCAGGTGCGCACGCTTGATCCGCTGGCCGCGGTCAGCCTCGACAACAGCCTGACCGAGGGCCTGATGTCCGAGTCGGTGAATGCCCGGCTGCTGGTCAGCCCGCTGCCGCCGATCCCGTTCGCCAGTGCACTGCAGGGCGCGTTGAACTATCCGTATGGCTGTGCCGAGCAGACCACCAGCAAGGGCTACGCCGCGCTGATCCTGGACCAGGCAACGTCGTCGATGCTCGGCGCCGATGGCCTGGATGCCAAGACCCGCCGCGAACGCATGGAAGGCGCGTTCGGCCGGCTGGCGTCGATGCAGGTGGCCAACGGCAACTTCTCGATGTGGGGTGACGACGGCTACGTGAACCCGTGGCTGACCCCGTACATCACCGAGTTCCTGCTCGATGCCAAGGACGCTGGTTTTGCAGTGCCCGACAACGTGCTGCAGAAGGCGCTCAACCGCCTCAGCGAGGACCTGCTGTCTGGTGGCAATCAGTTCTACGGCCAGGATGACCGCGAGAAGCTGAAGTTCGCCAACCAGGCGTATTCGGGCTATGTGCTGGCGCGGGTCAACCGTGCGCCGCTGGGTACCCTGCGCACGCTGTACGACAACGAGCGCAGCAAGGCGGTCGGTGGCCTGTCGCTGGTCCACCTGGGTGTGGCGCTGTCGCTGCAGGGCGATGCCAAGCGTGGCCAGGCGGCGCTGACGGCGGCCTTCGCCAAGTCCAGCAGTGAACGCCCGTCCTACTTCGGCGATTACGGCAGCGCGATCCGCGATGACGCGCTGATGATCGCGCTAACCCATGAGAACAAGCTGGCCAAGCCGGCCTGGGATGCGCGTGCGGTGGATCTTGGCCGTGGGCTGGATGCGCGCCGCAATGCCGGCTGGATGTGGCTGAGCACGCAGGAGCAGGTGGCCATCGCCCGCCTCGGCAAGGCACTGGCCGCCAACCAGAAAGCGCTGGTGGCCGGTGAACTGGTGATCGGTGGCAGCACTGAAGTGATCGGCGAGCGCAAGCTGTTCGGCCGCAACTTCAGCGCCAGCGAACTGGCCGGCGGCGTGCGCTTCACCCCGCAGGGCCAGCCGCCGATGTTCGCCAGCATCGACGTGGCCGGCATCCCGCGCAGCGCACCGGCACCGGACAACAGCGTGCTCGGGGTCGAACGCAGCTACTACGGCACCGACGGCAAGCCGTGGTCGCCGCGTCCGCTGAAGGAAGGCGAGGCGCTGATCGTGCGCGTCACCGTCACCGCCGACACCACGATGCCCGATGCACTGCTGACCGACCTGCTGCCGGCCGGCCTGGAGATCGAGAACTTCAACCTCGGCGACGCCAAGCAGTGGGCCGACGTGGTGGTCGATGGCATCACCATCAGCGACCGTGGTGAAGCGGCCGACACCAAGCACGAGGAGTTCCGCGACGACCGCTACGTGGCCGCGCTCAAGCTCTCGCGCGGCAGCAAGGCCAACGTGTTCTACCTGGTGCGTGCGGTGACCCCGGGCACCTACTCGGTGCCGCCGCCGCTGGTGGAGGACATGTACCGGCCACAGCTGCGGGGCGTCGGCCGCAGCAACCCGACCACGATCACGGTGGTGCAGCCGTGATCCGAAGGATGGGCCGCGACGGCGCGGCCCGTCCTGCTGGCGCTACGCAATGAAGGACGCGATGAAGACCCGGCTGGCGGCCCTGCGCCGCCGGCTGCGGCCGCTGTGGCCGTGGCTGCGTTGGGGCACCGCAGCGATGCTGGGGCTGCTGCTGGTGCTGGATTTCGCCTTCCCGCCACCGTTGCCGAAGCAGCGCGACACCAGCACCCTGGTGGTATCGGCGGACGGCACCCCGTTGCGCGCGTTCGCCGATGCCGAGGGCGTATGGCGCTATCCGGCCTCGATCGACAGCGTCTCGCCGCTGTACCTGCAGGCGCTGCTGACCTACGAAGACCGCTGGTTCTGGAACCATCCGGGCATCAACCCGCTGGCGATCCTGCGGGCAAGTGGCCAGCTGCTGCGTGGCGGCCGTATCGTGTCCGGTGGCTCGACCCTGACCATGCAGGTCGCGCGCATCCTCGATCCGCACTCGCGCACGCCGTGGGGCAAGCTCAAGCAGATGCTGCGCGCGGTGCAGCTGGAAGTGCACCTGAGCAAGCCGCAGATCCTGGCCCTGTATCTGGAGCGCGCGCCCTACGGTGGCACCATCGAAGGCGTGGAAGCGGCCAGCTGGGCCTATCTGGGCAAGCCGGCGGCGCAGCTGTCGCATGCCGAGGCCGCATTGCTGGCGGTGTTGCCGCAGGCACCGAGCCGGCTGCGCCCGGATCGTCACCCGGAAGCGGCGCAGAAAGCGCGCGACAAGGTGCTGACCCGCATGGCCGAACTGGGCGCGTGGACGCCGGAAGAGGTGGAAGACGCGCGCATCGAGAACGTGGTGGCGCGCTCGCTGCGGCCGCCGCTGCATGCCGCGCTGCTGGCGCAGCGCCTGCATTCGGCGCATCCGGGCCAGGCGCGCATCCAGAGCAGCATCGACATCGGCCTGCAGCGCACGCTGGAAGAGCGCGTGGCCAGCTATTTCTCGACGCTGCCCGAGCGCACCTCTGCGGCCCTGCTGGTGGTCGACAACCAGACCCTGCAGGCACGTGCCTACGTCGGCACGCTGGCGTTCGGCGACCGACAGCGGCTCGGTCACGTCGACATGGTGCAGGCTTGGCGCTCGCCCGGCTCCACGCTCAAACCGTTCCTGTATGCGATGGCGCTCGATGATGGGCTGATCCATTCGGAAAGCCTGCTGGTGGATGCGCCGCAGAGTTTCGGCAGCTACCGGCCCGGCAATTTCGACATGGCGTTCAACGGACCGGTGGGCGCCTCCAGCGCGCTGCGGCTGTCACTCAACGTGCCCTCGGTGGACCTGTTGCAGCGGGTCGGTGCGGCGCGCTTTGCCGCGCGCCTGTCACATGCCGGCATCCAGCTGCGCTTCCCGCCGGGCAGCACGCCCAACCTGTCGCTGATCCTGGGCGGCACCGGCGCACGCCTGGAAGACCTGGTTGGCGCGTTCGCCGCACTGAACCGCAACGGCATCGCCGGCCGCGTGCGTTACACCGGCGACGAACCGATGATCGAACGGCGATTGGCCTCGCCCGGTGCCAGCTGGATCGTGCGCGAGATGCTGGAGTCGAATCCGCGGCCGGGCTACGGCATCGGCACCTTCGACGTCGGCGGGCGACCGCGCGTGGCCTGGAAGACTGGCACCAGTTACGGGTACCGCGACGCCTGGGCGATCGGCAGTACCCGCCACTACACCGTGGGCGTGTGGGTGGGTCGACCGGACGGCACACCCTTGCCGGGCCAGTACGGCGCGGTCACTGCGCTGCCGCTGATGTTCGAGGTGGTGGACAGCCTGCCGCGCCAGCGTGGTGACTCGGCGGCTGCGCCGATGCCGGCCAGCGTCAGCCAGGAGGATGTCTGCTGGCCCACCGGCGAACGTGCCGAGGGGCTGCCGGCGGCACTGTGCCAGCGGAGGATGTCAGCCTACCTGCTGGATGGCGCGGCACCGCCGACCTTCCCCGAACGCGAGGCGCGGGGCTGGCAGCCGGGCCGGCAGCGTTACCTGGCCGATGCCCGCAGCGGATTGCGGGTGTCGGCCGATTGCCGCTTGCCGCATGAGGAAGTGGCGCGCGAGATCGCGCGCTGGCCGGCGTTGCTGTCGCCGTGGCTGCCCAAGGCCACGCGTGAGGCCTCGCAGCTGCCGCCGTTGTCGCCGGACTGCCGTGATGATGGCCGCGAGGCCAGCGTCGCACTGCACATCGATGGCCTCAATGATGGCGCCGCACTGGCGCGCGCGCCCAACGCCGAGCATGGCGTACGCCTGCAGCTGCGCGCGCTGGGCAGCGAGCAGGCAGTGGACTGGCTGCTGGATGGCCGCTGGATCGCGCAGACCCGCGGCGCGCAGCTGATGCAGCGCGAGTTTGGCGATCCCGGCACGCACACCCTGACCGCGTTGGCCGCCGACGGCGCCTGGACGCAGGTGCGCTTCACCGTATTCCGGTAGGTGCCAACCTTGGTTGGCACGTCCCGTATGTTTGCCACGCTGTTGTAGAGCCGAGCCCATGCTCGGTTGCTCTTGCGACGCGTGTGCAGCGCTCAGCCGAGCATGGGCTCGGCTCTACAGGGAGCGTCAGGCAATCACTCCCCGATCCACCCATCCAGCAGGTCGGCGAACTCGTCGGCGTGTTCCTCTTCCTGCGCCAGGATTTCCTCAAGAATGCGCTTGGTGGTGGTATCGCGGTCGCCGATGACGTTGATCATCTCGCGATAGCTGTCGATGGCGATGCGCTCGGCCACCAGGTTCTCGCGCACCATGTCGCGCAGGTCGCTGCCTTCCTTGTACTCGGCATGCGAACGCGCGGTCAGCGTATCGGGGTTGAAATCGGGTTCGCCACCGAGCTGGACGATGCGCTCGGCCAGCTTGCCGGCGTGCGCCTGTTCCTGCTGTGCATGCTCGAGGAACTCGGCTTTCACCGCGTCGGCCAGCATGCCCTTGGCCATGAAGTAGTGCCGGTAGTAGCGCAGCACGCAGACGTACTCGGTGGCCAGGGCGTCGTTGAGCAGCTTGATCACCACCTTGCGGTCGGCGCTGTAGCTGTCGGTGATCGCGCCGTCCTCGATGTTGCGCCGGGCACGCTCGCGCAGGGTCTTGCGGTCGCTGATGCCGGGAATCTTCGCGGCAGGCTTGGGGGCTTTGGCTGGCTTGCTGGACATGGCTGGCCGTTTCCTCTTGCGGTGGACAATCAGGTGGGCAGGTGCTCCAGCACGTACTCGGCCGAAGACACTTCGAACTGGCCGGGCTGTTCGACCCACGCCGCGCGCACCACGCCATCGACCACGTACAGGGCGAAGCGGCGCGAGCGGATGCCCATGCCCGAGGCGCTGGCGTCGAGTTCCAGGCCGAGCGCGCGGGTCAGTTCGGCGTTGCCGTCGGACAGCATCAGCAGGCCGTCAGGCACGCTCTGCTCGGCGGCCCAGGCCTTCATCACGAAGGGGTCGTTGACGGCCATGCAATAGACGTCGATGCCGCGCTGGCGGAAGTCCTGGAATCTTTCGACGAAGCCGGGCAGGTGGCGCGCCGAGCAGGTGGGAGTGAACGCACCGGGCACGGCAAACAGCACCACCTTGCGCGCGTCGAACAGCGAGTGCGTATCGAGCGTTTCGATGCCCTCGCGGATGCGCTTGAGGGTCACTTCCGGAATGCGGTCGCCAACGTGGATGGTCATGGGGAACTCCTTGCAGAGGCAGGCTAGTGGCCGGCATGGGACAGGGGCGTCAAGACATTGGAAAACCGGCGTGCAGGCCCCATCTTCAGCCTTTGCCACGCGGGCTTCCAGCCATAGCCTGGGGAGGCCGATGGCAGGCGCATTGCGCAGGATCAGTCGGCCTCACCGCGACCGCACGAGGGGCGGCGTAGCATCGCCGGCGCGTAGAATGAACCCGGGGCGGCGCCACCGGCGCGGCCGAAGCGAATCGAGGTAGCTGGATGGAATTCAAGGATTACTACGCCACCCTGGGGGTGGAACCGAGCGCGGGCGAGGCGGAGATCAAGACCGCCTACCGCCGGCTGGCACGCAAGTACCACCCGGACGTCAGCAAGGAGGCCGGGGCCGAAGACAAGTTCAAGGCGGTCAACGAAGCCTACGAGGCACTGCGTGACCCGGAGAAGCGCGCGGCCTACGACCAGCTGCGCGCGCAGGGCTATCGCCCGGGCGAGGAGTTCAACGTGCCGCCGAACTACGGCGGTGCCGGCGGCTTCAACTTCGAGGAAGTGTTCGGCGGCGGTGGCGCCAATGGCGGCTTCAGCGACTTCTTCGAGAGCCTGTTCGCCCGCCAGCGCGGCGGTGCCGGCCCGGGTCCGGGCTTCAGCAGCCAGGGCCATGCGCCCAATCGCGATACCCGCGCCAAGCTGTCGGTACCGCTGGAGGCGGCCTACAGCGGCGACAGCCTGCGCATCACCGTCAACGGCAAGCAGCTGGACGTGCGCGTGCCCAAGGGCATCCGTCCGGGCCAGGTGATCCGGCTGGCCGGGCAGGGCAACCATGGCGGCAACCTGCTGCTGGAAGTGGAGTACGCCGCACACCCCCAGTTCGAGGTCGATGGCCGCAACATCCTCTACACGCTGCCGGTCACTCCATGGCAGGCGGCATTGGGTACCAGCATCAGCGTGCCAACCCTGGGCGGGGCGGTGGAGCTGAAGATCCCGGCCGATTCCGATGCCGGCCGCAAGCTGCGCCTGCGCGGGCGCGGCCTGCCGGGCAGCCCGGACGGCGACCAGATCGTCGAGATCGAGATCGTGGCCCCGGCCGCGACCGACGAGGCGCAGAAGAAGGCCTACCGCAATCTGGCCAAGGCGTTCGGTGAGACGATCTGACAGGCCGGAGGAGCGCCGGCGGCGTGCGCCGGCGGCGAGTCAATCTGAGACCGATTCTGGTGGGTGCGGACCTGGGTCCGCACGCCTTCCGGTAGTGCCGGCCGCTGGCCGGCAGAACAAGAGCGTGCCAACCAAGGTTGGCACCTACCGGAGCAGCCTCAGCCCTGGCCGGCGAACACCCGCTCCAGCACCTCGGACAGTTCGTCTTCCGAGAACGGCTTGGTGATGTAGGCCTTGGCGCCCTGGCGCATGCCCCACATGCGGTCGGTATCCTGGTCCTTGGTGGTCACCAGGATCACCGGAATGTGCCGGGTCGCCTCGTCGCGGGCCAGCGTGCGGGTGGCCTGGAAACCGTTGAGGTTGGGCATCACCACGTCCATCAGGACCAGGTCGGGCAGCTCGGCCTTGGCGGTCTCGACCCCGGCGGCGCCATCGGTGGCGGTCAGGATCTGGTGCCCGAGCTTCTCGACGATGCGCTGTATCCCCAACAGCTGCGACGGTGAGTCGTCGACGATCAGAATGCGTGCCATGTTGTTCCCCAGGTAATGCCCGCAGTGTAGTGCGGGCACATTACCGGCGGGAGGGGCGCGTGTGCCGTCCGTCGCCTGCCTGCGACGTTCAGTCGATCCGCACCACGGTACGGCCCAGCGAACCGCCGGCCAGCATCCGCTCGAAGATGGCCGGCAGGCCATCCAGGCCGACCTCGGCGGTGCAGATGCGCTGCAGGTGCTGCGGCTTCCATTCGTTGCCCAACCGCGCCCAGACTTCTTCGCGCAGTCTGCGCGGCGCATTGGCCGAGGACACACCCAGCAGCGACACGCCGCGCAGGATGAACGGCATCACCGTCATGTCCAGCTTCGGGCTGGCGGCCAGGCCGGCGCTGACCACGCTGCCGTAGGGCACGGTCTGCGCCAGCAGGCTGGCCAGCATGTCGCCGCCGGCATTGTCCAGGCCACCGCCGAAACGCGCCGACTGCAGCGGGCCGGTATCGGCCAGTGCTTCGCGCGGCAGCACCTCGGCGGCACCGATGGCGCGCAGGAAGTCGGCCTGGTCGGGCTTGCCGCTGACCGCATGCACCGTGTAGCCGGCACGGCTGAAGATCGACAGGGCCAGCGCACCGACGCCGCCGCTGGCGCCGGTGACCGCCAGCGGGCCCAGTTCCGGGGCCTGCCGGTTGTCCTGCATGCGCAGCAGGGCCAGCGCCGCAGTGAAGCCGGCGGTACCCAGCACCATCGCCTCGCGCGGGCTCAGCCCGGCCGGCTGCGCGATCACCGCGCTCGATTCCAGCCGCACGTACTGGCTGTAGCCGCCGTCGCGGGTCTCGCTGAGGCCGCAGCCGGTGGCCAGCACCGCGTCGCCTTCACGCCAGGCCGGGTCGGTGCTGGCAACCACGGTACCGGCCACGTCGATGCCCCCACCAGCGGGAAGCGGCGCAGGATCCGGCCCTTGCCGGTGCCGGCCAGTGCGTCCTTGTAATTGACCGAAGACCACTGCGCGCGGATCAGCACCTGTCCGGGGTTGAGATCGTCGACATTGAGCTGGGCCAGCCCGCTGCGGTAGCCGGCGTCGTCGTTTTCGATGCGGAAGGCGGTGAACGGGGTGGTGGGGGCCATCGGCGCTGCCTGACTTCGAGGAAAACGCCACCTTACCCCGTCGGGGCCCTTTCGATCCTGCCGATCCGCCCCATCTTGTATGATCGGTAATGGTTTCACGGCTGGTGGTGCGGGAAGGGCCCGCGCCGCAGCCCAAATCTTGATGGAGCGTGCATGGCCTGGAATACACCCGGCGGCAACAAGGGCGGACAAGGCCCCGAGGACAATCGACGCGGGCCGTTCGGCTCCCGCGGCGGTGGCAATGGTGGTGGCTGGGGCGGTCTGCCCGGGCCGCTGAAGGATCTGTTCGACGGCGGCATCGTGCGTTGGGTGGTGGCGGCCGTGGTGCTGCTGGTGCTGTTCTCCAGCTTCCAGCTGATCGGCGAACAGCAGCGTGGCGTCGTGCTGCGCTTTGGCCAGTTCTCGCGCATCCTGCAGCCCGGACCGAACTTCAAGCTGCCGTGGCCGATCGAATCGGTCACCAAGGTCAACGCCACCGAGATCAAGACCTTCTCGATCCAGGTGCCGGTGCTGACCCGCGACGAGAACATCGTCAACGTCTCGCTGAACGTCCAGTACCGCATCGATGATCCGCAGCAGTATCTGTTCGGCACCGTGGATGCCAATCAGGTGCTGGAGCAGTCGGCGCAGAGCGCGGTGCGTGAGGAAGTCGGTCGCGCCGACCTCAATGCCGTACTGAACAACCGTGGCCCGCTGGCCGTGGCCGCCGAAGAGCGCCTGCAGGCGCTGCTGAAGGCGTTCAAGACCGGCCTGACCGTGACCGGCCTGACCCTGCAGGACGCCCGCCCGCCGGAAGAAGTGAAGCCGGCCTTCGACGAGGTCAACGGCGCCCAGCAGGTCAAGGAACGCCTGATCAACGAAGCCCAGGCCTACGCCGCCAAGGTCGTGCCGGAAGCCCGAGGCCAGGCCTCGCGCGCCCGTACCACCGCCGAAGGCTACAAGCAGGCCGTGGTGTCCAAGGCCGAGGGTGACGCGCAGCGCTTCAGCCTGTTGCAGGCCCAGTACAAGGACGCCCCGGAAGTGACCCGCAAGCGCCTGTGGCTGGAGACCGTGCAGCAGGTGCTGAGCGAGAACCGCAAGGTGATCGGCGGCGATGGCCGCCAGCTGATCTACGTGCCGATGACCGGCGATACCCGTCCCACCACCTCGGCGCCGCCGGGGTCACCAACCCGGAGGTGGTGATGCCGTCGCTGCCGGGCGCAGCGGTGGAACAGTCCCGTGATCCGGGCCGGCCGGTGGGCCGCCCGACCGGGCGACCGAGCGGCCGTGAGGAGGGCAGCCGATGAAGAGTCCAATCTGGATCGCCGTGATCGTGGCGGTGGTGCTGGGCCTGCTCGGCTCGGTGTACGTGGTCCGTGAGGACCAGACCGCCATGGTGCTGAACCTGGGCAAGGTGGTGCGTTCGGACATCAAGCCGGGCCTGCACTTCAAGGTACCGGTGGTGGAAACGGTGAAGGTCTTCGACCGCCGCTTCCAGGTGCTCGATACCGCCCCGGCGCGCTACTTCACCGCCGAGCAGAAGGACGTCAGCGTCGACTTCTTCGCCATCGGTTACATCTCCAACGTGGGTGACTATTTCCGCGCCACCGGCGGCGATCCGCGTATCGCCAATGCCCGTCTGGCACCGATCATCACCGACTCGCTGCGCAACCAGATCAACTCGCGCACCCTGCAGCAGCTGGTGTCCGGCGACCGCAGCGAGCTGATCGCCGAGCAGCTGAAGGGAATCAACGAAGCCGTGGCCGGTCTGGGCATGCAGATGATCGACCTGCGCATCAAGCAGGTGGACCTGCCGACCGACAGCCAGGTGATCAACGACGTGTACGAGCGCATGCGCGCCCAGCGCAAGCAGGAAGCCGCCAAGCTGCGTGCGGAGGGCGAGGAGCAGTCGCTGACCATCCGCGCCCAGGCCGACCGTGACAGCACCGTGCTGATCGCCGAAGCCGAGCGTGATGCGCAGCGCCTGCGCGGTGAAGGCGATGCCGATGCCGCCCGCATCTACGGCAAGGCCGGCTCGGCCGACCCGTCGTTCTATGCGTTCTACCGTAGCCTGGAGGCCTACCGTGGCTCCATGACCGACGGCAACGGGGTGATCGTGCTGGACAAGAACGACCCGTTCCTGCAGTACCTGAAGAACGACCGCTGAGGTCGCAGGGCATTACCCCACGGGGCCCGGCCAGATGCCGGGCCCCGTGTTTTTCCGGAGTCCCCCATGAAAGATCTGTTCGCTGCCGTCTGCCTGGTGGCGGTGCTGGAAGGCCTGTTCCTGTTCGTTGCGCCGATCGCCTGGAAACGCATGGCAGAGCGTCTGCTGGATCTGCCCAGCCCGGCCCTGCGCAGCTTCGGCGGGCTGGTGCTGCTGGCTGGCCTGAGCCTGCTGTGGTGGGCCCGCCATTAGACGACCCGGGGCGGCCGCCTGCGTTCACATGCGTGGCCCGGCTCTGGTAGATGCCAACCTTGGTTGGCATTGCCGGCCAGCGGCCGGCACTACCGGATGAGGCGCCTGACCGGCCGGTGAAGCCGCCCGTCGGAAAGGTGGCACCCGACCCCGGAAACCCGGATAATGCACAAAAGCCGGACGGGCCTCCCCGTTCGGCTTTTTCCGTGTCTGGGCCATCCATCGCCGGCCGCTCCCCGTTTGGAGCCGCCTTGCAGGTGCTGGCCAGCCCCGCCACGGTTTACCCGTCCGCGGCCCCGATGGCCGCAACAAATCGAGGAGCCCGTCATGGGTCAGTCTGTCGTAGTGTTGGGTGCCCAGTGGGGCGATGAAGGCAAGGGCAAGATCGTCGATCTGCTCACTGAGGAAATCGGCGCCGTCGTGCGCTTCCAGGGCGGCCACAATGCCGGCCACACGCTGGTCATCAACGGCAAGAAGACCGTTCTTCACCTGATTCCGTCGGGCATCCTGCGTGACGATGCGCTGTGCCTGATCGGCAACGGCGTGGTGATCTCGCCGGCCGCGCTGCAGAAGGAAATCGCCGAGCTGGAAGCCTCCGGCGTGGAAGTGCGTTCGCGCCTGAAGATCTCCCCGGCCGCGCCGCTGATCATGCCGTACCACATCGCCCTGGACCAGGCGCGCGAGCGCGCTGCCGGCGGCAAGGCGATCGGCACCACCGGCCGTGGCATCGGCCCGGCCTACGAAGACAAGGTGGCGCGCCGCGGCATCCGCATCGCCGACCTGCACTACCCGAAGCAGCTGGAAGAACTGCTGCGCACCGCGCTGGATTACCACAACTTCGTGCTGACCAAGTACCTCAACACCGACGCGGTCGACTTCCAGAAGACCTTCGACGAAGCGCTGGCCTTCGGTGAGTACGTGCAGCCGATGAAGTCCGACGTGGCCGGCATCCTGCACGACCTGCGCAAGCAGGGTAAGCGCGTGCTGTTCGAAGGCGCGCAGGGCGCGCTGCTGGACATCGACCACGGCACCTACCCGTACGTCACCAGCTCCAACACCACCGTCGGTGGCGCGCTGGCCGGTTCGGGCGTCGGCGCCGACTCGATCGACTACGTGCTGGGCATCGCCAAGGCCTACGCCACCCGCGTCGGTGGTGGCCCGTTCCCGACCGAGCTGGACGACGAAGTCGGCCAGGGCATCCGTGACCGCGGCGCCGAGTACGGTGCTTCGACCGGCCGTCCGCGTCGTTGCGGCTGGATGGACATCGTCGCGTTGAAGCGCGCCGTGGCCATCAACGGCATCAGCGGCCTGTGCATCACCAAGCTGGACGTGCTGGATGGCATGGAAAAGCTGAAGGTCTGCATCGCCTACGAATACAACGGCAAGCGCACCGAGTACGCGCCGCTGGACGCGCAGGGCTGGGAAGACTGCACCCCGGTGTACCTGGAGTTCCCGGGCTGGAGCGAGAACACCCACGGCATCACCCAGTGGGACGAGCTGCCGCCGGCCGCACGTGCCTACCTGCGTTCGCTGGAAGAGCTGGCCGGCTGCCCGATCAGCATCGTCTCCACCGGCCCGGACCGCGACCACACCATGGTCCTGCAGGATCCGTTCGCCTGAGTGAGAGACCGGTAGCGCTGGGCCATGCCCGGCGTGGCTGAAAGAAGAAGCCCCGCGCAAGCGGGGCTTTTTCGTTACTGTGTCGCCAAGGCCGGCGAGGAAGCGAAGCGATGACCAGGATGTCAGCGTGAAAGGCGAAACGGTGGTGAGGGTCACCCTCTGGGTGCTCTGGAGCCTGTGGGGCATCGCCTGCCTGGTACTGGTGCTGGGCGCGGCTGCCAATACCCTGGCTTCGCGCACGCAGACGGTGCCACTGGTGCTGAGTCCTGGCGCAACCGCCCAGATCACCATCTACCGCCTCATCGATGACCAACTGCGCCTGCGCCTGCGCTATGCCGCGGACGGTACAGAGACTGACCCCGAGGTGCTGCTGCGCATCGATACTCCCACCGATCATGGAGACTTCCGCGCGGGAGAGCGTTCGGGAGTGGCCGGGCAGGGCATCGACCGCAGGCTGGCATCGGTTGAATCCAGCGGCCTCACGGCGTCCTACTTCGGCTATGGCCGCGGCGATGCATTGCCGCGCGGCCGTTCATGGCTGCGGGTAACCGTGCTGGAGGTGGACCCAGCGCTCGCGGGGCGCGCGGCAGACATCGAGCTGCAGCCACCGCTGGATCTGCTGAAGCTGACCAACCTGGATTACATCTGGCTGTGGCCGTTCTTCTTCTGGAAAGTGGCGGCGCTGTTCCTGCTGATTCCAGGGGCTGCGTTGGCAGTGTTCACTCTTACCTTGTGGCGCTGGCGGCGCCTGCCGTCGAAGCAGCCGGCTTCAGCAGCGGATACGGATTGATCGATTCGCCCTTCCACCACTGTTTTTCAGGGCCCAGCACGTGCACCTCGAAATGCAGGTGCGGCGCCTCGGCGCTGGCATTGCCGGTGCTGCCCACGTAACCGATCACGTCTCCGCGTTTGATCACCTGCTTTTCAGAAAGGCCATCGGCATAGCGCTGCAGGTGCGCGTAGTAGTAGCACCAGCGTCCGCTGGGCTCGAACTGGTAGATCGTCAGCCCACCGCGCTTGCTGTCGAACAGTTTCTCCACCGTGCCGTCGGCCGCGGCCAGCACGGGTGTTCCGGCATCGGCCATGATGTCGATCGCATCATGCACGCGTCCTTCGCTGCGGGCATCGGTGAAGGTGTCGCGCAACTGCGAGGGCAGTACGCCCTGCACCGGCAACAACAGCCTGTCGGCTGCCGCGTCGCCGCTGGTCGGCGTCGGCACCGGCGCTCGCGCGGTGGCCGCTTCCAGAGCCTGCGCTGTCATCTCGGTGGACGGCGTTGCAGGCGTGGGCGCCGCCGTGGGTTCAGCGGCATCGCGGCGCAGCCACCAGCCCATCCCCACACCCAGCAGCACGCCTAGCACGATCAGCTGCGAAAGACGCATCGGCTCACTCCTGCATCAGCACGGGAACGGAGGTATCCACCGCATCGGCCACGCGCAGCGCGTCCCAGTTGGTCATGCGCACGCAGCCATGCGATTCGGTCTTGCCGACATGGCCGGGCACCGGCGTTCCGTGCAGGCCGTAATGGGGTTTGGACAGATCGATCCAGACCCGGCCGACCGGATTGTTCGGACCGGGCGGCAGTGTGGCCTTCCTGTCGCCCTTGCGCGCATCCCAGAACAGCTTGGGGTTGTAGTGGAACGGCGGGTCGCGATACACGCCGAGAATCTTCCATTCACCGATCGGCAGCGGATCGTGCTGGCTGCCGGAAGAGACAGGCACCTGCGCGATCACCTTGCCCTGCGCATCCAGCAATTGCAGCGTGGAATCGGACTTGTCGACCACGATCTTCGCCGCCTTCGGCAATGCAGCCGGTACGATGTTGGGTACCTGGATGCGATTGCCGGCCTTGGCCAGATCGACGCCGGGGTTGAGCGCCTTCAGCAGCGCAGGCGAGGCATGGAAACGCTCGCCCAGTGATTCCTCCACGCTGCTGTAGCCCAGCGCCTTCAGCTTTGCCTGCGCGGCCGGCGTCTTCGGAACGGCGACGAACGGCCCGGCCACATCCTCGGCGGTCAGCGTGTAGCTGGCCAGTGGCACGACCGCATCGGCCTGCAGGGCCTTCCAGGTGCTGTCGTCAAGCTCTCCGCTCACCGTCAGGCCGTGGGCGGCCTGGAAGCCGGCCACGGCGCGGCGCTGGTTGCTGCCGACTTCACCGTCGATCTCGCCCGGGGAGAAATTGGCGCGATCCAGCAGTACCTGGGCGTGCAACGGTGAGCGCGCCGCGGTATCGGGTCCGGCCTTCTCGGCAATGGGCTCCGGCAACGGAGTCGACGGTGGCACCTGCGCGAAGGCGGGCGACACCAGCAGGGACAAGGCGAGCAGGGCGGGGCGGTGTACGCGCATGAAAGTCTCCGGCAGATGGCCGCTCCACCCTGCCCGCAGCGGCTGCGCAGCCCCCGTGAAAGCCACCTGACGCCGGCATGAGCAGGACCGCCCCTGCGCGGGGCAGGCCCTTGTCGCAGAAGCGCGGCGCGCGGCCTCACCAAGGTGAACGGCTGCCGACGCGTGTGCGGGTGGCCGATCAAGAATGCCGGTGGGCCGGCCGATACGGGCGCATCCCCCGTTTTGGATGTACCGATGAATTTCTTGAGGAATGTCAGGGTTGCCTGGCGTCTTGGGCTGGGCTTTGGCCTGTTGCTGCTGCTGGTTGCCGCTGTGGTGGCCACCGGCGCCACCGCCAGCGTGGTGCAGAAGCGCGCGATGCAGCAGGTGGTCGATGTCAGCGTGGCCAAGGTGCGGCTGCTGTCGCAGATGCTCGATGCCAACAACCAGATGATGGTGGTACGCCGCGAAATGCTGATCCGCCAGGGCGATGACCGTGGCCACGACGAGCAGCGCATCGCCGACCTGGTCAAGCGCTACGAAGCCAGCTGGAGTGCCTACCAGGCGTTGCCCAGCGATGCCGAAGGCAAGGCCTTCGCCGAAACCATTGCCGCCAAGCGTGCCATCGCACGCCCGCTCAACAAGCAGACCAGCGACCTGATGGAGCAGGGCGACTACCCCGGCGCCGTGGCGCTGACCCTGGGCCCGGTGCAGGAAGCGGCCAATGGCTGGAACAAGGCGCTGTCCGATGGTGTGGACTTCGAAGAGAAGGAAAGCCGCACCGCCGCGGCCGAAGCGATCCGCCTCGGCGAGCGCAGCCTGCTGCAGCTGCTGGTGCTGGGCGGCGTGGCATTGCTGGTCGGCATCGGTGCCTCGGTGATGATCGGGCGCAGCCTGACTGGCCCGCTGGCACGCGCGGTGAACCTGGCCGAGCGCCTGTCCAAGGGCCAGCTGGACCAGGAATTCCGCCTGGGTGGGCGTGACGAGCTGACCCAGCTGGGCGAGGCGATGGCCAGCGTGCGACAGAGCGTGCAGGCGGCGATCGGCGCGCAGCTGCAGATGGCCGAACAGCACGAGGCCGGCGCGATCCGCTACCGCATGGATGCCAGCGCCTTCCCCGGTGACTTCGGGCGCATGGTGCAGGCCACCAACAGCCTGGTCGAATCGCACGTGCAGGTGGAGCTGCTGATGGCCGAGGTGATGCAGCGCTACGCCATCGGTGACCTCAGCCGTGACCTGCCGGATTATCCGGGCGAGAAGGGCGCGCTGACCCGCACCCTGGCCGCGGTGAAGCAGAGCTTGATGGCGATCAACGCGCAGATCGATGAACTGGCCCGCGCCGCCCGCGCGGGTGATTTCAGCATGCGTGGCGATGCCGCTGCGTTCCAGTTCCAGTTCAAGGCGATGGTCGAGCACCTCAACGGCATGATGGCCAGTTCGCAGGCCAGCATCGCCGATGTCTCCGACGTGCTGCGCGCGATTTCGCATGGCGACCTGACCGCACACATGGACGGCGACTACGAGGGCGTGTTCGCGCGCATGCGCGACGACGCCAACACCACCACCGCGCAGCTGACCGGCATTGTGCGCGGCATCCAGGTGGCTGCTGACAGCATCAACAACGCCGCGCAGGAGCTGGCCGCCGGCAACAATGATCTGTCGCGCCGCACCGAGCAGCAGGCCGCCAATCTGGAAGAAGCGGCGGCATCGATGGAAGAACTGACCTCCACCGTGCGCCAGAATGCCGAGCTGGCCCGGCAGGCCGACAGCGAAGCGCATGCGGCCGGTGCCGCGGTGCGCGAGACCGAGCAGGCGATGGCGCAGATGGCCTCGGTGATGGGCGAGATCGACCAGTCCTCGGCACGCATCTCGGAAATCTCCACGGTGATCGACGGCATCGCGTTCCAGACCAACATCCTGGCGCTGAACGCCGCAGTGGAAGCCGCACGTGCGGGCGAGCAGGGCCGTGGTTTTGCCGTGGTTGCCAGCGAAGTGCGCACGCTCGCACAACGTGCCGGTGTCGCCGCCAAGGAGATCAAGGAGCTGATCGAAGACGCCGCTGCCAAGGTGAAGAGTGGCCTGGCGGTGACCGTTGAATCCGAAGCGGCGATCGCCCGCGTGGCCCAGGCCAGTTCGCGCACTACCCAGCTGATGAGCGATATCGCCGCGGCCAGCAAGGAACAGGCGGCCGGCATCGAGCAGGTCAACCAGGTGGTGGTGCAGATGGATCAGGTGACCCAGCAGAACGCTGCGCTGGTGGAAGAAGCCACCGCCGCCAGCCGCGCGCTGGAAGAGCAGGCGCATGCGCTGACCACCTCGGTGTCGGTGTTTCAGCTGGAGCAGGGCGCAGCTGCCCGCGCCGCGGCAGCGCGCGCGGCCTGACCGGTAGGCAACGGTAGCGTCGAGCTTGCTCGACTGCCTGTGTACGGAGATCGAGAGCAGTCGAGCGAGCTCGACTCTACCGCACGCCCCTTTTTCGGCGATGCTCGGCGGAAAAGGGGGCGATATGGACAGTAGGGAACCGGAAGGCACCTATGGCGACGTGCCGAGAGTGCAGGACATGGAGGTGGCCGCCGTCGCGCCACCGGAAGGACCGACCGACTGGTCGATGCTGCCGCTGACCGGCGGCGATGATGATTCGGCGGTGATGCAGATGGTGCGCCGCATGCGCCGCGAACCGGCGCTGCTGTTCAGCGTGGCCTATCTGCTGGTGTCAGCACTGGGCCTGTGGTGCAGCTTCTGGTTCTACCGCGGGTTCGAGCTGTCGATCCTGGACTACATGCAGCCCAGTGATTTCCTGGTTGCCGGTATCCGCGACCCCGCCTATGTGCTGCTGCTGGCGCTGGGGCTGCTGGTGGTGCTGGTGGCGAGCTGGCCGGAAACGCTGCGCATGCGCAATGCCGCCAAGCTGGAGCAGCTGCGTGGACGCAGCTGGATCTGGCGGGTGCTGCTCCGGCGTTCGTTCCTGACCAGCTGGGAGGGCATCGGGCTGCGGCCCCTGACGGCGATGACCCTGGCCGTGGCCGCTTTCATGGCCATCGGCGCGGCCAACTACGTGCAGGTGCGCGGGCAGCAGATCCGAAGTCATGGCAAGGGCGAGGTGATCCGCCTGCAACTCAACGGCGACCCGGCGCCGCTGCCGGGCAGTGCCCGCCTTCTGGGTTCCAGCAGTGCTTTCCTGTTCGTCTGGTGGCCGCAGCAGCGGCGTGCCGAAGCCATTCCAATCGCAGCGGTGCGCACGCTGCAGGCGGCAAGCGTGCAGCCAGTGGTGGCAAAGAGCGGTGCAGGCCGTTGATGGTGCCGTTGCGCCGTTGCACAGCACGGACACCACCACTCAGTGATCATCCTGCGCGCGTGCGGGTTCGTGTCGCCTTCTGCGCTGCCTTCTTCTTCACCGCCTTGCGCCCGCTGCCACTGCGCTTGCCACCGCCGTCCTGCTTGTTCACGGTGGCCCAGGCAATACGCTCGGCCGTGCGCTTGCTGGCGCCGCGCTCGCGTTCGCTTTCTTCGATGTGCTCGGCCTGGCGCTTCTGCTTGTCGGTGTACGCGGATTTGTCGCCCTGGGACATGTCGTTTCTCCGGGAAGGAAGATTCAGGCCAGCAGGCGCAGTTTGGGTTCGCGCGCCCACTGGCGGGTCGCGGCGGCGGTGAGGAACGCCCTGGTGTCCTCGGCCTCCACGATGCCGGCATCATTGCCCACGCGTGCGGCCTTCAACAGCGACTGGCCGCCCACATCGCTGGCAATGGCTTTCAGATGCGCCCAGGCATGGCTGACGAACTCGACCGCCGCCGCGTCCTTGGCCAGTGCCTTGGCAGCGTCTGCACCGAGCACCACGGCCACCGCATCGAACACCACCGACGGCGTGCCTGCCAATTGGCCATCGGCGGCCTGCGCCTTGCCGTTGCTGAGCGTGGCGCCACCGACCTTGGGCGCGACCAGCTTCACTTCGGCGCCGGCCTTGCGCGCGGCCTTCTGCAGGGCGGCAAGCACACCTGCATCCGAACCCTCGTCGAACAGGATGCCGATGCAACGGCCCTGCAGCGTGTCCTTGCTGCGGCCGATCACCCGCACTTCGGGCACGGCCGGCAGGTCGCGCGCCGGCACCGCGGTCGGCGCAGGCTCGGGCAACGCGGCCAGGGCCAGGCCGTCGGCCACGCGCTGGGCGAGCGCCTCGTCGATGTTGCGCAGATGACTGACGGTGCGCACGCGCACCTTCAGCGTTTCCACTTTCGACAACTCGAACACCAGCGCCGAGGCCAGGTGCGCCTGTTCGGGCTTTTCCAGGCTGCGGAAGAACGCGCGCGCCTGGCTGTAGTGGTCGGCAAAGCTCTCCGCACGCGTGCGCCCCTTGCGACCATCGTCGGCGCTTGGGTGGCTGCGGAACCCCGCCGGTGTCTCGCGTGGGCTGTCGTCTTCCAGCGAACTGGGGTCGTAGGCCACGCGCCCCTTGGGCACCTGCATCTGCATGTGCCCGTCGCGCTGGTGGTTGGCGAAGGGACAGCGGGGGCATTGACCGGAATCTGGTGGAAGTTCGGTCCGCCAAGGCGGATCAGCTGCGTGTCCAGGTAGGAGAACAGCCGCCCCTGCAACAGCGGGTCGTTGCTGAAGTCGATGCCCGGCGGCACATTGGCCGGGCAGAACGCCACCTGTTCGGTTTCGGCGAAGAAGTTGTCCGGCCAGCGGTCCAGCACCATCTTCCCGATCACCTGCAGGGGCACCAGTGATTCGGGAATGATCTTGGTCGGGTCCAGATGGTCGAAGGGGAAGGCATCAGCCTCGGCTTCGGTGAACAGCTGCACCGCCAGTTCCCATTCGGGGAAGTCGCCGCGCTGGATCGCCTCGAACAGGTCGCGTCGATGGAAGTCATTGTCGGCGGCCTGCAGCTTCAGCGCTTCGTCCCAGACCGTGGACTGGATACCCAGTTTCGGGCGCCAGTGGAATTTGACGAACGTGGAATCGCCGGCTTCGTTCAACAGGCGGAAGCTGTGCACGCCGAAGCCTTCGATCATGCGCAGCGAGCGGGGAATGGCGCGGTCGCTCATTGCCCACATGATCATGTGCATCGACTCGGGCATCAGCGAGATGAAGTCCCAGAACGTGTCATGGGCGCTGGCCGCCTGCGGGAATGCACGGTCCGGTTCCATCTTCACCGCATGTACCAGGTCCGGGAATTTCATCGCATCCTGGATGAAGAACACCGGGATGTTGTTGCCCACCAGGTCCCAGTTGCCCTCCGGCGTGTAGAACTTCACCGCGAAGCCGCGCACGTCGCGCGGGGTGTCAACCGAGCCGGCGCCGCCGGCCACGGTGGAAAAGCGGGTGAACACCGGCGTCTTCGTGCCCACCTCGGTGAGCACGCGGGCGCGGGTGTACCTGCCCAGCGACCGGGTCAACTGGAAGTAGCCATGGGCGGCGCTGCCGCGCGCGTGCACGATGCGCTCGGGAATGCGCTCATGGTCGAAGTGGGTGATCTTCTCGCGCAGGATGAAATCTTCCAGCAGGGTGGGGCCGCGTGGCCCCTGGCGCAGCGAGTTCTGGTTGTCGGCCACCGGGATGCCCTGGGCGGTGGTCATGGGCGGGTGCGTGCCGCCGGCGTGCAGGTGCAGTTCGTCGCCTTCGCCGCGGCGCTGGCTGGGGGACGGGGTGGGTGCGCGCTTGCCGGTCGGCTTGCTGGCGGCCATCGGGGGCTCCGGGATTGAAGGACAAAGAAGGACTGACAGTCGCCCCATGGCCGTTAACCCAGGGTCCGCCACGGGTGAACGTACGGGCAAAAGCAGGCTCGGGTATGCTTGCCGCATGCGAGTCGAGCCCACCGACATCGAAGCCCTGTTCGACGCCATCCCGGACGTGCTGTTCTTCATGAAGGACCGCCAGGGGCGTTACACCCACGTCAACCAGACCATGCTGCGGCGGCTGGGCCTGCGCGCGCGCAAGGACGTGATCGGGCGTACCGCGGCGGAGATCTACCCGACCGGGTTGAGCGCGGACTACGTGGATCAGGACGCCCGCGTGCTGTCCGGCGAGGTCATCGAGAACCTGATGGAACTGCATCTGTTCGCCAACCGCGAACCGGGCTGGTGCCTGACCTGCAAGCGCCCGCTGGTGGTCGATGGGGCCATCGAGGGCCTGATCGGCATTTCCCGCGACCTCGGCCAGAAGGACAGCCTGGGCAGCCAGTACGAGCAGCTGCGGCTGGCCCTGGCCCATCTCAACGCGCACTACGCCGAGAACGTGCGCATGCAGACCCTGCTGGACATCACCGGCTTCTCGCTGTCCAAGCTCGAGCGCAGCTTCCGCAAGGTGTTCCAGATGACCCCGCAGCAGGTGCTGACCCGGCTGCGGATCCAGATGGCCATGCACCTGCTGCATGGCGACGACAGCATCGCCTGCATCGGCCAGGCCTGCGGTTTCAGTGACCAGAGCGCCTTCACCCGCAAGTTCAAGGCTGAAACCGGTTTCTCGCCCCGTGCCTATCGGGCCCGTATCGGTGGCAACGTCGGCGAGCCTGCGCTGGCCTGAGCCACCTGCTGCGCTGCGCCTATCCGTGCAGGCGCGGGACAGGGTAAGGTGTCGCCCCTGTAGCCGCCGCCAGCCCCGCCGATGCCCAATTCGACTCCGTCCGCTTCACCGTCCCGCCTCGGGCATTCGCTCAAGCCGCGCCAGCTGATCATGATGGGGCTGGGCAGCGCCATCGGCGCCGGCCTGTTCCTCGGCTCGGGCGTGGGTGTGCAGGCGGCCGGTCCGGCGGTATTGGTCTCCTACCTGGTCGCCGGCGCGCTGGTGATCATCGTGATGAACGCCCTGGGCGAGATGGCGGCGGCCAAACCCACCAGCGGCGCGTTCTCGGTGTATGCCGCCGATGCCATGGGCGCCACTGCGGGCGCCACCGTCGGCTGGTTGTGGTGGGTGCAGCTGGTGATCGTGATCGCCGCCGAGGCGGTGGGGGCGGCCGGGCTGCTGGCTACCGTCTGGCCGGCCATACCGGTGCCGATGGCGGCGCTGGCCTTCATGCTGTTCTTCACCGCCATCAATCTGCTCGGGGTGAAGAACTTCGGCGAGTTCGAATTCTGGTTCGCCATCCTCAAGGTGGCGGCGATCCTGGCCTTCATTGCCATCGGCGTGGCGCTGCTGATGGGCTGGCTGCCGCAGGTCACCTCACCGGGCCTGAGCAACTTCACCGAACACGGCGGTTTCGCGCCGAAGGGCCTGGCCGGTATCGGCGCGGCGCTGCTGGTGGTGGTGTTCGCCTTCGGCGGCACCGAGATCGTGGCGGTGGCGGCAGCCGAAACCGAAGACCCCGAACGCAGCATCGCCCGTGCCATCCGCACTGTGGCCTGGCGCATCCTGGTGTTCTACATCGGCTCGCTGAGCGTGATCATCGCGGTGGTGCCGTGGACCAGCGAGGCACTGAAGTCGCCGTTTGCCGCCGTGCTGGATATCGCCCGCATCCCGGGCGCCGGTACTGCCATCACGCTGATTGCGGTGATCGCGCTGCTGTCGGCGCTCAACGCCAATCTCTACGGCGCCTCGCGCATGATGTACTCGCTGGCGCAGCGCCGCGAGGCGCCGGCGGTGCTGGGTTGGACCGATCCGCGCCAGGTGCCGGTGATTGCCGTACTGGCCAGCGTGCTGTTCGGTTTCGCTGCCACCGTGATGGAACTGCTGTTCCCGGACCGGGTGCTGCCGGTTCTGCTCAACATCGTCGGTTCCACCTGCCTGCTGGTGTGGACGCTGTCGCTGGTCTCGCAGCTGGTGCTGCGCCGGCGTGCCGACCGCCTGGGCACCCGCCTGCCGTTCCGCATGGCCGGTTTCCCATGGCTGACGGTGTGCGCGCTGGGCATCCTGGCGCTGATCTTCGGCCTGCTGCTGAGCGAGTCGCATACCCGCCTGCAGTTCCTGTCGATGGTGGCGCTGACCGCCACGATCGCCGCTGGCAGCGCCATCGCCCGGCGCATGCGCGAGGCGTGACGAAGCTGCCGGCCAGCGGCCGGCACTACCACGGGGGCTGCACATCGGCCGTGCAATGCTGATCGCGTAGGCCGTCATCGGCCCGTCGACCGGGAGTACCGCATGCTGCGCAGCCGTCCGTTCCTGATGTTCACCGGCCAGGCCGAGGCCGCTCTGGCCCTGTACGCCGAGGCCTTTGCCGATTTCCGCCTGCTGGCCCTGCAACGCCACCCGGAGGGCCCCGGTGCCGGCGTACCCGGGCAGGTGCGCCAGGCCATCTTCCTGCTCGGTGGCACCCACTACCTGTGCTTCGACAGCCTGGATGTGCACGACTTCACTTTCAGCCCGTCGATCTCGTTGTTCGTCGAGTGCTCCGGCGCCGAACAGTTCGAACGCGCCGCGCGCGTGCTGGGCGAGGGCGGGCACTGGCTGATGCCGGTAGGCGACTACGATTTCAGCAACCGCTATGGCTGGGTGCAGGACCGCTACGGTGTGTCGTGGCAGTTGAGCCTGGGGCAGATGCCGGACCCGTGATCGATTTTTTGTGGGTGTGGATCTTGGTCCACACTCTTTTAAGAGAACGGCCCGCTCGCGCGGGCCGTTTTCATTTCCGATGGGTCGAAGGATTACGCCTCGACTTCATCATCCTTGTAGGCATCGACCGGGATGCAGGCGCACATCACGTTCTTGTCGCCGTACACGTTGTCCACGCGTGCCACCGGCGGCCAGTACTTGCTCTGCTTCAGGCTGGCCAGCGGGAAGGCGGCCAGTTCGCGCGGGTAGGCGTGGGTCCACTCGCTGGCGGTCACTGCGGTGGCAGTGTGCGGCGCGTTCTTCAGCGGGTTGTCCTCGCGGTCCAGGCGGCCGTCTTCGATCGCGCTGATTTCCTCGCGGATCTGGATCATCGCGTCGATGAAACGGTCCAGCTCGTGCAGCGATTCGCTCTCGGTCGGCTCGACCATCAGCGTGCCGGCCACCGGGAAGCTCAGGGTCGGGGCGTGGAAGCCGAAGTCGATCAGGCGCTTGGCCACGTCTTCGGCGCCGATGCCGCTGGTCTTCTCCAGCGGGCGCACGTCCAGGATGCACTCATGCGCGACCAGACCGTTGCGGCCGGTGTACAGGGTCTTGAAGTGCGGGGCCAGGCGCTTGGCGATGTAGTTGGCGTTGAGCTGCGCGACCTGGGTGGCCTTGCGCAGGCCTTCGCTGCCCATCATGGCGATGTACATCCAGCTGATCGGCAGGATCGAGGCGCTGCCGAAGCTGGCCGCACTGACCATGCCGACCGGGCCGTTGTCACCCAGCTTGCCCGGCAGGAACGGCGCCAGGTGCTCCTTGACCGCGCACGGGCCAACGCCCGGGCCACCACCGCCATGCGGAATGCAGAAGGTCTTGTGCAGGTTCAGGTGCGAAACGTCCGAACCCCACTTGCCCGGCTTGGCCACGCCGACCAGGGCGTTCATGTTGGCGCCGTCGGTATACACCTGGCCGCCGTGCTGGTGGATGATCTCGCAGATCTCGACCACCTCTTCCTCGAACACGCCGTGCGTGGACGGGTAGGTCATCATGATCGCGGCCAGACGGTCGCTGTACTTCTCGGCATTGACGCGGATGTCTTCGACGTCGACGTTGCCGTTGGCATCGGTCTTGGTCACCACCACCTTCATGCCGCACATCTGTGCCGAAGCCGGGTTGGTGCCGTGCGCCGAATCCGGGATCAGACAGATGTCACGGTGGCCTTCACCGCGCGAGCGGTGGTAGGCACGGATCGCCAGCAGGCCGGCGTACTCGCCCTGCGCGCCGGAGTTCGGCTGCAGGCTCACCGCGTCGTAGCCGGTGCATTCGACCAGCATCGCTTCCAGCGTATCGATCAGTTCCTTGTAGCCCAGCGCCTGGTCGGCCGGCACCAGCGGATGGATCTGCGAGAACTCCGGCCAGGTCACCGGGATCATCTCGGCGGTGGCGTTGAGCTTCATGGTGCACGAGCCCAGCGGGATCATCGTGCGGTCCATCGCCAGGTCCTTGTCGGCCAGCGAACGCAGGTAGCGCAGCAGTTCGTGCTCGCTGTGGTGGGTGTTGAACACCGGGTGGGTCAGGAACGCGGACTGGCGCAGCAGGCCGGCCGGCAGCGCGTCGGCGGTGCTGGCGTCCAGCGCGTCGACGTCGGCCTGGGCACCGAACACCGCAGCCAGCGCAACCACGTCGGCGCGGGTGGTGGTTTCGTCCAGGCTGATGCCGACCGAGTCGCTGTCGATCGCGCGCAGGTTGTAGCCGGCGGCGCGTGCCTTGGCGTGGATCTCATCGGCGTGCACGCCGGTGATGTGCAGGGTGTCGAAGAAGTCGCCACCGACCTGCACGCCGGCATTGCGCAGCGCTGCGGCCAGGATCGAGGCCAGGCGGTGGGTGCGGCGGGCGATGCGGGTCAGGCCTTCAGGGCCGTGGTAGACGGCATACATCGAGGCCATCACCGCCAGCAGCACCTGCGCGGTACAGATGTTGGAAGTGGCCTTCTCGCGGCGGATGTGCTGCTCGCGGGTCTGCAGGGTCAGGCGGTAGGCCGGGTTGCCCTGGGCATCGATCGAGACGCCGATCAGGCGGCCCGGCATCGAGCGCTTGTAGGCGTCACGGCAGGCCATGAAGGCAGCGTGCGGGCCACCGAAGCCGAACGGCACGCCGAAACGCTGGCTGTTGCCGACCACGATGTCCGCGCCCCATTCGCCCGGGGCGGCCAGCAGGGTCAGTGCCAGCAGGTCGGTGGCCACGGCCACCAGGCCGCCACGTGCGTGCACGGCATCGACCAGCGCCTTGTAGTCGCCGACCTGGCCGAAGGTATCCGGATACTGCAGCAGCAGACCGAAGGCTTCCGCTTCCAGTGCTTCGGCCGGGGTGCCGACGCGCAGCACGATGCCCATGGGCTCGGCGCGGGTGCGCAGCAGTTCCAGCGTCTGCGGGTGCACGGCGTCGTGCACGAAGAAGGTGTCCGACTTCGACTTGGCCGAACGCTTGGCCAGGGTCATCGCTTCAGCAGCGGCGGTGGCTTCGTCCAGCAGCGAGGCGTTGGCGATTTCCATGCCGGTGAGGTCGGCGCACAGGGTCTGGAAGTTGATCAGTGCTTCCATGCGGCCCTGCGAGATTTCCGCCTGGTACGGGGTGTAGGCGGTGTACCAGGCCGGGTTTTCCAGGATGTTGCGCAGGATCACGTTCGGCGTGTGGGTACCGTAGTAGCCCTGGCCGATGAAGCTGCGCAGCACGGTGTTCTTGTCGGCGATCGCACGGATCTTGGCCAGTGCCTGCACTTCGGTCATCGATTCCGGCAGCGCCAGCGGCGCCGGCGACTTGATCTTGGCCGGCACGATGGCATCGGTCATCGCATCCAGCGACGCGTGGCCGACGACGTCGAGCATCTGCGCGATCTCGGCATCGTTGGGGCCGATGTGGCGCTCGACGAACGCGGAATGATGCTCGAGCTCACGCAGGGAAGGGGTGTTCTGGGACATGGCGAAGGATCCGTCAGGAAAGGGCACACGCACGGGCACAAGCCGCCGGTCGGCGGTCTGCGGGGCGCCCCTCTGTCCTTTTGCCTGAGAGTTTAAAAGCGCGGGCAACCGCAGCTTCGTGCCCCTTCGGCGCCGGATCGAACCGGTCTCTCCAGAGTTGTGTTACGGGTGGTATCGGGCCTGAGCGATTACGGGCGTTGCGCCTTCGGCAGCGGTGTTCCGCTTCTCCCACCGTGTTGCCCGCCGATTATAGCCCGTTGCGGGCCCGCCGGCGGCCGCCGGTCGGTGCGGCCGGGCCTGAATGGCCGATGGCCCGGTCGTGCGTTTTGTGCAGCGCTGCATGGCATCGCGTGCAATCCCCACCTATGATGGCCGGATTCTCGTATTCATCTGGCGCCGTCCCTGCCGCAAGGGGACCGGCGCCGGCCGTGCGTGCCGCGCATGGCCCTGCCGGACACCCTTTCCATGACCGCCGCTGTTGCTCCTTCCACCCGCCGCATGGCCCTGCTGCTCGCCGGCCTGGCCATGTTCGGTCCGTTCTCGATCGACACCATCTTCCCGGCCTTCCCGCAGCTGGCCCAGCGCCTGGCGGTGGACGAGGTGGCGGTGCAGCAGACCATCAGCGTGTACCTGCTGTTCTACGGCCTGATGAGCCTGGCGCACGGCCCGCTGTCCGACGCCTGGGGGCGCAAGCGGGTGATCCTCGGTGGCCTGGTGGTGTTCGTCGGCGCCTCGGTCGGTTGCGCGCTGTCCACCGACCTGACCACGCTGCTGGCCTTCCGCGCGCTGCAGGGGCTGTCGGCGGGCGTGGGCATGATCGTCGGCCGCGCGGTGATCCGTGACCTGTACCATGGCCACGACGCGCAGCGGCTGATGAGCCAGGTGTCGATGCTGTTCGGCATCGCGCCGGCCATCGCGCCGATCATCGGTGGCTGGATCCTGCTCAGTGGCGCTGGATGGCCGCTGATCTTCTGGTTCCTGGTGGTGTTCGCGCTGGTGCTGCTGGCGGCTACCGCGCGCTACCTGCCGGAAACCCATCCGGTCGAGGCACGCGTACCGTTGTCGCCACGGGTGCTGATGCGCGACTACGTGCGCATCGGCTTCAACCCGCGCTTCCTGCGCCTGGCGCTGGCCGGCAGCATCGGTTTCGGCGGCATCTTCCTGTACATCTCCTCGGCGCCGGTGTTCGTGATGCAGCATCTGCACCTCGGTGAAGGTGGGTTCGCCTGGCTGTTCATCCCCACCATCGGCGGCATGACTACCGGCTCGTTCCTGTCCGGGCGCATGGCCGGGCACACCACGCCCACCCGCCAGGTCGCCATCGGTTTCAGCCTGTGCGCGCTGTCGGCGCTGCTGAATGTCGGCTACGTGGCGCTGTCGCCGCAGTTCGTGCTGCCGTGGGCAGTGCTGCCGATCTTCCTGGGCGGCATGGGCATGTCGCTGATCTTCCCGATCCTGGCACTGGCGGTGCTGGACATGTACCCGCACCAGCGTGGCCTGGCCTCGTCGCTGCAGGCGTTCGTGCAGCTGATGATCAGCACCGTGGTGGCCGGCGTGGTGTCGCCGCTGCTCAGTGCCAGCCCGCTGCACCTGGCGCTGGGCCAGGCCGCGTTCTTCGCTGCCGGCTTCGTGTTCTGGTACTGGGAACATCACCGCGAGCGCGCGGCACAGGCGGCCTGCACGGGCCATTGAGCAGCGTGCAGGGGTAGGGCAGGCCGTGATGCCCGCAACGCTTGCGACGACCGGCGACCGGACTAGGCTGGAGGCTCCAGCCAGCCAGTGCGTGGATGCACGACCGCCAGCCGATCCGATGTCGTCGCATGAGGTTCCCCCATGGCTGCGCAGCAGACCTACCGCCTGTTCGAGGTGGCGCTGAAGGAGCGCCGCGTTCTTTCCCCTTCCCTGGACCGCATGGTGTTCACCGGTGCCGACGTGGCGCGGATGAAGACCGAAGGCCCGGACCAGCGCATCAAGGTGTTCTTCCCCTTGCCCGGCCAGGACGTGCCGCAGGTGCCCAACGGCGAAGACTGGTACCCGCGCTATCGGGCCCTGCCGGACGACCAGCGCCCGCCGATGCGCACCTACACCATCCGCCAGCTGCGCGCCGAGCAGGGCGAGGTCGACGTCGATTTCGTCATCCATGGCGAGACCGGGCCGGCTTCGCGCTGGGCCATCCACGCGCGGCCAGGCGACCGCGTGGTACTGCTGGCCCCCGATGCCGACTGCGCCGACAGCAGCGAAGGCTGGGAATGGAAGCCGCCGGCCGGTGTCGGCCAGGTGCTGCTGGTGGCCGATGAAACCGCGCTGCCGGCGGTGGCCGGCATCCTCGAGGAACTGGCCGCGCTGGCCGATCCGCCGCGCACGCTGGCGCTGCTGGAAGTGGCGCAGGCCGGCGATGCGGTGCCGCTGAAGGCGCCGGCCACGGCCGAGCTGGTCTGGTTGCCGCGTGGTCAGGCGGCCCACGGCCAGCCGTTGCTGCAGGCGGTCCAGGCGCGGCTGGCGGCGGCCTCGGCGGTGTCCGCCGATGATGAACTGGAGGAGATCGACGTCGATACGCAGATCCTCTGGGAGCAGGCCGATACCCGTGCGGCCGGGCCGCTGTATGCCTGGGTGGCAGGCGAGGCCGGGGCGGTGATGGCGATCCGTCGCCATCTGGTCCGCGACTGCGGGCTGGACCGTCGCGCGATCACCTTCATGGGCTACTGGCGGCACGGCAAAGTGCTGGACTGAGCGGGTGTGAAGCGGCGTGGCGGGCGGGGTGCGCTATCCTTGCGCCCCCTTCGCAGCGGTACCGCACCATGTCCACCAGCTCCAAGACCCGCCGCGACCAGCGCCGTCGCCAGGAAAAGCAGGCCGCCAACAAGGCCGCTGCCCAGGCCTCGCCGGTGGAGCCGCATGCGGAACTGCGCGATGCACAGCGCACCCTGCTGGCCGGAGTCGTGCGCCGCGACGGCGAATGGGTGCTGGGCATGGATGGCCGCATTGCCGGCCACAGCGAGAGCGCAGCGCAGGTACTGGCGCTGATCATGCAGGCCGGTGAGCTGCACGAACGCAATGGCACGCCGGTGCGCCTGATGTATTCGGACGCGTTGCGCGATGCCGCACAGGCCGAGGCGAAGGAGAAGGGCCAGACCTTCGAGGAATTCAAGGCCGAGCTGGCCGCAGCGATGGCGGCGAAGAAGAACAGCTGATCCGCCTCGCGGTAGTGCCGGCCGCTGGCCGGCAACCGCTTGCCGGCAACCGCTTGCCGGCCAGCGGCCGGCACTACCGGAAAGGGGCGGATCCTCGCGGACCCGCCCCTTTTCTCATTTCGCCGCCGGCGCCGCGTTGGCCTGCCAGCCGCACATCTGGCCTTCGTTCTGCTGCTTCAGCCACTCGTTGACCGGGGTGAAGTACTCGATCATCGGGCCGGCATCGAGCTTGTCGGTGCCGGTCAGTTCCTTCAGCGTGGCCTGCCACGGCTGGCTGGCACCCTTGCTCAGCATCGCCCAGTACTTCTGCCCGGCTTCCTTGTTGCCGTAGAAGGTGCACTCATGCAGCGGGCCCTTGTAGCCGGACGCGTCGCACAGGCCCTTGTAGAACTGGAACTGGAGGATGCGCGCCAGGAAGTAGCGGGTGTACGGGGTGTTGCCCGGCACGTGGTACTTCGCGCCCGGGTCGAAGAATTCTTCGCCACGGGTGCTGGCCGGGGCCACGCCCTGGTACTTGGCCTTCAGGTCCCACCAGGCCTTGTTGTAGTTGTCGGCGGTGATCGAACCGTCGAACACGCCCCAGCGCCAGCGATCGATCATCAGCCCGAACGGCAGGAACGACACGCCCGACAGCGCCATGCGCATCTGGTTGTTGATCACCGCCTCACGGCTTTCGGTCGGTGCGTCGACCAGACCGATCGAGCTGAGGTACTTGGGCGTCATCGCCAGCACGATGGTGTCGCCGATCGCTTCGTGGAAGCCATCGTTGGCACCGCCCTGGAACAGGGGCGGCAGCGGGTTGTAGGCCAGGTCGTAATAGATGTGGCCCAGCTCGTGGTAGATGGTGGTGAAGTTTTCTTCGTTCGGCTTGATGCACATCTTGGTGCGCACGTCGCCTTCCATGTTCATGTCCCAGGCGCTGGCATGGCAGACCACGTCGCGGTCGTCGGGCTTGATGAACTGGGTCTTGTCCCAGTACGACTGCGGCAGCGACGGCATGCCCAGTGACACATAGAAGTCCTGCGCGCGCTCGGTCATCTGCTTGGCGGTACGCAGTTCGGCCTCGCGCTGCGCCTTGTACTGCGCGGCGACGTTGGCGTCCTTGCCGGCCTTGGCCAGCGCGGCGCTCAGGTTGGTCTGGTACTGCTTCTCAAGCGCGGCGGTGATGTCCAGGCTGCCGGCGCCCGGGTACGGTTCCAGCTGGTCCCACAGGTTCGACCAGTCCTGCTGCCACATGTTGCCGAGCAGGTGCGCGGCGATCAGGCCGTTGCCCACTTCGGCCTTGTCCTTGCCGTAGGTCTTGTCCAGCTTGCCGCGTGCGTAGCAGTGCAGCTGCTCGTACATCGGCTTGACCTGTTCCCACAGGCGATCGGTTTCCGGGCCGATCTGTTCCGGCGGCATGTCATAGCCGCTGCGCCACATCTGGCCGGCATCGGTGAAGCCCATGCCCTTGGCGCCTTCGTTCACCAGGCCGACGAAGGTCTGGTAGTCGCCGCGCATGCTCTTGGTGGTGCTGTGCCAGCCCTGCCAGGCATCGAGCTGCTTGTCGTAGTCGCGGCTGCGCGCCAGCACCTGCTCCAGTTCGCCCAGCTGGCGGCAGGAGTTCGGATCGTTGGCGTCGGTGCAGTACTTGCCGGCACCGTAGCTGCCTTCCATGCGGGTGGCGATCTGGGTCAGCTGGGCCAGCTTGGCCGGGTCGCGCGGCGCCGGCATCGAGGACATCAGCTTCAGCAGGTGGATCGCACGCTTGCTGTCCTCGCTCATCGGCTTGCCATCGAACCTGGCGGCCTGTTCGATCCAGCTGTTGAGCTGGGTCAGCGAGCGCTCGTTGGCCTTGGCCGCGATGCGTTCCGAATCACTGTTGATGTAGGTGGAGGACAGCCACTGCGCCGAGGTCATCTCCGGGTAGGCGGCCTTGAATTCGGCATTGATGCGGGCCACGAACTGGTCGGCGGTTTCACCGGCCGGTGCGCTGCTGCTGGCGGTATCGGTGCCTGGGGTGGGTTCCTTCTTGCAGGCGGCCAGGGCCAGCGTGGCGGCGGCGATAGCCGAGGCCAGCAGGAGATGACGGTGTTTCACGGGCGGTCCTTGGGTGGTGAACGACGGCCGAAGGCTAGTGGGCAGCCGCTGCCACCGCAAGTGGCGGAAGTCGGCCGGGCGGCGCCCGGCACCCGCAGAGGCGTTCAAGCAAGGGCAAAGGCCGAAGCAACGGCAACAGCGGGCTATCCGTGGTTTGGCGGGGGATGTGGGCTTGCAGGACACGCCGTAAACGCATCCATGGGGGCTCGATGGCGCCATCCATGGCGCCAACGGTCCTGCAAGCCCACACCGCCCCACCTCTGAAAGATGGCGGCGGCCGTTGGTGGGTGTCGACCATGGTCGACACATCTGTCAGGTATCGACAATCAAAATTGGGGTCGGATCCGTTTTCCTCCGGAAAACGGATCCGACCCCATCGGCATGTCCAACAGGTCGCGGAAAACTGTCGAAGGCGGGGTGGGTCCGGTGGCGGGGGCGTGAGCCGCATGGATGCGGCGACCGAGCCTACATGGACGTATTCACGGCGTCCCCCGCCACCGGACCCACCCCGCCATCCCACGGAATGCACGCTGTTGCTGTTGCCGTTGCTTCGGCCGTTGCCTCTGCAGGTGCAGGGCTGCAAGCCCTGCCGAACAACCCTCAACGCTCGCAGTTGGCGAACACGTCGCGGTCGCGTTCGTACAGCGCCGTCTTCACCTGCATCAGGCCAAGCACCGACGGGAACAGGTTGTCGTGGTCGGTATACGCCGCCGAGCGCTTGCGCACGCACTGCAGATCCAGCCCGCGGCTACTGGCAAAGCCCGGCGAGAACCACATCGTCATCGGCACCCGGGTCTGCTCGGCCGGGGCAATGGCGTAGGGCACGCCATGCAGGAACAGGCCCTTCTCGCCCAGCGATTCGCCGTGGTCGGACAGGTAGATCATTGCCGTGTCGTAGTCCTGCATGCCCTGCAGCGTGCCGATGGTCTTGGTCAGGAAGTGATCGGTGTACAGCACGGCATTGTCGTAGCTGTTGGTGATCTCTTCGCGCGAGCAGCGGCCGATGTCACGGGTGTCGCAGGTTGGCTTGAAGCGGGCAAAGGCCGCCGGATAGCGCTCGAAATAGGCCGGGCCGTGGTTGCCCAGCTGGTGCAGCACCACCACGCGGTCACCGGGCCGGGCGCGTACCTGGGTGGCCAGATCCTGCAGCAGGATCTCGTCCATGCAACGGCCATCGGCGCACAGGCCCGGCGTGGTCGCATCGGACAGCGACTGGAAATCCAGGTTCTCACACACGCCCTTGCAGCCGGACTGGTTGTCACGCCACAGCGGCGCAATGCCGGCGCGGTTCAGCACGTGCAGCAGCGACTGATGCGCACGGATCTTCTTCTCGTCGTAGTCGTGGCGGCCCCAGGGTGAGAACAGGCACGGCAGCGAGACCTCGGTGCTGGTGCCGCACGAATGCATGTCCGGGAAATTGATCACGCTGGCCTGGGCCAGCTCCGGCGTGGTGTTGCGGCCGCCATTGAGGCCCCAGTTCTGCGCGCGCACGGTCTCGCCCATCACGATCACCAGCAGGCGCGGCTTGCTGGCCGGCGCTCGCGGGGTGGCCTTGGCATCGGTGCCGATCGGCAGCTTCGGCGCGCGCTGCACCGGGTTGTCGCCACGCAGTGCGCGCGGCATGCCCAGCAGAACGTTGGCCGGTGTAGCCAGGTAACGCACTTCGCGCTGGTTGCGCATCAGCGCCGAGACGTCCTGGAACGAGATCAGCGCGCCGCCAACGGCGGTCACCGCTGCCACCACCAGGAAGCCGAGGCGCCACAGCAGACTACGGCCCCAGCTGCGGCGGCGCAGCTGCACCCGCCACAGCACCGCCATCGGCAGCACTGCCAGAAGCAGCACCGGCCATACCAGCGACACGGTCATCAGCTCGCGGCTTTCCTTGGGGTCGGTCGCCAGCACATTGCGCAGCATGTCCGCATCCAGGTAGATGTGGTAGCGGCTCATGTAGTGCGCAGCGAATGCGGTCACCAGCAGCAACAGGCTGATCACCACCTTGGCATTCCAGCGCCAGACCAGGATGCCGAGCAGCACGCCGTGCGCGCCCAGCAGCAACAGCAGCAGCGACAGCGCGTAGCGAAGGCTGCCCGGATGGCTGGCCATGGCGCTGTGCCAGAACAGGCCGTTGCCGGCGACCGCGAAGAACAGGCTGGTCAGCGCGATCAGCGCTTCGGTGGACAACTGCGGCCGCCAGTGGCGGAGGTTGGCCAGCGCAGGAAAACGCGCGGGACGTTGCACCGATGCACTCATGCGTTTGCCTCCTGGCGGTGAGGACGGTCCGGCTGACGGTGGATCAGGACGCGTTTGACGATCAGGTACAGGCCCAGCGACAGCAGCCAACATATCAACGCGGTGGCAACGTCATGCGAAAGGAAATGGGCGCCCCGCAGCTGCTGGCTGATGCCGAACACCAGGCCGGTGCCCAGGCCGATCCACAGCCCAACCCAGCGCCAGGACGGCCGCCACAGCAGCGCGAAGAAGTACAGGCAGAGCCAGGCGTAACCGGCACTGGCATGTCCGGCCGGGAAGCAGGCCTGCGCCGCCATGCCGGCAGGACGTGCGGTGAACAGACCGATGAAAGGCTGGTGCCCGCCGTAGCGCAGCAGGTCCCAGGGGCATTCCATCGGCACCAGCGACTTCATCAGGGAGATCACGCCGGTGCCCAAGGCCATGGCAATCACGACATAAAGCAGCGCCCATCGCAGGGTGCGATCACGTCCTTTGCGCCAGTGGTGGAAGCACAGCAGGATCGCCACCAGCGCGGCGGCGGTACTGAGCCATTTGCCGGCCTTGTGCACGACCGTGCGGGTGAGCCACGCATCCTGCAGCGCCCAGCGGCCCCCTTCGAGGCGGAACAGGTGATCGGCCACCCATTGGTCGCCGCCGAAACCCATCAGCAGGGTGAACACCGGCAGGGCGATCGCGACAGGCAGCCAGAGGTGAGTTACGGCAAATTTTGACGCCAGTGGCGATGTTGCAAGCGGCGCTACCGAATCAAGGGGACGGACGGGCATGCTGGGCAGGAGCGGTTCGGGAATCCGCGCCCATGCTCGTCACCGGCATGTCGGAGAAGGGTCGGACACGTGTTCGCGCCGGGTTAAGGTTTGCCCGGCGCGTGCCAACGTTCAGTCTTCTTCGGCGTTCGCACCGGCCCGTTCGGCGTGGCACTGCGCGTCCCAGGCCGTACCGGGAAGCAGTTGCCAACGATTCCTGTTGGCGATACCGATATCGATCACCTTGGCCGGGTCAACGCAGGGGCTCATCGCATCGTCCAGCACCAGCAGCCAGCGCTTGTCAGGTGCCTCGGCCAGCCACGGGCCGGCATCGTGCCATTGCTCGGCCCAGGGCCGCTTGAAACCGAACTCGCGTGCCGGGCGGTCGGCCTGCAGCAGGTTCTGCTCGCGCCAGGCGACCAGCGCCAACTCGGCGTCCGGGCCGATCCGCGCACCGACCCGGCGCATCAACGCCGAGGCCGAGGCATAGGGGTCCAGCGCCGGGATCAGCACCAGGCCGTAGAGCATCCACAGCAGGCCGTGGGTCAGCAGCACCAGCGTCGCCGCACGACGCACCCGCAGCCAGACGATCAGGGTGGCCAGGGCGATGGCGAAGGTCAGCAGCCCATCGCCCAGCACCGGCAGCAGCGTGTCAGGCATCGCCCGCCGCTCCAGCTGCGCCAGCGCCCAGGGGTGCTCGGTCATCAGCATTACGCCCAGCGTGCCGGTGGCCAGCATCAGCATCACGCTGTAGCCGAACAGGTAGCGGCGTACGCACAGCCGGCGCAGCAGTCCGGGCAGCAGCGGCGCCACGGCCAGTGCCATCGCTGGCAGCATCGGCAGCAGGTACACCTCACGCTTGCCCGGGCTGGCGCTGAAGAACACCAGCACCAGCAGCGCCCAGCCCAGCAGCAACCACTGGCGCCGGTCGCCACGACGCAGGCGGCGCCACCAGGGCTTGAACAGCATCGGCAGCAGCAGGCTGCCCGGCAGCCACAGCGTGAGGATCACCTGCAGGTAGTACCAGACCGGTTGCCGGTGATGCCAGGCGTTGGCATAACGGGTGCCGGTCTGCTTGAACAACAGTTCATGCGCGTAGGCCTGCAGTTCGGCGCTGGGCGAGTGCAGCAGGGCCCAGCCCAGCGGCGCCAGCCACACACCTACGCCCAGCAGGAAGGCCGGGATCAGCCACAACAGGGTGGCCGGATGCGGGCCCTCCACGGTGTAGCCGCGACGGCGCTGGTACAGCCACCAGCCGAACCAGGGCAGCACCATCAGCAGCGGCAGGAAGCCCACGCCCTTGGTGACCGTGCCGAGGCCGGCGGCGAAGCCGGCCAGCCACAGCGCGGGCAGATTGCGACGCTCGCACAGGTGTCGCAACAGGCCCCACAGGGCCACGGTGGTCATGCCCACCAGCACCATGTCGATCTGCGCACGCTTGGCCATCAGTCCGAACTGCAGGGTGCAGAACAGTGCGGCCAGGGCATAGACCGCGTGTCGTGGCGACCACAGCCGGCGTGCCAGGTCCGATACCAGCCACAGGCTGAGCAGGGCGCCCAGCAGCGAGGGCAGCAGGAACGACCATTGCCAGCTGCCCACCACCTCGTAGGCGGCGGCCTGCAGCCACATGAACACCGGCGGCTTTTCCGCATACAGCTCGATGCCCCGGTGCGGCAGCAGCCATTGCCCGCTTTCGACCATGGTGCGGGCGGCCAGCACGAAGCGCGGCTCGTCCGGCGGCTGCGGTTGGCGCAGGCCGATACCGGCTGCCAATGCAGCGATGATCAGCAGCCACAACAGGGGCAGGCGCCAGCGGTGGGGCAGGGCTACGGGCACGGCAGGCTCCGGGAGCAAAACGGCCACTCTGACGTGGCAGGGGTAGGAAAGGCGTCGGAACCGGCGCAGGGCGACCGCATTCCGACATGCGCAGCGCTACCATGGTACGAACTTCCGTGGATGTTTCGTGCATGCGTCTGTTGGTGATCGAGGACAACCGCCAGCTGGTGGCCAACCTGTTCGACTATTTCGAGTCGCGCGGGCACGTGCTGGACGTGGCCCCGGATGGCATCACCGGCCTGCACCTGGCCGGCAGTCATCCCTACGATGCGGTGATCCTGGACTGGATGCTGCCGCGCATGGAGGGCCCGGAGGTGCTGCGCCGGCTGCGCGCCGAGCATGCCTCGGAGGTGCCGGTGATCATGCTCACCGCGCGCGACGAACTGCCGGACAAGATCGCCGGTTTCCGCGCCGGCGCCGATGACTATCTGACCAAGCCGTTCGCGCTGCCGGAACTGGAAGTGCGGCTGGAGGCGCTGCTGCTGCGCGCGCAGGGCCGCAACCCGCGCAAGCGCCTGCAGGTGGGCGACCTGGTGCTGGACCTGGCGACCCTGGAAGCCCAGCGGGGCGGCCAGGTGCTGCACCTGTACCCGGCCTGCCGCAAGTTGCTGGAAGTGCTGATGCGCGCCAGCCCCGGCGCGGTCACCCGCCAGCAGCTGGAATTCGCGCTGTGGGGAGACGAGCCGCCGGACGGCGATCTGCTGCGTTCGCATGTCTACGAGCTGCGCCGCAGTGTCGACGGTCCGTTTGGCGAGAAGCTGATCCATACCCTGCCGCGGGTCGGCTATCGCCTGGCCGAGGCCACCCCGGCGCGGCCGGCAAGGACGATGATGAAGGCGCGTAAGCCGGGGCCGCTGTATCGGCGCGTGGTGTGGTGGTTGCTGGGCTACCTGGCGCTGATTTCGCTGGCCGTGTTCAGTGTCGGCAACTATGTGCACGAGCACGCCGAGCACGCGGCCTGGCGCGCGCTGCTCAATTCCGAGCTGGACAGCATCGTCGAGCACGTCGAGCACGAGCCGCACTACCGCTGGCAGGATTCGGACACGCTCAGCCTGTACCGCTTCGATGCGGTCAACCTGCCTGACAGCCTGCGCACGCTGCATCCGGGGCTGCACGACGGGGTGATGATCAAGGGGCGGGAGACGGCGGTGATGGTGCGCGAGACCCGGTCCATGGGCCGCGTCGCGCTGGCGCTGGACATCTCCGACTTCCATGATCTGGAGCAGTTCGCCACGCGCTGGGTGATGCTGGCCGGGGTGATCATGATCTTCGTCACCGTGCTGATGGCGTCCTTCGGCATGGAGCGCATGGTGCGCCCGTTGAGCCTGCTGGCGCAGCGCATTGGTGCACTGCGCCCGGGCGTGCAGGGGCAGCGCATCGAGGTCGATCCGCGTGGCAGTTCCGAGCTGCATACCATTGCCGATGCGCTGAACGACTATCTGGATCGCAACGAGCAGTTTGTCGAGCGTGAGCGGGTGTTCATCAGCACCGCCAGCCACGAACTGCGTACGCCGATCGCGGTGATGACCGGTGCGGCCGAGCTGGCACTGGAACAGCCGGGCCTGCCCGAGCGCGCGCGCCAGCAGGTGCAGCGGGTGCTGCGTACCGCGCAGAGCGTGGAGCAGCTGATCGAGCTGCTGCTGGTGCTGGCACGTGATCCGGCGCGGCTGGCCGCGCGCGCCGAGCGCATCGCGCTGGACCAGCTGCTGCCGGAGATCGTCGACGACCATCGCCACCTGCTTGGCGACAAGGACCTGAGCATCGGCATCCACGCCGCGCCGGTGGATATCGTCGCGCCGCTGGCGGTGGTGCAGGCGGCCATCGGCAACCTGCTGCGCAATGCCATCGAGAACAGCGGGCGTGGCCATATCGAGCTGCGGCTGAGCGCGTCGGCGGTGCTGACCCTGCAGGATCCTGGGCATGGCATGAGCCCGGAGGAGATCGCCGCGATCCACGCGCGGATGGCCCGTGGTGAGCGCGCCGACCGTGGCGGCGGCATCGGCCTGGACCTGATCGCGCGGCTGTGCGAACACCTGGGCTGGACCCTGCAGCTGGATCCCTGCGAGCCGCGCGGCACACGCGCTACCCTCGACTTCGGTGCATCACGACCGGCCTGATCTGGCCGCCACCCCTGCCTGGAACGCTGCCCGTCGACCAAGGTCGACGCCTACCGGTAGATGCCAACCTTGGTTGGCATGCCGTACGCGTCACTGCCCGTTGGGTCGCGCCACATGCTGGTCGATCAGGATCACATTGCCATCCGGATCGGCCAGCTGCACATACCCGGTGCCCTGGCCGTCAGGGTCGGTGCGCACCGCCAGCTCGATGCCCCGGGCATCGAGTTCGGCCTGCAGCTCACGCACGTCCTGGAACTGGCGCAGTTCCTGCTTGTGCTGGTCCCAGCCCGGGTTGAAGGTCAGCAGGTTGCCTTCAAACATGCCCTGGAACAGGCCGATGACGATGCCGTTGTTGCGCATCACCAGCCAGTTCTGCGCCGGCTCGCCACCGGTCACCGAAAACCCGAGGGCTTCGTAGAAGTCGCGGGAGGCCTGCAGGTCCTTGACCGAGAGACTGACCGAAAAGGCACCAAGCTGCATGGGACGGGCTCCGGGAGGGACAGTAGGCACTGCAGCATGACCCGGCGTGAAGACAATGTTAATCTCGGGATGCGCCGCTTTATGCGGCGCTTTTTTCCCGCTCTTTCGATCGACAGAGGATCCCATGCCGACCGAACCCGCTACCGCCCTGATCAGCAACGACATCGTTGGACTGGGCCTGATTGCCGCCACCCTGGCCCTGATCTTCTGGGCTGCCAGCGGCCCGACCCCCTGCTGAAGAAGATCTTCGCCTGGGTGCCGGCGCTGCTGCTGTGCTACTTCATCCCCGCTATCTACAACACCGCCGGTGTCATCGATGGCCACAACACCTCGCTCTACAACCCGGTTGCACGCGACGTGCTGCTGCCGGCCGCGCTGGTCCTGCTGACCCTGTCGATCGACCTCAAAGGGGTCATCAAGCTCGGCCCGAAGCTGCTGCTCGTGTTCTGCGCCGGTACCGCCGGCATCATGCTCGGCGCCATCGTCTCGTTCCAGCTGATGAAGCTGATCCATCCGGAAACCGTGGCAGGTGATACCTGGGCAGGCATGGCCGCGCTGGCCGGCAGCTGGATCGGTGGCGGCGCCAACATGGTCGCGATGCGCGAAGTGTTCGGTACCGATGCGACCACGTTCGGCCAGTTCGCTGTGGTCGACGTGGCCTGCGCCAGCCTGTGGATGGCGATCCTGCTGTTCCTGGCCAACCGTGCGCAGCAGATCGATACCCGCAACGGGGCCGATACCCGTGCCATCGACGAGATGAAGGCGCGCATCAGTGCCTACGAGGCGCAGAACGCACGCATCCCCAGCATGACCGACCTGATGGTGATCGTCGGCGTGGCGCTGGGCGGTGTCGGCCTGGCCCACGCCATTGCTGCGCCGTTGTCGGGCTGGTTCAAGGCCAACATCAGCTGGGCCAGCCAGTTCAGCCTGGACAGCCAGTTCGTGTGGGTGATCCTGCTGTCCACCGCGATGGGCCTGGGCCTGAGCTTTACCCGCGCGCGCCGGCTGGAAGCGGCCGGTGCCTCGCGGCTGGGCACGGTGTTCCTGTACTTCCTGATCGCCTGCATCGGCATGCAGATGAATCTGTTGTCGCTGCTGGATCGGCCGTGGCTGTTCCTGCTCGGTGCGATCTGGATGGCCACCCACGTACTGGTGCTGTGGATCGTCGCCAAGCTGCTGCGCGCGCCGCTGTTCTTCTTCGCGATCGGTTCGCAGGGCAACATCGGTGCGGCGGCGTCGGCACCGGTGGTGGCGGCGGCGTTCCACCCGACGCTGGCGCCGGTGGGCGTACTGCTCGGCACAGTGGGCTATGCCACCGGCACCGGGCTGGCCTATGTCACCGGCCTGATCCTGAAGTGGATGGCCGGCGCCTGAGGCCGTCGCCTTCGCGGAATCGCAGTCCGTGTAGAGCCGAGCCCACGCTCGGCTCTTTTTGCCGGCCGCAGGTGGAACTGTGCGGTACATACCGGATCGTATGGTTTCCGCGTCGTAGCGTAGGCAGCTCCTGTCGCTCATCCGCAGCGACGTTGGCCTGGGGGCTGGAATGAGGCAACAACCGTTGATTCGAGGGGCCGCACTGCTGGCACTGCTGCTGGTCAGCGCGGCTTCGGCTGCACAGGACGGTGTCGCCGCGCGGGCTGACCAGGTGCAGGCCGTGACCGAGGCCAGTGCGCGCGAGGTGGCGGCGCTGATCGCGCAGCCGGGCTTCGCCGAAGCCGTGCAACGCACGCTGACAGCATCGCCCCGGCACGGGGTGGCGCTGGAGGCGGTGATCGAGCGCTTCGACCCGGGGGCGCGTACCCGGTCCAGTGCTGCCCTGGCCAGCAACGATCAACGGCTGCGCCAGGCCAAGGGCCTGCCGGAGCAGGGCGAGGGCCTGCTGCAGCTGCGTGCCTACGTACCTGAAGGCCAATCATTGGCCGATCCCGCTCCGCGCCAGTTGTGGGTGGCCAGCCTGCCGCGCGGTGATGACCGCCACTGGACCACGTTGACGGCCTACGACGCCCAGGGCCGCGCGCATGTGCTGGATGCGAAGCATGCGCCCTCATTCCCGGTGCTGATCGTCGATGTCGATACCCGTCGTTCGGTGCGCGAGGGCATGGCGTTGGTCAACGCCGGGTTGCGTGCACGCGGCCTGCAGTCGCCCGAGCGGATCCAGCTTTCGGCCGATGGCGCGCGTGCGTCGCTGGATATCACCCGTCTGGACCGCATTCGACTGGCCGATGACCAGGAGCCGTGGGCATTGGGTGCGGCCGAGGTGTTCGCGGTGGTGTCCGGACTACAGATCGGCAAGGCCGAACCGGAGATGGCCACCGTCGACATGCCCTACCTGGACTACGACAAGACCGACTACACCCGCAGCAGGCGCTGATCCTGTGGGGCAACTACCGCTTCAACGCTGCCAATGTTCAGCTGTTCGAGGATGACGGTGACACCAACTACCAGGACCTGCTGGTGGCGCTGAGCAATGGTGTGAAGGCGGCACTGGGCGCGTTCGCACCGGAGTACGCGGTCATCGCCGATATCGCCGGTGCGATTCTGAAGGCGATGCCGACATCGTGGTTCTCCAACGACATTGATTACGTGGACAGCTTCTATCTGGTGCAGCGCGGCCAGGCGTACACCGATCGCATGGGCGCGGCGAACAACGCCAGGGTCACGCTGATGCCGATCACGCTGGAGGAGTAGTCCGCCCGGGCGGCACCCGTGGTAGTGCCGGCCGCTGGCCGGCAACAGCGGGTCGCTGCCGCGGGTAGGTGTCGACCGTGGTCGATACGCTGGATCCACGCCATGCGTGGACGCCTCTTGTAGCGTCGAGCCATGCTCGGATCCAACCCCGGGTGTGACAGATGTGTCGACCAAGGTCGACACCCCTGACAGATGCCGGGCGGCATGCCCGGCATCCATCTCACACTTCAACAGCAGCGGCCGCCGTTGCGTCCGCCGTAGCGCGCTTCCTGGCGCTCGCGGAAGAACGTCTTGTAGTCCATCGGCTCCTGATCCGGATGCTTCTCCAGCATGTGCCGGACATAGTTGTCGTAATCGGGAATGCCACAGCACAGCCGTGCGGTCTGCACCAGGCGCCGCCAGATGCGGCGGTGCGCCTGGTACTGCCCAACGGGAACCAGTTGCGTGCTCATCACAGATCCACCATTTCATGCGGCTTCAGCGCCACGTACGGGGTCTCGCGGTCGCTGCGCTGCGGGTTGCGGCGAGCCGCCAGGATGGTCTTGATCGCATACACCAGCACCGAGGCCACCACCAGCAGGAACAGCGCGGTCAGGCCGGTGTTGACATAGGCGTTGACCACGATCTGCTGCATCTGTGCCACCGACTTGGCCGGCGCGGTGATGGTGTCGCTGGCGATGGCGGCCTGGAACTTGTGCGCCTGTGCCAGGAAGCCCTGCGCCGGGTTGCTGTCGAAGATCTTGATGAAGCCGGCGTAGGTGGTGCAGATCAGCAGCCAGATGGCCGGCACGGCCGTCACCCACGCATAGCGGTCACGCTTCATCTTGAACAGCACCACCGTGCCCAGCATCAGCGCGATACCCGCCAGCATCTGGTTGGAGATGCCAAACAGCGGCCACAACGTCTGGATGCCGCCGAACGGATCGACCACGCCGGTGTACAGCAGGTAGCCCCACAAGGCCACGCAGCCGGCGGTACCGATGATGTTGGCGGTCCACGATTCGGTCTTCTTCAGTGCCGGCACGAAGTTGCCCAGCAGGTCCTGCAGCATGAAGCGGCCGGCACGGGTACCGGCGTCCACCGCAGTCAGGATGAACAGCGCTTCGAACAGGATCGCGAAGTGGTACCAGAACGCCATCATCGCGTCGCTGCCACTGGGAATCGCTTCATGCAGGATCTGCGCGATGCCGACCGCCAGCGTGGGCGCGCCACCGGCACGATGCAGGATGGTCGGTTCACCGATCGCCGCTGCCGTTGCAGTCAACTGCTCGGGGGTGATGGTGAAGCCCCAGGTGTTGGTGATGTAGTGCGCGGCCGATGCGGCATCGGCACCGATCACTGCCGCCGGGCTGTTCATCGCGAAGTAGATGCCCGGATCGATGATCGAGGCTGCCACCAGTGCCATCACCGCCACGAACGATTCCATCAGCATGCCGCCGTAGCCGATGTAGCGCATGTGCGCTTCATTGGCCAGCAACTTGGGCGTGGTGCCCGAGGAAATCAGTGCGTGGAAGCCGGACACCGCACCGCAGGCGATGGTGATGAACAGGAACGGGAACATGCCGCCCTTCCACACCGGGCCATCGCCGCTGGCGGCGAACTGGGTCAGCGCCGGCATCTTCAGTTCCGGCATCACCACCAGGATGCCGATCGCCAGGGCGATGATGGTGCCGATCTTCAGGAAGGTCGACAGGTAGTCGCGCGGGGCCAGCAGCAGCCACACCGGCAGCACCGAGGCGACGAAGCCGTAGCCGATCAGCATCCAGGTGATCTGGGTGCCGGTGAAGGTGAACGCCGGGCCCCACACCGGATCGGCGGCGACCTTGCCGCCGTACCAGATCGCGGCCAGCAGCAGGATCAGGCCGACCACCGAGATTTCGCCGATCTTGCCGGGGCGGATGTAGCGCATGTACACGCCCATCAGGATCGCGATGGGCATCGTCGCGATCACCGTGAACATGCCCCACGGGCTTTCGGCCAGCGCCTTGACCACCACCATCGCCAGCACCGCCAGGATGATGATCATGATCAGGAATGCGCCGAACAACGCGATGGTGCCGGGCACCTGGCCCATCTCCTCGCGCACCAGGTCACCCAGCGAGCGGCCATTGCGGCGGCTGGACAGGAACAGGACCACGAAGTCCTGCACCGCACCGGCCAGCACCACGCCCACCACCAGCCACAGCAGGCCGGGCAGGTAGCCCATCTGCGCGGCCAGCACCGGCCCGACCAGCGGGCCAGCGCCGGCGATGGCGGCGAAGTGGTGGCCGAACAGCACGTGCTTGTTGGTGGGCACGTAGTCCAGGCCATCGTTGTTGATCACCGCCGGGGTGGCCCGGGTCGGATCGAGCTGCATCACCTTGTTGGCGATGAACAGGCTGTAGAAGCGGTAGGCCACCAGATACAACGACACTGCGGCGACGACGATCCACAGCGCATTGATGTGTTCGCCACGGCGCAGGGCCACGGTGCCCAGACAGAACGCGCCGAGCAGCGCGAGTGCGGCCCAGCCTATTTTGGAAAACCCTTTCATGAGGTGCTCTCTCCCGGAAAGACAGGCAAAGAGTCCCGCGTGCCCCTGGCAGGGTCAATGTGCACGGGACCATTCTGCGGTAGTACTTTGGTCGTACGCAGGTTGCGTGGATGTGTGCGTGGGTGCGGGCGTGCGCCCCGCGCGCGCCGGGCATGACGCGCGGCAAACACCGGCGATGGAACAATCGGTTGCGGCGCCGTCCATTGGCCAGATGCGGTATGGCGTCCATCTTCATTGGCATCCATCCAACAGGAGTCGCCATGAGCCTTCCCGAACCGGCGCGCGTGCTGCGCACCATCCGTGGCATGCCCACCTCCGACGGTGCCGGCGTGCGCCTGACCCGAGTCATCGGCGGCCCGACGCTGCCCGACCTGGACCCGTTCCTGCTGCTCGACGAATTCGGCACCGACCGCGCCGAGGACTACATCGCCGGCTTCCCGGAACATCCGCACCGGGGCTTTGAGACCGTCACCTACATGCTCGACGGGCGCATGCGCCATCGCGACAACCACGGCAACGAAGGGCTGTTGACCCCGGGCAGCGTGCAGTGGATGACCGCCGGCCGTGGCCTGGTGCATTCGGAGATGCCCGAGCAGGAAAGCGGGCAGATGCGCGGTTTCCAGCTGTGGGTGAACCTGCCTGCGAAGGAAAAGATGACCGATCCGAAGTACCAGGAATTCGCGCCCGAGCGCATTCCGGTGGTACGGCCGGAAACCGGCGTGGAAGTGAAGGTGATCGCCGGCACGGTCGACGGTACCCGTGGGCCGATCGTGCAGCCGGCCACCGACCCGTTGTACCTGGACATCACCCTGGCGCCCGATCGCGCCTGGACGTACCCGTTGCCGGAGGGCCACAACGCGTTTGCCTATGTGTTCGAAGGGGCACTGACGGTGGGCGAGCAGGATGCCGCGCGCGATGTCGCCCGCCAGGAACTGGCGGTGCTCGGCGGCGGCGAGCAGCTGCATCTGTCGGCCGGCAGCGAAGGCGCGAGGCTGATCCTGGTGGCCGGTCGTCCGTTGCGCGAGCCGGTGATGCGGCACGGTCCGTTCGTGATGAACACGCGGCAGGAACTGATGCAGGCCTTCGTCGATTTCCAGGAAGGCAAGTTCTGAGGAATTGCACCGGGCCATGCCCGGCGAAAGAAGCCAGTAACGCCGCCGGGTAATGCCCGGCGGACGTCCCGCGCGTCGGATCCTGCGGGGATGCTGCCAGGCAGTCATCCCCGTCACCTTCAGCGTCCGGCGGCCACGGCCGACGGGGTCAGGCTCATGCCCTGCGCCAGCTGCTGCAGCGAGCCCAGTTCCTGCGCGCTGTCCGGATACAGCGAAATCTGCGCGTAACGCCCTTTGTCGAGCTTGACCACGCTGATGCGGCGCTCGGCGTAGCCGGGCGGCTGCTGGCCACCCAGATCGGGCTGATACCAGTACAGCGATTCACCGCCGAAGCTGCCTTTTTCCTGGCGCAGCGAACGGTTCAGTGGAATGGCCGGGTCACGTGCGCTGAGCATCAGGCTCAGCACTTCACGGCCCTCGGCGGTGGCGGCGCGGCAGACCAGGAAGTCGGCCTGCGCCTGCTGCTGCCATTGCAGGCCGCTGCTGGCCGGCAGCGAAGGGCATTCGGTGGGCGCCTGGGCGGCGGCCTGGGCCGCAGCGAACAGCAGGCTCGACAACACGACAGGCACGAACTTCATGCATCCCCCAAGGTGACGAGTAGGTTGGCTCGGCCCCCTGTGACCGGCGGCCATGGCATCCCATCCCCGGATGCCGCCCCGCCCGGCATGTGCACGGGCGGTCAACTCAACCTTAACGGAACGTGAGCGATCGCACAATTCGCGGTTACAGACGTAACCATTGCGGCCGAGGGTCGGCCGCAACGGTCCGGTTGCAGATCAGCGGTCGTTGCCGATCCACTTGTAGATGATGCCGCCGATCGCGCCGCCCAGCAGCGGGGCGACCCAGAACAGCCACAGCTGGCTGACCGCGCCGCTGCCGGCGAAGAAGGCCACGGCGGTCGAGCGCGCCGGGTTCACCGAGGTGTTGGTCACCGGGATGCTGATCAGGTGGATCAGGGTGAGCGACAGGCCGATGGCCAGTGGTGCGAAGCCGGCCGGCGCCTTGCCGTGGGTAGACCCCATGATCACGATCAGGAATACCGCGGTCAGCACCACTTCGCACAGGAAGGCCGCGGCCACGCTGTAGCCACCGGGCGACAGGGCGCCATAGCCGTTGCTGGCAAATGCGCCGGCCTGGCTGCCGTCGATGGCAAAACCACTGGCCCCCGACGCGATCTGCAGCAGGATGAAACCGGCCAGCAGGCCGCCGGCGACCTGGGCAATGATGTACGGCACCAGGTCCTTGGTCGGGAAGCGGCCGCCGGCCCACAGGCCGACGCTGACCGCCGGGTTGAAGTGGGCGCCGGAGATATGGCCGAACGCGTAGGCGCCGGTGACCACGGTCAGACCGAAGGCCAGCGCCACGCCGAGAAAACCAATACCCAGGGGATTGCTGTCACCGCCGAACTTGGCGGCCAGCACCGCGCTGCCACACCCCCAGAACCAGCCAGAACGTGCCGAGGAACTCGGCGGACAAGCGTTTACCCATGCTCATGTGTTGCACTCCTTTGACGGTGAAAGTGTGATTTATGTCACATTTCAGTGATCAGCGGGTGACTGTAGCGTCAACGCCGGGTGCAGGGATACACCTTCGGATGTGTGCAACACGCGATGTTCAGTACTGCGGCAGCGGGATGAACTCCTTGTCGTCGCCGGGGATGGTGCCGAAACGGCCGGCTTCCCAGTCGTGCTTGGCCTGCTCGATGCGCTCTTTCGAGCTGGACACGAAGTTCCACCAGAGGTGACGCGGACCATCCAGTGGCTCGCCGCCGAACAGCATCGCCTTCACCGGCGTCTTCGCGCGCAGACGGCCGACCGCGCCGGCTTCGGGAATGATCAGATGCTGGGCGGGCACATCCACGCCATCCAGCTGCGCCTGGCCTTCGAGGATGTACAGCGCACGCTCGCGATGACCGTTGTCGATGTCGATCTCCGCATCCGGGTCGAGATCGATCGCCACGTTGAGGGTGTCGGCGAACACCTTCACCGGCGATTCCTCGCCATAGGCACGGCCGGCGATTACCCGCAGCCACGCGCCATTGCGGCGCTGCTCGGGCAGGGTGGCGGCGGCGTGGTGGTAGAACGCCGGTTCGATTTCCTCGTGCGATTTCGGCAGCGCCACCCAGGTCTGCATGCCGTGGATCGGGTTGTCATGGTCGCGGTCCGGCTGCGGGGTGCGCTCGGAATGGGCGATGCCACGGCCGGCGGTCATCCAGTTCACATCGCCGGGGCGGATCACCTGGTCCGAGCCGAGCGTATCGCGGTGGCCGATCGCACCGGACCACAGGTAGGTGACGGTGGCCAGGCCGATATGCGGATGCGGGCGCACGTCGATGGCGGTGCCGGGGTGCATCAGCGCCGGGCCCATCTGGTCGACGAACACGAACGAGCCGATGCTGCGGGCCTGCAGGGTAGGGACGGCGCGACGGACTTCCAGGCCGCCGATGTCGTGCACGCGCGGGGCGATGATGGTGGTCATGCGGGCGTTCTCGCTGGCAGGGATCAGAGGGTCAGCATCGCATGCAGCTGTGACGGGGACATGCCCCGTATGGGTAACAGCCTGTTCCGTAGAGTCGAGCTTGCTCGACTGCGGGACTGCGGGACTGCGGGATTGCGGGTTGGGCCGGGCGGGTGGATTGCGCAGGACACGCCGTAAACCCATCCATGGGGGCTCGATGGCGCCATCCATGGCGCCAACGGTCCTGCGCAATCCACCCGCCCGGCCTATGACAGTTTCCGTGCGCGTCAGCCACGTAGAAGAAAAAGAAAATCAAAATCAAACGCCGGTCGCTTCGCTCGCATCCACGCATGGCGTGGATCAAGCGTGTCGACCAGGGGCGACACCGCCCCGCCCACCAAACAGAAAAGCCAGACCCGCTGTGGCTCTGGCTTTTGAGGTTGCCGGCCAGCGGCCGGCACTACCGCGGTGCCGGGCCGCAGGCCCGGCCGACAAACTCACACCACCGGTTCGCGCAGGGCCGGGTTGTCCCAGCCCGGGCGTGGGGCGAAGCGGTCGCCGTGGCGCTGCTGCAGTGCCTTCAGTCGTTCGACGATGGCGTCGGCACCGACCGCACGGATGTGCTGGATCGGGCCGCCACGGAACGGGGCAAAGCCGGTGCCGAAGATCACGCCGGCATCCAGCAGGTCCGCATCGGCCACCACGCCTTCGTGCAGGCAGGCCACCGCTTCGTTCAGCAGCGGCAGGATCAGGCGATCCTCCAGATCGGCCGGGGCCTGGTAATCACGGGCCACGTCCGGCTTCTTCGGCTTGCCGTTCTCCCAGGTGTAGATGCCCTGGCCATCCTTCTTGCCGCGCTTGTCCGGCTCCACCGTCTGCAGCGCAGCCGGAATCTGCAGGCCGAGGAACGGCGCCAGCTCGCGGCCGACGCCGGCGGCCACGTCCAGGCCCACGGTATCGATCAGCTCGATCGGCCCCATCGGCATGCCGAACTTCACCGCCGCCTTGTCGATCACCGGGCCCGGGATGCCTTCGGCATAGGCGGTGGCCGCCTCCAGCATGTACGGGAACAGCACGCGGTTGACCAGGAAGCCCGGGCTGCCCGCCACCGGCACCGGGAACTTGCCCAGCGCCTTGCAGAACGCGGCCAGGCGTCGCTCGGTCTCCGGCGCCATGCCGTCGTGGTGGATGATTTCCACCAGCGGCATCTGTGCCACCGGGTTGAAGTAGTGCAGGCCGGCGAACTGTGCCGGGCGCTGGATGTGGTCACGCAATTCCACCAGCGGAATCGACGAGGTGTTGGTGGTCAGCAGTGCGTCCACCTTCATCTTCGGTTCCAGCGTCTGGTACAGCGCACGCTTGGCTTCCGGGTTCTCGATGATCGCTTCGATCACCAGGTCGGCCTCGGCCACGCCGTTGCCTTCCAGGTCGGCACGCAGGCGCGCGGCCACCGCCGGGCGCTTGCTCTCGTCGCGAACCTTCTTGGCGAACAGCGCCTGCGCGCGTTCCATGGCGGGGTCGATGAAGCGCTGCTCGCGGTCCTGCAGGGTTACGTCGAAGCCCTTGTACGCGGCCCACGCGGCGATGTCGCCGCCCATCACGCCGGCGCCGACCACGTGCACGTGGCGGATGCCGGAGTCGCCGCCACCCAGGCCCTTCAAGCGCTCGGTCAGGAAGAAGATGCGGATCAGGTTGCGCGCGGTCGGCGTGCTGGCCAGTTTCACCACCGCACGGCGTTCGGCATCCAGTCGTGCCTGGATCGGTTTGCCGCCGCTGCGCTGCCAGGTGCTGATCAGCGCGTACGGTGCCGGGTACTGGTCCTTCTTGGCCTTGCGTGCGACCTGCTTGACCATCTGCGGGGCCAGCAGCGAGCGTGCCAGCCAGGTGTTGGTGGCCCATGCCGTGGCGCGCTGCTTGAACGGGCGGGTGGTGCCGGACAGCGCCAGTGCGACGGCGGTGTCGAGCACCACCGCCGGTGCCACCACTTTGTCGACCAGGCCGATGCCCCGCGCGGCCGAGGCTGACAGGGTGCGGCCGGTCAGCATCATGTCCATCGCCGCCGGTGCACCCACCAGCTGCGGCAGGCGGGCGCTGCCGCCCCAGCCCGGGAAGATGCCCAGCTGGGTTTCCGGCAGGCCGATGCGGGTGCTGCTGTCATTGGAGGCCACGCGGTAGCGGCAGGCCAGTGCCAGCTCGGTGCCGCCGCCCAGGCAGTGGCCGTGGATCGCCGCCACGGTGGGGCAGGGCAGCTCGGCCAACTTCTGGTAGGTGGCCTGGCCGCGACGGATCGCGTCGTTGACGGTGCCGCGGCGGTCGAACTCCTGGAACTCCTTCAGGTCGGCACCGGCAATGAAGCCGGCCTTCTTCAGCGACTGGATCACCACGCCCCTGGGCGGGTCCAGCGCGATGCGTTCCAGCAGGTCCCCCAGCTCCAGCAGCACATCCTGCGACATCGCGTTGACGCTGCTGTCCTGACGATCCAGGGAGAGAACCACCACGCCGTCGTCGCGGATCTCGGGGTGCCAGTGGCTGAAGCGGAGACCATCGAAGCCTGAGAGCATGGACGTTCCATCCGGTTGTGTATGGAGAAGCAGCTATGATCCAGAGGTTGTTTCCCCCGCGTCAAATCCCAATAGCAGGGGAGTGGCGCCCCCGGATCCATGGCCGTGGACCGGGACGCTAACGGAACGGTGGTTAAAAGCTGGTGCGGCGCCAGGTGATCGGCGACTGAACTTTTCCCGGGATTGGCAGTCTCATTGCCCGACGTCGGTTGGGCTGACAGGAGTGCGGCCCCTCATGGCCGAGGTTGATACACCACAGGAGCTGGACCTGGAGCTGGTCCGGCGCGTGCAGCACGGCGAGAGCGCCGCGTTCGATGTTCTGGTGCGCAAGTACCAGCATCGCGTGGTGGCCCTTGTCGGTCGCTACATCGCCGACTGGAGTGAATGTCAGGACGTCGCCCAGGACACTTTCATCCGCGCCTACCGCGCGATCGGAAGTTTCCGTGGCGATGCCCAGTTCTCAACCTGGTTGCATCGAATCGCCGTGAATACCGCCAAAAACTACCTGGCTTCACACAATCGACGGCCGCCGACCGATGACATCGACATCGGCGATGCCGAACAGTTCGACAGCGGTACGCGCCTGCGCGACACCGACACGCCCGAACGCGAGTTGATGCGCCAGGAGCTGGAACAGACGGTGATGAAAGCCGTCAACGCGCTGCCGGAAGAACTCCGGTCAGCGATCACCCTGCGCGAGGTGGAAGGCCTGAGCTACGAGGATATCGCGCAGAAGATGGGGTGCCCGATCGGCACCGTGCGTTCACGGATCTTCCGGGCGCGCGAGGCGATCGACACCGAACTCCGGCCGCTGTTGGACATCGGCAGCGCCACCCGTGAGAAGAGCCGCGTATGACCAGCAAACCGTTCAACGAATCGCAGAACCATCAATCACCGGCCGGGCAGCGTCTGGACCAGCGCCACCGCGAGCAGCTGTCGGCCCTGGTCGATGGCGAGCTGGGCGCCGATGAGGCGCGCTTCCTGCTGCGCCGGATGGAGCACGACCCCGAGCTGGCCGGCTGCCAGGAACGCTGGCAGCTGCTGGGCGATGTGATGCGCGGGCAGGCCTCGGTGCTGGCGCCCGCCGGCTTCAGTGCTGCCGTCGCCGCCGCCATTGCCAGCGAACCCGCACCGCAGGCCGAGCCGCGCCGGCAGGTGCGCCGCAGTGGCTGGCGGGCCTGGGGCGGCGGTGCCGCGTTGGCGGCATCGGTGGCCGCGGTGGCCCTGTTCATGGGCGCCGAGAAGCTCAACGAAGCTACCCCCGGCGAGCCTCTGGCACCGCAGGTGATCGCCAGCCAGGCCGAACTGGCGCCGGCCCCGGCCAATCCGGCCACGGTCACCGAAGCCTCGGTGGATACCGCGGCGATGGCCGTGGCGGCCGCGCCGGCCGTGGCGATGGCCGCTGCCAGCCGCCGCCAGGAGACCCGTCGGGCCAGTGCGACCCGCAGCCAGCAGGCCGCCCGTGCTGCCCAGCGCGACGACGTCCCGCAACGCGCCATCGCCGCCGCGCAGGCGCCGTTGACCCCGACCGTGCCCGCCAATGCCAACCGCAACCTGCCGTTCGGTGAGGTCAGTGGGCTGCAGGCCCGGCCGTGGCCGCGCTCCAGCCTGGCCCCGGCCGCAGGCGGCGCGCTCAACGCCAGCTTCCCGGCCCACGCCGGAGGCGCTGCGTTCTACCCGTTCGAGCCGCGCCTGCAGGATGACCTGCCGGTGCCGCCGCGCCCGCGCGACTGAGCCGGGCGTCTTCACGCCCCGCCGCCGGCGGGGCCCGTATTCCTCTTTCCATCCGACCCGGAGGTTGCCGTCCGATGACTCCCCGACTCCGCACGCAGGCGATCGGCCTGCTGGCCCTGACCCTTCCCCTGATGGCCTGCGCACAGGCCCCGGCGCCTGCCGCCCCGGCCCAGCCTGCGCCGGCCGCCGCGCCCAGGGCGCCGGCACAGCCGCTGGTCAGTGGCCTGCCCGATTTCACCAACCTTGTCGAACAGGTCGGGCCGGGCGTGGTCAACGTCGACACCACCATCGTCCGCAACAACCGCCAGGCCGCGCGTGGCCCGATGGGCGACGATGACATGCCCGAGTTCTTCCGCCGCTTCTTCGGGCCGGACTTCCCGATGCCGGGGCAGGGCCCGGGCGGGCAGGATGGCGGCCCCAGCATCAAGGGCCGCGGCATGGGCTCGGGCTTCATCATTTCGCCCGATGGCTACGTGCTGACCAACTACCACGTGGTGGCCGACGCCAGCGATGTGAAGGTCAAGCTGGGCGACAGCCGCGAGTTCACCGCCAAGGTGGTGGGCAGTGACCAGCAGTACGACGTCGCCCTGCTGAAGATCGACGGCAAGAACCTGCCGACCGTGCGCGTGGGCGATTCCAACACGCTCAAGCCGGGTCAGTGGGTTGTCGCGATCGGCTCGCCGTTCGGCCTCGACCACTCGGTCACCGCCGGTATCGTCAGCGCGCTGGGCCGCAGCACCGGGGGTGCCGACCAGCGCTATGTGCCGTTCATCCAGACCGACGTGGCGATCAACCAGGGCAACTCCGGTGGCCCGCTGCTGAACACCCGCGGTGAAGTGGTCGGCATCAATTCGCAGATCTTCTCCGCGTCCGGCGGCTACATGGGCATCAGCTTTGCGATCCCGATCGACCTGGCGATGAGCGCGGTCGAGCAGATCAAGAAGAGCGGCAAGGTTACCCGTGGCCAGCTCGGCGCGGTGGTCGAACCGATCGATTCGCTGAAGGCGCAGGGCCTGGGCCTGCCGGACAGCCGTGGTGCGCTGGTCAACCAGATCGTGCCGGGCAGTGCGGCGGCCAAGGCCGGCGTGCAGGTGGGCGATGTCATCCGCTCGGTCAACGGCAGCGCGGTCAACAGCTGGTCCGATCTGCCGCCGCTGATCGGTGCGATGGCGCCGGGCAGCAAGGTGAACCTGGTCGTCTACCGCGACGGCAAGCCGCGTGAACTGGGGGCGACCCTGACCGCGCTGAGCGAAGACGGACCGGGCAACGCCCGTGGTCCGGCGACGGCCAATGCCGATGCCGCGCCGCAGACCGGTGCGGTGGCCCTGCTGGGCCTGGACGTCAGCGACCTGACCGCGCCGCAGCGCAAGCAGTTCGGTCTGGACGGCAACGAAGGCGTGCGCATCACCGGGGTCAAGGGCCAGGCCGCGCGTGACGCCGGCCTGTCTCCGGGCATGGTGATCCTGCAGGTCGGCCGCACCCCGGTCGGCAGCGTGGACGCCCTCAACCGCGCGCTGTCCAGCTTCAGGAAGGACGATGTGGTGATGCTGCTGGTGCGTACCGGCAACGGCAACAGCGCCTTCGTGGCGGTGAAGGCCGGCCAGTAAGGCCGGCACGGGCCGCCCGGGCGGTCCCGTGGTGCCCCCGAAGCCCCGCCCAGGCGGGGCTTCGGCCATTCCGGGCCCGGCCCGATGAGGCCGTTTTCGCGGCGGGGCGCCGGGCATGCGATAATCGACCGTTACCCTGACGACGCCGCGCGCCGCCGCCACCTATGTCTTCTGATTCGATGCGGAACATCCGCAACTTCTCCATCATCGCCCATGTCGACCACGGCAAGTCCACGCTGGCCGACCGCATCATCCAGCTTTGTGGTGGCCTGCAGGCCCGCGAGATGGAAGCGCAGGTGCTCGACTCCAACCCGATCGAGCGCGAGCGTGGCATCACGATCAAGGCGCAGTCGGTGTCGTTGCCGTACCTGGCCAAGGATGGGCAGACCTACCATCTGAACTTCATCGACACCCCCGGCCACGTCGACTTCTCCTATGAGGTCAGCCGTTCGCTGGCCGCCTGTGAAGGCGCGCTGCTGGTGGTCGATGCCGCCCAGGGCGTGGAAGCGCAGTCGGTGGCCAACTGCTACACCGCCGTCGAACAGGGCCTGGAAGTGGTGCCGGTGATCAACAAGATCGACCTGCCCACCGCCGACATCGAGCGCGCCAAGGCCGAGATCGAGGCCGTGATCGGCATCGACGCCGCCGACGCGGTGCCGGTCAGTGCCAAGACCGGCCTGAACGTGCAGGACGTGCTGGAAGCGATCGTGCACCGCATTCCGCCGCCGCAGCCGCGCGACACCGACAAGCTGCAGGCGCTGATCATCGACTCCTGGTTCGACAACTACCTGGGCGTGGTCTCTCTGGTGCGCGTGATGCAGGGCGAGATCAAGGCTGGTGACAAGCTGCAGGTGATGTCCACCGGCCGCAACCACCAGGTCGACAACGTCGGCGTGTTCACGCCGAAGCGCAAAGTGCTGCCGGCACTGCGGGCAGGTGAAGTGGGCTGGGTGACGGCCAGCATCAAGGACGTGCACGGCGCCCCGGTCGGCGACACCCTGACCCTGGCCGGCGACCCGGCACCGAAGCCGTTGCCGGGCTTCCAGGAAATGCAGCCGCGCGTGTTCGCCGGCCTGTTCCCGGTCGATGCCGAAGACTACCCGGACCTGCGCGAAGCGCTGGACAAGCTGCGCCTGAACGATGCCGCGCTGCGTTTCGAGCCGGAAAGCTCCGAAGCCATGGGCTTCGGCTTCCGCTGCGGCTTCCTGGGCATGCTGCACATGGAAATCGTGCAGGAGCGCCTGGAGCGCGAATACAACCTGGACCTGATCAGCACCGCGCCGACGGTGGTGTACGAGGTCCTGAAGACCGACGGCTCGATCATCAACATGGACAACCCGGCCAAGCTGCCGGCGGTGAACCAGGTCGAGGAGATCCGCGAGCCGATCATCCGTGCCAACGTGCTCACCCCCGAGGAGTACATCGGCAACATCATCAAGCTGTGCGAAGAAAAGCGCGGCAGCCAGATCGGCATCAACTACCTGGGCAGCCAGGTGCAGATCAGCTACGAGCTGCCGATGGCCGAAGTGGTGCTGGACTTCTTTGACAAGCTGAAGTCGGTCAGCCGTGGCTATGCCTCGCTGGACTACCACTTCGTGCGCTTCGACGCCGGCCCGTTCGTGCGCGTGGATGTGCTGATCAACGGTGACAAGGTCGACGCGCTGTCGCTGATCGTGCACCGCAGCCATGCCGACCGCCGCGGCCGCGAACTGTGCGAGAAGATGAAGGACCTGATCCCGCGCCAGATGTTCGACGTGGCCATCCAGGCCGCCGTCGGCTCGCAGATCATCGCCCGCACCACGGTCAAGGCCATGCGCAAGAACGTGCTGGCCAAGTGCTATGGTGGCGACGTTTCGCGCAAGAAGAAGCTTCTGGAAAAGCAGAAGGAAGGCAAGAAGCGCATGAAGCAGGTCGGTCGCGTGGAGATTCCGCAGGAAGCGTTCCTGGCCGTGCTGCAGATGGACAACAAGTAAGCCCGCACCGGCCCTGCGGGGCCGGTCGTCTGGTGACGTTGCAAAGGACCCTGAATGAAACTGTTTGAGATCCTCCTGGTCGTGCTGACCCTGGCCTCGGGCCTGATCCTGCTTGCCGACAAGCTGTACCTGGCCAAGCGCCGCGCCCAGCGCGCCGGCCTGCTTGATTCCGAGCCGGTGCTGGTGGACTACTCGCGCGCCTTCTTCCCGGTGCTGGCGATCGTGCTGATCGTGCGCAGCTTCATCGCCGAGCCGTACAAGATCCCGTCCAGCTCGATGATGCCGAACCTGCTGATCGGCGATTTCATCCTGGTCAACAAGTTCTCCTATGGCCTGCGCCTGCCGATCAGCAACACCAAGATCGTGCCGTTCGGCGAGCCCTCGCGGGGCGACGTGGTGGTGTTCCACTTCCCCGGCCACGGCGACAACGACCCGGCCAAGGGCGAGAACTTCATCAAGCGCGTCATCGGCGTGCCCGGTGATACCGTGGTCTTCGAGGGCGACGGTGTGGTCCTCAACGGCGAGCCGCTGAAGTACGACAACAAGGGCATCTACGCCGGCCACAAGGGCCAGGGCGAGGGCGCCAACCTGCTGGTCGAGCACCTGCCGGGCCGCACCCACACCGTGCTGGAGACCGATTACCCGCGCGGCCAGGGCCAGTGGACCGTACCGGCCGGCAAGTACCTGGTGATGGGCGACAATCGCGACAACAGCGACGACGGCCGATTCTGGGGCCTGCTGCCGGAAGAGAACCTGCGCGGCAAGGCGTTCCTGATCTGGCTGAACTGCCAGGGCTGGTTCTGCAAGGATGGCTTCGAGCCGTCGCGGATCGGCTCGAGCATCAACTGAGCGGGCGTCAACCGAGTATTTTCACATCCAACGCGTATCTGGGGAGAACGCAATGAAGACGATGAACACGCAGCGTGGCATGACCCTGACCTCGTTCCTGATCGTCCTGATCGTGGTCGGCTTCTTCCTCTACATCGGCATGAAGCTGTTCCCGATGTACCAGGAGTACTACGCGGTGCGCTCGGCGATGAAAAGCCTGGCCAATGAGCCGGGCGTGGGCAGCATGGAGCCGGCGCGGATCCAGGAGCTGTTCTTCAAACGCCTGTACATCAACTACTCGGACAATGTGAAGCCGGCCAACGTGAAGTTCGATCGGCGCGACAATGGCTGGACCCTCAAGGTCAACTACGAAGTGCGCCGTCCGCTGGTCGGCAACCTCGATGTGGTTGGCAAATTCGATTCAACCCAGGACCTGACCCGAAGCGGTGCCGAATAAACCTTTCCAACGTGGCGACCTGATCGGTCATCCCTTCCGCGACCCGGCGCTGCTGAAGCAGGCGTTGACCCATCGCAGTGCCGGTGCGCCGCACAACGAGCGGCTGGAATTCCTGGGCGACAGCATCGTCAACATGATGGTGGCCCAGGCCCTGTACCAGCGCTGGCCGAAGGCCGACGAAGGCGCGATGACCCGCGCCCGCGCCGAGCTGGTGCGTGAAGGCGCGCTGGCGGTGATCGCCCGCACCCTGGAACTGGGTGATCGGCTGATCCTGGGTGCGGGCGAGATGAAATCCGGCGGCCATCGCCGTGATTCGATCCTGGCCGATGCGGTGGAAGCGGTGGTGGCCGCGATCTATCTGGACGCCGGCTTCGACACCTGCCGGGCAGTGGTGCTGCCCTGGTTCAGTGCCTCGATGGACGCGCTGCCGGCCACCGGCCGGCCGGAGAAGGACCCCAAGACCCGCCTGCAGGAATGGCTGCAGGCCCGACAGAAGGCGTTGCCGCAGTATGAACTGGTGTCAGAATCCGGTGACGACCACGCCAAGCACTTCCGGGTACGCTGCAACGTAGCCGACCCCGCCGCCAGCATCGAGGGCGAAGGCGCCTCGCGGCGGATTGCCGAACAACAGGCGGCTGCGGCCGTCCTTGAACAACTGGATTCCAAGTGAGCGAACAAACTCCCCATCACTGCGGCAGCGTGGCCGTCATCGGCCGCCCGAACGTGGGCAAGTCGACCCTGACCAATGCGCTGGTCGGCGCCAAGGTCAGCATCGTTTCCAACCGCCCGCAGACCACGCGTCATCGCCTGCTGGGCATCGCCACCTACCCGGAAGGCCAGCTGGTGCTGGTCGACACCCCGGGCCTGCACAAGGTGCAGAAGCGGGCGATGAACCGGGTGATGAACCGCGCCGCGCGGGGCTCGCTGGAAGGCGTCGACGCCGGCCTGCTGGTGATCGAAGCCGGCCGCTGGGACGAAGAGGACAGCCTGGCCTTCAACGTGCTGCGCGACGCCGGCATCCCGGTGGTGCTGGTGGTCAACAAGATCGACCGCCTGAAGGAAAAGGGCGCGCTGCTGCCGTTCCTGCAGCAGGTGACCGAAGGCCGCGATTTCGCCGCCGTGCATCCGATCTCGGCGCAGAAGCGCAATGGTCTGGAGGCGCTGGTGCGCGATGTGCTGAAGCTGCTGCCGGAAGCGCCGCCGATGTTCGGCGAAGACGAGATCACCGACCGCAGCCAGCGTTTCCTGGCCGGCGAGCTGGTGCGCGAGCAGCTGATGCGCCAGCTCGGCGAAGAACTGCCGTACGCCACCACCGTGGAGATCGAGCGCTTCACCGAGGACGGCAACCTGCTGCGCATCGGTGCGGTGATCTGGGTCGAACGCGAAGGCCAGAAGGCCATCGTGATCGGCAAGGGCGGCGCCCGCCTGAAGGAGATCGGCGCCAAGTCGCGCCTGCAGATGGAGCGTCTGTTCGGGGCCAAGGTGTTCCTGGAAACCTGGGTGCGCGTGCGTGAAGGCTGGTCCGACGACGAGGCCGCACTGAAGGCCTTCGGTTACGAGTAAACCGGTGCAGTCGCTTCGATGCTGATCGAGGACGACACGGGGTTCGTGCTGCACGCACGGGCCTACCGCGAGACCAGCCTGCTGGTGGAGGTATTGAGCGCGCAGCATGGCCGCATCGGCTTGCTGGCGCGCGGTGTTTCCACCGCAAAAGGGCAGGTGCTGCGTGCCGCCCTGCAGCCGCTGCAATGGATCCGTTTCAGTGCGCAGCAGCGCGGTGAACTGGCGCAGCTGCGCGGTGCCGAGGCGCTGGATGCGGCGCCGCGGCTGGTCGGCCAGGCCATGCTGGCCGGCTTCTATCTGAGTGAACTGACCCTGCGCCTGGCACCGCGCCAGGACCCGCTGCCGGAGTTGTACCTGGCCTATGGCGAGGCGCGCGCGCGCCTGGCGGTGGGGGCCGGCCTGGCCTGGACCCTGCGTCGCTTCGAGCGCGAACTGCTGTCCGCGCTGGGCCTGGGCTTCGAGCTGGACAGCGCCAGCGACGGCCAACCGATCGATCCGGCGGCGCGCTATGAACTGGACCCGCAGGAAGGCGCGCAACGGTTGCTGAGCGAGCGCGGCGGTGAACGCCGGGCGGCTGCTACGGGTTCGGCGCTGCTGGCGCTGGCCGCCGATGAAGAGCCCGGCGCGGCCGATCTGGCCAGCCTGCGCCTGCCGATGCGGCGGGTGCTGGCCCACCACCTCGGGGCGCGTGGCCTGAAATCCTGGGAACTGCTCGAGCAGCTGGCACCCAGACGCTAGGCCAAACAAGCGGTAGTGCCGGCCGCTGGCCGGCAACAGCATCGGAATGGCTTGGGGTCAGTTCCGTTTTCCTGCGGAAAACGGAACTGACCCCGTTTGAACTTCCAGCATGGCGTGGATCTACCGGCGGTGTGGTGCGGGAGCTGCTCTGGCTGTTGGTGTTGCTGTTGCCGGCCAGCGGCCGGCACTACCGCTGGGGCAGGGCGCAGCCCTCAGTTCGCCTCGGGGTGCGTGGCCTGAAATCCTGGGAACTGCTCGAACAGCTGGCACCCCGACACCAGGCCAAACAAGCGGTAGTGCCGGCCGCTGGCCGGCAACGGCAACGGAATGGCTTGGGGTCAGATCCGTTTGAATTTCCAGCATGGCGTCTACCGCCCGTGTGGTGCGGGAGCTGCTTTGGCTGTTGGCGTTGCTGTTGCCGGCCAGCGGCCGGCACGACCGCCGGGGCAGGCGCAGCCCTCAGTGCAGCAAGGCTGCCACCGCCGCCCGGAACCCGTCCTGGGCCTGCCCCGACTCCGGCGCGTGATGCAGTTGACGCACGGCACGCCCCAGCCGTGCGGCCCCGACGAAGCCACAACTGGCCTGCAGCCGGTGCAGCTGGCTGCGCAGTTGGCGTTCGTCATGCTGGTCCACGGCCTGCTCAACCGCATCGCGGACGCCCGGCAGTTCGGCCAGGAACAGCTCGCGCAGCGCGATCAGGTGGTTGCGCTGGCCATTGAGCGCGGCCAGGGCCGCGGTTTCATCCCAGTCCTCCACCTGCAGCTCGACTGCCGCCGGTGCCTGGGCCACGAAGATGCCCGCCGGGCTGTTGACCAGTGCACGGCGCACCGCCTTCAGCAGCTGGTCGCGGCCGAGTGGCTTGACCAGCGTGTCACTGAAGCCGGCCTCGCGCAGGCGCGCGTGAATGGAAGTATCGCCGTCGGCGGTATGCGCCAGCGCGGGGGTGTCCGGATGTGAACGGCGCAGTTCGCGCAGCAGCTGGGCGCCATTGCCATCGGGCAGATTGACGTCGATCAGCCACAGATCGTGGGCGCCCGGTTCGGCACTGGCCAGCGCGCTGGCCAGCGAATCTGCGGTATCCACGTCCGCCGGTAACGTTTCCAACGCCGCTTTGAAAAAACCGCGGCTGATGATGTCGTCCTCGACAAGCAGGAAGCGGGGCCGGCTGGCCCGCGGGGTCATCTGCATCAGGGCTGCCTCCATGTCAGCTGGCTCAATCATCAAGCACGGCGGCCACGGGCGCAAGCGGCTTCGGACCCTGCCGGTCAGGATCTGCGACAATACGCCCCCATTTTTGCCCGCAGCCTGTTGCCACGTGGCCCGATCCCGCTCCCGCATCGACCGTACCCCGTTCCAGACCGAGATCCTCGACCTCAGCCATGATGGTCGTGGCGTCGCCCGCCGTGAAGGCGAGGGCGGCAAGGTCACCTTCGTCAGCGGCGCCCTGCCCGGCGAGGTGGTGATGGCTGAACAGACGGCCCGCAGCCGCCATTTCGACGAGGCCCGCACCGTCGAGGTGCTGCAGGCCTCGCCGCAGCGCGTGACCCCGAAGTGCCCGCACTTCGGCACCTGCGCCGGCTGCGTGCTGCAGCATCTGGACGAAGACCAGCAGATCGTCGCCAAGCAGCGGGTGCTGATGGACAACCTGGAGCGCATCGGCCACGTGAAGCCGGGCGCCGTGCTGCCGCCGCTGGTCGGCGAGAGCTGGGGCTACCGCCGCAAGGGCCGCTTCTCGGTGCGCCGGGTCGAAAAGAAGGACAAGACCCTGGTCGGCTTCCGTGAACAGGATCCCCGTTTCGTGGCCGACCTCAGCCAGTGCCTGACGGTGATTCCGGAAATCGGCACCAAGGTCGAGGCGCTGTCCCTGTTCATCGAGTCGCTCGATGGCAAGCGCGACATTCCGCAGATCGAGTTCATCGCCGGCGATCAGGCCGTGGTGCTGACCGTGCGCCACCTGCAGCCGCTCAGTGAGGCCGACCGCGCCGCCTGGGCGGCCTTTGGCCAGCAGCATGGTTTCGTGATCTACCTGCAGTCCGGCGGCGTGGACACCGTGCAGCCGCTGGACGGGCAGGGCGTGCCGCTGTCGTTCCGGCTGGCGCCGTGGGATGTCGAACTGGCGTTCCGCCCGCTGGACTTCATCCAGGTCAACGCCAAGCTCAACGAGAAGATGATCGCCCACGCCCTGGAGCTGCTGGAGCCGGGTGAGGACGAGCGCGTGCTGGACCTGTTCTGCGGCCTGGGCAACTTCACCCTGCCGCTGGCCCGCCGCGTGCGTGAGGTGGTGGGTGTGGAAGGCGATGCCGGCCTGGTGGCGCGCGCGAGAGAGAATGCCGAGCGCAACGGCCTGGCAAACGCGCAGTTCTTCAGCGCCGACCTGACCCAGGACCAGCGCAGCACCGCGTGGATGCGCCAGGGCTTTGACAAGCTGCTGCTGGACCCGCCGCGCTCGGGCGCGATCGAAGTGCTGCAGCAGCTGCCGCTGAAGCAGTTCAAGCGCATCGTCTACGTCAGCTGCCACCCGGGCTCGCTGGCACGCGATGCCGGTTATCTGGTCAACGAGCAGGGCTTCACTCTGGTCAGTGCCGGTGCGATGGACATGTTCCCGCACACCGCGCATGTGGAAAGCATCGCGGTGTTCGAGAAGCGCTGATCGCCTGTCATGCCCATCGCGCATAATGGCGCGATGGGCATCGAAATCGAACGCAAATTCCTCGTCAGCAGTGACGACTGGCGTGCCGCCGCGCACCGGGTGATCCCGATGGCGCAGGGCTACATCAACGACATGGGCGCGCTGGATCGCGGCACCCAGAACGCCTCGGTGCGGGTGCGCATCGAGGGTGACCACGCCGCGCTGAACCTGAAGTCGCGCACCATCGGCCATACCCGCCAGGAGTTCGATTACCCGATCCCGGTCGAGGACGCGCGCGCGCTGCTGGCGCTGTGCGTGGGCGGCCTGATCGACAAGCGCCGGCATCTGGTCGAGCACGCCGGGCTGACCTGGGAAGTGGACGAGTTCCTGGGCGACAACGCCGGCCTGGTGGTGGCCGAGGTTGAACTGGACAGCGCCGACCAGGCCATCGAGCTGCCGGACTGGGTGGGCGCCGAAGTGACCGACGATGCGCGCTACTACAACGTCGCGCTGGCCAGTCACCCCTATTCACAGTGGTGAACCCCAAAAGGGGGACGGAGGGGATTAAGTCGTCTTTACCCCACCTGTGCGAAAAGCGACTTAATCCCCTCCGTCCCCTTTTTCGAGGGAGGCGGGCCCCATGTCGGGGGAATGAGAATCGACATCTATTCCGACGTGGTCTGCCCCTGGTGCTGGATCGGCAAGCATCGTTTCCAGCAGGGCGTGCAGTTGCTGGGCGCCGACGCGCCTGATCTGGACATCCACTGGCAGCCGTTCCAGCTGGATCCCGATGCGGACGCCACTCCGGTTCCGCTGCGTGAGGCCTATGTGCGCAAGTTCGGTGGCGCAGAGCGTACCGAGCAGATCCTCAGCCAGACCCAGACCACCGCGCGTGCCGAAGGCCTGCCGATGGACTTCAGCCAGGGCCAGGTGCGGGTGACCACGCTGCCGGCCCACCGGGTGCTGTGGCTGGCCGGGGAGCATGGGGTGCAGGAGGTGGTCGGCGAGGCGCTGTTCCGCGCCCACTTCGAGCAGGGCCAGAACCTGGCTGACCCGGCGGTGCTGATCAAGGCTGGCGTGGCCGGCGGTCTGGACGCGGGCGAGATCGCGCAGATGCTGGCCTCCGACCGCGGACTGGCCGAAGTGGAGGCCAGGCTGGCGCAGGCCCATGCGCTGGGCATTTCCTCGGTACCGACCTTCGTCATCGATGGGAAATGGGCCATTTCCGGAGCGCAGCCGCCGGAGGCGTTCGCCAACGCTCTGCGCCAGATCGCCGCCGAGCAGGGCGCCCCGGCCGCTTCGGCTGACGGCGACGAGGCCTGCGGCGCGGACGGCTGCAAGGTCTGAGCAGATCGGGGTCAGAGCCCCTGCGGGGATCCGACCCCGGGGTCAGATCCGCACTGCGGCTCTGACCCCACGCTTCCCTTTACCTTGACCACTGCGCCTGCCGGCCGGTTCTGCGACAATGCGGCACTGCGCCATGAGGGCGCGCGTTGTGGAGATCGACCATGCTGCTGATCGGCGTTGCCGGCACCGAACTGACCGCCCAGGAACGCGACTGGCTGCAGCACGATGCCGTGGCCGGGGTGGTGCTGTTCAAGCGCAACTTTGCTTCGCGCCAGCAGGTGACCGATCTGAGCGCGGCCATCCGCGCCGCTGCGCCGCGCCCGCAGCTGATCTGCGTGGACCAGGAAGGCGGCCGCGTGCAGCGCTTCCGCGAGGGCTACAGCGCGCTGCCGCCGCTGCAGGAGATCGGCGCGATGTACGCCACCGATCCGCAGCAGGCGCTGGCCATGGCCGAGCAGCACGCCTGGCTGATGGCCAGCGAGGTGCGAGCCAGCGGCGTGGACCTCAGCTTCGCGCCGGTGGTCGATCTGGGCCGCGGCAATCGCGCCATCGGCAACCGTGCCTTCAGTGAAGACCCGCAGGTGGTGGCCGCCTTCACCGCCGCCTACGTGCGTGGCATGCACGCGGTCGGCATGGCCGCCACGCTCAAGCATTTCCCCGGCCACGGCACCGTGCTGGAAGATACCCATGTCGATACCGCGATCGATCCGCGCGCGCTGGACGAACTGCGTGCGCAGGACCTGGTGCCGTTCCAGGCCGGCATCGCCGCCGGTGCCGACGCGGTGATGATGGCGCACGTGATCTATCCGCAGGTGGCGCCGGAGCCGGCCGGCTATTCGCCGCGCTGGATCCAGGACATTCTGCGTGGCGAGCTCGGCTTCCGTGGCGTGGTGTTCTCCGACGACATCGGCATGGCCGCCTCGCACAGCGCCGGCGGTGTGCCCGCGCGCGTGCACGCGCACCTGGACGCCGGTTGCGACGTGGTGCTGGTCTGCCACCCCGAGCTGGTCGATGAAGCCCTGCACGCGGTGCAGGGGCGCTCCCTCAATACCGCTGCGCTGCTGGGCCTGATCGGTCGCGGCGCGCTTGGCTGGGATGGCCTGTTGGCCGATGCCCGCCATGGCGACACCCAATCCCGTCTGCTTGAAACCCTTGGAAGAACCGTCTGATGCCCAACCTCACCATTTCCCAGGCCCTGGCCCAGGCTGACCTGCTGGTCGACCGCCCCACCATCGACAAGGCCATCGCCGGTATCGCCGACGCCATCGCGCGCGATTACAAGGGCGAGGTGCCGCTGTTCCTGTCGATCATGCACGGCGCACTGCCGTTCGCCGGCCAGCTGGCGCTGGAACTGGGCGCGCGCGGCCAGGACGTGCAGTTCGATTACCTGCACGCCACCCGCTACCGCGGTGAAACCACCGGTGGCGACCTGGTCTGGAAGCACAAGCCGGCCACCTCGCTGTTCGGCCGCCGCGTGCTGCTGGTCGACGACATCCTGGACGAGGGCTACACCCTGCAGGGCGTGCGCACCTGGTGCCTGGAGCAGGGCGCGACCGACGTGCGCATCGCCGCGATGACGGTGAAGAAGCACGACCGCGCGCTGCCGGACGTGACCGCCGACTACGCCGGCATCGAACTGCCGGATCGTTACGTGTTCGGCTTCGGCATGGACGTCAACGAAACCCTGCGCTGCGTGCCGGCCATCTACGCAATGAAGGAATAACGGCGCGGCCGCCCGCGGCGCACCGCTTCCACCGCCGGCATCCTCGGGTGCCGGCGTTCGTCTTTTCATGGAGTGCTTCGAATGCAACAGATCGCCCTGGCCGTGATCGGCGGTACCGGTGTCTACAACCTGGCCAAGCTCGACGACGTGCAGACCCACGAGGTCGATACCCGTTTCGGCCGTCCGTCCGGCCCGGTGCGGGTGGGCACGCTGCTCGGCCACCGCGTGGCGTTCCTGGCGCGCCATGGTGAAGGCCACTCGCTGCCGCCGCACAAGATCAACTACCGCGCCAACCTGGCCGCGCTGCAGCAGCTGGGCGCGCAGCGCGTGCTGGCGTTGAACACCGTGGGCGGCATCACCGAACACTTTGGTCCGCGCGTGCTGGCCTGCCCGGACCAGATCATTGACTACACCTGGGGCCGCATCAGCACCATCTGTGAAGAAGAGGGCACCGACGTGGTTCACGTCGATTTCGGCCATCCGTACACGCCGATGCTGCGCAGCAAGATCCTGGCGGCGGCCAAGGTGACCGGTGTCACGGTCCATGACGGTGGCTGCTACGGCGCAACCCAGGGCCCGCGCCTGGAAACCATCGCTGAAATCGCCCGCATGCGCCGTGACGGCTGTGACCTGGTGGGCATGACCGGCATGCCCGAAGCCGCGCTGGCACGGGAGCTGGGCCTGGATTACGCCTGCCTGGCGATCATTGCCAACTGGGCCGCCGGCTGCGGGGATGGCGAGGAGATTACGATGGCCGAAGTGCTGGCCAATGTGCAGGCCGCCAGCAACGGACTTCCGGAACTGGTGGGCGAATTGGCACGGGGGTGATTGTCTTCCCCGAGCAAGCTTTGCATACTCAGCTTGTGCGCGGGTTCAGCGTACACCACCCATTCATTGCATAAGGTCTCGCATCACCATGCCGAACGGTACCGTCAAGTGGTTCAACGACGCCAAGGGATTTGGCTTCATCTCGCCGGAGGATGGCAGCGCCGACGTGTTCGCGCACTTCTCCGCCATCAACTCCAAGGGCTTCCGCAGCCTGCAGGAAGGCCAGCGTGTCACCTATGACGTGACCCAGGGCCCGAAGGGTGCCCAGGCTTCGAACATCACGCCGGCCGAGTGATCCACTCGACAGTGCGTTGAAAACCCCGCTTCGGCGGGGTTTTTTGCGCCGCCGTTGCGGCCATGAGGTTGCCGCCTCGGGCACAATGCAGTCATGACGGAACGACTGCGCATCGCCGTGATCGGCTACGGCACCGCCGGCCAGGCATTGGCCATCCTGCTCACCCGTGACGGTCACCAGGTGGAGATCTTTGAACGGGTGCCGACGCCGGGGCCGGTCGGCGCCGGTTTCCTGCTGCAGCCCAGCGGCTTGCAGGTGCTGTGGCAAATGGGCCTGCTCGACGCGGTGCGCGCGCATGCCGCACCGGTGCACCGCCTGTACGGCGACACGCCGTGCGAACGTGCGGTGATGGACATGCGCTATGACGGCCTGGACGCGCGGCTGCATGGCCTGGGCATGCAGCGCGGTGCCCTGTTCTCGCTGCTGGACGACGCACGAGGCGGTGCCGGCCAGCTGCACGCCGGCACCACCATCGTCGATGTGGACAGCGCGCAGGGCCGCGTGCGCGACAGCGAAGGTCGCCTGCACGGCCCGTTCGATCTGGTGGTGGCCGCCGACGGTGCAGCCTCGACCCTGCGCGGCACCCTTGGCGGTGGCGCTGCGCTGGACCGTGTGTATCCGTGGGGTGCGCTGTGGTGCCTGCTGCCGGCCGAAGACTGGCCGCACATGCAGGAACTGCGGCAGCGCTACGTAGCCGCGCGCAAGATGATCGGGCTGCTGCCGGTCGGCACCCGGCCCGGCGACGACACGCCGCGACTGAGCTTCTTCTGGAGCCTGCCACGCAGCGATTTCGATCGTTGGCAGGCCGATGGCATGGCGCCGTGGCTGGACGAACTGCACGCGCTGTGGCCGCAGGCCAGCGCCCGCTTCGTGCATCTGCGCGAGGCCGGCCAGCTGGCGCGCGCGGTCTACCGCGATGCGGCGATGACGCGTTGGCATCACGACCGCATGGTGCTGGCCGGTGATGCCGCCCATGCAATGAGCCCGCAGCTGGGGCAGGGCGTGAACATGGCGCTGCTGGATGCCGTGGCGCTGCGCGATGCGCTGCGCAGGCACGGCGCAGGCGCCGAAGCATTGCAGGCCTACCAGGCGCAGCGGCGCGCGCACGTGGCGGTGTACCAGCGCTGGAGCCGTTGGCTCACGCCGCTGTTCCAGTCCGAGCGCGATGCCTGGGCGAAGGCGCGTGATGTGCTGCTGGGGCCGATGGGAAAGCTGCCGGGCGGTCGTGGCCACATGTTGCGTGTGCTCAGCGGCGCCCAGCATGGCTGGTTCGGTTCGCTGGCGCTGGATCCGGCTTTCATCGCTGCGATGGCCTGCCGCGAGCAGGCGCCTGCAGTCATCGCGGCAACAGCACGTGCGTGAAGCATTCCGTCACGTGAATTAACGGTTGCATCACTGCGGTTATGCGAAAAGAAGTGAGCACGCGACAGTCGCGTCGCCCGTTTTCCTTTCCGTGATCAACATCGCGCGTGGCCCGGGCGGCACCGCCGTTGCGGCCTGTTGCGGCCCGGACGTGCCGCGTGATGTTGAACGAGGAGGACGCCATGTTGTTCGCGGTCGAGGAGCTGGATTCGGAAATCTGCAAGCTGCGCGGTCTGCTGCAGATGCTGCACGAAGACCAGCCCGACGTACTGGAAGACGTGTTCGAGTTCCATGTCGGCAGCCTGATCAGCCATGCATCGCCGGAGCACCACGCGCGCATCCGCAGCTGTGCGCAGGACATGCTCGCCGCGATCCGGGCACTGCCACGGCGGCGCGATGATGACACCGCCGATTTCCAGTTGATGCCGCAGCTGGGCGTGCGCCCGGCCTGATTCAGCGCGTCGGCAGTGCCACCAGCCCGCCCTCCACGCAGGCAATCATCTGCTCGCCAGGGGCGGGGACTGGCACGATTCCGGCGGTGAAGGCGGAGAAGGCGGGCAGGATCGTCATCCCATCGCGCAGCCAGAACGCGGGAAAGCGCCGCCGCAACGCGGGCAGCGCGATCTGTGGGTGCAGATGTCCTGCAATCACATGTCTTGCCGGATCGGCCACAGGTTCATGGCGCAGCAGGAAGGGCCCGAGCGGGACACTGTCGTGGATCCGGACCTGCAGCTGTGCGTGGGCCAGGTGCCGGTCGTGGTTGCCACGCACGACATGCACCTCCAGCCACGCATTGCGTTCGCGCCAGCCCAGCCAGTGCTGGTACCACGGCGCGCGATGCGCCGGCCCATGCAGGATGTCACCGAGGATCCACAGTTCGCGGCAGGCATGTGCATCGAGCAGCGCCTGCAGGCGCTGAAGGTCGTCAACGGTGCCGCCGCTGGGCAGTGCGATGCCGGCACGACGGAACACATCGGCCTTGCCCAGGTGCAGGTCGGCGATCAGCAACGCCTGTCGTGCCGGCCAGTACAGGGCGCGGCTACCGAGCAACCGCATGGGCTCGCCGGCAAGCAGCAGATGCTCATCGACCATGGCGGCGCTCCAGCTGCTGCGCGGCGCGTTGCACCCGCGTGCGCCAGTCTTCGTTGCTGAACTGCCCGCGCAGGCGCTCGGCCCACAGCGGAAAACCCAGCGGCGTGAGTGATGCCGGCTGCTGCAGCGACAGTGCCTGGGTGCCAATCCGATCCAGTACCTGCTGCAGGCCCGGCAGGTCCAGGCTGTCGTGCAGGACTTCGCGCTCGGCCAGTGCCAGCAGCAGATGACCCGGGTCGTGCTCGCGCAGGACGTCATAGAGCAATCCCGCCGACGCCTGTAGCTGGCGCAGCGAGCGCGGCATGCCGCCGGGCAGGCTGGGAACCAGCAGGCCGGCCACACGCGCGATGCCGCGGAACTGGCGGCGTGCCAGCTCGCCCAGATTGACCGCCGCACGCAGGTCTTCCAGCAGATGTTCACGGCTGAACAAGGCGCGCCACTGCGGCAGTTCGAGTTCGATGGCCTGCGCCGGTGCCAGCACCAGACCATGATCGTTCACCGCATAGCCGATGCTGTTGCGCTGCCGGCGGGTACAACGCAGCGCCAGCAGCGCCGCCAATGCCTCGTGCACGTGGCGGCCGGCAAAGGGATAGACGAACAGGAACTGGCCCTCGCGACGCCTCACGTCTTCCACCAGCAGATGATCCGCACCGGGCCGCGCCGACAACTGCGCCTGCAGTGCCAGCAACGGCGCCAGCCAGCGTGATTCGGCGCTGTCATCGGCACCGGACAATACCGCTTCCAGTTCGCGGCCCAGGGTCATCGACAGCGGCAGCTGCCCACCCTGCCAGCGCGGCACGATGCCATCACCGCGTCCGCGCGCCAGCCGCACGAAGGCGGTCATGTCACGCAGCTGCACCAGCTCCAGCAGGCGCCCGGCGAACTGGAAGCGATCACCCCGGCGCAGGCGGCTGGCGAACTGTTCCTCCACTGCACCGAGCCCGCCACCACGCAGGAACTGCACGCGCACGCTGCCATCGCTGCTGATGGTGCCGATCGACAAGCGGTGCCGCAGCGCCTGGCGGCGATCATGCATGCGGTAGCTGCCATCGGCATCGCGCACGACCTTGTGGAAGTCCGGGTACTGCGTCAGCGCCTGCCCGCCCTGCACGATGAACTCCAGCACGGCCTGCCATTGCGCGTCGTCCAGCGCGGCGAAGGCATGGGTACGCCGTATCTGATCAAGCAGCGCCTGGCTGTCGAAGCCGCCGGCCAATGCGCGGCTTACCGCGTGCTGGGCCAGCACATCCAGCGACAGCGTGGGCGGCCGGCGGGCTTCGACCACGCCTTCGCGCAGTGCACGGCGCACGGCCGCATATTCGGCCAGTTCCAGTGCATGGCTGGGGACGCACAGGATGGAGCCGCTGGCACCAGGGCGATGGCGTGCGCGCCCGGCGCGCTGGCGCAGGCGCGCCACCCCTTTCGGGCTACCCAGCTGCAGTACCTGTTCAACCTCGGGGAAATCCACGCCGAGGTCGAGGCTGGAGGTCGCCACCACGCAGCGCAGCGTACCCGCGCGCAGGCCGTCTTCCACCTGCTGGCGCAGCGCCGGATCCAGCGAGCCGTGATGCAGCGCCAGCGTATCGGCGTCTTCCGGCCATACCGCCGCCAGCGCCTGGTGCCACAACTCGGCCTGCGCGCGGGTGTTGGTGAACAGCAGGCTGCTGCGAGCGGCCATCAGCGCATCCAGCACGCGTGGCAGCTGCGCCAGCCCGAGGTGGCCGGCCCACGGAAAGCGTTCGCCGGGCGCCGGCAGCAGGCTGCGCACGGTGATCGGGCGCGAACGGACGCCCTGCACGATGGGGGCGTCCGGTCGGTCGGGCAGCAGCACCTCGCGGGCCTGCGCCAGGTTGCCCAGCGTCGCCGACAATCCCCACAGCTGCAGTGAAGGCGCAGCATCGCGCAGCACCGCCAGGTTCAACTGCAACAGCGCGCCGCGCTTGTTGCCCAGCAGTTCGTGCCATTCGTCCACCACCACGCAGCGCAGCTGGCGCATGCGTGGCAGCGTGTCGGGATAGCTCAGCAGCAGCGCCAGCGATTCGGGCGTGGTCACCAGCACGTCGATGCGGCCCTCGCGCGCCTGCCGTCGCTCGCGGTTGCTGGCATCACCACTGCGCAGGCCGACCCGCCAACCCAGTCCCAGGCCGTCGATCACCGTCTGCAGCGCACGGGCGGTGTCGCTGGCCAGCGCGCGCAACGGCGTCACCCACAACACCTGCAGCGGCCGCACCGCATTGGCACGGCGCGGTGCCGGTGGCGGATCGATCATCGCCTGCAGCAGCGGGCCGCCGAACATGGCCAGGGTCTTGCCGCTGCCGGTTGGCGTGTGCAGCAGCCCGGACTCACCGGCCAGGTAGTGCCGCCACATCGCGCGCTGGAACGGCAGCGAGCGCCAGCCGCGTGCCGCGAACCAGTCTTCCAGCCGGCTCAGCGCCTGGCTGCGCGTCATCGCGCCAGCGCCTGCAGAGCGGTCAGCCGGTCGGCTTCGCTGGCCGGCTTGTCGTGGCGCCAGCGCAGGATGCGCGGAAACCGCACGGCAATGCCCGACTTGTGCCGCGCACTGCGGTTGACCGCCTCGAAACCCAATTCGAACACCTGTTCGGCACGCACGCTGCGCACCGGGCCGAAGCGTTCGCGCGTATTGGCGCGGATCCAGCGGTCGAGCGCGAGGATTTCCTTGTCGTCCAATCCCGAATAAGCCTTGGCCACCGGCACCAGCGTGTCGCCGTCCCACACCCCGAAGGTGTAGTCGGTGTACAGCGTGCTGCGCCGTCCATGCCCGGCCTGCGCGTACAGCAGCACCGCATCGATGGTGAGGGGATCGACCTTCCACTTCCACCAGTCGCCGCGTCGTCGCCCCGATTGATAGACGGAGGCGCGGCGCTTGAGCATCAAGCCTTCGACGCCGCGGTCGCGTGCGCCATCGCGCAGTGCGGCGGCCTGCTGCCAGCCCTCGGCAGCAACCTCCGGCGAGATCTGGATGCGCTTGTCATCCAGCGTGCCGATCAGCTCGGCCAACCGCGCACGCCGTTGCTGCAGCGGCAGTGCGCGCAGATCTTCGCCGTCCTGTTCAAGCAGGTCGTAGGCAAGTACGCGCACCGGCGTATTGCGTAGCGTCGCCGCGCCGGGTTTGCGGCGCTGGATGCGGGTCTGCAATGCGGTGAAGGCACGCGGCAGGTCGCCGGTTTCATCCCAGGCCAGCAGCTCGCCATCCAGCACGCAGCCCTCGGGCAGCGCCATCGCGGCCTGTTCGATCTCGGGAAAGCGGCCATCGAGGCGTTCCTCGCCGCGCGACCATAGCGCCACTTCGCCGCGCCGGCGCAGCAGCTGCAGACGGATGCCATCCCATTTCCACTCCAGCAGCCAGTCTTCGATCGGGCCCAGCCGTGCGCCCGGCTCGCCCTCCATCGGCGAGGCCAGGAAGAACGGGTAGGGCTGCTGCCGATCCTGCGGCAGTTCGTCGGCCGACAACAGCTGCGCCAGCAGCCCGGGCGAGGGTACCCACGCACCGAGCATGCGCTGGGCGATGCGCGCGATGTCCAGGCCGGACCATTCGGCCAGTGCCTGTTGCACCAGCCGCTGCGAGACACCCACGCGCAGGGCGCCGGTCAGCAGCTTGTTGAACACCAGGCGCTCGCCGCTGCGCAACTGCCGCCAGCCGGCGACAACCGCCGCGCGGCGCTCGCCCTCGGCATGGTTGGCCACGGCCAGCAGGTGCTGTTCGATCCAGTCCGACAACGGCCGGTCGGCGGCGGGATGCAATGGATCATCCAGCAGCAGGGTCAGTGTTTCGGCCAGATCGCCGACCTGGGCATAGCTGTCTTCCACCAGCCAGGCGGGCAGACCGGATTCTTCGGCGATCCAGCTGCGCAGCTCGCCACTGGCGGCGATCCTGCGGCGTGCGCCGCCGACCTTGCCGCCGCTGAGCAGGAACAGCGCCCACGCCGCATCGTGCGCCGCGGCGTGGCGGAAGTAGTCGACCAGCGCGGCACGCTTGTCCAGGGTGGCCGTGCTGCGGTCCAGGCGCTGGTAGAGTGCGGCGAAGGCCTTCATTCCTCGCTTCCGAAATCGGTGCGGAAGGCTTCGGCGGCGATGCCGCGCTCGCGCAGGAAGGGAATCAGCGCATCGGTATTGCCATGGGTGGCGATCACCCGCGAGGCGCGCGTCTGCTCGATGGTGTGCAGCAGCGCGGGCCAGTCGGCGTGGTCGGAGATGACGAAACCGCGATCGACATTGCGCCGGCGCCGGTTGCCGCGCAGCTGCATCCACCCCGAGGCGAACCCCAGTTGATGTGGTCCGAAGCGGCGCATCCACGGCGTGCCTGCCGCCGAGGGCGGGGCCAGGATCAGCTGGCCGGCGGCATCGGGCTGTCGTCCCTGTTCGGCCACGGCCAGCGTTTCCAGCATCGGCACGCCGGCCTGCCGGTAGACCGCCACGCCATTGGCGATGGCGCCATGCAGCCAGGCGGGCCGGTCATCCAGCGGCAGCAGCTCGGCCAGTACCCGCTGCGCCTTGCCCAGCGCGTAGCACAGCAGGATGGCCGCTTCGCCGCGCTGCGCGCATTCGCGGCGCCAGGCCACGATCTCGGCGGCCACCGTGGCGGTGTCCGGCCAGCGGTAGATCGGCAACGCGAACGTCGCCTCGGTGATGAAGGTATCGCAGGGCACCACTTCGAACGGCGTGCAGGTCGGGTCGGGCTGGCGCTTGTAATCGCCGGAGGCCACCCAGACCTGCTCGCCGTCATCGATGCGCACCTGCGACGAGCCCAGCACATGGCCGGCAGGATGCAGCGACACCTGCACCCGGCCCATGCCGAAGGCCACCCCGTCGGCATGGCTGTGCACCTGCACATCGCCCAGTCGCCAGCGCAGGATCGGCAGGCTGCCTTCGCTGCAGTGGTACTCGCCCATGCCCGGGCGCGCGTGGTCGCCATGGCCATGGGTGATGACCGCGCGCGGCACCGGGCGCCAGGGATCGATATGGAAATCGCCGGCGGCGCAGTACAGCCCCTCCGGGCGCAGCACCACCAGATCGTCATTGCCTGCCATGTGGTCACTGTGGCCTGCGCCTCGTGCAGGTGGTGAGAACCGGCCTGAACACGGGCTTGGCGGAGGATGCTGCACAATCGGAGCGCACACCTCTTGCCGCCAGGAAGGAACGGATGAGCGGACCCGGCTTCAGCAGCAACGCCCCCTTCGAAACCCACGTGGTGTTGAACCAGCCGCCGCCCTTCGCCGGCCGCCAGTTGTGGACCGATGACGTGGCACTGATGGAGGCGGTGCAGCGCGAAGGCGCCGCCGGTTTCGCACCGCGGCTGGCGGTGTATGGTGCGCTGGCCGGTGACGAGCTGTATCGGCTCGGCTTCGACGCCAACCGCGATCGACCACGGCTGCGCACGCACGATGCGCAGGGCCATCGCATCGATACCGTCGAGTTCCATCCGGCCTATCACCAGTTGATGGACGCAGCGAAATCGCATGGCGTGGCCGGCCTGTCCTGGCACGAGCCGCAGCCTGGCGCGCATGTTGCGCGTGCGGCGCTGAGCTACCTGCATCACCAGGCCGAGGCCGGCACCAGCTGTCCGTTGACCATGACCCATGCGGCGGTGGCAGTGCTGCAGTCGCAACCGCACCTGGCCGAGTGGGCACGCAAGGCGGCCGCGCCGGTCTATGACCCGCGCGACGTGCCGGTGGCGGACAAGACCGGCATCACCCTGGGCATGGGCATGACCGAAAAACAGGGCGGCTCGGACGTTCGCGCCAACAGCACGCGTGCCGAGCCGATCGACGGCGAGCGCTATCGCCTGGTGGGGCACAAATGGTTCTTTTCCGCCCCCATGTGCGATGGCTTCCTGGTGCTGGCGCAGGCGCCGGCGGGAATGACCTGCCTGCTGATGCCACGCCGGCTTGCCGATGGCGATCGCAACGCGTTCCGGCTGATGCGGCTGAAGGACAAGCTGGGCGACTGGGCCAACGCCTCCAGCGAGGTCGAGTTCTGCGGGGCGCAGGCATGGCGCGTGGGCGAGGAAGGACGCGGCGTGGCTACCATCATCGGCATGGTGATGATGACCCGCCTGGACTGCATGCTCGGCGCAGCGGCAGAGATGCGCATGGCGCTGGCGCAAGCGCTGCACCATGCGCGGCACCGCCGCACCTTCGGCAAGCTGCTGGTGGAACATGCGCTGATGGCCAACGTGCTGGCCGATCTGGCGCTGGAGTCTGAAGCGGCCACGGTGCTGGCGATGCGCATCGCCCGTGCGGTCGACCGTGCCGGCGTGGATGCCAATGAGGCAGCGCTGGCGCGGCTGGGGACCGCGCTGGGCAAGTACTGGGTGTGCAAGCGTGCGGCGGTGTTCGTCAACGAAGCGCAGGAATGCCTGGGCGGGGCCGGCTATGTGGAAGAGTCGATGCTGCCGCGGTTGTACCGGCAGGCACCGTTGAACTCGATCTGGGAGGGCAGCGGCAACATCCAGTGCCTGGACGTGCTGCGCACGCTGTCGCGCGAGCCGGAGGCGCTGGCGGCATTGCGCGGTGAGCTGGCGGCCGTGGCCGACCGGGATGCGCGTTATGCAGCGGCCTTGCAGCGCTGGGCAGCGGCACCGCCGCCGGAAGAATCGCAGGCGCGGATCTTCTGCGAGCGCACCGCGCTGCTGTTGCAGGCGGCGTTGCTGCTGCGCGCGCGCAGCCCGATGGCCGAGGCGTTCGTGCGCAGCCGGCTGCACGGTGAGCATGGGCTGGCGTTCGGGACGCTGCCGGCGGGGGTGGATCTGGCGGCGATGGTGGCGCGCGCGTTGCCGTAGCGGGCGGCCAACGGCGGAGCCCCTCGTGGTGGGCGCTGCGGAGTCTGCGTTGTGAGCGGGCCGCGCGGGTGGGTTGCGCAGGGGGCGCTGCAAGTACGTCCATGTAAGCTCGGTCGCCGCATCCATGCGGCTCACGCCCCTGCGCAACCCACCCGCGCGGCCGCGGACACTTTCCGCGCGTCCAGCACGGAATCAACAGAAAAAGCAGGGTGCGGAAAGCAGAAAAGCCGCGGCAATGCCGCGGCTTTTCCTGTATAGCGCCGAGCCCATGCCCGGCTGCCGGCAGGGCTTAGTGCTTGGCTTCTTCCTTGGCGGCATTCGCTTTTGCGTCGTTTGCGACATCGCGCGCCTTGTCGGCAACCTTCTGCGCGGCGTTGGCGGTGGCGTCGCTGGCGTGCGCGGCGGCATCGGTCGCTGCGTCCTTGGCCTTGTCGGCGGCATTGGCCGTGGCATCAGCGGCCTTGTCCAGGGCCTGCTGGGTATCGGCGGCGGCCTGCTCAGAGGCGGCTGCGGTCTTGTCGGCGGCGTCGCGGGTGGCGCGGCGGCCTTGTCCACGGCGTCGCGGGCGGCAGCACCGGCGCTGTCGGCGGCCTGCTGCGCGTCCTGTTTGGCCTGCTCGGCTTCCGGGCCCTTGCAGGCGGCCAGGGCCAGCAGCAGGCAGGCGGCCAGCACGGTGGTGGTGATCGGACGAATCTTCATGGCGGTCTCCGCTGCTGCAATGGATGGGGACGCCAGCCTATTCATGCCGTTGTGAAGACCGGGCAAGAAAAAGCCGCTGGCGGACCAGCGGCTTTTCCAGAACAGCATGAAGAAAGAAGTGATTACTTCTTGGCTTCTTCAGCAGCGTCCTTGGCCTTCTCGGCGGTGCCTTCGGCAGCCTTGGCAGCGTCGGCAGCAGCGCCGGCAGCAGCGTCGGTGGCAGCAGCGCCAGCCTGGGCAGCGGCGTCGACCGAAGCGTCAGCAGCGGTGGCGGCGGTGTCAGCGGCCTGCTGGGCAGCGTCGGCGGTCTGGGCGCCGGCAGCGGCGGCCTGGTCGGCAGCAGCCTGGGCTTCGGTGGCGGCTTCGTTGGCCGAAGCAGCGGCGTCCTGGGCAGCTTCCTGCTTCGAGCAGGCGGCCAGGGCCAGAGCCAGGGACATCGCGACCAGCAGCTTGTTGATGCTCATTGTGTGAATCCTCGTCGTTAGATTAGGCAACGCGCAACTGCGCGCCGACAACATGATGACAAGCCAAGATTGGGTGTCAAGCGATCCCGCATTCATTTTTGCGAAATCATCGTTAAATCTTTTCAAATCAATTCGATGGCGATTGCCGTCGCTTCGCCGCCACCGATGCACAAGGTGGCAATGCCGCGCTTGCCACCGCGCGTGCGCAGGGCGTTGACCAGGGTCACCACCAGACGGGCACCGGACGCACCGATCGGATGGCCCAGTGCGCAGGCACCGCCATTCACGTTGAGCTTGTCATGCGGGATGCCCAGCTCGCGCATCGGCGCCATGGCGACTACGGCGAACGCTTCGTTGATTTCGAACAGATCGATCTGCTCCAGCGACCAGCCAGTCTTGGCCAGCAGCGCGTGGATCGCCCCGATCGGGGCAGTGGTGAACCACTCCGGTTCCTGCGAGTGGGTGGCATGGCCGACGATCCGCGCCAGCGGGTGATGCCACGCGCAGCGGCGTCTTCCTCGGTCAGCAGCACCACGGCGGCGGCGCCGTCGGAAATGCTGGAGGAGCTGGCGGCGGTCACGCTGCCATCCTTCTTGAACGCCGGACGCAGGGTCGGGATCTTGGCGATGTCCGAGCGGCCGGGCTGTTCGTCGGTGGCGAACTCGACCTCACCCTTGCGGGTGGCCACCTTCACCGCGACGATCTCGTCGGCGAAGGCGCCATTGGCCTGCGCGGCCTGTGCGCGCTTGACCGACTCGATGGCGTAGGCGTCCTGTTCCTCGCGGGTGAACTGGTACTTGTCCACCGCGCATTCGGCGAATTCGCCCATCGCCTTGCCGTCGTAGGCATTGACCAGGCCGTCGTGGGCCATGTGGTCGACCGCCTGGAAGTTGCCGAAGCGGTTGCCGGTGCGTGAATTCGGCAGCATGTGCGGGGCGTTGGACATCGATTCCATGCCGCCGGCGACCACGATGCTGGCCGAACCGGCCTTGATCAGGTCATGGCCGAGCATGATGGTCTTCATGCCCGAGCCGCACACCTTGTTGAGCGTGGTGGCACCGGCCGACAGCGGAATGCCAGCGGCAATCGCGGCCTGGCGGGCGGGCGCCTGGCCGAGGTTGGCCGGCAGCACGCAGCCCATGAGGACTTCAGAGACGTCGCCGGCCGGCACGCCCGACTGTTCCAGGGCGGCAGCGATGGCGGCCGCGCCGAGGGTGGGGGTCGGCACGCCGGTGAACTGGCCGAGGAAGGAGCCGATGGCGGTGCGCTTGGCGGCGGCGATGACGATGTTGGACATGGCAATCTCGTTGATGCGTAAGCAAAGTTCGGAAAGGAGACCGCGGACGTTGGAAGCGCCCTGGTTTCCCGGCAGACTGCGTGGGGGTCGGCCCAAGTATAGAGGGTCGGGGAGGGCTGCCGCTGGGCAGCGCCGGTTACCTGCCGGGATGAAGGCAGGCCAACGTTCATGGGAAGGATTCGATGGAACGCACGACAACGGTCAAGACTGTCCTGGCAACCGCGCTGACGATGGCGCTCACGGCCTGTGGAGGTGGCGGGGGCGGCGGCAGCAATGTGCGCGTCGACCCACCGCCGACCACGCCGACGCCACCGACCACACCCACGCCGACACCCCCGGCGCCGGCCAAGCCGCAGGAGCCCACCTTCGACGCGCATCTGGCAGTGACCAATGCACGGCCGGCACAGGCGGCTGGCCTGACCGGCCAGGGCGTGCGCATCGGCATCGTCGACTCGGGCGTGCAGCGCAACGCCGCTGCATTGAACGGCCGGGTGATCGGCAACCTCAACTACATCGACCCGGCCCGCAACAATCTCGGCGTCGATGACGTGGTCGGCCACGGCACCGCAGTGGCCAGTCTGGCCGCGGGTACCGCCGTGGGTTCGTGGCCGGGCGGCATCGCGCCGGGGGCGCAGATCGTCTCGGCACGGATCATCTCCGACAAGCCGCCGGCCGATGACGGCAGTGGCAAGGGCAACGCATTCAGCGGCCCGCTGGGCGTGGCCCAGGTCCACCAGGACCTGATCAACTACAACGTGAAGGTGATGAACAATTCGTGGGGCGGCCTGTACTGGACCGACCTGCCGACCACCGCGCAGGTGGCCGCCGAGTATCGCCCGTTCGTGATCAACCACGGTGGGCTGGTGGTATTCGCTGCCGGCAACGACGGCCGCAGCGAGCCGAGCAGCCTGGCCGCACTGCCCAGCCAGCAGGGCGTGGCCGGTTCGCTGCCGGCAGCCGACCTGGAGCGGGGCTGGCTGGTGGCGACCGCGGTGGACCCGTATTCGCCCGGCGCCCTGGCCAGCTACGCCAATGCCTGCGGGCAGGCGGCACGCTATTGCCTGGCAGCACCGGGCAGTGCGGTCTATCCCGATGCCTCGGGGGCTCCTACTACTGGAACTACGGCACTTCGTTCGCGGCGCCGCTGGTGTCCGGCGCGGCCGCACTGGTCTGGCAGCGCTTCCCGTATTTCGACAACAACCTGGTGCGGCAGACCCTGCTGGGCACGGCCAAGGACATCGGCGCAGCCGGTGTCGATCCGGTGTTCGGGTATGGCCTGCTGGACATCGGCCGTGCGATCAACGGCCCCGGCCGCTTCGACTGGGGCGATGTGGTGGCCGACGTGGACACCGCCTCGACCGGGTCGGTGTGGAGCAACGACATCGCCGGCAGCGGTGGCCTGGTCAAGCGCGGCGGCGGAACGCTGGTACTGAGCGGCAACAATGGTTACACCGGCGCCACCCGCATCGAACGCGGCATCCTGTCGCTTCGCGATGGCGGTGTGATCCGCTCCAACGTAACCATCCTCGGCCAGCCTGACCCGGATTCCACCGGCCTGCAGTTCAACGGTGGCACGCCGCGCGTGGTCGGCAACGTGATCAATGGCAGCAGCGTGTTCCTGACCACCGGCAACACCACCGGCACCATCGAGGGCAACTACACCCAGCAGGCCGGCGCGCAGCTGATGATCGCGCTCGGCGCCAGCGCGCTGCAGGTCACCGGCACGGCGGCGATCGATGGTGGCGTGCGCGTGCATGGTTTCGTGTCCGGCTATGTGCCGCAGGACGGCAGCCGGCAGGACCTGATCCATGCGGCGGGCGGGCTGTCAGGTACATTCAGCACCGCAGCCACCTCCAGTGGACTGCAGGGTCTGTCGTTGCTGCAGACCAGCTATGGCTATGACAGCACCAACGCCTGGTTGAACCTGACCCGGGTCAGCGTCACCGCCGCCGCCTCAGGGCTGGGGGCCTCGGCGCAGGCCGCGGCGCAGCGGCTGGACAGCGCGTTCACTACGCTTGATGGCAACAGCGGCCTGCAGGCGACGCCGTTCGGTGCGGCCGCCGGTGCGCTGCAATGGACCGGTGGCGGCCGTGAGGGCCTGGCGGCCAGCCTGCAGAGCCTGTCCGGGCAGGCGCATGCGCGCGCCGAGGCCGCCACGTTCGACAGCATCGACATGTCGCGGCGCGCGATTGCCGAGCGCTTCGATCGCGTGCAGGCCACGCCGCAGCTGCGCGGTAGCTGGCAGAGCGCGCTGGGCGAAGCCGGGCAGGGCAGTTTCGCCGGCAACAGCGCCGACAGCCGTGGCTGGATGGCTGGCCAGGACCTGCCGCTGGGCAGCAACGGCCTGATGGGCGTGGCCTTCGGCGAGACCCGCAGCAACGGCGGCAGCCACTTCGGCGGTGATCGCGGGCGTGATCGCCAGGCGCAGGCGCAGCTGTATGCCGGCTGGAACCTGGGGCGCGGCTATGCGCTGGCCCAGGTCGGCAGCGGCCAGTTCTCCCGCGCGCTGGATCGCCAGCTGCTGCTGGGCGCCGGCGCCTATGGGGTCTCTGCGCGTTATGGCGGTCGTTTCAGCAGCGCCAGCGTGGAAAGCGGTTATCGCCTGGGCCGTGCCGGCGCTTCGATGACACCGTACCTGGGGGCCAGCACCACGCGCGTGGATACCGATGCGTTCAACGAGCTGGGTGGATTCGGCTTCGGTCTGCGCGGTGATGGCAACCGCGTGCAGCGCAGCCAGATGCTGGCCGGCATCCGTGGCGAGCGTGGCTGGGGGCGCTGGACGCTGCGTGGACATGCCGAGTGGCAGCAACGGCTGGACGCCGGTGACGCCGATTGGCAGGCCAGCTTTGTCGGCGTCGATGCCTGGGCGCCGCTGGCAGGCAGCAACGCGCCGCGTGGCAGTGCGCTGCTGGGCGTGGCGCTGGAGTCGTGGTGGGGTCGCAATGGCCGCCTGAGCGTGGGCTTCGACCAGCGCGTCGGCGGCGAGGGCGCGCGCCAGGCCGCGTTGCGCTACAGCACCGGGTTCTGATGCAACGGTCGCGCCGGGTGATGCCCGGCGCGACGCCTTCAGCCTCAGCCGCCGCGCAGATTACCCAGGCGCGGCGTACTGCGGCCCAACGGCATCTTCAGCTTGCCGATGGACAGGATGCGGCTTTCGGCGATGCGGTCGGCGGCGCGCTGCGGTGCGATGTTCTCGCGCTGCGACAGTTCGAAGATGCGGGTGAGGTTGTGATAGATGCTGCGGATCAGGCGCATCGCGCGTTCGCGGTTGTAGCCGTCGATTTCCAGCGACACGTTCATCACGCCGCCCGCATTGACCGCATAGTCCGGTGCATACAGGATGCCGCGCGCATGCAGCTGGTCGCCGATGTCCAGGCTCGACAGCTGGTTGTTGGCGGTGCCGCAGATGATCTTCGCCTTGATCCGCGGCACGGTGTCGGCATTGATCGCGCCCTCCAGCGCACACGGTGCGAACACGTCGGCGTTCACTTCGTGGATCTCATCCGGCTTGACCGCTTCGGCGCCGAAATCGCTGACCGCGCGATCGACCAGGGTGCTGTCCAGGTCGGTCACGTACAGCTTGGCACCGCGGTCGCGCAGCAACTTCACCAGTTCCATGCCGATGTGGCCCAGGCCCTGCACGGCGATGCTGGTCTTGCCCACTTCCTCGTGGCCGAACTTGAAGCGCATCGAGGCCATCAGCGCCTGCAGCGCACCGTAGGCGGTGAACGGTGCCGGATCACCCGAACCGCCATGGACCTGGTGCACGCCGGTCACGAACTGGCTCTCCAGGTAGATGTTCTCCATGTCGTTGACGTCGGTGCCGACGTCCTCGGCGGTGATGTAACGCCCGCCCAGCGAATCGACATAGCGGCCGAAGGCGCGGAACAGCACTTCGGTCTTGTCGGTCTTGGGGTCGCCGATGATCACCGCCTTGCCGCCACCGACGTTGAGGCCGGCCAGCGCATTCTTGTAGGTCATCGTCCGGCTCAGCCGCAGCACGTCGGCCAGCGCCTCGTCGGTGCTGGCATACGGACGCATGCGCACGCCGCCCAGGGCCGGGCCCAGGGTGGTGTTGTGGATGGCGATGATCGCCTGCAGGCCGGCATCGTGGTTGTGGCAGAACACCACTTGTTCGTGGCCGGTGGTGGCGAGGGTTTCGAATAGCATGGCGTCTCCGATGGCGCGAACAGCAGCGAACTGCAGCGAACGGCCAGTGAACGGTAGGGTCCCAAAACAAAAAAGCGACGTCGTCGGTGCAGGGGGACGGGTCGCGCGGCGCCATTCTAGTCCATTCCCCGGCGCTTGCCGTCGACAACGGCGGCGGTCCGGTTAAAGAAGATGAAAGTGCGGCCGATGCTGCGACGACGGCCGGTGGCCGGATCGGCGTGAAGAGGCAGGCGGTCAGTGACGGCAAGGGCACCACAACAACAGGGCAGGCAGCGATGACTGCGGCGTGGTGGCGACGCCTGCGCGGCTGGCTGGCGCGTTCGACCGGGGCCGCACCGTCGCGCCTGGCGGCCGTTTCGCGACAGGCGGTGGCCGCCGCAGCGGCCAGCCTGCAGGGCGAGGCCTTGCCTGCGGGCGAGATCGCCGGACATCTGCAGCGTGGCCTGCACGCGCTGGCGCTGTACCCGCGGCTGGCCGGCGAGCCGGAGCCGGCGCAGAACGCCGGGCTGGCCGATGCGGTGGCGCGCGCGCTGCAGGCCCGCGACTGGGCGGCCCGGCAGTTGCCACGCCGGCCACAACTGCTGCCGCAGCTGATCCAGACCGTCAACGATGACGCTGCGTCTGCACGGGTGATGGCGGCGATCATCGGCCAGGACCCGGTGCTGACCGGCAACCTGCTGCGCATCGCCAACAGCCCGGCCTACAAGGTGCACGAGCGCCCGGTGGAGAGCCTGCAGCGGGCGGTGACCCTGGTCGGCACCGAGGGCGTGCGCCAGATCATCAGCGCCGTGCTGGTACAGCCGGTGATGCAGGTGCAGTGCGAGGTGTTCCCGCAGTTCAGCGCGATCATCTGGGAGCACGCCCTGCTGGCCTCGCGCGCCGCCGCCGACCACGCGCGCACGGTCACTTTCGGCGATGCATTCGCCGCGCAATGGCTGGGCCTGGTGCAGGGGTTGGGTTCGGCACTGGTGATGCGCCAGCTGCTGCAGGAGGCACAGGCGCGCGGCGAAAGCGTGGAGCCGGCATTGGCCCTGCAGCTGCTGCAGCAATGGTCGTTGCCGCTGGCACAACGCGTGGCTGCGGCCTGGGAGCTGCCCGAACCGGTGCACCAGGCGCTGGCGCCGGAGGCCGAGGGACCACTGGCCGACAGCCTGCGCCTGGCCAGTGCCGCCGCAGCGGCCAGCCTGCTGTGCCGCCATGGCCACGCCAGCCAGAGCCGCATGCTGGCGCTGCTGGAGCAACTGCCGTCGGCGCCGCCGCATGCGCTGCGCTGGATCTGGCGGCGCCTGCACGGGCGCAGCGTGGAAACGCTGGATGAAGCCGGGCAGGAAGCGGCCGGCCCGGCACCCTGAAACCTACAGCTGCGATTCCACCGGCAGCCAGCTGATCACCCGCGCGGTCCAGCGCTTGCCCAGGCTGGCACCGGGTTCGGCCTCCACCCAGTGCGGTGGCGGCTGCCGTTCCAGCCAGCGCAGCCTGTCGTTGTGGTCCAGGGCCAGCCACCAGCTGTGCGCGGGGTTGGCCAGGCGCAGGTACTCCTCGCGCAGCTGCGCCCCGAGTACCGGATCATCGAACAGCACACCCATCTCGGTGTTGAGGTAGGCCGAGCGCGGGTCGAGGTTGAACGAGCCGACGAAGCCGCGCCGGTCGTCGACCACGAACGCCTTGGTATGCAGGCTGGCGCCACTGCTGCCGAACAGGCTGGTATCGGGACGGCCGTGCGCCTTCAGTTCGTACAGCTGCACGCCGGCCTGCAGCAGTGGAACGCGGTAACCCATGTAACCCCCATGCACGGCGGCCACATCGTTGGCGGCCAGCGAGTTGGTGACCACACCGACCTGCGCGCCCGTGGCGGCCAGTGTCGACAGCGCATGCACGCCATCGTCGCCGGGCACGAAGTAGGGCGAGATCAGCAGCGCGCTGCGGCGGGTGCTGCGCAGTTCTTCGCTCAGCGTGCTGACCAGCCAGCTGCGGCGATCATCGTCGCGATGCTTCATCGGCGGATCGGAGGCGATGCGGACCTCGGCGCTCCAGTGCAGTGGTTCCGGGCTGGGCCGCTGCAGCAGGCGCGAGGCTGCCACGCGCTGCAGGTAGGGCTGGGCCTTGGCCTGCATCGCATCCAGGTCCGATTGGCGCACCAGCTGCCGCAGCTGCGCATCGGTGTAGGACGCCAGTGCGGAAATCGGAATCGCCGCGCTGCTGTTCCAGTAGTCGTCGAAGATCTGGTTGGCCTGCAGCACGGCCGGCCCGGCCACCACCAGGTCCAGGTCCTGGAAGTTCACATCATCGCGCGCACTGAAGTATTCCTCGCCGATGTTGCGGCCACCGACGATGGCGATGCGGCCATCGGCGATCCAGCTCTTGTTGTGCATGCGGTGGTTCACGCTGAAGGCGCGTTGCACCAGTTCCAGCGTGCGGGCGATGCCGCTGCGGTTGCGGAACGGGTTGTACAGGCGGATCTCGATGTTGGGGTGCGCATCGAGCGCCATCATCAGCGCGTCCTTGTCCTTGGCATTCATGTCATCCAGCAGGATGCGCACGCGCACACCGCGCTCGGCTGCGTCATACAGCGCCTTGGCCATCAGGTGGCCGATCAGGTCGTCGTGCCAGATGTAGTACTGCAGGTCGAGGCTGCGGCCGGCGTGTGCGGTGATCATCGCGCGCGCGGCGAACGCGTCCATGCCATCACTGAGGAAGGCCACGCCGGACTTGCCGGGATGGGCATCCTGCAGCGGCACGATCTCCTGGTCGATGCGGGTCTGCGCCGGCTGCAACGGCAGCACCTGCGAGGGCGCGCCCTGCGCCTGCGGCGTGAGATGGTCGGCCAGCAGCAGGCCGGACAAGACCAGCAGCAACAGTGCGGCGAGGAGGAGTGCAGCGATGCGCAGCAGGCGTCGCCACAGGGGCTTGGGTGGGCTCATGCCCCGATGGTAGAGCCACGCCATGCGTGGAGGAATGTCTACAGGATCAGTTCGGGGTCAGAGCCCTTGCCTGCGGCAAGGGATCCGACCCCGGAGCCTCAGAACCGCTCGTCGCTGCCCAGGTAACGCCACTGCGCCGGCGGCAGCGGCCCCAATGCCACGCGGCCGATGCGCAGTCGGCGCACGGCCAGCACCTGCAGGCCGGCGGCGGTCACCGCCACGCGCAGGCCCTTGGCGGTCAGCCCCTTGCCGGCGAAGCGCAGGCGCTGCTCGCTCTGCCAGCTGACCTTGGCGCCACCGGATTCCTGCTGCAGCCGCGCCATCAGCCACGGCCCGCGCTCGGGGCCGCCTTCGGCCACTTCGATCAGGTATTCCTGCTCGGTGCGGCCCAGATTGCGCTGCAGATGGGCCAGCGCGGCCGGATCCTGGCTGACCACCACCAGGCCGCTGTCACTGGCCGGAAGCGAGGCGGCCAGCTGCAGGCCGTGGAAATGCCGTTGCAGGGGGCGGATGCCGCTGGCATCGAGCTCGCTGCGACTGTCGCTGCTGACCAGCGCGCACAGGGTTTCGGCGGCAACGCCGGCCGGCTTGTGCAGCAGCATGCTGACCCGTTCGGCCTTGTCGTCGCTGGCCTGGTCGGCCACCACGATCACCGCGCTGTCATCGACCGGCCGCTGCGGTTGTTCCACCACCTCGCCGTTGACCGAAACCCAGCCGCCCTCGATGTAGCGCCGCGCCTCGCCGCGCGGGATCCCGAGCAGGGCGGACAGGTGTTTGTCGAGACGGGTCGGTTCCATGGCGGGCAGGTCGGGCAGGGGGCGCGCAGTGTAGCTGCTGCGGGCGGTCAGCGCTGGCCGCGGTTGGCCAGCTCGGTCAGGTACAGGCGGGTATCGAACTCCAGCTGCAGGTAATCCGGTTCCATGTGCTGGCACAGCTGGTAGAAGGCCTTGTTGTGGTCGGCCTCCTTCAGGTGCGCCAGCTCATGCACCACGATCATGCGCAGGAACGCCGCTGGCGCCTGGCGGAACACGGTAGCGATGCGGATCTCACGGCTGGCCTTGAGGCGGCCGCCGTGCACGCGGGAAATGGCGGTATGCGTGCCCAGTGCGTGCTTGATCACTTCCAGGGTGTTGTCGTAGCAGACCTTGTTGAGCGGCACCGACTTGCGCAGGTAGCGGTCCTTCAGGTCCTGGGTGTAGTCGTACAACTGCCGATCGCTGCGCACCTCGTGCGGGTCGGGATAGCGTTGCTGCAGCCAGGGGCCGAGCTTGCCCTGCACCAGCAGTTCGCTGACCTGGGCGACCAGGGGTTCGGGATAGCCGGTGAGGTACTTCAGGACTGCCATGCAGGGGCGGCGGGGCGTCGGTAGAATGGGGCATCCAGATTACACGCGGTACGCATCGACCATGGCAAAGCCCAACGCGCTGCAGGAACAATTGCTCAAGGCCGGCCTGGCCAAGAAGTCGCAGGCCAGCGCCGCCGCGCGCGAGCAGGCCAAGGCCCGGCAGGGCAAGGCCGAATCGACCTCGGCCGAGGTCCAGCGCGAAGCTGAACGCGCCCGCGCCGAGAAGGTCGAGCGCGACCGCATGCTGGCCGCCGAGCGCAATGCCCAGGCCAAGCAGGCTGAACAGAAGGCGCAGGCCAGGCAGATCATCAGTGCCCACGCCGTGCCCCACAAGGGCGATGACGAGTACCGCTTCAGCGACGGCGCGGCGATCCGCACCCTGCTGATCGACCCCAAGCTGCGCAAGGCGCTGTCGGTGGGTGTGCTGGTGATCGTGGCCCACGGTGACGGCTACGCGCTGCTGCCACGCGCCGCCGCCGAGAAGGTGCGCGAGCGCACCCCGGAGGCGATCATCGTCGACCACGGTCAGCCGGGCTCGAGCGCCGAGATCTCCACCGGCAACGCCGAGGACGATGCCTACTACGCCCAGTTCCAGGTACCCGACGACCTGGTCTGGTAAGGCGCGGCTGAACCGACCGCTACGCCCGCCGGGCATGGCCCGGCGCTACCATTGGCGGCGGAGTGCATCGTCCCCATATCGGGCGACACACCTGCGGAGGATGGCCATGGCCACCGGTTGGGCGGGAGACGGCGCGGTCCAGGACCAGATCGACGCCACCGTTGACGATGCGATTGCGCGTGCGCGGCGCCAGCTGCGCCAGGGCCCGGGTCTGGAACACTGTGAGGAATGCGATGCGCCGATCCCGTTGGCGCGGCGTCAGGCCGTGCCCGGCGTGCGCCTGTGCGTGGCCTGCCAGCAGGCACACGATGAAGCGGAACAGGCCCAGAGCGGGTACAACCGCCGCGGCAGCAAGGACAGCCAGCTGAGGTAAGGGTGTCCGGCAGGGCTGCGCCCTGCACCTGCTCAATGCAACGGCAAGAGCAGCGTCCAAAGCCAAAGCGGCTTCCCGAGGGATGGTGGGACGGTGTGGGCAGGCAGGACACGCCGTAAACCCATCCATGGGGGCTCGATGGCGCCATCCATGGCGCCAACGGTCCTGCCTACCCACACCGCCCCACCTCTGACAGATCCCCGCGATCGGGTGGATCCACGCCATGCGTGGATGAAATCCGTCAGATATCGAAATAAATCGGGGTCAGATCCGTTTTCCGCAGGAAAACGGATCTGACCCCATCGGCATGTCCAACAGACCGGAGGAAACTGTCGAAGGCGGGGTGGGTCCGGTTGAGGGGGCGTGAGCCGCATGGATGCGGCGACCGAGCCTACATGGACGTATTTACGGCGTCCCCCTCAACCGGACCCAGCCCGCCAACCCACGGATAGCAAGCTGTTGCTTCTGACGTTGAGGTTGCCGTTGCTCCAGGCAGGTGCAGGGCTGCAAGCCCTGCTAAGAAAAGCCTCAGCCGTCGCCCTGGATGCCGCCGGGGGCCTGCGCCGGGTCGCGCCAGCGGCGCACCGTGCGTTGGAAGAACAGGTTGTTCGGCAGTTGCAGCACGGTGCCCTCGTGGCCGTCACCGGTCTCCTGCAGCGTGGTGTAGATCAGGTTGACGTCGATCACCCGGCCCTTCAGGCCCGGCTTTTCGCCGTTCTCCAGCACCTCGATGTAGTCGTGCAGGCGGAACGGGCGGGTGGTGAAGATCAGCAGCGTGCAGAAGATGTTGGACAGCACGCTCCAGGCTGCGAAGAAGGCCACCGCACCCACTGCGGCGAAACCGGTGAAGGCGGTCCACAGCACTGACGGCGATGCCCCGAGCAGGCTGAGGATGTACAGCAGAGCACTGAAATAGACCACGAAGCTGATGATGCGGCGCGCGCCCATCACCATTTCCGGTGGCAGTGTGTAGTGCTCGGCGAAGCGCCGGATCAGGCGGCGGGCGAGCACCCGCAGCAGCCAGGCCACCAGCAGCACCAGCACGATCTGCAGGGCGACGCCTGCGTAGTTCAGCCACGGGTGGGTCCAGGCCGGCAGGTGATCCTTCAGCGACAACATCATGGGGGCGACAACAGGTGGCGATAACGGCCCTCGATGTTACCCGCCGCGTGCCGGTGTTTCGACCATCGGTGTCCAGGCCAGGCACACCAGCGCCTGGCGATGCTGGTGCAGGCAGGCGCGGCCGGCGTCGGCCCGCAGATGCAGCGACAGGCCCAGGGCCTGCAGCACGACGCAGGCGGCGATCACCAGCAGGGCGGCGCAGGTTGGGCTGGACATGTCAGGGCTCCACAGGAGGTTTTCAGCAGGGACTTCCCATGGATGCAGCAACCACCGGAAAGGTTGCATCGCTTCACGCGAGGGTCGGCTCTAAACCTTTTCCCGGCTCGCCGCATCCAAGCGATATGCTCGACACCACCATGCCCGCGCCGCCTGCCGCCAACGACGCCGTCGATGAACCCGCGTTGGTGCGGGCGGCCGCCGCCGGCGATACGGCCGCCTATGAACTGCTGTACCGGCGCCACGCGCCACGCGTGTTCGCCGTGCTGTGGCGGCTGTGTGGCGGCCAGCAGGCACGTGCCGAGGATGCATTGCAGGAAGCCTTCCTGCAGGCGTGGAAGGCGCTGCCGGGGTTCCGTTTCGAGAGCAGCCTGTCGACCTGGCTGCATCGGCTGGGGGTCAACGCCGCACTGATGGAACTGCGCGGTCGCGCCGCCGGGCAGGACCACGACAGTCTGGAGGATGTCGACGGCGGCCTGCAGGAACTGGCGGTGCATGACCGTTGCGCGGGCACCGAGCGTGACCTGGAGCGCGCATTGTCGACACTGCCACCACGAGCGCGTGCGGTACTGGTACTGCACGATATCGAAGGCTGGAAACACCAGGAAATCGCCGAGCAGCTGCAGATGGCTGTCGGCAGTTCCAAAGCACAGTTGCATCGTGCGCGCGGCCTGTTGCGCGCACGGCTGGGAGACATGACATGAGTACGCACGACCACGATTCCGACCCCGACCTGCAGGCCCGGCTGCGCGCGCTGCCCAACGAGCGCGGTGTGCCGGCCGATGGCTGGGCACGCCTGTCGGCCCGGCTGCCGCCACGCCAGGCGCAGGCGGCTGCGGTGACCACCGGCAACGTGGTGGCGCTGCCGCGACGTTCGCCGCGCCGCGTGTGGTTGCCGTTGGGCGCTGCGCTGGCGGCCAGCCTGGCGCTGTATGCGGTGGCGCCGTGGCGCCATGCGCCGCCGGACGCGCCGGCGCCGTCCCCCTGCAGCTGCAGGCGGCGGCGATGACCGCACAGTACCAGCAGGCCGTTGCGGCGCTGCCCGATGGGCGCGCACCGGAATGGCAGCCGGCGCTGCATGAACTGGATGAAAGTGCGGCGCAGATCCGTGCCGCGCTGGCGCAGGATCCGCGCGCCCCGCACCTGCTTGGCCAGCTCAAGCGCACCTATGCGCTGCGGTTGGAACTGACCCGGCAGGCGGCCTATGCCGTCGAGTCCGGCCTGACGACCTGAGGAGACCCCCATGACCCGAACCCTGATGTCCTGCTGCGTCGCGCTGCTGCTGGTGCCTGCCGTGGCGCTGGCCGACACCCGCATCGACGAACGCCACACCCTGGCCACAGGAGGGCGCATTGAACTGAGCAACGTGGCCGGCAAGGTGACCGTGCGCGGCTGGGATCGCAATGACGTGCAGCTCACCGGCACGCTCAGTGACGGCCTGCAGCTGCGCCAGGAGAAGAGTGCCAACCGCGTGCGCTGGGAGATCGAGTACCCGCGTCGCAACAACAATGGGGGCGACGCTGGTGCTGAACGTGCCGCGTTCAGTGGAACTGCTGCTGAGCACGGTCAGTGCCAGCCAGGACATCGCGGGCATCGACGTACGCCGCCTGCAGGCCGACACGGTCAGCGGCAGCCTGTCCGCATCCGGGCGCAGTGGCGACAGCAAGCTCAATACGGTCAGCGGCAGCGTCAATGCGCGGTTGCAGACGCCGAAGCTGGACGTGAACACGGTCAGCGGCCGGATCGAGGCCGGGGGCGGCTTGTCGGGCGATATCGGGGCGCAGACGGTGTCCGGCCGGGTCGAGGTGGACGCCGGGCGCGTGCAGCGGCTGGCCGTGGAGACCGTCTCGGGCAGCATCGACCTGGCAGCAGCCGGGTTGGCACCCGGCGGCCGTATCAGCGTCGAATCGGTGAGTGCCTCGGTCAATCTGCGGCTGCCGCGCACGGTGTCGGCACAGCTGTCGGTGAACAGCTTCAGCGGTTCGATCAACAGCGATGCCGGCCAGGTGGAGCGGCCGCGCTATGGCCCGGGCAGCCATCTGGATACGCGGCTGGGCGGCGGTGATGGTGACATCCGCATCCAGTCGCATTCGGGCAGCGTGCAGGTTCGCCTGGACCGCTGAGCGCGATCGGGCAGGCCGCGGCGGCAGCGCCGCCGCGGTCGGAGCGGGGTCAGCTGGCTTTCTTCAGCGCCCAGGTGGTGCCGAGGACTTCGATCTTGCCACCGGCCTTGCGGAACGCAGCCAGGTCCGAAGCGATCGAATCACTGCTGACCACGGTGCTGGCGGCCGCGCCCTTGCGTTCGCTGCGGATGCTGTTGCTGGCCTTCGCGGGGGTCTTTGCCTTGCGGGGCATGGTTGCTCCTGTCAGGTGGAAGGGGAGGAAAGCGCCCAGGCATCGGCCTGGCGCAGGTAGTCCTGCCGCTCGCGGCGGCAGTCATCGCCGCCCATCGAAAACTGGCGGCAGATCGCCGGGCGCTGCGAATAGATCGTGCAGCGCAGGTGATAGGGATCGATCGCCGCGCACCAGCCTTCCTCGTTGCGCGCCATCACGGCACGGCCGTGCGCGTCGCGCGAAAGGAACTGGCCGGGCACCTGGTCGCCGGGCTGCAGCAGCACGGGCAGCCGGCAACAGACCGCGTCACAACGGCGGCAGTCGATGGGTGCAGGTGCTGCGTCAGGTTGTAAGGCCTCTGGGGCCTGGCGGGTGCCCAAAGCGGGTCTCGATGGCGGCTCCGGTGGTACGCGGACCATGAACGAGCCAGGAAGGCATGGCCGCTAGGCCCGCAGGGCGGGCCGGGCTGCACGTTAGACACACACCGGCGTGGCCGATGGAAGGTGCAGCGGAGTTCTAGCCGACCAAGAGTAACTTAGGTCGCGTAACGATTTGTTAATCCTGGCTGGCTGCCGCCAGCGCCAGGCCCTGGACCACCCCCAGCGAAGGCTCGCCGTGGACCACGCGGGCACCCGGGAAGGCCGCCGCCACAACCTGGCGCAGGTAGCCGGCGCGGGACATGCCGCCGGTCAGGAACACCGCATCCGGGTCGCCACCGATGTCACTGCGCACCTGGGCCAGCAGTTCGCGGATCTGCTCCAGGTAGCCATGGGCGGCCATGGCCAGGCCTTCGGCGCTGCTGTCGGCGTGCAGGTCGCGGGCGATGTAGTCCAGCGTGCTGCGGTGTTCGCTGGCAGCGCTGAGGGCGATCTTGGCCCGCTCGACATCGCGGTACAGGCGGGCGGTGTTGCCGGTGTCCTGCAGCGCCTGCAGGCGGTCGCCCCACGGTGCGTCCACATGGTCGTACTTGTGCTGGCGGAAATCGCGTTGGCGGGTCATGTCCTGCACGGTGGCCGCTTCCACGTAATGGTGAGCGGGCACGCGGGTGATGCCGCGACCGAACAGCGGCATGTAGCTGGACAGGCTCAGCGCCAGGTCGATATCGGTACCGCCGCGGGCGATACCCCAGGCACGGTGGATGCGCGGTGCCGCTTCACCGCCGACTTCGGCGTGGGCGATGTCGGTGGTGCCGCCGCCGATGTCGACGATGACCGCCTGGTGCCGCTCGCGGCTTTCGGCGTGGTAGTGCATGGCCGCCGCAGCGGGTTCTTCGAGGAAGTCGATGTGGTCGAAGCCGGCCTGGGTGGCCGCTTCGCGCAGGATGTCCAGCGCCTGGTCGTTGCCGGCCGCACCGATCGAGCTGCGGAACTGCACCGGACGGCCCAGCAGTGCCGCGCGCAGCGGCTGGCCGAGCTGGGCGCTGGCGGTCAGGCGGATGTGTTCGAGGATGTGCGCGGCGATGCCGGTGATGGTCTGCTTCGCACGCGGGTGCAGGTTGTAGCCGAGCATCGATTTCGGGCTCTGCACGAGGTTGCCTTCGTGCTCCTCGAAATACGCTTCCAGGGCCTCATCGCCGTAGATCGCGTTCTGCAGCAGGTCGCTGGCGCTGCGTTCCTTGCCGGCGCGCGCTTCCATCCATTCCCGGCGCAGGGCGCGAAGGGCTTCGCGGCGCAGCGCCTGCGGCGTGCGTTCCTGGCCGGCGGCACGCGCTGCGCGGGCGGCGCTGTCGATCATCTGCTGCAGCTGGTGTTCCTGCCCATCGTCGAGCTGGAAGTCGTCCGGGTCGGGCACCACGCCGGGGAAATACACGCTGGTGCGGAACTGCTCGGCATCGCCGAAACGGATCGGCAGCAGCTTGCCCTCATGCACGATGGCGGCGGCGGAGTTGCTGGTACCGAAGTCGATGCCGAGGCGCATGGGGCGTTCCGGGGGCGGGCGGGGGCCGCGCACTCTGCGGCAGTTCGCTGCCGACTGCAAGTTCCAGCGCCGCCGCGTTCCTGGTCGCGCCTGCGAGCCGCTGGACCCCGCCCGGAAAATGGGCATGCGGGCCGGGCGGTTACAATGGCAGCTGTTGATTCATTTTGAGGTACTTGCCGATGTCTTCCGTCCCCGCCTGCCCGCAGTGCACCCTTGAAAACACCTACGCCGATGGCGCGCTGTGGATCTGCGCCGACTGCGGCTTCGAATGGACCGCCGAGGAAGGCGCCGGTTCGACCCTGGTCGTGCGTGACAGCAACGGCAACACGCTGCAGGCCGGCGACACCGTCACCGTGATCAAGGACCTGAAGGTGAAGGGCTCTTCGATCCCGCTCAAGCAGGGCACAGTGATCCGTAACATCCGCCTGGTCGAGGACGATGCCGAACACATCGAAGGCAACTCGGACAAGATCAAGGGGCTGGTGCTCAAGACCTGCTTCCTCAAGAAGGCCTGAGCCGCTTCAGCGCCGTGCCTGCTGCTGCGCACGCCAACGGGCCAGGCTGTCCAGCTTGGCCTGGTAGCGCGCCTGCTGCTGCGCGCCGCCCAGTTCCTGGGCGCGCAGCAGTTCACGATCCGCACGCCCAAGCTGGCCGGACAGGAAGTACACCCGCGCCAGCCCGAAGTGGAATTGATGGGCGGTGTCATACAGGCGCACGGCCTGCCGGTAGTAGCGGATGGCATCGTCCAGCCGGCCGGCACGTTCGGCCTGTGCGCCGAACATGTACTGCGCGAACGGATCCTCGCGTTGCACCGAGCGCAGGCGCTGTTCCAGCGCCTGTGCCTGCACCACCATTCCCAGCCGGCGGTACAACGCGCTGACGTTGCTCAGTGCCGCATCCTGGCGCCCGTCCAGGCGCAGGGCCATTTCCAGCGCACGGCGTGCGGCAGCGGTATCGCCACTGCGGTTTTCCAGCACGCCCAGGTTGTTCCAGGTGGCAGCGAAGGTGTTGTCCTGCGCCAGCGCAGCGTTGAAGAACGCGCGTGCGCCGTCCAGATCACCACTGGCCATGCGCTCGGCGCCGCGGTTGTTGTAGAAGTGCGCCAGTGCCCGCGACGCGCTGATCGGTTGCGGGCCGCGACGGTCGTACAGCACGTTGCGATCAAGGTCGACGGTGGCGAAGCGACCGCCGAAGCCGACCCCGGCATTGACGTGGCCGACGCTGTAGACAAACCCCTGATCCTGGTCCTGATACCACGACACCACCTGGCCGACTTCCTGCACGCGCGCCTGGATGCCGGCTTCGCGTGCCAGGGCCACGAACATCAGCGTGAACGCCAGGCAGTTGGCACGGCGCTGCTGCCAGATTTCGGCGACGGTGAGGGTGGCATCGGCGTCGTACTGCAGGTCCAGTCCATGGCGGTCGAAGATCATCTCGACCAGCCCCTGCAGGCGCTGCTCGCGCGAGAAACCACGACTGATCACCTGGGTGCGCAGCATCTCGCGCATGGCCGGCGGAATTTCCGAGACCTGCGACGGCGGTGGAATGACCACTGCGGCGCTGCGGGTGGGGAGGCCGCAGCCGGGGCGTCCAGTGCGGAGGCGGGCGCTGTGGCCAGCGCGGCCAGCACCATGACCAGGAATCGGGCGGCAGGACGGTACATGACGGCTCCCGGCAGCGGCGGGCGCTCCCGCCTGTGGCGAGTGTAGACCCGCCGCTGCACGGGTGCCGCGACCGTTGGTCGGCGCGCGCGTTCATCCACAGCGGATGTGGACCAGCGCTCGACAAAGCTGTGGACAACCGTGCCAGGGCCACGCGTGGCAAGCGTTGTGAGTGCATGGTGAAAAACTCGCCAGCTTGCCCGGGGCCCGCGCAGGCGGGATGATCCGGGCATGGACTTCTCACCGCTGGCACTTGCCCCGGCGCAGTGGCAGGCATTGCAGGACAGTTATGCAACGCCGCCACGGGCCTACCATCACTTCGGCCACGTGCGCGCCGTGTTGCAGCACTGTCAGGAGGTGGCTGACGGCCCCGGATGGCAGCAACCGGCCGAGGTCTACCTGGCCGTGCTCTACCACGATGCGATCTATCAGGCCGGTCGCAAGGACAACGAGGCCCGTTCGGCACAGCTGGCGCTGCAGGCGATCGCGCAGGCGCCGGAACTGGCCGGCATCGATGCCGGACGGGTGCAGCAGCTGATCCTGCTGACCGCCCGCCACGGCGAACTGGGGCCCGACGACGTTGATGTCGAAGCGGCGCTGTTCCTGGATTGCGACATGGCGATCCTGGCCGCGCCCGAACCGGTGTTCAGCGCCTACGACCGTGGCGTTGCCGAGGAGTACAAGGGCGTGGTGCCCGGCTTCCTGTACCGTGCCGGACGCCGCCGCTTCCTGCAGGGACTGTTGCGTACGCCGCGCATCTTCCTCAGCGACTTCTTCCACCAGCGCCTGGATGCCGCGGCCCGCGATAACCTGCGCCGCCAGCTGGGCGGCTGAGCTGGGCCGTTACACTGGCGCCTGTTTCCCCCATGCCGCGTGCCACTGTGCCTGTTCCCGATCCCGATCCCGATCCCCGTCCGCTGCCGCCGGAAGAGCCTGGTCCCAACGAATGTTGTGGTAGCGGCTGCCCGCTGTGCGTGCTGGATCTGTATGCCGACGAACTGCAGCGTTACCGCAAGGCGCTGGCGGAATGGCAGGCGCGACATCCGGAGGCCGCGCCATGAGCCGTGCGCGCCCGGCGGCGCTGCTGGCACTGGTGGCCCTGCTGGTGTTCGTGGCTACCGCGGTGTGGACCCAGTTCGCACGCACCGACCTGGACTGGGTACGGGCCACGCTCAGCCTCTACCTGCATGGCCCGTGGGGGCTGGCGTTGCGCGCGGCGTACTGCCTGCTGGCGCTGGCCATCGCGGTACTCGGCATCGCGCTCTATCGCGCCAGCGTCGGCCCACGCCGCAGCGCCGCCGCACCCCTGCTGTTCACCGTTTCCGCGCTGGGCCTGGCCACCGTCGCCATCGGTGACAGCTGGTTGCCCGAGGCGACCCCGCTGCTGGCGCCCTTCATCCATGGCCTGGCGGCCAACACGGCGTTCCTGTGTGCCAGCGTCGGCATGCTGCTGCAGGCCTGGTATCTGCGCCGCGAGCCCGGCTGGAAGACCGCGGCCGGCCTGCTCTGGGGCTGGGCCTGGCTGGCGTTCGTGCTGTTGTGGCTGCATGTGCTGTGGCGCGCCGGACCACCGCGCGGGCTGGGCCAGAAGGCGGTGATCGCGGTGATCGTGGGCTGGCTGCTGTACCTGGCGTTGACGTTGTACCGGCGCAGCCGCCGCGCTGCGGCCCGCTGAAGCCCCAACGGCCTGCACCGGTACGTGCCGTGCACGCGGCGGCGGCGTATCGTGTGCGCATTCCATCGGGGATGCGATATGAAGCGTGCAGGGCTGGGCAGGGCAATGGGTGTGGTACTGGCGCTGGCTGCGCTGCCGGCGATGGCAGCAGGCAGCGTGCAGCAGTTCAGCCACGGGCGTTTCGACCAGATTCCGGTGCATATGCCGGCCGGTACACCGCAGCGCGTGGTGATCTGGTTCCATGAACCCAGCGCCGGCGGAGATACCAGTCGCCTGCCCATCGAAGCCCTTCGCGCCGACGGCGCACTGGTGGCTGCGGTGGATGTCGCGCACCTGCGTGGCGTCCTCAAGCGCGAAGGCGACCCGACCTGTTCGTTCGGCGCCGGTGATGTGGAGAATTTCTCGCGCTGGCTGCAGGCGTCGCTGCATCTGCCGGGCTACCACCTGCCGCTGGTCGGTGGTGATGGCGAAGGCGCCGAGATGGCCTACACGCTGGCCGCACAGGCCGATACGCAGGTGTTTGCCGGCCTGCTGACCACCGGCTTCTGCCCGGACCACAGCCACGAGCGCATGGTCTGCGGCGACGGCGTGAAGCACAACAGGTTGCAGCCTGCCGAGTTGAATTTCCCGTGGCTGAGTGCCGCGGGCGACCACGGCTGCAAAGTCGGCGAGGCCAGCCGGTTCGTGCAGCAGGTAGCGATGGCGCGCGAATTCAAGCGCACTGCGCGTGGCGATGCCTCACCCGGGCTGGTCGCGGCGGCACGGGTGATGGGAGCGCAGGCGGGCGTCAGCCTGGCGCCACCGCCGGCCGCATTGAAGGGGCTGCCGGTGGTGGAAATGCCGGCCACCGGCAACGGCGATACGCTGGCCGTGTTCGTCTCCGGCGATGGCGGTTGGGCCGGCCTGGACAAGGAGGTGGCGTCGTCGCTCAACGAGCATGGCGTGGCCGTGGTCGGCATCGATTCCCTGCGCTATTTCTGGAGCGAGCGCACACCGAAGGGATTCGCCGCCGACCTGCAGAAGATCATCGACCACTATCGCCAGCAGTGGCACCGCGACAAGGTGATGCTGATCGGCTTCTCGCAGGGCGCCGATGTGTTGCCGGCGACGATCAACCAGCTCGATCCCGCTTCCCGTGAGGCGCTGGAGCGCATCGTGCTGCTTTCGGTGGGCAAGAAGGCCGACTTCGAATTCCACGTCAGCAACTGGCTGGGCGGTGGCGGCGACGGGCTGCCGATCGCACCGGAAGTGGCGAAGCTGCCGGCCGCCAAGACCCTGTGCGTGTATGGGCAGGATGACGATGACGCGCTGTGCCCAGGCCTGCCGGCCAACGATGGCGTGCAGAAGGTGAAGCTGCCGGGCGACCATCACTTCAATGGCGACTACGATCGCCTGGCCGACGTGATCCTCAAGGGCGGCGCCTGACGCTCATGTAGCGTCGAGCCATGCTCGACGGACGTTGGTAGACGCCGACCTTGGTCGGCGCCGGGAAGCGTGTCGACCAAGGTCGACACCCCGCAGAGCGAGCCGGTAGCGCCGGGCCATGCGCGGCGACAAGCGGCGCGTCAGTTCCGCCGCGGGTCCAGCGAGATCAACCGCGTGGCATCCAGCAGCGCTGCCGGCAGATGCATGCCGCCCGGCGCGGCGAGGTAGCGCGGCCGCCACTGCGGATCGAACTTGGACTTGAAGCGACGCAGCCCACTGAACCCATAGAAGCGTTCGCCGTGCCGCGCCAGCAGGCCGGCCAGGCGGTTCCAGCGCCCGGCCAGGCGATGCTGGGCCAGCCCGGACAACGGCGCCATGCCCAGCGAGAAACGCGCATAGCCCTGCGCGCGCCCCCACAGGAACAGCTCGATGAACAGGAAGTCCATCGTGCCCTTCGGTGCTTCGTTGACGTGGCGCATCAGGTCCACCGACAGCTCGGCACCGGCCGGTGCCTGCCACAGGTTGGCGAACGCGACGATCTGCCCTTCGGCCTCGACCAGCGCCACCGGGAAGCGCGCCAGGTAGTCCGGGTCGTAGCTGCCCAGCGAGAAGCCCTTCTCGTCGCCGGCCTTGTCTTCCAGCCATGCGTTGGAGATCGCATGCAGGCGCGGCAACAGACTGGGAATCTCTTCGGTAGGCGCCACGCGGAACGACAGCCCGCTGCGCTTGCCGCGATTCCAGGCTTGGCGCAGGTCGGCGCGCTCGCGGCCTTCCAGGCCGAAGTCGTGCAGTGGCACCATCGCTTCCTCGCCCAGCTTGACCAGGCCCAGGCCGAGATCGAGATAGGTCTGCCAGTAGGTTTCGCCCACCTGGTAGAACACCGGGCGCAGGCCAAGCCGATCGGCTTCCTCGCGGAAACGCCAGATCAACGCGCGCGCGACCTCCGGCGGTCCGACCGGATCGCCCATCGCGATCAGCGAGCCGCCATAGCGCTGCATCATCACAAAGCCCTGCTTCGCATCATCGCGCAGCACCGCCTTGTCGGCGGTCAGCACCAGGCAGGCCTGGGTATCGGTGGCGCCGGCCAGCACCGGTGCCAGCGCCTGCAACGTGGCCTCATCGGCGGCGGGCAACGGGCTGCGCGTGCTGTGCAGCAGCCGCGCCAGGCCGAACATCACCAGCGCAATGGCCACCACCAGCAGCGCACGCAGCGCGCGCGGTGCATTGCCGGACAGCGCGAACTGCCACCACAGCTCGTTCTGGTATTCGACATGGCTGTAGGTGAAGAACAGCAGCCAGGTGACTGCCACCAGCACCAGGCCCAGGTTGCGCAGCCAGGGCCAGGACCAGGCTTCGTCCAGCAGCGCGCCCTGGCGGTAGAACTCGCGGCGCGCGGCCCACAGCGCCATCGCCACCAGCAGTGCCGAGACCGCGATCAGCGGTTGGCCGCCACGCAGCCACAGCGGCAGCGGCGTGATCACGCACACCGCCATCGCCAGCATCCACGCGGCGTGGCTGCGCCGGGCCAGACCCTGGCCGATCAGCAGCAGGGCGACGCCACTGAGGCTGCCGATCAGGTGCGAGGTTTCCAGGATCGGCAGCGACGCGTTGAGCAGGTGGCGGCGTGGGGTCGGCAGGGTGCCGTCGATGACCAGCGCGGCACCGACACTGAACACCGCCAGCGCGATGATCTGCGGCAACCAGGGGCGAAGCGCGTTCCAACCCGCACGGGTGGCGCCGGCGCTGGCCTGCAGCGGTTGGCGCAGGGCCGGCGCCAGCGCCAGCAGGGTGGCCAACAGCAGCGGCAGCACGTAATAGGTGACGCGGTAGATCAGCGCGGCCGCCAGCACCGCCGCCGGCGCCACCTGCGGCAGCAGCTTCAGCAGGCTCCATTCGAACACGCCCAGGCCGGCTGGCACGGTCGACACCAGGCCGGCCAGCACCGCGACCAGGTAAAGGCCGACGAAGCCGGGCAGGCCGGTCGGTGTCGAATCGGGCAGCAGCACGTAGAACGCGGCGCTGGCCAGCACCAGTTCGATGACGCTCAGCACGGTGACGCCGATCATGGTGCGCCGGTCGGGCAGCCACAGCGCATGGCCGAACACGCTGAACTGGCGTCCCTCGCGCCCCACCAGCAGCAGGGTGGCCGCGTAGGCGAGCAGGGCGACGATGCCGACCACGCGCACCGCATCGGGATCCAACGGCAGTGCCAGCGCCGCCGCCGCCGGTTCCATGCACAGTGCCACGCTGATCAGCAGCCACGCACCGAACACGAAGCCCAGCGTGCTCATCAGCACCACCTGGCCGATCTGCGCCAGGTCCAGGCCAGCCGTGCGATAGCCGCGCAGGCGCACCGCGCCACCGGTCAGTGCAGCAAAGCCCACGGTCTGGCCCAGCGTGTGCGCCAGGAACGCGGTGATGCCGACGCGCGCCGGATGCACGCGGATACCGCTGCGGCGCAGGCCGATGGCATCGAAGCCGATCAGGCAGGCGTAGCTGGCCAGGCCCAGCACCACGGTGAGCGCGATCTGCGTGCCGCTGAGCTGGTGGAAGGCGTGGCGGATGGCGCGGTAGCCGTTCTCATCGAACTCGTTGGCCAGGCCGTGCAGCGCCAGGGCGAGGATCAGCAGCGGCACGACGATGGTCAGGACCCGCTTCCATGCCGGGGTGGAGGGAGCGGTGGCGGGGTCGGTGGTTTCGGTCATCGGCGCAAGCGTGCGTCAGGGAGGGCGAGGGCAGTGTCAATGCAGGCGTGGCGCATCGTGCGCCTGTCTTCGGCATTTGACCAGCGGCGGTGTCGGAAGCGGGTAGTGACTGCGTGTGCAGGGGTGTCCTGCACCCACCGTTGACCGGTTTGGGGGACAATGCAGGCCTGATCACCCGAAGGAGCCACGCCCATGATGGAGCGTTACGACGTCGGACCGCGCATGTCCGAAATGACCGTGTACAACAAGGTCGCCTACCTCTCCGGCCAGATTCCGGAGGACACCAGCCAGGACATCACCGGGCAGACCCGGCAGGTGCTGGCCGAGATCGACAAGCTGCTGGCGCTGGTGGCCAGCGATCGCCAGCACGTGCTGCGCGCCGAAGTGTTCCTGGCCGACATGGCCGACTTCGACGGCATGAACAAGGCGTGGGATGAGTGGGTGGTGGAAGGTGCGACCCCGGCCCGTGCCACGGTCGAGGCCAAGCTGGCCCATGCCGAATGGAAGGTCGAGATCGTGGTGACGGCGGCCGTGCCGTAACTGCGGGATAGGTCAGATCCCTTTCCTGCGGAAAGGGATCTGACCCCTGTTACAGGGGCAGCATCTCGATGCAGTCCACCGGGCACGGCGGAATGCACAGCTCGCAGCCGGTGCACAGATCGGCGATCACCGTGTGCATGTACTTGGCGCCGCCGACGATGGCGTCGACCGGGCAGGCCTGGATGCACTTGGTGCAGCCGATGCAGTCGGCTTCCACGATCAGCGCCACCTGCGGCGCCTTGTGCTCGCCGCGCGAGCGGTCGTACGGCAGCGCCGGCACGCCCAGCACCTGCGCCAGTGCACGCGCACCGGCATCGCCGCCCGGCGGGCAGCGGTCCACCGTGGCCTCGCCCCGCGCCATTGCCTGCGCGTACGGGCGGCAGCCGTCGTAGCCGCACTGCCCGCATTGGGTCTGCGGCAGCAGGCGGTCGAGGCGTTCGGTCAGGGGCGGGATCAGGCTCATGCGTGGCGAAGGCTGCGCGTTGGGGTCACTTCAGGGGTTTGCCGCGGAACCAGCGCTCGTGGGCCAGCGCCAGCATCGGCTTGTCTTCGGAACTGTCACCGTAGGCATGGATGCGCACGTAGCGCGACAGATCGAACTGGCGGCGGATGTGCTCGACCTTGCGCGGGCCGCAGTCGCCACCGGCGTAACGACCGGTCAGGCGGCCGTCCTGGCTTTCCAGGCGGTTGCAGATCAACTGCAGGCCCAGCTGTTCGCACCATGGCCGCAGGTACAGGTCCAGCGAGCCGGACACGATCACCACCGTGTGCTGCTGTTCCTTGTGCCAGCGGATCTGCTCCAGCATTTCCGGGCGCACCACTTCGGGCAGGAACTCACGCGAAAAGCCGGTGGCCAGCGTGGCGATGTCGTCGCTGTGGCGGTCGCTGAAGGTCAGGCGGGTGACGCGCGCGCGGATGCGTTCGGCCGAGATCAGCTTCAGCTTGTACGCCAGCAGCCACGGGCCGACCTTCCACCACGCCTGCGCCAGCTGTTCGGCGGTAGCTACACGGCGCAGGAAGCGGCCATAGGTATCGCAGGTGGTCACGGTGTGGTCGAAGTCGAACAGCGCCAGTTCCATTCCGTTCCCTCCCATCGCGGTGCGTTCCGGTGCCGGCGGGCGCGGCCGGTGGCCACGCCCGCAGTGGGCATCAGCGGACCGGCATGCCCGGCTGTGCACCGTTGTCGGCGTCCAGCAGCGCCAGTGCGCCACCGTCGAAACCGGCCGACAGGATCATGCCTTCGCTCAGGCCGAAGCGCATCTTGCGCGGGGCCAGGTTGGCGATGAACACCACGCTGCGGCCGACCAGCTGCTCCGGCTCGCCGTAGCTGCCGCGGATGCCGGAGAAGATCTGGCGCTTGCCCAGTTCGCCGGCGTCCAGTTCGAAGCGCAGCAGCTTGTCCGAACCTTCCACGAACTCGCATACCAGCACCTTGCCGATGCGCAGGTCGAGCTTGGCGAAATCGTCGATGCCGATGTAGGCCGGCGCATCGGCGCTCTTGGTGTCGTCCTTGGCCGGTGCCGGTGCGGCCGGCTTGACCGCTTCGGTCTTGGCGGCGGGGGCGGCCGCGGCGGCCGGCTGCAGGGTGTCCTTGGAGGCGTCGATCATGGCGTCAATCTTCTTCGGGTCGATACGGGTGAACAGTGGGGTGTAGTCGGTGATGCGGTGGCCCAGCAGCGGCTGCGCCAGCTCGGTCCAGTCGTTCACCGGCGCGGCCAGGAAGGCCTCGGCCTGCGCGGCGGTGGCCGGCAGTACCGGCTTCAGCGCGGTCACCAGCACGCGGAACAGGTTCAGGCCCTGGCTGCACACCGCCTGCAGCTGCGCGTCGGCGCCGTCCTGCTTGGCGATCACCCACGGCTTGACGTCGTCGATGTAGCGGTTGGCTTCGTCGGCCAGGGTCATGGTCAGGCGGATCGCCGCGGCCGGGTCGTTGCGCTCGTAGGCTTCACGGATCGGCGCCAGGCCATCGACGAAGCGCTGATACTGCGCTGCATCGGGCAGCTGCGCGGCCAGCTGGCCGTCGAAGCGCTTGCTGATGAAGCCGGCGCAACGGCTGGCCAGATTGACGAACTTGCCGACCAGGTCGGCGTTGACGCGGGCGATGAAGTCACCCAGGTTCAGGTCGAGATCGTCGACGCCGCCGCCGGACTTGGCCGCGTAGTAATAGCGCAGTGCTTCCGGTTCCAGCCCGGCGTCCAGGAAGGTACGAGCCATCACGAAGGTGCCGCGCGACTTGCTCATCTTGGCGCCGTCCACGGTCAGATAACCGTTCACGTGCAGGCGGGTCGGCGCGCGATGGCCGGTACCGTGCAGCACCGCCGGCCAGAACAGGCCGTGGAAGTTGACGATGTCCTTGCCGATGAAGTGGTGCAGTTCGGTGCTGGTGCCGGCGCGCAGGTGCGCGTCGAAGTCTTCGCCCAGCTTGCCGCACAGGGTCTGGAAGCTGGACAGGTAGCCGATCGGCGCGTCCAGCCAGACATAGAAGTACTTGCCCGGCTGGCCGGGAATCTGGAAGCCGAAGTACGGCGCATCGCGCGAGATGTCCCACGCGCGCAGGCCACCTTCGGCATTGAGCCACTCACCGAGCTTGGCCTTCACGCCGGGCAGCGCCACGTCGCCGGCCAGCCATTCGCGCAGGAACGCATCGAAGTGGCCCACCTCGAAGAAGAAGTGCTCCGAATCGCGCATTTCCGGCGTGGCACCGGAAATCACCGAACGCGGCTCCTTCAGGTCGGTCGGCGCATAGGTGGCACCGCACACTTCGCAGTTGTCGCCGTACTGGTCGGGGCTGCCGCAGTTCGGGCAGATGCCCTTGACGTAGCGGTCGGGCAGGAACATGCCCTTGGCCGGGTCGTAGAACTGCGCCACCGAACGGCGGCTGATGTGGCCGGCCGCTTCCAGCTTCAGGTAGAACTGCTCGGTCAGCGCCTTGTTGGCCGCCGAGTTGGTCGAGTCGTAGTGGTCGAAGGCGACGCCGAAGGCGGCGAAGTCACGCTCGTGGCTGGCCTGGATGTTGGCGATGAAGGTTTCCGGGGTGACCCCGGCCTTCTCGGCCGCCAGCATGATCGGCGTGCCGTGGGTATCGTCGGCGCAGACGAACCAGGCCTTGCCGCCGCTCATTCGCCGCGCACGCACCCAGATGTCGGCCTGGATGTAGCCGACCAGGTGGCCCAGGTGGAGCGGGCCGTTGGCGTAGGGCAGGGCGGTGGTGACGAGCGCGGTACGGGTCATGGTCGCGGGGTGAAGCCGAGGGGAACCGCAGAGTATCGCATGCCCGCAACGAGGTGACCCGGCCGGGGCCGGGTCACGGGGATTGCGCGGGCCGTCGGGCTTAGTCGCGGATCCAGGTCTGGGTGCGGCAGATGAAGGCGATGCAGCCGGCCACGTCCAGCTTGTTGCCGCCGGGCTGCAGTTCCATCTTGGATTTGTAGACCTTGCCGGTAGCCGGGTCGAGGATCTGGCCGCCGGCCCACTTGCTGGCGCCGTCGGGCTTCAGGCTCCAGAGGATGGTCATGCCCTTCACCGGCTTGTTCTTGTTGGCACCCTCGCAGCCGTCGCAGACCGGGTTGGGACCCTTGTCCGACTGCAGCACGTCCAGCACCTTGCCGGACAGCGAACCGTTGGCGGCCTGGGTGATTTCGACGATCGACTTCACCTTGCCGGTCTTGTCGTCGATGGTCTTCCAGCGGCCGGCCGGGCTGTCGGAGGCCTGTGCCGAAAGTGCGGCCAGGCACAGCGGCAGTGCCAGCAGCAGGGTCTTGAAGGTCTTGCGCATGGTCCCCTCCCAGGGTTCATTCCGGCACGATGCCGGTACACGCCGACTGTATACCCATTCGGCGGAGTATGGGGAAGGGGGCAGGGCTGTGCCCTGCACCCACGGTAGTGCCGGCCGCCGACCCCGAGGGCCTCAACCGGCTTCGTACAGCTCCAGCGGCAGGCCGTCGGGGTCGGCGAAGAAGGTGAAGCGGCGGCCGGTGTATTCATCCACCCGGATCGGTTCGCAGGTGACACTGTGGCGGGCCAGGCGTTCGATGAACGGCTCCAGCGCAGCCACCCGGAACGCGAGGTGGCGCAGGCCCTGGGCCTCTGGGCGGCTGGGCCGCGGCGGTGGCGAGGGGAAGGAGAACAGTTCCAGCTGGCCGCCATCGGGCAGGGCCAGGTCCAGTTTCCACGAATCGCGAGCGGCGCGGTGGTTCTCGGCCAGCACGCGCAGGCCGAGGATGCGCACGTAGAAGTCCTTCGAGCGTGCGTAGTCGCTGCAGATCAGCGCAGCGTGGTGGAAGCCCAGCAGGGTGTCGGGGGCGGCAGTCATTGCAGGGTATCCAGCCAGCGCTGGGCGATCTTCTGCGCCAGCGGATAGGGTTCGGGGTCGTTGCGGTTGGTCAGCACGATCACGGTCAGGTGCTTTTCCGGATGGCGCACGATCACGTTGCGGAAGCCGATGCTCTCGCCGCTGTGCCACTGCACCGGTCCCAGCAGCCGCCAGCCGAAACCGTAATGCGGTACGTCGCGTTCCGGGGTACGGGTGGCCGGGCTGAACATCGCATCGCGCGAGGCCGTCGACAACAGGCGGTTGTCGTACAGCGCGGCATCCCAGCGGGCCAAGTCATCGAGCGAGGAATAGAGGCCGCCATCGCCGAGCACGGCGCTGGTGGTGCTCTGGTCGGTGCGCTGCCAGCGGCCGTCGATCAGGCTGTAGCCGTAGGCGCGCGCGGCCACCGTATCGACGCCGTCCTGGTGGGCCACGGTGTGGGCCATGCCCAGCGGAACGAAGATGCGCTGCTGCAGGAAGGTGGCGAAATCCTGGCCGGATGCGCGGCCGACGATCAGTGCCAGCAGCGCGTAGCCGCTGTTGCTGTAGCGGTACTGTGTGCCAGGCGCGAAGTTCAGGCGGTCCTGGCGTGAGAGCAGGGCCAGTACGTCGGCGTCGTGCACCTGGCGGCTGTCGGCTGGATCCATCAGGTCTTCGTAGTCGAGCAGGCCGCTGGTGTGTGAGAGCAGTTGGCGCAGGGTAATGGCCGCGGCGGCCGGCGGCAGTTCGGGCAGCCACTGCCGCGCGGTCTGGTCCAGCCCGAGCCGGCCGTCCTCGACCAGCAGCAGCACCGCCGCGGCGGTGAACTGCTTGCTGACCGAGGCCAGCCGGAAATTGCTGGCCGGCGTCACCGCCGTGCTGTCTTCCAGCACCGCCAGACCGTAGCCGCGGCGAAACACCGCTTGCCCGTTGTGCAGCACCAGCACGGCAGCGCCAGGTACCTGGCCGTCGTAGGCCTGCATCAGGCCGTCGATGCCCGCATCCGGCGGGGTCAGCACCGGAGCGGCGGCGCCCGCCAGGGGCAGCAGGCCCAGCACGGCGGCGAACAGGGCGACGGCAGGGCGCATGGCGGCTCCGGCAGGGTCAGGGGGATGGGGCGGTCGCGGCGCTGGCCGGCTCGGCCATCCAGCGCTCCATCTTGCGGTCCAGCACATCCAGCGGCATCGAGCCGTCCTTCAGCAGTTCGGCGTGGAAGCGGCGCAGATCGAAGGCGGCACCCTGGCGGGCCTTGGCCTTGTCGCGCAGGGCGACGATGGTGGTCAGTCCGGCCACGTTGGACAGTGCCTGGCCGGGCTGGGCCATGATCCGCTCGACTTCGGCGTTGGCATCATCGCTGCTCATGTCCACGGTCTTCTGCAGGTAGGCCACCGCCTGCTGCTTGCTCCAGCCCTGGGCGTTGACGCCGGTGTCGGCCACCACGCGCGCTGCGCGCAGCAGGCGCGAGTACAGATAGCCGATGCGGTCATAGGGATCGGTGTAGACGCCCAGGTCCTCGCCCAGCGTTTCGGCGTACAGGCCCCAGCCTTCGACGAACGCAAGATCGCCGCCCAGGCGGCGGAAGCGTGGCAACTTGGCCAGTTCCTGCTGCAGGCCCAGCTGTACATGGTGGCCGGGGATCGCTTCATGCAGGTACTGCACCGGCACGTTCCAGCGCTTGCGGCTGGGCAGGTCGCGGGTGTTGATGTAGAGCACGCCCGGCTGCCCCGCCGGCGACGGCTGGTAGGCGGCAGCGGCGGCGGTCAATGCACGCTCCGGTTCCACCGCACGCACTTCCAGCGCGGACCTGGGCAGCGTGTCGAGCACCTGCGGCAGGCGCGCGTTGACCTGTTGCTGCACCTGGCGGTAGCGGTTGATCAGTGCGTTGGCATCGCTGTACTGGAACTGGCGGTCGTTGCGCATGCTGCGCAGCAGCTTGGCCGGCGTGCCACGCAGCTTGGCATCCTTCATCACCGCAGCGATCTGCGCCTGCAGTTCCTGCACGCGCTGCTCGCCCAGTGCGTGCAGCTGTGCGGCGCTCTGATCGCTGGCGGTGGTCTGCACGATCAGGTTGGCGTACCAGGCCTGTCCATCGGGCAGTGCGCCCAGGCCACTGCTGGCGCGCGTGGCCGGCAGGTATTCGGTGGCGATGAAACCGCGCAGGGCCCGGTAGGCCGGCATGATGCGCAGTTCGATCATGCGCTTGTACTCGGCGCTGATGCGCGCCTTGTCTTCGGCCGCGATGGTCGTGGGCATGGTACGGATCGGCGACCAGAAGATGCTCTCTTCGGCGGTCGGCTTGATCACCGCATCCAGCTGCGGCAGAACCTTTTCCATCAGGTCGCGCGGCTGCACGACGCCGGCCTTCATGCCCTGGCGCATGTTGTCGATGGCCTGGTCGAACAGCTCGGGAATACCCAACGAACGGCGCGACCAGGTGTCGTAGTCCTGCGCCGTGTTGAACGGCTGCGCGCCGGCACCGGCACCGAGGATCGCCATGATGCTGCCGATGTTGTAGTACTGGCTGATCGGCATCATCCAGCTCGGGTAGCGCTCGGCTGCCAGCGAAGCGCGCGCATCGCGCACGAAGATCTCGTAGCTGAGCAGATCCTGGCCCTGCAGGCCGTCACTGCCGACCTTCTCGACCTTGCCCAGCCATTGGGTGGTGAAGTCATGCGACTGCTGGCGCCAGGCGGCCGACAGGATGTTGGGCAGCTGATCGTTGTAGCGCGCTTCGCCCTGGAACGTGGCCTGCAGCGGGTTCAAGCGCATCGAGGCATCCCAGTACTCGTCATACAGGCGTTCCAGCTGCACCTGCTTGGGTACGGCGCGGGCCGGGGCGACCGGACGCGCGGCGGCGCGGCGCGCGCTGCTGCCACGGGCGGGCGCGGTGGCGCGGGCGGGCTTGGCCTTGGGCTTGGCCGCCTGGCGGGTCTGCGCGGTGGCAGGGCGGCTGGCCTTCTTCTTCGCTGCTTCGGCCGACGGCACGGCACTGAACAGGAACAACGCGGCGATGGCGGCGGCCAGGACGCGGGTGGGATGCGGCATCAGGAGCTTCCGTGGAACACAGACCGTGGAGCTTGCACGATCCGGCCGCGTACGGCCAGCGTGAAGGCGCAGTCAGGTTACCGCTGCTGGGCCTTCAGTCAGCCGACGCAGCGGCACGCAGCGCGGCGGCGCGCTCGGCCCCCAGATAGCGTGTGATCGCGCGCCGCATCAGGTACAGCAAGGGAATGAGGGCGATCGCAAAGCCCATCTTGTAGAGGTAGTTGACGCTGCTGACCGCCAGGAACAACGACGTCGGCCACTGCTGTGGGCCCAGTACGAAGGCGATCCAGATCACCACGAAGCTGTCCACCACCTGCGAGACCGCCGTCGAACCGGTGGCGCGCAGCCACACATGGCGTTCGCCGGTGGCCTGGCGGATGCGATGGAACACCGCCACGTCGATCAGCTGGCCGAGCAGGAAGGCCACCAGTGAACCGCCGATGGTCCACATGCCCTGGCCGAACACCGCGGCGAACGCGGCTTGGTAGTCCGGCACGCCATGGTGGTCCATCGAGGTGACCCACCAGCTGGCCGGCGCCAGTGAGATCGCCGCGAAGGCGAACAGGAAGCCGTAGGCGATCAGCACCACCGCCAGCCACGAGATGAAGCGCACGCCGCGCTTGCCGAAGAACTCGTTGATGGTGTCGGTCATGATGAACACCACCGGCCACAGCAGGGTACCGGCGGTGAAGCTGAGCGAGCCGGTCTGGCCGAACAGGTTCCAGTTCAGCGGGTCGATGCCCAGGGTGTCTTCCAGCGCGAAGATCTTCACCCCGATCAGCTCGGCCAGTACCGCGTTGCCGCAGAAGAACGCGGCCAGCACGATGAACAGCAGGACCGCGCGATCCTGCAGCGGGCGCTCGATCGGGGCGGGGGTCATTCGCTGCGTTCGCCAGCGCGGGTGAACGGCACGCTGGACGGTGCCACCGCGCCACCGGAAATGATGAAGCTCATGGCCTGGTCGACGGTCCAGTCGGTGGGCGTCAGCAGCTCCACCGGCACGATTTCCAGATAGCCGGAGGTCGGGTTCGGCGTGGTCGGCACGTACACCGCCGCCAGCTCACGATCGGTGCCGTGTTCCTTGATGACGCGGGTGACCAAGCCGACCGACTTCATGTCGCGATGCGGGAAGTCGATCAGCACCACACGCTGGGTGCTGCCCGGTTCGGTCTGCAGCATGTCCAGCAGCTTCTTGGCGCTGTCGTAGATGATGCTGGCCAGCGGAATGCGCTTGATGACCGCGCCGACCCAGCGCAGCAGGCGCTGGCCGAGCACGCGGCGACTGGCCACGCCCACCGCCAGGATCACCAGCAGGGTGGCCAGCAGGGCGATGGTGTCCTGGATCCATTCGGCGCGGACCCAGCCGAGGTAATGCGGGAAGCTGGTCGCGATCTGCTCCGACAGCGGCACCACCAGCGGGCTGGAAATGCCCGACAGCAGCACGAACACGAACTTGACCACGACCCAGGTCAGCCAGATCGGCAGCAGGGTCAGCAGGCCGGTCAGGAACAGGCGCTGCAGGGAGGGGCGGGGAACCAGGGCGGGGGCTTCGAGCGACATGGGCGCATTGTAGCGGCCGGCGCCGGTCGATTACGCTGGAATGTCGAAGGTGGCCATGACTCATGGAAGGGACGCTGTGTTGAAGATCCTGCGCGGACTGGGCTGGGCCGGAGCGGCCCTGCTGGTGCTGGTCATCGTGGTGTGGTGCGCCTCGCGCCTGTGGCCGGTGCCTGAATCGAGGCGGCAGGCGCAGCAGCGGCTGGAGGCGCGGTTGCCGGCAAGCGGACATAACGGCTATGCGCTGTTGTGGACGATTGCGTTCGATGACCTGGATGCGGGCCAGCGCGAGCAGGCGCTGGCCGAGGACCTGCGCCGCTGGAAGGCCGATCCGCGCGGCGAGACCGGCGCACAGCCTCATCTGACCGCACTGCGTGACGGGCTGCGTCCGCGCCCGGGCGCCAGCTGCGGGCCGACGGCCGGCAACTGCCTGGCCCAGGTGCGTGCCGATCCGCAGCGCTTCATCGACGCGCATGCCGGGCACAAGCAGCTGCACGCGCGCCTGGACCAGCTGGCCGACGCGGACCACTTCGTATCGCCGTTCCCGCCCAAGGGCGGGGGCATCGTGGTGCCGCTACCCACTTACGGATTGATGGTTGATGCGACCAGTGCACGCGCGCTGGCCTACGTGCAGGGCGATGTCGACGGCGCACTGCGTAGCAGCTGCCGCGGGCTGCAGCTGGGTCGCCGGCTGGTGCCGGGCGGCAGCTATCTGGTCGACAGCATCATCGGCGCCAGCCTGGTTCAGGCCAATGCACAATTGCTGGCCGACATGCTGGTTGAACTGCCGGCCGATCATCCGTTGCCGGTGGAATGCGAGGCGGCGATGCGACCGATGCTGGCCGAAGAGCAGAGCCAGTGCCGCGCTCTGCAGGGCGAGTTCGCGATGAGCCGCGCGGTGATCGAGCGAACGGGGGAAGGGTTTGGTGTCGCACTGGTGCTGGACCACGGCAGTACCCTGGCGCGCATCGCCGGCAACCTCGGCTGAGCCTGCGGACCGGTGGCGCTGGCGGCACTGAAGGCCGATCGCCCGCTGTTGGTCGCTGCGCCGCCGCAGCGCGATTTCGGCTGCCTGTCGAACTACCTGGGGTGCCTGCTGACCGACGTGGCTGGGCCGGTCTATCTCGCCTACGCAGCGCGGAGCCAGGATGCGGCGGCGACGGTGCGCCTGCTGGCGGCGCAGCGCTGGCTGCGGCAGCAGGCCGATGAACCGGTCGAGGCCCTGCAGCGGTTGCCAGCGCAGTTCCGCTCGCCGACCCGGGCGCCGCAGCTGTCGGCCGATGGCCGACGCCTGCAGGTGCCGCGACGCGCGCCAGCGCGCAGCCCGGACGAAGCGGCGTGGTTGTCGGTTCCGCTGCTGGCGGGCGCGGGTTCAACCGTCGCCGCTGACTGAGGCCGGGCTCAGCGGCCGGCGACCAGCGGATCGAAGCTCCAGCCGTCGCCGACGGTCTGCAGCGTCCAGCGTTGGCGGCCGCGCAGCGGCTCCCAGCGCACGTGTTCCTTGTCGTCCTCGATGCTGCCTTCGATCCGCTTCACCTTGCGCGTGGAGAAATTCACGCTCAGCGACGTGGCCTGGCCGGAGTTGCGCATCACCGAATCCTGGTCGTAGCCGATCAGCACGAAGGCACCGTCCTGCCAGCGGAAGGTGAACGCGGTGGTGCCCATCGACCAACTGCCTGCGCTGGAGAAAGAGAACAACGCTACCTTCAGCGTGCCGCGCTGGATGCTGACGCCACCGTCTTCAAGCGGGTCGCTCATCACCGGGTTGTCCGGGCGTGGAATCAGCTGGTGGTCCTGCGCCGCAAGCACGTAGCCGGACAGACGCGACCAGGCGATGGCGAGGATGCGCGGGTTGCTGTCGTAGGGCGAGGGACCGAAGCCATCGTGCTCGATGACGTTGCGCGGGTCCTGCTGGCGCAGCACCAGCACAAGGTCCGCGCGGCCGTCCTGGTCGAGATCGCCCTCGCTGCTCGATTCCAGGGTCCAGCCAGGGGCACGAATCCGGCCGCATCGGCGGCCTGTGCCGGCAGCACCGGGTACTGCGCTGGCGGTAGATCCAGGGCGTGCGCTGCGCAGGGCAGCGCAACCAGCAGTGCGGCAAGGGCGTAACGGCGCATCGGAGCCTCCATGGCAAGGGAGCAGAGGATAGCGCCCGCGCGGCGATCAGCGCGCGTGCGGTTTCAGGCGCAGGTAGACCTGCTTGCGCACTTGGGCAACCACCTCGCCGCTTTCATCGACCACATCGTTGCTGAACCAGCGCAGCACCTTCTCACCGCTGGCGGCCTCGGCGCGCAGCTCGTCCAGCAGCGCGTCGTCGATGCAGAACGAGGCGCGCACGGTGCCGCGGCCGGGCTTGAGGAAGTCGATCGCGCCGGCGCGGTCCCACACATAGTAGTCGCGCCCCAGGGTGTGCATGAGGCCGAGCATCCAGAACGGATCGGTCATTGCGAACAGGCTGCCGCCGAAATGCGTGCCGACGTAATTGCGGTTCCAGGGCCGCAGGCGCAGTTCCACGTCGATCTGCCGATAGTCCGGCGTAATGCGGGTGACATGGATGCCGGTGAACAGGAACGGCGGCCAGAGGTTGAGGCCGAAGCGGAACGTGCTGGCTTTCATATGGATCCGGAGGCGCGGGGCGAGGGCTCCAGTCTAACCATTCGCATGCGTATGTTGCACCCTGGGGCAGAGTGGCTTGGCTTTCGGCGTTGGCGCAGTCGAGCAAGCTCGACGCTACGGGCGAACGGGCAGGGCATGTAGCGTCGAGCTTGCTCGACGGCTTTTGGTGCTGGCGCAGTCGAGCAAGCTCGACTCTACGGGCGAACGGACAGGGCATGTAGCGTCGAGCTTGCTCGACGGCTTTCGGCGTTGGCGCAGTCGAGCAAGCTCGACTCTACGGGCGAACGGACAGGGCATGTAGCGTCGAGCTTGCTCGACGGCTTTTGGTGTTGGCGCAGTCGAGCAAGCTCGACTCTACGGGCGACCGGGCAGGGCATGTAGCGTCGAGCTTGCTCGACGGCTTTCGGTGTTGGCGCAGTCGAGCAAGCTCGACTCTACGGGCGACCGGGCAGGGCATGTAGCGTCGAGCTTGCTCGACGGCTTTTGGTGTTGGCGCAGTCGAGCAAGCTCGACTCTACGGGCGACGGGCAGGGCAAGTAGCGTCGAGCTTGCTCGACGGCTTTTGGTGTTGGCGCAGTCGGAGGGAGATTTCAGGGTTTGCTGATGGGCAATGCTCGGCGCCCGCGCGATGCTTTACACATGCCAAGTCCAGCCCTGCTTCGTGGTCGGTGTTCAGCGATCGGCAATGTCTATGTCATCACCAGCGTCACGGCTGGGCGCCGGCCCACCTTTACCGATGTGCGCTGCGCGAACGCGCTGATCGCGGGGCTGCGTGACAGTGACGGGAGCGGAATCAGTCGATCCTTCGCCTGGGTGATCATGCCCGATCATCTGCATTGGGTGATGCAGCTGCGTGCCGGAACCCTCGCGCGCTGCGTTCAGTCGCTCAAGTCCAGGGTGGCCATCGCCGTGAATGCGGGGTGCGGGGAACATCGGGCCGTGTGGCAGCGAGGCTATTACGATCACCTGGTTCGCAGCGAAGAGGATGTCCGGCGGCAGGCGATGTATGTGATGGCCAACCCGGTGCGGTCCGGTCTGGCGTCATGCCTGGGGAGTATCCCTTTGCGTGGTGTCGCTGGCCGCTTGAATGAGCGGTGATGCGGTTTGCGCAGTCGAGCAAGCTCGACTCTACGTCCGATCGGCAGGTCATGTAGCGTCGAGCTTGCTCGACGGCTTTTGGCGTTTGCGCAGTCGAGCAAGCTCGACTCTACGTCCGACCGGCAGGGCATGTAGCGTCGAGCTTGCTCGACGGCTTTGGCGTTTGCGCAGTCGAGCAGGCTCGACGCTACGGGCGAATGGCGTGGCCGATGGCCTTCGGCGCCGGTCATGCGCCGTCGATCACGAACCCGTCGCGGCCATTGGCCTTGGCCTGGTAAAGGGCGGTGTCGGCGCCCTCGACAAAGTGATGGGGTTGCAGCTCGCTGTCGGGGATGCGGGTAAACACGCCGACGGTCAGCGTGACCTGGTCGTCGTTGCCTGCGCCCGAGGCTGGCAGCGCACGCACGCAATCGATCAGGTCCTCGATCACCTGCCGCGCTCCCGTAGCGGGCGTGTCCGGCAGCACCAGAGCGAACTCGTCGCCGCCGTAGCGCGCGGCCATGTCGCGTGGGCGCCGGGCATGCGCACCGATCAGCCGCGCGACATCGCGCAGCACGCGGTCTCCGACCTGATGGCCGTGACGATCGTTGTGGCGCTTGAAATGATCGACATCGATCAGCGCCAGGCTGAGCGGCTTGCCGCTGCGTCGCGCAGCATCGCACTCCTGCTGCAGCGATTGCTCGAAGCGCAGGCGGTTGCCCAGCCCGGTCAGGGCATCGCGGTTGGCCTGGCGGTGCCAGGCCGAGATCCGCCAGATCGCCCAGACCAGCAGCACCAGCACGATGCCGAGCATCGCGCTGGCCGGCGCCCACCACAGATCGGTGGCACGCAGCAGCAGCCAGCTCAGCAGGGGGCGGCCGGCAGCGAGCACAGCGCCACAAGCCAGGGCAGGCGCAGGCCGAGCAGGATCACGCACAGCGCAGCCAGCACGCCGCTGATGGCGTGCTGCCATGCCGGCGGCATGACCTCAATCTGCTTGTGCTGCAACAGCATCGAGGTGATGTTGGCCTGGTACTCGCTGCCACTCATCCAGAATTCGCGGGTGGTCGGGGTCAGCAGGCGCGGGGCGATGCCGCTGGCGGTCATGCCGACCACGATGCGGCGGCCGTGCAGCATCGCCATGTCGACATGGCCGTCGAGCACATCGGCATAGGACACCTGCGGCAGCCGTTCCGGCGGACCGGCGTAGCGCACGCGCACGTAGTCGTCGCGTCGCCACTGGTAAGGGGAATCCAGCGACGGTTCGGGGTCGGGCAGGCCGCGCACCGCGTCCGCCGGCAGGCCGGCCAGGGCCAGGCCCAGCGCCGGCCAGTGCGCTCGGCCGATGCCCGCATGCAGGTACACGCCGCGGGCGACGCCGTCGCCATCCATTTCAACATCGGTGTGGCCGATGGCGGCCGCGCTGGCTGCGATCTGCGGGATCGGCAGCATTTCCTCGGCCATGCGGTCGCCAGCTGCTGGCGCCGCCAGCACCGGCAGCACCACCCGGCCGTTGCGACGGATTGCCGCTGCCAGCTGATCGTCCTGACGGCTGTCGCGACGGTCCGGCTCGGACAGCATCAGGTCCAGCGCGACGCGCTCCGCGCCGGCGTCGGTCAGCCGGTCCAGCAGGCGTGCATGCACCGAGCGCGGCCAGGGCCACTGGCCGATGCGCTGCAGGCTGCCTTCGTCGATGGCCACGATCAGCACGCTGGGGTCGGGACGGTACTCCCAGCTGCCGACCAGTGCATCGTAGGCCGCTTCGTCCTGGCGCCACAGCCATTGGCCCTGGCTGGCCAGCGCGGTCAGCACGCCGGCCAGCACCGCCAGCACGATCCGTTTCGGCCAGGGCAGCGGCGAGCGCCTCACAACAACAACCAGAGCAGCAGGGCGCCACCGCCGGCGCCGTAGCACAGGCGGCAGGGCAGGGTGACCTGCTGCGCCGGGGAGAACTCGCCGGCGTGGCCGTCATCATCGATGTACTGCACGCGCACATGCAGCGTGCCGCGCCACGGGCGCTTGAAGCTGACCTGCGGTTCGAGCACGGTTTCGTCCACCAGCGGCGCCTTGAAATCGCCGCGGCGGTCGACCTGCACGCGGTAGCGCTGGCCGTCGCTGCCGGCCTGCCAGCGCAGGGTCAGTTCGCCGTGTGCGGCGTGCGGCGGCTGCAGGGCGGGATCGACCGGTTCGTTGCTCAGCTGCAGCGGCAGTGCCTGGCCGAAGCGGCCCTGGTGGCCATTGCCATCGCGCGAGGCCACGCGCCAGAAGTACTGGCCCGGCGGCAGCGGTTGCGCCAGGCGCAGGTCGGTGCCCTGGCCGGCCTGCTCCTGCAGCGGCTGCAGGAAGGTCGGCTCGGCGGCGATCTGCAGCACGCTGCTGCGCGCGCCGGGAGCCTGGGTCCAGCGGAAGCGGGGGCGGTCGCTGTTGACGGTCTGCCCGTGCAGCGGGGACAGCGTGATCGGCGGCGCGGGCTGATCGCTGAGTTCGAAATCGGCGCTGGCGTCGAGGCCTTCCACGCCCTGTGCATCCACTGCGCGCAGCAGGATGCGCAGCTGGCCGGGCGGCAGGTCGCCGATCGCCAGCCGGGTGTCGCGGGTGGTGGCGGCAAACAGCAGGATTTCCGGCGTCGCCGCTTGCACCACTTCGACACGGTAGTGCGCGGCGCCGCTGACCGGCTCCCAGGCCAGCAGCGTCGGCAATGGTGCCAGGCGCAGTTCATCGCTGCGCAGCTGTGGCGCCGGCAGCAGGGCGGAGACCGCCTCCGGCGCCGTATCGGCACTGCCGCTGCGGCTGGCCTGCCCCGGCTGGACCATGCGCTGGCCATGGGGGTTGCCGACCTGCACCTTGCCCTGCAGGACTTCGGTGGCCGCGATCTGGCCACTGTCGCCGGCACTGACCCGGAACACGGTGCCGCGCACGCTGCTGGTCGCGGTGGGGGCATCGATGATGTAGCGCGAGGCGGGGCCGCGTGCTGGAGTCACCCGGTTGCTGGCCCGGCCCTGTTGCAGGCGCAGGCGGGTATCGACCATGCCGGTGTGGCCGTAGCGGCTGAGCTGGTCCAGGCGCAGGCGCGAGTATTCACGCAGCTGCAGGCGCGAGGCATCGGCGAATTCAAGGGTGACGCTGGAGTCGCCTTCAGTGGCCACGGTGTCGCCGATATGCAGCTGCTCGCCGGCGCGGATCGCGCGTGTCGCGCTGCCATCGGCTCCGGCCAGCTCGACCGTGCCACGTACCGACAGCACCCGCGCCGGCGCCGGCTCGGTGCGCAGCCAGCGGATCGGGAAGCGCAGCAGCTGGCCCGGTGGCAGCTGGTAGGGATTGTCGATGCGGTTGTGCTGCTGCAGCTGCTGCCAGCGCACAGAGGGTTTCAGGTACAGCCCGCCGAGGTCCCACAGGGTATCGCCGGGACGGACCCGGTAATTCCAGTCCTGGGCGCCGGCGATGGCCGGCAGCAGAAGCAGGACGCACAGCAGGGCGCCCTTGAAGCGCATGGCGAACGACAGCGAGCGGACGAAGGTCACAGTTTGCAATCCCGGCAAAGCGGGGTGCAGCTGCAAGACCTCATGGCCCCGACCTCATCCCCCCGAACGGATCGTGGCGGCCGCATGGCCGCCATCGCGCGCATTATTGCCCGTGCTCAGTGCAGGGATTCTGAACGAAGCGGGTTCCCGTTCAGAACAGCAGGGAGGCCATCCGGCGTCGGTACTGGCCGACCAGGTCCTCGTCGGAGATCACATTGAAGGCGTCGATCAGCGCCTTGCGCGGCAACCCGTCCTCGAAGCCGCGGTCGATCCGCAGCATTTCCAGGAACTGCGCCAGGGCGGCCTCGTCATGGCCGCCGAGCAGCAGCTGCACGCCGCGCAGGTGGCGGGCCTTGAGATCCTGGCCGTCGGCGGCGATGCGCGCCTCCAGCACGTCGGCGGCCGGCGCATCCTTCAGTGCAGCGGCGAACGCCAGGCGGGCGCGGGCGCGCACGGCGCGGTCGTCGGTGGCCAGGTTGGCCGGCAGGCCGTCGATCAGGGTGCCGGCTTCGTCGACCCCGCCGATCTGCAGCAGCGCCAGCGCCAGGTCGAGTTTCAGTTCGTCCTTGTCCGGTTCGGCAGCGATCTGGGCGCGCAGCACGTCCACCTGCGCCTGCGGGTCCAGCGGCGCCTCGTCCTCGGTGGCGGTGTCGCCGACGTCGGCCGGCACGATGCCGTGCTGGGCCAGGAACTCACGCAGCTGGCCTTCCGGGATGGCGCCGGGGAAGCCGTCCACCAGCTGGCCGCCCTTGACCAGGAACACGGTGGGCACCGAGCGGATCTGGAAGGCGGCGGCGATCTGCTGTTCCTTGTCGACATCGACCTTGGCCAGCTCGAAGGCGCCGTTGTACTCGGCGGCCAGCTTTTCCAGCATCGGGCCGAGGGTCTTGCACGGGCCGCACCAGGTGGCCCAGAAATCGACCAGCACCGGCGTCTGCAGCGACTTCTGCAGGACTTCGGCCTCGAAGGTCGCAGTGGTGGCGTCGAATACGTAGGTCGTCTCGGTCATGGGGGAGGCATCGATTGGCATCTGGAGACCGATTCTATGGTGACGATCGCTGCCGGTCTCAACCCGGACTGCGGCAAATGCCTGACAATGCGCCTTTCCCGCCGCCGCTGTTCCCGGAGTCTGCATGTCGTTCCTGTCCCCGCTGCTGCGCCTGTCCGGCCTGATGGCCGCGCTGCTGTTCGTGCTGGCGGTGCTGGGCTTCGGCGCCGGCCTGGATGGCTATGCGCAGGCCCGCCACCCGGTGGCCCTGCTGGGGGCACACGGCGTGCCGCACGCGCTGGCCTTCAACCTGCTGGGCTTCGTGCTGCCGGGCCTGCTGGCGGCGGTGGTGGCCGAGCGCCTGCGCCGCCGGCTGCCGGCCACGGCCGGCTGGGCGCCACGGGTCGGCAGCCAGATGCTGCTGCTGGCCGGGCTCGCATTCGCCGCGATGGGCCTGCTGCCGCTGGATGTGGATGACCTGCACGGGCCGGCCAGCCAGCTGCACGCCAGCGCCTGGATGATCTGGGTGCTGGGCTTCGTCGCCGGTACCCTGTTGCTGGGTATCTCCCAGCTGCGCCAGGCGCAGGGGCTGGCGGCGGTGTCCTGCGGCGTGTTGGCGGCGCTGGCGGCCTTTGCCCTGCAGGGCGTGCTGTCGGCTCCACTGGCGCAGCGTCTGGCCTTTGCCTGCTGGGCGGTGTGGCTGGCACTGGCGCTGCCGCTGTCGGCCCGACGCTGAACTGCAGGGACGGCAGTGCCGTCCCTGCGTGCCGGGTCAGAGGGCGGTGCACTGCAGTGAGAAGGCCACCGGGCCGTACTCGGCATTGAGCCGTGACAGCGCCTGGTTGGTGGCGTCGACGCCGGACTCGGCCTCGATGACATAGGCATCAGAGGTTCCGGCCTGTTCGCCACTCCCGATCTGATAGGCACAGGAGTAGCTTGCGGCGTGGGCGACACTGGTCGCGCCAAGCAGTACGAGCAGGCTGGCGGCGCAGGTGGTGCGGATCGACATGGTTGATCTTCCCTGTGTATGGATGGCAAAGGCCCCTGAACGTTGCTGGGACTACCTGACCCCGGGGGCGGCGGGATCAGGCTTACAGCTTCGCCGCCGGAGCCGGCGGGGCGCCGTAGGCCCGTGCCGGCACGTGGGGTAGGTGCGGCTGCCGTTGTGGGGTAGGGCCGCACCCCCGCGCTCCCGGGCCCGCGCGTCCGGCCGTGTTGCGCGGGCGGCCGGGACCGCGCCGGCGGCCTTTGCGGGGCAGGATTGGAGCCATATGCCGCACTGCGGTACGCTGTACCGCTTTGCCGCCGCATCCGCGTGTTCCATGACCAGCGCTGAACCCAACGCCTACGACCCGCAGCAGGTTGAATCCGCCGCCCAGCAGTTCTGGGATGCCACCCGCGCCTTCGAAGTCGACGAGACCTCGGACAAGCCGAAGTACTACTGCCTGTCGATGCTTCCGTACCCGTCCGGTGCACTGCACATGGGCCACGTGCGCAACTACACGATCGGCGACGTGATCAGCCGCTACAAGCGCATGACCGGCCACAACGTGCTGCAGCCGATGGGCTGGGACGCGTTCGGCCTGCCGGCGGAAAACGCCGCGATCAAGAACAAGACCGCCCCGGCGGCGTGGACCTACAAGAACATCGAGCACATGCGTGGCCAGTTCAAGGCCATGGGCTATGCGGTGGACTGGTCGCGCGAGTTCGCCACCTGCCGCCCGGACTACTACGTCCACGAGCAGCGCATGTTCACCCGCCTGATGCGCAAGGGCCTGGCCTACCGCCGCAACGCGGTGGTGAACTGGGACCCGGTCGACCAGACCGTGCTGGCCAACGAGCAGGTCATCGACGGCCGCGGTTGGCGCTCCGGCGCGCTGGTCGAGAAGCGCGAGATCCCGCAGTGGTTCCTGCGCATCACCGACTATGCCCAGGAACTGCTGGACGGCCTGGACGAACTGGACGGCTGGCCCGATTCGGTCAAGACCATGCAGCGCAACTGGATCGGCCGCTCCGAGGGCCTGGAAATCCAGTTCGACGTGCGTGACGTCGATGGCGGCGTGCTGGATCCGCTGCGCGTGTTCACCACCCGTCCGGATACCGTGATGGGCGTGACCTTCGTGTCGATTGCCGCCGAACATCCGCTGGCGCTGCACGCGGCGAAGAACAACCCGGAACTGGCCGCGCTGCTGTCGGAAATGAAGCAGGGCGGCGTGTCCGAGGCCGAGCTGGAGACCCAGGAAAAGCGCGGCATGGACACCGGCCTGCGCGCCATCCATCCGGTCACCGGCGAGAAGGTGCCGGTGTGGGTCGCCAACTTCGTGCTGATGGGTTACGGCACCGGTGCGGTGATGGCTGTTCCCGGCCATGACCAGCGCGACAACGAAGTGGCCAACAAGTACGGCCTGCCGATCGTGCAGGTGATCGCGCTGAAGGACCCGCGCAACGACGACGAGCGCAACTGGGATGGCGCGCGCTGGCAGGATTGGTACAGCGACAAGAGCCGTCAGACCGAGCTGGTCAACTCGGCCGAGTTTGATGGCCTGGATTTCCAGGGCGCCTTCGAAGCCCTGGCCGAACGCTTCGAGCGCAAGGCCCAGGGCCAGCGCCGCGTCAACTATCGCCTGCGCGACTGGGGCGTGAGCCGCCAGCGCTACTGGGGCTGCCCGATTCCGGTGATCTACTGCGCCAAGTGCGGCGCGGTGCCGGTGCCGGAAGAACAGTTGCCGGTGGTGCTGCCGGAGGATGTGGCGTTCTCGGGCACCGGTTCGCCGATCAAGACCGACCCGGAATGGCGCAAGACCACCTGCCCGGACTGCGGCGGCGCGGCCGAGCGCGAGACCGACACCTTCGACACCTTCATGGAGTCGAGCTGGTACTACGCGCGCTACACCTCGCCGGGTGCCCGCGATGCGGTCGACAAGCGCGGCAACTACTGGCTGCCGGTCGACCAGTACATCGGCGGCATCGAGCACGCGATCCTGCACCTGATGTATTTCCGCTTCTACCACAAGCTGCTGCGCGACGCGCGGATGGTGGACAGCAACGAACCGGCGCGCAACCTGCTGTGCCAGGGCATGGTGATTGCCGAAACCTACTACCGCCCGAACCCGGACGGCTCCAAGGACTGGATCAACCCGGCCGACGTGGAAGTGCAGCGCGACGAGCGCGGCCGCATCACCGGCGCCACCCTGATCGCCGATGGCCAGCCGGTGGTGGTCGGTGGCACCGAGAAGATGTCCAAGTCGAAGAACAACGGCGTGGACCCGCAGGCGATGGTCGACAAGTACGGTGCCGACACCGTGCGCCTGTTCTCGATGTTCGCAGCGCCGCCGGAACAGTCGCTGGAGTGGAACGAGGCCGGCGTGGACGGCATGGCCCGCTTCCTGCGCCGCCTGTGGGCCCAGGTGCAGAAGCACGCGGCCGATGGCGTTGCCCCGGCGCTGGACGTGGCCGCGCTGGACGCCAACCAGAAGGCGCTGCGCCGCAAGACCCACGAGACCATCGGCAAGGTCGGCGACGACTACGGCCGCCGCCACAGCTTCAACACTGCCATTGCCGCGGTGATGGAGCTGATGAACGCGCTGGCCAAGTTCGAGGACGGCAGTGCACAGGGCCGCGCGGTGCGTCAGGAAGCGCTGCAGGCCATCGTGCTGCTGCTCAACCCGATCACCCCGCATGCCAGCCACGCCCTGTGGCAGGTGCTGGGCCATGGCGAGACGCTGCTGGAGGACCAGCCGTTCCCGCAGGCCGACAGCGGCGCGCTGGTGCGCGATGCGCTCACCCTGGCGGTGCAGGTCAACGGCAAGTTGCGCGGCACCATCGAGGTCGCCGCCGACGCCGCGCGCGAGCAGGTTGAAGCGCTCGCCCTGGCCGAGCCGAATGCGGCCAAGTTCATGGAAGGCCTGACCGTGCGCAAGATCATCATCGTGCCGGGCAAGATCGTGAACATCGTCGCTGCCTGATGTACCCGCACCGGCCACCCGCACGGTGGCCGGTGCGTTTTCCCGGTGCGGGCCCGGTGGTTGATGGCCCTGCATTCACGCGGCTTCGGGCAGGCTGTGTGTTGCCGTGATCGCCCGGCTCCGCCAGACTGTCTCCATGACCCGAATCCTGCTTGCCCTCGTTCTTGTCCTCGGCCTCGCCGGCTGCGGCTTCCATCTGCGCAACAAGCTGATGCTGCCGACCGACACCGCCCCGGTGAAGGTGGTATCGACCGCCCCGTACAGTGAACTGGTCAAGCTGCTCAACCGCAGCCTGCTGGCCTCCGGCGCGCGCCTGGCCGATGAGGACACCACTGGCCCCAGTACCCAGCTGCAGGTGCTGTCCGAGCGCTGGGGCGATCTGCCGATCGCCATCGACTCGCAGGGCCGCGCACAGGAATACAGCCTGCGTTACGCCGTGATCTTCATCTTCCGCCGCGAGGATGGCAGCGAACTGGTGCCGCAGCAGGTGATCGAACTGTCGCGCGACTACGTGTCGCCGCCGACCGACGCCACCGGTACCACCACCGAACGCGAAATCCTGGCCGATGAACTGCGCCGGGAAATGTCTGCCTCGATCATCCGCCGCATCGACAGCGTGGTGCGTGGTGAACTCGAGAAGGGCGGCAGCCTGACCGCGCCGAAGGCCACCCCGGTTGAACCGGCGGTGCCGGCCGACCCGGCCGCTGCGGTCAAGCACTGAGCTGCAGCGACGATGGAACTGCGTCCGGAGCAGTTGGCCAGCCAGGGCGCTGATACCGCGTTGGCGCCGGTGTACCTGATTGCAGGGCCGGAAACCCTGCGCGTGCTGGAGGCGGCCGACGCCATCCGCGCGCGGGCACGCGCTGCCGGCATCGGCGAGCGCGAAGTGTTCGACGCCGATGGGCGCGATTTCGACTGGAACCAGCTCGACGCCAGTTTCAATGCGCCCAGCCTGTTCAGCGCCCGCCGCCTGGTCGAGGTGCGCCTGCCCAGCGGCAAGCCCGGCAAGGACGGTGCCGAAGTGATCAGCCGGTTCTGCGCCGACCCGGCGCCGGACGTGGTGCTGATGATCACCGCCAACGAATGGAGCAAGGCCCACCAGGGCAAGTGGGCCGAGGCGGTCGGCCGTATCGGCGTGCTGTCGGTGGCGTGGGCGATCAAGCCGCACGAGCTGCCGGACTGGATCGAGCGCCGCCTGCGCGGCAAGGGCCTGCGTGCCGACCCGGCCGCGGTGCAGCGCCTGGCCGAGCGGGTGGAAGGCAACCTGCTGGCCGCGGCCCAGGAAATCGACAAGCTGGCGCTGCTGGCCGATGGTCAGCCGTTGGACGTGGAGCGGATGGAGTCGCTGGTGGCCGATGCGGCCCGCTACGACGTGTTCCGGCTGCTGGAAGCCACGTTCTCGGGCCAGCCGCCGGCGGTGCTGCGCATGCTGGCCGGCCTGCGTGGCGAGGGTGAAGCGGTGGCTGCGCTGATGCCGATGGTGATCCGTGAACTGCTGGCCGGGGCCGGCCTGGCGCGGGTGCAGGCGCGTGGCGGCAACCTGGCCGCCGAGATGAAATCGCGTGGCATCTGGGAATCGCGGCAGGCGCCGTACAAGCGTGCGCTGCAGCGGCATCCGGAAGGCAAGCGCTGGGAGCGCTTCGTGGCCGAAGCCGGGCTGGTCGACCGCATCGCCAAGGGGCGTGCCGATGGCGATGCCTGGCTGGCGCTGGAGCGCCTGCTGGTGGCCGTGGCCGAACCGCGTGCGGTGCGCCTGCTGGCGCGGGCCTGAGTCGTGAGCCTGCGGATCTATTACGGGGGCACCTTCGATCCGGTGCACCTGGGGCACCTTGCCATTGCCCGTGCCGCCCGCGACGAACTGCAGGTGGCGGTGCGCCTGCTGCCGGCCGCCGACCCGCCGCATCGCGCCGCCCCCGGCGCCACGGCCGAACAACGCTGCACCATGTTGTCGTTGGCCATCGGCGATGAACCCGGCCTGCTGCTGGACCGGCATGAGCTGGATCGCGCGCAGCGCTTTCCCGGACGCCCGTCGTATACCGTCGACACGCTGCGCGAACTGCGTGGCGAGCTTGGCCCGAGCCGGCCCCTGGCCTGGCTGGTCGGTGCCGACAGCCTGCTGGGCCTGTCGCGCTGGCACGAATGGGAAGCCCTGTTCGGGCTGGCCCATTTCGTGGTGGCCGAGCGCCCCGGCAGCCCGCTGCAGGGGGCGATCGACGGTGAGCTCGGCCGCGCCCTGGACGGCCGTTGGACCGACAATGAACAGGCCTTGTTCGCCAGCCCGGCCGGACGGATCCTGCGCCTGCACCATCCGCTGCGCGAGGAATCGGCCAGCGCCGCACGCGCCCAGATCGCCGCCGCTGGGCCCTGGCGCGCGCTGCTGCCCCCGCCGTGGCCGACTACGTGGCCGCCCACGGCCTGTACCGCCCGGCAACGCCGTGAATGCCGCCGCCCCGGCTTGCCCGTATAATCGCACCCACGTTTATCGAGTCGATCCACTTTGAGCAACCAGACCCAGCCCCAGACCATCAAGGTCGATCTGCCCAGCCCGCCGCCGTCCGTGCCGGAACTGCTGGCCAGCGTCCGCCAAGCTACCGAAGACCTCAAGGCCAAGGACCTGGTCGAGATCGATGTACGCGGCCGGTCCAGCGTTGCCGATTACATGATCGTCGTTTCGGGCACCTCGACCCGCCACGTCAAGTCGATCGCCGATGAAGTCGTGCGCTTCGCCAAGAACCTCGACGTGATGCCGCTGGGTGTTGAAGGCGAGCGCGAAGCCGAGTGGGTGCTGGTTGACCTGGGTGACGTGATCGTCCATGTGATGCTGCCGCGCGTGCGCGAGTTCTACGCCCTCGAGCGCCTGTGGACCGTCGGCGACCAGCCGCCGTCCCGCGACGACGACGAAGTGGCCTGAGCCGCACGTTGCTGCATCCTTCGACGGCGCCGATGGCGCCGTCGACGTTTTGGAGATCCCTTGATGAAAGCCCGCCTGATCGCCACCGGTGAACGCGCGCCCAGCTGGGTTGCGCAGGGGTTTGCCGAGTACCAGAAGCGGCTGTCGCACTGGCTGCCGTTCGAACTGGTGGAAATCGAGCCTGGCCTGCGTGGCAAGGGCCGCGATCCGCGCCGCGCCACCGAAGACGAAGGCAAGCGGGTGATCGCCGCACTGCCGAAGAATGCCTACGTGGTCGCGCTGGACGTGCCGGGCCGCCAGCTCAGTTCCGAACAGCTGGCGCAGCGCCTGGAGCATTGGCGTGGGCAGGGCAGGGACCTGGCGTTCCTGATCGGTGGCCCGGAAGGGCATTCGCCGGAGGTCTCGGCATTGGCCGATGAGAAGTGGTCGATCGGGCCGTTGACGCTGCCGCACATGCTGGTGCGGCTGGTGGTGGCTGAGCAGCTGTACCGGGCCGCCGCAATGATTGCCAATCACCCCTACCATCGCGCGTGAAGAGTGGTTATACTAGTCGTCTGCCCGAATAGCTCAGCCGGTTAGAGCACTTGACTGTTAATCAGGGGGTCGTTGGTTCGAGTCCAACTTCGGGCGCCACCTTGAGAAACCTGCATCGCGAGATGCAGGTTTTTTTGTGCCACGTAGAGTCGAGCTCGCTCGACTGCGCTGCTGACAGGTCACGACAGTCGAGCAAGCTCGACTCTACAATCCAGGGTCATCGACTACGGATGCTGATCGTGCGCGCACTGCTGTCCACGGGCTCTCTGCTGCTTGCACTGCTGACGTTCGCCGCGGCGAATGCGGCACCTCCCACCTGGCATCCTCCGCAGGGCACCACCGAGTTTCCGCTGTGGCCGCAGGGCAGGGTGATGGCGCCGCCGAAACTGAAGGGCCCCGAGCAGATCAGCGAGGTGACCTCCAACGCCAGCGGCGAACGCTGGATGATGCTGCAGAACGTGGCCGTGCCGACCCTTACCGTGTTTGCGCCGAAGGGGCCGCCCAATGGCACCGCGGTAATGGTGGTGCCCGGCGGAGGCTACCGGGTGCTGGCGATGGACCTGGAAGGCAGCGAGATCTGCGACTGGCTGACCGCGCAGGGCGTCACCTGTGCACTGCTGAAGTACCGCGTGCCCGCATCCGGCCCGAACTGGGATCCTGAATGCAACTGCCGCGACCTTCCGAAGGTACCGATGGCCCTGCAGGATGCACAGCGTGCAATGGGCCTGCTGCGCGCGCAGGCGCAGCGCTGGTCAATCAATCCGAAGCAGGTCGGGGTGATCGGCTTTTCCGCCGGTGGTCACGTGGTGGCAGGACTGAGCACGCATGCGCAGCGCAGCTACGCGCCGGTCGATGCCGCCGATGCACAACCGAGCCGCCCCGATTTCGCGATGGTGATGTATTCCGGGCACCTGTGGGCCGGGCATGGCAAGGGGCTGTCGCTGGTCAAGGACATCGTCGTGGATGCGGCGGTACCGCCGACCTTCATCGCGCAGGCCAGCGACGACCCGACCGATGACGTGCGCGAATCACTGGCCTACTACCAGGCATTGATCGATGAAGGTGTGCCGGTGGAAATGCACCTGTTCGCCCGCGGCGGCCACGCCTTCGGCCTGCGCGTGAAGGATGCACCGGTCGCGGCATGGCCGCAGCTGGCCGAGCGCTGGATGCGGGACCTCGGCATGCTGCCGAAGCAGGAACCGTAGCGTCGAGCTTGCTCGACGGCGTTGTTGCCGCGTTCCGCTCGACGCTACGATTCGCATGCGGCCGCCACACGCTCGACGCTACGGGGTCAGGGTGCCCTTGGCATATGCCACCAGCGTGGCGATCGCCACCAGCACGATGGCGCCGAACAGCACCCACTCCCAGCGCGTGAACACCGGCTCGCCGCGCTGGCGCCGGGTCAGCGCGAACAGTACGACGCCGGGGACGTACAGCAGCACCGACAGCAGCAGGTTGTCCAGGCCGCCGGCATACACCAGCCACAGCGCATAGGCGCTGGCCAGCAGCGCGACCACGAAATCTTGCCAACGCACGCCCGGCTCACCGGCGTAGGCCTGCCCGCGCCAGGCCAGCTGCACGGCGAAGGCCGCGGACAGGAAATAGGGCACCAGGCTCATCGAGGCGGCCAGCAGCACCAGGCCGGTATAGCTTCCCGCATTGAACAGCACCAGCAGCAGGAACAGCTGGATCAGCCCGTTGCTCAGCCACAACGCATTGGCAGGCACGCCGCGCGCATTCTCGCGCCCGAGGAAGGTCGGCATGGTGCCATCGCCGGCGGCGGCATACAGCACTTCGGCACACAGCAGCACCCAGGCCAGCAGCGCGCCCAGCACCGAAATGATCGAACCGGCGATGATCACCGTCGCGCCCCATTCGCCGACGATGGCGCGCAGCACGTAGGCCATCGACGGGTTGGGCAGCCCGGCCAGTTCGGCCTGCGACAGCACGCCCATCGACAGCAGGCTGACCAGGACCAGCAGCAGCCAGACGCCGAGGAAGCCGATCACCGTGGCGCGGCCGACATCGGCGCGGCGCGCCGCGCGCCGCGAATAGATGCTGGCGCCTTCGATGCCGATGAACACCCACACGGTGACCAGCATCATGCCGCGCAGTTGCTGGCCAAGGTCGCCGAGCGTTGGCGTGCCGAAGAAGTCGGCACGGAATACGTCCATGCGGAACGCGCCGGCGGCCAGCACCAGGAACAACGCGATCGGCAGCAGCTTGGCCACGGTCACCAGGCCGTTGATGATGGCGGCGGTACGCAGGCCGCGCAGCACCAGCAGGTGCACGGTCCACAGCAGCACCGACGACGCAGCTACCGCAGCGGCCGTGTTGCCTTCGCCGAAGACCGGCAGGAAATGGCCCAGCCCGCTGAAGATCAGCACGAAGAAGCTGGCGTTGCCCAGCACCGAAGCCACCCAGTAGCCCCAGGCCGCGGAAAAGCCGATGTAGTTGCCAAAGCCCTCACGGGCGTAGGCATAGATGCCGGTGTCCAGGTCAGGACGGCGGTTGGCCAGGGCCTGGAACACGAAGGCCAGCATCAACATGCCCGCACCGCTCAGCGCCCAGCCGATCATCGCGGCGGCCGGGCCGGCACTGCGGGCCACGTTCTGTGGCAGCGAGAAGATGCCCGCACCGACCATCGAACCCACCACCAGTGCGGTCAGTGCGGCCAGGCCGAGACGTTGGGTGGAAGCGGGCATGGGCGGAGCTCCGGTCAGGGACTGCATCATCGCTGTTGCCGCGTGTGTACAAAAGCAAAGGCCCGGGGATGAACCCGGGCCTCTGCAGGTGACGCGCCGCGATGGATCAGCGGAAGGTGTACTTGGCGCCCACGGTGAAGTAACGGCCCAGTGCACCGGAGAAGTGCATCGGGTTGTAGTTCACGCCGCCGTAGGTGGTCGGATCGAGCGGTGCGATGCGGTCGAACACGTTGGCCACCGAGGCATTGAGCTCGAAGGCGTCGGTGATGTTCCAGCGGCCGGACAGATCGAAGGTGGTGAACGAAGAGATCTTCGTCACCGGCGTGCCGTCCTCATAGAACGCCTGGTAGTCGCCGCCACGCTTGTCGGTGTTGTCCATCTTGCTGATGTAGTTGGCAACACCGCTCACGCTCCACGCACCCTGCTTCCAGGTGGTGCCGAAGTTGATCTTGTCCTTCGGCGTACCGATGCAGTTGGTCACGTCGCAGTTGCCGTGCGTGCCGGCATAGTCGACGGTCTCATCGCCTTCGGTGCGCTCGAACTTCAGGATGTGGCTCCACTGCAGGTCCAGCTCCAGCTGGCCCGGGCCGATATCGAAGGTCTGGCGGATATCGGTATCGATACCGCGGACCCGCGACGAGCTGGCGTTCACGTAGCCGGTGTTGACGGCCAGGATGCTGCCGGAGTTGGGCACGCCACCGATGTTGTTGGAGTCACGCAGCACGTTGCCGGCCAGGATGGCGGCCGCGGTGTTGCCCTGCACGATCTCGTTGGTGCGCTTGATCTGCCAGGCATCGACGGTCATCGAGGTGGTCGAGGTCGGCTGCAGCACCAGGCCCACCGAATAGCTCTTGGACTCTTCCGGCTTCAGGTCCTTGTTCGGGCGGGTGATGATCGCGATCGAGCGCGGGGTGCACTCGTCGGCACTGATGGCGCAACGCACCGGATCGCGGGCGTTGGAGAAGGCGGCCAGGCCACCGTCACCGTTCTCGGCCGGGTTCGGCGCGCGGAAGCCTTCGGCGTAGCTGGCGCGCAGTGCGATCCAGTCGGCCGGGGTCCACTTCACGCCCAGCTTCGGCGTGGCCTTGCCTTCACCACTTTCGTACTTGTCGTAACGCACCGCGCCGGACAGTTCCAGCTGTTCCAGCACCGGCGCGGACAACTCGACGTAGCCGGCGTACACGTTCTGGGTGCCGTCGTAGGCCGAGTAACCCAGGCCGATGATGTCACCCTGGTCGGTGTAGGTCTGCGGGGTCAGGCTGTTGCTGGTCTTGCGCCACTCGGTACCGATGGCCAGGCCCAGCGGGCCACCCTTGAGGTCGGCCAGGCTGCGCGACACGGTGAAGTCGAACATGTCCAGGCTGGACTTGGCGCGCGCGCTGATGGTCGGCGAGATGTAGTCGTACAGCGCCTGCGAGTTCAGGTTGGCGTTGTCGCCGATGCGCCAGGTGCCGCCGGCGCAGTTCGGGTTGCCCAGCGCGCACAGCACCGAGCTGTAACGCAGGAAGCCGGTGCGCTTGTTGACCAGGTCGGTGCCCGAATGCAGGTAGGCGGTGTCGTAGCTCCAGTCGCCCCAGTTGCCCTTGGCGCCCACCAGGAAGCGGTTGAACTCGTTGGTGTTGTCGGTCACGCGCGGGCCGACGTCCCACGCGCTGTAGCGCAGGCGCGCCGCATACGGCAGCGGGTTGTCCGGATGCCCGGCATAGAGCATCGTCGCGCCGTCACCGCTGCTGGCGTTCTTCGGGCCGCCGGGGAAGCCCCAGCCACCGGATACGCCGGAAGGGGTATTGCTGAAGATGGTTTCCTTCTTCGAGTAGCCGATCTCGGTGTAGATCTCGCCGCCTTCGCCGAAGGCGAACGTGGCGCGGCCGAACACGTTGATGTACTTCTCTTCCGGGGTCAGGTCGCGATACTGCTGCGCCGGATCCCACAGGCAGCCCTGCGCCGCCGAAGAGGCTTCGGTCTGGCCCGGAATGGTGCTCAGGTTGGCGCAGCCCGGCAGGGCGACCAGGTGCGGCGACGGCGCATCATTGTTGAACACCGAGCCGTTCGGGCCGACGCCGCCGTTGGTGCGGCCGCTGAGGTAGGCGCCGCCGAGGAACTGCGCGTCGGTGGCGTCATAGCCCCACTGGCGCGTGTCGCCGGTGCCGATCCACTTGCGGTTCTTGCGGTCGCTGATCTTGATCGCGTCGGACTTGCCGACATCCAGGCTGAAGAATGCGTTCCAGCCATCCTTGGACAGGTCACCGGTACCGGCGGTCAGGGTGGCCTTCTTGGTATCGCCGTCGCTGTCGCCGGACAGGCCGTAGGACGCGCGCAGGATCGCACCTTCGAAGTCGGTGCGCAGGATGATGTTGACCACGCCGGCGATGGCGTCGGAGCCGTAGATCGCCGAAGCGCCGTCCTTCAGCACTTCCACGCGCTCGACGGCATCGAGCGGAATGGTGCTGAGGTCGGTGAACACCTTCTGGCCGTCGTCGGCCAGGCCGTAGGTCGCCATGCGGCGGCCATTCAACAGCACCAGCGTCGAGCCGGCACCGAGGCCGCGCAGCGAGATGCCGGCGCCGCCACCGGCGAAGCCGTTGCCGAAGGTCTTGGGAATGGAGCCGGCGCCATCGGCGGTGATCGTCTGCAGGTACTCGGCCAGCGTGGTCTTGCCACTGCGGTCGATTTCCTGGCGGCTCACCACCTGCACCGGGGACGGCGTCTCGGTGTTGGTACGCGGGATGTTGGAGCCGGTGACCGTGATGCGGTCGAGGTTGGTGGCTTTTTCCTGCGCGAAGGCGGAGGAGGAAGCGACGGCGCCGACCAGCAGCAGGGCGCCGCCGGTAAGGATGTGGGTGATGGACGATGCCAGGGTGGTGCGGCGGCGGCTGGCGGGCCGTTGGATCGGGTGTTTCACAGCTTCTCTCCTAACTGGAAAACCGTAGCGTTGAGGGCTGTCGCCGGATCAGTACCGGGACGCGCCAATCTAGGTTTCCAGCGAGTGACGACGCCGTGAAATTTTGCTTAATCAGTAACATCTGGACGGGAAAGACCCGCCGTGCTCGCTGTCGGGGCCGGCCCGGGTCCTGCCGGGCCGGCCACCGGGTCAGTCGGGCAAGGAGAACTGCACCGGCACCAGGCCGATGGCCGGAACCGCTACGCCGTCACGCAGGGCAGGCTCGAAACGCCAGTGCCGCAGCACCTGCTGGCGGGCGGCCTGGTCGAGCGTGCGCGAACCACTGCTGCGCTCGATGCTCACCGTGACCGGCTGGCCGCGGTCGTCCACCTCCACCCGCAGCAGCACCGTGCCCTGCTCGTGATTGCGCAGGGCCTGGATCGGGTAGGCCGGCGGCGGGGCGCTGAGGTACTGCAGCTGGGCGCCGGGCATGGGCGTCGAACGGTCGATGGTCGGCGCCGGCGGCACCGGCGCGGATTCGGCGGCGGGGGCGACGATGCCCTGCGCTTCCTCCAGCGTGGCGGTCGGCGGCGGCAGCGGCGTGGTTTGCCTTGGCACCGTCTGCTGCTTCGGCACCACGTCCACGTGTTCCGGCGCGGTGGGCGGCGGCAGCTCCCTGGGAATCAGCCGTACCGTGGTGTCGTCGCGCGGCAGGGCCGTGATGGCCTGGTAGGTGGCCGGGATCAGCAGCAACAGGAACGCGAGCAGATGCAGGGCGATGGCCGCACTCCAGGCGGCAACGCGGGCGGGGTCGAAATGCGCGGATGCAACGGGATACGTACGAACCATGGTCCACCTCCATGCCAGTGACGAAGTCCTCAACGCACCAGGGCCCGTGGCGGGGTTGCCGCACGCGGCTGGCAGTGCATCAGTAGCGCGGCGCAACGGCGACTGCCTAGAGGCAGGGTCGGAATCGTTGGGCTGGCCTTCAGCCAGCGCCGCCGACAGGCATGAAAAAGGCGGACCCGCTGCGGGGCCCGCCTCTGTCTACAGACCAGAACGCGATCAGCGCCCCAGTTCGAACACCACATCCAGATTGACCGACACGGTGGATTCGCCCGGGGCAACCGGGGTGGCCTTGTCCATCGCCGCGCCGGCGGCCATCGTGCGCATCATCGGCATCGGGCGGTAACCGCCGCCGGCATTCTCGGAGATGCTGACGATGCGGCGTACCTGCAGGCCCAGCGACTTGGCATAGGTCTGGGCACGGGCCTGGGCCTTCTTCAGCGCGGCCAGGCGGGCTTCGTCATACACCGGTTCGGGCTGGTCGATCTCGAAGCTGGGGCCGTTGATCTGGTTGGCGCCCTGTGCGGCCAGCGCATCGAGCACCTTGCCGAGCTTGGCGATGTCACGCACCTTCAGGCTGACCGTGTTGCTGGCCTGGTAGCCGGTGATCTTCGGCGCTTCGTTGTCGGCGTAGCGGTACTGCGGGCTGAGGCTGACGCCGCTGGTCTGCACGTCGCGCTCGGCGATGCCGGCGGCCTTGATCGCGGCCAGCACCTTGTCCATCTGCTGGGCGTTCTGGCGCATCGCGCTGTTGCCGTCGGCGGCCTGGGTGACCACGCCGGCCGACAGGGTGGCCACGTCCGGCACGCGGGTGGCTTCGGCGTTGGCCGAGACGTTCAGCAGGGTGCCTTCGGCCGGGGCGGCGATCGACGGCGACGACGGAGCGGCATGGGCGGTCATCGAGGTTCCAAGGGCGAGGGACAGGGCAAGCAGCAGCGGAGTGGCGGTCAGGCGCATGGGATCTCCTTGTTGTGCGGTGAGGGTGGTGTCGTAGCGATGAACGCGCTGTGAGCCCGTGCGGGGTTGAACGCATTCCGGAACGGGTTGCCGACGATTCAGGTGGCGGCCTCAGGTTATGCTGTGCCGATGCTCTATCTTGCTTCCCGCTCCCCCGACGCAACCAGCTGCTGGCCCGACTCGGACGCCCCTTCCAGGCCCTGGACCTGGAGGTCGTCGAGCAGCGCGCGGCGACTGAAAGTGCCGAACACTATGTCTGCCGGGTCGCCGCCGACAAGGCGCGTGCCGGGCTGGCGCGGGTGCGGGCTGACGACCCGCAGGCGCGGGTGCTGGGCTCGGACACCGAAGTGGTGCTGGACGGTGAAGTGTTCGGCAAGCCGGCCGATGCGGCCGATGCGCGCGCGATGCTGGCACGCCTGGCCGGGCGTACCCACCAGGTGATGACGGCCGTGGTGGTGGTCGGCGCCGACGGCGAGGACACCGAGCTGGTCATTTCCGAGGTGACCTTCGCCCCGATCGCTGCGGCCGACATCGCCGCCTACGTGGCCACCGGCGAACCGCTGGACAAGGCCGGCGCCTACGCCATCCAGGGCGGGGCCGAGCGCTGGATCGAACACCTTTCCGGCAGCTACTCCGGCGTGATGGGGCTGCCGCTGCTGCACACCGATCGTCTGCTGGCACGTTGCGGCGTGCCGGCTCCTACTGCCGATGCCGCCAGGGAGGCTGCCGATGTCTGAAGAAATCCTGGTCAATGTGACCCCGCGCGAGACCCGGGTCGCGGTGATCGAAAATGGCATGCTGCAGGAACTGCACATCGAGCGCGGCTGGCGCCGTGGCGTGGTCGGCAACATCTACCGGGGCAAGGTGCAGCGGGTCATGCCCGGCATGCAGGCGGCCTTCGTCGAGGTCGGGTTGGAACGCGCGGCGTTCCTGCACGCCAACGATGTGGTGCGTCCGGCACCGGTGGCCAGTGCCGATACCGAGAACACCACCCTGCCGCCGCCGGCCAGCGTGCCGATCGTCGAGCTGCTGCGCGACGGCCAGGACATCGTGGTGCAGGTGGTGAAGGACCCGATCGGCACCAAGGGCGCGCGGCTGACCACGCAGATCAGCATTCCCTCGCGCTACATGGTGCTGCTGCCGCAGTCGAAGGTGGTGGGGGTGTCGGCGCGCATCGAGGATGAAACCGAACGCGCGCGGCTGAAGGCGCTGGTGACCGAACTGTCGGCCCAGCATGGTGGCTACGGCTACATCGTGCGTACCAATGCCGAAGGGCAGCCGGCCGAGGCCATCGCCGAGGACATCGCCTACCTGTCGCGGGTGTGGAACGTGGTCGAGCGGCGCGGCCGCGAAGCGCCGCCGTGCAGCATCATCTATGAAGACCTGAGCCTGCCGTTGCGTTCGGTGCGCGACCTGATCCGCAAGGACGTGGACAAGGTGAAGGTGGACTCGAAGGAGACCTTTGCCCAGCTGCAGGCCTTCGTTGCCAAGTACATGCCGGTGCTGGCCGAGAAGATCGAGCTGTATTCCGGCGACCGCCCGATCTTCGACATGTTCGGCGTGGAAGACGAGATCGGCCGCGCGCTGGACAAGCAGGTACCGCTGAAGTCCGGCGGCTACCTGGTGATCGACCAGACCGAGGCGATGACCACCATCGATGTGAACACCGGTTCGTTCCTCGGCCAGCGCAATCTGGAAGAGACGGTGTTCCGCACCAACCTGGAAGCGGCACAGGCGGTGGCCCGCCAGCTGCGCCTGCGTAATCTGGGCGGCATCATCATCATCGACTTCATCGACATGGACGATGCCGAGCATCGCCGCCAGGTGCTGCGTACCCTGGAAAAGGCGCTGGCCCGCGACCATGCCAAGACCACGGTCTATGACTTCTCGCCGTTGGGCCTGGTGGAGATGACGCGCAAGCGCACGGTCGAAAGCCTGGAGCGCCAGCTGTCGGAAACCTGCCCGCAGTGCAGCGGCCGTGGCAGCATCAAGACCACCGAGACGGTCACCTACGAGATCTTCCGCGAGATCACCCGTGCGGTGCGCCAGTTCGATGCGGCGCGCCTGCTGGTGATCGCTTCGACCAAGGTGGTCGCGCGCATCACCGACGAGGAGTCCTCGGCGGTGGCCGAGCTGGAGGAATTCCTCGGCAAGAGCATCCGCTTCCAGGCGGACGAGCAGTACCTGCAGGAGCAGTTCGATGTCGTTCTGCTCTGATCCTCGCCGGCTGCAGGCCGGCGGTGGCCGATGAGCGCGCCACCGCGCCTGCGACTGCGAAGGATCCGCCGTCATTTCATTGCCGCCTGTGCGGTGGGCCTGGTTGGGCTTGCACTGCTGGTGGGCACGCTCAGCCAGCTGTTGCCGCTGGCCGAGCGTCATCCCGACAGGATTGCTGCCTGGCTGAGTGAACGTGCCGGCCAGCCGGTGCGTTTTGACCAGCTGCAGACCGCCTGGACCCGGCGCGGCCCGCTGCTGCAGCTGAAGGGCCTGCGCATCGGCGCCGGCCAGGGCCTGGCGATCGGCGAGGCCGAGGTGCTGGTGTCGATGTACAGCGGCCTGCTGCCCGGGCGTTCGCTGACCGAGCTGCGCCTGCGCGGCCTGGCGTTGGACCTGCAACAGGGCCAGGACGGTCGCTGGTCGGTGCGTGGGCTGCCGCAGGCCAGCAGCGGGGGTGACCCGCTGGATGCACTGCGCCGGCTCGGCGAACTGCAGGTGATCGAGGGCCGGCTGGGTGTGCACGCGCCGCAGCTGGGCATCGATGCCACCTTGCCGCGCATCGACCTGCGCCTGCGGGTCAATGGCGACCGCCTGCGGGTGGGCGTGCGTGCGTGGGCGCAGGCGGACGCCCTGCCGCTGACCGCGGTGCTGGACGTTGACCGCCGTCATGGCAACGGCCAGGCCTGGCTGGGTGCCGATCCTGTTGATTTCCATGCCTGGTCGCCACTGCTGGCGGCCGGCGGCGTGCGCCTGCGCGAAGGCAAGGGCGAATTGAACCTGTGGCTGACCCTGCGCGACTTCGCGCCGGTGGCGCTGACCACCGACTCGGACCTGCGCGAGGTGCGCGTGCAGGGCGCTGCGATGCCCGGTGTGGCGGTCCCGCAGCTGCAGCTGCAGCGCGTGCAGGCGCGACTGCGCTGGCAGCGCCAGGCAGAGGGCTGGGCATTGCAGGTGCCGCGCCTGCGCCTGACCACGGACGAGGGCGAGCAGCGGCTCGATGGCCTGCAGGTGCAGGTGGGCAGGCAGCTGCGGGTGAGCGCCGCGGCGGCACAAGCGGGGACCGCGTTGCGTGGCCTGGCCCTGAGCGATCGCCTGCCGGCGGACCTGCGTCGCTGGCTGTTCCTGTCCCGGCCACAACTGGAGGTCGCTGAGCTGCGGCTGGCCGGCGAACGCGACGGCCCGTTGTGGGCGCAGGGCGAACTGCAGTCGCTGGGCTTTGCCAGCGTGGGCGGTTCCCCGGGCGTGCGCGGCGTGGGCGGCCGTTTCGAGGGCGATGCCAATGGGTTCAGCCTGCAGCTGCAACCGCAGCGCCAGCTGCAGTTCGATTGGCCGAGTGGTTTTGGCGTGCGCCATGATCTGCACCTGGCGGGGCAGGTGGTGGGCTGGCGTGACGAAGGCGGTGGCTGGCGCATCGGAACGCCGGCGATGCGCGTGGAAGGCACCGACTACGCCGCAGATGTGCGCGGTGGGGTCTGGTTCCAGGGCGATGGCACGCGGCCGTGGCTGCAGCTGGCGGCCAAGCTGGACGACGTGCCGATGACCGCGGCCAAGCGCTTCTGGATCCATTCCAAGATGAGCAAGGGCGCTACCGACTGGCTGGACATGGCGCTGGCCGGCGGCCAGGTACGCGGCGGTGTCGGCCTGGTCACCGGTGACCTGGACGACTGGCCGTTCGACAACCACGATGGCCGCTTCGAGGCCACCGGCCACATCACCCAGGGCGAGATCCGCTTCCAGCATGACTGGCCGTTGATGAGCCAGGTCGATGCCGATATCGCCTTCATCGGCCCCGGCTTCGACATGCGCGGACGCGGTGATCTGGCCGGGGTGGCGGTGCAGACCTTCGAAGCGGGCATTGCCGACTTCGGCCAGCAGCCCCTGTATGTGCGCGCCGACGCGCAGAGCGAGGCCGGCAAGCTGCTGGCGATGCTGCGGCAAAGCCCGCTGCACAAGGAGTACGGCGACACCCTGGACAATCTCAGCGCTGCCGGCCCTGCGCACGTGACGTTCGATCTGCTGCAGCCGCTGCACCACGATGAAGGGGGCGGCCACCTGCAGGGCACGGTCGATCTGGCCGGCGTGAAGCTGGTCGACAAGCGCTTCCAGCTGGCGTTCGACAACATGCATGGGCAGGCGCGCTACAGCAATGGCGGTTTCGATGCCGAGGAACTGTCGGTGCGGCATCTCGGCCAGGACGGCCGCCTGAGCCTGCGTGCCGGTGGCTATGTGCGTGACAGCAGGCAGGCCTTCGAATCGCAGCTGTCGGCCCATCTCGATGCCGGGGTGCTGATCGACCGCGCGCCGGAAATGGCCTGGCTCAAGCCCTATATCAATGGCACCTCGGCGTGGACCATCGCGGTGAACCTGCCCAAGGTGGCGCCGGGGGCGCCGGCCCCGCCCAGCGAACTGCGGTTGAGTTCGGATCTGGTCGGCACCCGCCTGGACCTGCCGGCACCGCTGGACAAGCCGGCCACCGAGCCGCTGGCGACCACGGTGGCGGCGCAGCTGCCGATGGGCGCCGGCCGCATCGACGTGGCGTTCGGCCAGCGCCTGGCCCTGGCCGCGCGCAGCCACAACAACCAGACCGGCGTACAGGTCACGCTCGGCAGCGACCGTGTCGACCGCGAGCCGCCGCCGAGCGGGCTGACGGTCAATGGCCGCAGCCCGACCCTGGACGCACTGGAGTGGATCGGCCTGGCACGCGGCGGCAGTGACGATGACGCGATGCCGCTGCGCGCAGTGGATGTGCAGGTTGGCCAGCTGAAGCTGATCGGCGGGGTGTTCGAGCAGACCCGCTTGCAGCTGCGCCCGGGCGCGCAGGCGCTGGACGTGCGCCTGGAAGGCCCTTCGCTGGCTGGCCGCCTGACCGTGCCCAACGCCGAAGGCGGCACCATCAGTGGCCAGCTCGACCGCGTGCACTGGCAATCGCTGCCGGCGGCACCGGGGGCGACGCCGGCACCGGCGCGGGTGCAGGCCGGTGCCAATGACATGGACCCGGCAAAGCTGCCGCCGTTCGCGCTGGACATTGCCGACCTGAAGTTCGGCAAGGTGGTGCTGGGCCAGGCGGTGCTGCGCACGCGCCCGCTGGCCAACGGCCTGAACGTGGACGAGCTGCGCTTCCGTGCGCCGGACCAGGAAATCGACATCAGCGGCCGCTGGCTGGGCCGCAGCGGCGGTGCCCGCACCGAACTGACCGCGCAGGTGCGCAGTGAAGACCTGGGCGGGCTGATGCAGAACCTCGACTATGGCGGCCAGTTGCGCGGGGGCCGGCCAGGCGCAGCTGCAGGCCTCCTGGAGTGGCGGCCCGTCGGACTTCCAGCTGGCCAATCTGCAGGGCAGCCTGGACCTGCATGCACGCAACGGCCAGCTGCTGGAGCTGGAACCGGGTGCCGGCCGCGTGCTGGGCCTGCTGAGCGTCACCCAGCTGCCACGCCGCCTGATGTTCGACTTCCGCGACTTCTTCTCCAAGGGCTTCGCGTTCAACCAGATCGACGGCCGCATGCAGTTCGGCCAGGGCATGGCGCGCACCGACAAGGTGCTGATCGAAGGCCCGGCGGCGAACATCACCATCCGCGGCCAGGCCGACCTGCGCAACCAGCAGTTCGACCAGACCATCGACGTCAACCCGCGCGCCGGCAACCTGCTGACCGTGGTCGGCGCGGTGGCCGGTGGCCCGGTGGGGGCGGCGCTCGGCGCGGCCACCAATGCGGTATTGTCCAAACCGTTGGGCGAGATTGGCGCCCGTACCTACAAGGTGACCGGTCCATGGAAGGAGCCGAAGGTGGAAGTGATCGAACGCAGCCGCGACAAGACCCCGCCAGCGCCGGTACCGGCGCCGGCACCGGCCATTCCGCCCACCGTCACCGACCTGCCGCGCTCGCGCTGAGCCCGGCCTTCCGCCCACGGGGTTGCCTGAGCGCCCCCGCATCCCCAGATCGAGACCATGACTGATATCGCCCTGACGCTTGCCCAAGACCGCCTGTTGCGCCCCGGTGGCCTGGATACCGCTGGCCTGGAGCGCGCCTTCGGCCAGTTGCTCGGCCCGGGTGTCGACTTCGGCGACCTCTATTTCCAGCATGCCCGGCGCGAGAGCTGGAGCGTGGAAGACGGCATCGTCAAGGACGGCGCCCATTCCATCGAGCAGGGCGTGGGCGTACGCGCCATCGCCGGTGAAAAGACCGGTTTCGCCTATTCCGATGACATCCACGCCGACGCGCTGCTGACGGCGGCGCAGTCGGCACGTGCGATCTCGCGCGAAGGCGGGGCCCAGTCGGGTCGCTCGCTGCTGCGCGGCACCGCGCGCGCGCTGTACCCGGCGCTGGACCCGATCGACGGCATCGGCAACGAGGCCAAGGTCGAGGTGCTCAAGCGCCTGGACGGTTACCTGCGTGCCGCCGACCCGCGGGTGAAGCAGGTGATGGTCAGCCTGTCCGGCGGCGTCGACACCGTGCTGATCGCCCGCAGCGATGGCGTGCTGGGTGCCGATGTGCGCCCGCTGGTGCGTCTGAACGTGCAGGTGATCGTCGAACACAACGGGCGCCGCGAGTCCGGCTACTCCGGTGGTGGTGGCCGCTTCGGCTACGACGAACTGTTCGCCGGCGGCCGCCCCGAAGCGCTGGCCCGCGAGGCGCTGCGCCAGGCGCTGGTGAATCTGGACGCCGTACCGGCCCCGGCCGGGGTGATGCCGGTGGTGCTGGGCCCGGGCTGGCCGGGCGTGCTGCTGCACGAAGCCGTCGGCCATGGCCTGGAAGGCGATTTCAACCGCAAGGGCACCAGCGTCTATGCCGGGCGCATCGGCGAACGCGTGGCGGCGCCGGGGGTGACCATCGTCGACGACGGCACCCTCGACGGGCGTCGCGGCTCGTTGAACATCGACGATGAAGGTCATCCGACCCAGTGCACCACGTTGATCGAGGACGGCATCCTGGTCGGCTACATGCAGGACAGCCTCAATGCGCGGTTGATGGGCATGGCGCCCACCGGCAATGCACGTCGTGAATCCTTCGCGCACCTGACCATGCCACGCATGACCAACACCTACATGCGCGCCGGCCAGCACGATCCGCAGGAGATGATCCGTTCGGTGAAGAAGGGCCTGTACGCCGTGAACTTCGGTGGCGGCCAGGTCGACATCACCAGCGGCAAGTACGTGTTCTCGGCCACCGAGGCCTACCTGATCGAGGATGGCCGCATCACCGCACCGGTGAAGGGCGCAACGCTGATCGGCAACGGCCCGGAAACCATGCAGAAGGTGCGCATGATCGGCAACGACCTCGCCCTCGATGAGGGCGTGGGCGTCTGTGGCAAGGACGGGCAGAGCGTGCCCGTGGGTGTTGGCCAGCCCTCGCTGTTGATCGAGGGCATCACCGTCGGCGGTACCCAGGCCTGAGCCGGGCCATGGCCGCGGCCCGCGCCCTGGCCGACACGGACTCAGTCCGTGTCGGCGTCGTCGACCGTGTCGTCGGCGTCGTCGCCGCCGGCCGTCTTCAGGCCCAGCGCGGCCGGCAGCATCAGCCCGCGCAGCACCTGGTAGATCTCGCGGTAGGCGCGCGGCGGCTTGTTCTTCGCTTTCTCGGCCTGGGCGTTGCGTACCAGCGTACGCAGCTGCTGGCGGTCGGCCTGCGGGTAGTCGTCCAGCAGCGCGGCCAGCGCCGTGTCACCGTCGGCCAGCAGGCGCTCGCGCCAGTCTTCCACGCGGTGCATCATCGCCACCTCGCGGCGGCCGGTTTCGCTGTTGGCGTCCAGCGCATCGCGGATCGCCTCCAGCGTGGCCTCGTCCTCGCGGCGCATGTGCTTGGCCAGGAACGCCAGCTGCCGCTTGTGGGCGATGTGCGCGGTGATCCGCTTGCACTCGGCGATATGCGGCAGCAGGTCCTCCGGAATCGGCAGGCGCGCCAGCTGGGCCGGGGTCAGCGACACCAGCTTCTCACCCAGGGCCAGTACTTCCAGGGCTTCGCCGCGCTTCTGCTTGCGGCTTTTGTCAAGGAATTCACCGGTTTCTTCGTCGCGTCCGCGCATCGTCCACACCTGCTTTCAAAAAAGTCGCCCGGCGTGATGCCGGGCCCAACCTGCACAGGATAAAGCATTGAACGTGATCGCCCCTGAAGTCGCCGTCGGTGACGACAGCCCGGCCCGCCTGGAACGGCTGGCCGACCTTTCCCAGCAGCTGCTCGACCGCGCCCGCGCGCTGGGCGCCAGCCAGGCCGAAGTCAGCTGCAGCGAGGACCGCGGCCTGGATGTCAACGTCCGCCTGGGTGAGGTGGAGACCGTGCAGTCCACCCGTGACCGCGGTATCGCCGTGACCGTCTATTTCGGCCAGCGCAAGGGCAGTGCCAGCACCGGTGATCTGAACGAGAGCAGCCTGGCGGCCACCGTCGAGCAGGCCTGCGCGATCGCCCGGCATACCGAGGACGACCCCGCCGCCGGCCTGGCCGAGGCCGCATTGATGGCCACCCACTTCCCGGAACTGGACAGTTGGCACCCATGGGCGCTGCAGGCCGATGAGGCGGTGGACCTGGCGCTGGCGTGCGAAAACGCCGGGCGCGAGGCCGACGCACAGATCCGCAACTCCGACGGCGCCTCGGTGTCGAGCATGCAGAGCCTGTCGGTGTACGCCAATTCGCATGGGTTCATCGGCCGCGAGCGCGGTACCCATCATTCGATCGGTTGTGCGCTGATCGCCGGCCAGGGGGATGGCATGCAGCGCGACGGCTGGTACACCAGCGCGCTGGCCCGCGAGGACCTGGAGGACGTGGGCCGGGTCGGGCGCCAGGCCGCCGAGCGCACCGTGGCCCGCCTGCAGCCGCGCTCGCTGGCGACCGGCAGCATGCCGGTGCTGTTTGCCCCGGAAGTGGCGCGCAGCCTGGTGGGACACCTGCTGACGGCCGTGTCCGGCGGCGCGCTGTACCGCCAGGCCAGCTTCCTGCTGGACAGCGTCGGCCAGCGCCTGTTCCCCGAGTGGATGCAGATCGACGAACTGCCGCACCTGCGCCGTGGCCTGCGTTCGGCGGCCTTCGACGGTGATGGCGTGGCCACCCGCGCCTCGGCGCTGGTGCGTGACGGCGTGCTGCAGCGCTACGTGCTGGGCAGCTACTCGGCGCGCAAGCTGGGCCTGCAGACCACCGCCAATGCCGGCGGCGTGCACAACCTGCAGCTGGCCGCCAATGCCGGCTCGCTGCACGAGATCGCCGCCCGGATGGGCAGCGGCCTGCTGGTGACCGAGCTGATGGGGCAGGGCGTGAACGGGGTGACCGGCGACTATTCGCGCGGTGCCGGCGGCTTCCGTGTCGAGAACGGCGAGATCCAGTACCCGGTGGATGGCATCACCATCGCCGGCAATCTGCGCGAGATGTTCAGCAGCATCGAGGCCGTTGGCAGCGACGTCGACCCCCGCTCGCACATCCGGACCGGCTCGATCCTGCTTGGACGAATGACGATCGCCGGTAATGATTGATGGCGTTGATGGCGTAAGCTATCCCCGCCTGACGCAATCAGCCTGGTGCTGGTGGGTCAAGACCACCCAATGAAAAGGAGTTTTGTCGTGAGTGAATTCGATAACGTCCCGCCGCCGCCGGCCACCACCAATGCGCCGGCCGACCAGCGCACCATGGCCCTGGCTGCCCACCTGCTGGGCATCTTCACCTGGTTCATCGGCCCGCTGATCATCTGGCTGATCAACAAGGATGATGCCAGCAAGGCCTTCGTCACCGACCAGGCCAAGGAAGCGCTGAACTTCCAGATCACGATCACCATCGCGATGCTGATCTGCATCGTGCTGACCATCGTGATCATCGGCGGCATCCTGGCGCCGATCGTCGGCATCCTGAACCTGGTGTTCTGCATCATCGCGGCGGTGAAGGCCAACAACGGCGAAGCCTACCGCTATCCGTTCGCGCTGCGCCTGGTCAAGTAAGACCGTCCGCATGTGGAGCTGAAAACGCCCGGCACTGCCGGGCGTTTTTTGTTGGTGCTCGCACCGGGCCACGCGCGGCGAGCGCGCAGCGTGGCTGCGATCAGTGATCGCGTTCCACCGCCAGCGTCGCCAGCGCACGCAGCGCATCGGCCTCTTCGCCGTAGCCGGCCAGGCTGGACTGCATGCGCGCAGCCAGTTCACGCAGCTGCGCCTTGGCGCCGTCCATGCCGAGCAGCGCGGGGAAGGTGCTCTTGTCCTGTGCCTGGTCCTTGCCGGCGGTCTTGCCCAGCTGTTCGGAGCTGGCTTCGACATCGAGGATGTCGTCGCGCACCTGGAACGCCAGGCCGAGCGCGTCGGCGAAATGATCCAGCTGGGCCAACTGCGGCTCGTGGGCCTGGCCGCACAGCGCGCCCATGCGCACCGCCGCGCGGATCAGCGCGCCGGTCTTGAGCGCGTGCATGCGGGTCAGTGCCGCCAGCGACTGCTGCTGGCCGGTGGCATCGATATCCAGGGCCTGCCCGCCGCACATGCCGGACGCACCGGACGCATGCGCCAGGGTCTGCAGGCAAGCCACGCGCAGGGTGGCCGGCAGCGGTGCATCGGCCAGCAGGCCGAAGGCGCGGGTCTGCAGCGCGTCGCCGGCGAGGATCGCCGTGGCTTCGTCAAAGGCGATGTGCGTGGTCGGCTTGCCACGGCGCAGTGCGTCGTCGTCCATCGCCGGCAGATCGTCATGCACCAGCGAATAGGCGTGGATCAGTTCGACCGCCATCGCCGCCGCATCCAGGGTTTCGGCCTGCGCGCCGAACAGCTGGCCACTGGCGTACACCAGCAGTGGGCGCATGCGCTTGCCGCCGCCGAGCACCGAATAGCGCATGGCCTGGTGCAGGCGCTGCGGCGCTTCGGCGGGTGAGGGCAGGGCGGCATCGAGCTGGCTTTCGATCCGGTCGCGCCAGCGCGCGAACAGCAGCTCAGCCGTCATGGCTGGGCGGATCGAAGGGCTCGGCCGTTTCCGGCTGGGCCGGATCGCTGAGCAGGCGCACGCGCAGTTCCGCCTGCTCCAGCGCCTGCTGGCACTGCCGGTACAGGCCGACGCCACGTTCGTAAGCACTGAGCGAAGCTTCCAGGCTCAGCTCGCCGGTTTCCATCTGCTCCACCAGCTGCTCCAGCGATTCAAGCGACTGCTCGAACTGGGCGACCGGGGAGGCGTTTTCGGGGGACTTCTTGGCCATGCGGCAAGTGTGGACGGGCTGCGCGCGGGGGTCAATTCACCAACCGCCGGGACGCCATTGCAGCTGCGCGTCCCGGGCCAGCAGCCATGCCTGCAAGGGCGCGCTGATGACCACATCGGCGGCGGCCAGCAGTTGCCCGTCCGCAAACAACAGCGGCAGCTGCGCGCGTCGCCACGGCGCGAGGTGCTCGCGTTGCAGACAGTCCTTCAGCGCATGGGCTTGCTGGCGGCCGGGGAGCAGGATGCGCTCGCCACCCACCCGCGCACGGACCTGCAGCGGCTGCTCGAAAGCACTGGCACCCCGCAGGCGCAGCTGGCCGCCGTCGGGCAGCGCCAATGGCGCGCGGCCATCCCATGTCACCTGCCAGTCGGCGGGCAGACCCGGCAGCCGCGCAGGCAGCAGATAGGCATGGTCGCGCCATTGCCGGATCGCATGGTCGTGCCAGCGTACCTGTGCCTGACGGTCATTGGCTGCCGGCAGCAGCTCTTCCAGCGCCTGCTGCAGCACCGTGGCCGGCAGCGGCGGGGCGCCGTGACCGAGCACCCAGGCGCGCAGCACGCGCGCGGCACGTCCCGGCGAAACCTGGCGCAGCAGCTGCAGCGACAGCACGCGTGGTGCGACTTCCAGGTGTGCGATCAGTTCGGCGTCTTCTTCGTCCAGCAGTTCGCGGGTCTGCCCGCAGTGCGTCGCGCTGCCGGCCAATGCCGCAGCGGCATGCGGCCATCGCTGGCACAGCAGCGGCAGTACGTGCAGGCGCAGGAAGTTGCGATCGGCGTGGTCATCGCTGTTGCTGGGGTCTTCGATCCAGCGCAGCGCGTGTTGCCGGGCGTAGTCGAGCAGCGCGCTGCGCGGTGCGTGCAGCAACGGGCGCCACAGGCGGTGTGCACCGAGCTGACTGTGCTCGGCCATCGCGGCAAGGCCATCGACGCCGGAACCGCGCAGCGCACGCAGCAGGAAGGTCTCGGCCTGGTCGTCCTGGTGCTGTGCCAGCGCCAGTGTTTCGCCGTCGCGCAGTTCGGCGGCGAACGCGGCGCGCCGTGCCTGGCGCGCCGCGCCTTCCAGGCCGAGGCCAGGGTGCAGATCAACCTGCACGTGGTGCACGGCCAGTTCGACGCCCAGCGCTGCGCACTGCTGCTGGCAATGCCGCACCCAGTCATCGGCGGCCGGTTGCAGGCCGTGGTGCACGTGCACCGCACGCAGCGGCGTGGCAGAGGCCTGGGCGCAGCGCCACAGCCAGTGCAGCAGCACGGTCGAGTCGACACCGCCGCTGTAGCCCACCAGCAGTGGCGCATCCAGCGGAACGAGGGCAGGTAAGGCGGTCACGGTGGCAAGTATAGGGTGGGGTTTACTTGGCAGGGCTGCGCCCTGCACCCGCTACGAGCCAGAGCAACAGCAACGGCAGAAGCTGGTTTCCTGAAGGTTGGCGGGGTGGGTCCGGTTGCGGGAGACGCCGTAAACCCGTCCTTGGGGCTTGGCCGCGGCATCCATGCCGCGGACACTCCCGCAACCGGACCCACCCCGCCTTCGACAGTTTCCTGCGAGCTGTCGGAAATGCCGATGGGGTCAGATCCGTTTTCCTGCGGAAAACGGATCTGACCCCGGATTCAATTCGATCTCTCACAGATCTGATCCACGCAAAGCGTGGATGGTCCAGCCGTCACCGGAAATCTGTCAGGGGCGGGGCGGTGTGGGTGGGCAGGGCCGTTGGCGCCATGGATGGCGCCATCGAGCCCCCATGGGTGAGGGAGCTTTGCTTGCGAAGCACTGCTTCGCAAGCGCCCGAACGCCCAGCCGCTAGCGGCTGGGCCGGACCGCGGAGCGGGGTTTACGGCGTGTCCTGCCCACCCACACCGCCCCGCCCAACTCACAGAAAACCAGAGCCGCTTTGGCTGTTGCTGTTGCTCGTAGCAGGTGCAGGGCGCAGCCCTGCCGAAAACCTTACTTCACCCGACGGCCCGCGCGGTCGATGCGGAACCACTCGCCGCCTTCCATCGGTGTATGGCCATCGCCATCCGGCGTGCCGCGACGGCAGCCGTTGCAGACCTCGGCCACGCCGTTGCGGAACGGCCAGGCGAAATCGAAGGTGCCCGGCACCACCTGGCGGAATGTCAGATCGAAGTAGCCCACGCGATTGCCCACGCGCCCGCGCAGCAGGCCTTCCTCCGGCGTTTCCGGGCCGTTGTCCCAGGTCAGCACCGGCAGGCTGCGGCCGCTGCGGTCGACGTAATGGAAGCCCTGGTCGGCATACACCACGGCCAGGCCGTGATCATCAAAATTCAGGTCCTTCAGCGTGTCCGGCTGGATCTTCGGCCGGTGATCGACCACCTCGCAGTTGGGCAGCGGCCACAGGCCGTGTTCGTCGGTGAGCAGCTTGCACGCCGGTGCCTGTGCCAGCGTGTTGGCACTGGCCACCATCCCGAACAGGGCCAGCGACCGCGCAAAGCGGCCGCCGGCGCGGGCAGGGCGGGCCTGCCGCAGGGTCACTTGTCCTCGGCCTTGCGCTCGAACGCGGTCGGTGCCGGCAGCTGCACCGGCACGCCCTTGTCGTCGCAGGTGCCGGCCTGGCACAGGCGTTCGCGCAGGGCCGGGGTGGCCTGCACGATCATGTGGTAGATCGCGTTCTGTTCCAGCGTGCCACGGATCGCCTTGCTGCCCGGGCCACGCGCCCAGATGCCGACATCCTCGCCGCCGTGCGACTCGGACTTCATCGGCACCAGCGCTTCCTGCATGTAGTCCGGATGCTCGGTGTCGACCTCGCGCAGGTTCGGGCGGCCGTTGGCCGGTTCGAAGCTGCTCGGGTTGTGCGGGTAGCGCTTGGGGCCGGCCGGCTGCTGGTTGCTGGCGCCGGTGTGGCCTGGGCCGTTGGCGTAGGTCAGGGTGGTATAGGGCTGGCCGCTGCCATCCAGGGCGTAGTCGAGCTTGCCGGCGCCGTCTTCGCCGCCCTTGTCCTTTACCTTGCCCAGGATCGGGTTGCCGCGCGCCGGGTAGCCGACGAAGTTCAGCGTGTGCGAATGGTCGGCGGTGACGATGATCAGCGTGTCATCGGCCGAGGTCAGTTCGTTGGCCACGCGCACCGCATCGGACAGCGCCACCGTTTCGGTCAGCGCACGGTAGGCGTTGCCACTGTGGTTGGCGTGGTCGATGCGCGCGCCTTCGATCATCAGCACATAGCCTTCCTTGTGCTGGGCCAGGTTCTTGATCGCTGCGGCGGTCAGTTCGGCCAGGCTCGGCTCGCCGGCCGGATCCTGCGGGCGCTCGTATTCGTAGCGCATGTGGTCCGGCTCGAACAGGCCCAGGATGGCCGGCGCGTTGGCTGCGGCTGCCAGCTGCTTGCTGTTCCACACGTAGGCGCCCTGCGGATGGGCCTGCTGCCATTCCTGCACCAGGCTGCGGCCGTCCAGACGCTGGCCGACCTTGTCGTCGTACTCCGGATCGCGCTCTTCCACCGTGGTGAATTCACCACGGCCGCCGCCGAGGGCGACCAGCGGGCCACGGCCATAGCGCGAGGTCGACAGCAGCTGCTGGGCGATGTCCTTGCAGCCGGCGGCCTTGGCCGCGTCGGTCAGGTCGGTGTCGTTTTCCCAGTTGCGCTCGGGCGAGTGCGCATACGTCGCCGCCGGAGTGGCATGGGTCAGGCGCGCGGTGGAGACCACGCCGGTGGCCAAGCCGGCGCTGTCGGCCAGTTGCAGCCAGGTGAGCAGGCCCTTGGACAGGCTGTCGGCGCAGTCGGTGCGGCTGCCGGCGCTGACGCCGATCGCGCCCATGTGGGTCTTCACGCCGGTGGTGATGGCGGTCATGGTGCCGGCCGAGTCCGGCGTCTGCGAATCGGTGTTGTAGGTCTTGCTGAACGCCGTGGCCGGGAAGCGCTCCCAGGACAGCAGGTTCTCCTCGCCCGAGCCGCCCTTGCGCTGGCCTTCGTAGATGCGCGAGGCGGCCACGGTGGTCAGGCTCATGCCGTCACCGAGGAACAGGATGACGTTTTTGGCCTTGCCGGACATCGCGCCGTTGGCCGCGGCCTGGGCCGCGCCGCTGCGGTACCACCACTGCGGGGTCTCGCCAGCCGGGTGGGCGACGGGAGCGACGGCGACCTTCAGGCCGGCCGGGGCAGAGGCGGGGGTGGTGCTGGCGCAGGCGCCGAGCAGCAGGGTGGTGGCGCAGGCGGCCAACAGGGAGACGGAACGGCGCATGGACGCTGGGATCTCACAAACTGTAACGGGACGTTCATTATGCCCGGCCCTGCAAGGCACGCCGATGACACACTGATTTGCCGGCCGGGCGGTCGTTCCGCGAGCCAGGTTGGGCTATCGTGCCAGCATCCCTTCCTTCCCCTCTGGATTGCCTATGAAGCTGGTCTCTGCCTGGCTGCGGATTCCATTCTGGCAGCGCGTGGTCGGTGGCTTCGTGCTCGGCGCGCTGGCCGGCTGGGCGCTCGGCCCGGCCGCGGAAACGTGGTTTGGCCCGCTCGGTGAGCTGTACGTCACCCTGATCAAGATGATTGCGGTGCCGCTGGTGTTCTTCGCGGTCATCAACGCGATCTCGTCGTTGCACGGCCAGAAGTCGGTCGCCGCGCTCAGTGGCCGCACCTTCCTGTGGTTCGTGATCACCGCCGCGCTGGCGGTGTGCGTGGGCCTGGCCGTGGGTACCGTGATGCAGCCCGGCGCCGGTGGCCTGCAGCTGTCGATGGCCAGCAACTACGTGCCGCGCGAAGTGCCCAGCGTGGTGGAGGTGCTGCTGGACGTGGTGCCGGCCAATGTCTTCTACGCGCTGTCCGGCATCGGCACCAAGGTCAATGCCGCCGGTGAGACCGTGCTGGCGGCTGGCCGCGGCTCGATCCTGCCGGTGATCTTCTTCGCCGGCCTGGTGGGCTTTGCCATCGTCAAGCTGGGCGAGAAGGTGACCGAGGCGCGCAAGCTGGTCGGCCAGATGAGCGACATCATGATCCAGGTGACCCGCTTCGTGCTGGAAGTCACCCCGATCGGTACCTTCGGCCTGATCGCCGGCCTGGTCGGCAGCTACGGCTTCGAGAAGCTGCTGCCGCTGGGGCATTTCGTGCTGGCGCTGTACGTGGCCTGCGCGCTGCACATCGTGGTGGTCTACAGCGCGCTGCTGATGGCGCACGGCCTGAACCCACTGAAGTTCTTCCGTGGCGCCGCGCCGGGCATGCAGGTGGCGTTCGTCAGCTCGTCCAGCTTCGCGGCGATGCCGGTGGCGCTGCGTTCGATCACCCACAACCTGGGGGTGAACAAGGACTACGGCTCGTTCGCGGTGCCGCTGGGTGCCAGCATCAAGATGGACGGCTGCGGTGCGATCTATCCGGCCCTGTGCGCGGTGTTCATCGCGCAGTACAGCGGCGTGCCGCTGACCCCGGAACAGTACGTGGTGGTGCTGATTGCTTCGGTGCTGGGCAGCTTCGGTACCGCCGGCGTACCGGGCACCGCCGTGATCATGGCCACGGTGGTGCTGAGCGCGGCCAACCTGCCGCTGGAGACCATCGGTTACCTGTATGCCATCGACCGCATCCTGGACATGATGCGCACGATGACGAATGTGACGGGCCAGATGCTGGTGCCGGTGATCGTGGCCAAGGAGACCGGGCTGCTCGACCAGGCGGTGTATGACAACCCGTCCAGCAATGTCGGCGTGGATGACCCCGACCCGACGCCGCCGCGCGGCTGAGGCTGCGTGGTGGTGATGGAAGGCCCGCCCTGACCGGCGGGCCTTTTGTTTTGTTCCGGTAGATCCACGCCATGCGTGGACGGCGGCCGTGCCGACCAACGGTCGGCACCCACCGGGGCAGCTGGCGCTGTGCCGACCAACGGTCGGCACCCACCGGGGTAGCTGGCGCGGTGCCGACCAGGGTCGGCACCACCGGGGGCGTAAACAAAAAGCCGCTGCAGGGCAGCGGCTTTTCGTCTCTCAGGCGGCGCGGTGGCGCCAGCGGGTGTCAGAGGTCGACCCGGCGGGCCTGCATGAACTTGTTGCCCCAGTAGCCACTGAGCAGGGTGTCCACGCGGACGTCCTTGCCCGAGCTCGGTGCGTGCAGGAAGCGGCCATCGCCGACATAGATGCCGACGTGGTCGACGCGGCCCTTGCGGCCGAAGAACACCAGGTCGCCCGCGGCCAGCGCGGTGCGGTCGTTGATCAGTTCGGCGTTGTCGTCGTGGGCCATCTCGCGCGACACGCGCGGCAGTTCGATACCCAGCGCCGAACGGAACACGTAGCCGACCAGGCCGCTGCAGTCGAAGCCGCTGTCCGGGTTGCTGCCGCCCCAACGGTACGGGGTGCCCAGCAGGGTCATCGCGCGGCGCAGCAGCGACTGCACCTTGCCATTGTCGGCGGCGGTGCCGACAACGCTGCCATTGGCGGCGCTGCTGGTGTCGTAGTTGGCGAGCAGGCGGCTGAGATCGCCGGCCACCACGGCCGAGCGGTCCATCAGCGGAATGGTGTCGTTGGCGGCCAGGTGCGGCAGCAGGGCAGCCAGTGTCGCGCTGGCGGCGGCATCGACGCGGCTGCGCTGCGGAGCGGCAGCCTCGGCCTTGGCGGCCGGTCGGGCGGTGCTCTCGGCCACCGGGGCCGGGGTCACATCGGAGGAGCGGTTCGGAGCGGTCTGTGACCAGGCCGGAAGGCTGGTCAGGCACAGTGCCAGGCCAAGCAACAGCGGGCGGGCACCACGTGAAGATACGGAAGTCTGGCCTTCGCTTTTCAGGTCGTCAGTCGTCACGCGTCGGTCACAGGAAAAAAACGATGGGGCATCATGCCCTGTAAAAGCGCGGATAAGTTAAAAATTCCGTTAGTAATCCGTTAGTTTCATGGTGATGGGCGTCACAGTTTTGAACATATCGCCTGTTCATTTTAGCGAAGAACGCGTTTCGCCCCCGTGTAGTGGTCCTTCCAGTAAGGCCCACTGAGCGAGTCGAGCCGGACCGTGCCGCCGGTGCTCGGGGCGTGCACGAAACGTCCTTCACCCACGTAGATGCCGACATGGGTGACGTTGCCGCGGCTGCCGAAGAACACCAGATCGCCGGTGGCCAGGCGCTGCGGGTCGATCTTCGGGCCCTGTACCGCGGCCAGGTCACGGGAGGTACGTGGCAGCTTCAGGTCCAGCATCTCGCGGTAGACGTAGGCCACCAGGCCGCTGCAGTCGAAGCCCGAATCGGGGGTGTTGCCGCCGTAACGGTAGGGCGTGCCGACCAGGCTGATGGCGCGCATCAGCACCGAATTGGCCGCCTCGGGGTTGTCCGGCACGGTCTTCGGCCAGTGCGCGGTTGGCGGTGGCGGAGCAGGGCGGGTGGCCTTGCCGCCGCCGCAGGCGGTCAGCAACAGGGGCAGGGCCAGCAGCAGGGCCGGGGCGAGCAGCCGGCGCGGGCCGGACGAAACTGGCGTGATGTGCATGATCTCCGGATAATGCGCCACCTTGGATTGGCCGTCATGATGGCGGCGTCCCCGCCGGGCCACAACCCGCCCCAACCCGCCTGCCTCCGGCAGATCCAGACAGAGTTGCGCATGAAGATCGAAAAAGACCGCGTTGTCCGCTTCCACTACACCGTTTCCGAAGCCGGCCAGGAGCCGATCGAGTCGTCCAAGGACCGCGGCGAGCCGCTGGCGATCCTGATCGGCCACGGCAACATCATTCCGGGCCTGGAAAACGCCATGATGGACAAGGAAGCCGGCGCGACCTTCAGCGTCGACGTCAAGGCCGCCGATGCCTACGGTGAGCGTCGCGAGGGCCTGTCCCAGCGCGTGCCGAAGAAGCACTTCGGCAACACCAAGCTGGCCCCGGGCCAGCAGGTCGTGCTGCAGACCAACTTCGGCCCGCGTGCGGTGACCGTGCAGAAGGTCGGCATGAGCGTGGTCGACGTGGACCTGAACCATCCGATGGCCGGCAAGGACCTGCACTTCGACGTGGAAATCGTCGACGTGCGTGAAGCCGGCAAGGAAGAGATCGATCACGGCCACGTCCACGGCGACGGCGGTCACCAGCACTGATCGCTGCGCGATCGTGATGGCAGCAACGGCCCGCTTCGGCGGGCCGTTGCGTTTCTGGAACACGGCGCGGCCATCCATGGCGCATGGGCCGGCGGCATAATGGCGGACCTGCCCGACGGACGCCCCGTGAACGCCGCTTCTCCTTCCCTGCAACCGCTGGCTTCCAGCGAACGCATCGCGGTGCTGGATGTGCTGCGCGGTGCCGCGCTGCTGGGCATCCTGCTGATGAACATCGAGGCCTTCAGCGGACCGCTGGACCTGGCCTTCACCGGTATCGACACGCACTGGCAGGGCCTGGACTACTGGGCCGATGCGTTCGTCTATGTGTTCGTGCAGGGCAAGTTCTTCACCCTGTTCTCGCTGCTGTTCGGCGCTGGCTTCGCGGTGATGGCGCAGCGCGCCGAGGTGGCCGGGCGTGCATTCACCCCGTTCTACCTGCGCCGCAGTGCCGGCCTGCTGCTGATCGGCCTGTGCCATGCGTTGCTGGTCTGGTCCGGCGACATCCTGGTGCTGTACGCGCTGGTCTCGCTGCCGCTGCTGGCCTGCCGCGAGGCGCCGCGCAGCTGGCTGCCGTGGATGGGCGTGATCGTCTATCTGGGCGGCGTGGCGATGATGCTGCTGGTCGGGGCGATGGTCTCGATGGCGCCGGTGGAGGACCTGCAGAAGATGCTCGCCGACGCGCAGCAGGAGATCGCCCAGCAGCGCCTGGTGTACGGGCAGGGCAGCTGGATGCAGGCCAACGCGCAGCGCCTGGGCGAGTTCGGATCGTCGATGGGGGCGCTGCTGATTACCGGCCCGGAAGTGCTGGGCATGTTCCTGATCGGCAGCTGGTTTGCCGGCAGCGGCGCACTGGCCACGCCGGAGCGCTTCGTGCGGTTGTACGCAGTGTTGCGCTGGGTGGCGCTGCCGCTCGGTCTGGTGATCACGCTGCTGGGGGTTGTCTGGAAGCCGTATCTGGCACCGGGTGCCTATGACCTGCCGGTCACCGCCGCGATGGCCCTGGTGACGGTGGGCGGTCTGCCGATGTGTCTGGGCTACCTGGCCTGGATCGTGCACTGGCGCGCGCGGCTGGCGTGGCTGGCGCCGGTGGGACGCATGGCGTTGACCCACTACCTGGGCCAGTCGCTGCTGTGCACCTGGCTGTTCTATCACTACGGCCTGGGCGCGTTCGGGCAGATGCCGCGCAGCGTGCAGCTGTTGTTCGCGCTGGCGCTGTTTGCGGTGCAGGTGGGCATTTCGCACGCCTGGCTGCGGCGCTTCCGTTTCGGCCCGATGGAATGGCTGTGGCGCGCGATGACGTACCGGCAATGGCCGCCGATGCAGCGCGGAGCCGGGCAGGGCTGATCGATGCAGGGCGCGCGCGAGGATGTGATCGTGGTGGGCGCCGGTGCCATCGGCCTGGCCACTGCGCTCGCGCTGCGCGCCCAGGGCCGGCAGGTGCGGGTGATCGACCGTGGACGCATCGGCGGCGCGACCTCGCATGGCAACTGCGGCACCATCACGCCCAGTCATGCGCCACCGCTGGCGGCCCCTGGTGTACCGCTGCGTGCGCTGCGCTGGATGCTCGACCCGCGCGCACCGCTGTATGTGCGCACGCGGCTGGATCCAACACTGTGGCGCTGGTTGCTGCAGTTCGGTGCGCGCTGCAACGCGCGGGACTGGCTGCAGTCCACGCGGGCACGCGGCGCACTGTTGAATGATTCGCGGATGCGCCTGGCGCAGTGGGTGAAGGCGCATGCGCTGGACTGCGAATTCGAGGCACGCGGACTGGACTACGTGTTCGGTGATGCGCGCAACTTCGACCAGTACGCGGCCGAGTGCGAGGCATTGAACGCGCAGGGCATTGCCACCCGCAGCATCGGTGGCGCCGACTACGCGCGTGACAACCCGGCCTTCCATGATCGGCTTGCCGGTGCGATCCACTTCCCCGGTGATGCACAGCTGCGACCGGACCGCTACACCGCCGAACTGGCACGCGTGCTGCGCGCGCAGGGCGTGGTGATTGACGAACAGCAGGACGTGCACGGTTTCAGCGACGATGCGCACGGTGTACGCGTGCAGGCCGGTGGCCAGCACCTGTCGGCGCGCGAGCTGGTGCTGGCCACCGGGCCGTGGTCGCGCCACTGGGCGCGGCAGCTGGATCTGCGCGTGCCGATCCAGCCTGGCAAGGGCTATTCGCTGACCTGGTCGCGACCGTCACAGGTGCCGCAGCGCCCGGTGGTCCTGAAGGACCATTCCGTGTTCGTGATTGCCTGGCGCGACGCGCTGCGGCTGGGCGGCACCATGGAATTCGCCGGTGCCGATCCGCAGCTGCGCACGACCCGCCTGCGTGCCCTGCAGCAGGCTGCCGATCATTACCTGCGTGCGCCGCGCGGTGCGCAGCTGCAGGAACAGTGGTGCGGTTGGCGTCCCATGAGCGTGGACGACGTGCCGTTGATCGGCCGCGCGCCCGCACATCCTCACGTCTGGCTTGCAGCCGGGCATGGCATGCTCGGCATCAGCATGAGCGCCGGCACCGGCCAATTGATTGCCGATCTGGTCTGCGGCCGCACACCCGCGATCGATCCCGCCCCTTACCGACCCGAGCGATTCCGATGAGCACTGCACCCTATGATTACGACCTGATCGTCCTTGGCGGCGGCTCCGCCGGCCTGGCCGGTGCGATCCGCGCCGCGCAGCATGGCAAGCGCGTGGCGATGCTGGAGCCCGGCGAGCTGGGCGGTACCTGTGTCAATGTTGGCTGCGTGCCGAAGAAGGCGATGTGGCTGGCGGCCGACCTGCACGAGCGCATCGGCCTGGCCAATGCGATGGGCTTCGATGTCGAGGCACGCCCGTCGCTGTCGTGGAAGGAACTGGTGATCCATCGCCAGGCCTACATCAGCAACATCCACACCAGCTATCACAAGCGCCTGGATGAAACCGGCGTGGTGCGCATCCCGGCACGCGGCCATCTGCTCGACGCGCACACCGTGGCCTGCAGCGATGGCGTGCGTTACAGCGCCGAACACATCCTGATCGCCACCGGCGCGCACCCGCTGCGCCCGGACATTCCCGGCGCGGAACTGGGCCTGGTCTCCGATGATTTCTTCGATCTGCGCGTGGCACCGGCCGAGGTTGCAATCATTGGTGGCGGTTACATCGCGGTAGAGCTGGCTGGCCTGCTGCAGGCACTGGGCAGCAAGGTGAGCCTGCTGGTGCGCGGCCAGCGGCTGCTGGAGCGCTTCGACTACGAACTGACCGATCAGTTGGCCGAGAACCTGAAGCAGCAGGGCGTTCGCATCCATTTCGACTACCGCCTGCGCGAACTGCGGCGCGACGGCGAACGCGTGCGTGCGTTCGGCAGTGACGGCCCGCTCGACAACGCATTCGATGCGGTGTTCTTCGCCACCGGTCGCCGCGGCAACAGTCGTGACCTGGGCCTGGAAGCACTCGGTATCGGCATCGGCGAGCACCGGCAGGTGGAAGTGGACGAATGGCAGACCACGAGCGTGCCGAGCGTTCATGCGGTCGGCGACATCGCCGGCAAGGTCGGCCTGACCCCAGTGGCGGTGGCCGCATCGCGGCGCCTGATGGATCGCCTGTTCGGTGGTCGCCCGCAATCGAAGATGGATTACGAGAACGTGGCCAGTGTGGTGTTCTCGCACCCGCCGCTGGGCGCGGTGGGCATGAGCGAGGAAGAGGCGCGTGCGCGCTTCGAGCAGGTGAGCGTGTACCACAGCCGCTTCCGCCCAATGCTGCAGGCGCTGGCCAACGGTACCCAGCGCAGCCTGTTCAAGATGGTCTGTGCCGGCCCGGAAGAGCGGGTGGTGGGCATCCATCTGCTCGGCGAGGCGGCGGACGAGATCCTGCAGGGCTTCGCGGTGGCGGTGAAAATGGGCGCGACCAAGGCCCAGTTCGACGACACCGTGGCGATCCACCCGACCTCGGCCGAGGAAGTGGTGCTGATGCGCTGACCGGCGGTGGTAGCGTCGAGCGTGCTCGACGGATGCGCTGCGGTTGTAGAGTCGAGCTTGCTCGACTGCCTTCACAGCGCAGTCGAGCAAGCTCGACTCTACAGAAGGCGGCAGTCGAGCAAGCTCGACTCTACGGGCACCTGTCGCCCCCATGCGACAATGGGCGCCCCCACGCCTTCCCTGGCCGCCCCGTGCGGCCTGCCGCTGTCCTGATGTCCAGCCCCGTTTCCCGTATCGCCACCGCCTCCCCACGCATCGCGCTGGGCGGCATCGGCCTGGCCGCGATCGGCGCCATTGCCGCTTCCGGCAAGGCGATCATCGTCAAGCTCGGACTGCGCCACGGCGTGGATGCCACCACGCTGCTCGCCCTGCGCATGCTGATGGCGCTGCCCTTGTTCGTGTTGATGGCCTTGTGGGCCGCGCGCCGGGCCACGCCGCTGTCCTGGGCCGACCGCGCCCGCGTGCTGTGGCTGGGCTTCACCGGCTACTACTTGTCCAGCCTGCTCGACTTCCAGGGCCTGCAGTACATCAGCGTGACCCTGGAGCGGTTGATCCTGTACCTGAACCCGACCCTGGTGCTGCTGATCAACGTGCTGCTGGCACGGCAGCGGCCGGGGCGCTGGCAGATCGGTGCGCTGGTGCTGAGCTACCTGGGCGTGCTGCTGGCCTTCGGCCACGATCTGCAGCGCGAGGGCGGGCAGATCATCGTCGGCAGCCTGCTGGTGCTGGGCAGTGCGCTCAGCTACGCGCTGTACCTGTTTGGTAGTGGGCAGGTGGTGGCGCGCATCGGTGCGGTGCGGCTGACCGCCTATGCCAGCTGTGTGGCCAGCGTGCTGGTGCTGCTGCATTTCGCGGTGACCCATCCACTGCCGTTGCTGTGGCAGGCACCGGCAGCGGTGCAGTGGCTGTCGCTGGTCAACGCCACCGTGTGCACGGTGCTGCCGGTGCTGGCGATCATGCTGGCGGTGCAGCGCGTGGGTTCGTCGCTGGCCGCGCAGGTCGGTATGCTGGGCCCTGTTTCCACCATCGTGATGAGCCTATGGCTGCTCGACGAACCGATGGGGCCGGCGCAGATCGCCGGCACCGTGCTGGTGCTGATCGGCGTACTGCTGGTGACCCGCCTGCGGCGCTGACGCCGGAGCAGGCGCGTGCACGCATCCTGGCGGTGATCCGCGCGATTCCGCCGGGGCAGGTGCTGGGCTATGGCCAGGTGGCGATGCGTGCCGGCCTGCCCGGGCGGGCGCGGTTGACCGCGCGCATCCTCGGCCAGAACGACGACCCGGACCTGCCCTGGCACCGTGTGCTGCGCTCGGATGGGCGCATCGCGATGGCGGAGGGATCGGCCGGCTGGCGCGAGCAGTCACAGCGGTTGCGTGCCGAGGGCGTGGTGGTGGAGAATGGCCGGGTGCGAATGGCGGCGACCGATCCGGCCGCTGCGCTGGATGCCGCGGTGTGGGGCCCCGGCTGAGCGTGGCGGGCGACTGAACAGGCCGCGCCTGCCGGTCGCCAACAAGACGCAGTGCTGCGGCTATGATGGAGGCCGTTCCATGCCGGTGCTCCCATGTTCCCGCGACTGCCAACCGTCACCAAGGCCCTGTTGATCGCCAACGCGATCCTGTTCCTGCTGCAGCAGCCGTTCCTGCTCGGCATGCAGACCTTCGAGCCGTTCATGCTGCAACCGCTGCAGCAGGGCTTCGATGCGTTCTCGCCGGGCGGCAACTTCCAGCCGTGGCAGCTGCTGACCTATGGCTTCCTGCATGGCAGCTTCGGCCACCTGTTCTTCAACATGCTGGCGGTCTTCATGTTCGGCGCGCCGCTGGAGCAGACCTGGGGCGAGAAGCGCTTCCTGCTGTACTACCTGGTGTGCGTGGCCGGTGCCGGCGTCTGCCAGCTGCTGGTCGGTACCCTGCTGGAGAATCCGGCCACGGTGCTGGGTGCTTCCGGCGGCGTGTTCGGCCTGCTGCTGGCCTACGGCATGCTGTTCCCGAACCAGCGGGTGATGCTGCTGTTCCCGCCGATTCCGATGAAGGCACGGACCTTCGTGATCCTGTTCGGTGTGGGCGAACTGGTGCTGGGCATGACCGGCTGGCAGCCAGGCGTGGCCCACTTCGCGCATCTGGGCGGCATGCTGTTCGGCTGGCTGCTGATCCGCTACTGGCGCGGGCAACCGCCGTTCAACAAGCGCCGCCCGCCGGGCCCACCGAATCGCCCGAACCATCTGCGCAGCGTCAAATGATCCGAAGGATCATTTGACGCCGTAGGTACCGACCGTTGGTCGGCACGCCTTCACAGATCCCGCAACACCACCTGCGCGGCATTGTGCCCCGGTGCACCGGTAACGCCACCGCCGGGATGGGTGCCCGAACCGCACAGATACAGGCCGGGCAGGGCACCACGGTAGCCGGCCTGGCCGACCATCGGCCGTGCCGAGAACAGCTGGTTGGCACTGAGCGCGCCGTGGAAGATGTCGCCGCCGATCAGGCCGAAGGTGCGTTCCAGATCCAGTGGTGACAACACCTGGCGGCCCAGCACGCTGTCGGCGAAGCCGGGTGCATGACGTTCGACGGTGGCGATCATCAGGTCGGCCACGCTGTCCTTGTGGTCATCCCAGTGCCGACCCTCGGAAAGGACCGGCGCCACGTGCTGGCAGAACAGGCTGGCCACATGCTGCCCGGGCGGCGCCAACGAATCATCCAGCGTACTGGGGATCAACATCTCCACGATGGGCTCGCGCGACCAGCCGTCGCGGCGTGCGTCCAGCCAGGCGCGGTCCATGTAGTCCAGGCTGGGGGCCAGGATGATGCCGGCACTGAGATGTTCGCCCGAGCCGGGCAGGGCGCGGAAGTCCGGCAGCCGCGACAGCGCCACGTTCATCCGGAACGTGCCGGAGCCGCAGCGCCAGTGCGTCATCCGCTCGCGGGTTGCTTGCGGTACCTGCGCCGGTTCCAGCAGCTGTTCGTACAGCAGTTTCGGGTTGACGTTGGCGATCACCGCGTGTGCGCGGAGCGTTTCGCCGTTGCCCAGTTCCACGCCGACCGCGCGGCCCTGCTCGACATGCACTCGCCGCACATCGGCATCCACGCGCAGTTCGGCACCGGCCTGGCGTGCAGCGGCTGCGATGGCCTGGCTGATCGCGCCCATGCCACCGATCGCGTGGCCCCACGCGCCTTTCACGCCATTGCACTGGCCGAACACATGATGCAGCAGCACGTAGGCACTGCCCGGCGAGTAGGGGCTGGCGTAGTTGCCGACGATGCCATCGAAGCCGAACAAGGCCTTGATCGGCTCGCTTTCAAACCAGCGGTCCAGGTACTCGGCCGCCGACAGCGTGAACAGGTCCAGCAGTTCCTGGCGCAGTGAAGCATCCAGCGCCGACAATTCGCGTCCGAGCTTTCCCATCTGCCACAGTGCGGGCAGCGCGCGCCAACCACCCGCCATGCCCAGATCCGGTGGCGCGCGCAGGGCCCACGCACGCAGCACGTCGGCGAAGACCTCCAGCCGCGCCTCGTAGGCGGGCAGCACCTGTGCATCGCGTTGGGAGAATTTGGCCACCTCGGCCTGGGTACGGCCCGGCGCCGACAACAGGTAGCGGCCATCGGGCAATGGCAGAAAGTTGTTGGCCGGCCGCGCAACGATGCGCAGCCCATGCGCATGCAGCTGCAGATCGTCGATCACCTTCGGCTGCAGCAGCGACACCGTGTACGAGGCCACCGAATTGCGGAAGCCGGGATGGAACTCCTCGGTGACCGCCGCCCCGCCGAGCACGCTGCGCCGTTCCAGCACCAGCACCTGCTTCCCGGCCTTCGCCAGATAGGCCGCGCAGACCAGCCCGTTGTGACCGCCACCGATGATGATCGCATCCCAGGACATCTGCACCTCGCAAAAAGGGGACGGAGGGGATCAAGTCGCATTCTGCATCGATGCGCCGGGGATGGGGAGAAACGACTTAATTCCCTCCGTCCCCTTTTTTATTGCCGCTTCGAGGGTCGCGATGTCGATCTTCTTCATCGGCATCATCGCGTTGAAGGCGCGCTTGGCCAGCGCCTTGTCCTTGCTGGTCACCGCTTCGATCAGCATGCGTGGGCTGATCTGCCAGGAAATGCCCCAGCGGTCCTTGCACCAGCCGCACTGGCTCTCCTGGCCGCCGTTGCCGACGATGGCATTCCACAGGCGGTCGGTCTCGGCCTGGTCTTCGGTCTGGATCTGGAAGGAGAAGGCTTCGCTGTGCTTGAACGCAGTGCCGCCATTGAGGCCGACGCAGGGAATGCCGCAGACGCTGAACTCAACGGTCAGTACGTTGCCTTCCTTGCCGTCCGGGTAATCACCGGGGGCGTGGTGCACGGCCGTCACCGCGCTGTCGGGCAGGATGCTGGCATAGAAGGTAGCGGCCTCGAGTGCGCCGCTGTCGTACCAGATGCAGATCGTGTTCTTGTGTGCCATGTCGGGGCTCCACGATGGACGAGGCCGCAGCGATAACATGCCCGGTGTTAACCCGGGATCGTGCTGCACCCGCAAAAAAGGGCGCCCGAAGGCGCCCTTTGCTGTGCTGCGTCAGCCCTGGCTCAGCGCCAGACCTTGATCTGCTCGGCCTCGCTGCGCTGCATCGGCTGGCCGGCCTTGCAGCTGAAGGTGGCCCCGAACGCGGGCAGGTTGGCCAGCGTGCCGTTGCTGCGCCACACGCCCGGTGCACGGATGTCGGCGGTCAGGCGGCGCACAGCTTCGTTCGGCGACAGCTGCTGTGCCCACAGCGCCGACCAGGCACGGAAGAAGCCCTGCTGCTGTGCCTGCTTGGCCTTCGGTTCCTGCGCGGTATACGCGGCCCAGGCCAGTTCCAGGCCGGCGATGTCGGCCAGGTTCTCTTCCTGGGTCAGCGTGCCGTTGACCTTGGCACCCTTCACGCCGGGGAATTCGTAGGCGCCGTACTGGGCGGCCACGCGGTTGCCGAGCAGGGTCCAGGCGGTCTTGTCGGCCGGGGTCCACCAGCTGCGCAGTTCACCCTTGGCATCCACCAGCGCGCCCTTGGCGTCGATCGCGCGGGTCAGCTCATGGCCGACCAGGCCACCGAAGCTGCCGAACTTGTCGGCCGCGTCGGCCTTGGCGTTGAACACCGGACCCTGCAGGATCGCAGCGGTGACGATCAGGCGGTTCTGCGCCAGGTCATAGGCCAGCGACGGCTGCTGCGGCAGCACGTCCCAGCGGCGGTCGGCATTGCCCTTGCCGATGCGGCGCATCTCCTCACGGTGGCGCCAGGTCGATGCGATCAGCATGTTGCCGCCGAACGAGCCGCGGCCCATCGGCTGCACCGTGTAGTCGAGGTCACGCAGCGGCGTACCGATCTCGATCTTCAGCGCGGCCAGCTTGGCCTGCGCTTCGGTCTTGGCCTCGGCGCTCATCCAGCTGCTGTTCTTGACCGCCTCGATCTGCACCTCGCGCACCTTGTCGACGATCCATGCCGCCTGGCGACGGTCTTCGGCCGACAGGTAACGCGCGGCATACTCGCGGCCGACCATCGGGCCGGCGGCTACGTTGATCGCGTCCAGCACGTCTTCCCAGCGCTGCGGCGGCAGCGTTTCGCCGCGCAGCACGCGGCCGCGGAATTCGAACTCGGCGTCGCGGTAGGCCTTGGACAGATACGGCGCCATCGAGTCACCCACGCGCCAGCGCAGGTAGGCCTTCCACTGGTCCGGCTTGAGCTTGGTGACCATGCCGTCAAGCTGCTTGAACAGGCCCGGGTCGGCCAGCGAGACCAGGTCGTCGTCCACGCCCTGCGCCTTCAGGAACGCATCCAGCTGCAGGTTGCGGTAGCGGCTGTTGAGCTCCTTGGTGGAGATCGGCGCGTAGTTGTTGAACGGATTGTTGATGCCGGCCAGCGACTGCGCATTGCGCGCCAGTTCGGTTTCCAGCGCGATCACTGCCTGCGATTCGGCATCCAGCTTGGCAGCCGGGGTGCCGGTCAGCGCCAGGATCTGCTTGACGTAGTTGCGGTAGCGGCCCATCAACGCCACGGTATCGGCGTCGGTACGGGTGTAGAACGCCGGATCGGGCAGGCCCATGCCGCCCTGCATGAAGTAACCGATGTGGCGGTCCAATGCCTTCAGGTCCACGTCCGGACCGAAGTTGAAGGCCACCGGAATGCCGACCTGGTGCAGCGCGGCGATCGAGGCCGGAACATCCTTGGCCTTCTTGATGGCGTTGATGCGGGTCAACAGCGGTGCGATCGGATTGGAGCCGTCGGCTTCGACCGCAGCCTCGTCCAGGCCGCTGGCCCAGAAATCGCCCAGCAGCTTCTGCACGTTGCCCTGCGGCGCCTTCATCGAGGCGTCCAGCAGTTCACGCTGCTGTTGGCGGCTGCGCTCGACCAGCTGGCCCAGCGCGGTGGTGGCACCGACCTGCGGCGCCGGGTTGGCCTTGAGCCAGCCCGCATTGGTGGCCGCATAGAAATCGCTGCACTGGGCGCTGACGGCCGGGGCACGCGCGGCCTTCTTCTTGGCGGCGGCGAACGCATCATGGCTCGGGACCAGGGTCGCCAGGCTGATGCCCAGGGCGATGGCAAGCGGACGGAAGTTGGGCATGTAGAACGAATCCGTGATGGATTGAGGGCGCGCGCACTATAGCAAGCCGGGCATGGACGCGGCATGCACGCATCACGCTGCTCTCACCGACCAAGGCCGGCAGCTACCGGAGAGCGACGGGATCAGTAGATCCACGCCATGCGTGGATGGCGGTTCGGCAATAAAACAAAGGCCCGGGAATCCCCGGGCCTTTGCAGGTCTGCCGCAGCGTCAGCCGGGGCTTACCAGATCACCACCTGCTGATCGCCAGCACGGACCATCGGCGCACCGGCCTTGCACTGGAACGCTGCGGCGAAAGTCGGCAGGTTCGACGGCGCACCCATGGCGCGGAACTGCGCCGGGGCGTGCGGGTCGGTGGCCAGGCGCACCTTGGCGTTTTCCGGCGTGTACTTGGTACGCCACACGGTGGCCCAGTTGAAGAAGAAGCGCTGGTCGCGGGTGAAGCCGTCAACCTTGGCGTCTTCCTTGCCGGCGCTGGCCTTCTGCAGGGCGTCGTAGGCGGTGGCCAGGCCACCCAGGTCGGCGATGTTCTCGCCCAGGGTCAGGTGGCCGTTCACCGCCTGGCCGTCAACCTTGTACTGGTCGAACTGCTTGACCAGCTTGCCGGTCAGGCCTTCGAAGTTCTTCTTGTCGGCCGGGCTCCACCAGTCTTCCAGGTTGCCGGTCGGCCCGAAGCGCGCGCCCTGGTCGTCGTAACCGTGGGTCATCTCGTGGCCGATCACCGCACCGATGCCGCCGTAGTTCAGCGCGTCGTCGGCCTTCGGGTCGAAGAACGGCGGCTGCAGGATGGCGGCCGGGAACACGATCTCGTTCTGCAGCGGGTTGTAGTAGGCGTTGACCGTCTGCGGGGTCATGCCCCACTCGGTCTTGTCCACCGGCTTGCCGATCTTGGACAGGTTGAACTTGTAGTTGAACTCGTTGGCCGCGCGCACGTTGCCCAGGAAGCTGTCGCGCTGGGTCTGCAGGCCCGACCAGTCACGCCACTTGTCCGGGTAGCCGATCTTGGGGGTGAAGGTTTCCCACTTGGCGATGGCCTTGGCCTTGGTTTCCTCGCTCATCCAGCTCAGGCCCTGGATGCGTTCCTTCAGCGATGCGGCCAGGTTCTTCACCAGCTCTTCCATCTTCGCCTTGGCTTCCGGCGAGAAGGCCACCTTCACATACAGCTGGCCGAAGGCTTCGCCGGCATCGTTCTCGATGGTGCCCAGCACGCGCTTCCAGCGCGGCTTCTGTTCCTTCTGGCCGTTGAGGGTCTTGCCGTAGAACTCGTAGTTCTCCTGCACGAAGGCATCGGCCAGGTACGGCGAGGCGCTGTCCACGGTGTGGAAGCGCAGGTAGGCGCGCCACACCGACGGATCGGTGTCGCCCAGCGCCTTGCTCACTTCTTCATGGAAGGCCGGCATGGCCAGCGAGAACTTCTCCGGCGCGGCCACGCCCTGCGACTTGAAGAACTCGGTCCAGCTGAAGTTCGGGGTCAGCTTGTCGGCGTCGGCCAGAGTGACCGGGTTGTAGAACAGCTCGACGTTGCGCGACAGCTCCACGCGCGACTTCGATGCCTTGGCCAGGCGGGTCTCGAACTTGACCACGTCCTCGGCCTGCTTGGCCGCATCGGCGGCAGCGACGCCGGACAGTTCCAGCACCTTGGCCACGTGCGCCTGGTAGGCCTTCAGCTTGTCGGCGTTCTTGGCGTCGGTGTAATAGGTGGTGTCCGGCAGGCCCAGGCCACCCTGGCTGGCGTAGGCCAGGTTCACGGCCGAGTTCTTGAAGTCGGCTTCAGCGCCGAAGCCGAACAGGACGTTGTCACCCTTGGCGGCGCTGCTGCGCAGGTAGTTGGCAATGGCCGCCTTGTCCTGCAGGCCGTCGATCGCGCTCAGGTCGGCCTTCAGCGGCTCGATGCCCTGGGCATTGATCTTGGCTTCGTCCATGCCGGTGGCCCACAGGTCGCCGACGATCTTCTCGATGTGGTTCGGGTTCTTCACCTGTGCGACCTGTTCGGCCAACTGGTGCTGCACGGCCACCGAACGCTCGTCGAGGATGGTGAACGCGCCCCAGCTGGTGCGGTCGCCCGGAATCTCATTGGCGGCCAGCCACTTGCTGTTGACGTAGTCGCCGAAGGCGGTGCAGGCGTCCTTGGTGGTATCCAGGTCGCTGGGCTGGAAGGCGTTGTAGGCCGGCAGCTTGCTCTCATCCAGCTTGTAAACGGTGGCTTCGGCGGTGGCCGGGGCGGGGGCCGCGGCATCCTTGGCCGGGGTTTCGTTCTTGCCGCAGCCGGCCAGCACGGCCGACACGGCCAGGCTGAGCAGGACGATCTTGGGAGTGCGCGTCATCACTATTGTTGGCCTCCAGGCCGAGTGAGTCAGGAAAGAGCCGCAGGTACGGCCGTGGGCCGAACGATACGCCGCCGGCCTGCGCTGCAAGGGTGTCGAAGGTCATGCCCGGGCGCAAGGGCCAGAACGTGCAAGGGCGCCCGGCGGGCGCCCCTGCTGTGGGCCGGTAACGCTTACAGGCCGCCGCCGCCGCAGCCCTTGCCCAGGTAGTCGTCGATCAGCTGCAACTGGTCGGCCATGATCCGGCGCGTCCAGGCCGGCCCGTGGGCATAGTCGGCGATGGCGTGGAACTCGACCGGCTGGCCGGAACCCTTCGCCTTGTTCACGAACCACTCCGACTGTTCGATCGGCACCGTGCGGTCGCGATCGCCGTGGTAGACCATCAACGGGATCTTCATCTCGCCGGCCTTGTCCACCGGGTTCAGGCCGGCCACGGTGGGGGCCTGGGCCTGGCGGAAGAACGGATTGGTATAGAAGCGCGACCAGATCTTCTTGATGTCCGAGACGCCGGCACCGGCAATGGCACATTTGTACAGGCCGTTGGGGCGCACCGAGGCAGCAAACGCCGAGTAGCCGCCATAGGAGAAGCCGAACATGGCGATGTGGCCGGGGCGGGCGATCTTCTGGTCGATCATCCACTGTGCGCCGTCGTCCTTGTCATCCTGCATTTTCTGGCCCCACTCGGCGTCACCGGCCATCCACAGCTTGCGGCCCCAGTCGGCCGAGCCGCGGAACTGCGGACGCAGCACCGCCATGCAGCGCGATGCCATCAGCGGGACCCACATCGAGCCGTCGAAGTCCATGCCATCGCGCGCCCATGGCCCGCCGTGGGGATGCACGACCGCCTTCCAGGGGCCGGCGCCGCACAGTTCGGTGCTGGGCGTGGTGAGGAATGCGGGAATATCCAGCCCGTCGCGTGCCTTGTAATAGACCAGGCGGGTCTGGCCCAGTGCGGCAGGCTGGATCTGCGGGTAGGTCTTGGCCAGCAGGGTCAGCTTGCCGTTGTGCAGCAGGTGGTATTCGGGCGGATTGGACGGCCCGGAGGTCGCGACCAGCACGTTGGCAAGGTCCGCGGTGTAGTCGAGGATGCGCAGGCTCACGCCGGTATCGTAGTTGGCGGTGAAGCGCTGGCCGTTGGCGGTGTCGACCATCGCCAGCGGTTCCTGGGTGATGCCCAGCGCCTGGCGCAGGCCCTGGTCCAGCGCCTTCATGCGCGGCGAGGTCCACTGCATGTCGTCACCGCGTGGACCGGCGTAGCCGATACCCATGATCTCGCCGAACGGCACCGCACCGTTGCGGAAACGGTTGATCAGCATCGAACCGGCATTGAACAGCTTGTGCTCGAACAGCACTTCCTTCTGCTTGCGCGCGCTGATGTCGTACTCGTACACGATCGCCTTGTCGCGGCCGACATTGCTGAGCACGAAGGCGATGTTCGGGTCATCGGCAAAGCCGATCACCTGGTTGACGTCGCGGTTCTTCACGTAGGAGCGGAAGTGCTCCTCCCAGGTGCCCGTGGCGGGCGAGCGGAATTCGGTGGCGACGTAGGCACCGGTGCCGTCGACATCCTGGCGCAGGCGTGCGCGCAGCTCGCTGTCGAGGTCGGTGATGTAGCCGGCCACGCGTTCTTCGGTCTTCTGGATGCGCTGGGAGGTGAAGTTGCGCAGGTCGACCTTGTAGACGTCACCGGAGCTGCTGCCACTGCCGTTGACCACCAGGATGTGGTCCGGATCGTTGGGCAGGGTGTCCAGTACCGTGGCGTTGGCCAGGGCCTGCTCGAGTTCCTCGCTGCGGCTGCTGGCACGCGGCGGGGTGATCGGCTCCTTCCACTGCTTGCCTTCGATGTCGGTGATGAAGAACTTGCTGACGAAGGTCTTGGTCACCCGGTCTGCGCGCAGGTCGTAGGGCTGCCACAGCACCACTGCCAGCTGGCCGTTCTTGATGAACGACACGCTCTGGAACTTCATGCGGTTGGCGCCGATCACCGTTGGCGGCTTGTCCAGCGCGTCGGTGCGCCACACCACGATCACGCGCTCTTCGCCATTGGCGCGCAGACCGGCGATGTGCTGGCCATCGGGCGACAGCGACAGGCTGGAGATGGCGGGGAAGGCGGCCATCTGCTCGATGGTGGGCGCTTCGGGCTTGGCGTGCAGGTACGGGGAAACGCTGGCCAGGGCCGCCAGCAACAGGGTTCGCTTCATTGCAACCTCGGAATGCAGTGGCACCTGCCTGCGGAAAAGGCAGTGCCGGAAATGGAACCGCCGCCCCGAAGGGCGGCGGTTGCAGGGAGCAGGATCAGAACGAACGCGTGATGTTCAGGAAGTAGCTGCGACCGAAGTAGTCGAAGCCGCTGTACAGCAGCGCGTTGCCGACGGTGCTGTAGATGCCCTGGGAGATGGTCGGCGGCTTGCGGTCGGCGAAGTTGCGCACGCCACCGGTGACCGACCACTTGTCCGCTTCATACTTCACCGAGATGGCCTGCAGGAAGTAGTTCGGGGTGTACAGCTTGTACGCCGAGGTGGCCGGATCGAAGTCACCCGGGTTGCGCTCCTCGTAGTACGCGTAGCTGTCCATCTTGTCGATCCAGTCCAGGCCGTAACGCACCTGCCAGTTCTTCCACTTGTAGCTCAGGTCCAGCGAGGCGGTGTTTTCCGGACGCGACAGCATGCCGTTGTAGTCCACCAGCGGATCGTCGGAGAAGACCTTGCTGGCCTGTTCCAGGTAGTGGGTGAACTGCAGCGTGGTGCGCAGGGTGCCCGGGCCGATTTCGCGGACATAGCGGGTGGTGAAGTCCAGGCCGCGGACCTTGTCGGTGGACAGGTTGATGAAGCCGTTGGTCACCACCAGCTGGTTGTTGACCGGGTTGCGCGCCACCAGGCGGCACAGGCCCGAACCGGAGGCGAAGTCGGCACTGCCGCTGTCGTAGCAGCGCGACAGGATGTTCGCACCGCCCGCGCTGTCGACGCCGTTCTTCACTTCGATGTCGAAGTAGTCGGCGGCGAAGGACAGGTCACCGAAACCACTGCCGAATTCCGGCTGGATCACCACGCCCAGGGTCTTGGCCTTGGAGGTTTCGGCTTCCAGGCCGGCCTCGGCACCACCCTGGGTAACCACGGTCACGCCCTGGGTGGCCAGGTAGTCCGGCGCCAGGCCCAGCGATGCGCAGTTCTGGTAGCGCGGCGAGCTCGGGTTGCGATCACCGTATTCGTTGCAGGGGTCGGCGCTGCTGCTCAGGAAGCCGGTGGTGCCGCCCAGGAACTGTTCGAACAGGGCCGGTGCGCGGTAGGAGGTGCCGTACGACGCACGGAACGACAGCCACTTCACCGGGGTCCACAGCGCGCCGATCTTGTAGGTCTCATCCGAGCCGTAGGACTTGTAGTCGGTGTAGCGGCCGGACAGGTTGACCGTCAGTTCCTCGGCAGCGGTGACGCCGGACAGCAGCGGCAGTTCCAGTTCGCCGTAGGCTTCAAGCACCGAGTCCGAACCGCGGGTCGGGGTGGCGTTGGTCAGGTTGTACAGGTCGGCATTGATCGAGTACGGCGACGGGGTGTCGTCGATGCGTGCCTTGCGGTACTCGACGCCGAACGCGCCGCCGGCCGAGCCGTAGGGCATGTCGAACAGCGGACCGTTGACGTTGAAGTTGACCGTGGTTTCCTTGTACAGCGTGTTGCCGGTGACCGGCACGAACACCCAGTCCTTCCAGTCCTGCGGCAGCTTGCCGCCGATGGTGTTGGTGTTCAGCGCCGGCGCGGCGATGCAGCCGTTGGAAGCGTCGCGGCAGACATAGCCACCGGCGCCGTTGGAGACCACGTCCAGGCTCTGGCGCAGGCGGCTGGTCAGGAAGCTTTCGAAGGTGTAGTCGGCGTCGCTGCGGGCGTGCATGACGTTGAAGTCATAGTTCCACTCCGAGCTCAGGTGACCACGCAGGCCGGCATTGAAGCGCAGGAAGTCGACGTTCTGCTTGTTGGTGTCGTTGCCGAAGCCGATGAACGCACGCACGCCCAGGTTCTTGCCGCTGGTCTGGTCGGTCGGGGCGCCGGCCACGCTGTCACGCAGGTTGGCCGGGATCAGCGGGCTGCCCACGGCGTAGTCCAGGGTCAGCTGGCGGTAGCCGGTCTGGGTCGACTTGCGCTTGTTGCCCAGGAACTCGTAGTACAGCTCGGCATCACCCAGTGCATTGAGGTCGAAGCCGCCCTGGAAGTACAGGGTATGGGTCTTGGTCGGCGAGATCAGCGACTCGTTGCGCATGGCCGGGTCGAAGGTGTCGCGGGTGTTCAGGTCCACGCCTTCGTAGCCGACCAGGCCGGTGGTGATCGCCGCGTTCGGGCGCCAGCGGTTGAAGCGGGTGCCGGCGCCGCCCGGGGCCGCCACACCGGTACGGGTGTTGGTGCCGATGGTGTTCAGGGTGGTGCCGCCGGCATCGAGCGACCAGCACTTGGGCTTGCCGGTCAGCGGATCGATGAAGTCACCGCTGCCCCAGGAGTCGCCGGCCTCGATGTCACGGTACATGTCGGTCGGGCAGCCGCCGGCCCAGCTGCGGTCGGCCAGGGTCAGTTCGTTGCGGGTGTAGTACTCGTACGAACCGGAGAAGTGCGAACGCTCGCCGGTGGAGCCGAACATGATCGAGTAACGGCGCTCTTCACCGCCGCCACCGTCGGTGGCGTTGTGCTGCGCTTCGAAGGTGACACCGTCGACCTTGGTCTTGGTGATGATGTTGATCACGCCTGCCACGGCGTCGGAGCCGTAGATGGACGAGGCGCCGTCCTTCAGGATCTCGACGCGGTCGACGATCGAATTCGGCAGCACGTTCAGGTCGGTCGAGCCGACCGAGCCGCGGGTACCGGCCGGCGATACGCGGCGGCCGTTGAGCAGGATCAGGGTGCGGGTCGGACCGAGGCCGCGCAGGCCCAGGGTATTGGCGCCCGGGCCGCCGTCGGTGACGTAGCCGCCGTAGGCGTTGTTGATCTGTGCCGCACCGGCGGTGACCGCCGTGCTCTGCAGGGCGGCGGTGGTCGAGTTGAAGCCGGCCAGGGTGGTCTCTTCACGGGTGACGACCTGCACCGGCGAAACCGAGTTGAACACGTCGCGGCTGATGCGCGAACCGGTGACGGTCACCGTGTCCAGGTTGGTGGCCTTCGACTTGGGCGCTTCCTCGGTCTGCGTCGTGCTGGAGGCGTCCTGTGCGATCGCCGGGGCGGCTGCGGCGAGCAGCACGGCAGAGGCGAGGGCGAAGCTCAGCGGATGCTTGCTGAGCGACTTGCGATTGATCATCTGAAATCCCCTTGAATCGAATGATTGCGTCGTACACCGGGACTGGTCCTTGTCGACGTCTCCGTGTGCCCCTTGCCCGGTGTCGGCAGCGTGCCGCCGCCCGGCGCTGGTACCGGCTTCACGTGCCGATGATCCGAGATTAACACGACATTAACCAAGGCTGTCAAACGTTCATCATGCAGTCATGGAGCTGTGCGTCACGCGCCGTCCTGACTGCGACAAAGCACGTCGATTTCTGCATATCTCATTGATCTGTTTTGAATTGTTCCGGGCGTGATCGAAGGTGTCTGGATTCTGAACAAGCGGGTTCGGCCAGATCGCAGGCAAAAAAGGCCCCGCCGAAGCGGGGCCTGGCCCGGACACGAAGTCCGGAAAACGACGGGATCAGAAGTCGTACTTGACCTGGGCCGAGATCTGGCGGCCGTACACGCTGTAGAAGCCGCTGTTGAACGGGGTCGATTCGTTGCCCGGGTAGTTGTAGCGCTGGCCCTCGGGCAGCTTGTTGAACACGTTGTTGACCATCAGCGACAGGGTCAGATCATCCTGCGCCTGGTAGTTCAGGCTCATGTTGTAGGTGGTGTACGAGCCCCACTTGCCGGCCTTGGCGCCGGAGGAGTGGACGTAGTCATAGCTGCGGCCGGTGTAGGCCAGGTAGTTCGGGGTGCTGCCGACGTAGTTGGCGTACACGGTGGTGGTGAACCTGGAGATCGCCCAGGCCACCGACACGTCGCCGCGGACCTTGGCGAAGTTGTCGTAGTACCACATGTTGTACGGATCGCTCAGCAGGTCCAGCTTCTTGGCGCCGGGCAGCGGCTCCACTTCACGCTTGAGCATGTTGGTGTAGTTGCCCGAGAACATCAGCGAGCCGAAGCGGCCGATGTCCTGCTGGTACTTGGCACCGACGGTCACCGCCTGCAGGTTCTGGCTGGCGACGTTGAGCTTGGGCGTGTACACGCGGGTGAGGTTGCCGGCGGCGTCACGGCTCACCCAGTCGGTCACGTTCTGGCAGCTGGCCGAGGTGTTGTTCGGCAGGCCATTGCGGCACTGGTACTCGGCCAGCAGCAGCTGGTCGGTGCTCAGGGTCTTGACCTCGTTCTTGATCTTCCAGTTGTAGTAGTCCACCGACAGCGAGAAGTTGCTCACCGGGGCCCACACCACGCCTGCGCTCCACACGTCGGCGGTGATCGGCTTCAGGTCCGGGTTGCCGGACTTTTCGCTGTACACCGAGGTGGTCTTGTAGAACGAGCAGGCGTCGTCATGCAGCGCGTAGTTCAGCTGGCTGCAGCGGTAGTAGTCGTTCTGGCCGGAGGCGAACGAACCGCTCATGCCCTGGAAGGCATCGGACAGGGTCGGCGCGCGGAACGCGGTGCCGTACTTGCCGCGCAGCAGCAGGCTTTCGATCGGACGGTATTCCAGGCCCAGGCTGTAGGTGGCCTTGTCCACGGTCTTGTCGGCGATCTTGAAGGCGTCATAGCGGCCCGAGGCGCTGATGGTCAGCGATTCGAACACCGGCATGCGCAGTTCGCTGGTCACCGCGTAGTTGCTGCGGTGGCCGGCACCGGCCACGGCGCTCGCGCCCCAGGCGTTGCCATCGATGAAGGCCTGGTCCGGCGAGTAGTCCCAGCCTTCACTGCCGCCTTCCAGCACCACGGCCAGGCCGGCGTCGCCGCCCGGCAGCGAGAACAGCGAACCGTTGGTCACCTGCACGCGGCCCAGGTTCTGCCAGGTCTTGCTGCGGTGGGTGCCGTAGCCGGTGAAGCTGGCGAACTGGTCCGGGGTGATCGGCGAGTAGAACGCGGCGTAGTTCGGGTTGTAGATGCCGAAACCATCGGCGGTGGTGCCCAGGCGCGGGCCCAGCACGGTGTCGCCGAAGAAGCCTTCGATCTTGTCCTTCCAGCGTGCGAAGCGGTTCTGGTCCAGGCGGTATTCGCCACGGGTGAAGCTGGCGCTGTAATCCCAGTCGCCGACCATGCCCTTGCCACCCAGGGTGACCTGGTAGGAACGGCTTTCATCGGAATTGAGGATGTTGTTGTAGTGGCCCGGGCCGATTTCTTCCGGTGCGAAGGCGCGCTGCAGGTTCACCACCTTGCCCAGGCCCTGGTCGTAGAAGCCGCCCATCACCGACTTGGTACCCCACCACAGGGCGCTGGAGCCGGTGGTGAATTCGGTTTTTCCTTGCTGTACAGCACGTCGGCGAACAGCTGGAAGTTGTCGTTCACGTCGAAGGTCATCGACGAGTAGAACTGGCCACTGTTCTTGCCGTTCTTCAGGGTCTTGTAGCCGGCGCTGTACACCGAACCGCACGATTCGCCCGAAGCACGCTTGCCGACGGTGGTGGTGCCGTCATACAGGCCGGCCACGTTGGCGCAGCGGCTGGGGTCCATCATCAGCAGCTTGTTGTCGGCGTTGGTGATGACGGCGAAGTCGTTCGACGGCACCTGTGCGGTGTAGCCGACCGGGTTGTTCTGCTTGGTGATGTCACGCTGGTAGCCCCAGATCGGGCTGCCGTTTTCGATCTGCACGTTGACCAGCGCGTGGAAGCGGTCGTCGAACGCGTTGAAGCCCTTGGCGGCGCTGAAGCGGATGTTGCCACCACCACCTTCGGTGTAGGTGCCGCCACGGACGGTCATCGTGCCGCCGTCCATGCGCTCCTTCAGGATGATGTTGACCACGCCGGCGATCGCGTCCGAGCCGTACAGCGAGGACTGGCCGCCCGGCAGCACTTCGATGCGCTCGACGATGTCGATCGGAATGCCGCTGATGTTGTTGAACGACTCGCTGCCGTTGTACAGCGCCGGATACGAAAGCATCGGGCGGCCGTTGATCAGGTACTTGGTGTAGCCCGGGTTCAGGCCGAACATGCCGGCCGCTTCGGCGCCCTGGGTGAAGGCGCCCGAGGTCTGGCCGCCCTGCAGGCCGCCGGTGGTCAGCGAGGACTGCTGCAGCACTTCAGCAACACTGCTGAAGCCGCGGGTCTGGATGTCTTCGGCGGTGATGGACATCACCGGGGTCTGGGTTTCAACCTGGGTCTGCGGAATCAGCGAACCGGTGACGGTGATCTTGTCCAGGTTGGTCGCCTTGTCCTGGGCCATGGCCGGTGCGGCGGCCATCAGGGCGGAAATCAGGGCGACGGAGAGCGTACTGCGACGTGCGGTATTGCTGAAGTGTTTCATGTAGTTCCAATAAGAGCAAAAACAAAAACGGCACTGCGCATACGCCGTCGCGCGGGCTGGACAACCAGCCCCGAGGCCTGGAAACAGTGCGCGGCGAACGTAACATGAACTTAACAATCCGTGGACGAATCTGTCGCAATCCTGAATTTCAGTCAGGTTGCATCCAGCTTGTATGATGCGGGGTTACTCCTTCCGATCCCGCCGGTGCCCGTTGTGAACAGTTCTCCCCGCCGTCCCCATGCCAGCCAGGTCCAGAAGGGACTGACGCCGCATGCCCGCATCCGCAACGTCATCGCGGTGGGCTCGGGCAAGGGCGGCGTCGGCAAATCCACCACGGCGGTCAATCTGGCCGTGGCGCTGCAGCAGCTGGGGGCCCGCGTCGGCGTGCTCGACGCCGATATCTACGGCCCCAGCGTGCCGGCCATGCTGGGCCTGTCCGGCCGCCCGGAAAGCCCGGACAACAAGAGCATCGAGCCGCTGCGTGCATTCGGCGTGGACACCATGTCCATCGGCTACCTGATCGAGGAAGACACGCCGATGATCTGGCGCGGCCCGATGGCCACCTCGGCGATGACCCAGCTGTTCAACGACACCCTGTGGGACGACCTGGATTTCCTGCTGATCGACCTGCCGCCGGGTACCGGTGACATCCAGCTGACCCTGACCCAGAAGATTCCGCTGGCCGGGGCGGTGATCGTCACCACGCCGCAGGACATCGCCACGCTGGATGCGAAGAAGGCGTTGAAGATGTTCGAGAAGGTCGAGGTGCCGGTGCTGGGTATCGTCGAGAACATGGCGGTACACACCTGCAGCAGCTGCGGCCATGTTGAACACCTGTTCGGCGAGGGCGGCGGCGAGCGCATGGCCGCCCAGTACGGCGTGCCGCTGCTGGGTTCGCTGCCGCTGCAGATCGGCATCCGCGAACAGGGCGACGCTGGCACCCCGATCACCGTGGCCCAGCCGGATTCGGCACCGGCCCAGGCCTACCGCCATGCCGCGCAGCGCCTGATCGAGGAAGTCGGCAAGCGCCCGCGGGCCTCGATCCCGATCCTGTCGTCGCTGCTGTAAGTGCCCGGGCAGGGGCCGCCGGCAGGCGCCGGCCCCCTGCTAGAATCCTCGCGCCCCCTCGTACCCCCAGGACAAAGCATGAGCATCAAGAGTGACCGTTGGATCCGCCGCATGTCCGAACAGCACGGCATGATCGAGCCGTTCGAGGCCGGGCAGGTCAAGCAGGCCAACGGCGAGCGCATCGTCAGCTACGGCACCTCCAGCTACGGCTACGACGTGCGCTGCTCGCGCGAGTTCAAGGTGTTCACCAACATCAACTCCACCATCGTCGATCCCAAGCACTTCGATCCGGGCAGCTTCGTCGATATCGTCGGCGACGAATGCATCATCCCGCCGAACAGTTTCGCGCTGGCGCGTACCGTCGAGTACTTCCGCATTCCGCGCGATACCCTGGTGGTGTGCCTGGGCAAGAGCACCTACGCGCGCTGCGGCATCATCGTCAACGTGACGCCGCTGGAGCCGGAGTGGGAAGGCCACGTCACGCTGGAATTCAGCAACACCACGCCGTTGCCGGCGCGCATCTACGCCAACGAAGGCGTGGCGCAGATGCTGTTCTTCCAGGCCGCTGCCGATGACGTCTGCGAGACCTCCTACCGTGACCGCGGTGGCAAGTACCAGGGCCAGACCGGGGTCACCCTGCCGCGGACCTGAGCGGTTGCGCCGGGCCATGCTCGGCTTGCTGGCAGGGCAGCCGAGCATGGCTCGGCTCTACATGAACGAAGGCGGCGCAATGCGCCGCCTTCCTTATTTGCCGCGACCGAACAGCATCGCGATGCCGACACCCACCAGGGCCACCGGCCACCAGGTCATCAGCAGCCGGGACAGGTTCAGGTGCGTCCAGCCCAGATTGCTGGCGAGCATGAACAGTCCGATCAGGATCAGCAGGATGGCGGCAACGAGATTGAATCGCATCGGGTCGGCAAGGGCTCAGGACTGGGCCTGATATCCTAGCCGTTCCTTCCAGTAGGCGACATGCTGGTCCAGTGCGGCCGGCTCGTAGCGGTGCGCCGGGCCGCTGCCCCAGACCGGGCCCGGCCACGCCGGATCACCGTCATGGCGGCCGATCACATGGAAATGCAGCTGGCGCACGATGTTGCCCAGCGCCCCGATGTTGATCTTTTCCACCCCGTCGGCGCCCTTCAGGGCCTTGCAGGCGCGGTTGAGCTCGGTGCGCAGCTTGTCCTGCTGCTCGCCGTCCAGCTCGATCCACTCGGTCACCCCCGCCAGGCGCGGTACCAGCACCAGCCAGGGGAATCGTTCGTCGTTCATCAGCCGCACTTGCGACAACGGTCCTTCGGCCACCAGCACGCTATCGGTGGCCAGGCGTGAATCGAGTTCGAATTCGCTCATCCAAGATGCTCCGAGAAGAAGTCCAGGGTGCGTTGCAGCGCCAGGGCGGCGCTGTCTGGATCATACGCATGTCCGACCTCCCGGTTGAAGGCATGGTCGGCCGGATAGACGTAGGTGGCCATCTGCGGCAGCTTCTCGCGGTGGGCCTGGACGGCTTCCGGCGGGATGCTGCGGTCCTGGGCACCGAAGTGGAAGATCACCGGGGCCTTGGGCGTTTCGTCGAGGAACTGCACGTTGCGCGCACCGTAGTAGCTGACCGACGGCAGCCCCAGGCGCACTGCGGACAGCATCGCCACCGTGCCACCCCAGCAGTAGCCGACGGTGCCGACCTTGCCGTAGGGGGCCAGCCGCGTGGCTGCCGCGCGGACCACTTCCAGTGCCTTCTCCATGCCCAGCGCTGCCACCCGTTCCAGGCCCTGTTTCACGCCGTCGGCATCATAGGGCAGGGCGTCCGGATCGGCATCGGCGCCATCGACCAGGTCGAAGAACGAGGGGGCGAGCACCGCGTAGCCTTCGGCAGCGAAACGCTCGGCCACGCCGCGGATATGCGGGTTGGCGCCGAAGATTTCCTGCACCACCACCAGGCCGCCGCGCGGGGTGCCCTCCGGCAGGGCCTGCCAGGCCCGCACCGGGCCATGGTGCGTATCCAGGGTGATCCACTCGGCCATCGTCATCTACCTCAGTTGCAGGGGACAGGGCTGCATTGTCGGTGGTGCGCGGGTTAGCGCGGCGTCAGCGGCTGTGCAGCATCGGGCGGCTGGCGATTCAGGGCGCGGCCCCAACCCCGGTATACTGGCGCCCTTTCAGGCCCCGGCCCCCAGGACCCCCTGCCATGCCGGCAGGGGCCCAGGCCCCCAGAGTCCCGCGATTCCATGTCCCAGCTGAACCCCAAAGTCGGCTTCGTCAGCCTTGGCTGCCCGAAGGCCCTTGTCGATTCCGAGCGCATCCTTACCCAGCTCCGCTCGGAGGGCTATGACATCGTCCCGTCCTACGATTCGGCCGACGTGGTGGTGGTCAACACCTGCGGCTTCATCGATTCGGCGGTGACCGAGTCGCTGGACGCCATCGGCGAGGCGATGAACCAGAACGGCAAGGTGATCGTCACCGGCTGCCTGGGCAAGCGCCCGGAGCAGATCCGCGAGGCGTACCCGAACGTGCTGGCGGTGTCCGGTCCGCAGGATTACCAGAGCGTGATGGAAGCGGTGCACGAAGCGCTGCCGCCCAAGCACGATCCGTTCGTGGACCTGGTGCCCGACTACGGCATCAAGCTGACCCCGCGTCACTACGCCTACCTGAAGATTTCCGAGGGCTGCAACCACAAGTGCAGCTTCTGCATCATCCCGTCGATGCGCGGCAAGCTGGTTTCGCGCCCGGTCGATGAAGTGCTGCGCGAGGCCGAGCGCCTTGTGCGCGGCGGCGTGCGCGAGCTGCTGGTGGTCTCCCAGGACACCTCGGCCTATGGCGTGGACGTGAAGTACGCCGAGAAGATGTGGCGCAACAAGGCCTACCAGACCCGCCTGAAGGCACTGTGCGAAGGCCTGTCGGAGCTGGATGCGTGGGTCCGCATGCACTATGTCTACCCGTATCCGCACGTGGACGAGGTGGTGCCGCTGATGGCCGAGAATCGCATCCTGCCGTACCTGGATATCCCGTTCCAGCACGCCAGTCCGCGCATCCTGCGCCTGATGAAGCGCCCCGGCGCGGTCGAGAAAACCCTCGAGCGCGTGCAGAACTGGCGCCGCATCGCGCCGGACATCACCGTGCGTTCGACCTTCATCGTCGGCTTCCCGGGCGAGACCGAAGCCGAGTTCGAAGAACTGCTGTCGTTCCTGGACGAGGCACAGCTGGACCGCGTCGGTGCATTTGCCTACTCGCCGGTCGAGGGGGCCACCGCCAACGACCTGCCCGATGCCGTGCCGGAAGCGGTGAAGCAGGAACGCCTGGCCCGTTTCATGGAAAAGCAGGCGCAGATTTCCGCCGCGCGCCTGGAAGCCAAGGTCGGGACCGTGCAGCAGTGCCTGGTCGATGCCATCGAGGGTGACATCGCGGTGGCCCGCTCCAAGGCCGATGCGCCGGAGATCGACGGTCTGGTGCATATCCAGAACGCCGACCAGGTTCCGCTGCGGGTGGGCGAGTTCGTCGACGTGGAAATCACCGAGAGCGACGAGCACGACCTGTACGGCGATGCCTTGGCCGCCGCCGCGCGTCCGGCGTTCGACCTCAAGGTGCTGTGACCACGGTGCCGACCGCCACCGGTGACGACGGCGGTTCACGGCGCTTCGTACCGCCGCCACGCGCAGCGGTCGATCCACGGCTGTTCGCGCACCCGCTGTTTGCCGGCATGCAGGACTTCCGCGACCTGCTGGACGGTACGGCATGGCCCTCCATCGCGGCGCTTGATGCACGCCTGGCCGTGCCGGGCAAGCGCCTGGTTGAACAGGATGCCGCGTTGCTGGCCGACGGCCTGCACTACGAGGCGCGCATCGCACAGGGATGCATTGCCACCCGCGCCGACAACTGGCATGACCTGTTCAATGCGCTGGCCTGGGCACGCCATCGGCAGCTCAAGCATGTGCTCAATGTGCAGCAGTGCCTGCATATCGAGGCCATGCCAGCAGGTCAGCGCAATCGCGCTCAGGCCGCGTTGACCCAGTTCGACGAAAGCGGCGTGATCGCGCGGGTGCGCGATGAGAGAGTGCTGGCGGCATGGGATGCACACGACTGGCCAACGCTGTTTGAACCGATGCACTGGCGAAGCGGCGTTGTGGCCGTCGCGGCGGTGTTCGGTCATGCGCTGATGGAACAGGCGTTGCTGCCGGGCCGCCTGCTGGTCGGCAAATGCGTGGTGGTGCAGGGCGACGATGACGATGCCTGTATCGCCGAAGTTGCTGCGGCCATCCGCGAGGGCCGGGTGCTGACCGATCCGTTGCAGCTGCGACCGCTGCCGCTGGCCGGCATCCCGGGCTGGCACGAGGGGCAGGACGCCGCCTTCCATGCCAACACCGATTACTTCCGCCCGCTGCGCGCGGGGCGCCACTACCCGCCGCCTTTGTAGCGTCGAGCTTGCTCGACTGGCCTGATGCGTAGAGTCGAGCTTGCTCGACTGGCCTGATGCGTAGAGTCGAGCTTGCTCGACTGGTGGCAGGTGCAGCCGAGCGTGGGCTCGGCTCTACAACGGCGACGCAGTCGAGCAAGCTCGACTCTACAACGGCTCGTATTCCACGCCGATCACCGCGAAGGTGAACTGCCCGCCGGGCAGCTCCACCGAGAACTCGTCATCCAGGCGCTTTTTCAGCAACGCCCGCGCCAGCGGCGAATCGATGCTGATCCAGCCCAGCCCCGCGTCGGTCTCGTCCGGGCCAACAATGCGGTACCGCGTGGTGTCACCGCTGTCCACGTTCTCCAGTTCCACCCATGCGCCGAAGAACACCGCTTGCGGATCGGTCGGCGTGGTGTCGACCACGCGCAGCGATTCCAGCCGCTTGGTCAGGTAGCGCACGCGGCGGTCGATCTCGCCCAGCTGCTTCTTGCGATAGGTGTATTCGGCGTTCTCGGAACGATCGCCTTCCGCGGCCGCGGCGGCCAGCGCCTTGACCACTTCTGGACGGCGCACGCGCCAGAGCTCATCCAGCTCGGCCTTCAGGCGTGCGTGCCCGGAGGCGGTGATCAGGGCGGTGCTTTTCTCTGCGGGGGGACGCCAACGGGACATGCGGTAAGACTTCTTTTCAGGGGGAACGATGGGGTCGGAGCCCTTCCTTGCGGAAGGGATCCGACCCGGGGTCAGATCCCTTTCCCACGGAAAGGGCTCTGACCCCATGAAGCGATCTCAGCGCTTGCCGCCGAAAATGCCGCCGAGGATGCCGCGCACGATCTGGTTGCCCAGCTTGGTGCCGACGGTGCGCGTGGTCTGCTTGGCCATGGTCTCGATCATGCCCTGGCGGCGCTTGGTGCCGAAGATCGCATCCTTGATCGACTGGCCGAATCCGCCTTCCTGCGCATCGTCCTGCTCGCGGCTGCGCGCGGCCGGGGCCTGCGCCTGCTCGACCGTCTTCTGTGCGCGCTGGGCCAGCAGTTCGGCGGCCGATTCGCGGTTGATTGCGGTGTCGTAGCGGCTGCCGACTGGGCTGCCGGCGCGTACCTGCGCACGTTCGGCGTCGGTGACCGGCCCCATCCGGCAGCGCGGCGGGGCGATCATCGTCTGCTGCACCGGCATCGGCACGCCCTTGTCCTGCAGCGTGGACACCAGCGCCTCGCCGGTGCCGAGCTGGCTCAGCACCTTGGCCACATCCAGTTTCGGATTCGGCACGAAGGTCTCGGCGGCGGTCTTCACCGCCTTCTGGTCGCGCGGGGTGAACGCACGCAATGCATGCTGCACGCGGTTGCCGAGCTGGCCAAGAATGTTGCCGGGCACGTCGTCGGGGAACTGCGAGCAGAAGTACACGCCCACGCCCTTGGAGCGGATCAGCCGCACCACCTGCTCGATGCGCTGCACCAGCGAGGCGGGTGCGTCATCGAACAGCAGGTGGGCCTCGTCGAAGATGAAGACCAGCTTCGGCTTGTCCAGGTCGCCCACTTCCGGCAACTGTTCGAACAGTTCCGACAGCAGCCACAGCAGGAAGGTCGAATACAGCTTGGGCTTGAGCACCAGCTGGTCGGCGGCGAGGATGCCGATCACGCCGCGCCCATCGTGGTTGACCCGCATGATGTCGGCCAGTTCCAGCGCCGGCTCGCCGAAGAAATTCTCGCCACCATCCTGCGCCAGGCGCAGCACCGCGCGCTGGATCGCCGCGATCGACTGCGCGCTGACCAGCCCATACTCGGTGGAGATGTCCTTGCGTTCCTCGGCGACCAGGCCGAGCAGCGCACGCAGGTCGTCCATGTCCAGCAGCAGCAGGCCACGGTCGTCGGCCAGCTTGAATACGATGTCGAGCACGCCGGCCTGGGTGTCATTCAGTTCCAGGATGCGCGAGAGCAGGGTCGGCCCCATTTCGCTCACGGTGGTGCGCACCGGGTGGCCGAGCTTGCCGTACAGGTCCCAGAAGATGGCCGGGCTGGCGGTCGGCGCATAGTCGGCCACGCCGATCTCGGCGGCGCGCTTGAGCAGGTTCTCGGCGCCGGTACCCGGCACGGCCAGGCCCGACACATCACCCTTCACATCGGCCAGGAACACCGGCACGCCCAGCCGCGAGAAGCCCTCGGCCAGGGTCATCAGGGTCACCGTCTTGCCGGTACCGGTGGCGCCGGCCACCAGGCCGTGACGGTTGCCGAGTTTCGGCAGCAGGGTGACGGCCACATCGTCGGTGATGCCTTTGCCGAGCAGAATCGGATCCATGGTCCAGCCCTTGTGGTGAATAGCCCAATGTTAACCGCCGGCGGTGACGGTCCGAAGGTCCGCTTGCCCGGACCTTGGCGGCGCCGCTACTCTGCCTGCCTGTTTCGCACACAGTGCCATCAATGCCCGTTCCTGTCCTGATTTCCCGTGGTTGGCCGCTGCTGGCCCTGGCCGGCCTGGTTTCCCTGGCACCCGACGCCCATGCACAGCGGGTTTCGGCCCGGGACAAGGTGAAGGTGGATGCGCTGCAGCAGCGCATGGCCGCCGCCGAGAAGCGGTACAGCGACGCCCTGCTGCGGGTCGCCAACGCCGACCCCAAGGGCAGCAACGAGGCCGACGCCGCGCTGGAGGACATGGAAGACGTCCTCAACGACTGCGTGAAGCAGAAGGGCTGCCAGATGGGCACCCTGCTGGCCAGCTACAAGCGCCTGCTCAAGCACGATGCCGACGCCGCAGCCGGCGATGACGTGGCCGACGAGGGCGGTGACCGCCTGGAGGCCGACCCCGACCATATCGGCCCGCTCACCGCCGACGTGCCCGAGGCGGCCCGTGCCGCCGCGCTGTTGAACGACAAGCGGCACGCCTTCGACACCATGGTCGAATACAACCCGGCGGTGCAGGCCGGCATCCGCCGCTGGCTGACCGACATGCGCCCGGCGCTGCTGACCAGCTACGAGAACTACCAGAACCTGCGCGCGGTGATGTGGCCGGAATGGGAAAAGCGCGGCCTGCCCGAAGCGCTGCTGTTCGGCATCATGGCCAAGGAATCCAACGGCCGCGTGCACGCGTCTTCGCGCGCCGGTGCGGCGGGCCTGATGCAGTTCATGCCGGCCACCGGCCGCCGCTTCGGCCTGGGCCCGGACGGCACCGGCTTCGATACGCGCTTTGATGCACGCAGCGCCGCCGAGGCCAGCGCCAGCTACCTCAACGAGCGCCTGCGCGAACTGAACAACAACGTGGAAATGTCGGTGGCCGCCTACAACGGTGGCGAAGGCCGGGCCGCGCGCGTGTTCAAGCAGAGCGGTGGCCAGAGCTTCTGGACCGACAGCGTCTACAACCAGTTCCCGGGCGAGACCAAGGACTATGTGCCGATGGTGATCGCCGCCGCCTGGATCTTCCTGCACCCGCAGCAGTACGGCGTGGAGTTCCCGAAGATCAGTGCGCAGCCGGCCACGCTGCGCCTGGCCAAGTCCACCACCATCTACGAACTGACCATCTGCCTGGGCAGCCACGGCACCCGCGATGGCTACATGCGCGCATTGCGCAACCTCAACCCGCGGTATGAGGCCGACGGCTGGATTCCGGCTGGCACGCTGATCAACGCCACCACCCGCATCGCTGGCCTGTACCAGCGCAACTGCGTCAGCGGCCCGCGCGCCGATCTGGCGCGGACCCTGATCACCGCCGATCTGAACGCGGCAATCGTGCGCCCGACTGCGGCCAGCTACACCGGCAGCGTGGCGGTGGGCGGCGTGGTGCCGGTGGCCGATGCCGCAGCGTCGACCAGCGTGCCGACCACGCCGGTGGCCACGGTGGCGACGCCGCGCCCGGCCGCACGCCCGAAGCCGGTGCGCAGCCACAAGGTGGGCAGGGGCGAGACCCTGGGCGCCATCGCTGCCAGGTTCCAGTGCGACGTGCCGACCCTGGCCCGCGCCAATGGCCTCAAGGCGCCGGCCTACAGCCTGCGCCACGGCCAGACGCTGAAGCTGCAGGGCTGTGACAAGTAATTCCCCCGACCTCCGGAACCCGCATGGACCTTGAAGCCACCCGCAACCTGTTTGCCAACCTCCGCGAAAACACCGACTGGGACATCAACGGCCCATTGCTGTGGGGGTACTTCTTCGTCCACTCCAGCGCGGCGCCGCTGCAGGCCCTGGCCGAGCACCTGCAGGCCCAGGGCTACAGCTTCGTTGACCTGTTCGAGCAGGAACCGGAAGAAGGTGACGCGCCGTTCCACGTGCTGCATGTGGAGCGCGTGGAGATCCACGACGAAGCCTCGCTGGACCGCCGCAACCAGGAATTCGCAGCGCTGGCCGCCGAACATGGCGTGGAGGACTACGACGGCATGGACGTCGGCCCGGCCCCGGCTCTGCAATAACGGATCGATTTCTGTAGAGCCGAGCCCATGCTCGGCTGTCTACGTCGGCAGTCGAGCAAGCTCGACTCTACGAACCTGGTAGTGCCGGCCGCTGGCCGGCATTCCGTGCCCGGGCAAGAGCCAGGTCAGCGCAGTTTTGCCAGCGCCTGGCCCAGCTGCACCGGGCTTTCTGCGCCCAGCTGCGGGGCGAACTCGGCCACGCCCGGCGGCAACAGTACGATCACGGTCGAGCCGTAGTTGAAGCGCGCCATCTCGGCGAAGCGCTCCAGCACGATGCCCTGGCCACGGTAGTCCTTGCGGGTGATGCGGTCGCCGTAAGCGGGAATCTCTTCGCCACTCCAGACCGTTTCCACGCCCGACACCAGCAGCGCCCCCACCATCACGCTCACCATCGGGCCGAAGCTGGTATCGAAATGGCAGACCAGGCGCTCGTTGCGGGCGAACAGGCGGGGCACGCCGTTCACTGCCGCCGGGCCCACGCTGAACAGACGGCCCGGCACGTGCACGGTTTCGCGCAGGGTGCCGGTCCACGGCATGTGCACGCGGTGGTAGTCGCGTGGCGACAGGTACACCGTGGCATACAGGCCGTCGTTGTACGGCTTGGCATCCTCGTCGCTGCCCAGCAGCTCGGCGGCGGTGAACGATTGGCCCTTGGCCTGGAAAATGCGGCCGGCCTCGATCTTCCCCAGCTGGCTGATGCGGCCGTCGGCCGGCATCACCACGCTGCGCGGATCGGCATCGGCCACGCGCGCGCCCGGCTTCAGCGCACGGGTGAAGAACTGGTTGAAGGTCGGGTAGCTGCGCGGGTCCGGATTGGCCGCTTCGTCCAGGTTGACGTTGAACTTGCGGGTGACGGTGTCGATCAGCCAGCGCGACACGCGCGGATCGTCCGAGTACGCCAGCGAACGCGCCATCGAGGACAGCAGGCGGTGGGGCAGGGCGTACGTCAGGGCGGTGGTGAGGCTCATGGGGCGGTTTTCTCGGTCAGCTTCTGCAGGTCGCGGGCGATCGCCGGCGCGTTGAACGGGGGCGCACCAGGCCGGCCAGGCGGCCCTGCGGGTCGAGCACGGCCAGGCTGGCCGAATGCTCGACGGTGTAATCCTCGGGGTTCTCGTCGAAGTGCTTGCCCGGCACCTTCTGGAACACGAAGCCCAGCGAGGTGGCAAAGCGCTCCAGCGAAGGAATGTCGGCGGTGGCGGCCAGGGTGTCCTTGTGGAAGCCGTGCACGTACTCGCCCAGGCGGGTGGCGCTGTCGCGGTCCGGGTCGACCGAGATGAACAGCACGCGCGGGCGCAGCGTGTCTGGCAGGGCTTCCCACTGGTTCTGCGCGCCAGCCAGTTCGGCCAGGGTGGTCGGGCAGACGTCCGGGCAGAAGGTGAAGCCCAGGAACACCAGGGTCCAATGGCCCTTCAGTTCGCCCGGAATCAGGCGCGTGCCGTCGGACTGGGCCAGGTTGAAGTCGGGCAGTGCACGCGGCTGCGGGTACAGCGTGATCGCTTCGGTGGCCGGGGCGTTGGCCGGGGGCTTCGGCGCGAACACCTGCTGGGCGGCCAGCAGGCCCAGGCCTGCCGCCAGGGCGATCAGCAGGATGATGCCGGCGTTGCGATTGAACATGGGGGCCCCCGCGCGAAATGGGCTCCACTATACCGGCTGCGGCCTGATCGTTTCCTCAGCAACGGATGCCGGCGCCGACGCCAGCCCCTATAATCGGGGGCCACTTTGCCCGCAGTACCGCCATGACCGCTGAAACGGCCGCCGAACTCCACACGATCATCGATCTGATCCGCTACGGCACCAGCCGTTTCAATGAAGCCGGGCTGACCTTCGGCCACAGCTACGACAACGCCCTGGACGAGGCCACCCAGCTGGTGCTGCACAGCCTGCACCTGCCGCACGACCTCGGCCCGGCCTACGGCCAGGCGCGCCTGCTGCAGGCCGAGAAGCTGCGCGTGCTGGAGCTGTTCCAGCGCCGCATCGACGAGCGCATTCCGGCCGCCTACCTGACCGGCGAGGCCTGGTTTGCCGGCCTCAGCTTCAAGAGCGATGCGCGCGCCCTGGTGCCGCGTTCGCCGATCGCCGAGCTGATCGAGTGCGGCTTCGAGCCGTGGCTGGCCGGCCGCGATGTGCACCGCGCGCTGGACCTGTGCACCGGCTCGGGTTGCATCGCCATCGCCATGGGCCACTACTACCCGAACTGGGAAGTGGACGGCGTGGACCTGAGTGATGACGCGCTGTCGCTGGCCGAAGAGAACAAGGAGCGCCTGCAGGCGCACAACGTCAGCCTGATCAAGTCCGACCTGTTCAGCGGTCTGACCGGTCGCCACTACGAGCTGATCGTCACCAATCCGCCCTACGTCACCAATGACGAGACCGATGCCCTGCCGCAGGAATACTCCTACGAGCCGGAAATGGGCCTGCGTGCCGGTGATGACGGCCTGGACCTGGTGCTGAAGATCCTGCGCGACGCCCCGCTGCACCTGAGCGAAGACGGCCTGCTGATCTGCGAAGTGGGCGAATCCGAACAGCACTTGATCAAGCTGCTGCCGGAAGTCGACTTCTCCTGGATCGAATTCAAGGTCGGCCAGATGGGCATCTTCGCAGTGGAGTGCCGCGAGCTGATCGCGCACAGCGCGCGCATCACCGATCTGGCGGCGCAGCGCCCGTGAGCTCCAATTCGTTCGGCAAGCTGTTCACCGTCACCACGTTCGGCGAGTCGCACGGGCCGGCCATCGGCTGCGTGATCGATGGCTGCCCGCCGGGGCTGGCGCTGGACGCGGCCGAATTCACCCACGACCTGCAGCGCCGTGCCACCGGCAAGAGCCGGCACACCTCGGCGCGGCGCGAGGCCGACGAGGTCGAGATCCTGTCCGGCGTGTACGAGGGGCTGACCACCGGCACCCCGATCGCGCTGCTGATCCGCAACACCGACCAGCGCAGCAAGGACTACGCCAACATCGGCCAGCAGTTCCGCCCGGGTCATGCCGACTACAGCTACTGGCACAAGTACGGCATCCGCGATCCGCGCGGTGGTGGCCGCTCTTCGGCGCGCGAAACCACCATGCGCGTAGCCGCCGGCGTGGTCGCCAAGAAGTGGCTGGCAGAACGCTTCGGCGTGACTGTGCGGGGCTACCTGTCACAGCTGGGCGAGATCACCCCGGCCGGTTTCGACTGGTCGGCGGTGGAAGACAACCCGTTCTTCTGGCCGCACGCCGAACAGGTGCCGCAGCTGGAGGCGTACATGGATGCGCTGCGCAAGTCCGGTGACTCGGTCGGTGCGCGCGTGGACGTGGTGGCCGACAACGTGCCGCCGGGCTGGGGCGAACCGATCTACGGCAAGCTCGATGGCGACCTCGCCGCCGCGCTGATGAGCATCAATGCAGTGAAGGGCGTGGAGATCGGCGATGGCTTTGCCAGCGCTGCGCAGAAGGGCACCGAGCACCGTGATCTGCTGACCCCGCAGGGCTTTGCCAGCAATCATGCCGGCGGCATCCTCGGCGGCATTTCCACCGGCCAGCCGGTGGTCGCCTCGATCGTCCTGAAGCCGACCTCCAGCCTGCGCCTGCCGGGTCCGTCGCTGGATACCGAAGGCAATGTGGTGGAAGTGGTCACCACCGGCCGTCACGACCCCTGCGTCGGCATCCGCGCCACCCCCATCGCCGAGGCGATGATGGCGCTGGTGCTGATGGATCAGGCACTGCGCCATCGCGCGCAGTGCGGCGATGTCGGCACGATCACCCCGCGCATTCCCGGGCGCATCGATGGCTGACACGCGGCCGACGGTGTGGGTGAGCCAGCCGCTGATCGACGCGGCCATCGCGCCGCTGCGCGATCGCGTGCAGCTGCGCGTCACCGACACCGTTACCGCCTGGTCGCCTGCGCAGATCGCCGAACAGCTGGCCGGCGCCGATGGCGCGATCATCACCCTCAACGAGCGCATCGGTGCGGCCCAGGTGGCCGACGCCGCGCAGCTGCAGGTGATCGCCAATGTCGGCGTCGGCTATAACAATCTGGATGTCGATGCGCTGAGCGCCGCCGGCATCCTCGCCAGCAACACGCCGGACGTGTTGACCGAGACCACGGCCGATCTTGGTTTCGCGCTGCTGATGGCCACTGCGCGCCGCATCACCGAATCCGAGCGCTGGCTGCGCCAAGGGCAGTGGCAGCAGTGGTCGTTCCAGACCATGCTCGGCGCCGACATCCACGGCAGCACGCTGGGTATTCTCGGCATGGGCCGCATCGGCCAGGGCATCGCCCGCCGTGGTGCCCACGGTTTCGGCATGAAGGTGCTGTACCACAACCGTTCGCGCCTGCCGGCCGAGACCGAGGCCGCGCTTGGCGCATCCTATGTGGACCTGGACACGCTGCTGGCACAGTCCGACCACCTGCTCACCGTGCTGCCGTACACCCCGGCCTCGCATCACATCATCGACGCGGCGGCGCTGGCGAAGATGAAGTCCTCTGCCACCCTGGTGAACATCGCCCGCGGCGGCATCGTTGACGAGCTGGCGCTGGCCGATGCGCTGGCCAACGGCCGTCTGGCCGCCGCCGGTCTGGACGTCTACGAGGGCGAACCGGCGGTGCGCCCGGAACTGCTGGCGCTGCGCAACGTGGTGCTGACCCCGCATATCGGCAGCGCCTCGCTGGCCACGCGTACGGCGATGGTGCAGCTGGCCGTGGACAACCTGCTGGCCGGCCTCGGTCTGGCCGGTGACGCGGCGCATATGCCGAGCGCGATCAACGCGGACGCGGCCCTGGCTGCGCGCGTGACCCTGGGCAAAAAAACCGGCAAACGATAGGGAACCTCCGCGCGTCCCGCTTGAGGAGGTTCCCCGAACCCAGCTGTCGTGCACGATTTTCCCATTCCCGTTTTCGTGAGAGTTCCCCCATGAGCAATGCACAGCGCAGTTTCCACGTCGCCATCGTCGGCGCCACCGGTGCGGTCGGCGAGACCATGCTGGCCATCCTGGCCGAACGTGATTTCCCGGTCGGCACCCTGAGCCTGCTCGCTTCGGAGCGTTCGGCCGGTGGCGAAGTCGAGTTCAACGGCCAGAAGATCAAGATCCAGGACCTGGCTACGTTCGATCCGAGTGGTGTCCAGATCGCCCTGTTCTCGGCCGGTGGCAGCGTGTCCAAGGAATACGCGCCGAAGTTCGCCGCCGCCGGTGCGGTGGTGATCGACAATTCCTCGGCCTTCCGTTACGACGATGACGTGCCGCTGGTGGTGTCCGAGGTCAACCCGGACCAGATCGGCAACCGCCCGCGCGGCATCATCGCCAACCCCAACTGCTCGACCATGCAGATGCTGGTGGCGCTGGCGCCGCTGCACCGCAAGTACGGCATCGAGCGCATCAACGTCTCCACCTACCAGTCGGTGTCCGGCGGCGGCCGTTCGGCGCTGGAGGAACTGGGCAAGCAGACCGGCCAGCTGTTGAGCTTCCAGGAGATCGATCCGCAGCGCTTCCCGGTGCAGATCGCCTTCAACCTGATCCCGCACATCGACGACTTCCAGGACAATGGCTTCACCAAGGAAGAGATGAAGCTGGTCTGGGAAACCCGCAAGATCCTCGGCGACGAGAGCATCCTGGTGAACCCGACCGCCGTGCGCGTGCCGGTGTTCTACGGCCACTCCGAATCGGTGGCGATCGAAACCCGCGACAAGGTGACCGTGGCCGAAGCGCGCGCACTGCTGGAGCAGTCGCCTGGCATCGAAGTGGTGGATCGCCACGAAGCCGGTGGTTACCCGACCCCGGTCACCCATGCCTCGGGTACCGATGCGGTGTATGTCGGCCGTATCCGTGAGGACCTGTCGCACCCGCGCGGCCTGAACCTGTGGATCGTGTCGGACAATGTGCGCAAGGGCGCGGCATTGAACGCCGTGCAGCTGGCCGAGCTGGTCGCCGCCGAAGCGCGCTGATCACACGCGCTGTAGAGTCGAGCCATGCTCGACTGACTGGCTCGACTGCTCCGCTCGGGCCGTGCAGTCGAGCAAGCTCGACTCTACCGGGTATCGCCATCGGTGGGTGCGGACCCCGGTCCGCACGCTTTATAGTGTCGCCCATGAATAAACGGGCCAAGGGCGCGAAGCGTCCGCTCACCTATCTTTCCGCTGCGCTGCTGGCCCTGGCCAGCAGTTCGGCGCTCGCCCTCGGTCTGGGCGACATCCGTGTCCTGTCCAAGCCCGGCCAGCCATTGCTGGCCGAGATCCCGGTGGTCTCGGCCGACCCCTCCGAGCTGGAGAACCTGCGCGTTGCGCTGGCCTCGCCGGTCACCTTCGAACGTGTCGGCCTGCAGCGGCCCAGCGGGCTGGTCAGCGAGCTGCAGTTCGAGTTGACCCGCAATGCGCAGGGCAGGGCGGTGGTACGGGTGACTTCGCAGGCGCCGGTCGAGACCCCGTCGTTGAGTTTCCTGATCGAGGCCGACTGGGGCCAGGGCCGGCTGGTGCGCGAGTATTCGGCGCTGGTTGACGCGCCGGCCAGTGCGCTGGCCGTTGCCGAACCGGAGATTGTTGCCCCGGCAGGGACCCTGTCCAACACCATCGCCCGTGAGCCGGCCCCCACGCCGGCTACCCAGGCCGAACCGGCCCGTGCAGCGGCCGCCCGGGTGGCGCCGGCAGCGTCGCGCTCGGCACCGGCACCGGCATCGGCATCGATTGCGGCCGATGGCAGCCTCACCGTGCAGCGCGGCCAGACGCTGTCGCAGATCGCCGCCACGGTCGCGCGCGGCAGCCAGGTCAGCCGCGACCGCGCGATGATCGCCCTGCTGCGTGCCAATCCGGAGGCCTTCATCCGCGGCAACGTGAATCTGCTCAAGCAGGGCGCGGTGCTGCGCATGCCGGGTACCGATGCAGTGGCCGCGATCGATGCAGGCGAGGCCGCCGCGCTGGTGCGCGAGCACACCGCGCAGTGGCGCCAGGCACGTACCGTGCCGCAGCCCGCCGGTACCGTCGCACCGGTTGCCAAGGCAGCCACAGCAGACGCTTCCTCCCCGGCTGCGGCCAACGGGGCACGACTTGAAATCGCCCCGGCGCTGGCCTCCGACGCCGCGCACGCGGGCACAACCACCGGCACCGGTGCCGGCAGCGAGGGTGACATGCTGGGCAACGAACAACTGCGCCAGGCCCGCGAGGACATCGCCACCCGCGATGCCGAGATTGGTGAGCTGAAGCAGCGTGTGGCCGATCTGGAAAAACTGAAGGAACAGCAGCAATCGCTGATCGCGATGAAGGACAACGACCTGGCCGCCGCACAGCAGCGGCTGGCACAGGCGCCGGAGTCACGTGACGCGGCCACCCCGTGGTACTGGCTGGGCCTGCCGGTGCTGCTGCTGGCGGCCGCCGCAGCCTGGCTGCTGCGCCGTCGCAAACCGTCGCCGCTGCCGCCGCTGCGCGAAGAAGACGATGCCGCCGGTCTGGCCGCAGCGGTACCGGCCGGTGCAGCACTGGATACGCTGGCCGAGCAGTCCTCCTGGTCGTCGGCGGTGGCCGACGGAGGCCGCCACGAGCCGGCGATGCCGGCCTGGGCGACCGAGGTGGAGGTGCAGGACGAGGTGGGCGGCGAACCGGTCGCCGGCACCGCTGCCCCGGCCGAATGGCAGGCGCAGACGCTGCGCGATGAACAGGTGGTGGAACTGCCTGCGGCGGTGACCGATCTGCCACGCTGGGACGAGCCCGTGGCCGCACAGGACGACGGGGGCCGGTTGCATCCGTGCGGGATGAGCCGGACGCGCCGGCGGCCCCCATCGATGTGGTGGTACCGGACTACGCGCTGCAGGCCGAACAGCAGCCGCAGTTCCGCGGCGTGTTCGACCTGCCGGCCGAGGCGCAGGACAACGTGCATTCCAGCGCGGCGTTGCATGACCTGCCGGCCGGGGCCGCGCACGAAGACGTCGCCGCGCCGGGCAGTGATGCCGGCTGGTCACCCCGCGCGGGCCAGGAGCGGCTGGAACTGGCCATCGCCTATCTCGACCTGGGCGATGCGCAGACCGCGCGCATGCTGCTGCAGGAAGTGGCCGAAGGCGGCGACCTGCACTGCCAGAACCAGGCCCGCGAACTGCTGGCCCGTCTGCCGTGACCGATTCCGCCAACAAGGACCCTGCCATGAGCCGCGAGCGCCGCATCGACTACGTTGAATTCGCCTCCCGCGATCCGGCGGCCAGCCGTGCCTTCTTCGAGAAGGTGTTCGGCTGGTCGTTCGTCGACTATGGCTGCGACTACACCGCCTTCGACGATGGCCGCCTGCAGGGCGGGTTCTTCCGCGGCCAGCCTGCGCAGGCCAGTGAAAGCGGCGCGCCGCTGCTGGTGCTGTACGCCGACCAGCTGCTGCCGGTGCAGGCCGCAGTGAGCGCCGCCGGCGGCGAGATCGTGCGCGCGGTGTTTTCCTTCCCGGGGGCAGCCGCTTCCAGTTCGTCGAGCCCGGTGGCAACGAACTGGCGGTCTGGTCGGAACGCGATCCGGCCTGAGCGCCGTCCCATCTGCAACATCGAGGTAGCACATGCGTTACGCGCTCGGCGTCGAATACGACGGCAGCGATTTCAGGGGGTGGCAGAACCTGGGAGAAGGTGGCCCCAGCGTGCAGGCCAGCCTTGAACAGGCCCTGTCTTCGGTGGCCGATGCGCCGGTGCAGGTGGTCTGCGCCGGTCGCACCGATGCCGGTGTGCACGGCCAATGCCAGGTCGTGCATTTCGATACCGGCGTGGTGCGTGATCCACGTGCCTGGATGCTGGGCACCACCACCCGCCTGCCGCGTTCGATCGCGGTGCGCTGGTGCGTACCGGTGGCCGACGATTTCCACGCCCGCTTCTCGGCGCGTGCGCGGCGCTACCGCTACCGCCTGCTCAACCGCGAGGTGCGGCCGGCGCTGGATCGGCAGACCCTGAGCTGGGAGCGCCGGGCGCTGGACGAAACCCTGATGCACGCCGCCGGCCAGGCCCTGCTTGGCGAGAACGACTTCAGCGCGTTCCGCTCCGTGCAGTGCCAGGCGCTGCACGCGCGCCGCGAGCTGCAGTCGCTGCAGGTCAGCCGCCACGGCGAGGTGATCGAGGTGGCCGTGCAGGGCAATGCATTCCTTCATCACATGGTCCGCAATATCGTCGGTTCGTTGATCCTGGTGGGCAGCGGCGAGAAACCGGTGGACTGGATCGCCGAACTGCTGGCCGGGCGCGACCGTACCGTAGCCGGTCCCACCGCACCGCCACAGGGCCTGGTGTTCCTTGGGCCTCTGTACCCCGACAACTGGCATCTGCCCGCCGAGGTCACGCTATGAGCCGCTCCTACTACCGTACGCGCATCAAGTTCTGTGGCATGACCCGTGCCGGCGACGTCCGCCTGGCCGGTGAGCTGGGCGTGGACGCGGTGGGTTTCATCTTCGCCCGTGAAAGCAGCCGCCGGGTCGCCCCGGCCGAGGCGCGCGCGATGCGTCAGGCGATCGCGCCGATGGTCGATGTGGTGGCCCTGTTCCGCAACAACAGCAAGGAAGAGGTGCGCGAGGTGCTGCGCACGGTGCGGCCAACCCTGCTGCAGTTCCATGGCGAGGAAGACGAGAGCTTCTGCCGCAGCTTCAACATGCCCTACCTGAAGGCCATTGCCATGGGCGGGCGCGAGGAGGTCAACGCGCGCACCCTGCAGCTGCGCTATCCCAGCGCGGCCGGTTTCCTGTTCGACAGCCACGCCCCGGGCGGCGGTGGCGGGACCGGCGTGGCCTTCGACTGGGGCCGCATCCCGACCGGGCTGCACCGGCCGTTCCTGCTGGCCGGCGGGCTGAACCCCGACAACGTCTACGATGCCGTGCTGGCCACACTGCCGTGGGGCGTGGACGTCTCCAGCGGCATCGAGCTGGAACCGGGCATCAAGGATGGCTACAAGATGCGTACCTTCGTCGAGGAAGTGCGCCGCGCGGACTGCACGGTTCTGGAGTGATTGACGTCACTATTTGTCGTGATCTGCCGCCGGATTTGAGCCTGCACGCATTCTTCACATAGGATGGTCCCCTGCGCCTGCCATGAAGGCGGGCGCGAGGATCGACGGGGCGCGCTCTGCGCGTCCCGAACGGGCGACCGCCGCCCTCAGCCCAGGAAGGCAAGCGATGCAGGAATTCCTCACCGTGGTGTTTGGTTTCCCGACCCTGCCGTACAGCATCGTGCTGGCGGTAGCGCTGGTCTATTGGGGGCTTGCTGCGTTTGGCCTGGTGGATGACGGATTCGGCGACCTCGGCGCCGACGGCGCACTGGACGGCGGCAACGATCTCAGCGGCCTGTCGGCCCTGCTGCAGCGCTTCGGCCTGGGCGGCGTGCCGGTCATGGTCGTGGTCACCCTGCTGGGTTTCTTCGGCTGGGCCTTGACCTACTTCATCCATCTGTTCGTACTGTTGCCACTGCCGGACCTGCTGCGCTGGGGGTTCGGTGCGCTGGTGGCCGTGCTCGCTCCACTACCGGCGATACCGGTGACGGCACTGCTGCTGCGCCCGATCCGTCGGTTCCTGCTGCGCCTGCGGCCGGTGGCCCAGGCCTCGCTGCTGGGGCGCATCGGCGTGGTCGCCTCGCCGAAGGTGGACGCACGCAGCGGCCACGCTACGGTCGACGATGGCGGCGCCGGGCTGGTGCTGCAGGTGCGCAGCGACATCGAACTGCAGCGTGGCGAGCGCATCGTGCTGGTCGAGCACGTGGCCGAACAGCATTACTACCGGGTGGTCCGCGCCGACGCGGTCGCCCTCGATTTCCAGGACAACCTGCTTCCGGGCAACAAGGAGAATCACTGATGACGTTGGCAACCATGGCCCCCTTCCTGATCGGCGTGGCCGTCCTGCTGGTCGGCCTGCTCGGCCTGGCCGGGCTGTTCAAGGCCTTCTATCGCAAGGTCGACCAGGGTGTGGCCCTGATCGTCAACGACATGAGTTCCACGCCGAAGGTGCACTTCACCGGCGCACTGATCATCCCGGTGCTGTACCGCGCCGAGCTGATGCGGATCAGCCTGATCACCCTGCAGATCGACCGCCGCGGCAAGGAAGGGCTGATCTGCCGCGACAACATGCGGGCCGACATCGCCGTGGCCTTCTACCTGCGGGTCAATGAGACCCAGGCCGACGTGCTGCGCGTGGCCAAGGCCATCGGCGCCGACCGCGCTTCCGACAAGCATGCGGTGGACGAACTGTTCAACGCCAAGTTCTCCGAGGCGCTGAAGACGGTCGGCAAGAAGTTCGACTTCACCGAACTGTTCGAGAAGCGCCAGGAATTCCGCGACGAGATCATCGCGGTGATCGGCAACGATCTGAACGGCTATGTGCTCGAAGACGTGGCCATCGACTACCTGGAACAGACGCCGAAGTCGCTGCTGGACCAGTTCAACATCCTCGACGCGCAGGGCATCCGCAAGATCACCGAGCTGACCGCTGCGCAGAACGTGGTGACCAACGAGCTGGAGCAGAACGAGAAACTTGCCATCACCAAGAAGAACGTGGAGGCACGTGAAGCGCTGCTGGCGCTGGAACGCCAACAGGCCGAGGCCGAGGCGCGGCAGAAGCGCGAGATCGAGACCATCCGCGCGCGCGAGGAGGCCGAGACCGCCAAGGTGCAGGAAGAACAGCGCCAGCTGTCCGAGAACGCGCGCATCGAAGCGCAGCAGCTGATCGAGATCCGTGACCAGAACCGCCTGCGCGAGGTGGAAGTGGCCGAACAGAACCGCCAGCGCGCGGTGGCCATCGAGGCCGAGCGCGTCGAGCGCGCCCGCCAGCTGGAACAGGTCACCACCGACCGCGAAGTGCAGCTGCAGGGCGTGGAGCGTGACAAGGTGGTTGAGCAGGGCAAGATGGACGTGGCCAACATCACCCGCGAACGCATCTCCATTGACAAGACCGTGGCGCAGGAAGAAGAGCGCATCAAGGAAGTGCGCGAGGTCTCCGAGGCCGACCGCCAGAAGCAGGTGCTGATCCTGGAAGCCGAAGCCAAAGCGCAGGAATCGCTGGTGCGCGAAGTGAAGGAAGCGCAGGCGCGCGAAACCGCGTCCAAGCACCGTGCGGTGGAACTGACCACCCTGGCCCAGGCCGAGCACGAAGCGGCCGGCAAGCAGGCCGAGGCCAAGCGCCTGCTGGCCGATGCGCTGCGTGCCGAACAGGCCGCACCGGGCCTGGCCGAGGCGCAGGTGCGCGAGGCCTCGGCACTGGCCATCGAGAAGGTCGGTATTGCCGAGGCGCGCGTGATCGAAGCCAAGGCCGAAGCCAGCCTGAAGCAGGGCAGCAACGAGGCCCGTGTGCTGGCCGAAACGCTGCAGGCGCAGGCCCAGGGCGAAGAAAAGATGGGCCTGGCGCGTGCCACGGCCACCGAATCGCTGGGCAACGCCGAGGCCGGTGTGGTGCAGAAGAAGCTGCTGGCCGAGGCCGAGGGTCTGGTGCGCAAGTTCGAGGCGATCGCTTCGCTGAGCGACCAGGCGCGCGGCCACGAAGAGTTCCGCATGATGCTGGACAACAGCCTGAAGCAGGCGCTGGCCTCGATCGAAGCGGGCAAGGAAGTGTCGCGCGAGAACGCCAACGTCATCGCCAGCGCGCTGCGCAACGCCGACATCGACCTGGTCGGCGGCGACGGCGGCATGTTCGAGAACCTGGTCAAGGCCGTGTCGCTGGGCAAGTCGATCGAAGGCTTCGCCGGCAAGAGCCCGATCGTGCAGGAGCTGATGCAGCGCTACCTGGGCGTGGCCGTGGCCGAGCCTGCACCGCGGCAGATCGCCGAGGACGCCGAAGCGGTGCCGACCGTGTCGGCCACCGTGCTCGACAGCGCCCGTTGATGCATCGGGCGGTGGCCGCTGTGACCACCGCCCGCCCGCGCCGGCCGCAACCGCGGCCGTCCGCCCGTGAGCCGGAAGCCTGCTGATGTCTGAAACCCAACCGACCGCCGAATCCACCGCAGCGGAGGCCGGCGCCACCAGCGTCGACCAGGCCGTTGCCCAGGGCGGTGCCTACGAAGTCCTGCGCCGCCGCTTGGCCGAGCAGGGCCAGCGCCTGCAGAGCCTGGCCGAAACGCTCAACCGCCAGCGCCTGACCGAGTTCGGCGACAGCCGGCTGGAGGTGGTCGGTCGCTTCCGCATCCGCAGCGAGAACAACTGCGTCGGCCGTGACATCGTGCAGGTGGGCCCGGACCGCCTCCTTTTCGGCTACAACGTCTTCATCGGGCTCAAGACCCAGACCCGCATCGAGGATGTGTTCGGCCTGTATCGGCTGGTGCAGGGCCCCGATGGCTACGACGTCGCCGCGCTGGAGCTGAAGGGCAGCTTCCTCGACCAGCCCGGCTTCGTGCATGACTTCAACGAGCTGTACGCCTATTACAAGCATGCGCGCCTGCTGCAGTTGATCGTGGTCGGCGACAAGCTGCTGGCCTCGTTCCAGATCGGCGAGCGCAGCAGCGACGTGCGCGTGTTCCGCTGGGCGCTGTCGCGCGAAGGCGAACTGACCTACCTCGATGCGCGCGGTGAGCGTGATATCGCCCTGCCGCCGCCGTTCGATTTCGAATGGACCAAGGCCACGCGTGACCTGGCAGTCAGCGGCCGCCATTCACACCTGAACATCCTCGACACCTTGTTCGTGGAAACCACCGGTGGCGACCTCACCATCAAGGTGGAAAACAACACCGAGACCGGGCAGGGCATCTTCAGCGAACCGGTCGAGGACAGCACGCAGTCGCTGGACGACGCCCAGTTCGAATTCGCCCGCGTTGGCTCGCTGCTGCTGCTGAAGGTGCTGCCTTACCGCGAAACCGTGTGGCGAGGGTTGATCTACAACACGCTCACCGGCGACATCGTGCGCAACGATGCGATCGTGCAGGCCTGCGTGCAGCTGCCCGAAGACCACGGCGTGATCTTCCCGGGCGGCTATTACCTGCAGGGCGGCGAGCACAAGGCGTTCGACGCCTCGATGGCCGGCATGCAGTTCAAGCGCAGCCTCCGTTCGCCCAACGGCGAGGACGTGCTGTACATCTTCTACGAGCGCGAGGGTGGGCGCTCGGCGCTGTTCGTCTACAACACCATCCAGCGCGTGCTGCAGAACCCCGTGTTCGGCCACGGCTATGCCTTCCTGCAGGATGGACGCATGGTGCTGTTCCATGCCGAAGGCAGCGAACCGACCCGCATCCATCCGATGCAGGTCTGGCAGACGCCGTTCAGCAGCGACGAGTTCGCCGCCAGCCGCCCGCCCGGCAACACCTTCATGGGCCGCATCGGCAACGCCGAACTGGTGCGTGGCATCTCCAATCTGTACAACCTGGCGCGTGAGATCGACGGCCAGGACGTGTCGGTCCAGCGCTACCAGCGCCTGGTGGCCGATACCCGTCGGCTGTTCGACGCCCACCACTGGCTGGGCGATGAGGCCTGCGATGGCGCTGCGGCGCTGCTGCGGCAGATCAGCGCCACCGGCGAATCGGTGCTGGACGAATACGAGAAGGTGCAGTCGATCCGCCAGCAGTCGGCGCAGGCGATGGTCGAAGCCGAGGCCGCGCACAAGGCGCTGCTTGGCCGGCTGCAGCCGCAGAACTGGAATGAAGTGGAGGCCTTCGTCGAGGCCCTCAATGCGATCGCTGCCTTGCGTGGACGGCTGCTGACCATCCGCGAGCTGCGCTACATCGACACCGCGCGCATCGAGGCGATGACCGCCGAGCTGGTACAGGCGCAGGACCGCGTTGGCGCCGCCACCGGTGAATTCCTGGCGGGCGAGGCCGCACTGGCGCCGCTCACCCTACGGCTGCAGGCGCTGGATGACGCTGCCCAGCAGGCGCAGAGTGCCCGCCAGCTGGACGAGCAGCTGGAAGGGCTGCGTGGCATGGCCGCCGACCTGGACATGCTGTCCGAGCTGATGGCTGGGCTGAAGGTGGACGATGCCACCGCCCGAACGCGTGTGGTCGAGTCGATCTCGGTGCTCTATGGCCGCCTCAACCAGGCTCGCGCACGTGCTGATCAGCGCCGCCGATCGCTGGGCTCGGCCGAGGCCGTGGCGCAGTTCGCCGCACAGTTCGCGCTGTTCTCGCAATCGATCACCAGCGCGCTGGCGCTGGCCACCGACCCGGAGCGCGCCGACGAGCAGTTGTCGCGCCTGCTGGTGCAGCTGGAAGAGCTGGAGAGCCAGTTCGGCGAGCATGAACAATTCCTCGGCGACATCCTGAGCAAGCGCGAAGAACTGGTTGAGGCATTTGATACGCACAAGCAGGCCTTGCTGGACGATCGCCAGCGCAAGGCGCGTTCAGTGCTTGATGCGGCCAATCGCATCCTTGAAGGCCTGGCCAAGCGCACCGAACGCTTCGCCAGCCCTGATGAGCTCAATGCGTTCTTCGCCGGCGATCCGTTGATCCTCAAGCTGCGCGAGCTGGCCGAACGCCTGCGCACCCTGCATGACAACGTCAAGGCCGACGATATCGAGGCGCGCCTGAAGGGCGTGCGTGACCAGGCGGTGCGCCAGCTGCGCGACCGCAGCGATCTGTACGAAGCCGGTGGCAATGTGGTGCGGCTGGGGCCGCGGCATCGATTCAGCGTCAACACACAGGCACTGGATCTGACCTTGCTGCCGCGCGGCGACACGCTGGCCATCCACCTCACCGGCACCGATTTCCTGGAAACCCTGCACGACCCGGAACTGGATGCGCTGAAGCCGTTCTGGCCGGTCACTCTGGATTCGGAATCCGCAGCGATCTATCGCGGCGAGTACCTGGCCGGCTGCCTGCTGCGCGCCGCCGAGGAAGGGCGCGAGGGGCTGGATCTGCCGCAACTGCTGCACGACGCCGCCGAACCGGAGGCCCTGGACCAGCGCGTGCGTGCGTTTGCCGCGCCGCGTTACCGCGAGGGCTACGAGCGCGGCATCCACGACCACGACGCCGCGCTGATACTTCGGGCGCTGTTGCCGTTGCAGCAGGCCGCCGGTCCGCTGCGGCACGCGCCACGGGTACGCGCCCTGGCCCAGGTGTTCTGGGCCGCGCTGCAACGCGATGATGGCGTGGCGCAGTGGCCCAGCCGCCAGGCCGGCGCTGACACCATTGCGCGTCTGTTCGGGTCCGACGAGGGCCGTCAGGCGCTGCGCGTCGAGATGGCCAAGGCCCTGCACGACTATGCGCAGGCGCAGGCCCTTCCGTTCGACGCCGACATGGCCGCCGATGCGGCCGCCTATCTGGCCGATGAACTGCGCGATGGTGAACCGATCTTCAGCATCAGCCGCCACGCGCAGGCGCTGTTGGATGCCTTGTCCTCACAGTTGGAGCAGGCCGGTCAGCGCGATGCTTTCGAACGCGCGCTGCAGCGCAACCAGGATCCACTGGCCACGCGTTGGGCCCTGGCTGGGCAGTGGCTGCGTGCGCTGGCCAGCCTGCCGGCCCAGGCCGCGCACGCTGGTTACGTCGACGAAGCCGCCGCGCTGCTGCTGGTACAGCGGCAGCTGCGCACGCGCGCCAGCGAGGCCACGCTGCGCGCCGAGGTGAAGGGGCTGCTCGGCGAGCACCCGCGCATCCAGGGCGGCACGCTGGTGCTGACGCTGGACGATTTCCAGTCGCGGCTGCAGCATCACCTGCAGCGCTTCGTGCCCTCCTTCCATGCCTACCAGAGCGTGCGTCAGGGCATCATCGGCCGCGAGCGGCAGGCCCTGCGCCTGTCCGAGTTCAAGGCGCGGCCGCTGTCCTCGTTCGTGCGCAACAAGCTCATCAATGACGTCTACCTGGGCGTGATCGGCGACAACCTGGCCAAGCAGATGGGCACGGTCGGCGAAAACAAGCGCAGCGACCTGATGGGCCTGCTGATGATGATTTCGCCGCCCGGCTACGGCAAGACCACGTTGATGGAATACGTGGCGCATCGCCTGGGCCTGGTTTTCATGAAGATCAACGGCCCGGCGCTGGGGCATGAGGTGCGCTCGCTCGATCCGCAGCAGGCGCCCGATGCCACCTCGCGGCGGGAACTGGAGAAGCTGAACCTGGCGCTGGAGATGGGCAACAACACCATGCTGTATGTCGACGACATCCAGCACACCCATCCCGAGTTCCTGCAGAAATTCATTTCGCTGTGCGACGGTACCCGCCGTATCGAGGGTGTGTGGCGTGGCCACACCCGCACCTACGACATGCGCGGCAAGAAATTCTGCGTGGTCATGGCCGGCAACCCCTATACCGAGTCGGGTGAGGTGTTCAAGATTCCGGACATGCTGGCCAACCGTGCCGACATCTACAACCTCGGTGATGTGCTGGGCGGCATGGAAGCGGCGTTCACCCTCAGCTATATCGAGAACAGCCTGACCTCCAATCCGGTGCTGGCGCCGTTGGCCACCCGTGACATGGCCGACTTGTACGTGCTGGTCGACCGCGCGATGGGCAAGGAGGTGTCGACCAACGGTCTCAGCCACGCCTACAGCAGCGCTGAGATCAACGAGATCACCGCGACCCTGCAGCGCATGCTGCGCGTGCGCGATGTGGTCTATCGGGTCAACCAGCAGTACATCGCCAGCGCCGCACAGGATGACCGCTACCGCACCGAGCCGCCGTTCCGACTGCAGGGCAGCTACCGCAACATGAACAAGCTGGCCGAGAAGATCTCGCCGGTGATGAACGAAGAAGAGCTGCAACAGCTGATCTCCGACCATTACCTGGGCGAGGCGCAGCTGCTGACCACCGGCGCCGAGGAGAACCTGCTGAAGCTGGCCGAACTGCGCGGCGTGCTGGATGATGCGCAGGCCCAGCGCTGGGCACAGATCAAGCGCGATTTCCTGCGCAACAAGGCCATGGGCGCCGACGACAGCGACGTCGGTGGGCGAGTGGTCGCGCAGTTGGCCGACATCGCCACGGCCCTGCAACAGCCACCGCCGGCGCCGGAAGCCATCGCAGTTGCGGCACCGGTGCCGTGGCAGGCGTTGCTGGAGGCCCTGCAGCGCCTTTCTGAAACACGTCAGCCCTCTGCCACGTCGGCACCGATCGCGGCGGCTCCCAGCGTGCCGGCCACGGTCCTGGCCGAAGACCTGCAGGCCGGCCTGGCACCGTTGGTCGAGCTGTTGGCGGCATCGCAGGCACAGCAGGTACAGGTGTCGCAGACCCTGGCCGCGTTTGCCGGCTGGGCGCGGCAGCAGGTCGAGCATCGTGGGCCCGGTAGTGCGGTGCCGCAGCGTGCACGCGTTCGCCGCGCCACGACGCCGGAAGAACGCGCGCTGGACGAAGCCCTGATGCGCCATTTCTACGGCGAGTCGCTGCCACCGGAAGATGCTGAAGGCAGCGTGGCATCGAGCCCACAGCCGCCGCCGCTGCCGTGACCGCGCCCGCGACACTGCCGTCACCGGTGTTGCCGGACACGGCCGATATCGCCGTGCTGGCCGACTACGGTACGCCGCTTCTGCAGGCGCTCACCCAGCGCGCCGCTGGCGCGCCCTCGGTTGCCGGCGAAGGCCTGGTGGCCGCGTTGGCACACATTGCCTTGGCACTCCAGGCCGGCAACCCTGCGCAGATCCGACGCCAGGAGAGCTGGTGGGGGCGACTGCTTGGGCGCGATGTCGACCGCGAGGCGGAAGGGCATGCGTTGCAGTCGCAATTGGGCGTACTGGTCCTGCAGGCGCGCGAGCAGGCCCAGCACCTGCAACAGCATCAGCAGGCGCGAGCCTTGGCCATCACCGAGCGTGCAGAGGCGGCCACGGCATTGGACGCCTGGGTCGAGCTGGGCGTATCAGGGCTGGATCGATGTGATGCGGCCGGCCAGGCTGCGTTGTCGCAGCGGTTGGATCACCTGCGCCGGCTGGCCGCGCTGCATCGTGTCGAGGCCGCTCAGTGGCAGCTGCTGCAGGACCAGGACGCGGTGCTGCTGCAGCGCTTCGCGCGCATCCACGATGTTCTGCTGCCGGCCTGGCGACAGGCCGCTTTGGCGAAGCAGGCCGGTGCCGGTGCCGCCCTGGCCGCGAGGGCCAGCACACTGCACGCCCAGATCGATGACGAGGTGGCGGCGGCTCAGGCTAGACTGCCCTGAGCCGGCCGCCGTTGCCGCATACCCAACTGCAAGGAGACTGCCCGATGACCCAGGACAGCCAGACCCCCGGTGCGCTCATGCCCGGCACGACGACCGCCGCTCCGCTCGATGAGGGCGCACTGCAGGCCCTGGGCCTGGGCCGCGAGGATCTGCCGCGCATCGCCGAGATCCGCATGGAGCTGGACGATCTGCGACCGGGCAACCTGCAGGTGTTCGGGCGTGAGGCCGCCACGCGCACGGCGGCGTTCTCCAGCCAGTTGCTGGACCAGGTGCGCAACCGCGACCTGGACGCCAGTGGCGAGAAACTGGGCGAAGTGGTGCGCATTGCACGCAGCCTGAAGCTGGACGGCTTCGCGCAACGGTCGAAAGTGCCGGTGATCGGTGGCCTGATCGATCGCCTGCGCGTATCCAAGGGCGAGCTGGTACAGAAGTTCAGCGATACCAACGCGCAGATCGAGCAGTTGCTGGGCGATGTCGGCGTGCAGCAGGCGTTGATGGCCAAGCGCGTGGGCGAGTTCGACCGCATGCATGACATCGTCCGCGAGGAGCGCCATGCGCTCGGCCTGTATGCGGCGGCGGGCAAGCAGCGGCTGGCCGAACTGCAGGCCGAGCAACTGGCCGGGCAGGGCAGTGAGGATCCGCAGCAGCGCATCCGCCAGGGCGAGATCGACAATGCGATCCGGCTGATCGACAAGCGCGTGTCCGACCTGCAGCTGATGCAGCATGCTGCCGATCAGTCGCTGCCGATGATCCGGTTGATCCAGGCCAACGCGCTGCAGCTGATCGAGAAGTTCAATACCGTCCGCGACATCACCATTCCGTCGTGGAAGCGCCAGTTCGCGATCCAGCTTTCGCTGGGAGAGCAGAAGGCGGCGGTTGAACTGTCCACCGCCATCGACGATGCCACCAATGAGCTGATGCGGCGCAATGCGGACCTGCTGCGCCAGGCATCGGTGGATACCGCGCGCAGCAACCAACGTGGGGTGATCGACGTTGCCACGCTGCGTCATGTGCACGACCAGCTGATTGCCACGGTCGAGGAAGTGCGCAGCATCCATCGCGAAGGCATGCAGCAGCGCCAGCAGGCCGAAGTCGAGCTGGCGCGCCTGCGCGACGATCTGCAGCAACGCCTGGCGGCACCCACCGCGCCGTAGCGTCGAGCTTGCTCGACGGCGACCGTACCGTAGAGTCGAGCTTGCTCGACGACGGCCGTACCGTAGAGTCGAGCTTGCTCGACTGAAGCGAAGGCAGTCGAGCAAGCTCGACGCTACAGCTGCCCCACCAACCAATCGGCCAGGGCATCGACCCGCGCATCCGATGGGCCATCGGGCCGGGCCAGCACCCAGAAGCCACCGGTGGCGGTGAATCCCCATGGGGCCACCAGCCGGCCCGCGGCCAAGTCCTGGGCCACCAGTGGCTCGGGCGCAATGGCCGGGCCCAGCCCGGCCACCGCCGCTTCCAGCAGGTAGTAGAGGTGATCGAAGGCGGTGCCCAGCTGCAGCTTCGCCGTATCCAGATCATGCGCCTGCGCCCATGCCGGCCATGCCTGCGGCCGTGAGCGGGTGTGCAGCAGTGTCTCCTGCAGCAGTACCGAGGGTGGCCCGTTGCGCAGGCGCTGCGCGGCCGGATGGGAGGGCGCGACCACCACGCCCACCCGTTCCGGCGCCAGCTCGCGCACCTGCCAACCGCGCGGCCACGGCCCCTGTGCCAACAGCAGCACCGCGTCCAGCGCCGCCTGCGCCTCGGTGAAGCTGCCGTCCAGCGCCGACCATTGCAGGCGCACGCCGGGCAGGGCCGCCTGCAGTGCGGGCAGGCGCGGGATCATCCAGCGTGCCAGCACGCTGCCACTACACCCCAGCACCAGCGCCGGCGACGCCGCAGGCCGCCGCAGTTCACGCACGCAGTCTTCGATGCGACCGAACGCCTCACCGCACGCGGCGTGCAGTTGGGTGCCGGCCGCTGTCAGGCGCAGGCCACGGCCAGCGCGCTGGAACAGCGCCAGGCCCAGGTGGTCCTCCAGCAGCTTCAGCTGCCGGCTGACCGCACCGTGGGTGACGTGAAGGTCCTGCGCGGCACGGCCGACACCGCCCAGGCGGGCGGTGGCCTCGAACGCCCGCAGCGCGTTGAGCGGCGGAAGCGATGAGCTGCTCATGTGAGATTTCCTGACAGGATGCGCCAGATAATATCCATTTTCCGGTCACGACCCGTGCGCTAGAGTATCCACCTGTCTCGAACCAGCGGTCGCTTCCATGTCAGCTTCCCCATTGCCGACTTCCACGCCTTCCCGGATGCCCAGGGCCACTTCGGCCGCTACGGCGGCAGCTTTGTCGCCGAAACCCTGGTCGGCCCGCTGCAGGAACTGGCCCAGGCCTATGACCAGGCCCGCCAGGACCCCGCCTTCCAGCAGGCCTACGACCGCGACCTGGCCCACTACGTCGGCCGGCCGAGCCCGATCTACCACGCCCAGCGCCTGAGCGACCATGTGGGCGGCGCGCAGATCCTGCTCAAGCGCGAAGACCTGAACCACACCGGCGCGCACAAGATCAACAACACCATCGGTCAGGCGCTGCTGGCGGCGCGGATGGGCAAGAAGCGCATCATCGCCGAGACCGGCGCCGGCCAGCACGGCGTGGCCAGTGCCACCGTTGCCGCACGGCTGGGCCTGGAATGCGTGGTGTACATGGGCGCCACCGACATCGAGCGGCAGAAGATCAACGTCTACCGCATGAAGCTGCTCGGTGCGACGGTGGTGCCGGTCACCTCCGGCTCGGCCACCCTCAAGGACGCGCTCAATGAAGCCATGCGCGACTGGGTGACCAACGTGCAGGACACCTTCTACATCATCGGCACCGTGGCCGGCCCGGACCCGTACCCGCGCATGGTGCGCGACTTCAACGCCATCGTCGGCCGCGAAGCGCGCGAGCAGATGCTGGCCGAGTATGGCCGCCTGCCCGATGCGATCACCGCCTGCGTCGGCGGCGGCAGCAACGCGATCGGCCTGTTCCATGCCTTCCTCAACGATCGCCAGGTCGAGATCGTGGGCGCCGAGGCGGCAGGCGACGGCATCCACACCGGTCGCCACGCCGCGTCGATCGCCGCCGGCCGCCCCGGCGTGCTGCACGGCAACCGCACCTACGTGCTGTGCGATGACGATGGCCAGATCATCGAGACCCACTCGGTCTCGGCGGGCCTGGATTACCCCGGCGTCGGCCCCGAACACGCTTTCCTGGCCGATACCGGCCGTGCGCGCTACCTCGGCATCACCGATGAGGAAGCATTGCAGGCCTTCCACCTGCTGGCGCACACCGAAGGCATCCTGCCGGCACTGGAATCCAGCCATGCGCTGGCGCAGGCGATCAAGTTGGCGCGTGAGCGCCCGCGCGACCAGATCGTGCTGTGCAACCTGTCCGGCCGTGGCGACAAGGACGTGCACACCATCGCCGCGCGCGAAGGCCTGGTGCTGTGAATCCGATGCTGCGCCACGGCGGCGCGCTGGTGCTGGCGGTGGGGTTGGGGGATGCACGCCGCCCGATCCGCCGGTGCTGGCACCTGCGCCGGCCGCACCGGCGGCGATTGCGCCGGCGCAGCGCCCGGCCAGCAACGACGACATGGCGCATCGCCCGATCGATGACGCCCCTGCGCCGGTGGTCCCCCCGCAGGCCGATGAGGACAGCGCACCGGCGGTGGTCTCGGTGGCCCTGGACCATGCCGGTGAGGTGCTGATCGGCCAGCGGTTCAGCGAAGTCGAAGCGGAGGGCGCCTGGCATTCGGCCGGGCTGCACGAGGCCACGCAGGGGCGCTGCGAATACTACGAGCGCGGCACGCTGCCGGAAGGCGTGGCGATGATGGTGCAGGACGGCGACGTGGTTCGTTTCGACCTGGCCCCGATCGATGATTCCGGGCAGGTGGTGGTGCAGCCGGGTCCGTTCGGCCTGCGCCTGGACATGCCCCGCGCGCAGGCACTGCAGCTGCTCCCGTCCGGTGTGACCGTGCAGGCCTATGGCGACGACCCGGAAGCCGGAGAGAGCCTGCTCTGGCAGGACCCCGGTTCGGACCTGGCGATCCGCGTGGAGATCGTCGATGGCGTTGTATCGAGAATGTACTGGGGCGCCAGCGGCGCCGTTGACCTGATTGAAGGATGTACCTGACATGTCCGTTGAGCGTATCGATGCCTGTTTCGCCCGCCTGCGTGCCACTGGCCGCAAGGCGCTGATTCCCTTTGTCACCGCCGGTGATCCCTCGCTGGAAGCGACCGTGCCGGTCATGCATGCACTGGTCGAGGCCGGTGCCGATGTGATCGAACTGGGCGTGCCGTTCTCCGACCCGATGGCCGATGGCCCGACCATCCAGCGCAGCTCCGAACGCGCGCTGGCACGCGGTGCCGGCAGTCGTTACGTGCTGCAGGCGGTGGCGCAGTTCCGGGAGCGCGATGCGCAGACGCCGGTGGTGCTGATGGGCTACCTGAACCCGGTGGAGATCCACGGTTACGCTGCATTTGCCAAGGCCGCCGTCGAGGCCGGCGTGGATGGCGTGCTGCTGGTCGATCTGCCGCCGGAAGAAGCCGGGGAGGCGCAGCAGGCGTTCGACGCGGCCGGGTTGGCGCTGGTGCTGCTGGCCTCGCCGACCACCAGCGAAGCGCGCGCCGGCAAGCTGCTGACGCTGGCCCGTGGTTACCTCTATTACGTGAGCTTTGCCGGTGTGACCGGCGCGTCGGAGCGGTTGGACAGCGATGCGGCCGGTGCACGCCTGCAGGCCCTGCGCGAACGTGCGACGGTGCCGGTGGTGGCCGGTTTCGGCATCAAGGATGCCGCCAGCGCTGCGGCGATGGCGCGGCAGGCGGACGGTGTGGTGGTCGGCAGCGCGCTGGTGGCCGCATTGGCCGACGCGGACTCGGCCGACGAGGCCGCGCGGCGTGCCCGGGCCTTCCTCAGCCCGTTGCGGCAGGCGCTGGACGCCTGACGGTCGTGCCGGCCGCTGGCCGGCATACACTTGGCCCGCACCCACAAACGGTTTGCCGGCCAGCGGCCGGCACTCCCGGCGAGGCCCTGGATGACTGAGGGTCGTGCCCCGCACGGCGTTGCCGCGCTAAACGTACGTCCCAGCATGGTTTTTCCCGCCAGCCCGAAGCCCGGCAAGGGGTGCACGGGCGGGGAAGCGGAGCTAGACTGTCCGCCTTTGCGGCCCCCGGGCCGCCCTGAACGGAAGTGTCCTCCCGCATGAGTTGGCTCAGCAAGTTGATGCCGTCCGGCATCCGCACCGACAACACCCCCAGCAAGAAGCGCAGCGTCCCCGAGGGCCTGTGGGAAAAGTGCAGCAACTGCGGCAGCGCGCTGTACCGGCCGGAACTGGAAGAGAACCTGGAGGTGTGCCCGAAGTGCGGCCACCACATGGCGATCCGCGCGCGTGCGCGGCTGGCGGCGTTGTTCGACGCCGACAGCACCACCGAGATCGGTGCGCGCCTGGGGCCGACCGACCTGCTCAAGTTCAAGGACCAGAAGAAGTACAGCGAGCGCATCAAGATCGCGCAGAAGAACACTGGCGAGTACGACGCACTGATCGCCATGCGCGGCCTGCTCAAGGGCCGTGCGCTGGTGGCGTCGTCGTTCGATTTCGCCTTCATGGGCGGCTCGATGGGGTCGGTGGTCGGTGAGCGCTTCGCGCTGGCCGCGGAAACCGCTGTCGAGATCGGCGCGCCCTACGTGTGCTTCTCGCAGAGCGGTGGTGCGCGCATGCAGGAAGGCCTGTTCTCGCTGATGCAGATGGCCAAGACCTCGGCTGCGCTGGGCAAGCTGCGTGAAGCCGGGCTGCCGTACATCTCGGTGCTGACCCACCCGACCACCGGCGGCGTGTCGGCCTCGTTCGCGATGCTGGGCGACATCAACATCGCCGAGCCGCAGGCGCTGATCGGTTTCGCCGGCCCGCGCGTGATCGAGCAGACGGTGCGCGAGAAGCTGCCGGAAGGGTTCCAGCGCTCGGAGTTCCTGCTCGAGCACGGTGCCATCGACCAGATCTGCGACCGTCGTGAACTGCGCGACCGGCTGTCCGATCTGCTGGCCATGCTCGGCCGTCAGCCGGCGCCGGAGGTGGCTTGATGGGAGGCCGCAAGTACTTCGGTACTGATGGCATCCGTGGGCGGGTCGGGCAGGGCGTGATCTCGGCCGACTTCGTGCTGCGCCTGGGCAATGCGCTCGGCCGCGTCCTGGTCGCCCAGCGCGGCCAGGACGGGCGCCGGCCGATCGTGATCATCGGCAAGGACACCCGCATCTCCGGTTACATGTTCGAAGCAGCGCTGGAAGCCGGGCTGGTCGCTGCCGGCGTTGATGTGCAGCTGCTGGGCCCGATGCCGACCCCGGCCGTGGCGTTCCTGACCCGCACGCTGGGGGTGGATGCCGGCATCGTCATCAGCGCCTCGCACAACCCGCACTACGACAACGGGATCAAGTTCTTCTCCGCCCAGGGCGAAAAGCTGGACGATGCCACCGAGCTGGCGCTGGAGGCGGCGCTGGACATCGCCTTCACCACCGCCGAATCGGAGAAGCTGGGCAAGGCCTCGCGCGCCCGTGAGGCGGTGGGCCGCTACATCGAGTTCTGCAAGGCCAGTGTGCCGCGCACGTTCGACCTGCGTGGCGTGCGCCTGGTGCTCGACTGTGCGCACGGCGCCACCTACCAGATCGCGCCGCTGCTGTTCCGCGAACTGGGCGCCGAAGTGATCGGCATCGGTGCCGAGCCCAACGGCGTCAACATCAATGCAGGCGTGGGATCCACCCACATCGACAACCTGGCGGCCAAGGTGCGCGAGACCCGCGCCGATCTTGGCATCGCCTTCGACGGCGACGGCGATCGGGTGTTGATGGCCGACGACCAGGGCAACCCGGTCGATGGCGATGATCTGCTGTACATCCTGGCGCGTGCGTGGAAAGCCGAAGGGCGCCTGCATGGACCGGTGGTGGGCACGCTGATGAGCAACTACGGCGTGGAAAAGGCCTTCGCCGACCTGCAGATTCCCTTCCTGCGCAGCAACGTCGGTGACCGTTATGTGCACCAGGCGCTGGTGGAAGGCGGCGGCGTGCTCGGCGGCGAAGCCTCCGGCCACCTGCTGTGCCTGGATCGGGCCACCACCGGCGACGGCATCATCAGTGCCCTGCAGGTGCTGGTGGCGCTGCGCAACAGCGGGCAGACCCTGCGGCAGGCCCTGAAGGGGCTGGTGCGGGTGCCACAGAAGACGGTCAACGTGCGCCTGGGCAATGTATCGGCCAAGGCCACCGTGCAGGCCGAACGCGTGCAGTCGGCACTGGCCGACGCGCAGCAGGCGGTGGCCGGTCGCGGCCGTGCGTTCCTGCGCCCGTCCGGCACCGAGCCGGTGGTGCGGGTCACGGTCGAGGCCGACGATGCAACGCTGATGCAGGACACGCTGGATCGCCTGTCGGCCGCCGTGCGCGACGCTGCCGGCTGAGACGGCCGATCCGGTCGGCACCGCGCAGAGGTAACCCCGACATGGCCGCGACAGCGGCCATGTCGCTTTCTGGTGCTGTTGGCTGAACCCACCGCGACCGGCAATCGCGTTCAGCGCAGCGTATGCGCTTGCTGACGTGGCGTGAACGAAGCACGGCGTATTCCGGGCATCAGGATTCCTGCTTCTGCCCGATGCCTGCGCAGAAGAGGACCCGGTCGGAGCCGATCACGCTCCATTGTTCTTCCTTCACTGCAAGGACCACGACCATGAACACCTCACTGCGCTACAGCCGCTGCCTGCTGGCAGGTGCGCTGCTGGTGCTGCCGTTGCTGGGGGCGTTTCTGTTGCCAGCGCGCAACGCCGCCCTGAAGGCGGACCGCACATGTCCGCGCCGCGCGAAGAGCCGATGCGCGCGCCGTGGGGCTACCCGCGGATGGAGCGCCCGCGTGAACTGGGCGCTGCCCGGCCGGCGTACCGCGAGGATTACCGGCACAACTTCCGCGCCGACCACGCCTTCCGCATCGGTCCCTACCATCCGCCGGTCGGCTACGCCTATCAGCGCTGGCATTATGGCCAGATCCTGCCGCGCCCCTACTGGGTGGGCGACTACATCCTCAACGACTTCTGGCTGTTCGGCCTGGATGTGCCGCCGGTGGGGCTTGAATGGGTGCGCTATGGGCCGGACGCGCTGCTGATCAACACCCGCAACGGCGAGATCGTGCAGGTCGTGTACGGGCGCTTCTTCTGAGGCCGTTGTTACGGCCCCGGCACCATCTTCTTCTGGCGCGCCTTGAAGCCATTGAACAGCGGTGCGAGCAGCGGGTTGTAGCTCTGCGCGATGCGCTTGCGCAACCAGCTTGCCGGCCGGTTGCGGATCGCAAAACGGTAGATCCGCTCCGGATCACCACCGACCACGTTGCGTCCAAACGGATGGGTGGTGTGCAGGTAGCGGAAGCCGTGCTCGCGCGCGACCTCGATGTGGTCCTGGTCGAAATCACCATAGGGCCAGCACAGCGTGTCCGATACCTCGCCGAGCTTGTCGCGCAGCACCTCGCGCGAGATCGCCAGGTCGTGGCTGAGGCCCGCGCGGCGCTGCGCGCGGTCCAGGTCGTCGCGGCGCAGCCAGCGGGTATGGGTGTGGGTGTGGCAATGCACTTCGAAGGTGCCGGCGGCGATCGCCGCGCGGGCCTCGCTCCACCGCATCATCACCTCATCGCTGCGCTTGTGCTCGTAGATGGCCGCTTCGCAGCCGCGATGGTCCGGCGTGGCCGGCAGTGCCGCGCCGGCGATGCCGGCGTGCGGGCGCTCGGGGCCTTCGCCCATCCAGCCGGTGACCACGAACACCACCGCGTGCATGCCGTACTTCTGCAGGATCGGATGTGCATACACCCAGTTGTCCAGATAGCCATCGTCGAAGGTGATCACGATCGATCTGCGCGGCACCGGCCTGCCCGCCAGAAAACCGGCGTACTGGTCCAGGGTCAGCGACGTCCAGCCATTGCGCGCCAGCCACGCGATCTGGCTCTCGAAGTTCTCCGGTGACACGGTGATCATGCCCGGCGAGGGGCTGACGTGATGGTGCATCAGCACCGGTACGGTTCGCGCATCAGCCATGTCCCAGCTCCTTCAGCCACTGGTGGTAATAGTACTCGGTGGTCTCGCCGTGGCCGGCGGGGGTGAAGCGGTGGGCGCTGCGCATCCATTCCCAGCCGGCGCGGCCCATCTGCCGGCGCCTTTCCGGATCATCCACCAGCAGGCGCAACGCACCGGTGAGGGCGGCGCCGTCACCCAGCCGGGTGAGGATCGCATTGCTGCCATCGACCACCATTTCCGGAACGCCACCGACCCGCGTCGCCACGATCGGCACGCCGACATAGGCCGCTTCCAGGAACACGGTTCCGGCGGCCTCCTTGTGCGAGGCCAGGGCGAAGATGTCGAAGCCGGCCATCAACCGGCAGGCCCCGTCGCGGTAGCCCAGCAGGTGTACCTGCTGCTGCAGCCCGTGCTCGTCGCGCAACGCCTGCAGCCGTTCCATCACGGTCTGGCCATCGCCGATCACCACCAGATGCAGGTTGGGGTGGGTCCGGCACAGCGGCACCATCGCCTGCAGCAGATCGACATGGCCCTTGGGCTCACGCAGCACCGCCACGCAGCCCACCACGATGTCCTGCGCACCGAAGCCGAGCTCGGCACGCACTTCGGCGCGCACGTCCTGCAGGCATTGCCAGGGATCATCCTTGCGGACATCGCTCCAGCGCGGCGGTACCGCGATCGGCGGCACGATGCCGATGCGTTCGGTGGGGATGCCGCGGTCGGCCAGCAGCTGCTTGACGAAGCTGCTCACGGTCAGCACCCGGTGTGGCAGGCCGGTATAGGTGAGCAGCGAATTGACTGGGCTCATCAGGTGGCGCGAGCGCACCACCAGCGGCGTGCCTCCCAGCCGTGCGCCGGCAGCGGCGATCAGCGCATCGCGGCGGCTGGTGGTATTGACCACGTCATAGCGCTCGCGCCGCACCAGCCGCGACACCGACCAGATGCCCCGCAGCAGGCGCCCCAGGCCCCCATGCGCAGGGTGTGCACGGTGAAGCCGTCGTCGCGTGCCAGCGCAGCCAGGCGGGCATCGGGCTGGCACAGCAGCGACACCTCGTGGCCGCGCGCGCGCATCACCTGCATGTGGCGGAAAATATAGATCTCCTGCCCGCCCATTCCCTTGGCGGCTTCGGTGTGCAGGATGCGCAGCGGACGGTTCATGCGGAATCGATCCTTGAGGGTCAGCGGTTGCGGAAGCGGGTCAACGCTTCCCATGCAGCGCGCACCGCGCTGGCATCGGGGCTCTGCTGTGGCAGCGGGCGGTAGTGCCGGTCCAGTGCCGTGGCATTGCCGAACTTGTCGAACACGTAGATGGCATCGCCGTAGCGGACCGCGCGTTGCGACCAGCTTTCGACCACCAGTGCGCGCGGGCCCTGCGGCTCGGCCAGCAGGTCCTGGCCGGTGCTGTAGTCGGCCAGCGGGTTCTCGCAGCCCAGTGCGTGGCGCATCAACGTGGGAACCCAGTCTTCGTGCGAGCTGGTGCGGGCCTGCCTGCCGGCGTCCTGCCCGGGCCAATGCAGTACGAACGGCACCTGCAGCTGGAAGTCGGAGAAGTTGCCGTTGTGGCCCCAGTAGTTCAGCTGCAGATCGTTGAACTCCTCGGCATGGTCGCCGGTGACCAGCACGATCGTGTTCTGCTCCAGCCCCTGCGCGCGCAGGTCGTCCAGCAGCGTGCCGATCAGGCTGTCGGCGTAGTGCACGGCGGTGCGGTAGCGGTTGAGTTCCGGGGTCGGGTCGTGGTCAGGGCCGAAGGCCAGGAAGTCGATGTCGCCGGCCATCGGCGTGGCCAGGGGGCGATAGTCCGCCGGCATGTGGTACGGCGCGTGCGTGGAGTCGAGGAACACGAAGCCGAACCAGGGGCGCTGTGCCGCCTGGCTGGCCCGGATGTCCTGCTGCAACGCGCTGACAATCGCGCGATCGCGGCCGTCGGACTTCAGTTGCGACGGGCCCTGGTGCAGCTGGTCGCGCACATCGGCGAATGCGGTGCGGTCGAACTCGGGGCTGTACAGCGGCGCACTGCCATACAGATGCAGGTCATAGCCCTGCTGGCCCAGCACCCGGAACAGCTGCGAGCCGCGCTGCTCGTCAAGCATGCTGGGCCAATAGCCGCCGGGCAGGCCATAGAGCAACCCGAACAGGCCGTAGCGGGTGGCGTTGCCGGTACTGAAATGGTGGTCGTAGACGCGCGCGTCCTGCGCCCATGCCGTGGTATTGGGCATCACCTGTGCGGTGAGTGCATCCTGGCGCAGGGACTCGAGCACCACCATCAACACGTTCGGGCGCTGCGTGCTCTGGCAGCGCAGCGGATGCAGTGGGTACTGCAGCTGTGCATGGCGCGGGTCGGGCAGGCCGGCCTGCTGCTCACTGACCACGCCCAGATGGCGCATGAAACTCTTGGCGGTGATCGGCTGTGCCCACGGCAGGTAGTTCCACTGCGCGATCACGTCGCGGTCGCCGCGGGCATCGTAATAGGCCGTGGCGACCTGGCCGCCGCCCATCAGCAGCGCAACCACCGCCCACGCCTGCAGCACGCGGCGCCGGCGCGGAGCGGCAGGCAGAAGTTTCCAGCAGGCCCAGGCCAGCAGGCCCTCGGCGCTGAAAATTGCGGCGACCAGCATGCCGACCTGCAGCCAGGTCTTCCACGACAGAGCCACCTGGTCCTGCAGAGCGCCACCGAACACCATGTTCACCACCATGGCGTTGAGGTGGAAGCGGTACAGGGTGAACACCTTGGCGTCGACCAGCAGCAGGCACAGCCACAGGCCCTGCAGCAGCACGGCGCTGACACTCAGGATGCGCGCGCTGCGTGGCCACAGGCCGAGCAGCAGGGGCAGCAGGCCGGCCAGGGCACCGAAGGCCAGCAGGTGGCCGGGCAGGGCGATGGCCAGGTAGGCCAGGCCGGCAGCGCCGCCGGGGTTGTCGCGCAGGGGCACGTTGCCCAGCGCGATCGCTGCGGCCAGCACCGCATTGCCCGCCACGAACAGCGACCACCAGGCCAGGCGATGCCAGCGGCGGGCGGCACTGGGCAGCAGCGAAGCATCGGTAGAAGGGGCGGCAGTGTGCATGGACGATCGGGGCAGGGGCGCGGGATGAAAGGAGAGTCCCGGTTGTGACGGAATCGTTAATCCGCGCGCGGGTGGCGCATTGTATCGGTTTGTTTCTTCGTATCGGGTGGCGTACCCCGGGCGATCTGTCACAATGTTCAGGTGGGCCGTGAATGCGCGGCCCGCCCAGACCAACGACAAGCCAGGAACCGCTGTGAGCCAGATCCCCACCCTCGACATCACCCGTTTCGACAGCGACCGCGAGGCCTTCGTGGCCGAGCTGGGCGCGGCCTACCGCCAATGGGGATTCGCGGGCATCCGCAACCACGGCATCCCGCAGGCCGACATCGACGCGGCCTACGACGTCTTCAAGGCCTTCTTCGCGTTGCCGGAAGAGGTCAAGCGCAAGTACCACGTGGCCGGCAGCGGTGGTGCCCGCGGCTACACCCCGTTCGGCGTGGAAACCGCCAAGGGCTCCAAGCACTTCGACCTGAAGGAGTTCTGGCACATCGGTCGTGAGATCGCCGACGACTCCAAGTACCGCGACGTGATGGCACCGAACCTGTGGCCGACCGAGGTCGAGGGTTTCCGTGAGCGCGGCTATGGCCTGTACCAGGCGCTGGACAACCTGGGCTCGCGCGTGCTGTCGGCGCTGGCCCTGCATATCGGCCTGCCGGAAAACTTCTTTGCCGACAAGACCAACTTCGGCAACTCGATCCTGCGCCCGATCCACTATCCGCCGATCACCACCGACGACATCCCGAACGTGCGTGCCGGTGCCCATGGCGACATCAACTTCATCACCCTGCTGGTCGGCGCCAGCGCCGCAGGCCTGGAAGTGCAGTCGCATGATGGCCAGTGGGTGCCGTTCACCTCGGACGCGGACACCATCGTGGTCAACATCGGCGACATGCTGCAGCGCCTGACCAACCATGTGTACCCGTCGACCATCCACCGCGTGGTCAATCCCCCGGGCGAGCTGGCGCGTCAGCCGCGTTACTCGGTGCCGTTCTTCCTGCACCCGAACCCGGACTTCCTGATCGACGTGCTGCCCTCGTGCATCACCGCCGAGAACCCGAGCCGGTACCCGGAAGCGATCACCGCCCATGGTTTCCTCGAGGAACGCCTGCGCGAGATCAAGCTGAAGTAATGAGTGAGAAGGCCGCCGAAAGGCGGCCTTTTCTTTGCAGGGTTGCACCCTGCACCCGCAGAGGCCAAAGCCAAAGCCAGAGCCGAAGCGGCTCGGGTTTTCTGCTGGCTGGGTGGGGCGGTGTGGGCTGGCAGGACACGCCGTGAACCCATCCATGGGGGCTCGATGGCGCCATCCATGGCGCCAACGGTCCTGCCAGCCCACACCGCCCCACCCCTGACAGTTTCCGGGTGACGGTAGGCAAATCGCGTTTCCGGTAGGTGTCGACCTTGGTCGGCACGGTAGATCCACGCCATGCGTGGATGAGATCTGCCAGATTGAAGCGGAGTAGGGGTCAGATCCCTTTTCCTGCGGAAAAGGGATCTGACCCCGGCAACCACCCGCAACGCGCTTTTGCCTTTGATCTTCTTTTTCTTTCCGTGGCGGGCAAAACCGCCGGAATGTGTCAGGGGTCGGGCGGGTGGGGCTGGCGGGGGTGTCCGCGGCATGGATGCCGCGGCCAAGCCCCAGGGACGGGTTTACGGCGTCCCCCGCCAGCCCCACCCGCCCGGCCAAGCCCATCAACCCACCGGGCTGTCCGCGACCAACCCCACCCGGCCCGCCCGCCACGAGGGGCTGCGCCGTTGGCTGAAAACGCATGTAACCGCTTACACGGAAACGGATTTTTGCCGTAACGGGTATCATGCTCGGCTGACTTCACACAGGAGCCACCCGCTCATGCGCCGCAAGATCGTCGCCGGAAACTGGAAGCTGCATGGCAGCCGTCAATTCGCCAATGAACTGCTGGGGCAGGTGGCCGCCGGGCTGCCGCTGGACGGAGTGGACGTGGTGATCCTGCCACCCCTGCCGTACCTGGGGGAGCTGGTCGAGGACTTCGCCGACACCGGCCTGGTGTTCGGCGCCCAGGACGTGAGCAGTAACGAGAAGGGCGCCTATACCGGCGAGGTCTGCGCCGCCATGCTGCATGAGGTCGGTGCCCGCTATGGCCTGGTCGGCCATTCCGAGCGCCGCCAGTACCACCATGAGAGCAGTGAGCTGGTCGCGCGCAAGTTCGCCGCGGCCCTGCATGCCGGGCTGGTGCCGGTGCTGTGCGTGGGCGAAACCCTGGAACAGCGCGAAGCCGGGCAGACCGAAGCGGTCATCGCCAGCCAGCTGGCCCCGGTGCTGGAGCTTACCGGTGCGGCCGGTTTCGCCCAGGCCGTGGTCGCCTACGAGCCGGTCTGGGCCATTGGCACCGGCCGCACCGCCAGCAAGGAGCAGGCGCAGCAGGTGCACGCGTTCATCCGTGGCGAAGTCGCGCGCTTCGATGCTAGAATTGCTGATTCACTGCCCATTGTTTACGGCGGTAGCGTGAAGCCCGACAATGCCGGGGAACTGTTCGCGCAGCCGGATGTCGATGGTGGGCTGGTCGGCGGCGCCTCCCTGGTGGCCGCGGACTTCCTGGCCATCGCACGGGCGGCGGCCGCGAACTAATCCTAGAAGTATTGTCCGAGGGCGGTTTCCAATGCTGATGTTGATCCTCAATGTCGTCTACGTGCTGGTCGCTGTGGCCATGATCGCGCTGATCCTGATGCAGCGTGGCTCGGGTGCGGCGGCGGGTTCGGGCTTTGGTGCCGGCGCCTCGGGGACGGTGTTCGGTGCGCGCGGCGCCTCGAACTTCCTGTCCAAGTCGACCAAGTGGCTGGCTGTCGTGTTCTTTGGCATCAGCCTCTTCATGGCCTGGTACGCCGGCCACGGCAGCCGTCCGGCGGCCGACCAGGACCTGGGTCTGATGTCGGCCCCGGCGGCGACTGCTCCGGCGGCTCCGGCGGGCGAACTGCCGGCCGTTCCGAAGGCCGATGCGGTCCCGGCCGCCCCGGTTCCGGCCGCGAATGTGCCGGCTCAGGCGGAATCTTCGGTTTCTGGTGAAGAAAAGCCTTCGGAAGGCTCCCAGAAACACTGAAGCCGGTTACAATACGCGGCGCATCGGGAAGATAGTCTGATGTGATCGTTTGCCCAGGTGGCGGAATTGGTAGACGCACTACCTTGAGGTGGTAGCGACGCAAGTCGTAGGGGTTCGAGTCCCCTCTTGGGCACCATTTGTAAGTAAAGCGGGTTGGTCTGGCGCGCAAGGCGCCAGGCGCATTCCCGTCCACTCCCCATGCCAAAGCGCCTGCAGGCGCGGCGGCAGAGGCAAGAGAGAATCGCTGTGCTGGCCGAATATTTGCCTTCTCTGCTGTTTCTGATCGTTGCCACCGGTATCGGCATTACGCTGATGCTGGTTGGCCGATTCCTCGGTCCCCGCCGCCCCGATCTGGAAAAGCTGTCGCCGTACGAGTGCGGCTTCGAAGCCTTCGAAGACGCGCGCATGAAGTTCGACGTGCGCTACTACCTGATCGCGATCCAGTTCATCGTCTTCGACCTGGAAATCATCTTCATCGTGCCGTGGACCCAGGTCTTCATGGAACTCGGTGCCCGATCGCTGGTCACCATGGGCCTGTTCGTCGGCATGCTGTTCCTCGGTTTCATTTACGTCTGGAAGAAGGGAGCGCTGGAATGGGAGTGATTCAGACTCTCGATGGCCTCATGAACAACCCCACGCCGGAAGGCCGGGTTGATGACATCCTGCGGCCGGAAGGCGACAACCCGCTGCTGGAAAAGGGCTTTGTCACCACCAGCGTCGACGCACTGCTGAACTGGGCGCGCACCGGCTCGATGTGGCCGATGACCTTCGGTCTGGCCTGCTGCGCGGTCGAGATGATGCACGCCGGCGCCGCGCGCCTGGACCTTGACCGCTACGGCGTGGTGTTCCGCCCGTCGCCGCGTCAGTCCGACGTGATGATCGTGGCCGGTACCCTGGTCAACAAGATGGCCCCGGCGCTGCGCAAGGTCTACGACCAGATGCCGGACCCGAAGTGGGTCATCTCCATGGGTAGCTGCGCCAACGGCGGTGGCTATTACCACTACTCCTATTCTGTCGTGCGCGGCTGTGATCGCGTGGTGCCGGTGGACGTCTACGTCCCGGGCTGCCCGCCGACCGCCGAGGCGCTGGTGTACGGGATCCTGCAGCTGCAGAAGAAGATCTGGCGTACACAGACCATCGCCCGCTGACCCCTTCACCTGACAAGAGCGCGCCAAGCCCCCATGGCAGAGCAAGCATCCTTCATCGACCGACTCTCCGCACGTTTCGCAGGTGCGAAGGTCATCGTGGTCGAACCCGCGGCGAAGTGACGCTGGAAGTGCCTGCCGCCGAGTGGCACGCCACCGCCCTGGCGCTGCGTGACGAGTTTGGTTTCGAACAGGCCGTGGATCTCTGCGGCGTCGATTACCTCGGCTATGGCTCCGACGAATGGGACACAGCTGACGTGTCCTCGCAGGGCTTCAGCCGCGGCGTCGAAGGCAAGGCCCAGGGCCGTTTCGCGTGGGGTGAATTCCCCACCGAGGAAAACGGTGCCGACGGCGCCCGCCCGCAGCACATGCCGACCCAGCGTTTCGCCGTGGTCGCCCAGCTGCGTTCGTACCAGCACAACCTGATGATGCACCTGCGCTGCTTCGCCCCTGACGAAGCACTGCCGGTGGTGTCCTCGCTGACCGGCATCTGGCCGGGCCTGAACTGGTTCGAGCGCGAAGCGTTCGACCTGTACGGCGTGATCTTCGAAGGCCATCCGGACCTGCGCCGGATCCTGACCGACTACGGTTTCGTCGGCCATCCGTTCCGCAAGGACTTCCCGCTGATCGGCAATGTCGAAGTCCGCTACGACGAAGAAAAGAAGCGCGTGATCTACGAACCGGTCACCTCGGTGGAGCCGCGCGTCGGCGTGCCGCGCGTGATCCGTGACGACGCCCGTCTGCAGACCGCAGAAGGCGAGCGCGCGCAGGAGGCAGTGAAGTGAGCGAGTTCCACCAGGCCCGCGAAGCGTTCGCGAGCAATCCGGCCGAAGCACGGCAGGAAATCCGCAACTACACCATGAACTTCGGCCCGCAGCATCCGGCCGCGCACGGTGTGCTGCGCCTGATCCTGGAAATGGACGGCGAAACCATCATGCGCGCCGACCCGCACGTGGGTCTGCTGCATCGTGGTACCGAAAAGCTGGCCGAATCCAAGCCGTTCAACCAGTCGATCGGCTACATGGATCGCCTGGATTACGTATCGATGATGTGCAACGAGCACGCCTACGTGCGCGCGATCGAGACCCTGATGGGTATCGAAGCGCCGGAGCGTGCGCAGTACATCCGCACCATGTACGACGAAATCACCCGCATCCTCAACCACCTGATGTGGCTGGGCTCCAACGCACTCGACCTGGGTGCGATGGCGGTGATGCTGTACGCCTTCCGCGAGCGCGAAGAGCTGATGGACTGCTATGAAGCGGTCTCCGGCGCGCGCATGCACGCGGCGTACTACCGTCCGGGCGGTGTCTACCGCGACCTGCCGGACCATATGCCGAAGTACAAGGAATCGCGCTGGCACAAGGGCAAGGCGCTGAAGCAGCTCAATGCTTCGCGCGAAGGCTCGCTGCTGGACTTCCTGGAAAACTTCACCAACGAGTTCCCGGGTCGCGTCGACGAATACGAAACCCTGCTGACCGACAACCGTATCTGGAAGCAGCGTACGGTCGGCATCGGCGTGGTCAGCCCGGAACTGGCCCACCAGTGGGGCATGACCGGCGTGATGCTGCGCGGCTCGGGCGTTGCCTGGGACCTGCGCAAGAAGCGCCCGTATGCCAAGTACGATGCCGTCGATTTCGACATCCCGCTGGGCAAGGAAGGCGACTGCTACGACCGTTACCTGGTCCGCGTTGCCGAAATGCGCGAATCCAACCGCATCATCAAGCAGTGCGTGGCGTGGCTGAAGGCCAACCCGGGCCCGGTGATGGTGAAGAACTTCAAGGTCGCTCCGCCCAAGCGCGAGGACATGAAGGACGACATGGAAGCGCTGATCCACCACTTCAAGCTGTTCAGCGAAGGCTACTGCGTGCCGGCCGGCGAGACCTACGCGGCGGTGGAGGCCCCGAAGGGCGAGTTCGGCTGCTACCTGGTCTCCGATGGCGCCAACAAGCCGTTCCGCGTGCACCTGCGTGCACCGGGCTTTGCCCACCTGTCCTCGATCGATTCGATCGTGCGCGGCCACATGCTGGCCGACGTGGTGGCCATGATCGGTACCTACGATCTGGTGTTTGGCGAGGTTGACCGGTAATGCCGTCCGCCACGCCAACGCCCGCTGCAGGCAGCCGGCGCAAGCCGGCGCCGCAGTTTCTGCAATTTCACGTTATGCATTTCGCTGAGGTCGGCCGATGAAGGCGACAGGTAATTTCGAGGCGGCGCGCGACGTCGACCCGATGGTGGTGCTGAGCGACAAGACCCGCGCTCACATCGATCACTGGCTGTCCAAGTTCCCGCCGGACCGCAAGCGCTCTGCCGTGCTGCAGGGCCTGCATGCGGCCCAGGAGCAGAACGAGGGTTGGCTGACCGACGAGCTGATCGCCGGCGTGGCCAAGTACCTGGACCTGCCGCCGGTGTGGGCCTACGAAGTGGCCAGCTTCTACTCGATGTTCGAGACCGAGAAGGTTGGCCGCAACAACGTGGCCATCTGCACCAACATCAGCTGCTGGCTCAATGGCGCCGAAGACATCGTGCGCCATTGCGAGAAGAAGCTGGGCATCAAGCACGGTGAATCGACCCCGGACGGCCGCGTCTACCTCAAGCGCGAGGAAGAGTGCCTGGCCGGCTGCGGCGGCGCACCGATGATGGTCATCAACGGTCACTACCATGAGCGTCTGACCCTGGAAAAGGTCGACGAGCTGCTGGACGGGCTGGAGTAAGGGCATGGCACATCACCACGAATCCAAGGGTCCGGTCGGCCCCGCGCCGCTGCCGCACCAGGTGGTCTACACCACCCTGCATTACGACACCCCGTGGTCGTACGAAAGCTACCTGAAGACCGGTGGCTACGCTGCCCTGCGCAAGATCCTCGAAGAGAAGATCCCGCCGGAGCAGGTCATCGAGATGGTCAAGGCCTCGGGCCTGCGCGGCCGCGGTGGCGCGGGCTTCCCGACCGGCTTGAAGTGGTCCTTCATGCCCAAGGGCAACATGCAGAAGTACATCCTCTGCAACTCGGACGAATCCGAGCCGGGCACCTGCAAGGATCGCGACATCCTGCGCTACAACCCGCATTCGGTGGTGGAAGGCATGGCCATTGCCTGCTACGCCACCGGTTCGACCGTGGGCTACAACTACCTGCGCGGTGAGTTCCACCACGAGCCGTTCGAGCACTTCGAGCAGGCCCTGGCCGACGCCTATGCGAACGGCTGGCTGGGCAAGAACGTGATGGGCTCGGGCGTGGACATCGACATCTACGGTGCGCTGGGCGCCGGCGCGTACATCTGCGGCGAAGAAACCGCGCTGATGGAATCGCTGGAAGGCAAGAAGGGCCAGCCGCGCTACAAGCCGCCGTTCCCGGCCAACTTCGGCCTGTACGGCAAGCCGTCGACGATCAACAACACCGAAACCTACGGTTCGGTGCCGGCGATCATCCGCAACGGTCCGGAGTGGTTCAAGGGCCTGAGCCTGACCGGCAACGGCGGCCCGAAGTGCTTCTCGGTGTCCGGCTGCGTGCAGAACGGTGGCAACTTCGAAGTGCCGCTCGGCACCAAATTCCACGACCTGCTGGAAATGGCCGGTGGTCTGCGTCCGGGCCGCACCCTGAAGGGCGCGATCCCGGGCGGCGTGTCGATGCCGGTGCTGACCGCGGCCGAGCTGAAGGACCTGCCGATGGACTACGACACCATCCGTGCACTGGGCTCCGGCCTGGGTTCGGGTGCGATCGTGGTGCTGGATGACAGCGTGTGCTGCGTCAAGTTCGCCTGCCGCATCAGCCAGTTCTTCCACAAGGAATCCTGTGGCCAGTGCACCCCGTGCCGCGAAGGTACCGGCTGGATGCACCGCGTGCTGGAGCGCATCGTTGCCGGCAAGGCCACCATGGAAGACCTGCACCAGCTGAAGGCGGTGGCCGGCCAGATCGAAGGCCACACCATCTGTGCGTTCGGCGAAGCGGCTGCATGGCCCATCCAGGGCTTCCTGCGCCAGTTCTGGGACGAGTTCGAGTACTACATCGTCAACGGTCATTCGATGGTTGACGGCAAGAAGGTGGAGGCAGCCGCTGCATGAGCGCGCAACCCAATAATCCGGGTGGGAATCCGAGCGTCCCACCCGATCACGTCACCATCGAGATCGATGGCAAGTCGCTGGTCGTGCCCAAGGGCTCGATGATCATCCAGGCCGCTGACAAGGCCGGCATCTCCATTCCGCGCTTCTGCTACCACGAGAAGCTGCCGATCGCCGCCAACTGCCGCATGTGCCTGGTGGACGTGGAGAAGTCGCCGAAGCCGGCGCCGGCCTGTGCCACCCCGGTGATGGATGGCATGAAGGTCGCCACCCGCAGCGAAAAGGCACTGAAGTTCCAGCGCTCGGTGATGGAGTTCCTGCTCATCAACCATCCGCTGGACTGCCCGATCTGCGATCAGGGCGGCGAGTGCGAACTGCAGGACGTGTCGCTGGGCTACGGCCGTTCGGTCAGCCGCTTCAACGAGCGCAAGCGCGTGGTGCCCGACGAAGACATGGGCCCGCTGGTTGCCACCGAGATGACCCGCTGCATCCAGTGCACCCGCTGCGTGCGCTTCACCGCCGACGTGGCTGGCACCTATGAACTGGGTGGCATGTACCGTGGCGAGAACCTGCAGATCGGTACCTACGACGGCAAGCCGCTGACCACCGAACTGTCCGGCAACGTCGTCGACGTCTGCCCGGTCGGTGCGCTGACCAACAAGGTGTTCCAGTTCCGCGCCCGCCCGTGGGAACTGACCGCGCGCGAGTCGCTGGGCTACCACGACGCGATGGGTTCGAACCTGTTCCTGCACGTGCGTCGCGGCGAAGTGCTGCGCACCGTGCCGCGCGACAACGAAGCCGTCAACGAGTGCTGGCTGTCCGACCGTGACCGCTACTCGCACCAGGGCCTGTACAGCGAAGACCGTGCGGTCAAGCCGCTGCGCAAGGTCAATGGCGAGTGGAAGGAAGTGAGCTGGGCCGAAGGCCTGGCCGCGGCCGCCGAGATCCTGAAGGCCAACCAGGGCGACAACCTGGGCGTGCTGGTGCATCCGTCCACCTCGAACGAGGAAGGCGCGCTGCTGGCCCGCCTGGCCAAGGGCCTGGGCTCGAGCAACATCGACCACCGCATCAACAACCGCGATTTCTCCGACGCCGCAGCCGCCGAAGTGTTCGGCCTGCCGCTGGCCGAAATCGAAGGCGCCGACCGCATCGTCGTTCTGGGCAGCAACATCCGCCACGAACTGCCGCTGCTGCACGCCCGCCTGCGCAAGGCGCAGACCACCAACGGCGCCAAGATCCACGTCGTCAACCCGGTGGACTTCGACTTCGCCTTCAGCATTGCCGGCAAGCAGATCGTCGCGCCGTCGAAGTTCGTCGACGCGCTGGCCAACGCCGAGCTGCGTTCGGCGGTGCAGGGCGGCAACAACACCGTGCTGATCGTCGGTGGCATCGCCGAGAACCATCCGCAGGCTGCCGCGATCCGCGCTGCCGCGCGTGACTTCGCCGCCGCCACCGGTGCCAAGCTGTGCCGCATCCCGCAGGGCGCCAACGCTGTTGGCCTGACCCGCACCGGCGTGCTGCCGGCCGGCAAGGACGTGGCCGCAATGCTGGCGCAGCCGCGCCAGGCCTACGTGGTGTACGGCCTGGAGCCGGGCCTGGACTTCGCCGATGCGCCGGCCGCGCGCAAGGCGCTGGCCGGTGCCCAGGTGGTGGCCTTCAGCCAGTTCGCCTGTGTCTCGACCCGCGACGTTGCCGACGTGATCCTGCCGATCGGTGCGCTGCCGGAAATCGACGCTACCCTGACCAACCTCGATGGTCGCGAGCAGTCGGCGCGTGCCGGCGGCAAGCTGCCGGGCGAGGCCCGCGAGGGCTGGCGCGTGCTGCGCGCCCTGGGCGGCGACCTGGCCGTGGCCGGTTTCGACTTCACCGACCTGGCCGGCCTGCGCGCCAGCCTGGCCCCGGTGTCGGTCACCGTCGCCGCTTCGGCACAGCCGGCGGTTGCCGGTGAAGGCCTGGAAGTGGCTTCGACCGCCGCGATCTACCGCACCGATGCGGTGGTCCGTCGCGCCCCGGCGCTGCAGTCGCATCCGCTCAACAATGCCCCGCGCATCGTGCTCAACGCTGACGATGCCGCTCGCCTGCAGCTGCAGGAAGGGCAGATGGCCAAGGTCGGCACCGATGCCGGCAAGGCCACCCTGCCGGTGGTGGTCGACGCCCGCGTCGCTGCGGGTTCGGTCTGGATTGAATCGGGCCACGGCGCGACCGCGCCGCTGGGTGCCGCTCGCGTATCGGTGGTGGCTGCATGAACGAATTGCTGTTGAACGCGGTCGACCCGCTGCACCAGTGGCTGCTTGGCCTCGGTGACATCGGCGCGCTGATCTGGATCATCCTGAAGATCCTGGTGATCACCGTGCCGGTGATCGTCTCGGTGGCCTTCTACGTGGTCTGGGAACGCAAGCTGATCGGCTGGATGCACGTCCGCCACGGCCCGATGTACGTGGGCATGGGCATCTTCCAGGCCTTCGCCGACGTCTTCAAGCTGCTGTTCAAGGAAGTGGTCCAGCCGAGCAGCGCCAACAAGGCGATCTACCTGCTGGCGCCGCTGATCACCCTGGCGCCGGCCTTCGCGGCCTGGTCGGTGGTGCCCTTCGATTCGCAGATCGTGCTGTCCAATGCCAACGCCGGCCTGCTGTACCTGCTGGCGATGACCTCGCTGGGCATCTACGGCATCATCCTGGCCGGTTGGGCCTCCAACTCGAAGTACGCGTTCCTGGGTGCGATGCGCGCCTCGGCGCAGATGATCAGCTACGAAATCGCGATGGGCTTCGCCCTGGTCGGCGTGATGATCGCCGCCGGCAGCCTGAACCTGAGCAACATCGTGATGGCGCAGGCCGGCAGCTCCGGCTTCTTCGACTGGTTCCTGCTGCCGCTGTTCCCGCTGTTCGTCATCTACTGGGTGTCGGGCGTGGCCGAAACCAACCGCGCGCCGTTCGACGTGGTGGAAGGCGAATCGGAAATCGTGGCCGGCCACATGGTCGAGTACTCCGGCGGCGCGTTCGCCCTGTTCTTCCTGGCCGAATACGCGAACATGATCCTGATCAGCTTCCTGATCTCGATCTTCTTCCTCGGCGGCTGGCTGAGCCCGGTCCAGGGCTGGGTCAACTTCGGTGATGTCTCGCCGCTGGTCGACTGGATCTGGAAGGGCGGTGCACCGTGGCTGTTCGTCAAGGTGTTCTTCTTCGCCAGTGCCTACATCTGGTTCCGTGCCAGCTTCCCGCGCTTCCGCTATGACCAGATCATGCGCCTGGGCTGGAAGGTCTTCATCCCGCTGGCCATTCTGTGGATCGCGGTTACCGCCGTCATGGTGTTCTTCGGCGTGATTCAAAAGGGCGTCTAAGTGATGAACAGGATTACCCATTACTTCAAGAGCCTGCTGCTGCTCGAACTGCTGGCCGGTCTTTGGCTGACGCTGAAGTACAGCTTCAAGCCGAAGTACACGATGATGTACCCGATGGAGAAGTTCCCGCAGTCGCCGCGCTTCCGTGGCCTGCACGCGCTGCGCCGTTACCCCAACGGCGAAGAGCGCTGCATCGCCTGCAAGCTGTGCGAAGCGGTGTGCCCGGCGCTGGCCATCACCATCGATTCGGCCAAGCGCGAGGACGGCACCCGCCGTACCACCCGCTACGACATCGACCTGTTCAAGTGCATCTTCTGCGGCTTCTGTGAAGAAAGCTGCCCGGTGGACTCGATCGTCGAAACCCACATCCTCGAGTACCACTTCGAGAACCGTGGCGAAAACATCGTTACCAAGCCGCAGCTGCTGGCCCTTGGCGATCGTCTCGAAAACGAGATCGCCGAGCGTCGTGCCGCCGACGCCGCTTACCGCTGAGGTCGAGAGATGGATTGGGTAAATATCGCTTTCTGGGTGTTCGCCATCGCGGCAACGGTTTCGGCCGGTGCGGTGATCAGCGTGCGCAACCCGGTTCACGCCGTGCTGTGCCTGGTGCTGACCTTCTTCTCCATTGCCTGCGTGTGGCTGCTGGTGGGCGCCGAGTTCCTCGGCGTGGCGCTGGTGCTGGTCTACGTCGGCGCGGTCATGGTGCTGTTCCTGTTCGTGGTGATGATGCTGGACATCGATCCCACCAAGATGCGTGAAGGCTGGGTGCGCTACCTGCCGGTCGGCCTGATCGTGGCCGTGGCGATGCTGGTGCAGATGCTGATCCTGATCGGCGTGAAGGGCAGGGCGGTCAACCCGTTCCCGGCCGACAACGCCGCCGCGATCGCCGCCGACAGCTCCAACATCACCTGGCTGGCGCGCACCCTGTTCACCGAGTACCTGCTGCCGTTCGAGTTCGCCGCCGTCATCCTGACCGTGGCCGTGGTTGCCGCCGTGATGCTGACCCTGCGTCGCCGCACCGGCGTGAAGAGCCAGAACCCGGGCGAGCAGACCATGGTCAAGGCCGACCAGCGCCTGCGCATGGTCAAGATGGATGCCGAACAGCCGGTGGTCCACAGCAACAACACGCCTGCCGCAGGCGAAGAGGAGACCAAGGCATGATCACGCTGGGCCATATCCTCGCGCTGGGCGCGGTGCTGTTCGCCATCAGCCTGGCCGGCATCTTCCTCAACCGGAAGAACGTCATCGTCCTGCTGATGTCGATCGAGCTGATGCTGCTGTCGGTGAACATCAACTTCGTCGGCTTCTCGCGCCAGCTGGGCGACCCGTCCGGCCAGCTGTTCGTGTTCTTCATCCTGACCGTCGCCGCCGCGGAAGCCGCCATCGGCCTGGCGATCCTGGTGACCCTGTTCCGCACCCGCCGCACGATCAATGTCGGCGAAGTCGATTCGTTGAAGGGCTGATCCACAGATGGAAATCACTCTCTCCAAGAGTCTGTTGATCGCAGTGGTGCTTGCACCGCTGTTCGGCAGCATCATCGCCGGCCTGTTCGGTCGCCAGGTCAAGCGCTTCGGCGCGCAGACCCTCACCATCCTCGGCGTCGCAGTTGCCTGCGGCCTGTCGATGTACACGTTCTACCAGCTGATGTGGGGCGGCGCGCAGCCGTTCAACCAGAACATCTACACGTTCTTCGAGGTTGGCCAGTACTCGGCCCACGTCGGCTTCATGGTCGACAAGCTGACCGCGATGATGATGGTGGTGGTGACCTTCGTGTCGCTGCTGGTCCACATCTACACCATCGGCTACATGCAGGACGACCCGGGCTACCAGCGGTTCTTCAGCTACATCTCGCTGTTCACCTTCTCGATGCTCACCCTGGTGATGAGCAACAACTTCCTGCAGCTGTTCTTCGGCTGGGAAGCGGTGGGCCTGGTGTCGTACCTGCTGATCGGCTTCTGGTTCAAGCGCCCGACCGCGATCTTCGCCAACATGAAGGCGTTCCTGGTCAACCGCGTCGGTGACTTCGGCTTCCTGCTGGGCATCGCCGGCGTGCTGTGGGTGTTCGGCACCCTGGACTACTCGCAGGTGTTCTCGCAGGCCGGCATGCTGGCCGACCCGCGCGCCCAGCTGCAGATCTGGGACGGCACGATCCTCGGCATGCAGCTGCTCAACGAGCCGGTGATCTGGTCGATCGCCACCGTCATCTGCATCTGCCTGTTCATCGGCGCCATGGGCAAGTCGGCCCAGGTCCCGCTGCACGTGTGGCTGCCGGACTCGATGGAAGGCCCGACCCCGATCTCGGCACTGATCCACGCCGCGACCATGGTGACCGCCGGTATCTTCATGGTCACCCGCATGTCGCCGCTGTTCGAGCTGTCACAGACCGCGCTGAACTTCGTGCTGTTCATCGGTGCCACCACCGCGTTCTTCACCGGCCTGATCGGCATCGTGCAGAACGACATCAAGCGCGTGGTCGCGTACTCGACGCTGTCCCAGCTCGGCTACATGACCGTCGCCTTGGGCGTGTCGGCCTATTCGGCCGCCGTGTTCCACCTGATGACCCACGCCTTCTTCAAGGCCCTGCTGTTCCTGGGCGCCGGCTCGGTCATCATCGCGATGCACCACGAGCAGGACATGCGCAAGATGGGCGGCCTGCGCAAGTACATGCCGATCACCTTCATCACCATGTGGATCGGTACCCTGGCGCTGGTCGGTACGCCGTTCTTCTCCGGCTTCTACTCGAAGGACACCATCATCGAGGCGGCCGAGCTGCACGCGCACCTGTCCAACAACTGGGTGGCCACCTACGGCTACTGGGCGGTGCTGGGTGGCGTGATCGTCACCAGCTTCTACAGCTTCCGCCTGCTGTTCCTGACCTTCCATGGCAAGGAACGCTTCCGCGACGCGCATGATGATCATGCCCATGGCCACGGTCATGACGATCACCACGCCGCCGACGCCCACCACGGTGATGCGCACCACGACGACCACGGCCATGGCCACGGTCCGCATGAGCCGCACGAAACCCCGTGGGTGGTGACCCTGCCGCTGATCCTGCTGGCCATCCCGTCGATCGCCATCGGCTTCTTCAGCATCGGTCCGATGCTGTACGGCACCGACTGGGCCGGCCACCACGCGCACGATGCCATCAAGGGCCAGGCGCATACGTTCTTCACCGGCATCGTCGATTTCTACGATCCGGCCAAGAACACCATAGGCTTCCTGGGTGAAGAGTTCCACGGCCCGGTCGCTTTCGCGCTGCACGGCATGATGGCGCCTGCGTTCTTCCTGACTGTTGCAGGCTTCCTGCTGGCTGCACTGTTCTACCTGTGGAAGCCGGACCTGTCGGGCAAGGCGCGCAAGACCTTCGCCCCGATCGTTTCGGTGCTGGAAAACAAGTACGGCTTCGACAAGCTGTGGATCGATGGCTTTGCCGGCGGCAGCGTCAAGCTGGGCAAGGTCTCGCGCTGGATCGACAGCAACATCGTCGACGGCGTGGTCAATCTCTCGGCACGTGTTGTGGACGTCGCAGCCGGCGTGCTGCGTCGTACCCAATCCGGTTTCCTCTATCACTACGCCTTCGCGATGATCATCGGCCTGATTGCCCTGCTGGGCGTGCTGATGCATTACCTGCGTTGATGACCTGTACGGAATAAGAAGACGTGTCGAACTGGCCTCTACTCAGTGTCCTCATCTGGCTGCCGATCATCGGTGGCGCCCTGATCCTTGCGATCCGTGATGCGCAGACCGCCCGCTGGGCGTCGCTGGGCGTGGCGGTGCTCACCTTCGTTGCAAGCCTCTCGCTGCTGAGCGGCTACAACCCGGGTGTCGACGGCCTGCAGTTCGTCGAGACCCATGCGTGGATCCCGGCGTACAAGATCGGCTACAACCTGGGCGTGGACGGCATTGCCATCGCGCTGATCCTGCTGACCACCCTGGTGGGCGCGCTGGCACTGATCGGTGCCTGGACGTCCATCGACAAGCGCGTGAACCAGTACGTGGCCGCTTTCCTGATCCTGGAAGGCGTCACCGTCGGTATCTTCTCGGCGACGGACGCGATGCTGTTCTACGTGTTCTTCGAAGCGATGCTGATCCCGATGTTCCTGATCATCGGTGTCTGGGGCGGCCCGCGCCGCATCTACGCTGCGCTGAAGTTCTTCCTGTACACCTTCCTCGGCTCGGTGCTGATGCTGGTGGCGCTGATCTACCTGTACATGAAGGGCGGCAGCTTCCAGCTGGCCGACCTGTATGCACTGCCGCTGTCGGCCAAGGAACAGACCTGGATCTTCTTCGCCTTCCTGATCGCCTTCGCGGTCAAGGTGCCGATGTTCCCGGTCCACACCTGGCTGCCGGACGCGCACGTGGAAGCGCCGACCGCCGGTTCGGTGATCCTGGCTGCCATCGCTCTGAAGATCGGTGGCTACGGCTTCCTGCGCTTCAACCTGCCGATCGTCCCGGACGCATCGCAGGAATGGGCTTGGCTGGTGATCGCGCTGTCGCTGATCGCAGTGATCTACGTCGGCCTGGTCGCCCTGGTGCAGGACGACATGAAGAAGCTGATCGCCTATTCGTCGATCGCGCACATGGGCTTTGTCACCCTGGGCACCTTCATCGCCCTGTGGCTGGTGCGTGAAGCCGGCAACGCCGATGCGGCCCGCCTGGGCCTGCAGGGCGCCATGGTGCAGATGATCTCGCACGGCTTCGTGTCCGGCGCGATGTTCTCCTGCGTCGGCGTGCTGTACGACCGCATGCACAGCCGCCGCATCGCCGATTACGGCGGCGTGGTCAACGTGATGCCGTGGTTCGCCACCTTCGCCATGCTGTTCTTCATGGCCAATGCCGGCCTGCCGGGCACCAGCGGTTTCGTCGGTGAGTTCATGGTCATCCTGTCGGCGTTCCAGCGTAATCCTTGGATCGCGCTGGGCGCGGCCACCACGCTGATCATCGGCGCGGCCTACACCCTGTGGCTGTACAAGCGCATCTTCTTCGGCGAAGTGGCCAACAGCCACGTGGCCGAACTGAAGGACATCAACGGCCGCGAATGGCTGGTGCTGGGCGTGTTCGCCATCGGCGTGCTGGCCCTGGGCATCTACCCCAAGCCGCTGACCGACCTGATGGAGCCCTCGATCGCGAAGCTGGCGATGCAGATCGCATCCAGCAAGCTGCTGTAATTCCAGGATTTGATGATGACCACCTCGCCGCTGCTGCCATTGACCGCCGCTGACCTGCCACCGCTCGCTCCCGAGCTGGTGCTGATCGGCAGCGCCTTCGCCCTGATGATCCTCGACCTGTTCGTCAGCAACCGGAACAAGATCGTCACCCACCTGTTCTCGCTCGCTGCGCTGGCCGTGGTGCTGTTCATGCTGGCTACCGGCGTGGGCGGGCAGGGCGAGGTCTTCCATGGCATGTTCGTGCGCGATACCGCCGCGGACGTGATGAAGACCGGGATCGTGCTGCTCAGCGGCCTGACCCTGGTCTACGGCTGGCGTTACCTGCGTGACCGCAACCTGTTCCAGGGCGAGATCCCGGTGCTGATCCTGTTTGGCACCGCCGGCATGATGATCCTGGTCTCGGCCGGCAGCCTGCTGATGGTCTACCTGGGCCTGGAACTGCTGGCGCTGTGCTCCTATGCCCTGGTCGCCAGCAACCGTGACAACGGCCTGGCCTCGGAAGCGGCGATGAAGTACATCGTGCTGGGTTCGCTGGCCTCGGGCCTGCTGCTGTACGGCATGTCGCTGATCTACGGCGCCACCGGCAGCCTGCACCTGGACGTGATCCGTGATGCCATCCCGCACTCGGAAGAGCGCGTGCTGCTGATCACCGGTGCGGTGTTCATGATCGCCGGCGTCGCCTTCAAGCTCGGCGCCGCGCCGTTCCACATGTGGCTGCCGGACGTGTACCAGGGTGCCCCGGCGCCGATCGCGCTGTTCATCAGCTCGGCGCCGAAGCTGGCCGCCTTCGGCATGGCCTACCGCCTGCTGGAAATGGGCGTGGGCCCGCTGTCGACCGAGCTGCAGCTGCTGATTGCCGGCCTGGCCGCGGTTTCGCTGGTGATCGGCAACCTGATGGCCATCGCGCAGAGCAACCTCAAGCGCATGCTGGCGTTCTCCACCGTCTCGCACATCGGCTTCCTGCTGATGGGCATTGCCGGTGGCGGCGCGCAGGGCTATGCGGCGGCGCTGTTCTACGCCCTGGCCTACGCCATCATGTCCACCGCCGCCTTCGGCGCGATCATCGCGCTGTCGCGTGCCGGCTTTGAAGCCGAGAACATCGAGGACTTCAAGGGCCTGAATGCCCGCAACCCGTGGATGGCCGGCCTGGTGCTGTGCATCATGGCGTCGCTGGCCGGCATCCCGCCGTTCCTGGGCTTCTGGACCAAGCTGGCGGTGCTGGGCGCTGCCGTCAACGGCGGCCTGCTGTGGCTGGCCATCCTCGGCGTGCTGTGTGCCGTGGTCGGCTGCTTCTACTACCTGCGCGTCATCAAGGTCATGTACTTCGATGAGCCGGTGGGCGAGGCCATGCCGCGTAGCAACGACCGCGTGCTGGGCGTGGTGCTGGGCGTGAACGCGCTGGCGCTGCTGGCCCTGGGCCTGTCCTGGAACCCGATCATGCTGTGGTGTCAGAAGGCTTTTGCGCATCTTGCATAAAAGTTGACACAAAGCTGCGCGATTCGTGTAATATGCGCAGCCTGAGTTGTCACTGCAGCGGTTCAGCCAGAACATCGTTGCGGTAGCCCTCCTCGAAGGAGCAGGGCAGCAGTTCAAACACTTCCGGTGCGGGGTGGAGCAGTCTGGCAGCTCGTCGGGCTCATAACCCGAAGGTCGCAGGTTCAAATCCTGCCCCCGCTACCAACATCGAACCGGCGCCAACCGGCTTGATGAATGAGGGGAGGCTTGCATGTTTTGAGGCCATCACTCATAATTCCGCTTCTGATGCGGGGTGGAGCAGTCTGGCAGCTCGTCGGGCTCATAACCCGAAGGTCGCAGGTTCAAATCCTGCCCCCGCTACCAAGTAAAGAGATCGCCTTCGAAGTCCTGCTTCGAAGGCGTTTTTCTTTGGGGTCCTTCCGTTTCTGTAGAGTCGAGCCATGCTCGACTACCTGCGGGAAAAGGGATCTGACCCCGGGCCCCGCACCTTGCACCAGTGCGGTGCAGCCGCTATCATCAGTGGCCTAGCACTACCCCTGAAGGCGGCCTCCCGGCGGGAGTCCGGACCCGGAAGGAGGGCCGCAACCGGCAGGCAATGCAGGTTGCAACCGGAATCCAGTCACCGGAGTCTTTCCGGAAAAGGGCCCAGCGGGCCCTTTGTCGTTTCCGGGGCGTCATGTTTTCACGCCGGCCAAGGCCGGCACCCAACCAAGAGATCAAGGCAGGCTGTGAGCGACAAGGCAACCGACATCGCGAATCTGCTCGCCCCGACCGTTGTGTCGCTGGGCCTGGAGCTGCTGGGCGTTGAGTATCTGCCGGCCCCCGGCGGTGCGACCCTGCGCCTTTACATCGACGTGCCGCTGGCTGAACAGCCCGAGCGCATCATCAATGTCGACGACTGCGAGCGGGTCAGCCGCGAAGTGTCGGCGCAGCTGGACGTCGAAGACCCGATCAGCGGCAACTACACGCTGGAAGTGTCTTCGCCGGGCGTGGACCGCCCGCTGTTCAACCTGGAGCAGTTCACCCGCCACCAGGGTGAATCGGCCAAGGTCACGCTGAAGCTGCCGCAGGACAATCGTCGTCGTCTGCAGGGCCGCATCGAAGCGACCGACGAAGCCGCGGGCACCATCACCTTCATCGTCGACAAAACCGAAGTGGTGGTGTCGGCCGACAACATCGACAAGGCACGGATCATGCCCGACTGGGTGGCGCTGGGGCTGGCCCCGAGCAAGCCGACCGGTCCGGCACCGAAGCGTCCGAAGCCGAACCCGAATTCTTCTTCCAACGAGCCGGCGGCAAAGAAGCCGCGCGCGGAGTGAGCCAATGAGCAAGGAACTGTTGCTGGTAGTCGACGCAGTCGCCAACGAGAAGGGCGTGCCGCGTGAAGTGATCTTCGATGCCATCGAGGCCGCCCTGGCCTCGGCAGCGAAGAAGCGCTATCCCGACGAGGAAGTGCTGACCCGCGTGGTCATCGACCACAAGGATGGCAGCTACGAAACCTACCGCCGCTGGGAAGTGGTGGCCGATGACGTGGTCATGGAATCGCCGGACCGCCAGATCCGCCTGATGGACGCCGTCGATGAAGCCGAAGGCGTGGACGTCGGCGACTACATCGAAGAGCAGATCGAAAACCCGGACTTCGGCCGCATCGCCGCCCAGGCCGCCAAGCAGGTCATCGTCCAGCGCGTGCGCGAAGCCGAGCGCCAGCAGGTCGTGGATGCGTGGAAGGATCGCGTCGGCGAGCTGATCACCGGTGTGGTCAAGCGCGCCGAGCGCGGCAACATCTACGTCGACCTCGGTGGCAACGCCGAAGGCTTCATTCCGAAGGACAAGGGCATTCCGCGCGACGTGCTGCGCGCCGGTGACCGCGTGCGCGGCTATCTGGCCGAAGTGCGCTCGGAGCCGCGTGGCCCGCAGCTGTTCATCAGCCGCGCCGCCCCCGAATTCATGATCGAGCTGTTCAAGCTGGAAGTGCCGGAAGTCGGCCAGGGCCTGGTGGAAATCAAGGCCTGTGCCCGCGATCCGGGCGACCGCGCCAAGATCGCCGTGCTGGCCCACGACCAGCGTACCGACCCGATCGGTGCCTGCATCGGCATGCGCGGTTCGCGCGTGCAGGCCGTGTCCAACGAGCTCAATGGCGAGCGCGTGGACATCGTGCTGTGGAACGACAACCCGGCCAACTTCGTCATCAACGCGATGGCGCCGGCCGAAGTGCAGTCGATCATCGTCGATGAAGACAAGCACTCGATGGACCTGGCTGTCGCTGAAGACCGCCTGGCCCAGGCCATCGGCAAGGGCGGCCAGAACGTGCGCCTGGCCAGCCGCCTGACCGGCTGGCAGCTCAACGTGATGACCCAGGACCAGGTCACCGCCAAGTCGGAAGCCGAGCAGGCGTCGGCCCGCCAGCTGTTCATGGACAAGCTGGAAGTGGACGAGGAAATCGCCGGCATCCTGGTCAGCGAAGGCTTCGGCACCGTCGAGGAAATCGCTTATGTCCCGGTTGGCGAGCTGCTGGCCGTGGAAGGTTTCGACGAAGACATCGTCGAAGAGCTGCGCGCTCGTGCCCGCGATGCGCTGCTCAATGAGGCCCTGGCAGTCGAGGAAGGCCTTGAAGACGGCCAGCCGGCGCAGGACCTGCTGTCCCTGAAGGGCATGGACGAAGCCACCGCGTATGCGCTGGCCGGCCACGGCGTGCGTACCAGCGAGGAGCTTTCCGACCTGGCCGCCGACGAGGTCATGGACTTCGGCATCGAAGGGCTGGACCAGGAGCGCGCCGCGGCGCTGATCCTGGCCGCGCGTGCCGAGGAGATCGCCCGACTGGAACGCGGCGAATGAGCCGGCAATGAACAGGGCCCTGAGCCGCTCAGGGCGTAGAATCCGCGCCACCTCCAGATGCGGGGGCGCCCACAAGATCATAGGATCCGAATGTCGCAGCAAACCACCATCCGCAAGCTTGCCGAACTGGTCAACACGCCGGTCGAAAAACTGCTGGAACAGCTGGCCGGTGCCGGCATGAAGTTCAGCGGTCCCGACCAGGTCGTGACCAGCTCCGAGAAGGTGAAGCTCCTGGGCTTCCTTCGTCGTTCGCACGGCAAGCCCGAGCAGGCCCCGGAAGAGACCGATCAGTCTGCAAAGAAGATCACGCTCAACCGCCGGAAGCAGCAGGAAGTGACGGTCAATTCCGGTCGCAGCAAGACGACCGTGAATGTCGAGGTGCGCCAGAAGCGCACCTACGTCAAGGATGGTGCTCGCGCCATGACCCCGGACGAAGAGCGCGCCGACATCCTGCGCAAGCTGGAAGAGTCGCGTGCCCGCAACCTGGCCGAACAGCAGGCCCTGGCCGAGAAGGATCGTCTGCGCGACGAAGCCATCGTCCGTGCCCGTGAGGAAGAGGTTGCGGCCAAGGAACGCGCAGAGGCCGAGAAGAAGGCTGCCGAGGAAGCAGCGGCTGCCGCCAAGGCGGCCGAGGCGCTGGCGGCCAGCAAGCCCAAGCGTGCTCCGATCGATGAAACCGCGCCGCGCCCGCCGCGTACCCCGGCCGCCGCTCCGGCAGCGCCGCGTGGTGCACCGCCGCCGCCGCGCAACGACGACCGCAACAACCGCAGCGCGCCGCGCAACGAGCGTGGCCCGGGCGACCGTTTCGCCGGCCAGATGCACCTGTCGGCTGCCGATCGTGCGCGTCGTGGCAACAGCAACAACAGCAACACCCGGGGCGTCCGGGTGGCCGCAACCAGGCCGGTGGCCGTCGCGACATGTCGCGCGGTGGCAACAATGCCGGCCCGCACGCGTTCGAGCGTCCGACCGCACCGGTGGTGCGCGAAGTGGCGATCGGCGAAACCATCACCGTGGCTGACCTGGCGCAGAAGCTCGCGCTGAAGGGCGGCGAGGTGGTGAAGGCGCTGTTCAAGATGGGCGTGATGGCCACCATCACCCAGTCCATCGACCACGACACCGCTGCGCTGGTGACCGAAGAGCTCGGTCACAAGGCCATCCGTGCCAATGACAACGACGCCGAAGACGCACTGCTGGCCTCGACCGGTGAAAACCAGGGCGAAGCCGTGCAGCGTCCGCCGGTGGTCACCATCATGGGCCACGTCGACCACGGCAAGACCTCGCTGCTGGATTACATCCGCCGCACCAAGGTCGCCCACGGCGAAGCCGGTGGCATTACCCAGCACATCGGCGCCTACCACGTTGATACGCCCAAGGGCGTCATCAGCTTCCTGGATACCCCGGGCCACGCCGCGTTCACCTCGATGCGTGCTCGCGGTGCCAAGCTGACCGACATCGTGGTGCTGGTGGTGGCGGCCGATGACGGCGTCATGCCGCAGACCAAGGAAGCGATCCAGCACGCCCGTTCGGCGGGTGTGCCGCTGATCGTGGCGATCAACAAGATCGACAAGTCCGGCGCCGACCCGATGCGGGTGAAGAACGAGCTGCTCTCCGAGCAGGTCGTGGCCGAAGACTTCGGTGGTGACATCCAGATGGTGGAGATCTCGGCCAAGACCGGCCTGGGCATCGACGACCTGCTGGACGCGGTGTCGGTGCAGGCAGAACTGCTGGAACTGAAGGCCGTCGACGAAGGCCGCGCCTCCGGCGTGGTGATCGAATCGTCGCTGGACAAGGGCCGCGGCCCGGTCGCTACCGTGCTGGTGCAGCAGGGCCGCCTGAAGAAGGGCGACTACCTGGTGTGCGGCATCCAGTACGGCCGCGTGCGTGCGCTGTTCGACGAAACCGGCAAGCAGCCGGAGTTCGCCGGCCCGTCCATCCCGGTGCAGGTCCTGGGCCTGTCCGGCGTGCCGGAAGCCGGTGACGACTTCGTGGTCGTCGAGGACGAGCGCCTGGCCAAGGACGTTGCCCAGCAGCGTGAGACCAAGCGCCGTGAATCGCGTCTGGTCGCAACTGCCGGCAGCCGCATGGAAGACATCATGGCGACCCTGGGCAAGGGCGAGGGCCAGCAGGTCCTCAACCTGGTCATCAAGGCCGACGTGCAGGGTTCGGTGCAGGCCCTGAGCCAGGCACTGGTCGCGCTGTCCAACGAAGACATCCGCATCAACGTGATCCACTCCGGCGTGGGCGGCATCACCGAATCGGACGCCAATTCGGCGGCCGCTTCGAAGGCCACCGTCATCGGCTTCAACGTGCGTGCGGATGCTTCGGCCCGTCGCATCATCGAATCCAACGGCGTGGACCTGCGTTACTTCTCGATCATCTATGACGTGATCGATCAGGTGAAGCAGGTGGCCTCCGGTCTGCTGGGCGTGGAGATCCGCGAAGAGATCATCGGTATCGCCGAGGTCCGCGACGTGTTCCGCAGCTCCAAGCTGGGCGCCGTGGCCGGCTCGATGGTCATCGAGGGCGTGGTCAAGCGCAACAAGCCGATCCGCGTGCTGCGCGACAGCGTGGTGATCTTCGAGGGCGAGCTGGAATCGCTGCGTCGCTTCAAGGAGAACGTCGAGGAAGTCCGCAACGGTACCGAATGCGGTATCGCAGTGAAGGCTTACAACGACGTCAAGCCGGGCGACCAGATCGAGTGCTTCGAGCGTATCGAAGTGCCGCGCACCCTGTAATGCTGCAAGGTGGCCCGACCAACGGTCGGGCCCTACCCTGTACCTGTAGCGCCCGACCGCTGGTCGGGCGACAATTGAATCAAAGGTAGCGCCCGACCGCTGGTCGGGCGACAACTGAACCAAGAGCTCCTCGTGCCCAAGACTTTCCATCGAACCGACCGTGTCTCCGCCCAGCTGCGCCGTGAACTCGGCACCCTGGTGCACAACGCCGTGCGCGAGCACGGGTTGCCCTCGGTGAGCGTGTCCGACGTGGAAATCACCCGCGACATGGCCCATGCCAAGGTGTTCGTCACCGCGCTGATGCCGGAACGTTCGGCCGAAGCCGTGGCCGGCCTGAAGGAGCTGGGCTACCGCCTGCGCATGGACCTGGCCCGGGCGATGAAGCTGCGCCACGTGCCGGAGCTGCATTTCCACTACGACGACTCGGTCGACCGTGGTGAGCACATCGACAACATTCTGCGCGACCTGCCCGATACGCTGGCCGCGGAGAAGCGTCGCGAGAGCGACGAAGAATAAGCTTCTTGAAGGGCCGAGCCGTGCTCGGCTGCTTTTGCTCTCGCACACCGCTGCGGAAGCCGGGCATGGCTCGGCTCTACAACATCCTGTCATGACCCGAATTCAGTTCCGCCGCCTGGATGGCATCCTGCTGCTCGACAAGTCGACCGGCATGAGCTCCAACGCCGCCCTGCAGGTGGCCCGTCGCCTGTTCCGCGCCGAGAAGGGTGGCCATACCGGCAGCCTCGACCCGCTGGCCACCGGCCTGCTGCCGCTGTGCTTCGGTGAAGCCACCAAGATCGCCGGCCTGCTGCTCGGTTCGGCCAAGGCCTACGACGCCGAGATCGTGCTCGGCCAGACCACCGATACCGATGATGCCGAAGGCCAGGTGCTGCTGCAGCGCCCGGTCCCTGCCATCAGTGCCGACGCCCTGCAGGCCGCGCTGGCGCCGCTGACTGGGGCCATCCTGCAGCGTGCGCCGATCTATTCGGCACTCAAGCAGGGCGGTGAACCGTTGTATGTGAAGGCCCGCCGCGGTGACGTCATCCAGGCACCCGAGCGCGAGGTGCAGGTGCACGCCATCGAGGTGCTGGAGCAGCAGCCGGAACGGCTGCGCCTGCGCGTGACCTGCGGCTCGGGCACCTACATCCGCAGCCTGGCCCGTGATCTGGGCGAGGCCCTGGGCTGTGGCGCCCACATCAGCGCGCTGCGCCGGCTCTGGGTGGAACCGTTCCGCGAACCGGCCATGGTCACCCTGGACCAGCTGCGCACAATGGTCGAGGCCGGCGACGAGGCGGGTATGGACGCACTGCTGCTGCCGCTGGCCGCCGGGTTGGCGGAATACCCGCGGGTCGACCTCGATGCCGAACAGGCGCATCGCTTCTGCGTCGGCCAGCGCCAGCGCGACCTGTCCTGGCCGCAGGGCCTGGTGGCCGTGTTCGGCCCGGACGATGCTGTCCAGGGGCTCGGGCAGGTTGACGACAGCGGGCTGCTGGCCCCGCAGCGCCGTTTCAACCTCTGAACGGGGCAGGGTGGTTCAGCCCCGGTCCTTGTCCCGGAAGCCCCTGGCCGTTACAATTTCGCGGCCGTTTTCCGGCAGCCTGCTCCGCGCAGGTTTCATCCTTGTAGTCCACGGCGAGCCTGGCGGTGCGCGAAGCGCGTTCCTGCCGGCCACGCATCACAGAGAAAAAGAAAATGTCGATCGACACCCAGAAGGTCATTGAAGACAACAAGCGCAGCTCGGCTGACACCGGCTCTCCGGAAGTCCAGGTGGCCCTGCTGACCGCCCGCATCGAGCTGCTGACCGGCCACTTCAAGACCCACAAGAAGGACCACCACAGCCGCCGCGGCCTGCTGCAGATGGTCAACCGCCGTCGCAGCCTGCTCGACTACCTGAAGAAGAAGGACGTCGAGCGTTACAAGGCCCTGATCGAAAAGCTTGGCCTGCGTCGCTAAGCAACGAATCCCCGCGGCGCAGCGATGCGCCGCGGTTTTGTTTTGTAGCACCGCAATCCCCGATTCAGGCCGGAACGATCCGGCCACCCGCTGGCGGCAAGGGTCGCCGACGGTCCAAATTCGCAGACAGCATCCCCAAGGACACCCTCCGTGGCAAAAATCACCAAAACCTTCCAGTACGGCAAGCACACCGTCACGCTTGAGACCGGCGAAGTCGCCCGTCAGGCCAGCGGTGCCGTCATCGTCAAGATGGACGACACCGTACTGCTGGTCACCGCCGTCGCCGCCAAGAGCGCGCGCGAAGGCCAGGACTTCTTCCCGCTGACCGTCGATTATCAGGAAAAGTTCTACGCCGGCGGCCGTATCCCGGGTGGTTTCTTCAAGCGTGAAGGCCGTGCGACCGAGAAGGAAACCCTGATCTCGCGTCTGATCGACCGTCCGATCCGCCCGCTGTTCCCGGAAGACTACAAGAACGAAGTGCAGATCATCGCCACGGTCATGTCGCTGAACCCGGACGTGGACGGCGACATCCCGGCCCTGATCGGCGCCTCGGCTGCCCTGGCCCTGGCCGGCACCCCGTTCATGGGTCCGATCGGCGCTGCCAAGGTCGGTTACAAGAACGGCGAGTACATCCTGAACCCGACCGTCAGCGAACTGGCTGATTCGCAGCTGGAACTGGTCGTGGCCGGTACCTCCAACGCTGTGCTGATGGTTGAATCCGAAGCCGCGCTGCTGTCCGAAGAAGTGATGCTGGGCGCTGTGACCTTCGGTCACCGCGAAATGCAGAAGGTCATCAACGCGATCAATGAGCTGACCGTCGAAGCCGGCACCAAGCCGTCGACCTGGGAAGCCCCGGCCAAGAACGACGCGCTGATCTCCGCCCTGAAGGAAGCCATCGGCCCGCGCCTGGGCGAAGCCTTCCAGGTGCGCGACAAGCTGCAGCGCCGCGACGCCATTTCGGCGATCAAGAAGGACGTGGTCGAAACCCTGGCTGGCCGCGTGGCTGCCGAGGGCTGGAACCCGGCCGAGCTGTCGAAGGAATTCGGCGAGCTGGAATACCGCACCATGCGTGACTCGGTGCTGGACACCAAGGTCCGTATCGACGGCCGTGCGCTGGACACCGTCCGCCCGATCGCCGTGAAGACCGGCGTGCTGCCGCGTACCCACGGTTCCTCGCTGTTCACCCGCGGCGAAACCCAGGCCATCGTGACCATCACCCTGGGCACCGCCCGTGATGGCCAGGTCATCGATGCCGTTGCCGGTGAGTACAAGGAAAACTTCCTGTTCCACTACAACTTCCCTCCGTTCTCGGTGGGTGAGTGCGGCCGCATGATGGGCCCGAAGCGCCGCGAAATCGGCCACGGTCGCCTGGCCAAGCGTGGCGTGCTGGCTGTCATGCCGTCGCTGGAATCCTTCCCGTACACCATCCGCGTCGTCTCGGAAATCACCGAGTCGAACGGCTCCTCGTCGATGGCCTCGGTCTGCGGTTCGTCGCTGGCCCTGATGGACGCCGGCGTGCCGGTGAAGGCCCCGGTGGCCGGTATCGCCATGGGTCTGGTCAAGGAAGGCGAGCGCTTCGTCGTACTGTCCGACATCCTGGGTGATGAAGATCACCTGGGCGACATGGACTTCAAGGTCGCCGGTACCGCTGAGGGCATTTCCGCCCTGCAGATGGACATCAAGATCGAAGGCATCACCGAAGAGATCATGAAGCAGGCCCTGCAGCAGGCCAAGGCTGGCCGTCTGCACATCCTGGGCGAAATGGCCCACGGCCTGACCGCGCCGCGCGAAGAGCTGTCGGACTACGCGCCGCGCCTGCTGACCATCAAGATCCACCCGGACAAGATCCGCGAAGTGATCGGCAAGGGTGGTTCGACCATCCAGGCAATCACCAAGGAAACCGGCACCCAGATCGACATCCAGGATGACGGCACCATCGTCATCGCCTCGGTCAACGCCATCGCTGCCCAGGCCGCCAAGGCCCGCATCGAGCAGATCACCTCGGACGTCGAGCCGGGCCGCATCTACGAAGGCAAGGTCGCCAAGATCATGGACTTCGGTGCGTTCGTCACGATCCTGCCGGGCAAGGACGGTCTGGTCCACGTGTCGCAGATCTCCAGCGATCGCGTCGAGAAGGTCGGCGACGTGCTGAAGGAAGGCGATGTGGTCAAGGTCAAGGTGCTGGAAGTCGACAAGCAGGGCCGTATCCGCCTGTCGATGAAGGCCGTGGAAGAAGGCGACGCCGTCAGCGCCGAATAATCGGTACTGCCGATTGTGCGGTGGGTGAGGACCGTTGGTCCTCACACCTTCGCAGATGAAAAAGCGGGCTTCGGCCCGCTTTTTCTTTTTCAAAGCGTCGAGCCTGCTCGTCGTCCGCTCTTTGTAGCGTCGAGCTTGCTCGACTGCTTCTGCTTCGATCAGTCGAGCAAGCTCGACGCTTCGGTGCCTCACCACACCTGGTCCGGCTCGGGGTCACTCAGTGGATGCTCGCGCTGTTCGACGGCCTCCAGCAAACATCCCGGTGCTGCTGCGTCGGCACATGTCCTGCTGCACTGCATGATGGCCGTGGCGTGACTGCTGGATTGTCGTCGCCCGGTAGATCGCGCTTGTCCAGTGGACGACATGCCACGACATCGGTCCTGCGGGCGCATCGGTTTGCTAACGTGACGGCGCCTTCGAACCAGGAGATCGCATGTTCCGCCAGACCGTGGCCGTCCTTGCCGTACTGATTGCCGGTGCCGTGCCCATCGCGGCGCAGGCCGCGCCGGCGCAATCGCCGATCTTCGGTGCGTACTATCCGGGGGCTCGGCCGAGCGCTATCCGGTGTCGAGCATTCCGGCCGAGCGCCTGACCCACCTGTTCTACGCGTTCTCCACCATCGAGGACGGGCGCTGCACGATCGGGGCGGAAGCGCCGAAGAACTTCGCCGCGCTGGCCGAGCTCAAGAAGGCGCATCCGCACCTGCGCACGCTGATCTCGATCGGTGGCTGGGGTGCCGGCGGGTTCTCCGATGCTGCGCTGACCGAGGCCAGCCGCAAGCGCCTGGTTGATTCGTGCATGACGCTGTTCTTCGACCGCCACGCCGGCAGCTTCGATGGCGTGGACATCGACTGGGAATTCCCGGTCAGTGGTGGGCCGAAGGAGCTGGCGCACCGTCCGCAGGATCGCGCCAACCTGACCCGGCTCGCGCAGGCGTTCCGCGTGGCACTCGACGCGCGCGGGCGCAAGGCGCGACAGCCGATGCTGCTGACGGCCGCATTGGCCGCCGGCCGCCTGCAGACCGATGGCCCGTACGATCCGGCCGCCAGCTACGACCTGCCGGCACTGGCCAAGGTGTTCGATTTCATCAACCTGATGAGCTACGACATGGGCACCGGCTTCTCGGCAGTGTCGACGTTCAACGCGCCGCTGCATGAGGTGGCGGCTGACCCGCTGGCGCCGGAGCTGCGGCGCTGGAACAACGTGGCCGGCGCGGTGCAGTACTACCGCCAGCACGGCGTGCCAGCCGACAAGCTGGTGCTGGGCGTGCCGTTCTACGGGCGTGGCTTCAAGGTGACCGGCAACGCTGCCGATGGCCTGTACCAGGCCTACAGTGCACCGGCCGACGCCGGCGACTGGCGGGTGATCAAGGCGCGCTATCTCGACCAGCCCGGCTGGACGAAGCATTGGCAGCCGCAGGCGCAGAGCCCCTGGCTGTACAACAGCGAACAGAAGGTCTTCATCAGCTATGAGGATCCGCGCTCGATCGGCCTGCGCGCGCAGTTCGCCCGCGAGCAGGGCCTGGCCGGGGTCTTCATGTGGGAGCTGACCGGCGACGACGAGCAGGCCAGCCTGCTCAACGCCATGCTGGGCCCGTGGCAGAAGGCACGCATCGGCGATTGAGCGATGACCGCGCCGTCGTAGCGTCGAGCTTGCTCGACGGCTGTCGGCGCGGTGTGTTTCGGTAGCGCCGGGCGATGCCCGGCGGATCTTCGCGCGAACGCCACTACCGTCGAGCAAGCTCGACGCTACTCAATCGGCCCAGACGCTGTTCGGATCGCCGTTGCGTGCGCGGCGCTGGCTGGCCACGGCCAGGCGGGCGAAGCCGAACGCCATTGCCAGTGCGATCGCATCGACCCAGAACAGCGGCCACTGGCCGTGCGAGGCGGCACGCCACAACCAGTCACCACTGAGTGCCCCATGCAGGATCGGCACCAGCGCGGTACTGATCGCTGCCGCCCACAGCAGCTCGCGCGCGGCCTGCGCCGGGCGCCGCAGCGCGGCCCACAGCGCACAGACCGCCCAGCTGCCGAAGCAGGCCCAGCGGATGCCGTGGTCGACGACCGATGGTGCCAACCGTTCCAGCACCAGCGCGGTGCCAAACGCGACCGAGATCGCCACGCACAGGCCGATGCAGACCCCCACCGTGGCCCGGGCCATGTTCACCCCGGCGCGCGGTTGCTGCGGCTGGCGCCGCTTGCGGCGGGATTCGATCCACAGCAGATTGCCCGAATAGAACAGGAAGGCACCGCCCAGGCCAAGCAGGAAGTACAGCCAGACCACCACGCCATTGCCGAACTCGCCGAAATGCAGTGCGTAGGCGGCACTGAGCGTGGCGTGATTGGCATCACGGTGGCCCGGCAGCTGGGTGGCCAGGACATTACCGGTGGCCACGTCCAGCGCCACCGAACCCAGCGGCCCGAGCGTGCCGGTGGATTCACCGGTGATCTCGATGGTGGCATGGGCGTCGCCGGCATTGGCCAGTTTCAGGTAGGCCGGCTCGAAGCTGGCCACGCCCTGCGCACGGGCAACCTCCAGGGCGCGCGCATGCAGCACGCGCAGGCTGCCCGGCGGCGCCGGAATGCCGGTGGCCTCGCGCACCGGCGCGGTGTCCATCGCCGCTGGCGCCGCCGCCAGCACCTTGCCGTCGTAGATCAGTGGATTGAGCAGGGCCATCTGCACGAAGACCAGGCAGAGCAGGGCGCCGGTAACGGCGAACATCAGGTGGAAGGGCAGGCTGAGCACGCCGATCACGTTGTGCGCGTCCTGCCACATCTGCTTCAGGTTGCGACCGGGGCGCAGCGCGAACAGATCGCCGAGCAGCTTGGGCAGATGGATTACCAGGCCACTGAGCAGCGCCATGCCGTACAGCAGGCTGACAATGCCCATCACATAGATGCCGGCCACCGGCAGGCCGAGACTGTAGTGAAGTTCGTTGACCAGTTCGGCCAGCCCACTCTGCGGGGGCGTCGGGCTGCCGCTGATCTGGCCCGGCCACGCGTAGCGCCAGCTGCCGTCGTCGGCCTGCCAGTAGGCCAGCGGCTGCGGGTGTTCGGCGCCGGGGAAGGTCATCCCGACGTGGCGGCGCGCTTCCGGATGCGTGGCCAGCACGTCCTCCAGCAGGTACTGCGCGTCGTCCAGGCCAGCGGGCAGTGCGGTTGCCGCGCCGGGCGTCTGCCACAGCGGCAGGTCATGATGGAACAGGGTCAGGGCGCCGGCGTAGAACGCCACGAACAGGCCGAAGCCGGCCACAAGGCCGACCCAGGTGTGCAGGGTGGTGAAGGTGCGCAGGGTCTGCGAGCTGAACTTCATGGGGTCGGTCTCATTGCACGGCACCGGCCAGGCGCAGCAGCCCGAGCACGGCGAAGCCGCCCGCTGCGCTGCCGGCCAGCACCAGCCAGGCGCGCAGTGCGCTGCGGAAACTGAACGCCCACAGGGCCGCCAGCATCCACAGCGGCACGAAGGCGATCAGGCTCGGAACCAGAGCGTTCTGCCAAGGGCCGGGGGCAGCCAGGTGACCAGCCCGGTCGCCGCGGCGGCCAGGAAGAAGCCGGCGACGAGGCCGGCGAAGGCACGCGCCCACATCAGGGCGACTCCGCGCCGGGGCGGTGCCAGGCCGCCAGCGTCGGCAACAGCATGGCCGACAGCATCCAGGTACACAGCATCGCCACCAGCCCGGCGGCAAAGCCGAGCTCGGCCATCCACAGCCACAACGCGGCAGCGGCGGCAACCAGGCCGATCTGGCGGCCGAGGCGGCCGGCACGGCGCAGGCGCGGCCAGCGGCAGTGCGGCGAGGCGGCATAGAAGGACAGTGCCGAGAACATCGCCGACAGCATGCCCAGGCTGCAGAAGCCGAGCGTGGAAAGGCCGACGGTGATCATCGCGGGTGGCCGGCGCAGCTGCGGGCGGGCGAACGCGGGGCACGGGCGGGGCCGGCGGGAGCCGGTCGGAGCGGGTGGCGCATCACGAGGTCCTGGGGGAAAGCGGGCAGGCTGGCACAGGGCGGGCCGCGCGGACATGGTAATCATTGCGTTTTCACGCCGCCAGCGGCGCTCATTCAGCGGGCCGTACGGTGGCCCTTGGGCTTTCCCGCCTGCTGGTTTAAGATCAGCGCAGAACCCTGACTGGAACAAGGTGGCCCGCGCCCAGCGCCGGCCGAGCGTGTGACATGAGCACTACCACCGCCCACTGTTGACCTGCCCCCGAAGGCCCTGTGTTCCAGGCGCCCTCGCGGCGCTTTTTATTGCCCGGGCTCCGGCCCGGGACCGCTTTCCAGCCCGCCCGGCGGGCCCCGCACGAAGCTACTGCGATGATCAACATTACCCTTCCCGACGGCAGCCGCCGCGAATTCGAAAACCCCGTCAGCGTCATGGACGTCGCCCAGTCGATCGGCGCCGGCCTGGCCAAGGCCACCATCGCCGGCGCCGTGGATGGCGTGCTGGTCGATGCCAGCGACGTCATCGACCACGATGCCAGCCTGCGCATCATCACCGCCAAGGACGAGGAGGGTGTGGAGATCATCCGCCATTCCTGCGCCCACCTGGTCGGCCACGCCGTCAAGCAGCTGTACCCGGACGTGAAGATGGTGATCGGCCCGGTGATCGCCGAGGGCTTCTACTACGACATCTACTCCGAGCGCCCGTTCACCCCGGACGACATGGCCGCGATCGAGAAGCGCATGGGCGAGCTGATCGCCCAGGACTACGACGTCATCAAGAAGATGACCCCGCGCGCCGAAGTGATCGAGATCTTCAAGGCCCGTGGCGAGGACTACAAGCTGCGCCTGATCGAGGACATGTCCGACGACATCCAGGCCATGGGCATGTATTACCACCAGGAATACGTGGACATGTGCCGCGGTCCGCACGTGCCGAACACGCGCTTCCTGAAGGCCTTCAAGCTGACCCGCATCTCCGGCGCGTACTGGCGTGGCGACGCGCAGAACGAACAGCTGCAGCGCATCTACGGCACCGCCTGGGCCGACAAGAAGCAGCTTGAGGCCTACATCAAGCGCATCGAAGAAGCCGAAATGCGCGATCACCGCCGCATCGGCAAGCAGCAGGACCTGTTCCACCTGCAGGAAGAAGCGCCGGGCCTGGTGTTCTGGCACCCCAAGGGCTGGGCGCTGTGGCAGGTGGTCGAGCAGTACATGCGCAAGGTCTACCGCAACAGCGGCTACGGCGAAGTGCGCTGCCCGCAGATCCTGGACGTGAGCCTGTGGAAGAAGTCCGGCCACTGGGACAACTACCAGGACAACATGTTCTTCACCGAGTCGGAAAAGCGCACCTACGCGGTCAAGCCGATGAACTGCCCGGGCCACATCCAGGTGTTCAACCAGGGCCTGCACAGCTATCGCGACCTGCCGATCCGCTACGGTGAGTTCGGCTCCTGCCACCGCAACGAGCCGTCCGGCGCGCTGCACGGCATCCTGCGCGTGCGCGGTTTCACCCAGGACGACGGCCATGTGTTCTGCACCGAAAACCAGATCGAATCGGAAGTGACCGCGTTCCACCAGCAGGCGCTGGCGGTGTACAAGCACTTCGGCTTCGACGATATCCAGATCAAGATCGCGCTGCGTCCGGAATCGCGCCTGGGTGACGATGCCACCTGGGACAAGGCCGAGGGCGCGCTGCGCTCGGCGCTGACCGCCTGTGGCGTGGAATGGCAGGAGCTGCCGGGCGAGGGCGCCTTCTACGGCCCGAAGATCGAGTACCACCTGAAGGACGCCATCGGCCGTACCTGGCAGCTGGGCACGATGCAGGTCGACTTCATGATGCCCGGCCGCCTCGGCGCCGAGTACGTGGACGAGAACAGCCAGAAGAAGCACCCGGTCATGCTGCACCGGGCCATCGTCGGCTCGATGGAGCGCTTCCTGGGCATCCTGATCGAGCACCACGCCGGCCAGTTCCCGGCCTGGCTGGCGCCGACCCAGGTGGTGGTGGCCAATATCACCGACGCCCAGGCCGAGTACGTCTCGGGCGTGACCAAAACCCTTGCGGAGCAAGGCTTCCGCGTCAGCTCGGATTTGCGTAACGAGAAGATCGGCTATAAAATCCGCGAGCATACGTTGCAGCGCGTGCCCTACCTGCTGGTCATCGGTGACCGCGAGAAGGAAAATGGGGCTGTGGCGGTGCGTACGCGTTCTGGCGAAGACCTGGGCAGCATGAGCCTGCAGGCCTTCATCGAGCGGCTCCAGGCCGAGGGCGCGTAAGCAAGGTCCGGTCCGGGGGCACAGGCACCCGGACCGGTTCGATACCCTTGGGAGAACGTAATATCAGCACCCCTGACAACAAACAGAACCGCAAGAATCAGGAAATCCGTGTGCCGCGCGTCCGCGTGATCGGCAGTGACGGAGAAATGATCGGCGTGTTGTCGCGCGACGAAGCGCTGTCCATGGCCGAAGATGAAGGCCTGGACCTGGTCGAAATCCAGCCGCAGGCCGATCCGCCGGTCTGCAAGATCATGGACTTCGGCAAGTTCAAGTTCGAAGCGCAGAAGAAGGCCAGCGAGGCCAAGAAGAAGACCAAGCAGGTCGAGATCAAGGAAGTGAAGTTCCGTCCGGTCACGGACGAGGGCGACTACCAGATCAAGCTGCGCAAGATGCGTGGGTTCCTCGAGGATGGTGACAAGATCAAGGTCAACATCCGCTTCCGTGGCCGTGAAATGAGCCACCAGGAACTGGGCCGCGAAATGGCCAACCGGATCGAGACCGATCTGGGTGAGGACATCGTCATTGAATCCCGTCCGCGCCTGGAAGGGCGTCAGATGGTCATGATGATCGCGCCGAAGAAGAAGACCTGAGGCCTGCGGGGCTGCCTTCCGGGGCGCCTGGCTGAATGGTTCAGGGTGAAGGGGCGCCAGTGGCGTCCCTTTGCTTTTGCAGCAGCACGTTTGAGGGTCACAGGGGCTGGTGGCAGGGCGGTTTTGCCTGTATCATGCCCGGCTCGACCCACCCAGGACGGGTCGTACGCCGATCATGGCAGGACGGAAAGAGCGGCCCAGGCCGCCGCCAGATCAGTCAGAAACCAGGGTCACCCCCATCAAGGACATTGCAATGCCCAAGATCAAGACCAACCGGGCAGCGGCCAAGCGTTTCCGCAAGACCGCCTCGGGCAAGTACAAGTGCGGCCACGCCAACCGTAGCCACATCCTCACGAAGAAAGCGACCAAGCGTAAGCGTAATCTGCGTCAGACGGGCCATGTCCGTGCAGAAGACGCAGGCCGTCTGGACCGCATGCTCCCTTACCTCTGAGGAACTGAAAAATGGCACGAGTTAAGCGTGGCGTACAGGCGCGTCGCCGCCACAAGAAAATCCTGACTCTGGCGAAGGGCTACTACAACGCCCGTCGCAAGGTCTTCCGCGTCGCCAAGCAGGCGGTCATCAAGGCACAGCAGTACGCCTACATCGGCCGTAAGCAGAAGAAGCGCAACTTCCGTTCGCTGTGGATCACCCGTATCAATGCGGCTGCCCGCATCAACGGCCTGAGCTACAGCCGCTTCATGAACGGCCTGCTGAAGGCCGGCATCACCCTGGATCGCAAGGTCCTGGCTGACATCGCCGTGCACGACGCAGCCGGTTTTGCCGCGCTGGCCGAAAAGGCCAAGGGCGCGCTGGCGGCATAAGTCCTTCCCGATGCCGTAACCGTTCACTCGGAACGGTGTCAGGTCAAGGCAATGCATGGGGAAGGGCGCAAGTCCTTCCCCATTCTTTTTGGGTCCCGGCGTGGCCACAGCGGCAGCGCGGGGACGGCGGTGGCGACAGGGGTCGGCCCTTCGCGCATCGCGATGGCAGATCGACTGGAGTTCCGGCCCCCATGAGCGACATCCAATCCCTCACCACCCAGGCGCTGGCCGATGTGGCCGCCGCACAGAGCCCCGACGTGCTGGAACAGATGCGCGTGGCCCTGCTTGGCAAGAGCGGCAGCATCACCTCGCAGCTCAAGCAGCTCGGCGCCCTGCCGGCCGACGAGCGCAAGGCCGCCGGTGAAGCGATCAACCAGGCCCGCGACGCGCTGACCCGCGCGCTGGGCGAGCGCAAGGCGCTGCTGGAAGACGCGGCACTGGATGCGCGCCTGGCCGCCGAAGCCATCGACATCACCCTGCCGGGCCGCAATGGCGAGCGCGCCGGCCTGCATCCGATCACCCGCACCCTGGAGCGCATCACCGGCATCTTTGGCCGCTTGGGCTACGAGCTGTCGGAAGGGCCGGAAATCGAGGATGACTGGCACAACTTCGAGGCGCTGAACTTCCCGCCGCACCATCCGGCGCGCGCGATGCATGACACCTTCTACTTCGGCGACGGCCGCCTGCTGCGCACGCATACCTCCGGTGTGCAGGTGCGCTACATGGGCGACCACGCGCCGCCGTTGCGCATGATCGCCGCCGGCAAGGTGTACCGCAGCGACAGCGACCAGACCCATTCGCCGATGTTCCATCAGGTCGAAGGCCTGCTGGTGGACGAGCATTCGACCTTCGCCGACCTGAAGGGCACGCTGGCCGAGTTCGTGCGCGCGTTCTTCGAGCGCGATTTCGAGATGCGCTTCCGTCCCAGCTACTTCCCGTTCGTTGAACCGGGCGCGGAAGTGGACATCGCCTGGCAGCAGCCCGATGGCAGCACCCGCTGGCTGGAAGTGCTCGGCTGCGGCATGGTGCATCCGAACGTGCTGCGCAACGTCGGCATCGATCCGGAGCGTTACACCGGCTTCGCCTTCGGCATGGGCGTGGAGCGCTTTGCGATGCTGCGCTACGGCGTCAACGATCTGCGCGCGTTCTTCGAGAACGACGTGCGGTTCCTGAAACAGTTCGCATAAGCGCCGGCCCGTAGAGTCGAGCTTGCTCGACTGCTCCTGAATCGACGGCATCTCAATTCGCAGGCCCAGGCGCATGCGCCGGGCCCACCAGGGTGACACCATGAAATTCTCCGAAAACTGGCTGCGCAGCCACGTCCCGACCTCCGCCTCGCGCGATGAGCTGAGCGCGGTGCTGACCGCCATCGGCCTGGAAGTGGAAGAAGTGACCGCGCTCGGCGACGGCCTCGATCACGTGGTCGTGGCACGCATCGTCGAAGCGGTGCGCCATCCCGAAGCCGATCGCCTGCAGGTGTGCAAGGTCGATGCCGGGCAGGGCGAGCTGCTGCAGATCGTCTGCGGTGCGCCGAATGCGCGCCCGGGCCTGGTTGCGCCGCTGGCGATGGTCGGTGCGCAGATCGGCGAGCTGAAGATCAAGCCGGCCAAGCTGCGCGGCGTCGAATCGAACGGCATGCTGTGTTCGGCCAAGGAGCTGGGCCTGGACAACGATGCATCCGGCCTGCTGGAACTGCCGGACGATGCGCCGGTCGGCCAGACCCTGGTCGAGTACCTGGGCCTGCCCGATGCCAGCATCGAGATCAAGCTGACCCCGAACCGCGCCGACTGCTTCAGCCTGCGCGGCATCGCCTACGACGTCGCCGCAGCCACCCGCAGCGAAGTGCTGGAATTCGCCGCTGACGCCATTGCGCCGGTCGGCAGCCGTGAGCTGTCGATCCAGCTCGATGCCGGCGCTGAAGCGCCGCGCTACCTCGGCCGTGTCATCGAAGGCGTCAACGCCGCCGCCACGACTCCGCTGTGGATGGCCGAGCGCCTGCGCCGCAGTGGCGTGCGCCCGGTCTCGCTGCTGGTCGACATCACCCAGTACGTGATGCTGGAGCTGGGCCAGCCGATGCATGCCTATGACCTGGGCACCCTGCAGGGCAGCATCGCGGTGCGCCGTTCGCGCGCGGGCGAGACCCTGAAGCTGCTGGACGGCCGTGATGCCACGCTGGACGACAGCTTCCTGGTGGTCACCGACGCTGATCGTGCGGTCGGCCTGGCTGGCCTGATGGGTGGCTTCGACACCCGCGTCACCGATGCCACCACCGCCGTGTTCCTGGAGGCCGCGCACTTTGCGCCGGCCGCGATCATGGGCGCGGCCGCAAGCTGGGCCTGCACACCGATGCCGGCCACCGCTTCGAGCGTGGCGTCGATCCGGCGCTGCCGCGCACCGCCATCGAATACGCCACCCGCCTGGTGCTGGACCTGGCCGGCGGCACCCCGGCGCCGGTTACCGAGGCCGTGCGCGAGGTCGATCTGCCGCAGCCGGCGACGATCGTGCTGCGCCGCGCGCGCATCACCCGGGTGCTTGGCATCACCATCGACGATGCCGAAGTCGAGCGCATCCTGCGCGCGCTGGGCATGGACGTGGCGGCCACTGCCGAGGGCTGGCAGGTGGCCGCGCCGAGCCGCCGCTTCGACATCGCCATTGAAGAAGACCTGATCGAAGAGCTGGCCCGTATCCACGGTTACGAGCAGATTCCGACCACGCTGCCGGGCGGTGCCGCCCGCGTGGCGATGCCGAGCGAGACCCAGCTGGACGCACTGAGCGTGCGCCGCCAGCTGATCGCCCGCGACCAGCAGGAAACCGTCAATTTCGCCTTCGTCGACGACGCGCTGCTGACCCAGTGGCAGCTGCGTGACGGGCTGGTGCCGCTGGCCAACCCGCTGTCGGCGGAACTGGCGGTGATGCGCCCGTCGCTGCTGCCGGGCCTGGTCGCCACGCTGGGCCGAAATGCCGCCCGCCAGCTCGGCCGCGTGCGCCTGTTCGAGATCGGTCGGGTGTTCGCCCAGCAGGCCGGAGACGGTCAGCCCGCGCCGCTGGAAACCCCGCGCGTGGCCGCGGCGGTCTGCGGTGATGCGCAGGCGGTGCAATGGGGCCTGCCGACCCGCAAGGTCGATTTCCATGACCTGAAGGGCGACCTGGAGTCGCTGGCCGCTGCCAGTGGTGCGCAGCTGGAGTTCCGCCCGTCGGCGCGTGCCTATGGCCACCCGGCGCGTTCGGCCGAGGTGTTCCGCGATGGCGTGGCGATCGGCTGGATCGGCCAGGTCCACCCGCGCCTGGCCAAGGCCATGGACATCGAAGCCGACGTGTACGCCTTCGAGCTGGACCTGGAGCCGTTGACCGCCCGCCGCCTGCCGCGTGCCGGCGAGCTGTCGCGCTTCCCGGCGGTGCGCCGCGATCTGGCGTTCCTGGTGCCTGAACAGGTGGCCTGGGCCGACCTGGCCGCCACTGTCCGCCAGGCCGCAGGGCCGCTGCTGCGCGAGCTGAACCTGTTCGACCGGTATGTCGGCCAGGGCGTCGAGCCGGGATTCAAGAGTCTCGCTATGGGCTTGATTTTGCAGGACAAGTCGCGCACTCTGACGGACCGCGACGTGGATGCGGTGGTGGCCGAGGCGGTCACCGCCATCGAGCGTGAACACCACGCCCGGATCCGCGGCTGAGCGGGCAGCACTCGGGGGTAGCAGGCAATGGCATTGACCAAGGCGGAGATGGCGGAAAAGCTGTTCGACGAAGTCGGTCTGAACAAGCGGGAAGCCAAGGAATTCGTCGACGCGTTTTTCGATGTGCTGCGTGAAGCATTGGAACAGGGACGTCAGGTGAAGCTGTCGGGCTTCGGTAATTTCGATCTGCGGCGCAAGAACCAGCGCCCGGGTCGCAACCCCAAGACCGGCGAGGAAATTCCGATTTCCGCCCGTACGGTGGTGACCTTCCGTCCGGGCCAGAAGCTCAAGGAGCGGGTGGAAGCTTATGCTGGATCCGGGCAGTAACCGCGAACTACCGCCGATACCGGCCAAGCGCTACTTCACCATCGGTGAGGTCAGCGAGCTGTGCGACGTCAAGCCGCACGTCCTGCGCTACTGGGAAACCGAGTTTCCCAGCCTTGAGCCGGCCAAGCGCCGAGGCAACCGCCGCTACTACCAGCGCCACGACGTGCTGATGGTGCGGCAGATCCGCAGCCTGCTGTACGAACAGGGCTACACCATCGGTGGTGCACGCCTGCGTCTGGACGGCCCCGATGCCCGCGAGGAATCGGCGCTGAGCAACCAGATCATCAAGCAGGTGCGCATGGAGCTGGAAGAAGTGCTGCAGTTGTTGCGTCGCTGATCCCATTTCCATCGTAATCCGCTATACTTCACGGCCCGCCGCACTGGCGGGCACATCGCAGCATCAGTCGGGGCGTAGCGCAGCCTGGTAGCGCATCTGCCTGGGGGCAGAGGGTCGTCGGTTCGAATCCGGCCGTCCCGACCAAATACTGCGAAAGAACAAGGGCTTGCGCCATACGGTGCAGGCCCTTTTTAGTTGTGGTCACTACATGTCCACTATTCCACCACTATCGCGGCAGCGCGATACCCGTGGTGACCGGCTGCCAGGGCGCTTCGTGGCCACCCAGATAATGCTCGGTCATCGATGCGTTTCCGTGTCCCATGAGCGCCTGAATCTGCTCCGTGGTCCAGCCAGTTTCGCGCAGCAGTGCACCGCCCAGGCTGCGGATCTCGTGGAAGGTTGGCGGCGCGTCCCCCGTGATGCCGGCGGCATCGCGTGCGGTGGCGAAAGCGCGCGACAGCTGCTCGGGCAGTACCTGCGTGTGGTGCGTGCGCGTCTTGGCGCGCTTGTCCTGCGGCTTGGCGCGCTCTGGCAACCGGTGAATCACGAACGGCGAAGCCACGTCATCCTTGCACCGCTTGAGCAGGTCCGCCAGCGGGCCAGCGGTGGCGATCTGTAGCCGAACGTTCGTCGAGCCCTCGGTTTTCGATGGGACCACCCACAGGTGGCCATCGCGCACGTCGGTGAACTTCACCGTCACCACGTCCTCCCGGCGCAGCAGCGTCACCAGCGACAGATCCATGGCGTTGCGCAGCCAGGGCGCGGCCTTGTCCCATATCGCCCGGTAGACGTCCAGCGTAAGGCGCACGCGCTTCCGCTCGTGCTGGAATCGGCGCGTGGCCAAGGCGGGATTGGTGTCGATCCAGCCTTCTTCCACCGCGCAGGCGAGGATCCACCCCAACACCAGCCTGAACTGCTGGCGCGCGCGGTCGGATTCGGTCACCTCGCGGATGAAGGTGGCGCACACCTTCACCGACACGTCGGCTACCGGCTTCGAACCCAGCCCGGCCTCGATGCGGCGAATCACGCTTTCGTAGACCTCGGCCGTCTTCGGCGCCCACCTCCTGCCGGGCACGTCATCGCGGCGGAACACGACAATTGCATCAGCCACCGTCTCGCCGGGCGTCAGCACCTTCGATACCAGGTCGTTGCTGGGCATCAACATGGCATTGAGCTTCTTGGCCGCGGCGAAGGCCTTGGCCTTGTCCTTGCCCATCGAATGCTCTTTGCGCGTGATCGGGTGCCGGTACTTGAAACCGTCCCGGTGGGCGTACAGGTTCTGCGGCCAGTCTCGGCGGCCAGGCTTGCGGACACGTCCCATCATGGCAGGTTACGCCGCATCGGCCAGGACGCGCGCCACGAGATCGTCGCCGCCGGCGAGCCATTCGTGTTCGTCGATGAACCAGGTGCCGCCGACCTTGCGGCCGGGCAGCTTTCCGTCGCGCAACAGCCGCTGCAGAACCTGCAGGGACGGGCGGCTGCCCTCTTCAAAGTAGCGGTCCAGCCACCGCTCGGGGGTCATCAGTTGCATGCTGGTCTCCTTCAGTTCGTGGCCAGCGCAGCGCGCAGCTGCTCGGTGGCCCGGTTCATCTCGCCGCGCAGGCGCAGTACCTCAGCGCGCAGGCGGATCACTTCATCGGCCGCGACCACCAGCTGCTCGCGCAGCACGTCCTTGGCCGGCTGCTTCATGCGGCGCGGTTCGCGGGGAAGAGCTGGGCGCGCATCACGTGCGTCCATGCGGCAGAGCCGGCATATGCTGTGGCGCAGATACGGCGTTGGCGAGCTTTCCGGTTTCGTCCATCAACCTGATGGCGTCGAGTTCGACCTTGACTGCGCCGATGTACGTGCTGGCGACCAAGCTTGACGTTTTCGCGCGCTCGATCACCACGCTCATTTCTTCCGCACTGAGGTTGTCGTCATCCAGCCGCTCGAGCATGGCGACCAGGTGATCGCGGACGTCACTGACCTTGTTCTTCATTCGACTGCTCCTTGGTGCGTGCGTTGACCCGGCGAGTGATCCTGGACTTCAGATGGATCAACTCTTTGATTTCAGGTGGATAGCGGTTGTGGAAGCTGTTTCGCCGCATGTTTTCGGCCAACGTGACCAGCTCCAGGCGCTCGACCGTGATCTCTGATGCGGCGTATGTCTTCAGCCCTGGCCGGAACACAACGATGTGGCCAGGCGGCACCTCGCCGTGGACTTCCTCCCATACGATCACGTGCACCGGTCGCCAACGTTTGACCGGGAAGATGGAGGGGTCATCCGTGATCTTCCGCATCAGCACGTTCCGCTTGCGATCGACCTTCTCCGTGCCGATGGGCACGTAGTTCCTCGACTCACTGGCAGGACGTCCCTTCTTAAACTGGGTCTCCTTCATGCGGCCCGAGGCCCAGCCCGGCCGGCGCAGGCCTTTGTTCGCAGGGACTTGGCCAGGCTTGAAGCGCGCTGCGACTGACCCTGGTTCCTCCGTCCCATTCCAGAGGCGCGCGAGCGGCTGCGTCTCGAAGTCAGCCGCCTTCCTCAGCCCGAGCTGCGCCGCACGTCGATACACGGATGCCCGGCCGCGACCCAGGATGTGCGCGATCAGGAAGGCGGGAAAACGCGGCCAGTTAAGCCGAAGGGTCTCGTCCTCGTCTTCAGTCCAGGAGCGCCCGTTCATCCTGCGTACCTCCGCCAGCACCAGCGCAGCCCTGCGCGCGCGGCGCGGTAGCCCTGCAGCGCGAGCCAGAGAGCGCCCAGCACCAGCAGGAGCCCAACCAGGGCGAGCAGGTGGACCGTTGCAGCGGTGAGCAGCTGGTCAGCCATTGCCCACCGCCTTGGCGTCGATCATTGCGTCGATTTCCGCATCCAGACGGTCTGGGCCAAGGCTAAACATCGGCTCAAATCCGTCGTCGTGGACCGAAGGGTCATACTCTTCGCGGATCCAGCGATAGCGAGCAGCGTCGCGCTGCTGCTCCAGGTCCACCGGCTGGCGGGCGGCGAGGTAGACCGGCACGCTGTCGGCCCTTTCCTCAACGTGGACCATTACGCCGGTCACTTTGTCGTCCTCGCGCAGGGCCTTGATCGCCTCGACGCGGACATAGCCGAGCGGGACATCATTGCCGCGAGCTTGCTTCACCTTCTCCGCCAGCTCCATCAGGGTCAGGCCCGGCTGGCCGAACAGGTCAGCTGCGATCTGTGCGACCAGGCGCTGGGCTGCGCCGTCTGCCATCGTGGTGTTCATGCAACCTCCTGCAGCTGAGTGGTGACCAGTTCGGCCTCGATGAGGGCGTATCCGATGGCGTCGACCTTCGCGGCCAGGTCTTTGCGCATCTGGCGCAGCGCCATGGCGATGAAGCAGCGGTGATCGGTCAGGGCGAACTGCCGCATGCTGATGTGCAGCGCGCCTTTCAGGTCGCGGCGGAACAGGCGGTAGGTGAGGACGTGGCCGCCCATGACGCGGTCGATGGACCGGCCCCAGGCGAAGCCCTCGGTGCGCTTCGGCAGCCGGCGGTCGTAGCGGTGGTGGGTCATGCCCGATGCCCCCTCTTCATCAGTGCGGCCGCAATATCAGCTGCCGTTGCGGCGAAATCCGCTGGCGACCTGTCGGGCTTGTCGCCCCTTTTCCAGCCGCCGTAGGCGATGAGTCCGGTCACCGCCGCACACATGAAGCGATCAAACCGCGCAGCATCCCGCTGCCGCTGATGCTCGTAGCTGACCTCCTTCGCACGTGGGCGCTTCCCGGCCGCGTAACCCTTGGCATAGCCGCGCTGCTCTGCGCGCTTCTCCTGCTCGTCGTTCATGCGTGGCTCCGAAGCGGCACGCGGCGCACTGGCCCGTGCCACAGGTTGAAGGTGTTGTTGAGGCGCACCTGCAGCGGGTTCTGCTGCGGGGCAGGGAGCGGGTCGCGCAGGCGGCGCTCGGTGTTGCGGCAGGGCGCGCACGCGGCGGTGGCCTTGCCGTTGATGAGGGGAAGAACCGCAGCGGCAGCCGGGCCGCGCACTTCGTGCAGGTCTTCATGCCGGCGGATCTCCGCGCAGGCCGGCCCAGGTCAGAGGGAACGGGCCCAGCTTCAGCCGTGCCGCTGCCCGCTTCTTCGACAGGCCCAGCGCCGCGGCCACTTCCATGGTCGTGACGCGCTTCCCCTCGATTACGTGATCGAACTGCCGCGCGCGGTTGTTGCCGCCGCGCTTCGTGCCCACGTGGGGATAGTCGTAATCGAGGCCCTTCATGCCGCCTCCTGGTGGTCACCGGCGCGCAGGCTCTGCTCGAACCCGATCACCATCTGGCGGAACGGTTCCAGGTCAGCACGCAGCTTTGCGATGAACGCCTCGTCGCGGTCGAAGCGGCGCCACCACAGCTGCTTGCCCACGGCGGCCAGCGCCGGGCAGTACAGGCCGATGTGCCACCACTGCCGGCCGGTCAGCCACATGCAACCCTGGGCCTGCTCGAACACCTCGCTCGCATCGTTGTCGATGTGGAAGGCGCGCAGCTTTTCCGGGTTGATGAAGCACTTGTATTCGCTGCCGCCGTCCTCGCCGATGAAGCCGTCCGCCGAGCAGCCGTAGTCGCCGCAGTCGCTCAGGACGAACCCGGCGCGCTTCACCAGGAGTCCGGACTGCACCTCATGCTCGGCTCGGGCTTCGGGCTCCAGCTCGTGACCGCGGCGCATGGCGAACGTCTCGAAACCCTCGTCCAACGGCTCGCCGCTGATGCGCTCGATGGCCAGGCGAAAGGCGTAGTTCTTGGATGCCTCGCTGAAATCGCCGATCGGCTCACCGGCGATGGCCTTCTCGATGATGGCCGAGCGCGGCACGGCCTTGTAGCCGGCGCGCTCCATGGCGGTTTTCTCGGCCAAGCCGGACAGCACAGCGTCCACATAGGTGCGCTGCTGCTCGGTCAGCTCGCCCACGCGAGAACGAGCGGTGGCGAACATGCTGGCCGTGATGATGCCGGCGCGGGCGCGGTGCCACGCCTCGCTGCCCTGGTCGCACCCGATGACGATCACAGCGGCACCTCTTCATCGGCTGCCGACTGTTGCTCGGCATCCTCCACGTCCGTGGCGCTGGCACGGTCGGCGATGCCCTTCAGGGTTTCGTGGCCGGCGGTGCCGATCAGCTGGCGCTGTTCCTTGGACAGGCGGCCCCAGGCGCCCTGGTATTCCTCGATGCCGCACTCGGCGAATTCCTGCAGGCTGGCATACAGCGCCTGCCGTTCCGGGGTGTCCTGCGGATCGGCCGGCTGCTGGCGGGTGATGGCGCCGGCGGTGGAGGACCGGCGCTCTTCGCGCACCGATTCGACATCGATGATGGCCTTTCCTTCCATCTCCTCGGCGGTCGGCTGGGCGCCCACAGCCTCCGGGAATGCCTTGCGCAAGGCCAATGCTTCAGCGCACTTCTCCAGCTGCCCGAAGGGGCGCTTCTTCCACATGACATTCGGTGCGTCGCTGTCGCGCTTGGCGGTCGCGTAGCTCTCCAGCCAGTACACCTTGCCCGTGTAACGCACAGAGTTTCCGTTCACCAGGCGGTAGACGGAAACGCTGCACCATTCCGGGTAGCGAACACGCACGCCGTTGAGGGTCTCGTCGACGATCGGTCCGAACGTGGCTTCATCCTGGCCGGCGTATTCGCCAGTGCGGTGCGCCTTGGTCCGGTACAGCTCGATGCCGGGCATGATGACGTCGCGCATGCCTGCCGGGCTGATGACCCGGTTGCCCTGCTTCTTCTCCGGCACCCACATGGGAACGATGTGGACGGGTTTGGTCATCGGGTCCAGGCCACCGGCGCGGCAATAGGCCAGCACCATGTCCACCGATTCATCAGTGGCACCGGGATACAGGCTGGTTTTCAGGGCCGTGCGGATAGCTTCGGCCTGTTCTTCGGTAATCAGTTCGCCGGCGGCGGCGCGGGTGGTCATCTGGTTCATGGGGTGCCTCAGTAGCGGATGGCCACGGCCGGGACCTTGCCCTGCACGATGGCGGTGATGACGGTGGCGGCATCGGCTTCGCTGATGCCCTGGGCGATCAGCGCGGCCATCGCGGCGCGGTTGATCGCGCGACGGTGTTCGACGTCGGCGGCGCGGGCTTCTTCTTCCTTGCGCTGGGCGTCGGCCCGCGCCTGGCGTTCCCGCTCGGCACGGTCGGCTTCGTCCCTGGCGCGGCGCTCGGCGGCCGCTACGGCTTCTGCCTTCTCGCGTTCTGCACGGGCCGCAGCGTCCTTCTCGCGCTGCTCGGCTTCGGCGGCTTCACGGGCTGCGCGCTCGTTCGCTTCACGGGCCTCACGTTCGGCGCGCTCGATGGCGGCAGTTGCCTCGCGCTTCGCGTTCTCGGCGGCCTCGGCCTGCAGGCGGGCCTCACGCTGGACGCGCTCACGCTCGGCATTCTCGGCAGCGACGCGTTGGCGCTCGGCCTCTTCGGCGACCCGCACGGCTTCCTCTCGGGCTCGGATCTCTTCTTCCCGACGGGCGATATCCGCCAGGCGCGCCGCTTCTGCCTCGGCGCGGGCGCGTTCCTCGGCCTCCACGCGTTCGCGCTCGATGCGCTCCTGTTCTGCCTCCCAGTCGGTCAGCGGCTTGCGTACCTCGTCGCGCAGCGCGTCCAGGGTGTCGCGGGCCTTCTTGCGGGCGGAGTCGATGTCTCCGGTCTGCTTCTTCAGGTCGGCCACCAGCGCCTTACCGGCGTCATCAATGGCCGTCTTGGAGCGCGACACCTTGTAGGCGATCGAGGCGATTTCCTTGCGGCCGGCCACGGTCTTGACGTTCGGCACCAGGGTGACGGCCTCGGCGCGGATGCGGGCCAGCAGGTCGTCCAGGCCGCCGCCGGTGAACACCTCGACGGCGTTGACAGATTCGAGCGGGATCAGGGCTTCGGACATGGCAGTTCCTTTTTCTCGACATGAAATGAGGTGCCCGGCTTTCGGAGCCGCCGCCGGGCGGGCGGGTGCGTCCTTGCGGCGTTCAGTAGGGCTTTTCGACCTTGCCCTGGTCCTGCAGGCTCTTGACCCGGAAAAGCTCGTTGAGGATCACGTCCATCTGCTGCCCGATCTGGTTACGCAGGCCGTCTTTCAGGGCGCCGGTCACGTTGAGTGCGCTCTGCTTCATCGCGGCGCTGAAGTCCTCGGCGCAGATCGTCGTCATCAGGTATTCGGCGCGGGTGACACTGTTGTAGTCGCTGCTGGAGGGCTTGCCAGTCTTGGCATCCACCTTGGCGGCCCAGTAACCGTTGACGATCTTCTCCAGCTGCTTGCGGACAGTGGTCGACGGGCCCTCGGGCTGACCCCACTGCGTAACGCGCTGGTACTCTTCATCGAACGCGTTGTTCACTGCGGCATCGATCGCGGCCTGGATCTGCGCTTCCACGCGATCGACAAAGATGGCGTTGATGCGCTTGGCCACTTCCTTCGCAACCATGCCGGACAGGTCTTCATCGTTTCTGACGATCTGGTCTGCGGCTTGCGAAATGATCCCGGCCTTCAGTTCTTCTTCGTTGATGTTCAACATGGCAAATCCCTTTTCTCTCGTTGGATAGATGCCGGCTTTGTGGAAGGCCTGGCCGGCGCAGGCACCCGCAGGGGGCGGGCGGGGGAATGGGTTACGCGGCCAGATCGGCCTGCTGCGGAGTGGCGCTCGGCGGCGTGAGGGTCAGACGCACCTCACCGCGGCGCCATGCAGAGATCAGCTCGGCGTCTTCGTCCTCGTCCAGCAGCACCGAGACGGTGAAGCCCATGGCCACGCTGCCGCCTTCGAGCGGCTTCCAGGTGATCTTTTTCACCTTGGCATCGGCGAAGAACACCGGCTCGATGTGGTCCATCAGCGAGCCGATCGACAACTCGTAGCCTTCGAACTTGCCGGTGATGTCCTGCTCGCCCAGCAGCGGCAGGTTCAGCGCCACGAGGTCGGTGCTGCCTTCCATAGGCAGGTTCTGCTGCTGGCCCTTGTCGGCTTTCTTCCAGAACGCCGGCAGGATGGCCGGGTCGATGGTGTTGAGGATCGTGTTCGGGGCGTTCAGCGAGAACTTCAGGTCAGCCGCGGCTGCGTCTTCGTTGCCGTGCTTTTCCTTCCGCAGGTTCAGATGCGAGAACTCCGCATCGTGCTTTTCGAGCTGGAACATCGGTGGTGCCTCTCGTAGGAGCCGGCCGCGCCGGCGGGAAGTCAGGACCAGGCCAGCGGCCAGCACAGGGCGGCTGCGAGCGCGGCGGTGATGGCATAGCAGGCGAGGGCAGCGGCGAAGTCGCGCCAGCTGCGGCAGCCGAAGAAGGTCAGGAAGCGCATCAGCGGCTCCTGCGCGCGTGTCGATTCGCGTCGATCACCATCGAAGCAGCGGCGCTGCGGCTCGCTCCGATCAGCTTGCGCCGCGCTTCGGCATTCGCCTGCGCGGCCGCAAGCCCTTCAGCGGTGCGAACCCGCAGGTCTGCCTGTCGGGCTTCGGATACCTCCAGGCCCCACGCCAGCATCTGCTCGGCGGTCATCTCCCGATAGTTCGGCCACGCACTACTGCTCATCGTTGATTTCCTCCACGCACAGGCCGTCCACGGCCTCGCGGTTGCTATCGGTGTCGGTGGGTTCGCACGCGGCCAAGGCGGCGCGCAGGCGGTTGTCGGCGGCCAGCTGGTCGGCAAGGTCGCGGGCTGCGAGGGATGCGTGTGCGGCGGCCTGCAGTTCGGTGACGGCGGCGATCACCCGGCGCAGTTGTTCCGGGCTGACCTCCATCACCTTGACCGAGCTTCTGAGCAGCCACTCGCAGTCCTCCAGCGCGTCGGTCAGGATTGCCACGATGCCGCTCACGACAGCACCGCCTGCACCACGACGGCGAACGCGACGCCCATGCAGAAGGCCACGCCGTAGCTCACGGTCAGCAGCACCGCCTTGTAGTGCGCCTCGCGGTCGGCGGCGGTCATCGGGCACCGCCTACGCCGTGCCACACGAGCGAGAAGAAGCGCCGCAGCGTCATGCGCGGCGCAGCTGCGGCCATCTGTTCGCGCTTCTCCGTCACTGCGCAGTTGAAGAGGGTCACCGCCTCCGCGCGATATCCGCCCAGGGAAGTGAGGCATCCGCCCTTGCACTGCACCTGCCACTTCAGGTGGTTGGCCGCACGGTTGTGCTTGTCGTGCCAGCGCCGCATCGCCTTTGGGCGGTCGAGGCAGATCGGGCACGCAAGAGTCTTGGCGCTCATGCGGCACCGCCTTTGACGCGGGCGAGGGCGGCGCGTACGCCCTGAATCTGGCGACGGAGAACGACAAGATGATTCTGGCACTCGCCCAGCGCCACCCCAGGGCTGTAGCTGTATCCCTGTGAGGCTGCGAACTGGAATGGCCGCTCTTTGCGCATACGCAGGTATGCGCGATGGTTGCGGCAATCGCGCAGGGCGTAGTGCACGCGAAGATTCAGCACCGCCAGCACATCGACAGGGGCGCTCATGCCGCCACCTGCTGCAGGGCCATTTCCAGCAGGCGCCCGTCGATCGCCGCGGCCTCGTCCCGGGCGAGCCGGTACAGATCCTCCAGCGCGCCCGAGCCCATCAGGTCGGCCGGGTCCGTGTGGTGCAGGCGGTACAGCGCCAGCGACACCTCGGTGTAATGCGTGTCCGTGAACGTGCCGGCCGTCAGTTCCTCCGCCTCGCGGACCTTGTCCGGGTCGGTGCGGTAGGTCCGCGCCAGCTCCACCGCCTGCTCGGCAAGGTGTTCCTGCTCGTGGCGCGGATCTTCCTGGTTGTCCCAGTTGCGCTGGGCGCTACGTGCCCTGTCGCTGTATGGCTGCAGTGCCATGGTGAACCCCGTCATATGGCCCGGGTGGGCCGACGGGAGGCATTTAAACACCGCGTTTATTCGTAAGTCAACACCATGTTTAACGCGGGTGTGTAAAGTTTTGCCCGTAGGCAACAAAAAACCCCGCCGTGGCGGGGTTTGAGTGAGCAGCGAACCGGGTCAATCTTCTAGGAAGTGCTGCGAGGCGGCGGCCGCGCCGAAGTACAGGGCGATCAGCGCTAGCGGAATGAACCCGCCGTACCAAGGATCAGTGAGGAATCCAGCAACGATGCCCATTGGGAGGATGCCGACGCCGAAAATCAGTAGACCGACGATCGTCACCACCTTGCCCCATTTGGCAAACGTCAGGGCAATGCATAGCACCCACAGAGTCAGGCCAAACAGGCCTTTGCCAACGGACATGCCTCCACCCGCAAATCGCCTGGTCCCGCGGAATGCCGCGAGTGGCAGTAGCACGAACAGCCCGAAAACTAGATAGGCAGTGGAGGCGAGGAGCAGCCAGCTCGCACCACGGTTGCTCACCCATAGGAGCAGATTGAGTAAGGCGCCAGTGAAGAAGAAGGCCGCGAGACCGACGCCGACAAAAAGCAGCAGCCCAAGAACCATCCATAGTTTTTCCTTCACAACTCCCCCTTCAAGTGGTGAAACCCCTAGTTGAACCGCTCGATCCTGTTGCGCAGGTACACCTTCCCCCAATAAGCGTGCCGGCAGGCATCGGGAAAGGCTCGCCATAGCTCTTGTTGTCGCTGGCAACATGAATCACGCCGCGATCCAGCAATCGCTTGATCTGCTGCCCGTTACCCATGTTGATGAGGTAGATCCCGTCGCCGTCGAAGGAAGTGATGCCGGTATCCACCACCACGGCATCCCCCGGTTGGATGACAGGTTGCATGGAGTCGCCGTTACCAGTGATGAGCCTCAACCGGCCTGGTGCTGGCACGAAACCAACAATGCTCCGAATGTAGCCGGGTTCGAAATCGATCGCCCGGATCACCTCTGGGTAGTCGACGTTCTCCACTGCCTCACCCATGCCTGCCTCCGCGTCCAGTTGCTGAACGCGAACATAGTCATCTTTCGTCGCAGAAGTGGAGACAGGCGAGGGTCCACCGATCAGCATTGGGGGTTGGGCTTCAAGAATCCAGGTGGAGCTGATGCCGAGCATCTGCTGCGCCTTGTTCGCGCCGGCTGCAGACACGCCCGTCGGCCGGCTTTCCCAGTTCTTCAGCGTTTGCGGCGATTGGCCCAGGGCCCGCGCGACGGCCGACTGACCGCGAATCGGCGAGTCGAGTTGGGCAGCGGCGGCGTAGAGCCGCTTCATCGAGGAATGCATTTCAGCCATAGGGCATTGTCCTGCGGCTAAACATGGCGTTGTTACACGTCATGTTGACTGTACAATAAACATGGCGTTTAATCGCTGGCATGAACCAGCCAACCACGACCATGCACAAGGATTCCGAGCTGATTGACCAGCTCGGTGGCCCCGCCGAAGTGGCCCGACGACTGGGCTTCGCGATGCCCAAGGGCACGCAGCGCGTACAGAACTGGAAGTACCGGGGTATCCCGCCATACACGCGGGTGACCCGAACCGACGTGTTCGGTCCGGCGCCCGGCGACATTGAGCAGCAGACCCCGGAAACCGGGGCCGCCGCCTGACATGTACGCCGGCGGCGCTACTGCAGGGGCGCCAGCACGCGCAGTACTGATGCGAGCAGTTTCCTCGCGTCGGCTCGCGGCCCGTTCCTGGCAATCCGGCGAAGTTCCTCCAGCAGCTCTGTCTGCGCGGCGGTGCCAGCGCACATCTGTTCGATCTCGGCGAGCTGCTGCTGCAGCTCTCGGCGCTCTCGCTGGGCACGCTCCGCGGCGCGGGTCGATTGGGCTTGTCGCATTGGTAACTCCTGTGTGGGTTCGGTCGGTGTCGCAGGCCGACGCTACACAGGCTGGGGAAGGCTTCAACGGTCGGCCCCGACCGCTCGTCGGGCAGGGAAGGGGATCACCACGCTGGGCGCACCGGGCGGTTTCGGCACCGGCACCCGAGCGGGCCTGGCCTGCACCTGGTCCCCGACCTTCTTCAGGACAAAGAGCTTTCCGCACATGGGCGTGAGCGTCAGTACGTCGGCCGACGCCGGCTGAGTCTTTTTCACAGGCTGCACTCCGATTTGGGGATGCGGCCATTTTCAGAACCAGTCAGGGGAACGCAGGGGAAAACGTCTTCCCCCGCATTCCCACCCACGGGATAACTGCATGAAAAGTCAGCAAATTACCTATGAAGACGGGTTGACCCGCAACCCGACGCTCCGTGACCACATGGCGGCGATGGTCCACCGCGGCGCCGGCCTGACGGCTGTGGCCGGTCAGCTGGACATGGCCCCTTCGAAGTTGAGCGAGAAGCTTGCCGGCTGCGACAGCGGCGGCAAGCCGCGTGGCCTGTCCATCGACGACCTCGAGCGCTACATCCAGACGACCAAGGACGTGTCGCCGGTCCACTACCTGATCGAGCGCTACCTGGTCACCCCCGAAGCAGCGACGGCAGAGGCGCTGGCCGAGCTGCACCAGCACCTTTCTGCCCTGAGCGGGACGCTCGCCAAGCTGGGGATCAAGTGGCCATGACCGCCCACACGATCAACTTGGCCGACCAGCAGCGCGAGCGCCGTATCCGCGAGCTGGCGGCTGCCATGAGGGTTGCCCGGTCCTGCGGCGACCGCGCGGCGCTGCGGCGCCTGTGGAGCGAGCTTCGCGCTTCGGTGCTGGCCCGTTCCCCCGAGCAGGTGCGGGTCATGGAGCAGCGCATCGGTGTCGCTACGCAGGGGCGCGCTGATGGCCAGGATCCGCTCTATCAAGCCCGAGTTCTGGTCCAGTGAGCAGGTGATGGAATGCTCGCCGATGGCTCGGCTGCTCTTCATCGGCCTCTGGAATTTTTGCGATGACGCCGGCAACCACGTGGCCAGTGCCAAGACCGTGAAGGCCGAAATCTTCCCCGGAGACGACATTGGCTCGTCGGATGTGCAGCGAATGCTCGACGAGTTGTCGTCGAACGCGCTGATCGCCTTCTATACCAACGGTGACAAGGAATATCTGCACGTCACTGGCTGGCGGAAGCACCAGAAAATTGACCGCCCCACGTTCAAGCATCCGCCGTTCTCGGGTGATGCTCGGCGAGGGCTCGACGAGTCCTCACCCCCGGAAGGGAATGGAGTGGAGGGGAGTGGAGAGGAAGGGAAGGAGAAGATCTATCCTCGCTACGCTCGGATTCGTCCAACGCCGCTGGCGTGGACCTGCTCGGCGACGCCGCGGGCCAGGGCCAGGGCAAGGGGCAGGGGAGGGCGCCAAGGCTGACCTGAAGGCCCGCAAGGCCGACCGCATCCGCGAGATCGCTACCGATGCGCAGGCTGCGTTCAACGCGACCATGGCCAAGCCGCACGGCCTGCTGGCCAAGTGCACCGTGCTGAACAAGCCGCGGCTGAAGGCGGTCGAGAATGCTCTGCCGACCGTGCGCCAGCTCTGCCAGCAGCTGTTCGGCAGCGAGCGGGTGACGCCCCAGTTCTGGAACCTCTACTTCGAATCCGCGGCCGATGATGATTTCTATTCGGGGCGGGCGAAGGGCGGACCTGGTCACGAGAACTACGTTCCCGACTTCGAAGTTCTGCTGCGCGAGAAGACCATTGCCAAGCTGGCAGACCGGGCCCTGTCCGAGGTGACCCAATGACCGCGGCCCGTGACGAAGTGAGCCGCCTGTCGGGCCTGTACGGCGACCAGCAGGCCCTGCGCCTGCCGCCGCACAGTATCGAAGCCGAACAGTCCGTGCTGGGTGGGCTGATGCTGGTCAACCGGGCGCTGGTCGAGGTGCAGGACGTCCTGGTGGAAGGTGACTTCTACCGCCGGGACCACCAGCTGCTGTGGCGCTGCATCCTGCAGCTAGCCGAGAAGCGCCAGCCGTTCGATGCGGTGACTATCGGCGAGTGGTTCGGGGCTGCCGGACAGCTGGAGCTGGTGGGCGATGGCGCGTACATCATCGAGCTGGCCAACAACACGCCGTCGGCAGCCAACGTGCGGGCCTACGCCGAGATCGTGGCCGAGAAGGCGAAGCTGCGTGCGCTGATCGATGCTGGGCACGACCTGATCGACGCGGCCTACAGCCCCGAGGGTCGCAGCGCGCTCGACCTGATCGGGCATGCCCAGTCCCGCATCGGTGGGCTGCTGGACAGCGAGCCGTGCGACCTGGAGCCGGTGGCACCGGTGATGGCGCGCGTGTTCGACCAGCTTTCCCACGCCGCTGAAACGGTCGATGGCATCACCGGTCTGTCCACCAGCATGGAAGACCTCGATCAGATCCTGGACGGCTTGCTGGGTGGCCGCCTGTACGTGCTGGCCGCTCGACCCAAGATGGGCAAGACGACCCTGGCGCAGAACATCGCCGAGCAGGTAGCCCTACGTGCAGGCAAGTCGGTCGCCTTCTTCAGCTTCGAGATGAAGCCAGAGGAACTGGGCAAGCGCATGCTGGCCAACCTGGCCGGGGTGAGCGGCGGCAAGCTGCGGTCGGGAAAGCTCGACAACGCCGACTGGCAGAACGTCACCCTCTGGACCCGCAGGATCGGTGAGGCGGCAATGCGCATCAGCCGGCCGCGCATCGCCAAGGTGCAGCACGTCTGCGCCCAGGTGCGCCGCATGAAGGCGCAGGACGACAACCTGGTGCTGGTGGTGATCGACTACCTGCAGCTGATGCACGTCTCGGGGACAACCGTGCCGCCGGCATCGGCGACATCACCCGTGCACTGAAGCTCTTGGCCAGCGAGCTGGACATCGCGGTGCTGCTCCTGAGCCAGCTCAACCGCGACCTGGAGAAGCGCACCGGCGACAAGCGCCCAATCGTGGCCGATCTGCGCGACTCGGGATCGATCGAGCAGGACGCGGACGCGGTGATCTTCATCTACCGCGACGAGATCTATCACCCCGACAGCCGTTGGGCTGGGACGGCCGAACTGATCGTGGCCATCCAGCGCGACGGTGCGCCCGGCATGGCTCGCGTCGCGTATGCGCCGGAGTATTTCCGGTTCTCCAACCTGCCCGAATGGTGGGAGCCGAAGCAGAACACCGCCTCGGCGCCAACGGCCGGTTCTGCGCCGAGGGCTCGCCGAGGCCTCGCCGCTGCGTTGCCGATTGGAGACCGAGAATGACCCTGACCGCAGCGGCAAAGAAGATCCGCGCCAAGCGCGCACGCCGGCCGATCTACCTGGTGGTGGTGAAGCTGATCGACCCGAACACCGGTGAGGTGGTCGGCGCCCTGGTCCCGGCGCATGAAGTCGACCAGCGCCTGCTCCGCGAGCGGAAGTTCCGCGTGGGTCGGGAGATCCGCGGCGAACTGAAGCAGCCGCGTGACGGCAGCCAGCATCGGTTGATCCACAAGATCGGGCACCTGATGGTCGACAACGTCGAAGGCTGGGAGCAGCTCGACGCGCACGACGCGGTGAAGCGCCTGCAGCTGGACGCCGACGTGTGCTGCGAGACCGTCGAAATGGACGCCACCCCGGTGATCGCCGCGGTGCTGGACGCCTGCGAGGCGCTGCTGGGCGCAGGCGCTCGCAAGGTACTGGCCGGCGTGCTGCCGGAGATCCGCACAATCCCGGTCAAGCGCGCCGAGAGTCTGTCATTCGACGAGATGGAACAGGCCCGGTTCCAGGAGCTGTTCGACGGCCTGACCGAACACATTGCCCGCCATTACTCCCACGTGATGCTCGACGACGTGCGCGCGGAGTTCTGGGACATGGCTGGGTCGAATAGGAGGGTTGCATGAACTTTCGTCGATCACAGGGAGTTCTTGACGCCCGCAATTGCGTCTTTACAGAATTCCTTTGCTTCTTCCATGCACCGGAGAAATTCGGGGACTTCTTCGCGAAACAACCACCGTCCAGCACGGTTGCACACGCTGCGTGCACGGTGGATGGCGTGGATAGCGCTGATGGTCGAGCCACCTGCAGGCCCGAGAAGGTGCAGAGATTCGCCCTTGTCCCACAATTCTTGGGGAATGGTGTCTTTGTTGGTGCCGATCATGTCGTCGTTGGGCCGGGTCTCAACGTCATGGATGTCCCTCTCGATGCGCCGTTGCATGGTCTCCAGCTCTCTGAGAAGGATCAGCCCGAAGCTCCGAGCAACCAACGCTTCCTGAGCGCGCTTGTCCCGGATCTCCTGCCGACGCTGCCAAGCAGGCACACCGACGGCTACCAGAATGGCCGCGATGCTGCCGATCGCCTGAACCCAGGCGGGGAGGTCCTTGGGAGCTTGCACGAGCCGCAACCCTCCGCTCATAAGCGCCCATACGAAGAAGGCTCCTGCGCCAAACGACATCACCGCGACCACGGCCCAGTCTCGGTCGGTCCTTCCCTTTTTCATGCCTTGCCCCTTGTTGTTGGCCGGATTCTACAGCCCGGGGTGGCCCCATGAGGACCAAGAACGCGAAGGCCCTCACGCTTGCCGAGAGGCGGCACCTAGACGCAGTGAAACGGCTGCCCTGCAGCGTCTGTAGCCGGGCTGCGCCGAGCGACGCCCACCACATCAAACAGGGCCAGCACTTCACGACCGTGGCCCTGTGCAAGGACTGCCACCAGGGCAGTTTCAACGGCATCCACGGGCAGAAGCGCATGTGGCTCGTCATGAAGATGGACGAGCTGGCCGCCCTGAACGTCACCCTTTCCCGGCTGCAGCTGAAGGAGGCCGCACGATGATCCGCCTCACCCTCCCGTACCCGATCAGTTCGAACCGGTACTGGCGCGCCGTGATCATTAAGGGGCATGCCGTCATGGTCCCGACCAAGGAGGCCAAGGCCTACAAGGCCGAGGTTGCCCGGCTGGCCAAGGCCGGGGGAATCGGCCAGCCGCATGCAGGGCGGATCTCGCTGACCATCCGCCTGTTCCCGAATCTGCCGCAGGACTGGGCGAAGCGCGCGCGTCGCGACCCACACACCTGGGACGACACGGTGCAGTGCATCGACCTCGGGAACTGCGAAAAGGTGCTGTCCGATGCCCTCAACGGCGTGGCCTGGGTTGACGACAAGAAGCACCGCCGCATCCTGCTCGAACGCATGGAGCCGGATGCCAAGGGCGCACGTGTGGAGCTGGTCATCGAGCACCTCGCCGCTGCGCCGTCCCTGTTCGGGGAGGCCGCAGCGTGACCACCGCCGAGGCCCGCACGCGGAAGCGATACAACGCCTACCTGCGCCGGCACGGCGTGTGCGCCGTCTGCACCATGCGCGAGCGCGGCAGCAGCCCTGCGCACTGCCAGCGCCGGCCAGACCGACAGGGCAGCTGCGACACCGACGGGCTGCTGCCGGTGTTCCGATTCGACGAGAACGTGCTGAAGGGGATGCGCGATGGCGACTGACGACTACCTGGTGCAGCAGCTGCGAGCCTGGGGTCACGCGCAGGCCAACCGGTTCGCGCTTACCTACGCCGACCGCAGCACGCACGTGCTGGAGAAGGCCCGCGACATGGCGCCCGGTACCCGCGAGCGCGCCCTACGCGACCTGGTGGGCCGAGACGGGTCCAGCCGCAGGCGCTTCATGGCCGACCGCTGCGGCGTGGAGGGGATGGGCATGCTGCCGGCATGGGCAGTCGATCCGGTTCGGTCGACGAACGATGCCGACAAGCCGCACGACAACCCGGAGATCGCGGTGGACATCGGTATCCCCGACGAACTGAGGTGGGTCGAGCAGGCGCTGGCGTCGATGATGCGGCAGCACCCGCTGCGCGCCCTGGTGCTGCACACCGAGTACACGGTGTCGGCCAGTCAGGCAGTCAAGGCTCGAATGGTGGCGGAGAAGTACGGCGGCACGCTGTCGGTCTGGCAGTACCGCCGGGAGCTGCAGCGGGCGGTAGACTGGATCGGCGGCCGTTTGGCCGCATAGAGAGCGTTATCGTGGCTAAGAGAATGCACGTTGGCGAGCAGGTGAGTGAGCTCTGCCAGGAGATCCGGTCTGCAGTAGAAAGCCATTGGGTGTTCACGGCTATCAATGGGTACATGGATAAGCCGCAGAATGTCGAGACTAGGGATCGGTTCTGGGTCGTATACCCAGTGTTGGTGAACAACGCTTTCGATTCCATGGTTGTTTCTACCTTCAACCTTCTTGATACAAAGAGCGACGTACTGACCCTGAATACCGTAGCCCTCAGCCTTGAGAGCGCTCAGGCAGATCCGGAGGTTGTTAAGCTCCTGCGGGATGTGTATGAGCATCATCAGGCTCTTCGAATCGCGCTGTTCCGCGTGAGAAACAACGGCGTCGCACACCTCAACGCGATAAAGACGAGCCGCGAGCATCTGGTAATAGCAGGCCTGAAGGAGCCAGAAGTCAGGTCGTTCATGCAGGATCTTGTCCTCGTTTCCGATGCGATCCGTAGTTATTGCGCCTGGGATGTCGGTCCACCGAATAGACAGGTCGAGGCGGAAGCCGCGCAGCTCTTCCATCTCGCTGGTGGGATGTCCCAGCATTTGCGCAGCGGGGGGCACAGCCTTGGCCCTTGACAAGTTGCACAAGCGAATGCCCTAATTCTGCAACTGTCAAGAATTGTCCCTGAAGCCCCGGCCCTGCGTCGGGGCTTCTGCGTTTCCGGGACTGCGCTTCCTGCGGGCGTAGGCCAGAGGTCCAGGCTGCCGGGCTCATAACCCGGAGATTCGCCGGTTCGAATCCGGCCCCCGCAACCATCCACGCCCGTCCACCCTCACCGGACCAATTCGCCGAGCCTGCCGGGCTGCGGTGACGGGCACCTATCGACCAATCGGGGAGGGCGACATGCCGAACCGGACCAACCATGGAACCGACATGCGGGGAGAAATCATTGACGCGGTGGGGACCGCTGCCCTGAAGGTCACGCCGCCGGTAACGGTGGCTACGGCCGTCGCATCAGGGTTCACCCTGGATAAGGCCGTGCTGGTGCTGACGGCCATCTACCTGGTGGGCCAGATCGGCTACCTGGTGTGGAAATGGGTACGCGAATGGCGCCAGGCGCGCCGCGGCGGGGTGATCGGATGAAGGGCAAGGTGATCGGCGGCAGCGCCGCAGCTGTCATCGCCCTGGCCGCCGCCGCGCTGGTGAAGCCGTGGGAGGGCTACTCGCCCACGCCATACATCGACATGGTCGGTGTGGCCACCTACTGCTACGGCGACACCAGCCGCCCGGACAAGCCGGTCTACACCGAGCAGGAGTGCGCCGAAAAGCTCAACAGCCGCCTCGGTAGCTACCTGACCGGCATCAGCCAGTGCATCAAGGTGCCGCTGCGGGAGCCCGAGTGGGCCGCGGTACTGAGCTGGACCTACAACGTGGGCGTGGGTGCTGCCTGCCGGTCGACGCTGGTAGGGAGGATCAACGCCGGCCAACCCGCCGCGGCCTGGTGCCCGGAGCTGGACCGCTGGGTCTACGCCGGCGGCAAGCGCGTGCAGGGCCTGGTGAACCGCCGGGCGGCGGAACGGGCCATGTGCGAGGGCCGGTCGTGAACCGCATCGCCATCGCGGTAGCAGCCTTCGTCCTTTGGTCCGTCGCCATGGTCGGCGTTGGTTGGGCCTGGCGCAGTGACCGTGCAGAGGGCAGCGAGGCCACCCAGCGCGCCGCCGGCGCCGAGGCAGTCGCCGCCCAGGTGAACCAGACCCGTGCCATCGAGCATGCCCAGGCCGAGACACTGGCCGCCATTGGAGCGAAGCATGAAGAAGACCGCACTGCGGCCGCGACCGTCCCTGCTGCTGTTGTGGCTGACCTGCGCGCTGGGCGTCTCCAGCTGCGCGACGACCTCGCCACCTGCAGCACCAGCCTCCTGTCCCAAGCCGTCGCCGGCGCCGTCGAACGTGATGCGCACGCCGAACTACGAGCAGAGGTTGCGGGAGCTGCTGTTCAAATCGGCCGCGACGCCGACAACCACGTCCTCGCCGGCCAAGCCGTGATCCGGGCGGACAGGGAGCAGTAATGGCACGGCCCAGTAAGTACAGCCAGCAGCTGGCTGACGCGATCTGCGACCTGCTGGTAGATGGCAAGAGCCTGCGCACGATCTGTTCCACGGCGAAGATGCCGAGCCGTTCCACGGTCATTCGTTGGCTGGCCGAGAACGAGGCATTTCGAAACCAGTACGCGCGTGCACGCGAGCTGCAGGCGGACACGCTGGCCGAAGAGATCCTGGACATCGCCGACAAGGCGGTGCTGGGCGAGCGGCTGAAGAAGGATGGGAAGGGCAAGGTGCTGGAGCGACAGACCGGCGACATGGTCGAGCGCTCCAAGCTGATGATCGATGCGCGGAAGTGGTACGCCGGCAAGCTGCAGCCCAAGAAGTACGGCGAGCGCGTTGCCCTGGATCACGGCGTGCAGGACAACCTGGCCGACCAACTGAGAGCCGCCCGTGAGCGCGCAGCCGGCCGCGAGTCCTGAGCAGCAGCTGGTCGAGGCCATCGGCTCGTTCCAGCACGACCCGCTGGGCTACGTGCTGTTCAACTTCCCGTGGGGCGTCAAGGGCGGCCCGCTGGATGGCAAGAAACTGCGCGCCTGGCAGCGCCGCCAGCTGGAGAAGATCGGCAGGAAGCTGCAGGCCGGTGCTGCTGATGCTGGAGAGGTGATCCGCCAGGCCGTCGGCTCTGGCCACGGTATCGGCAAGTCCGCCCTGGTGGCGATGCTGATCAAGTGGGCCTTCGACACGTTCGAAGACACGCGAGGCGTGGTCACCGCCAACACCGACAACCAGCTGCGCACGAAGACCTGGGCCGAGCTGTCGAAATGGCACGGCATCAGCCTCACGAAGGACTGGGCCACGCTGACCGCCACCGCGCTGATCAGCAGCGCCCCGGGCCACGATAAGACCTGGCGCATCGACGCGGTGCCGTGGTCGCAGAACAACACCGAGGCATTCGCCGGCCTGCACAACGAAGGTCGGCGCATCCTGCTGGTGTTCGACGAGGCCTCGGCCATTGCCGACAAGGTGTGGGAAGTGGCCGAGGGCGCGCTGACCGACCAAGGCACCGAGATCATCTGGGCCGCGTTCGGCAACACCACCCGCAACACCGGGCGGTTCCGCGAGTGCTTCCGCCGGTTCAAGGCCAGTTGGGACACCGAGCAGATCGACAGCCGCACCGTTGAAGGTGTGAATCTGGTCGAGGCCGAGCGCATGGTCCGCGACTACGGCGAGGACAGCGACGTGGTGAAGGTCCGCATCCGCGGCCTGTTCCCCTCGATGTCAGCCCGCCAGTTCATCGCCGAGGCGGACGTGGCTGCAGCCTATGGGCGGCACCTGCGGCCCGAGCAGTACAGCTGGGCGCCGAAGATCCTCACGCTCGATCCGGCGTGGGAAGGCGACGACGAGCTGGTGATCGGCCTGCGGCAGGGCCTGGCGTATCGGCAGCTGCGCACGCTGGCCAAGAACGACAACGACATGGCGGTGGCGGCGATCCTCGCCCAGCTGGAGGACGAGCATCAGGCCGACGCTGTGTTCGTCGACGGCGGTTTCGGCACTGGCATCGTGTCCGGTGGCCGCACGATGGGGCGCGATTGGCGCCTGGTGTGGTTCTCGGCCGAGTCCGGCGACCAGGGGTGCCTCAACAAGCGCGCCGAAATGTGGAAGGCCTGCCGCGACTGGCTGAAAGAAGGCGGGGCCATCCCCGAGGATCCGCAGCTGCGCGACGAGCTGCAGGCACCGGAAACCGTGCCGCGCCTCGACGGGAAGCTGCAGATGGAATCGAAGAAGGACATGAAGCGCCGCGGCCTGCCGAGCCCTAACCGGGCCGACGCCCTGGTGCTGTCGTTCGCATACCCCGTGATGCCCAGGCCGCGCTTCCCCGATGGGTCGCCGATGGAGCATCGCGATCGCGCCGACCAGCAGGCCGGTGAACCCTACAACCCGTTGTCCTGAAGGAATCTCCATGTGCAACTCCGCCCCCAAGGTGAAGCCGGTGGCTGCGCCGCCCGAAGTCGCGCCCGAGTCGATCGACGACGCGGCCATCTCCGAGCGTGATCGCGAGCGCCAGCGGCAGCGCCTGCGGTTCGGCCGCACGTCCACCATCCTTGCCGGTGGCACTGGCGCGGCGATGCCCACCGCGTCGGTCAAGACGGCGCTGGGTGGCTGACCCCATGTGCACCTCGCGCCAGATCATCGACCCGGGCGGCCTGTTGTTCGGCGACAAGACGGGCAAGTACGCCGACCCGCTGGGCATCACGAAGACCGCAGTAGGCGACCCGACCGGCCGCGTCCGCCGTGCCCGGAAGGAAGCCGAGGACGAGCGCAAGACCTTCCAGCGCAGTGGCGTCACCTCGGTGGCGTACCGCTCTGCTGTACCGACCACCGCGCTGGGAGTAACCACCCCGCGCAATACCCTGCTGGGGAGGCTGATGGACATCGCGAAGCTGCAGGCGCACTGCAAGCGCCGCAAGACCGCCCTGAAGGAGGCTCAGAACGACTGGACCCCGCTGTGGCGCCAAACGTCGGAGTACATCGACCCGACCCGGGGCCGCTTCTACGGTGACCAGGACGACAAGCCACGTAAGCGCAACTGGTCCAAGGTGATCAACAGCACGGCCACGGATGCGCTGGGCGTGATGGCGGCCGGCATGATGTCGCACATGACGCCCAAGGCGCAGCCGTGGTTCAAGGTGACCACGCCTGACCCAGCCATCGCCGAGCTGTTCGGCGTGCGTGTGTGGCTGGACGATGTCGCCCAGCGGATCCGCGACACCCTGGCCAGCAGCAACTTCTACAAGGCCATGCCGGTTGTCTACGCCGAGGACGGCATTTTCGGCGTCGCTCCGCTGCTGGTGCTGGAAGACTCGCGCGAGGTGGTCCGCTTCTACGCGCTGACCGCCGGCAACTACGCCGTAGGGCTGGATGACCAGGGGCGGGTCGACTCGCTGTGGCGCCGCTACCCGAAGACGGCGCGGCAACTGGAGGAACGCTACGGCGCAGACGCGTTGCCGTCGGTCGTGCGCGAGGCACTGGGCAAGAGCGGGGACCAGAAGTTCTGGGTGGAGTCGCTGATCGAGCCGAACCCGGACCAGCGGCCTGGCATCGGCCCGCTGGGGCTGCAGGCTCCGCGCTTCCGTCCTTACCGTGAGGTGGTTTGGATCGACGGAGTAGCCAACGGCCAGAACGGCGTGATCGACATCGGCGGCCATTATGAGGCGCCGTTCGTCGTTGCCCGCTGGAACCCCGTCGCGGAGGACATCTACTCGTCCTGCCCCGCGATCAACTGCCTGGGCGACATCAAGCAGCTGCAGTATCTGGAAGGCGAGAAGCTGCGCCTGATGGAGCAGCTGTCGGATCCGACCCTGGGCGTGCCGGAGGGCTTGCGCAGGACCGGCGGCGCACGACTGAGGAAAGGCGGCCAGATATACCTACCCGACGGGGTCACTAACGCGAATGTCGCGCCGGTCTATACGCCAGACGGGCGCGGCCTGCAGCAGATCCGTGAAGAAATAACTACCGTCGAGCAGCGCATCCAGCGGGCGTTCTTCTACCAATTGTTCCTGATGCTGGAGGCGCTCGGCGACAAGACCGACCGCACCGCCACCGAGATCGTCACCCGCAAGGAAGAGAAGGCGGCAGTGCTGGCGCCAACCCTGGAGTCCATCACCGACGAGGTGCTGGACCCGGTGGTGGTCCGGGTGTTCCGTCTGCTGGAGCGCGCTGGCCGCATCCCGGATCCGCCGCAGGTGCTGGCCAATGTGCCGCTGAAGATCGAATACACCAGCATCCTGGCGCAGGCGGCCAAGGCGGCAGCGGTCGGCTCGATCGAACGCACCATGACCTTCGTGGCCAACGTGGCGCAGGCCACCGGTGACCCGTCCGTGATGGACAAACTGGACAGCGACCAGGTGGTCGACGAGTACACCGCAGCCGTGGGCGGCCCTGCCTCGATCATTCGCAGCGACGACGCAGTCGCGCGGATCCGTGCAGACCGTGCGCAGCAGCAGCGGCAGCAGCAGCTGGCAGCCTCTGCCCAGCCGATGAAGGAAGCCGCGCAGGCGCTGAAGACGGCCAGCGACACCGTGCCCGAGGAAGGCTCGGCGGCCCAGGCGCTGATTGACGCCATGCAGGGTGCCGCATGAAGCGCCCCGGCATGGACCCGCGGGAGGAAGAGCAGCGCCGCGTTGCCGAGCGCATCGCGGACCTGCAGGACAGCCAGCTCCGCGAGGACGCGCGTGCAGTGCTGGCCGATCCAGCCGGGCGCCGGCTGGTGTGGCTGTTCATTCAGGCCATGGATGTGGATGACAGCGCGTTCAACACCAACGCGATGGCGCAGTCCCGAAAAATCGGACGGCAGGAGGCCGGCCAGTGGTGGCTGCGTGTCGTCCGTGACAGCTGCCCGGAGCGCGAGGCACAGATGCGCGCCGAGGCCAACAGTGCAATGAAGCGGCTGCAATCGCAGCTGCAGCAACCCGAGGAAATCAACGATGTCGACTGACAACGCCAACACTGCCAGCAACCCCAATCCTGGCGCCGGCGATACCACCACCACGACCGAAACTCCGCAGGTTCCCGGCAGCAGTGCGCCGGCGGGGACCGATGGTGGCGGCAGCGGTGGCAACGCTGCGGGCAACGATGGAAAGCCGAACGAGGGTGAAGGCGGCGGTGAAGCCGGCAAGCCCGAGGACGGTAAGACCAGCGCGGCACCGGAGCAGTACGGACAGTTCAACCTGCCTGAAGGGTTCACCCTGGAAGGCGATCGACTGGGCACAGCCACGCAGTTCTTCAAGGCCAAGGGCTGGACGCAGGAGCAGGCCCAGGAGGCCGTTGACCTGTACACCCAGATGGCCGGGCAGGATGCGGCGGCGATGCAGCAGGCAATGGAAGCCCAGCGCCTGCAGCAGGTCGAGCAGTGGGGCGTGGATGCCAAGCAGCAGCTGGGCGCCAAGTACGACGAAACCGTCGGCCTGGCCACCACCGCGGTGAAGGCCATCAACGACCCCGACCTCACCAAGGCGTTCAACGAGCTGGGCTGGGGCAACCATCCGACCATGATCAAGGCGTTCGCCTTTTTCGGCGGGTTCCTTCGCGACAGCAAGGTGGATGGCTTGGGCGGGACCACCGCATCTGGTCCGAGCGCTTCCAGCGACCCGAAGTCGATCCTCTACGGCGGCTGATAGCCGCTACGCAACAACCCATCAACCAGCCGCCGCAAGGCGGTTTTTTCGTATCTGGAGAGACAAACAATGTCGACCATCGGCAACACCTACCTGACCCTGGCGGACGTGTTCAAGCGCACCGACGCCGACAAGCAGATCGCTGCGGTGATCGAGCTGCTGGCGCAGGACAACCCGATCCTGCAGGACATGATCGTCAAGGAGTGCAATGACGGCACCACGCACCTGACCACCGTGCGCACCGGCATCCCCGAAGGCACTTGGCGCATGCTGTACCAGGGCGTTCAGCCCACCAAGTCGACCACCGCCCAGGTGCGCGATGCCACCGGCATGATCGAAGCCTGGAGCGAGATCGACGAGAAGCTGGTGCGCATGACCGGCGACTCGGCCGGCCTGCGCCTGTCCGAAGCCCAGGCATTCCTCGAAGGCCTGAACCAGGGCGTGGCCACCTCGATGTTCTACGGTGACCAGGCTACCTCGCCGGCGAAGTTCACTGGCTTTGCTCCCCGCTTCAACAAGATCGCCACCAGCGGTTCGGGCGCCCAGATCGTCGATGCAGGCGGTACCGGCTCCGACAACACCTCGATCTGGTTCATCGTCTGGGGTGAGAACACCGTCCATGGCCTGTACCCGAAGGGCAGCAAGGCCGGCATCGATCGTGAAGACAAGGGCAAGCAGACCAAGACCAACGCGGATGGGTCGATCCTCGACGTGGTCCGCGAAAAGTTCCAGTGGGACATTGGCCTGTCGGTTCGCGACTACCGCTACGTTTCCCGCATCGCCAACATCGATGTGTCCGACGTGAAGGCCGGCAACGTGAAGCTGTACGACTTCATGCGCAAGGCCTATTACAAGCTGAAGCAGCGCCGCGTGATGGGCGGCCGTGCGGCCATCTACCTCAACACCGACATGCTGGAAGCGCTGGACGCGCTGGCCACCAATGGCGGCACCACCGACAACTTCGTGCGCCTCACCCGCAAGGAGATCGAGGGCGAGGAAGTGCTGACCTATCGCGGCATCCCGCTGCGCGAGTCGGATGCGCTGCTGAACACCGAAGCCCGGGTCGTCTGATCCGCCGCCACTGAATCGGGCGCGCGGGCTCCGGCCCCGCTCCCTACCGCAATCCAAGGAGCAAACCACCATGATCTTCGATCAGCAGAACCTGTTCTCGAACGCACAGTCGGTGCTGGCGAGCGCAGTGTCCACCAACGTCATCGACCTGGGTGCCACCGGCACCGTGCAGGGCGAGGGCGCCCCGATCAAGCGCGACATCGGGCCGGGCACCCTGATCCCGCTGCGCGTGCAGGTAGTCGAGGCTTTCAACAACGCCACCAGCCTGCAGGTCGAGCTGCAGGTCTCGGCCACCGAGAACTTCGCTGCTCCGGTGACCGTAGGCTCGCAGACCAAGCTGTTGGCCGATCTGGCCGCTGGCTCGGTGTTCGGCGGCCTGTACTACGTGCCGCGTGGCACGAACCTGCGCTATGTCCGCCTGAACTACACCCTGGTGGGCACCGCGCCGACCACGGGCAAGGTCACCGCGGGCATCGTCGCCGGCCACCAGGAGAACAACCTGTGACCGGCCTGCGCGTGCGCGCGACCCGGCGCGGTTACTTCGGGCAGGAACGTGCGGTCGGCGACGAGTTCGAGATCGCCAGCAAGGAACAGCTGGGCTCCTGGATGGAGCCGATCAGCGGCAAGGCCGTGGCCGAGAAGTCGCCGCCGCCTGCCGACCCGTTCCTCGATCGCACGGTCGATCAGATCAAGGCGGACCTGGCCGGTCTGGAGGTCGAGCAGTTGGCGGCATACCGCGAGCAGGAAGCTGCCGCCGAGAAGCCCCGCAAGGGCGTGATCGAGGCGATCGACGCGGCCGTGGCCGAGAAGTCGGCGAACGCCTGACGGCAACCAATGGGGCGCCTTCGGGCGCCCCCACTACCGGAGTCGCAAATGGCCTCCCAGGTCCAAATCTGCAACCTGGCCCTGGGCAAGCTGGCCCAGGACATCACGATCACCTCGCTGACCGAGCGCTCGAAGGAGGCGCGCGTGTTCTCGCGTCTGTGGGAACCGATGCGCGATCTGGTTCTGGCCGACAGTCTGTGGCCATGGGCCGTCAGAGCGCAGCGCCTGGCGGTTGCGGCTGAGGCACCGCTGCCCGGTTGGGAGATCCGCTACGCGCGGCCCAGCGACTGCATCACCGCGATCGCGATCACCGACGACGAGGGCATGCGCGCTGGCCGGCGGCTCTCGCGCTGGTGTTCGCCTCAGTATCGACAGGGCCACGGTATCCAGTTCGAGCAGGCGATGGGGGCTGATGGCACCTCGCTGCTGTGCGATCGCGCTGGGGCATGGCTGGTCTATGTCGCACGTGTCGAAGACCCGGAGCGATACCCCGCGCACTTCGTCGACGCGCTGGCCTGCAAGCTCGCCGAGGAAGGTGCGCCGGCGATCATCGGCGCCAATGGTTTCTCCAACAAGTCGGGCCTGAAGCAGCTCTATGAGATGGCCCTGAGCCAGGCCGCGGCGCACGACTTCAACGAGGCCGACGAGGACGGGCATCAGCCGTCCATGGCCCAGATGGCGAGGGGCTGACATGGCACGCATGCTGCAACCGAGCATGTCCGGCGGCGAGCTGTCGCCAGGGCTGCAGGGACGCGTGGACCTGGTGCGCTACGCCATCAGCCTGAAGACCTGCCGCAACGTGATCACCAAACCCACCGGAGGCGGCGAGAAGCGCCCGGGCTATCTGTTCCGCGGGGGTGCCAAGCACAACGACCGTGCCACCCGCTTCATCCCCTTCATCTACTCGACGAGCGTGAAATACGCGATCGAGATGGGCGACGGCTACATGCGGTTTTGGGTGGGCGGCGCGCTGCTGCGCAACGGGGAAGGCGACGTTGTCGAGGTGGCCACGCCGTACACGGGCGAGGACATCTACAAGGTTCGCCACACGCAGTCGGCCGACGTGCTGTTCCTGGTGCATCCGTGGATCCCGCAGAAGGAGCTGCGCCGCCTGGCCGTCGACCAGTTCGAGCTGCGCGATTTCGAGTTCCGCCGGGGTCCTTTCCGCCCGTTCAACAACGACGAGGCCGCACTGCTGGCTGTGTCTGGCACGCAGGGCGTGGTGACGGTCACCACCAACGTTCCCACTTTCACCGTCGAAATGGTCGGCTCGCTGCTCTACGCCGAAGAGAAGGAGCTGCGCTCGGTGAAGCCTTGGGTGGCGCAGGAGCGCAACGTGCCCCTGGGCGTGCTGCGGCGCAGTGACCAGAAGGTCTACCGCTGCGTCGCGGTGCCGAACATCAGCGGACTGGCCGGAGACAAGCCCTACTACCTGTGCGGCGGAGTACGCCCCGTCCACGATGTCGGCCGTGCATTCGACGGCCCCCAGGACGTGAAGGACGACGGCGTGCAGGAGTACGCGGTGGGCGTCGAATGGGAGTACGTGCACGGCGGGTTCGGGATCATGAAGATCACCGGATTCACCAGCGAGTACGAGGTGACGGCGACCGTGATCGAGCGCATTCCCGACAGCATCGTCGGCAACGTTCCGCCGCCGGTGGCCGGCCCGTGGACCTTCAGCGGCGACGGCACCACGACACAGTTCGCCATTCCCGGCGCGACCAGCGCGTCCTACCTGGACTACCAGGTGAAGATCGACGGGGTGCCGGTGCAGTCGAACCCTTACTACCCCGGCGGCAGTGGCACGGGTGGCACCAGCGGCGGCGGCATTGGCCGCGGCGGCAGCAACGTGCAGGAGGCGCAGTAATGGCACAGGGCTGGACGATCGATCCCGTCGCGGATCAGATCAACTTCTATGAGGCACCGCCGACCGGCGCCGGCAACGTCGTTGTGACCCAGTTCGCCGCGGGCGCGGTCGGCGGCACGGACGTCTGGGCGGTGGGCGCTTGGTCCTATCGTTACGGCTACCCGGGCGAGGTCGAGTTCTTCGGCGATCGGCTCTGGTTCGCCGGTAGCCCTGGTGACCCGCAGACCGTGTGGGCGTCCAACATTGGCGACTATCCGAACTTCGGCCGCAGCTCGCCGATCGTCGACAGCGATGCCGTGTCGTTCACCATCAACGCCCGACAGGTGAACGCGATCCGCGATCTGGTACCGCTGGACAACCTGCTGGTGCTGACCACCGGCGGGGAGTGGAAGGTGACCGGCGGTCAGGACGACGTCGTGACCCCCAGCACGATCGGGATCAAGCCGCAGTCTGCCTATGGCACCGGTGACCTGCAGGCCCGCGTGCTGGGCGATTCGGCCATCTTCCTGCAGGCGCAGGGCCAGAGGGTGCGCGATCTGGCTTACCAGTTCGAGAAAGACGGCTTCCGGGGCAACGAGATCAGCATCTGGGCCGACCACCTGGTGCAGGGCTACACGTTCCGCGGCATCGAATACAGCACCGCGCCATGGCCGATCCTGTGGATGCCTCGCACCGACGGTGTTCTGATCGGCTGCACCTACATGCCGGAGCAGGAGGTCACCGGCTGGCACCCGCACGAGACCGACGGCGAGGTGCTGGACGTGTGTTGCCTCCCGGGTGAGATCGAGACCGAGGTCTACCTGCTGGTGCGCCGATTCATCAACGGTGAGTGGGTGCAATACGTCGAACAGATGGCGCCCACCCGGTATGACGACCCGCTCGATTGGAAGTATGCCGACAGCCTGCTGACCTACGACGGCCGGCGTCCGAATGGCTCGCCCATGACCCTCACCAGCAGCGGCGGATGGAACGAGGGCGCAGTGATCACCGCGACCACTGGCACGGCGATCTTCAGCGGGGCCGCGGATGTGGGGAACATCCTGCGGCTGGCGATCGGCGACGACAGCGTGCGCGTGCGTGTCATGGCCGTGGTGTCGCCCACGGTGGCCACGGTCGAGTCGATCGGTTCAGTACCGCCGGGGCTGCGTGATTCCGTCGTGCATGACTGGACATACCAGCGCAGCACGATCGCCGGCATGGACCACCTGGAAGGGAAGGGCGTCGTTGCACTGGTCGATGGCAATGTGCAGAAGGATCTGCAGGTTGTCGAAGGCAAGGTGCAGCTGCAGCGCCCGGGCGGCGTGGTGCACATCGGCCTGCCGTACACCGCGCACATCGAGACGCTGGAGGTCAACTCCAACGGCGGTGATCCGCTTCGGCCCATGAAGAAACTCGCATTCGAGGTCGCCCTGCTGGTGCGCAACACACGGGGCGTCTACGTCGGGACGACCTTGGACACGCTGGACCCCATCGCCCAGCGCGAGTTCGAGGACTACGACGAACCCACGCAGGCTTACACCGGCATCTTGCGCAAGAACATGTCCTGCCGATGGGGCGTTGACAGCGGTCATTTCCACGTCGTCAGCGACGACCCGCTGCCAATGGAGATTCTCGCCCTGATGCCGCAGGTGGTGGCGTCCGAATGAAGATCACGGCAGAACTGGTACCGGCCGCGGCCGACCACATCGCAGCGATCGCATCGGCGGCCAGGGCGGCCGATGTTGCCGAGCTATGGGCATGCGGCCGTACCACTCCGGCCGAGGCTCTGCAGCGCGGCCTGGCCGGCAGCGCGGAGGCGTGGACCGCGATGGTGCGCGGCGTGCCGGTGTGCATGTTCGGGGCGACGCCTTACTCGATCCTCGGCGGTATCGGCACGCCCTGGATGGTCGGCTCGACAGGACTGAACCCGCTATCGGTTCAAAAGGAGCTGCTGCGGCTCTCGCGGCCGGCGTTGGCCAGGATGCAGCGGGCGTTCCCATCTCTGTTGTTCAACGTCGTCGATCAGCGCAACGAGGCCGCGCAACGCTGGCTGCACTGGCTGGGCTTCCACTTCCTCGCGCCGGTGCCGGTGGGACCGGACAGCGCCCCTTCCTTCCGTTCTACTGGAGCGCATAACGTGTGCAATCCTGTTGTCGCCCTGCTGGCGACCACCCTCGTTACAGGCGCCTATCAGGCCGACGTCCAGCGAAAGCAGGGCGAGGCCAACGCGCAGATCGCCGAGAACAACGCAACGCTGGCGCAGGCTGATGCCGACCAGGCCAACGCGCTGGCCACGCGCGAGATGGAGCAGCAGGCCTGGCGCACCCGGATCGCGCTGGGTCAGCAGCGCGCTGCCATTGCCGCGAACAACGTCGATCCCACGCTCGGAACCCCCGCAGAGATCCTGGGCGAGACGGCCATGTTCGGCGAAGTCGATCAGCAGACGATCCGCATGAACGCCGCGCGGCAGGCCTGGGGCTTCAGCGCACAGGCTCAGAACCAGCGCACGCAGGGCGAGCTGGCGCGCTGGAGCGGCAATGCGCAGGCGACCGGCACGATCCTCGGCTCGCTCGCCAGCGCGGCAAGCATGGGGTTCGGCGGGGTATCAGGCGCGGGTCGGGGCGGCGGAGGCAACCTGTCGTCGCAGGCCAACAGCATCACCATGCGGAACAACGCGCGCATCTCGCGCGGATGGGGGCTGTGACATGGCAACCCTGATTCCGCGCACCAGCGGGCCGCAGGTGCAGGCCCAGCTCGGCCCGCAGGTCCGCAACACCGCGCAGGTGAACCTGTCGCCGCTCAGTCGCACCGCGGGTGCTGTCGGCCAAGCGGCGGCCGACCTGTTCCAGCAGCAGAAGCAGCGCGCCGACCTGACCGCGGTCATGGAGGCACGCCGCGAGCTGTCGGACTGGGAGGGGAGCACCTTCAACCCAGCCAATGCGGACGGCATCGCCAAGTACCAGGGCAAGAACGCCCTGCAGGCCCACGACGCGCTGCTGGGCGATCTCGACCAACGGGTGTCAGCGATCAGGAGCCGCCTGTCGCCTGAGCAGCAGCAGCGGTTCGACCAGGTGTCGTTCTCCTTCCGCGACTCCGTGCAGGGCCGGCTCAACAGCTATGCCGATCGCGAGTACGGCGCCTATGAGGCCAGCGAGCGCAAGGCGACGATCGACAACATCGGCCAGGACGCCGTCAGCGCCGGTATGGCGGGCGACTTCGGCCTGGCGGACGTCCGCCTGCAGGAGGCCGTCGGCATCGCCAGCGCCGCCTACCAGACGCAGGGCTTGGGCGCAGAGGCGATCAAGGCCAGCGAGCGGGGCATCGTCTCGTCCGTGCGCAAGCAGACGACTGCGGCCATGGCCACGCGTGATCCCTTTGCGGCGGAGGACTACTACAACCGCTACGCGGACCAGATGACGCCGGAGGACCGTGCGCAGGTCGAGCGCACGTTGTATCCCGTGGTGAAGGACCGGGCGGCATACGAACTGGCGCAGTCGCTGGCCGACGGACGTGGCGCAATCGAGCCGCTTCCGGCACCAGCTGCCCGGGGCAAGCCATCTGCGAGCATCGCCAAGGCGATCGACGATGCGGCGGCGGCCGAGGGACTGGACGCAGCAGGACGCGCTGACCTGTACGCCCTGGCCGAGCAGGAATCGGCATTCCGCGCCGACGCGGTGAACCCCGAGATGCTGGACGACGGAGACCAAGCCACGGGCCTGTTCCAGTACCGCGCAACCAGCGCCGGCGGCATCGATCGGAAGGACGCCGTGGCGTCTGCCCGTCGCGCTGCTCGCGAGTACAAGGAACGGCTGGCCAAGGGCGGCCGGGCGTTCGCCATTGCCGCGCACTTCGCCGGCGAAGGCGGAGCTGATGCGGTGGTGAATCGTGGCCGCTCGGCGCAGAACCCGAAGACGGCGCTGTACGTGCGGCAGGTCATGGGCCGATCTGCGCGCTGGGCATCCGCGGTGGGGCAAGGCGCTGCATCCGGGGCGCCGGTCGTGGCCGGCGCGACTGCCGCACCCGCAACGCTGGCTGATGCGATCGCAGCGATCCCGCGCACGATGCCGCCGGATCAGCGCGCCGCAGCCGAGGGCTACCTGCGCGACATCTATGCGCAGCGCAAGGACCGGCTGGAGCAGGCGAAGAAGGCCGCGGCCATGTCGATCTATGACAAGGTGGCTGCCGCCGGCGCGAGCGTGCCGCTGTCGCAGGTGCTGGCGCCGGCCGAGCTGGCGCTGGTGGGTCAGGATTCGAGCCTGTCCGAGTCGATCAATCGCTATCGCAAGCTGACCGCGGAGGGTGCGGTAGTGCAGGACGATCCGGCCACGGTAGACGAGCTGCAGCGCATGCAGGCTCTGCGGCCGACCGAGTTCGCCAAGCTTCCACTGGGCCAGTACGCCGACAAGCTCAGTGGCAAGACTCTGAAGGCCTTCGCCGAAGACCAGACCAAGGTGAATGACCCAGCCAAGCGTGCCGACTATCTGAGTGACGCCGATCGCGTTGAACGTGGTTTCCAGATGCTGGGAATCGGTGCGGCGACGGATGCGAGCGGGACTGGGTCTGAGGCAAAGAACGCGCCGCGGGCAGGGCTGCGCGGTGAGTTCCGCATCGCCTACCAGAACGCACAGACGGCATTCGTGCAGTCCACCGGCAAGAAGCCGACTCCTGAGCAGGCAGACGTGCTGCTGTCGGCGACGGCCAAGCAGTTTGCCCAGAACCTGCAGGCGGGCCGTCTCGGCGCGATCCAGGAGAAGGACGGCAAGTTCAAGAACAACCCGAAGGTGAAGGTGGGTCTCTACAGCAGCGCCGCGCAGTTCGACCTTCAGGTGAGCCAGGCCGACCGGGACGCGGTGCGGGGCGCATACGCCGAGAAGTACGGCCGACCCCCGACCGATGCCTGGGTTACCCAGTACCTCGCCCGCAAGAGCCAAGGAGCCAAGAAGTGATCGACAACGTGCTGGAAGGCTTCGACGAACTGTCGGACGAGATCGAGAGCAACCGGCAGGTGACCCTGCGCAGCGCCTACACCGGCACCAGCCAGAAGCCGGAAGAAGCCGCGCGCGCGAACCAGCTCTCGGACCAGCTTGGACAACCGTTTGGCGTGGTCGCGGCGAACCTGGGCGACTACGAGCAGGACGCGCGCCGCCAGGAGATCGATGACGCCGGCCGCGCATCGCCGCACGTCGGCGACTTCCTGAGTGATCCGCGGCGGATGGCGCTGGCCAGCGATGAAGCCCCGAAGCTGGCTACCTATGCCAACTCGCTGGTGACCGGTGAAGCGCGTGCAACTGCCGAGCCGAACATCCTGGAGCAGGTCATCGGCGGCATCGTCAGCGGCTGGCAGCGCGGCAAGGCCAATGCACTGTCTCTGCTGCCCGATGGCCCGGCGGTGATGGACCCTGCGACCGGTCGCCTGACCAACGACCGTTCGGCCGAAGAGGCCGCGTTGCGCGCAGACCAGGAGCGCCGTGCGCAGGCTGCCGACGTGACCAGCGCCAGCACCGATCGCGGTTTCCAGGCGTTCGACCGAGCGAATAAGGCCGGCAGTTTCGGCGGGGCTGTGCGCGAGCTGGCCGGTGGCGGTACCGACACGCTCGGCGCGATTGCGGTCACCCTGGGTCAGTCGATCGGCATGGGCGCTCCCGGCCTGGCGCTGACCGCTGCCACCGGTGGTGGTAGCCGCGTGGTGACTGCCGCATCGGCCGGTACCGGGTCGGGCCTGACCGAGTTCGGCGCCAGCATCGCCGACGCCATGCAGGACGCGAAGATTGACCCAACCGACGCCTACGCGGTTGGCCAGTTCCTGCGCGATCCGCAGAAGATGGCGGCCGCGCGCGACAAGGCCGCCAGACGCGGCGTGGCCATCGGCGTGTTCGACGCGCTCACTGCCGGCGTGGCCGGTCACTTCATCAACAACGCCCGCCGCAGCGCGTCCTCGGCGGTCCTGCGCACCGGTGCCGAGGCCGGCTTGCAGCTGGGTGGCGGTGCCGCCGGCGAAGCCACTGCGCAGCTGTTGACCGAGGAACGCCTAAAGTGGGGCGACATCATCATGGAGGGCCTGGCCGAGGTGCCCACGGGTGCGGTCGAGGTGCATGCCAACTACCGCGCCGCGCGCGCGTCCGGGCAGGTGCGCTGGATCAACGAGCGCCTGGACCAGGTGATGCAGTCCGGCCAGAGCAACGACCGCCTGCGCGCCGCCACCGAGCTTGCGGGAGAGCTGAAGCTGGGCGAGCGGTCGCCGGAGGACATGAAGGCGCTTACCGCACAGGTGGCCGGCGAGGACGCACGGGTGTACCTGGACGCGGAGCAGGCGCAGACGCTGTTCCAGTCCGCACCGCAGGTGCTGCAGGACATGGTCGGCGGCGAGTCGGTGCTGGCCGAGCAACTCGCCACTGGCCAGGTCGTGATCCCGATGGCCGAGTGGATGGCGGCCGTTCCGCGGCTGCCGAACCGCGACGAGATCCTGCGCAACGCCCGCACGACGGCCGATGGGCTATCCCCAGCGGAACTGGAATCGCTCGACATCGATGCGATGGCCCGCGAGCTGGGCGTGCCGCTGGACGCGCCGGCGCCGGACGCGGCCGCGGCGAATGCGCGCGCGCAGGTGCAGCAGTCGGTCATGGCGCAGCTGATCGGGACCGAGCGGTACACGCCTGCGCAGGCCGAGAGCCAGGCGCGGCTGTGGGGCGCCATGTTCGGCCGCCTGGGCGAGGTCACCGGGCAGGATCCGGTTGCGCTGTACGAGCGCTACGCGGCCGGCATCGATACAGCTGAGGCGCCGGCAGAGGGCGCTGAGGCCCAGCCGCGCACGCTGATGCAGCGGGGAATGGACGCGCTGCGTGGCCTGTTTGGCCGGCCGCAGGTCGCCACCGACGCCCGTGGCCAGCAGACCATCGAGCGCGAGGGCAGCGCCTACGTGCAGCGCGCAGGGCAGTGGCTGCTGGCCGACGACCAGGGCCAAGCCCGTGATTTCCTGGCGCTGGACCAGGCGCGCACGGAAGCCGAGCGCACTGGCGGCGAGATCGTGCAGGACGACCCGATCGAGGGCCAGCGGCAGACCTGGAGCGTTGCGCTCCCGGACACCGCCGCGCGCGAAGTCCTGGCCGGGGACATCCTGTTCCAGCCGGCATTCCATGGCACCCCGTACAACGTTGATCGCTTCAGCGTGCAGCGCATTGGCACTGGCGAGGGCAATCAGGCGTTCGGATGGGGCATGTACTTTGCCGGCCGGCGTGAGGTGGCCGATTACTACGCTCAGGCCGTGTCGCGTGACCGCAGGGAGTCCGATGAGGCGCTTGGTTCGGCGCGTGACGCCTTGCGAGAAGCGCTCCGCGCTGAGGACTTCCTGGGCTTCGACACCTTTGGCGAGGCCGTTGGCGCACTGCTGGCGGATGCCAGATGGCAGGAAAACTGGGACATCAGCAACCCGCAGCAGCTTGAACAGTCGCTGGAGGCGTACCGCTCCGCTCGCGATGCTCTGCAGGGAAGCTGTATCAGGTCGATGTTCCGGATGATGCCGATCTGCTGAACTGGGACGCTCCATTCAGTCAGCAGCCCGAATCTGTCCAGCAGGCGATTCGGCAGGTCACCGCAGGCGAGGCACTGGCCGAATCACTGCAACCGTTTGAGGACACCACCGGCGATGGGATCTACCGCGCAATCGTCCGTGATCTCGGATCGCCCCAGGCAGCTTCCGAGGCATTGATGGCAGCCGGGGTTCCCGGCCTGCGCTACCTGGACGGCTCCAGCCGCCGCGCCGGGGACGGAAGCCACAACTACGTGATTTGGGATGAGGCAGCGGTCGGTAAGCCTCTCCGCCTGTACCAGCCGTCTCGCACGGACGAGGTGCCAACCGGTCTCGCCCCGGAAACGCCCGTGCCGGTGATCGAGCTGGAGCCGACCACCGGCAACCCGGCCGAGTGGTTCGCCGAGTCGAACGAGCTGATGCGCACCCAGCAGGACGGCATCGAGGTCACTGCGCCGGACGGTCAGCCTGTCCGGTTCGCCTCGCGTGGACGCAAGAAGGTCATGTCCAAGGGTCGGCGGGATCCGCTGCGCCAGGCTGTTGCCCGCGAGCTGCCGGCGCTGGTGGAATCTGCGCCGATCCATTCCACCTCGGTGGATACCGATGACAAGACCGTGTCCTACGCCTATGCCGCATCGGCTGTGCAGTACGACGGTCGGGTGTACCCGGTGCGCCTGGTGTACCGCGTCGGCAATGACGGAGTGCGCCGCGCCTACGATTTCGAGGGCTTTGAAATAGGAAACCCCGACGGCCTCGGCAGCGAATCGCTGCGCCAATCGGGGTCTGACGTCGGTGCCATGGAGCGGGCCGGCACGGCCGAGTCCGAGTTGCGTACCCGCGGTCTGCCGACGTCGGGGCTGACGCTAGCAGAGGTTCTGCCGGCTTTCAACGCCCGGCCGTTCTTCCAGTCGTCCGAGGCGGCCCCACGGGGCCAGATTCAGATCGGCCCTGGCCGGTCCATGCAGATCAGCCTGTTCAGGGGAGCGGACCTGTCCACCTTCCTGCATGAGTCCGGGCACTTCTTCCTGGAGGTCTATCGCGACCTGGCTACGGCCGAGGACGCCGCCCCCAACTGCGTTCGGACCTCGATGCGCTGCTGAAGTGGTTCGGGGTGGAGTCGGCGGATCAGATCGGGGTCGACCAGCACGAGCAGTTCGCCCGGGGCTTCGAGGCGTACCTGGGCGAGGGCAAGGCGCCGACGCCGGAGCTGCAATCGGTGTTCAGCCAGTTCAAGCAATGGATCCTGGGTGTCTACCGCAGCCTGCGGAATCTGGACGTGGAGCTGACCGACGACGTGCGCGGCGTCTTCGACCGCATGCTGGCCAGCCAGGAAGAGATCGAGGCGGCGCAGGCCCGGGTCGGATTCGAGCCGATCGCCCGCGACCTGGCCGAAGCGCAGGCGCTGGGCATGACCGAGCGGCAGTTCGCCGAATACCAGCAGCAGGTCGCGGCGGCACGTGAGCAAGCCGAGGCCGACCTGATGGCGCAGCTGCAGGAGGCGGATGCACGGGCGCGCGAGCGCTGGTGGAAGGACGAGCTGGCCACCATTCGCAGCGAGGTGCAGGCCGAGGTCGAGGCCACTCCGATCGTGCGCGCCTACCGCGTTCTGACGGGTCGGAAGGAAGCCGGCGGTGAGCCGGTGCCCGAGCAACTGCAGGGGCTGAAGCTGGATCGCGCGGCGCTGGCGGCGACCTACGGCGACGGCTTGCTGGACAAGATGGGCCGGGTCTACGCGCGCAAAGGCGGCACCCATCCGGAAGAGGTAGCCACCCTGCTGGGCTTCAGTTCCGCCGACGAGCTGGTGCAGGGCCTGTGGACGGTGCGGCAAACCCTGGCAGGCGTGGGCGCCGAGGCCGATGCGCGAATGCAGGCCAGGCACGGCGAGCCGATGACCGACGGCACGCTGCCGCAGCGAGCGTTGGACGCCGTGCACGGCAGCCGCAAGATTCAGCTGCTGGAGCGCGAACTGGGCGTGCTGGCAGACCTGGCCAAGGAGCCACGCCCCAATCGGCGCGAGCTGAAGGCAGTGGCGCAGGCCGTGCTGGCCGAGAAGACAGCGCGGCAGATTCGCCCGAACGAGTACCTGGTCGCCGAGCGCAAGGCTGCGCGTGCGGCGACACAGGCAGCAGCGGCCGGGAAGTATGCAGACGCACTGCGGGCGAAGCGGCAGCAGGCTCTGAACGCAGTGCTGTTCGCCGAAGCCCGCGCGGTGCAGCAGGAGGTCGAGTCCAAGGTCGGCTACATCCGCCGGCAGATGACACCGCAGGCGCGCGAGCGGCTGGGCAAGGCCGGCGCCGACTACCTGGAAGCGATGGACACGATCGCCGACACCTACGAGTTCCGCGACGTGTCCGGTCGGGCCGTTGCGCGCCGCCAGAGCCTGCGGCAGTGGGTGGAGGCGCGCCAGGCCGAGGACGACCTGACCGCTGTGAGCGATGCGCTGCTGGCGCGGGTTGAGGCGGAGAGCGTGACGAACTACGCGGACCTGCCGGTTACCGAGTTCCGCGAGCTGCATGACGCGGTGACGAACATCGCGCGCCTGGCGAAGCTGAAGAACGAACTGCTGGGCAACAAGGATCAGCGTGACTGGGAGAGCGCACAGGCCGAGCTGGCTGGGGCGATCCGCGGCGCTATCGCTGAAGGTAAGCCGCTGCCGCTCTCGGATGCGGACCTGACGGCGATGCAGAAGGTGGGCGCGACCTACACCGGCCTGATGGACTGGGTGCTGCGGCCGGAGACCGTCGTGGAGTGGCTGGACGGAGGCGAAACCGGACCCTGGCACGACTTCCTGTGGAACCAGGCCGAGGCAGCGCAGCAGCAGCGTATCGAGCTGCGCAACCGTGTCGGGGGCATGCTGGAGCAGACCATGAAGGCCCTGACCCCGGCGCAGCGGGCGGACCTTAACCGCCTGGTGTACGTACCCAGCCTGGGCCGCTCGGTGTCGAAAAACACGATCGTGGCGGTGGCGCTGAACATGGGCAACGCTGGCAACCGCGACAAGCTGATGCGCGGCGGGTTCATCGGCAAGAACGCCGAGGTAGTCCAGTTCACCCCGCAGAACATCGCGGAAATGCTCGGACACCTGACGCCGGCCGACGCGCAGATGGTGCAGGGCATCTGGGATGCGGTGAACAGCCTGTGGCCGGACATCGTGGAGCAGCAGCGCCGCCTGTCCGGCGTCGCGCCTGAGCAGGTTGAGCCGATGCCGCTGGTGTTCACGGCGGCCGATGGCTCGATGGTCAGCCTGCGCGGCGGCTACTACCCGGCGGTGTACGACCCCCGGGCGGGTGCCGGCGGCGTCAAGCAGGCGCGCGCGGCCGAGGAACAGATCATGGGCGGCACCTTCAGCCGCGCCATGACCAGCAAGGGCCACACCAAGGAGCGCACCGAATACGCAGCGCCGATGCTGCTGGACTACCACCGCGTGCTGTCGCGCCACCTCAATGACGTGATCACCGACGTCTCGCACCGCGGCTACGTGAAGCAGGCGCTGCGGGTGCTGGAAGACCAGGAGCTGAAGAACCTGATCCAGCAGCGGCTGTCGGAGGGCGCCTATCACGCGCTCTACGGCAGCGTGAAGAACTCGGTGCGCGGGGCGTCGGTGTCCGAGCCAGGATCCAGCTCGGTGGAGAAGCTCGGCGACGCGGTGCTGACCAACACGGCCGTGGCCGCCCTGGGCTTCCGCCTGCCGCTGGTGTTCGCCAATACCGTGGTGGCGCCGATCCAAGCGGCGGCGCGCGTCGACCCGAAGTACCTCGCCACTGGCTACGCGGCGTACTACCGCAGCCCAGGCAAGATGACGGAAATGATCCACTCGCTGTCGCCCTTCATGGAGGAACGTGCTAACTCGCTGGATTCGTCCTATCAGGTCGTGCTGGGCAAACTCTCGGGCAAGCGCGGCATCCGTGCTGCTGCGATGAAGATGGCCATGGAAGTGCACCGTTGGACGGTCCCGCTGGCCGAACGTGCCATCTGGCTGGGTCGCTATCAGCAGGCCCAGGCTCAGGGAGTGGGCATCGAGGAGGCGGTGCGCTTGGCCGACAAGGCGATCCGAACCACGCAGCAGGCCGGCGCGCCCAAGGATCTCAGCGCTGCCGAGCGAGACCCTCGCTATAAGTGGGTGCGCATGTTCATCGGACCGATGATCATCATGAACAACCGCCTGCAGGAGTCTGGCCTGCGCGGCCTGTACCTGGGCCGCGTGCAGTCGCCCGCCCGGGCGCTGGGCACTTGGCTGTCCGCGGGCGTGCTGTCCAATGCGGTGTTCGAGCTGCTGATGATGCGCGGCCCGGACGGTGGCGATGACGACGGGAAGGGATGGGACGACTGGAGCGCCTGGCTCGCCCGCAAAACGCTGCTGTTCCCGTTCCAGACGATTCCCCTGCTGCGCGATGTCGCCGGCGGCATCGACGCCGCGATCGAGGGCAAGCCCAGCATGGGCCGCCCGAATCCGATCGTGGACGCCGGCGTTGCACTGGCCAGGTTCGGCCAGGCCGCGTGGAAGGAGGGCAGAGACTGGATCGTCGACGATGAAGAGCCCGACGCGGAAAAGCTGATCAAGACCGGCGTGCGCGCTGCCGGCCCGCTGACCGGCATCCCCAGCAATCAGATGCTGACTACCGGCGAATACCTCTACGACGTCGGTACCGGCCAGTACACCCCGGACAACCCAGCGGAGGCGGCCGCATACCTCATGTACCGCCGACCCAAGGACGAGCAGTAATCGACCACGCCCAGCCCCGCTTCTGCGGGGCTTCTTCATTCTGGAGCCGATGCACCCATGACCATTTCCGCCAATGACCGCCGCAAGACCTACGTGGGGAACGGCGTCGCCACCACGTTTAACGGGCCGAAGGCGTTCCTGTCGAGCCATATCCAGGTGTTCACCGGTACCCATCCGGTCTACAACCTGGTGCCGCCGTCCCAGTACGCTGTGACGGGCCTCCGCCAGCCGTCGACTGTGGTGACCTTCAACGCCGCGCCGGCAACGAATGCTGACATCCTGATCCTGCGCACGGTCCCGATGGATCAGCCCACGGACATCACCAATCAGGGCGCCTTCCTTCCGGAGATCCATGAAGACGCGTTCGATTACCGGGTGATGCAGCTGCAGCAGCTGCTGGACAACGGGATGCAGCTGGTTCAAGACCCCGTCACCGGTGAATTCGTGTGGGATGCGAAGGGCAGCCGCATCACCAATGTGGGCGACGCCACGGCGCTGGCCGACGCGCTGAACCTGCGTAGCGCGCTGGTGCTGATCGAGCAGATCCAGGGCGGCGGCGGGAGCATCGGCATCACCCGCGGCTGTGGACGTTCGAGGGCGACGGAGAGGTGACCGACTTCCCGCTGCTCGGCGCTGATGTCCTGAGCGCGTTGTTCTACGACACGGCGGTCGAGATCACTGCGGGCGCTGCGGACTACAAGGTGTCCCGTCCGGTCGATGCGGCGGGGGTAGGCGAGTTCCTGATCGTCCCGGGCGTGGGTGGTGCGCCGCCGGCGATCAGGTTCAAGACGCCGCTGGGAGACGGCGTGCAGGGGTTCACCACGCTGCGTGGATACGCCCGGCCGTGGATCGGTGAGCCCCCGGTTTACACCGTCGCCCCCGGATCGTCAGCGTCACCGACAACACGACGCTGGCCGGTGACATGCACAACACCCTGATCCTGGCCAACTCGGCCACGCCGATCACCCTCACCCTGCGGGAGAACACCGGCGGCAGCGCCGATTGGAAGGACGGCCAGTTCTTTTCTGTGCTGCAGGTGGGGGCTGGCGCTGTCACGCTGGCAATCGAGGGCGGCGGGGGCCAGCTCACAGTCCCGCCGGGCTTCCAGGCCAAGACCCGGGGACAGGGCTGCATCATCAGTGGCACTTGCATTGCGCCTGATGCCGATTCTTGGGTGGCGGCCGGTGACCTGCTGCGGGTGTCGGCAGCTCCTGACCTGCAGAGCTTCCAGCTGATCGACCGATCGGTGCTGATCGGGGGCAACATCACCAGCGGCGCCGGCAAGGACAGCCTGGTGCTGCCTTACGGCCTGATGCTGGATACCGTGGCCAACGGCGGCATCTATGCCACGCTGTCCGTGGCGCAGGCCGCCGGCGCGGTGCTGACCGTGGACGTGAACCGGAATGGCACCAGCATCTTCTCCACCCGCCTGACCTTCGACAACAACGAGCGCAGCACGCTGACGGCAGCGGCCCCGCCGGTGCTGGTGCCCGGCGGCGAGATCCTGGCCAAGGGCGACGAGATCACGATCGACGTGGACCAGGTGGGCACGGCGCTGGCCAAGGGCCTGCGGGTCTACCTGGTCGGCCAGAGGGCGAGCTGACATGACCGCGCGCATCTACGACCGCCCGGACCTCGATCAGGAGCTGGGCCTGCGGGCGCTGTATGTAACCGGGCGATTCCCCGGGGCAGAGCCATCCGCGCCCTATGAGGGGCGCCTGCAGATCAAAAACGGCGTCGGCGCCTGCCTGGTCCGCCAGATCGATGGCGACCGGCTGCCGGAAGGCCATCGCCTGTACGTGGACCAGGCCACGCAGGAGGTCGTGCTGGCCTGGCCGGCCTACCAGTCCGGCCAGGCGCCGATCGTCAATCCAGGGTTCGAGGCCGGCGATTCGGGCTGGGTGGGCGGACCGGGCTGGAAGATCGCCACCGAGAACCCGCCGACCGGATTGTGGGCGGCCGGCTACCTCAACAATCAGGGCGAGTCGCGGATCTCCAGCACCTCGCGCTATTCGGTGTTCGCAGGGCAGGTAACCCACGCAAAGTGCCAGGTGCGTCAGGGCGCATCGTCGGAAGGCAACGCCGGCGCGTCGGTGATGCTGGAATACCGCAATGCTGATGGCGACGTGATCGAGTCGGCCGAGGGCAACCGGGTCATGTCGGCGAGCAAGAATCGGGTCTACGACTCCAACGTGACCGGCGTGGCACCGGCCGGGGCGACGACCATCAACGTGGCCGGCAACGGCATCCGCCACCGCGAGAACAAAATTCTCTTCGTCGATACCTTCGAGTGGGACCACACGGTCCCGTCGGCGGGCATCAACTACGAGCAGCTGCTGAGTTTGACCCTGCTGGTCAGCGACTCGCGCGGCCGGAGCTACCTGTGGAAGGGCACTGTCAGCGTGGTGCTGTGGGATGGCGCATGGGAGTCTCGCACGCGCGGCAGCATGGAATGGCGCGGCGTGCCCTACGCCATCAAGTTCAACGGGGTGGGGCGGCTGCTGACCGGCGGCCACGACGGGAAAATCTGGCGCTCGGACGACCGCGGCCAGAACTGGACGCTTACGGATTCCCCGCTCGCGAACACACCCTATTACACGCGCGCGTTTGCCTACAACGACCGCGATCAGGTGCTGGTCGCCTGCGGTCACTATGTCGCCCGTAGCTTGGATGGCGGCGCAACCTGGGGGCGAACCTATACCCCCTACGACTCGGCATGGGTGTTTGCAAAGTGGATCCCCGAGTGGAACATCTTCATCGTGGTTGGGGCTGGCGCGTACACCCGCAGAATCCTCACCCTCAATGCGGGTGGCGCCGGTCCGCTCAACAAGAGCAACACGGGCGGTTACTACAACATCACTTACAGCGCAGTGCATGACCGGGCGGTGTGCCTCCCGCATGCCGAATCAGGCGGTCAGCCCCAGTATGCGGTGTGTACTGGTGACCCGACCGCCTCGGCCTGGAGCTACTTCAATCCACCCTCCGGGACGGCAATCAATTCACGGTATGGCGCGGCGAGCCTTCCGAACGGAGACGTGTGGACGGTTGGTTCAGATTCCACGACGAACACCGGAAGCGGCTACATGATTTCCCGCGACGGAGGGCTCACGTTTGAGCGGCCAATCCGGCCTTCGAGCCTCCCCGGCGTTCCCGCTGGCTACGACCTGGGCGGAATGGTTGTCTATGACGAGACGCTGCGGCTGCTGGTCATCCAGGCGTATCAGTCCGGGCCGGGTGCAGGCAGCGCGAGGCAGTTCATCAGCAGGGACAACGGCGCCACGTTCCAGCCGACCGACATCCCCGCGCCCCTCAGTGGGACCAACATGGCCAGGCCGGAGGGCGTGCAGTGGTCGCCGTCTGCGGGCTGCATCATCGGGTCGGATTCCGACTCGAACCCAACGATCTATTTCAGCCGGACCGGGCTGTTTAAGTAGGGCTGAGGGTCGACAACCTGTCGGCTCTCACGCCACCTGCTGCAGCAGATCCTCGCGGTTGTTCCTGGGGGTATTGACCGCCCGGCTGACCCGGTAGGCCTCCATGGATGGGGGTTCGCTGGCCAGTAGCATCGCCATTGCATCGTCGGGATCGGCTGCCATCCACTCATCGATCTGGCTGGCCAGCAGCCAGACCGGCATGCGGTCGTGTATGTCGGCCGACACGCCGCTGCTGTCCCCGGTGATGACGGTGAAGGTTCCCAGGTTGCCGTCGGGCAGCAGGGGGCTGCTGTCCTCCCACAGGCCGGCCGCCAGCAGCGGCTCGGCCGAGTGGATGAACCATGGATCCTTCTTCCCGTCGATCGGGCTGACCGACCACTCGTAATACCCGGCCATGGGGATGACGCAGCGGCGCTTCTTGAACGCCGTGCGGAACGCCGGCTTGGTGGCCACGGTCTCGATGCGGGCGTTGATGGTCGAGCCCTGCAGGCCCTTTGCCTTGGCCCAGAACGGCAGCAGGCCCCACGCCAGCCGGGTGACCTGCCGGCCTTCGCCGCGGTCCAGGATCACCGACGCCCGCTGTGTCGGGGCGAGGTTGTAGCTGGGCTGGATCTCGGCCAGGCTGGGGGCAAGGTCAGCCAGCTCGGCCTGTCCGAAGTTGACGACGGGGAGCTGGACGAATCGGCCGCACATAGGGAGCATGTACCCTCACGGCTGTGATGCCACTGACAATTCCGGATGATTATGGGGACGGAGAGATTCAAGCCATACATGGAATTCACCGCTCAGGGGAAGGCTTACGAAGCCCTGATGGTGATGATTGCGCAGCTGGAAAAGAGGCCGCACTCGGCAGCTGAACTGCTACCGGTCGTGGTGTTCATGGCTTTTACCGTAGAGGCCTACTTGAACTCCCTTGGCGCCAGGAAGATCGAATTTTGGGATGAGATTGAGCGCATCCCGTGGCGAAATAAGATCAAGGTGCTGCACCTTCATGCGGGTAAGGAGGCGGACTGGGGCAGCAAGCAGCTGCAATACGCCGCGAAGCTATTCGCTCTGCGAGACAAGTTGGCTCACGGCAAGCCCGAGGTGGTTGCCGGTCCGATCTGTGAGTCACGTCAAGAGGTTGAGGAAAAGCTGCTTGAAATGGTCAATCCTCCGTGGCTGAAGGAGCTATCCGCAGGATGGCTGAAAACGGCGAGGACGGATTTCCGGGTGTTGATGATTTACCTTTCCGGGCTCTACGGCCTCGAGGCAGTTGATCACCAGTTCCACTCACACGGGCGATTTGAGGTCATCCGCTCGGACCATGAGTAAAGGCGGTCAGCCTAGACCACTCTTTCGGCTCGAACCTCCCCGAACGATTCAGGCAGGTCGCCGCCGCGTTCGCAGGATCTGCGACCACCGGTCGTATCCTTCCGGCCATGCTTCCTTCGCACGGCCACCACGGTTTCCGCACCACCCCGATCCCCTCTGGCTGGGTCCAGACCGGTGAGCGCTGGGCGCTCTGGTACAACGGCCGGGAGACGGCCAGCGTCGCCCCCGATGGTGGTGCCGGTGTGCGCCTGTGGATGGAAGGGCAGAAGATGTGGCAGGTGAAGGAAGTGCGCGCGGCGAGCATCCGGCAGGCGAAGCGGTACGCCGAGCGCTGGTGCGCGGCCAGGCTCTATCCCGACCTTCCCCTGCGCGAGGCCGTCGCCCGCCTGACGGACAGCACGCGGTTCCAACTGCCGCCGCCACTGCCCGGGCTGCCGCCTACGCGTGAGCAGCAGCAACAGGCGCGGCGCCTGGCTGAGTCTGGGGCGCTGGAGCTGACACGGATCAAGGAAGCGCTGGAGCCGACCAAGCCGCCGGCAGCGACCAAGCCCAGGGCGAGGGATCCTCAGAAGGCGCGGGTGAGGGCGGCGCTGCAGCAGCTGCGGCGTGGCGTTTAAGCCCGGAAAGCTGCACCCTATCGGCTCGTAAGTGATTGATTGCATTTGTCGCAATCGGCACTTTTGGGAAGCGTCGTTCTGACGCAGATTCCTTCCCTATCAACGAGATGCGCCGGACAGTAACGATGCCTGGGGGCAGAGGGTCGTCGGTTCGAATCCGGCCGTCCCGACCACTGTGATGAATCAAAGAGCCTGCGCAGCGATGCGTGGGCTTTTTTGTGCGTGCAGTGTATGCTGCGCGCCACTCGTACTACCGCGGCTGCTGAACCCGGTACTCACGAGAACACACAATGGAATCTGCAAGAAACCGTGCCTGGCGTCGCAGCCAGGCCTGCAACCACGGTGGCGACCGCGCCACGACGGCGTACAGCTACAAGCCCGAAAAGAACTGGAAGCTGCTGTACACGCGCGGTGCCAAGCTCGCGCGCGCACGCCAGCTGGGCTTCGTCTATCCGGTCCTCAGCGCCCGCCAACTGCAGGAACAGGAATGATCAAGCTGCTGTTCGTCTGCAGCCGCAACCAGTTGCGCAGCCCGACCGCCGAAGCCATGTGGCAACGACGGCCCGGATTCACCGTGCTGTCGGCCGGCACCAGTCCACATGCACGACGCCCCATCGGCCCGGCGGACATCCGCTGGGCCGATGTCATCTTCGTGATGGAGGCCAAGCACCAGCATCGCCTGCAGGCCACCTACGCGCGCCTGCTGGAGCACAAGCGCATGCATTGCCTCGATATCCCCGATGACTACCGCTGCATGGATCCGGTGTTGATGGATCTGCTGGATGCCAGGGTGACCGCCTGTCTGGATCAGCTGCCGGCCAAGCGGTAGATCAGTTCCGGATCGCCTTCGTCCAGACCGTGCACGATGCCGCTGTCGATGAAGCCGGAGGCAGCGAGCAGGCGTTGCATGCCGGTATTGGAGGCATTGGTTGAAGTGAACAGCTTGCGCTGTCCCTGCAGTGCGCTTGCGTGGCGCAGCAGGGCGGCCCCGATGCCGCGGCGGCGATGCGCGTGCGCCACCATCAGCATCTCGATGAAGGCTTCGCCGAAGAAGTGATGGTGGATGACCAGATAGCCGGCCGCCACATCGTCCCGTTCCGCCACATACACGGCGGCGCTCGCCAGCCAGCCGGCAATCTGCCGCGCGCGTTGCCGATCGCCGGCCGCGACGCTGTCGAGCGCGACCAGCGCGGGCAGATCGCGCGGCACCGCGTCGCGCAGACGCAGCATCGTCGGGGAGGCATCGGGTGGCGGCATCGTCGGCTCCTGGGCGGATCGGGCCCAGTCTATCGAGTGCGCCGGCCGCGTTCGCCCATCCGCCGCGGCCAACACGTGGCCGCGCCGGTCAGTACACCCGGAACTCGGCGCGGCAGCCGTCGCTGACCCACACCCCGCGGCGGTCCCAGCCCCAGTTGCGGTCCTCGATGCAGGGCGTCACCGACTTCTGCCTGACCAGGCGTACCTCGTGACGCACGCGGATACGGCATTCCTTGTCCTTCTGTTCGTACGACTCGCAGACCAGGCGTTCGCCGTCATCGTCGCGGTCCCGGCCGTGGCCCGGCCAACGTCCGCGTCCGTCGGCCACGAACTCGGCACGACAGCCGTCGTCGACCCAGAGCATGCGGCGGCTCTGCCCCCAGTTCTGGTCCTCCACGCAACGGGTGACCGACAGCTGCCTGGCCAGGCGCATGCGGCCTTCGATCGGGCACTGCTGGGGCTTGTTGAACTGCGATTCGCAGCGCAACGGCGAAATGTGATCGCTGTCGTAATCCCGGGCTGCCGCCGGGGTGGCGGCCAGCAGCAGCGTCAGGGCGGAGAGGGCGATCGGCAGCACCAGGCGATGGGTCATGAGCAGTCTCGGCAGGGGAACGGGCCGCAAGAATGGACCAGGCCGGGGCCGCCGGAACGGATCGTTGCAGCGCGGGCTCATGCGGGATTTAGTAGTGCGCACGGGCCCATGCAGAGGCTTACATCCCGTATCATCGCTGCACATCCGATCGCATCGGCTTACACCTTCTTACATGTCTGCCACGCCTGGCGGCGCAGCCTGTGGCTGTCGTCACTGGCGTGCGCGCGGCCTGCGGGAGACGATGCGCGGACCACGACGACCACAGGGGGTTGCGTTGATCAGCAGTACCGTCATTCATCGTTCGGCGAGCACCGATGCTGGGCCGGTGCAGGTCCTGGACACCACGTTCAAGGGCAAGCATGTGTTTGTTGCCTGGGGCCTGCGCGGGCCGGAACTGACCCGCAGCGCGGACCCGGCCACCACGGTGGCCGCGCGCAAGGCGCTGCAGGCAGTGGCAGGTCACAGCGAAGGGCCGCGCAGCCCGGAAGTGTTCATCGCCAACCAGTCGGCGGTGGCGATCACCGTCTATCGCCTGCTGACCGAGGCGCGTTCGGGCGACGCCATCTTCTTCCTGTGTGATTCGCAGGCGGTGGTCGATTGGCTGATCACCGCGCTGGAAGTGCAGGGCGAGGGCTGACGCCGGTCCGGATCAACCCAGTGCCGCGTCCACCGCTGCGATCGCGTGCAGGGTGGTGGTGTCGAACAGGGGCACCGCGCTGTCTTCGGGGCGCACCAGCAGCATGATCTCGGTGCAGCCGAGGATGATCGCTTCGGCCCCGCGCGCGGTCAGCCGAGCGATCACCTCGGCGTAGCGCCGCCGCGACGTTTCGCTGACCACGCCGAGGATCAGTTCCTGGTAGATGATGTCGTGCACGCAGCGCCTGTCGGCCGCGTCCGGGACCAGCACCTCCAGCCCGAAGCGTTGTTCCAGCCTGCCGCGGTAGAAGTCCTGTTCCATGGTGAAGGCGGTGCCGAGCAGGCCGACCCTGCGCGCGCCCGCCCTGACGATCGCCGTTGCGGTCGGGTCAGCGATATGCAGCAGCGGCAACGGGCACGCCGACTCGATGCGATCGGCCAGTGCGTGCATGGTGTTGGTGCAGATCAGCAGCAGCTCGGCGCCGCCGGCCTGCAGCCGCTGCGCGGCGTCCACCATATGGGTGCCCAGTGCATTCCAGTCACCCTCGTGCTGCAGCTGCTTGATGCCGGCGAAATCCACCGACCACAGCAGCAGCTGCGCCGAATGCGCGCCGCCGAGGCGATCGCGCACCGCCTCGTTGATGAGCCGGTAGTACTGCGCCGAGCTCTCCCAGCTCATGCCGCCGATCAGGCCCAGGGTCTTCATGCACTGCTCCATGCCAGGGCAGGCCATTGCAGCACAGATGGCGCCGCCCATGCGCTCACCGCGTATCTGTAACCATCGTATCGGCGCGTCGCTGTGTGTGCCGCAATGCGGCCGTGGGCTCTATGCTGGTGCGCTCTTCCGCGGTGGATGCCGGATATGGCGCTGCATACCTGGTGGTGGTTCCTGGCCACGGTTTTCGTCCTGTGCGGCACGCCCGGGCCGAACATGCTGCACATCCTCGGACGCAGTGTCGGGCTGGGTTTCCGCGGCAGCGTTCCGGCCATGGCCGGCTGCCTGCTGGCGATGCTGCTGGTGCTGGCGGCCTCCGCGGCGGGGCTGAGCGCGCTGCTGCATTCCTCGCCGATGCTGTTCGAGGTGCTGCGCTATCTGGGCGTGGCCTACCTGGCGTGGCTGGGCATCAAGGCCTGGCACGACAGCTTCCGGCCGGCGCCGCCGGTGGCCAGCGACGAGACGCCGGCGCTGGCGCCGGTACATGGGGCGTGGACCGTCCTGCGTGGCGGGTTGTGGGTCGGCCTGAGCAATCCCAAGCTGCTGTTGTTCGCCACCGCGTTCCTGCCGCAGTTCGTCGACCCCTCGCGCAGCCAGGCCCTGCAGTACAGCGTGCTGGTGGCAACCTTCGCGGCCTGCGAACTGTTCTGGTACGTGATGTACGCAGCCGGTGGACATGGCCTGCGCCGCTGGCTGGCCCGGCCGTTCGCGCGGCGCTGGTTCGAACGGCTGGTAGGCAGCGTGTTCCTGGCGTTTGCCGTAGCCCTGCTGCGCTTCCGGCCGCGCTGATTCACATCGCACACGCGGCCCGTTCACGGGTGCCGCATCGGCGTCAGCCTAGCCTGATCTCACCGTTTGCATTCCCTGCGGGGAAAGGATCGACATGATCAAGTGGGCCATCATCTTCGCCATCATCGGTGTCATCGCCGGCGTGCTGGGCTTCGGCGGCATTGCCGGCGCAGCCGTGGGCATCGCCAAGTTCCTGTTCTGGGCCGGCATCATCATCGCCGTGGTGCTGTTCCTGCTGGGCATGAGCGTGGCGAAGAAAGTCAGCTAGCGTGCTTCACGCAGCAGCGCGCTCAGTGTGCGCTGCTGCGTGAGAACAGATTGATCACCAGCACCCCGGCGCAGATCAGGCCGATGCCGATCAGGGCGGGCGCATCCAGGCGCTGCTTGAAGACCAGCAGCCCGATCAGCGAGATCAGGACGATGCCCACGCCGGACCAGATCGCGTAGGCGATGCCGGTGGGAATGGACTTCATGGTCACCGACAACAGGTAGAAGCACAGGCCGTAGCCGACCAGTGCACCCAGCGTCGGCCACAGCCGGCTCATGCCTTCAGAGGCCTTCAGCAGTGATGTGGCAATCACTTCCAGGATGATGGCGGCGGCGAGGTACAGATAGGGGTTCATCACGGGCTCCGGGCTACAACGGATCACACAGCTTCAGCGCCTGCTCGGCCATCGCCAGCGCATTGGCGTGTTCCAGCGCGTCCAGCGGGCGCCCATAGGCGGTGGCCCAATAGCCATCGGCGACGCAGCGCGCAGCGTACAGCCGGGGGTCATCGGCTTCGTCGGGGAATTCGACCAGCATGGCCCGCTTCCAGTCGCGCCAGCGCACCAGCAGGGCCGGTTCCAGCAGGTTGCCCAGGGTGAGGCCGATATCGTTGTCCTGTTCCTGCTGCAGCAGGTGCTCGAAGTTGGCCTGCACATAGGCGCGGCTGAAGCGGCCGTAGCCCGACGATTCTGCCAGCAGCAGGGCCCGGACGCGTGCCTCGAATTCGCCGATGAGCCCGTCAATGGCCTCATCGACCAGGGCCTGCTTGCTGTTGAAGTGGTGGAACAGCGCCCCTTTGCTGACCCCGGCCGCGCGCGCGACGTCCTGTACGGTCAGGGCGGCCAGGCCATGCTGGCCGATCATCGCAACGGTGGCCTGCAGCAGCGACTGGCGCACGCTCTCGGGCGCCTTGCGCCGCGAACGGGGAGGGGATGGGGACGCGGATGGGGGCATACAGGAAGAAACCGACTGGACGGTACGATTGTAGCGCAGCAGCGCCGGGTTACCGTTGCCAGCCTCGGCCGGTGCCGGGCTCAGTCGTCGATGCGGGCGAAGCGGGGCTGCGGTCCGTGCTCGCCGGGCACCTGCTCGACGAACATCGAGTAGGGGCGCACCCATAGGCCGCCTTCGCCGTACAGGGCCCGATAGAGCACCATCGGTTGCAGCGTCTCGCTGCTGCGCACCAGATCGATGACTTCGTATTCGCCGCCCTTGAAGTGGCGGTAGCGGCCGCGCGCAAGCGCAGGCAGCGGACTCAGTTCAGCCATGCGTGGTCGGTCTCAGGTCTGCGGCGGGCTGGCCGGCTTGGCGCAATAGGCGTCGATCGCCTCGGCGGTGTTGGCCAGGCCCTGGGCCTGCGCCAGTTCCCAGGGACGCTCGCAGCGCTGGCTGTGCTGGCACCACTGGTATCCCGCCGAGCCGATGCAGCCATGTGCATCGCGGTCACTGCCGGGCGCCGGGCGGGTGGTACCGGTGTCGGTGGTGACCGCCGGCCTGTCCGCGCTGGCGCAGGCGGCCAGCAGCAGCGCTGCGGGCATCAGAAGTTGCGCTTTCATGGGGAGTCCGTATCCAAAGCAGCAGTCTGCGCTGCTGCCCGGGACCCGGCAAGCGTCTAGAACACCGTGGCGCGGATCAGTTCTTCGATCAGCACCACGTAGCTGGCCACGAAATAGAACTTCAGCAACGTCGAACGCTGCTGTGAGAAGAAGGTGCGCATGTGGAAGGGGCCCCTGTTGGTGACGATAGTGTGAAGTCAGGCTGACTCCGTGACAAGGATCACGAAATGAACGGGCTAAACGGACTCAGGGATGTGAGGAATGAAAGCACCCACCCGCAATGGAGGCGTTTTCGTACAAATCCTATAGGCCCTTCCCGACGCGCTCGCTAGCCTGAAGGGGTATCGGCAGGGACGCCCTTGTGCCTGCCGCTGCATCCCTGTCGCGAAGGAGCCGGAACATGGTGATTACTGTCCAATGCAAGGCACGGCACTGGTCCGTGCTGCATCCGCAGGCGCACGACGCCATTGGCTATGCACACGGCGCCGACGCGTTCGACGCTGCCGCAGCGCTGGCCCTGGAACACCACCGGCGCACCGGCCAGCCCAGCACGGTGCGGGTGGAGGCGCTCGGCAACGCCGTGGACGCCCTGCACATCGGAGACTGACACACCGGCCGTGGCCCAGTCAGCCACGGTTGTGGTGTTTGAATGGGGAAAGAACCGCAGCGTCGCGCCCCTCTGTGCGCCGCGACGCGAATCCCGGATGCTTGCGCCATCGTATTCATCTGGAGATCTCGATGGGCAACGCACTCACCTGGCGCACCCTGGCCTGCGCATTGCTGCCGATGCTCGCGGCCGCGGGTGGCGCACAGGCGCAGAGCTACGGTTATGGCTATGACGACGATCGCTATGGCGGCCGCGATGGCGGTGGCATCGTTCGGTGCGAGTCGATCAAGAACCGCAGCAACGAGTGCCGCCTGCAGGGCCGGGCACGCTTGATCCGCCAGTTGTCCGGCTCGCCGTGTGTGGAAGGTGAAACCTGGGGGCAGTCGCGCAGCGGGGTGTGGGTGACCCAGGGCTGCCGCGCCGAGTTTGTGGGCGAATATCGCCGTGGCGGCGGTTGGGGCAACGGCAACGGCAACGGCAACGGTTGGGGCGGGGGCGGGGAGGTGATCGCCTGCCATTCCAATGGCCATCGCCAGGAGTACTGTGACGCGCGCATCCGCCGTGGTGTCCGCCTGATCCGTCAGGATTCGCGTAGTGCCTGCATTGAAGGCCAGACCTGGGGTTGGGACCGCCGTGGCATCTGGGTCAGCGATGGCTGCCGGGCTCAGTTCCAGGTGAACTGAGTCTTTCGGGTTTGCCCCTGCAAAATCAGAGAAATCTGATACAGCTCTCATTTTGAAGGCCGTATTGTCTGCAGCCAGGGTGCCGGTGTGCGCCCTGACTGCTTACGGTGCCGCGCGTGCAGCCGGCCCGGGCATCCCATCGCCGTCGATACGCTGCCTCAAGGAGTGAGCTGCATGTTGATCCGCCTGCAATGCGAACAGCGCCAGTGGCGCGTGCTGCATCCGGACCGGCCGGAGCCGATCGAGTTCCGCGACGGCGCCCGCGCCTATGATTTCGCCGAGACCCTGGCGCGCCTGCATTTTGTCGACACCGGGCAGCGCGCCGCAGTGCGCGTGGAGGCCAGCGGCGCGTACGTGGAAGCGGTCAGTTACGGTTGATGTCGCCATCCACGCATGGCGTGGATGTACCGGGATGCCAGTAGAGCCACGCCGGGCGTGGCTGCTTCCATCAGCTTGCCGCGCTGAGCGGCGGCGTACCCGAGGCCAGCTGCGGCCAGCGCTTGAGCACCGCCGCGCGGATGCCCGCGGCATCGATGCCGGCTTCGGCCAGCAGGTCTTCGCGGCTGGCATGGTGCTGGTAGCTGTCGGGCAGGCCCAGGTGCAGGATCGGGCGCAGCACGCCTTCAGCATTGAGCAGTTCGCCGACGCCGGAACCGGCGCCACCGGCGACCACGTTGTCTTCGATCGTCACCAGGCCCTCGTGCTGGGCCGCCATGGCCAGCACCAGTTCGCGGTCCAGTGGCTTGATGAAACGCATGTTGACCACGCTCAGGCCCAGTTCGCGGCCGACCTGTTCGGCTGCGGCCACGGTGCTGCCAAAGGCGAGCAGGGCAATGCGGCTGCCTTGCTGGCGCAGCTCGCCCTTGCCGATCGGCAGGGTGGACAGGTCGCTGCCGGCATCCACGCCGGTGCCACTGCCGCGCGGGTAGCGCACCGCTGCCGGGCCCGGGTGCTGCAGGCCGGTGCTGAGCATCTGCCGGCATTCGGCTTCGTTGGACGGTGCCATCACCACCAGGTTCGGCACGCAGCGCAGGAAGCTCAGGTCCAGGTTGCCGGCATGGGTCGCGCCGTCCGGGCCAACCACGCCGGCGCGGTCGATCGCGAACAGCACGTCCAGATCCTGGATCGCCACGTCGTGCACCAGCTGGTCGTAGGCGCGCTGCAGGAAGGTGGAGTAGATCGCCACCACCGGCTTGCCGCCCTGGGTGGCCATGCCGGCGGCGAGGGTGACCGCATGCTGCTCGGCGATCGCCACGTCGAAATAGCGCTGCGGGTATTCCTTGCTGAAACGCACCAGGCCGGAGCCTTCGCGCATCGCCGGGGTGATGCCGTACAGGCGCGGCTCGGCCGCAGCGGCATCGCACAGCCAGTCACTGAATACATCGGTGTAGGTCGGCTTCTTGGCGCCGGCCTTGGCCACCAGGCCCTTGTCCGGGTCGAACGGGCCGACGGCGTGGTAACCGATCTGGTCGCCCTCGGCCGGCTGGTAGCCCTTGCCCTTGGTGGTCATCACGTGCAGCAGCTTGGGCCCCTTGGAGGCGCGCAGCGTCTTCAGCGTGGACAGCAGGGCAGGCATGTCGTGGCCGTCGATCGGGCCGGTGTAATGGAAGCCCATTTCCTCGAACATCGTGGACGGCACGAACATGCCCTTCCAGTGTTCTTCCCAGCGCTTGACGAAGCGCGCGGGGTTGTTCTTCTTGTCGCCGAGGATCTTCTTGCCGCCTTCGCGCAGCGCGTTGAGCGTGCGGCTGCCGGTGGCGCGGCCGAGCATCTTGGTCAGCCCGCCGACCGCCTCGGAAATCGACATGTTGTTGTCGTTGAGGATCACCAGCAGGTTCGGCTCGGGATCCATGCCGCCGGCATGCATCAGCGCCTCGAAGGCCATGCCGGCGGTCATCGCGCCGTCTCCGATCACCGCCACCACCTTGCGGTCGTCGCCTTCGGACTGGCGGGCAATGGCCATGCCGAGCGCGGCCGAAATCGAGGTCGAGGAGTGGCCGACGCCAAAGGTGTCGTACTCGCTTTCCTCGCGCTTGGGGAACGGCGCCACGCCGTCCTTCTGCTTGACGGTGTGGATCTCGTCGCGACGGCCGGTCAGGATCTTGTGCGGGTAGGTCTGGTGACCGACGTCCCAGACCAGCTGGTCGTGCGGGGTCTGGTACAGGTAGTGCAGGGCCACGGTGAGTTCGATCACGCCCAGGCCGGCGGCGAAATGGCCGCCGCTCTTGCCCACCGATTCGATGAGGTAGGCGCGCAGTTCGTCGGCGACCGCCCTCATTTCGGATTCGTCGAACGTGCGCAGGTCATCCGGGGTCTGGATGCGCGCGAGGCGGGGATAGCGGGCAGAGTCGATCATCATGTTCGCACTTGTTCTGAACGCCCATTTTCGCCCTCAAACGGGGGTGGGGCAAGCAAACGCCGCCGCCCGTGACAGGACGGTGAGGGTTGCATTTCCGGCGATTCAGGTGCTCAGTTTCGAGCGCTTCGGCAATTGCGCCTTCAGGAAGGCCATCTGGTCGGCCAGGATGTTGCGGTTGGACAGGATCAGATGCTCGATCCAGCTGGGCCGGTAAGGCACCGCCAGCAGCGGCATGCCGGCCTGCTGCGGGGTGCGGTCGCTCTTGCGCGAATTGCAGTGGAAGCAGGCGGTGACCACGTTCTCCCAGCAATCCAGGCCGCCCTTGGACAGTGGCATCACGTGGTCGCGGGTGAGGGTGGGGCGGTTGAACTGCTGGCCGCAGTACATGCACAGATGGGCATCGCGGGCGAACAGGGCCGGATTGGTCAGGTTCGGCGTGGGGTCGATCGCACGGGAGCGGGCGTGGCCGCGTGCGGCGATGATCGGGTGCAGGTCCAGCCCGCTCTGCAGGCCGCTGAAGCGGTTGGTGCCGCCGTGGATGTGCAGGCAGGGATCGCCGAGCGTCCAGGCCACCGCTTCGCGGGCGTAGAGGCAGGCGGCGTCCTGCCAGGTGATCCAGTCCAGTACGCGTCCGTGGGCATCCAGCGAGAGCAGCCGGACGGAACCGGGTCGATGCAGCGTCGTGGCGTTGGGCGATGCTTCGGCGCCCGGAGCAGAAAACGGAGCTCCGGCTTCGATCAGACCCAAGCGTGTAGTGTCTGTCTCCATCGGGAGAACAGCTTATACCTGAATGTTGACGATTTGTGTATCGCCTGTGGGCGATACACAAATTGTCAACATTCAGGTCCGCGCATTCCTCCTATCCCCCGCGCCGTTGGCGCGCCCCTTAACAAAGGGGGCTTTTCTCCAGAGGGATTTCGGTGATTTCCATCCACGCATGGCGTGGATCTACCGCAGATCGCGGGGAACTGTCAGGAGCGGGGTGGTGTGGGTTGGCAGGACCGTTGGCGCCATGGGCCCGAGGCATGCCTCGGGCGGGTTGGGCAGGACGCCCCAACCCCGGTCTTGCCGTGTGCGCAGGACAGCGCACACGAGCAAGGCGCCATCGAGCCCCCAAGGAAGGGTTTACGGCGTGTCCTGCCAGGCCACACCGCCCCGCCATCCACCGGGATGCAGCTGTTGCTGTTGCGGTTGCCGGCCAGCGGCAGGCACTACCGCGGGTGCCGGGCGCAGCCCGGCTCAGGCGCCGAAGCGCTCCTCGTCCATCGCCATCAGTGGGGCGGCGCCGGCCTGGATGGCGGCGGCGTGGCTGAGCGTGCGCGGCAACACGCGGGCGAAGTAGAAGCGTGCGGTCTCGCGCTTGCCCTGGGCGAAGGCGGCGCCGTGCGCGCTGGCATCGGCGGCGGCCACGCTGCGGGCCCACCAGTAGGCCAGCACCACATAACCCGAATAGAACAGGTAGTCGTAGCTGGCCGCACCCAGTTCGTCCGGGTTGGCGGCCGCGCGCTGCAATACGTCCAGGGTCAGCTTGCCCCACTCGGCCGCCTTGGCGCGCAGCGGGCCGATGAACTCGGCCAGCGCTTCGTTGCCTTCGTGTTCCTTGGCGAAGGCTTCGATCTCGGCCAGCATCAGCTTCAGGCCGGCGCCCTGGCTGGACGCGGTCTTGCGGCCGATCAGGTCCAGTGCCTGGATGCCGGTGGTGCCTTCATACAGGGTGGTGATGCGGGCATCGCGCGCCAGCTGTTCCATGCCGTGCTCGCGGATGTAGCCGTGGCCACCGAAGCACTGCAGGGCGTTGTAGGTGTTCTCGATGCCCCATTCGGTCTGGCAGGCCTTGGAGATCGGGGTCAGGAAGCTCACCAGCGTGTCGGCGCGTTCGCGCTCGGCGGCGTCCTCGGCGTGGTGGGCGACGTCGATCAGGGTGGCCGCGTGCAGGGCCAGCAGGCGGCTGCCTTCGACCAGCGACTTCACCGTCAGCAGCATGCGCCGTACATCCGGGTGGACCAGGATCGGGTCGGCCGCCTTGTCCGGGAACTTGGCGCCGCTCAGGGCGCGCGACTGCAGGCGCTCACGGCTGTACGTCAGCGCGTTCTGGTAGGCGCGCTCGGACAGGCCGATGCCCTGCAGGCCGACGCCGAGGCGTGCGGTGTTCATCATGGTGAACATCGCCTGCAGGCCCTTGTGCGGCTGGCCGACGAGGTAGCCCTGCGCGCCGTCGAAGTTCATCACGCAGGTGACCGAGCCCTTGATGCCCATCTTGTGCTCGATCGAGCCGCAGCGCAGCGCATTGCGCTCGCCGACGTTGCCGTCGCGGTCGACCTTGAACTTGGGGGTGACGAACAGCGAGATGCCCTTGGCGCCCGGCGGCGCGTCGGGCAGCTTGGCCAGGACCAGGTGCACGATGTTGCCGGTCAGGTCGTGCTCGCCGGCGGTGATGAAGATCTTGGTGCCGGTGATCGAATAGCTGCCATCGGCGTTCGGTTCGGCCTTGGTCTTGAGCAGGCCCAGGTCGGTGCCGCAGTGCGGCTCGGTCAGGCACATGGTGCCGGTCCAGCGGCCTTCGATCAGCGGCTTCAGGAACGCCTCGTGCTGCCAAGCCTCGCCATGCTGCTTCAGCGCTTCGATGGCGCCGTGCGAGAGCAGCGGAAAGTTGCCCCAGGCCAGGTTGGCGGCGTTGATCATTTCGTTGAGCGGCACGCCCAGGGTATGCGGCAGGCCCTGGCCGCCCAGTTCCGGCGAAGCGGTCAGGCCGGTCCAGCCGCCGTCGACAAACTGGTCGTAGGCCTGCTTGAAGCCGGGCGGGGTGGTCACTTCACCGCTGGCCTGGTCGAGCACGCAGCCGATCTCGTCGCCAACGCTGTTGAGCGGGGCCAGCACGGTGGCGCTGAAGCGGCCGGCCTCTTCCAGCACGGCATCGACCACGTCGGCGGTGGCGTCGGTGAAGCCCAGGCGGGCGAACAGGGGTTCGACCTTGAGCACGTCGTGCAGGGCGAAACGGAGATCGGAAAGCGGGGCGGTGTAGCTGCTCATCGGTACGTCTCGAATTGATCAGGGACAGGGGAGCGGCGCGCAGCGCCGCAGCGGAAATCGGTAAGCGGAATCAGCGCAGCACGCCGGGCAGGCCTGGCGCCTGGTTGAGCGTGCTGCGGCTGCTGATGTCGAAGCTGCGCTGCTTCTTTTCCTGCGGCGTAGCCGCCACCGAACCCTTCAGGCCATAGGCGAGGGTGCGGTTGCCGGCCAGTGCGTCGGCCACCACCAGGCGTGCGGCCGAGCTGGGCACCAGCTCGACATTGATGACGTCGGCGGAGGTGCCGCCGATGGAGATGGCCGGCCTGGCCTGCAGGGTGCCGGCCGCTGCATCGCCAACGGTCAGCGCCAGCGAGACCTCATCGAAGGTCATCGGCATCGAACTGTAGTTCTGCAGACGCAGCGCCACCGTCCAGTTGCCGTCGGCGCGTACGGTGAGCTGCTGCAGGCTGGCCGCCGGTTCGGACACACGCTTGACGATGCCGTTGTTGCAGGCAACAAGGGCGAGGGTGCACAGGATGATCAAGGCGGTACGGACACGGTGGAGCATGGGCGCAAGTCCTCTGAAGGGGGTGCGTTGGGTTAAGCATACTACGGCGTATGGTTGTGTGGATCGCCGCTGGCGACCTGTCGCAGAGGGTAGCGTGTGAAGATGGCGGCCGGGCGTGCGCGGCGCCGGATCAGGCACGCCGGATGCACCGGTTGTGGCACGGCTCAATCGGCCGGCGCGTCACGCAGTGGGGCCATGACCCGCAACGGGCCAAGGTCGTATCCCATTGCCTCGGCCTTGGCCTTCAACTGCTCGAACTGGGTCCGATCCATCTCGGGCAGGCGCGCGAGGATCCACAGGTATCGGCGGCCGGGTTCGCCCACCAGGGCCCACTGGTAGTCCGGGTCCAGCGCCAGCACCCAGTAGTCGGCCCAGACCAGTGGCACCCAGCTCAACCAGTCCGGAACGAAGCGCACCTGCAACTGGCCGGCGTGCCCGGCGACCGGACGGGCCACGCCCTCGGCCACCAGGCGCTGGCCATCGTCGGCGCGGCAGGCGTTGGTGACGGTAATGCGGCCATCACGGCGCAATCCGTAATTGGCGGTGATCTCACCCGTGCAGCGCTTCTGGAACGACACCGGCAGGTGTGCGATCTCATGCCACTGGCCGGCGTAGCGATCGATGTCCAGGGTCTCGACCGCACGCACCGGTTCGGCGGCGATCACCGGCAGGGCGGCCAGCAGCAGGCAGGCGAGCAGGGTGGGGCGCAGGTGCATCGGCGGACTCCGGGCAGGAGTCTGGAGCGTAGGTGCCGCAGCCGGTGCCGGTGTAAATGTTTCGTCAAGCGGGGGCGTGCCACCTTGCCATGCGTGGAGGGCAAAGCGCAGGCAAAAAAGACCCGCATTTCTGCAGGTCTTTGAAGATGGTGGCCGAAGACGGAATCGAACCGCCGACACGGGGATTTTCAATCCCCTGCTCTACCAACTGAGCTACTCGGCCAAATTGTGTGGCGACCGCGATGGATGCGGCTTCCGGAAAAAAAGACCCGCATTTCTGCAGGCCTTCGAAAGTGGTGGCCGAAGACGGAATCGAACCGCCGACACGGGGATTTTCAATCCCCTGCTCTACCAACTGAGCTACTCGGCCACATGTTTCGTTGCAGCGAGGTCGCTGCCGAGGAGGCGTATATTACGGAGGTCGGTTGTCTTCGGCAAGGGTTTTGCCAAGAATTCTTCACATTGCCGTCTGCGCACCCGCAAGTGCTTGATCCTCCGTCGCGTGGCAGGGCAGGAGCGCCTGAACATCGATTCACGGATCAGCGCCGGTGGCGGAAATCAGCGACCCACGGTGAAGGGCAAAGCGGCAATGGCAAGGGATACGCGCCGACGACGCCGGGGCGGGGCATGGAACGCTGTTTTCGCGGCCACCGGCCGGGCAGGCGGCGGCGTAGTGTCGGCGTTCCTTTCCTGATGCTGGCAACAGCAGAGCCGACCGCCATGTCCGATTCCCCGACCACCTCCCGCATCGTGCTGGCCTCGCGTCCGCAGGGCGCGCCGACGGCCGCCAACTTCCGCCTGGAGCAGGCGCCGTTGCCGCCGCTGGCCAGTGGCGAGGTGCTGCTGCGCAACCGCTACCTGTCGCTGGATCCGTACATGCGTGGTCGCATGGACGACGGTCCTTCCTACGCGGCGCCGGTGGCGGTGGGCGCGGTGATGGAAGGCCAGACCGTGGCCGAGGTGCTGCAGTCGAAGGCAGATGGCGTGTCGGTGGGTGACCTGGTACTGGCGCCAGGCGGATGGCAGACCCATGCGGTGCTGCCGGCCAAGGCGCTGGGGCGTCGCCTTGATACGGCCGGACTGCCGTTGAGTACGGCGCTGGGCGTGTATGGCATGCCGGGATTCACCGCCTATTCCAGCCTGCATGAAATCGCCCGGTTGAAGCCGGGCGAGACGCTGGTGGTGGCTGCCGCAAGCGGTCCGGTCGGCGCGACCGTGGCCCAGTTGGCCAAGCTGCAGGGCGCGCGCGTGGTCGCCATCGCCGGTGGTGAAGCCAAGCGCGCCTATCTGCAGACGCTGGGCGTGGACGTGGCGCTGGATCATCGCGCGGACGACTTCGCCTCACAGTTGCGCAGCGCCGTGCCCAACGGCATCGATGTCTATTTCGAGAATGTGGGTGGCCATGTACTGGATGCGGTGTTGCCATTGCTCAACGACTTCGCCCGCATTCCGGTGTGCGGCACCATCGCAACCTACAACGACCGTGGCGTCGAACAGCCCGGCCCGGACCGGTTGCCGGCGTTGTTCAGTCAGATCCTGCGCCAGCGCCTGACCGTGCGCGGTTTCATCGTGCACGACTTCAATCATCTGTGGCCGGACTTCGAACGCGAGATGGCGCGGTGGCTGCGCGAGGGCGCATCCAGTACCGCGAGGATGTAGTGCAGGGTCTGGAAAATGCGCCGGAGGCGTTCTTCGGGCTGCTGAAGGGACACAACTTCGGCAAGCTGGTGGTGAAGCTGGATTGAGGGCTTGGTGGGTGTGCCGACCAAGGTCGGCACCCACTTCAGGCAGTCGGAGCTCTTTCCCGGCGCAGCAGTTCACGCTTGCGCGCCACGCCCCAGGCGTAGCCGGACAGGTCGCCGTCGCGGCGCACCACGCGGTGGCAGGGCACCGCCACCGCCAGGGGATTGCTCGCACACGCCCGTGCCACCGCGCGGCTTGAACGGGGCGCACCGATGCGCGCGGCGATGTCGGCATACGAGGCAGTCTGCCCGCGCGGAATCTGCTGCAGGGCCTGCCACACCCGCTGCTGGAAGGCGGTGCCGCGGATGTCCAGCGGCAGGGTGGCGCCACGGGTGGGATCCTCGACCAGGCCCACCACCTGCGCCACCAGGTGTTCATAGCCGCTGTCGGCACCGATCAGTTCGGCCTTGCGGAAGCGTTGTTGCAGCGACTGCAGCAGCGCTTCCGGATCATCACCGAGCAGGATCGCGACGACGCCGGTTGCGCTGTTGGCCACCAGCACACTGCCCAGCGAACTTTCCGCGATGGCGAAGTGGATGACCTCACCACGGCCGCCGGCCCGCCACTGCTTCGGGGTCATGCCCAGCAGCCGCGGCGCGTTCTCGTAGAAGCGCCCGCTGGAGCCGAAGCCGGCGTCGTGGAAGGCGTCGGTGATGCGTTCCGACTGCTGCAGTCCGGTGCGCAGGCGATCGGCGCGCAGGGCCGCGGCGTACTGCTTCGGGGTCAGCCCGGTGGCCTGCTTGAACAGGCGATGCAGCCGGGTCGGGCTGCAGCCGGCGAGGTCGGCCAGTTCCTGCAGCGAGGGCTCGTCGAGGCTGGCCTGCAGGTGGCGGCAGACCCGCTCGACACGGGCATCGAGGGTGGGGAGGCAGTGCTGTCCATGGGCGGATTCTGGCACGGGCGGGTTCTGCGGAAACTCCGTTTCCTGCACCTGCCCGCGAGGCCCGGAAACGGAGTGTCGGCGCGGCAACGGCGCGGCATCGTGGCGGCCCTTTCACCGCCAGGAGAGCGCAACATGCGCCTGAACAACAAGATCGCCCTCATCACCGGTGCCAGTGCCGGCATCGGCCGTGCCAGTGCGCTGCGCTTCGCCGCCGAAGGCGCAAAGCTGGTGCTCAACGCGCGGCGACCGCAGCCGCTGCAGGAACTGGCCGCACAGATCCGAGCGGGTGGCGGCGAGGTGGTGGTGCATGCCGCCGACGTGGCTGATCCCGAGACTGCACCGGCATTGGTGGCACTGGCACAGCACAGCTTCGGCGGGCTGGACATCGCGCTCAACAACGCCGGCATGCTCGGCCCTGGCGTGCCGGCGGCGGAGTTCCCGGCCGACGCATGGCGCGAGGTGATGGCGACCAATCTCGATGCGGCCTTCCATGCCGCACGCGCCCAGTTGCCGGCATTGCTGGCACGCGGCGGCGGCTCGCTGGTGTTTGTCGGCACCTTCGTCGGCCACACCGTGGGCTTCCCGGGCATGGCGGCCTATGCGTCGAGCAAGGCCGGGTTGATCGGGCTGAGCCAGGTGATCGCCGCCGAGTACGGCGCGCGCGGCGTGCGCAGCAATGTGTTGCTGCCCGGTGGCACCGATACCGAAATGGGGCGTCAGGCCGCGCCCACCGGCGATGCGCGTGATTTCGTGCGTTCGCTGCATGCACTGAAGCGGATGGCCGAGCCGGAGGAGATCGCCAATGCGGCGCTGTTCCTGGCCAGCGATGAAAGCAGCTTCGTGACCGGAACCGCGATGCGGGTGGAGGGTGGGGTGTCGATCACGCGGACCTGAGTGCTACTGCGGATACAGGGTCCGGCAGAGCCGATGGCCGGTTCAGGGAGCCAACCGCAGCTGGTCGACATCGCTGACCGCGATGTGGGTCTGGTAGTAATACTTCCTGCTCTGGCGGCCGGCCGAATCGAAGAAGGCGATGCGCACCCGCCTCGCGGTTCCGCTTACCAGCAGGTGCCGGCCCAGCAGCTGTTCCAGCTCCAGGCCAAGATGTGCTTCCAGCTGCGGGCGCAGGGCAGCATCGATGTCGAGGGTGATGTTGAGCGGATGCCGATAGTCGCGCTCACTGTTCAGGTAGATGTGGCCGTTCTCCGCGCCGGACGCCTGTACCGTGAGTGCGAAGGTGCCTGAGATGCCGCTTGCGGGATCATCCTGCGCTGCGCGCACCGCTTGGTCGTTGCCGATGTAGCCGGCTGCGGTAGCTGGCCGGTCGCCCATGCGATGGGCGCAGCCGGCGGTAAGCAGCAGAAATATCAACAGCAACAGGCGGGACATTGCGCATCCTTGTGCGGAGGTCGGATGCCGATTGTGTGCATGCCACAACGACGTAGACAAGTCGGGTGAGTGCATGCGTGCACATCGTGACTGCATTTCCCCGACCGCCGCGTTACCTGTACTACACCACGCTGCAGGCCCGAGCGGTTTCGAGCAGAAACGATGAACGACAAGAAAAATCCCCCATCCGAGGGCGAGATCCGGCAGGGCAGCGAGGAAAGTCGGCAGGACAGGAAGCAGGACCATGTGGCCAGGCAGCGGCCAGGGCAGCGCGATCAACAGGTGCGCGATGCGCATTCGCGCAGCCCGCAACGCAAGGATGGCGGCCAGGAGCCTGCCTGAGCCAGCACCCGGAAACGAAAAAACCCGCAGATCGCGAGGATCTGCGGGTTCTTCTGAATAGTGGTGGAGCCAAGGAGGATCGAACTCCTGACCTCGTCATTGCGAACGACGCGCTCTCCCAGCTGAGCTATGGCCCCACGGCAGGCTTTCAGTGTAGCGCCGCCTGCCGGGCTTGCCAAGCGGCCGGCCGGGACGGTGGCCGTGCAGGGTCTACCACCGTCCCGGCCGGTTCAGCACAGGGCCTGGCGCAGCAGGGCGCCTGCGCGCTGCACGGCCACGTCGGTGGAGGCACTGACCGTGTGCAGATGGATGCAGGCGTGGATCATCCCGGGCAGGCGTTCCAGCGTGCAATCGGTGCGGCAGGCCTGCAGCCGCCGTGCGTACTGTTCGGCCTCATCACGCAGCGGGTCGTGCTCGCAGCTGAGTACCGAGGCCGGCGCCAGTCCATGCAGATCCGTTGCATGGGCCGGCGAGGCCAGTGCCGGCGGCGCGCTCGGATCGCCGAGATAGGCCTGCCAGCAGCGTTGCATCAGTTCGGCGCTGAGGTAGTAGCCACTGGCGTACTCGCGATAGGAGTCGCTGCTCATGCCGGCGTCCAGTGCCGGGTACAGCAGCAGCTGATGGCGCGGCTGCGGCAGGCCGAGATCGCGCAGCAGCAGGCAGCAGGCGGCCGCCAGATTGCCACCGGCGCTGTCGCCGCCGATTGCCAACCGCAGCCGGTCCAGCCCAAGGCGTTCGGCGTTGGCCTGCAGCCACGACCAGGCGTCGGCAACGTCGTGCAGCGGTACCGGGAACGGGTGTTCCGGCGCCAGCCGGTAGCCGACCGCGGCAACCACGCAGCCACTGGCATTGGCCAATGCCCGGCACGGGCCGTCATAGACCGCCAGCGAGCACTGGAACCAGCCGCCGCCGTGGGCGAACAACAGGGCCGGTGCCGGTCCTTCAGGCAGCCCCTCCGGTGTGTACAGGCGCACTTCCAACGCGTGGCCGTCGCGTGCCGTCACGCTGTACTCGACCACCTGTGCCACCGGCTGCAGTGCACCCTGCAACTGCGGCAGCGCCGCTGCGCTGATCGCACGCAGCTCGCGCAGGTCCTCCGGCAGCGGATGGGCCGCGATGGCATCGACGAACTGCTGCAGCGCGGGTTCAAGCTGCATGGCGCGCCTCCTGCAGGAACGGCAGCAGCTGCGCGAGGAACGCCTGCGGCGCTTCTTCCATGATGAAGTGGCCGCAGCCGGGTACGATGCTGCCGCGCACGTTGTCGGCATGCGGTTGCAGGGTCAGCATCGGCGCATCGGCGGTGGCGTGCTCGGCGCCGATGGCCAGCACCGGCATCGCCAGGCGGCGCTGCGCACGTTCCTTGTTCTGGCGGATGGTTTCCGGAATCGCGCGGTACCAGGCGAAGCCAGCGCGCAATGCGCCGGGGCGGCTGTAGGCGGCGATGTACGTGTCGGCGGCCACCGCATCGCGGCGGTACGACCAGCGGTCGAACATGAATTCCAGATAGGCGCGCTCGCGGCCACTGATCAGTGCCTCGGGCAGGTCGGCGACCTGGTTGAACATGAAGTGCCAGAGGAAGATGTTGTCGGCCGGTGCGGCGAAGATGCCCGGTTCCGGCGCCAGGCCGGGAATCACCGCTTCGGTGACCGCCAGCTGGCGCACCGCCTGCGGCTGGTCGCTGGCCAGTGCATAGGCGATCCACATGCCGATGTCATGGCCGACCAGCTGGTAGCGGGCATGACCCAGCGCCAGCATGGTCTGGTGCAGCACCGCGGCGGCGCTGCCGGTGTCATAGCCATGGGCCGGGCGGTCGGATTCGCCGATGCCGGGCGGATCGACGGCGATCGCTTCAAAGCCGGCGTCGGCCAGCGCGTGCAGCACGTGGCGCCAGGCGTACCAGGTCTGTGGCCAGCCGGGAATCAGCAGCACCGGTTCGCCGTGGCCGGCGGACACGCAATGCACGCGCTGGCCGTCGATGCGCAGGTAGTGGTGGCGCAGGGCGTTGTCGCCGGCAGCGCCAGCGGGAAGGGACGTGGTCATGGGGAATGCTCCGTGGGGGCTCAGGCGATGCCGAGCATGTGCTGCATCTGTGCGGTGCTGATCGGCGCACCGGCGAAATCGTCGAAGATCTTGTCGGTGACCGGAATGATGTGGTCGCGGATGAACGCGGCACCTTCGCGCGCGCCGGCTTCCTGGTCCTTCAGGCAGCACTCCCATTCCAGTGTCGCCCAGCCTTGGTAGTCGTACTGGGCCAGCTTGGAGAAGATCGACTTGAAATCGACCTGGCCATCGCCGAGCGAGCGGAAGCGACCGGCCCGCTCGGTCCAGTCGGCATAGCCACCATAGATGCCCTGGCGGCCGCTGGGGCGGAACTCCGCATCCTTGACGTGGAACATGCGGATCAGCGGGTGGTAGATGTCCAGGTACTGCAGGTAGTCCAACTGCTGCAGCACGAAGTGGCTGGGATCGAACAGGATGCGGCAGCGCTCGTGCTGGCCGACGCGCTCGAAGAAGCGCTCGAAGCTGGTGCCGTCGTGCAGGTCTTCGCTGGGGTGGATCTCGTAGCAGAGGTTGACGCCGTTGTCCTCGCAGGTATCGAGGATCGGCCGCCAGCGACGGGCCAGTTCATCGAAGGCGGCATCGATCAGACCCGGCGGGCGCTGCGGGAACGGGAACAGGTAGGGCCAGGCGAACGAGCCGGAGAAGGTGCCCATGTCCTGCAGGCCGAGCCGGCGCGAGGCGCGGGCGGCCAGGTGCAGCTGCTGCTGCGCCCACTCGCTGCGGGCCTTCGGATTGCCGCGCAGTGCTTCCGGGGCGAAGCCATCACAGAGTTCGTCATAGGCCGGATGCACGGCCACCAGCTGGCCGAGGATGTGGGTGGTCAGTTCGCTGACCTGCAGGCCGTGCTCGGCCAGGGTGCCGCGGATGTCGTCGCAGTAGTCCTGGCTGTCGGCGGCGGTGGCCAGGTCGAACAGGCGCGCATCCCACGCAGGAATCTGCAGCGCCTTGAAGCCGTGGCCGGCGGCCCATGCGGCGACACCGGAAAGTGAGTTGAACGGGGCCTGGTCGCCGGCGAACTGCGCCAGGTGCAGGCTGGGGCCCTTGAGGGTCTGCATGTGTTGCTCCAATTGTTTGTCGGTCGACAAAGAATAGGCGCGACTCTCGTGATGGTCAACACCCGCGTTACACTGCGCGCCTCACTGGAGCAGGCAGGACAGATGGCAGGGCGACCGCGCGAATTCGACAGGGACCTGGCGTTGCGCAAGGCGATGCTGCTGTTCTGGCAGCACGGCTATGAAGGCACCTCGATGTCGGCGCTGGTGGAAACGCTGGGCATCGCCTCGGCGCGCATCTATGCCGCGTTCGGCAGCAAGGAGCAGCTGTTCCGCGAGGCCGTGGCGCTGTACGAAGAGGGCGAGGGTGGCTTCGCACCGCGCGCGCTGGAACAAGCGTCGCTGCGTGAGGCGATCGGTTCGATGCTGCGCGAGGCGGTGCTCACCTACACCCGGCGCGGGCGTCCGCACGGCTGCCTGGTGGTGTCTTCGGCCAGCAGCGTGTCGCCCGATGGCGAAGGCGTGCGCGACTGGCTGGCCAGCCATCGTCGCCAGCGCACGGCGGCGATCATCGCGCGGCTGCAGCAGGCGCAGGCCGAGGGTGAGCTGGCCAACGACGCGGCGGTGCAGGCACTGGGTGACCACTTCGCCACGGTGTTGCACGGCATCTCGGTGCAGGCCCGTGACGGCATCAGCCGCGAACGCCTGCTGGCGATGGTTGACGTGGCGCTGACCCCGCTGCCGTGAGATCCGGGTCAGATCCGTTTTCCCCTGGAAAACGGATCTGACCCCAAGCGGCGCTGGCTGACTGTGCCGAAACCGCTTGTTTCGCCGGCTTTTGGCATCGCGCAACGAAATCGTAACAATTTGGGGGATAATGACCGCTTGCGCAGTTTTCCTCCTTTTTGCCGCCCGGCTCGCGCAGGCCGCACGGACGCCTCCTCAGAGCATTGCATGCCCTCCCATACCGATTCCCGCCGCCTGTCGGGTACGTCGTCTTCCTCCGTTTCCTTCCGCCGCCACCCGCTGGCCCTGGCCTGTGCCGGCCTGGCCCTGGTCGGCAGCTTCGGTGCCGCCGCGCAGGACAGCGCGCCGACCCCCACCGGGCTGGACACGATCACCGTGACCGCCGAGCACCGCGAGCAGAACCTGCAGGAAGTGCCGGTCTCGGTGGGTGTGGTGCAGGGCGAGCGCATGCGCGACTTCACTGCCGGTGGCGATGACACGCTGCTGGCGCTTTCTGGCCGCGTGCCGAGCCTGTATGCGGAAACCACCACCGGCCGCATCTTCCCGCGCTTCTACATCCGTGGCCTGGGCAACATCGACTTCTACCTGGGTGCCTCGCAGCCGGTGTCGATCATCCAGGACGACGTGGTGCTGGAACATGTGGTGCTGAAGTCCAACCCGGTCTATGACGTGGACCAGGTGGAAGTGCTGCGCGGCCCGCAGGGCTCGCTGTTCGGCCGCAACACCACCGCCGGCATCATCAAGTTCGACACGCTGAAGCCGACCCAGGACTACACCGGCCGCGTCAGCGCCAGCTATGCGACCTACAACAGCGTGTCGATCGACGGCGGCTTCGGCGGCCCGATCAACGACATCGCTTCGTTCCGCGTGTCGGCCCTGTACCAGCACCGCGACGACTACGTCGACAACACCTACAAGGGCCCGAGTGCCGACGGCACGGTCAGCCCGAAGAAGAATGCCATGGGCGGCTTCGATGACCGCAACGTGCGGGCACAGCTGCTGCTGACCCCGAGCGATCAGTTCTCGATCCTGGCCTCGGCCCACGCCCGCGATTACGAAGGTACGTCGACCCTGTTCCTGCGCAGTGCGCTGACCAAGGGCTCGAACAAGACCGACGTGGCGCGTGACAAAGTGGCCTACGACGAAGCCGACAACAACCCGCAGGCCTACAAGACCTACGGCGGCTCGGTGAAGGCGCGCTACGACTTCGGTGCGATCGACTTCACCTCGATCACCGCCTACGAGACCACCTCCGGCTACAGCCGTGGTGATACCGACGGCGGCGCTGCGGTGAACTTCCCGGTCAACGGCGTGCCCAACGGCTACGGCCAGTCGATGGGCCGCATCCGCGACCTGGACCAGTGGACCCAGGAGTTCCGCCTGACCAGCCATGACGACAGCGCGCTGCAGTGGCAGGCCGGTGCCTTCTACTTCAATGGCAGCGACACCACCGACTTCTACCAGCGCGCCTGGTTCCTGCAGGGCGCGGCCCGCAACCCGAACAACTGGGTGCGCCTGCGCAACAAGAACACCTCGTGGGCCGGTTTCGGCCAGCTGAGCTACGCCTTCACCGACAAGTTCACCGTCACCGCAGGCCTGCGCCAGACCAAGGACGAGAAGCACACCCGTCTGCTGAAGACCGCTGACACTGCTGCCGGCGTGGTCACCTACAAGGGCCGTACGGACGTGAAGATGTCCGATACCACCCCGAGCTGGGACCTGAGCGCGATGTACCAGTTCACCCCGAGCGTGAGCGTCTACGCGAAGGTGGCACGTGGCTTCCGTGGCCCGACCATCCAGGGCCGTTCGGCCGTGTTCAACGCCGACTTCACCACCGCCGATTCGGAAACGATCCTGTCGTGGGAAGCGGGCGTGAAGAGCAGCCTGTGGGACAACCGCCTGCGCCTGAACGCCACCGCGTTCACCTACACCGTCAACGACATCCAGCTCAACGGCAACGATTCGGACGGCAACGGCGTGCTGTTCAACGCCGACAAGGCCAAGGCCTACGGCTTTGAAGCGGACATGGAGCTGCGCCCGATCCCGAACCTGACCCTGAGCGCCGGCCTGAGCCTGCTGCACAGCGAGATCAAGGACAAGCGCGTCTACGCGCAGGTCTGTGGCCTCAACGGCCAGGTGGTGTGCACGGTCAATGACCCGACCATCAAGGTCGGTGCCAACACTTTCGCGCAGATCGACGGCAACCCGCTGCCGAACGCGCCGAAGTACAACGTCAACCTGGCTGCCCGCTACGACTTCCCGGTCAGCGATGCCGGCACCATGTTCGTGTCCACCGACTGGAACAAGCAGGGCTACACCAGCTTCGTGCTGTACGACAGCAAGGAATTCAACTCCAAGGGTGATTTCGAGGGCGGCCTGAAGATCGGCTACTCGGGCAACTACGGTGCCTACGAAGTGGCGCTGTTCGCGCGAAACATCACCAACGAGAAGAACCTCAAGGGTGTGATCGAGAACTACATGGCCGCGGTCTACAACGAACCGCGCACCGTGGGTGTCTCGCTGAACATGAACTGGTAAATCCGGTCGTCCGCGTTTCGAGAACGGCGCTCCTGGAGCGCCGTTTTTCGTGCGCCATGCTAAGGTCCTGCGCTGTGTTGAAAGGATCTCGACCATGCTCGATGCGCTGTACCAGACCTATTCCGAATCCTGCGCTGGTGCAGCGCTGCAGGCGCGCTGCCGGGAGCAGGTAGTGTCCTGGCGTTGGGCGAGCCACTCGATGGCCTTCGTGGTGCCGTTCATGCGCGAAGAGCATGGCGGGCCGATACCGCGCTGGATCGCCGATGCCAAGGCTGATCCCGCCCGGCATGTCCATCATGGGTTCGATGCGCAAGGACGGATCATCCTTGAGTGCGAGCCCAATGGGAGCATGTCGGTCTGGCTGCATCTACCGGACGTTCGACAACAGTTCTCGTTCCACAACTCCGGCAGTCTCGGCTCGATCATGCAGTTCCACGAACCCGGCGGACGCCTGCAGCAACTGCAGCTGGCCGCCGACGGTCGTGGCTTCACCGAACACTACGAGTGGGAAGGCGAGCGCCTGCTGCGCGTACTGATCGAGAACCGCGGTGGGGGCCGGCGCACCTGGTGGTGCCAGCGCCTGCATGACTATGACGACGACGGCCAGTTGCAGCGGATGACGCTGGAATATCTGGACAACAGGAGGCGCCGCAAGGGCGACGCGCAGCTGCTCTATCTGCGGCCCAGGACGGGAGAAACGCTGGCGACGGTCAGCGCCGAGGTGCAGCGCCTGCTGCAGGAGGCACTCGCCGATGCCTTGCCACGCATCCCGCAGGAAGAGCCGCTGTACTGCCTGCTGCTGTGCTTCACCGAGGAAGACCTGCCGGCGGCCTGGCCGCCTTTCCTGGTCTGGGGCCGGCAGTCCTACCGCGAGCAGGTACTGGCGCGGGGCGAGGAGGTGGCCTATTACCTGTGGGCACCGGATGAGATCCGCCAAGCGCAGGTCGGGCCCTGCGAGCGCTGGTTCGATGCGCCCGCGCTGGTTCAAGCGTGCGCCCGCCACACCCAGTACATGGCGCTGCGGCAGAGTTCGGCGTCGGCGATGCAGGTGCTGAAGAAGGTGGCCGCCTGGCTGGATGCGCCGGAACGGCGTGGGCAGCTGCGGACCACCGATGATTTCGTGGTGGCGGTGGCAGACAACACCGGAAGTGTCGATCCGTTGCCGGGCATGCGGCGGGCACTGGCGCCCGAGCGCTGGGCGCTGTTGAAGTCGCGCGGCTACGTGTGATGCGGGCGCGGCCCGGAAGTCCGGGCCGCGCTTCCTCGTTGCCTCAGACCGCAGTGAGGTCGCTGTCCTGGCTGCGCTGGCCGAAGGTCAGGGCCCAGGTGGCGCTGTCCACCTGTTGGCGGTCCTGCGCCTGCTGCTTGCGCGCACGGCTGGCACCGAACCAGCGCCCTTCGCCGTTGATCAGTGGTCCCATGCGCACCACGTCCACGTACCCGGTATCGATCTCGCTGGCGCGCTGCAGCCAGGTCAGGGCCAGGAAGGCGTTGGCCGGCACGCCGTTGCCGAAGTGGTAGACGTCGGCCAGGTAGCCGGCGGCCCACAGCTTGTCGTCGTCCTCACCGCGCCACCACAGCGGAATCAAGGCACGTTCGACCGCTTCGCGCTTGTGCGCGTCGTTCTGGCCATCGAATGCCAGGCAGGCCAGGTTGCGGCAGGTCGGGCCCCACACGCGTTCACCGGCCTCGGCTTCGCGCAGGCAGCGCAGGTACAGCTCGCGTGCACGCGCTTCGTTGTCAGCGCCACCGGCGGCAACCAGGCGCACGCCCAGGTTGTAGGTGGCGATCAGGTCACCGCCTTCCACCGCGCGCTCCTGCCAGTACAGGGCCTTCTGCGCATCCACGAAGTCCGGCTGGTCGCGGCCACCCAGCCGGCCCTTGTACAGGTCGCACAGCGCGGCCATCGCACCAGAATCGCCAGCGTCGGCCATGCGCTGCAGCAGCGACAGGCCCGCATCCTGCGAGACATCGCAGAACAGGTTGGACGCAAAGGTGACCGTGGAGGTCTTCTGTTCCGCTGCAATCTTCAGGGCGCGCTGCAGCAGGGGCTGCGCACGTGCCGGGTCGGCGGTCTGGCCCAGCAGGCCATGCTCGATGGCAGTGGCGGCCCAGAGCAGGCCGAGCGCCGAATCGCCTTCGTGGGCGGCGTAGTCCACCACCTGCGCGAACAGGGCTTCGGCTCCGTCGACATGGGCGAACCAGGTGCAGGCCTCAAGGCCGCTGAAGCCACCGTGCAGCACCATGTCACGATCCAGCGCCCAGGCCTGCTGAAGGTCCTCCAGCGCCGCCTGCATGCAGCCGGCGTCCCAGTGCACCTGGTCTTCGATCTCCTCGATGCGGCCGAGGTGGAAGCGGAGCGCGGCGCGCTGGATCAGGACCTCCGCACGTACGAAGCGCTCCAGGTGCCCGTCGAGGATCTGCGCATAGGCACGCTCGTGCGCAGCCACGACATCGGCATCGTCGCGGTGCGGCAGCTCGCCCAGCCAGTCCTGTTCCTTGCACCAGCGCAACGCGTTGCGCTGCGCCAGCTCCAGGCCACGGCACCAGCTGCCTTCGATGAAATCCTCCATCGCCTCGTGGCTGCCACCCCAGCGCGGGTACAGGTAGTACAGGGTGTCTTCCAGGGTGCTCTGGTCGTTGGGACGTTGCTGCAGCACCAGGTGCATCCAGTACGCCAACGGTGCGTCGAAATCGTCCTGGTCACGCTCCTGCAGCAGCGCGGGCAGCGCGCTGGGCAGGGTCTGCAGCGGCGCGCCGAAGCGCGACAGCATCTGCACCGCCTGCGGCCACGCCTGCGGATAGCGCTCGGCAAGCACCTGCTCATCGGATTCGGCCGGCTGGCCGGCCTGCAGTGCACGCAACCAGTTCGGTTCACGCAGGTAGCTGGTGATGCGCTTGATGCCATCCAGCGCCAGCGCCGGTCGGGATGACAACGGAATCGCCTGCAGGTAGGCATGCACGGCATGGTCGCGGGCCAGCTGTGCGGCCAGCCACTGGCTGTCCTCGACCAGCGCGGCGACGTCGGCGCTGCGCAGCGCGCCTGCGGCGGATTCCCAGCAGGCGCCCAGGCGCAGGTGCGCGTAGTAGCTGTGCGGGGCCGCGGCGACCCACTGCTGCGCCTGCTGCAGGCGCTCATCCAGGCTCAGTTCTGCATCATGCAGGTTGCGCAGGCGCCAGCGGATGCCGGGCAAGGGTCGCACGCCGTCCAGCCAGACCTGCTCGTGGGGCGCCAGCAATGCATCCAGCACGGCATAGTCCTGCGCCTGCAGTGCGCTGCGCGCCTGGGCGCGCCAGGCCAGATCCTCCACAGAGAGGCCGTCCTTCGCAATTCCGTTTGTCATCTGATGCAATCCAACATGGCGGGGCCGCTATTGGACAGGCCCGTGCCGACGCCGGCAAGCGTGGCAGGGGCTCATTTCCACTGCGCAGGCGCCGGATGTGCCCGACGCCTGCCGAAATCAGCGTGGCGGCAACAGCGCCTGCAGCCGTGATTCCAGTTCCTGCTGGCGCCAGCCGGCCAGCGCGGCGGGCCACTGGCGGCGTTCCAGATAGCTCTCCAGATGCTTTCGCGAAGCCAGCACGCCATCGGGCAGGCCCAGATCGCGGCTGCGTTCGGCGACCGCATCCTGCAGCTTCTTCAGGGCCTGCTTGTTGCTGTCGTTGGCTGGCAGCGCAAGCGGTGCGTCGGCCTCGTCAGCCAACGGTGTCTGCAGGGCCTGCCACACGGCACCGGCGAGCTTGCGCGGTGCTTTCGGGAACTGCTCGAACAGCTTGCCCAGCGCGTCTGCATCGGCCGGCGGCGTACGTGCGAGGGTGGCGGCCAGTTCGTTGTCCAGGATCCAGCTGCGCGGCCGGTCGCTGTTGCGCGCCTGCACGTCGCGCCAGCGCAGCAGGCGCAGCAGGCGACGCTGTGCGGCGGCATCGAGGAACTGCGCCGAGCGCATCGCCAGATGCGGCCAGCGATCCTCATCGTTGGCGACACTGGCCAGCAGGCGCTCGCCATCGTCATGCAGCCACTGCTGGCGCCCCAGCGCCTGCAGCCTGGCATCGATCGCGTCATGCAGGGCGAACAGGTGCTCGACATCGTCGGCGGCATATTGCAGCTGCGACTCGGACAGCGGCCGGCGCATCCAGTCCGAACGGGTCTCGCCCTTGGCCAAGGTCACACCGGTGATTTCCGCCACCAGCTTCTGGTAGCCCATGCCACCGCCGATGCCGGCCAGTGCGGCGCCGATCTGGGTGTCGAACAGGGGCGCGGCAGCACGCCGCAGGCCCACTTGAACGCGACCAGGTCCTCGCTGGCACTGTGCATCACCTTGGTGATCGATTCGTCGGCCAGCCACGGCACCAGTGCGTCGGTCATGCCGGGAATCAGCGGGTCGATCAGCAGGATGTCCTGGCCGACGGCCATCTGCACCAGCGCCAGCTGCGGCCAGAAGGTGCGTTCACGGATGAATTCGGTGTCCAGGCCGATGCGGGCCGGGCGCTGCTGGAAGTACGTGTCCAGCTCGGCGGGGGTGGTGATCCAGGTTGCCACGGGTCGGGGGCCTACTACTCGGGTTTGCTCAGGCAGGGGAGAATAGCCTAACGTCGGTCCGCGTCCGTGCCGAAGGAGGCTCTGCTTGCGTTTTTCGTTGTCGCCCGTGCTGTGCACCGCCCTGGCCGTGGCCCTGGCCGGCTGCACGCCGTCGCCGCCGACGACCGCCGAGCGGGCCGCCGGCGACGATGCGCGCCCGGCCCAGGCGAGCGTCACCGACACGGCACCGCCGCCGCGGCAGGGCCGCGTGACCATTGCCGGCGAGGACGCCGCAGAGGATGTTCAACAGTGGACCCCGCCGCGCGTGGACCGGCAAGGGCGCAGCCTGGCCCAGCTGCGCCGTGCGGCCGAGCAGGCGTTCACCCAGGGGCGGTTCTACGAGGATGCCGACGCAGCCATTCCGCTGTGGCTAGCGGTGCAGGAGGAAGACCCGGATGACCGCCAGGCGCGGCAGGGCCTGCAGCGTGCGCGCCAGCGCCTGCAGCAGCAGGCCGACCAGCTGCTGGTGCGTCCGCTGAAGCAGCGCGAGGCACTGGCCGAGGCCAGCCGCCAGGCGCTGGTGCTGCTGACGCTGGCGCCCAATGACGAAAAGGTGCGCGCCCTGCAGGGGCGGGTGGAACGGGCCCAGCGCGTGGTGGCCTACAACCGCGCGGGCGAAGAGGACCTGCGCTCGGACCGGATCGGCGAGGAAGGGGACGGTGCGATCGGCAACTTCCGCGAGGCGCTGGCGCTGGATGAACACAACAGCCGGGCCAGGCAGGGGCTGGCGGCGGCCGAAAGCGGCCTGATCCGCCGTGCCGAGGATGCCGCGCGTGCCCGCGACTTCGCCAGCGCCGGCAGCTGGCTGGCCGAGGCGAGCAAGGTCCGTGACTCGTCGCCGACCATTGCCGATGCGTTCGAACGCATCGAGCAGATCCGCTCGGACACGCTGCTGCGGCTGCGCGACGACGGCCTGCGCGACCTGGCCACACCGCAGGGCCTGAAGCCGGCGCGGGAGAAGCTGGCCGAGGCGCTGCGCATCGGCCTGCCGGGCGATGCGGCAGTGGCCCAGCTGCGCGAGCGCATCGACCTGGCCACGCACTACGGCAGCTTCCGCCCGGGCCAGGTGTTCAGTGATGCGATGCGCGATGGCGGGCGCGGCCCGCAGATGGTGGTGGTGCCCCATGGTGGATTCCAGATGGGCGCCGGCGACGCCGAGCCGGGCTCGGCCGATTCGGAGCGACCTTCGCATTACGTGCGCTTTGACCGCGGCTTCGCGATGGCGATCACCGAAGTCACCGTCGGCGACTTCGAGCGCTATGTAAAGGCCACCAACGCGCGGCCCCGGGCCACCCGCCGTGGTCATTCGGTGGTGTATGACGAGCGCAGTGGCAACTTCATCCGGCGCAGTGGCGTGGATTGGCGCTCGGACTACGATGGCGGCCGCGCGCTGGGCAACTCGCCGGTGATGCACGTCAGTGTGCGTGATGCCGAGAACTACGCAGCGTGGCTGTCCGAGCAGACCGGGCGCAGCTACCGGCTGCCGAGCGAGGCTGAGTTCGAGTATGCACTGCGTGCCGGCAGCAGTGGCCGTTACCCGTGGGGAGATGCCGGTACACCGCCTCCCGGCAGCGGCAACTTCACCGGCAGCAAGGATGTGTCGCCCTCCGGCCGGCACTGGCACAACGCCTTCATCGGCTACGGTGATGGCTGGTGGGGGCCGGCGCCGGTGGCCAGCTTCCAGGCCAATGCCTTCGGCCTGCATGACATGGCGGGCAACTTGAGCGAATGGGTGGCCGACTGCTGGCATGCCAGCTACCGGCGCGCGCCGTCCGATGGTGTGGCCTGGTTCAACCCGGGGTGCCGCGCGCGGGTGATCCGTGGCGGCAACTGGGCCAACGCACCCGAGCAGACCCGTGCCGCCTGGCGGCAGTCGCAGGATTCGGATACGACCAACGCGCGCATCGGTTTCCGCCTGGTGCGCGGTATCTGATCGGCCCGCGGCTTCACCCGCTGCAGGCGTCGGCGCACTAAGATTGCGCCGTGCCCGCCGGCCGGCGGGGCTTGCAGGAAGACCGCCCGATGCGCAACGATCCCTTTTCCCGCTCGCCACAGGGCCCGCAACGGCGCGGCCTGTTCGGCAACATCCGCTGGTGGGTGCTGCTGCTGGCCGCCGGTTATGCCGCGTTCTACTGGTTTTCCAACCGCACGGTGGATCCCTATACCGGCGAAAAGGTCATGATCGACAGCAGCCTGGACGCGCGCCAGGAAACCGCGCTGGGCCTGCAGGCGTACCAGCAGATCCTCTCGCAGGAACCGCCGATGGATCCGAACGCGCCGATCGCGCGCGACGTGCGTGACATCGCGCAGCGACTGATTGCCAAGGTGGATGTGGTGGAGACTGCGCTGGCGCAGGAACACGGTGTGCAGCCGGCGCACTTCGCGCGTGATTTCCAGTGGGAAGTGAACGTGATTCCGTCCGAGCAGGCCAATGCGTTCTGCCTGCCGGGCGGCAAGATGGCGGTCTATACCGGGCTGGTGCCGGTGGCGCGCACCCGCGATGCGATGGCGGTGGTGATGGGCCACGAAATCGCCCATGCGCTGTTGCGCCACGGTGCGCAGCGCATGGCGCAGCAGAAGCTGACCCAGATCGGGCAGGTGGCCGGCGCCGCCAGCGGCATGGATGCGCAGCAGCAACAGATGATGATGTCGGCGATGGGCTACGGTTACCTGTTGCCGTATGCACGCAGCCACGAGACGCAGGCCGACGAAGTAGGTCTGATGCTGGCGGCGGCGGCGTGCTTTGATCCGCGTGAAGCGGTGCCGCTGTGGCAGCGGATGGGCCAGGCCGGTGGTGGCCAGTCGCCGCCGGAGTTCGCCTCCACCCATCCCAATCCCGGTACCCGCATCCAGAACCTGCAGGCGTTGATGCCGAAGGCGCTGGAGTACCGGCAGAAGTTCTGCGAGCAGGCAAAGTAGGGTGGGGAGCAGGGTTGTGCCCTGCACCCGCGGTAGTGCCGGCCGCTGCGAGTCCCCCTCCGGGGCCCGGCCCAGCCGCTGGTGGCTGTGCGTTCGGGCGCTTGCGAAGCAGTGCTTCGCAGGCAAAGCGGCCTCACCCATGTAGGCTCGGTCGCCGCTTGCTCGTGTGCGCTGTCCTGCGCGCACGGCAAGACCGGGGTTGGGCGTCCTGCCCAACCCGCCCGAGGCATGCCTCGGGCCCATGCGGCTCACGCCCCCGCAACCTGACCGACCCCGCCTACGACAGATTCTCGCGATCTGTCGGAATGGCGTGGGGTCAGATCCGTTTTCCTACGGAAAACGGATCTGACCCGAATTGATTAGAGATCTGAAAGAGATTCATCCATGCGTGACGTGGATCTACCGACCGTCACCGCCCCGCCAGGTCATTGGCAATCCAGAGCCGCTCTGGCTGTTGCTTCGGCTGTAGCCGTTGAGGTTGCCGGCCAGCGGCCGGCACTACCGCGAGTGCAGGGCGCAGCCCTGCCGAACAACTCTCTACTTGACCTGCACGTCGATCACACCGTCGCCAACACGCGCCTGCAGGGCATCGCCGGGCCGTACCTGATCGACCTTCCGCACCAGCGTACCGTCGTCGCTGCGGGTGAGGATGCTGTAGCCACGCGCCACGGTCGCCAGCGGGCTGACCGCTTCCAGCGAGCGCGCTACCCCGCGCAGGCGCAGTGCATCGCGCTCCAGCCGCCGCTGCATCGCGGCCTGCGGACGCCCGCGCAGGGCCGCCAGGCGCCGCTGCATCGCGTCGAGCTGGCGTTGCGGGTGATGGCCGCGCAGCATGGCCACCGCGTGCCGCAGCCGGGCCGCACGACGCTCCTGCTGCTGGTTGAATGCCGCATGCAGGCGCCGGCCCAGCTCCAGTTGGCGCCGGCGCAGCAGCTCCAGCCGTGCCTGCGGGCTCTGTGCGTTCAGGCGCAGCAGGGCGCGATCGGCGCGCTGCATGGCCTGCTGCATCGCATGGCGTTGCAGCTGCACCATGCGCGCGGCGGTGCGGCGCAGGCGCAGGGCCAGTTCGCGCTGGTCCGGTACCAGCAGTTCGGCCGCCACCGACGGTGTCGGAGCGCGCAGGTCGGCAGCGAAATCACTCAGGCTGAAGTCGGTCTCGTGGCCCACCGCCGACACCACCGGGGTGCGGCTGGCGGCGATCGCACGGGCAAGGGCTTCGTCATTGAACGCCCACAGGTCTTCCAGTGAACCGCCACCGCGGGTCAGCAGGATCACGTCGTAGCGGCCGCTGGCATCGGCGGCCTGCAGCAGACGGGTGATCTGCGCCGCCGCCGTGCTGCCCTGGACCAGGGTCGGCAGCAGATCCACTTCCAGCAGCGGGAAGCGGCGGCCGAGCACGCTCAGCACGTCGCGCACGGCGGCACCGGTGGGCGAGGTGATCACCGCCAGGCGCTGCACATGGGCCGGCAGCGGGCGCTTGCGTGCCGGGTCGAACAGACCTTCGGCGTCCAGCCGGGCCTTCAGTTCCTCGAATGCGCGGCGCAACGCGCCTTCGCCGGCTTCCTCCATGTGGTCGAGCACCATCTGGTATTCGCCACGGGCGTCGTACAGGGTCACCTTGCCGCGCACCAGCACGCGCATGCCTTCGCGCGGCACGAATTTCAGGTACTGCGCCTTCATCCGGAACATCGCCGCACGCAGCTGCGCACGCGCGTCCTTCAGAGTGAAGTAGAGATGCCCGGAGGCCGGGCGCGCCACGCTGCCGAGCTCGGCCTCGACCCAGATCGCCGGGAAGCTGCCTTCCAGCAGGTCGCGGGCCAGGGTGTTGAGCTGGCTGGGGGTGAGGATGTCGTTGTTGCGTGGCTGCATGGGAACGGCGTGCGGCAGGTGGAACGGGCGCTCAGGATCGCACGTCAGCGCGGGGCGTGCTGGGCCAGCGCCCACTGCACGTGTTCACGCACCAGCGGCGAGGGATCGTCGATGCGGGTGTGCAGCGCGGCCAGCGCCTCGGCCGAGGCCGGCGCATTGCCCAGCGCCACGGCGATGTTGCGCAGCCAGCGCTCATGGCCGCTGCGGCGGATCGGGCTGCCTTCGGTGCGGCGCAGGAACTCGGCTTCGTCCCAGGCGAACAGCTGGTCCAGGCGCGCGGTGTCGAGGTTGTTGCGCGCGCGGAAATCGGCTTCGTCGGTGCGCTTGGCGAACTTGTTCCAGGGGCAGACCAGCTGGCAGTCGTCACACCCGTAGATGCGGTTGCCCATCAATGGCCGCATGTCCTCGGGAATGGCGCCGTCATGCTCGATGGTCAGGTAGGAAATGCAGCGCCGTGCGTCCAGTCGTTGCGGGCCGGTGATCGCGCGGGTGGGGCAGACATCGATGCAGCGCGTGCAGGTACCGCAGTGCGCGGTGGCCGGGGTGTCGATCGGCAGCGGGATGTCGATGTAGATCTCGCCGATGAAGAACCACGAGCCACCGTGCCGATCGATCAGGCAGGTGTGCTTGCCGATCCAGCCGAGCCCGGCATTGCGCGCCAGCGCACGTTCCAGTACCGGTGCCGAATCGACGAAGACGCGGTAGCCCAGCGGCGCCACTTCATCGTTGATCTGCGTGGCCAGCTTCTGCAGGCGGTTGCGCATCAGCTTGTGATAGTCGCGGCCCAGCGCGTAGCGCGCCACATAGGCGCGGCCCGGGTCGGCCAGGGTGGCCCACGCTTCGGTATCGTCCTTGTGGCTGTAGTCCATGCCGACCGAGATCACCCGCACCGTGCCCGGCAGCAGCTCGGCCGGTCGCGCGCGCAGCGTGCCGTGGCGCGCCATCCAGTCCATCGTGCCGTACAGGCCCTGGCCCAGCCAGTCGGCCAGGTGCGCCTCATCCTCGCCCAGCTCGATGCCGGCGATGCCGCAGCGCTGGAAGCCATGCGCGCGGGCCAGTTCGCGGATGCGCAGTACGGCCTGGGCCGGATCGACAGGGGCGGGGACGGGGGACATGTGCACCAGTATAAAATCCCGGCATGCCCGATCTTTCTCTTCTGTTCGACACTGCCGCCGCGCGCACGCTCGATGCGCGCGCCTCGGCGTTGGCCGGTGACGGTGGCTGGGGCCTGATGGCACAGGCCGGCCTGGCCGGCTGGCAATGCCTGCTGCAGCAGTGGCCCGAGGCCCGCGCGCTGTGCGTGCTGGCCGGCGCCGGCAACAACGGTGGCGACGGCTACGTGCTGGCCACCCATGCGCTGCGGTCGGGACGCCCGGTGCAGGTGGTGACGCTGCCCGGCAAGGCGCCTGCCACGGCGCTGGCCCGCCAGGCCGCGGCGGACTTTGCCGCGGCAGGAGGCTGTGTCGTCGCGTTCGACGGCCAGCTGCCGGCGGCCGAGGTGTATGTGGACGCGTTGTTCGGGCTTGGCCTGGACCGGGCGCCGGCGGGCGAGGCCCTGGCGCTGATCGAAGCGCTCAACAACACAACGGCACCGGTACTGGCGCTGGACGTGCCCAGTGGCGTCGATGCCGATAGCGGTCGCGTGCCGGGCGTGGCGGTGAAGGCCGAGGTCACACTGCAGTTCATTGCCTGCCACCGTGGCCTGTACACCGGCGATGCACTGGAACACGTGGGCCAGCGCCGGTTGGCGCCGTTGGAACTGCCTGATGCCGCCTGGGACGGCATTGCCGCCAGCGCGCAGCGCTGGACGGGGAGCGTCTGCCGGCGCTGCTGCCACCGCGCCGGGCCAATACCCACAAGGGCGAGTCCGGCCACGTACTGTGCATTGGCGGCAACCATGGCAGCGGCGGTGCGGTGATGCTGGCCGCCGCCGCCGCGCTGCGCGCAGGTGCCGGGCTGGTCAGCGTCGGCAGCCGTCGCGATCACGTGGCACCGTTGCTGGCGCGCTTGCCCGAGGCGATGAGCCACGCGCTGGAAGACGGTGATGCGCTGCCCGCACTGCTGGACAGAGCCAGGGTGGTGGCGATCGGCCCTGGGCTGGGCCAGGACGAATGGGCGCGGGCGCTGTCTGCGCGGGCGCTGGCCTGTGGCAAGCCGCTGGTGATCGACGCCGATGCGCTGAACCTGCTGGCGCAGGATCCGCGCGCGCTGCCCGAGGCCATTCTCACCCCGCATCCGGGCGAGGCTGCGCGTCTGCTGGGCTGCAGCAGCGCCGACATCCAGGCCGACCGCTATGCCAGCGCGCAGGCGCTGGCCGAGCGCTTCCACGCCGTGGTGGTACTGAAGGGCGCGGGCAGCATCGTGGCCGCGCCCGCGCAGCTGCCGCGACTGATCGCGGCCGGCAACCCCGGCATGGCCGTCGGTGGCATGGGCGACCTGCTCACCGGCATCATTGCCAGCCTGCGTGCGCAGGGCCTGTGCGCGTTCGATGCCGCCGCCGCCGGCGCGCTGCTGCACGCACTGGCCGGCGATGCCGCTGCGGCCGAAGGCGCGCGCGGCCTGCTTCCCACCGACCTGCTGGCGCCGCTGCGGCGACTGGCCAACCCGGAACACTTCCCATGATTGACTTCTTCCTTGCCGACAGCGACGCCACCGAACGGCTGGGGCAGTGGTTGGCGGCCAGCCGGCCGCCGCAGGCGCTGGTCGAACTGCGCGGTGACCTCGGTGCCGGCAAGTCCACCACCGCCCGTGCCCTGCTGCGCGCGCTGGGCGTGCAGGGCGCGATCCGCAGCCCCACCTACACCCTGGTCGAGCGTTATCCGCTGGCGAGCGGCGGCGAGGCCTGGCACTTGGACCTGTACCGGATCGGTCAGGCCGGTGAGCTGGATTTCCTCGGCCTGGACGAGGGCAGCGCGGTGCTGTGGCTGGTCGAATGGCCCGAGCGCGGTGCTGGCGCGCTGCCGCCGACCGACCTGGTGGTGGCGCTGGAGATCGAGGGTCAGGGCCGTCGTGTCCGTCTCACCGCGGCAAGCGACATCGGTCGTGAATGGCTGCAACGGCTCCCGCAAGGGGGCGACTTGCAGGCCATTTCTGCCGGCTGACGAGAACAAACACCGGCAGGTTACGGATTATTAAGGAAAAAGGTGTTGCATTCCGTTCAGCGCGGTGATTGAATCCTGAGTCATGCGCCCGGGGAACCGTCTCATCGCCATCTGTGCCGCCGTCGGACTGGGTCTGGCGAGCGTCAGTGCGTGGGCCGGTGAGGTCCGCCAGGTCCTGCTGAATACCGGTGCCACCGGCACCCGCGCCGAGATCTCGCTGGTCGGCAGCGGCGGGTACAAGACCCTGTCGCTGGCCGGTCCGAACCGTCTGGTGGTCGATTTCCCCGACTCCAGCGCCATCCGCAACCTGAAGATGCCGGCCGCACAGGGCGTGGTCACGGCCGTGCGCACCGGACAGCCGGTGCCGGGTACGTTCCGCGTGGTGTTCGACCTTGCCGAATCGGTGGCGCCGTTCCGCCCGCAGATGCAGCGCGAGGGCAACGAATCCAAGCTGGTGATCGAGTGGCCGGGCGATGGCCCGGCCGTGGCCGCCCAGCGTCCGGCACCGACACCGCCGGCGCCGACCACCGCATCGGCCCCGAGCGCGGCCGAAAGTGCGCAGTCGCGTACCGATGCCGCACGCGCCACCGCGTTGTTGACTGCACAGGTGCAGCAGCAGGCCAGTGCCACGGCGGCAGCGCCCGCCGCGCCGACGCCGGCACCCTCCACCGCGCCGGTCCAGGTCGCCGCGGCAGGGACCACGGCCAGCAGTACCCCTTCGTCTTCGCCGGCCGCGATCCTCGCCGGCCAGCGCACCGCCGCCGTGGTGAGCACGCCGCCGGCCACCATTCCCACGCCGGCGCCAGCGGCGCCGGTTGAAGCGCCACGCCCGGCGATGCCCAGCGATGCCTCGCGCATCCGCATGCAGCCGGGCATGCGCCATCTGGTGGTGGCGATCGATCCCGGCCACGGTGGCCAGGACCCGGGCGCGATCGGCCCGACCGGCAAGCGTGAGAAGGATGTCACCCTGGCGGTGGCCCGCGAACTGGCCCGCCAGGTCAACGCCACGCCCGGTCTGAAGGCCTACCTGACGCGCGACAGCGACGTCTTCATCCCGCTGCCGATGCGTGCGCAGAAGGCGCGTGCGAACAAGGCCGACATCTTCATCTCGATCCACGCCGATGCTGCCGAGAACCGATCGGCGACCGGTTCTTCGGTGTATGTGCTGTCGACCAAGGGCGCTTCTTCGCAGCGCGCGCGCTGGCTGGCGGACAAGGAAAACGCGGCCGATCTGGTCGGTGGCGTGCGCCTGCAGCAGACCGAAGGCACCTTGGCCAACGTGCTGCTGGACCTGGCCCAGAGCGGCTACATGAAGGCCTCCGAAGACGCGGCCGGGCATGTGCTGGGTGGCCTGAAGCGGATCGGCAACAACCACAAGCCGAACATCGAACGTGCCAACTTCGCGGTGCTGCGCACCTCGGACATGCCGGCGATGCTGGTGGAAACCGCGTTCATTTCCAACCCGGATGAAGAACGCCGCCTGATCGACCCGGCCTACCAGCGCAAGATCGCCGGTGCCGTGCTCGATGGCGTGCACACCTTCTTCAGCCGCCAACCGCCGCCGGGGACGTTGTACGCGGCGCGTGCGCAGGCCGAGATCGACGCAGCCGGCACCATGGCCGGCGGCAGCAAATAACCCGCCGAAGGCGGGTTTCTGCTTTCTGTAGAGTCGACTGTTAGTCGACTACGCGCGCAGCGCGGGGTTTTTCGCTGCCCGGCCAGGAGCAGTCGACTGACAGTCGACTCTACCCGTGGCGCCTCCGCTATCATCCCCCCATGACGTCTGCTGCCCATTGCCTGCCATGAGCGCGCCCGGCCCGCGCCCGATCCGGCCCTTGCCGGAAATCCTGATCAACCAGATCGCCGCTGGCGAAGTGGTCGAACGTCCTGCGTCGGTGGTGAAGGAACTGGTCGAGAATGCGATCGATGCCGGTGCCAGCCGCGTCGACATCGATCTGGAAGAGGGCGGTGTGCGCCTGATCCGCATCCGTGACAATGGCAGTGGCATCGCACCGGAGCAGTTGCCGCTGGCGGTATCGCGCCACGCCACCAGCAAGATTGCCGACCTGGACGATCTGGAATCGGTGGCGACACTGGGGTTCCGTGGTGAAGCGCTGCCTTCGATCGCCTCGGTCAGCCGCTTCACCCTGGCCTCGCGTCGCGCGCATGACGAACACGGCTCGGCGTTGCAGATCGAAGGCGGCAAGATCGGTGAGGTCACCCCGCGCGCGCATGCGCCGGGTACCACGGTGGAAGTGCGCGAGCTGTTCTACAACGTGCCGGCGCGACGCAAGTTCCTGCGCGCCGAACGCACCGAGCTGGGTCACATCGAAGAATGGCTGCGGTCATTGGCACTGGCGCGCCCGGACGTCGAGCTGCGCGTGTCGCACAACGGCAAGGCCTCGCGTCGCTACAAGCCGGGCGATCTGTATTCCGATGCGCGGCTGGCCGAGACGCTGGGCGAGGACTTCGCCAACCAGGCCGTGCGCGTGGACCACAGCGGCGCCGGCCTGCGCCTGCACGGCTGGATCGCGCAACCGCACTATTCGCGCGCCAGTGCCGATCAGCAGTATCTGTACGTCAACGGCCGCTCGGTGCGTGATCGCAGCGTTGCCCATGCGGTGAAGATGGCCTACGGCGATGTGCTGTACCACGGCCGCCAGCCGGCCTACGTGCTGTTCCTGGAGCTGGACCCGACCCGCGTCGACGTCAATGTGCACCCGGCCAAGCATGAGGTGCGTTTCCGCGATTCGCGGCTGGTACACGATTTCGTCTATCGCACCCTGAAGGATGCGCTGGCCGAGACCCGTGCCGGTGTGTCGGCACAGGAGATCGGCGCAGGCGCTGCACACCCGGCCGACACCGCAGCAGCACCGATGGCCTCGAACGTGGGCGCATCCGGCTTCGGCCTGGTCCGCGGGCCTGCGCCCGGTGCCGGTGCGGGCGGCAGCAGTGGTGGCTTCTCCGGCTGGCGCCCGCAGCAACCGTTGGGGCTGCAGGTGGCCGATGCGCCAGCGGCCTATGCGGCGCTGTACGCCACGCCGGCCGGTGCCGAGCGCGCAGCGCCGCTGCCGCCGATGCCGACCGAGAACGGCCTGCCGGTCACCAGTGCAGACGCCGGCGTACCACCGCTCGGCTATGCGATCGCGCAGCTGCACGGCATCTACATCCTGGCCGAGAACGCCGAAGGCCTGATCGTGGTCGACATGCATGCCGCGCACGAGCGCATCGGCTATGAGCGCCTGAAGAATGCGCACGATGGCATCGGCCTGCAGTCGCAACCGCTGCTGGTGCCGATCACGCTGGCGGTGGGCGAACGCGAGGCTGACACCGCGGAGAGTGAAGCCGAAACGCTGGCCGCGCTGGGCTTCGAAGTGACCCGTGCCGGCCCGGGGGCGCTGCACGTACGCAGCCTTCCGGCACTGCTGGCCCATGCCGAGCCGGAAGGGTTGCTGCGCGATGTACTGACCGATCTGCGCGAACATGGCCAGAGCCGGCGCGTGGCCAGCGCGCGCGACGAACTGCTGTCGACGATGGCCTGCCACGGCGCAGTGCGCGCCAACCGGCGCCTGACCGTGCCGGAAATGAACGCGCTGCTGCGCGACATGGAAATCACCGAGCGGTCCGGCCAGTGCAACCACGGCCGACCGACCTGGGCCCGTTTTTCGCTGGCGGAGATCGACCGCTGGTTCCTGCGCGGACGTTGAGGGGAGCATCGATGCGTAACTGGGGAATGAGTGGCCTGCTGGCCGCCTGGATGTTGGCCGCCTGCAGCCCGGCGACACCACCGGCACCGACGGCGGTGGAGGATCCGGCGTTTGCCGCCGCGCAGCAGCAGTGGCGCGTGGCGCGCTATCAGGACCTGACCCGGGCCGATGGCTGGACGGCGCTGGTGGGACTGCATTGGCTGCAGAACAAATCGCATTTCGTCGGTAGCGGGGCCACCAATGGCATCCGCCTGGCGGTGGGTCCGGACAAGCTGGGTCTGTTGCGCCGGGAAGGCAGCCAGTGGTGGTTCACGCCGGAAGCGGGCGCCGAGGTCAGCCACGACGGGCAACCGGTGCGCGGACGCATCCGGGTTGACACCGACAAGGATCCGCAGCCGACCCTGCTCGCCTTCGATGGCGGCAAGGGCCAGCTGAGCATCATCCGCCGTGGTCCGCGCGATGCACTGCGGGTGAAGCATGCCGACGCACCTGCGCGCCGCGATTTCGCCGGCCTGCAGTACTGGTCCGGTGGCGCTGACTGGCAGGTGCAGGCGCGCTTCATCGCGCATCCGGCGGGCAAGACCCTGCCCATTGTCGACATCACCGGCTTGACCACGCAGATGCCCAATGCCGGCGCCGTCGAATTCGAGCGTGATGGCCGCCGCTGGCGTCTGGAGGCGATCGGCGCGCCTGGCCAACCGCTGTTCCTGATCTTCGCTGACCGCACCAGCGGCCGCGGCAGTTATCCGGCCGGTCGTTACCTGGATACCGACGCGCCCGCGGCCGACGGTACGGTGCGTATCGATTTCAACCACGCCTACAACCCGCCATGCGCGTTCACCGCCTACGCGACCTGTCCGCTGGCGCCGCCGGAAAACCGGCTCGACCTGCGCGTCGAAGCGGGCGAGAAGGCCTACCACCTGCCTGAAGGAGAAGGCTGACCATGCCGATCAGACACCTGTTCCGCGCCACCTTGTTGCTGGCGGCCTGCGCGATCGCGCCGCTGGCCGCGGCCCGTGACGCCCCGGCCACCCTGCCGCAACCGCAACTGCCGCCAGGCCGCCGGTGCCGCTGCTGTGGAAAGTCACCGGCCCGGGCGATGCGCGCCTGTACCTGCTGGGGTCGTTCCATCTGCTGAAGCCGCAGGACTATCCATTGTCGGCCGATGTCGAGCAGGCGTTCGAGGCCTCGCAGCGGGTGGTGTTCGAGTTGTCACCGGAAGACATGCAGTCGCCGCAGCTGGTCAGCCGCATGGTGCAGGCCGCGACCCGCACCGATGGCAGCGAGCTCAAGCGTGACCTGGATGCTGCGACCTGGCAGAAGCTGCAGGCCTTCGCCAGCGAGAACAAGCTGCCGTTGGCACAGATGCAGGGCATGAAACCGTGGTTTGTCGGCCTGAGCATTTCGGTGGGCCAGATGCAGAAGCTGGGGCTGGACCCGGCGCTGGGGCTGGACCGGCATTTCATGGAGCGTGCGCAGAAGACCGGCCGCAAGACCGCAGGGCTGGAGGACATCGACACGCAGATCGGCACGCTCGATGGCATGACGCTGCAGGAGCAGCGGCAGATGCTGGCCGAGGCACTGGACCAGGCCGGCAAGGCCGACGAGCAGGCACGCCAGCTGCACGATGCATGGCGCCGCGGCGATGAGCGCCTGCTGTGGACGAAGATGGCGGCGGAAATGCGCCAGCAGTATCCGCAGCTGTATCAGCGCATCAACACCGGGCGCAATGACGCATGGGTGCCCAGGCTGGTGCCGTACCTGCAGGCCGGGCAGGGTGGCACGCTGGTGGTGGTGGGCACGCTGCACCTGCTGGGCAGCGATGGCGTGGTCGAGAAGCTGAAGGCCAAGGGCTACAAGGTCGAGCGCGTGTGCACCGGGTGCAAGGCGAAACGTTGACGCCTCGCCGTTGAGCCACAAAACAGAACGGCGCGCCAAGGGCGCGCCGTTTTCGTTCCCGCCCGGACTGCGGCTCAGCGGCGGGTCTTGCCGCCGGTGCCGGTTCCCGGTTCGTTCGGCTTGTTGCCGGTACCGGTGCCAGTACCCGTTCCGGTGCCGCCCGGGCGCGGGCCGCCGAAACCGGTGCCCATGCTGCGCTGGAATTCCTGCCACAGCTCCAGATTGCGTTCGGTCAGCTGGTTCATCATCGCCCACGGGGTCTGCCCCAGCAGGTTGCCCATCTGCTGGCGGAACTGCTGCTGCTGGTCGAGGAAGACCTGCATGCTGCGCTCCAGGTAATTGCCCATGAAGCCCTGCAGCGAATCGCCATAGAAGCGGATCAATTGGCTCAGCAGCTGGGTGGAGAGCATCGGTTCGCCGTCCTGTTCCTGGTCGGCGATGATCTGCAGCAGGACCGAGCGGGTGAGGTCGTCGCCGCTCTTGGCGTCGCGGACTTCGAAGTCCTCACCGTCCAGGATCAGCTGGCGCACGTCCTCGATGGTGATGTAGCTGGAAATCTCGGTGTCGTAGAGACGGCGGTTCGGATACTTCTTGATGATGCGGGTCGCAGCCATTGAAGCGGTCACTCGTCACAGTAGATGCGCAGCATGGCGCAGTGCAGCAGCGGTTGCAACCGCCTCAGCCCCCGCCAGGCTTGGCTTTCAGGGGCGATCATGTTGCGCAACAAGGGTTTGCGTGTTGCGCAGCATGACCATCGGCAGGGGCCGCCGGCGTACGCCGCATCAGGCCCCTGCGTGGCTTACCAGCCCATGTGGTGGCCGCCGTTGATGTCCAGGTTGCTGCCGGTGATCCACGAGGCCTCGTCGGCCACCAGGAAGGACACCCCGTAGGCGATCTCCTCCGGCTTGCCCAGCCGCCCGGTGGGGATGTCGGCGATGATCTTGGCGCGCACCTCTTCGGGCACGGCCATCACCATGTCCGTCGCCACATAGCCGGGCGAAATGGTGTTGACGGTGATGCCGAAGCCGGCGTTCTCGCGCGCCAGCGAGATGGTGAAGCCGTGCATGCCGGCCTTGGCCGCTGCGTAGTTGGCCTGGCCGTACTGGCCCTTCAGGCCGTTGATGGAGCTGATCTGGATGACCCGGCCCCAGCCGCGGCGACGCATGCCTTCAATCACCGGGCGGGTGACATTGAACACCGAGTTGAGATTGGTGTTGATCACATCGTGCCACTGGTCGGCGCGCATGCGGTGGAAGGTGGTGTCGCGGGTGATGCCGGCGTTGTTGACCAGGATCTCCACCGGGCCGAGCTCAGCTTCTACGGCGCGCACCAGCGCTTCGGCGCTGTCCGGATCGGAGACATCGCCCGGGAAGATCGCCACGCGGTAGCCACGCTCGGTCATGGCCTGCTGCCAGGCGCGTGCCTTGGCTTCGTCGCGGTAGTTGGTGGCGACCCGGTGGCCCTGGTCGGCCAGGCGTTGGCAGATGGCGGTACCGATGCCGCCGGTTCCGCCGGTGACCAGTGCGACGCGAGATGTCATGGAGTGCTGTCCGGATATCAGGTGGGGAAGGGGATTCTGCAACATCGGCGCGGAAAGTGCGCCGGGCTGCAACAGGATATCGGCGCGCGGCAACCGTGCCGGGTCGAAGGCCTGTTGCGCGCGGGCCAGCAGTGCGTCCAGGTCCTGGGCCGGATCCAGCGCGGTGGGCGCCTGACCGAGGAGCTGCCAGAGCTGGCGCAACACCGGCAGCGGGCGCCGGGTGTCCACCGGCAGCGCGGCCAGCGACTTGGACAGTTTGTGACCCGGCGCATCCAGCAGCAGCGGAAGATGCCAGTAGCGTGGCACGGCCAGGCCCAATGCCTGCTGCAGCAGGATCTGCCGCGCGGTGGAATCGAGCAGGTCGGCACCGCGCACCACTTCGGTCACGCCCTGTGCGGCGTCATCGACCACCACCGCCAGCTGGTAGGCCCAGCAGCCATCGGCGCGGCGCAGCACGAAGTCGCCGACCTCGGCGTGCACATCCTGCTGTTGCGGCCCACGCAGGCCATCGACGAAGTGCACGACGCTGCCGGGCTGCACGCGGAAGCGGACGGCAGGATCCGGTCGCGGCTGCCGTGCGACGCAGCGGTGATGGATGCCGCCACTGGTGGCCAGGTCGCTGCGGCTGCAGTGGCAGACGAAGGCGAGGTCGCTGGCCAGCAGCACGTCCAGGGCGGCCTGGTAGGCCGCGCCGCGGGCGCTCTGCCAGAGGATCGGGCCATCATGGGCCAGCCCGAACGCGGCCAGCGCCTGCAGCTGCGACTCGGCCGCACCAGGCACGGTGCGTGGCGGATCGACATCCTCGATGCGCAGCCGCCACAGGCCGCCGTGATGGCGGGCCAGCAGCCAGCTGCCGAAGGCGGCAAGCAGGGAACCAGGGTGGAGCAGGCCGGTCGGCGAGGGTGCGAAGCGGCCGCAAGGTGTGGGTGAGGTCATGCTGGCTGAATCGTCGGTCAGGTTGGCGCTTGAATTCAAGCTGACTGCACCGCAAATTGGTCGATATCGACCCTTCTAGAGCCGGATTCTCCCATGTTTACCCGCATTGCCCTGTTCCTGGCCACCAACCTTGCGGTGCTGATTCTCGCCGGCATCGTGATGTCCATTCTGGGCGTGGACTCCCGTTCGATGAGCGGCCTGCTGGTCATGGCCGGCATCTTCGGCTTTGGTGGTTCCTTCATCTCGCTGCTGCTGTCCAAGTGGATGGCCAAGCGTTCCACCGGCGCGGTGGTGATTACCGAGCCGCGCAACCAGACCGAGCGCTGGCTGCTGGCCACCGTCGAGCGCCAGGCCAAGGCAGCCGGCATCGGCATGCCGGAAGTGGCGGTGTATGAAGGCCCGGAGATCAATGCCTTTGCCACCGGCGCCAACCGCAACAACGCGCTGGTGGCGGTGTCCACCGGTCTGCTGCACAACATGAGCGAAGACGAAGCCGAAGCGGTGCTGGGCCACGAGATCGCCCACGTCGCCAACGGTGACATGATCACCATGGCACTGCTGCAGGGCGTGCTGAACACCTTCGTGATCGTGCTGGCCCGCGTGGTCGGCGGCATCATCGACAGCGCGCTGTCGGGCAACCGCGAAGGCGGTGGCCGTGGCTTCGCCTACTTCATCATCGTGTTCGTGCTGGAGATGGTGTTCGGCCTGTTCGCCACGATGATCTCGATGTGGTTCTCGCGCCACCGCGAGTTCCGTGCCGACGCCGGTGGTGCCTCGCTGGCCGGCCGCCAGAAGATGATCGCCGCGCTGGAGCGCCTGCAGCTGAACCACGGCCAGAGCACGCTGCCGACGCAGATTGCCGCCTTCGGCATTGCCGGCTCGACCGCGAAGAAGCTGTTCATGAGCCATCCGCCGCTGGAAGAGCGCATCGCCGCGCTGCGTGCTTCTACGGTGGCGTAAGCCTCGGCTTTCAAGGTAGTGCAGGAACGCCCGGCCTCGCGCCGGGCGTTTTTGTTTGCGGGAATGCATTGCTGATGCGGGGTCGCGCCCGGCGGATCGTTTCCGCGCCTGCGGAGGGTGTCACTTTCTTTGCTCGTGCAAAGAAAGTAACCAAAGAAACACGCCGCCAGGGCGCGAGCCGATGCTGCGCATCGGTACCCTGCGCTCCTCGGCCCGTCGAGGGACGGTGCGGGAACTCGCTGCGCTCAGACACCCGCACCTCTTCGCCCTCGCCGGACCTGCGGTGCTCGGCTCGCTCAAGGCGGACCCAAGGTCAAACGCCACAGCGGTACCCGGTTGATCCATGCTACGCGTGGATGCTCTTGCTCTTGCTCTTGCTCTTGACCTTCCAGTCCGCCTTGAGCGAGCCGAGCATCGCAGGGGAATCAGGGGCGAAGAGGCGCCGATGTTTGAGCGAAGCGAGTTCGGCGCCGTCCCCTGATTCGCCGAGAAGCGCAGGGCACCGGCGTGCGTAGCACGTCGGCTCGCGGCTGGCGGAGCGCTTCTTTGGTTACTTTCTTTGCGCGCAAAGAAAGTGACACCCTCCGCGGTCGCGGAAACGAATCTCCGTGCGCGCAAACGAAAACGGCACCCTCGCAGGTGCCGTCTCCATGAACCGCTTTACACGGAATCTCAGAACTTCGCGTCGAACTCGGCAGCGTAGCCGGTGTTCACCAGCACCTTCTGCAGCGATTCGGCCACCTTCAGGTTGCCGGCCACGATCTGATGGGTCTCCGGACCGCGGTTGTCCATGCGGCCGAGGGTGGCGCCCTTGAAGTCGCAGACCTTGCCGCCGGCTTCGCGCACCAGCAGCAGGCCGGCCGCGATGTCCCAGGCCTTCACGCCGGCTTCGAAGTAGGCATCAGCGCGGCCACAGGCCACGTAGGCCAGGTCCAGCGCGGCCGAACCGGTGCGGCGGATGTCCTCGCCGTGCACCAGCAGGGCGTCGACCGCCTTCAGCTGGGCGCTGGCACGGTTGCGTTCGCGCGGGGCGAAGCCGGTGTGGATCATGGTGCCGTCCAGGTCCTTGCGGTCGGCCACGCGGATGCGGCGGTCGTTCAGCACCGCGCCGGCGCCGCGGCTGGCGGTGAACAGCTCATTGCGCAGCGGGTCGAAGATGACCGCGTCGGTCGGCTCGCCGTTCTCAACCAGGGCGATCGACACGCAGTAGTGCGGCACGCCGCGCAGGTAGTTGCTGGTGCCATCCAGCGGGTCGATGACCCACATCTGGCGACGCTCGCCCTGTACGCCACCTTCTTCGCCGAAGATGCCGTAGTCCGGGTAGGCGCGCTTGAGTTCCTTGACGATGACCTTTTCCGCGTCCGCATCCACTTCGCTGGCGTAGTCCATCCGGCCCTTCTGCACCACATTGAGCGCCTCGAGCTTGTTGATGTTGCGCAACAGGACGTTGCCGGCGAGGCGGGCGGCCTTGACCATGACGGTGACGGCGGGTTTCTGCATGGCGTGGGCTCCCGGAAAGGCAGAAGAGATGGACTGGCGGGGGAAAAGAGCGGGTCCGGCGCAGTGGCCGGCCGCACAGTTTACCATTGGTCATCGTCCAGCTCGACCTTTTCCCTGTTCATGTCCCAGTTTCCTGCCGCCACCCGCCTCCGTTTCGTCCTGGTTGGCACCCAGCACCCCGGCAACATGGGGCTGCCGCCCGCGCCCTGAAAACCATGGGGCTGGCCCGCCTGGTGCTGGTCGCGCCCGAGAAACCGCTCGACGAGGAGGCCTTCCGCCGCTCGGCCGGCGCCGAGGATGTGCTGGGTGACGCCCCGGTGGTCGCCACCCTGGCCGAAGCCGTGGCCGACTGCACCCTGGTGCTGGGCTGCACCGCCCGCGCCCGACGCGTGCAGTTGGAGGAGTACCTGCCGGCCGATGCCGCCGCCCGCGCGGTGGCCCGGGCCGGCGAGGGCGCCGAGGTGGCGCTGGTGTTCGGCCGCGAACGGACCGGGCTGACCAACGAAGAGCTGCAGCTGTGCCATGCCGCGGTGCACATCCCGTCCGATCCGGCGTTCAGTTCGCTCAACCTGGCCGCTGCCGTGCAGGTACTGGCCTACGAAACGCGCATGCAGCTGCTCGGCGCGCAGCCGGTGGCGGAGACCGAGCCGGGCTTCCGCGAGCAGCCGGCCAGCCACGAGCAGATGGAGAGCTTCTTTGCCCAGCTGGGCGACACCCTGGACGAGATCGATTTCCACAAGGGGCGTGCCCCGGAGTCGGCGATGCGCAAGCTGCGCCGCTTGTTCCTGCGCAATCAGCCGAGCGAGCAGGAAGTGCGCCTGCTGCGCGGCATCCTGGCCGATACCCAGCGCATGGCCCGGCTGGCCCGTGCCGGCAGCAGGGACGACTGACGACGGTCTCATTTTTTCGGGTAGTCTGTCCGGATACCCTGGGGGGATGAAACCTGTGTCGGGTCTGCGAAAGGCAGTGCAGAGGGGGCTGCTGGGCCTGGCCATGTTCCTGCTGGCCGGGTCGCTGCATGCGGCACCGGATCCGGTGCTGGTGCTGGGCCGGATCAGTGATGATCCCAAGGCCCACTACGAGCAGCTGCAGCCGTTGCTGGACTATGTGGTGGCGCACATGCACGACGTCGGCATCAGGGAGGAGGATCCTGATGGCGCGCGATCCGCAGCAGATGGCCAGCTATCTGCGGCGGGGGCGGGTGGACTGGGTCACGGAAACATCAGGCACGGCGATGGCGCTGGGCCAGCGCAGCGGTGCACGGCCGTTGCTGCTGACCGAACGCAATGGCGTGCGCCAGTACCAGACGGTGTTCTTCGTCCGCCGCGACAGTCCGATCCAGAACATGGAGGATCTGCGCGGCCATCGTCTGGCACTGCAGAACACCGCGTCCACCAGTGCCTACCTGGTGCCGGTGATGACCCTGCTGCAGGAAGGGTTGTCGCCGCAGATCCTGGCCGGGGAATGGGACACGCCGGGGCGCAACAGCGTGGGGTATGTATTTGCGCGCAGCGAATTGAACATCGCTACGTTCGTGCACAAAGGGCTGGTCGAAGCGGGGGCGGTGAGCAGTGTGGACTGGGACGACGAGCGGCGGGTGCCGGCGGCATTCCGGCGCGATTTCCGCGAACTGCAGCGTACCGAGCCCTACCCGCGGGCGGTGGAGATGGTGCGCGCCGACCTCGATCCGCAGGTGCGTGATCGTCTGCAGCAGGTGCTGCTGCAGGCGGCCAGCGACCCACGGGCGCAGGGGGCGTTGCATCGGTTTTTCGGCACTTCTGGGTTCCACCGCGTCGATGCGCATGCGCAGCAGCGGTTGGATGAATTGAAACAAGGATTGACGCGCGTGCGGATGGAAGTGGAATGAAGTGGCTCGGCTCGGGAATGCAGGCCAGGTTCCTGCTCGCGATGGGCGGGGCGATGGTCGTGGTGGTGGCGATTCTGGCCGTGCTGCTGGGACGCCAGGCGGCGATGCAGAGCGAGGTGCGTACCCTCAGCGGGGGCGTCATCCATGAATTGTTCGACCGCAGCGTGCGCAGTCGCGGCGAAGCGGTGGCGCGCGAGTTGTCCGACGCGCTGGCCAATCCGCTGTATTACCGTGACCTGGACCAGGTCGGCGCGCTGGTGCGCAGCACCGCGCGGCAGCCGGTGGTGCGCTACGTGCTGGTGTTCGACGAGCGCGGCCGGCTGGTGCATGACGGTTCGGTGGAGGTTTCCGGATTCGGCCAGCCGATGGCCGATCCGCTGGCGCCCAAGGCGGCGGCAGCGCGGGCGCTGGTGGTGCAGGAATCGCCGAAGGTGCTCGACAACACCATGCCGATCATGGTCGGCAGCCAGCGCATCGGTGGGGTTCGCGTCGGCATGGCGCTCGATGAAGTGCAGCAGCGCGAACAGGCCGCCAATGCCACCTTGGGCGAACGCCTGCAGCAAGTCGGCAGCCGCCACCTGGGCTGGCTGCTGCTGATGCTGGGCCTGCTGGTGGTGATCGGCGTGGTGGTGATCCTGTACGTGCAGCGCACCCTGGTCGCGCCGATCCGTGACCTGGCTGCCGCCGCGCGGCGCATCGAAGCCGGTGACTACCAGGCACCGCTGGCCGAGAACACCCGCGATGATGAAGTCGGCGAGCTGGTGCGCGGGTTTGCCCGCATGCGCGATGCGATTGCCCGCCACGACCGCGAAGTGCGGCACATGGCCTATACCGATGCCCTGACTGGGCTGACCAACCGGCTGGCGTTCCGGGAGGCACTGGACCATCGCCTGATGGCCGCGCGTGCCTCCAACCATCGGCTGGGCCTGCTGTTTGCCGACATCGATGATTTCAAGCGGGTCAATGACACGCTCGGCCACGAGGCCGGCGACGAGGCGCTGCTGCAGTTCGCGCAGCGCATCGGCCGCGCCGTCACCGAGGCCGGCGGCGATGAGGCCCTGCTGGCGCGGTTCGGTGGCGACGAGTTCGTGATCCTGGTGGGCGACGGTGACGTGGCCGCCAATGCACGGCTGCTGGCCGAAGTGCTGGTGCGCGAGTTGGGCAAGCCACTGGTGGTGCAGGGCAGGGAGCTGTTCCTGGGTACCTCGATCGGCGTGACCCTGTTCCCCGATGACGCGGCCGATGCGACCACGCTGCTGAAGAACGGCGATATCGCGATGTACCAGGCGAAGATGGCCGGCAAGAACTGCTATCGCTACTACAGCCGTGCGATGGACCACGCGGTCGAACGCCGCGTGCACATGGAGCAGGAGCTGCGTGGCGCATGGGAGCGCGGCGAGCTGCGGCTGGCCTACCAACCGATCTTCCGCATGCGTGACCGCCGCATGGTCGGCGTGGAAGTGCTGCTGCGCTGGCAGCATCCGACCCTGGGGACGATTCCGCCGTCGGTCTTCATCGAAGTAGCCGAGCAGAGCGGATTGATCGAGATCATCGGCCCGAAGGTGCTGCGCGCGGCCTGCATGGAAGCCTCGCAGTGGCCGCGTGGGGCAGGCGGTGATGACCTGTTCGTCTCGGTCAACGTCTCGCCCCGCCAGCTGCGCGGAGGGAGCTGCCGGCACTGGTTGCGCAGGGCCTGCACGAGTCCGGGCTGCCGGCCTCGCGCCTGCACCTGGAGCTGACCGAAACCGCCGTGATCGGCGATGAAATGGTCGCTGCGCAGCTGCTGGACAAGCTGCACCGCACCGGCGTGAAAGTCTGGCTGGACGACTTCGGTACCGGCTTCTCCGGCCTGAGCCACCTGCGCCAGGTGCCCGTGGACGGGGTGAAGATCGACAAGAGTTTCGTCGCCGACATGCAGCGCGACCCGGACGATCTGGCCTTGACCACGGCGATCATCGCCATGGCCCATGCGCTGGGGATCACGGTGGTGGCCGAAGGCATCGAGCAGCAGGCGCAGTTCGAACTTCTCGCCCAGCGCGGCTGCGATCTCGGCCAGGGCTACTGGTTGAGCCACCCGGTGACCGCCACCGAAGTGGTGCGGATGATCGAATCGGGGCTCTGACACCCCATCCACGCACGGCGTGGACCTTCCGGGGTCTTGTGTTGGGCTCAGATCCCTTTTCCTGCGGAAAAGGGATCTGACCCCGGCCGTGCCCTTACACCGGGCGCTTGCTCGGGTCGCCCGGCAGTTCGCGCACCAGCTTGGGAACCAGGTAGCCGGACAGGCGTGCGGTCAGGCCGGCGATCAGTGCCTTGGCCTGGGTGTCGTCCACTTCGAAGTGGGCCACGCCCTCGACCCGGTCCAGCTGGTGCAGGTAGTAGGGCAGCACGCCGGCGGCGAAGCTGCGCTCGCTCAGGTCCTGCAGGGCATGCACGCTGTCGTTGACCCCGCGCAGCAACACCGCCTGGTTCAGCAGCTGGGCGCCGAGGCCGCGCAGGCGGGCCATCGCCGCGTCCACGCTGGCATCGAACTCATTGGCATGGTTGGCGTGGACCACGATCGCCAGCGGCCACGGCAGGCTGCCCAACCAGGAGACCAGTTCGTCGTCCACCCGTTCCGGCAGCACGATCGGCAGCCGGGTATGGATGCGCAGGCGGCGGATATGCGGGATCGCGCGCAGGGCGTCGGTCAGCTCGACCAGCTTGTGCGTGGCCAGTGACAGGGGATCGCCGCCGGACAGGATCACTTCGTCGATGTCCGGGTCGGCTGCGATGGCCGTCACGGCCTCCTGCCAGCCGCCCTTGGCGGCGTTCTCCGCGCCATAGTCGAAGTGGCGGCGGAAGCAGTAACGGCAATTGATCGCGCAGCTGCCGGTGGCGACGAGCAGGGCCCGCCCGCGGTACTTCTGGATGACCCCGGTGGCCTTCTTGGCTGCGCCATCGCCCACCGCATCGAAGCTGAACCCGGGTGCGGGGCGCATTTCCGCGTCGATCGGCAGCACCTGGCGCAGCAGCGGGTCGGCCGGGTCGCCCCTGCGCATGCGGGCCACGAAGCCTTCGGGCACGCGCAGCGCGAACTGGGCCATGGCCGCTTCCGAGACGCCCAGCGCAGCCGGGTCCAGCTCCAGCCGGGCCAGCAGGGCCTGCGGGTCGCGCAGCGCCTGGCGCCAGAGCTGCTGCCAGCGCGCGGGCGCGCCTGGCGACTGGGGCCGGGGAAGGCGGAAAGCTGCATGGGGAGGGGGCCTGCGGTTATCATGGGGGCAGAAAAACTGTCGCCCACCGGCCTTCGGTGGGCTTTCCATTCTATCCGGCTCGCCGCACGCGCGGCGGTTTCGCCATTTGAGGAGCTTGAGCATGGCCACTGCGGGCATGAACGATGTCAAGAACGGGATGAAGATCCTGGTCAACAATGAACCGGCCGTCATCTCCGAGACCGAGTTCATCAAGCCGGGCAAGGGCCAGGCCTTCACGCGCGTGCGCTATCGCTTCATCAAGTCGGGCCGCACCGTGGAAATGACCATGAAGGCCACCGATGACGTGGAAGTGGCCGACGTGGTCGACACCAACATGAACTACATGTACAGCGACGGCGAGTACTGGCATTTCATGGACCCGGAAACCTTCGAGCAGGTGCAGGCCGACAAGGCCGGCATGGGCGGCGCCGAGAAGTGGCTGAAGGGCGAAGAGTCCTGCATCGTCACCCTGTTCAACGGTTCGCCGATCTTCGTGCAGCCGCCGAACTTCGTCGAACTGAAGATCATCGAGACCGATCCGGGCGTCCGTGGTGACACCTCGGGCGGCGGCGGCAAGCCGGCCACCCTGGAAACCGGCGCCGTGGTCCGCGTGCCGCTGTTCGTCAACCAGGACGAGATCGTCAAGGTCGACACCCGTTCGGGCGAATACTCCGCACGCGTCAAATAATCCGGCGCAACCGGATTACCTGTAGAGCCGAGCCATGCTCGGCTTTCCGGGCTCCGCCCGGAACCCGTTGCCGGCGCCGATGGCGCCGCAACGGACAGTCGCCGGGCACGGCCCGGCGCTACCGCCTCCCGTGAGGTTCTCCCCACAGCCAAGTGAGCCCGCATGAGCGATAGCCCGCACCTCCCCGAAGCCTGCGACCTCCTCATCGAAGCCGGTTATGTCGTTCCGATCGAGCCGCATGCAGTGGTGCTGGAAGACCACGCCGTAGCCGTGCGTGGCAGCGAGATCGTCGCCGTCCTGCCGCGTGCCGAAGCCCGCGCGCGTTTCCGCGCCGCACAGGTGGTCAGCCGCCCCGAGGCGGCGCTGATGCCGGGCCTGGTCAACGCGCACACGCACAACCCGATGACCCTGCTGCGCGGCGTCGCCGACGACCTGCCGCTGATGACCTGGCTGCAGCAGCACATCTGGCCGGTGGAAGCGGCGGTGATCGGCCCCGAATTCGTTGCCGACGGCACCACCCTGGCCATCGCCGAGATGCTGCGTGGCGGCACCACCTGCGCCAACGAGAACTATTTCTTCGGCGATGTGCAGGCCGCGGTCTACAAGAAGCACGGTTTCCGCGCGCTGGTTGGCGCGGTCATCATCGATTTCCCCACCGCCTGGGCAAAGACCGACGACGAGTATTTCGCCAAGGCCGGTGAACTGCACGACCAGTGGCGCACCGATCCGCTGATCGGCACCGCGTTCGCGCCGCATGCGCCGTACACGGTCAACGATGCCAATTTCGAGCGGGTGCGGATGCTGTCCGACCAGTTGGACATGCAGGTGCACCTGCACACCCATGAAACCGCGCAGGAAATCACCGATTCGATCAAGCTGCATGGCCAGCGTCCGCTGGCGCGTCTGGATCGCCTGGGCCTGGTCAACGACCGCCTGATCGCGGTGCACATGACCCAGCTGACCGACGCGGAAATCCATCTGTGCGCCGAGCGCGGCGTCAGCGTGGTGCACTGCCCGGAATCGAACCTGAAGCTGGCGTCGGGCTTCTGCCCGGCCTGTGCCCTGCAGCGCGCAGGCGTGAACCTGGCGATCGGCACCGACGGCTGTGCCAGCAACAACGACCTGGACATGTTCAGCGAGAACCGCACCGCAGCAATCCTGGCCAAGGCGGTGGCCGACGATGCCACCGCGCTGGACGCGGCCACCACGTTGCGTGCCTCCACGCTGGGCGGCGCGCGTGCGCTGGGCTTCGGCGAGCGCATTGGCTCGATCGAAGTCGGCAAGCAGGCCGACCTGGTCTGCGTGGACCTGTCGGCGCTGGAAACCCAGCCGCTGCACAACGTGCTGTCGCAGCTGGTCTACGCCACCGGCCGCCAGCAGGTCAGCGATGTCTGGATCGCCGGCAAGCCGAAGCTGGTGCAGCGCGAGCTGGTCGGCATGGACCTGCCGGGCATCATCGCCAACGCGCGCCAGTGGCGCGAGCGTATCCGTCATATCCGCGCCTGAACCCTGGCGCTGCAAGGACTTCTCATGACCGCCCCCACGCTTCTTCCAATTTCGATCAGGCCGAGCTGGACAAGTTCGCCGCGCTGGCCAACCGCTGGTGGGACGCTGACGGCCCGCAGAAGCCACTGCATGCGCTGAACCCGGTACGCCTGCAGTACGTGGCCGATCGTGTGCCGCTGCGTGGTGCGCGCGTGCTCGACATCGGCTGCGGCGGCGGTCTGCTGAGCGAGGCGCTGGCCCAGGCCGGCGCCGACGTCACGGCCATCGACCTGGCCCCGGAACTGGTCAAGGTGGCGCGCCTGCACGCGCTGGAAAGCGGTGCCAAGGTCGATTACCGGGTGCAGGCCGCCGAGGATCTGGCCGCCGAGCAGCCGGGCAGTTTCGATGTGGTCACCTGCATGGAGATGCTGGAGCATGTGCCGGACCCGGGCGCGATCATCGAGGCCTGCAAGCGCCTGCTGAAGCCGGGCGGCCACCTGTTCCTGTCCACCATCAACCGCACCGCTGCCGCCTTCGCGGTGGCCATTGTCGGCGCCGAGTACGTGGCGCGGCTGCTGCCCAAGGGCACCCACCACTACCAGGAATTCATCAAGCCGGCCGAGCTGGCACGCTGGCTGCGCGAGGCCGATGTGCAGCTGGTGGACGTCAGTGGCATGGCCTACGAGCCGTGGCGCAACCGTGCGCGGCTGAGCAGCCGCACCGACATCAACTACCTGGCCTACGCGGTCAAGCCGGCATGACCTCCGCCCGCTTCCCGCGTGCGGTGCTGTTCGACCTGGATGGCACGTTGCTGGACAGCGCGCCGGACTTCGTTGCCACCTGTAATGCGATGCTGGCCGAACGTGGCCGTGCGCCGGTCGATCCGGCGATGTTGCGTCCGGTGGTCTCCAAGGGCTCGCGTGCAATGGTGGGCGCCGCCTTCCCGGAACTGGATACGGCGGCGCGTGATGCACTGATTCCCGAGTTCCTGCAGCGCTATGAAGCGTTGATCGGCCAGCACGCGGTGCTGTTTGACGGCGTGGCCGGCATGCTTGCCGCACTGGATGATGCCGGTACGGTGTGGGGCATCGTCACCAACAAGCCGGAGTACCTGGCGCGCTTGATCGTGCCGCAGTACGGCTGGCAGCAGCGCTGTGCGGTGCTGGTCGGCGGCGATACCCTGGCCGAACGCAAGCCGCACCCGCTGCCGCTGCTGCACGCTGCGCAGGCGATTGCCGTTGCCGCCGAAGACTGCGTGTACGTGGGCGACGATGAGCGCGACATCATCGCCGCACGGGCCGCCGCCATGCCGTCGGTGGCGGCGCTGTGGGGCTATCGCCTGCACAGCGACGATCCGTTGGCCTGGCAGGCCGACGTGCTGGTGGAAAACGCCGGACTTCTGCAACTGGCCAGTCTCTGGCCGACCCGGCCGGCAGCCCCGGCCCAGCCGTAAGGAACCCCGTAGTGAGCAGTACCGCGCTGGAAAGTTTCCTCGACAAGTGGCGCAGCCGTTGGCCGGAATGGTCGGTGGCCGCCCCGTTCGTGGCCGAATCGCAACGCGAACTCGCGGTGGCGTGGTTCGCGCTGCTGCAGGAATTCGACGACATGCTCAACACCAGTGGCGACCCGCTGCCGGCCGACGCCAAGCTGGCGTGGTGGGGCGAGGAACTGCGCAGCTGGGCCGCGCATCGTTCGCGGCATCCGCTGGGGCGCCTGCTGGAGCCGGTGCGCGCGCCATGGGCGCAGCTGGCCGAAGCGCTGCCGGATCTGGTCGAAGCGCGCACCGTCGCGCTCGATGCCGCCAGCGCCGAGCGCGCGCTGGCCAACTACGCCGATGCGGTGGCGGCGGTGGAGGCAGCGCTGTTCAGCGACAAGCCGCGCACCGGCGCCGGTCGTGCAGTGCTGCTGCAGACCCTGGCCCAGCGTTTGCAGGATGCCGGCGTGGCCGGTGTGCCGCGCAGCGTGCTGGATGAAGATTCCAGCAGTGCCGCGCAGCGCTGGGCGCAGTCGCTGTTGAAGGGGTGGGGCGCCCGCGTGCCCGGCCCTCGGCCGCGACGCGTGTGGTCCAGCCTGGCGCGTGCCCGTGTGGCCGCGCAGGCCGCAGGCAAGCCGATTGAAGCGACACCGATGCGCACCTTGCTGCGCGTGTGGTGGGCCGCGCGCGGTTGATCGATTCTGGTAGGTGCGGACCTTGGTCCGCACGCTCTGCGGGATCGTGCCGACCAAGGTTGGCACCCACCCAAGCGCATTGCGCGCGTTATTTCCGTTCCAGCACCAGCAATGGGTCGATGCGGGTGTCGAACCAGTTCATGCCCCAGTGCAGGTGCGGGCCGGTAGCGCGGCCGGTGGCCCCGACCGCGGCGATCACCTGGCCCTGTTCCACACGGTCGCCGACCTTTACGTCGATGCGCGACAGGTGCAGGAAGTTGGAACTGACTCCGAAGCCGTGGTCGAGCAACAGTGTGCCGCCGGTCAGGTACAGGTCGGGGCCGGCGAAGGTGACGATACCGGCCGCCGGCGCCTTCACCGGCGTGCCGGTCGGCACCGCGATATCCATGCCGGAGTGACCCGCGCCAGGCTGACCGTTGTACACGCGCGCATTGCCGAAGCGGCCGCTGATGCGGCCCTGCACTGGCCAGATGAAGGTCTGGGTGAAGTCGGTACGGTCGTCATCGCGGGCGCGTGCGGCGGTCACCTGCGCCTGTTCGCGCTTGATCCGCTCGGCGATCGCCGGCGGCGGATTGACCGTCTTCGGCGGCACGCCGTTGACCCGCTCGGTCGGCCAGTCGCGCGGCGTCACCGCGATGGTCACCGTTTCGCTGCCGCCGTCGGCACGCTGCACCTGAACGCGCAACGGGCCCTTCTCGTCGCGGCCGATGCCGAACACCACGCTGCCGTAGTTGCTCACCCGCAGCTGTCGGCCGGCGTACTGCACGCGGCTGCCGGCCGGGACCTTGCCGATCACCAGCGCGCCCTGCGACGCGCTGGCCGGAAACACCACGCGGCTGTCGATCAGGCTGCCGATGGCATCCTGCGCATTCGCCGAAGGTGTGCAGAGCAGGGGCGCCGCCAGCAGCAGCGCCCCGGTCAGGAGAGCCGCGCGCATCAGCGGTCGTAGGTCATGCGCTGGCCGGCCGGTTCGCCGACCAGCGTGCTGCCGTCCCACACCAGCTGGCCGTTGACCCAGGTGGAGGCGATGCGCGAACGGAAGGTGGTGCCTTCAAACGGCGACCAGCCGCACTTGGACAGCACGTCCTCGCGCTTGACGGTGAACGGCACGTCTTCCACCAGCACCAGGTCGGCGAAGTAGCCTTCGCGCAGGAAGCCGCGCTCTTCCACGTCGAACAGCTGGGCCGGCGCATGCGCGAACTTCTGCACCACCTGCTCGCGGGTCAGCTTGCCTTCGTGCACGCGCTCCAGCGCGGCCACCAGCGCGTACTGCACCAGCGGCAGGCCCGACGGCGCCTGCGCGTAGGGCTTCTGCTTCTCTTCCCAGGTGTGCGGGGCGTGGTCGGTGGCCAGCACGTCCAGCACGTCGTCGGCCAGTGCGGCGGTGATTGCTTCGCGGTCGGACACTTCCTTGATCGCCGGGTTGCACTTGATCAGATTGCCCTTGGTCGCGTAGTCCGGGCGCGCGAAGTGCAGGAAGTGCACGCAGGTTTCAGCGGTGATCTGCTTGCGGCTGCCGTCGGCGCGGATCAGCGGGCCCTTCTCGAACAGTGCCAGCTCGTCGGCGGTGGAGATGTGCAGCACATGCAGGCGGGTGCCGTGCTTGCGGGCCAGCGACATGGCCAGACGGGTCGACTTGATGCAGGCCTCGCGCGAACGGATGTCCGGGTGCATGTCCGGGGTCAGCGCGTCGCCGTACTTCTCCTGGAACGCCTTCAGGTTGGCATCGATCATCGGCGTGTCTTCGCAGTGCGTGATGATCGGAGTGGGGCACTCGCGGAAGATCGCGTCCAGCGTTTCCGGGTTGTCCACCAGCATGTTGCCGGTGGACGCGCCCATGAACACCTTCACGCCCGGCGCCTTCTTCGGGTCCAGGGCGCGGATCGCGTCGAGGTTGTCATTGCTGGCGCCGTGGTAGAAGCCGTAGTTGGCCCAGGCGCGACCGCGGGCCAGCTCGTACTTGGCTTCCAGGATGGTCGAATCCAGCGTCGGCGGGTTGGTGTTGGGCATGTCCATGAAGCTGGTCAGCCCGCCGGCCACGGCAGCGGCCGATTCGCTGGCGATGTCGCCCTTGTGGGTCAGACCCGGTTCGCGGAAGTGCACCTGGTCGTCGATCATGCCCGGCAGCAGCCAGCGCCCGGCTGCGTCCACCACCTGTTCGCCGTCGCGCGGCGTCAGCCCGCTGCCGATCTGCGCGATGCGGCCGTTCTCGATGCGCAGGTCGCCGTCGAAGGTGCGGCCTTCGTTGACCATGCGGGCATTGGTGATGAGCGTGGAGGACATGTCAGTGTTTTCCTGTGCAACGGCAAGAGGGGGCGTGGGGAGACTCGGGCACTGGATCGAAGCCGCCGGGGTGGAACGGGTGGCAGCGTCCCAGCCGGCGCGCGGCCAGCCAGCTGCCGCGCAGCGGACCGTGGCGGGCAATGGCATCCATGGCGTATTCAGAACAGCTGGGCACGAAGCGGCAGCGCGGCCCCAGCAGGGGGCTGATGAAGCGCTTGTAGAAGCGCAGCAGGGCAATGAGCAGGCGCGAGATCACCCAGTCATCTTATGCCAGTTGGCATGAAGGCCGCATTTGTGCAGGATGGGCCGTTGGTCGCATGTCGCCGATGGCCTGCGACCGCTGTCGGCACCGCTGGGTGCCGGCCAGGTTCCGTACCGCGCAAGGCGGTCCATGTTCGTCGGACCGCGCTTTGGGTGCCTTGGCTCCAGGACTGAATGGAGCAGGGCGCCGAGGTTGCTGCTGCGGGTCGGGTAGGCTATAAAGGCCCGCTTTCCCGGGCCCCGGGGAATCCAAGGAAGAGCGTTTCGTGGCTGCTAAAAAACTGCAAAGAAGGCCGCAACGGCCGCCAAGAAAACCGCCAAGCCTGTTGTGAAGAAGTTGGCGGCAAAGCCCGTTGCCAAAAAGCCGGCCAGCAAGGCGGTGACCAAGGCAGCGTCCTCGCAACCGGCGGCCAGGAAGGCCACCGCGAAGAAAGCACCGGTCAAGGCGACCAAGCCGGTGGCAAAGAAGGCCGCCGCACCCGCCAAGGCCAAACCTGCTGCTGCCGGCAAGAAGGCGCCGGTGGCGAAGAAGGCTGCCAGCAAGGCCGCGCCGGTGAAGAAGGCCGCCGCCAAGCCGGTGGCGAAGAAGGCAGCCGCTAAGCCGGCGCCGAAGGCGGTGGTGAAGAAGGCCGCAACCAAGCCGGTTGCCAAGCCGGCGGCGAAGAAGGTCGCTGCGGCCAAACCGGCCGCCACGCCTGCTGCTGTAAAGAACGTTGCCAAGAATGTCGCCGTACCGGCCGCCAAGCCGGCCCCGGCCCCTGTAGTGAAGTCCGCACCGAAGCCTGCTGCCAAGCCGGCTCCGGCCAAGCCTGTCCCGGCCAAGACCGTGGCAGCGGCAGCAGCCCAACCGGCTCCCCAGCCGGCCCCGGCCGCTGCTTCTGCTGCATCGAAGGCCCCGCAATCCAAGAATCCCGTGCCCGTTTCGAAATCGCCTGCCAAAACCGCCGTGAAATCCGATTCCGCCCCGAAGACCGTGTCGCGCCCTGTCGGCAAGGTCGCCGTCGCTGTCGCCGCCCGATCGGCGGCACCGGCCCCGCGCAGCAAGTACAAGGTGGTCGAGTACAAGACCGACGAGGCCACCGGCCGCCCGATCCTGCCGGCCGGCTACAAGCCGTCCTCGGAAGAGGAATACATGAGCTCGCTGCAGCAGGAGTACTTCCGCCAGCGCCTGCAGAACTGGCGCGCCGATCTGGTGGAAGAGTCCAAGCAGACCATCGAGAACCTGCGCGAGGAAGTGCGTGACATCGGCGATGAAGCCGAGCGTGCGACCCGCGAGACCGAGAACTCGCTGGAACTGCGTACCCGCGACCGCTACCGCAAGCTGATCGGCAAGATCGACAGCACGCTCAAGCGCCTGGAAGCCGGCGACTACGGCTACTGCGTGGATACGGGCGAAGAGATCGGCCTGGAGCGTCTGGAAGCGCGCCTGACCGCCGAACGTACCATCGACGCCCAGGAGCGTTGGGAGCACCTGCAGAAGCAGCAGGGCGACTGATTCCTGATCGTTGTGTGGTCATGCAGAAAACCCGGCCTTGGCCGGGTTTTTTGTTTGTAGAGTCGAGCTTGCTCGACTGACGCTTCTCAAAAGCAGTCGAGCAAGCTCGACTCTACGGGAAACCGCGTCGCCGCGATCATCAGAAAAGAGCCGTGTCGCCGCGATCATCAGGAGGCCACAGCGCCGCCGTGATCACTGCAGGTCGCGCAGATTCAGTTTCCGCAACGTCGGGTTCTTCCATGCCGTGATGCCGGCCACGCTCAGCACTGCGAATCCGCCCAGTACCACCGCCGGTACCAGGCCAAGCAGCTTCGCCATCGTGCCGGCATAGAACGCGCCCAGCTCGTTGGACGAACTGATGAAGATGCCGTTGATCGACGACACCCGTCCACGCATTTCCTCCGGCGTGGCCAACTGCAGGATGGTCGAGCGGATCACCACTGAGACGCCATCGAACGCCCCGTAGAACAGCAGGATCAGCGCCGACAGCCAGAAGTGCTGGGACAGCCCGAAGCCGATCACGCACAGCCCGAACCCGCCCACCGCGCACAGCAGCACGCGGCCGGCATTGCGATGCAATGGATGGCGGGCCAGCCACAGGCCCACGCACACCGAGCCCAGCGCCGGCATTGCGCGCAGCACGCCCAGCCCCTCCGGGCCGTGATGCAGGATCTCGTGCAGGAACGCCGGCAGCATCGCCACCACGCCGCCCAGCAGCACCGAGAACATGTCCAGCGCCATCGCGCCGACCATGATGCGGTTGCCGACGACGAAGCGGGCACCTTCGGTGATGCTCTTGAAGATCGGGGCGGCCGGGCCGGTGTGCACCGGTTCGTCCACCTTCAGCGTGGCCAGGCAGGCCATCGCCACCAGCGCGAAGGCGGTGGCCACCGCATACGACAGGCCCTTGCCGCCGAAGCCGACCAGCACGCCGCCCAGTGCCGGGCCGGCAACCATGCCGGCCTGGAACACCACCGCACCCAGGCCGGCGCCGCGCGCGAACTGGTCGCGGGCCAGCACGCGGGCGAACAGCGCGTTGTAGATGGGCGAGAGGAACGCCCGGACCATGCCGGTCAAGGCGATGGCCGCATAGATCGGCCACACGCCTTCAAAGGGCAGCCAGCCTGTAGCGACGCCGGTCAGCACCAGTGCGGTGGCGATCAGCCCGGAACAGGCGGCCATGCCCAGCCGGCGGCGCGGCAGATGGTCGACCAGGTAGCCGGCAAACGGCGCCACGCAGAAGAACGGCAGCACCTCGGCCAGCCCGATCAGGCCCAGCGAGAACGGATTGCGGGTGACTTCGTAGATATGCCAGCCGACAGTGACCGCAACCACCTGGTAGGACAGCATCGCAAAGATGCGGTAGGCCAGCAGCTTGGCGAAACCGGGCCGGGACAGCAGGCCCAGCGCGGTGTCTTCGGCCGTAGCAGGCTCGCTCACGGCTGTTCGCGCTGCAGCTGCGCCTGCGCGGTCTCGCGGATGAAGGCCAGCATCGCCGCCACGCCGTTGCTGCGGGTGGGCGAGAGGTGGCGGGCCAGGCCGATGTCCTGGATGTAGCTCGGTTCGGTGGCCACGATCTCCTGCGCCGAGCGCCCCGAGTACACGCGCAGGGCCAGGAAGATCAGGCCGGAGACGATGGCCGAATCGCTGATGGCGTGGAAGCGCAGCGACTGCGCGTTGCCTTCCGGCACGATCCAGACCATCGACTGGCAGCCCAGCAGGCGATGCTCCTCGGTCTTCCAGTCTTCCGGGAAGGCCGGCAGCTTGCGGCCGAGGTCGATCAGGTACTGGTAGCGCTCGGACCAGTCGCCGAAGAAGCCGAATTCCTCGGCGATGGCGGCCTGGGCCTCGGCGGCGGTGGGTTCAAGCGGGAACGGGGAGTCGATCACAGCAGTCTCTACAGTGGGGGCGTGGCCGGCGGACCGGCCACGGGGCAGGGCAGGTCAGCCGCGCTTGCGCGACCAGCGCACGCCCTGCGGGGTGTCGTCCAGCACGATGCCTTCAGCGGCCAGCTGGTCACGGATGGCGTCGGCACGAGCGAAGTCACGCGCCTTCTTGGCCGCAGCGCGTTCGTCGATCAGGCCCTGGATACGGGCATCATCGCCGTCGTCGCCGGCTGCGGTACCGAACCACTGCGCCGGATCGGCCTGCAGCAGGCCCAGCGCCAGGCCCGCGCCCAGCAGCTCGCCCTTCAGGCGCGCCTGCTCGGCCGGATCGGTGGCGCGGCGTGCATCGGCGGCGATGCGGGCCACTTCGGCCAGCGCCTGCGGGGTGTTCAGGTCGTCGTCCAGGGTCGCTTCGACGCTGGCCGGGATGACCGCCACGGCCTCGATCGACGCCAGCTCGCGCAGGGTGCCGTACAGGCGGTCCAGGGTGCGCACCGACTGCTCGATCAGGCCGTCGGTCCAGTCCAGCGGCTGCCGGTAATGGGCCGACAGCAGGGCCAGGCGCAGCGCCTCCGGCGGGTGCTGGCGCACCAGGTCGTGCACGCGCTCGATGTTGCCCAGCGACTTGCTCATCTTGGCGCCGCCGAAGTTGAGCATGCCGTTGTGCAGCCAGAAGCGGGCGAAGATCCTGCCGCCGTGGGCGCATTCGCTCTGCGCGATCTCGTTCTCGTGGTGCGGGAACTGCAGGTCGACACCGCCGGCATGGATGTCGATGGTCTCGCCCAGATGCGCGGCGGCCATCGCCGAGCATTCGATGTGCCAGCCCGGACGACCACGGCCCCACGGCGATTCCCAGCCGGGCAGATCGTCGGTGGAGGGCTTCCACAGCACGAAGTCGCCCGGGTCGCGCTTGTACGGGGCGACATCGACGCGGGCGCCGGCCAGCATCTCTTCCGGATCGCGGCGCGAGAGCTTGCCGTAACCATCGAAGCTGGCCACCGCGAACAGCACGTGGCCCTCGGCGGCGTAGGCGTGGCCGCTGCCGATCAGCTGCTCGATCATGGTGATGATCTGCGGCATGTGCGCGGTCACTTCCGGCTCGATGTCCGGCGGCGCCACGCCCAGCGCGGCCATGTCTTCACGGTAGGCCGCAGCGAAGCGGTCGGTGATGGTGCTGATCGGCACCCCCTGTTCGCGCGCGGCCGTGTTGATCTTGTCGTCCACGTCGGTGATGTTGCGGGCGTAGCGCAGGGCGCCGAAACGGCGGCGCAGCAGATCGGCCAGCACCCCGAACACCACCGGGCCACGGGCGTTGCCGATGTGCACGTAGTTGTAGACCGTCGGGCCGCACACATACAGCGTCGGACAGGCCGGGTCGAGCGGGGTGAACGGTTCGAGCTGGCGAGTCAGGTTGTTGTGCAGGCGCAGGGTCATGGGGCTGTGGCTGGGGGACAAGCCTTCGATTTTAGAACGTGTCGACCCCCTTTGGGGCGCCCGCTGCCACCGGTGGACGCCGCGGCCGCCCAGGGTGGGGTGGGCAGGAGCGGCGTGGACGGGTAATGTTCAGCCCCTTGTGCTCGTCACTGCCTACACTATTGCCGTGTCCTTGCTCCCGTCGCCAATGAAATCCACCGCGTTGCTGACCCTGGCCTGCCTGTCGGCGCTGCCCGCCGTGGCCCTGGCGCAGGAGGCCGAGCCCCGCAACCGGGTGGTGATCGTGGAGAACGTGAAGTTCGACTATGCCCAGGTGCTGAACGTGGAGCCGGTGTTCCAGACCCTGCGCGCGACCCGTACCGAGGAGCATTGCGAGCCGGTATCGACCCGCACCCTGGCCCCGGTCAACGTCACCGGTGAAGAGCCGGTGGAGGACAAGGGGCGGATCGGCCGTTTCTGGGATTCGGTGCGCTCGATGTTCAAGCGCAGCGACGAAGAGGCGACCGAAGAGGCCGCCACCGAGACCCCGGCCCCGGCCCCGGCCAACAATGGGCCGATGCTGACCCGTGATTGCCGCATCGTGCCGGTGGGGCGTGAATTCCGCCGTCCCATCGCCTATGACGTGGACTACGTCTACAAAGGCACCAAGTACCGCTCGCGGCTGCCGGAAGACCCCGGCAACCGGCTCAAGATCCGGGTTTCGATCACCCCGTGGGTCGGCCCCGAGCAGGGCACCGCCAGCAATCCCTGATTCCGGGACCGCTGCCCCTTGCGCCGGCTCCGGCCGCATGCAAAGATTGCCGGCCATGAAGCTCACCGACTTCCAGCACGACAGCAGCGCAGCCCGACAGGCGTCGGGCATGACCTCGCGTGCGCGTCGACCGGAACCCCACATCCTCGCTGGGTAACCGGAGCTTTTTGCTGTTCGTCCGAAAAAACCCAGCCCGCCGGCTGGGTTTTTTCGTTTCCGCGTTCTGAAAGCTGCAACTGCAACCTTTTCGATCCACCTTTGGTTCCTGCTTTTCCTTCCACCGCGCCGGACCCGGCGCCGCTACGCAAGGAAAACCGATGTCCCCCAAGCACTTCCTGAACACCCAGGACTGGAGCCGCAGCGATCTCGACGCGCTGCTGACCCAGGCCGCGCTGTTCAAGCGCAACAAGCTCGGCGACCAGCTCAAGGGCAAGTCGATCGCGCTGGTGTTCTTCAACCCGTCCATGCGCACCCGCACCAGCTTCGAGCTGGGTGCGTTCCAGCTCGGTGCCCACGCGGTGGTGCTGCAGCCGGGCAAGGATGCGTGGCCGATCGAGTTCAACCTCGGTACGGTGATGGACGGCGATACCGAAGAACACATCGCTGAAGTGGCGAAGGTGCTGGGCCGCTACTGCGACATCATCGCGGTGCGTGCGTTCCCGAAGTTCCAGGATTGGGCCTACGACCGCCAGGACATCGTCCTCAACAGCTTCGCCAAGTACTCGCCGGTGCCGGTCATCAACATGGAGACCATCACCCACCCGTGCCAGGAACTGGCGCATGTGATGGCTCTGCAGGAGCACTTCGGCACCCAGGACCTGCGTGGCAAGAAGTACGTGCTGACCTGGACCTACCACCCCAAGCCGCTGAACACCGCCGTGGCCAACTCGGCGCTGACCATCGCCACCCGCATGGGCATGGACGTGACCCTGCTGTGCCCGACCGCCGACTACATCCTTGACGACCGCTACATGGGCTGGGCCGAGCAGAACGTGGCCGAGAGCGGCGGTTCGCTGAAGATCAGCCATGACATCGACAGCGCCTACGCTGGCGCCGATGTGGTCTACGCCAAAAGCTGGGGCGCGCTGCCGTTCTTCGGCAACTGGGAGCCGGAAAAGCCGATCCGCGACCAGTTCAAGCACTTCATCGTGGACGAGCGGAAGATGGCGCTGACCAACAACGGTGTGTTCAGCCACTGCCTGCCGCTGCGCCGCAACGTGAAGGCCACCGACGGCGTGATGGATTCGCCGCAGTGCATTGCCATCAACGAAGCCGAGAACCGACTGCACGTGCAGAAGGCGATCATGGCCGCCGTTGCCGGGCGCTGATTTTTTCCGATTCAATCATTTCCGCCGGGCACGGCCCGGCGCTACCAGGACATACCCTCCCCATGAGCAACAAAGACGTCGTTCTCGCCTTCTCCGGCGGCCTGGATACCAGCTTCTGCGTGCCGTACCTGCAGGAGCGCGGCTACAACGTGCACACCGTGTTCGCCGATACCGGCGGCGTGGATGATGAAGAGCGCGATTTCATCGAAAAGCGCGCCGCCGAGCTGGGCGTCACCAGCCATGTCACCGTCAATGGCGGCCCGGCCATCTGGGAAGGCTTCGTGAAGCCGTTCGTGTGGGCCGGCGAAGGCTACCAGGGCCAGTACCCGCTGCTGGTGTCCGACCGCTACCTGATCGTCGATGCCGCGCTGAAGCGTGCCGCCGAACTGGGCACCAACATCATCGCCCACGGCTGCACCGGCATGGGCAACGACCAGGTCCGCTTCGACCTGGCAGTGAAGGCGCTGGGCGACTACCAGATCATCGCGCCGATCCGCGAGATCCAGAAGGAGCACACCCAGACCCGCGCCTACGAGCAGAAGTACCTGGAAGAGCGCGGCTTCGGTGTGCGCGCCAAGCAGCAGGCCTACACCATCAACGAGAACCTGCTGGGCGTGACCATGTCCGGTGGTGAGATCGACCGTTGGGAAGCCCCGGGCGAGGGCGCGCGCGGCTGGTGCTCGCCGCGCAGCGAGTGGCCGGAACAGGCGCTGACGGTCACCCTGAAGTTCGTCGAAGGCGAAGCGGTTGAACTGAACGGCAAGGCGCTGCCGGGCGATCAGATTCTGGCCCAGCTCAACAAGCTGTTCGCCCCGTACGGCGTTGGCCGTGGCGTCTACACCGGCGACACCGTGATCGGCCTGAAGGGCCGCATCGTGTTCGAGGCGCCGGGCCTGGTGTCGCTGCTGGCCGCGCACCGCGCGCTGGAAGATGCTGTGCTGACCAAGCAGCAGAACCGCTTCAAGCCGGACGTGGCGCGCAAGTGGGTGGAGCTGGTGTACGAAGGCTTCTACCACGACCCGCTGAAGACCGACATCGAGGCCTTCCTGAAGTCCTCGCAGGCCAAGGTGAACGGCGAGGTGGTGCTGGAAACCCGTGGTGGCCGCGTCGATGCAGTGGCGGTGAAGTCGCCGCACCTGCTCAACACCAAGGGTGCCACCTACGCGCAGTCGGCCGACTGGGGCGTGGAAGAGGCCGAGGGCTTCATCAAGCTGTTCGGCATGAGCTCGACGCTTTACGCGCAAGTCAACCGCTGAGCGGTTGACCACGCATTCCGCCTTAACCCTGCGCCGTTGGCGCGCCCCTTCAACAAGAAGGGGCTCTCCACCAGACGCATTACGGTAGCGCCGGGCCATGCCCGGCGGAATTCCACAGGATCTTTGATTCATGCTTGAACAGACGATCTCGCATCTGCAGGCGCTGGTGTCCTTCGACACCCGCAACCCGCCGCGTGCGATCACCACCGGTGGGATCTTCGATTACCTGCGCGACAACCTGCCCGGGTTCAACGTCGAGGTGATCGACCATGGTGCCGGTGCGGTCAGCCTGTACGCCGTGCGCGGTACGCCGAAGTACCTGTTCAACGTGCACCTGGACACGGTGCCGGACTCGCCGCACTGGAGTGCCGACCCGCACGTGATGCGACGCCTGGATGACCGCGTGGTCGGTCTGGGCGTGTGTGACATCAAGGGCGCGGCCGCTGCACTGGTGGCTGCGGCCAATGCCAGCGATGGCGATGCCGCGTTCCTGTTCTCCAGCGACGAGGAAGCCAACGATCCGCGCTGCATCGCCGCGTTCCTGGCCCGTGGCATTCCGTACGAAGCGGTGCTGGTGGCCGAGCCGACCATGAGCGAAGCGGTGCTGGCGCACCGTGGCATCAGCTCGGTGCTGATGCAGTTCGCCGGCCGTGCCGGGCATGCCTCGGGCAAGCAGGATGCCGCTGCCAGCGCGCTGCACCAGGCGATGCGCTGGGGCAACCGCGCGCTGGACCATGTCGAATCGCTGGCTTCGGCGCGCTTTGGCGGGCTGACCGGCCTGCGCTTCAACATCGGCCGCGTCGAAGGTGGAATCAAGGCCAATATGATCGCGCCGGCCGCCGAAGTGCGCTTCGGTTTCCGCCCGCTGCCGTCGATGGATATCGACGCACTGCTGGCCACCTTCGCCGGCTTCGCCGAGCCGCAGGCGGCCCTGTTCACCGAGACGTTCCGTGGCCCCAGCCTGCCGGCCGGTGATATCGCCGAAGCCGAGAACCGTCGCCTGCTGGCGCGCGACGTGGCCGACGCATTGGATCTGCCGATCGGCAACGCGGTGGACTTCTGGACCGAGGCCTCGTTGTTCTCGGCCGGTGGCTACACCACGCTGGTGTTCGGCCCGGGCGACATCGCCCAGGCCCATACCGCCGATGAGTTCGTGACGCTGGACCAGCTGCAGCGCTATACCGACGCCGTGCATCGCATCATCGCCGCCGGCGCCTGATTCTTCCCTTTCCGACGAAACTGAAATGTCTCCTGCCCTCCAGCCCCACCGCCAGACCCGCCAGACCATCGTGCGCCTGCTTTCCAGCATGGCCAGCGCGAAGGAGATCAGCCAGTACCTCAAGCGCTTCTCGCAGCTGGACGCCAAGCGCTTCGCCGTGGTCAAGGTCGGCGGCGCGGTGCTGCGCGACGATCTTGACGCGCTGACCTCCTCGCTGTCGTTCCTGCAGGAAGTCGGGCTGACCCCGATCGTGCTGCACGGCGCTGGCCCGCAGCTGGATGCCGAACTGTCGGCGGCCGGCATCGACAAGCAGACCGTCAACGGCCTGCGCGTGACCTCACCGGAAGCGCTGGCGATCGTGCGCCGGGTGTTCCAGCAGTCCAACCTGCGCCTGGTCGAGGCGCTGCAGCAGAACGGCGCGCGCGCCACTTCGATCACCGGTGGCGTGTTCGAGGCCGAGTACCTGGACGTGGATACCTACGGCCTGGTCGGCGAAGTGAAGAAGGTCAACCTGGCACCGATCGAAGCCAGCCTGCGTGCCGGCTCGATCCCGGTCATCACCAGCCTGGGCGAGACTGCGGGCGGCCAGATCCTCAACGTCAACGCCGACTTCGCCGCCAACGAGCTGGTGCAGGAACTACAGCCGTACAAGATCATCTTCCTGACCGGCACCGGTGGCCTGCTGGATGAGGCGGGCAACGTGATCGATTCGATCAACCTGTCCACCGAGTACGACCACCTGATCGCGCAGCCGTGGATCCACGGCGGCATGAAGGTGAAGATCGAACAGATCAAGGATCTGCTCGACCGCCTGCCGCTGGAATCGTCGGTGTCGATCACCCGGCCGGCCGACCTGGCCAAGGAACTGTTCACCCACAAGGGCTCGGGCACGCTGGTGCGCAAAGGCGAGAAGGTGCTGCGCGCCACCGCCTGGAACGAACTGGACCTGCCACGCCTGAAGGGCCTGATCGAATCCAGCTTCGGCCGCACCCTGGTGCCGGACTACTTCGAGAAGACCCGGCTGCTGCGTGCCTACGTCAGCGAGAATTACCGCACCGCGGTGATCCTCACCGACGAGGTCGAAGGCGTGTACCTGGACAAGTTCGCCGTGCTCGACGATGCACAGGGCGAAGGCCTGGGTCGCGCGGTCTGGAACGTGATGCTGGAGGAAACCCCGCAGCTGTTCTGGCGCTCGCGCCACGGCAACCCAATCAACCATTTCTACTACGCCGAATCCGATGGCTGCTACAAGCAGGACCATTGGAAGGTGTTCTGGTATGGCGCCGATGGCATCGATCGCATCCGCACCTATGTCGATCACTGCGCCCAGCGCGCCCCGAGCCTGCAGGGCTGAACGATGAACAACCCGGACGCCTGGAACCTGGTACCGACCCTGCGTGGCCAGCACGTGTCGTTGCAGCCGTTGCAGGGTGAGCACGTGCCCGGCCTGCGTGCTGCGCTGGAGGGCAGCGGGCTGGACCAGCTCTGGTACACCCAGGTGCCGTCGCCGGAGCGCACCGAGGCCTATGTGCAGGCCGCGCTGCAGGCGCAGGCCGAAGGCAGGGTGCTGCCGTTCGTGATCCGTGATGCGGCCGGTGACATCGTCGGCAGCACCCGTTTCTACGACATGGATGCGAGCGTGCCGAAACTCAGCCTTGGCTACACCTGGTACGCACCGCGCGTGCAGCGCACCGGTGCCAACACCGAAGCCAAGCTGTTGCTGCTGCAGCACGCATTCGAGGCCATGGGTTGCATCAGCGTGGTGCTGGAAACCAGCTGGTTCAACGCCACTTCGCGCACCGCCATTGCCCGCCTCGGCGCCAAGCAGGATGGCGTGCTGCGCAACCACAAGCGGCATGCCGACGGCACGCCGCGCGACACCGTCATCTTCTCCATCATCGATGCGGAATGGCAGGGCGTGAAGCGCCACCTGCAGTACCGCCTGGACAGCCACGCATGAACGATTCGACTTTCACCCTGGGCATCGTCGGTGCCCGCGGCCATACCGGTGCCGAGCTGATCAAGCTGGTGGCCGCGCACCCGCGGCTGAAGCTGGCCTTTGTCTCTTCGCGCGAGCGCGCCGGGCAGCGCCTGTCCGACCACCATCCGGAATTCCAGGGGGACCTGCAGTACGAGAACCTGGATGCCGACGCGGTGGCCGCCAAGGGGGTGGATGCGGTGATCCTGGCCCTGCCCAATGGCCTGGCCGCACCGTTCGTGGCCGCGCTGGAAGCGGCGAAGCCGGACACCGTCATCGTCGACCTGTCGGCCGACTACCGTTTCGACAACGGCTGGTACTACGGCCTGCCGGAACTGACCCGGGGCCGCTACAACGGCCAGAAGCACATCAGCAATCCGGGCTGCTATGCCACGGCGATGCAGCTGGCGGTGCATCCGCTGCTGGATCTGCTGGCCGGTCCGCCGCAGTGCTTTGGTGTGTCCGGCTACTCCGGCGCCGGCACCACGCCCTCGGACAAGAACAACGTTGAACTGCTGGCCGACAACCTGATGCCGTATGCATTGACCAACCACGTGCATGAGCGCGAGGTGTCGGTGCAGCTGGGCGTGGCCGTCGAGTTCATGCCGCACGTCGCGCCGCACTTCCGTGGCATCACGCTGACTGCGAACCTGTGGCTGAACCGTGCGCAGACCCGCGAGCAGATCGTCGAACGCTTCCAGCAGGCCTATGCCGGCGAACCGCTGATCGAGGTGGTGGACGAAGCGCCGTGGGTCAGCCGCATCGCCGGCCGCCATGGCGCCCAGGTCGGTGGCTTCACCCTGGCCCCGGGCGGCAAGCGGGTGGTGGTGGTGGCGACCCTGGACAACCTGCTCAAGGGCGCGGCCACCCAGGCCATGCAGAACCTCAATCTCGCGCTGGGCATCGACGAATTGACGTCGATCCCGCACTGACCCCGCCTTCCGGAGCCCCCATGGCAGACCTTCTTTGGCAGAAGCCCGGCGTCGCTGTCGACGCCCAGATCCAGACCTTCCTCGCCGGCGACGACGTGATCCTCGACCGCGAATTCTTCCTGCACGACATCGCCGCCAGCGCCGCGCATGCGCAGGGCCTGCAGCACATCGGCATCCTCAGCGCCGATGAGCTGGCCGGTCTGCTGCGCGAACTGGAGGTTCTGGCGCAGGACTTCCGCGACGGCCGCTTCGTGCTGGATACGCAGTACGAGGATGGCCACTCGGCGATCGAGGCGCGGCTGACCGAGCGTCTTGGCGATGCCGGCCGCAAGATCCATACCGGCCGCAGCCGCAACGACCAGATCCTGGTCGCCACCCGCCTGTGGCTGAAGGAGAAGCTGCAGCGCGTGGCACAGGTCAGTACCGACGTGGCCAAGGTTGCGCTGGACCGTGCGCAGGCCGAGAAGGATCTGCCGATTCCCGGTTACACCCACATCCAGCGTGCCGTGGTGTCGTCGGCGGGCATGTGGTGGGCCGGTTGGGCCGAAGCCTTCATCGACAATGCGATCCGCGCGCGCGACACGCACGCGCTGGTCGATGCCAATCCGCTCGGCACCGCTGCCGGTTACGGCGTGAACCTGCCGCTGGACCGCGAACACACCACCGCCGCGCTCGGCTTCGCGCGCATGCAGATCTCGCCGATCTATGCGCAGCTGTCGCGCGGCAAGTTCGAGCTGGCTGCGCTGGAAGCGCTCGGTGGTGCCACGCTGGACCTGCGCCGCATCGCCTGGGACCTGTCGCTGTTCACCAGCGCCGAGTTCGGCTTCGTTGCGTTGCCGGCGCAGTACACCACCGGCAGCTCGATCATGCCCAACAAGCGCAACCCGGATGTGATCGAACTGATGCGTGCCACCCACGCCAGCGTGGCCGCCGCGCGTACCGAGATCGAACAGCTGCTGTCGCTGCCGTCGGGTTATCACCGCGACCTGCAGTCGTCCAAGGGCGCCATCTTCCACGGTTTCGGCCGTGGCCTGGCCGCGCTGGAGCTGCTGCCGGCGCTGCTGGCCAATCTGGAATGGCGCGATGACAAACTGCGCGCGGCCATCGACTCGGGCATGTATGCCACCGATGTGGCGGTGGAAGCGGCCGTGGCCGGTGTGCCGTTCCGCGAGGCCTACAAGGCCGCGGCGGCCGGTGCCGACAGTGCAGGGCAGGGACGCACGCCGGAGGGCAGCCTGGGCGCACGCGTGTCGCCGGGCTCGGCCGCCGATCTGCGCCTGGATGAACTGCGCGCACGCTGGCAGGCGCTGTCCTGATGGCGGGCACCGTCTACCTGGTGCTGGCGATGCGCCGGCCTGATTTCAACGCGGCGGCCGTGCAGCCGCACCGCGACTTCCTTGACGCGTTGCAGGCGCAGGGCAAGCTGCAGCTGACCGGCGGCTTCGCCGATGGCAGTGGTGGCGCCTATGTGCTGTGCAACGTGGACAGCCTGGCGCAGGCGCAGGCCATCATCGCCACTGATCCGCTGGTGACGATGCAGGCCTCCGACCTGACCGTGCACGAATGGAACACCCGCTGAGGCCCTGACTGATGACCCTGCATGCCAGCCACATCGCTTCGCCGTTCCCGGAACAGGCGCTGCCGCCGTGGCGGCGTGCGGTGCTGAAAGTGGGCAGCAGCCTGCTGGCCGCCGATGGCGGTGGCCTGTCGCCGCGGCATGCACTGGGCCTGGCCCAGTTTGTCTCGGCCAACGTGCTGGCCGGGCGCGAGGTGGTGATCGTTTCGTCCGGCGCGGTCGCCGCCGGTCGGGCGATCCTGCCGCGCGCCGACGAGCCCGGCGCGGCGATGGCCGCACGCCAGGCCCTGGCAGCGCTGGGCCAGGCGCAGCTGATCGGGCTCTGGCAGCGCTTCTTCGAGCGCCCGGTGGCGCAGGTGCTGCTGACCCACGACGACCTGCGCAACCGCCGCCGCTATCTCAATGCACGCGCCACGCTCAGCGAGCTGCTGCGGCTGGGCGCGCTGCCGGTGGTCAACGAGAACGACACCGTGTCGGTGGACGAGCTCAAGCTCGGCGACAACGACAACCTGGCCGCGACGGTGGCTGCACTGGTCGATGCCGATGCGCTGTTCATCGCTACCGACATCGACGGGCTGTACAGCGCCGACCCGCGCAGCGTGGCCGACGCACGGCCTCTGCACGATGTCGCAGAGCTGAGTGATGAGGTGCTGGCGATGGCCGGCGGCGCGGGCTCGCGCGCCGGTACCGGTGGCATGCGCACCAAGCTGGAGGCGGCGGCGAAGGCCGGCCGCCTCGGCATCGAAACCTATCTGTTCAACGGCCGCAGTGGCGAGGTGGTACGCGCGCTGGCACAGGATCGCCTGTTCGGTACCCGCATCCATGCCGCACGCAGCCGCGAAGCGGCCCGCAAGCATTGGCTGCGCCACGCACCGCTGGCCGAAGGCGCGATCCTCATCGATGCCGGCGCGGCGCAGGCGATGCGCGAGAAGGGCGCTTCGCTGCTGCCCGGCGGCATCACCGGTGCGGAAGGGACGTTCCGCCGTGGCGACATGGTGCAGGTGTGCTGGGACGCACCGCAGGGGCGGGTGTGCATCGCCCGTGGCGTCAGCCAGTACGCGGCCGATGACGTGCGCCGCATCGCAGGCCGCCATTCGCGCGACATCCAGGCCGTGCTCGGCTACAACTACGGTGGCAGCGTCGTCCATCGCGACGACCTGGTGCTGCCATGACCGGACTGAAGGACATCCCGATGAGCGATATCCAAGCGCAGGCGCGTGCCTGCCGTGACGCGGCCCAGGTGGTCGCCGGCCTCGACAGCGAGGCCCGGCGTGCGCTGCTGCTGGGCATGGCGCAGGCGCTGGAAGTGAACGCCGGGTTGATCCTGGCCGGCAACGCACGCGATCTGGCGGCGGCGCGCGACAAGGGCGTGGGCACTGCCATGCTCGACCGCCTGGCGCTGGACCCGCCGCGCCTGTTCGCGATGGCCGAAGCGGTGCGCGAAGTGGCGGGGCTGCCCGATCCGGTCGGCCAGGTGACCCGCGACGACGTGCGCCCGAACGGCATCCGCGTGCAGAAGGTGCGGGTGCCGCTGGGCGTGATCGCGATGATCTACGAGGCGCGCCCGAACGTGACCGCCGAAGCGGCGGCGCTGTGCCTGAAGGCCGGCAATGGCGTGATCCTGCGCGGCGGTTCCGAAGCGATCCATTCCAATACCGCCATCGCCCAGGCGCTGGCCGGTGCCTTGCAGGCCCATGGCGTACCGCCGGCCGCGGTGACCGTGCTGACCGACCTGCGCCGCGAAGCCATGCTGGAGCTGCTGCAGCTGCACGAACTGATCGACCTGGCGATTCCGCGCGGCGGCGAAGGCCTGATCCGTTTCGTTGCCGAGCATGCGCGGGTCCCGGTGATCAAGCACTACAAGGGCGTCTGCCACCTGTTCGTCGATGCCAGTGCCGATCCCGGCAAGGCCATCGACCTGCTGGTGGATGGCAAGTGCAGCCGCCCGGCCGCCTGCAATTCGCTGGAAACGCTGCTGGTGCACCGTGATGTGGCCGAAGCCTTCCTGCCGCGCGTGGCGCAGGCACTCGGCGAGCGCGGCGTGGAGCTGCGCGCCGATGCGGATGCGCAACTCCTGTTGCCGGGCAGCACGCTGGCCACCGAAGACGACTACGCTGCCGAGTTCCTTGATCTGGTGCTGGCGGTGCGCGTGGTCGACGATCTGGATGCGGCCATCGCGCACATCCGTACGTACACCTCCGACCATACCGAAGTGATCGCGACCGAAGACAGCGGCAATGCCGAGCGCTTCGTCAATGCGCTGCGCTCGGCGGTGGTGATGGTCAATGCATCCTCGCGCTTCTCCGATGGTGGCCAGCTGGGGCTGGGCAGCGAGATCGGCATTTCCACCACGCGCCTGCATGCGTACGGGCCGATGGGGCTGGAAGCGCTCACCGTCGAGCGATTCGTGGTGCGTGGCGAAGGGCAGACCCGCCGCTGAGCGCCGGCTGCGCCAATATCAATGGTTGCTTCTGGTAGCTGCCGACCAAGGTCGGCAGCTACCAAAGCAAACGCCGGCCAAGGCCGGCACCCACCGGGTTGTCGGGCTACACCACTTCGCGGCGGATGCCGACCGGACGTGCGTGCTCGTCCATGTGCAGCGTCGCCGCCTTGCACTGGGCCAGGCGCTCGGCCAGGCCGGTACTGGCGCCCAGGTCCGCTGCCACCTCGTTGAGGCTGGCCAGCGGCCGCGGCAGTCGCCGGTCCCGCCCGCGGAAGCGCGCACGGTTGTACTCGGCCCAGCTGATCAGCAGCACGCTGGCGCACAACAGCATCACCGGCAGCGCCACCAGCACGTAGGGGTCGAACTGGTTCTGCCGCTCATACAGCTGCTGCCATGCCATCTGGCCGCCGACCAGCCACGACACCAGCGTCACCAGCGGTGCCCACAGGTAGAAGTAGAAGCCCCAGAACGCCAGGGTGACAAATCCCCAGGCCGTGCGCTGGAACCGCGGCTGGCGGTGTGGCTTGCGGATCATCCGCGAATCGAATCGGTTGGACGGGTGCTGTGCGTTCATCGTATTCCCCGATCAGGGCTGGTCCAGGTGGCGCGCTTGCGACGGCGTCGCAGCAGTGTCTTCGGCAACGCCACCAGGGTGGTGGAAAGGCTGATCAGCCAGTACGCCATCGGGTACCAGATGACCCAGAAGTAGTTGCGTCCAATCTGTGTTTCGTAACGCCGGTCGATGATCAGACTGCTGGCGAACTGCAGCAGGCAGACCAGCGCCAGGATCACGCCATGCCATTGCGGAAGCAGGCTGGCGATGTACAGCTGGGGCGGCATGGGGAAGAACTTGCCCAGCACCCACAGCACGACGATGAACAGCATCGTGTAGGCCCAGATCACGCTCAGTACGTACTCCAGCAGCACGCCCCACATGCGGCGCTCGCGCCAGTTCAGCAGAGAGCGGGCGTGGCGAAGCATGACTTCCACGCCGCCCTGCGCCCAGCGCAGGCGCTGCCGCCACAATCCCTTCAGTGTTTCCGGCATCAGGATGAAGCACAGGGCGTTGGGCTCGTAGCGGATGTCCCAGTGCCCGCGCTGCAGGCGCCAGCTGATGTCGATGTCTTCGGTCACCATGTCGTCCGACCACCAGCCCACCTGGTGCAATGCGGTGCGACGGAAGCCGGCAATCACCCCGGAAATGGTGAAGATGCGCCCGTACACGCGCTGCGCCCGCTTGATCATGCCGATAATGGAGGAGAACTCGGCCACCTGCAGGCGGCCAAGCAGGGTGGAGCGGTTGCGGATGCGCGGATTGCCGGTGACCGCGCCGACCCGGTTGCCGCTGACCAGGTGCCAGACCATCCAGTGCAGTGCGTGTTCCTCCAGCATGGCATCGCCGTCGATGCACACCAGGTACTCCGAGCGCGCAGCCAGCGCGCCCATGCGCAACGCGTTGGCCTTGCCCAGATTGCGGTCCAGGTGCAACACGCGCAGCCGCGGGTGCTGGGCCGCCAGCGCGTCCAGGCGCGCACCGGTGTCGTCACTGCTGCCGTCATCGATGGCGATCACCTCGTAGTCGGTCGGGTAGCGCTGGTTGAGCGCTGCGCCGAGGGTGTCGTCAAGGTTCTCCGATTCGTTGTGGCAGGGAATCAGCAGGGTCGCAAACGGCGGATCGACCATCAGCGGTGGATCGCTGCGCGGGCGCGAATGGCGTTCGCGGCGGTAGTAGTAGTACAGGCCGCCAGACATCCAGAAGAACGCCATCACCATCGGGTAGTAGAAGGCGAACTGGAACAGGATCAGCAGCAACGGATGCATGTCCACGTCACTTCTCCGGATACGGGAAGTTGCCGGCGGACATGGCCGCACGGGCATCGTGGGTGGAGGGCTGGTCGGCGATGAAGTCATCCGGGTACCAGGCGAAGTGGTGCACACCCTGTGCCTGCAGCTGGCGGATCTGCGCGCGCAGGCGGTCGGCGGGAATCGGCTGGCCCGTGCGCCAGTCGACGGTCTGCAGCTCGAACAGCGTGTGCTGCAGTTGTGGATCGTGGCGGCGTACGGCGGCCAGCAGCTGGTCAAGCCAGCGCTCCGGATGCTTGCTGCCCTCCATCCACGGCATCGCCATCAGCGCGGTCTGGTCATAGGCCTTGTTGAACAGGTCCAGGCGTTGCGCGAACCAGGCTTCGCTCTGCGGGCGCAGCACCGGTTCGGCATACAGGTTGCGCACGGTGGCCAGTTTCGGCCGCCAGCGTTGCGCGCGGTCGCGCAGGGCCAGGGTGAAGTCGATCAGCGCCTGGGTGCGCGCGCTGCCATCGCTCCCCGCCGGCAGCGACGGCAGCTCGGTGTCGCGCAGGTAGCCATCGTCGTGGAACAGCAGGCCTTCGAAGTAGGAATTGACCGCCAGGTCCTCGTAGAGGTCGAGCATGATCTGGCGCGCCTTCGGGTTGGTGAAGTCCAGCCGGTACATGCCATCGGCATCGCCGTTGTGGATGGCCAATGCCTTGCGCTGCACCGGGTCGGGCAGCTCGAAGCCCAGCACCGGCAGCCACGCATACACCTTCACCCCTGCGCGGGATTTCAGCTGCCAGGCCACGCGGCTGAACAGGTCCGCGCGCATCGGCATGTGGCGATTGGGGAAGTACAGCGCATCGGCGGTGTTGTTGCCGTCGGCGTCGGCGAAGGCCTGCAGGTAGACGTGGGTGGGTGCGATGCGCTTGACCCGTTCGATCAGCGCGTCGAGGTTACGCGCCTGCTGCGCCGGGTTGGGGTCATACACATCATCCAGGTCGATCTGCAGGGCGCGGATGCCATCAAGTGCCGCGTCGCGGCGCAGTTCGAATGCCAGTCCTTCCACGGTCGGGTTGTCGCTGACCAGGAAACGCGCCAGGCCGTGCAGCTCACGGGTGACCGGTGTGCTGCGCCCCTCCAGGTCGAACGACACCGGCATGCCCAGCTGCTCGGCGATGTCGTTGCTCAGTTGGTTGTAGGCCGCGTACGGCCACACGATCGCGCGGGGGCGTACGCCAAGGTGCTGCTCGATACGCTGCGCACTGCGGGTCAGGTCGGCGCGCAGGCGCTGCTCGTACTGCGTCTCGGTCTCATAGCTGCGCGTGGAAGGTGAGTAGACCCGGGTCACGACGGCCGGAGTGGAGTTTCCCTGCGGATTGGCAAGCACGCCATGGTGCAGGTTGTCGGTATGGCTGGCCACTTCGATCAGGCCGCTGTCATGCATCTGCTTCAGCTGCGCCCAGGTGAGGAAATCGTCGTGGCCGAACGGGCGGTAGCCGTAGTCGATGGTGCGCCCCGGCGCCATGTCCATGTAGTCGGTGATCACCGCCACCAGGGCCGGGTAGCGATAGGCCTGCAGCAACGGGAACGCCTTGTCGTAGACACTGCGCAGGCCGTCATCGAAGGTCAGCAGCACCGGCTGCGGTGGCAGCGTGGCGCGGCCCTGCGAAGCATCGATCACCTGCGACAGCGACACCGGGTGGTAGCCATGCGCCCCCAGCCAGTCCAGGTGTGCGGCGAAGTTCTGCGTGCTCACCGCGTAGGTATCGGCATCGCCCTTGGCGGCCACCTGGTCGCGGATATCGTGGTAGCTGAGGATCAGCAGCCCGTTGTCGGCCGCATCGAGATGCGCGGCCTGCTGTGCCAGTGCGGTCGGTGCGGTGCTGAGCAACAGCAGCAGGATCAGTCGCAGGATGCGGGCCATGTCAGTCTCCCCAGCGCAATGCGGCTTCGAAGCCGAGATGGCGTTCGCGGTGGCCGTCGTAGACCGGCCGCGACCAGCGTACGCCGTACTCGAGCACACGGCCCGGCCCCAGCTGCCACTCATGCTGGTAGGACACCGATGGCACCAGCGCGCTGCCGAAGCCGTCCTGCCAGTAGTCCCCCAGCGAAACCGTCAGCCGGTGCCGGAAGTGGCGTTCGTAGTGCCGCCACAGTTGCTGGTCGATGCGCAGCCCGATCTCGACCATGCGGTCACGCGACGGGTTGAAATAGGGCGCATCATCGCGGCTGCCGCGACTGGTGTAGGCACTGGCCAGGCCGTCGACCAGCCAGCGCGGTCGAGTCAGCAGGCGCTGCTCGAGGGCGGTACTGAACAGCTCGCGATGATTGCCGTCGTCGTAGCGGAAGCGGCTGGCGCCAAACATCCAGTGGGTCAGCTCACTGCGCCGGTAGTCCACCCGCGCGCTCAGGCTGTCGGCGGTGATGCCGGCAACGCGCGCCTGCATCGACGCTTCCGGATCATTGCGCGCGGCCACCAGGCCGGCGTGCCAGTAGTCGTTGAACTGCCAACCCACGCCGGCGCGCAGGCCGGTATCACCCACATGGTCGTTGGCGCGCAGCACGGCCGCTTCCGCATCCAGCTGGCCGAAGCGGTAGCGCACGCCTGCGCCGAGCCAGAGCGGGTCGATGCGCTGGTCCTGGAAGTCGACCGAGCGCCGGTCGGCAAAGGCAAACAGCCGCCAGCGATCGTCCAGGATCGGCGACTGCACTTCCACGCCATAGCGACGATCGTTGTTGCCCAGGGGCGAGGTGCCGCCACCGCCGGAGCTGCGTCCGATGTCGGTCCATGCCTGCACCTGCCACCCGCGATGCACGCGCCACGCCTGGTCCATGCGCTGCACCGCCGGCTGGGTCGGGTAGCGCGCGACCAGGTCGTCGTGCAGCGGTCGCGCCAGGTCATCGCGCTGCAGGGCGACGTAGGCCTCTTCCATGCCCAGCCGCGCCTCAACGTCACGCGGGTCGAGCGCGTGCGCCATCTGCTGCCGCTGCAGGGCCCGGCGTGGCCAGCCGCGCATCATGTACACGCTGCCCAGTGCGCTCTGCAGGCCGCCGTTGCCCGGCGCGATATCCACCATCGATTCCAGGTCGTGCTGCGCGGTGGACAGGTCGCCGCTGTAGGCGCGCACCATCGCCAGATTCAGGTCGGCCTCGTAGCGCGACCAGTTCGCATACGGCGATTTGCCATTGCTCCAGCGCCAGGCCGGTTCCTTGTCACGCCACGCCTGCAACAGCTCAATGGCGTTCTCCTGCTGCTCGCTTTCCAGGTAGGCGTAGGCCAGTTGCGAGTGCGAGGCATCGCGTGTGGGATCGCCGGCCACCGCGGCCTGCAGCACCGGGATGGCTTCCTGCGGATGCAGCGTTCCCATCAGTGAATCGCCCACCGCAGGCAGCACGTAGTCGGGCAGCGTGTGACCCTCGGCCTGCAGGGCGCGTGCCTCCTCGCGCACCTGGGCGTGGCGCCCCAGCCGGTTGAGCAGGATCAGGCGGTCCATGCGGATGCGCAGCGGGGCCTGGGCCGGTGGCGTGCCTTCGCCGCCAAGATAGCGCTGCATGCGCGCCAGCGTGAATTCGGCCTCTTCCAGGCGGCTGTCTTCGCTGCGGCTGTAGGCCAGGCTCCAGACCACCAGCTTGGCCAGATAGTCGCCCTCCAGGCGTTGCTTCTGGGCATCGTCGAACAGCTGCGGTCGCTGCTGGTAGAGCTCCCAGGCGCGCCACGCATTGCCGATGTCGCCCAGGGTCAGGACGCGCAGTTTGAACAGCAGGTCGTCATTGGGCTGTTGTTGGCTCGCACGTTCGATCGCGCCCAGTGCGTCCAGCCAGCGGGCCTGGTCACGGTAGCGGCCGATCTCGGCCAGCGCCGCCTCGCGGTCCGGCGGCGCGGCACTGCTGGCCCAGGCCAGCGCGGAGCAGGCGAGGCCGACGCAGAGCGCCAGCCGGCGGTGGACGACCATTGGGGACCCCCTTGGCTTCCTGACCAGACAACCGTGAAAACTGTGACGCACATCACATGCCAGATTTCTGGATGGCCGTGCCCTGCGTCACTCCCTTCGTGCACTCCCGCCCAGTCAGGACGGGTACAACCCGGACAGCGACCCGCGATGTCATGTCTTGAACGAGAATCCCCGCGCACCGAGTGGTGGCCTGGGCGGCCGGGCCGCCCCAAGGCCCAATGCCGACACGCGGCAAGGTTGGGCACTCGTGGGCACTATCCGCCCGGAATTGTCAGTTGCGCGTCAAATTTCCCGGAAGGGGCGATGAGCGGCCGCCGCGGCTTACCAGAGGTCTTCCAGTTTGCGCGGCTTGCAGGCCACCCAGGAGGCGCACAGCATCAGCGTGGCGCAGCCGAACAGGAAGCTGAATGGGAGCGTCCAGCCGTCGCTGACGGTGTGCAGCCAGCCGACCAGGAACGGCCCCAGGCAGCTGAAGCTGTAGCCCACGCCCTGCATGAAGCCGGACAGCGCCGCCGAGCCGGTGGGGGTACGCGTACGCAGGTTGATCAGGGTCAGCGCCAGCGGGAACGTGGACGGGCCGACGCCGAGCAGGCAGGCCCACAGCAGCGGGGCCTTCATCGGTGCCAGCAGCAGGCCGGTGAAGGCGATCACGAACGAGAAGAAGCCGATCAGCACCAGCGGGAACGGGTTCTGCAGGCGCACCGCCATCGACGGAATGACCAGCGAGGGCAGCAGGCCCAGCGCCGAGAACACCGCCACCATCACCCCGCCGAAGGCCGGCGAGCCACCGGCCTCGACCACGATGCGCGGCAGCCAGGTGAACATCGAATAGGTCATCAGCGAGGTCATGCCGAACATCAGCGTCATGCTCCAGCCCAGCGACGTGCGCCAGACCTTGCCATGCGGCTGCGCGGTGGGGTCGGTGACATCGGCCTGCGGCTTCGGCGCGCGCCGGGCCAGCATCAGCCACGGCAGCGCGGCGGCCAGCGCCAGCAGTGCCCACATGCCCAGCGACACGCGCCAGCCGGCCGCGTTGGCCACCGGCACCGCCAGCAGCGCCGGCAGCATCGTGCCCAGCTGCAGCACACTGATGTAGAGCGTGCTCATGGTGCCGACCTTGTTGGCGAAGTAGCGCTTCACCAGCGGCGGCACCACCACGTTGCCGATGCCCATGCCGGCCAGCGCCAGCACCGAACCCAGCAGCAGCGTGCCGACATTGCCGGCGCTGGAGCGCAGCAGCAGGCCGGCCATCGCCATCACCATCGCCAGCAGCGTGGTGCGCTCCAGGCCCAGGCGCCGTGCCAACGCCGGTGTGGCCACGCCGAACAGGGCGAACGAGGCGGTCGGCAGCATGCCCAGCACGCCGGTCATGGTGGTGCCGAAGCCGAACTGCTGGCCGAGCACGTCCAGCAGCGGCGTGATCGAGGTGACGGCGGTGCGCAGGTTGACTGCGGCCAGCAGGATCGCGGCGAAGGCGAGCAGGCGCCCGTGCAGCAGCGACGGCGAATCGGAAGGGGAGGAGCTCATCGGTGGTCCTTGCAGGTGACGCACGCCGGAGTGCTGGCATGCAGGGCCGGCATCGGTCTACGCCGACGCGGCAGGGTGGGGGAGGCGCCATTGTACGTGGCTGGCGGGGTGAGGTCCTGTTGGCGCGATTTGTCGCGATCTGCATCGCTGGAGGGCGGCGGCTGATGTGCGTCACGTATTCGCCGCAATCCAGCCAAACCCTTGCAGTGCCAGCCTGCGCCGGTGCTGATGCGGGAGGCACGCTGTGCTCGACGCCGCGTTGAAGCGCGCGCGGTGTCGGAGCGTTGCTAGGTTCGGGCCACCTCCAGGGCGGAAGGATTACAGGGTGGCAAGGACGTTGATTGTGGTCGGTGATGCGACCACCGGCGGTGGCAGGGTCATCACCGGCTCCCCCGCGACCGACATCGAGGGCATGCCGGTTGCGCGGGTGGGCGACAAAGCCACCTGCCCCAGGCACCAGTGCGTGGCCACCATCGTAAGCGGCGACATCACGCTGACGTTTGAAGGCCAGCCCGTCGCGCGCCACGGCGACCGGCTCTCGTGCGGCTGCTCGCTGATGTCCGGCAAGCAATCCCGCGTCCATGTGGACATGGGTGGCAAAGGTGGCGGGGCTGACAGTGCCAGGCCCGCCGCTGCCGCCTCGCAGCCGGCCCCGTTGCCGGTACTGCCGCAGGCCGGCAAGCCGTCTGTATGCGAGGCGTGCCTGCTGGCCGCTTCGCGCTCCGGCGCAACCTTCCTGGGGCGCTGAATGAACCGATACGTCATTGTCGATGCAGCGGCCTATGCCGACACGGCCAAGGCGCTGGCCTGGTATGCGCAGGACCTGCCGCACCGGACCCTGTTGGCACGCCAGCCCGAGGCGGCGCACGCCAGCCTCGGGCCCTGGCTGATCCAGTTGCCCGCGCAGCACCAGACCCCGGTGGATGGATGGTTGCGCGCGCTGGAAATGAACAAGCCGGTCGTGGCCTGGCTCAGCAGCGACGCCGGATTTGAAACGGTGTTCCAGCACCTGGAAGCCTGCCTGGACCTGCGCCGTCCCAGCGGCAAGCTGGCACTGCTGCGCTACTGGGATGGTCGCGTGTTCCTGCGCTTGCAGCGGGCGTTCACGCTGCAGCAGCGCAGGCAGCTGATGGGCCCGCTGCGGCAGTGGCGCTTCCAGATGCTGGGCCAGCACTACGCCTTGGAACGTGACGCGCTGTATGCAGCGGAGACCGGTTGATGTTTGAGATCAACGAAGAGCAGGAGGCCCTGCTGCGTCTGCCTGACCCCTCCACCTTTTTCCCGTTGTTGTGCCGGGAGATTCGCGAGGAGTACCCCGGCAGGGTGGGTCATCTGAGCGATGGCGCATTGATGGATGAGGTAGTGCAAAGCCATGACCATGCCGCCTACGTGCTGCGCATCACCCACCTGCCGGTGCTGGTGCGCTGGGTGAAGGCAGATGTGGCACGGACGCGCGGTTTGCGGGCCGTCCCGGCCGCGGACATGTGGATGCGCACCGCGAAGGATCCGAATCTGGCAGCGGCTGATCTGCTGTCGAATCTGGCAGGACACCAGGAGTAACGATGGGCACCAGAATCATCGGCCCGCGGCCTTGGCTTGGGCCCGGCATGGGAGGCGGCAACGGCGGCGTGGATGAAGACGGCCATCCGGTGGAACCCCACGGTGGGCCGACCACCGGTGACGTGGTCGATGGCATTCGCGATGTGGTGGATGGCATCCAGCGGCGGGTGCGCGGTGAAGCCAAGCCGGATGCGCGCGCTGAGCCGAAGGTCAAGGCGCGGGAGGTGGACTGCTCGCAGATGCCCGACGAAACCGCGTGCAACGAGTGCCTGCTGAAGGAGGGGTTCATCGGTCCACCCCTTACCCCGCGCTATGTGACCCAAAGCAATCTGATCAATTACGAGTATCAGTTGTACATCGCCAACCTGCGCTCGGCACCGCTGCGCTTTGGTTTCATGGTCGCCGACAAGGCGGATCCTGATCGGCGGTTGTTCTCGGTGGATACGTTGTTTGACTACCTTGAGCGTGATGGGTTCTCACGCACCGTGCAGGAGTGGCATTTCAACGCCTGTGAGTTTGATGGGTTCTGGTTGAAGGACTGCACGGTGGTGGAGGCAAAGGGGAGGTACGACCAGTTTCTGGATGAAGAAGAAAAGCCGAAGTACAGGTTTGTGGTACCCAGTGTCTTTCAACCATGGAGGGAGCAGATGATTCGGCAGCGCGCTGCGATTGCGATCGCTGAGCCTCAAGGAAGGCTTGTTTGGTGCTTCATGGAGGGAAGGGCAATGGCAGCGGCCATTGAATTTGCTCGACTTGACCCGTTGATTTGCAGATATGAGCCATTCCCGGGAGGTGGTATATGATCATCCGAGCTCAAGCCGATCTGTGGACAGCGCCTGTCGCGAAATCTCCGCGCGAAGTTCTGCGAGTAGCTGTGGAGATAGCTGAGAAACTGGCGCGGATGCATCCATTAATGAAAGGGTGGTATGCGCTTCCTTCGAGTCAGAAGGAGAAGACTCTTTCCTTGAATGATTCGGAAGAGCTCTTGACTCGGATGGAACGGGATGTGGAGAAGCGTCGCCAGCGATTTGGTGACTATGCGGAACTCGGTGCGTCTTTGAGTCTCGCCAATGTCGACAACGACCGCGACTGGCGTAAACCGGGAGTGGTTGTGCTCCAGTTGGACCCGACAACTGGATTTAATGCTTTCAGTATTGAGGGTCTTGAGCCGTTTGGGGATGCGACGTCTCTGCTAGTGCTCAATGTGCTGATCGAGCTGGTGAAGGCATTGCGGCCGACGTTCGCCTGTACGAATGTCAAAGCCAGAACGCCCGAGAAGGGCCTTGTGACATATCAGATGAGCCGACGCTTGTATCAACACCGCGAGTTCTTTGGCTGGATGGGCTTCGTCCCCGCGCAGATCACCCACGCGCAGATTCCCGACGCACATGCCGTCCACCCGGTCGATGGTCTGGGCACGGTCATCGTCTCGGTGCCGGGCGTGTTTGATCCCACCGACGATGCGCAGGTGGACCAGGTTCACCGTGTTGAGATGGATCTTGCCAGCTATGACCTGCTGCCGGTCACGGACCCGAGCTTGAAGGGGTGAGAGAGCGGATGCACGACCTACGGCGCTCGAGCCAATCTGCACGGAGCGAATGGCATCTGCCGGCGCGCGCGGTGGCGCCAGGGCGTACAGGAACGCCTGACATGTGCCGGCCGGGCCTGGGGGCATTTCGCCAGCCTGAACGTACGGCTCCGTCGAGGAAGGATGGCGGGGCGGGGCCATTGCCGTTTCCCCCGTTGCCCGAATGCCAGGCACAAAAAACCCGGAGGACTGTCGTCTTCCAGGCTTCTTGGTGACCACCGAAGTGGTCGGGGAGACAGGATTCGAACCTGCGACCTCTACGTCCCGAACGTAGCGCTCTACCAGACTGAGCTACACCCCGAAGGGAGCCGCCTATTCTAGCGATCTACCCCGATGGCGGCAAGGGGTAAATGCTGTTTTCTTCACACTGCCGAAGCAGTGCCACTTCAGGGAACAAAAAAGCCTGGACGACTTCACCAGGCTTCAATGCGACCACATGAGTGGTCGGGGAGACAGGATTCGAACCTGCGACCTCTACGTCCCGAACGTAGCGCTCTACCAGACTGAGCTACACCCCGAAGGAGCCGCCTAAGATACCGTGTGAAGGCCAAGGCGGCAAGGCTTTTTTACCGCTCAGTGACGATTTTCCTTCTCGATGCGGTTCTGCTCGCGGGCTTCGAACCACATGCCGTTGAGGATGGCCACCGTCGAGGCGAGGCCGGCACCGAGGATCCAGGCGAAATACCACATGGTCAATCTCCTTTGTTCAAGGGATGTGCCGGCCATGGACCGGCACATCGTCAATCAGTAAGCGTTCGGGTTGTTGCCCATCTCTTCGCTGGTGGTCTTGCCCTTCAGCACGCGGTACACCCAAGTGGTGTAGGCGAGGATGATCGGCAGGAACACCGCCGTGGCCAGCAGCATGATCCACAGGGTCAGGTGGCTGGACGAGGCATCCCACACGGTCAGGCTGGTGGTGGGCTGGCTCGAGGACGGCAGCAGGAACGGGAAGATGGCAAAGCCGACGGTCAGGATGATGCCGGCGATGGCCGCACCGGAGGCGATGAAGGCCAGGCCGCCGCGACGGGCTCGCAGCAGCACCGCGCTGGCCAGCAGGCCGGCCAGGCCCAGCAGCGGCGCCAGGATCGTGGCCGGCATCGTGCTGTAGTTGCGCATCCAGCCACCGGCGGCGCCGAGCTCGGCGGTCTTCAGCAGCGGGTTGGTGGCGCCATCGGTGACCACCTGCGAGGTGATCTGGTAGCCGGGCAGGCCGAAGGCCACCCAGGCACCGCCCACCGCGAACAGCACGAAGGCGATGATCGCGGCGATGCTGCCGAAGCGGGCCGCACGTTCGGCCACCGGGCCGTCGGTCTTGATCACCAGCATGGCGGCACCGTGGGCGACCAGCATCGACACGCTGAGCAGGCCGGCCAGCAGCGCGAACGGCATCAGCAGACCGAAGAACGAGCCGGTGTAGAAGATGCGCATGCTGTCATCGAAGTGGAACGGCACGCCCAGCAGCACATTGCCCACCGCCACGCCCATGATCAGCGCCGGGATGAAGCCACCAATGAACAGTGCCCAGTCCCAGGTGTTGCGCCAGCGTTCGCTGGGCATCTTGCTGCGGAACTTGAAGCCAACCGGACGCAGGATCAGCGCGAACAGGATCACGAACATCGCCAGGTAGAACCCGGAGAAGCTGACCGCGTACAACGGCGGCCACGCGGCGAAGATCGCACCACCGCCCAGCACCAGCCACACCTGGTTGCCTTCCCAGACCGGGCCGATGGTGTTGATCACCAGGCGGCGCTCGGCATCGGTGCGGGCGACGAAGGGCAGCAAGGTGCCCACGCCCAGGTCAAAACCATCCATCACGGCAAAGCCGATCAGCAGGATGCCGAGCAGCAGCCACCAGATCACGCGCAGCGTGGTGTAGTCCAGAAGAATGAAATCCATCGTGGTTCTCCTGCCTCAGGCCTGGCCGGCGGCGGGCGCCGAGGCATTGTGGGAAGCATGCGGCTGAGGCGACTGCAGCGACGGCAGCACCTCGTCCGGACCCTTGCGGATCGCCTTGAGCATCAGCTTGATCTCGACCACGATCAGTGCGGTGTAGATCGCGGTGAAGCCGGCCAGGGTCAGCACGATTTCGTGCAGGGCCAGGCCCGATGCCGCATAGAAGGTCGGCAGTACGCCATCAACCGCCCACGGCTGGCGACCGTACTCGGCCACGAACCAGCCGCATTCGATGGCGATCCACGGTGCCGGCAGCGTCCACAGGGCCACCTTGAGGAACCAGCGCTTGTCCTGGAAGTTGTTGCGGCAGGAGTAGTAGAAGGCCAGTGCGAAGAAGGCGATCAGGTAGAAGCCGAGGCCGGCCATCACGCGGAAGGTCCAGAACAGCGGCATCACGCGCGGCACGGTATCCATCGCCGCCTGCGAGATTTCCTGCGGGGTGGCGTTGAGGATGTCATCGCGGTAGCGCTTGAGCAGCAGGCCGTGGCCCAGATCCTGCCAGTGGCGATCGAACATCTCGCGCGCTTCGACGTCGTTCTTGTTGGCACGCAGGCGTTCCAGCGCACCGTAGGCCAGCTGGCCGCCACGCACGCGGTGTTCGGCACGCTCGACCAGTTCCAGGATGCCCGGGATCGGCTGGTTCAACGAACGGGTGGCGATCAGGCCCATCAGGTACGGGATCTTCACCGCGTAGTCGTTCTGGTGGGTCGTCTGGTTCGGGATGCCGAAGGCGGTGAAGTCGGCCGGCGCACGCTCGGTTTCCCACATCGCTTCGATCGCGGCCAGCTTCATCTTCTGGTGTTCGCTGGCGGCGTAACCGCTCTCGTCACCCAGCACCACCACCGACAGCGAGGACAGCAGGCCGAACGCCGCGGCGACCGCGAACGAACGACGGGCCAGGTCCTTGTGCTTGTTGCGCAGCAGGAACAGGGCACTGATCGCCATCACGAACACCGCACCGGTCACGTAGCCGGCGCTGACGGTGTGCACGAACTTGGCCTGCGCCACCGGGTTGAACACCACCGCCATGAAGTCGACCACTTCCATGCGCATGGTTTCCGGGTTGAACACCGCACCGGTCGGGTTCTGCATCCAGCCGTTGGCGATCAGGATCCAGATTGCCGACAGGTTGGTGCCCAGCGCCATCAGCCAGGTCACCATCAGGTGCTTGACCTTGCTCAGGCGGTTCCAGCCGAAGAAGAACAGGCCGACGAAGGTGGCTTCCAGGAAGAATGCCATCAGGCCTTCGATGGCCAGCGGCGCACCGAAGATGTCACCCACGTAGTGGCTGTAGTAGGACCAGTTCATACCGAACTGGAATTCCATGACAATGCCGGTGGCGACGCCCATGGCGAAGTTGATGCCGAACAGGACGCCCCAGAACAGGGTCATCCTGCGCCAGATCTCCTTGCCGGTCATCACGTACACGCTCTCCATGATGGCCACCATGAAGGACAGGCCAAGGGTGAGCGGTACGAATAGGAAGTGGTACATCGCGGTCAGCGCGAATTGCAGCCGCGACAGTTCTACGACTGTCTGATCAATCATGGCCTGGCTACCTCGTTGGATAGTGCCGTTGCAGGTGGCGGGAAGGGTGGTCTACGACGTGAATGATGTGACCGACTACTTCAGAAAGCCTTGATCCAGATCAATGTATGAACAGGTCTGCGAAGGGATCGTATGCGAACCTGATGAAGACTGCGACCGCCGGCCGCAGGGGCGGGCTGTTGCCTGCGCCTACAATGCCGTGTCTCCCCCGTTGACCGTGAAGACCCCTTGAGCGCTGCCGAAACGACTTCCGCCAGCCTGTCCCCGGACGCTGAAACCACCCGTCAGCGGCGCGCGCGCACGGCCTGGCTGGCCGATCTGGCGCGGCCGGCACGCGGTCGTCAGCGCCTGGCCGCGTTGTGCATCAGCGTGTCGGGCGCGTTGCTGATCGGCCAGGCCGCCAGCATCGCTTGGCTGGTGCAGCAGGTGCTGGTGGAGCACGCCGCGCTGGCGTCGGGGCTGCCGGTACTGGGTGCGCTGGCGCTGATTCTGGTGCTGCGCACCCTGTTGGGCAGCGCCACCCAGGTGGCGGCCGGCGATGTGGCCGATGCCGCACGGCTGGCATTGCGCGAGCGCGTGTTCGCCCGCCTGCTGGGCCATGGCCCGCTGTGGCTGCGCCAGCGCCGCACCGGCGAACTGGGCGAACTGATGCTGCATCACGGCGATGCGATTGAGAATTATTACAGCGGTTTCCTGCCGGTACGCACTGAAGTGGTGGTGGTCCCGCTGCTGATCCTGGCCGCAGTGGCCTGGGTCGACTGGGTGGTGGCACTGATCCTGTTGTTTACCGCGCCGCTGGTGCCGTTCTTCATGATGCTGGTGGGCTGGGGCGCGGAGGCCGCAGGCCGTGCGCAGCTGGGAGAGCTGGCGCGGATGAGTGGCCATTTCGCCGACCGCATCAAGGGACTGGGCCTGCTGCGCCTGTATGGCCGCGGTGAGGCGGAGCTGGCCGGTGTCGAAGCCGCCGCCGAGGGTGTGCGTCTGCGAACCCTGAAGGTGCTGCGCATTGCCTTCCTGTCCTCCACGGTGCTGGAGTTCTTCGCCTCGGTGAGCGTGGCGATGGTGGCCTTGTACCTGGGCCTGAGCTACCTGGGCATGATGTCGCTGCACGCCAGCGTGCCGAGCCTCGGCGCCGGCCTGTTCTGCCTGCTGCTGGCCCCGGAGTTCTACGCCCCGCTGCGGCGCCTGGCCGCGCACTACCACGACCGCGCCAATGCCCTGGCCGCCGCCGCCGAAGTAGAGCGTCTGCTGCAGTCGTTGCCCGATGAGCAGGGCCTGGTCGAGAACGAGACCGCGCCGCTGGCGGTGGAGCTGGAGCCGGCCGAGGCCGCATTGCCGCCCTTGCAGGCGCGCGGCCTGGTGCTGCGCCCGCTGGGTGCGCCGCAGGATGTGCTGCAGAATCTGGACGTGCTGCTGGAGCCGGGCCAGCGGCTGGCCCTGGTCGGCCCCAGTGGCAGTGGCAAGAGCACGCTGCTGGAAGCGCTGGCCGGCTGGTTGCCGCCGCGCGCCGGCAAGTTGCAGTTGCGCCCCGGTGTGCAGGTGGCCTACGCCAGCCAGCGCCCGTATCTGTTCCACGGCAGCATCGCCGACAACCTGCGGCTGGCCGATCCCGGGGCCACTGACGCGCGCCTGCGCGCGGTCGCCGAGGCCGCGCAGGTGCTGCAGTTCGCACAGCGTCTGCCGCAGGGGCTGGACACGGTGATCGGCGAGCGCGGCTTCGGCCTGTCCGGTGGCGAAGCTCGACGCATCGCCCTGGCGCGCTTGCTGCTGCGCGACCCGCAGGTGCTGCTGCTGGACGAACCCACCGCCTTCCTCGATGCCGATACCGAAGCGGCACTGCTGCGCAGCCTGGCCGCGTATGCGCGCGGGCGCAGCGTGGTGGTGGCCACCCACAGCCCGACCGTGATCGCCTGGGCCGACCGCTGCCTGCTGCTGCCGAAAGGTCGCCTGGTCGAACCGGCGCAGGCGGTGCGCGCATGAACCGTTCGCCCGATTCGCTGCGCGCGGTGTTCCTGCGCCATCGGCCGCGCCTGCTGCTGACCGTGCTGCTGCTGTGGACCACGATGCTGGCCGGTACCGCACTGCTGGGCCTGTCCGGTGGTTTCCTCACCGCGGCTGCGCTGGCCGGTGCGGCCGGGCTCGGCCAGGGCTTCAACTTCTTCTCACCGTCGGCCGGTATCCGTGGCCTGACCATGGCCCGGATCGTGTCGCGCTACTTTGAAAAGCTGGTCGGCCACGATGCCACCCTGCGCATCGCCCGCGATCTGCGTGTGTGGTTCTTCCGCCGCGCGCTGCCGCTGGCACCGGCCCGGTTGGGCGCCACCCGTACCGGCGACCTGCTGGCGCGCCTGCTCGGTGACATCGGTGAGGTCGATGGCCTGCTGGTGCGCGCCATCGGTCCGCTGCTGGCGCTGGGCGGATTGTCGCTGGTGGCGATTGCTTCGGCGGCGATGATCCTGCCATCAGCGGCGCTGTTGTTGGCGGTACTGGCGGTGCTGATCGCCTTCGGTGTGCCGTGGCTGGGCGTGCGCGGCCGGGATGATGAAGAGGCCGACCGCGCCGCGCATCGCGCCGCGCTGCGCACCGCCGCCTTCGAGGGGCTGGAAGGCGCGGGCGATCTGGCCGCGCTGCATGCCGATGCAGCGTGGCAGCTGAAGGTGCGGGTGGCGGCCAAGCAGCTGGCCTCGCGCGACCGGCGCCGGCGCTGGCGATTGATTGCCGGCTCCACGCTGCATGGGCTGGTCGCCGGGCTTGGGCTGGTGGCCATGCTGGCACTGGCCCTGCACGCTGCCGAGCAGCAGCGCATCGCGGCGGAAATGGCGGCCGGCCTGGTCTTCCTCACCGTCGCGCTGATCGAGCTATGGGCGGGCATGGGCCTGGCCTGGCAGTCGCTGCAATCCGGGCGCATCGCCGCCGATCGCCTGCAGGCCATCGTCGAGCAGCCGCCGACGGTGGAGGACCCGCAGGCACCGCAGCCGGTGCCACAGGCGGCGCGCGTGCACTGGGATGACGTGCATTTCCAGTGGCCGGGTGCCGCGCGGCCGGTACTGGCCGGTGTGCAGCTGACCCTGGCGCCAGGCGAACGCATTGCCCTGCGCGGTGACAGCGGCTGCGGCAAGACCACGCTGTCCAGCCTGCTGCTGCGCCTGTGGGATCCGCAGCAGGGACGGTTGACCTGTGGCGGCCGTGATCTGCGCGATTTCGCCCAGGCCGAATGGCATCGGCAGCTGGCCTGGCTGCCGCAGAACGCACCGGTGTTTGCCGGAACGGTAGCCGAGAATCTGCGGCTGGGCGATCCCGATGCCAGCGACGCCGCGCTGTGGGCGGTGCTGCGCCGGGTACGCCTGGGCGAATGGGCCGAGCACAACGGTGGCCTGCAGACCTGGGTGGGCGAGAACGGCGCGACGCTGTCGGCCGGCCAGGCGCGGCGCCTGGCACTGGCGCGTGCGCTGCTGCGCAACGCGCCGATCCTGCTGCTGGACGAACCGACCGAAGGCCTGGACGTGGATACGGCGCGCGCGCTGTTGCAGGATCTTTCCGCGCTGCTGGACGGTCGCAGCCTGCTGATGATCACCCACGATGATCTGCCCGAAGGCGTGGTGGATGCACAGTACCGGATGCGTGATGGCGTTCTGGTGCGCGAAGCGTAAATGGTAGTGCCGGCCGCTGGCCGGCAACCTCATGGCGCTTCACACCGATACGTGATTGCCGGCCAGCGGCCGGCACTACCGATTGCGAGGGCTATCGCGAAAACTCGCGCAGCAGCACTGCGATCGAGGCCACATTGGCCAGCACGCACAGCCAGAACACCCATTGGAATGCGGCCTTGCGGTGCTTGTGGCGGAATACGGCCTGGCCGAGCAGCGCGCCGGGCCAGCCGCCGGCGAACGCCAGCAGCTGCAGCGTGCGTTCGGGAATCCGCCATTGCTTTCGCTGGGCTGCGCGTTTGTCGTGACCGTACAGCCCGAACGACACCGCGCTGACCAGCAGGCACCCGCCGCCCAGCCATAGCGGCAGCACGCCGCTGATCATCAAGGCGATCAAGGCGCCGAACGCGGCCAGCGCCAGGTTGCGCCGCCAGCCCACTTACAGCGCGTCGAGGAAGTCGCGCACGGCCGGGCCGAACCGCTCGAAATCGACCAGGAACGCATCATGGCCCTGCGGCGATTCCAGGCCGATGAAGCGCGCCTGGGCACCACCGGCACGCAGGCCGTCGGCGACCTGTTGCTGCTGCTGCACCGGGAACAGGATGTCGGTGTTGGCGCCGATGGCCAGCGCCTTCTCCACCCGGATCTTCGCCAGCCCAGCCAGCACGTCGCCATCGGCGTACTCGGCCAGGTCGAACCAGTCCATCGAACGGCTCAGGTACAGGTAGCAGTTCGGATCGAAGAAACGCACGAAGCGACGCGCGTGGCCTTCCAGGTAGCTCTCCACCTGGAATTCCAGGCCGAAAGGATCGTCGTCGGCCTGGTCCGAATCCAGCCGCACGCGGCCGAATCGGCCGTCCCATTCCAGTGCGGAGCGATAGGTGATCACGCCCAGCTTGCGCGCCATGCGCATGCCGGACTCGGGGTATTCGGCGTCGTCGTAGTGGCCGCCATTCCAGCGCGGGTCGAGGCGGATCGCCTCGCGTTGCAGCGAGCGGATCGCGATCGAGAACGGCAGCGCCTGCGCACTGCCGGAGATGTTGATGTGACTGCGTGCGATGCCCGGGTGCAGCATCAGCACGGCCAATGCGGTCATGCCGCCCATCGAATTGCCGACCACGCAGGCCAGCTGGGTGATGCCCAGCGCACGCACGACCTCGACGGCGGCACGGGCACCGTCTTCGATCGACAGCTCGGGGAAATCGAGGCGGTAGGGCTGGCCAGTGGCGGGGTTGAGCGAGGCCGGGCCGGTCGAACCCTTGCAGCTGCCCAGCGAATTGACGCACACCACAAACCAGCGGTCGGTATCGATCGGCTTGCCCGGGCCAACCATCGCTTCCCACCAGCCCGGTGCCGGGTTGGCCTCATTGGCGGCGGCATGCGCGTCCGGCGACAGGCCGGTGACGATCAGGATCGCATTGCCGGCATCGGTGGCCAGCGTTCCCCAGGTTTCGAAGGCCACGCGTGCGCCGTGCAGGGCGCCACCGCGCTTGAACGGGAACGGCGAGGGCAGGGCGTGGAAACGCGTGCCGGGCGGGATGAATTCGGTCATGAGGGCATTCTAGCGGGGCGGCATGTGCAGCTGGCGACACGCTGGTTTCCATTGGCGATCGGCACTACGGGTGGCGCGTTACGGGAAGCGCAGCTCCACCACGCCTTCATGCGGCAGGCTCACCTTCACCGGCACGCTCTGCAGGTCGCCCTCGCTGCGGTTGGCGCTGCCGCTGCGCGAGATGCGCGCCAGCACTTCCACTTCGCGGTGCGCCGACAGCGGTGCGGTGGGCATCGGGCTGTCGGCGTCGCCCAGCTCGATCGTGGCCGGGAAGCCGGCCAGTGACAGCTTGCGTGCGGCCACCGGCATCGGCGGCCCGCCGACGGCACGCGCCAGCACGAACACCTGGGTGCTGGCCGGCCACTCGGCCGCTTTCATGGCCGGCAACTGCACACGTACCTGCAGCAATGCCGGCGCCGCTGCAACCGTTGTTTCGGCGGACTGGCCGGCCGCCTCACGGGCGATGGCAATCTGCGCCTGCAACGCCTGCGCGGCGCCGGGTTCCAGCCGTGGCAGCAGGCTGCTCCACACATCGGCGGCCTCGGCATTGCGGCCACGCTGGCGCAGGGCGATGCCCAGCAACCAGCTGGCCCGCTCCGCATCGGGAGCCAGTGATCGAGCCTGCTGCAACCAGCCCACGGCGGTGTCATCGAACCGCTTGCCCGGGTCGGCCTGGGCACGCGCCTGCGCCGCTTCCACCAGCACTCCCGGATCATCGGGGGCGAGCGCTGCGGCGCGGGCGAACGCGGCGGCCGCGGCGGGAGCATCGCCCAGTTCGGCCTGCGAACGGCCCAGCAGGGCCCAGCCATCGGCACGCTGCGGATCACGCTTCAGTGCGTCCTGCAGGGCCTGCACCCCATCGTGCAAGGTCGCCACCGTGGCTGCCGGTTTCAGCTGCGCAGCACGGGGATCACCCACCAGCACATACAGGCAGGCACCGGCAACGCCGAGTGCGAGCACACCCACGACAAACCCTTTGCGGCCGTGGTGGCGCAGCGGCCACAGCACCAGCACCGCCATCAGTGCTGCCACGGCTCCGGCCATTGTCGGCAGCCACACGTTCACCAGCCGTCTCCTTCATCGCCCTTGCCGGCCGGTGCGGCAGCCACCGTGCGCCCGCGGCGGCGGACGATGCCCAGCACCACCAGCGCACCGGCACCGAGTACCAGCAACGGGCCGCCCCACAGCAGCCAGGTGCCCGGCTGCAGCGGCGGCTGGTAGAGCACGAACTCGCCATAGCGGGCCACCAGGAACTGCTTGATCTGCGCATCGTCGTGGCCCTGCTGCATCAGCTGCAGCACCTCGCGGCGCAGGTCCTGGGCAATCTGGGCATTGGAGTCTGCCAGCGACTGGTTCTGGCACTGCACGCAGCGCAGCTGCGCGGCCAGATCATGGAAGCGACGCTCTTCGGCGCCATCGCGGAACTGCAGCGGCTGCGGGTCGTGCAGCGGCTGCTGGGCCAGCGTGGCCAGTGGCAGCATCAGTAGCAGCACCAGCAGCCAGCGCATCGGCTTACGGTGCCGTATGCAGGGTAGTGCCGGCATTGCCCTGCGCCTTCTCGATCTTTTCCAGCGCCGGGATCAGCTTCTCGTCGACCACACGCTGGGTCATCGCACCGCTGTACTTCCAGCGCACCACGCCGCTGCCATCGACCAGGAAGGTCTCCGGCGCAGCGGTCACGCCCCAGTCGATCGCGGTACGCCCCTCGACATCGCTGAGCACCACCATGAACGGATTGCCCAGCTGTTCCAGCCAGTGCAGCGCGTCGGTCGGGTCGTCCTTCCAGTTGTAGCCGATCACGCGCACGCGCTTGCTCTCGGCGAAACGGGTCAGCACCGGGTGTTCCTCGCGGCAGGCCGCGCACCAGCTGCCCCACACGTTCAGCAGGTAGGGGCGCCGCGCAGCTCATCGCTGCGCACGATCATGTCCGGGTCGTGCAGCACCGGCAGCGCGAACGCCGGCGCGGGCTTGTCGATCAGTGCCGAAGGCAGCACGTCACGCTGCGGGTCGCCCGATTTCATCACCCCGTAGATCATCAGCCCGAGCAGGCCGAAGAAGAACAGCACGCCGATCACGATGGCTACCGGCGGCAGCGGGCGGGAGGGGCGCGGGGCGGGGGACTCGGACATGGAAACTCCTACGGACGACGGAAACGGCGGTCAGCGGCGGTGATGAATCCGCCCAGGGCCATCAGCAGCGCGCCCAGCCAGATCCAGCGCACGAACGGCTTGATATGCACCCGCACCGCCCATGCATTGTTGCCCAGCGGCTCGCCCAATGCCACGTAGACATCGCCATCGAAGCGTGCATCGATGCCGGCTTCGGTCATCACCTGGCCGCCGCTGGCGTACTGGCGCTTCTCCGGATGCAGCAGGGCCTGTTCATGGCCGTTGCGGAACACCCGCAGATGACCGCGGTCGGCGATGAAGTTCGGGCCTTCGCGGTGGTCCACGCCCTCGAAGCGCACCTCGTAGCGGCCGACCACCAGCTGCTGGCCCGGTGCCAGCGCCACTTCGCGCTGCACGTTCAGGGCTTCCACCAGCAGTGCGCCGGCCAGGAACACCGCAATGCCGGTGTGGGCAACAATCATGCCGAGCATCTCGGCGGTGAAGCGGCCGTTGCCGCGCAGCCGCTGCCAGACAAAGCGCGCGGTGCCGAGCCCGACCCAGGCGGCGGCGGCCACGCCGATGCCGGCCTTCCAGCCATTCTGCGGTGCCTGCCACCAGGCCAGCGCGCCCAGCAGCAGCGCCAGGCCCAGCCACGGTGCCAGCAACGCGAACGCGCGCGACGGCTGGTCACGCTGCCATTTCACCAGCGGGCCGAACGGCAGCAACAGGATCATCGGGGCCATCAGCAGCAGGAACAGGCTGCCGAAGTAGGGTGGCCCGACCGAGATCTTGCCCAGTGACAGCGCGTCTGCCAGCAGCGGGTACAGCGTGCCGAGCAGCACCATCGCGCAGGCGGTGGCCAGCAGCAGGTTGTTGGCCAGCAGCAGGGTCTCGCGCGAGGTCGCGGTAAAGCCACGGCGCGGATCGTCGGCGTCCACGCTCAGCTGGCTGGCGCGCAGGGCATACAGCAGCAGGCTGCCGCCGACCAGCAGCGACAGGAAGATCAGGATGAACAGGCCGCGCGAAGGATCGGCAGCGAACGAATGCACGCTGGTCAGCACGCCCGAGCGCACCAGGAACGTGCCCAGCAGCGACAGCGCGAAGGCGGCGATCGCCAGCAGCAGGGTCCAGCTGCCGAAGGTGCCGCGCTTTTCAGTGACGGCCTGCGAGTGGATCAGTGCCGCACCCACCAGCCAGGGCATGAAGCTGGCGTTCTCCACCGGGTCCCAGAACCACCAGCCGCCCCAGCCCAGCTCGTAGTAGGCCCACCAGCTGCCGAGGGCGATGCCGAGGGTCAGAAAGCCCCAGGCCACGTTGGTCCACGGCCGCGTCCAGCGCAGCCAGCGCGCGTCGATGCGGCCTTCCAGCAGTGCAGCCACAGCGAAGGCGAACGGCACCGCGAAGCCGACGTAGCCCAGGTACAGCATCGGCGGGTGAATGATCAGGCCCGGGTCCTGCAGCAGCGGGTTGAGGTCGCGGCCTTCCAGCGGCGCCGGGTTCAGGCGCAGGAACGGGTTGGAGGTGAAGATCAGGAAGGCGAGGAAGCCGACGCTGACGATGCCCATCACCGCCAGCACGCGCGCCTGCACCGGGGCCGGCAGGTGCCGCGAGAACAGCGCCACCGCGCCGGTCCACAGGGCCAGCACCAGCGCCCACATCAGCAGCGAGCCTTCGTGCGCCCCCCACACCGCCGAGTAGCGGTAGATCATCGGCAGCAGTGAGTTGGAATTCTCGGCGACATAGCGCACCGAGAAGTCCTGCTGCACGAAGGCGGCGGTGAGCACCGCGAACGCACCGGCCAGCAGCAGCAACTGCGCGAAGGCGGCCGGTCGTGCCACCGCCATCCATGCGGCGTGGTTGCGATGTGCACCGGCCAGCGGCAGGGCGGTCTGCAGCAGCGAGGCCAGCAGCGCGCACAACAGCAGGATCTGACCCAGTTCGGGCAGCACTCAACGCACCTCGGGCGCCGTTACCGGCACGTCATGCTTGCGATGGGCGTCGCCCATCTTGTCGGCCACTTCCTTCGGGACATATTTTTCATCGTGCTTGGCCAGCACTTCGTCGGCGACGAACACGCCGTCCTGCAGGCGGCCACTGGCGACCACCGCAGTGCCTTCGGCGAACATGTCCGGCAGGATCCGCGAGGTGGTCACGGGCAGCTGTGCATCGCCGTCGGTCACCTCGAAGCGTGCCTCCAGCGAGCCGACCGGGCGGTTGAAGGATCCCTTCACCACCATGCCGCCCAGGCGGAAGCGCGTCTGTGCATCGACATCGCCGCGCAGCACTTCGGCGGGCGTGTACAGATAGGCGATGTTGCGCTCCAACGCCATCGCCACCAGTGCGGTGGCCAGGCCGGAGGCGAGCAGGGCCAGCAGCACCCAGGCCAGGCGGCGACGCTGCACCGGCGTCATCGTTCCAGCTCCGTCGGCAGCGAGGCCGCTGCGTCCTGCTTGCCGGCGCGGGTCTGCTGCCGTTTCTGCCGGGCCAGTGCCAGGCGGCGCGCCACGCGCAGGCGCAACCACGAGCCGAGGGCATCGGCGCCGAGCACCAGCACGAACACGGCGTAGGCACCGATCACATAGGGCAGGTGGGTCATGGCTGGGCCTCCCGCGCCGGGCGCTCTGCATCGACGCGGCCACCGACCCAGGCCTTGCCGGCCTCGCGGTCGAGGTTGTCGGCGCGCGCCTTGGCCAGCACCGAGCCGGCGAACCAGAACTTGGTGCCGATCACCATCCACCACAGCGGCGCGATCATCGCACTGCTGATCGCCGATTCGCCGAACACATTGATTGACTGGCGCTGGTGCAGGCCGCCCCACCAGTCCACCGAATAGCGGATCACCGGCAGCAGGCTGACGCCGACGATGGCCAGCAGCCCGGCCGCGCGCGCGGCGCTGCGGCGGTCTTCGATGGCGTGGTACAGGCCGATCACGCCCAGGTACAGGAACAGCAGCACCAGTTCACTGGTCATGCGCGGATCCCAGTCCCACCAGGTGCCCCAGGTGCCCTTGCCCCAGATGCTGCCGGTGAGCAGGGTGATCAGGGTGAAGCCGGCGCCCATCGGCGCGCAGGCCATGGCCAGGATCTCGCAGACCTTGATCCGCCAGATCAGTGCGATGGCCGCGTACAGCGCCATCAGCGCGAACACGAACAGGCTCATCCAGGCGCTGGGCACGTGGATGTAGAGGATGCGGAAGCTGTCCAGCTGCTTGGCCTCCGGCGGCACCACCAGCAACGCCTGCCACATGCCGACCAGCAGCACCGGCACCGCGGCGAGGTAGAACACCCGCGACCAGCGGGCAGCGAAACGGTCGAATGTGGGCGGTGAACCGAGTTGGTGGAACCAGCGGACAATCGGATTCATGCGTGGCGGCTATCCAGCAGGGGTGGATTGGCTCTCAGCTCGGTCAACTCAGAGAAATGCGTATTGCAGCAGCAGTGGCCAGCGGTGCCAGCACCAGCGCGACCAGCAGGCCGGCACCCAGCATCAGCAGTGCACCGACCGGATCCTGTCCGCGTCCGGCCGCCGCCAGGCTGCCTGCGCCAAACACCAGCACCGGCACGTACAGCGGCAACGACAGCAACGCCACGAGAATACCAGAGCGCCGGATGCCTACGGTCAGCGCGGCGACCACGCCACCGATCAGGCTCAGCAACGGCGTTCCCAGCAGCAACGATGCCAGCAACAGCGGCAGCTGGTCATGCGGCAGATGCAGCATTTCGGCCAGCAGCGGGCTGACCACGATCAACGGCAGCGCGGTGGTGGCCCAGTGCAGCAGCACGCGCACCAGTACCAGCCAGGTCAGCGGCACCGGTGCCAGCAGCCATTGCTCCAGCGAGCCGTCTTCAGCATCGGAACGGAACAGCGAATCCAGCGACAGCTGTCCCGCCAGCAGCACCGCCAGCCACAGCACCGCGCCGGCGGTGGCGGCCAGCAGCTGTGGCTCGCGGCCCTGGGCCAGCGCGAACAGCACCACCACCAGCACCGCGAACAGCAGTGGCTGCAGTGCATCGCCACGACGGCGCCAGAGCAGGCGCAGGTCGCGCCTGAGCAGGGCGCCGGCGGTCTGCCACAGGCCCGGTTCGGTACCCGGCGCGATCATGCGGCACCGCCGAGGTCGAGCTGGCGGGTGCGCACCGGCGGTGCGGCATACGCGCCGTGGGTGGTGACCAGCGCGGCGCCACCGGCACGCAGGTGTGCCGAGATCATCCGGTTGACCAGGGTGATGCCCTCCAGGTCGAGGTTGGCATAGGGTTCGTCGAGCAGCCACAGCGGCGCCGGCGAAAGCCAGATGCGCGCCAGCGCCAGGCGCCGCTTCTGCCCGGCGGACAGGTGACGCACCAGGGTGTCTTCGTACCCGGCCAGGCCGACGATGGCCAGCGCGTTGCCCGGCATCTGCCGCGCACGGCGGCCGTGCAGGCCGCACAGGAAGTGCAGGTTCTCCAGCGTATCCAGGTCCGGCTTCAGCGCGGGCAGGTGGCTGAGATAGGCGACGTAGCGCGCCCGCTCGGCATTGCTGGCCGGTTTGCCGTCGATCCGTACCTGGCCGGCACCGGGCCGGGCCAGGCCGGCCAGCACGCGCAGCAGCGTGGTCTTGCCGGCACCGTTGCCACCCTGCACCAGCAGCGCCTCACCGGCGTCCACGTGGAAGTCCAGCGGGCCGAACACCGGCTCGTCATTGCGGGAGAAGCTCAGGCCACTGGCGGCCAGCAATGCAGGGGTGTTCAAGGGGCAGGGGTCTTCATGCCGGAGTGCGGCGGCAATTGTAGCGGTGAATGCCGGTGGTAGTGCCGGCCGCTGGCCGGCAATTTCACCATCTGCCCGTTGGGGTTGCCGGCCAGCGGCCGGCACTACCGAAGCAGGGATTGCGTAAACTCAGGGGTCCGTCTCCCCATACTCCCCAGGCCGATGCAACCCAACACCAAGCTGCCCAAGGTCGGTACCACGATCTTCACCGTGATGTCCCAGCTCGCCGCCGAACACGGCGCGGTCAACCTGGGCCAGGGTTTCCCGGACTTTTCCGCACCGCAGCGCCTGATCGACGAGACTGCCAGGGCGATGGCCGCCGGTCTGAACCAGTACCCGCCGATGACCGGCGTGGCGCCGCTGCGCCAGGCGATCGCGCAGAAGGCGCTGGACTGCTATGGCGCACAGGTGGACGCGGACAGCGAGATCACCGTCACCAGCGGCGGCACCGAGGCCATCTTCAACGCCATCCACGCCGTGGTGCGTGCGGGCGAGGAAGTGATCGTGCTCGACCCGGCGTATGACTGCTATGAGCCGGCGATCGACCTGGCCGGCGCCAGGGCGGTGCATGTGTCGCTCGATCCGCAGACCTTCGCGGTCGATTGGGATCGCGTGCGTGCGGCACTCACCCCGCGCACCCGCATGCTGATCGTCAACACCCCGCACAATCCGTCCGGCGCGATGCTGTCGGCGCAGGACATGCAGGCGCTGGCCGAGCTGCTGCGCGGCACGCAGATCTACCTGATCTCCGATGAAGTGTACGAGCACATCATCTATGACGGCCGCCGTCATGAATCGGCGCTGCGCTACCCGGAACTGCGCGAGCGCGCGTTCGTCATCTCCAGCTTCGGCAAGACCTACCACTGCACCGGCTGGAAGATCGGCTACGCGATCGCGCCGCCGGCGCTGACTGCCGAGTTCCGCAAGGTGCACCAGTACAACACCTTCACCAGCTTCGGCCCGGCGCAGTATGGCTTCGCCGCGATGATCCGCGACGAGCCCGAACACCACCTGGAGCTGGGCGCGTTCTACCAGGCCAAGCGCGATCGTTTCCGCGAGCAGCTGGCCGGCACGCGCCTGAAGCCGCTACCGGTGCCGGGTGGTTACTTCCAGCTGGTCGACTACTCGGCCATCAGCGATCTGCCGGACCACGAGTTCGTGAAGTGGCTGACCATCGAGAAGGGTGTCACCGCCATCCCGCTGTCGCCGTTCTACGAGAATCCGCCGGCTGGCCAGCGCCTGGTGCGCCTGTGCTTTGCCAAGAATGAAGCGACCATGGACGCGGCGATCGAACGCCTGCGCCTTCTTTGAGCGGAGCAGTGAAGATGCAGGACCTGCGCATTTCCCTCGTCCAGGGCGACACCCGCTGGCATGACCCGGCGGGTAACCGTGATTACTACGGCGCGCTGCTGGCGCCGTTGGCCGGCACCACCGACCTGGTGATCCTGCCGGAGACCTTCACCAGTGGCTTCTCCAACGACGCCATCGCGCAGGCCGAAGGCATGGACGGCCCGACCGTGGCCTGGGTGCGCGAGCAGGCCCGGGCGTTGAACGCGGCGGTGATCGGCAGCGTGCAGCTGCGCGATGGCGAGGGCGTGTACAACCGCCTGCTGTTCGCCACACCCGATGGCGGGCTGCAGTACTACGACAAGCGTCACCTGTTCCGCTACGGCGGCGAGCACGAACGCTATGCCGCCGGTCGCGAGCGCCTGAGCGTGGAATGGAAGGGCTGGCGGATCAATCCGCAGGTCTGCTACGACCTGCGCTTCCCGGTGTTCTGCCGCAACCGCTACAACGTCGAGCGTCCCGAGCAATTGGACTTCGACCTGCAGATCTTCGTCGCCAACTGGCCCTCGGCGCGTGCCTATGCGTGGAAGACCCTGCTGCGCGCGCGGGCGATCGAGAACCTGTGCTTCGTGGCGGCGGTGAATCGCGTGGGCGTGGATGGCAACCAGCTGCACTACGCCGGCGACAGCGCGGTGATCGATTTCCTTGGCCAGCCGCAGGTCGAGATCCGTGAGCGCGAGCAGGTGGTGACCACCACCATTTCGGCCGAAGCGCTGGCCGCGCACCGCGCACGCTTCCCGGCGATGCTCGATGCCGATGCCTTCCATCTGGACGAGCAGGCCTGAGCCAGCCGGACGGCGGCTGAATGCTGGCCGCACCCGCACGCGCGCGTGCATCCATCGTGCACGCGCGCGCTGCTAGATTCGCCAGCAGTCCGAACGATCTGGAAGTCCCGCCATGAACAAGCCCTTCGCCCTGCTGCTGGCCCTGTCCGCCGCGTCGCTGGCCCCGGCTGCGCACGCCGCCGGCAACCTCGACTGCCAGCTGCGCTACAACCTGTCCGGCTGGTCGCTGATCTACAAGACCGCCTCCGGCAACGGTACGGTCACCTGCAGCAACGGCGCCAGCCTGCCGGTGCGCATCCAGATGAAGGGTGGCGGCCTGACGGTGGGCAAGTCGAAGATCACCAATGGCCGGGGCAGCTTCACCGGTGCGGTCAGCGTCAATGAACTGTTGGGGACCTACGCATCGGTTGGCGCGCACGCGGGTGCGGTGAAGTCCAGCAATGCGCAGGTAATGACCAAGGGCGACATCTCGCTGGCCCTGTCCGGCACCGGCGAAGGCTGGGATCTGGGCGTGGATGGCACCGCCTTCACCATCAGCCGCCGCTGAGCCTTACCGGTTCCGAGGTTTGTTTCCAGCTGATGCGGATGAAGTGTTGTTCGTCGTTGCTGGAGAGGCGCTCGGCGCTGTAGCCGGTGCGCAGAAGCTGGTGTACGACACCATCAACGAGCGCTTCGCTGGCAAGTGCGCGACTGAAGCCGAACGTGATCTCGTGCTTTCCTTCCAGTGAGCAAACGCGGATGGAGTTGTTGAGGTCGGCGTAGTACTGCTCTACCGGATGGCTGGCGGTGGCCGCGTTGGCTCGGGCCTGTTCGGGCGTGATGTCGATCATCGGGACTGCCTCGGTTGTTTCGGGAGGCGCCACGTTAGCCGACGCGATTGAATGCGCTCTGGGCGCTGGATCACACGGCGCGGTGAATGCAACAAGTCCTAAAGCGTCGCCTGATGACGCGTCCATCCATGCGTGGCGTGGATCTACGGCACAACGAAAAACCCCGGCCGGAGCCGGGGTTTTTCATTCCAGTTGGGCCGGCAGTCAGCCGCCGCGCGGGCCGCTGCGGCGCGGGCCGCCCGGACCGCGGTTGCCGCCGGGGCCACCCGGGCCACGGTTGCCACCCGGACCGCCGGGGCCGCGATTACCGCCCGGGCCACGGTTGTTGCCGCCACCCGGACCGCGACCGCCCGGACGGGCGCCGTGTGCCGGCTTCGGGCTGCCATACGGGTTGAAGCCCGGGGTGGCGTGGTCGGACGGGAAGCTCGGGGCGTTGCCCGGATGGCCGTACGGGTGCTTGTTGCCCTGGCCCTGCGAGCGGTTGCCACCACCGGCCGGACGACCCTGGCCGCCTGCGCCGCCACGGCCTTCACCGCCGAAACCGCCACGGCCCTGGCCACCACCGGCGCCCGCGCCCGGGCCCTTCGGCTTGCCGTACGGACGGCCCTGGCCGCCCGCGCCCGGACCACGGGCACCCGGGCCACGTGCGCCCGGACCGGCATTGCGATGGCCGCTCGGGCCGGTGCTGACACCGTCCGGCACGTACCAGGTGCGGAACGCAGCCGGGTTGCCTTCCGGCAGCGAGCGATCATTCTTCGGCGCGCGCTGCTTGAACGGCTTCTGCGACTGCTTGGCCGCCGCTTCACCGCTGACCGTCAGGCCGCCCTTGAAGCCGCCACCCTTGCCACCGCGACCACGGCCGCGATCTTCGCGCACGTTGTCGAAGCGGCGCAGTTCGCGGCCTTCGTCGGCCGTGTTGTGACCGTTGACGTACGCATTGCCACGGCCCCCTTCGCGCACACGCACGGTGGTCTTGGCGGCGCGGCGCTGGCCGATCACCGGCTGCAGGGTCAGTGCCGACGGCGCGCCTTCTTCCAGCTTCAGCTGTGCACGCAGGGCTTCGACCTGGGCGGTGCCCAGTTCCACCGAATGGCCACGGGCCAGTTCGCGCGGCAGGCTGACCTTGCCGTAGCGGGTGCGCTTGAGGCGGCTGACCTGGCAGCCCTGCGATTCCCACAGGCGGCGCACTTCGCGGTTGCGGCCTTCCTTCACCACGACGCGGAACCAGTCGTGCGAATCGGTGCCGCCAATACGTTCGATCTCGTCGAACTTGGCCGGGCCGTCTTCCAGCGCGACGCCACGGGCGAGGCGGTCGACGATGGCGTCGGAGACCTTTTCCTCGCCTTCCGGGGCGCGCACGCGCACCACGTACTCGCGCTCGACCTCGAACGACGGGTGCATCATGGCGTTGGCCAGTTCACCGTCGGTGGTGGCCAGCAGCAGGCCGGTGGTGTTGATGTCCAGGCGGCCGATGGCGATCCAGCGCGCGCCCTTCAGCGGCGGCAGCGATTCGAATACGGTCGGGCGGCCTTCGGGATCTTCGCGGGTGGTCACTTCGCCTTCCGGCTTGTTGTAGACCAGTACGCGCGACGGTTCGGCCAGGGCGGTGGCGACGAAGCCACGGCCATCCAGCTCGATCTTGTCGCCGCTCTTGACCGACATGCCGGTCTGCGCGACTTCGCCGTTGACCTTGACCAGGCCCTCGGCAATGCGTTGTTCCAGCGCGCGGCGCGAGCCGAGGCCGGCCTGGGCCAGCACCTTGTGCAGGCGCTCTTCCAGCTTGAACTGTTCGGAGGTGGCTTCGCGCTTGAGCGAGAGCTTGTTACGGGGGTGTCACTCATCAGTTTTGCTCCGGCCGACGGTTTCGAGGTCGGCCTCTGGTTCGGAATCGGCTTGGTCAACAGCCACGGTCGTCGTCGCGACGGCGTTGTCTTCGCGTTCGTTCACTGGCACCGCGCGCTCGCCCGGCGCGGAATCGGGGTGCCCATCATCGAGGGGCGAAGGTGCTTGCTCATCGGAAGCCGAGGCAGTGTCTGCATCGGCGGAATCTGGGGTGTCACTGCCGGCCAGGCCGGCGTCATCGTTGGCGGCAGCGCCGTCGGCGCCGGCCGAAACATCCGGGCCGTCCGCACCGGCAACGGCCGGGCCATCGCGGTCCAGCGCCAGCTGCGGTTCCAGCTCGCCCAGGTCCTTCAGTTCGGACAGGGGCGGCAGTTCGTCCAGGCGCTTGAGGCCGAAATAGTCCAGGAAGCCCTTGGTGGTGCCGAACAGCGCCGGCTTGCCGGGCACGTCGCGGTGGCCGACCACGCGGATCCATTCGCGTTCTTCCAGGGCCTGGATGATGTTGCTGCTGACTGCCACGCCGCGCACCTGTTCGATCTCGCCGCGGGTGATCGGTTGCCGGTAGGCGATCAACGCCAGGGTTTCCAGCGTGGCACGGGTGTAGCGGGTCTTGCGTTCGGTCCACAGCCGGCTGATCCAGCTGTGCACTTCGCCGGTGACCTGGTAGCGGAAGCCGGAGGCGACCTCGACCAGTTCCACGCCGCGCTCCGCACAGGCTTCACGCAGGCGCTCCAGCGCACGTTCGATGCTGCCCGGCGGTGCCGGTTCCTCTTCCGGGAACAGGTCCTTCAGCTGGGCCAGGGTCAGCGGCTGGCTGGAGGCCAGCAGGGCACCTTCGACTATGCGGTTGATCAGCGATTGATCCATCGGCAGGCAGCGCTCACTCGTTCTCGTTGGCGGCGTCGTTGTCGTCGAACTCGCTGCTGAACTGCAGCGGGGCGTTGGTGTTGCCGGCAGCCAGCGACTTCACGTAGATCGGCGCCAGCGGCTCTTCCTGCACGATGTCCAGCAACTGTTCCTTGGCCAGTTCCAGCACCGCCAGGAACGTGACCAGCACGCCCAGCTTGCCTTCTTCAGCGGTGAACAGGCTCTCGAAACGATAGAACCTGCCATCTTCCATGCGGCCGAGCACTTCGCCCATGCGCTGCCGCACGCTCAGTGCCTCGCGCTTGATGGCGTGGCCGCTGAACAGCTCGGCGCGCTTGAGCACGTCGTGCAGCGCCAGCAGCATTTCCTTCAGGTCCACCGGCGGCGGCAGTTTCACCGCCGCGCGTTCGGGCATGAAGGCATGCGCCACCGTGGTGTCGCGGTCCTGGCGGGGCAGGGCGTCGATGTCCTCGGCCGCCTGCTTGAAGCGTTCGTACTCCTGCAGCCGGCGCACCAGCTCGGCGCGCGGGTCGGCCTCGTCGCCTTCCTCGCTGACCGGCCGCGGCAGCAGCATGCGCGACTTCACCTCGGCCAGGATCGCGGCCATCACCAGGTACTCGGCCGCCAGCTCGAAACGCAGCTCGCGCATCACGGTGATGTATTCCACGTACTGCCGGGTGATCTCGGCTACCGGAATGTCCAGCACGTCCAGGTTCTGCCGGCGGATCAGGTACAGCAGCAGGTCCAGCGGGCCTTCAAAGGCATCCAGGATGACTTCCAGCGCGTCCGGCGGGATGTACAGGTCCTGCGGGATCTGCAGGACCGGTTGCCCATGCACCACGGCCAGCGGCATTTCCTGCTGCTGGGGGCGGGCGGCCGGGTTGGCGGGTTCGCGTCGAGCGCGAGTTCGGAAGTCATCTAATGGACATCAGGATTGCAACGGACCAGTCGCGGCACCGGGTTCGCCGGGCCAACGCCACGGAGCCCCAGGGCACCAGACACGCCGGGATCGGCGCGATTCCACACATATCAAACAGCAGGACGCGCCGCAGCGAACGGCAGCGACGAAACTACGGGGAGGTCGTCTACGTGGCCCGGTCAGGCGATCCGGTTTTGAAGCGGCAGGTCGGTCGTCGGGGGCCGCATTGGCCGCAGGAACCGACGAGCTGCTGCATCCAGCCACGTGCAATGGGTTCTAGGGTAAGCCTTTGTGGCGCAGGTGTCCAGCCAAGGGCGGCGGCAGGGGCCATTGGCTAGAATCTGCGGACCCGAAAACGCAAGCGAGGTAACGCCGGTGTGGTATGTGATCGAGGGGTATGACGGCCAGGATGTGCTGGCACAGCGGCTGCAGGCCCGGCCGGAACACCTGGCGCGCCTGCACGCGCTGCGCGACGAAGGGCGCCTGCTGCTGGCCGGTCCCTGTCCGGCGGTGGATAGCGAAGACCCCGGTCCGGCCGGCTTCAGCGGCTCGGTGGTGATTGCCCAGTTCGAGTCGCTTGCGCAGGCCCAGGCCTGGGCCGATGCCGACCCTTACGTCGACGCGGGCGTCTACACCCGCGTGCAGGTGCGGCCGTTCCGCAAGGTCCTGCCGTGAACGCCGGACGGATCGAACGGATCCGTGATGCGCTGCAGCAGGCGCTGGCCCCGACCCGGCTGGAAATCGAAGACGACAGTCATCGCCATGCCGGTCATGCCGGAGCCCGCGATGGGCGCGGCCATTTCAACGTACTGGTGGTCAGCGAGCGCTTTGCCGGGCTGGGCCCGCTGGCGCGCCACCGCGCGGTCTATGCCGCACTGGGGGCGATGATGGACACCGACATCCATGCCCTGTCCATCCGCGCATCCACCCCGTCAGAACAGGGCTGAGCCCTTGTCCCGCGCTGTCATCGCAGGTCTTCGCAAAGGCCTGTGATGGACAGGTTTTCATGTCCATTTCAGGACATTCGCCTAACGGACTGTTTACAAGCCCAGATGGAAACGCTTACATTCCGCGCCAATGCTGGTAGGTCCAAGCCGTGGAGGGCGGCTTCGTGAACAAGGCAGCTATCACAATCAAAGACGTCGCTCGCGAAGCCCGGGTCTCCGTGGCCACGGTATCGCGTGCGCTCAACGGGCATGAAAATGTCGCCGAACCGGTCCGCCAGCTTGTGCTGGAGGTGGCCGCCCGGCTGCGTTACACCCCGCACGCCGCCGCCCGCAGCCTGAGCAGCCGCCGCACCAACACGGTGGGCGTGGTGCTGCCCGACCTGTACGGCGAATTCTTCTCCGAGCTGATGCGCGGCATCGACAACGTCGCCCGCAACCGCCGCCAGCACCTGCTGGTGTCCAGCTACCACGGCGACCAGGAGCAGCAGGGCGCGGCCCTGCGTGCCATGCGCGGCCGGGTTGACGGGCTGCTGGTGCTCTCGCCCTATGCCGAGAGCCCGGGCTTCCTGACCGACAACCTGCCGCAGTCGCTGCCGACGGTGTTGATCAATACCTACCTGCCCACGCAGGAACACCCGGTGTTGAGCATCGACGACCATGCCGGTGCGATGGCGATGACCCGCCATCTGCTCGACGCTGGCCACCGTCGCATCGCTTTCATTTCTGGCCCGGACCTCAACTTCGACGCGCGCGAGCGCCTGCGCGGCTTCCGTGACGCGCTGGCGGCATTCGGCAGTGGCGCCGAAGGCATCGAGCTGCCCGGTGATTTCGACGAAGCTTCCGGCCACCGCGCCGGTCAGGAGTTGCTGGCAGCCGGAGCGCTGCCCGATGCCGTGTTCGCCGCCAACGACATGATGGCCCTGGGTTGCCTGTATGCGTTCACGCAGGCAGGGGTCCATGTGCCGACCGATGTCGCCCTGGCCGGTTTCGATGACATTCCACTGGCACGTTTCGTCCACCCGTCGCTGACCACCATGCAGGTCAGCATCGCCGAGCTCGGCGATCGGGCCATGACGCGCCTGATGCAGTTGATGGACGGCACCTCCACGGATGGGACAGGGGACAAGCAGACCCTGGTTCCCCGCTTGATAGTTCGCGATTCCACCACTCCGCCATCCGGCCGTTGAAGCCAGAGGCGTTCCTTCTTTTTGATTGATCGCAGGGACCGCGCGAGCGGTCACCGCCACCCGGAGATTGAGTTGATGATGCATACCACCTTCCGCACGCCGGCACGCCGGCTGCTGAGCACCGCACTGGTCAGCTGTCTGATGCTGGCTGCGGCCCCCAACGCCATGGCGCAGTCGGCCAACGCCAGCCTGCGCGGCCAGGTTGCCGGCGCCCAGGCCGGTTCTGAAGTCACCGCCACCAATGTGGCCACCGGTACCGTCCGTCGCGGCACCGTGCGCGCCGATGGCAGCTACTCGCTGATGGGCCTGGATCCGGGCACCTACGACGTGGTCGCCAACGGCCAGACCCAGAAGGTCACCGTCACCGTGGCCTCCACCGCCACGCTGAACTTCGCCGGTGCTGCCAGCAGCACGCCGGGTTCGACCGCGGCCACCAACCTGGACACCGTCAACGTCGTCGCACCGACCCTGCTGCAGGAAGTGCGCACCTCTGAAGTGGGCAAGACCGTCAGCCTGCAGCAGATCCAGACCACCCCGCAGGTGTCGCGCAACTTCCTGGAGTTCGCCGACGCGGTGCCGGGCATGATCTTCACCCGTGACGCCAAGGGCAACACCTCGCTGCGCGGCGGTGCCACCAATGCCGACGGCACCAACGTGTACATCGACGGCGTGGGCCAGAAGAGCTACGTCAAGGGCGGCGGCGTGGCCGGCCAGTCCGGCAGCGCCGGCAACCCGTTCCCGCAGCTGGCCATCGGCGAATACAAGGTCATCAGCGGCAACTACAAGGCCGAGTACGGCCAGGTGTCGAGCGCTGCGGTGACTGCCGCGACCAAGTCCGGTACCAACGAGTTCAAGGGTGAGGCGTTCTACCGCTACACCGATGAAGACATGCGCGCCAAGACCCCGGCCGAGCGCCAGGGCGGCAAGGACAAGATGGTCTCGGCCGAAAAGGAATACGGCTTCGCGCTGGGCGGCCCGATCGTCAAGGACAAGGCCCACTTCTTCGTGACCTACGAAGCCAAGCGCTTCGACCTGCCGGTCACCATCGCGCCGGACGGCGCGGTCACCGGCGCTGCCGGTCTGCTGCCGCCGGCCGGTGCTGCCGGCCTCGGCCCGGCCAGCCAGCCGTTCCAGCAGGACCTGATCTTCGGCAAGATCGACTTCGAGCCGACCGACAACGATCGCATCGAACTGACCTTCCAGGACCGCGACGAAACCCAGTCGCAGTTCAGTGGCCAGACCTCGCCGGAAGCCGGCCGTGAAGTGGTCAACACCGACCGTCGTTACGCGCTGCGCTGGAACCACAGCGGTGAGCGTTACTACAACGAATTGATGGTCACCCACGAAGATTCGTTCAACAACCCGACCCCGCTGACCCTGGCCAACGGCATCACCTACACCGCGCCGGACGGTCCTGAAGACCGCACCGTGGTGAAGATCGGTGGCGCCTCGGCACTGGATTCGCAGGTGAAGGGCCAGAAGGGCTGGTCGATCGAAGACAACCTGACCCTGGATGGCATCCAGTGGGCCGGTGACCACACCATCAAGATGGGCGTGAAGTACAAGCAGATCGACCTGTACGCCTCCGATGCGGCGCAGATCAACCCGACCTTCACCTACAGCCTGGGCGATCCGGACTTCCCGGATTCCATTCCGTACAAGGCGCAGTTCGTCAAGCCGGTGACCGGCGTGTCGGGCGTGTCCGGTGAAGTGCGTTCGAAGTCCAAGCAGTACGGCGTGTTCATCCAGGACGACTGGCAGGTCAATGACCACCTGCAGATCAACCTCGGCCTGCGCTGGGACTACGAAAAGACCCCGTCCTACCTGGACTTCGTGACCCCGCAGCAGGTGGTCGACGCCATCTACTCGCAGGATCCGCGCGCGCCTGCCGGCCAGACCTACGCCGATTCGCTGGCACTGGGCGGCCTGGACATCAGCAACTACATCAGCAACGGCCACAACCGCAAGGCGTTCAAGGATGCCTGGCAGCCGCGCCTGGGCTTCTCGTATGACATCAACGCTGACGAGCAGCACGTGATCCACGGTGGTGCCGGCCGTTCCTACGACCGCGACCTGTTTGACAACCTGCAGCTGGAAACCACCAAGCTGGCCCTGCCGCAGCCGACCATCTACTTCCGCAACCCGGCCACCGGCACCTGCATCAACGGCCAGGCCGCCTGCTACGACTGGAACCCGAACCTGCTCAACGGCATCGGCAACCTGCAGTCGCTGGTTGGCGCGACCAGCAATGCCGGCCTGGAAGTGGACCTGCTGAACAACAAGCTGAAGGCCCCGTACTCGGATCAGTTCAGCCTGGGCATGAGCAACCAGATCGGTGACTGGCTGACCGACGCCACCATCGCCCGCACCCTGAGCTACGACGGCTTCGCCTTCACCCTGGGCAACCGTTACCCGACCGGCCAGTTCTTCGATGACCCGCGCCTGTGCGGCGGCACCGACCCGGGCCTGAGCCAGGCGTGGAGCTGCAACGTGCCGGGCTTCGGCAGCCTGATCATCGGCCAGCAGGGCATCAAGACCCGCGCTACCCAGGTCCTGCTGTCGGCGCAGAAGCCGTTCACCAAGGAAAGTGGCTGGGGCACCTCGATCGCCTATACCTGGACCACCGCGCGCCACAACCGCGACATCAACGAGAAGTACGCCTTCGACCGCGGCCTGATCGGTGACTACCCGACCATCCGCTCCAACGGCGCGCCGCGTCACCGCCTGGTGATGACCGGTTCGTACGCGGGCTTCTGGGGCATCACCTTCGGTGGCAAGATCACCCTGGCTACGCCGACCGCCGTCAATGACTGGTACCCGGTGATGCAGGCCAGCGGCTACACCCTGCCGACCCCGCAGGCAGCGGTGCCCAACGCCACCGGCAAGTTCCTGGTGGGTGGCAAGATCTTCGGCTACCGTTCGGTCGACCTGCAGGCGACGAAGACGTTCAAGATGCCGGGCGATACCGAGCTGTACGCGCGTATCGACATCATCAACGTGTTCAACTTCGACAACTTCTCCACCTACAACTACGTCAAGACCAACGGCAAGCTGCAGGCCAGCTACAACGAGACCGGCGAGATCATCGGTACGCCGCGTCAGGTCAAGGCCGAAGTGGGCTTCCGCTTCTAAGCCCGGGCGTTGATGCATGACCCGATGCCGCCGGCTCGCTGGCGGCATCGGTGAAAACGGCAATGGCCGGCCGGGTGCCGGTCCATTGCCCACACCGCTGCCGGGCAGGGGGCAGCGGTGTGGGCAATGATCGCGGTGTCAAACCACGTTTTTCGTGGTTTTTTAAGAACGCATCTTGTAAACGATTTCAGATCATTGGACGGTATGCTTTCCCATCGATCAGACCACCGGAGGAACCGCGCCATGCAGGCACGCCATCTGTTGTCCGCCGCCGCGCTGAGCCTGGGCGTGGCCGCCTGCCAGCCGGCCCAGCAGGAGCCTGCCAAGCCGCGCCCACCGGTGATCCTGATCGAGGCCGACGCACCGCCGCGGCCGATGAAGCCGGAGCTGCCGCCGCTGTTTGATGACATCGAGCGGCGCACCTTCCAGTTCTTCTGGGACACCACCAACGAAGTGAACGGCCTGACTCCGGACCGCTATCCGTCGCGGCCGTTCGCCAGCATCGCCTCGGTCGGCTTCGCGCTGACCGCCTATCCGATCGGCATCGAGAACGGCTGGGTCAGCCGCAACCAGGCGATCGATCGGACGCTGACTACGTTGAAATTCTTCCGCGACGTGCCGATGGGCCCGCAGCGTACCGGCAAGGCCGGCTACAAGGGCTTCTACTACCACTTCCTGGACATGCAGCAGGGCCGACGCTACGACAGCTGGGTCGAGCTGTCCTCGGTGGATACCGCGCTGCTGATGATGGGCGTGCTGTTCGCGCAGTCCTACTACGACGGTGACGACCCGCGCGAGAAGGAAATCCGGCAGATCGCCGACACCTTGTACAAGAAGGTCGACTGGCCCTGGCTGCAGCAGCGCGCGCCGCTGATCTCGATGGGCTGGTTCCCGGAGAGCGGCTTCATCGACCATGACTGGATGGGCTACAACGAGGCGATGATGGTCTACATCCTCGCCCTGGGCTCGCCCACGCACCCGGTCAGCCCGGACGCATGGACGGTGTGGACGCGCACCTATGACAACGACTGGGGCGTCTACCAGGGCCAGGAATACCTGTCCTTCGGCCCGTTGTTCGGCCACCAGTACAGCCATGTCTGGATCGACTTCCGCGATATCCAGGACGCGTACATGCGCGAACGCGGCAGCACCTATTTCCTCAACAGCCGTTCGGCCGCGCTGGCCCAGCGCGAGTACGCCATCGCCAACCCGATGCAGTGGAAGGACTATGGCGAGAATGTCTGGGGCCTGACCGCCAGCGATGGCCCGCAGAACACCACGCAGGAGTATCGCGGCGAGCAGCGGCAGTTCCGCCATTACTCTTCGCGCGGCGCCGGCCTGCGCGAGAACTTCGATGACGGCACGATCGCGCCGACCGCCGCGATCGCCTCGGTGGTGTTCGCACCGGAGCAGGTGATTCCGGCCACGCTGGAGATGCACAAGCGCTACGGCGACTACATCTATTCCAGCTACGGCTTCCTGGATTCGTTCAATCCCAGCTTCAACTACGACATCCCGATCAAGACCGGCCGCGTGGTACCGGATCGCGGCTGGGTCGCCAGCGATTACATCGCCATCGACCAGGGCCCGATCCTGACCATGATCGCCAACTATCGCAACGACTTCGTCTGGGAAGTGATGAAGAAGAATCCGTACATCCGCAAGGGTCTGGAGCGGGCCGGGTTCAGTGGCGGCTGGCTGGCGCCGGAAGGCTCGTTCCAGCCGCTGGAACTGCAGAAGGACGAAAAGGCCGCGGCGGCACGCGCGGTGGGTATCGCCGAATCACGCGCGGCTGCCGCGCAGGAACAGAAGAACAATGCCAACCGCAACACAGGGCAGGGGAAGTAACCCGGTGCCGAACTGGATCGACCGCCTGCGCCGCTGGGCGCTGCCCGCCCTGGCCGCACTGGCCGCACTGGCCGTGGCCGGCTGCGCCCGCACCGAGCCGGGCACCACCACCGTGCGCTTCTGGGCGATGGGCCGCGAAGCCGAGGTGGTCAGCGAACTGATCCACGAGTTCGAGGCCGAGAACCCCGGCATCAAGGTGGATGTGCAGAACATCCCGTGGACGGCAGCGCACGAGAAGCTGCTGACCGCGTTCGCCGCCGACGGCCTGCCCGATGTCTGCCAGCTCGGCAACACCTGGGTGCCGGAGTTCGCCGAGCTCGATGCGCTGACGCCGCTGCAGCCGTTTGTCGATCACTCGGCGGTGGTTGATGAAAAGGACTACTTCCAGGGCATCTGGGATACCAATGTGATCCACGGCGAGCTGGTGGGCGTGCCGTGGTACGTCGATACGCGCCTGATCTACTACCGCAAGGATCTGCTGGCCAAGGCCGGCTACGACCACCCGCCGCGTACCTGGGCCGAGTGGGACCAGCAGATGGCGGCGATCAAGCGCATGCAGGGACCGAACCGCTATGCGGTGCTGATGCCGATCAACGAGTTCGAGCAGCAGCTGTCGCTGGCGCTGCAGCAGCCCGACCCGCTGCTGCGCGACGACGATACCCGCGGCAACTTCGCCAGCCCGGGCTTCCGCCGCACGCTCGCCTTCTACGCCAACATGTTCGAGCAGGGCTGGGCGCCGAAGATGTCCGAGACGCAGATCTCCAACGTCTGGGACGAGTTCTTCCGCGGCTTCAACGTGTTCTACATCTCCGGCCCCTGGAACATCCGCGAGTTCAAGAAGCTGCAGCCGAAGGAACTGGAAGGGCAGTGGGGCACCGCGGCGCTGCCCGGCCCGGATGGCCCCGGCGCCGGCATCGCCGGCGGCACCAGCCTGGTGATCTTCCGCAAGTCGCAGCAGAAGGAAGCGTCGTGGAAGCTGATCGAGTTCCTGTCGCGGCCGGCGATCCAGGCGCGTTTCCATTCGATCATCGGCGACCTGCCGCCGCGCCGCAGCACCTGGAGCGCGCCGTCGCTGGCCAATGATCCGCTGGCAACGGCCTTCCGTGACCAGCTGGAGCGGGTCAAGCCGACGCCGAAGGTGCTCGAATGGGAGCGCATCGTGCAGGAAATGCGCATTGTCACCGAGAAGGTGGTGCGCGGTGGCCTGGCGCAGGACAAGGCGGTGGAAGAGCTCGACCAGCGCGTGGACAAGGTGCTGGCCAAGCGCCGCTGGATGCATGAACAACAACGCCTGCAGCAGCGCGCACCGTCGTCGCAGTCCAGCAGTGCCGTCGCCGCCGGGAGCGCGCAATGAAACGTACTTCGCTTGCCGGCTGGATCTTCGCCGGCCCTTCGCTGATCGTGCTGGGCGTGTTCTTCGGCCTGCCGGTGGCCTCGGCGCTGGCGCTGAGCGTGACCGACTTCGATCTGTATGCGCTGGCCGACAGCAGCAACCTGCGCTTTGTCGGCCTGGGCAACTACATCGACCTGCTGCAGACGCCGATGTTCTGGAAGTCGCTGTGGAACACCACCTACTTCGTGTTGATCGGCGTGCCGTTGTCGATCGGCGTGTCGCTGGGCGCGGCGATGCTGCTCAACGCCCCGGCGGCGCGCTTCAAGGCGCTGTTCCGCACCGCACTGTTCGCCCCGGTGGTGACCACGCTGGTGGCGGTGGCGGTGATCTGGCGCTACCTGTTCCATACCAGCTATGGCCTGGTGAACTACGGCCTGGGCCATCTGGGCATCAGTCCGATCGACTGGCTGGGTGATCCCAACTGGGCGATGCCGACCATCATGCTGTTCGCGGTGTGGAAGAACTTCGGCTACAACATGGTGATCTTCCTGGCCGGCCTGCAGGCGATCCCGCATGACCTGTACGAGGCCGCGCGCATCGACGGCGCCTCGCGCTGGAAGCAGTTCCTGCACATCACCCTGCCGATGCTCGGCCCGGTGCTGCTGGTGGTCGGGGTGATTACCGTGTCCGGCTACTTCCAGCTGTTCGCCGAGCCGTACGTGATGACCCGCGGCGACCCACTGCAGAGCACCGTCAGCGTGCTGTATTTCATGTTCGAGGAAGGCTTCAAGTGGTGGAACCTGGGACGCGCCTCGGCAGTGGCGTTCCTGCTGTTCCTGATCATCCTGGCGGTGACCACCGTGATGCTCCGCTTTGGCCGCAAGAGGCAGTTGGTATGAGTCGTGAAATCGGCCAGTCGCGCTGGTACCCGTGGATGATCAATGGTGCGTTGCTGGTGCTGGCCCTGGTCAGCCTGGCGCCGCTGCTGTGGATGGTGTCGGTCTCGTTCATGCCGCAGGGCGAGGCCAGCCATTTCCCGCCGCCGCTGCTGCCTTCGAGCATCACCACGCACAACTACCATGAGCTGTTCGCACGTACCGGCATGGGCGGCAACTTCGCCAACAGCCTGCTGGTGTCGCTGGCGATCACCTTCGGCTCGCTGCTGCTCAACACCATGGCCGGCTATGCCTTCGCCAAGCTCAACTTCGTCGGTCGCGAGCGCCTGTTCCAGGTGTTGATGGCGGCGTTGGTGATTCCGGCGCAGGTGGCGATGCTGCCGCTGTTCCTGCTGATGAAGCAGCTCGGCCTGGTCAACAGCTTTGGTGGCGTGATCGTGCCGGCGCTGGCCAGCGTGTTCGGCATCTTCCTGGTGCGCCAGTACGCGCGCTCGATTCCGGACGAGCTGCTGGAAGCGGCGCGCATCGACGGGGCAGGGGAGCTGCGCATCTTCTTCCAGATCGTGCTGCCGATGCTCAAGCCGGTGCTGGTGACCCTGGCGATCTTCACCTTCATGGGCGCATGGAACGATTTCATGTGGCCGTTGATCGTGTTGACCGATCAGGAGCACTACACTTTGCCGGTGGCGCTGGCCACCCTCTCGCGCGAGCACATCATGGACGTGGAAATGATGATGGCCGGCGCGGTGGTCACCGTGGTCCCGGTGCTGGCGCTGTTCCTGGTGCTGCAGCGGTACTACATCCAAGGTCTGTTGCTGGGGAGCGTCAAGGGATGAAGCGAGTGATCGCCGTTGGACTGGGCCTGTTGTGGACTTCCCTGGCGATCGCCGCACCCCCGGCGCTGCCGGCACCGAAGGTGCTGGACGACTTCGACGACATCGGCGCCTGGAAGCTGGTGCTGTCCGACCAGGTCAGCGGTTCGCTGCGCCCGGTCAGTGGCGCCGGCGGTGGCCGCGCGCTGTGCCTGGACTACGACTTCCATGAGGTCTCCGGTTACGTCGGCATCCGCCGCGCGCTGAACATTCAATACCCGGCCAACTACCGTTTCGGCTTCCAGCTGCGCGGCGATTCGCCGGCCAACGACCTGCAGTTCAAGCTGATCGATGCCAGCGGCGACAACGTCTGGTGGGTCAACCGCCCCGGCTACAGCTTCGCCAAGGCGTGGACGCCGGTCGAATACCGTCGACGCCAGATCGACAAGGCGTGGGGGCCGTCGCCGGAGAAGGAGCTGGCGCGCAGCGCCGCCGTCGAGTTCACGATCTACAGCAAGGTCGGCGGCCGCGGCACGGTGTGCTTCGACAAGCTGACCCTGCAGGGCCTGCCGCCGCAGGACGATTCGGCGCTGGTGCCCTCGGTGATTGCCGATACCGCCACCGCGCTGCAGGACCGCATGATCGACGGCAAGAGCGATACGTTCTGGATCAGCGGCGGGGTCAAGCAGCAGACCATCAGCCTGGACCTGCACAAGAGCCGCGAGATCGGCGGTGCAGTGATCGACTGGCTGCCGAACCTGGAAGCGCGCCGCTACACCGTGCGTACCTCGGAAGATGGCCGCGACTGGCGCACTGTGCGCGAGGTGACCAGCGGTGCCGGTGGCCGTGACTGGCTGGCGCTGCCGGATACTGATGCGCGCTACGTGCGCTTCGACCTGCAGGATGGCCCGAACTGGCGCTACGGCATCCGGGACATCGCACTGAAGCCGCTGGCCTTTGCCGCCACGCCCAATGCCTTCCTGTCCTCGGTGGCCGCTGATCTGCCGCGCGGATCGTTGCCACGCGCCTATGTGGGCGAACAGCCCTACTGGACCCTGCTCGGCCTCGACGGCGGACAGGAGCAGGCACTGATCAGCGAAGACGGCGCACTGGAACCGGCCAAGGGCAGCTTCAGCATCGAGCCGTTCATCCGCCTCGATGGCAAGCTGCTGGACTGGTCCAAGGTCGCCATCACCCAGTCGCTGCAGGACCATTACCTGCCCATCGCCAATGTCGACTGGGTGCATGAAAAGGTCGGGCTGGCGGTGACCAGCTTCGTGCAGGGCACCCCGGAGCGTGCGCAGCTGATCGGCCGCTACCGGCTGAGCAACCCGGACAAGGTGGCGCACGAGTACACGCTGGCACTGGCGATCCGCCCGTGGCAGGTCAATCCGCCCACGCAGTTCCTCAACACCGTCGGTGGCTTCAGCCGCATCGATGCGCTGGATGTCGGCGATCAGCTGGTGCGGATCAACGGCGAGCCGCGCGTGTATCCCCTGCAGGTGCCCGACGCGCGCTTTGCCAGCACCTTCGACGGCAAGCTCGATGCGATGCACCTGGCCGACGGCAAGTACCCGGCCACCACCGCAGTGAAGGACAGCACCGGCATGGCGTCGGGCGCCTTGCTGTACACCATCAAGCTGGAGCCGGGGCAGAGCCGGGAAGTGGCGGTGGTGCTGCCGCAGACCGGTGGCTGGGCGCCGAAGGCGCTGGACGTGGCCAAGGCGCAGGCGCAGGTGGCCGAACAGTGGCGGCAGAAGCTGGGCGTGGTCTCGCTGCAGGTGCCCGCCGCCGGCCAGGCGCTGGTTGACACCCTGCGCACCGCCGTCGCGCACATGCTGATCTCGCGCGTTGGCCCGCGCCTGCAGCCGGGCACGCGTTCGTATGCGCGCAGCTGGATCCGCGATGGCGCGATGATTTCCGAGGGCCTGCTGCGCATGGGCCGCAGCGACGCGGTGCGTGACTACATCAACTGGTATGCGCCGTTCCAGTTCGAGAACGGCAAGGTGCCGTGCTGCGTCGATGCGCGCGGCAGCGACCCGGTGCCGGAGAACGACAGCCACGGCGAGCTGATCTACAGCATTGCCGAATATGGGCGCTATACCGGTGACAGCACCTTCGCCGAGCTGATGTGGCCGCATGTGCAGGGCGCCTACACCTACATGGAGCAGCTGCGTGCCAGCGAGCGCACCGAAGAGAACCGTGCGCGCAACCCGGCCTTCTACGGCATGATGCCGGCCTCGATCAGCCACGAAGGTTATTCGGCCAAGCCGATGCATTCGTACTGGGACAACTTCTGGGCGTTGCGCGGCTACAAGGACGCGGCGCTGCTGGCGGCCCAGCTGGGCAAGGTCGAGGCGATGCAGATGGCCGAATCGCGCGACCAGTTCCGTGATGACCTGCAGGCATCGCTGCTGTCGGCGATGCAGCAGCACCACATCGATTATCTGCCGGGTTCGGCCGAGCTGGGCGATTTCGATGCCACCTCCACCACCATCGCGCTGGCGCCGGGTGGCGAGCAGGGCCGTCTGCCGCAGCAGGCCCTGGAGGCGACCTTCGAGCGCTACTGGAAGGAGTTCGTGGCCCGCCGCGACGGCAAGCGCGAATGGAAGGACTACACCCCGTACGAGTGGCGCAATGTGGCCGCGTTCGTGCGCCTGGGCTGGCGCGATCGTGCCTGGCAGGCCACCGAGTTCTTCTTCAGGGATCGCGCGCCGCAGGCCTGGAACCAGTGGGCCGAAGTGGTCTCGCGCACGCCGCGCAAGCCGTTCTTCGTCGGTGACCTGCCGCATGCCTGGGTGGCGTCGGACTTCGTGCGCTCGGCGCTGGACATGTTCGCCTACAACCGCGACATGGATGATGCACTGGTGCTGGCTGCCGGCGTGCCGACGTCGTGGCTGCAGGGCGAGGGCATCGCCGTGCAGGGCCTGCGCACGCCGCAGGGCCAGCTCAACTACCGCCTGCAGCGCAGCGACAAGCAGCTGGTGCTGGAGGTGCAGCCGGGCCTGCTGCCACCGGTCGGCGGCGTGGTGCTGCCGTGGCCGTACGCCGGTGATCCGGGCGAGGCGACCATCAACGGCGAAGCGGCCGAGTGGATCAACCGGGAGCTGCACGTGCACCAGCTGCCGGCGCGGGTCGAGATCGATGTACCGAGCGCGGTGCGCCGCGCCGAACGCAAGGGGCAGTAATCATGAGGGAGCAGGGGGCGAGGGTGCGCGCATCGGTGCGCGCCCTGGGGCTGGCGATTGCGCTGGCATTGCCGGGCGTTGTGCTGGCGGCCGAGCCAGTGGCCACGACTGCGGCGACCGACGTTGCCAGCGCAGCAGGCATGGGTATGGTCACGTTCAACCTGCACCATGACCGCGAGGACTGGCCGAGCCGCCGCCGCACCATCCTGGCCGAGCTCAAGCGCCTGCAACCCGATGCGGTGGCCCTGCAGGAGGTGATCCAGCGCCGCAACGTGCGCAACCAGGCCCAATGGCTGGCCAGCCAGCTGGGCTACCAGTATGTGTTCGTGTCGACCGATCCGGTCGGTGCACCCAAGCGCTACGGCAATGCGTTGCTGACCCGGCGCCCGATCCTGGCGCGCGGCGATCATCTGCTGAAGCCGCTGGACGACTACCGCACGGTGGCGCACCTGCGCATCGACGTCGATGGCGCACCGGTGAACGTCTATGCCACGCATCTGAACGAGCGCAGCGATGAGAACGGCCAGCGCATCCGCCGCACCCAGGTGGAGGACCTGCTGCGTTTCATCACCGAAACCTCGGCCGGTGCGCCGGTGGTGATCGCTGGCGATTTCAACGCGCTGGTCGATGCCGGGGATCTGAGTGAGCTGCGCAGCCATTACGGCGACAGCTACGGCAGCGTGCACGTCAACACCGACCTGGCCGGCGTCAGCACCTTGAACCGGCACTATTACCAGGCGCCCTCGCGCATCGACCACATCTTCTTCCTGCAGGACGCGATGGTCGCGCGCGAAGCGAAGATCCTGTTCGATCAGCCCGACGACAGCGGCCGCTGGGCGTCGGACCACTACGGGGTCTGGACCCGGTTGCAGTTCGCCCCCAAGCCCTGAGCAACACCCGCTTCGGTAGGTGCCAACCTGGGTTGGCACGAACCACGGCGCCGACCCAGGCCGGCCACCACACCACGGTACGGCACAAACAGAAACGGCGGGGATCATCGATCCCCGCCGTTTCGTACTTCGCGATCAAAGAACGATCAGTTCGCCGGCGGCGTGCGCTTGGCGGCTTCTTCGTCTTCGTCCGATGCCTGGGCATCAGCGGCCTGGCTGGCCGAATCGGCATGGCCATCGGCCAGCGGCTCGATCGACGGCGTCACCACGGCCTCAGCCACCGGTGCGGCAGCTTCGACCGGCGCGGCCTCGACGGCCACCGGTGCTGCCGGCTGTTCCACGACCGGTGCGGTCTCGACCACCGGCTTCGCTTCCACCACCGGAGCGGCTTCCGCCACCGGAGCGGCTTCCGCCACCGGAATGACGTCGGCCACGATCGGTGCGGCTTCGGCAACCACCGGCTTGGCTTCAACGACCGGAGCCGCTTCCACCACCGGCGCAGCGTCGACCACCACCGGTGCCGGCGCGGCCACCGCGGCGACCTCCTCGACAACCGGCTTGGCTTCAGCCACCGGAGCGATCGGTGCCGCCGGCTGGGCCGGGGTTGCGGCATCGATCTGATCCAGCATGCTGGTCTGAACCGGCTGCGGCGCCGGCTCGGCCTTGATGACCGGTGCCGGTGCTTCGGCCACGACCGGTGCTGCGGCATCGACCACGGCGCTGCTCACCACCGCAACCGGCGCGGCAACCACGGCGGCGGCAGCACGGGCCGGCTTCTCGGCTTCAACGGTCGCCGGCTCGGCTTCGTCATCGAAATCGAACTCCGGCTGCGAGCGGGTCGGCTGCGCCACGGCAACCGGAGTGGCCTCGGCGCTGTCGTCGGCAACCGGGTCGGTGCTGTCGCTGTCATCACCTTCGTCAGCATCATCCTGGTCATCGCCCAGGGCATCGCTGCCGGCAGCGTTCTCGGCGCCACCACGGCGACGACGACGGCCACCGCGACGGCCACGACGACGGCGGGTCGCGCCTTCGCCAGCCTGCTCGCCTGCGGCGTCGATTGCCGCATCGTCGCCGGACACGGCAACGGCGTCGGCATCAGCGTTGACCGCGGTGTCGGCCACCGTTGCTGCGTCAGCCAGGTCCACTTCGGCCACCGGTGCGGCCGGAGCCGTACCTTCCTGCGCGGTCACCACGTTGGCGGTGACGGCGGTCGCGGCCACGGCGGCGGCTGCGGTCACTGCATCGACCGGCGCCTCGGCGGCGTTGCGCTGCGGCTTGTCGGCCGGCTTGTCGCCGTCCTGCTGCTGCGGACGCGGCTGCTTGGGCTGCTTCAGCTTCGGCTGCTGCTGGTTCTGGTTCTGGTTCTGGCCCTGCTGCTCGTTGCGCGGCTTGTTCTGCTGCGGCTGCTGCTGGCCATCCTTCTGCTGCGGCTCCTTCTGCTTGCCCTGCTGCGGCTGCTGCTGGGCATTGCCGTTGTTGCCGTTACGGCCGTCCTTGCTGCGCTGCTCGCCGCGGTCCTTGCGGTTGCCGCCGTCCTTCTGCTGCTGCGCATTGCCGTTGCCGCCGTTGCCACGGTTTTCGTCGCGACGGTCCTTGCGGTCCTTGTTGCGATCCTTGTTGCGGTCCTTGCGGCCGCCCTCCTGCTGCTGGCGCGCCGCTGGCGCAGCCGCCGCCGGAGCAGGCGCCGCTTCGCCACCGAACACGCGCTTGAGCCAACCGATCACGCCACCGCTCGGGGCCGCTGCCACCGGCGCTGCGGCGACTGGGGCCGGCGCCGCCTTGGCCGGTTCTGCTTCCTCACGCACCGGGGCGGGCGAGGTGTGCTTGACCTGGGTCACCGCTGGCGGCGGGATGTTCAGCTGGCCCTTGGTCAGGGCATGCACCGGCAGCTTGCGCGGGGTGCCGCGCTGGTAGCTCGGCTTGTTGCTCTCTTCACCCAGCTCGTTCTCGCGCAGGCGGGTCACGGTGTAATGCGGGGTGTGCAGCTGCTCGTCGGCAACGATCACGATCGGCGCTTCGTGACGGCGTTCGATCTCGCGCAGCGCACTGCGCTTCTCGTTCAACAGGTAGTTGGCGATCTCCACCGGGGCCTGCACCAGCACCTGCCCGGTGTTTTCCTTCATCGCGTGCTCTTCGGCAACGCGGATGATCGACAGCGACAGCGACTCGACGCTGCGCATGCGGCCGTGGCCGTCGCAGCGCGGGCAGACGATCTGGCTGGATTCGCCCAGGCTCGGGCGCAGGCGCTGGCGGCTCATTTCCAGCAGGCCGAAGCGCGAGATGCGGCCGACCTGCACGCGCGCGCGGTCGTACTTCAGCGCGTTGGCCAGGCGGTTCTCGACCTCGCGCTGGTGCTTGTTGGAGGCCATGTCGATGAAGTCGATCACCACCAGGCCGCCCAGGTCACGCAGGCGCAGCTGGCGGGCCACTTCTTCGGCCGCTTCCAGGTTGGTCTGGAACGCGGTGTCCTCGATGTCGCTGCCCTTGGTGGCGCGCGAGGAGTTCACGTCGACGGCGGTCAGCGCTTCGGTCTGGTCGACCACGATCGAGCCGCCCGACGGCAGGCGCACATTGCGCTCGTAGGCGCCTTCGATCTGCGATTCGATCTGGAAGCGGTTGAACAGCGGGATGTCGTCCTTGTAATGCTTGAGCTTGCGCAGGGTCTGCGGCATCACCTGCTGCATGAACTCGCGGGCGTGTTCGTACATCTCCTCGGTGTCCACCAGGATCTCGCCGATGTCGGCGCGCAGGTAGTCACGCAGGGCGCGCACGATCAGGCGCGATTCCTGGTAGATCAGGAACGGGGCCGGCTTGCTCAGTGCGGCGTCGGCGATGGCGCGCCAGACGTTGAGCAGGTAGTCCAGATCCCACTGCAGCTCTTCGGCATCGCGGCCGACGCCGGCGGTGCGGATGATCACGCCCATGTCGTCGGGGATGTTCAGCTTGTCCAGCGCGTCCTTCAGGGCGGCACGGTCTTCGCCCTCGATGCGACGGGAAACACCGCCAGCGCTGGGTGAGTTCGGCATCAGCACCATGTAGCGGCCGGCCAGCGAGATGAACGTGGTCAGGGCAGCGCCCTTGTTGCCGCGCTCTTCCTTGTCGACCTGGACGACGATTTCCTGGCCTTCCTTGAGCAGCTCGCGGATGCCGGCCTTGTTGTGGTCGACACCGGCCTGGAAGTAGTCGCGGGAGATTTCCTTCAGCGGCAGGAAGCCATGGCGGCCACCACCGTATTCGACGAAGGCCGCTTCCAGCGAGGGCTCGATGCGGAAGATCCGGCCCTTGTAGATGTTGGACTTCTTCTGTTCCTTCGACGGCTGTTCGATGTCGATGTCATACAACGACTGGCCATCCACGATGGCAACACGCAGCTCTTCAGCCTGCGTGGCGTTGATCAGCATTCGCTTCATTGTTGCGTTCCTCGCAAGCGGCTACCGCGCGGAACGCCATGGGGTTTCGCCTCTGGACACGGCTCGCCGCCCATTCGCGCAAGCGCGGGGAGGGCGGCTTGGGTTTCCAGCGCTACGACACCACGGCAGGCCGCGGGAGCGCTTCACTCTTATGGGTTTTGGGGTGTTGCAGGGCCGCAGGCAGCTGTCAGCCAGGCTGGAGCGCCACGCGGGACATGTTCAGCACGGTTGCGTGTCAGGCATCCGGCGATGGCCGGGAAGGCCGGTGAGCCGCTAACATGGCCGCCCCGCGGGCGGTGGTCGCGCACTGTGCCGGATTCGTCGGAAGCTGGGCTTCTGGCCCTGAGTAACTTCCAACGAAATCAATCCCTTATCTCGCCCCCCGAGTGTAACAGAATAAACAGCCAGATGACTGCCTCAGACCCCACCAAGCCAGCCGGCGACAAGCCTTCCGTGCGCATGATCACCGTTCCCGAGGACCGTGCCGGCCAGCGCCTGGACAATTTCCTGCTGGGCCAGCTCAAGGGCGCCCCGCGCAGCCTGGTCTACAAGCTGGTGCGCAGCGGCCAGGTCCGCGTGAATGGCGGCCGCGCCAAGGCCGAACGCAAGCTGGAGGCGGGCGATGAGGTGCGTGTGCCGCCGGTCCGTCTCACTGAAGAAGGAGACAAGGCGGGCCCGCCCGAGGCGTTCATGCGCCGGCTGGAGCAGGCCATCGTCTTCGAAGACGCGCGCCTGCTGGCCCTGAACAAGCCGACCGGCGTGGCCAGCCACGGCGGCAGCGGCATCAGCTTCGGTGCCATCGAGACGCTGCGGGCGCTGCGTCCGGGCCAGACCCTGGAGCTGGTCCACCGGTTGGATCGCGACACCTCGGGCCTGCTGATCGTAGCCAAGAAGCGCTCGGCGCTGAGCGAGCTGCAGGCGCTGCTGCGCGAAGACCACGGCGCCGGCATCCGCAAGCGCTACCTGACCCTGCTGGCCGGGCGCATGCCCGATGGCGTGATGACGGTGGATGCGCCGCTGCACGTGGGCCTGCGCCAGGGCGGCGAGCGCCATGTGCAGGTCAACGCGATCGGCAAGGAATCCATCAGCCACTTCCGGGTGCTGGAGCGCCGCGGTGGTCATTCCTATTGCGAAGTGCGCATCGAGACCGGTCGCACCCACCAGATCCGCGTGCATGCCCAGCATCTGGGTCATCCGGTGGCTGGTGACGACAAGTACGGCGATCCTGCGGTCAACAAGCGGCTTCGTGAGCAGATCGGGCTGAAGCGCCTGTTCCTGCATGCGGCCTCGCTGGAGTTCGCGCTGGACGCTGGCAAGAGCCCGTATGTGCTGAACGCGCCGCTGGCCGATGAGCTGGTCGAGGCGCTGGACCGGCTGAAGTAGAGTCGAGCTTGCTCGACTGGCTTTCCGCGTGACCCGACCGAAGGGCCGTCGAGCAAGCTCGACGCTACCCGAGGGCGGTAGATCCACGCCATGCGTGGATGTGCCTTAGCGGCCCCTCACCACTTGAACAGCACCAGGCTGATCGCCAGCGTGCCCATGCCGGCCACCAGCCCGTACACGGTCTCGTGGCCCTTGGCATAGCGCTTGGCCGCCGGCAGCAGCTCATCCAGCGCCAGGAACACCATCACGCCGGCGATCAGCCCGAACACCCAGCCGAACGTGGCGTGCGACAGCGATCCGGACAGCAGCCAGTAGCCCAGTGCCGCGCCCACCGGCTCGGCCAGCCCGGACAGCAGGCTGGCGCTGAACGCATAGAACTTGTTCTGGGTAGCGAAGTACACCGGCACCGCGATCGCGATGCCCTCGGGAATGTTGTGGATGGCGATGGCGAAGGCCAGTGGCATGCCCACCGACGGGCTTTCCAGCGTGGCGAAGAAGGTCGCCAGCCCTTCCGGGAAATTGTGCGCGGTGATCGCGATCGAGGTCAGCAGCGCGACGCGCTTCAGGTACTCGCGGCTGTTCTCGCGGAACGCGGGGTCCTGCTTGTCCAGGCTGTCATGCGGATTGGGAATGAAGTGGTCGATCAGCACGATCGCCACCACGCCCAGCAGGAACGCCAGCGTGCCGTAGGTGAAGCCGGTGCGCTCGCCATAGGCCAGCGCGAACGATGCAATGGACTTGTTGAGGATCTCCGACAGCGACACGTAGACCATCGCGCCGCCGGCGAAGGCCAGGCCGAAGGCCAGCAGGCGCGGATTGGGCCGCCGCGAGAACAGCACCATCAGGCTGCCGATGGCGGTCGCCAGGCCGGCCGCAAGGGTGACCGCCAGTGCGATCCAGATGTTTTCGGTGGGAATCTGCAGCATGTACCGACGCGGTCCTGTTGACAGACAACCGCCCCGGGCAGGGCCGGGGCGGCGAGGGCGAGGCGGGCGTCGGCTGGCCTCGTCGGCGTGCGCGATCAGCCGCCGCGGCGCAGGCGTTCTTCAATCGCGAAGCACTGGTCCGGCTTCGGCTGCGGCGGATTGAAGCTGACCGGCACCTGGATGGTGGCCGGCACCGGTTGGCCGTTGCGGGTGGCGGCATTGAACTGCCAGCCCTGCACGGCGGTCCTGGCCAGTTCGTCCAGCTGCGGATTGCCCGCGCCGGTCAGCAGGGCAACCTCACTGGGCTTGCCGTCGGTGCCGATGGTCACCTTGAAGGTGCTGGTGCCGCCCACGCCCATGCAGGCCAGTTCGAGCGGGTACTGCGGCGGCGGCGTCTTCACCGCGGCCACTTCGGTCGGCGGCGGCGGTGGCGGTGCCGGCGGTTCGGACGGGCCACAGCCGGCCAGGCCGGTCGCAGCGATCAGGGACAGGCTCAGCAAACGTACGTTCATGGCAGTTGCTCCGTCAGGGCCGAAGTCTTTGCCGCGCAGATGAAGTCGTTCTCGCTCAGGCCGCCCACGTCGTGGGTGGAATAGCGCACGACGGCGCGGTCGTAGTGCACGCCCAGGTCCGGGTGGTGGTCCTCGTGGTGGGCGATCCAGGCCAGCGCGTTCACGAAGGCCATCGTTTCGTAATAGTTCTTGAACCGGAAGGTGCGCACCAGCGCCTGGCCGGCCTCGGCCAGCTCCCAGCCCGGCACCTGCGGCAGCAGTTCGGCCAGGCGGGCCTCGCCCAGCTTGTGGTCGCTGCCCTTTCGCGGCACGCAGTGCGCCTGTGCCAGCGGAATCAGGTCGGACATGGGTTCCTCCACCTCGTGTTGACTGAACAATGCGCCGGACGGTGTATAAACCGAATGAGCGGCCGACGCTGACTTGGCTAGAATAGCCTGATGATCCAGATCTCCGACACTGCCCAGACCCACTTCCGCAAGCTGATCGAACGCGAGGGCGTGCCCGGCATGGGCGTGCGCTTGAGCGCCGTCGATCCCGGTACGCCGCGCGCCGACGCCCGGCTGGAGTTCGCCGAGCCGACCGACCTGCTTGGCGACGAGTGGGCGGTGGACTGCGATGGCTTCACCCTCTATGTCGATGCCGGCAGCGTCGGCTGGCTCGACGGCGCCGAGATCGATATCGTCGCCGGCAGCGCCGGCACCCAGCAGCTGACCATCAAGGCGCCGCGCATCAAGGGCGAAGCACCCGGCGATGCGGCCTCGCTGGTCGAGCGCGTGCACTGGGTGGTGGAAAACGAGATCAATCCGCAGCTGGCGTCGCATGGTGGCAAGGTGGCCGTGCAGGAAGTCTCGGCCGAAGGCGTGGTGCTGCTGCGCTTCGGTGGCGGCTGCCAGGGCTGTGGCATGGCCGACGTGACGCTCAAGCAGGGCATCGAAAAGACCCTGATGGGCCGCGTGCCGGGCGTAACCGCTGTGCGCGACGCGACCGACCACGACAGCGGCCACGCGCCGTACATTCCGCGCGGCAACGCCGCCTGATCGCCGACGCGTGCCTCTGACCCGGGCCGAGCAACTCATCGACCTGCTGCTGGCGCGCCAGCAGCCAGGCGCCATCCTCGAAAAGACCACGCGCCTGCCGTATGGCTGGGCGCTGTGGTTGCGCTCATTGGGGCCGCTGCCCAGGCCATTGCACGCCCGTGAGGTGATCGCGGTGCTGCTGCCGCGGCCGCTGCCGGGCCCGCCGGGTCGGCTGCCGCGTTTGTCGCCCTGGCAGGCCCTGCGCCGCCTGTTCTGGCAGGACTGGGATGCCGCGCCGCGGACCAGCGCTGGATGCGCTGGACCTCCGCGCTGGCCAGTGCGCTGCTGCATCTGCTGTTCTTCGTTCTGCTGCTGTGGGTGGCGGTGATCCGCACCACGGCGCCGGACGAAGAGGGTGCCGAGGGCGAGCGCGTGCAGGTGGAATTCGTGGGCCGCGCCAGCCAGGAAGGCGGCGGCGATCAGCCAGGCGCTGAAGCGGCTGCGGCCGCGCCGGCCGGTCAGGTTGCGGCGGGTCATGACGCGGGCGCGGCGACCGCGCCCGAGCTGCGTCCGGCCGCAGCATCGGCGCCTGCGCCCGCGCCAGCAGCGGCACCCACCGTCAGCCAGCCCGCGCCGCCTGCCACTGCCGAACCCGCGCCGCTGGCAGCTCCACCGCCCTCGCCGGTGCAGGCCACCACCGTGGCCGAGGCCAGCAGTGATTTCGTGGTGCCTCCGGTCAGCGTGCCACGTACCGAGGTCAGCATCGTGCCGCGCGACGCCACGCCGGCGGTGCGCGAGCGCAGCGTGCAGCCAGTGCAGGCGCCGCCCACCCCGACACCGCTGCGGACGCCGGAGGTGGCGGTGCGCACGCCGCAGGTGCGTGAGATCCAGGTGCAGGAACGCGAGGTCAGCGCGGTGGATGCGCCGGTTGCACCGCAGCCGCTGCGCACGGCCGACGTGCAGGTGCGCGTACCGCAGCGCGAGGTGCAGGTGCGCGAACGTGAGGTACAGGCAGTGGTCGATCCGCAGGTGCGGATGGCGGACGTGGCCGGCCGCGCGCCGGCAGTGCGTGCGCCGGCAGGTCGCGAGGTGCAGGTGCGCGAGCGCGCCGTCGCGTCGGCGCCGGCAGCGTCGCCTTCCACCTCCAGTGGCAGTGCGCCGGCGGCGACGCCGACGGCCAGCGGCAGTGCGGCGCAGGCCAGCAACCGGACGTCGGCGGCGTCGGTGCCCAGCACCGCACCCGGCCAGGCTGGCGCGCGCCCTGCGCCCACGCCGGGCAACTGGGCCACCCCGCCAAGGGCGATGACTGGGGCGCGTCCAGCCGCAATCGTGATGGCGCCAGCAGCGGTGCCCGCCAGGCCAGCAGCGCCGGCAAGGGGGATGGCCTGTTCAATGCCGATGGCAGCGTACGTGTACCGGGGCAGGACGGTGAGGGTCATGCCTCGCGCGGCGCGCCGGGCGGTGCCAATGATGGCTGGAGCCGGGAGCGCATCGCCCAGTCGGGCACGTGGTTGAAGCGGCCGCCGTACGACTACACGCCCACCTCGTTCGACAAATACTGGGTGCCGCAGGAATCGCTGCTGGCCGAGTGGGTGCGCAAGGGCATCCAGACGATGGAGATCCCGCTGCCGGGCACCAGCACGCGGATTTCCTGTGTGATCTCGATCCTGCAGGCCGGTGGCGGTTGCGGCCTGAGTGATCCGAACATGCAGGACCAGCCGGCCGTGGCGCGTCCGCCGCCGGACATCCCGTTCAAGAAGGAACTGCAGGAAGACAACGGAAGCCGCTAGCGGCTGCCGTTGTCCACGCATGTTTCCTTGTCCCCGCGCCGTTGGCACGGCGGCGGGCTTTGGTAGGTGCCAACCTTGGTTGGCACGGAAACGCCGACCAAGGTCGGTCTCTACCAGGGCGTGGCCCCTACGCGCTCTGCGACAGGAACACCCAGAACGGCACATCGCGGCCGACCCAGTCACCGCTGGCCTCGTCCATCACCTCCAGCAGGGTGTCGAAGTCCTTCTGCGTGGTGGCCCGCAGTGCGTCCACGTCGGCCAGGAACAACGCATAGCCGTTGGCCGGCAGCCACTGCAGGTCGCGCAGGTTGTCCGACAAGGCATCCCAGTTGCCGCCGAAGCCGGCCGGGAAATCCAGCTGCGCGGCCAGCCGGGCCAGCAGCGTGCGCTTGTCCGTCACGCCTTCCAGATCGATGCGGATCACTTTCAGGCCGGCATCGCGCATCGCTGCGGCAAGCGCGCCGATGTCCTCGCTGTCAATGGCGTAGACGCCGGCATTGTTGATGTCATGCAGGCCGAGGCCGAAATCATCATGGCTCATCACTGCGCTCCCTGGGCCGGTACGGTGAAGCTGCGGAATGACGCGTAGTGGTCATCGGTGTAGTACCACGCCTCCGGCGGATCGCCGCCGGTGACGATGCGGCGCGTGCCACGGGTGCGTGCGCCGGGCGTATCGACGGTGTATTCGCGGTAGTAGCCGCGCGCACGCTGCGGCAGCTGCTGCTCGCGGTTGCCAAAGGTGCTGCCATCCTGGCGGTGCGGGAATGGACCGCCGCGCTGGATCAGGGCGATGGTCTGCCGTGCTTCGGCGGGCAGGAATGCCGGCAGCCCGCTGGCGTCGCCGGTACTGCGCGCCGCCGGTGCACGCGCGGCGGGCGTGCCCTGCAGGTCCGGTGCGAACTGCGGCGCCGGTGGCCGCTGCATGAAGTGGTTGACGACCAGGCCGAGCAGCAGCAGGGCGATGGCGGTGATCAGCAGCCGGGGGTTGCGCATGGGCGGGGGCAGGCGAGGGTGATGCACGCACTGTAGCGCCTGCGCGCTGCACGGTGCATGAGGAGGGTGGCGCGTCACTGCTGCGTAACAATTGCCGGGATGCTCACCGGCAGGACGCAATTTCCTTTACATCCCCCTTGGTAATCTGGCGGTCTGTCCCCATCATTCACCGCGCACCGCCCGACACCGTCGGGTGCCCTCGCAATCAGGAGATGCATCATGGCCTACACCCTGCCCAAGCTGTCCTACGCCTACGACGCGCTGGAACCGCATATCGATGCGGCGACGATGGAAATCCATCACACCAAGCATCACCAGACCTACATCAACAACGTCAACGCGGCGCTGGAAGGCACCGAGTACGCTGACCTGCCGGTCGAAGAACTGGTGAAGAAGCTCAAGTCGCTGCCGGAGAACCTGCAGGGCCCGGTGCGCAACAACGGTGGTGGCCACGCCAACCATTCGCTGTTCTGGACGGTGATGGCGCCGAACGCCGGCGGCAACCCGGTGGGCGACGTGGCCAAGGCCATCGACAAGGACCTGGGCGGCTTCGACAAGTTCAAGGATGCCTTCACCAAGGCCGCCCTGACCCGCTTCGGCAGTGGCTGGGCCTGGCTGAGCGTGACCCCGGACAAGAAGGTCGTGGTCGAAAGCACCGGCAACCAAGACAGCCCGCTGATGGAAGGCAATACCCCCATCCTCGGCCTGGACGTGTGGGAGCACGCGTACTACCTGAAGTACCAGAACCGTCGCCCGGAATACATCGGCGCGTTCTTCAACGTCATCGACTGGAACGAAGTCGAGCGCCGTTACCAGGAAGCGATCGCCTGATCTGCGTCACTGGATGAAATGAAAAGGCCGGGGAGACCCCGGCCTTTTTGTTGCAGCAGTCATTGGGTAGTGCCGGCTGCTGGCCGGCATCCGTGTGGTGCCGGGGGAGCCGGCCAGCGGCCGGCACTACCTATTCCGTGGTGGCCGTATCGCCCTGCAGGCGCAGGGTTGCCATCACACCCAGGCGCAGGCCGGGCAGGTCACCGTCGGCCGGCAGCAGGATCGGCTGCTGGCGGATGCCCCCGAAGTGCTTGACCTGGAACAGCACGTCCAGGCCGTGGCCACTGGCGCCGCCACCACTGGCCGCAGGCGGTTCGGGACGGCCGCCGGGATTGCGCCGGGCCGGCTGGAAGCCGGGCGTGCTGCGCACCAGTTCCACCGTGGTTGCCGAGAAATCACCGGCGATCAGGCTGGGCATGCCTTCGGCCGTGGCGCCGATCCAGGTCATCAGATCGCTGGTCTGATGCTGACGGGCGGCCGCCTCGTCCGGGTCCGGGCGCAGCCGCGCCACGTAGATGTTCACCAGCGCCTGGCCCAGCTTCAGGCGCATCATGCCGGCCGCGCTGAAGGTGCCCGGTGGATGCAGCAGGGTGACTCCGTCTTCGCTGACCGGCAACCGGGTCAGCATTGCGTTGCCATGCCGCAGCGACTGGCTGGGCGGGTCGGCGGTAACGAAGTCGCAGCTGTAGCGCAGCCGGCTGGCCAGCCAGCAGGCCGGGTTGCGGCCCTGCTGCTGCAGCACCTGCTGCACTGAGATCACGTCCGGCTGCAGTTCGGTGAGCAGCTGGGCGACCTGCTCGCGGCGCAGCTTCCATTGCGCGTCGTCGCGGCTGGGCAGTTCCAGGGCGGCCACCGTCAGCTGGCGGGGCTCGGCATCAGTGGTGGCACTGGCTGGCGCCTGTGGCCGCGCCTGCGCCTGCAACGCCAGCACCAGCGCAAGGCAGCTGAGCAGGAGGCGGGCGTGGGTGAGGGGGCGCATAACGATAAGTTTACGCTTTTGTCGTGCAGGTGCCGTGACTTCCGGCAGGGTCGGCGTCGCCTGCCATGGATTGCCACCGTTGTCATGCAGCCCTGCAGCGTGCCTCGCAAGCCCGGGTTCCGGTAATCTTGCGCCTTTCGCTTTGCAGGAATGCCTTACAGGATGAGCCACGACGCAGTCGCCCCCATCGCCGGCCAGGGAAAGATGCCGCGCCAGATCCCGTACATCATCGGCAATGAGGCCTGCGAACGGTTCAGCTTCTACGGGATGCGCAACATCCTGGTGCAGTTCCTGATCACCTCGCTGCTGCTGCAGGAAATCACGGCCGAAGGCCGTGCCGGTGAAGCCAAGGACATCATGCACAGCTTCATGATCGGCGTGTATTTCTTCCCGCTGCTCGGTGGCTGGCTGGCCGACAAGTTCTTCGGCAAGTACCACACCATCCTCTGGTTCAGCCTGGTCTATTGTGCCGGCCATCTTTGCCTGGCGCTGTTCGAGAACAGCCGCGAAGGCTTCTTCCTTGGCCTGGGCCTGATCGCGCTCGGCGCCGGTGGCATCAAGCCGCTGGTGGCCTCGTTCATGGGTGACCAGTTCGACCAGAGCAACAAGCACCTGGCCAAGATCGTCTTTGACGCCTTCTACTGGATCATCAACTTCGGCTCGCTGTTTGCCTCGCTGCTGATTCCGCTGGTGCTGAAGAACTGGGGCCCGCAGTGGGCGTTCGGCATCCCGGGCATCCTGATGTTCGTGGCGACCTTCGTGTTCTGGCTGGGCCGCAAGCGCTATGTGCTGGTGCCGCTGCCGCCGAAGGATCCGCATTCGTTCGCCAACGTGGTGCGCACCGCGCTGACCGCGCGCGTGGCCGGCCAGGGCCGTCCTGGCCTGGTGATCGCCGCGCTCGGCCTGGTGCTGGCGGTGGCCTCGTTCGGCCTGGTCGGTTCGCTGGGCATCGTGATCTGCCTGTGCCTGGCGCTGGTGGCCATCCTGGCCGGCATCGGCGGTGGCACCTGGCTGCAGCTGGACCGCGCCCGCGGCCAGCATCCGGCCGAGGCGGTGGAGGGTGTGCGCTCGGTGCTGCGCGTGCTGGTGATCTTCGCGCTGACCACGCCGTTCTTCTCGCTGTTCGACCAGAAGGCCTCGACCTGGGTGCTGCAGGGCCAGCAGATGCAGATGCCGAGCTGGTTTACCGCTTCGCAGATGCAGGCGCTGAACCCGCTGCTGGTGATGATCCTGATCCCGTTCAACAATCTGGTGCTGTACCCGGCCCTGCGCCGCTTCGGCTTCGAGCCGACCGCGCTGCGCCGCATGACCGCCGGCATCGCCTTCAGCGGCCTGGCCTGGATCGTGGTCGGTGGCATCCAGGTGATCATGGATGGCGGCAACGCCATGTCGATCTTCTGGCAGATGCTGCCGTATGCGCTGCTGACCTTCGGTGAGGTGCTGGTCTCGGCCACCGGCCTGGAGTTCGCCTACAGCCAGGCGCCGCAGGCGATGAAGGGCGTGGTGATGAGCTTCTGGAACCTGACCACCACCATCGGCAACCTGTGGGTGCTGCTGTCCAACGCGGCGGTGCGCAACGATGCGGTGACCCACCAGATTGCCGGTACCGGGCTGAGCGAGGCCGCCTTCCTGATGTTCTTCTTCGCCGGCTTTGCCTTCATCGCGGCGTTGGCGTTCGGTTGGTATGCAAAACGCTATCGTATGGTCGACAACTACCGCAGCGCTTGAGCCTGAGATGACCCCTGTCAATCTGCTGTTGATCGCCATCACCGCCATCCTGTCCTGGATGGCGTTCAACAACCGCAAGCTGGCCGACCGGCTGATCCTGTGGCCGCCGGCCATCGACCGTCACCGCCAGTACGACCGGCTGGTGACCTATGGCTTCATCCACGCCGACTGGTCGCACCTGATCTTCAACATGATCACCCTGTTCTTCTTCGGGGGTTCATCGAGAGCGTGATGGTGCAGCTGACCGGCAGCTACCTGACTTACCCGGGGTTCTACATCGGCGCGCTGCTGGTCTCGATCCTGCCCAGCTACCTGAAGAACCAGAAGAACCCGAACTACCTCAGCCTGGGGGCGTCCGGTGCGGTGTCGGCGGTGCTGTTCGCCTTCATCCTGATCAAGCCGTGGTCGATCATCCTGGTGTTCTTCATCCCGGCACCGGCGATCATCTACGCCGCGTTCTATGTCGGCTACAGCATCTGGATGGACAAGCGTGGCGGTGACCGCATCAACCACAGTGCGCACCTGGCCGGCGCGGCGTTCGGCGTGATCTTCATGCTGGCCATGCAGCCGAGCATCTTCAGCCACTTCCTGCGCGAACTGTCCAACCCGACCTTCCGCCTCGGCGGCGGTTGAGGGCTGGGGTCGGATCCGCTGGATCCGACCCCGGGGCAGGGACCTGGTTGCTGGTCAGGCCCGGGTCTGCTGGCCGTAGGTGTCCAGCAGGCGGGCGAACACTTCCTCGCCGATGCGCTGGAAATCCTGGTCTTCGGTCTGCCCTTCCACTGCCAGTTGCAGCAGCCCTTCGAGCAGGGCGTGGTCGGTGTCCGAATGGGTGTCGCTGGGGTGCATGAAAGCCTCCGCGGGGTGCACGTGATCAACGTTCGCAAGGGCCGTGCCAGCCAGGCCAGACCCCTCCACAGGCGATAGCGGCCGCCCCGGCTCCAGCTTGAGGGTCGAAAAGTGACGTGAACGGACTGGACTTGCCCCTGTTCAGGCTTCACGCGATCATGGCGCCCGGCTGCGCACCATCCACGCAGTCGCCGCAGGAGACAGTTCCATGGCTTCGGTCACGCCCCCGGTCTGGCCTACGAGGTCGAGCACGACCTGGCCAACCACCGCTTCACCGCTCGTGTGCGAGGACAGCTGGCGGTACTGGACTACCAGATCAAGCGCAGGCGCATGGTCATCACCCACACCGAAGTGCCCGAGCCGATCGCTGGCCGTGGCATTGCCGGTGAGTTGACCCGCGTCGCGCTGCGTTTTGCCCGCGAACAGAAGTACAAGGTGGTGCCGGCGTGTTCCTATGCCGAAGCCTTCCTGCAGCGGCACGAGGAGTACCACGACCTGCTGGTGGGCTGAGCGCCAGCGGGCCACGCTTCAGCCAGGGCAGGCGATGATGGACAAACATGAACAGGGGATCCCGATGAAGATTGGAAACAACCGGCCACTGCACGGCAGCGTGCTGGCCGGCGTGGTGGGCGTGCTGGTGCTGGCCGGTTGCCAGCGTCAAGGCGAACCGGCACCGGCCACCGATGCGGCGCCTGCCGCCGAGGCCACCGCAGCGGGTGAAACGCCGGCCGCGGAAGCGCCGCTGGATCTGCGCGACGTGATCGAGAACAACGAGCGCGAAGTGGTGGGTATCAGCTACCCGGCCGGCATCGATCGCTACCCGGGGCTGGCGCGCGCGTTGCAGGGCTATGCCACCAGTGCTCGTGGCGATCTGCAGCAGGCGCTGGATGGATTGGGCAATGACAAGCCGACCATGCCCTACGAACTGTCGCTGAGCTTTGAGAAGCTGCTGGAGACCCCGCAGCTGGTGGTGGTCAGCGCCGATGGCAGCCGCTATACCGGTGGCGCCCACGGCGAGCCGCTGGTGGCGCGCTTCGTGTGGCTGCCGCAGCAGCAGCAGATGCTCAGTGCCGAGAAGCTGGTGCCCGATGCCAAGGGCTGGAAAGCGATCAGTGATTTCGTCGCCGACCAGCTGCGCGAGCGCGTGGCCACCCGCCTCAGTGGCGAAGACATGGACCCGGCCCAGCTGCAGGAATCGCTGCGCAATGCCTCGCGCATGATCGCCGACGGGACCGGCCCGCAGGCCGATAATTTCAGCCAGTTCCAGCCGCTGACCGACGACAAGGGGCAGATCACCGCGCTGCGCTTTGTGTTCCCGCCGTACCAGGTGGGTCCATACTCGGACGGCACCCAGACCGCTGACGTACCGGCGGCGGTGGTGTTGCCGCACGTGGCCAAGGACTACGTGGAGCTGTTCGCACGCGGTTGATCGCAGTGGAGGACGTGGGGTGGATACAGGGTTGCAGGAGCGGGTCGCCGGCCTGCTGCACGAAGCCGGGGTCCGCATCGGCGGCACCCAGCCACAGGACATCCAGGTGCATGACCCGCGCTTCTTCGCGCGGGTCATGGCACACGGCTCGCTCGGCCTCGGCGAGAGCTACATGGACGGTTGGTGGGATGCCACCGTCCTGGATGAGTTCCTTGTCCACCTGATGCAGGCGCACCTGGACGAACGGGTGCATGGTTGGCGCGAAGTGGCCGATGCGCTGAAAGCGCGGCTGTTCAACCTGCAGAGCGGGCAGGGCAGCTACGAGGTCGGCCGGCGCCACTACGATCTTGGCAATGATCTCTACCAGGCCATGCTCGGCCAGCGCCTGGTGTACAGCTGTGGCTACTGGCGCAGTGCCGGCGATCTGGACGCCGCGCAGGAGGCCAAGCTCGACCTGGTCTGCCGCAAGCTGGGGCTGCGCCCGGGCCAGCGCGTGCTGGACATCGGCTGTGGCTGGGGCGAAGCGCTGAAGTTCGCTGCCGAGCGCTATGGCGTCAGCGGTGTCGGCGTGACCATCTCGCAGGAGCAGGCCGACTTCGCCCGCGAGCTGTGCGCCGGCCTGCCGATCGAGATCCGGCTGCAGGACTATCGCGAACTGGATGAGCCGTTCGATGCAATCTTCTCGATCGGCATGTTCGAGCATGTCGGCGACAAGAACTACGCCAGCTTCTTCGAAGTGGCCAGGCGCTGCCTGTCGCCGCGTGGCCTGCTGCTGCTGCACACCATCGGTACCAACATCTCGCGGCACCGCACCGATCCGTGGATCGCGCGCTACATCTTCCCCAATTCGATGCTGCCTTCGGCGCTGCAGATCAGCAAGGCGTTCGAAGGACGCTTCGTGCTGGAGGACTGGCACAACTTCGGCACCGACTACGACCTGACCCTGCAGGCGTGGCGGCGGAATGTGGAAGCGGCCTGGCCGCAGCTGGATGCCCGTTATGACGAGCATTTCCGGCGCATGTGGCGGTTCTACCTGGCCGGCTCGATGGCGACCTTCCGCTGCCGGCATGCGCAGCTGTGGCAGCTGGTGCTGTCGCCGGAAGGTGTGCCGGGCGGGTACGTCGCGCCGCGTTGATTCGAGTGCATCCACGCATGGTGTGGATGGGGCCGTGGATGGGGTCAGAGCCCTTTCCGATGGAAAGGGATCCGACCCCATTCAACAGAAAACCGCCCGGTCTCCCGGGCGGTTTTCGTTTCACGCTACCGCGCCAGCGATCAGTTGCCGGCGCCGGTCAGGCCACGCTTTTCCAGCAGCGGCTCGATCTGCGGCTCGTGGCCGGCGAAATCGCGGAACAGCTGCATGGCATCCACGCTGCCGCCCTTGGACAGCAGGGTGGCGCGGAAGTGGTCGCCGTTCTTGCGGCTCAGGCCACCGTTGTCCTTGAACCACTTCTGGGTGTTGGCGTCGAGCACTTCCGACCAGATGTAGGCGTAGTAGCCGGCCGAGTAGCCGCCCATGATGTGGCTGAAGTACGGGGTCTTGTAGCGCGGCGGAACCGGTGCGTAGTAGATGCCGTCCTTCTCCAGCGCAGCACGCTCGAAGGCCATCACGTCCTTGGCGGCCGGCACCTGGTCAGCGCCGATCTGGTGCCAGCGCTGATCCAGCATGGCCGCACCCAGGTACTCGGTGGTGGCAAAGCCCTGGTTGAACTTGGCCGCGGCCAGCACCTTGTCCAGCAGTGCCTGCGGCATCGCCGAACCATTCTGGTAGTGCTTGGCGTAGTTCTTCAGGATGACCGGGTTGTCCGACCACATCTCGTTGACCTGCGAGGGGAACTCGACGAAGTCACGCGGCACCGAGGTGCCGGAGAAGTACGGGTACTTCACGTTGGAGAACATGCCGTGCAGGGCGTGGCCGAACTCGTGGAAGGTGGTGTTCACCTCGTCCCAGGTCAGCAGGGTCGGCTGGCCGGCCGGCGGCTTCGGGATGTTCAGGTGGTTGGCGACCACCGGCTTGAAGCCGGTCAGCTTGGACTGCGAGACGTAGGAGTTCATCCACGCGCCACCGCGCTTGGAGGCGCGTGCATACGGGTCGAAGATGAAGATCGCCAGCTGGCTGCCGTCGGCGTCGAACACATCGTAGACAGTGACGTCATCGTGGTAGACCGGCAGGTCGGTGCGCTGCTTGAAGGTCAGGCCGAATTCCAGGTTGGCGGCATGGAACACGCCGTTCTCAAGCACGTTCTTCATTTCGAAGTACGGCTTCAGCTGCGACTCGTCGAAGTTGTACTTGGCCTGGCGCACCTTCTCGCTGTAGAAGGCCCAGTCCCACGGTTCCAGCGCGAAGGTCTTCTTGCCGGCCGCTTTCTGCTCCTGGTCGATCATCGCCTGCAGGTCGGCAGCTTCACGCTTGGCGTTGGCCACCGCAGCCGGGGCCAGCTTGCCCAGCATCGCATTGACCGCTTCGGGGGTCTTGGCGGTCTGGTTGGTCAGGTTGTAGGCGGCGAAGTTCGGGAAGCCCATCAGCTTGGCCTTGTCGGCACGCAGCTGCATGATGCGCGAGACCAGCGCGGTGTTGTCGAACTCGCCACCGCGGCTGCCACGGCTGACCGAGGCTTCGTAGATCTTCTGGCGCAGGGCGCGGTTGGCCAGGTTGGTCAACGGCGGCTGGCCGGTGGTGTTGAGCAGGGTGATCACGTACTTGCCGTCCTGGCCGCGGGCCTTGGCGGCTTCGGCGGCGGCCGCGATCTGCTCCTTGGACAGGCCGTCCAGTTCCTTGACGTCGGCGACGGTGATCGCCGAAGCGTTCACTTCCGACTGCACGTTCTGGCTGAACTTGGTGCCCAGGTTGGCCAGCTCGGCGTTCATTTCCTTCAGCTTGGCCTTGTCGGCGTCGGACAGCTTGGCGCCGGCGCGCACGTAGTTGTCGTAGTACTTCTCGACCAGGCGCACGCCTTCGGCGTCCAGGCCCAGCTGGCTGCGGGTGTCGTACAGCGCCTGGATGCGGGCGAACAGCTTGCCGTTCAGCGCGATCGCATCGCTGTGCGCGGCGAACTTGGCCGAATAATCGGCCTGCAGCTTCTTGCGGGTGTCGTTGGTGTCGGCGCCGACCAGGCTGAAGAACACGGTGGTGGCGCGATCGAGGACGTCACCGCTCTTTTCCAGGGCGATGATGGTGTTGTCGAAGCTCGGCTTGGCCTTGTTGTTGGCGATCGCTTCCACTTCCTTCAGCTGCTGCGCCATGCCGGCGTCGAAGGCCGGGGCGAAATCGCTGTCCTTGATCTTGTCGAACTGCGGGAAGTGCAGGGGCAGCGGGCTTTCGGCGAAGAACGGATTGGCCTGCTGGGCGGCGGTGCTGGCGGCCGGGGTGGCGGCGCCGGCGGAGAAGGCGGGCAGGGCAAGGCCGAGGGACATGGCCACGGCGAGGGCAAGGCGAGTGGTCAAGGTAGGAACTCCGGTAAGGCAAACAAGGTTCCGAGGGTAACCCGGGCGGTCGCGCGCCCACTTGTGTCAAAAGGCATGCTGGCAGCGCCGCCGCATGGGTGGCTGCCGGGCACGCAGCTGCCCCGGTACCATGCCGGTGTCCTCTCCCCGGGCCCACCGCCATGACCACCGCCTACGATTTCAGCTTTCGTGACCTGGACGGCCAACCGCAGGCGCTGGCCCGGTACCAGGGCCAGCCGCTGCTGCTGGTCAATGTCGCCAGCCGCTGTGGCTTCACCCCGCAGTACACCGGGCTGGAACAGCTGTGGCAGGACTATCGCGAGCGCGGCCTGGTGGTGATCGGCTTTCCCTGCAACCAGTTCGGCGCACAGGAGCCCGGCGACGCCGCGCAGATCCGCCAGTTCTGCTCGCTGGATTACCCGGTCAGCTTCCCGCTGTCGGAGAAGATCAAGGTCAACGGCGAGGGCGCTGATCCCCTGTGGGCCTGGCTGTCACGCCAGAAGCGCGGCCTGCTGGGTAGCGCCCGCATCAAGTGGAATTTCAGCAAGTTCCTGGTCGACCGCCAGGGGCGGGTGGTGTCGCGGTATGCGCCCACCACCAAGCCGGAGCAGCTGTGCGGAGCGATTGAAGCGCTGCTGTAATACGCGGTCGGCGGCCGGGGCGCAGCGCTCAGCGTGGCAGTGGCGGTGCTCCCGCCTGGCGGTTGCGGACTTCTTCGGGCAGCGCTTCGATGACCTGTGCCATGATCCGCGGCAGGCTGGCCTCGCTGTAGCCACGATGGGCGTGGGCGATGGTGCCGTCGCGGCCGACGATGAACATGTGGGGCACAGCGACGATGCCGAACTGCTCGGCCAGCACGCCGCCGGGATCGTGCAGGTAGTCCAGCTTCGGCCAGCCACGTTGGCGGATCAGGCGGTTGACCTCCCGTCGCGGCTCGCCCCAGTTGACCGCATAGACCTGTAACGCGTCTTCGCCGACGACCTGCTGCAGATGCGCCAGGATGGGCAGTTCCTTGCGGCACGGTCCGCACCAGGAAGCCCAGAACGTCACGATCACCACCTTGCCGCGCAGCTCGGCCAGATTGACCGGCTTGCCCTTGGCGTCATCGCCCAGTGCCTGCGGTGGCACATCGCCGCTGGCGGGCGGCGAGGCCCATGCCGGAACGGCGGCCAGCAGCAGGCAGGCCATTGCCCAGGCCCGCATCCGGTGCGGAACAGGTGTGTTGGTCATCCGTGTCGTCCCCAGGGGGCCATTGGCCCATGTGCGGTGCACGATGCCCGCAATGCGTGGAGCACGCAAGCGGGCATGCGCAAAGGCCGCCTTACTTCTCGACGAACGCGCGCTCGAACACGTAGTGGCCCGGCTGGCCGATACGCGGCGAAACCTGGAAGCCACGTGCGTCGAGCACCGAGCGCAGGTCGGCCAGCATCTGCGGGCTGCCGCAGATCATCGCGCGGTCGTTTTCCGGGCTCAGCGCCGGCAGCCCGAGCGTGCGCTGCATCTCGCCGCTTTCCATCAGCGAGGTCAGGCGGCCCTGGTTGGCAAACGGTTCGCGGGTGACGGCCGGGTAGTACAGCAGCTTGTCGCCGATCATCTCGCCGAGGAACTCGTGCTCACGCAGTTCCTTCTCGAAGTAATCGCGGTAGGCCAGGTCCTTTTCGTAGCGCACGCCGTGGCACAGGATCACCTTCTCGAAGCGCTCGTAGGTCTCCGGATCCTTGATCACCGACAGCCACGGCGCCATGCCGGTGCCGGTGCCCAGCAGGTACAGGTTCTTGCCCGGGTGCAGGTCGCTGATCAGCAGGGTGCCGGTGGGCTTCTTGCCGACCAGCACCTTGTCGCCCGGCTTGATGTGCTGCAGGCGCGAGGTCAGCGGGCCGTCCTGCACCTTGATGCTGAAGAACTCCAGGTGCTCTTCCCAGTTGGCGCTGGCGATGGAATAGGCGCGCAGCAGCGGCCGCGCCTCGGTTTCCAGGCCGATCATCACGAACTGGCCGTTCTCGAAGCGGAAACCGCTGTCGCGGGTAAGGGTGAAGCTGAAGTAGGCGTCGGTCCAGTGACGGACCTCAAGCACCGTTTCGGCGCCGAAAGCGGAGGACATGGGCGTATCTATCAAAAGTCGTCGGGGTGATTCTATCTCAAATGAGACAGGTTCTCATTAGGCGGAACGAGAGGCGTTCTCAGCGGTAACCGGCCGCCTGCAGCTCGAACAGCTCGGCGTAGCGGCCGCCCTGGGCCATCAGCTGGGCATGGGTGCCACTGGCCTCGATCCGCCCATCGGCCAGCACCAGGATGCGATCGGCCATGCGCACCGAGGAAAAACGGTGGGAAATCAGTACAGCGGTGCGATTATCCGCCAGTTCCCTGAACCGTTGGAACACCTCGAACTCGCTGCGTGCATCCAGCGCCGCCGTGGGCTCATCCAGGATCATCACCTGCGCATTGCGCATCCATGCGCGGGCGATGGCGATCTTCTGCCATTGGCCGCCGGACAGGTCCACGCCCTGCTTGAAGCGGCGCCCGATCAGCTGGTCGTAGCCGCCGGGCAGTGCCTCGATCACTTCCTCGGCCATGCCACGCCGGGCGGCATCGGCGATGCGCGCCTGATCGTGCATGGCCTCGACCTGGCCGACGCCGATGTTCTCGCCGGCGCTGAGGTTGTAGCGCACGAAGTCCTGGAAGATCACCCCGAGGTTGGCGCGCAGGTCGTCCAGGTCGTAGTCGCGCAGGTCGCGGCCATCAAGCAGGATGCGGCCCTCGTCCGGTTCGTACAGCCGCGCCAGCAGCTTGACCAGGGTGGTCTTGCCGGCGCCGTTCTCGCCCACCAGGGCCAGCACTTCGCCCGCATGCAGCTGGAAATCCAGATGGCGCACCGCCCACTGTTCCGCATCGGGATAGCGGAAGCCGACGTTCTCGAACACGAAGCCCTGGCGGATCGGCTGCGGCACGCGTACGGCGCCGTCGCGGGTGTGGATCTCCGGCTCGATCTGGAAGAACGAGAACAGGTCGTCCAGGTACAGCGCCTGGCTGGCCACCTGCGAAAAACCGATCAGCAGGCCTTCCAGCAGCTGGCGCAGGCGCAGGAAGCTGCCGGCAAGGAAGGTCAGGTCGCCGATCGAAAAATCGCCGCGCACCGTGCGCCAGGCGATGTAGGCATAGGCGGTGTAGTAGCCCAGCGTGCCCAGCGCGGCCAGCAGCGTGCCCCAGAACGCGCGGCGCCGGGCCAGTGCACGGTTGGCCTGGAACAACGCCACCGACAGGCGCCGGTAACGCTCCACCAGGAAGCGGTGCAGGTTGTAGATCTTCACTTCCTTGGCTGTTTCCACACTGGCGCCGAGCTGGCGCAGGTAGTCGAGCTGGCGGCGCTCGGGCGTCCATTGGAAGTTGAGGCTGTAGCCGGCCGCGTTGAAGTGCGATTCACCGATGAAGGCCGGCACCAGCGCCAGCGCCAGCAGCAGGATCAGCCACGGCGCGTAGACCAGCAGGCCGACGGCGAGGCTGGCCACGGTGATCGCATCCTGCACCTGGCCGAACAGCTGGCTCATCAGGTTCATCCGGCCCATGGTCTGGCGCCGAGCACGGTCCAGCTTGTCCTGCAGGTCCGGGTCCTCGAAGTCCTCCAGGTCCAGCGTGGCGGCATGTTCCATCAAGCGGATGCTGGTGACGTTGGCGAACAGCTCCGAGAGCAGCGCATCGGCATAGCTGACCAGCCGGCCGAGCAGGTCCGAGCCGATGGCCAGGCCGAACTCCAGCGCCAACAGGCCCAGCAGCGGATTGAGCAGGCCACTGGACAGCGCCTCGCCCAGCGGCGGGAAGCCGGCATCGTGCTGACTCAGGTGCAGGGCGCTGTCGATGATCAGCTTGCCGACGTACAGCATCGCCACCGGCAGCAGCGCACGGATCAGGCGCAGGCCAAGGCTGGCCAGGGTGAGCGCGGGGCTGGTCTGCCAGACCATGCGCAGGAATGGCGGCAGGTTGCGCATCGCCCTGAAGCGCTGGCGCAGGCTGGGCTTTTTTCGGAGGCGGCGGGCATGCGCGCATTGTGCGCGCCTGGGCCGTGCAGAGGGGTCAGTGCAGCCGTGCGGCCCGGGGTCAGATCCCTTTGCCCGGCAAAGGGATCTGACCCTGCTGCATCCACGCATGGCGTGGATCTACCGTGTCGACCAAGGTCGACACCTACCAACAGCAGCAGGGAACTGTCGAAGGCGGGGTGGGGCAGGTCGCAGGGGCGTGAGCCGCATGGATGCGGTGACCGAGCTTACATGGATGTACTTGCAGCGTCCCCTGCGACCTGGCCCACCCCGCCAACCCACAGTAGAGCCAGCTTTTGACGTTGCTGTTGCTTCTGCGGGTGCCGGGCGGCAGCCCGGCCAACAAAACCCTCTTACGGCAGCGGCGGCAGCAGGCCCGCACCCAACCGGTTCCAGGCATTGATCACGGCGATGCCCATGCTCAGGTCGCTGATGCCCTTCTCATCGAAGTGCGGGGCCAGCGCATCGAATGCGGCCTGCGACGGCGCACCGTCGGTCAGCCGGGTCAGCGCCTCGGCCCAGCCCAGCGCGGCTCGTTCGCGTGCATCGAAGAAGCGGCTTTCATGCCAGGCCGGCAGGGTATCCAGCTTGCGCGGCTCGATGCCGCCCTTGCGCAGCGCGGTGCCGTGCATGTCCATGCAGTAGCCACAGCCATTGAGCTGCGACACGCGCAGGAACAGCAGTTCCATCAGGGTCGGGTCGATCGAACTGTCATGCACCGCCTTGCTGGTGGCCAGCAGGCCCTTGAAGGCCTCGGCGGCCAGGCGGGTGTACGGGACGCGGGGAGAGGCGTGGTCGGACATTTTCGGCTCCTCGGCGGCCACGATGGCCACCTTTCACTACCAGGACGCCGCAGCACCCTCGCGCGTGACAACCGTCGGCAGCTTTTCCGGATTCAGCACGCTGTAGAGGTTGGCGATGCGGCCATCGATCACCTCGATGGTGGTGACCGAGTGCAGGCGATCACCGATGAAGCGCAGGATCGCCGGTTCGCCGTTGACATAGCCCAGCTGCGCCGGATGCACCGCGCCGCGGCGCGCGATCGCCCAGAACAGGCGGCCGATGCGCTCGGCGCCCAGCAGCGGGCGGATCGCGGCGGTAACCACGCCGCCACCGTCGGAGACCAGCAACGCGTTGGCGTGCAGCAGGGCCTGGATCGCTTCGCTGTCGCCGCGCTGCGAGGCCTCCATGAAGCGCGCCAGCAGCTGCCGGTGCTGGCTGGCGTCGGCGTTGAAGCGCGGCCGTCCGGACTGCAGGCGTTGTTTCGCGCGGTGCACCAGCTGCCGGCAGTTGGCTTCGCTGTGGCCGATCAGGACGGCGATCTCGCGATAGTCGTGGTCGAAGGCTTCCTTCAGCAGGAACGCGGCGCGCTCTTCAGGGCCGAGCTGCTCGAGCAGGGTCAGGAAGGCGACCGAGACATCGTCGGCCAGCGCATGCAACTGGGCCGGGCCGGGGGCCGGATCGGGCTCGAGGGTGACCGCCAGCGGCTCAGCCAGCCATGGGCCGACGTAGTGCACGCGCTCGCGCCTGGCCGCGCGCAGGCGGTCCAGTCCAAGCCGCGTGGTGGTGGTGACCAGCCACGCCTCAGCGTCGCGGACGCTGGCCGGGTCGACGCCGGACCAGCGCAGCCAGGCGTCCTGGACCACGTCTTCGGCATCGGCGCGGCTGCCGAGCAGGCGGTAGGCCAGGGCCATCAGGCGCGGGCGGTGGGTCTGGAAAGCGGTTTCGGCGTTCATGTGGGCAAGGACGCCGCAGCGGCGCGTGGCGTGACAGGGGGCCAGGGTCAGATCTTGCCGGCCAGCGGCCGGCACTACCACCCTGCGGCCGGGGAGGGGGTAAAATGGGCGGATTACCCCCGCCAGCCTCGAGCAAGCGAGCAAGCCGTGACATCGATCAAGCAGGAAGACCTCATCCAGTCCATCGCCGACGCGCTGCAGTACATCTCGTACTACCACCCGGTCGACTACATCAAGAACCTTGCCGCCGCCTACGAGCGCGAGGAGTCGCCGGCCGCGAAGGAAGCGATGGCCCAGATCCTGATCAATTCGCGGATGTGCGCCGAAGGCCACCGTCCGATCTGCCAGGACACCGGCATCGTCACCGTGTTCCTGGAAATCGGCATGGACGTGCGCTGGGACGACGCCACCATGGGCGTGGAAGACATGGCCAATGAAGGCGTGCGCCGCGCCTACATGCACCCGGACAACAAGCTGCGTGCCTCGGTGCTGGCTGATCCGGCCGGCAAGCGCATCAACACCAAGGACAACACTCCGGGCGTGGTCAACGTCAAGGTGGTGCCGGGCAATACGGTCGACGTGATCGTCGCCGCCAAGGGCGGTGGTTCGGAAGCCAAGACCAAGTTTGCCATGCTCAACCCGTCCGACTCCATCGTCGACTGGGTGCTGAAGACCGTGCCGACCATGGGCGCTGGCTGGTGCCCGCCGGGCATGCTCGGCATCGGCATCGGTGGCACCGCCGAGAAGGCGATGCTGCTGGCCAAGGAAGCGCTGATGGAGCCGATCGACATCACCGAGCTGCAGGCCCGTGGTGCCTCCAACCGCATCGAAGAGCTGCGCCTGGAGCTGTACGAGAAGGTCAATGCGCTGGGCATCGGCGCACAGGGCCTGGGCGGCCTGACCACCGTGCTGGACATCAAGATCAACGACTACCCGACCCATGCGGCCAACCTGCCGGTGGCGATGATCCCGAACTGCGCGGCCACCCGCCATGCGCACTTCACCCTGGATGGCAGCGGCCCGGTGATGCTGGACCCGCCGTCGCTGGAAGACTGGCCGAAGCTGACCTACGACGCGTCCAAGGGCACCCGCGTGGACCTGGACACGATCACCCCGGAAGACGTGGCCAGCTGGAAGCCCGGCCAGACCCTGCTGCTCAACGGCAAGCTGCTGACCGGCCGCGACGCCGCGCACAAGCGCATGGTCGACATGCTCAACAAGGGCGAGCAACTGCCGGTCGACCTGAAGGGCCGCTTCATCTACTACGTCGGTCCGGTCGACCCGGTGCGCGACGAAGTGGTGGGCCCGGCCGGCCCGACCACCGCCACCCGCATGGACAAGTTCACCCGCCAGGTGCTGGAGCAGACCGGCCTGCTGGGCATGGTCGGCAAGGCCGAGCGCGGCCCGGCGGCCATCGAGGCGATCCGTGACAACAAGTCGGCCTACCTGATGGCGGTCGGCGGTTCGGCCTACCTGGTGTCCAAGGCGATCAAGGCGGCCAAGGTGGTTGGCTTTGCCGACCTGGGCATGGAAGCGATCTACGAGTTCACCGTGCAGGACATGCCGGTGACCGTTGCGGTCGACTCCACCGGCGAATCGGTGCACAAGACCGGCCCGCGCGAATGGCAGGCCCGCATCGGCAAGATTCCGGTGGTGGTGGAGTAATTCCTCCGCTTCCGTTTCAGGCAACGGCGCCCGCGTGGCGCCGTTGCTGTATCTGGAGCGGGGGTTAACGAATCTGCAGCGATTGCTCTGCTACGGTCGGCATCCGCTCACACAGGACGTGTCCATGGCTCTGCATCGATTCATCGTGGTAGGCGTGCTGCTGGCGCTGGCCGGCTGCAGTACCCCAGCGTCGTACGAAGGCGCGGACTTCTCCGCATCGGCGCAATGCCGCATGCAGTGCCAGGCCAGCTACCGCAGCTGCATGGCGCAGAATGATTCCATCGGCAGCCGCCAGAGCAACTGCGAGCAGCGGGTGGCGCCGGCCCCGGACAAGCGTTGCAAGGACGTGGACAACCCGGAGTTGCGGCGCTCCTGCGAACTGAAAGCACATGACTGCACGATGCGCGCGCCGATGATGTCCTGTGGTGAACGCCGGGATTCCTGCATGAGCAGTTGTGGTTGAGCAACGATTGCCCGCGTGGGCGCATAATCGGCCGCTCCACCCGCACAGGATCTGCCGCATGAGCATCACGCTGTATGGTTCGCCCAGTACCGCCGCCCTGGTGGTGCATTGGCTGCTGATCGAACTGGACATCGCGCATGAACTGGTGTCGCTGGATTTCGATACGCAGGAGCACAAGGCGGCCGGGTACCTGGCGCTGAATCCGGCCGGCGTGGTGCCGACGCTGATGATCGACGGCATGGTGCTGACCGAAGCGGCGGCCATCGCGCTGTATCTGGCCGACCGGCATCCGGAGGCCAACCTGTTGTCGGCGCTGGGCACGCCACAGCGGGGCGATGCCTACCGCTGGATGTTCTGGTGCGCCAATACGCTGCAACCGGCCTATCGGGCCTGGTTCTATCCGCATGAGGTGGCGGGCGAGGCGCACGTGGCCGCCAGCCGCGAAATGGCGCGGCAGCGCCTTGAAGCGGCCTGGCAGCACGTGGCTACCCATCTGCAGGCGCACGGCCCCTACCTGCTGGGCGCAACCCCTGCGTGGTCGACTACATGCTGGTGATGCTGATGCGCTGGTCGCGCAATATGCCCCGGCCCAGCGACACCTGGCCGGCGCTGAAGGCACACGCCAGCGCGATGAAGGCGCGCCCGGCCTTCGCCGAGGTGTACCGCCGCGAGGGCATCACCGACTGGCTGTAAGCCTGTTCTGTAGAGCCGAGCCATGCTCGGCTGCATTCACGGCTTGCACGCGGACCGCAGCCCAGCATGGCTCGGCTCTACCAGGGCGGGGCGGGTTACAGCAGCTCCAGCACCGTTTCCGGGGACGGCACAGGCGCGTGCCGCGCGCGGTGCGCACCACCGGGCGGTTGATCAGCCGTGGGTGTTCAGCCATGGCCGCCAACAGGGTGGCCTCATCGGCGTCCGCCAGGCCCAGCTCGGCGAACGATTGCTCCTTGCTGCGCACCAGCTCATGCGCGGACAACCCCGACTCGGCCAGCACCTGGCGCAGCGTGGCGATGTCGGGAGGACTGTCCAGATAGTCGATCACCACCGGTTCGAAGCCGGCGTCGCGGATCAGCTTCAGCGCACCCCGCGAGTTGCTGCAGGCCGGGTTGTGCCAGATCGTCACGTGCATCAGAACCACTCCAGCAGCGACACGCCCACGCCGACGTACGTGGCCTTGTGGTTGTAGTCGATCAGGCTCTCGCCATAGCCATCGAAGACCTGTACGTGGCCGCGCAGCAGGTTGCTGATCGGGAAGCCATAGTCCAGCTGCAGCGCACCGTGTGAGCGGCTGCCGGTGCGCAGCGAATGGCGCGCCATCAGCGAGACCTCGTGGCCGTTGCGGTTCCACGTCAGGGTCGCATCACCGCGGCCCATGTAGTCCTCGATGTCCGGGTTGTTGTCATCGCTGCGGGTTTCCGGAATGCGGTACCACGGGCGCAGCACCAGCGCCCAGTTCTCGCGGTCCAGGCCGATGTTGAGCATCACCCGGTTCCAGCTGCGCGACAGCGGGTCGGCGCGGCCGTTGGACTGGTGGTTCAGCGCGATGCCGGTCATGCGCCCGCGCCAGCCCCCGATCGAGTAGCCGTTGCGGAACACCATCATCACTTCCGGCTCGTAGTTGGTTTCGCGGAACGGTCGCGAATCGGCGCTGTTGTAGGCCTGCCAGCGCGAGCTCTGGGTGTAGCCGGCCCAGATGTCGCCGTTGTCGCCGAACAGGTTCTCGGCGATCTTGGTCTTGAAACTGATCTGGAACTTCAATTCGGCGCTGTCCAGCACCTGCGGCGTGGTGACCGTATTGGCCGGGTTCGGCGAGTGCGGCGTGGTGTTGCGGTCGCTGGTCCAGAACGCCGGCAACAGGTACACCGGCTTGTAGGCGCGCAGCTGGAACGGGCCCAGCTTGGAGTCCTCGGCCAGTTCCCAGCGGCTGTCCAGCAGCGAGCCGCGGCCGGCATTGGCCAGCGCGCTGTCCGGGGCCGCCGGGCGGAACAGGTCGCTGACGCGCTCGCGCAGCTTTTCCTCACCCTGGCTCACGCGTGCGGTCTGGCGTTCTTCGCGGCGGGCCTGTGCGGCGGCTTCGGCGGCTGCATCGGCGGCGGCCGTGGCCTGCGGGGTATGCCCGAACTGACGGTCATAGCAGGCCAGGCGGGCCGCGTCGGTGGTGATGGCCGCACACGCCGCCGGCGAGGCTTCGGCGCTGGGCGCGAACTCCTGGGCGGCCGCCGTAGCGCTGGCCAGGGACAGGGCCACGGCCAGCGGTGCGAGGCGGGGAAACAGCGTGGGGAGGGTCATTGCAGCAGGCCCTTCAGTGAATACGGGGAACGCACAGTGTGGCGACTGCGCCGGATGGCGGCCAGCCCCCACGGTTTATGCACGGGCACGGCGTGCGCGCGGCGTGAAGGCGATGCCCGCTACAGGAACCAGGCAAAGGCAAACAGGCCCAGCATCGCGATGACCACGGCCAGCTTCAGCGCCAGGCCCAGCAGGATGCCCAGCCAGGTGGCCAGGCCGACCTTGGTCGAGCGTCCCAGTTCACGGGTGTGCCAGTACTCGCCGGCCAGCGCGCCGAGCAGCGGCCCGGCGAACAGGCCGATCGGCATGAAGAACAGGCCGACGATGCTGCCCACGAACGTGCCCCACAGGGCTTTGCGGCTGGCCCCGACCCGTTGGGCGCCGACCACGGTGGCCAGCACGTCAACCAGCAGCGAGAGCAGGGTCAACACGCCCAGCGCCACCAGGGTGGGCCAGCCGACATGCGCGAAGCCGTCGGCCCAGGCGGCCAGCAGCAGGCCGACGAAGACCAGCGGGATGCCTGGCAGGGCCGGCAGGATGATCCCGGCGATACCGACGAGGACAGAAATGACCGCTAGCAGATACAAGATGAATGAGAGTCCCATGCTGGTCCGTATGGTGGTCGTTTTGGGGTTGACAGTGAAAGATTTTGCCAGTTGCTTTTTCGTTTTGGGCGGGTTAAGTTGCAGTCGCTGAGCTTGGCAAGGTCACCGTGGATCGTGGCCTGATGAAGCAAGATCTTCCCGATCCGCTGCATCGATGCACCTCGCTTCCCCTTGCTTGTCAGCCGCCCACCAGGCGTTTCCAACAACAAGAGAGAGTCATCAGGGAGTTAGTGAGATGTCCGAACGCGAGACCGGTACCGTCAAGTGGTTCAACGATGCAAAGGGCTTCGGCTTCATCAGCCGTGAAAACGGCGAAGACGTGTTCGTGCACTTCCGCGCCATCCAGACCCAGGGCTTCAAGAGCCTGAAGGAAGGCCAGAAGGTCACCTTCACCGTCGTGCAGGGCCAGAAGGGCCTGCAGGCCGACGCTGTGCAGCCGACCTGATCGAGCTGCATCACGTCAAACGGAAAAGGCCCGCGCAAGCGGGCCTTTTCTTTACCGGTGGCCCGTTGCCGATCAGCGCAGGATGACCTTGCCGTTGACCACGCGCACGTAGGTGTTCTCGCGGATGCCGGCCAGATCGCGCTGGTTGACCACGATGGTGCGGCCATCATCCATGCGCACGCTGATGTCGTAGGTGTCGCTGGTGACGTTCTTCTGGATCTGGTTGCCGGCCAGTGCACCACCGACCGCGCCCGCGGCGGCGGCGATGTTCTTGTTGCCACGGCTGCCACCGGTGTGGTCGGAGATCTCATGACCGGCCACGGCGCCGACGATGCCGCCCAGGATCGCGCCGGTCGCGCTGGGCGCGGTACGGCCCGAGGGCACCACGTTGATGCGGGTGACGATGCCGCAGTCGGCACAGCGGCCCTGGTTGTAGCCGCCGTTGTTGCCGTAGCCGCCCGAGTTGTAACCGCCATTGTTGTAGCCGCCGCCGCCGTAGCCGGGCGAGGTGGCACAGCCGGCCAGGGCAAGGGTGGCGATGGCGCTGGCAGCGATGAGCTGGATCTTCATGGGGCGTCTCCTGGCCGTGAAGGCGGGTGCGTTGGGTGGTACTGCGTCATGCAGCAGGGTGGACGAATCGTCCCCTTTTGAACGTGAACGAGGTGCCAACCACGCGTGCACAGTCCGGCTGGAAGATGAATGCGCTTCAGCGGAAATCCTGATGGCAGGCCCGGCAGTCGCTCTGCACGGTTTCCACCACCTTGGCCAGGGCGGTGCAGTCACTGGGCGGCGCAGCCAGTGCGGCGTTGAGGGTGCCGCGCAGCCGGCTGGCATGCTGCTGGAACTGGGCGCTGTCCTTCAGCGCGGGAAAGGCCAGGTCCAGGTCGTTGGACAGCAGGCGCAGCGCCTGCAGGCGCGGAACGCTGTCGGCCAGGCTGCAGCGGTTCTGCTGCTGGGCCTGCTGCAACAGCTGCGACTGCCGCTGCATCACCTGCATCAGGCTGTCCGGGAACGGATCGCGGCGAGCCTGCAACACGCGCCCGACCATCACCGTGGCGACCAGGCCGATCAGCAGGCCCAGGCACAGCACGAACAGGTAGCGGTGGGCGGAGGACAGGCGGCGGGGCGGGCTGGCGTTCATGGCGGGCTCTCCGGTCGTGCAACGGTGGGTTTGGTACCGGCGCGCTGTAGGCACGCGTGCCTGCACGTTAAAATAGCCGGATGAACGAACAGGTCAAACAACGCTTCGCCGGCATCGAACGGCTGTATGGCGTAGGTGCGCTCGAGCGCCTGCAGGGCAGCCGCGTGGCGGTGGTGGGCATGGGCGGCGTCGGCTCGTGGGTGGTGGAAGCGCTGGCGCGCTCGGCGGTCGGCCACCTGACCCTGATCGATGCCGACGACATCTGCGTGTCCAACACCAACCGGCAACTGCCCGCGCTGGAAGGCAACTACGGCCGCAACAAGGCCGAGGCGATGGCCGAGCGCTGCCGTGCGATCAATCCGGATATCGGCGTCGATGCGGTGCAGGCGTTCCTGACCGTTTCCAACATGGCCGAGCTGCTGGACCGAGGCTTCGACCTGGTGATCGATGCCTGCGACAGCTTCCGGGTCAAGGTCGAGACGATCGCCTGGTGCCGCCGCCGCAAGCTGCCGCTGTTGACCGTGGGGGCCGCCGGGGGCCGCACCGACCCGACCCTGGTGCGCATCCGCGATGTCTCGCGCACCGAGCATGACGCCATGCTGGCGCTGATCCGCAAGAAGCTGCGCAGCGAGTTCAATTTCCCGAAGAATGCCAAGCGCTATTTCGGCGTGCCGGCGGTGTATTCGCTGGAGAACGTGAAGTATCCCCAGGCCGACGGCAGTGTCTGTGGCCTGCGCCCGAACCTGGGGGCCGACGCCGCGCTGAAGCTGGATTGCGGTGCCGGCCTTGGTGCGGCCACCCACATCACCGGCGCCTTCGCGTTTGCTGCGGTGGGCAAGGCGCTGGAGATGCTGCTGGAGCCGAAGAAGGTGAAAACTGAGGTGACCGAGGCCCACGCCGACGCGTGACGGTGGTGCCAGCCGCCCGGGGTTGCCGGCCAACGGCCGGCACTACCGTTCAACCGGGGCTATCGCCGGTAGTGCCGGCCGCTGGCCGGCATAGGGTCCACCGCAGTGGCTGCCGCATGCCGACCAAGGTCGGCACCCACCGTTACATTGCCGGCAGCGCGAACAGCCGCCGCGCATTCTCCGTTGTGGCCTGCGCCACCGCCTCCAGTTCCACCCCGCGCAGCGCTGCCACGTGCCGGGCAATGGTCGCCAGCCGCGCCGGTTCGTTGCGCTGGCCACGGATGCCGGCGTCGGGCTGGTCCGGCGCATCGGTTTCCAGCAGCAGCTGTTCCAGCGGCATCTCCCGCACCAGCCGCTGCAGCCGTTGCGCGCGCTCGTAGGTCAACGGGCCGCCCAGGCCGAGCAGGAAGCCCTGCCGGTGCAGCTGTGCGGCCTGTTCCGGGCTGCCGGAAAAGCTGTGCACCACGCCACGCAGGCCGCCGATGCGGCGGATCGCCGCGATTACCGCATCCACCGCGCGGCGTGCGTGCACGATCACCGGCAGATCGAATTCACGGGCCAGTTCCAGCTGGCCGATGAAGTAGGCCAGCTGGGTGTCCGCATCGAGTCCCTCAACGAAGAAGTCCAGCCCGCACTCACCGATCGCGCAGGGGCGTTCGCGCTCGATCCATTCGCGCAGCAACGGCAGATGCTCGGGCCGATGCGCCGCCAGGAACATCGGGTGCAGGCCATAGGCCGGGTACAGCCCCGGCGCCTGTGTGCAGACCTCGCGCAGCTTCGGCCAGCTTGCGGCGGTGACTGCCGGCACCACCTGGACATGGACGCCGGCCGCCTGCGCGCGTGCGATCACGGCCGCGCGGTCAGGGTCGAACTCACTGGCATCGAGGTGGCAATGGCTGTCGACCAGCACGCTCAACGCTGTTCCAGGGGCGGCGGCGTCGCGGTGTTGCGGCTTTTCCAGTTGGCCAGCAGCAGCGTTCCGAACCCCAGCACCAGCTCATCGACGAACGGAATCGGGTCGGGGATGAACAGGGTCAGCACGAACAGGCCGGCGGTCAGCTTGAACAGGGTGGGGTAGCGCAGCCGGCGGGCCCATTGCAGAACCGGCAGCAGCATCGGGTTGGCCATGGCGGCAATCCTCGTGGGGAATATGCAAACGCTACCACGGGCCCAGCATTTCCCGATGCTGAATGGGTTACAGGAATGAGCAGGAAATGTGGAGATTCCGTTCAGGCAGTGCATGCTGCAATCTGCGTCGAGAACGTTGCGGATGGTCCGCAAGGAGCAGGTCATGAAAAGTACAACAACAACTGTCCTGGTCGCAGCGGGCGCGCTGCTGGTCGGTGGCATCGCCACCGCTGCCTTCATGAAGAGCGGCGGTTCGTCGCCCGATTCCATCAGCGCCGGAACCCCCAACGGTGAATCGCGCCTGGTCAATGGCAACGCCAGCGACGACGGTGCCCGTGGTGACATGCTCGACCCGTCCGCGCCGCGTGGGCTGGAATATGCCGACGTGCTGAAGGTCGACCCGATCACCGAGAAGCAGAAGGCCTACGCCACCGTGATCGGCACCGATCCGGTGCGTGAGACCTCCACCACCCAGACCCCGCACGAAGTCTGCGAAGACGTGACCGTGCAGGAACGCCTGCCTGAGCGCGACGGTAATGTCGGCGGCACCGTGGTGGGCGCGGTGGTCGGTGGCCTGCTCGGCAACCAGGTCGGCGGCGGCAACGGCAAGAAGGCCGCCACCGCAGCCGGTGCAGTGGCCGGTGGCCTGATCGGCAACCAGATCGACAAGCGCCATGTCGGAGGCCGCGTGGTCAACCGTACCGAACGCCAGTGCCACACCGAGACCGCCACCTCCGAGTCGAGCCGCGTCACCGGCTACAACGTGACCTACCGCAATGAGGACGGCACCACCGGCACGATGCGCATGGCCAGCAAGCCAGGCACCCGCATTGCCATGGGTACCAACGATGTGGTGAAGGGCTACAACGTGACCTACCGCTATGACGGCGCAGAGAAGACCGTGCGCCTGGACAACAAGCCGGCCAGCGATCGCCTGCCGGTGGTTGACGGCCAGCTGGTCACGCAGACCGCTGCCGCCGGTGCGACCGCCGCCACGCGCCAGTAATTCCGGCGCAGCGCGCAGTACGCAGTACCGAACGGGCCGGCACATGCCGGCCCGTTTCGTTGTGCGCGCCGGTATTCATCCCTGTGGCGACGGAATCCACCATCATGGTGGCCCCTTCGACATGGAGTCGGCATGAGCATCTTCGACCTGCGCCTGGAAACCGAGCGGCTGATCCTGCGCCCGCTGCTGCGCGAGGATTACGAACCCTACCTGGCGTTCTGTGCCGACGAGGAAACGATGCGCACTCTGGGCGGTGTGCAGCCGCCATCGGTGGCCTGGCGCGGTTTCTGCAGCCTGGCCGGTGCCTGGCAGCTGTTCGGCTTCTCGATGTTCAGCGTGATCGAGAAATCCAGTGGCCAATGGATCGGACGGATGGGCCCCTGGCAGCCGCAGGACTGGCCGGGGACGGAGGTCGGCTGGGGCATCCGTCATGCCAGCTGGGGCCGGGGATATGCGCCGGAAGCGGCGGTCGCCGCCATCGACTGGGCCTTCGATACGCTGGGCTGGGACGAGGTGATCCATACCATCGCCGAGAACAACGACAACTCGCGGGCCGTAGCGCGCAAGCTCGGCAGCACGCTGCTGCGCATGGGCGAGCTGCCGCCGCCCTACAACGACAAGCCGATGCAGATCTGGGGCCAGTCGCGCGAGCAATGGCGGCAACGCGTGCGCTGAGCGTTGCCCGGTAGTGCCGGCCGCTGGCCGGCAATCGCTGCCGGCCAGCGGCCGGCACTACCGTGTCGCCATGCTGCACCCGCGCTTGGCATTCACCGGCGCACTTGCCAGACTGCACGCAGCCGGCCGCCGGCCGGATCCGATGGAGCAGGCAATGGTGGAAGAGCGCGTCCCGCTGACGGTGCACGGCATGTCGGTCTCGGGCAATTGCCACAAGGTCCGACTGCTGCTGGAGCAGCTGGGCAGCCGCTACCGCTGGGTGGAGGTCGACAGCGCTCACGGGCAGACCCACACCGCCGAGTTCCTGGCACTGAATCCCAATGCCAAGGTGCCGCTGATCGTCCGCGACGACGGCCGCGTGCTGACCGAATCCAATGCGATCCTGTTCTGGCTGGCCGAAGGCACGCCGTATCTGCCGGTGGATGGCTGGGAGCGTGCGCAGGCGCTGAGCTGGATGTTCTTCGAGCAGTACACGCATGAGCCCTGCGTGGCCGTGGCGCGTTTCATCCGTGGCTGGACCGCAGCCGATTCGCCGCGCCGTGGCGAACTGCCGCGCCTGCATGAGCGCGCCGCCAGCGCGCTGGCGGTGATGGAGCAGCACCTGCGCCAGGCGCCGTGGTTCACCGGCAGCGGCTACGGTATCGCCGACATTGCCCTGTTCGCCTACACCGATGTGGCGGGCGAGGGCGGCATCAGCCTGGAGCCGTTCCCGGAAGTGCGTGCCTGGCTGCAGCGGGTGCGTGCACAGCCCCGCTTCCTGCCGATGCCGGCGGTGACCGCCGAGGTGCGCGCACGGCTCGACGGTCGCGCGTAGCGTCGAGCTTGCTCGACGGGTTTCCAGAGCAGTCGAGCAAGCTCGACGCTACGGATGCAGGGCCCCATGCCCGGCCGAACGCAACAACGACACGGAGGGTGTTCGATGTTCGCTGTGGTTCCCGATCCGATTCCCGCACGCATGCGCGTGCTCAACCGCGCCGATGTGTGCGACGTCAATTTCCTCGAGGCGGTGCGCGGTTGGCGCGGCAGCCCGCGCCCGCGACCGGCGCCGGATGCACCGATCCTGCCGGGCAGCACGCTCACTGCCGCAGCCTTTGATGAACTGTTCGATTCGCAGCTGGCCAGCCGCCAGCTGGACCTGATGGCACGCGTACTGCGCGTGCAGAACAAGGTCTTCTACACCATCGGTTCGTCCGGCCACGAGGGCAATGCGCTGCTGGCGCGGGCCTGCCGGCATACCGACCCGGCGTTCCTGCACTATCGTTCCGGCGCCTTCATGGCCGAGCGCTCGCGGCAGGTGCCGGGCATCGATCCGTTGCGTGATGCCGCCCTGTCATTCGCCGCCAGCGCCGAGGATCCGGCCAGCGGTGGCCGCCACAAGGTGTGGGGCAGCAAGCCGCTGTGGGTACTGCCACAGACCTCGACCATTGCCTCGCACCTGCCCAAAGCGCTGGGTACCGCGCTGGCCATCGAGAGCGGCAAGCGGCTGGGCCAGGATCTGCCGATTCCCGCCGACAGCATCGTGCTGTGTTCGTTCGGCGATGCCTCGGCCAACCATGCCACCGCGCAGACCGCCTTCAACACGGCCATGTGGTCGGCCTACCAGAAATTGCCGGCACCGATCCTGTTCGTCTGCGAAGACAACGGCCTGGGCATCTCGGTGAAGACCCCGGAGGGCTGGATCGCCGAACGTTTCAGCCGGCAACCGGGGTTGGACTATTTCTTTGCCGACGGTCTGGACCTGGCCAGCGGCCATGCCCAGGTGCAGGCGGCGGTGGAGCATTGCCGGCGTACCCGGCGGCCGACCTTCCTGCATCTGCGCACCACGCGCCTGATGGGCCATGCCGGTACCGATTTCGAGGTGGAATGGCGCGCGCTGCCGGAGCTGTGCGCGGCCGAGGCGAGTGACCCCCTGCTGCGCTCGGCGCAGATCGCGCTGGAATCGGGCTGGATGGATGCGGCGGCGATCGAGGTCGCATACGAAACGATGCGCGCGCGCTGCATGGCCGCCGCAGCTGAAGCCGAAGGCAGCGCCACGCTGCAATCGCTGCAGCAGGTGATGGCCCCGCTGGCGCCATACACGCCGGCCGCGGTGCAGGCGGAGGCGCAGCGGGCGGTGCCGGCGGCAACGCGCGAGGCACTGTATGGCGACGCCGGGGCACTGCCCGAGCGGCAGGCACCGCGGCACCTTGCGATCCAGATCAACCACGGCCTGCAGGAACTGTTGGCCAAGTACCCGCAGAGCCTGCTGTTCGGCGAGGACGTGGCGCAGAAGGGCGGCGTCTACACCGTCAGCAAGGATCTGCTGCGCCGCTTCGGCCCGCGCCGGGTGTTCAACACGCTGCTGGATGAAACCATGATCCTGGGCATGGCGCAGGGCCTGGCCAACATGGGCATGCTGCCGATTCCGGAGATCCAGTACCTGGCGTACCTGCACAACGCCATCGACCAGCTGCGTGGCGAGGCGTGTTCGCTGCAGTTCTTCTCCAATGACCAGTATCGCAACCCGATGCTGGTGCGGGTGGCGGGGCTGGGCTACCAGAAGGGCTTCGGCGGCCACTTCCACAATGACAATTCGATCACCGCGCTGCGCGACATTCCGGGGCTGGTGGTCGGCTGCCGTCGCGCGGCGACGACGCGGTGATGATGCTGCGCACGCTGGCGGCGATGGCGCGGGTGGATGGGCGGGTGGCGGTGCTGCTGGAGCCGATCGCGCTGTACATGAGCAAGGACCTGCACGACGCCGGTGATGGCCAGTGGCTGTTCGACTACCCGGCGCAGGGGCAGGCGCTGGTGCCGGGCGAGGGGCGGGTCTATGCCCCCGAGGCTGACGACCTGGTGGTCTACACCTATGGCAACGGCGTGCCGATGGCGCTGCGGGCGGCGCGGGCGATCGAGCAGCGGCTGGGCTGGCAGGTCAGGGTGGTCGACCTGCGCTGGCTGGTACCGCTGGATGCCGGCTTCATCGCCGGCCAGGCGGCCAGCGCACGGCGGGTACTGGTGCTGGACGAGGGCCGCCATAGCGGTGGGGTGGGCGAAGGCGTGGTCACCGCCCTGGTCGAAGCCGGGTTCGGCCATCTTCCGCTGCGCCGGGTCTGTGGCGCCGATACCTATACCCCGTTGGCAGGGGCAGCAATGTTTGGGCTTCCAAGCGACAATGCGGTGATTGGCGCCGCCCTCGACCTGGCGCAGGAACCCTGATGCATGTGTGGATTGGCGGGAATGTTGTTGCCGGCGCCGATGGCGTCGGCCGAGGCGCTGCAGGCGCAGGTGCTGGCCATGGGCCAGGCGCTGCACCATCGCGGGCCGGATGATGGCGGCAGCTGGGTTGATGCCGGGTCCGGCATCGCGCTGGCGCATCGCCGCCTGAGCATCCTCGATCTGTCCCCGCTGGGCCACCAGCCGATGGCCTCGGCCGATGGCCGCTACGTGATGGCCTACAACGGCGAGGTCTACAACTTCGCGGCGCTGCGCGCCGAGCTGGAGCCGCTGGGGCATGGCTTCCGTGGCCATTCCGATACCGAAGTGCTGCTGGCGGCGATCCTGCAGTGGGGCGTGGAAGAGACCCTGCAGCGCTGCAACGGCATGTTTGCCATCGCGCTGTGGGACCGTCAGGAGCAGTGCCTGTGGCTGGCCCGCGACCGCGTCGGCAAGAAGCCGCTGTACTACGGCTGGGCCGGTGACACGCTGGTGTTCGGTTCGGAGCTGAAGGCGTTGTGGCAGCACCCGGCCTTCGACAACGATATCGACCGCGACGCACTGACCCTGCTGCTGCGGCTGGACTACATTCCGGCGCCGCACAGCATCCACCAGCGCTGCTACAAGCTGATGCCCGGCCGCGTGCTGCGCCTGGACGCGGCGATGGTTGCTGCCGGTGCGGCCGCGCATCGCCCGGAGCAGGCGCAACGCCCGTACTGGGATGCGCGTGCACGCATGCAGGCGGCACTGGCCGCGCCGTTCCAGGGCCGCATCGAGGAGGCCGAGGAACAGCTGGACACGCTGCTGCGCGATGCAGTGGCGCTGCGGATGGTGGCCGATGTGCCGGTCGGTGTGTTCCTGTCCGGCGGTACCGATTCGTCGCTGGTGGCCGCGCTGATGCAGGCGCAGAGCGGGCAGCCGGTGCACAGCTTCAGCATCGGCTTCAGCGATTCGAGCCATGACGAGGCGCCCTTGGCCAGGGAACTGGCGGCGCAGCTGGGCTGCGATCACACCGAGCTGTATGTCAGCGGCGCCGACGCGCTGGCGGTGGTGCCGCAGCTGCCGGCGATGTTCGATGAGCCCTTCGCCGATGCCTCGCAGGTACCGACCGCGCTGGTCGCCCGGCTGGCGCGGCAGGGCGTGACCGTGGCGCTGTCCGGCGATGGCGGCGATGAACTGTTCTTCGGTTACACGCGCTACGTGCGCGCGCTGCGCAACTGGCAGATGCTCGGCCGCGTGCCCGGCCCGTTGCGGCGCTGGATGGGCGCGCGTTCGCAGCAGCAGGGCGAGGCCTCGCGCACCGGTGGGTTGGCGGCACTGCTGGCCGAGACCGGCGCGCGTGGCATCGGCGACGTTTACCGCAACCGCATTTCGCGCTGGCGCGATCCGGCCGCCGCCGTGCCCGGCGCGCAGGCCGCCGGCAGCTTCTATGACCTGGCCGATCCCCTGCACGGCGCCGGCACCCCGGCCGATGCGATGATGCTGGCCGATTTCGTGAGCTATCTGCCCGACGATCTGCTGTGCAAGGTCGACCGCACTTCGATGGCGGTCAGCCTGGAGGCGCGGGCGCCGTTGCTGGACTGGCGCGTGGCCGAGTTCGCCTGGTCGCTGCCGCTGGGCTTCAAGCGCAGCGAAACCACCAGCAAGGTGCTGCTCAAGCGCGTGCTGGGCCGCTACGTACCGCAGTCGATGGTGCATCGACCCAAGCGTGGCTTCGGCGCACCGGTCAGCGATTGGTTGAAGGGCGACCTGCGGCCGTGGGCCGACGATCTGCTGCAGCCCGCGCGCCTGGAACGCGAAGGCGTGTTGTCGGCGGCGGCGGTGCAACCGCTGTGGCAGCAGTTCCTGGGCGGGCAGCGCAAGTGGCACACCCATCTGTGGAACGTGCTGATGTTCCAGGCCTGGCAGGCGCATTGGCGGCAGGTGCGCGCAGGCGTCAGCGGCGGCTGATCTTCACCGGCCTGCACGGGCCCGGCCACTAGGCTGGGCCTCCCGCACCGTGAGGAGTATGTCCCGATGTCCGTCCCCACCATTGCCGTGCTCGTCGGCAGCCTGCGCAAGGACTCCTGCAACCGCAAGCTGGCCCATGCGCTGGAGAAGATCGCCGGTGACCGCGCGCGCTTCCAGTACGTGCAGATCGGCGACCTGCCGCTGTACGACCAGGATTTCGATGGCCACTATCCGCCGCAGGGCACCCGGTTGAAGGATCAGGTGCGCGCGGCCGATGCGGTGCTGTTCGTCACACCCGAGTACAACCGCTCGGTGCCGGGGGTGCTGAAGAACGCCATCGATATCGGCTCGCGCCCGTATGGTGACAGTGCCTTCGCCGGCAAACCGGCGGCGGTGATCGGCGCCTCGATCGGCCAGATCGGCACCGCCGTGGCCCAGCAGCACCTGCGCAACAGCCTGGCCTTCCTGGACATGCACGTGCTCGGCCAGCCGGAGGCGTTCATCCACTTCAAGGACGGCCTGATCGATGCCGACGGCACGATCCACAACGAAGGTACGCAGAAGTTCCTGCAGGGCTACGTGGACCGGTTCCTGGCGCTGATTGCGGTGCACGTGAAGGGCGATTGAGGCCGATGGGGTCAGAGCCCTCTGCTTCGCAGAGGGATCCGACCCCTGCCACGCCCGGGGTCGGACCCCGGCGCGCAGCGGCGGGCTCTGACCCCACATCCCCCTGCGCGCGTCTGCACGGGCTCCGACCCGGGCCGCCTGATCTGCGATAATGCTCCGCTCGGGTGCCGCAACGGCGCCCATCGCAGGTATTGCGACGCCCCCACGCCAGAATGGCCAGGCACCGGCGGATATCCCCCGTTCTTCCACGGCTTATCCACAGGCTTGTCCATGGCTGCCGGGGTCGGCGCATGCCTACACTGGCCCGGCCCACTTTCGCAGGAAACACCGCAGCATGTCCGCTCGTTCCGGCTTCCGTTCCAACCGCAGAGAGCGCGGTGATGGCTTTGATCGTGATCGCGACGAGTCGCGCATCGATCAGTTGCGGGTGCCCCCGCATTCGGTGGAAGCCGAGCAGGCGGTGCTCGGTGGCCTGATGCTGGCGCCGGAAGCCTATGACCGGGTCAACGACCAGCTGACCGAAGGCGATTTCTATCGCCGTGACCATCAGATGATCTATCGGGCGATCCGCGAGTTGTCCGAGCGCGAGCGGCCCTTCGATGCGGTGACCCTGGGCGAGTGGTTCGAATCGCAGGGCAAGCTGGAACTGGTCGGCGATGGCGCCTACCTGGTCGAACTGGCCAGCACCACGCCGTCGGCGGCCAACATCGTGGCCTACGCCGAGATCGTGCGCGACAAGGCGGTGCTGCGGCAGCTGATCCAGGTTGGTACCGACATCGTCAATGATGGCTTCCAGCCCGAAGGCCGTGACAGCAGCGAGCTGCTGTCGGCGGCGGAAAAGAGCGTGTTCGCCATCGCCGAACAGGGCGCACGTGGCCGCACCGACTTCGTGGCCATGCCCGGCGCGCTGAAGGACGCCTTCGAGGAACTGCGCAACCGCTTCGAGAACGGCGGCAACATCACCGGCCTGCCGACCGGCTACAACGACTTTGATGCGATGACCGCCGGCCTGCAGCCGACCGACCTGATCATCCTGGCCGCGCGCCCGGCGATGGGCAAGACCACCTTTGCACTGAACATCGCCGAGTACGCGGCGATCAAGTCGAAGAAGGGCGTGGCGGTCTTCTCGATGGAAATGTCAGCCTCGCAGCTGGCGATGCGCCTGATTTCCTCCAACGGCCGCATCAACGCGCAGCGCCTGCGTACCGGCCAGCTGGAAGACGAGGACTGGAGCCGCGTCACCAGCGCGATCAAGATGCTGAAGGAAACCAAGATCTTCATCGACGACACGCCGGGCGTGTCGCCGGAGGTGCTGCGTTCCAAGTGCCGCCGGCTCAAGCGCGAGCACGACCTGGGCCTGATCGTGATCGACTACCTGCAGCTGATGAGCGTGCCGGGTAACAGCGAGAACCGCGCGACCGAAATCTCGGAGATCTCGCGTTCGCTCAAGGGCCTGGCCAAGGAACTGAACGTGCCGGTGATCGCGCTGTCCCAGCTCAACCGCTCGCTGGAAACGCGTACCGACAAGCGCCCGGTGATGGCCGACCTTCGTGAATCGGGCGCAATCGAGCAGGACGCGGACATGATCGTGTTCATCTACCGCGACGACTACTACAACAAGGAAAACTCGCCGGACAAGGGCCTGGCCGAGATCATCATCGGCAAGCACCGTGGTGGCCCGACCGGCTCGTGCAAGCTGAAGTTCTTCGGCGAGTACACCCGCTTCGACAACCTGGCCCACGACTCGGTCGGCTCGTTCGAATAGCCGTAGGGCCGGCCGCTGGCCGGCCCCCTGGCCGGCAAACCATTCGAAACACCGAACGTGCGTACGTGGCGTGTAAATGACATGTAACGCGACGCTTCTACGATTCCGCCGCTGCTGCCCTTCGACGCCGCCCTTCGGCGTCCAGCGTGCCCAAGGAATCCGCCTTCATGCCGTCCCACGCTCCGCTCCGCCGCAATCTGCTGGCTCTGCTGGTCTGTGCATCGCTGCCATCGCTGGCTGCTGCCGAAACCGCCCCCGCCACCGACGTGCAGTCGGCCACCACGCTCGATTCGGTCTCGGTGATCGGCCGCGGCGAAGCGCGCCAGGTGCAGCGCGTGACCGCCGAGGACCTGAAGGTGCTGCCGCCCGGCGCCAACCCGTTGAAGCTGCTGGCGACCAAGCCGGGCGTGCATTTTGAATCGGCCGATGCCACCGGTGCGTATGAGTGGTCCACCACCATCAGCCTGCGCGGCTTCAACCAGAACCGCCTGGGTTACACGCTCGATGGCATCCCGCTGGGCAACATGGCCTACGGCAACAGCAACGGCCTGCATATCAGCCGTGCGGTGATCAGCGAGAACCTGGGCGGTGCCGAAGTGTCCACCGGCATCGGCGCGCTGGGGACGCCGTCCACCAGCAACCTGGGCGGCGTGTTCCAGTTCTATTCGATCGACCCGTCCACCGAGTACGGCGTGGTGCTGGCGCAGGGCTTTGGCAGCGACAGCGCACGCCGCAGCTACGCGCGCCTGGACACCGGTGAACACCAGGGCTTTGCCGCCTACCTGTCCGGCGCCTACTCTGAAGGCGACAAGTGGAAAGGCAAGGGGTCGCAGGAGCTGAAGCAGTTCAACGGCAAGGCCACCTACAACTTCGGCACCGACAGCAGGATCACCGCGCTGTTCAATGCATCGCGCCGCGTCGAGGCCGATTACCAGGACCTGTCGCTGGAGATGATCGATCGCCTCGGTTGGGACTGGGACAACTACGCGCCGGACTGGGATCGCGCCGTCGCCGCCGCGCGCGGCACGTTCAGCGGCGGCGTCAACAGCCCGTGGGATGCGTACTACTCCGGCCACGGCCTGCGCAACGACGACCTGTCCAGCATCGCCGGCGATTTCGGCCTGAACGAGTCGATGCGACTGAAGGTCAACGTCTACAACCACAGCAACCGTGGCCAGGGCCACTGGTTCAGTCCGTCCAATCCGTCCAACCCGGGCACCAGCCGCGAGATCCCGATCTCGATCCGCACCACCGAATACGCAATCGACCGCACCGGCGTGACTTCGGCATTCACCTGGAACGTGGCGGGCCACGAACTGGAAGCGGGCCTGTGGTACGAAGACAACGGCCACAGCGTGCAGCGCAACTTCTACTACATCGACGGCCCGATCACCGACGATTTCTTCCTGCGCAATCCCGACCAGAGCGTGTGGCACCAGCGCTATACCACCATCACCCGCCAGTTCTACGTGCAGGACCGCTTCCGCCTGTTCGATGACCGCCTGACGATCGACATCGGTGCAAAGTCGCCGAACACCCGCACCCGCGTGCGTACACCGCTGGGCAGCTATGCCAACAACAGCAGCCTGACCTCGAAGAAGGGCTTCCTGCCGCAGGCCGGCTTCAACTTCAAGCTCAACGAAGGCAACGAGATCTTCGGTTCGTTCGCCAAGAACATCGCCGCCTATGCGCTGGGCGTGGGCAGCCCGTTCAACGTGCCGCAGGCGGCCTTCGATGCCAGCGCGCAGAACCTGAAGCCGGAACAGTCGCGCACCCTCGAGCTGGGCTGGCGCGGCTACGGCCAGGGCTATGAAGCCTCGGTGGCGGTGTACGACGTCAAGTTCGACAACCGCCTGCTGGCCATCGCGCAGTGCGTGGGCATCCTCGGTTGCCCGGCGCTGTTCTCCAACGTCGGTTCGGTGACCAGCCGCGGCGCCGAGGCGACCCTGCAGCTGAAGCCGATGCAGGACCTGACCTGGTCCAACGCGCTGTCCTGGAATGACAGCACATACGACAACGACTACGTGAACAACGGCGTGGTGCCGACCCGTGGCAAGAAGACCGTCGACACCCCGGAGTGGATGTTCGCCAGCACCCTGGCCTGGACCCCGGGTCCGTGGGACCTGCGCCTGGCCGCCAACCACGTCGGCAAGCGCTATGTGACCTACACCAATGACGTGTCGGTGCCGAGCTACTGGCTGGTCAACGCCTCGGTGGCCTATGACTTCGGCAAGCTCGGCCCGGCGCAGAACCTGACCGTGGCGCTGAACCTGACCAACCTGACCGACAAGCGCTACCTGTCTTCGATCAACACCAATGGCACCTACGCCGCCGACCCGACCCGCAGCCTGGCGACCATGCAGGTCGGTGCGCCGCGGCAGGTGATGGCCACCGCCACCGTGCGCTTCTGATGCGAGGCCCTGTCGATCCGGAGGGCCGCCGTCGCTTGCTGCGCATGGCGTGGCAGGGCACGGGGGCGGCGATCGCACTGGCGGCGATGCCGGGGCTGGCCACGGCCGGTCCGCGGCCGCGGCTGGGACGTGATCCGTTCACCCTCGGCGTTGCCGCCGGCGATCCGGATCCGCAGGGCGCGGTGTTGTGGACGCGGTTGGCACCGGACCCGCTCAACGGCGGCGGCATGCCGTCGCGAGCGGTACCGGTGCGCTGGTTCGTGGCCGAAGATCCCGGGATGCGCCGGTTGGTGCAGCGTGGCGTTGCAGCGGCGGTGCCCGAGCTCGCCCATTCGGTGCATGTGGAGGTCAACGGCCTGCGCCCCGGTCGCGACTACTATTACCGCTTCGCCTGCGATGGCGATGAGGAAAGTGCGGTCGGCCACTTCCGCACCGCGCCGCAGCTGGAAACGCAGCTGCAGCAGCTGCGGCTGGCGTTGTGCACCTGCCAGGCCTGGAACAGCGGCTACTACCCGGTGCTGCGCGACATCGCGCAGAGCGACGTGGATCTGGTGCTGCATGCGGGCGACTACCTGTACGAGTACAGCCCGCTGCAGAACGCGCGCCGCCAGACGTTGGATGCGGCGCGCTTCAGCGGCGAGACCATCAGCCTGGAGCGCTACCGCGACCAGTACGCGCTGTACAAGCTCGATCCCGATCTGCAGGCCGCGCACGCCGCACACGCGTTCGCGGTGATCTGGGATGACCACGAAGTGCAGAACGATTATTCCGGCATCCACCCGGAAAAGCCCGGCGTCTCGACGGAGGACTTCATCGTCCGCCGCGCCGCCGCCTATCGTGCGTTCTACGAACACCTGCCGATGCGCAGCACGCCAACCGGCAACGGCGGCCTGCGCGTGCACCGGCGCCTGCGCTACGGCGATCTGGCACAGCTGACCCTGCTCGACTGTCGCCAGTTCCGCCCGGCCAATCCGTGTGGGGTGGGCGAATCGCCACGCTGCGAGGCAGCGCTGGACCCGCGCATGAGCATGCTGGGCCTGGGCCAGGAAGCCTGGTTCACCCAGTCGATGGCGGCCGCACGCGGCACGCGCTGGAACGTGGTGGTGCAGCAGCTGCTGATGGCGCAGCTGCGGCTGGACGTCGGCACGCCGCGCGAACGCTTCTGGAACGACGCCTGGGACGGTTACCCGGCCGCACGCAACCGTTTGCTGCAGGCGCTGCAGGCCGGCGGGCAGGGCAACGCCATCGTGCTCGGTGGCGACTGGCATTCCACCTTCGTCAACGACCTGAAGCTGGATTTCGATGCTGCCGGTGCCCCGATCGTGGCCACCGAATTCATTGCCCCGGCGATCAGCAGTGGCGGCGACGATACGCCGTATGGGCCGTACTACGGGCCGTCGATTCCACAGAACCCGCATATCCGTTACTTCGACGGCGACCGCCGTGGCTGGTGGAAGCTGCAGCTGAACCGGCAGACCGTGGATGCCGAACTGCGCTTTGCCGACAGCGTGCTGCATGCCGACGCGGCGGTGCGCACGGCGGCCCGCTTCCAGGTCACCCACGGCCGCCCGGGCGCGGTCCCGGTGTGAATCCGTTCGGTAGTGCCGGCCGCCGGCCGGCAACCGCATGAACCACCGCTTTCATCGCCCCCAGCCGGGTTTCGTCGCAAATCGTTTGCGGGTGGCGGGGCAGGGCGCCAAGGTGTCCGCAGGCGGCAGGGTGCCGCCCCAAGGAGACCGTGATGAAGACCCTGTTTGCGCTCGGCGTGTGGTGCCTGCTGTTCGTGCTGTGCTGGCCGCTGGCGATCCTGGCGCTGATCGCCTGGCCGTTCGTGTGGCTGCTGAGCCTGCCGTTCCGCCTGGTTGGCATCACCTTCTCGGCACTGTTTGCCTTCCTGCGCGCGCTGTTCATGCTGCCGGCGCGCCTGCTCGGTGGCGGCCCGGTGACCGCATGAAGCCGCTTGCCATCATGACGTTGATGCTGCTGATGGCCGCACCGGCGCTGGCCACGCCGCAGCCAGCCGCGGCCTACCTGGAGCGCCAGCACGATGCCGACAAGGCCGAGTTGAAGGCGCCGGAGAAGCCTGCGCAGAAGGAGAACTGCCGGGTGGTGAAGGAGTGGAAGGTTGGCGAGACGGTGATGCAGCACCGGATCTGTGACGACCCGCCGAAGAAGCCGGTCGGGAAGGTGTAGCGCCGAGCTGATGCTTGGCGGCCTTTGCAGGGCGGCCGAGCGTGGGCTCGGCGCTACATCGGCGCAGCCAACAAAAACCCCGCCGAGGCGGGGTTCTTTGTATCCGGGTGATGCCGGCCAGCGGCCGGCACGACCCGCGAACGATCAGTTCGCCTTGTGGATGGCGCGCTTGCTGACCGCCATCGCCGCGTCGTGGATCACTTCCGACAGCGACGGGTGGGCGTGGCAGATACGGGCCAGGTCATCGGCCGAGCCGCTGAACTCCATGGTCAGCACGCCTTCGTGCACCAGCTCGGAGACGTTGGCACCGACCAGGTGCATGCCGAGGATGCGATCGGTTTCGGCGTGGGCCAGGATCTTCACGAAGCCCGCCGGCTCGATCATCGCCACGGCACGGCCGTTGGCGGCGAACGGGAAGCTGCCGGCCTTGTACGGAATGCCTTCGGCCTTCAGCTGCGCTTCGGTCTTGCCGACCCAGGCCAGTTCCGGTTCGGTGTAGATGACCCACGGGATGGTGTCGAAGTTGACGTGGCCCGGCAGGCCGGCGATCAGCTCAGCCACCGCGATGCCTTCCTCGAAGCCCTTGTGCGCCAGCATCGGGCCGCGCACGCAGTCGCCGACCGCCCACACGCCGTTGACGCCGGTGTGGCAGTGCGCGTCGACTTCGATCTGGCCACGCTCGTTGATCTTGACGCCGGTGCCTTCGGCCAGCAGGCCCTTGGTGGCGGCGCGACGGCCGACGGCCACCAGCAGCTTGTCCACGGTCAGGGTCTTTTCGCCTTCGCTGTCGGTGTAGGTGACAACGACTTCCTTCTTCTTGCCCTTGCCGGTGATCTCGGTCTTGGAGACCTTGGCACCGAGGCGGATGTCCAGGCCCTGCTTCTTGAATTCCTTGGCAGCGGTCTTGGCCACTTCGGCATCGGCCACGGCCAGGAACTCCGGCAGAGCTTCCAGGATGGTGACTTCAGCGCCCAGGCGCTTCCACACGCTGCCCAGTTCCAGGCCGATCACGCCGGCGCCGATCACCGCCAGGCGGTTCGGCACTTCGGTGAAGTCCAGGCCGCCGACGTTGTCGACGATGGTCTCGCCGTCGAACTTGGCGAACGGCAGTTCGATCGAATCCGAACCGGCGGCGATGATCACGTTGGTGCCCTTCAGCTCGACGATCGAGCCGTCATGCTGGGTGACCTTGACCACGTTGCCCGGCTGCAGTTCGCCGAAGCCGTAGTAGGCGGCGACCTTGTTGGCCTTGAACAGCATGCCGATGCCGCCGGTGAACTGCTTGACGATCTTGTCCTTGCGGCCAACCATCGCTTCGACGTCGATCTTGGCATCCTTGAAGCTGATGCCGTGGTCGCCAAAGATGTGGCCCATGTTCCAGAACTGGCGCGAGGAATCCAGCAGCGCCTTGGACGGGATGCAGCCCACGCGCAGGCAGGTGCCGCCGAGGGCCGGCTTGCCGTCCTTGCCCAGCGCTGCGTCGATGCAGGCGGTCTTCAGGCCCAGCTGGGCCGCGCGGATGGCAGCGTGGTAACCGGCCGGGCCGGCACCGATGACGACGACGTCGAATTGTTCAGCCATTGAATTATTCCTTGATGCATTACCAGAACCCCTCCGCGCAGGCGCGGAGGGGCGGGAGGTGTCTTACAGGCCGAACAGCATGCGGCCCGGGTTTTCCAGCTGGTTCTTGATGTCCACCAGGAACTGCACCGAGTCCTTGCCGTCGATGATGCGGTGGTCGTACGACAGCGCCAGGTACATCATCGGCGCGATCACGACCTGGCCGTTCTGGGCGATCGGACGCTCCTTGATGGCGTGCATGCCCAGGATGGCGCTCTGCGGCGGGTTGATGATCGGGGTCGACAGCAGCGAACCGAAGGTGCCGCCGTTGGTCACGGTGAAGGTGCCACCCTGCAGTTCGTCCAGGCCCAGCTTGCCGTCACGCGCCTTCTTGGCGTAGTCGGCGATGGTCTTTTCGATGTCGGCGAACGACATGCGCTCGACGTTGCGCAGCACCGGCGTGACCAGGCCCTTCTCGGTCGACACGGCGATCGAGATGTCGGAGTAGCCGTGGTAGATGATGTCGTCGCCGTCGATGGAGGCGTTGACCAGCGGGAAGCGCTGCAGCGCGTTGGCCGCGGCCTTCACGAAGAAGCTCATGAAGCCCAGCTTGATGCCATGGGCCTTGACGAACTCGTCCTGCAGCTCCTTGCGCGCCGCCGAGACCTTGGACAGGTCGACTTCGTTGAAGGTGGTCAGCATCGCGGTGGTGTTCTTCGACTCCATCAGGCGCTCGGCGATGCGCTTGCGGATGCGGGTCATCGGCACGCGCTCTTCCGGGCGTGCACCACCGGCCTTGCCGGCGCCGCCGTTGCGGGCGAAGTTGACGATGTCTTCCTTGGTCACCGCGCCGCGACGGCCGGTGCCGTCAACGTCGGCCGGGTTCACGCCTTCGGTGATGGCGGTGAAGCGGGCGCCCGGCGGCAGCGCGTCGGCGGCCGACTTGGCGGCCGGGGCCGGAGCGGCAGCGGCGGCCGGAGCAGCAGCGGCCGGGGCAGCGGCGGCAGCCGGAGCGGCTTCAGCGGCCGGAGCCGGGGCAGCAGCCACGGCGCCTTCCTCGATGATCGCCACGACCTGGCTGGAGGTCACGGTCGAGCCTTCGGCGAACTTGATTTCCTTGATCACGCCGTCGACCGGCGACGGCACTTCCAGGACGACCTTGTCGGTTTCCAGGTCAAGCAGGTTTTCGTCGCGCTTGACGGCGTCGCCCACCTTCTTGTGCCAGGTGGCGATGGTGCCGTCGGCGACGGATTCGGGCAGTACCGGGGCTTTGACTTCGGTGGCCATGCGGGAGCTTCCTGGTTTGTCTTCTAAATAGGGGAGGATTATTCAGCGAACGTGTCGTTGAACGGGTTGACCAGTGCGTCGGCGACCAGCTGCTGCTGTTCGCGGACGTGGTCAGCCATGTGACCGGCAGCCGGCGAAGCCGAACGTGCGCGACCGGCGTAGTGCAGGTTCTGGCCATCGGCCAGGCAGAACTGCAGGTGGTGGCGGATCTGGTACCACGCACCCTGGTTCTGCGGTTCTTCCTGCGTCCACACCACGTCGGTGGCCTTGCCGTACTTCTTCAGTTCGGCAGCCAGCAGCGCACGCGGGAACGGATACAGCTGTTCCACGCGGATGATCGCCACGTCGTCCTGGCCACGCTTGGTCTGGTCTTCCAGCAGGTCGTAGTAGACCTTGCCCGAGCACAGCACCACGCGCTTGACCTTCTTGGCGTCCGCGTTGGCGTCGCCGATCAGGTGCTGGAACTCGCCGTTGGCCAGTTCGTCCAGGGTCGACACGGCCAGCTTGTGGCGCAGCAGCGACTTCGGCGACATCACCACCAACGGCTTGCGGGTGGTCAGGTGCTGCTGGCGACGCAGCATGTGGAAGGCCTGCGCCGGGGTCGACGGCACCACCACCAGCATGTTCTCCAGCGCGCACAGCTGCAGGAAGCGCTCCAGGCGCGCCGAGCTGTGTTCCGGGCCTTGCCCTTCATAGCCGTGCGGCAGCAGCAGGGTCAGACCGGAAATGCGGCCCCACTTGGCTTCACCGGCGGCGATGAACTGGTCGATGACCACCTGCGCGCCGTTGGCGAAGTCGCCGAACTGGCCTTCCCAGATGCACAGCGTGTTCGGATCGGTGGTGGAGAAGCCGTACTCGTAGGCCATCACCGCTTCTTCGCTCAGCAGCGAATCGATGACGGTGGCCTTCTCCGGCGAATCCACCAGCTGCCGCAGCGGCATGTAGTAGTTGTCGGTCTTCTGGTCGTGCAGGATCGCGTGGCGGTGGGTGAACGTACCGCGGCCGACGTCCTGGCCGACCAGGCGCAGTGCATTGCCTTCGTCGAGCAGGGTGGCGTAGGCCAGGTTCTCGGCAAAGCCCCAGTCGCCCGGGATCTCGCCGGCGGCCATCTTGCGGCGGTCGTCGTAGACCTTGGCCACGCGCGAGTGCAGCTGCACTTCGTCCGGAATGGTGTTGATCAGCTTGGCCAGTTCGACCAGCTTGTTCTTCTCGACCTTGGTCGAGATCGGATCGGACAGCTTGCCTTCCAGCAGCTTGGGCCAATCGACGAACAGCGGGCTGCTCGGGGGTCTTCTCGACCTTGGCCAGCTCGGTGGTCACTTCACCGGCGTCCAGCTTCTCGCGGTAGGCATCGACCATCGCCTTGCCGGCGCCGGCGGCGATCACGCCCGCCTTTTCCAGCTGCTCGGCGTACATTTCGCGGGTGGTCGGGTGCTTGCGGATCACCTGGTACATCAGCGGCTGGGTGATCGCCGGTTCGTCGGCCTCGTTGTGGCCCCAACGGCGGTAGCACATCAGGTCGATGACCACGTCCTTGGCGAACGTCTGGCGGAACTCGAAGGCCAGCTGCGCGGCGAACACCACCGCTTCCGGGTCATCGCCGTTCACGTGCAGCACCGGCGCGGCGATCATCTTGGCCACGTCGGTGGCATAGCGCGTGGAGCGCGTATCCAGCGGGTTGGAGGTGGTGAAGCCGACCTGGTTGTTGACCACGATGTGCACGGTGCCGCCGACGGCGAAGCCGCGGGCCTGCGACATCTGGAACAGCTCCATGACCACGCCCTGGCCGGAGAAGGCCGCGTCGCCGTGGATCAGGATCGGCATGACCTGCTTGCGGGCGGTGTCCTTGCGGCGCTCCTGGCGCGAACGCACGGAACCGGCCACGACCGGGTCGGCGATTTCAAGGTGCGACGGGTTGAACGCCAGCGCCAGGTGCACCGGGCCGCCGTCGGTAGCGACGTCAGCGGAGAAGCCCATGTGGTACTTCACGTCGCCGGCCGACGCGTGCTCGTCGTGCTCGAACTTGCCTTCGAATTCGTCGAACAGCTTGCGCGGGTTCTTGCCCAGGGTGTTGACCAGCACGTTCAGACGGCCGCGGTGGGCCATGCCGACCACCACATCCTTGACGCCATCCTTGCCGGCGCTGCGGATGATGGTGTCCATCATCGGGATCAGCGAGTCGCCGCCTTCCAGCGAGAAGCGCTTCTGGCCGACGTACTTGGTGTGCAGGTAGCGCTCCAGGCCTTCGGCCGCGGTCAGGCGCTCCAGGGTGCGGCGCTGGGTGTCAGCGTCCAGCTGGTAGTTGCCACCGGCCAGTTCCAGCTTCTTGTAGATCCACTGGCGCTGCTCGACCTCGGAGATGTGCATGAACTCCGCACCGATCGAGCCGGTGTAGGTCGCCTTCAGGCGCGCCAGCAGGTCGCGCAGCTTCATGCGCGGCTGGCCACCGACGCCGCCGGTGCTGAACTCGCTGTTGAGGTCGCCATCGGACAGGCTGTGGAACGGCAGGCCCAGGTCCGGGGTGTTGACCGGCTTGGTCAGGCCCAGCGGGTCCAGGCGCGCATCGAGGTGGCCGCGCGAACGGTAGGCGGTGATCAGACGACCGACGTTGCGCTCACGCTCGTCGCCCGCACCGGTGCCGGTGCCGGCTTTCAGCGCATCCTTGGCCGCTTCCGCGATGTGGGAGATGACGGCCGAGTGCGGGATGTCACCTGCTTCACGGCCCTTGAAGCCGTCGAAGTAGGTCTTCCATTTGGGATCGACACTATCCGGGGAGACCAGGTACTGCTCGTACAGGTCCTCGACATAGGAGGCGTTGCCGCCGGCGAGTTGCGAAGATTGCGCAAACTGCTTCAGTAGATTGTCCACGATGGAGGGTGCTGATTCGCTTTGTGGGGTATGGCTTCAGAAGGACCCGGCAGGAACATGAATAGCCCTGCACGGGCGCGTTCAAACAGCCAAATTGTACCCCCATCCGGACACGAAGGGGCAGCAGCGGCGGCATCCCGCGTCCCCCGATGCCGCTTCCAGACAGGTTGGGGCGGCGCTGTCGGCTCAGATGCCGAGCGCGCGAAGTTCGCTGCATTCGCGCGAACGGTCCCAGACACGCTGCAATTGCTGTTCGAACGGCTGCGAACGTGCCGGCAGCGCGATACCGGCCTCGCCGTCGAGGCGATGCCCGATCAGACGAAAGTAGAAGTCGCCGGCATCGTTGAGCAGGCAGGCCGAGGCCAGCGCACGGTCGACCGGGTCTGTCACCTCGCGGAACTGGATCACGCTGGGCAGGCGCTGGGCCAGCGCCAGCAGCGGTGCCCCTGCGGCGGCGATGGCGGCAGCGTCGTGCACGATCACCCGCAGCTGCTTGTCGTGGCGGGCGGTGGCGAAGCGGCGCAGGGCGGCCTGTACCGGTGGCGCGTCCAGCAGGCCCGGGTCCAGCTGGCGGCTGTGCAGCCACAGCTGGCGGCGGGCACGGTGGAGGATGGCGGTGGTGATGGCCAGCGCCTCGGCGCGGCTGTCGATGGCGCTGGCCACACCCAGCCGGCGGCGCATCTGCTGGTGGCCGATGCCGGCTTCCTCGAACACCTCACCTTCGGACAGGAAGCCCTGGCGGGCGTAGAAGTCGCGGGCCGGCAGCTGGGCGTGCAGATGCAGTTCGGCCAGGCCGAGCCGGCGCCCGGCTTCGACCAACGCCTCCAGCAGGGCTTCACCGACGCCCTGGCTGCGGTGGCTGGCCAGCACCGCCATGCGGCCGATCCGGCCATCCGGCGCCAGGCGCCCGGTGCCGACCGGCTGGCCGTCGGCGCCCAGGGCCAGCACATGGGCGCTGACCGGGTCCAGCGCGTCGCGCTCCAGTTCGGCGGCGATGCCTTGTTCCTGCACGAACACCTGCTGCCGCACGCCATGGATGGCGGTGTGGGCGTCGGCGTGGCTGACCTGCTGGACCCGGATCATGGCAGGGCTCAGGCGCGGCCGTCGTTGCTGTCGCCCTGGTCTTCGTCCTCGTCGTCGAAGCTGACGATGACCTCGATGCCGTCGTCATGCACGGTCACTGAGTGGACATCGTCGGACACCGCATCGGCGTCGATCGCATCGACGCGGTCACGGCCTTCGACCACCTCGCCGAGCACCACGGCATCCTCGCCGTCGTCTTCATCTTCGTCTTCGGCCTCGTACATCTCGTTCGGATCGATCAGCTGGAATACGCCCCCGACCAGCAGCTGCTGGACCACCGCGCGACCCTTGTCGGACAGGCCGCGATAGGCGGCGGCGTCGAGCTGCTCGGCACCGGCCAGACGCTGGGCGTCCTTCACCGGCAGCGCGAAGTCCTGGCCGCTGACGTACAGGCTGGCGCCACGCTTGGCCCGGCGCCAGGCCAGCCGGGCCCACGGGTGGCGCTGCAGCAGCAGGCCGGACGCCAGTGCTTCGACCACCTCTTCCTGGGCCGGCGCGGCCTGGTGGGCCATCACTTCGCCGGCGGCGCGGTAGGTGGTGATGAAGCGGCCGAACCAGTCGCCCAGCTTGTCCGGGTCGTTCATGCGGATGGCATTGAGCGCGGTGATCACCCGCGCCATCGCCACTGTGTCGATTTCGTTCGGGTCGGCCGGCACCTTCAGGTCGGCATCCTGGTAGCGGATGTTCTCGTCGGCATCGGCGATCAGGGTGTCCAGGTAGTCGCTGATCAGCTCGGCCGAGGCCGGTGCGCGCATGCCGAAGGAGAAGGTCAGGCAGGGATCTTCGGCGACGCCGTGGTGCGGCACGTTCGGCGGCAGGTACAGCATGTCGCCTGGCGCCAGCACCCAGTCGTGGGTGGGCTTGAACACCTGCAGCAGCTTCAGCTCCACGTCCGGGCGGAAGCCCAGTGGCGGGCGCTTGCCCTTGATCGATTCGCTGGCGTCGATCTGCCAGCGGCGATGGCCCTGGGCCTGCAGCAGGAACACGTCGTACTGGTCGACATGGGCGCCGACCGAGCCGCCGGTGGCGGCAAAGCTGATCATCACATCGTCCATGCGCCAGCGCGGCAGGAAGCGGAAGTGCTCGATCAGGGCGCGAACGTCCTTGTCCCACTTGTCCACATCCTGCACCAGCAGGGTCCAGTCGTGGTCGGGCAGGGCCGGGAAGATGTCTTCCTGGAACGGGCCGCTGCGCACGCGCCAGCTGTCCTGGGCCTTGTTGTGTTCGATCAGGCGCGCCAGCACGCCTTCCTCGCAGGCCAGGCCGGCCAGGTCTTCCGGCTGCACCGGGGTCTGGAAGTTGGGGAAGGCGTTGCGGATCAGCAGCGGGCGCTTCTGCCAGAAATCGCGCAGGAAGGTGGCCGGGGCCATGCCCAGCGGCTGGCCTGGGCGGGCGGTAACTTCGATGAGCGGAGCGGAGGACTTGCGGGCGGCCATGGGGGAATCCTTGCAGCGGAAAGCGGGAGGGGCGGCGTGGCGGGCCGCCAAGGCCTCCATTGTCCGACGTTCGTTGGGATTGCGCACGTGCGGTGGTTTGTCGCGGCGTTCCGGCCAACGGCAGAGCCCCTCGTGGCGGCGGTCTGGGGTTGGTCGCTGAAAGCAAAAGCCGGGTTTGGCCGGTCGGGTGGGCTGCGCGGGGGACGCTGCAAGTACGTCCCTGTAAGCTTGGCCGCCGCATCCATGCGGCGGACACCCCCGCGCAGCCCACCCGACCGGCCCCTGACAGTTTCCTGCGCGGCCCGCCACGGAAGGGAAGAAGATCAACGGCAAAAGCGGGTCGCGCGCTGCGCTCGCTTGTGCATCTGTAGAGCCGAGCCCATGCTCGGCTCTACAAAACCCCCACAAACAAAGAGGGACGCGGCGAAGCCGCGTCCCTCTTTCAAATTCCGTCCCGACACCCCAACGCTCTTCGATCCGTCACCGGAAATCTGTCAGGGGTGGGGCGGGTTGGGTTCGCGGGGGTGTCAGCCGCATGGATGCGGCTGCCAAGCCTCCACGGACGGATTCACGGCGTCCCCCGCGAATCCAACCCGCCCCGCCAAGCGCGGCAAAATCCAGAGCCGCCTTTGACCTTGGCAGTTGCTGTTGCCTTGGCAGTACAAGCCTGCCGCAGGCAGCGCCCGCGGCCGCCGCCGCAAAGGAAACCCCTTAGATCTTCTTCGCCAGCGACTCGGCCAGGCCGGTGTAGCTGCCCGGGGTCATCTCCAGCAGGCGCTGCTTGGCATCGGCCGGCAGCTCCAGCCCCTGCACGAACGCCCGCATCGACTCGGCGGTGATGCCCTGGCCACGGGTCAGTGCCTTCAGCTGCTCGTACGGGTTCGGCAGGCCGTGGCGACGCATCACCGTCTGCACGGCCTCGGCCAGCACTTCCCAGGCTGCGTCCAGATCGGCATCCAGTCGCTGCGGGTTCACTTCCAGCTTGCCCAGGCCCTTGGCCAGCGAATCCAGCGCCACCTGGCTGTGGCCGAACGCGGTGCCCAGTGCACGCAGCACGGTGGAATCGGTCAGGTCACGCTGCCAGCGGCTGATCGGCAGCTTCGCGCTGAAGTGCTCGAACAGCGCATTGGCGATGCCGAAGTTGCCCTCGGCATTCTCGAAATCGATCGGATTGACCTTGTGCGGCATCGTCGACGAGCCGACTTCGCCTTCCTTCAGGCGCTGCTTGAAGTAGCCCAGCGAGATGTAGCCCCAGATGTCACGGGCCAAGTCGATCAGGATGATGTTGGCGCGGCGTGCGGCATCGCCGATCTCGGCGACGTTGTCGTGCGGCTCGATCTGCGTGGTGTACGGGTTGAACACCAGACCCAGCCCGGTCACGAAGCGCTCGGCGAAGGCCGGCCAGTCCACGTCCGGGTAGCTGGCCACGTGTGCGTTGTAGTTGCCCACCGCGCCATTGATCTTGCCAGTCAGTTCGACCGCAGCGATCTGCCTGCGCTGGCGCTCCAGGCGCGCGACGACGTTGGCCAGTTCCTTGCCCAGGGTGGTCGGCGAAGCGGTCTGGCCATGGGTGCGCGACAGCATCGGCTGGCCGGCCTGGGCGTGGGCCAGGCTGCGCAGGCTGGCGGCGATGCCGTCCAGGGTCGGTAGCAGCACTTCGCGGCGGGCCTGTTCCAGCATCAGGCCGTAGCTGAGGTTGTTGATGTCTTCGCTGGTGCAGGCGAAATGCACGAATTCCAGCGCCGGGGCCAGCTCGGCGTCGTCCTTCAGCTGTTCCTTGATGAAGTATTCCACCGCCTTGACGTCATGGTTGGTGGTGCGCTCGATCTCCTTCACGCGCGCGGCCTGGGCCGGGCTGAAGCCGGCGGCCAGCCCGCGCAGGCGGGCGATGGCGCCCTCGGAGAACGGCGCCAGTTCGACGATGCCCGGCTCGGCGGCCAGCGCCAGCAGCCATTCCACCTCGACCACGATGCGGGCCTTGATCAGGCCATATTCGGAGAAGATCGGGCGCAGGGCGTCGACCTTGCCGGCGTAACGGCCATCGAGCGGGGACAGGGCGAGCAGGGCGGAATCGGACATGTCGGCAGGGCTGGGGCGAGCGGCGGGGCCGATATTCTACGACGTGCCGGTGAGGTCGTGCCGGCCGTTGGCCGGCAATCACGCCCGGCCCGCGATTCCATGGATTGCCGGCCAGCGACCGGCACGTCCCCCGTGCGCGCACAACGGCCCTGCGGATGAAACGATCTGGCCCGTGCTCGTCATCCCGCACTGCAGGCAAGGGAGTATCGTGGGCGCAGCCGCCAGCCCGGGAAGCGACACCCTGCCAGCCGCCGCTTCCCTTTCCCCAACTGAAGTAGTGCGGAGTCGATGCAATGAGCAAAGCTGCAAGCAAGGGTGGAACCACCGGGTTCCGGATCGAACACGACAGCATGGGCGAGCTGCAGGTGCCTGCCGATGCCCTGTGGGGCGCGCAGACCCAGCGTGCCGTGCAGAATTTCCCGGTTTCGGGCCAGCGCATGCCGCGCGGTTTCATTCGTGCGCTGGGCCTGGTCAAGGGCGCCGCCGCCGGCGTCAATGCCGAGCTGGGCCACCTGCCCAAGACCGTGGCCAAGGCCATCCAGACCTCCGCCGCCGAAGTGGCTGCCGGTGACTGGGACGCGCATTTCCCGATCGACGTCTACCAGACCGGCTCGGGCACGTCGTCGAACATGAATGCCAACGAGGTCATCGCCACCCTGGCCAACCGCGCCGGCAAGGCCGGCAAGACCGCCGTGCACCCCAACGATCACGTCAACCAGGGGCAGAGCTCCAATGACGTGATCCCCACCGCGCTGCGCGTGTCGGCGGTGCTGGCCACTCACGAACAGCTGCTGCCGGCGCTGGTGCACCTGCGCAAGACCCTGGACAAGAAGGGCCGCAGCCTGCGCAAGGTGGTCAAGACCGGCCGCACCCACCTGATGGATGCGATGCCGCTGACCTTCGAGCAGGAGTTCGGTGCGTGGTCGGCACAGCTGGCCTCGGCGCAGGAGCGCATCGAGGACAGCCTCAAGCGCGTGCGTCGGCTGCCGCTGGGCGGCACCGCCATCGGCACCGGCATCAACGCCGACCCGCGTTTCGGCGCGCAGGTGGCCAAGGCGTTGAAGCAGCAGACCGGTTTCAAGTTCGACAGCGCCGAGAACAAGTTCGAAGGCCTGGCCGCACAGGACGACGCGGTGGAACTGTCCGGCCAGCTCAACGCGTTGGCGGTGGCGCTGATCAAGATCGCCAATGACCTGCGCTGGATGAACGCCGGTCCGCTGGCCGGGCTGGGCGAGATTGAACTGCCGGCGCTGCAGCCGGGCAGCTCGATCATGCCGGGCAAGGTCAATCCGGTGATCCCTGAAGCGACGGTGATGGCTTGCGCGCAGGTGATCGGCCACCACACCGCGATTACCGTGGCCGGGCAGACCGGCAACTTCCAGCTCAATGTCACCCTGCCGCTGATTGCGGTGAACCTGCTCGATGGCATCGGCCTGCTGGCCAACGTGTCCACGCTGCTGGCCGACAGTGCCATCGCCGGGTTGAAGGTGCGCGAGGACCGCGTGGCCGAGGCGCTGGCGCGCAACCCGATCCTGGTCACCGCGCTGAACCCGATCATCGGCTACGAGAAGGCCGCGGCGATTGCCAAGCGCGCCTACAAGGAGCAGCGCCCGGTGCTGGATGTGGCGCTGGAAGACAGCGGCCTGGACGAGGCCGAGCTGCGTCGCCTGCTGGACCCGACCGCGCTGACCGCTGGCGGCATCCAGGCAGGCGGTGGCGGCGGCGGCGGTTGATCGGCCGGATGTAGAGCCGGGCCCATGCTCGGCTCAGGTTCCAGGCAGCAGTCGAGCAAGCTCGACTCTACCGAAATGAGAAACGCCGCCCTTGGGCGGCGTTTCTGCTTCAGCGACGGTCGGCGACGATGTTGCCGAAGGTGTCGGTGTAATCCTTGAATTCAGGGATGCGCTGGATCAGGTCGGCCGGAATCACGTCCATGCCTTCCGGCGGCTGGATCTTCACCGGCTGCATGTTCGGGTCGGCGGGGGCGGCCACCAGGGTGTTCTGGCGCAGCACCTGCAGCTTGCCGAACATCGTCTGCAGCATCTGCTTCTGGCCGTCATCCAGCGGGATCTGGATCTCGTCCACCTTCATCGTGCCATCGCCGAGGATGATGATGTTCGGCGCCGGCGGGCGACGCACGGTCACCATGCCTTCGCTGACGGAGATCTTGGGCTTGCCGCGCTCGGCGCGGTGGTTTCGGTAATCCTTGTCACAGCCGGCCAGGCCCAGGCAGAGCAGGGCGGCCAGCAGCAGGAACAGCTTCTTCATGGCGTCGGTTCGGGGGCGTCCGGGGCTGCCATTGTAAGCGGGTCGGCGCAGTACGGCCGGCTTTGGCAGCCCGCCCCTGGCAGGGTGCGCTGAAATGTCTCAGTCGTCGAACGGGATCGAGAGCGAGCCGTCGCCCCTGCCGCAGGTGGCAACGTCATTCTGTGTCATCGTCGCGTAGGCCTTGAAGGCCGGGATGTCGCGTGCCAGGGCCTGCTGGCTGGCCAGCAGCGCCGGCATGCGCGCACAGATGCGTTTGAGCTTCTCTTCGAGCCGGTCGTACTCACCGCCGACCTGTTTGCGGACATCACCGCCGCTGCCGAGCAGGCCCTTCAATGTGGCGTCGGCGGCATTGGCGTAGGTCTGATCCGCGTCCAGGCGGTCGGAGGCACTGGCGATCAGCAGGCTGCGATGATCCAGCAGCTGGCGGCGCTGTGCCGCATCGGTGGGGATCGGCCTGCCGTCGATCAACAGCTGGCCGTCGGCGGTGATTTCCGCGCGCGGCTGCCCCTTGGCGTGGAGCGCGGTGTTGTCCCGGACGAGGTTCCTGCGGGCTTCATCGGTGGCGTCCCTGACCTTCTGGCCAAGGCCGCCGGAGATCTCGGCCGCACGCGTGCCCAGGCCTTTGCCGGCGCTGTCGGCGCTGCCGTTGCAGGCCAGCAGTGGCAGACACAGCAGGGTGGCCAGCAGCAGCGGCTTGATCATGGCTTCGGTTCGTCGGCGTCCGGGGCCGTCATTGTAGGGCCGCCGGCCGGCAGTGCGATGTCACTGCCGGCCGTATGCGCAGACCCGCCAACGGCCTAGCGCAGGACCACGGTGTCCTTGCCGCAGTCGTCCACGTCGCTCTGGTCCATCGTGGCGTAGGGCTTGAACGCAGGCAGTTCGCGGGCCAGGGCCTGCTGGCTGGCCAGCATGGCCGGCAGGCGCTGGCAGATGCGCTTGGCCTGCGCCTCGATCTTGGCGGCCTCGGCGTTGATGCGCTTCTCGACGCCTTCGCTGTCGCCGCTGAAGATGCCCTTCAGCGCTTCGCCGGCCGCGCTGGCACCGAGCTTGGCGCCGGCCAGGCCGACATCCATGCCGTCCATCGCGATGGCGACCACGTGGCCCCGGTAGGCCAGCAGCTGGCGGCGCTGTGCATCGTTGGCCGGAACATCCTTGCCATCGATCAGCAGGTGGCCGTCCGGTGTGATTTCCGCACGCGGTTGTTTGTCGGCAGAGATCTTGATGTTGCCCTGGGCGATGTCGCGGCGGGCGTCGTCCATGGTCTCCTTCACCGTCTGGCTGACGCCGCTGGTGGCGTCGGCCACGCTCTTGCCGACCGAGCTGCCAGGAGTGGAGGCGGGGCCGCCGCAGGCGATCAGCGGCAGACATAACAGGGTGGCGGGCAGCAGGCGCAACAGCTTCATGGCATTCCCCTCGAACCGATTGGAAGGTGGTTACTTGTTGCGCGGCAGGGTGACCTTGCCGCTGACGTTGCGGTGCTCCACATCACCACTGCCGCTGTGGTCGACGGTCAGCGCGCCGCGCACGCCGTCCACGCGGATATCGCCCGAGCCGTGGCTGCGCACGTGCACGCTGCCGCCGATGTCATCCAGATCGACGCCGCCGGAGCCGACCACGCCGACTTCCACATTGCCCTGCACGCGCTTGAACTCGATGTCGCCGGAGCCAACCGTGTCCAGCCGCGCATTGCCGCGCACATCGCTGATCTTCAGGTCGCCCGAGCCCACCGTACCGGTGCTGGCATCGCCGCCGATATTGCGTACGTTGACGTCGCCCGAACCCAGCGACAGCAGGTTCAGCGAGCTGCCGCCATCGATGTCGAGATCACCCGAGCCCACGGCCGCATGGATGCTGCCGCGGGTGCCGCGGGCAATGGCATCGCCGGAACCGACGTCCACGCTCAGCGACTGCGCGTTCTCCACGCTGGCATCGCCGGAGCCGACCTTGAGCTGCAACGGCAGGTTGTCCGGCACGCTGCCACGGATGTCCAGCCAGGCGTAGCTGTTGCCCAGGTTGATGCCGCTGGTGCGGCCTTCGCGGCGCAGGCTCACCACCAGCTTGTCACCGACCCGGCGCTGGTCCAGTACCAGCTGGTCCAGCCATTCCTGGCTGGAGGCGCAGGCCCGGCCGTCCAGCTGGCCACCGCCGGCGCTGGCGACGACCTTCAGGTCATGCTGGTTCACTTCGAAGACCACCGCCTTGGCACCGGCCACGTCCAGCTTCAACGCGCGCGCAGCGGTGAACTTGCAGTTCGGAGCATCGGCGGCCAGCGCCGACAGTGGCAACAGCAACAGCGCAGAACAAGCGAGCAGGGAACGCATGGGTGGTGCCTCCAGAGGGATGGGATCAGATCTCGCCGGCGCGCTTGCGCAGGCGGATGGCGAGGAAGATGAACAGTGCGCCGACGACCGCACCGATCCACAGTTCCGGCATGGCCAGTGACTTCAACTGCGAGGCCGGCGACATCAGGCTGACCACCGAGTCCAGGTCGCGGCGTGCGTTGTCATCGGCGCTGAGGCGGTACAGCAGGTCCATGCCCGGTACGCCGCCCAGCAGCAGGCGGCCGACGATGTTCTGCCAGAACCAGCCGGTGCTCAGGCCAACCAGCGGCATGACCTTGGTGGTGCTGACGATGACGCCGGCAAACAGCGGCAGCATCACCGCCCACAGGAACGGCTTGCTCTTGGCCCAGGCCGAGCACAGCAGCAGCCAGCCGGCAGTCGGCAGTGCCCACAGGGCATAGACCGGAATCCAGGCCAGATGCCCGGCGGCCAGGGTCAGCGGGCTGGCCGGGCCCCAGATCAGGGTCATCGGGCTGCCGCCGTGCATCAGCGCGACGATGCTGATGACCAGCATGAAACCGAACATGGTGATGATGCCGGCCACCACGGCGATCAGCGGCGCCACGATCAGCGCGCTGAGTACCTTGGACAGCACCGTCTGGCTGTCCGACAGCGGCAGCGATTTCCAGAACAGGATGCTGCGGTCGCGGCGGTCGTCATACAGTGCGCCGAGGCAGTAGAAGAACACCACGAAGGCCAGCACCAGGAATGGCCAGGCCGAGCTGAGTACCAGGGTCAGGTCCAGTCCATTGCCGAGGTCGGTCAGGTCCTTGGCGCTGATGTCGCGGGTCAGCAGGGCCAGGTCCAGGCCATTGATGTTCACGTCCTCGCCGTCGATGTGCAGGCCACCATCGCGGGCGGCGCGATGCAGGGCGAACAGGCCGAAGGCGATGCCCACGGTGCTCATCACCAGCGAGATCAGGCCGGCGATCAGCGGGGCATACAGGAAGCCGCCGCGGTTTTCCCAGTATTCGCGCTTGAGCAGCCAGCGCAGGGTGCCCATCGGGCCGACAGGGTGGTTGACGGCATTCATGCGTAGGTCCCCTTCATGATGGCGACGAACAGATCGGCCAGGCCCGGGCTGCGGGTTTCACCGAGGGTGGAAAGCTGGGTGCGCGGCACGCCATCGAACAGCATCACGGTCTTGCCGAACGCCAGGCTGCGCTCGTCGATCGGCTTCAGGGCGCGCGCCGTTTCCAGCTGGTCGGCGTTCACCAGCAGCTCGGTATAGCGCTGGCCGACGTCGTCCATTTCCGCATCCAGCACGATGCGGCCATCGCGGATGAACATCACATCGCTGAGGATGTGCTCGATCTCTTCCACCTGGTGGGTGGTGACGATGATGGTCTTCTGTTCGTCGAAGTAGTCTTCCAGCAGGCGCTGGTAGAACTCCTTGCGGTAAAGGATGTCCAGGCCCAGGGTGGGTTCGTCCAGCACCAGGATGCGGGCATCGATGGCCATCACCAGCGCCAGGTGCAGCTGCACGATCATGCCCTTGGACAGTTCGCGCACGCGCTGCCTGGGCTGAAGCTTGGTGTTGGCCAGGAAGCGCTCGCAACGGGCGCGGTCGAAGCGCGGATGCACGCCGGCGACGAAATCGATCGCCTCGCGTACCTTCAACCAGCGCGGCAGCACGGCAACATCGGCGATGAAGCAGATGTCCTTCATCAGCTCATCGCGGTGCAGGCGCGGGTCGCGTCCGAGCACGCTCAACTCGCCTTCCACCGAGGTCAGGCCGAGGATGGCCTTCAACGCGGTGGTCTTGCCGGCACCGTTGGGGCCGATCAGGCCGACGATGCGCCCGCTCGGAATGCTGAAACTGGCATTGTCGAGCGCGACCGTGGTCTTGTAGGCCTTGCGCAGGCCTCGGGCGGTGATCACCGATTCACTTGCGGAGCTATTCATCAGACATTCCCCTGGGGCAGCAATTCGTCGAGGCTCAGGCCCAGGCGCTGGATGCGTTCCAGTACGGCCGGCCACTCTTCGTTGAGAAAGCGGTCGCGCTCGGTACTGCGCAGCTGCGTGGCCGCCTGCTCGGTCATGAACATGCCCAGGCCGCGGCGCTTTTCCACCAGGCCTTCATCGGCCAGTTCCTGGTAAGCGCGCGAAACGGTGATGGGGTTGAGTTGATAGTCGGCGGCGACCTGGCGCACCGAGGGCAGGGCGTCGCCCGGCTTGAGGATTCCGTCGAGCATCATGGCGATCACGCGCTCCTTCAACTGACGGTAGATCGGAGCGCCGTCGCTCCACTGGATGTCGCTCATGTTCAGCTCCGTGGGGTCAGCGGCTGTGCGAACGAGAAATACGGCATGGACAGGGAGCTGTGCAGCCGACGCGGGGAGGGGGAGGGGGTGGCAGTCCCTGTCGGTGAAACGGTCGCGTCCTGCGCACTGTCGGCCGAGGCCGGGGGGCGGGCATGGCCAGCCAGGCCAGCACCAGCAGCGTCGAAACGGCCGTGACCGCGGGTGCGGTGAGAGTGCGACGAATCCGAGCGTTCATGGCTTCCCCCTGTCTCAGGTGACTGGTGTTGTATGCAACTATAACACCGGCACGCCGCCGTGCAAGCCCTTGCCGGACCCAACTGATGGCACGGGGGGCATATGACCGAAATATTCATTCAACTCATTGTTTTTCAACGGAAATAAGAATTACGCAGGCGGCGCTCAGGACCGTCCTTGCATTCAGTATTGTCCATGCGGTGTCATTCCTGCGCCGTGTACCGGCGAGCGCGGGCAAAGTCGCCATTCCGCGCAAAGCCGGTCCGGCCTGCGCCGGCCGGGGCAGCGCAGGCCCGGTGCTATAGTTCGGCCGATCCCCGGCCCGTACCGGTCGGGCCCTGTAAAAGGCCACTACGGACTGACCTTGATGCCTCTGCCGACCGTTTCCCTGCGCCGCCTGCGCGGGCTCTCCCTGCTGGCCCTGATGGTTGCCGGCGTTGCCGGTCCGGCCACGGCCCTGGCCACCGATCTGCTTGACCTGTCGTACCGCCCCTGGCGGGCAAGCAGCAGATCAATCTGCAGCAGCGCTATCACGGGCAGGTGCTGCTGGTGGTCAATACCGCCAGCAAGTGCGGCTATACCCCGCAGTACGAAGGCCTGGAGGCGCTGCAGAAGCGCTATGCCAGCCGTGGTTTTGCCGTGCTCGGTTTCCCGTCCAACGATTTCAAGGGCCAGGAGCCCGGTGACGAGAAGCAGATCCAGGATTTCTGCACGCTCACCTACGGCGTCAAGTTCCCGATGTTCGAGAAGGTGCATGTGGTCGGCGCCGAGGCCACGCCGCTGTACCAGCGCTTGACCGCGGCCACCGGCGTGGCACCGGGCTGGAACTTCCACAAGTACCTGGTCGGCCGCGATGGCAAGGTCATCGCCCAGTTCGCCAGCAAGGTGACGCCGGACGATCCGCAGTTGACTGCGGCCATCGACAAGGCCCTGGCCGCCGCCCAGCATTGATATCCGGCACGGATGCCTCGACATCGGGGGCATGCGTGCGACAATGGTTCTTTTCGCGCCGACGTCGGCGCCCAGACACTTCCAGGAATGCAGCGAATGAAGATGGGAATGCGCGGCGCCGCGGCGTCGGTTCTGATTCTGGCGATGGGCACTTCGGGTGTCGCTCTGTCGCAACAACCGGCTGCTCCGGCAGCCGCCAAGGAGACCGCAACCTTGAATTCCCCCAAGCAGAAGCTGGGCTATGCCATCGGCCTGGACGTGGCCAAGTCGTTCACCCCGATCGCCGATGAGATCGATGTGGCCGCGCTGCGCACCGCCGTGGAGCGTTCCTTCGAAGGCCTGCAGCCGCAGATCACCCAGGAACAGGCCAAGGCCACCGACGCTGCGCTGCGCCAGGTGGTGATGGCGCGCAGCGGCCAGCAGGTGCCGGGCATGGCGCCGGGCACGCAGCCGCCGAAGGTCGATCGTGTCAAGGTCGCGCAGATGATCGGTTCCTACTCGGTCGGTCCGTCGCTGGCACAGCTGAAGGACGACATCGACGTTGCCGCATTGTTTGACGCAATCAGCACGGGTCTGAGTAAGGGCCAGCCGAAGATGACGGAAGCTGACGCGACCGCCACCATCCAGGCCTTCATGGGCAGCAAGCAGGCCGAAATGCAGGCCAAGGCCGCCGCCGCCGCGCAGACCAACCGTGAGGAAGGCAATGCGTTCCTGTCCAAGAACAAGACCCAGCCGGGCGTGGTGACCACCGCGTCGGGCCTGCAGTACCAGGTGATCCGCCCGGGCAGCGGCGAGCGTCCGCTGCCGAGCAGCAAGGTGCGCGTCAACTACGAAGGCAAGCTGCTCAACGGCACCGTGTTCGACAGCTCCTACGGCCGCCAGCCGGCCGAATTCGGCCTGGACCAGGTGATCAAGGGCTGGACCGAAGGCGTGGCACTGATGCCGGTCGGTTCGAAGTACCGCTTCTGGATCCCGGGCGAACTGGCCTATGGCGAGAACGGCACCCCGGGTGGCCCGATCGGCCCGAATGCCACGCTGACCTTCGACGTCGAGCTGCTGGGCGTCCTGCCGTAAGCGATCACGGAGCCAGCACGGATATGCGCGTTGCGATTTTCGGTACCGGGTACGTCGGTCTGGTGACCGGCACCTGTCTGGCCGACGTAGGCCACCAGGTGGTCTGCGTCGACATCGACCAGGCCAAGGTGGATGGGCTCAACCAGGGCATCATCCCGATCTACGAACCCGGCCTTGAGCCGATGGTGAAGGCCAACCATGCCGCGCTGCGGCTGTCCTTCACCACCGATGGCGCCAGCGCCATCGGCCATGGACAGGTGGTCTTCATCGCGGTGGGCACGCCCCCGACGAAGACGGCAGTGCCGATCTGCAGTACGTGCTGGCCGTGGCCCGCACCATCGGCCGCCATATGGCGGTACCAACGGTGGTGGTGAACAAGTCGACGGTGCCGGTGGGCACCGCCGACAAGGTGCGTGCCGCCATTGCCGAAGAACTGGCGGTGCGCGGCGAGGACATCGCGTTCGACGTGGTGTCCAACCCGGAATTCCTGAAGGAAGGCGATGCGGTGGCCGACTGCATGCGCCCGGACCGCATCATCATCGGTGCCAGCAGCGACGAATCGGTGGCGATGATGCGCCGCCTGTACGCGCCGTTCAACCGCAACCACGATCGCGTGGTGGAAATGGACGTGCGTTCGGCCGAGCTGACCAAGTACGCGGCCAACGCCATGCTGGCGACCAAGATTTCGTTCATGAACGAAATCGCCAACATCGCCGAACGCGTGGGTGCCGACGTCGAGCAGGTCCGCCAGGGCATTGGTTCGGACCCGCGCATCGGCTGGCACTTCATCTATCCCGGTGCCGGCTACGGCGGCTCGTGCTTCCCCAAGGACGTGCAGGCGCTGGCCCGCACCGCGCAGCAGTACGGTCTGGAACCGAAGCTGCTGAACGCGGTGGAAGCGGTCAATGATGCGCAGAAGGGCCATCTGTTCGCCCTGATCCAGCGTCACTACGACAAGGGCGAGGACGAGGGTGTGCGCGGCAGGACCTTTGCCGTGTGGGGCCTGGCGTTCAAGCCCAACACCGACGACATGCGCGAAGCCTCCAGCCGCCGCCTGCTGGCGCAGCTGTGGGAGGGCGGTGCGACGGTGCGCGCCTACGACCCGGAAGCAATGCACGAATCGCAGCGCATTTTCGGTGAGCGCGATGATCTGGTGTTCTGCAACAGTGCCGATGAGGCGCTGCAGGGTGCCGACGCGCTGGTGGTGGTGACCGAGTGGAAGCAGTTCCGCAGCCCCGATTTCCAGAAGCTGCGCGAGCAGCTCAAGGACGCAGTGGTGTTCGACGGGCGCAACCTCTACGACCCGGCCGAGGTGGAAGCCGCAGGCGTGGCGTACTACGGTATCGGCCGGGGGCGTTCGCTGCATGTCTGAGCTGCCCACTGAACGCGAACAGGCGCTTGAAGCGCGCCTGGTCGAACTGGAAATGCGCGTGTCCTTCCAGGAACAGGCCTTGGCCGAGTTGAGCGATGCGTTGGCCGATGCCCGCATGCAGGGCATGCGCAATGCCGACGTGCTGCGCGTCCTGCTGGAAGACCTTGGCAAGGTCCGCAACGCACTGAATTCTTCCGATCCGGCGAGCGAACCGCCGCCGCCGCACTACTGATCCGAATCCTATGAGCGATACCCTCCGCGACCAGCTGATGGGCCTGGGCTTCAAGCCCGCGCCCAAGCCCGAGCGCAAGAATGATGGCCCCCGCCGTGATGGCCGCCCGCAGGGCAAGGGTGGCAATGGCAATGGAAAGCCGCAGGGCGCCGGCAAGGGCGAGCACAAGCCCGGCGAGCGCCGAGGTGGCCACGGCCACGCGGGTGCAGGCAAGCCCGGGCAGTCCCGTGGGCCCGGCCAGCAAGGCCCGCGCAAGCCGCGCAGCGCCGAAGAGATGGATCTGGCCAAGGCCTACGCGATCCGTGCGCAGCGGGAAAGGAAGAGCGCATCGAGACCGAGCGCCTGAAGCAGGAAGAAGCGCGCATTCGCCGCGAGGCCAAGGCCAAGCTGGAAGAACTGCTGAAGGACAAGGGCCTGAATGCCGAGGACGCGGACATCGCCCGCCACTTCCCGTACGGTGGCAAGATCAAGCGCATCTACGTGACCGCCGAACAGCTCACCGCGCTCAATGCCGGTGAACTGGGCGTGGTCCAGCTCAATGGCCGATACCTGCTGGTGACCGCCGAGGTGCTGGCGCAGTCCGAGGCGGTGTTCGCCGCATCGGTGGCGCTGAAGGTCGATCCGAACGCGCCGGCCGAGGAAGATCCGTACGCCGATCCGCAGTACCAGGTGCCGGACGACCTGGTCTGGTAAACGCGTGAATGCTGCGGGCCCACGGCCGTCGCGGCGGTGGGGGAAGGGATGACCGCAGATCCAAGCCGCGGCTATGTACCGCACATCGACGGCCTGCGCGCGATTGCCGTGCTGGCCGTCATCGTGTTCCACCTCGACCCGGCCTGGCTGCCGGGCGGGTTCACCGGTGTGGACGTGTTCTTCGTCATCTCCGGCTTCGTGGTCAGTGCCTCGGTACACCGGTTGCCGCCGCTGCCGCTGGGGCAGTCGATGCTGCGCTTCTATGCGCGTCGCATCCGCCGCATCGCGCCCGCCCTGCTGACCTGCCTGTTGCTGACCGCGCTGGCCAGCGTGCTGTTCATTCCCGAGTCCTGGCTCAGCGAGGCCAGTGACAAGACCGGGTTGATGGCACTGTTCGGCTTCAGCAACTGGGTGCTGGCAGCGATCGGCAACGATTACTTCGCCCCCAGGGCCGAGTTCAATCCCTATACCCATACCTGGTCGTTGGGGGTGGAGGAGCAGTTCTATCTGATCTTCCCGCTGCTGTTCCTGGCCTGGGCGCGCGGTACGCGTGGGCGCTGGATCAGCCTGGGCCTGTTCGGGTTGGTCAGTGTGGCGTCGCTGCTGCATGCGGCGCTGCTGGGCATGCGCGACATGCCACCGTCATGGGCGTTCTATGCCACCAGTACGCGGCTGTGGCAGCTGGGGGTGGGGGTGCTGTTGTTCCAGTGGCTGCACCTGCGCCCATCGCGGGAGCGCACAACGGAGCAGGCGCCGAAGCGCATGGCGCCCGTATTCTCCCTGCTGGCCGTGGTGGCGCTGGCCCTGTTGGGGTGGGCGCTGTGGTCCGCGCGTGCAGGGCATTCGCCATGGCCGGATGGTCTGCTGCCGGCCCTGGCCACTGCCGGCCTGCTGTGGGCGCTGCATCATCATCCGCAGGCCTGGGTCGCGCGCCTGCTGGCCAGTGCCCCGATGCGCCGTGTCGGCCTGCTGTCGTATTCACTGTATCTGTGGCACTGGCCGGTATTCGTGCTGATGCGCTGGACCGTGGGCCTGCAGACACCGGCGCAGATGATCGCTGCGATGGCGCTGGTGCTGCTGCTGTCATGGCTGTCGTGGCGCTGGGTGGAACAACCCTTCCGCGGCACGTTGGCGCAGCGCCTGCGCCCCGGGCGGTGGGTGCTGGCCGGTGCGGCCGTGCTGCTGCTCGCTGCCGGCCTGCAGACGCTGCTCTACCAGCAGGCGCCACAGCTGTCGTTGAGTACCGTCAGCCGGCAACCGGCCGATTGGTACCCCGACGGCAAGAGCGTGGCCGGCGATTATCCCGGCTGTGCCCTGGTGACGGCCAAGCATCGCTTCGAGGGGGCAGTGCGCGCACCTATGCCCGCGGAGACTGCGACCGTACGGTGCCGGCGGGCGCGCCTGCGCGGGTGTTCGTTGCCGGTGATTCGCATGCGATGGCCTACATCGAACTGCTGCAACGCCTGGCGCTGGAAACCGGCGCAGAGGTGTCGCTGTATGGCCGTGGCGGATGCCCGCAGGTAAGCCTGCAGAAGTGGCGTGGCGCAGGTGCGGGCTGTGCCGGATTCGATGCGGCGGTGTTCGCCGATATCGCGCGCCGTGCGCAACCGGGTGACGCGGTGGTGCTGGTGTCGCTGCGGGTTCCGCGCCTGTCCGATCAGTTCGTGCTGTTCGACGCGCAGGCGCAGCTGGCCGGTGAGCTGACCGCCGAAGCTGCCGCCGGGCGTGAGACTGAGGTGGCCGAGGCGATCGCGCAATGGAGGCCGCTGGCCGAGCGTGGCGTGCGCATCGTGCTGGAGGCGCCCAAGCCGGTGCTGCCGGCGCCCCCGTATCGCTGTTCGGACAGCTTCAACGCGGGCAACGAAGTCTGCCGCAATGGCCTGGACAGCACGCGCGAGGCGATGGAGACGCTGCGCGCGCCCATGCTGGGCAGCCTGCGCCAGGTGGTCGACGGCCTGCCCGGCGGCGTGCTCTGGGATCCGTTGCCGGCGCTGTGCGACGACCGGTTGTGCCCGGCACAGCGTGATGGCCGGCCGCTGTTCTTCGATGGCGATCACCTCAGTGCGCAGGGCAATCGCGTGCTGTTGCCTTCGCTGCAGCAGGTGCTGCTGCAGCGCTGAAGGGGACGGAGGGGATCAAGTCGTTTGTGGCACAAATGCCTTGATCCCCTCCGTCCCCTTTTCTATTCGGGGTCGTAGTCGAGGTTGGAGGCCAGCCAGCGCTCGGCCTGCGCGCGGTCCACGCCCTTGCGCCGGGCGTAGTCGCTGACCTGTTCGCGGCTGAGCCGGCCCACCACGAAATACTGGCTCTGCGGGTGGCTGAAGTAGTAGCCGGATACCGCCGCGGTGGGCAGCATCGCAAAGCTCTCGGTCAGCTCCATGCCGGCGTTGGCCTCGGCCTGCAGCAGGTCGAACAGGCGGCGCTTCTCGCTGTGCTCGGGGCAGGCCGGGTAGCCGGGCGCCGGGCGGATGCCGCGGTACTGCTCGTCGATCAGCGCCTCGTTGTCCAGCGTCTCGGCGTGGTCGTAACCCCAGAACTGCGTGCGCACGCGCTGGTGCAGGCGCTCGGCCAGCGCTTCGGCGAAGCGGTCAGCCAGTGCCTTCAGCAGGATCGCGTTGTAGTCGTCATGCTCGGCTTCGAAGCGTGCAACATGCGCGTCGATACCGATGCCGGCGGTCACCGCGAACGCGCCGATCCAGTCGTCGCGGCCACTGTCGGCAGGCGCGATGAAATCGGCCAGGCAGAAGTCCGGGCGCTCGGCCGGCTTGTCCACCTGCTGGCGCAGGAAGTGCAGGGTGGTTTCGCCCTGTGGATGCTGCACGCGCACGTCGTCGCCGATGCTGTTGGCTGGCCACAGGCCAAACACCGCCTTGGCAGTCAGCCACTTCTCGCCGACGATGCGGTCGAGCATCGCGCGCGCGTCGCGGTACAGTTCGCTGGCTTGGGTGCCGACGATCTCGTCGGTGAGGATGGCCGGGAACTTGCCGGCCAGCTCCCATGCCTGGAAGAACGGGGTCCAGTCGATGTAGTCCACCAGTTCGGCCAGTGGGTAATCATCGAAGACATGCAGGCCGGGCTGACGCGGTGCCGGTGGCGTGTAGTTGGCCCAGTCGCCCTGGAATTTCTGCCCGCGTGCGTGCTCCAGCGAGACCAGGCGCTTGGCATCGCCACGGTTGCGATGGCGCGCGCGGATCTCGGCGTAGTCGGCTTCGTTGGCGGCGACGAACGCCTCGCGCAGGTCGCGCGAGATCAGCGACTGGGCCACGCCGACCGCGCGCGAGGCGTCCTTCACCCACACTGTGGGGGCCTTGTAATGCGGGTCGATCTTCAGGGCGGTATGCGCGCGCGAGGTGGTCGCGCCCCCGATCAGCAGCGGCAGGTCGAAGCCCTGGCGTTCCATTTCGCGGGCGACGTGGCTCATTTCTTCCAGCGAGGGGGTGATCAGCCCGGACAGGCCGATCAGGTCGGCACGGTGCTCGCGCGCGGCGTCGAGGATCTTCTGCGCCGGCACCATCACGCCCAGGTCGATCACTTCGAAGTTGTTGCAGGCCAGGACGACGCCGACGATGTTCTTGCCGATGTCATGCACATCGCCCTTCACCGTGGCCATGATGATCTTGCCGTTGCTCTTGGCGGTGTCACCGCTGCGCGCTTTCTCCGCCTCGATGTACGGCAGGAGGTAGGCCACGGCCTTCTTCATCACCCGCGCGGATTTCACCACCTGGGGCAGGAACATCTTGCCGGCGCCGAACAGGTCGCCGACCACGTTCATGCCATCCATCAACGGGCCTTCGATCACGTCCAGTGGGCGGCTGGAAGCCTGCCGGGCCAGCTCGGTGTCTTCCTCGACCCAGGCGTCCAGGCCGTGCACCAGCGCGTGCGCCAGACGCTGCGCCACCGGCTTTTCACGCCAGGCCAGATCCTCGGTCTTCGCCGCGCCCTTTTTGCCCTTGTAGCGCTCGGCGATCTCCAGCAGGCGTTCGGTGCCATCGCTGCGTCGGTTGAGGATTACATCCTCCACGCGTTCGCGCAGCTCCGGCTCCAGCTCGTCGTAGATCGGCATCGCGCCGGCGTTGACGATGCCCATGTCCATGCCAGCGGCGATCGCGTGGTACAGGAACACCGAGTGGATGGCCTGGCGCACGGTCTCGTTGCCACGGAACGAGAATGACACGTTGGAGACACCACCGGAGACATGGCAGTGCGGCAGCGTCTGCTTGATGATGCGGGTGGCTTCGATGAAGTCCACCGCATAGTTGTCGTGCGCTTCGATGCCGGTGGCGACGGCGAAGATGTTCGGGTCGAAGATGATGTCCTGCGGCGGGAAGCCGATCTCATCGACCAGGATGCGGTAGGCGCGGGTGCAGATTTCCACCTTGCGTGCGCAGGTGTCGGCCTGGCCGGTTTCGTCGAACGCCATCACCACTGCGGCCGCGCCGTAGCGCAGCACCTTGCGCGCGTGCTCGCGGAACGGCGCCTCGCCTTCCTTCAGCGAGATCGAGTTGACCACGCTCTTGCCCTGCAGGCACTTCAACCCGGCCTCGATCACGCTCCACTTGGACGAGTCGACCATCACCGGGATGCGCGCGATGTCCGGCTCGGACATGATCAGGTTGAGGTAGCGGGTCATCGCTGCCTCTGAGTCGATCAGGCCTTCGTCCATGTTGACGTCGAGGATCTGCGCGCCGCTGGCCACCTGCTGGCGGGCCACGTCCACGGCTTCCTCGTAGCGGCCTTCCTTGATGAGCTTGCGGAACTGCGCGCTGCCGGTGACGTTGGTGCGCTCGCCGACATTGACGAACAGCAGGTCCGGGGTGATGACCAGCGGTTCCAGGCCTGACAGGCGGGTGTAGGGGGCGGTGCTCATGCGGCCTGCTGCTCCTGCGCGCCGGGCAGTGGACGGGGCGGCAGGCCGGCCACGGCCTGGGCGATGGCGCGGATGTGCTCGGGGGTGGAGCCGCAGCAGCCGCCGACCAGGTTCAGCAGACCATCCTCGGCGAAGCCGCGCAGCGTGGTGGCCATTTCCTCGGGCGTTTCGTCGTACTCGCCAAAGGCATTGGGCAGGCCGGCGTTGGGGTGTGCGCTGACATGGCAGCCGGCCACGCGCGCCAGGGTCTCCACATGCGGGCGCATCGCGTCGGCACCCAGCGCGCAGTTCAGGCCGATCGACAGCGGCCGCGCATGCGCCAGCGAGGCGTGGAAGGCATCGGCGGTCTGCCCCGACAGGGTGCGGCCGGAGGCATCGGTGATGGTGCCGGAGATCATCACCGGCAGGCGCGCAGCGCGTGCATCGAAGGCTTCTTCCAGCGCATACAGCGCGGCCTTGGCGTTGAGCGTGTCGAAGATGGTCTCGACCATCAGCGTGTCGGCGCCGCCGTCGATCAGGCCTTCGATCGCTTCGCGGTAGGTATCGCGCAGTTCATCGAAGCTGGTGTTGCGGAAGCCGGGATCGTTCACGTCCGGGCTGATCGAGGCGGTACGGCTGGTGGGGCCGATCACACCGATGACGAAGCGAGGCTTGTCCGGCGTGGTCGCTTCCACCGCATCGCAGCAGGCGCGTGCAACGGCCGCGCCGGCCTTGTTCAGCTCATACACCAGGTGTTCCAGGTGGTAATCGGCCTGGCTCACCGAAGTGGCGTTGAACGTGTTGGTTTCCACCAGGTCGGCGCCGGCCAGCAGATAGGCGGTGTGGATGTCGGCGACGATCTGCGGGCGGGTCAGCAGCAGAAGATCGTTGTTGCCCTTCAGATCGTGACCCTCGGGCGTACCGTGGTCGCAGCCGGGGCCGTGGGCGTGGTCGTAGCCGCCGGCGAAGCGCTCGCCGCGATAATCCTGCTCCTGCAGCCCGTGGCGCTGGATCATGGTGCCCATCGCACCGTCGATGATCAGGATGCGCTCGCGCAGGGCGACGAGCAGGGCGTTGGCACGATCGGGATGCAACCAGGGCAGCGCGGACATGGCGGACTCGGGCTCAGGGCTTGTTGGCGATCAGCGAGATCACTTCGAAATGCGGGGGCGCTTCTCGCGGGTGACCGTCTCCAGACTCGACACCTGCAGGCCGGCCTTGTCGACGAACTTGCGTAGTTCCTTGTCGCTGAAGCCGAGGTTGACGTGGCCATACGCCTCGACGGCGGCCTTGTGCTCGTGGCGGGCCAGGCTGCACAGCAGCAGCCGGCCGCCCGGGCGCAGCACGCGTGCGGCCTCGGTCACCGCCTGCGCCGGCTTGCTGGCGTAGGTCAGCGCGTGCATCAGCACCACCAGGTCGAAGCTGCGGTCCTTGAACGGCAGCGCATGCATGTCGCCCTCGCGTACCTCCACGTTGGGCAGGCGGCGCAGGCGCTCGCTGGCGGCGGCGACCACGCGCGCGCTGGTGTCGATGCAGACGTAGCGCTTGGCATGCGGGGCGACCAGTTCGGCCAGCACGCCGTCACCGGAGGCGATGTCGAGCACGTCGCCGGTTTCCAGCAGCGGCAGCGCGGTGCGGGCCAGCGCCTCCCAGGTGCGGCCCGGGGAGTAGTGGCGTTCCATGTCGCCTGCCACGCTGTCGGCCCAGTTCTGGTCGGAGGCGCGGTGGGCCAGCACGGCGGCCACCCGTTCAGCATCCTGGCGCAGCAGCGGATCGTCGCTTCCGTTGCTCAAGGCGTGCCACAATGCACGCTGTGCCGGGTCCAGCTGGGCCTCGTCGAAGCGGTAGTAGGCCGACACGCCGGCACGGCGGTCGCGGACCAGACCGGCTTCCTTCAGGCGCGCCAGATGGGTCGACACGCGTGGCTGCGCCAACCGGGTGATCGCTGACAGCTCGGCCACGGTCAGCTCTTCCTGTTCCAGCAGCGCCAACAGTCGCACGCGGGTGGCATCGGCGAACACCTTCAGGCGGGTCGACCAGTCTTCCAGATCCATAAATATCTACCTATCGCGATATAGAGATATATTCGCCGAGAAGGCCTGCCAGGGTCAAGTCGCTGGCGTACGGAACCATTCACGCCCCGGTACAATCGAGCTACCTGGGCGCGCCGTACGCGGCCCATAACTTCATGTACCCGGGAGGGTGTTGTGGATTTCAGCTTTACCGAAGAGCAGTTGATGCTGCAGGACGTGGCGCGTCGCATCGCGCAGGAGAAGATCGCCCCCAGCGCGGAGCACCATGACCGCACCGGCGAGTTCCCGTTGGACAACATCCGCCTGCTGGGCGAGAACGGCTTGATGGGCATCGAAGTGCCGACCGAATACGGTGGCGCGGGCATGGACCCGATTGCGTACGTGCTGGCGATGGTGGAGGTCGCCGCCGGTGATGCTGCGCATTCGACCATCATGTCGGTGAACAATTCGCTGTTCTGCAACGGCATCCTGACCCATGGCAGCGAAGCACAGAAGCAGAAATACGTGCGTGCCATCGCAGAGGGCGAGGCCATCGGTGCGTTCGCGCTGACCGAGCCGCAGTCCGGTTCGGACGCCACCGCCATGCGTTGCCGGGCCGTCAAGCAGGCCGATGGCAGCTTCGTCATCAACGGCAAGAAGAGCTGGATCACCTCCGGCCCGGTGGCCAGGTACATCGTGCTGTTTGCAATGAGCGAGCCGGACAAGGGCGCGCGCGGCATCACCGCCTTCCTGATCGACACCGACAAGCCCGGCTTTGGTCGTGGCAAGACCGAACCGAAGCTGGGCATCCGTGCCTCGGCCACCTGCGAGATCGAGTTCAACGACTACGTGGCCCAGGCCGAGGACGTGCTGGGCCAGGAAGGCGAGGGCTTCAAGATCGCGATGGGTGTGCTGGATGCCGGTCGCATCGGCATCGCCTCGCAGGCGATCGGCATTGCCCGTGCTGCCTATGAAGCGACCATCGAGTACGTGAAGGAGCGCAAGGCGTTCGGCGCGGCCATCGGTACCTTCCAGATGACCCAGGCCAAGATCGCCGACATGAAGTGCAAGCTGGACGCGGCGCTGCTGCTGACCCTGCGCGCGGCGTGGGTGAAGGGCGAGGGCAAGCGCTTCAGCAATGAAGCGGCCATCGCCAAGCTGACCGCTTCGGAGGCGGCAATGTGGATCACCCACCAGGCGGTGCAGATCCATGGCGGCATGGGCTATTCAAAGGAAATGCCGCTGGAGCGCTACTTCCGTGATGCCAAGATCACCGAGATCTATGAGGGCACTTCGGAGATCCAGCGTCTGGTGATCGCACGCAACGAGACCGGGCTGCGCTGAGTGGCAAGGGCCGCGCCGCTGCAACGGCGGCGCGGCCAGTAGATCCACGCCATGCGTGGATGCGCTGTTCTCTGGCCGTCTGTAGAGCCGAGTCCACGCTCGGCTCCGGCAGACGCAGCCGAGCATGGGCTCGGCGCTACAGATCGGCAACCTGTGTTCCGCCATCAATTTCATTCTGCGGCGGCCTTCGAAAGCGCCGCTACAATGCAGACCGTTTTATTCAAGGGTCTGCACGATGATCCATCGCGGTTGGGGTTTCATGACGCTGGTGACGCCGATCGCAGTGATCCTGCTGCTGGCGTTCCTTCTTCCGCATGATGGCCCCAAAGGCAACATTGTGGTTGCGCTGCTCCGCTGAGACGTTGCCCTGGAAAGTGCCAACCAAGGTTGGCATGGATTCAAGAGCAGCAACAAAAAAGGCCCCGGATCGCTCCGGGGCCTTTCTCGTATCTGCTTACGGCCGGATCAACGATCCGGACGGTGCGCGGCATCGGCGTCGCGCTGGCGTTCCATGAACTCCTTGGAGGGTTCATCGAGCTTGTCGCCCAGCATGCGCCGCACGACCACGAAGAACACCGGAATCATCAGCAGGCCGAGCAGGGTGGCGAACAGCATGCCACCGATCACGCCGGTACCGATGGCGTGGCGGGAGTTGGCGCCGGCGCCGCTGGAGATCGCCATCGGGATCACGCCCATGATGAACGCGAACGAGGTCATCAGGATCGGGCGGAAACGCAGGCGCGCTGCCTCGATGGTGGCATCGCGCAGGTTCTTGCCGGCCGCGCGTTGCTCCACCGCGAACTCCACGATCAGGATCGCGTTCTTCGCTGCCAGGCCGATCACGGTGATCAGACCGATCTTGAAGAACAGATCGTTGGGCAGGCCACGCAGCATCGACAGGCCGAGTGCACCCAGCACGCCCAGCGGCACCACCAGCAGCACCGCCACCGGAATCGACCAGCTTTCATACAGGGCTGCCAAGCACAGGAACACCACTACGATCGACAGCACCAGCAGCAGGGTCGCGGCGTTGCCGGCCAGGATTTCCTGGTAGGACATGCCGGACCAGTCGTAGCCGAAGCCGGCCGGCAGGTCGTCGTTGACGATGCTCTCCATGGTCTGCATCGCTTCACCCGAACTGGTGCCCGGGGCCTGCGAACCGACGATGTTGATCGCCGAGTAGCCGTTGTAGCGGCTCAGCGACGGCGGTGCCGACACCCATTCGGACTTGACCACCGTGTTGAGCGGGATCATCGCGTTGGTGCCATCGGCATTGGTGGTCAGGCTGGACGGGCTGTAGAAGCTCTTCAGCGATTCCTGGCCGGTGCGGTACGGGCCATCGGCCTGCATGGTCACGCGCTTGATGCGGCCTTCGTAGAAGAAGTCGTTGACGTACACCGGCGCCAGCATCAGCTGGATGGTGCTGTACACGTCCGACACCGACATGCCCATCGACTGCGCCTGCACGCGGTCCACGTGCAGCTGCAGCTGCGGCGCGTTTTCCAGTCCGTTCGGTCGCACGCCGACCAGTGCTTCGGGCTTCTGCGCGGCCTTGCCCAGCAGGATGTTGCGTGCCTGGGTGAGCTGCTCGTAGCCGGCACCGCTGCGGTCCTGCAGCCACATGTCGAAGCCGCCGAACTGGCCCAGGCCCTGCACGGTCGGCAGGTTGACCACGAAGATCTGCGCTTCCTTGATGCCGTAGAACGCGCCGTTCATGTTCTGGATGAACTCCGGCGCGGTGAACTTGCGTTCCTCCCACGGCTTCAGGCGGATGAAGCCCATGCCCACGTTCTCGCCGGAACCGACGAAGCTGAAGCCGGCCACCTGCAGCATGCCTTCATAGCCATCCTGCTTTTCCAGCACGCCACGCATCTGCGCGAAGACTTCGTTGGTCTGGCCCTTGGTCGAACCCGGCGGCAGCTGCACGATCGCCAGCGCATAGCCCTGGTCCTCTTCCGGCAGGAAGCTGCCGGGCATGCGGGTGAACAGGAAGCCACACAGCGCGGTCAGCACCACGAACAGGATCATCCAGCGCGGGGCGTGGCGCACCGCCGAGGTGATATGCCCCACGTAGGTGTGGCTGATCTTGTCGTAGTACTTGTTGAAGGTGCGGTAGACGATGTTCGGGTTGTCGTTGTGCGTCGGCTTGAGGAAGGTCGCGCACAGCGCCGGGGTGAAGCCCAGCGCCAGGAAGGCCGAGAACGCCATCGAGATGGCGATGGTCAGCGCGAACTGCTTGTAGATCTCACCGGCCGCACCGCCCTGCAGGGCCGACGGAATGAACACCGCAGCCAGCACGACGGTGATCGCCACCACCGCGCCGGTGATCTGGGTCATCGCCTTCTGCGTGGCCGGCTTCGGCGCCAACCCTTCCTCGGTCATGATGCGCTCGACGTTCTCGATCACCACGATCGCGTCATCGACCACGATGCCGATTGCCAGCACCATCGCGAACAGGGTCAGCTGGTTGATCGTGAAGCCGATCATCCACATGCCCAGGAAGGTGCCGAGCAGGGCCACCGGAATGACCAGGGTCGGGATCAGGGTGGCGCGGAAGTTCTGCAGGAAGATCAGCATCACCAGGAACACCAGCAACACTGCTTCGAACAGGGTCTTGACCACTTCCTGGATCGAGATCTTGACGAAGGTGGTGCTGTCGTACGGCGAGAACCAGGTCACGCCGGATGGGAAGCTGGGCTGCAGTTCGTCCATTTTGGCGCGCACCGCATCGGCCACGTTCAGGGCGTTGGCGCCCGGCAGCAGCTGGATGGCGAAGGCACCGGTGGGCTTGCCGTTGTACTGGGTATCAAAGCCGTAGTTGTTGGCACCGAAGGCCACCCGGGCGATGTCCTTGAGCAGCACGCGCGAGCCGTCGGGGTTGGCGCGCAGGATGATGTTCTCGAACTCCTGCGGCGAGCTGAAGCGGCCTTCGGCCGACACCGTGGCGGTGAAGTGCTGGCCCTCCGGCGACGGGTCCGAACCCAGCGCGCCGGCGGCGAACTGCACGTTCTGCGCGCGCACCGCGGCCAGCACCTGGCTGGCCGACAGGCCGTAGCCCTGCATCTTTTCCGGGTTCAGCCAGATGTTCATGGCGTACTCGGAACCGAACTGCTGGGTGCTGCCGACGCCGGGGATGCGCGAGACCTGGTCGAGCACGCGCGAGCCGACAATGTCGTTCAGGGCGTCACGGTTGATGGTCGGCGTATCGGACTGCAGCGCGATCACCATCAGGAAGCCGGCGTTGGCCTTGGCCACCACCACACCCTGCTGGGTCACTTCCGAAGGCAGTCGTGGCGTGGCCAGCGACACCTTGTTCTGCACCTGCACCTGGGCGATGTCCGGATCGGTGCCGGTCTCGAAGGTCAGGGTGATCGAGGCACGGCCGTTGGAGGCGGACGAGGAACTGAAGTACAGCAGGTGATCGATACCGGTCAGCTGCTGCTCGATCACCTGGGTGACCGATTTTTCAGTGGTGTCGGCACTGGCGCCCGGGTAGGTGGCCGAGACGGTCACCTGTGGCGGGGCGATGTTGGGGTAGGACTCCACACCCAGGTTGAGGATCGCGATCACGCCGCTGAGCGAGATCAGGATCGCAACCACCCAGGCGAAGACTGGATGCTCGATGAAAAATTTAGGCATGACGGAAGGTTCCCGTTACTGCTTGTTCGATTCGGTGGCGGCCGGCTTGGCCGCATCGGCCTGCTCGGGCTTGGCCGCGTCGGCCGGTGCCTTGCCTGCAGCCGGAGCCGCGGCTGCCGGTGCAGCGCCGCCTGCGGCAGGCTTGCCGTTGGCGTCCTGCCCCGGGGTCCACGGCTTGGCCACGGCCGGTGCGCCTTCCTTGACCTTCTGCACGCCGGCCACGATGACCTTGTCACCGGCGGCCAGGCCGTCGCTGACCAGCCAGTTGCCGTTCTGCGCGCCGTCGGTCTTGACGTTCTTGCGAATGACCTTGCCGTCGGCGCCGACCACCATCACATAGCCGCCGGTGGTGTCGCGCAGCAGCGCCTGCTGCGGCACCAGGTAGGCGTTGTTGCGCTCGCCCAGGTTGGCCTGGAAGCTGACGAAGGCACCTGGCAGCAGGATCTGCTGAGGGTTGGGCAGCAGTGCGCGCAGCGACACCGCACCGGTGGCCGGATCGACCGTGGTCGAGGAGAAGTCCAGCGTGCCCGGCTCGCTGTAGGTGCTGCCATCGGCCAGTTTGACGTTGACCGTCGCCTTGCCGTCACCGGACAGTGCCAGCGCACCCTTGGCCTGCTGCGCGCGCAGCTGGGTCAGTTCGTCCACGCTCAGCGAGAAATTCACGTACAGCGGATCGAGCTGGTCGACGGTGGTCAGCAGGGTCACATCGCCCTGGCCGACCAGCGCACCTTCGGTGACCTGCTGCTTGTTGGCCACGCCGCTGATCGGCGCGGTCACTTCGGTGTAGCCCAGGTTGATGCGCGAGGAGGTGACGGTGGCTTCGGCCTGCTTGACCGCGGCCAGCGCGGTGCGCTCGGCCGATTCGGCGTTGTCCAGGTCGGACTTGGAGACGAACTGCTGCGGTGCCAGCGAACGGGCGCGGTCGGCGGCGACCTTGGCATTGGCGTAGGTGGCGCGGGCCGAGGCCAGCTGGGCTTCGGAGGCATTGAGCGAGGCGCGCAGCGGGGCCGGGTCGATCAGGAACAGGGCCTGGCCCTGCTTGACCTGCGAGCCTTCCTGGTAGACGCGCTTGAGCAGAACGCCCGGCACGCGTGCGCGCACGTCGGCGCTGCGGAACGGCGACAGGCGGCCGACCAGCTCACGCTGAAGCGGCAGGGTCTGCGGCTTGGCGTCGATCACGCCCACCTCCGGCGGCGGGGGCGTCTGCTGTTCCGGCTTCTTGCAGGCAGCCAGCGCGACAGCAACGGCGCACGTCAAGGCAAGGGTGCGGAGTGGGGCGGTCATCAGGAGGAACTCCGGGGTTGGTTTGTAGACGGGGCCGGCGACGGCTGTGGCGCGAACGCGCGCAGGAAGCTGTCGACGGAGAACTCTGCCCAGCGCCGACGCAGCTGCGCGTCATCACGATGGGCGGTATGGAAGCGCTGTTTGTCGAAATCCTGACCGGCGATCATGCTCAGCAGCAGTTCGGCCATGTAGTGCGGGTCGTCATGGCGAAGCCGGCCTTGCATGCAAACGGTTTCAATCCATTCAGCAAGATGAAGCGTCAGTGCGCCGGCGCCATGCCGGTACAGCGTACGCGCCTCTTCAGGAAACTGCGCGGCGTCGGCGGCGATCAGCCGACAGGCCTGGCCTACGTGCGGTTGGTTGAAATGCTCCAGGAAGTCGGTGGCGAACTGGAGCAGGCTGGCACGCAGGTCGTCAGTGCGGAGTGCACGCAGCATGGCGCCGGTGGCGTGGCCGACATGGCGCTGCATGACCCGGCGCAGCAGTTCCTGCTTGCTGCCATAGCGCGAGTACAGGGTCTGCTTGGAGCAGCCGGCGTGCTGGGCCACCGCATCCATGCTCATCTGCATGCCCTGCTGGGCCAGCAGTTCGCGAACGGCAGCGAACACACGCTCATCGCGCGCGTCCAGGGCAGCGGGGGGCAGGGCGGGTTCACGCGGTGGACTATACCGTCCAGTTCAGCATTGTGGAATCGAATGGGTGTGGCCGCGTGTGTCTTCCGGTAACACGCTTTGCCGATCCTGTCGGCAGTGCTGCGGACGGCGCCGGGACCATACCGGTGCGAACTGAATAGGCGTCTAAACCGCAGCAAACCCGAATCTGCTTATTCCGTCCTGCAGCAAGGCCTTTTCGTGCGGTAGGGCTACAATTTCATTTTCCCAACTGAGCAAGCGCATCGCTCTGCCATGAAACCGCAAAAAACCGCAGCCAAGACCGTGAAAAACAAGACCAAACCAGCAGAGTCGGAGGTCGCAGTGACCGCTGGTTTCTCCCTGGAGCCGGTGTACACGGCCTTGCGCAAGCGCTACCCCGCGGCCGCACAGGCCGAAGCAGTGGCCTTTGCCACTGGCTTCTACAAGCGCATGGAGTCGGACGAGTTCCCGCACCACAGCGCTGAAGAGTGGGCCGCTCTCGCGGCTGAGACGCTGGAATTCGCCCGTGCCCGCAAGGCCGGCAAGGCCAACGTCCGCGTGTTCAATCCGACCGCCAAGGCCAATGGTTGGGAATCGCCGCACACCGTGCTGCAGATCGTCAACGACGACATGCCGTTCCTGGTCGACACCGTCACCATGTCGCTGGCCGAGCAGGGCGTGGGCGTCCACGTGCTGGGCCACCCGGTGCTGCGCTTCACCCGCGACAAGGCCGGCAAGCTGGTCAAGGTCGGCGAGGGTGATGCCGAGTCGGTGATGCTGCTGGAGATCGACCGCCAGCCGGCCGAAGCCATGGCCGCCATCGAACAGGCCATCAACAAGGCGCTGGACGAAGTGCGCGCGATCGTGCGCGACTGGCAGCCGATGAAGGACAAGGCGCTGGCGCTGGCCGACGACCTGGGCAGCCGCCAGCTGCCGGTCGACGATGCCTCGCGCAAGGAAGCACAGGAATTCCTGCGCTGGGCCGCCGACAACCACTTCACCTTCTTCGGCTACCGCGAATACCGCGTCGAGAAGCAGGGCAAGGAAGACGTGCTGGCGCCGCTGAACGACACCGGCCTGGGCCTGATGCGCGGCAAGGACAAGTCCGCCGCCCGTCCGGTCAAGACCCTGGCCGCGCAGGGCCTGAACGCCACGTCCGGGCTGAAGGACGCGCTGATCCTGACCAAGACCAATGCCCGTTCGCGCGTGCACCGCGCCGGCTACATGGACTACATCGGCGTGCTGGAATTCGACGCCAAGGGCAAGATCATCGGCGAGCAGCGCTTCCTTGGTCTGTTCACCTCCAGCGCCTACAACCGCCGCCCGTGGGAAATCCCGCTGGTGCGCCAGCGCCACGAGCACGTGATGAAGCAGTCCGGCCTGGCCCCGGCCAGCCACAGTGGCAAGGCGCTGCGCCACATCCTGGAAACCCTGCCGCGCGAAGAGCTGTTCCAGTCCAGCGAGGACGAACTGCTGCGCACCGCGATGGGCGTGCTGGGCCTGCAGGAGCGCGTGCGCAGCCGCCTGTTCCTGCGCCGCGACAAGTACAGCCGTTTCATTTCCGCGCTGGTCTACCTGCCGCGCGAGCGCTTCAACACCGACGTGCGCCTGCGCATCGAGGCGATGCTGAAGGACGCGCTGCACGGTGAGTACGTCGACAGCTCGGTGGTGCTGGGCGAATCGCCGCTGGCACAGGTGCACCTGATCGTGCGCCCGAAGCCGGGCGAAATGCTCGACGTCGATACCGCCGAACTTGAGCAGAAGCTGGCCCAGGTGCTGCGCAACTGGCAGGACGACCTGCGTGAAGCGCTGGTCACCCGCCATGGCGAGACCGAAGGCCTGCGCATCGCCGCCCGTATCGGCAAGGCGCTGCCGGCCGGCTACATCGAAGACAACAGCACCGCCGTTGCCGCCAACGATGTCAGCCAGCTCGACGCCCTGACCGGCCCGGACGACCTGCGCCTGAGCCTGCAGGCGGTGCCGCGCGAAAGCGGCGATGGCCTGCGCCTGAAGCTGTACCGCCAGCTGGATGACATTCCGCTGTCGGACGCGCTGCCGATGATGGAAAACATGGGCCTGCGCGTGATCGCCGAGCGCCCGTACCGCCTGTCGGTCGACAACGCGCCGGTGTATGTGCAGGACTTCGAAGTCGAATCGACCGCCGGCGCCATCGATGCCGCCAGCGTCGATGAAGCTTTCGGCGAGACTTTCGCCCGCGTCTGGCACGGCGATGCCGAGAACGATGGCTTCAACCGCCTGGTGCTGGCCGCCGGCCTGCACTGGCGCCAGGTCGCCATGCTGCGTGGCTACTGCAAGTACCTGCTGCAGACCGGCGTGCCGTTCTCGCAGGCCTACGTGGAAGGCACTTTCGCCCGTTACCCGCTGCTGGCGCGCCTGCTGGTGGAACTGTTCGAAGCGCGCTTCGATCCGGCCACCGGCCACGAGAGCAAGGATGACATCGCCGCTGGCCAGGCCCAGCTGAAGGCCCACCTCGATGTGCTGGCCGCCGGCGACGAGGCCACCCTGAAGGTGCTCAAGACCGTGGTCGACGCCCGCAAGGGTGACCGCGATGCGCAGATGCAGGCCGCGCGCGATGCGCTGCTGAAGCTGATGGACCGCGTGTCGAGCCTGGACGAGGACCGCATCCTGCGCTCGTTCATGGGCGTGATCGACGCGACCCTGCGCACCAGCTACTACCAGACCGATGCCAACGGCCAGCACGGCCATGTCATCAGCTTCAAGTTCGATTCGGCACTGGTGCCGGACCTGCCCAAGCCGCGCCCGTACCGCGAAATCTTCGTGTACGGCCCGCGCGTGGAAGGTACCCACCTGCGCTTCGGCGCCGTGGCCCGTGGCGGCCTGCGCTGGTCGGATCGTCGCGAAGACTTCCGTACCGAGGTGCTGGGCCTGGTCAAGGCGCAGATGGTGAAGAACACCGTGATCGTGCCGGTCGGCGCCAAGGGTGGCTTCTTCGCCAAGATGCCGCCGGTGAACGGCGATCGCGATGCAGTCTTCGCCAACGGCGTGGCCTGCTACAAGCTGTTCATCCAGGGCCTGCTGGACATCACCGACAACATCGTCAACAACAAGATCGTTCCGCCGGTGGATGTCGTGCGCCACGACATGGACGACCCGTACCTGGTGGTGGCCGCCGACAAGGGCACCGCGACCTTCTCCGACATCGCCAACGGCCTGGCCATCGCGCACGGCTTCTGGATGGGCGATGCGTTCGCCTCCGGTGGTTCGGTGGGTTACGACCACAAGGGCATGGGCATCACCGCACGCGGTGCGTGGGAGTCGGTCAAGCGTCACTTCCGTGCGCTGGGCCGTGACAGCCAGACCCAGGACTTCACCGCGGTCGGCGTCGGCGACATGTCCGGCGACGTGTTCGGCAACGGCATGCTGCTGTCGCGCCATATCCGCCTGGTCGCTGCTTTCGATCACCGCCACATCTTCCTGGACCCGAACCCGGATGCGGCGACCTCGTTCGTCGAGCGTGAGCGCATGTTCACCGTGCCGCGTTCGAGCTGGGCCGACTACGATGCCAAGCTGATCAGCAAGGGCGGCGGCATCTTCCCGCGCAGCCTGAAGTCGATCGAGATCACCCCGCAGGTGCGTGAAGCGCTGGGCCTGGACGACAGCGTCAAGGCACTGTCGCCGAACGATCTGATGAGCGCGATCCTGAAGGCACCGGTCGACCTGCTGTGGAACGGCGGCATCGGTACCTACGTCAAGGCCGCCAGCGAGCAGCACAGCGATGTCGGCGACCGCGCCAACAATGCGCTGCGCGTGAACGGTGGCGAGCTGCGCTGCAAGGTGGTGGGCGAGGGCGGCAACCTGGGCATGACCCAGCTGGGCCGTATCGAAGCCGCGCAGGCCGGCGTGCTGCTCAACACCGACTTCATCGACAACTCGGCCGGTGTGGATACCTCGGACCATGAAGTCAACATGAAGATCCTGCTCAACGATGTGGTGCGGGCCAAGAAGCTGACCGTTGAACAGCGCAACAAGCTGCTGGCGTCGATGACCGACGAAGTGGCCGACCTGGTGCTGAACGACAACTACCGCCAGAACCAGGCGCTGAGCCTGATGGAGCGGATGGCGGTCAAGCGCCTGGGTTCCAAGCAGCACTTCATCCGCACTCTGGAACAGCAGGGCCTACTCGATCGCCAGATCGAGTTCCTGCCGTCCGATGCCGAGCTGTCGCAGCGCAAGGCACGCGGCCAGGGCCTGACCCGTCCGGAACTGTCGGTGCTGCTGTCCTACTCCAAGCTGGTGGCGTTCGCCCAGCTGCTGGATTCGGACATTCCCGAAGATCCGTACCTGTCCAAGGAACTGCAGCGCTACTTCCCGACCCCGCTGCAGAAGAAGTACGCCGACGCGATGGAGCGTCACCGCCTGAAGCGCGAAATCATCGCCACGGCCGTGACCAACCAGACCATCAACCGCATGGGCGCCACCTTCCTGATGCGCATGCAGGAAGACACCGGCCGTTCCATCGCCGAGGTCGCCAAGGCCTACACCATCAGCCGCGAAACGCTGGATGCACGCGCGCTGTGGGCGCAGATCGACGCGCTCGACGGCAAGGTGCCGGAGTCGGTGCAGATCGACGCACTGGAAGTGATCTGGAAGCTGCAGCGTTCGTTCGTGCGCTGGCTGCTGTCGCGCCCGGGCGCGATGCCGGGCATCACCGAAGCGGTCAACCGCTACCAGGGCCCGTTCAACGACATCCGCGTCGCCTCGGGCGTGCTGCCGGATTCGCAGCGTCCGACCTACGAAGCCCTGGTGGCCGAGTGGAAGGAAAAGGGCCTGCCGTCCGCGCTGGCGCAGCAGCTGGCCGAACTGCACTTCCTGGAGCCGGCGTTCGACATCATCGAACTGGCCCGCACCCGCAAGCTGAAGCCGGTGGACGTGTCCAAGGTCCACTTCCGCCTGGGCGATGCCCTGCAGCTGCCGTGGCTGTTCGAGCAGGTCGACGCGCTGGAGGTCAACGGTCGTTGGCACGCGGTGGCACGTGGCGTGCTGCGTGACGAACTGGCGGCCAACCACCGCAACCTGGCCGGCCAGGTGCTGGGCACCAAGGGCAGCAGTGCGGAGGCCAAGGTTGCAGCCTGGATGGGCCGTGACGACAACAGCCTGCGCTTCACCCTGGCGATGCTGGCCGAACTGGCCGAGCAGAAGACCCTGGACTACCCGACCGTCTCGGTCGCGGTGCAGCGCCTGGGCCAGCTGGCGGCACACGGCGCGTAAGTGAGGTAGCGCCGGGCGCTGCCCGGCGAGCGTAAACCGGAACGGCCCCGCGAAAGCGGGGCCGTTCTGCATTGCACGTTGTGCCGGCCAGCGGCGGGCACGACCGGGTATGCTCTTGCTGGTACACCCACCCGGATCCACCGATGAGCGACTCCCCCGCATCGCTTTCCTGGCCAGCACCACCGAACCGGCGCAGATGGCGCGTGCGGCGATGGTGTCGCGCTATGGCGACTACGCGCCCGAGCAGGCCGATGTGCTGTGCCCGCTGGGCGGCGATGGCTTCATGCTGCAGACGCTGCACCGGCATGGGCACCTGGGCAAGCCGGTGTTCGGCATGAAGCTGGGCACCGTCGGCTTCCTGATGAACCAGTACCGCGGCGACGAGGACGTGCATGCCCGCATCGCCCGCGCCGAGCCGGCCCATCTGCGCCCGCTGGAAATGGTGGCACTGACCGAATCCGGCACCAGCACCGGTTCGCTGGCGTACAACGATGTCTCGCTGTTGCGCCAGACCCGGCAGGCGGCACACATCGGCATCGACCTCAACGGCCAGGAGCGGGTGGCCGAGCTGATCGGCGACGGCGTGCTGGTGGCCACCCCGGCCGGCAGCACCGCCTACAACTATTCCGCGCATGGCCCGGTGCTGCCGCTGGGCTCACACACCATCGCCTTGACGCCGCTGGCCCCGTACCGGCCGCGACGCTGGCGCGGCGCGATCCTCAAGGCCGATACCGAGGTGCGCTTCCGCGTGCTCGATCCGTACAAGCGCCCGGTCAGTGTCACCGCCGATTCGCACGAGACCCGTGATGTGGTGGAGGTGACCATCCGCGAGTCGAAGGACCGCCGGGTGACCCTGCTGTTCGACCCGGAGCACAATCTGGAAGACCGGATCCTGAGCGAACAGTTCGTTTTTGAGGACAATAGGCCGCCGGCCCCCGCCGACCGCTTGAAGGACCCCACCGATGGGCGACAACTCCCCCGTTTGCTGACCGTCGCGGTGACCTCGCGCGCGCTGTTCGATCTGGAAGAAAGCCACGCGCTGTTCGAGAGCGATGGCGTGGCGGCCTATGCCGAATTCCAGCGCCAGCATGAGGATGACATCCTCGGCCCGGGCGTGGCCTTTCCGGTGGTGCGCAAGCTGCTGGCGCTGAACCAGGGCGCCAGCCCGGAGAACCCGCGGGTCGAGGTGATCCTGTTGTCGCGCAATTCGGCCGATACCGGCCTGCGCATTTTCAATTCGATCCAGCACTATGGCCTGGGCATCATCCGCGCGACGTTCACCGCCGGCGAGCCGACCTGGCCGTATGTGAAGCCGTTCGGTACCGACCTGTTCCTGTCGGCCAACCCGGAATCGGTGCGCAGCGCGCTGCGCCACGGCATCGCCGCAGCGACGATCCTGCCCAAGCCACCGGGTGAGACCGCAGCGGCGGCAGCCGACCAGATCGACATCGGCCGCCCGGCCGGCCAGCTGCGCATCGCCTTCGACGGCGACGCGGTGATCTTCGGCGATGAAAGCGAGCGCATCTCACGCGAGCAGGGCGTGGAAGCATTCGGCCGCCACGAGCGTGAGCGCGCCCGTGAGCCACTCAGCGGCGGTCCGTTCCGTGGTTTCCTGTCGGCCCTGCATACGCTGCAGGAAGTGTTCCCGGCCGGCGAAAGCGCACCGATCCGCACCGCGCTGGTCACCGCGCGGTCGGCGCCGGCGCACGAGCGGGTGATCCGCACCCTGCGTGAGTGGGGCGTGCGCCTGGATGAGGCGCTGTTCCTCGGTGGCCGCCACAAGGGCCCGTTCCTGCAGGCCTTCGGTGCCGACATCTTCTTCGATGATTCGCAGCACAACATCGACAGTGCGCGCGAACATGTGGCCGCCGGTCACGTGCCGCACGGTGTCGCCAACGAAGGTTGACGCCTTGATGGGTGGGTGCCAACCGTTGGTTGGCACGGCGGTGCATCACTGCCCACCAAGGTGGGCCGCTACCGGTCAATGCGTGCCCGACATCCCCAGCTGCAGGTCCACCACCTTCCAGCGCAGGCCCTGCGGTTCCAGCACGACCTTCAAGGGCGGCTGGCCGGGGCCGCGATCGACGTCGATCACGAAGCGGTCCAGCGCTTCGAAATGGTGTTCGGCGTTCTTCAACGGCCGCGCCGGTTCGGTCGGGCCGAAGGCATCGCCGCCCTGCAGCTCATTGCGGCCGCGCTTCCACAGCACGTGGCCCTGCAGCATTGCGCCGATCCCGGCGGGACTGACCATGGTGTCCACGGCGGCACCGCCCAGCTGGTCGCCCAGGCCGTAGAGGAGGGCGCCGAATGGGCTGGCCGCCACATCCGGACCGGCCTGGCGTACCAGGTAGTCGTTGAGCTGGGCGCGCAGGCTGCTGCGAACACGCGGGAAGTCCACGTAGCGCTCCAGGCGCGCGGTGTCACGCTGCTCGATGGCCTTGGACAAGCCGTTGACGGCCATGTAGGGGCCGCCAAACCACCAGGCCGCCAGCGCCAGGACCAGCAGGATTGCGAGGGCAGTGAGCTTTTTCATGCGCCCAGACTGCCGCAACGGCGGCCGTGCCGGGTGAAGACTCAATGACTGGGTGAGCCGCGGCCATCTCCGAAGGCGTCCACCAGTTGCTGGCGCTCGGCAGCGCTCAGTGCCTCCAACCGTGTGGCCAGCACTTCATCCAGGCTGCCGATGCGGGTGGTGCCAAGGATCCCGCTGGCCACGCCGGGGTAGCCCAGCGCGTAGGCGAAGGCGGTCTGCGCCGGGCGCTGGCTGTTGATCGCGGCCATGGCGCTGCGCATGGTGCGGGCGCTGCGCATCAGTTGCCGGCTGCTCGGTTTGAGCCAGGCACGCGCCAGGTACCAACCATCGGCCAGCCGCGGCAGGCGCGGGCGCGCGGGCAGCAGGTGGCCCTGTGCCAGCACCGTGCCTGCCAGCACGCCGATGCCGGCGGCGTGCAGCTGGTCGATCAGCGGTTCGCGGTCCTGCTGCAGGGCGTTGTAGTCCAGCAGCACCATATCGAAGGCGGTGGGGTGGGCGATCATCCAGCGCAGGGTCGATGCGGAGTGGGTGTTGATGCCGGTGTGCCGGATCAGCCCCCGCTCGCGCAGGCGTTGCAGCGCGGCCAGCAGATCGTCGTTGATGTCGTGTTCGCTGGCGCCATGCAGCTGGTAGATGTCCAGATGGTCCAGGCCGAGGTTGCGCAGCGAGGCTTCGCAACTGGCGGTGATGGCCGCAGGCGAGAAGTTGCGCTGCTCGGCACCGCTGATGCCGGCCTGGCCGGTCAGCGTGCCGCCCTTGCTGGAGATCACCAGCGCATCGCGCGAGTAGTGTTTCAGCAGCGGGCGAAGAATGCGGCCCAGGCGCGGCTCGGCATGGAAGCCGGCGTAGTTGTGCCCGGTGTCCAGCAGATTCACGCCATGGGCCAGTGCATGCGCGACCACGGCTGCCGCCGCCTCTTCGGGAAAACGGCGATGGCCCCAGAACCCTGAGCAGCCCAGGCCGACCGGTGAAACCGCCAGGCCGGTACGGCCCAGCACCCGCCGCTGGCGCGCCAGCGCAGACGGCGGCGACATCAGAATTCCAGGTCCAATGCCGCGCACAGGTAGTCGACGAACGGGCCCAGCCCGGCCAGATCCTTGCCCAGCGTGGACAACAGGCGCGGCCCGGTCATCGTAGCGTCGTCCAGCGAGCGCCACATCACCCAGTTGCGGTGCTTGAGGTCGTCGATGAACTCGAAGTCGGCCGGGAAGCCGCGCGGCGGGCGCACCAGCTTCTCGCTTTCCTCGAAATCGAAGCGCTTGCGCAGGGCCGGTGCATGCGCGGCGGCCTTCCAGCTGCCCGGGTTGTCGAGGATGAAATGGCGCACGCGGCGCTGGGTCTCCGGCTCCGGGTGCCACAGGCCTGCGCCGACGAAGCTCTCGCCCGGCTGCAGATGCACGTAGAACGAGGGCGCGGCCACTTCGCGGCGGCGCTCATGGAACAGGCGCGCGCCCTGCCAGGTCTTGTAGGGCGACTTGTCGTTGGAAAAACGCGCGTCGCGATGGATGCGGAACAGCGAGCCACCGACACCACGGGTATCGGCGCGGAAGTGCTCGCTGACCTCGGCCAGCGCCGGTTGCAGATCGCCCAGCAGGCGCAGGAACGGCTGCCGCACGTGGTCTTCGTACTGCTGGCGGTGGTCGTTGAACCAGGCCTTGTCGTTGTGCCGCGCGAGGCTGCGCAGGAACCTGAAGCTGGCGTCCGAGAAATAAGTGCTCACAGCGTCTCCTGCAGGTGCTGGCCCCAGTCGCGCAGCGATTGCAGCAGGGCCTGGCGCCGGGTGTCATCGGGCGCTTCGGCGGCCAGTGCATCCAGCTGCTGCTGGTACTGGGGCAGGTTGAGTTCGCCCAGGCCGCCGTCTCCGAGCAGGCGCTGGCGGCGGTAATCCTGCCAGCGCTGGCGTTCAGCCGGCGCGAGGCTGCCGGGATGGTTGCGCGCACGATAGCGGAACAGCAGCTCGGGCAGGCGTGGGTCGCGGAAGCGGCCTTCCAGTGCGGCCAGCTGTTCTGGCGCGGTGGTGCGGGCCAGCGCCAGCAGCGGCTTGTCGCCGTTGCCGAGGAAGCCGTCATACAGCGAGGCATCGACGTCGGCCACGGTGGCCGCGCGTGGCTGGTTGTAGACCTGGCGCGCCTTCTCGGCCAGTTGCGGGGCGAACGCGCGCAGGCGCTCGACCTTGGCCTCGATCGCCGCCACGTCCAGGCCCAACCGCGCATGGTCATCGGCACGCAGGTGGTTCCAGGCGATCAGCGCCGGCACCTTGTTCAGATGCACTTCCTTCAGCGGTACCCGCGCCACGCCTTCGGGCAGTTCGCTGGCGCGCATGTACAGCCGCTGCGCGATCACCTCGGCGGGCAGTTCCAGCAGGTCGTCGATGTCGCCGTCCAGGTCGAACACGATCACCCGGTTGTTGATGGTCGGATGCACCGCCAGCGGGAGTACCGGTGCGGCGCATAGGCGGCTGGCCGGGTAGCGCATGGAGATATGCAGCACCGGCTTGAGCGCGGCCACATCCAGCAGGCTGCCGACGAAGCGCTTGTCGCGCAGTTTCAGTGCGTAGTCCCACAGGCGGGGTTGCGACTGCTTGAACAGGCGCGCCATGCCGATGGTGGCGCGCACGTCCGAAAGCGCTTCGTGCGCATCGCCTTCGCGCACGTGGTTGGCTTCGGCCAGATGTTCCAGCTTGAACGAGGTGGCGCCGTCCTCGCGCAGCGGCCACTGGATGCCATCCGGGCGCATCGCGCGCATCAGCCGCAGCATGTCCAGCAGGTCCCAGCGCGAATTGCCGTTGCGCCACTCGCGCTCGTACGGGTCGTGGAAGTTGCGGAACAGGCCGTAGCGGACGAACTCGTCATCGAAGCGCAGCGTGTTGTAGCCCAGTGCGCAGGTGCCGGGCCGCGACAGCAGTTCGTTGATGCGGTCGAACGCCTCGGCCTCGCTGATGCCTTCAGCCAGGGCCTGCTGCGGTGTGATGCCGGTGACCAGGGTGGCCATCGGCGAGGGCAGCAGGTCATCGGCCGGGCGCACGAAGAAGCTGGCCGGGGTGTCGATCTCGTTGAGGTCGGCGTCGGTGCGGATCGCGGCGAACTGTGAGATGCGCGTACGCCGCGGATCCTGGCCGAAGGTTTCCAGGTCGTAGAACAGGAAGCTGTCAGCCATCAGTGCGCGCCCTCCAAAACCGGCAGCTGCGCATGGATCTGCGCTTCCAGTGCAGCCCAGTCGATGTTGTCCAGTGAATCGTGGCCGGCGGTGGCCGCCACCAGCATGTCGCGCTGCAGTTCGGTGCGGCGCAGTGCTTCGGCATACGGCGTGTGCAGGAAGGTGACCATGGTGTAGTGCGGCACGAAGCGGGCCGGCCAGCGCCGCTGCAGCTCCTGCTCCAGCTCGCGTTGCAGCAGGAACGCAGGATCGGCCACACGGTCGCGCATTTCCAGATAGTTCTCCAGCGCCATCTGTTGGATTGCGCGCGCGTTCGGCTTGCGCTCGCTCTCGAACGCCGCGAACGCGCCTTCCAGGTCGTCCGCTTCCATCAGGTGGCGGGCCAGAGCCACGCAATCCTCGAACGCGCAGTTCATGCCCTGGCCGTGGAACGGCACCATGGCATGGGCGGCATCGCCGATCAGCACCGCGCGGCCCTGCTGGTGCCAGCGTTCCAGGGTGAGCGTGCCGAGCAGGCCGGGTGGGTGCTGTTCCCAGTCTGCGCGCAGGTTCGGGATCAGCGGCAGGGTATCGGCGAACTCGCGCGCAAACAGTGCCTCGGCCTGCGCCCCGGTGTTGACCGTGGCGAAGCTGGGATCACCCTGGTTGGGCAGGAACAGGGTGACGGTGAAGGTGCCTTCGTGGTTGGGCAGGGCGATGCACATGTAGTGGCCGCGCGGCCAGATGTGCAGCGCATTGCGTTCGATACGGAAGCTGCCGTCGGCGGCCGGCGGAATCTCCAGCTCCTTGTAGGAGTGGTCGAGGAAGGCGATGTCCTCGCCCAGCGGTGCGCGCCGGTTCATCGCCGCACGCAGTGCCGAGCCGGCGCCGTCTGCACCGATCAGGGTGTCGAAGTGGATGTCATGCGGGCTGTCATCGCGGTCGTCGATGAAGCGTGCGTAGCCGGCATCGAAGTCCACGGTGTGCAGGCGGCGATGGAAGTGCACGGTGGCACCGGCCTGTTCGGCCAGCTCCAGCAGCGTGGTGTTCAGGTCGCTGCGGTGGATCGACCAGATCACTTCGCTGTCATCGCGGCCATAGCGCTGCAGCTGCGGTTCGCCTTCGCGCGGGTGCACCATGCGCCCACGCATCATCACCGCGCGCGCCATCACCTCGTCCTCCACGCCGGCCTGGCGCAGCGCGTTGCGTCCGCGCTCGGCCAAGGCCAGGTTGATCGAACGGCCGCTCTCGTAATCGGCGATGCGCGGATCGCCGCGGCGTTCGTACAGGGTGATGCGCCAGCCCTGGCGTGACAGCAGGATGGCCAGCAGGGATCCGGCCAGGCCGGCGCCGATAATGCTCAACGAGCGGGAAGCGTGTGCGATCAACGAACTGTCCAGCAGTAGGGGAGGGGCCGGCTTACAGGCCGGCCCAGGCTTCCACTTCCTCGACGAAGTGGTGCACGTCCAGGTAGCGGTTGTAGAGCGGGGTGGGCGAGATGCGGATGACGTCCGGTTCGCGCCAGTCGCCGAGCACGCCGATGCCACGCAGGTGCTCGAACAGGGCACGGCCGCGCTCACGGCCGCCGATCACGCGCAGCGACAGCTGGCAGCCACGGCGCTGCGGATCGGCCGGAGTGATGATGTCCAGCACGCTGGACAGGCGCGCGCGTACCAGCGCTTCAAGCATGCCGGTCAGTGCCAGCGATTTGCTGCGCAGCGTCTCCATGCCGGCACGCTCGAACAGGTCCAGTGAGGCGCGCAGCGGGCCAGGCCGAGGATCGGCGGATTGCTCAGCTGCCAGCCTTCGGCACCGATGGCCGGGGTGAACTGCGGCGCCATCTGGAAGCGGGTGCTCTCTTCATGGCCCCACCAGCCGGCAAAGCGCGGCAGCGTGGTGTCGCGGTGGTGGCGCTCGTGCACGAAGGCGCCGGCAACCGCGCCCGGGCCGCTGTTGAGGTACTTGTAGTGGCACCACACGGCGAAATCGGGGGCCACCTCATGCAGGCGCAGTGGCAGGTTGCCCACCGAATGGGCCAGGTCGAAGCCGATGCGCGCGCCCTGCAGTCGCGCCGCGCGGGTGATCGCGTCCAGGTCGAAGGCCTGGCCGGTGCGGTACTGCACGCCCGGCCACAGCACCAGCGCCAGGCGAGGGCCGTGCTCGGTGATGGCGCGTTCGATCGCCACCGGCGAAATCGTGCCATTGGGCTCATCGGGCTGTACTTCCACCAGGCATTCGGCGGGGTCGAAGCCGTGGAAGCGGATCTGTGCCTCGACGGCATGGCGATCGGTGGGGAACGCGCCGGCCTCCATCAGGATCACCGGGCGCTCGGCCGTCGGCCGGTAGAAGCTGACCATCATCAGGTGCAGGTTCACACTCAGCGTGTTCATGGCCACCACTTCGCTGGGCAGTGCGCCGACCACGCGGGCCAGCTGCGCGCTCACCAGACGGTGGTAGGACAGCCACTGCGTCGGGCCGGTGAAGTGGCCTTCCACCGCCAGCTCGCCCCACTGCTTCATCACCTCCTGCACTGCCGCCTGCGCACCGCGCGGCTGCAGGCCCAGCGAGTTGCCGACGAAGTAGGTCTGTTCGCCGCCGCCATGGCGCGGAATAAGGAATTCGTTTCGCAGCGGGCGCAGCGGATCGGCGGCGTCCAGGGCAATGGCGTGGGTGCGGCTGAGCAGGTCGGACATGGTTGGGCAACAGGCTGCAACGGGACGGCCAGTGTAGCGCTTGGGATGGCGTACCCGGTGGCAGGGATGCGTGCATGCCGCCGAACCTGTAGAGCCGAGCCCATGCTCGGCTGTGGGCCCTCGCAGCCGAGCATGGGCTCGGCTCTACAAGGGCGGGAGATCAGCCCGCCGCCGGCGCCGGCAACGGGTCCACGTGCCCGCACTGGCCGCAGGTGCGCAGTTCAAGGCTGGCCTGGTACCTGGCAAAGACCTTGGGCAGATCGGTCTCGATGTTCTGCAGCGTGAAATACTCTTCGTAGAGCTTGTGGTTGCAGCGCTCGCAGTGCCAGATCACGCCGTCACGTTCATGCGGCAGGCGCTTGCGTTCGACCACCAGGCCGACACCGCCGGGCGGGCGCCGCGGCGAGTGCGGCACCCTGGCCGGCAGCAGGAAGATCTCGCCGGCGCGGATCGGAATGTCGCGCACCGCGCCGTCTTCCTGCACCTTCAGCACCATCTCGCCTTCGAGCTGGTAGAACCACTCCGGGCCTTCGTCGTAGTGGTAGTCGGTGCGCGAGTTCGGCCCGCCCACCACCATCACGATGAAGTCGCCGTTGTCGATCATCTTGTTGCCCACCGGCGGTTTCAGCAGGTGGCGATGTTCTTCGATCCAGGCGTGCAGGTTGATCGGCGAGGCGAGCATGGTCGTGGTCCGTAGTGAGGTCAGTCGCGCCGGCCCTGGCGCGGCACGTAGGACAGGGCCTTTTCATAGGCCGGCTTGAGCTCTTCCGGTGCACCGACGTCGATGCCCATCTCGCTGACCCGGCCGTTCTTCAGGCTGTAGACCCAGCCGTGCACCATCAGCTTCTGGCCGCGCGCCCAGGCGTCCTCGACGATGGTCGAGCGGCACAGGTTGGCGACCTGCTCGATCACGTTCAGTTCGCACAGGCGTGCATGCTTCAGCTCGTCATCGTCGATCGCATCGAGGATGCCCTGGTGCTTCTGCACGACATCGCCGACGTGCCGCAGCCAGTTGTCGGCCAGGCCGACGCGGGTGTTGTGCAGGCAGGCATGCACGCCGCCGCAGCCGTAGTGGCCGACGATCAGGATGTGCTTCACCTTCAGCTGGTCCACCGCGTACTGCACCACGCTCAGGCAGTTCAGGTCGCTGTGCGCCACCACGTTGGCGACGTTGCGATGCACGAAGACTTCGCCCGGGGCCATGCCGATGATCTGGTTGGCGGGCACGCGCGAGTCGGAGCAGCCGATCCACAGGTACTCCGGATGCTGCTGCTTGGCCAGCTGGTGGAAGAACTCCGGATCTTCCTGGGCGATGCGGTCGGCCCAGTCGCGGTTGTTCTGCAGCAGGCGATGGATGTCTTTCATGTGCGGTATCCCTGGCGTCGGGTGGGGGCTCGCCGCAGCCATCCGGCTGCAGCGTCGCGGGAACAGGGGCGATCAGTCGCTGCGGGCAGCCTGTTCGCGGTGCCAGCGCATCCATTGCGCCAGCTCCTGGGAAGAAGGGTTGGCCAGTGCCTCCAGCGCGGCGATCACCGCCTGCTGGTTGGCCTCGGGATGGTTCTGGCTGAGCTTGAGCTTCAGCTGCACGTACTCGACCTGGAAACGGAAGCCGACGATGGCGCGCAGTTCCGGGCCGTGTTCGGCGCGCGTGGCATCGAACTGCCAGGCCTGGCCGACGCTGGCTTCGAAGCGGTCGCTGATCGCGCCGACCAGTCCGGCCAGCGCATCGGTGTCGTCGAAGGTGTGCAGCTGGCCGCGCAGCTCGGCGGCGGCGTAGTTCCAGGTAGGTACCCGCGCGGCGGGCTCCTTGTCCGGATACCAGCTGGCCGAGACGTAGCCATGCGGGCCGTCGACCAGCACCTTGGCCGCGCCGCTGTGGCGCGACTGCGGGTTGGCGCGGGCCCAGTGGCCGCGCAGTTCGATCTGCTGCCCGTCACGCTGGTACAGAACCGGCATCCTGGTCAGCTCGGGCAGGCCGTCGCTGCCGACGGTGAGCACGGTGACGAACGGGTCACGCGCCAGCAGGCGATCCAGCCAGAGCAGGTCGGTCTCGGCGAAGGCGCGCGGGGTGAACATGTCCGGCTCAGGCGCGCCCGCCGAGCGACTGCACCATGCGGCCACGCAGGCCTTCGTCACTGTCGGCGTGCGGCGGCTGCACCTCGTGCAGGCTGAAGCCGCGCACCAGCGCGTCTTCCTCGTCCAGGCCATCGAACTCGACGAATTCGGCGTCGAACAGCTGCGCGCGGGCGGTGTCCTCGCTGTCGTAGCTGAGGGTATTGCCATCGCTGTCGAGCACTTCGGCGGTGCCGGCCGGACGCACGCGCAGGCGGGCCCAGATCAGGGTGTTGCCGAGGCTGGCCAGCCACCAGCTGTCGCGCGAGGCGGTGATGTCATTCATGAGCGTATTACCAGAGCGAGGCCAGCCAGAGCAGGGCAGCCATGCCCAGTCCGGCCAGCAGGGTCAGCAGCGATACCCAGGCCGGTGTCGCCAGCCCGGACAGCGAGCGGTCCGGTTGCTGCCGATAGTCGCGGCGCAGCAGCCAGCCCAGGGCGTCGGGCTTGAGGAAGGCGCCGCTGCCGAAGCGCGCGGCGAGCGCCGGATGGCGGTCGCGCACGTGCACCAGGGTCAACGGCCAGAAGATCACGAAGGCACTGAACCCGGCCACTGCAACGCCGACGAAACAGAGGGCGAAGAACAGGGTCATGGGGGCCGTACCTCCGTGGTCGTATGGGGCTTAGAAGTCCGCGCTGCCCGGGGCACGCGGGTAGGGGATCGCATCGCGGATGTTGGACAGGCCGCAGACGTAGACCACCAGGCGTTCAAAGCCGAGGCCGAAGCCGGCGTGCGGCACCGAGCCATAGCGGCGGAAATCGCGGTACCAGCTGTAGTGCTCACGGTCCAGGCCGAACTGGGCCATGCGCGCGTCCAGCACGTCCAGGCGCTCTTCGCGCTGGCTGCCGCCGATGATCTCGCCGATGCCCGGGGCCAGCACGTCCATCGCGGCAACGGTCCTGCCGTCGTCGTTCAGGCGCATGTAGAAGGCCTTGATGTGCTCCGGATAGTTGGTCACCACCACCGGGCGGCCGACGTGTTCCTCGGTCAGCCAGCGCTCGTGCTCGGTCTGCAGGTCCAGGCCCCATTCGACCGGGAAGTCGAACTTCCTGCCGGACTTCTGCAGCAGGCTGACCGCATCGGTGTAGTCGATGCGCTCGAACGGCGCATTGATGAAGTCTTCCAGCTTGGTGATCGCGTTCTTGTCCACGCGCTCGGCGATGAAGGCCAGATCGTCGCCACGCTCGTTCAGCACCGCGCGGAACAGGTACTTCAGGAACTCTTCGGCCAGGCGCGCGTCTTCGGCCAGGTCGGCGAAGGCGATTTCCGGCTCGATCATCCAGAACTCCGCCAGGTGGCGGGTGGTGTGGCTGTTCTCGGCGCGGAAGGTCGGGCCGAAGGTGTAGACCTTGCTCAGCGCCAGGCAGTAGGCCTCGACGTTCAGCTGGCCGGACACGGTCAGGAAGGTTTCCTTGCCGAAGAAGTCGCGGCTGAAATCGATCGCACCCTTCTCGTCACGCGGCAGGTTCACCATGTCCAGGGTGGACACGCGGAACATCTGGCCGGCGCCTTCGGCATCGGAGGTGGTGATGATCGGGGTGCTGATCCAGTTGAAGCCGTTCTCGTGGAAGAAGCGGTGCACGGCCTGGGCCAGGCAGTTGCGGATGCGGGTGACCGCGCCGAACAGGTTGGTGCGCGGGCGCAGGTGCGCCACTTCACGCAGGAACTCCGGCGACATCGGCTTGGGCTGGATCGGGTAGGTGAGCGGGTCTTCCACCCAGCCGACCACTTCCAGCGCGCTGGCCTGGATCTCGAACGACTGGCCCTTGCCCTGCGACTTCACCAGGGTGCCGGTGGCGATGACCGAGCAGCCGCTGGTCAGGCGCTTGATCTCGTCGAAGTTGGCCAGGGTGTCGTTGGCCACGACCTGGATCGGGGCGAAGCAGGAGCCGTCGCTCACATTCACGAAGGCCAGATTCGCTGAACCGCGCACCGTGCGCACCCATCCGCGTACCGTGACTTCGCCGCCTTCCGGGATCTTCCCGGCAAGCGCATGTTCAACGCTGACCACCGTCATGACTTGAATCCTCTGCTGATCGACTCGATCTGTGAACACGGGAGTTTACCGGTTGCAGCGTTCCGCTTGCGAGGCATTTTTCGTGGCAACGGCTCCTTATAATGTCCCCGTACCTCTGGAGTAGCCCCATGGCTGTCAGCCTGACCCCCATTGCCTTCGAGCGCGTGCAGCGCTTTGTCGCCCAGACCCCCGGCGCGCTCGGCCTGCGCTTCGGCGTGACCAAGACCGGCTGTTCCGGCTGGGGCCACGTGACCGACCTGGCCCGCGACGAGCGCGAGGGCGACACCGTGTTCGACCAGGACGGCGTGAAGATCTATGTCGACGCCAAGAGCCTGGCGCTGGTGGACGGCACCGTGATCGACTTCGGCAAGCACGGCCTGAGCGAGACGTTCACGTTCAGCAACCCCAACGCCACCGCCGAGTGCGGCTGCGGCGAGAGCTTCACCACCGACGCCGACAAGGCCTGACGCACGGTTGCGGCACCCGCCGGGCATGGCCCGGCACGAAGGACCCACGGATGGAACGCCCGGTTTTCACCTATCACCCCAACGCCTACGCGACCGCCTTCGAAGCGGTCGATGGGGTCTGTGACGGCTGCGGCCAGCCGCGGGCGCTGCGCTACTGCGGGCCGTTCTACACCGCCCTGAAGCCCGATTACCTGTGCCCGTGGTGCATCGCCGATGGCAGTGCGTCGGCACGCTTCGAGGGCGAATTCACCGGCTGGAGTGATATCGAGGGGTGTCGCCGGACCCGGCCGACCCGCCGCCGACCCTCCCCGAGAGATGCTGCTGGAGATCTGCGAGCGCACGCCGGGCTATCGGTCCTGGCAGCAGTCGGTCTGGCTCAGCCATTGTGAACGGCCCTGCGCGTTCCTCGGATTCGCCGGTGGCGAGGACCTGCTGCCCATCCGGGATCAGGTCCGGCCGGACGTGGCGGAGGTCAACCCGGGCGACGCCGACTGGGTGCTGGAACACCTGACCCGTGACGGTGAGATGGTCGGTTGCCTGTTCCAGTGCCTGGAGTGCGGCCAGCACCGCCTTCACGTCGATGTGGGCTGAATACGCTGCCGGGTTCAGATTGCCGGCGGGGCGCCTGGTTGCCCACAACCCCCATCTGCGCCATAATGCGCGGCTTCCTGCCTCCTTGGCGGGAATCCTTGCCCCACCGCGGTCTCAACGGCGGGGGCTGTCCGGCCGCAAGGCCACATCCGAAAGGTAGAAAAAACATGAGTCGTCATTACGAAATCGTGTTCATGGTCCACCCGGACCAGAGCGAGCAGGTCCCGGCCATGATCGAGCGCTACAAGTCGCTGGTCGAGAACGGCAACGGCACCATCCACCGTCTGGAAGACTGGGGCCGCCGCCAGCTGGCGTACCCGATCCAGAACCTGGTGAAGGCCCACTACGTGCTGATGAACATCGAAGCCGACCAGACCGTTCTGAACGAGCTGACCGAAAGCTTCCGCTTCAACGACGCCGTGCTGCGCAACCTGGTCATCAAGCGTGACGAGGCTGACACCGAGCAGTCGCTGATCATGAAGAGCAAGGACGAGAAGGGTGACAAGCCGGAGCGCGGTGAGCGCCGTCGTCGTGACGACGAAGAAGGCGAGTCCACCACCACCGCTGACAACGAAGCCGGCGACGACGCCGCTTCTGCCGCCTAAGGAGCCTTCCCATGTCCAAGTTCTTCCGTCGCCGCAAGTTCTGCAAGTTCACGGCTGAAGGTGTGAAGGAGATCGACTACAAGGATCTCAACACCCTGCGCCAGTACCTGACCGAGAACGGCAAGATCGTGCCGAGCCGCGTCACCGGTACCAAGTCGAAGTACCAGCGTCAGCTGGCGACCGCCGTCAAGCGCGCTCGCTTCCTGGCCCTGATCCCGTACACCGACAACCACGACGTCTGATGCCGGCGGGGCGGCCCCGTGCCGCCCCCGCTGTGCCAGCTATTCGGACAGCCTTTGTTGCGGGGCATCGCCTCGCTAACGAATAACTCATCTGGAGCAATACCATGCAGCTGATCCTCCTGCAGAAAGTCACCAACCTCGGCAACCTGGGCGACCTGGTTGATGTGAAGCCGGGCTATGGCCGCAACTTCCTCGTGCCGCAGGGCAAGGCCGTGCCGGCCACCGAGAGCAACAAGGCCGAGTTCGAAGCCAAGCGCGCCGAATACGAAGCCAAGGCCCAGGCCATCCACGCCGACGCTGAGAGCCGCAAGGCCAAGCTGGAAGGCGCGAGCGTGACCATCGCCGCCAATGCTTCGACCGAAGGCAAGCTGTACGGCTCGGTCGGCCCGCGCGATATCGCCGAAGCCTTCACCGCTGCCGGCCTGCCGCTGGAAAAGAGCGAAGTGATCCTGGGCGAAGGTGCTTACCGCAACATCGGCGAGTACGACGTGCTGGTTCACCTGCACGCCGACGTCGAGACCACCGTCAAGGTCGTCATCGTCGCCGAAGCCTGATACCACGCCGCAAGGCCTGGCATCACCGCAGAACGGGCGCCCGCAAGGGTGCCCGTTTTGTTTTGTGGGCCCGGCCGCTGGCCGGAAGGGGGCCCGGATTCCACCCCCATTCGTAGAACACGGCCACATCGGTATACTCAGGGCGTCACACCTGTTCCACGGTCGGCGATCCCAGTAGGATCAATGACTTGGAGGGTAAATGCAGGCCGCTCGCCGGCCCCAGTCCGGAACCTCTATGCGTCTTTCCACGATCAAGCTGTCCGGCTTCAAGTCGTTCGTCGATCCGACCACCCTGCACCTGCCGACCAACATGACCGGCGTGGTGGGGCCCAATGGCTGCGGCAAGTCGAACATCATCGACGCCGTGCGCTGGGTCATGGGCGAGAGTTCGGCCAGCCGCCTGCGCGGCGACTCGCTGACCGACGTGATCTTCTCCGGTTCCAATGCCCGCAAGCCGGTCTCGCAGGCCACCGTCGAGCTGATCTTCGACAACTCGGATCACACGATTTCCGGCGAGTACGCCTCGTTCAACGAAATCTCGGTCAAGCGCACGGTCAGTCGCGACGGCACCAGCAACTACTACCTCAACGGCACCAAGTGCCGCCGCCGCGACATCACCGACCTGTTCCTCGGTACCGGCCTGGGCCCGCGCAGCTACTCGATCATCGAGCAGGGCATGATCAGCCAGATCATCGAGGCGCGCCCGGAAGACCTGCGTGTGTACCTGGAAGAGGCCGCCGGCATCTCCAAGTACAAGGAGCGCCGCAAGGAGACCGAGACCCGCATCCGCCATACCCGCGAGAACCTGGACCGGCTGGGTGACCTGCGTGACGAGATCAGCAAGCAGCTGGAACACCTCAAGCGCCAGGCCAGGCAGGCCGAGCAATACCAGGCGCTGCAGGAAGAGCGCCGGGTCAAGGATGCCGAATGGAAGGCGCTGGAGTTCCGGGGCCTGGACGGTCGCCTGTCGAAGCTGCGCGAAGGGCTGTCGCAGGAAGAGACCAGGCTGCAGCAGCTGATTGCCGACCAGCGCGACGCCGAGGCCCGTATCGAGACCTCGCGCGTGCGCCGCGAAGAGGCCGCCGATGCGCTCAACACCGCACAGGCGGCGGTCTACCAGGTGGGCAGCACGCTCGCGCGCCTGGAACAGCAGATCCAGCATCAGCGCGAGCTGTCGCAGCGCCTGCACAAGGCCCGCGATGAGACCCGCCAGGCCCTGGCCGAACTGGGCCAGCACATCAGTGGTGATGAGGCCAGGCTGGGCGTACTGCGCGAGGCCGTGGACGCGGCGAGCCCGCAGCTGGAGGCGTTGCAGGAAGAGAACGAGATCAAGCAGGAAAGCCTGCGCGAGGCCGAGGACCGTCTGGCCGGCTGGCAGCAGCGCTGGGAACAGCACACCTCACAGAGTTCGGAAGCTTCGCGCGCCGGCGATGTCGAGCGCACCCGTGTGGACTACCTGGACAAGCAGATCCTCGACGCCGACCGGCGCCGCGAGGCGCTGGCCGCCGAACGTGCCGGGCTGGACGTGGACGCGCTGGAGGACGCCTTCGAGCAGCTGCACCTGCAGCACGACACGCAGAAGACCGCACTGGATGAGCTGACCGAGGAGGTCGAGCAGCGCAAGGAAGGTGTCGCCGCCGTGCAGGAACAGCAGCGCGCGGGCCAGAACGAACTGGCCGAGCTGCGCAAGCAGGCCAACGCCCTGCGCGGCAGGCTGGCATCGCTGGAAACCTTGCAGCAGGCTGCGCTTGGCCAGGAGCAGGGCGCGGCGGTCGCCTGGCTGAAGGCCCGTGGGCTGGATTCGGCTGCACGCGTCGGCGAGCGCCTGGATGTCGATGCCGGCTGGGAAAACGCGGTGGAAAGCGCGCTCGGCGAGCTGATCGAAGGCGTGCTGGTCGATGAGCCGGCCCGCCTGGTCGATGCACTGGGCGAACTCGGCGAGGGTCATATCGCGCTGGTTGCCCATGACGATGCCGAGCTGAAGGTCGCGCCGACCTCGCTGGCTGCACGCGTGCGTGGCCCGGCGGCGATCCGTCGGCTGCTGGCGCATCTGCATGGTGCCCGGGATCTGGCCGAGGCCAAGGCGCTGCAGGCAGGCTTGCCCGACGGCGATTCGATCATCACCCAGGGCGGCGAACGCCTGGGCCAGGGCTGGCTGCGCGTGTCGCGCTCCGGTGCGGCCCAGCAGGGAGCCCTGCTGCGCGAACGCGAGATCAACGAACTGCGCGAGCAGATCGAGCAGCTGCAGGAGCGCGAGGCTGCGCTGGAAGAGCAGCTGTCCGGCTTCCGCGAGCAGTTGCTGGCGGCCGAGCAGCAGCGCGAGGACGCGCAGCGCACGCTCTACCAGGCGCATCGTGCGGTGTCCGAGCTGGCCGGCCAGTTGCAGGGCCAGCAGGGCAAGGTCGAGGCCGCGCGCACCCGCATCGATCGCATCGAAGGCGAACTGAGGCAGCTGCAGGAAACGCTGGAAGCCAACAGCGAGCAGGCGCGCGAAGCCCGTTCGCGGCTGGAGAACGCGGTCAGCAGCATGGGCGACCTGGAGTCGACCCGGCAGCGGCTGGAAGGTGAACGCCGCCAGCTGACCGAGGCCCGCGACCTCGCACGCGATGCCGCACGCGGGGTGCGCGAGCGCGCGCATTCGCTGGCCCTGACCCTGGAATCGCAGCGGGCGCAGCTGGCGTCGCTGGGCCAGGCACTGGAGCGCATGGGCACCCAGCGTGGCCAGCTCGATTCGCGCCTGGGCGAACTGCACTCGCAGCTGGATGAAGGCGATTCGCCGGTCGAATCGCTGCAGGCCGAGCACCAGAATGCGCTGGAAGAGCGCGTGCGCGCCGACCGCGTGCTGACCGAAGCGCGCACGCTGCTGGATGGCATCGACGCCGAGCTGCGCAATTACGAGCAGACCCGCCACCAGCGTGACGAACAGGCATTGGCGCAGCGCGAACGCATTTCGCAGCGCAAGCTGGACCAGCAGGCGCTGGTGCTCAGTGCCGAGACCTTGCAGGGCGCTGTGGAGAAAGCCGGTTTCGTCATGCAGGACGTGCTCAACGCACTGCCCGAGGACGCCCGTCTGGGCGACTGGGAGCAGGCCGTGCACCAGATCGATGGCCGCATGCGCCGGCTGGAGCCGGTCAACCTGGCCGCCATCCACGAGTACGGCGAGGCCTCGCAGCGCTCGGAGTACCTGGATGCCCAGCATGTGGATCTGACCACCGCGCTGGAAACGCTGGAAGACGCCATCCGCAAGATCGACCGCGAGACCCGTGGCCGCTTCAAGGACACCTTCGACCGCGTCAACGCCGGCGTGCAGGCGCTGTATCCGCGCCTGTTCGGTGGCGGCCATGCGTATCTGGAACTGACCGGCGAGGACCTGCTCGATACCGGCGTGACCATCATGGCGCGTCCGCCGGGCAAGCGCGTGTCCAGCATCTCGCTGCTGTCCGGCGGCGAAAAGGCGATGACTGCGGTGGCGCTGGTGTTTGCCATCTTCCAGCTGAACCCGGCGCCGTTCTGTCTGCTGGACGAGGTGGATGCACCGCTGGACGAGGCCAACGTCGGTCGCCTGGCCAACATGGTCAAGGAAATGAGCGAAAAGGTGCAGTTCCTGTTCGTCAGCCACAACAAGGCGACGATGGAGGCCGCGCACCAGCTGTCGGGCGTGACCATGCGCGAGCCGGGCGTCAGCCGGCTGGTCAGCGTCGACCTGGAAGAGGCCGCACGATTGGCGGGCGCGGCCTGACGTGCCATCCTAACTACCTGAATGAACCAGCCGGAGAACCTATCGAATGTCCGACACGGCACTGTTGCGCATCGGCATCCTGGCCGCCGGCCTGCTGTTGATCGCCGCGATCTTCCTGTTTGGCCGTCCGAAGAAAAAGCCCCAGGGGCGCCGCGTGGAAGGCGCGGAATCGACCAGCGGCGAGCGTCGCGAGCCAGTCCTGGGTGAGGACGGCATCGCCGTGGCCGGTGGCCGCCTCGAGCCCGGCATGGGCGGCGAGGGCGAGCAGGCCGAGCTCGGCCTGGCCGACACCGACGCAGGCGCAGCCAGCGACCTGGGCAAGCGCGCCACCCAGGACTTCGACAAGATCGTCTCGCTGTTCGTGGCCGCCCGTGCCGGCGAACAACTGCGCGGCGAGGACATCGTGGTGGCAGCGGAGAAGACCGGCCTGGTGTTCGGCCACATGAACGTGTTCCACCGCCTGGTGGAAGGCCACCCCGAGCGTGGCCCGATCTTCTCGATGGCCAGCATCATGAAGCCGGGCAGCTTCGACATGGCCAACATCCGTGCCATGGAAACTCCGGCCATCGCTTTCTTCCTGACCCTGCCGGCGCCGCTGACCGCGCTGGACGCCTGGGAGAAGATGTTGCCGACCGTGCAGCGCATGGCCGAGCTGCTCGACGGCGTGGTGCTGGATGACAGCCGCAATGCGCTCGGCCGGCAGCGCATCGCGCACATCCGTGATGAACTGCGCGCCTACGACCGCCAGCACCAGGCGCCGCCGCTGACCAAGACCCCGCGCTGGTAATGCCTGATGTGCCGACCAACGGTCGGCACCCACCCCCATCGGCAATCCTCGGTAGATCCACGCCATGCGTGGATGCGGTCTACGCCGGGACGCCGGCCACCCTGGCGAACGCACGGCGGAATGCCGCCATCTCGTCCTCGGTTCCCACAGTCACGCGTACGCGCTGCGGCCAGATCGGCCAGCTGCGCCCGATCACCACGCCGTTCTCTGCCATTGCCTTGGCAAACGCGGCGCCGTCGCGCTGCACGTCCACCACGAAGCAGTTCGCCTCCGAAGGCAGGCAGCTGAAACCGCGCTTGCCGAGCCAGGCAATGGTGGCCTGCCGGGCCTTGGCATTCTGCAGGCGGCGCTGCGCAACCAGTTGCGGATCCTGCAGGCTGGCCAAGGCGGCGGCCAACGCCGGCACCGGCAGCGGGTTGTCGCCCAGGCGGGCCAGTTCGCGCAGGCGGTCGGGGTGCGCGGCCGCCACGCCCAGGCGCAGCCCGGCCATGCCATACAGCTTGGAGAACGTGCGCAGCACGATCAGGTCATCGCGTTGCGCCACCTCGGCGATCAGGCTCGGTTGATCGCTGTACTGCAGGTAGGCCTCGTCCACCAGCACGCGGGTCGTGGCGGGCTTGTGCGCCAGCAGCCACGCCAGTTCGGCCGGCGGACTGATCGAGCCGGTCGGGTTGTTTGGGTTGCACACATACAACAACCCGGTCGGGCGCGCGTGCGCGGCAGCGACCATCGCGCGCAGGTCGTGTGCGCCGTCGGTTCGCAGCGGCACCTTCTGCACGTGCGCGCCGTGCGCGGCGGCGACCTCGCCCAGCGTCTCGAAGGTCGGGTCGGCCACCACCAGCCCGGCCTGCGGACCGGTCCATACGACGGCTGCGCGATTGAGGGGTTCGCTGGAGCCGGGGTAGAGGCGGACATGGTCCGCCGGAATTCGCGCCTGCTCGATGAAGGCGTCGCGCACCTGGCCGGCCAGCTCGAAACGGTAGCGGCCGCAACCGGCGATGCTGTCGCGCGCAGCCTGCTGCGCTGCGGGCGAGGGGCCATACGGGCACTCGTTGAAATTCAGCAGCACCGCGCCTTCGCCTGAAGCCGGCACAGCTGCCGAAGCCGCAGCGGGTTGGGCCTGGGCAAGGCGGGGCAGGCCGGTGCCGGCCAGGGCGAGGCCGGCACCGGCCAGTTGCAGGAAGTGGCGGCGGGAGGCAGGCAGGGTCACGGGCGGGATTCCGAAGGGCAGCCCGCGCACGCTAGCGCTGGCGGCGGCGCGCGGCAAGCCGCCTTCGTAGCGTCGAGCAAGCTCGACTGCTCTACCGGCCCAGTCGAGCAAGCTCGACTGCTCTACCGGCCCAGTCGAGCAAGCTCGACGCTACGAAGGCGGGGCGTTACGGGGGCTGACGGCTGGGCGCGGTAGAATTCCCGGCCATCCCAGAACCACCGGATCCCGATGAGCCCCAGCCCCGCCGAACGCGCCGAAGACCTTCGCCGGCAGATCGCCCAGGCCAACCGCGCCTATCACGAGCTGGATGCGCCGGAGATCCCCGACGTCGACTACGACCGCATGGTGCGTGAGCTGGAAGCGCTGGAGCGCGAGCATCCGGAACTGGCCCGTGCCGACAGCCCGACCCAGCAGGTCGGTGCGCGTCCGTCCGGTCGCTTCCCGGAAGTGCGTCACGCGGTGCCGATGCTGTCGCTGTCCAATGCCTTCAGCGACGAGGAAGTGGCCGATTTCGTGCGCCGCATCGATGAGCGCCTGGGCCGCCGCAGCCTGCAGTTCTCGGCCGAGCCGAAGATGGATGGACTGGCGATCAGCCTGCGTTACGAGGAGGGTCATTTCGTACTCGGCGCGACCCGCGGCGATGGCAGCACCGGTGAGGACGTGACCGCCAACCTGCGTGAAATCGGCGACATTCCCAAGCGCCTGCATGGCAAGGACTGGCCGGACGTGCTGGAAGTGCGGGGTGAGGTCTACATGGCCCGCGCCGACTTCGAGGCCTACAACGAACGTGCGCGCCAGCAGGGCGGCAAGGTGCTGGCCAACCCGCGCAACGCCGCGGCCGGCTCGTTGCGCCAACTCGACCCGAAGATCAGTGCACAGCGTCGGTTGAGCTTCTTCGCCTACGGCACCGGCGAGGTGCAGGGCGGTGAGTTGCCCGATACCCACTCGGCTACGCTGGCGCAGCTGGGCGCCTGGGGCTTCCCGGTCAGTGCACTGTGCAAGGTGGTCGAGGGCACCGACGGCCTGCTCGGCTATTACCGCGATATCGGCGAGCGCCGTGACGGCCTGCCGTTCGACATCGACGGCGTGGTCTACAAGCTCGATGATCGTTCCGGCCAGCAGGCGATGGGCTTCGTCTCGCGTGCACCGCGCTGGGCCATCGCGCACAAGTTCCCGGCGCAGGAGCAGAGCACCACGGTGGAGGCGATCGAGATCCAGATCGGCCGCACCGGTGCCGCAACACCGGTTGCACGGTTGGCGCCGGTAGCGGTGGCCGGGGTGATCGTATCCAACGCGACGCTGCACAACGCCGACCAGATCGCGCGCCTGGATGTGCGCGTCGGCGACAGCGTGATCGTGCGCCGCGCGGGCGACGTGATTCCCGAAGTGGTCAGCGTCATCCTCGACCGTCGGCCGCAGGGCACCACGCCCTGGCAGATGCCGACGCGCTGCCCGGTGTGTGGGTCGGAGATCGTGCGCGAAGAAGGCGCGGCCGCATGGCGCTGCTCGGGTGAGCTGTCCTGCCCGGCACAGCGCAAGGAAGCCATCGCTCATTTCGCCTCGCGTCGCGCGATGGACATCGATGGCCTGGGTGACAAGTACATCGAAACCCTGGTCGATGCCGGCATCGTCAGGAGCGTGGCCGACCTGTACCGGCTCAGCCGCGATACGCTGCTGCACCTGAAGCTGGTGCTCGACGCCGAAGATCCCTCGGCGCTGGCCGCCGCGCTGAAGCTGCATCTGCCCGCCGAGGGTAGTGGTGCGGTGCTCAACGCGGTGCTCAGACTGGATGGCAACGATCCGGGCTGGCGCGCGCAGGCGCTGGCGCAGCCGGCCAGTTTCGAATGGAACACGAAGAAGATCGCCACCAAGTGGGCCGACAACCTGATCGCAGCCATTGACGCCAGCCGTGCCGCCACGCTGGAACGGCTGCTGTTCGCGCTCGGCATCGAGCACGTGGGCGAAAGTACCGCCAAGGCGCTGGCGCAGTGGTTCGGTGACCTGGAACTGATCCGCCACCTGCCGTGGCCGCTGTTCAAGCGCGTGCCGGACATCGGCGGCGAAGTGGCCCGTTCGCTGGGTCATTTCTTCGAACAGCAGGGCAACCAGCAGGCCATCGATGACCTGCTGCAGGTCGGCCAGGTCCGCATCAGTGATGTGCATGCGCCCAGTGCCAAGCTGCGCGAAGGGCTGGATCTGGCCCAGCTGCTGGTCGAATCGGAGATTCCGGGCATCACCCGCCTGCGTGCGGAAAAGCTGATGGCCGCGCTTCCCGGCGCGCAGGCCGTGCTCGACGCCGAGCATGGCCAGTTCGTCAACGCCGGGCTGCCCGATGACACTGCGCGTGGACTGGCCGAATGGCTGGACACGGACGGCCATGGTGCGATGCTGTTGGCTGCCGAGAAGGCGATGCAGCAGATCCTGGCCAAGGCGCCGGCGCTGGCCGAGATCGTGGCCGGCCCGCTGGACGGGCAGACCGTGGTGCTGACCGGCACCCTGGCCCAGCTCACCCGCGATGCCGCCAAGGAACGCCTGGAGGCTCTCGGCGCCAAGGTCTCCGGCAGCGTGTCGAAGAAGACCAGCTTCGTGGTGGCCGGTACCGAGGCCGGCTCCAAACTGGACAAGGCACAGTCGCTGGGCGTGCCGGTGTGGGATGAAGACCGCCTGCTGGCCTACCTGGCCGAACACGAGTGATGACCCCGCCGGGCGTCTGCCGCCCGGCATGAAGCACAAAGGATGACCGATGCAGACCGCCCCGCTGGATTTCCGCCTGGCGACCCGTGCCGACGAAGAACGGCTGATCGCGCTGATGCGCGAGTTCTACGCCGAAGACAGGATCGACTTTGACGATGCACGCGTGCGCCGAGGCGTGGATGCGTTGCTGGCCGACCCGCGCAACGGCGAGGTGCTGCTGTGGCTGGACGAGGCCGGTGAAGTGGTCGGCTACGCGGTGATCGCGATGGGCTTCAGCCTGGAGCAGGGCGGCCATTTCATGCTGCTGGACGAGCTGTACCTGGCCCATCGCGCGCGCGGCCGCGGTCGCGGCAAGCAGGCGCTGGCCATCTGCGAACAACGTGCACGTGGCCGTGGCGTCAGCCGCCTGCGCCTGGAAGTGAACCACCACAACGAACTGGCCCGCCGCCTGTACCTGGCCAGTGGCTACATCGATGACACCCGCGACCTGCTGACCCTGCCGCTGGACCACCCGCGCCCGGAGGGCATCCTGTGAGCCAGGCCCTGCTGCATGCGCTGCGCCAGCGTGCTGCGCTCAACGCGCTGGTGCGCCGCTTCTTCGCCGAGCGCGATGTGCTGGAAGTGGAAACGCCGATCCTGTCGGTGGCGGGCAATACCGAGCCGAACATCGACAGCTTCCACACCGATTTCAGTGGGCATGTCGATGCCGGTGGCCGCCGGCGCTGGTTGCGGACCTCGCCGGAGTATCCGCTCAAGCGGCTGCTGGCGGCCGGTGTTGGCGATTGCTACGAGCTGGGCCGGGTGTTCCGCAACGGCGAGGCCGGCGGCCGCCACAATCCCGAGTTCACCATGCTGGAGTGGTACCGGGTGGGCTGGGATCACCACCGTCTGGTGCAGGAAACCGCCGAGCTGGTCAACCAGGCGCTGGCTCTGGTCGGCCGTACGGCGACGCTGCGTGTGTTGAGCTACCGGGAGCTGTTCCAGCAGTACCTGGGCATCGACGCGTTCGATGCCGATGAATCGGCGCTGCGCGCCGCGCTGGGCGAGGTGCACATCGATCCGGTCGGCTTGACCCGCGACGATTGGCTGGACCTGCTGATGACCCATCGTATCCAGCCCGGCTTCGATGACAGCGTCATGACCGTGGTTCATGACTGGCCGGCCAGCCAGGCAGCGCTGGCGCGCATCCGCCCCGGTTCGCCGGCACTGGCCGAACGGTTCGAGCTGTACCTGGGCACGGTCGAGCTGGCCAACGGATATCACGAGCTGAACGATGCCGACGAGCAGCGTGCCCGCTTCCTGCGTGACCAGCAGCGGCGTCATGCACGCGGGCAGGTGCAGCCGGCGCTGGATGAGGCGTTGCTGGCCGCATTGCCGTCGATGCCGGCGTGTGCAGGGGTGGCGGTGGGCGTGGATCGCCTGCTGATGGCGATGGAGCGCACGCCGCGCATCGCCGATGTGCTGGCGTTCGATTTCGCTCATGCATGAACATCATCCGCTGCCGGACATCGAAGACTGAACGGATTGCCGGATCCACGCGCTTGCTTCAGCAAGCAGGATGATGCTCTTATCACGGGCGATGCGGGACACTGGCATCGGAATTCGTCCACTCCTGTTGGGGAAGGCATTGGTCAAGTGGTTTGCGGTTGTTGCGGTACCGGTCTACTCCATCGCGCTCTGGGGTGCTTGGCTGCCGTTCTCCGCGTCCGCCCAGCAGCTGGGTTATGACGAGGAAGTGGTCACCTGCGAATCACGCGACATGGGTTGGGTGCACTGCGATATCGAGGTCGCCAATGGCGTCGACCTGATCCGGCAGCTGTCCAGCAACAGCTGTATCCGCGGCAGCGAATGGGGGACTGATCGCAGTGGCGTCTGGGTCACCCTTGGCTGCCGCGCCGAGTTCCGTGCGCGCCGTGCGCCGGGGGCCGCCGCAGCGGCCGGCAGCGACGGCAAGCGCCAGTTCCGCCGCGTGGTGCGCTGCGAGTCCAACGGCCGCCCGCAGAGTTGTCCGGTCCGCTTGGATGGGGCGCCGGTGCGCCTGCTGCGCCAGCTGTCCGTGCTGCCGTGCCGCGAAGGGCAGGGCTGGGGCTACAAGCGCAACGAAGTGTGGACCAGCCGTGGCTGCCAAGGCGATTTCGAAGTGGCCGATGAGCAGGGCCGCTTCGTCGATATGCCGCGCCGGCTGACCTGCGAATCGAAATCGAAGAAGCGGCGCTTCTGCGGGGCGAGCATCTCCGTCGGCGCGGCGGTATCCCAGCAGCTGTCCAGCACGCCCTGCGTGGAGGGCAGCACCTGGGGCTGGAGCCGCAACGGGATCTGGGTGGACGGCGGCTGCCGCGCCGAATTCTCGGTGAATTGAGCCCCGGCGGGCTCCAACCGCGCAGGACGTGGCCCTACAATGGGCCCATGAACACTGCCCCTGACATCGATTACGCGCGCTACGACCACATCCGCCCGATCCTGTGGACCGGCGATGCCCTGCAACTGCTGGACCAGCGCAAGCTGCCGTTCGTGGTCGAGCACGTGGTCTGCCATGACAGTGACGAGGTCGCCTCGGCCATCCACGCACTGACCGTGCGCGGCGCGCCGGCCATCGGTATTGCCGCGGCCTGGGGCGTGGTGCTGGCGGCACGCGGGGTGCAGGCCGCCGATGGCGCGCACGCCCTGCAGCAGCTGGAGCCGGCGCTGCAGCGCCTGAACGCCTCGCGCCCGACCGCGGTCAATCTGGCCTGGGCGCTGGCGCGCATGCGCCGTTGCCTGAGTGCCGCAGGCGCCGACTGGAAGGCGTTGCTGGAGGCCGAAGCGCAGGCCATTGCCGAAGAGGATCTGGCCGCCAACCGCCACATGGGCGCGCTGGGTGCGGGCCTGATCGAGGCCGGCAGCGGCGTGCTGACCCACTGCAATACCGGTTCGCTGGCCACCGCCGGCTTCGGCACCGCGCTGGGTGTGATCCGTGCCGGCATGGCCCAGCACCGTATTGCCCGGGTGTTCGCCGGCGAGACCCGGCCGTGGCTGCAGGGCGCGCGCCTGACCGTGTGGGAGCTGCAGCAGGACGGCATCGACGCCACCCTGATCGCCGACTCGGCGGCCTCGCACCTGATGAAGACCGGCGCCGTGCAGTGGGTCATCGTCGGTGCCGACCGCATCTGCGCCAACGGCGATACCGCCAACAAGATCGGCACCTACCAGCTGGCCATCGCCGCCCGCCACCACGGCGTGAAGTTCATGGTCGTGGCGCCGTCCTCGACGGTGGACATGGACACCGTGGATGGCAGCCAGATCGAGATCGAGCAGCGTGACCCGGGCGAACTGTACGGCGTGGGCGGTACCCGCACCGTGGCCGAAGGCATCGCCGCCTGGAATCCGGTGTTCGACGTCACCCCGGGCGAGCTGATCGACGCCATCGTGACCGAACGCGGCGTGATCCTGAACCCGACCGCCGAGAACATGCGCGCCGCCTTCGGCGGTTGAGGCGGGACAGGGGCGAGGATGCCTGGAGAGCCGAGCCCATGCTCGGCTCCGCCGGGGAATCCGCCGCAGCCGAGCATGGGCTCGGCTCTACAGGGGCGGCTGAACCCCCTAAGTTCCTGATTTGTGCCGGTAAAATCCCCGTAAAAGGCGGCGGAAAACGACCCGTTGTGGTAGTATCCACAGGTTGAATCGAGGTTCCGGCGCGACCCCCTCCCGCAGAGGGCTGCGCCGGACTGGACCGCTACCAGACAACGGAACCCGAATGGCAGAAACCGCCAAGGAAATCATCCAGGTCAACCTGGAAGACGAGATGCGCAAGAGCTACCTCGATTACGCCATGAGCGTGATCGTGGGCCGCGCGCTCCCGGATGCGCGCGACGGCCTCAAGCCGGTGCATCGCCGCGTGCTGTTTGCGATGAATGAACTCAACGCGCACAGCAACAAGCCCTACTTCAAGTCGGCGCGTATCGTCGGTGACGTCATCGGTAAGTACCACCCGCATGGCGATCAGTCGGTGTACGACACGCTGGTGCGCCTGGCACAGCCGTTCTCGCTGCGTTACATGCTGGTCGATGGCCAGGGTAACTTCGGTTCGATCGACGGCGACTCGGCGGCAGCGATGCGATACACCGAAGCGCGCATGTCGCGCCTCGCGCATGAGCTGATGGCCGACATCGACAAGGAAACCGTCGATTTCCAGCCCAACTACGACGAGAAGGAACTGGAGCCGACGGTCATGCCGACCCGGTTCCCGAACCTGCTGGTCAATGGTTCGGCCGGTATCGCGGTGGGCATGGCGACCAACATCCCGCCGCACAACCTGAGCGAATCGATCAACGCCTGCATCGCGCTGATCGACAACCCGGACATCGACGTCGATGGCCTGATGGAGTACATCCCGGGCCCGGATTTCCCGACCGCCGGCATCATCAATGGCACCGCTGGCATCGTCGCCGGCTACCGCACCGGCCGTGGCCGCGTGCGCATCCGAGCCAAGGCCGATATCGAAGTGGCCGACAACGGTCGCGAATCGATCATCGTCACTGAAATTCCTTACCAGGTGAACAAGGCGCGTCTGATCGAAAAGATCGCCGAGCTGGTCAAGGAAAAGAAGATCGAAGGCATCAGCGAGCTGCGCGATGAGTCCGACAAGGACGGCATGCGCATCTACATCGAGATCAAGCGCGGTGAATCTGCCGAGGTTGTGCTGAACAACCTGTACCAGCAGACGCAGATGGAATCGGTGTTCGGCATCAACATGGTGGCGCTGGTCGATGGCCGCCCGCAGTTGATGAACCTCAAGCAGATGCTGGAGGCGTTCGTCCGCCACCGCCGCGAAGTGGTCACCCGCCGCACCGTGTTCGAGCTGCGCAAGGCGCGCGCCCGTGCCCACGTGCTGGAAGGCCTGACCGTGGCGCTGGCCAACATCGACGAGATGATCGAACTGATCAAGACCTCGCCGAACCCGAACGAAGCCCGCGAGCGCATGCTGGCACGCGTGTGGGAGCCGGGCCTGGTCGGTGCGATGCTGGGTGCCGCCGGCGCCGAAGCCTCGCGTCCGGAAGACCTGCCCAAGGGCGTGGGCCTGATCGAGGGCGGCTACCAGCTGACCGAGATCCAGGCCACCCAGATCCTGGAAATGCGCCTGCACCGCCTGACCGGGCTGGAGCAGGACCGCCTGACCGACGAGTACAAGCAGCTGCTGGAAGTGATCGCCGGGCTGATCCACATCCTGGAAGATCCCGACCGCCTGCTGCAGGTGATCCGCGAAGAGCTGGTCAGCGTCAAGGCCGAGTTCGGCGACGAGCGTCGTACCGAGATCCGCCACAGCGAAGAAGATCTGGACATCCTCGACCTGATCGCGCCGGAAGACGTGGTGGTCACCGTGTCGCACGCCGGCTACGTCAAGCGCCAGCCGGTGAGCGTGTACCGCGCGCAGCGCCGCGGTGGCCGTGGCCGCAGTGCGGCGGCGACCAAGGAAGAGGATTTCATCGAACAGCTGTGGCTGGTCAATACGCATGACACGCTGCTGACCTTCACCAGTTCGGGCAAGGTGTTCTGGCTGCCGGTCTACCAGCTGCCGGAAGCGGGTTCCAACGCTCGTGGCCGTCCGATCATCAACTGGATTCCGCTGGAACCGGGCGAACGCGTGCAGGCCGTGCTGCCGGTGCGCGAGTACGCCGATGGCCAGTTCGTGTTCTTCGCCACCAAGAACGGTACGGTGAAGAAGACCCCGCTGGGCGAGTTCGCCTTCCGTCTGGCCCGCGGCAAGATCGCGATCAACCTCGACGAGGGCGATGCGCTGGTCGGCGTCGGCCTGACCGACGGTGAGCGCGACATCCTGCTGTTCGCCTCCAACGGCAAGACCGTGCGCTTCGGCGAGGACAAGGTCCGCTCGATGGGCCGCACCGCCACCGGCGTGCGCGGCATCAAGATGCCGGCCGGCGAGGAAGTGGTCAGCCTGATCGTGGCCGAAAGTGCCGGTGGCATCGAGGACGAGAACGAGGACGACAACGGTGTCGAGGAAGCCGCCGCCAATGGCGATGCGGTGATCGACGGCGCCGACGACGCCAGCGTGCAGTACATCCTGACCGCCACCGAGAACGGCTACGGCAAGCGCACCCCGCTGCCGGACTATCCGCGCAAGGGCCGTGGCACGCAGGGCGTGATCGGCATCCAGACCACCGAGCGCAACGGCAAGCTGGTCGCCGCGGTGCTGATGGGCTCCAGCGACGAGGTCCTGCTGATCTCCGACGGCGGCACCCTGGTGCGTACCCGCGGCTCGGAAATCAGCCGCGTCGGCCGCAACACCCAGGGCGTCACTCTGATCCGCCTGTCCAAGGACGAGAAGCTGCAGGCGGTGGAGCGCATGGATGCCTCGATCGACGAGGACGAGGACGAGGTGGTTGCCGCCTCCCCGGCCGAAGCCCCCGCGCCGGGCGAGGACGCGCCGCAGGCGTAAGCCCGCCTCGCCACGCCACCTCAACAACGCCGGCCTCGTGCCGGCGTTGTTGTATCCGGCGCTCACCGCACGCGCACTTCACAGCGACGGTGGGATAACAGGCCATGCTGCCCCGGAGATCGACGATGTCCGCCACGCCGCAGTCCGCCGCCCCCGTTGTATCCCGCCATCCGCTGGTGACCGTGCTGTCGCTGCTGCTGGTCGTGCTTGGCCTGGTCATCGGCGGTCTCGGCGCGTGGCTGCTCAGCCTGGGAGGTTCGGCGTACTACGCCATCGCCGGCGCCGGTCTGCTGGCCAGCGGTATCCTGCTGTTCGGCAACCGGCGCAGTGGCGCGCTGATGTACGCGCTGGTATTCATCGGAACGCTGCTGTGGACCGGGTGGGAGTCGGGCAGCGACTACTGGCGATGGGTACCGCGGCTGGGCCTGGTGACCGCACTGGGCATCGTGCTGGCGCTGCTGGCGCCGACCCTGCGTACGCCCGTTCCCAGACGGCTCTCGCGTGCGGTGGCCGCTGTGCTGCTGCTGGTGTTCGTGGCCGCGTTCGGCCTGGCGTTTGCGCCGCAGGGTGAGGTGGATGGGCATCAGCCGTTCCCGGAAGGCGCGGTCAGCGCCGGCCTGGAACCGACCCGTGACACCACCGGCCTGCAGCCGGCCGACCAGCCTGCCGATGGTGATTGGGCGGCCTGGGGTCGCAGCAACGCCGCCACCCGTTACTCGCCGCTGCAGCAGATCACGCCGGCCAACGTCGGCACGCTGCAGCTGGCCTGGCAGTTCCGAACCGGTGATCTGCCGAAGAAGCGCTGGGGCGCGGAAACCACGCCGCTGAAGATTGGCGACCGCCTGTACCTGTGCACCGCGCGCAACCGCCTGATCGCCCTCGATGCCGGCAGCGGCAAGGAGCTGTGGCGGTTCGATCCGAAGGTCAGGGACGCCTCGATTCCCTACACCGCCGCCTGTCGTGGCGTGAGCTACTACGAACAACCCAGCGCGCCGACCATCGCTGATGCGGTGCTGGCTGACGTGGCCGCTGATCTGGCGCTGCCCGAGCCACCGCCCACCGTCACCCGCAATGCCGCACCCGGCAGCCATCCGGCGTGCTGGGCGCGCATCATCGAGGGCACCCTGGACGGCCGCATCATCGCGGTGGATGCAGACAGCGGCCGCCCCTGCGCCAACTTCGGCAACAACGGCCAGGTCGACATCACCCTGGGCATGGGTGAGGTGCCGCCGGGCTATGTGTCGATCACTTCGCCGCCGGCCATCGTGCGCGGGGTGATCGTCACCGGCCACCAGGTGCTCGATGGCCAGCGCCGGGATGCGCCGTCGGGGGTGATCCAGGCCTACGACGCGATCAGCGGCAAGCTGCGCTGGGCCTGGGACATGGACCAGCCCGAGCGCAACGGCCTGCCGCCACGCGAACAGACCTACACGCGCGGTACGCCCAACATGTGGACCACCGCCACCGGTGATGAGGCATTGGGCCTGGTCTATCTGCCGCTGGGCAATGCCGCCGGCGACTACTGGAGTGGCTCGCGCAGTGAAGCGCAGAACCGCTATTCGACCTCGCTGGTGGCCCTCGATGTGGCCACCGGCAAACCGGTCTGGCATTTCCAGGCCGTGCGCAAGGATGTATGGGATTACGACCTGGGTTCGCAGGCCAGCCTGATCGATTACCCGACCGCGGCCGGCAAGGTGCCGGCGATCCTGCTGCCAACCAAGCAGGGCGACCTGTACATTCTCGACCGTCGCAATGGCCAGCTGCTGAGTGCCGCCGAAGAGCGCAAGGTTCCGCTTGGCGGTGTCGAACCGCAACAGCGTTCGCCCACCCAGCTGTTCTCGCTGTACCACACGCTGCGTCGCGAGCATGACCTGACCGAGCGCGACATGTGGGGGTTGACCCCGATCGACCAGCTGGTCTGCCGCATCCAGTTCCGCAAGGCCTACTACGAAGGCTTCTACACGCCGCCGAGCAGCGACCGCCATTCCATCGAGTATCCCGGCTACAACGGCGGTTCGGACTGGGGAGCGTCTCCATCGATACGCGGCGTGGCGTGATCGTGGCCAACTACAACGACATGCCCAACTACAACCGGCTGGTACCGCGTGCGGAGGCCGACCGGCGGGGCTGGCTGCCGCGCGAGAAGATCCGCGCCGACAAGGGCGGTGGCGAGGGCGCCGGTGATCCGCAGGTGGGCACGCCGTATGCCATCCAGGTCAACGCCGGCTGGCGGTTGCCGTTCACCGGCCTGCTGTGCAAGCAACCCCCTATGGCGGCATCCGTGCCATCGACCTGCGTACCGGCAAGCTGCTGTGGGATCGCCCGTTCGGCAGTGCACGCGGCAATGGGCCGTTCGGCATCCGCTCCGGCCTGCCGATCGAAATCGGTACGCCGAACAATGGCGGTTCGGTGATCACCGCCAGCGGCCTGATCTTCATCGCCGCCGCCACCGATGATCTGCTGCGCGCGATTGATCTGAAGACCGGCAAGGAGCTGTGGCACGCCAAGCTGCCGGCCGGTGGCCAGGCCAACCCGATGGTGTACGAACAGGGCGGCCGCCAGTACGTGGTGATCATGGCCGGCGGCCACCATTTCATGGAAATCCCGAAGGGCGATTACGTGATGGCGTACGCGCTGCCGGCAGGGCACAAATAGAGGCGGCCATCGGCCACCCCCATTGCATGGCGTCGGATCACACCGTCACCACCACCTTGCCGATCTGCTCGTTCGATTCCAGATAACGATGCGCGTCCTGGATCTGCGCGAACGGGAACACCTTTGCGATCATCGGTACCAGCACGCCCTTGTCCAGGCCGTCGACGATGAAGGCCTTGGCCCGCGCCAGCGCGGCATCATCAGCGACGATTTCCGAGTACAGGTAACCCTTCAGCGTCAGCGACTTGCCCAGCACGTTGAACAACGGGAACGGCGTCGGTTCGTTGCTCAGCGCGCCGTACTCCAGCAGGATGCCGCCGCGCGCCATCGCATCGGTCAGTGCATTGAACTGCGGGCCGCCGATCGGATCGAACACCACGCGGGCACCGGCGCCATCGGTGATGCGCGCCACTTCGGCGGCCAGGTCCTGATCCTGGGTGGCGATGACATGGGCGGCGCCGGCGTCGAGCAGGGCCTGGCGCTTGCCTGCGCCGCGGGTCACTGCAATCGGCGTGGCACCTGCTGCGTTGGCGATCTGGATGGCGGCCAGGCCGACGCTGCTGCTGGCCGCGGTGATGATGACGAAATCCCCGGCGGTCAGATGCGCCTGCTCCACCAGCGCGCCCCAGGCGGTGACGTACTGCATCCACACGGCCGCCGCGGTTTCAAAATCCAGCGCCTGCGGATGCTTGACCACCAGCCGCGCCGGCACATTGGCCAGCTCGCCGTAGGTGCCCCAGCGGGCGATATCCAGAGGCGGCACCACACTGACCGCATCGCCAACGGCCAAGCCGTTCACTGCACTGCCGAGCGCTTCGACCACGCCGGCCGCTTCGTAGCCCAGGCGGCTGGGGAACTGTGCCTGCTGCAGATAGGCGCCGTTGCGGAACATCACCTCGGCGCGGTTCAGGCCGATCGCCTTGACCCGGATCTGCACCTCGTCGGCGGCGGGGGCGGGAACGTCGATCTCGTCGATGCGCAGCACATCGGCGTTGCCATATTCATGGATGCGGACAACCTGACTCATGGGGGCTCCTGGGAAGGGCCGGCGCGCGGGCCGGCGGGGACGTGGCGGCCACTATGCGCGTGGTCTGCATCCAGAATAAGGGGTAATCTGGCGTTTCATTGGAAAACATCCGTTTGCAATGGACCTGATCGTTCCCCTCCTGACCTTCGCCAAGGTGGCCGAGGTCGGCTCGTTCGCCGCTGCCGCCGAGGCGCTGGACCTGTCGCCGCAGCTGGTCGGCAAGCACATCCAGGCGCTGGAGCAGCACCTGGGCGTGCGCCTGCTCAACCGCACGACGCGCAAGCAGAGCCTGACCGACTTCGGCCAGGCCTATCTGGCGCGGGCGCGGGTGATCCTGGAGGAAGTGGAGGGCGCCGAACAGCTGGCCGAAGTGGCGCGCGGGCGGCCGATGGGGCGCCTGCGCATCAGCGCGCCGGTCACCTTCGGCGTGCATGCGCTGGGTCCGGCGGTGGTGGCCTACATGCAGGCCTATCCAGACGTGCAGGTTGATCTGAATCTCTCCAACAGCCTGGTCAACATCGTCGAAGACGGCTACGACCTGGTGTTCCGCACCGGTGATCTGGCCGACAGCGGACTGGTGGCACGGCGGCTGGGGCCGTATCCGCTGGTGCTGTGCGCGGCGCCGGGGTATCTGGCCTCGCGTCCACCCATCACCCACCCCAGCGATCTGAGCCGGCACGAATGCCTGGGCTTTGCCCATTCGATCATCCGCACCCGCTGGAGCTTCCTCGATGCCGACGGCGGTGTGTTGACCGTGCCGGTGTCCAGCCGCTTCATGGTCAACCAGGCCGAGCCGTTGTTGACCGCTGCGGTGGGCGGGCTGGGGCTGATCCTGCAGCCGCACGAGATGTTGGCTGCCGCACTCGCGCGCGGTGAACTGGTGGAAGTGCTGCCAGGCTTCGTGCCGGTGTCGACCTGGATCAACCTGGTGTACCCGCGTGATCGCCAGCTGACGCCCAAGCTGCGCAGCTTCCTGGATTTCTGCGTGGCGCGCTTCAATGAGCAGAGCATGGCGCGGCGATAGCGCGGGCATCGGTTAGCATTCCGGCGCCCCTCTGCGAAGGATCGCCCCGTGATGCCCATTCCGCCGTTCCATCCTGCCCTCGGCGTGCTGCTGCTGGCGTCGTTGTCCGGCGGCCGCGCGCCCGCGCAGGCGCTGGCCGAATGGGAGGCACATGGGCGTGCCGATGGATTGGCGCGACCGGACAGCCCCTGCCAGGATTTACTGCAGGCGATGGGGCGGAAGCCGGCTGGGCTGGAGTACGTGGGCTGCAGCCAGGACGACGCGTCCTACATCAAGCCCATGCAGGCCCACTACCGCGTCGCCGGCGCACGCGCCGAGCAGGTCGAAGCGTATCTGCACGCGACGTTCGGAATGCCGATGTTGCGTTACACCTGCTGTGGCTGGAGCAATGGCGGGCCCTACAGCTGGCGCGAAGGTGCAGACATGGTGAGGTACCAGATCGGGATGGGCGTGGAGTCGATGCCGCATCCGCGCAGCGAGTGGCGCCGCATCGAAGCATTCAACGTCACCGTGGAGGTGACGCGGCAGAGCCCGTAGCGTGGATGCGGCAGGCGGATGCTTGCTCTAGGATGCGCGCAGGGATCCCTGCAAAGGAACTGCGATGATGGCGGTTGGACGTCTGCTGCTGTGCGCTGCGCTGGCCTGTCCGCTTCTGACGGCCGTGCCGGTTTTTCCTGCGATTGGCGCAACCACCTCCGGGCCTGCACATCCGCATGCGCAGGACGCTATCGATGACTGGCTTGCGGCTTTCAACGCAGGCAGCCTCGATGCGTTGCAGGCTTTCGCCGACAAGTATGCGAAGAAGGAAGGCAGTGCTCCCAAGGACTATCTCGAGTTCCGCGAGAGTACCGGCCCGCTGCGCGTGCTGGAAACGCGCGAGGGCACGCCTGGTCACGCCAAGCTGCTGGTGATGGGGCAGCTGAACGAACGTGCGATGTGGGTGACGGCGGAGATGGACCCGGATCATCCGGCCCACCTGAAGCTGTTCCAGATCGAAGGCACCGAGGTACCGGACAAATACAAGCCGGAGCGTGTTGCGTTGCCGGTCCTGATGGCTGACGCCAGGACGAAGCTGGACGCGCTGCGCGCACAGGACGCGCTGTCGGGAGCGTTGTTGGTGGCGCGCAACGGCCAGGTGTTGCTGGATTGGCGGGGCGGCCAGGCAGATCGCGAAAGCGGTATTCCGGTGCGGGCGGATACGCGCTTCCGGCTGGCGTCGTCCAACAAGATGTTCACTTCGGTGGCCATCCTGCAGCTGGTGCAGGCCGGCAAGCTGGGGCTGGACGATACGATCGGCGAGCATCTGCCGGACTACCCGAACAAGGCCGTCGCCGCTGAGGTGACCGTCCGCCAGTTGTTGACCCATACCAGTGGCCTTGGCGACTTTTTCGGCGATGATTTCGACCAGTATTCGGCCTCGCTGAAGACGCTGGATGACTACGTGCAGCGCTTTGCCAAGGATGCACCGCAGTTCACGCCCGGCAGCCAGGACGGCTACTCCAACTATGGCTTCATCGTGCTTGGGCGCCTCATCGAGGCCGCTTCAGGGCAGTCGTACTATGCCTATGTGGAGCAGCACATCCTGCGACCGGCTGGCATGACCGGCACCGGCTTCGAACCGGAAACGGTGAAGGTGCCACAGCGTGCCGTTGCCTACACGAAGAAGGACGGGCAATGGGTGCGTGAAACGAAGTCGCTGCCCTGGCGCGGCATGTCCGCTGGCGGTGGCTACAGCACGGCCACCGACATGCTGAAGTTCGCCGAGGCATTGCGCGGCGGAAAGCTGGTCTCGCCGGCACTGCTGCAGCAGGCCACCACGGCGCAGAATCACAAGCGCTGGTATGGCTTTGGCTTCGTGGTGCAGGGCGAGGGCAGGGAGCACCAGTACGGCCACGAAGGCGGTGCGCCGGGGTCGAACAGCGCCATCGTGGTGATGCCTGCGCAGGGATATGTGATCGTTGGCCTGGCCAACGTTGATCCGGACGCGATCGGTAACGTGGTCAACTACATCGCGCGGCGGTTGCCGTTGCAGTGAGCGTGGGGGCGATGGATGTAGAGTCGACCGTTGGTCGACGCTCGCGCGAAGCGCGGGCGCTTCGATCTTTTCGTGAATGGTAGTCGACCAACAGCTGACTCTACCCAGTCGACGTCATCCAGTCGGGGCCGGCACCCGCACCATCTTCGTCATCAGGTGCTCGACCACACCCGCCGGATCGGCAGTTCGGCCCACGTGCGTGCTCGACATCTGCACGATCGAGCTGCGCTTGGCGGTGAGGAAGTGGAAGCGTGCGCGCGCCGGCAGTTGCGCGATCGGCCCAGCGCCAGCATCGCCGCGGCAGATCGCCACGATCGCATCCAGCCACGGCTGCAATGCCTCCTGGTCCAGCGTTGGCGCGAACGCGTGCAGGCGTGCCGGATCGATCTCGATGGCCGCTTCCAGGTGCCGTGCACCGGGGCAGGACACGATCACCCCGACGTTGATGAACTCTTCGCGTTCCACCCGCGGTACCACGCGGATGACCGCATAGTCATACGTGTGCAGCGTGGGCACGGATGGCCTCCTGCACGAACACCGCACGCACTTTCAGGCGATGCTTGAGATAGTTGATGTAGCCCTGCCGATAGGCCTGCGGGCTGTCGAAGGCCGGCTCGTCCACCAGCCAGCTGTCGGGCACCAGGCCGACGATTCGCTCGATCTCGGTATCGGTCAGGCGTGCAGCCAGTTCGGCATCGACCTCGGCAATGCGGCTGGCGAAGGACAGCAGCACATGGTCGCGGATCAGCACGAACGGTTTCTCGCAGGCATCGCCGGCATTGGCCCAGTCGTGATGGAAATACATCGCCGCGCCGTGGTCGATCAGGTACAGCTGGCGGTGCCACACCATCAGATTGGGATTGCGCGTGGTGCGATCGACATTGCTGGTGAACGCATCGAACCAGACGATGCGCGACGCCAGGTCGGCGTCCACCGGCATCGCGGCCGGGTCGTAGTTGATCGCGCCGGGCAGGTAGTCCAGGCCCAGGTTCAGGCCCTCGCTGGCACGGATCAGCTCCTGGATCTCCGGATCCGGCTCGGTGCGGGCGAACTCGCGGTCCAGTTCGACGAACAGGATCTCCGGAATCGGCAGGCCCAGCGTGCGCGCCATCTCGCCGGCAATCAGCTCGGCGATCAGGGCCTTCGGGCCCTGGCCGGCGCCGCGGAACTTCAGTACGGCCATGCCGTCGTCGTCGGTCTCGACCACGGCGGGCAGGGAGCCGCCTTCCCGCAGCGGGGTGATGTAACGGAGGGCATGTACGGTGCGCATGGGCGCATTCTAGCGTGGTGGCCGGGCCGTCGCGCCGGGGCCGAGCAGGGCCCAGGCTTAACGAACAGGGAGCGCGCGAAACATCGTGTAGCGGCCACCTGCAATCTTCACTTCTTCCTTCCGCGCCGGGTGGCAGCATGCGTTTCAACGGAGCAACACGCCCGCGTGTGACCTTCAACAGGAGGCCGTCATGCCGCTACAGTGCAGCTGTCATGCTTCACCCTGTATGCAACGCAACGCGTGGTGTTGACCTTGAGCTGACACGGTCACGCCCCCGGCACGGATGGCCGTTTCCCCGCAGTTCCAGACACCTTTCACACATCGCGACCCCGGCATGGCCCGGCCGGTCCTGCGATCCAGGTACTTGCGCCCCGAGATGGACCCCTGCGTCGCCGTCGGCATTGGCAACGCGGGCCGACGCCGAATCCACGATGTCCCCACAGGCTTTGGAGGTGCACCGATGAGCGACGAATTCACTCCCATGCTGCCGCCCCTGGACGATGCCAAGGCCGAGGAAATGATCGGCAAGGTGGTGCTGGTCGGCGTCACCCGCTATGGCGGCGACGGCCAGGTGCAGGGCCTGGAACAGTACGCCGGCACCGTGCTGCGCATCAGCGCCGATGAAGGCGTGGTGCTGGCCGACGAAGATGATGGTCATGAGCACTACCTGCCGCCCATGCTTGACCAGTACCAGCGGGCCGCGCCCGGCGAATACCGCATGCGCAACAGCGGCATGATCGTGGTCGACCCCGATTACCTGACCGCCTGGGATCTGCACGCCCAGCAGTGATGACAGCCCACGCCTGGCAGATGCCGGCCCGCTGCCGGCCTCGCCGGGTGTGTTCCACTTTGCTCCATCCGGCCACTAGCCCTTCCGGCCCATTCCCCCCACCTGCTGCGGTGCTAGATTCGGGCTCTTGCCCGTCCTCGGGCTCCATTCACACTGCAGGGGATAAGGATGCTGATCCGTCGAACCTCGCTGGCGGCGGCGGTTGCCGTTGCCACGGCCGGCCTGCTGGCCGCTGGCCCGGCGCTTGCCGATTACGCAAAGCCGCCGGAGCACCTGCTCAAGGTGCTGAAGGCACCGCCGCCGCCGGCGCCGAACGTGGCCCCGGGTGGCCAGCGCCTGCTGCTGACCACCGCGCAGACCTATCCATCGATCAGCCGGGTTGCCCAGCCGTACCTGAAGCTGGCCGGCGTGCGCCTGGAACCGAAGAACCGCAGCCGTCACGACACCCCGGGCGGCTACGGCATCCCGGCGTGCGTGGCCGACTTCACCCTGGTCGATATCGCCAGCGCCAAGGAGACCAAGGTCAACCTGCCGCAGGGCTGCGCCACAGGCGCACTGTGGTCGGCCGATGGCAGCCATTTCGCGTTCCAGAATGCGGTCGATACCAGCGTGCAGCTGTGGGTGGGCGACGCCGCCACCGGGCAGGTGAAGCAGATCCCGAACGTGCAGCTGAACCCGATCTTCGGCAACACCGTGCAGTGGCTGGGCGGCAGCCAGAATCTGCTGGTGAAGCTGGTGCCGGCCAACCAGGGCCCGGCACCGTCCGACGGTGGCGTGCCGACCGGCCCGGATGCGCAGGAGTCGCTGGGCAGCAGCGGCGAGAGCAGCACCTATGAGGCGCGCGATACGCTGACCAGCGTGCATGATGAGAAGCTGTTCGCCTACTACGGTGCCTCGCAGCTGGCCGTGGTCGATACCGCCGCCGGCAGCGTGCGTCCGGTCGGGCAGCCGGCGTTGTTCAACGACGTCAGCGCCGCGCCCGACGGCGTGCATGTGCTGACCGAATCGATCAAGGCACCGTACTCGCATGCGGTGACCTACCAGCGCTTTGCCAACGACGTGGCCGTGCTGGACATCACCAGCGGCAAGGCCACGCCGATTGCCAGCCTGCCGCTGGCCGACCGCGTGCCGGTGCACGGCGTGCCGGAAGGCCCGCGTGGTTTCGACTGGCGCGCCACCGATCCGGCCACCCTGGTCTATGCCGAAGCGCTGGACAAGGGTGACTGGAAGGTCAGCGTGCCGCACCGCGACCGCGTGCTGATGCTGAAGGCGCCGTTCAACGGCAAGCCGGTGGAAATCGCCCGCACCGCGCAGCGCTTCGAAGGCTACGCGTGGACCGCCGATCCGGCGGTGGCGTTCCAGTTCGAGAACGACGAGAACCGGCACTGGGTGCAGACCCACATCGTCGATGTGGACCAGCCGAAGAAGGAAGGCCGCCTGCTGTGGGACATGTCCAGTGATGAACTGTACGGCGACCCCGGCAACCTGGTCTTCACCCGCCTGCCCACCGGTGCACAGGTCGTGCGCCAGGACGGCAACCATGTATTCCTCAGCGGGCGCGGCGCATCGCCGCAGGGTGACCGCCCGTTCCTGGACCGCCTGGACCTGGGCTCGCTGAAGAGCGAACGCCTGTTCCGCAGCAGCGCCGATGCCTACGAGCAGTTCCTCGGCTTCAGCAGCACGCCCGGCCGCTATCTGACCTGGCACCAGTCGGTGATCGATCCGCCGAACGCCTTCATCCGCCAGCAGGGTGAGGCGGTGGCCGACGCGAAGGCCGGCGAGGCCCAGTTCGCGTCCAGTGCCACTGCGCTGACCAAGCTGGCCGACCCGACCCCGGAAGTGCGCCAGATCAAGAAGCAGCTGGTGACCTACAAGCGTGCCGACGGCGTGGACCTGTCGTTCACGCTGTACACGCCGCCGGGCTACAAGCAAGGCCAGCGCGTGCCGGCGATCCTGTACGCGTACCCGGCCGACTTCGCCAATGCGGCACAGGCGGGGCAGGTGTCCGGTTCGCAGCAGACTTTCACCCGTCTGCAGCCGTACCGCCTGATGCTGCTGGCCGGCTACGCGATCATCGACAACGCCTCCTTCCCGATCGTGGGCGACCCAAAGAACGCCTACGACACCTACCTGGAGCAGCTGGAAGCCGACGCCAAGGCGGCGGTGGACAAGGCGGTGGAGATGGGCGTGGTCGACCGCAACCGCATCGGCGTGACCGGCCACAGCCACGGCGGCCTGATGACCGCCAACCTGATCGCGCACACCAACCTGTTCAAGGCCGGCGTGGCCACCAGCGGTTCGTACAACAAGACCTTCACCCCGTTCGGCTTCCAGAACGAACGTCGTTCGGTGTGGCAGGCGCAGGACGTGTACCTGAAGGCGTCGCCGTTCTTCTATGCCGACAAGATCAAGCTGCCGCTGCTGCTGGTCCACGGCGAGGACGATGCCAACCCGGGCACCGAGCCGTTCCAGTCGCGCAAGTTGTACCAGGCTATTCGCGGTAACGGCGGCACCACCCGCCTGGTGATGCTGCCCAACGAGCCGCACTGGTACACCGCGCTGGAATCGAACGAGCAGCTTGTGGCGGAAATGCTGAACTGGTTCGACACCTACGTGAAGAACGCCAAGTAGCGTCGAGCTTGCTCGACAAGAACGCCAGGTAGCGTCGAGCTTGCTCGACGGCGCAGCACAGGGCCGCCTGCGGGCGGCCCTGTGCTGTCAGCCCCACGGCAGGGATGGGGTGTAGCCGGCGCAGTGGGAGCGTTGGTCAGGTGCACATCACGCGGTCTTGACATCCGCGGGAGGCCCATCCGATGATCGGGCCGGGGAAAACGCATTCAGGGATGACATGCACCAGGGGACGGTAGCCAGTCCGGGCGTCGCACGCGAGCGCGTGCTTCACGCCCAGCCGGATCTGGCATTGCGGGGTTGGTACTGCTTGCGCAGTTCCATGGCATCGCTGCGGATGCGGAACAGCTTGCGCATGCGCATGGGCGCAACGGCGAAGCTTTTGACGAGACGGCCCTGCTGCTGGCCGCCAGCCGGCTTGGCCTCAAGGCGAGGATCTCTGCAACGCCGCTGCGGCGCCTTTCCCGGGTCACGCTGCCGGCGCTGGCGTTGGCAGGCGCACACCCTTTCATCATTGCACGGGTCGACGCCGGTCAGGTACTCATCCACGACCTGGCCGAAAAGCGGCCGCGAACACTCACGCTGGACGAACTGGCGCAGCGCTATGCAGGGCGCCTGCTGCAGGTGACCTCGCGTGCCTCGGTGCTGGGCGAACTGGCAAAGTTCGATTTCAGCTGGTTCATCCCTGCGGTGATCAAGTACCGGCGCCTGCTGGTGGAAGTGTTGATCGTCTCGTTCTTCATCCAGATGTTTGCTCTTGTTACACCCCTGTTCTACCAGGTGGTGATGGACAAGGTGCTGGTGCACCGCGGGCTCACCACGCTGGATGTGATTGCCATCGGCCTGGTGTCGATGGCGGTGTTCGACGTGGTGTTGTCAGGCCTGCGCACCTACGTTTTCTCACACACCAGCAGCAAGATCGATGTCGAACTCGGCGCGCGCCTGTTCCGGCACGTGCTGGCGCTTCCGCTGGCGTACTTCGAATCGCGACGGGTGGGCGACACCATCGCCCGCGTGCGGGAACTGGAGAACATCCGCAGCTTCCTCACCGGGCAGGCGTTGACCTCAGTGCTGGACCTGTTCTTCACGGTTGTCTTCCTGGCCGTGATGTTCCATTACAGCGGCTGGCTTACGCTGATCGTGGCATTGTCGCTGCCGCTGTACGCGCTCATTTCGGCGCTGGTGACACCTGTGCTTCGCAGGCGTCTGAATGACAAGTTCCAGCGAGGCGCGGACAACCAGGCCTTCCTGGTGGAGACCGTCAGCGGGATCGGAACGGTCAAGGCCATGGCAGTGGACCCGAGGGTGACCCGCACCTGGGACAGCCAGCTGGCCGGGTATGTCAGTGCAGGCTTCAACGTCACCAAGATCGCCACACTCGGCCAACAGAGCGTACAGCTGGTGCAGAAGCTGGTGGCCGTTGCGATCCTGTTCTGGGGTGCGAAGCTGGTCATCGATGGCAAGTTGACTCTGGGTCAGCTGATTGCCTTCAACATGCTGTCCGGCCAGGTGGCAGCGCCCATCATCCGTCTGGCGCAGTTGTGGCAGGACTTCCAGCAGGTCGGGATCTCGGTCGAACGGCTGGGCGATATCCTCAATACGCGCACCGAGCTGCCGGGAAGCCGGATGGCATTGCCGCCAATCCAGGGCCGGATCACGTTCGAGCGCGTTGGGTTCCGTTATCGTCCCGACGCCGCCGCCGTGCTCAATGACATCGAGCTGGATGTTCGACCGGGCGAGGTGATCGGCATCGTCGGCCGCTCAGGTTCGGGCAAGAGCACGTTGACCAAGCTGGTGCAGCGCCTCTATTCGCCTGAGCATGGCAGGGTACTGATCGATGGCCACGATCTGGCACTGGCCGATCCGGCGTGGTTGCGTCGTCAGCTCGGCGTAGTCCTGCAGGAGAATTTCCTGTTCAACCGCTCGGTGCGCGAGAACATCGCGCTGGGCGAACCCGGCATGCCGCTGGAACGGGTGATCCAGGCCGCCATGCTTGCCGGCGCGCATGAGTTCATCGTCGAGCTGCCCGAGGGCTATGACACCAAGGTGGGTGAACACGGTGCAGGACTCTCCGGTGGCCAACGCCAGCGCATCGCCATCGCCCGGGCGCTGATCACCGATCCGCGCATCCTGATCTTCGACGAGGCAACCAGTGCGCTGGACTACGAGTCCGAGCATGCGGTGATGTCCAACATGCGCGCGATATGCAAGGGCCGCACGGTGCTTATCATCGCGCACAGGCTGTCTACGGTGCGCCATGCGAACCGCATCGTGGTGGTGGAGAAGGGTCGGATCGTCGAGGCCGGCGCTCATGAGGAACTGATGCGCCTGCCCGATGGTTTCTATGCCCACCTGCAGCGGTTGCAGGCGGGGGCCGCATGAAGCATCGATTCCAGGCCGCAGGCGATTTTCTGGGTCGATACGCACGGGTGGCGAGTGCGGCGTGGAAGGCCCGTGCGCAGATGGAATCGCCGCAGCGAACAGCCGATGAGCGCGATTTCCTGCCTGCCCACCTGGAGCTGATCGAGACGCCGGTTTCGCCAACGTCGCGCTGGAGCATGCGGATCATCATCGCGTTGTTCTGCGTGGCACTGCTATGGGCATGCATCGGCCAGCTCGACATCGTAGCGGTGGCGCCCGGCAAGACCGTCGTCAACTCGCGTACCAAGGTGGTGCAGCCAGCCGAGACCGCTGTGGTCCGCCGCATCCTGGTGCGCGACGGGCAGGCGGTCAAAGCCGGTGAGCTGCTGATCGAGCTGGAGGGGGCGGGCGCCGGGGCAGAGCTCGCCCAGGCCGGCGAAGCCTTGACCAACGCCCGGCTGGCGGCACTGAGACTGGATGCTCTGCTGGTGGCCTTCGACACGGGCAGCCAGCCGCAGTTGCCATTGGACAGCGGCCTTCCCGCGCAGCGGCTGGCGGACGAGCAGGTGCTCGTGCGCAGTCAGTTCGATGCTTTCCGGGCACGGCGCAATGGCCTGCAGGCCGGCATCCAGCAGCGCCAGGCAGAGCTTCACACCACCGAGGGCTTGATTCAGCCGTTGAGTGATTCGGCGCAGATCGCGCGTACCCGCGCGGCGGACTATGCTCGCCTGGTGGAAGGCAACTACGTCGGGCGCCACGACTATCTGTTGCGCGAACAGGAACGCATCGCCGCCGAGCGCGATCTGGCCACGCAGCGCAATCGGGTGCAGGAGCTGCGCTCGGCCCTGCTGGCGGCACGGGAAGAACTGCGCGTGCTGCTCACCGACACCCGGCAACAGGCCCTTGATGAACTGCGCAAGGCCCAGGAGCAGATCGGGCAGATGGGGCCGGAAGTGGCCAAGACCGGTCAGCGCAATCGACAGATGACGTTGCGCGCGCCGGTGGACGGGACCGTGCAGCAGCTGGCCGTGCACACCGTGGGCGGCGTGGTGACGCCGGCACAACCGCTGCTGGTGGTGGTGCCCAGTGGCGACGGCATGGAAGTGGAAGCAACGCTGCTCAACAAGGACATCGGTTTCGTGCGGCCAGGCCAGGCGGTCACGATCAAGATCGACAGTTTCCCCTATACCCGCTATGGCTATCTCACCGGTACCGTCGTGAGCGTCTCCCATGATGCCGCACAGGATGAGCAGCTGGGCCTGGTGTTTCCGGCACGGATCCGCCTGGACCGTCCCGAGCTGGACATCGGCGGCGTCAAGGTGAGGATGAGTGCTGGCATGAGCTTGTCCGCAGAGATCAAGACGGGGCGACGACGGGTCATCGACTATTTGCTCAGCCCTCTGCAGCAGCACGCGCAGGAGGCGCTGCGTGAACGCTGAGGCCGATCCAGCGGCGGCTGGCAGATGGTTGGCGAGCGTGTGCCGGCTGCGGTTCGACGTGATGCTGTGGTTGTCGTTGTCGTTCGTGCTGGTGGGATGCGGGTCCGACAGGAAAGGACCAGAAGCTGCACGACTGCAGGGGCGCATCGGTGGTGTCGCGCTGGAGGTGCCCAGGCAGGATGTGTGGATATGGGAGACGGATCGTGACGCGCAGGCCGAGCCCGCGTCCACCTGCGGCGCGACATTGCGCAGTGTTTCCATCCAGCTGCGTTGGCCGGAGATGGCGCCGCGCAATGCGCAGACCCGACAGGACTACGATCGGCATCACTCGGCGGGGAACGGCGATTCGAACTGGATCGACATCGGCCTGAACCAGGCCGGAGAGGGCGAGAACATCACGCTGCAGCAGATACGGGACTGGGGACTGTATCGCCTGCACCATCAGGAACTGCCCGCCGAGGTCACATTCGATTTCGGTCGTGACGCAGCGCTTGGACTGGAGATGGCCCGACCGGCGCTGTCGGAGCGCCGAAGCTTCAACTGGAACCGGATCACCTATACCGACAGCCTGGACCCAGCACGCGCACCCACTGTCCTGATCCGCTGCATGACCGGGCCGCAATACGCACCTCCGCAGTGGACGCCCCTGTGCGAGGCCTCGCTTGAGCAGCCTGGGCTGCTGAATGTACGCACCACCATTGTTTACCGTCAGAACCTGCTGCCGCATTGGCGGGAGATCCAGGCCGATGTCCAGGCCTATCTGCAACGCATCAGGTCCCATTGCCCTACACACCGGAACGTGAAGGAGATTGAACGTGGTTGAAACGATGACAGCCGAACAGCGTGCACTGGCGCGGGCGATGCTCGACAGCGGCAAGATCGAGGAGGTGTACCAGTTCATCGCCGGTTTCGGGCATCGCTATGCCCGGTTGGCCAGTGGCGTGGCCGTGGGCAACATGTTCTCCGGTTTGACTGCACTGGAGTTTCTGGAGGAAACCGCAAAGGATCATGGCGTTCCCGTGGACGATGCGAAGATCCAGGCGGTGCGCGCGGGCATGGCCCGGGGCCTCCTGGACATGCTCGACCAGATCGCAGATGCGGCGGGCGACGTTGTTCGTGAGATCACCGCCGACGAAGCCTGGACCTTCCATAACCGCATTTTCACCGAACTGAACCTGCCGGTTGATTCCTGGACGTTGAATACGCCCTTCAGACTTCTGGACCAGCAGCAACGCGATGCCATCTGGGACTCGATGCTCAACAGCAACGGTCGTCTGCCGTGGGATACCAAGGCCGGCATCGAACTGCTGGTCAAGGTGGTCAAGAACGCAGAGAACGATCCCATGGGGGCCGGTTCATGGTTCTGGCGTCTGGGTATGAACGATGACGTGTACTCGGCATGGCTGGCACGGCTGAGCACCGAAATGCTGGAGGACGGTACCGGAGGGGCTGCCCGCCCGTTGGATCCCTTCCTGTTCTTCACCGGCGCGCTGATGCTGGATGCCCAGGACGGAGAGTTCAACAAGGACCAGATCCGCGAGTTCCTCAATGCCCTGCCGGACGTGCTGAAGCTGTCGGTGAAGCCAGGGAGCGGACTGACCGCCTATGGCTCGCTGCAGGGCGATGCCATCGACGGTACCGATGAAGCCGACGTCATCTTCGGCCAGGAAGGCGCGGACGTGCTGTCTGGTCTGGCCGGCAACGATGTGATCGACGGCGGTAGCGGCAACGACACCCTGAACGGCGGCGCCGGCAATGACGCGCTGTTCGGTGGCGCCGGCAACGATACGCTCGACGGCGGCATCGGCAGCGACACGTTGCGCGGCGGGATGGGCTTTGACACCTACACCATCGGCACGGGCCTGGCCGGCGATCTGGATACGATCGTTGACACCGACGGCAACGGTACCGTGGTCATCAATGGCAACGGGGCCTGGGCCAACGGGCTCATCGCAACGTCGGCCACCACCTGGGAGAGCGCCGATGGCCAGATCAAGGTCAGCCACTCGATCGCCAATGGGTCGAAGCTGATCATCCGCAGTGGCACCGACACCGGCAGTGTGATGGTCGACGGCTGGAGCCAGGGCCATCTGGGCATCACGCTTCCGGAGTTCAAGCCGGGCCAGGCAGGCACGGGCGGAACCGGGCTGGCCGACTTCCTCAATCCCTTCGTGAACAGCGCGCCCAGTGGTGCGGTCAACCTGTCCGGTGGCAATGGCCGCGACATGATCTGGGGAACCGCGTTCGGCAGCGGTGACACCTTGGATGGCGGTGAAGGCAGTGACATCATCAATGGTCGCGGTGGCGCCGACATCATCACCGGCGGTGTCGGCGACGACTTCATCTCTGGCCTGGGATCGGAGACGATCGCGCATGGCGGAGAGGGCAATGATGTCCTGAATGCGCAGTGGAACTTCGGCTTTGATGTGCGCACGAATTCACGTGTGCCGATCACCGAATCCGGCATCTGGCGCGACGTGGAGGCCTTCTTCAGCTGGACTGCAATGCAGCGTCTGGGGCGCCGCGATGATGGCAGCCTGGCCATCGGCTTCAACTATGGCCTGTCGGGGATGTTCGATTTCAGTGGCGCCTCGGTGGCGCCGGGCTGGACGTTCAGATTCCGTCGTCTGGACAATGATACCTACACCCTTGTCTATAGCAGCGCCACCGAGCCGGATGGCATTGCGCTGGGCCAGGGACGGATCACCACGGAGGAGGGCTCGGGTATCACCTATACCAGCGGTGTGAGCCTGTTTGGCGAAGACGGCAACGACCAGCTCGGTGGCAGCAGTGCAGCCGACTACCTCGATGGTGGGGATGGCAACGATGCGATCAGTGGTGAAGGCGGCCACGATGTGATCCTGGCCGGGGCCGGCAACGACCAGGTGGCAGGCGGAGACGGCAACGACAGCATTGACGGCGGCGCCGGCGACGACGAGATGTGGGGTGAAGGTGGAAATGATCTGATCGACGGCGGAGACGGTGACGATCTGATCTGGGGGGACTATTACCCGCAGTCCGGAATCGTCGGGGGCGGCAATGACATCCTGCGTGGTGGCGCCGGCAACGACCAGCTGTCCGGTCAGGCCGGCGATGATCTGCTGTCGGGCGGTATCGGAAACGATCTTCTGGTTGGCGGCACCGGCAACGATCGCCTCATGGGCGAAGACGGTGACGACGAGCTGCAGGGCGAAGATGGCGACGACACTCTCGACGGCGGCAATGGCACCGACCGGCTGTTCGGGCAGGATGGCAATGATGTTCTGCTGGGCGGCGAGGGCGCCGATCATCTGGAAGGTGGCGATGGCAACGATCATCTTGATGGCGGCGCCGGCAAGGACGTGCTGATCGGCGGCGAAGGCGATGACACGCTCATGGGCGGCCAGGGCGACGACGAACTGTGGGGTGGGTCCGGCAAGGACACACTGTCCGGTGGTGAGGGGGCCGACACCCTGCGTGGCGAAGCGGGTGACGATGTGCTTGCCGGTGGTGCGGGCAACGACCTGTTGATGGGAGGTGATGGGCGCGACACCCTCGACGGCGGCGATGGCGACGACGAGCTGCAGGGCGGTGCCGGCAATGATTCCTTGAACGGGGGCAGCGGCGCCGACCGTCTGTTTGGTGAGGATGGCAACGACAGTCTGTATGGCGGCGCCGGTGATGACGTCCTGGCTGGCGATGGCGGCGCGGGCAGTTCCGGTGCGGCTGGCAATGACTATCTCGACGGCGGTGCCGGCAACGACGTGCTGTTCGGGCAGGGCGGGCACGACGAGCTCAATGGTGGTGCCGGCGATGACAGGCTGTACGGTGATGAAGACAATGGCCCGGGTGGCAACGATACGCTGCGCGGTGGTGCAGGCAATGATCTGCTGTCCGGTGGTGCCGGCGATGACCTCCTCGATGGCGGCAGCGGCAATGACCTGCTCTACGGTGGCACCGGCAACAACCAGTACCACTTCGAAGCGGGGTTTGGTATCGATCATGTCTACCTGCAGGAGGGCAATCCGGGCAGTGATCGCATCACCTTCGGCACCAGCATCAATCAGACCGATCTGCACTACGAGGCGTACGGGCTGGATCTGATCATTCGCCACCGCGACGGCACTGATACCGTGGTGGTGCACAACTATTTTGCATCCTCTGGTTCCGGTGGCATTGCGGTGGGCGGTATCGATGTCACCGATCGCGAACGCCTGGAGGAACAACTGGAGGTGCCGACGCTTGTCTTCGGTACAGGCGGTGATGACAGCATGCTGGGCACCAGCGGTGACGACAGTCTGTATGGCGCTGACGGCAACGATACGCTGATGGGCCTGGAGGGCAACGACCGGCTGTTCGGTGGCGCCGGCGATGACCTGCTGATCGGCGGTCTTGGCCACGACGTGCTCGACGGCGGCGCCGGCAATGACATCTATCACTACGATTTTGGTCATGGCTATGACCGCATCATCAACCTGGGAAGCGCCGCTGCCGGCACGGACATCATCCGTATCGGCCCTGGACTGACACGGGCGATGATCAACAACATCCAGGTCTCCGGCGATGACCTGATGCTCGCCTTCTTCACCGGTGCCGGGTTCCAGTCGCTGAGCCTGGATGGATTCCTTGCCGGGAGCAACCGCAGCCACATCATCCAGTTCGACGACGGCACGTGGATGAGCGCCGAGGACTTTGTCGAGACGGCGCGAAGCTGGACTGGTACCGACGCTGACGATACGTACACAGCGACCGACGAAGGCAACAACCTGCGCGCCGGTGCCGGCAACGATATCGTCGATGGAAAGGGGGCAACGATCGAATCTTCGGTGGCGAAGGCGATGACCAGCTCTTCGGCGGTGATGGCAATGATGTGATCTACGGCGATGGCGGTGCGGACCTGCTTGATGGCGGTGCCGGCGATGACATGCTGTATGCGAACGAATTCAGTGATGGCAGCCCGGACATCCTGCGGGGCGGTGCTGGCAATGATCGCTACTACATCAGCACCGGCTACCAGTACGCCTCTTCCCCGGACACGGTCATCGAACTGGAAGGCGAAGGCGTGGACACCGTCTTTGCCGAGTCCTTCTCATACACCCTGACGGCCAATGTCGAGAATCTGGTGGGCGTCTTCAACAGCAACACCTGGCATTGGCAGAACCCGTCCTATCCTGGCTGGATCGTGCACATTCCCCGCACCCTGGTCGGCAACGACCTGGACAACATCATCCAGTTTGGCAAGCCGTCCTATATGGGCAGCCATAGTGGACGCTACTACGTGCTTGATGGTGGCGCCGGCAATGACACGCTGATCGGAACCCAGGCCAACGAAACCTATGTGGTCGACAGCCTCGGCGATGTGATCATCGAGGGTGACTGGGGCTGGGACAACCGCTTCTCCATCGACACGGTGCGTGCCAGCCTGTCCTACTCGATCGCCAACCTGGTCAACATCGAGAACCTGGAACTGGTCGGAAGCGGCGACTGGTCGGGCTGGGGTAATGCGGGCGACAACACGCTCAACGGCCGCACGTCGACCGGCGCCAACCATCTGTACGGTGGTATGGGAGATGATCGCTACATCATCAGTGCCAACGACACGGTGGTGGAGCTGGCCGGGGAAGGCAACGATACCGTGGTGATCGACGCTCTCGAAGATGGCGCGCCCCAGAACCAGTGGTTCGAGGTGGCAAACTTCGCAAATGTCGAGAACCTGGAGCTGGGCAACAACCTGGTGCCTGACGGACGCGGCGCGGGCACCATCAACGGGGGCGCGTTCCACGCCAACCTGCGCGGCGATGCCGGTGACAACGTCCTGACCGGAAACGGATTCAGCAACGAAATCCGCGGCGGCGGAGGCAACGATACCCTCAAGGGCGGCGATCGCGAGCCGAACACGGTCTACAAGGCCAGCCGGGACTACCTCTATGGTGAAGAGGGTAATGATCAGCTGATCGCAGGCCAGGGCGGTGCGGACCTGCATGGCGGTACCGGCGATGACATGCTCAGGGGCGGTTATGGCGACGACGACTTCCACTACGGAATCGGCGATGGCCGCGATACGGTGGATTCGCAGCCGGGTGCCGGGCGCGACCGTGTGGTGTTTGGCGCAGGCATCGACCCGGACGACGTCACCTTCAGCCGCAGTGGGCTGGACCTGATCGTGCAGGTCGGCAGCGATCAGAATGATCAGCTCACGGTCAGCAACTACTGGTATGAGGAAAGCGGCAGTCTGGTGGTGCGTGGGGTGGTCGACCACTTCCTGTTCGCCGATGGCACCGTGCGTCGCGGCGATCTTCACCAGCTGCCGTACACCAACAAGCCTCCGATCACGCTGATCCCGTTCGTCGAGTTCGAGGCCATTGGTGAGGCGGCCTTCTCGGCACAGATTCCCTCGGGCATGTTCCAGGATGAGGCCCAGGACACGCTGACCTATTCACTGAGTGCGAATGCGCCGGCCTGGCTGGTCATCGACCCGCTTACCGGGCAGCTGACAGGCACACCGCCCAATGGCGGTGCGGATCTTTCGCTGGAGATCATTGCTGCCGACAGCTGGGGGCAGCGCACCACGGCCTGGCTGACGGTGAATGTACGCAACGTGCTGCGAGGTACCGATGGCGCGGATGTGCTTGCCGGCACCCAGTTCCGTGACGATCTGCATGGCGGCGCAGGCAATGACGTGTTGAATGGCGCTGGCGCCGGTGATCGCCTGTATGGCGGCGAGGGCGACGACATCTATGTGGTGAATGATCCGAGCCAGCAGGTGATCGAACTGGCCGGCGGAGGCGACGACACCGTCCGCAGTGGCAGTCATCGCTACGTGCTGGGCGATCACGTCGAGCGGCTCGAGCTGCTCGACGGTGCATACGAAGGCATCGGCAACCAGGGCAACAACACGCTGGTAGGCAACCAGGGCGACAACAGGCTTGATGGCGCGGCCGGCGAAGATCGCCTTGTCGGCGGTGCCGGCGATGATACCTACGTGGTCGACAGCGCCGGCGACGTTGTCATCGAGGTGGCCGGCGAAGGCGTCGATACGGTCGAGGCGGCGCTGGACTGGCAGCTGGGCGACCATCTGGAGAATCTGGTGCTGACCGGCTCCGGCCACCTGAGCGGAGTTGGCAACAGCCTGGACAACGAGCTGTATGGCAACGATGGCAACAACCGGCTCGAGGGCGGCCTCGGTGCCGATCGTCTGTACGGTGGCCTGGGCGACGATCTGTACATCATCGAATCGGCCCAGGACCGTGTGTTCGAGGACGAAGACGGCGGTCTGGATACCATCGAGCGTCGCTTCGAGACCAACCTGATCCTGGCCGACAATGTCGAGAACCTGATCCTGGCCAACGGCATCGTGTCCGGCAACGGCAACGCGTTGGACAATGTCATCAATGGCAACGCTGCGGCAAACAAGCTGAGCGGCATGGACGGCAACGACACCCTTGTCGGCGGCGACGGCGATGACCAGCTCTGGGGTGGCAGCGGTGACGATGTCCTGCGCGGTGACAATGGTGCGGACTATCTTGATGGCGGCAGCGGTGCCGATCAGATGAGTGGTGGCGCAGGCAATGACATCTACATCGTGGACAACACGGCGGACACGATCATCGAGCTTGCCGGCGGGGGCACGGACCAGGTGCAGTCTTCGGCCTCCTACACGCTGTCGGCGGATCTGGAAAACCTGTTCCTGACTGGAAGTGCCGACATCAACGGGACCGGCAATGCGTTGGCCAACTACCTGGCGGGCAACAGTGGCAGCAACACGCTCAATGGGGGAGGCGGCAACGACACGCTCAGTGGTGGGGCGGGCAACGATACCCTGCTGGGCGGCGCGGGCAACGACGCCTATCTGGTCGATGCGAACTCAGGCAGTGATGTCGTAGACAACACCGGAGGCGGCAACGATACGGTGTTCTTCCAGAACGGGGTCACCCGGGAACGGCTGAGCTTCTCCCGCGACGGGGATGACCTGTTGATCCGGATCGACCAGGGAGCTGCGCCGGCGGTACGCGTGCGTAATCACTTCCTCGGTGGGGACTGGGCCATCGATCAGGTTCAGCCTGATGGAGGCAGTTCACTCAGCGCAGCCCAGATCAACCAGCTGGTCAGCGGCGGCAGTGGGGGCGGGTTCGACAAGACCGTCACCGGGACGTCGGCAGGAGAGCAGCTGGTGGGCACCGCGGGCAAGGACCTGATCGAGGGTCTGGGCGGCGATGACACGCTGTTCGGTATGGCAGGCGACGACACGCTGCGCGGAGGCGATGGCAATGATCAGCTTGCGGGCGGCAATGGCAGCGCTGCGGGCTCGGGCAATGACCGGCTTGAGGGAGGCGCAGGCAACGATACTCTGCGCGGCCAGGACGGTAACAACGTGCTTCTGGGTGGCAGCGGCGATGACCAGTACATCCATGGCGGCGGGAACGATGTGATCGACAACACAGGGGAGGCGTCGACTGGTTGTTCTTCCAGAACGGCATTACCACCGGACAGCTGGCTTTCACCCGCGAAGGTGACAACCTGGTGATCGTTGTGAACGGAAATGCCAACCAACGCGTCACGGTGACCAATCACTTCCTGGGCGGTGACTGGGCGCTCGACTATCTGCAGGCTGCCACCGGCAATGCGCTCAACACGGCGGCCATCAATGCGCTGGTCAGCAATGGCGGTGGCGACGGCGGAGGTACGCCGGGGACCGGAAACGATGCCGACTACCCCTCCAAGATCAACGGTACGGCGAACGCCGAGCAGTTGGTTGGTACCAGTGGGCGTGACCTGATCAAGGGTCTTGCCGGCGACGACAAGTTGTTTGGCATGGGGGGCGATGACAAGCTGGAAGGCGGTGATGGCAACGATTACCTGTCCGGTGGCAACGGCAGCTTCAGCGGGTCCGGCAAGGACATCCTGATCGGTGGCGCCGGCGACGACCAACTGGTAGGCGAAGATGGCGATGACATGCTCATCGGCGGAGTGGGCAACGACACGTACTTCTACCGGGCCGGGTCGGGCGCGGATACGGTGGACAACACCGGCGGTGGTACCGACTGGTTGTACTTCGATGGCATCGATCGCAGCCGCCTGAGCTATCACCGTGATGGCGATGATCTGGTCGTCAGGGTGGATGGCAGCGCCGGGCAGCAGATGCGTGTGCTCCGCCATTTCCAGGGTGGACAGTACGCCATTGCCTTCGTGCAGCCTGGCGATGGTGGCTACGCCATCACTGCAGATCAGATTGCCAGTCAGTTGACGCCGATGACCGCGCTGCGCACCAGCATGACCTCCGCCGCCGCGTCCGCGCCGGAGGCCATGTCACTGGAGGCGGAACTTCAGCATCTGGTGGGGGCCATGGGCGCGTTCCAGGCGGGTGCTGACACGGGGCTCGCTGGCGATGCGCCTGCGCAGCTGGGCGGTGTCGATCCATCCCTGTGGGCGGGGGCACTGCACCGCCAGGAGGCGCGCGCCACGCTCGTGCCGGGCTGATCCGGCCTGCGCATGAGGCGGCTTGCCCGCAACGGTTCCGGCAGCAGGGGCCGTTGCGGGCGCGCTGGGGCGATGGGCTTCGGCCGGGAGAGCATTGACCGAACGGTAACGCCAGGTATCGGCCTGCCTGGATTGCGTAACAAGGGGTGATCCATGCGCCGACAGCGGCCGCCACTGGGCTACCCTGTAGCTCCAACGCACGTTGTGGGGCGCACCGATGAAGGTTGTGGTTCTTGCTGCATTACTGATGGTGGCGCAGGCGCCTGCTCACGCCCAGCCGCTGCCCGCCGAACTGGCGCAGCTGGGCATCATCGCCGGCATGCCCTATGCCAAGGCCAAGCGCCTGCTGGATGCTGCCGGGTGGCAGCCAGCCGCGGTGGCGGGCGCTGCCGAACCGCTGGAAGGCTTTCCGGAGGTTCGATGCCAGAAGGGCGGCACGCAGTGTGCGACGACCTTCGAAAAGAGCGGCCAGCAGATTGCGGTGCGGGTGGGCATGACCCTGGCCGGGCAGCCGTTCGTGCAGGGTGCCGACTGAGCCTGCGCCGCCGTCATGCCAGCGGCAGGCGGTCCTGCGCGTGCGACAGCCGGTCGTGCAGTTCGCGCACATGTTCGGCCTTGGCATGCACCCGCGTGGTATCGCCGAAGCTGCGCAGATAGGCGCAGGCCGCGAAGCCGGCGCTCTTCTTCTCGTACTCGGCGATCCACGCCAGGCGGTCGGGGTTGCTGGCCTGCTCGGCGGACCAGGCCGCCACCGGCGGCCGGATGCGGTACTTCAAGCCGACCCGCCATGGCTTGGGGGTCAGCCGCGCACGGAAGCAGTGCTGCAGCCGGCACATGCGTGCGTACAGTGCATCGGTGCCGAGGGCCTTGAACAACCCCTGCAGCTGCTCGTCTTCGGGCGGGAATGTCGCGTGCATTGCCAGCAGACGCAGGCCGGCCGGGGTGCGGTAGGCGCGCAGGTGCCAGTCCGGGTGCCGTTCGCTGAAGGCCGCTACCCGCTGCAGCGCGATGCCTTCGGCACCGCCGGCGGCGGCGAGGCGCTGCCGCCGGCGTGCCAGCACTGCCGCGTTGACCAGCAGCAGTGCCACCACGCCCAGCACCAGCCCCACCAGCCAATGCCAGAGCAGGGTGCCGGTGATGGCGCCGGCCAGCAGCACCGCGGCGGCGATGAGGGCCGGCATCACGCAACCGCCCGGCGCAGGCGCGTGGTCGATGTCGGCGAACAACACATCCGGACTGTTGAGGCACAACGCGCCGTAGCTGTTGCGGGTGATCACCACGTCGCCATCGCGCTGCACGATCTGTTCGCGGATCGGCACGCCTTCCACGCCGTAATTGCTGCGCACCTCGCGGCGCGGCAGCGGCTGCCCGGCAACGATGGCGTTGAGTGCCTCGTTGGCGCGGGCATCGGCATGTGCCTGGGCTTCGGCGGGGCCCTCATCGGACCAGCCGAAGCGGCGCACGACCAGCGCGCGGCCACGGAAGCGGGCCTGTACGCGGGCTTCGGCCCAGTAGGCGGGAACGATCATCATGGTGCGTGCTCCGTCATCCGTGGCTGGCTGCCCAGGGGAGTCTGGCATAGCCCAGGGGGCGCCGCATCCACCTGCTGCGGCGGCTCGGGCAGAGTGGTAAATTGCGCGCCTTGCATGCACACCACCAAGGACGGAGCGATGTACATGATTCTGCGCGGCCTGCTGGCCCTGGCCTGTGCCGGGGCGGTAGGCGCGGCACAGGCGGCTGCACCGGCGGGGCCGCAGATCCTCACCGAGGATGTCGGTCGTTTCTATGCAATTTACGATGACGCGGGCGGCAAGCCCAGCGTTGCCCAGTTGCGCGGCTACCTGGCCGAGGGGTCAAGCGGTCTGGCCGAGCTGGCCAAGGCGCGCCGGGTCACCGCAGAGCGCATCGCCGAGGCCATCGCCAACCAGCCGGCGCTGTACGCGCAGGGACGAAACTGCCTGGCCGAGCTGCCGGCGGTGAAGCAGCGCCTGGTGCAGGTGTTCGCCAACCTGCAGGCGATCTACCCGCAGACCGCATTCCCTCCGGTGACCATCGCCGTGGGCCGCGGCCGGCCGGTCGGACTGACCTCGAAAAGTGGCGTGATCATCGGCCTGGAAGCGCTGTGTGCGGCCGATTTCATGAATGCCAACGTGCAGGATCGTTTCGTGCACGTGATCGCGCACGAGTACGTGCACATCCAGCAGACCGGCCTGATCGATTTCGAACCGGGTGACCCGCGCGCGACGGTGCTGCGCATTTCGCTGGGCGAAGGGATTGCCGAGTTCATCACCGAGCTGATCTCCGGCAACGTCGGCAATGGGCGCCACGCCGCGTGGACGCGCGGCCGCGAAGTGCATATCGAAAGCGCATTCGCACTCGACCTGGACAGCACCGACCTGTCGCCGTGGCTGTACAACTACACGCCCGGTTCACAGGAGCCCTACGACCTGGGTTACTGGGTGGGTTACCGCATTGCCAAGGCGTACTACCTGCAGGCCAAGGACAAGCGCGAGGCGGTGCGTGCGCTGGTCCAGCAGGATGACCCGAAGACGATCCTGGCCGCCAGCGGCTGGACGCCGGGTATGTGGATGCCGGCCAAGGTGACCGGTGTGGCGGCGCGCTCGGCTTCGCGATGAAGCGGGCAGGCAGCGCTAGACTGCGGGCCTGGTTTCTTGGAGAACCCGCATGCGTGGATCCATGCTGCTTGCCGCTGCCATCACCGTTGCCATGGCGCTGAGCGCCCCGCTGAAGGCGGCCGAGCCTGCGGTGGTCAATCCGTTACTGCTGAAGCCGGTAGAACAGCTGCGCGCGGACGAGGTGCGTTTCATGCAGCAGCGCCTGGCCGATTGGCCGCAGCTGCAGCGCTATCGTGACGCCAATGCCGCGCTGCCTGCCGCCGTGCCCGGCCACCCGCGCGTGGTGTTCTACGGCGACTCCATCACCGAAGGCTGGGGCAGGGAAGGCAGCGCCTCGTTCTTTCCTGGCAAGGGCTGGCTCAACCGCGGTATCAGTGGCCAGACCACGGCGCAGATGCTGCTGCGTTTCCCACAGGACGTGCTGGCGCTGAAGCCGCAGGTGGTGGTGATCCTGGCCGGCACCAACGACCTTGCCGGCAACACCGGTCCGTCCACGCAGGCGATGATTGAAGACAACCTGCATGCGATGGTGGATCTGGCGCGGGCGCACGGCATCGGCGTTGTGCTGGCCTCGGTGCTGCCGGTCAGCGAGTACCCGTGGATGCCGGGCATCACGCCGGCGCCGAAAGTGCGTGCGTTGAACGATGCATTGAAGCGCTACGCCGAGGCGAAGCAGCTGGTCTATCTGGACTACTACACGCCGATGGCCAATGCAGTCGGCGGCCTCGATCCGCAGCTGGCCGAGGACGGTGTGCATCCGACGGCGCAGGGCTACGCGCGCATGGCGCCGTTGGCAGAAGCGGCCGTCAGCCGCGCACTGAAGCAGAAATAGAAGCGGACAGGCTGGCCTGCAACCACGCGCAGAAGCCGATCACCAGCGGTTCGGCGGCGCTGTCCTCATGCACCAGCCAGCTCCAGCGCGGGCCGCGCACGCGTGCGTCGTCCAGCGCGTGCAGCTGCCCCTGTTGGCAGGCCCGTGCCGCCAGCAGCTCGCTCACCAGGGCAATGCCCAGCCCCTGGCAGGCGGCGTCCAGCAGCTGCCCGGGCTCGGAAAAGTTCATGCCGTCGCGGCGCTGGCCAACGTCGGCGCCGCCCTGCACCTGCCATTGGCTCCAGTCCATCTCGCGCTCGCCGTGCAGGGTGAGGCGCTCATGCACTGGCGTGGCCAGCAGCGCCGGGTGGCAGGCCGGATAGAGGCGATCCTGCAGCAGCACGCGGTGCTGGCAGTGCGCCTGTGAATCGAGGTCATCGCGTACGGCGATGTCCAGGGTCTGCGTGGTCATGTCCGGCGCTTCTTCGCTGGTCAGCAGCCACAGGTCGGCATCGGGATGCAGGCGATGGAACTCTGCCAGGCGCGGCACCAGCCAATGCCGGGCAAAGGCCGGGCTGGTGTTGACGATCAGTTGATTGGGCTTGCGGTACTGATCGAGCCGGCGGATGCCACTGGCCAGCTGCCGCAGCAGGGACTGGGTGGTTTCCAGCAGGTCGATGCCGGCGTCGGTGAGGGTGACGCTGCGGCCCTGGCGGAAGAACAGTGGCTGCTGCAACGAGGCCTCCAGCCCGCGGATCTGCTGGCTGATCGCCGACTGGGTCAGGTGCAGCTCCTCGGCGGCGGCGTGGAAGCTGCCCAGCCGCGCGGCGGCTTCGAAGCCGCGCAGGGCGTTCAGCGGGGGCCAGTGCTTGAGCATTTCAGATAAGCAGAACTGTTCAATTGATGTCTGAATCTATCGTTTGTTCTTATGGGTCGGCAAGCGCAGCATGGCCTGACCCCCAACCCCGTGGAGCCCGTCATGCCTACCCGTCGTCACTTCCTTACCCAGCTGGCCGGTGCGGCCGGGCTTGGCGGCCTGGCGGCACTGGGCCTGGCCGGCCTGCCGGGCCGCGTTGCGGCAGCGGCCCCAGGCGCGGGTGCCTGGCGCATGCCCGACGAACACGGCCCGCAGGAGCGTGTGTTCCTGGCCTTCGCGGCGCAGCCGCGGGTGTGGGGCGCGCAGGCCGATGCGGTGAACAGCGCTGTGGCGCGGCTGGCCCGTACCATCGCCCGCCACCAGCCGGTCAGCGTGCTGTGCCGCCCCGCGCAGCGGAAGCAGGCGCAGGACCGCTGCGGTCGCGACAACATCGAATTCCTGGAGGTGCCGCTGGATGACATCTGGGTGCGCGACTACGGCGGTTGTTTCGTCACCGACGGCCAGGGCGGACTGGGCCTGGTCGATTTCAACTTCAACGGTTGGGGCGGCAAGCAGAGCGCGCGCAACGATGGCGCGGTGGCGCCGTGGCTGGCGCAGGTGACCGGCGCAACGCTGCTGGAGAGTGATCTGGTCGGCGAGGGCGGTGGCATCGAAGTCGACGGCCACGGCACGGCCATTCTCACCGAGAGCTGCTGGGTGAACCGCAACCGCAATCCGGACTGGTCGCGCGCGGATATCGAGGCCGAGCTGAAGCACCACCTCGGCCTGCGCAAGGTGATCTGGTTGCCCGGCATCGCCGGCGAGGACATCACCGACGCACACGTGGATTTCTATGCGCGCTTTGTGCGCCCGGGCGTGGTGATCGCCAACCTCGATAATGATCCGGAGTCCTACGACTACGATCTGACCCGCGAACATCTTGAGATACTGCGCGATGCGACCGACGCCGATGGGCGGCGCCTGCAGGTGCACACGCTGCCGCCGCCGCTGGACGGGCGCGACAACGTGCACACCCGTGACAACGACGATCTGGCGATGGGCTACATCAACTATCTGCCGATCAACGGCGCGGTGGTCGCGCCGCAGTTTGGTGACGATGCCGCCGATGGCCACTGCCGCGAGCTGCTGGAGGATCTGTACCCCGGCCGCGTGATCGAGCAGGTGGATATCGACGCGATTGCCGGCGGCGGTGGCGGCATCCACTGCGTGACCAAGAACATGCCCAGGGTCTGATGCGGCTCAGGCGTCATCCCGCTTCAGCGCCGCATCCGCTGCCAGCAGCGCTTCGGCGGCGGCGCTGAGCGGCGGTGACGGCGGCGCGACCACGCCGATGGCTTCCATCATCGCCGGCATGCCCACGAACTGGCGCGCGCGGCGGTCGTAGATGCCGGTGACCAGCAGCGCACGGGTGGCGATCTTCTGTTCGCGGCCGATCAGCACGCGCTGCTCCATGATGCCGCGCGAGCCGACCCAGCCGACCAGGCGGGTTTCAAGGGTGAAGCGCTGGAACGGCTTCAGCTCGCGGCGGAACTGGATGGTGCCGGCGCCGACGATCGGTGCCCACTTCTCACGCAGCGCCACCCGGCCCAGGCCCATGCGCAGGATCAGGTCCAGCCGGCCCAGATCGAAGATGTTCCAGTAGCGGCCGTTGGTCATGTGCAGGTTGCTGTCCAGGTCGTTGGGCAGCACCCGGAACTGCAGCCGCGAGACCCCGAACGGGGCTTCCAGCTTCGGCCGGAACAGGCTGCACAGCAGCAGGTGGAGCAGGCGGAACCAGAGATTCATGGTTATGACGACTGTTATAGAACGGTCGGTACGCTAGTCTATGACAACTGTCCTGGCAAGGAACCCCGCCGTGAGCCCGCGACCCTCTGACGCCCCGCAACGGGTGATTGATGCTGCGGCACAGATGCTGGCGCGGGTCGGCCTCAACGCGACCAGCATCCGCGAGGTGACCAAGCTGGCCGACGCGCCCCTGGGCTCCACCTACCATCATTTCCCGGGCGGCAAGCAGGAACTGCTGGCACGCGCCACGCACATGGCCGGCGACAAGGTGGAGGCGCTGCTGGTGGAGTTGCTGAAGGGCGGCGCGGCACAGGGCCTGCAGCAGTTCCTGGCGATGTGGCGCGAACGCCTGCTGCGCACGCAGTTCCGTGCCGGTTGCCCGGTGCTGGCGGCTGCCGTGGAAGAGCCGATGGATGCCGCACCGAGCCAGCCACGCGTGGCCGCCGCCGAGGTGTTCGTGCGTTGGCAGAGCCATCTGGTCGCCGCCTTCGTCGCCGAAGGGCACGACCTCGCGACCGCGTCGGGACTGGCCAGCCTGGTGATCGCCAGCGTGGAAGGCGCGGTAGCGATGTGCCGCGCGCTGCAGGACATCGCCCCGTTCGACCAGGTGGCCGCACAGTTGCTGAAGGCTGCCGCGCCTCCCTGATCCGGCCGTATCCGGTAGATCCACGCCACGCGTGGATGAGCGCGTAACGCCCGGTGCTGCCTGATCAATGAAGCTGTGCGCGCTCTCGACGCGGCGCCGCATCGCGATAGAATCCGGCCATCACCGCCTACGCGTGCCCGGCAAGGACGTCCGCATGCAGCATCAGGTTTCCGAGGTCGCTGACCGCGTTGCCTCCCGCCTACGGGTGGCGGCATGAAGAACCCGCGCCATTTTTCCACCAGTGCCTTGAAGCTGCGCAGGAGCCGTGGCAGCGAAGTCGTGCGTGCGCGGCGGCACCTGCAGCAACGCGGCTGGCCGCGGCTGCAGATGGCCCTGATCGTTGCGCTGACCGCAGCTGCCGGGTTCCTCGTCTCGCATCTGCTGCGGCTGGCCGGTGTCGAGGCCATGCCGCTGCGCTACCCACTGGCGGTACTGCTGGCCTACGGTGTGTTCCTGCTGCTGATGTGGATCTGGATCCGTTGGCGCTGGGACAACGTGCTCGATGCGCTGTCGTCGGAGGTGGGCGGAGGCACCCCATCGGCACACGGCAGCGCCGCGCAATCGCCGTGGAGTGATGTCGGCGGCCGTTCCGGTGGTGGCGGTGCGTCTGCCTCGTGGAATGAGTCGGCAGCGCAGAGCGAGGTTGAGGTGAGCGAGGTGCCGCTGGCCGGACTGGTTGAAGACGAAGCCGGGCTGCCCTTGCTGGCCGTCCTCGGCATCGTCGCGCTGGTGGCCGCCGTCCTGCTGGCCAGCGTGTGGATGGTGTGGTCGGCACCGGTACTGATGGCCGAACTGCTGGTGGACGCGGCCATTGCCGGTGGCCTGTACCGGCGCATGCAGGGCATGCAGGAGCAGGGCTGGTGGCGGGTATGCGTGACGCACACGATCTGGCCGTTGCTGGGCCTGCTGCTGTTCTTTGCGATCGTGGGCTGGCTGGCCCAGCAGCGGGTACCGGGCGCGGCCAGCCTGCTGGAAGTGTTCCGCGGGTTGTGACCGCGCCGTGGCGCGGCTCAATCGAAGCGCCAACGCACGCCCGCATAGACGCCACGGCCTTCGCCCGGCGTCGAGCGCGCCACATCCTTGCCCGCATCGTCATAGCCTGGCGTGACCGTGGCGGCGTAGTGACGGTTGCCGAGGTTGCGCATCTCCGCCCACGCCTGCCAGCGGCCATTGGGTGCGTCGTAGCCGATGCGGCTGCCGAAGATCACATGGCTGTCGGCCCAGTAGCTGTTGGCATAGTCCACCGCGATGCGTGAGGCGTATTCGGTGTTCAGCGCGGCGTACAGACCGGACGCGTGATCGAAGCGCAGCTCGGCCTGGTAGCTGTGGCGCGGCAGGCCCGGCAGGCGGTTGCTGCCGAAGCGCGCATCGTGGCGGTAACGGAAGTCGCTGAAGGTGTACGCCTGGCGCAACGACAGGCGTCCCGGCGCGGCCTGCCACAGCGTGCTGTCCAAGCCGGCTTCGATGCCACGGTGCACGGTGGGGCTGGCGTTGTTTTCTGCGATGAACAGGTTCGGCACCGGCTGCAGCTCCACGCTCAGCAGTTCGTGGTTCACATGCGCGTAGTAGCCGGTCAGCTCCCACCGGCCGAGCGCCGCATCGCCACGCGCACCCAGTTCCAGCGTGGTGGCGGTCTGGTTCTGCATCGGCACCGGCGCGCGCTGGCGGCCCGTGGACGGGCCATTGCCCGGCCCGAAATACTGGTTCGAACCCCAGATCATCGACCACGGATGCGGCGCTTCCACCGAGCGGCTGAGGTTGCCGAACCACTGCGTCTGCGCGCTGTGCTGCCAGGTGAAGCCCAGTCGCGGCGCGTAGTCCCAGTCATGATCGCGCAGGCGGCCGCCGCTGCTCGGCCAGGTCACCTGCACATCGCGACGGGTGTTGATCAGCGCCAGCCCGGTCTGCATGCGCAGGCGGTCGTTCAAGGCGAGGGTGTTGCTGACGTGCAGCGTGCTGTCGGTGCCGTGGTGGCGGAACTCACGCGTGCGCGTGCCGGCGGCATAGCCGTTGCTGGCAAAGCGCAGCGACTCGCGCACGTCGGCATCCAGATCGTGGGTGACGCGCAGGCCGATCGTGGTGTCGCTGTCCAGCCCGAACAGCGTGTGGTGATGGCGGTAGTCCAGCGTGGCGTTGAGGTTGGCGTAGTCCAGCTGCTGGCGGTACAGGCTTTCGTTCAGGTCCATCGGATATTTGTGATAGACCAGCCCGGCCTGCAGCGACGAATCCTCATCGATCTGCAGCGTGGTGACATTGCCCAGCCAGGTGCTGCCCGGCTGCGGGCGGCGCGCATCGATGGCCAGGTTGGCCGGATTGGCCGCACGCGGATCGTTGCGGATCTGGTCGCGGGTCAGGCGCCCAGGTGTTTCGTGATTGGTTTCGCGGTAGCGCACGAAGAAGCGCGTCTGCAGATCGGGCGTGATCTGCCATCCCACATTGGCCATTGCCCCCTTGCCGTCGCCGCGCGCGTGGCGCTGGTAGCCGTCGAACTCGGTGTCGGTGTAGGCCAGGAAATAGTCGACATCACCGCTGACGCCGCCCCAGCTCAGGCCACGCTTCTGGTAGCCACGGCTGCCGGCTTCGTAGTGCAGCTGCACACCCGCCGAATCACGGCCGCTGCGGCTGACGTAGTCGATGGCGCCGCCGAGCGCGAGCGCGCCGCGTTCGAACCCATTGGCCCCTCGCAGCACTTCCACGCGCGACAGCCACAGCGGTTCCAGCAGTTCGTAGGGCGTGCCACCCGGACCGGTCAGCGGCAGGCCGTCGATCGACACCGCGATGCCCGACGCATGCGCACCCGGGCCGCGATTGATGCCTGAGCCGCGGATCGAGACTTTGGTGCCCTCGTTGCCTGGCGACTGCGCGCTGATGCCCGGCTGGTAGGCCAGCACATCGGCGCTGCTGGACAGGCGGCTATCGGCCTTGGCCACGTCGATGACATTGCTGGCGCCAGGCACGCGCTTCATCTCCGCGCGTGCCTGCGCACTGGCATCGGCGGCGGTGACCTGCACGGCATCGAGGGTGGTGGCCTGTGGGGCGGCCTGGGCAGTGACGGCCAGGCTGAAGGAAACGGCCAGGAACAGCAGCGACGGGGTGGGGCGGTGAGACGGGAGCGACATGCGAAATGCTGTAAACCACAAAAGTGGCGCGCAAGTTAACAGGTCGGGCACCCCACGTCACCCACCGGCAGCGTATGGCCGCCCACGCGCTTCGTAGAGTCGAGCTTGCTCGACTATCGCGCGCACTGCGGGTTTCTACGATCGCACCTGGGAGCAGTCGAGCAAGCTCGACTCTACAATCGGTTTACGGCGAAGGCTTCGCCAGCGCCTTCGACTTCGCATACAGCCGCTCGGCGGCTTCCTTCTCACCCAGCGCGGCATGGCACTCGGCCAGACTGTCCCACGCATTGGCCGATTGCGGATACAGCTCGGTGTTGAGTGTGAACACCTTCAACGCGCTGCGCGCGCCGAGGCTCGCGAGGATGGCGTAGCCGTCGCTGTTGATCGCCCGCTCCAGTTCGCTGGCCGCGATGCCGCTGCTGTCGCGCAACCACGCGCGCAGGGCGGGTACAGCGCCTGCATCATCATCCAGCGCATAAGCGATCAACCGCTCAGACAGCACCGCATGCGGGAATTCCCCGGTGCGGCCACCGCCATCGTGCTTTCCACCAATGTGCTCGACCACACATTGCGCGCACTGCCATTGGTCAGGTAGACGAATACCCAGTAGCCACTGTCCAGCGTGCCCTTGTAGGCCAGCCGCGCACGCACACGGGTGCCGCCATCGTGGCCGACCTGGGTGTAGCCATCGCTGCGGGTGGTGTCCCAGCCGGTGGAAAAGAAATTGCTGCCGCCGCCGCTCAGCGTCTGTGGCTGCCAGAGCGTTTCCAGCGTGGCCGTGCGCAGCAGCTTGCCGGTCGCCAGCGCCTGCAGGAAGCGGTTCATGTCGCCCACGGTGGTCTGCAGGTCGGCATGGCCCCAACCGTAGCTCGGCCACGGGTCTTCATTGGCGGGCTGCAATGCGCCGTCCTTGCCGATGTACGGCACCGCCGCGCGCTGGGCCGGTACGCTGGCCACGCCCCACGAGGTGCTGGTCATCTTCAGCGGCTGCAGGATGCGCTCGCGCGCGATGGCCGGGTAGGGTTTGCGGTAGTGCGCTTCCAGCAACGCCGTCAGCACCAGGTAGTTGGCCTGGGTGTACTGCACGCGGCTACCGGTGGCGAACTGCATCGGCGCGGCGGCGGCCACCTTCAGCGCGGCCGCAAGATCCGGCGCGACACCACTGTAGCCCTTGCTCACCCAGCGATTGTCGACCCGGTCGTAGTACTCGCCGATGCCCGAACTATGGTTGAGGAAGTCACGCACCGGGATCGCCTGCCACGGGGCCGGCAGGTCCGGTACGTAGCGACTGGCTGGCGCATCCAGATCCACTTTGCCCTGATCGACCAGCTGCATCACCAGCGTGCTGGTCAGCAGCTTGGCCATCGACTGCGCTGTGAAAATGGAATCGACGGTGGCAAGTGCATGGCTAGCGGGATCACGATCGCCGCTGGCGCGTTGGTACAGCACCTGTCCGTTGTGGGCGACCAGCACCGCTTGCCCGGCGATGCCGTAGCGTTCGCGATTGGTCTGCAGTTGTGTGTCGAACCGGGTGGCCACGCCGGATGGGGCTGAGAATGCGACGCCCGGAAGCAGGCACAGCAGGGCAACGCTATGGCGAAGCAGTCGGTTCATGACGGATCAACCCAAGGGTGAGGCCGCACTATGGAAACTCCATCGTGGCCCGGTCAAGGGCCATCGGTGGGTGGGGGCGATGCCGGCCAGCGGCCGGCACTACCACGCGTTCGCTGACCGGCAACCGTGGATCAGCCGAGAATGGCCGGCAGAACCCGGTGTTTCCGGTAGTGCCGGCCGCTGGCCAGCAACCCCGTATCAGCCGAGAATTCCCGGCAGATCCAGCTCCTTCTCCTTCGCGCACTCAATCGCGATCTCATAGCCGGCATCGGCATGGCGCATCACGCCGGTGGCCGGGTCGTTCCACAGCACGCGACCAATCCGCTTCGCCGCCGCTTCGGTGCCATCGCACACGATCACCATGCCGGCATGCTGCGAGAAGCCCATGCCGACGCCGCCGCCGTGGTGCAGCGACACCCAGGTCGCGCCGCTGGCGGTGTTGAGCAGGGCGTTCAACAGCGGCCAGTCGGACACTGCATCGGAACCATCGGCCATCGCCTCGGTTTCGCGGTTCGGCGACGCCACGCTGCCGCTGTCCAGGTGGTCGCGGCCGATCACCACCGGCGCCTTCAGTTCACCGTTGGCGACCATCTCGTTGAAAGCCAGGCCGAGTCGATCACGGTCGCCCAGGCCGACCCAGCAGATGCGTGCCGGCAGGCCCTGGAACTTGATCTTCTCGGCGGCCATGTCCAGCCAGCGGTGCAGGTGCGGATTGTCCGGAATCAGTTCCTTGACCTTGGCATCGGTCTTGGCGATGTCTTCCGGATCGCCGCTCAGCGCCGCCCAGCGGAACGGGCCGATGCCGCGGCAGAACAGCGGGCGGATGTAGGCCGGCACGAAACCAGGGAAGTCGAACGCGTTCTCCACGCCTTCTTCCAGCGCCATCTGCCGCAGGTTGTTGCCGTAGTCCACGGTCGGCACGCCCAGCGCGTGGAAGCCGAGCATGGCGCGGATGTGGTTGGCCATCGAGGCTCGCGCGGCCTTCTCCACTTCCTTCGGCGCAGATGCACGCTTGTCGTCCCATTGCTCGACGGTCCAGCCCTGCGGCAGGTAGCCGTTCACCGGATCGTGGGCGGAGGTCTGATCGGTCAGCAGGTCCGGCTTCACGCCGCGCTTCAGCAGTTCGGCCAGCACGTCGGCCACGTTGCCCAGCAGGCCCACCGACTTCGGCGTGCCGGCCTTGCACGACTCGTCGATCAGGCGCAGCGCTTCGTCCAGGTTGTCGGTCCAGGTGTCCAGGTAGCCAGTGCGCAGGCGCATGTCGATGCTGCTCTTGCGGCATTCGACAGCGAGGCATGAGGCACCGGCCATCACTGCGGCCAGCGGCTGTGCGCCACCCATGCCGCCCAGACCGCCGGTAAACAGCCACTTGCCGGTCAGGTCGCCGCCGAAGTGCTGGCGGCCCATTTCCACGAAGGTCTCGTAGGTGCCCTGCACGATGCCCTGTGCGCCGATGTAGATCCAACTGCCGGCGGTCATCTGGCCGTACATGGCCAGGCCCTTCTTATCCAGTTCGTTGAAGTGGTCCCAGTTGGCCCAGCGCGGCACCAGGTTGGAGTTGGCGATCAGCACGCGTGGCGCATCGGCATGGGTGCGGAACACGCCCACCGGTTTGCCCGACTGCACCAGCAATGTCTGGTCATCGTCCAGGCGCTTGAGCGTTTCGACGATCGCATCGAAGCTCTCCCAGTCGCGCGCGGCGCGGCCGATGCCGCCGTACACCACCAGTTCCTGCGGCCGCTCGGCCACGTCCGGGTGCAGGTTGTTCATCAGCATGCGCAGCGGCGCTTCGGTCAGCCAGCTCTTGGCGTTGAGCGTGGTGCCGGTCGGCGCGGCGATGGTGCGGGACGGGTCGTTGCGGGTCATGCGGCGCTCCGGTTCGTAGCGAATTCAAGGCAGGCGTTGAGCACCTGCGCCAGGGTATGGCGCAGCGGTGCGGCGTGGTCAGGGTCGAGCGGGGTGGGCCAGCTGTGTTCGTCCACCTGGTCGGGCAGCGGCTCGTGCATGTAGCCGCGGCAGGCCAGCTCCATCTGCAGCGTATGTACGCCGCCGGCGATGTTGCTGTAGTGGCGGGTGATCCAGCCGCCCTTGAAGCGGCCGTTGCGCACCTGGCTCATGCCACTGATCCTGAGCAGGTTCTCCACCACATCGCTCAATGCGTTGTCGCAGGAGGTGTCTGGTGCTCCGGACGGGCCGGCGGTACCCAGGTTGAACTGCGGCAGCTCGCCATCGAAAAGATGCGGAATATGCGAGCGGATCGAATGCGCGTCGTACACCACCACGGTGCCGTGGCGTGCACGCAGGCGGGTGATCTGTGCGGCCAGTGCGTCGTGGTAGGGCAGGAAATACGTGTCGCGGCGCCGCGCGATCTCGGCGTCATCCGGTTCGCGCCCGGCGTGGTATAGCGGCTGGTTGTCGAAGGTGGTCAGCGGGCACAGGCCGGTGGTGTTCTGGCCCGGATACAGCGAGACCCCGCTGGGATCGCGGTTGAGGTCGATCACCGAACGCGAGATCGCCGAACGCACCGTGGTCGCGCCCATACCGCGCACGAAATCGTACAGCTCGTGCACCCACCAGTCGGCATCGCGGCGCGCCAGCCACGGCGAATGGTAGTGGCCGATCAGGTCGTGCGGCAGCTCGCTGCCGGTATGCGGGAAGCTGACGATCAACGGGGCATCGCCCTCGTGCACCGTCAGCCATTCGGGAAGGGCATTCATGCCTGCGGTTCCACGGTCGGCAGCAGTTCGGCAAGACCGTGTGCCAGCGCGCCGCTGCGCACCAGATTCGTGGCGGTCACCATGTCCGGATGGAAGTAGCGGTCTTCTTCCAGCGTTGGCACCTGCGCACGCAGGGCGGCGCGCACGGATTCCAGCGCGGCACTGGAGCGCAGCGGCGCATGGAAGTCGCAGCCCTGCGCGGCGGCCAGCAGCTCGATGCCGATCACGTTGGCGGCGTTCTCGGCCATCTGCATCAAACGGCGCGCGCCGTGTGCGGCCATCGACACGTGGTCTTCCTGGTTGGCTGAAGTCGGGATCGAATCGACGCTGGCCGGGTAGGCGCGCTGCTTGTTCTCCGAGACCAGTGCCGCGGCGGTCACCTGCGGAATCATGAAACCGGAATTCAGGCCCGGGCGCGGGGTCAGGAAGGCCGGCAGGCCGGACAGCGCCGGGTCCACCAGCATCGCCAGGCGGCGCTCGCTGATCGAACCGATCTCGCACACCGCCATCGCCAGCATGTCGGCGGCGAAGGCCACCGGTTCGGCGTGGAAGTTGCCGCCGGACAGCGCTTCGCCGGTATCGGTGAACACCAGCGGATTGTCGGACACGCCGTTGGCTTCGATTTCCAGCGTGGTTGCGGCCTGGCGCAGGATGTCCAGCGCCGCGCCCATCACCTGAGGCTGGCAGCGCAGGCAGTACGGGTCCTGCACGCGCACGTCGTTGTTGCGGTGCGATTCGCGGATGTCCGAGCCCTGCATCAGGGTACGCAGGGTCGCGGCGGTGGCGATCTGCCCGCGCTGGCCACGGATGGCATGGATACGCGGATCGAACGGGGTGTCCGAGCCCTTGGCCGCTTCCACCGATAGTGCCCCGGTCACCAGCGCAGCCTGGAACACGGTCTCGATCTCGAACAGGCCGGCCAGCGCATAGGCGGTGGAGAACTGGGTGCCGTTGAGCAGCGCCAGGCCTTCCTTCGCGCCCAGCTCGATCGGCTGCAGGCCGGCACGCGCCAGTGCGTCGGTTGCCGGCAGGCGTTCGTCACCGATGAAGGCTTCGCCGACGCCCAGCATCACGCTGGCCAGATGCGAGAGCGGCGCGAGGTCGCCCGAGGCACCCACCGAACCCTGCGCCGGCACCACCGGCAGCACGCCCTTGACCAGCATCGCTTCGAGCAGCAGCAGGGTTTCCTCGCGGATGCCCGAAGCACCCTGCGCCAGGCTGACCAGCTTCAGCGCCATCATCAAGCGCACCACGCTGGCCGGCATCGGCTCGCCCACGCCGGCTGCATGCGAGAGCACGATATTGCGCTGCAGGGTGGCCAGGTCCTCGCGCTCGATGCGCACGCTGGCCAGCTTGCCGAAGCCGGTGTTGATGCCATACACCGGTGCGCCCTTGGCGACGATGGCAGCGACGGCGGCGGCGCTGGCGCGCACCACCGGCAGTGCGGCCGGGTCCAGTGCCAGCGGCGCGCCGCGATAGACCTGCCGCCATTGGGCGAGAGTGACATGGCCGGGACGAAGAACCAGGGTGTTGCTCATGTGTTGCTCCAGGAGGCAGGCAGGTCGGGCTGCCCGCGCACCACGCGCGCGTGCAGCGGGTTGAATCCAATGCGATAGACCAGATCGGCGGGGGCGTCGATGTCCCAGATCGCCAGGTCGCAGTCCATGCCGACAGCGAGGCGGCCGATGCGCTCGCCATGGCCCAGCGCGCGCGCCGCTTCACGGGTGAAGCCGGCGATGCACTCGTCCACGGTCAGGCGGAACAGAGTGGCGCCCATGTTCATCGCCAGCAGCGGGCTGGTCAGCGGCGAGGTGCCCGGGTTGCTGTCGGTGGCCAGTGCCAACGGCACGCCGGCCGCACGCAGCGCGGCAATCGGCGGCAGGGTGGTATCGCGGGTGAAATAGAATGCGCCCGGCAGCAGCACGGCGACGGTGCCGGCGGCAGCCATCGCGGCGATGCCGGTGTCATCCAGATGTTCGATATGGTCGGCCGACAGCGCGCCGAAACCCGCGGCCAGTTCGGCGCCGTGCTGGTTGCTCAGCTGTTCGGCATGGATCTTCACCGCCAGTCCGTTCGCGCGTGCGGCCTCGAACACCTGCCGCGCCTGCGCGGGCGAAAAGGCGATGTTCTCGCAGAACACGTCCACCGCTTCGGCCAGGCCTTCGGCGGCAATGGCCGGAATCATCACCTCACACACCTCGTCGGTGTACTCCTGCGCCTCGCGGCCTGGCGGAATCGCGTGCGCGCCGAGGAAGGTGGTCACCACGTTGACCCGGCATTCCTCGCCCAATGCGCGTGCGACCTGCAACTGCTTGCGTTCGTCGGCCAGGGTCAGGCCGTAGCCGGACTTGATCTCGATCGTGGTCACGCCTTCGGCGCGCATCGCCAGCAGGCGCGGGCGGCTTTCGCCGGCCAGCTGCTCGGGTGTGGCGGCGCCGGTGGCACGCACGGTGGAGACGATGCCACCGCCGGCGCGGGCGATCTCGGCATAGCTGACGCCCTGCAGGCGTTGCTCGAACTCGTTGGCGCGGTTGCCGGCGTAGACCAGGTGGGTGTGGCAGTCGATCAGGCCCGGCGAGATCCAGCGCCCTTCACCGTCGATGCGGGTGGTCGGCTGCAGGTGCGCATCGCTGCCGGCGGCGCCGACGTGGACGATGCGGCCCTCGCTGCAGGCCAGTACGCCATCGCGGATGACACCCAGGCCCTCGCCATCGAGGGTGATCAGGTGGACGTTGGACCAGAGGGTATCGACGTGCATGGCATCCACAACGCGGCTGTGCTTATATGTCTATACAATATAGGCGTCCATTTCGGGTTGTCCAGCCATGTCCGATTCGCGTTCCCTGCACTGTTTCCATGCCGCCCACGCCCTGCTGGCCGAAGGCTGGGCCCGCGATGTCCGCCTGCAGGTGCAGGACGGCCGCATCTCGGCGATCAGCACCGGGCAGGGCGCGCGGGACGGTGATACCCGCGTTGGCTTGCTGGTGCCGGGCCTGCCCAACCTGCACAGCCACGCCTTCCAGCGCGGCATGGCCGGCCTGACCGAGATCGGCGGCGGCGACGGTGACAGCTTCTGGAGCTGGCGCGAGCTGATGTACCGCTTCCTGGCCCGTCTGCGCCCGGACGCGGTGCAGGCCATCGCCGCCCAGGCCTACATGGAAATGCTGGAAAGCGGCTTCACCCGCGTCGGCGAATTCCACTACCTGCACCACGATGCCGACGGCCAGGCGTATGCCGACCGTGCCGAGATGAGCGCGCGCATCGCCGCTGCCGCCGGGCAGACCGGCATCGGCCTGACTCTGCTGCCGGTGTTCTACGCCCACGCCGATTTCGGTGGCGCACCGCCGAATCCGGCGCAGCGCCGCCTGATCCATGATGTGGATGGCTTCGCGCAGCTGCTGGACGCGGCCAAGCCAGCGTTGGCCGCGTTGCCTGACGCCGTGCTCGGCATCGCCCCGCACAGCCTGCGCGCGGTCACCGGCGAGGAACTGGGCGCGCTGCTGCCGCTCACCGATGGCCCGGTGCATATCCATATCGCCGAGCAGGTGCGCGAAGTCGAGGCCTGCCTGGCCTGGAGCGGCCAGCGCCCGGTGCAGTGGCTGTACGACCATGCGCCGGTGGATGCGCGCTGGTGCCTGGTGCATGCCACCCACATCACCGATGACGAGCGCGCGGCCATCGTGGCCAGCCAGGCCGTGGCCGGGCTGTGCCCGATCACCGAAGCCAACCTGGGCGACGGCCTGTTCCCGATGCAGGCGTTTGCGCGTGAGGGCGGACGCTTCGGCGTCGGCTCCGATTCCAATGTGCTGATCGACGCGGCCGAAGAGCTGCGCCTGCTCGAATATGGCCAGCGCCTGACCCTTCGCGGGCGCAACGTGCTGGCCCCGGATGCCACCCGCAGCAGCGGCCGCTTCCTGTTCGAGGGCGCATTGCACGGTGGCGCACAGGCGCTGGGCGTGGCTGCTGGCCTGCAGGTGGGCGCCAGTGCCGATCTGGTCGAACTGGATGCCGCACACCCCGCGTTGCAGGCGCGACAGGGTGACGCATGGCTTGACAGCTGGGTGTTCGCCGCACGTAATGGCGCGCTGCGATCGGTCTGGCGCCATGGCCGCCAGTGTGTGGCCGAAGGTCGCCACCTGCAGCGCGAGGCGATCACCACCGCCTTCGCCGCCGCCCTGAAGGGCGTGCTGGGCTGATCGCCTCCCGCCACCGAGACCCCACCACGTGAAGGCCAGCAAGTCCGCCACGCTCAACCAGCGTATCCGCAGCGATCTGGAAAGCCGCATTCTCAGCGGAGAGTGGGCGCCGGGGTTCCGCATCCCGTACGAGCACGAGCTGATGGAGCAGTACGGCTGCTCGCGGATGACGGTGAACAAGGTGCTGACCGCGCTGGCTGAGAGTGGCATGATCGAACGCCGTCGTCGCGCGGGTTCATTCGTGGCACGGCAGCCGCCGCATCTGGAGCAGGTGGCGCTGGAAATTCCGGATATCGCGATGGAGGTTGGCTCGCGCGGCCATCAGTACGGCTACCGCCTGCTGCAGCGCGAGTTGCGTCTGGCTGACGTGGGCAATGCCGGCGAAGTGGAGTTGGCTGGTAGCGAAATGCTGCTGGCGATGCGTTGCCTGCATCTGGCCGATGGCCGTCCGCTGGCGCTGGAGCACCGCCTGATCAGCCCGGTGGGCGTGCCCGAGGTGCTGGAGGTTGATTTCAACACCACCGCGCCGGGCAGCTGGCTGCTGCAGAACGTGTCGTGGACGCGCGCGCAGCACCGCATCAGCGCCTGGGGCGCGGACACCGCCAGCGCCAAGCTGCTGGATGTGAAGCCCGGCACCGCCTGCCTGGTGATCGAGCGCCTGACCTGGCGCGGCGAACAGCCGATCACCCGCGTGCGGCAGGTGTTCCTGGGAGATGCCTGGGACCTGGTGGCACGCTTCGCGCCCGGCGCACGGTAGGGGCCGTATCCACGCATGGCGTAAATCTACTGTAGAGCCGGGCGCACGCTCGTCACCTGCATTGATCCGGCGCTGCTGGACGACATCATCGAACGGGTCAACAACTGCCTGCCACGTCGAGTCCTGGCGAGGCGTCATGTAGAGCCAAGCCCATGCTCGGCTGCTGTCCGCGCGATGCGCGATGAGTCGAGCGCGGCCCGACGCTACAGGGGCATCCACGCCATGCGTGGATGTCGGTCCCCATCAATACGTGGCGCACTGCCGCCAGCGCACCGGTTCATCCACGCCGGGGCGGGCATTGAGCTGGATGCGGACATTGCGCAGGGCCGGGTAGTGCAGCACTTCCTCGCAGACCTGCGGCCATACCGCATCCAGTTCTCCGGTGCGGTTGATCGCCAGGGTCTGGCGGGTCAACCAGACGCCACTGGCGATGCCGGGCTTGCCGGCCAGCGCGCGCGACAGATCCGCCTGGAAACGGTCCAGCGTGGCCGTATCCGGATTGGGATTGCTGCGCGCATCGAGGGTTCCCGGCGCGGCCGTGGGGGCCGGCGCGGGCAGCGCTGCCAGGGCGGCCTGCGTGGCCACCGGAGCGGGTTCGCGGGCCGCTTCAGCGGCCACGGTCGGGGTGACCGGCGCCGCGGCAACGGGCTCGGCGCGGTCCACATGCAGGCCCTGCAGACCCACGCCCACCAGCAGGCCCAGCGTCACCGAGCCCAGCGCGGCGATGGCGATCCGGCGCAGCGCTTCGTGGCGCGCACCGGCACGCACGCGCGTGTCGATGTCACCCGGCAGATAAGGCTGCAACAGGGGCCACAGGCGCGGGCCGTCCAGCACTTCGACGGCCTGCTTTTCGGCGGCGGCGCGACCGTCACGTTCGATACGGCCTTCGGTCAGCAGCATGCCGCCCTTGGCGCCGGCCAGGCGCGCGGCGGCGCCCAGTTCGTTCACTGCGGCGGTGCCGATGCGGTAGGCCAGGCCATGCTTGCACGACACCAGCCACTGGTTGGGGCCGTCACTGAGCACGAAATCGCTGCTCGGCTCACGCGCATCCTCGGCCGGATCGTTCAGCTCGCGCAGCCCGCGCTGCTCGCGCAGCATGCGCTTGACCAGTACCGAGAATTCACGCCAGTGCATGCCAGCCAGGGCCTGCAGGCCGAGCTGCATCTCCTTCTGGCGCCGCTTGATCCACCACAGATAGACAACGGCCAGGGAACAGACAAGCAGGGCCGAGAGCAGGGCCAGGATCCAGGGGAGCATGCGGGAGGTGCGCGGAAGGGGCGAATGCGGAAGACGACAGTGTAATCGGCGCGCCGCCCTGCTGGGTCAGGAGGTTCCTGACACCAAATGTGATCAAACGCTCAGATCGGCGTAGTGCAGGCACGAAAAACCCGCCAATCCTGAAGCCGTGAGGGAGGGAACAAACGGCAGCCGAAGCGATTGGCGGGTTGCTCGCGATTGTCAACCAGATTTTATTGCATTGCAACAATCGTCGGTCAGGGCACGCTGTCCGGCGACTGGTGGCTGCCCGGCGCGGGCGCGTCGCTGCCCGAGGCGGCCCGGGTCTCCAGCTTGGCCAGGCGCGCATGCAGGGCATCGATGCGGGCTTCCAGCGCGGCCACTTCGTCGGCGGTGGGCACATGCAGGCGCTTGAGCACACCCTGCACCTGGTCGTCGAAGGCCTTCTCGACCTTGTTCCAGGTGCCGGAGGCCTTCTCACGCGCGTCGTCCAGTGACGATTCAACGTTGTCGCGCCAGCCCGGGCCCTGGTCGCCCTGGCGCTCGCGGCGGCGGGCTTCCCAGGCTTCGCCTTCTTTCACCAGGCCATCGAAGAAGCGGCTGCCTTCGGCCTGGGCGCGGCCTAGGGCACCCAGCCCGGCCAGCCAGACCTGCTGGGCCGAATCGCTCAGCTTGCGCGAGAAGCGCTCGGCCTGGTCGCCAAACGAGGCGTCGTCGTCGCGGCGGTCGTCGTTTTCGTAACGGTTCATCGCACTTCCCGTGGGAGTTGGGCCTGCCCCGAGAGTAGCGCGCGATGGCGTTGCACGACCGTGACGGCCGCCGCAGGGATTCAGCCCAGCTTTTCCTTCAGCACGCGCTGGATCTCGCCTTCCACCATGCCTTTCATCGCCGACAGCAGGAAGCCCAGCTTGGCGGTGACACGTACGGCGCCGGGCTGCAGTTCGATCGCACCGTCCACGCCGCTGCCGGAGAAATTCAGTACGTCGGCGGTCCAGGACGACTTCAGGCCGAAACGTTCGGACAACTTGGCGGCGACCTGTTCGATCGCCGCGCGCGCCTGTGCGTCGGGCAGGGCGTGGGCGTGGCGGACATCGATGGTGGACATGCAGGCTCCTGGCGCAGGGCGGGGATGATCAATGAGGGCGAGCATTGTGCGCATCGGGGGCCTTCGCGCCAAGCACTCATCACCGGTTCTTCTTCGTTGGCGAGCAACCTGCTAGTCTGCGCCGCGTGCAGAACCTGCTTGTCCACTTCAGCCAACAACAACAGCCCGACCAGCCCCTGCGGCCCGGGGTGCAGCGTATCGTGCGCCAGGCCAACGGCAGCGTCAGGCTGGGTGAGGGCGGCAACGGCGCCCTGCTGCTGGCGCAGTTCTGCATGGATGACCGGGGGCTGTGGTTGCAGGTCGGCAACGGCATCCGCAGCATCCACGTGAACGGACGGCCGGTACGGCGGATGGCCCTGCTGCGTGCAGGCGACGCGGTGTACGTCGATGGCGTGGAGATGGTGCTGCAGGGCGAGGTCGAGAGCCTGCTGCAGGCGCCTGCGCCGAACAGCGACGAGGGCAGCGACGAACAGCAGCGCCTGCTGCGTGGCGTCGGTGGCCTGCATCATGGGCGCAGCTTCACGTTGTCGCGGGCGCGCCTGATCGGTCGTGGCAACGACGCCGACATCGCCATCGACGACCCCGCGTTCGCCGAACAGCACGCCCGCGTGGAAGTGCATGGCGAGCGCGTGCTGCTGCGCGACCTGGGCAGTGCCGATGGCACCCGGGTCAACGGCGTGGCCGTTCGTCACTGCTGGCTGCAGGCCGGCGACCAGGTGGTGTTCGATGGCCAGCACCGGTTCGTGCTGGAGGTTCCGCATGACCCGCGCCGGCGCCCGTTGCCGGACGAGGATGAGGCCAGCCAGGACATCGAGCAAGCGCCGGTGCTGCCCGTCGCGCCGCGCAGGGTCCGGCGTTGGCCGTGGCTGCTGGTCAGCGCGCTGCTGCTGGCGGCGTTGCTCAGCCTGCTGCTCTGGTTCGGCGCACGCTGAACCCTGCGTCCGCCGGGCCTGGCCCGGCGCTACCCACGCGGCGCGTGCCCACCCGCTTCCGGTAGGTGCCGACCTTGGTCGGCACGCTCCCTGGATGGGCATGACGCCTTACGGCGTACGCCGACCAAGGTCGGCGACTACCGGCGCCATGCTGGCGGCCAATGGATTCCAATGAAACCAAATTTCCCTTGCGCCACAAGGCCGCAAGGCTGGTGCAGTGCGGCATACTAGGGGTCTTGCCCCACAGGTGTGACATGACGCGCGCGTTCAACTTCAGTGCCGGCCCTGCAACCTTGCCGGAATCGGTCCTGCGCCAGGCGCAGGCGGAAATGCTGGACTGGCACGGGTCCGGCGCTTCGATCGTGGAAATGAGCCATCGTGGCGCGGAATTCATGTCCGTGGCCGCCGAGGCCGAGGCCGACCTGCGCCGCCTGCTCGATATCCCCGACGACTATGCGGTGCTGTTCCTGTCCGGTGGCGCCACCACTCAGCAGGCGCTGATCCCGCTCAACTTCGCCAGCCCCGGCCAGCGTGCCGACTACGTGGTCAGTGGCCACTGGGGCAAGACCGCGGTCAAGCAGGCCGGGGTCTACGTGGACGTCAACATCGCCGCCAGCAGCGAGGCCGATGGCTACCACACGCTGCCGCCGCGCGCGGACTGGCAGCTTTCGCCCGATGCGGCCTACGTGCACCTCACCGCCAACGAGACCATCCACGGCGTCGAGTTCCGTGATGTGCCCGACACCGGCAACGTCCCGCTGATCGCCGATTTCAGTTCGTCCATCGCCAGCGAGCCGCTGGATGTGCGCCGCTACGGCGTGATCTACGCCGGTGCGCAGAAGAACCTCGGCCCGGTCGGCATCGCGGTGATGATCATCCGCCGCGACCTGCTGGAACGCAGTGGCCAGCCGCGCGCGGACATCTTCGACTACCGCTCGCACGTCGCCCGCGATTCGATGCTCAACACCCCGCCGACCTGGAACTGGTACCTGGCCGGCCTGGTGTTCAAGTGGATGCTGGCCGAGGGCGGGGTGACCGAGTTCGCCAAGCGCAACGCGGCCAAGGCCGCGCTGGTGTACGGCGCCATCGACGGCTCCGGTGGCTTCTACCGCAACGAAGTCGCGCACGCCGCACGTTCGCGGATGAACATCCCGTTCTTCCTGCCCGATGCCGAGCTCGACGCGCGCTTTGTTGCCGAAGCCAAGGCCGCCGGCCTGCTGGCGCTGAAGGGCCACAAGGTGGTCGGCGGCATCCGGGCCTCGCTGTACAACGCCATGCCGCTGGCCGGGGCCGAGGCGCTGGTCGCCTTCATGGCCGATTTCCAGCAGCGTCACGGCTGAGCAATGAACGGCGCGCACCGTCGTGTGCGTGCCCCGCAACAAGGAATTCCGATGGCAAGCAGCAAATCCAGCAAGAAGGCGCCGAACAAGGCCGAACCGGCCAAGGACAGTGCGGCGTCCAAGAGCCGCGCCAAGAGCAAGGCCGCGTCCAATCCGGCGCCGACCCTGGCGCCGCTGGCACTGGCTGATGTGCGCTCGAAGATCGACCAGATCGACCGCGACATCCAGAGCCTGATCGCCGAGCGCGCGCGTTTCGCCCACCAGGTCGGCAAGGCCAAGGGCAAGCTGGCCGCCGCCGTCGACTACTACCGCCCCGAGCGCGAAGCACAGGTGCTGCGCATGGTGGTGGACCGCAACGAAGGCCCGCTCAGCGACGAGCTGCTGGTGCATGTCTACCGAGAGATCATGTCGGCCTGCCTGGCCCAGCAGGAGCCGCTGAAGATCGGCTACCTCGGCCCGGAAGGCACCTTCAGCCAGCAGGCCGTGCTCAAGCACTTCGGTCGCTCGGCGCTGGGCCTGCCGATGGCCAGCATCGAGGAAGTGTTCCAGGAAGTGGAAGCGGGCAACGCCGATTTCGGCGTGGTGCCGGTGGAGAATTCTGGGCAGGGCACCATCCAGATCACCCTGGACATGTTCCTGACCTCCAACCTGAAGATCTGTGGCGAAGTGGAACTGCGCGTGCAGCAGTACCTGATGTCGCGCAGCGGTCGCATCGAGGATATCGAACGCATCTATGCGCATCCGCAGTCGTTCATGCAGACCTCGGCCTGGCTGCGCGCCAACCTGCCGAAGGCTGAGAAGATTCCGGTGTCGAGCAACGCCGAAGGCGCACGCCGTGCGCGCAACGCCGACGACGCGGCGGCCATCGGTGGCGAGAGCGCCGGCCATGTGTACGGCCTGAAGAAGGTGGTCACCAAGCCGATCCAGAACGACGCCGACAACACCACCCGTTTCCTGGTGGTGGGCCGCAACATCTTCCCGACCTCCGGCCACGACCGCACCTCGGTGCTGGTGTTCATCCATGACAAGCCCGGTGCGCTGTTCGACGTGCTCAGCCCGTTCGCCCGCCATGGCATCAGCATGAACCGCATCGAGTCGCGGCCGTCGCACCACGGCAAGTGGGAGTACGGCTTCTTCATCGATCTGGCCGGCCACATCGACGACGCGCCGATGCAGGCCGCGCTGGCCGAACTGGAAGCGCACTCGGCGCAGATCAAGGTGCTGGGCTCCTATCCAGTGGCCGTGCCCTGAGTGCTGCTGCGGCGGCTCTGGCCACCGCTCCCTGATGCATCGCCGGCGCTGCCGGCGTTTACGGAATGATCGAACGATGAGCAACGCGCAACACTGGATCGCCCGCAAGGGCCAGCCGCTGCAGGGCAGCCTGACCATTCCCGGCGACAAGTCGGTCTCGCACCGCTCGGTGATGTTCGCCGCGCTGGCCGATGGCACCTCGCATATCGAAGGCTTCCTGGAAGGCGAGGACACCCGCGCCACCGCGCGCATCTTCAGCCAGCTCGGTGTGCGCATCGAAACCCCCAGCCCGTCGCAGCGTATCGTGCATGGCGTTGGCATCGATGGCCTGAAGGCGCCGGACGCACCGCTGGACTGCGGTAACGCCGGTACCGGCATGCGCCTGCTGGCCGGCCTGCTGGCTGGCCAGGCCTTCGACTGCACGCTGGTCGGCGATGAATCGCTGTCCGGCCGCCCGATGCGCCGCGTGACCGGCCCGCTGTCGCAGATGGGCGCGAAGATCGACACCGAAAGCGACGGTACGCCGCCGCTGCACGTGCATGGCGGCCAGGCGCTGCACGGCATCGACTTCGCCTCGCCGGTGGCCAGCGCGCAGATCAAGTCGGCGGTGCTGCTGGCCGGTCTGTACGCGCAGGGCGAAACCAGCGTTCTGGAACCGCACCCGACCCGCGATTACACCGAGCGGATGCTGTCCGCGTTCGGCGTGGAGATCGAGTTTTCGCCCGGCAAGGCCCGCCTGCGTGGCGGCCAGCGCCTGCGCGCCACCGATATCGTGGTGCCGGCCGATTTCTCCTCGGCGGCGTTCTACCTGGTCGCCGCCAGCATCATTCCCGGTTCCGCGCTGCGCCTGAAGCAGGTCGGCCTGAACCCGCGTCGCACCGGCCTGCTGCACGCGCTGCGCCTGATGGGGGCGGACATCACTGAAGAGAATCCGGCCGAGCAGGGCGGTGAGCCGGTGGCCGATCTGGTGGTGCGCTACGCGCCGCTGAAGGGCGCCCGCATTCCCGAGGCACTGGTGCCGGACATGATCGACGAGTTCCCGGCGCTGTTCGTGGCCGCCGCCGCCGCCGAAGGCCAGACCGTGGTAACCGGTGCGGCCGAACTGCGGGTGAAGGAATCCGACCGCCTTGCGGCGATGGCCACTGGCCTGCGCACGCTGGGCATGCAGGTGGATGAAACCGAAGACGGTGCCACCCTGTACGGCGGTGTGCGTCTGGGCAGCGGCACCATCGAAAGCCACGGGGACCACCGCATCGCCATGGCGTTCGCCATTGCCGGCCAGATCAGCGATGGCGAAGTGCGCATCAACGACATCGCCAACGTCGCCACATCCTTCCCGGATTTCGACGGCCTGGCCCGCAGCGCCGGGTTCAATCTGGCCTGATCGCGAGGCTCCGTAGAGTCGAGCCATGCTCGACTCCATGGTGGACATTGCGATGAGCCGAGCATGGCTCGGCTCTACATTCGAGGCGCCAGATAAAAGGACGGAGGCCGAAGCCTCCGTCGAAACATCACGAACCCCTCGTCCGCGATCAACGCTGCTCGGTGCGGAAGTCCACCGGGACCCGCACTACGCTCGCTACCGCACGGCCCTCATGCATGGCCGGCTGGAACTTCCAGTTCTGCACGGTGCTCAGCACCGCACGATCAAGATCACGGCTGCGTTCGCCACTGCGCGAAACAATCGCCGCATTGGTCACATGGCCGCGGGTATCGACATTGAGGCTGGCCACCACGCTGCCCTGCACGCCATTGCGCAGTGCCGTGGCCGGGTAGGTCGGCTTGCTGTTGCTGGCCAGCGGGCGCGCCTCGCGGTTGCGCACCGCCGGTGCTGCACGGCGCTGGGTGGCGGCCGGAGCCGCCTGCCCGTTGGCAGGCACGGCCGCATCGGCCAGCGGCTGCTCCGCAGCCGGCAGCATCCGCTCGCCCACCGGCGCCGGTGCCACGTCGTCCTGGTTGGCGTGGCGCAGCCACAGCAGTGCGGCAGCGAACATCGCCACGATCAGCGCGATCCACATCCAGGGCGAGGTCGGCCGCTGCTGAGTGTGGCTGTCGTGTGTCGAATGAAGGTTCTCGTGGGTGGTGGCAGTCATCGCAAACTCCTTCCGTCAATTGACGACGTGCAGAGTGTTGCCCGAGCCGCCGTGCGGAAGTGTCAGTGCTGCGTCAACACCACCGGCAGGGTTCAGTTTGCCTGCCGGACTACATTCAGTTACTGGGTCTTGAAGTCGAACGGCACTTCAATGCTGCCCGGAACGGGCTGGCCATTGCTGTGTGCCGGGGTGAAGCGCCAGCGGCGCACGGCATCGGTGGCGGCACGGTCGAGCTCGCGTGAACCGCTGCGCTGGATGACGGTGGCATTGTTGGGATAGCCGGTGGCGTCCACATCCACGCGTACCACCACGCTGCCCGTCTCACCGGCGCGCAGGGCGGCGGCAGGGTAGGTCGGCGGTGGCGACTGGCCGGCAATCGGCATCGGCTGGCTGTTGGCGGCCACGGCGGGCGCCGGACCCGTAGCGGCCGGGGCTGCTTCGGCCACCGGGGCCGGCGGCGGCGGGGCGGCTTCCACCAGCTTCGGCGCTTCTTCTTCCACCGGCGCCGGTTTGGCATCGGGCATGTCGCTGGACCCGGCGGCGGCGGCCAGCGGTTCCGGCAGCGGTTCCACCTGGGCGGTCTCCTGCGGGGTCTGTGCAGCCGGGTCGGCGCGGAAGAACTCCTTGTCGCGGCCGGTCAGCCAGACCACCACGAACAGCAGCACGCCAACGCCGAAGGCGATGCCGGCGATCTTCAGCGCGTTGCGCGGGATATGCACAGTGAACGACTTGGCGGACGACGAGCGGGGTGCAGACATGGACCGGACCAGTACGGAATGCCCCGATTCTGCCACGCCGGGAATGAACCGGGCGGCAGAAATCCGTATAACAGGCGATAATCCCATCCCTGATACCCACCACGACACCTGCCATGCTTGATCCAGCCCTGCTCCGCCACCAGCCCGCCGACCTCGCCGAACGCCTGCGCACCAGCCGCGGCTTCGAGCTCGACGTGTCTGCCCTGGAGTCCCTGGAGGCTGATCGCAAGCGCATCCAGGTGCGGACCCAGGAGCTGCAGAGCCTGCGCAACAGCCGTTCCAAGGCGATCGGCCAGGCCAAGGCCAAGGGCGAGGACGTCTCGGCGATCATGGCCGAGGTCGCGGCCTTTGCCGACGAGCTGAAGGCCTCGGAAGTGGCGCTGGACGAGCTGCGCGAGAAGATCGAAGCGATCTCGATGGGCATCCCGAACCTGCCGGCCGATGACGTGCCGGCCGGTGCCGACGAGAACGACAACGTCGAGCAGGCCCGCTGGGGTACCCCGCGCCAGTTCGATTTCAAGGTGCTGGACCACGTCGAGCTCGGCGCGCGTAACGGCTGGCTGGACGGTGAGACCGCGGCCAAGCTGTCCGGTTCGCGTTTCACCGTGCTGCGTGGCCCGATCGCGCGCCTGCACCGCGCCCTGGCCCAGTTCATGGTCGACCTGCATACCGGCGAGCACGGTTATGAGGAAACCAACGTGCCGTTGCTGGTCAACGCCGATTCGCTGCGTGGCACCAGCCAGCTGCCGAAGTTCGAGGACGATCTGTTCAAGACTGCGGTGGGTGACTCCACGCGCTACCTGATTCCGACCTCGGAAGTGCCGCTGACCAACATCGTGCGCGACGAGATCGTTGATGCCGAGCGTCTGCCGCTGCGCATGACCGCCCATTCGATGTGCTTCCGTGCTGAGGCCGGCAGCGGTGGCCGCGACGTGCGCGGCATGATCCGCCAGCACCAGTTCGAGAAAGTCGAGCTGGTTTCGATCAGCCGCCCGGAAGACAGCGACGCCGAGCACCAGCGCATGACCCGCTGTGCCGAGGTTGTGCTGGAAAAGCTGGGCCTGCCGTACCGCAAGGTGCTGCTGTGCACCGGCGACATGGGCTTCTCGGCGATCAAGACCTACGACCTGGAAGTCTGGCTGCCGTCGCAGGAAACCTACCGCGAGATTTCCTCGTGCTCGAACTGTGGTGACTTCCAGGCCCGTCGCATGCAGGCCCGCTGGCGCAATCCGGCCACCGGCAAGCCGGAACTGGCGCACACCCTGAACGGCTCGGGCGTGGCGGTTGGCCGCGCGATGATCGCGGTGATGGAGAACTACCAGAACGCCGACGGCAGCATCACCGTGCCGGACGTGCTGCGCCCGTACATGGGTGGGCTGGAAACCATCGGCTGATTAGTTGATCGGGTGGGTGCCATGCTTGCATGGCACCGAATCCACGCATGGCACGGATCTACAGTGCGGGCTACATCCACGCCATGCGTGGATGAACCCCGCGATCACCGCACAATCCGCAGCTTCTCCAGCGGCACCCATCCCGGTTCGCCCGCCTCCGGCACGCACCACGCCCAACCATTGAGTGTGCGCAGCCCGCGCAGCCTCTGCTCCGGATCCACATCCAGCTCCCGCGCGCAGTAGGCCTCGGTGGCATACGCGTCACCCTGCGCATCACGACCGATCACCGGTGCCGGCACGAACCCGGGTTGTTGCCCCTCGGCCTGGCACAGGAACCAATCCTCCCAGCCCTCCGGGCCTGCATAGCGCTCGCCCACCACCAGCGCCTGGCCTCGGCGCAGGGTGATCGGCTGCGGAAATTCGCTGCGGTGTGCAGTCGTCACGATGTAGTCCATGACCCACTGTACCGTTTCCGCCGGGCCATGCCAGGCGGGCGGGAATCGGTCCACAAAAAAGCGGCCCCGCACTGCGGGGCCGCCAGGGTGGGCCGGGATGGGGAGGGGATCCCGGCCCGCGTTCAGCGCCTCGACGAGGAGAGAGCGGCGCCGAACGCTGGAACGCTTATGCAGCGACGGCGTCAGCCGCTTCGTGCGACGGCAGGGCCGCCAGCGCGCCGGCAATGGCGTCTTCACGGTGCTGCGGCGAGTAGGCGATGCCTTCGGCACGCACGAACTCGATGTCGTTGATGCCCCAGAACGCGAACGTCTGGCGCAGGAAGGGCTCCTGGAAGTCGGCCGGCGAATCGGTGTAGATGCCGCCGCGGCTGCTGACCACGATCACGCGCTTGCCGCCGGCCAGGCCGACCGGGCCGTTCTCGGTGTACTTGAAGGTGCGGCCGGCCACGGCCACGCGGTCGATCCAGGCCTTCAGGGTGGACGGAATGCTGAAGTTGTACATCGGCGCGCCGATCACCACGATGTCTGCTGCAAGGAACTGCTCGAGCACCTGTTCAGCATCAGCGGCTTCGGCCGCGTCGGCCTTGGCCAGCGAGCTGCTGCGCAGATGCGGTACCGGATTGGCGTCAAGATCGCGATAATCGACCTGCAGGCCTTCGATCTGCTGCTTGAACCGGGCCACCACGGCGGCGGTCAGGTGGCGGGAGACGGAGTTCTCGCCAAGCACGCTGGCGTCGAGATGCAGAAGCTTCATGGCAGTCACCTATGTTCTGGAAGGAAGAAGCGGGTAGGCCCCGCCGACGGAGAGAACGATAGGTTGTTGCAAAGGCGGGATAAAGGTGATTGAATGCCACGTATTGTTCTAGATATGGAACTCGGGCATGCATGACCTGAATGATCTGTACTACTTCGCGATGGTGGTCGACCACGGCGGATTCGCCGCCGCCGAGCGCGCCCTGGGCATCCCCAAGTCGCGCCTGAGCCGCCGCATCAGCCAGCTGGAGACCGACCTGGGCGTGCGCCTGCTGCAGCGCTCCACGCGTCGCTTCGCGGTCACCGACGTCGGCACCAGCGTGCACCGCCACGCCCAGACCATGCTGGCCGAGGCACAGGCCGCGCGCGAAGTGGTGGACCGCCTCAGCGCCGAGCCGCGCGGTGTGGTGCGCGCCAGCGTGCCGGTGTCGCTGGCGCAGATGCAGCTGCCCAAGCTGCTGCCCAAGTTCCTTGAGCAGTACCCGAAGGTGCGCCTGCAGCTGAACATCAGCAACCGCCGCGTGGACATCATCAATGAAGGCTACGACGTGGCCCTGCGCGTGCGCTCGCGGCTGGACGACGACGGCAGCCTGGTGATGCGCAGCTTCGGCCAGGTGCAGGAACTGCTGGTGGCGAGCCCGAAGTATCTGGACCGCGCCGGTCGCCCGAAGGACCCGGAGGAGCTGGCCCAGCACGTCACCCTCAGCATCAGCGAAGACGAAGCGCGCCAGCGCTGGGAGCTGCATGGCCCGGAAGGCGAGGTGCGCCGGGTCGACCTGCAGCCGCGCGTGGCCGGCTTCGATTTCCCGCTGCTGCAGAGCATGGTCAAGGACGGCTTCGGCATCACCATGCTGCCGGAAACCGTGTGCGCCGATGCCGTGCGCAATGGCGAGCTGGAAGTGGTGCTGCCGGACTGGTCGCTGCCGCAGGGCGTGTGCCATGCCGTGTTCGCCTCGCGTCGCGGCCTGCTGCCGGCGGTGCGCGTGTTCATCGACTTCCTGGCCGAGCACCTGCCGCCGCAGCTGGAGGCCTCGCGCCTGCATTGCGATGGTGCGTGCGAGAAGGCCAAGGAGCGGATCAAGGCCAGTGCGCTGGGCGCGCTGGCGGTGGATGCCGGCTGAGAGGAATGAACGGTGACGCCGGGTCATGCCCGGCGTTGCTGTATCCGGCGCCGATCACTTCCGCCCGAACAGCCGGTCCCACAAGCTGCGTCGTGGCGCTGCCACCGGTTCTGGCCGATCCGTGATGACCGGTGCTTCCAACACCGCCATCAGTTCGGCGCTGCGCGGCTTTTTCAGGAAACGCGCGTACTCCAGATAGCTGGTGGCCCTGCTCATGTGCAGGCGCTCGGGCATCGCTGGCAGCGCCGCACCCTGCAGCAGCACCCGCAGCGCCTGAGGTCGATCCAGGCGGATCGCCTCGAACACGGCGGTGCCTCCGCATCCAGGCTCGATCTGGTTGGCACGCTGTGGTGCATCCTTCAGCAGGTCGCGCAGCGCGTCGGCGTCGTCCCGCTCCACGGCCGCCACCAGTCGTGCCAGCGCTTCAGCTTCTTCGGGTGGAAGGCTGTCGCGATAGGCCTGGTCGGCGATCTCACGCTCGTCGCGTCCGTCACCGTTCTGGATGCACAGGAAATCAGTGACCAGCGCCACCGGATGGCCCGAGGTATCCAGCGCCCAATAGCTGGGATACACGCCGTCGCCCCAGCCACTGGTGAATACCACCAGCCCATGTGGCGAGTCTTCGCCCCACGGGCGGTACTCGGCCCCTTCGTCGAGGCCGTCATGATCGATCAGCGCATCGGACCACGCGCTGTTTTCCTCGCCGGCGGTCTGCTCGATCAGAGCCAGCAGCGCCTGCTGGGTGTCGGTATCCATGAAGCAGCCGATGCCGGCGTCGACCGGATAGCCGATGAAGCTGTCCTCATCCAGGCCGGTCAGGTCCTGGGTGGTCCAGCGTGCCATCTGCCAATGCAGGGCCGATGCAGTGAGGGCCTGGCGCGGCTTGAACCAGACCACGGCCAGTGCCGGGCGGCCGCTGTGCACGATGATCTCCACCGGATGACGGCCGGCCGGCGCGGTGTAGTCGGCCAGCGCCGGCGCCTCGGCCTGGACCAGCGGATCGCAGACCACCAGCTGCCCGCTGCTGACCGGCAGGTGGCCGGCCAGGGTGCGATGCAGGGCTACCGCGGCCAACTGGGTGTCGTCCAGCAGGGTGGTGCGCAGGTTGGCCAGGTCGAGGTGGGCCATGGGGGCTCCGGATGCGGTCGAGCCCCCACCGTGCCGCATGCGCAGGGCAGGGGCAAGGGTGGTCTTGGGCAAATGACCTTCACGTGCGAGAATACGCCACTGCCCGGGCGACCGGGACCCGATTGGAGAGATGGCCGAGCGGTTTAAGGCACCGGTCTTGAAAACCGGCGAAGGGTTAAACCTTCCGTGGGTTCGAATCCCACTCTCTCCGCCACTGATTCACAAAAGCCCCTGCATGCAGGGGCTTTTTCGTTTCTTCAGTCCACGCCCTCGATCTGCACGCGAGCCGCCGTCACACGGCTGCTTTGCGCGGGCAGGCCAGTTCCGGCCGCCAGGCATGCCACCAGGGCTGCGGTGAGGCCAGTACACGCATCGCCACGAAGACGCAGAAAGAGGCACTCATGCGCGACGGCCACCCTTGGGCTTGTTATGGCACAACGGATAGCTGGAGCACGATCTGAAAGCCCCATGCGGCCCATTCCGTTCCACGAACACGCCCACCTTGCACACCGGGCAGCGTTCCTCATTGATCGCCACACCCGACAGGCTCGTCACTTCCACCACGCCGTCCTGCACCAGCTCATCCAGGAACGGCGAGTGCTTGCCCTGCAGGGTGAACATCGCCACCGAGCGCCGCGCACGCGTCAGCGCCACATAGAACAACCGTCGCTCTTCGCCCAGCGGGAAGGCATCGCCTTCGGGCATCGCCAGCGAAAGTACCGGATCATCAGAACGCAGGCTCGGGAAGCCACGATTCACCATGCCCGGCAGAATCACGTAATCCGCCTCGCGCCCCTTCGAACGATGCGCGGTCAGGAACTCGACCTCCATCGTGCTGCCAAACGTGGTCTTCCAGTCCGCAGGCAAGGCACTGCGCTCATTCCGGTAGCGGCCCAGAATGAATACCGTCACACGACCGGCGTGGCCGCGAGGCAGTGCGCCGGACAGCAGTTGCTGGTGCAGCGTGGCCAGGTACTGGCGAACCCCGTCCTGCACTTCCTCACGGCGGGCCAGCTGGAACGCCTGCAGCACCGGGCCCACCGCCGGCGTCGCCGAGCGAACGGCCTTGGCCATCTGCGCTGGATTGCGGCGGATGAAGCGGCTGGAGACATCGCACAGCGCTTGCGGGCAGCGGAAGGTCTGTTCCAGCTTGAGTACCTGGCCTTGTCCCATCCACTCCGGGAAGCTGGTCATCACTGAGACATCGGCACCGGCGAAGCGGTTGATCGACTGCCAGTCATCGCCCACCGCGAACAGATGGCGGCCGGGTTGACTGACCAACGCGCGGCAGAGTCGCGCACGGGCGCGTGAGGCATCCTGGAATTCGTCGGCCATCACCAGCTCGTAGGGTGACTGGTACCGGCCCTGTTCCAGCAGCCCTGCGGCCATGTTGAGCATGTCTTCGAAGTCGATGCCGCGCTCGTCGGCCAGCGCGTTGTCCCAGGCCTGGAAGACCGGCCCGGCGATCTCCAGGAAGCGCCGGTGCCGTTCCTTGAACTGGTCGTCGGGCATCTGCCGCAGGCGCCCGGCCATGTCCTCCAGCGTCAGGCAGTTGCTCTTGGCATGGGCGATGAACGTGCGCATCAGCCCGATCAGATCAGCGTCCGGCATCGGCTTGGCGCCCTGCTCGGGAAGCGCGCGGTCCGGGTTCGGGTCCAGTTCGACATCCGACTCGCCAAGCGCCCGGGCCAGGTGCTGCAGCGCGTGGCCGCTACGAAGGCCAAACGAAGTCGTTTCGACCAGCGAGGTGCCGCGCGCAGCATGCTGCTGGCGCTTCCAGTGCATGCCTTCACTGTAGTTGGCAAAGTGCTTCGGCGGCTGACCGTCGGCATCCAGCGCAAAGTGCTCGTGATACAGCGCGGCGTCGGGGTAATAGAAGTCCGGGCGATACTGGCGGTGGGTGTCGGTCGCGGTATCGAACTCATAGCGCCGCTCGTAGTCGTAGGCCACGCCGTTGTAGAACAGCCAGTCGGCAATGACGCATTCTTCCAGGCTCTTCACCCGCTCACCCTGCAGGGTGCGGATGTAGGGCGTGCCATCGCGGTCGTAGCCGTCGGCCAGCATCTCGGCGCCGAACGGAGGAAGGTCGCGGCCGAACACCAGGCGGAACATGTCCCACTGGGTGCGGAAGTGGCTCGAGCGGTCCTTCAGGTCGTCCACCAGCTCGGCCAGCTTGTTGAAGCCCAGCGTGGCGTCGGTGGCCCATTCCGGAATGTCGGGCTTGCGCCCCGTTGCCTTGGCGATGATGGCCAGGCCCAGTGCGTGGAAGGTCCGCGCTTCCACCACGGCATCGCCCATGCCGAGCCGCTGGAACGCGCGCTGCGCACGCGCTTCCAGTTCCTCGGCCGCGTCCTTGTTGAAGGCGAGCATCAGCACGCGCTCGGGCTCGACGAAGCCGCGATCAATCGCGTAGGCGGCCTTGGCAACCAGGGTGGAGGTCTTGCCGGAGCCGGCCGCGGCCACCACCTGTACCCGGTTGTCGAAGCAGATGACCGCGCGCGCCTGTTCTTCGGTCAGTGGCCTGCTCTCGACATGGTCCAGCAGGTCCTTGGCCAGCACCAGCTCGCGCTGGGTGATGGCCTCGTTGGCCTCGGCCCAGGCAGCAGGCCAATCCCGATGCCAGTCATTGAGCGCTTCCAGCGCGGCCAGATGGCGGCTGGAGTGCAGGTCGTCGTGCACGTCCGTATCGAGAAACAGTCTCTCCAGCTCATCTGGGGAGAGTGGCAGAGCAGGCCGCTCAGCCAGCAGCGCCTGCTGCTGCTCGTGGGTGATCCAGCGGCGGCTGGCGTGACCGCGATCGGTCAGCGCGTCCGCCGCGCTCAGCCATGACTGGATCTGCTCCAGGATCTCCTCAAAGAGCGCCTTGCGCCCGCGCGTGGTGCGCGCAAAGAGCACGTTCTGGACAGCAGCCGAGAGATGGGACGCCTGGCGGTTCGGCAGGCCGTCCACGGACAGCGTTTGGCCGTCCTCGGTCTGCAGCGCCACCTTGGCCCAGAACACGCCGGGAAGCACCCGCACGCGCTGGTCGTGATCCACGCGCTGCGAGTACTGCCGGCCCCCAATCAGAAGCTCGACATGCTCGCCATCCAGCCGCAGTCGCCAGTCCGGCGAGCGGGTCACACGCTGGCCCCAGCCCGAGGGGCGCCATTCCATAGACATCCAGATACTGCCTTGCGTACGTCACTGGGCGTAAAGCGCCCTTACAGCCCCATGATAAGGGGGCTTGGTGCCGTGCGCAGGGCGTCTGGCCGGGCAGGCCAGCTGCCAGCGGTGAAGTAACGGGCGTCAGGCGTTCACGTCGACCACGATCCGCCCGCGCACCTTGCCCGGAATGATCTGCTCATAGACGTCCAGCACTTCGGCAAGCCCGATCTGCTGCACCGTGCTTTCCAGTTTCTGCGGGTCCAGATCGGTGGCGAGGCGATCCCAGGCGCGCTGGCGAACGTGCTGCGGTGCGTTCACCGAATCCACGCCGGCCAGGGTCACGTTGCGCAGGATGAAGGGCAGTACCGAGCCATGCAGGGCATCGCTCTGGGCGAGGCCGCAGGCCGCCACGGCGCCGCGGTACTTCGTCTCGGCGATGGCATTGACCAGTGTCGGGCCGCCGGCCACATCCACCACGCCCGCCCAGCGCTCGGCGCTGACGGGTCGATCGCGTGGTTCTGAAAGCTGTGCACGGTCGATGATGTCGGCGGCACCCAGGCTGCGCAGATACTCGGCGTGTTGCGGGCGCCCGGTGGCGGCCACCACCCGGTAGCCCAGCCTGGAAAGGATGGCCACGGCAATCGAGCCCACGCCGCCGTTGGCACCGGTCACCAGCACATCGCCCTTGTCCGGGGTCACGCCCGCGTCTTCCAGCGCCAGCACGCACAACATGGCGGTGTAGCCGGCAGTGCCGATGGCCATGGCATCGCGGGTAGTGAGGTTGCCCGGAATCCTGTTCAGCCATTCGCCGCGCACGCGGGCGCGCTGGGCCAGACCGCCGTGGTGGCCCATGCTCAGGTCCCAGCCATTCACTACGACCCGGTCGCCGGGTTTGAAACCGGCGTTGCTCGATTCCAGCACCACGCCGGCCAGATCGATGCCCGGAATCAACGGGAACGTCCGGATCACTGGACGCGTGCCGGTGAGGGCGAGCGCATCCTTGTAGTTGAGCGTGGAGTACTCGACCTGCACCAGCACGTCGCCGTCCATCAGATCCGCATCATTGAAATCGACCAGTTGCGTGGAAACGCCGTCGTCGGTTTTACGGGTCAGTAGTGCCTTGAAACTCATGGAAGGGCCTCACGTTCAGTGGATGGGCCCATGCTAGGCTCGCACCGTTATGGCAACAAGAACGATGTTTTTTCATGGGTACTATGGTTTTCCGGAGTATGCATGCGTAGTAAGCGTTGGGATGGCAAGAGCGGTTGCGCGGTGGAAGTCACGCTGTCGGTGATGGGTGGCGTGTGGAAGCCGATCATTCTTTTTCACTTGATGGCCGGCAAGCGACGCTTCATGGAGTTGACGCGGCGGGTACCCAACGCCACCCAGTCGATGCTGACCAGCCAGCTGCGAGAACTGGAGGCCGATGGGGTCGTGATCCGCCATGTTTATCCCGAGGTGCCGCCCAAGGTGGAATACGAGCTTTCCGAATTCGGGCGCACGCTGGTGCCGGTGCTGCTGGCGATGCGGGAATGGGGTGAAACCTATCGCGGCTACCAGAGCGCGCGTGGGGAGAGCTGAAGGCTGGGCGCCGGCGAGGCCGGAAGTGCGGTGAAGCTTCTGCCGCAGCGATTCATGCGATCGTGCTCTGTGCCGCGCAGATCGTTGGCCCTCCGCTCATGACGGGGGCAGCGGAGATGGAGGCACCTCCCCACAGGTCACCACGACAGGCTTCAACTCGCGGCCATCGGCGGATTGACGCAGGTGGAAGCAGGCGCTGAATACACGCTTCTGTCCCACCGCTCCATTCTCTGGGTTGTCTGGCGTATATCCGGAAAGGACCACCTGGTAGTACGCGCCCGCCTGCAGCGGCGGGGCAGGGCTGGGTCCGGAGCCATAGGGTATGCACTGGTCGGGTGCGAGCGAAGGCTCGGGAATGTGCTCTTCAATGAAGACGCGTTCCCACATCGGGTAGAGACCCTGCCCAGCAGCGCTCAGTCCGATGGAGGCAATCCCAGGCGGCGCGGATCGAATCTCGCGCGTGTCAGGAACACCAAAGCACAGCCTGCCTTCAGAGGTGCTGACCGTGGCCTCTTGGTAGCGCCCGGGTGGTGACGAACAGTTGGCCATCATTGGCAGCAGCAAAGCCAACAGCATCCATGCTTTCAGTTGCTTCATAGGGTTCCACCACTAGGGGCCTCTCTACCTGTCTTCCATTCGCACAAGTTGTTGCCCGGCAGGGAGCGCGGTCGAACAATCCGATACGACGGGCTTTATAACCTTTCCGCTCACTTCCACCATTTGGAAGCAGACACTGAAGACACGGGCGTCGGCTTCGCCCTTCCTGCCGGGAACACCTTGTGTGCGTCCCCATAGCACTACCTGGTAACGTTTGCCCGTCAGCAGTGAGGGGACGGACGCCACGCCCTCACCGTACTTGATGCATTGACTTGGAGGCAGCGTCGGCTCGCCGGTCCCATCACGCAGAAAGTCATGCTCCCACATTGGCAGGCCATTCCTACCTGGTTCCGTCACTGACACGCCGGTGATAACTGGCGCGTTGACGCGCGTCTCTTTGGTGTCGGGTACTCCGAAGCACGGCACACCATCGCGATTATGTATCGCAGCCTGCTGATAGCGCCCGGGTGGTGACGAGCAGCTGGCCAGCATTGGCAACAGAAGGCACAGAAGAGCCAGATATGGCCCTATCAACGGGATATCCCATTCTCCTTCCCGTCCAATTGCACCGGTGGCGATCCAGACGAACGTGCGGTCGAGCAATTCGATTCCACCGTTCTAATTTCGTACTTGCCGATGACTTCAGCAATGTAGAAGCAGCCTTGATACCAGCGTGATTGCGCTTCACCAACATTACCAGGTGTGCCTGGCGTTCTACCCCAGATTTCCACTTGATAGTGCGTACCCATGCGCAAGAAGCCGGCGGGCGTTCCCCCCAAACCGTAGCCGATGCACTGGTCGGGACCCAGCGCGGGCTCGGTAGTTTTGGCGCGTAGGAAGATGCGCTCCCAGATTGGCGTGCCCCCGTACCCATCTCCATTACCGTAATGCCCGCGATCAGTGGAGCGTTGGCACGTGCTTCGGGCGTGTCGGCTACGCTGAAGCACGGCACGCCATCGCGGTCTCGAATGGTTGCCTGCTGGTAGCGGCCGGGAGGTGCTGAACAGCTTGCCATCATTGGCAAGAGCATGCCGAAAACTGCCGCCGATAGCTGCGGTCGCGTCATTGGGTCGTCCTTGGCAGATTTGACCTGCTGCTGGGATCGGCGAGGAATGATGATAGCGTCCGTTCCAATTGTGCAGCGACTCCAGAAGCTGTGCGATACCTCGCGTTGTTCATGCGTGCTTGTGAGCCACGGAAATTGATGAGGAAGTAGTCCGCCAGAATGTCACCTTGGGCCTCCATGTTGTAGTTGTGGAACAAGCGGAGCTCATCGAGTAGATAGTCGTAGCTCATTCTGGGTCGCGGCCCTCGTACCAGCTTGACCTTGTAACCCAGCTGATACTGCCAGACATGCGTCATTTCGTGGATGAAGAACTGCTGGCTACGCAAGTCATCGGTTGAGAAGTCGTCGAGATAGATATCCTTCGGAAAGTACATTTCGCCATTGGGCGTGACGCCAGTGTCCTTGTGCTGGAACCCAAAAAACAGCCAGTAGCCATGGTTGTGAACCTTCACTCGGCTGTAGTCGACCGAGTCGCCAAACACCAGTCGCGCCATCTCGATCTCGCCGAACGTAAGGCTCCGCTCATGGCCGGGGGCGCTCACCTCCACAACCGAAACGCCCATGTCCCGTGGCGTGGTGATCACACCCTCGAGATCGAATATCTCCGGTGCATCATCGCTGCCGGGCGCCATGCGCACACAGCACCCTGTCAGCACCGTAGGTGGACGTAGTTCCGCACGCACCAGGGCTTGGCTCTGCGCGGTCGATATCCGCGCCGTGCCGCCCTGCGCATCGGTGGTGCCGGAGAAGGCCCTGCCATCGTCCAGATACAATGTATAGGGCAGTTCGGCCAGCGGGTTCCCTCGGCTGCCGACAAATCGGATCGCCTGGTCGAAAGTGCGGGGAGATGGCGAGGCTGCGGGTTGCAGGGCAGACGCGAGTTCGGTCGGGCCGGCATCACCTGCAGGCGTCCGGCCGCCGCCGCCGCCGTTGGTGATGACGTACACCCGGGTCTGTTGGGTAGACAGGACACGGCAGCCACAGGCCAGCGCGCTGGCATGCAGTGCAACAGGCTGGCCGTCGATGGTGGTCGTGATATCGCCTTCGACGATGGCGAACTCGCCCTGATGCAGCGTCGGGCAGGTCGCTTTGTCACCGACGCGGGCAACGCTCATGCCGTCAATGTCGGTTCTGCTTGAGCCGGTGATCACGCGGCCGCCGCTGGAGGTCGGGTCGCCCACCACAATCCAGTTCCTTGCCATGTTTCGCTTCCGTTCCAGAACGAAATGCAGGATGCGATCCAGTTCGGCGGCGCGTGCGGCCGTGCAAAGGTCATGCATACGGGGAAAACCAGCTGTGGCAGGGTGTTTCAGCTTTCGGCGCGTGAAGGACGCGACGCTTCTGCGTCAGGAAATTTGACGCGAGCGGCTCGATTGCGACGTGCGGCTCTGTCAGTTGCGACAGTTCCTGAGCAATGCGCGTATGCCTGCAATGGAACGCGCAGTGGCCCATCTGGAAATGGTGGGCAACCGTGAAGTGTCGCGTTTGCCTTGCTTGCGAGAGTGGCGGCGGATAGGGAGGCGATCGAACCGAACGCCATCCGATATCCATTCGCCATCTTTTGACGCACCCGGCGCGATAACGAGCCAGTGCGGTATTTCCCTACTTTTCAGCAGCGAAGCAACGCGCCAACGATGGCGCTGCCAAGGCACCTGCCCTGGCCGGGATTGGCGTCCCGAACTTACATGTCGCGCGGCGTCGCGGTTGTAGCGAAAGCTGCAATCGTGACAATGCACCTTCTGCCAGCCCATGGTGGACGGTGCGTGGGGATCATTGATCCGCCGGCTTCTTGCGGCATGTATCCGGCACGCCAACCCGCACCGTCCGCCACCTTGCATCTGCAGGTGGCCATACCTGTGAGGTTGCCGTCATGTCCGACCTGCTCCCCGACTATCCCCGCCTGCATGCTCTGCTCGGCGATGCCGTGCGCGATCTTCCCAATGCGTTGGCCGAGAAGATGGAAGATGCCCTCAGCGATGCGGCCGAGTCCATTCCGCGCTCCGCGTTCTTCGACTTCCTCGACCGCTACGGCAAGCAACGTCGCGCCGACGGTCAGGCGTGGACGGAAACCCGGCTCACGCCTGCGCGCGCGTTTGACCTGGCATTGGCCACGCGCAGTGCGTCAGGCATTGCCGCACTCAGCGCCGTGCTGCATGCCGCGCATGTCGCGCGTGAGAACGATGACCCGCGCAGCTGTCCGTCCGCAGCACTGGTTGATGGCCTGTTCGACGCCTGCGAAGCGCTTTCGCTGCAGGTTGAGCGTTGTCTGGTGCCGTGAACCGTCGCCGTCTGCGCCGAGGCTCGGGCTCCGGCGCATCGGTGTCACGCTGATGGCCTCACCTCACCCTGGGCGGCGGAATCTCAGACTCCACCTCTGGTACGACCTCCGGCACCAGCGTGAATTGGTAGCGGTTGTCGTACAGCTTCACTTCCAGCTGCTTCCGGCCACGCCGTTCAAGCGTGTAAAGCTTGCCGGCCCACGGGCTGCCGAGCAGTGCCATCGGGCTGATGTCGCCCAGCCGCGACGCATCCAGATGCACCACCACGCGGTCGTCGAGGTAGGCAACCTTCACAGAACTGAAGAATGTGGCGTATTGACCGCTGCGCATCGCGGCGTAGCCGGTCAGTTCCGGGTGCGCCACCAGAAAGACGAAGTGGCTGCTGAAATCGACGTTGCCCAGATCGGGCTCGCTATCGCGCTGCGAGGACGGCCACTTCGGGCCCATGGTATCGAGCGCATCGGCATGGGTGATGGGGAAGAAGCGGATATCGAGATAGCCCGGGCCGCGCGAGTCCACGCGGGCCTGGCCGTCGTTCACCGCTGCCGAGGACAGCAGATTGTTGTGCACCAGCCCCGGCGGGGTGCTCATGTGGAATTCGCCGCTGGCCTGCACGTCCTGCGGAGGATTGAAGAACGCGCTGACCTGTTCGTTCTGGCAGGCGGCAAGCAGTGGCAGCAGCGCCAGTGGGAATGCACGCTGCACCAGGGTACGGATCCGTGTCATTGCATCAGGCCTCATCCATGGGGAGGCCATTAGATCACGCAGGGTGCAGCCGGGTCTGGGCCCGGCGCGACAGCGGCCGCCGCTCAGAAGGTGTAAGCGGCCTGCACATACACCCGTCGCGGTTCGCCCGGGAAGTGCCCGTTGCGTGCGATGAAGCCACTGGCGGCATACACCTTGTCGAACAGGTTCTTGACGTTGGCCTGGAACTGCCACTGCTTCCAGGTGGTCTTCCAGCTCATGTCGAACACGGTATAGGCCTTCACCGTCTGTCCATCGAGGCTGACGCGCTCACCGACATGGTCGGCGCCGAAGCCGATGGCGGAGTTGATCGCGGGCAGGTCGTAGCGCGTCCACAACCCGACCTTGTTGCGCGGCGCATTGGCGAAGCGGTCGCCGGAGGCGTTGGTGATGCCGCCCGGGCCGGCGTCCTTCACCCGGGCATCGTTGTAGGCGTAGGTCAGGTTCAGCACCCAGCGCTCGGTGACATCGGCCAGCAGGTCCAGCTCCATGCCGGTGCTGCGCACCAGGCCCAGCGCGGCCAGCTGGTTCACGCCGCCGATCACCTCGCCGGTGGCCTGCACGATGTTGCTGCGGTCGATGCGGTAGGCCGCCATGTTCACGCTCACGCGTTCGGCCAGCAGCGATTTCAGGCCGATTTCCCATTGCTTGCTGCGCTCGGCGTCGAACGGGCCGCCGGCGGCCGGGTTCTGGTTCGCCGCGCTCTGCGGCACGAAGCCACTGGCTACGTTGGCATACAGGTTCAGCCCCTGGCGAACGGTGAACGTGCTGCCGAGCCGCCAGCTCAGATCGTTGCCATCGACACTGCTGGCGCCGAGACGATCCTCATCCTTGAAGCCATCCCAGCGCAGCCCGGCCAGCACGTGCCAGCGCTGGCCCAGTGCGAGTTCGTCCTGCAGGTAGGCGCCGTAGCGTGTGCTGCGGGTAGAGGTGCTGCGCCAGGGCAGGGTGGCCAGGTTGTAGTCGTGCCAGGTGCTGGCGCCGTACACCGGGTTGAACAGGTCGATGCCGCGTACCGGGCCGGCGCCACGCGCGAGGTCGGCGCTGTTGGCGGTCTGCGCAGTGAAGTCTGCGTCGAGCTGGTACACATCGGCACCGAACAGCACCTTGTGGCCGACGCGGCCGGTGTCGATCCGCCACACGGCATTACCGCTGGCGGTGAAGGCCTCGTTGTCGCGGACCTGGTTGCGCAGCTGCCGGGTCATCCACTCGGCCACGCCATCGCGGTCGCGGTCGATCAGACCCATCGGCTCGTGGTACATCTGGTGCTCGTTGTTGCTGAACCAGCGTGCGGCGAGGTCCACATCCAGGTTGTCACGCGGCGCGAAACGGTACTGCACCAACGCCACCTTCGCGCGCATGTCGAGGAAGTCGCTGGCCTCGTTATGGTTCCAGCGGCGGTCGGTCAGGAAGGTGCCGGCATCGTTCACCGGCACGCCGCGCAGGCGGTTGCCGCCCAGGTTCTGGGTGATGTCGGTGAACTGCAGCACCAGCTCGCCGGTCTGGCCGACATCGAAGGCCAGCGAGGCATCACCGATCACGCTTTCGCTGTCGGCGTTCCAGCGCACGCCCTGCTCGGTATCGGCATACAGCCCTGCGCGGTAGCGCACGCTGCCGTCGGCGTTCAACGGGCCGGTGCCTTCGATGGAGCCGGCGCGGAAATCCTTGTTGCCCATCTGCACTTCGATGCGGCGCTCGGCGCTGGCCTTCGGCTTGCGCGTGACGTAGTTGATGACGCCGCCGGCATCACCGCCACCATAGAGCGCCCCGGCCGGTCCCTTCAGGACCTCCACCCGTTCGATGTTGAACAGCTGCGGCACCGAGAAGCCGGCGTACGGATCGCCGCGCAGGCCGTCGTACAACACGTTCTCCTGGCGGAAGCCGCGCAGGGTGACGCCGGCATAGCTGAAGAAGCTGATGCCGCTGATGCTGCGGTACAGGTCGGTGACCTGGCGCGCCGCCTGATCGTCGATCAGCTCGCGTGGCACCACCTGGATCGATTGCGGAACGAGCTCCAGCGGCGTGTCGGTGCGGGTACCGACTGCGGCATCGTCCACCCGGTACAGGGTCTGCGCACGGCCGCGCACTTCCACCTTGTCCAGCACTGTAGCGGCTGGAGGGGAGGGTTCGGCAGCCTGGCAGAGAGTGGCCAGGGGCAGCGTCAGCGCCAGGTACAGGGCGTGCGCGCGGAGCAGGGGAGAGGGCATGGCGGGCGGGGAGGTGGCTGCAAATGAGAAAGATTAGCATTTGCAACACTTCGTGACCTATCCCCCGAATGCGCTATGGACGTGCGCCGGGGTCGGTGTAGGGGTACCGGCCAGCGCGACCAGCACGCCGGTGGCGCCGCGCACCATCAGCTGCAGCATCGCCTCGCGCGGATCCTCGCCCAGTGCCTGGCTGGCCAGGCCCCTTTCGTAGGCGGCCACCACCGAGGCCAGCAGCATCGCCGCGCCCAGCCGGGCCTCGGCATCATGGGCTGGGCGACCGGCCGCGGTGGCCATCAAGTGGGCCAGATCATCGGTGAGCTGCGCCTGCAGGCGCCGCGCGTGCGCGACCAGCACCGGGCTGTCGGCCACCGTGGCCCAGAACGCTGCGGCACCGGCGTTGATCCGCAGCAGGGGATGGCCACTGTGCAGCAGGCTGCACAGCAGCGACTGGAACGCGGCCAGGGGCGTCATGTTGCCGCGCTCGGCCATGCCTTCGCGCAGCAGCGCGCGCGCCTCTTCGTCGCGGTCGAAGACCAGGTCTTCCTTGCTGGCGAAGTAGTTGAACACCGTCTTGCGCGAGACGCCGGCGGCCTCGGCGATCTCTGACATCGACACCGCTTCGAAGCCACGCGCGATGATCAACCCGGTGGCGACGTCGGAAATCACCTGTCGGGTCTCGGCTTTGCGCTGCTCACGGCGGCCAGGGGGCGGGGTCATGGGCGGTTCACTTGTGGAAACGTACACCGAGTGTAACATTATGCCTGCCAGAGCGCCGGCCCGGTGCTCACGAGGAATCCTCATGCGGTACGACGTGGTTATTGCCGGAGCCGGTCCGGTCGGCCTGTTCCTGTCCTGCGAGCTGGCCCTGGCCGGCTGTTCGGTGCTGGTGCTGGAAGCGGCCGCATCGCCGCAGTCGCCGCTGAAGCGCTTGCCGTTCGGCCTGCGCGGCTTGAATGCGCCCACCCTGGAGGCGCTGGACCGGCGCGGCCTGCTCGAGGCGGTGGCCGCGACCCAGGTGCTCAAGCCCGACAAGGGCGCGCCCCCACCCGGCACCGCGCATTGGTTGGCGCAGTCGCGGCCGCTGGGCGGTCACTTTGCCGGCATCCCGTTCGCCCTGGACAACGTCGACAGCAGGCGCTGGCCGTATCGCCTCGCTACACCGGTTGGCACCCAGATGGCGGTGGAACTGCACGCGCTGGAAACCGTGCTGAGCGACCGCGCGGTCGCGCTGGGGGTGCGCATCGAACGTGGCTGCGCGCTGCAGGCGGTGCAGGCGGGCGATGCGGAAGTGACCATCGAGACCGCCGCTGGACCGCTGCGCGCCGCCTGGCTGGTCGGCTGCGATGGCGGCCGCAGCACCGTGCGCAAGCAGTGCGGCTTCAGCTTCGCCGGCACCGACCCGGAGTTCACCGGGCATTCGTTGCGTGTGGAACTGGACGACCCTTCGGTGCTGACGCTGGGCCGCCAGTACACCGCGCACGGCATGTGCAATTTCAATCCGCCCGACGTGCTGGCACTGGCCGATTTCGATGGTGGCGCAGGCCATCGCACACCGCTTGATCGAGAGGCGGCGCAGGCCCTGCTGCGGCGTATTTCCGGGCGAGAGGCCACCCTCACCGCGCTGCATCTGCACAGCACCTGGACCGATGGTGCGCGCCAGGCGACGAGCTATCGCAACGGGCGCGTACTGCTGGCCGGCGATGCCGCGCATGTGCATTCGCCGCTGGGCGGGCAGGGCCTGAACCTGGGCATCGGCGATGCGATGAATCTTGGCTGGAAGCTGGCGGCCGTGGTGCATGGTAAGGCCGAAAGCACGCTGCTCGACAGTTATGGCGCTGAGCGGCATCCGATCGGCGCGCGGGTGCTGGACTGGTCGCGCGCGCAGGTGGCGCTGATGCGTCCTGGTACGGGCTCGCGTGCGCTGGCGGCGGTCATCGCCGACCTGGCCGAGACCGGCGACGGCGCGACCTACCTGGCCGAACGGGTCTGGGGTGTTGCGCAGCGGCTGGACCTGGGTGAAGGGCATCCGCTGGTCGGCCGCAGCGTGCCGGACTTGCAGTTGGGCGATGGCCGTCGCATGGCCGAGCTGCTGCGCGCCGGTAGCGGGGTGCTGCTGGTGTTCGACGCCGATTCCGCGCTCTGCGAGGACATTGACGGCGAGCTGCATCGCCTCACCTGCATGGCTTCGCCGGTGCACGACACACTGGGTCTCGGTGCGGTGCTGGTCCGGCCCGACGGCATCGTGGCCTGGGCCTGCGATGCCGGTGGCGATGCGAAGGGGCTGTCCGAGGCGCTGCAGCGCTGGTTCGGTGTGCTGGCGCCGGCCTGATCGGCGCGGCTGCGGCGCAGCCGGTGAGGACTGCGCCGCTTTCGCTCAGAGATCCTTCTTCCTGCCACTCAGGTCCAGTGGCTTGTCGCTGCCCTTGCGCTCGCTGGACCACACTTCCATGCCCTTGTTGCAGCGGCTTTCGCGCGCGGCGACGTCGGGCGGCAGGTCCTTGAGGTGCGGTGATTCCTGGCAGGCCGGGTGCATCGCGTTGTCGTCATAGGTGGCACAGGCACTGAGAACGGACACGACGATCAAGGCAGGTGCGGCGCGGTACAGGGACGACAAGGTCATGGGGGTTCTCGGAGGTGATGCCGGACTGGCCATGCGATTCAAATCCGTGACAGCAGGCACGCGCAATCCATCCAAGTGCACTTGTTATGTTGTAACAGTTGCGCGATAGTCGGCGGTGGCTATCGCGGCAGGCGCTACACCCGCACCGGCACAGGCGAGCGCTGTCGCCCGGCCTCGGTCATCACCGCCGCCAGCTGCTTGAGTGAATAGGGTTTGCGCAGCAGGGTGAAGCCATGCCCCGGGTCACGCGCCAGCAGTTCGCTGTAGCCGCTGGTGAGGATGATCGGCAGATCCGGGAACCGGCTGCGGACGTTGCGGGCCAGGTCCAGTCCGTTGGTGCCGGGCATCACCACGTCACTGAACATCACATGGAAGCGCGCGGCATCCTGTTCCAGCGCGGCCAGCGCTTGGTCTGCATTGCGGGCCAGCACCACGGTGTAGTCGAGTTCGCGCAGCGCACCGACCGCGAACTCGGCCACATCCACGTTGTCTTCCACCACCAGCACGCACAGCCCGTGGCCATGCACCAGGCCTGGCTGTGACAGCGGCCGCGGGAGTGCGCCGCTGGACTGGGCCAGCGGCAGGTAGAGCGTAAAACGCGTCCCGGTGCCGGGTTCGCTGCTCACATCCACCTCGCCCTCGGACTGCTTGACGAAGCCGAACACCTGGCTGAGGCCGAGTCCGGTTCCTGCACCGACATCCTTGGTGGTGAAGAACGGCTCGAAGATGCGGTCGACCACGGTCGGATCGATGCCCGTACCGGTGTCGGTCACGCTGATGGCGGCGAACGCGCCCTTCATCGGTGCGGCAAAGCGGATCGATGGTACCGCGGTGACCTGTTCGACCTGGATCGTCACGCTGCCCTGGCCATCGATGGCATCGCGTGCGTTGACCGCGATGTTGATCAGGGCGGTATCCAGCTGCGTGCGGTCCAGCAGCACCGGCAACGGCGTGTCAGGCAGGTTCACCCGCATCGTGATGCGCGCACCGAGCACGGTGGTGATGATGTCCGACAGTGCCTGCACGCTCTCGCACAGATCGAACACCTCCGGGGACAGGCTCTGGCGGCGCGAGAATGCCAGCAGCTGCGCGGTAAGCCGCGTGGCCCTGTCCGAGGCGCTGCCGATGGCCTGGATGTAGCGCAGGCGCGGATCGTCGCCAGGCCAGGTGTGCAGCAGCATGTCCACCGAACCGGTGATGACCTGCAGCAGGTTGTTGAAGTCGTGGGCGACGCCGCCGGTTAGCTGGCCGATGGCCTCCAGCTTCTGCGACTGCCGCAGCTGTTCGCGCGCGCGTACCAGCTCCAGATGCGCCTCGCGTGCCTGTTCGGTGATGGCCGCGACCTGGCGGCTGTGCCGGTCGCGCTCGATCACCCGCTCGGTCTGTTCGCTGACCACGCAGATGATGCCGGCCACTGTGCCATTGCCGACGCGCAGCGGCGAATAGGAAAACGTCCAGAAGGTTTCCCGCAGCGTGCCGTCGCGGTCCATCATCAGGGGCAGATTGTTGAAGCTGCGGCTGGTGCCGGCAAACGCATCGTCAATCGCCGGTGCCACCACCTGCCAGACATCGGCCCACACCTGTTCCAGGCCATTGCCCATGGCCCCGTGCAGCTTGCCGCCCAGCATCGGCAGGTAGGCATCGTTGAAGAAGAACGTCTTGTCCTGGTGGCCCCAGGCAATCCACAGCGGCTCGGGAGAGTCGAGAATCATCGCCAGCAGGGTGCGCAGTTCGGGCGGGGCGCTGGCTGCGGCGGCAGAGCGCGCCCAGTCGCTGTCCTGTAGCAGGCGGTAGGCCAGCTGGTCGGGCGCGGAGACGGCAAGGGGAAGGGCAGCATGACCGTCGACGCGGGAAGGTGGGGCAGCATAGCCGAGTGCCTGTCAGCAGGTCCTGCACATCTGTCCAGGCGCTGGCGGCACGCGGGTAAACAACGCCAGCCAACCTCGCATCAGGCGATGCAGGCCATCAGCGCCATGCACAACACCAGCATCAGCACGAACACTCGCCGGCTCAGCGCGAGGCAGGCCAGGCACGCCGCCAGGGCCCAGGCACCCAGCAGGGCGCAGGCCAGCAGCCACAACCCGATCACCATCACCGAGCCACTGGCCAGCGCCGACAGCGCGATGGCCTTGAACAGCGCCACGCCGAGCAGGCTGCCCAGCATGCCGGCCTGAAGGGCAATGGCGTCATGGCGGGCGGGGGCGGAGGGGTGATGCATGGCGGCTCCGTGCTGGCCGGTCGTGGGAGGCACCCGCACTGTGCCCAACGCCATATCCACGGAATGTGTTCATCGGCGGGATGCCCCGGCGACGACGATGATTCAGTCGAACTCACCCTCGGCCGACTCCAGCCGCTGCCGGTAGGCTGCCCGATGCTGGTACAGCCGCTGGCACTCGGCCGATCGGTGGATACGGCTGGACGGCTCGTTGGCTACCGAGTCGCACATCCGCGCAATATGGTTGCTGGCGGCCAGCTCGGTGACGAAGAACACGGCCGTGACGCCGGTACCAAGCAGCACCACATACAACAGGCGGCTGAGCCAGCGTGACCGCTTGCGCGCGAAGTGCTGCTGGATGGTCAGGTCGAAGCGGATGATGCTGAGTACGATCCAGATGATCGCGACCAGGAAGCACAGCGTGGGCAGCAGGCCACGCCAGAGACCGGCTTCATACACCGATTCGCTGTAGTGGACGGCCGCCCCCGCACCGGCGATGGCGATCGCCAGCGCCCAGTTGCGGCCCAGCGAGAGCAGGTCATCGAGCAGCTTTTCACGGTTTCGGGTCGGCACGGCTGCCACGTTGGTTCCTTCTGCATGCTGCAATCGGCGGCGGGCTGCCGCCGATCATGCAGATGGTGGGCCATCACTGCGGCGAAGAGAAGCCTGCCCGCGCGGTACCTGCCGATCCCTGCATCGCCGTCGCACCGGCAACGGCTGATGCCCCGACGCGAGGCTCAGCGGCTGCCGGCGACGCCGCCCTTGCGCCTGCTGTCCAGCATCACCGCCAGACCCCACAGCAGCAGGCCGCCGACGGCAGTGGCGGCACCCACATAGCCGGTGCTGGCCGGGCTGAAACCGGCGCTGATGGCCATGCCGCCCAGCCACGGACCGAGCGCATTGGCGGTATTGAAGGCCGCATGGTTGGAGGCTGCCGCCAGCGTCTGTGCTTCACCGGCAACGTCCATCAGGCGCGTCTGCAGCACCGCTGCCAGTGCGCCCATGGTGCCCACGGTGATGATCATCGGGCCGATGGTCCACACCGACTGCGCGGCCAGCGGATACAGCAGCAGCATCACGATCGACCACAGCAGCACCACGGCGGCGGCCTTGAAGTGGAACTTGTCCACCAGCCAGCCGCCGGCGATGTTGCCGATGATCGCGCCGATGCCGAACACGCCCACCGCCAGCGGCATCCACGATTCGGCCACGCCGGTGACCTGCACCAGGGTCGGCGCCAGATAGGTGAACACGCAGAACATGCCGGCAAAACCGACCGCGCCGATCGCCAGTGCCAGCCATACCTGGGTGGTGTTGAAGGCACGCAGTTCGCGCATCGGCGAGGTGCGCACCTCGTCCGGGTCGGGCAGCAGGAAGCGGGCGATCATCGCCACAGTGGCGATGGCCAGCACGCTGACCAGCGCGAAGGCGGTGCGCCAGCTCAGCTGCTGGCCCAGCCAGGTGGTCAGCGGGTTGCCGATCAGGATGGCGATCGACAGGCCCAGCAGTACGCGCGACATCGCCTGGCCACGCTGCCCGGCCGGGCTGATCGCCGCGGCCACCAGCATCGCCACACCGAAGTAGGCCCCGTGTGGCAGGCCAGCGACGAAGCGTGCGGCCAGCATGGTGGCGTAGTTCGGCGCCAGCGCGCTGGCCAGGTTGCCCACCGCATAGAAGCCCATCAGCGCCAGCAGCAGCTTGCGGCGTGGGAAGCTGGCACCGACGAAGGCCAGGATCGGTGCACCGACCACCACGCCGATGGCATAGGCGCTGATCAGGTGGCCGACCTGGGTTTCAGAGATCGCCAGGCCACGGCTGATCTCCAGCATCAGGCCCATGCTGGCAAATTCACTGGTGCCGATGGCAAAGCCACCCAGCGACAGGGCGAGGATGATCAGGGTGCGCTGGCGGGGCGTCAGCCGCGCAGCCAGGGAAGAGTTGGGGCTCATGCGGGGGCGCGATGGGGCGGGGAGCCGCCTATTGTACTGCTGCAGCGCAGCAGCGATCAGCGCCCGCTGCCAAGAATCAGCGTTTGGCAGGTGGTGCCGACCGCGCCCCAAGGCGGATCAGGCCAGCGTGTACATGTCGCTCCAGAGAAGGAACGCTTCCGGCGTCATCTGCGCTTCGAGTTCGGCCAGCACGATGTCACGCACCCTGATCAGCGCCTGCGCATGCGTGGAGGGATCCTCGCCACTGGCAAAGGCGTGTGCACCGGCCTCATCAGCCAGCTGAACCAGGGTACGTGCCGCCTCCATCAACGAGCGCAGGCGGGTGGATGCCGGATCGGGCACGGCGGTGGATGCGCTGCGGGTGCCGAGCGCGGCCAATGCGGCGGCGTACTTGCCACGCAGGCGGTCGGCCACCTCCGGCGGCAGCTGCAGCAAGCGGCGTGGATGGGCGTTGTCGGCGATGTCGGCCAGCTTCACCTTCAATGCCCGTGGATGCTGACGGATCCCAGCGTAGTAATGCGGGGCATCGGCGGCACTGTGCCGGTTGAGCAGGGTCACGATGTCGCGGATCGGCGCCGGAAAGGCCGCCAGCCGTGGCGCGTACTGCGGGCAATCCTCCACCACATCATGCAGCCACGCCGCCGCCTTGGCCGTGTCATCGTCATCGATCGCGGCGGCCACGCGCGCGACATGTTCGATGTAGGGCTGTCCGGCCTTGTCCTGTTGCCCGGCATGGGCTTGGCTTGCCAATGTGCGTGCCTGTACGACCCAGTCCATCGTTGCCTCCTGCTGCTGGAAGATAAATTATCGCCCAACCACGGCGCCGCCGAGGTTGACCCGCCGCAGGGGGCTGGGTAACGTGCGCGGGCCTGCAGCACGCAGGCGCCTGCCGAGTGTGGTTCTTCATGTTGGAGATTGTCGTCATCGGATAACCCTTCCCGTGTGTCTGCCGGGAGCGGTTATCGAATGCGTGGTTCCGTGACCGGGCGCCGTTGGCCGCCCGCGTCGTCCGCATTTCCGATTACGCAGGATCTCTTTTCCCATGAATATCTCCCGAGCGGAGCAGAGGACGCTGCACGTCCTCGCCCAGGGCGGCTGCATTGCGTTCAGCCGTGACGGCTCAGGCCGTGTCCGCAGTGTTGAATGCTTCAACCGTGAAGGCTTGTTGCTGAGCGATTGCACCCTGGCCGTCTTCAAGAAGCTGAAGAACAAGCGCCTGATCAGTTCGCATGACGGTCGTCCCTACCGGATCAACCGCGCCGGACTGGTCGCGGTGCGCCCGCAGCTGGACAATCGCTGATGCACGTCGTATCGACTCTTTTCCCTTCCCGCGGGCCCGCTGGCCGGGTCCGCCGCACTGAACGAGGTGCCTCTTGAATTTCATCATCCGCACTGAAACCCCGGCCGACATCGACGGCATCCACGCGCTGACGGCTGCGGCCTTCGCCACGGCCGAACACAGCAGCCACACCGAGCAGTTCATCGTCGACGCACTGCGCGCACGCGGTGAACTGTCGGTTTCGCTGCTGGCCGTGGACAACGGGCTGCTGCTCGGCCACGTGGCGGTGTCGCCGGTGACGGTTTCCGATGGCAGCAGCGGCTGGTATGGCCTGGGCCCGATCTCGGTGCTGCCGGCGCGGCAGGGGCAGGGCATCGGGGCCGCGTTGATGCGCGCGGCCATCGACGCCCTTCGCCAGCAGGGCGCGCGCGGCTGCGTGCTGCTGGGCGAGCCGGCGTACTACGGCCGGTTCGGCTTCCGCGCCGAGCCGGGGCTGGTACTGCCGGGCGTGCCTGCCGAGTACTTCCAGGCGTTGTGCCTGCAGCCACCGCTGGCGCAGGGAGAGGTTCGCTACTCGCCGGCGTTCGATGCGACCGCCTGACCGCAGGCGCTCAGCCCGCGTGCCGAAGGTGGATCAGCGGATAGGCACGGCCCTGCGAATCCAGCGCTGAGCGGCCGGTTTCGACAAAGCCCATGCGCAGGTAGAACCCCACTGCCTGCGCATTCTGCACATTGACGTCGGTGCTCAGCTGCGGATGCAGCGCCAGTGCGTGCTGCAGAAGCCGACGGCCGATACCGGTGCCACGCACATCGGGGTCGATGAACAGCGCTTCCATGTGCGTGCCATCGATCAGCATGAAGCCCAATGGACGGTCCTGGGCATCGACGGCGACGGTCAAGGGCGCCTGTGGCAGGAAGCTGGCCACTTCGGCATCGATGGCCTGGCGGTCGTCGGCGCTGAGGAAGTCGTGGGTGGCGTCGACAGCGCGGCGCCAGAGATCGACGAGGGCCGCGCCGTCGTCGGCGCGCGAGGGGCGCAGGGTGGTCATGGGGTCACCAAGGTGCTTTGGATAAAGGCGAAGTATGAGGCCTTGCACGCGTCTGTACAGGCCGGGCTTCACTCACCGCTGCGGTGGCGGATGAACGGGCTGTGCGCGGCCGCCTGCGCGCGCAGCACGACGCCGCCTTCAAAGTCCTGGCTGTCGTTGAAGGGCACGGTCGGCCAGTGCTGCCAGTGCGCCAGCCGTTCCCGGTAATCCTGTACGGCGGCGACGAGTGCGTCGTCGTGCGCCTGCACGCGTTGCGCCGCGAGCCCCGAGCGCACGCCATGCACCCGATGCGGCTGCATCACCTCGAAGCCGATGTAGCGCAGGCTGTACATCAACGGCCACAGCAGCAGCCCGGTATCGCCTTCGCGTCCATCGACCGCGCAGGCCCGTGCCGACGAGCCGGTGGTGACGCTGAGCAGTGCACGTTTGCCCTGCATCACCCCGTGTTCGTGGCGCTGCCGGCTGTTGTACATCGGCCCATAGACCAGCACGCGATCCAGCCAGCCCTTGAGAATGGCGGGCGCGGCGAACCACCACAGCGGAAACTGCAGGACCAGCAGATCGGCGGCGTGCAGCTGTTGCAGGTGACGCTGGATGTCGGCGGGCAGGTTGCCGAGTTCGGCGCTGTGCCGCTGCTCGCGCTGGGCATCGAAGCGCTCCGGTTGCAGGCGTTGCCGATGGTGGTGGGCGGCCTCGCAGGGATCGAAGTCCTCCGCGTACAGATCGACCACCTCCACGCTGATGCCGTCGCGACGCAGCTGTTCGGCGGCCTGCGCGGCCAGATGGGCGTTGAAGGACCGTGGTTCGGGGTGGGCAAGCACGATCAGTGCGCGCATGGGGTGGGCTCGGCGAGGGATGTGCGACCATCCTCGCGACGCCGGATTGCCCCGGCAATTACGCACTTTGAGGTAACCATGGCCCATCCCGGCGATGTCTATGCGGCGGACTGCTCGGCGCGCGATGCGCTGGCGCTGATCTCCGGCAAGTGGGTGATGCTGGTGTTGCCTGCGCTGGCTGACGGCCCGCAACGCAATGGCGCACTGCTGCGCAAGATCGAGGGCATCTCGCAGAAGGTGCTGACCCAGACCCTGCGGCAGCTGGAGCGTCACGGTCTGGTCGAGCGCTGCGAGCTGGGGCGCAAGCCGCTGCACGTGGAGTACCGGTTGACCGAGGTCGCGCGGGGCCTGGTGGCTACGCTGGCCAGCCTCGACCGCTGGGCGGAAATCAACTTTCCGGTGCTGGACGCGGCACGCGAGCGCTTCGACGCACGTTAGCAGCGCCTGCACGGCCGCCGGCGTACACTACGGCCCGGGCGGCCAGCCTGGCCCTGTTGATACCGGAGAACCGCCATGACCGATGCCCTGGGTGTACCGGTGCACGACGCCGATGAACATTGGATGCGCCACGCGCTGGCGCTGGCCGAGCGCGCGCAGCGCGAGTTCGACGAGATCCCGGTCGGTGCGGTGCTGGTCGGTGCCGACGGCCAGCTGCTGGGCGAAGGCTGGAACCTCAACATCGCTTCGCACGATCCCAGCGCGCATGCCGAGATCGTGGCGATGCGTGCCGGTGGTGCGCGACTGGCCAATCACCGGCTGCTCGGCAGCACCTTGTACGTCACCCTGGAGCCGTGCGCGATGTGTGCGATGGCCATCGTGCATGCGCGTGTCTCGCGCCTGGTCTACGGCGCCAGCGACCCCAAGACCGGCGCCTGTGGCAGCGTGTTCGACCTGCTGGGTGACGCGCGCCACAACCACCGGGTGGAGATCCATGGCGGCGTGCTGGCCAAGGACGCCAGTACGCGCCTGACCAACTATTTCCGTGCCAAGCGTGGCAAGCCGCCGTTGCTGCTGGAAGATCACGCCGACGAGGGCTGAACGGCGAAGGGGTATGATGGGCGCCTCTTTCCTTTCCCGGTGGGCTGCGCGCCTGCCCAGCAACGAGGCGACACCATGGCGGAAAACGGCGCGGCCAACGAGCGACTGATCTGGATCGACCTGGAAATGACCGGGTTGGATACCGACAACGATTCGATCATCGAGATCGCCACGGTGGTCACCGACGCGCAGCTCAACGTGCTGGCCGAGGGTCCGGAGTTCGCCATCCACCACCCGCTGGAAACGCTGGAAGCGATGGACGAGTGGAACCGCAACCAGCACCGCCGTTCCGGCCTGTGGCAGCGCGTTGTGGACAGCACCGTCACCCTGGGCCAGGCCGAGGCGCAGACGGTGAACTTCCTGGCGCAATGGATTCCCTCAAGCCTGTCGCCGATGTGCGGCAACTCGATCTGCCAGGACCGCCGCTTCCTGCACCGGCAGATGCCGCGGCTGGAGAAGTACTTCCACTACCGCAACCTGGACGTGTCCACGGTGAAGGAACTGGCCAAGCGCTGGGCGCCGACCGTGGCTGCCGGTGTCGGCAAGAACAGCAACCACACCGCGCTGAGCGATGTGCATGACTCGATCGCCGAACTGCGCCACTACCGCCAGTTCATGGGCGCACTGTCGGGCCTGCCGGCTGCCTGATGCCGTCGCCCGTTGGGGGCGGATCCCTTTCCGGCGGAAAGGGCTCTGACCCCTCTGCCGTGCCCCGCGACGAACCGTTCAACTTCCCGGCGCTAAGATCGGCGCCATGAACGAGCCCATCCTGCTCCCCCGCGATATCGCCCACGACGCCCGCGACTGGTCCGACCTGCAGCGGGCGGTGGCGCTGCTGGAAGCGCCGACGCTGACCGCGCGCATGGCCAACCTGGTCGGCACGCCGCTGGAGTTCGCGGTGAAGGCGCTGCCCAAGGCAGTCTCCGGCCGCATCCATGGCGCGGTGCAGGCGGCGCTGTCCAAATCGGCGCAGGCCGCGTTGTGGAGCATGGACAACACGCCCGGCAAGGGCGCCTCCACCCGCTGGCACAAACTGGCGGTCGCCACCTCCGGTGCGGTGGGCGGGGCGTTCGGCTTCGCCGCGCTGTTCATCGAACTGCCGGTGTCGACCACCATCATGATGCGTGCGGTGGCCGACGTGGCCCGCAGCGAGGGCTTCGATCTGTCCGAGTTCAGCACCCGCCAGGCCTGCCTGGAGGTGTTCGCGCTGGGCGGCAACTCGCCGCGCGATGACGCCAGCGAGACCGGCTACTACCTGGCCCGTGGCTTCACCACCGACGTGATGAGGCATCTGTCGGCCGAACTGGCAGGGCGCGTGGTGACCGGTCGCGACCTGACCCTGGGCGTGGCACCGAAGGAAGCCGGCAAGCTGCTGGCGAAGCTGGTGGAGAAGGTGGCGGCGCGCTTCGGCGTGGTGGTCACTGAGAAGTTCGCCGCGCAGGCGGTGCCGATCGTCGGTGCCGCCGCCGGTGCAACGCTCAATACCATGTTCACCGACTACTACCAGGACATGGCGCGGGGTCACTTCATCGTGCGTCGGCTGGAACTGAAGTACGGCGAAGATGTGGTGCGCACCTGCTATGACCGGGTGGCGCATGGCGCGATCAGGATCGAGCCCAGCCTGGAGTAGATTCACGCCGTGCGTGGATGAGCCTTCATGCAAGGCCATCCTTGCCTGCCGGGCACAACTGTTTTGCCACAACACGCCTGTTGCCTTTCGCAGGCGGTCCCCATTCTTGCCGGCACTCCCCCGCAAGAGATGTCTGCCATGCTGTTCACTCCCCACCGCCTGGGCGCACTGACCCTGCCCAACCGCATCGTGATGCCGCCGATGACCCGCTCGCGCGCGGCCGCCGGCAATGTCGCCACCGCCGAGATGGCGACCTACTACGCGCAGCGTGCCAGCGCCGGCCTGATCGTCAGCGAAGGCACCCAGATCAGTGCACAGGGCCAGGGCTACGCCTGGACGCCGGGCATCCACAGCCCGGAACAGGTGCAGGGCTGGCGCCAGGTGACCGATGCGGTGCATGCCGCCGGCGGCCGCATCTACGCGCAGCTGTGGCACGTCGGCCGCGTCTCGCATGTGGCCCTGCAGCCCAATGGCGCAGCGCCGGTATCGTCCTCGGCACTGCTGGCCGAAGGCGTGAAGGTGTTCGTCGACCCGGCCGGTGCCGGCCCGGAAGCGGGCGTGGGCGAGATGATCCAGCACTCGATGCCACGCGCGCTGGGCGAGGACGAGATTCCGGGCATCGTCGCCGATTACGCGCAGGCCGCGCGCAACGCGCTGGAGGCGGGCTTCGACGGTGTCGAGCTGCACGGCGCCAATGGTTATCTGATCAACCAGTTCATCGACTCGCAGGCCAACCAGCGTACCGATGGCTATGGCGGCTCGCTGCAGAACCGCCTGCGCTTCCTGCGCGAGGTGGTGCAGACGGTGGTGTCGGTGATGGGCGGTGAACGCGTCGGCGTGCGCTTGGCACCGCTGACCACGCTGCAGGGCGCGGTGGACGATACGCCGCAGGCGACCTATCTGGCCGCTGCGCATCTGCTGGGCGAACTGGGTGTGGGCTATCTGCACATTGCCGAAGCCGACTGGGAGGATGCGCCGCTGATGCCGGTGGCGTTCAAGCAGGCGCTGCGCATGGTCTACCCGGGCACGCTGATCTATGCCGGCAAGTACACCGCCGAGCGCGCCGAGCAGGCGTTGGCAGAAGGCTGGGCGGATCTGATCGGGTTCGGCCGGCCGTTCATCGCCAACCCGGATCTGCCTGAGCGCCTGCGTACCGGTGCAGAACTGAATCCGCCGGATCGTGCGAGGTTCTTTGGCGGTGATGCGGTTGGGTTCACCGACTACCCGACGCTGGAGGAAAGCGTCGCTGCCTGATACTGGAGGCTGCCGGCCAGCGGCCGGCACTACCAGGGTGCACGAGGAGAGGTAGTGCCGGCCGCTGGCCGGCATTGCCAGGGTGCACGAGGAGGAGGTAGCGCCGGCCGCTGGCCGGCATCCAGAGCATGGATCAGGGCGTGTCGCGCACCAGCGCCTCGGCCTCGACCACGCCGCCATCCTTGCCGTGCAGGTACAGGTGCATGTCCTGCTGCGGATACGGAATGTTGATGCCGGCCTTGTCGAAGCCCAGCTTCAACTGCTCCAGCAGTGTGACCTTGGTGCCGAACCAGTCGGCCGACTTCACGTAGCAGCGGATGCCGAGGTTGATCGCGTGTGCACCCAATTCGTACACCACCACGTCCGGTGCCGGTGTCTGCAGCACGCGCGGGTCGGCCTTCATCAGGGCAAGCGCGGTATCGCGTGCCAGCTGGATGTTGTCCTCGTAGCCGATGCCGATCACCAGTTCGACGCGGCGGGTCGGTTCGGCGGTCAGGTTGATGATCGGGGCGGCCGTGATCAGCGTGTTCGGAAGGGTGGTGTGCTGGTTGTCGGCGCCGGTAAGCACCGTCTGGAAGATACGCACTTCGCGCACGGTGCCGGTCTGCCCGGCGATGGTGACCACGTCGCCGACACGGAACGGACGCAGCGTCACCAACATCACGCCCGAGGCGATGTTGGACAGCGAATCCTTCAGCGCAAGGCCAACGGCGAGGCCGGCGGTACCGAGTACAGCCAGCAGCGGCGAGATCGGGACGCCGAGTGTGGCGATCGCCAGCACCACCACGATCACCAGCGCCGCCGCGTAGACCACGTTGCGCAGGAAACTGCCCAGCATCGGATCCACGCCCATGCGTGAGGTGGCACGCGGCATTGCGTTGGAAATGCGGCGAGCGATCCACAGTCCGATCAGCAGTACGACGACCGCGGCCAGCAACGGCACGCCATAGGTTTCCAGCAGGCGCTCCCAGTCGAGTGAGTGGAACCAGGGCGTTGCGGCGGGGGCGGCGGGTGCTGCGGCGGCGATCATGCGGACGTCCTTTGCTGCGAAGGGCAGGGCGTCCATCGACGCCAGAAACAGCAAGCCCCGCAGAGGCGGGGCTTGCGTGCAGCAGCAGTATGGGCCGACGCCGATGAACACGACGTCAGCCTGCGGCCTTCAGTGCATCAGCCGTTGGCCTTCAGCTTGGCCAGGCGCAGCCAGGTATCAACCACGGTGTCCGGGTTCAGCGACACCGACTCGATGCCTTCCTGCATCAGCCACTCGGCCAGATCCGGGTGATCGGACGGGCCCTGGCCGCAGATGCCGACGTACTTGCCCTTGGCACGTGCCGACTTGATCGCCATCGACAGCAGCTTCTTCACCGCCGGGTTACGTTCGTCGAACAGGTGGGCGACGATCGACGAATCGCGGTCCAGGCCCAGGCTGAGCTGGGTCAGGTCGTTGGAGCCGATCGAGAAGCCGTCGAAGATTTCCAGGAACTCATCGGCGAGCAGTGCGTTGGACGGCACTTCGCACATCATGATGATCTTCAGGCCGTTCTCGCCCTGCTTCAGGCCATTCTGTTCCAGCACCTCGATGACCTTGCGGCCTTCTTCCAGGGTGCGCACGAACGGAATCATGACCCACAGGTTGTCCAGGCCCATTTCGTTGCGCACGCGCAGGACGGCCTTGCACTCCAGCGCGAAGGCAGCCGAGAAGCTCGGGTCGACGTAACGGCTGGCGCCGCGGAAGCCGATCATCGGGTTCTCTTCGTGCGGCTCGTAGTTGCTGCCACCGATCAGGTTGGCGTACTCGTTGGACTTGAAGTCCGACAGGCGCACGATCACTGCATTCGGTGCGACCGAGGCGGTGAGGGTGGCGATGCCTTCGGCCAGGCGGTCCACGTAGAAGCTGACCGGATCACCGTAGCCGGCGATCTTCTCGTCGATCTTCTTCTTGGTCGCCGCGTCCTGGCGGTCGTATTCCAGCAGCGCGTTCGGGTGGATGCCGATGTGGCTGGCAATGATCATTTCCAGGCGCGCCAGGCCGATGCCGGCGTTCGGCAGCTGGCCGAAGTCGAAGGCACGTTCCGGGTTGGCCACGTTCATCATGATCTTCAGCGGTGCCGGCGGCATGTTGCCCAGATCGGTGGTGGTGCGCTCGAAGCCGAGCTTGCCTTCGTAGATGAAGCCGGTATCGCCTTCAGCGCAGCTGACGGTGACCAGCTGGCCATCTTCGATCACCTTGGTGGCGTTGCCCGAACCGACCACGGCCGGCACGCCCAGCTCGCGCGCGATGATCGCAGCGTGGCAGGTACGGCCACCACGGTTGGTGACGATGGCCGAGGCGCGCTTCATCACCGGTTCCCAGTCCGGGTCGGTCATGTCGGCGATCAGCACGTCGCCCGGCTGCACGCGGTTCATGTCGTCCAGGGTCTTGACCACGCGGGCCACGCCCGAACCGATCTTGGCACCGACGGCGCGGCCTTCGGCCAGCACCTTGCCGCCCTTTTCGGTCAGCGCGAAGCGCTCGATCTGGGTGGCGTGGCTGCGCGACTTCACCGTTTCCGGGCGCGCCTGCACGATGAACAGCTTGCCGCTGACACCGTCCTTGGCCCACTCGATGTCCATCGGGCGGCCGTAGTGCTTTTCGATGACCAGCGCCTGCTTGGACAGTTCCTGCACGTCCTCGTCGCTGATGGAGAAGGTGTTGCGCAGTTCGGCCGGGGTGTCCTCGATCTTTACGCGCTCACCCGGGACATCCGAATACACCATGCGGATCGCCTTGCTGCCGAGCGAGCGGCGCAGGATCGCCGGCTTGCCGGCCTGCAGGGTGGGCTTGTAGACGTAGTACTCGTCCGGGTTCACCGCACCCTGCACGACCATTTCGCCCAGGCCGAACGAGGAGGTGACGAACACCACGTCACGGAAGCCGGATTCGGTGTCCAGGGTGAACAGCACGCCGGAGGAACCGACGCCCGAACGCACCATCAGCTGCACGCCGGCGGACAGGAACACGTCTTCATGCTTGAAGCCGTGGTGCACGCGGTAGGCGATGGCGCGGTCGTTGTACAGCGAGGCGAACACTTCCTTGACCTTGTGCACGACATCGTCGGCACCGGTGACATTGAGGAAGGTTTCCTGCTGGCCGGCGAAGGAGGCGTCCGGCAGATCCTCGGCGGTGGCCGACGAACGCACGGCCACGGCCACGTCGCCGCCGCCGTTGTCGGCGCTCAGCTGGGCGTAGGCACTGCGGATGTCCTGGTCCAGCTGCGGCTGCAGCGGCGCATCGATCACCCAGGTGCGGATTTCCTTGCCGGCGGCGGTCAGCGCGGTGACGTCCTCGACGTCCAGCGTGGCCAGCTTGTCGAAGATGCGCTTGGACAGGTCGTTGTGCGCGATGAAGTCCTTGAAGGCTTCAGCGGTGGTGGCATAACCGCCCGGCACCGAAACGCCCAGACCGGCCAGGTTGCCGATCATCTCGCCCAGCGACGAATTCTTGCCGCCTACGCGGGCCAGATCGGCCAGACGCAGTTCGTGCAACCACAGGATGTTCTCGTTCAAGCGCGATGCTCCGTTTGGCCATCGCCCGAGGCGGGCTGAGTGGCCGCGTCCGTAGGAAGAAGCCGATATGATGCCGGGCAGAGCACCGTCGGCACAAGCTTGTGCTGGCGGCCTTTTTAAGCTTCGTAGGGGTAAAAGCGCGCATGTCGACCATCCGTCCGGTGTTCTACGTTTCCGATGGAACCGGTATCACCGCTGAAACCATTGGGCATAGCCTGCTGACCCAGTTCTCCGGGTTCAGCTTCATTACCGACCGGATGTCGTTTGTCGATGACCCCGAAAAGGCGCGTGAAGCCTGCGCCCGGATCCAGGCGGCGGGGAGCGCTACCAGGTCCGGCCGATCGTGGTGAACTCCTGCGTGGACCAGAGCCTGAGCCTGATCCTGGCCGACAGCGGGGCGCTGATGCTGGATGTGTTCGCGCCGTTCATCGAGCCGCTGGAGCGTGAACTGGCCAGCCCGCGCCTGGCCCGGGTCGGCCAGGCCCACGGCATGGTCGATTTCGACACCTACCACCGCCGCATCAATGCGATGAACTTCGCCCTGACCCACGATGACGGCATCGCGGTGAACTACGACGACGCCGATGTGATCCTGGTGGCGGTGTCGCGCGCCGGCAAGACGCCGACCTGCATCTACCTGGCCCTGCATTACGGGGTGCGTGCGGCCAACTACCCGCTGACCGACGAGGACCTGGAAAGCGACCGCCTGCCGCCGCGCCTGCGCAACTACCGGCGCAAGCTGTTCGGCCTGACCATCGACCCGGACCGCCTGCAGCAGATCCGCCAGGAGCGCCGCCCGAACTCGCGCTACGCCAACCTGGACACCTGCAAGCGCGAGGTGGCCGCGGCCGAGGTGATGTTCCAGATGGAGCGGATCCCGACCCTGAGCACCACCCATACCTCGATCGAGGAAATCTCCAGCAAGGTGCTGGCCACGCTGGGGCTGCAGCGCGAGCTGTATTGATCCTTTCCCGGGCTGCCGGCCAGCGACCGGCACTACCCGTGGATGCTGGCCCTGTAGAGCCGGCCGCTGGCCGGCTGATCGCAACACCCCCGGGGTTGGCTTGCGCATGGCCGCCCCCACGTTGAAGCACCAACGTGTAGGATCGACCCATGGCCCGAGCCTTGCCCCGCACCAATCGCATTCCCCGCCTGAGCCGGTTGAGCTGGCTCATGGGGCTGTATGCGGAAAACTACCGGCACCTGGTGCGCCTGTTCGAACCGGCCGGACTGGCGGCGGGCAGCTACATTTCCTCGATCGGCGACGGTCTGGACGTGCGCCTGGACGTCATCGAATGCCATCGCTACACGGTGGAACTGCGCCTGACCTACGACCTGGCCGACCCGGTCACCGGCGAGCCGGATCCGTCGGCCTATGTGCGGCTGTACCGTGACGCGCGCCAGGCCGAGACCACCCATTGCTATGTGGGCCGCCGCTGGCAGGACACCATGGGCCTGTACCCGCCGCCGGCCGAGCTGATCAGCCACCGCATGCGGATGAACACCTTCCTCGGCAAGTGGCTGGAATACCTGGCCGAGCGCGGCCACGGCGTGGCCACCCTGCGCCGCGACCCCGATGGCGCGGGCACACCTGCCGAACGCCGCCTGTCGCTGGTGCGCTGATCGGCCATAATCCACGGCTGACCTGCTGCTGGATGCTGCCCCATGCCGTATACCCCGATCGTCGCCACCCTGGGCTATGTGCTCTCGCCCGATCGTCGCCAGGTGCTGATGATCCACCGCAACACCCGCCCCGGTGACCATCACCTGGGCAAGTACAACGGCCTGGGCGGCAAGATCGAAGCGGACGAGGACGTGGCCGCCAGCATGCGTCGCGAGATCCAGGAAGAGGCCGGGATCGACTGCACCGGCATGCGCCTGCGCGGCACCCTCAGCTGGCCGGGCTTCGGCAAGCACGGCGAGGACTGGCTGGGCTTCGTGTTCGTCATCGATACCTTCGAAGGCACCCCGCACGGTGGCAACCACGAAGGCACGCTGGAGTGGGTGGACCTGGACAAGCTGGACACGCTGCCGATGTGGGAGGGGGATCGCAACTTCCTGCCGCTGGTGTTCGACGCCGACCCGCGCCCCTTCCATGGGGTCATGCCGTACAAGGACGGCCGCATGGTCAGCTGGTCCTACAGCCGGCTGTGACCCGACGAATCGGCTGGGTGCCAACGACGAAACGGGTGGGTGCCAACCTTGGTTGGCACGCTCTTCCGGGAAATTAATACCCGGACAATATTGACGCACGCAAATTACCCGGGCAGTATTTACGCATCGCCCTCGATGCCTTCGCCATGCCCGCGTCCGCACTTCCCCCTTCAGCTGTTTCGACGGCCATCGCCTGGTCGCCTCCGGTACCCCGGCAGTGGCCGCGCTGGCACTGAAGCAGCTGCGCGCCGACCACGCCGCCGGCCCGCTGCTGGTGTTCGACAACGCCACCGGCCGCACCCGTGATTTCGACACGCGCGGCAGCGATGCCGAACTGTTGGCGCGGCTGGCCGACGCCTTTGCACCGGCTGCGGAGGCCGATGCCGGAATCGCTCCGGAAGACGCGCCTGTTGCCCCGCGTGGCCGTGGCCGCCCGAAGCTGGGTGTGGTGGCCCGTGAAGTGACTTTGCTGCCGCGCCATTGGGCGTGGCTGGCCGAGCAGCCCGGCGGGGCCTCGGTGGCATTGCGAAAACTGGTGGAGGCGGCCAGCCGGGCCGGTGCCGACAAGGACCGCCGGCGCCGCGATGCCGAGCGTGCCTATCACTTCCTGCAGACCATCGCCGGTGACCTGCCGGGCTTCGAGGAGGCCATCCGCCTGCTGTTCGCGCATGACCGCGCAGGCCTTGAAGTGGCGTTGCGCCTCTGGCCCGGGGACGTGCGCCGCCACGCGCTGCGTCTGGCCTTCGACGAACCTGTAGACAGCGCCGACGGCTGAGCCCCCGCGCCGTCGTTGAGCGGCCGCGCTCTCTGATCGCGGGCCAAGGCCCGCTTCCCCTGTGCTTGCTTTGCTGGCGGAGACGCCGGGCAGGGCGGCGCCTTGCCCGGAAAAACCCATGAACACGCCTGCACCTGCAACCGCTTCGACCGCGCTACCGCTGTGGCGCACCTACCTGACCCTGCTGCTGCCGATGCTGCTGACCAATGCATTGCAGCTGGCCGCCGGCACACTGGACAACATCTACCTGGGCCATCTGCTCGGTACCCAGGCAGTGGCGGTGGCCGCTGCGTTCTTCCCGGTCTTCTTCCTGCTGCTGGCCCTGGTGATGGGGCTGGCGACCGGTGCGATGGTGATGATCGGCCAAGCCTGGGGCGCGGGCCGCCCGCAGCAGGCGCGCGCCATTGCCGGTAGTGCGGTGGCGCTGGTGCTGGTGCTGTCGGTGCTGGTGATGGCCGTGGGTGGTGGCTTCGCGCCTCAGTTGCTGGTGGCCCTCGGCACGCCCGCGCCGATCCTTGGCGAATCGATCGTCTATGCGCGCGTCCTGCTGTTGGCGGCACCGGTGTTCTTCCTGCTGTGGCTGGCCACGGCGGTCAGCCGTGCGGTGGGCGATGCGAAAACGCCGCTGCATGCGCTGCTGCTGGCCACGCTCGTTGGCCTGCTGTGCACGCCGCTGCTGATCCTGGGCGGGGCCGGCCTGCCGTCGCTGGGCCCGGCCAGTGCGGCCGTCTCGGCGGCGCTGGCCTCGCTGCTGGCCCTGGTCTGGCTGATGTGGCGCTGGCAGCGGATGGGGCACCCGTTGGCACCCGGGCGCGAAGTGCTGCGTGCGATCCGCTTTGATGGCGCACTGATCCGTTCGATGCTGCGTATCGGCGTGCCGTCCTCGCTGCAGATGCTCAGTCTGGCCGTGGCCGAGATCGTGCTGCTGGGCTGGATCAATCGCTACGGATATACCGCCACGGCGGCCTACGGCGCGGTCAACCAGTTGATGAGCTGGGTGCAGTTGCCGGCGATGTCGCTGGGCATCACCGCCACCGTCCTCGCTGCGCATGCGATGGGGGCGGGGCGTACGGCACGGCTGCCGGCCATCGCCCGCACCGGCGTGCTGCTCGGCGGCGCGATGCTGGCGGTGGTGGTGCTGCTGGTGCTGGCGCTGGCGCCCTGGCTGAGCGGCCTGATCCTGGCGGCCACGGACGTGCGCGAACTGGCCACGCAGCAGTTGCGCACGGTGGTGTGGGGGTGTTGGCGATGGGAGGCAGTGCGGTGCTGGTCGGCGTGATGCGGGGCAGTGGCACGGTGCTGTTGCCGGCACTGCTGGGCATGGTTGCCGTGTTGCTGCTGGAGCTGCCGCTGGCGATGTGGCTGCAGGCGCGGCAGGGGCTGGCCGGCCTGTGGTGGGCGTGGCCGCTGGGGCTGATGGCAATGCTGGTGATGCAGGTGATCTGTTTCGCCCGCTGGCGCGGCCGGTTGCCGGCAGCGGCCTGACCGCGGCGCTCTGCGGGGCAGCCGGCCAGGTTCAGCGCCGATGTGCCAGCAGCAGGTGGAAATGCTTCTCGCGCATCTGTCCGTCATTGCTCGACGCGGTTTCCCGGTGGCTGCGCCAGGCCGAGACGTTGAATCCCGACACGCGTAGTGCCAGCTCCACCGCGTCCAGTTCATGCAACTGGAAATCGACGGAAAACGGCAGGCTGCGCATGAAGGCCGCATCGCCGAACGCCAGGCACAGCCGGCCTCCGCGGCGAAGTACGCGCGCCAGCTCGTCCAGCACCGGGGCCAGGTTGGGCCAGAAGTACAGGGTGTTGACCGCCAGTGCGGCATCCATGGAGGCCTCGTCCACCGGCAGCGCATGGGCATCGCCAAGCCGCATCGCCGCCCGGCCGCCCAGGCCGGCACTGGCCAGCCGCTGGTTGCCGGCCTCGACCATGGCGGCGGACAGTTCAATGCCCAGGTACTGGCTTGCTGGCGCCTGCAGCAGTTGCGGCGCGAAGGCCGCATTGCCGGGGCCGATCTCCAGAATGCGTTCGCCGGCTGCCACCGCCAGCAGCCCGATCGCGGCCTGGTTCAGCGCGCCGTTGCTGCGGTTCATCGAGTCGGCCACTGCCAGTGCAGCGTCGCCATGGGGCCGTCGCAGCTGCGCGGCCAGGGTGGAAGCATCCAGCATCATCATCGTCCGTCACAAGGAATCGGACGTGGCGGCGGCGGGTCCGCCGACGACCATAGCGCCGTCCCGGCGGCTTGGGAAGTAGGTAAACCCCGCTGCCGGGTGATCAGGAAATGTCCAGAGTCGCAGTCGGTGAGATCTGGTTGTCCACAGGGGGTGTGGATTACGCGTGGGCAACTTTGTGGATAAGCCACGACAGGCGCCACCCCCTAGGCTGTCAAGATGGGTGGCGAAAAATTCACCGCTGGTGATGAGGAGTGAGGGCGCGGTGAAGGCGCCGCCGTGCCGGTGCTGTCGCCAGCGGCGGCGCTCGCGGTAACCTGTGGGCCTTGATGCTCCGTGAGACCCCATGAAACGTCACTTCTCGATGCTGCGCGAATTCCAGCTGGCGGACTGGTTCACCCTGGCCAATGCCTTCTGCGGCACCGGTGCGGTGTTTGCCGCGATGCGCTTCCTGCAGGATGGGGAGCGCGGCTATCTGCTGTTCGGCATGGCATTGATCCCGCTGGCCTTCATCTTCGACGCACTGGACGGGCGCATCGCGCGCTGGCGCAAGTCCAGTTCCACTCTCGGGCGGGAGCTGGATTCGCTGTCCGATGTCATCTCCTTCGGCGTGGCCCCGGCGGCGCTGGCCTATGCCTGCGGCATGCAGGGCGGCTGGGACTGGCTGGTGCTGAGCTACTTCGTCTGCTGCGGTGTCAGCCGCCTGGCGCGCTACAACGTCACGGCCGAGGCGCTGGCCGGCGACGAGGGCAAGGTCAAGTACTTCGAGGGCACGCCGATTCCGACCAGCCTGGTGCTGGTGATCGTGCTGGCCATCGCCGCCGGTACCGATGCCATCGGCCAGGACATCTGGTTCGGCCAGTGGCAGATCGGGCCGTGGCAGCTGCATCCGATGGTGCTGCTGTTCGCGCTGTCCGGGTCGTTGATGATCAGCAAGACCCTGCGTATTCCCAAGCCATGAACCTGCTCTGCGGAGGCCTGCGATGACCAGCTCGGCCCACGACGCCGGCAGCAGCGATTTCGAGACCCTGGCCCGGCAGTACTTCGGCGCCTGGGGCGATGCGCTGCGCCATGCGACCGCCCCCGCCGCGCCGGGCGGCGGCGACCCCGGCAGCTGGCAGCGGCTGTTTGACGGCTGGGCCCAGTTGTTGCCGGAACAAGGGCAGGGCGCACCGGAAGATGCAGTGCGCCGCTTCCGCGAGCAGGCCGGCAGCTGGTACGGCACGATGCAGGAGGTGGCCGCGCGCTTCGCCGGCCGCGATGCCAGCAGTGCCGAAGTGGCGCAGGCCTGGCGTGAGGCGGTGCAGGGGCAGGGCGAGGGCATGCTGCAGTGGATGCTGCAGGGCGCCCGGGGCAGTACCCAGGCCGGTGCCGCCGTGCCCGAATTTGCCGCGTGGCTGCAGCAGTTCCAGCTGCAGGCCGGCCCGTGGTTGCAGAGCCCGGCATTCGGCCCCGGCCGCGAGCACCAGGCGCGCTGGCAGGCGCTGCTGCGGGCGCAGGAGGACTACCAGCAGCATTCGCGCGCCTATGTCGATCAGATCAAGCAGGCGCTGGACGAGGCCTTTGCCCTGTTCGAGCAGCGCCTGGCCGAGCATGAACAGCCCGGCAGCCAGCTGACCAGCGCCCGTGCGATGTTCGATCTGTGGATCGAAGTGGCCGAGGAAGCCTACGCCAAGGTCGCCATGTCCGAACCGTTCCAGCAGGTGTACGCCTCCCTGGGCAACGCGCAGATGCGCCTGCGCGCCGGCCTGCAGCGCGAGGTGGAACAGATGAGTGAACGTATCGGCCTGCCGACGCGCAGCGAGATGGATGCCGCACATCGCCGCATCGCCGAGCTGGAGCGCAGCCTGCGCCGCCTGCAGGCGCAAGTGGCGGTGCTGGCCGGAACCGCTGCGGTGGATCCGGTGGCGCAGCCGGCGCCGGCGAAGGTGAAGCCAGCAGCGCGCACGGCCGCGAAGAAGGCTGCGCCGGCAAAGAAGGCACCTGCGAAGAAGAGCGCGGCGACAAAGGCGCCGGCGAAGAAGCGGGCACCCGCTGTTTCCGCGCGGGCCCGCAACCGATGAAAGGACCGTTGGGCTTCAACGCCGATGATCTGATGCAGGAAACCCTGGCCATGCAGCGCAAGCTGATGGAAGGGCTGAAGCTGCTGCCGCAGGTGGAAGACGTGGACTATGGCGTGACCGCCCGCGAGGAAGTCTGGCGCGACGGCAAGGTGGTGCTGTACCGCTTTGTCGGTGAGCAGGCGCCGACCCGCCGCACGCCACTGCTGATCGTCTACGCACTGGTCAACCGGCCGTACATGGTGGACCTGCAGGCCGATCGCTCGCTGGTGCAGAAGCTGCTGGCGCTGGGCCAGGACGTGTACGTGCTGGACTGGGGCTACCCGGACCGCTCCGAGCGTTTCCAGACCCTGGAGGATTACCTGCTGCGCTACATCGACGGCGCGGTGGACGCCTTGCGCGCACGCAGTGGCGGGCCGGTGGACCTGCTCGGCATCTGCCAGGGCGGTGTGTTCGCGCTGTGCTATGCCGCGCTGCGCCGGCACAAGCTGGGCAAGCTGATCACCATGGTCACCCCGGTCGATTTCCAGACCGCCGACAACATGCTCTCGCACTGGGCACAGCAGGTGGACGTGGACCTGCTGGTGGACACGCTGGGCAACATCCCGGCCGACCTGATGAATGCCAGCTACCTGATGCTCAAGCCGTTCCGTTTGAACGTGCAGAAGTACGTCGGCCTGCTCGACATCCTCGATGACAAGGCGGCGCTGGAGGATTTCCTGCGCATGGAGAAGTGGATCTTCGATTCACCGGACCTGGCAGGTGAGGCGTTCCGTGACTTCATCAAGCAGTTCTACCAGGGCAACGGGCTGATGAAGGGCACGGTGCGGATCGGCGAGGAGGCGGTGGATCTGTCGCAGGTAACCCTGCCGGTGCTGAACATCTACGCCGAGCAGGATCACCTGGTGCCGCCGGACGCCTCGCGCGCGATGCGTGGACGCCTGGGCACTGACGATTACACCGAGTCCAGTTTCTGCGGCGGCCACATCGGCATTTACGTGTCAGGCCGCGCGCAGCGCGAAGTCCCTGCCACCATCGATGGCTGGCTGAAGGCCCGCGACCGGTAGAGTCGAGCTTGCTCGACTTCAAGCTTGCTCGACTCCATGGAACCCGGAATGTCCCGAAACCCTCTCCTGATGCTGGCCATCCTGCTCGCCGCGCCACTGGCCCACGCCGCCCCCGGCCCACAGGCGCAGCGCGAGATCGCCCAGCTGATCGGCAGCCTGGACGGCTCGCAATGCCGGTTCCAGCGCAATGGCAGCTGGTACGACGGCAGCGATGCGCGCGCGCACCTGCAGCGCAAGTACGACTACCTGCTGAAGAAGAACCAGGTGGACAGCGCCGAGCAGTTCATCGAGCGTGCCGCCAGCCAGAGCAGCATGAGTGGCAAGCCCTACCGCATCCAGTGCCCCGGGCAGCCTGAACAGACGGCAGCGGCCTGGTTTGGCGCACGTCTGCAGGCCCTGCGCCAACGCACGCCGTAGACACGGGGGCGATGTAGAGTCGAGCTTGCTCGACTGCTCTTTCCGATATCCAGGAGACGCCGCCATGAACACCACGCCCAGGACGCTGTCGCGATCGCTCAACGACCGCATGATTGCCGGCGTGATCGGCGGCATCGCGCACCGCTTTGGCTGGAGCCCCACGCTGCTGCGGGTGATCTACGTGCTGGTATCGGTGGCCTCGGCCGCGTTCCCGGGCATTCTTGTCTATCTGATCCTGTGGCTGTTGATCCCCAACGAGGCCGATTGAACGCCTCCCAACGACCGTGGCCGGTCTGGCTGCGCGCGCTGCAGGTGCTGGGCGCGGCCTGGACCCTGCCCAACACGCTGGCCGGACTGCTGGGTGGACTGGTGGGCATGCTCGGCGGGGCGAGACCGCGCTGGAGCGGTGCCGACTGTGCTGTCGTTTTTGACCGGTGGCCGTGGGGGCCTGGCGGTGCGATCACCCTGGGCAACGTGATCCTGCACACCGGGCACGACCTCGGCATGTCGTGCCGGACCTACGCCCACCAGGCAGGGTGGGGGTGGAGCCGCTGATCCGCCTGGATGACCATGAGCGGGCGCACGTCTACCAGTATCTGGTGCTGGGGCCGTTGTACCTGCCGGTGTATCTGCTGTGTGGCGGGGTGAGCGCGCGCAACCCGTTCGAGCGCGCGGCGGATCATTACGCCCGCTTCGGCCACGGCTGGTGGCCATCGTAGAGTCGAGCTTGCTCGACTGCTTTTTCTGCGGCCCGTACGAGCAGTCGAGCAAGCTCGACTCTACGTGGCTGAGGGCGGTTCGTTAGCTGAAAGTTAAAGATTCGTAAGCATTCTGCTGCGAATTCGCAGTCATCTGCATGCAACCGATCGTCATTAGGCTGCGTGACGTTCCAGTCAGGTTCGACGCGGTAAGCTCTCCCTCGATGGGCTCGCAGCATCGCTCATCGAGTGCAGTACGCAGTAGCAATTTGGAGGAATACATCACATGGCAATTGTTCTTTATGTCGGTGGTAGCAAGGATGGCGAGAAGGGCGTGGTGCCCTACGGCTTCAGCAAATCGCGCGCTGACACCGCGCTGGGGCCGGAGTTCTACACCGAGCGGTTCATGGAACTGCAGGGTGTCGGCAAGGTCCGCCTGATGGCCCTGGAAGGCATGCGTGACGAGATCGTCATGCAGCGCGCCGCCCGCCACTACCGCTGACCTTCGCAACACGCGGCAGGGCGCGCCCACCATCGCGCGCCCGCGCCGGCATCCCAGCCCGGGCCGGTCCGAGCCCCCATCGCCAGGATGCCGGCGTCCAATCCGGCCCCGCCGCTGAACCTCGCCCTCTGTCAATGCCTTGTCCGGCTGCGCCGCGGATTGCCAGAATGGGGTCTTCCCGTAACGCGGCACAGACCTGAAGCAATGCACGACGCCAAGAACGCCCAGAGCGCGCTCGCCCAGCAGATCGCCCAGACCATCGCCGCCGAGATCGGTGCCCAGTCCGCCCAGGTGCGCGCCGCCGTCGGCCTGCTCGACGAAGGCGCCAGCGTTCCGTTCATCGCGCGCTACCGCAAGGAGGTCACCGGTGGGCTCGACGACACCCAGCTGCGCAACCTGGAAGTGCGCCTGACCTACCTGCGCGAGCTGGAAGACCGCCGCGCGGCGGTGCTGGCCAGCATCGGCGAGCAGGGCAAGCTGAGCGACGAACTGCGCAACGACCTCCTGGCCGCCGATACCAAGAGCCGGCTGGAAGATCTGTACCTGCCGTACAAGCCCAAGCGTCGCACCCGCGCTCAGATTGCCCGCGAGGCGGGGCTGGAGCCGCTGGCCGACGGCCTGCTCGCCGACCCGACGCAGGACCCGCAGACCGTTGCCGCAACCTTCATCAACAGCGACAAGGGCGTGGCCGACACCAAGGCGGCGCTGGAAGGCGCGCGCGCGATCCTGATGGAGCGCTGGGGCGAAGACGCCGCGCTGGTCGGTGAACTGCGCACCTGGCTGGGCGAGACCGGCGTGATCCGTGCGCGCGTGGCCGAGGGCAAGGAAACCGAAGGCGCCAAGTACCGAGACTATTTCGAGCACGCCGAAGCGCTGGCGAAGATTCCCTCGCACCGGCTGCTGGCGTTGTTCCGCGCGCGTCGCGAAGAAATCCTGTTCCTGGAGCTGGACCCGGGCAGCGATGCCGAGGCCGGCCATCAGTACGCCGAGGGGCGCGTGGCGCGCAAGGCCGGCATCGCCGACCAGGGCCGTGCCGCCGACCGCTGGCTGCTCGATGCCTGCCGCCTGACCTGGCGCGCCAAGCTGCACACGCACCTGCTGCTGGACCTGTTCAACCAGGCCCGCGAGAAGGCCGAAGCCGAGGCCATCGCGGTGTTCGGCGACAACCTCAAGGACCTGCTGCTGGCTGCGCCGGCCGGCGCCAAGACCGTGCTCGGCCTGGACCCGGGCATCCGCACCGGCTGCAAGATCGCGGTGGTCGATGCCACCGGCAAGCTGGTGGCTACCGACACCATCTACCCGCACGAGCCCCGCCGCCAATGGGACCAGTCACTGCAGACCCTCAAGCAGTTGTGCGCGAAGTACAACGTGGAGCTGATCGCGATCGGCAACGGCACCGCCAGCCGTGAGACCGACAAGCTGGCCGGTGAAGCGATCAAGGCAGCGGGCAACCCGAAGCTGCAGAAGGTGGTGGTCAGCGAGGCCGGTGCCTCGGTGTACTCGGCCTCCGAGTTCGCGGCCAAGGAATTTCCGGGCCTGGACGTGTCGCTGCGCGGCGCAGTGTCGATCGCACGCCGGTTGCAGGATCCCCTGGCCGAACTGGTCAAGATCGAGCCCAAGGCGATTGGCGTCGGCCAGTACCAGCACGATGTGGACCAGTACCGCCTGGCGCGGGCCCTGGACGCCCGCGTGGAGGACTGCGTGAACGCGGTGGGCGTGTACGTAAACACGGCCTCGGCCGCACTGCTGTCGCGCGTGTCCGGCCTGTCGGCCACGGTGGCCGAGAACATCGTGCGCCACCGCGATGACAATGGCCCGTTCAAACGCCGCAAGGACCTGCTCAAGGTCGCGCGCCTGGGCGAAAAGACCTTCGAGCAGTGCGCCGGCTTCCTGCGCATCGCCGACGGTGAGCAGCCGCTGGATGCCTCGGCGGTGCACCCCGAAGCCTACCCGGTGGTCGAGCGCATCGTGGCCAGCACCGCACGCCCGATCAAGGCGCTGATCGGCGACGGCAGCTTCCTGCGCGGGCTGAAGGCCGAGCAGTTCACCGATGAATCCTTTGGCGTGCCGACCGTGCGCGACATCCTGAAGGAGCTGGAGAAGCCCGGCCGCGACCCGCGTCCGGAATTCAAGGCGGCACGCTTCGCCGAGGGCGTGGAGGACATCAAGGACCTGCGTGAGGGCATGGTGCTGGAAGGGGTGGTCAGCAACGTGGCCGCGTTCGGTGCCTTCGTCGACATCGGCGTGCACCAGGACGGCCTGATCCACATTTCTGCCCTGTCCGACACCTACGTGAAGGACCCGCGCGAGGTGGTCAAGGCCGGCGATATCGTCAAGGTGAAGGTGCTGGAGGTGGACGTGGCGCGCAAGCGCATCGCCCTGACCCGGCGCCTGGACGACACCCCCGGCCAGGCCACCAGCCGTCCCGGCAGCCGCGAGGAACGCGGTACGGGCCAGCCGTCACGCCGCGATGCGGCGGGACAGGGCCGTGGGCCCGGCCGGGGCCAGGGCACCGGCAACCGGGGCGGGCAGGCGGCACCGCCGGCCAACAACGCCCTGGCCGAGGCGTTCGCGCGCGCCAAGCGCAGCTGAGGTTCGTGGCCCCCGTCACGCTTGATGTGTGGCGGGGGACTTGTCGATTTTCCCCGTGATTGCGCACACTTGCGCAACAGGGGCGGCGTTTGGCCACCCCGCTGTCGCTGGGGAGGGCCATGACGCCAGCACGACCCGTCGTCTTCATTGGCGGCTGCAGCCTTTCGCTGCGGCCCGCGCCTGCCTGCGCCTGCGAGGCGCCCCGTTGATGGCGGGCCAGGGCAACAACGGCAACGGGATGCTGGAGCGGCGCCTGCACGAGCTGGCCGAGGAGCGCCGCCGGCTGGCGATGATCATCGACGGCACTGCGGCCGGTACCTGGGAATGGAACGTGCAGACCGGGCAGATGCGGGTCAACGCGCGCTGGGCCGAAATCGTCGGTTATCGACTGGACGAGCTGGAGCCGGTCTGCCAGAAGACCTTCCTGAAGCTGGTCCATCCCGATGACATCGCGCTGTCCGATGCGGCGCTGGAAGACCACTTCGAAGGGCGCAGCGACAACTACGCCTGCCTGCTGCGGATGCGCCACCGCAATGGCCAATGGATCTGGATCCAGGACCGGGGCAGGGTGTTCGAATGGGACGGGCAGGGGCGGCCGCTGTGGATGGCCGGCGCGCATGCCGATGTGACCGAACTGCAGCAGGCCCGGCATGACGCGGCCGAGACCCGCCAGCGCCTGCAGGCCGTGGTCGATGCCTCCGACGAGGTGGCGGTGATCGCCACCGATACCGATGGCACCATCACCCTGTTCAATACCGGCGCAGAGCGGCTGCTGGGCTACAGCGCCGCTGAGGTGGTCGGCCAGCGCAGGCTCGACGCCTTCCACGACCCCCAGGAGCTTAGAACCTGGCTGCAACCGCAGGCCGCGGCCGACGGCACGCTTCCAGGCGTGTTCGAGGCGCTCAGCGCGCGCGCCGACGGCCAGACGTATTCACGGCAATGGACCCTGCTGCGCAAGGATGGCCAGTCGCGCCAGGTGCGGCTGTCGATCAGCCGGATGGATGGCGCTGACGGCCTGCGCATCGGCTACGTCGGCATGGCCATCGACATCACCGAGATCCTGCAGGCACGCGCCGAAGCGCGCCTGTCGGCGGAGAAGTTCGCCGGCGCGTTCACCTCCGCCGCACTGGGCATGGCGCTGGTGTCGCTGGAAGGGCGCTGGCTGGACGTCAACGACGCGCTGTGCCGGATCCTCGGCTATCCGCGCGAGGAACTGCTGCAGGTCGATTTCCAGCGCCTGACCCATGCCGATGACCTGCAGGCCGATCTGGCCCTGGTACAGGACCTGCTGGCGGGCCGGCGCAGCCACTACCATCTGGAAAAGCGCTATCTGGACCGCGATGGCCGCACCATCTGGGCGCGCCTGTCGGTCTCGCTGGTGCGCAACGAGCATGGCGAACCGCTGCATTTCGTCTCGCAGATCCAGGACATCACCGCCCAGCGCAGCAGCGAGCAGCGCCTGTTCGAGAGCGAGCAGCGCAGCCGCATCACCCTGGATGCGGTGGCCGACCTGGTGCTCAGCGTCAACCTTGACGGTCGCATCGACTACGCCAATGCGGCGGCGGTGCGCACCCTGGCCGGCGATGGCGCCTTGTCGCTGGCCGGGCACAAGGTGCAGGACGTGCTGTCGCTGACCACCGAATATGCGCCCGGCTCGGTGCTGGACGTATCGGTGCTGCTGGACCCGGAAAGCAACGCCGTGGACCTGCATGCCGATCTGCTGCTGCGGCTGGGCAGCGCCACGGTGCCGGCGGATCTGACCCGTGCCTGGCTGCGCGACGACGAAGGCCATGTACGCGGCGCGGTGTGGGTGCTGCGCGATGACACCCAGCAGCGCGCACGCCAGCGCGAGGCCCGCCACCTGGCCGAGATCGACCCGCTGACCGAACTGAGCAACCGCCGTGGTTTCGAGGTGCATCTGCAGCAGGCGATCACCCGCGTTGAACGGACCGGGCAGGCCGCGTCGCTGATGTATATCGACCTGGACCGCTTCAAGCCGGTGAACGACACCTGGGGGCACCTGGCCGGCGATGCCGTGTTGTGGGCGGTGGCCAGCGTGCTGCGGCACGGCGTGCGTGATTCGGACGTGGTGGCACGCCTGGGCGGCGATGAGTTCGCTGTGATCCTGTCCGGCTGCACGCCGCGCCGCGCTGCCCGCATCGGTGGCGAACTGCTGCATACGCTGGCGTCGCTGTCCATTCCCTGGGACCAGCACCGGCTGCGGGTCGGTGCCAGCATCGGCATTGCGCCGTTGGCCGGCGGCATGAGCGTGGACCAGGCGGTGGCCGCCGCCGATGCCCAGTGCTACCGGGCCAAGGCGATGGGCCGCAACAACGTGCAGGTGCAGGGCGAACTGTCCGACCTGCCGGGCGAGGACGGTGAGGCCGGCTGAACCGGCCTGCACCGCCGGTGCGGATGAAGGATGTTTCATTTGCCCGCGTCGGCCGATTTGGCGAGCATGGGCGAGCCTGGACTTCAGCGGTGCCCATGTCGCGCGTATTGACCATCGAGGATGATGCCATCACCGCCCAGGAAATCCTGGCCGAACTGGCCAGCCATGGCCTGCAGGTGGACTGGGTGGCCGACGGCCGCGAAGGCCTGGTGCGGGCGGCCAGCGGTGACTACGACGCGATCACGCTGGACCGCATGCTGCCCGGCCTGGATGGCCTGGCCATCGTCACCACGCTGCGCCGGATCGGCATCGATACGCCGGTGTTGATGCTCAGTGCGTTGTCCGACGTCGACGAGCGCGTGCGCGGCCTGCGCGCCGGCGGCGACGACTACCTGACCAAGCCGTTCGCTTCGGATGAGATGGCCGCGCGGGTAGAAGTGCTGCTGCGCCGGCGCCAACGCTTGGCCGGCAACGAGACCGTGCTGCGGGTGGGCGACCTGCAGCTGGACCTGCTGGCGCGCACCGCCCATCGCGGCGGGCGCAGCCTGAGCCTGCTGCCGACCGAGTTCAAGCTGCTGGAGTACCTGATGCGCAATGCCGGCCAGGTGCTGACCCGGATGATGCTGTTCGAGGAAGTGTGGGGCTATCACTTCGACCCGGGTACCAACCTGATCGATGTCCATATCGGCCGCCTGCGGCGCAAGCTGGACCACCCCGATGCACCATCGCTGATCCGTACCGTGCGCGGTAGCGGCTATGTCCTCAGCGAAACTGTCTGACGGCTGGCGTTCGTCCAGCAGTCGCCTGCTGGGCCTGTACAGCCTGCTGTTCGTGGCCTGGTCCTGCGCATTGCTGGGCGTGCTGTACTGGCGGGTGTCGCTGTACCTGGACGAGCTGGCACAGTCTGCCGTGCTGCAGCGCGCGCACCTGTTCGAGCATTTCACCGGTGACGGGTTGACCGCAGCGCTGCGCGAGAACCGACGCTACGACCTGCATGGCATTGATGCCTACGGGCTGTTCACGCCCGAGGGCAAGCCGCTTGCCGGCATGCTGAAGTCGCTGCCCGCACAGCTGCCGCCGGATGGCAGCGCGCACCCGGTGTCGGGGCTGCCGATCAACGATGCCTACGCCCGTGGCAAGCGCGGCTTCGGCGTGGCCATGCCGACCCGCGACGGCCGCATCCTGGTGCTGGTGCGCTACAGCGGGCCGTTGAACCAGGTCAACCATCTGATCCTCGATGCACTGTTGTGGGGAGTTTCGCTGACCCTGCTGCCCGGCCTGCTGGGCTGGCACCTGCTGCGGCAGCGGCCGCTGCGGCGCATCCAGGCCATCGAGCAGGCCACCGCCCGCATCGTGGCCGGCGACTTGGGCCGGCGTCTGCCGTTGTCCGACCGTCGCGATGAGCTGGACATGCTGGCGGCCATCGTCAATGCGATGCTCGACCGCATCGAACAGCTGATGACCGAGGTCAAGGGTGTGTGTGACAACATCGCCCATGACCTGCGCACGCCGCTGACGCGCGTTCGTGCGCAGCTGTACCGCATGCGCCAGCAGGTGGCCGATGGTGATCCGCAGTCACTGGCGCTGGAGCAGGTGCTGGAGGAGACCGACACCCTGATGGCGCGCTTCCGCGCGCTGCTGAGGATTTCCGAACTGGAAGACCATCAGCGCCGTTCCGGTTTCAGCACGCTGGCGCCGGACGCGCTGCTGCAGGAGATCCACGCCTTCTATGCGCCGCTGGCGGAAGAGAAGGGGCAGCTGTTGCTGCTTGAGCTGGCCACCGATCTGCCGGGCGTGATCGGTGACCGCGGCCTGTTGTTCGAAGCGATCGGCAATCTGCTCGACAACGCGATCCGGTTCGCACCGGAAGGCGGCCGTGTGCAGCTTTCGGCGCGGGTGGAGCAGGGCGCTACCTGCATCGTGGTGGAGGATTCCGGGCCGGGCATTGCCGAGGCCGAGCGCAGCCTGGTGTTCCAGCGTTTCCATCGCGCGGAGGCCAGCAAGGGCGGTGGCTTCGGGCTGGGGCTGTCGATCGTGGCGGCGATTGCCGGGTTGCATGGATTCCGCCTGCAGGCGGGAGAGTCGACGCTGGGCGGCGCGCGGTTCAGCCTGCTGTGCCGTCCGCAGGTGCTGTAGGGAGTGGTCTTTTGCAGGGCTTGCAGCCCTGCACCTGCTGCAATCAACGTCAACGTCAAACGCCGGGGTTGCTGTGGGTAGGCGGGGTGGGTCCGGTTGCGGGGGCGTGAGCCGCATGGATGCGGCGACCGAGCTTACATGGACGTACTTGCAGCGTCCCCCGCAACCGGACCCACCCCGCCTTCGACAATTTCCCGCGGCTGTTGGTGCAAGCTGCTCCTGGTGGGTGCCGACCGTTGGTCGGCACTGGGTCGGGTTCCAGATGAAATTTGATGTCTGACAGTTGTGTCGACCAACGGTCGACACCTACCAACAGCCGCGCGGACCAACAGTCGCAGTTTCCAACAGCCGCGTGAAACTGTCCAAGGCGGGGCACTGTGGGTTTGCGGGCTGTGAGCCGCATGGATGCGGCGACCAAGCCCCCATGGACGGGTTTACGGCGCCCCCGCAAACCCACAGTGCCCCGCCAACCCCAGCAATCCGCTCTGGCTTTTGATGTTGACGTTGATCCGGCGGGTGCAGGGCGCCGCCCTGCCGAACCCACCTCCTTCATGAAATATGTTTCATCTGCGGCACAGCCTTGTTTTAGCTGGCAACGCCGATACTTGCCGACCTGCGCTGCCCGCGGTGGGCAGTGGCACCGCTGGAGAGCCGCATGCTCGGGTTGGTCAGGACCGCGCTCAACAAGCCTTACACCTTCGTGGTGATGGCCATTTTCATCTGCATCGTCGGTCCGCTCAGCGCACTGCGCACCCCCACCGATGTGTTCCCCGACATCGGCATCCCGGTCATCGCGGTGGTCTGGCAGTACACCGGCCTGTCGCCGGATGCGATGGCCGGTCGCGTGGTCTCCCCTTACGAGCGCGCGCTGAGCACCACCGTCAATGACATCGAGCACATCGAGTCGCAGTCACTGGCCGGCATGGGCGTGGTCAAGGTGTTCTTCCAGCCGGGCGTGGACATCCGCACCGCCAATGCGCAGATCACCGCCATCTCGCAGACCATCGTCAAGCAGATGCCGGCCGGCATGACGCCGCCGCTGATCCTCAACTACAGCGCCTCCACCGTGCCGGTGCTGCAGATGGCGTTCTCCAGCCCGACCCTGGGCGAATCGCAGATCCGTGATCTGGCGCAGAACACCGTGCGGCCGCCGCTCACCTCGATTCCCGGGCTGGCCATTCCCGCACCGTACGGCGGCAAGCAGCGCCAGATCACCCTCGATCTGGACCCGCAGGCGATGGCGGCCAAGGGATTGTCGGCACAGGACGTGGGCAATGCGCTGGCCGCGCAGAACCAGATCACCCCGGTCGGCACTGCCAAGCTGGGCAGCAGCGAGTTCACCGTACTGCTCAACAACAGCCCCAGCCAGATCGAGGCGCTGAACGATCTGCCGATCCGCACCGTCAACGGTGCGGTGGTCACCATTGGACAGGTTGCCCATGTCCGTGATGGCGCGCCGCCGCAGACCAACATCGTGCGCGTCAACGGCGGGCACTCGGTGCTGATGGCCGCGCTGAAGAATGGCGATGCCTCCACCCTCACCCTGGTCAGTCGCATCCGCGGCATGCTGCCGCAGATCGCCGAAACGCTGCCGCCGTCGCTGAAGATCTCATTGCTGGGGGATGCCTCCACCTTCGTGCGCGAATCGATCAGCAGCGTCGCCCGCGAAGGCATCATCGCCGCGCTGCTGACCAGCGTGATGATCCTGGTGTTCCTCGGCAGCTGGCGCTCGACAGTGATCATCGCCGCGTCGATTCCGCTGGCGGTGCTGTCGGCCATCGCGCTGCTGTCGGCCGCCGGGCAGACGCTCAACGTGATGACGCTGGGCGGCCTGGCGCTGGCGGTGGGCATCCTGGTCGACGATGCCACGGTCACCATCGAGAACGTCAACTGGCACCTGGAGCAGGGCAAGGGCGTGCGCGAAGCAATCCTCGATGGCGCCGCGCAGATCGTCGGCCCGGCATTCGTGTCGCTGCTGTGCATCTGCATCGTGTTCGTGCCGATGTTCCTGCTCGATGGCATTGCCGGCTACCTGTTCCGGCCGATGGCACTGGCGGTGATCTTCGCCATGGCCAGTTCGTTCGTGCTGTCGCGCACGCTGGTGCCGACCATGGCGCTGTACCTGTTGAAACCGCATCGGGTGGAGGCAGGCGCCGGTCATCATCCCGAAGATGCCTTCCTCAACCATCACGAAGGTGACCATCCGCAGCCCCGCCGCGCGCGCCTCACCGCCACGCTGCTGCGCTGGCAGCAGCGCTTCGAGGCTGGTTTCTCCGCCACCCGCGACCGTTACCACGCGCTGCTGGGCCTGGCGTTGGCCCACCGCGGGCGCTTCCTGGTCGGCTTCATGGCCTGCGTGCTGCTGTCCTTCGCGCTTCTGCCGACACTGGGCCAGGACTTCTTCCCGGCCACCGAAGCCAGCGCACTGTCGCTGCACGTGCGCCTGCCGCTGGGCACGCGCATCGAGGAAACCGCTGCGGCCTTCGATCGCATCGAAGCGCGCATCCGCCAGGAGATCCCGCCGCACGAGATCGATGCCATCGTCGACAACCTTGGCCTGCCGATGACCGGCATCAACATGGCCTACAGCGCCAGTGGCACCATCGGTCCACAGGATGGTGACATCCAGGTCTCGTTGAAGCCGGGACATGGTGATGCGGCAGCGTACGAGAAGCATCTTCGCGAAGTGCTGCCGGCCGCGTTCCCGGGTGCCAGCTTCGCCTTCCTGCCGGCCGACACCAGCAGCCAGATCCTCAACTTCGGTTCACCGGCGCCGCTGGATATCCGCATCGCCGGGCCGGACGCAGCCGGCAACCGTGCCTATGCGCAGGAACTGCAGCGCCGCCTGCGCCACGTGCCGGGACTGGTCGACCTGCGCCTGCAGCAGCCCGACGGCTATCCCACCTTGAAGGTGGACGTTGATCGCCTGCGCGCCAATGGCCTGGGCATCACCGAACGCGACGTCACCAACAGCATGGTGGCCTCGCTGGCCGGTAGTGGCCAGGTGGCCCCCACGTTCTGGCTGAGCCCGAAGAACGGCATCTCCTACGGCGTGGTCGCGGCGACGCCGCAGTACCGCATGGACAGCCTGGCCGCGCTGCAGGCGTTGCCGGTGACCGGCAGCGGTGGCGTGCCGCAGGTGCTGGGCGGACTGGCCGACATCCAGCGCGGTTCCAGCTCGGCGGTGGTGACCCACTACAACGTGCAGCCCACGCTGGACCTGTTTGCCAGCGTGCAGGGCCGCGACCTGGGCGCGGTGGCGGCCGACGTGCAGAAGGTCATCGACGGCATGGCCGGCCAGCGTCCGCGCGGCACCGAGGTTGGCCTGCACGGGCAGATCGACGCGCTGCATGTGGCCTTCACCGGCCTCGGCTACGGCCTGCTGGCCGCGATCGTGCTGATCTACCTGCTGATCGTCATCAACTTCCAGTCGTGGACCGACCCGTTCGTGATCATCACTGCGCTGCCGGCCGGGCTGGCCGGGGTGGTCTGGATGCTGTTCCTGACCCACACCACGCTGTCGGTGCCGGCGCTGACCGGCGCCATCCTCTGCATGGGCGTGGCCACGGCCAATTCGATCCTGGTGGTCAGCTTCTGCCGTGAGCGTCTGGCCGAACACGGTGATGCCGCCAAGGCCGCACTGGAGGCAGGTTTCACCCGCTTCCGCCCCGTCTGCATGACGGCGCTGGCGATGATCCTGGGCATGTTGCCGACCGCACTGTCCACCGAGCAGAACGCGCCGCTGGGCCGCGCGGTGATCGGTGGCCTGCTGCTGGCAACCTGCGCCACGCTGATCTTCGTGCCCGTGGTGTTCGCGCTGGCCCATTCCCGTAAAACCCGTACTGCTCCTGCCGGAGAACCCCTGCATGTCTGAGTCTTCGCTGCCGCAGCGTTCGCTGCGCCGTCCTTTGCTCCTGGCCGCTGCGGTGGCGCTGGTGCTGGTGGCCGCCGGTCTGGCCCTGCGCGCACAGCAGGCACACGCGGTGGTCGAGTGGACCGAGCGCCAGGCGGTTCCTTCGGTGCAGGTGGTCACTGCGGGAGAGCAGGGCGCTGCCGGTACCTTGACCCTGCCGGCGCACCTGAGCGCCTGGACCGAAGCGCCGATCCATGCCCGGGTGGGCGGCTACCTGAAATCCTGGAGTGCCGACATCGGCCAGCCGGTGAAGGCTGGGCAGGTGCTGGCGGTGATCGATAATCCGGAGCTGGATCAGCAGATCGCCCAGGCCCACGCCCACCTGCTGCAGGTGCAGGCCGACGCGGCGCTGGCCAAGGTCAGCGCCGAGCGCTGGCAGGGCATGCTGGGCAGCCATTCGGTATCGCGCCAGGAAGCGGACGAGAAGCAGGCCAACGCGGTGGCGGCGCAGGCCAGCGTGGAAGCGGCACAGGCCGACTACGCGCGGCTGCAGGAGCTGGGCCATTACCGCACGTTGCGCGCGCCGTTCGACGGCACGGTCACCTCGCGGCAGACCGACGTCGGCCAGTTGATCCGCGCCGATGACAGTGGCCGCGAGTTGTTCACCATCGCCGATACCCGCCGCCTGCGCCTGATGGTGCCGGTGCCGCAGAACAGCGCGGCCAGCATCCGGCCAGGACTGCAGGCCACGCTGCAGGTGCCGGGCCAGGACGGGGGCATTTCACGGCTACCCTGCAGGGTGATTCCAGCGCGATCGACCGCAGCTCGGGCACGCTGCTGGCGCAGTTCGTGGTCGACAACGCTGATGGCGCACTGCTGCCCGGCAGCTACGCGGAAGTATCGTTGCCACTGCAGGGCGGTGGTGCCGGCGTCAGCGTGCCGGCCGAGGTGCTGATCTTCCGGGCCAAGGGCACCCAGGTGGCGGTGGTTGATGGCAAGGACATCGTGCACCTGCGCGACATCCACATCGCCAGTGACCTGGGCAGCACGCTGCGCGTGGACCGTGGCCTGAAGGCGGGGGACCGGGTGATTCCCAACCCGCCGGATGCCTTGCGCGAGGGTGATCATGTGCGCGTGGTCGCCGGTAACGCGGAGCCTGCGCATGCCCGCGGTTGAGCGCGCAGCGGCGCTGGTGGCGGTAGCCGCGCTTGCAGGTTGTTCGCTGGCGCCGACCTATCAGCCGCCCTCGGTGGCGATGCCGGCGACCTACGAGCAGGTGCAAGCCCCGGCGGCTGCCGCGCCACTGCCACAGACTTGGTGGCAGGCGTTCCAGGACCCGCTGCTGGACCGGTTGCAGCAGCAGTTGCTGCAGGCCAATCCAACGCTGGCGTTGGCCGTTGCGCACTACGACGCGGCGCGTGCCGCCGCCGGGGAAGTGGCGTCGGCAGGTGCGCCGCAGGTCGGCTTCAGCACCGGGCCGGTGCGTCAGCGCCAATCCGATGACAAGCCGCTGCGCAGTGCCACCCAGCCGGCCCTCTATGACAGCAACACGGCCACATTCTCGTTGTCGTTCGATCTCGATCTGTGGGGGCGCCTGCGCAACGCCGCCGCCGCGGGCAAAGCGCGCGCCGAGGCCAGTGGCGATGACCTCGCCGCCGCGCGCCTGAGCCTTTCGCAGCAGTTGACCGGGTTGTACCTGCAGCTGAGAGGTACCCAGGCGCAGCAGGGGATCCTGCATGGCAGCATCGAGGACTACCGGCAGGCGCTGGCACTGACCGAGGACCGCTTCCGCGGTGAGATCGCCTCGGAACTGGACGTGTCCCGGGCACGGCATCAGCTGGCCAGCGCACAGGCTGACCTGGACGCGCTTGATGCACGCAACGAACTGGTGCGGCATGCCATCGCCGAGCTGGTCGGCGCACCTGCGAGCGGATTCGCGCTGGCCGATGCCGCGCTGCCGGCGCTGCCTGCGGTGCCGGCCGATCTGCCCAGCCACCTGCTGCAACGCCGGCCGGATATCGCTGCCGCCGAACGCCGGGTGTTTGCCGCCAACGCCGGCATCGGTGTGGCCCGTGCGGCGTGGTTCCCGCAGCTCAGCCTGAGCGGCTTGCTGGGGGACAGACCTCCGGTGGCAGCGCGTTGATCGAGGCAGGCAACCGCTACTGGGCGTTGGGCCCACTGGCGGCGTTGCCGGTGTTGGATGGCGGCCGGCGCAAGGCGGCCAAGGCCGAGGCCGATGCGGAGTTCGATGCGGCCTCGGCGCAGTATCGCGCGACCGTGCTGGCCGCGATCCGCCAGGTGGAAGACCAGTTGACCCTGTTGCGCCAGCTCGATGCCCAGCGCGGCCACGAGCAGGAGGCGGTGAGTGCGGCGCGGCGTGCCGAGCAGATCGCGCGTGACCGCTACGCCGGAGGTGTGGTCAGCTACCTGGACGTGGTCAGTGCGCAAACCGATGCGCGCCAGGCCCAGCTCGGCCTGCAGGACATCCAGAGCCGGCAGTTGCAGGCCAGCGCCGCGTTGATGGCGGCGCTGGGCGGCGGCTGGTCGCGATAGCCGCCGGAGGCGGTCTCAACCTGTGAGAGGGAGGGGCGGAACAATCGCCGCATCCTCCCGGACAAGAGAGCACAGGATGATCAGCTGGAATCGGAATGCCGTCGCCGCCTACGCACCGGCCATGGTCGGCTGGTGCCTGGCACTGGCCAGTGGCCTGCGCCTGGAACAGCTGCGCGACGATCGCCTCGCCCAGGCGATGCTGCCGCTGCTGCACAAGGGCGTGGTGGCCTCGCTGGTCCTCACCCTGGCGTGCACGGTGGTGGCCAGCGTGCTGCTGTGGCGAGGTGGCCACCGTGATCGCAGCGGCATCGATGCGGGCACTACAGCGGCGCGGCATCCATCAGCACGAACCGGCACGGCGCACGCTGGAAGGCGTTGATCCGGGGCACCAGGCGCTGGAAATGTTCGCTGGCGCAGTGGAGGTCGAGCGCGGCGCGGTCCGGCCATCGTTCGATGAAGACGAAGTGCCCCGGATCCTTCTGGTCGACGAACAGTTCATAGCCGAGGCAGAGCGGCTCGCGCTGCGTGCATGCAACCAGCTCGCGGTACAGGGGAAGCACGGTGTCCACGGCATCGGGATGGATGAAATCCTCGGCGATCACTTTCAGCATGTCGGCACCTGCAGCTCGGGCCCTGCAGGATAGTGCCGGCGCGCGGCCGGCACCTATCCCTCTCACTGCAATACTGCGTCCGCACTGACCAGCTGCACATCGTGCATCTGGTTGAGGTAGGCCTCGTAGTAGCCCTTGTGCGAGGCGCCGACGATGGTCAGCATGCGGCTGCCGGGGTGCTGGCCGAGCACGTCGCGCATGTTGGCCACCATGCGCAGGTTGCGGGTTTCCCAATAGCCGACATAGCTGCGGCCGAAGCCTTCGGTGGACGGCTCGACCAGGGCGGCGCCGAAGTCGCTGCGGTAGACGGTCATGGCCGTTCCCGCGGCGTTGTAGTCGCGATAGAGCGCGAGCATTCCCCGGGCTTGGCCAGGTTGGCGTACAGCACCTCATCGGCGGCGAAGCGTGCCGTGGTTGCCGGATTGTCCCAGGCCGCCTGCAGGGCCGCACCATAGGCCTTCTCCTTGTCCTTGGCCGTGGGCGTATCGGCGGTGTGGTCATCCACCTGCCACAGACGCTCCAGGCCCAGGCGCGCGGCCAGTACGGCGGCGATCATGCCGGCCTCGTCGCGGCGGGTCATGCGCTTGTCGAGGAACTGCACCAGTTCCGGGGTCAGGCTGTCGGCCGCGCGGCGCTCCTGCGGGGGCAGGCGCAGCCATTGCACCAACGCCGACCCGTGCTCGCCTGCGGCCAGGCACACGGCGGCCAGCCGGCGGCGCTGTGCCGGCGTCGGCGTATTCGGCCATTGCGCGAGCAGGCGCTCCATTTCGGCATTGGCTGTGGGCACATCCAGCCCGGTAGCGGCCCCCGCCGGCGCCGGGTCGATGCAGTAGGTCTCGACGCTTTCGGCGTAACGGGTCGGGTTGCGCCGCATGAAATCGCATTGCAGGCCGGACAGGTTCTCCACGGCGATGGCATTGGGCTGCCAGGCCTGCAGGCGCTGGAGCAGAGGCTCCAGCAGCGGCTGCAGGATGTCCGGTGTGAAGGTTTTCGGCAGGCCGGACAGATGCGGGCTGCCCAGCACCAGCACCTGGTTGGGGCGGCCTGCGGGCGGCCCCTTCAGCTGGTCGGGGTGGAAGTCTGGCCGATAGGTGGCATCGGCAGCGAACGTGCCGGTGCTGCACAGGCCCAGGATCAGGAAGCTGGCCAGGCGTGGGAACATGCGATCTCCGTGTCAGTGGACGTCCTGCAGTCCGCTGCATGCTGGCCACTTTCGTGTGCCGGGGAATCTCCCGTTGGTCATGCAAACCTTTTGTGCTTGAACTGCATCGGCGTTGCAGGCGAGGCTGTGGGCATCGACCGTGACGAAGCTGGACATGCCCACTGACGACTGGATCATCAACAGCCAGCGGCTGCGCCTTCGGCCGTTCACCCCGGCCGATGCGGACCAGGTGTTTGCCGCGATCACGCCGGGGCTGACCCGCTACATGGCGTTCGAACCGCCGGTGTCGGAGCAGGCCTTTGCTGCCGTCTGGCAGGCGTGGTTGCCCACCATCGCCGACGCGAGCGACATCACCTTCGTGATCCGCCGGCACGAGGATGAGGCGTTTCTCGGCCTGGCGGGTCTGCATCGTACCGCTGATGCGGAACCGGAACTGGGCATCTGGATCGCCGAAGCGATGCATGGGCAGGGCTACGGCCGTGAAGCCGTGGCGGCGGTGTGGGCGTACGCATCCCGGCGCCTGCACTGCGCTGCGTTCCGCTACCCGGTGGCCGAGCAGAACACGCGCAGCCGGCGCCTGGCCGAATCCCTCGGCGGCGCCCCGGTCGCACGTGAGCAAGCTGTGAAGTACGTCGCGGTTGTCTACCACATCCCCGCAGCAGCACCGGAAGATGCGACCGGCGTCGCTTAATTCGGCTAAAGCCACCCGCAACAACGCCGATATCCTCTCTGGATCCCGCTCCAGTCGCCCGCTGCAGGACCCCAGGCTGCCCCCGATGGGCGGCCCGCGCTGTGTGTTCCGCCGCTCCCAGATGCCGATCGCACCCGCACCAGATGTTCTTGCCAGCCGCTCGAGGGTGCCATCCGGCACCTGTAGTCCTTAGCAACTGAAGTTGCCGCCGGGCATCCCGCCCGTCGGGTCGCAACCCTTTGTCGGACACCGAGGATCAGACAATGCTCATTCCAGGCTTCACGGCGGGCGCGCAGGCGCCGGCCGAGCTGCATACCCGTTGGTCGCCGTGGCGCGCGCTGCTGGGCACCTTGGCCCCGCAGCATCGCGCCAGCACCGGTCCGGCAGCGAACGATCGCTCCGAACTGGAAGCCCAGGTCGCGGCGCTGCATCGGGTGCAGGCGGTCATCGAGTTTGCGCTCGACGGCACCATCCTGCAGGCCAATGACAATTTCCTGCAGGCGGTGGGCTATCGGCTGGAGGAGATCCAGGGCAAGCATCATTCCCTGTTCGTCGATCCGGAACAGGCGCGCAGCGCCGAGTACCGCGACTTCTGGGCGCGGCTGGGGCGTGGCGAGTTCGATGCCGGGCAGTACCGCCGCTTCGGCAAAGGCCAACGCGAAATCTGGATCCAGGCCTCGTACAACCCGGTGCTGGATCGCCAGGGGCGCCCGTACAAGGTGGTCAAGTTCGCTACCGATATCACCGCGCAGAAGCTGCAGGCGGCCGATTCGGCAGGGCAGCTGGCCGCGATCGGCAAGTCGCAGGCGGTGATCGAGTTCAGCCTGGACGGGCGCATCCTGTCAGCCAACGACAACTTCCTGGCCACCACCGGTTACAGTCTGGATGAGGTGCGTGGCCAGCATCATTCGCTGTTCGTTGAACCCAAACTTCGCAGCAGCGCCGAGTACCGCCAGTTCTGGGAAAAGCTCGGGCGCGGCGAATACGATGCCGGCCAGTACCGGCGGCTGGGCAAGGGCGGGCGCGAAGTCTGGATCCAGGCCTCGTACAACCCGATCCTCGATCTCAACGGCAAGCCGTTCAAGGTCGTCAAGTACGCCACCGACATCACCGCGCAGGTGCATGAAAACCAGGCCATGCAGCGTGCCGTGGCGCAGACTCGCGAAGTGGTGGCCGCAGCCAAGCAGGGCGATCTGACCCGGCGCGTGGCCACGGCCGGCACCCAGGGGCCGATCGGCGAACTGTGCGAGGGCGTGAATTCGCTGGTGGAGGCGATGGCCGCGATCATCAGCCAGATCAAGTTCGCCGCCGACACCATCGCGGTGGGCGCGACCGAAATCGCCCAGGGCAACAGTGACCTGTCGCAGCGCACCGAGCAGCAGGCGGCCTCGCTGGAGGAGACCGCCGTGTCGATGAAGGGCCTGGCCGACACCGTGCAGCGCACCGCCACCAACGCACGCCAGGCCAGCCAGCTGGCCGGTGGCGCCGCCGAGGTCGCTGCGCGCGGTGGCAGCGTGGTGCATGAGGTGGTGGAGACGATGGCGGTGATCAATGCGTCCTCGCGGCGCATCGTTGACATCATCGGGGTGATCGACGGCATCGCCTTCCAGACCAACATCCTGGCGCTGAATGCAGCGGTGGAGGCGGCACGCGCGGGCGAGCACGGCCGTGGCTTTGCCGTGGTCGCCACCGAGATCCGCGAGCTGTCGCAGCGTTCGGCCAGCGCGGCCAAGGAGATCAAGCAGCTGATCGATGCGTCGGTCGCCAACGTGGGGGCCGGCACCGCCCAGGTCGAAAGCGCTGGGCGCACCATGGACGAAATCGTGACCAACGTGCGCCGGGTCAGTGACCTGATGAGCGAGATCAGTACCGCCTCGCAGCAGCAGAGCGACGACATCCAGCAGATGAATCATGCGGTCGATCTGATCGATCAGGGTACCCAGCAGAATGCCGCGCTGGTGGAAGAGGCCTCGGCGGCGGCACGCAGCATGGAGGAGCAGTCGGCGCAGCTGCTGCAGACCGTCGCCGGCTTCCGCGTGCAGGGCAGCAGCGCCCATCCGCAGGGCGGCGCCGTCCTGCGCGCGGTCTAGGCACCACGGTCGGAGCGTTCGTCAGCGGCCGCCGTGGCGGTACGCACGCAGTTGCGGCCGGCGTGCTTGGCGCGGTAAAGGGCCTGGTCGGCGCGGTCGACCAGGTCACCCGGCGGCGCCTCCGCGCCAGCGGGCTGCCAGGCCACGCCGATGCTGATCGTCACGCTGTCCTCGGCGGCCGGCAGCGCGGCGGCTGCCACGGCGGCACGCAGCCGCTCACCTGTCTGCTCTGCGTGGGCGGTGTCGGGCGAGGGCAGGGCAGCGATGAATTCCTCGCCGCCGTAGCGGGCCAGCAGATCGTCGCCACGCTGCAGGCAGCCCTCGAGGATCGCCGCAACGGCCTGCAGCCGGCGGTCGCCTTCCGGATGCCCGTAGGTGTCGTTGAGCCGTTTGAAGTGATCGATGTCGATCATCAGTACTGCCAGCCCCAGGCCCTGGCGGCGCGCACGGCGATGAGCGCCGGCCAGTGACTCATCGAAGCTGCGGCGGTTGCCCAGCCCGGTCAGGGGATCGCGCCGGGCCAGCAGCTCCAGCTCATCGCGCTGGCGCTGGATCTCGATCTGGGTCAGCACGCTGCGCAGGGCGTAACCGAGCATGGCACCGATGAAGCCCACCGTCGCCAGGACCGGCTGCAGGCGGGCGACCAGCAGGGCCACCATCATCAGCAGCAGCGGCAGCATCAGCGGGACCCCGGCATCGACGACGCGGCGCAGATCGCGCGGCACAGCCACCGCCGGCCAGCGTCGCGTGCTGCCGGCCATCACCGCCAGCAGCACGAACAGTGCGCTGATCAGCAGGTCGGCCCACCCTCCGTCGGGTGCCTGGGGTTGCACCGTGTTGATGTACAACGCCAGCAGGAAGTAGCCCAGCGCGTAGATCGAAAGTGTCCGGAAGAAGTCGCGGCGGTCGGGATTGTCCTCAGCCAGGAAGCGGATGAGCGCGAAGCAGAACACCAGGCTGTTCTGCACGCTGCTCATGTTGTTCAGGCACTGCGTCCACAGCGCGGTGTTGAGAGGTGCCATGGCCCGCGTATGCAGGTAGTACAGCAACCAAAGCAGGGCAATGATCGCAAGGTCCACTGCACGGATGAAGCGGTTGCCGCCGCCCGGGCTTGCAGCTACGTAGGTCAGGGGGATCCGGTAGAACACGTACAGGATCAGTGTTGAGGCGGTCATCTGTGCAGGGGCCAGGCCGGCCACATTGCGGTAGAGCAGGGCCAGCAGGGCCAGTGAGAACAGGCCGACGGCCGCGCCGAGCAATCGCCACTTGCAGGCGGCCTGGCTGCGTCGCGCGCGCCGGGCGCAGGCCAGCGCCGCCAGCAGCGGAGCGGCCATCAGCATCAGATAGGAGCCGACCGGGTCTTCGGGGCCGATCAGGCCGATGACAAGCGCGTGCGTAACCAGGAACAACAATGCGGCACGCAACGTCATGCATTCCCCCGCCCCCAGCTCCGGCTGCGGTCACGATAGGCAGATGCGGGTGAGGCTGGCAAGAAAAGTGTGAACTTCGTTCACTGGCAACGTTGTCAGCAGAAGGCGGGTAATCCAGCGGGATGACGCGCTCGGTTCATCCGCATCGCGCCCAGGGTCGGCGCCGGGCCCTGCACATGCAAAAGGCCAGGTCGGGGACCTGGCCTTTGATGCAGTGGTGCCGGTGAAAGGACTCGAACCTTCATGGGGTTACCCCCGGCTGATTTTGAGTCAGCTGCGTATACCATTCCGCCACACCGGCAGGCAGCGTGCGAGTGTAACCGAGGTCGACAGGGCTTTCATAGAGGGAAGGCCGATCAGGGCGCTTCCTGTCGGCATAGGCCCTATGCTGGCTATACTGCGGCGGCTTGAATACCTCCAGGAGCGGTAGCCGATGACAGTGTTGCAGGACCTGAGGGTGCTGGTGGTCGAGAATGACGAGATGAGTGCGGCCCTGCTGCAGATGCAGCTGGTGCATGCTGGCGCGACCGTGGTCGGGCTGGCGGCAAGCGTGTCCGAAGCCCTGCAGCTGTTGTCGGAATCGCGCCCGGACGTGGCCCTGCTCGATTACCGTCTGGCCCGCAACGAAACCAGCGAACCGGTGGCGGCTGCGTTGTCGGCATGCGGCATTCCCTTCGTGCTGGCCACCGGCATGCTGGCCGAGCAGATTCCCGAATCGATGCGCAGCGGCGTGCTGCTGGTCAAGCCCTATCTGTCGGCCGACCTGTTCCAGGCACTGGTGCGCGCGGTCGGTCGTTCCAGCGTCAAGGCCTGAGCGGACACGTCCGTTTCGCCAGGCAGGTATGCTGGCGGGGCCTGAATGCTCAGGCCTACAAGGAGCGTGGCATGAAGAAGTGGATCAAGCGCATGGTTGCCGCCGGTGTCCTTTCGATGGCGGTCTTTGGTGGTACGGCGTCAGCCGCGTGGTGTGGCCAGCCCTGTTTCCAGCTCTACAAGAGCTGCATCGCGCGGGGCGGTGAGGTCGAGCAGTGCCTGCAGGAACAGGCGTTCTGCGAAGAGGCGATGTGCGGCGGCAACCCCTGATCCAGGAACCCCGCCCAGGCGGGGTTTTTCATCTGTGCGCGGCGCTCAGCCCGCTTCCTCGTAGACGTAGTGGATCTCCTCGCGGTCGTCGAGGATGCGGTATTGGCGCGCCAGGTCATCCGGGTCGGGATTGAGCCAGGCATCCAGGTGTTCCCTGCGGATCGGCACGACGCCGCGATCATGGCCGGCCGCGGCGACATCGCTGGGCGGCGCATCGGTGATCGTGGCAAATGAGAGCAGGCGTCCCTCCGGGCCTTCCCATTCCGCCCACAGGCAGGCCAGCAGCAGGTCGCGCGGTGGATCGGGACGGAACTCCAGCACCACATCCTGCTCTTTCTCGTCCGTGCCCAGTGTGCGCCCGGCCATCGCGTGGCGGGGCACGTGCTCATAGAACGCGCTGACCACCACGACACCGTGGCGCAGGCCGAAGGCGCCGCGCCAGTAGCCTTCCAGGCTGTCGCGGCGGGCGTTGTAGGTGCCGGGATAGAGCACGTCGTTGCGCGCGGGCTTGTCCGGCAACCGACATTGATAGCGCATCGGCTTGATCACCCTCTGGCCGTGCTCGCAGACCATCACCGGCGCGTAGGTGCCGGGAAAGATGCGGTTGTCGCGCGGCAGCAGCTGCACACGGTGCAGGTCTTCGAGCCTTGCCTGCGCGCGCTCGATGCGATTGCCGGCCACGCGCAGGTCGTTGCGCGCCTTCTGGGTGGGGCGCGTGGCAAGGGTGGCATGGGCGATGTCGCGACGCTCGCGCTGGCGGGCCAGCTCGGTCTCCAGTTGCTGCCGCTCCTGCGCGTGCCATTGCTGGATCCTGGCGACGATGTCGCGGCCCTGCTCGGTGCGTGCGCCGGCAAAGCCATCGTCCATGGCTTTGGGGGTCTTCGGGCGCTTCTTGCCGGGATCGTGTGCGTACAGCTCGGCAAATTCCTCCAGCGAGAGGATGGCGCCGAATTCACGCACCAGCTTGGCGTAGTCGGCGCGGATCAGGGCGGAATAGCACATGGGGACTCTGCCGACGTGGGTCGCAGCGGCTGCGACGCGGATGCGGCAGGATAGCCTGACCCTTTGGAGAGAGTGCATGAACGATTCTGTCGCCTGCCAGTTCCGCGAGGCCGTGCCCACGGTCGAAGACTACTGCCAGCTGCGCGTGCTTGCCGGCCTCAGCGCCAAGAGCCGGGAAGCGGCCGAGCGCGCGCTGCCCAATACCCTGTTCGGTGTGTGTGCCTATCAGGGGAGTGAACTGGTGGCGATGGGGCGCATCGTCGGCGATGGCGGTTGCCATCTGCAGGTCTGCGATATCGCGGTGCTGCCGCGGTTGCAGGGGCAGGGCCTGGGCAAGGAAGTGATGCGACGGCTCGATGCATGGATGCAGGCGAACCTGCCGCCGTCGGCGTACGTCAGCCTGCTGGCCGATGGCGAAGCGCATCGGTTGTATGCGCAGTTTGGTTTCGCGCCGACCGCGCCGGCCTCGATCGGGATGTATCGCCGGTTCTGAGGCGTGGAGGCGGTGAGGCCATCCACGCATGGCGTGGATGGCGCCTTCCCATAAATCGCAGGCAAAGAAAAACCCCGGCCGAAACCGGGGTTTTCAAGAATTGGCGTCCCCACGGGGATTCGAACCCCGGTCGCCACCGTGAAAGGGTGATGTCCTAGGCCTCTAGACGATGGGGACGCACGAAAACTTCAAGTTGTAGAACTTCGACGGCCTAATGTCGAAGTGGTGGAGCCAAGCGGGATCGAACCGCTGACCTCCTGCATGCCATGCAGGCGCTCTCCCAGCTGAGCTATGGCCCCAATGAAACTGCGGATGATCTGCCGGGAGCAGAGTCCGTTTTGAAACTGGCGTCCCCACGGGGATTCGAACCCCGGTCGCCACCGTGAAAGGGTGATGTCCTAGGCCTCTAGACGATGGGGACGCACGAAAAACTTCAAGTTGTAGAACCTTCGACGGCCTAATGTCGAAAGTGGTGGAGCCAAGCGGGATCGAACCGCTGACCTCCTGCATGCCATGCAGGCGCTCTCCCAGCTGAGCTATGGCCCCGTGTTACCGAGCCGCCTATCATACCTGCGTGTTCACGTTTGTGGAAGCTTTTTTGAACTTTTTTCGTTCCGGTTCAACCGCGGCCACGAGGGCAGGGGAACCGCAACGCCACAACCTGAATGCCGGTAGGCGGTGAACAAAAAGACCCGGTTATCGGCCGGGTCCTCGTTGTTCGTGATGAGTGGCGTCCCCACGGGGATTCGAACCCCGGTCGCCACCGTGAAAGGGTGATGTCCTAGGCCTCTAGACGATGGGGACGCAGATCTCATCAATGTTCTTTGCGACCTTTCGACGGCCTAATGCCGAAAGTTTGGTGGAGCCAAGCGGGATCGAACCGCTGACCTCCTGCATGCCATGCAGGCGCTCTCCCAGCTGAGCTATGGCCCCACGTCGCTGAGGAGCGAAATAATAGCCTTGCCCCAGGGGGTTGGCAAGCATTTGTTGCACTTTTCTTCACGTCGATCGCGACGGCGATGTCACGCCTCCGGGCTCATGCGTTGCCATCGGTCAAGGCAGCCAGGATCGGGCATTGATCCAGCGTGCCATGACCGGGGCAGGCCTCGACCAGCTGCGACAGGGCCGCATGCATGCGTTGCAGTTCCGCCATCCGTTGTGCGATGTCGTGCAGGCGTGCCTGCGCCGTGTTGCGCACGCTGCCCATGTCATGCCGGTGCTGATCGCTGAGGGCCAGCAGTTCGCCGATCTCCTCCAGGCTGAATCCCAGCGCCTTGGCGCGGCGGATGAAGCGCAGGCGACGCAGATCAGGCTCGCCGAAGATGCGATAGCCCCCGGCCGAGCGTGCTGCCGGGGGCAGCAGCTGCTGGCGCTCGTAATAGCGCACCGTATCGATCGGTACGCCGGCCTGGCGTGCCAGTTGACCAATGTTCATGGCGGATTCCTGCGGATGCTGGCGCCATTTTGAAGCCTTGAGTCCGCTCCAGGGTCAAGGGACGTCCGTGCGCCGCATTCAGCCTACTTTGCAACTTTCTTCATAGCCCCGCTGCTGGAGCAGTTCCTACCCTGCGCCTGAACTGGCCGCGCGATGGCCTGCAACGAACCGAGGAGGGGCTGTGGAAGGATTCAGGAACGAAGGATTCGTCGAGGTGGGGGTGGTGGAGTATCCCGGAGGAGACCCATCTGCGGCCTCGGTGCTGACTGAGATGGCCCATGTGGCCAACCGGCTTGCCCACCAGCAGCGGCGACCGTTCAAGCGCGTCGTGGTGACGCGCTGGATCGTGCCGGCCAGCCAGACCGGGGTGCATCGCATCGCCGGCGCGGAGATCCTCGATGCGGACATTCCTGGCGTGGTCGCCGTACCGGGCCAGATCAGCCAGGGTGTCTGCCTGCGCGCCGACGAGATCCTGCTGGATTGGCTGCGCGCGCATTACGACGGCGGCAGCCTGCTGGCCGCCGCAGGCGATGGCGTCAGCGTGCTGGCGCGCGCCGGGCTGCTGGCCGGGCGCACCATCTGTGCGCTGGATTGCGGCCGTCACGCCGGTCTGCAGGGGCAGGCGGCCAGCTGGGTGCCGAGCGAGCGTGCACTGGTCGATGATGGCGATCTGCTGACCGTCGCGGGCAGCCAGGCCTGGCGGTTCCTCGGCCTGCGCCTGCTCTATCGCCTGCACGGCCAGGGGTGGCCAATGCCGTGGCCCAGCAGCTGGGGGTTACCGTTCCGGCGGGGATCCAGCAGGACCTGGAGCGCTTCAGTGCCAATTTCGCCCATGGCGACCGCGATGTGCTGAAGGCGCAGCGCTGGCTGCATACCACCGCCGCGCGCGGCGCCACGTTGAGTGCGATCTGCGAAGTGTCAGGGCTGGAGCCACGTACGTTGCAGCGGCGCTTCCTCAGGGCCACCGGTCTGCGCCCCATCGAGTACTGCCAACGCCTGCGCATCGCCAAGGCGCAGACGCTGCTGCAGCAGGGGGCTGGCATCGATGAGGTGGCGTGGGGTGTGGGCTATGCCGATCAGAGTGCATTCCGACGCCTGTTCCTTCGCATCGTAGGCATGACACCGGCCAACTATCGCCGCCTGGTCAACCACAAGCGGCGCGAGCGTCCGCTGATGCCCTCGGTGGCCGGCAGCCTGCGCGGACTGCAACCTGCGGCCGGCGCGCAGATGCGACGCAGTGCGGCCTGATGCGGAAGGCATGGAGCGGGCGCTGCACTTGCATCCTGGGCGCGGCGCTTCGACCATGCAGTCAGCACACGAGTGAACGGGTGGCAGATGTCGAGTATTGGACCGGTACCGATGCCGGTGGTGGTGATACTGCTGGGTGCATTGCTGGCCATGGTGGTGGCGCATCTCTGGCCGCGCCGCAAGGGCGAAACGACGCCGCCTTCGGCGGCAAGCATGGTGCTGGACATGCTGCTGATCGGTCTGCTGTGCGGGCGGATCAGTTTCGTCGTACTGAATTTCGGGCTCTATCGCCAGGCGCCGTGGAGCATCCTGCAGATCGCCGACGGTGGCTATCATCTTGTCGTGGTACTGGCCGCGGGCCTTCTGTGGGGCCTCTGGCGGCTGCGTCAATGGCGTGTGCTGCGTGTTCCGGTGCTGGCCGGCGCGTTGCTGGGGGTGACGTTCTGGGCAGGTGGCAGCCACCTGTTGGCAGTCTGGCAGCAACAGCGGATGCCACTCCCTGCGGTGCAGGTGGTGGACCTGCAGGGGCGGTTGATCGATCTGCAGCAGTTCCGGGGCGCACCGGTGGTGCTCAATCTGTGGGCCAGCTGGTGCGGGCCCTGCCGGCGCGAGATGCCGGTGCTGGCCGCAGCGCAGCAGGCTCACACAGGCGTGCAGTTCGTGTTTCTCAACCAGGGTGAAACCGCGGACGAGGTCCGGGAATTCATCGCCGCAGAGCGGCTTGCGCTGGGCAACCTGCTGCTGGACGACTCCGCTTCGGCATCCACCGCGCTGGGCGTGCAGGCTTATCCTTCCACACTGTTCTTCGACAAGGATGGGCGCCTGCGCGAGCTGCACCTGGGCGAACTGACCGCGGCCGGTCTTGAACACAAACTGCGTCGGCTGCGGTAGCCTGCCGCGAGCATCTCACTACGGAGTTCCCATGTTGTCCACTTCCCTGCGTACCGCACCGGCGGTGCTGTTGCTGCCGGTTCTGCTGGCGTTGGCCGCCTGCAGCCAGGCCCAGACCCCGCCAGGCAAGACGGCGGGGGCGGGTGCGCCGGCCACCACCGCCAAGGGCGACCGCCCTGCGGTGCTGAAGGGCATCGAGAAGCACGGTTTCGAAGTCGTTGCCGAATTCGATGCACCGGGCGGGCTGCGCGGCTTCGCCGGCGTGGTGGGCGGGCAGCAGCCCGCTGCGGCCTATGTCACCGCCGACGGCAAGAATGTGCTGGTCGGCAGCCTGTTCGATGCCGAGGGCAATGACGTGGCGGCCGAGGCGGTGGAGAAACTGGTCGCTGCGCCGATGTCGGCCAAGATCTGGACCAAGCTGGACGCCAGTGCCTGGGTGCGTGACGGCAAGGCCGACGCCCCGCGTGTGGTCTATACCTTCAGTGATGCCAACTGCCCGTACTGCCACAAGTTCTGGGAAGCGGCGCGACCGTGGGTCGATGCCGGCAAGGTGCAGCTGCGCCACATCATGGTGGGGGTGATCCGCGAAGACAGCCCTGCCAAGGCGGCTGCCATCCTCGCCGCACGCGACCCGAGCGCGGCGTTGCTGGAGAACGAACGCCAGTTCGACCGAGGGGGCATCAAGGCGCTGCCGAGCATCAGTCGTGAGATCGCCGGCAAGCTCGATGCCAACCAGGTGCTGATGATCGAGATGGGCTTCCAGGGAACGCCTGGCATCCTGTTCCAGGATGCCCAGGGTCAGGTGCAGCGCCGCTCCGGTCTGCCACAGGGGAGCGATCTGCAGACGGTGCTGGGACCGCGCTGAGCAGCGCCATCGCTTTCCTCTGAAGTGCGGGCCCGCATGGCGACATGCGGGCCCGTTGCGTTTGGTGCGGCTGGCGGACACAACCGCTTGCGCACGATCTGTTGCGGGTCACGTCTGAATCGTGACTGAGATCAAGCATTACGCCTTGATTCCAATCAAGGCCAAAAACGACAGCTGTACTAGCCTTTGACGCATGGAATACAGCGTCAACGCGCCCTGCATGCCGCGCCGCAGCCGCCCTGATCCGGGCGCAACGGTACAGCCATTCACGACACTCTCACCCTCCGCTTGTTACCCAGACCGCTGCGGTCGCCACCTCTCTGGCAGCGCGGCCCTGATGGTGATGGCATGGGTGGAGATGGGGCAGTGTCATCGTCCTGTTGCCTGCGAAGGGCAGGCTCGCCGGTGTCGTCAACGCAGTACCCGCATTTCCAGCAACGGCAACGTGTGGCCGGGGCGGCACCTGTGTGCGGCCGGGCAGCGCGATGCAAGTGTTCGCCCGGGGAGGAAGCAATGCGCTTGGCGGTACTGAGTCTGGCCTGCCTGACGGCGCTGGCGATCACGCCAGCGTATGCACAGCAGGGGGAGCCAGAAGATGCACAGGCGTTGCGTCGTGAGATCGCCGCCATGCGGCAGGCGCTGGAAGGCATGCAGCAACGGCTGGACCGGCTTGAACAGCGCGATGCTGCACCGGCGCAGGCCGCGCCATCGGCGGCGACGCCCGTGGCCGCTTCCGCCCCCTCCGATGCCATCCATCGCACCCAGGTGCCGGGCGTGGCGCAGCCGGTGCTGCCGCAACGCGACTCGGTGGCCGACCCGTCCACCGCGGCATCGCGGCCAGACAGCGCCGCCGGTCCGACCGATCCAGACCTGAAGGGGTTCTTCGCGATTCCGGGCACCGATACCGTGATCCGCATCGGCGGCTACGCCAAGCTCGATGCGATTGCCGACTCGCGCGCGGCCGGTGACGAAGACCAGTTCATTCCTTCTTCGATGCCGGTGGGTGGCAGCCACCGCGATGTCTCCAACTTCAATATCCACGCCAAGCAGACCCGCTTCAGTTTCGAGGCGCGGCGCCCGACCACGCATGGCAACCTGCGCTTCTACCTGGAGAACGACTTCTTCGGCAGCAGTGACGGCTACCAGTTCCGCCTGCGCCATGCCTATGGCCAGCTCGGCAATACCTATGCCGGCTATGGCTATTCCAGCTTCATGGATGCCGACAGCCTGCCCGATACCCTCGATTTCGCCGGCCCCGGTGGCGCTGGCTACCTGTTGGTGGCCGGCATCCATCACAGCTTCGCGATGGGCAAGGGCAACACCCTGACTATCGCTGCCGAAGACCCGGAGACCGAGCTGGCCGGTGCCAGTGATGAACGCACCGCGGTGAACCGCTTGCCCGATGTCACGGTAACCGCGCGCATGGAGCGCGACTGGGGCCACCTGCAACTGGGCGCGGTGGCACGCAGCCTGGCCTACGACGGTGCAGGCGAGCGTGACCGGCGCATGGCCGGAGGCCTGCAGCTGAGCGGCTCGGCCTCGGTGGGCGAACGTGATCTGCTGCTGTTCGGTGCGCTGGGTGGCCGCGGCCTCAGCCGTTACACCGCCGACCTGACCGGGTCGGGCCTGGATGCTGTGGTGGATGCCGAGGGCCGTCTGGATGCCCTGGACCTGCACGGGGGCTTTGTCGGCTACACCCACTACTGGTCGCCACTGTGGCGCTCGAACCTGATCGTCGGCCAGCTGACCCTGGAACGTAACGCGGCGCTGGCCGCCGACGCCTTCCGGCAGAGCCGCTACGGGGTGTTCAACCTGATCTGGAGCCCGGCCCCCTCGTGGACCATGGGCATGGAACTGCTGTACGGGCGGCTGGAACAGCAGGGCGGCGCGCGCGGCGACACCGTCCGGGTGCAGGGCAGCCTGCAATACAACTTCATCAAGTAAGCGCGAGCAGTCGTACGCCAGCGTAACCGTCCCCACGCCCGGTCAAGCCGGGCTCATGCCAGTACAGGAGATTGTCATGGCAGAAGCAAAGAAAATCGGGGTGGTCGGAGCCACCTTCCTCGTCGCCGGCAACATGATGGGTTCCGGTGTGTTCCTGTTGCCGTCCAGCCTGGCCAAGATCGGTACCGCCTCGATCTGGGGCTGGCTGATCACCACCGCCGGTGCACTGCTGCTGGCCTTCGTGTTTGCCAAACTCGGCAAGCTGGCACCCAAGGCAGGCGGCCCCTATGCCTATGCGCGTGACTGGTTCGGGCCGTACATGGGCTTCCAGACCAATACCATCTACTGGTTCGCCAACTGGATCGGCAACGTTGCCATTCCGATCGCAGCGGTGGGCTACTTCAGTTATTTCTTCCCGATCCTGTCCGAGCCGCTGGTGCGCTGCATCGCGGTGCTGGTGCTGGTGTGGGCGTTGAGCTTTGCCAACATGATCGGCCCGGCCTTCGTCAGCCGCGTGCAGACGGTCACCACCAGTTTCGCGCTGGTGCCGATCCTGGGCATCGCCATCTTCGGCTGGTTCTTCTTCGACGCCGACATCTTCAAGGGCGCCTACAACGTGTCTGGTGAATCCAACTTCGGGGCGATTTCCAGCGCGGCGGCGCTGACCCTGTGGGCGTTCATCGGCGTTGAATCAGCCTCGGTAACCGCCGGTGTGGTCGAGAACCCGGAAAAGAACGTGGCCCGCGCCACGCTGGCCGGTGTGTTCCTGGCGGCGGTAGCCTACATCGCCAGCTCGTCGGTGATCATGGGCATGGTACCCAACGGCGAGCTGCAGACCTCCGATGCGCCCTTCGCGCTGGCCGCGGCCAAGGCGGTGGGTGGCTGGGGCGGGGCGCTGGTCAGCCTGTGTGCTTTCATCGGTGCGGCTGGCTCGCTGGGTGGCTGGATCCTGCTGACTGCACAGAGCGCCAAGGCCGCCTCCGACGACGGCCTGTTCCCTAGCATCTTCAGCAAGACCAACAAGGACGACGTGCCGGTCAAGGGCGTGCTGATCGTGGCGGTGCTGATGACCCTCGCCGTGCTGGTCACCTCCACCTCGGAAACCGCGTCGGCACAGTTCGACGTGATCACCTCGGCAGCGGTGGTGCTGACCCTGCTGCCGTACATCTACTCGTGCGTGGCCTGCTACTTCGTGGTCGAACGCTCGCACACCATCATCCATACCGGCGCGTTCTGGACGCTGACCAGCCTGACCGTCGTGTACTGCCTGTGGGCGATCTACGGCTCGTCGGGAACCATCGTGCAGTACGCCTTCCTGTTCGTGCTGTTCATCACCGTGTTCTATCCCTTCTTCAGCGAGGAGCGCCGCCAGCAGCGGCAGCGCGCCCGCGAGGCCTCGGCCATCAGCGCCGGCGCCCAGCGTTCCTGAGTTCGACAAGGAGAATCAACGTGTACTTCAAGTCCCTGGACTATCCGGTCATTGTCATCGACAACGACTACGAGTCGCCGCGCATCGGTGGCATCCTGATCCGCGCCCTGGTGGAAGAGCTGCGCAGCAACGACCAGCGCGTGCTGTGCGGCCTGAACCTGGATGACGCCCGCGCCGGTGCCCGCACCTATGTGGCGGCCTCGGCAGTACTGATCTCGATCGACGGCAGCGAGGAGGTGGATGGCGAGTTCCAGCGCCTGACCGCCTTCCTGCGCGAGCAGAGCGCGCGCCGCGCCAACCTGCCGGTGTTCCTGTACGGCGAGCGCCGCACCATCGAGAAGGTGCCGAGCAAGCTGCTCAAGTACATCCACGGCTTCATCTTCCTGTTCGAAGACACCAAGAGCTTCATCTCGCGGCAGGTGATGCGCGCGGCCGAAGACTACATGAAGAATCTGCTGCCGCCGTTCTTCAAGGCGCTGATCCATCATGCGGCCGAGTCGAACTATTCCTGGCACACGCCGGGCCATGCCGGCGGCGTGGCGTTCACCAAGTCGCCGGTGGGCCGCGCGTTCCACCAGTTCTATGGTGAGAACACCCTGCGCAGCGACCTGTCGATCTCGGTACCGGAGCTGGGTTCGCTGCTGGATCACACCGGCCCGATCAAGGACGCCGAGGAAGAGGCGGCGCGCAACTTCGGCGCCGACCATACCTTCTTCGTCACCAACGGCACGTCCACCGCCAACAAGATCGTCTGGCACGGCACGGTGGCGCGCGGCGACGTGGTGTTCGTCGACCGCAACTGCCACAAGTCGCTGCTGCATGCGCTGATCATGACCGGTGCGGTGCCGGTGTACTTCACCCCCAGCCGCAACGCGCACGGCATCATCGGCCCGATCAGCCTGGACCAGTTCACGCCGGAGTCGCTGCAGCAGCGCATCGCTGCCAACCCGCTGGCCAGCAAGGCCTATCAGGCCGGCTCCAAGCCGCGCATTGCGGTGGTCACCAACTCGACCTACGACGGCCTGTGCTACAACGCCGAGAAGATCGCCGACGAGATCGGCAGCGCGGTCGACTTCCTGCATTTCGACGAAGCCTGGTACGCCTATGCCGCCTTCCATCCGTTCTACGAGAACCATTACGGCATGGCCAAGGGCAAGCCGCGTGAGCAGGATGCGATCATCTTCACCACGCATTCCACCCACAAGCTGCTGGCGGCGTTCTCGCAGGCGTCGATGATCCATGTGCGCAACTCGGCGCAGCGCAACCTGGATGCCGAGCGCTTCAACGAGTCGTTCATGATGCACACCTCGACCAGCCCGCATTACGGGGTGATCGCCGCCTGCGACGTGGCCTCGAAGATGATGGAAGGCGACGCCGGCCGTTCGCTGGTGCAGGAAATGCATGACGAGGCGATCGCCTTCCGTCGCGCGATGCTGCACGTGCGCGATGACCTGGGGCGCGATGACTGGTGGTTCAGCGTGTGGCAGCCCACAAAGGTCGAGCGCAGCCTGGACAAGGGTGATACGCCGGCACCGCTGGTGGCCAAGCGCGAGGAATGGTATCTGCAGCCGGATGCACACTGGCACGGCTTCGAGAACCTGGTTGACGACTATGTGCTGATCGACCCGATCAAGGTGACCCTGCTGACCCCGGGCCTGTCGATGGATGGCAGCATGGGCACGCTGGGCATCCCGGCGGCGGTGCTGAGCAAGTTCCTGTGGGGCCGCGGCATCACCGTGGAGAAGACCAACCTGTACTCGGTGCTGTTCCTGTTCTCGATGGGCATCACCAAGGGCAAGTGGAGCACGCTGGTTACCGAACTGATGGCATTCAAGGAACTGTACGACCGCAACGCGCCGCTGAGCCAGGCGCTGCCGTCGCTGGTGGCCGACTATCCGAACGCCTACGCTGGCTGGGGCCTGCGTGACCTGTGTGACGCGCTGCACGCGTTCAACCAGGAGTTCTCGGTGGCCAAGGTGATGCGCGAGATGTACGTGGACCTGCCGACGCCGGTGATGACGCCGGCCGAGGCCTACAACCATCTGGTCAAGGGCGAGATCGAACGGGTCGACATCGAGCAGCTCAGTGGACGCGTTGCAGCCACCATGCTGGTGCCGTACCCGCCGGGCATCCCGACGATCATGCCGGGTGAGCGTTTCGGCGACAGCGATGAACCGATCATCCAGTCGCTGCGCATCGCCCGCGAGCAGAATGCGCGCTTCCCGGGCTTCGAATCGGACGTGCACGGGCTGATCATCGAGCAGGACGGCGATGTGACCTCGTACCGGGTGGAGGTGCTGAAGGCCTGACCGGCGACGGTCGGTCCTTCGGCGGACGATGGAGACCGCGCGCGAGCAACGCATCCTGAAGTTCTCCATCGGAGTCACCATCGCGGTCAGCGCGGTCGGCTTCAGCGGTGGCCTGCTGGTGGGTTCGCAGGCCATCCTGTTCGATGGGGTGTACAGTCTGGTCGACGTGGCGCTGACCCTGGTGTCGTTGTCGGTGCTGCGGCTGGTGGCGCGGGAACAGAGCCCGCGCTTCCAGTACGGATACTGGCACCTGGAGCCGATGGTGGAGGCGCTGGGCGGGGTGATCCTGTCGCTGGCCTGCGTGTATGCGCTGGCCAACGCGGTGATCGGTTTGACCACCGGAGGGCACGAAGTGAAATTCGGGCCCGCACTGTGGTGGGCGGCACTGCTGAGTGCCAGCAACCTGGCGATGGCCGCGTTCGTCGCGCAGCGTGCCCGGCGACTGCGCTCGGCGCTGTTGTGGCTGGACGTGCGTGGCTGGCTGCTGGGTGGCCTGATGAGCCTGGCGGTGGTGCTGGCGTTCGTGCTGGCGCGGGCCCTGCACGGTGGCGACTGGCACCACTGGGTGCCGTACCTGGATTCGATCGTGCTGGCGCTGATCAGCCTGGCGGTGCTGCCGGTGCCGGCGCGCAGCGCGTGGAAGGCGATGCGTGAGGTGCTGCAGGTGGCACCCGACGATCTGGACCGGCGCGTGCAGCAGGTGATGCAGGCATTCGTGGCCGAGCGTGGTTATGCCGGTTTCACCAGCCATGTGGCGAAGATGGGGCGGATGCGCTTCATCGAGATCCACGTGCTGACCGATCCGTCCACCCCTTGGGAACGGTGGGCGGAGTCGATGCGATGCGTGATGAGATCGCCGTGCGGCTGGATGCGCGTGGCAGCACGTTCTGGCTGACCATCGATTTCACCGCCGACCCGGCGTGGACGTAGCGTCGAGCTTGCTCGACGGCTCCACGCATGATTGCCTTATGCTTGCCTGTAGAGCCGAGCCCGTGCTCGGCTGCCGTTCGCATGGGGCAGCCGAGCATGGGCTCGGCTCTACAACTGCCGACCGCGTGAAGCCGTCGAGCAAGCTCGACGCTACGGACTGCGCGATCGTTGCGCATCGCGGACCGGTCTGTTGCACGGAATGCGTTTGACCTCAACCCGGGTTGAGGTCGCAGACTGCCTCGCAGTTCCACACCACCTAGCGCAGGTAGTACTCCACCGGTACCACCAGTTCCTGCGGTGCCTTCATCTCGGCAGGAATGGGCGGCAGCGGCTGCGCGCGGCGGAAGGTCTGCAACGCTGCGTCATCCAGCAACGGCTGGCCACTGGACTGCTCCAGCCGCAGTGCCAGCAGGCGACCTTCGCGGTCGATGCTGGCCCTGACCCAGGCAGTGCCCTGCTGGCGCCGCGAGCGTGCGGCGGCGGGGTAGTAGCGATAACGCTCCAGCCGCGCCATCAGGCGGGCTTCCCACTGGTCGCTGGCGGCGCCGGCCTGGACGTCCGCCGGTGGCGCGTCGGGAGCGGGCGGCGCGGCCGTGATCGATGCCGGTGCGGGACTTGCATCGGTCACGGCCGCTGGCGGGGCGACCGGCAGCGGCTGGCGACCACGGCCACCGGTTTCGCTGGCAGCCAGTTCGCCCTCGCGTGCGGCGGTGGGCGTGGGTGGCGGCGGTGATTTGGCAGGTTGCGAGGCGCGCGCCTGCTGCGCCTGGCTGGGCGTATCGGCCTGGCGTTCCTCCAGCGGCTGCGGTGGCGTGGCCGGTGCCAGCAGACGCAGGCTGATGCGTACATCCTGTTCCGGTGGCGGCAGCGCCAGAGGTGCCGTTACCCAGTGCACCAGCAGCAGCAAGGGCAGCAGGTGCAGGCCGATGGTGATCGCCATGGCCTGCCAGTGTTGACCGCGCTCACTCATCGCCGGTCACCCACAACAGATCGGCGTCAGCGGCATCGATCACTTCGCCGGGCGAGGCGAGGGCGATCACCAGGGCGGGGACGGCCGACGGCAGGTAGCCTGGCACTCCGGTACCGCGCAGCACATGCCAGCGGCCGGCAATCAGCAGCGCCGGTGCCGGTGCGCTGGCCAGTACCTGCGCCATGCGTGTGTCCCGCGCGTGCTGAACGGCCAGCATGCCGTCCAGCATGCCGTCCAGCATCGGTGCTGCGTCCGCGTGCTGGGCCATTACCACCGCCGACAGCCGCTGGCGGGCAGCGGCGACCGGGAAGCGCACCGGGTCGGTCGAAGCGAGCAGCGTGTTGACCTCTCCGCGCGACAGGTTGGCGCCATGCAGCGCAGTTCCTGCATGGGTCGCGGCCTCCACCACAGCGCCGTAGGCGCTCCAGGGCCAGCGCGGATCCCAGTCCAGCAGTTCCTGCAGTCGCGTGCTGTCGGCCTGGTTGCCTTTGCCCAGCCAGCGCTGTACGCGTTGCAGACGTGGCTGACGCTCGCTGGCGATCATCTCCATCACCAGCGCGCCCTGTGCTCGCTCGCGCTGCAGCGCCAACAGCAGCCAGCACTGGGCGGCATGATCGCCCGCCATGTCGTGACGCTCGCCCAGCAGCAGGCGCTGCGCGCCGGCGGCGCGCTGCACGAACGTGGCTTCGTCCAGGGGCTGGCCGCTGGCCAGGTCGATCACCGTGCCAGGCATCGGCTGCGCGCTGGCCAGGGCGGTCAGCGCGAGCAGGCACAGCGGCAGCCAGCGACGGCTAGAACGCCACATTGATGCCCATCGAGACGGTGCGGCCACGGCCGTTGCCGCGGTCAAGGATCGGGCTGAAGATGCTGTCGATCGAGGCATTGTTGTCATAGGACTTGTTCTGCAGGTTTTCGATGTTCAGCCACAGCGTAGTGTTGGCCTGCGGCTTGAAGCTGGCGTAGAAGTCCAGCAGCACACCGGTGCCGCCGGTCTTGCGGGTCTGGAAGAAGTCGTAGCCTTCTTCGGTCGGGCCGGAGTACTCGGCGCGCAGGCCGGCCTGCACGCGCTGCTGCCACCAGCGACCGCCCACGTCCAGGGTCCAGTAGCGATCGGGCAGGGCAGTGATGTCTTCCAGATTGACGAATTCGATGGCTGGCGCGCTGGTGCGCGAGCGGGTCCAGCCGAGCGTGGCGTGGTAGTGCTCGCTGGCGTAGTGCGCCTCCAGCTCGACGCCGTGCATGCGCACCACACCGGGATGGTTCATCCAGCGGGTCGTGGCAGTGAAGTCGTCCGCATCCAGCACATCGGTCCAGGCATTGAGCTGCGGATCGCTGTCGATCGGCACCACCAACGGCTCCACTTCCGGCGGATGCACGATCAACAGGTACTGCGGCTTGATGTAGTCGCGGATGCGGTTGTCGAAGCGGGTGATGCGCAGCTGCGCCAGGTCACCGTCAACCAGCAGCGATTCAGTGCTGAAATTGGCACCGAACTGCAGGTTGCGTGAGCGCTCGCGGCGCAGGAACGGATTGGCACCGATACCGTCGGCGACGCTGGCGTCCTCCAGCGGAATCTTCTCGAAGAACATTTCCTGCACACGCGGCGGCCGCGAGGTGCGCGAGACTTCAGCGAACAACTGCAGCCAGTCGGTGGCCTGCAGTGAGAGCGCCAGACTGGGGCTGAGTGCGCGCTCGCTGCGGCGCACGTCGATGTCGCCGCCATTGATCTGCGTGCATTGGCCCGGAACATCGGAACACGCCGGAATGTGGCCGCCGATGCGATAGCGATCCTGGCGCAGGCCAGCGGTGAGCGCGTAGATGTCGTACTGCAGTTCCAGGGTGCTGAACACGCTGTCCAGCTGGCTGCGGCCCTGCGGGTTGGCGCCGCGCAGGATCGGGGTGTCGGCCACGTAGATGTCCGACTGGTGCTTGATGCCGGTATTCCAGCGCGCCTGCAGGGCGCCGACATCGAAGCGGCTGGTGTTGTCGAGTGTCCAGCTGCTGAGGCTGCTGTGGGTGCGGCGGCCGATGTAGTTTGAATCCTCCACCGGCGGATAGAACAGCCGGGTCTTGTTGCTGGCGAAGGTCGCACGCAGGTCGACCCACGGCGTGTAGGGTGTGTAGTGGTAGCTGGCGCGCTGGTTGCGCGCGGAAATCTGCCACGGGTAGTTGTGGTAGAAGTCGTTTTCGTAGCGCATGTGGCTCAGGTCCAGCCGATGCTGGTCACTGGGCTGCAGGCGCGCTTTCAGCAACCAGCTGCTGGGCTGCTGGCTGCCCGGATCGGCGTTGTTCTTCTGCCCATGGGCGGTGGCGTATTCGCTGCTGCGGCTGCTGCTTGCGGCAGCCAGCAGGCCGAACTGGCGGTCGCCACCTTCTTCGCTGTGACGCCAGGCACCGGCGAAGGTGCGACCATTGCCGTAGCCATTGTTGCCCTGGTGGTAGCCGGCGCGCAGGCCCCAGTCACGGCCCTCGCCGAGCAGATCGTCGATGTCCAGCGTGCGGAAGTTGGCACTGCCGGCCAGCGTACCGGCGCCATCACCGCCGGCAACCGCGCCACGCTGCACGTCCACACCGGCGAGCAGGAACGGATCGACATAGGCGAACGGGCCACCGGAGCCATGCCCGGCGTTGTTGCGGAAGGTCTGGGTGACCCCATCGATCATGGTGTTGACCCGACCCGCGCCGGTCATGCCCCGGATGTTGACCTGCAGCCCGGGCTGGCTGCGCGAATGGAAGCTGTGCGTGCCGGGCATCGAGCGCAGCAGGCTGTTGCCCTCCTGGCGTTCGGCCATGGCCACGCGTTCGCTGCCGACGGTCGGCGCGAAACCATCGTTGGTGGCAGGGACGTACTGGCTGGCACCGGCGCCGGGAGCATGGCCGAGCGCATCGTTGCCCTGCACACGCAGCGGGCCGGTGCGGCGGCTGCCGTCGCCGGATTCGGCCGGTGCCGGCTCCAGCGTGGCGCGGCGTGCATCGATGAAGCGCGGTCGCAGGCCACTGCCGAGCAGCAGGCGCGACAAGGCCTGGGCATCGTCGAAGTCGCCTCGCAGTGCGGGTGCGGTGTGGCCGGCAGGCAGCGCCGCGCCGATCACCAGGTCGACGCCGCTCAACCGGCTGTAGGCATCCAGCGCACTGGCCAGCGGCTGGGCGGGGACATCGTAATGACGCGATGGTGTCTGAGCCTGCGCGTGGGCGGGCAGCAACGGGAACGCGCTGGCGCAGGCCAGCGAGAGGGCGAGGACAAGGGGGCGGTGGTACAGCATCGGGGGCTCCAGGGGCTGACGCAGAGCGTCGTCATCCCGGGTAGACGCGTGAGCAGGGCCGATGTCAGGGTGCATCGCGTCGCCCCGTGCGCGGGGGCAGCCAGACCTGCAGGTTGCCGCCAAGGCGCAGCACGCGCACATGCAGCTGCGCCGCCAGCTGGTCGCGGCTGTGGGCCGCGCCTGCGGTGCTGCCAAGCAGCGTGACCGGCTGCTGGCGCAGGCGCGCGCCGACGATCCAGGTGTGGCCACCATGCCAGCGATCAAGGTCCTGGACGACCTCGCCCAGCGGTGTGGAGACCCAGTGCAGGCGCCGCTCGCGCCAGGCCATTGCACCCGGATCGGCGGGCACGGTCATGCCCGGGGCGACGCTGTCGAAGCGCAGTTGTTCACCCTCGGCAACCACGGCATGGCCGTTGCCGCTGTCCACGCGGACGCGATGCTCGGTGACCGTGACCCGGCTGCTGCTGTCCAGCACGGCCAGGTCGAACGCGGTCCCCAGTGCGGTCACCGTGCCTTGCGGCGTGTGAACCTGGAACGGGCGGGCCGCATCGGCAGCTACCTCGAAGCCGGCCTGGCCGCGCTGCAGTTGCAGCTGCCGGCGTTGCGCATCGATGCGGACATGTACTTCGCTGCCTGGCGACAACCGTACCCGCGTGCCGTCCGGCAGCCGTTCGTCACGGATCTCACCGGCGACGGTACGCAGCACCTGTGCAGGCGGTGGCGAGGCATGGCGGCTGTACAGCCCGAGTGTGCACAGCAGCAGGACCGCGATGCCGGCCTCGCGCAGACGGCGGCGCTGACGGCGCTGCTGCTGGCGTTGCAGGCTGGGCAGGGCAGCGCCGGCCTGCCACAGCTGCTGCAGGTGCAGGTACTGCGCGGCGTGGCGTGGATCCGCCTGTAGCCACTGCTCGAACGCGGGTTCGTCGCGGCCCCCGTCATGGCCATCCAGCCACCAGCGCGCGGCTTCGCGTGCGATCGTCTCCTGGTTCATGCACCGGGCACCCGCTGCAGGGTGACCAGCGCGCGCAGCAGATGACCGTGTGCGGTCTGCCGGCTGATGCCGAGTTGGCGGCCGATTTCAGCCAGCCCCAGCTGTTCCACACGGGCCAGCAGGAACACCTGGCGCGAGCGTGGTGGCAGCGCGGCGATGATCGCATCGAGATGGCGCAACTGTTCGGTGTCGAGCAGACGCTGTTCCGGCTGCGGTGCCGGATCGACCAGGGCCAGTACATGCGCATCCTCCAGCGGTGCTTCGCGGCGACGCTGGCGCTGGCGGTAATGGTCGGCAATCAGATTGTGGGCAACGCGATACAGATAGGCGCGGCCATTGCCCAGCAGACCGCTGGCAGCGACCTTCAGGAAGCGCAGCCAGGTTTCCTGGACGACGTCATCGGCGTCGCAGCGTTGCGGGAGTTTGTGGCGGACATGGGCATGCAGCGGCCGGTAATGGGCCGCGCACAGCTGCGCGACATCCGTCTGTTCGACAGGCGTGGACACGGGGCGGGCAACAACTGGGAGGGGAAACAGCCCGCGGCGGCAAGGGCAGCGGCTGCACCTTACAGCAAAAGAGAATCATTTGCATCCATGAGGTGCGCCGATGCGCTGGATGGCCGATCAATTCGCGCGGCTGGCGCGGCGCATCTCCAACAGCAGGCGGTGAGCAGGGAATGTGTGCAGCGTTGGATGCCTTTGCCGATGGTACGCGTCCCAATAGCTTGCGGCGCGCTGGATGCACCGCTCGAAGAAAGCGGCGTTCTCGCGGACCAGGGGTGCGTAAGCGGTCAGGCCGATCTGCCGGGCATGATGGTCGATTGCCAGAGCGATCTCTTCGACATACTCGTTGAGCAGCGCCAGATGGAACGCCAGCACCCACGGTGCTGACGCCTGCCCCATTGCCTCGACGGCGCGTTGTCGCAGGAAACCATCGGGATGCCGGGTGGCCAGGCACAGGCACAGCAGGCGATGATCGCCCTGCAGGGAAGACGCCAGGCGTTCCAGGCGCACGCCGTCGGCGTAGATGCGATAGGGGAAGCGCAGCGCTTCTCCATCGATCAGCAGCCGGTAGTCGATGTTGCTGGGCAGTGCCTGGAGGCGGTCGAGCCATTGCTGAAGATCGCAGGCGATGCCCTGCAGGTGGACAGGTACGTCGAACATTGCGTGAGTATCGCCTGCAGGAGGGGATGCGTCAGCCCATGGTGGTGGGCGCAGCGTTGCCGGCCAGCGGCCGGCACTACCGCCGTCGGGTTAGAGATTGCGGTACTGGATCTGCACCGCCAGCACGCGCAGGCCGTCGGCGTTGCTGGACAGGATGCGCTCTTCGCCGATGCCTTTCTGCCGTTGCAGCTGGTAGCCCTGATCGGCGGGCAGCTGTGCGGCGATGCTGTCCATGTGCTGCCGGGCATCGGGGCCGCTGCAGTCGAAGTGGCCCCAGTAGGCGCCATTGCGGTGGATCTGCAATCGGTAGTTCATCGGGCTGTCTCCGGCAGTTCCTGCAACCACTGGCTGAACATCGCGGTGGCCGCTGCCGCCAGCGGTGCGCCATAGCGGCGTGCCTGCGCGCGCAGGTCGTTTGGGTCGATGCCGGCCTGGGCCAGCTCCAGGGTATGCCCGATCAACCAGCGCTCGAACTGGCGCGCATCCAGTTCAGGATGGCACTGCAGGGCCAGGGCGTGGTGACCGATGGCAAAGGCCTGGTGGCGGCAGGCCGGTGTGCTGGCCAACCGGTGCGCACCTGCCGGAAGCTCGAATGCCTCGCCATGCCAATGCAGTACCGGAATGCCCTGTAGCGCCAGCAGTGGTGAACGCTGACCCTCATCGGTCAGCAGCAGCGGCGAAAAGCCGATTTCCTTGCCGCCGCTGGGTGCAACCTGTGCGCCCAGAGCGCGTGCCATCAGCTGCGCACCCAGGCAGATGCCCAGGGTGGGCCGCTGCTGTAGCAGCCGTCGTTGCAGCAGCGCGATGCTGTTGTCGAGGAACGGGTAAAGACCAACATCATTGACGCTGATTGGCCCCCCAGCACCACCAGCAGGTCAGCCGCTTCGGCCGGATCGAGTGCATCTACACCAGCCTGCAGCACCTGCAGCTGCCAGCCCTGTGCCAACAGCAGCGGTTGCAGGGTGCCGAGGTCCTCGAAGGCAACGTGTTGCAGGACAACCGCGTGCTTCATGCCTCGGCTCCGTTGTTCGGCCAGTAGAAGCTGTCCGGGGTAGCGCGGGCGCCGAAGATGGCCTGGCCGACACGGACCACGGTCGCGCCTTCCTCGATGGCCACTTCGAAGTCACCGGACATGCCCATCGACAGCTGCGACAGGTCGAGGCCAGGTGGGGCGCTGCGTTGCAGCTGGTCGCGTAGTTCACGCAGGCGCACGAAGCACGCGCGTACACGTTCGACTTCGGGAGTGAAGATGGCCAGGGTCATCAGGCCACGCACGCGTAGCCTGTCAAAGACTGGCAAGTGCTGCACGAAGGCCCCGACGGCATCGGGTTCCAGACCGTATTTGCTGGGTTCGGCGGAGGTGTTGACCTGCACGAACACATCCAGCGTGCGGTCTTCCAGCTGCAGGCGCTGCTGCAGCGCTTCGGCTACGCGCAGGCTGTCCAGCGCCTGGAACTCGCTGGCAAAGCGCGCCACGTAGCGTGCCTTGTTGGTCTGCAGATGGCCGATCACCGACCATTTCACGCCCAGGTCGGCCAGTGTCTCGGCCTTGCGCTGTGCCTCCTGCACCTTGTTCTCGCCCAGTTCGTGGCAACCGGCGGCCACGGCCATGCGGATACGGGCGTCATCGACGGTCTTGCTGACCGGCAGCAGGCGGACGCTGGCCGGGTCCCGGCCGACCCGGGCACAGGCGTCGGCGATGCGTTGGCGCACCGTGGCCAGGTTGGCGGCGATCTGTTCAACGGACTGGGCGACGGGCCAGTCGGCGGCGGCAAGGGGCATGCGGGCACCTCCAATGCAGGGTGGCCAGGGTGGGATACACTGGCACAGGACAAGAATTATTTTGGCATAGGACAAAATGAAAATCACCGGGCATAGCGCCGAGTCGATCTTCGACAGCATCCGCGATGGCATCGGCAAGGGCCGGTTGCCAGCGGGCAGCGTGCTGCCACCGGTGCGCGAGCTGGCCGAACAGCTGGGGGTGAACCGCAACACCGTGGCCGCCGCCTACAAGCGGCTGGACGCGGCCGGCCTGGCCAGCACCGGTGGCCGCCGCGGCACGGTGGTGCGTGGCCTGCCGCCGACGATGGCGCGCGAGGGCACCCCACCGGGATTGGCCTTGCATGACCTGGCCGGTGGCAATCCGGATCCACGCCTGCTGCCGCCCCTGCGGCTGGCTCCGGCTGCGCCGCGGCTGTATGGCGTGGGTACGGTCGACCCACGGCTGCAGTCGTTGGCGCGGGCCTCGCTGGATGCGGACTGCCCGGGCGGCTATGCGCTGGAACTGACCCATGGTGCGGTCGATGGCATCGAGCGCCTGCTGGCGGCGTGGCTGCTGCCGGGCGACCGGATCGCGGTGGAGGATCCCTGCTTCCTCGGCAGCCTCAACGTGTTCAATGCCACCGGCCATGCACCATTGCCGGTGGCAGTGGATGCCAATGGCATGCAGGTCGAATCGCTGCGTCAGGCACTGGAGGCCGGCGCGCGTGCGGTGCTGCTGACCCCGCGTGCGCACAATCCGACCGGGGCCAGCCTGGATGCGAGACGGGCGCGGGCGCTGCGCCAGTTGCTGACGGCCTACCCGCAGGTGGCTGTGTTGATCGACGATCATTACGCGCTGCTCTCGCAGCAGGCCTATCACTCGGTGCTGCCGCTGGATGGCCGCCGTTGGGCATTGCTGCGCTCGCTGTCCAAACCACTGGGCCCGGACCTGCGGCTGGCCTGGCTGGCCTGTGATGACGAGACCGCGATGCGGTTGCGGTTGCGGTTGGCATCCGGTACCGGCTGGGTCAGTCATCTGCTGCAGGACGCGGCGACATCGGTGCTGGAATCGCCGCAGCAGCGGGCAAAGATCGCGTCGGCGGGTGAGCGCTACCAGCAGCGGTTGCAGTCGCTGCAGGAGCTGCTGCGGGCACGTGGCGTACCGACGCCGCAGCCGATGGAAGGATTGAACCTGTGGCTGCCGCTGCAGGGCGACAGCCATCCACAGGTGCTGGCATTGGCCTCGCGTGGATGGCATGTGCGCGCGGGCGAAGTGTTTGCAGTGGCAGCACCGGGGCATGGCCTGCGCATCACCTGCGCGGCGCTGGGGACGGTGCAGCAACGGCAGCTGGCCGATGACCTCGCCGCGGTGTTTGGACTGTAGAGTCGAGCTTGCTCGACTGCTCGTGCCAACAACAGTCGAGCAAGCTCGACTCTACATGACCGGCAGTCGAGCAAGCTCGACGCTACGGCGTGCGGTGATCAGGGCGCGGCGTTGGCACCGGGGCGGACGTAGTAGGACTGGCCGCTGTCATCGACGAACATCAGCTCCGGCTTGCCCTGCCATGAGGTGAGCATGGCGCCGGTGTTGTTCTGGTGCTTGACCATCAGGCTGGCGCCCCGGTCCGGATTGGCGACGACCTTGAAGACTTCGGTGGTGCCGCTGGCATCGTCCAAGGTCAGCACGGCTTCGCCGCCGCGGTCGCTGGTGCCGTAGCCACCGCGCTCGGAGCCATCCGGGCCGAGCAGGATCAGCCCGGAAAGCGCCGTGGCGCGCGGCCCTTGTGGGCGCCCCTGGCTGAGCGGATCGGGAACCGGTGCACCGAGGATCACGCGCGGTTGGCCGTTGCCATCGTGGATGACCAGGCCGCGTGCCTCGATGATGCGCTGTGGTGATTGGCTGCGGTGCAGGTTCCAAGCGGTCCAGCCGGATACGAGCAGGGCAAGGGTCGAGACCCCCAGGGTGGTCAGCAGCAGCGCACGGGGCATCGGGTCGTCCTTCCTTGGATGTGCCGACGATAGCGGATGCAAAAGGGGATGGGTAGAGCCGGCCGGGTAGCGTCGACTGGGTAAAGTCGACTGCTGGTCGACTGCTGTTCGATCAGGTCGCGGAAATTCCCGCGCTGACGCGCGCAAGTCGACTGACAGTCGACTCTACCCAGTAGCCATCACCCAGTAGCCGTTACGCCGTCATTCCCGGGATCAGTGGAAATCGCGGCTGTGGCTGCGCAGGCCCTGCAGCAGTTCATCCAGGCAGTGCATGCGCTGCACGATGACATGCTGCACGCCATCAACACGCTCCAGGCGGCCGTCGATCTGCATCAGCTGGGTGTCGACCAGCACCCGGTGCTGGCGATCGGCCAGGTGCCGCCAGACCACGGCGTTGACCATGCCGGTCTCGTCCTCAAGGGTGAGGAAGGTGACGCCGCTGGCGGTCTGCGGGCGCTGGCGCATGCGCACCAGGCCGGCAATGCGTACGCGGCGGCCGTGGCCGTGCCCGGCCAGCTGCGCGGCATCCAGGCAGCCACGGCTGCGCAACTGCGCACGCAGGAACGAGATCGGATGGCGACCCAGCGTGGTGCCGGTGCTGCGGTAGTCGGCCTGCATGTCTTCCCAGGCGCTGGGCAGCGGCAACGGCACGCGGGCCTCGGCCGTGGCACGCGCCTGATCGAACAAGGGCAACCGGTTTTCCACGCCGGAGATATCCCAACGCGCACGATGGCGATGGCCGCTGAGCCCACGCAACGCACCTGCATCGGCCAGCAGTCCCTGCTGGCGGCGGTCCAGTGCGGTGCGCTGGCACAGGTCGCCGACATCGTCGAACGGACGCCGCGCACGCTCGCGCACGATGGCCTGCACGGCCGGTTCGCTGCAGCCGTCGATCAGGCGCAGGCCGAGCCGGATCGCCGCTGGCCCCTTGCTGAAATCCAGCGTGCAGTCCCAGTTGCTGTGGCGCACGTCCACCGGCAGCACGCCGATGCCGTGCCGGCGCGCGTCCTGCAGCAGCTGATCGGGGCTGTAGAACCCCAGCGGCTGGCTGTTGATCAGGCTGGCGGTGAACGCGGCGGGATGGTGGCACTTCAGCCAGCAGCTGGCATAGGTGAGCAGGGCAAAACTGGCGGCGTGGCTTTCCGGGAAGCCGTAATCGCCGAAGCCCTTGATCTGTTCGAACAGGTGTTCGCCGTACTCGCGGCTGAAGCCGTTGCTCAACATGCCGGCCAGCAACTTCTCGCGATGCGGTTCCAGCCCGCCACGGCGCTTCCACGCCGCCATCGAACGGCGCAGCGCGTCGGCTTCGCCGGGGGTGTAGCTGGCCGCATCCACCGCCAGCTGCATCACCTGTTCCTGGAACAGTGGCACGCCCAGGGTACGCGCGAACACGCGTTCCAGCTGCGGCGGATACAAGGGTTCCTCCAGGTTGTCCAGCGCCTGCGGGCCCTGTTCACGCAGCAGCCGGCGTCGTTCCAGGTAGGGGTGCACCATGTCACCCTGGATCGGGCCGGGGCGCACGATCGCCACTTCGATCACCAGGTCGTAGAAATTGCGCGGCTGCATGCGTGGCAGCATCGCCATCTGTGCGCGCGACTCGATCTGGAACACGCCGATGGTGTCGGCGGCACTGATCATGTCGTAGGTCGGGGTGTCCTCGTCCGGGATGGCATCCATGCGCCCGCTGTGCAGGCCGTGCTGCTGCAGCATCGCCAGGCATTTGCGGATGGCGGTGAGCATGCCCAGCGCCAGGCAGTCGACCTTCATCAGGCCGGTGGCATCCAGGTCATCCTTGTCCCACTGGATGACGGTGCGGTCGGCCATCGCCGCGTTCTCCACCGGCACCAGGGTCGACAGCGGATGCTCGGAAATCACGAAACCGCCCGGATGCTGTGACAAGTGGCGCGGGAAGTCGATCAGTTCGGCAGTCAGTGCCAGCAGCCGCCGCATCAGCGGTGTGTCCGGATCGAAACCGCGCTCGCGCAGGGTCTCCGGCAGCGGCACATGGCCACCCCAGTGGTCCATCGCTGCGCCCAGTTCGTTGACCTGGTCCATCGGCAGGCCGAGCGCACGGGCCACGTCGCGGATCGCGCTGCGGCCACGGTAGCTGATCGCCACCGCGGTCAATGCGGCGCGTTCACGGCCATAGCGGTTGAACACGTACTGCAGCACTTCCTCGCGGCGCTCGTGCTCGAAATCGATGTCGATATCCGGCGGCTCGTCGCGCTCGGCGGAGATGAAACGCTCGAACAGCAGGTTGCTGCGCGCCGGGTCGATCTCGGTCACGCCCAGCACGAAGCACACCGCCGAGTTGGCCGCCGAACCGCGGCCCTGGCAGAGGATGTCCTGGCTGCGCGCGAAACGCACGATGTCCTGCACGGTGAGGAAGTACGAGGCGTAGTTCTTCTGCTTGATCAACGCCAGTTCGTGCTCGATCTGCGTGCGTTGTGCCGGTTTTATGCCGTCTTTCCAGCGCCACGGGATGCCACGCTCGACCAGCACGCGCAGCCAGCTGTCCGGATCATGCCCTTCGGGCACCAGCTCGCGCGGATAGGTGTACTGCAGCTGCTCCAGCGTGAAGTGGCACCGCTCGGCGATGCGCAGGGTCTCGGCCAGCAGTTCGGGTGGGTACAGCTGGGCCAGTGCTGTGCGTGGACGCAGGTGGCGCTCGCCGTTGGGGAACAGGCGCCAGCCGGCTTCGGCCACGCTGCACCGGTGGCGAATGGCGGTCAGGGTGTCCTGCAGGGCGCGGCGGCGACGCACATGCATGTGCACATCACCACAGGCCACCAGCGGCAGGCGATGGCGTTCACCGAACGCCTGCAGCTGCTGCAGGCGGCGTGCATCGTCGTGTTCGTGGTGCAGCTCCACCGCCAGCCACAGCCGGTCATCGAAGCCGGCGCGCAGCAGTTCCAGGTCGGTGGCGGCCGGTTGCCGGTCCAGCCACAGGCACAGCAGGCCGTCGGGCAGGCCGAGCAGATCCTCACGCAGGCAGCGGTACTCGCCCTTGGCCGCGCGTCGCCGGCAGGTGGTGATCAACTGGCACAGCCCGGTGTAGGCCGCCTGGTCGGTGCACAGCAGGGCCAGCTTCGGCCCGTCCTCGACCTGGAATTCGGCACCGACGATCAGTGCTACGCCATGCGTCTTCGCTGCCTGCCAGGCGCGCACGATGCCGGCCAGCGAGCACTCGTCGGTGATCGCCAATGCGCGGTAACCCTGGCCAGCGGCGCGCGCGAACAGTTCTTCGGCGATCGAGGCACCACGCTGGAAACTGAAGGCCGACAGGCAATGCAGTTCGGCGTAGCCGGGCAGTCCGCTGTGCATCGCGGCTCAGCCGAACCAGCCGTGCAGCATCCACGGTGCGTGTGGATCGTTACGCATGCGGAACGCCCAGCCGCGCTGGCCATGCGCGGTTTCCACCACGTAATAGTCGCGCCGTGCATCGGCCTGGTCCCACCAGCCCGATTCGATCCGCTCCGGCCCGGCGACGATGCGCAGGCGTGGGTCGCGCAGCGGCTGCGGCGTCTCCAGCAGCCAACCGGGGCGCAGCGGCCAACACGCGGGCGGCTTGACCGGTGGCTGGGTGCCACTGGCGCGTTCGGGGCGATGGTCGGCCTGTACCGCCAGCGGCTGCACCGCATCATCGCCCAGCCGTGCGCGCAGGCGTTCGCGCAGCTGGTTCCAGGGCATCGCCTGCGCGGGCCGGGTATCGAACAGATCGCGCGCGGCCGGTACGAAGGGCGGCAACTGCTCGGCCTGCAGGCGCAGCGCGCGGCTGCCGGCGGGCAGGGCGAAGGCTTCCATGCGGTTGCGCGCGATCTCGAACAGCAGCGCGGCATCGCGCTCGGGTGCCAGCAGGCCGATGGTCAGCACACTGGCCGGCAGCAGGTCGTGCTCGAAATGCAGGTCGAAGCGTTGCACGCCGCCATCGCGCGAGCACAGGAAGGCGGCCAGGTCCAGCAGCAGGCGGCGCAGCGGGAACAGCAGGGCCTGGCTGGATTCGATCTCGTATTCGAATTCGATGCGTGCATCGAAACGGTCCGGTGGCTGGTAGTAGCGCAGTGGCGCGGTGGGCAGGCCCCGCAATGCGTCCAGCTGCTGCAGTACCTCGGGGTGAAACGCCGGGCCAGGCTGTCGCGTGGCAGGTCGAGCACCGCCCCCAGCGTGCGCAAACCGGAGCGGCCGAGCACGGTCACCGCATCGCCGGGCAGGCCGCAGCGTGGCAGCGGCAGTTGTGCCAGCACCGCCGGCAGCTGCTGTGCATCGATGCCAAGGCCGTCATGCACATTGGCCAGCACGCGTGCGGCATGCGGGTTGGGCGCGGCCACCAGGCGATGGCGGAAGCCGAGTTCATGCAGTTCGTTGCGCAGGCGCTGTTCGATGGCGGGCCAGTCACCGAACAGGGCGCGGCTGGCACCGATCTCCAGTACCAGCGCATGCGGGAAATCGAGGCTGACCTGCGAGCTGTAAGCGTAGGCCCAGCTGGCCAGCAGCTGCCGGGTGTGCTGTTCGGCGTTGGGGTCGTAATCGTGCAGATGCAGGTCCTGCACCAGCACCTGCGCGGCCGACAGCAGCATGCCCGGGCGCAGGCCCACCGCGCGCGCGGCCGGGCTGACCGCGCGCAGCACGCGGCGCTGTGCCGGCCCCTGCAGCAGCACCAGCGGCCGCTGCGGGTCCGGCTGCAGGCGCAGCACGCTGTCCAGCGCCAGCTGCGGCAACAACAGGCAGGCCCAGTGCATGGCGCGGCCTCAGTGCGCGATGGCCAGCGGCAGTGGCTGTGCCGGCGGCAACCCGCCGCGGCACTTCAGCACCCGCACCTGGCCATGCTCGAGCTGCAGGCGCAGGCTGGCCGGGGAGGGGTTGCGTGCCGCACGTGCTTCGCGGAACACGAAGCCCAGGCACTGGCCGCTGTCGGCGGCCACCTGCAGGCGGCGCAGGGCGCGGTCGTCGGCCTGCTGCGGCCAGCACAGCACCGCCGCACAGGCGGCAGAGCGCAGGCATTGTTCGGCCGCCCACAGCGCCTGCTTCGGTGTGGCCTGGATGATCTGCAGCTGGGCCAGCTCCAACCCGGCGGCGGCCCAGGCCGGCGCATGCGGGCGATAGGGCGGGGCGATCAGCACGATCGGGCGGTCGCGTTGGCTCAGCTTTGCCAGCGCCGGCCAGACCAGGGCCAGTTCGCCCACGCCGGGCGCGGCCTGCAGCACCTCGCACAGCCCGCTGGCCGGCCAGCCGCCACCGGGCAGGCGGGCGTCCAGGGCCGGGTGGCCGCTGGCCAGATGGTCGCTGGCCGGCCCGTAGCGGGCCGGGCCACGCCACAGCTGGCGGCCATCCAGCAGCCGGTCGAGGGCGACGACGGCGCCCATCAGCCGGTCCTCCAGGGGAGGCGCCGGGCAGGCTGGAAGCGGCAGAGATGGGCGGAAACGGCGGGCATGGAGCGAGTATCGACAGGCGCGTATCAGGGGCTGAGACCGGACATGCTACTCGCGTTGTAAGTAGAATTACTAATGAAATCGGCGGGGTGGGTTTCAGGTTGCTGAAGGGGTAAAGGAGTGCCGACCAGGGTCGGCACCCACAGGCCCCGGTTACGGGCGCACCGGCAACGCCACCGGTCGCAACGGTGCGGCATCGCCGCCGCGGATCTTCAACGGGCCGCCGATGAAGGCGAACTCGTAGACCTTGTCGCGGGCCAGTTCGTCCAGTGCCACCAGTTCGATGATCGGCGCACCCTGCTGGGCCAACAGGTAGGTGTGCAGCGGCACATAATCATCGGACACCTCCGACGGGAAGGTCTCGAAGCTGAGGTTGTCGGCGCCGACGATCATCGCGCCACTGTCTTCGACCAGGAAGCGCGCCGCGTCCAGGCCCATGCCCGGCGGGTTGGCCATGTAGGCCTTCGGCTGCTCGAACAGGCGCATGCGGCCGGTGCGGATCAGCACCACGTCACCCTGCTGCAGCGCCACCTTCTGCCGTGCCAGTGCATCCTTCAGGTCCTGGCGGGTGACGCGGTAGCTGTCCGGCAGCATGTCCACGCCCTTGGCGCCGGCCACGTCGATCAGCACGCCACGGGCGATCAGCGGCGGGAATTTCTCGATGCCGGTGACATTCCAGCCACGGTCGCCCAGATGCTTGTCGGCCTCGAAGCCATTCCAGATCTTTCCGTGGATGCCGAAGTGGTTCAACGCATCGATGTGGGTACCGGTGTGGCTGTACATCGAAAACGCGGTGCCGGTGTAGCTGCGGGTGAGGTTCATGGTCTGGCCCACGCCCATCGGATCATCCATCACCGTGCCGCGCGGGGTGTGGGTCATCCAGAACTGGTAGTGCGGGTCGCCAGCGTCCTGCCAGCTGGGCATGCCGACGTAGTACTCGGTGGCCAGGTCATAGGCCTTGCCGCCGCTGACCCGCGACAGGATCGCCGCGCGCGAGGCGTCGGTGATCAGGTTGAGGCGGCCGATCTCGTCCTTCGGCCCCCAGGGGCTGGTGCCGACCTGCTGGCCGGAGGGAACGCGTTCGTGCGCGGACACCGTGGTGGAAGCAGCGGTGCCGGCCAGCAGCAGGGCCAGTGCGGTGGCCAGGGTACGTGGGGTCATGGGGAATCTCCTTGTGGGGTGGGGGACAGTGCGGCTCAGGCCGCGACCAGGTGCGCCAGGGCCTGGCGCAGGTGTGGCAACGGCAGGGTCTGCAGGCGCAGGCCGTTGCCGCCGATCACGGTGGGAATGGAATGGATGCCGAGGGCCGCGGCTTCGGCACGATCGGTCTGCACGCGCTGCCGTACGGCGTCGCTGCGCATCGCATCGGCGAAGGTGCCGCGCCGATGGCCCAGCGATTCGGCGATGTCCAGCAGCACATCGGCATCGCCGATGTTGCGGTGCTGGTGCAGGTGCGCCCACTGCACCGCGTCGAACATCGCGCCATGGGCATCGTTGCCGCCGATCAGCCCGGCGGCCTGGCAGGCCAGTGCGCCCAGCCAGCCGGAGGGATACTCGAAGTCCTGTGCGCGCATGCCTTCGATATCGATGCGTGCGGTGTCTTCATGCGCGGCGCAGTCGGTCCAGTGGCGCAGGATGGTCGCCTTGGCACGGGCCATCGAGCCGAACACCTCGATCATCCGGGCGCGCGAGTCCTGCAGCACGAAGCTGCGGTGGCGCACCTGGATGCCGAGTTCGGCCGAGACCTGCTGCAGGCGCGGAGCCAGCACGAAGCACCAGCCGCAGACCACGTCGTGGAAGAAATCGACCACCGGCGCTGCGGTGGCGGGGAAGGAGCGGAAGACATCTGCCTGCCATCGGTGAAGGAGGAGGCGGCAGAGTAGGCAGTGCGGCGTGGCCGAAACAGCACGCCACGGGCAGCTCAGTTTTCGCTGGGAGTTACGAATCCAGGCCGGCGCAGCCGGGCAGCTCGGCGTGCAGGAAGTCGATGAAGGCGCGCACCTTGGGCTGCAGGTGGCGCGAGGTGGGGTAGACCGCATGTACGAAGCGTGGCGGATAGCGATGGTCGGGCAGCACCTGCTGCAGGGCGCCGCTTGCCAGTGCCGGAGCGGCCAGGAACGAGGGCAGGGCGCCGATGCCCATGCCGGCCACCAGCAGGTCGCGCAGCAGCAGGCTGTTGTTGACGGTGACGCGCGCCGGCAGGGTGATGGTCACCTGGCCATCCGGGCCGAGCAGCGGCCAGCTGCCGGGCGAGTCGGACAGGCTGTAGGCCAGTACGCTGTGCGCCTGCAGATCGTCCACCACCTGCGGTGCCGGATGCTGCTGCAGGTAGGACGGGGCCGCGCACAACACCTGCTGCAGCGAGGCCAGGCGGCGTGCCACCAGCCGCGAATCGTCCAGTTCGGCACGGATGCGCAGGGAGACATCGAAGCCTTCACCGACGGCATCGATCAACCGGTCTTCCATCAGCAGATCCAGTGACAGCTGCGGATGCTGCTGCAGGAAGCGCGGCAGCAGCGGCGACAACGTGCTCAGCGCGAACGACTGCGGCGCGTTCACCCGCAGGCGTCCGCCCACCTCGCCACGCTGTTCGGCGATGCCGCGCTCCAGCGCGTCCAGCTCGTCGAGCAGGCGGCAGCATTCGCGGTAATAGGCGTGGCCGGTTTCGGTCAGGCTCATGCGCCGCGTGGTCCGCTGCAGCAGCACCACACCCAGGTGGCTTTCCAGCGTACGCAGCTGCTTGCTCAGCCCGGCTGGCGAAAGGCCAAGATCTTCGGCAGCGCGGGCGAGTCCGCCACGTTCGACGATGCGGCGGAAGGCGCGCATCAGGTTGAAGGAGTCCATGCCGGTCCCGGGCGCGATGAGGGCTTCATTGTAGATCCACGCCATGCGTGGATGCAGGAAACACGGTGCCGACCAGGCTCGGCCTCCACCCGCGGCGCACGGATTGCGCCGTTTGTTCAAGCCAGCAACCCACACGCCACGCCAGCATGCAGGCCCCTCACTTTCCGGGTTGCCCATGAAGCACTGGATGCTCCGCCTGTATGCCCCCTGTTCCTGCTTGGATTCGTCTCTGCCGCCATCGTCTGGGTGGGGCGCTGCCACGGTGACCCACTATGGCTGCTGGCCCTGCTGGCGCTGGCCATCGCGCTCTCATTCGGCGCCGAACGGGCCTGGCCGTATGATCCGGCGTTCAACCACGATCATGGCGACAGCGTGCGCGATACCCTGCACGCACTGGTCAATGAAGGGCTGAACCTGTTGTCGATCGCCGCGGTGCCGTTGCTGGCGGCGATCATTCCGTGGCAGCTTTGGCCGGTACAGTGGCCGTTTGCCGTGCAGGTGCTGCTGGCCATCGTGGCGGCAGACCTCGGCATCACCCTGGTGCACTACGCCAGCCATCGCATCGGCTGGTTGTGGCGGCTGCATGCCGTGCATCACAGCGTCACCCGCATGTACGGCTTCAACGGCCTGATGAAGCACCCGCTGCATCAGGCGGCCGAGGCGGTGGGGGCGTGCTGCCATTGCTGGTGCTGGGCCTGCCGATGCCGGTGGCGGCAGTGCTGGCGTTTGCCATCGCCATCCAGCTGTTGCTGCAGCATTCCAACGTGGACATGCGCCCCGGCGTGCTGGGCCGGGTGATGGCGTGGGCGCCACTGCATCGCTTCCACCACATGCGCTACGGCACTGCTGGCGATGTCAATTTCGGCCTGTTCCTGACCCTCTGGGATCATCTGCTGGGGACCGCTTTCGATGCACCGGGCTATCGGCTGCGGCAGCAGGACCTCGGCATCGGCAGCCAGCCGGACTACCCGCGCGATTATCCGGGGCAGCTGCTGGCGCCGTTCCGCGAGCTGCCGCATTGTGACGTGCCGGAACTACCCGAAGGCCTGCGCAGGCGGGAGTGATCGAGCGTGTCAGGCCGCGTGCAGCTGCAGGCCTTGCAGCTGTGCCGCACCGATGCCGAACATGCGGCGCAGGCTGCGCGACAGATGGGCCAGGTCGGCGAAGCCGGCGGCATGCGCGCTGTCGGTGAGGCTGTGCCCGCGCAGGTGATGTGCCAGCGCGGTGCGCAGGCGCTGCCACAGCACCCAACCACGCAGGGTCACCGCCAGGTCGGACTGGAAACGCCGGTGCAGCTGGCTGGTCGACAGATGCGCCGCTTCGGCGATATCGGCGGCCGGCACCGGGCCAGGCAGGTGCTGGCCGATGCGGGCCAGCGCCGCCTGCACGCGGCGGTCGAGTGGCTGTGCGCGGCTCAGTTGCGGCAACCAGTCGTGCAGTTGCGCCGCAGTACCGGGCAGCGTGTGCAGATGCTGCTGGATCTGTTCAAGGTCGGCATGCGCCGGTTCGAGGAACACCGTGCAACCCGTTTGCGGCGCCGACACGATTGCGTGCGGCTGGAACGAGGGCAGCCACAGCCGCTGGCCCTGCTGACGCATGCCGTCGATTTCGACCTGCCAGGGAGTCTCCTCACTCAACAGCAGTTGATGGGCATAGTGCGCATGTGCAGCGCTGCCGCCGGCATGACCCTGCAACACGGCCACGTGGGCACCCAGCAGCAGCGTGCCATTCCAGGGCAGGGCGGGGGAGGACATGGTGGGATTGTAGATCCACGCCTTGCGTGGATGAATCTCCATCGAAATCGAATATTCCGAGAGTTGAACGAAGAGCAGCCGAGCATGGGCTCGGCTCTACAGCAGGCCGTGCGGGGAATTGTCGAAGGCGGGGTGGGTCCGGTTGCGGGGGCGTGAGCGCCATGGATGGCGCGACCGAGCCTCCATGGATGGATTTACGGCGTCCCCCGCAACCGGACCCGCCCCGCCTACCCACAGGAGCCCAGCTTTTGCTTCTGCTGTTGCTTTGGCCGTTGCCTCTGCGGGTGCCGGGCGCAGCCCGGCCGTCACCTCACCGCCCGTGCGGATCCGGCCGGTGATGCACGTACTCGACCACCGTGCCATCAGGGTGCACGGCGTTGAACGCCGCGCCGGTCGGCACCACCTGCAGCGGGAAGATGATTTCGGCGCCGGCCGCGACCAGCTTGTCGTGATAGGGCCGAACATCGTCGACCAGCAGTGTGCCGGTGGTCGAGGTGAACGGTGCCAGCGCCGCCGCGCTGCCTTCGATCAGCAGGAACGCACCGACCATCGCCAGGCGCAGCCCGGCGTCGGGAAACGGGAATCCAGCGTCGGCGACCACGCCCTGCAACTGCTCGTAGAAGGCCACGCTGCGTTCCAGCTCACCGGGGGCCACGAACACCCGGATCAGCACGCGTGGCGCGCGCTGGCTGGACGTATCGCAGCGGTCGCGCCAGAGATGGTCGAAGTCGCGGTGGACGGTCATGGGCTCGGTTCGTGGCCAGGGATCTCCATTATCAGCAGCCCTGCGAGGCCTGCTGATGACCGCCGGTGATGGCCTGATAACCACCGGCCCGGTTGCCCCTGTGACTTAGGTCCTGTTGACAGGTGTGAACGCCCTCGCACAATCTTCACATGATTGGGTCGCCCTGCGCGGCCCGGGCAGGCAGGTTGTCACGCCGGGAGGAGGGTCCCGCGCGCAGACCGGCCCGCCCTTCGGCCTGCGGGACGTTGCCTGGCAACCCCTGCGCGGCATGAACGCTGCACCCTTCGGCGGCACTTTCCCTGGACCGATTGCCTTGGCAACGGAATTACGCCTGCCGATGAAAACGTTTACAAAGCCGCTTGCACTGTCCCTGGCCCTGTCTGCCGCACTGGCCGCTCCAGCCTGGGCCGACCCCGCCGCCTTCACCGTGCTGACCCTGGAACAGGCGCCCAACGCCGAGGCGATGCCGGCCCTGGCCGCGCAGCTGAAGCGCCTGAAGGTGGACGCGGTGAGCGTGCGCCAGGTGCAGCGCGGCATCGGCCAGGTCGATCCGCTGCAGGTGCTGGCCGATGGCCTGGGCTATGAATACCGCTTCATCACCGCCGGCAAGGACGATGGCCAGACCCAGCGCGGCCAGGCCGTGCTGACGCGGCTGCCGATCGCCGCTGAATCCGGCCCCGACCGGCCGGGCCTGAACTATCTGCGCCTGGACGATGGCCGCCACACCGTCGCGGTCTATACCGACGCCGGCGCAGGTGCCGCGCAGCTGCCGGCGCTGGTCACCCGTTCGCGGCTGGGTGCACCGGCGGTGCTGCTCGGCGCGGTGGCCGGTGACTCGGCCAAGGCCGCAGGCTTCGATCCGGCGCGGGTGGCACTGGAAGCCGATGCCAGCTACTTCAGTGATGGCTTCCAGGCCGCCAGCAGCGCACCGTTCAAGGTGGAAGGCAGCAGCCTGCGTGCCACCCTGCTGACCCTGGCCTACGCTGCCGACAGGCACGGCGACGCACCGTGGATGGACACCACCCTCAACGCCGACGCGCGCGCCGCGCTGCTGCTGAAGGCGATGACCGAGGACGAGAAGTTCCAGATGCTGCACAGCTACTTCGGGCTGGGCAAGGACGGTGGCCCGCTGCCGGAAGGCGCGGTGGGTTCGGCCGGCTTCGTGCCGGGCGTGGCGCGCCTGGGCATTCCGTCGCAGCAGTCGGCCGATGCCGGTGTCGGCGTGACCAATCCCGGTGGCATCCGTCCGGGTGACTTCGCAACCGCCATGCCGTCGGGACCGTCCACCGCCTCCAGCTGGAACCGCGAAGTCGCCTTCGCCGGTGGCGCGACCATGGGCCGCGAGGCGTGGCAGCAGCGCTTCAACATCCTGTTGTCGGGCAGCGTCAACCTGCAGCGTGACCCGCGCAATGGCCGCAATTTCGAGTACGCCGGTGAAGATCCGCTGCTGGCCGGTTCGATGGTGGGCGCGTTGATCCAGGGTGTGCAGAGCCAGCACGTGATCTCCTCGATGAAGCACTTCGCGCTGAACGACATGGAGACCCGTCGCAACTTCCACGACGTGCGCATCGGCGAACAGGCCATGCACGAGTCGGATCTGCTGGCCTTCGAGATCGCGCTCGAAGCCGGCCGCCCGGGCGTGGCGATGTGCTCGTACAACAAGATCAACGGCACCTACGGCTGCGAGAACGGCTACCTGATGAACCAGGTGCTGAAGCAGGAATGGAAGTTCCCCGGTTTCGTGATGTCCGACTGGGGTGGCGTGCACAGTGGTTCGAAGGCGGCGCTGGCCGGCCTGGACCAGCAGTCGGCCGGTGAAGTGTTCGATGCGGCAGTGTTCTTCGATGAGCCGCTGCGCCTGGCCGTGCACGGTGGCGTGGTGCCGCAGGCGCGCCTGAACGACATGGTGGCGCGCATCCTGCGCACGATGTTCCTGCACGGCAACTTCGACAACCCGCCGCAGCACCAGAAGGTCGATGCCGAGGCCGGTTTTGCCGTGGCCCAGCGCACGGTGGAAGAAGGCAGCGTGCTGCTGCGCAATGAAGGCAACCTGTTGCCGCTGGCCGACACGGTGAAGCGCATCGTCATCATCGGTGGCCACGCCGACAAGGGCGTGATCGGTGGTGGTGGTTCGTCGATGGTGGGCGTGACCGCCAAGGGCACCAATGCGGTGCCGGGCGTGCTGCCGACCACCTGGCCGGGCCCGGTGATCTTCCACCCGTCCTCGCCGCTGGAATCGCTGCGTGCGGCGCGCCCGGACGCGACCATCGAGTACGTGGACGGCACCAACGCCGCTGCGGCGGCCAAGGCCGCAGCGCAGGCCGACGTCGCCGTCGTGTTCGCCACCCAGTGGGCGGCCGAATCGGTGGACCTGCCGGACATGCAGCTGCCGGACAACCAGGACGCGCTGATCTCGGCGGTGGCCAAGGCCAACCCGAAGACCGTGCTGGTGCTGGAAACCAACGGCCCGGTGCGCACGCCGTGGCTGGCGCAGGTGCCGGCGATGCTGCAGGCCTGGTACCCGGGCATCCGCGGTGGTGAAGGCATTGCTGCGCTGCTGACCGGCCAGGTCAATCCGTCCGGCCGCCTGCCGGTGACCTGGGTGGCGGACGAATCGCAGCTGCCGCGCCCGCACATCGACGGCCTTGGCTTCAAGCCGGCCAAGCCGTTCGGTGATGTGTTCGATTTCGATATCGAAGGCGCCAACGTCGGCTACAAGTGGATGGCGGCCAAGGGCCTGACCCCGACGTTCGCGTTCGGTCACGGCCTGTCCTACACCTCGTTCGCCTATGAAAACCTGAAGGTGAGCGTGGAAGGTTCGCGCCTGGTGGCCAGCGTCGACATCCGCAACACCGGCAAGCGCGCCGGTGCCGACGTGGCCCAGCTGTACCTGAAGCTGCCGGCCGGCAGCACCACGCCGATCCGCCTGATCGGCTATGACAAGGTGAGCCTGCAGCCGGGCGAACAGCGCCGCATCCGCATCGAAGCCGAGCCGAAGACCCTGGCGCACTACGATGCACAGGCCCGCCAGTGGAAGATCGACGGCGGCACCTATCAGGTGCAGCTGTCGCGCAATGCGGCCGAACCGTTGCAGACGGTGGACGTGCAGCTGGTGGAGCAGGTGCTGCGCTGATGCATGAAGACACGGCCCCGCAAGGGGCCGTGTTTGTTTGTGGGGTACCGCTGCGCTCGCCGGGCGTGGTCCGGCTCTACAGAAGGCCGCGCCCGGCGGACGCCGTCATCACCCGGGCGTGCCGGTGAACCACCCGCGCAGGAAATCAATCAGCTGCCGCACCTTCGGTGAGGGCTGCGTGCTGTGCGGATAGACCGCGCACACGCTCTGCTGCGGGAAGCGATGATGGCGCAGCACCGGACGCAGCCGGTCCAGGGCAAGGTCGTCCTCGATCAGCCAGCGCGGCAGCACGGTAACGCCGGCACCGGCCACGGCGAAAGCACGCAGGCTGCTGGCGCCATCCACGCGCACCACTGCATTGCCCGGATTGGTGGCGAACAGCGCGTCGCTGCCATCGGGGGCAACCACCGGCACATCGGCCAGGCGCGGATAGCCCAGGCGGGGCAAGGTGCCCAGCTGCACCGGGTCATCGGCCGCATCCGCGGTGGGCAGCCGGGCCAGCAGCACGGGCGCGGCCACCGCACACAACGGATGCCTTTCCAGTTCGATGGCGTGCAGCGCCGAGTCGGGCAGGCGGCCGAGACGGATCGCCAGGTCGAAGCGCTCGGGAATCAGGTCGGCCGGCGCCGGCGAGGTCGACAGGTGCAGCTGCAATGCCGGATGGCGCATGCGAAACGCCTCCAGTGCCGGAATCAGGCGCAGCTGCGCGTACTCCGGTGTGGTGGTCAGGCGCAGCACGCCCTGCAGCTGGTGCTGGTCGCGGCGCGCGGCATCGATGGCGGCCTGTGCAGCGTCCAACGCCTGCACACAGTGCTGCAGGAACTGCTCGCCGGCCTCGGTCAGCGCCAGGTGGCGGGTACTGCGCAGCAGCAGGGTCACGCCCAGCTCCTGCTCCAGCCGCTTGAGGTTGAAGCTGACCACCGCGCGGCTCAGGCCCAGGCGGTCGGCGGCTGCGGTCAAGCTGCCGGCCTCGACCACGGCACGGAAGATATCGAAGCGATCGAGGCTGACCATGATCATCCACTGTCAAAAACTATTTGACAGTGTTGCAGCTGCTGTCGTGTTTTTCCAACAAGGCCCGGCCGGCATGCTGGACGCTTCCCTGTTGGAGCGCCGTCGATGCCGTCCCCCGCCTGCGCCATGAGGCGATCTTCCTGCTGGTGTTTGCTCTGGACCTGGTCAACATGTTCATCGCCACGGTGGCCTATCCGGCGCTGGCCGCCGAACTGCACGCCGACATCGGCAGCCTGGCCTGGGTCGGCACCGCCTACATGCTCGGCCTGAGCGTGGTGATTCCACTGGCGCCCTGGCTGGCCGCACGCTGCGGCGAGCGGCGCCTGCTGCTGATGGCCTTGCTGTTGTTCGCGGGCGCCGCTGCGCTGGCGGGCGCCGCACCGGGTATCGGCTGGCTGCTGGGTTGGCGCTTGCTGCAGGGGCTGGCCGGTGGCCTGCTGATCCCGGTTGCGCAGGCAAGCGCCTATCGACACTGCACGCCCGAGCAACGTGGCGCGCTGACCCGACGCATCCTGCTGGTGGCGCTGCTGGTGCCGGCCCTGGCGCCGGCCCTGGGTGGCCTGCTGGTGCAGTGGCTGTCCTGGCGTGGCGTGCTCTGGGCCAGCCTGCCGTTGGCGGTGATGGCCATGGGTCTGGTGCTGGCCTGGATGCCGGCCGATGGTGAGCGCAGTGCGCCGCACCTGCAGGCCTATGCGCTGTCCACCGCGATGCTGGCGCTGGGCGCGTTGCTGCTGGCACTCACCTGGTTGGGCGAGCGTGACCATCGGGCTGCCGGTGCCGTACTGCTGCTGATCGCACTGCTGCTGGCGGCGGTTCACCTGCGGCATGCACGGCGGCAGGTGCATCCATTGCTGCGCTGGTCGCTGTTGTCCCAGCGTGGCCTGCGGCTGGCGATGCTGGTGTATCTGGCAGTGCCCGGCGTGTTCATCGGCAGCCAGCTGGCCAGCACCCTGCAGCTGCACCAGGCCGGTTACAGTGCCGCACGCATCGGCGCATTGATGCTGCCGTGGGCGCTGGCCTCGGCCGTCGCGATCACGGCCAGCAAGCACCTGTTGTCCCGCTTCGGCCCGGCCACGGTACTGCGCGCCGGCATGCTGCTTCAGGCCAGCGGCCTGCTGTTGATGGCGCTGCTGCCACAGCCGGCCTTCGCCTTGGCTGCACTGTTGTTCGCATTGATGGGCGCCGGCGGCAGCCTGTGCAGCAGCACCGCACAGACACTGGCGTTCCAGGGTGTCGAGGGTGAGGCGCTGGGCGACGCCAGTGCGTTGTGGAACCTCAACCGCCAGCTCAGCTTCTGCCTCGGCACTGCGGCCATCGCGCTGCTGCTGGCGCTGGCCATGCAGTGGTTGCCGGCAAGCGCCACCCGCGTGGCGCTGGGTCTGGCCGCCGCATTGACGCTGCTGCCGATGGCGCTGCTACGCCGCTCGCCTTCTGTTTCCCTTTCGCAACCCGAGAACACCTGATGGATACCACCGCAGAACATGAAATCCACCACCTGCACGACAAACTGCAGGCCTGGTTCCGTGCCGAGATGAGCGCCGATGCGCTGGAGAATCTGATGACGCACTTCTGTGCGGACTTCAGCATGGTCGGTATCGCCGGGCGACGGCTGGACCGCGATGCGGTGCAGGCATTGTTCGCCGGCGCCCATGGCGCGCGACCGGGGTTGCAGATCGCCATCGAGGCCGTGCAGGCCGTGGACGCGCCACTGCCGCTGGCGGTGCTGCGCTATCGCGAAGGCCATTCGATCGATGGCGGCAACCCCGCATGGCGGGAGTCGCTGGCGGTGCTGCGCCAGGAACAGGGGCGCTGGTGCTGGCTGGCGCTGCATGAAGTGATGGCGGCCTGATGTTGTAGAGCCGAGCCCACGCTCGGCTGCTCTTCGGGGAGGTTGCAGTGGCCCCAGCCGAGCGTGGGCTCGGCTCTACAACGGCCAGACCAGTGCGTGCCCGTCGGGCAGCACATGTGCCATCAGTCCTGCCTGCATCCACCGCAGAATGCAAAGCCCGCACACACTTCACGGCCCAGGGCAGGAGTACGCTGGGGCCTTTCCTGCCGGAAGGGGTTGTCCATGCGTGTGCGTGCCGTTGCTCTAGCCATCGCCCTTTGCCTGTCCAGCAGCGTGCTGGCCGCCGATACACCGCCGATGACCCCGGACGTCAGCGGCATGCCCTTCGTCGCCCCCGATGTCGGCCGCGACTACGACAAGCGCGTGGTGATGGTGCCCATGCGTGATGGCACCAAGCTGTACACGGTGATCGTGGTGCCCAAGGGTGCCCGCAACGCGCCGATCCTGCTGACCCGTACGCCCTACGACGCTGCCGGCCGTGCCAACCGCAGCGACTCGCCGCGCATGCGCGACCTGCTGCCGCAGGGCGATGAGGTGTTCGTCGATGGCGGCTACATCCGCGTGTTCCAGGACATTCGTGGCAAGTACGGCTCCGAGGGCGATTACGTGATGACCCGGCCCTTGCGCGGGCCACTGAACAACACCCCGGTCGACCATTCCACCGACGCCTGGGACACCATCGACTGGCTGGTGAAGCACGTGCCGGAGAGCAACGGCAAGGTCGGCATGCTCGGTTCGTCGTATGAAGGCTTCACCGTGGTGATGGCGCTGACCGATCCGCATCCGGCGCTGAAGGTGGCCGCGCCGCAGAGCCCGATGGTCGACGGCTGGATGGGTGACGACTGGCTCAACTACGGCGCCTTCCGCCAGGTCAACTTCAATTACTTCGCGATGCAGACCGAGAAGCGCGGCAAGGGCACGCCGCTGCCCAGCCTCGGCTACGACGACTACAGCACCTTCCTGCGCATCGGGTCGGCCGGCGATTATGCGCGCTTTACCGGCGTGGACCAGCTGACCTGGTGGAAGAAGCTGGTCGAGCACCCTGCCTACGACGCCTTCTGGCAGGGCCAGGCGCTGGATGCGGTGATGGCGAAGACGCCGCTGAAGGTGCCGACCATGTGGCTGCAGGGCCTGTGGGACCAGGAGGACATGTGGGGCGCCAACCATGCCTACCAGGCGATGGAAGGGCGCGACAGCGGCAACAACCGCAACTACCTGGTGATGGGCCCGTGGCGGCACAGCCAGGTGAACTACAGTGCCAGTGAACTGGGGGCGCTGAAGTTCGACGGCGATACCGCGCTGCAGTTCCGTCGTGATGTGCTCAAGCCGTTCTTCGACCAGTACCTGGTGGACGGTGCGCCGAAGGCCGATACGCCCCCGGTGCTGATCTACAACACCGGCGAAAACCATTGGGACCGCTTGAAGGGTTGGCCGCGCAGCTGCGACAAGGACTGTGCGGCCAGCAGCAAGCCGCTGTACCTGCGTGCCGGCGGCAAGCTGGCATTCCAGGCACCGGCGGCGGGCGAGGGCGACTTCGAGGAATACGTGTCCGACCCGGCCAAGCCGGTGCCGTTCGTGCCGCGCCCGGTGCGTTTTGGCGACCGTGACATGTGGACGACCTGGCTGGTCAAGGACCAGCGCTTCGTCGATGGCCGACCCGACGTGCTGACCTTCATCACCGAACCGTTGACCGCGCCGCTGCGCATCGGTGGCGCGCCGGTGGTGCACCTGCAGGCCTCGACCAGTGGCACCGACAGCGACTGGGTGGTGAAGCTGATCGACGTGTATCCGGACCAGGAAGCATCCACACCGGAGATGGGTGGCTATGAGCTGCCGGTGTCGCTGGCGATCTTCCGCGGCCGCTACCGCGAGAGCTTCAGTGATCCCAAGCCGCTGGCCGCCAACCAGGTGCTGCCGTACCGCTTCGACCTGCCCAACGCCAACCACACCTTCCAGAAGGGGCACCGGGTGATGGTGCAGGTGCAGTCCAGCCTGTTCCCGCTGTACGACCGCAACCCGCAGACCTATGTGCCGAACATCTACCTGGCCAAGCCGGGCGATTACCAGAAGGCCACGCAGCGGGTCTGGCACAGCGCGGCGCAGGCCAGTTACATCGATCTGCCGGTGTATTGAGGCACCGGGCCGTGCCCGGCTGATGCGAGGGTAGTGCCGGCCGCTGGCCGGCATCGACAATGGCACAGGAAGCGTGTCGACCAAGGTCGACACGCACCAGGGCGGGGCCAACGCAAGCCGATCGACGCGCCGCGATCCGGTAGTGCCGGCCGCTGGCCGGCATCGGCAACGGCAACGGCAACGGCACAGGAAGCCTGTCGACCAAGGTCGACACCTACCAGGTCAGGTCCGCGTTTACCCGACCTTCGACGGACCCGTGCGCCAGCGGCTGGGCACCAGCCCGAAGCGCTTGCGGAAGGCGGCGGCGAAATTGCTGGGATGGCGGTAGCCACTGGCCGCGGCCGCCTGCTCGACGGTCCAGCCCTCTTCGCGCAGGCCCTGCTCGGCATGGCGCATGCGCTGCTCGTGCAGGTAGTCGAACACCGAGCTTCCATACTGCTGGGCGAAGTGGCGGCGCAGCGAGCTCGGACTCATGCACGCCAGCTGCGCCAGTTCGACCAGGCTGTGGGCATGGCTGGGGTCATCGTGCAGGTAAGCGCGTACGCGCTCCAGGCGCTCGCGCTGCCCGGCACGCAGCGTACGTACCTGCTCGGTCTGCAGATCCTCGGCCTGCAGGCCGACTGCCAGCAGCTGCAGCGCCACGCCTTCGCGCCACAGCGCGTCGATGCCGTCCTGCCACGGGCTGTCGAACAGCTGTCCCAGCACGGGCAGCAAGGTGTGCGGAATGGCCCAGTGGCGGCATTCCAGATGCGCGTTGAGCGCGCTCTCCAGCTGCGGCAGCTGGAACAGTTCCGGATCGAGCTGGCTGGGCACCATCACGCTGACCCCGCGCATGCGCGTTTCACCGGGATGCGCACCGGTCATCTCGATCTGCTCGCGATGGTGTGCGGTCATCGCGGTGCCAGCGCGCAGGGTGAATCCTGCACGTCGCGGGATACGCACGTCGACCTGGCCCTGCAGCATCACGCGGATCACCAGCCCCGGGCTCTGCTGCGCGGTAGCCACATACGGGAACCGGTTATGGACGTCGGACGCGATCAGGCTCATGCCACCGCGCAGGAACTGTTCGTTGACCTCGCCGCGACCGGCCCACTGGTCATCGCGCAGGTGTTCGGGGTCGGCGCGGTAGTCGAAGCCGTGACGTTGGCCGAAACGGCGGTAATCGGCAAAGGTGAAGTATCGGGACATCGCTCGGCACGTGCTCTGGAGGTGGACACTGGCGGTGCCTTGCGCGGGGCGCCGCACTGCGGGTGCTGCGCCGGTGCTCGTGCGTGCAGCCGCGCGGTGGCGACGGCACTGTGGAGGGCTGGGAAAGCGCCAGATGGGAAGTGTGTGTCGAAGAAGCTGGAAACGTTTCCCATTGTCGCCGCGATTCGCGCGCTTTTGATTCCAATATGGTCAAACCGATTGATGATTACGGCCAAAGTGAATTCGCCGTTGAGCATACGCGGGCGTTTTGCCTGCATATCCGTACGTATATCCATACATCAACCGAAGTTGAGGTTGCACGGCTGGAACGATCGGATGCGGACACGATGTCAGCCGGCTCGTCACAGCGACGGGCGTAGCGTGGCGGATTGGCGGCTGCGCGCCGCATCGCTATCCCCCAACGATGGAGAACGTAGATGATCGATTACCAGCTCAGTGGCAAGACCGCGATCGTGACCGGCGGTGTATCCGGTATCGGCCTGGCGGTGGCACAGACGCTGGCTGCGTCCGGCGCCCGCATTTCGGTCTGGGACCTGAAACAGGACGCGGTGGATGCCACCGTCGCGCAGCTGCAGGCGTGCGGCGCGAAGGCGATCGGTGTGGCGCTGGACGTCACCGATGATGCGGCGGTGCAGGCCGCAGTGCAGCGCACGGTGAAGGAACTCGGCGGTGTGCATATCGCGGTCAACAACGCCGGCATCAGTGGGCCGGCCGCCAGCAGCGGCGACTACCCGGTGGATGCCTGGCAGCGGGTGATCGATGTGAACCTGACCAGCGTGTTCCTGTGCCAGCGGGCGCAGATCCAGGCGATGCGCACGGCCGGCAGCGGTGGCAGCATCATCAACATGGCCTCGATCCTGGGCCAGGTCGGCTATGCCGGTTCCACCGCCTACGTGGCGGCCAAGCACGGGGTGGTCGGCCTGACCCAGACCGCGGCGTGGGAGCACGCGGCCGACGGCATCCGGGTGAACGCAGTCGGCCCGGGCTTCATCAGTACGCCGCTGCTGGAGAAGATGGACGCGAAGGTGCGCGCAACGCTGGAAGCGCGCCACGCGCTGAAGCGGCTGGGCACCGCCGAGGAAGTGGCGGCACTGGTGGCCTGGCTGGCCAGCGACGAGGCTTCCTTCGCGACCGGAACCTACTACGCCATCGATGGTGGCTACCTGGCGCAGTGACCGGAACCTACTACGCCAGCGATGGTGGCTACCTGGCGCAGTGATGCGTTGAGCTGCGGTGGCGTCGGCGATGACCCGGCGCTTCCGGGTGAACGGACCGTGGTGCCGCCTTCACCACCGTCCCACGCCGATCGCGCAAGTCTTCCGGAAACTTCCGGAGGCCGCATGGAACTGTCCCAGGACTTCTCGATCCTGCTGCGCGTGGCAACGGCGATGCTGTTCGGCGGCGTGCTCGGCATCGAACGCGAGATGGGCAAGCACGCCGCCGGCCTGCGCACGCACATGCTGATCGCCGGTGCTGCGGCGCTGATCGTCGGGCTGGGCGATTCGGTGGCCGAGCACTTCCAGCAGGAGCGCTACCGCGACCTGCTGCAGGTCGACCCGGTACGCCTGATCGAGGCGGTAGTGGCCTGCGTGGGCTTTGTGGCGGCCGGCACCATCCTGCGCGGCTCGCGCGAGGACCAGGTGAGCGGATTGACCACCGCCAGTTCGCTGGTGATGGCCGCCGCCATCGGCATTGCCGTGGGCATCGGCAAGTATGTGATTGCCATCGGGGTCAGCGTGCTGTGTGTGCTGGTGCTGGCGGTGATGCGGCGGGTGGAGAAGAAGATCTGACGCGCTGTGGGGTCGGAGCCCACGCGGGGATCCGACCCTCAGGCTGCCAAATGGTACGACCAATATCGCAACTAGCCCTATGGTCTAATAGGCTCTTCATCGGAATGGCGGTTCAATTCGCCGCAAGCGGTCCGATCATCGTCATTAATGGTAATACCAATAGTGACGGGCCGTGGCGATCCATCCTTCGGGGTGGAGCACATCCCGCCCCCAGTCGAGAGCCTCCATGCAGCCCTGGCAACACCTGTACGACCCCGCTGGCAACCTGTGGTTGTCGAGCCTGATCGCGCTGCTGCCGATCGCATTCTTCTTCGTCGCCCTGGCCGTGCTGCGCATGAAGGGCTGGCTGGTCGGCACGATCACCGTGGCCATCGCCCTTGGCGTGGCGCTGCTGTTCTACCGCATGCCGCTGACCCAGGCGCTGGGCGCGGCCGGCTTCGGTTTCGTCTATGGGCTGTGGCCGATCGCCTGGATCATCATCGGCGCGGTGTTCCTGTACAAGGTCTCGGTCAAGACCGGGCAGTTCGACATCATCCGCGCCTCGATCCTGTCGGTCACCGAAGATCAGCGCCTGCAGATGCTGATGGTCGGCTTTGCCTTCGGTGCCTTCCTGGAAGGTGCGGCCGGTTTCGGCGCACCGGTGGCGATCACTGCGGCACTGCTGGTCGGGCTGGGCTTCAAGCCGCTGTATGCGGCCGGACTGTGCCTGATCGTCAACACCGCGCCGGTGGCCTTTGGTGCGATGGGCATTCCGATCATCGTGGCTGGGCAGGTCACGGGCCTGGATGCGTTCGAGATCGGGCAGATGGCCGGTCGCCAGCTGCCGTTCCTTACGATCATCGTGCTGTTCTGGATCATGGCGATCATGGATGGCTGGCGCGGCATCAAGGAGACCTGGCCGGCGGTGCTGGTGGCGGGTGGCTCGTTCGCCATCGCGCAGTACCTGACCTCCAACTTCATCGGTCCGGAACTGCCGGACATCACCGCTTCGCTGGCGTCGCTGGTGTGCCTGACCCTGTTCCTGCGCCGCTGGAAGCCGGTGCGGATCTTCCGCTTCGACACCGAAACCAGTGCCGAAGCGGCTGCACAGGCATTGGAAGCGCCGCGCTACAGCGTCGGACAGATCGCCAAGGCGTGGTCGCCGTTCCTGATCCTCACCGCGATGGTCACCCTGTGGAGCATCAAGCCGTTCAAGACGCTGTTCGCGGCTGGCGGCCCGCTGGAGAACTGGGTGCTGAAGATTCCGGTGCCCGGCCTGGACCAGATGGTGCAGAAGATGCCGCCAATCGTGCCGGCGCCGCTGAGCTATGAAGCGATCTACAAGTTCGACTGGTTCTCGGCCACCGGTACCTCGATCATCCTGGCTGCGGTGATCGCCATCATCACCCTGCGCATGCCGGCCCGCTCGGCGCTGCAGACCTTCGGTGAAACCGTGCGCGAGCTGCGCATGCCGATCTATTCGATCGGCATGGTGCTGGCGTTCGCCTTCATCGCCAACTACTCGGGGCTGTCGGCCACACTGGCCCTGGCGCTGGCGCATACCGGCGATGCGTTCCCGTTCTTCTCGCCCTTCCTGGGCTGGCTGGGCGTGTTCCTGACCGGTTCGGACACCTCGTCCAACGCGCTGTTCTCGGCACTGCAGGCCACCACCGCGCAGCAGATCGGTGTGTCCGATGTGCTGCTGGTGGCGGCCAATACCACCGGCGGGGTGACCGGCAAGATGATCTCGCCGCAGTCGATCGCCATCGCCTGCGCAGCGGTGGGCCTGGCCGGCAAGGAATCGGACCTGTTCCGCTTCACGGTCAAGCACAGCCTGATCTTCACCACGATGGTCGGCCTGATCACCCTGGCCCAGGCCTACTGGCTGACCTGGATGATCCCCTGAGCCATGCCCGGCTGTCTGACCCCTCATTGCTCGCTTCAGGCCACAATGGCGCCATGAGCACGCAACGCATTTCGGACAAGGTGGCCGCGCAGCTGCGCGGCCTGGTGCAGGAACAACGGTTGCAGCCGGGCGACCGGTTGCCGGCCGAGCGCACGCTGGCGGTGCAGCTGGGGGTCTCGCGTACCGCGCTGCGCGAGGCCATCGCGCAGCTGGCCAGCCAGGGCCTGTTGACCGCCCGCGTGGGCGGCGGCACCTATGTGGCTGAGCCGGCAGCGCGGGCACGGCAGGCGCTGGACGAACCGCTGGCCCCGTACCTGCCGCTGTTCCAGGGCGACCCGGAATACCGCTTCGATGTGCTGGAGATCCGCCACGCGCTGGAAGGCGCCACCGCCTGGCATGCCGCATTGCGCGCCACCGACGAGGACCGCGCGCGCATCGCACACGCCTTCCAGACCATGATGGATGCGCACGGCAAGGACGATCCCAGCGGCGAGGCCGAGGCTGACGCGGCCTTCCACCTGTCCATTGCCGAAGCCTCGCACAACCTGGTGCTGCTGCAGGTGATGCGTGGCCTGTTCGAGCTGCTGCAGACCAACATCTCGCAGAGCCGCGAGAAGCTCTATACCTCGGCCAGGACCTTCTCGCCGCTGTCCGACCAGCACCGCGAGATGATGGATGCGGTCCTGGCCGGCGACCCCGAACGCGCGCGCGCCGCCGCGCATGCCCACCTCGAGTTCGTGCACACCACGCTGCGCACCCTCGATGACAACGAAGCCCGGCGCGCGCGGGCCTCGCGTCTACCCTCCCCACACGGTTGACCCCATGATCATCTCCGCCTCCACCGATTACCGTGCTGCCGCGCAACGCCGGCTGCCACCGTTCCTGTTCCACTACATCGATGGCGGCGCGTATGCCGAGCACACGCTGAAGCGCAACGTTTCCGACCTGTCCGACATCGCGCTGCGCCAGCGCGTCCTGCGCAACATGTCCGACCTGAGCCTGGAAACCCAGCTGTTCGGCGAAACGCTGGCGATGCCGGTGGCGCTGGGGCCGGTCGGCCTGACCGGTATGTATGCCCGGCGCGGCGAGGTACAGGCGGCCCGTGCGGCCGACAGCCGGGGTATTCCGTTCACCCTGTCCACGGTGTCGGTGTGCCCGATCGAGGAAGTGGCACCGGCGATCCAGCGCCCGATGTGGTTCCAGCTGTACGTGCTGCGTGATCGCGGCTTCATGCGCAATGCGCTGGAGCGCGCACAGGCCGCGGGCGTGACCACGTTGGTGTTCACCGTGGACATGCCGGTGCCGGGCGCGCGCTATCGTGACGCGCACTCGGGCATGAGTGGCCCGAACGCTTCGCTGCGCCGCATCGGCCAGGCCATCACCCACCCACAGTGGGCGTGGGACGTGGGCCTGCTGGGTCGCCCGCACGACCTCGGCAACATCTCCACTTACCGTGGCAACCCGACCGGGCTGGCGGACTACATCGGCTGGCTGGGCAGCAACTTCGATCCGTCCATTTCGTGGAAGGACCTGGAGTGGATCCGCGAGTTCTGGAAGGGCCCGATGGTGATCAAGGGCATCCTCGACCCGGATGATGCACGTGATGCGGTCAAGTTCGGTGCCGATGGCATCGTGGTCTCCAACCATGGCGGTCGCCAGCTCGATGGCGTGCTGTCGACTGCGCGCGCGCTGCCGGCGATCGCCGATGCGGTGCAGGGCGACCTGAAGATCCTGGCCGACTCCGGCATCCGCACCGGTCTGGACGTGGTGCGCATGCTGGCGTTGGGCGCCGACACCGTGCTGCTGGGCCGTGCCTTCGTCTACGCGCTCGCCGCACAGGGCGAGGCCGGCGTGGCCAACCTGCTGGACCTGATCGCCAAGGAAATGCGCGTGGCGATGACGCTGACCGGCGCACGCCGCATCGCCGACATCGGCCGCGATTCGCTGGTCAACCTGCCGTGAGCGACCCGCAGACCGTGCTGGCGCAGTTGCGCGATGCTGTTGGCCGTCACCACGTCCTGACCGGCGACAGGGCCACCCGCCGCTTCCGCCGCGGGTATCGCTTCGGTGAGGGCCCAGTGCTGGCCGTGGTGCGCCCGGGCACCTTGCTGGAACTGTGGCGCGTGCTGCAGGCGGCGGTGCAGGGTGGGGCGGCGATCATCCTGCAGGCGGCCAACACCGGTCTGACCGGCGGCTCGACCCCGGATGGCGACGACTATGGCCGTCCGATCGTGCTGGTCAGCACGTTGCGCCTGACCGGCATCCAGCTGTTGAACGAAGGCCGCCAGGTGCTGTGCCTGCCCGGTGCGACGCTGGACCGGCTGGAGCAGACACTGGCACCGCTCGGCCGCGAGCCGCATTCGGTGATCGGCTCGTCGTGCATCGGTGCGTCGGTGCTGGGTGGCATCTGCAACAACTCCGGTGGCGCGCTGGTGCGCCGTGGTCCGGCGTATACCGAACTGGCGCTGTACGCGCAGGTCGACGCGCAGGGCCGGTTGCAGCTGGTCAACCATCTGGGTATTGCGCTGGGTGACACGCCCGAGCAGATCCTGCAGCGCCTGCAGGCCGGTGACTACACGGCCGCCGACGTGGGCGATGGCGCCGGTCGTGCCGCTTCCGATCCGCGCTACGCCGAGGAAGTACGGCGGATCGATGCTGATACCCCGGCACGCTTCAATGCTGATCCCAGCCGTCACTTCGAGGCGGCCGGTTCGGCTGGCAAGCTTGCGGTGTTCGCGGTGCGCCTGGACACCTTCGAGAAGGAAGCCGCCGAAGTCTTCTACATCGGCAGCAACCGCACCGACAGCCTGACCGCGATCCGTCGCCAGCTGCTGACCGGCTTCGAGCGCCTGCCGATTGCCGGCGAATACATCCACCGCGATGCGTATGACATCGGCGAACGCTACGGCAAGGACAGCTTCCTGCTGATCAATCACCTCGGCACCGCGCGTGTGCCGGCCGCGTTCGCGCTGAAGAGCCGCGTCGATGGCTGGTTCGAGCGGTTGGGCCTGCGCGGGGTGACCGACCGGGTGATGCAGGGGTTGACCGGCCTGCTGCCCTCGCATCTGCCCGCGCGCATGGGCGAATTCCGCCAGCGCTATGAGCATCACCTGCTGCTGAAGGTGTCCGCGCAGGACGCGGCGCAGACCGAAGCCTGGCTGCGCGACTTCTTTGCTGATCACGAAGGCAGCTATTTCCACTGCACGGCCGAGGAAGGGCGCAAGGCGTTCCTGCATCGCTTCGCGGTGGCCGGTGCCGCCGTGCGTTATCGCGAAGTGCACCGCGCACAGGTGCAGGACATCGTCGCGCTGGACATCGCGCTGCGCCGCGACGACGCCGACTGGTTCGAGCAGCTGCCTGCCGACATCGACAACCGACTGCTGCACAAGCTGTACTACGGGCACTTCCTGTGCCACGTGTTCCACCAGGACTACATCGCGCGCAAGGGTGAAGACCCGATGGCGATCGAGCACGCGATGTGGGCCTTGTTGGACCAGCGCGGCGCAGAGTATCCGGCCGAGCACAATGTCGGCCACCTGTATCCGGCCAAGCCGGCGCTGGCCGCGTTCTACCGGCAGCTGGACCCGAGCAACACCTTCAACCCTGGCATCGGCCAGACGTCGAAGGCGAAGGGCTGGGGTGGCTGCGACTGCGGCTAGACAACCGATCCGCGTAGCGTCGAGCTTGCTCGACGGCTTCGTTTGCCGTATTCCATGCAGTCGAGCGAGCTCGACTCTACGGGGAGCGGTTACCATCGTGATTCCACGAGCAGGAATCTCATTCATGCGCACGATCGTCGCCCGCACGGCCCTGTGCGCGGCTCTGCTGGCTACTCCGCTGCTGGCGCTGGCTCAGGCTTCGATCCTGCCGCAGCAGCGCGATGCTGCCGGCAACGTGATGGAGCCACTGGGGCAGGTGCTCGATGCCACCGGCATGCGCAGCTGCACCAGTGACGGCGCATGGTGCGTGCGCGTGCAGCCGGTGGCCAGCGATGGTGACCGGCCCACGACGCTTGAGGTGCAGGAGCGGGTGCCGGGCCAGCCGTCTCCGCACGTCTACCACGTGAGCATCGCGGTGCCAGCGGAGAGCGAGCTGTCGCTGTGGCCCTGGATCGTGCGGCTGGCGCCAGGGGTGGGTGCCGATGCGCCCGTGCAGGATCCACAGCAGCGCGCACGGCAGAACGTGCTGGTCGGTGGCATCGTCAGATTCAGCACCATGTACTCCGGCGGCGGGGCCGATGCGTCCACCCTGCAGTTGGCACGGGTGCGCCACCTGGAGGACGACATCCAGGTTGATGATGACGTGCTGACCGTACCGTGGCTGGGCAACGCAATGATCCGCGCCTGCTTCAGCGAGCAGGACATCAAGCAGCGCGCGGGGGCCTGCCACGATGAGTATGGCTTCTCGGCGAAGCTGGGGTTGGACGTGGCCGCAGAGGGCATGCCGGTGCTGCGCTATCAGACCGTCGCAACACGGTTCCCGGCTGGCGTCTCACGCTTCGAGGATTCGCTGGCGAAGGGCCCGCTGAAGAAAAAGGACCTGCGCACCGAGCAGGACGCGGCGTGCAGTTATACGCGTCTTTTCCGCTTCAGCGATGGGATGTTCCACCCCGACCAGGCGCTGCCGGACTGCGCCGGGTATACCGAACCCTGAGATGTAGAGTCGAGCTTGCTCGACTGACATTCCGTGCGGACTGACCGGAGAGCAGTCGAGCATGGCTCGACTCTACAAAAGCCGTCTGCGGCGCTTACTCGCAGCGGGTGGCGGTGATGATGTTGTCCTTGTCCACGTACACCCGCAGACGATCCTGGCGGATGTCCTTGGTGGTGATGGTGCTGGGGCCGATCGGGTTGACCAGGCCGGCACCACTCTCACTGGAGAGACGGCGGATGTTGGGTTCGTTGGCCGGCTGGCCGATCGCCCACCCCAGCTGGCTGGCGTCGCAGCGGCCGGTACCCTTCACTTCCGGGCCCGGCGTGCTGACACAGGCGGCCAGCAGCAGGGGAGTGACGAGGGCACCAAGGGCCAGACGGGCAGGGGAGAATCGGGTCATCGGAGCGGCTCCAGGGAACATGATGGCGCCACCATAGCACCCTGCCTGTGGCGACGGCATGCGTTGGATCAAGGCGTGGCAGTCAACGTGCGCAGGCGTTCGTTACCGTACAACGGCCACAGGGCTCGTGGCGATTCGTCAGTCGCCTTGGGCCTGGCAGGCCGCGGCCAGATTCAGTCCGGCCGGTCCACGATACTTCGCCGTCCTGGGATCGAAGGTCAGCTGGATCTTTTCGGTGCGAACCGCATCACCTCGGCCCAGCGGGCAGTTCCTCGTCGCTTCCAGAACCGGCCACGTGGCATGCGGCATGGCCGGAGCGGTCAGTGTCGTGAACTTTCCTTCCAGAAGACGGATGTAGGTTCCGTCCTTGCATTGGGCCAGGACCAGCTTGTCGGTCACGTCGATATCGCCATAACTGCTGCCGAAGTAGGTCAGGATGGCATCCTTGCGCCCATCCTTGTTCAGATCCGGTGTGTCGCTCAGCGATGTTTTTCCCTGCTGGCCACTGTACGGGCAGCCTTCATCGTCGCCGGGCGGACAGGCGCTGACGTGCTTTCCTTCCAGAGGGAGCAGCTCGATCCGATCGTCGATGGCGACTGCGGCGCAGGCGCGGTCCAGGGTATCGGCGACAGGGGGCTTGGCTGCACAGGAGGCGGCCAGGCAAAGGCCGGCCAGCAGCGGGGCGGCTCGAAGAACGGAAGGCATCGTCATATTCCCGTGGTATCGAAGTGGAAGGAGCCGCGGCCATCACGCAATGCGCCCAGCTCGTTGTTGAGGGTGTAGTTGCGGCTGTTGCGCCCGGCATAGGTCGGCCAGTTGGCGAGACGATCCTGCGTGTCGTTGACGGTAAGCGCGTCGGTGAGAAGTTGCGCGGTGATCGCCTGCTCGTGTGCGTTGGTCCATTGCGCCGGTGCCGTCGCCCAGTTCAGCTGGGCATGGCCGTTGATGGCGCGGGTCAACGAATCCCTGACGCGGGCGCCGGTCACGTGGCCCGGACGGAAGATATGCCAGCGAAGCAGGATCGCGACCGACTTTTCCGAGGTGTAGATGTCACCCAGCGTTGCGTTGATGTGGACGGCTCCCACATTGACTGCAATGGGGGCTGAGCGGATGTCGCGGATGCGGAAGCGGACCATGTCCCACATCGCCTGCTGGAAGTTCGCGCAGGTGCGGCCGATCATGGCAAGTCGATAGAACCAGTGCCAGGTCTTGAAGTAGTTGGCCTCTACGGTCGCCCGGTCGACCATGGGCAGCTGGGCCAGGCCGGTCGCCGCCTGCGCAGGCTGCGTCTGTTCGTTGTGATGGCGGATCCAGCCGACATACTTGCGACCGGTGCGGTCCCAGAGCGGCCCCGTGTTGACGCCGGCCCAGGCCGTCGCCGGATAAAGACCCAGATTCCCGAGATAGCGCTGGTAGTCGGCCTGGTTGCGATGCAGGAAGTAGGCCAGGAAGCCAGGCAGCTCGCCATTGTCATAGCCGCCGGCAGGCATCAGGCCCATGGTCCAATGGCACGGGCCGAGAGAGACCAGGGCGTCATCGTAGGCGTTGATGCTGTCGAACATGCCCATGCATTCCTGCTCGGCCGTGGCGCGCACAACACGATAGGTGGACGCTGCGGCGCCGTTGGGTGTGGCGGCCAGGATTGCCGTGGTCGTCGCTGGACCGATCAGGCGTTCGGGCGTCATTTCCGCTTCGGCCCAGGTATGGTTGGGCACCTCGCTCATCGGGCCGCCGTAGGTCATGAACCGCGCGTAGCTGCCCAGCGACTGGTACTGGTCATCGCGGCGGCCGTTCGGAAGTGTGTAATGACCGGTGAAGTCCCTGCTGAACATCCGCACGCGCGCGACCACGCGATTGGCGGCATTGCGCACGGTGCCCTGCGTGATCTCGTCGAAGTTCCAGATATTGATGCCGTTGGTGAACGGTGTGGTGCGCTGGTTGTTGCCGGTGGCAACCTGCCATGCCTCGATGACCACCGGGCAGCGATAGTTGTTGCGTAGCCAGTGTTCCATCGCGGTGCGCGTGTCGGCATTCATCACGCCGCTGATCGGGCCGGTGTAGCGCGATCCGTTGGCGACCCGATCCAATGAGGCGACGTGATAGCTTTCCGGTGGATTGGAGTTGGGGCGCAGTCCCAGCGCCATCACTTCCGGTGCGGTCAAGCCTGCCTGGGGCTGCCAACCGTGCAGCCGTCCCTGGTTCAGTTGCGCGGCATTGGCCATGCTGGCGTAGATCTGGAACTCGCGTACCGCCCACTCGGTGCCGCGACCGAACCCACCATCGGGTGTGCCGACGAACATGAAGCCCAGGGTGCGCAGGTCCTGCTGGAGCTGGCGCACGTGCTGCGGAATCGCCAGCGTCGCCCCGCCCTGGTTCTGCGGCGTCTGCGCGTTGGCGGGCGTGGGTGGCGGCGGATTGTCGACGGCCCCCAGCGAGGCGGCCGGTTGTTTGCAGGCGTGCCGTCGTGGTCGCCTCGTTGCAGGTTGTGATTGCCGTAGATCATGCATCCGTCCTAGATGTCGTGGTCCTTGCCCAGCGAGGTGACGCCGGGAAGACTGGGCGTGTTCAGCCCAACCAGCTCACGCGCCTGGTGGAAGCGCTGCATGGCCATGCGGCTGAGCTGGCCGAAGTCGCCATCGACCGCACCATCGTAGAATCCAAGATTCTTCAGGCGCGATTGCAGTCCGGTGTGCTCGTCGGTCTGTTTCTGTGCGGCAAGGTCGAGTGTCCATTCCCAGGGATGGTTGTCGGCGCCGAACGGAAACACCTTCAGCTTGGCCTGCTTCGCGCCTTCGGGCATCTCATGCATCAGGCTGCCATCGGAGGCGAGTTCGCCCTCGAAATGTTGTCCGCCGATGTCCAGTGTGTAGGGCTTGCCGGCCAGTCCCTGCAGGCCGAACTGTTCAACCAGGCGCAGCCCGAATTGTTGCGGCACCAGTTGCGTGCCGCGCGGAAGGTGCTCGGGAATGGCGGGGTTGGTATCGGCCCCCATGAACGGATGCTCACCCGCCTTCACCTTGAACTCGCCCGGGCAGCTGAAGGTGATGTTGCCGCCCTCCAGCGTGATCGCGCTGTTGCCGGCCTGCAGCACCACCTTGGTCTGCGCCAGCACGTCGATGCGGTCGTCGGTGGCGGTGATGGTCAGGGCCTGATCGCTCAGCAGTTCCAGTTCGCCATCGTTGGCCTGCAGGCTGACCGGACCCTGCGCGGCGATCACCCGCAGCGGGCCGCTCTGCGCGAACAGCGAGACATGCTCGCCGGAGACGGTGGCCAGGGTCTCGCCGGCGCTGACGTGAAGGTCCTGCTGCACGGTCATCTGCAGGTTCTGCCCGGCATAGGCCACCGCGCTGGCCGGGGTGGTCCAGGCGATGTGGTGCGGCGCTTCGGCCAGCAGCAGCGGTGTGCCCAGCCGTTCCACCGGCTGCTCGCCGGGGCTGCGGCCATCGCTGCCGGGCTTCATCGCGCTCTGCCCGTTCACCTCGCCCTGGAAGCGGCCCTGCGCCTTCGGGTCGATCTGTTCGCGCAGCTGCTTGGTACGTTCAAACTCGGCCAGGCCCGGCACCTGCTGCTGGGCCAGGGTCTGCTGCATCTGTTCCAGGCTGCGCTCGGCGCCCTTGAGCTGAGCCACCACGCTGGCGTTGTCCATCACCGTGGAGGCCGCGCGTTCCTGCAGGCTGGCCGACAGCAGCAGGCCTTCGCCGGCATGCACGTTGCCCCAGCCCTGGGTGGCCAGCTCGAAGCCCTCGCCACGCAGTGCGCCACGGGCGGTGTCCTGGTGGGCGATCAGGTAGCCCAGCTCCAGCCGGCTGTCGGCCAGCGAGCTGTGCAGGCGGGTGCGCAGCTGGCCCGGCGTATCGTCCATCACCCATTGCTGGGTGCCGCTGCCGTCATGGGCCTGGGTGTGCAGGCCACTGAGCACGCCGGGGTGGCGCGCGTTCTCGTCGATGCCGCCGCCGAACGGCGGGGCCACCTCGCCGTTGTACAGCTGGCCGGTGATGCGCGGCTGGTCGATGTCGCCGTGCAGGAATTCCACCAGCACCTCGCTGCCCACCCGCGGCAGGAACGCGGTGCCCCAGTTCGGGCCGGCCACCCATTCGGCCACCGCCACCCAGCTGCCGCTGGTGTGGTCGCCGGGCGCATGGCCGGGCTGGGCGCTGCCGGTGTCGGTCAGGCCGCCCGGGTTGGGTTGGCTGCCGCGCTGCCAGCCGAACTGGATGCGCACCTGGTGCTCGCGGCTGGGAGTGACTGCGGTGTTGGCGATGCCGACCACGCGGGCGGTCTGCGGGCCATGCAGGGTCGGCCGGTCCTGCGGCAGGGCGCGCAGCGGCACGCCGGCACCGGTGGCCAGGAAACTGTTGCGGTAGGCGCCGCGCTCCAGCGCGGGGCTGCCCAGCAGCTCGGCAATGCCCTGGTCGAGGTTGTTCAGCGCCACGTGCTGCACCGCCAGCAGCACGAAGGCCTGGCCTTCGTGCTGCGGGTGCTGGGCCAGGCGGAAGGTGCTGCCGGCGGCCAGCTGGCGCTCGCTGCCGCTGCCGCTGTACAGCACCTGGCCCACGCGCAGCGCGTCCAGCCGCGCCTGCGCTTCGGCATCGGCCCAGCCGGCCTGGGCGAAGCGGCCGGCGCGTGGCTGCACATAGACTTCCAGCGCCGGCAGGCTGCCGGCGTCGGCGCTGGACTGCGCGGCCACCGCAGTCACCTGCTCGCTGTGCCAGCTGGCCACGGTGCTGGTGTTGGGCACCAGCTGCTGGCGCTCGGCGAAGGCGGTGATGCCGTCACTGGCCTCGGCCATGTCGGCACGATGGAAGCGCACGCGGCCGGCGTCGGGCAGTTCGGCCCCCGGCTCGAACACCACCAGCGTGTGCGCGGCCTCATCGCCCTGCGCCTGCTCGATGCGCCAGGCCAGGCCGGCCTCGGCCAGCAGGCGGGTGACGAAGGCCCAATCGGTCTCGCGGTACTGGGTGGTGATCGCGCGTACCGGCAGTGCGGCCTGCACGTCGAAGCGGAACACCGCCTGCGGATAGTCGGCGAAGATCTGCTCGCAGATCGCGCGGGTGTCCAGGTCCTGGAAGATCACCGCGTTGCGGCGCAGGCGCAGCAGCGCGGTCCACGGCTCCAGGATCAGCCGGTAGCGGGCCAGGCCGCCATCGCTGCCCAGCTGCGCCGCTTCGGTGCACAGCCCGTGCCATTGCCGCAGCGCACCGTCGGCCTGGCGCAGCTGCAGGGTCAGCGGCTGTTCCAGCCACGGGTCCAGGTCCAGGAACGCATCGGTGGCCAGGCAGTCAATCTGCAGGCGGTTGTCGCCGCAGACCGCTTCGGTGCCTTCGAAGCGTTCGACCACCAGGCCCGCCTCGGGGCCCTTGAGCTGGATCAGGCGGTCGCGGTGCGACAGCGAGGCGAGGGAAGCGAGCAGTGCGGAGCTTGGGATGTCCATATCATCAGGCTCATGGCAAGGTGATCGTGATGTGCGCGGTGCGTTCGGGCATCTGCACCACGTCGTTGTAGGCGGCCAGCTGCTGGCGCGTCTCGTGGCCCAGATAGGTGCGCATGCCGAAGAAGGCGACGATGCCGAAGCAGCCCACCACCACCGCCGGCAGCCACAGCGGCACCACGCGGCGCAGGCTGTGGCGAACGTTGTCCGGCGGCAGCGCGTGCGGTGCGAAACCGTGGCGCTTGCCCTTCAGGTAGACGATTTCATCGCCCAGCCGTGCGGTCAGGTAGCCCAGCTTCTCGGTGCCTTCCAGGCGGTATTTGCCCTCGAAGCCCATCAGCAGGCAGTAGTGGTAGACCTCCAGCGAGGGCAGGCGCGCCGCGCCCTGGCGGCGCAGCTCTTCCAGCCGGTCGAAGAAGTGCTCGCCGGCCAGGTGCTCGCCGAACAGGCGCAGCTGCAGCGGATTGCGCTCCCAGGTCTCATGCAGCGGCGAAGGCTGCGACAGAATCGCCTCGTCCACCGCCGCGCAGAAGGCGTATTTGGCGGCGTAGACATCCTCCGATGCCACGCCCATGCGCATCGCGTTGCGCTCCACGCCATCGAGGAACTTCTGCACGGTCTGCACGAAGCCTTCGGCATCGTGCGGCAGCTGCCCGCGCTTGAGCAGCAGCAGCAGGTAGAAGCCGTCGGACATCAGGTCCTGCAGGCTCTGTGGATTGGCCGCCTGCGGCGTGGGATTGACCATCGCGCCATTGGCGGTCAGCGACGGCATCGGGCCCGGGGTCGGGGGCAGGGAGCGTTCATCATGAGGTCACCGCCACAAGTTCCATCTTCAGCTCGGCAATGCCGGCCGGCACGTAGATCATCACCGACTGCGCCTTGAGCATGCGCTCATACAGCGCGCCGCGCGCGTCCAACTCGAAGTAGTGGCTGCCCGGGCGCACCGGAATCGCCGCCGGTACCTGCGCGGCATGCACCAGCTTCACGCCGGGCAGCGCCGACAGCACGCACTTCTCCACATCGTCCGGCGCGCCGACCTTGAAGCGGACCGGCACGCTCTGGATCAGCTCCTGCGCCGGCAGCGAAGCCGACACCGACAGGTAGAACGAGGCATTGCCATCGATGCGCTGCGAATCGAGGCGGCCCAGGTGATAGGACGGCTTGATCTCGTTCAGCGCGATCTTGAAGTAGCGCGTGGAGATCACCGTATCCAGCAGGGCGCGCACGATCTCCAGCAGCTTGCGGAACGACGCCTCCGGCTGGTCGTGGCGATACACCGGCAGATCGCCCAGCTGGTACGCATTGGAGAACGTCAGCAGCGCACCTGCCATACGCAGCAGCTCCTGGTGCAGGCGCTCGGGATGCAGCTGCGGATGATGCAGCAGGTGCGCCAGTGCACTGAACGAGCTGTTGATGGTGTGCAGCAGCCAGAACGAAGCGATGTCGCCGGAGCGGAATTCGATGATGTTCTGCGATGTCTGCCGGTGCAGACCGTACAGCGCGTCCACCTTGGCCTGCAGGGCATCAAGCACAGCACGCAGTTCGCGATGCAGGAACGGCGACGCCTGCAGCTGTGCACACGGCGGAATGAATTCATCGTCCAGCTCGAAGCCACCGCTGGAGGTGCGGCGCACGCGTGCCACCGGCACCGTGGCATAGGCATCGCGCGGCTGGTCGTCGGTGAGCAGCTTCACCGCCTTGCTGAGGAAGGCCAGCTCGGCTTCCACCGCGTCGGTGAACAGATCCTGCGTATCGCGGTTGGCCTGCCGATAGCGGGCCAGCACGGTGCCTTCGGCATCGGCGCAGTTGGCGCCATCGTCGCGCAGCAGCGGCAGTGCCAGGTAGACCACCGTGGACTGCACGCCGGGCGGCAGATCCTGCAGCGAGACCGCATCGGGCAGGCTGTCGTGGGCCGGCGCGTCGTAGGTCTCGCCATCGGGGAACACGGCCGACAGGTCGAGCGGGCGCAGCGTGCCACCCGACAGCGCATGGGGATCGAAACGCACCCGGCGCGCACCCCAACCATACGGATGCAGCGTCTGCGAAAGATCCTGCAGCCGCGCTTCGTGATAGGCGTCCTGACGCTGGAAATGCTGGGGACGCAGGAACAATCCTTCACCCCAGAGAACCTTCGACATCCTGCTTACATAAGCCACGTTCAATCCTTGGAAATAGCTCGAAAATATCGTCCGGGAGGGCCGATCCCGCCATTCTCACCTTCCCCTGTGGCGAGAACCCCTATCCAGCAATGTGAAAGTGTGAGTTGGATCTCACATTAAGCGCGCGGGGGCAAACGTTGAGTCAGGGGATACTATCGCATCGGCGAAATCGAGTGCCAGAATTCCGGCGCGGAATTACTTCGCCCCTGCGCAGCGGATCGATGCAAGACTGCCTGGATCGCCGGAAATACGTGTCAACAAGGCCTTGCTGTCGCTGGTCAGTGCACAGGCATGCACGCCGATGGTGACGCCGTCCTGCGGAAGCGTCTTGCCCTTGGTGTCGAAGGCCAGCCGCCAGCGATTCTCGGCCGGGGCGCGGAACAGGGCAACCACACCGAGCACTGCACTTCCTTCACTCAGCTGCTCGGACAATTCCTGTCGGGCGCCGGGGGTGAGTACCACTTCGTTGACCGACAGCAGGTCCGCACCGAGCGCCGCCTGCTCGCCGGCCTGGTCCAGGAAGGCGTTGAAAGGAGCTTGTTCGAAGCGTTGCAGGCTGCGCAGGTGGTAGATCTTGACCACCGCCGCCGTGGCCCGCTTGTCATTGCCGGCATTGAGGTTGCTGCCGGCATACAGGCGCAGCGGAATCGCTGGCGGTGCCTCGGGCTTCTCCTCGCGGATGCCGACGGCCTGCAATGTCTTGTCCATCGCTTTACCCAGCTTGCTGTCGCTGGCGCATCCAGCAAGCGAGCTGGAGATAATCAGGGAGAAAATCGTGACGGAGATCACGCGGTGGAATCGGAAAAGTTGCGCATTCATGTGCAGTCGGCGGGCTCGGAGTGCGGGGGTGAAAAGTGCGCGTATAAAGGTTTCTGCTCGCGAATATCACATCGGGATGTGAAGAGTGTGTCTATCAAATTCGCCATATTCTTGACGAAATTCACTATACCGACGCGTATTCGCGAATGTACACTGCCGCCGACAGGGGCAGGAATCCCGTGTGTTGTATCGGCGGAGATTCGGCTCCCTTTAGGAACTAATTTCGACGAGGGATCACTATGGAAGTGAAGGCAATGGGGAAGGCTGTGTACCGGCCGATGTTCGCGCTGATGATGCTGTCGGGCCTGGCGGCCTGCTCATCGGCACCGAAGAAGGCCGAGGTCGTGCCGTTCGAAACCACGCTGAGCAATGCGGAGGCGCAGGTCACCGCTGGCGGCGCCGATGCCGCGATCAGTGCGTTCGAGCTGGCCGCCAAGGCCGACCCGACGCGCAAGGAACCGTGGGTGCGCATCGCACAGCTGCAGTTCGACCAGGGCCAGTACGCCCGTGCGATCGTTGCCGCCGAAGAGGTGCTCCAGCGCGATCCCAACGACCTGGTTGCCGATGGTGTGATCACCGTTGCCGGTTTCCGCGTCGCCAACCAGTCGCTCACCCGCCTGCAGGGCCGTGGCGCGCTGGCGTCGGATACCGCCCGCAAGGAAGCGCAGACCCTGGCCACCACCCTGCGCAACACCATGGGTGACGCCATTCTCGACCCGACGCCCAAGCCCAAGCCGCGCGCCCGTACCCGCGCCGGTCGTGCCGTCGCTCCGGCCGCCGCCGCCCAGCCCGCCGCGACGCAGCCGGCCAAGCCTGCCGCCCGCTCCAACACCTCCGATCCGTTCCAGAACATCGGCAACTGATCCGGAACCGGCCCCAGTCAGGAGACACTCATGGCCAAGAAGGAAAGCATCCAGAAGCGGCTGCAGAAGATCCGCCCGCCGCGCGTCCAGCTCACCTACGACGTGGAGAAGGGCGACGCGATCGAACAGAAGGAACTGCCGTTCGTGGTCGGCGTGATGGGCGATTTCAGTGGCAATCCGGAGCAGCCGCTGCCGAAGGTCAAGGATCGCAAGTTCGTCAACGTCGATCTGGACAACTTCGATGAAGTGATGGAGGGCGTGGCGCCGCGAGCGGTGTATCGCGTGCCGAACAAGATCAGTGACGACGGCGGCGAATTCGGCGTCGAGCTGAAGTTCAACTCCATCGAGGACTTCCGCCCGGAGGCAGTGGTGCAGCAGATCGAGCCGCTGCGTCGCCTGCTCGAGTCGCGCACCAAGCTGGCCGACCTGCGCAACAAGCTGGCCGGCAACGAGAAGCTGGAAGACCTGCTGACCGATGTGCTCAACAACACCGAGCAGCTGAAGAAGCTCGGCGTGACCAAGGAGGACTGACCGATGTCAGCCGATGCCAGCCAACTGGCCACCCAGGCCGCCGTCGCCGAAGAGGTGGGCCTGCTCGACCAGATCGTCGAGAAGAGCAAGGTCGCCAAGTCGCAGACCGAACATGACCGCGCCAAGGACATCATCGCCGCGCTGGCGAAGGAAGTCCTGGACGGCACCGTGGTGGTCTCCGACAACCTCAATCTCACCCTGGATGCCCGCATCGCCGAGATCGACCGGATCATCTCCGAGCAGCTCAGCGCGGTCATGCACGCCGATGCCTTCCAGAAGCTGGAAGGCAGCTGGCGCGGGTTGCACTACCTGTGCCAGCAGACCTCCACCGGCCCGAACATGAAGATCAAGGTCTTCAATTCGCCGCAGAAGGACCTGGTGAAGGATTTCAAGTCGGCCATCGACTTCGACCAGAGCGCGCTGTTCAAGAAGGTCTACGAGGAAGAATTCGGTACCTTCGGTGGTGCGCCGTTCGGTGCGCTGATCGGTGACTACTTCCTCGGCCGCCAGCCGGAGGACATGTACTTCATCGAGCAGATGTCGCACGTGGCCGCCGCGGCGCACGCGCCGTTCATCTCCGCTGCCAGCGAAGGCATGTTCGGCCTGGAAACCTTCACCGACCTGGGCAAGCCGCGCGACCTGGCCAAGGTGTTCGACACCGTCGAATATGCCAAGTGGAAGTCGTTCCGCGAGAGCGAGGACAGCCGCTACGTGGGCCTGACCATGCCGCGCTTCCTGGGCCGCCTGCCGTACAACCCGAAGGACGGCACCACCGTCGAGGGCTTCAACTTCGTCGAAGAGATCGAAGCGGCCGACCACAGCAAGTTCCTGTGGTGCAACACCGCCTACGCCATGGGTGCCCGTCTGACCCAGGCCTTCGAGAGCTTCGGCTGGTGTGCTGCCATCCGTGGCGTGGAAGGCGGTGGCCTGGTCGAGGATCTGCCCACCCACACCTTCCGTACCGACGATGGTGAAGTGGCGCTGAAATGCCCGACCGAGGTGGCCATCACCGACCGTCGTGAAAAGGAACTCAGTGACCTCGGCTTCATGCCGCTGGTGCACTGCAAGAACACCGACTACGCCGCATTCTTCGGCGCACAGTCGGCACAGAAGCCGAAGAAGTACAACACCGATTCGGCCAATGCCAACGCGATCCTGTCTGCACAGCTGCAGTACATCTTCGCGGTCTCGCGCATCGCCCATTACCTCAAGGCGATGATGCGCGAGAAGATCGGCAGCTTCGCTTCGGCGGGCAACGTCGAGGAATTCCTGAACCGTTGGATCGCCCAGTACGTGCTGCTGGACGACAACGCGTCGCAGGAAGCCAAGGCGCAGTTCCCGTTGCGCGAAGCATCTGTGCAGGTTTCGGAGGTGCCGGGCAAGCCTGGCGTCTACCGCGCGGTGGCCTTCATCAGGCCGCATTTCCAGCTCGATGAGCTGTCTGTTTCGTTGCGTCTGGTCGCCGAACTGCCGGCGTCCGCGAAAAAGTCGTAACGGTTTGCTGTAACTGAAGCGTCCAGGGGAGTCCGCTCCCCGGATTGCAGTGACGCTTATTTCAAGAGGGCGTAGCCCCCTTAACCGCCAGGCCCGCGCCTGGCACATCAAATCTCACGGAAGAACGGAATTTAGGAGACCAGATATGCAGCACGCTTTCCTCTCGATTGACACCATCAAGGGCGAGTCGCACGACGACAAGCACAAGGACTGGATCGAAATCCAGTCGTTCTCGCAGGACCTGTTGCAGCCGCGTTCGGCCACCGCGTCGACCTCCGGCGGCACCACCGCTGCCCGCGTGAACCTGTCCCCGATCGAAATCACCAAGTCGATCGACCTCGCCTCCACGGCCCTGAACCAGGCCGCCTCCAACGGCACCACCTTCCCCAAGGCGCAGATCCAGTTCATGCGCGCCGACAAGGACGGCAACGCGATCAATTACTACACGGTCGAGCTGCTGAACGTGCTGGTCCACCGCGTCACCACGACGGTGGACAAGGAAGGCATGCCGCAGGAAGTTGTTCAGCTGAGCTTCGGCGCCATCAAGTGGACTTACCAGCAGCAGAAGCCGGAAGGCGGCGTTGGTGGCAAGACCGTGGCGCAGTGGAGCGCAACCAAGAACATCCCGAACTACACCGTGTGATGTTGTGTCGCTGCGATGGCGCCTAGTGCGCCATCGCAGTCTGATCGTCGGGTGGGGCCAGGATCGGCCTCGCCTTTGCTGCACCGTTGCCGCCCGCACGGATGCCGAACCTGAGTGGATCTTCCAATGAAGGGACTCGAACCCAGCCTGCTGGAAAAACTGTTCGACGACGCCCCCAAGCAACCGGGCGCCGGGCCGGTCTTCAAGTCCGTCTCGCTTGAGCAGTACAAGGAATCCATTGCCCGCGACCTGGAGGGGCTGCTGAATTCGCGCGCCGCGTTCCAGGAGGGCGACATGAAGGAATTTCCCAACTGCCGGCAGTCGCTGCTGACCTACGGGCTGGCCGATTTTTCGGCCATGAGCCTGGCCAATGCCTACGACCGGGCGGCCATCTGCCGCTCGCTGGAGCAGGCCGTGGCGCGTCATGAGCGCCGCCTGCGCAATGTCAACGTGCATCTTGATGCCGGCAACCAGTTCGCCGGCGGCCTGCATTTCACCATCCACGCGCTGCTGGACCTGGAGCCGGCGCGCGAGCCGGTCAGTTTCGATGCGATGCTGCAGCCGTCGACCCTGCAGTACCAGGTCACCCGCGCACGCCGTACGCAGGCCGCCTGATGCAGGATCTGCTGCCCTATTACGAACGCGAACTGGCCTATCTCCGTCGCTACGGGCGTGAGTTCGCCGAGCGCTACCCGAAGATCGCCGGGCGCCTGCAGCTGTCTGCCGAAGGCAGCCAGGACCCGCATGTCGAGCGCCTGATCGAAGCCTTCGCGCTGCTCAGTGCACGCGTGTCCAAGCGCATCGAGGATGACTATCCCGAGTTCACCGATGCGCTGCTGGACGTGCTGTATCCGCACTACCTGCGGCCGTTTCCGTCCTGCTCGATCGCCCATTTCGACATGGAAGGGGTGGCCTCCAAGCTGAGCGCGCCGGTGCGCGTGCCGCGTGGCACCGCCCTGCAGAGCCGCCCGGTGCGGGGCGTGCCCTGCGATTTCCGCACCGCCTACGACGTGGTGCTGGCGCCGGTCGGCGTGCAGCAGGTGGTGTACCGCAGCGTGGCTGATGCGCCGATGGCCACTACGCTGCCCGCCGGCAGCGGCGGCCAGATCTCGATGGGCTTCCAGCTGCTGTCCGACCAGCTTGGCTTCCATCAACTCGGTACCGATCGCCTGCGGTTGTTCCTCGACGGCGAACCGTCGGTGCGCGCCGCGCTGCGCGATGCGTTGATGCTGGGGGTCAAGGCAGCCTATGTGGAATCCGATGGCGACGGCCGTTGGCGCCGCCTGGACAACGTGCCGTTGAGCCCGGTCGGCTTTGCCGACGATGAAGCCCTGATCGACTTCCCGGCGCGCTCGCATCCGGCCTACCGGCTGCTGACCGAGCTGTTCGCCTATCCGGAGAAATTCGGCTTCGTCGACCTCCACCTGCCGGCCCTGACCGCCAGTGCCAGCCGCCGCTTCACCCTGCACCTGGTGCTGCAGGCGCAGGGCCAGGACCGTGACAGCACGATGGTGCTGGAAGAGCTGGGGCCGCACAATCTGCGCCTGGGCTGCACCCCCATCGTCAACCTGTTCCAGACCAGTGGCGAACCGATCCGGGTCACCCACCGCACGGTGAACTATCCGGTGCTGGCCGACGCGCGCCGTGCCTTCGCCTACGAGGTGCACTCGATCGATTCGGTGCACCGCATCCGGCAGACGCCGCAGGGCGAGCTGATCCAGGCCTTCCGCCCGTTCTATTCGCTGCATCATGGCGAAGATCCCGAGCGCACTGGCCAGTACTGGGTGGCGCGCCGTGATGAGGACATCGCCCGGCAGAGCCCGGGCTTCGAGACCGAGATCAGCTTCGTCGACCTCTCGTTCAACCCGGTGCTGCCGCAGACCGACACGGTCAGCCTGGAGCTGACCTGCAGCAACCGCGACCTGCCCAACCAGCTCGCCTTTGGCGTCGCTGGCGGTGATCTCAACATCGAAGGCGGCAGCCCGGCCAGGGCGATCAGCCTGCTGCGCAAGCCGAGCAAGCCGCTGCGGTTCCGTCATGGTCGCAACGCGCAATGGCGCCTGATCTCACACCTGTCGTTGAACCAGCTGTCACTGACCGCCAGCGGCCTGCCTGCGCTGAAGGAGATGCTGCGCCTGTACGACCTGTCCGGCAGCACCGTCTCGGCACGGCAGATCGACGGCATCCTTGAACTGCAGCAGACCCCGGTGACCACCTGGATGCATGGCCGCCAGTTCGCCTCGGTGGTGCGTGGCCTGGAGATCCGTCTGACCCTCAATGAAGCCCACTTCGTGGGTACCGGTGTGGCCGCCTTCGCCCAGGTGATGGACCACTTCTTTGCACTGTATGTGCATGCCAACAGCTTTACCCGACTGGTGCTGGTGTCCGGCGACAGCGGAGAGGAGATCGTCCGATGCCCAGCGCGCAGCGGCGAATCGATCCTGGCGTAGCCCAGCAGCTGCTCACCGAGCCGCACCGCTTCCAGTTCTTCCAGGCGGTGCGGTTGCTGGAGCAGGTGTTCCAGCGCCAGGGCGTCAAGCCCGGCCAGGCCGTGCCGATGCGGGTGCGCTTCCGCAACTCGCTGTCGCTGGGCTTCCCGGCCACCGAGCTGTCGGCCGACGGCGAGGTCTATTCGCTCAAGGGCGAGCGTCTGCAGGGACGTGAAGCCATCGAGCAGGCCCTGCATGGCGAGGAGCTGGCCGAGGTCCATCTGACCCCGCAGTTCATGGGACTGCTGGGTACGGCCGGTGCGCTGCCGCTGCACTACACCGAGACCCTGCAGCTGCGCGAGCTGTACCAGCGCGACCGCACCGCGCGTGCGTTCCTGGACATCTTCTCCACCCGCGCGGTGTCGCTGCACTACGCTGCCTGGAAGAAGCACCGGCTGGCGCTGCAGTACGAACTGGATCGGCGCGAGCGCTTCCTGCCGCTGGTGCTGTCGCTGCTCGGCATGGGCATGAGCGAGCTGCGCGATCGCCTGCACGAAGGCGAGGGCGAGATCTTCGACCAGGCCGTGGCCTATTACGCGGGTGCGGTGCGCCAGCGCCCGGTGTCGGCGATGCTGATGCAGCGGGTGCTGTCGGACTACTTCCAGGTGCCGCTGCACCTGGAGCAGTTCGTCGGGGCCTGGTATCGCGTGCCGGCGGGGCAGGCCACCCGCCTGGGCCAGGCCAATGCCGTGCTGGGCGCCAGTGCGCTGGCCGGTGACCGGGTCTGGCAGCGCGACCTGCGCCTGCGCCTGCGCATCGGTCCGCTGCGCCGCGACCAGTTCGACGCGTTCCTGCCCGGTGGCAGTGCCGCCGAGGCGCTCAGCAAATGGCTGTCGCTGCTGACCGGCGGCATTCTTGAATACGAAGTGCGGCTGGTGCTGCGCGCCGAGGATGTGCAGGGCAGCGCACTCGGCGGCGGTGGTGGCGTCCGCCTTGGCTGGGACAGCTACCTGTGTACCCAGACACAGACCACGTCCCGTGAGGACACCACCTATGGCATCCACACGTTGCAATGACACAGCGCCGATGGCGTCCGCGCCGCCGGCCCCCGAACGGTTCCAGCAAGGAGTGCGTGTTTCCGCATGAGCATCAACCTCAAGACCCTGATCAGCAAACTGGACGACACCTGCCGGCTGGCGGCCGAGCGGGCGGCGAACCTGTGCATGGCGCGCGGCAACTACGAGGTGGACCTGGAGCACCTGTTCCTGGCCCTGCTTGAACAGCCGCAGAGCGATTTCGTGCTGATCGCACGGCGCAGCGGCATCCTGCCCGAATCGCTGGAACGTGACCTCAACGACGAGATCAGCCAGTTCAAGACCGGCAACAGCCGCACCCCGGTGTTCTCCCAGCACATTCCCAAGCTGTTCGAGCATGCCTGGCTGATCGCCTCGCTGGATTCGGAGACCACCCGCATCCGCAGTGGTCACCTGCTGCTGGCGCTGCTGACCGAGCCGGATCTTTCGCAGCTGGCCTACCGCGGCTCGAAGCTGTTCGTGCGCTTCAAGCGCGACGAACTCAAGCACGATTTCGCCAAGCTCACCGAGGGCTCACAGGAAGCGGTGCAGACCGTGCGATTCGCCGACGCCTCGGCGCCGGGCGAGGGCGATCAGGAAGAGGGCGTGGTGCCGGGCGAGGCCAAGGGCGGCCTGTCGAAGACGCCGGCGCTGGACCAGTTCACCACCAACCTGACCCAGCGGGCGCGCGAGGGCAGGATCGACCCCGTGATCGGTCGCGACGGCGAGATCCGCCAGGTGATCGACATCCTGATGCGTCGCCGCCAGAACAACCCGATCCTCACTGGCGAGGCCGGCGTCGGCAAGACCGCCGTGGTCGAAGGGCTGGCCCGGCGCATCGCCGACAAGGATGTTCCCGATGTGCTGCAGGGCGTGGAGCTGCACACCCTGGACATGGGGCTGTTGCAGGCCGGCGCCAGCGTCAAGGGCGAATTCGAGAATCGCCTGAAGAACGTGATCGACGAGGTCAAGAAGAGCCCGCATCCGATCATCCTGTTCATCGACGAGGCGCACACGATGATCGGCGCCGGTGGCACCGCCGGCCAGAACGACGCGGCCAACCTGCTCAAGCCAGCGCTGGCGCGCGGCGAGCTGCGCACCATCGCTGCGACCACCTGGGGCGAGTACAAGAAGTACTTCGAGAAGGACGCGGCGCTGGCCCGCCGCTTCCAGGTGGTCAAGGTCGAAGAGCCCAGCGAGGCGCTGGCCGCAGCGATGCTGCGCGGCATGGTCGGGCTGATGGAAGCGCACTTCAACATCCGCGTGCTGGACGAGGCGGTGACCGAAGCCGTGCGCCTGTCGCACCGCTATATCAGCGGTCGCCAGCTACCGGACAAGGCCGTCAGCGTGCTCGACACCGCCTGCGCCAAGGTTGCGCTGGGCCAGAGCGCCACGCCGGCCATCATCGAAGATACGCGCAAGCATCTGGACCGCCTGCAGGCGGAAATCGCCGCGTTGCAGCGCGAGACCGCCGGCGGCAGCGACCAGCATGCTGAACGCTTGACCGAACTGCATACGCAGCAGGCCGAAGCGCAGGCCGTGCTGGCCAGCAATGAAGAGCGCCTGGGCCGTGAGCGCGAACTGGCCAGCCAGATCGCCGCGCTGCGCCAGCAGTTGGAGCAGGGCGGCGACGAGGCGCGCGATACCGACGCTGCCGCCGACGACGCCGACGGCGACGTGGCCGTGGCCAAGCCGGCCACCAAGCGTGGCAAGGCCAAGACGGAACTGTCGCCGCAGCACGCCGAACTGGCACGCTTGCAGGCTGCGCTGCGCGAGCTGCAGGGCGAGACCCCGATGGTGCCGTTGCAGGTCGATGGCACCGTGGTCGCCGAGATCGTTTCGGCCTGGACCGGTGTGCCGCTGGGCCGCATGGTCAAGGACGAAATCCGCACCGTGCGTACCCTGGGCACGCTGCTGGTCGAACGCGTGATCGGCCAGGACCATGCCCTGGATGCAATCGCCCAGCGCGTACGCACCGCGACCGCCAAGCTGGAAGACCCGAACAAGCCGCGCGGCGTGTTCATGTTCGTCGGCCCGTCCGGCGTCGGCAAGACCGAGACCGCGCTGGCGCTGGCCGACATCCTGTACGGCGGCGAGCGCAAGCTGGTCACCATCAACATGAGCGAATACCAGGAAGCGCACAGCGTGTCGGGCCTGAAGGGCTCGCCGCCGGGTTATGTGGGCTATGGCGAAGGTGGTGTGCTGACCGAGGCGGTGCGCCGCAACCCGTACAGCGTGGTGCTGCTGGACGAGGTCGAGAAGGCCCATCCGGACGTGCTGGAGATGTTCTTCCAGGTGTTCGACAAGGGCATGATGGATGACGCGGAGGGCCGCGAGATCGACTTCCGCAACACGCTGATCATCCTCACCTCCAACATCGGCTCCTCGCAGATCATGCAGGCCTGCCTGAACAAGCCGGCCGAGGAAATCCCTGGCGCGGAAGCGCTGTCCGATGCGCTGCGACCGGTGCTGATGCGCACTTTCAAGCCGGCCTTCCTCGGCCGCCTGAAGGTAGTGCCGTACTACCCCATCAACGATGACGTGCTGGCGCAGATCATCACGCTCAAGCTCGGCCGCATCCGCGACCGCGTCATCGCCAATCACAAGGCCACCTTCAGCTGGGACGACAGCCTGGTGGAGGCCGTGCTTGCACGTTGCACCGAAGTGGACTCGGGTGCGCGCAACGTTGACCACATCCTCAATGGAACCCTGCTGCCAGAAATCGCCGAGAGCGTGCTGGCGGCAATGGCCGAAGGGAATCGGATCAACGCCATCAAGGTCACCGCCGGCAAGAAGGGTGACTTCAAATACAAAGTGTCATGACACTGAGCAGAAGGAGAACGCTGATGGAATTCTATGGATTTGACCGCGAAGCGGCCCTCAACCACTGTGACAGCCTGGAGCTGGGCCTGGGTCGCGAACTGGACCGCGTGCGTGCCTGGAACCGGCTGCGCCCGGAGCATGTGATCGAACTGCTGGACACCGCCGTGCCGGCGGCCCGCCAGGATGCCCGCAACATCGCCGCGCAGATCAGCCGCGGTTCCTGGCGCATCCACATGGATGCCCCGGTGGTCGGCAAGCCGCAGCTGGTGAGCAATGTGCGCGAGCTGCAGATCACCGCCGGTGGTCGCGACTACCGCCTGAAGATCAGCGAGGGCGTGCGCCTGCAGCTGGAAGAGATCGTCCAGGCGGCCTGATGGCTGTGCGAGCCTGCGCCCCGGTCGGGACGCAGGCCGCGCGGAAGCGGGAAGCGGAGGCAACCGATGCGCACGTCGCATGCAGACCACCTTGAAGTAGGGGACGTCGGGAAAACACCATGGACCTGGTAAACAACCTGCGGGCGGCTCTGGCCGGCCCCTCGCACGCACAGCGCTTCCTGCGGCTGCACACGTCGCTGGGAAGCGATGTGCTGGTCGCCGAAACCCTCGATGGCGTCGAGCAGATCGACGGCCTCGGCTTCCAGTGGACGATCACCGCCCTGTCGCTGGACGCCGGGCTGCAGCTGGCGCCGCTGATCGGGCAGGGCGCGCTGCTGCAGCTGCAACAGGCCGATGGCAGCGTGCGCCCGCTGCATGGCCGCATCACCGCCGCCGAGCGGCTGGGCAGCAACGGCGGCCTGGCCCGCTACCGGCTGCGCCTGCAGCCGTGGCTGGCGTTCCTGTCGCAGCGGGTGGACAGCTACGTCTTCCACGACAAGACCGTGGTCGAGATCGTCGAAGACCTGTTCGCCGATTACAGCGGTCTGACGCCGGTCTGGCGCTGGTCGCTGGGTGACGCCAGCCAGTACGCACGGCGCAGCCTGACCACCCAATATCAGGAGAGCGACCTGGCCTTCGTCCAGCGCCTGCTGGCCGAAGAGGGCATCTATTACTGGTTCGAGCATGCCGGCGAGCCCGGCGGCACGGACTTCGGCGCGCACACGCTGGTGCTGGCCGACCACAGCCACGACACCGCCGAATTGGGTAGCGTGCGCTTCCATCGCCGCGACGAAAGCGAGCGCAGCGACAGCGTGCAGCAGTGGTCCACCGCGCACCGCTGGCGACCGGGCAAGGTCGAGCGCGCCACCTGGGACTACCGCACCCTGGAGCGCCGCCAGGCCAGCGCCGAGGCCGCGCAGAACAACGACCTGGGCATCGTCGACCGCGATACCTGCGGGCCCTACGGCTGGCAGGACAATGCACGCGGCCAGCGCCGCGCGCAGCAGCACCTGGACGCATTGCGCGTGCGCGCGCATACCATCGACGGTGCCGGCCAGTGGCGGGCACTGGCCCCGGGCGCGCGCTTCGGCCTGTCGCAGCATCCGCAGGTGGGTGAAGACGCACAGTTCCTGTGCCTGTCGGTGCATCACCAGGCGCGCAACAACCTCGATGCCGACGTGTTTGATGCGCTGGAGCAGGCGCTGGGCCCGTCCAGCGTGGCCGCGCCGGCATTGCCGGGCGCGCTGTCCGGTCTGGCCTACGGCGATGCTCCGGGCGAGGTGTCCACCGCGTTCTACGACAACCGCTTCGTCGCCATTCCGGCCGAGGTCAGCTACCGGCCGCAGACCGAAGACGGCCACGGCGCGCACCTGCATCCGCGCCCGACCATCACCGGTACGCTCAGCGCGATCGTGGTCAGCGACGGCGAGCCGCTGCTGTCCGACCGCGACCACCGCATCAAGGTGCAGTTCCCGTGGCAGCGCGGCGGCAACGCCAGCAGCGGCCTGGCCCATCCCGGTGGCGACGACAACGCCCCGGCCAACGGCGGCGCCTGGACCTGGGTGCGGGTGATGACCCCTTGGGCCGGCGACAACTGGGGCGGCGTGGTGCTGCCGCGGCGCGGGCAGGAAGTGCTGGTGGCGTTCCTGGAAGGCGACATCGACCGCCCGGTGGTGGTCGGTGCGGTCTACAACGGGCGCGGCCAGCAGGATGCACAACACAACCAGATCAACGGCGGCGGCGCCAGCGCCACTGGCAACGCCGCCGCCTGGTTCGAGGGCAATGACCACGCCGCGGTGTACACCGGCTTCAAGAGCCAGGCGCTGGCCGACAGCCAGGGCGGTACCGGTGGCTACCAGCAGCTGCGTTTCGACGACACCCCGGGGCAGGGCCGCGCGCAGCTGTCCACCACCCAGCACCAGACCACGCTGACCCTGGGCCATCTGAAGGGTGGCCAGGACAACGTACGCGAGGGCGAGCGCGGCTTTGGCGTGGAGCTGTCCACCCAGGCCCAGGGCGCGCTGCGCGCCGGTCGCGGCCTGCTGCTGACCACCGAACAGGGCACGCCGCAGATGGCCGCGCCGCAGGCATTGAGCCAGCTGCAGGAAAGCCAGCAGCTGCTGCAGCAGCTGGCCGAATCGGCGATCAACCAGCAGGCACAGCTGCCCAACGACCCGACCGAACTGCCGGTGGATGCCACGCTGACCGAGTTGCAGGAGACGCTGCGCGCCACCCACAGCGGCAGCGCCGCCGGCAGCATCGCCGGGGGCGACGGTGAAGCGCCGGGCTGGAGTGCGCCGGTGCTGCTGGGCAGTGGCGTGGCCGGCGTGCTGAGCCTGACCCCGGCCGACCAGGTCTGGGTGAGCGGCACCCACACCACGCTGGCCAGCGGCGTGGCGCTGAACTGGATGACGCAGGGCTCACTGACGATGGCGGTGGCCGGCGGGCTGGTGCTGTACACCGCCGGCGTGCAGCCCAGCGGTGAAAGCCCGAACCAGGAGCGCGGCATCGCGCTGCACGCCGCACAGGGCAAGGTGAGTGCGCGGGCGCACAAGCACCAGATGATCGTGGCGGCCAAGACCCAGGTGCGCATCGCCAGCACTGAGGCGGATGTGCAGCTGTCGGCACCGAGCAAGCATCTGCTGGCGACGGCGGCCGGTGCCTACATTCGGATCGAGGGCGACAACATCGAGCTGGGCGCGCCGGGCAAGGTGGAGTTCAAGGCCAGCCAGCGGGATTGGGTGGGGCCGGCGAGTGTTACTGCGCCCCTGGTTCTGCCGAATCCTGCGGATGCCTACAAGCTCAAGTACGTGCTTCGCGACTATGCGGGCCAGCCGATGCCGAACTCGCCGTACGTTCTGGTCATGCCCGATGGGAGTACACGGGAGGGCACCACCAATGCGCAGGGTGAAACCGAGCAGGTGGTGACCAAAGGCCCGCAGAACATCCATCTCTTCGTCGGCGACGGTGAAACCAAGCACGAAGGCTATTACCTCAACGACGAAGCGTAAGCGCGCTGACGAACGCCGCGCGACAAGGAAGACACCATGGCAACCGGAAATTTCAGACTCTACTATCTGGCCGACAACGGCCAGCAGCGTCCCGCCGCGAAGGTCCGCTACCGGATCCTGCAGCTGCCTGATCGCAACGAAGTCGTCAACGGAACCACCGACGCGCAGGGCCTCACGAAATTCGTGAACACCACGCCGAATCCGTTACAGAACCCGTTGGACAAGGGGGTCAAACCTGCCACGCAGGTTCCGTTCCTTCCGCCCACAACAATACGATTCCAACTGGAAGTCTGGGACTTCGACCAGCGCAAGTGGGCGCAACCGGATTTCGCCGGCCGCCAGAAGAAGGCGGTTTCGCACGATATCGAGCTTCAGCTCAACAGCACCATCATGACGATGGCGCCGATCCAGTGCGCGCTTGAGCTGCAGCCGTACTTCCGGGTGAAGTTCCAGATGCAGGCCGACCAGAAGGCGATCCCGAATGCGCCCTATCTGGCCTATGGCGTGGATGCGAAGGGGCGTGAAGTTGCCGGTAACGACGCCGCGGGCCGCCCCATCAAGGGAAACACCGACAAGAACGGCATGACGCCGCGCATCACCTGCAACGGTCGTCGTCGGTTCCACTTCAATCTGCCGGGCACCAAGGTCGGCCGCAGCACCGACATGCTGGACCCCTTGATCAAGGGACAATCGACGACACTGTACGTACTGGGCATGAAGAGCCAGGTCGCGATGAGCGAGTCAGGGCAGGGCCGCACTGCCAAGGTGGATGGCAAGATCAGCGCGCCCGCAGTGCTCAATGCCGAAGCTCAGGAGCTTCTGCTGCTGACGCCGGATGTGTGGAGTGAGTTTGAAGAACTGAGTGGCATGATCGAGAACACCATGGCCGGCCTGCATCGGTCCAGGGCGAACCTCGACAATGCCCTGCAGGGCCGCGATGCGGCGGCGGTCGCCGCTGCCGAAAAAGCGCTGGGTATCGCCGAAGATGATGTGGCGAAGATGCTCAATGACAATTTCTCCAAGTTGACCGACCTCAAGGAGGTTGTCACCTTCGAGACCTATGACAAGGCGCGCCATGCAGGAAACGGCAGCCTGGCAGATCGCTCTGGTCTGCGCCGACGCTATATTCCGGCGAAAAAATACGAGGAGCTCAAGAAGCGCCGCATCAAGGGCATTCCGATAGCGGTGAATACGTCGGTCGGAACCAAGGTGAAGGGCGGGCCAGTGAGCGGCTCAAGCGAAGGAAAGCACGAGGTCACAAGCACCAAGCCCTTCGATGCCGAGGATTTCAAGAAATCGATTCGCTCGATCACGTTGCAGGCCAAAGCCGAGACAAAGATGGATCCGTTCGTCTTTGACATCATCGACGCCGGTGGCAATGAGTTTGTGGAGCATGTAAAGAAGAGTGACTCCTACGAGGTTGCGAGTGCATCCCAGTGGCTGCGCTTTGTTGCCGGTGCGGGAGCCAGTAGTGCCGCGACCTGGAATCCGTCAAAGGGCGTCGCTGCCGCGAAGGCCGAGGCAAGTGCGTCGGCCAAGCTGATCCTGTTCGAAGGGAAATGGACCCACAGCTACTCCGTGCCCAGCATCAAGGGTTGGCAGATGCAGTTTGGTGACGTTGATCTCGGCGCAATCGTCTTCGTGCTGGCCTGTGAACTGTACGGTTTCGTTGGTGCCAAGGGGACGCTCGCCGGCTCTGCTGAAATCAAATATGTAGGCAAGAAGCCCGTTGCCAGCGCGCAGCAGCGTGACCGCTCGCAATCGCTCGCTGAAAATTTTGACAGCCAGCGAGGGCTGCCACGCGCACAGCTTGATCCAGCACGCGTGCGGATGTTGGGTATGAACGAATCGGCTCCGAAGGGAAGCGGAGCGGGTGTTCAGCTGACAGCCGAGGTGTTCGCGGGTGTGGAGGGCGGCATCACTCCTTCCGGTGATCTGCGTTGGCTGCCGCCAGACCGCAAGGAGCCTGTGAGCTTTGCCAAGATCGCGTTGGATGTCGCGGTCAATGCGGGTGCCGGCGCAAGTGCGCAACTGAACATCTACTTCAATAGCGGGAAATTCCGCATCCGCGCGTCTGCGCGGCTCTGCTGGGGTGTTGGCGCCAAGGGAGCAGTGGATTTTGCGGTGGACGCCGGTGGTATGCGGGAGTTCGTGAAGTGGGTGTTCTACCAGTTGGCCCACTCGGGATTCATCAAGCTAACCTACATCGCGCAGGATGCTTTCAACATTCTCTCCAAGTTGTTGTTCATGGTTGTCGCCGAGAACAGCCCAATGGGTGTACTGCTCTCCGAGAACATTGCTGCCGTCAACTTCGAGTTCAATGCACTTCAGAATCGACTGAAGAAGGCGGCTGCCCGTGATGCTCTGGTCAACCGGATCAATAGCAAGCCTGATTGGCTGATCTACGCGACTCCAGAAGCCCGGGGTATGTTGCTGTACGCCGTGACTCGACACTATCCCGAATCACATGCGCGCAATCTTCCCGAGTTCTCTCCGGGCTGGGGGATGTTGAGATTCACGCTTTGCCCGGGCATAAGCAGGCGGTGCTGAACATTCTGCAGCCTGTCACGTCCAGGCCAGAGTGGATGAATGTCATGCAGCACATGACGATCGATGGCGCACGTCGGGCGGACGCAGGAAAGGCGGAAGGCGATGTGGTGCGCTTCCTCGACTACGGCTATTCGCTGAACAATGATTTGCCTAACGTGTTCGGGACGATGAACAAGCGTTCGCGCGACAAGGTCGGGGATGTGGGGAATTCCTATCTTCAGTCGTTCCTTGAGAAGCGCTCGAAGCTGCTCAATGAATTCCCGAAAGGCTATGAGGTGGCCCAGATCATGACGATCGATGACCCAGTTCAGCTGGCGGCCCTGGATGGCAGTGAAGCACCCACTTTCGCGATGATGGATCCGCCGGGGCTGTGGCTTGATCGGGATGATAAAACGATGATTGCCTGATGGCTGAGGGAGTGCGCTTCGCGTACTCCCTCCGATGGCGCTTGCTCAATCACGAACTACGCATCGGAAACCATATCCATAGTTCTGATTGGCCTCAATGTCGTTCCCTTTGGGATCCTTTCGTGCCGCCGCATCGGGCGCGCGAGACGCGCGCGTGAACGTCATCGACACAAGTGCGAGTGAGTCCCCTCCTTGGTTGGTGCTACTGCGAATGACTTTTTCGCTCCCATTCTTTGGACCTTGCGGGTCGCGTAGGTCCTTCTCTGCATAGCTGGCTTCATACCAGTCCTGAACCCATTCATGACCGTGATCGATCATGTCGTAGAGTCCTGCGGGATTGGGTGGATACTTGCCCAGAGCAACGCCACTTCCATCCATGTTCTGATCGAAACTGGCCACATTTCGACCGTCGTCGATCCGACCATTGTCAGTCGCATAAATTTCCATCTTTCCGCCCGAGCGTGCGGCATACTCCCATTCTGCTTCGGTTGGAAGTGTGGCTCGCTTACCCGTCTTGCTTCCCAGCCAGGCACAGAATTCTTGTGCCTGAGTCCAGCTCACGCCGGCCGATGCCTTCACATCCTTTCGATAGAGGCCTGCATCGATCTCGGAAGTGCCGATCCGGGGGCGTCCAGTGCTATCGGAGAACGCATCGTACTGCTCAACCGATATCTTGTGAGCAGTTATCGAGAAGTCACTCAGCGTGATCCTGCGAAGAACATCGTCGTTGGTCTCGCCGCTGTAAGGAAGCTTGTCGGCGTTGTGTACTGGACCAAAGTCACCCATCAGAAAGGTTCCACCCTTCATTCGAACCAGATCCTGGGTGATCTGCTGCTGAAGACTTGCGCCTGCATGTTCGCGCTCTTGAGCTTGGGGGCGCTGTTGGCGGGTTTGCCAGCGCATGCACTAGGGGCTAGGGGAAGGAGGGCGAGGATCCCAATGGGCCACAGTCGATAACTACGCACATTCAGCTCCTTCTTTGAATCTGCAGATGTTAGCAGCGTCAGGGGAATCTTTGAGTGAACCTTTGCTTCGGCCTGTCATTGTTGAGCTTCGATCGATATCGGGTTCCGGGTGGATCTATGTAGTGGGCGGGGCTGCGTGCAGAGCCGCGCAAGCCAGAGCCTGGACACGCGCTTTCGGAACGACACCGAAAGGGTTTTCCGTCGCCAGGAATCGATCGCCGCCCCCGGCATGACGGTTGCTCGCAACATGGTCGGCAGGTTCGAATCGGCCAACCGTGTGGATCGATACGGCGGCTTGAAGAACTTGGTTGTGTCTGGCCGTCAGGGCAGTGCGATGGTCAACAGTTGGCGCATCCGGACCAGTCAGCAGGCTCCGGTAGCGCTCGCCCATTTCTCATCTGGTACGTCTCTATGATCGTACAGGGTGGGGCGCCGATCTTCTGGCGACCGCCGGCTTGGTCGTTCAGTTCTCTGCGATACAGCGAAACCCGTGGCTCCTGTTCTGATTGGAATCGATCTCACTGCCATCGATGTCCTTATTCTTCGGATGATCCGGAAGGCGATGATCGCGAGTAAAAGTCATTGAAAGCAAGGCGAGCGAATCACCACCGCGATTGTTATTCCCTCGGATGACCTTCTCTGTGCCGCTCTTTGGGCCGGAAGGATTTGTGGAGTCGCCGCCAGAGTAAGCCTCCTCATACCAATCCTGGACCCATTCGTAGCCGTGATCAATCATGTCGTACTGTCCAGCGGGATTGGGAGGAAACCTGCCCAGAGCGACTCCGCTACCATCCTGGTGCCGGGAATAGCTTGCGACATTGCGACCATCTTCGACTGTGCCTGTATCGGTCGGATACACAACCATCTTTCCGCCTGAGCGCGCTGCGAATTCCCACTGCGCCTCGGTGGGAAGTGTCAGCTTCCGGCCAGATGCCGCTCCGGCCCACGTGCAGAAGTCCATGGCGTCCCGCCACTTCACTCCGGCAGCGGCCTTGGGATCGGCGCGATATCGCTTTGCGTCAATCCTCGAAGTGCCCACCCTCGGGCGGCTGGTAGCGTCCGTAAAGGCATCGAAATCCTCAATCGATACCTTGTGGGCCATGATCGAGAAGCCGTCCAGCGTGATCCTGCGGAGAACGTCATCATTCATCTCTCCGCTGTAGGGAAGTTTGTCCTCGTTGTGTACGGGGCCAAAATCGCCCATGAGGAACGTGCCACCCTTGATCGCAATAAGGTCCGAAACGATCTTCTGCTGCGTTTCAGCACCGGAGCCGCGCTTCGCCTGGATGGGAGATGCTTCCACCTGGGCGGATGTGGACGTGGTGAATGAAAGGATGGCCAACAGCACTGCAGTGCGGAGGGTAGGCGTGGACATGAACGATTCCTTTGGTCGGGCCATGCTCGCTGGAAGTAGATGCAGGGCGCCAAACGAATCCCGCGCTGCGGTGCGAGGACGCGCATGCGATCACACTTGATGTTGGGTTGCCGCTGGGCACGGACTCGCTTGCGTGATCCGCGCAGGCTGCGTGTATGCGATCGAAGAGAGCCGAGTCGAGCACGGCTCGACTCTACAGAAGCAGGTCACATCGCCGGGCAGGCCGGGTCCTTGCCGCTCACCGCTGCACAGATCCGGCGGCGACAATCGACACCCTTCAACGATGCCGGGCTCGGGCAGGCGCGCAACTGGGCCTGGATGTTCGATTCGGTGGAGGCGGACTTCTTGCTGGCCACGCGCTCGAACGCAGCACGCTCGTCTTCGGTGCGCTTGCGCTGGTCGGCCTCGATCTGCGCGATCAGGTCGTCCATGTTCTGCGGTTGGCTCTTGGCCTTCGCCTTGGTCTTGTCTTCTTCCTTGATGATGCCCAGCAAGGTGCCGAGCAGGTTTTCATCCTGCTTGCCCTTGCTGCCGGCCGCTGGAGCAGAGCTGCGGCTGCTGCGCGCTGCCGGCGCCGCGCCACGTGAAGACGCCGCTGGCGCTGCGGCAGCGGTCGAGGCACCGGCTGCGGCCGTCGCGGCAGCAGCTTCGGCCGGAGCGGTCGCGTTCTCCATCGGTGCAGGTGCAGGCAAGGCCGGATCACCCGCAGCGGCCGGTGCATCGACGATCATCGCGGCCCCATCACGTGGCGTGCCTGCTGGAATATCCGGATGGCCGGTGGCATGGGGCGTTTCCGGGGCCAGGGAATACTCGCCGGGCTCGCGATAGTCATCGCTGCCGGACATGCCCCAGACGGTCAGCCCGGCGATGACCGCCACGGTCCCCGCGATGGCCAGCCATAGGCCGAGGCGACGGTTGCCGCCTGACGATACGCGCGCAGCACGGGGCGACGCGGTTGCCTGCCGGCCCTCCATGTCTGCCAGAATACGGCCCGAATTCGGGGCCTGGCCTTTTGCCTGCGCTCCCCCTGAGAGCAGACTTGGCCGATTGATTCCGCCATTATTCAAGTGCATCCAGCCCTTGGTTTGAGTCGGCATCTGCCGAAGCGAATTTCCGCATTCTTAGTGAAAGGCGGTGGGGCGTCAACCAGATTACGTGTCAGGGAGGACCGGTGTTGCCAATCGTGGTTGCTGCCATTGCGGCTGTAGTGCTTGTAGCCGTGGTGTGCTGGGTGTTGTTGTTTCCCGAAACGGTGGAATCGCTGCGCGAAGCGCTGGCGCGCCGGCTGGGTGGATTCCGTCGCAGGGCGGGCCGGGTGGGGGATAAAGTCGGTCACGGCGTGACCCGGGTGCGCAGTGGGGTTCGTGAAGAAGCCGGTGCCGCACACAGTGCCCTTCGCCGCCATTGGCCGATTATCGCGATCGCGGCGGCGGCGCTGTTGATTCCGCCAACTGTGATATTGATCACACGTCAGACGGTGGTGCTCGAAGATTTTCGCGGCGATGATTTAGCAGAGTCGAGTTCGATGGTGGCGCAGCTGCTGCGGGGCGAGCGTCTGACCCCGCCGCCACCGCCGCCGCCGGAAGTATTCACCACCGCCGAGGTGCGTCGTCTGCGGCCCGAAATCGTGACGGCAGATCGCAAGTGGGACCAGATCGATGCCGATCTGCAGCAGCGCGTGCTGGCCATCTACGAGGTGATGCGCCGCCAGTACGGCTACGAAATGGTGTTGATCGAAGGCTATCGCAGCCCGCAGCGGCAGGCCGAGCTGATGGCGGGGGCAAGGCGACACGCGCTGGCGCATGGCAGAGCTGCCATCAGTACGGGCTCGGTGTGGACAGTGCGCCGATCCGCGATGGCAAGCTGCAGTGGGACATGAACGACGAATGGACCAAGCGCGGTTACTTCCTCTACGGCGAGCTGGCTGAACAGGCTGGGCTGGACTGGGGTGGGAACTGGCGCAGCATCAAGGATTATGTTCACGTGGAAATGACATCGCGTTGCCGCGCGGCGCGTGCGGCCAAGCGTGAAGAACTGTCACGCCAAGGGTGATAACCACCGGGCGGTACTGGTATGGTTACGGCGATGATCTGGGTCGCCGGGGAACAGGGGGCGATGGAGCGCCAGGTCACACAGGATCAAGGAGCATGATGGATGGCACGACCGTTTATCGTCGTCGGTGACAAGCTCAGCCACGGAGGCAGCGTGGTGGCAGGCACCGGCCAGACCGACATCAATGGCAAGCCGGTGGCCCGGGTGGGCGACCGTGCCGTGTGCGCCGTGCATGGCGCGACCACGATCGTCAGTGGCGATGCCACGGTGATGATTGACGGTCAGCCGGTGGCGCGCGATGGCGACCGCACCGCGTGCGGGGCGACATTGATGGCCTCACAGGCCACTACCGGCCTGCGCTGAACGACGCGGTCGACGGGAGCAGCGCATGGAGCACGGCAACTGATGGCAGGATGGCTGGGCAAGGCAGCGTCGGTGGTGATGGTCTTCATCGCCACCTGGGGCGCAACGATTCTTTATTGGCGCAACAGCGGCACGGTACCGACCGGCATGCAGATGCTGGCCTATCTGGGCCTGCTGCCGGTCGGCCTGAGTGGCGCCGGCTTCATGCTGCGCAGTGCGGCGCGGCGTGGTGCCGATGCAGCACTGGCCAAGGCCGGCGATGACGCGCCCGGTCCGGTAACGAGCGCGACCCGTCACGCGGCAGAGCCTGCGCAGCAGGTGCCGGCCGTTGCGCTGCTGGCCGGCGAACTGAAGCTGGGCGTCGACCTCGACCCGCAGGCGCTGCTGGCGGTAGCGGCAGCGCCGCCACGTCCCGCCCTCGATGGGCGCTTCCGCGACAACTACAACCTGCCGCTGCGGATGAGTGCTGCGCCGGACCTGGACGAATTCGAGGTGCTGCAGGTGCGCCAGGACGGCATCGATACCGCCGCGCATGAGCGCCGCGCACTGGCGCTGTTGCAGCCGGTGCTGGAGCGGCTGTTGGAGGTCGCCTTCACGGCGCTGCCGGAGATCGAAGCCTCCGAGGAAGTGGTGGTGGCCGGCCTGCGCCGCCGCGATGAGCAGCGCGTGGAGAATGTGCTCACCCTCGAATTGCTGGTGCCGGGCAGCTGGTCCGATGCGCTGCGGCCGTGGGTGCAGGACTGGCTGCTGCAGCAGGCGCGCGTGGCAGGCTTGGATGCGCGCCGCTTCGACGTATGCGTCACCACGCTCGACGGTACGCGCGAGGTCTGGCCGCACCTGCAGCGGGTGATCGACGCGCTGCATGCGTCGTCCACGCCGCGTTGGCATCTGCTGCTGGCGGCGGCGTCGAGCATCGATCCGGGCATCGTCTCGGCCTGGGAGGCCAGCGGTGTGCTGGCGACGGCCAAGGATCCTGACGGGCGCGTGCCGGGCGAGGGCGCCTCGGGTGTCCTGCTGGCCAGCACGCACGCCGCGCGCGAGGGGGATGGCCGCCTGTGGCGGCCGCAGCTGGTGCGCGCCGAACAGATTGAAGGCCAGCGCCCGGCCGAGCAGCGCCGCCAGCTGGCGGCGTTGGCAAGCCAGTGGCATGCGGCGCTGGGCGCTGACAGCGGCCAGGCCCGGTTCGTACTGCACGATGCCGATCATCGCGGCGACCTGATGGTGGATGCCGCCGCCATCGCCGCAACTTTGGCCCCCGATCTCGATTTCAGTCCGCAGAGTCTGGCCCTGGCGCTCAGCGCCGGCGAGCTGGGCCCGGTGCTGCCGGTGGCCCAGCTGGCGCTGGCCCACGCACAACTGCAACGCCAGAGCGAACCGGTGCTGCTGCTCGGCGTGGCCGACAACCAGCAACGCCTGTTCGGCCTGGTCGACCCACTTCCTTCCCCGACGCTGGCGGCCGATGCGCCGTCGGCCTCCTGACCCCTGGATCCCTGCATGAGTTTGAGCAATTTCAGCTACTACCTGCGCGATTACCGCCTGTGGATGGTGATCGGCCTGGTCGGTGCCGCTGCGCTGGCCCACTACGGTGAGGCCGAGGCGCGGCAGATCGGCATCTGGGTGGCCATCGTGCTGGCCGGCCTGCTGGTGCTGGCACTGCTGGTCTGGATCATCAAGCGGATCCTCGCCCGGCGCGCGGCCAAGCGCGTGGAGGCGATGGTCAAGGATGAGGCGGACAAGGCGGTGGCCGGCGCCCAGCCGGCGCAGCGCGCCGATACCGAGGCGCTGCGCTCGCGGATGATGGATGCGGTCAAGCAGATCAAGTCCTCGCGGATGGGCGTGCTGAAGGGCAACGCCGCGCTGTACGAGCTGCCGTGGTACGTGATCATCGGCAACCCCGCGGCCGGCAAGAGCACCGCCATCCTCAACTCCGGGCTGCAGTTCCCGTTCGAGGACAACCGCGGCAACGTGGTGCAGGGCATCGGCGGTACCCGCAACTGTGACTGGTACTTCACCACCAACGGCATCGTGCTCGATACCGCCGGCCGCTACTCGGTCAGCGTCGAGGACCGCATGGAGTGGCTGACCTTCCTCGGCCTGCTGAAGAAGAACCGCCCGCGTGCGCCGATCAATGGCGTGATCATCGCCGCCAGCCTGGCCGAGCTGTCCGGCAGCAAGCCGGAATTTGCCATCGAGCTGGCCAAGAACCTGCGCCAGCGCGTGCAGGAAATCACCGAGCGCCTGGAAGTGTTCGCGCCGGTGTATGTGCTGTTCACCAAGGCCGACCTGATCGCCGGTTTCAGCGAGTTCTTCCGCAACCTCGATCCGGGCGAGCGCGAGCACGTGTGGGGCGCCACGCTGCCGTTCGATGTGCAGCAGCAGGGTGACGCGCTGGCCGCGTTCGACAGCCATTTCGATGAGCTGGCCGAAGGCATCAAGGAGATGAGCCTGACCCACATGGCGATGCAGCGTGGCCGCGAAGTGTCGCCGGGCCTGCTGTCACTGCCGCTGGAGTTCGTCGGCATCAAGCCGGCGCTGCGCACCTTCATCGCCACCCTGTTCGAGGACAACCCCTACCAGTTCAAGCCAGTGTTCCGCGGCTTCTACTTCTCCAGCGCGCTGCAGGAAGGGCGCTCGGTGCATCACGCCTCCGAACGCGTCGGCCGCCAGTTCAACCTGGAGCGTGGCTCGAACGTGGACGAGGCACCGACCGGGCATACCGCGTTCTTCCTGAAGGACCTGTTCCGCAAGGTGATCTTTGCCGACAAGGAGCTGGTGCGGCAGTACTCCAGTCCGCACCAGAACCGCCTGCGCTATGGCGTGTTCCTCGGCGCGGTGGGCGTACTGGCGCTGGCACTGGGCCTGTGGACGTGGTCCTACACCACCAACGCACAGCTGGTGGCCAATGCCACCAAGGACCTGGACCAGGCCGTGCGCGTGCAGAAGGACCGCATGGACCTGAAGTCGCGCATCGATGCGTTGCTGCTGCTGCAGGACCGCATGGAGCAGCTGGACCGCTACGGCAAGGACGGTGGCATCACCACCCGCCTGGGCCTGTACCAGGGCTCGGCGATCCGCGACAAGCTGCTGCGCGAATACAACCACGGCATGCAGCAGGTGATGCTGGCGCCGACCGTGGCCAATCTGGAGAACTACCTGGGCCAGGTGGTAGCCGAGCGTGACAAGCTGGGCCAGGGCAACAGCGCCGCCGCCGAAAGCGAGGTGCTGTACCAGAACGCCTCGCCGACCAGCACCAACGACGCCTACAACGCGCTCAAGACCTACCTGATGCTGGGCAATCCCAAGTATGTGGAAGGCGCGCACCTGTCGCAGCAGCTGACGCTGTTCTGGCGCACCTGGCTGGAAGCCAACCGTGGCCAGATGAGCCGCGAGGAAATGGTGCGTGCCGCCGAGAAGCTGATGACCTTCTACGTGGCACAGGCCGGCGCGCCGAGCTGGCCGCAGGTGCAGAACAAGGTCACCCTGGTCTCCGACACCCGCCAGGCGCTGGGCCAGGTGATGAAGGGCCAGCCGGCGATGGAGCGGGTGTATGCGCAGATCAAGGCGCGCGCCGGTGCCCGCTTTGGCACCACCACGGTCGACAACCTGATCGGTGTCGAGCGCAATGGCCGGATGATCAACGGCAACTACGCGATCTCCGGTGCGTTCTCGCGCAAGGCGTGGGAAGACTACGTGCAGGATGCGATCAAGGAAGCGGCCAATACCCAGCTCAGCACCACCGACTGGGTGCTGGGCACCACCGAGCAGAGTGACCTTTCGCTGGCCGGCAGCCCGGAGCACGTCTCGCGTGAGCTGGTCAACATGTACAAGAACGACTACGCACGCGAGTGGAGCAAGTTCGTACAGGGCCTGAGCGTGGCCGAGTTCAGCACCTTCGATGAGGCCGTGGCGCGCATCAACAAGCTGGGCGACGCCAGCAATTCGCCGCTGCGCATCCTGCTTGAGCGCATCAACGAAGAGACGGTGTGGGACAACCCGCAGGCGCTGGCGCGTTCGAGCAAGGCGCGCAAGGGCTTCGTGGCCTGGTTCCAGCGCACCATCCTGCGCAAGGACCCGGCAGCGGCCGCCGCGGCGCAGGGCGTGGGCCCGATCGGCAAGGCCTTCGAGGGCATCGCCCGCCTGACCAGCGAGCGTGGCGACCAGCCGGCGGTGATGACCGCCTACTTTGAAACGCTGGCCAAGCTGCGCGCGCGCCTGAACGCGATCAAGAGCCAGGGCGAGATTGGTGTGGGCACCCGCAAGCTGATGCAGGACACCTTCAGCAACGAAGGCTCCGAGCTGAGCGTGGGCCTGGCACTGGTCGACGAGCAGGTGCTGACCGGGCTGGACGAGAAGCAGCGCGAAGCCTTGCGTCCGCTGCTGCTGCGCCCGCTGACCCAGACCTTCAGCGCGTTGATCCCGCCGACCGAGGCGGAGGTCAACAAGACCTGGAAGGCGCAGGTCTACGATCCGTTCAAGGCGCGCATCGGCCAGCAGTACCCGTTCAACCTGAGCTCCGATGTGGACGCGGCACCGAGCGACATCGCCGGCATCTTCGGTGCCAGCGGCAGCATCGCCGCGTTCAACAAGGAAGCCCTCGGTACGTTGGTGATCCAGCGCGGCCCGCTGCTGGAGACCCGGCGCTGGGCCGGGCAGGGCGTGAACCTGTCGGCCGAGCTGGTGGCCAACTATGGCAACTGGGTCAGCGGTTCGGCAGCCGGTGCCGCGCAGGACACCACCATCTTCGAAATGCTGCCTTCGCCGGCGGCCGGTGCGCTGGAATACACCATCGAGATCGACGGCCAGGTGCTGCGATACCGCAACACGCCGCCGCAGTGGACGACCATGCAGTACCCGAACGTTGGCCAGGTGCCGGGTGTGAAGATCACCGCAGTGACCGGCGACGGGCGTACCGTCGAAGTGTTCAGCGCGCCAGGCTCCAATGGTGTCAACCGCCTGATGTCGGCCGGCCAGGTCGAGCGCCTGGATGATTCGAGCAGGATCACCTGGACCGGCAATGGCGTGTCGGTCCCGGTGGAAATGCGCATCGTGCGTCGCGCCGGCGAAGCGGCACAGGGCGGCGGCGATTGGCAGCGCGGGCTGCAGTTGCCCGAGCGTGTGGCAGGTGGCGAGCCTGCTGCGCCGCAGGCGCCGGCCGCCGCTACGCCGTCCACTGCCCCCACCGCACCGGCCCCGGCCGCAGGAGGTGCGCGATGAGCCGGGTGGTCAGTGCCGGGGTCTCATACTTCGGCAAGGTGCCGTCGCGCGGCGATTTCGTCCGTGCGGCCGACAATCACCAGCTGCTGGGCTGGCTCGATCGCTGGGCCGGTGAGAGCCTGGAGTTGCTGAGCCAGAGCCCGGACTGGAAGCAGCGCTACGACGAGGCGCCGGAGATCCACTACGCCTTCCTCGGTTCACGCAGCAAGATGGTGCTGTGCGGCCACTTCCTGGCCAGCCGCGATGCGTCCGAACGGCGCTTCCCGCTGCTGTCGGCGCTGCGCCTGGATGCGCCCGAGCCGTTGCCGTTCATTGGCCGCAGCCCGTTGGCCATGTCCAACGCCTGGTCGGGCCTGGCCCGGCTGGCGCGCCAGGCATACCAGGACAGCGATGCGGCGCAGGCGCTGGCGCAGTTGGCCGATGCCCGCTTCAGCATCAGCACCGACCCGGGCGACTACAACGGCAGCTTCCAGGACTTCCTGGAAAGCACCACCGTGGCCGACCTCGAACAGCGGCTGCGCGACTCCGGCCATGGCGACGTGGCGCTGCGCCAGGTCCTGCCTGCCCTGGGCCTGCTGCTGCAGCCGGTCCTCAGTGGCGGTGATGTCAACATCGACAAGGCCCTGGTGTTCCCGCTCGTGCGCGAGCCGGCCTATCGCCCGTTGGTGGCCGCGTTCTGGCTGGATCTGCTGTCCAGTTTCGTCGCCCGCGGCGATTTCGAGCTGGCCGTGCTGATCCGCAACGACGCCGCACCGAGCATGATCGTCGGTTTCAACGGCGCCGATCGCCAGGTGCTGCGTGCGGTGCTGGACCCGGCTGAAGCCGGTGATTTCCTGATCCGTATCCAGCATTCGGAATGGGTGGACGACTACCTGCGCGGCGACTACAACCTCAACCGCTTCGGCAGCTTCCTCGATCGTGACGACCTGGCGCTGGCCACCGCACGCAAGCTGTTTGGCGAGACTTTCCTGGGAACCTGACGATGCGCCTGTGCAATTCTTTCCATCTCGTGCTGCCGCTGCTGCTGGCCGCCGCACCACTGGCCGCGCAGAACGCGCCGGCTGCGACCGCTGCAACGGCGGCCGGCGAGCGGCCGGTGGTGATCGAGGGCGTGGTGCCCGATCAGGCGACCAAGGCCAAGCTGCTCAACAATCTGCGTGCGGTGTACGGCGCCGAGCGGGTGGTCGACCGCATCCAGGTGGAAACCATCGCGACCCCGCCGAACTGGGGGGACTATGTCGCCGGCATGATCAACCCGGGCTTGAAGCGGGTGTCACCGGGCAAGCTGGAGGTCAACGGCCAGGCCGTGCGCATCACCGGTGACGTGGGCAACGAGGCCCTGCGCCAGCAGGTTGCCAGTGACCTGAGCCTGGCCAGCAACACCAGCTACACGGTGACCAATGCGCTGAAGGTGGGTTCGCAGCAGAATGTGCTGGACCAGACCCTGGCCAACCGCATCATCGAGTTCCAGAGTGGCAGCGCACGCCTGACGCCTTTCGGCATGAGCATCCTTGACGAGATGGTGGCCAAGATGGCGCAGATGCCGGACAGCCGCTTCCTGATCATCGGCCATACCGACAATGTCGGTCAGCGCGAGTCGAACCTGACACTGAGCCACGCACGCGCGTTGGCAGTGAAGAACTACATGATGGCCAAGGGCATCCCGGGCAGCCACATGGACGTGCTGGGCAAGGGGCCGGACGAGCCGGTGGCCGACAACACGAGCAACGATGGACGCGCACGCAACCGTCGTATCGAGTTCAAGATCCAGTAATGGCAGTGGGGAGCGGGGCGGGCCCGCTCCCCTGCTGAAGCGACAGCCAGTTCAATCGTCCGGATTGACGTCCAGCATCTCTTCCATCTGCTCCAGCGTGCCGTGGTCCTTGATGACCCGCTTGAGCCAGACGTGCAGCGGCATCTCGCCCCAGCGCGCGGCCTTTTCGGCCAGATAGGCCACCGGGCTGTGCGGTTCGGTGCGACGGAAGAATTCGGCGACCTGGCGCAGCTGCTGCAGCGCTTCCTTGCGTGAACCGGGCGCGCCTGCAGGACCGCGCACCGCAGTGGCCGGCGGCGCGTCGAAGCTGATCGGCGCATCGGCAAAGCCGGTTTCAGCGGCGCCATCAGGCGCGGCTTCGGTCTCGCCGTCCAGCAGTACACCGGCATCGCGTGCGAAGCGCTGCACGGTCCGCTGCAGGTGCTCAAGCTGCTCGCGTACCGCGCTGAAGCTGGGGCCGTCCAGGCCCAGCCGGTTGTCCACTGCGGCCTGCAGTTCGGCCAGCGCCTGGCTGCAATCGGGCAGGTCATCGGCCAACTGCCGGTAGAAGCCGTGCTGGGTATCGCGGCGGGCGGCATTGAGGATGTCCAGGCCGGGCCGGCCATCGTCATCCTCGCCACTATTGGCGCGCGCGTGCGCATGCTCGAAATCGGTCAGACTGAAGCGCCCCTGCGGCGCGGCGATGATCGGCACCGCACGCAGCCACTGCAGCGAGTTGGTCAGCAGCCAGCTGAGGTTGCCGATGCGTTCCTCGAAGTCACCATCCGGTGCCTGCGGATGGACCGACTCCCAGTAGCGGTCGCACAGGCCGGCGGTGACCCGGTAGCCCGCGGCCAGACCCTGGAATCCTTCCAGCTGGGTGGCCGCTTCGCTCAGCCAGCCGGCCAGGCGCAGATCCTTGGTACGGGTCTGCAGCAGGTCGTTGGACTCGCGCAGCACGCTGCTCCAGTCGGCGTACTTGATGTCGGTCTGCCACGCACCCTGGTCCAGGGTCGGGTCGTCGGCGCGACGGTTTTCGATGATCCGATCAAACTCAGCCGAGAACGACAGGTCTTCACCGGTCGGGGCGTGGTCCGAAATCGGGGCCAGCAGGGCTTCCTGATCCAGCATGGCAGGTCTCGTTGGGGACTGCCGATGATTCTAGCCGCTGAATGTGAATGCCGTTGCGGGTTCGGGGAAAGTCCCGATGCCTGAATACGGCTTCCCGGTGGTTATGTGACGGAAAGCGCAGTTTATCGCGTCATTCTGCGTCGTGATTTTGACGAACACCTCGATCTGGTAGATTTGAAGGCTGGAAACCGACGCCGTGTACCCAGAGTCTGGCGTCTCCACTCTGGAAATGGCATGGATCAGCTGAATTACCTGAAGACGCAGGCCGCCGGTCTTGGTGACGGCCTGCGCTTGTATCGTCTGCAGTCCGGTGCGTTTACCGCATGCACCGTGGAACGCTGGCGTGGACGTGACGCGCTGGGCGAGGACGCTTGGACCGAGGTCGATGTGCTGGCCACCGACGCGGGTGTGGCATTGGCTGCGCTGCCGGCCACGCGCGCCACCCTGGTCACCCAGCTCGCCGACGGCGGGCAATGGCAGCGCAGCGGCCTGGTGGCTGATGCCGCCAGGCTCGGCGGCGATGGCGGGCTGGTGCGTTACCGGCTGCGCCTGGTGTCCTGGACCTGGTGGCTGCAGCATGCGCGCCACAGCCGCGTGTTCCAGGAGCAGAGTGTTCGCGCCATTGTCGACACCGTGCTGGCCGGGCACGCCGACATCGCACGCTGGCGCTGGGCCGAAGGCGTTGACGCATTCCTCGGTGCGCGTGTGCGCAGCTACTGCGTGCAGTACCGCGAAAGTGATCGCGATTTCCTGCAACGGGTGCTGGCCGAAGAGGGATTGGGCTGGCGGCTGTATGCCGACGAAGAGGCGCCCTGCGGCAATGGCATGGAGATCTTCGCCGACAGCGTTGCGCTGCCCGAAGACGCCACCAGTGCGGGAATCGGCGTGCGTTTCCATCGCAGTGATGCCACCGAAAGCAGCGACAGCGTGCAGGCCATTGGCCTGTGCCGGCGCCTGGCCAGCACGACGGTCAGCCTGCAGAGCGATGATTACCGCCAGGTGCGTGCGCTGGCGGGGCAGTCGCCGATGGACGGCGGTGGCAGCGAGTCGGCACGCGAAGATTTCGATGCCGTCGGCGCCTATGCCTTCAGTGACAGTGCTGCCGCGTCGCGCCAGGCCCGGTTGCTGGCACAGGCGGGCGAAGCGCACAGCCGGCACTGGCAGGGGCACGGAACGGTGCGCGGCCTGCACTCGGGCAGCTGGCTGCGCCTGCAGCAGGCGCCCGGTGCCACACCGCCGGAATTGTTGCTGGTCAGTGTCGATCACGCCGGCATCAACAACCTGCCTACCGACCTGCGGCGCAGCCTGGAGGATGCGCTGGGCGCGGCGCTGGCCGAGGGCGATGACGCCGCGCTCTGGCAGCAGGCCGAAGCGGTGGGCTATGGCAACCGCTTCGATGCGGTCGAGCGCAGCCTGCCGTGGCGGCCACGGTTGCTCGACGGCACCGGCGCGCGCCTGAATCCACGCCCGACCGTGCCCGGCTACCAGACCGCCGTGGTGGTGGCTGGCCAGGGCAGCGCCGGCAAGGACCTGCATGCCGACAGCCACGGCCGCGTGCGCGTGCGCTTCCATTTCCAGCAGGGGCAGGGCGATGGCGCCCATGACAGCGCCTGGCTGCGTGTAGCGCAGCGCTATGCGGGCCCGGGGGTGGGCAGTCAGTTCCTGCCGCGCATCGGCCAGGAGGTGCTGGTGGGCTTCCTCGACGGTGATATCGATCGGCCCCTGGTGCTGGGCGCGCTCTACAACGGCCGCGGCGAAGCGGGTGTGGCGCCTACGCCTGCCGGTGCCAGCGCCGAAGGCGACGTGTCGGCCTACGGCCAGGCCGCCGATGCACGCAACAGCGCGCAGGCCAATCTCAGTGGCGGCCAGGCGCCGGCCTGGCATGCCGGCGGTGCCGGTGACCAGGCGCATCGCCAGGGCGGCGCGCTATGGGGCATCCGCTCGCGCGAATGGGACGGTGGTGAAGGCAGCAACCATCTGCTGTTCGACGATTCCAACCAGCAGCTGCGTACGCAGCTGGCCAGCAGCCAGCAGGTTTCGCAACTGACGCTGGGCCACCTGCGCCACCAGGCCGACAACTACGTTGGCAGTGTGCGTGGCACCGGCTTCGAACTGCGCAGTGACGCATGGGGCGCGGTGCGGGCGCCGGCGGGCGCGTGGTTCAGCGCCTATGGCCGGCGCCCGAACGCACCGGCGGGTGAAGCGGTGCAACCCTCTGCGCTGCTTGCCCAGCTGCAGACGCTGGGCGAGCGTTTCACCCGCGCCGCACGCACGCATGTGACCAGCCCGCTGGCAATGCAGGAGGGTGCAAAGGCGGCCGGGCAATCCCGGCTGGTGGCCGACCAGTCGCCGGTTCCGGCAATGCTGGCCAGCGTGCGTACCACCACTGGCGGCGATGAGTTCGAGGCCGGGAAAAGCGGCGCGACCGAGCGCAGCCCTGACCCGGGCCAGGGCAGGGTGCCGCATCCAGGCGACCCGCTTCTGGGCCTGGCGGCACCCCAGGGACTGGCGCAGGTGGCGGGACAAACCCTGCATTGGAGCAGTGGTGAGGGCTTGCTGCTGGCCAGCGGTGCTGAAAGCGAAGCGGTGGTGATGGGGCAGGCGCGGCTTCATGCGGGGCAGGCCATCGGCGTGCTCGCCTGCGTCGTCGAAGGGGCCGGCGCCGAATCAACCGCGCTGGATGTGGTGGCCGGCAGTGAAATGCTCGACATGCAGGCGCACGCAGATCAGATCCGGATCCAGTCGCGCGCTGCGCTGCGGGGTGCCAGCGCGCAGGCGCCTGTCGAGCTGGCCGCTGCCACGGTGCTGCGTGTGGCGACGTCCGGCGGTGCCAGCCTGACCATCGCAGGCGGCAACATCACCATCGACTGCCCCGGAACCATCACCGTGCATGCGGCCAGCAAGTCGTTCGTCGGGCCGGCGCAGCAGGGGTATCCGCTGCCGCAGTTCCCGCGCAGCAGCTGCAAGAGCTGCATTCTCGACGCGATGCGCCAGGGAACGCCCGGAGTGCTGGTGTGATCCATCGCTATGCCGTGATCGACAGCGCACAGAGACCGCATTTCCATGCGCGGCTGGAGCGCCTGGGCGCGCGCTACCGGTCGTTGTTCGAGGGCACGGCCGAAGCGGGCCTGCTGGATATCGCGCCGTTGCTGGTTGCCTGGCCGGAGGCGGCGCACAAGGCGCTGGACACGGAGATCGGGCAGATGGGTGCGCAGAAGCCGGGTGTCAGCCTGCTGTGGAGCGCGCTGGAACTGGATGAACTGGCGCAGCAGCTGCGCGCTTTCCATCTGGCCAGAGTGCCCGAGAAGGGCGGCCGCGAAATGCTGCTGCGCTGGTATGACACGCGCATTCTGCCGGCCCTGCTTGACCTGTTGCGGCCTGATCAGCGTGCCGCACTGCTGGAAAACGTGCAGCGCCTGCAGTACTTCGATCGCTTCGGCCAACTGCAGCAATGGCCACTGGACGCAATGAGCGATGCGGGTCTGCCGGCACTGCCACCTTTGCGCCTGGACGAGCATCAGTACGCACGTCTGCTGGATGCGTGCGAGCCGGATGTGGCGATCGCGCAGCTTCGCCGGGTGATTCCCGACGAGATGAAAAAGGTGCCGTACCGTTCGCTGTATCCGTTCATCGTCGACCACCTGCAGGACACGATTGCCCACGGCGTGGACCAGGTGGACGATCACGTGCAATACCTGCTGCTGGCGCTGTATACCTCCGGCGCCTGCCGCGCGCATCCTGCCGTGCAGGCACGGTTGGCGCAGCACGCAGGAACCTGCGAGGTGGCTTTCGCGGACTGGGCATCGGCCCTGCCGGAAGACATCTGGTTGACCGGCGTTCCGCTGTGGGACGCCACCCGCGTTGCGTCGCAGGCCGTTGCGGCACCCTCCAGGACCTGAAGAAATGATTCTGCACAAGATGCGTATTCCGCTGCTGTCCGCGCTGGTTGTACTGCTTCTGCTGCCGGTACTGGCCGCCTGCAAGGGCCAGCCTGCGTCCACTCCGGTGGGAGTGCGGGGCTACAACCACACCGACCATTCCATTGCGCAGTTCCAGGTGAATGGTGGAAGCGGAGGGTCGGCTCGACGTCACTCGGCAGGCGGCACGGTCTGCTGCGCTGTCGTTCCTGACCGATGGACTCCAGATCTGAAGGTGGAGATCGAATGGACAACCGACCAGGAAACCTACCAGAAGGCGACGGTATCCATCCCCAGGTACAACGAGGTTGGCAGTCTCGCGGTTCACTTCCTGCGCAATGGGCAGGTCAAGGTATTCGTGACCAATCTGATATTGGGGCACCCGGACTATCCGTTGACGGGACCGGAGGCGCCGCTGCGTGAGGGTGAGAATCCCGTGTGGGAGCACCTTCGGCGGCCGCCCACCCGTTGAGTGGAGGTCGGGTGGGATCGACAAGGACAAGGAACCGGGCAGGGACGGATATCGGAACCAGGAGGCAAGGACATGAATGAACGCACGGCGACTGGCGCGCAGCCCATGCCCGCCAATGGACAGCGCGCATTGAGCGGCGCTGAGGCACAACGACGGGCGCAAGCGATGGCGTGCCTGCGCGAGAAGGGGTCGCAGTGCCAGGGCCAGGTGCATGTGAGCATCTACTTCGATGGCACCGGCAACAACCGTGAGTGGGCAGGTACCTTCGTGACCGGCAAGACACGGGCCACCCGCACCCAGCTTGCGCGCAACGGCCACAGCAATGTGGCACGCCTGTACGACGCCAGCCTGGCCGAACCGGAGAATGGCTTCTTCAGCGTCTATGTGCCTGGGGTGGGGACGCCGTTTTCCGAGGTGGGCGATACCAACCAGGATGGCGACACGCTGGGCGGCGGTGCCGCACGCTACGGTGCCGATCGCATCCATTGGGCCATCCTGCAGGTCATCAACTCAGTGCACCAGTACCTCAAATCCAGTGATCTGATCACGCCGGCTGAAGCCAAGATACTGGTCGGTTCGATGAGCGAAACGCGCCTGCTGGAAGGGATGACGCGCCGCGCCATGCTGACCGGAATTGCGCAACGCCTGGAGCGGGTGGTGAAAAGCCACCAGCGTCGCGTCACCTCCGTTCACGTGTCGGTGTTCGGCTTCTCGCGCGGTGCCGCGCAGGCGCGGGCGTTCGTGCATCGGTTGTATGAAACCGCCGAGGCCTGGGGCAGCGGCTGTGGCTACAACATCGCCGGTGTTCCGCTCTACCTCAATTTCATGGGCATCTTCGACACCGTGGCTTCGGTAGGCGTTGCTGCCATGAGCCGGGTATCAAAGGGCAAATGGGACTGGGCCGCCGGTGACATGATGAGCATTCACCCCGAGGCCCGGCAATGCGTGCATTTCGCTGCCTTGCATGAGCAGCGCATCAACTTCCCGCTGGATCTGGCTACCAGCGGGCGCGAAGTGCTTTACCCCGGCATGCATTCCGATGTCGGTGGTGGCTATTCGCCCGGCGGCCAGGGCAAGGACTTCGTGTCCGGCGCAGCGAACGGCAAGGCCAAATTGTCACAGATTCCGCTGATCGACATGCATCACGAAGCCATCAAGGCGGGCGTCATGATGGAGACGATCACCGAGCTCAACCAGGACCCGGCCTATGCCACGCATTTCGGCTGCCATCCGCAGTTGATCCGCGACTACAACGCCTGGCTGACCGGCCATGGGGTGCCCGCAGGCGCGCACACCCAGCAGATCACCGGTCATTGCCGGCAGTACGTGGCCTGGAAGGGCAAGCGCCTGCCCAACGGCCCACAGAGCCTGCTGCAGCAGCCGTTCTTCAAGCAGTCCGATGCGGAGGACCAGGTGGATCTGGCCAACGCGCAGCGCGACTTTGCCAATCTGGTCACCGAGCTGGCCCAGGGCAAGAGCGACATGGCGGCCTACCGCGGTCAGCTCAATGAAAGCCAGAAGCGCATCGACGCCGGGCGCAAGGCCGGGCGTCCGGTGTTCGAGCCGACGCCGCGAGCGTCCGCCGCGGCCTACACCTACGCCGGCATTCCCGCCGAGACCAGTGCGCTGCTGGACCTCGTGCTCAACGCGACGCCGGTGCCGGATGTCAGCACCACGCTGTTCGACAATTACATGCACGATTCGCTGGCCGGCTTCTACATGATGAAGTGGACGGAGCTGAACATCCCGCGTCTCAACACCTATGGCTATCTGCGCTATCGCGAAGTGTTCAGTGTGGCCGGCAGGCGGGCCCAGGAATGCCGCGATCCGGCGACCCTGCCACCGGCGAATGTCCCGTCCATCGGTGGCGCGTTCCAGCAGCTTGGAACGGCAATGGGAGGCTGAGCATGCGCAGTCGCGCGAGCACGCGCGTCACCCCGGGGAGACGCGCCGTGTGCCCGCTGCTGCTGGCCTGCCTGCTGCTGCCATTGGCGGCGTGCAGGCAGGCACCGGCGCAGACGGTCGAACAGGCCGAGGCAGCACGCTCCGCGCAGGCCGCCATCGAGGCGCAGATGGCCGCCGACGCGCATGCCGCGCAGGCAGCGCCGCCGTTGCCGGGCGATCCGGACCGCACCGAAACGCTCTTTGACGGATTGCTCACCTGCCAGCCCAAGGGCTGGTATCTGAGTGCAGAGTCCGGGCGGCCGGCCAATCCCTATCTGGCCCGCCACGCGCCGCAGCCCTGTGAGCGCGATGAGGCCTTCGGGATCGCCTACTTCTGCGTCAATGCCGATTTTCACGGTCTGCCGGTCTACAGGGTGGTGACCCACCTCGGCACCGCGCCCACACCCATCGGTCTGCTGATCGATCTGCCCGTGGAGCAGGCGCGCAGGCGTGCACGGAAGGCGCTGGGCACCGGGTTCCCGCGCGATGCGCGGAGCGCGCGCGGTGAGCGGCCGCAGCTGGGTCCGCAGGGTGACAATCCACAGAAATCGCAGTTGCTGTGCACGCCGGACTGGGCGTAGGCCGAGGTCGGTGCGGCCTTGCGCTGGCCTGGCTACCGCCCGCGGGATGGCATGGCAACGGCGCCATCTTCATGGCATCCTCACGAAACTGATTGGCCAGGTGCCATCGACGGATGAACGACATGCAGAACTGGATCGGACGCTCGGCCGGCGGGCTTGTGCTGGCGCTGTGCCTGGCGGCGCCGCTGGCACAGGCGGGCGAGCCGGTCTTCGGCGGCTGGCGCAACCTGGACTCCCGCGACGGCGCCGAGCCGGCGTTGCGTGACATCCCGTTCGCCGTGCTGCCGGCCGCCGTGGCCAGCGATGCGCGCTTCTCGATCTACGACCGCGAGAGCAAGCGGCTGGTGTGCTGCCTGCAGGTGGCCAGCGCCGAACTGGACGACACCGCGCTGCGCAAGGTCTATCAGCTGCCCGAGCAGTGGGTGACCGACCTGCGCAATGGCCGCAGTGCGGCGCGGCCCTGGCCGACGCGGGTCTATGAAATGCGCCGTATCGGCGAGCTGGTCGACTACGGTTTCAGCGATGCGCCCGAGGCCTACAGCGACCTGGGCGGGCTGCTGCTGCCCGCCGACGCGCGCCTGCTGTCCGATGGCAGCGTGAAGGCGGGTGCAACCTATCGCCTGCAGTTCCGCAGCACGCCGCTGGGCGATGACAGCAGCGCGCTGGACCGCTTCACCCTGCAGCCGGCGCAGGGCGCCGGCAAGCCGGTGGTGGTCGAAGTCTCCTACGGAACCTATTGATCCAGCGCGTCATTCGGGTGTGACGGCGTGCGCGTGCAGCGCCGTAGTTCATCTGCTACCGTCGCCCTACAGGGGAAGGACCTGCCCGTCGCCGCCGCGCGGGCAGCAACGGTGGGGACGCCATGGAAGCGATTCGCAACCTCATGGTGCAGGCAGCCGGCCTTGATGCCGACAGCCGCCTGTATCGGTTGGAGCTACCCGGCCTGCCAACGGTCGTTGTCGATCACTGGCATGGCCATGACGCCCTCTCGCAGGGGCGGCATCTGACGATTGATGTACTGGCACTGGACGCTTCGCTGCCGCTGGCCGACTGGCTGGGGCAGCCCGCGTGCCTGCATGTGCGGTTGGCCGACGGCCAGCCGTGGCCGCGCCACGGCGTCATTGCCGATGCGCGCTGCACGGGCAGTGATGGAGGCCTGGCACGCTACCGGATCACCCTGCGCGACTGGACCTGGTGGATGGACCAGGCGCGGCGCAGCCGTGTGTTCCAGGAGCAGAGCGTGCGCGAAATCGTCGATGCCGTGCTGCAGGGGCATGCGCCGTTGGCGCACTGGCGCTGGACAGAGGAGGTCGATGCGTTCCTGGCGGCGTCGCGGCCTCGCAGCTTCTGCGTGCAGTACCGCGAATCGGACCTGGCCTTCGTGCAGCGCCTGTTGGCCGAGGAAGGGCTGGGCTGGTGCGTGCAGGAAGCGCAGGATGCCGCTGCGGGGCATGGCATGCTGCTGTTCGCCGATTCGACGGTGCTGCCTGAATCGCGGGAGTCACGCAGTGGCGGCGGGATCCGCTTCCACCGCGCCGATGCCAGCGAGCGCAGCGATGGCGTGCAGCGGCTTGGGCAACACCGACGACTGCACAGTACGCGGGTGCAGCTGCACAGCAGCGATTACCGCAGCGTCCGCTCGCTGGCAGGGCAGCTGCCGCTGCAGGGCGACAGCGGGGCGCCGCGCGAGGACTACGATGCCATCGGCGCGTATGCCTTCGCCGATGCCGACGCGTTGCAGCATCACGCCCACCTGGTCGCCGAGGCGATGGAGGCGCAGGCGTTGCAGTGGCAGGGCCGGGGCAGCGTGCGCAGCGCCGATGCCGGGCAGGTGTGGGTGCTGACCGGCCTGCCGGGCGAGCTGCCGGCGGAGCTGATGCTGGTGAGCGTGGAGCATGCCGGTGTCAACAATCTGCCGGTTGATCTGCGCCAGGCATTGACGGCACCCGAAGCCGTCAGCACAGAGCGCGACACGCTCGCAGCCCAGGCGCGTGCCCATGGTTACAGCCAGGCATTCACCGCGCTTGCGCGTGACCGCCACTGGCGACCGATGCTGCGCGATGGCACCGGTGCGCGGCGCAATCCACGCCCCTTGGCTCCCGGCTACCAGACGGCGATGGTGGTGGCCGGGCAGGGCAGTGCCAGCGACGAAGTGCATGCCGACGCGCTGGGACGGGTACGTGTGCGGTTTCATTTCCAGGACGGCGCAGAGGGCGCCGACAGCGCCTGGTTGCGGGTGGCGCAGCGCTATGCCGGGCCCGGGGTCGGCAGCCAGTTCCTGCCGCGGATCGGCCAGGAAGTGCTGGTCGGCTTCCTCGAAGGAGACATCGATCGGCCACTGGTACTGGGTGCGCTCTACAACGGGCGTGGCGAGGCCGGGGTGGCGCCGACGCCGGCAGGCGCCAGCGCCGAAGCCGATACCACGCCGTTTGCCCAGGCACGCGATGGTGCGGGCAGTGCGCAGGCCAACCTCGGTGGTGGCCAGGCACCGGCCTGGCATGCGGCCGCTGACGGCGAGCAGGCGCACCGGCATCCTGGTGCGCTGTGGGGCGTGCAGTCGCGCGAGTGGCAGGGGCAGGGCTGGAACCGGCTGCTGTTCGACGACAGCGACCAGCAGCTGCGCACCCAGCTGGCCAGCAGCCAGCAGCACTCGGCACTGAGCCTGGGCCACCTGCGGCATCAGGCCGACAATCATCGCGGCAGCCTGCGTGGCAGCGGCTTTGAACTGCGCAGCGATGCATGGGGCAGCGTGCGCGGGCAGCGCGGGTTGTGGCTGGATGCCTACGCGCATCCTGACCCGCAGCCGGCAGGGGCCGCGGCACAGCCGGCGGCACTGCTTCAGCAGGTGGCGACGCTGGTGCAACAGCAGGCCGACGCGGCGCGCACCCACCTGACCGTACAACCGGCCTCGCATCTGGGCGCGCAGTCGCCGCAGCGCTCCAGGCTCGACAGTACGCGTGCGCCGGTGCCGGTGCTGCTGGCCAGTGTGCGCAGCACGGTGCCGGGGGCGGATCTGCAGGAGGCCACTGGCGCCGCCGCGCAGCGCAGCGGCGATGCAGGCGACGGTCGCGTGCCGCATACCGGCGACCCGCTGATGGGCCTGGCCGCGCCGGAGGGCGTGGTGATGGTGGCGGGCCAAGGGCTGCATTGGGCCCAGGGTGAAACACTGGTGCTGGGCAGCGGCCAGCACAGCGATGCGACGGTGATGGGACAGGCGCGCTGGCACGGGCGGCAGGCGATCGGTGTGCTGGCGGCCGCCATGACCGGTGCCGATACCCGGACGCCGACGTTGACCCTTGCCAGCGCCACGCAGCAGCTGGACATCCTGGCGCAGCAGGACCGGGTGACGGTGCAGGCCCGGCAGTCGCTGCATGCCGCCAGTGCACAGGCGGCTGTGGAACTTGGCGCCGGGCGTACGCTGCAGATCTCCACCGCGGGCGGCGCCAGCGTCACCCTCAGTGCAGGCAACATCGTCTTCAATGCGCCGGGGCGCATCACCGTGCACGCCGGGCGCAAGTCGTTCCTGCCCGGCGGCGGCGGTCGCTACCCGCTGCCGATGTTCCCGCAGTCGGTATGCAAGGAGTGCCTGCTGCTGGCGGCGCAGCGGGCCTCACCGCTGACCCCGAAGGGAGGTTGAGCGTGCGCCAGGACTGGCAGTTTCCTCCACTTGCGCTGCCGCCACTGGACGCGGACGCGCAGCGTTTCGTGCTGCTCGATGGCGCGCAGTGCGATCAGCCGTTGCAGCTGCTGCGTGCGCTGCCGTGGGCGCCGCTACGGTTGTTTGACGGCCTGCTGGCCGACGGCACCGATGATGCCAGCGTGTTCCTGGCGCGGCTGCCGGCAGGCATTGACATCGACCGCTTCCTGCAACGCGCCGCCGCGCAGGCACGTTCGCCGGGGCTGCTCAGCGTGATCGAGACGACGCTGGGCGCCGAAGCGCTGCTGCAGCGCCTGCAGCGGCGGTTGGACGCCCGCTTCCCCAATGGCAAGGAGTTCCTGGCGCGCTTCTTCGATGCACGCGTGTTGCCATGGTGGGTGCAGGTACTGGACGAGACCCAGTGCCGCGATTTCCTGTCGCTGGGAGAGCGTTGGTGGTACCTGCGCCACGATCTGCGCTGGGCCCAGCTGGAACTGCAGGACATCGTGCAGGATCCGCATGATGCGCCCTGGGTGCTGGAGGCCGCGCAGCGCCGCGCGCTGGTCGACGCCAGCTATCCCTACACGTTGATCGACCACTTCCAGCTGACCGACCCGGAGCTGTTGGCACGGCTGCCACGCGAGCGCTGGTACACCGTGTTGCGGCGTGCGGTGGCGACGGCCGCCGCGGCCGGCATCGAAGACAGCCGCCGCGTGGTGATGGTAGCGACCTGGACGCTGCTGGCCGGTGTCGATCTTGGCGAGGACCCGGCCTGGCGGCAGCGCCTGCAGGACTTCGCCAGTGGGCGGCGCAGTGCGGCCGACATCGGTGACGAAGTCTGGCCCTTGGAAGAAAGCTGGGATTGAACGGAGCGAGATCGCGATGATGAGCAACAAGTACCTGTGGTGGAGCGCACTGGCAGTGATCGCGCTGCTGGTGGTGGGCGTCGGCTGCAGTCGGGCGATGGCGCGCGGCAAGACGCCGATCATGTCGTTGTTCGCGTTCAACTACAGCCCGTACTACCTGGCCGATGTGCGGGTCGATGGGCAGTTTCTGGGAGGGGTGAGCGGTTACACCAACGGTGGCTCCGGGATGGGGCCGCGCGCGCCGCGCGGCAAGGGGCCGGACAGCGTGCGGGTGCGCTGGATCGAGGCCAACCGCTACGATCTGGCCACCAACCGCTACCTGAGCGAAGGGCACCGCGTGCCGCGCGAAGCGGTGGTGCCGCTGAAGACGCCGTATCCGCCCAACCCGGCCACGCTGCTGCTGCATTTCTATGCCGACGGCCATGTCGAGGCCGAGCTGCTGGACAAGGGCGTGAACAAATGGGACGTGCGACGCATGCCCGTGCCGAAGGAGCACAAGGACCATGACCAGTACTGATCCGACCGCGATTCCGGGCCAGGTGGATCTCGAACCCGGTACCCCTGATCCGATCGCGCAGGCCGAGGGCACGGCGCGCACCGCGCGGCTGGCCCGTGGCTCGCGTCCGTTGAGCGATGCCGAGCGTCGCCGTCGCCAGGAAGCGATGTGCGGCACGGTGCCCGACAAGGAAGCAGCCACCACCGGCTGTACCCAGAGCCTGCACCTGAGCGTGTTCTTCGACGGTACCGGCAACAATCGCGATGAAGAGCTGGCCAAGGGGAGGACGAGCGTGCTCTGTCGAACATCGCCCGGCTGTTCATTTCGCACAAGGACGATACGCGGAACATCAAGCGCCAGTATCTGGCCGGCGTCGGTACGCCCTGCCCGGAAGTCGGTGACAGCGGCGGATTGCTCGGGCTGTCGATCGGCAAGGGTGGGCGCGAGCGCATCGACTTCGCGCTGCAGGCACTGGATGAACTGATCGACAGCCAGCCCGAGCCGATGCGTATCCTGGTGGTCAGCGTGTCGGTACTGGGTTTTTCGCGCGGAGCGGCATCGGCACGCGCGTTCGCCCGCGACCTGGCCGCGCGCTGCCGGCGCCAGGCCGATGGTACCTGGCTGTACCGCGAGCGCATTCCGCTGCGGATCGGCTTCATGGGCGTGTTCGATACGGTGTGCTCGGTGTGGCCCAGCCTGGCGGCCGCCGCGGTGAACTACCGCAATGGACATACCGGCTGGGCCGAAGGCATGGCGGTTCCGGAAATCGTGGAGCAGTCGGTGCACATGACCGCTGCCCATGAGCTGCGTGGCCAGTTTCCGCTGGATTCAACACGGGAGCACGCGCTTTACCCGGCCAACACGGTGGAAATCTGGTTCCCCGGCGTGCACTCGGATGTGGGCGGCGGCTATGACCCGCAACACCAGGGGCGCCAGAACAGCATCGCGCGCTTTGCCCTCAACGAGATGTACGACATGGCGCAGGCCGGTGGCGTGCTGCTCCATCCGGTGAGTGAACTGGAGCCGTTCCTGAAGGCCGAGTTCGACAAGCAGGATCCGGAGCTGCAGGCGGTGTTCAACGCCTATCTGCAGGCGGTGCGGGTCAAGCGCGGGCGCATGGAGGACGTGCAGGCCTCGCACATGGAGCTGCTGTACCGCTGGCTGCGGGTACGCGTGGCGCGCGGTGACAAACTGCCGTCGATGCAGCGGCTGGCGGCGCGGGAGGAGGCGCTGCGTGAGCAGGTGCGGACCCTGCGCCGGCGCCAGTCGCAGCTGCCGTCGCCGTGGGGCAACGACAACCTTCATCTGGCCGACCAGGGCAACGCGGACAAGACGGCCGAATGGAACCGGGTGTCCGACGAACTGAAGGCCCGCGACGATGAGCTTTCCGCTGTGACCAAGCAGCGCCGAGGCCTGGAGAAGGAAAACGACACGATGCTGGGCAAGATCGTCAGCCTGCGCCGCCGCCGCGAGCGTGGCGCAACGCTGACGATGGCCGAGCGGGTGACCCTGGAGTCGTGGGACAACACCACGCTGTTGCCGCCGGAGGTGGAGGCCTTCTTCGACGGCTACGGCCACGATTCGGTGGCGCACTGGTTCATCGGCAACCTGAGCCAGTGGCGGGTGCTGTACTTCGGTGCCACCAAGTACACGCCGGGCAAGGTGGAGGAGAAGGCCGAAGCCGCCGAGGCGGTGCCGGGCTGAGAGGGCGGGCTACACTACGCGCCGCGGCCGTGTGCCGAGCCATCGATGTGAGTGCCGTGCCCCGTCTGCCGTTGCTGTTGTCCTTGTCCCTTGCAGTGCTGGCGGGCTGCGCCAGTGCGCCGCCGCCGCCGGCCCATTCCGATGCGCTGTGGCGGCTGATCGAACGGGATTGCCGGGGCGCCGGGGGCCCACGCGGTGACTGCCTGCGGGTGGAAAGCGCGGCCGACCGTCGTGACGTGCTGGTCAAGGATGCGCACGGCGACTACCAGTTCCTGCTGATGCCGCTGGACAAGGTCAGCGGTATCGAGAACCGCAGCCTGTACCAGCGTGGCGCGCCGAACTACTTCGCTGCGGCCTGGCAGGCGCGCCGCCATACCGAACAGGCGCTGGGCCAGCCGCTGCCGCGTGCGGTGGCCAGCCTGGCGCTGAACTCGCCACATGGCCGTTCGCAGCACCAGCTGCACATCCATGTCGACTGCCTGCGCGCCGACGTGCTGCAGGCCCTGGATGCGCAGGCCGGCACCCTGGGCCAGAGCTGGGCGCCCTTGGCCACGCCGTTGCGCGGCCACCGCTACCAGGTCCGGCTGCTGCCGGGTGACGCGCTGACCGCCAACCCGCTGAATCTGCTGGCCTACGATCTCAGTGGCGTGACCGATGTTGGCCAATGGAGTCTGGTCGTGGCTGGACGTGATGACGTACAGGGCGGGCCGGGCTTCATCCTGCTGGCCACGCGGGTGGACGCCGCCAGCGGTAATGACGCCAGTGGCGAGGAACTGCAGGATCACGCCTGCGCCGCCGTGACCGGCGCAGGGCAGGCGCTGGAGCGGGTGCGCTAACGTAGTGCCTGCTGGCGATTGCGCCACCCGGGCGCGGTCAATGCCAGCAGCTGGCGATCCTGCCAGCCCGCGGCGTCCAGGTGCTGGTCGCGCAGCACGCCTTCGCATTCGAACCCGGTGGCACGCAGGGCGTCGGCGAACGGCGAGGTGCATGACGGCGGCAGCAGCACGTAGATGCGATGCAGGCCGACGTTCTCGAACAGGAACGTGCACAGCGCCTGCAGTGCCGCCTGCGGATGGGCGTGCCGATGCTGCAGTGACTGGATTTCCGCGCAACGCGCATACGCGGACTGCAGGCGCACGTGCACCTGGTCCAGCAGGGTGCCGTGCACGTCGTCGAACACACCCAGCTGCAGCTGATCGTGGTCGTACTCCAGGCTTGAGCGGTGCATGCCCGCGAGGAAGCGGGCTTCTTCATCGATGCCAGGCACATGCGCGTGGCCACGCCGCCGGCTGTCATCGAAGATGCGCCAACGGGGCAGGTCGGTGCGCAGGAAGGAACGCAGGGTCACCGGTGCGGCCTGCAGGTGCAGCAGGTGGCGGCGCCGGACCGGGTGCAGGGGCGGGAGGCAGGAAGGTTGGGCACTGTTGTTCATGCTCCGCACGATGCGAGGACGCCTGCCACGGCACCATTCAATTCGTTGCAAAAGCCGCTTGGCAGGGGCGCCAGGTCTGATTCGGTTCAGGCATAAGCCCATCAGGGCTGATCATTTCCACTGAAACTGCCCATTCAGGACACTTTCGTTACGGGATCGTTATGCGCCGCACCGGCGGCTGTCCTCCCGTACCACCCCATCGTCCCCAGGAAGCCCATGTCCGCCTCTCCCAAGGCGCTGCGCCCGCGTCCGCTGGTGCTCGCGCTGTCGTCCCTGATGCTGGTCTCGCTGCCGGCCCTCGCGCAGGAAAGCGCACCCACCTCATTGCAGGAAGTAAAGGTCACCGGCTCGCGCATTCCGCGTGCCAGCGTCGAAGGGCCGTCGCCGGTAACGGTGATCAGCCGCGAGCAGATTGACGCGCAGGGCTACCGCAATGCCTTCGACGCGCTCAGTGCGTTGACCGAGAACACCGGCAACGTGCAGGGCGAGGACTTCGGCAATACCTTCACGCCGGCGGCCAATACCATCAACCTTCGCGGCCTGGGGCCCAACCGCACACTGGTGCTGGTCAACGGTCGTCGCCAGTCCGACTACCCGCTGGCCTACGAAGGCTCGGTGAACGTGGTCAACCTGGCCAACATTCCCAGCGCGCTGATCGAGCGCATCGAGGTGCTGGCCGCCGGTGCGTCGGCGGTGTACGGCTCTGACGCCATCGCCGGCGTGGTCAACATCATCCTCAAGGACCGCTTCGACGGTGTGGAAGTCAACGTGCGTGCCGGCGGTACCCAGCGCGGCGGCGGCGACAACCAGCGTGTGCAGGTGGTTGGCGGCGGTTCCGGCGAGCGCTGGGAAGGCGTGTTCGGCTTCGAGTTCGATGTGCGCAAGGCGATCCATGCGCATCAGCGCGACTTCATGGACTCGCTCGACGATGACCCCAGCGGCAAAGCGCCGCAGGCCACTGCGATCGCCTATCGCCGCAATGCCGCCACCGGGCGCAACATCGATCCGGGCGTGAATGGGTGCGACGCCGCCTCGGCCATCTATGGCGGCAGCGTGTTCCGCGCCAACAACCCACGCCAGGGCGCGTACTGCGGCAGCAATGAAGCGGCCGCCAGCTATTGGACCGTGCAGACCCAGAAGCGCAATCTCAATGGCTACGGCCTGCTGACCTTCCACCTGGATGAGCGCACCGATCTGTTCGCCGATCTGGCCGTGGGCAGTGCGCAGATCTACAACAATACGCGCGCGCCCACCTGGACCTCGGCACGCAGTTACTTCTACAACCAGACCACCGGCAACCTGGAAAGCTGGTACCGCCGCTTCGCACCGGAAGAGATTGGCGGCCTGCCGCGCAATGCCAATCGCTTCCTGGAAAATTCGTGGTCGTTCAACGTCGGCGCACGCGGCCAGTTCGGCGACAGTGGCTGGGATTACGAGGCGGTCTACAGCCGCTCGCGCTACGAGAACCGTACCCGTCGCCCGGTGCTGCTGGCCGGCATCAACGAGTACCTGCTCGGCCCCAGGCTGGGCGTGCGCAACGGCGTGGAGGTCTATGCGCCGGATCCGGCGCGCCTGTTCCAACCCTTGACCCCGGACGAATACCAGGGCTTGTCCGGTTATCAGGAGAGCCGCAATGCGGCGTGGCTGCAGACCTTCAGTGCCAGCATCAACGGCCGCCTGTTCGCGCTGCCCGGCGGTGACGCCGCGCTGGCGGCGGTGGTCGAGGCCGGCAGCCAGGGCTACCGCAACCGCCCGGACCCGCGCCTGGGCACCGGGGAGTTCTGGAACACCAGTGCCGGCATCGGTGCCGGCGGTGAGCGCGATCGCTACGCGGCGGGCGTTGAACTGCAACTGCCGTTGCTGCAGTCGCTGACCACCACCCTGGCCGGTCGCTATGACCAGTACCGGGCAGGCGGCGAGCACATCGGCAAGGCGACCTGGAGCGTCGGCGTCGAGTTCCGCCCGGTGGAGAGCCTGCTGATCCGCGGTTCGGCCGCCACCAGTTTCCGTGCGCCGGACATGAACTACGTGTTCGCCACCGAGACCCGCGGCTACAACCCGGGCATGACCGACTACTGGCGCTGCCGTACCGCCGGCCAGTCGTATGACAACTGCGACTACAACGGCCTGTCGATCGATTACAGCAACCGCGCCAATCCGCAGTTGCAGCCGGAGACCGCCAAGTCCTATGGGTTCGGTGTAGTCTGGTCGCCGTTGGCCGGGCTGGATTTCAGTGCTGACTACTATGACATCCGCATCGACAACGAGGTCACCAGCCTCGATACCAGCCGCATCCTGCGTGACGAGGCCGACTGCCGCCTCGGCCGCACGCTGGGCGGCGAGACGCGTGACCTCGGCTCGCCGCTGTGCCAGGACGCGCTGTCACGGGTGATCCGCAATCCGTCCAACGCGACGGTGCAGCCGGACCAGGTGACCCGCGTGCTGATCAACCCGATCAACGCGGCGTCCGAAACGGTGCGCGGCCTGGACCTGAAGGGCAACTGGCGTTTCGACGCCGGTCGCTATGGGCGCTTCACCACGCGCCTGGCCTATACCGTGGTGCTGGACCACACCTACAGGCAGTTCGCCGATGACCCCGAGCGTGACATCCGCAACTCGCTCGACAACTGGCAGTGGCGCAGCAAGGCCAATGGCAGCATCACCTGGAGCCAGGGTGACTGGGCCACCACCCTGTACGGCAACCGCTTCGGCTCGTTGCCCAAGAGTGATGGCAGTGGCCGCATCGCGCCGTACATGACCTACAACGCCAGCGTGTTCCGCCAGTTTGGCGAGAACCTGTCGCTGGGCGTGATCGTCAACAACCTGCGCGATAGCCGCCCGCCGGCGGACAGGAATGGCGGTGGTTGGCCGTTCTATCCGGTCGGCAATTACGACCCGTACGGCCGCCAGTACTGGGTGCAGCTGGACTACCGGTTCCGCTGATCCGGTGGCAAGCGAAAGGCCCGGCATTGCCGGGCTTTTCTTTGTGCGTTGCACCGGCCTGGCGGAAACGAGCGTGGCATGCTGTTGCGCTACACGGAGGAGCAGGCGCATGGATGTCAGGGTGTGGAGTGTGATGGCAGTGGTGGTCCTGGCCGGCTGCAGCGGCAGCCAGGCGGGCAGCGTGGACGAGGCGGCGGAAGTGCCCGGTGCGGCGGCGGTGCGATCCCAGTCGGTCGCAGCCAGCGATGCTGGATCACCGCGTGCGGCAACAGCGACGGCAACGGCAACGGCGGGCGCAACGGCTGCCCACGGGCCCGCGAACGCGGAGGGTCACTTCCTCGAGGGTGAGCGTCTGCTGATGGCTGACGGCGGGGTGTCTGCGCAGAAGAGCGAGGCGGTGTTGGGGTCCGACAAGGCATTCGCGCAGGCGATCGGCCAGTTCGAGCGCGATGCGTCCAGCCGCCCGGAGGTGCAGGACCTGACGGGTCTCTACAAGGACGCTGCGACCCGGCTCATCGGCAGGGATGGCACGCTGGTGTCCTTTGCCTGCGGCTACAGCCTGTGCGTCGGCGAGATCCGCAGCCGTACCGAGGAGGATTTCAGCGCCTGGTCCGAGGCGTTCGGCGTGGACAAGGCGAGCCCGGTCTACAGCCTGACCACCGCACCGATGACGTGGGGCAGGGACCAGCACGGCGGGCGTTTCGTGTTTTCGGTGGACCCGGCCGCCAACGCAATCACGGGCCAGTAGCGGCGCGTTATGGCAGCGCCTGCACCAGGTACGACTCGATGACGTAACTGAAGGGCTGCTGCTGGCGGTCGCGCAACAGGGCGCGCACTTCCAGGATGACGCCGTGGTCGCCCTCACCGCGCGGCGGCCAGAAGGTCTGGTCGGCCAGGGTCTGGCGCTGGAAGCCCAGCGGGCCGACCACGCGGCCGAACGGTTCGTCGGTGCTGTCCAGCACCTGGTTCATGGCCGGGCTGAGGTGACCGGGGAGGTACCAGTTGTCGGCCTCGGACAGCACGCGGCTGCCGCAGACCAGCTGCACGCGGCGGTAGCGCAGGGGCGTATCCGGCTGGGTTGCGCCCAGTGCCCGCAGGACGTCGGCCGGGGCCGGCTTGTCCTGGCCGTGCACCCGCACCGCGCGCACCCGTGCCTGCTCGGCCAGGCCGTGCTCGGCGCACCAGTGCTCCAGGGTGGCCGTTGCACTCTGCCCGGACAGCACGCGCTGGTGCAGCCGCTCGACCAGCGCGGCCGGCGCGATGCGTTGCTGGCCCGGCGGCGTCTGCAGCGGCGCCGCGGCCGCAGCATCGGTGGCGGACAGGCTGGCGATCGGGGCGGCAGCGAGCAGCGACGCGGCCTGCCAGCGGCGGAGACGATCGTGGCGGTCGGACGGGCCCATGCGACATCACAGCGGAAACAGGCGCCTATGGTACCCGTTCAGCGGTGTCCGGGGCGTAGCTGCGATCGGCGGCGGCGGAAGCATTCATTGTTCCTTCGAATGCGTGGCATCCATATATTTCGTTGGCCGATGGCCGCCGTGGCGCGCACGATAGCGGCCATTGCCTTGGCTTTCCCGGGAGTTCCCGATGACTCTGCAGTTCGTCCACGGTGGCGTCGACCGCGATGGCGCACCGCTGCATTTCCATATCCGTGATGGCCGCATCCGCGATCTCAATGGTACCGCGCAGGCCTCCGATGGTGCGGAATGCGTCGATCTGACCGGCTTCAGCGTCCTGCCTGGCCTGGTCGATGGCCATATCCACCTGGACAAGAGCTTTGTCGGTAATCGTTGGCATTCGCATCAACCGGTCAACACGCTGCGCGAGCGGCTGGCGGTGGAAAAGGCTGCACTGGCCACCGCCGCACCGATGGCCGATCGCGCCGAAGCCCTGATCCGCCAGTGCAGCGGTTTCGGCACGGTGGCCATGCGCTGCCACGTCGATGTCGATGGCAGCACCGGCCTGGACCATCTGCAGGCGGTGCGCGAGGCGGCACTGCGCTGCGCCGACATCATGCGCATCCAGCTGGTGGCGTTCCCGCAGGCCGGGGTGATGTCCCGTGCGGGTACGGCGGCGGTACTGGAACAGGCCCTGGCGGCGGGCGTGGAAGTGCTCGGTGGCATCGACCCGACCACGCTGGACGGCGACGCCGAAGGCCAGCTGGCGCTGCTGTTCGGGCTGGCCGAGCGCTATGGGGTGCAGCTGGACATCCATCTGCATGAGCCAGGTGAGACCGGACTGGCCCAGCTGCTGCGCATCGCCGCGCGTACCCTTGCCGCAGGCCTGCAGGGGCGGGTGGCGGTCAGCCATGCGTACGCGCTGGGCGAGGTGCCGTTGGCGCGCGCGCTGCAGGTGGGCGAGGCACTGGCCATGGCCGGCGTTGCGATCATGAGCAATGCACCGGGTGACCATCCGTTCCCTCCGCTGCGCGCGCTGCATGACGCCGGCGTGCGCGTGTTCGCCGGCAACGACAACATCCGCGACTGCTGGTGGCCGTATGGCAATGGCGATCTGCTGCAGCGGGCGATGCTGCTCGGTTACCGCTCCGGGTTCTACACCGACACCGACCTGATGCTGGCGCTGGACATGGTCAGCACCCATGCCGCGCAGGTGATCGGCCTGCCGCAGCATGGCGTGGCCGAAGGCCTGCCGGCGACGTTCGTCGCGGTGCGTGCCGATCATGGCCCGGCTGCCGTGGCCGCAGTGCCGACGGAGCGCCGGGTGGTCGTTGATGGTCGCTGGCTGTAGAACCACGCCATGCGTGGATGCACCGCACAGCGCGATCAGTCCGGTTCGCGCTGCACCTGGCGCCACAGCTCGCTGGCCAGCGCACGCACCGCGTCATCGGCGTCGGCGCGATGCAGCAGGCCGATCTCGTAGTTGTCGATCACCGGCAGGTCGCGTTCTCCATCGATGATGCGGTGCTCGCGGCTGACCGCGCGGCGCGGCAACAGGCTGATGCCGATGCCATCGGCCACCGCGCCCTGGATGCCGCTGAGCGAGGAGCTGGTGAAGGCGATGCGCCAGCGCAGGCCCAGCGCTTCCACCGCGTGGATCATCTCGTCGCGGTACAGCCCGCGCGGTGGGAAGGTGACCAGCGGCAGCGGGTCCTGCTGCAGGCAGCTGCTGCGCAGGCTGTCGATCCAGTGCATCGGTTCGCGCCGGCAATGCACGGCCTGGCGGCTGTTGCGGCGTTGCTTGACCAGCACCAGGTCCAGTTCGCCATGGTCGAAGCCGTGGGCCAGGTCGCGGCTGAGGCCGCTGCTGATTTCCAGCTTGACCTGCGGGTGGCGGCGGCTGAAGGCCGCCAGCATCCGCGTGGTCTGCGCGTTGACGAAGTCCTCCGGCACGCCGATACGGACGGCGGTCTCCACGGTGGCGCCGGCCAGGGCCTGGGCCATTTCCTCGTTCAGGTCGAGCATGCGTCGCGCGTAGCCGAGCAGGGTGTGGCCGGCGTCGGTCGGGTGCACGTCGCGGTGGCCGCGTTCGAGCAGGCGATGCCCGGCCAGTTCCTCCAACCGCCGCACCTTCTGGCTGACCGTGGACTGGGTCGAATGCAGGCGCGTGGCGGCTGTGGTGAAGCTGCCGCAGTCGGCCACCATCACCAGCGCCCGCAGCAGGTCCAGCTCGAACAGGGTTCTATTCGATTTGGCACTGTCTGGCATTTGAACATTTCACTTCTGGATACCCGGGCCGACTTCTACCATGCGGGACAACGACCGGCAATGCCTGGCCATCGCGCGCCGCGCGCGGTGACGGACAGAAGGAGACACCGACATGCGCTTTCATCGTTGCCCTGCCTGGCTGGCGCCATTGCCGCGTGTGCTGCTGTTGTGCCTGCTGGCTCTGGTGACTCCCGCCTGCACCGCCACCTCCAGGGCCGAGGCCGATGGCCATCTGCGAGATGCGGCCAGCCGTGGCGATGCCGAGGCCGTGCGCGAGGCGATCGCACAGGGTGCTGATCTGGAGGCCCGCGACGGGCAGGGGCGCACCGCACTGCTGCTGGCCACCCATGGCAACAACGTGGATGCCGCGCGCGAACTGATCGAGGCCGGGGCCGACGTCAATGCCAAGGATGCGTTGCAGGACAGCGCCTACCTGTATGCCGGCGCGCGTGGCCTCGATGAGATCCTGGTGATGACCCTGGCGCACGGCGCCGACCTGCGCAGCACCAACCGCTACGGCGGCACCGCGCTGATTCCGGCGGCCGAGCGCGGCCACGTCGCCACCGTGCGCACGCTGCTGCGCGCAGGCGTGGCGGTAGATCATGTCAACCGCCTGCACTGGACCGCACTGCTGGAAGCGATCCTGCTCGGCGATGGCGGGCCGCGTCATGTGCAGATCGTGCAGCTGCTGCTGGATGCCGGCGCCGACCCCGAGCTGGCCGATGGCGATGGCGTGACCCCATTGGCCCACGCGCGTCAGCGTGGCTACCCGCAGATTGAAACCCTGCTGCGCCAGCACGGCGCGGCACGCTGAAGTCCGACCCCTTCCACCCCGCACGCTGGGCGTGCCCACCAGGATGCTGTCCATGTTCCGTTCCCGTCCGCTGTCCTTCGCCATTCTTCTTGCTGTTGCACCGCTGTCGGCTGCAGCGGCCGAGCGCGCCGACCTGCTGATCCGCAATGCCACCGTGGTCGATGTCGAGCACGCCCGCAGCCTGGCGGGGCAAAGCGTGGTGATCCGTGGCGAGGACATCATCGCGGTCGGCCCGGACGCGCAGCTGCGCAGCCAATGGAAGGCCACACGCCAGATCGATGCGCAGGGCAAGTACCTGATTCCCGGCCTGTGGGACATGCACGTGCACTTCGGCGGTGGCCCGGCATTGATCGAAGAGAACAAGGCGCTGCTGCCGCTGTATATCGCCCATGGCATCACCACGGTGCGTGACTGCTCCGGCGACCTGCCCGAGCAGGTGCTGCAATGGCGTGGCGAGATCGCCAGGGGCACGCTGTTCGGCCCGCGCCTGCTCAGCTCGGGCGCGAAGATCGAAGGCATCAAGCCGGTCTGGAAGGGCACCATCGAGGTGGGCAGCGAGGCCGACGTCGACCAGGCCATCACCCGCCTGCAGCACGACAAGGTCGATTTCGTGAAGATCACCGACAGCACGCTGAAGCCGGAACTTTTCCTGTACTCGGCCAGCGCTGCGCGCAAGGCGGGCTTCAAGGCCTCCGGCCATATTCCGATGGCACTGACCGTGGAGCAGGCCGTCGACGCCGGTCTGGCCTCGATCGAACACCTGGATTATGCGTTCAAGGCCGGCAGCAAGGACGAGGCGCAGATCGCCGCCGACTTCGGTGCCGGCCGCATCGACCGTGCTGAAGCCAACCGCCGGCTCGACGCCAGTTTCGACCGCGACACCGCGATGCATGCCTATCGTGATTTCGCCAAGCGTGGTGTGTTCGTCACGCCCACGCTCAACGGTGGCCGCATCCTCGACTTCCTCGACCAGGATGACCATGCCGACGATCCGTACCTGGCCTACATCGGCCCGGGCCTGCGCGCGACCTACCAATGGCGCGTGGACCGCGCGGCCAAGGCCACGCCGGCACAGATCGAAGCCCGGCACGCGCAGTACCACCAGGTGGCGGCGGTGCTGCCGCTGCTGCAGGAGGCCGGTGTGACGATCATCGCCGGCACCGATGCCGGCTTCCTCAACTCGTACAATTTTCCGGGCATCGCCCTGCACCAGGAACTGCAGCTGTTCGTGAAGGAGGGCCTGAGCGCACCGCAGGCACTGTCGGCGGCAACCCGTTCCGGCCCGGCCTGGTTCGGCCAGATGGATCGCTACGGCGGCATCGCGCAGGGCAAGGCGGCCGACCTGGTGCTGCTGGCCGCCAATCCGCTGCAGGACATCGCCGCCACCGAGAAGATCGACAGCGTGATCCTGCGCGGCAACGTGTATGACCGTGCGGCGCTGGACAAGATGCTGGCCGAGACCAAGGCCAAGGTGGCCGCGTGGAATGCCGAGGCTGCCAAGGCCAACTGATGGCCCCGGGGTCGGATCCCTTTCGTTCGGAAAGGGATCCGCCCCCTCATCGATTGACGCCCTTGCTTCCGGCACGGGAAGGATCGGGCACGGGCGCCTAGCATGGTGGCCGGTTCCCGTTCGACGCCGTGCATGTCCGTTGCCCCCGCCTGTGTGTTGCCTGCCCCCGAAGCACCGTTGTCGTTGCCGCGCCCATGCGTGGTCATGCTGGGGTTGTGGGCGCTGCTGATCGCCACCGCAGTGCCGGCGGTGCACCTGAGCCAGCAACCGGGTGGCCTGGTGCCAGCGGCGTTGTTCATCTTCGGTGCCGAGCTGCCCTGGATGCTGGCGACGCCAGCGCTGTGGGCGGCCTGCCGGCGCTGGCCCTTGCCGGGGCGGCGCCCTCTGATCGGCTGGTTGTTGCTGGGCCTGCTGCTGACACCGGCATTGACTGCGCTGGGCTGGGGGCTGGGCCATCTGCTGCTGCAGCTGTGGCAGGCGCAGCCGCAGCCGTCGTCGCGCCAGGTGGCGCGAGCGATCGGCATTACCACGTTGTTCGCCTTTCCCACCTTCATCGCCGTGGCCGGTACCGGTCACGGCCTGGCCTGGTTGCAGCGGCTGAACGCGCAATCGCAGGCCCTGCGGCTGGCCCGCGAAGTCGCACTGCGACAGCACCTCCAGCACCATTTCCTGTTCAACGCACTCAATGCCATCGGTGGCCTGGCGCTGCTGCGTCCACTGGCGGCAGACGCGGCCCTGGTGCAACTGTCCTCGTTGCTGCGCGACACACTGCAATGCCCGGCGCAACGTCCGTTGGCGGATGAGCTGGGTGCTGCACAGGATTACGTGGCCCTGCAGTCGCTGTTGCATGACGAGGCGTTGCATCTGCACCTGCAGGCCAGCGCCGAGGCCCTGCACTGGCCCGTACCGGGGCTGCTGCTGCAGCCGCTGATCGAGAACGCAGTGCTGCACAGTGGCTGGCAGGCGGGAGACCGGCAGCTGCAGATCGAGCTGACAGCGGGGGTGCAGGGCAGCGTGCTGGAGGTGGCCGTGTTCAATCCCTGCCTGCGTGCTGCGCGCAACGAAGGCCTCGGCAGTGGCCTGGCCACGCTGCAGCGCCGGTTGGCGATGATCGGTGGCCATCTGCAGGCCGGCCACAGCGGCAGCGGCTACCGGGTCTGCCTGTTCCTGCCGGAACAAGCGGCATGATGCGCCCGTTGAGCGTGCTGCTGGTGGATGACGTGGCATTGGCACGTCACCGCCTGCGTGAGTTGCTGGCGCACATTCCGCAGGTCAGGGTCGATGCTGAAGCGGCCAGCCTGGACCAGGCGCGACAGCGGCTGCTGGGGCGACGCTTCGATCTGTTGCTGCTGGATCTGGTACTGCCCGATGGCCGTGGCTGGGAACTGCCGGCGCAGCAGCCTGCGCTGGCCGCGCACACCATCTTCGTGACGGCGCTGCCACAGCATGCGCTGCAGGCCTTTGAACTGGGGGTGGCCGACTATCTGCTCAAGCCGGTCGCGCTGCCACGACTACAGGAAGCGATCACGCGGGTGCGTCGCCTGACCGGGCTGCTCGACGATGGGCAGGCCAATACGCAGGTGCTGGCCGTGCCGGCCGTGGGGGAACGCAGTACGTACCGTTGGCGCAGATCGACTACATCGACATGGCCGGGCACTATGCGTGCGTTCACGTCGGGCAGCGCCTGCATCTGCTGCGCGAGACGATCGCGCGGTTGGCCGAGCGCCTGGCGCCGGGCGGCCTGCTGCGCGTGCATCGCTCGGTGCTGGTCAATCCGTTGCGCGTGCAGGGCGTGGTCGAGCGCCACAACGGGGATGCGCTGCTTGAGCTGGCCGGGGGCGCGCAGGTACCGGTCAGTCGCAGCTATCGCACCGCCTTGGCCGCAGCTCTGGACGCGCGGCTGAAACACGGTTGAGGCCAGCCGCGGCACGGTTGGCACCATCGACGCTGGTTCCTGCGGTACATGCCGCTCCTTCCGGGCACCCTCTCCCTTTTTGCGGACGAGGGCAGGACATGCGGAAACGGGCGGGGTGGGGATGGTTGCTGTGCGCGCTGGCGATCCCGGCGATGGCCGATGTCCGCGTTGAGGTTGATGACCAGCACGGGCGTGCTGATCGTATTCCGGTGATCAAGGTCGAGGGCCTTGCGGTTGCCGAGACGGTGCGCCTGCGCCTGTCGATGCAGGACAGCCGGGGCCAGCGCTGGCAGTCAGAGGCCCTGCTGCGTGCCGATCTGCGTGGCCAGGTTGATACCACCGGCAGCGGATCGGAGCAGGGCAGCTACCGGGGCATCGATGCGGGCGGGCTGATCTGGTCGATGCAGCCGCAGCAGGGGCGCGCCAGTGCATTGCCGCTGCATTGGCAACGCGCGGCCGATGGCATGGGCTTCCTGCCGCAGACGTTCGAACTGGAAGTGGAGCGGGCCGGTTCGGTCGTGGCACGGCAGACCTTGCAACGTCACCTGATGCTGCCTGGGGTGCGGGTGCAACGGGTCGATATCGGCGGGCGTGAGGCGCATCTGTACCTGCCCGCGGACAGGCCCGCCCGGACACGAGCGCCGGCGCTGGTGACGCTGGGTGGCGCGGAAGGTGGCTTCGAGGGCGGCGACCAGTACGCCGCCTGGTTGGCCAGCAACGGCTACATTGCCGTGTCGATTGCGTGGTATCGCGGGCCCGGTGTGCCCAAGGATCTGATTGACGTGCCGCTGGAGACCATCAGTGATGCGGTGCACTGGCTTCAGCGGCAGCCTGGCGTGGATCCGCAGCGGGTCGGTCTGCTGGGCGGTTCCTGGGGCGGGATTGCAACCATGGCCACCGCCGTCCATCTGCCCACGCTGCGCGCGGCGGTGTCCTGGGTTGGCAGTCCGGCCCCGTTCCGTGGCATTGCGCGGGACGTTGCCCCCGCCGATTTCAGGGCCGTGGATCGCTCACCCCTGAGTTGGCAGGGCAAACCGCTGGCGTGGCTGCCGTATCGGGAGGATGTGGACTGGGGACGGCCGGGGCCGCAGTGGGCGCCGGCATTGCAGGCGGCGATGCTGCCGATCGAAACGATCGCCGCACGGACGCTGTGGGTGGGCGGCGGCGATGACCGCCTGGGCGACTCCGGCGTGATGATGGCCGTTGCCCAGCGTCGGTTGGCCGAAGCAGGGCGAGGTGATCGCGACCGGTTCCTCTACTACCCCGATGCGGGACATCTGATCACGCCGATTCTGCAGCCGAGCTCCCATCGCCATGACGTGGGCCCGTTCCTTGAAGTCGGGGGCACCGCCGAAGGCCATGCGCGCGCCGACCGTGAAGTGGGCCCGGCCGTGCTGGCGTTCCTGGCCGAGGCATTGTGAGCGGGCGCTAACGCGGTGCTGGCCGCATTCCGTGCAGCTGTGGCAGTGCGGCCTTCATCGCATCGATGAAGGCGCGCAGCCGTGGCGGTTGCTGGCGCGCGGCAGGAAACACGACATGGACCGGCAGTGCCGGCGCCTGCCAGTCCGGCAGCAGCTGCACCAGGCGTCCTTGTGCCAGGTCCTCGGCGACCAGCCAGGCCGACACCACGGCCGCGCCCAGCCCGGCGCGCGCGGCCTGCTGCACCACGAACAGGTTGTCGCTGAGCAGCCGTGGGCTGATCGAAAGTGTGTGCGCACGCCCCTGCGCGTCGTGCAGCAGCAGGCGTTCGCGGTAGTAGGTGACCAGCGAGATCCACGGCAGGGACTGCGCCTGTTCCGGCGTACTCACCGCAGTGTCCTGCACCAGCGACGGCGCCGCTACGACGATGCGCGGCACCTCGGCCAGTGGCAACGCCACCATGCGCGGTTCGTCCACCGGGCCCACCCGCACCGCGCAGTCGATGCCTTCTGCGATGAAGTCTGGGCGCCGGTCTTCCAGGATCCACTCCAGGCTCAGCTGTGGATGCCGGGCGAGGAAGGCCAGCATGGTCGGCAGCAGCTGCGCCTGGCCGAAGGCGTGCGGCACCATCACCCGCAGGCGTCCGCGCAGCGTTTCTGGTTCGCCCTGGAGTTCGGCCTGCAGCGACTCCCATTCGTCAACCACGCGTTGCGCATGGCGCTGGCAGCGCAGGCCATCTTCGGTCAGCTGCAGGCCGTGGGTGGAGCGCTGCAGCAGGCGCAGGCCCAGCTGCCGCTCCAGCGCCTGCAGGCGGCGGCTGACGGTGGGCTGGGTGGTACCCAACTGCACGGCCGCGGCCGACAGGCTGCCGGCATCGACGATGCGCAGGAAGGTACGTAGCAGGTCCAGGCGATCGGCGCCGGTGGCGAGGTCGGTCATGCGCGGAGCGTATGAAAGGTATGCGAATCATCCTACTACAGACGTTGGATGAATATCGGCACGATACGCCCACTTCTCCCACGGGACTGCCCCATGTCTACCCCCTCACTGTCCGTCGCCGCCGTGCCCGCGGCCGCACCGTCCACCCCGCTGGTGTTGGCGATGGCGGCCGGCGCCGGTTTCTCGGTGGCCTCGCTCTACTACAGCCAGCCGATGCTGGGCCTGATGGCCCAGGATCTCGGCGCGGGGAGCGCGCGGCCGGCCTGGTGCCGACCCTGACCCAGCTGGGGTATGCGCTGGGCATCCTGCTGCTGGCACCGCTGGGTGACCGTTTCGACCGCCGCACTCTGATTCTGTTGAAGTCCGCGCTGCTGGCACTGGCATTGGGCGCGGCAGCGATGGCCGGGCACCTGCCGGGACTGCTGATGGCCAGCCTGCTGGTGGGGCTGATGGCCACGCTGGCGCAGGACATCGTGCCGGCCGCTGCGGTGCTGGCGCCGGATGCGCAGCGCGGACAGATCGTCGGCCGGGTGATGACCGGCCTGTTGCTTGGCATCCTGCTGTCACGGGTGGTCAGTGGCGTGGTGGCCGAGGCGTGGGGCTGGCGTAGCCAGTTCGTGCTGGCTGCGCTGTCGGTGGCGGCGATGGGGGCGGTGATGGCACGCGCACTGCCGCGTTTCGCACCGACCACTACGTTGCGCTACCCGGCGCTGCTGGGTTCGTTGCTGGCGTTGTGGCGCGAGCAGCCGCAGCTGCGCCGCGCGGTGGCCAGCCAGTCGTTGCTGGCCGTGGGCTTCAGCGCGTTCTGGTCGACCCTGGCGCTGATGTTGCACGCCCGCCTGGGGCTGGGCAGCGCGGCGGCAGGTGCATTCGGCATTGCCGGTGCGGCCGGCGCACTGGCCGCGCCGTTCGCCGGCCGATTCGCCGATCGACTGGGGTGCCATGCAGTGGCACGGCTGGCGATTGCGGTGGCGCTGCTGGGCTTTGGCCTGCTGCTGGCCGAGACCTGGCTGCCAGCCGCTGCACTGTTGCCGCTGCTGGTGGTGAGCGCGCTGCTGTTCGACTTCGGGTTCCAGTCGGCGCTGGTGGCGCACCAGACGCTGGTCTACGGCCTGGTGCCGCCGGCACGCAGTCGCCTCAATGCGCTGCTGTTCACGGGCATGTTCATCGGCATGGCGGCCGGTGGCGCGCTGGGCAGCCTGGCGCTGGCGCAGTGGGGTTGGCACGGCGTGGCCTGGCTGGCGGTGGTGTGTGCCGGCGGCAGCCTGCTGCTGCGTTTGAAGTAGGGAGTGTTTGGCAGGGCTTGCAGCCCTGCACCTGCGGTAGTGCCGGCCGCAGGCCGGCAACAGCTTCCCGCGACCTGCAGTAGATCCACGCCATGCGTGGATGAATCTGGATCGAAATCGAATATTTCGACGATGGAACGAAGAGCATCCACGCATGGCGTGGATCTACCAGGGCGAGGGAATCCGACGCCGCCCTAATCGTGACCGCTGTCGTCCAGGCTGATGATGCCGCGCCGCAGTGCCTGGGTGACCGCATGCGTGCGGTCGCCGACGCCGAGCTTGTCCATCAGGCTCTTCATGTGCGCCTTCACGGTCTGCTCGGAAATCTGCATGCGCTCGCCGATACGCTTGTTCGACAACCCGCCAGCCACGTGCCGCAGCACTTCGGTCTCGCGCGGGGATAACCGGTCTTCGACCACATGCGCGGCGATGCTGGCCGCCACGGCCGGCGGAATCGGCGCGCGGCGACCGCCCGCCACCATGCGGATCGTATCGACCAGCTCGTGGCGCAGCATGTCCTTCAGTAGATAGGCGCTGGCGCCGGCCTGCAGGGCGCGCACCGCGCGCACGTCACCGCGGTAGGTGGTCAGCACGATGATGCGCGCGCGTGGATCCATCGCACGGATCCGCACGATGGCTTCCACGCCATCCAGGCGCGGCATCTGCAGGTCCATCAACACCACATCCGGCTGCAGCTGCTGGTAGCGTGCGATGGCCTCTTCGCCATCGGCGGCTTCGCCCAGCAGGCGCAGGTCGGCGTGCGCGCCCAACAGGGCCGCCAGGCCGTCACGCAGCAACGGATGGTCATCCACCACCAGTACGCCGATCGGGGAAGGGGTCTCAGTCATGCTCAGGTCTGCTCCAGGGCCAGCGCCAACGTGGCGCGCGGCGGTGATACAAGCGTCGCGCCGGAACCGCCAGCGCCACTTCAGTGCCCAGCCCGGGGCGGGTCCACAACTGCAGCTCGGCGCCGAGCCGCTGCGCGCGCTCGCGCATGCCCTGCAGGCCCCAGTGGCCATGCGCGGCGTTCTCATCGGCAATACCGACGCCATCATCGCGCACATGCAGCAGGAAGCAGCGCGTGCCGTAGGACAGCTCCACTTCGATCGCGCTGGCATGGGCATGACGCAAGGCATTGCGGATGGCCTCGCGGCCGATCAGGAACACTTCCTCGGCGGCATCGGCCTGCAGCGACGGCAGCGCACCTTCCACGGTCAGGCGCAACGGATTGGTACCGTGCCCGGCGTACTCGGCATGCACATCGGCCAGTGCCGAGGCCAGGTCGCGACCGGCAAAGGGGCCGTCGCGCAGTGCATTGACCCGCTCGCGGCCCTCGGCCAGATTGCGTTCGGCCAGCTGCATCGCCGATTCCAGCTGGCTGCGCACCGGCTCGGGTGTCTGTGCTGACTGGCTGATCGCGTGCAGGCGCAGGATCAGGCCCTGGCTGCCCTGCAGCAGGGTGTCGTGCAGGTCGCGGGCGATGCGCTCGCGTTCGCCGTGGCGCTCCTGCAGCCGCGCGCGGAACAGTGCCGCCAACTGGCCGCTGCGGATGCGTACGGCCATCACCAGCAGCGCCAGCACGATGGCCGCGCACAACAGCTTGAACCACACGGTCTGCATGAAGGTGGGCGCGATGCGGAAGCTGCGGCTGGCCGGCGCCGTACTCCAGATGCCGTCTTCATTGGCCGCTTCCACTTCAAAGCGGTAACTGCCCGGCGCCAGGTTGGTGTAATACGCACGCGTGCTGCTGCCGGCGTCCTGCCAGCCATCATCGACGCCGGACAGGCGATAGCGGTAGCGGTTGCGCTCCGGACGGGCCAGGGACAGGGCCACATAATCAATCTGCAGCTGGCTGGTGCCGGCCGGCAGGCGCAGGCCGTCACGCAAGGGCTGCTGTTCGCTGCCGTACAGCACGTCACCGATGCGCACGCTGGGCGCCATGGTGTTGACATGCGAACGGGTGGTGTCCAGCCACGCCAGCCCCTGGTTGGTGGCCAGCCAGAGCAGGCCGTCCGCCGCCAGCGCCGCGGTGGAGATCGGCCCGCTCTGCAGCGCGATGCCGGGCATGCCGTCCACGGCATCGAACAGGCGCGGCGTCACCGGCAGCCCGGCACGCAGTGCGCGGCGCAGCTGCGCGCTCTCCAGCCGCACCAGACCGCGGCTGCCGTTGAGCCACAGATGCCCGCGCGCATCGGCGACCATGCCGGTGATGCCTTCGAGCACGCCGGCCATGTCGGTGCGCACGGCAACGAATCGGCTCTCGTCGACGCGCGCGGCCAGTCCGGCTTCGCCGGCCACCAGCAGCAGGTCCTGGTGCTGCAGCACGGCGGTCACTGGCCCTACCGAAAGACCCTGTGCGCTGCCGAAGGTCTCGATGGCCGTCGGGCCCATCCGACGCAGGCCACCATCGGCATAGCCCAGCAGCAGTTGCCCGTGGGCATCCAGGCCCAGCGAGGAACAGGCCTGCTCGGGCAGGCGCCGCTCGCGCTGCCACTGGTCGCCCTGGTAGTGCAGCACGCCGCGCTCGCCGGTGCACACCCAGGCCTGCGCATCATCGGGAAACAGCAGCGCATGCAGGGGCTGTCCGGTGAACGGTGCAGGCAGCGGAATCAGTGCGGTACGGCCGCCCTGGGTGCGGGCGAGATTGATCCAGTCGAACTGCCAGATCGGTGTGGGCGCCTGCCGCGCGGCGGCCTGCAGCTGCGCGGCACTGCCTTGCAGCAGACTGCGGCGCAGGTCGTACGGTTTGAGGTCTTCGCCATAGCCATACACCCGGCCGTCACTGGCGCGCACCAGCGAGCGGTAGGGATCGCTGGGGCCGACCGTGAGGGTGTGCACGCTGCGCGCGCGGAAGCGGTTGAGGCCCAGATTGGTGCCGACCCAGAGGTTGCCCTCGCGGTCGGCGATGATCGGTACGGCCGAGGTGGCAGTGAGCCCGTGCGGCGAATCGAAACGCTCCATGCGTACGGCCTGGGTGCCTTCGAAGGTGACCCGGGCCACACCGCCATGCGGGCTCATCGTGGCCCACAGGGCGCCGTCGGCGGTGAACTGGAGACGGGCCGCGACCAGTTCCGGCAGGCGTCGCGCCTCGCGCTCGCGCTCGGGCAGCACGCCCTGCGCGTTGGCCAGCGGCGAGGTGCCGCGGACGCGGTCGGCCAGCCACACCTCACCGCTCGGGCTTTCCACCAGCGTCGCCATCTGCGAGACCGCGATGCCGGTGTCGACGAAGGCCGCCTGCTGTGGCCGGCGCATCCAGATCCTGAGGTCGGCCAGGACCCAGAAGGTGCCGCGACTGTCGTGCAGCACCCATTGCACGCGGCGTTCCGGCAGGCCGGCACTGCTCGGCAGAGGCTGCCAGCGTCGGCCATCGAACCAGCGCAGTCCGCCGTTGATCGCGGCCCACAGCCGGCCATCGCGATCCTGGCTGAAATGCGGCACCACCCCGACCGGCACGCCCTGTGCCCGGCCGTAGTTGTGCAGCTGGCCGCCGGCGAGCCGGCTGATGCCGGCCTGGAAGTAGCCGATCCACATCGTGTCATCGCGGCCGACGGCCAGGGTGACCATGTTGGTGGACGGGAAGCGGCTGCCCACGGGGGCGACTGCCGCTCGAAGCGGCGCCCGTCGAAGCGGTACAGGCCCGAACCGGTGGCCAGCCACAGCAGCCCATCGCGGTCCTGGGCGATGTCCCAGATATCACCGGGCGCGCCCTGGCCGACCCGCCACGCCGTGTGCTCGTAGCCGGGCAGGCCGCTGCCCGACAGCGGATGCTGCACGGCGAGCGCGGGCAGGGCGGTCAACAGCAGCAGGCACGTCAGCAGCGCCGGCAGGCGACGCAGGAACGGGAAGGGGCGGCCACGCATGAGGCGCATTCTGGCAGGTGCGGGGCAGGCCGGGGTGACCCTAACGGGGTAGGCGTGGCGCGTCTGCATCGGCTATCACGCCGGCATGCCCCATGGAGCGCGGCAATGCAGCGCCTGTTCGTGATGTTTCCCGACCGCGGTCCGGGCGTCGGCCTGCTGTGGTTGCGGTTGTGCGTGGCCGCCGCCCTGTGCCTGCCTGGAACGCAGGGCGGATGGCTGGTGCTGCTGTGCCTGCTGGCGGCGGCGATGCTGGTGCTGGGCGTGTTGACACCGTTGGCGGCTGCGCTGGCTGTCCTCGGCCTGCAGGCGCAGACGCTGCCCTGGCCGGTGGCGCTGCTGCCGCTGGCCCTGCTGCTGCTCGGGCCCGGTGCCTATTCGCTGGACGCGCGATGGTTCGGGCGCCGTGTGCTCGGCCGTCGGCCTCCCCATTCGGGTAGGTGCGGGCCCCGACCGACGGGGGTAGGGTGTCGGGCCATCGCCGCGCACCATGAGCCACCCCTCGCGGCATCCCCGATGGCTATCGTTTCTCCACCGGTTTCGCCCGCCGTTGCCTTGGCTCCACACCAGATGGCGGCGTTGCAGCGAGCGCTGCGCTATGTCGATGAGCATCTGTCGCAGCCCCTGCGGGTGACCGAGCTGGCCGAAGCGGCCTGCGTCAGCCGTTTCCATCTGGTACGGCTGTTCCGCAGCGGCACCGGCGCCAGTCCGCTGCGCTACGTGCGGCGGCGGCGCATCGAGCGCGCCCGTCAGCTGCTTCCTCCGCGCAGCTGCCGATGTGCAGCCTGGCGCAGCAGCTGGGCTTCTTCGACCAGAGCCATTTCGTACGCAGTTTCCGCGCCGAGACCGGCTGCAGCCCCGGTCAGTACCTGGCCGGCGATGCCGGATTGCGTCTTCCCACCGACCATGTTTCCAACGGAGTCCACCCATGAACCCTGCCACCGCCACGCCCGCCCCGTCCCTGTTGTCGCCGACCGACCATGCCCTGGTGCTGATCGACTTCCAGTCGCAGATGGCCTTTGCCACCCACACCATCGACATCTCCGCGCTGCGCAACAACGTCTCGCTGATCGGCAAGGGCGCCAAGGGCTTCAATGTTCCGGTGGTGTTGACCACCGTGGCCGAAGCCTCGTTCTCCGGCCCGATGTTCCCGGAGCTGCCGGCGATCTTCCCTGAGCAGCCGGTGTTCGACCGCACCTCGATGAACACCTGGGAAGACCAGCCGGTGATCGATGAGATCAACCGCATCGGCAAGCGTCGGCTGGTGATGGCCGGGCTGTGGACCAGTGTCTGCATCGTGGGCCCGGCCCTGTCGGCACTGGCGCAGGGCTTCGAGGTCTACGTGATCACCGATGCCTGCGGCGACGTCAGCGAGGAAGCGCACGAGCGCGCGATCACCCGCATGGTGCAGGCCGGTGCGGTGCCGATGACCAGCGTGCAGTACCTGCTGGAGCTGCAGCGCGACTGGGCACGGGGTGAAACCTACGCGCTGACCACCGGCATCGCCGGTGACCACGCCGGCGGCTATGGCATCGGCATCCAGTATGCCAAGCGCATGTTCGGCGCGCAGGAAGGCGGGCACTGAGCATGATGGCCGGCCATGGCCTCGACCTGGCCCTGCTGATGCTGCGCGTGGCGGCGGGAGGCTTCCTGCTGCCGCACGCACTGGGCAAGCTGTTCGGCTGGTTGGGCGGCCCGGGCCTGTCCGGCTTCGCCGCCGAGCTGCGCGGCTTCGGGCTGCCGGCGGCCGCGCCCTTGCCGCTGCTGCTGGCGCTGCTGCAGGTGGTGTCCGGCCTGGCGGTGCTGCTGGGCTGGCAGACCCGCATCGCCGCTCTGGTTGCCGCCGCCTTCATCGGCTTCACCGTATTGCTGGCCCTGCCCAAGGGCTGGTTCTGGATGCGCGGCGGCACGGAGTACCCGTTGATGTGGACGGTGGTACTGCTGGCCCTCGCGCTGACCGGCCCCGGCGCCTGGGCGCTGGACGGCCAACGCCTTCCGGGAGATTCCGCATGAGTCACGATCCACTCGACCACGGCCGCCGCAACGTGGTGCTGGCCAGCGGCGCTGCCGTGGCGCTGGGCCTGGCCGGCCGCGCCGGTGCCGCACTCGATTCCACTTCCAAGGAGCGTCGCATGAGCACGCTGGTCATCCGCAATGCCCGCATCACCACGCTTGATCCGCAGCAGCCGCATGCACAGGCGTTGGCCGTGCAGGAAGGGCGCATCGTCGCCGTTGGCAGCGACGCGGAGATCATGCGCGAGTGGGGCAACGAAGCGACCCTGATCGATGCGCAGGGCCGGCGTCTGCTGCCGGGGCTCAACGACAGCCACACCCACCTGATCCGTGGCGGCCTGAACTACAACCTGGAGCTGCGCTGGGATGGCCTGCGTTCGTTGGCCGACGCGATGGCGATGCTGAAGGCGCAGGTCGATCGCACCCCGGCGCCGCAATGGGTGCGCGTGGTGGGAGGTTTCACCGCCGCGCAGTTCAACGAGAAGCGCCTGCCGACCCTGCAGGAGCTCAACGACATCGCGCCGGATACACCGGTGTTCCTGCTGCATCTGTACGATCGCGCGCTGCTCAACCGCGCCGCACTGCGTGCCTGTGGTTACACCAAGGATACCCCCGACCCGCCGGGTGGGCAGATCGTGCGTGATTCGCTGGGCAACCCGACCGGCCTGCTGCTGGCCAAGCCCAATGCACTGATCCTGTACGCCACGCTGGCCAAGGGCCCACGCTTGCCGATCGAGTACCAGGCCAACTCCACCCGCCACTTCATGCGCGAACTGAACCGGCTGGGCATCACCTCGGTGATCGATGCCGGCGGTGGTTTCCAGAACTATCCCGAGGACTACCAGGTCATCGAGCAGCTGCATCGCGATGACCAGCTGACCGTGCGCATCGCCTATAACCTGTTCACCCAGAACAAGGGTAAGGAAGTGGACGACTTCCGGGGCTGGAGCGAGATCCTGCAGCCGCGACAGGGCGATGACCTGCTGCGCCACAATGGTGCCGGGGAAATGCTGGTGTTCTCGGCCGCGGATTTCGAGCTGTTCAATGAGCCGCGTCCGGAGCTGCCGCCGGAGCTGGAGCCGCAGCTGCACGATGTGGTCAGGCTGCTGGTCGAGAAGCGCTGGCCGTTCCGTATCCACGCCACCTACGACGAGAGCATCAGCCGCATCCTCGACGTCTACGAGCAGGTCAACCGTGAAGTGCCGTTCGACGGGCTGCACTGGTTCATCGATCACGCCGAGACCATCACCCCGCGCAACATCGAGCGCATCCGTGCACTCGGTGGTGGCATCGCCGTGCAGCATCGCATGGCCTACCAGGGGAAGCCTTCGTCGAGCGCTATGGCGTGCAGGCGGCGCGGCACACGCCACCGGTGAAGCGGATGCTGGCCGAAGGCGTGCCGGTCGGCGCGGGCACCGATGCCACCCGTGTGGCCAGCTACAACCCGTGGGTGGCGCTGTCGTGGCTGGTGACCGGGCGTACCGTGGGTGGTCTGGCGCTGTATGGCGATGAGAATCTGCTGGAGCGCGAACAGGCGCTGCGCCTGTGGACCCAGGGCAGTGCCTGGTTCTCCGGCGATGAGGCAGTGAAGGGCACATTGAAGGCTGGCCAGCTGGCCGACTTCATCGTGCTCTCGGCCGACTTCTTCCGGGTCGATGACGCGCAGATCGCCGACATCACCAGCGTGCTGACGGTGGTCGGTGGTCGCATCGTGCACGCCGACGCTGACTATGCAGGCCTGGCCCCGCAGCTGCCGCCGGCAATGCCGGACTGGTCACCGGTGAACCGCTTCGGTGGTTACCACGTTGGCGGCGCGGCCACCGGTCTGGCGGCGGCCCATCATCACCACCACGGAGCTGCCTGCAGCACCCACGGCGCGCACGGGCATGCGGTGCACCATGCCGCACCGACCGACGATCTGACCGCGTTCTGGGGTGCGATGGGATGTTCGTGCTTCGCGTTCTGAGCCTGGCGCTGCTGGTTGCGCCGACACTGGCGCTGGCCTGCGAAGGTGGCCGTTGCATCGAAGCTGGCGACGGCCAGCTGCAATGGGACGCGTCACTGCGCGTGCGCGGCCTGTACTACGACCCGACCCGGTTCGGCATCGGCGGCGCGGAAGATGGCTATGGCCTGCTGCGCGCGCTGGCTTCGGCCAGCTATGTGGAGGACACCTGGCAGGCGAAGCTGCAGCTGGGCGTGCACGGCGAGAATGGCAAGGCGGGCGGCCCGGGCCGGACTGACCGCAGTGCGCTGGATGTTCAGCAGGCGTACTGGCGCTGGCAGCGTGGCAGCTTCCACCTGCAGCTGGGTCGGCAGGAAGCGGGCTATGGCAGCTCGCGTCTGCTGTCGGTGCGCGATGGGCCGAACATCCGGCTGGCCTTCGACGGCGCCCGCGCAGGTTGGACGGGACGGCTGGGTGCGCTCGATCTGATGGCGCTGCGACCGGTGCAGAACCGTCCGGGTGCGTTCGATGATCGCAGTGAGCCGGGGGCGCACCTGTGGGGCGCCTATGCCACCACGGCGCGCGGCCGTTGGCCTGGTCAATGGGACCTTTACCTGCTGGACTACCGTCGCGAAGGTGCGCGCTTCGCCGCCGGTGCCGGCATCGAGCGTCGACAGACCGTGGGTGCGCGCTGGTTCGGCCAGACCGGCGCACTGGACTGGAACAGCGAGCTGGTCGGGCAGGGCGGTGAACTGCGTACCGCCACCGGCGACCTCGACGTCCGCGCGTGGACGCTGGCCACCGATACCGGTTGGCGCTGGAGCCGCCTGCCGCTGCAACCACGGCTGGGTTTGAAGGCCGACATCGCCAGCGGCGATGGCAACCTGCGCGATGGGCGGCTGGGCACGTTCAACGCGCTGTTCCCGAAGTCGGCCTATTTCAGCGAGGCCAGCCTGCTGGCTCCGGCCAACCTGATGGACGTGCAGCCGACCCTGTCGCTGCGCCTGCACGACACGGTGACGACGGAGCTGGGCGTACAGATGGCCTGGAAGCATCGTCGCGCCGACGCGGTGTACACCACGCCGGCACCGCTGGTGGCCTTGCCCGGCACTGCCGGAGGTGCACGCCGGATCGGCACCCAATACAAATCCGAAACCCGCTGGCAGGCCAGCGAACACTGGCAATGGCAGCTGCAGCTGGCCTGGGTCGATGCCGGTCCTGCACTGACGCAGGCCGGCGGCCAGGACACGCTGTTCGCCTCGATCGTTGGAGCATGGCAATGGTGAACGCAAGCGCGTCGCAACCTCCCGCACCGGCCGCAGGTGCCTGGTCCCCGTTGAAGATCGGGATGTTCCGCTCGATCTGGCTGGCGATCCTGGCCAGCAACATCGGCACCTGGGTCAACGACGTCGCCGCCGCCTGGGTGATGGCCGAACGTACCGGTTCACCGTTGATGGTGGCGCTGGTGCAGTCGGCCACCACGGTACCGATCGTGCTGCTGGCGCTGGCGGCCGGCACGCTGGCCGACATCGTCGATCGCCGCAGGTACCTGCTGGCGACCCAGGGCTGGATGTTGCTGGTGGCGGCGGTGATGGCCGGTTTGACCGCGATGGATCTGCTGACCCCGCAACTGCTGGTGCTGCTGACCTTCTGCATGGGCTGCGGCGCGGCGATGGCGATGCCGGCGCAGGCGGCGATCGTGTCCGAGCTGGTGCCGCAGCCGATGCTGGCCTCGGCAGTGGCATTGAACTCGATCGGCATCAACATCGCGCGCTCGATCGGCCCGGCCATCGGTGGCGTGATCGTCGCCCAGCTCGGTGCGGTGTGGGCATTCGGATTCAACGCGATCACCTTCGCGGCGATGCTGTTCGTGGTGTGGGGCTGGAAGCGCGATCCGAAGCAGTCGAGCCTGCCGCCGGAAGGCTTTGGCGCCGGCCTCAAGGCGGGCCTGCGCTACGCCAGCCGCGCCGGGCGGTTGCAGGCGGTGCTGATCAAGTCGGTCGGGTTCTTCTTCTTCGCCGCCGCGATGAACGCGCTGTTGCCGGTGGTGGTGCGTGGGCAGATGCACGGTGGGGCGGGGCAGTACGGCATGCTGCTGGGTTGCATCGGGATCGGCGCGGTGGGGGGCGCTGCTGCTGCCGAAACTGCGTGCACAGCTGGATCGCGACCTGCTGGTGCTGCTGGCGACGCTGTCGCTGGCGCTGAGCCTGGTCGGCCTGGCGCTGACCCGCAGCTGGTATGTGCTGCCGCTGGTGATGCTGGTCAACGGCTTCGCCTGGATCACCGTGTTGTCGTCGCTGCAGATCGCAGCGCAGACCGCGGTGCCGGCATGGGTGCGCGCACGTGCGTTGGCGCTGTACATCATGGTGTTCTCCGCAGGAATGGCCGCCGGTGGCCTGAGCTGGGGCGCGCTGGCGCAGCGCACCTCACCGGAACTGGCCTTGCTGGTGGCGGCGGCCGGCGCCGTGATCGGCGGGCTGCTGGTGTGGCGCGTACGCATTGCCGGTACCGAGGATCTGAACCTGCGCCCGGCCGGGCACTGGCCCGCGCCGGAGCTGTCGGTGCCGGTGTCGAACGATCGTGGCCCGGTGCTGGTGACCATCGAGTACCGCATCGAGCAGGGTGATCGCGCTGCATTCCAGGCGCAGATGCGCGCGCTGGGAACCATTCGCCGCCGCGATGGCGCGGTGGTCTGGGGCGTGGTCGAGGATGTAGCCAGCCCCGGCATTCACCTGGAGTATTTCGTGACCCCGTCATGGCTGGAGCATCTGCGCCAGCACGAACGCATCACCGCCGATGACAAGGCGATCCAGGAAGCGCTGCGCGGGCTGCATCGCGGTGAACGCGCACCGGTGGTGCGCCATTTCGTCGGCGGCCACGACCCGCTGCCCGCAGCCGTACCTCACCACCACAACGACATCTGAGCAGCCCCTGGTAGAGCCGGCACTACCGATAGGGCGGCGGCGCGGTGAGGCGCCGCCGCAGTACATCAACTGCGTGCGAACGCCAGCAGGTCGGCGTTGAACTGGTCAGCGTGGGTCACGGTCAGGCCGTGCGGGGCGCCGGCGTAGACCTTCAGTTCGGCATTGGCGATGATCTGCGAGGACAGCTTGGCCGAGGCATCGAACGGCACGATCTGGTCATCGTCACCGTGTACCACCAGCGCCGGCACGTCGATCTTCTTCAGATCATCGGTGTAGTCCACTTCCGAAAATTCGTGCACGCAGTCGTACTGGCCCTTGACGCCACCCAGCATGCCCTGCAGCCAGAACGCATCGCGCATGCCCTGGGTGACGCTGTTGCCATCGCGGTTGGCACCAAAGAACGGCGTGGTCAGGTCCTTGAAGAACTGCGAGCGATCGCCGCCGGTGCCCTTGCGGATGCCGTCGAACACTTCCAGCGGGGTGCCGGCCGGATTGCCGGCGGTCTTGAGCATCAGCGGCGGAACGGCGCCGACCAGCACCACCTTGGCCACGCGCTTGCTGCCATGGCGGCCGATGTAGTGCGCCACTTCACCGCCACCGGTGGAATGGCCGACCAGGATGGCGTCCTTCAGGTCCAGCGCTTCGATCACTGCGGCCAGGTCGTCGGCGTAGGTGTCCATGTTGTTGCCGTCCCAGGTCTGGCTGGAGCGGCCGTGGCTGCGACGGTCGTGGGCGATCACGCGGTAGCCGTTCTGGCCCATGAACAGCATCTGCGGGTCCCAGGCATCGGAAGACAGCGGCCAACCATGGGCGAACACGATCGGCTGGCCGGTTCCCCAGTCCTTGTAGAAGATACGGGCGCCATCGGCGACGGTGACGTAATTGCTCATTGCAGGTTCCTTGGCGGAAGGGAGGAGGGCGCCGGGCGGAATGCCGGGCCCTGGGCAGTACAGCGCAGCACCGCACGGGCGGCTTGCACCGGTGTGCCCGATTGCTGCCGGCTTGACGCCTCTCGCTCTGGCGCACAGGCGGTCGGGCACCGACGATGGCGACCGGGTCATCGGGGGGCGGATCGGATGCTGAAAGCCTGCGCATTGCTGCTGCCAGGCCTGTTGCTGGTCACCAGCGTGCAGGCGCAGACCAACGTCTACAAGTGCGTGGACGGACCGCATCCGGTCTACCAGCAGACGCCCTGCCAGGGCCGGGCCGAGTGGCGTTGGGAGGTTGCGGCCGAACCCGGGCGATCCTCGGGTGCGGCGGTGACGGAGAGCCGGGAAAGCCGGCCGAAACCGGCTGCGATGCCGCCACGGCGTGCACAGGCGGCGCTGATCACGATCAGTGCCGATCCCGGCGCCTGTGATCGCGCTCGCCGGCAGCGGCAGGCGGCGCTGGCCAGGCGCGCCCGGTTGGATCTGGTGCAACGGCGCCAGCTGGACGATGCGGTGTACGACGCCTGCCGCTGACAAGGGCGCGTTGGGGCCAGAAACGACAACGGCGCCCTGGGGCGCCGTTGTGCGGGGATGCGAAGGCAGTCGCTCAGCGACCGTCGCTGGCCGCAGCCGGTGCCGGCGAGGGCACGCTGTCCGGCTTGGGCAGGCTCAACTCCGGGTTGCCCTGTTCGGCCTGCAGGATCTGGATGCGGCGCTGCAGGGCGTCCAGCTGGCTGTTGGTGCTCTGCACGTCGGTGCTGAGGCTGACCGCCTGCTGCTGGGCCTGCTGCAGCGCGGCGCTGACCTGTGCCGACTGCGCCTGCTGCTGTTCCATTTCCTGCTGCAGGGTGCGCAGGCGTGCCTCGTTGTAGGCCACCAGGCGCTCGGTGTAGCGCTTGCCTGCTTCAAGGCGGGTGGTGTCGATATAGACCTGCGCGAGCTGCTCGGACTGCTGCGCGAACGTGCGGTAGACGCGCTCGGCATTGTCCACGGCGTCGGTCTTGATCACGCGCCAGAAGTTCTTTTCCTGGAACAGCGCGACGTAGTAGGTCAGCGTGCTGGCGTTGAACAGCAGGCTGGCGCCGTAGTTGCCGTTGTAGGTGGTGCGCAGCTCGGTCAGCTGGCGCGCATCCATCAACTGCTTGAGCTCATCCACGGTGTTGCGCACGACCGGTGCATTGCGGGCCGCCGGTTCTTCCGTCGCAGCGGCGCGGTCGCCACGGGCCGCCATGGCCGCCGGTGCCACCAGCATCATGGCCACGGCCAGCACTGCCGCGCTGCGCGCGTGCCGGGCGAAGACCGCGCCCCCTGAAGTTTCTCGCATGTCTAGACCATCCACGGGTGAAGTGTGGGTTGAGATGAAGGTGGTTCCCCGCCGGGAGTCTAGCATGGGTACGGGCGCCGCCAAGGGCGCCCGTCACGGCTCAATACACCAGTTGCGCGGCGCTGCACTGGATCGATTGCACGTTGACGTCGGTGCGGCCCAGCTCCAGCCCCAGCACATTGGCCAGCAGGTTGGTCAGCAGCGTGCCGATGCTGTTGAGGACCGGCTTGAGTGCGGCCAGCACCGGCTTGAGCAGCGTGCACAGCAGGCCGCTGCAGCTGACGGTGCCGTCGGGATTGGTGACGCCGCTGCCGCCGGTGCCGTCGAGGAAGCCGGCCGGCGCGGTCTGGATGTAGGAGGCCAGGTTGTTGCGCACGCAGCCGTTGTAGTCGATCAGGTTGCCGAGCAGGCTGTCGCAGCGGTTGATCAGCAGGCCACCCACCAGGGAACCGAGCAGGCCGTCGAGGACGCCCAGCCCCTGGCCGGTCACCGTCACCTTGAACGCATCCCAGACCGGGCCGTCCTTGTGACAGGTGGCCAGGTTCAGCAGTCCGCACGCAAAGGGCAGCCCACCGGGTACGTTCCAGCTGTTGAGCGGCGCCAGTTGCCGGCTGGGGTCTCCGTCGCGCAGCAGGGGAATCAGCTTGTCCACGTCGTAGCGGGTGTTGGGGGGAAGGTGGCCTGCAGATAGCGATCAGCAAGCGCCTTGGCGGTGTCGTTGGCACTCATGCCCTGCTTGGGTGAACTGAGCATGCCCGACAGCACGCGCAGCAGTTCGTTGACCAGGTCGGAGACCGCGCTGCCCAGGGCCAACGGATTGATCTGGGTCGAGCCGGTCTCCCCGGCAGCCAGGGTCAGACTCTGCGAGCTGGTCAGCGCCGGCAGGGTGATCTTGTCGGTGATCAATGGCTGGCCGAGCAGCTTCAGCAGCTGCTCGTTCTGCAGCGTGGCGTCGCAGACATTGCTCTTGGAGAAGCGCTGCGCGGGCGCAACATTGCCCACGCAGGCGCGCAGCACCGAAGAGTCCACCTGGATGGTTGCCTTCTGCGGGCTGGCGCCGCACTGGATGCCGGTCAGCGTGCCCATCGCGTTGGCGACGTCGACGTGCAATGGCAGGTGCAGCCGCGTGCCCAGCAGATTCAGCAGCGGGCCGAGCGCGAACAGATTGTTGCTGTCCACATCCACCATCAGCCGCACCTGGGCGTTGTAGGCGCGGGTGCCGACGCCACCCATCGCGATCGACGGGGGTTCGACCACGCCTGCCTGCACGTTGATGCCGAGCAGGTTCAGGCCCTGCACGGTGACGGCGTTGCCGGCGTTGGCGATGGAGATGGCGGTGGTGACCAGATTGAGAACGTTGATCTGTGATTCCAGCGCGCTGCCGACCGTACCGTCGGGCGAGACGACCTCGGCGAACAGACCGCCGCCGCCGGATTGGCTGCCGAGCACGATGTTGAGCTTGTTGATGTCCAGCTGGGTGGCGACCAGGTCCGACAGCGCCCGCAGCTGCAGGCCGACCGTGGTATCGCGGCCGACCACGGTGGCGGTGGCGTCGACCAGCTGCGCCAGCGAGATCTTGTTCACCGACAGCAGTCGATTGAAGTCGGCCACGCTGAGGTTGGCGGTGACCGGGATGTTCAATGCCTTCAACAGACCCGACGGGGTGACGTTGGCCTGGGCCAGGCCGTCGTAGGACAGCACAGTGGCGTTGGTCACATCCAGGCCGACCATGCGCAGGGTGGACAGCAGCAACGAGTCGCCCTTGGTACGCAGCAGCTGCGAGCCGACCGCGAACACTGCGGTGGGTTCGGAGCGGCGGGCCACCGCCTCCACGCTGACCGTGGGCAGGCTCGTGTTCTGGCCGAAGAACGGCAGCACGCTGCGCTCGGCGACAACCTGCACTGCATTGCGCGGGTTGCTGGCGTCCACGGTGGCGGCAAAACGATTGCCGGTGCCGCGGCTGGCGCTCCAGTTGCCGCAGCGGATCTGCAGCGTGCCGGCGAAGCCGTTCTGGGTTACCGCGCTCTGCCGTGCGGCGCTGTTGTCGCTGTTGTCCGCGCTGCACAGTTCCAGGCGTTGCGCGCCGGCCAGCGCGGCCAGGTCGGCCACCTTCTGTGCATCACGCTTGGCCCAGAAAAGGTAGCCGATCTCGATCAGGCCGAGCATGGCCAGCATTGCCAGCATGACCAGCATCATGGTGATCGACATGCCGCCGCGTGGGCGGTTGAAGCTGAACTGGCGGGGGCGTCTCATGGCCTACCTCAGCGTCCGGATGAGGATGCGTCCTTGGACCTGGCGACATCGGTTTCGAAGAAGTCGGGAATCTCGTGTTCGAAGCTCTTCAGGTAACGGGCGTAGCTCAGCGTGGCCTGGTCGCCGAGGATCGGCAGCCGCTGCCCGGCGCGCTGCCCGGATGCCTGCAGGCGGAACAGGTTGCGCGTGGTGTCGCCGTCGCGCAGCGGCTCGTGGCGAGGCGCGGGCAGGGGGCTGCCTGCGGCCTCGGCCAGCGGCGCCGACGCAACGGCCGGCGGCGGCGCGGCCGGTGCGGTCAGATCCACCGTTGCCACTGTTTCGGCCTGCATCGGCTGCGGAGTCGGCGCCGGAGCCGGGCCACCCAGCATCTGCCCGGTCAGCGGCGGCTGCTGGGCGTGCACGACGCTGGCGACCAGCGCACACGCCAGCGCAGGCAGCAGGCGTCGAATAAGAGTCGTCGCGGTCATGGCGTATTCCCGGTTGTGGGGGTGGCGGTGCTGAAGCGTTCCAGCATCGAGGGGGCAGGCGCTGCGGATCGCGCATGTCGCGCTGCTCACGGCGCGGTTCGGCGGCGACCCGGTTGCTGCTGCCGGCACGGTCGGGTACGGCGACGGCGACGGCGCGGGCGGGGGCCGTTGTCTCTACCGCCACAGATGCGCTTCGCTGTTGCAGGCGCAGGCGGATCTGCTGGGCCTGCTGCTGGATGCTGCGGCGGGTGTCCTCGTTGAGATTGCCCTGCGCAACCAGGCGCTCGGCGGTGGCGCTGTCGCCGCGCAGTACTGCCCAGAGCGCCAGGTTGGCGGTGGCCTTGGCGTTGCCGGGCGATAGTTCCAGCGCCTTGGCCAACGGCTCGCGGGCCTGCTCGAACTGGCCCGCACGCAGGCGGGCATAGCCGAGATCGCCGAGATAGTCGGTGTTCAACGGTTGCAGCTGGGTGGCGCGTTCGAGCGCCTGTTCGCTGCCGGCATCATCGTCGCGACGGGCGGCGATCAGGCCCAGCCCGTGCGCGGCCGCCGCCGCCTGCGGACCGCTGGAGAGTTCGCGATACAGGGCGATGGCAGCGTCGGCCTGGCCGGTCTCGCGCAGCGCGTCGGCCTGCAGCAGGCGCAGCGCCGGCGGATCTCCATAGCGTTGGCGGAACGCATCGACGTGGGCCAGCGAGGCATACCAGGCGCCCTGCAGCTGCATGCGCCCGATCAGCTCCAGGTAGGCGTTGCGGCTGTCCTGCGGGGCGGGTTCGGGGGCGGCCAGGGTAGGCGCACGCAGGTACTTGGGCGTGGTCGAGGCGCAGCCGCTGGCCAGGGTGGCCAGGCTGAAGGCAAGCAGGCAGGTGGTGCGCAGGGCAGGCATCAGGCAGATCCCATCTTGGACATGGTGGTGGCCAGCGCAACCAGCGCCGGACCGGCGAGCACCAGCATCAGTGCTGGCAACAGGGTCAGCATCATCACCACGGTCATCTTCACCGACAGCTTGCCGACCTTCTCCTTCAAGGTGTTCCGGCGCTGCTCGCGCAGGCGGATGCTGAACTGCCGCAGCGGCTCCTGCACCGCGCCGCCGTGCGCGTGCACCTGCAGGATCAGCTGCATCAGGCTGGCCAGGTCGTCATCACCATAGACTTCGCTCAGCCGCCGCAGCGACTGCGCGCGGGTGCGCCCGTGGGTGTAGGCCACATTGGCGTCCTGCAGTTCACCGCCCAGCACCGGCAGTGCATCGCGCAGCTTGTCGCCCAGCGTCTGCAGGCTCTGGTCCATGCTGAACCCCACACCCTGCAGCAGGCGCAGCAGATCGATCAGCAGCGGCAGTTCGTTGTCGACCGCGCGCCGGCGCCGCTTGACCCACGAAGACAGCACGAACTTGGGCAGCAGCAGGCCGGCGGCAAGTGCGCCGATCACCACCATCACCTTGCCCAGGCCCTGCGCATCGCTGAACGCCAGCGCCAGTGCCAGTACCAGCAGCGCCAGCAGCAGGCGCAGGCCCAGGTAGATGGCCGTGCCGCGGCGGGTGTTCCAGCCGGCCAGGTCCAGCAGCAGGCGGTCCTCGTTGGCCAGCAGCGCGGCCTCCAGGCGGCCACCACTGAGCGCACGGCCAAAACGTTCCAGCCAGCCCAGCGAATCGCGCCGCGTGGCCTCGGCCTCGCGGGTTTCGTCGCGCGGCTGCAGTGCGGTCTTCAGGGTGGAAGACGTGCGTTGTTCGCGGTCGCTGCGGATCCAGCCGGCGATGCCCAGCAGGGCCACGCCGGCGGCAAGCACCAGCAGCGAGAGCATGAACCAGGCGCTGGCACTCATCGGGCACCCTCCGGGCGGCAGCAGGCAGTCATAGCGATTTGGCCAGTCGGTACAGCAGGAAGCCGCCGACCAGCTCCAGTCCCAGGGCGATCAGCAGCACTTTATGGCCGAGCGGATCGTGCAGCACCGGCTGGAAGAACTCGGGGCTGGAAATGGCCATCAGTACCGCGCTGGCCGGCGGCAGCAGGCCAAGCACCCAGGCCGACATGCGCGTTTCGGAGGTGGTGGCGGCCAGTTCCTGCTGGGCCTGTTCAAGGTCGCGCATGAAGTCGCCCATGCGCTGCAGGATCTGGTCGGCGCGGCCACCGATGCGCACGCTCACACCGATCACCACCGCCAGCACCTTCAGCACGTCCATGCGGTAGGGCTGCGCCGCCAGGCCCAGCGCACGGTCCAGATCCATGCCGCTGCGGGCATAGCGCACCGTGGTGTCGAGCAGGCCGCGCAGCGGTGCGCTGGTCTGCATCGAGGCAACCTGGAACGCCGCCTGCAGGCTGTTGCCCAGCGCAGTGAGGCGTACCAGGTTGTCGAGGAAGTCGGGCATCTGGTGCAGCAGCTGCGCGCGCAGCTTGGTGATCCGCCGCATCACCCACAGCCAGCAGCCAAGCAGATACAGCAGCAGGGTCAATGGGAACATCCACGCTGTTCCCAGCCGCATCGCCGCGACCAGCGACAGCACCACCCCGGGCACCACCAGCAGCAACGGCAGTTTCCAGCCCGGGGCCAGCCCCGCCCGTTGCAGCAGCCCATCCCAGGGCAGCCCGCGGCGGCTGCTGGACGCCGGGCGGGCCGGATCGTTGGCGGCGCCGATGGACGCACCGGCCGGCACCGTGCCGGCGCCACTGCCGCGCGCCAACTGCTGCTCGGTGTGCTGCAACGAGGCCTGGCGCTGCTCGCGGCTGCTGGCCGTACCCCACAGCCATGCCGCCAGCGCCAGCAGCACCGAGATGATGCTCAGTACGCCCAGCAGCAGGCCGGCACCCATGCTCAGAAGTCTCCGTACAGCGATTCGCGCAGCTGCTGCCGGAACGGCTCCAGCTTGTGCGAATGTGGATGGAAGCCAAGGCCGATCCAGCGATCGGTTTCGCGGCCAGTGCCGTCGATCTGGACTTCGTGACGGAACATCTCCTGGGTGGTGATCAGGTTGTCACTGACGCCGGTGATCTCGGTGATCGACACCAGCACGCGGCGGCCGCTGCCCAGGCGCGAGATCTGCACGATGAAGTCGATGGCGCTGGCAATCTGGCGGCGCAGGCTGTCCTCGCTGCCCTGGAAGCCGGCAAACCCGGCCAGCATCTCGATGCGGTACAGGCAGTCGCGTGGCGAATTGGCATGGATGGTGGCCATCGAGCCATCGTGGCCGGTGTTCATCGCCTGCAGCATCTCCAGCACCTCGGCCCCGCGCACCTCGCCCACCACGATGCGGTCGGGGCGCATGCGCAGGCTGTTGCGCACCAGATCGCGGATGCTCACCGCGCCCTGGCCTTCGGCACCGCCGATACGGCTTTCCAGGCGCACCACGTGTGGATGGTTGAGCGACAGCTCGGCGGTGTCTTCCACGGTGATCACCCGCTCGTTGGCCGGCACATAGCTGGCCAGTGCGTTGAGCAGCGAGGTCTTGCCCGAGCTGGTGCCGCCTGACACCAGGATGTTGCAGCGGCCCAGCACCATGGCCTTCAGCAGCGCCTGCATCGGGGCATCGAAGGTGCCCTTGGCGAGCAGTTCGTCGGGCGTGAACGGATCCTTGCGGAACTTGCGGATGGACACCATCGGTCCATCCACGGCCAATGGCGAGATGATCGCGTTGAGTCGTCCGCCGTTGGGCAGGCGCGCGTCGACCATCGGGTTGGAATCGTCAAGACGACGGCCGAGCGGGGCAAGAATGCGGCGCAGGATGCGCAGCAGATGCGTGTCATCGGTGAAGCGCTGGGTGGCTCGCTTGAGCTGGCCGCCCTGGGAAACATGCACATCCTTGAAGCCGTTGATCAGGATGTCTTCGATCGACGGATCGTGCAGCAGATCGTCCAGCGGCCCGAAACCGGTCAATTCCTTGACCAGGCCCTCGGCAACCACCTGCATCTCCTCTTCGTTGATCGGGATGCGCCATTCCTGGATGAAGCCCACGGTCTGCACCTGCACCCAACGGGCGATGGTGTCCGGGGCCCACGAGTCGATGTCGATGCGCTCGTCTTCGATGCTGTTGAGCAGGTGCTCGTGCGCGGCCGACAGCACCTTCTGGTACTGCTCGGTCTGCGCGAACGGCAGGTGGCCCGGCACGCTGTCAGGCTGCATCGGGCGGGCCACGGCGTGCGGGAACGGAGTTACCTTGTCTTCCATTGCGATCCACCCAGAGCAAGGGAGAGTCTTTCCCGCAGACCCTGTGCCTGGACCGGGCAGGCTGCCGGATCCAGGCGCGAGACGAGCGGGGCGAGGGCACGCAGATAGGGGTCGCGCGGTGCATCCTGCAGCAGCAGATGGCCCTGGCTGGCGGCCAGGCGTACACGCGGACGTTCGGGCAGGGTGGCCAGCAACGGAACCTCGAAGCGTCGCGCGATCTGTTCCGGGCTCATGCCGCTGCTGTCGTCATGGCGGTTGATCACCAGCTGCAGGCGCTTCTCACGCTCACGTTGTCCGGCCAGATGCTTCAGCGCCTGGTCCAGCGAAACCAGGGTGGCAATCGATGCGTCGGTGATGAGCCAGATTTCATCGGCCTGGTCCAGCAGCAGCGGCGGCAGCTGCCGCAGCGGGCAGCCGCCGGCGTCGCACAGAACGCTGGAAAACACCGCGCGCAGGCGCTGCAGCAGCGCGCCGGGGTCGGACGGCGGCAACGCATCGCTGCCGCTGGCGCGGTCGAGCAGCACCAGCCCCGAGTCGTGGCGGGCCATCGCCGTGCGCGCCAGGGTGGCGTCGATGCGGCTGGCATTGCGCAGCGCATCTTCATAGTGGAAGCGGCTGTCCAGGTTGAGATACAGGGCCAGGTCGCCGGAGGGCTGCGCCAGCTCCACCAGCAGGCCATCCTGCTGCGCGCCGTCGCCCTGGGCCAACGCACGGGTCTGCTGTGCCAGCACCGAAAGATGCGCGGCCAGGGTGCTGGTGCCGACTCCGGCGCGCACTCCCAACAGCACGATCAGGCGTGCCTTGTGCGCGTGCTGTGCCACCGCCGCCGGGCGCGGCGAAAGGGCACGGCGCAGCGCCGCCTCGATGCCGGCATTGTCACTGTCCAGATCCAGCACATCGCGCAGGCCGGCGCGCAGGGCGATGACCACGCCTTCGACCTGGCCGGCACCGGTGGCCCCGACCGCCACCAGGGTCAGCTCCGGCTGCGTCTGCTGCAACTGCTGCGCCAGCACGCTGGACGCCGCCGCATGTTCGGGCCTGAAGTCCAGCAGTACCAGGCTTTGCGGACCACGCTGCAGGTCCTGTGCGGAGGTCGGTGCGCCGCTGTCCTGCCAATGCAGGGTGGTGGTCGGCGGCAGCTTGGCCGCCAGCCGGGGCAGCAGCTCGCGATCCATCCCGTACAGGACCAGATTCATCGGCGGGCCTTGCGGATGCAGCGTCTGGGCGGTGGCGTAGGGCATGGGCGTGGGGTCGCAGGCATTGGGGAATCAGCGCGAGAAGCCCGGCACCGGGTCCCGGCTCACCGGGCCCAGCAGCCAGGCGCCCCACTCGGGCAGGTTCGGCTTGGCTTCGCGCTCGCCGGGCAGCGGCAGTTCGGTGTTGCGTGCCAGCGGCTGCACCAGGCGCGGGGTGACGATGATCACCAGTTCCTTGTCCTGGCGCTTGTAGTCGAAATTGCGGAAGAACGAGCCGATGATCGGCAGATCGCCCAGCAACGGAATCTTGTTGACGTTGGAGACGATGTTGGAGCTGACCAGCCCACCGATCACGAAACTCTCGCCATCACCCAGCTCGACGGTAGTGTCGGCGCGACGGGTGGTGATCGAAGGAATCTGCACGTTGTTGAGCACGATGGCGTTGCTGTAGTCCAGGTCGCTCGCCTCCGGTGCCACCTTCAGTGCGATGCGGTTCGGCGCCAGTACCGTGGGCGTGACGGTCAGGCCGATGCCGAACGGCTTGTAGGTGATGGTGGTGGTGCCCAGGCCCTGCGGCTCCAGGATCGGCAGTTCGCCGCCGGCCAGGAAGCTGGCGCTCTGCCCGGACAGCGCAACCAGCGTCGGCTCGGCCAGTACGCGTGCCATGCCATTGCTCTGCAGCAGTTCGACATCGGCGTTCCACAGGCCCTTGGTGGAGCCGAACACCAGACGGAAGGCGGAGGAGATCGGCGAGCTGGCTTCATTGCTGCTTTCGCCCTCGGTCATGCCGGGCAGCAGACCGGTATTGCCCGGCAGCGTGGAGCCGGGGCGCGCGAAGCCGTAGGCGAAGCCGCCATTGCGGTTCTGGAAGTTGATGCCGATCTGCTTCATGGCGGTCTTGTTGAATTCCACCACCTTCACTTCAACCTGCACGACCCCGCCGCTGCTGATGGTGGAGGCATCCACCAGTGCGCCATCCTTGCCCAGCGCCATCGCCGCGGTCCGCTGTTCCTGCATGTGCGAAAGCATGCTGTCGGTGCTTCCCTGCAACAGGCCCTGCTGGTCCTGCTGGGTAAACAGCAGATCGTTGCCGCCGCTGCCGGCCGCACCCTGTACCGCACTTTGCACGCGCACCTGCACGCGCTGCGGCTCGGCCTGCTTGCGGTGCCACAGCAGCAGGGTGGTGGTGCCGGGCATCTTGCCCACCAGCAGCGCTTGGCGCTGGCCACGCAGCATCACCAGGTCGGCCACGCCGGGATCGGCAATGGCGACCCGCTCCAGATCCGCCGGCAGGGTCCAGGGGCGCTGCTCGCGCGCCTGCAGCACCAGATCGTCGGCGGCCACGCTCGTCGCCGGTGCCAGCAGCACCAGCAGCAGGGCCAGCCAGCGCTGGCGGGTGGAGGGGCGTGGACTGCGGCGACGTTCGGTCATGGAGGCGCTCGATGCAGGTCAGAGGGAGCCGCGGGGCGTAGAGCTGTCGCCGCGGATGATTTCGATGCCCGACGCGCGCGGGGCGCTGCGACGCGGGGCCGGAGCGCGGGCGGGGCCATCGTTGGCGGTGCGCGCCGGCGCGGCGCCGCGACCGGCCAGCGCATCGCTGTCCAGGCCCGCAAACGCGTGGTTTTCCGGGCGTTGCAGCGCCAGCTGCTGCTCCGCATCCAGCCCGCGCATCGGATCAATCACGCCGCGCGACTGCGGAAACAGGGCGAGATCGGGCAGGCCGGTATCGGCGGGATTGCGCAGCGCCAGGAACAGCTTGCCCTGCTGGGCGCCCAGCAGCAGCCGGTTGGCATCGGCCACCGGCACCGCCAGCACCGCGCTGCGTGCCGGTTGGGTGGCTTCGCTGGCACTACCGTGGCTGCTGGTGCTGCCGCTGGTGATATCGGCCGCGCGCGGGTCATTGCGGGCGTCGGTACTGTTGCTGTCGCCGACCTCGGCGGCGACCGGTGCGATGTCCTGCTGGCCGTAGCTCAGTACGCGCAGGCGCGACAGCAGCAGACGGGTCTGCGCGGCCTCGCCAGGGCTGCTGACGTTGGGCTGGGCATTGCGCAGGTTCAGGAAGACATCGACGAAATCGCCCGGCAGGATGCGGTTGCCCGCGCCGACCAGCTCGTCCACCGGCACCGCAAGTGCGCGCTCGCCGGGCCGCAGCTGCAGCGAGAAGCCCTGCGCCAGTGCGCTGCCGCTGATGGCGGTGCCTTCGGCGATGTCCTGCACGGGAACCTTGCCGACCACGGCGGCCAGAGAGGTGGCCGCACCGGCCACCGGTGTGGTGCGTTGCGCCAGGCGCAGTCCGTTGGCGGTGATCGGTTCACCGGCGGGCAGGCGGGCCACGGCCTCCACCACGGTGATCGTCTCGGCCGGGCCGTGCGCGGTCGGCGTGACCGTGGCAGGCGCATCCGGCTTGCGCCCGATCATGAAGGCGATCAGCGCCAGCAGCACAGCCAGACCAATCAGGCCGATGGCAGCGATGCGGGTCAATTTGAGCATGGATGCGTCTCCTGTACCGATCGTCAGTTGCCGCTGCCGAGGTCGAGCTGGGCGACCGCAACGCTACGGATGGGCGCCCGCATCACCCACTTGTAGAGCGTGGCGGTGCCGGGCAGAAAAGGGGATGCGGCATAGTCGTAGCTGACGGTCACTGTCATGCACTGCGCCGTAGCGAGGCCTTCGCAGGGGGCCTGCGCCGAAACCACGATGGCGTTGCTGCCGCCGTTGCTGCAGTCAACGGCCTGCCTGGAGAACTGCAACAGCCATTGCATCGAGGTGCGCGCCGCCACGCAGGCCGCAGTGCGGCGCTCGCCCGCAGTGCCGTAGCGCAACGACGCCCGGGCCCCTTCCGCCGAGGCGGTGGCCAGGGTCTGCTGCGCGGCCATGATCATCACGCCGGAAAAGGTGAACAGCAGCAACGGAAGCAGGCCGAGCATCAGCATCAATGCGAATTCGATGCTGACCACGCCACGTTGCCGACGAGGACTGCGTCTGCTCATGACACGTCTCCGTAGGTGCGTATCAGGACCCAGCCGATGGCCGACAGTGCGAGGTACGCGGCATAGGGAATGCCGCGCCGTCCCTCGCGGGCGGCCAGCATGTCGCGCAGCGCCGGATGCGATTGCCACTGCGCGCTGGCGCGGTCGACCTGGCCCTGCAGGCCCAGCGGCAGGACAGCGCCGAGCTGCCGCGACACCAGAATGAGCACCGCATGCAGGCCCGCGGCCAGGCTTGCGGCGATCCAGACCGGCAGCAATGCCTGCCAGCCCAGCATCAGCCCGAGCACCGAGAAGAACTTGACGTCACCTGCCCCCATCCAGCGCATGGCGTAGAACGGCAGCAGAGCGACAAGGCCGAGCACCGCGCCGGCGACGTGGGAACCCCACGGCAGGCGCGGTGCGCTGAACTGGCCGGCGATGATCAGTGCAATGGAGATCGCGCACGCCGCCAGCAGCCAGACGTTGGGCACCCGACGGGCATACAGATCGCTGATGGCGATCCGCAGGCTTACGCCGATGGCCAACAATCCCAGCAGTGTCATCGCACACCCCATCGTCCGTCACTGGACGGTCTGTCCAAGGCCCAAGTCTTCGCGTGCGGGCCAAGGCCCGCGACCTGTGCGCCGACACACTACTTGGGTGCGGAACCGGAGGCCTTGGTGGCGAGCGCGGACAGGTTGTCGAACAGGGTTTCAAAGAAGCCCTTGATCTTGTCGTTGCCGACCGCGATCAGGACGCCGGCGATCACCGCGGCCAGCAGCCCGTATTCGAGCGCGGTCACGCCGTCTTCTTCTTTCAGGAACCTGCGGATGGAAGCGTTCATGACGGTTGTCTCCCTCTACCTGTCTTCGACAGGACACCTGCGTTGGGCGGTGGCCCGGCTCCGCCGGGATCGTCCGTGGACCTCCGCACATCCTGGCGGAGGAGGCACCGCGGGCAATGACCCGCTGTGCTCAAGCAGGGTGATCGGCTCCAGGTGGGACGCCCTTCGCGCGCACCCTGCCGCGCGGCGCCGGGCCGCGGGTTGGAAGGTCGTGCGATCGGTGCATGGTCATGCTGTCCCCCTGGGTGTGGCCGCTTCCGCGCGGCCCGATCACCGTGATATCGACTTTGCCTGAATGGCGGTCCGCTGCAACCGGAACCTATATGCAAATTCGGCAGAAAATGCCCGACTCTTAAGTCTTCATACTGTTTGTGTGACGCAAATCCGTTTTCCTCCAAAACGATTCATCGATGTGTAGATAATGTGCCGCGTGGTTTCCGCATGCGAAAATCATGCCAATGGTGAATACATTTTCTTCACCTGTGTGTCGATTTTGTTCAGTGCGGCCCATGGGTTTACCGGCGTGGATTATCGGGCATACTCGTATTCAAGGTGCAGTAGTTACCCGGATGGTGTTTGCCGCATCGGCGGCAGCCAGCCCGGCAGCAGTGGCGGTTCCAGGAACGCTGCGCGCCCTGTCAGGCAGTGGGGGCCGCAACGCAATGCGGATCAACGGGGGACAACACTGTCATGGTCGATGGTGGGGTGGGAGACAGCGGCGACGGCGACCTGCGGTCGATAGACCTGGCGACGTTGAGCGGCGTGCTTCGCGTATGTGATGTCGAGCTCCTGCTGCTCGATGGCAACGGGCCGCGGGCGGCATTCGTTTCGCGCGTACACGAGGAAGCCCTGTTCTGCAGCATCAGCTGCGGGTTCCATTGCCGCGGCCGCTTCATGCTGCCGCCGGACTGGGCAATGCTGGGCTACCTGCACGCCACCGACGAGACGCTGAGCTGGTGCCACGGCGTGCCGCTGACCACCGGCATGGCGCTGACCGTGATGCCGGAGGGCATCAGCGAGTTCACCCTGAGCCCGGGCACGCACATGACCCTGATGCTGGTGCCGGTGGCGCGCGTGCAGCGCAAACTGACCGAGCTGAGCCTGCGCAACACACCGCCGGCCGGCCAGGCACTTTCCCTGTTCAATCTGCCCAGCGAAACGGCGCCGCTGGCACGCCATTACCAGCAGCTGCACCTGGAGCTGGGGCAGGGTGCCGGCCTGCAGCCCGAGGAAACCGAGCGCCTGCTGCATGAGCACGTGCAGGCACTGCTGGCGGCCGGCAGCGCTGATCGCCCGGGTTGCAGCCGTGCCCGACGCACGCATTATCTGATTGCGCAGCGGGCGGAGAACTTCATGCGGCTGAACCTGCGCCGCAATATCTACATGAACGAGATCTGCGATGCCGCTGGTGTCAGCGAGCGCGGCCTGCGCTATGCATTTGAAGATCTGTTCGGAACTTCGCCCAACCGCTACCTGTCGATGCTGCGGCTGTGCGCGGCCTGCCGCAGCCTGTCGATGGCCGATTCCAGCCGCCGTTCGGTCAAGGCCATCGCACTCAGCTGCGGCCTGTGGGATCTCTCACGCTTCGCCGACAATTATCGAAAGGTATTCGGCGAGCTGCCACGCGATACCCTGATGCGCGCGCCCGCGCAGATCGGCCAGCCTGCCTGAGCCAGGTGTATCAAGGGTTCCCGGCGGGTTTCTGCCGGAAATGCCCATGTGCTTGCCGATAGCGTTGCCGCTTCTGCATAACCGGCTGCCGATTCCGGCCGTGGATTTGCCGGAATGCGCGATTGCCGTGCCGGATTGAAGTGCGCGCCCGCCGTGACAACCGCTGAAATGTCAGTCACCTGCCTAGCGGCAAGTCCACTGTCATTCCAGCTGTTCGTCTACGGGGGAAATGCTCATGAACCGCATCTACCGGCGTGTATGGAACCGCCAGCTCAATGCTCTGGTTGTGGCCTCGGAACTGGCCACCGGCGATAGCGGCGGCAGCGCCGCGCGTGATCCGCGCGCCTTCCTGCTGATGCCCACCACCCTGGCGCTGGCACTGCTGTGCGCGCTGGCCAGTGGGCACGCAGGCGCATCGGAAACCAATCAATCGTTGCGCGATCTACAGGCGCTGGCCGCCAAGTACGCACAGCCGATGCCGGTCAAGATCGACGCGGAGGTGGCCTTGGCTGCCGCAGCCCGGCAGGCGCAGCGCAGCCCGGCGATCAGCGCCGATGCCCGTGTCGGCCTGCAGCTGAACACCGCTTCGTTGCCGGTGGTGCGCGACGTCCTGCCGGCCAGCGTGGAAGTGAAGCTGTCGGCGAACCCGGCACCGCGCCAGGTGCCCGTACCGGGCCTGGCCGCCGACGTGCGGGCCACTGTCGGCGTGGGACGCACGGTGGCTGCGTCGGCCGGCATCGACGCCTCGCTGAGCGCGAAGGCGGGCGCGGCCGCACGTGCTGGCGGCAAGGTGAAGATTGCCGGCAATCCCATCGCCGCGATCGACACTGGGGCCCAGCTTCGGGCCGATGTCGGCCGGCCTGCCGACGGTTCGCTGTCAGGGCTGAAGGCGGCGGTCGGCGGCGACGCCGATGCGCGCCTGGCATTGGCCGGGCACACGATCAGCGGACAGGGCCAGGCCAAGGCGGTGGTGGCCGCTGCGCTGCCGGCCAAGGAAGAACTGCCGGGTGAAACGCACGATCGCGCGATCCGCGCCGCCTTCGATACCGGCGTTGCCGGGAAGGTGCGTGTGCAGGCGCCGGACGGGCAGGAAGTGGTGGCCGATCGCAATCTCAAGCTGGCCGGGCAGGCCACCGTTGCCGCGCAGAACAGCGCGCTGGGCGTGGGTGGGTTGGTCAACGGCGGCGTAGCGGCCGTCGGCCACGCAGTCGGCGCAGTGGGCGGTGCCTTGAATGGCACTGTCGGCACGGTCGGTGGTGCGCTGGGTGGCACCTTGAACGGTGCAGTCGGCACGGTCGGCGGTGCAGTGGGCGGTGCCTTGAACGGCACCGTTGGCACCGTAGGGGGTGCCGTGGGCGGCACGCTCAACAACACAGTGGGCGCGGTGGGCGGTGCCCTGAACGGTGCAGTCGGCAGCGTCGGCGGTGCAGTGGGTGGCGCCTTGAACGGCACCGTTGGCACCGTAGGGGGTGCCGTGGGCGGCACGCTCAACAACACCGTGGGCGCAGTGGGCAGCACCTTGAATGGCACCGTCGGCACCGTGGGTGGTGCCGTGGGCGGTGCGCTCAACAATACGGTCGGCGCTGTTGGTAGCACTGTGGGTGCTGTCGGCGGTGTAGTCGGGGAACCCTCAACAACACCGTGGGCGCAGTGGGCGGCGCCTTGAATGGCACGGCGGGTAGCCTGGGTGGTGCCCTGGGCGGCACGCTCAATAACACGGTCGGCGCTGTTGGCAGCACTGTCGGCGCTGTTGGCGGTGCAGTCGGCGGAACCCTCAACACCACAGTAGGTGCTGTTGGCAGCACCGTCGGTGCTGCAGGTGGCGCAGTGGGCGGCGCCTTGAATGGCACGGCGGGTAGCCTGGGTGGTGCCCTGGGCGGCACGCTCAATAACACGGTGGGCGCTGTTGGCAGCACTGTCGGTACTCTTGGCGGTGCAGTCGGCGGAGCCCTCAACACCACAGTAGGTGCTGTTGGCAGCACCGTCGGTGCTGCAGGTGGCGCAGTGGGCGGCGCCTTGAACGGCACGGTTGGCACCGTAGGGGGTGCCGTGGGCGGCACGCTCAACAACACGGTTGGTGCTGTGGGCAGCGCAGTGGGTGGCGCCTTGAACGGCACCGTTGGCACCGTGGGTGGTGCCGTGGGCGGTGCGCTCAACAACACGGTAGGTGCTGTGGGTGGCGCAGTGGGCGGCGCCTTGAACGGCACGGTTGGCACCGTGGGTGGCGGCCTGGGCGGTGCGCTCAACAACACGGTAGGTGCTGTTGGCAGCACCGTCGGTGCAGTGGGCGGCGCAGTGGGCGGCGCCTTGAACGGCACCGTTGGCACCGTAGGTGGTGCCGTGGGCGGCACGCTTAATAACACAGTGGGTGCAGTGGGCAGCACCGTCGGCGCAGTCGGCGGCACAGTGGGCGGCGCATTGAACGGTACCGTCGGCACCGTGGGCGGTGCGGTGGGTGGCACGCTCAACAACACGGTCGGTGCGGTGGGTGGGGCCGTTGGCGGCACCTTGAACAACGCGGTCGGTACGGTCGGCACGACCGTCGGTGGCCTGCTCAATGGCACGACGGCCAGCGGTCTGGGCGGTCTGCTAGGCAACACCCTCGGCAATGTCGGCGGCGCCGTGGGCAATCTGCTCAACGGCAACCTCACCGGCACCGTCGGCAATCTCGGCAGTGCCGTGGGTGGCCTGGTCGGTGGCACGCTGAGCGGTCTTGGCCTGACCAAGCCCTCCGCGATTCCGCCCACCAGCCCGAAAGCCCCGGCTGCGGCCGACCCGAACGCGGGCCTGATCATCGGCACCGGTGGCCTGGTCGGCAATGTCGGCCAGCTGATCGGGCCGACCACCACCAGCCTGTTCGGCGGCAACGGCTATCTGAGCAACGGCAACCTCAAGCTCAGCAATGCCAACGTGATGCAGACCTACTCGACGGTCAACGTGCTGGGCCTGCCCGTGGTCAACCTGTCGCCGGTCGGCAGCACGCTCAATGGGCTGGGCGGCGCCGTTACCGGTGGCAGCTCGCACCTGACGCTGATCGGTGGTGTCACCTCCGACAGCTACATCTACAACATCAACAACGGCAATCCGGGTGGCCTGCTGGGCCTGCTGCTGCCGAAGGATTCGCCGGCCTGGGCCGCCAAGTGCCTGGATATCGCCCTGGCCGACATCTCCTGCTGGGCGGTCAACGCCGCGCAGGACTACCAGGTGCTGATGGGCGATGGCGCCTTCGCCAACGGCTCGAAGGAAGTGGTGATCGGCGCCAACGCACGCCACGAGCTGCCCAAGGTCGATGCCAACGTGGCCTTCCCCGGCGATGGCGTGAATGATCCGAGCAACCCGACCGGTGTGCCCACGGCCGACTATGCCGCGCGCATGGGCCATTCGGTGATCGTCGGCGACAGTGCCGTCGGCACCGCCAATGGCCAGACCCTGCTGGGTGCTGAGTCCACCTCCAACCAGGCCAACTCGGTTGCCCTGGGCTACCGTTCGGCGGCACTGCGCGGCGCACAGGCCAGCTACACCGCCTACGGTCTGACTGCTCCCCAGGTCTCCGCCGGTGAAGTCTCGGTGGGCACCGCCGGTGGCGGCGAACGCCAGATCACCAATGTTGCTGCCGGTAGTGCGAATACCGATGCAGTCAACGTGGTCCAGCTGAAGGGCGCGATCAGCCTCATCAACGATGTGGCGGCTGCAGCGGTAACCTACGACCTGGATGGCGCGGGCAATCCGAACTATCGCCGCGTCACGCTCGGCGCCGGTACCGGCACCACCACCATCGGCAACCTCGCTGCGGGTGCGGTCACCGCGGGCAGCCTGGAAGCCGTCAACGGAGGGCAGCTTGCGGCGACCAACACCGCCATCGCCAGCTTCTTCGGCGGCCGCGCTGCGTTCGATCCAGCCAGTGGTGCCTTCACCGCGCCGCTGTTCGAGATCAGCACGATCTCCACCACCGGTGCCATTGCCAAGGGGCTGTACGAAAACACCACCGATGCCTTCGCGGCGGTCGATGGCTCGCTGGTCAACCTCAACACGCAGATCACCGACATCCGCAACGGCGGCACCAAGTACCTGCGGGTGAATTCGACCGGTACCGAGGCACTGGCAACCGGCACCGATTCGATCGCGGTCGGCACCAATGCCCGCGCCACCGCCGCCAACAGCATCGCGGTGGGCGCCGGCAGCCTGGCCGACCGTGCCAACAGTGTCTCGCTGGGCGCAGCCGGTGCCGAACGCCAGGTCACCAACCTGGCCGCCGGTACCGCAGCCACCGATGCGGTCAACGTTGGCCAGTTGCAGGCCTCGGAGCAGGGCGCGCTGCGCTATGACCTCAATGGCGATGGCAGCGTCAACTACGCCAGCGCCACGCTGGGCCAGAGCGGAACGGCCACCACCCTGCGCAACCTCGGCCCGGGCCAGGTCAGCGCCACCAGCAGCGAAGCCATCAATGGTGCGCAGCTGTTCGCCGCCAACCAGGCGGTGGCCACCCACCTCGGTGGCGGCGCGGCGGTCAATGCCAGCGGCGTGCTGACCGCACCCACCTATACCCTCAACAACATCGCCGCCAACGGCAGCATCAGCCAGGGCAGCTACAACGACGTCGGCACCGCCTTCGATGCAGTAAGCAACTCGCTGGCCAACGTGGCCGACCAGACCGGCGAGATCGACAAGCTGGCGGTGAAGTACGACGTCGATGGCAGTGGCAACGTGATCAACAGTGTCTCGCTGAAGGGCACCGGCACCGGTGCGGTGAAGGTGACCAACGTCGCCGCCGGCAGCATCCTGGCCGGCAGCAGTGATGCGATCACCGGCGACCAGCTGTTCAGTACGAACAGCACCGTCGCCAACTACTTCGGTGGCGACACGGCCTACAACGGCACCACCAACGTGTGGACCGCGCCGAAGTTCAGCATCTCCACCATTGCGACCGACGGTACCTTCAGCACCGGCGACTACAACAATGTCACCGCCGCCTTCACTGCGGTGGACGGCTCGCTGAGGGTGCTCAACCAGCGCATCACCAACGGTGGCACCAGTGCCTACCTGGCCGTGAACTCGACGGCTGCGGCGGCAACGGCCGCTGGCGCCGAAGCGGTGGCGGTGGGCCCGCAGGCCAGCGCCGCCGGCGCCAACAGCGTGGCGGTCGGCAACGGTGCCAGCAGCAGCGCCGGCAACAGTGTCGCGCTGGGTGCCGGCTCGGTGGCCAGCGTGGGCGCGCAGAGCGGCTACACCGCCGCCTATGGCCAGGCCGGTGCCAGCAACTCGGCCGGCGAAGTGTCGGTGGGCAGCACCGGCAGCGAGCGCAAGATCACCCATGTGGCCGATGGTTCCGATGACCACGACGCCACCAACGTCGGCCAGCTGAAGAATGGCGTGAACTACGCCATCGACCAGTCCAAGTCCTATACCGACCAGAAGATCCAGAACATCACCAACGTGGCCGGCAGCTTCCGCGCCAACAACACCAACAACCTGGCCGATCCGTCTGCCAGCGGTGCCAACTCGGCCGCCGGTGGTGCAGGCTCCACCGCAGCCGGAGCCAACTCGACCGCGCTGGGCAATGGTTCGCAGGCGCAGGCCGACAACTCGGTGGCGCTGGGTGCAGGCTCCGTCGCCAACCGGGCCAACACGGTCTCGGTCGGCGCCAGCGGTGCCGAGCGCCAGGTGGTCAACGTGGCTGATGGCAGCCAGGCGACCGACGCGGTCAACGTGCGCCAGCTGCAGGCATCGCAGCAGGGCACCATCCGCTACGACACCACCGTCAACGGTGCGACCAACTACAACAGCGTCACCCTGGGCAGCACCACCAGCGGCCCGACCACGGTGCGCAACGTCGCCGCCGGTACCGCGGGCACCGACGCGGTCAACGTGGACCAGCTGAAGTCGGGCATGGCGCAGACCCTGGACTGGTCGAAGGCCTACACCGACGAGCGTATGGGCGGCTTCGAGCGCGACCTGCGCAAGACCGACAACCGTGCCTCGGCCGGTATCGCCTCGGCGATGGCCACCGCAGCGCTGCCGCAGCCCAGTGAAGCGGGCCGCAGCATGGCCTCGATCGCGGCCGGCAGCTACAACGGTGAGTCCGGTGTCGCGCTGGGCATCTCGGGTGTCTCCGAGGGTGGGCGCTGGATCTACAAGTTCAGCGGCTCGACCAACAGCCGTGGCGAGGCCGGTGTGGCCGTCGGTGCCGGCATCCAGTGGTGATCCCCGCCGCCGGGCCGCATAGGCGGCCCGGCATCGCGGAAACGTCTACAGGGGGAACGACATGAAACAGCATCGCATCGCCCGCGGCGGTCAGCTCGCCGCCGCGCTGGGCCTGGTACTGGGAATCGGCCTGCTGGCCGCCTGCCGCAGCCACGCACCGGCGGCCGACGGCCCGGCCGAAGCCACCGCCGTGCACTTCCCGGAGGCATCGAAGGCCTCGCTGAAGGAGGGCATCTATCCGGACGTTGCCGACCTGCGCCGTTTCGCGCCGGGCATGAGCAAGCGCCAGCTGTACACCATGTTGGGGACGCCGCATTTCAATGAAGGCATGTGGGGCGTGCGCGAGTGGAACTACCTGTTCAACTTCCGCACGGCGCAGGGCGCGGAGTACTTCACCTGCCAGTTCCAGGTGCGCTTCGACAGCAAGGGCATTGCCCAGGGCGGCTACTGGAAGCCCGAATCGTGCGCCGCCGTGCTCGAGCCGCCACGGCCCCCGGCGCCGCCTCCGCCGCCTCCGGCGCCGCTGCCGGAACAGCCCCTGCGCCTGTCTGCCGATGCGTTGTTCGGCTTCGACAGCGCGGTGCTGAGCAGCGAAGGGCAGCAGGCCGTGCAGGGCATCCTGGCGCAGGTGCGTGAGGCCAGCCAGGTGCAGTCCATCCGCGTGACCGGCTATACCGATCGCATCGGCAGTGCCAGCTACAACCAGGCGTTGTCACTGCGCCGCGCCGAGGCGGTACGCAGCGCCCTGGTACAGGGCGGGGTGCCGGCGGCCAGCATCAGCGCCGAAGGGCGTGGCGCGGCCGACCCGATGGTGCAATGCGCGCAGCGCAACCGCCGCGAGCTGATTGCCTGCCTGGCGCCGAACCGGCGGGTGCAGATTGCCGGGGTCGCGCAGCCTCGTTGACGTCCTGCGCCGGGGCAGGGCCCCGGCATCCCGAGTCCCCCTGAATCGCCGGCAGGACGTGGCAACGTCTCCCCGTCTTCCACGCCTGCCGGCGGCTCAGGTTTTCATACGGTGCACGCCATGAACGCCCAATTCCTGCCCCTTGCCATGAAGACGGAAACGACGCTGAGCGTGTACGGCCAACTCGGCAATCATGCGGTGGTGCGCATTCCCGGGCGGCGCCTGCCGGGCCTGATCCTGCAGGCCGATACCGTGGCCGGCTTCCTCGCCCAGCTGCAGGAGGCGCAGGCCTGCCTGCGCAGCGGCCGCGCGCAACGCACCGATGCCGAGCTGGACATGCTGATCGACGTGCTGCAGCAGTGGTACGCGCTGATCGAATCGCGGCTGGCCGACGCCGGCGAGGCGCTGTAGCACCCGACGTATCCTCATCCACGCCATGCGTGGAGGGCTCTGCTCATGCGCGTGCGCGGATCAACCAGCAGGCGGCGTCCACGCGCACGCGGTCGCCCTCGATGAACGGTGCGAATGCCGCCAGCGCCTGGTCGCGCAGCGCGGCGGCCTCCGCTTCGGGCAGTGCCCGCAGCGCCTGGCCCACCGGGCCCAGCTGGCCGACGTAGGCCGGCAGATCGTCGCGCGCCATCGAGCACGGCACTTCCACCGCCACCACCTCCGCCTGCTTCCAGCCAGACACCTGAAGCAGGTGCCGCACGCGCGGGCCATCGGCAAAGGCGAACTGCCCCGGCGCGCCCGCTATCCGTGGTGGCAGCGCCAGTGCATTGCCCACCGCGCGCTCGGCGGTGGTCATGAACGGGTTCTCGTCGGCACCGCGCCAGGCGATGAAACGCAGGCCGGCGCCGGGCCGTGCGGCGCGATGCAGGTTGCTGAAGGCTGCGGCAGTGTCCTCGAAGAACATCACGCCCAGCCGTGACTGGATCCAGTCGAAGTGCGCGGACGGCAACGGGTGCCGCTCGGCATCGGCCACGATGAAGTCTGCCTCCAGCCCGGCGCTGTCCGCACGCTGACGGGCCAGCGCCAGCATGGGTGCGGAGATGTCCAGGCCGGTGCAGTGGGCAGACGGCCGGGTAGTGGCGGCGGCCAGCAGGCTGGCACCGGTACCGCAGCCGACATCCAGCAGGTGCGTGACGGTCTGCGGCAACTCGGAGGCGAGCAGGTTGGCCATCGGTTGGAACAGGCCATCAAGGATGGACTGCTGGGTGACCCAGACCTGGCCTCCTGGGCCGTTCCACAGGGCGTTCTGATCAACAGGGGATGTACGGGACATGGCCTTGTCTCGGCAGGAACGTGCCCATAGCTTGGCGCTTGAAGGCGACTTGAGGTCAAGCCCATGCGTGAACTGGATATTGGCGAGGTGGTACGGCGCAGCGGCGTGCCGGCCTCGACCCTGCGCTACTACGAACAGCTGGGATTGCTGCAGATCCTGGGGCGTCGTGGCCTGCGCCGGCAATACGACGAGCAGGTTCTGGAACGGCTGGCGCTGATCGGCCTGGGCCAGGCGGCCGGACTGTCGTTGCAGCAGATCGGGCTGTCGTTGCCGCAGCAGGGTTGCATCACCCTGGATCGCGAAGCACTGCTGGCGCAGGCCGAGGTGCTGCAGCGACAGATCACCCAGCTGCAGCGGGTGCGCCGGCACCTGCAGCGCGCTGCCGCCTGCCCGCAGGCAGAGGATGCCCGGAAGTGCGGTTCGTTCCGGAAACCGCTGCGCGCGCAGCAGCGTATGGGTGGATGAACCACCGGAACCCCCTCAATCCCGGGTGCTGACTTCCCAGTTCGCATGCAGCACGCCCGGTACCTGCTCCATCCGCGCCAGCACCACGTCCAGCTCGTCGGCACTGACCGCCGTGCTGACCAGCACCGCGATCACGTCGGTGGGCGCATCGGCATGCTCGACCACCTGCACATCACTGACCGGGTACTGCGCCGCTTCGAGTGCGTCGACCAGCCGCTCGCGCACCCGCGGCACGGCTTCGGCATCCACGCTCAGTCGCACTTCATAGGTGGCTTCGGTGGCCGCTTCATTGATCGGAATGCGGTTGATCGCATTCACCAGTGGTCGCAGCAGGGTGTTGCCGGCGATGACCAGCACGGTCAGCAGCACGCCCTCGGCCAACATGTCCGCACCGGTACAGCTGCCCACCGCCGCCGAACACCACAACGTGGCGGCGGTGTTCAGGCCGCGCACGTTCATGCCTTCCTTCATGATCACGCCGGCGCCGAGGAAGCCGACGCCGGAGACCACGTAGGAGATCACCCGCACCGCTTCGGCGCTGCCGGCAATGCGCATGCCCAGGTCGACGAAGGCGGCGGCGCCCACTGCCACCAGCACGTTGGTGCGCAGCCCGGCGGTGCGCTGCCGGTACTGGCGCTCGGCGCCGATCAGGGTGCCCAGCACGAAGGCAGCCAGCAGGCTGACCACGGTGTCGGCGAAGGGGCCGGCCTGGAAGGTTTCAATGAAGCGCATGGCCCGGAGTCTACTCCGCCGACGTGACAGTAGATCCACGCCACGCGCGGATATCGGGATGCGCCAGGAACGACTTGATTCCCGCCGTCCCCTTTTCCGGGGTCAGTCGGTGTCCTCGACGCGCTCGCCCATCAGCTCGCGTTGGCGCTTGTCCAGTTCCTCGGCGTAGCGCTTGCGTACGAAGGCTTCGGAGACCACGCCCAGCACCTGGCCGTCGGCGCTGACCACGGCCAGTTCGTCGGCCTGGGTCTGGTCGAAGCGTTGCATCACGCTGACCACGTCGGAGGAGGGCGCCAGCGAGATATCGCGGTTCTCAGCCAGTTCGCCGATCGGTGTGTCGGGCTTCATACCGTCGCCATAGGCATGCGGAATCTGCACGATGCCTGCGTAGTGGCCTTCGCTGTCGATCAGGACCACGCGGGTGCCGGAGCCCAGTGGAAAGCGCTGGCGGAACGCGCTGGTATCGAGGTCGGCAGGGGCGGTGGCTACGCCCTTGCGCATCAGTTGGCCGGCGTTGAGGTTCTGCACCCAACCGACATCGCGGGCGCTCTTGATGGTTTCGCCGCGCAGGTGCATGCGCCAGGTCGAGAACGAATAACCGAACCATTGCCGCACCAGCGTGCTGGAGACCAGCACCGCGCTCATCACCACGCTGGTCAGCAGGAAGTCGTGGGTGCCTTCCAGCACCAGCATGGCCATGGTCATCGGTGCGCCGACCACGGCCGCCGCCAGTGCAGCCATGCCGGCAAGGGCGGCCGAGGTGGCATCGACCACCGGCACGCCGGCGGCCATGCCCAGCAGGCCGGCGAACAGCGCGCCCACCAGCGTGCCCATGAACAGCGAGGCGAAGAACAGGCCGCCGCGGAAGCCGAAGCCGAGCGAGATGCCCGAGGCCAGGCACTTCAGGGTCAGCAGGCCGCCGATCCAGATCAACGGCAGGTGGGTGGTCAGGTCCAGGTGCAGCGCGCCGTGTCCGGACGAAAGCACCTGCGGGCTGGCCAGCGCCAATGGAATCAGCAGCAAACCGCCAACCACCGGCCGTCCCCACGCGGGCAGGGGACTGCGCTTGACCGTGCCTTCGATCGAGGCGATCAGCCGCATGATGGCGATGCCGACCATCGCGCAGCAGCAGCCGAGCAGGCCGTAGATGGCGTAGTCGGCGGCGCGCACGTCGATGGTCGAGGCCGCCGGCAGCAGGTAGGCCTCGATGCCGGCCTGGTCGGCCACGAAGGCGCCGGCCAGCGCAGCGACCGCCACCGGTGCCAGCGCAGCGGGAGTGTAGGCGCCGATGACGATCTCGAACGCATAGAACGCGCCCGCCAGCGGCGCACCGAACGCGGCGGCGATGGCACCGGCGGCACCGGCGCCGACCAGGATGCGCACATCGTTGCGGCGCAGGCGCATCACCCGGCCCAGCTGCGAGCCGCTGCCGGCGCCCATCTGTGTGTATGAGGCCTCCAGCCCGACCGACGCACCGCAGCCGTTGGACAGCAGGGTCTGGGTCAGCACGATCAGGTTGTCGCGCATCGACATGCGGCCACCATGCAACGCATTGGCTTCCACCGCATCAAGCAGCGGCCGCTTGAGCCGGGTCGCCGCCAGGCTGACCAGGCCGACCAGCAGGCCGCCCAGGGGCAGCACCAGCAGCGCAGTCCAGGTCAGCGAGGGCAGCGAGCTCAGACGCATGCCGTCGTCCAGCCCGTACAGCGTGCCCTGCAGCCAGCGTGCGATGCCCGACTGAAGCAGGGTGAGGTAGCCGGCAATCAGCCCGACCAGCAGCGCCAGCGCGATGAACCACAGGTCGCTGCCACGCAGGCGCAGGCGCAGGCCCTGGAAGGCCAGATGCAGGCGCGATGGCGAAACGGGCGATGACATGGTGGCGGCATGATACGCCGCCACCGTGAGTGCCGCCGTCACCGCATCGGGCGGCTACCGGCTCAGAAGCGGTAGCGGCCCTGCACGTAGAAGGTGCGCGGCGCGGCCACCATGCGGCCGGCGTTGCCATCCACATTGCGGGTGTACCAGCGCTTGTCGGCCAGATTGTTCACGCCCAGCGCGATCTCGCTGTCGCCCAGCCCCGGCACCTGCCAGGCCACCTGTGCGTTCCACAGGCGCACGCCGGGCACGCGGCCCACGCGCGCATCGGCAGTTTCGTCCCAGGTGTTGGCGGCATCGGAGAACTGGCCGCTCTGGTGGGTGCTGGAGACGTTGAAGGTCCAGCCGGCCATCGCGTAGCGGGCGCCGACACTGTCGGTGTCGCGCGAATAGAACGGCACGTCCAGGCCGCGGTTGTCACCGGACTGCTGGATCGCCTTGGTCCAGGTGTAGTTGGCGTACAGCTCCAGCCCGGCCAGCGCGCTGTCCTCGGCGAAGTGGTACTCCAGAGCACTCTCCACGCCCTTGTGGTCGGTGGCGCCGATGTTCTGGAAGGTCGGCGGGGTGATCCCCGGCACCTGCAGGATCTGGTTGTCGAAGCGCATCTTGAACACGGTCACTTCCGCGCGCAGTGCACCGTCCTGCCAGCGCGCACCCAGCTCGGTGGTCTTGGCCACTTCCGGGTTCAGCGGGTTGCTGGCGGTCTGCGAATTGAGCTGGATGTTCTGCACCGGCCCGAACGAGGTGGTGTAGTTGCCGAACACGGTCAGCTGCGGGGTCAGCAGGTAGGCGATGTTGAGCGAGGGCAGCGCTTTGTCGTTGCGGCTGCTGAAGGTGGCCGTACCGCCGGCCTGGCGGCGGTCCATGTCGATCCACTCCATGCGCACGCCGGGGGTGATCCGCCACTGGCCGATGGCGATGCGGTCGTCGATGTAGAAGGCGTGCGCATCGGTGGCGTTGTCGAAGCGAGTGGTGGCACTGGCCGCGCCGGTGCGGCGGGTGACGGTGTAGCTGCGGTCGTTGCCGCGCTCGCGCAGGAAGCGGTAGCCGGCGGTGATGTCATGCACCGAGCTGCCCCAGTGCAGGCGCTGGGTGTAGCGCGGCTCGATGCCGAGTACGCGGTAGTCGCGCGGCTGCACGGTCAGCTGGGTGTTGGCGGCGTTGATCAGCGAGCTGGCGCGGGTGCTTTCGTTGTAATAGGCCAGCACCTCGAACTCGCTGTTGGCCGACAACGTGTTGGTGTAGCCCAGATCGATGCCGGTGCGGTGGCCCTTCCAGAAGTCGGTCGGACGGGTGTTCTGGAACGGATCGGTCTCGTACTGGGCGCGGGTCAGGCCGCCCGGGGTCAACGAGCGCACATCGTAGTAGGACAGCTTGGCGCGCAGCTCCTGCTGTTCGTCGATGGCGTAGGCGAACTTCAGCGCCAGATCGTTGAAGCGGTCATCGCTGCCCTGGCGCCAGCCGCGGCCATCCTGGCCGGAATAGAGCAGGGCGGCGCCCAGCCCGTTGTCGCCGGTGCCGCCGAGGAAGGCGTTGTACTGGGTGCTGTCACCGCCGCCGTGGTCGTAGGCGGTGTAACGCACGCCGGCTTCGCCGTGCAGGCCAGTCTCGGTGGGAATGGCGCGGGTGCTGAAATTAATGATGCCGCCCACGTTCTGCGGCCCGTAGCGCACCGCGCCGCCGCCGCGCACCACGTCGATCGATTCGATGTTGGACAGACTGGTCGGGGCGAACGACAGCTGCGGCTGGCCGTACGGCGCCACCGCCAGCGGCACGCCGTCCAGCAGCACGGTCGAGCGTGGCGAGTAGCGGCCGGTCAGGCCACGCACGCCGATGTTCAGCGAGACCGAGCTGCCGGCGGTGCCGGAGTTGTCGGTGACCTGCACGCCGGGGATGCGTCGCATGGCATCGCCGAGACTGGCCGCGCCGCTGGCCTCGATGCGCTGGCGGTCGACCACGGTACGCGCGCCGGCGAAGCTCTTGACACTGTCATGCAGGCCGGTGCCCAGCCAGCTGCCGGAGACCTGGATGCTGTCCAGCGTGGTGGCGCTGTCCTGGGCGAAGGCGGTGGCGGCGGGGAGCAGGCACAGGGCGAGAGCGGCGGCCAGCGGCAGGCGGGCCGGTTGCAGGGCGTGAGTGGGCATCGGTGCAGGTCGTGGAAGGTCGCAAATGAGAATTATTGCTGATTCCATTCGCCAATGGAATGCGTCACCGGTTCATCCCGATGCCCGGATGGTAGAGTTGTGGATTGCTTCCTGACCCGCTGAGATCCGCCATGTCCCAAGCTGCCTTCTACCCCGTCGGAACCCCTGGCCAGCCGTGGGGAGCGGCGGAACGGGAGGCCTGGCGCGGTCGCCAGCAGCGCCTGCGTCGCTATGACGAGGAGGTGCTGCCGCGCGTCGAGGCGCTGGCTGCGCGCTTTGACAGGGTGGCCTATGGCCAGCTGGACTACGCCGGCGAGACCTACACCCTGTTTGCCCTGCGCAGCCGCGACTGGAACCCGGCGTTGCCGGCTGCGCTGGTCACCGGCGGTGTACACGGCTACGAAACCAGCGGCGTGATGGGCGCGCTGCAGTTCCTCGAGAAGCACGCCGCCGACTATGCTGGGAAGGCCAACCTGCTGGTGGCGCCGTGCGTGAACCCGTGGGGTTTCGAGCGCATCAACCGCTGGAACTTCGATGCGATCGATCCGAACCGCAATTTCCGGAGCGATGGCCCGGCGCGTGAATCGACCGCCGTCATCGACCTGATCGCGCCGTACAAGGGCCAGTTCGTGCTGCATATCGATCTGCACGAAACCACTGACAGCGACGAGAGCGAATTCCGCCCGGCGCTGGCGGCGCGCGATGGCAAGCCGTTCGAACCGGGCCTGATTCCCGATGGCTTCTACCTGGTGGACGACAGCGAGAACCCGCAGGCGGCCTTCCAGCAGGCGGTCATCGCCGCGGTGGAGAAGGTCACCCATATCGCACCGGCCGACGACAAGGGCGAGATCATCGGTTCGCCGGTGGTGGCCCATGGCGTGATCGAGTACCCGCTGGTGAAGCTGGGCCTGTGCGCTGGCATTACCGGTGCAACGTACACCACCACCACCGAGGTCTACCCGGACAGCCCGCGCGCCACGCCGCAGCAGTGCAACGACGCGCAGGTCGCGGCGGTGTGCTCGGCGCTGGATTACGCGCTCGCCCATCGTTGATCGGATAACCGGCATCCCATCCATGCCATGCGTGGAGGGCGCGTGGTGGGTGCGTCACCCCAACGCCTCTGCCCACCACAGCGCCGCCGGCCCCGGCGGCGTGTCGCGGCGCCACAACAGGTCGCTGTGGATGCGTCGCGGCCAGCCGGGCAGTGTCAATTCCACCAGCTGCCCGCGGTCGTAGCGCTGTACCAGCGCGCGTGGCAGCTCGGCCCAGCCGATGCCGTCCTCTGCCATCTCCATCACCATCAGATAATCAGTGGCGGTCCAGGCCAGCCCGGTAACCGCGCGCGCAGGGGCGACCTCCGCGCTCAACCGCACCTGCCGGTGTCGTGCCAGCTGGGCAGCCGCGCGACGGCCGGCGTCGGCCAGCGGATGGCCGCGCGCCACATACACCGACAGTTCGCTGTGATGGGCCAACGGCTGTGCCACCAGGCCGTCCGGATAGTGTTCCTGTCGCGGCAACAGGCCCAGCGCGGCGCGGCCGCTGCCGACCAGCTCCAGCACGTCATCGCCTTCGGCATCCAGCCATTCCAGTTCGATTTCCGGGAACGCCTCGGCAAAGCGCTGCAACACATGCTGCGCCGGATCGAGCTGGTACACATCGGAGAACGCCACGGTCAGCCGCGCTTCGACCGGCGCCGCCAGGCGCACGCTCAACTGCTGCAGACGGGCATCGGCGGCGAGGATTTCCTGCGCGTGGCCAAGCACCTGGCGCCCGGCTTCGGTCAGCTGCGGGTAGCGTCCGCTGCGGTCGAACAGGCTCACGCCCAGATCGGCTTCCAGGTGGGCGATGGCGGTGCTGACCGTTGACTGGGTCTTGCGCAATCGGCGTGCTGCTGCCGAGAACGAGCCCAGCGCTGCCGCTTCGACGAACGCCTGCAGGGATTCAGGGGAATAGGGCATTGATCCATCGCTCTTGTCGATGGAATCCATTTTGATACCACCGTAAAAGACGATGATACTGGCCGCCGTCGCCCCTGTCTGCGGGGCGTTCCAGATCATCCACGCATGGCGTGGATCTACTGATGGCGGGGCGTGGTCCCCGTCCCGCAAGGAGTTTCACATGTCCCGCACTGTTCCCGCCCGTGGCGCGCTGGTCGCCTGGGCCTGCCTGACCGTGGCGATCGTCGCCGAAGTGGTCGGCACCTCGTTCATGGCCCACGCCGCCCGCGACGGCGGCTGGACCGGCTACCTGATCATGGCCGGCGCGCTGGCGCTGTCCTATTACTTCCTGGCCCTGTCGGTGCGCCGCATCGCGGTGGGCGTGGCCTACGCGGTGTGGGAAGGCCTGGGCCTGACCCTGTTGACCGTGGTCGGCCTCACCGTGTTCGGCGAGAGCCTGTCGCTGCAGCAGCTGGCCGGCCTGGTACTGGCGGTGGTCGGCATCGTCTGTGTCACCCTCGGGGAGGCGCACTGATGAATACCCTGGCCCTGTTTTTCGTGATCTGTTCTGCGCTGATCGACGTCGCCGCCAACATGATGGTGGCCAAGTCGGAAGGCTTCCGCCGCTGGCGCTGGGGTGTCGGCGCGATCGTCATGGTCTGGATCGCCTTCGCCCTGCTGGGCCAGGCGGTGCGCTACATGGACCTGGCAACGGCCTACGCCATGTGGGGTGCGATCGGCGTGATCGGTACCGCCACCTGCGGCCGCCTGCTGTTCGGCAACCGCCTGCGCCCGATCGGTTGGGTCGGTATCGGTCTGGTCACCGTAGCGGTGCTGCTGCTGAGTACCGCGAAGTAACGCGTTGCTGTGCCAACCAAGGTTGGCACCTACCCGTGCAGAGTCGCTGTGCCAACCAAGGTTGGCACCTACCAGTGCTGAAAGGTTGGCACCTGCCAGCGCGTGAGCCGCCGCATGCAGACGCCCCGGGGATGATCTCCCCGGGGCGTTGCTGTTTCAGCAGCGGTCAGAAGCGTGCGGTGAAGTTCAATCGCATGGTACGGCCCGGGCCGGGCATCAGGCTCATCGCCAGCGTGTCCATGTAGTAGGTATTGCGCAGGTTGCTGACCACCAGTTCCACTTCGGCCTTCGGGGTGAACTGCCAGCGCGCATAGAAGTCGTAGATCGCGGTGGGTAGGTAGATGTTCTGCAACCCGGTCGAGCCGGTGGTGTTCCAGGGCTTGTCCAGTTCGTGGGTGGGGCCGCTGTTGTAGGTGCGACGGATGCCGGTATCCAGGCGTTTGTCGAACAGGCGGAAGCCCAATGTGCTGTGGATCGAGTACTTCGGCGGATTCTGCGCGTTGACGAACGAAGTACCGAAGCCGCCATCCACGCAGTCAGGGGTGGTGTCCAGCTTGCTCCACTTCGCATAGGGGTCTTCGCGCAGGCGCTTGGCGGTGGCCGCGTCGCAGGTGCGCGCGCGCTGGTAGTAGCTGGCCGACAGGTCCAGGTAGGCGATGCCGGCGTCATAACCGGACTGCAGCTCGTAGCCGGACACCGTGTAGTTGTCCACGTTGTCGACATAGAACGCCCAGTTGCTGGAGTCGAAGCGGCGGGTGATCGCGTTGTCGATATCGTTCTTGAACCAGGCCACCTTGAACGCCAGGCGGTCGCCATCGCGCCACAGGTCCTGCTTGAGCAGGCTGAAGCCGATGTCCCAGGAACGGTTCTTCTCCGGCTTCAGGTCGGCCACCGGTGCCGAGGTGCTGTTGCCCAGCGTCGATTCGAACAGGCTGGGCATCTTCCAGCCCTGCGCGTACTTCACGTAGAAGAACATGTCCTCGTCGAGATTGAAGCGGGCCTCGGCATACGGTGCGAAGCCGTGGCCGGAACGGCGGATCGCCGGTTTGTAGCCCCACGCGGTGGGAATCTGCTTGGTGTAGAAACCGTTGGCGCCGCGCGGGTCGGCAATGAACCCATCGAAGTCGTAGCTCTGGCCCAGCGTGCTGTCGCCGTAGGGCGTGGCCCGCAGCGAGTCATACGTGTAGTTGCCCTGCGCATCCGGGTACCACTCCTTGTACCAGCCCGGCAGCAGCTGCCCGCCCTTGCTCAGGCGCGCGAAGGTGTAGCGCAGGTCGCGCGATTCGCTGACGAAGGCGACGCGGTTGCGGTCGCGGGTGCGGTAGTCGATGAAGCGGCCGCCAGCGGTCAGCGACAGCCAGTCCCACGGCTGCCACTGCAGCGAGGCGACAACGCTGACCTCGCGGCGAGTGCCCGAGCGCAGGTAGCGGTTGTTGTTGTAGTCCACCGGCAGCACCGGCGAATTCGGTGCGGTGTCCTCGTGCTGGAAGGCCGCGCCATAGCGCAGGGTCCAGTCGCCCAGGCGGTTGTTGAAGCGGGTGGTGTTGCTGCTGTCCACGCCCCAGCGCCGGGTTTTCACGTCCGACCGCAGGCCGGGGCCATAGGTCTCGCCCAGCGTGTCCGGCATCTGGTCGTTGGGAACGTCCTTGAACAGCGGCGTGTTGGCGATGTTGCTGTTGAACATGCGGCTGGTGGCGGTGGTGAACCACAGCGTGCTGCTCAGGTCCAGCCACGGGTGTGCTTCGGGCCGGTAGCGGTGGCGCAGCGAGGTGGCATTGAGCCGCATTTTCCCGGGCTCGAACTGGAACATGGTGTTGGCCTTGTCCACGTAGGTCACCCATTCGTTGGACTCGCCGACACGGCCGATCGCCGACGGCATGATCTCGCCGAAGCTGGAGTTGAAGTAGCGGTGGCTCAGCTCCAGGCGCTGGTCGGGGTTGGGCGTCCAGGTGAATTTCAGCAGCGCCGATGCGTTGTCGGTATGCGTGTTCAGCACCTCATCGCCCGGGTGGTACATGTCCGAGACCGCCTGGCTGGACATGCCGGTGCCGCCGCTGGACAGGTGCTGGTCGTCGTAGCGATGGGCGCCGTTGCTGCCGGCGAAGTAGTTGCCCTGGCGGCGCCGCGCGTAGGCGGCCACCAGCTGCCAATCCTCGCCACGCTGGGCGAAGGCCACGCTGCCGTTCCAGTCACGCGGGTCACGCAGGCTGTTGCGATTGTTGCTGCCGCGCGCGATCTGCTTGAACGTGCGGGTGCGGTCGATGCTGTTGTCGGCCACGCCACCACGCACACGCAGGCCCCAGGCCTGGCCGTCGTCGAGGATGTCATCGACGTTCAGCGTTTCCATGTAGACCACGCCGCCGATCGCGCTGCCGGCGTTGGCGGCCAGGCTCGGCCCCTTCTCGATGCTGACCGAACTGATCAGGTCCGGGTCGAGGTAGCTGCGCTGCTGTACGCCGGCATAGCCGCGATAGACGTCGATGGCCTGCTGGCCGCCGTCGATGATCACCGGTACCCGGTTCTGGCCCTGCAGGCCGCGGATGTTCACGTCCAGTGCGCCGCCATTGCGCACGTCGGCGGTGTGCACGCCAACCGCGCCGGCCAGCACATCGCCGATCGACTGGCCGCGGAAGCGCTCCAGCTGCTGGCGGTCCAGGTGCACGCGCGAGCCGCTGTCGCGGAAGACCGCATCGGCATCGGCCAGGCCCCAGGGTGAGGCGCCTTCGCTGGCCTGGCCGGCCACGCGCAGGGTGCCGATCTGGCGCACACCGGCGTCGGCGGCTGGCGCGGCCTGCAGCACCACGCCGCCGGCGTCGCGCTGGAAGACCAGGCCGGTGCCGGCCAGCAGCTGGGTCAACGCGGCATCGGCGTTGAGCGTGGCCTGCACACCCTGGCTATGGCGGCCACGGGTCAGGCGGGCATCGGCGGCAATCGGCTGGCCGGACTGCTGGCCGAACGCGGTCAGCGCCTGGTCGAGCGGGCCTGCTGGAATCTGCCAGCGCACCGTCGCTGCGGTGTTCTGTGCAACGGCGGTGGCGGGCAGCAGGCAGGGACTGGCCAGGGCCAGGTACAGCGCAATGGCCAGGGGGCGAGGGGAGGGGCAGGGCAGTTTCATGGGGGCGGCAACATCCGCAATGGGTTCCCCTGTACTGCCCGGTGAGCGTGCAAAGGGGAACCGCGCATCAACGCGGATGCACGACGGTCCACCAGGGCCAGCGCTGTTCGATGCGGATCGGCAGCGCACGCGCCAGCAACTGCAGGGCCTGTGCGCTGTCCAGTCGCGGCAGCACGGCGGTGACCTTCAGTGGCGCGACGGCGGGATCGCAGCCGAGGTAGCCGCGATGGTGTCGCGCCAGCTCTTCGACGACGCGGACCAGCCGGGTGTCCTGCACCTGCAGGCGACCGTCCTGCCAGTCGCCGCGCAGCGGATCGGGCTCGACCGCTGCAAGTCCGCCCATCGGGCCGATCTGCACGGCGCTGCCGGCGGCTGCATCCCGTGCCGTGCCGAACTGCGGCAGGCAGCGCACCACGCCTTCAAACACATCCAGGCGGCTGCCCTGTGCCTCGCGGCCTACCGCGAAACGGGTGCCGATCGGCTGCAGGCGGGCGCCGGGCACGTGCACGGTCAATGGCAGGCCGTCGAAGGCAGCTGCGTGACCGGTCTGCAACAGCAGCTCGCCACGCAGCAGATGGATGGCGCGCTGGTCGTCGCCCATGCGGATCGCCACTTCACTGTCGGCGTTGAGCCACAGCTGGCTGCCGTCGGTCAGCGTCCAGTGCCCGGTGCGGCCGGCGCCGGTGCGCCGCGTCTGCACACTACGCTGAAGGTGCAGCGCGTGCAGGCCGAGCAGCGAAACGGCGCCGATGCCGAGTGCACCGCCGAGGCTGCGCAGTGCCTGCCGGCGGCGATGGCCAGCGCCGCCCAGCGCCTTTGCGGCGGCGGGGGCCGACAGCGGTGCGAACGATTGCCAGACCAATTCGACCCGTTGCCAAGCGTGGGCGTGGCTGGCGTCAGCGTGCAGCCAGGCCTGCCAGCGCTGTTGCTCGTCGTCATTCCATCCGTGCTCGCGCAATGCGAACCACTCGGCGGCCTGTTCCAGCGCGGGGCTGGCCAATGCCGTGCTCATGCGGCGGCGTCGCCGGACAGGCGCAGGCAATGCAGCATCGCCTGTGCCATGTATTTCTTGACCATCCGTTCGGACACGCCCAGCTGCTGGCCGATCTCCGCATAGCCGAGGCCGGACAGGCGCGCCAGCAGGAAGGCGCGACGAGGGCGTTCGGCCAGCCCCGCCAGCATGTCGTTGATGGCGTGCAGCAGCTGCAGCGCCTGCGCCCGTTCTTCTGCCGAAGGGTGCACCGGCTCGGGTTGGGCAGCCAGCGCGGCCAGATAGGCGCGCTCCAGATCCGCGCGCTGCCAGTGGTTGACCAGCAGGGCGTGGGCGATGGTGCTGAGGTAGGCGCGTGGTAGCCGCAGCTGCCCCGGGTCAACGCGGCGGCTGAGCAGGCGCAGGAACGTGTCCTGGGTCAGATCGGCGGCGCACTCGGCGTTGTGGGTGCGTCGGCGCAGCCAGCCCAGCAGCCAGCCATGGTGTTCGCGGTAGAACCCCGCCAGCGCGGTGCTGGAGTCGGCGGGCACGGCCATCGGCATCGATCATTAATGAGAATGATTCCTATTATAGAGTGATCGGGCGGCACTCGACAAACGTTGCGCAGCGCGCAGTGGGGTGGCGGGCCCATTTGCGATGCCCGGCGGGCTCGCCGACACTGCGGTTTTCCGCAGGGAGTGCCACATGTTCAGCCACGTTACCGTTGGGACCAACAACATGGATGTCGCGCATCGCTTCTACGATGCACTGTTCACCGCGCTGGGCGCACGCCCGGGCGTGTTCGACGACAAGGGGCGTCTGGTCTATTTCAAGGACGGACGCATGTTCATCGTCACCGCGCCGATTGATGGTCAGCCGGCGTGCCACGCCAACGGCGGCACCATCGGCTTCACCCTGGACAGCGCCGAGGCCGTGCGCGGCTGGCAGGACGCTGGCGTGGCGCAGGGCGGCACTGCCATCGAGGATCCGGCTGGCATCCGCAACATGGCCGGCCGCCAGCTGTTCCTGGCCTACCTGCGCGATCCCGATGGCAACAAGCTGTGCGCGGTGCATGTGATGTCGTGACGCGCAGCGGGCAGGCGGCGCGCGCGTGATAGCACGAAACCACGCGCGCGGGCCGTGACCTCAGGCCGCAACTTCATGCTCTGTCCACTGCGGTTCAGCCAGAATTGGTCGGCTAATTCCTTGATCTACCGGAGAACGCCGCCCCATGGATGTACTGGAGCCGCAACAATCCCCGGTGCGCACCCTTCGGCCTGTGTTCGCCTTCGCGGCGATCGTTGTCGTGGCGTTCGCGCTGTTTGTCAGCCTGTTTCCGCTCGGTGCGGGGCGCCTGCTGCTGAAGGCGCAGGACTGGGCCGCCCTCAACGTCGGCTGGTATTACCTGCTGGCGATGACCCTCTACCTGGTGTTCGTGGTCGGCGTGGCGCTGTCCAAGTACGGCGGCATCAAGCTCGGCGCCGACCATGACGAACCGGAGTTCAGTTACCTCTCCTGGGCCGGCATGCTGTTCGCCGCCGGCATTAGCATCACGCTGTTCTTCTTCTGTGTTTCCGAACCGCTGACCCACTACCTGCAGCCGCCGCAGGGCGATCCGGCCGCGGGCGAGGCCGGTGCGCGCCAGGCCATGCAGCTGCTGTTCCTGCATTGGGGCCTGCATGGCTGGGGCGTGTTCGCGCTGGCGGCGATGGCCATGGCCTATTTCGCCTACCGCCACAACCTGCCGCTGGCGCTGCGCTCGGCGCTGTATCCGCTGATCGGAAAACGCATCAACGGCCCGATCGGCTACACCGTGGATGCACTGGGTATCGTCGCTACCGTGTTCGGCATCGGCGCGGACATGGGCTTTGGAGTGCTGCACCTCAACGCCGGCCTGTCGCACCTGTTCAACGTGCCGCACTCCAATCTGGTGCAGATCATCCTGGTGGTGGCAATGATGGGCGCGGCCGTGGCGGTCGCGGTGTCCGGCGTGGAGAAGGGCGTGCGCTGGATGGCCAACATCAACATGCTGCTGGCGATCGCGCTGGTGCTGTTCATGTTGTTTGCCGGGCCGACGCAGTACCTGTTCAGCACCTTGATGCAGAACCTGGGCGACTACCTGGGCAGCGTGGTCGGCAAGAGTTTCGACGTGTACGCCTACGGCGGCCGCCCGGAATGGCTGGGCGGCTGGACGGTGTTCTACTGGGCCTGGTGGATCGGCTGGGCGCCGTTTGTGGGTCTGTTCATCGCGCGCATCTCGCGTGGCCGAACCATCCGCGAATTCGTGTTCGGTGTGCTGCTGATCCCGCTCGGCTTCACCCTGGCGTGGCTGTCGATCTTCGGCAACAGCGCGCTGGACCAGGTGTTGCACCACGGCCAGCAGCAGCTGGCCCAGCTGGCGGTGGATGATCCACCGACGGTGCTGTACGCATTGCTGGACGGCTATCCGTGGAGCCGTGCGGTGATCACGGTGACGGTGCTGGTCAGCTTCATCTTCTTCGTGACCTCGGCCGACTCCGGTGCCGTGGTGCTGTCTACGTTGTCGTCGCATGGCGGGGCGCCGGAGGACGATGGCCCACGCTGGCTGCGCGTGTTCTGGGGCACGGTGATCGCGGTGCTGACCGCCGGCTTGTTGCTGGCCGGCAGCATCGATGCATTGAAATCGGCGGTGGTGCTGGCCTCACTTCCGTTCTCGGCGATCCTGCTGCTGATGATGTGGGGCCTGACTCGCGCCTTCAGCGACGAGTCGCACCGCAAGCGCGCATTGCAGTACCGGCCGTCGCCGTTGATCGGTGACGATCGTCATCATCAGGGCTGGCGCCAGCGCCTGAGCCAGGCCATGCACTTCCCGGTACGCGACCAGGTCTACCGCTTCATGGATGACACGGTGAAGCCGGCGATGGAAGCGGTGGCCGAGCAGCTGCGCGGGCAGGGCTGGGACGTGGCCACGCGCTTCGAAGCGGGCGACATGGAGCTGACCGTCAATCACGGCGAGCAGCAGGACTTCCTGTACCGGGTGATCCTCAGCGGTTACCTGACCCCGTCGTTCGCCGCACAGCAGCTGCGCAACCAGCGCTATTACCGCGCCGAAGTGCACCTGTATGAAGGCAGCCAGGATTACGACCTGGTGGGCTACAGCCGCAAGCAGATCATCAATGACATCATCAGCCAGTACGAACGGCACCTGCAGTTCCTGCACCTGAGCCGGTGATGCGGAGGGTGCGGACCGTGGGTCCGCACCCTCCTGTAGAGCCGAGCCGATGCTCGGCTGCGTGGTGCCGAAGAGCAGCCGAGCATGGGCTCGGCTCCATAGCAACGGCCGTCGAGCAAGCTCGACGCCACGGGTGGCCGATCAGAACCGGTAGCGCGCGCCCAGCGAGACGAACTGCCCGCGCAGGTTGTACTGGCTGATGTCGAAGCCGTTGGAACCGCCAGCCGGATCGAACGGCGGATCCTTGTCGGTCAGGTTCAGCACCGACAGCGACAACGTGGTGTTGGCAATGCCTTCGTAGGCCACGTACAGGTCCAGCTGGTGATACGGCTTGACGCGGTCGCGCAGGCCGGGGTTGCTGGTCGCCGTCGCCACGCGCTGGTCGTAGCCGCTCACGTACTGCAGGCTCAGCGTGCTGCTCCAGTCGCCCACCGCCCAGTTCAATGAGGTGGTGCCGCGGGTGCGCGGCAGCGCGCCGTGGCGGTTGTTGCCGGCGCCTTCGTACGGTGCCTGGCCGGCTACCAGCGGTTGCTTGAAGCTGAGCAGGTGGGTCCAGCTGCCGGCCACGGTGAAGTTGCCCCAGCCGTCGGTGCGGAAGGTGCGGCTGGCGTCCAGGTCCAGGCCGGAGGTGGTCAGTTCGCCCTGGTTGGCGTACTGGTTGGTGATGAACTGGATGCGGCCCTGCGCGTCACGCTGCACCCGGCCCGGGAACAGGGTCGGGTTGTCGACGATGAACTGCGCGCTGTCCGGCTTGACCAGGTTGTCCTGCTCGATGCGGTACCAGTCCAGGCCGATGCTGGTGTCGCCATCGGGCGACCACACCGCACCCACGTTGAAGTTGCGCGAGCGCTCGGCCTTCAGGTCCGGGTTGCCGGTGCGGATGTTGGTCACGCCACGGCTGCCGCCCGGTTGCAGCGGGTCCAGCGGATCGATCACAGAGCCGTAGCTGACGGTCTGGCCCGGCGCGATCTCCGGCAGCGACGGTGCGCGGAAGCCGCGCGAGAACGAGCCGCGCAGCAGCAGGCTGTCCAGCGGCTGCCAGCGCAGCGCCACCTTCGGCGAGAACGCCTTGCCGAAATCATCGTAGTGGTCGCCGCGACCGGCCACCTGCAGTTCCAGGGTGCGATGCAGCGGCACGCTCAGTTCGGCGTAGGCGGCGCTGACCTGGCGCTCGCCGTTGACCACGTTGATCGCCGGGCGCAATTCGGTGCCCGACAGCACCTGCGCACTGGTGCGCGCATCCAGCGATTCCTTGCGGAACTCCGCGCCCCAGGCGAAGCCGACCGCACCGGCCGGCAACTCCCACAGCGAGGTCGAGGCTTTCACGTTCAGCGAGTGCAACCTGTACCAGCCCGGGCGCTTGGTCTGCAGGCGCAGTGCATCCAGTGCCCCAGGCGTGCTGGACGGGTTGAGGAAGTTGTAGCTGCCGTCGCGCAGGATCTGCTCGAACGCATAGCGATTGACGAAGTTGTCGACGTACTCGCGTTGCGCGCTCTGCGAGGTCAATGCGGCCACTTCCCAGTCCCAGCGCTCGCCGCTGCCGCGCACGCCGGCCAGCGCGCGGTAGAACACCTGGGTGTTGTCCTTCAGGCGCGGGCCGAGGTCGAAGAAGGTGTATTCAAACGGCAGCGGCGTGCTGCCCGGATTGTTCGGGTGCCCGACCGGCAGCACCGCCGGCACGTCGATCAGCGTGCCGGTGGCCGGGTTGTAGGCGCGCAGGCCGGGGCCGACGGTCAGCGGTGCACTGAAGATCTGGTCGGCCTTGTTGTGGCTGTACAGCACATCGGCAAAGGCCTCGACATTGTCGTTGAAGCGATAGGTCGCACTCAATGACGCCTGCAGGCGCTCGGCGCCGGGCTGCAGGGTCTTGAATGGCTGCGCGTTGAAGGCGCAGGCCTGGCCGGGCAGGGTGCTGCCGAAGTCGCTGTACGGGCGCAGCTGGCTGCCATCAGGGCAGTTGGCGAACGGTTGCGGCGCGCGCGGGTTGGACAGCCAGTTGCCACCGGCGGTGGACCAGCCGGCCAGGCGGCCACCGGGCTTCTCGCGGAAATCGCCACTGCGGGTGTAGGCGCGCTGGTCGGCGTCGAGGCGGTCGCGCTTGAGCAGGTCCAGCCCGAACAGCACGTTCCAACCCTGTTGTTCCAGGTCGCCGAAGCCGGCCAGCAGGTTGGCCTTGCGTTCGTTCAAGCCGCCCTGCGTGGCGGTACCGAAGCCGCCACCGACTTCCACACCCTGGAAGTTCCTGCGCAGGATGATGTTGATGACGCCGGCGATGGCATCGGAACCGTATACCGCCGAGGCGCCGTCCTTCAGCACTTCAATGCGCTCGACCGCGCTGATCGGCAGCGCGTTGAGGTCGACGAAGGTGTCCTGGGTATTGAGCGCGAAGCCGAAGTTGGACACGCGGTAGCCGTTGACCAGCACCAGCGTGTTCTTCGGCGACAGGCCGCGCAGGCCGATCGAGGCCGAGCCGGCGGCAAAACTGCCGGTGTACTGCTCGTCGAAGCTGTTGCCGGCATTGGCCGACAGGTTGCGCAGCACGTCGGTGAGGGTGGAGCGGCCGGTCTGCTCGATCTGTTCGCGGCTGACGATCTGCACCGGGTTCGGCCCGGCGGTATCGCTGCGCTTGATGTTGGAACCGGTCACCAGCACGGTGCCAAGGGTGGTGCTGTCCTTGCCGGTATCGGCGGTTTCAGCGGCGCCGGCAGCGCCGACGGTGAGGCCCAGCGCAATCGCGCCGGCAAGCAGGTTCAGGGTGGTGCGGTACATGGAAGCGACAGCGCCGAACGGGGAGGAGCCGTCAGTACCGCACGCATTTACATGCGCCTTCCAATGACGAAAGCGCATTCAGTTATACATCACAGGTTCTTAACGAGCCGGATCGGTGGGTGCGGACCGTTGGTCCGCACGCCTCCTGGGGGTCAGATCCCTTTCCAACGGAAGGGGATCTGACCCCGGTTGTCACGGCCGCAGCAACACCTTGCCGTTACGCCCCGACCCGGCACCGGCCTTCGCTGCCTGGGCGATGTCGTCCAGTGCGAAGATCTGCTCCACCGGCAGGGTCAGCTCGCCGCTGCCCGCACGCTTCAGCAGCTCGCCGACCAACCGGCGCTTGTCCTCCACCGCCATTGCCTGGCTGACCTTGCTGCCCCAGAAGCCCTTTACCGTGGCCTCCTTGTAGATCAGGCCGCCGGCGGGAATGCGCATCGGCTCGCCGCTCATCACGCCGAACGACACCAGCGTGCCGTGGTGGCCGAGCAGGTCGACCAGGTCACCGCTGGCGTCGCCGCCGATGGAATCGACCGCGGCTGCGGCCTGTGCTTCGCCGGTCGCCTCACGCACACGGTCTTTCCAGCCGTCTACCGAGGTGTCGAACACATGATCGATGCCCAGCGCCTGCAACTGTGCGACCGCATCGGCGTTGCGCACCAGGTTGGCCACATGCACGCCACGTGCGCGCGCCAGCATCGCCAGCGACTTGCCCACCGCGCCGTTGGCGGTGTTCTGCACGATCCATTGGCCTGCTTCGACGTGCAGGAACTCCAGCAGCATCAGCGCGCTCAGCGGCATCGCGATCAGCTGCGCGGCCATTTCGTCGGGAATTGCCTCCGGCATCGGAATCACCATCCGCGCCGGTGCGATGAAGGCTTCGGCCCAGGTGCCGTGCACCGAGGCGGCGGCAACGCGTTGGCCAAGCTGCAGTCCATCGACGCCTTCGCCGAGTGCATCGACCACGCCCAGCGCTTCACTGCCACCGATCGCCGGCAGCGTCGGCTTGTAGCCGTACAGGCCGCGCACGGTCAGCAGATCGTGGTTGTGGATCGAGGCCAGCACAGTGCGGATGCGCACTTCACCCGGGCCGGGCTCGGGCAGGGCCGTTTCGCTGATGGCCAGGACATCGGCCGGATCGCCGAAGGAGGAATACAGGGCTGCGCGCATGGGCGGTGTTCCGTGGGAAAGGGGATGTTCCATCGAACTGGGGACGCAGGCGCCGTCGACAAGGCGACGGCGGTGCAACACGGCATCCTGCGACGGATGGTCGCGGCATGTGCTGATTACCGCATCTTGTGTTGACGGTTCGGAGTATCCCCACTATGTTGTGGCCGTCACTCCCGGTCAGCCGCCGCCGCCGGACAGCAGCAAACGTCCCGCGGCCCGCCCCTGAAGGCTTGCCGTGTCGACGCGGCCGCCATCGCGCGGACCCAGATCGCCCCCACGGCCCGGATACCGGCCGCAGGCGCAGGCAGATGCCGACGACCTGGTGTTCCCGCGCTATGGCATCCCACCCCGACCGCCCCGTGCGCCGGTATCGCGTGCAGGGCCGCCACGGCATCGACCGCCAACGCGCGTGCGAGCCTGGAGTTCCACCACCATGACCGACAGTACCTTCCGCGTGGCCGACCTGGCCGGCGCCGGCGACGCCTTGCGCGCTGGCGGCGAGCGCGTGCCGACCTGGATCACCAAGGAGGCCGGCAATCGTCGCCTGCCGTTCGACGCCGAACGCCTGCAACGCAGCATCGATGCCGTGCATGCCGAGTTCCCGCAGCTGGATGTGAGTGACTACCGTCGCGTGGTGCAGGCGATGGTCGAGCGCAAGCCCAGCCTCAGCGCCGATGACCTGGTCGATCTGCTGATCCGTGAGGCAGAATCACGCGTGGATCTGGTCGCGCCCGAGTGGGAACAGTTCGCCGCACGCATCTACCTGCGCCGCCTGTACAAGCGCGCCAGCCGCAACCGCTTCTACGATGTCAGCCTGAAATACGGCTCGTATGTGGGCCTGCAGGAAAGCCTGGCCGACCGTGGCATCTACAGCAACGACATCCTGCGCTGCTATTCCAAGGAAGAACTGCAGCAGGCCGGCGAGATGATCGAGCCGGAGCGCGACCGCCTGTTCGCCTACAACGGCCTGTACCTGCTGGCCACGCGCTACCTGGCCAGCGATCGCAGCCGCGAGGTCTACGAACTGCCGCAGGAGCGCTGGCTGACCATCGCGCTGTACCTGATGCAGGAAGAAAAGCCACGCGAGCGCCGCATGCAGCTGGTCGGCGAGGCGTACTGGGCGCTGTCCAACCTGTACATGACGGTGGCCACGCCGACCCTGGCCAACGCCGGCAAGGTGGGCGGGCAGCTGTCCAGCTGCTTCATCGACACGGTGGATGACAGCCTGCAGGGCATCTATGACTCGAACACCGATATCGCCCGTGTTTCGAAGCACGGCGGTGGCGTCGGTGCCTACCTGGGCTATGTGCGCAGCAGCGGTGCGCCGATCCGGGGCGTGCCCAACTCTTCCGGCGGCGTGGTGCCGTGGATCAAGCAGCTCAACAACACCGCTGTGTCGGTGGACCAGCTCGGCCAGCGCAAGGGTGCGGTGGCGGTGTACCTGGACATCTGGCACCGCGATATCGAGGCCTTTCTCGACCTGCGCCTGAACAATGGCGACCAGCGCCTGCGCGCGCACGATGTGTTCACCTCGGTGTGCGTGCCGGACCTGTTCATGGAGGCGGTCGAGCGCCGCGCCGACTGGTACCTGTTCGATCCGCACGAAGTGAAGAGCGCCAAGGGCTGGTACCTGCAGGACTTCTACGATGAGAAGCGCGGATCGGGCAGCTTCCGCGACCGCTACGCCGAGCTGGTGGCCGACGAGCGCATCAGCCGCCGCACGGTGAAGGCCATCGATCTGTTCAAGCGGATCATGCTCAGCCAGCTGGAGACCGGCAACCCGTTCCTGTTCTATCGCGACGAGGTCAACCGCAGGAATCCGAACAAGCACGCAGGCATGGTCTATTCCAGCAACCTGTGCACCGAGATCCTGCAGAACATGAGCCCGACGCGGATGATCCAGGAGATCGTCAGCGGCGACCAGATCGTCACCACCCGCCGTGCCGGTGACTTCGTGGTCTGCAACCTGTCCTCCATCAACCTCGGCCGCGCGATCAGTGCGCCGGACGATCTGCTGGCGGCCGACGTGCTGGAGCGGCTGATCCCGATCCAGGTGCGCATGCTCGACAACGTGATCGACCTCAACGCGCTGCCGGTGCCGCAGGCCACGATCACCAACCGCAAGTACCGCGCCATCGGCCTGGGCACGTTCGGCTGGCATCACCTGCTGGCGCAACAGGCGATCCCGTGGGAGTCGCCGGACGCCGAACAGCTGGCCGACCGCCTGTACGAGCGCATCAACTTCCTGACCATCCAGGCCAGCGCGCAGCTGGCGAAGGAGAAGGGCAGCTACCCGATGTTCGCCGGCAGCGACTGGCACAACGGCCGCTACTTCCGCGACCGTGACTACAGCGGTGCCGCCTGGGACAGCCTGGCCCACGAGGTCGCCACGCACGGCCTGCGCAACGGCTGGCTGCTGGCGGTGGCGCCGAACATGAGCACCGCGCAGATCGCCGGCTCCACCGCCTCGATCGATCCGATCTACAGCGCGTTCTACTACGAGGAAAAGAAGGACTTCCGGCGACCGGTGGCGGCGCCGGGCCTGTCGCTGGACACCTGGCCGTACTACGAGAAGGGCGCCTACAAGGTGGACCAGTTCGCCAGCGTGCGCCAGAACGCACGGCGGCAGCGCCATGTCGACCAGTCGATCAGCTTCAACCTGTACGTGCCCAGTACGATCCGCGCCAGCACGCTGCTGGAGCTGCATCTGACGGCGTGGCGCGAGGGTCTGAAGACCACCTACTACGTGCGCTCCAACGACATCGACATCAGCGAATGCGAATGGTGCGCCAGCTGATTGCTGCGGTCCCTGTAGAGCCGAGCCCAGGCTCGGCTCAGACGCGAACAGCACCCGAGCATGGGCTCGGCTCTACATCCGCAACGCACGTAGAACGAAGGCAAACGACCATGGCAACCCCGCTCGATCGCATCAAGATCCTCGAACCGCGCCACCCGAACCGCAGTACCGGCATCATCAATGGCCGCACCAGCGGCATCCTCAACTGGAACGACATTCCGTATCCATCGTTCTATCGGGCCTACAAGGAGTTGTCGACCAACTTCTGGATCCCCGACGAAGTGGACATGAAGCTGGATGCACGCCAGTACGGCGAGCTGTCCGGGCGCGAGAAGAATGCCTATGACTCGATCATCGGCCTGCTCGCCACGCTGGACTCGCCGCAGACGCGTTTCATCTACAACGTGGCCGAGTACATCACCGACCCGGCGGCGCATGCCAATGCGGCGATCATCGGCCAGCAGGAAGTGATCCACAACGAGAGCTACAGCTACGTGCTGGCCTCGATCACCGATCTGCCGAACCAGAACCGCATCTTCGAGATCGCCCGCACGCACCCGACCATCATCAAGCGCAACGCGCCGATCATGGGGGCGTATGACGATTTCATGCGCGAGAAGACCGCCGAGACCCTGCTGAAGTCGCTGATCCAGTCATCGATCCTGGAGGGCATCAACTTCTATTCCGGTTTTGCCTACTTCTACAACATGGTGCGGCAGAACCGCATGACCGGCACCGGAAAGATCATCAGCTTCATCAACCGCGACGAGCTGGCCCACACCAAGTTCATCAGCGAGCTGATCCGCGCGATCATCGGCGAGAACCCGGAACTGCAGACCCACGAGCTGACCGACTATGTGCACGGCGCGTTCCAGCACGCCATCGAGCTGGAGACCCAGTGGTCGTCGGAAGTGCTGGACGGCATCGATGGCATCGACGTGAACGAGATGGTGCGCTACGTGAAATACCGCGCCAACAAGATGGCCGGCATGCTCGGCATCGAGCGGCTCTACAGCGACACCACCGACAACGTGATGCCGTGGATCAAGGCCTACGCCGACAACTTCACCGAGACCAAGACCGACTTCTTCGAGATGCGCAATGCAAGCTACAAGAAGACCAACGTCGACAACGGCTTCGACGATCTCTGAGCCGCGCGGGGCGCTGCGCATCCTGCTGGTGGTGGCCTCGTTGAGCGGAAACACCCGCGAACTGGGCCGGCAGATTGCCGAGCGCTGCCGGGCCGCCGGTCATGCCGTGCATTGGCAGGAGGCCGACGACCTGCGCCAGATGCCTGCGCTGGCGGCGGACGAAGCCGACCTGGTGCTGCTGGGCAGCTGGACCGACAACGCCGGGCGCACCCCGGCGGAGATGAAGGCGTGGGTGGCCGGTATCGCCGAGCGCGGCGAGCGGCCCCGGCAGTTGGCGGTGTTCGGTACCGGCGAGACGCAGTGGGGGCAGGAGTACTACTGCGGCGCCGTGCATCGGTTGATCCGCTATTTCCACAGCGGCTACCCGCCGCTGGAGATTGAACAGATGCCGCATGGCGCTCGCCATGCCATGGCCATCGAAGCCTGGACCGACACGGTTCTGGCCCACTACTGGAGCAACACCGATGCAGATCATCGACGCCACCACGCCTGAACAGTTCCAGCAGCTGCTGGCCGAGCATCCACGGGTGCTGGTGGATTTCCACAAGGACCAGTGCCCGGGTTGCCGGATGCTGGAAATGTCGCTGCATCGGGTGGCCAACAGCCTGGCGGGGCAGGGCACCACATTGCTGCGCGTGCAGTTGGAAGTACTGGGCGAGGCGTTCTTCCGGCAGCTGGGCCTGCGCCAGACACCGACGCTGGCGCTGTTCCGTGACGGCGATGAACGCACCCGCCTGGCCGGATTCCAGTCACCGCAGCAGATTGAAGCGGCGATCGCGTTGCATCTGTAGGTAGAGGTGGCGGGGTCGGGCCACGCCCGGCGGCACTTCGTGCGCCTCACTTTTTGTAGAGCCGAGCCCATGCTCGGCTGCCGTTCGCGCGGTGCGCGATGAGTCGAGCATGGCTCGACTCTACAAGGGCATCCACGCATGGCGTGGATCTACCTGGGCAGGGCCCGGGCATTCCACGCTAGGCTCCGCTGAAGGTATCCAGCAGCAGCTTCACGTTCAACGCCACGATCACCAGGGCGATCACCCAGGCGATGCCGCCCAGCCAGCGCGGCGCCACCAGCGCGCCCATCGTCACCTTGTCGGTCACGATCCGCACCAGCGGAATGATCGCGAACGGCAACTGCATGGACAGCACCACCTGGCTCAGCACCAGCAGCTTCACCGCGCCCTGGTCGCCGAACATCACGATCACCACCACCACCGGAATGATCGCCAGCGCCCGCGTCAACAGCCGGCGCAGCCAGGGCGGAAGGCGCAGGCGCAGGAAGCCCTCCATCACGATCTGCCCCGCCAACGTGGCAGTCACGGTCGAGTTCAGGCCCGAGGCGAGCAGTGCGATGGCAAACAGCGTGGCCGCCGCGCCGACGCCCAGCATCGGTGCCAGCAGCTGGTGCGCCTGTTCGATGTCTTCCACGTCGAATCGGCCGTTGGCATGGAACACCGCCGCTGCCAGGATCAGGATGCTGGCGTTGATGAACAGCGCCAGGGTCAGCGCCAGGGTGCTGTCGGTCACCGCCCAGCGCAGCGCGCTGCGGCGGCCTTCATCGGTGCGCGGGTAGGCGCGTGTCTGCACGATGGACGAATGCAGATACAGGTTGTGCGGCATCACCGTGGCACCGATGATGCCGATGGCGATGTACAGCGCATGCGGATCGGTCACCACCTGCGCGCGCGGAATGAAGCCGCCCAGCACCGCCATCAGCGGCGGCGCCGCCATTGCGATCTGCACCACGAAGCAGGCAAAGATCACCATCAGCAGCGCGATCACGAACGCTTCCAGTGCACGGAAGCCACGGTTCATCAGCAGCAGCACCAGCAACGTGTCCAGTGCAGTGATCACCGCACCCCACAGCAGTGGCAGATCGAACAGCAGTTTCAGCGCGATCGCGGTGCCAATTACCTCGGCCAGGTCGCAGGCGATGATCGCCGCCTCGCACAGCGCCCACAGCGCCAGGTTCACCGGCTTGGGGTAACGCGCGCGGCAGGCCTGCGCCAGGTCCATGCCGGTGGCGATGCCCAGCCGCGCCGACAGCGCCTGCAGGATCACTGCCATCAGGTTGGAAATGAGGATGACCGACAGCAGCAGGTAGCCGAAGCGCGAACCGCCAGCGAGGTCGGTGGCCCAGTTGCCCGGGTCCATGTAGCCGACCGAGATCATGTAGCCGGGGCCGAGGAAGGCCAGCAGGCGGAACCACCAATGGCCCTTGTCGGGCACCGCCACCGAAGCGTTGAGCGCACCCAGGCTGGCCGGAGTGGAGGCCGAAGGGTCGCGGGGCGCCAGGGTGTCCATGGGTTCGAATATAGCTCCTGCTATAGTCATTAGCAATGTGAAACAATCGTCTTTATCGCGTTACTGGTCCAGAATTCAGGTTCAACACCGGATTACACCGGAAGGACAGGCGCAGGCGTGGGCAAGACCGACGATTCGACATCGCTGAAAAGCACCCCCTTGATCGAGGCCGAGCGCCAGGTCGAGAGCTTCCGGCAAGTGCGCGAGGCGCACCGGATGGAGCTGGTGGAGGACTATGTCGAGCTGATCTCGGACCTGCTGGCCGACGGCGGCGAGGCCCGCCAGGTTGATATCGCCACGCGTCTGGGCGTGGCCCAGCCGACCGTGGCGAAGATGCTGCGGCGGCTGGCCCGTGATGGCTGGGTGGTGCAGCGGCCGTACCGCGGCGTGTTCCTGACGCCCGAAGGCGAGGCGCTGGCCCATGCCAGTCGCCAGCGGCACCAGACCGTGGAGCGTTTCCTGCTGGCGTTGGGCGTGGACGCGGATACCGCACGGCGCGATGCCGAGGGCATCGAGCACCATGTGAGCGAACAGACACTGGCACTGTTCGAGGCGTTCGTGCGCAAGGCCGAGGGCGGTTGAGTCACGTTTCCTGTAGAGCCGAGCCATGCTCGGCTGCCATTCGCGTGATGACTGGGGCATCCACGCATGGCGTGGATCTACAATCCAGGCGGGCATCGCGCCTGCTGCTGCGCGCATGCGCGTCTCGTCCATTCCTTCAACACTGGCTGCAGGCCCTCATAGCGGCGCCCGTGCCAGCCGTTGGCCAGAACATTGCCATCGGCATCGATCAGCACCAGGTTCGGTGGGCCCAACCCGGCCAGGGCCTGTAGTGCCGGCATGCGCGCGGCGCGGCGCGGGTCCAGCACCGGCCACGGCATGCTCTGCGCGTGCATGTAGCGGCGCAGCGCGGCCTCGCTTTCGTCCAGGCTGACGTACACCACCTCGGTATCGGCGCCGGCCTCGCGCAACGCATCGCGCAGACTGCGCAGGGTTGGCACGAAGGCATGGCAGGGAGCACACCAGTCGGCACCGAAGTAGAGCGCGACCAGCTTCGGCGGTGGCGACCACTGCATCGGTCGCAGCGAGCGTTGTTCGGGCCGCATCAGCGAGGCGGAGACCTGCGCATGCAGGTCCGCGCCCATGGCCGGTGCCGCCAACAGCAGTGCAGCGGCCAGCAGCAACCTGCGCAGTGGTTCAGAACGCATAGCGCAGGTTGACGTACCACGAGCGCGCGAAACGCGGCCCGTAGACATAGTCGCTGTCACGCAGCGCACCCACTTCCAGATCCTTCTGGCGCTGGTCGAACACATTCTTGACCCCCGCCGCCACCGAGACTTCCTGCTGTGCCTGCGCGCCCAGATGACGATGCCAGCGTGCGCCGAGGTCGGTGACCAGGAACGAGCGCGTGCGGTGCAGTTCGCCGAGCCGGTTGTTCAGCACCGACATCGGCCCGGTGTGGCGCAGGGCGACGAACGTTTCCCACGGCTCGGCCGGCATCCAGCTGAGCTGTGCCACGCCGCTCCAGCGCGGCGTCTTCAGGTAGTCACGGCTTTCGATCACGGTGTCGCCACCGTCGGCAGTGTCGTCGAAGATGCGCTGCGGCTCGCGGAAGCGTGAGCGGTACCACGAGGCCCCCGCCGTCATGCGCCACTGCGGCGACGGTTGCCAGCCGAGGTTGGTCTCCGCGCCCAGCACGTTGGAGCCGGAAGCGTTGTAGCGCAGCTGGCTCAATTGGCCATCGTCACCGCGCTGGATCTCGCCCAGTGCGAAGGTGTCGCGGATGCGTGCGTACGATGCGGTGGCATCCCAGCTCCACACGGGATTGGCCGGGTCCGAGCGCCAGTCGAAACCGAACAGGGTGGTGAGCGCGCGTTCTTCCTTCAGGCCACCGGTGTTGCGCACGCGCACCTGTTCGCCGCCGAGGGTATCGACGTGCACATCCTCGACGAAGATCTCCGGTGCGCGGAAGCCGGTGGCGATACCGGCGCGCCACTTCAGGTTCGGCGTGGCCTGCCAGGCCAGCGCGATGCGCGGCGAGAACACCGCGTTGTCCAGCTCCGAGCTCTTGTCCACACGTGCACCCAGCACCAGGTCCACGCTGTCGCGCAGGCTCCACTCGTCCTGGATGAAGGCGCCGAGGTTGTGGAAGGTCGCATCCTCCAGCACGGCAATACGCTGCCCGTCACCGGTGCGGTTGTCGTCGCGCAGCGCCTCGTGCTTGTACTGCACACCGAAGGCCAGCGCATGCGCACCCAGCCGCCAGTTCAACTGGCTGTCGAGGTAGTGCAGCGGATTGTGGGTGCGACCGTACTGGCGCCACGAACGCGAGGCCGCGCTGCCGGCCACGTTGTGGTCCAGCTGCGACGGGTCATAGCCGGGCGCTGAGGGATCGGTAACGACCTCGCCCAGGCCGCCGTAGAAACTATCGCGGTCGATATCAGCGAACGCATAGGCAAGGCGGAAATCGACGGCGGCATTGATTTCCTGGTCCCAGGACACGCTGCCGCGGCGGTATTTCGTATCCAGCGATTCGGCGATGTTGGCCAGGTACTCCGGCTGCTCCAGTCGGTTGCCGCCACGCCGGGTTTCATCGGTCACCTGCAGGTCCAGGCGCAGCCGAGTGCCCGGCGTGGGCGCATACCAGGCCTGCAGCCCGCCGACCTTGAGGTTCTTGCGGGTGATTTCGGTGTAGCCGTCACCGTTGTAGTCGATGCCACTGTTCCAGTTGCGCTGGGCAATCACTGAAAGCCCCGCGTCGGCGTCTTTCGCCACCAGGTCCAGGCGCACGTCGGCATTCTTCTGCGGCGTGCCCTTCAGCATGTCCACGCCGGCCTGCACATGGCCACCGCTGCGCGCCGGCAGCGGCGGGATCAGGTTGATCACACCGGCCACCGCGCCCGGGCCGTACAGCGCCGAGCCACCGCCCTTGACCACTTCAATGCGGTCCACGAACCCGGCCGGAATCTGCTCCAGTCCATAGACGCTGCCCAGCGTGGACAGCAGCGGGATGCCGTCGAACAACAGCTGGTTGTAGGCGCCGGGCAGGCCCAGCAGCTGCACTTCGCTGGTGTTGCAGTTCTGGCAGTTGCTTTCCACGCGCAGGCCGTTGATCAGCTCGGCGGCGCGTGAGAAGTCGGTGGCCGCGCGCAGCGCGATGTCCTCCTTGCGCAGCACTTCGGTGCGGATCGGCACGTCCGACAGCAGGCGTTCGCTGCGGGTGGCGGTGCTGACCTTGACCTGCACGCGGTCCAGTTCGGTCGGCTGGGGGCGGCGGCCAGCGTAGGTAGCGGCAGCGTGAGCGCGATGGCGGCGGCCAGTTGCAGGGGGCGGGGAGGTGGATGGCGATGGGCATGGGGGGCGTCGTCCTTGGGGGAGGGAGGGCGGCGGGGGTGTCCTGGCTGGCGCATATAAAAGCAGGCGCTTTGATATATAGCAAATGCTATATCAATGCATGACCAGACCTGCGCGAGGGCCAGGCCGGCGGGCGGATCATGCGGGTGTTATAACATTACATTCGGGCGCAACAACCGTGTCGGTGGTCATGTCGTTCTGGGAGCTGCGGAGGGGTTGGGGGCAGAGCCCTTTCCTGCGGAAAGGGATCCGATCCCAGGTCTGGCGCTGATCAGCCGCGGCGGAAGGCGGCGGGGTGCGGGCGCCGACGATGATCATGCGGATCATCGTGGAGATCTGTTCGACCAGCTCCGGGTCTTTCTCGGGGGCTGGTCCATGGCCGAAGCCCCCATCGCGAACACCAGGCGGGTGATCGCCATCGAGACCAGTTCCGGCTTGTGCAGGACCGCGCCATCGAGGGCGGCCAGGCGCACCAGGTCGTGCTGCAGCTCTTCTTCGAAATAGTGCAGCTCGCGTTCGACCGCGTGCTTGAAGTCGTCCGAGCCGACCGCACCTTCGCGCAGCAGCACGTGCAGCAGCTTGTCGTCGGCACGCAGCTGCTCCATGAAGGTTTCCACCGACACCCGCACCACACTGGTGGCGCTGGAGGTGGCGCGCTGGCGGGCCTCACCGATGATCGTGCGCAGCGAGCGGCCGGCCACGTCGATCAGCGCCACGGCCAATTCGTCCATGTCGCGGAACTGCCGGTAGAAGCTGTTCGGCGCGATGCCGGCCTCACGTGCAACTTCGCGCAGACTCAGCGTGGACAGGCTGCGGTGCGGCCCGATCAGCTTCAGCGCGGCGGCCAGCAGATCCTCGCGGCTCACCGTGCGGCGGGCCGGGCTGCTGGCATCTTCGTTCGGCGTCAGGGCGGTGGCGGCGGCCATGGGGGTTCCGGTGCGGCGAGGCTGAATCATACCCAATCCGGTTCAATATACACATGTATACACAGGTGTATGTGCGCCCGTATAGTGCGCCCATGAGCGCTGTCGTCCGTCCGTCCCTGTTCTCTCCATACCGCTGGGTCTCGCCGTCGCTGTTCGATTTCTGGGCGGGCCAGCTCAATCCCCTGTGGACCCTGCGCGCGCCGATGGCCCGTCTGGTCCGGCGTGAGCCGGCCGGCGAGGGCGCGGCGACCCTGGTGCTGCGCATCAACCGGCATTGGGCCGGCATGCGCGCCGGCCAGCACGTCACCCTGGGCGTGGAGATTGAAGGGCGCCTGTGGCAGCGCAGCTACAGCCCCACCGCGTTGGGGCGGCGCGAACTGGCGATCACCGTCAAGGCGGTCGAGGGCGGCCGGGTCAGCCAGCATCTGGTCCACCACGCGGAGCCTGGCGAGCTGTTCCGCCTCGATAGCGCCTTCGGCGAGTTCCATGTGCCGGCCGCCGCGCCGGTGCTGCTGCTGGCCGCCGGTAGTGGCATCACGCCGATGCGCAGCCTGCTGCGCGAGGCCTGCCAGCGCCCGCTGGCGGCACCGGTGGACCTGTTCTACTGGGAGCGCACCGCCGCCCATCTGCAGTTCCGTGATGAACTGCAGGCGCTGGCCGCGGCGCAGCCGAACCTGCGCGTGCACCTGCTGACCACCCGCGACGGCGAGGTGCCGGCCGCGCGCATCGATACCCACGATCTGCAGGTTGCGGGCGATGACACGCCGCTGGCGCAGCGCCACGTGCTGGCCTGCGGCCCGGATGGGTTCGTCGCCGCTGCACGTGCGCGGCTGGCGCAGCAGGTCGCCGGCTTCCAGGCCGAAGCCTTCACCCCGCCGGCGCCGATCGATGATGCCGACAGCCAGGGCGAAGTGTCGCTGACCCTGGCCCGCAGTGGCCGCCAGCTGAGCGTGCCGCGTGGCCGCTCGCTGCTGGAAAGCCTGGAAGCGCATGGCATCAAGCCCAAGCACGGCTGCCGCATGGGCATCTGCAACACCTGCACCTGCGATCGCGTCAGTGGCGCCACCCGCCACCTGCGCACCGGCGACCTGCAGTCCGAATCGGCACAGCCGGTGCGGATCTGCGTGAGCGCACCGACCACCGACCTGACCCTGGATCTCTGAGGACGCCTGCCATGACCCGCGCTACCGACCGTGCCCTGAGTACTGCCGAGATGCATGCCTTCGGTGAGGAACTCGACGCGATCCGCGACCGTGTGATCGGCAGCCTCGGCGCCTCCGATACCCGCTACATCCGCCGCGTGGCCGCCGCCGTGCGCTGGTTCGGCGTGGGTGGCCGTGGCCTGCTGTTCCTGGCGGCGTTCTCGCCGCTGTTCTGGATGCCGCTGCTGTGGCCGGCCGCGATCACCGGCACCTTGCTGCTGGCGCTGTCGAAGATCCTGGAGAACATGGAGCTGGGCCACAACGTCATGCACGGCCAGTTCGACTGGACCGGTGATCCCAAGCTCAACGGCAACACCTACGAGTGGGACATCGTGGCCACCGCCGACAACTGGCGCAAGACCCACAATTTCCGCCACCACACCTACACCAACGTGCGCGGCATGGACGATGACATCGGCTACGGCCTGCTGCGCATCTTCCCGGAACAGCGCTGGAAGCCGTTCTACCTGCTGCAGCCGATCATCGCGCCGATCTTCGCGCTGCTGTTCCAGTGGGGTGTGGCCGCGCAGGACCTGCGCCTGGGCCGCTGGCTGAAGGGCCGCATGAGTGCCCGTGCGATGTGGCTGCAGACCCGCCCGGTGGCGCGCAAGATGGCCCGCCAGGTGCTGAAGGACTACGTATTCTTCCCGCTGCTGGCCGGCCCGTTCTTCCTCACCGTGATGCTGGGCAACATGGTGGCCAACGGCCTGCGCAACATCTGGACCTACGTGATCATCTTCTGCGGCCACTTCACCGCCGAATCGGAAACCTTCCCGAAGGAATGCCTGCGCAATGAATCGCGTGGCCACTGGTACCTGCGCCAGCTGCGTGGCTCGTCCAACATCAGCGGCGGCTTCCTGATCAACGTGCTGTCGGGCAATCTCAGCCACCAGATCGAGCACCACTTCTACCCGGACCTGCCGGCCAACCGCTATGCGGCCATCGCCAAGGAAGTGAAGGACATCTGCCGCCGCTACGGCCAGCACTACAACAACGGCTCGCTGCCGCGCCAGTTCGGCCAGGTGGTCTGGCGCATCCTGCGCCACGCGTTCCCGAGCAAGCCGCGCCGCCTGCCGATGGCGGACATCATGTCCGCCCCGGCATCGGCCAACGCGGGCTGATCGACTCAGCCGGTCTTCGCCTGGTCCGCCTGTTCGCGGTCCAGGCGACGCAGGAACACCTGCATTTCCTTGCGTGCCTGCTGGTCGCCCTTGCTGCCGGCCACGCTCAGCCCGCGCTGCCACGCCTCGCGCGCCGCCTGCGGCTGGCCACTGGCCAGCCAGGCCTTGCCCAGTAGTTTCCACGCCGCCGAATACTGCGGATCGAGCACCACGCAGCGGCCCAGATGGGTGGCCGCGCGCACCGGGTTGCCGGCATCCAGCCAGCTCTTGCCCAACCCGAAGCGCAGCAACGCGCCGTCCTTGCCGGTGGCGAGCATACATTCCAGTGCTTCGATGTTCATGGCCGCACCTCCACCAGCAGTTCGGCCGGTCCTGGCTGGAACCGGCCGCGATGGAACAGCAGTGGTGTGCCGCCGTTCTCGTTGACTTCGATGATGCGCCCGGCCAGCAGCAGGTGATCGCCGACCGGCCACATCGCGTGGCGGGTACAGGTGAGATGGGTGACCGCACCGGCGATGCGCGGCGGTGCGTCGTCGCTGTCATCCAGCAGTGCCAGGCCGGCAAAGCGGTCGCGCGCCTGTGGGTCGGCAAAGCGCCGGGCCAACGCTTCCTGGCCCGCCGCCAGCACGCTGATCGCAAAGCGGGTGGCGCGCTGGAAGGTGGGCAGACTCTGCGCATGCAGCGCCAGGTTCCACAGCACCAGCGGCGGCTGCAGTGAGACCGGCACGAACGAATTGATGGTCAGGCCCACCGGCTTGCCTTGCGCATCGCGCGTACAGACGATGGCCACGCCCGTGGGGAAATGGCCGAGCAGCCGACGCAGGGCGCGCGGCGGCATCTCGACCGACGGCACCGGGGCCGGGGCGGGGAACACCCCGCCCACGGCCCGGCGTAGGGCAGTGTCTCGCCGCTCATGAGGCCCGGGCCTGGCGGTAACGCCGGCCGACCTCGGCCCAGTTGATGAGGTTGAAGAACGCGCCGATGTAGTCCGGGCGACGGTTCTGGTAGTGCAGGTAGTAGGCGTGCTCCCAGACATCCAGTGCCAGGATCGGGGTGTTGCCGGACAGGCCAACGGCCGCACCCATCAACGGACTGTCCTGGTTGGCGCTGCTTTCGACCCGCAGGTGGCCATCGCGATCGGTGGTCAGCCATGCCCAGCCACTGCCGAAACGGGTCTGCGCGGCCTTGCTGAAGGCCTCCCTGAAGGCATCGAAACCACCGAGATCGCGCTCGATCGCAGCGCTCAGTTCGTCGTCCGGAACGCCACCGTTGGCGCTGAGCACGGTCCAGAACAGGCTGTGGTTGGCATGGCCGCCGCCATTGTTGCGGACGGCGCCGCGCTGGGCTTCGGGCACGGCATCGAGGTGGGCGATCAGCGTCTCCACCGGTTGTTCGGCGAGGCCGGCCTGCTCGATGGTGGCATTGAGGTTGTTGACGTAGGTCTGGTGGTGCTTGCTGTGATGGATTTCCATCGTGCGCGCATCGAAATGCGGCTCAAGGGCATCGTAGGCGTAGGGGAGCAGGGGAAGCGAGTACGACATTGAAGCGATCTCCGTGGGGAAGGCCAGGGGGCTGGCCGGTGCGGAGATCGTTATCGCACCTCAACATTGGTTTAGGTCAAGCGCAACGTGCAGGCGCGGTAGTGCCGGCCGCTGGCCGGCAATCAGGCAGCATCGGGATGCCGGCCAGCGGCCGGCACTACCGCAATCAGCTCAGCCATGCCCTGCACGCGCCATCGGCCTGCTCGCCGCAGACCTGCTGCATCCGCTGCTGCAGCCGCGCCAGCGTCTGCGCGCCCTGGTGCTTGCTGCTCCAGGTCTTCAGCTGGCCGGCCAGCCGCTCGAAACGCTGCCGCGTGCGCTGGTGGTAGCCCGACGGCTGGGCGTCCAGTTCGGCGATCAGCGCGGTGGTGGCCTGTTCGATACGCGGTGCATCGTCCGGTGCAAGCTTCAGCAGGCCTTCGACGTACAGCACGCCCCACTGCACGCGGGTGGCCGGGCCCTGTGCGCTGTCGTACGCACGCTTCAGCCATTCCAGTGCGGCGGCGTCGTCGCCGCGCTGCTCGGCCAGTTCGGCCAGCTCGGGCATGTAGTAGTACGGCTGCTCGCTACGCTTGAGCTCGGCCAGCAGCAGTGCCTCGGCGCCGGCATCGTCGCCGACCTGGCGCAAGGCGTAGACCGCGCTGCTGATCGTGGCCTGCCGCGCATGCGCGTCGCTGGCGGCGGCATCGGCGGCAGCCACGCGCTGCTGCACGCGTTCGACCAAGGCGGCCGGCAGCGCGCCCTTCGGTTGCGCCTGGCGCGCCAGTGACACTTCTGTCAGCACGCGCGACAGCGCATCGTCGGCGCGGTCGCCGCGCTCGGCATCGGCGCGTTCCAGCGCCACCAGCAGTTGCTGGCCCAATGTGTTGCTGGTGGCAGGGCCGGCACTGGCCTGCTTGACCAGCTGAGCGCCGGCATAGCCGAGCAGCTCGCGATTGCGACGGACCTCGGTTGGCTGCGCCAGGACCGCCTGCAGCAGTTCGCGCACCTGGGTGGGGGCGGTGCCTGGCTTTTCCGAAGTCGCCAGCGCCAGCAGCGCGAAACGACGTTGCAGCGCCGCGTCCCGTGCCGCCCTGGACAGCTGCTGCAACACATCGGGGCTGCCGCGCTCGCCGGCCAGGCGATTGGCGTCCACTTCCCAGCCATAGTCGCCCAGCACCTGCCAGTCCTCGGCGGTCAGCCTGTCCGGCGTGGCCAGTGCCGTGGCCAGCGTGGCGGCCACCGCGCTGCGGCGGCTCGCGGCCAGGGTCAGTGCGCGGGTCAGCTCGGCCGCGTCGTTGCCACCGGCCACGCGGGTGATCTCGTTGCGCTTGGGGTCCAGCACGATCAGGGTCGGATAGCCGCGCACGCCGAAGCGCTCGCCCCAGGCCTGTGCGCCTTCCTCGTCACCGTCCAGATAGACGGGCACGAACTTGCCGGTCAGCGCGATGAACGCCGGGTCCTTGAACAGGCCGGCCTTGAGCTGGTTGCAGGGCGGGCACCAGACCGCGCCCCAGTACAGCAGCACCGGCTTGCCGCTGTCGACGGCCTCGGCGAAGGCATCGTCGACATCGCCCTGGCGCCAGGCGATGGCCTTGGCCGCTGCCGGCTCGGAGGCCTGCACCGCGGCAATGGGCGCCTGCGCCGGGGAGCAGGCGCTCAGCGCCGTGGCCAGCAACAACAAGGGAAAGGCAGCGCGCATCGGCAGCATCTCGAAGAGCCAGGGTAAGCCGGCATTGTAGGAAGTGAGGTCGGCTGCATTGATTCAGTTTGATCATGAGCAGCAAGGGGCAGGGCATATGCGCCCTGCGCTCAACCCGGGCGCTGCAGCTCCGCCGCGAGCACGCCGGCCATCCAGGTCATGAAGGCTTCGACACGGCGGGGCAGGTGGCGGCGTTGCGCATAGACCAGATGAACCGGCATCGGCTCGGCCACGCAGTCGGGCAGCACTTCCACCAGGCGGCCAGTGAGCAGTGCATCGCGGGCGCCCAGTTCCGGTACCTGGATGATGCCCAGCCCGGCCAGCGCAGCGGCGCTGTAGCCATCGGCGCTGTTGACGGTCAGCGCGCCGCGCATCGGCCAGCTCTGGTAGCGCTGGCCGTCGAAGTACTCGAAACCCGGCGAGCGCTGGCCGAGGGTGCCGACGTAATGCACCAGGTGGTGCTGGTCCAGATCGGCCAGCACCTGCGGAACGCCGCGTGCAGCCAGGTAGCCGGGGCTGGCTGCGTTGACGATGCGCATCTGCCCGAGCGGACGGGCCACCAGGCTGCTGTCGTCCAGATGGCCCACGCGCAGCACGCAGTCGAAGCCTTCGCGCACCACATCCACGCGTCGGTCGGTGGCGCTCAGTTCCACTTCCAGGCCCGGATGCAGCGCCAGAAAGGCTGGCAGCTGCGGGATCACCACGTTGCGCGCCATGCCGCCGGGCATGTCCACCCGCAGGCGCCCACTCAGTTCGCTGGGCTGACGCCGGAACAGATTCTGCAGTTCCTCCATGTCGTCCAGCAGATCGTGTGCGCGCTGCTGCAACTGCGCGCCGTCGGCGGTGAGGTGGACGCGGCGGGTGGTCCGGTGCAGCAGCTGGGTACCGAGGTCGGTTTCCAGCCGGGCGATGGCCTGCGACACACTGGCCTTGGGCAGGCCGAGGCTGTCCGCCGCGCGGGTGAACGAGCCCAGCTCGGTAACGCGCAGGAACACGCGCAGGGTGTCGAGGCGGTCCATCAATTGTTCACCTGGATTGAACAGTAAAACCAGCATCGCGCGATTTATGCGCGACGGCAATCCCAATAGTCTGGACGCACCTCCTCCTTACCCGGTGCCTGGCCATGACGTCTTCCTCCCGTGTTGTCCTCATTACCGGCGGCAGCCGCGGCCTTGGCCGCAACGCCGCCCTCGCGCTGGCCGCCGACGGCGCCGATATCGTGATCACCTACCGCGCCCAGGCCGAGGCGGCGGCCGAGGTGGTCCAGCAGGTGCAGGCCCTGGGCCGTCGCGCGCAGGCGTTGCCGCTGGACATGGCCGACAGTGCGGCCTTCCCCGAATTTGCCGTCCGCCTGCGTGACGCCCTGCAGTCGTGGGGCACCGGCAGCTTGCAGGGTCTGTTGAACAACGCCGGCGAGGGCCTGTACGCGCCCATCGCCGACACCACCGAAGCGCAGTTCGACCATGCCGTGGCCGTGCATCTGAAGGGGCCGTACTTCCTGACCCAGGCGTTGTTGCCGTTGATCGCCGATGGCGGCCGCATCCTCAACGTGTCCAGCGGCCTGGCGCGCTTCTCGCTGCCGGGCAGCTCGGCCTACGCGATGATGAAGGGCGGCATCGAGGTGTTCACCCGCTACCTGGCCAAGGAGCTGGGCGCGCGTGGCATCAGCGCCAACACGCTGGCACCGGGTGCCATCGAGACCGACTTCGGCGGTGGCCGGGTGCGCGACGATGCGCAGGTCAATGCGATGGTGTCGTCGATCACTGCGCTGGGTCGTGCCGGCCGGCCCGATGACATCGGCCCGGTGGTGGTGGCGCTGCTGTCGCCGGCTACCGGCTGGGTCAACGGCCAGCGGGTGGAAGCCTCTGGTGGGATGTTTGTCTGATTGCCGCCGCTACTGCGGCGCGGCGTAGCGGAGGGGCTGGTACACCAGCCCGTTGAACTCACCCACGTCGCCGTCCAGCGCGAAGCCGTAGCGCTGGTAGGTGGCCACGGCATTCAACGACGCGCGCACGCTCATCGACGGCGTGCGCAGCTGCGGCAGCACGGCCTGGAACAGGGCGTGGCCGATGCCCCGGCCCTGGCAGCCAGGATCGACGAACAGCATGGCCAGGTGCCGGCCTTCCTTCAATTCGACCACGCCGACGATGCGGTTTTCGTGCTCGGCCACCAGGATGAGGTTGTCGCCGTGCAGGCGCGCAGCGAATGCATCGGCGGTCGCGACGCTGCCGAAGGTCGCGATGCCGGCCTCGCTGAGGGACGGCGCGACGGCGGTGTTGAAGGCGGCCAGGCATACCGCGCTGATCGCGGGCAGATCATCGACGTGGGCGGGGCGGATCCTCGGCATGCAGTGTTCTTCCTGTGGTGCGCGGCGCGTCATCGCCGCCGCAGCCCTGCACGCTAAGCTGTCGCCATGAGTGAATTCAATGCTGCACACGCGTTGGTGTTTCCGAGGCAGGGCCTGAGCCTGGGCCTGATGACGCCGGTGGCGGCGCGCGGCTTGGCCGATCCGCATGCGGCACGACGCATTGCGCGGCTGGCCGATGACCTCGGCTTTGCCGCGCTGTGGACGCGCGACGTGCCGCTGATGGTGCCGCAGGGGCCGGACGCGACAGCCAGCGCGCTGGACGATCCGTTCCTGTGGCTGGGCATGCTGGCGGCGGCCACCGAGCGCATTGCGGTCGGCAGTGCAGCCATCGTGCTGCCACTGCGGCAGCCGTTGCAGGTGGCCAAATCGGCGTTGAGCCTGGACCGGATCAGCGACGGGCGCTTCGTGCTGGGGCTTGGCTCGGGCGATCGCCCGGAAGAGTTCGCGGCGTTCGGCGAAGACCTGGAGGACAGGGCGGCGACGTTCCGTGAGCGTTGGTCACTGCTGTGTGCCGCGCTGTCCGCCGATGCGGAGGAACGGGCGTCGGTGCGGCAGGCCACGGGCGGCTTCGATGTATTGCCAGCGCCCACCACGCGCATTCCGATGCTGGTGGTGGGCAGCGCACGGCAGAGCCTGCAGTGGATCGCGCGCGAGGCCGAGGGCTGGGCCACCTACCACCGTGAAGAGGCGGCGCAGGAAGGCCGCATCGGGTTGTGGCAGCAGGCGCTGGCGCAGCAGGGCGGACCGGCCAAGCCGTTCGTGCAGTCGATGCTGCTGGATCTGCAGGCCGACCCACTGGCGCCAGCGGAAGCCCTGCCGCTGGGCCTGAAGGTCGGCCGCGAGGGGCTGCGCGATTACCTGCAGCGCGTGCACGCGCAGGGCGTGGCGCATGTGATGTTCAACCTGGTCGACAACGGGCGGCCGATGGAGCAGGTAGTGCGCGAGATCGGCGAGCACGTCCTGCCGGGTGTGCTTCGGTAGGCGTCCACCTTGGTGGACACGGGGTCGCCGTTGCGGCCGATGCTTCTTTCGCGCGGCAGCAGTCGAGCAGGGCTCGACTCTACATGGAGTGCGCATCTGCGTATCATTCGCATTTGATATCCCGCTTCCGGAGTTCTGCGTGACCCCATCGACCCCCATGCACCCGAGCGGACGGCTGTTTGCTGCCGTGGCCTTCATCGAGGCCATCACCTGGGCCGGCCTGCTGATCGGCATGTGGATGAAGTACGGGCCGATGGCCAATGTGGCGCTGGTGAAGCTGTTCGGCCCGCTGCACGGCGTGGCCTTCCTGGTGTACGTAGCGGTCACCCTGTTTGCCGCGGTGCGCCTGCGCTGGCCGTGGTGGGCGAGTGCGCTGGCATTGCTGGCGGCCATTCCGCCGCTGGTGACGCTGCCGCTGGAATGGTGGTTCAAGCGCCGTGGCCTGCTGGGGCTGCGTGCAACGCGCTGAACCCGCTGTTGCATGCCCATTCAAGAGAATGGGTATCAAATGCAAATACGAGCCGTTATCATTTGAGGATGGCATCCGCTCCTGAACGGGGTGGATGCCGGACCGGACGCAGCTGCGCGTCCGGTGATCCTTCCCTGTTACGGCTGGTGTTCCATGCACGCACGTCCCGTCGTTCCCGACTTGCCGGCGCTGGTGTTGGCGGCCCTGATCGGCACCATGGCGATGATGTCCTTTGTCGCGGTGATCGGCCCGGTGGTCCGCCTGCTCGGCCTGTCCGAATGGCATGCCGGCCTGTCGGTGACTGCCGCCGGCGTGCTGTGGATGCTGGCCGCGCGCCCCTGGGGCCAGCTCAGCGACCGCATCGGTCGCAAGCGCGTGCTGATGCTGGCGATGAGCGCCTACACCGTGGTCTACATCGCGCTGGCGGTGTTCATCGATGTGGCCCTGCAGACGGTGCCGCCGGTGCTGCTCTCGGTGCTGGTGCTGGTCGGCGCGCGCGGCCTGATCGGCCTGTTCTACGCCGCTGTGCCGCCCACGGCCGCGGCGCTGATCGCTGACAAGGCGCCGACCGGGCAACGTGCCAAATTCCTGGCCCGGTTGGGCAGCGCCAACGCGCTGGGCATGGTGCTGGGGCCTGCCGCCGCGGGCTGGCTGGCCTATAGGAATCTTTCCCTGGCGCTGTATGTGGCCGCACTGCTGCCGCTGCTGGCGTTGGCCCTGCTGGCCTGGCGGCTGCCGGCCACCGAACCGGTGGTTGGCGCGTCCGCGCCGCGCCGTCCACCGATGAGCCCTCTCGACCCGCGCCTGCGCCTGCCGCAGCTGGCGGCGTTCATCGGCATGGTCTCGGTGACCATCGCGCAGGTCACGGTCGGCTTCTTCGCCATCGACCGTCTGGGCCTTGATGCCGCCGCCGGTGCGCGCATGGCGGGCATCGCGCTCACTGCGGTCGGCGTCGGCCTGATCCTGGCGCAGGCGCTGGTGATGAAGCTGGAGGTGCACCCGCGCCGCTGGATCGTCCTGGGCGCACTGATTTCCGGCATCGGTTTCGCCTCGGTGGCGGGCGTTCAGCAGGCCTGGCAGTTGCCGGCCGCCTACGCGTTGGCGGCCTTCGGCATGGGCTTCGTATTCCCCTCGTTCCAGGCGCTGGCTGCCGATGCGGTGCAGGCGCAGGAGCAAGGCGCCGCCGCCGGCACCGTGGCCGCCGCCCAGGGCCTGGGCATGGTGGCCGGACCGATGCTCGGCACGCTGTTGTATCGCGGCGGGCCGAGCCTGCCTTACCTGCTGGTGGGCGCGCTGCTGCTGTTGCTGTGCGCGCTGGCCGCAGCGCATCGGATGAAGGAGACCGCATGAACGATTCCCTGTCGCAGCGCGGGTGGCCGGAGGCTGGGCCATCACCGTCGGAAACCACTGACGACGCCTCGCTGTTCCTGTTGCAGCACGCCGGCCAGCACGTGCATGCGCGTGGCTGCCGCGCGGTACTGCCCGCTGGGGCGCTGGCGACGCTGGCAGAACGTGCCGGCAAGTTCTTCGCGCAACAGCGTGGCGGGCCGGGCCTGCTGGTCGGTGCGGTGCCGTTTGAACCGCGCGCCGACGATGCGTTGTACCAACCCGAACGCCTGCTGCCGCCGTTGCCCTTGCAGCCGCGGGCAGCACCAGCGCTGGACGGTGCGCTACAGGCCGAGCCTGCGCCGCAGCTCTACGCGGCGGCCGTGGCGGCTGCGGTGCAGGTGCTGCGTGCACCGGAACACGATCTGCACAAGGTAGTGCTGGCGCGCAGCCTGCTGGCGCATACCCGCCATGCGCTGTCACCGGAGGTGCTGCTGGCACGGCTGGGTGCTGATCCGTCGGTGGCCACCTATGCGGTGCCGTTGCCGGTCGAACTCGGCCAGGCGCCGGCCTGGCTGGTGGGGGCGACGCCTGAACTGCTGCTGCGCAAGCGCGGCACCCAGCTGCTGTCGCATCCGTTGGCCGGATCGGCGCGACGCAGTGCCGATGCCGCCGAAGACGAGCGCGCCGCACAGGCGCTGCTGGCCTCGGCCAAGGATCACGACGAGCACCGCCACGTGGTCGAGGCGATTGTCGATGGGTTGGCACCGTACTGCAGCCACATCGACGCACAGCCACGCCCGGCGCTGCACGCCACGGCCAGCATGTGGCACCTGGGCACCCGCATCCATGCCACGCTGAAGGATCCGCAGACCTCGGCCGCCGAACTGTTGGCGCAGCTGCATCCGACCCCGGCGGTCTGTGGCACGCCGCGCATGGCCGCACTGCAGCGCATCCGCGAACTGGAACCGGTACTGCGTGGCTTCTATGCCGGCGCGGTCGGGTGGCTGGATGCACAAGGCGACGGCGACTGGTACGTGGCGATCCGCTGTGCACGGCTGCAGGGCACCCAGCTGCGCCTGTACGCCGGTGCCGGCATCGTTGCCGAGTCGCAGCCCGAGGCCGAGGTGGCCGAAACCGCAGCGAAGTTCGCTGCCCTGTTGAACGCACTGGGCGTGCATGACGCTGCGCCCGCGATCGAGCCCGCCGCATGAACAGACCGACCGTTTCCTCCCGCCTGCCATTGCAGCAGGTCTGGCCCGAGCCCCTGGTGATGCGCTATCGCGAGGCCGGCCACTGGCGCGGCGAAACCTTCGCGGGCTTCCTGCGCGAACGTGCCGAGCGCTATGCCGATGACATCGCCGTCGTCGCCGGCGACGTGCGCCTGAGCTATGCGCAGCTGTGGCACGAAGCCGGGCGTATCGGCGCGGGCCTGCTGGAACGCGGGTTGCAGCCGGGTGAGCGGGTGCTGGTGCAGCTGGGCAACACGGCCGGATTCATCGCCACGGTCTGTGGCCTGTTCCGCGCCGGCCTGGTGCCGGTGTATGCGCTGCCCGCCCACCGCATCACCGAACTGGTGCATTTCGCCCGCAAGGCCGAGGCCAGTGCCTACATCACCACCGACCTGCACGATGGCTTCGATCACCGGACGCTGGCGCAGGCATTGCAGGCCGAAGTGCCGGCGATACGCGAGGTGGTGATCGATGGCGATGCACAGGCGTTCACCGCGCTGGATGCCCTGCAGGGCGACCGCGCCCGGTTGCCAGCCGACCCGGATCCGCAGTCGGTGGCCTTCCTGCAGATTTCCGGTGGCAGTACCGGCCTGTCCAAGCTGATTCCGCGCACCCACGACGACTACATCTATTCGTTCCGCGCCAGCAACGCGATCTGCGGCATCGACCGCGACAGCGTGTATCTGGTCGCGCTGCCGGCCGCGCACAATTTCCCGATGAGTTCGCCGGGCTTCTTCGGCGCGCTGTATGCCGGTGCCCGCGTGGTACTCAGCCCCGGTCCGGGCCCGGACGCGGCGTTCCCGTTGATCGCCCGCGAGCGGGTGACCTGCTGCGGCCTGGTGCCGCCGCTGGCGCTGCTGTGGGCGCAGGCCGCGGCCACCGCCAAACACGACCTGTCCAGCCTGCAGGTGCTGCAGGTGGGCGGCGCCAAGCTGGTGCCGGAAGCCGCGCGGCGGGTGATCGACGGCCTGGGCTGCACCCTGCAGCAGGTATTCGGCATGGCCGAGGGCCTGGTGAACTACACCCGGCTGGATGATCCGGAAGACCTGATCGTCGCCTGTCAGGGCCGGCCGATCAGCGAGGATGACGAAGTGCGCGTGGTCGATGACCACGACCAGCCGGTCGCCGAAGGCGAGGTCGGGCATCTGCTGACCCGTGGCCCGTACACCATCCGTGGCTACCACAACGATGCGGTGGCCAACGCACGCGCGTTCACCGATGATGGCTTCTACCGCACGGGGGATCGCGTGCAGCAGCTGCCCGGTGGCTACCTGGTGGTGCAGGGCCGTGCCGGTGACCATATCAACCGCGCGGGCGAGAAGATCTCCGCCGAGGAGATCGAGGACCACCTGCTGGCGCACGCTGGCGTGTTCGACGCCGCCGTGGTCTCCATTCCCGATGAGTACCTGGGCGAGCGCAGTTGCGCCTTCGTGATACCACAGGGCGAGCCATTCAAGGCGCCGGCGCTGAAGGCCTGGATGCGCGGGCGTGGCCTGGCCGCGTTCAAGGTGCCCGATCAGATCGTCTTCGTCGACAGTTTCGATACCACTGCGGTTGGCAAGATCAGCCGCCGCGAACTGCGCGCGCAGCTGCGCGCGCGTCATCTGCAACAGACAGGAGGAACGCGCTGATGGCGCTGCCCCGTATTACCGGTTATCCCTTGCCGACGGCTGCCGAACTGCCGCCGGCACGCGGCCCGTGGCGCCCGCAGCGTGATCGCATCGTGCTGCTGGTGCATGACATGCAGCGCTACTTCCTGGCTGCGTTCGACGCCGGCAACGCGCCGCTGCGGCCGGCGGTGGACAATATCGTTCGACTGCTGGCGCATTGCCGCGCGCACGCCATTCCGGTGTTCTATACCGCCCAGCACGGCGACCAGGACCGTCGTGACCGTGGCCTGCAGGCTGACCTGTGGGGCCCGGGCATGCGCCGCAGTGCCGACCACGAGCCGATCATCGAAGCGCTGGCACCGCAGCCGGGCGAGCATGTGCTGGTCAAGCACCGCTACAGCGCGTTCCAGCGCAGCAACCTGGAAACGCTGATGCGGGTTCGTGGCCGCGACCAGCTGCTGGTGACCGGTGTGTATGCGCACATCGGCTGCACCGCGACGGTGGTGGAGGCCTTCCAGCGCGACATCGAAGCATTCATTGCCGCCGACGCGGTGGCCGACTTCTCGCGGGCCGACCACGATCAGGCGCTGCACTGGATCGCGCGCACCAGCGGCGTACCGATGACCACCGACCAGTTGCTGGAGGTGCTGTGATGGCGGCCACGGGTGAAGCGCTGGACCTGGAGCGCATGCGCGCCGACGTGGCGCGCGTGCTGGAGTGTACGCCGGCCGAGATCGGTGACGACGACAACCTGATGGATCTGGACCTGGATTCAATGCGCATGCTCGGCCTGGTGCTGGCCTGGAGCAACACCGGACTGCCGCTGGAGTTCTCACAGCTGGCCGAGCACACCACGCTGCGCCAGTGGTGGGGTGTGGTGCAGACACTGCAGGCATCGCAGAACGCATGAATGCCGTTGCGCTGGCCACACCGGTGGCATTGACCGAGGCGCAGGCCGGACTGTGGTTCGCGCAGCGGCTGGCGCCGGACAATCCGTCCTTCAACACCGCCCATGCGGTGTGGATCGACGGGCCGCTGGATGTGCCGGCGTTCCTTGCGGCGGTCGACCAGGCGGCCGCCGAGGCAGAGGCCTTCGCGCTGCGCTTTGCCGAGCGTGCCGATGGCCAGCCCGTGCAGTGGCATGAGCCGGCGCACGTGCCACGGCTTTCGGTACGTGATGTATCGGCCCAGGCCCAGCCCGCGTCAGTGGCACGTGCGTTGATGCAGGCCGACCGGCTCAGTGCGGTCGATCCAAGCCGCGACCGGATCAGCCAGCAGGTGCTGTTCGACCTGGGCGGGCAGCGCTGGGTCTGGTACCTGCGCGTGCACCATCTTGCCGCCGACGGCTACGGCATGGCGCTGTTCACCGATCGCGTGTGCGCGCTGTACGCCGGTCGTGCGGGCGAACCGATGCCAGGACTGGCAGCGGTGCTGGCCGATGATGCCGCTTACCGAGCCGATCCACGCCGTGCAGCCGCTGGGCAGTGGTGGCGCGAGCAGATGCAGGGCGCCCCGGCCGGCGCTGGCCTGGCCGGATCGCTGGAGGCGAGCAGCGACGCGCTGCGCTGGGTGCAGCCGCTGGATGCGGCGTTCCGCGAGCGCCTGCTGCAGGTGTCGGCAGGTTGGTTGCAACCCTGGCCGGATGTGCTGGCTGCGCTGTCGGCTGAGTACCTGCGGCGGATGAGCGCTGCCGACGAAGTGGTGCTGGGCGTGCCCTACATGGGCCGGCTCGGCAACGCGTCGGCGCGGGTGCCGGCGATGGTGATGAACGTATTGCCGCTGCGTGTGGCAGCCGGCGAGGGCAGCGTCGAGGCCTTCACCCGCGCGCTGGGCCGGCAACTCAGCCAGAGTCGCAAGCACGGTCGCTACCGGGGTGAGCAGCTGCGCCGTGATCTGGGCCTGGTCGGCGCGCAGCAGCGCCTGCATGGCCCGATGGTGAACGTGCAGCCGTTCTACAAGCCGTTGGCGCTGCCGGGTGTACAGGCGACGCTGGAGGTGCTGTGTACCGGCCCGGTTGACGATCTGACGCTGGGCTTCGCGGCGACGGCCAGACGTTGCTGGATCTGGAGATCGAAGCGAATCCCGCACTCTACAGCCGCGAGGATGTGGAAGCGCATGCGGTGCGGCTGCTGCATTTCGTGTCGGCGGCACTTCTGTCGGAAAGCATCACAGCGGTGCCGTTGGCCACTGACGAAGAGGCAGAGCAGGTTGTGTTCGGCTTCAATGCCACCACGCGCGCACTCCCGCAGACCACGCTGGTCGAGCTGCTGCAGCAGGGCATGGATCGTGATCCGCAGGCGCTCGCGCTGGTGTTCGGCGAAACGGCGCTGGACCATGCCACGCTGGAAGCGCGCAGCTTCGCACTGGCGGCACAGCTGCGCGCGACGGGCGTCGGCCCCGGCAGCGTGGTGGCGGTGGCATTGCCGCGTTCGCTGGAACTGGTGATTGCACTGGTGGCGGTGCTGCGCGCGGGGGCGGCCTACCTGCCGCTGGATCTTGCCCACCCCGATGAGCGCTTGGCGCGCATCCTTGCGTCTGCGCAGCCGGCGTGTGTTCTGGCTGCGGCGGACGTGCAGACGCGCATGCCTGGCGTGCCGGTTCTTGCGCCGGAGCAATGGACCGCGCTGAGCTTTGCCGCGCCCTGGGCCGACCCGGCACCCGATGATGCGGCCTACGTGATCTATACCTCCGGCTCGACCGGCGAACCCAAGGGCGTGGTGATCGAGCACCGCGCCATCGTCAACCGCCTGCTGTGGATGCGCGAGCATTACGGTATCCGCGCCGACGACCGGATCCTGCAGAAGACGCCGGCCACCTTCGATGTCTCGGTATGGGAGTTCTTCCTGCCGCTGCTGTGCGGGGCCACGCTGGTGATCGCTGCGCCGGATGCGCATCGTGATCCCACCGAGCTGGCGCGACTGATCAGAGCGGAAGGCATCACCACGGCGCATTTCGTGCCGTCGATGCTGGATGCCTTCCTGGCGGCGCCGGCCTCCGACGGCCTGCAGATGCGGCGGGTGTTCACCAGCGGCGAGGCGCTGGACGCCTCGCTGCGCGATCGTTTCCACGCGCGTGTGCAGGCCGAACTGCACAACCTGTATGGCCCGACCGAAGCGGCCGTGGACGTCAGCTATTGGCCTGCATCTTCGCAGGATCGGTCACGGCCGGTGCCGATCGGCTTCCCGGTCTGGAACACACGCCTGTACGTGCTGGACGCGCGGATGCAACCGCTGCCGGTGGGCGTGCCAGGTGACCTGTATCTGGGCGGCGTGCAGCTGGCGCGTGGCTACCTGGGCCGCGACGACCTGACCGCCGAACGCTTCCTCGCCGATCCGTTCCTGCCGGGCGAGCACATCTATCGCACCGGCGACGTGGCGCGCTGGCGCGCCGATGGCGCGGTCGAGTATCTCGGCCGCAGCGATCATCAGGTGAAGCTGCGTGGGCTGCGCATCGAACTGGGCGAGATTGAAGCGGCGTTGCGCGAGCTGCCGGGCATGGACCGGGTGGAAGTGCTGCTGCGTCACGATGCACCCCACGATGCGCGGCTGGTGGCCTATGTGCCGGTCGCGCTGGCCGATGCGGCGGCGCTGCGCAGCCATCTGGCCACACGCGTGCCGGACTACATGGTGCCATCGGCCTTCGTGGGCGTGGATCATTGGCCGGTGACCGCCAACGGCAAGCTGGACCGCAACGCGTTGCCGAAACCCCCGCAGCAGGCGGTGGCTGGGCTGGCCGCGCGTACACCGCTGGAGCGGGAGCTGGCGGGCCTGTTCGCCCAGGCCTTGGGCCGCGCCGAGCCGGTAGCGGTCGATGCCGACTTCTTCAGCCTGGGCGGCGATTCGCTGTCTGCGGTGCACCTGTTGCTGGCCATTGAACAACGTTGGCGCTGTGATCTTGGCCTGGGCGCCTTGTTCGCGCAGCCGACCGTGGCCGCGCTGGCCGTGCGCATCGCCGAACCCCCGGCGCTGGCCGACCACGCGTTGGGGCCGGTGATCGCCTTGGCCGCGACCGACGCCATCGAGCCTTCACCGCTGTTCGTGCTGCACCCGGCCGGTGGCATCGCCTGGAACTACCGCACCTTGGCGCGCGCGCTGCAGCCGGCGCGTGCAGTGTATGGACTGCAATCGCCGGCGCTGGACGCACAGCAGCCGCTGCCTGGCAGCATCGAGGCGATGGCCAACGACTACGTGCAGCGCGTGATTGCGTTGCAGCCGCACGGGCCAGTGCATCTGCTGGGCTGGTCGGTGGGTGGCATCCTGGCGCAGGCGATGGCGGTGCGCCTGCACGAGATCGGTCGCGACGTGGGTGAGCTGGTGCTGCTCGATGCCTATCCCAGCGAGTGCTGGCGGGCCGAGCCCGAACCGGACCCGATTGCCGCGCTGCGTGCGCTGCTGGCCATCGCCGGGCACGACCCCGACGCGCATCCGGAACTGGACAGCCGTGAGCGCATCCTGGCGTTCCTGCGTCGCGGCGGCAGTGCGCTGGGCAGCCTGCCGGATGTGGTGCTCGACGGCGTAGTGCGTGCGGTGACCGGCACCAACCGGCTGATCCGCGAACATCACCACCGGCCATTCATCGGCACTCTGGTGCATGTTCGCGCCGGCCGCGATCACCAGGCGCGGCCGCAGCTGCAGTCGGCGCTGTGGCGTGCACACGCGCACAAGGTGCAGGCGCTGGAACTGCCGTTCCTGCATGCCGAACTGACCGGACGCGATGCGGTGGCGCAGCTGGCGCCGTGGTTGTCGGCGCGTCTGCGCCAGTGGGATGAACAACAGGAGATCGCAACATGCAGTTGACCGGTTTTGAAGGCCGCGTGGCGTTGGTGACCGGTGCTGCCGGTGGCATCGGCGAGGCCTTGGTCCGGCTGTTGGCCGAGGCCGGATGCACGGTGGTGGCGACTGATCGCGAGAGGCCCGCGGTGAGCGGGCCGCGGGCGCAGGGCTTCGCACTGGACGTGACCGACAGCGCGGCCGTGGATGCGCTGGTGGACCGCGTGGAGGCCGATATCGGGCCGATCCAGCTGGCGGCCAGCGTGGCCGGGGTGCTGCATGTGGGCGCGGTGGGGGCGACGTCGGATGCCGACTGGCGCCGCGTCTTCGCCGTCAATGCCGATGGCGTGTTCCATGTCGGGCGTGCACTGGCGCGTGTCATGTCGCCGCGCGGGGCGGGTGCCATCGTGACCGTCAGCTCCAACGCCGCCGGCGTGCCCCGGCACGGCATGGCGGCCTACGCCGCGTCCAAGGCGGCAGCGACCATGTTCACGCGCTGCCTCGGGCTGGAGCTGGCGCCGCTGGGCATCCGCTGCAACATCGTCGCGCCGGGTTCAACGCTGACCCCGATGCAGACTGGCATGTGGCAGGGCGCGCACGGCGCCGAGCGGGTGATCGCCGGCAACCTGGAGACCTACAAGGCCGGCATTCCCCTGCGCAAGCTGGCTACGCCGGAAGACATCGCCCATTCGGTGATGTTCCTGCTGTCCGAGCAGGCCGGCCATGTGGCGATGAGTGACCTGTACGTAGACGGTGGCGCCACCCTGCACGGCTGAACCCAGACCGCGCAACATCCGCTGACGCCCGACCGCTCGCCGACAACCCACACATGTCGGTAGTGCCGGCCGCTGGCCGGCAACCCACAGAGCCCGGTAGTGCCGGCCGCTGGCCGGCAACCTCAGGCAGCTTTCAGGCATCTCCCTGCCTTCAACAAGGCACGCCCCGACATTCAAGCCCAGTCGCCCGATCCACCATGGGCCATGAGCAGCCATCGCCTACGCCTGGGCCGTCATTCGATCAACGGTCAAGCCTACGTACTGACCACAGCGACACGCCAGCGTCGCCGGCTTTTTGAAAGCAACGCCACCGCCGGTTGCGTGATCGATCAATTCCACTACATCGAACAACGAGGACTTGTACGGTCGCTGGCCTGGGTGGTGATGCCGGATCACGTGCATTGGATGCTGGAGCTGACGTCTGCGAACCTGGCCGATGTTGCGCGCCGGCTCAAGTCCTCCAGCTCGCTGGCATTGAACCGGTTGGCCGATCGTCGGGGTGTGGTATGGCAGTCTGGCTACTACGACCACGCGGTGAGGGCCGCGGAGTCGCTTGAGCGGCAGGCCCTGTACATCTTGGGGAATCCGATACGGGCCGGGCTTGCCGAAGCGATTGGGGAGTATCCGTTTGCATGGTCGGTTTGGTTTGATGCCGGCCAGCGGCCGGCACTACCGAGGGAGGGCGGGTGATTGCAGGTAGTGCTGGCCGCTGGCCGGCAACCTCAGCCAGTTTTCCGGTTTCTCCTGTGACCACGCGGCGAAGGTCAATCGGAGCGATCGGGGCATCCCAATCCGCAAGGTCGGCTTGGCTGTGATGCCGGCCAGCGGCCGGCACTACCCGGAGATGGCGGGTGAATCCTGGTGGGCTGTCAGGGCAGGGTCAGGCGGTACACCAGCACGCGGTTGTCGTTGTCGTAGGCGCTGCCGCATGCCTCGCCCTGCATGCGGCAACGGCGGGCGATGAAGTCGTTGTCGTTGCCGATCAGCAGCAGCACGTCGTTGGGATGCTGCGGGTCCAGTGCCGGCAGAACGTCCATCGCCTCCCACTTCTCCGACAGCAGGCCGTCGTGCGGGCCGCGTCGGGTGTCCAGATCCAGACCCGCTCGGGCCAGCTGCGGGCGGTCGAGCAGGTTCAGCAGCTCGTCGCTGCGTGCGGGCACGATCTCCGACTTCAACGCGGTGCCGGTCGGATCGGCCAGCACCGACGTGGTGCCGGTCTCATACGAGGAGCCGGCCAGGTTGCTGGTGCCGGCCACATCCACCAGCAGCACCGACTTGTAGACGATCGGGTCGTCGCCGTCCTTGCCCAGGCCATTGCCATCGCGGGCCAGCAGCAGGAAGCGATTGGCATCCAGCGCACGCAGCTCACTCTGCGCGGCGGTACGGTCCAGTTTGCCGTTGCCGTCGTGGGCGTAGGTGGGCAGGGCCATCACGTAATGGCCGATCGGCTGTTGCGGCGTCGGCGAGGACGTCACGTCGTAGACCAGCACGCGGGTGTTGATGCGGCCTGCGGCATTGCCCTGCGCACTGTCCTGCAGCGTCGCGCTCTGCAGGGCCACGAACAGTCGGCTGCCATCGGGCGAAAGGCCCATGCCTTCCACGCCCTGGTTGTTGCGGCGCCCGCTCTGCGGTGGGGCCAGCGAGCCGAACGCCGGCTTGCCATCGCGCTGCGGCCTGATCGCCGGCGGTGCCACGATCACGCCCTGCAGCTGGCCCTGTGCATCGAAGTAGTAGACGTTGGCGGTGTACTCATCGCCGATATAGAAGTGGCCATCTGCGGTGAACTGCAGCGATTCCGCATCCAGCGAGACCTTGCCCGCACCGGCGCCGCCGGCCGGCGAGGGCAGCACCACCTCGCGCTGGGTGATCGTGTGGTCGCCCGGGTCGGCGCCGGTGAATGGCTGACCGTTGAAGTCCTTCAGCACTACGCCCTTGTCCGGCACCATCGTCAGCGTACCCAGCGCACCGGCCTTGCCCTGCGTTGTGTCGATACGCAGCTGCATGCGCTCCACGCGGCCGGCGTAGTCGTAGAACAGGCCGGCCTCGGGATCGTTGCGGCCACGGTCGGGCAGGGTCCACAGCACGCCCTCGTAGCCGTTGGCGGTACGTTTCCAGGTGCCGGGCTGTATCGCCAGCGACGAGAACGAGCCCAGCGTGTCGCCGAGAAAATCGACCGTGCCCGCCGGCAGCCGCCCGGCTGCAACCAGGCCTTTGTCCACATAGGTGCGGCCGCCCAGCTGCAGGGTGCGCGGCGGTGCGCCGCTGGCCTCATGCGGGGCGGAGTATCCGCTGGCCGACAATGTGGCCAGCAGCAGGGCGGTTGCGAGCATCAGTGGGCTCCGGGCCGTCGATCAGAAGCGAAGGTCGAGGGTACCGAACACCTGGCGCGGTGCCGACGCATGGAACACGTACAGCTTGCCGGCCGGATCGCTCGGCGCGAACACGCTCGAATCCAGGTTGCTGGCGTAGCGCTTGTTGGTCAGGTTGGTGACATTGAACGACAGACGCACGCCCTTGGCAAAGCTGACCTGGCCGAAGTCATAACCACCGGCCAGATCGAACACGGTGAAGCCACCGAAGCCCTGGTCATTGGTATAGGTGTAGAAGCGCTCGCCGGTGTACTTGCCACGCAGGCTGGCGAACCAGCCGTTGTCGCGCCAGGTGATCTCGGTGGCCAGCAGCTGCTTGGGCGTATCGGTCTGGATCTTGCCCTTGATCTGCTGCTCGACGCCGGCCTGCACGTAGTTCGACGCATAGGTCGAGCGGTTCAGCGAGGCCGAGGTGTACCAGCTGAAGTGTTCGTTCGGGGTCCACAGCACGGTCAGCTCGGCGCCACGGCTGTCGACGCCGCCCACGTTGTAGAAGCGGTTGCCACAGGTCGGGCCGACCGGCTGCCGCGAGTCGCAGGGGTTGTACTGCAGCAGGCGGTTGTCGAAGCGCACGCTGTAGGCGGCGATCGAGGCCTGCAGGGTGTCGGTGACAAAACGGTAGCCGGCCTCCAGCGAGCGCGATTCTTCCGGCTTGAGGTTGCCCTGCGCGTTCCAGGTGGCCTGGCTGACCGCCTGCGGGCCCAGCTTGAAGCCGCCCTGGAACATGGCGATGTTCTCGGCGTAGCTGGCGAACACTTCGTGATGCTCGGCCAGGCGGAAGTTGGTGCCCACGCTCGGCAGGAAATTCTTGCTGGCCTTCAGCGAGCCGGTGGCGAACTGGTTGTTGGAGGTCGGCGAGATCGGCGTCTTCGCGTCGCCCGGCAGCGCCTGTGCATCGGAGGTGGCATGCGGGCTCTTGGCACCGAATTCCAGGGTCAGGCGATCATCGAGCAGGCGCCAGGTGTCCTTCAGGAAGAACTGATGGGTCTTCCAGCGCGTGCGCTGGGCGAACACGCCGACGTCGGAGGGCAGGGTGTTCATGCCGCTGAGATCGCGCGGGCCATCCACGGCGGTCTGGTAGCGCTCGGCGCTGCTGGTGTTGCGCTCGTACCAGACGCCGCCCTCGATGCGGTGCGCGCCCAGTTCCCAATCGAACGACAGCGTGCCGCCATCGCGGTCGATGGTATAGATGGTGTTGCGGAAGATGATCGGGATTTCCTGCGCGGTGCCCTTGTTCGACCACGCGCCGCTGTTCCAGTTGTGGCCTTCGCCGCGGTCGTCGTGGTGGTAGGCCAGCGCCCGCAGGCTGAAACCATCGGCCAGGAAGAAGTCACCGGCCAGGTAGTACAGGTTGTCATCGCGCAGGATCTGTCCGGCGGTGAACGCCCCGTCGGCATCCTTGTCCGGGCCGCTGTTGTCGCACTTCTTCGCATTGAAGCTGGCGGTGTTGCAGTAGGCCTTGGCCACGGCCTTGTTCCAGTCCGGCGCGTAGCCGCCCCAGTCCCAGCCCAGTCCGCGCGACATCTCGTCCTTGGACAAATAGAAGTAGTCGGCCTGGGTGGTGCGCGACGTATCGACGAAACCGGTGATCTGGCCGCGACCGAAGTTCCACACGCCCTTGGCATTGAACTGCTTGGTGATGGATTGGTTGTAGGCGGTCTGGTCGTTCCACAGGTCCGAGACCGCGTTCATGCCCGACACGTAGCCGGAGAAACCGTTGTACTCGCCGCTGTCCACGCGCACGAAGGTGCGACGGTTGGCGTCGCTGCCGAAGGTCTGCACCACGCGGCCACCGAGTTCCTGCGCCGGGCGGTCGGAGGTATAGGAAATGGTGCCGCCGAGATTGCTGGTGGACGGCGTGCCGAGGCTGCCGATACCCACCGCCAGTTCGGCGCCGGCCATGTTCTCGCTGATCAGCGCACGGTTGATCGTCAGGCCGTTGTAGTTGTTGTATGCGCCATCGCCCAGTGGCACGCCGTCCAGGGTGTAACCCAGGCGGGTGGAGTTGAAGCCGCGCAGGCTGAGGGTCATCGACTGCTCATTGGTGCCCAGCGCATCGGCCGACTGCGCGTTGACGCCCGGCAGCAGGTTCAGGGTCTTCTGCAGGCTGGTGCCTGGCGGCAGGATGTCGAGGTTCTCGCGGGTGATGCGCTGCACCTGGCGCGCTTCGCCGCTGCCGATCACCGAGACCGCATCGAGGTCGGTGGCGGACGTGCCAGTGGAGGTCGGGGCGGCATCCTGCGCCCAGACCGCGGGGCAAGCGCAATGGAAAGCGCAGCGGCCAACAAAGTCTTGGTCATGTTACGGACACTCAGGCAGGCACGAGCCACCGCGTGGGCGCGGAGCTCATGGAGTTCAAAAGGGGAGACAGCCGATGCGACCAGCAGCGCTGCAGGCGCCGTGGGTCAACGTGAAAATGGTGCGCTAGACAGATGACTGTCTGGTGACACGTTCATCCGTTGCGCGGGGCTGACCTGTAGAGCCGAGCCCATGCTCGGCTGTTTCTTGGCCGGAGCCGAGCATGGCTCGGCTCTACAACGGCACGCGACGGCATTACCCCTTCGGCGTCTGGCGCGGTTTGCGCGTGCGCTTGGGCTTTGCGGTATCGGCGCCGCTGTTGGTGCCATCCTGCAGCGCCTGCAACCACGACAGGGTGTCGACGTAATCGATGAAGTGGCGCAGGTAGCCAGGGCTGGTCGTCTGCATCGTGTCGAGCATGCGTTGTACCAGTACCGCCGAGTTCAGCGGGCCGCCGTCGGCCGGGGCTTCGGCGCGCAGCGAGCGGCGCACCTGCAGTTCGCTGCGCAGCTCGGTCCACTCGCGCTGTGCCTGCGCCAGCATCGGCACCTGCGGGTAATGCGCCAACGCGCGCGATCCCGCATCGAGATCGCGTACCAGGGCGCGCAGGCCTTCCAGTGCGGGCGGCTTACTTGCCATCCGGGGCCTTGGGCTTGGGAATCGGCGCGATCTCGACGCGGCGGTTGCGCGCGCGGCCGTCTTCGCTGGCGTTGGAACTGACCGGCTGCTCGCTGCCGAACGCGGCGGCGAACACGGCATCGGCAGGAACACCGTCGGCAATCAGGGTGCGGGTCACGGTCAGCGAGCGCTGCGCGGACAGCTCCCAGTTGTCGGCGAAGCGGCGGTTGCCTTCGCGCACCGGCGCGTCGTCGGTGAAGCCGCTGACCATCAGGATCTCTTCGCGGCTGCCCAGGTAAGCGGCCAGCGGTGCGGCCAGGCTGCGCAGCAGCTCCTGGCCTTCCGGCTGCAACTGATCCGAGTTCAATGCGAACAGCACGCTGCCGCTGATGCCGATGCGGCCATCGACCAGGGTCACACGGCCGGCGGCGAGCGGGCCGGCCAGTGCCTGTTCCAGGGTCTGCAGGCGCTTGGCCTCGGCCTGGCGCTGTTTCACTTCCTGGTCCAGCCGCTGCGACAGCTCCAGCTGCACGGCCACCACGCCGACCAGGATCAGCACGAATGCGCCCAGCAGCACCGACATCAGGTCGCCGAAGGCGGCCCAGATCGGCGCGTGCGAGCCACCATCAACCTCCAGCTCGTCGCTCATGCGCTACCCGCCTTGCCGCGGCGCGTGGCCAGTTGCTGCAGTTCCTCCATCACCTGCTTCTGCGACAGCAGGCTGAGATCAACCACCTCACGTGCCTGTGCCACGTAGTAGGCCAGCTGTTCGTCGCTGCGCGCCAGCGAGGCGTCCAGCGCGCCGCCGATCACTTCCAGGCGGCCGGAAAGTTCGGTGGAGGCGCTGCCGAACTGCGCGACCGCTTCACCGAAGGCGCCAGCCAGCTGGCCCACGTCGCCGGCGCTGCCACTGAGCGCTGCGGCGATGCCATCGAGCTTGCCGGTCTCGGCGGCGATATGGTCGGTGAAGCGGTTGCCGACGCGTTCCAGCAGCTCGGCCGAGCCACCGACCAGTGCGTCCACCGCCGTGCGCTGTTCGTGCGAGGCGTGGTTGATCGCATCGAGCAGGGTCTGCACGGTGGCCAGCAAGCGGCCGCGCTCTTCCAGCATCGCGTTGTCGCGCACCAGGCTTTCAGAGAGCGTGCTGCGCAGTTCATTGATGACGTCGGCGGCCGCCTTCGGCGCAGCGGCGGCGGTCTGCAGCAGGGTGGAGACTTCGGCGAGGGTGGCGCTGGCCTGCGCGCGGCCGTTGTCGCCGATCTGTTGTGCGGTCGTCGCCAGCGTGTCGCAGACCTGCTGTTGCTGCGCGGCCAGATCGCGGGAGATGGCCTGCAATGCGTCGCTCCAGTGTTGCAGGCGCTGCTCATCTCCGGCCTGCAACTGCGAATGCAGCGTGGCGTGCGCCTGCTGCAGTTCGGCGCTGACCGCGTCCCAGCGCGCCTGGCGCTGCTGTTCGCGGCGGTCCAGGTTGGCCTGCAGTTCGGCGTGCGCGTTCGCGGCGGCAGTCTGCGCGGCCTGCCAGTCCTGCGAGCGCTGCTGCTCGTGGTCCTGCAGCAGCGACTGGCTGGCGGCATGGCGTTCATCCAGCGCCTGCAGCAATGCCCGCGCACGCTCGTCCAGCTGCTCGCTGGCGGCCAGTAGGGCCTGTTGCTGGCGCTCGACCAACGCGGTGTTCAGCGCCTGCTGCTGCTCGGCGGCGGCGCGCCATGCCTCGGTGTTGCCGCTGGCATCGGCCTGCAGTCGCTCGCCGATGCGCGCGACCAATGCGTCGGCCTGCGTGCGTTGGCCCTCGCTGAAGCCCTGCAGGTGCTGGCGCAGATCGCTCACCAGCGTCTGCTGCGCCTGGGTCTGTTCGCCCACGACCTTGGCCCAGCTGGCCTCGGTGGCCACGCGGCTGCGCTCGAAGCCATCGGCCAGCCCGGCCAGCTGTGCCTGCACGGCCTGCTCGACACGGGCGTGCAGCGCTTCGCCATGGTGAGCCAGGCCGGCCAGCGTGGTTTCGGCCATCGGCTGAAGCGCACCACCGATGGCGGCGGCGCTGGCTTCGGCGCCTTCGCGCAGCGACTGCTGCAACGACACCGCCAAACGCTCCTGCAGCGCCTGGCTCTGGGTCAGGAACTCGGCCTGGCCGGCCAACAGGCGTTCATTGGCGGCCGTGCTGTGCTGTTCAAAGGTCTGTGTCATCGCCTGCAGGCGGTCGACCAGCGCCGGCAGGGCAGCCGACTGTGCCTGCAGCAGGCGCAGCGACTCGGCGCGCTGCCAGGCCTGCGAGTAGGGATGCAGGTCACCGGCAATGGCGCGGTCCAGCTGCTGCACGGCCTGCAGGCGGTCGCGGCGCAGCAGGGCGGCCAGCAGGCCGAGCATGGCCGAGCTGGCGACACCGGCAATCGAGGTGCCGAACGCCACCGCCAGGCCCTGCACCGGCGAGGCCAGCGAGCCGCGGATGGCGGCCATGTCGGTCGCGCTCTGCAGCGCAAGACCGGTGCCGCGCAGGGTATCCATCATGCCCAGCAGGGTGCCGAGCATGCCCAGCAGCACCAGCAGGCCGACCAGGTACGGGGTCAGAACCGGTGCGGGCAGGGCGGTGCGCTCGCCTTCCACGCGCAGGCGCACGGCGTTGCGTAGGCCCACCGGTACGCGCTCCAGCCAGGGGGCCAGGCTTTCCCGCGCAGCGGAAAGATCACTCAGTGCACTGCGCAGGCCGTTGCTGGCCTGGCGATAGCGGTACAGCTCCACGCCACCGGCGATGTAGCAGGCCGCGATGATCGCCGCCACCGCCGCCCCCAGGGGATGCACCGACACATAGCCAATGCCGATCCAGCACACGGCCAGCAGGCCGACAAGGAAGACAACGACATGGAAAGCAGTTCTGGACATGGTGTTCCGGTCAGTGGGAGCGCAGGGCGTCTTGCAGCCCTTCGATCGGGTGGAAGCGCAGCTGCAGCTCGGCGAGCAGCAGCGTGCGCATGTCGTGGCGGAAGGCCGCGCGCCAGCCGGGCTGGCCGTGCACGCGCTCGAAACGGGCGCCGAGCACCGCTGGCGCGGTGGCCAGCAGGCTGTGCTCGCGCGGGGTGAGGGTCTGCTCCATCACCGCGTCGACCTCGGCCAGCCGCGCCAGTTCCGGCGACGCCTGTACCAGCTGGTCACGCAGGCGCCCGCGCAGGCGCCCGGTGGCGGTCTGGATGGCCTGCTGCAGCACCCGGTAGCGCTGCCGCAGCGAGGCGAAGTTGGGCGCGGCGGCGGCCTCGGCCAGGTCGAGCAGGCGCTCGGCCTCGGCATCCTCGCTGATCGAGGCGCGCAGGCTGGCACGGGCCTGGGCGCAGTCGGCCAGCACGTCCTCGGCCGCTTCGGCGGCCTCGCCGGGCTCGGGCAGGCGTCCGGCGAGGGCCCCGGACAGGGCCACGGCGCGGCTCCAGTCCACCCACTGGCCGAGGCGATCGGTCAGGGCGGGACTGCTGGCCGGCATCGCGCCGTCGCTGAGACGGGCGAGCAGGCGGAGGAACTCCGGTCCACCCAGGACCGGCTGCGCTGCGTTCGCCATCAAGGGGTGAGGGGCCAAAAACCGTTGATTTTACAACCAGATGACCCCGGCTGGATGAAGGCGCGGCGGCAAGGCAGGACCCGCAGGCGCGACAAGGCTTAGAATGACCGGCTGCACCCACCCGTTCGACCCTTGGAGTACCCCATGACTGTTGCGCAGTTCTATCCGATCGGCACCCCCGGACAGCCCTGGGGCGACGCGGAACGCGCACAGTGGCGGGCCCGCCAGCAGCGCCAGCGCAGCTACCACGACGACGTGGTGGCGGCCCTTGAGCGCCTGGACGACAGCGTCTTCGACGTGATCCAGTACGGCCAGCTCGACTATGCCCCGGACCACTACCCGCTGTTTGCCGTCGTCAACCACGACTGGAACCCGGCGCTGCCGACCGCGCTGATCACCGGTGGCGTGCACGGCTACGAGACCAGCGGCGTGCATGGCGCCCTGCAGTTCCTGGAACAGCAGGCCGAGCGCTACCTGGGCCGGCTGAACCTGATCGTGGCGCCCTGCGTCAGCCCGTGGGGCTACGAGCGCATCCAGCGCTGGAACCCGGATGCGATCGATCCGAACCGCAGCTTCCGTGACGGTGGCCTGATCGAGGAAGCCGCCGCGCTGATGCGCTGGGTGGCCGAGCGCAAGCCGAACCTGCTGGTGCACCTGGACCTGCACGAGACCACCGACAGCGACCTGCACGAGTTCGACCCGGCACGCTGTGCCCGCGACGGCAAGCCGTTCGAGCGCGACACCATCCCGGATGGCTTCTACGTGATCGGCAACAGTGAAGACCCGCAGGCCGAGTTCCAGAAGGCGCTGATCGCGGCGGTCGCGCCGGTCACCCACATCGCCCCGGCCGATGCCGAGGGCAACCTGGTCGGCCTGCCGTTGCAGTCGCCGGGCGTGGTCTGGGGCGAATCGCGTTCGATCGGCGCCTGCGCCGGCTTCACCGACGCGCGCTTTGCCACCACCACCGAGGTCTACCCGGACAGCCCGCGCACCAACCCGCAGGAATGCAACGACGCCCAGGTGGCGGCGGTGTGCGCAGGCCTGGATTTCGCCCTGGCCGCGCAGTAAGCCATTGCCGCATCGGTAGCGCCGGGCCATGCCCGGCGTGTACGGGTGTGGTCTAGCCCAGCAGGATCACGCCCCACACCGCGCCGACCATCAGCAGTGCGGTGGTCTGCGCGGCGCTGCCCATGTCCTTGGCGTTCTTGGAAAGCGGGTGATGATCGAGCGAGATGCGGTCGACCACCGCTTCGATGGCTGAGTTGAGCAGCTCCACCAGCAGGCTGATGAAGCACACGGCCAGCACCACCGCGCGTTCGACGGTGCTGATGTCGAGCACGAAGGCGGCGACCATCAACAGTGCGTGCAGCAGCAACAGCTGGCGGAACGCGGCTTCGCCACGGAAGGTGGCGATGAAGCCGTCGCGTGAGTGGATCAGCGTGTGCAGGATGCGGGCAAGCCCGGTCCTGCCATGCGGGTACTTGCCGCTGTCCCTGGGATGAGGTGGCTGCATGCCGGCCCTGCGATGAATGACCTCGCGCCAGCATGGACAGGCGTGCGTCGGGAAATCGTCGGATGGCCGCAGGCCGTTTACCCGGCCGGGCTGCGCGAATCGCGGATCGAGTACACCACCGAGAAGATCTTCCAGCCCTGTTCGGTGCGGATCAGCTGCCACAACTCCTTGCCCCAGTTGGTCTTCTCGCCGTCGTCGTGGAAGCTGTAGTCGAAGGATACCGAGGCCACGTCGCCATCGGTTTCGATCCTGGTATTGAAGAATTTCTCCTCCCTCGGCTTCGGCGAGGCGACGGCGCCGTCGATCAGCGCGATGAAATTGTTGGCGGGAATCTTCCGTGCCTTGATCGCGTCGGGCTTGGCCTTGCGGATGTCCTGCAGGCGCACATCCTCGGACACGAACTGCCAGCCGATGTCTTCCGGCTTGTCCGAGAAGAACAGGCCCATGTAGGTCGGCTTGTCCTTGTTGATCAGCGAGGTGCGGAAGGACTCGACCACCTGTTCGATGGCCTTGACGTCGGCAGGCGCGTTCTGCGCGGCGTGGGCAGGCAGGCTGGTGAGCAGAAGAGCGATCAGGGGAATCGTCAACGAACGCGCCATGGATCTCCTTGGGGGCGGGTAGCGACCTGTGCCGGCGCCTGCTGGCCGGGGCCGTAGCACTCTACACGCGTGGACAGGTCAGCGGCGCAGTGCGTCGATGATCAACCCGCTGGCAATCTCCACCAGCAGGTACTCGGTATCGGACTGCCGTACCCAGCGCTGGTCGCGGCCCGGCGCGCGCAGATGGTAGCGTGCGTAGTCGTCCACCCAGTAGCGGCGGTCCACCTCGGCCCAGGGCAGGCGTTCACCGCGTCGCCAGGCCTTTTTCTGCCAGCCCGGCGGCGGCGCCTCGCGGTTGTTCGGCCCGCCCGCATGCGGCGGGGGCCATTGCCACGCGCGTGGTGCGGCGGGTCGGCGAAGGCCGGTGCACTGGCGCATGTCGCGGCGGCGGCCAATGCAATGGCAAGCCATCGTGTGGTGTTCATCGCTACCTCCGGTAACCGCCGCAGCAGGCGGCGGGCGCGGAGACTATAGAGCGGGGCAGGTGAACGCATCATTCAATGGCTTCGGCCTGGCCCGCGACAGCGCTGATGGCCGCCACTACCGCCGCAGGATCCTCGCGCTGGAGGTTGTGCCCGGTCGGCAGATAGCGGTGCGAGCCACGCGTGAAGGCCGAGAAGAGCAGGGCGTGCTGATGCTTCCAGAGGGCCTTGCCTGCGGCGGTTTCCTCGAAGAACAGGGCTCGGCCGCCAGCTGCGTTGCAGTGAGCAGTGCCACCGGCACGTCCGGCATCGTGCGCGGGGTGTCCGCACCGGGCGCATCGAGCTGCTCGATCAGGAGGGTGTAGTCGGCGGCCAGCGCCGGCGGCAGCATCGCCCGCAGTTGGGCATCGTCGGCCTGCACGCGCGCGCTGTCGGCTGCCATGAAGGCGTGGCGCTGGCCCAGGGTGGCCGGGTCCACCAGCACCAGGCCCTGCAGCCGCTCGGGATGATGGCGGGCGAACTCGGTGGCCAGCAGTCCGCCGTAGGAGTGGCCGACCAGCACGATGCGGCGGCCGGGCGCCAGGGTATCGATGACGGCGGTGAGGTCGGCCAGATGCGCATCGATGCGCTTGGGCTGGCCGTCGCTGCCGGATCGGCCGAGACCGGAACGGGAATAGGCGATGCTGTGGTAACCCTCGCCCAGGCCTGCAATCACGCTCTTCCAGGCGCCCGCGCCCTGTCCGAACCCGGATTCAAAGACCACCGTCACCGGGCCCGCGCCAGACTCTTCGGCCTGCAGCGTGTAGGCGCCACGGTTCACCTGGATTTCCCTGGCATGGACACTGCCTGCGGCCGCCAGCACCGCAGCCAGCACCCACAACGTCACTCGGCTGCTCTTCATTGCCACTCCTCTGGGCGTGACGCGTGCCAGCCCGTGTGATGGGTCGGGTCTGCAGCGCCATACCGCAGCCCGCCGACCTCGCGACAGGTCGTGCTGGTAATGTAGTGAGGTATAACACCAGTAACCTGTGCTGGAAGTCATCCTGTTGGACCGGTGTGTGCATCTGCATGGGCACGTTGCGCACTTGTCGCGCGCTGAGGCGATGTGCAACGTGGGAACCCGTGCGGCAACAGCTCTGAAGGACGGCGATGCGGGTGATTCTGGCGATGATGCTGGCGGCGTTGGCGAGCCCGGCGATGGCACTGGAGGCGGCAACGCCGGCGCAGTTCGACAGCCATGTGGTGCAGGACCCGGCGCTGGGAGAGGTCGGCTGGCACCTCGACAATGTCAACGCGCAGGCGGTGGGGCCGCTGGTGGTCTGGCTGCCCGGCTCGGGCGCGTTCCCGCATTTCCAGCGCTTCAGCGATGGCAGCCGGGGGACGAGTTTTCCGCGCGACCTGTTCGCCTTCCGTGACCGTGCGCATTTCCTGCTGGTGGACAAGCCCGGCATCCCGTTTTCGGCGGAGCTGCGCCTTGACCAGGCCAAGGGGCGACCGCTCCCGCTGGATGGGCCGATCTATCGTGCCGGCCTCTCACGCGAGAACCTGATTGCGCGCACGGTGCTGGCCATCGCTGCGGCCCGCCGCAGCCTGGGGGACCGGGTCTCGCAGGTGGTGATCATCGGTGGCTCCGAAGGCGCGCAGTACGTCTTTGCGGTGGCCGCGCTCGCCCACGCCGACAAGGCCGTGGGCTGGGGCGGGCTGGCACTGCCGCAGTATCACGACTTCATCATCGAGCAACGGCTGCGCGCCGAACGGGGCGAGATCACCCGCGCCCAGGCGCAGGCGTCGGTCGAGGAGATCTTCGCGGCCATCAAGGCGATCAACGCCGACCCGCTCGGTCTGCAACAGACCTTCATGGGGAGACCAACCGGCGCTGGTCCGGGTTTGGCCCGCATGCGGTGGTGGACGACATGCTGGCGCTGGATATCCCGTTGCTGCTGGTGCAGGGCGGCGACGACGACAAGGCACCGATCATCAACACCGACTTGGCGATGGTGGCCTTCCTGTCCCATGGCCGCAGCAATCTGGACTATTGGGTGTATCCGGAGGCCGACCACGGCTATCGGGTGCCTGATCCGGCGAATCCGGGCAAGCGCGTTTCCATTGCGCCGGAAATCTGGACGCGTGTCTGGGCGTGGCTGACCAAGCAGCCCTGACCCGGACGCACACTGGCGCGCGTGGGAAGGCAGGGCAGGTGGGCAACGGGGCAGAACGAAGTCTCCGCCCCGTCGCCCGGGGCCACCGCGCTACGGTTGCGCATCCCCCTGCAGCCGCACGCCCGCCTGCGCACCCAGTGCCAGGCAGGCCATCTTCAGTCCTTCCATCACGCGGTCGCCCACGTACTGGTCGGGCGCGCCGTTCTGCCGGGTCCGCTCGGCGGCCAACAGCAGTTCGTGCACCACGCGCAGGCCAGCCAATGCGCAGTCGGCGTCGGCCAGCGCCAGCCGGCGCCCGGGCAGCAGGTAGCGTTCCGGCCACGGTTGGCCGTCGGCGGCCGCACCGAAGCGGATGCGGTTCAGATGGCCAAGGAAGGTATTGCTGTCAGCGGGCGTTGCGGGTACGGCTGATGGGTCCGCGTCGGCCGGGTGGTGGCTGGCGCGCGGATAGGGCAGGTCCGGTTCGTTCATGGCAAGGCTCCGTGCAAGGCAATCGGTAGCCGCCACCCGGAAGGTGGCGGGCGGTACGTGGTTCGAATCCGGGTTGGCTTCAAGCCGGTGGGCGCGAACGCCCCCAACGCACCGCCCGCCATGGCCGGCAGACGGATTGCCAGCCGGCGCCACGCAAGGCGGCACCGGCTGGCAGGCGCAATCACTCAAAGCCAACACGGGATTCGAAACCCGGCCACCCGTTTTCGGTGGCGTGCCATCTGAACCCCCGATGCGGTGCCATGCCCATCAGGAGAGTTGCAAAATGGTTCTGATTGAAGACGCGTTTGGCATTGTTCCACGCTGTTGAGTGCTGACAGCCCTGGCTGGCGCAGGCATCCCCGTGTGCTCGGGTATCTGCGACAGGTGTCGTGATCGTGGCGGACGGTGCGGCGGCCCAACCGAGTCGATAGCGACAAAGCATCCCAATTCAGCCGGGTGCTCTCCGGGTTGACGCTTTCACCGCCCCAGCGCACTCTGGGCGCTGGGGTCGACAACCCGTTCAGGGGGCAGGCTGCAGGGTGGTGCCAGGAGGTGGAACAGCCATGAGCCAACTCACCGACAGCTTCGGACGCAGCTTTCCGTACCTGCGCTTGTCGCTCACCGAAGCCTGCAACTTCCGTTGCAGCTACTGCCTGCCCGACGGTTACCAGGCCGACGGCCGCCCGCGCTTCCTGCAGGTGGACGAGATCGCACGCCTGGTGCGCGCGTTCGCTGCGCTGGGCATGAGCAAGATCCGCCTGACCGGCGGCGAGCCCAGCCTGCGCAAAGACCTGGACGAGATCATCGCCACCGTGGCGGCGGTGCCGGGCATCGCCAAGGTGGCCATCACCACCAATGGCACGCTGCTGCCCAGGCGCCTGCCGGGCTGGCACCGCGCCGGCCTGACCGCACTGAATGTGAGCATGGACAGCCTGCAGCGCGAACGCTTCGCGGCCATTACCGGTCACGACCGGTTGCCGGAGATCGAGCAGGGCCTGGCCCTGGCGCAGGCGCTGGGGCTGCCGTCCATCAAGCTCAACGCGGTGCTGTTGCGCGGCCTGAACGATGACGAGCTGCCGCAGTGGATGGACTATCTGCGCGAGCGGCCTTTCAGCGTACGCTTCATCGAGCTGATGCGCACCGGCGACAACGAAGCTTATTTCCAGCGCCATCACCTGCGCGCCGACGTGATGATCGAGCAGCTGCTGGCCGCCGGCTGGCATGAGCACCCGCGCGCGGCCGACGCCGGCCCGGCGCGCGAGTTCGGCCACCCCGACCATCGCGGCCGCATCGGCATCATCGCCCCGTATTCGCGTGACTTCTGCAAGGGCTGCAATCGCCTGCGGGTGACCGCCAAGGGCGACCTGCGGCTGTGCCTGTTCGGCGAGTTCGGCGTGCCGCTGCGGCCGCTGCTGCAGCACGACGACGACCATGACGCGCTGCTGGCGCGCATCACCACCCAGCTTGGCCTGAAAGCGGCCGGGCATGGTCTGCACCAGGGCCAGACCGGGCTGACCCCGCATCTGGCCTCCATCGGAGGATGAGCAACACGATGAGTGGGGAATGGAATGCGGCGTTTCACATGGCCGATGTGCGCAACAAGCGCATCACCCGACGGCGTGCGGTGGCGGTGGGCGAACTGCATGCCGGCCCGGTGGCGTATCCGCTGATTGTCGAGCGCCGGCTGCCCAAAGGCGATGCGCTGGTGATGGCCGAGATTGCCGGCCTGCAGGGCGCCAAGATGGCCTCGATGCTGATGCCGCTGTGCCACCCGTTGCCGCTGGAACTGGTGCAGGTGTTCTGCGCGCCGGTGCCGGAGCGGCAGGCGATCCGCGTGTGGTGCGAGTGCGCCAGCGAAGCGCGCACCGGCGTGGAGATGGAAGCACTGGCCGGGGTCAACGCGGCGCTGCTGACGCTGTATGACCTGAGCAAGCCGGTGGAACCGGCGCTGCGCATCGAAGGCATCCGCCTGCTGTTCAAGGAGGGCGGCAAGCGCGGCGTCTGGCTGCACCCCGAGGGCATGGACGACGCGGAGCGTGCGCGTTTCAAACCGCGTTCGCCGAAGGGCCTTGAGGGCGCCAGGTGTGCGGTGATCACCCTGAGCGACCGCGCCAGCGATGGCACCTATGAAGATGTGTCCGGCCCGACGCTGGTGACCGGCCTGCAGAAGATGGGCGGAGAAGTGGTGGCGGCTGAAGTACTGCCCGATGGCATCGAGCCGTTGGCCAGCCGGTTGCAGGCGCTGGCGGGCGAGGGCGTGCGCCTGTGCCTGTGCACCGGCGGCACCGGCCTGGGCCCACGTGACCTGACCCCGGAAGCGCTGCGTTCGTTGAACGCGCGGCCGGTGCATGGCCTGGCGCAGATGGTGCGCGCGCTGAGTGCGCAGCACACGCCGATGGCCTGGCTGAGCCGCGCCGAAGTGGTACAGCTGGGCGGCATGCTGGTGTTCGCGCTGCCGGGCAGCCCGAAGGCGGCGGCACAGTGCTTGGACATCCTGGCGCCGGTGCTCGGCCACGCACTGGCGATGGTCGAGGGCGGTGGCCACGCCGATGGGAGCGCGGCATGATTGCCTACAGCGAAGCGTTGCAGCACCTGCTGGACGCGGCCTCGCCGCTGCCGGCCGAGCACTTGCCGTTGCATGAGGCGGCGGGCCGCATCCTGGCCAGTGACATCCACAGTGCGCAGTCGCTGCCGCCGTTCGACAACTCGGCGATGGATGGCTTTGCGCTGCGCGCCGAAGGCCGGGTGTTCGAGCCGGGTACCGAATTTGCGGTGCAGGGCTGGCAGGCCGCAGGTGATGCTGGCGCCGAAGGCGGCGAGGGTGCCTGGGAAATCATGACCGGTGCCCGCATGCCGACCGGGCTGGATACGGTGGTGCCGGTCGAGAATGTGCAGATCCTTGCCAGCGAAGCGGGCCGGCCGACCCGCATCGCGCTGACCTCCGCAGTGAAGCCGGGCCAGAACGTGCGCCTGCGCGGCCAGGATGTGAGCGCAGGTGATCGCGTGCTGCAGGCGGGGCAGACGCTGGATATCAATGCCCGCACCCTGCTGCACGCGCTCGGCGTGGGCGAGGTGATGGTGGTGGCGCGGCCGCAGGTGGCGGTGATCGCCACCGGCAAGGAGCTGGTGACCGAAGCGGCGCAGGCGCTGGAATCGGGCCAGATTCGTGACAGCAATCGTCCGTACCTGGTCGGCCGCCTGCAGGCGGCCGGTGCCGAGGTGGTCTGGCAGGGCACGGTGGGTGACGACGAGGCCGCCTTCAATACGGTGCTGGATGAGGCGCTGGCCGCTGGCGCGCAGCTGCTGATCAGTACCGGCGCGGTTTCGGCCGGTCGCTACGACTTCATTCCCGATGCGCTGCGTGGGCGCGGTGCACGCATCGTGTTCCACAAGGTGGCGATCCGTCCGGGCAAGCCGCTGCTGTTTGCGGTGCTGCCCAATGGCGCGCTGTACTTCGGCCTGCCGGGCAACCCGGTGTCGGCGGCCGTGGGCCAACGCTTCTTCGTCGAGCCGGTGCTGCGCCGCCTGTTGGGGCTGGCCCCGGAAACGGTGTTGCAGATGCCGCTGCAGGCCGACGTGCGCAAGCCGCCGGGCCTGCGCTTCCACGCGCGGGCCCGGGTGGAGGTGGATGCACAGGGGCGGTTGAGTGCGCGCGTGCTGTCCGGGCAGGAATCGTTCCGTTTGATGTCCATGCTGCAGGCCAACGCCTGGGTGGTGCTGGAGGCCGAGGGTGACCTGGCCAGCGCGGGTACCTATGTGCGGGTGCAGGGCTGGGGCCACCACGAACCGGTGCAATTGGTGAACCAGGAAACGTGATGAAACAGGTGACGTTGCAGTTGTTCGGTGCGTTTTCCGATCTGGACGCCCGCCGCGAGATCGCGGTGGAGGTGGCCGGTGGCACCGTGGCCGACCTGCGCCAGGCGCTGCGCGAGCTGCTGCCGGTGCGCTGGCCGGGATTCCGCGCGGGCCTGCTGGACTATTCGGCGTTTGCCGACCAGCAGCGCGTGCTGCGCGACCACGACGCGCTGCCCGACGATGGCCGGGTGGCGATCCTGCCGCCAGTCAGTGGGGTTGAGCGATGAGCGAAAGCATCATCGCCAGGGTGGTGGACCGCGCGCAGGCGGCGATCGATCCGGCCGAGGGCATTGCTGCGGTGTCCGATCCGGGCTTCGGTGGCATCGATGTGTTCATCGGCAAGGTGCGCGACGTCAACGTTGGGCGCGCGGTGACCGGCATTACCTACGATCTGTTCGAGCCGTTGGTGCTGAATGAGTTCAAGCGCCTGGCCGCCGAGGTGGAGGCCATCTTCGGCCCGAAGTTGAAGTTGTATGTGGCCCATGCCCGGGGCCGGCTTGGCATCGGTGATGTGGCGGTGGTGGTGGCCGCAGGCAGCCCACACCGCGACGAGGCGTTCCGCGCCTGCCGGCAGCTGATCGAAGCGGTGAAGCACCAGTGCCCGATCTGGAAGCAGGAGCATTACGTGGACGGCGACAGCGCGTGGAGCGAGGGTTGCAGCCTGTGCCACGTGGACGATGGGCCGACGCATGTGCATAGCCACAGCTCCTGACGCCGGTCGATCCACGGCATGCGTGGATGGGGCCCTACCGTGAGCGGGACCATCGACGGCATCGTGCTGGCCGGTGGCCTGTCCACCCGCATGGGGCGCGACAAGGCGCTGCTGCAATGGCAGGGGCGCGCCCTGCTGGAACACATGCAGACCCTGCTGCTGCAGGCCGGCGCACGACGGGTCTGGATCAGTGGCGACTACCCGGCTTTCGGCGGCGTACCGGACCGGGTCGCGCGTTGCGGACCTCTCGGCGGGCTCTTCAGCGTGGCGATGCAGATGCCGGATGGGCCCGCCTGGGTGGTGCCGGTGGATACGCCACGGATGACGCCAGCGCTGTTGCAGCGCTTGCACGGGATCAGTGACACGGCTTGCACGGTGTTTGCCGATGAACCGTTGCCGATGCGGTTGCAGATCGATGATCATTGCCGACGCGTGCTGCAGGAACTGATTCAAGATCCCACGGCGCGCCGTTCACTGCGCGCGCTGCAGGAACGCCTGGGCGTGACCCGGCTGCCCCTTGCGGCGGAAGATCGCGCGCTGCTGCTCAACTGCAATACCCCGTCGGAGTGGGAGTCCATCGCACCATGAAAGTCCAGCTGCAACAGCAATCGATGCGCCTGCGCGTGGATGAACAGGAACTGGCACGATTGCTGGCCGGCGAGTCGCTGGAGAACCTGACCCGCTTCGGCGGCAGTGGCGGCTGGGGTGTGGCGCTGTCGCTGCATGCCGGGGAGCAGGCGGTGCTGCTCGACGGCGGCACGTTCTGCCGGCTGGTGCTGCCGCGTGCAGGGGTCGAGGCGTTGGCGCAGCGACTGCCCTGCCGCGACGGCCTGGGCTTCAGCATCGCGCTGGATGACGACAGCCTGCTGCAGCTGCAGTTCGACGTGGACGTGCGCGACAGCGTGCGCCAGCGTGGTCCGCATCGGCGACCAGAGCCCACGCCGGAGTAGGTGCGCGCTGCACCGGGGGCGGTGCGGCGCTGTCGTATGATGGTGGCCTTCGTTCCTGCGTTGCTGCAATGCCCCTCAAGCCACCTGCTCCTTCCTTGTCCCGAGCGGCCACGCCGAACCCGGCGGCGGCCGATGATGGCGACGCACTGCGTTTCTGCAGCACCTGCGCGTTTTCCGATGCCTGCATGTCGCAGGGCTACGACAAGACTGCGCTGGGTGAGCTGCATGTGCTGGTGGACCACGTGGGGCCGTTCCAGGCCGGTGACTACCTGTTCCGTGCCGGCGATCCGTTCGACTCGATCGCGGCAGTGCGTGCGGGCATGGTCAAGACCTTCGTCGACGACAGCCAGGGCAACGAGCAGGTGCTGGGTTTCAGCCTGCCCGGCGAGGTGATCGGGCTCAATGCCATCCATGGCGCGCGTTTCCCCTGCAACGCGGTGGCGCTGGATACGGTGTATCTGTGCCGGATCTCGTTTCCCAGGCTGAGCCTGCTCGCCACGCGCATGCCGGGGTTGCAGGCACGGCTGTTCAGCCTGCTCAGTGCCGAAATCGGCAAGGCCGCCACGCTGGCCGCCAACCACCGCACCGAGGAACGCATGGCGGCGTTCCTGCTGGATCTTTCCCAGCGCTATGCGCGGCGTGGCTTCTCGGCCACCCGCTTCAACCTGAGCATGGCCCGGACCGAGATTGCCAACTACCTTCGGATGGCGCCGGAAACCGTGAGCCGGGTGTTGCGCCGGCTGAGCGATGAAGGTGTGATTGCCGTCAACCAACGTGAGATGCTGTTGCTGCAACCCGAACGGCTGGCGGCATTGGCCGCGGCCAGGGAATCCGATCCGGATTGACGAGATAGCCAAGGGGCCGATCATGAAGCGAGCGGGACTGTTGTTGCTGGGAATGCTGGCTGCGATGCCGGCGTGGGCGGCCGAGCTGACGGTGTCGGCGGCATCGAGCCTGACCGAGAGCTTCCGTGAGCTGGGCGCGGCCTATGAGAAGGCGCACCCGGGCACCAAGGTGGATTTCAACTTCGCCGCCTCCGGGGTGCTGCTGCAGCAGATCAGCCGCGGTGCGCCGGTGGATGTGTTCGCCTCGGCCGATGAGACCACCCTGGACCAGGCGCAGCAGCAGGACCTGCTGGCCGCCGGCACCCGCGAGGTGTTTGCGGTGAATGCACTTTGGGTGGTGGTGCCGCCACAGGCCAAAGCGGCGCCGCGCACGTTGAAGGATCTGGCCGGTGCCGGAGTACAGCGCATCGCACTGGGCAACCCGGACAGCGTGCCGGTCGGGCGCTATGCCAAGGGTGCACTGGAAGCGGCTGGGCTGTGGCCGGCAGTGCAGGGCAAGGCCATCACCACGCAGAACGTGCGCCAGTCGCTGGACTATGTGGCACGTGGTGAGGTCGACGCCGGCTTCGTCTACGCCACCGATGCGCAGGCGATGCCCGACCGCGTGCGCCGCGCCTTCGCGGTGCCGGTGGCCGGGCGTATCGCCTATCCGCTGGCAGTGATCAAGGCCAGCGCGCAGCCGGCGGAGGCGAAGCGCTTCGCCGCCTTCGTGCGCTCGGCACAGGGCCAGGCGATCCTGGCCAAGCACGGGTTCGGCAAGCCCTGAAGCATGGATCTGGACTGGAGTGCACTGGGGTTGTCGCTGAAGGTGGCCGGCTGGGCCACCGCGATCAATCTGGTGCTGGGTGTGGCGCTGGGCGCGTTGCTGGCGCGCCGTCGCTTCCCCGGGCGCGAGCTGCTGGATTCACTGCTGACCCTGCCGATGGTGTTGCCACCGACGGTGCTGGGCTACTACCTGCTGGTGCTGATCGGGCGCAACGGCCCGATCGGTGCCTGGCTGCAGTCGTGGTTCGGCATCAATCTGGTATTTACCTGGCAGGCGGCGGTGATCGCCGCCGCCGTCGCGTCATTGCCTCTGGTATTCAAGCCGGCGCGGGCGGCCTTCGAAGAAGTGGACGGGCAACTGGAGCAGGCGGCGCGCACGCTGGGGGTTTCCGAGGCGGCGGTGTTCTTCCGCATTACCTTGCCGCTGGCCTGGCGCGGCATCCTTGCTGGATTGCTGCTGGCATTCGCACGTGCGATGGGCGAGTTCGGCGCCACGCTGATGGTGGCCGGCAGTATTCCCGGCCGCACGCAGACGCTGTCGATTGCGATCTATGAGGCGGTGCAGGCCGGTCAGGATGGCCGGGCCAACGCGCTGGTGATCCTGACCTCGGTGGTCTGCATCGTGATCCTGCTGCTGGCTGCGAGGCTGGTGGGCGGACGCCGCCGGGAGCTGCGCGATGTGGCTTGACCTGCGGGTGCAGCGTCGACTGCGTGCGGCGGGCCAGGAGTTCGTACTGGATGTGGCCTTGCAGTGCACGCAGCGGCAGGTGGTTCTGTGCGGCCCCTCTGGTGCCGGCAAGAGCCTGACCCTGAAGGCGGTGGCCGGATTGCTGCGGCCCGACCAGGGGCAGGTACACCTGCAGGGTCAGGCCCTGTTTGATGCGGCCAGTGGTGTCGATCTGCCGCCGCAGCGCCGGCGGCTGGGCTATGTGTTCCAGGACTACGCGCTGTTCCCGCATCTGAGCGTGCGCCAGAACGTGGCGTTCGGGCTGCGGAAGGGCGTGTTTAATCCGCGACCCGGGCGGCGGTTCGATGCCGCAGAGCAATGGTTGCAGGCGTTCCGCATCGACGGTGTGGGCGATCTGTTGCCCTCGCAGGTATCTGGCGGCCAGCGCCAGCGCACGGCCTTGGCACGGGCGCTGGTGACACAGCCGCAGGCGCTGCTGCTGGACGAGCCGTTCGCTGCGCTGGACCATGACCTGCGCGACCACCTGCGCCAGGAACTGGCCGCAGTGCTGGACGAGACGGGCATTCCGTTGCTGCTGATCAGCCACGACCCGCAGGACGTGGCGATGTTCGGCCAGCAGGTGGCGCGGGTGGTGGACGGCCGCATCGTCGGCGATTGACTTCCGTCTGTAGAGCCGAGCCCATGCTCGGCTGCCGTTGGCGGTGTCGCGCAGAGCAGCCGAGCGTGGGCTCGGCTCTACAGGGTCAATGGGTCAATACAGCTCGCAGTGAATGCGCCCTTCACCGCGCAGCGTGTCCCACTGCCCCTCACCACCGATGGCATCGATGGCCTCGCGTACCGCGCCTTCCAGATGGCGCTTGTTGCCGCACAGGTACAGGTGCCCGCCGCGGGCGAGCACGTCGCGTACCTCTCTGGCGCGCTGTTGCAGCACATGCTGCACATAGACCTTCTCTGCGCCATCACGAGAGAACGCCGTGTGCAGGCCGGCCAAGGCGCCACGGCCATGCCAATCCTCAAGCTGTTCGCGGTACAGGTAGTCGTGCTGGCTGTGCTTCTCGCCGAACACCAGATGCACCTCGTGTTGGCCGGTACTGGCCTGCACTTCCTGTATCAGGCCCATCAGCGGTGCAATGCCGGTGCCGGTGCCGACCAGCAACAACGGCGCTTCATCCGCATCGGGAAGATGGAAGCCAGGGTTGGAACGGCAGTACACGCGGGCATGCGTGCCGCCATGCAGCAGGCTGCCGGTGGCGGTGCCGCAGCGTTCGCGACCGCGCAGGGTGTAGCGCACTTCACGCACGCACAGGCTGAGCTGGCCGTCGCGCGGGTGCGAGGCGATCGAATAGGCACGTGGCAGGCACGGCGACAGCAGCTCGCGCAGGCGTGCCAGCGGCAGGCTGTCCGGGGTGGCGTGGTCGTGCAGCACATCCAGCAGGTCCAGGCCGTGCAGGTAGGCCTCCAGGTCGCGCTTCTGGCTGACCTTCAACAGGCCCTTCAGCACCTCGCTGCCACCGAGCTTGGCCACTTCGCGCAGCACACCCTTGCCCAGCAGGCGCAGTTCGCGGTCGTGCAACGCGGCCACGGCGGTCGCGTCGCCATACCAGTCGGCCAGCGCCTGCAACAGCGCCGGGTCGTTCTCGGGCACCACATGCAGGGTGTCACCTGCGCGGTAGGCGATGCCGCTGCCGGCGACATCCAGTTGCAGATGCCAGGCGGCAGGATCACTGCTGTTCAAGCGGCGGCGTTCAAGCACGCGCGCGGCAAAGGCGTTGTCTTCAGCATAGGCGGTGACCTGCAGGCGCAGATCACGACCCGCGCCCAGGTCTCCCTGCAGCACCTGGCCCAGCACCGGCTGCCATTGCTGGAAGAACTGCTCGTAACCGAGATCGGCGTCCACGCGGTGCAGCAGTGGTTGCGCCTGGCGCTCGCTCAGTGCGTTGTCCAGCGCCTTGGTGAAGCCGCAGAAGCTTGGGTAGCCGGTATCACCGAGACCGAACACCGCGTAGCGCAGGCCGCTCAGGGTCGGTGTCTGTCGCAGGGTTTCGAAGAACTGCTCGCCATTGGCCGGCGGCTCGCCGTCACCGAACGAGCTGGAGATCGCCAGCAGTACGTCGCCGTGGCCGAGGCTGGCCACATCGATGTCGTTGAACGCAAGCACCTGCGGCTGATGGGTTTGCAGGCCCGCGCCCAGGCGTTGGGCCAGGGCGCGGGCATTGCCCGACTCGGAGGCGAAACCCACCAGCAGGCGGCTGATGGGCGAGTGTGCCGGCAGGGCGTTCACGCCGCCTCGTAGAAGTCGTCGAACTTTTCCTTGCTGAACTCGACCAGGTCGTAATTCTGCATCAGGTCGTTCACCACGCGGCGGATGCTGATGTACGAGGTGATGTTGCCCTCGGCATCGAACAGGGGCTGCACGGTGGTATCGACCACGTAGAGCACGCCACCCTTGCCGAGGTTGGGCACGATGCCGGTCCAGGTCTTGCCGGCCTTGATGGTGTCCCACATGTCCTTGTAGACCGCCTTGGGCACATCCGGGTGGCGCACGATGCTGTGCGGCTGGCCAATCAGCTCCTCGCGGGCGAAGCCGGTGAGCGTGCAGAACAGGTCATTGGCATAGGTGATGTTGCCTTGCAGGTCGGTGGTGGATATCACCATGACGTTCTGCAGGGCATTCAGCAGCTGGGCGTTGTCGGGGGTGTAGTGCATCGCAGGGTCCTTGTGGAGGCCGGTAACGCCGGCGTGTTCGGTTCCTGCATAGAAATACGCCCGCGCGGAGGCGGGCGGTTTGACATTGGTCAAGCGGCTGGCGCTATGGGCTGCGACGCGGTGTCGCAGGCGCAGATTCGACCTGTAGCGCCGAGCCCATGCTCGGCTCCCTTTCGCACAAGCCGAGCATGGGCTCGGCTCTACAGGTGGGGTGAGCGCTTCAGCCCATCAGGTAGCGCAGCACACCTGCCGAAACCACGCCGATCAGCACGGTCGGCAGCATCGACAGGCGGGTGGCGGCCAGCAGGGTGATCGCCAGCGCGGCCAGGTCGGCCGGCTTGTCGGCGACGAAGTCCGGTGCGATCACCGAGATCAGCACGCAACCTGGCGCGGCTTCCATCACCGTCACCGCACGCTTGCTCAGCGTGCGATTGCGCAGTGCGAGGAAGCCGATGATGCGGGTGAGGTAGGTGGCGGCGGCCATCAGTACGATGGTCAGCACCGAGGTCCAGTGGATCAATCCGTTGAAGATCATGCCGCGTCCTCCGCCAGCAGCCAGGCGGCGGCCAGACCCGCCAGTGCGCCGCTGGCCACGTACCACGCGCCGGGCACCAGTAGATAGGTGGCGGCGGCCACCAGCAGGCTGACCAGCCACGGCCGCGCCGCCTTCATGCCCTGCCACATCCCGCGCAGCAGTACCAAAAACACGGCAGGGAAGGCCATGTCGAAACCATAGGCGTGGATGTCACCCAGCAGCGGGCCGATGATCGCGCCCAGCGCGGTGCAGGCCACCCAGACCGTGTACAGGCCGGCCGAGACGCCCAGGTAGTAGGCCAGGCTGAAACCGAGGGCACGGCGGCGCGCGTCGGCCACGCCCAGCGCCCAGCTCTCGTCGCACATGAAGAACAGTGCCGGCAGCACGCGGCGGCGCGGCAGGTGTTGCAGCAACGGGGCCAGACTGGCACCCATCAACAGGTGGCGGCTGTTGACCAGCGCGGTGATCGCCACGATCAGTGCGATGTGCGGCGGCGAGGTCCACAGTTCGACGGCGGCGAATTCCGAGCCACCGGCGAAGTTGAGGCCGGTCATCAGCGGCACTTCCAGCGCGGTCAGGCCCTTCTGTGCGGCCTGGGCACCGAGCACCAGGGCAAACGGGATGAAGCCGATCATCACCGGCACGGCGGCGCGCAGACCGCGCAGGAACTCGGCGCGCGGGGCGGTATCGCAGGCGGCATCCGGCAGGGGGAGGGTGGTACGGGCGTCCATGGAGCAGCAACGAAGTGGGGGTAGCCCATGCTAGCGGTCCGATCGCGAAATCGGGTTGCGTTGCTGCCATTCCATTGCGGAATATTGGCATTCCGTGCGGCCCTTCCGGCCATGAGTGAAATGCCATGCACTACCAGCTCGACAATCTGGATCGCCGCATCCTCGATGCCCTGCAGCGCGACGGCCGCCTGCAGAACCTGGAACTGGCCCGCCAGGTGGGGCTCTCGCCCTCGGCTTGCCTGCGCCGGGTGCGGCTGCTGGAGGAGGGCGGTTACATCGACCGTTACGTGGCGTTGCTGAACGAGGCCAAGGTGGGCCGTGGCTTCACCGTGTTCGTGCGGGTGTGGTTGCGCGGACAGGATGAGGACACCACCAACCACTTCATCAACAGCATCAAGTCTTTCCCCGAAGTGCTTGAATGTCATCTGATGGCCGGCGATTGCGACTTCCTGTTGCGGGTGGCGGTGGCCGACCTCGACGCCTACCGCCAGTTCCAGATGCAGCACCTGAACCGGATCGCCGGGGTGCAGAACACCAAGACCGAGATCCCGATGCAGCGGATCAAGCAGACCACCCAGCTGCCGCTCTGAACCGACCCCTGCCAGGGGCTGGCCGCCGGCGGCGGTCATCGCAATGACATGTGCCCCCGGTACGGTGTGTCCCGCTTGCAGCTGCTGTCGCTGCCGAGGGTCATGTGTTCTACGTCAGGGGGCTGAATGGACACCGTGCGATCAGAACGTGGAGGCTGGCCATCGCCGGATGGCTGCTGCTGGCCTCTGCCGCTGCGGTCGCGCAGGACGCGGTTCACGCCTACGACATGCCCGCGCAGCCGCTGGAACAGGCCATCGAGCGCTTCAGCGTCATCAGCGGGTGGTCGGTGATGTACCCGGGCGATCTTGCCGCAGGCCGCAGCAGCCATGCGCTGCGCGCCAGCCTGGCGCCGCTGCCCGCGCTGCTGGCCCTGCTGCAGGATTCGGGCATCGAGGCCGAGGTGATCGGCGAGCAGCGTGTGGTGCTGCGGCGGGGTTCGCAGCCGATGGCCGACGCAGTTTTCGACGGCGGGCTTGCCGAGGCCGAGCGCCGGCGCCGTTACGGCGGCCTGCAGCAGCGCCTGCGTGAAGCGTTCTGTGATGACCCCGGAATCTCCCCTGGCCACTATGCCGCGACGCTGCGCTTCGGTGTCGACAGCGAAGGCCGGGTGCAGGCGCCCGAACTGGTGTCCGGCAGTGGCAGTGCCCGCCGTGACGCGCGGCTGCTCCAGGTGCTGCAGGGCCTGGTGGTGGCGGCCGATGCTGCCGCGCTGCCGCAGCCGGTGACGCTGCAGATCCGTCCTTCCGGCACCGACCACGACTGTGGCCGGCGCTTGCCCCTTCCATGATTTCAAGGATTCGAACATGAGCAACGGTACGGCTGGGGCAGTTGACCTGATGGATCACCTTCTGGGGGCCTACGACGAGCTGAAGCGCCGGCTGGTGCGCAAGCTGGGTTCGGAGGAGTTGGCCGGCGACGCGCTGCAGGACACCTGGATGCGCCTGAGTGCGCGCCGTGATCGTCTGGACGCGGTACAGAACCCGGCGGCATACCTGCTGCGCATGGCGATGAACACCGTGATCGACCGCCAACGCGCCGACCACCGCCTGCTGAGCCTGGAAGAGGTGGATACGCTGATGGACATGGCCGACCCGGCGCCGGGCCCGGCGCAGGCGGCCGAGCTGGACTTCGCGCTGGAAGACATGGTCGGCCTGCTGCAGCGCATGCCCGAGCGCCGCCGCCGCATCCTGCTGGCGATCCGCGTCGATGGCCTGCAGCAGCGCGATGTGGCCGACCACCTGGGCGTGTCGCTGCGGCTGGTGCAGCGCGAGCTGAAGGCGGCCCAGGATTACCTGGCCGAGCGCAATGGGCAGGGGCGCCAGGTGCGGTTCTGAGCGACGGCATCCGTCTACACTTTGACGCCGAGCAGAACCCCGCAGCGTGCGGGTCCGGCATGAGCCCCCATGGACGCTGACGATCGCCCGCAACGCCCGCTGGATGCCGTCGAGTGTCAGGCCCACGCGTGGGTGGTGCGGTTGACCTCCGGTGAAGCGACCGCTGCCGATGGACGCAGGTTCCGCGCGTGGTGCGAGGCCGACCCGCGTCATCGCGAGGCGTTCGGCCGCGCGCGCCGCCAATGGGATCAGGTGCGACTAGCCGGGGAGCAGCTGCCCGCGACCGCGCGCCAGCCGGTGGCTCCCACCCAGGTGCAGCGTTGGAGCCGCCGCGCGTTCCTCGGTGCGGCCATCGCCGCACCGGCCAGCCTGGTGGTGGTGGCGGCGATCCGCCCACCGTTGGGACTGTGGCCGTCGGTGACGGCGATGACCGCCGATTTCCACACCGGCACCGGTGAGCGGCTGCAGATCGCGCCCTCGCCGCAGCTGAAGATCGACCTGGATACGCAGAGCAGCCTGCGCCGTCGCGCTGACGCACAGGGTGAAGGCTTCGAACTGGTGCAGGGACAGGCCGCGATTGAAACCCGGGGTGGCCTGCACCTGGCCGTGTTCGCCGGGCCGGGGTGCGTGATTGTCGATGACGGCCCGGTGCGGCTGGACGTGCGCAACACCAACGCCCAGGTGCGGGTGACCTGCCTGCAGGGTACGGTCCGCATCGAACATCCGCAGGGCCGCCTGCAACTGCAGGCCGGTCAGCAGACCCGGTATGACGAGCGGCTCAGCGGGGTTGTGGCTGAAGCGGTGGCGTCCGAAGCCAGTGCCTGGACCGAAGGCATGCTGGTGTTCCGCCGCGCACCGTTGCGCGAGGTGGTCGACGAGATCAACCGCTACCGCCGCGGCAAGGTGCTGCTGGGCGGGTCGGCACTGGCGCGTGCCCCGGTCAGCGGCCGCTTCCGCATTGATGATCCGGATGCGGCGCTGGAGCAGCTGCGGCTGACGATGTCGCTGGATCTGCGTCGCTTTCCGGGTGGCATTGCCGTCCTTGGTTAGGTGAAGACGCTGGCCGTGCGCGCCGCGGACGGTTGTTGCAAGCAAGGGAGGCCAAGGATGCGCAACGAGACCATCGGTGTGCTGGATCTACGCCGCAATCTGTCGGCGTTGCTGGAAACCACGCAACGACGGCCATTGATGGTGCATCGCTACGGCTCGCCATGGGTGTGCGTGGTGTCCGACGCGCAGTGGCAGCAACAGGCGGTACTGCTGGACTTCGATCCCCAGTCGCATCCGTTGGGAATGCTGCTGCGCCTTCAGCAACAGGCCCTGCCGCTGGCTGAAGGCGGTGTGCTGCCGCCCGCAGCGCTTGCCCGTGCCCTGCTGCTTGCAGGCATGCACGGCGTCGACACGCTGGCGCAGCTGCACGAGCAGGTGCTGCACCATCGGCTGTGGCACTGGTTCGTGGCCGGCTCCCGTGGCGTGATGGACCGTTGGCAGCTGCCGGCGCTGCGCGTTGCGATGGCGGCATGCTGCGACGACGCAGGCATGACCGATGCGCTGGCCGCGTTCGCCGCCCGCAGTGATGTAGCGGTGCTGGCGCGCCGCTGCGGTGGCGATGCGCCGCGGCTGCAACGCGAAGCCTGCAAGCGGATGACGCTGCGGTGACAGTACCGATGAATCGCCACCGAACGCACACCGCTGCGATTGCGCTGTCGCTTCACCTGCCTTGCTGACGTCTTCTCCAGAGTACGGCGCATCACGCGTCGCGGAGAACAGGCGACGCCGATGGCAGACAGTCGCAGGATCAGCATGCTGGAACTGGATCGCCACCTGAGCCAGTCACTGGAGCAGGCGCGGCACACGCCCTTGAATGTGCAGCGTTACGGCCACCCGTGGGTCTGGGTGCTGTCCAGTGACGCCTGGGCCGATGCTGCACGCTGGGCCACACTGGACAGCAGTTCGCACCCGCTGATGGCACTGCGCAGTGCCCTCGACCTGCAGCTGCACCCTGGCCTGACACGGCCATGAGTGCTCTGCCACTTGAGGCAGGCAACCCGCGCACGCTGCAGCGAGCTGCACTGCTGGTGGTGCTTCAGGGCCTGGGCAGCGCGCAGCGCGTGTACGACGACCTGCGCTACCACCAGGCTTACCGGCAGTTCATCGGCCTCGACCACGGCACGGCCTGGTCGCCGATGCAGTGTGTGCGCCTGCTGCACGCCTGCACACAGCCACTGCTGCGCGACTGCATCGACAGCGCGCTGGCCGCCGTTCCATCGCATCTGCTGGAGGCGGTGTGCCCCCAGCGTGCACATGGCACGCCAGCGCAGACACCTGCGCAGCGAATTGCCGGCGGATGTTTATCGTACTGACACATGCACCGCTGACCATGGTGCAGCGGTCTCTTCCAGGATGACGAGGGCGGAACAATGGCAAGGCAGTTGGGTGGTCGCAGGGCGCGGCAGCAGGGTTTCAGCCTGATCGAGATCATGGTGGTGGTGGTGATCATCGGCATTCTGGCCGCGTTGATCGTGCCGCGCCTGATGGATCGCCCCGATCAGGCGCGAATGGTGGCAGCGCGTCAGGACATCGCCGCCCTGATGCAGGCGTTGAAGCTGTACAAGCTGGACAATGGGCGCTACCCCAGCGCGGAACAGGGCCTGCAGGCGCTGGTGAAACCACCGCAGGGCAATGGCGCGGTGCCGGCCACGCCGTACCTTGACCGGCTGCCGAATGACCCCTGGGGGCATCCGTACCAGTACCAGGTTCCCGGCAGCCACGGCGATATCGACGTCTTTTCGCTGGGCGCGGACAGCAAGCCCGGCGGCGACGCCGGAAACGCGGACATCGGCTCCTGGCAGCTGTGAGGCGGGTCGATGTCACCCCGGAAGCGTTCGGTTCGGTTTGCCCATCAGCGCGGCATGGCGGTGATCGTGGCGATGCTGGTGGTGGCGCTGGTGGCGGTGATCGCCACCGCCCTGCTGACCCGCCAGGCCGCCCAGCTGCGCGCGCTGCGTGGCGACCAGCTGCGCGCGCAGGTGCGCATGGCGGTGGATGCCACATTGGAGCGTGCCGCGCAGCAGCTGCGTGAAGATGTGCGCGAGCAGCTGACCACGGTCCGCAGTGGCCGGTGGGCGCGCCCGTTGCAGTTGCAGGCGCCGTTGCCGGTGCAGCTGCAGCTGGTCGACGCGCAGTCGCTGTTCAACCTGCGCAATCTGCTCGCGCACGGCCAGGCCGATGCCGACGCGCGCCGTGCGTTCGTGGCGCTGTGCGGCAGCCAGGGGCTGGGGCAGGGAGCGTGCGGCAGTGCTGCCGACTACATCCAGGCGCGCCTGCGTGATGGTGATATCCAGGCCCAGGCGCCGTTGCCACGTGAGTCGCTGATCGAACAGGCGCTGGCCGGTTCCGACCCGATGGCCGTGCAGGCGCTGTCGCGGCGCACGGTGGTACTGCCGGCGCAAACGCTGATCAACGCCAATACCAGTGACATCAGCGTGCTGCAGGCCGTTGCGCCCGGCGTCGAGCGCGGGCGGCTGCAGGCCCTGCTGGGCGACCGCGATGGCGGCCATTGGCTGCTCAACCGTGGCGACATCGCCAACCGACTGCAACTGAGCAACGAACAGATGGCGATGCTTCCCCTGGGTATCCATAGTGAATGGTTTCTTGCGGTCGGCCAGGTGCAGGCCGATGGCAGTGCGGTCGAGTTCCGCGCGCTGATCTGGCGCGAGTACCGGGATGACGGGGTGCGCGTGCAGCGGGTGTGGACGAGGATCGGTGCATGAACGCTCAGCTACGGGTGCGCCTGCCGGTGCTGGAACAGCTGCGTGCCGACAGTCCGGTGGCGTGGGCGCTGATGCGCAAAGGCGAGGTGCTGGCGCATGGCTGTGACGCCCTGGCGGTGCTGGGCCAGCGGCACCCGCGGGGCGAGGTGCTGGCCTGCCTGGATCCGCACGATCTGATCCTGCTGGAGCTGGCGCTGCCACCGCTGTCCGGGCGCCGGCTGCAAGCGGCGCTGCACGGCGAAGTGGAAGCGATGCTGCTCGATGACCTGCAGGACGTGGCGCTGGCGCATGGCAGCCAGGCCGTCGATGGCACGGTGCCGGTGGCCTGGCTTGGCCAGCAGGCGATCATGCAGGCCCAGCAGGTGCTGGCCGCCAGCGGATTGCAGCTGCGGGCGTTGTATCCCACACCGTTGCTGCTGCCGTGGGCGCCGGGTCAGGCCACGTTGCAGGCCTGTGGTGAACACCTGCTGGTGCGCAGTGGGCGCGAGCGCGGCTTCGTGCAGTGGTGTGGCGGACGTGACGCGACGGCGGTGATGCAGGCGCTGGCCGCGCGCCTTCAGCAGACCGGTGCACATACGGTGCAATGGATCGGCAGCGTGCCATCGGCATGGCCGGTGACGCTGCCGGCAACGGCGGTCGGGCAGCCACAGCAGGCGTGTGGACCGTTGCCCGGCTGGTCTCTGCCTCTGCCTGGCAACGCTCGGCAGGCGCCGCGGCTGGCGATCGGGTTGGCGCTGGCGGCGATGCTGCTGGCAGCGCTTGGCCTGCAGTTGCAGGTGTCGCGCTGGCGCAGCGAAGGCGAGGCGCTGCAGCAGGACATGGCGCGGCAGCTCAGTGCGCACTTCCCGGAGATCACCGAGGTGGTGGACCCGGTGCTGCAGGCGCGGCGGGCGTTGGCGGTGCCGCTTCCGGCAGCGCCATTGCCGCCGGTGCAGCGCCAGGTGGCCAGCACCTTGCAGGCGATCCCGGAACTGGCCGGGCGGGTGCGTGGCCTGCACTACCAACCCGGGCAGCTGGAACTGGAACTGGATGCCGATGCGCAGGCCGTGGCCGACGACGCGCAGCGGCTGGAGCAGTGGCGACAGGCGACGCAGGCGCAGGGCCTGCAGCTGGCGCGTGAGAGCAGTGGACGCCTGCGCGTGAGCGGAGGCGGGCAGTGACCGCCCGTGCTGCGCGCTTCGGTGATTCGCTGGCCGGCCTGCCGCAGCGCTGGCAGCGCTTGCCGCCGCGCGAGCGCCAGATGCTGGGGGTGATGGTGGTGGCGCTGCTGGCCGCAGGACTCTGGTCGTTCTGGCTGGAGCCGCTGCTGAAGCAGCGCAGCCACTGGCAGGCCGAGCTGCCGCGTTTGCAGGCACAGGCCCGTGCATTGGCCCCGTTGCTGCGTGCTCGCGAGCGCCAGCAGCAGGCACAGGGCCAGCGCCCGACGCTGGCGGGGCTGCGCAATGGCATCAAGGCGGCCGGTCTTGCCGACGGCCTGCACATCGAAGCGCGCGAAGCGCGCTGGCACCTGCAGGTGCAGGCCGTGCCCGCCGACGCGTTGTGGAACTGGCTGCTGCCGCTGCTGGCCGACCCGGCCATCGAGCTTCAGCAGCTGCAATTGACACGTACAGGGGATGCAAACATGCCGGCGGCACGGATTTCCGGAAACATCGTGATGACGCTCGCTACCGGTGGCCATCCATGAGGGCGATGCGCAGCCTAGCCTGGAGCACCACCTTGGCGCTGATCGTGGGCATGGCCCACGCGCCGGCGTCGGCATGGGCGCAGGACGCCCACGATGAGCCGGTGCAGTTGAACCTGGTCGATACCGATATCGGTGGCGTGCTGCGCATGGCGGCCCGCTTCACTGGCCGCCAGTTCCTGGTCGATCCACGCGTGACCGGCAAGATGACCGTTGTTTCCGACGGCCCGGTCAGCCGTACCCAGGCGTACCAGCTGCTGCTGGGGGCGCTGCGCATGCGTGGTTTTGCCGTGGTCGGGAACGGCGGCGTCAGCCGGGTGGTGCCACAGGCCGACGCCAAGCTGCTGGGCGGCCGCGTGGGCAGCGGCGGCGCGGGCGGTGAGATCGTCACACGCACCTTCGCGCTGCGCTACGAGAACGCTGGCGCGCTGGTGGCAGTGCTGCGGCCGATGATCAGCCCGGACAATCCGATCACCGCCAACCCGGGCAACAACACGCTGGTGATCACCGACTATGCGGACAACCTTGAGCGCATCGCACGGGTGATCGCCAGCGTCGATACCCCGGCCGGCATGGACACCGACGTGGTCAAGCTGCAGCAGGGCATCGCGGTGGATGTGGCGGCGATGGTCGCGCCGCTGCTGGATGCGCAGGGGGCCGAAACCAGCCAGAAAGTGGTGGTGATGGCCGATCCGCGCAGCAACAGCGTGCTGCTGCGTTCCAGCAGTCCTGGCCGCACCCGCCTGGCCCGGCAGCTGGTGGAGAAGCTGGATCGCGCGCAGGACGAGTCGGGCAACCTGCACGTGGTCTATCTGCGCAACGCCCAGGCCAACCAGCTGGCTGGCGTGCTGCGTGGGGTGGTGGCCGGGCAGAGTGATGCTCCGGCGATGGGCAGCACCGAAGGGGTCACGCCGCAGCCGGGCGACTCAGGCCGCACCCCGCCGGTGCAGTCGACGCAGCCACAGCAGGCAAAGGCCGGGGCAAATGCGCTGGAATCACAGCGGCTGGACCCCAACCGGCGTGATCCGATCGATGCCGGCAGTACCGGCTTCAGCCAGAATGGCATCTCGGTGCAGGCCGATGTGGCCACCAACACGCTGCTGATCTCGGCACCGGAACCGGTGTACCGCAATCTGCGCCGGGTGATCGACCAGCTCGACCAGCGCCGCGCGCAGGTGCTGGTGGAAAGCCTGATCGTGGAGGTCAACCAGACCGATGCGGCCGAACTGGGCGTGCAGTGGATGCTGGGCAATGGGCGTACCTTCGGCGGCACCCATTTCGGTGGCACCACCGGTGGCAGCGGCTTGAACACCGCCGCGCGCACCACCCTGGACGTGCTGCCCAAGGATGGCCTGAAGATCGGCGTGATCGACGGCACCATCAACCTGCCCGGGGTCGGCCAGATCCTCAACATGAAGGCCTTGGCCAATGCGCTGCAGAGCAAGGGCGGCGCCAACATTCTGTCCACTCCCAACCTGATGACGCTGGACAACGAGGCGGCCAGCATCATGGTGGGGCAGACCGTGCCGTTCGTCAGCGGCCGTTATGTGACCGATGGGGGCGGCGGCAGCAACAACCCGTTCCAGACCATCGTGCGCGAAGACGTGGGCCTGAAGCTGCGCGTGCGTCCGCAGATCTCCGAAGGTGGCACGGTGAAGCTGGACATCTACCAGGAAGTCAGCAGCATCGATGCGCAGAGCGCGAACAGTACGGCCGGCATCATCACCAACAAGCGCGCACTGGACACCAGCGTGCTGTTGGACGATGGCCAGATCATGGTGCTCGGTGGCCTGCTGGAAGACAGCGTCAGCCATGGCCGCGATGCGGTGCCGGGCCTGGGAAAGATCCCGGTGCTGGGGGCGCTGTTCCGCAGTGACACCCGCAAGCGTGCAAAGACCAATCTGATGGTGTTCCTGCGCCCGCACGTGGTGCGCGACCCGGCCGCCGGGCAGCGTTTGACCCGCGACCGCTACGACTACATGCGCAACGCACAGGCGGGTGCGCAGCCGGTACAGAGCTGGGCGTTGCCGGCATTGTCGGCGCCGCAGTTGCCGCCGCAGGATCTGTCCGTGCTCGGCCAGGACAACGCGCGCGATGGCCAGGGCCAGCCGCTGCAGAACACCAGCCTGGCAGCGCTGTATCCGGCCGGCGAAGGCGATGCGCAATTGGTGCAGTTTGCGCAGGGACTGGACCCGGCACGCGCGAGCCAAGGTGTGGCGCAGGTGCGGGCGCTGGGATTGCAGGCCTATGCCGAGGCTACCCCGGGTGAAACGGGCCAGCGCCTGCGGGTGCGCCTGCCGCGCGATCCGGCGAAGTTGGACCCGGCGTTGCAGCAGTTGCGCGGACTGGGTTACACACCGGAACTGGTGATCGGGCCGTGAGCGTGCCCGCGCCACTGCCGTACGCCTGGGTGCGCAGCCATGGCGTGATGCTGGCCGAAGCGGGGGAGAGGCCGTGCTGCTGGGCACGGCCGAAACCGCCGCGTGGGCGGTGGCCGAGCTGCGTCGCCGCCACGGACCGCTGCCATTCCAGGCGCTGGACACGGCCACATGGCAGCAACGGTTGGGCGAGCAGTACCGTGACGGCGGCGATGCCGCAGCGGTGGTCGGTGCCGCTGAAAGTGAAGTGGATCTGGACCGGTTGATGCAGGACATGCCGGAGGTGACCGATCTGCTGGATGAGCAGGACGACGCGCCGGTGATCCGCATGATCAATGCGCTGCTGGCACAGGCTGCGCGCGACGGCGCCAGCGATCTGCACATCGAACCGTTCGAGACCCATTCGGTGGTGCGTTACCGTGTCGACGGCACGCTGCGCGACATGGTGCAGCCGCGCCGCGCCCTGCATGCAGCGTTGGTGTCGCGCATCAAGATCATGGCCCACCTGGACATTGCCGAGAAGCGACTGCCACAGGATGGGCGCATCGCGATCCGGGTCGGCGGCCGGCCGCTGGACATCCGTGTCTCCACCGTGCCGACCGGACACGGCGAGCGCGCCGTGCTGCGCCTGCTGGAGAAGGACGCAGGCCGCCTGCAATTGCAGCGCCTGGGCATGGCCGACGACACCTTGGCCACATTCACCGGCTTGATCCGGCAACCGCATGGCATCGTACTGGTCACCGGGCCAACCGGCAGTGGCAAGACCACCTCGCTGTACGCCGCGCTGGGCCAGCTCGACAGCGGCACCAGCAACATCCTCACCGTGGAAGACCCGGTGGAGTACGACTTCGCCGGTATCGGCCAGATCCAGGTCAATGCGCGTATCGGCATGAGCTTCGGCACCGCGCTGCGCGCCATCCTGCGCCAGGACCCGGACACCATCATGATCGGCGAGATACGTGACCTGGAAACCGCGCAGATTGCAGTGCAGTCATCGCTGACCGGCCATGGCGTACTCGCGTCGCTGCATACCAACGATGCGATCTCGGCGGTAACCCGTCTGGCCGACATGGGGGTGGAGCCGTTCCTGCTGGCCTCTTCATTGCGCGGCGTGCTGGCACAGCGGCTGGTACGGCGGCTGTGCATGCAGTGCCGGCGTGCCGAGGTGGACGAGGAGGGCCGCACGGTGTGGCGTGCGGTGGGCTGCCCGGCGTGTGCCAACAGCGGCTATCGCGGCCGCACCGGTATCCACGAACTGTTCGTGGTGGATGAGCGCGTGCGTGCGCTGATCCATGAAGGGCAGGGTGAGCCCGCGCTGCGCGAGGCGGCGCGGCGTGCCGGCATGCGCAATCTGCGCGAGGACGGCCAGCGCTGGGTCGACAGCGGGGTGACCACGCTGGAAGAAATCCTGCGCGTCACCGGCGACGGCTGAGGCGGCCATGGCACTGTTCGACTATCAGGCGGCCAACGCACAGGGCCGCATCGAGAAAGGGCAACTGGATGCCGACAGCCCGCGCGGCGCTCGCCAGCTGCTGCGCGGGCGTGGACTGACGCCGGTACAGGTGAGTGCGGCACGCGGTGCGGGTGCCGGCTGGGGTACCCGCCGTTTGTCGGCCAGCGAACTGGCCTGGGCCACGCGCCAGCTGGCCAGCCTGCTGGCGGCGAGCCTGCCCCTGGAAGCGGCGTTGAGCGCGGTGATCGAACAGGCCGAACGTCCGCATGTTTCCCAGGCGCTCACCGCAGTGCGCGCCGACGTGCGTGCTGGTCAGCGCCTGACTGTGGCACTGGCGGCGCGCCCGCGCGACTTCCCGCCGATCTATCGGGCACTGGTGGGTGCGGGCGAAGACTCCGGCGACCTCGCGCGTGTCATGGAGCGCCTGGCCGACTACATCGAAGAGCGCAACGCGCTGCAGGCCAAGGGGCTGACCGCCTTCATCTACCCGGCGGCGATCAGCCTGGTCTCGGTGGCGATCGTGATCTTCCTGCTCAGCTACGTGGTGCCACAGGTAGTGACCGCGTTCGTGCAGGCGCGGCAGACGTTGCCAATGCTGACCCAGATGATGCTGGCGGCCAGCGCATTCGTACGCAGCTGGGGCGTGTGGGTGGGGTTGGGCCTTGCTGCGTTGGTGGTGGCGTGGCGGCTGGCGCTGCGCCGGCCCGAGCTGCGCCTGCGCTGGGATGCGCTGCTGCTGAGGGTGCCGATGATCGGGCGCTTCGTGCTGGGCGTGAACAGTGCGCGCTTTGCCTCGACGCTGGCGATCCTACTGGATGCCGGCGTGCCGCTGCTGCGTGCGCTGGAGGCGGCGCGACAGACACTTGGCAATGCATTGCTGGCGCGCTGTGCCGATGATGTGTCCGCGCGGGTGCGCGAAGGCGCGGCACTGGGCGCGGCGTTGAAGGTGCAGAAGGTGTATCCGCCGATCCTGGTGCATCTGGTGGCCAGCGGCGAGAAGACCGGCGCGCTGGCACCGCTGCTGGATCGCGCCGCGCAGACCATCTCGCGTGAGATCGAACGCCGTGCGATGGCACTGACCGCGTTGCTGGAGCCGACCATGATTCTGGTGATGGGCGGCGTGGTGCTGACCATCGTGCTGGCAGTGCTGATGCCGATCATGGAAATGAACCAGCTGGTGCAATGATGCGCAACGCGCATCACCTGTAGAGTCGACTGTCAGTCGACTGCTCTTCGCAGATGCCAAGAACACCCCGCGCTTCGCGCGCTAGTCGACTAGCAGTCGACTCTACACAGTCGACTCTACGCCGTTGACGCCGCCCAGTAGCGGTTGGCGTGTGGCCCCGCTTTCGATTCTCCACACAAAGCTCCACACCTTTTTCCGGTCTTCCAGAGGTTTCTTAAGCGGCCTGTCATCGGCGCGGACCAGCATAGCCACGTCGCCGCAGAGTGGGCTGGGAGGCCCTCGGTGGCAGCAGGCGTGTAGTGACCGTTCCTCCCTTGGTGTTTCACCTTCGCAGTAAACCCTTCAGGAGAAGATCATGAACAAGTACAAGACCCTGGCCGCGCTGGTTGCCACCGCGCTGCTCGCCACCGCTGGTGCAGCCTCGGCCCAGACCGCCGTCACCGGCGGCGGCGCTTCGCTGCCGGCCGACCTGTACAAGGGCCAGGCCGACAGCATCCTGCCGGCCAACTTCAGCTACGCCGTGACCGGTTCGGGCACGGGCAAGAAGGCCTTCCTGGAAAACAATTCGAGCCTGTTCCAGGCCACCGGCACCGTGCATTTCGCCGGCAGCGACTCGGTGCTGAGCGGCACCGAGCTGAGCACCTACAACAGCACCTACAACGTGTCCGGCGATGCCAACCGCTATGGCGCACTGGTGCAGATCCCGTCGGTCGCCACCTCGGTCACCATTCCGTTCAACAAGGCCGGTTCGGCGGTTGACCTGTCGGTCACCCAGATCTGCGGCATCTTCTCCGGCAAGATCAACAACTGGAGCCAGCTGGCCGGCCTGGGCCGTACCGGCGCCATCCAGGTCGTCTACCGCGGCGAAAGCAGCGGCACCAGCGAACTGCTGACCCGCTTCCTGACCAGCGCCTGCCAGCCGGCTGACGTGTCGGGCACCAACCTGAAGCTGACCAACGGCGTGCCGGCATTCTCGGTACAGTCGACCTTCGCCAACCTGTTCACCACCGTGCCGTCGAACTTCATCGCCGCACCGGCCACCGGTGGCACCTCGCTGTACAACGCCGTCTATGCCGTTGACGGCCGTGTCGGCTATGTCGGTCCGGACGTGATCCCGAGCCTGACCGATGCCACCAAGATCGCCAAGGTCAAGGGCTTCTCGCCGGATGAAGTGAGCGTGCAGGCCACGCTGGAAACCGCTGCGCCGCCGACCGGTGCCGCTGCCGAGAACCCGGCGAACTGGGTGCCGGTGTTCGGCAACCCGAACGCGGGCTATCCGATTGCCGGTTACACCAACTTCGTGTTCGGCCAGTGCTACAAGAACGGCACTGTGGGCGCCAACGTGCGTGCCTTCCTGGCCCGTCACTACGGCAGCGTCGTGGACACCAACGGCGTCGAGAAGGGCCCGAACGACGACGCGATCCGCGCGCACAAGTTCATTCCGCTGACCAAGGCCTGGCGTGATGCCGTCCGTGCCCGCTTCGCCACCGCCAGCAATGCCGGTGCGGTGAACAATCCGAGCACCTGCTCGGGCATCGGTCGTCCGCTGTAACTGCAATTGCTTCTGTAGTTGCAGGAGATGCACAAGGGCGCCGGCAGCAATGCCGGCGCCTTCTGCGTATGTCCGCTGCATGACAGTGATGACCTGTCGCCTTCACGCCGCCACCACCGTCTATGAGGTGCAGGGCGTGCCTGACGCAGGCCCATCCGTATACGCCGCCGCCGACGCGGCCCATCAGGTTGACGAGGTCCCCGATGTCGCACCCGCATTCGCCCACCGCCCGCTTCCCTGCTGCCCTGTGGCGCAGCCACCCGATGGCCTGGGCTGTCGCCGTGGCCCTGGGCAGCGTGGTGGCCCCGGCCAGCCAGGCCCAGCAGGCGTTCAGCCCCGGCTGGTTCGCCGAACGCGGTGCTGCGCAGGGCGCGGCGGCACAGAGCGGGCGCATGCCCAATGGCGTGCCGATCCAGTTCCAGCTGCCCGCGCAGCAGCAGGATGCGGCGCGGCAGAAGCTGCAGCAGTCCATCGACAACCTCGGCACGGCCGCGCAGGCCATCGCTCTGCAGCAGCGCCTGCAGGAGCAGGCACGGCAGACGCGCCGCGAGGCGGGCTTCGTAGTGGCCGATGGCCTGGGCAAGGATGGTCTGAAGGTTGACGAGAATCCGTTGACGCGTGGCTGGATCAACGCCCGCGAGGCGATCCAGTCGCAGGCGGCCGACGGGCGGGTGCTGGTCAACATCGAGCAGACCGCCGACCAGGCGATCCTGAACTGGGAAACCTTCAACATTGGTGGCAACACCACGCTGAATTTCCTGCAGAACGCCGATTGGGCCGTGCTGAACCGGGTCAATGATCCTGCCGCACGGCCCAGCCAGATTCTCGGCCAGCTGAAGGCCAATGGCACGGTGTTCGTTGCCAACCGCAATGGCGTGGTGTTCGGCAACAACAGCCAGGTCAATGTCCGCAACCTGGTGGCGGCGGCGGCGCGCATCAGCGACGCGCAGTTCCGTGAGCAGGGTCTGTACAGTGCCGACGCGAACACTTCGGCGCTGACCGACGCCCTGGGCAAGGTCATGGTCGAACGCGGTGCACGCATCACCACGCACGAACCCACCACGGCAACGCGGGGCGGTGGCTACGTGCTGCTGGCCGGTCACAGTGTGGAGAACGCGGGCCAGATCGAGACGCGGAAGGGCCAGACCCAGCTTGCCGCCGGCGACAGTTTCGTGATCCGCCGTGGCGCGGGCACGGCGCAGAACACTGCATCGACCACCCGTGGCAACGAGATCGCGCCGCGCTTCGTCGCCGACAGCACAGCCGGCAGCGTTCGCAACAGCGGTCTGATCCAGGCCCGCGAAGGCGACATCACGCTGGCCGGCCGCACGGTCGAACAGGCCGGCGTTGCGGTTGCGACCACCACGCTGAATCAGCGCGGCACCGTACACCTGCTGAATTCGGCGTCCGATGCGGCGGGCCGCGTGACCCTGGCTTCCGGTTCGACCACAGCCGTGCTGCTGGAAGACGATGGCAAGAGCACGGCGCTGGACAGCCAGCGCGATGCCCTCATCAAGGAGTCGGCCGAGCAGGACAAGCTTCGCGGTTCCAGCAACAGTGGCACCTTCGACAATCTCTCGCGCCTGCAGGACCGCCGCGAGCAATCCCGCATCGAAGTCGTCTCCGGCGGCGATGTGAACTTCCAGGCCGGCTCGCTGGCAGTGGCCACCGGCGGGCAGGTGATCGCCGACGCCGGCCGCCGCAGCTATCTGGATGATGGCGCGCGCGTGGACGTCTCCGGTGCGGTGGGCGTGCAGGTGGCGATGGAAAGCAACAACGTCAAGGTGAAGGTGCAGGGCAACGAGCTGCGCGATTCGCCGGACAATCGTGACAGCGGCAAGCTGATCAGCAGCGAGGTGTGGATCGATCGCCGCCAGTTGACCGAGGTGGCCGCCGGTACCGGTGGCTATGAAGGCACGCGCTGGTATGCCGGTGGCGGCCTGCTGGAAGTGGGCGGCTACCTGGACAATCAGGGGCATTCGATCAGCGAATGGGCGGCGCAGGGCGGCACCGTCCAGCTGGCAGGCAAGGAAGTGGTCAGCCACGCCGGTTCGCGCATCAATCTGGCCGGTGGCAGCCTGGACGTGCAGTCCGGTGTGGTGCAGCAGAGCTGGCTGCGTGGCCGCGATGGCCAGGTGTACCGCCTTGACGATGCACCGGCGGAGATGCTGTACGACGGTCTGTACCAGGGCTACGAACTGAAGCAGGAGCGCTGGGGCGTCACCGAATCCTTCCGCAACCCGCTGGTCGCCCCCGGTCAACGCTTCGACAATGGGTACACCGTGGGACGCGATGCCGGCCGCCTGCTGATCTCGGCGCCGACAGCGGTGCTGCAGGGCCAGGTGGATACGGCGGCCTTCCAGGGCCTGCAGCAGACGCGCCGCCCCGACCCGGCGCAGGACGGGTACGCGCAGGCGCAGACGGCCGCGGCCCGCAACGCCCAGCTGTGGCTCGGGCGCTTCGACAACACCGGTCGCAGTGCGGTGTTCGATTCGAATGTCCGCATCGGAGAGATCCAGGCCGACCCCCGGCCGTGGACGCTGCAGGCGCCGGTGGCAGAAGCACAGCGCAATACGGTGTGGCTGGACAGTGAGGTGCTGAGCGCCCAGCGCTGGGGGCAGGTGGACCTCGCTGCGGCGGGCCGTATCGACCTGGATGGCACGCTCAGGTTGCAGGAGGGCGGCCGGCTGGGACTCACCGCAAGCCGCGTCAGCTTCGGTGGAACAGTGCAGATTGCCGGCGGGCAGGTGGACGCCGGCAACCTGCTTGCGGCGCTTGGCGGGCCCACGGCGCTGCTGAGGTCCGGGCGCGGCGCGGTGGACGTTGCGGCGGGCGCGCGGATCGATCTTGGTGGAGGCTGGAGCAACGCGCTGGTCGCGCCGGATGGCGGTCCCGCACAGGCGTGGATCGACGGCGGACAGGTGCGCTTCAACAGCAGCCACGACATCGGTGTGGGCGAGGGAGCGACGATTCTGGTCGATGCCGGCGGTGCGATCGATGCCAACGGCAAGGGCCGCGTCGGCAAGGGCGGCAGCGTCAGTCTGCTCGCAGCCAGCACCGAGGTCGCCACCGACGGCAGCGGCCGGCTGCGTTTGGGCGAGGGGCGCGCTTCAGCGCGCTTGGTAATGGCAGCGGCACCTTCACGTTGGCAACCGGCGGTGCGGTGACCATCGGCGCGCCTGGCACGGATGCATCGGCAGCCTCGCTGCGACTGCAGGCAGCGCTGTTCAGGAGTGGTTTTGCCGGCTATGACATCGCCGGACACAACGGAATGACGGTTGAGGAGGGCACCCAGCTGCAGGTGGAGCGACCTGCGCTGCGTCTGGCCGAAGGCGCACTGCAGGCCCTGACCCGCGAGCAGGGCGTACAGGCCTGGATGCCATCGTTGTATGAAGCCGATCCGACCCGCGGACGCGTGTCGCAGCGTGGCGGCGCGAGCCTGACACTGCGCGCCGGGCATCTGCTGTCCACGGCCGACCTGCGCGTTGGCAAGGGGGCCGGGATCGAGGTCGACCCGGGCCAGTCGATCGAACTGTTCAGCGCCGGCAACCTGAGTGTGGCCGGCCGTCTGAAGGCGGCCGGCGGCCGCATCCGCCTGGATGAGGCATTTGATCCATCCGGTGTACGTGGTGATGCGCGCCGCGAGCGCCAGTGGACGATCGCCGACGGCGCACTGTTGGACGTGAGTGGCGATACCGTTTCGCTGGCCGACGCGCGCGGGACGTTGCGCGGGCAGGTGCGCAAGGGCGGAACGATCGAGATCGGGGGCGCGCTGGACTGGGAAGACCAGGACAACGTACGCCACCTGCCGCCCGATACCTTCGTGGTGGTGGAGCGCGGTGCGCGGCTGGACGCTTCCGGTGCTTCGGGATTGCTCGATATCGATGGCAGCGGGCGCACCCGCGTGGACAGCGATGGTGGCAGCATCGTGCTGCGCGCGGGCAATGCGTTGTACCTGCAGGGTGAACTGGACGCAGCGGCCGGCGGCGACGGCGCGCGCGGCGGCACCCTGGGGGTTGCCTTCGGTGGCGGCACCTACGGCAGGACGGCAAACGGCAAGGACGTGCTGGCACCGCGGGTGATCTCACTGACCCAGCACGCCGCGCAGACGGCGGACCTGCCTGCACGCCTTGAATACGGCCATGCGGCACTGTCGGTGGAGCAGATCGAGGCCGGTGGTTTCGATCATCTGGCCCTGTTCGGTGACATCCGTGCGCAAGGGGATGTCAATCTGCGCATGGACCAGAGCCTGCGCATCCAGGGCTTGAATGAGCGTTACCTCGGCTTCGTCCCGGGTGGCAGCGAGGGCGGCCGCCTGCAACTGGCCGCGCCGTATGTCCGCCTTGCGCAGGGCCGCTGGTGGCAACCGGCCGGCGAAGGCACGTTGCGCCCGCTGGAGGCGCCCCTCGACGCCGGCCGGCAGCATCGCCTGGAGGTGGGTGCAGATCTGATCGACCTGCGCGATGTGACCTGGCTGGCGGGCTTCGATCAGGTCGCGCTGCGCAGCAGCGGTGACATCCGCATGCTGGCCCCGGTCGCCAGCAGTTCGCTGGTCTCCACGCTGGCAAGCCCGGGCTCGATCGATATCAGCGCCGCACGCCTGTACCCGGCGGCCCGGGCCAAGGGACGCATCGTGGCCGGCGTCCCCGACATCGGACCTTCAGGCGAGCCGTTCTGGCAGAACCCCGACGCCGTGCTGCGCATCCATGGCGTTGCAGGCGGCACGCAACCGGCACCGGACTCTGCGTTCGGAAGCCTGGAGCTGGTGGCGGAGACGGTGGTGCAGGGCGGCAACGTGCAGGCACCGTGGGGCCGTGTGCAGCTCGGTGGCCGGCAGTTCAACGCCAATGTGGCCGGCCGCGTCGACCTGCTTGCAGGCAGCGTGACATCGGTGAGTGGAGCGGGCCTGCAACTGCCGTTTGGCGGCACCGTCGATGGTGTGGGCTGGCGCCGCAACGGTGCCGACTTCGATGTGCTGGGCCCCGGCTCGACCAACATCCCGATCGGTATCGACATCGTGGCCAACGCCTTCAATGGCGTGGCGGGCAGCGTGCTGGACGTGTCTGGCGGCGGCGAGCTGTCCGGTGCCGCATTCGTGGCCGGGCGCGGCGGTTCGGTGGACATCCTGCGGCACGCGCTGGCGGATGCGAACCCGCGCTACCGCTTCAGCGGCAGTGACAATGCGGTTTACGCGATCATGCCGGGGCGCTCGGACACGCAGGCGCCGCAGGCGATCGCTGACGGCAGCGCCGATCCGCGCGTTGGCCAGCAGATTGTCATTCCTGCCGGGGTTCCCGGCCTCCCGGCGGGAACCTACACGCTGCTGCCGGCCAGCTACGCACTGCAGAAGGGCGCATTCCGCGTCGAAGTCGGCGCTGAGAGCGCCGTCGGCAGCCGGCAGCCCGTGGCCACCGGCACCGGCTCCTGGCGCGTCAGTGGACACCAGGCGCAGCGCCTGGGCGGTGCAGTCTCATCGCTGCTCACCGATCTGGTGCTGACGCCGGCGGATGTGGTGCGCCGCCATGCCAGCTACAACGAGACCCCCTACAGTGCGTTCGTACAGGGCGTGGCCGAGCGGCGTGGTGAAGCGCTGCGCTGGCGGCCAACGGACGCCGGCAACCTCAACCTGGTGCTGGGTGATGGCGCCGGACGTTCCAGCGTGCCAGCCGCGATCTTCCAGGGCGTGTCACGCTTCAACGCCGGCAGCAATGACGGACGGGGCGGCACGCTTTCGGTCAATCTGCTCGCTTCCAATCAGGCGATGCTGGAGATTGTCACCCAGGGCGCTAGTGCCGGCAGCGGCAGCGGCGCCACCCTCTTCGATTCGGCGCTCAATGCGTTCCGCCCGGAAACGATGCTGATCGGCGGCGTGCTGCGGCGTGACGCGACGACCTATTCGCTGGAGGGCAGCGCGCAGCACATCGTGGTGCGCAACGGCGTCAACCTGACGGCGCAGGAAGTGCTGCTGTCGGCCGCGTTCGGGGGCAACGGAATCCGGGTCGAGCAGGGCGCTTCGATCGATACCTTGACCGCGGCCGATCCCTCGCGCGTGGCGCAGCCCACGGCGCCCTATCTGGTGTCGGGCGGCCTGCTTGCCGTGTCCAACCAGCGCTTGACGGCGCTCAGTGCGCAGGGCGGCAGTGCCGCCGGTCCGGTGGCAATCGACATCGGCGGATGCGTGGTGGACTGCAATGGCCAGACCCGTTTGCTGTCGGCGGGCAGCATCAATGTGGTCACCGACGGCGCCTTGAACATTGGCGACGCGGTGAGCTATGGCACGCGCCAGCTCGGCCTGGGCATGTCGGCCCTCAATCTCGGCAGTGCCGAAGCCATTGCGGCGGCAACGGCGGCCGGTGGCCTGCCGCCCGGCATGACCATGAACCAGGAGGTGCTGCAGCGGTTGCTGCGCGGAAACACCGCCACCGGCGCACCGGCGCTGGAGGCGCTCAGCCTGACCGCGCGCGATGCCATCAACGTCTTCGGTAGCGTGGACCTGGACACCCGTGAGGGCGCAACCGGCCGCAGCAGTCTGCGCAGCCTGGTGCTGGGCGCACCGGCCATTCACGGCTACGGCACCGCTACCGACCGCGCGCGCATCTTCGCCGATACGCTGGTCTGGGACGGCACGCTGGCCGGCACCGCATTGGCCGGCGGTGAGCAGACCCAACCAGCCGGCGAGGCGATGGTGGGCCGGCTTGGCCAAGGGCAGTTGGAGATCAACACGCGGGTGCTGGAGCTGGGGCGTGCGCCCTTCACCCGGCCCAGCTCATCGGTGGCCGCAGATCGCCAGGTGCTCGGCTTCGCCGGCGTTACGCTGGCGGCGTCGGATCGCATGCTGTTCTCCGGCAAGGGCAGCCTGGACGTCTTCCAGCGCCAGGGCGAGTACGTGGCAGGCGGCGGCTGGCAGTTCAGCGGCGGCGCGCTGGATATCGTCACCCCGCTGCTGACCGGCAACGCGGGTGCGCAGCTGGCCATCCGCAATGGCGGAACGGTGCAGCTGCGCGGTGCTGCGGCGACCACGGGCAGCGATGCGTTGGGTGCAGAGTTGTCGATCACGGCCGAACGGATCGGCATCGACAGCCGGCTGGCGCTGGCGTCGGGCCGGTTCGAAGCCAACGCACGCCAGGACGTGGCGCTTGGCAGCAACGCGGTGCTGGACATGGCCGGACGCAAGGTCAGCCTGTTCGACGTGGACAAGTACAGCTGGGGCGGCGACGTGGCGCTGACGAGCCGCGAAGGTGACATCGTTGCCGACGCCGGGTCGCGTATCGATCTTTCCGCCCGCAACAACCGCGGTGGCCGCTTGACCGTCGCTGCGCTGGGCCCGCAGGGCGGCCGCGTCGATCTGGCCGGGACCCTGCTGGGCGGCGCCAGCGGCCGCTACGACGCGGGTGGCACCGAAGTGCCCTACGACGGTGGCGAGCTGGTGCTGCGTGCACGCCAGTTGCAGGACTTCTCCGGCCTGAACACTCGGCTTACCGCCGGTGGCATCACCGGTGGCCGGACCTTCCAGTTGCGTGAAGGCGACCTGCTGATCGGCGATGAGGTGAAAGCCCGCAATGTCGATATCAGCGTCGATGGCGGCAGCCTGCAGGTCTCGGGCCGCATCGATGCCAGTGGCGAACAGGTCGGCAGCATCCGCCTGTCGGCCCGCGATGTGCTGCGTATCGATGGCACATTGGATGCGCACGGCAGCGGCCTGCGCGTGGACAGCTACGGCAAGATCATCGACAGCCCGAACCGGGCCATGATCGAACTGACCTCGGCCAACGGCAGCCTGCAGCTGGGTGCGGCTGCCTCGATGGACCTGCGCGCCGGCACTTCGGTGGCCACCGGTAGCGGCCCGGGCCAGAACGACGGCCGCGCACGCGGCAGCGTCAAGCTCAACGTGCCCCGCGTGGGCAGCAACGATGCAGCGATCGAGGTGGCCAGCGGCATTCGCATTGCCGGTGCCGGCGACCTCCAGGTCAACGCCTTCCGCAGCTATGATTCGGCGCCGCTGGCCAGCGCTCCAGACGTGCACGGCCATCGTCCGCAGGTGATCAACCAGCAATGGCTGGATACGGTGGTGGATCCGGACAACAGCCTGTGGATGAACGCCGCGCTGGCCAATACCGGATTGCAGCAGCGCACCGCCGCGCTGGGCAGCTACCGACTGCGCCCCGGTGTGCAGCTGGTGGCGCGGACCAGCAGTGACAATCCGCGTGGCGACCTGGTGGTGGCCGGCGATATCGATCTGTCCGGCTACCGCTACGGACCGCAGTCGAACCGTCTCGATCCTGCACGCCGTGGATTCGGCGAGTCGGCAGCGCTGGTACTGCGTGCCGAGGGCGATATCAACGTCTACGGCAGCATCAACGACGGATTCGCGCCGCCGCCTGCCAACCCGGATGAAGACGGCTGGGTGCTGCTGGAGGGGCGCAGCGCAGGCTCGCCGAACACCGCATTTGGCGGCGATCTGATCGTGCCCGGTGAGGGGGTCAAGCTCCAGAGTGGCACCGAGTTCCGCGCCGGTGCGACACTGAATTACGCGCTCCCGTTCCAGGCGCTGACCCTGCCGTCCGGTACGGTGCTGCCGGCGGCTATGACACTGTCGGCAGAGCTCACACTGCCCGCCGGCAGCGTGCTGGGGGCGGCGGTGACCACCGATGGCGGCCAGGTGCTGGCAGCAGGCACCGTGCTGGCCCAGGCGCTCACCCTGCAGGCAGGCGCACGTCTGGGTGCCGGCTTCCGCCTGCGCACGCCGGCGCCGGTGGTCGCCCAGGTGTGGCCGGCCGGTGTCGCACTGCCCATTGCAATGAAGCTTTCCGGCGCACTGGATCTGCATGCCGGTGCCGTCATCCCCTCGATGACCAAGGTGGAACTGGCTGGCGACGCTCCGGTGAAGCTGCGGGTGGCCGACGCCAGCGGTCGACAGGGGCGCAATTGGGCGCTGGCCGCGATGCTGCCCGAAGGGACCACGTCATGGGACCTGACCGCGGTGGCCGGTGCAGATACGGCGTCTGCCGATCCGCGCACGCGCCGCTGGGGCAGTGGCGGCAGCATCGTGCTCGCCGACAGCCACTACAGCACCATCGGTACGGTGACCACCACGACGGAATGGAAAGGCGATCGTGTCGTCAACCTGGAAGGTTCGCTGTTCTGGTGGGGAGATGACAGTCTGGTCGGCAAGTCGCCGCGGGAGGCGGCTGAAATGCTGGGTGTCGCTGAAGGTGACATCTGCGAACTGGGACCGTTCTGCGGCGCGGCGCCGCGCCTGGTGGACAAGGAGGGTTCGCTGATGTGGTGGGGAGACGAGTCCTGGGTCGGCCGACCTGCATCGGAACTTGGCGCCGAGATGGGCATGTCCGAGGAAGATATATGTGCAGTCACCGGCTACTGCTACGGCGGCGGTACGCTTACCGAAGTCACCACCTACGGCAAGCGCCTGGGCGCGCCGGCCTGGAGCGTGCTGCGTACCGGCAAGGGTGATCTGGCACTGCTGGCCGCGCAGGACGTGCGCATGAAGTCCGGCTTCGGTGTCTACACCGCGGGTGCGCCCACCCATCTGGGTGATGGCAGCGATCCGCGCTTCAACGCGGCGCGCGCACCGAAGCCGGAGAACACCTTGCTGCTCGGTTCGACCCAGGCCTCCGGGGCCTACGACGCGGCCCTCGCCGGCTACCAGGCGTGGTATCCGGACCAGGGGGCAATCTGCGCATCGAGGCGGGGCGCGACATCATCGGCGATACATGGAGCTTCCGCGCGGAATCGGGCACGGTCCAGCGCGACCAGGCTGGCCACTCAAGCGCAGCGGTGGGCAACTGGTTGTGGCGGCAGGGGTCGGGCACCACCGGCGGTGTCGTGCAGACGCCGACCAGTTGGTGGATCAACTTCGGAACGTACAGCACGGTGAGGCCCGAACTGGATGCAACCCCCGCCTGGTGGGCTTCACCGGGTTCGGGACGTTGGGGGGCGGCAATCTGAGCCTGGACGCAGGCCGCCATATGGGCATGCTGGACAGCATGGGCAACGCGCTGGGATACGAGATCTCGCCGCACTCGGGTGCGCTTTCGGTCGCGGTCGGATCAACCGGGCGCGTGGTCGATGGCCAGTTGCATGTCACCGGCGGTGGTGACATGGCCCTGCGCAGCGGTGGCGCACTGAATCCGGGCCTGCGTGCCAGCAGTCGTGGCAGCACATCGGATCAGCAGGACCTGGATGTGAATGGCGTGGTGACCAATGTTCGTGGCAATACCCGCATCGACGCTGCGCGCATCGGTGGCCTCAGTGCGATCCAGGCCAGCTATGGGCAGCTGGGCCTGAAGGATCCGCTGGTGGCCGACAGCCCGGTTGCGATGGCCGGACCGGTGCTGGTGCTGGGCGACGCAACCGCGCAGTTGCAGGCACGCGGTGACGTGGTGCTGGGTAGTGCCGCCGATCCAGGCCGGGTTCCCGTGGCCAATTTCAACACCATCGTGCTGGATGATGGCAGCCGCGCGTCTGGCACAAGCTGGTTCTCGCTATGGACGCCGCGCACCGCGCTGGACCTGTTCTCCGCCGGCGGCAATCTCTCGCCGGGCCTGGTGGGCACGCAGCATGCGAGCGGCAGCAATCAGGCCAGGGAGGTGGTCGAAAACAACGCCAGCAATGGCGACATCTATCTCAACTACTGGTTGTATCCCTCCCGGTTCACCGCCATTGCAGCCTCCGGCAACATCAATCTCGCCAATCTGCGCAGCAGCAGTGTGCCCGATGCCCAGGACGTCATCCTGCTGGCGCCCTCGGCGTCGGGACGGCTGGAGGTGTTGGCGGGAGGATCGATCCTGGCCGCCAACCGGGCGACACAGATCGCACGCTCCAGCAGTGATGCCCGCATCCCTGGCCCGTTCGATCCCGGCTTCATCGCGCAGGGTCCCGGAAACGCCGGAACCCTGCGCAGCAATGTATCCGTCGATGGGAACGCGGCCAGCCCCGGTACCGTGCTGCCGTACTTCGCGTTCGGTCCGAACACCGCGCTTGGCGCGCTGTTGCCGGCTACGCCGACTGCGGTCAGCCGGTTCTATGCCGTGGCCGGCGATATCATCGGGCTGGGCAGCGGCGGCAGGCGGCAGCTCTCGCGCAATGGCCAGAATAGCGGGCGTACCGTATTTGACTGGTTTGAGGCGGGTTCGGCGGTACAGCTGCGCGCCGGTCGCGATGTCATCAGCGCGGATGTCACCGCGCTCAACACCAGCGGTACCGATATCAGCGGGATCGAAGCCGGCCGGGACATCATCCGCAGCAACCTGACGGTGGCCGGCCCGGGCAATGTCGAGGTCAGCGCCGGCCGCCAGCTGCGCCAGGAAGAGGCGGGAAGCATCGTCAGTCTTGGCGGTATCGTGCAGGGTGACACCCGGCCGGGTGCGAGCATTGCGGTGACCGCAGGGAACCAGCACATTGATTTCGATGCACTGCGCACGCGCTACCTGGATCCGGCCAACCTGGCCGATCCGGCGCAATCGCTGGCCTCGCAGCCGGGCAAGGCGGTGAAGATCTATGACGAGGAGTTGAAGCAGTGGCTGCAGCAGCGCTTCGGACTGGCTGCCGACGGCGCCGATGCCCTGGCGGCGTTCGACCGGCTACCGAAGGAACAGCAGCGCATCTTCCTGCGCCAGGTCTACTACGCCGAACTGCGTGAAGGTGGGCGCGAGTACACCGATGCCGAAGGCCCGCGTTTCGGTTCGTACCTGCGCGGGCGCGAGGCGATCGCCACGCTGATGCCGGACAAGGATGCTGCCGGAACGGCCATCGACCGTACCGGCGATATCGTGATGTACGGCGGTTCGGGCGTGCGTACTGAAGCCGGTGGCAACATCGAGCTGATGGCGCCGGGCGGGCAGATCGTGGTCGGTGTGCAGGGTGTGGTGCCACCGGCCAGTGCCGGGCTGGTGACGCAGGGGCAGGGTGACATCCGGCTGTTCAGCCAGGACAGCGTGCTGCTGGGGCTGTCGCGGGTGATGACAACCTTCGGCGGAGACATCCTGGCCTGGTCGGAGCAGGGTGACATCAATGCCGGTCGTGGTTCGCAGACCACGTTGTTGTACACGCCACCGCGGCGCGTCTATGACGGCTGGGGCAACGTGATCCTGTCGCCGCAGGCCCCGGTCAGCGGTGCAGGCATCGCAACGTTGAACCCCATTGCCGAAGTGCCGCCGGGCGACGTCGACCTGATCGCGCCGCTGGGCACCATCGATGCGGGCGAGGCTGGCATCCGTGTGTCGGGCAACATCAACCTTGCCGCGCTGCAGGTGCTCAACGCCGCCAACATCCAGGTACAGGGCGAAAGCAAGGGCCTGCCGGTGCTGGCCACGGTGAACGTCAACGCGCTGGCCTCGGCCAGTGCGGCGGCCAACAGCGCCAGCCAGGCCGCACAGGACGTGATGCGCAAGAGCCAGGATGATGCGCGGCGCAACCAGCCGTCGGTGATCAGTGTGCAGATTCTGGGCTTTGGCGGAGGCACCAGCAGCATCGCTCCGCCGGCGCGCGGCACCCAGGTCAGCAGCGGCTACGACAGCAACAGCGCCTTCCAGTTCCCGCAGGCGAACCCCGAGGAGGGCACGCAGCGCCGGTAGATCCATGCCCTGCGTGGATGCGACCACCCTGCAGGAACACGCAGCATCGGGCCAGCCGCCACGGAACGGCAGCGGCCCCAGCCAGGACGGCACGGAGGGCAGGGACCGGCCATCGGCGGTGAGGACCACCGACACGGCGCCGCCGGGTGCAGGAGTGCGCCCGGCGGCAGGAGGGTGGTAGAGCCACGCCATGCGTGGATGCGTTGCCAGGGAAGAATCCTACAACGCCAACACCCGCCGGTAGCTCAGCGGCCCACGCCCATCGCGCAGCCCAAGCCGCAGTTCCAGCCCGGTGGCGGGCATCACCTCGCCCTGGCCCGGCAACGCCGACCAGCCCGCACCAGGCTGCCAGGCACGCAGTTCGAACCGTTGTACATCGCGTGCCACGGCAATGCCCTTCGACGGCTCCGGTGCCGGCAGGGGTACCGGTCGGTGGCTGCACCGCTGGCCCGCCACAACGTGTTGCCCTGCCGCCACCAGCGCACCCGCTGCCAGCGCAGCCCGTCGCTGCCCACGCTGCGGGTGATCTCCAACGCGAAGCTGCCATCCGGGTGCCGCTCGCTCGCCAGCGAAGGTGGCAGCAGCCGCTGCGGCTGGTCCGCAGGGCGCACCGCACCGTTCATCAGCGCGTCGTCTGCGCGCATTTCGATATCGCGCTGGAACTGCTGCAGTACCCGCAACGCGGTGGTGGTCTCGGCATCGGCCTGGCGCAGGCGCTGGTCGCTGCTGGCCACGCTGTCCAGCGCGCGCCAGCAGATCAGTGCCAGTACGCCCATGATGGTGATCGCGATCATCACCTCGATCAGGGTGAACCCCCGGCAGGGCGTCTCATGGCGGCGATGTCCACGGCAGCTGCAGCCGTGCCAGCGCCTGCGCCGGCGCATCCTCGGCAACCACGCTCAGTTCCAGCTGCGCTTGCCCGTCTGCGCCCGACCCCAGCTGTTGCAGTACCCGGAAGCTGCCGCGCCCTGCACGCAGCGCTGCTGCCCCTGCTGCGGCACCTGCCCGGAAAGGCGCAGTTCCTGCCAGCGATCCTGCGCACACAGCAGCGCGAGGCGACGATCACGCAGGCGCGATTGATCGTCGGTGGCCACGGCCACCGAGCGCATCACCGCGGCCAACGCGATCGACACGATCGCCAGTGCGATCAGTACTTCAATCAAGGTGAATCCGCCCGCGTTCCGCTTCATTGCATGACCTGCAACTGTCCGCTGCCATCATCACGAAGACGCACGTTGCGGCCGTCCAGCGACAGTGCCAGTTCCCAGGGAACCCCGATCCACTCCGGGCTCAGTTCGATGGCGGTTGCGGGCTGTACCGTGACGCCCGCCGCCTGCCAGCGTTGCGGCCGCAGCAGATCGTCGCGCTGCACGTCCACCCAGTGGGCGCCGTCGCGGCGGCTGAATCGATAGCCGGAGGCATCGGCCTGCCAGCGCAGGGCCCTGCCATCGATACGCGCCTCGTCGCGCGCCACCTGCAGGCGCTGCGCCAGCCGTTCAGCCTCCTGCCGCAGCTGGCGGCTGGGGTCGAGCAGGCTGCCCAGCCCCAGGCCGATACCGGCCGTGCAGATGCCGATGATCACCAGCACCACCATCAGTTCCAGCAGCGTGAAGCCGCGCGGAATGCGCTGCATCGACATCGCCTCCTGTCCTTGCCGACGCTTGGCAGCCTACGCGTCCATGATGAAACAAAAGCGTCAGCGGCAGCTGCTAGCGTGGGCGTACACGAAGGTGTCGATGGTGCGGAACATGGATGGCAAGCGCTGGGATCGCAATCGGATGTTGACCCTGTTGGCAGCCACGCTGCTGCTGGCGGTGGTGGTCTATTGGGGCGTGACCCTGGCCGCGCCGGTAGCGGCGGCCGCCGCCAGCGAAGCGCACGCCGGGCCTCCCGCACGGCCCGCCTTCGATGCCGCTGCAAGCGTGCCGCTGGTGCGGCTGCTTTCACCGGGCGCGGTGCAGACCGACGTTGTCGTGCTGGGCGTGATGGCCGGCGACCACGCGCCGCTGGCGTTGCTTTCGGTGGATGGCCGGCCCGCCGAGGCCTATGCGCCTGGGCAACGGCTGGGCCCGTCTACCGTGCTGGCCAGCGTCAGCGCCAGTACCGTGGAACTGACACAGGCCGGGCAGTCGCGCAGCCTGCCGGTCCCCGGGCTGCCCCCGATGCCGACCGATGGCATCGTGCCGGCCGCACGGTAAAGCCGGGGCCACGCTCGGCTGCGCCTGCAAGAACAGTCGAGCATGGCTCGACGCTACAGAATCCTGCCGACCGATGGCATCGTGCCGGCCGCACGGTAAAGCCGGGGCCACGCTCGGCTGCGCCTGCAAGAACAGTCGAGCATGGCTCGACGCTACAGAATCCTGCCGAGCGAGGGTTCAGCGCGCAGGTCGCTGCGGAACCACCGAGCGACCAAGGGCATCGCCCATGCGCTGCCGCGTGCCTTCCAGGTTGTACTGCATGCGCTGGTTTCCTGGTAACCGCATCAAGCGTTCGGCCTCGGGCAGCGTTGCCGGTTTGGCCGCGTTCGCAGGCGGGGCCAGCTTGCGTTGCAGGCACTCCCACGCCGGGATGCGCTCGCCGTTGACCTGCACTTCGATGCAGGGCGCGGCCTCTTTCTGCTTCTTCGCCTCGTCGGCGCGAACCGATGGCAGCGACAGCAGCAGGGCAAGGGTAAGGGTGGCGCGCAGGCACGCCATCAACGATTCACGCATCTCGAATCTCCCGCAGCAATCGACGCTCTGCAATGAAGACGTGTGGCGAAGGCAGGGTCCGCCGGCAGGCGTTTCGGCGCTGTCAAAAGATGACAGTGCTGTCACAAAACTGTTGGCGGCTTTGACGCGGCGTACACGTCCTGTTGGTAGACCCACGCGCCGCTCCCTGGCCATTCCCTTCGATACGACGCGATGCCTTCGATGACTCCTGTTCCGTGCCGAGCCGACCGCCTCACGCTGCGCCTGCATCCGCTGGTGCTGGCCCTGGCCGCGTTGCCGCTGCCACTGCTTGCGCAGAACGCGGCGCCGGCGCCCAGCGTCAACATCAACGAGTACATCGTGCGTGGCAACACGGTACTCGACCCACGCCAGATCGAACGCGCGGTGGAGCCGTTCCTCGGCGCGGGCAAGACCCTGGCCGATGTCGAGAAGGCGCGCGATGCGGTGAACGCCTTGTACCAGCAGGCCGGCTACCAGTCGGTCTATGTCGAGTTGCCGGAACAGCAGGTCAGTGGCGGCGTGGTACTGCTGAAAGTGCAGCAGACGCCGATCGGCCAGCTACGCGTGGTGGGCACGAAGCATGAGTCCCCCGACCGCATCCGCGAGCGCGTGCCTGCGCTGGCCGAGGGCAAGGTGCCGGATTTCGACCAGGCGCAGAAGGAACTGACCGCGCTGAACGAAGGCGGACGCCGCCAGGTGATGCCGCTGGTGCGCGAGGGCCAGGTGCCGGGCACGATGGACGTGGATCTGCAGGTGGAGGAGAAGTCGCCGTGGCGCGCCAGTGCGGCGCTCAACAACGACCACAGCGCCGACACCGAGAAGCTGCGGCTGAGCGCGTCGCTGGCCTACGACAATCTATGGAAGCGCGGGCACAGTGCCAGCGTGAGCGTCTACATGGCGCCGGAAGATACCAAGCAGGCCAAGGTGTTCTCGGCGTCATACACGATGCCGTTCGAGGGCACGCCGTGGAGCCTGGAAGCGTCCGGCTATGAATCCGACAGCCGCGTGCTCAATGCAGGCGGCCAGGTCGGTACCGGCACTGGCACCAATGTGATCGGCAACGGCCATTCGATCGGCGTCAAGCTCAACTACCGCCTGGCAGGCAGCAGCCATTGGTGGCGCCAGCTCAGCCTCGGTGTGGATTTCAAGGACACCGAAGAAGATACGCAGATGGGCAAGGACAGCCTGAAGACGCCGTTGAAGTACGCGCCGGTCACCCTGGGCTTCGTCGGTGTGCGCCAGGGCGAGCAGGACCAGCTGAGCATCAATACCCAGCTGGTGGCCGGCACCCGGCGCCTGTTCGGCTATGGCAGCGACGCCACCGCGTTCGGCCAGAAGCGCTACTGGGCCGACCCGAGCTTCGTGGCGTTCAAGGCCGATGTGGCCAACACCCACACCTTCGGTAGCGACTGGCAGTGGTACGCGCGCGGCTCGTTGCAGGTGACCGACGCGCCGCTGGTATCGGCCGAGCAGTTCGCTGCCGGCGGCATGTACACCGTGCGTGGCTACCTGTCGGCCGAGGCGATCGGCGACTACGGCGGCCTGGCCAGCCTGGAATGGCGCACCCCGGCGTGGTCGCTGTGGAGCGGCACCGACCTGCGTGTCTACAGCTTTGCCGACGCAGCCTACCTGCGCCTGCGCCAGCCGCTGCCCGAGCAGCGTGACAAGTACAACCTGGCCTCGGTCGGCCTGGGCGCGCAGCTGCGCCTGGGCGAACACCTGCAACTGCGCCTGGACTACGCCTGGCCCTACGCCGATGGCCCGGTCACGCGCAAGGACGACCCGCGCCTGCATTTCAACATCAGCACCAGTTACTGACCCTTCCCTTGAACATGCGTTCTCCGGAGACCCTTCGCATGGACCGTTTGCTTTCCCGAGTGTTGCTGCTGCTGGCCGCGCTGGTTGCGCTGCCTGCTGCTGCGGCCGATGCCAATTGGTGGCAGGCCGAATGGAAATACCGCAAACCGATCACCGTCGACGCCGGCCCGCAGGGCGCGGGCCTGGCCGGTGACCCTGGCCGCACGCCGCTGCTGCTGCGCCTGCATACCGGCAACTTCGGCTTCGACGGCACCCAGGATGCGGGCAACGACCTGCGCTTCGTCTCGGCTGATGGCCGTACCGTGCTGGCCCACCAGATTGAACAGTTCGATCCCACGCTGGGCCTCGCCCTGGTCTGGGTGGACGTTCCGGCGGTCAGTGCCGCCGCGCCGCAGACGATCTGGATGTACTACGGGAATGAAAAGGCCCCAGCCAGCGGCAACGGCCAACAGGTGTTCGACCCGGATTACACGCTGGTCTATCACTTTGCCGAGGCCAATGCACCGGCACGCGACACCACTGCCTATGGCAATAATGCCGGTGCCGTGGTGCCGCCGTCGGAAGGCTCGGTGATCGGCCGCGGCGTGCAGCTCGGCGCGGGTCCGCTGCCGCTGCCGGCCAGCGCGTCGCTGGCGCAGGAGGCGGGTGCGCCGCTGACAATCTCGGCCTGGATCAAACCGGGCAGCAATAATGCGGCTCAAGCAATCTACGCTCGCCGTGATGGTGCTTCCGAGCTGGTACTGGGCATCGAGAACCGCGTGCCGTTCGTCCAGCTCAATGGCCAGCGCAGCACGCCGGCGCAACCGATTCCGGAAGGGCAGTGGGCGCACGTTGCACTGACAGCAGAGAAGGGCACACTGCAGCTGTACCTCAATGGTCGCGTGGTCGCACAGCTGAGCGGCGAACTGCCGGCGCTGGGCACGGCCCCCGTGGTGGGCGCCGATGCTCCGGGCGCGGCGCAGCCGCTGGCCAACTTCGAAGGCGCGCTGGATGAGCTGCGCATCTCGCGGGTGGCACGTCCGGCGGCGCTGCTGCTGGCCGATGCCACCGCGCAGGGCGCCGATTCGCGGCTGATCAGCTACGGCGCCGACGAACAGTCAGCCGGCCAGAGCCACTTCGCCTTCATCCTCAAGGCGATGCCGTTCGATGCCTGGGTGGTGGTCGCCATCCTCGGCCTGATGATGCTGCTGTCGTGGGCGATCATGATCGCCAAGAGCCGCCACTTCGGCCGCACCAGCAAGGCCAATGCGGTGTTCACCGAGAGCTTCGGCAAGCTGTCCGGCGTGCCGCTGCGCACGCTGTCCGACATGGACCGCCAGGGCAAGGCACCAACCGCGATGCACGATGGCTCACTGTGGCGTATCTACCAGGTGGCCATCGACGAAATGCAGCAACGCCACCAGCGCGATGGCAACAGCGGCTACCTCAGTGGCGCCACCATCGCCGCGATCCGTGCCTCGATGGATGCGGTGATGGTGCGCGAGCAGGAAGCGATGGCCCGCCGCATGAACTGGCTGTCGACCACCATCGAAGGCGCGCCCTACGTGGGCCTGTTCGGCACCGTGATCGGCATCATGCTGGTGTTCGTGGTGGCGGCGATGGCCGGCGCGGTGGACATCAATTCGGTGGCGCCAGGCATGGCCGCGGCGCTGCTGTGTACGGCGGCCGGCCTCGGCGTCGCGATCCCGGCACTGTTCGGCTACAACTATCTGGGCGCACGCGCTGAGGCGATCGGCGCCGATATGGCCGTGTTCATCGATGAGTTCGCCGCACGCCTGGCCGAAGAGCAGGACGGGCGCGGCCCCGCCGCGGTCCAGGGCTGAGGGGCGCGCCATGGGCCAGAAGGCGAAGTTCGGCATCAAGAAGCGCGAGAAGGGCATCAACGTGACGCCCTTCGTCGATGTGCTGCTGGTGGTGCTGGTGATCTTCATCCTGACCAGCAACGCCTCCATTCCCGGCATCGAGGTGAACCTGCCGAAGGCCAGCAACAGCGTGGCACTGGAGAAGCCCAAGACCAAGGCGATCACCATCGACCCCAGCGGCCAGGTGTTCCTGGATGCGTACCCGGTGACGATGGCCGAGCTGGAGGACCGCCTGCGCACCGAGCGCGCGACCACGCCGGATTTTCCGGTGATCGTGCGCGGCGATGCACAGGTGCAGTACGCCCGCGTGGTCGAGGTGCTGGACCTGCTGCGGCGGCTGGAGCTGGCCCAGGTCGGCCTGGTCACCGGCAAGGCACAGGGCTGAGGCATGACTGCCCATCAACCCCCTCGGCCGGAGCCCGGCATGCGCGGTCGCCAGCTGCTGGTGACCGTCGCGCTGGTGCTGGTCGCGTTGCTGGTGCTTGGCATCGCGGTGTGGTGGCTGCTGTTCAAGGACACGGCCAGCACCCGCCGGCCAGTGGTGCAGCCGCCGATGCTGGCGCTGCCGCCACCCCTCCGCCGCCACCGCCGCCGCCGGAAAAGCCACCGGAGCCGGAGACGCCGCCGGAAGAAACGATGCCCGAGCCGGAACCGCTGGATCAGCCGACGCCGGCTGAAGAGCCCACGCCGACGCCGGACAACGCCGACCCGGTGACGATGAACGCCGACGCGCAGGCCGGCGGTGACAATTTCGGCATCCAGTCCGGCAGTGGCGGCGGTTCATCCGGCGTCGGCCGCGGTGGCGCCGGCAATGCCACCTATGGTCGCTACCTCGGTTACCTCATGCAGCAGGCGATCTCGCGCGACGACAAGGTCAAGCGGCTGGCATTCCAGCTGCAGGTGAATGTGTGGCTGGCCAGCGATGGCCGACTGGAGAAGGTCGAGCTGGTGCGCGGCAGTGGCAACGAGGAGGCCGACGCGGCCGTGCTCGATGCCCTGCGTCGCATCGGCAAGGTCGACCAGGCGCCGCCGCCCTCGCTCGATTTCCCCGCACGCGTGCTGATCCAGGGCCGCCGTCCCGGCGCCTGATTCCCGACTTCCGTGATTTCCCTTCTTTCGATGAGAACCGTGATGAACGACCACCACCGCGCACGAATCGACTCCCGCCGCCCGCGGCCGGCCCGACGGGCGCTGCTGTGCTGCGCCGTGCTGCTCAGCCTGGCTGCCCCGGCCGGTGCGATGGCCGCCGAAACCACCATGGTCAAGCTGATCAAGGGCCTGATTGCCAGTGGTGCGCTGAAGCCGGAAGACGGCCAGGCGCTGCTGGTGCAGGCCGAGGCTGAAGCCGCTGCGGCACAACGCACAGCAGCCACCAGCGGAGCCCCCGCCAGCGGCGGCGTCGCGCTGGAGGCCGGCGACGTGCGCGTGCCCTATGTGCCGCAGAGCGTGCGCGATGGCATCCGCGATGAAGTGCGCCAGGAGGTGATGGCGCAGGCGAAGTCGGAAGGCTGGGCGGCACCCAACGAGGTGGCCGAGTGGACCAAGCGGATCAAGGTTACCGGTGACATGCGCGTGCGCAGCGAATCGCGCTTCTATTCCGAGCGCAACAGCGACATCGTGAGCAACTGGGCGGCGATCAATTCCGGCAGCGGCTTTGATACCAACACCAACACCAACCTGCAGCTGCCGCCGCTGCTCAACACCCGCCAGGATCGCCGCAACCTGTGGCGCATCCGCGCCCGCCTGGGTATCGAGGCGACCATCGGCCAGCACACCACCGCCGGCGTACGCCTGGCCAGCGGCAGCAGCAACGGCCCGGTATCGACCACTGAACAGCTGGGCGGCGGACTGAGCAAGAAGGATGTGTGGCTGGATCAGGCCTGGCTGGCCTACAGCCCGGCCGACTGGGTAACGGTGCGCGGTGGTCGCTTCGGCAACCCGTTCTGGACCAGCGACACGCTGTTCTCCAACGATCTGAACTTCGATGGCCTGGCCGCCAACCTGAAGTACGACTTCGACGGTGGTGATCTCGATGTGTTCGGCAATCTTGCGGTGGTCCCGCTGGAGTACACCTCCGACAATGCGCCGAACCGCAACCAGGTGAAGACACCCAACGAGAACAAGTGGCTGTCGGGCGCGCAGGTGGGCGTGAACTGGCGCTTCAATGAAGACAATGCCCTGCGCGCCGCAGTCGGCTACTACGATTTCAAGAACATCAGCGGCCGGCTGTCCTCACCGTGCCTGCTGTATGCCGGCGCCGACGGCTGCGATACCGACTGGTCGCGACCGGCGTTCATGCAGAAGGGCAACACCCTGATGCTGATCCGCGACATCGCGCGCAACCCGCTGGATCCGGCCAACACGCCAACCCCGCAGTACGTCGGCCTGGCCTCCGCATTCCGCCTGGCCACGCTGAACCTGCGCTGGGATACGCAGCTGGCGCAGGGCGTCGGACTGCGCCTGGACGGCGACTACATCCGCAATCTTGCCTACGACAAGCAGGCGATGTTCAACCGCGCCAACAATGGCATCGTCAACAACTACGGTGCCGGCGGTGCCGCCAGCATCGATACCTTCCGCAGTGGCGATACCGCGTGGATGCTGCAGGCCACCTTCGGCGCCACCGAGTTGAGGGAAAAGGGCCAGTGGCAGGCGCTGCTGGGTTACAAGCGGATCGAGGCCGACGCGCTGCCTGATGCCTACAACGATCCGAACTTCCACCTGGGTGGCACCAATGCGCGCGGCTACTACGTGGGCGGTGCTTACGCGCTGGATGCGCGCAGCTGGATCAGCGGCAAGTGGATGGCGGCCAAGGAGGTGTCCGGGGCGCCGCTGTCGATCGATGTCTTCCAGCTGGAGTTCAACACCGGGTTCTAGACAGTGGGCGTGATGGCGGTCACGCGGCACGTGGCGGGGGCGCAGCGATGCGCCCGTCTAAGGAGAGGAGACCACGCGTTGTTCAAAAGGAGGAGTGGATGAGCCGTCGCAAGCTGTTCGAGAGTCCCGAACCGTCCAGCCAGTCGCTGGGCATCGGCCCGGCCTACGTCTCGGTGGAGGGCCTGCGCCAGCACCTGGCGGAGTTCCTGCTGTATGCGGGCCGGCCGGTGGTGATCATGCGCGGGCGCAGCGAAGTGGGCTATTTCCTGCCGGCGCGCTGCTGGCGCCAGCGTGAGGACGATCCGCTGGCAGCTGCGGCGGCCGATCAGCTGCTGGATGCGGCCGGCTTCCAGGCCGAGGACATCCAGCAGGTGGAACAGGAATTCAACGCCATGCGCCAGCGCACCGTGTTGCACTCACGGCGCTGATCGGCCTGTAGAGCCGAGCCCATGCCCGGCGGCATGCTGCGGAGCCGAGCATGGGCTCGGCTCTACAGTGGATCCACGCCATGCGTGGATGGGGCTACGCGGTCGCCCCGCGCTCACTGGTGATGCGCGCACCCTCACGCATCACCAGCGTCACCGGCGTCTTCTCCACCACCTCCAGCAAGCGCTGCCATTGCGCATCGCTCAGTCCGGCGCTGGCGTGCAGCACGCGGTGCACGTGGAAGCGTCCGTCGGCGTCGCGCTCCGAGCGCAGTTCGGCATGGAACTCCCCAAGGTCCCAGCCCTTGCGCTGTGCGTACATGCGCAGGGTGATGGCCGTACAGGCCGCCAGCGAAGCCAGGTACAGATCAAAGGGCGCGAAGCCCTTGCCCTGGCCGCCCAGTGAGGCGGGCTCGTCCGCGTCCACATCGAAGCTGCCATTGCTGATGTGGTGCAGGTAATTGTCGGCGGTCGAAACAACGCGTGCGTAAGCCATCGGGGTCTCCTTCTGTCTGTAGCGTCGAGCCATGCTCAACGGCGCTCACTCCGTACGATCGTACGGGAACTGGATGCCTGTGGCTTTCATCCCCATGCAGAATGCGAGATCAGTTCAGCCGCGCTGCGAATCAAGCCGCTCGTGATGCTTCTGCACGTCCTGCGCCTTCAGGTAGCTTTCGATCAGCAGCGAGTAGTTGGGGAAGATCTTGGTATAGACCTCGGCCCACTGCTGCGCATCGTCGCGGTTCCAGCTGCGCTGGATCTCCGAGGCCACCGCGGCGGTATCCATCGGCACCACGCCGGCCTGCACCACGCGGGCCAGGGTGATCTCTTCGGCCATCTTTGAATAGGTGCCCGAGGCGTCGATCACCGCGAACACCTGGTAGCCATCGGCCACGGCGGCAATCGACGGGAACGCCATGCACACGCTGGTGATGGTGCCGGCGATGATCAGCTGCCTGCGGCCGGTGGCCTTCACCGCGGCAACGAAGTCGGGGTTGTCCCAGGCGTTGATCTCGCCCTTGCGCGCCACGTACTGCGCATGCGGTGCAGCGGCGTGGATTTCCGGAATCAATGGGCCATTGGGGCCCTGCGGCACCGACGCGGTGGTGATCACCGGCATCTTCGCCAGCGTGGCCATCGTCGCCAGTGCGGTGGCATGGGCGCGGACGGCCGTGAACGGCATATCGCCGATGGTCTGGAACAGTCCGCTCTGGTGGTCGATCAGCAGCATCGCGGCGTTGTCCGGGTCGATCACCGGGCGGGCACCGTTGAAGTTGGCGGGGGTACTCATGGTCTATCTCCGGGGAAGGTGGGCGATGGCCCGAGGGTTGCGGCGGGTCATCGCCCGCCGCATCGAAGCGCTCAGTGCGCGATCTGGCCGAAGCGGCCGCTGTTGAAGTCGTTGACCGCCTGGGCGATCTCGGCCTGGCTGTTCATCACGAAGGGGCCGTAGCCCACCACCGGCTCGTCAATCGGCTCGCCGCTGAGCAGCAGCACGGTGGCATCGCTGTCAGCGTCGACGAACACGTCCTCGCCGCTGCGGTCGAAGGTGACCAGCTGTGCCTCGCCGACCGGTGCGCCGCCGTTGATCCGCACCGCGCCCTTCAGCACCACCAGCGCCAGCGTGCGGCCCTCGGCCACTGGCAACTCGGCATGCTGGCCCTGCAGCAGGCGGATGTCCCAGACATCCATCGGCGTGTGGGTGCGCGCCGGGCCGGCGTGGCCATCGAACAGCCCCGCGATGACACGGACGCGGCCGGCGCCGTCAGGCAGGGCGACCGAGGGGATCTGCGCGTCGAGCAGGGTCTGGTAGCCCGGCGCGCCCATCTTGTCGCGCGCCGGCAGGTTCACCCACAGCTGGACCATATCCAGCGTGCCGCCGCGCCTGCTGAATTCCGGGGTATGGAACTCCTCGTGAAGGATGCCCGAGGCTGCGGTCATCCACTGCACGTCGCCCGGACCGATGGTGCCGCCGGCACCGGTCGAGTCGCGATGGGCGACCTCGCCCTCATAGACGATGGTGACCGTCTCGAAGCCGCGGTGCGGATGCTGGCCGACCCCGCGCGGGGTATCGCTGGGCGCAAAGCTGTACGGGCCGGCGTAGTCCAGCAGCAGGAACGGGCTCAGGTGCTGGCCGTGGGTGTTGTAGGAAAACATCGAGCGGGCGGGGAATCCGTCGCCCACCCAGTGCGGGCGGGGGCGCTGTAGGTACCGGTGACGCGCTTCATGGCGATCTCCTGGCCGGGGCTGCCGGCCGCTGTTGTTCGTTGCGGAAACGATAGGGCTGCAACGATTGGGCCGGTAGGCGCCAATATTTGCCGTCATAGTCCTATCTAGTGAACAATGCCGGCAGGCCACGCGCCGCAGGAGATCGCTCCATGTTCATCGCTGATATCCGCCGTTGTGACCTCAACGACCTGTTCTACTTCGCCATGGTGGTCGAGCATGGCGGGTTCTCCCAGGCCGGGCGCGCCCTGGCCATGCCCAAGTCCAAGCTGAGCCGGCGCATCGCACTGCTGGAGGAGCGGCTGGGCGTGCGCCTGATCCAGCGTTCGACCCGGCGTTTTTCCGTCACCGAGATCGGCCAGGACTATTACCGCCACTGCAAGGCGATGCTGGTCGAGGCCGAAGCAGCCGAAGAGGCGATCGCGATGTCACGCGCCGAACCGCGCGGCACGATCCGGCTGGCGTGCCCGATCGCGATCCTGCATGCACGCATCGGCGTGATGCTGGCCGACTTCCTGGCCCTGCACCCACAGGTGACGCTGCAGCTGGACGCCACCAATCGTCGCGTCGATGTGGTGGGCGAGGGCATGGATGTGGCCATCCGGGTGCGACCGCCGCCACTGGAAGACAGCGACCTGGTAGTGCGCGTGCTGGCACGACGGGCCTGGTGCACCAGTGCCAGCCCGGCCTTGCTGCAACGCCTGGGTACACCACAGGTGCCGGCCGATCTGGCGGTGCTTCCAACGGTGGATCTGGCCTCGCCCAGCCAGCTGCATGTGTGGGACTACAGCGGGCCCGATCAGGTGCAGGCCAGCGTGCATCACCGGCCGCGCCTGGTCAGCGATGACATGATCGCGCTGCGAGCGGCAGCGGTGGCCGGGGTGGGCGTGCTGATGCTGCCCAGGATGATGATCACCGATGAACTGGACAGTGGCGCGCTGGTGCCGGTGCTGCAGGAGTGGGCACCGAAGCACGGCATCGTGCATGCGGTGTTTCCGTCGCGGCGCGGCCTGCTGCCGGCGGTGCGCGCATTGATCGATTATCTGGCCGAGCGTTTCGAGGCGTTGGACGAGCCGTAGGCCTGCCGTCCACGCATGGCGTGGATCTACGAACCTGACGCTGCGCGCGGCGGATGCCCGTAACCTTGCTTGCCGCGTGCGGCCGCGCAGCCCACAATCCACCTCCGGACCGTCGCCATCACGCCCATCATTCCCCGGTCCGGCCTTGGCACCTATGTCTCCCAATGCCCTGGCGCTGGTCGAGCTGCTGATCCGCGAGCGCCGTGCGTTGTCACGTTTCATCGCACGCTACCTCGACCCGGCCAGTACCGAGGACACCCTGCAGAACCTGTACCTGAAGGCCAGCAGCGTGCCCGGCGATCCGCCGATCCTGGAGCCGCGCGGCTACCTGTACCGGATGGCCTACCATCACGCGCTCAACCGCAGCCAGGCCGACGCCCGCGAGCGGCGCGCGATGGCCGAGTACGCCGCCGACATGGCCGATGCCGGCCACGACGGTGAGGCCCACGTGCTGGACCAGGCGCAGCTGCGCGAGATCACCCAGACCATCCTGGCCTTGCCGGCGCAGGTGCGCGAGTGCTTCGTGCTCAACCGTTACCTGGGCCTGAGCGAGCGCGAGATCGCCGCCCGCCTGGGCATTTCCAAGAGCGTGGTCGGCAAGTACGTGCTGCGCGCGGCGCTGCTGATCCAGCAGCACCAGCAGGGAACCCGCCGATGAGCCGCGATTGCCGTGGGCAGATGGCCCCCGCCGTTGTCACAACAGGAAGGTGCACCCGTTCGTGGTGCGGCAGGCCACAACCATGATCACGTCCGAACCCTCGCCGCGTCAGGCCAGGCAGGCGTTGCGCTGGGTGATCCGGTGCAGTGCAGGCCCGCTGCCCGATCGCCAGCAACGAGCCCTGCAGCGCTGGCTGCAGGCCGATCCGCAGCATGCACAGGCCTGGCGCCAGCAACAGGCGTTCTGGCAGCGGCTCGATGCCGCCGGGCCCGATGTGCTGGCGGCGCTGCCGGCGCTAACTGCCGATGACCGGGGCCTGCGCCCGATCGCGCCGCGCCGTCGGCTGCCTTGGCTGCTGGCCAGCGCGGCTGCGGTGGTACTGATGGTCGCAGCGGCACCGCACGCGCTGTTGCTGGCGCGCAGTGACCTGCGCAGCAGCGACGCCCCGCGTGTGGTGCAGCTGGACGACGGCAGTACCGCCGTGCTGGATGCGGGCACCGCGCTGGCGCTGGACTTCGACGATGGGCAGCGCCGCCTGCGCCTGCTGCGCGGCCAGGCCTGGTTCCAGGTGGCCCACGAGTCGCGGCCGTTCCGGGTCGACGCCGGTGGCGGCCAGATCCACGATATCGGCACGGCATTCAGCGTGTCCCTGCACGACCACAGCGTCAGCACCGAGGTCAGCGAAGGCGTGGTCGAGGTGCGTCCGGGCGACGGCAGCGTTCAGCGCCTGCACGCCGGGCAGGCGCGGACGTTCCGTGACGGCCGTTGGCTGCTGCCGGTGCAGCAGCGTGTGCCGGAAGGCATCGCGCCCTGGCGCCGTGGCGAACTGGCCATCGATGATCGCCCTGCCGCGCTGGCCATTGCCGATCTGGCGCGTTATCGCCGTGCACCGGTGTGGGTGCTGGGCGGGCAGGGTGCGCAGGTGCGGGTCAGCGGCCTGTTCCACGTACAGCAGCCGGAAACCGCCATCAATGCCGTGGCCGCGCAGGCGGGCCTGCGTGTGCAGCGCCTGCCAGGCGGTGCCATGGTGCTGTGGTGATAGGGGCGGCGCGTGGACGAATCGGCCGCATGAAAAAAACATGAAGAAACCGTGGGCAGCCGCTGCACCCCGCTGTCTATAGAGGTATAGCCAGAGCGAAACACCGTTTCTCCTCAAGCCAGACCCACCACCGGCAGCGGATCTGCCCGTGGTTCCGCCCCGCTTGAGGAGTTCCTGTCCATGCCGTCCACGGCATCTGCCTGTCATCGTCGCGCCACCGTTCTGGCCCTGGCCATCTCCACCGCACTGCTGCCGATGGCCTGGGCGCCGAGCGCGCAGGCGCAACCGGCGGTCATCGCGCCGTTGCGCGCGTACGCCATTCCGGAACAACCCTTGGCTGACGCGGTGCGGGCGTTCGGTCGCCAGGCCGACGTGCAGGTGGTGTTCCGCAGCGATCTGGTGGAAGGCCGCCGCTCCAGCGCGGTGAACGGCGAGTACAGCCAGATGCAGGCCCTGCAGCAGCTGCTGCGCGGCAGCGGGGTGCGTGCGCAGCGCGGCACGGATGGTACCTGGAGCCTGCGCGCGGCTGCGGAGGCAGCCGAGGGGAGGGGTGCGGGTGACCGACACGCTGGACGTGGCCGGTCGCCTGCAAGCGGAGGGGGCGAGGCCCGCGATCGGCGTGGCTACGATGATGTGTTCGCGCTCGACCTGACCACGGCGTACTCGGGGCGTGACCGGGTGGAGCGCTATCGCGGCTCCAATCCGGCCGACGTGGTCAAGGATCTGGTCGGTGTGTTCAGTGGCGACGCACGCAACAGCGGCGCGCTGGATATCAACATCCGTGGCATCCAGGGGCCGGGGCGGGTGCCGGTCAGCATCGATGGTGGCGAACAGGCGCTCACCGTCTGGAGAGGCTACAACGGGGTCAGCAACCGCAACTACATCGATCCCAACCTGATTGGTGGCATCCAGGTCATCAAGGGGCCAGGGCTGGTGCGCGATGTGCACAGCGGGATCGGCGGTGCGCTGGTGATCAAGACCATCGACGTCGATGACATCGTGGCCGCCGGCGAGCGCTTCGGCGGGGAGCTGAAGATCGAAGGCAGCAGCAATGCGGTGGCGCCGCGCCTGCCACGCCTGCACACCGGCGAAGACTACCGCACGGTATCCGGCTTCCCGCAGGGCTCGCCGGCCTCGCCCTATGACGACCGCACCCTGGTGGTGCCGGTGAAGTCGCGCAGTGGCAACAATCCCTTCGACGGCGAGGACCAGGCCTGGCGCTTGGCACTCGGCTACCGCGGCGACACCGTCGACCTGATGGCGGCCTATGCCTGGCGCAAGCGTGGCAACTACTTCTCCGGCAGCAAGGGCAGCGCCTACTACGACCAGGACCCGCGCGAGCAGTACGAGTACCAGGGCATCGACTACATCACCACGCTGGCGCGCTACTTCAAGCCCGGTGATGAGGTGCCCAACACCTCCAGCGAACAGGAATCGTGGCTGCTCAAGGGCAGCTGGCAGATCAACGACGACCAGCAGCTGAAGGCCACGTGGCGGCGAACGCTGTCGCACTACGGCGAGATCATGCCCTCGCGCATCCTGTCGGCGCCGGACTATGGCCGCATCCAGTGGCCGCTCAGCCGCGTCGCCTCCGATGCCTGGAACCTGGAATACCGCTTCCAGCCAGCCGGCAGCCGTTGGCTGGATCTGTACGCCAACCTGTGGCGCACCGAGACCGACAGCGACACCTACACCGCAGGCGGCTTTCCCAACTTCGCGCCGGGCAACCCGGCCTGGAACCCGGACGCCAGCCCGATCCTGCGCAACACCGCGCTGGCCAATGCGCGCAACGACCGCACCGGCCTGACCCTGAGCAACCGTTTCGCCCTGCATTCCACCCTGGATCTGACCGTGGGCGGCAACTGGCAGTACGAATCGCTGGGCTCGCGTGACCCGTACTTCGGTCCTTCCGATGGTTGGCGCATGTTCCCGCGTGCCGGCCGCCGCCAGGAAGGCGAGGGCTACCTCAACCTGGAATGGCGCCCGTTCGAGTTCCTCACCCTCAACGCGGGCGTGCGCTACAGCCGCTACTGGGCGTTCGACGATTTCCTGCAGGCGCATCCGGAGCTGCTAACCAAGGGCGTGGGCAGCAAGGAAGCGACCTACCGGACCAACGAGCTGCCCGAGCGCCCGGCCAGCCTGCAGGCGCAGATCGATGCGCTGGAATCCGAGCGCGAGTTCTGGGAGAGCATCGGCATGGGCTGGTTCGTCGATGATTCGCTGCGTGGCCTGCTGGCTTACTACGAAACGCCCCAGGCGGTGGAACACCGCATCGCCTGGCAGCCCGATGCCAATGGCAACTACAGCCGCGCCACCAACCCCTGCCTCAACGGCCGGGTGGCGGGCATTGCCGGTGCGCTGCCGCTCTACGCGGGTAGCGACCTGGTCTGCAGCATCGGCAGCACCCTGCAGTCGCGACCGGTGGACGGGCGCAACGAACGCCGTCGTGACCATGCCTGGCTGCCCAGCTTCTCGGCCACGGTGAACCTGTCGCCGGCCGCACGTGTCTACCTGCGCTACAGCGAGGCGGTGCGCTTCCCGAGCATGTTCGAAAGCACCATCGCCTTCTCCAGCAGCCTCAACCCGCTGTATGCGCTCAAGCCCGAACACGCCTACAACTACGAGCTGGCCTACGTGCACAACCTGTCAGGGGTTTTCGGCAACACCGCCGACGCCGACGTGAAGCTGTCCTACTACGTGCACAAGACCCGCGATGTGATCGAGCGTGATGCGTACTTCCTGTTCGACAACATCGACAAGCAGACCATCCGTGGCATCGAGCTGCAGGCACGCTTCGACAACCGGCGCTACTTCACCGAGCTGGGCATCGCGCGCACGCTGGAAAACGAAGTGTGCGACGAAAGCACCGCGGTGCTGCTCGATGCCAACCGTGGACTGGTTCCGAACTGCGTGCAGGATGGTTTCGTCGGTGGCTACCTGCTGACCCAGGCCATTCCGAAACTGTCGGTGAACCTGTCGCTGGGCACCCGCCTGTTCGATGAGCGGTTGGAACTGGGCAGCCGCATCGTGCACTACCAGCGCCACGACAACCCGGACCTGCAGGCCTACCGCGACCGCCTGCTGGCCGGCGGCAGCAGCCTGCTCTGGCAGAACGTGCCGTTCACCTGGGGCAACATCACCACCGTCGATGCCTATGCGCGCTGGCGCTTCAACGAGCACGCCAGCGTGGAGCTGGTCGGCAGCAACCTCGGCAACCGCTACTACGTCGACCCGGCCACCCGCTCCACGCTGCCGGCGCCGGGCCGCACGATCAAGCTCGGCGTCACCGCGCGCTTCTGACTTTCCGCATTCAAGCGTTTCACCCGTAGTTCCCTCAATCCAAGGAGCAATACCATGAAGATGATCTCCCGTTCGGTTCTTGCCGTTGCAGCCACCTTCGCCCTGGCCGGCGCCGCGCAGGCGGCCGATATCGTCGGTGCGGCCAGCCCGGTGACCGACGCCGAGCTGTACGTGGCCGTCGGCGATTCCCAGGTCAACGGTGGCCCGCACTCGGCCGGCAAGGCCGGTATCGGCGTCGGCACCGTTTCCGGCGCCCGCCGTGTCGACTTCCAGGGCCTGTCGGCCTACTCGGTGCCGACCACCGTCAACGGCACCACCGTGCGTACCCTGGCCATGCCGATCACCGGCGCACCGGGCAGCCACTCGGGCATGGGCCACTTCAACTTCGTCAAGGTCGGCAGCGGCGACGTGTGGTTCGGCGAGTGGTCCAAGGATGGCGCCGCCGGTGGCTTCAACAACCGCCAGGTCTACTTCGTCGGTGACCGCACCGGCACCACGCTGCCGGCCGGCGTGGCCACCTACAGCGTGGCGGGCCTGAACAAGTTCAACGGCAGCAACCTGCTGTCGGGTACCTTCCGCGCCAACTTCGGCAACGGCACGCTGGCCGGTGGCATCAGCGGCGGCGGCCTGTCGGTTGCGGTCAATGCCTCCATCAACAGCGCCAACGCCTCGTTCGCCGGCTCGGCCACCGCCAACGGCTCGGTCACCGGCACCACCCAGGGCCAGTTCTTCGGCGCCAACGCCGCCACCCTGGCCGGCATCGCTACCTTCGCCGGCAACAGCCAGTACGACACCGCCTTCGGCGGCAGCAAGAACTGATCGCCACGCCCCTGACGGGGCAGGGCAGGGACAAGCCGCGATCCGCCAGTCCCTGCTTCGGCCCGCTGCATGCATCATCACGGATCGACCATGCGCCATCCCATCCTCCTTCTCGTCCTGCTGCTGGCCGTCGCCGATGTGCGCGCCCAGCAGGACGATCTGCGTCGTGTGCTTGAACAGGGCAGCGAACTGCGCCATCAGCAGCAGGACCAGCAGCGCCTGCAACAGGCCGAATCACAACGCCCGACCATCACCGTCGACGGCCAGACGGTGCGCGTGGAGCGCACCATCGACGACCTCGGCCAGGCCTTGTATCTGTCGTTGCAGCACCAGCAATGGCAGGCCGCCGCAGCGTTCCTGAGCGAGTACATCGAACTACCCGGGCACGACCCGTTGCTGCGCCACTACGCACAGGGCGCGCTGGCCCGGGTGGCCGGTGACCATCGCGGTGCCGCGCGCGAGTATGAAGCCCTGCTGGAGGCGCAGCCGGACTTCCTGCCGGCCCGCCTTGAACTGGCGCGCGTCTACGCCGAGGACCAGCGCGACCGTGAGGCGGCGGCGTTGTTCGCGGCGATCGCGGCCGGCATCGACAGCGACGATCCGGCCACTGCCGGCGTGCGCGCACGGGTCGATGGTTATCTGGCCGCGTTGCAGGCGCGCCAGCGCTGGAAAGGCGCGGTGGCGGCCGGGCCTGCCTGGAGCGACAACATCAATCGCAGCTCGGCCAGCCGCACCTGCCTGTTCGGCGTGGGCGACAACTGCATCATCGAACGCACACTGCCGAAGGCACAGCACGCCGTCGGCCTGGATTACGATGCCAGCCTGGAGCGGCGCTGGGCGCTGGCCGGCCATCATGGCCTGTACGTGCGTGGGTTGGCGTTCGGCCAGGCGTGGCGCGGGCACAGCGCCTACAACGAACTCAACGCCAGTGTGCAGGCGGGCTACAGCTGGCGCAGTGCGCGACACACCGTGCTGCTGGCGCCCAGCTACGATTACCAGGCATTGGGCAACCACGCCTTGCAGGGCGGCAGCGGCATGCATGGCGAGTGGCAGTACGCACTCGATGCCCGCAGCCTGCTGAAACTGGAGGCCGACTGGAAACGCCAGCGCTATCGGCAGCCGGGCCTGGCCGACAACTACGATGGTGAGCTGGCCGCGCTGTATGCCACCTGGTTCCGCGCGCTCAACCCGCGTTGGACCGTGTTTGCCGGCGTGGACCTGACCGACAGCCATGCTGCCGACGACGCCAACGGTTACCGCCAGCGCGGCGTGCGGCTGGGCGCGGCACGCCAGTGGAGCGGCACCACCGCCACCGTGTTCGTTTCGCTGCGCCAACGTGACTACGACGCCTGGAGCCCGCTGCTGGAAGCGCGCCGACAGGACGACGAACAGAACCTGATCGCCATCGTGCGCAGCGAGCGCTTGGCCGTGGCCGGTCTGGTGCCCAGCCTGAGCCTGCGCTATGCCCGTATCGACAGCAACGTCGGCTGGTTGTACAGCCATGACCGCAGCCTGTTCAGCCTGAAGTGGGAGCGTGCGTTCTGAGCCGTGTGCGTGCCCTGGGTGAATGCGCCGTGGGCGTGATCCTCATAGATCGTCACGCGCCCTTGTAGTCCAGTTCGCGCATCCTGCCCACGTTGCGGCGCGACAGGCCGCGGGTACCGAGGAGTGCGGCGCGTGCGGGAAGCAGGCAACACAGCGGAAGGGTTGAAAGGGCTGCGTGTGCTGGTGGCGGAGGATGAGTTCGCCATCGCGATGTTCCTGGTGGACTACCTGGAATTGAAAGGGGCGCAGGTGGTCGGGCCGGCCGGGGATCTGCAGGCGCTGGGACAGCTGGTCGATACCCACCCCATCGACGTGGCGCTGCTGGACATCAACCTGGGGGGAACAGGTCTATCCGTTGGCAGATCGCCTGGCCGAAGCCGGCACGCCGTTCCTGCTCACCTCCGGTTACGACGACAACCTGCCCAGCCGCTTCGCGGCGGCGCCACGCTGCACCAAGCCCTACCACATCGAGGCGTTGGTCCAGCAGCTGGCTGGGCTGGTGGCAGCTCCGCAGGTGTCTGCGTGCGTGCGTTGATCGCAGCGCATGGCACGCCGTAGCGACGACATACATGCCGACGGCCTGCGGGGCTCGATGCCCGCACCGTTGCATCGGCGCGCGCGCCGCGACGGCATGGCCGCACGCATTGCCCAGCACGAATGGTCCAGCACGCCGCTGGGCGCCATCGAGCACTGGCCGCCGCATCTGCGCGCCACGGTCGATCTGATGCTGGCCCACGGCTTCCCGATGATCGTGCTGTGGGGCGAACAGCGGGTGCAGCTGTACAACGATGGCTATGCCGAGATCCTGGACGACCGCCACCCTGCGGGGCTCGGCCAGCCAGCCCGCGAATGCTGGCCGGAGGTGTGGCACATCAATGGCCCGCTCTACACGCGCGTCTGGCAGGGCGAAACACTCACCTTCGAGGACAAGCGCTTTCCGCTGGCGCGGCAGGGCCGCCTGGAGGACCGCTGGTTCACCCTGACCTGCAGCCCGATCCGTGGCGAGGAGGGCGCATCTGCGGGGTGCTGGTGACCCTGTTCGAGACCACCGCCGCGCATCGGGCGCTGGCGGCGCGCGAACGCGAGGAGCAGCGCCGGCGCGAGAGCGAACGGCGCCTGGAACTGGCCTTCAAGGTACTGCCGGTGGGCCTGTGCATCGTCGATCTTCAGGGCCACATACAGTTGTCCAACGACCAGATGCGTGCCTACCTGCCCACCGGCAAGGTGCCCTCGGCCGACACGGCCAACCAGTACCGCTGGCGTGGCTGGCATGCCGATGGCACACCGATCGAAGCGCAGGATTTCGCCATTTCGCGGGCCATGCGCGGCGAAACCGTGGTGCCGGGGCTGGAGTTCCAGTTCCTGCATGACGATGGCCGCACCCTCTGGACACGGGTGGCGGCCGCGCCGCTGCGTGATGCCGACGGGGAGGTCAGCGGCGTGTTTGCCATTGCCGTGGACATCGACGATCTCAAGCGCGCCACCGAGCGCCAGTCGGTGCTGCTGGCCGAGCTGCAGCACCGGGTACGCAACATCATGTCCACCATCCATGCCATCGCCTGGCGCACCCGCGAATCGGTCGGCAGCGTGGATGAGTATGCCGACCGGCTGTGCGGGCGCCTGATGTCGCTGGCGCGCACGCAGAGCCTGCTCACCCGCGGTGCCAACGCGGGCGTCTGCCTGCGCGGCATGCTGGAGCAGGAGATCGCGGCGCAGGTGCCTGCGGCGGCGGCCTGCCAGCTACAGGGCGAAGATGTGCTGCTGCCACCGAAGGCGGCTGAGGTATTGTCCCTGGCCATCCACGAGCTGGCCAGCAATGCGCTGCGGCACGGTGCGCTGGCCCATGAAGACGGCCGCATCCAGGTGAGCTGGCGGCTGCAGGAGCGGCAGGGTGAGCCCTGGCTGGAACTGCACTGGCGCGAGCGTCACGCCGAGGTGGAGGGCTGGGAGCTGCCGCGCCAGCGCGGCCTGGGTCGGGCCCTGATCGAGCAGCGGGTGCCGTACGAGCTGGCCGGCAGCGGCCAGTTGCGCTTCGGGCCGGAGGGCCTGGATGCCCGCATCGGCTTCCCCTTGCGGGAACGCGGCAGCCTGCTGCAGACCGACGCCCCGCAGGCCCGGTCGGGGGGCTGACGCAGGGGGACTGGGGCATTTATCCGCAATTGGGCCAAATTGGGCATAATGGGCTCAATCGTTCCCGCCTGGAGCCGTGCCATGACCCTTCCGCTGGACCTGCCTGGCCTGGAAAAGGCCCCTGCCTCGTCGGTGAAGACCCGTGGCTGGCCGAGCCTGATGCGCACCGTGCGCGAGAAGCAGGCGCTGGTCATCACCAACCACAACCACCCCGAAGCGGTGATCGTGGACATCCGCACCTACCAGGAACTGCTGGCCAAGGCCGCCGGCGGCGATGCCGATGAGCGCAGCGAGGAACTGCTGCGCCTGCGCACCGAGTTCGACCAGACCCTGGCCGGGCTGCAGCGCGGGCAGGGCCTGGGCAAGGTGCTGGGCAAGCCGATCCGCCGCGGCCGCAAGGTGGCCCTCGGCCGCCCGCTCTGACCGATGGGGCGGATCCTGGTACTGGCCGGCGTCAATGGCGCCGGCAAGAGTTCGCTGCTGGGCACCTGGCTGGAAGCCGACGGCCTGGCCTGGTTCAACCCCGACAGCTTCACCCGTCGCCTGGTCGAGGCCGGCTGGCCGTTGGCCGAGGCCAACGCCGAAGCGTGGCAGGAAGGCACCCGGCGGCTGCGCCAGGCCATGGCCGAGGGCAGCGACTTCGCGTTCGAGACCACGCTGGGCGGCAACACCATTCCCCGCCTGCTGCGCGAGGCCTGCGATCACCACCAGGTGGCCATCTGGTTCTGCGGCCTGGCAACCGTGGAGCTGCACATCGCCCGTGTCGCCGCACGGGTGGCCGCGGGCGGCCACGATATTCCCGTGGAGAAGATCCACGCCCGCTTCGATTCGGCACGCGAGAACCTGCTGGATCTGCTGCCGTACCTGGCCGAGCTGCACGTCTACGACAACAGCGCCCCGGCCGACGCCGAAGGCTGCGTCGAGCCGCTGCCGGTGCTGGCGATGGAACACGGGCAGCTGCAGTACCCGGTGTCCGTGGCCGAGCTGCTGCACACCCCGGACTGGGCCAAGCCCATCGTGATGCGCGCCATGGAGTTGAACAGCGCGCACGACTGAGCGCAGGGAAGTGTGGTGGGTGCGACCAACTGCTCTGGTGGGTGCGACCAACCGCTCTGGTGGGTGCGAACCTTGGTTCGCACGCTTGAATCACCCCGCGCGGGCCACCATGCCCAGCACCGTGCCGGCCAACGCAAGCCAAGCCGGCACCGTCAGCCGCCGGCTGACCAACGCCGCGCCCACCACGGCCAGCATCGAAAAGACAATGGCCAATGCCAGCAGCGGCTCGCCGCGCAGGAACTGATGGATGCAACCGGCACAGCCGGCAATGGCCAGGCTGGTGGCAAGGGAAACGGGGAACACGGAGCCAGCGTACACAGACGTACCTCGCGAAGATGCAGGCCATAGCGGCCGCGCAACGTGCAAATTTAGCCCCAGTTGCAGATTGCGAGGCGTGCATCACAGGCCGTGCGCGTTGCGCTTACATCGTGCTGCCTAGGCTGGACCACACCCCACATCCCCTGTCTGCTGGAGATTGCAATGGCCCGCACCATTCCCGAAGGAACCCTGATTGTTGTCGCCGATGGCGGCTCGGCCCGCGTGTTCACCAACGTGGGCAGCGATCGCGAGCTCACCTTGAAGCAGGAAGGCGAACTACGCCTGCAGGACATCAGCGCGCAGGGCGTATCGGGGCAGGGCCCGGCCGGTGCAGTGCCGAAGGATATGTCCGTGTCGCAGCTCAACGAAGCCACCTTCGCCAAACAGGTGGCAGAGCAGCTCAACGACGACGCCCTGAACAACCGTTACGCCCATCTGGTGCTGGTGGCCGACCCGACCACCCTGGGGCGCATCCGCCCGCTGCTGCACAAGGAGACCCAGGCGCGGCTGCTGGGCGATATCGCCAAGGATCTGACCAACGCACCCCTGGCTGACATCCAGAAGGCGGTTGCCGCGTAGGCGCCTGGATATATACCGGCGGGATGGCTCAGCCGGCGGGATGGATCAACCGGCGGGATGGATCAACCGGCGGGATGGATGGGCCGACTGGGTAGAGCCGACTGCTAGTCGGCTATCGCGCGAAGCGCGGGCTTTGGCGGACGCGAAGCGCAGTCGACTGACAGTCGACTCTACCCGGTCGATGCCGTCGATGCCCTCCGCTTCGTCTGCGTCACCCGCCGCCGCACCGTCAGTGATACGTCACCTTTTCCGCTTCCGCCCGCAGCTCCTGCAGCAGGCATCGTCCGTGCTGGCTCAGCATCACCATCGCCGTGGCAATCTGCTTCGGGTTGTAGTCCATCGGTGCCGGCGGCTTCGGCTCGGGGCCGTACTGCTCGCCGATGAGGATGGCCATGCCTTCGGCACTGTTGAATGCCTGTTCGATACGATGGAACAGCGATTCCATGGCCGGGCTGAGCGTGCGTTCGGACGTCATGCGGAAACTCCTTGGGTAGCGAAGGCCACCGCAAGGGTGGCGGGCGATGCGAGGTTGGAACCCGGAGAAACTGGAGAACTCCGATGGCCAGACGGCCACACGCAGCGCCCGCCGTAGTCACGACAGGCAGTTCTCCAGTTTCATGCGGGGGTTCCAATCCCGGCAGCGGAATCCCCGCTGCGGTGCCATCGTGCACACATCACGGCGCGAAACACCCATTGATGTTTGCTGCCGAATGGGCGCAATCGAAAGATCACATCAGTCACTACGACTCACTCCCGCTAAAACATGTCAGGCGCGACCATCCCTGTCGCGCCTTGCATACAGTGGCCAGAAACTCCTGTTCTCCAGCCACACCTCTCGCCCCCAGATCAACCCGCAATCGAAGCGATCACGGGCTGAAGGCGACTGATTACCAGCTGTAACTGACACTGGGATCGGCGTATGTGCGCCATTCGTAGAGTCGAGCTTGCTCGACTCTACAAACCAGCAGCCGGGCGTGGCGTGGTTCCGCGCGAGAAGCAGTCGAGCAAGCTCGACTCTACGGGCCACGCAGGCCGGGCAGGGCCTTTACCAGCTGTAGCTCAGACCCACCTGCGCGCTGGTCTGGTGGAAGCCACTTGCCTTCTGCAGCGACAGCCCACCCCAGGCACCCACGCCGTTGGCAAACTTCAACGACGCACCGGCACTGAACTCGCCGCGGTTACGCGGAATGCGCGCATCCACCACTTCATCATCCATGCGGATCTGCGATTCGCTGCGGGTGTGCAGCCAGTTGGCGGCCACATACGGCTGCACCTCGGTGGTACCGTTGCCCCAGCGGGTCACGCCGGAAAGACGCACGCCCGCGCGACCGAACAGGCCATCGGCATTCTCGGCACTCACCACCGTGCCGTTGGTTTCGGTGTGGCGGTAGTTGTCCCAGCGGCTGTAACCCACCTGCAGCTGCGGCTCCAGATAGATGCCGCCATTGCTGGCGCCACCCACGCGGAACGCATAGCCGGTTTCCACCGCACCCTGCCAGGCGCGGCTGTCATAGCGCTCGGCGTCCAGGCCGATACCTTCCACGCGGTTGCGGAACTGCGCACGCTGCACCGAGCCATCCACATAGAAGCCCGCATACGGATCGCCACCGTTGCCACCACGCCAGGTGCCGTACACACCCAGCGCCTCGCCCTTCACCTTGCCGCGCGCGTAGTAGCCGGTCAGCTCATTGGTGGAGGTGCTGGTAGCGTTGCCGCTGGACAGCATCACGCCCACGCTGCTGCCATTATCGGCGCGCCACAGATCGGCACCGACGGTCAGCGCTTGGCTGTTGCCACGGATGTCGAGCTGGCGGCTGATGGCATCGAAACCATTGCGCGAGCCATCCACGCGGGCCCAGGCACGGCCCGATTTCTGGCCGGCATGGCGATCGTGGTAGCCAATGCGGAACATGCTCTGCGCGGCCTGCAGGTTGGCCAGGTAGGCGCCGGGTTCGGGGCGCAGCACCGGGTCCGGATCCGGGCCCGGCAGCACCGGGTTGCACTCGGGCAGCGTCGGGTCGGTCTCGCACGGGTCCGGCTGAGTCGGCAGCTGCGAGCGCAGGTACCAGTTGCCATCGGCGCCGGTGCCCTTGAACAGGAAGTACTCGTACTGCCCGCCCACGGCACGGCCGGCCAGGTTGAACTGGCCATTGGAAGCGCCACCGACCTGGATCAGCTCGATGCCCTGGCGGGTCTGCGCGCCGGCACCGCCGACGTTGTTCACGCGCACATTGGCCGTGCCGCTGGTGTCGCCGCCGATGATGAGCTTGTCCGAAGCAGAACTATCGCCGGCCAGCACGGTGTTGAACACGAGGGTGCCGTCGTTGCCGGTGAAGTTGCCGGCCACATTGAGGGTGTTGAAGCTGGCGCCGTTGCCGAGCGATACATTGCCGTTGCCGAGGTTGAGCGAGCCGACCGAGGAATCTCCGGTCATGTTCCAGATTGCGGAATCCAGCGCCACGCTGGTGACGTTGGTCATCGCACCGGTGATGCTGGCGTTGTTGGACAGTGCGACGTCCACCGTGCTACCCACTGCATTGACGATGTTGCCAGCCAGTGAAGAGGCATCGACCGCCAGGTTGATCCGCGCATCTGTGGCCAGCACCTCCAGCAGATTGCCATTGCCGCCGATCAGGCTTGCGCCGTTGCGGAACGTCAATTCCACAATGGTTGGGGCATCGCCTGGACGGGCTGCAGCGACCAGTATGCCCGCGCCTGTCCTTCCTTCAACGCGTGATCCGTCCACGGTGACCCGCGCGGGGCCAGTGGCAGGATTGGAGAACGAGTCGAATCGCAGGAAGATTCCCTGCGCATCGCCCAGGATCTCGCTGCCATCGGTCGCACTTACCTGGCTGTTTCCAGCAATGAACAGGCCGGTGCCAGCGTTCAGATCGGTGCTGTCGCGCGCAAGCCCCTCAAGTCGTGACCTGCTGAGGTTCAGGGAATTGTTGTCCACAGTGCTGGCGCCGATGCCGCTACCGACCAGACTGCTCCCGGCGATACTGGCCTGTCCGCTTCCGCTGTTGCTTGTCATCAACAGCGCTCGTCCCCCGTGTTCACCAGGGTCGTGTCGGTGAGGGTGACTTGGCCGCTGGAGGAACGGATGAGGGCGGAGGTATTGGCGCTGATAGTGGCGCCGGTCATGCCAACGCGTGCGCCGTTGGACGCGGTTATGGAGAGCACGTTCCCGCCTGCAGTGATGCTCAGGTCGGCGTTGTCGACAGTCCATGCCTCGGTTGGGTCACCAGGACCGACCACGGCTGACTGACCCGGGGTGAGCGTGCCGGCGTGCGCTGCAAGGCACATGGAGAGGGAGCTGGCCACAGCCAGCACCAGCGAACGACGGACAGCGATCTTCATGACGGAACTCCTGCAGAGGGAAAGACTTCAGGAAAACTGCCGTGTTCACATCGTTCGACTGAATGAGGCACTCAGATAACGTGAAGCCGACGTGATACGGATTTGTTTTCCTGCCCAGGGCGCAGCGGAGTTCGAATCCCGTCCCGGCCGCCGACGCTCCTTGCCGGGTTGCCGCTCCGCTGCGCCCTTGAGGCACCGGCGCAGTCTGCGGATCGGCAACACGCGGATAAATACAAAAAGTTGCAGATGAAATAGGACAGGTCCTGTCGCATACGGAGCCGTTCAGCTGCGCCGCAGCATGCAGGGTGGGGAGGGCAGTGCTAGGCTCCTGACCACCACCTGAATCGATCCAAATGCCGATGCTCATGTTGGAACGTCGTTTCCTGCTCGCTGTCGCCGCTTCGGCGATGTTCGCCTCCGGTCTGGCCGCTGCGGCGCCTGCGCGGACTGCCGCCGACAAGGCCTATGCCTCGGTGGACCCGTTCATCGGTACGGGAGGCGAAGGCCATACCTATCCGGGTGCGACGGTGCCGTTCGGCATGGTCCAGCTCAGCCCGGACACGCGCATCCAGCCGCGTGAGAAGGCCTATGGCTGGGCGGCGGGCTACCGTTACGACGACAGCAGCATCGTCGGTTTCTCGCACACGCATTTCTCAGGCACCGGCCATTCCGATCTGGGCGACATACTGCTGATGCCGTTCACCGGCAACCCGGGCCTGGAGCGCGGCGACCCCGAGAAGCCCAGGAGTGGTTACGCCTCGCGCTTCCGCCACGACGACGAGAAAGCCGAGCCGGGCTACTACGCGGTCACCCTGGACGACTACAAGGTGCGCGCCGAGCTGACCACCAGCGCGCGCGTGGGCGTGCATCGCTACGCGTTCCCCAAGGGCACCGAGGCCAAGGTGCTGCTGGACATGCGCACCAGCATGTACGACTACCCGGGCAAGATCCTGTGGTCGCGGGTACGGGTGCGTTCCGATGGCACGGTGACCGGCTTCCGCGAGACCCGTGGTTGGGCCGCCGGCCGCCAGCTGTACTTTGCGATGCGCTTCTCGCGCCCGCTGTCGGGCCACGAACTGCACAACACCGAGCAGGACATCGTCTACAAGGGCTTCCCGCCGCCGGGCGAGAAGGACCCGGCACAGCGTGCGCAGATTGAAGGCCGGCAGCTGGTCGGCACCTTCAACTTTGGCAAGCTGGACGCACCGCTGGTGGTGAAGGTTGCGATTTCGCCGGTCAGCGAGGCCGGTGCCATCGCCAACCTCGATGCCGAAGTGGCCGACTTCGATTTCGACCGCGTGCGCGCCCAGGCCAAACAGGAATGGACGCAGGCGCTGTCGGTGCTGGATATCGACGCGCCCGAGCATGCGCGCCGCAGCGCCTATACTGCGCTGTACCACACGATGCTGGGGCCGACGCTGTTCATGGACGCCGATGGCCAGTACCGCGGCTCGGACAATGCCGTGCACAAGGCCGAGGGCTACACGAACTATTCCACGTTCTCGCTGTGGGACACCTACCGGGCGCTGCACCCGCTGCTGACCTTGGTGCAGCCGGAAAAGCGCAACAGCGACTTCATCAACTCGATGCTGGCTCACCACGAGCACAGCCCCTACGGCATGCTTCCGGTATGGTCGTTCCACGGCCTGGAAGACTGGTGCATGATCGGCTACCACGCGGTGCCGGTGATCGCCGACGCCTACGTGAAGGGCATTCGTGGTTTCGATGCGGACAAGGCGCTGAAGGCGATGGTGGAGACCGCCAATTACGGCCCGTATGACGGCATTGCGCAGTACCGCGAGCTGGGTTACGTGCCGATTGATGAGGAAGGCGAAGCGGCCAGCAAGACGCTGGAATACGCGTTTGACGATTGGACCATCGCGCGCATGGCGCAGGCGATGGGCAAGACCGATGTGGCGGCGACCTTCGACAAGCGCGCCGGCAACTGGCGCAACGCCTTCGACAAGGACACCGGCTTCATGCGCGCACGCAAGCGCGATGGCAGCTTCCGCACCCCGTTCGACCCCAGTGCCAGCGGCTACGGCACCGACTACACCGAAGGCAACGCCTGGCAGTACTCGTGGTACGTGCCGCAGGACGTGGCCGGCCTGGCCGCAGTGCACGGTGGCAGCGATAAGCTGCTCGCGCGGCTGGACGACGTGTTCAACGCCACAGTCGATCCCTCGATCTTCGCGCACATGGAAGACATCACCGGCCTGATCGGCTGGTATGCGCACGGCAACGAACCCAGCCACCATGTGGCGTATCTGTACTCGTACGCCGGCCAGCCGTGGCGCACGCAGGCGCGCCTCAAGCAGATCATGGACACCCAGTACGCCGACCGCCCCGATGGCCTGGCAGGCAATGACGACGTAGGCCAGATGTCGGCGTGGTATGTGTTCACCGCGCTGGGTTTCTACCCGGTGGCACCGGGCTCGGGCGAGTACATCCTCGGCCGCCCGTTCCTGCCGAAGACCGCAATGCGCCTGCCCAACGGCAAGACCTTCACCATCGTGGCCGACGGGCTGGATGACGCGCATACCTATGTGGGCAGTGTGAGCCTCAACGGCAAGCCGCTGCAGCGCACCTTCCTGCGCCATGATGAGATTCTTGCCGGTGGAGAGCTGCGCTTCAGCATGCAGGCCGAACCGAACAAGGCATGGCCGGGGCAGGGCGCGCAGGCGCCGTATTCGATGAGCCGATGATGCGTTGACGGTTGCCATGCGGAGATCTCCGCTTGTGGTGGGTGCCAACCAAGGTTGGCCGCTACCAGGTTGTGCTTCGCTCCTGGTCGGCACCTGGCACGGTTGGCGTCTACCCGGGTGTTGCGCCAACGGCAGCCGAGCGTGGGCTCGGCTCTACAGGGGTGTTTGGTAGCCGTCAGGCGAATCGCAGGCTGACCCGCGCGCCGCCGATGGGGGCGGTACCGATCGCCAGCGCTGCGCCATGCCGTTGCGCGATCTCGGCCACGATCGCCAGCCCCAGTCCACAGCCGTCGCCTTCGCTGCTGGCGCGGTAGAAACGTTCTGTGACACGTCCACGCTCGGCCTCGGCGATGCCGGGGCCATCATCGTCCACCCACACCTGCACGCCGTCGGCATCCCGCTGCACACCCAGCGTGATCACGCCGCGCGCGGCGCCATAGCGCAATGCGTTGTCCAGCAGATTGCCCAGCGCTTCGCGCAACAGCTGTGGATCACCCTGCACCTGTACACCCTCGTCCGGCCCGTCGTAACCCAGGTCCACGCCCGCGGCCAGCGCCCGGTCGGCATAGCGTTCAACCACGCCCCGGGCAAGCGAGGCCAAGTCCACCGGCTGCAATGACAGCGCGCTGCCCTGCGAATCCTCGGAACGGCTCAGCATCAGCAACTGATTGACCAGGTGCTGCAGCCGCGCCAGTCCGGCCAGTGTGCCGGACAAGGCCAGCTGCTGCGCCTGCGGGTCGTGCTGGCGCAACGAACTTTCCAGCTCCACCTGCATGGCCGCCAACGGTGTGCGCAGCTGGTGCGCTGCATTGCTGACGAAGCGCCGCTGTGCGTCCTGCATCGCGTCCAGCCGTTGCAGCAGGGCGTTGTAGGCCTCCACCGCCGGCCACAGTTCGCGCGGTGCTTCCTGTGCAGGGTCCAGCGGCGCCAACGGGTCCGGACGTGGGCTGGCCAGCCGGCGCGCGACCTGGTTGGCATGGCGTGCGGCGGCGCCGGTGCCCGACCAGGCCAGCCATGCGGCCAGTGCCAGGATCGCGGCCTGAAAGGGAATACTGGTCATCAGCAGTTTGCGTTCCAGCCGATGGCGCTTGCGCAGCGTCTCGGCCACGCGCAGACGGATCTCATGGCCAGGCCCGGCGCTGACCACCACTTCCACCATGCGTACCGCCTGGCCGCGCAGGCGAGCGTCGTAGTAGACGGCGTCATTGCCTTCGGCGGCGACCGCTGGGCGCGGCAATGCCTCGGGCAGATCGCCATAGAGTCGCCCGCCGGTGGCATCGACTACCTCGCCATGCACTTCGTCGGCGGTGTCCCAGGTGAACATGCGCGAGACCGCCGGCGTGATCTCGATGGAGACCCGGTCGTCCTGCACCTTCACCAGCTCGGACAACGACATCGCCGAGTCCAGCAGCCAACGGTCGTAGACCTGGCCGGCGTAGAAGCGGGCCAGCGCGAACGAGCCGACCGCACTGCACAGCATCAGCACCAGCAGCGGCAGCCACAGGCGGCGCAGCAGCAGGCCGCGCAGGCTGTGCACGCGCTCAGCCACCGCCGGCCTCCAGCCGGTAGCCGAGGCCGCGCAGCATGCGGATGCCCACGCCGGCGCGCGCCTGTTCCAGCTTGCGACGCAGGCGGCTGACATGCACCTCGATCACCGACAGGTTGGCCTCGTGGTCCCAGCTGTACAACGCGTCGAACAGGCGCTGCTTGGTGACGGTGCGACCGGGATGCTGCATCAGCGCCTCCACCAGCGCCAGCTCACGTGCGGTCAGCTCGACGCGCTGGCCCTCCACCTGCACCTCGTTGCGGATGCTGTCGAAACACAAGCGGCCCAGCCGTTTCTGTGCCGGTGCATCGCTGCGCCGGCGTGACAGCGCACGCAGGCGCGCTTCCAGTTCGCCCAGCGCGAAGGGTTTTGCAAGGTAATCGTCGCCACCGCGGTCCAGCCCAAGGATGCGGTCCTCCACGCCGTCGCGTGCGGTAAGGATCAACACCGGCAGGGTGACGCCATCGTTGCGCAGCCGCGACAGCAGATCGAGCCCGTCCACGTCGGGCAGCGAGAGGTCCAGCACCATCACGTCATACGGTGCACTGGCCAGTGCTGCGGGTGCATGCAGCCCGCGCGACAGGTGGTCGCACAGATGGCCGGCACCCTGCAGGGCGCGGATCAGTCCATCGGCCAGGGCGGCGTCGTCTTCGATCAGCAGGATTCGCATTGCAAGCTTCGTGCAAGGTTGGGGCAAGTTTGGCGCAAGTCCGTCACCTTAACGTGACGTGCATGAATTTCTCCTTCATGTTGCGGCCGTGCTGGCCGCCCTTGTGTGCGCACCCACGGCGTCAGCGTTGTCGCTGGCCGAAGCGCAGCGTGCGATGGACGCCCACAACCCGGACCTGCGTGCGGCGGCACTGGAGCTGCGCGGAGTGCAGGGCGATGCGCAGAGTGCCGCGCTGCGGCCGGCAGCCGAGCTGTCGATCGGCAGCAGCAAGGTCAGCCCGAAGCATGGCATCGGCCCCGGTCGCTGGCAGGACAAGCGGGTGGACAGCACGCTGGGCCTGGGCTGGACCTGGGAGCGTGGCGGCAAGCGAGCGCTGCGCATCCGCCAGGCCGATGCGTTGCTGCAGGTGGCCGGGCTGGAGATGCTTGATACCCGTCGCCGCCAGCAGGTGGCATTGCATGAAGCCTATTTCGGGCTGAAGGGCGCACAGGAGCGCGCGCAGATCGCCGAGGCCAACCGGCAGAGTTCGGCCGAGCAGATGGCAGCGGCGGACAAGCAGGTGGCCACCGGTGCGATGGCGCCGGTGGATCGCGCGCGGCTGGCGGTGGACGATCTGGCAGTGGCCGACGCAGCACGCGAGGCGGCGCTGGACCTGCGCGATGCGCGGCACACGCTCGGCCTGTTGCTCGGCCGCGATGACAGCGGCGAACTGAGCGCCGATGACGCGTGGCCGGACGCCGCCGATGTGGCCGGTACGCGGGCCTTCGATCCGCAGCAGCGCGCCGATCTGCGAGCCGCGCGCTCGCGTCTGGCCGCCGCCGATGCCGGCGTGGCGCTGGCACGCAGCGAGCGCCACCGGGATATCCAGCTGGGCGTGGAGGCCGAACGTGAGCCGACTGATATCAGTGGCGTTACCTGGGGCGTGTCGTTGACCATTCCGCTCGGCGGCCCGGCGCGTGCACGCGGTGCGATCCAGCGCGCCGAAGCCGATCGGGACACGGCCGCGCTGGAACTGCAGGTGCAGCAGCGTGAGGCGCGTGCCGAACTGGACCAGCTGCAGGCCAGCGCGCAGGCCGCCGCGCAGCGCCGCACCGACTATGAAGGGCTGCACGCCGACGCCGCACGCAAGGCGGTGCAGGGCATCGAGCTGGCCTACCGCCGTGGTGCTGCCAGCCTGACCGATCTGTTGGATGCGCGCCGTAGCTGGCGCGACTTCGAGGCCGCGCTGATCGAAGCGCGCGCTGACCATGCCATTGCCCTGGCGCGCTGGGAAGCGGCCACATCCGTTGCTGAAGGAGAATCCCGATGAAGTCCACCTTCGCCCATCGCCCGCGGGCGCGACGTGCCGTGCTGCCGGTGTTGCTGGCGCTTCTGTTGCTGAACGGCTGCGGTCGCGAGCCGGCGTCGTACACCGAGGATGCGCCGCAGGTCAGTGCCGGGCAGATCCAGTTCCCGGCCGACAGCCGCCAGCTGGAGGTGCTGCGCAGCGAGGCGGTGACCGCCGGTGCCAGTGCCAGCCTGCAGTTGCCGGGCCGCGTGGTCTGGGATGAAACCCGCTCCAGTGCACTGCGCACGCCGTTGCCGGGGCAGGTGGCGCGCATCGAGGCGCAGCCGGGGCAGCAGGTGAAGGCCGGCCAGGTCATCGCCTGGATCACCTCGCCGGAGTTCGGCCAGGCGCAGGCTGAGGGCGCACGCGGCCGCGCCGAACTGCAGCAGGCGCGAAAGGAGCTGGAACGCACCCGCGAGCTGCACGCCGCAGGCGTAGCGTCCGGGCGCGAGCTGGACGAGGCCGAGGTCAACTTCGCCGGAAGTCAGGCCGATCACGCGCGCGCAACCGCCTTTGCCAAGGCCTATGGCAATGGCCAGCACGTCGATCAGCGCCTGCCGTTGCGCGCGCCCATCAATGGCGTGCTGGTGGAGCGGCGGATGAGCCCGGGCATGGCGGTCAGCGCGGACAGCGAGCAGCCGTTGGCGGTGATCGGTGACCCGGATCGCCTGTGGCTGCTGCTGGACATTCCCGAGAGCCTGGCCGGACGCTTGAAGGCCGGCATGCAGGTGAGCGTACCTGGCGCCGACGGCACGCCGTTGCAAGCCACGCTGCAGCACGTGGACGACTTCGTCGACAGCGAGCGCCGCGTGGTGCAGGCACGCGCCGAGCTGGACAACCGCACGCGCGGATTCAAGGCCGGGCAGTACGTGCGCGCGCAGGTGGCGCTGCCGGCCGAGGGTGGCGTCAGCCTGCCGGATGCGGCGGTGCTGCTGATCGATGGCAAGCAGGTGGTGTTCGTGGAAGAAGGCAGGGGCCGTTTCGTGCGCCATGCCGTGCATGCCGAAGAACTCGGTGATGGCCGCTTGTGGGTACGTGAGGGCCTGGCGGCCGGAAGCCGGGTGGTGGTCGAGGGCGGGCTGCTGCTGCAGCAGCTGGTGGACAGCGCACCGGCTGCTGCGGCTACCGTGGGTAGCACGGGGCATGCCGCGCCATGATCGATCGCCTGATTGCCTATTGCCTGCGCCAGCCGTTGATGGTGATGCTGGCGTTGCTGTTGTTCATCGGCGCCGGTATCGCCGCGTTCCGCGTGCTGCCGGTGGAAGCCTTCCCGGATGTGTCCGACACCCAGGTGACCGTGGTGTCGCTGCACCCGGGCCGTGCCGCCGAAGAGGTGGAACGCGAGGTGACGATGCCGCTGGAAGTGGCGCTGTCCGGCATTCCGCATTCGGTTCGGGTGTTCTCGCATACGCAGTTCGGCCTGTCGATGATCATCCTGACCTTCGACGACAAGGCCGATGACTATTTCGCGCGGCAGCAGGTGCTGGAGCGCCTGCAGGGTGTGGAACTGCCGGAAGGGGTGACCCCGGAGCTGGAGGCGATGAGTTCGGCGGTGGGCGAGATCTACCGCTACGTGCTGAAAGGCCCGCACATGACGTCCACCCAGCTGCGCACCACCCAGGAGTGGGTGATGGAGCGTGGACTGCGCACCGTGCCGGGAGTGGCCAATGTGGTCAGTTTCGGCGGTTTCGCCAGAACGTTCCAGGTCAAACCGGACCTGGACAAGCTGCGCGACCGCGGTGTCAGTCTCGGCGAGTTTGCCGAGGCGCTGGAGAAAGGCAGCTCGAACGCGGGTGGCGGCTATGTGGAGCGTGGCCAGCAGCAGTTCCTGATTCGTGGTGTTGGCCTGATGCGCACGCCGGCCGACATCGGCAACGTGGTGGTGGCGCAGCGCGGGGGTACGCCGGTGCTGGTACGCGACCTGGCCGGCATCGCCGATACCGGATTGCCGAGGCAGGGCCTGGTTGGACAGGACGACAACGACGATGCGGTGTTCGGCATGGTGCTGATGCGCAAGGGCGAGAACCCGTCCGACGTGCTCGATGCGCTGCATGCACGCATTGCCGAGATCCAGGCCAACCAGCTGCCGGCCGGGGTAAGCATCGAGCCGTTCTACGATCGCTCGTGGCTGGTCTCGACCACTTTGAAGACGGTGTTCCGCAACCTGTTGGAAGGTGCGGTGCTGGTGTTCCTGGTGCTGTGGCTGTTCCTGTACAACGCGCGAGCCGCGCTGATCGTGGCGGCGATGATGCCGCTGGCGCTGCTGTCGACCTTCCTTGGCCTGCACCTGTGGGGCGTGCCGGCCAACCTGCTGTCGCTGGGTGCGATGGACTTCGGCATCATCATCGATGGCGCGGTGATCGTGACTGAGCACATCGTTTCGCGACTCTCGAAGCTGCCACCCAACGCCGACCGGAAGACGCGTTTCTCGACCATCCTCTCGGCCGCATCCGAAGTGGGGCGGCCGACGTTCTTCTCGATGCTGATCATCATCGCCGCGCACATCCCGATCTTCACCCTGCAGCGCCAGGAAGGCCGCATGTTCGCGCCGATGGCCTACTCGGTGACCTCGGCGCTGATTGGTGCGTTGATCCTGGCGCTGACCGTGGTGCCGCTGTTCTGCTACTGGTGGTTGCGGCGCGACCGCATGCGCGACGGCAATCCGTTGATGGACCGCCTGGCCGGCTGGTACCAGCCGGTGCTGGAGCGCGCACTGGCGCGACCGCGTGCGGTGGTGCTGACCGCGGTTGCGTTGCTGGCCGGCACGCTGGCATTGGGTACGCGGCTGGGTTCGGAGTTCCTGCCGGAGCTGGACGAGGGTTCGATCTGGCTGACCGCTACACTCGATCCCAGCACCAGTCTGGCCGAAGCGCAGCAGCAGTCGCGGCGGATCCGCGAGCTGGTCGGCACCTTCCCGCAGGTGTCGACGGTGGTGGCCAAGCTCGGCCGCCCGGAAGACGGCTCCGATGCCAAGGGCGCCAACCAGATCGAGGCGCTGGTAGCGCTGAAGCCGGAGAAGGAGTGGCCGAGGGGCGTGGACAAGCGGCAGCTGGTGAGTGACCTGCAACGTGCGCTGGAGCAACGCATTCCCGGGCCGGAGTTCTCGGTCTCGCAGCCGGTGCGAGACAACATCCTGGAGAGCATTTCGCAGATCAAGGGTCAGGTGGTGATCAAGGTCAGCGGCTCGGACCTGGACGTGCTGAACCGGCAGGCGCAGGCGATCCTGGGCCAGGTGCGTGGCGTGGAGGGCGTGGAGAGCGCCTTCGTCGACCGCGACGGTTCGCTGCCGCAGCTGCAGATCGAGATCGACCGCGACCGTGCTGCGCGCTATGGCCTGAACGTGCGCGACATCGACGAGGTGATCGAGACCGCACTGGGCGGGCGCCAGGTCGGCGAACTGTGGGAAGGCGACCGCAGGTTCCCGATCACGCTGCGCCTGGACGACGCTGACCGTGACTTGCAACACCTGCGCATGGTGCCGGTCGGCATCGGCGACGGCCATACAGTGGCGCTGTCCGACGTGGCTGATTTCCGCATGGCCAGCGGCGCGATCAACATCTCGCGCGAGAACGCCCAACGGGTGAAGGCGGTCAGCATCTTCATTGCCGGGCGTGACATGGGCAGCGTCGTGGCCGACATGCGCAAGCGCGTGGACGCCAGCGTGCAGCTGACCGAGGGCTACCGGCTGGAGTGGTCCGGCGAGTTCGAGAACCAGCAGCGTGCGATGAAGCGGCTGGGCTGGGTGATCCCGCTGTCGGTGCTGATCATCTTCGTGCTGCTGTTCGATGCCTTCAAGGACATCAGCAGTGCCGCCCTGATCCTGGCCAACGTGCCACTGGCGATGATCGGCGGCATCCTGGCGCTGTGGTTGACCGGCATTCCACTGTCGGTGTCGGCGGCGATCGGCTTCATTGCATTGTTCGGGCAGGCCGTGCTGAACGGGGTGGTGATGCTCAGTCGCTTCGCGCAGCTGCGAGAGCAGGGCATGGACCTGCTGCAGTCGGTTGTGCAGGGCTCGCTGCAGCGCTTGCGTACGGTTCTGATGACCGCGCTGCTGGCAATGTTCGGGCTGCTGCCGATGGCCACCTCGCATGCCATCGGTGCCGAGACCCAGAAGCCGCTGGCGGTGGTGGTGATCGGTGGCCTGCTGTCGGCGATGCTGCTGACGTTGCTGGTGCTTCCCACGCTGTACTACTGGGTGCATCGCCGCCGCGAGGCACGGACGGGCTGACGGCGATATCCGGTTCTCCGCCCGGTAGATGCCAACCATGGTTGGCAGACGGTGAAACGCCCACCAAGGTGGGCGACTACCGGTGTGCGACGGCCGCGATCTACACCATCCCGCCGTTGGCGCGCAGCACCTGGCCGTTGATCCATCCGCCATCGGCACCGGCCAGGAACGCAACTGCACCGGCGATGTCCTCCGGTGTACCCAGCCGCTCCAGGGGGTTCATCTTCGCCAACCGCTCGATCAGCTCGGGCGATTTTCCATCCAGGAACAGGTCGGTGGCGGTCGGGCCGGGCGCTACCGCATTCACGGTGATGTTGCGCCCGCGCAGCTCCTTGCTGAGGATCGCGCCCATCGTCTCCACCGCTGACTTGCTGGCGGCGTACACGCCGTAGTTCTCCAGCCGGATGCCGACCACGCTGGTGGACAGGGTGATCAGCCGGCCTCCGTCGCGCACCCGTCGCGCGCTTTCGCGCATCACGTTGAAGGCACCCTTGAGGTTGATGCCGATCACCCGATCGAACAGGGCGTCGTCGGTGTCGGCCAGTGGCGCCAACTGCAGTACGCCGGCGCTGTTGACCACCACGTCGATGCCGCTGAAACGGGACTCGATGGCGTCGAACAGTTGGCGGACGGCCTGTGGATCGGCCACGTCGGCCTGCAGCGCGATGGCCTGCGCCCCGGCTGCGTTGAGCTCGGCCGCCAAGGCTTCGGCGTCGTCGCGACGGCCCGCGTAGTTGATCGCGACCGCGTGGCCATCGGCGGCGAGCCGGCGGGAGATGGCGGCGCCGATGCCACGGGAGCCGCCGGTGACCAGGGCGACGGAGCGGGCGGGGAGAGGGTCATGATCGGTTCCAGCGGAGCGCGCCGGAGTGGCGCAGGGCCATCTTCGCGGCATTGCCGTTTCGGATAATCGTGCATAATTCGTCAGCATTATCCGACTGGGCGAACAATGGATCGCTTCACTGCCATGCGCGCCTTCGTCCGAATCGTCGAGCGCCGCAGCTTCACCCGCGCGTCCGAGGACCTGGGCCTGCCGCGGGCCTCAGTGACCGACGCGATCAAGGCGCTGGAACAGCGGCTGGGCGTGCGCCTGCTGCACCGGACTACGCGGTTGGTGGTGCCGACGCTGGAAGGTGAGGCCTTCTATGGGAGGTGCCTGCGCCTGATCGCCGACATGGACGATGCCGAGGCCGCGTTCCGTGATGCGCCGCCTCGTGGTCCGTTGCGCATTGAAGTGCATGGCACGCTGGGCCGGCATCTGCTGTTTCCGCACCTGCCGGAATTCCTGCAGCGCTATCCGGAGATCGAACTGGAGGTCAGCGAAGGCGACTGCTATGTCGACCTGCTGCGCGAAGGCGTGGACGCAGCATTGCGGGTGGGCACGCTGGCCGACAGCGACCTGGCAGCGCGCCGGTTGACCCTGCTGCGCGAGGTCACGGTGGCCTCGCCAGGCTACCTGCAGGCCATGGGCATGCCGGGCAGCATCGATGCGCTGCAGGACGGCCACCAGATGATCGGCTACCGCTCCGGCGCCACCGGCCAGCTGATTCCTCTGGAGTTCCAGCAGGGTGGGCAGGTGCGCTACGTGCCGCTGCCCGCGCGGATGCGCGTTTCCGGCGCGGATGCCTTCCTCGGCGCCGCACTGGCGGGCCTGGGCATCATCTAGGCACCGCGCTACCGGATGGACCCATACATCGCGCGCGGGCAGCTGGTTGAGCTGTTGCCGGAGGCACCGCCAACGCCGAGCCCGTTGAGCCTGGTCTACCCGCGCAACCGCACGCCGTCGCCACGGTTGCGGGTGTTCATCGACTGGGTGGCTGGGGTGTTCGAGCAGACCGGGGGTGCCGGCCAGCGGCCGGCACTACCGGGTTGCGGCGCCCGGTAATACCAGCTCGAACACGCTGCCGGTGTCATCCGAGGCAACGCTCACGCTGCCGCCGTGCGCCTGTGCGATGGCGTGGGTGATCGCCAGGCCCAGCCCCGCACCTTCGTGGCGGCCGCGCTCGCCGCGGTAGAAACGATCGAACAGGCGCGGCAGCGCTTCGGCGGAAATCGGGGTGCCGACGTTGTGCACGCTGACCCTGCACACGCCATCGGCCTCGGCCAGCCGCACCCGCACCTCGCTGCCGGCAGTGGCGTGCTTCAATGCGTTGGACAGCAGGTTGGCGATCGCACGGTGCAGCATCAAGCGGTTGCCCTCGACGCGTGCGGTGCCTTCGCGGCGCAAGGTCAACTGCCGGTCCTCGGCCAGCAGGTCGTAGAACTCCAGCAGCGAATCCACCACCGCGTCCAGCGCCACCGGCTCGCGCGAAGGCAGCGCGCCGGGTGCCTCAGCCTGCGCCAGGTAAAGCAGGTCACCCACGGTCTGCGCCAGCTGCTGCAGTTCCTCGGCGCAGGACGCCAGCGTCTCGCGGTAGGCCTCATTGCTGCGCGGGTGCGCAAGCACCACCTGCACCTGGGTAAGCATATTGGTGATCGGCGTGCGCAGCTCGTGGGCGAGATCACCGGAGAACTCGGTCAGGCGCGCGAAGTCCTGCTGCAGGCGCGCCAGCATGCCATTGAGGGTCTGCGCCAGTTGCTCCAGTTCGGCCGGTGCACTGCGCGCGCTCAGGCGGCGCTGCAACCGGCCAGCGGTGATCTGCCTTGCCTCATCGGCCAGTGTGCGTAGCGGCCGCAGCGTTCGCCGCACGACATAGCCGCCGAGCAGGCTGCTGGCCACGGCGGCGCCGATGATGGCGATCGCCAGCAGGTGGCGGAAGCGCTGCAGGAAGTCGGCATGGCGGTTGTCATCGATGGCCAGCAGGGTGACCAGCTGGCCGCCGTCGGCCAGCGCCTGGCGCAGGTGCAGGGCATGCATGCAACGACCATCGGCGAGGATCCAGTCGTGCCGCCGTGGCGCGGCGTCGATGGGCTGGCCGCGTGCGTGCTCGCGCAGCAGTGCCGGCGCGGTGGAGAACAGCACGGTTCCGTGGCCATCGACGATATGGAACGCGATATCGGGATGATGGCCGAGCGCCTCGCCCAGGCGCTGCGCGCGTGCGGACGCAGACCCGTTGCCGGCCAGGTCGCGGATCAATGCCGCCTTGTTCTCCAGTTCGATGAAGTCCTGCGCCACCAGATCGTGACGGGCGCTGAAATAGATCGCCACGCCCAGCGTCGCCAGTACCAGCGTAGCGACGGTGGCGAACAGCAGCGTCAGGCGTACCGCGATGGAACGGCGCAGGCTCATCCTGCGTGAGCGGCGTCATCGTCAGGCGCCTCCAGCACGTACCCCATGCCGCGCACGGTGACGATCAGCCTGGCGTCGAAGCCATCGTCGATCTTCGCGCGCAGGCGCCGGATCGCCACATCGATCACGTTGGTGTCGCTGTCGAAATTCATGTCCCACACCTGCGAGGCGATCAGCGAGCGCGGCAGCACTTCACCCCTGCGGCGAGCGAGAAGCTCCAGCAGGGTGTATTCCTTCGAGCTGAGGGTGATGCGCTGGCCGCCACGCTCCACCCGGCGGCGCAGGGTGTCCACGACCAGGTCGGCGATGACGATGCGTTCGGCCTGCGGCAGCACCTGGCCACGGCGCAGCAGGGTGCGCACGCGCGCCAGCAGCTCGGCGAAGGCGAAGGGTTTGCCGAGGTAGTCGTCAGCACCCAGCTCCAGGCCCTGCACCCGGTCGGCGATGCTGCTGCGCGCTGTGAGAAACAGCACCGGCACCTGCCCGCCGGCGGCGCGCAGGCGTGACAGCACGTTCCAGCCGTCCATGCCCGGCAGCATCACATCGAGGATGACCAGCTGGTACTCGCCGCCGCTCGCCAGGTGCAGGCCATCAAGGCCATTGCAGGCCAGATCGACCACGTAGCCGGCCTCGATCAGGCCCTGGCGCAGGTAGTTTCCGGTCTTGGGTTCGTCTTCGACGATCAGCAGCTTCATGGTGCGCCCATCATCGCAGTTTGAGCTGTCATCGGCAGGCAGGGTTCATGCCAGCGGGTCCAGCGTGCCCAGTACAGCGACGCAGGCCAGTACCAGCAGCACCAGCGCCGACTCGCAGGCCAGGCTCTGGCGCAGCGCGCGCAGCGGACGCGGTTGCCAGCCGCCACGGATGGAGGTGGCCAGCGCCGGCACCAAGCGCCAACGATGCAGCGCAGCCAGCCCCAGCATGCCGGCCACCAGTGCCAGCTTCAACAGCAACCAGCGCCCATGCGCGGTGCCGGTCAGGGTCTGCGCGGAGCCACCGAGATCGACATAGGTGTAGGTGCCTGTCATCGCCAGGGTGGCAACAATGATCGTGCCGGGCAGTGCAAACCCGTGCGCGGCCTGCCACAGCGCATGGGTGCGTTCGCGCAGGCGCAGGCCCTGTGGGCGCAGCGCCAATTGCAGGATGGCGGCGATCGCGCCGACCCAGGCGCCGGCCGCCAGCAGGTGCACGATGCCGGCCATCTGCCGCAGTGTGCCGCCCAACCCCTCGCCGGCGGCGGCGTGCCCATTCCAGGACAGACTGGCCAGGGCCGTGGCCGCAAGCACGAGTGCGACCAACCGGCGCAGCCCCTGCAGCGGCCGGTCCCAGGCCAGCAGCGGCAGCATTGGCAGCACGGTGAGCATGCGCAGCAGCCCCGCCTCACCCACCGGTGTACCGGTGAAGAACCAGTGCGCCGTTTCGCGATCAATGTCGAGCGGCGCAACGCCGAGCACGCCGGAAAGACGGGTTACCGCGTCGATGATCACCAGTGCCAGCGCGATCAGGGGCAGTGCCCATCCGGCAGCGCGCGGCAGCGCGGGCCGCACGAACAGCGTCCGCCCGAACAGCAGCATCAGCGCCAGGTACAGCGCCAGCCGCAGCGCATACGTCGAGAGCTCGGCCATGACCCGGGCCTACTTCACAGTGAATCGGTAGCTGCCGGTGATCGGGTGGCTGTCCTGGCCGACTGCACGCCATTGCAATGCGTATCTACCTGCGGGCAGTGGCGCGGCGAAGCGGACACGCAGGGTATGTCCATCTTCGGAGATCTCCTGCGTGGCGGTCGGCATGGCCATCTTCATGCGGCCATGGTCCATGCTCAGCTCGATGCGCGTGGCACGGGGCATCACTTTTTCACTGAACTGAAGCTCGACCTGGCTGGCCGGGGCCACGGTCGCGTCGGCGGCCGGCGTCGAGCGCACCAGGCTGGGATGGGCCAGGGCCAGTGGCGCAACCGCGAGGCCGGACATGAGGGCAACAAGGGCGGTGGAGCGCAGCAGGGGGCGGGCCATGCATGGGTTACCTGTGGAAGACATGGCCCTCAGGGTGGAGGGCCGCGCCTTTCGTTGCCCTGACCCGTACATTACCGATCTGTCAGGTTCCGCCCGCCCACAGGTAGCGCCGGCCGCTGGCCGGCATCACATCGCGTGCAGCGGCCCCTGCATGCGATGGAAACTGCCATCGGTGGCGGTGAACCAGGCCAGCGAACGCCCGCCCACGAAGTCATCGACATGCACGACCGTAGCGCCATCGGCTTCCTGCCATGAAATGGCGTAGACCCCTTCGTTGATCCGCTGCCACTGGCAGGCGGCTTCGCCCTGCGCACCGGCATAGGCGCCGGAGACGATGGCGTACTGCACGTGCCGGCCATCGGCGCTGTAGACATTGTCGGCGGCCAGTCCGTCGTAGCTGACGCGGAAGCGTCGGCCGGCGAACACCGGAAGGTCAGTGGCGGTGTTCATCGGATCGCCACCGGGTTGATATTGACCTGGGTCGAGCCGACGTACAGCGGCTGGCCGAGCACGAACAGGAATTCCCAGGCCCTGTCGCGCACCAGTGCACGGCTGTCGATCAGCTCAAGATTGTAGATGCCGCGCTTGGCCAGCATGTACTGGTTGATCGGGAACTCCTCGGCGCCGTGCGGGTTCGGGTAGACCTCCGAGGCCCAGGTGTCGCCGCCGAAGGCAACGATGCCCTGGTCGGCCAGCCACCTCGCGGCCTCCATGCCGATGCCGGGTTCCACTGCCAGGAACTGTGCGTCGTCCTTGCCGATCAGTTCCAGCCAGCCGGTGTTGAACAGCACCACGTCGCCCTTGCGCAGGCGCAGCCCTGTTTCTTCAGCACGGCCTGGATGTCGGCCACGCTGAATTCGGTGCCGCCGGGCACGATCGCCTTGCCGTAGTACGCGGTCATGTCCAGCACGACGCCTCGGGTGACCAGTGGCGGCACCTTCTCGACGCCGAGCTTGCGCACGCCGTCCACGGTGACGAAGTCGGCGGCCTGGTTGCCGTTGTAGTAGACGTTGTCGATGCCGATGTGGCCGATGCCATTGAGCTGGGTGCCAACGCCGGTCCAGGCGTTGACCAGTTCATCGTTGAAGGTGAACTTGTTGGGGCCCAGCGACGTGCCAGCCTGCTGGCCGACCTGCACGTTGTACAGGCGGAAGCTGCGATGGCGGAACGCAGGCAGGTTCTTGTCCACCGGCACCGCCAGCGGATAGGTCTTGCCGGTCCTGACCAGCGAGACCGCATGCTTGACCACCTCTGCGGTCAGCAGGTTGGCCGCACCGATCTCGTCGTTCGCGCCGTAGGCAGAGGGATACCAGGCTTCGGCGGTGGCCTGGAAAGACAGCGGCAGGGTGGCCAGCGCAAGCGCGGCCAGGGTCTTCATCTTCATGGCAAAGCTCCGGTAACTGTTGACGGTCAGGCCGTCGCGGCGGCGCCGGCATGGGCCGGGAAGTGCGGCAGCACGTACTCGGCGATTTCGTGGAAGGTCTCGGCCAACGGCCGTTCGTTGCGGCGGAACTGCAGGCCGATGTGGTCGACACCGGCTGCCTGCAGGGCGTGCAGCTCGGCCAGCAGGGCGTTGCGGCCGCCGCGCAGGCCGAAGCGCCAGCGCTGCAGCGGGGCATCGGCATCGGCCATCAGGTCCAGATGGATGAAGCTGGCATAGGGCTTGTTGCCGGCCACGGCGCGCCAGGCCGCCACCCGTTGTGCATGATCCTGTGGCGTGCCCGGGTAGGCCAGGCAGCCGTCCATGTGCCGGCCGATCCAAGCCGGTTGCTGCTGGGCCAGGCCGGCCACGAACAGCGGCAAGGCCGGACCCTCTGCGGGCAGCACATCCAGGCCCTGCGGCAGGTGCGCGGCGGCGCCTTCGCGCAGAAGTGCGATCTGCTCGCGGAAGCGGCTGCCCCGGTTGTCGAAATCGCGGCCGAACAGCGGGTACTCCACCGGGCGATCGCCGCTGGCCACGCCCAGCAGCAGGCGGTCACCGCTCAGTCGCTGCACGCTGCGCGCCGACTTCAGGGTCAGCAGCGGCTCCCGGATCGGCAGCACCACCGCAGCGGTACCCAGCAGGATGTGCTCGGTGATGCCGGCCAGGTAACCGAGGTAACTGAACACCTCGAACACCTGTGCGGCATCGCCGAAGGCCGGGTCGTACACCGGCACGTCGCGCACCCACAGCGCACGGAAGCCGAGGCGGTCGGCCAACCGTGCCAGCTCCGCATGGCGCTGCAGGTCCGGTTCGCCGGGCAGGCGCTGCGCGGCGCGCCGTGCCTGTTCGCCCAGCGGAGTCCAGTCATTGTCCAGCGGTGCTTCGATGCCGATGCTGAAGCCACCGGCGTGCAGCTGCGTCAATGCACTGCGCATGGCCAGGCGCCTCAGTCCCAGGCCGGCGCCAGGCCCGGCGGATCGACTTCGCGGCCATTGCGGTCAAGCGCGGCGATCGCGGCCAGATCATCGGCATCCAGGTGCAGGTCCTGGGCGAGCAGGTTGCTGGCCAGGTTCTCGCGCTTGGTCGAGGACGGGATGACCGAGTAGCCCTGCTGCAGCGCCCACGCCAGCGCGACCTGGGCCACGGTGGCCTGGTGCTTGTCGGCGATGGCGGCCAGCACCGGGTCCTTCAGCACCTTGCCGTAGGCCAGGGTCATGTAGGAGGTGACGGTGATGCCCTGCGCCTGCAGGAAAGCGGTCAGTGCCGGGTTCTGCAGGTAGGGGCTCAGTTCGATCTGGTTGGTGGCGATCTCGCCGGCGCCAACCACCTCGATGGCCTGCCGGGTCAGCGCGATGTTGAAGTTGGACACACCGATCTGGCGGGTCAGGCCCAGCGCCTTGGCTTCGGCCAGCGCGGTCATGTACTCGCGCAGTTCAACGCCATTGCCCGGCGCCGGCCAGTGGATCAGCAGCAGGTCCACGTAGTCGGTACGCAGCTTGGCCAGGCTGTCGCGCAGGCTCGGGATCAATTTTTCGGCGGCGTAGTTGTCCACCCAGACCTTGGTGGTCAGGAACAGCTGGTAGCGTGGCACGCCGGATTCGGCGATGGCCTGGCCGACCTCGGCTTCATTGCCGTAGATCTGAGCGGTATCGACCGCCCGGTAGCCGATCTCGAGGGCGTTGCGCACCGAGTCGATGACGGTCTGGCCGGTCAGGCGGAAGGTGCCGACGCCAAAGGAAGGAACGCGCATGTTGGACTCCAGGGACTTCATTGAGAGCCGATGGGCTCGGGACAGGGCGAAGTGTGGGTGCTTTACATTTGTTTATTAAGCCGTGTATACGGGAAATGCTTTTGCGCACAGGTAAAAAATGAAAACGACCCTGGATGAACTGAAGGCCTTCGTCGCCGTGGTCGACAGTGGTTCGATCACCGCGGCGGCCGAGGCGCTGGAGCTGACCATCTCGGCCACCAGCCGCACCCTGGCGCGGCTGGAGGACAAGCTGCAGACCACGTTGCTGCGCCGGACCACGCGGCGGCTGGAACTGACCGAGGAGGGCGCGGCGTTCCTGGAGTACGCGCGCACGATCCTGGCCACCGTGGACGAGGCAGAAGAACAGATGGCCGCGCGGCGGCTGCAGCCGGTGGGGCGCCTGCGCGTAGACGCCGCTACGCCCTTCATGCTGCACGTGATCGTGCCGTTGCTGGAGGGCTTCCGCGAGCGCTATCCGCAGGTGGAGCTGGAGCTGAATTCCAATGAAGGCATCACCGACCTGATCGAGAAGCGCACCGACGTGGCGTTCCGCATCGGCGTGCTGCGTGATTCCACCCTGCATGCGCGACCGATCGGCCACAGCCGCATCCGCGTGGTGGCCAGCCCCGCGTACCTGCGCCGGCACGGCACGCCCACGCGCGTGGCGCAGCTGCGCGCGCATGACCTGCTGGGCTTCACCCAGCCCAGTTCGTTGAACGAATGGCCGCTGCACGATGCCGATGGCGGGCCTTTCGTGATCGAGCCAGCGATTGCTTCGTCCAGTGGCGAGACGCTGCGGCAGATGGCAGTCGCCGGGTTGGGCATCACCTGCCTGTCCGACTTCCTGACCCGCCAGGACCGGCGTGAGGGTCGGCTGGTGCAGTTGTTCGCCCGGCAGACGCAGGAGGTACGGCAGCCGATCAACGCGGTGTATTACCGCAATACCGCGCTGGCCGCGCGCATCACCTGTTTCGTCGACCACGTGACGCAGACGCTGGGGCAGCGCCCGTTCGACGAATAGAGAGGGGTTGGGCCGGCCGCTGGTAGGCGTTGCCCGCCAGCTGTGGTAGATCCACGCCATGCGGGGATGCCAGATTCCTGCCGGCCAGCGGCCGGCACTACCGGCTGCGCAATGCGCTTCGGTTCGCCAGGTGCGCCGCCGCCAGCAGCGCGCCGCCACAGGCGGTCGCCAGGCCATGCCAGAGCAGCGATTCCTTCAACGGCGCGTACAGCGATGCGGACAGCAGCAGCGCGGCGCCGACCACCGCCAGGCGCCGGGGCCAGCGTTGGCCGTGGCGGTGCGAACCGGCGAGGGTGCTGACCAGGGCGATCGCTGAGGCCAGCAGCGCGAACAGCCATTCCCAACGCGACATCAGCAGCAGGGTCGTCATCACCGCGTGGCCGGGATGCTGGAATGAACGAAGCGCCATCATCGCCGCCGGCACGAAGGCCAGCAGCAGGGGCAGGGCAACGCAGTGCGCGGCACAGGCCAGCGACAGCCCGGCGCCGGCCAGATCGAAGCGGGGATGCCAGCGTGCCGATGCTGGCGGCTGGGGCAGGGCCCTTGCGGGCGTCGAGGGGTTGTGGTCCATAATGTTACATAGTAACAATTGGAGCCTCCCCATGAAACGCCCTGCTGCTCTTTTCCTGCTGCTGGCTGCCAGCACTGCGCAGGCCCACGACGTTCGCCACCCGGGTGCGCACGTCCACGGCCAGGCCACCGTCGATCTGGCGCTGGACCAGGCCACCCTGGCGCTGGAGCTGCAGGCGCCTGGTATCGGCATCGTCGATTTCGAGCGCGCACCGGCCAGTGCTGCCGAGCGCGCAGCGCTGGCACGCGCCACCGCTGTGCTCAACAGTGGCAGCTGGGTGACCCTGCCCACCGCAGCGCACTGCCGCCTGGCCAGCAGCAGCGCGAAGGCCGAGGGCTTTGAAGCCGCCGCAGCGGCCGGGCAGCACCGCCATGCCGGCTTCAGCGCCAGTCTGCAGTACCGCTGTGCGAACCCGGTGGCGCTGCGTGCTCTGGTCGTGCGCCTGCCGACACTGTTCCCGGGCCTGCACGAGGTCATCGTCAATACTGCCACCGACCGTGGCCAGGGTCGCAGCGTGCTCAACGCGGGCAATCTGCGCGTGGTGCTGGCACCGTGAGCGTTCGGCCGGTGATCGCGCTGGAGGAGGTGCAGTTCGGCTACGGGCTGCGTCTGGTACTGGATATTCCGCGGCTGTGGATCGAACAGGGCAGCAGCGTGCTGCTGCGTGGCATCAGCGGAGGCGGCAAGAGCACCCTGCTGGGCCTGCTGGCCGGGGTGCTGCTGCCGAGCCGGGGAAGGCTGGAAGTGGCTGGCCACGCGCTGCCGGGCATGCGCGGGCCGGCACGCGACCGCTTCCGTGCCGACCACCTGGGGGTGATCTTCCAGCAGTTCAATCTGCTGCCCTTCCTCAGCGTGCGCGACAACATCGCGCTGGGATTGCGTTTCTCTCCGCTGCGCAGTGCGCGCATCAGTGGACCGCTGGATCACGAGATCTTGCGCCTGCTGCGCGCCCTGCAACTGGACCCGGCGCTGATGCGGCGCCCGGCCGGCACGCTCAGTGTCGGCCAGCAGCAGCGGGTGGCCGCCGCGCGTGCGCTGATCGGTCGTCCGGCGCTGCTGTTGGCCGACGAACCGACGTCGGCGCTCGACCGTGAGGCGGCCGCCGCGTTCCTGCGGCTGATGTCTTCGCAATGCCAGGCCGCCGGTACCACCGTGCTGGTGGTCAGCCATGACGACAACCTGGCACCGCTGTTCGACCGTACGATCGCGCTGTCGGCGATCAATCAGGCAGGGGCGGCCCATGCTTGAGCTTGCCTGGGCCAGCCTGCGCAGCCGTGCGTTGAGCGTGGGCCTTGCGGTACTGGTGATCACCCTCAGCGTGGTGCTGCTGCTGGGCGTCGAACGCGTGCGCACGCAGGCACACGAAGGGTTCGCCAGCACCGTCTCGGGTACCGATCTGATCGTCGGCGCACGTTCGGGGCCGGTGAATCTGCTGCTGTACTCGGTGTTCCACATCGGCGACCCGACCAACAATGTGTCCTGGCAGTCCTACCAGGCACTGACATCGCTGCCGCAGGTGAAGTGGGCGGTGCCGCTGTCGCTGGGCGATTCCTGGCGCGGCTTCCGGGTGGTCGGCACCAGCGACGGTTTCTTCGAGCACTACCGCTACGGTGCGGGCCACGCACTGGCATTCACGCGCGGGCATGCGTTCGACGATCTGTACGATGCGGTGATCGGCGCGGAGGTGGCGCGCGCGCAGAAGATCGGCATCGGTGATGAGGTCGTACTGGCCCACGGCACCGGCGCGGTGACCCTGGCCACGCATGCCGACAAGCCCTTCCGGGTGGCGGGCATCCTGCAGCGGACGGGCACGCCGGTCGATTCATCGCTGCTGGTCTCGCTGCCAGCCATCGAGGCGATCCATGTCGATTGGCGTTCCGGGATGCAGCTGCCCGGCCAGCATGTCAGCGCCGACCAGGCCCGCCAGCTGGACCTGACTCCGACCAGCATCACCGCCTTCATGCTCGGGCTGAACTCGCGCGTGGCGACCTTCTCGGTGCAGCGCAGGATCAACGAGTATCCCGACGAAGCCATGCTGGCGATATTGCCCGGTGTGACCCTGCAGCAGTTGTGGCAGTCGCTGGGCACGGCCGAGCGGGCGTTGCAGCTGATCAGCGCGATGGTGGTGCTGCTGGGCATGGTCTCGCTGGTGGCACTGCTGGTTTCCACGCTGCAGGAGCGGCGTCGCGAGATGGCGGTGCTGCGTGCCATCGGCGCGCGGCCGGCTTATATCGCCGGCCTGCTGGTGGTGGAAGCGGTGGCCACCAGCGCAGTGGCCTGTGTGCTGGCGTTGGCGCTTCTGGTGGCTGCCAGCATTGCCGGGCGCGGCTGGGCCCTGGCCACCTTCGGCCTGTCGATCACCCATGTATGGCCGGAGCTGCGCGAGGTGGTCTGGCTGGCAGGCGTGCTGGCGATCAGCGCGCTGGCCGGGTTGTTGCCTGCGTGGCTGGCCTACCGCCGTACGCTGGCCGATGGCCTGTCGCCGGGGGCTGAGCATGCGCGCTCTGCGGCGGCTGCCGATGATGCTGGTGCTGGCGGCCTGCCAGCGACCGGTCGATACCGGTGTACAGGCGTTGCCACCGTCGCCGGTGGTCGATCACGAAGCTGCGGTGGCGATGCAGGAGCAGGAACTGGATTGGCTGCAGATGATGCCCGGTGACGAGCTGGCAGCGCTGGAGCGCGGCGAGGGCCCGCAGGTTGAACACAACGGCAACCGTCGCATGCCACAGTTCGGCACGTTCCGCACCGTGGGCGCGGTGCTGCAGCGGCCGGTGCGGTTGCCGGGCTACGTGGTGCCGCTGGCCACTGCGCAGGACGGGCGCCTGACCGAATTCCTGTTCGTGCCGTACTACGGCGCCTGCATCCACGTGCCGCCGCCACCGCCGAACCAGATCGTGCATGTGCTGCTGTCGCGCCCGATCGCGATGCCGGACATGTACTCACCCTTCTTCCTGGCCGGCACCCTGCAGGCCGAGCGGCTGGATGACGAACTGGCCGGCTCGGCCTACACCATGCGCAATGCGCAGCTGAGGGCGTATGAACCGTAGACATCTGTTGGTACTCGCAGGTTGCCTGGCGTCGGCCGGCTGCGGGCCGCGCGTTGACGATGACGTGACAGCAGCACGGGCTGCACCTGCGGCCAGCGCAGACGCACACGATGCCCCCATCGAGCGCTGGGATGCGTTGCGCCCCGATGAGGTGACCTACCAGCGACTGCCGCCGCAGATCGGCCTGTCGCGCAACGGCATGGACGGCGTGGGCGGCCTGATCGACGACACCGGTTCCGGTACGCCGCCCGGTCAGGCCATCGACCATTCCAGCCCGGAGCGGGCCAGGCAGTTCGGTTCTTCGCGCGTGGTCGATGCCCTCGACGGTCGCACGGTGGATCTGGACGGCTTTGTGGTGCCGCTGGGTACCAATGATGCCGGGTTGGTGGACGAGCTTCTGTTCGTGCCGTTCTATGGGGCCTGCATCCATGTGCCACCACCGCCGCCGAACCAGATCATCCATGTAACCCTGGCCACGCCGATTGCGCTGGGCAACCTGTGGGACCCGTACCGGCTGGCCGGGCGCCTGCAGGTCAAGCGCTTCGATGCGGACATCGCCAGTGCATCCTACGATGCAGCAGCGGCGACACTGACGGCGATCGGCACCTGATGCGTGCGCGCTGGATCCTGGCTGCGGGCCTGCTGGCAGCGGCTGCGGTGCGGGTGGTGTGCTGGCCACGGCCCACGGCGGTGCCATTTCCTGCGCCGGCCGCCGACGCCGCGCGGCGCATTCAACAGCGGCTGGTGGAAGACATCGCCTTCCGCAACGACGTGCTGTTCCTGCTGGCGGCCACGCTGCGCGACCGCTGCCAACCGGCGCAGGCGGGCCTGCTGGCGCGCATGGCCAATCGTGCGTCATTGCCGGTGCTGGCGGCGGTCAGCGCGGAGACGGCGCAGGATCCGACCCTGGATCGGCCGATCTACCAGTACATCCAGCATCGCGCCGACCAGGTGCAGTGTGGCCAGCCGCTGCGGATGCCGCTGGCAGCCGGTGGCAGCATGGCGGTGGATGTCGAGCAGTACGCGCGTACCTTCCCCGACAGCTACTTCGACCCGCAGCGCAGCAGTGAGCCGCGCGACTTCGCAGGGTTGCCGCTGCAACAGCGGGCCAACAACGCCTGCAACAGCGTGGTGTACTCGGTGCTGCCGCTGGGCGGTACCGATTGGCGGTGCAGCAGCCTGCGCGCGAATGCACGCGCGCGGGTGCGCGGTCTGTGCGAGGACGAGCTGCGTCGCCAGCATGGCGGCATCGGCGGTGAGCTGGACCCGGCCGTGGGGCAGGGCATGCAGGCGGCGGTGGTGGCCGCGATCGTCGCGTTGCCGCAGGACTGTCGGTGACGCCGGGGTGCGTCGGAACATGAACATTGCCCGCCAGCCAACCTGAATCGCTGCACTGATCCCATATAACTATACAGGACATCCGGTATAGTTATGGCGGTATCCCTCCTTGTCAGGTTGTCCCATGGCTTTGTCCCAGCCCTTGGCCGGCGCTCCGGCCCTGTCGCGCGCCCGTCGCTGGGCGCTGTTGTTCACCGTTGCCGCCGGCCTGCTGCTGGTGACGCTCGACAACTCCGTGCTGTACACCGCGCTGCCCACGCTGACCGAAGAGCTTTCGGCCAGTGCCGGGCAGGCGCTGTGGATCATCAACGCCTATCCGCTGGTGATGGCCGGCCTGTTGCTGGGTGCAGGCACGCTGGGCGACCGCATCGGCCATCGCCGCATGTTCCTGATCGGCCTGGTGGTGTTCGGCATCGCCTCGCTGGGCGCGGCCTTCGCTGGCAGCGCGGCGCAGTTGATCGCGGCACGTGCGTTCCTGGCGGTGGGCGCGGCGGCGATGATGCCGGCCACGCTGGCGCTGATCGGCCTGAGCTTCCACGAAGAACGCGAGCGCAATATCGCCATCGCCATCTGGGGCTCGGTGGCGATCGTCGGTGCGGCCCTGGGCCCGATCATCGGCGGCTGGCTGCTGCAGCATTTCTGGTGGGGCTCGGTGTTCCTGGTCAACGTGCCGGTGGTGGTGGTCGCCTTCGTGGCCACCGTGCTGCTGGCGCCGGAAGGGCAGCGCGACACCGCGCGCCCGTGGGATCTGCTGTCCTCGCTGCTGGCACTGGCGGCGCTGTCCGGGCTGGTGCTGGCGATCAAATCGCTGATCGCCACGCCGCCGTCGTACGCATTGGGCGCCGGTTCACTGCTGCTGGCCATGGTTTCCGGCGCGGCGTTCTCACGCCGCCAGCAGCAGCTGCCGTATCCGTTGCTGGATTTTGCGATCTTCCGCAATCCAGCGTTCCTGGCCGGCACGCTGTCGGCGGTGTTCACCCTGTTCGCGATGGCCGGACTGCAGCTGCTCACCACCCAGCGCTTCCAGCTGGTGGCCGGTTTCACGCCCCTGCAGGCTGGCCTGCTGGTGTCGGTGGCAGCGTTGGGCAGCCTGCCAAGCGCGCTGCTGGGCGGCAGCATCCTGCATCGCGTTGGCCTGCGCCCGCTGATCTGCGGCGGGCTGGCGGCGGGCGCGCTGGGTGTGGCGGTGGTGGCCTTCGGCTTCCCGCACGGCCTGGAATGGGTGGTGGCGGGCATGGCGATCACCGGCCTGGGCATGGGCGCGGCGATCTCGGTGGCGTCCACGGCCATCCTCAACAACGTGCCGCCCCACCGTGCCGGCATGGCCTCGTCGGTGGAAGAGGTGTCCTACGAATTCGGTGGGTTGTTGGCAGTGGCGATGCTGGGCAGCCTCAGCGCGGCCATGTACAGCGCGTTCCTGCCGGACTCGGCCGGGATTCCGGCGCTGGCCCGCGAAGGCTTCACCCAGGCGCTGCATGCCGCGCGTGCGGACGGGCAGGGCGAGTGGTTCGCGCTGGCCGCGGCGGCCTATGACCGCGGTTACCAGATCGTGCTGCTGGCGATCACCGTGGTACTGGCCGCAGGTGCGGCGATCATCGCGCGCCTGCTGCGTGGCCGGGTCGGTGGCCGCGAGGGTGCGGCCGATCGCGTAAAATGACGCGATGAGAACCAGCAAGCGCGACCGCATCCTCGACGCCGCCGTCAACGTGATCAATCGTGACGGGGTGCGTGCGGTGACCTTCGAGTCGGTAGCGGCCGAAGCCCAGCTGACCCGCGGCGGCCTGCTGTACCACTTTCCGTCGCGCGAAGCGCTGCTGCGCGGTATTGACGAGCATCTGGTGCAGGCCTGGGAGGCGTCGATGGAGGCGCTGCTGGGCAAGCGTGCGGATGAGGCGACCGCACTGGAGCGTTACCAGACCTTCGTGCGGGTGTCGGCGCAGAGCGCCACCCGCGCCGAGTTGATGTTCATGCTCGAATCGGCCGACCCGGAGGCCGGTGAGCGCCCATGGGGACCGGCGGTACGCCGCTGGGCCCCCTCTGCGCCGGAAGCAGGCCGTGTTGATTCCACCGCGCTCGACAATTTCGTGGCGCGGCTGGCGGCCGATGGCCTGTGGATCTACGAAGCAATGTACGAAGGCCAGCTGGATGAAGGGGTGCGCGCGCAGGTGGCCGAGCGCATCGCCGGGCTGCTGGCGAAGGGCTGACCCCGGTGGCGCTGCACTTGTAGAGTCGAGCCATGCTCGACTGCCTTCCGGTCAGGCCACCGAAATGCCGCGTTGGTAGAGTCGACTGTTGGTCGACTGCTCTTCCATCAGACAGCGAAAACCCCGCGCTTCGCGCGATAGTCGACCAGCGGTCGACTCTACCTCTCATCCATCTACCCAGCCTGTGCTGCGCTTGCGGCCAACCACGCACGCGGCGATGCGCCCAGCCGCTTGCGGAAGGCTTTGGACAGTGACGCGGTATCGGCAAACCCCACCTCGATCGCCACCTGCTTGACGGCCACGCCGGCCCGCAACTGCGCGCACGCCAGGCTCAGCCGCCAGTCCAGCAGATAACTGGCCGGTGTGGCCTGCATCACCTCCTTGAACACCGCAGCGAACGCGCTGCGCGACATCCCGGCGGTCGTAGCCATGCGTGGCAGCGTCCATTCGTCCTGGGGCGCCTGGTGCATCGCCACCAGTGTGCGTGCCAGCCGCGCATCGGACAGCCCGCGCATCAACCCATGGCTGACCCCCGCCGCATCCGGATGATCGACCACCCAGCGCAGGATCTGGATCAATGCCACTTCGAACAGGCGATTGGTCAGCAACCGCGACCCGCAGCGCTGGCGGTCGGCCTCGGCAAACAACAGGCGCAGGGTGTCGTCCAGCTCGCCGACGGCGGCCAGCGGTACCACCATCACCGGCGGCAGCGACTGCACGATCGGGTTGCGCGCGCCACCATCGAAATCCAGCGTGGCGCAGGTGAAGTCCGGGCCGTCCAGCGGCGCGTTGTGGAACACATGGTGCAGCGGCTGCGGGTACAGCAGCAGGCTGGGGGTGTCGATCTTCAGCCGTGGCAGGACCGCATCCCCATCGGGGTGCCGGACTTCCATCTGCCCCTGGCGCAGGATGTGCAGGAAGGCGCGCCCGGGCTGCGGCGCGAAGACATGACGCCCGCACAGTGGCCCGCTGTGGAACAGCGCGGCCTGCACGCGGAAGCGCTCCAGCAGGGAGGAGAGGCGATCAGGCGCCGGGCGGCCAGCGGGGTCGGCGGAGACGCTCATGGACGAATGGACAATGGATGTGGCTGATGTGGCGCGTATCGTCCATGGAGTCTACCTAGGATGGCCGGGTCGTCCAATCCCGGGCGCGTTTCCAAGGAGATTCCCCATGTCCCGTATCCCCCTGATCGATGCCACCCACACCACGGCCGATCGCCAGGCCCTGCTGGGCCAGGTCCACGCCGCCTTTGGCGCCACCCCGGCGATGTTCCGCGCCGTGGCCAACTCGCCGGCCGCCCTGCAGAGCATGTGGGCTTCGTTCGGCGCCTTGGCGGGCGGGCGACTGTCGCCGCTGCTGGGTGAGCAGATTGCCGTGGCCATCGCCAACCGCAACGCGTGTGAGTACTGCCTGGCCGCGCACACCGCGCTGGGCCGCAAGGCCGGGGCCAGCAGCGAGCAGATGGCGGCCGCGCAGGTCGGCCAGTCCAGCGATCCGGCCACTGCGGCCGCGCTGGCGTTCGCGCTGAAGGTGGTCGAGCAGCGTGCGCAGATCGCAGACGGCGACGTGCAGGCCTTGCGAGCGGTGGGCTTTGATGATGAGCAGATCGTCGAGATCCTGGCGCATGTGGCGCTCAACCTGTTCACCAACTACGTCAACGTGGCCTTCGATGTGCCGGTGGATTTCCCGAAGGTGGCATTGCGCTGACGCACCGTTTCGCGTTTCGGTCGGCGAAAACCTCCGCGCTGCGCGCGTTGGTCGACCAACGGTCGACTCTACCCAAGTGGTTGGTCGGCGCGCTGGTCGACTGCCTTTCGGTAGAGTCGACTGTTAGTCGACTGCTCTTCCATCAGACAGCGAGAACCCCGCGCTTCGCGCGATAGTCGACCAACGGTCGACTCTACCCAAGCGGTTCGCCCGCCTGCAGCCGCTCGGGATGGGTGTACACATTGAAGCCGCTCTCACGCGCAAACCCGACCAGGCACAGCCCGGCGCTGCGGGCCAGGTCGATCGCCAGTGCGGTCGGCGCCGACACGGCGGCCAGTACGCTGGCGCCGGCGCGCACTGCCTTGCTGACCATCTCGTAGCTGGCGCGGCTGGAAATCACCAGCAGGCCGCCGTCGATGGCGTGCTCGTTGTGGTGCAAGGCGCCGATCAGCTTGTCCAGCGCATTGTGGCGGCCAACATCTTCGCGCACCCAGCCGATCCGCCCGCTGGCGTCGGCCCAGGCGGCGGCGTGAATGGCGCCGCTTGCCGCATTCATCGGCTGGTGCTGTGCCAGTGCGGCCAGGGCACGCTGCAGCGCAGCCGGTGCGTAGGTGCGGCGTTCGCGGATCGGCGGCAGGGGCCGCAGCACATCCTCAAGCTGGCGCGTGCCGCACAGGCCGCAGCCGCCACGACCGGGCAGCAGGCGTTCTTCATCCGGATCCAGCGCGGCGCCGGGCGCATCCGCGGCCACGGTCATCTGCAGTTCGATACCTTCCAGCTGCGGCCTCACCTCGACCGCCAGCAGCTGCGCGGGCGCCGCGATCAAGCCCTCGCTGAGCGAGAAGCCCAGCGCGAAGTCCTCCAGGTCACACGGCGTGGCCATCATCACCGAGAACGCGGCACCGTTGTAACGCATCGCAACCGGTACCTCCTCGGCCACCACGTCGAGCTGCGGCTGCGGGAGTCCGCCACGCCAGCGATGCAGCGGGCGCTGGGCCGTGCCGGCAGGCGGGGTGTGTGGCGGGGTCGGGTCGGGCATGCAGCGCATCCGGGCAGGGAAGGTGCGCAGGCAACGAAGTGCCTGCGAAATCGAGGATAGCGCAGTACCCGGGTGCTGACGCAGGTGTAACCGTTGCCATGCCAGGCTGGCCGCCGGGCAGCACGGGCCTCTGGCGCGCTGGCAGGGGCCGTGATTGACTGAAGCGGCGGGCAAGGCGCCCGCAGGCGGCCGATTCTGTGCGGCCGTTCGTCGTTGAGTTCCTCAGACCAGGTCGCCGAACATGTCCGAGCAGAAGCCGCCGCGTTACAAGCCCTACAACCAGCCGGCCGGTGGCTGGGGTGCCGCCGGCGCCACTGCCAAGGTGCTGCTGCAGCAGAGCGTGATCGGCAAGGGCTCCAAGGCGCTGCTGGCGATGAACCAGCCGGGCGGCTTCAAATGCCCCAGCTGCGCATTTCCCGATGCCGACGAGCGCAAGAAGCTGGAGTTCTGCGAGAACGGCGCCAAGGCCCTGGCCTGGGAGGCAACGCAGTTCCGCGCTGGCCGCGAGTTGTTCGCGCAGCACACGGTCACCGAGCTGATGGCGCAGAGCGACTACTGGCTGGAGATGCAGGGCCGGCTGACCGAGCCGATGCGCTACGATGCGACCACCGATCACTACGTGCCGTGCAGCTGGGACGAGGCGTTCGCGCTGATCGGCCGTCACCTGCAGGCGCTGGACAGCCCGCATCAGGCCGAGTTCTACACCTCCGGGCGCACGCCCAACGAAGCGGCGTTCCTGTATTCGATCTTCGTGCGCGAGTTCGGCACCAACAATTTCCCGGACTGCTCGAACATGTGCCACGAGCCGACCAGCCGGGGGCTGCCGCCGGCCATCGGGGTGGGCAAGGGCACCATCGTGCTGCAGGACTTCGAGCACGCCGAGGCGATCTTCGTGATCGGCCAGAACACCGGCACCAATTCGCCGCGGATGATGAGCAACCTGGTCGAGGCGCGTAAACGCGGCATTCCAATCGTGGCGGTCAACCCGATGCCCGAGCGCGCCCTGATCCGCTTTGCCGAGCCGCAGGACGTGGTGCAGATGGCCACCTTCGGTTCGACCGAGATCACCAGCGAGTTCGTGCACATCCGCATCGGCGGCGACCTGGCGCTGATCAAGGGCATGATGAAGGTGATGTTCGAGCGTGAAGCACAGGGCGATCGCGTCCTGGACCACGACTTCCTGGCCGAACACACAGTGGGCCTGGAGGCGCTGCGCGAGGATGTGATGGCGCAGGACTGGGAGGAGATCGTGCAGGTCTCCGGCATTTCGCAGGCGCAGATCTGCCGCTGTGCGGAAATCTACATCCGCTCCAAGGCCACGGTGATCTGCTATGGAATGGGCCTGACCCAGCACCAGTACGGCTCGCGCCTGCTGCAGCAGGTGGCCAACCTGCTGATGCTGCGCGGCAATTTCGGCAAGCCTGGCGCGGGCATCGGGCCGATCCGTGGGCATTCCAATGTGCAGGGCGATCGCACCGTCGGCATCGACGAAAAGCCCAAGCCGGCCTACCTGGATCGCGTGCAGCAGGTGTTCGGTTTCGATCCGCCGCGCGAACATGGCCATCATGTGGTCGAGTCGATCGAGGCGATGCTGGAAGGCAGCGCCAAGGTATTCATCGGCCTGGGCGGCAACTTCATCCATGCCGTGCCCGATACACCACGCGCCTATGAGGCGATGCGCGGCCTGGAGCTGACCGTGGGCATCGCCACCAAGCTCAACCGCGGGCATCTGGTGCATGGCCGTGATGCCCTGATCCTGCCGGTGGTGGCACGCTCGGAACGTATCGTGACGCCCGCCGGCGAGCAGTTCGTCACCATCGAGGATGCGATGTCGAACGTCACCGCATCGCGCGGCGTGCTGGAACCGGTCAGCGCGCAGGTGCTGCCGGAGGTGGAGATCGTCTGCCGCATGGCGATGGCCACGTTGCCGCACAGCCGGGTCGACTGGGCAGGATGCATGTACGACTATGCGCCCATCCGCGAGCTGATCGCCGCGGTGTACCCGGAGATCTATACCGGCTTCAACACGCGCATCCAGCAGGCGCACGGTTTCCATCTGGACATCCCGCCGCGCCGCCGCGTGTGGCCCACGCCCAATGGCAAGGCCAACATCCTGCTGATGCCCGGGCTGGACGTGGATGACCCGGTGGACGACCCGGAGATGCTGCGGCTGGCGACCGTGCGCTCGCATGACCAGTACAACACCACCATCTACAGCTACAACGATCGCTACCGCGGCGTGTACAACGACCGCATGGTGCTGTTCATGAACATCGAAGACCGCTTGGCGCGCGGGTTGGCCAAGGAAGCGCTGGTCAGCCTGGAAACGATCAGCGCCGACGGCGTGGACCGGCGCATCGAGGGCCTGACCGTGCTGGATTACCCGATGCCGCGCGGTGCATTGGCAGGCTACTACCCGGAACTGAATCCGCTGCTGCCGCTGGATTACTACGACCGGATCAGTGGCACCCCGGCGGCCAAGTCGATTCCGGTGCGGATGCGGGCGATGGCAACGGCCTCTGCGTGACATCCGCATCGGCTATCATCGACGAGTGAACCTGCCTGGCCTGCTGCTGCGATGGATGCTGCTCGTTGCCCTGGTGCTGAATGCACCGGCGCTGGCGTTTGCCGTGCCTGCGTACAGCGGAACAGCCGGGCAGGAGCACTGTGCCGCACCGCACTCGGCCGCGATGACCGCGGCTGGCTGCTGCGGTGATGCGGCTTTGATGGCCTGCCAGAGCGGAGAGTGTGAGTGCCCGCCTGCCTGCTTGGGCATGCTGGCGACCGCGAATCGAACACCGGCCTCGCCCTGGCGCGAGGCGCCGCTGGCGGCGAGTCCGTCGCAACGCGCGCCGCCGCCAATGCTCGACCCGTTGCGGCCCCCCATCGGTTGATTCCCTGCGGGCGCGCTGCGTCCGTCTCGATTGCACGACACATTCTTGTCTCTGCCTGTGCGTTCAACGCGCGGGCGGCGGGCTGCATTGCCCGCTACTGCAAAGGAATCATTCCATGAACCGTTCTCTCTCCCTCGGCCTGCTGCTGGGCACCGTTCTGACCACCGCCGCCTGCGCGCGCGCTGCCGACGAATCCAGCGTCGCCCCGGTCGCCAGCGAAGCTGCACCTGTATCTGCACCGGCCGTCGTGGCCCAGGTCGATCCGGCATTGCCGGTTGCGATCGTGCACAAGACCGCCAGCTGTGGCTGCTGCGGCGTCTGGGTGGACCACCTGAAAGCCGCCGGCTTCCAGGTGGAGGTGCGCGACACCGACGACATGAACCCGATCAAGGTCCGCCTTGGCGTGCCGGTCGGCAAGGCCTCCTGCCACACCGCCGAGATCGGCGGCTACGTGGTGGAAGGCCACATTCCGGCCGCGGACATCAAGCGCCTGCTGGCCGAACGCCCGGCTGCGCGTGGGCTGGTGTTGCCGGGCATGCCGGCCGGTTCGCCGGGGATGGAAATGCCCGATGGCTACGTGCAGCCGTACACCGTCGAGCTGGTGCGCACCGATGGCAGCACCGAGCCGTTCGCCCAGCACCCGTAATCGCCTTCCCTGTAGAGCCGAGCCTACGCTCGGCTTGCTCTTTGTAGAGTCGAGCCTTGCTCGACTGCTCTGCTTCAGTCGAGCAAGCTCGACTCTACAGAATCAGCGAGCCCGGGCCGTTTCCTTGGCCAGCTGCGCGTCGAACTTCTTCTCGGCCTCATCGGCGTAGGCCTTGCAGGTCATTGCGTTGACCGCCGCCTTGCTGCCGGCCGCATAATCCCAGCGGCTGGCGCCGGGATGTGGGGTCAACAGCAGATCGCAGGGCAGGGCGCGCACCGTGGCGAAGCTGCGCCGGTAATCTTCGACCAGGCGCGGATAGCGGTCATTGCCCTGCAACCGGTAGCCCGGCGCGCTTAGGCTGTCGGCGTAGGCGATGCGCACCGGCTTGCCGCCGCGCGTGTCGGTCCAGGTCCAGGCGGTACTGCCCGGGGTGTGGCCGGGCATGAAGTGGGCGGTGAAGGTGATGCCGCCGAGGGAGACAGTCTCACCGTCCATGATGATGCGGTCGGCGCTGGCCGGCGGGTAGGTGATCCCATCGCCGAAGTGCAGATCGTTGCTGCCGCCGCGTGCCAGCAGCACGGCCGATTCGGCATTGGCGACCAGATGCGCAGCGCTACGCCGCTTCAGTTCCGCCACAGGTCCTGCGTGGTCGGCATGCGCATGACTGAGCAGGATCCATCGCAGATCCTGCGGGGCCACCCCACGCGCTTTCATGTTGGCCAGCAGGTGGTCGGCCATCTGCGGCATGCCACCGTCCAGCAGCACCGCGCCGTCGGCGGTCTGCACCAGCAGGGCGGTCAGCTCCTGGGTGCCGATCTGCCAGGTGTGGTCAGCAATCTGCAGCGGTGCCATCGGCTGCAGCCAGGAGGCGTCGACGGTATAGGCGCGCAGCTGCGGCAGCGGTGCCTCAGCGGCATGTGCCTGGATGACAGGCAGTGTGGCAGCGAGGGCGAAAGCAAGCAGGGAACTGCGCATGGTGCATGTCCGTCTGAAGGAGGCCCAGAAACTAGCATGGGCCTCCTTCATCGCGTCGCGCATAGATTTCATGGCTCCCATAAGGGCGCCATGGCTCAGTACCGGTACTGCCAGCCCAGGCTCAGCACCCGCCCACGGCCGGCGAAGTAGCTCGGGTTCGACGGCGTGGTCTGTGAGTAGTAGCTGATGTACTGCTTGTTGGCCAGGTTCTGCACGCCCAGCGTGAAGCTGTGCTTGTCCAACACATAGCGCGCCACCAGGTCCATCGTGGTGTAGCCGTTGAAGGTCGCCACGCGGTTGCCGAGCTGGTCGAAATCACGGTCGAAGGCATGGCTGGCCTGCAGGCGCGTACTCAGCTGCGGGGTCCAGTTCTGTTCCCAGAACGCGGTCAGCCGGTTCGGTGCGATGTTGACACCGGCCAGGTCACTGTCCAGGCGGCCATCGACGTTGGCGTCGTAGCGTCCGTTGGCGCGCGCATAGCCCAGGCCCAGGCGGGCATCACCCAGGCGCACGCGCAGGTTGCTTTCGAACCCTTCCACGCGGGTGGCCTGGCGCTGCACGTTGTAGGCGTCGATGCCGGCATCGTAGACCAGCACCGAGCCGAGCTTCGATTCGGAGGTGTAGTAGGCAATGTCACCGCTGAAGCGACCGTCGTCGTACTCCAGGCCGATCTCGCGGTTGTCCGACACCACCGGCGACAGGTCGACCAGGTTGTCCACGCGCTGGCCGTCGCGGTTGATCGCGCGCAGCACGCGGCCGACGTCGGCCACCGTGTAGCCCTCCGAGTACGAGGCGTAGGCGTTGAGGCGGTCGTTGATGTACCAGACTGCGCCGATGTTGGGCAGCGTCTCGCTCATGGTCGGCTTGCCACCGGCCACCTTGCGCGCGCCGTAGCGCGGCAGGGTGGTGTAGTCACCCACTTCCAGCTCGCCCTTCTCGTAACGCAGGCCGCCGGACAGCATCAGGTGATCGGTGGGCCACCAGTGCAGCTGCAGCAGCGGCGACAGGCTCTGGTAGGTGGTCAACGGTACCCAGTTCATGCCGCTGGCCAGCAACACCTGATGGGTACGATCGCGCAGGCCATCCAGGCCCACGGTCACATCCAGCGTGGTATCGGCGATGCGGGTCCAGCTCTGGGTCAGCTTGAAGCCGCGCTTGTCCGATTCGTTCTGGGTCTGGTCCCAGGCCGCGTTGGCACCGGTATTGCCCCACGGGTCCCATTGGCTGGCGCCGTAGCGTCCTTCGAAATCCACCGCGAAGGCCTGGGCCTGGAAGCGGCCACCCAGCAGATCGGCGGCGCTGTAATCCACGGTCAGTGAACGCGAGCGGTTCATCGGCGGGTCCAGCGGTGTATCACCGGGCACTGAAAGGGTCGGCCGGCCGCTGCGGAAATCACCATTCACCGCCACGTAGTTGTCCAGCCCGCGCAGCTCGTAGCGATTGGCCATCACCTGCAGGCGATGGCCCTCGGCCAGGTTCCAGCCCAGCTTGGCGAACACGTTGGTGGAGGTCGAATCCATCAGCTCGCCCTGCGCATTGGTGCCGATCGAACGGCCTTCGCCGTCATGGAACAGGCCCTGGCGCTCGTAGGCGAGGCCGGCGACGAGGTCGAAACGATCGCCGCGCACGCCCACCAGGGCCGAGGCACGCTGGCCGTTGTCATCGTGGCGGTTGGGCAGGGCGCTGCTGTAGGTCAGGTTGCTGTCCAGCAGGAAGGCACCGGGCTCGGTGGGGGCGCTGCGGGTGATGATGTTGACGATGCCGCCGGTGCCGCCGATGCCCTGCAACGCGTTGGCGCCGTGGATGACCTCGATGCGCTCGATCATCGCCGGGTCGATGGTGTGCGAATCGCGCGAGCCATCACGCAGCGGGGTGGACTGCGGCACGCCGTCGACCATGTAGAGGATGCCGCGGCCACGCATGCTCTCGCCGTAGTTGGACATCTTCTCGCGCGCGGGCGCGAAGGCCGGAATCTGCGCCGACAGCACGCGCGATACGTCCGAGCCCAGCGCCAGCTGCTGGGCGATGTCCTCGCGGGTCAGCACGGTGATGGTGTTGGGCATGGCGGTTTCACCCTGCGGCATGCGCGCGGTGGAAGCCGAGACCGTGACGCGTGCCAGCGAGGTCGGGCCCGCAGCCGGGGTGGCCCGTGCCGAGGCGCTGGCCTTGGCGGGTGCCGGTGCCGGTGCCGCAGCGGCACTCACCACGAACACGCCGGGCGAACGTTCCTGCAGGGTCAGCGCGTGGCCGGCCAGCAGGCGTTGCAGCGCGTCGCGCGGGGTGTAGCGGCCCTCCAGCGCGGGCGCACTGCGGCCGCGGGTGCTGTCGGCGGCAAACAGCAGCTGGATGCCGCTCTGCCGGGCCAGTGCGTTCAGCGATGCCTGCAGTGGCCCAGCCGGCAGGTGCAGTTCCACGGTGGTGGGAGCGCGGGTCTGCGCGGCAACGGGCAACGCGGCGCACAGGCAGGCCGCGAGCAGGGCGGGGGCCAGCCGGCGCAGGGCGGCGGGCGGAACGGGGCGGGTCATGCAGGGTCCTTCAGAGGGGTTCACGCACCTGCCGGATGGAACGGCGCGCAACCCACCCTCAGCCTTGCTGGGAGGATCACCGGCGCGCGCGCAGGTGCAGGCTGCCGTCGGCGGCGGTATGCACCTGTACCGGCAGGATCTCCGGCAACAGCGCCACGGCGGTTTCGGCGCGGTCGGCATCGAACACGCCCGAGACCTGCAAGGGGCCCAACGCTGGATCGTCCAGCACGATCGGACGGTCGTGATAGCGCTGCAGGATGCGCAACACCTCGGACAGCGGCAGGCGATCGAACTGCAGACGGCCGCGGGTCCAGTCGGCGCGATCCGGGCTGGCCGGCTCCGGCGGTGTCAGTGAGCCGGCCTGGGCGAGCACGCGTTGTCCGGGTTTCAGCCGCTGTTCGGCGCCGCCGCCTTCCACGCGCACGCCGACCTCACCGCGCCACAGGGTCACCTCGCTCAGGTCGCCCTGGCGGTCAACATCGAACACGGTGCCGTAGTTGCGCACGTGCACCGGCCCGGCCTCGACCTGGAACGGCCGCCACGCCGAATGCCGCACGTCGAAGCGCGCCTGGCCCTGTGCCAGCAGCACCTGCCGCGAACGCAGGTGGCGGCGTACCTGCAGCCGGGTACCGGCATCGAGCAGGACATGGCTGCCATCGGGCAGCGTGATCTGGCGCCGTTCGCCCACGGCGGTCTGGTAGTCGCGCACCTGCCAGGCCGGGTCGGCGATGCACACGGCGCTGATGGCCACCAGCAGCACGGGCAGGACGGTCTTTGCGATGCGTCCGCCGCGTCGGCGCTGCAGGGCGGCCGGCGGCGGCAGCGGAAAGCGCTGCTTCAGCGCATCGCGGTGCTGCTCCAGCACCTGTTCGGTGGGGGCAGGCTCGGTCGGCGGCTGCGGTGGAGGCACCGGCTTCATTGCGGCCCGGCGTGCAGTCGGCAATCGGCCATGGCCAGGCGCAGGTGGCGCTCGACCGCCTTCAGGCCGATCCCCATGCGCTGTGCCACTTCGGCCTGCGGCAGCTCGTGGATCTTGTGCAGGATGAACACCTGCTGGCGCCGGCAGGGCATGCGTTCAATGGTGGTGCTCAAGCGCTGCAGCGCCTGCTGTCCCTGCGCCTGCTGTTCCGGCCCGGGTCGCGCGCAGGCGCCATCGGGCAGTTCGGCGCGCGGCTCCACCCAGTGCCGGCGGAGGTCTTCGGCACGGCAACGGTCGACCGCAGCGTCGTGGGCGATGCGGCGCAACAGCGCGATGGGTTGCCGTGCGTCCTGTACGGCCGGGCGCTCGAGCAGGCGCAGACAGACCTCGTGCACCACTTCGCGGGCCAATCCGGGCGAGCGGAAGCGACGGCGCAGGTAGTCGACCAGTTCCTCGTAGTGGCGCACCAGTGACGACAGCAGCGGTGCGGCGGGCAGTGGCGATGAGGGCGACTCGTGCATCCGGAACGGGCGAGGGTGAAAGGCGGGTCGCGCAACAGGACGATCCCTGCGCGGTGATGGAATATTAATGGGAACGGTTCGCATTTGCCATCCATACCGCATGCAGGCCATTGTTCGGTGGGCCTGGATGGTGAAAACACGATCATCGTCTGGCGCGCAGAATCGGCCCGTGCCAGCCTGCACCCGGGCTGAGGGAGCGAGACATGCACGTACTTCTGGTCATCATCGCCGGTGTGCTGCTGCTGGCGGTGTTCATGCTGTTCGGGCGTCTCTGGAGCGTGGGCAGCTCGCAGTTGCCGGCGGCGTTGCTGGCCTTTGTTGCCACCTGGCTGGTGCTGGCGCTGGCCAACCTGTGGGTGGGGGTCTACCGGGCCGGCTACGCCTTCAGGGAAGAGGTGCCGATCCTGCTGCTGGTATTTGCGGTGCCGGCGCTGTTGGCCGGCCTTGCCTACTGGCGCCTGGCGCGCTGAGGGCTTCCGATGAGCACACCCCTGCGCCTGCCGGCGCTGCGCCAGCGCGATGGCCACCACGCCCGGGTCACCTACGAAGAATTGTTCTTCGATCTGGTGTACGTGTTCGCGGTCACCCAGCTCAGCCACCACCTGCTGCACCACCTGGGCCTGGCCGGGGTGCTGCAGACGCTGGTGCTGTGGTTTGCGGTCTGGCTGGGCTGGCAGTACGCCTGCTGGGTCAGCAACTGGTTCGACCCGCAGGCGCCGCGCATCCGCGGGTTGTTGTTCGCCACGATGCTGCTGGCACTGCTGATGTCCTCGTCCATTCCCGAGGCCTTTGCCGACCGCGCCTGGGTGTTCGCCGGGGCCTACGCGACGATGCAGGTGGGGCGCACCGCCTTTGTGCTGTACGAGGTGGGCGGCACGCATGCATTGACGCCGAACTTCCGCCGCATGCTGGCCTGGGTGTGCGTGTCGGCCTGTTTCTGGCTGGCCGGTGCGGCGGCCGAGGGCCATGCACGGCTGGCGCTGTGGGCGCTGGCGGTGGCCTGCGAGTACGTTTCGCCGATGTTCGGTTTTGCCTTTCCCGGGCTGGGCCGCTCGCACACCCGCGAATGGACGATCGAAGGTGGGCATCTGGCCGAGCGCTGCCAGCTGTTCGTCATCGTCGCGCTGGGAGAGACATTGCTGGCCACCGGCGGTGTGCTCAGCGAGGTGGAGCACTGGAGTGGTGCGGTGGTCTCGGCTGTGCTGGCCACCTTCGCCGGAACCCTCGCCATGTGGTGGCTGTATTTCGGCATCTCCAGCGGCGACGCCACCGAGGCGATCACCCATGCCGACGATCCGGGCCGGATGGGCGCCAACTTCCACTATGTGCATGCGCTGCTGATCGCCGGCATCATTGCCACCGCGGTCGGCAACGACCTGGTGATGGACCACCCGGGGGCGGCGGTGACGCCGGCGTATGCCGCGCTGATGGTGGCCGGCCCGCTGATCTACCTGCTGGGCAGCGCGTTGTACAAACGCGTGGTGTATGGCCGGGCGCCACGCTCGCATCTGTTCGGTGCCGTGGCACTGCTGGTGCTGGGCCTGTTGCTGCCACTGACCCACCTGCTGGCAGCCGGCTGGTTGACCAGCCTGGTGCTGCTGGGTGTGGGTCTGCTGGATACACGGCTGAAACGGCGCATCCAGCAGGCAAGCAGCTAGAAGCCGCCGCCGGTCTTGAAGCCGCCACCGCCGCTGATACCGCCACCGCTGCGGAAGCCGCCGCTGCTGGAACCGGAGCCCGAGCTGGAGCTGGAACTGGAGCTGGAGCTGGAGCCGGAGCCCGACCAGAAACTCGAACGGGAGTCCGAGCTGCTGGAACTGCTCGATCCCCAATCGAACAACCCGCCGGAGGAGGCGGTGCTGGAGCGCCGCGGGCGGCTGCTGGCGGTGGCGAACAGCGAGGTCATGATCGGCTCGGCGACGCTGCGGGCCGGGGCGCGATAGCTGCTGCGCTCGGCATCGAGCGCGAGCTGGTAGCTGCGGCGGGTGGCCTGCAGCGATGCCAGCGACGCCTTCAGCGTCTCCATGTCGCTCGTGTGCTGACCAACGCTTCCCTCGATCTCGGTCAGGCGCAGGCGGCGGGCATGGATCCGCTCCAGCACCGCATCGTCCTCGGCCGTGGCAGTCGCGGCGACGCGGCGGTACAGATCGTCGAGGTTGCGCGAGGACAGGGCGCGCGCCAGGGTGACCAGCACCGAACGGCCCTCGGTGTCGGACCAGCTGCGGAAGTCGGTGATCCTCGCCTGCTGGGCATCCACCGCCTGGCGTTGCCGCTGTTCGTCCAGCAGCGCCTGGGCCAGGGCACCCTGCGCATCCCGCAGGATGCTGCGCAGCACACCGCCACCGGACAGCGCCGCGGCTGAATCGCGGGCGGCCTGTACCGGGGCGTGCGCCTGCTCGGCCTGTTCGCGGGCCTGCGCCGCATGCTGTTGCAGGTAGCCCGGCAGCTCGGTCAGGGTACGGTACTCGCGGCGGGCACGGTCGTAGCCGCACAGCTCGGCCAGCCATCCATCGACGGTGCGCAGCAGCGGCCAACCACGGTAGCCGCTGCCACCGAAGTCGCGCGACAGCAGGTACATGAAGATCGGATCGGCCTGGTAGGCGCCGGCCTTGGCATCATGTTCGGCCTGGGCCGAACCGGCCATGCGCTCGGCGGTATCCCACCGCGCCTGCGCCAGCTGCAGGGTGTCCAGCAGGGCCAGGAAGTCGCTGTCATTGCGCAGCGTGGCCTCCACCTGATCCTGCAGCTGCTGCAACCGCTCGCCGGCGGCATCACGCGCGGCCGCGGCATCGAGCGAGCGCTGCTGCAATGCCTGCTCCTCATCCAGCAGCCGCTGCAGTTCGCCCTCCAGCGTACGGCCCTTGCGTTCACGGCGGTCCAGGTCGGCACGCGACTGCAGCAGCAGATCGCGGGCAACGGCAGGTTCAACCTCGTTGCTGGCCTCGGCCTGCAGCCGGGCCAGTGCATCGAAATCGGCACGGGTCTGCTCGCGCAGCACGTCCTGTTCCTTGACCAGCTCCCGGCATTGGTTGCCCTGCGTGGCCAGGCGGGCCTGCAGGTCGGCGATCTCGGCTTCGACGTCAGCCATCGCGGTATTCAGGTCACTCATGTCAGTTCCTCAGGCATCACCATTGGGTGATGTAGCCGCCGGTGGTGGGCATGCGGAAGCGCGGCGACAGGCTGCCGCGCGGCTTGCTGCCGATCTGGTCGTCTTCGATGATGCCGTTGTCCTGCTTGTCGGCCGCTACACGGTTGTAGGTGGCCTGCGGCACGCGCACGGCAAACAGCGTGACCTGTTCGTCCTTGCCGGTTTCTTCGTTGCGGACGGTGATGGTGACGGCGTTGCCGGCTTCGTCGAGTGCCTCGGTCACCAGGTAGTAGTTGCGTCCGCCATTGGCGTTCTCGTTGTAGCGCCATACGCCGGTGCGCTCATCGTCGCGGTTGACGATGCGGTAGACCAGGGTCTGCTGCAGCATCGCCACCAGCCCGGCGACCTGGTCCAGCGCCGGCCCGGCTTCGGCCAGTGTCTCGACGCGGATCAGGGTGGCCGCATGATCCAGCGCACGCTGCAGGCGCTTGCGGTCGTCGCCGGCAACCCCGGTGGCCAGGCCATCGGTCCTGAGCTGGGCCAGGCGCTCATTGAGCGCGGCCAGCTTGCCGGCACTGCCGATCAGCTCCTTGAGGGTGGCCGTGGCCTGACCGGCCGTTGCGATGTCGCCGGCACGCAGGGCCACGTCGCCGTCGGTATAGGTGCGGGCGCGCAGCCGCTCTGCATCCGGGGTCAGCCGTGCGGCCTTGGCGGCAAGGTTGGTGGCATCGAGCAGTTCGCTTGCATCGGTGGCCTGGCCAAGCGTGGCGACTCGTTCGCTGAGGACGGGCAGGGCTTGCTGTGCCCGCGTCAGCGCCTGCTCGGCGGCCTGGCGCTGCTGTTCCACCCAGTCGGCGGCCTGGCCGGCGGTGGCCGTGCTGCCGTGGCTGACCCGGGTGACCTGGTCGCGGCGTACCAGGGTTGGCAGCAGGGCGTCCGCTGCCGGCACCTCGGCGAAGCGCCGCTGCGCTTCAGACAGCGCAGCCTGTGCCCCTTCGGTCAGCGGCTGCAGGCGTTCACCACTGGCCGTGGTACGCGGCAACAGCCCCTGCAGCGCCTGTTCCTGCGCGGCCAGCGCGTGGCGTGCGAGACCGATGGCCTGCTGCTGCGCCGTGACCCTGTCGTTGAGGACCTGGACATTCTTCTCGATGTTGGCCTCACGCACGAAGGCGCCGAAGCCGCGCGCGAGCAGCAGCACCATGCCGAGCGCCAGCAGCGCCGCCGCGACCGTCAGCGCCCATCTGAGCACTCGCCTGCGATCGATCCAGCGCCTGGCCAGCCACGCCTTCCAGCCACTCGGCGCGGTGTACAGGTAGCGCTGTTCACGCTGGGCCTGGATGCCGGCCTCGAGGATCTCGTCGGAGACCTCGATGCCCTGCGAGCGGTACAGCTCGAGCAGGCGTTGCTTCAGTGTCGCGTTGTCGTGGCCACTGTCGGCCAGTGCCTTCATCTCGGCATTGCGGTAGCGCAGCTGGTCGACCACATCCATGGTCAGCAGCGCATCCTGCAGCTCGGCAGGCGCCATCGTCGCACTCACGTCAGCGCGGCTCCGGGCTCGGCGGTGCCTGCAGCAGGGCGGCGAAGCGCTGCTTGCCCTGTTCGACATAGCTGGCGATCTCCGCCGAATCGCGGGTGGCCTGGCTGCGCAGCTGCTCGATCTCCTGCAGCGACGTCTCCTGGAAACGCACCACCGCATCGACCAGCTTGCGTACCGAATCGACACCGATGGTGCCGCCGTAGCCGGCCTTCAGGCCCTGGTGCAGTACCTCGTCGCCGATGCTGGCGACCGCTTCCAGGCCCTTCGAGGTGCCTTCGGTCATCGCGTTGAGCGCCTGGGTGGATTCGTGCAGGCCCATCTGCGTGGTGAAGGCCAGATTCAAGGCGGTGAAGCTGGTTTCGTTGGTGGAGAAGAACACCACCGAACGCTCGTTGACGCGGCGCTTGACCTCGTGCGACTGGTGCACGCGCAGCATGATCGCCTCGGAGGTGGCGTAGTTCACCTGCAGGTTCTCGGCCAGGTCCTTGGCCAGCTGGAAGCGCGATTCCTCGGTCTGCTGATTGCGCAGGGCCTCATCGCGCGCCATCACCAGGCGCCCTGTGTCGGCGGCATCGGCGGACGGGTCGGCGGAGTCGACGCGCTGCTGGGCCTGCTTCAGTACGTCGCGCGCATCGGCCAGCGCCTGCTCCTGTAGTTTCAGCAGCTCGTGGGCCTGGATTTCGGCGTCCTTGATCGACAGGCGGAAATCGCCGTACATCTCCAGCACGCGCGACTCGCGCTGCAGCTGCTCGGCCGCATCGCGGCTCACGTCCAGGAAGGTGTGGCGGATCTTTTCGAAGCGGCTGGGAATGTCGCCGCGGGTAACCTTCATCCACAGGTTCTGCAGGCGCTCGCCCATGTCGATCTTGCCGTCGCTGACCTGCTTGACCATGTTGCTGGCATCGTCACGGATGCTGTCGAAGGCGCGGATGATATCGGTGTAGCGGTCGGAGACCTTGGCCGAACTGATTTCATCACGCATCACGGCGTTGAAATGCCCCGACTGCTGCAGCACGCGTGCGATGGCCACCACGCGGCCCTGGTCCAGCGTCGCCAGCTGCGAGACCAGCGCGACGGCAGGTGCGTTGTTCTCCTGCGGTGCGGCCAGGCCCAGGCTGCGCAGGGTGGCCATGGCGCGGTCCAGATACTTGATCGGCGCCGCAGCGGTCGGCGTGGCAAGGAGGGTGTTGTCGGACATGTCGATGGCTCCGGTCAGGGCGTGCAATGAGGAACCTGCCGCGCCGAGCGGGCAGGGTGCTGCGCAACGAAGGGAATGGGACGCGGCAGCCATCGGCTGCGCGGCAGGGTGGCCCGGGCAAGGGCCACCGGCCCGATGCGGGCGCGGAGGGTGTCCTGGTCGAACATGGATGACGCGTTCCCTGCAGATCGCCCCTGGCGATTCTGGGCCCATTGTAGCGAGGGTGAGGGTCAGGTGAAGCCCCACCGATGGCAGGGTGGAGTAGCGTTTGCCGGACGCCCATCGAGGGCGACCGGCGAGGCGACCGTGCAGAACCTACCGCAGTGGCTGGTGTGGGCCGGGTTGTCCGCCGTGTTCGCGGCGCTGACCGCGTTGTTCGCCAAGGTTGGCGTCAAGGGGGTTGATTCGGACCTGGCCATGGCCATCCGCACATTGGTGGTCGCTGCGGTGATCGTGCCGTTGGTGGTGATGACCGGTAAATGGTCCAACCCATTGCTCCTGCCCGGCCGTACCCAGCTGTTCCTGGTACTGTCGGCGCTGGCGACCGGCGCCTCGTGGTGGTTCTACTTCCGCGCGCTGCAGAGTGGCGAACTGGCCAAGGTGGCGGTGGTCGACAAGTTCAGCGTGGTGCTGGTGATCGTGCTGGCCTACCTGCTGCTGGATGAGCGGCCGAGCCTGCGCGAATGGAGCGGCATCGGCCTGGTGCTGGCCGGCGTCATCGTGCTGGCCACGAAAAAGTAGTGATGTCCGCTACGTTCCCCATGGGAGAACAGCATGCAGGGTGAAGCGCGCGGTACGTTTGAGGTGAATCTGCTGCCGATCGGCGGCAACGACGGCCCGATCGGCGTGCTGTCGATCGACAAGATCTTCCACGGCGATCTGCAGGGCAGCAGCGTCGGGCAGATGCTGGCATTCCGCACGCCGGTGGAAGGCTCGGCCGGCTACGTGGCGATGGAGCGGGTGACCGCGGTACTGGCCGGCCGCGAGGGCGCTTTCACCCTGCAGCACAACGGGCTGATGGCCCGCGGCACGCCGACGCTGAGCGTGGTGGTGGTGCCTGATTCGGGCAGCGATGGCCTGCAGGGCCTGGCCGGGACGCTGGAGATCAGCATCACCCAGGGACGCCACGACTACCGGCTGCTGTACAGCCTGCCGGATGCGGGCTAGACGACTGACCGCAGTCAGCCCGCGCCGGCCTGCAGGCGGTCGTACATGCGCACCAGATCGACCAGGGTGCGCGCGCCCATCTTGCGCATCACCTGCGCGCGACGCACCTTCACCGTGATCTCGCTGACCCCGAGGTCGCCGGCGATCTGCTTGTTGAGGCGGCCGCGTACCACGCCATCAACCACCTCGCGCTCGCCTGGGTTGAGCGTGTTCCAGCGCTGCTGCAGCGCGTCCAGTGCCTCGCCTTCGCGGCGCCGCTGGCGGTCGATGTCGATGCCCTTGTGGATTGCATCCAGCAGTTCCTGGTCACGGAACGGTTTGGTCAGGAACTCGATGGCGCCGTCCTTGATCGCGTTGACGCCCATCGCGATGTCACCGTGGCCGGTGATGAACACCACCGGCAGCTGCAGGCCGAGGCTGCCCATCGTGCGGTGGAACTCCAGGCCACTCTGGCCGGGCATGCGTACGTCCAGCACCAGGCAGGCCGGTGCATCTTCCCGTTCGTGTTCGAGGAAGGCCTGGGTCGAGGCGAAGGCCCGAACCTGCAAGCCCATCGAGGCCAGCAGGTCTTCCAGCGCGGCGCGCACCGACGGATCGTCGTCGACTACGTAGACGATGGGTGCCGGATCGGCGCGGGGGCAGCAGGCTTACGCATGGGGCGCTTCCGTGGCGATGGGCAGCTCGAACACGAAGCAGGCGCCGCCGCCGGCGGGTCGCTCGGCGCGAATGCGGCCGTGGTTGGCCTCGATCATCGAACGGCTCAGGCTCAGGCCGAGCCCAAGCCCATGTGACTTGGTGGTCCAGAACGCATCGAACACCCGCTCGTGCTGGTCGGCCGGCAGGCCCACGCCGCGGTCGCGCACACTGAGGCTGATCGAGGGCCGTCGCGCCGGGTGTGCAGCGACAGGCGCCTGTCGGCGGTGGGCACTGGCTCCATGGCGTCCACGGCGTTGAGGATCAGGTTGCCGATGACCTGCTGCACCTGCACACGATCGGCCCGCACGGGGGCAGATCGGCCTCCAGCAGCAGGGAGACGACCACGCCATGCCGATCCAGCTCGCTGCGCGAGAGCGCGAGCATTTCCTCGACGGCCTGATTCAGGTCGAAGGCGCGACGTTCCGGCGCCGCGCCCTGGGTCAGGCCACGGATGCGGGCGATCACATCGCCGGCGCGATGCGCGTCGGCCAGGATCCGGGCCACGGTCTGCCGCGCCTTGTCCACGTTCGGCGGGTCCTGCGCCAGCCAACGCTGGCAGGCCTCGGCACTGCTGGCGATGGCCGCCAGCGGCTGGTTCACTTCATGCGCGATGGAGGTGGTCAGCTCGCCCACGGTGGACGCCCGCGCGACCCGCAGCAGCCGGCCCTGCGCTTCCTGCACCGCCGCCTTGGCCGCTTCCATGTTCAAGGCCAGATAGGTGGTGATGCCGATGACCAGCATGCCGATCACCGAATTGACCAGGCCGATGCGGTAGGTGCCGAAGCGGGTGAGGAAGAAGCTCAGCGCGGTGAGTGCGACGCAGGCGATGGCCAGGGTGATCAGCCCGCGCGCGCCCAGCACGCGCGAGGCGGCAAGGATGACCGCCGCGTAGAAGCATGCCGCCGCAACGGCGTAGTCGGTGACGGTATCGAGCAGGAAGATCGCCGCCATCACGACGATCAGGGCCAGCAGCACCAAGGGGCGGCGGGGCGACAGCGATGGCATCGGGACAGCTCCCTGGCGTGGGTGGAAAGGATAGCAAAGCGCCGTCGGTCGGCACGCGCGCGCCCGGAGGCCACGGGGCTGCCGGCCAGCGGCCGGCACTATTCCAGGCTGGCGTTCCAGAATCCCTGCAGCACGCCGGGCGTGGTGGCCAGGGTCGCCAGCACCGCATCCAGCTCGGCGGCATCGACCGTGGTGGCGTACAGCACCGCTTCGAGTTCAACATCCCGTTCGCCGAAGGGGCGCTGGTCCACCGCACGCACCGGATACTGCGCCTGCTCCAGCAGCAGCAACAGCTGGTCCAGCACCTCGGCCTGCTGCTCGCGCTGGCAGACCACGTTGATCGCATAGGTTGCCTCGCTGAAGGCTTCCGGCAGCGGTTGCCGCTGGATGCGGTTCACCACCGGCCGCAGCAGGGTATTGGCAGCCAGCACGAATACGGCGGCCATCACCGCTTCCGGCAGCAGCTTGATGCCGGCACATGCGCCCACCGCCGCCGAACCCCACAGGGTGGCGGCGGTGTTCAGGCCGGACACCTGCGCGCCATCCTTCATGATCGCGCCGGCACCGAGGAAGCCGACGCCGGAGATCACGTAGGCCACCACATGCAGCGGCGACGGCGGGCCGCCATACAGGTCATGGAAGCGCACGGCCAGGTCGACGAACACCGCTGCGCCCACCGCCACCAGCGTATTGGTGCGCAGGCCGGCGGTGCGCTGGCGCAGCTGCCGCTCCAGGCCGATGACCGTGCCCAGCACGAAGGCCACCGACAGGCTGATCAGCGAGCTGAGGGTCGCGCCGGCGTTGAACGCCGGCAGGTTCGGATTGATGTCCAATAGGTTTCTCCCTGGACAAGGCGGCGGGCCGTTACTGCCAGCCGTAGCGGCGGATGTAGAAGCGCTTCAGCGCGGTGGTCAGCACCGCATAGCCGAACAGGATCGCCACCAGGAACGGCCAGTAGCCGGCCGGCAGGGCCTGCAGCTTGAAGTAGCCAGCCAGCGGGCTCATCGGCAACGCGACGCCGATGGCCATGATCAGGCAGGTCATCAGCAGCAGCGGCGGTGCGGCGATGCTCTGCAGGAACGGCAGCTTCGGGGTACGGATCATGTGCACGATCAGGGTCTGGGTCAGCAGGCCAACCACGAACCAGCCGGACTGGAACAGGCTCTGATCGGCGGCGGTACGTGCGTCGAACACGTACCACATCAGCGCAAAGCAGGTCAGGTCGAAGATCGAGCTGATCGGCCCGAAGAACACCATGAAGCGCCCGATGTCGGCCGGATTCCACTTCAGCGGCCTGCGCACCAGCTCTTCATCCACGTTGTCGAACGGAATGGCGATCTGCGAGATGTCGTACAGCAGGTTCTGCACCAGCAGCTGCAACGGCAGCATCGGCAGGAACGGCAGGAACGCCGAGGCCACCAGCACCGAGAACACGTTGCCGAAGTTGGAGCTGGCGGTCATGCGGATGTACTTGAGCATGTTGTTGAACGTGCGCCGGCCCTGGATGACACCTTCCTCCAGCACCATCAGGTTCTTTTCCAGCAGGATGATGTCGGCGGCCTCCTTGGCAATGTCCACGGCGCTGTCCACGCTGATGCCGATGTCGGCCGCACGCAGCGCGGGGGCGTCGTTGATGCCGTCACCGAGGAAACCGATCACCTTGCCCTGGGCGCGCAGCTCGCGCACCAGGCGCTCCTTGTGCAGCGGCGTCAGCCGGGCGAACACGCGGTGGTGGTGCAGCGCCCGCGACAACGCAGCGTCATCCATGCGCTCGATCTGCGGGCCGGTCAGGATGGTGTCGGCATCCAGCCCGACCTGGGCGCACACGCGGGCGGTGACCAGCTCGTTGTCGCCGGTGAACACCTTCACCTCCACCCCGTGCGTGGCAAGTGCCTGCAGCGCCTGTGCGGCCGATTCCTTCGGCGGGTCGAGGAAGGCGACGTAGCCGACCAGGGTCAGTGCACACTCATCGGCCTGCGAGTACACGCTCTGGCTGGCGGCGGTCTCCTTCATCGCCACTGCCACCACGCGCAGGCCCTGTTCGTTCAGTTCTTCGGTGGTCTGCCGCACGCGGGCCAGGCGCTGCTCGTCCAGCGGCATGTCCTGGCCGTTCTCGCGCACGGTGCTGCACACCGCCAGCATCTCCTCCACCGCGCCCTTGCAGATCAGCTCATGGTGGTCCTCGCGTTCGGAGACCACCACCGACATGCGGCGGCGCTGGAAGTCGAACGGGATCTCATCCACCTTGTGGTAATCCTGCGACAGCCTCAGCGAGCTCTGCAGCTCCACGTGCTCCAGCACGGCGCGGTCGAGCAGGTTGATCAACCCGGTCTGGAAGTGGCTGTTGAGGTAGGCGAACTTCAGCACGTCCTCCGAGTCATGGCCGAACACATCGGTGTGCCGCTCCAGCGCGATCCGGTCCTGGGTGAGGGTGCCGGTCTTGTCGGTGCACAACACCTCCATCGCGCCGAAGTTCTGGATCGCATCCAGGCGCTTGACGATCACCTTGCGCCGCGACAGCAGCACGGCGCCCTTGGCCAGGGTGGAGGTGACGATCATCGGCAGCATTTCCGGGGTCAGGCCCACCGCCACCGACAGCGCGAACAGGAACGCCTCGGTCCAGTCGCCCTTGGTCCAGCCGTTGATCAGCAGCACGAACGGCACCATCACCAGCGCAAAACGGATCAACAACCAGCTGACGCTGTTGACGCCGGCCTGGAAGGCGGTCGGCGCACGGTCGGTGGCGGTGCTGCGCTGGGCCAGCGTGCCGAAGTAGGTGCGGTTACCGGTGGCCAGCACGACGGCCGTGGCGGTGCCGGAGACCACATTGGTACCCATGAACAACAGGTTGTGCTGTTCCAGCAGACCGGCCAGGCCGTCGCCCGGGTGGGCAAACTTCTCCACCGGCAGCGACTCGCCGGTCATCGCCGCCTGTGCCACGAACAGATCCTTGGCGGTCAGCACGCGGCAGTCGGCAGGAATCATGTCGCCGGCCGACAGCACGATGTGGTCACCGGGCACCAGCTCGCGGATCGGCAGGTCCAACAGCCGTGCCGGGCCTCGGCTGTGCAGATGCGCGCCGAAGTACTGGTCGGCCACATCGGCCGCCTCGGTGCCCGGATTGCGTCGCAGCACACGCGCGGTATTGCCGACCAGCGCCTTCAGCCGCTCGGCGGCACGGTTGGAACGGCCTTCCTGCACGAAGCGGATCAGGGTGGAGAGCAGTACCATCGCACCGATCACGATCGTCGCCTTGACGTCCTCGGTCAGCCACGACACGGCTGCCAGCACGCTCAACAGCAGGTTGAACGGATTGCGGTAGCACTGCCACAGGTGCCGCCACCAGGGCAGCGGCTTTTCGTGATCCACCTCGTTGGGGCCGAGCGAGACCAACCGTGCCTCGGCCTCGTGCGCGCTGAGGCCATCGGCGTGCGAGGCCATCGTGTCCAGAAGCTGGGCTTCATCCTGCTGGGCGAGGGTGACCAGGCCGGTAGTCAGCGTGAAAGGTGCAGCGTCCGCGCTGCCCGGGCCGAAACCAGCCTCGGGCATTGCGCGGCGGCCGAACAGATTGCCCGCGCGACGGCTGCGCAGGAAGGCATTGAACCAGGCGTTGAGCAGGCTCATGGGAACTCCTCGAATGTCAGAGCCGGCCGTGGCCGGAACACGAACGGATGGAATGGAACAGTTCAGGCGTGGCGCATGGCCAACACGGCCGGCGACCATGGCTGCATGTGCAGGCGCTGGCTGCCGCCGATGCACAGTGGCTTCATCGCATCGCGCAGCGGGTAGGGCAGGTGGCGCAGCACGTTGATGCGCTCGCTGATCGGCAGCAGTGACAGCGCATCGGCCACCACGCGTGGCGAGCCCAGCGACAGAGCGCGGGCGAACATGACCGGGCCGTGCTGCAGCAGCTGGCTGCGCAGGGCGGCGACATCGCGCTCACCGATCAGGCGGCGCAAGGTGATGTAGAGGATCTTGTAGGACATGGGGGCGATCTCCAGGCAGGCGGCGCCTGGCGATCCCCCGTCACTCAGGCAGGCAGGGACCGGCGGGCAGGCGCCAGGAACAGGCAGCAAGCGGGCGTGCGGGGCGCATCGCGCCCGGCAGGGTCGGGATCCATCTGCGTCTCCTTGAGGGAAGGGGCGGGCCGGGGTTGCCCTGGCCAGTGGCGCTATTGTCCGCCCCTGAATGGGGCAGTCCTAGAGGCCCGTGGGTTAGCCGGGCTATACCTTGGTATAGCCGGCTGCCTGGCCGCGCCGGAATCGTGATCAGTGCGAACCGCTGGTGTTCCTGCACACGTCGTACTCGCCGCGGGTCAGTGTCTTGTCACGGTCGGTATCGCAGGCATGCAGGCGCTGCGCCCAATCGGGTGCCACCGCGTCGACCTCGGCCAGGGTGACGATGCCGTCCTTGTCCTTGTCCAGCGATTCATAGGGCGGAATCAGCTTCACCTGGGTCACCTCATCGGCGGCGGAGGTCTTGCTGGGCTCCTGTGGCTTGGAACACGCTCCCAGCAGCAGGCCGGCTGCAACAACGAGGGCGGCGGGAACGAAACGGAAACCGGTCATGGCGTGCTCCTGTTGGCGGGGGCAGCCACCACGGCGCCCACGGCCGGATGATCGGCGCCGATCTGTAAGGGGTACGCGAAGAATCGTGCGCTGCCGGCGCTGGCATTGGGACCGCGTTCACCCGCGCCTGCGCGCAGCAATCGGAGATCCACCTGTCGAAATTGTCAGCCAGGCGACAGCAGGGTGCTGGAGCCGGCCGGAGAGGATGGCAACAGGCCTGCGCAGCCCCCGCGCCGGCACCGGCATGGACCCTCACAATGCGAATCCCGTTGCTGTCCGCACGATTGCGTCGTCGTCACCTGGCTCTGGGGGCGCTGCTGCTGGTCGTGCTCTCGCTGCTGATGCTGTTCCATGGTGTGTCGCGCGGAGATGCGCAACCGGCCAGCGCGCCACCGCCGGTGCCGGTGGTCACCGGCCGGGTCGAACAGCAGGACATCGCCCATTGGCGAAGTGGCGTGGGCACCGTGCAGTCGCTGCAGAGCACGGTGCTGCGACCACAGGTGGATGGCGTGTTGACCGAGGTGCTGTTCGAGGAAGGACAGAAGGTACGCGAGGGACAGCTGCTGGCACGCATTGATGATCGGGCGATCCGCGCCGATCTGGGGGCGCAGGCCGCGTTGGCCCGCGATCGGGCCACGCTGGATGCCGCGCGCTCCGATCTGGCGCGCCTGCAGCACCTGTCCAGCGACCAGCTGGTGTCGCGGCAGATGCTGGAGCAGCAGGCCGCCACCGTACAGCAGCTGCAGGCCACCGGGCGCGGCAACCAGGCGGCGGTGGATGCCGCCCAGGTGCAGCTGTCGTATACCCGCATCCTGGCGCCGATGGACGGCCGCATCGGCCTGCGCCAGGTCGACCCGGGCAACCTGGTGCGCGCCAGCGATACCCAGGGCCTGGTGACCGTACAGCAGACCGATCCGATCTCGGTGGTCTTCGCGCTGCCGCAGGATGCGCTGCCGCAGCTGCGCCAGGCCCTTGCGGCCGGGGTGGTGCCGGTGCAGGCGCTGGACCGCGATGGTGGCCAGCTGCTGGCCGACGGCACCTTGCAGGTGATCGACAACCAGGTGGAGGAAACCTCCGGCACCGTGCGCCTGCGCGCACGCTTTGGCAATGCCGATGATCGCCTGTGGCCGGGCCAGCTGGTCAGCGTGCGCGTGCGTACCGGGCAGAGCGCGGCCACGCTGGTGGTGGACGCCGCGGCGATCCAGCGTGGCATCGAGGGCAGCTTTGTCTATCGGGTAGTGGCCGATGGCAGCGTTGAGGTGCTGCCGGTCAGCGTCGGTGAATCCGAGAACGGCAAAGTGGCGGTGCAGGGCGAGCTGCGGGTGGGCGATGTGATCGTCCGTGATGGCCAGTCGCGGTTGCGCCCGGGCGTGGTGGTTGCCGAGGCTGCTTCGGCGCCGGCGGCCAAGCGCGGGGCCGCACCATGAGCGCGCGGGTTTCGCTGTCCAGCTGGTTCGTCAGGCATCCGGTGGCCACCACGCTGCTGACGCTGGCGGTGATCCTGCTCGGCGTGGCCGCATTGCCGCGGTTGCCGGTGGCGCCGCTGCCGGAAGCGGAATTCCCCACCATCCGGGTCAATGCCAACCTGCCCGGTGCCAGCGCCGAAACGATGGCCTCGGCGGTCGCCACGCCGTTGGAAACGCAGCTGACCGGCGTGCCCGGCATCATCGAGATGACCTCCACCAGTGCGCTGGGCAGCACCTCGATCACCCTGCAGTTCGATCTGGAAAAGGACATCGACACCGCCGCGCAGGAAGTGCAGGCGGCGATCAATGCCGCCGCCGGGCGCCTGCCCAGCGATCTGCCGAACCTGCCGACCTGGCGCAAGGTCAACCCGGCCGACAGTCCGATCCTGGTGCTCAGCGTGGTCTCGGCGCAGATGTCGATGACCGAACTGAGCGATCTGGCCGAAAGCCGGCTGGCGCGCTCGATCAGCCAGATCAGCGGCGTGTCCGAGGTCAACATCGTCGGCCAGCAGCGCCCGGCCATCCGCATCCAGGCCCAGCCCGAGCGGCTGGCAGCGATGGGCATGACCCTGTCGGATCTGCGCGGCGTGGCCCAGAACGCCAGCCTCAACCAGGCCAAGGGTGCGCTGATGGGCGGCCAGCGCACGTCCACCTTCGAGGCCAACGACCAGCTGTTCGACGCGCAGGACTATCGGCAGCTGGTGGTCGCTTACCGCGACGGCTCGCCGGTAACGCTCGGCGATGTGGCGCAGGTGGTGGACGGTGCCGAGAACGCATATGTACAGGCGTGGCCGAACGGGCAGCCGGGCGTGGGCCTGATCATCAGCCGCCAGCCGGGGGCCAACATCGTGCGCACCACCGATGCGGTGCTGGCCGCGTTGCCGGTGCTGCGCGCCAATCTGCCGGCCAGTGTCGATGTGGAGGTGCTCAACGACCGCACACGCACCATCCGCGCCTCGTTGCACGAAGTGGAAGTGACCCTGGTGCTGACCATCGTGCTGGTGGTGCTGGTGATGGGGCTGTTCCTGCGTCAGCTGTCGGCCACGCTGATCGTCGGTGCGGTGCTGGTGGTCGCGCTGGTGGCCACGTTCGCGGCGATGTACGTGGCCGGTTTCAGTCTGAACAACCTCACCCTGGTCGCGCTGGTGGTCGCGGTCGGCTTCGTGGTGGACGATGCGATCGTGGTGGTGGAGAACATCCACCGCCATCGCGAGGCCGGATTGGGGCCGATGGAAGCGGCGCTGAGGGGCGCCGGCGAGATCGGCTTCACCGTAGTCTCGATCAGCCTGTCACTGATCGCCGCGTTCATCCCGTTGCTGTTCATGGGCGGCGTGGTCGGGCGCCTGTTCGCCGAGTTCGCGCTGACCATCACGGTGGCGATCCTGATTTCGATCGTGGCCTCGCTGACGCTGGCGCCGATGATGGCTGCGCACCTGATGAAACGCATGCCCGCCCATCGAGACGGCCAGGACACGCTGGCCGGTCGCCTGTTGGCCGGCTACGACCGCAGCCTGCAATGGGCGCTGGGCCACCAGCGCACGGTGCTGCTTGGCTTCGGTGCCACGGTGGCGGTAGCGGTGGCCTCCTACGTGATGATCCCCAAGGGCTTCTTCCCGTTGCAGGACACCGCCTTCGTGATCGCCACCACCGAGGCGGCGCAGGACATCGGCTACGAGCAGATGGCGGCCAAGCACCGGCAGCTGGCCGCTATCGCTGCCGAGGACCCGGCGTTGCAGGCCTACAATCATGCGGTGGGTGCCACCGGCGGCAGTCAGACCCTGTCCAACGGCCGCTTCTGGTTCGTGCTGAAGGATCGCGGCGACCGCGATGTGGACGTGCATGCGTTCATCGACCGCCTGCGCGCGAAGATGGCCAGCGTGCCGGGCATCACCGTGTACATGCGCGCCGCGCAGGACATCAATCTGGGCGCAGGGCCGGCGCGCACGCAGTACCAGTACGCACTGCGCGGCCAGGACAGCCGCGAACTGTCACGCTGGGCCGAGCAGCTGACCGAACGCCTGCGCGGGCTGCCGCAGCTGCGCGATGTATCCAATGACCAACAGGTCGGCGCCAGCGTGACCCGGCTGCAGATCGATCGCACTGCGGCAGCGCGGTTCGGATTGACCGCCAATGACATCGACCAGGTGCTCTACGATGCGTTCGGCCAACGCCAGATCAACGAGTTCCAGACCGAGACCAACCAGTACCGGGTGATCCTGGAGATCGCACCGAGCCTGCTCGGCGAGGTCGACGCGCTGTCCTACTTCCACCTGCGCTCGCCGTTGACCGGGCAGATGGTGCCGCTGTCGGCGGTGGCGCAGGTGCAGCCGCCGGGCAACGGGCCGCTGTCGATCAGCCACAACGGCATGCTGCCGGCGGTGAATCTGTCGTTCAATCTGGCCCCGGGTGTATCGCTGGGTGAGGCGGTGCAGCTCGTTGATCAGGCCCAGGTCCAGCTGGGCATGCCGGCCAGCATCAGCGGCCGTTTCCAGGGCACCGCGCAGGCGTTCCAGGAATCGCTGGCCAGCCAGCCATGGCTGATCCTGGCCGCGCTGCTGGCGGTCTACATCATCCTCGGCGTGCTGTACGAGAGCTTCGTGCACCCGCTCACGATCCTGTCCACGCTGCCTTCGGCCGGCATCGGCGCGGTGCTGATGCTGTGGCTGTGGGGGCTGGAATTCTCGATCATGGCGTTGATCGGCATCGTGCTGCTGATCGGCATCGTCAAGAAGAACGGCATCCTGATGGTCGACTTCGCGCTGGACGCGCAACGCAACCGCGGATTGTCGCCGCTGCAGGCGATCCACGAGGCCTGCCTGACCCGCTTCCGCCCGATCATGATGACCACGCTGGCCGCGCTGCTGGGCGCCATTCCGTTGATGATTGGCTTTGGCACCGGGTCGGAGCTGCGCCAGCCGCTGGGCGTGGCGGTGGTCGGCGGCCTGCTGATCAGCCAGCTGCTGACCCTGTACAGTACCCCGGTGATCTACCTGGCCCTGGACCGGTTGTTCCTGCAACGTCGTCGCGAGCGCAGGGCAGCCGAAGGTGCCGCGCTGACGGAGCCCGGATGAAACTGCTGATTGTCGAGGATGAGAGCAAGACCGCCCATTACCTGCGCACCGGCCTGGGTGAGCAGGGCTGGGCGGTGGACCTGGCCGCCGACGGCGTGACCGGCCTGCACCTTGCCCGCGAATTCGACTACGACGTGATCGTGCTGGACGTGATGCTGCCAGGCATGGATGGCTTCAACGTGCTGCGCGAGCTGCGCCGCAGCAAGCAGACCCCGGTGATCATGCTGACCGCGCGTGATCGCGTGGATGACCGCGTGCACGGGCTGGGGCAGGGCGCCGATGACTATCTGGTCAAGCCGTTCTCGTTCATCGAGCTGCTGGCACGTCTGCAGGCACTGGTGCGACGTGGCCGGCAGCAGGAGCCGACCGAACTGCAGGTCGGCGACCTGCAGGTGAACCTGCTGGCACGCCGGGCCTATCGTGACGGTGCGCGCCTGGACCTCACCGGTAAGGAGTTCGCGCTGCTGGCCCTGCTGGCGCAGCGGCGTGGACAGATCCTGTCCAAGACGGTGATTGCCGCACAGGTCTGGGACATCAACTTCGACAGCAATACCAACGTGGTGGAAGTGGCGATCAAGCGCCTGCGCGGCAAGCTCGATGGCCCGTACCCCAGCAAACTGCTGCACACCGTGCGCGGCATGGGCTATGTGCTGGAAGTGCGCGAGGACGAGGACGGGCCGCGATGAGGTGGTCGATCGCGCAGCGCCTGTCGGCGATGTTCGCCTTGGCCGCGCTGCTGGTGTTCACCCTGCTTGGCATCGGTGTGTATGGCGTGCTCGAACGGCAGGTCGTGCGTTATCAGCATGCCGAGCTGCAGACCAAGCTGCACGCAGTGAGCGGCAGCGTGGCGATGTGCGATACCCGTGAGCGCTGGACCAAGGTGCGCGAGAAGGTCGGCAACCTGATTTCCGGTGACCGCGACACGTTGGTGTGGGCCTGGAGCGATGATCCGACGTTCCGTATCGGCAGTGCGCAGCCGCAGGTGCACCCCCGGCAGTCATGACGGAGGCATGGGGACGCTGCAACGCGACGGTGCGCACCGGCTGCGCACGCTCTACGAGCGCGTGCCGGGCAAAGGCGTGCGGCCGCCGGTGGACCTGTGGATCGGCATCGACTCCGAGCCCTATACGCATGCACTGCAGCGGTTTGCTGTAGCGCTGTGGGTGGCCGGCGTGCTGGGCGTGCTGCTGGTGGCTGGCCTGGGCTACTGGATCGCGCGGTTGGGATTGGCACCTTTGCGGGCCCTGTCCGACGAAGCGCGCTCACTCAGTCCCCAGCGACTGTCGCAGCGGCTGGACACTGCGGGGTTGCCGGCCGAGCTGGGTCACCTGACCGGTGCCTTCAATGGCGCGCTGGATCGACTGGAAGCCGCTTATACGCGGCTGGATGCCTTCAATGCGGACGTGGCGCATGAACTGCGCACGCCTCTGGCCAACCTGATGGGCCAGACCCAGGTCGCGCTGTCGCGGCCGCGCGATAGCGCCGACCTGCAGGAAGTGATGCAGTCGAATCTGGAGGAACTGGAGCGCCTGCGCGCGATCGTCAACGACATGCTGTTCCTGTCGCGTGCCGGGCAGGGTGACATCGCCATGGACACCCGCACCGTGTCCCTGGCTGAGGAGGTGGCCACGGCCGGAGAGTTCCTTGAGCTGCTGTTCGAAGAGGCCGGGCTGACCCTGCGCATTGAAGGTGATGCCAGCGCACGCATCGATCCGTCGCTGCTGAGGCGTGCATTGACCAACCTGCTGCACAACGCCGTGCAGCACGCGCGGCCTGGCAGCGTGGTGCGGGTGCAGCTGCAGGCCGAAGGCAACGGTGCCCGCATTGCGGTGCTGAACGAGGGCGACGGCATCGCCCGCGAACACCTGCCGTTGCTGTTCGAGCGCTTCTACCGGGTGGATGAAGCCCGCGAGTACCGCGGAGAGCGTCACCACGGGCTGGGCCTGTCCATCGTCAAGGCCATCGCCATACTGCACGGCGGTGAAGTATTCGTGGCCAGCCAGGACGGGCTGACCACGGTGGGATTCAGTGTCGGCTGAAGGAACGCCGCCGGGTAGAGTCGACCGTTGGTCGACTGCTCTTCGCGCGAACGCGAAAAACCGGCGCTGCGCGCGTGAGTCGACCAACGGTCGACTCTACCAAGAACGGGGGCGCCAGCCATCACGGGCTGAGCCTGTCGTCGGCTGAAAAAATTTCGCTGGCGAGGGGCCGTCAGAATCTGTCCGCAAACGCATCGGTGGCGCGCACCAGTGCATCGGTGGTGGCCGCTTCATTGGCGCTGTGGCCTGAGGTCACCATCAGCAGCTGCGCTTCCGGCCAGGCCTTGGCCAGATCCCAGGCGCTGCGCGGTGGGCAGATGATGTCGTAGCGCCCCTGCACGATCACGCCCGGCAGGTGGCGGATACGGTCAATACCGCGCAGCAGCTGGTCCGGCTCCAGGAAAATGCCATTGCGGAAGTAGTGCGCTTCGATGCGTGCCTTGGCCAGCGTATCCAGCGGGTCATCGCTGGATTCGGCGTCCACCTGGTGTTCCAGCGTGGCGGCGTTGTCTTCCCAGCCCAGCCAGGCCTGGGCCGCGGCGATGCGGGTCGCCTCATCCGGGCTGTCCAGCCGCGCCCAGTAGGCCTCGATCATGTTGCCGCGCTCGGCCTCGGGAATATGGGCCTCGTAGCGGTCCCAGCGCTCCGGGAAGATCCAGCGCGCACCGCCATCGGCTTCGGCGAACCAGCGGTTCTCGATCTCGCGGCCGAGAAACACGCCGCGCACGATCAGCCCGGTGGCGCGCTCGGGATGCGCCTGCGCATAGGCCAGCGACAGCGTGGAACCCCACGAGCCGCCGTAGACCAGCCAGCGTTCGATGCCCAGGTGCTCGCGCACCTTCTCGATATCGGCCACCAGGTCCTGCGTGGTGTTGTCGCGCAGTTCGCCGAACGGGGTGGAACGTCCGCTGCCGCGCTGGTCGATCAGCACGATGCGGTAGCGCGCCGGGTCGAAGAAGCGTCGATGGGTGGGCGAGATGCCAGCGCCGGGCCCGCCGTGCAGGTACACCACCGCGATGCCATCGGGCGTGCCGCACTCTTCGACATGCAGGGTGTGCAGATCGCTGACCGGCAGCGTGAACTCGCGGTAGGGCTCGATGGCGGGATACAGGGTGCGCATGGCAGGCGTCTCACGAACGGGGCAGCCAGCATAGCGCCCTCTGCGTGCCCGCACAGGGCATGCCACATTGCCGATGCTGCAAATGCACTGGCCGATGCGCGTACACACGGTGCGATGCATGCGCAACTGAAAATTGCTGCAAGCGCGTTTGACAGCATTTGGAGTCGCGCTTATAAGTTTCAGGCGGCGTTGACAAGGATCAATCATGACGCCGCATTCAGCAGTGTTCATCTCCCAACAAAATAAGGAAGTGAAGAATGAACAACGTACTTGCTCTGCAGTCGCTGGAAATCGAGTCGCTGGAAGCTGAAGCCGAGTGTGTGGTCTGCCTGTCCTGGTACAGCTCGGGCCTGGGCATCGACGAAGGTTCGGACAAGGCGTAGTCCATCGGGCTGCCCTGAACCTTCTGCCACCGGCCGGCGTCCGTCGCGCCGGTGGCGAAGTCTTCAATGGTTGAAGTCGCTGCGCCGTTCGCCTGGGTGGACGGTGCAGTCTGTCGGCGCGTGCGATGCGGACACGGTGGATCCCGCCGTGTCGACAAGGAGGTGTGAAGTGAGTGAGGTAACGGCACGTCTGTACACGCTGGCTGACAGCCTGCATTTTGAATCGCCGGACCGCTACCGGCCCACCGAAGAGTATGCAGCGATCGCGCGCAGCCGCTTGCCCTCCAGCTGGACGATGCAGGCGCGGGGCTTCTGGACCACCTGTCGTCCCGCACAGAGCGTAGCGGCCAGCCACGGCTGGAAGATCCATCTGTCCAGCATTCCTGAGAACGCCGAACGCACGCTGTCTGCGATCCTGCCGGTGGTTCTGGAGGCCGGCGTGGCGTTCAAGTTCTGCTCCGATCCTTTCATGCTCGGGCTTTCGCTGGGCAAGGGATGGTCGCGCTTCCAGGTGGGCAAGTTCATCACGATCTACCCGCAGGACCCGCAGCAGTTCCAGGCGTTGCTGCCACAGCTGCATCAGGCCACCTGCGATCTGGCCGGCCCGCATGTGCTGACCGATCGCCCCTACGCCGACAGCACGGTGGTCTACTACCGGTATGGCGCGCATGCCGGCGTATCGCGGCCGGATCCCTACGGCAGTCTGCAGCAGGGCTACCCGCTCAGTGACGGCGCATGGCAGGAAGACGTGCGTGGCCCGGCATTCCGGCTGCCGCCCGGCGTCATCGATCCGGTCACCCGCGCCGCCGAAGCGGCGCCGCAGTCACCGCAGGGGCCGATCACCCTCAACGCCCGCTATGAAGTGAAGGGGGTGCTGAAGTTCAACGGCACCGGCGGCATCTATCACGGGCGCGATACCGCGACCGGGCGCAAGGTCGTCATCCGCGAGGTGCGTGGCTTTTCCGCCGCCGATGGCAGCGATGTGCCCAACGGCATGGTCAATGCGATCCAGCGCGAGGCCCGGATCCTGCAGAAACTGTCCGGCACCGGACGGGTGCCGGTGTATGTGGACCTGTTCAAGGAATGGAACAACTGGTTCCTGGTCCAGGAGCAGCTGGAGGCGATCACGCTGTGGGACAGTGCGATGGCGTTCTACTTCGCCGATGAGGATCAGCGTTCGCGCGACGGTTTTGAGCGTATCCGCACGAAGATCCGCCAGATCGGCGAGGCGCTGCAGCGCGTTCACGACCACGACGTCGTGCTGCGCGACCTGACCCGCAGCAACGTGATGTTCACCGCTGATGGGGAAGTGAAATTCATCGATCTGGAGTTCGCGCACGAGATCGGTGTCGACTCGCGCTGGGCCAAGGGCTGGACGCCGGGCTACGCTTCGCAGCAGCAGTTGGAAGCGCAGCGCCCTACGGTGCAGGAGGATCACTACGCGTTCGGCGCACTCATTCTGGACATGATCACCTTCTGTGCCTCCGGCCTGGATCTGTGCCGACAGGCCCTGCTTGAGCGCAAGCTGCGCCAGGTGCTGGATGATCTGGGCCTGCCCGCCGATCTGCACGAGATCGTGACGGGCCTGACGCTTCAGGACGTGGATGAGCGCTGGAGCATCGCGCGTGCGTTGGCGCACCTGGCCAAGGCGCCGGCGCCCGCACCGGACAGATTGATGTTCCCGACACGCGCGCAACTGCTGGAGGTGGCCGCACCGGCGGCGGAGACGCGGGCGCGCATTGCTGACGTACTGGACGGCTACGAACGCTACCTGGCCTCGACCTGCGATCTCTCACGCAGCGATCGCCTGTGGCCGGCAGGCCTGCAGATGTTCATGACCAACCCGGTCTCGCTGCAGTTCGGCGCGACCGGCGTTGCCATGTTCCTCCTGCAACGGGGAGGCCGACTGCAGCCGGCTGTGCTGGACTGGATCGAACGCGGCGCCACCCCGCAACGATGTCCGAGCGGCCTGTACTCCGGCCGCGGCGGCGTCGCCTTGCTGATGATGTCTGCAGGCCGCCCGGACACGGCGCGCCGCCTGTTGGCCGAGATCAACGATGACCCGGCCGCGCGGGTGCTGCCCGGGCTGTACTTTGGCGCCGCGGGACTGGGCCTGCTGAATCTGCACGCCTGGCGGTCGTTGCGCGACCCGTCCTACCTTGAGTCGGCTGCGCGCATCGGCGACGCGTTGCTGCAGAAGGGGCAGCGCGGTGCCATCGGCGTGCACTGGAAGGCCGGGGACCGCACCGGCCTGGGGCTGGGCGATGGGCAGAGTGGGATCGCGCTGTTCCTCACCTATCTGGGCAAGGCGACCGGCGCGCAGCGCTATCTCGATGCCGCCGCTGATGCACTGGATTTCGATCTCGCCCATGGCCTGCGCATTGCCGGCAGAACGGTATGGCCCACGCACGTTGAAAGCGGACCGGCCGCGCCGGCCAGCCCGCATACCCGTTTCGGATCGGCAGGCATCGGCATGGCCTGCGTGCGTCACTTCGTCGCTACCGGCAGTGAGCGTTTCCGCGAGGCGGCGCTGGACTGCGCGCATTCGGTGCGGCCACGGGTCACCAACAAGATCTGGCAGGACAGCGGCAATGCCGGCTTCGGTGAGTTCATGCTGGACATGGCGCATTTTCTCGGCGATGAGCGCTTCGGCCATGCCGCTTTCTACCAGGCTGAAGCGATCCTGCCACACGCGATCGACTGTGAGGCAGGCATTGCCTTTGCCGGGCCGGCACACTATCGCCTCTGCAACGACTTTGGCATGGGGGCTCGGGCATCGGCGTGTTCCTGGATCGACTGCAGAACCGCCGCCGTCGCCTGCTGATGCTGGATGAACTGCTGGAGCCGTCGCCGACACCCGGCGCATGATCCCGCGACGTTGCCGGTGCGGCGCCCGGCAACGTCGCGTCCTGGACAGGCCCGGCGCCTCAGAAATCCATCGTCGCCGACAGCAGTACCGTTCTCGGCGCACCCAGTGCCAGGCTCGACAGCAACGGCATGCCCCAGTACGCCTTGTTGGTCACGTTGTTCACCGTGGCACGCAGTGCAAGCGGCCGCCCTGCCAGCGTCGTGCTGTAGCGCGCGCCCACATCGAACAGCGTGCGGCCCGGCACCGACAGGCGGTTGTCGGCACTGATGTACTGCTTCGACATGGCCGTCGCATTGCCGGTCAGGGTCAGCCCCTGCAGCGTCGGCACATCCCATTCCACACCCAGCTTGGCCTGGCGCTGGGCCACGGCAGTGGCGATGCGGCCCTCATTCACGCCGCCGGCGGTACGGGTCAGCTTCGGTTGCACATAGGCCAGGCCGCCCAGCAGGCGCACGCCGTCCAGCGGTGAACCGAAGAAGCCCCATTCCAGGCCACGGTTACGTTGCTCGCCACCGAACGAGAAGATGTTGGTGACCGGGTCGGTGTAGCTGCTCGGACGCTTGATCTCGTACACGCTGAAGGTGTGCGCGAAACTGCCCTGGTCCAGCTTCAGGCCCAGCTCCTTCTGTTTGGTGCGGAAGGGTGCGAACACATCGCCCGCGTTGGCCGCGGTCATCGGTGCGGTGGCGCCCTGGCTGAGGCCTTCGATGTAGTTGGTGTAGACCGAGACGTTGTCGCTGGCTTTCACCAGCAACGCGGCCGCCGGGGTGGTGGCGCTCTCGTCATAGCGTGAGGTGCGCGCACCGGTGGCCACGTTGAAGGTCTCGCTGAGCACCTGCTGGCGACGCACGCCCAGCGTCAGCTGCACGCGTTCATCGGCGAAGGACAGGGTGTCGGCGACGCCGAGGCTGTCCAGGCGCAGCTCGGTGTGCGAGATGTGCGGCGCGATGAACGGCGCGGCCGGCCCCCACACCGGGTGGTAGAGGTTGGTGGTCCAGTCCCAGCCCGGCACGCTGCGGCGGCCATAGTCGTTCTGGGTGTGCTGGTAGTGGGTCACGTTGGCGGCCCATTGGTGGCCCACGCTACCGGTACGGAAGCTGCCGCGCAGGCCGGCGTCACCGGATTGCTTCTTGATGTCGAACGCGAGCTGGCCGATCACGGTGCTGAAGTCGCCGGCCGGGTTGAGGATCTGCGCGCTGATCGAGCCGTTGTAGCGGTAGTCGGTCCTGCTGGTGCCATAGGCCAGGTAGGCCATCAGGCTGTCATTGATGTCGAACTCGCCGCGCAGCATCACGCCCTTGTCCTGGCTGTCCACGTAGGCCCAGTCCGGGTTGATCAGGGTGTCGCCCCGCGGCGGGCGGGGAATGGCGACGCCCGGTGCCAGGCCGACACCACGGGCCGGGCCGTCCACGCGATCGTCGGCGCTGTACAGATCGGCCGACAGGCGGGTGCGATCACCGCGCCAGTCCAGTGCCAGCGACCCCAGCTGCACCTTCTTGCGCTGCTTGCCGACAGCGCCATCGCCATCACGCCAGGCGCCGTTGAAGCGGATGCCGAACTGCCTGTCGGTGCCCAGCCGGCGGCCGACGTCCACGTGGGTGCCGAACTGCGCATCGGAGGCGAAGTTGGCACTGACCCGCAGCAGCGGCTGCTCGCCGGCACGCTTGGGCACCAGGTTCACTGCACCGCCCACCGAGCCGCCCGGCGGCATGCCGTTGAGCAACGCCGACGGGCCCTTGAGCACCTCGATGCGCTCGAACATTTCCGGCGAGGTGCGGTAGAACGGCGCCATGCCGCTGAGACCGTTGAAGGTGGTATCGCTGGTACTGGAGGCGAAGCCACGGATGGCGTAGTTCTCGCTCCAAGAGCCGGTGACGCCGTTGCTGAACACCGTGGGGTCGGTGGCGGCGATGACCTCGGTGATGTCCTTGGCCTGGCGGTCGCGGATGAACGCCTCGGTGTAGCTGACCGTGCTGAACGGTGTGTCCATGAAGTCCTTGTCACCGAGCAGGCCGACACGGCCGCCGCCGGCCACCTGTCCGCCGGCGTAGTCGCTGGTGACCCGCCGCTGTTCCTGCACCTGCACCGAGGGCAGGGTGGACGGTGCCGATTCGGCAGATTCGGCCAACGCGGCGAACGAGGCCAGCAGGCCCAGCGCGAGGGCCGAAACGCGGTGGCGCCGGTCCGCGCCAGGCGGGGGCGTCGGCAGCCGCGCAGCGGCCATGGCCGGACGGACAGGCGAAGCGGGTAGATCAAACACGGTCATGCCAGGTTCCTGTAGATCGCAGGCGCGAACGCGCCTGGCGCGCTGCCATCGGCAAGCACGGGGAGAGGGCGCAGCGCAGGGTTGTTGGCTGGGTGGGGACCTGGCGGGAGATGAGCCACCGGCTCGGTTCGGGTGTGGGCCACGGTGACGAGCCGGGCGCACTTCCATTTAGTTGAGTAAAATAAACTAAATCACAGGAAGCGGACAAGAGGGTCCCTTTGCTGTCACCCTGCCAACGCTATGAGTACGCAATCCGACCCAGCACTGGCGCCCCGTGGCCGGCCGCCCACCATCACTCCCGAGCGTCTGGCCGACATCGGCATCCGCCTGGGCCTGCCCGGCCTGACCATGGCCACCGTTGCCGCCGAACTGGCGGTGAGCCAGGCCGCGCTGTACAAGCGCGTGGCCAATCTGGAGGCGCTGAAACGGCTGGTGGCCGATGCCGTGTTCCAGCGCTGGCAGATCCCGCGCGCATCGCGTGATGCCGCGGGCGGACTGCAGGGCTACCTGCTGACCTTCGTGGCGTCGCTGTGCGAGGTGGTGAAGGCGCATCCCGGGCTGCCGCCGTATCTGCTGCGGCGTTCGGTGGCGACCACGCCGATGCTGGAAAAGATCGCCGCCCACCAGGTGCATGTGGCCGAGGTGTACGGGCTGCCGATCGACAAGGCGCGTTGGTTGTTGGCGACCCTGGCGTTCCACTGCATCGCCGGTGCCGACACCATCTACGCAATCGCCGACGATGAGAATGGCCAGGTCATCACCGAGTTCAAGCAGGGCCTGCGTGCGCTGGTGATCGGGTCGTTGCAGGTCTTGAAAGAGGACGGCGCGGACCGATTGCCGTGACCGCATCCACGCATGGCGTGGATCTACAATGCGGCCATGCCTGCCACGCCCACCCTCGATGACCTGCGCCGCTTCGCTGTGGCGCGCACCCTGTTCGCACCCACCACGCTGATGGCGGCGATCCGGCGGCTCGGCTTCGTCCAGGCCGACCCGATCCGCGCCCCGGCGCGTGCGCAGGACCTGACCCTGCGGCACCGGGTGAAGGACTACCGCGCGGGGGATCTGGAACGGCGCTATGCGCGCCTGCCGGTGGAAGAAGACTGTCTGGTCAACTACGGTTTCCTGCCGCGTGAACACCTGGCGCTGATGCATCCGCGCGTGTCCCGGCGCGCGTGGGATGCGCAGACCCGGCGCCGTGCAGCCGATGTGCTGGCCTTCGTGCGCGAACGCGGCAGTGTGCACCCGCGCGAAGTCGATCAGGCCTTCGCGCATGGCCGGGTGACCAACTACTGGGGGCACCAGCAATGCCAGCACCCAGCTGCTTGACGGCATGCATTACCGCGGACTGTTGCGCGTGCAGCGCCGCGACAGTGGCACGCGCATCTACACGTTGGCCGAACACGCCGAGGCCGATGCCAGCGAGGCCGCGCAGATCGAGCGCGCGGTGGCGCTGGTCAACCTGGTGGTGCGCAAGTACGCGCCGCTGCCGTCGGCCAGCCTGACCTATCTGGTGCGCCTGCTGGGCTATGGCGCACCGCACTTGGCCGAGCAGACCCGGCACGCGTTGAAACTGGCCAGGCAGCAACTTGCCAGTTGCACGCTGGACGGCACTACGTGGTACTGGCCGGCGGATGAGAATCCACGCTCCCGCCGGCACGCGCCGGACGAGCAGGTGCGCCTGCTGGCACCGTTCGATCCGGTGGTGTGGGATCGCCGCCGCTTCGAGCAGTTGTGGGGCTGGGTCTACCGGTTCGAGGCGTACACGCCTGCGCCCAAGCGCCAGTACGGCTACTACGCACTGCCGCTGTTGTGGCACGACCAGGTGGTGGGCTGGGCCAATCTCAGCGTGCGCGACGGCGAGCTGGCCTCGAGCGTGGGCTATGCCGGCCGATCGCTGGCGCGCGATCGGGTGTTCGGCCAGGCGCTGCAGGACGAGCTGGAGCGGATGCGCGTGTTCCTGGAGGTCGCCGGGCGCTAGCGCCGGCGACATTGGAGGTGGCGTTCAGTGCCCGGAATCGGGCGCCTGCGCCGGACGCATCTGCTGGCGGATGCGGGCGCGTGTCCGGTACAGCTGGGTATCTGCGCGATGGATGGTCTCGGCCACGGCCTCACCCGGGCGGTGCTCGGCGCTGCCCATCGAGAACGGCGTGGGCGCGGCGGCGGCATGCTGCCGGTACCAGCCTTCCAGCGCGGCCAGGCGCGCGGGCGGGGCATCCAGCACGACCAGGAACTCATCGCCGCCCAGCCGCACCACGACCTCGCGTTCGGCCAGCGGCCGGCGCAGGAAGGTGGCGAACTCCACCAGCACCGCGTCGCCGCGCCGATGCCCCTGCAGATCGTTGATCTGCTTGAAATGGTCCAGGTCGAACAGCAGGCAGGCCCAGCTCGCGTCAACCTGGGCGTCGAGCCGATGCAGGTAGCGGCGGTTGTGGCAATGGGTCAGCGGGTCGCGCTGGGACAGCTCGCGCAGGATGCGCTCCTGTTGGCGCAGCGCGGTGACGTCCTGCGCATGCCCCAGCACATAGGGCGGATCGGCCTCTTCGTCGAGCACGTTGTGGTAGGCCCAGTAGCGCCGATGGCCATCGGTACCGATCAGCTCGATCACGCCCGAATCGGTGTGCGCCGCGGCGATGCGTGCCAGGTAGGCGTCGAACGCATCACGGCGGTCTGCGGGCATCAGCGCGCCGAGGCTGCGCCCGACCATCTGGCTCTCCTCGAAGCCCAGCGACTGCACGGCCGCCGGGTTCACCGAGGTCAGCGTGCCGTCGAGGGTATGCGTGCAGATCAGGCCCAGGCTGTAATGGAACAGGCGCCGATAGCGTGTTTCGCTGGCTTCCAGTGCATCCAGCACGGCGCGCTCGTCGGTGATGTCCTGGATCGCGCCGACCAGGCGTGTGTGGCCATCCACCTGCTGCCGCCCACCCACCACGCGCACCCAGATGTTGCGATGGTCGGCAGTGGTCATCGGCACCTGTATTTCCCACGGAGTTCCTTCGTCGATGCAGCGCTGCACCGCGCTCTGCATGATGCTGCGGCTGTCGGCGCGATAGAACGACAGTGCTGATTCCAGTGTGGGCTGGTAATTGCCGCGGACGCCGTGGATATGCTTGGTTTCGCGGGTCCAGCGCACCTCGTTGCTGTGCAGGTCCAGTTCCCAGCCCCCACGCGCGCGGCGCGGTTGGTGCGCTCCAGGAAATCCTCACTGCGCTTGAGTTCGCGATGCAGTGCCTTGGCCTGGCCGACCTGCGCCAGCAGTGCGCTGCGCTGTTCCAGCACCTGGCTGGTGACCCGCGCCAGGTGCACCATCAGTTCGCGCTGCGAGGGTGACAGTACGCCCGGCATCGGGTCGAGCAGGCACAGGGTGCCGATGCGCGCGCCGTAGGCCGAGCCCAGCGCGATGCCGACGTAGTGGCGGATGCGCGGGCCGCCGGTGACCAGCGGGTTGCTGGAGAACCGTGGGTCCTGGCGCGCGTCGGCCACTTCGAACAGGGTGTCCTGCTCGATGGCATGAGTACAGAACGAGATGTCGCGCGAGGTCTCGCTGACACCTTCCAGGCCGATGTTGGCCTTGAACCATTGGCGCTGTTCGGCGACCACCGAGATCAGCCCCATGGTCATTCCGGTGGCGGAACGGGCCGCTGCGACGATGGCGTCGAACACCGGCTCCGGCGGCGTATCCAGAAGGCTCAGTCGGTCGATTTCAAGCAGTCGGTCGGCTTCGTCCATGGTGCGTGACAGGGCAGGGGCGTGGGCGGGAGGCTGCGACGGCACCGGCGATGCTAGCGCCGCCGGTGTTATCTAGTGCCAAGCGCGGGTGATGCCAGTGTGAGGCGAGGGCGGCCTTTGGTCCGCGCGCATCGCCTCGATCAGAAGCCGATCACCACATCGTTGAGCGGCAGCTGCTGCCGGCGTAGCTGCGGCGGCGGGCTGTTCCAGGCAGGCCCTTGCCCGAACAGCTGCCCCTCCGATTCCGGACCGAAGTACTGGAAACGATCGAAGACATAGGGAATTCCCTCCGAGCCCTCGAAGTGCACGCTGTTGCTCAGCTGGAAATGCAGGTGCGGTGCCGCCGAGTTGCCCGATTGGCCGAGCTCGGCCAGGGCCTGCCCGCGCTGAACGGTCTGCCCGGGCTTGACCGTGATGCTGCCCTTGCGCAGATGGGCATAGCTGGCGAACACGCCGGGCGCGATTTCCAGCACCACGTAGTTGCCGAACAGGCCGGCTGCGGTAAGCGATGTGGGCTCCGGCTGCGCGGTGAGCGGCGCATGCTCCGGTTCGCCATCGCGGGCATCGCGCACCACGCCGTCGGCCACCGCGATGACCGGTGCGGCGTAACCGACCCAGTCCTGGTGGCGCGTGTGCTGCAGGCGCTCGGGGGCGGCGTGCACCGCGCGGCCCTGTGCGTCCACCCCCACCAGATCGAGCGCGAACCGCTGCGGGATGGTCAGCGCGCCGTTCACCGCCACCAGGCTGCCCCAGTGATGCGACTGCGCCGCGCCGGGGCCTTCGTGGGCGAGCCAGCGCCCTCCGCGCAAGGGTGGGCCGAGTACGGGGGAACGATCGGCTGCGTCGCGATCACAGCGCCGTCCAGGGCAAACCGTTGCTGATGATCGTTGCGGAAATCGATGTGGTGGCGAAGTGTGGTCGGCACCGCCGTGCCTGGCGGCAGTGACAACCACAGATAGATGACCGCGCGTTTGCCGGCGGCGACGGTGACCGGGGCTCCGTCGGCAGGGGCGGGGCGGGTCCAGGCCGACAGCCCCTTGGCATCCAGATTCAACAGCGGTTGCGTGTCGCCGTCAGCGAATACCTGTAGATCCTCCGGGAACAGGGGGCCGGTATCGCCATAGAAATTGCTGACATGCAGTTCATAGGCGAGGTGGCGGGCACCGTCACTGCCGGTGAACACCGACGGCGCGAACGGTACCCGCGCCTCGACCGGGGCCGAAGCGGGGGTGGAGGCGGGAGCGGCAGGCAGCGGTGCCGCCAGCAACATCAGGACGGCGGCGGACAGGGTGCGGCAGGTCATGCGGCAATTCCCGGTTGGGTGGCGCCGGGCGGGCGCGAGGGATCCATCATAGGGCGCCAGGCAGCGCCCTGTACGGCATGCCGGTGGCGGGCCGTCACCGGATCTATGGATCGCCGAAGGCCAGCTCGCCATCACCCAGCGGGAACTCGTTCGCGCGCTCGGTCCAGTGTCCCTGCGCATCGCGGGCACGGAACTGCCGGATCACGAAGGGCAGTCCTTCGCTGTTCATGATGTCGGCGCCGGAAGACACCTGGAAATGCAGATGCGGCCAGCGTGCGTCGCCCGAATTGCCGATGCGTGCGAGGTGCTGGCCAGCGCTCACCCGCTGGCCGGCCTTGACCGTCACGCTGCCGGGCTGCAGGTGCGCATAGTGGGCGTACTGCCCGTCGCCCAGGTCCAGGACCACGGTGTTGCCCGCCAGGGTGTCCATGCTCAACGGCAGCGCCGGGGTAAAGCCGGCGGCGGTGCGCGGGACGTTGTCGGGCAGCCCGTCGCGCGCCTGTACCACCACCGCGTCGGCCACGGCGAATACCGGTTGCGCATAGGCGTGGTAGCTGTGCACATCGAGCGGATCACCGTGCAGGACGGCCGCATCGATGCGCCGTTTCCAGTCGATGGCGTATCGCCGCGAGATCTGCGCGCGGCCGCCGGCCACAAACAGGCCGGGCCGATGATGACGGTCCAGCGCCAGGGCATTGTCGGCCAGCCAGTGCTCGCCACGTACGGGGCTGGCAAGCACGTTCACCCGGGTGCCCCGGGTCGACACGGCTGGGCCGTCGGCGATGCCGCTGTCCAGCCGCAGGCGATGCCCCAGCTGCGTGGGAACCGGCTGCGTGCGCGCAAACGCAAGGCAGAGGTAGGCGGTGGCCGAGCGCCCGGCCGGCAGTGGCTGTGCCGCGTCCAGTGATCCACCGCCGATCATGCGCAGTGCGCCAGACAACCCCGCGCCAGACAGCGAGCGCAGCAGGCGAGGGCCGTCCGCGCTGTCGGCGGTGATGTCCAGCGCCTGGATCAGCATCGGACTCTCCGAGGCGTTCAACAGCTGGAGCTCGTAGACCAGGTAGTGCAGGCCGCCTGCATCGAACACGGAAGGTGCCACCGGCGTGCGCACCTCCAGCTGCGGCGGCGGAAATGCCGTGCTCGCGCCGGCACCTTCGAGTGCCGGCGCGCCCGCCGCATCTGCGGTGGTGCAGCCCTGGGGCAGGGGCAGGGCGGGTGCCGCGTGGAGGGCGCAGGGCGTGGTCACAGCGAGCAGGAGCACCAAGGGCAGGGCGGCGGGCTTGGCCATGTTGATACCGGGCGATCATCGGTGATGGCCGAGTGTACGCGGTGACGCGGCGCGGCATGCAGGAGGCGGGGCCAGCCGCCCCCCGCATGCCGGCTGCGATTACTGCGGTGCCACCAGGATGGACGCATCCAGCACCGGGAATGTCTGCGGCACCTGGCCTGACGAGGCAACCAGACGGATCTCCAGCGTGGTCGTGCCGCCAGCGGCGGCGTTGAGCGTCTGTAGTGCCCCCAGTTTCTGCGGCAGCGGCACCGCAAACGTGGTGGGATGGCTGTGGTCCATGCCGGGCATGCTCGGGCCGAAGAAGGATACGGTGCCCGCGTAGTAGGGGCTGTCGGCCGCTACCGAGGTGGTGCCTGCAGGCGCGTTGATCAGCACGTCGAACTCGCGGGTGTTGTTCAACCCGCGTGGTCGCTCCAGCGTCACCTCGGCGATCAGCTGACGTGGCCCTGCCGATGCCAGGTGCGCGCGCACCGCTTCATCGGGGATGGCCACGCGCACCGCGCCATCGGAACGCGTGCCGCGCACCATCCGCATCGCACCGGCGGCGGCCGGTTGCGCGGCGGTCTTCAGTAGGTCGTTGCGGCCCGGGTAGACGTAGTCGTAGTCGAAGGCCGTGGTGGAGAAGAACGCACTGGCCGGGCTCTCGCCGACGAAGCCACCCTGCGCGTTGACGAAGAAGCGGAACGGCTCGTTCATGAACTGGCGCCGCTGCTCGACGTCCACCGGCATGATCGGCTTGCCTCGCTGATACTGCAGCTGCGTCCACACATCCCACAGGCGGTCCATGTTGGCGTGGTGCAGGTAGAAGATCGGATCCAGCGGCGACAGGAAGTTGGTCATGTTGCCGTACGGGCCGGGATCGACCGCGCCGACACCGCCGATGCAGTTGTGCACCTTGTTGTGCGGGAAGCCTTCGAGCACCGAGAATTTCGTGGCGCCATCCGGTTGCACCACATGTGAGGCCGTGCGCGAACTGGTGAAGCTGCGGCTGACATCGGCGTTGTAGAACTCCACCGGCGACAGCCCGGCATGGATGGTGTCGGGTGAAACCGCCGAGCGCGTCTTGTCGTCGAAGCCGGGATTTTCCCGCCACAGATAGCGCGCGCCGCAGGTGATCGCGTAGGCCGCGTTGCCGGAGATGCCGGTCTTCTCCGTGGCGCTGTAGCCGGTCACATCGTTCCACACATCGTCCGCGGTGAGATAGCCGCGCAGCTTGAGTTGTCCACGCTGCCCGGCATCGAGCGATTCCCAGTAACGTTGCAGTGCCGGCCGCATGAAGCGGGTAAACACCGCAAGGTTGCGCGTGTAGGGGCGTAGGCGCTGTCGGTGGGCGACAGCACCCCATCGAACATCGCCGGCGGAATGCGCGGCAGCTCGGTCCAGTCCCAGTAGGGCATCGCGAACTGCGGATCACCACTGAGCGTGCGGATGGTCTGCTCGAAGTAGCCCACATAGCCGCGGTGCCAGACGTAGAACCACCAATTGCCGTGCGGGCAGTCCATCAGGTGCACGAAGGCATTGCGGAACCAGTTGCGCGGATCATCCGCCGGCAGTTTCAGCATGGCCTCGATGCCGCGCGCGTAGCTTTTCAGCATGCGCTGGCCTTCTGGGCTGGTGATGCTGTAGCGGTGGTAGCTCACCTTCTTGGCCGGGCCGGCCCGTTCTGCGCCGCTGGCCCAGGCCCCGGGTGCGATCAGTGACGCCAGCGACGCACTGGCGGTGCTGGCAAGAAAATCACGACGTGTGTAGCGCATAGCCTTCCCCTGGTGATTGGTTGAACCGCATTGGGTTACAAATCACTGGCAGGGCCGACGGCAGCAGGGCGGCCGGCCCGACGGGGCCATCCAGCCCCGCCGCTTCCACCGGCGGGCGCAGTGATGGCCGGGGTGGAAGCGGCGGTAGTATAGGCATGCGCCTTCGCGACGATCTGCGAAGCAGGCCACAGACAGTGGCGCGCGCACCGCGCCGCGGCTGAAGCTGTTCACCGTCGTCGTCGGGGCGTCTTCGGATCTCAGCCAGGCATGGCCTGGCGCTACGGCTCGGGCTTCACGCGGACCACGCGCCGTCGATACTCGTACACGTTGTCGCCGTCGATGCGCGTGGCTTCAGTGCCCCGCACCTGGCCCACCTTCTGGTTGGAGCCGGTGACCGGTTTCGCCTTGATCTCGGTCTCGTGCTCGAAGGCGTGCGATTTGTCGGTGTTGCGGTAGTAGCGGTACAGCGCCCAGTACAGCGCGGTTGCGCCGGCCGGGCCTGCCGCCAACAGCCAGAGGCCACTATCGTCGCTCATGAGGTTGCCATCAGGATTGCAATTGCGAGGGTTTCGATGACGGTGCCGGCGGCCAGTGCCGCCAGCAGCATCTTCCATTGCTGTACCGGCACGCTGCCCATGGTTTCGCCGGTACGGCCGTTCACTGCGATGTAGTGCAGCATGCCGCCATTGCGGCCAGGCTGGTGGTAGGAATACAACCAGACCGGCAGGTACATCGATACCCAGCGGGTGCCGTGGACGTCCAGTTGCTCCTGCTCCCAGCGCACGCCGCGGTTGTAGCCGCGAACCGATGCTTCCACCTGCGCGCGCGCGATCGACAGCAGCTGGTCCTCCAGCCGCGGACGCAGTTTCTCCACGTCCACGTTGCGCTTCTCCGAGGTGAAGCCGGCCAGGTAGGAGGCGTTCCACTTCACCGCGTTCTTGGTGTCGAACGGCAGGATGGTGTTGATGATGTTGTTGGTGTTGGCGCTGACATCCAGGTTGCCGCGCTCGGCCGAGGATTCCATCTGCAGATCGTCGACGGTGAAATCGACCTGGCGCTCGATCTGGTAGACATCGGCGTCATACACGGTGCGCTTGTTCTTGTCGTTACCCACTTCGTAGCTGCGGGTCTGGATCTCGCCCTTGCCGGCCACCGCTGCGCTGACATTGCTGTCGACAATCATGTAGGGCAGGTACACGCCCACCACGTTTTCCGGGGTGAACTGCTGCTTGAAGGCCTTCAGCGCGAACAGCCGGCGCTTGTCCACGAACTGGCGGATGCGCGCCACCGCATCGTCCTTGCCGATATGGAAGGGCAGCACGGCGTCGGGCACGGCACCGTTGGCGATCTGTTCGTTGACGCCGAACACATGCCGGCACCAGTGGCAGCGCGCGGTCATGGTGCTTTCGGTGTTGACCGTCACCTCGGCACCACAGCCGGTGCACTTGAAGGTCATCAGCGCTGAGGTATCGGCATCGATGTCGCGCGCACCGGAGGCGATGACGGTGCCTCGCAGCTGGTCGATGTCCTCGCCCAGCCCGAATGCCTCTTCCACCCGCTCGCCATGCCATTGGTGACGGCAGTACAGGCAGATGAGGATGTCGGTGCCGGGCTTGGGCCGGATGTCGGTGGCGCCGCACTTGGGGCAGCGGTTGAGGCCGTCCTTCAGTTCGCTGGCCGAGGTATCGATGGCCAGCGGGTCGGGCGCTTCCACTTCATCGCGGATCGCCTGTGGCAGTTTCGAGGTATCCAGCGGGAAGCTGCCGGGCAGGGGAGGCACGTCCTGCGGCGAACCCGGGCCATCGAGCGACGCCGCCGGCAGCGGCGGCGGTGTCGCAGGCGCGGATCCGGGCAGCGGCGGTGGGCCGTTTCGGGGATCGGACATGGTCGTCGTGCGTCCTGCCGGTTACAGGCCCAGTGCCTTGGCCTTCAGCGCGTCGTAGTCGCTCTGGGTGATCAGGCCCAGATCCAGCATCTCCTTGGCCTTCTTCAGCTTGGCCACCGGATCATCGGCGGCCGGCGTCACCGGCTGCTGCATGCCGCCCACGCCGAACATGCCCGAGGCCATGCCGACGCCCACCAGGCCCGCCGCGCCACCGTTCTCGCCGGCCGACTGGATGCCCTGGGCCACGCTGGCCTGCAGGTTGGAATTGCCGCGCGAACCGGACAGCGCATCGGCGCGCTGCACGGTCTTCAGCAGTTCGCGGGTGTTGGCGTCGTATTCGATGGAGACGATCGCGGTCTTGACGATGGCCAGGCCGCGGTCGGACTTCCACTGGTAGCCCTGTTCCACCGCGGCCGACAGGCTCTGCGCGAAGCCCAGCGAATCCTGCTGCAGCTTGGTGATGCGGTTGCCCTTGCCGGGATCGTTGGTGTACAGGCTGAACGCCGGCGCCAGCGAACCGACCACTTCATTGAACAGCTGGCTGGCCGCCGCATTGTCCAGGTCGGTGAAGTCGAACACCTGGCCCGGGCGCAGGTAGCTGGCCGGTACGAAGTTCTTCACGAACAGGATCGGGTCAACGATCTTCAGCGTGTACGAACCACGGGTGACCGCGCCGACCTGGGTATTGAGGAAACCGTCGTCCCAATAGATTTCCGACTGGGTGCCGAAGCGGTTGTCCGGCAGTTCCTTCAACGACACGAAATAGGCGGCCTGCTGCGAGCCCGGCTGGCCACCGAACTTGAAGCGTTCCCAGCTCTGCTTGATGAAGGTGCTGACCAGGCCGTCACCGGCAAAGATCGACTGCGAATTCAGATCGTCCGAGCGCCACTCATAGCCGCCGGGTTCAGCAACGAACGCGGTAATGGCACCGTCCTGGAACAGCAGCAGGCCATAGCCCTCCGGCACGATGATCTTCGAGCCGTTGCTGATGATGTTGGACGAGCCGCTGGTGTTGGAGCCGCGGCCGGCATTGGTGCCCTGGGCCACCGCGGCGAACAGTGCGGCGGTGGACGGCAGCCCCGTCGGCACGGTGTAGAAGTCCTTCCACTGGTCGGCCAGCACGCCGCCGACCGCACCCTTCACTGCCTGTACCAGACCCATGATCCGCTCCCTGAGATTCGTGGGCAGGCACCATGCCTGCCAAGCTGGACCGAATATAGCAGCGGGCGCCGACCGCTGTGGTGCCGGAAGATGAACCCGGGGCAGCGCGGGTCAGTGCCGGTCGGTGCCGTCCCGGCCGGCACGGATGGCCAGCAGTACGGCAGCCATGTCCAACCCACCCAGGCCCATCTGCTGGGCACGGGCGAACAGCGCGTCGCTGTCCTCGATCAGTGCGGCGTGCATGCCGGCCTCGCGCGCCGCGCCGGCCACCAGGCCGCTGTTCTTCAGCACATCGGTGATCGATGCCTGCACCAGGAAATCGTCGCGGATCATCTTGTCCAGCTTGATCCGCGACACGTCGCTGGCCATCGGCCCGGCATTGAGCACCTCGGCGAAGCGCTCCAGCGCGATGCCGTGCTTTTCGGCGAAGTGCACCGCCTCGGCCAGCCCGGTGACCAGCGTGATGAGGTACAGATTCACCGCCAGCTTCATGCGCAGCGCCGACGGAACCGGTCCGCAGGCGACGCATTGCCGGCCCAGTGGCGCCAGCAGGGCTGTGGCCTGCTCGACATCGGTCTGCGCCCCGGCCAGCAGGATGACCAGCTGTGCGGCCTCGGCCTGCACGCGCGATCCGGACACCGGCGCTTCGACGTAGCGCCCGCCCGCGCCGCGCACCTGTTCGCACAAGGCGTGTGAAAACGCGGCGGAACTGGTGCCCATGTTGATCAGCAGGCGGCCCTGCACGCGTTGGCGGAAGGCCGCGCCGTGGCGCTCCAGCACGCTGTCGATGGCCTCGTCATGGGCCAGCATCAGGATCAGGGTGTCGCACGCCGCGAACACCTCATCGAGCGATGCGCACACCCCGATGCCCGCCGCCTGCGCGGCGGGATAGGTACGCCCGGAGCGCGACCAGCCCAGCACCGCAGTGCCTGCGCGCGCCAAGTGACCTGCCATCGGCGTTCCCATCACGCCCAGGCCGATGAATCCAACAGGCATGACAGGCTCCGGATCATGGCAGGGCGCCCATCATGCCGCAGAACGGTCCTGCCTGGCTCAGGCGCCGGCGCGCAGGATCAACGCGTAACCGACCAGCAGCAGCACGCACAACGGCAGCGTGACGAACGAAGCGATCAGCCAGCGCAGTGCCTTGCGCGAGGCCACGGTGGCGGCACCGATCTGGCCGGCGGCCACCAGTGACGAGGTGCGGTTGGCGTAGACCGTGGCGACGATGCCGAACGGCCAGAAGCCACCGAAGATGCTCAGGATGGCCCACATCAGGTAGTTCTTCGGGGCCGTGGTGGTGCCGGTGATGCGTTCCATGCAGTGAATCTCCTTGATTGGGCCGCGGATTATGTACGCCGCGTACGGCGCTGGAAACGGGCTGAACACTGAGCGATGACCAGTCATCACTGGCAGGCGCCAAAGCAATGTCCAGGCCTGCCATTGGCGCCTCCATTACGGGGAGCGACACGCCGGGCCTGAATATTCACGTGATTATCATCACGATTTTCATGAAACTCGCTTTCGATAATCGGGAGCAGCGACGCCGGCCAGGGTGTTGCAGGTATTCCGATCCGTCCGACGTCCGCATCGTCGAGCTACCGACGGCAACTCCCTGGGGGCATGGGGGCGGACAGCGTGAACGTTGATCTGCGTATGCAACGGCTGGCGCGGGGTGCGGCGACGGCATCGCAGCATCACGCAATGAGGCCAGAACGCTACGCATTGCGCGATCGGCTGGTGCAACGGCACCGGGTCGCCATTCGAAAGGGGAGTTTCAATGCACAGGCAAGTCAGTGAGATGTTGCAGCGCGCCTATCGACCACACCGGTCCTTGCCCGATCTGCTGGGCGCGTTCGTGAAGGAGTTCTCGCAGCATCAGGCCCTGCGTGGTGGGCGCGTACATCTGCGTGGCACCGGCAGCGCGGAGGACGCGGCGACTGCAGCGTCGCCGCCGCAGGCACCTGGTGCCAGCCAACGCGTGCCGATCCGCTACGGGGGAGGTGCTGGGTGAGCTGCAGCTGGAGGAGAGCCCGGCGGCCTGGACAGCCGGGCGCTGGCGCTGGGCGAGCTGTTCGCGCACCGCTGTGCGCATCTGATCAAGCGCTACGAAGCGCAGGCCTGGGCCGAGCAGGCCCTGAGCCGGCCGCTGCTGCTGGTGGGTGCCTGTGACGCGCTGAAGCGGATGGAGGAGTTTGTCGAACGCGCAGCCGCCAGCCGTCTGCCGGTATTGCTGCGCGGTGAGTTCGGCACCGAGAAGATGGAGCTGGCCGCGGCGCTGCACAGCGGCGGCCCGAGACGGCGCGGGCCGTTCGTGGAGATCAACTGTGCGCACGCCCAGGGTGAGCCGGCCGACTGGTTCGGTCGTGCCGGCGGCGGCACCCTGTACCTGCATGAAGTGGATGAGCTGCCTGCCGCTTTGCAGGGCCAGCTTTCGCACAGCATCCGCGGCCTGCAGGCAGCAACGGTCGACGCCGACCCGGTGCACGCCATCCGGGTCATCGCTTCCACCAGCGCCGACCTGGAACAGCGCGTGCGCGAGCGGCAGTTCTCGCGTGCGCTGCTGGCCGGGCTGGAATTCCTCACCGTGGACATTCCGCCGCTGCGCGAGCGCACCGAAGACATCGGTGCCCTGGTGGCGCGTTCGCTGCAGATGCATGGGTTCAACCCGCAGGTCATCGGCGGTGACGTGCTGGAAACCCTGCGCAGCCACCACTGGCCCGGCAACCTGCTGGAAATGGAACGGGTGGTGGTGCGGCTGGCGGTGATGACCGGTGGACGCAGCATCCGTCGCGAGGACGTGCTGCGCCACGCGCCGGGACTGGTGGCCAGCGCCGATGGAGCGCCTCCAGTGCCGGTATTGGCGGCGATCGACCCGCCTGCGGCCGAGGCCAGCCGGCAGGACGACGCGGTGGCCGCGCCGGTGTCGGCACATGAAGGGCTGCATGATGGCCTGAAACGGGCGCTGGCCTATCTGAAGGACCATGCCGCCGAGCCGGTGACGCTGGGCGACCTGGCCCGCCAGGCGCATGTGAGCCAGTCGCACCTGGGGTTCCTGTTCCGCAGCGAACTCGGCACCACCTTCAAGCTGCTGCTGCAGCAACTGCGCATCGAACATGCCAAGCAGCTGCTGCGCGGCGGCCAGCGCCTGCGTATCACCGATGTCGCCCTGCAGGTCGGCTTCGGTGACCTGAGCCACTTCGAGAAGAGCTTCCGCCGGGTGGTCGGGGTGAGCCCGCGCAGCTACCGCCGCACGCCGGAGCAATGAAAAAGCCCGGCGCAGGCGCAAGCCTGGCCGGGCCGAGTCACCGCCGCAGCGGGCGCTACCTGGCGTTCGCTTCGGTTGCCCGGCGGACCGCTTCTTCGGCCGCCTCGTCGGCACGCCGCGCCGCTTCGCTGGCGGCCTCGACCGCCTGCTGTGAGACCGCCATCGCCGCGCGGATGCCGGCCTCGCTGGCGGCCATGGCCGCGTCGGCCATCTCCTGCGCGATCTGCATCGGTGTCTTGCCACCCGGGTTGTCCGGGGTGGGCGGTGAGGGCAGCGGGGTCGGGAAGGTCATCGCAGGAACTCCTTCTGGGGCTGGGGATGGGGCGCCGTCGCGGTGGCCGCCCAGGATGTGGCGCAATGCCGCCTGGGCATCGGCCAGGATCTGTTGCGCCTGTTGCCGCGCCGCAAGCCGGCCAGCGGCCACGGCCACTCCGGCGGCGCTGGCCAGAGCGGCGGTGGCGGCCGGAACGCCGTCTTCGGGCGCGGCAGGCCGGTCCGGGCTCACACTGCGCCCGCCTCGAAGCCCTGCTCGGCTTCATCGTGGATGAAATGGCGGATACGCCGATAGTCCTGCAGGGTGATGACGTTGTCCTCCACCTGCACGCGCGCCTGTTCCTTGGAACCATCGATCGCGAACAGCAGGCTTGCGCCATCCTGGCCAAGCTGGCCACGGGCAACCGGATGTTCGTTGAGGAAGACCTGCGCGCTGCGCAGCTGTCGCCGCGTGGCCTCGCGCAGGCGTTCACCGTCCGGCGGCAGACCCGAACCATCGTTGAGGAACAGGGCGACCTGTTGCGCCGCCAGCGAGATGCGCGCGTAGCCGATCTGGCGGTTCGCGGCCAGGGTCTCGGCAATCGCCGCGCGCACCTGGTCCGGCGACGGCAGGCTGGGCAGCTGCGGCCCATCCAGGTAACCGAACAGCATCGGCAACAGCGTCTGCAGCGCATGCGTAGCGCGTTCCATGCGCAGTTCGCTGCTGCTGCCGGTCGGGTGCACGCGCTGGTAGAAGCGATAGTAGTCGGCAAATTCGATCGGCCTGCGCGCATGCAGCAGGGCGAACCGCGCTGCCTCGGCCTGGGCCTCGGTCGCCTGGCCCGTGCTGCCCTGCTCGGCGGCCAGCTGGTACAACGCCAGCGACTCACGGAAATCGAGCTGGCGCAGCAGCGGCGCATCGCCAGCGCCGACGGCCACGAGGAACGGGCGGAAGGCTTCCAGCTGGGTGTTGCTCAGCAGACCGTGTCGGGTCAGCACCGCGTGAGTCTCGTTGACGAGCGGGCTGCTGGACGGGCCCATCTCAAGCTGGCGCAGCACATCCAGTTCGTCGTTTCCCAGGCTGAGCAGCTTGATGGGGCTGACCTGCAGGCCAGCCTGCGGCAACCACGTCATGCGCGAACCATGCAGGCCCTGCTGTACGCCGTCCAGCATCGCGCCTTCGTCGGCGAACATGTAGCGGTGTTCGTGGGAATCGATCGCCCATTGCAGCCAGTAGTGGCCGCCGTCGATGAAGTGCAGCACGCGCCGGGTGCGTGGACCGAGCTGGCCGAGGTGAGGAATGGAACGACCGTCAATGAAAACGCTCATGCGTGGCTCTCCTTGCGGCCCTATGCGGCCGGAAAATCCTTGAGGACGGTCGCAGCCGCACTGCCGACCCGTGTGAAGTCGTCGGTAGCCCCTTGCATCATGGTCTGCGCCTGGGTCAGTACCCTCGCATACTTTTCGTCTCCCGTCGCCAGGTACTGGGCCATGGCCACACCGGCGGCGGTGGTGGCGATGGTGGAGACGTTGCGAAGCGCATCGGCGGCATCCTGGACGGCGATCGCCGCCGACTGCGCGACCGACTGGTAGGCCTTGCCGGCACCGCTGGTCTTGACCACGGTGCTGGCCATGGTGGCCGTCTGCACCTGGTTGATCACATCGATGACCTGGGCGTTGACGTTGCTCGGGTCCATACAGGCTCCTTGAGGGGCGGTGGGCGGCCGGACGCATCCGGCGCGGCGTCACGCGGCGGGATCAGTGCCGTCGCTCGCCGGGGTGGAAGGGGAGTCGGGCGCGGGGTCCTGGGCGGGACCCGCTGCCGGATCCGGACCGGGCGTGGAGTCGGGCGCAGGACCGGGCGCGGGCGCCGCGCCTTCACCTGCAAGCTGTTCAAGCGTGTGCAGGCTGGCGGTGGCGGCCGCAGCGTCGGCGGTGGCACCGTGGGTCTGTGCCTGCAGGACGCTGATGGCGGTCTTTCCTTCTGCGGTGGCCGCGGCGATCACCGCCGTCGGCGAGGGTGGGGCCGGCACGGGGCCGGGCAGCGGGATCACGTTCGGTGGCGGTGCCGGTGCGGGCGGCGGCGGCGGTACCGGCCACGGCGCGTTGATCATCTTCGCGCAGGCGGCGGTCACCGCCGCCGAGCTGACCATGCCGGCGCCCTGCTGGCGCGCGACCGCGTTGTGCATGGCCGTGCCCAGGGTCTCCAGCATCACCATGTCCAGCATGCCGAAGGCCTGCGCCGGCGCCTGGCCGACCAGCAAGGTTGCGGCGGCGCTGACGCTGTCGACGATCTGGCTGTTGACCGTGTTGTCACTGCTCATGATGGAACGGCTCCCTTCTGGATGATCAGGGCCAGGACCTGGGCCAGGCTCGCGCCGGCGGTTACCTGGCCACGTTGTTGGTTTGCCACCGCGTTCTGCATCGCCAGGCCGATGCTGTCGGCCATCGCCAGGTAGGTGGCGGACATCGCAAACGACGGGGCAACGCCGATCGCCAGCGCGGACCCACTGCTGGTGGCATCCAGCAGGTAGCCGATGGCGGGCGGGGCGGCCATCAATCAGGGGCCCGGCGTGACGCCACCCGGGGCGGGGGCGCGGTGGGCGACGTCACGCCGGGCCAACACGTCAGCGCAGGCCCAGGATTTCGCGGGTGGCCACGCCATTGGAGGCGGTGTCGATCGCATACAGCGTGGACACCCCCTGGGTGGTCGACGCCTGCATGGTCACGTAGGACTGCTGCTGGTTGTTGGTGGCGTTGTGGGCGGCGTTGGACAGCGCCTGGCTGGTGGCCACGAACAGGTTGCCCATTGCGATCGCCGGCGCATCACCGAGAACCTTGGTGTTGACCTGCGAGACCGAGTCGGTGATCTGGCTGTTGACGGCGGTGGGAAATGCCATGGTGAAAGCTCCTTGGATGGACTGCACTACAGGGACGGAGATCGACGACATTCAGCTGGATCAGCCGAGGATCTTCCGGGTTGCGGCGCCGGTGGCGCCGGTATCGACGGCATAGAGCAGGGCCACGCCCATCGTGGTGGCCGCCTGGGCGGTGACATACATCTGCTGCTGGGCCAGCGTCGCGTTGTGGGCGGCATTGGCCAGCGCCTGGGCGGTGGCCTGGTACAAGGTGCCCATCGCCGTGGCCGGTGCCACGCCCAGCACCTGCAGGTTGGCCTGGGTGACCGAATCGGTGACCTGGTCGTTGACGGCCGTGGGAAACGCCATGGATCAGCTCCTTGCCTGCCGGCGCGTTACGCGCCGAGGATCTGCTTGGTGGCCACGCCGGTGGTGGCCGTGTCGATCGAGTACAGCGTGGCCACGCCCATGGTGGTGGCCGCCTGCGCGGTCACATAGGACTGCTGCTGCGCGTTGGTCGCGTTGTGGGCGGCATTGGCCAGCGCCTGCGCGGTGGCCTGGTAGAGATTGCCCATCGCCACGGCGGGGGCGTCACCCAGCACCTTGGTGTTGGCCTGGGTGACCGAATCGGTGATCTGGTCGTTGACAGCGGTCGGGAATGCCATGTCTTGCTCCTTTGGGTTGGCGGGTCAGCGGCGGAACGACGGATCAGGAACCCAGCCCGCGCACGCGGGTGCTGAGGATTTCCTTGCTGGCCACGGCGGTGGTGGCGGTATCGATCGAGTACAGCGTGGCCACGCCCATGGTGGTCGCCGACTGCGCGGTCACGTAGGACTGCTGCTGCGCGTTGGTGGCGTTGTGGGCGGCGTTGGCCAGCGCCTGTGCGGTGGCCTGGTAGAGATTGCCCACTGCCACGGCGGGCGCATCGCCCAGCACCTTGGTGTTGGCCTGGGTGACCGAGTCGGTGATCTGGTCGTTTACCGCGGTTGGAAATGCCATGTGCTGCTCCTGCGGAAAGTGGAAGTGCGGGGTAGTCACGGTGCCTTGGGGGAACTGCCTGTGCTTCACCGTGGGCCCAGCGTAGGAAATGACGACGCCGCCGGATTGGCGGAATCGACGAAGAATGCGGGGCGATCCCCGTGAAGGCGCGGCCGGGATGCGGTGGATCTGCTGATCGGCACCGTCGATGCCGCGGGGCAGGGGGCCGTGCGCCCCTGCCGGTGCAGCGCAGGGGCTGCTAGAGCATGTACGGGATCTTGAACGCCAGGGTGAAGTCGGGGGCATCCGGCGTCAGGCCGATGCCCAGCAGGGTCACCAGGGTGGTGTGCTGGTTCAGCGCATAGGTCACGCCCAGGTTCAGCGACGCGGCGTTGGCGTCGCTGCCGATCACCTTCACCCATTGGCCGCCCTCGAAGCGGGTCGAGGCGCGGGCGCTGATGCGGTCGCTGAAGGACAGGCTGAGGCTGGTGCGCTCGTTGAAGGCGAAGGCCACGCCCGCGCCGAAGTACACCGATCCGCCCAGCTTCACTTCACCGGGATTGACCGTATCGGGGTTGCTGTCGATATCGTCGAAACTGCGCGCGAACGAGTGCACGTAACCCACATTGGCGAACAGGATGGCCGGATCGGCGGTCTTCACCATCGACAGGCCCAGGTTGGCCTGCCAGACGCCGTTGCCGGTGGGTTGCTCGCGTGGCACCGCGAAGCGGATGTAGTCATCGTCGTCGCGTTCGATCACTTTCCAGTCCAGGCCATACGGTGCGCGCCCGGTGGGGGCGGTCACCCCGGCGGTGAGCACGGTTTCCGGGCGCCAGCCACGCTCCCCGAACAACCGGTAGTTCGCACTCAGGCCGATGTCACCCAGGCCATTGCCGTTGGTCTCTTCCTGCGCGATCGCCGCCGCCGCGCCACCGGCGCCGCCTTTCTGGTAGACGGTGCGCCGCGCCAGGTACGGCACGTCCAGGTTCAACGTCAGGTTCGGGCTGACGCCCCAGCGCGCCGCCAGGTTGTAGGTGAGCGAATCGGATTCCACGTTCTCGATGGCGATGTTGCCCAGGAAGATCGCATCCAGCGCCAGGAAGCCGTTGAGGGTGAGCTGCTTGCGATCGTAGCGCGCGTAGGTAAGGCTGTTTTCGAGAGTGAAGCGACGCGAGAACAGCGCCGATTGCTGCTGCTTCACATCATCCACGCTGCGTCGCGATTCCTGCTTGGCCTGCTGTGCCTCGGCGGCAGTGCTGGCATAGCCTTCACTGCTGGGAGGAACGGCGGCGGCCGCAGCCTGTGCCAGCGGCGCCGCAGGAGCGGCGGCGTCCGGACCGGCCCGGCCCGCCAGGCGGGCCTGCATCGCCTGTACCTGCATGTCCAGCTCGCGCAGCCGTCGCACTTCCTGGGCATAGTTGCTCTTCAGCTGCTCCAGCTGGTTGGCCAGTGCCTGCACGTCGGCGCCATCGTCGGCGCCAGCGCCGGGTGTGGGCGGCGCGGCAAGCGCGGTGCCTGCCAGCGCCGCCAGCGCCAGCGGGGTGATCCTCAGTAGGGTGTGCATGTTCGTGCCCTGCGTTGTGACTCGCTTCCCCCAATGCCGGGCCGCTGTTACTGGCCCGGCCCCATGCCGCGGTTCAGTGCAATCGCTTGGGCCACGTTCTGGCTCAACGGCAGGTTGCCACCCGCGGTATCGCGTACCAGCTCCAGCCGCAGCTGGTTGCTGGCGCTCTGGCCATCGCCCACCAGGGCAATGCCCTGGCCGACACTGCCGTTGCGTATCCACTGCTGCACCAGGCCCTGTCCATCCACCTGCAACAGCAGGCGCGCCTGGTTGCCATCCAATGCCGCAGTGGCATTGATGCCGGCCTGCTGTGCGCTGGCCGAATGCGCGCCGTCGGTGAAGCCGGCAGGCACGGCGCCATCGCGCACGGTCAGCGTGGTCGCGTTGCGCGCCACGTTGCCATCGCCGGCCACCTGTACGCTCTGCACCAGTCCGCTGGCATTGGCCAGCCCGCTGCTGTCGATGCTGCGGCCGGAGGTGTCCGGCAGCGGCGCATCGGCCGCGGTGACCTGCACGCTGGGCTGGAAGCTCAGCCGGGGGCGCCGCCGCCGCGGAAATCCATGCCCAGCGTCAGTGCGCCTTGCAGTGCGGCGCCATTGCCGGCCTGCCACTGCGACACCATGGTCACCCCGAACCAGGCCACCGTGTTGCCGCCCACGGTGTAGCGCCCCCGCATCAGGTTCAGTTCCGGGTCTGGAATCTCGGTCAGGCCACGGCCGGGGCGGCTTCCGCTGCCCGGATCGGCAGGGCAGGCGTCGCCAGCAGCAGGGCCATCCAGCAACATTGACGAAACATGTGCATGCCTCCTTCAGAACAGGTCGGCGTGGCTGAAGCCGAAGTCGACCAGTTCCGCATCGGTGATCGGCCCCTGTCGCGCGTAGAGCGCGCGTGCACTGGGCCGTTCGCTGGGTTGCAGCAGGACGGTGTTGCGGTCGAAATCACTGCCGATCACCACGAACACGGCGCGTGATGGCCAGGCCGCCAGAAAGTCGGGCAGGGCCAGGCTGCGATTGCCGAGAATCGGGTCGGCCACCTCCACGTAGCCGTCGCGCACCTGCTTGAGCACCACGAAGTGGCGGAAGCCGCGCACATCCATCAGCACCAGGCCGGGAACGCGCAGTGTGCGCAGCCGCGCCTCGTCGATGCGATAGCCACGCCCGCGCATGCCCAGCGACTCCACGTAGCGCTTGATGTCCAGCAACGAGAAGCCACGCTCGGCCACCAGCGCAGGATCCGATACCCCCATCATCCCTTCGATCACCGTCGCCTCATCGGTCTGCAGGTGGTAGGCGTGGCGCAGGATGGTGGCCAGCGCCGCCGCACCGCAGCTGTAGTCGGTGTGCTGGCGCACCACGTTGCGGTAGCGCCGCTCCTGCATGCTCTCCACCTTCTGCTGCAACAGTGCGCCGTTGGGCAGCACGCCACTGAAGCGCACATCGCCCGCCCACGCCGGGCCCGTGCCCAGCAGCAACAGGGTCATCAGCAGCAACCACGCGCGACAACCGAACATGTCGTTCTCCGTCAGCAGGGGGAGCCCCTGTTCCAAGGGGAGGAGGAACAGGGGCTCCCGGGGACCCGGCCATTGGCGGACGGCCGGGGTGTTGCGCTTACTCGCCGTTGCCACCACCGCCGCCCGTACTGGGCTGGGCGACCGCCAGGGCGAGGCTGTTGGCCTGCAGGTTGCCGGTGCCGGCGGCAACGTTCACGCCGATGTTGCCGGAGGCGCCGGAGAACGCACTGCCCGACAGCGCCGAGGTGTTGGTCGCATTGACGTTCACCCAGCGCGTGGTGCTGACCGTGCCGCTGAGGCTGGCGTACAGGTCGGCCACCCCCAGTTCGACGAACTGGCTGGTGCCGCTTTCACGCGTATCGAAGCCCAGGCCGCCCACCCCCGGCCGGTTGGGGTTCATCGTGGCGTTCTGGATCTCGCTGTCCAGATCGATATGGCCGGTGCTGTTGCCACCCGGGTGCGGCAGATCGCCACTCCACGTATCCAGGTAGTAGTTGGCCATCTGGTAGGCGTTGCCGGTGCCACGGTAGGTGCCGGCGCCGTAGGCCAGGGTCAGGCCACTGACGCCACCGTGCATGCCGACCTGCACCGTATCGGTGTAGGACTGCACGAAGCCGGCATTGCTGACCGTGTTGCCGGTGGAGACCTGGTTGGAACTGATGCTGGACTGGGCAACGGCGGTGGTGGCCACCGATGCGGCCAGTGCGTTCTTCTGCTCGTTGTTGTTGCCCGAGGCGATGTTCACCCCGATGTTGCCCGACGCGCCACCAAAGGCATTGCCACCCAGCGCCGCGGCGTTGGTCACACCGGAGTTCATGGTGGCGTTGCCGAAGCCGGCCTGGTTGACGAACACTTCGGCGTCGGCCATGCCGAAGCTGAAGGAGGCGTCGGCCGCCGACAGCGAGGCCGCGTTGTCCTGCGCATTGTTGTCGCCAGAGACAACATTGAAGCCGAGGTTGCCCGAGGCACCGGCACCAACGCTGTCACCGATCGACGCACTGTTGGTGACCAGGCTGTTGCTGGTGGCGTTGTTGCTGATCGACTGCCGGTTGTCGATCACCGCGATCGCGGCCGAGTCCAGGTCGATGTCGCCACTGATGCTCGGGTCACCGGAGAAATTGACGTCGGTACTCAGGCGCAGGTCCTTTTCCAGGTTCACGTCGACGCCGTGGTTGTTCTTTTCCTTGCGTTCGTCGGCCTGGATGTTGCTGTGCTTCTGTACGTTGACATTGACGGTGCGGTTGCGCACGTCGTTGTCGGTGTGGTTGTGGGTGTCGTTGCGGGTCTCGCTGACGGTGTGGTTGTGGTTGATGTTCGCGTTGGCGTTCTGGTTGTCCCAGCCATTGGCCGCAGCGGCGGTCGAGGCAGTGGCAATCGCCATGGCGAGCATGGTCTGTTTGACGGTCGCTTTCATGGTGCCCTCTCTCTCATCGGATGGTGCATCGCTTGGGTGGTTGTCACGGGCGGTCCTGCACGACCAGGCCCAGTACGTTGGCCGTATCGTTGCCGCTGCCCGCGACCTGATTGAGTTGCAGGACTCCGTCGAATCCCCGCAGCGCGGTGCTGGCTACACCGGCGCTGCGGGTGCCCGTCGCAACGCCGCGACCGGCGTCGTCCCGCCCTCTGCCAACGCGGAACCTTCGGCGGCCAAGGCCGTGTCGTCGGTTTCGCGTATGCCCTGTCGGGCCAGCGTCGCGCTGACGACGTTGAGCGTCGTGTTGGCGATGCCGCTGGCCTGGTTGATCGATGCGATGCCGCTGGCGCCCGCCAGTGCATCGCCGCCGATGTCGGCGCGTGCATGCAGTGGCGCCGACAGCACGCGGTTGCCGGCGTGCACCTGCTGCGCGTTGATGGCCACGTCGGCGCGCTCGCCGCTGGCGATGCCGCGCAGATTGCCCTGCAGGTTGAGATCGCCGGCGGCCTGGTTCACCGCGATCGCACCGCTGGCGCCGGCCAGGGCGCGGCCGTCGATGCGGGTCACGTCGAGGTAGGCCAGCATGCCGGTGTAGTCATCAGCGTGTGCCTGCAGCGGCGCCAGGGCCACCATCAGCAGAGGCCAGCAGTGGCGTTTCACTTGCCACCTGCCGGGGCCGGGCCCTGCAGCGGGAACTGCGCAAGCGCACCGCGAACGGTATCGCCGATGCCACGTGTGCTGTTGCCGACCGCGCCCAGTGGACCGCTCATGGCGCCCCCGAGGCTGCTGCCGAGCATGCCCTCGCTGCTGCGGCCGAGCGTGCCGCCCAGGGCCTGCTGGGTCACCCGCTCGACGGTGGTGCCGTGTGGCGCTGCGGGCCCGGCGCTGCGGCCGGCGCCCATGCCGGCGTAGTCTTCCTCGCTCAGTTCGTCCATCCCGCCGCCCGCGGCACCGGTGCCCAGTGAGGTGGCGATTTCGCGCTGGGGCTTCGGGTCGGCGATCAGGGCCATGCCCGGCGGGGCCATCCGGTAGGCCGGCCGCGCCGCTACGTCGCGCAGCAGGACAATTTCGCCCGGCTGCGCCTTCACCCCTGGCGGGCACCGGAGGCGCCGACGCTGGGGGCAGCCGACAACGAGGCCAGCGCCAGTGCGGCTGCCAGGCTGCGAATGAGGGTAGTGCCGTCCATGCCGATCTCCCGCGGTGGGTGCGGCGGAGGGACGCATCAACCGTGCCAACTTCAGGAGGCCCGCCCGCCAACAGATGGCCGGGGCGTGCGCGCCCGGGGTGGCGCCGGGGTGTTACAACGGTGTGGGAAAAGTGTTGGGATTGCGCAGCCCCAAGTGCCGCAGGGCAAGGCGGGCAGCGGCCTGTCGCATTCCTGTTACAGGTGCGGCCGCCGACTGCAACGGTGCCGCTTCAGCCGGCGACATCTTGACGCGGCGCTCATTGCGCAGCCGTTTAGCGCAGCGCTAGGATCCGCCCAACAAAGGCCGCCGTGGTGGCCGTTAGAGGTCCCGGCGGGGGCGGCACGCCGGTGATTGCCCGACAGTCCGCCGACGGTGTCCGGTTGCTGGGGGAAGCATGGCGGCGGTCCCGGAGGCTTCTACATCGCGTTGCGTACTCTGGTTTGGTGAACCGCTGGCGATTGAGCGCAGTGCGCTGGCGGCCGCAGGCTGGTACGTGCGCAGCATCCATCCTGATCCAGGCATGGCCATTGGGCTGCGCGGGCGTGACCGGCTGCTGGCCGTGCTGGACCTCCGCCATCTGGATGCAGCCGCGTTGCAGCTGCTGATGCCGTGGATCGAGCAGCACCAGCATCTGCCATGGTTGGCGGTTCTGCCGCCCAGCGCAGGTGCCATGCCGGCAACGTGGCTGCCGTTGCTGCAGCACTGCCTGGCACGCTTCACGCTGCCATTCGGCTTGCAGGATCTGGTCAGCGCGATGCGCCAGCAGTTCGATGCGGACCCGTTGCCCGCTGATGCGGCGTGCAGCGGCCAGGGGCCGCGCGCACTGATCGGCGAGAGCCCTGCGCTGCATGCGGTGCGCACGGTACTGCACAAGTTCGCTCCGGTGGAGCTGCCGGTGCTGGTGACCGGTGAGACCGGTACCGGCAAGGAACTGGCCGCACACGCGCTGCACGCGCTGTCCGGGCGTGCGGGCAAGCCGTTCATTGCGGTCAACTGCGGGGCGATTCCGGCCAATCTGGTGCAGTCGGAGCTGTTCGGGCACGAGCGCGGCTCGTTCACCGGCGCCGACAAGCGCCAGATCGGTGTCTTTGAATCCGCGCAGGGCGGTACGGTGTTCCTCGACGAAGTGGGCGATCTTCCGGCAGAGGCGCAGACCAGCCTGCTGCGCGTGCTGCAGGAAGGCACCTTCGAGCGGGTCGGCAGCAGCCAGCCGTTGCGCGCCGATGTGCGGGTGCTGGCCGCGACCCACGTGGAACTGGAACACGCGGTGGCCCATGGCCGCTTCCGCAGTGACCTCTACTACCGCCTCAACGTGCTGCGCTTGCTGATGCCGCCCCTGCGCGAGCGTGGCGCCGATGTACAGCTGCTGGCCGAGCACTTCCTGCGTTGCTTCCGCCTGCGCCATGCCGTACGCGCGCGTGGCTTCTCGCCGGCGGCGATCCAGGCGATGCGCCGCTTCGACTGGCCCGGCAATGTCCGTGAGCTGCTGAACCGGGTACAGCGGGCGGCGATCATGGCCGAGGGCGAGCTGATCAACGAGCGTGATCTGGAGCTGGGCGCACCGGTGCAGGCGCTGCCCGGTGCGATGCTGCACGATGCGCGCGGCCAGGCCGAGCGTGATGTGCTGCTGCAGACCCTGCGCCAGACCGGTTACAACGTGTCCGAATGCGCCCGGCAGATGCAGATTTCACGGGTGACGGTGTACCGCCTGTGCCGCAAGCACCGGCTGGAGCTGCCTGCGCAGCGCTGATCAGTCCGCGGCCATGTGCTTGAACAGCCGAAGCGGCTTGCCCGGGACACGTTCGATCACGCCCTTGGCTTCCAGGTCCAGCTGCACGGCCTTCAACCACCATCCGGCCGTTGCACCGGCCGGGAACAGCGATGCGGGCAGCCCCGGCAGCAGCGCCTGCTTGGCCTGCGCCACCGTCATCCCCGGCGGTTGCTTTGGCAGCGCGTCTAGCAAGGCACTGCGCATGGCTATGTACTTGGCGCGATCCACGCGCTGGGTGTGGCCGGGCGTGGTGATGCTCTCGATCTCGATCCGCCCGGACTCAGCCATGAGGGTCTCCGGCGATTTCGATGCGCGGACTGCGCAGGCCCATGGCGATCCATGCTTTCATCAGGCGGGCGTAGAAGCACAGGGAGCGGGTCTTCAGGTTCGGCACATCGTTGGGAAGGGCCGAGGGATCGGGAAGGTCACCGACCATCGTGCGCATTTCCACGGCCGGTCTTGCCGATGCGGGCCAAAGCAGTCCGTACAGGCTCAGCCAGTGGCCACCGCTGAACTCCAGGAACAGCGGTGTGTTGCAACAGCGTGCCAGCACGCGACGACTGCCGCCCTGGGTCGATAGCCGGAGCGCGCTCAGCAGGGAGTGCCCTGCGTCAATGCTGACGCGATCCTTGCGATGCATGACGAAAAGCGTCTGGCCATGCGGCCCCAGCACCTCGGGGGCGCCGGGCCGCGACTGCAGCTGCACACCCGCCCTGCGGCAGCTGTCGCAGCAGCATTCGACGGTGGCGATGGGGCTGCCCGTGACGGTCAGGCGCACCTGGCCGCAGGCGCAGGCCAGCAACTGTTGAGACGGCATCTGCATCTTCTCCTGGGGTGTTCACCTTCTCGACGAACCGCCATGCCGGAAATCGACAACCGCCGCCTTCAAGGCGGCTCCATGCGGTAGCGGACCCGGTACAGGTCCAGCCCTTCGCCACCGGGACGTCGTGCTGAGTAGGTCAGCGTGCTGGGGTGCGAACCATCCAGCATGGCACCGTAGCTGTCGCCTGTGGGCTCGTTCACCGGCGAGGGCAAGGGGTCGCCCGCGCCGTAGCGGCCGCCGTATGCGGAGGCGATGAACTGGCGGACCGGTGCCTTGCCGAAGTCCAGGGCGCGCGCGAACACCACCGTGTGGCCATCGTCGAGGAAGGTAGCATCGAACTCCTGCGCGGCGGTGTTGATGTCTCCTGGCAGCCGCCGCGCAGGCGCAGCCTCCCCGTTCTGCATGCCGGCGCTGTAGAGATCATGTCCACCGGCGCCGCCCGCGCGATCGCTGGAGAACAACAGCGTACGACCGTTCGGCGAGAGCATCGGCGCGAACTCGTCTGCCGCGCTGTTCACTGCGGGCCCCAGATTCTCGGGGTGGCCGAAGCGGCCGTCGCCATCCATGCTGACCCGGTACAGATCGTCACCGCCCTGGCCGCCTGCGCGGTCCGAGCAGAAATACACCACGCGCCCGTCCGCAGAGAATGCGGGATCGAAATCACGTCCAGGCGTGTTGAACGGCGCCGGCGTCGCCGGTCGCCAGCGTGCTCCATCACGCCGCGAGATCCAGATGTCATGGCCGCCGGGACCGCCGGGGCGGTTGCGGCTGAACCACAGCGCGGTGTTGCCGTCGGGGCTCAACGTCAACCGCACCTCGTCGTAGCGCGTGGATGCGACCCCGGGCGCGAAGCGTTCGACCGGATCGAGGAACTTCAGCATCCGGGAGAGTGAGGGCACGAGCACTGTCGATGCCAGCAGCACCGTAGCCAGCAGCGCCTTCATGCCTGTCGCTCGAAATCGCTGACCCAGTTGGTTTCCCAACTGCGTCCGCCATCGACGGAGGCGGCCTGCTCCCAGCGCGCCGAACGTGGGGTGATGCGCGACCAGACCACGCGTGTCTGCACCGCGTGACCGTTGTGCTGCTCTTCACCGAAGAACCTTCCGACACCGCGCTCGAAGGCGCCTCGCAGGGGGCGCCGATCCGGGTGGGTGCGCGACCATCCAGCCACCAGCTCAGCCAGTGCCGCCTGCGCGCGTTCCAGGCGCGGATGCCCATTCCGCGCACTGGCGCAGCAGGCACGTCCATCAGGTTGTCGCCCACGTTGCCGTACCCGCCCAGCACCGGCCAGTTGTGCAGGGTTCCGTTGAAATGCTCCCAGGCATCGCTGCCCACCAGACGGGCACGCAGACGGCGATGGTGGACGTTCCAGTGGCCCACCAGGAAGTCGAAATCAGCCGGGGCATCCGGCAGCGTCGGAAGGGGATCCGGTGCCGCAGCGGTACGGCGGAACCAGTTGCGCCAGTTGATCTCCCAGTGCATGCCTCCATCGGCGGAGAAGGCCTGCTCCCACCACGGTTCCTTGCCATGGATGTCGTGCCAGCGGAACCGCACGTCAATGGGCCGTCCGTCGAGCCGATCGGTGCCATTGAAGGTGCCGCCGTTTGCGTTGAAGCGCCCCCGCACGGGCGGCTCGATGCGCCCAGGGTTGCGTCCATCGATCCACCAGATCGACCAGGTGGATGACACCGGATCAAAGGCGCGCACGCCGAGGCCGCGATAGGCGCCTGAAGGCAGAGCCATCACATTGTCATCGATGGTTCCCCGTCGGCCCAGGGTCAGCCAGACCGCACTGCTGCCAGCGAAGGACTCCCAGCGCGTATCGCCCACCAGGCGCTCCTTCAGCCGCTGGTGGCGTACCTGCCAGTTGCCCTGCAGCCAGCGCCAATCCTCGCCGGGGCCTGCGGGTGCGGCGCCGGAGGGCAGCGCACGGGTGGCTGCTGCGATGGCCAGGGAGGCCAGGAACTGCCGTCGATCCATGTGCGTGATCCTGCGCCGAAGATGCCCCATGCTTGCGGTGGCAGGGGGATTGACCACACAGGTATCGGGGCTCAGGCTAAGCCACACTTATGGTGAACCAACGCCAGCTGCCGTCGCTTGTCGCCATCCGCGCCTTCGAGGCGGCGGCGCGGCTGGGCAGTTTTGCCCGTGCCGCCGAGGAACTGGACACCAGCGCGGCGTCGGTGAGCTACCACGTACGGCGGCTGGAGGCGCAGACCGGCACCTGCCTGTTCCTGCGACATGCGCAGCATGTGGAACTGACCGCAGCCGGTGCCAGCGCCGCGCAGGAGGCCACACGGGCCTTCGATGCGCTTCGTGCCGGCTTCATGCGTGCGGCGGGCATGGATGCGTCGCATCTGCGCCTCTCCGCGCTGCCGACACTCGGTACCAGCTGGTTGACGCCGCGGCTGGGCAGCTTCCGCGCGCGCCATCGGCAGATCGTGCTGGAGCTGGACCTGTCGGCCGAGCCGCAGGACCTGGCCGCCGGGCGTTTCGATGCGGCCATCCGCAACGGGCATGGCCAGTGGCCCGGGCTGCAGGCCACGCTGCTGTTTCCCAGCATTTTCACTCCGTTGTGCGCGCCTTCCCTGCTGCCTGCGGCTGCGGATCTTGGACGTCGGGTATTGGATGTTCCGCTGCTCGGGCGGCCGGACTGGTGGGCCCTGTGGTTTGCCGCGCACGGGCATGTTCCCGCGCCAGCGCCGGAGAGCGTGGTCAGCCCGTTTGCCGCCGAGCATCTGGATATCGGTGCTGCGATTGCAGGACAGGGCATCGCCATCGGGTCGCCGATCCTGTTCCAGGCCGAGCTCGACAGTGGACGCCTGCTGCAGGCACATCCGGGCGTGGCCAGCGACGGGCGCAGCTTCTGGTTCGTGGCCCCGTCTGCACGCAGTCGCAGCGGGAAGGTCTGCGCATTCCGTGACTGGCTTGGCGAGCAGGCCGATCAGGCCCGGCGTACTGCACGCCAGCACCTGGCCCGTGCGGTGATGCCATGAGCCAGAGCCCTGAACTGCTGCGCCGCCTGCTGCGTGCCAAGGACCGCATGGACCATGCCAGCCACGAAGACTGGCCGGTCTCGCGCCTGGCCGAGGTCAGTGCGGTATCGACGGCGCATTTCGCGCGGGCCTTCAAACAGGCCTTCGGCCTGCCGCCGCATCGCTACCTGCTCAGCCGCCGCATCGAGCGGGCGGTGGCGCTGCTGCGCGACACCGATCTTCCAGTTACCGAGATCGCGGTGCAGACCGGCTGGGCCAGCCTCGGTACCTTCGGCCGGATCTTCCGTGACATCACCGGCGACAGCCCGGGCAATGTGCGCCTGCGCGAGCGGTCCGGCCATGCGGGCGCCGATCACGTTCCCGAATGCCACGCCCGCGCCGCGCAGCGCCGGACCTGAACATCGCAGTTTTGGAGAAGCGTCGCCGCCAGGCGGTTGCTAACGTGGACCCCACCTGAGGGAGGTCCCATGACGAACACTGTGAACACGGTCGGCCTGTATGTACGCGACCAGGATGAAGCGCTCGATTTCTACGTTGGCAAACTGGGCTTCGAAGTCCATACCGATGTCCGCAACGGCAGCTATCGCTGGCTGACTGTGCGCAGTCCCGGCCAGGACGGATTCCAGCTGGGCCTGTTCGTGCCCGGACCGCCGACCCACGATGCGGCGACGGCACAGGCCCTGCAGCAGCTGGTGGCCAAGGGCGCGATGCCGCCGCTGGTGCTGGCCGTGGAGGATTGCCGGGCGCGCCATGCGCAATGGCAGGCGCAGGGCGTGGAGTTCACCCAGGAACCGATCGAGCGTTTCGGTGCGATCGATGCCGGATTCCGTGACCCCTCCGGCAACGGCTGGAAGATGATTGAAGCCCGTTCCGAAGTGAGGCGGCGGCAATGAGCCGCGGCAGCTGGGCGCGACCGGTGCATCGCTGGACCTCGATCGTGTTCACCGTGGCGGTGATCGCCAATTTCATTGCCCGTGGCCTGGGACAGGGGAGCCGGCGGCGTGGATCACCTATTCGCCGTTGCCGCCGTTGTTCCTGCAATTGTTCACCGGCCTGTACCTGTTCGCGTTGCATTACGCAGGCAGACGCCGCAGCACCGCGCCCGGTGCTGCGGGGTGATGCAGGCTCAGGCTGCAGCGTTGGCGGCGTAGGCCGCCAGCAGTGCCGGAAGATCCTCCATGCGCTGGAAGATCACCTGGGCACCGGCCGCACGCAGTGCCTCTGGCGTGCTGTGGTGCGGGCCGCCTTCGCTGAAGCCAAACACGGTGGCACCGGCCGCAATGCCGGCGGTCGCGCCGGTCACGGTGTCTTCGATGACCGCGCAGCGCTTCGGGTCCACGCCCAACGCGGCCGCAGCCGCCAGGTAGACGTCCGGGTGCGGCTTGGTGTTCGGCTGGTCCTGGCCGCTGTAGACGTGGCCGCCGAAGGCATCGAGGATGCCGACCTTGCCCAGCTGCAGCTGCACCTTGTGCAGATCGGCGCCGGACGCGCAGGCAATACGCCCACCGGTTGCCGCGGCGATCGCACGCACCGCCGCCGGCGCGCCCTGGATCGGCTGAAGGTCACGCTCCAGCGCAACGTTGCGCTGCAGGCGGAATTCCTCCAGCCATGCCTCGGTGAACGGCTTGCCGGTGCGTTCTTCGATCAGCCCGGCCAGGTGGGCCACCGACTGGCCGAGGAAGACTTCGCCGGCCTGGGCCGGGGTCAACGGCCAGCCGCGCTCGGTCAGCATCTCCGAGAGCACGCGGGCCACCAGCGGCTCGGAATCGACCAGCACGCCGTCACAGTCGAACAGCACGGCATCGAAGGGGTAGGTGGACATCTGAAGCTCCTGGAACAAGGCTGCGCTGCAATGACCGGCCATTGTCCCACAGCGTTCGAAGCCGGGCATGCGCTCAGTGCCGCATGCCCGGATGCCGCCCTTGCGCCGTTCAGCCCAGGTCGCAGCCGGCCGGCTGCGGCCAGGTGGTGGCCGGCAGCATGTTCTTCAGCGAGGCCGGTGCGTTGATGGCCACGTAGCTGGCACCCAGCAGCTCCTCCAGATCGGCGATGGTCACCAGGTAGCTGTCCAGGCTGCCCAGGTTGGCTTCATTGGGGATGATCCAGCTGATCGCCTTGGCGGTACCGGTGTTCGGGTCGCGGGTGATGATCGTCTTCCAGAAGAACTCCGGGGTCGGAATGCCATGACTGGCCAGGAAGTAGTCGTTGGCGGCATCGCCGTAGACCACGCCACCGTAGACGTCCACCGGCGCGATGTCGCGGTAGCACTCGGCCACGTTCTCGGCCTTCACCCAGATGCCCTGGTTGAAGCTGGATTCCTGCGGAACGATGTTGGTCATGTAGTTGGCGCGACGGATGTAGGTCGCGTTGTAGTCCATGTGGTTGGAGGTCACCAGATGGCCGCGGTCGTAGCCGGAGCGGATGCTGGCGTAGGAGGCGGTGCTGTTCTGGCCCAGGCAACCGGCCGGCAGGTCCGGGTCCTTGTAGAAGCTGGACGGCCGCGCCGCCGAACCGGTGTCAGCGGTGAGCGTGTATTCGTAACGAGTGGCGCTGTGGATGCTGCAATCGTAGGTCAGCACGAAGCCGCCCTTGTTGAGGGTGACGACCTGGGCCTGGGCGGCGCCGGCGAAGGCACTGAGGACCAACGCGAAGACGAAGCTTGCAAAGCGCATTGCGGTTCTCCAGCAGAAGATTCAGGGCGCAGCCGTCCGCCTCGACCTGGCCGTGGCGAGGTCATGGGGAGACACTGCGGATGCGGAATGCGGGTGCTGCCGATTGCGGTGGAGCGTGACCGCGGCGAAGCGGCCAGACCGGCCGTGCGGTGTCACAAGCGTCACAAGCTGTCGGCTTTCGGTCAACGAGGAAAAGGCGAAGCTGTGACAGTGCGCAAGCACTGGCAACGTGTCAGATCAGGCGATGGGTGGGTGAAATGCGTGCGTGCTAAGGCCAGGCCGTGCCTGCCGAACAGATCAGGGCTGCGCCTTCAGTACGTAGTCGCCAGCGCGTGCGCCGGCCACCACCGACCAGCCCGGCGCGAGCTGCAGCGACCAACCGTCGCCCTGCAAGAGCGGCCCGTCTGCTGCCGGGGCCTGCACGAACACGGCTTTCCAGTCGCTCTGCATCAGCGCACCGTCGGTCACCTGCAGCGTGCCCCAGTCATCGGTCAGGCGCAGCGTCGGATACACCGCGCCGCTGCCCGGCAACGGCTGCACGCTGTTGGGGTCGAACTGGATGCGCATGCGGCGCAGATCCAGCCGCAGCACCGGCCCGGTCACGAAACGCGCGTGGTTGCGTTCAATCTGTGCCTGCCGATGTTGCGCGCGCAGCGTTTCGGCGCGGTGAAGCGTTGCACCGTCGTAGCGGTTGGCCGCCGCGCGCATCGCCGGTTCGTCCAGGGCCGGTTCGATGTGCGACGCCTGCGCAAGCAGCGTGCCGAGATCGCGGGCGTGCTGGCCGAGCGCGCTGCGCCAGCGCGGTGCGGCCTGGTCCAGCAGCAGGCCGTAGGCCGGGCCGGTGGCATAGGCGAAGGATCGGACGAAGCTGCGGTCGTCGACGTGTGCGCGAAGATCGTGCAGCGCGGCCTCGATACGTGCGGCCGGTGTCGGATTGCCGACCCGCACGCCGGTGTATTCGGCCAGGCCCTCGTTCAATTCCAGCGCCGCTTCCTCCTTCGCGGCAGCAGGGAAACGACGATGGCGCTCGGCCCGGAAGGCGAGGGCGTCGCTCACCGCGACGCGTCGGGCGTCGCCGTCGTTGGCCGACAGTGCAGCGGCCAGTGCCCGCCATTCCAGTTGCAGCAGATGGCGCCCATCGAGGGTGTCGAGATGATCATTGCCGCCTTCGGCCGGCGTGGCGATGGGCAGTGCCGGCTGCAGGCGATGGAACATCTCGTGCGCCAGCAACGTGCGGCGCCGCGCGTCATCCTGTGGCAGTGGCCACAGCAGCTGTGTCCAGCGTGTGCCGGACCAGTCGATGGCGGTGTTGGCCACCAGTGCATCGGCGGGCAGTAGGCCGACGAAGATCGCGCCACGCGCGCTCAGGGCGCCCTGCGCGTCCTGCTGCGATGCCGTCAGTTCACGGCTGGCGGCATCGACCAGCATCATCGGTCCACACAGCGATGCGCCCCACAGCGCGCCGTCGTCAGCGCGGCACAGCGCATCGGCTTCCCTGAAAACAGCATGCGCCGCAGCATCGGTCATCGGTGTTTCAACCGCGCCCGCCCGCCCAATTAGGCAGGGCAACAGGCACATCAGTGCGTAACGTCGCAACTCCATGGCATCCCTGCATCGGTGTGTGGCGTGCGCGCATGGTAGCGGTTGCGGCCGATCATCGTTGGCGGGGCGATGGTGCCTTCCATACCCGGGCGTACAGCGAGGCGCCGAGCCGCCGTGCCGCAAAAACTGTGCGACACGTCAAATTTTAGGGTAGTGTCGGGGTCGCTGCCGGGGACGCAGCGAGGTGTGCAGCGTTGGGGACGACGCGCGGCACCAGCAATTGAAGCACCAGACACCACAGCGCCGGCGCTGCGCCGGCGTGCATCTTGGGCTTTCATTGAAGGGGTATTCGATGCGCAATGCATGGATCAAACGAAGCAAATGGGTCGCGTTGACACTGGTGGCCGGTGCCGCTCTGGCGGCCGCTGCCGTCGGCGTGCGTAGTACCGCTACCCAGTCGAAAACCGGCAATCCCTCGGTGGACGCACGTGCCGGCAACCCTGCCGGTCCGGCCGCCACCGGCCCCGGCAGCAGCCTGGGTGAGCTGTCCAACCGCTACATCGTGGTCTACCGCGAGGAACCGCTGGCCACCTACAAGGGGGACATCCAGGGCCTGGCAGCGCCGGAACGCCTGCGACCCTCGGCCAGCGCTGCACGCGCCGCGGCGGCCACCGGCAATACGCCCACCCCGCGCATCGCCGTGCAGGGCGCACGCTCGCGCGATTACGTGCGCTTCCTGGCCGGTCGCCAGGCGCAGCACGAAGCGCGCATCAACGCCACGCTCGGCCGCAGCGTGCGCGTGGAGCGCCGGATGCAGCACGCGATCAACGCCTCGGTGCTGCAGATGAATCCGCAGGAAGCCGAGCAGGTGCGGCAGCTGCCCGAAGTGGAACTGGTGGAGGAGTACAAGGAGTACGAACAGGACACCGATGTCGGTCCGGGGCTGATCGGTGCCACCGCGCTGTGGAATGCCACCCCGACGCCGTATCGCGGTGAGGGCATTGTGGTCGGCGTCATCGACTCGGGCATCAACTTCGGCAGCCCGGCCTTCACTGCCCGCGCTGAAGATGGCTACGAGCACATCAATCCGCTGGGGGCTGGCACCTATCTGGGCACCTGTGCCCCCGGTGGTGTCGATGAGGGACGCTGCAACAGCAAGCTGATCGGCGGCTACGATTTTGTCTGCACCGCACCGGGCAACCAGTGTGGCGTGGCCGATGTGCGCGAAGAGCCTGGATTCGGCGATACCAACGGTCATGGCAGCCACACCGCGTCGACTGCGGCGGGCAATCCGCACACCGCGTCCTACCGTGGCAACCAGATCCACATTTCCGGTGTGGCCCCGCGCGCCAACCTGATCGCCTATGACGCCTGCTACACCGAGGTGTCCAGCGGCCGTGGCCTGTGCCCCAACACCTCGACACTGGCGGCCGTGAACCAGGCGTTGGCCGACGGTGTGGTCGATGTCATCAATTACTCCATTGCCGGCGGCACCGCACCCTGGGGTGAAGCGGTGTCGCTGGCCTTCCTCAATGCGTCCGATGCGGGCATCTATGTGGCGACCTCGGCCGGCAACTCCGGCCCGGGGCCCAATACCTTGGGGCATCTGGAACCGTGGACCGGCAGCACCGCCGCAGCTACCCACGGGCGCGGCGACATCGAGCTGTACGCCGCGGTGAGCGGGCCTGGCGTAGTGCCGCCGGAGCTGAGTGTGATCCTGCTGACCGAGGGCTCCGGTGGCGTGCCGTTCACCACGCCCATTGCCGCCAGCACGCCGCTGCGGGTCAGTGCCGGCATCGACACCGCCAATGATGGCTGCGCCGCATTCCCGGCCAACACCTTCCAGGGCGCGATCGCGGTGATCCGGCGTGGCTCGTGCAACTTCAGCGACAAGGTCAACAATGCGGCCGGTGCCGGTGCCATCGCGGTGCTGATCGCCAACAACCAGCCCACGCCGATCCTGCCCAACGTGGCGGGCGCCACCATCCCGGCCTTCGCCATCGACCAGGCCGACGCCAATGCGCTGCGCACCTTTGCCAACAGCGTGGGCAATGCCGCTACCGGCGGCATCGCCTATCCGGCCACCAAGGTGAGCAACACGCCGGATGTGCTCGGTGATTTCAGCTCGCGTGGCCCGGCCGGCGTGTTCGATCTGGTCAAGCCGGACGTGACCGCGCCGGGCGTGCGCGTGCTGGCGGTGGTGGCCGGTACCAGCGTGACCGGCTCGGAGAACGCGGTCGGTCTGATGGACGGCACCTCGATGGCCTCACCGCATCATGCCGGTGCGGCCGCGCTGCTGCGCCAGGCACGACCGGACTGGACCGTGCAGGAAGCGCGTTCGGCGCTGATGATGACGGCGCGCCAGGAGGTGATGAAGGAAGACGGCGTCACCCCGGCCGATCCGTTCGCGATGGGCGCCGGTCGCATCCAGGTCGATCAGGCGCTGCGCGCCGGTCTGGTGCTGAACGAGACCAAGACCAACTTCCTGGCCGCCAACCCCGCCAACGGCGGCGATGTGGCCTCGCTCAACATCGCCAGCATGGGCAAGCGCAAGTGCCCGGACAGCTGCAGCTTCACCCGCGTGTTCCGCAACGTGCTGCCGACCCGGCAGACCTGGACGGCGAAGGTGACCGGCCTGACCGCAGTGGTGTCGCCGTCGGTGTTCACCCTGGCGCCAGGCGAAAGCAAGGCGGTTCGGGTGATCGTCACCACCGGTGCGGTGCCCAACGATGGCAGCTGGCGGTTCGCACGCCTGACCGTGGCGCCGCAGGGCGGTGACACCAGCCAGCCGTTGCTGCGCCTGCCGATTGCGGTTTCGGTGCCGCCGCCGCAGATCGCCGCCACGCCGCCGACCAGCGCGCTGACCCTGCCGACCGGTGGCAGTGGCTCGGTGAACCTGCAGATCACCAACACCGGCGGTTCGCCGCTGGAATGGCAGATCGACAACTCCGGGGTAGGCACCCGCACGCTGGTCGCGCAGGCGCCGAACAACGCCAACGGGCGCCGCTCCACGCGCTTCACCGATGCCGCTTCGGTCGGTGCGCGCGCGCAGTTGTCCGCCGATGACTTCACCCTTGGCGAGACCACCGGCATTACCCGCATCGTGGCCGATGGCTTCGTCAACGGTGGCTCGCTGGCCACCTCGACCAACCTCAACTGGTCGATATTCCGCGACGTCGGCGGCAATCCGGAAGGCAATCCGGAATCGAGCCCGCAACTGGCGGTGTGGTCGCATACCGCGACCGTTGGCAGCGCGGGCGTGAGCACGTCTGCCACCCTGGCCAGCATCAACCTGGACATGGCCGCCGCCGGGCAGAACGTCAGCCTGCCTGCGGGCCGCTACTGGCTGGTGGTATCAGTGCGCGCACCGCTGGCCACCAGCTGGTTCTGGTTCAACGCCACCAGCGGCGACAGCGTGTACCGCGGCGCGATCATCAACCCGGACGGCAGCGGGGCCTGGTCGGCCACCACCGGTGCGCCGGGCCTGGCCTACGGGCTGGGCGGCAGCAACGCCTGCGGTGCCGGCTGGATCGGAACGCCCTCGCGCGCGCTTGGCCGCATCGTGGCCGGTGCCAACCAGACCACGCAGGTGCAGATCAACGCCGGTGGGCTGGCGCCAGGCAACTACTCCGGCTTCGTCTGCGTGGGCAGCAATGACCCGACCACGCCGAAGACCGCCGTGCGTGTTGCGTTGACGGTCACACCGTAAGGCGCGCGCAGCATCCGGGCCGGTCCCGCCGGGGCCGGCCCGTTCTCCAGCGTTTCCGGCCGTGGCCGGAGACCTTCCTTGATGGACCTTGGGGGTACCGTGAAGACGATGCACAAGCACATCCTTGCCGTGGCGCTGGCCATGGCAACCGCGCCGGCGTGGGCCGGTGATACCTGCCAGCTGGACGATGGGTTCGGTGGCGTTTCCAGTGGCGGCGCGACCGCCGGCGGCGCCGCGTCGATGGCCTGTGGCAATGGCGCCGATGCCAGTGGCGATCTGTCCGCTGCCGTCGGTACCGGCGCCAGCGCCAGCGGCACCGGCAGCACCGCCATTGGTGCCGCCAGCAGTGCCTCGGGCGACCAGAGCGCGGCGGTCGGCGTGGGCGCCTCTGCGTCCGGCGCCAACAGCGCCGCGATCGGTGACAGCAGCACCGCCAGTGGTGATTTCAGCAGCGCCAGCGGCTCCGGCAGCTCCGCCACCGGTTCGTTCGCAACGGCGTCCGGTGCCGGCAGCACGGCCAGCGGCGAGAACAGCACGGCGGTGGGCAGTCTGTCCGAAGCCAGTGGTACCAACAGCAGCGCACTGGGCAACGGTGCCGTGGCCTCGGCCAACGACAGCGTTGCACTCGGCAACGGCTCGGTGGCCGATCGTGCCAACTCGGTCTCGGTCGGCAGTGCCGGCAACGAACGTCAATTGACCAATGTGGCCGCTGCCACCCAGGGCACCGATGCAGTCAATCTCAACCAGATGAATGCCGCCAACGCCACCACCCTGTCGTCGGCCAACAGCTATGCCGATGCGCGCGCGACCGCCACGATCAATTCGGTCAACGCCTACACCGACGCCAGCAGTGCAGCAACGCTGTCCTCGGCCAACGGCTACGCCGACACCCGCGCCGCGGCCGCCGTCACCACCGCCAACGCCTATACCGATGCCAGCAGCGCAGCCACGCTGTCGTCGGCCAATGGCTACACCGACACCAAATCGGCGCAGGCGGTCACCACGGCCAACGCCTACACCGATCAGCGCCTGGCCCAGTTCGCCGTGGACAACAACGGCCTGCGCCAGGAGATGGAGCGCCGGCTGCGCCACCAGGATCAGCGCATCGATCGCATGGGCGCCATGAGTTCGGCGATGTTGAACATGGCCATCAATGCGGCTGGCTCGCAGAGCCCGCGCGGTCGCATTGCGGTGGGTGCCGGCTTCCAGGGCGGTGAGCAGGCGCTGTCGATCGGCTACGGCAAGCGCATCGGCGAGCGCGCTTCGTTCTCGCTGGGTGGGGCCTTCAGCAATGGCGAGAAGTCGGCGGGCATGGGCTTCGGCGTCGATCTGTAGTCGAGGGACGCGGGCAGGGGCGGGTAACGCCCCTGTTCAGCATTGAATGCCCGACAACATGCCGCCAACGGCATGTTGCGTCGCAAGGTGCCAGCCACCATTCGCACTGGTACGGTCCAGCCCGTTGCATACCAACAACGGGGAGAGACGACGATGCGCAAGCTGGTGCTGATGTTGATCCTGCTGACGGGCCTGGCACCCTCCGCCTGGGCGGCCACGGTCAAGACCACCCATACCACCATCAACAGCTGGGACGGAACGCCACTTGGCGCCTTCGTCATCGAGCCACAGGACGCCGGCAGCGGACGGTTCCCGCTGCTGGTGATGCCCAGCAGCTGGGCTGTGCCCAGCGCCGAATACGTGGGCGTGGCGCAGGCCCTGGCCCGCCGAGGCTACATCGTCATCAGCTACAGCTCGCGCGGCTTCTGGGAGTCGGGCGGCAGCATCGACATCGCCGGCCCGGCCACGGTCGAAGATGTCAGTGCGCTGATCGATTGGGCCCTGGACAACACACGCGCCGACCCGGCGCGGATCGGCGTTTCGGGTATCTCCTATGGCGCCGGCACCAGCCTGCTGGCGGCCGCGCGTGATCCACGCATCAAGGTCGTGGCCGCCTTGAGCGGCTGGGCCGACCTGGAGGCCTCGCTGTACAGCAACCGCACCCCCAGCGCGCAGGGCATCGCCTTGCTGGTGGCGGCCGGGCTGGCCACCGGCCGCCCGGGCTCCGAGCTGGCCACCATCAACCACAACGTGCTGCTGGGCAATTTCCAGGGTGCAGTCGATTCGCTGTTGCCGGTCGCGGCCCAGCGCAGCCCGGCCAGCAGCGTGGACGAGATCAATGCCAACCGGCCGGCGGTGTTCCTCGCCAATGCCTTCAATGACAGCCTGTTCCCACCCGGACAGCTGGTGGACTTCTTCAACCGTCTGCAAGGGCCCAAGCAGCTGCAGCTGCGCCACGGCGATCACGCACTCAACGAGCTGCTCGGTGCGCTGGGTATTCCCAATGAAGTCTATGAGCAGGCGGGCGACTGGTTCGATCACTACCTCAAGGGCGTGGACAACGGCATCGATCGCCAGGCGCCGGTGCAGCTGAAGTCGCAGAAGGGGCTGTGGAGCCGCTATCCCAGCTGGCAGGCCACCGGCAATGGCGCCGTCAGCTACGCGCTCACTGCACCCGGCGGCCTGCTGCTGCCCACCGGCGGCCTGGCCGAGAACGGCCGCAGCACCGGCTGGAACTATCGCATCGGCAGTGGCCTGTTGACCGCTGCCAACTCGGGCGTGGCGATGGCCTCGGGCGCCCTGCAGATGATCAACCTGCCACCGGGCGCGTACATTCCGTTCGTGGGCCGCAGTGCCGCCGGCGTCTGGCAGGGCCCGGTGCAGTGGAGCGCGCGCCGCCTCGATGGCACGCCCGAGCTGCGCGTCACGGTGACGCCCAGCCGCGCCAATACAACGCTGTATGCCTACCTGTACGCCGAAGACGTACTTGGCAATGGCCAGCTGATCAGCCACAAACCCTACACGCTGCGCGATGCGACGCCGGGCCAGGCGCAGACCCTGGACCTGCGCCTGGAGGCCAGCAGCTGGAACCTGCCGGCCGGCAGCCGCTTGACGCTGGTGATCGACACGGTGGATCTGCGCTACGCCGGCATCAGCCAGCTGGGCGGAGCGGTGACCTTCAGCTCGCCGGCCGCGTCGCCCTCGCTGCTGAAGGTGCCGCTGCACTGAGGCGCACCGGCAGCCTGCATGCCACAGCTCATAGCGGCTGTGGCAGCAGGGTCCGGATCGCCTCGTGCTGCTTGGACAGCGTGGCCCGTTGCACGAAGCCCTGGATGATCGACGCGGCCACCTTGCGCTGGTTGTCCATGTCCAGCAGCGGGGCGACCTGTCCGGCACCGGTGGGGGAGTCACGGAACGGGCAGCCGACCGCATCGGCGGTGGTCAGGGTGATGATCGCCTTGGCCAGGCGTGCCGAGGGCGCGCGTTTGGCGTGGAAGATCACCAGCGTGCGCTCGTAGCTGATGCCGGTGGGGCGCACCGTCGAGTGCAGGGTGTCTTCGATGGTCACGTGCCGACCGTCAATCCAGTCCAGCGCCTGCATGCAGTTGGCGATCGTCGCACGGCACAGCGTGGCGTAGTCGGTGCGGATGACCACCGCGTAGTCCACGCCGGAGACCGGCACCCGGTTGAGGTCCAGGTAAGGGTTCTGCGCCAGTGTTGCCACCAGCGCCAGGTCATCGCTGAAACCGCAGGCGGTACCGAGAGGGGCACCCAAGCGCTGCAGCAGTGTCTCCATCCATTGCATGCCCCACTGGCGCCCGGCCATCAGCTGATTCCGTTGCCGGACGGTCAGCGCACCCTGTTCGACGCCTGCCATGGCATCGCGCATGGCGTCCTTCACCGCCGTCATGCAGGCGTCGACCTGCTTCATGCAGTCAGCGCCAGCGGTATGGACCGGCGTGGCGGAGATGCCGTCGATCACCCGCTGGAACACCGACAGATCACGCTGCTGATTCAGATACCAGTCGTGGATGCGCTGTACGTTGCGGCGGCGCTTGTCCAGCTTGTCGGCGCCGGGCCAGTTCGGATAGGCCGCGATCTCGCACAGCATCGTCAAGCCTTCCCAGAGGTGATATTCCATGCTGGGCAGCGGCAGGCGCCAGCGCTCATCGGCACCGGCATCTTCGGTGATCACCAGGTGGTTGCGCACGATGTCCGACCACACCGTGATGGCTTCAACCGTGTCGCGGCGCGGCGTGGTGACATCGATCAGTTCCATCAGGATCGGCCGTGGCGTCACCGGGTCATCGCCGGTGGGCGCGCGCGGATCCTTCACCCAGCGCGCATGCCAGGTGTACCCCAGGCGATACAGCACGAACGGCTTGATGCCATCGTTGAGGATGATCCCCGGTGGAGGTGGGGGCGCCGGCGCGGGTTGCACCGGCGGCACCCCCGGCGGCACCGGCGCCGGCAGCACCGGCGCATTGGCTGGCGCGGTCGCTGCCTTGGTCGATCCGATTCCCTTCAACGGCGTGCTGGTGAACAGATGCAGCCCGGCGCGGTCGCGCTCGTAGACCTTGCGGAAGGTCTGCGGGTTGTCACAGGTCACCAGGCACGACTGGCCCGGCGGAACGTAGATGTCGACCGTGGTCAGATCCACCACCTGGCCGCACAAGGGGTTCTGCGCGGGCGGGGCGAGGCTGATCTCCAGCGCGATGTTCAGACCGGCCGGGCCCATCACCTCGATCACGATGTCCTCCACACCTCCGTGCAGGGCGTCCTGCGCCGGAATCGGAATCCAGGGATTGATCACCACCTGGGTGTCCCAGTCGGACCTGCCGAAGTCGAACAGGGTCGGCGGCGGCTCTGCCGGGCGTTCGATCAACGCGTCGAGGGCGTTGCCACCTTTTACGTAGAAAAACAGCAGCGCCTGCTCAGGCCTCAGGTTGTAGTCGCGGCGGACCGTGCTGACCAGGCTGCGCAGGCGGTCCTTGATGTCCGACAGGGCCTTGACCACCACCGAGCGCACCTCCGGGTACGCCTGGGCGTTGTTGATCTGCGCAGTCAGCTGCTTGCTGATGTGGCGACGCGCCTCGCGTTCCGGCGTGCTTTCTTTCATGGGGAGCCTCGCAGGGAGAGTGGGGCAGGGGGCGGCTCAGCGCGGGGCCAGCAGTGCGGCGATCGCGCCGTACCAGTCGATGGCCTGGCTGCTGCGCCGGGCACGCGCCAACGCGCGGGCCGCGCCGGGTACCGATACCGGTATGCGCACACCGAGATACCGGCGCATATCCCGGGTGGCGACCAGCACGGCGGTGTCCACTTCCCAGTCCGAAACAGCCGTTGCCGCAGGGCGCGCACTGCCGAGCAGGCCGCGGGTGTTGCGCGCGGCCAGATCCGCAACCCGTTGCAGCTCGTGCGGTGTGGTGCGGAAGCGGACGAGCGAGAAACTGCCGCCGCCTTCCGGGAACACGCGTGCACGCAGGTCACACGCAGCGTGTCCCTGCGACAGCCAGATGCCCAGCTCTTCGGCAAACTCGCGGCGTGCGGTGTGCTCGCGCCATTCGTCGTTCAAGCGCCCACCGCCGGGCAACGACCACTGGCCTGCCTGGTTGACCAGCACCGGCACGATCGCATCCGACCATTCGCGAACCTCCACCACCAGGCGCGCGGCCAGCACCTGGGCGCCGGCCCAGTCCGGCGCGGTTCCCGCCTCGGGCTGCAACGCCGCCGACAACTCAGCCACGGTGGTACGCGCCACACTGCCAGGCGGCGGTGTCTCCGGGCGCTCGGTGTACAGCAATTCAAGCGCGGCCAGGGTCTGCAATGCCACCTCGGCAATGGGCGCCCTGTGATCCGCGTTGTCGCGGGCCTGCGCCAGCGCGTCGCCGGTCTGCGGCAGCGAACGCTCGCCATCGCGCGCCACTGAATCAGCGGCGCGCAGGGCATCGGACAACAGGTCCGCCGCCTGGTTCCACTGCTGTTCGGTGGCGGCGGTACCGGAGGTGCAGATGGCCAGCACGGCGACCATCGCCTCGGCAGAGAGCACGACGACGGCGTTGCTGCCCCACCAGCTGTTGAACACCCGCTTGCGGGTGATCAGATAGTGGTCGCCATCCCATAAAGCGACATAGACCTGGTTCATGGCATCACCCTCCCACTCGCAGAAGACGATGAGGGACGGTGGCTGTGCACCACGCTGCTGTTGGGTTCCACGAAGGCGTTGCCATGTCTCGCTCCTGCGGGCTTGAGGGGTGGAGGCGGCAACACAGCGCTTTGGACCACGGCACGTTGCATTGACGTGCAATCACTCTAGGGACCGGTCGGAACGGACGATTGGCGCCAGCCACGGAAAATGCGGTGCGATTCGACGGAACCCGGTCGAATCGATGCATTGATTGCGCCGCACGCCCTGCGCGGGCAACGCGCGCGCGCCGCCCGGGCCTGGACAGGCCGGGCGTTGCCTCAGCGGCTCAAACGGTGATTGCCGCGGCGGCCTTGCGCCGCCTGGCGGCTATCGAATCGATTGCGGCACGCGCCGCAGCCGGCGGACGTCGTAGCCCATCTGGGCGATCCGCTGCACGGCCTGCTGGTAATCCTGCTCGGACACCTTCGGCGTGCGCGCCATGTACCAGACGTAGTCGCGCTTGCTGCGCGCGACGATGGTCTGGCCATAGTCATCGTCCAGCCAGGCAATGATGTATTCGGCCTGGATGGGCCAGATGAACTGCATGCCCCAGACCGCGCCCTGGCCCTCCTTCTCTACGCGTCCGATCGGGTGCATCGACCGCTGCGGCGCGGCAAAGCTGCCCTTGCGATAGGTGAAGGTGGTCTGGATGCGCCCGTCCGGCCGCAACGCGTAGCTCTCAACCGCGTCGTAGGCCTCGCGCTCCGGCCACGAGGGAATGTGCGCGATCACGTACCAGTCGCCCATGAAGCGTGGCACATCCACCGAGGGCGGGCGTGGCAGCGCACGGGTGTCCTGGGCACTGCAGCCGGAACCGAACAGGCCCACGGCCAGCAACGGGAGCAGGGAGAACAGGCGCATGGATCACCTCAGCGGGGGCGGAACAGGTAGTGGGCCACCAGCCATTGCTGGCCGCCGTCGTAGCCGAACAACTCGGCACAGGCCATCCAGAACATCCGCCAGCGCTGCCACCAGATCCGGGCGGCGGCCTCGCCGTAGGTGGCGATCAGCACCGGCATCACCCGCTCGCGTGCCGCATCCTGGTTGGCCAGCCAATGCTCGGCGGTGCGCTGGTAATGGGTGCCATCGAGCAGCCAACGCTGCTCCAGCCGCAGGTCGTGCTGGAAATGCAGCAGGGTGTCGGCCGCCGGCATCAGGCCGCCGGTGAAGAAGTGACGGCCCATCCAGTTGTCGCCGCCATCGGTCTCGAACGGGTACATCAGGGTGCGATGCGCGAAGATGTGCACGAACAGCGCGCCATCGGCCTTCAGCCAGCGGCCGATGCGCTGCAGCAGCTGCGGGTAGTTGCGTACATGCTCGAACATCTCCACCGAAACGCAGCGGTCGAACCGCGCGTCGGGCAGCGCCAGCTGGTTGACGTCACAGGTGAGGACCTCGACGTTGCCCAGCCCACGTGCAGCGCACTGCGCCAGGATGTGCTCGCGCTGGCTGTGCGAGTTGGATACGGCGGTGATCCGCGCATCTGGATAACGCTCGGCCATCCACAGCGTCAACGAGCCCCAGCCACAGCCCAGCTCCAGGATCTGTTGGCCATCGGCCAGCGCAGCGCGCTCGCCATACAGCGCCAGCATCGCTTCCTCGGCCTGGTCCAGGCTTTCCTGCCCGCTGGCGTAATAGCAGCTGCTGTACTTCAGGCGTTTGCCCAGGCAGGCCTGAAAAAGGTAGCGGGCACCTCGTAGTGCTGGCGATTGGCCGCGTCGGTGTGCAGTGCCACCGCGCTGCCGGCCAGCTCGGCAAGGCGCTGCCGGAAGCGCGCGGACTGACTCTCGATGCCGCCGCGCGTTTCTTCATGCAGGCGCTGCGCGCACAGGCGGCGGATGCCCGCGCGCAGCGCCGCATCGGGCACCAGGCCGCGCTCGGCCCAGGCGATCAGGCCGGTCTCTTTCGTGTCGCTGGCGGGCAATGCAACGGTGGCGGTCATTCTGGCTGCTCCTGGGTACGACGGGGAAACCACGGGAAGAACATCGGCGTGCTGCGCTGGTAATCGCGATAGTCGTCGCCGCGGCTGCGCAGGGCCTGTTTCTCGGTGAACGGGATGCCGCTCAGGTAGCGCAGGAACACGTACATCAACAGGGGCCCGGTCCAGGCCAGCCACCACAGCGGTGAGCCCACCGCCAACAGCACGTAGGTGAACCAGTGCAGCCATTCGAAGAAGTAGTTGGGATGCCGCGAGTACCGCCACAGGCCGGTACGGCAGGTCCGGCCCTGGTTGGCCGGATCGGCGCGGAAGCGTGCCAGCTGGCGGTCGGCCAGCGCTTCACCGCCCACACTCAGCAGCCACACACCCACGGCCGCCAGCAGCCAGGGCGACAGGCCCGCGCGTGGGTTGGCGGCAGCGGCCACAAAGGGCAGGGCGAACAGGGCCACCAGCAGCGCCTGCGCCATGAAGAAACCGAAGATCCGCCGTTGATCGCCCTGCCAGTGCTCGCGCAGGTAGCGGTAGCGCCCGTCCTCGCTTTCATGGCGCACGCGATGCCACAGGTGCAGCGCGAGCCGGCTGCCCCACAGGCCGCCGAGCACGCCCAGTGCCACCCGTGGCGCCGTCGCGCCGTCACCCAGTACCGCCAGCAGCAGGGCCGATGCGCCTACGCCTTTGGCCCACAGCACATCGACCACGCCGATATTGCGGTGGCGACGTTGCCAGGCCCAGCCCCAGCACATGATCAGCACCGCGTACAGCAGCACCCACAGCAGCGCGCTCATGGTGACACTCCTGCAAGCGGTGGCGTCGGCGTCGCCGGTGCCCAGCGCCGAGCGGCAAGGCACAGCACAGACAGCGCGATGCTCCAGCCTGCGCCGAGCAGCAGCACGCCGCGCCAGGCCGGCGCGATGAACCGAACGGCGTCGAAGCCGCGCGCGGCGGAAAGATAGGCCAGTGGTGCCAGCAGCAGGCCGAACAGGAACGGCAGCGCGGCATGGCGCTGCAGGAAGCGAATCGACGAGGTGAGCGTCATCGCGAACGCCGCCCACAGCGCCAGGATCCACGGTGGTGGCGCCCAGCCCAGCGGTGCTGCGGCATAGCGCACGGTGCCGCTGGCGGCGGCGCTGGCATCCACCAGCCAGGCGCACGCCATCGCCAGCAGGATCAACCGCAGGTCAAGGCGGATGTGGGGAGAGCTCGACAGCTGGCTGCCGATGTACAACGCCGCACTCAGCAGCGCAGGCCACTGCCAACCGCGGCCCGCGCCGGCCACGGCGCACAGCCACACCAGCTGGTTGCCCACCAGGTTGACCCAGGGCCGGCGCATCTCAGCCTTCCCGCCCCGGCGCCAGGCTCGGTCGGTGATCCGGTCGCGCCATCAGCAGGTGCGAGACCCCGATCGAGCGCTCCAGGAAGCCCCCTCGCAGTACGCCAGGTAGAACTCCCACAGGCGGCAGAACCGCTCATCGAAGCCCTGCGCATGCACCGCCGCCCGCTGGGCCAGGAAGCGCCGGCGCCAGGCCCGCAGGGTCAGCGCATAGGAATGGCCGAAGTCCTGCTGGGCGATCAGCTGCAGATCGCTGGCGCGGGTCTTGGCGGTCATGATCGCGTTGATCGAAGGAATGAAGCTGCCCGGAAACACGTAGCGCTTGATGTAGTCCACGCTGCGTCGCGCCTGTTCGTAGCGGTGGTCTTCGATGGTGATCGCCTGCAGCAGCGCCAGGCCATCGGGCTTCAGCAGCCGCTGCAGGGTGGCCATGTAGGTGTCCAGATACTCGGCGCCGATGGCCTCGATCATCTCAATGGACACCAGCTTGTCGAACTGTCCCTCCAGGTCACGGTAGTCCTGCATCAACAGGGTGATGCGGTCCTGCAGGCCGGCGGCGTGCACGCGCTGGGTGGCCAACGCGTGCTGCTCGGCCGAAAGCGTGGTGGTGGTGACATGACAGCCATGATGGCGCGCGGCATGCAGGGCGAAACCGCCCCAGCCGGTGCCGATCTCGATCACCCGGTCCCCGGGCCCCAGCTGCAACTGCCGGCAGACCTGTTCCAGTTTGCGCTGCGAGGCCGTCTCCAGCGATTCGGTTTCACTGGCGAACAGGGCCGAGGAGTACATCAGGTCGGGCGACAGGAACAGACTGAAAAAATCATTCCCCAGGTCGTAGTGTGCCGCGATGTTGCGGCGGCTTCCTTCGCGGCTGTTGCGGCGCAACCGGCCCCACCCGCGAAGCAGCCAGCCGCCAATACGGGCCGGGCCGTGCTCCATGCCGTCCAGCAGGTCGCGGTTGCGCACCAGCAGCTGCACCAGCCCGACCAGGTCATCGCACTGCCATTCGCCCAGGATGTAGCTCTCACCGGCGCCGACGCTGCCCTGTGCGGCCACCCTGCGGAAGAAGGTCGGATCGTCGATGTGCAGCGTGACCCGCAGCGCGGCATCCGTTTCCCCAGCCAGACCTCGCCGAGCGCATCGCGCACACACAGGCATCCACCCCGCATCGGTGCCAGTTGTGCCAGCAGTCGCCGGCGCAGGAAGGTATCCAGGGCGCCAGGCCGGGGCAGGGCCACGGCGGGGGTTGCGTCGTTCATCGTGGCTTCTCGGCAAGGGAAGGGTGGTCGTGCACCGGGTTGCGCTTGAACCACAGGCGCAGGGCCTGCCAATGGATGGCCGCCACCACCTGCACGGTCATCAGCGGATAGCAGGCCAGGACCCGCGCCAGGCCGCGCCCGTCCAGTGGGCGCCGCCGCAGGGTCTGGGTCGCGTCGAACTGGCGCACGCCGTCCTGCAGCACCTGCATGTGCACGCGCAGATCCTGCCCGGGCAGGCTGAAGCGCCAGTCGTAACGGCAGTCCATGGCCATGAACGGCGAGACATGGAAGCTCTTGTCGAACTGCCAGCGCAGCGAAGCGCCTTCGCGGCTGGCGGTCGCCACCGGCAGGACGTAGGCGTGCCGCTCCTTCCATGGGGTGTTGGTGATCTCGGCAACGATGCACTCCAGCGTGCTGCCGTCAGCGGCATAGCAGTAGTAGAAGCTGACCGGATTGAAGACATGCCCGCCGTAACGCAGATGGGTCAGCAGGCGCACCGGCCCGGCCGGGCGATGGCCGAGGGTGGCCGCGGCCTGATCACGAATCGCCTCGGCCAACGGCCTGGCCGCATCGCCGAAGTAATCGCTGCGGCGGAACTCGGCCAGGTTACGGCGGTTCACCGACCACAACCAGCGACCGGCGAACACCGACTCCAGTTCGTCCAGATCGAGCAGCAGCTGCGCGACCGGGTAGCGGAACTGATGGGGGTGTGGCTGGTGCCGGCGATGCACCACCTGGCCGAAGTAGAGGGCGCTGGCGCTCACGCAGCCACCTCTCCCGGTACCGGCACCGGCCGTTGCTGCATCTGTCCGCGCAATGCATCCACCACCTGCCGCGCACTGCGGATGCCATCCTCATGGAAGCCCCAGCCCCAGTAGGCCCCGGCGAACCACGTATGGCGCCGTCCCTGCAGCTCGGCCCAGCGCTGTTGCGCGCGCACTGCGGCGTGGTCGTGTACGGGGTGGGCGTAGTTCAGGGTGCGCAGCACCTTGGCCGGGTCGATGGCCTGGCTGCGGTTGAGCGTGACCACCAGCGGCGTGCGCCCCGGCAGGCCCTGCAGCAGGTTCATGCAGTAGCTGACGGTACAGGCCGCATCGGGGTCGCGCGGCACATGGGCGTTCCAGGCGGCCCAGGCCTTGCGGTTGCGCGGCAGCAACGAGGCGTCGGTATGCAGCACCACCTCGTTGTCCTGGTAACGGATGGCGCCCAGGACCTCGCGCTCGGTAGCGTCGGCATCGCGCAGCAGCGCCAGTGCCTGATCGCTGTGGCAGGCCAGGATCACCTCATCGAAGCCCTCCACGCCGGCTGCGCTGCGCACCCGCACGCCGTGCGCCATGCGCTCGATGGAATGGACCGGGCAATGCAGCCGTTCATGCACCCGCCAGCGCTGGCGCAACGCATCGACATAACGCGCGGAGCCGCCACTGACCACCCGCCAGGGCGAGCGGCCGCGAATCTGCAGCATCTGGTGATTGGCCATGAACTGGGCCAGGTAGCGGGCAGGAAACGCCTCTACGGTGGCGCTGGGCGAGGACCACAAGGCCGATGCCATCGGCAGCAGGTGCTCTTCGACAAAGGCACTGCCGTAGCGCTGGCTGCGCAGGTACTGCCCCAGCGTCGGCCCTTCGGACTCGGACAGCAATCGTGGCGCATCACGATAGAACCGGCGCAGATCCGAGAGCATGCCCCAGAAGCGTGGCGAGACCAGGTTGCGGCGTTGGCAGAACAGGCCGTCGAGCGAGGTGGCGTTGTATTCCACGCCACTGCGCTCGCTGTGCATCGAAAAGCTCATGGTGGTCGGCTGCGAGGCCACCCCAGTTCATCGAACAGGGCCGTCAGCAGCGGGTAATGCAGCGGGTTGAAGACGATGAAGCCGGTATCCACGGCCAGTTGAAGGCCGTCGACGTCCACCTGGTGGGTATGGGTGTGGCCGCCCAGATGGTCGCCCGCCTCGAACAGCGTGACCTCGTGTTCTCCGTCCAGCCACCAGGCACTGGCCAACCCTGCAATGCCCGATCCGACAATGGCGATGCGCATGTCAGTACCTCGCCTTGGCCAGCACCCAGGCCGGAATCGGCTTGAGTCCTTTCACCAGGCCCAGCAGCGCCATCACGCGCAGGCCGTACCAGGTCAGGTCGACCTCCCACCAGCGGAACCCCTGGCGCACCGTGCCGGGGAAGAAGTGATGGTTGTTGTGCCAGCCTTCGCCGAAGGTCAGCAAGGCCAGCCAGAGATTGTTGCGGCTGTCGTCACGGGTATCGAAGCGGCGGCGACCGAAACGGTGTGCCAGCGAATTGATGGTGACGGTGGCGTGGAACAGCACCACCGTTGAAATGAAGAAGCCCCACACCAGCAGTTGCGGCCCATCGGTGTGCAACGCCGGCGCCCAGCGCTGCAATGCTTCACCGGTGGCATAGAGGCTGGCAGCGAGCAGCACCGGCACCGCAGTATCGAAGCGGTCCAGCCAACGCAGCTCGGGAAAGACCGCCAGATCCGGTATCCGTGACAGATCGGTCGCAAAGGCGTCACGGGTCAGGAACCAGCCCATGTGGCTGCGCCAGAAGCCGCCCTCGCGCGGCGAGTGCGGATCCAGCGGCTGGTCGGCATGGCGGTGGTGATGGCGATGGTGCGCGGCCCACCACAGCGGCCCGCGCTGCACGCTGGCGGCACCGATGGCCGCAAACACGAACTGCACCCCCGCGAGGTCTGGAAGGTGCGATGGGAGAAATAGCGGTGATAGAACGCGGTGATGGCAAACATGCGGACCGCGTAGAGTGCCGCGGCGACGATGACCGCCGTCCACGAAATGCCCACCCAGATCACCGCCAGGCAGGCCAGGTGCATCAGCGCGAACGGCACCGCACGCAGCCAGTCAATACGCTCGCCGCGCTCGATTGCAGCGTCGGGCGCACTGCCGGTGTCGAACCACCGTTGCAGTGTGCGCAACAGGCGATGGCGACGACGGGGTAGGGACTCGACAGCGGCCATCATGCGATCCGGGTGGGCGTCTGCATCCTCTACGCAGCATCGGCGGGTTTGGATGCAGAGCGTGTGGAATTCACTTCTCCGTAACAGCGCAAGTGGCGACCAGCGGCTGTGCCCATGCGCGCCGCCACTGCGCTTCGTCGCTCGGCTCTGGTGCGGTGGCAAAGCGCACCACAACCTGTGGGTAGCGGCCGTGGGCATCGCGCAGATTGCTGGTGCCGCGGAATTCGAGCAGGCGTCGATCGGCATCGGCATAGGTCAGTGCCAGGCGCGGCGCGACGCTTCCATACCACGCATCCAGGCCCACCTCGAAGGACTGCGCGGCGATGTTCTTCCAGCGCACCGCGCCGCGGTGGACAACCTTGACCGGAAAGAAGCGCTGCCGGCCAGGCACGAGGAAGGGCATGCGCACCACCTCACCGCGCATCAACGCCTGCCAATGCAGGCGGATCGCGGCGTCGAACCCGGCATCGACCACGGCGCCCTCGGGCAGTTCGAGCTCACCCGTGCGCGCCGTGGCGGACTGCGATTCCTTCCACAGCACCTCCACCTTGGGGCCATCGACGCGCACGCTCGCCTCCTGGCCGCTGCGCCGGTCCTGCAGCTGATAGCCGCGGGCCTGCACCAGGTTGCTGGAGGGCAGCCGCTTGCGGGCGAAAGGGGCGCCCTCCGGGCACAGATACTGCACCCAGCGTTCGGCACCTTCCTCGGTGCCTTGCATCCAGTGCACCTCGCGATAGGCCGGCGTGCCATCGGCGAGGCTGGCCGCTCCCTCGGTTCGCAGCATCGGGGTGGACCAGGCCGCCTGGGGCAGGCACAACAGGAGCCAGGCGATACGCATGCGCTTGCTTCCGGTGGGGGTTGCAGAGCCTACGGCCGGCTCAGGCAGATGGATGCAGCGGTGGCCTGCATCCAGTTGCGTCCTTCTGCCGTAGAGGAGGCGAACCTTCACCCGCCCGCCGCGAACGCAGATGTACCCTGACGCCGCCCCCACCTCCCATGACTTCGACACCGCCCGCATCGTGTCCAGTTCCCAGCAGCCGAACAACGAGCCGATGAACTGGAGCGGCGACATGGACGGCGTCGCGCGCCTGCGCGACCGCGACTGTTTCATGCGCATCTACGACCACTTCATGCCGCGGCTGTGCGTCTACCTGCGTGGTCTGGGCGCTCCCGCTGCGGTGGCCGAGGAACTGGCCCAGGAATGCCTGCTGCGGCTGTGGCTGCGTGCGGCCGATTTCGACCCCGCCCAGGGCGCACTGAGTACCTGGCTGTATCGCATCGCGCGCAACCTGCACATCGACCGGGTGCGCCATGAGCGCGGCTGGATGCAGGTGCAGGCGGCGGTGGAAGAGGCTGCCAGCGCCGATCTGGTGGAGCGCAGCAGCGCAGAACAGTTCGCCGACCAGATGCGGCTTCGCCAGCGCATCAATGAACTGCCAGCCGTACAGGCACGGCTGGTGCGCATGTCGTACTTCGAAGCCAAGAGCCATGCCGAGATCGCGCAGGCGCTGGGGATGCCGCTGGGCACGGTGAAATCGCACCTGCGGCGCGCATTCCTGCAGCTGCAGGCGAGGGTAGGGGTGGCGCATGAGCCCGCGCCACCACCTGCACGAATCTACTCTGATGAGCTACGCCGCCGGCGCCTTGCCTGCGCCGTTGAGCGTGGTGGCAGGCGTCCATCTTGAGCAATGCCCACACTGCCGGAAGCGATTGCGTGAGGCTGAAGCCATCGGCGCGGCCCTGCTGGAACAGACCCAGCCGGTGACGCAGGAATCGCGGCACGCGCAGTTGCGCGGCGCCATGCTGGCGCAGCTGGATCTGGCCGGCGAGGCCACCCCGCGCCGTGCGCCTGCGCCCCGTGGCCGCGTCGAGCCCGGCGCCGATCCCGACGCCCTGCCGGCATCGCTGCATCCGTACTTCGGGCGCTCGCTGCGCAGCCTGCCGTGGCGTTGGATGGCGCCCGGCGTGCACTGCATCCGCGCCGAGCAGATGCCGTCGCTGATCATGCTGAAGATCGCCCCCGGCAAATGCCTGCCGATGCACAGCCACGGCCGCTCGGAACTGACCCAGATTCTGCAGGGCTCCTACAACGATGCACTGGGCCTGTTCACCCCGGGCGACATGGCCGATCTGGATGAGGACATCGAGCATCAACCGGTGACGGCTCCTGGCGTGCCCTGCATCTGCGTGTCTGCGCTGGATGCACCGCTGGTGTTCAGTGGCTGGCTGGCGCGGAAGATCCAGCGGTTCGTGAAGCTTTAGGGTGGCTGCTGGATCAACGACGGATCCTGCCCAAACTGACTCCCCACGACGGGCCGGCAGGGCAGATCAGCCTCCAGCGCCGGTGGCACCCGGCCCGTCGCTGGAAGGCAGCAGCGGCGGGCGCTGATCAAACCACTCGCGCGCGTTGATCAGGTGCCATTGACGCCGGTCGCCCTCCAGCTCGACGCCTGCACCGAGCACGCCCCAGCGCAGATAGAGGTCGCCGCGCTTGCGGCGCTCCAGCAGGTCCAGCCGTGCACGCACCGACAAGCGCTGGTTCTCCGCCCTCAGGCCATCCACGACCAGATGGCCCGGGCGCCATTGCAGTCGCGCCTGCGCGTCCACCCGGCCCGAATCCAGCAGCGACAGTGTCCAGCGCGGGTAGTCGGTGCGCTCGGCAAACAGCGCCAGCAAGGGCCGGGCATCACTGAGCGTGAGGTCAGTGGTGGCATCCACCTGGAACGGGGATTGCGCGTCGATGCGTCCCTGGCGGAAGGCCACATCGCCTTGCCAGGACGTCGTGCGCGGTGCCCCATCGACCTGCACATTACGCAGCGCGACGGAGGTGCCGGACAGGTCGAAATGGCGTTGGCTGAAATCGCCCCGTCGCAGCGTGGCATTCACTTCAATGTCACCGCCCATGCCCAAGCCGGCCACCTCGGCCCTCGCACTGCGTCCGAGCAGGCGTGCGCTGCCGTGGCCGACGCGGCCTTCGGTATCCAGCGTGACATCACCGGTCAGCACGCCCGAGCCTTTCAGCAGTCGGACCTGCCGGCTGCCCAGATAGCGGTTGTAGGCGGCCAGATCGGGAATGTCGGCCTCGCTGAAGCGCAGCCGTGCGCGTACACCCTTGCGCAGTTCCTGCAGGCGTCCATCGCCACTCAGGTCCAGCGCAAGGTCCCGGCCATCGAACAGTCGCACGTCCCTGGCGTCGCTCGGGCGTGCGCTGAAGCGTGGCAGGCGCACCGCAAGCAGCGCCTGGCGGGGTGTGCCTGCCTTCAACTCGCCATGTGCACTGGCCGTGCCGGCGAGACGAACGCCGGCGACCTCGGCCACCGCCTCAGCGGCAGGAATGTCCACCGTACTGCCTTCGATCAGCTCGCCATTGCGCAGGCGCAGGTCGGCTTTCAGCGTGCCGCCGCCGTCCAGTTGCAGCCAGGGCTTGCGCACGAACAGGGCAGGGATCCAGTTGAGCGACGTGAAGGCCCATTCGCCACGCACCGTGCCTGAGCTGCGCTCCAGCAGCTGGGAGGGCTGCTGGAACGGGATGTCGCGGCCGAGGATATGCAGGTCCGCGTCGACTTCGGCACCCGAGCCCGTTCGTGGCGGCAGGCGCGCCTGCAGGCGCAGATCGTCGGCCACATTCAGCTGGAGCGCGAGCACGCCGCGATCGGGTGCACCGTCGCCCATCTGCAAGGGCACATGCCAGAGCGCATGGTCACCGGGCTGGAGCTGCCCGTTGGCAAGATGCAACTCGGCGCGCAGCCGGCCGGCCACGGGCGAGCTGGCAACCTTCGGCCGCAGCGCCTCGGTATCCATGCGCAGGCCCTGGCTGCGGGCATCGACGCTCAGCGCGGCGGTCAGCAGCTTCAATTTGGCCAGGCCCGGCGCCTGGTCGCGATAGTGGCGCGGATAGCTGAAGCGCGCAGTGAGGTTCATGTCGCCCAGCAACTGCACGCCATCGAAGCTGGTGTCGGCTTCCTTGAAGGTGACGGTGGAGTCGAGCAGTTCCGACGGGCCACCGCGCAGCTGCTTGACGAAACCGACCGTGCCCTGGCCCTGACCGATGATCAGCAGTTTGCCAAAGCGGGCGCTGCGGATGCTGTCGCTGTGAATCGCATCAAAGCGCAGTGTCCAGCCCTGGTCGCTGCGCGGTGGCGAGGGAATGGCCTCCTGCACGCGGCTGATCTCGGCTGAAACGCCGGTGGCCTGCAGTCGTGGCACCCGCACCTGGCGCTGGAACAGCGGCAGCACGGCCAGCCGGGCGCTGGCGCGCTCGGCGTGCAGCACGTACACCGTATGGTTCACATGCCCGCGCATATGCACGTTCCAGGCAATGACATGCCCGGGCAGCACGGTGATGGCCGGACCCGTGGTCATCACGAATTTCTGGGGCTTACGGTTGGTGACCTGATCGAACAGCGGTGTATTGAGGAACAGGTTGCCGGCCAGCAGATAGACGGCATAGACCACAAGCAGTGCGCGCAGCGCCACGCGTAACGGTCGGGGCCAGTGCCGGTAGCGCATCAGGATCAGGGTTTCACCTTCCAAGGCGGGAGAACGCCACTATTGCCGAGCACGTGGCGGCAGGGTGTGAACGCTGGCGTGACGCGTCACGCAGACAGACGGCCACGGCGGACACGGCGAGCGTATCCGCCGCAGTGCCGCCGCTACTTCGGCATCAGTACCGAATCAATTACATGGATCACGCCATTGGACTGGGCGACGTCGGCAATGCTGACCGCGACCTTTCCGCCCTTGGCATCGACAAGCCACAGCTTTCCGTCGTGCAGCGCAACGGTCAGTGGCTCACCTTCGACGGTTTTCAGGGTGGCCTTGCCGCCATGCTTCCGGGCATCGGCCATCAGCTGCATGGCGCTGTAGTTGCCGGGCACCACGTGGTAGGTGAGGATCCGGGTCAGCTGGGCCTTGTTTTCAGGCTTCACCAGCGTATCCACCGTACCGGGCGGCAGCTTGTTGAAGGCCGCATTGGTGGGTGCGAAAACGGTGAAGGGGCCTGCACCATTCAGGGTGTCAACCAGGCCGGCGGCCTTCACGGCAGCCACCAGGGTGGTGTGGTCCTTGGAATTGACCGCATTGGCGACGATGGTGCGGGTCGGATACATCTCTGCACCACCGACCATGACCGGGCCGGCTGCAAAGCTGATCGTTGCGGCGGAAGCGAATACAGCCAGACCTGCGGCAGTGGCAATACGCTGGAGAACGTTCACGGTACGTCCCTCGATTGGGCGCCCACCAGATGCGGGCACCTAAGCTACGTTGCCGGCACGCAGATGGATGCAGCGCTTTGGGTGAGGGCTCAAGAATGCCGGTCTGCGGCCGCTAGCGGGAGCGACCACAGGAAATGGAGCAGCAATGGATTCCACTCATCCGCATGGAGACGTGCATGGGAAGGTGCGGGGGCCGCGACGAAGGACTATCCCCATTACCTGAATACAACAACGCAATCCGAAGAGCAGGTCTACCTGCGCGTCAACCTCACCCTGTTGCGCAACGCACTGCGCGGCAACTCGCTTTGGGCGGACACGGCGTTCCAGCGCGATGACGAAACCTTCAAGGCGTGGAAGTACGACGGCGCCATGGCGACGATCCTTGAGGGCGCCCCGATCTACACCCCATGGTTGGGCAGCGAACACGGACGGGTACGCATCGTCGATGGACGGCACCGGTTGTATGCGCTCATCGATCTGGGCTACTCGCACGTGCGGATCGTAACCGACCCCTGGCATGCCCCAGTCCTGGGCGCACTGGTCGATCCGGTCGACAGTGCACAGGATCACAACGCGCACCCGTAGCGTCCGCCAGGCCATCGCTGCGCGAGGCGGCTGCCGGCCATCGGCACACGCTACAATCGCCGGATTCATCAATGCGAACGGATTCCCAGGGGGAAGCAATGAAGAACGGAATTCTCGGCGGATCGCTGCTGCTGGTTGCAGCATTGGCCACGCCTTTTACCAGTTCCGCGCAGAGCGGCTCGCTCAAGAGTCAGGCCAAGGCGGCAGCCAAGGAGATGCGCAGGCTGGGAGAGCCGATGGATCGCTGCAATCTGGCGGCCACCACCAATGACACGGCGGTAGTCACCAGTGTTTCCGGCGGTAACGTACTGCAGCCGGGCGACCGCCTGCTTGCCCTCAACGGCCAGGATGTCGCCGGCAGATCCAAGGATGCAGTGGGTGTCGTGCTCAGGGGTATCGGACCCGACGTGACCGTACCGGTGGTGGTGGAACGCGCCGGCACCCGCACGGAGCTGTCGCTGCCGTGTGGCAATGCCCGGTCGCGCATGGAGGCGGTGCTGAGCGGCCTGGATGCCGCTGCGAGCGGTAATTACCAGGCGTGCGCCGATACGCTCAGTGCACGCAAGGATCTGGGTGGCAGCATGGCCGTGCTGGCGGCGCAGTGTGGCGAAGCCGCCAAGAGCATCGGCCCGTCGCGGCAGGCCGAACTGATCCACGAAGCGCTGAAGCAGCGAATCGCCGAGGCGCAGTGGGAGCCGGACGCGCGCAGCAACATGATCGATGTCATGCGCAAGCAGCGGGTGCTGATCGAAAAGTACCTGGGCGAGAACCGATACGCCGAGCTGGTGGCAGCAACCGAGCGTTGGCCGGGGGCGGAAACGCTCTATAAGCGCACCGAGATCGACCAGAGCCAGTTCCGCCGTATTGCCCAGGAAGCGGTGCGTGGCCGCCTGTTCGACCCGGAATCTGCCCGCATCGACATGCCCTACGGTTTCCTGCGCGGCAGCTGGAGGCCGCTGCTGCAGAAGGCCGTGGACGGTTACTGGACCTGCGGCACGGTGAACGCCAAGAACCGCATGGGCGGCTATGTGGGAACCAATGCGTTTGTCGTGGTCCTGGGTGAAGAGGGCCAGGTGAAGTACCTGGAAATGGGCAACAGCCGCGAACTGGACCTGGTGGGTACGGCGTGCGCCAAGGCCGTGGCCTCACTGCCGCCGGCACCGGCGGAAACCGCGACGCGAGCAGGCAGCGCGGGCAGCGGCAGCGGCAGCGCAGGCTCGCTTGCCGATGAACTGAAGCAGCTGGCCGAGCTGAAGGCCAGCGGCGCGCTTACCGAGGCCGAGTTCGAAGCCGCCAAGCAGCGCGTACTGTCCAACGGCAAGACCCCGTGAATGGCCGCCGGTTCGCGCAGGAGACGCCGCCCGGCTGAACGCCGGGTGCCTCCTGCCGGACTGGCGATGCAGTTTCGGAAAAGTACGATGTTCATCGGGCCTTTGGCCCGTTAGCGTTGCGGTGGATCACCCCCTTACAGGATTCCGCCATGCGCTATCTGGTCGTACTCGACCCGCAATCCACCACCAGCAGGTGCTACGCCAGCAAGGGCCCGGACGGCACCTGGTTTGGCCAGCCATGCGTGGTGTGCTCCGAGCTTGATGCCTCGCACCCCACCTACCTGTTCGCGGTGCGCTCGTTCATGCACGGTGCCCGCACCATCAAGCAGCGAATCCACTTTCCGCATGAAGCGGTGGCATTCGTCATCGAGGACGAGCACGAAACCGGCACCCACGTTGGATTCCGCCAGCTGGCCTGACGCACCGGCCACCCCACCCGCAGGCGCGCAACCGCCCTCAGCCAGGGCTTCCCACCGCCGGGTCATGCAGGCAGCGCAGCTTCTTCTTGTTGATCTTGCCGACGCTGGTGCGCTCGAGTGAGGCCACGAACTGCACGCGTTCGGGAATCGCGTAGCGGGAGATGTCGCCGGCGCGACTGCGCGCCGCCACCTGCTCGATGATCTCGGCCTCGGTCACCTCGCTGCCGGCGTGGGTGACCACCAGCGGCAGCGGGCGTTCGCCCCATTTCGTATCGGCGATGCCGATCACCGCCACCTCACTCACCGCCGGATGCAGCGCGATGATGTCCTCCAGCGCGAGCGAGGAGATCCATTCGCCGCCGGTCTTGATCACATCCTTGATACGGTCGGTGACCCGCAGGTAGCCGCCGCCATCGATGTTGCCGATGTCTCCGGTATGCAGATAGCCGCCGTCCCACAGCGCGGCCGAGGCGTCCGGGTTGTGCAGATAGCCCTGGGTCAGCCAGGGCGCACGCACCACTACCTCGCCGGTGGCGATGCCGTCGTGGTCAACATCACGCAGGTCGCCATCGACGATGCGCAGGTCGACCAGCGGCACCGGAATGCCCGCCTTGGTGCGCAGCGACAGCGCTTGCTCCGGCCCGTCAGCGGCGTCGATGTCGATCTGGGCCAGGGTCAGCAGCGGGCAGGTCTCGGACATGCCATAGCCGCCGAAGATGTCGATGCCGCGCGCCAACGCCCGTTGTGCCAGTGAACGCGGCAGCGCGGCGCCGCCGACGATCACTTTCCAGCGGCTCAGGTCGGTACCCGCGGCGGCGGGATGCTCCAGCAGCATATGCAGGATGGTCGGAACGCAGTGCGAGAAAGTCACCTTTTCGCGCGCGATCAGTGCCAGCAGCGTGCCCGGCAGGTAGCGCCCCGGGTAGACCTGCTTGATGCCCAGCAGCGTGGCCACATAGGGCACCCCCACGCGTGCACATGGAACATCGGTGTGATTGGCATGTAGACATCATCCCGGTGCAGCCGGCCCTGGCTGGCGGCACTGCCCAGCGCGGCCATCGCCGCCAGCGAATGCAGCACCAGCTGCCGATGGCTGAAATAGACCCCTTTGGGCAGGCCGGTGGTCCCGGTCGTATAGAACGTGGTCGCACGGGTGTTCTCGTCGAACTCCGGGAAATCCGTGACGGGCGTGGCCTGGCGCAGAGCCGCCTCGTACTCGGCGGCGAAGCCGGCCGGCACCGGGCCATCGTCATCCTGCAGCAGCACGCGCGTGCGGATGTCCGGCAGCTGCCCGTCGAGGCTGTCCAGCAAGGGCAGGAACTCGCGATGGACCAGCAGCACCCCCGCGCCGCTGTGGTTGAGGGTATAGGCAATCTGTTCCGGGGCCAGGCGGATGTTCACCATCATCAGCACCGCGCCGATCATGGGCACGGCGAAGTAGCTCTCCAGATAGCGGTTGCTGTCCCAGTCCATCACGGCCACGGTATCGCCCTGCCGCACGCCCAGCGCGGTCAGCAAGCCCGCCAGCCGGCCGATGCGCTCCTGCAACGTGCGGTAGTCGAAGCGGACATGGTCGCCGCACACGATCTCCTGCTGGGGACTCATCGCCAGTGGCGTCAGCAGCAGCTGCTTGATCAGCAGGGGATAGGCATGTGCAGTGTGATCAGAGGTGGATGGCATGGCGCTTCCTTGTGGGAACCCGGCCTGCGGCCGGCGTGTGTCAGCCCACACTAGTCCTGCCAGCGGTGCGCGCCAGCGTACCTAGGTCCCCGTGCCGGCCTGCCGGCCTTTTGCTACGCTCGCCAGGACATGCCCACTCTGCTCATCGCCGATGACCACCCGCTGTTCCGCGCGGCCCTGCACCGCGCGGCGGAGGAGGTGGTTGCCGACCTGCAGATCAGCGAAGCCGCATCACTCGATGGAATGCTGGAGATCCTCGAACACCAGTCGGTCGATCTGCTCCTGCTCGACCTGCACATGCCCGGCAATCACGGCTTGGCCGGATTGGCCACGCTGCGCGCCCTGCAACCCGGCCTGGCCGTCATCATCGTCTCGGCCAATGAAGAGCCGCAGGTCATCCGACGCGCCCTCGATCTCGGCGCGGCGGCGTATCTGCCCAAGAGCTCGGGCCTGACCGAACTCCACTCCGCACTGTGCTCGGTGCTGGAAGGTGAGCGCTGGATCCCGCCGTTGCTGCGCGAGCCGGTGGCACGCGTGGCGCCCTTCAGCAAGGACGCCGACCTGGCCGCGCGCCTGGCCAGCCTGTCCGCGCATCAGTACCGGGTACTTGGCCTGGTCGCCGAAGGCCTGCTCAACAAGCAGATCGCCGATCGGCTGGGCGTGCAGCTGCGCACGGTCAAGGCGCACATGACCCGCATCATGGAGCGGTTGGGCGTGCGCAACCGCGCACAGGCCATTCGCGTGCTGCACGAAATGGGTCTCGCCGATCCGTCGCGGCAGATCGAAGCAGCGCCGGACCGTTGACGATCAGGTGGTGCTGGCCGTTGCCAGCAGATGGTTGATCGCCCAGCGCAAGGCCAGGGGCTTGAACGGTTTGCTCAACAGCGACAGGCCCGCCGCCCGCACCGCGTCGCGGGTGGCGCTGCCGGTATCGGCGCTCAGGATCACGGTGGGGCGGGGGCCGTGCCGGGCCGCCAGGCGCTTCCACAGCGCCACGCCGGTATCGCCCTCATCCAGGTGGTAGTCGAACAGCCACAGCGCAGCCTGTTGCGCCGAGGGCCCGATGGCTGAGGCGTCCGTCACCGCAGTGACCTCGCACCCCCAGGACAGCAGCAGCTGCCGCAGCGCCTGCAGCGCCTCTTCGTCGTTGTCCACAATCAGCACGTGAACGCCCTTGAGGGTGCTGTTGCCGATGGCCGCGGGCGCGGTGCTTGGCGTGGCCGGTGGCGTGGCGCGTGCCACGCTGATCGAGAAGGCCGAGCCGCGCCCCGGCGCGCTGCGCAGCTGTAGCGGTGCGTCCAGCAGGTCGGCGATGCCGCGGGCGATGGTCAGGCCCAGGCCCAGTCCCTGGCCGTTGCTGCGGTCGACCCGATGGAACTCCTCGAACACAACCGTTTGCTGCTCCGCGGCGATACCCGCGCCACTGTCGTGCACGCCGATCGACAACCGCTCCCCTGCCGGCGCACGCCCAGCAGCACGCCGCCGTGGCGGGTATAGCGGATCGCATTGGCCAGGAAATTCTGCAGCACCCGGCGCAGCAGCAGGGGATCGCTGTGGACCCAGGCACGGGTCCGCGCGTAGCCGAAATGCAGCCCGCGGGCTGCGGCAAGCACGGCAAATTCCCGGGCCAGCGGGTCCAGTACGCTCGACAAGGCGAACGGTCGCGGATCGGCGACCAGTCCGCCGGCCTGCAGGCGCGAGATGTCCAGCAGACCCGACAGCAGGTCATCGGTGGAATCCAGGGCGCTGCGGATCTGGCGCAGGAAGCTGTCCAGGAACTCCGATTCGATGTGCTGCGACATCGCATCGGTCAGCAGCTGCGCCGCGTGCAGCGGCTGGATCAGGTCGTGACCGACCGCGGTGAGGAAGCGGGTCTTGGCCACATTGGCGCGCTCGGCCTCCTGCACGGCATGCTGCAACTGCGCGGTGCGCTCCTGCACCCGACGCTCGAGGGTTTCATTGCTGCGCTTGAGCGCATCTTCGGCACGACGGAACGCGGTGACATCGGTGAACGTGGCGACGTAGCCGCCGCCCGGCATCGGATTGCCGCGGATCTCCACGATCGTGTCATCCGGGAACACGCGCTCGGACAGATGCGGTGTGCCGCGGCGCATGTGCGCCACGCGACGCTGCAATGCCCTGGCGGGCGAATCACCGGCCGTGTTGCCGATGTCCAGCTGCCCCAGCGCCCACGCCGTCAGGTTCACCACCGGCTGCCCCACATGCAGCAGCTCCGGCGGGAACTTGAACAGCGCGGCATAGCGGCTGTTCCAGGCCACCAGCTGCAACTGCGCATCGACCACGCTGATGCCCTGGCTCATGTTCTCCAGCGCCGCCTCAAGCAGGCGCTGGTTGAAGCGCAGCACCTGGGTGGCTTCACCCACCGCGCGGGTGACCGCTTCCAGCGGGGCGGCACCGCCGTCGCGTGCGGCTTCAACCAGCAGCCGGGCCATGCCGGCGCCGACCACCGCCGTCAGCTCGCGTTCGATGGCCGTGACCCGATCGTCATCCAGCAGCTGTCCGGCGTGCCCTCCCATCAACTGGCGCGCACGTTCCTGCCCCAGGAAACGACCTGCGGTGCTGCGCAGCGAGGCCGCCGCCACCGCGTCCTGGCGGGGCGGCAGTGCCGGCCGCACCGCGCGCGCCACCAGGGCCACGGTCAGCAGGTTGACCGCCAGGCTGGCGCCCATGCTGAGCGCGATATGCCCCGGTTGCAGGCGCAGCGAGACCACGCTCAGCCAGTGCAGCGCGTCGGTGTCGGACGACGGCGATGCGGTGGGAATCACCATCGGCAGCAGCACCAGCCACAGCCAGGCCAGCGAGCCCAGCACGATGCCGGCGATGATTGCCGGGGAGGGCGTGCGCGGGCGATAGACCGCCAGCAGCACGGCCGGTGCCAGCTGCGAAAGCGCAGTGAACGACATCAGCCCGAAGTCGCTGAGCGCCTCGGTGCCGCTCATCGCGCGGCTGTACAGCCACGCCATCAAAAACACGGCAACAATGCCGGCGCGGCGGAACGCCAGCACGCGCGGCCGCAGGTCGGCGCTGGCCACGCCGCGTTCGATCCCGCCCAGCAGGCGCGAACCGAAGCCATGGTTGCCGAGCATGATCGACAGCGTCAGGCCGGACAGGATCATCATGCCGGTGGCCGCGCTCAGGCTGCCCAGATAGGCCAGCAGGGCCAGCAGGTGGTGGCCGCCGGCCTGCGGCAGGGCCAGCACATACAGATCCGGCGTTACCGATGCAGGCAACGCCGCGCTGCCGGCCAGCGCCATCGGTACCGACGGCAGTCCGATCAGCAGCAGGTAGACCGGGAACATCCAGCGCGCCGTCTTCAGGTCCGACGGCTGGCGCAGCTCCACCACGCCCACGTGGAACTGGTGGGGCAGGGTGAAGGCAGAGATCGCACCGAGTGCGACCATGGTGAGGTAGTCCGGCACCACGGCCGGCGCTGGCAGCTGCGCCATCTTCTGCAGCAGCGGCGTTCCGGCCTGCTGCACCGAATGCGCGGCGTACAGGCCGATGGCCAGCAACGCCACCAGCTTCAGGATCGATTCCAGCCCCAGCGCCACCACGATGCCGTGGTTGTGCTCGGTGGCCGAGGCCTTGCGCGCCCCGAACAGCAGGGTGAACGCAGCCATCGTCAACGCGAACCAGAAGGACATGTCCAGCTGCCAGCCCGCAGGCGCGAAGCGATCGCCCAGCAGCGCCCCCAGGCCCTGGCTGACCGCTTTCAGCTGCAGCGCGATGTAGGGAATGATGCCCAACAGCGCCACCAGGGTGATGGTGATGCCCAGCCCCTGATCGGCACGCAGGCGTGCCACCACCAGGTCGGCGATGGTGGCGCTGTTGTGCTGCCTGGCCAGCCGCCCCAGGCGCGCCAGGAAGGGCAGGCCGAAGGCAAAGATCAGCGCCATGCCGACCAGCGTCGGCGGAATCGGGACGCCCCACTGCACGCCCTGCGAGGCCGCCCCGTAATAGGTCCACGCCGTGCAGTGCACGGCCAGCGACAGCGCATAGATCACCGGCCAGACCCGGGCCAGCCGATGCCCGCGGCGCTCGCCCCACAGCGCTACGCCGAACAGCAGTACGGTCCACGCAATGCAGGCGAACAGGACGACAGAAGGCGTCAACATCGCTCCAGTGTAGAGAGAACCCGGACCGGGCGGCGCTAGCCGGCCAGCACGATCAGTGACAGCTGCTCAGCCACCACTGCCAGCGCGCCATCGGTAACCCGCTCGACCGCCTTGTGCTGGGTCAGCAGCCATTGCCCGGGCTGGCGCGGTTGCAGCGAAATCAGCCGCGAGCGCACCTGCACTTCGGCTCCGCTGGCTACCGGTGCCAGGAAGCGCACCTTGTTCAAACCGTAGTTCAGCACATGCGCAATGCCGGGGAAGCCGGTCAGGGCCGCCACGTCGTCCTCCACCATCAGCGACAGCAGCAGGAAGCCGTGCGCGATGGTCTGCCCGCCGGGCAGGTGGCTGCGCGCCCGCGCCGGGTCGACATGGATCCAGTTGTGGTCGCCGGTTGCATCGGCGAAGGCATCAATGCGCGACTGCGCCAGCTGCGTGGCGCGTCCCAGCCGCTCGCGTGCAGCCCACTGCTGCAGGGGCACAAGCGCGGCGGGCAGCGCGCCGTCGCTCATCGCACCCGGTCCAGCAGGGCCAGGATCGCCTCACGCGCTTCGGGCTCGTTCAACATCGGCGCATGGCCCACCTCGGGTACTTCCACCAGGCGTGCAGTGTCCGAGCTGCTGGCCATCTGCCGGGCAACATCGGCCGGCAGAATGTCCGACAGTGCGCCGCGTACCACCAGTACCGGCACCCGCGAAGTCAGGCCGCGCACCGCCCGCCACAGCACCGGACGCAACAGCCACAGCAGCCATGGCCGGGTGGTGCGGATCACCGCCGGGTCGTAGTCCAGTTCCAGCAATCCATCGCCGCGCGGCCGGAACGTGCGCACCGCCATCGCGCGCCAGTCGTCCGGCCCGAAACGCGGGAAGGCCGCATTGCCGATCGATTCGACGTAGGCGGTGGCCTGCGGCAGATCCATCGGCGGCACCGGCTTGCCGGCATATTTGCCGATCCGCGCCAGTGCCTCGCGCGGCACCTTGGGGCCGGCATCGTTGAGCACCGCCGCAGCGATCAGCCCCGGTGCGCGCGAGGCGAGGGTGATGGTGACCAGCACGCCCAGCGAGGTACCGACGAACACCGCCGAGTCGATGTTCTGCGAGTGCAGCAGCGCCACCATGTCATCGGCATACGTGCGCGGGTTGTAGCTGGCAGGGTCCTTCGCACGTTCCGAGCCGGCGCGCCCGCGCAGGTCAACGGCGATCACCCGCCAGCCCGCCGCAGTGAGTGAATCGGCCAGCGCATCGAAGTCGGCACCGTTGCGGGTCAGGCCCGGGATGCAGACCACCGTGCCGCGCGGCGCCTGCCCGGCGGCCGGGGCATGGTCGCGCGCATGCAGGCGCAGGCCATCGCTGCTGTTCCAGTACAGATCTACGCAGGACTGCATCATGCAGAGGTTTCCTAGAAATCGTAGCGGACGCTCAGGCTATATTGGCGCGGCGGTCCGTAGAAGCCAATCAGGGTGCCGACCGCCGGGATGTTGTAACCGGTGGTGCGGTACTCCTTGTCGGCCAGGTTGGTGCCCTGCAGCGAGAACGTCCAGGCGTCATCCAACCGCCAGATCACACCGGCATTGACCAGCCCATAACCGTCCTGGCGGATCACCGGGCTCAGGTCGGTGGTCGGCCAGACCTCGCTCTGGTAGCTGTAGCTCACCCGCGCCGAGAGATTGCCGCCGTTGGCCAGGTCGGTGCGGTACTCCACGTTCAACGCGCCGGAAAAGTCCGGAGCATTGGTGAACTTCATCTGGTCGGCCACATTGACGCCGCGGTCGATGTACTCATCGTACTTCGTGTCCAACCAGGCCAGGTTGCCAGAAATCAGCCAGTGCCGGCTGGGCAGGTACTGGTACTCCAGTTCCAGGCCCTTGACGGTGCCGGCGCCGGCATTGGTGAAGTCGCCGAAGAAGGAATCGTCGATGCCATCGCCATTGGTATCCAGCCCGGTGAACACCGACAGCTGGATATCCTTGTACTTGTTGTAGAAGGCCGACAGGTTCAGGAACAGGCGCTGGTCGAGGAAGGCCATCTTGCTGCCCACCTCATAGCTGTCCACGGTCTCGTCATCGAACGGCTCGGCCGAGCGCGGCACCGCCACGGCATTGGCGCGGATGTTGTAGCCGCCTGACTTGAAGCCGCGCGTGGCCAGCCCGTAGACCATGATGTCCGGGGTGATCTGGTAGTCCAGCGAGACCTTGGGCGAGACGTTCTTGAAGTTCGTCTTCTTGTCGAAGTCCGCCGTCACCGCCACCGGCCGGCTGAAGCCCGGGTCGGCGTAGAGGCGGTTGAGCACGATCGCGCGCTTGTCCTCGTCGGTGTAGCGCGCGCCCAGGTCAAGCTTCAGCGCGCTGGTCAGGTCGAAGGTCCAGTCCGCATACAGGGCGATGCTGTCGGTCAGTACCTTGCCCTGGTTGTCGGCGAACTGTGCGCTGAAGTAGTTGTTCTGGATCTGGCCACCGGCCTCGCCGCTGAACTGGTACAGGCCGACCACGCCGCGCACCCGTCCGCCGGCATCGTAGTTCAGCTGCACCTCGTTGCTGACCTGCTCGTCGTGGTAGGTGCCGCCCACGTCGGCCAGCTTGATCGGCGTGGTGTCGAAGTCGATGTTGGCTTCACTGTCCGATTCACGCTTGGCCACCACATACTTCACGGCGACGTTTTCGTCCGGTCGCCAGTTCACCGTGGCCGACGCGCCCTTGGTCTCGACGTTGTTGAGGTTGCGCATGCCCGAACGGATGTCGTAACGGCTGTCCATTGGTGGGTAGGCACGCAGGAACGGGTTGGGCGCCAGCATCTTCGAGCCGCGCATGCCCGACTGGTCATCGATCCAGTCCAGTGCAAACTGCACGTCGAAGTCATCGCCGGCGTAGGCGCCCAGGTTCAGGCGCGCCGCGTTGATCTGCTTGTCGCTGACCGGCTGGCCAGTGAAGGTGTTCTCGCCGAAGCCATCGTGGTTCATGCTGGCCACCGCCACGCGGGCACGCAGGCCGCTGTCTGCGCCGCCGATGGGGCCACCAAGGGCGGCCTTGGCGTCGAGCTGGCTGTAGTTGCCCACCGTGATCTGGGCGAAACCTTCGGTCTGGGTGGGCAGGCCGCGCGAGATGTACTTGATCGCACCGCCAATGGTGTTCTTGCCGTACAGCGTGCCCTGTGGCCCGCGCAGCACTTCGATGCGCGATACATCGAACACATCCAGCAGCGCCCCCTGCGGCCGGGCGATATACACATCATCCAGGTAGATACCCACCCCGGGGTCGGCGCCCCAGGTCGGGTCGGACTGGCCGATGCCGCGGATATAGGCGGTGACCGTACTGCTGGCGCCGCGTGCCGCATAGATGGTCAGGTTGGGCACCTGCGCATCGAGGTCGCTGATGTCCTGCACGTTCATCCTGTCCAGCGCCTCGGAGGTGAACGCGGTGACCGCCACCGGCACCTCCTGCAGGGTTTCCTCGCGCTTGCGCGCGGTCACCTTGATGCTGTCCAGGTTGGTCGGGGTGGCAGAGCGGGCCGTGGCCGGTCCGGTCGCCGGCGCCTCCTGCGCCAGCGCCGGCGCGGAGGCCAGCAGCATGCCGATCATCAGGCTCAAGCCGTTCCGTTTCATTCCATCCTCCCCAGGCAGGTCCATTGCAGATGGCCCGATGCCACCCCTGCTGCCAAGGCTAGCGGTGTCATCCGGCGCTCACGAGTGGACCTAGGTCCAGTCGGCAGGCGCGTGCGGATGCGGATACTGGCCACGCGCCCCCCGCCGCACGTGCTGCCCGGTACCCCGTCATCCACGACTCATGCAGGAGGATCTGGCCATGAAATCCGCAGTCGATTCAATCAAGGCGATGTTGCTGGTGCTGTGCGCCGGCCTGGCCACGATGGGCAGCGCCTTCGCTGCCGCGCCGGCCGGGCACTGGGACATCGCCCTGTACGGCAATCTGTTCGGTGCCCGCGAATATCAGGTCTGGGTACCGGCCGGCTACGACGGCGCCCAGCCATTGCCGCTGCTGCTGGTCCTGCACGGCTGCGTCAACGGCCCGAACCTGATGGGCGAGGCCTCGGGGTTCAACGATGTGGCCGACACCGAGGGCTTCCTCGTGGTCTATCCACGGCAGAACGTTACCTCCAACCCGGCACGCTGCTGGAACTGGCAGCTGCCGATCAACCAGGCCCGCGACAGCGGCGAGCCGTCGATCCTGGCCGGCATCGTCGACAAGGTGAAGGCCGACTACAGCGTGGATCCGCATCGGGTCTATGTGACCGGCATTTCGGCCGGCGGTGCGATGACCTCGATCATGCTGGCCTGCTACTCGGATGTGTTCGCCGCCGGCGCCATCCATTCCGGTGGCATGTTCAAGGGCGCCACCACCATCTCCGGCAGCGCCTATGCGCTCCTGGCCGGCAGCATCTATTCGCCGGACAGCAACGGGCGCCTAGCCTGGCAGTGCTCGGGCTCGCCCTCGCCACGGCCGCTGCCGGTACTGGTGTTCCATGGCAGCGCCGATCTCACCGTCAACCCGGTCAACGGGCAGCAGGCCGTGCGCCAGTTCCTGCAGACCAACGACCTGGCCGATGATGGCCTGGACAACGATTCAGTGAAGCACCAGCCGACCAGCACCTATCACGGCCAGGTACCGGGTGGGCGCGCCTATACCGTGGATACCTACCGCTACGGCGGCCGCACGCTGGCCCAGCATTATGTGGTGCAGGGCATGGGCCATGCCTGGAGTGGCAGCCAGTCGGGGCTGCCGTTCACCGACCCGAAGGGGCCCGATGCCACGCTGATCACCTGGTTGTTCCTGAAGGATTACCAGCGCTGAGCAAGCGGGCAGGGTTGAGCGCCGGGTTGAGGCGGATCGGTCGGAGGTGCCGGATGGCACCTCCGGCCACCGCCGCCGATCCGCTATCGTGAGCGCCCCAACCGCTCCCACGTGCCAGCGCATGGACGCCACACCGAACACGGCCCGAACCCGATGGAGGCTTCATGCCTTCGTCCTGTCCACCGCGCTGCTGGCCGCCGGCTGCGCCGATACAACGGTGCCAGCCAACGATCTGGGTACGGATATCGACCAGGTGGCCCAGACCCTGATCGAGCAGCCGTTGCTGCACTCGGCCTCGATCGGCGTGGTCCACCGTGGCCAGACGTTCATCCGTCATCGCGGCACCATGCAGCCCGGAAAACCCGACGCGCCGACCGATGCCACCCTCTATGAGATCGGCTCGTTGAGCAAGACCCTGGCCGGCGCGCTGGTGGCCAATGCGGTGCTGGAAGGCAAGCTGGGGCTGGATGACGACGTTCGCACCTACCTGCAGGGCGACTATCCGAACCTGCAGTACCAGGGCGCGCCGATCCGCATCCGCCACCTGCTGACGCACACCAGTGGCCTGCCGAACATGCTGCCCGAGCGCGCGAACACGATACTGGCCGACTTCACCGATCACCGCACACCGGCTGAACTCAATGCCCTCTACGCCGGTTACGGCAAGGTCGATTTCCTCAACGATCTGCACGCCGTGCGGATTCCCCGGGCGCCGGGCAAGGAGTACGCGTACTCCAGTGCCGGATCCCAGTTGACCGCACACCTCCTGGAACGGGTCCATGGGCGTGACTATGAGGCGCTGCAACGCGCGTTCTTCAGCGACGCGGCTGGAATGACCGGCGTCACGATCACCCTCAGTGACGCCGAAGCCTCGCGACTGGCGGTCGGCTACCACAGCGACAACCCGGTGCCGACCACGCCCATGCCGGGGTTGCCATGGGGAGCATCCGGCAACGTGAAGGCCACCGTGCCCGACATGGTGAAGTACCTGCAGTTCCAACTGGCCAACGGGCCGGTGGTGAAGGAATCGCACCGCACCCTGGCCCGGTTCGACGACGAATTCAGCGTCGGCTACTTCTGGAACATCGTTGCCGGCGATCGCCTGAAGGGCACCTACTATGCCCATCATGGCGGCGTGCCCCGCTCGCAGTGCTACATCTACATCATGCCGAAGCATGATCTGGGCATCTTCGTCATCACCAACCAGAGTGGCGAGCAGACCGCGCACGCCATGGAAGCGGCCGTCGATTCGCTTGTGCAAAGGATCGCCGCGCGCGAAACCGCAGCGAACCCGGCTGCGTCCCCCTGAAGGAGGACGCGCTGCCCGGCATCAGGCCAGAGCGGAGAGCTCCTCACGCACCAGCTTCGCCCCCGCGCTGAGTGCGCGCAGCTTGCCGCGTGCCACCGCGCGCGGCAGCGGGGCCATGCCACAGTTGGTACTCGGGTACAGCTTGTCGGCATCAACGAACTGCAACGCCTTGCGCAAGGTGTTGGCCACGTCCTCCGGTGTTTCGACCGTGTGCGAGGCCACATCGATGGCGCCCACCATCACCTTCTTGCCGCGCACCAGCTCGATCAGGTCGATCGGCACATGCGAGTTCTGGCATTCCAGCGAGATGATGTCGATGCTGGAGCGCTGCAGCTTCGGGAACGATTCTTCGTACTGGCGCCATTCCGAACCCAACGTCTGCTTCCAGTCGGTGTTGGCCTTGATGCCATAGCCGTAGCAGATGTGCACGGCGGTCTCGCACTTCAGCCCTTCAACCGCACGTTCCAGCGCCGCCACGCCCCAGTCGTTCACTTCATCGAAGAACACGTTGAAGGCCGGCTCATCGAACTGGATGATGTCCACGCCGGCCGCCTCCAGCTCCTTCGCTTCCTCGTTGAGCAGCTTGGCGAACTCCCAGGCCAGCTTCTCGCGGCTCTTGTAGTGGGCGTCGTACAGCGTATCGATCATGGTCATCGGGCCGGGCAGCGCCCACTTGATCGGTTGCGCGGTCTGCCGGCGCAGGAACGTCGCGTCCTCCACGAACACCGGCTTGGGGCGGCTGACCGCGCCGACCACGGTGGGCACGCTGGCGTCGTAGCGGTTGCGGATGCGCACGGTCTCCCGCTTCTGGAAGTCGACACCGCTGAGGTGTTCGATGAAGGTGGTCACGAAATGCTGCCGGGTCTGCTCGCCATCGCTGACGATATCGATGCCGGCGTGCTGCTGTTCCTGCAGCGAAAGGCGCAGGGCGTCCTGCTTGCCTTCAACCAGGCCGTCATCCTGCAGCTTCCAGGGTGACCACAGCGTTTCTGGCTCGGCCAGCCAGGAGGGCTTGGGCAGGCTGCCCGCGGTGGAGGTGGGGAGCAGTATCTTCGTCGGCATTGCGGCGTGTTTCCTAGGCGGCGAATGAAAAGCGATGGATCAGCGGGCGGCCCACTGCTCAAGCACGGCGCGGTACGGCTTGATGAAGTGTTCCTCGGTGAACCGACCCTGCTTGACCGCCAGCTGGCTGCGCTCTTCGCGGTCGTAGACGATGCGGGTGGAGGAATAGTCCTGGTGCTTCAGGCTGGGCTGGTAGACCTTGCCGGCCACCGAATTGGCGTTGTAGATCTCCGGGCGGTAGATCTTCTGGAAGGCTTCCATGGTGCTGATGGTGCCGATCAGCTCCAGGTTGGAGTAGTCGCCCAGCAGGTCGCCGCGGAAATAGAACGCCAGCGGCGCGACGCTGCCCGGCGGCATGAAGTGGCGCACCTGCAGGCCCATCTTGTCGAAGTACTGGTCGGTGGCGGAGAACTCGCCCTGGCGGTATTCCATGCCCAGGATGGGGTGGTGGTTGCCGGTGCGATGGTAGGTCTGGCTGCTGGACACGCTGATGCAGATCACCGGCGCCTTGCTGAAGTTGGCGCGGTAGGCCTCCGACTGCAGGAAGTGCTTGAACAGCTTGCCGTGCAGGTCACCGAAGCCTTCCGGTATGCCGAACGTCGCCTTGCCTTCGTTGCTGGCCGGCAGCACCACGCTGAAGTCGTAGTCGCGCACATAGGACGAGAAGTTGTTGCCGACGATGCCTTCGATGCGCGCGCCGGTGCGGGTATCGACGATGGTCGGCCGCAGCACTTCAATCAGCGGGAAAGGGTCTGCATCGCTGGCATCGTCGATGTGCATCTCCACCGAGATGATGTCCAGCTCCACGCTGTAGCGATCGGCGCCCGGGTTGTCCCAGTGCGCCAGATCGTTGAAGCGGTTGTTGATCATCCCCAGCGTGTTGCGCAGGTTCTGCTGGCGCGCGTCGCCTCGGGCCAGGTTGGCGAAATTGGTGGTGATGCGCGTGCCGTCAGCGGGCTGGTAGTCCTCGTTGAAGGGAATGCGCGAGATGCGGAAGGTGAAGGCGTCGGTGGTCATGGGCGGCGTTCCGTGGTGCAAGGTGGCATCCGAAGGCAAAGGGGAGGGCGTTCGGCATTCAAAGAGCGGCAGCGGTCGCGGCCAGGGCCGGCGCGCAGCGACGCGGTAACGCCAGCAGCGGCAGCGCCCGCTGCACGGCCAGCCGCGCCCGCTCGATCAGGGCGTGGCTGTGCAGCCGACCGTCGGCGAAATCGCGGTCGGTGGCGTACACACCCAACGGCAGGGTGCGGGCCTGGAAGAAGCTGAAGAGCGGCCGCAGCTGGTGGTCGATCATCAGCGCGTGGCGCTCGCTGCCGCCGGTGGCAGCCAGCAGGATCGGGGTATCGACCAGCGCGTCCTGGTCGATGAAGTCGAAGAAGTGCTTGAACAGGCCGGTGTACGAGCCGCGATAGACCGGCGTGGCCACCACCAGCACATCTGCCTGCTCGACGCTGGCCAGCGCGTGCTGCACGGCGTCCGGCAGCTGTGAGCGCCACAATGCACCGGCCAGATGCGGGGCCAGCTGGCCCAGCTCGATCAGGTGCGGGTCGCTGGGCGCGTGCTCGCCAATCACATCGAGCAGGTGCTCGCACAGTGTGGCGGCCCGGGAGGGGCGCTGCAGTCCGCCGGAAACGGCGACGGTGCGGAGGGGGCGGGTAGGCGAAAGCATGAGCCGATGATAGCCACGCCCTTCCATGACGTAAAATGGTATTACTTCACCAATCCATGAGCAGGATTCATCGTCATGCTGGAGCGGATCCACCTGAGCATCGTGCAGCAGGTCGAGCAGCAGGGCTCGCTCACCGCCGCCGCCGGCGTGCTCAACCTCACCCAATCGGCGCTGAGCCACAGCATGAAGAAGCTGGAGCAGCAGCTGGGCACCGACATCTGGCTGCGCGAGGGCCGCAGCCTGCGGCTGACCCAGGCCGGGCAATACCTGCTGGCCGTGGCCAACCGGGTGCTGCCGCAGCTGGACCTGGCCGAAGAGCGGCTGGGCCAGTTCGCCCAGGGCGAGCGCGGCACGCTGCGCATCGGCATGGAATGCCACCCCTGCTACCAGTGGTTGCTGAAGATCGTCTCGCCGTACCTGGCCGCGTGGCCGGATGTGGATGTGGACGTGAAGCAGAAGTTCCAGTTCGGCGGCATCGGCGCTTTGTTCGGCTATGAGATCGACCTGCTGGTCACCCCCGATCCCTTGATGAAGCCCGGCCTGAAGTTCGTCCCGGTGTTCGATTACGAACAGGTGCTGGTGGTGGCCAAGGACCATGCCCTGGCCAGGGTGGATCATGTAAAGCCGCGCCAGCTCGCCCAGGAAGTGCTGATCAGCTACCCGGTGCCGTTCGAGCGGCTGGACATCTACAACCAGTTCCTGCTACCGGCCGGCATCACCCCGCGGCGCCACAAGGCCATCGAAACCACCGACATCATGATGCAGATGGTGGCCAGTGGCCGCGGCGTGGCGGCCATGCCGCGCTGGCTGGTGGAGGAGTACGCCGCGCGCATGGACGTGGTGCCGGTACGCCTGGGGGCAAAAGGCATCCCCAAGCAGATCTACCTGGGCGCGCGCCAGAGCGACACCGGCATCGACTACCTGGAGGCCTTCATCGAGCTGGCCCGCCACAGCACGCCCATCGCCCGCGCCGCACACGGGGTTGCTTGATGTCCGCATTGCTTTCCGCGCGGGCGCGCGCCTTCATCAACGCCTTTTCATTGGAAGTCAGCGCCAAGGCGCTGCCGGCGCTGCGCGAACAGGCTGCCCGCATCGCACCCGGCACGCTGGTCTCCATCCCTTATCTGGCCAGCGAAGACGACGAGGCACGGCTGGCCGCGGCGCGCACGGTGCGCGAACTGGGCTTTGCGCCGATGCCGCATGTTTCTGCACGCCGCGTGCCGTCGCGCGCGGCGCTTGAGCGCTTCATCGGCCGCGCCGTCAGCGAGGCCGGTGCCGAGCGCTGCCTGCTGATTGCCGGCGATCTGTCCACGCCCGCTGGACCCTTCGCAGACAGTGCCTCGATCATCGCTACCGGCATCCTCGAGCGCGCCGGCATCAAGTCGGTCGGCATCGGCGGGCACCCGGAAGGCCACCCGGTGATGGACGATGCGCAGCGCTGGCAGGTGCTGGCGCACAAATGCCAGGCCATCGAAGCACGCGGCATGGCGCCGAAGATCGTCACCCAGTTCGCGTTCGATGCCGACCTGGTGCTGGCCTGGCTGCACGCGTTGCGTGGCCACGGCATCAGCCATCCGGTGCTGCTGGGCGTGCCGGGCCCCGCCAGCATTGCGCGGCTGGTGCGCTACGCCACGATGTGCGGCGTGGGTGCCAGCACCTCGATGCTGGCCCGCTATGGCATTTCGATTGGCCGGCTGCTGGGAACCGCAGGCCCGGAGGTGTTCGTGGATCGTCTGATGCAGGGCTTGCGCGACGACGATGGCCCGGTCAGCCCGCACGTCTTCCCGTTCGGCGGCGTCGCCCCCTCGCTGGACTGGATCGATGCGTATCGGCAGCGTGGCACCCCAGGCAGCCGCTGAACGATCTGGCCCGCGCACGATCGAGGCCCGCTTTTGCGGGCTTCGTCAAGCCACAGAGGCGTTTCGTCGCAGGTCTTCTTCCGCAGCGGCGGGTTCGGCTAGGCTGCGCGCACTGACTGCCAGATTGAAGGGACCCATGAACCGATGGTTGTTGCTGGCCCTTGCCACATTTCCCTGCGCCGCCGGTGCCGTGGTGATCCGTCATGACGTTGACGATACCCGCTACCGCATCGAGGCCGCCGCGTTCCCGGCACTGGCCGACATGCCGGGCGAAGGGCATGGCGTTCTGATTGCGCCGCGCTGGGTACTTACCGCAGCGCATGCGGCGCCGATGGAAGGCATGGGCGCAACCGTCGCCATCAACGGGGCGAACTACGGCGTCGAACGGGTCGTCCTGCATCCCGGCTTCAAGCGCATGCCGGAAGCCCTGGGGAAAGAGGCGATGGCCACGGGCAGCGCGTCGAAGATCCATGCGTTCCTGGCGACCTCCGATGACATCGCGCTGGTCAGGTTGGCGACGCCGGTCAACGATGTGCCGCCGGTCGCGCTCTATCGCGGCGCCGGCGAAGCCGGGCAGGTTGCCGTGCTGATCGGGAAGGGCGCCACCGGCACCGGCGCCACTGGGCTGGTGCCGGGCGGGTCGCATCGCACGTCGCTGCGCCGGGCCTACAACGCCATTACCGGTGGCAATGATCGCTATCTCTGGTATCGCTTCGATGCGCCGCCGCAGGGGCTGCCGCTGGAAGGCGTGCTGGGCGGCGGCGACAGTGGTGGACCGCTGCTGATCACCGTGGGCGACCGACAGCAGCTGATCGGTCTGGGCTCGTGGATCACCGCCGTGCCCGAGCATGCGCTGGAAGCGGGCTTCTACGGCCAGATGGTCTACAACGTCCGCGTCTCGCGCTACATCGACTGGATCGAGTCGGTAATGAGCCAGAGCCCCCTTTGTAGAGCCGAAGGTGGCGGCAGGAGCCGCCGCCAACGTCGCTGGCGACGGCCCGAAGGATGCCGGCCAGGACGGCCGGCATCGCCATGCTCGGCTAAAGCTCTCAACCACATCGATCATCCTCAGCCACGCCACCTGCCAACCACTGCAACACCCGGTCCATCACAACAGGCTGCGGCACGCCGGCAGACATCTGGTCCAGCGCGCCCAACGGCTCCATCTGCCATCGCAGGAAGGCCCGCAACGGCAGAACATCCGGCGCCCGCTGCTCGGCATCCAGCGATACCTGCATCAGCAGACGCTGCGGCCGCCGCTCCAGCCACAGCACCGGAACGCCGCGGCAGTGAATCTGCAAAGACGCGCCTCTCGGCGTATCGACGAAGTGAAAGCCCTGCCGTGGCCGCTCCTCCACGAACTGCATTGCCTGACGGCGCAGCTGCAGGAAGCGATCGTCGGAGATGAGCTGGAACACGAGCTGCTCGGGCACGGGCGGCGTTGGCCATCGAAGCCGCACCGCCACCACCACGGCAAGGCTCAGCACCGTGGTGGCCCAGCGGAACCAGACCATTCAGACCTCCGGGCGCACCCGCGTACTGGCGTGCGCGGTCAGCCCCAAGCCGGCCATGATCAGGCCCTCCATCACCCGGGGGCCAACATATTGCGCCAGCTCGCCGTTCTCGCGGGCGCGTTGCGCGGCCAGCAGGATTTCCATCACCACCCGCAGGCCCGCCAATGAGCAGTCGGTGTCCGCAAGGGCGATACGCCGCCCGGGCAGTTGATGGCGCTCTGGCCAGGGCTGTCCATCGGAGGCGGCGCCTGCGCCAATGCTGTGCAGCAGGGCGATGAGCGTGTTCGGGTCCGGCGCGGGCCCATTCGCAGGCGCGTCGTGGATCGGGTGTGGGGCAGGGGAGTGCGGCGTGGTCATGGCGGGGCTCCTTGCGTGCAGGCAGAAGCCGCCACCGATAAAGGTGGCGGACGATGCGTGGTTCGAAATCCGGAGCACGACTAGACCGGGTGGGCACGAGGCCCCCACGCACCGCCCGCCATAGCCGGCCGACGGAGTGCCAGCCGACACCACGCTAGGTGATGCCGGCTGGCAGGTGCAAACAACAGTCGTGCTACCGGGATTTCGACCCCCGACCACCCGTTTTCGGTGGCCTGGCTAGAATTACGCCCGGCTGCACGAGATGCCAACACAGTGAGGTCAATGCCGTCACGGTGTTTGACGCGTTTGGCATTGTCGCACACCACGGAAAGGCGCCAGACGCTTGCCCAGCAAGGGATGCCAGCAGTTGGCCCGCCCGTGGGCCCTGAGCCCCATTCGCCCGGAGGGTCGAGGAGCAAAAGAGGTCATATACGACACGTAGTCGCATCTGCGTCGCCATCGCGGTGCCGCGCGCAGAGCCAATTGCTCACGTGGCGCGTGAAGCCTGTCGTACCGGTCAACGCTGGGGATGGCGCATGTCTGGCGGGCAACTCACCAGGCCGGCATTGCTGATCGCCTGCCGCGTGCCGCAGGCAGGGCAGGCCAGCACAGTGCCCCCGGCCACATGCTCCATGTCCTGCTCGCTCCAGACGCTGGCCGCGCCGCAGGCCGTGCAGGTGGCTTCAATCTGCAGCGCACGGGCCAACCCGCCCTCTGCGCCCAGCCGATAGGTGAGGTTGGTGATCTTGAAAATGCCGGTATGACTCATCGGAACGCCAGAATAGGTCTACAGCAGAAAGATAGGGCCGGGCAGAGGGCAGGCGCGTTGATGCGGTGTTGAGGCGAGGTGGAACCGGATTCAGTCACCACCACGCGAATTGAATTCTTCAAGCCTGGCACGGCTGACCGACTGGTGATTGCCACAACCCGGGCAGCTGAGCGCAGCCGCCCCATCGAGGTCGACCAGCCCGTGGCCGGGAATGGCGCGGAACTGCCTTGAGCATTTCAAGCAGGCGCAATCAATGCGGGTGACCTGCAGCAGGGTGCCATCTGCACGTGTCACTCCTTCGACGCTTGTTACATAGAACTGTCCGATGTCACGCATGAAGATGAACAAAGCCCTGAACGTGAGGCGCCCATCATGCCTGCTGGCACACGACCCAGGGCCGGGTGAATTCTGAAGAGTTAAGAATGCAGCGCCGGGTTGCATCTTGAACGGGATGCTAGAGTGTGAGTGCGTGCCGACGTGGCACTGCTTTTCCAAGGCGAAGACCATGCCCATCCGGGCCGTTGTATATGCAAGTGAAGTAGCCGAGGGTCTTTCGATTGAGCACCTGGAAGCGCTCGTCGCCGATGCGGCGAGGTTCAACCGGGTTGCCGGCGTAACCGGCGTGCTGCTGCACGATGGCGTTCGGTTCGTGCAGTACTTCGAAGGCCCCGAAGACGGGGTGGCCAGCGTGTATGAGCGTGTGCTGCAATCGAGCAGCCATACCGGCCTAGTCGAGCTGGCGCGAGGCCGTGTTTCAACCCGGCAGTTCCCCTATTGGTCGATGCAGCAGCTTCCCGCCGACCAGCTTCTGGTGGGTAGGCTGGCGCGGGCTGACTGGTCGCGCTTCAAGATCAGCGAACCGGAGAACATCGAAGGCTCGGTGTGGGGTATCGATGTACTGGCGGCCGCCGTGGCGCCACACGTGCAGGCTGCCTAGCCGGCACGCGGATCAGGTTCGGACGTGACGCGCGATGCGTCACGCGATCATTCCCATCACCCGCATTCACCCTGCAGCAGCGAGAATGCAGTTCTGGACGCGCACGGGTGCGCGTCGCTCACTGCCTGCAGGATCGCGAAGATGTCCCACACCCCCGTTGCTGGATCGCCATGTGCCGCCGCCGCGAGCGGCTTCGTGGAGGTGCGTGGCGCGCGCGAACACAACCTCAAGAACGTTGATGTCTCCATACCGCGCAACGCGCTGGTGGTGTTCTCCGGCGTCTCCGGTTCCGGCAAGTCCTCGTTGGCGTTCGGCACCATCTTCGCCGAGGCGCAGCGGCGCTACTTCGAATCGGTCGCGCCCTATGCCCGGCGCCTGATCGACCAGGCCGGCGTGCCCGATGTGGATGCCATCGACGGGCTGCCGCCCGCGGTGGCATTGCAGCAGCAGCACGGTGCCAGCAATGCACGCTCATCGGTGGGCAGCGTCACCACGCTGTCCAGCCTGGTGCGCATGATGTATTCGCGCGCCGGGGCATACCCGGCCAACCAGCCGATGCTCTACGCCGAGGATTTCTCGCCCAACACGCCGCAGGGCGCCTGCAGTACCTGCCACGGGCTGGGGCACGTCTATGAGGTGACCGAAGCCTTGATGGTGCCGGACCCATCGCTGAGCATCCGCGAGCGCGCCATCGCGTCGTGGCCGCCGGCGTGGCACGGGCAGAACCTGCGTGACATCCTGGTCACGCTGGGCTACGACATCGACGTGCCGTGGAAGAAGCTGCCGAAGAAGGACCGCGAGTGGATCCTGTTCACCGAGGAAACGCCGAGCGTGCCGGTCTATGCCGGCTTCACGCCTGCCGAAACCCGCGCCGCGCTCAAGCGGAAGCTCGAACCCAGCTACATGGGCACCTATACCGCCGCGCGTCGCTACGTGCTGCACACCTTTGCCAATACCCAGAGCGCGCTGATGCGCAAGCGGGTCTCGCGCTACATGGAAGGCAAGCTGTGCCCGGCCTGCCACGGCAAGCGCCTGAAGCCGGAAGCACTCTCGGTCACTTTTGCCGGCGTGGATATCGGCGAGTTCATGCGGCTGCCGCTGGATCAACTGGCCGATCTGCTGGAGCCCATCGCGCAGGGTGACTTCCGCGCGCAGCGCCAAGGCGCACGCGCCAGCGGCAACGCCACACGTCGCGACCGCGCCGCGCGGGCAGCCAGTGGCCGCGCCGTCCATGCGACGGCTCCCGATGTGCGGCTGACGTCGGCCCTGTCTGAAGAGAAGCGGCTGGCGGCACAGCGGCTGGCTGAAGGGGTGATGGCGCGCGTGCGGCACCTGCGTGCGCTGGGCCTGGGCTACCTCTCGCTGGATCGCGCCACGCCAACGCTGTCGGCCGGCGAACTGCAGCGGCTGCGGCTGGCCACCCAGCTCAGCTCGCTGCTGTTTGGCGTGCTGTATGTGCTCGATGAACCCTCGGCGGGCCTGCATCCGGCCGACAGCCAGGCGCTGGACAACGCGCTGGACCGCCTGCGTGATGGCGGCAACTCGGTGTTCGTGGTCGAACATGATCTGGAACTGATGCGCCGCGCGCAGTGGCTGGTGGATGTGGGACCAGAAGCCGGAGAGCGGGGAGGCCGCGTGCTGTACAGCGGCACACCCGACGGCCTGCGTCAGGTGCAGGATTCGCGCACCGCCCTGTACCTGTTCGATCAGGTGCCGGCAGCGGCCAGCCGTCAGCGCAGCGCCGCCAGCTGGTTGGAGCTGAAGGGCATCCACCGCCACAACCTGCGGGGCGTGGATGCGCAGCTGCCGCTGGGGGTGCTGACCGCAGTGACCGGCATTTCAGGCTCAGGAAAATCCAGCCTGATGGCCCAGGCATTACCGGAGCTGATGCTGCTGCACCTGGGCCATGAACCGGTGGACGACGGCGCGGAGAACGCGCCTGCCGAAGGACCCACCGTCATCGAAGCCACACACGGCCAGCTGGCAGGCGATGTCGACGCCATCCAGCGGGTGGTGCAAGTGGACCAGAAGCCGATCGGCCGTACGCCTCGCTCCAACCTGGCCACTTACACCGGCCTGTTCGACCACGTGCGCAAGCTGTTCGCCGCCACCCCGGCCGCGCGCCGTCGCCGCTTCGATGCCGGCCGCTTTTCGTTCAACGTGGCCAAGGGCCGATGCGAGACCTGCGAAGGCGAGGGCTTCGTCAGCGTCGAACTGCTGTTCATGCCCAGCGTCTATGCGCCGTGCCCCACCTGCCACGGCGCCCGCTACAACGAAGCCACGCTGAAGGTGCTGTGGAACAACCGCAACATCGCCGAGGTCCTGCAGATGACGGTGGACCAGGCGCAGGCATTCTTCATCGAGGAAGCGCCCATCACCCGGCCGCTGCAGCTGCTGCAGGAAATCGGCCTGGGCTATCTGCGGCTGGGCCAGCCGGCTACCGAACTCTCCGGCGGTGAGGCGCAACGCATCAAGCTGGCCACCGAACTGCAGCGCAGCCAGCGCGGGCGCACGCTTTACGTACTGGACGAACCCACCACCGGCCTGCACGCGTCGGACGCGGACAGGCTGCTGGTGCAGCTGCAGCGGCTGGTGGACGCGGGAAACACGGTGGTGATGATCGAGCACGACATGCGCGCGGTCGCCCAGGCCGACTGGGTGATTGACGTGGGGCCGGGTGCAGGCGGTGCCGGTGGCACCATCGTGGCGAAGGGAACGCCGCATCAGGTCGCCCGGGCCAAAGGCAGCAGGACGGCGCCGTTCCTGGCGCGCGAGCTGCCTCCTCTGTAGCGCCGAGCCATGCTCGGCTATCGACCGCCAGCGCAACCTGCTATTGGCCCGACACCGTCCTGCCCCGGCTGCCATGCCTTCTTTTCACGCGACGATCCTCGGTGGCGACGCGCGGGTGGCGAGGAGAAACCAGCTGCTCGCGGCGTTCCACCAGGAAGTCCATCAGTGCCCGGATCTTTGCCGGCATCTGCGCGCGGGATGGCACGTACAGGAAGAAGCCCGGGAAAGGCCGGCACCACGGCGCCAGGACACGCACAAGCGCGCCGCTGTCGAGGTGCTCGCGAACGCACAGATCAATGTGGCGAACCAGTCCCACCCCTGGAGTGCCGCCCGCAGCATGCTGTCATCGTCGTTGAATACCGCATTGCCCTGCGGCTCGAACACCAGCTTTCGCCCCTCGCTGCCTGGTGCCGCGAACGTCCAGTGGTCGATGGCGCCGCTGGAGGTGAAGCGGTAGGCCAGGCAGTTGTGCCGGATCAGATCGGCCGGGCTCTGCGGCAGACCGTGCCGCTCGAAGTAGGCCGGCGAGCCGACAATCGCCATCTCCAGGGGCGGCGTGATGGGAACGGCCACCATGTGCTCATCCAGGCTCTCGCCAAGCCGGATGCCCGCATCGAGGCCGTTGGCCACCAGATTGGAAAAGCCGTCATCCATGACCAGTTCCAGCCGCAGCTTGGGGTAACGCGCCAGGAACTCGCCCATGTGCGGTTCCAGCAGCAGCCGTGAGGCGATCCGCGAAGAATTCATCCGGATCACCCCCGAGGGCTCGGCGTGCACTTCGCCCAGTTCTTCCACCGCCCGTTCGATGGCGGTCAATGCCGGCTGCAGCACGTACAGCAACTGCTGCCCCTCTTCGGTCAGCGACATGTTGCGGGTGGTTCGGTGCAGCAGCCTGACGTCCAGCCGCTCTTCCAGCGCTTTGAGGTGCTGGGAGAGGGCGGCGCGGGTGATCTCCATCTCGGTGGCCGCCTTGGTGAAGCTGCGGTGCCGGGCGATGTGGGCGAACCAGGTCAGCGAGCTGACCAGAGAGGGTTCGATGGGCATTGTTTAGCTCCACTTACGGCTCATGTCTTCGGAAGACTATTTATCCGGCCCAATCCGGTCAATAGCATGGGCTTCGTCGGTACAAGCACCGGCCACCCCATTACCCGCAGCGGAGCAGGCACATGCGCAACGTCACGTTCAAGAATCTCAACGGCCAGGGCGTCACCACGGCGGCCACCCTGTACTTCCCCGAAAGCTTTGACGAATCCCGCACGTACCCCGCCGTGGTGGTGTCCCACCCGGGCGGCGGCGTAAAGGAACAGACCGCCGGCCTGTATGCAAAGAAGCTGGCCGACGCCGGTCTGATCACGATCGCGTTTGATCGTTCCTACCAGGGTGCCAGTACCGGCGAGCCACGTCAGCTGGAAAACCCGTACATCAGCACCGAAGACGTGAGTGCGGTCATCGACTACCTGACCACGCAGCCGTATGTCGACCCGGACCGGATCGGTGCCATGGGCATCTGTGCCGGTGCAGGCTACAGCGCCAACGCCGCCATCAACGACCGCCGCATCAAGGCGCTGGGCATGGTCAGTGCGGTCAACATCGGCCAGATGTTCCGCAACGGCTGGGAGAACACGGTCAAGGATGCCGATGCCCTGGGCTACCTGGACTTCAGCTCCAATGCACGCACCACCGACATCGCCTCTGGCCAGTTCGCCACCATCCCGCTGGCACCGCTGCGCGAAGAAGACGCGCCCAATGCCGAGCTGCGCGAAGCCTGGGAGTACTACCACACCCCGCGCGCCGAGCACCCCAACGCCCCGGGCTTCGCGCTCACCCGCAACCTCAACCAGATCATCACCTACGACGCCTACAACAAGGCCGAAGCGTTCCTGACCCAGCCGATCATGGCGGTGGCCGGCAGCGTGGCCGGCAGCAAGTGGATGAGCGATGACCTGCTGGCGCGGGCCGCAAGTAAGGACAAGGCGCTGCACGTTGTGGAAGGGGCCAACCACATGTCGCTGTACGACGTGCCGAACTACGTGGATGAAGCCGTCTCGGTGCTGGCCCCGTTCTTCCAGAGCCGCCTGAAGTAAGTCCGGCGCACGATCAGGAGAACGCCATGAACAGCATTTCGATCAAGACCGTCAGCTATCAGAACCTGGGCTGGCAGACTGCGGCCGATCTCTATCTGCCGGCCGGCTTCGATGAAGCCAGGAAATACCCGGCCATCGTCAGCACCCATCCCATCGGCAGCTGCAAGGAACAGACGGCGGGCAATGTGTACGCCAAGGGCCTGGCCGAGCAGGGTTTCGTGGTGCTGGTGCACGACGCCAGCTTCCAGGGTGCCAGCGGCGGCGAGCCGCGCTTCATTGAAGATCCGGCGATCCGCGTTTCGGATATCCGTTTCGCCGTGGATTACCTGCAGTCGCTGCCGTATGTCGATGCCGGCCGCATCGGTGCCATCGGCGTCTGCGGCGGCGGGGCCTACACCATCCACGCCGGCATCACCGACCACCGCCTCCAGGCGCTGGTGTCCATCACCGGCGTGAACTACGGCCGGTTGATCCGCGAGGGCTTTGCACAGTTCAAGCCGCGCCAGCTGGCGGCCGACATCGCCGGCATGCGCACGGCCCAGGCGCAGGGCGCTGCGCGTGATGTTGCCAACCTGTTGCCGGATTCGGTGGAAGCGGGCAGGGCTGCGGGCATCACGGATATCGATGTACTGGAGGCCACCGAGTACTACAAGACCGCACGCGGCCAACAGCCCAACGGCGCCACCCGCCAACTGATGTCCTTCAGCGGCGCGGCGATGGGCTGGGATGCCTTCCTCAATGCCGAGGTGCTGCTGACCCAGCCGCTGATGGTGGTGATCGGTGACAAGCCCGGCGGCTTCGGCGCCTATCGCGATGGCTGGGAGATCTACGGCCGCGCTGCGTCCGAGCACAAGCAGATCGTGGTGGCCGAAGGCTGGTCGCACTACGACCTGTACGACAAGCCGGAGCCGGTCGCGATCGCGATGGCCCAGGTGGTTCCGTTCTTCAAGGCCCATCTCTGACCGGCCGGCAGGTCGTCAATCCGCAAGCAAAGGACGTGAACATGAATGCTCTTCTGTCTGGAAAAACCGCCGTCATCACCGGCGCCAGCAAGGGTATCGGCCTGGCCACGGCCACGCTGTTTGTCGAGCACGGCGCCAACGTCGTCCTCACCGCCCTCAATCAGGCCGAACTGGATGCGGTCGTGGAAGACATCCAGGCCAAAGGCGGCCACGCGCTGGGCATCGTCGCGAACTCGGCCGATCCTGCAGCACCTGGGCGTGTGTTCGGCAAAGCAATCGAAGCGTTCGGGCAGGTCGACATCCTGGTGAACAACGCCGGGTATGGCGACATGATGTCCATCGAGGAGTACACCGACGAGCACTTCGACGAAGTGGTGCAGGTGAACTACGCCGGTGTATTCCGCTTCTGCCGCGAGGCGGTCGGGCACTTCATGCCGCGAGGGACCGGAACCATCGTCAATGTCACCTCGGTGAACGGATCACTGCCGCTGGGCGGCCTGGCGTACGTCTCCACCAAGGCCGCCGTGAACGCGATGACCACCAACATCGCGGTCCGCTTCGCAGGCACCGGCATCCGCTGCAACGCGGTGGCGCCGGGCAACACCGATACGCCGATGGCCCGCGACTGGGCAGCCGGCAAGCTCACTGGGGGATCGACCATGGTTCCCTACATCACCAGGCACACCGACCAGACCCTGCCGTTCACCCAGCCCGAGGACCAGGCCAACGCCATCCTCTATCTGGCCAGCGACATGGCACGCGCCGTCACCGGGCGGGTACTGGTGGTGGACAACGGCGCCTATATCGGCGCCTGACCATAAAGGAGTTGCATCATGAAGAACGTACTGATCCTGGGCGCAACCGGCCAGATTGCCCGGTGGGTGATCACGTCGCTCGCCACAGAGAAGGATGTGCAGCAGACCCTGCTGCTGCGTGACCCGAAGAAACTGACGGGCAAGGAGCCGGCCAACGCGAAGGTGGTCATCGGCAATGTGCTGGACAAGAAGCTGCTGAACGATGCCGTGGCCGGGCAGGACATCGTCTATGCCAACCTTACCGGCGAAGACCTGGACAAGCAGGCGCAGGCGGTGATCGCGGCGATGAAGGCCACAGGTGTCGAGCGCCTGATCTTCGTTCTCTCGCTGGGCATCCATGACGAGGTTCCGGGCAAGTTCGGTGAATGGAACAACGCCATCATCGGCGAAGATCTCAAACCGTTCCGGCGTGCGGCCGATGCCATCGAGGCGTCCGGGCTGGACTACACGATCCTGCGCCCGGCCTGGCTGACCGACGAGGACGAAGTGGACTACGAGACCACTGAAAAGGGCCAGCCGTTCAAGGGAACCGTGGTTTCCCGCAGGAGCGTGGCCGACCTGATCAACCAGATCATCGCCAATCCGGCTCGCCACGCCGGCGCAAACCTGGGAGTGAACAAGCCAGGCAGCGACGGCGACAAACCGTACTTCATGTAAGTAGAGTCGAGCTTGCTCGACTACGACCAACCCTCACATCGCGCCTCACCCGGCCTGTCACCAACGATCGCCAACAGCAGAAGGTGATCCCCAGGCAGGCAGCTGCCCCTGCATGAAGCAACTGTCGCGGCAGTCGGCTAGGATGGTGCCGCCGGCATCCGCGCCGGCGGGGCAGGGGACGCAATGGACATGCAGGCAAGGACCGGAGTCGATTCGCCGGACCAGACGAAGCAGCAGGAACTGACCTTCCACTGGCTCTACCAGCGGGTGCAGGGGTTGGCTGCGCACAGCATCTACCCCAAGGCCAGCCGGCTGGAGAGGTGGTCGTTGCGCGTGGGCGCCCTGGCGGCCGCCATCGGCATTCTCGGCAGTCAGCTGCCTGATCGATGGCTGCCGCTTACAGCCGCGCTGCTTCTGGTCAGGGTGTGCCTGGCGGTGGAGATCGGAGGCTTTGTCATCGGCGGGTTTCTCGCAGCCCGCCGTGGAATCCGCCAGTTCGTGCAGCCACGGCTGTCGCATGCGCAGGAAATGGATGGCGAATTTGCCCAATGGCAAGCGGTGATCGCCGAGCTTCGCGGATTTCCCAGGGTCGAGCGTGAGCGGCGCCTCAAGTACGTCACCCACCTGCGCACAAGCATGATCGAGCGCATGGGGCTGATCTACGGCGGCCTGCAACGCCTCGGTCCATTTCCGCTGCTGATCGCCCTCTACCTGCAGTTCCGGGAGTGGAAATGGGGCGACTGGAGCAGCGCCTTTGACGTCGGCCAGCTGGGCGCATTCCTCATCTACGCGCTCGTACTGCTCTACCTCACAGGATGGCTATTGACCGGGCTGCGCACGCGCCTGGACACCTACGTCGCCCTGCTGGAAGGCTCCACCCACGAACCCGAGCCCACGCCGCCCACCGCCCCGTAGAGTCGAGCTTGCTCGACTACGACCAACCCTCACAACGCGCATCCCCAGCCACATCACCCGCCATCGCCAACAACACGCGATCCATCAAGACCGGCTCCGGCACCCCAACCAGCACCTGTTCCATGTAGTCCAAGGGCTCCAGCCGCCGCTCCAGAAGCGACCGCAACAGCAGAACATCGGGCGCTCGCTGCCCCGCATCCAGCGATACCCGCATCGTCAGATGCTGAGGCCGCCGCTCCAGCCACAGCACCGGAACGCCTTTGCAGTGAATCTGCAACGACGCACCCCGCTGCGTCTCGACGAACCGGAAGCCCTGCCTTTGCCGGGCCTCCACGAACGCCATCGCCTGCTGGCGCAGCTGCGAAAAGCGATCATCCGCGATGCCCTGGAACGCCAGCCGCTCGGGCACGGACGGCGACAGCCAAAGGACGGGCGGTGCCACCGCCACTGCGAGGCACAGCGCCGTGGCCGCCCAACGCCAGCCCACCCTCAGGTCTCCGGCCGCACCCGCGTACTGGCGTGCGCGGTAAGCCCCAGTCCGGCCATGATCAGGCCCTCCATCACCCGGGGGCCAACGTACTGCGCCAGCTCGCCGTTCTCGCGGGCGCGTTGTGCGGCCAGCAGAATCTCCATCACCACGCGCAGGCCCGCCAGCGAACAGTCGGTATCGGCCAGGGCGATGCGTCGGCCGGGCAGTTGATGGCGTTCTGGCCAGGGCTGGCCATCGGAGGCGGCGCCTGCGCCGATGCTGTGCAGCAGGGCGATGAGGGTGTTGGGGTCCAGCGCCTGGCTTTCTACCGGCGTGTCGTGGACGGGTTGCGGGGCAGGGAGTGATGCTGGGTCATGGCTGGGCTCCTTGCGTGCAGGCAGAAGCCGCCACCGATAAAGGTGGCGGACGATGCGTGGTTCGAACCCGGTCTACGCTAAGCCGGCGGGCACAAGGCCCCCACGCACCGCCCGCCATAGTCGGCCGACGGTTGCCAGCCGGCATCACCCAGGGAGTGATGCCGACTGGCAAGCGCTTACTTCAGCGTAGAACCGGGGATTCGAAGCCCCGACCACCCGTTTCCGGTGGCACGCCAAGGAATACGCCCGGTTGTGCGCGATGCCAATCCAGTAAGGCCGATGCCGTCACCACATTCAACGTTTTCAGAATCGTTGTAGATCGCGCAGTGCGTGTGGAGCCTTGCGCTGCAATGCGATCGGCGATGCCGGTGGTATGGGTGTGCTGCCTGTCGTCATCCACCCGGCGGGCATGTGGGCGAGGCGAATGCGACAGTCAGCGCGCCTTCAATGCGGCTTTGGTCCGCTCCAACCAGGCCGCATTGTGGCTACGGGCATAGCGCGACCAGTGCTGGGCATCGTCGATGATGCTGGCAAACAGGCTGCGGGCCTGATCGCGGTCGTCGGGCTGTGGCTGCGCCATCAGCCATTCGGCGTACAGGCAGCGGGCGGCCGCATCGTTTCCGCATTCCACCGCGCGCTCGAACGCGGCGCGCGTGTCGGGCGACTGGGCCGAGGCCAGTGCCCGCGCGTATAGCAGCGTCTGTTCCGGCTTGCGCTGCACATCCGGGCAGCGGGCAAACAGGCCATCCAGTGTCTCGGCCGCAGGCGCGGCGTCTCCGCACTCCAGGCGCGCACGGGCCAGCCCGGTCAGGATGTAGGGATCGTCGCCGAGCGGCGAGGTGGCGGCCTGCTCGAGCAACGTTCTGGCTTCCTCCGTTTGGCCGGCCTCCAGCAGCGTCATGCCCAGGCGAACCCGGTTCTGCAGTGTGGGCGTTCGCGACAGCTCGGCGCGAGCGTTACGCAGGTCCTGGCCCGGGTCCATCAGCTGTTTGGCCGAACGGATGGCCTGACGCGCGCCGCGCGAGTTGCGCGCTTCCGGGAAGTAGATCGCCAGGAAGTAGACCACGCTGCCCAGCAGCGGGAAGGAGAAAAGCAGGATCAGCCAGTAGAGGCTCTGGCCTGAGCGGATGGCGTGCACCGCGAAATAGATAGCTGCCAGTACGTGGAGCCCGAGTCCGATATAGGGCATGTGTGCCGCCTCGTCCGTGTGGGGGCTGGAACTATAGAGGGGTGGGGTGGGGCGCCAATGGGGTGGGGTGACTGGGCGTGACGCGTCACGTTAATTGGGTTGGGCTCTGCGAGGTGGGGCGCTGCGTGTCACTATGTCGTGCGCGCTTCACGATCAAGGGGAGAGATGCGGTGGTGATCGTCAACCACCAAGGGAAGGTGATCACCTCCTGGGCAACAAGCGCAGCGGAGATTCGATGACTGCACGTTCTGCGAAAGGCGAACAACAGATGTTGTCCTTGGCCGAAAGGGTTCTTGCCGCTCGACATGCTGCGCCTCTGCTTGCAGAGCGATTGGCAGGTGGCCAGGTTACGTCGAATGACCGCAAAGCGATCATCGAAGTGATTGCGGCCGAACTGTGCGAGAAGGGCTTCGACGCTGAGTCGGAGCCCACTGCGTACGGACGAGAGCTTGAGTGGCTGATCGATTACTTGAACAGGCCGAACCTATCGGAGGCCAAGAAGTGAAAAGCAAGTGCTAGATCCGCAACGAATTTATCTCTGCCTCCAACTCCTTGAGGCGCGACTTCACTCGTCCGGCAAGCGCATTTGCCTCGTCCGCGCATGTGCGGAGGCTGCCTGAAATCGCGGCATAGTCGACGCAGAACTGGAATGGACCGACATCCTTGTCACGCTCTTTCATGATCTTGATGCTGGCATCAATCGCAAGAAGGTGCCTTTCGATACGACTAAGGGCAGCCTGCGATTCAAGACTGAGAAGAACCACTTCCTCTGCGGGCCATTCAATGGTCTTGAGCAGAATAGAAACTACGTACAAGGACGTATTTATCCTGGGATCTTGCAGTGGTCCAGAGGCCTCCTTCGGCAGGGAATGTCGCGCCGCCTTCCCCATGCTCCGGACCTTTATCAGCTTGAGATAGATCATGTTGAATCGGCGGATCTTGGCCTCGATGAAACTCCGCTCGGAAAGACGGTGCTCCCTGACGCGCTGAAGATGAGCAACTCGCGCGTACTTCCACGCACCGTAACCGATAACCCATGTACCTGCTGCGGCAGCCCAATCTGCGGCATTGCCCGCCTCGAAGCACTTCAGGGGGATCTGGCTCCCGAGCAATGCAACGCCGGCGATCACCACGCCAAGCAAGAAGCCGGAGAAGAAAAGAAGGGTTATCGAAGACTGGTTCAGCCCAAGCTTGATCTCGATCTTCACGCCACCCCCTGTGGCACCTGTGTAGTGCGTGGGATTCTGCCATGACGGAGCCTGTGCTGGCCCTTGTGCTGCTGGCGGCCATTGCCACCGCCTCCATCAGTGCTGCTCGCATCGCGTCGTGGCTGCTGGATCGGCATGATCGTGCCGCCACGCTTCTGACGTGATGCATCACGTTTATCGAGTACCATCTCCTGCAGAAAAAGGGGGAATATGGATATTCGACTTGGGGCGATGTGCGTACTGTTGGCCGTTGCCACCTCAGCTTCAGCGCAGCAGATTCATTCGGCCAGAGGCCCGGCACCAAAGCCAATCCCAGCGGCCCCCAAGGCCGCACACAATTCAATGGCAAAGACCACAACGCCATTCAACTGTGAGCAGTACCGTTGGCCAAATCACCCTCACCCGGGCATGAAGCTGTACTGCGACGGTCTTGAGGCGCGCACTCTCCAGGACGAAGCGCGCCGCGCAGGCCGCCCCGGTCCATCCGATAGCGTCGTGTCGCTGCCGTCACTCGGGAGCGATGCGGCTAAGCGCTCAGGATTCGCCTGCATTGGCGGCCAAGCGTTCCGGAAACTCCGAAATGGTTGGGAACAGGTTTCCGCGCCTGCCGGTGGGTGGCAGCGTTGCCGCGAGCAATGAATTCGGGTTGTACATGGCCCAGGGCTCAGATAGACCACATTTGTTCGTCGCCGAGTAGCCTGCGGCGTGCATCTTGTTGATTTACAGGGAGCAGCCCGTCAATTTGAAGGGCATATCTGCGTCGGACATTGAAGACAATTTTGACTCAGGACTGTTCATTGCAGAACATTTTGATGCACCAAAGATCATCGTAGAAATCACTGATGCTCCGACGATCATCGCAGAAGAAAGTGACTTGCGGCTGACCATTGCAGAACTTTTCAGCGCGCCGGTGCGTCTTTAGAGCCACCAGATGGACTCAGCACTCCCGACGCGATCTGGTGACACACATGTTATGCCAGCACGCGTGGCAAGTCTCCGGGGCCTTGTTCAGGCCGGGCGGTACTAGGCCACTCACTTTGAGGTTGCTTCCGGTATCCAGAGAAGCTTTACGTCACTGAAGCGCAGCCTGCTTCGTGTCAGCGCAATAGGTCGCAGCGGCGGGGCGGCCTTTTGCATGCGGAGTATTCAACCTCGCTTAGGACCTGAAATGCGGCCCGCGCATAGGCCCTGAATAGGATGCGACTAAACGCGCGGTGGTAAGCGGCCAATCGTGAACCCTCGCCGGTGCGCCTGGAAATTGCTTCGGCTATCTCCCGCAATGTCGCTTGAGCGGATCGTGACAGCACCCTCCCGTCGAAGAAGAGCCTTCCGTGGACAGCATACGCAACCAGGAGGATGACGTTGACTCTTGAGAATCGGCGCGGCGAATCATCAGTGGTCGACATGCCTAGCAAACGCCTTTCACGTTCAGAGAAGTCCCCCGGCGGGAACTTTGAGGCTATGGAGAATGTGATCCTCTCAAGGGCATTCCGCATTTCCTGAGGGAGTTCTAGAAAAACTCCGCTGCATCCGCAATGGCTGGTGCCAAACCCGCTAGAGCTTCTGATGACAAGGACTGCCCTGGCGTGCATGGGTGCTTTACCACCGACGAGCGGACGAGTAGGCCTGAACTTCCCTCAGCTCCTCCATGCCAGGCAGCTCCTCGCGGGACGAACAACCCAGAGGTCGCTTCGGTCACGCGGGAGTCTCCCTCGCAGCCAAAGAGGTCCCGACGCGAGCGACTTGCATCAGCCCACGCAAGGTATCGCCGCACATGGAATTCTCGCGCCCCATCTTTCCCCTCTGGATCGGACAGGAGTAGAGACGGTCGAACATGGTCGCGCCCGCAAGAGCAGATGAAAGGCGCAGCGTCAGATTGAAAAGATTTCCAGAGGGGCGCTCCGCAAGACGCGCACTGAGCGACCGTACGAACCCGGTGCCAGGGACACCGATTGACCCAGGGTAGCTGGAACAGCATCGAATGATAACTGCTCTTGAGACACTCCGGGCAGACCGTTAGATAGGGCCTCCATTGAGCAGCCGCACCATTGAGCGCTTGCCACTTCCGTGGGTCCCACAATGCTGCCAACGCATTGGCCGCCGGCACCCTGTGTATGATCGCGGTCTGTGCACTGTGTGAATGACAGAGGTGTCTGCACCAATCATCCGAGTACCTTGGCCTAACCCCTAGCAAGCCCAAACTGTCATGGCAGTCTAAGCAGTTGAGCCTGAGAGTCTGAGCTACAAATCCTAATGGTGAGATGCCCAGCAGTCGGTCGGGGGAATGGTGAAGAATCGCATCGAACGAACCTCCGTCAGACATCGCCATACTCCACCTCGCCCTCAGGGCCAGCCAGGTTTCCCCGATCAGGGGTGAAGTTCAGCTCCGCACAGGCACTGTCGTACTCAACGAGGTCCGAGTACCCGATGGCCATCTTGAGATCCCTGTCTGTCATCTCAGTAAAGCCAGGCCTGGTGATGATCCGTCTTGCAATGTAGTGAGCCATAACGCTCACTGCTTGCAGCGGCCACTCATCGTATTCCTTCCGACCGGCAGCGGCTCTCTGCTGTACTCCGCAATCCCACAATCTTTGGCTGCATTTGGCAATCCTGAACGCGCCATCGTAGAGGTGCGGTGCCAGACTCCTAGGCAATGTTACGCCGGCCCCAGGAGCCATCTCAGCGTCGTCTTCAAAACGCTCAAGAAAGACCTCGAGGTCTTTTGCCGAGCGAATACCATGGAATTGATGAAACTGCGTGAAAAAGCGCCCCCTGATCTGAGGCGGGGCATGGAGCTTGTTGATTGCCTCTTGCTTGTCGGAAGTATGGTTATCCTGGAACAGAAATATTACAAAGATCGATTTCCCGCGCTTCTCCAGTTCGTTGTCAAGTGTTGCGAAATGCTGCAGCGCTGCTGTTTCAATCAAATTGGCATCATCGATGACCAAGAGCAGTCGATCCACGTTGGCGTTGTTCAATATCATCTCGATGGTATTGATGACACGATCAACTCTGTTCTGGGCCGACTGTCTCGCGATAGGCCGCTGCCCCAACTGGGCTATCGTCCAATCCATAAATGCAGACTCGGTGATGCCAATTGCGCGAACAATTGCAGACACGGCAACGCAACTGAAGGGGCACCAGTCGAGGTTTTTGCAGATGTACTGGGAGAGAAAAGTCTTGCCATAGCGAGTTTGTGAATGCAACCCAATGCCGCGGTATCCCTTCTCAATCGCAAGGACGATCTTGGTTAGGGCCTCTTCCATCGCGACGGTTTCAATAATGGGCTCCCCCTTTCAGAAAAAACTGTTTTGAACGTTCCCAGGCCCGGATCGAGATTCACTTCGTGATTGGCATTCATTGCTTATGCCCCCTCCTGCCGAGCTTCACCCTTCCCGAAAGGGGAATTACCAGTTCCGCGATGATGGCTGCTTGAGGCGTGCCTTGAAGTGGACGATTAGCGATCGTTTTCGGGGTCCCTCAGGAGTCTCGGCCGCGTCGAGGCTGTTCTTGTGCTGCATCTGAATGGAAGCCGCTTCTTTGCTGTCACGGAAGCGCGTCCGCAAGTGTTCCTTATAGGCTAGAACTGCATCCTCGACGCCCGATAGGTCAATATCACCTCGAGCGGCCCGCCTGTGGATTAGCCTGCGCAAGGCAAGGCTGTGCGGCGTCCTTGCCCATGGACGCAGTGCCCGAAGCACAACGAACAGCTCTCCTTCCTCGGTGTAGAGGTACATTGTTCGGCCATCAGTGATGTCCACTTCAGCAGAGTAGACAGCACCCACTAAGTCCCATCGATTTTTCAGTGCGACTGACCGATATCGCGTGTGTGCGAACTGAACATAGGGCTGCCGGCGGCGGCCCTTGTCACCCTTGATCCGGGCTCGAGTGCTCATGATCGACATGGCAACTGCCCGCTCCTCATTGTTTCGGGTCGCGAAAAGCCAGCCTCCGGATGCTGCGTAGTTCCGGAGGACCTCGTAAGGATCGCGTCCTTGGTGAGACCCATGGCCTTCGACGTTCGAAGCGGCAGCAATCACATCCATGAGATCTTCCAGTGCGTCTCGCTGCAGAGGATAGTGATCTGGATCGCTGCCACTGGTGAGGCTCTTCTCTGCTTCCTCGCCCCGGGGGCGAAACGCACCAGGCAGTAGGCGGATCGCAGTCTCTTCCTTGCGCTTGTTCCATGCCTCAAGAAGGCCACGCGTTTCCGGAACTCCACTTGCGCCGAAGTGGATGACCCCCGTAATTCCGAGATCATGCGCTGGCGATTGACACCAAGCCGGTGAGCCATAGCATTGTCTAGGCTTGTGATAGCTCCACTTGATACAAAGCCGAGCGCAGGTGCGGTGCCGATTCCGCTACCCGGGACGTACCTCATGCGGGGACACACCAGATCCTTGGGCTCCCACTTCCGAAGTGTGTTCGCGCAAACTGTGTTGAAGTCAGTGCCGTTGTAGTTCTTTGCGAATGCCAGTGTCCAACTGCAGCACATGCGAAGTAGCGCAAAGCACCCAGCGATAAGCCAAACGCAGTCGATCTTCTGCATGAACGGATTGCCATCGGCATCGTGGCCCTCTACGGAGAAGGAGACGTCTAGTTTGTGACCATCGTATTGGACCCAATCGCCGTACTGGAGAGCAAAGACCGTCTGCAACTGGCCGGCGCTGACAGCGTCTTCCACTTCAAAGTCTTCGTCGACGAAAGGTGTGCCGCGGCGAGAATCCTTGATGAACTCCACGATGCTACGTCGGGCGCAAGTTGTGTCGTTTGCGGGGTAACGATCACCTGGAACCAACTTGCGAACGAGGCGCTTAATCTTCTTGAAGAAGTTCTCGAAAGTTCTGCTGGGAATGTTCCGCTTTGGCAGCTGCCCTGAGTAGGCTGTCAGTCGCTCTTCAAGCTCGGGGAGCAGTTTCAGCACCTTCTTGAAGGCTCCGGGGCCTGCCAACTTGGGAAAGTCTGCGGGTGAGGCGGCGATGTTGTTTCGGATTTTGTGCGGCAAGCACGCACGCCAACCCCAAGGCCTACCGTCGGGGGCCATCTGCAACGCGTTTCTGATTGTGGATCCTAACGTGCCGGGATTGACCCCATGACGCCTAGCTGCGCATGCGATAGGAACGCCTGCGGCTACGGCCTGAAGGGCTTCACATCGGGCCTTGTAGCTTCGATAGGCTTTCGGCGTCAGCTGTGATGGAGCAATCAGATCCCATGATGAGATCTGCTTCAGAGTGAGCATGCTCATATGCCTGCGACCTCTAGGCGCACCTGTGTTCTCGCGGTGAGGCGCTCACTGAAATTGATGCTGAGTACGCCCCTATGGATTAGCAGGCATGTAACACACCGAACATCCCGCCAGTCGAACGTACCGTTCAGACTGGTCTCAATGCCGTAGAACGAACTCAAGGGGTTGGCATTCATGTGAAGGCAAACAGCGTCAATGAACACATCCACGGCCTTGAGGTCGGCCGCAGACTGGACATACGGTAGAAGTTCAAGACGTGTCGCATTGGCGATCCGTGCCGTGAGCAGTGACTGCGGCTTGCGGATCGTCAGGGCGATTCCAGTGGCTTTCGCTGCTTCCATGAGCTTGGCGCAAGCCGTGTTTTCAGCGCGTTCTGCGTTGGTAGTGGGCTTAGTCTGCCGTCGGAACGCGATGAAGCTCTCCGCTCCATCAGTCTTGGCCAGCCAGAAGCAAAGCTCGATCTCACGGCCTTCGACGGCGAGAGTGCGAGGACGTTCCACGTAGCTCGCCACCGACAAGTCAAACTCTAGCTCTAAGGCTAGGGCCAGCCGGCAGGGCTCGACAACGGCGATGGGTCGGCCGCCGTTCTTCGGCGAGAGGAAGTGATAGGCGTCAAGCCTGATCTGCTCCCTGGCCGAGAGGTTCCTCGCTGAATAGGGGAGGTGAGACGGAGCCTGCGTGGCGTCAGAGCGGGGGCTAGTCATGACGCACCCGATCTAGCCGGCGACCAGGTCCCGCAGATTCAGGCGCACCCTTTTGAGATGATTCCGATTTCGTAGCCATTCTCCTACTCCAGTCAGCTCTTTCCCGCACCCGAACTTTCTGAAAGAAAGGGGTGGACGAAGGGGCGAAATGGGAGTAGTTTCGGGCTTGGAATGCACGCCCTAGAGCTACTCCACGCCCGGTTGCCGCCGGGCGTTTTCATTTCTGGCATCTGCCGCTACAACATGCTCTTGGGGCGCCCGTGTTAGGTCGGCGCATTCACCTGTTTCGACCATGGCTGCGGCGGACCATGGATCGCAGACGTGCTCAGGAGCTTTAGGTTGGTACTGCCTGGTCAGGAGCCAGGAACTGAGAGGCGAGCCAGTGGGCCACATCCCGTGACAGTGCGAATTTCCCTCGCCGCTTCTCTAAGCTGAATACGTGGACTGGAACAGTTCCGCGGGCCTGCGCCTGGCGCAGGCCGTCCAAGGACATGTAACCGAGGGCGCGCCAAAGCTCGTCTTGACCGAGTAGTGGGCCATAGCGATAAAGCAAGTCCCGGGCCAGGATATCTTCGAGATCCTCTCTGGAGAACGACCGGCTAGCTGATAGCGCGCCACTCACTGACCACCTCCACGCAGGTTCGTCTAGACAACGGTAGCCCACCTTTGACTGGAGGGGTTAGAGTAAAGTTGAGCGCGAACTTTACTCTGGTACTACTGGGCCACTCATTGGAGACGCCCTGATGTCCGATAACGGTTACGCAACATATGACCTCAAGCGCGCGGCCGTGATTCTTAGCCGCGTGGAGGGCGGGGACCCTGTTCGCTTTGCAGACAGGCAAATAAGTGTGCTCGAGACCGGCGCTTGGTTTGAGGCCGTTCGTCTGAGCGTGGGCACGAACGAAAGCGGATGCCCGCTTACCGCTTACGCTGTAGGCAAGTGCTTGGAACCCACGACTTACATTCCAGGGAAAGACGGCTATACAACGAACAAATGGTCGCGATATGCCGCCGGCATACATCGGCCAACTGTCCGGACACTCAACCAGCTTGATCTGCTGACTCCTGGCGCGAGAGACTGGATTGACGCACCTCACTGGCGATTGCTCAACTGCTCCCGCCCGTTACATGCGGATGAGGGTGCGCTGAGGCAGCTAGCACCCGCTATTTTCGATGCGTTGTTCAACCGGGCCGCTAGCGGTCGGGGGTCCTTAAGACCAAGGCGCTCCAAGACCTCTGCCTTGATGAACTAGCTGCCTGCGTCAACGGCATTGAAGCGCTTTGCGCAGCAGTCTGGGTGCTACGCGATGCCTGCGAAAATGGCGATCAGCAGACGTGTCTAGAGGTCGGTGCCCACCTTCACGGAATCCTACTCATGACGGTATCGTCTGGCGTTCCATTCCTCATGCGATCCTCCCTCATCGCATTCTTTCACAGGCACGTATTTCCCTTGGCGAGTTCAGATGACGTGATCATCAACCCATCTTTGATGGACGTGCTGGCCACCGCAGATGATTTCCTCGTCCATCAGACGCGGCTGGAAGATGAGGGGGAGGTTGGAGATCACCAGCCTGGGGACACCTCAGGGTGGCGAATGATGCTGGACGGCTCCCTGGGCGATGACCTCCTCCACGGGCTCTCACCCGGGTACAAGCTCAGGCCGGGTGCCACATCAGTAGACGCGGCAAGGTTTGTTGCCACCCGCACAGCGTTAAAGGCGTGGGGCAAAGAGATCCTTGATAGCGGTAGTCGACAGCGTGTGGCCCCCAAAGCAGTGAGGCGTCAGATTTTCGGCTTTAGCTTCGATGACTGAAGGTTAGCCATCCTTGATCGGCTGTTCGTTCCTGCCAATCAAGAAAAAGGCGAGGGGAAAGGCGCACGGTTGTTGAGCTCAAAACCAGGTCGACTACTGCATCAGAGCGCAGTGCATCTGGGCTTGCCAATGCGAAGTAGATCGCCGAGCGACAACTTCGTCCATTCAAAGAAGAGCAGATATAACCAAAGCTCTTGCGTCGATGACGTCTGTATCTTCATAGCCCTATGTCGCGCTGACAAGCCGACTCGACACTATGCTGCCTGACCTTAGTCAGGGCAACAATGATCATCGCACGCTCTCAACGACGAACCTTTATCGCGCGGGGGCTGAAGAGGTGCCATGTCCTGGTTGGCAATGTCATCGATAGTAGGCTTCAACATTCTTCGACTTGTCTCCAACAATGGCCAAGAAATTAGCGCGAGCAACATCAGGCCGAAACCAATACCCACTCCCGTCACGATTCCGCCTGAGTCCGACCCGATGACGCGTCCTAACCCGGCAAGCGCTGCGGAAGCCAAGGCTAGCTTTCCAATGTACTTCCACCTAGGGCCCACGCCCTCCAAATCCATAACTGACGCGTGTACTTTCTCACGGCCGCGCACTCTAAGGAGGCGGCGTCTCTCTAGTGGAAGTAGGTCGATGCAGTTAAATGGCCCTTGCCACTCAGGATCTACATGTCGATAGAGTTCTTCGGCCACTGAAGCTGCGTCCGGCCAGTTCGCGGGCCAACGAGAAGGCGGAGCAACGCCGTATTCTCTTAGCAGCCGCTCGCCAAGCTCAGGCAGCAAAATAGGCTGGACCCATCGACGCTCTAGAACCGCCCAGAGCTCGATTCGCCCCGAGACAAGGACCCTAAAGAGATCAATGCGCTCGTGGCTAGGGTATGCGTAGAGCGTCAGATGGGCAGGCACATGCGTGTGCCCGCAGTCGCGCAGGAATTGAACTCGATTCTTGCCCTCATGTGCCCAATAGATGCCCAAAGCAGGCAAGCCAACATAGCTAGCCGCGTCCTTTTGCATTAGGTCACTGCGATTTGGATGGCTGAGCCACTCCCGCAGGCGATCGACGTCGTCAGGCCTAACATCTCCTGTAGTCCAGCGCCAACTGTCGCCCAAGAGTCGGTCCAATGGCACCAATGCGGCCGCACTGGGTTGGACAAGAGCTCGCTCATGCATCACGAACGGCACGACCGCACGAATTAAGGTCTCGCCGCAGATCGAGCCCGTGAGGCCAATGATCTGGAGGGGTACGGGCCCGCCTGGAGCAATATGTCTGCGGGCAAGATCGAGCCGTACTTGCCAGCTGACTATCGCAGCGGCGGCGGCGCGAAGCCCCTCACTGGTTGGCTCTGGCGCAAGAGAAAGGGAGAGCAGTGTCTGGCCCATTGCGCAGTGAAGGGGGCCTCCAGCAGAAGGCCCTCGGCCGGAGTTGCTACTCGACATACTCGCTCAAGGAATGAGGCATGGGGTGAGGTTAATCGCTGATGCCGTGCGACACCATCAGGAAAAGTCTGACAACACGATACAAGCAGGGGGCTGGAGTAAGCGGCAAACCGGCTCGGCCCGCCGCTATCAGGCTGGTCACCTACCATGCCTCCATTCCTGAGGCATTCGCTTCGCGCCGCGCGCGACGCTGGATCGAAGAATGAAGAGTCCCGCGGACGCTCTGCTTGCCGCGCTGCTGCAGGCACAGGCACGGCGACCACTGAGTGGAACGCCCACGGCCAAGTTGGGAGGCGCAGAGAGGAGCAGATGGCAGAACCGGGGTTTCAGCCCTTGATCCGCTTCTCGAAGTTAGCGACTAGCTTGGAGAGCGATTGTCCCGTCAACTCAGCTATATCCCTTAGCTCAACTAAGTCAAGTCTGCGCTTCCCAGTCTCAACATCGCTGATGAATGACTGACTGCGTCCCAGCATGCTTGAAACCTGAGCCTGTGTGAGGCCAGCCGCCAGCCGCGCATGGCGAACCACCTCGATCAGCGCCGAATACTCCTTGCGATGGATGGTCTTGGTCACGGCCGCGCCTTGTCTGAGCGGCCTCCGAAGCTATATCCAGTTCTCAGATATCTAAAAACCAGATATCCTCATACCTCATGTTGGAGGGGCGATGATCAAAGCGACAGGGCAGGGCGCTGATGACCGGGCAGACGGTGCTTGCCACTGCTGCGCCGGGAAGCCTCTCGCTGTTGTACCGGAGTGTGAAGGATGCGACCGACCATACTTGCTTTAGATCTGGAGGGGACACTGGTCTCCAATGCCGTCAGTCAGATTCCGCGCCCGGGACTGAGTGAGTTCCTTTGCTCCGTTCATGATGATTTCGAACGACTGGTGCTGTTCACCAGCGTTCCGGAACCCAGAGCGAGGAGCATCGTGGAGCTATTGACTCGGGAGGCGCATGCTCCTTCGTGGTTCTCCCGGCTGGACTTCACCCAGTGGCATGGCGCGACAAAGGACTTGCGCTTTGTCACCCCAGAACTTGGTGCAGCTTTGCTGCTCGATGACCACGCCGCCTATGTGCACCCTGGTCAAGAGCGCTGGTGGGTCCACGTGCCGCTTTTTGCCTCGCCCTATGAGGCCTGCGATCAGGGGCTGGTCCAAGCGCTGCAGAATGTGCGTAGAAGGCTTGCCGAGCTTTAGTTCTGAGATATGAGGTTGCGCTAGAGCCGTGCGGACCCGCCGTGCTTCGGTCACACAACAACCACTACCCAATCTTCTGAGCATCATGACACCCAACGCGCCCACTTGGACCTTCACCTCCTCTAACAGCTGCGATGTCCCGCTGTGGCGTTGGCACCATCCACGCCCACTTGCCAACGGGCGCCGCCTGAGGCCGGGTGTTTTGACTGGTGTCAGGTGCGTCGATCATGGCGCGGAAGGCAGCAAGTCGACATGCACGGAAATGGGCCCGTCAGGTTCCCGTGGTCGCCAATGATCCGTACCAGCCACACGCATCCACTTGAGATCGCTGAACTGGTTGTCGGCCTGCATGGTGGAGCGATCGGCGTCACATTCGCTCCCGGAAAGCACCAAGATGCTGCGATGACCGGCAAATGGGCGCGAGACATGGACGCCGATTTGAATGCAATCCGCACTTGGGGCGGCACGCGCCTGATCTCGCTGATTGAGCCGTGGGAATTCGATGAGCTGAAGATCCCGCAGCTGCCGACTGTCGCACCTACCCATGGACTTACATGGGTGGGACTTCCGATTCGCGACGGGGCAGCGCCTAATGATGGATTCCTTGCCCGGTGGCAGTCGCTGGAGCCAGTTTTGGTGCAGGAACTGTTCGCTGGAGGACGTTTGGTTGTTCACTGCAAAGGAGGGCTTGGCCGCGCAGGAACGGTGGCGAGCATGCTAATGCTTGCGACCGGTGCAGCGGTCACTGCCGAACAGGCGATGAGCATGGTTAGAGCGGTGCGCCCAGGCGCCATCGAGACCCGAGATCAGGAGGCATTTCTGCACGGATGGGTGCGCGGGCTGCCCGGCGAGGAATAGGGGGGCAAATGCGCGAGCACCTTGGTAGCATTCCCGCACGATTGGCGGCACCCCATGAGCCGCACGAATGGCCGACGGTCGCCGCCGATGTGCGGACTTAAAACTTCCAGCGACCGACCGGCCAGGCCCAATAGGCGTTCCCGATTGGGAGAAAAGTCGCCAACGCCACATCGAGTATCAAAGGTCGACGCCAGTCTGGACTGGGAAAGAAGCAATAGTCAGTAGGGGCAAGCCCGCCAGCCTGCTCGCGCTGCAGAAGCCACTTACACTTTGTTCTAATCTCTCGGTCTAGGGCTGCGATCGCTCGATCTTCACTCATGCCGGTTCGAAGAAGCTCCGAGGCAGCGCCGCGCATGCTCGACCATAGAACATAGCGCTTCCGACCAAGACTGAGTTGCTCCCAGTCACTGCCAGCTAGCGAGCGCAGGCGCTTCGCTGCCTCAGGGGCCATTCGGTGCTTGCGCAGCAGGCTTGTAAGGTACGCATTGGCTTCACCTTCGGCCAGCGTCAACCAGAGCCGGCGCTTGGAGTCGATCGAGCACTCTCGAGCCCAGGCCAGGAGAATGGTGGTCAAGGCGTAGCCGAGATCAACATCAGGGCGACTCCATGGGGCGCGGTATGACCAAGCGAGCGGCTCATACCGTGATCGCGCAGCATTGCCAGCAAGAGGGAGGGGAACCGCATCTAGAACCCGGAGCTTTGAGAGAGTTTCAAGCGCTTGAGCCGCGAGCCCCTCAGTAGCGACCGGACTGCTCTCATTCCTCGATCTCTCAAGCGCACACCATGCGCACGCTAGCAGAGGGCCAACCGAACGAACAAATGTGTCCAGTTCTGGCCAGGTTGCGAGGAGGGTCGGTTGGTTAACGACATAGGCCACTTTGCCCTCGAATCGCTCGCCAGTGGAAAAGCATAGCAAGTTGCCGCCCCGACGTCTATCTGATCTTCCGATATCTTTCAGCGTCCTTCGCGGTCCTTATCCGCGATTCGCCAGGCCCGACGCGGTGCAGATCTTGGATCCAGCACCAGGACGGCTGCAGGGCAGCCGGGTAGTCAAGCGCTGCGATGCACTAATGGCCTGCACGACGGGAGCAAACTGTGCGATCGCCCGACCATGGTCGAGCCGGCCGAGCGCAAGTCACTAGATCGGCCTGCGATTAGGGTGCGTTATCAGAGGTAGAGATTGCGCCTGCTTACGGAAGATAGCGGATGTTGAGCAGGCTAGGTGATAGCGATGCCGTCACGGGAGCGAGAGTGCATGGCGGGCACGCTGCGATCCCATGGAAACGGAGCATTGAACCTCAAGTAAGTACTCGAGGGATCTACCTTCGCGGACTCTCTGCGGGGCCCATCACGAGCTACACTGCCATCGTGATGGGCCGACTCAAAAAGCTCTATCCGCCTTCGCAACCTGAGGCGAAGCTCTGTCTACGCCAAGGTGATGTGGACCGGTACCGATTTGTACGAAGGTGTTCCACTCACTGGATCAATGTAGTTCAGCGGAATTAGGCAATTTCCCTCCGGGTAGTATGTTGCCACGGAGCCGCGGGAGATCTTGTAGCTAATGGCAATGACGTTCTCCAGGACCCGGCTTTGCTCATTGTCGAGCGCGGTGGTTATGCGAATTTGATCGCCTTGCTGGATGCCTCGCTCGCTCATGTCATCTTCGTTCATGAAGACTACGTCGCGCCTGCCAAACACACCGCGGTAGCGGTCATCGAGGCTGTAGATGGTGGTGTTGTACTGATCATGACTGCGCAGAGTGGCGAGCTTCAGGACAGCAGAATCGATTGGTGTAGGATCCTCTGCCAATCCTCGGAATCGGATGAACTCAGCCTTTCCCGAGGCGGTCGGCCACACCCGCTCAGTGGGAGGGAGAGGAAGGCGGAATCCACCAGGGATGCGAATTCTGGCGTTGTAATCCGAGAATTCAGGGAAGACCCCTTCAATTGCATCACGTATCACGTCGTAGTCTGCGACCATGTCCGACCAGCGCACCGTGCTGGACGGCAGGGTCGCGCTGGCAATCCCTGCAACGATTGCGGGTTCCGATCGCAACAGATCGGAGGCAGGCTTAAGCTTTCCACGCGATGCGTGCACCATGGACATGGAGTCCTCGACCGTCACTGCTTGGGGGCCTGTCGCCTGCATATCCTGCTCGGTTCTGCCCAAGCACGGCAGGATGAATGTGTTCTTCCCGACCAGCAAATGGCTTCGATTCAACTTGGTCGCAATGTGCACGGACAGCTCCAACCCTCGCATGCCTGCAAAGCAAGCGTCTGAGTCCGGCAGAGCAACCGCCAGGTTGCCGCCGAGGCATATGAGAGCCCGTGAGCGTCCGTCAATGATCGCCTGCATGGCGGCAACTGCGTCGTGACCGTGATGGCTTGGGGCACGGAACCCGAACCGCTTCTCGATCCTGTCGATCATGTCTGCGCTAGGCTTCTCGGTGATCCCGACGCTGCGATCCCCCTGGACGTTTGAATGCCCCCGCAATGGGCATATGCCGGCGCCAGGCTTCCCAAAATTCCCCCTTAGCAGAAGAAGGTTTGCAATCTGCTGAACGTTCTCGGTTCCCGTGCTGTGTTGGGTCACACCCATCCCATAGGTAACGATGGTTGCGTTGGATTTGGCGTAGGCTGCCGCGACCTTGCGCAAGTCGTCTTCGGATAGGCCGGACTGAGTCTCGATATCGCCCCAAACAGTAGAGCGCAGATCGTCAGCAAAGGCTTCAAAGCCGTGTGTGTGCCCACTTATGAACTCGCGATCGAGGATGTTGGCGGCCTCCCCGTGGATGGCATCCATCTCAAGTAGGGCCTTCATGATGCCCTTCAGCGCCGCGGCATCACCTCCGACGCGTGGCTGCAAATAGGTTGAAGCGATCTCGGTTGCACCGAAGGTCGCCATTTCCAATGCGTCCTGCGGATCGGCAAAGCGCTCGAGTGCTCGCTCGCGCAATGGATTGAATACGATGATGGGTGCGCCACGCCTGGATACCTCGTGCAGGGTGCCCATCATGCGTGGATGGTTCGTGCCGGGATTGTGTCCCATGGCGATGATCAGTTCGCAGGAGTCAAAGTCGTCCAGCGAAACGGTTCCTTTTCCGATCCCGATCGACTGAGGGAGCCCGACGCTGGTCGCCTCATGGCACATGTTGGAGCAGTCCGGAAAATTGTTGGTCCCATACTCACGGGCAAAGATCTGATACAGAAAGGCCGCTTCATTGGAGGCGCGGCCAGATGTGTAGAACTCAACCATGTTCGGATCTGCTTGTGACTGCAGGATCCCGCCAATTCGACTGAGTGCCTGGTCCCAATCAACTGCCTCAAAGATGTCCTTTTCTGGGTTGTAGGCCATCGGATTTGTTAGGCGGCCCTGATCTTCCAGTTGATAGTCCGTCCATTCCAGCAGTGACGTAACAGTGTTGGCAGCGAAGAATTCCGGGGTCACCCGCTTCTTCGTGGCCTCCCATGTCACGGCCTTTGCACCGTTCTCGCAGAACTGGAAGGTCGATGTGTGCTTACGATCTGGCCATGCACACCCTGGGCAGTCAAAGCCTTCTGGCTTGTTTGTCCGGAACAGCGTGATTGCTGCCTCAGGCGCCACCATCTGTTCACTGATTGCCTTTGCTGTTGCACGCAGCGCCCCCCAGCCACCTGCCGGCGCGTCGTACTTACGGATGCCGGGAATGTCCTTCTCTGCCATAGCACCACCTCATGTGTCAGTACATCGATAGATGGGATAACGAGCGAGAGACCCAGAAGAGGGGAGGGTCTCGGATCGCTTGGCGCGGGGTACTTCAGGAGCCATCTGGCCCCTCCGTAGCAGGAGACTGGGCGCCACAATGTTGTTTCCATGTGATGGTCTTGGATTGGACAAATTGTCCGCACGCACAGACATTTTGGCCGTTGTTTGGGCATCGGTCGTCAGGCTACGCTGGTCACGAATTCGATGCGGTTCTGGCTGGGCAGCAACCTTATGGAAGCCTTGAATAGCCCTTGAAGTTCCGTGGTGGGCTGTCGGATATCCCATAGGCGCTACCCTCCTTGCACATTCATTTATCAACGATCGGGGTCGTCGAATGCGGATGGACAAGCTCACCTCGCGTTTCCAGCAGGCGCTGGCAGACGCACAGTCGCTGGCCGTGGGCCGCGACAACAGCATCATTGAACCGGTTCACCTGTTCAGCGCGCTGCTGGACCAGCAGGGCGGCAGCACGCGCCCGTTGCTGGCCCAGGCCGGGGTGAACGTGCCGGTGCTGCGCGAGCGCCTGACCGAGGCGCTGGATGCACTGCCGAAGGTGTCCGGCCAGGCCGGCAACGTCTCGATGGGCAATGACCTGGGGCGCCTGCTGAACCAGACCGACAAGCTGGCCCAGCAGAACGGCGATGCCTTCATTGCCAGCGAGTGGTTCGTGCTCGCGGCATTGGAAGACGGCGGCACGCTGGGCATGGCGCTGCGCGCCGCCGGTGCTGACAAGACCCGCCTGCAGGCTGCGATCGACAAGCTGCGTGGCGGCGAGAACGTGCAGTCGGAGAACGCCGAGGAACAGCGGCAGGCGCTGGAGAAGTACACCATCGACCTGACCGCGCGTGCCGAGAGCGGCAAGCTCGATCCGGTGATCGGCCGTGACGAGGAAATCCGTCGCACGATCCAGGTGCTGCAGCGCCGGACCAAGAACAACCCGGTGCTGATCGGCGAGCCCGGCGTGGGCAAGACCGCGATCGTCGAAGGCCTGGCCCAGCGCATCATCAACGACGAAGTGCCCGAGGGCCTGCGCGGCAAGCGCGTGCTGTCGCTGGACATGGGCGCGTTGATTGCCGGCGCCAAGTTCCGTGGAGAATTCGAGGAACGCCTGAAGGGCGTGCTCAACGATCTGGCCAAGAGCGAAGGGCAGATCATCCTGTTCATCGACGAACTGCACACCATGGTCGGCGCCGGCAAGGCCGACGGCGCGATGGATGCCGGCAACATGCTCAAGCCGGCGCTGGCACGTGGCGAACTGCACTGCGTGGGTGCAACCACGCTGGATGAGTACCGCAAGTACATCGAAAAGGATGCTGCGCTGGAGCGCCGCTTCCAGAAGGTGTTCGTGGGTGAGCCGTCGGTGGAGGACACCATCGCGATCCTGCGCGGGCTGAAGGAAAAGTACGCGGTGCACCACGGGGTGGAGATCACCGACCCGGCCATCGTGGCCGCGGCGACGCTGTCCAACCGCTACATCACCGATCGCCAGCTGCCGGACAAGGCCATCGACCTGATGGACGAGGCGGCCTCGCGCCTGCGCATGGAGATCGACTCCAAGCCGGAAGAACTGGACCGCCTGGAACGTCGTGTGATCCAGTTGAAGATCCAGCGCGAGATGCTGAAGAAGGAGAAGGACGAAGCCTCGCGGCAGCGCCTGGCCGACCTGGAGAACGACATCGATGCGCTGGAGCGCGAGTTCTCCGACCTCAATGAAATCTGGAAGTCGGAGAAGGCCGCGCTGCAGGGCGCGACGAAGATCAAGGAGCAGGTGGAGCAGGCCAAGCTGGAACTGGAAGCCGCGCAGCGCCGCCAGGATTTTGCGCGCATGAGCGAGATCCAGTACGGCCTGCTGCCGCAGCTGGAAAAGCAGCTGGCCGCCGCCCAGGAAGCCGAGCACAAGGACTTCAAGCTGGTGCAGGACCGGGTCACCGACGAGGAGATCGCCGAGGTCGTCTCGCGCTGGACCGGCATTCCGGTCAACAAGATGCTCGAAGGTGAGCGCGACAAGCTGCTGCGCATGGAAGAAGTGCTGCACAACCGCGTGGTCGGCCAGGAGGAAGCGATCAAGGTCGTCTCCGATGCCGTGCGTCGCTCGCGTGCGGGCCTGTCCGATCCGAATCGTCCGGCTGGCTCGTTCCTGTTCCTTGGCCCGACCGGCGTCGGCAAGACCGAACTGTGCAAGTCGCTGGCCGAGTTCCTGTTCGACAGCGCCGACGCGATGATCCGCATCGACATGAGCGAGTTCATGGAGAAGCACAGCGTCGCCCGCCTGATCGGCGCGCCCCCGGGTTACGTTGGCTACGAGGAAGGCGGCTACCTGACCGAGGCCGTGCGTCGGCGTCCGTACTCGCTGATCCTGCTCGACGAAGTGGAGAAGGCGCATCCGGATGTGTTCAACATCCTGCTGCAGGTGCTGGACGATGGCCGCCTGACTGATGGCCAGGGCCGTACCGTGGACTTCCGCAACACCGTCATCGTGATGACCTCGAACCTGGGCTCGCACCAGATCCAGGACATGAGCGCCGACGACAGCCCGGAGGCCTACACGCAGATGAAGGCGGCGGTGATGGGCGTGGTGCAGGCGCACTTCCGTCCGGAGTTCATCAATCGCCTGGACGACATCGTGGTGTTCCACCCGTTGGACACGCAGCAGATCAAGCAGATCGCGCGCATCCAGATGCGTGGCCTGGAAAAGCGCCTGGCCGAGCGCGGATTGAAGCTGATGGTGTCCGACGCAGCGTTCGACCTGCTCGGCAACGTCGGCTTCGATCCGGTGTATGGCGCGCGGCCGTTGAAGCGCGCAATCCAGTCGCAGCTGGAAAACCCGCTGGCGCAGCAGATCCTGTCGGGCGCCTTCGTCAACGGCGATACCATCGAAGTCGGCAATGAGGGCGGGCATTTGGTCTTCAGGAGTACCTGATCGAGCCGAGCGGGGTGACCATATCGACAAGGGCCATCACCGCTCGTGGCATTGCAGTTCCAGACAACCCAAGGTGAAGATGATGGGCAAGATCATTGGTATCGATTTGGGCACGACCAACTCATGCGTGGCGATCATCGAGGGCACAAAGGCTCGCGTGATTGAGAACTCAGAGGGCGATCGCACTACGCCGTCGATCGTTGCATACACCAAGGAAGGGGAAATCCTGGTGGGCGCACCTGCCAAGCGCCAGGCGGTCACTAACGCGAAGAACACCTTCTACGCCGTAAAGCGCCTGATTGGACGTAAGTTTGAGGATCCTGAGGTCCAGAAAGACCTTAGCCTGGTCCCATTCAGCATCATTTCCCACGACAATGGCGACGCGTGGGTGGCCACCAGCGACGGCAAGAAGATGGCCCCGCAGGAAATCTCGGCCAAGGTGCTGGAAAAGATGAAGAAGACCGCCGAGGACTTCCTCGGTGAGAAGGTCACCGAGGCGGTCATCACCGTGCCGGCCTACTTCAACGACAGCCAGCGCCAGGCAACCAAGGACGCCGGCCGCATCGCCGGCCTGGACGTCAAGCGCATCATCAACGAGCCGACCGCGGCCGCGCTGGCCTATGGCCTGGACAAGGGCGACAACAAGGATCGCAAGATCGCGGTGTACGACCTGGGCGGCGGCACCTTCGACGTGTCGATCATCGAGATTGCCACTGTCGACGGTGAAAAGCAGTTCGAAGTGCTGGCCACCAACGGCGACACCTTCCTGGGCGGCGAGGACTTTGACAAGCGGGTTATTGACTACCTTGTGGATGAGTTCAACAAGGAACAGGGTATTGACCTTCGCAAGGATCCGCTGGCCCTGCAGCGCCTGAAGGACGCCGCCGAACGCGCCAAGATCGAGCTGTCCAGTGCCCAGCAGACCGAAGTGAACCTGCCGTACGTTACCGCTGACGCCTCCGGTCCGAAGCACCTGAACATCAAGCTCACCCGTGCCAAGCTGGAAGCCCTGGTGGACGACCTGATCAAGAAGTCGATCGAGCCGTGCCGCGTCGCCCTGAACGATGCTGGCCTGCGGTCGAGCGATATCGACGACGTGATCCTGGTCGGTGGCCAGACCCGCATGCCGAAGGTGCAGCAGGCGGTGACCGAATTCTTCGGCAAGGAGCCGCGCAAGGACGTCAACCCGGACGAAGCCGTGGCGCTGGGTGCGGCGATCCAGGGCGGGGTGCTCGCCGGTGACGTCAAGGACGTGCTGTTGCTGGACGTGACCCCGCTGTCGCTGGGCATCGAGACCATGGGCGGCGTGTTCACCAAGATCATCGATAAGAACACCACCATTCCGGCCAAGGCTTCACAAACCTTCTCGACCGCAGAGGATAATCAGCCGTCCGTAACTGTCCACGTACTGCAGGGCGAACGCGAACAGGCCCGCTTCAACAAGTCGCTGGCCAAGTTTGACCTGACCGGCATCGAGCCGGCCCCGCGCGGCCTGCCGCAGGTGGAAGTGTCCTTCGACATCGACGCCAACGGCATCCTTCACGTGTCGGCCAAGGACAAGAAGACCAACAAGGAACAGAAGGTCGAAATCAAGGCCGGTTCAGGCCTGTCCGAGGAAGAGATCGCACGCATGGTCGGCGATGCAGAGAAGCATCGTGACGATGACCTGAAATTTCAGGAACTGGTTGTTGCCCGAAACCAAGCCGATGCCTTGGTCTATACGGTGCGGAATGCGGTACGCGAACATGGAAGCAAGGTCGGCGGCGAAGTCATCGGCGAAGTCGAAGCGGCACTGTCCAGCGTCGAATTGGCGATGAAGGGCGAAGATAGATCCCAGATTGAGTCGAAGACGCAGGCCCTGGAGCGTGTGGCCGCTCCGCTTCTGTCAGCGTCTACGTCGCAGGAGCAGCCACAGGCGGGCGGCAGTGGTCCTGACCACGGTGCCGGCGGCGGTGATGACGTCGTGGATGCGGACTTCACCGAGGTCAAGGACAAGTAAAAGCAATTTGGCGCGCCATTCAACACGCCAAGGGCAGACAGTACAAGGGCGCAACGGAATCCCGTTGCGCCCTTGCTGTTTCTGTCCGGCGCCTACGATCCAGGCTTTGTTACGTGTTCAGTGATAGCTGGTCTCAGCACTAACTTTGCCGCGGAAGACACGGTAGGACCACGCGGTGTAGCCCAGGATAACGGGAAGCATGACCGCCAGACCGACCAAGCTGAAGCCAAGCGAGGATGCCGGTGCAGCTGCCTCCCAGAGCGTCAGTGTCGGCGGCAGGAGATAGGGCCACATCCCAAGCACAAGGCCCAGATAGCCAAGAATAAACAGCGACAGGCTGAGCACGAAGGGCGCTAGGTGATGTGCCGGACGCTTCTCGGCCCGCCACAGGGCCACGGCGACGGCCAGAGTGAGCAGCGGAACAGGGGACAGCCACCAGAAGTTCCCGTCACTGAACCACCGGGCCATCAACCGCAGGTCGAGGAACGGGAGCCAGCTGCTGACCAGCCCCATCGCCACGATCACCGCGACCACCAGCGGGCGGGTCAAGCGCCTGGCCAAGGCGTGGGTCCGCCCTTCCGTCTTCAGGATCAGCCACGTACCGCCGAGCAGACCATAGCCAGCCACCAGCGCGGCACCGGTGAGCATGGCAAAGGGACTGAACCACAGGAAGGGACCCCCGACGTATGCGTCATTCACCACCGGCACGCCTTGAACCACCGTGCCCAGGATCACGCCCTGCGAGAACGCCGCCAACAGTGAGCCGAGGCCAAACGCGACACTCCAGAGGCGTTTCGAACGATGAGCCTTGAACCGGAACTCAAAGGCCACCCCGCGGAAAACCAGCGATACGAGAAGCAGAAGCACAGGCAGGTAAAGCGCCGAAAGCAGCACGGAGTAAGCCTTGGGGAAAGCCGCCAGCAATCCAGCGCCGCCCAGCACCAGCCAGGTTTCGTTGCCGTCCCAGATTGGGGCGGCGGTGTTCATCATGACATCCAGCTGCTCTTCGTCCTCCGCAAACGGCGCCAGAATGCCGATACCCAGCACAAAGCCATCCAGAACGACATACATCAGAACACCAAAGCTGATGACGCCGAACCAGGCAACGGGCAACCACGTGATCGAGTCCATGTCAGCGCTCCTCAGAGGGATTGATCGGCAGCGGAGATCGGGCGCGCCGGAGTACGGTCGCCGCCCTCGAGCGATGGACCGGCATCATGAGCGCGCGGGCCGTAGCGCAGGATTTTGACCAGATACCAGATCCCCCAACCGAAGACGAATGCATAACCTGCGATGTAGACCGCCAGCGAAAGCGCGGTCATCCAGGCAGTTTGTGGCCCCACCGCATCGGCGGTACGCAAAACGCCATAGACAATCCATGGCTGGCGTCCCATCTCAGTGACGAACCAGCCTGCGACCAGCGCGATGAAGCCGCTTGGAAGCATCCAGTTCCATACGCGCAACAGCAGTGGTGACCCGAATAGCTTCTTGCGCACCAGGGCGAGTGCTGAGAGCCAAGCCACCAGTAACATCAGGCTGCCCAGTCCAACCATGATCCGGAATGCATAGAAGACAGGAAGCACCGGCGGCCGTTCACTGGGAGGTACTGACGTCAACGGCGCAAATGTGCCGTCCAGAGAGTGCGTAAGGATGAGGCTGCCGACCCGCGGGATGGCAATCTCCAGATCGTTCCGCTCCTGCTGTTCGTTGGGTACGGCGAAGACCACAAGCGGAACGCCCTCGCCGGGCGGGCCCTGGTGCCAATGGCCCTCAACGGCAGCAATCTTCATTGGTTGGTGCTCAAGGGTGTTGAGGCCGTGCATATCGCCTACGAAAATCTGGATTGGGACGATGAGTGCGGCGAAGACAACTGCTGCTTTCAGCATTTTCTTGCCGGCCTCCGCGTGCTCCTTGCGTCGCAGGTACCAAGCACCCACGCCGCCAATGACGAAGCAGGTAGTGATGAAGGAACCCAGCGCCATGTGCGCCAGGCGGAACGGGAACGACGGATTGAAGACCACCTCCGCCCAGTTCACTGGATGCACGACGCCATTGACCATTTCGTATCCGGCAGGCGTATGCAGCCAGCTGTTGGATGCCAGGATCCAGAAGGTCGAGAAGAGCGTTCCAAGCGCGACCATGCAAGTGGACAGGAAGTGCAGACGCGGCGAGACCCGGCCCCAGCCAAACATCATCACCCCAAGGAAGCTGGCTTCCAGGAAGAATGCGGTCAGGACCTCGTAGGTCAGCAGCGGGCCGATCACCGTTCCTGCGACCTGGCTCAGGCGTGGCCAGTTCGTGCCGAACTGGAAGGCCATGACGATGCCGCTGACCACCCCCATTCCGAACGAGACTGCGAAGATCTTCTGCCAGAAGAAAAAGAGCTCACGCCAGACAGGGTTCCGGGTTCGTAGCCATCGCCACTCCACGAAACCCAGCCAGCTCGCCAGGCCAATGGTGAACGCCGGAAACAGCACGTGGAAGCTGATGAGGAAGCCGAATTGGATCCGCGACAGGATAAGTGCGTCCATAGAGGTCTCGAGGGTTCGATGGAGCGGAGAAAGGAGGCAGAAAGTCGCTGGAAGCATGCACTTCATCGCGAACGGTGAAATGCACAGTTCGTACAGGCTGAAGTCCTTCAGCCAACCGCAAAGGCCTACCGTGCCCAGGCATAGCGGTCGTCGCTTGGCCCGGCATCTGCAAGGCCGGGCTTATCAGATCAGGCACCCAGCTCCTGGAAGACGTGCCCATTGGCTTCCAGGGTCTTCAGTACATCGGGAGGAATTTCGTTAGACCAGATTTCACCCTCGATCGACCAGCCCGACGAATCGGCAAGGTCCGGAAGACCGGCGCCTTTACGCACGTAGAGCGCCAATGTTGGGCGGGCTGGATTCGTGTATAGATCAAAGCACTCGGGAGGCATCGTGGCGCCCTCAGTCTCGGCAACGTGATCGGAAATCGTGCTGGCTAGGTGCTCATGCATGAGCAAGTGCAATGGAGTCCAGTTCCAACAGACGGTTGGTGTGGGAGTACACATTGAAGCCTTCACTGCGCGCAAAGCCAACGAGGCAGATCCCTGCTGCTTTTGCAAGGTCGATAGCCAACGCGGTCGGAGCCGAAACTGCAGCGACGATTGCCATTCCGGCAATGGCAGCCTTGCTGACCATTTCATAGCTGGCGCGGCTGGATAGCACCAGGATGCCGGCCCTTGTCGATATCGAGCGTCGCGCGAGGGAGCCGATCAGCTTGTCGAGCGCATTGTGCCGGCCAACGTCTTCGCGAACCTGCAGAATGCGGCCATCTTGGTCTGCCCAAGCTGCCGCATGGGTTGAGCCTGCAGCAGCATTCATCGGCTGGCCCTGCTTCAGCGAGGCCAAAGCCAAACGCACTGAAGCCGCAGAGCAGGTTGCGGGATGGTCAAGTGGCGTTGGCCTGCGAATGACCTCCTCTAGCTGGCTGGCCCCGCAGATGCCGCAACCACTACGGCCAGGCAGGTTGCGCCCTCTGTTTGTTGTGGCTGCAGCAAGGACCGGCGCGTCACTGGTAACCGTCATGGCCAGCTCTATGCCTTCCAGGCGCGGGCGGACTTCTACGCTTAGGAACTGGGCTGGGTCAGCAATCAGTCCTTCCGTCAGCGAGAAGCCGAGGGCGAAATCCTCCAGATTCGCAGGGCTCGACATCATCACCGAGAACGCAACATCGTTGTAGAGCATGGCCACCGGGACTTCTTCAGCGACGCTGTCCATGATCGAGCGGCGTACATCACCACGCCATTGGATGGTCCGCCGGCGCGCGATGCCGTCTGTGTCTCCCGCGAGCACTGGGCTGGGCTCAAACATATGAAGTGGCCTGGCGAGTTGGGGAGCCGGGGTGTACGCGACAGCCGGCCCGTTGACAGGGCAGGGCGCCACGATATCCGTGTAGGGCTCCAATGTTGGAGAGACTATCCCTAGGACGCGCACGCTACTACGTCCAAAAACAGCGAATACGCGTGCATGGACAATTTGACGCAAATGAACGGACAGCTTGGGCCACGGCACGCCGATGGAGTGCCATGTAGGCGGCGAGGGGACATAGAGGCGTCTGAATTCAAAGGAATTCTTTTGATGGTGCGCGATGTGAAAATTTTGTGATGACTGTGCTCAACCGTCACCGACCCTCTGACAGTTTGCGACAGTCAATGTGATTTTCCGCGCCACTGCGTCGCGCCCGGTCGCAGCGAGGGCGGACTGTCCGGTAGGGCCGGACACACTGTCCGTAGCTGCCGAATCTGTTGCGTGCTTAACTTTGCTCACTCCCAAAACTTGTGTCGCGAGTGCCTGTCATGCCAGAGCAGAAGATCCCCCGTTACAAGGCCTACGATCATCCCGCCGGTGGCTGGGGAGCCGCAGGTGCGACAGCCAAGGTTTTGATGCAGCAGAGTGTCATCACCAAGGGCTCCAAGGCCCTGCTGTCGATGAACCAGCCGGGAGGATTCAAATGCCCCAGCTGTGCGTTTCCGGATGCTGATCACACCAAGAAGCTCGAGTTCTGCGAGAACGGGGCCAAGGCATTGGCATGGGAAGCGACCAAGCATCGCGCGACTCGTGAGTTCTTCGCCCAGCACACAGTGCAGGAGCTGATGGCGCAATCCGATTACTGGCTGGAGATGCAAGGCCGGCTAACCGAGCCCATGCGCTATGACGCGGCGACCGATCACTATGTTCCATGCAGCTGGGATGACGCTTTTGCGACGATCGGACGTCACCTGCGCTCTTTGTCGAGCCCGCATGAGGCAGAGTTCTACACATCTGGGCGCACACCCAACGAAGCTGCGTTCCTGTACTCGATCTTCGTTCGGGAGTTCGGAACCAACAACTTCCCAGACTGCTCCAACATGTGCCACGAACCAACCAGCCGCGGTCTGCCGCCGGCAATCGGTATCGGCAAGGGCACCATCGTGCTGGATGACTTCGAGCATGCGGAGGCCATCTTCGTCATCGGGCAGAACACGGGTACGAACTCACCTCGAATGATGACCAACCTTGTGGAGGCACGAAAGCGCAAGGTTCCGATCGTTGCGGTCAACCCGATGCCAGAGCGCGCTCTAATCCGCTTTGCCGAGCCGCAGGACGTCGTGCAGATGGCGACGTTCGGTTCCACCGAGATTTCCAGCGAGTTCGTTCACATTCGGATTGGTGGTGATCTGGCCCTGATCAAGGGCATGATGAAGGCCATGTTCGAGCGGGAAGCCGCCGGTGAAACGGTGCTCGACCACCAATTCCTGGCCGAGCACACGGTCGGGCTGGATGCGTTGCGCGACGAGGTGATGGCGCAGGACTGGGACGAGATTGTGCGGGTGTCCGGGATCAAGAAGGAACAGATCCTGCGCTGCGCCGAGATATACGTCCGCTCCCGTGCGACCATCATCTGCTACGGCATGGGTCTGACCCAGCACCAGCAGGGCTCGCGCTTACTGCAGCAGGTGGCGAACCTGTTGATGCTGCGCGGAAACTTCGGAAAGCCTGGCGCAGGTATCGCACCCATCCGTGGACATTCCAACGTGCAGGGCGACCGCACTGTCGGCATCGACGAGAAGCCGACGCAACGCTATCTCGACCGGGTCCGTGAAGTATTCGGCTTTGAGCCACCACGCGAGCATGGGCACCATGTCGTGGAGTCACTCGAGGCGATGCTGGCGGGAACTGCCAAGGTCTTCATTGGCATGGGCGGCAACTTCATCCACGCCGTGCCCGATACCGAGGTGTCCTACCGGGCCATGCGGAATCTGGAACTCACTGTTGGCATTGCCACCAAGCTCAACCGTGGCCATCTGGTGCACGGGAAGGAGGCGTTGATCCTTCCCGTGGTAGCGCGGTCGGAATGGATCCATACACCATTGGGCGAGCAATTCATCACTATCGAGGACGCGATGTCGAATGTGACCGCCTCGCGAGGCGTGCTGCAGCCGGTGAGCGAGCATGTTCTGCCGGAGGTGGAGATCGTATGCCGCATGGCAATGGCAGCACTGCCCGACAGCAGGGTCGATTGGGCCGCCTGCATGTACGACTACGACCACGTCCGCGATCTGATCGCGGCGGTCTATCCCGAAATCTATACAGGCTTCAATGAGCGGATCCAAGCGAAGCAAGGCTTCCACCTGGACATTCCGCCACGCCGTCGAGAATGGCCGACACCTAATGGCAAGGCCAACATCCTGGTGTTCCCGGGACTGGAAGTGAATGATGTGGTCGACGATCCGACCATGCTGCGGCTGGCGACGGTGCGCTCCCATGACCAGTACAACACGACGATCTACAGCTATAACGATCGCTATCGTGGCGTGTACAACGACCGCATGATCCTCTTCATGAACCTGGAGGATCGTGTGGCGCGCGGGATCAGCAAGGAAGGGCAGGTCAGCCTGGAAACGATCTCCAGCGATGGGGTGCACCGCCGGGTCGATGGTCTCACTGTGCTGGACTATCCCATGCCACGGGGCGCAGTGGCGGGCTACTACCCTGAACTCAATCCGCTGCTGCCGCTGGACTACTTCGACCGTATCAGCGGGACCCCCGCAGCGAAGTCGATCCCAGTGCGCGTGGTCATTTCGCAGTAACAATTCCGACGCGCCGTCGGGAGGAGGAAACATGTCAGGCCAGCTCATCCGGGTACCAGAAGCGCCGGCCCCGGCCGGGTCGGGGCAGCCTGCGCGGAAACTCACCGACGGCTTTGGTCGCAGTTTTCCGTACCTGCGCTTGTCGCTCACCGAAGCCTGCAACTTCCGGTGCAGCTACTGCCTGCCCGACGGTTACCAGGCCGATAGCCACCCGCGCTTCCTGCAGGTGGATGAAATCGCGCGACTGGTGCGGGCCTTTGCCGCGCTGGGGATGAGCAAGATCCGCCTGACCGGCGGCGAGCCCAGCCTGCGCAAGGACTTGGACGAGATCATCGCCACCGTGGCGGCGGTGCCGGGCATCCGCAAGGTGGCCATCACTACCAATGGCACGCTGCTGCCGCGGCGCCTGCCGGGTTGGCACCGGGCAGGCCTGACTGCGCTGAACGTGAGCATGGACAGCCTGCAACGCGAGCGCTTCCACGCCATCACCGGCCATGACCGCCTGCCGGAGATCCAGCAGGGCCTGGCCCTGGCGCAGGCGCTGGGCCTTTCGGCAATCAAGCTCAACGCGGTGCTGCTGCGCGGCCTGAACGACGACGAGCTGCCGCAGTGGATGGACTACCTGCGTGACCGCCCCTTCAGCGTGCGCTTCATCGAGCTGATGCGCACCGGCGACAACGAAGCCTATTTCCAGCGCCACCACCTGCGCGCCGATCGGGTGATCGAGCAGCTGCTGGCCGCGGGCTGGCACGAGCAGCCGCGCGCGGCCGATGCCGGCCCGGCGCGCGAGTTCGGTCACCCCGACCATCGCGGCAGCATCGGCATCATCGCGCCGTATTCGCGTGACTTCTGCAAGGGCTGCAACCGCCTGCGGGTGACCGCCAGGGGCGACCTGCGGCTGTGCCTGTTCGGCGAGTTCGGCGTGCCGCTGCGCCCGCTGCTGCAGCGCGACGATGACCATGACGCGCTGCTGGCACGTATCACTACCCAGCTTGGCCTGAAAGCGGCCGGGCACGGACTGCACCAGGGCCAGACCGGGCTGACCCCGCACCTGGCCTCCATCGGAGGATGAGCAACACGATGAGTGGGGAATTGAACGCGGCCTTCCACATGGCCGATGTCCGCAACAAGCGCATCAGCCGCCGCCGTGCGGTGGCGGTGGGCGAGCTGCATGCCGGCCCGGTGGCGTATCCACTGATCGTCGAGCGGCGCCTGCCCAAGGGCGATGCGCTGGTGATGGCCGAGATTGCCGGCCTGCAGGGTGCGAAGATGGCGTCGATGCTGATGCCGCTGTGCCATCCGCTGCCGCTGGAACTGGTGCAGGTGTTCTGCGCGCCGGTGCCGGAGCGGCAGGCGATCCGCGTGTGGTGCGAGTGCGCCAGCGAAGCGCGCACCGGCGTGGAGATGGAAGCACTGGCCGGGGTCAACGCGGCGTTGCTGACCCTGTACGACCTGAGCAAGCCAGTGGAACCGGCACTGCGCATCGAAGGCATCCGCCTGCTGTTCAAGGAAGGCGGCAAGCGCGGGGTCTGGCTGCACCCGGATGGCATGGACGAGGCCGAGCGTGAGCGTTTCAACCCGCGTGCGCCAAAGGGGTTGGAGGGTGCGGCCTGCGCGGTGATCACGCTGAGTGATCGCGCCAGCGAAGGCACCTATGAGGATATCTCTGGCCCGACCCTGGTGACCGGCCTGAAAAAGCTGGGTGGCGAGGTGGTGGCCGCCGAAGTACTGCCCGATGGCATCGAGCCATTGGCGGGTCACCTGCAGGCTTTGGCCGCCGAGGGCGTGCGCCTGTGCCTGTGTACCGGAGGTACCGGGCTGGGCCCGCGTGACCTGACCCCGGAGGCGCTGCGTTCCTTGAACGCGCGGCCGGTGCATGGCCTGGCGCAGATGGTGCGGGCGCTGAGTGCGCAGCACACGCCGATGGCCTGGCTGAGCCGCGCCGAGGTGGTGCAGCTGGGCAACATGCTGGTGTTCGCACTGCCGGGCAGCCCGAAGGCTGCGGCGCAGTGCCTGGACATCCTGGCACCGGTGCTGGGTCATGCGCTGGCGATGGTAGAGGGAGGGCGACATTTCTCTGGTCTCCAATCTGCCGATCAACGCGAGCGGGAGGGCGCATGATCAGCTATAGCGAAGCGCTGCAGTTAATGCTGGCTACTGCCACGCCGCTGCCGGCTGAGCGCTTGCCGCTCGAGAGTGCCGATAGCCGAACGCTGGTTAGTGACATCTATAGTGATCAGTCATTGCCGCCGTTCGACAATTCGGCGATGGACGGCTTCGCGCTGCGCGCCAACGGCGCGACGTTCGAAGCTGGTACCGAGTTCGCTGTGCAGGGCTGGCAGGCAGCCGGTGATGCAGGTGCCGAAGGCGGCGAGGGTGCCTGGGAAATCATGACCGGTGCGCGCATGCCGGCCGGGCTGGATACGGTGGTACCGGTCGAGAACGTGGAGATCCTCGCCAGCGAGGAAGGACGCCCGACCCGCATTGCCTTGAAGGGCACGGTAAAGCCGGGCCAGAACGTGCGCCTGCGTGGCGAAGACGTTAGCGACGGCGAGCGCGTGCTGCAGGCCGGGCAGGTGCTGGACATCAACGCGCGCACTCTGCTCCATGCCATCGGCGTGGGTAAAGTGCCGGTGGTGGCACGGCCAAGGGCCGCGGTGATCGCCACCGGTAAGGAACTTGTGACAGAGGCGGCGCAGACGCTGGAATCCGGGCAGATCCGTGACAGCAACCGGCCGTATCTGGCCGGCCGCCTGCAGGCCGCCGGTGCCGAGGTGGTCTGGCAGGGCACGGTGGGCGACGACGTGGCCGCATTCAATGCGGTGCTGGATGAAGCGCTGGACGCGGGTGCGCAGCTGTTGATCAGCACTGGCGCGGTATCGGCCGGCCGTTACGATTTCGTTCCCGATGCACTGCTAGCGCGCGGAGCCATCATCATCTTCCACAAGGTGGCAATCCGCCCAGGCAAGCCGCTGCTGTTCGCGGTGCTGCCCAATGGTGCGCTGTACTTCGGCCTGCCGGGCAACCCGGTGTCGGCTGCGGTCGGCCAGCGCTTCTTCGTCGAGCCGGTACTGCGCCGCCTGCTGGGGCTGGCACCGGAACCGGTGTTGACGTTGCCCCTGCAGGCCGACGTCCGCACGCCACCTGGCCTGCGCTTCCACGCGCGGGCGCGGGTGGAAGTGGATGCGCAGGGCCGGCTGAGTGCGCGCGTGCTCGCCGGGCAGGAGTCGTTCCGTTTGATGTCCATGCTGCAGGCCAACGCCTGGGTGGTGCTGGAAGGCGAGGGCGGTCTGGCCCCTGCCGGCACGCCGGTGCGTGTGCAGGGCTGGGGTCATCATGACCCGGTGCAGCTGGCGAGCCAGGAGCCGTGATGAGACAGGTAAATCTGCAGTTGTTCGGCGCGTTTTCCGATCTGGATGCCAGCCGCGAAATCGCGGTGGAGGTGGCTGGCAGCACCGTGGGCGATCTGCGCCAGGCGCTGCGAGAGCTGCTGCCGCTGCGTTGGCCGGGTTTCCGTGCCGGCCTGCTGGATTACTCGGCATTCGCCGACCAGCAACAGGTGCTGCGCGACCACGACGCGCTGCCCGACGATGGCCGGGTGGCGATCCTGCCACCGGTAAGTGGGGGCTGACCGATGAGCGAGAAGAACATCGCCAAGGTAGTGGACCGCGCGCAGGCGGCGATCGATCCGGCCGAGGGCATCGCGGCGGTCTCCGATCCGGGCTTCGGCGGCATCGATGTGTTCATCGGCAAGGTGCGCGACGTCAATGTGGGCCGGCGGGTGACCGGGATCACCTACGACCTGTTCGAGCCGCTGGTGCTGAATGAGTTCAAGCGCCTGGCCGCCGAGGTCGAAGCCACGTTCGGGCCGAAGCTGAAGCTGTATGTGGCCCATGCCAAGGGCCGGTTGGGCATCGGCGATGTGGCGGTGGTGGTGGCCGCCGGCAGCCCGCACCGAGACGAGGCGTTCCGGGCCTGTCGGCAGTTGATCGAGGTGGTGAAGCACCAGTGCCCGATCTGGAAGCAGGAGCATTACGAGGACGGCGACAGTACGTGGAGCGAGGGCTGCAGCCTGTGCCATGCCGACAGCGAACCCGGCCATGACCATGCGCACGATCACGAACATTCCCATTGATGGCATCGTGCTGGCCGGCGGCCTGTCCACCCGCATGGGACGCGACAAGGCGCTGCTGCCGTGGCACGGACGCACCCTGCTTGAGCACGTGCGCGGCCTGCTGCGGCAGGCCGGTTGCCGACGGGTATGGGTGAGTGGCAACTATCCAGCCTTCGGGGGGATTGCAGATCGCTTGGCACGCTGCGGCCCGCTGGGTGGCCTCTACAGCGTGGCCATGTGCATGCCCGAAGGCGCTACGTTGGTGCTGCCGGTGGACATGCCCAATGTGACCCCAGGGCTACTACAGCGGTTGTTTGCTGAGCCCACAGCAGCCTGCACGCTGTTCACGGACGAACCATTGCCGATGCGGTTGCAGATTGATAGCAAGTGCCGGCGTGTGTTGCAGGAACTGATCGAGAAGTCACCAGCCCACCGTTCGCTGCGCGCTGTTCAGGAACGCTTGGGGGCGATCGAGCTGCCACTGGCAGACAACGAACGCAAGCTGCTTCTTAACTGCAATAGCCCAGCCGATCTGGAGTCCATCGCATCATGAAAGTCCAGATGCAACGGCAAGCAATTCGCCTGCGCGTTGATGAGGAGGAGCTAGCGCGATTGCTGGTTGGCGAGTCACTGGAAAACATGACGCGGCTCGGCGGCGACTACGGTTGGGGCGTCGTGCTGTCGCTGCACGCTGGGGAACAGGCTGTGGTCCTCAGTGCAGGTGAGTACTGCCGTCTGGTGCTTCCCCGCGAAGCGATTAGGACCTTGGCTGCAAGATTGCCTTGTCGAGATGGCCTGGGTTTCAGCATCGCCCTCGATGACATTTCGTTGCAAATTCAGTTCGACGTGGATGTACGAGACAGCCTGCGCCAACGAGGTCCGCATCGTCGCGCACCCTCTGTCCAAGAATGAGCCAGGAAAAGGAAGGCTACGCATAGCCTGCGATACGAACGATTGGCGGTGAAACTGATCGCAACCCCACTGACCAAGGATCCGATAATGAAGCGAGTGGGACTGCTGTTGCTGGGATTGCTGGCGACCGTGCCGGCCTGGGCGGCCGATCTGACGGTGTCGGCGGCCTCGAGCCTGACCGAGAGCTTCCGCGAACTGGGCACCGCCTATGAGAAGGCGCACCCGGGGACCAAGGTCGATTTCAACTTCGCCGCCTCTGGCGTGTTGCTGCAGCAGATCAGCCGCGGCGCGCCGGTGGATGTGTTCGCGTCGGCCGATGAAATCACCATGGACCAGGCCCAGCAGCAGGATCTGCTGGCGGCCGGCACCCGCGAGGTGTTCGCGGTGAACGCGCTGTGGGTCGTGGTGCCGCCGCAGGCCAAGGCTGCACCGCGTACCTTGAAGGACCTGACCGGTGCCGGCGTGCAGCGCATCGCACTGGGCAACCCGGACAGCGTACCGGTCGGCCGCTACGCAAAGGGCGCGCTGGAAGCGGCCGGGCTGTGGCCGGCAGTGCAGGGCAAGGCCATCACCACGCAGAACGTGCGCCAGTCGCTGGATTACGTGGCGCGCGGCGAAGTGGATGCCGGCTTCGTCTATGCCACCGATGCACAGGCGATGCCCGAGCGGGTGCGCCGTGCGTTCGTGGTGCCGGTGTCCGGGCGAATCGCCTATCCGCTGGCAGTGGCAAAGGCCAGTACGCAGCCGGCGGAAGCCAGGCGCTTCGCTGCCTTCGTGCGTTCGGCGCAGGGCCAGGCGATCCTGGCCAGGCACGGATTCGGCAAGCCCTGACGCATGGACCTGGACTGGAGCGCGCTGGGGTTGTCGCTGAAGGTGGCCGGTTGGGCTACCGCGATCAATCTGGTGCTGGGCGTGGCGCTGGCTGCGCTGTTGGCGCGTCGGCGCTTTCCCGGCCGTGAACTGCTAGATTCGCTGCTGACCCTGCCGATGGTGCTGCCGCCGACGGTGCTGGGGTATTACCTGCTGGTGCTGGTCGGCCGCAACGGCCCGATCGGCGCGTGGCTGCAATCGTGGTTCGGCATCAACCTGGTGTTCACCTGGCAGGCCGCAGTGATCGCGGCGGCGGTGGCCTCGTTTCCGTTGGTGTTCAAGCCGGCACGCGCCGCGTTCGAGAACGTGGACGGGCAGCTGGAGCAGGCTGCGCGCACGCTCGGCGTGTCCGAAGGAGCGGTGTTCTTTCGCGTCACGCTGCCGCTGGCGTGGCGCGGCATTCTTGCCGGCCTGCTGCTGGCGTTTGCGCGCGCGATGGGCGAGTTCGGCGCGACATTGATGGTGGCGGGCAGCATTCCGGGCCGCACGCAGACGCTGTCGATCGCCATCTACGAGGCGGTGCAGGCCGGACAGGATGACAAGGCCAATGCACTGGTGATCCTCACCTCGGTGGTCTGCATCGTGACCCTGTTGCTGGCCGCGCGGCTGGCAGGCGGGCGTCGCCAGGAGCTGCGCGATGTGGCTTGACCTGCAGGTGCAGCGTCGCCTGCAGGCGGCCGGCCAGGATTTTGTGTTGGACGTCACGCTGCAGTGCATGCAGCGGCAGGTGGTGCTGTTCGGACCTTCAGGTGCAGGCAAGAGCCTGACCCTGAAGGCGGTGGCGGGGCTGCTGCGGCCAGGGCAGGGCCATGTGCGCCTGCAGGGGCAGACCCTCTTCGATGCGGCCACCGGTGTGGACCTGCCGCCGCAGCGCCGCCGGTTGGGCTACGTGTTCCAGGATTACGCGTTGTTCCCGCACCTGAGTGTGCGCCAGAACGTGGCGTTCGGGCTGCAGAAGGGCTGGTTGAATCCGCGCGTGGGCCAGCGCTTCGATGCGGTGGAGCAGTGGTTGCACGCCTTCCGCATCGACACGGTGGGGGATCTGCTGCCATCACAGATTTCCGGCGGACAGCGGCAGCGCACGGCCTTGGCGCGGGCACTGGTGACCCAGCCCCGGGCGCTGCTGCTGGACGAGCCGTTCTCCGCGCTCGATCATGACCTGCGCCAGCACCTGCGTCATGAACTGCAGGCAGTGCTGGCCCGGACGAGCATCCCGCTGCTATTGATCAGTCACGACCCTCAGGACATCCGCTTCTTCGGGCAGCAGGTAGTGCATATGGAGTCGGGCCAGGTGGTACACGGAAAAGAACTCAGTACAGCTCCGGACAGTAATGTCCAGATAGTCCAGCTGGTAGCCCAGGTTTACCCACCCTTGCCGCCTCGCAATCTCTCGGTAGAGGTCTTTACAACCAATGCGTCCACGTGCCTCCCCCTGTCCGTCAATGCTCATGCAGGGTTTGGGGAAGGGTATCCGGACGAACAGTGAATCCAGTTTCCCCAAGTGCACCTTACTCCTGCAACAGGTGCTTCCCAAGTGGCTCAACTGACATGATCATTCCGTCAACAAGCGAAAGCTCTCCCCAGGCTACTGGCCTGCATACCTGCCTGACCATCGCAGGAAGAGTGCAGCCATGTCGCTGACCACAAGCCCCTTCAGTGGAGCGGGGCGTTACGGCAGTCCCATTGACGAGCAAGAGGTCGACATGAGGAACGTACGCCAGGACGTCGAAATGAGGATGCGGCGCCAACCGACGATGTGGGACATTGCATTTGCGGTCAAAGGCACGATTCTTCCGAAGATCGCGAGGCATTTGATGCTGATCGCGTTGATCAGCATCATCGCCATTCTTGCGTCGCTTGAGCACCCGGGTATCTTCGCCCGGTTCGGCTCCGTTCCGTTCACGCTAATTGGCATCGCGCTGTCGGTGTTCATGAGCTTCCGCAACAATGCCTGCTATTCCCGATGGTGGGAAGCAAGGCATCTATGGGGAGAACTGATCATCGCCTGTAGATCGCTAGCACGGCAGACGGCGGCCCTTGCTCCTGAGGATCGAACGCAGATCATTCATGGCCTCTGTGGATTCACGGCAGGCCTGACGGCCAGGCTGCGGAGAAACAGCGAGGCCGACGCAATCGGCCTTTGGTGCAATATCGGAGCCGCCGCAAAGGGTCCCAATCCAACAAATGCGGTACTTGAAAGTGTCGGAAATCATTGCCTGCAACTCGTCAGGAGCGGCAAGATCGACTCGATCCAGTACTCTGTCCTTGACGGCCAACTCAGCACGCTAGCTCGTATCCAAGGGGCTGCGAGCGCATCCTCAATACGCCGGTGCCGTTCTCATACTCATTGCTCCTGCACCGCACCGCCATCGTGTTCTGCACCATGCTGCCGTTCGCACTGGCTGGGTCACTCGGCTGGTGGACGCTATTGCCAGTATTGATAGTGGCCTACACGTTTTTTGGTCTTGACGCACTCGGGCACCAGCTGGAAGAACCCTTCAGCCTTGCACCCAACGCGCTCCCACTGTATTCGCTGCGGCAGATAGTTGAGCGCGAGATGATGTCGATCCTAGAGTTCGCCAACACCGACGCCGGCAATGGAAGCCGTGGGAAGAACTTGCCAGCGAGCGGACAGAACGATCACTGAGATGAGGCGACGAAAGTGGCAGGCGCCGTCGCACGTCTCCGATTGAAATCACACAGCGTTTAACGCAGCACATACAGAACCGAGGGAAATATGACGCCCAAGAGCGCCATTCATGCAGCCGAAGAGCACGCCGGTGGCGATGTCGCTTGGCCGGATCTTTCAGATTCGTCGATCCTGATCGTCGACGACGAGCCAGGTATGCGCAGTTTTTTGGTACGCGCCCTGCGGCCAAGATGCAAGGCTGTGGAAGCGGCTGCAGACACTGAAGAAGCAGAGAAGCATCTGGCCGAGCGCCACTTCGACATAGTCGTTGTCGACAACGTGATGCCTGGGAAGAGTGGCATCGTCTGGCTGGAGGAGCAGCGCCGGGAGGGTACGTCGGCTGACTTCATTCTGATCACCGCCTACGCGGACCTGGACTCGGCCATCGGGGCGATCCGTGCAGGCGCCGCTGATTTCCTACTCAAGCCATTCCGAACCAGCCAGCTGCTGGCGGCCCTGTCTCGCTGTCTGGAGCGCGGTCGACTGCAGCGCGAAAATGCTGTTCTACGCCACGAACTGCATGGATCGGGCGCGCCTTCACCACTGCGCGACAAGCTCACCGGCAGCTCGCGAGTGATCCAAGCCACTCGCGACCTGATCGCAAAAGTGGCGCCCTTGCCCAGCAGTGTTTTGTTCACTGGAGAGTCCGGCGTGGGCAAGGAGGTGGCGGCACGATCGTTGCATTCGCTCTCCACGCGCGCCTCGAACCCCTTCATTCCTATCAACTGCGCAGCGATCCCGGCCGAGCTGATTGACAGTGAACTGTTCGGCCATCTGAAGGGGGCGTTCAACTGGGCGCAAGCATCACGCCAAGGCTTGGTGTCATATGCTCAAGGTGGGACGCTGTTCTTCGATGAGGTCGCCGACCTACCACTGGCGTTCCAAGGCAAGCTTCTGCGCATGCTTGAGGATAGGCGGATACGTCCGGTCGGGGCAGAGCGTGAGACTCCCATCGATGTCCGTTTCGTCTTCGCCACAAATAAGAATCTGGTCGCAGCAGTGAAGGACGGCACCTTCCGGGCCGATCTCTTCTATCGCATCAATGTACTGGAGGTGCAGATACCGCGCCTGCACGACCGGGGGACGGACGTACTGGAACTAGCGGCCGGATTCATGCGCGAACTGGGGCTGCAGCTTGGTCTACATCCCATTCCGTTCGATGAACGAACCCGTGCCTATCTCCAGCACTACTCTTGGCCGGGCAATGTCCGCGAACTGCACAACTACGTGGAGCGCAGCCTTATCCTGGGCCATTTTCCGTCGCATCTTGAACGGCTCGAATCTCTGTCTGATCCGCGCAGTCGACTTCTGTCCGAGGTCGAGCGTCGGCACATCCTGGCGGTACTACGCGAAACGGGTGGAGATCGCGAACAGGCAGCCGGCATTCTGGGGATTTCGCGGAAGACCATCGACCGCAAATGTTCCAGCTGGAACGTATCAGCTTAGGGAACGGCAATGAAACGAGTGCGCTCCGTCCGCCATCGCCTGCTGCTGATCGCGATCCTTCCGATGGTCGTGATCCTGCCAATGATCGTTGGCGTGCTCATCTATAAGTGGGACAAGCGTTTCGATGAACTGCTGTCCTCCAAGGTCGGCAGTGATCTGAAGATTGCTGGGCAGTACATGAACCAGTTGCTGATCAACGACCGTGCATCACTTGCTGCCATCGCTGACTCGGAGGGCTTTCATAGCGCAGTTGGTGGTGATAGGGACGCTGTCAGCACATTGCTTGCATCAAAAGCCCTTCCAGGTGCATTGGACTTCATTGCGCTGCTTGATCGAGATGGCCATCTCCTGGCCAGCAGCGAACCGTCATCGGAGAAGGCCGTGTTGCTCAAGTGGCCAGTGATTGAGAAGGCCTTCAACGGCGTCTCCGACGTGCAGGTAGGCGTAGTGCAAGAGGATGACCTGCGAGCGCTCTCGCCCCAGTTGGCGGCGCGTGCGGAGATAGTCCGTCTGCCAGAGCCGGGAGAGCAGGCGCCGCCGAGCACATATGAACGGCGCGCACTGATGATCCAGGCTGCCACTCCAGTGAACTTGCCCGGCCAGCAACCAGGAGTGCTGGTCGCGGGCACACTGCTGAACCACAACACGCACTTCATCGACCAGATCACGGACTTGATCTATCGGGACAACGGCATGCGCACCGGAAGTGCCGGTATCGCGTCCCTTTTCCTTGGCGATACCCGCATCAGCACGAATGCCAAGCTGCCCGGCGGGCGCCCAGCGTCCGGCACGAGAGCGTCAGCGGAAGTGGCCGCAGCGGTTCTTGGTCAAGGCAGAACGTGGTTGGCAAAGGCCTTCGTGGTCAATGACTGGTATGTCTCAGGCTATATGCCGATTCGGGACGGTGAGGGTGTGCCGGTCGGCATGCTCTTCGTTGGGTTTTCGGACGAGCCATTCGCTACCGCGCGACGGAACGCCATCGGAATGATAGTCCTCGGTTGCCTGCTGGTTGCGGCAATTACCGTCCCTCTGTTTCTGTATATCGCTCGCGGCGTGTTTCGTCCGCTGGAAAGGATGGACGCAGCCATTGCGCGGGTCAACGCCGGCGATCGCAACGCCCGCGCAGGCGCGCGTGGCTCCAACGACGAGATCGGGCGACTGGCATCGCAGCTGGACCAGATGCTCAACCAGCTGCAGGACAACGAGCGGCAGCTGATGGCCTGGAACGAGGAGCTCAACACGCGGGTAGAGGAGCGGACGGCGGGACTGCTGCTTGCCAACCGTCAGTTGGAGGAAGCAACGCAGCACCTGATTGTGAAAGAGAAGTTGGCAACTATTGGCGAGATCGCCGCAGGTGTCGCACATGAGATCAACAATCCGCTCGCAGTGATGCAGGGAAATCTGGAGCTCCTGCGTGAAGTCGTGCTCCAGGATTTCGGACCAGGCGGCAAGGAGGAGTTTGACCTCATCGAGGATCAAATCCAGCGCATCAGTACGATCGTGTCCAAGCTGCTTCAGTTCTCAAAACCCAGCGAGCACGCAGCGGAATACGAACTGTTGGAACCTTCATCCCTGCTGCTGGAAACGCTACCGCTGGTACAGCACCTGACCAAACGCCAGCCCGTCATGATCGAGAAGAGGTTTCATTCCACCCGACTCATCAGGGCCAACAGAGGGGAAATCCAGCAGATCCTGGTGAACATCATGATCAATGCACTCCATGCCATGCCGGGCGGCGGTGTCCTGGGACTAGCCACCGAGGACACGGATGACATCCACGGTGCACCTGGAGTGGCGCTGCGGATTTCCGACACCGGCGGCGGCATCCCGCAGGACATCCTGGAGCGGATCTTCGAGCCCTTCTTCACGACCAAGCACCATCAGGGCACCGGGCTCGGCCTTTCGATCAGCCAAATGTTGGCGTCGCGGCATAGCGGAAGCCTCTCTGTGGCGAGTACGGGGCCAGCCGGGACCGTCGTTGAACTGTGGATGCCAGAGGCGGCCGAGGACCGTCCCAGCGCGTTGAATTCCTCAAATGACATGAACGAATGGAGGTTGGAGTGAGCAGTCCATACGAAACGCTTGGTGTTGCCAGTGACGCCACGACGGATCAGATCAAGAAGGCGTACCGGAGGTTGGCCAGGAAGCTGCATCCCGACCTGAACCCAGGCGACAAGGCCGCGGAAGAAAAGTTCAAAGATGTCGCCAATGCTTACAGGCTGCTCGTCGATCCGGAGAAGCGGGCGCTGTTTGACCAAGGGGCGATCGACGAAACCGGAGCGGAGCGCCCGCGCCGCGAGTACTACCGCGACTATGCCCAGGCCGATGCCGGCTATGGCGACGGCGGCTTTGGCGGCTACGCGGACTTTGCCGAAGCCGGTGATCCGTTCGCCGAGTTCTTCCGTCGCACGTCGAATGCCCGCGCAAACCGCCGTGGCCAGGACCTCCGCTATCACCTCGAAATCAGCCTGGCGCGCGCCATCGAGGGAGGCGCTGAGCGCGTGGTCCTGGGCGATGGCGGCACCCTGGATGTGAACATTCCACCGGGCGTCACCCAGGGGCAAACACTCCGCCTTCGAGGCAAGGGCGCAAAGGGTGCTGGTACGGGGGAGACGGCGATGCCTTCATAGAGCTGGAGATTGCACCAGACCCACGTTTCCTTGCCGAGGGCGACTCGCTCACGATTGATGTGCCCATTTCCTTGAAGGAAGCCGTGTTGGGCGCACGCATTACCGTGCCGACACCAACCGGTCATGCCGAGGTGGGCGTGCCTGCTGGCTCAGATGGCAACACCCGGCTTCGGCTGAAAGGGCAGGGCATGCCATTGCGCTCCGGTGGCCGAGGCGATGAGTTCGTCCGATTGAAGATTGTTCTACAGAAGCCTATGGACGTGGAGCTGGCCCAGTTCGTGAAGACCTGGGAGACGGGTGCGTCCTTCAATCCGCGGGAAGGAGGTGCAGCATGAGCGCATTGAATGAGGTTGTCAGTGTTCAGGATATCCTCGACCAGGCCGGCGTTGAGGAGGCTGTGCTGAGCCATTGGGTCCAGCTGGAGTGGATCTCTCCACAGCAGGGTGAGGATGGACTGATCTACACGCGTGTAGATCTCAGTAGAGCACTTTTGGTTCGCGACCTTATGTTTGAAATGGAGGTCAATGAGGCAGGGGTGGACGTTGCGCTTCAACTGATCGAGCAGGTGCATGGATTGCGGCGGTTGCTGCTGGCCATGCGTGATCGGTGACCCACTCCAGGAGCGTTCAATGAGCTACGCGACGCCGCAATCCCCCGAACCGCAACCGATCGATGCACCACTGTCGATCGCTGCATCCTTCCTGGTTCTTACCATTGAGCGGGACGCCTCGTCCCTATCTACCGTTCGAACGGTCCTGTGCAGCCTGGACGATCTGATCAAGAACGTGCTCGTCAGAGATGTGACCGGCACCTTTACCTGCAACGTCGGGATTGGCGCGAACGCATGGGGCCCGCTCCTTGGCACGGCGCCACCTGCTGAATTACGCCCGTTCAGGGAGATCCGAGGCGCAGCGCATGTGGCAGTCTCCACACCAGGCGATCTCCTGTTCCATATCCGCGCCAAGTCAATGGATCTGATCGTCGCGTTCCAGCAGATGCTCTTCGAGGGCTTGGAAGGGACAGTTGCAGCGCAGGACGAAGTCAGTGGATTCAGATACTTTGACGGTCGCGATCTGCTGGAGTTTGTCGACGGTACTGCCAATCCAGTAGGTTTGGCGCTCCCCGAGGCGACTATCGTCGGAAGCGAAGATCCCGCGCACGCGGGTGGAAGCTACGTTGTCACACAGAAGTATCTTCACGATCTCAAAGCCTGGAAGGGCCTTAGTACTGAAGTCCAAGAGCAGATCATCGGTCGCAGAAAGTTCACGAACACCGAGCTTCCAGACGCACCAGAGGCAGATCAGAAGTCGCACAAGACGCTGTGTACCATTACAAAGGATGGGGTCGAACACGACATCCTGCGGGACAACATGCCTTTTGCAAGGCCGTCAGATGCCGAGTACGGGACCTACTTCATTGGCTATTCAAGACATCTCTGGGTGGTCGAGCAGATGCTTGAGCGAATGTTCATCGGCAACCCGCCGCCGCTTCACGACCGAATTCTTGATTTCTCAAGAGCTGTGACTGGCAACGTCTTCTTTGTTCCGTCCAGAAGCGCACTCGCGGCAATGGCAGGTTGAGATGCAGACTACTGTCAACGCCTTAGTGAATCCCTCATCCATCATAGGCGCAGTGGCCATTGGGGCGCTCATCGCACTTCTCGCCATGATCAGTGCCGCACTTCTCAGGAGATCAGCTCGTCGTATCGGCGCACGGCTTACGGATGGGACCACGCTCCAGTTTGCAAGCGTACTGGGACAGTGGTTGATCTACCTGCTGGCCGTCGGCCTCTATGCCCACCTTATCCCTGAGCTCAGGACCCTCGGGTCGACGATGCTTGCGGGGGCGGGCATCCTTTCAGTTGTAGTAGGACTGGCGGCCCAGGACACCCTCGGTAATCTGATAGCAGGATTCTCACTTCTCATGTCAAAGGCGATGCGCGTGGGGGATACCGTCCGCGTGTATGCTCCCAATGGAGTCATCGAAGCCCGGGTAGAGGGCATCTCTCTGGGTTTCACAACCCTCCGGGATGCACAAGGGAACGAGGTCGTGATTCCAAATGGTGTCGCCATGGCCAGCGCCATTGTTCGAGTTGCGCATCCAGACTCTACAAAACAAGGTGACTGAATGAGGCGCCAGTTGATGGACTATCCCCGCAATCGCAGTCCAATGACGCTCGGAAATGACAGGCAAGCCTCGTCGAATCTCCGCCAGGTCGCTGGCTGGACATCAAATGGAGCCGGAACGTGATCAAGCTTTCGCATGCTAGGGCAAGCTTCTACCTGGCGGCCGGAGCAGGGTTTCTCGCCTGGGGTTGGGCAGTTCACTCTGCGCCGTATCTGGCCCTGGTGGTAGGCGTGGATGCTTTCTTTGTTGCCTATCTGGCAAGGACACTGGCTTCCGTCCCCACTTACGACGCTGAACGGCTCCGACTGAACGCAGGCCACCGGGATGAGCCCCTGTGGATGGTGTTCATCATTACATTGGCAGCGGCAGCTCTGGCGGTGGGGCTGGTCATCTCCGTAAGCGGGAAGCAACACAAGCCTCTAGAACTGGGGCTGACCCTGGCATCACTGCCTCTCGCCTGGGCCACCATCCACGCAATGATGGCTTGGCACTACGCGCACATGTACTGGAGAAAGTCGGATAAGTCTTGCGAGAACGAAGGTGAGCAGGATGGCCATCACGCGGGATTGCTTTTCCCCGGGAACAAGCCGCCTGGGGCACGCGATTTTCTCTACTTTGCGTTCATCATCGGAGTCGCTGCACAGACGGCTGATGTGTCCATCTCTTCGTCGAAGATTCGAGCCGTGAGCCTGCTGCATTCGCTCGTGGCCTTCGCCTTCAACACCGTACTACTCGCCGCGGTCGTGAATGTTGTGGTGACGCTGGCGTAGCTTGATCGCCCGGCGCCTCTAGAGAACGGGCGACATCATGCCGATGGCATTCTGAAGAAGCCGCATATGGAAAGGCCACGCCTCCACCGCCTCGAGAGCTATCTGCTCAGACACACTTACGTAGCCTTCCTGCCGATGCGTGATAGCCGACGTTGCCAGTGGATCCATGATGAGGAGGTTGTTCTCGAAGTTGAGTTGCAGGCTACGACGATCCAAATTGGCGGATCCAACCAATGCGAATTGCCCATCTGCCGTCAGTGATTTGGTGTGAAGTAGCCCAAGTGGATACTCGTAGATGGATACTCCAGCCTGAAGCAAGTCACGGTAGGTACTGCGGCATGCGTAAGCCACCAACAGTGAGTTGTTGCGTTTCGGAAACACAATCGTGGTTCTTACGCCCCTGCGCGGCGCAGCGCACAGTGCCCGTAGGAGGGCCTCGTCTGGAACGAAGTAGGGGGTAGTGATCAGCAGTTCTCGCCGTGCGGCGTACACCGCGCCGACAAATGAATCCGACATGGCGTCGCCAACTGTTGACGGACCGCAGCCATACATCTGGGCCACCGCACCTTGGGCAAAGAGGGCCGGCAAAGGGCGCTGAGACGGTAGCGACTCCAACTCCTCGCCGGTTTCAGCCATCCAGGTGCTCAGAAACAGCCACTGTGCCTGTCTCACTACAGGGCCTTCGCATCGCAGGAAGATATCTACCCAAGGAGCGTACTTTGGAAGCACCCTGAACTCAGGGTCCGCGCAGTTCTGACTGCCACAGAAGGCAATTGCATTGTCGATGACGACCAGCTTACGGTGATTGCGCAGGTCAAGTCGCCCCAGCGCCAGATGCCCTATACGAGGGATGTCGTCCAGCGTTGCAAGCAAGCGAACTCCGGCTTCCCGCAACTGTTGCCAGCGTCGGCTACGGATGAATGACCGTGACCCCAGAGAATCGACCATTACCCGGCATGCCACGCCTCGGAGAGCTGCTGCGGCAATGGCATCGGCAACTCTGCCGCCATTGCCATCGTCCAGCCAGATGTAGAAGCTGACATGTACGTGATCACGGGACTCAGCAATATCGGAAATCAGCCTTTCGATGGCCGCATCGGAGTCGAGCATCGGCTCGTTCGGTAGGGCGGAAGACGAGCCCAGCAGCTCGATCCTGTTGCCGCCGACAGGCCCCAGTCCATTGGTGGTCGCGCAGAGATTGGACAGTAACTGAGCAGCAGGAGGCAGCAGTGGAGCTTGGGGTATCGGGATGGCTCCAAGCATCCGTTCGGCCCGATGAAGGCGTGATATCCGACCGCGACCAATGCTGGTTTCGCCCAGGAGGAGGTAGGCGATTGTGCCCAGTGCAGGAAGGGAAAGAACGACCGCCACCCAAGCGATTCTTGAGGCTGGAGTTCGGTCACGCCGGGTGATCGCGCGTACCAGAACCGCGACGTGGAACGCCAGCAACAGCCAGAAGATTGTGACTCCAAGCGGTTGCTGAAGCCATCGCAGGGACTCTGGCATGGAGGTTCCTCAGGATTCTGACGCACTGAGTCTAAGAGCAATGCCTATCGCCCGTCACGCAGGGGCAGGACATGCTTTTGCCCCTCTCCGAAACACTTTGAGCGGTCTACGGCCAAGGGTACATCAGGGTGTCGCCGTCTACCTCGGACTGATGATTGACATGGATATCGATTAGTGATCGTTATCGTGGGTTCGGCAATCGCCCCCTCCGGTCTTAGCCAAAGTTTCGCGATGTTGGTGCTAATAGGCCAGCCAGCCTCGAAAGCATCGGGCATTGACCGTACTCATTTCAGATCCACAGCAACGCGCCTACGATTCGCCGAACCCCAATCGGGATGGACCCATGTCGGCTGACAAATCGGGCGCACTAGCCAAGGCCGTTCTGATGCGGGAGCTTCAGTCCATTTCTGCCTCCCTGTCTGCGGATGGAGATGTCCACCGGTCCATCCACACTGCGCGAAAGGCAATCAGGCGAACACGCGCCCTGCTGGCACTATTCAGCGAGGGCGCCATGGCACTGCAGGACGAAGACCGCGCCCTGCAGCGGCTGGGTCGCCTGCGCGACGCCCACGTCGCTGTGGAGCTCGCCCTGGAACTACACGGCGCGCACGGCGATGCCACGTGCAATGGCGTCGTCATAAGGCTGATCACGCGCAGGGAAGCGATCCTGGGCCGCATCCTGGCGGCCGACCCCGGATTTACACGCCGCCGGCAGAGCGTAGAGCATGTCCGGGCGCTTCTGCAGGAGAAGCCTTGGGACACATTGCAACGATCGCAGGTACGCGCCTCGCTATCCCGTAGTCTCCGCAGGGTAGTCAGGGCGGAAGTCTTGGCTCGCAATGGAGAACCAGAGGCGGTGCATCGTTGGCGTCGACGTGTGCGTCGGCTGCGCATGCAACTGGAGATTGGGCCTGAGCTCGGCGGTCTCTGGAAGACTCAGCCGAAGGATCGCAGCCTTGTCCGACGACTCAAGACACTGCATCGACTCAGTGATCGACTAGGGCTCGCACAGGATCTGGGATTGCTTCGCAATCTCGTACGAACGATGCCGGCCAGTCAGACAAAGCAGGCGTTGCTTGTCGAAATCGGTGCCAAGCTTGGCGTAGACTCGGCTTGAGGTTGACTTTGGTCCCCATCACGGATCTGTAGGCGGCATCTTGTCTTTCAGACTGTAACCTGGGTATCGGGCGGACGGCGCCGCCCCCCCTCAGATCCAGCATAAAGGGTGTAGAGGGTGGGGATTGACGACTCCTGGGGCGCGGCCCACCAGCAAGCTGAATACGCCACCTGTTAGCTTAAGTACCTAGCTGGTGCTAGCATTCGGCCATGAACGCTGGCCGGATTGTCTGGGTGCTTGCCCTGGCTTTGGTCGTAGCTGCCTGCAACAGATCGCAGGATCGATGGACCGCGTTTGTCTATCCGCCGGGCGCAACGACGCAGGATGTTCGCCATGCCGCCCTTGGTGACTACGACACTTTCGAACACTGTAAAGCGGCTGCGATAGCCGCTTTGCGTGACCACACTCCTGCAGCCAGCCCTTCGTCAGCGGGATCCTACGAATGCGGCCTGTCATGCCGTTACGACAGCGACGTAGATATGTATGTCTGCAACGAAACCCGCGACTAGGCCCCACCTGACTGGGTAAAGACTATCTACGTCAACCCGGCCAACGCGTATGGAGGTGGTCAATGACGAAGTGGTGGCGATGCTTGCCTTCAGCGTCACGGTGCTCCAGAACGTGTGGATCATCCTCCGCGAGGTTCTCGTGCTCATGTGTAATCTCATCGGGGTCATGTGCCGGCCATCTGCGCCAGGCCGCTATGAATCCCAGCACCGCCAGAACAGCCAGCGCTGCAAGCGCAACGTTCAATCCATAGCGTGCTCCAACCCAGCCAGCCAGCGGATAAGCGATCAGCCAGCACACGTGTGACAGAGAAGACTGGACTGCGAAGAGGAACGGCAAGTCAGCGGACTCAGCTGACCGGCGCAGCAGGCGGCCGCCGGGTGTCACCAGGCCCGCATATGCCATGCCCAACAGAGCCCACATCGGCAGAATCGTGCCCCATCCGAGCCGACCAGCGAGAACAACCCACTCGCCAATCAGAGCGACAAGTGTCAGGACCATTGCAAGCGCCGCGGACAGCATCACCACACGGTCCGAGACGCGATCCAGGACCTTCGGCACCGAAAACAGGCGCGAGCAAGCGCGTTGTCCGCTTCTTAGGGCCTACTGCATTCCGCGCCAATCTGCTCTGTGAGAACTGCTAAGGATTGCTGGAATGCGGCCGCAAATGGCTGGCTGCCGTCTCTCTCGTGGCTTTGAGCGATCAAGGGGAGCAATCTGGTCCACGTGTCGAGCAGAAGCCTTGGATCTTGGTGTGTTAGAAACGAAAGCCGCAGAGCATACTCCATTGCCTTGAGGTAGCCGCGGTGCATCTCAAGTGCGGTCTCGCAAGCATTGAGGCGATCAAGAATTTGTGTGATCTCAGAGGTCATGGCAGTCTGGACAGGAGGGGAGGGGAAGGCGATAGTCTGCAAACGTCTAGACGAGCCCGCCATGAGCATCCTCAATGTTCTGCTCACTCGTGACCACCTTGTCGTCGCAGCGGATACCCTGGCAGAGGATGCTCTCACAGGGGCACATTCCGCGGGGCAAAGCTGCTGCTGATCCCTCAGCACAACGTGGTGCTTGCTACGCGTGGGTCTACGCAATTCTTCCTCCGCATCTACGAGCTGGCACTGCAGGCCAGCTTCCGCGCAGATTTCACAATAGAAAAGCTATCTGCCGAGCTAGGGCTGGTGGTGGACCAACTGTGGCCGAACTTTGAGAAAGCGGTAGCCGAAGCGGGATTGCCGATCGAGCAGCTCGGGACTGAGTTGGTGCTTGGTGGATGGTCGCCGAAGAACGGCCGGATGATGGCCACGGCGTATGCCAAGAGTGACAGCCGGCGCCCGTGCGTTGTCCAGCCGATCGGGGGCAGCTGGCGTCGCCGGGCGAACCGCTCCAGGCCGTGCCCCCTAGCATGGCCCAGACGGATCTGCTGGCCCATGCGCGTCTCCAGGTCAGCTACCTCAATGAGCAATTGGGCCGGAAAGTAGCAGGAGGTCGACTGCTGGTTGGGTTCCTGCAGAAGGGGCAAGCCGTGCTCAAGGATCTAGGAGAGATCTAGGTCGCGGGAGTCAAATACGCTAGGGGCTGAAATCGAAGTTTAGGTCTGGCCTTAAGGCAGAAGGCCAAAGTAGGCCAAGGTCGCCCGTGGATTAGGGATGTTTATCGGGGAAGGGCTGGTGACCATTTCCAGCCCATACAGGACACTTAAGGGGAATTAGGACTATTGCCCGCATCGTCCTCCACATCACACATCCACCTTCAACCACGCAACCAGTGCAGCAAATGCCGGCGACGGCTGCCGACGGTTCGGGTAGTAGAGGTGGTATCCGGGGAAGGGGACGCACCACCTGTCCAGCACGGCCACCAGCCTGCCGTGCGCGATGTGCTCGGCCACCAGTGGTTCCGGCACGTAGGCCAGGCCCAGACCATCCAATGCGGCATTGATGACGTGGATCATGCTGTTGAAGACCAACGGTCCGTCGCCGCGCACCGTGAATTCCTTGCCCTTTTCTTCAAACTCCCAGGCGTATATCGCTCCATTCGGGCGATGCCGGATGTGCACGCAGCGGTGTCGGGTGATGTCGGCAGGCTTCCTGGGCCTGGGATGCTTCTGGAAGTAGTCGGGAGACCCCACCACCACCAGGCGCCAATCCGGACCGACCCGGACAGCGATCATGTCCTTGCTCAGCGCCTCTCCGAGCCGGATGCCCGCATCAAAACGCTGCTCCACCACATTGGTGAAGCCGTAGTCCACGTAGAACTCAAGCGTGATGTCCGGGTACTCGGCCAGGAACCCGGCCAGCCGCGGGCGGATGACGGTCTCCATGGAATCGTCGGTGCAGGAGATCCGCAGCGTTCCAGCGGGCCGGTCGCGCAGGTCCCCCAGCGCCTCCACGCTGGCCCCGATGGCTTCGAAATGCGGCGCGATCGAGCGCATCAGTCGCTCGCCCGCCTCGGTAGGCGATACGTTGCGCGTGGTGCGGGCCAGCAGGCGGATGCCCAGGCGTTCTTCCAGCAATCGCATCGAATGGCTCAGCGCAGAGGGCGTAACCCCTAGGCGAACGGCGGCCTTGGTGAAGCTCTGCTCCTGGGCCACGACCAAGAAGGCCTGCAGGTCATTGGTCTTCACGGTACTCATCGGTCAATTGTGAGCTCAACTCAGCAATGCATCAACTTTAAGGCGGCTTATCGCAGTAGCGGGGCAGGCCTATCGTGGCGACCTGAGCTCCCACGCCGAGGCCGCACTCATATGAAACCCACCACATTCCTGCTGGCGTTGCTTGCCAGCCAGATCCTTCCGATTTCCGCTTCTGCCGCTGACGTGCGGTCGGCGGCCCGACCCGCTGGGGCGGACAATTTCTACCGCAGCCCCACCATTACCGGGGAGCGCGTGACCTTCCTCAACCAGTACCAGATGGAAGTGGTGGGCACGCTGTACCGCCCCCAGGGTCTGACGGGCAGCAGGCGAGCCCCTGCGCTGGTGGTGGGGCACCGATGGGAGCGGTAAAAGAGCAGAGCTCCCAGCTCTACGCGCAGAAGCTGGCCGAGCAGGGTTTCGTTACGCTGGCGATCGATCTTTCCTTCTGGGGCGAGAGTGCCGGCGCCCCTCGACATCTGGTGGCGCCGGAAATCTATTCGGACGACATCAGCGCAGCCGTGGATTTCCTGAGCACGCAGTCGTTTGTCGACCCTGACCGCATCGGCGGACTGGGCATCTGTGGCAGCGGCAGCTTTGTGATCAGCGCCGCCAAGATCGACCCACGCATCAAGGCCGTCGCCACGGTCAGCATGTACGACATGGGCGCGGCAGCACGGCAGGGGCTGAACAGTGGCCAATCGCTGGAGCAGCGCAAGGCGGTGATCCAGTCCGCGACAGACCAGCGTCTGGCCGAATTCAAGGGCGGGGCGCCGGTGTTCGTACCTGGCACCGTGAACCATCTCACTGCTGACACGCCCGCCATCCAGCGTGAGTTCTTCGACTTCTACCGCACCCCGCGCGGCGCCTACACGCCAAAGGGTGACAAGGCCGAACTCACAACCCAGCCGCTCTTCAGCAGCCTGGTCAAATTCATGAACTTCTATCCCTTTAACGACATTGAGACGATCTCACCCCGGCCCATGCTGTTCATCTCCGGCGACGCCGCGCATTCCCGCGAGTTCAGCGAAGATGCCTATCGAAGGGCAGGGCGGCCGAAGGAGCTCTACTGGGTGAAGGACGCCGGGCACGTGGATCTTTACGACCGCATCCCGCTGATTCCCTTTGACAAGCTGGCCAAATTCTTCCAGCGCAGCTTGGCCGGGAAATGAGCCGCACCGATGCCATCGCAGATCGCGCCAACTGGGGCGGCGTGCTCGCAATGACGCTGTGCGTCTTCGCGCTGATCGCCTCGGAATTCATGCCGGTGAGCCTGCTCACTCCATTGGCGGCAGATCTGGGCGTGACCGAAGGTCTGGCCGGCTACGGCATTGCGATCTCGGGTGCCTTTGCGGTGCTGACCAGCCTGTCGATCTCCCGGTTGGCGGGCAACGTGAACCGGCGAACGTTGCTGTTGATCCTCACGGCGTTGATGGCGGTGTCGGGCCTGGTGGTAGCGCTGGCCCCGAACTATCCGGTCTACATGACGGGCCGTGCGCTGATCGGCGTGGTGATCGGTGGCTTCTGGTCATTGTCCGCCGCAACGGCGATGCGACTGGTACCGGCGGCCGAGGTCCCGCGAGCCTTGGCGATATTCAATAGTGGCAACGCGCTTGCAACGGTCATTGCGGCGCCACTGGGTAGCTATCTCGGCAGCATGATCGGATGGCGCGGCGCTTTCCTCTGCCTTCTGCCGGTAGCCGCTGTCGCCCTGGCATGGCAGTGGGTTTGTCTGCCGTCCATGGCCGCGGAGGAAGGTCAATCACGCAGCGGGGTGGTCGTGCTGTTCCGGCGACGCGTGGTGGCAATGGGCATGATGGCCTGCGCTGCCTTTTTCATGGGGCAGTTCGCCCTGTTCACCTATGTGCGGCCGTTTCTGGAGCGGGTGACCCATGCGGGATTGGCTGCTGTTCCGTGGGTGCTGCTGGCCATCGGGGTGAGCGGCTTCGTGGGCACACTGGCCATCGGTGCACTCATCAGGCGCGGGCTCTACCGTACATTGGTGACCCTTCCGGCCATGATGGCGCTGATTGCCGTCACCTTGATTCCACTGGGGTCCCATCCTTGGCCGACTGCCGCGCTGCTTTCGGCCTGGGGCCTGCTGGCCACGGCCGCACCGGTCGGCTGGTGGAGCTGGCTGGCACGCACGTTCACCGACAATGCCGAGGCGGGTGGCGGGCTGATGGTCGCGGTGGTGCAATGTTCCATCGCGCTGGGCGCCGCTCTTGGTGGACTGCTGTTCGACAGCCTCGGCTTTGCCAGTACGTTCCTGACCAGTGCGGGTCTACTCGTGCTTGCGGCACTGCTTGCCTACGCCACGGCGGCAGAGGACGTCCACACACCGTCAGCGGCGATTGGCAGGGAGGCTCTGAAGCGATGACGCGCGTTACGTCGATCGCCGCGCAGCTGCTCGTGCTCTTCATTACGTTTGGGGCAGCAGCATGCTCTGCCGCGCCCGATCATCAAGCCATCGCGACCACCAAGGCTGGGGCCAACCAAGAGGTTCATCCCATGAAGATTCAACTGATCATCAACGATCAACGGCTGTCGGCCACCTTGGAAGACAGCCTTCCCGCACGCGAGTTCATCGCCCAGTTGCCACTGACACTGCAGCTGGAGGACTACGCAGAGACCGAGAAGATCGCGCAACTTCCGCGCCGTCTCAACGTGACGGGCGAGCCGGAGGAATCACGCCGTTGCCCGGTGACATCGCCTTCTATGCGCCATGGGGAAATCTGGCGATCTTCCATAGGCCGTTTGCCTACTCGAAAGGCCTGGTCAGACTGGGCCGAGTAGAAGGCGGGTTGCAGCACCTTCGAAAGAAGGGGCCGGTGGAGGTCCGCATCGAGTCTGACTCGCTGCCGGTTGAACCTCTTCGCTGACCGTGAGGCGCCGCAGAATGCCCGGGCCTATACACCCCGAAGTAGAAGGACATCACCCTTCTGCACGCGAGTAATACGGCACGTTCACGACTGCCGACATCCAGGTTCGCGACACTGCAGTCCCTTCCTCGGCACGAGGTGTCACATGGCCACGTGTGATGTTTGCGGCAACAATTACGACAAGAGCTTCACTGTTCAGCAGGGCGGGCGCAGCGGCACTTTCGACTCCTTCGAGTGCGCCATCCATGCGTTCGCCCCGCGCTGCGGCCATTGCGGCTGCATGGTCATCGGGCACGGCATTGAAGGAAGCGGACAGATCTTCTGCTGCGCGCATTGCGCCGGTCATGCCGGCGTAAAGGGCGTAGCCGACCGCGCCTGAGCGGCCTTCAGCACCGTCACGCAGAGACAAGAGAAGACAACCGAACGACCCGGGCTGCGCCAGACCCAGCGAGCAGAGCCGATGCGCGTCGCTTCTGATCAGGGGTGCCTGCCACAGCCTCCAGCGCCAACACGACCTCGTACTCCCGGGCGTTGGCATCCAGGGCGGTGGCCAGTACGCACGATTCGGCCGTCATGCCACTGAGGCAGAGGCGGCGCACCCCCAGCTTGGCAAGCAGAATAGGCAAGGGCGTTGCCAGAAACGCAGAATGCTTGGGCTTGAGCACGAAGTAGTGATCGGGCAGGGGAGAGAGTAGCGTGGCAATGCGCGCGGCGTGGCCTCCCGCTTTCCGGCATTGCTCCACTTGCTGGCGGAAGTCCTTCTTCCAGTCCGAGAAATTGTCATTGGCGTAGATCACGGGCCACCCCCGCTCGTCGAAATGATCCCTAATCCGCAGGATCTGCCTGGCCGCTCTTTCTGCCACCGGCGTCAGCTCGTCTGCGCCTGGAAAATCAAAGCGGCTGAACATGTCGATGATCAACAGGGCGGTCGAAGGATGCGTCGCCATGGCTCAATCTCCTGTCTGGGCATGGGGAGCCTCGACTGGCTTGGACTGCGGTGAATCCTTCTGGCGCAGGAAGATGGTCAGCACCACCAAGGACAGCACCGCCAGAAACTCGCTTTGCCAGTTCTGCATGGATTCGAACCAGAACGTGCTGCTGGCCAGATGCTCCATGAAGCCCGGCGGCGGCTGGCCCTGCAGCTGCTGTTCGGCTTGCTCCGCTCGCCAGCTTCCCAATGCGTGCAGAGTAAAGCTGAGCAGGAACAACAGGCCGAAGGCGATCGCAAGGGAATGGGCGTACAGCGCCCGCCACACACCACCGCGCCTCACAGGCCAGGGCGTGGGTCCTGGTTCAATACGATTCTGCTCCTGATCCGGGTCCAAGGGCCGCGATTCAGCCGACCCGCGCTGGCGCAGGCTGACCGTCAGGAGAACGTACATTCCCATCTGCAGGAATTCGCTCTCCCAGTTCTCGAAGGTAGCGCTGACAAAGTGCCCAGTAGCCAGGTAGTGCCAAAGGTCGATGGGAGCCTGTCCGTGCTGGACCAGATCCTGATTGTGCACGTGGTGCCCCGCCACCGCCTGCCCGATGATGAATGCGACCGTGAGTGTGAGCAGCACCAGCGAGAGACCATTACGTTTCCACATGCAGCACCCCGTCCAGATCGTTGCAGCGGGCGGTATGCAGCCTGCTCGGATGGCCGACAAATGCTCGTGAATCCGGCGCGACCAGCGTGTGAGGCGGGCTCAACGCTTACCCGTTGGATCGGGATCGAGGCGCTCGTAGTCCTCTGGCACGGCCTTGGGTCCATCGCCGTCGTCGGGCATGTCGTGTTCCTTCCACCTGGCCCGATCATTGCGCCGCTTGTCCGGCGTGTGCGCCTTCGATTGATCGTCCACGTCCGTCGTCGGGTTGAAAGGCAGCTTGTCGTTCATGGGAAAAACTCCTGCGGCAGGAAACAGAACCCTGCGCCGTCCCGGGTTAACGCGATGACGTCGCAGAATGAACACCGCGCACACCGGGATGTCACTGAAGAGGGATGGCGGCATTGCGATGCTGGAGTTCCGATTCCCTGGAGAAGCACGATGCAGGCATTGACCTATCACGGCCGCAAGGATGTGCGCGTCGAGACCGTGCCGGATCCGGTGCTGGCGGCAGATGACGATCTGATCCTGCGCGTTACCGCCACCGCCATCTGCGGCTCTGACCTGCACCTGTACAGGGGCAAGATTCCCGACCTGCACAACGGCGATGTGCTGGGACACGAATTCATGGGCGTGGTGGAAGAGGTGGGCAGCGGCGTGACCCAGGTGAAGCCGGGTGATCGTGTGGTGATCCCCTTCGTGATCGCCTGTGGCGAGTGCTTCCACTGTCGGCTGGCCGAATATGCCGCCTGCGAGACGACCAACCCGGGCAGGGGGCCGCGCTGAATCAAAAGGGCCTTCTGCCTCCGGCCGCACTGTTCGGATACAGCCATCTGTATGGCGGCGTCGCCGGCGGACAGGCCGAGTACGTGCGAGTGCCCAAGGCGAATGTGGGCCCCCTGCGCATCCCGGAAGGTGTGGCCGACGAGCAGGTGCTGTTCCTGTCGGACATTCTGCCCACGGGCTATCAGGCGGCCCTGAACGCTGGAGTCAAGCCGGGCTCGACGGTAGCCATCTTCGGTGCCGGTCCGGTGGGACTGATGAGCGCGGCCTGCTGCCGCCTGCTGGGGGCCGAGGCCATCTTCATGGTGGATCATCTTTCCTATCGGCTGGACTACGCGCGCCGCACCTATGGCGTGACGCCAATCGACTTCAGGGAAACCGAGGATCCGGCCGATTACATCGTGACCCAGACCGGTGGACGCGGCGTGGACGCCTGCATCGAGGCCGTCGGGTTCGAGGCCGAGGGCAGTGCCCTGGAGTCCGCCCTGACCGCTGTGAAACTGGAGGGCAGCAGCGGCGTGGCGATCCGGCAATGCATCGCGGCCACCCGCCGCGGCGGCGTAGTCAGCATTCCGGGTGTCTATGCTGGTTTCATCCACGGGTTCCTGCTGGGCGATGCGTTCGACAAGGGGCTGACATTCAAGATGGGCCAGACCCACGTGCAGGGCCTGATGCCAGAATTGCTCGACGCAATCATGGAAGGAAAGCTGGATCCGGGGGACATCATCTCGCACCGGATGCGCTTGGCCGACGCAGCGCAAGGCTATGCGATGTTCGATGCCAAGGATGACGACTGCCGTAAGATCGTATTGACACCGTGAGCACGCCGTCGTGAGCGCGACAGTCATGGCAGCTGCCTACGCGCTCTGGCTGGCTGCGGGCGCGTTGGACTTCCATTTTCACCGGCGGACCGACCTGCCGCATACGTCCGCGATACGCGAGAGTCTGCTGCATGGGCTACAGCTGTTGCTGATCGGCAGCGGCGTGCTGGCGTGGCTGCTGTTGGAAAACACGTTGTCGCTCATCACGTTTCTGGCACTTCTGGTCATCGCGCACGCGGTCGCCGGATATTTCGATACCGTCAGCGCGGACGGCTGCCGACGCATCAGTCCAGCGGAGCAGCACGTACACAGCGTGCTCGACGCTGCGCCCTGGGTTCTGCTGGCATGGGTGGGTTGGCACACGCAGCCGCGTTGGTCGCTGACATCAGCGCCTGCAGCGCCGGAGGTGTGGTGGTTCGTCCTGCTGCCGGCGCTATGCCTGGTGGTACTGCCGTGGCTGTGGGAGCTGCAGCAGTGCCTGCGTGTCAGGCAGCAACGACGTGGCATGAGTGCGTGAGGAACGCTGCGCCGGGAATTCATGTGCCCGCCACGTTGGCAAGACAGTGATGTGACCGCCTGTCGCCTACGTTCATGTCGTATCTCTTTCAAAGACACACTCATGCAGGATGTGATGTCGCCCACTCCGCTGGTCAACCGCGCTCGCCAAGTGCTGATCGAGCGGCCGCAGCTGCCTTTGCCCGGGGCCGGTCGCACACTGCAACGGTGGCAGGCGCTGGCGGCGCTGGGAGCCGAAGATCTGTGCCTGGCCAAGATGCTTGAGGCGCACTATGACGCGCAGGCGATCATTGCCGAGTTGAACGCGGCTGCCCCTGCCGAAGGCCATCTGCTGGCAGTGTGGGCCGCGGAGGGGCCGGCCAGTACCGTTCGCATCGACGCCGAGGGCAGGTTGCGCGGGGACAAGCCCTGGTGCTCCGGCAGCTGCTGGGTGGACGCGGCATTGGTAACGGTTCGCGACGCGCAGGGGGTATGGCTGTGCCAGGTCGAAACGGCGAACTGGAGCACGCTTTCCGATGAGCCATGGTCTGCCGTTGGCATGGCCGGGATTCCATCCACCACGGTGCGCTTTGACGCTGCGCCGATGGTGCTCCTGGGGACGCGTGATGACTATCTGCAGCGACCCGGGTTCTGGCATGGCGGTGCCGGCATTGCGGCAGTCTGGTTTGGTGCCTCCGTGGCACTGACCGAGCGCATGCGCTCGACCTGCACCGAGGGAAGCCGAGCGCGGCTGCTGGGCGAAGCGGACTTGGCCCTGGCCCCCGCTGCGTCGCTGCTTCGTGAGCTGGCAGCGCGCATCGACGCCCGTCCCGGGTCGGCGCACCGCGAGGACGTGGTGCAGGTGCGCAGTGTGGTTGAGCGTGCGGCCACGCGCGTACTGGATCTGGCAGGTCGAGCGCTGGGCCCGGCGCCCCTGTGCATGGAAGCGGCGCACGCCCGTCGCTGCGCTGATCTGACAGTCTTCCTGCGGCAGAGTCATGCCGACCGCGATTGGGAGTGGCTGGGCGAGCAGCGTGCAGCACAGGAGGCGACATGGGCGCTGTAGCCGGCACACCGCTGCAGGGGCAGGGAACACAGGAGCAGGCCTGGCTGCGCTGCCATTGGCTCTGGCAGCAACCCACAGTATCCGCAGCTGCCTTGTGTGCCGATCACGACCGCCTGGTGGTCGTCGCTCCCCACCCGGATGACGAGATCCTTGGCTGTGGTGGGTTGCTCCGGCACGCAGCGGGGCAGGGCATGGCGGTGAGCGTCGTTGCCGTGACCGATGGTGAAGCCTGCTATCCAGGCGAATCCTGGTGGACGCCAGAACGGCTGCGATCAACGCGCCGCGCCGAGCTTGCCGCGGCGCTGGACGAAATCGGCATCCAGGTCGACTCGGCGTTTTATCTCGGCATCGCCGACGGCGGCGTAAGCGAACACGAGCAGGGCTTGGAAGACTGGCTACAACAGCATCTGCAACCGCACGATCTGGTGCTCGCACCCTGGCGGTTCGACGGGCATCCCGACCATGAAGCTGCAGGGCGTGCGGCCTGCCGCGCCGCGCGCGCAGTGGGGTGCCGCCGGCTGGAGTACCCGGTCTGGGGCTGGCACTGGCTGGATCCGGCCTGCGCACATATGGCATGGGAGCTACCCAAGCTTATCGACATTTCAGACGTGGCGGCCACCAAGCAGAAGGCGATCGCGCACTTCCGCACGCAGACCGGGCAGGTGCCGAGGCTGGACAGCCCGCCGGTGCTGCCCGCTCATGTTCTGACCCGCTTTTTCCGAAACTACGAGGTATTCCTGGCATGAGCGCGCAACCGTACTTCGATGAACTGCATGAGCAGGAGGATCCCTTTGGCTACCGCAGCCGGTGGTATGAAGAGCGCAAGCGTGCGCTGCTGCTGGCAAGCCTGAGCCAGCGCCAGTTCAGTCGTGGATGGGAGCTGGGGTGTTCCAACGGCGTACTGACCGAGGCGCTGGCCGCCCGTTGCGAGCGCTTGCTGGCGACGGATATCAGCCCGCGTGCTGCGTTCCGGGCCCGCCGCAACCTGGCGCACCTGCCGCATGTGCAGGTTCACTGCGCGAGCCATCCCGAGCAGTGGCCACCGGGTCGCTTCGACCTGATCGTCTGCGGGGAAATGGGCTACTACCTGGGCACCGGAGCATTGCGCGAACTGCGCGCCGGTATCGATGAAGCACTTCGTGATGACGGCCTGTTGGTGGCCTGCCATTGGTTGCCCCCGTTCCCGGGACGCGCGTGCCGAACCGATGTCGTGCATCGCTGTCTGGGCGAAGGGTTGCAGGAAGCCTTCCTCTACCGTGATGCAGACTTCGTACTGCAGGGCTGGACGCGGCGTGCGCTCTCGTTGGCGCGGAACGAGGGCTTGCGGTGATAGGCGTCCTGATCCCTGCCCACAACGAGGCGGGCAGCATGCAGCGGTGCCTGCAGTCGATCCGCCGGGCGGCGCTGCATCCCGGACTGGACGGCGAGGCGGTGGAGGTGGTGGTTGCGCTGGACCATTGTTCGGACGCCACGGAATCCATCTGCCGCCGCCTGCGTGTGTATACCGTGCAGCTGCAGGCGCGCTGCGTGGGTGCCGCCCGCGCTGCGGCCGCCACGGAACTGCTGGCACGGGGTGCGAGATGGCTGGCGAGCACGGACGCCGACAGCGAGGTTCCGCCTGAATGGCTGGTTGCACAGGTAGACCGGCGATGTGACGCCTTCTGTGGACTGGTGGATATAGCAGTGACCTGCAGGGCCGAAAAGCGCCTGCGTAACGCGTTTCGCGCCCGGCAGCGATGGGGCGACGATCATGGACGCATCCATGGCGCGAATCTCGGTGTTTCTGCCAAGGCCTATCTGGCGGCGGGTGGCTTCGCTTCCCTGCGCTGCGGAGAGGACGTTCAGCTTGTGAAGGTGCTGCAGAATCGCGGCGCTGAAGTGAGATGGTACGGCGCGCCTGTCGTCATCACCAGTGCGCGTCTGGTGGGGCGCGCTGCGGGAGGATTTTCCGACTATCTGGCTGGAATGGGCCGAGCGCGCTCGGTTACCGCTGGGGCGTGTGCGAACGTGACGGCGTGATGATCAATCACGATACAGCCCCCGGTACCTGGCCCAAAGTGTGACCGGTTCACATTGGTTGTACACGCTCCAGCAACGGCGCCGGCCTTAGATTAGGCGGCCGGGAGAGTAGGAGTGCAGCCATGCCGAACAGAGCGATTGTCTATGTGAGTGAAGCTGCCAGCGCGGTCACGCCAGCGCGCCTGACCCAGCTCATGGAGGATGCCGCCCGTTTCAATCGCAGCGCCGGTGTAACCGGAGTTCTGTTGTTCGACAGGTGTCGATTCCTTCAATACATGGAAGGGCCTGCCGATGGCCTGGAAGTGGCCTTCTCCCGCGTCAGTGGTGCCAGCAGCCACGCCAACCTCATAGAACTCGCTCGCGGCCGCGTCGGGCAGCGGCGGTTGCCGTTCTGGCCCATGCGCTGCCTCTCAGTTGCAGAAGATGAGCTGCGAATGATTGCCCTTGCTGACTGGACCAGTTTCATCCAGCGGGCGGCAACCGATCAGACCGGTGCAACCGCCATGGAAAAGCTGCTTTTGCTGGTTGAGCCCTACGCCAAAGCTGCCTGAGGCGTCCGTCAGCAGCACGATTGCCGGCCACATCAGCAGATGGGCTGGAAGGCAGACGCAGCCCGGTGTAAGGGCGCGGCAGAATCAGTGATTAATGGCAGGTGCGCAGAGGTTTCCTGCTACACGCTGCACCGCCTCCTGCAACCGAGCAATGTGGAATGGTTTGGCCACGAAGGTGGCGCGGCGATGACGCAGTGGCACCAGCTGGTCGTACACCGCAGAGACGAACAGATAGGGAATGCCCAGTTCGGCCAAGCGGTCGGCAACCGGAAATACCACGCCGTCACGAAGCTCTACGTCCAGGACTGCGACATCGAAGGTCTGCGTCTCGAGCAGTCCTATCGCATCAAACACACTGTAGGCGTGCGTCACCTGGCCGCCTCCATGTTCCAGCGCCTGTTCCATTAGGGCTGCCAGGTCGAGCTGGTCTTCCACCAGCAGCAGATTGCATCCGCGCTGGCTCATTCTGGATTGCATGCGTGCATGCGTGCATGCCTTTAATGCCTTGGGACCGGTATTTTGTGCTGTGCTGCATCAACGCTGTGAGTGCGCGCTGTCAGTCTTGTGCGAAGCCCTTTGGATGTATCGCCAATGCTTTCGCCATGGTCCGGAGGCGCTGACGTTGAGATGTAACACCCCGCCACACACTTTGGCGACCGCCATCCACAGCAATGAGCCTATCCGCAGGCTCACCAAAGGGAGGCATTCCAGTTGGGCAAGCTATTCTGACCAATCGATCCGTGCTGGGTGGGTCATGAAGCTGCCTTCCCTGGCGGCCGGGTAGTACATGGGAGAGGTCAGGCAGCCTGCGCCGCTTTGGCGTTGCCGCCGCCCTTGGCCAGCAAGGTCAGCTTCTCATCGGTCGCCTTTTCTTCCTCCAGGGTCTCCAGCAACAGCGGCAGGGCGTCCTTGTAGCCCAGCTGTTTCGCCAGCGCTGCAATGGTGCCGTAGGACGCGATCTCGTAATGCTCGACCTTCTGCGCGCCACCGATCAGGGCAGCGTCACGCACGGCGCCCTTGTCGATGCTGTCGATCACCTCTTTCCCTTCCTCCACCAGACCCTCCATCGCCGCGCACTTGATGCGCTTCAAGCGAATGCCAAGGTTCTCGACCACCTGGTCGATGCGTTCGATCTGGCCTTGGGTTTCTTCGAGATGGGTCTCGAACGCTGCAGCCAGTTCCGGGCTCTCCGCAGCGCGGGCCAAGCGTGGAAGCGCCTTGGTCAACTGCTTCTCCGCGCTGTAGATGTCCGACAGTTCGTGGATGAATAGGTCTTCCGCCGTCTTGATAGCCATACGAAACTCCGCAATGAGTGAGCCGACAGGCTATGCGAAGATCGGTTGCCATCAGGCAGCGCACGGGTGACGGCGGCATGGGAACGCTGGCCGGATTCGTGCGCACGATCTTCACGGATGCGGATGCCGTCCAGTGATGGCGTCCACGGAAACAGGGTGGCGAGGTAAATGTTGTAATGCATAGGGCCACGTACGTCGTCCTGCTTACAGGCTCCACACAAGAACCGGCCGTGGTCGCGCCCTGCAGAGCCGAGCCAGGCTCGGCTAATCCGCCACACATCGTGGCCCATCAGGCGGATGGCCCGGGCTGGATGACGGCCATAAAGAGCACGAGCGTTCGCGCAATCGTTGCCTTCGAACCTGGCAGCAGCTTCGTGTTTGCAAAGGGCGATGCGCCCGCGCCGCCCCCTCTGTGGTTTCGCCCGAGCGGTTCAAGGCGCAGCCCCGCATTCCGATTCTGGTGATATATGGCGACAACATTCCCGACAAGCCCGTTGACCTGCCCGCGTAGGACAGCTGGCGGGCGCGGCTGGAAATGGCCCGTCACTGGCGCGATGCCGTCAATCGGCAGGGTGGGGATGTCACCCTGGGTCACGCCGGGCCAATATGGCCTTGGTCGACGTGGTGAAAGCGGTGGCTGCAGCGAAGAAGGCTACGCACGCGCAGGTCGCTCTGGCGCGGCTGCTTGCCCAGCGGCCGTGGATCTCGCCGATTCCGGGCACGACCAAACTTCAGCGGCTGCATGAGAACCTGGGGGCAGTGGATCTGGTGCTGGACCAAGCCGACCTTGTGCGTATCGCTGAAGAAGTGCAGCAGATCAACGTCAGCGGCGCACGGTTGCCAGAGGCTGCGTTGAAGATGACTGGAAAGTAGCCCGGCCCACCATGCCGGCGTGCCTCCAACCCGCTTCACAAATCTGTACCCCGCAGATGGGCATAGTGGCCCTTCGGTAGTGTGAGCGCGTCCATCCAGCCACGGGGTTTCCCCGAACGCCAGGAGGTCTCTGTGCCAAGTTGTGATGAAGGAATGAAGTTGACGCGTCGCCAGGTGATCGCCGGCGGCGCCACGACCATGGCGATGTCCGCCGCACCGGGGGCGTCATCGCTCGCCGCCGAACTGGCGGCGTCCCCACCGCCCAGGCCGCCGGTCATCAGCACGGTGGCGTTGACCGTCAACGGCAAGCGGCGGGAACTTGAACTCGACACCCGGACTACGCTGCTCGATGCCCTGCGCGAACATCTGAAGCTGACCGGGACCAAGAAGGGCTGCGACCACGGTCAATGCGGTGCCTGTACCGTGCTGGTCAACGGTGAGCGCATCAATGCCTGCCTCAGCCTGGCAGTGCAGCACCAGGGCGATGCCATCACTACCATCGAAGGCCTCGGAACCCCTGATGACCTGCATCCGATGCAGGCCGCCTTCATCAAGCATGACGGCTACCAGTGCGGCTACTGCACGCCGGGGCAGATCTGTTCGGCGGTGGCGGTACTGGACGAGATCAAGCGGGGTGTCCCCAGCCATGTGCAGGCGGACGTCAGCGCACGGCCCCGGGCCACCAACATGGAAATGCGCGAACGCATGAGCGGCAACCTCTGCCGCTGCGGGGCCTATTCCAACATTGCCGAGGCGATGGAAGAGGTCGCTGGCGTGACCTCTGCAGGGAGGCGCACATGAGGGCCTTCAGTTACGAACGCGCGAAATCCCCGGCCGAGGCCGCCAAGGCCGTCGCCGGCACCGAGGGCGCGAAGTTCCTGGCGGGAGGAACCAACCTCCTCGACCTGATGAAGCTGGAGGTCGAGACGCCCACGCACCTGGTCGACGTGCAGGACATCGGCCTGGACAGTATCGAACCCACCGACGACGGCGGCCTGCGTATCGGCACGCTGGTCAGCAATACCGCGCTGGCCTCGCATGAGCGCGTGCGCCGCGACTACGCAGTGTTGACCCGCGCGATCGTGGCAGGCGCGTCCGGGCAGCTGCGCAACAAGGCCACCACCGGCGGCAACCTGCTGCAGCGCACCCGCTGCCCGTACTTCTACGACCTCCATCTACCGTGCAACAAGCGCCTGCCCGGATCAGGCTGCGGCGCGCTCGAAGGGTTCTCCCGGCAGATGGGCGTGATCGGCACCTCGGACAGCTGCATCGCGACCTATCCGGGCGACATGGCGGTGGCCCTGCGCGTGCTGGACGCTTCGGTCCAGACCGTCAAGGGTGACGGCAGCACGCGCAGCATCCCGATTGCCGATTTCCATCGTTCCCCGGGCGACAAGCCACAGCAGGACAATGTGCTGCAGCGCGGTGAGCTGATCACCCACGTCACGCTGCCGGAACCGCTAGGCGGCCGGCACGTGTACCACAAGGTACGTGATCGCGCGTCCTATGCGTTCGCATTGGTGTCGGTCGCCGCGGTCGTGCAGCGAGACGGCTCGGCGCGGTTCGCCTTCGGTGGAGTTGCGCCGAAGCCGTGGCGCATCGAGGCAGCCGAACCCCTGCTGCGCGACGGCGTAAAGGCCGCGGCCCGGCAGGTGTTCGCCGGCGCCCGTCCGACGCGGGAGAACGCGTTCAAGATCGCTCTTGCCGAGCGCACCCTCGCAGCGGTGCTGGTGGAAGGAGAGCGCTGATGCCCCTTGAATTCAATGCCCCCGCCGGCGACAACCTGTTCGACAAGGCCAAGGTCGTCGGCAAGTCGACGCCGCGCATCGACGGTCCACGCAAGACCACCGGCACCGCCCCCTATGCCTACGAGCGCCATGACGTGGCGCCGAGCCAGGCCTACGGCTACATCGTCGGCGCGGGCATCGGCAAGGGGCGCATCATTTCGATGGATGCCTCCCGCGCACGTGCCGCGCCCGGCGTACTGGCGGTCATCACCGCACCGGAAACCAAGCCGGTCGGCAAATCGAACTGGAACAATGCACCGTTGTTCGGCGGAGCCGAGGTGGCCCACTACCATCAGGCCATCGCCTGCGTGGTGGCAGAGACATTCGAGCAGGCCCGCGCCGCCGCGGCGCTGATCCGCACCCGCTACGAGCGCGGCAAGGGCCGCTTCGATTTTCCTGCCCTGGCGCCGTCCGCGCCGCTGGCAAAGGGACGCGACGGCAAGCCCGACCGGCAGTCGCTGGGCGATTTCGACATCGCCTACGCGAGCGCCGCGGTCAAGCTGGACGAGACGTACCACACCTCCGACGAAAGTCATTCGATGATGGAGCCGCACGCCACCATCGCCGCGTGGGAGGGCGACACGCTCACGCTGTGGACGGCGAACCAGATGATCGACTGGGCCAGGCAGGGCATGGCGGCGATCCTCGGTATCGATCCTGCAAAGGTGCGCGTGGACTCGCCCTATATCGGCGGCGGCTTTGGCGGCAAGCTGTTCATCCGTGCCGACGCGGTGCTGGCCGCGTTGGCGGCCAAGCAGGTCGGGCGGCCGGTGAAGATCGCGCTGCAACGCCCGTTGATGCCCAACAACACCACGCACCGGCACGCCACCCTCCAGCGCGTGCGGATCGGCTGCGGAAAGGATGGCCGGATCTCCGCCATCGCCCATGAGAACTGGTCGGGCAACATCAACGGCGAGGATGGCGAAAACGGCACCCTGCAGACGCCCAAGCTCTATGCAGGCGCCAACCGCCTGGTGGCCAACTACATCGCCACGCTCGACATGCCCGAAGGCAATGCGATGCGCGCACCGGGCGAAGCACCGGGCCACATGGCGCTGGAAGTGGCGATGGACGAAATGGCCGAGAAGCTGGGCCTCGACCCGATCGCGTTCCGCATCCTCAACGAGCCCGAGGTCGTACCCGGCGATCCGTCCAAGAAGTTCTCCGACCGCAACCTGGTGCGCTGCCTGCGCGAAGGCGCGGAGCGCTTCAACTGGAACAAGCGCAACGCCAGGCCGGCGCAGGTCAGGGAAGGGCACTGGCTGGTCGGCATGGGCGTCTCCGCGGGCTATCGCGGCGCACCGACGATGAAGTCGGCGGCGCGGGTACGGCTTGACGGCCAGGGCGGAGTGATTGTCGAGACCGACATGACCGACATCGGCACCGGCTCCTACACAATCATCGCGCAGACGGCAGCCGAGACCATGGGCGTGCCGCTGGAGCGGGTCCAGGTGACCCTCGGTGACTCCCGTCATCCCGCCTCCGCCGGTTCCGGTGGCCAGTGGGGCGCGGCAAGCTCCACCGCAGGCGTGTACGCGGCTTGCGTCAGCCTGCGCCGAAAGGTGGGCGAGAAACTGGGCTTCGACGGCGACACCGCAAACTTCGCCAATGGCCGCATCCAGGTGGGTGGGCGGACCATCAAGCTGGCGGAGGCGGGGACACTGTCGGCGGAGGACGGCATTGCCTTCGGCGACTTCAAACAAGGCTACGACGTCGGCACCTATGCAGGGCATTTCTGCGAGGTCGCCGTGCATACCTACACTGGAGAGACGCGCATTCGACGCATGCTTGCCGTATGCGATGGCGGCCGGATCCTCAATCCGCTGTCTGCACGCAGCCAGGTCATCGGCGGGATGGTGATGGGTGCGGGCGCGACCCTGATGGAGGAGCTGGTGGTCGACAAACGGCTTGGCTTGTTCATCAACCATGACCTGGCCGGCTACGAGGTTCCCGTGCACGCCGACATTCCGTACCAGGAAGTGGTCTTCCTCGACACGCTGGATCCGGTGATCTCGCCGATGAAGGCCAAGGGCGTGGGTGAACTGGGCATCTGCGGGGTTGGCGCCGCGATCGCCAATGCGGTCTACAACGCAACCGGCGTGCGCGTGCGCAACTATCCCATTACCCTGGACAAGCTGTTGCCCGGCTTGCCCGACGTAGGCTGAGGTTGCGCATGGACCGACCCGTAGCCTCACCCGCGCTGGAGGCTTCAGCGGTAGGCGGAGGGGAACCCGGCGATCTTGCCGGGGACCTGTCCCCAGCGCCGGGCTTCCTCACCGAAGGCAGCCCGCGCGGCGTGCTCGAGACGGCCTTGACGCGCGTGCGCGCGGGGAGCACGCCGTGCTCGCGCTGGTGCTGGAAACCGATGGCTCCACTTACGCCGGTGCCGGCGACATGGTGCTGTTCTGCAACGGCAGCCAGGTCGGCTGGCTCAGCGGCGGATGCCTGGAGCCCGAGCTCGCGCGACGCGCGGAGCTGGTGAGCGTGGCAGGGCAGGTCGACTGGATCGAGATCGACACCCGCAGTGACGACGACCTCTTGAGTGGGTCCGCGCTCGGGTGCCGCGGCCGGCTGCGGATTGCGCTCCTGCCATTGCGTGCCATGGCCGGCATCGACGTTGTCATCGAGGCATGGCTGCGCGAGGGTGTGCCACTACAGCGCGAGCTTCGCGCATCGGGGCAGATCGTTTTCCGCGCGGGCCGTCACGAGCGGGCGTGGCAGCTGCATCCGATGGACGGGGCGCAGTCCTTTGGCGAGGGCGCATGGCATTTGCCGTTGCCCCGGCTTCCTAGGGCCCTGATCCTGGGTGGCGGTCCCGAAACGCCATTCCTGGTTCCGTTGCTGCGGGGCCTTGGGTGGCGGGTCAGCGTGGCCGAACGGCGAGCGCGCTGGGCCTCAGCCGGGCAGGGCGCGGATGCGCATCTTCAGGCCAGCCCGGCCGAGGCCCTTCATGGCGACCGTTGCGATGCGGCACTGGTGATGCATCACGATTTCGAACTGGACCGGGAGGCGCTGGTGGCCCTGGCCGATACCGAGGTTGGCTTCATTGGACTTCTGGGGCCCCGGCGAAGGCGTGAGGACTTGTTCAAGCTGCTGACACCGGATCAGCGCCACCGCCTTTCCCCGAGACTTCGATCACCGGTCGGCCTGAACATCGGCGGCCGAGGGCCAGAGGCGATTTCGCTCAGCATCGCCGCGCAGCTGCAGCAATGGCGAAGCGCGCACGGCAGGTGACTGACGCGCATGCGGTCGTCGTGCTTGCTGCCGGCGGGAGCACCCGGCTTGGCCAGCCCAAGCAGCTTCTAACCCGGCAGGGCGAGACGCTAGTGCATCGCGTAGTGCGGTTGGCACTGGAGCTCGCGCCAGCGCAGATGCTGGTCGTGGTGGGCGCGAACTCACAGGCAGTGACATCCAGCATTGCCGGGCTGGAGGCCACCCCGGTAACCAACCACCACTGGGAACGCGGCCTGGCGAGCAGTCTGCAGGTTGCCGGCGCACACCTGCTGCCCACGGTGAGCGCGGTGATGGTCGTGGCATGCGACCAGCCCGCAATCGAGCGCTCCCATCTGCAGACGCTGCTTTCGGGTGCCCGCGCCACGGCGTCAGCGTGCGCGGGCTCTCTTCACGGAAATGCGCTTGGCGTTCCCGCGGTAGTGCCGCGCGCCTGGTTCACCCCCGTGGTTGCAGCCGGTGACCGCGGCTTCGGAGCGCGCCTGCGGCAACTTCCTGCCGACACGGTGCATGTCCTACAGGCACCGGAATTGAGCCTGGACATCGACACGCCAGAAGATCTTGCGCGTGCGCGCGATGCGGGCTGGATCGATACTGAGTGAGTCGCACGCTCACCTGCCGGGCGCCCGCGAATGGCGTGCGCCGCGAAGCAAATGGCCGCCAATACGTGGACCCCGATTCCGATATAGGTCGTGCGTGCCACCTCGTCCTTGTGAGTGGGTGAGGGGTGGGGCGCCAATGAGGGGCACCAAACGGTCGTGATTCGTCACGTTAATCGAATTGAATCCTTTGGGGCGATGCGTCGCATGTTGCTATATGACAGGTTTGCCTCGATGGAGGAGGACGCGCGGGGCCTAGCCGATGCAGTCGCGACAAGGAGAATTTATCGGGGGTAGGGAAGCGCGGCTGTCGACCCGAAACGGACATTCCGTTATAGAAGCGCAACGGCCGAGTTCCCCAGCCACCCCCATCGAGGGGTACCAGTCAACGAACGGCATTGCTGCGAGCAGGCACTTCCTAATTAATCGCCACGGCGCTGACGAATGTCCTGATACGTACTGTTGAGCAGGGTCGACCCGGAATTCGCGTAGACCATGCAGACCTGTTCAGCCAGATCCACTTCGCCGTTGACCGCCATGTTCGCCACAGTCGCTTTAATGTCCTCGGGGTCGTACTGCGGCAAAAAGCCGGCGAGGGCTGCGAGAAACACCCTTCCGCTCGCACCTGAGTCCGTGGCGGAAACATCGGCAAGCGCCGCGACGAGCGTGGATCCATGGTGCGAGACGTCGGCGTACGGTGCCGCCTGAATCCAGGCCGCTTCGATTTCAGGTGTCAGAACAGCGATGTGCACCGCGAGAAGGGACAGATGCGAGAGCTGCTTCTGGCTGCTCATCTCGTGCCCCGAGAGAAGGCGCGACGCTTCTAGCCATAGCACCATCACCCTCTGACGCTGGGTGTCGTCGAGTCCGCCGCGCAGGGTCCAAAGGAACCACGCCAGCTTGGCATAGTCATCGACCCGACGGCCCCGCAACAGTTCGCCGATCAAGCTGACGCGCGCTTCGCTCAATGTCTCGGTACCGTGGAGGTAAGCAAGTGCGACGAACTGAATGGCCTTATCGGTAACGGTATCTGGTAGTCCGTCCCGGGCGAGCATGCGTGCAAGGTGGCCGCCGTCCTTCAGTGCTGTGTACAGCCAGTCGTATAGGGTGCGCTGATAGGCGAACCCTTGTGCGGCGCACGCCCACGCGGCCTGACTCTCCTGGGAGAAGATGCGGTTGAAGTTGCGTTCAACCCAATCCTCTGCCAAATACCTCATGTTCGGCAGGTATACCCCTAGGTGCGCGGCGAAGTCGGCATTGTTGCCGGCCTCGCTCAGGTCCAGCTCCTCGTCGAAGAACTCCCGCAAGTCTTCCCACGTAGGGCTGGCAGACAGGCCCTTGTCGTGCAGCGCACGAGCATGCAGGAGGAGTCGGATGATGGATTCCAAGGCGCGACCTCGCGGTCGGTTGATGGCATTGGAGACTGCGTCGGCCCCGGCTTCGGCCGGTGCAGGTGGATAAACCCGGGCGATGCCGATAAGGATCGCCGACGCGGGGCCGAGCAAGTCCTGCGGAATGGCCCGCTCTTCCTCGGAAATACCGGCTTGAATAAGGTCTGCGACTTCTCGAGCAACCCCGTGGTGGGTGGGTTCGTTGAAGACCGTCGCGTCTTCCCGCACCCCGTCGATGAACTGCGCGCTGAGCACAATCTCATGCGCGAAATGCAGGACTTTCACCCAATCGACAGACGTCTTGTCTTCGACCCAGCGACCGCGAATCCCGCTTAGCACAGCCTGCTGGTAGGCAGGATGGGCTTCGATGAAGTCGGCCAGCGAATCCATGTAGCCTGATTCACTTTGGCGGACCGCTTGGGCCAGTGCATCGGCCAAGCCCCTCCGGCTTGGGGCGTTCCATGCATTAGAGGGTTCAAAGTCACGCAGGTAGGCGCTAAGCACCTCGGGAGACATATGCAACAACTCAACTGGTGAGGCTGGACTCTGTTCGCCTACCCAACCGGCGTCGATGCTGTAGACGAGCAGGTCTGGGTGCTCACCAGGACGCCCATTGACCTCCACCAAGCGGGCGAAGCGCCCATCGAGCTCCGCGTCGTTCATCCCCACTACCGCGCTGAGCAAGTCCCGCTGCCTGGCCAGGTTACGGGCGGTCCCGCCCTCCGTGGGGCCCCGCAGCGCATCGAGCAGTGCCACCAGTCGCGCGCGCTCCTCAGTACTGAACTTCGGAAAACCCTTGCGAAGAAACCAGTAGATCTCGTGCCAGTAGTTCGAGTTTGCTACCCATTCGTTCGTAAGTCTCGGCCACACGAGCTCACCTGCCGTCTCGTAACGCTCACCGCCAACGTAGATGCCAATTCGCCTAATAACCGGATACTCCGAATCTAGGAGGGATGTGACTACCTCGCGTCCAGACACCGGGCTCTCGTCCAAGATCGCGACAGCGGCATCACGGACGGCGCTGATCAGAACATCGCGAAGTTCGTCCCTATGCCGATCCTGAGGGTGATCTTCAATGGCCGCCCGCCAGATATGGGAGTGCGCCGAATCCAGGTCGGATGCATCGTTGTTGCGAAGTGCGTCTATCAAAACGGTGACCGCGTCCGATCCACACCGTCGGCCAAGAAGCGATGCGTTGTGATCGAAAATCTGCTTGGCGTGATAGCTGTCCAGGACCGCGCGCGTGCCCTGGCCGCCCGCAGGCTTCCGCATCAAAGTAAGCGCACTCGTCAGCGACAAGGCCACCTCTGCCGAGGTGCCTTCGGCGTCTTCAAGTAGGCGCGGCAGCAGAACCTGCCCCAGCACTACTGCAATCACGTCAACCGAGAACGCCCCCTCCAGCCATCCACGCGCGATATCGATATGCTCGAGGGTGATCAGCGACGTCGGCAGCTTTGATAGCGTCCGGGCTAGCGTCCAGTTTGTCGTCCAGTTGTCGATAGTGCGCTTCTTAGCATCGTCGGAGATCCTGACGATTAGCTCCAGGATAGTCGCGGCGTCCTGTAGAGTTGCCTCCTCCGCGATCTTCTCCAAGTAGCCCACAGCCGGCCATCGCGGCGCGCTGTACAGCGTCTGTCCGTCCACAGAGGTTTCAACGATCGGCGCCAGATTATGCATCGGATCGAAGTAGCCGGCGGATCGCAGCTCCTCGAACCATACCGAACTACTGAGGTGGGAGAGAAGGTAAGGCACGAGCTGCGGCTTACCGGTCACAAGCCGAATTGCCGACGCCCGCTCCGTACCGCTTTGCTCGTTCTCGATGCACCGGTCTAGGAATTGCTGGAGCTCCATCGTGGTGGCGTCACGCACGTCCAACTGCGACTGCCAAGAACGAAGGACATTCACGAGCTCGCCCCATCCCTCAATGTCGATCTTGTACTTGAGGACGCCGATGTTGCACTCGCGCTGAAAGAACCGCTCGATGAAGCCGCTTTGAACTTCCTCGCTGGAGCGATAGCCGTACAGGACGTGGTGTCGGGGCGACGTCACGGCGCTGTCGCCGTCGAGCTTTGCGAAGCGAATTACGTACTCCAGGATCTCCATTTCGGCGAGCCCGTATCCGACAAACAGCACCGTTTTGTTGGCGAACATTTCGCGCAGAAACGCTTGAACATACGGACTACTGTAATGGGAGATGTAGTCGCGCAGGGATACCACCATAGAGCCGGGGTCGAGGCAGCTTCCGTGCAGGTGAATGACGGAGTCTCTGTCGAACAGCAGGTCGCCGGCAAGCTTGTCACGCCCGTAGATGGGCTTGTACTTGGTGACCCCTGAACTGTCGTTCGATCCAGTTGACAGAGTGGATGGCGGGGCGATGTCGAACCAGCGATCGTAGTTCGTCGTGACAAAGACCGGGCGCAAGGAGCGCAGCAGCCTATACGCCTCGAGGCCAGTTTCCATGCCTGCGGACGGATGCAAGATGGAATCAAAGTTGACGTCGTGCCTGGCTTCGCGTGCAAGGTCCAATGCGATCGAGAGACGGCGTCGAGGGTCTGAGATGCTCCGGAGCTGTTCGCAGTCGAGGAAACTCAAGTTTGCTGGCTGGCGGACTTGATCGATTACGGCGTTCGCGAAGCCATCCCAGCTCGGGCTCCCGCACAGAACCGACACACCAGCACCGACGAATACGACAAGCTCTCCGTGGCGCGCTGCCTCCCGCACCGTACTGGGAACAATATAGGCGGTGTCCATCTCGTCCCTGAGGCCATGGCTGATGCGCCAAATCTTACGCCTGGCATCCCCCAGTATCCACAAGATGCCAAGCCAACAAGCCAGCTCGCCACTGATGCGAAGCACGACCGCAGAGGCGGACGATTGCCCCACTTGGTTCCTTCCGTTCGTTTCCCGGGCGACGCATCACTCGGCACTTTGCGTCCGTAGACGCTTGCCGTCAAAGCTGCAGAATGAGTCGCAGATTTCGACACCGGGCGAGATAGCCGTTGCTCAAGAGCTTTCACTATTTCAGCAGGCGCGCGGCAGGATTGTCCTCAGCTGCGCCTGCTTGGAAGTATCCGATGACACTCGCAACTGATCGGTGTTCGGTCATCGCCATCACGGCTGGCAGCGGCATCCCTTGCCTCCCTGCTTCCGTGACAAACCCCGAGCGCAGGCTGTGCGCTCCAAAATCTCCTGCCAAGCCCGCCAAGCGAGCCCGGCGCTTCACGATGGCAGCCACTGACCCGGGGAGCAGGGCAGGGCCGACCCGCCCCTTCCAGACCCGCCGGAAAATCGCCCCTTCATGGACCCCCGCCGCCTCCAGCCAGGCGGTAAGCGCGTCGGCGCTGCGTCCCAGGATCGGCTTGTCTGGGCTCGAGTCCGCTGTCACCCCGGCCTGTTGGCTCTTCGAGTACTCCAGCCGATAGATGTAGCTGTCCTCGCCGACCTTGCGCAGATCGCGCATGTCCGCGGCCGCGATCTCGCTGCGCCGGCGTCCGCCACTGGCAAAGCCGAAGCAGAGCAGGGCACGGTCACGCAGGCCTTCCAGCGAGTCGTCGCAGGTGGCCAGCATGGCTTCGAGCTCAGCTCGGGCAACCGCGGTTTTCTTGGCCGGCCGCTCGCCACGCTTTACCGCCGCCCTCCGGGCCCGGCTCAGCAGCGTGCGGACACTGGGTAGCTCGCACGGATTGGCCATCCGCTTGAGCTTGTGCGCGGTGGACAGCACTGCCACACGCTGGACCACGGTCGACAGCTTCAGCGGCCCGAGCTTGGCCTTAAGGCCGGCGGCGACCAGAGCTTGGTTGATAGCTGGCGGCAGCTCGCTGACCAGGCCGGTGTTGTTCTTGCGCTGGATGTGGTCGACCAGGAACTGGATCACCACGGCCTCGCTCACCGGCAACGCTAGCTCAACGCCATAGCGGGCCTGGTGCCAGCCAGCCCAGTAACGCAGGGCGGTGGCGTAGCTGCGGGTGGTGTTGGCCGCGGCCGCCTCGGCGAGCAGTTCACGCACAGCGTCGGCCGCCTGCTGGGCCAATTGCTCGGGGAGCACCAGGTTCGTGGCCGTCGCTGCCACGACAGGCAATGTGCGATTTCGCTTCATAATATGTAATGTATGTTATGAAACAGGGGACCTACTAGCGATAATCATCACTTATCGCGAGTACGTTACCAGTAGAGCAGGCGCCAGTACAGGAGACTTCGCATGGCCCGCGGCATCACTGAATCTGACGTCCATACCGCCGCAGACGAGCTAGTGGGCAAGGGCGAGCGCCCAACCGTCGAGCGGATCCGGGCTCACCTAGGGACAGGCTCGCCGAACACGGTGACCCGCTGGCTAGAGACATGGTGGAACCGACTTGGCACGCGCCTGCAGCCAGCGCGTCCGGACGTGGAAGATGCGCCAGCGGTGTTGACAGAACTCGCCGGGCAATGGTGGGAGTTGGCGCTGACGCATGCCCAGAAGGCCGCCCGTCGAGAGCTTGCATCGTCCGAGCAGGCCCTGGCTGCCGAGCGTGAAGCGCTGGAGGCCAGTTCCCGACTTGCGGCTGAAGAGCTGGCGCAACTGCGTGCAGAGCGTGACGTTGCAATCACCGGAGAGAGAGTTGCAACGACCCAAGCTGCAGAGCTACAGCGATTGGTTGACCATCTCCGCCTGCAGATGTCAGAGCTTTTAGAGCAACGGGATGTCGAGCTTCGGAGAGCCGATCGAAATGAAGAATCGAGACAGCAACTCGACGCCAGGCTTCGTGAGGCGCTAGAAACGGCGAAATCTGAGCGAGAAGACTGGGCCGAGTACGTCAGATCTGTCGAGAATCGGGCACTGAGCGATGTTGATAGAGCGCGCCAAGAAGCGAAAGAACTCCAGGCGCAACTCAACAACATGGCCGAACATCATAGGGCGATTGAGAGACAGTTGCGCCAGGATCTCCACGCCGCCCAAACCGCGGTAGCGGCGGCGAGCAAAGTCGCGGACATCCTGCGCGGACGGAGTGACGCCTTGGAGCAACAACTTTCGAGCCTGCGAGATTTGCCGGCGCAGCTCAAATCGGCCTTCAAGCGGAGCCAAGGAGTGGAATCACCACCTAAGACTCGCTCAAGGCGACAAAGTCCGAAATCTGAGTCAGTGTCAAAGTAGCGCCCTAAGTAAGCAGCATCCAGTCAGACCGAGTGATCGAGGAGAGCTGCTCACTAACTGCCTGAAGCAGACGATCACGATAGGCACAACGGCAAGAGACGCAGGGCTACTGCGAACAGCGCGGGAGTCAGCCAGAACCGACGCCCGTCTGCTTAGGATCGCGCCTCTTGGCGCCTCAAAATTCCCAATGAAATCAACAAAGGCGCGATCCAAAGCAAAAGGGCACGAATTGGAAAAGCTGACACCTGAGCTGAAATTGAGGGAGCGGCAGCGGTCTCCCATGGCTGGAACACGGGAGCAGCCTTCCTAAAGGCCTCTAGGTTGTGCCGACCCATGGGCAAAGAGACATCATCCGCAAGCCAGGAATCTCTACGTCACGTCATCCGCGAGTCAATAAGTTCTGCATTGGACAGCAACGAGTCGACACTTCCTGCAATGATTCTTTATGCACTGAAATTGTCTCCCTCAAAAGCTGAAATCTTTGCAATGGCAACCTGAAAATTTCTGCGATGAACACACATTGGAGGGGCCGGCATCGGAACCCGGCCCACACCCGGCCAACCGCCGTTCTGGGCGAATTCTGAGGATTTCGACAAGGTAGATACGCCGGATTTTAGCGTGGCGGATTCCGTGGATCCCCGAAACCGAGCGTGCGGCCAAGTCTGTGCGAGCCTCGGCCATCATCAGCCATGCTGCAAGCTCATCCTTGTCGGGGGAGCCAGCAGGGAGGCAAGAGCCAAGCCAGAGCCTCAGCCATTGCCACGCGGAGCCAACAAAGGCCCAGAATCGACGCATACGACATTTCGCATAATGTATATTATGTTCCAGGCAGCGCAGGCGCCCGACCCAACTCCGCTCTACAGGAACCGGTGCATCACATATACATCCACCAAGCCCAGCGCCCGATGTCGGAACGCCTGCGGCAACGTCCCCATCACTTCAAACCCCAGCTTCCGGTACAGCACAACCGCCGGCACATTGGTACTCACCACGTAATTGAATTGCATGGCGAGAAATCCATCTGACCTGGCTTGTTCCAGGCTGTGCTCAACCAATGCCCGGCCAACGCCGCGACCCTGTGACAAGGGGTCCACCACATAGGTCGCGCTGGCCACGTGGGCACCCAGATCAGGAACGTTGGCCCCGATCTTGTACAGGCCAACGATCCGGCCGTCCTGCACAGCCACGTACGGGGTCTGCGCCTGGAACCAGTGGCTGCGAAACGTCTCAGCCTCGAAGGTCTCCGCAAATGGCAGCGCATCCCCGGCAGCTATCACGGCCTTGAAGATGGCCCACATGGCCTCGAAGTCGCTCTGCCTGGCAACACGGATCTCCATGCCGCTCCCGCTGGAATCTGGCGCAATCGCCGGCATGGACACTAGCAGAATGGAGCCTGGCGCCCTTCAGCGCCCCCGTCACTGGATGAGATCAGCGTTCTCGTACAAGGGCTCAAGGTCAGTCAGCGTGATCTTTCCCTGGCAAAGAAGAATCAACGAGAAGTACAGATAGCAGAACAGGAACGTCCAGGTGGCGGCCGTGACCGAGTTGGCCGAGGCCGAAAGACTGTTCAGTCGAGACGCGACGTTTCCGTGTGCCGCATTGTTGCGGCTGGCGTAGAGAAGCGGCCGAACCAGGAACGACAGCCAGTGCTCCTCGCTCTTGAAGGTTCCCGCCACGCCGCCATTGGTGATGCTGGGATTCAACGCCTCCTGCCGGAGCAGAATACTGGCCTGGTGGACAATCCCCTTGCCTTCTTGCTGTCCTGGATTCCGAAGTTGAGTTCCGTGCCGCAGGCCGACTCCGTGATCGTGCACAGGCTGGCAAACTTCCCACCCAGCAAGTTCTCGATCTTGGCGTGAACCTTGCCAAACTCCTTCTTGAACGACGCATACGACGCGGGAACGAGGATCTTCCTGATAGCCGCATTGGGCGGCACCTTGTTCGCATTGTGGTCATCAACCGCGATGCCACGAAGGATGTACTGCGCAATGAAATGGAAGTTTCTGTCGTGCGCGTTTTTCAGGTACTTCTTGATCAGATCCCGGATCGAGATGCCTTGTGCGGGCGCCCCTGCAGGCGATGAGATCGGCACCATCAAATTCAGCCGCGCTGCGACTTCCTCCAGGGAGAAGTCGATGGACATCTTGTCCGTCAGCTTTTCTGAAGCAGCGTTCTGCGGGCTGGCCAGGAACAGATCGTTGTACGAATTGTTGGTGGCCGACCAGAGCGAGTTGAAGGCAAGATCCGGCCTTCGCGGCAGTTGCCAATAGGCATCCAGAAGACTGGTGGCGGCAACGTACGGAATGGCCGCAGGGGTCGCCCATGACGCCGGGTTCAGCCTCCGGAAGCGTGCATGCCACGCAAACCGAGGATGACCGATCGGCAGCATCTGCTTTTCATGCCGGGCAGCCGAGTAGCCCGTGACCAGCTCTGCGAGAATTTCCAGCCTTGTTTTCTGCGGCATGTGCGCTCTGACGTCCGGTGTCTGAAGAAGGATGCGGCAACATGACCACCAAACAGCAGCATGCGCCCAGACCGGTATCGGCCGCCGTCATCCCATCTTGAGCGCGAGCCAACCCGCCTCTACCCCTACCCCCGGTCAGCGGCATGCCCGAGAATCTCCGGGATCCCATCAAGGCATTCTCAATGAGCGACCTCGACGTCCGCCCGATCCTGCCGCACGACATCGATGTGATCTGCCGGCACCGCGAGGCGATGTTCCGTGAAAGCGGCCGCAGCGAAGAAGTGCTGCAGCAGATGGCGGCGCCCTTCCGGACGTGGCTCGAGCCACGGCTGGCCACGGGCGACTACTTCGGCTATGTCCTTGCCGAACACGGCACCTCCATCGCAGGCATTGGCCTGATGCTGATCGACTGGCCACCCCACCCCGCGCACCCGCAGCAGGACCGCCGCGGCTACGTCCTGAACGTGTATGTGGAACCACCCTATCGCCGCCGCGGCATCGCCCGCAGGCTGATGGCGCTGGCCGACGCCGCGTTCGCCGAGCGCGGTGTCGACTACGCGGTGCTGCACGCCACCGCACAAGGCCAGCCCTTGTATGCCGACCTTGGATGGGCCGCAACCAGCGAGATGGCGCGCACCCTGCACACTGGCAGCGCAGCGCCTTGACCTGGAGAAGGCGCGATTGATGCGATAAATCGGAGTCCTGGCGCCCAATATTCAGGGCCAATCGATTTCTAGGAATAGTCGCAAAAGTGCATCGGTTTCGATGTTCGACGCGACAGCGGCGCCAGAATGGTCACCACGCCTGCGGGCGCCGATCACCTCCTGCGCATGAATGGATTTCCTGCACCGCGCCCCTGCAACTGGCGCTTCTGGATGACCACGAAATCGTCCGCCGCGGCACCGCCCTCCATCTTGCCGGCGACCGCCGCTTCACCATCGTCGCCAGCCATACCCACAGCGACGATCTCATCAACAGCCTGCCGTACGCCCGGGTGGATGTGGCCATCATCGACCTCACCCTGGCCCCGGGCGACCGCGACGGCGCCGAGCTGGTGGCGCTGCTGCGCGAGCAGTTCCCTCGCATGCCGCTGCTGGCATTCGCAACGCACCTACCCACCACCAATCTCAATCACCTGATCGGCACGGGACTGAGTGGCTTTGTCAGCAAGGCCGAGCCACTCCACGCTCTCTCCGACGCAATCCTGCGTGTTGCGCAGGGCTTGACCCGCGTGCCGCCGGATTTCACCCTGGCCATCGGGCGCAACGAGCTCAGCCGCAACGAGCGCGAGGTCCTGGATCTACTGCTGGAGGGATTCACCCTGTCCGAGATCGCCCTGCGTCGCCATCGCAGCATCAAGACCGTCAGCACGCAGAAGATCGCCGCGTTACGCAAGCTTGGCCTGCGCAGCGACATTGAAGTCTACGCCATGCGTGAACAACTGCTGGAGCTGCGGTGAGACGCGGCAGCGCACTTCGCCAGCCTGCGTTGATTGCACTGCTGCTGACGCTGCTTCTATTGCCCTGCGCGGCGGCCGAGGATGCCACGCTGCAACACTGGCCTCCGAACGGCCATGTCCGGGTGGCCATGCCGCCGTCCCTGCGCCCGATGCCGGCCGCACTGGCTGACAACACGTCTCCGGCAACCCTTGCCCATGGCTATGCGGAGATCGTGTCCCGGCATACCCGCCTGGTGTTTGAAGAGATCCCCTACCCCAGCATCGAGGCTTCAATCCGCGCCGTCTGCCGGAACGATGCTGAACTGGTGATGGTGTTCGGCGGCGCCAAGCACCGTGCGCTCCCCTGCCCTGACCTGATCGCGTCCGGCGCGTTTCCCGGCGGGGCCACGCTGCTGGCCGCACGCTCGGGCACCCGGCTGCCACGCGACGTGCACGAACTGCACGGACGTACGATCGCGGTAGTTCGGGGAGGACCCTTTGCCGGCTGGCTGGCCGCACATCATCCGCAGATTCAGCTGCGGCATTTCCCGGATCGGCACGCCACCCTGGCAGCCGTTGCGGCGGGCCTCGCCGACGTCGCCATCGGCCTGGAAAGCACGCTGCGACCGATGGTCCGTCGTCACTTCAATGGCAGCCTGCAACTGCAGTCTCTCGAAAGTGACTTTTCCTCCGACCTGCATCTACTGGTGCGTCGCCAGAACGAGGTCCTGCTGCGACGGATCGACAAGGCCGTGCGCGACATCACACTGGACGAGCATGCCGGCCTGCTGCATCTGTGGGCCGAGCAGGCGCTGCCAGCCCCTTCGGTGAGGCGTTGCGCTGGGCGCGGCAACCGCCTGCGCTTGCCTGGGTGGCGCTGATACCCCTGCTGGCCGCCCTGCCCTTGTTGTGGCGCCTTCGCCATCGCCTGCGCTCAGGCAGCGATCGGCTGGGCGCACGCGCGGCAGGCATGATCAGCCACGAGATGCGCAATGCAGCCCAGGCCATGCTCGCTGCGATCGAGCTGCTGGCACAGTCGCCGTTACGCCGTGGGCAAGGTGAGCTGGTTGGCGTTGCCAAGGCCGCCGGCCATTCCCTTCGCGCTTTGCTGAATCGAGCACTGGATTTTTCGCGACTGGCCGCCGGCACGTTCACCCCCAGCCCCGGCCCTGCGATGTGCTGGGCCTGTGCCAGCAGGTGCTGGATGCCATTGACCCTCAGGCTCGCCGCAAAGGACTGCGCCTGCAGTTCGCGGCGCCTGCGTCGCCCTCGCCCAGCGTGCTGGTCGACCCGGACGCGCTGCGCCAGATCGCCAGCAACCTGCTGATCAATGCCGTGAAGTTCAGTGACGCCGGCAGCGTCGAGCTACGCCTGGATCTGGTGCCGCCTGCGCGGCCGCGCGAACTGCTGCTGGAGGTCATCGACAGCGGGATCGGCATTGCGCCCGAGACGTTGAAAGCGCTGTTCCGCCCCTTCCACCAGGGTGCCGGCGGCAGGCGCCGCGGCGGCAGCGGACTGGGGCTGGCCATCTGCCGCGAGCTGGCCCGCGCGATGGGAGGCGAACTGACCGTGCACAGCGTGCTCGGCAAAGGCAGCCGATTCATCCTGCGCCTGCCGGTGCGCGCCATCAGGGCAACCACCGATCCGGCACCGGCTCGCGCTGCGGCAGCGCCACTGGCGGGGCTGGCGTTGTTGCTGGCGGAGGATCACCCACTGAACCGGCGCGTGGTTGCCGAACAGCTGCGACAGCTGGGCGCCGAAGTGTGCGCGGTGGCTGACGCCACCGAAGCGCTGGCCGAACAGGCGCGCCACCCTCGCAGCGTGATGCTGCTTGATATCGAGCTTCGCGGCATGGATGGCCATGCGCTGGCAGCTGAACTGCGACGGCAGTCGGACGCGCCGTTGCGGCTGATCGCACTGTCGGCGCGCACCGGACGCAGGCATCTTGAACGCTGCAGGGCGTCAGGTTTCGATGCCGTGCTGACCAAACCGCTGCGGCCGGCGCAGCTGCTGCAGGCGCTGGAACTGCACGCACCGCAGGGAATCGCACCCAACGAAGCAACCGCCGCAACCGACAGCCTGCTGGCTGCCTATCTGAGCGACATGGGCAGCGAACTGGGGAATATTGAAGGCTGCCTGCGCGATCACAACGCGCCCGCACTGCGCCACCATGCACATCGACTGCAAGGGACCTTGCAGATGCTCGGCGCCCACGAGCAGGCCGCACTGGCGGCCGCACTCTGGGATCTGGGGCAGCGTGCCACGCCGGACTGGAGCGCGGCGCGGCAGCTGCTTGAACGCCTGCGGGATTGGCAGGGCGCCCGCACCGCGGACGCCCTGCCATCGCCGTGATCAGGCGGCCAGGCGCTCGACCTGGCGGCGGGTCAGGTCGTTGAAGCGACCCAGCGACATCAGGTGCTGGTGAATCAGCGCCATCCAGCCGCTGCGGTGCCACTCGACCACGGTCGCTTCCGGCAGCGCGACGAACTTCTCGACGTCCACCACCAGGAAGCCATTGAGGTTGAACTCACGGCCATCGGGGGTACGCACGGTAGCGTTGCGCTCGACCAGCAGGCCGTTGTCGACCAGAGCCTTGGAGAAGGCCAGGGTCTGCTCGTGTTCACGGGTGAACTGGCCGCAGAATTCCAGCGCCTGCTGCACCATTTCGGTGGCCTTGCCGTCGGCGAACAGCGGCTGCCCTTCCTCGCCACCCTTCACCACGCGCGGGCTGTCTTCGTCGATGCCCAGCAGGAAGTCATTGTCCGCGCCGGTATCGATGAAGATGAAGGGATGGCGGCGCAGGTAGGCCGGGATGTAGGTCTCGTCTTCCCACAGGCCGTCCTTGATGAACAGGTTCTGGTCGGACACGCCCACGGCGGCCATCGGCACCGCGCCCGGGCCGGCAAACAGGATCGGGAAGTGATGCAGGGCCAGCGCGAACTCGCCCAGCACCAGCGGAATGGCGTTGTTGCCGGCGGCGAACTCGAGGCGGCCCGGCAGGATGCGCAGGTCGGCGTGGAGATCGGCCTGCAGCGGCACCGGACGGGAATAGAACAGGGGTGCGCCGTTCGGCGCCGCTTCGGTGGTGGTGTCGCTGGTGGTGGTCATCTTGGGAACCGTTCGATCATGCGCGCCTGCCATCCCGGGCACGCCAGCGGGAACAACCTGAATCCCGCATTATCAACAAGCACGATGACAACGGCCACCCCACCGGCGCACTATTTCAGCTGCAGGGGATAGCGCTGCCACAGCACATGGACCAGGAAACCGGCCAGCTCGGTATCGCGGGCACTGACGGCGGCACGGATCTTGTCCAGCAGCACCATGTCGCTGCACGAGCGCACGTCGGCGTGATTGGCCTGCCCGGCCCTGCGCGCACGGTAGCGCGCGGCGCGCTGCGCATCGCTCATCGCGTACCCGAACTTGGGCGGACGACCGCGCTTGCGCGGCAGGGTCAGCTCAAGGGTTCCGGGGTCTTTGTCATCACGCATGGGCGGGGTGCGGGCGGCGGCGAGCAACGGGGGTGCGCAATTTATCGTGAGGCATCACTTTAATCCAGCTTTTTCTGTGGCTTTGTTGCGATGCAGTGCAAAAAATTTCGTGCGCCGCGCCGAAACCATCCACGCATGGCGGGATGCGGAACCCATACCAACACAAAAAGGGAGCCCGCGAACGGGCTCCCTCACCTTCTTCATGCGGCGCGCACCGGCTCGTAGCCGTGCAGGTGTGCCTCACTACTGGCCCGGCCCTGGCTGAGCGAGCGCAGCGATGTGGTGTAGCCCACCATCTGCGCCAATGGCGCAAAGCCGCTGACTTCGGCGCGACCGTCCTGGTCATCGATGCGGGCAATGCGGCCGTGGCGACGGTTGAGGTCGCCCACCACATCCCCACCGACGCCGACGGCGAATGCACCGTCACCGCCATCACCGGCTCCAGCAGCTGTGTGCCACCCTCGGCCAGCGCCGCCTTGACCGCCTCGGCGCCAGCGCGATGGAACGCCATCTCCGAGGAGTCCTTGGCATGGGTCTGGCCATCGACAAGACTGACCTCGATACCGACCACCGGATGCCCTTGCGGGCCTTCGGACAGCGCGGCACGCACGCCCTTCTCCACCGCAGCGATGAAGCCGCGCGGCACCACGCCACCGACGATGCGGTCGTTGAACACCACCTGGTCGTCCTCGCGCGGCGCCACGTCCAGCACTACGTGCGCAAACTGGCCCTGGCCGCCGGTCTGCTTCACCAGCCGCCCGACGACGCCGGTCATCGCACGCAACGGCGTCTCCTGGTAGGCCACGCGCGGCGAACCCACGCCCACCTCGACCTTCCATTCGCTGCGCAGGCGCTCGACCATCACTTCCAGGTGCAGCTCACCCATGCCCCAGGCCAGCGTCTCACCCGTATCGCGATCGGTTTCGACGCGGAACGACGGGTCTTCCTGGGCCAGGCTGGCCAGCCCCTGCGCCATGCGGATCAGGTCGGCCGCACGCGCCGGCTCCAGCCGCCACGCCAGTACCGGCACCTGTGCCTGGATGTTCTCCAGGCGCAGCGGCTGGCTTCGGCTGCTCAGCGTCTCGCCACTGACCGCATCCTTCCAGCCCAGCACTGCGACGATGTCGCCGGCGACCGCCTGCTCGATGTCGTGGGTCTGGTCGGCCTGCACCCGCACCAGGCGGCTGACACGCCGCCCCTGTGGATGCTGCGAACTGGCCAACGCGTCACCGGCCTTCAAGGTGCCCGAATACAGCCGCACGAAGCTGAGGGCGCCGTGCTGCTGGTGGGTGATCTTGAACAGCAGGCCGGCCAACGGACCGTCCGGGTCCGGCGGCAGCGACATGTCGCCGTGGTCTGATTCGGCGGTGACCGCAGGCCGATCCAGCGGCGACGGCAGGTAATCGACCACCGCGTCCAGCAGCGTTTCGATGCCCTTGTCCTTGAAGGCCGCCCCTGCCAGCACCGGCACACCAGCGCCGGCCAGGGTCGCCCGGCGGATCGCCGCGCGCAGCAGTTCGGCGTCGATCACCCGACCTTCCAGCCAGGCATCGGCCAGCACGTCATCGTGGTCGGCCACCGCCTCGACCAGCGCATCGCGGCGCGACTGCCACTGCGCACGTGCGGCGGCATCCCACGCTGCAACCGTGGCCGCCGCGCCGTCCCGCCAGTGCAGCACGCGCTCATCGACCAGATCGACCCAGCCGTTGAAGCTGCTTTCGCTGCCCAGCGGCACGCCCAGCGCCCACGGCCGCGCCTGCAGCTTGTCCTGCAGCTGCTCCAGCACGCGCTCGAAGGAGGCGCCAACGCGGTCCATCTTGTTGACGAAGGCGATCAGCGGCACGCGATGGCGTCGCGCCTGGCGCCACACCGTTTCCGACTGCGGCTGCACGCCGTCCACGGCCGAGAACACGGCCACGGCACCGTCCAGCACGCGCAGGGATCGCTCCACTTCAATGGCGAAGTCGATATGGCCGGGCGTGTCGATCAGGGTCAGCCGATGCGGCGGCAGATCGCGCGGCGCCCATTGCGCCTGCACGGCAGCCGCACCGATGGTGATGCCACGCTCGCGCTCGATCGCCGAGAAGTCGGTGGTCGCGTTGCCGTCGTGCACTTCGCCGACGCGATGGATTTCGCCGCTTTTCCACAGCAGGCGTTCGGTCAACGTGGTCTTGCCGGCGTCGATGTGGGCAATGATGCCGAGGTTGCGACGGCGGGAAAGGATCTGGGTGTTCATGGAGAGATTCCTGCAAAGCCAACTTCAGGGGCCGCGCACCCCGGTTGGCGACAGGGTGCGCGGCTAGCGTTCGGTCTCGGCGATCTGGTGCATGGCACGTTCTCCTTGCGGTACATCGGGTTGCGGGAAATGGAACTGCGGAAACGAAAAGAGCGCCCCGGAGGGCGCTCTGTCGAAGGTCCAGCGATGGCCGTTTCAGCGGCCTCGTGGGGCTCCAGGCAGAGACGCCCGTTCCGCGCTTGCGCGGGTCAGGGTGAAAAACTTCAGGAGCGGCATCCGGTTCATGGGGCGCATTCTAGACCTGCCAATCTGGCGCACAAGTGAATATTGCGCACATGAATGGAACGATGCGGGTACGGGTCGGGATCGGGGTCGGATCCCTTTGCCAGAGCAAAGGGCTCTGACCCCTGCCATGCCTTACTTGCAGCGGTGCAGCTTGCGCGCCTCGGCCACCGTCGCCGCCTGATCGTCCGCCATCGGCAGCCAGCCCTTCAACGACATCGCCGGGTCCACCTGTGCCTGGCGTGGGCCACCCTGGATCAGCACCTCGGTCCAGCTGCCCACCGGCGCCAGTTCGGACAACCGCGCGGCCTGGTCGTCCTCGGTACTGAACATGTCATCGGGGCTGGCCGGCGGCGTGGTGTTCACGGTTTCCGTCTTCCGCGCGCGCACCCGCAGCGTGCCATCCGGCAAGCGCTGGGTGGTCACTTCATGGCGCTCGACACCGTACGCCCAGCTGCTTTCGCCGACGCTGCGGGTCTCGCTGCCATCATCCGCCACGGCCACCTCCTCGCCCGCCGGCCCGATCACGCCTGCCACAGCCCCCAGGCCCGACATCAGCGCCTGATAGACGATCATCTGCCGCTGCTCGGTGGTCAGCGCACCGGCCTCCAGTTTGGCAGCAGGAATCTTCAGGTATGCCGCCTCCTTGCACAGCACCAGCACCTGCTGGTCGTCCCAGCTCACCGACATTTCCTCGTTGGCGAAGTACTGCGTCCTGATCGAGGTGACACCAGCGCCCTCGGCAGTGGCATGCCGGGTCTCGATCAGCGAGGCGTTCTCGGCCGCGTGGGTCAGCGAAACCGTAGAGGTGGAGGCCGCATCGGCGGCGGTCGTCGAGACGAGCATTGCAGCGAACAACACACTACGCGAAGCATTACGAATCACTGCATCAGTCCATTGAAAAGTTTGGATCGCTGCATGATAGCCCGACAGGGTGCGACGGCCCCGCCTGCTTCCAGGCGTCTTTCGTAGTTCTTGTATTCCGAAGGCGTCAGGAGGAAGCGAACATGCGTCCCACCCGTACCTGTGGAAGCTTCCATGAACACTCCGACGACACAGCCCCCGAATGACCCCAAACGCCTCGCATGGGCCTCGCTTCTGCTGGGCAACTGGCTGCTCGGAATCGTTGCCATCGTGTACGCAAACAAGGCCGAAGTGCTCCACCTGTCTGGCCAGATTGATTCCAGCCTGGCCGCCGCGCGCAGATCCCGGGGCTGGGCGTACGCCTCGTTTGCCCTGCTGTGGATCCCGTTCGCCATCATCGTTGTTGCCGGCGTGTACCTGCACTACACGGGCGCGATGTAGATTTCCCACTCACGCCCTTCGTCGTTGCCCCGGCAGGTCCAGACTAGGTCACCACCACCAGCGGCACCCCGCGCCTGGGGTGCTCCAGCACCACCACGTCCTGCTGGTAGACGCGTTGCAGGTTCTCTTCGGTCAGCACCTGCAATGGCGTGCCATCGGCCGCCACCCTGCCCTGCTCCAGCAGCACGATGCGATCGGCATAACCGGCCGCCAGATTCAGGTCGTGCAGCACCACGATCACGCACGCACCGGCCTCGGCGCAGGCACGCACGCTGCGCAGCGTGCGCTCCTGGTGGCGCAGGTCGAGCGCGGCGGTCGGCTCGTCCAGCAGCAACAGCGGCGTATCCTGCGCCAGCACACGGGCGAACGTGGTGCGAGCCGATTCGCCACCGGACAGCTGCTGCACTTCGCGCAGGCGCAATGCCTGCAGTTCAGCGGCATCGATCGCCGCCTCCACCTGGGCATCGTCGACGACCGGGTCCGGCGGATGCGGCAAGCGCCCCATTGCCACCACCTCTTCCACGCTGAAGGCAAAACGCACGCCGTGTTCCTGCGGCATCACCGCGCGCTCGCGCGCCAGCGGCCCGGCCTTGTAGCTGTTCAATGGCTTGCCCAGCAGACTCACTTCGCCCGCATCGGCACGCAGATCGCCGGCCGCGACGGCCAGCAACGTGGATTTGCCTGCGCCGTTCGGACCCACCAGCGCCGTTACCGTGCCGGGCTCGAACGCCAGCGAGATGCCATGCAGGATCTCGCGCTGCTGGCGGCGCACCACCACTTCGTGCAGCTTCAACAGCACGCTCATGGTGCCGCCTTGCGGCGCTGCTGCAGCACCAGCCAGAGGAAGAACGGCGCACCCAGCGCGGCGGAGAACAGGCCCAGCGGAATCTCCGCGGGCGGATCCAGCGTGCGCGCTGCGGTATCGGCCACCACGATCAGCAATGCCCCAAGCAGGCCGGACAGCGGCAGCAGCCAACGATGGCCGGGGCCAACCAGCAGGCGCGCCACGTGCGGCACCACCAGGCCGACAAAGCTGATCGAACCGGCGAACGCCACCGCCGCACCCACCAGCAGCGCACTGAAGGCCACCAGGCGGCGTCGCGTGCGGGTCACATCCAGGCCGAGGTGCTGCGCCTGGCGCTCACCCAGCGCCAGCATGTCCAGCGGCGTTGCCAACCGTTGCAGCGCCAGCACACCGATGGCAAACAGCGGCACCACGGCGGCCACGTCGGCCCAGTTGGCACGTGCCAGCGAGCCCATCTGCCAGAACACCAGCGACTGCAGTTCGCTTTCGCTGGCGATATAGGTGAGGAAACCGATCAGCGCCGAACAGAACGCCGCCATCGCGATGCCGACCAGCAGCAGCGTCGCATTGCCACTGCCCTTGCCCGGCCGCGCCAGCGCATAGGTCAGGCCGATGGCCAAGGCGCCACCGACGAAGGCGGCTACCGGCACCAGCCAACCGGCGGCACCGGCCGCGCCGAGCACGATGGCGGCCACCGCACCCAGCGCCGCACCCTGGCTGACACCGACGATGCCCGGATCAGCCAGTGGATTGCCGAACAGGCCCTGCAGACTGGCACCGGCCATGGCCAGCGCGGCACCGACCATCGCGCCCAGCAACGCGCGCGGAATGCGCAGCTGCCAGACCACGGCAAGATCGCGAGTGCTGACCGCCTGAGGATCGACCAGGCCCAGTTTCACCCCCAGCGCCTGCATCACTTCCAGCGGTGGCAGCCGCAGCGGGCCCACGGCGAACGACGCCAGCACCGCCCCCAGCAGTGCCAGCAATGCCACCATCACCATCATCCGCCCGCGACGGCGGCGCCGATCCGCTGGACTCATGCCTTGGGCATCGCCGCGAAGGCCTTGGCCAGCGCCAGCGCACCGGCACCGGAGCCGACGCTGGTGTACTTCAGCTGCACATCCGGCATCACCCAGACCCGGTTGGCCAGCCCGGCCGGGGTCTGCTTCAGCGTCGGGTACGACTTCCACAGGCCGTCGGCACCGCCGAACAGCTGCAGGTCATGCTCGGTCACCAGGATCACCTCCGGTGCCGCGGCGACCACGCCTTCATTGCTCAGCTGCGAGTAGTTCTTCACCCCCGCTTCGGTACCGATGTTGACCCCGCCGGCCAGCGCGATCAGCTGCGCCGAGGCGCTGTCGGCGCCAGCCACGGTCGGTGCACCACCGGCACCGGTGGCCGAGACATGGATCACGCGCGGCGCATGGCCCAGGCCCTTGCCCAGTGCCGCTGCCTCGTCCAGCTGGCGCTGCACCTGGGTGGCCAACGCCTGCCCGGCCTCGGCCAGGCCGAGCGCGGCGGCGACCTTGCGCACCTTGTCCGGCGCCGGCTGCAGATCGTCGATGACCACCGCCGGCTCGCCCACTTCGCGCAGCTTCTTGGCAAGCTCGGTGTGGCGGCGCAGGCTGTTGCCGAGGAACAGCGAGCCCTTCAGGCTCAGCACGCCTTCCACGCCGGTGGTGCGGTTGAACAGGAACTGGTGCGGCGCGGCCAGACCGGCCTGGGTGGTGGTGTTGGTCGGCGCGGCAAAGACCTGCTTGCCCAGCCCCAGCGCCTCGATCACCGCGATGACATCGTCGCCGCCGGCAATGATGCGGCTGGTGTCGGCCACCTCGACGTCGGCGCCATCATCGGAATGCACCTTGGCCGGCAGCACGGCCGCCTGGTCCTGCACCGCCGGCATCTCGGCGCCGGCCACGCGCTGCCAGCCTGCCGGCAGCGCGCTTTCCGCAGTCGACGCTGCGGCCGAAGGTTCGACGGGTTTGGCGGCATCGGACGGCGCCGAAGTGCCACCACAGGCGGTCAGTGCCAGCGAAACAGCCAACGGAAGCGCGCACAGGCGCAGGCAGGACGCGATGTTCATGGGTCTTCTCCTTGCTGGCAGGGCGACGCCTACGCCGCCCTGCCCGGTGACTTACTGCTTCGGGGTGATGCGGGTGATGCGGTCACCCTTCGGGTCTTCGGCGCCACGCGACTTGTTCACCGCGAACACGTTGCCCTTGCCATCGGCACGGACGTGGTTCGGCAGCGTGCCGCCATCGAGATTGGCGACCACCTTGCCATCGCCGTTGACCACGGTGACGGTGCCGGCGCCGCGGTTGCTGACGTAGGCCAGGCCGGAGGCATCATCGAAGGCAACGTTCAGCGCCCCGGCACCCACCGGCACATCGTGCAGCACCTTGCCGGCGGCCACATCGACGATCAGCAGGTTGTCGGTGCCCTGCGAGGCCACGTACAGGCGGTTGCGCGCCGCGTCGAAGGCCACGCCTGAGGCGCTGATCGAATTGCCCAGGTCGATGACCTTGTCGACCTTGCCGCTGGCCACATCGATCACTGCCGCTTCCGGGGTGCCGATGCTGACGGTGAACAGCTTGCCGCCCTTCTCGTCCAGCACCAGGCTCATCGGGGTGAACTTGCCTTCATCGACGCCGGACTCCAGCGTGATCTGCGGAAGCTCCTTGAGCGTCTTCGCGTCGAACACCGACAGGTGGTCCTCACCCGTGGCCGAGGCGAACACCTTGCCGTGGGTGCCATCGACCACCACGTCGCGCGCATGCGGCACGGCATCGACCGGGAACTGGTGGACCAGCGACAGGTCCTTCTGGCGATAGACCGCGATCGAGTTCTGGCGGGTATTGGTCACCCACACATTGCCGTTGGTGTCATCCACGCCCACGCCGTAGACCGCGTACACCGCACCGTTGCTGCCGCCCGGCACCTGCGCCGGGGTGATCGCCTTGGTGACCTTCAGCGTCTTCGGGTCCAGCTTCAGCAGCTGCGACTGGGTGACCGGCGGACGGCCCACGGCCGAGGTCACGAATACCGCATTGCTGGCGGCGCTGTAGGCGGACTGGTACAGCCCCGGCACCAGCTTGTTGGACTGGGTGGCGAACTGCGCCTGGCCGGACAGCGGCAGCTGCGGCGACACGCGCAGCTTCAGCACCGTTGCCGCCGCCGGCTGGCTGGCACGCACCACCACCGGGTGGGTGCCGGGCACGGCATCGGTCGGGATGCTCAGCTGGGTCTTGAAGTTGCCATCGGCATCGACCACCACCGGCTGCGCGTTGAGCACGCTGTCGCCACGCAGCAGGCTGACCTTCTGGCCCGGCACGAAGCCACGACCGATCACGTCGGCGGTGCTGCCGGGAACCACATTCTCACCACGCGAGACAACCTCGCCCTTGAAGGTGGCATTGGCCGGCTGGTCGAACACCGGCTGCGCGGTGACGGTGACGGCCAGCAGCAGGCCGGCGGCGAGAGAGGTGAGACGGAGAGACGGACGGAACGACATGGAAGGCTCCTTGCACACGTAGGCCGCGCCACGTGGCGCGGGATTCATCGGTTGCCTGGGCCGCTGCACGCCGGCAGCCTCGCCTGGGTAGTGGGGTCGCACGGCGATGCGTGCGTACGGATTCATTCGGCAGCGTTGTCACTGCCATTGGGGGCGCCGTCGCCGGCGCTGCGATCGGTCACGCCGTATAGTTCGTGCAGCGCAGCGTGGAACGAGGCGGGCAGCATCGGGCCATGGCCCAGGCCGTCGAACTCGCGGTACTGCACGCTCAGCCCGGGCACCTTGCCCAGGCGTTGGGACAGCTGCATGGCTGCATCGGGCGTGGCACCGCCAATACGGCGCAGGTGCGCGACCACGCGCGGATTGTTCATGTCACGCTTGCCGCGATCGCCGACGCGCTCGGCACCGCCCAGCATCAGCCACACTTTCGCTGCCTGGCCATGCACGTTCTGCACGAACTGCTGCTCCGGGTCGCCCAGCGCGGCACCCTGGCTCCACCACAGCGACGGGCTGGCGGCCAGATAGGACTGGAAGGCGGCGGGGCGGGTGTACAGCGCATTGAGCACGAACAGGCCGCCCAGCGAGTGGCCCCACAGCGCTTGCTGCTGCGCATCGATGCGTGCGCGGCGCTCGACTTCCGGCTTGATCCGGCGCTCGATCACATCGAGGAAGGCCGCTGCACCGCCGCCGACGGCCTGCGTGCTGCCGCTCTCGTCATCCGCACGGTCGATCCATGCGGTGTAATCGCGGGTACGGGCCTTCGAATCGATGCGCAGGTCGTTGTCGTAACCGATCAGCACCAGCACCGGCGGCGCCTTGCGCGCGGCCAGCTCGGCCAGGATCGGCTGATCCAGCACCATCGCCACCGCGTTGCCGTCCAGCGCATACAGCACCGGCATCGGCGCCTTGCCGGCCTTGGCCGGGATCGCCACATTCACCCGCCAGCGGCGCTGCTGGTCGGGGCTGTCCACCACGAACTGCTCGAAGCGATAGCTGGACGCCGGCTCGTCGAGCACGGTGTGGCCGATCTTCTGCAGCGGGTTGCGCTGCTGCGCATGGGCATAGGGAGTGGCCAGGAGCAGACCCATCATCAAGGCGGCCAGGCCGCGGGCCAGCGGACCACGGCGCGAAGGCAGGACGAAATGCTTCATCAGCGGCAGCGGAGGCAGCCCGAAGCCGCCGGTTCACAAGGGACCGCAGTCTACCTCAAACGCGAATGATTATCACATCGATCATACGTCACACTGTGTATCACGCGCGCGACGGGCCGGTTGCACAGGAGGCGGCACTTCCCCTATTTTTCCGCCCACTGGGGCATTGGACCGCCCCACTTCCAGCGTAGCCATGGACGGCGGGCACGTTGCCGTCGTCCGGGTCGCGTTCATCCGCGCCACGACCGCCATGGGATTGGATCCCATGATTGTGAGACCCCTTGAAGCACACCGCACTGATCGCCCTTACCCTCGGCCTGTCTGCACCGCTGGCCGCGCACGCCGCGCAGGATCTGCCCACGCTCTATCAGGCCTTTGAAGAAGCCGGCAATTCAACGCTGAGCATGGAAGAACTCAACCAGACGGTGACCTTCACCGCCGTCGCGCTGGGCGTTTCCAGCAACATGGCGGGCGAACCGCTCATCGAGGCCGGCGATGACCAGGGCAATGTCCTGGCCCGACTGACCAGCGATGATGAGCAGCAGGCGGCCAAACTGGGTGAACTGGAAGAAGGCGCTGTCTTCACCGCCAGTTGCACGCTGCAGTTCAGCTCCGGCACCGACTATCTGTCCTTCGGCGATTGCAGCCTCAAGTAACGACGAAGCCGGCAAAATGCCGGCTTCTTTTCGTTGCCACGGCAGCGTCGAGCCACGCTCGACCTACGCCATGTCAGGGGCCCACAGGCACCGGACCATACGCATTTTCCTGCGGCGTACCCGGCAGCAGCGCAAAGACCAGGATCACGATGCCACCGCCCGGCACCAGCGCCAGCAGGTAGAACCAACCCGACTGGTTGCAGTCATGCAGGCGGCGCACGGTGACGGCGATGACCGGCAGCAGCGTAGCCAGCCAGAACACGACGAACAGGATGATCGACGCGATGCCCAGGACGTCGGACTGCATCACCAGCGCGGTGACCAGCGGCACCATCAGCACGGCCGAGACGATCAGCAGGAACAGCTGGAACATCCAGTACTCGCGGCGGTTGGCACGACCCTCGAACTGGGCGTAGCGCTTCAACGGCAGAATCATTTCCTGCACGGCATCGTTCCTTGATAAGAGAAGCCGCGCAGTGTGCCAAATGAACGCGCGCAGGACAATGTGGTGACGAACCACGCTCGGCTGCCTTTACCCCTGTAGAGCCGAGCCATGCTCGGCTGCCATTGCCACTGTAGAGTCGAGCCTTGCTCGACTATCGGGCACCATGAGGTGCTGCGAAAAGCAGTCGAGCAAGCTCGACTCTACGGAAGCGGGGTCAACGGCCCTTGGCGGCGCGCGCGGCCTCACGTTCGGCGCGCAGGCGGTCCAGCTTTTCCTTCAGCTTGATCTCCAGCCCGCGCGGCACCGGGCTGTAGTACACCCGCTCGCCCATCGCATCCGGGAATCCGGTCTGGTCCAGCGCGATGCCGCCTTCGGCATCGTGGTCGTACTGGTACTCGGCACCGTAGCCAAGCTCCTTCATCAGCTTGGTCGGCGCGTTGCGCAGATGCAGCGGCACTTCTTCGGTGCCGCTTTCGCGCACATCGGCCTTGGCCTGGTTGAAGGCCGCATAGCCGGCGTTCGATTTGGCGGTGCTGGCCAGGTACAGCACCAGCTGGGCGAAGGCGAGCTCGCCTTCCGGGCTGCCCAGCCGCTCGTAGATGTCCCACGCTTCAAGCGCCATGCTCTGCGCACGCGGATCGGCCAGGCCGATGTCCTCGATGGCCATGCGCGTCAGCCGGCGCGCCAGATAGGACGGATCGCAACCGCCATCGAGCATGCGGGTCAGCCAGTACAGTGCAGCATCGGGATTGGAGCTGCGCACCGACTTGTGCAGGGCCGAAATCTGGTCGTAGAACTGCTCGCCGCCCTTGTCGAAGCGCCGGGTGCGATCGGCCAGCACCTGGGTCAGGGTCTGCGGGGTGATGCGACCGCCCTCCCCACCCGCCAGTTCGGCGGCGATCTCCAACAGGGTCAGCGCACGCCGCACATCGCCATCGGCAGCGGTGGCGATTTCCAGCAGGAGTTCGGGTGCAACCTCGATGCCCTCTTCGCCCAGTCCACGCTCGCGGTCGCCCAGTGCACGCTCCAGCGCCTCGACGATATCGGTCGGCGAGACCGCCTCCAGCACATGCACGCGGCAGCGCGACAGCAACGCCGAATTCAGTTCGAACGACGGGTTCTCGGTGGTGGCGCCGACGAACAGGATCGTGCCGCGCTCGATATGCGGCAGGAACGCATCCTGCTGCGCCTTGTTGAAGCGATGCACCTCGTCCACGAACAGCACGGTGCGGCGGCCTTCGGCGAAGCGTTGCGCCGCCTCGGCCAGCACCTGGCGCACTTCCGGCAAACCAGACAGCACGGCGGAGATGGCACGGAATTCAGCGTCGGAATACTCGGCCAGCAGCAACGCCAGCGTGGTCTTGCCGCAGCCCGGCGGCCCCCACAGGATCATCGAATGCACGCGGCCGGACTCGACCGCGCGACGCAGCGCGCTGTCCGGCGCCAGCAGGCGCTTCTGCCCGACCATCTCATCGAGGGTGCGCGGACGCATGCGCTCGGCCAGCGGGCGCAGATGATCCCGATCAACGCTCAGCAGATCGGGGCCGGGGAAGGAAGTTGAACGATGTCTTGCCACCCGCTCATTGTACCGCGAGAGCGTGCCAACCCAGGTTGGCACCCACCCAGGCAGTCAGGCCAGGGCGGGTAGTGCCGGCCGCTGGCCGGCAGATCAAAAGCGTGTCAACCAAGGTTGACATCCACCAATGCGGGAGGGTTCGCACCCACCAGAGCATTTCCGCCCGGAGATCAATTACCGATGACGTCGGTGCCCTTCGGCGGGGTGAAGCTGAAGGTGCCGGCGGCGAAGCCCGGGTTGCGCTTCCAGCCACTGAAGGTGATCACGGTACGCTGGCCGACAGCATCGGTGATCTCCATCTTGGCCAGGCCCTGTGCGTTGAAGCCCAGCGCGGCGTACTGGAAGCTGGCTTCGGTATCGCGCTTGGGCGACAGCGACAGCCACTGCAGGCCGTCGCGCTGCGCCGCCTCTTCGCTCAGGTCGTACTGCTGTTCCAGCAGCGCCGGGTTGATCAACGCGGTCAGCGGGCTGTTCTGCTCTTCCTTGCCCTGCTCACGCACGGTGGCCTGCTCCAGGTCCGGCTCGTACATCCAGACCTTCTTGCCGTCGGCCACGATCAGCTGTTCGTGCGGGCGCACGTACTCCCAGCGGAACAGGCGCGGCGCCGACAGCGCCACGCGGCCGCTGGTCGATTCCTTCACCTTGCCCCGGCTATCGAACACCTGCTGGCTGAACTGGCCATCCAGGCCCTTCAGGCCGCTGGTGAAGGTCTTGAGATCATCGCGGGCGCCGGCCCAGGCACTGCCAGCGGCGGCACAGGCCACAGCCAGGGTGGTGGTGGCGAGGAAACGGCGGAAGCGGAAGTTCATGCGGAAATCCTGTGGGCGCGAACGCCAGGAAAGGTAGTGGCCAGTGTGCCCGTAGAAACATGAATGGGCGATCAGGGCGACATTATGCCGCCCCGAACGTCCATCGGCGATTCAGCCGCCGGCCGCCGGCAGCTTGCCGTACAGCACCTGGCCACGGAAGCCGCGACGCACCTCGCGGTACAGCGCGCGGAACGCGGCGTAGTCCTGCGGCTGGCACAGCGCTTCCGGGCCACGCACCGCGTTCTGCTGCAGGCGATGATGCACGGTTACTTCCTGGCCCTGCCTGCTCCAATCCACCCGGTAGTCGCCAGCGGCATTGCTGAAGCGCTGACTGGCCGGAATGGCGATGATCGGCGCATTGGCCGGGAACTGCAGGCGGTAGGTTTCTTCGCGCAGGCTGGCGTTGCAGTAGAACGGCGTCTCGTTGGCCGGCGCCGAGGCGGTGGCGTAGAGGCCACGCACTGATTCGCCGCCCGGCGGATCGGGAACGGCCATGCCGCCGGCCACGCTGAAGTCGGCGTAGTCCTCGGCCTGGAACGCCATGCGGTAGCCGAACGGCCGGGTCAGGTCGACCGGCACGCCCTGGATCTGCAGCTGCCCTCGCCCATCGAAACCGGACGCGGCCATGATCTGCTCTTCAGCGCGCGCACGATTCTGCGCGTTGAGCTGGGAGAACTGCGCGCGCATGCCGATCTCGGCGTTCTCACCCAGCTTCGGAACGGTCTCGCCACGCAGGTTGCCGTTGGCATCGAAGGTGAAGCGCACTTCCATCGAGGTGGCATTGCGCTGCGGCGTGTTGGCCGGGGTGCGCGCCAGCGTGGCATCGCGCGTGCGCATCACCGGCGCGCCGAGGTCACCTTCCGGCAGCTGGCCGAAGCGTGCCCACGCGGTGGTCGAATCCAGGTACAGATCGAACTCGGGAATGTAGGTGATGGCGTGGTTGAAGCGGCCCAGCACCGGGATCTTCGGCAGCGTCGGACCGCCGCCAGCACCGATCAGCACCGGCGAACTGGCGATGCCCTTGGCTGCCAGCAGCGCCTCCAGGATCGTCACGTGGTCCTTGCAGTCGCCATAGTGGTTGTCGAGGATGCTCTGCGCGCTGTTCGGCTCCAGGCCACCATTGCCCAGGTACACCGCCACATAGCGGATGTTCTGCGCCACCCAGCGGTACAGCGCATCGGCCTGCGCGCGGCGGTCGCTGATGCCGGCGGTGACCTGGTCGGCCAGCGCCTGCAGCTCCGGCGTGACCTGCGCGGCCGGGCCGGCCTTGAGCTGGTAGGCGCGCCCCATCTGCGACCAGTCACGATAGGTGCTGGCCATGATGTTCGGGCCGAACTCCCAGCCGGCCGCCGACCAGTTCTGCGCCGGCATTGCTTCGCGGCGCTGGTAATGCCAGCGCCACTGCGCCTGGCCATTCTTCACCACCGGGCGATCACTGCCCTGCACGCCGCGGCTGTCAACGAACATCGGCAGGTTGGCCGGCGCACTCAGGGTGACCTCGGCGTCCTCGTACTCGGTGAACACATTGAAGGTTTCCCACAGGCCGAAGTAGCCCGGGAAGTACGGCGTGGCCTGGGTACGCCGCACCTGGTAGTACAGGCGGGTGCCCGGAGCCAGATTCGGGAACACGATCACCCGCACCTTGCGGTCGGCGTACATCGCCGCCGAGGCGCTGGAATAGCTTTCCTGGGTGTAGATGCGGTCGGCCGGCACGTCGCGGCGCTGGCCGTCGGCGGTGATGGTGTAGGCGCCAAGCACTTCCAGCGTTTCCATCTTTTCGCTGTAGCTCAGCCGCACCTGGCTGAACTGCTCGACGGCGGCCTTGGTCTTGAGCAGCACTTCGTAGGTTTCGGTCTGCACATTGCCCGCATCCGGCCGCACCTGGTAGTCGGCGCGGTAACGGACAATGCTGAAGTTGTTGCTGGCTTCGGTATCGCCGCTGGTGGAAGGCGGCGCCGTGGCGGGCGCGGTGGTGGCGGTATCTGCCAGTGCCGGGCCGGCAGCCATCAAGGCTGCCAGCGCCAGTGCCAGCGCGCTGGGGACGGGGTGAAGCATGCGTCGGTTCCTTGGACGTCGTGGGGGTACGTCGGGCCTTACTTCGGCGGTGGCGGTGCCAGCACCGTGCGGTCGCCGTTGTGTTCGGGCGCACTGACCACACCGGCCGCTTCCATGGCCTCGATCAGTCGCGCCGCGCGGTTGTAGCCGATCTTCAGCCGGCGCTGCACGCCGGAAATCGAAGCGCGGCGGGTCTCTGTGACCACCCGCAGCGCTTCGTCATACAACGGATCGGACTCATCGCCGCCGCCGGAACTGGTCTCCGGCAGGCCGGTGGCACCGACCACCACGCCGTCACCCATGGTCTGCACTTCGTCCAGCACGCCGTCGATGTAATCGGCCGGGCCCATCGCCTTGAGGTGCTCGACCACGCGATGCACTTCCTCGTCGGAGACGAAGGCGCCGTGCACGCGCTCGGGCAGGGCGGTGCCCGGCGGCAGGTACAGCATGTCGCCGTGGCCGAGCAGGGTTTCCGCGCCAGACTGGTCGAGAATGGTGCGCGAGTCGATCTTGGAGCTGACCTGGAAGGCGATGCGGGTCGGGATGTTGGCCTTGATCAGGCCGGTGATCACGTCCACCGACGGCCGCTGCGTGGCCAGGATCAGGTGGATGCCGGCCGCACGTGCCTTCTGTGCCAGGCGCGCGATCAGCTCTTCCACCTTCTTGCCGACGATCATCATCATGTCGGCGAATTCGTCGATGAAGATGACGATGAACGGCAGCGTCTCCAGCGGGCGCGGCGCCTCGCCCAGTTCCGGGTTCGGCTTGAACAGCGGATCCATCAGCGGCTGCCCGGCGTCTTCGGCTTCCTTCACCTTCTTGTTGAAGCCGGCCAGGTTGCGCACGCCCACCGCGCTCATCAGCTTGTAGCGGCGCTCCATCTCGGCCACGCACCAGCGCAGGCCGTTGGCGGCCTCCTTCATGTCGGTGACCACCGGCGCCAGCAGGTGCGGGATGCCCTGATAGACGCTCAGTTCGAGCATCTTCGGGTCGATCATCAGCATCCGCAGGTCCTTCGGCGAAGCCTTGAACAGCAGGCTCAGCACCATCGCGTTGACCGCCACCGACTTGCCCGAACCGGTGGTACCGGCCACCAGCAGGTGCGGCATGCGCGCCAGGTCGGCCACGGTCGGGCGGCCGGCGATGTCCTTGCCCAGCGCCAGGGTCAGCGCACTGGCGGACTTGTCGTATTCCTTCGAGCGCAGCAGCTCGGACAGGAAGATCATCTCGCGGGTGACGTTGGGGATTTCCAGGCCGATCACCGACTTGCCCGGAATGACGTCGACCACGCGCACCGACTTCACCGACAGCCCGCGCGCGATGTCCTTGTCCAGCGAGCTGATCTGGCTGACCTTGATGCCCGGCGCCGGCTCGATCTCGAAGCGGGTGATGACCGGGCCGGGATTGGCGCCGACCACCTGCGCGTCGATGCGGAAATCCTTCAGCTTGAATTCGATCTGCCGCGACAGGGTTTCCAGCGTCTCTTCGTCGTAACCCTTGGGCTGCGGCTTGGGATCATCCAGCAGCGCCAGCGGCGGCAGGTCCGAGCCGTCACCGTTGACGCCGCGGAACATCGGGATCTGGTTGTCACGCTTGGCGCGGTCGCTCTTCTCGATCACCGGTTCCGGGCGCGGCTCGATCTTCACCGGCTCGCGCTTGGCGCGCACCTCGGCATCGGCCTTGCGCACTTCCTGGCGCTCCTCGCGCATCACCCGGGTCTGCTTCCACTCGGTGACCTCTTCCTTCTTGCGCTCCAGCAACGGCGCCAGCGACATCACCCCGCGGCCGATCTTCTCCATCACGCTGAACCAGGACAGCCCGGTGGCCAGCGTGATCGAGGCCAGCAGCAGCACAAGCACGAACAGGTTCGCGCCCAGCGCGCCGAAGCCCACCGTGAGCGAATTGCCGACCAGCTTGCCGAGGATGCCGCCGGCACTGGAGACATCGCCACTGAACAGGCGCACGTGCAGGAAGCCGGTGCCGGCGATCAGGAAGCCGACCAGGCCGACCAGGCGCAGCGCCGGGTCCAGATCGTTCTCGCCCTTGCTCTCGCGCTTGAGGCCGAACATGGCGATCCACGCCAGCGCGCCCAGCACCACCGGCAGCAGGAAGGCGATGTAGCCGAACAGCTGCAGCAGCACGTCGGCGATCCAGGCCCCTGCGCGCCCGCCCATGTTGTGCACCGGCGCAACCACGCTGCCGGTATGCGACCAACCCGGGTCGGTGGCTGAATAGGTGAACAGACTGGCCGCCAGATACAGCAGCGCTGGCGCGATGGCGATCAGGCCAAGGTCGCGCCAGAGCCGCTGGCGGCGTGGATTGTCGGTCGTCGCCGCCGCGGCCGTGCGACGTGACGCCTTGCTGTCGTCGGACTTGGAGCGTTCGGGGACCTGCTTCGCCACCTTAGACCATACCTTTGGAATGCGCTGTTAGTGATTGATAATAAATGAGACGGCGTCAGTTTTCAGTTATGCGACGCGCTGCGCTGTCTGTAGGGCGCCCGGACCACCGCTGGATGACGGCGTTCTGTTCATCGGCTTGAATCGCCCTGCCCCAGCCGCCACTCTATGACCTGCCATGGATGCTGCGCAAACATCGCCAGCGCCTTGTCCCACCTACCTTTTCGCGAGTTTACATGAGCACCAGCCTGCCCTCCCGCCATCAGCGTCTTGTCATCCTTGGTTCCGGCCCGGCCGGCTGGACCGCCGCCGTCTACGCCGCCCGCGCCAACCTGAAGCCGGTCGTCATCACCGGCCTGCAGCAGGGCGGCCAGCTGATGACCACCACCGAGGTGGACAACTGGCCGGGTGACGCCCACGGCCTGATGGGGCCGGACCTGATGGCGCGCATGCAGGCCCACGCCGAGCGTTTCGAGACCGAGGTCATTTTCGACCACATCCATACCGCTGACGTCTCCCAGCGCCCGTTCAAGCTGATCGGCGACAGCCACGAGTACACCTGCGACGCCCTGATCATCGCCACCGGCGCCACCGCCAAGTACCTGGGCATCCCGACCGAAGAGGCCTTCAAGGGCCGCGGCGTCTCCGCCTGCGCCACCTGCGACGGCTTCTTCTACCGCGACCAGGACGTGGTCGTGGTCGGCGGCGGCAATACCGCCGTGGAAGAGGCACTGTACCTGTCCAACATCGCCCGCAAGGTCTATCTGGTGCACCGCCGCGACACCCTGAAGGCGGAAAAGATCATGCAGGACAAGCTGTTCAAGAAGGTGGCCGAAGGCAAGATCGAGACCGTCTGGCACCACCAGGTGGACGAAGTGCTGGGCAACGATGCCGGCGTGACCGGCGTGCGCGTGAAGTCCACCCTGGACGGCAGCACCCGCGACATCGACGCTCACGGCTTCTTCGTGGCCATCGGCCACCACCCGAACACCACCCTGTTCGACGGCCAGCTGGCGATGAACAACGGCTACCTGGAGATCCGCTCGGGCCTGGGCGGCAACGCCACCCAGACCTCGGTGGAGGGCGTGTTCGCCGCCGGCGACGTGGCCGACCAGCACTACCGCCAGGCGATCACCTCGGCCGGCTTCGGCTGCATGGCCGCGCTGGACGCCGAGCGCTTCCTGGATGCCGAAGGCAAGGCCAGCTGAAACGCTGACCCGCTTCGGTAGCGTCGAGCCATGCTCGACCCGGACCAAGGGCCGACGCCAATGCGTCGGCCTTTTTGTTTCACCTGCCCTATCCTTCCCCCATGCCTTCGCCCCGTTTCCTCGATTCCCTGCAGTCCATTGCCGCCGCCGACTGGGACGCCCTGCATGATGGCCGCAACCCGTTCATCAGCCACGCCTTCCTGGCCGGACTGGAAGCGCACGGCTGCCTGCGCGAGGACTGGGGCTGGCAGCCCCGGCACTTCACACTCTGGGAAGGCAATGCTCTGGTCGGTGCCATTCCGGGCTACCTGAAGACCAATTCGCACGGTGAGTTCGTGTTCGACCATGCCTGGGCCAATGCCTATGCACGCCACGGCCGCGACTACTACCCGAAGTGGCTGGGTGCGGTGCCGTACTCGCCGGTGACCGGACCACGGCTGCTGGCCCGTCACGATGTACAGCGCGCGGCGCTGTTGTCGGCTCTACGCGAAGCGCTGCCGACGCTGGGCGTGTCATCGGCGCACATCAATTTCCACACTGCCGCTGACGAGGTCGTGTTCGGCGATGACTGGCTGCTGCGCGAGGACGTGCAGTTCCAGTGGCAGAACCCCGGCGACTGGGCGACATTCGAGCAGTTTCTCGGTGCGATGGACCACAAGCACCGCAAGAACATCCGCCAGGAGCGGGCCAAGGCCGCGCGCCAGGGCATCAGCTTCCGCGTGGTGCATGGCAATGAGGCCAGCCGCGCCGACCTGCAGGCGATGTACCGCTTCTACCTGCAGACCTTCCTCGAGTACGGCAACGCACCGGCGCTGACCGAGGCCTTCCTGCGCCATCTGGCCATCGCACTGGGGCGCGGGCTGGTGATGTTCCTGGCCGAGCAGGAGGGTGAGCCGATTGCCGGCGCACTGTGCCTGCGCGGCGGCGACACGCTGTATGGCCGCTACTGGGGAGGCGCGACCCTGCCCGGCCTGCACTTCGAGGCCTGCTACTACCAGGGCATCGAGTACTGCCTGCGCGAGGGCCTCACCCGTTTCGAGCCCGGCGCGCAGGGCGAGCACAAGCTGGCACGCGGCTTCCTGCCGACGCGGGTGCGCAGCCGCCACTGGGTGGCCGATGCCGAGTTTGCCGACGCCCTGCAGGACTGGTGCCGGCAGGAACGGCGCGATGTGCACCGTTACCAGCAGGAGCTGCTGGGGCACAGCCCGTTCCGCGCGGAACCGTAGCGTCGAGCTTGCTCGACTGACGTGCCTACCGGAACCGAAGAAGGTCGGCACCCACGCCCGTTACACTGCGCGCATGACCCGCCCGCTGCCCTGGCGCCTGGCCGATGCGCCGGACGCGCCCTTTCCCCGGCCGAGACCGCGCTGCGCCAGCCCGATGGCCTGCTCGCCGTCGGCGGTGACCTGCACCCGTTGCGCCTGCTCAACGCCTATGCAGGCGGCATCTTCCCGTGGTTCAGCGAGGGCGAGCCGATCCTGTGGTGGTCGCCCGATCCACGCATGGTGTTCCGCACCGACGGCGTGCACCTGTCCAGCCGTTTCCGGCGCCAGCTGCGCGCCAGCCACTGGGAGGTCACTGCCGATGTGGCCTTCAGCCAGGTGATGCGCGCCTGTGCCGCCACCCCGCGCCCCGGTCAGGACGGCACCTGGATCAGCCCGGCCATGGTCGACGCCTACAGCCAGCTGCACGACCTGGGCTTTGCCCATTCGTTTGAAGTGTGGGACCGGCAGACCCTGGTCGGTGGCATCTACGGCGTGGCGATCGGCGCGATGTTCTTCGGCGAAAGCATGTTCAGCGGCGCCAGCGGCGGCTCCAAGATCGCATTGGCGGCGCTGGCGGCCACCCTGCGCGGCTGGGGCTGGGAACTGATCGACGCGCAGGTGGAGAATCCACACCTGCTGCGGATGGGCGCAGTGCACCTGCCGCGCGCCGTGTTCCTGGATCAGGTGCGCCAGGCGGTGCGCCGCGAGGGCCGTGAAGGCGCCTGGACCCAGGCCGTCGGACGCCTGCCGGCGAAGCGTTTGGCCGAGGGTTAACGCAAACTTTGCAAGCTGGCCGCATCACGCGTAAAATACCGCGCCTTAGGCCCAGCGTGGCCGTTTTCTGAACCGCACAGGACTACATGTCGAAAGACGATTCCATCGAGTTCGAGGGCACCGTCAGCGAGACGCTGCCGAACACCACTTTCCGCGTTCGCCTGGAAAATGGGCACGAAATCATCGCCCACATCTCCGGCCGCATGCGCAAGAACTACATCCGCATCCTCACCGGTGACCGGGTCAAGGTTGAAATGACCCCGTACGACCTGACCAAGGGTCGTATCACCTACCGCATGAAGTAAGCGGTCGGCGCCTGGCGCCACTTCGACAAGGCCAGCCCTGGTTGCTGGCCTTTTGTCATGCCCGCAATCCGGCCCTGCCGGAGGTCATCGTGACCGAACGCACCGTGGCGTCGGTCAGCCCGGCTTGCGGCAGATTCGCGCTTGCAGCCGCCGCGGCATCGTGGAATCCGATCCAGTCCGGATCGCCACCCCCTGCCCCGCCATGAAACGGCATCCCCTGCTTTGCTCCCTGTTCCTGTCCGCCAGCCTGCTGTCAGCCGTCTCGGCCCAGGCCGCCGATGCACCGGCAGCGGCCACCACCGCCTGCATCCAGCTGGGCAGCGACCAGCAGATGGTTCGCGCCGGCGTTACCCGTGATGTGCTGTTGCGCAACGGCCAGGACCACTACGTGGTGCACTTCCAGCGCGACTGTACCGCCGCGGCCCGCTCCCGCACGCTGAGCTTTGCCACCGAAGGACAGCAGAACCTGCTCTGCAGCGACGGCCGCAGCACCCTGCGCACCGATACCGAACGCTGCGCCGTCGCCCGCGTCGAACCCATCGACCCCGCCAGCTTCGCTCAGAAGGCGCGCCAACGTCGCCGTTGAGCGCAGGCACGACAAGGGCGGCCGAAGCCGCCCTTGTCATTTCAGGTCCACCGGTCCAGGCCCGGCGTCAGATCACTCCACGGTGACCGGCAGCAGACGCTCCGGCTCGGCCTGGGTCTCCACCACCAGCTCGTCGTCGCGGACATCGATGCTGACCTTGCCGCCGTTGACCAGCTTGCCGAATAGCAGCTCGTCGGCCAGCGGGCGCTTGATCCTGTCCTGGATCACACGGGCCATCGGGCGCGCACCCATCAGCGGGTCGAAGCCGTGGTGGGCCAGCCAGTCGCGCGCGGTCGGCGTGGCCGACAGGCTGACGTGCTTCTCCTGCAGCAGCATCTCCAGCTCGATCAGGAACTTGTCGACAACACGCAGGATGTGCTCGAAGCCCAGCGGCTGGAACTGCACCACCGCATCGAGGCGGTTGCGGAATTCCGGCGTGAACGCGCGGCGGATGGTCTCCATCGCATCGGTGGCATGGTCCTGCTTGGTGAAGCCGATCGAACGCCGTGAGGCCTGCGCCGCACCGGCATTGGTGGTCATCACCAGCACCACGTTCTTGAAGTTGGCTTCGCGACCGTTGGTGTCGGTCAGTACGCCGCGGTCCATCACCTGCAACAGGATGTTGAAGATGTCCGGATGCGCCTTCTCGATCTCGTCCAGCAGCAGCACGCAGTGCGGGGTCTTGACGATCTTTTCGGTCAGCAGGCCGCCCTGGTCGAAGCCGACGTAGCCGGGGGCGCACCGATCAAGCGGCTGATCGAATGCGGCTCCATGTACTCGGACATGTCGAAGCGGACCAGCTCGATGCCCAGCTGCAGCGCCAGCTGCTTGGTCACTTCGGTCTTGCCGACACCGGTCGGGCCGGCGAACAGGAAGTTGCCGATCGGCTTTTCCGGGTTGCCCAGGCCCGAACGGGCCAGCTTGATGGCCGACGCCAGGGTGCCGATGGCCGGGTCCTGGCCGAAGATCACCATCTTCAGGTTGCGCTCCAGGTGCTGCAGCACGTCCTTGTCGGTGGCACTGACCTGCTTGGCCGGGATGCGCGCCATCTTGGCCACGATCGCTTCCACTTCCTCAACGTCGATCAGCTCCTTGCGCTGCCCTTCGGGCAGCAGGCGCTGGCGAGCGCCGGCCTCGTCGATCACGTCGATGGCCTTGTCCGGCAGCAGGCGGTCGCCGATGTGCTTCACCGACAAGTCTACCGCCGCCTGCAGCGCCTCGTCCGAATAGGTCACGCCATGGTGCAGCTCGTACTTGGACTTCAGGCCCTGCAGGATCTCGTAGGTCTCGCCCACCGTCGGCTCGACGATGTCGATCTTCTGGAAGCGGCGAGCCAGGGCGCGGTCCTTCTCGAAGATGCCGCGGTATTCCTGGAAGGTGGTCGAACCGATGCAGCGCAGCTCGCCCGAGGCCAGTGCCGGCTTGATCAGGTTGGAGGCATCCATGGTGCCACCGGAGGCCGAACCGGCACCGATGATGGTGTGGATCTCGTCGATGAACAGCACCGCGTTGGGTACCTTCTTCAGCGCGGTCAGTACACCCTTCAGGCGCTTCTCGAAGTCGCCGCGGTACTTGGTGCCGGCCACCAGCGCGCCCAGGTCGAGCGAGTAGATCACCGCATCGGCCAGCACGTCGGGCACCGAGCCTTCGACGATGCGGCGGGCCAGGCCCTCGGCAATGGCGGTCTTGCCCACGCCGGCCTCACCCACGTACAGCGGGTTGTTCTTGCGGCGGCGGCACAGGACCTGGATGGTGCGCTCGATCTCGTCGCCACGACCGACCAGCGGGTCGATGCGACCGGCCCGGGCCTGCTCGTTGAGGTTGCTGGCGAACTCGGTCAGCGCGTCGCCCTTGGGCTCACCCTCGCCGCCTTCCATGCGGCCTTCGCCCTCGGAGGACGAGGACGGCTGCTCGCCCTCCTCACCCAGCTTGGCGATGCCATGGGACAGGTAATTGACCACGTCCAGCCGGGTGACATCCTGCTGGTTGAGGTAATAGACGGCGTGGGAGTCCTTTTCACCGAAGATGGCCACCAGCACATTGGCGCCGGTGACTTCCTTCTTGCCCGAGGACTGCACGTGGTACACGGCCCGCTGCAGCACGCGCTGGAAGCCCAGGGTTGGCTGGGTATCGCGTCCGTCATCTTCGGCCAGGCGGGACACGGACGCCTCGATGGCCTGCTCCAGCTCCTGGCGCAGGCGTTCGGCGTCGGCCCCACAGGCCTTCAGGACGGCCTGGGCGGACGGGTTGTCGAGCAGTGCCAGCAGCAGGTGTTCGACCGTCATGAACTCATGCCGGGCCTCACGGGCGCGCTTGTAGCACTGGCCGATGGTGTGTTCGAGGTCTTTGCTGAACATGGATTACTCCGGCGGCAGATGGGGACAATATGCGGCCTGACTACGCGATTTCCATCACCCTAGCGGATTGCTGCGTTCAGATGGCGTTAGCAGTGCAGATCGCTTGATCTTCATTCACTCCAGGACGACCCTGCCAGCATGAGCGAACCCTACCTGAGCCGCTGGCGATTGCGGCGTGATGGCGCGGCCATCGAAACGCCCCGCGCCCGGCTCTGGCCTGTGCTGACCCCAACCGGCGTGCCGGCCATGCTCAAGGTCAGCGACGAGCCCGAAGAGCAGAACGCCCATCGACTGCTGCGCTGGTGGGACGGTGACGGCGCTGCCCGCCTGCTGGCCCATGACGGGCCGGCCATCCTGATCGAGCGTGCCGCCGGCGACTCGCTGCGACAGCGTTCGATCGATGGCGAGGACGACACCTGCACCACCCTCCTGTGCCAGGTCCTGCAGCGGCTGCACCGGCCACGGAGTACGGCGCCCAGTGACCTGCTCTGCCTGCGTACATGGTTCGCCGACCTGCTGCAGCCAAGGGCTGCGTTGCCGCCACTGCTGGAACAGTGCAGATCGCTGGCGCTGACGCTGCTGCAGGACGAGCAGGAGATCCGGCCGCTGCATGGTGACCTGCACCACGACAACGTGCTGGATTTCGGCGCGCGCGGCTGGCTGGCGATCGACCCGAAGCGGCTGATCGGCGACCGCGCCTTCGACTACACGACGATGTTCAGCAACCCGGACCTGTGCGGCCCGGCGATCCATGTCGCCACGCGGCCGGAGCGCTTTGCGGCGCGGCTGGAGCAGGTCAGCGCGCTGTCCGGCATCGAGCGCCGTCGCCTGCTGCGCTGGATCGCGGCCAGCATGGGCCTGTCGGCGGTGTGGTTCCGCGATGACGGCGACCCGGCCGACATCGACGAGGCGGTGGCGAAAATGGCGCTGGAGGCGCTGGCGGAGGCATGATCCCCGGCGGGTGTCCACCCTGGGGGCATAGCCGAGCATGGGCTCGGCTCTACAGTCTTCCGCTTCGGTAGGTGCCCACCTTGGTGGGCACGATGCATCAGGCGTCGCTACACCCGCCCTGGTAGGTGCCCACCTTGGTGGGCACAGCCGAGCGTGGGCTCGGCTCTACAATCTTCCGGATCGGCAGCCGGTCAGGCCTTTTCCATCGTGCACAGCAACGGATGCTGGTTCATCCGCGAATACTCGTTGACCTGGGCAACCTTGGTCTCGGCCACTTCGCGGGTGAACACCCCGCACACCCGCGGCCGCGGGTATGCACGTGCAGCATCACCTGCGTGGCCTTGTCCAGGTCCATGCTGAAGAACTGCTGCAGCACGTCCACCACGAAATCCATCGGGGTGTAGTCGTCATTGAGCAGCATCACCTGGTAGAACGGCGGCGGCGCCACTTCCGGGCGCGCGGGCTCCACGGCAATACCGTGTTCGTGATGGGAATCGGGGGAAGACTCGCGAGGCATCCGTCCATTATAGGGCCTGTGCCGAGCCTGCGTCGGCCCGCCGCAGATTGGACGGCACGGACGCCCCCCGTCACAATTGCACCTTCTTTCAAATCCGCTTCACAGGATCTTCATGAAAAGGACGCTTCTGCCCGCCCTGCTGCTCGGCCTGGCCGTAACCGGCTCCGCCGTTGCCGCACCGGAGGCCGACAAATCCGTGGCCCGCCATCTGGACAAGCTGGGCTACACCTACGAGATCGACGAGGACGGTGACTACCGCCTGGTGTTCGACGTCGAAGGCGACCGCACCCAGATGGTCTACGTGCGTTCGGCGGTGGAGGATTTCGGCAGCCACAACATCCGCGAGATCTGGTCGCCGGCGTACACCGCCACGGCCAAGCAGTTCCCGGTGGCCGTGGCCAACCGCCTGCTGGAAGATTCGCAGGACGCCAAGATGGGCGGCTGGGTGAAGCAGGACAGCACCGCCATGTTCGTGGTGAAGATCGATGCAGACGCCACCCCGGACCAGCTCAGCGACGCCATTGATGCGGCCATCCGCACCGCCGATGCGATGGAGCTGGAACTGACCAAGAAGGACGATTTCTGAGTTGAACGCCACGCCGGACCCGCGCTGGGCACCGCATGCCACCGTCGCCACTGTGGTGGTTGACGGTGGCCGCGTGCTGCTGGTTGAAGAGACCATTGAAGGCCGCCAGGTGCTGAACCAGCCGGCCGGCCACCTTGAGCCGGGCGAAAGCCTGGCCGAGGCGGCCCTGCGCGAGACCCGCGAGGAAACCGGCTGGACGGTTGAGCTGACCCACTTCATCGGCTGCTACCAGTGGACTGCCGCCGATGGCACCGCGTTCCTGCGCTTCTGCTACGCCGCCAGGCCGCTGTCGCATGACCCGGCACAACCGCTGGACACCGGCATCGACCGCGCCCTGTGGCTGACCCCGGCCGAACTGCAGGCGGCCGGCGAGCGCCAGCGCAGCCCGCTGGTCTGGAAGGTGGTGGCCGACTACCTGGGCGGCCAGCGCCATCCCCTTTCCCTGGTCCAGGAGGTCGCATGAGCACCCCGCGCGTGATGGTTGGCGTCTCCGGTGGCGTCGATTCCTCGGTCGCCGCCTGGCGCCTGGTGCAGCAGGGAGAAGCGGTGGCCGGCCTGTTCATGCAGAACTGGGCCGACGACGGAAGTGGCGAGTGCCGCGCCGAGGACGATCGCCGCGACGCGGTGGCCGTGTGCGGCCTGCTCGGCATTCCGTTCCACTTCCGCGATTTCTCCAGCGAGTACTGGCAGGGCGTGTTCGAGCACTTCCTGGCCGAGTATGCCGCCGGCCGCACGCCGAACCCGGATGTGCTGTGCAACCGCGAAGTGAAGTTCAAGCACTTCCTGGACGCCGCCCGCGAGCTGGGCGCCGAGCGCATCGCCACCGGCCACTACGCACGGGTGACCCAGCGCGGCCACCAGTGGCTGCTGCTGCGCGGCGCCGACCGTTCCAAGGACCAGAGCTACTTCCTGCATCAGCTGGGCCAGCAGCAGCTGGCAGCCACCCTGTTCCCGATCGGCGACCTGGAAAAGAGCGACCTGCGCCGCATTGCGCGTGACGTCAGCCTGCCGACCCACGCCAAGAAGGATTCCACCGGTATCTGCTTCATCGGCGAGCGCGACTTCCGCGAGTTCCTTGGCCGTTACCTGCCGGCCAGGCCGGGCCAGATCCTCGATCCGGCCGACGGCAGCGTGATCGCCGAACATCCGGGCGTGTTCTATTTCACCCTGGGCCAGCGCGAGGGCCTGAACATCGGCGGCGTGCGCGGCCGCCCCGCTGCACCGTGGTATGTGGTCGGCAAAGACGTGGCCAGCAACGTGCTGTACGTGGACCAGGACCGTGAAAGCCCGTGGATGCTGTCCGAGCGCCTGCGCTCGGAGACCGCGCACTGGATTGCCGGCTCGCCGCCGGCGCGCCGCTTTGAATGCACCGCGCAGACCCGCTACCGCCAGCCCGACGAGCCGTGTACGGTCGAGGTGCTGGACGATGGCAGCGTGCTGGTCACCTTTGCCCGCCCGCAGCGCGCCGTCACCCCTGGCCAGTCGCTGGTGCTGTATGACGGTGAGGTGTGCCTGGGCGGTGCGGTGATCGCCGCCACCGACGCCCCGCTGGAACAACGCCTGCGCACCACCCCTTCTCCTTTTGAGGTAATTGCTGCATGAGTTTCACTGTCGACGACCGCGTCCTGGCCCTGGCCGGCATTGCCCAGGCCCTGCAACAGGTCCGCCGCATCGCCGATACCGGCCATTCCGACGCCGCCGCCGTGCGCACCGCCGTGGACAGCGTGTTCCGCGTCGATGCGTCCTCGCCGCAGGAAGTGTTCGGTGACCGCCATGCACTGAAGGCAGGCCTGCGCCTGCTGCACAACTATTTCCGCAGCCAGGGCCAGGACCCGATCCTGCCCAAGCTGGCCCTGTCGGTGCTGCAGCTGGAACGCCGCTTCGTGCAGGACGGCGCCACAGTGAACAAGGTTGCCAGTGGCATCGAGCGCGCCCAGCGCCAGGCCGCCGAGCTGGGCGACAGTGGTCACCCGGACGTGCTGGCCAACCTGGGCGGCCTGTACGCGGACACCATCAGCCACCTCAAGCCGCGGGTGATGGTGCAGGGCAACCCGCACTACCTGGGCCAGGCCGGCGTGGTGGCCGAGATCCGCGCCCTGCTGCTGGCCGCGGTGCGCTCGGCGGTGCTGTGGCGTCAGCTGGGCGGCAGCTACTGGGACTTCCTGTTCAGCCGCAAGGCGATGATCGAGGCCGTGGACCGGCAGCTGGCCTGAGGCCTTGGGGTCGGATCTCGTTCCGGCACGGAACGGGCCCTGACCCCGAAGCCGCCAAGCGCCGGAAAACCGGCGCATTCAGAATGCACATCAAGGCACATCGACGTTAAAGAGAAGGGGGTACGGCCGATACATCCTCCGTGCACCTCCCGAGAACGTCCATGTACTCACGCATTTTCATCCGTCTGGCCGCCCCCTGGCCCTGACCCTGCTGCTCCCCTTCGCCATCGGTTTCGAATGGCCGGCCGCCCTGCGCTGGGCGATCCTGACCACGATGACGCTGAGCTGGCTGGGCTTTGCGTGGTGGACCACCCGCGCCCAAGCGCACCGTTCCCCGGAACACACCCGCGTCCTGCGTGAGCAGGATCAGCTGCTGACCGAGCTGCGCAACTTCGTCGGCAACGAGATCGACGGTTCGCGTGGTGAAGTGGAACGCGCCCGCGACCTGATCCGCCAGGCCGTCTCCAGCCTCGGCGGCAGCTTCGATGCGATGAACCGCAAGTCGCGCCAGCAGAGCCAGGCCCTGTCACGCATCGTCGACCGCGCCGGTGATGAAGGCAGCGCCGGCCTGGACGTCGCCCGCTTTGCCCAGCACGCCAGCCACCGCATGGAACAGCTGGTGGAAGCGCTGGAACAGGTCAGCGGCCAGAGCTCGACCACCGTGCAGCACATCGACCAGATGGCGCAGCACCTGGATGGCATCTTCGCGCTGCTGGAAGACGTCAAGTCGATTGCCGACCAGACCAACCTGCTGGCCCTGAACGCTGCCATTGAAGCGGCGCGTGCCGGTGAAGCCGGTCGTGGCTTCGCGGTGGTGGCCGACGAGGTGCGCAACCTGTCCGAACGCTCGACCACCTTCAACGAGCAGATCCGCAAGCTGGCGCACAGCTCCAAGGACGCCATCGCCAAGGTGCGCGAAACCGTCTCGCACATGGCCTCGCGCGATATGGACCGTTCCCGCGAAGCACGCCAGGAAGCGGCGGCGATGCTCGACAACGTGGCCCAGATCAATGCCTCGCTGGGCGACGGCATGCGCGAAGTGTCCGAGTGCGCCCGTTCGATTGATGGCAGCGTGGCCGAGGCCGTGCGCGCCCTGCAGTTCGAGGACATCGCCACCCAGGCCCTGGGCGGCGTGCACACCCACCTGGACCGCCTGACCGCCATCAATCGCGAAGCCGTGGCCCTGCAGGAACTGCTGCACCGCAACGGCGGCGTCTTCGACGAAGAGATCGCCACCGCCCTGCAGCGCACCGGCAGCCGCCTGCGCGAACTGCGCAGCGAGTGGGAGCGCCCGCCGCACAAGCCGGTTGCCCAGCAGAGCATGGGCGCTGGCACCGTCGAGCTGTTCTGATCCTGATGTCCGCTGCCGTTACCGGCAGCCCGCAAGGCCCCGGTCATTCCGGGGCCTTTGCCTGTACCCTGCCGTTGGATGCATCCTGTACGCGCACCATGACCCTGATCCGCGCCCTGCCCTCTCTGACCGATACTGAGCGCCCGCGCAACGCGAGCGTGCGTGAGCAGCTGCAGCAGCTGGAGGACGTGGCACGCGAGGAAATCCGTGAACTGCAGCAGCTGGCCGATGCGCGGCCTGCCCCTTGCCTGCGGGCGAAGAACTGCTCGGACTGGCCTGGGACCTGGGTCTGGATGGCGAAGCCCTGAGGTAGATCCACGCCATGCGTGGATGGCTTTACCGCCACCCGCTGCAAACCCATGGCATGATCCGCGTACGTCGTCTACGACTGGACACGGAGTGTCGTCGCATGAGCACCACGTTCATGACCTGGCTGGGATTTGCTGCGATGGTGCTCATCGCCGTCACGTTCACCTGGCGCCCCGCCTACGCCACCTTGCGGCCACCCCGGCATCGACCGGTCGCGTTCCTGTTCGGCAGCCTGCTCTTCCTGCTGATGGCCTTCCTGGCTGCCTGGGCGGCGGCAACGGCCATCCATACCGGGCACGTCCATTTAAGCCATCACCGCTACGGCACCATTGATGTATGGCGCGAGATCGAGCCGATGACCTATTGGCTGATCATCGTGGCGGAGTACGTGATCGGGCTGCTGATCGCCAGCTATTCGATCGCAGGCATCGCATTGATGAACCGGTAGATCCACGCCATGCGTGGATGACGCAACGGGACTCAAGGATTTCCGACTAATTGCATGGATCGAGAACGATTCTGTCCTTCATCTTGAAAGACCGATTTCGATTCGCATGCAGGCAGATGACCAGCGCCTCTCTTTGTCTTTCAGTTGCTTTGGCTCTCCCGGCAACCCGTGATCCATTGACCTTGGACACTGAATCGCTCGCAGCGCTTCAGCAGGCGCTGCGGACTCTTGGAGCGTTCCAGCAGCCCTACCCCGCACCTGTCGATGTGACCGATCCTGACGCAGGCACAATCGATGCAACTGTCGAGATCTCGGCCGGGTGCCTGCAGGATGGTCCGCAGGTCATCATCCTGGACGCCGATGTGGACGGAGCACCCGAGCGCTATCTGGTGCTGAACGAGCCATGGCAAAGCCTATCGGCGGGAACATTGCTTCTCGTCTGCGGAGACAGGGCCGCCCTCATTTCAACCCAGGACTTGAGCCAGGAGCTTGCGCGGGCCGAGATCATGCTGACATTTCTCGACCTGCTGCCGGAAGCTGCGGAAGCCTGGGAACACCCAGCGTGTTGCTCGGCAGTCGCGGATTCCGATACTCCCAGTCCCATCGTGAAGAGCGTTCTGGATCAACTCTGCGCCAGCACTGCAGGATCGCTTGTCACTGACACCACGCTGACCCTCTGGAAGGACAGGTTCCCGGATGTATTGCTGGCGCTGTGGCAGCGCGATGGACTGGCGCGCTATCACGATGATCGACTGGCGATGGTCGATCCTGTCCAGTACGAGGCCGTCCTCGCCGCTTTTCTGGCAGGCACCCCGCTATGCGGCAAGGATAGCTTTCACGTATATGCGCTTTCGCCATTCGGCCAGATGCTGATCTGTGGCGAGAACACTGGCGTCGAACTCACGCTTGAACCACACGAGGGCTACCTGTGCGCGCCTGCAGTGTTGACTCTTCCAGCAAGCGGCATCGCCCGCAACCAGCGCCTGCACGACTTCCTGCTGACATTGGGCGATCCCGAACTGGATGTCCCGACCGAGGACGGCCAATCAATGTTCTGGCGAGCCTGTGGGCTGTTGGGGCCGCTGAACGACGGAGAGATCTACACCTCGACAGAGCCCGTGTCAGAACATGGCTGGCGCCTTGGCAACGTGGTAAAACGCAAGGCGCTGGATGTGCTCGCAGAGCTTGCACAGCGTCGCTGATGGCGAGACGTGGACGGGCGTATCGGCGCGCATGCCGACCAGGGTCGGCACCCACCAGAGTGGATTGTCAGCGCACCAGCACCACTTCGCCGCTGGCGTCGGTGCGCATCGGCATCGGGTGTTGCTGGCGCAGCCACTGCGCCAGGTCGCGGGGGCTGAGCGGGCGTGAGTACAGGTAGCCCTGGATCTCGTCGCAGCCCTGGCGGCGCAGCATGTCTTCTTCCTGGTGTGTTTCCACGCCCTCGGCCACCACCTTCATGCCCAGCGCGTGGCCCAGATGCACGATCGCCTGGGTCACTTCGGCCGTGCCCGAATCATGCAGCATGCCCTGCACGAAGCTGCGGTCGATCTTCAGGCGCCCAACCGGGAAGCGGTTGAGGTAGTTGAGGTTGGAGAAGCCGGTACCGAAATCGTCCACCGCCAGCGGTACGCCATGCCGTTCCAGCACATCGAAGCAATGGCGCAGGATGTCGGTGTCACGAATCAGGGCCGACTCGGTGAGCTCCAGTTCCAGCCGCTGCGGCGGCCAGCCGTGGGCGTGGCAGATCTCGATCACGCGCTCGGCGAAGCCACGGTCGCGCAGCTGCACGGCCGATACGTTCACTGCAATGCGGTCAAAACGCAGGCCGGTCCGATCCCAGGCGGCCGCCTGACGGCATGCCTCGCCCAGCACCCAGTCACCGATGCGCACGATCTCGCCACATTTCTCGGCGATGGGGATGAACTCGGCCGGGCTGCAATAGCCGATGCCAGGCCGATGCCAACGCAGCAGCGCCTCGATCGCCGGTGGCTCGCCCTGGTGGGCGTGCAGCAACGGCTGGTAGGCCAGACTGAACTCTTCGCGCTCGATCGCGCCATGCAGGGCATGCTCGATCTCCAGCCGGCGCTGGATGCGGGCCAGGGCGTCCTGGCTGTAGTACTGGTAGGTATTGCGTCCCGCTTCCTTGGCCGCGTACATCGCCGCGTCGGCGGCGCGCAGCAGGGAATCGAAGTCGGTCTGCGCATCACCCAGCATCGCGATGCCGACGCTGGCGCCTACCTTCAGGGTAGTCTCGCCACGGCGCAGCGGCTCGGCCAGCGAGGCGATCAGCTTGCGCGCCACGTGGCCGGCGTCTTCCGGCTCGGCCAGATCGCGCAGCACTACGATGAACTCATCGCCGCTGAAGCGGCCGAACAGATCGTTGTTGCGCAGGTTCTGGTGCAGGCGGGTGGCGGCGGCCTTCAGCAGCGCATCGCCAGTGGCGTGGCCGAAGCTGTCATTGATGGTCTTGAAGCCATCCAGGTCGATGAACAGCATCGCCAACGAGGTGCCGCGATCGCGCGCTTCCTCGATGGCCTCGGCGGTCTGCTCGCCGAGCAGCACCCGGTTGGGCAGACCGGTCAGCAGATCGTAATGGGCCAGCAGTTCAATGCGCTCGTTGGCCTCACGTTCGCGGGTGATGTCACGGAACAGCACCACGAAGCGTGCTGGCAGGCCGTCGCGCCGGTCCAGCTCGATCAGTACCTGCACCCACACCCGCAGGCCCGACTGGCGATAGAAGCACAGGTCCAGTTGCTCGGGCAGCCCGCCGTCGGCAATACGAGCCAGCGCGGCTTCGAAGGCGTTGCGCGAATCCTCGGTGTACAGCGCCAGCGCCTGGTCGAGGGTGATCGGTTCCTTGCGCAGGCCGTGGATGCGGTAGCACTCCTCGGTCCACTGCATGTGCCGGGTCTGCACTTCAATCTCGCAGCCGCCGATGCGTCCCAGCGCGGAAACGCGGTTGAGCAGCTCGGTGCGCCAGCGGATCAGCGCATCGGTCTGGTGCTGCTCGGTGATGTTCTGCACCTGGCCAAGCAGGCGCTTGGGCTGGCCGTCCATGTCCAGCAGCGGCTGCATCCACAGGCGCAGATGCTGCGAGGGTTCGTTGCCGCGGGTCAGCTCCAGCTCCAGATTGGCAGCACGGCCATCGCGCCACAGGCGCCGCCAGGCCGCGCGCAACGCCCCGCGCGATCTCGGATGCAGATGCTTGAGCCAGCGCCGCTGGCCGGGTACGGCGCCCTGCTCCAGGGCCAGCAGCGAGCGCAGCTCCGGCGACCACCAGAAATGCCCCGTGTTGGGATCGAACGACCAGCTGCCCATGCTGGCAATGCGCTGGGCTTCGCTCAGATGCAGCTGCTGCTCCTGCAGCAGCGCTTCCAGCTGCTTCTGCTGCTCGATATCGGTATGCGTGCCGACCATCCGCAACGGCTGGCCATCGGCGGTACGCGCCACCACGCGGCCACGGTCCAGCACCCAGCGCCACTGGCCGTCGGCCTGGCGGAAACGGAACTGTGCGCTGTACTGCTCGCTCAGGCCGCGCAGATGCTCGTCCAGCGCAGCGCGGACCTGCACGATGTCATCACCATGCACACGCGAGAGCATCGCAGTGGCGGTTTCATCACCCAGCGCTGGAGTCCGCGCCACCCGGTCACTGGGGATGTCCCAGTCCCACAGGCTGTGGCCGGCGCTGTCCAGTGCCAGCTCCCAGCGCCCGCCCCCATCCACCGGAACCGGCTCGGGAATGCTGAGGGTGAAGGCCAGCAGATTGCCGGCACCGTCATGCACGGCGCGCAGGTGGCCATCGAAATGACCGCGTGGGCCGCCCGGCAGCGTGCAGGCCACGATGCCGCCATCGGCCGCCATCAGCCGCAGATCTTCCAGCATCGGGGCATACGCGGCCACGGTGGCCGGCAGCCCGTGTTCACGCGCGGCCGGGTTGGCCGCCAGCGGGCGGCCGGTACGGTCGACGATGACCAGTGCCGACGCAAGCGGGTGCTGCAGCAGGCTGGCGATGATCCCTTGGTCCACGCGATCTTGCTCCGGATGACACGCCCGTCAGCGGGGCACGCAGTGGTTAACGGCCCCTGCGGCGGATAATTGAGTGGCCAGGGCACACCTGCGCGGTAAGATGGCCGGCGCCCCCTTCTTCCGCCCTGTCCATGCCCGCAGAACCGACCGGCAACGCCCCTGTTCCCGACCCGCGGATGGCGCAGGCGTTGAGCCGCGACCGGCGGCGGGTGGTGCTGAGCTACCTGGTGATGGCGCTGGCCTGGATGATCTCCACCGACAGCGCGGTGCAGGCCTTCATCCCCGATCCGCAGCAGGCGGCATTGTGGCAGGGGCTGAAGGGTTCGTTCTTCGCGCTGGCCAGTGCGGGACTGCTGTACCTGCTGCTGCGCCCGCTGGCCGAGCACGTACTGCATACCCATGCCCGCCAGCAGGCCTCGGAGCTGCGTCTGCGGCAGATGTTCGAAGGCAACCCCGGCCCGATCCTGGTCTACGACCTGGACACGCTGGCCATCCTCGATGCCAACCCGGCCGCCTGCAGCGCCTTCGGCTGGGAGCGCGGGGAACTGCTGGAACAGACCATCGACGCGCTGTGGCCGCCGGGCCAGGACCAGGCCCTGCAGACCAAGCTGGAAGCCATCCGCGAGGCACCCGAGGAGCTGTGCATCCTGCGCACGCAGCTGCAGCTGCGCGACGGTTCACTGCGGCAGATGGAGCTGCGCTCCAACGCCATCGGCTTCGACGGCCACAACGCACGCCTGCTGATTGCCATCGACCGTACCGCCGAAGACCTGGCCCAGCTGCGTCGTGACCAGGCGCTGGCGCGCGTGGAAGAAGCCCATGAACTGGCCCGCATCGGCGCCTGGGAACTGGATCCGTCGACCGGCCTGGGGCGTTATTCCAACCAGGTCTACCGCCTGCTCGGTCGTCGCCCGCCCGAGGCCCGTCGCTGGCACCGGTTCGACGAGCTGCTGGTGCCGGCCGACCCGGCTACCGCCGCGCAGACCGAACAGCTGCTGGGCGAGCTGTGTTCGGGCGAGGCCGTGCAGGTGGACGTGCTGCTGCCCTTGCTGTCGATGGACGGGCGCGCACTGATGGTGCATCTGCGCGCCGCCAGCGGATTCGACGAGGCCGGGCGCAGCCGCGTGCTGGGCACCCTGCAGGATGTGACCGAGCGCGAACAGTCGCGGCGCCTGCTGCGTGAGCGCGAAGAGCAGTTCCGCGAGCTGGTGCGGGTGCTGCCCGACGGCGTGGTGATCCTCTCCGAAGAGCATGTGCTGTACGCCAATGCCTGGGCCGCCAGCCTGTTCGGTTATGGCAGCCACACCCTGCTGGGCGAACCGCTGTCGGCACTGGTGGCCGCCGGCGATCTGGCCCGGGTACGCAGCCAGCTGCGCGCCGGCCAGCTGCACCTGGGGCCGGGCCACAGCAGCGTGGTGGCCATGCAACGCGCCGACGGGCGCAGCTTCCACGCCGGGCTGGCCGTGGGTGAAGTGCGTTACGGCGGTCGCGACTGCAAGCTGCTGATCGTGCGCGACCTGAGCGATTCGGAGCGCACGCGCAGCGCACTGGAAACCAGCAACCGCGAGCTGCAGGCCATGGCCGGCCGCCTGTTCTCGTTGCAGGAGGACGAGCGCCGCGCGATCTCGCGTGACCTGCACGACGACATCGGCCAGGCGATCACCGCCATCAAGCTGTCGGCGCATGCCGCGCAGGATGAAGAAGATCCGCGCCGGCGCGCCGATGACCTGGCGCAGATCGTCAGCCTGGCCGACACCACCGTGGCCAAGCTGCGCGACATCTCGACCCTGTTGCGTCCACCGCAGCTGGATGCGCTGGGGCTGGAGGCCGCACTGAGCTGGCAGGCCCGCGTGCTGTTCCGCTCTTCGCCGGTGGAGCTGCTGGCCGAAATCGAGTCACTGCCGCATCGGCCGGACACCAGCATTGAACAGGCCTGCTTCCGCATCGCCCAGGAAAGCCTGACCAACGTGCTGCGCCACGCGCGTGCCAGCCAGGTGCAGCTGCAGCTGCGCGACGTCGGCCAGCGCGGCCTGCACCTGCAGATCCGCGACGACGGCGAAGGCTTCGATCCGGACGGTCCACGCGGGCTGGGCCTGATCGTGATGCGCGAGCGCGCACAGAGCGTGGGAGGCCACGTGCGGATCGAATCGGCGCACGGCGAAGGCACCCTGGTCGATGTTCATCTCCCCTACCAGGCGGCCGGCATGGCCGCTGTCGAGTCACCGGAATACTGAGCCTATGTGGAATCCCAACCTGCCCCCGGTCAGCATCGATGATGCACCCGATCGCCTTGGCGCCGGCAACCCCGAGCTGCAGGCGATGGTCGCCGAGGCCGCCTCCGGGGGCACGGCGCTGATGCTGATGCACGTGGACATCGACCACTTCGCCTCGGTCAACGAGAACATGAGTGCCGAAGTGGGCGACCAGGCGCTGGTGCTGGTGGCACAGCGGCTGCAGTCCTATCTGCGCGGGCGCGGCAAGCTGTGGCGGCATGGCAGCGACGAGTTCCTGCTGGCCGTACCGCGCACCGACGATGTGCCGCTGCCGGAGGATTTCGCCGAAGAGATCCGTCAGCAGATGGAACTGCCGCTGTCGGTGCTGCCGTACACGCTGTTCATGACCGGCAAGCTCGGCGTGAGCCTGTGCCCGGAACACGCCAGCAGCACCTCGCGTCTGCTCGACCATGCCGAAGATGCGCTGTACCAGGCCGCCCGCGAAGGCGGCAACGCGGTGCGCATCCACGCAGTGGATACCCCGCCCAGTGCGCACAGCGAGAGCATCATCGCCCGCCAGATCGTCGATGCCATTCCCAACGGTGAGCTGAAGCTGCGCTATCAGCCGCTGGTCAGCGCCCGCGACGGCCACGTAGTGGGCATGGAAGCGCTGCTGCGCTGGCAGTCGCCCACGCTGGGCATGCTGGTGCCGGAGCGCTTCATGCGCACCGCCGAGCGGCTGGGCATCATCGTGCAGATCGGCACCTGGGTGCTGGAGGGTGCGTTGAAGCAGGCGCGGCTGTGGCGTGACCAGGGTTTTGACGATTTCACCATCGCGGTCAACGTGTCTACCCTGCAGCTGCTGCGCCCCAATTTCTTTGCCGAGGTGATGGGCCTGATGCAGGCCGCCGGTGTGCCGGCACAGATGCTGACGCTGGAGATCAACGAGAGTGCGTTGACCAACAACGTCAATTTCGTGCATGAGACGCTGGCCAACCTGCGCAACGAAGGCATCAGCCTGAGCCTGGACAACTTCGGCACCGGCGACTCCAGCCTCAGCGCACTGGTGCGCTACCCGGTGGACAAGCTGAAGATCGACCGCAGCTTCATCAAGAGCGCCCCGGCCGGTAATCGCGAGGCGGCCATCGCCCGCGCGATCATCGCCATGGGCCACCAGCTGGGCATGACCGTCATTGCCAATGGCGTGGAATCGCAGGCGCAGCTGGGCTTCCTGCGCCGCAACGACTGCGACGTGTTCCAGGGCTATCTGTTCGGCGAGCCGATGTCGGCCGATGCCGCTGGCATGACCCTGCGCCGCCGTTACCTGCGCCCGGAGGCCTTCGCCGAAACCCGCCCGGACCGCACGCTGCTGCTGCTGGACGATGAAGAGAACGTACTGCGTTCGCTGGTGCGCCTGTTCCGCCGTGACGGCTACCGCATCCTGGCCGCTGGCAACGTGCGCGATGCCTTCGACCTGCTGGCGATCAACGACGTGCAGGTGATCCTGTCCGATCAGCGCATGAGCGACATGAGCGGCACCGAGTTCCTGGGCCGGGTGAAGATGCTGTACCCGGATACGATCCGCCTGGTGCTGTCCGGCTACACGGACCTGAACACGGTGACCGATGCGATCAACCGTGGTGCGATCTACCGCTTCCTGACCAAGCCCTGGAACGACGACGAACTGCGCAAGCACATCCACCAGGCGTTCCGCACCTACGAGGAGCAGCGCCGCAGCAATGCCGGACCGGCAGCGGCCGAGCCGGTGGATGGCGGTGAGGATCGACCGCTGCGGTGATGATCCGGCGCCGGATTCGACGTGGATGCCGGCCGGCGGCCGGCACCACCCAGGCCCGGTAGAGCCGGCCGCTGGCCGGCTGCTCTGGGGCGGCGGATTCGGCGAGGATGCCGGTCAGCGCGGCTGCTTCACCGGCAATACCACGCGGAAGCGCGAGCCGACGCCGGGCGTGCTGTCCAGGTCGATGCGGCCATGGTGCTTGTTGATGATGCTGTAGGAGATCGACAGGCCCAGACCGGTGCCGCTGCCAACGGGCTTGGTGGTGAAGAACGGATCGAAGATGCGTTGGCGCAGTTCCGGCGAGATGCCGCCGCCGGTGTCCTCGAATTCGACCCACACCTGGTCACCATCGGCACCGGTACGCACGGTGATCGTGCCGCGCTCGGCGATGGCGTGGCCCGCATTGAGCAACAGGTTCATGTAGACCTGGTTCAACTCGGACGGCAGGCACTCCACCAGCGGCAGCTGGCCGAATTCACGCACCAGGGTGACCTTGTACTTGAGCTCGTTCCAGATGATGTTGATGGTCGATTCCAGGCCTGCATGCAGGTCGACCAGCTTCCACGACTCGTCGCGGCCGGAATACGAGAAGTCCTTCAGGTCGCGCACGATGCGGGTCACCCGTTCGATGCCCTCGCGCGACTCGGCCATCAGCTGCGGCAGGTCGCGGCTGATGAAGTCGATGTCCAGGCGGTCACGGATATCGTCGATTTCCGGAATCAGCGCTTTCGGGTCCGGCGCGCGCAGTGCGCGCTCATAGGCCTCGATCACGGTGAACAGGCTGCGCAGGTACTCCTGCAGGCTGCCCAGGTTGGAGTGCACGTAGCCGATCGGATTGTTGATCTCGTGCGCGACACCGGCGGCGAGCTGGCCGATGGACGCCATCTTTTCCGACTGCAGCAGCTTTTCCTGGGTACCGTTCAGGCGCAGATAGGCCTGGCGCAGCTCGGCATGGCGCTGCTGCAGCTCGCGTTCGTAATCTTCCTGGCCTTCGATATGGCGGAACAGCGCCAGGAAATGCCCCTGGCCCACCGGGCCGTGGTGGTACAGATGGGCGATGACCACGCCCTCGCCCAGCGGCAGACTGCCATTCCACTGCCCCTGCTGGCGCGCATGTTCCAGTGCGTCCGGCGGCAGCAGTTCACGCAAGCGCTGTGGCGGCGGCAATGCCGTTCCTTCGGCACCGGCAAGCAGGGCCTGCGCGGCCGGGTTGGCCAGGGCCACCTGCCCATCCTCGGTGAACAGCAGCAGGCCTTCGCGCAGGCGCTCAAGCAGAGCCTGCAGCACCGGCTGCGGCGGAAGGGGGCAGTAACGAGGGCGTTGGCAGCGGACACGGCAACTCGGGGCGTTCGAACAGGCGCCCAATATACGCGGTCGTGCAGCGCGCTTCAGCCCGGCAAGGGGATCGGCCGTCGCCTCAGGCGACGGCGAGCGGGCGGCCCGCCATGATCGCGTGCGACTGGCCCTTGGCGTCGTAGGACGAGGCGTCCTCGGTACGGCCGAGCTGGCGCAGCGCCCAGTTGACCTCACGGCGGCGCCGCGAGAGCAGCACGCCGTTGGCGCGGTTGCGCTCGGCCAGTTCCTGCAGCTGCTCGCCCTGCCCGACCGGAGGCGCGCCTTCCAGCGCCCGCAGCGCTTCCAGCTTGGCCCCGGTGGCCCGGATCAGGGCATGCACGTCGTGCTCGACCAGGGCCTGGCGTTCAACGTCCAGGGCCTGGGCAAGGCGCTGCAGCGGCTCGCTCATCGCCGCCGTCATCCCTGCAGCTGCTGGTCCAGCTCAAGCATGCGCGATGCGATCGCGTCCGGATTGATCTTGTAGGTGCCGTTCTGCAGCGATTCGCGCACGGCCGCCACGCGCTGGGCGTCGATGGCCGGCGCGGTGCTCAGCTCACGCTCGATGGCCTGCAGATTGGTGGCCTCGCCGGTCAGGCGCAGGCTGTCGGCTGCCTCGACCGGGCGTGCCGGCGAATCGCTGCTGACGCCGGGCTTGCTGGCCGGGGTCGTCACGCTGCGCAGTGCCTGGGGGACCTGCAGGTTGCCGTCGATTTTCTGGCTCATGGGGTGTCCTGGAGTTGCCGTTCACAAGGGATAACGGCCGCAGGGCCGTGATCTTTAGGGATTTCTTGCACTGAATCAACGCGCCACGATTACGTCACCTGCGGCATCGACCGTGCCCTGCACGATCCGCCGCGAGGACAGGTTCTCCACCGAGACCCGTTCGTTCTCACCGGCATCGCCCATTGCGCGGCCGGCAATGCGGACCTCGACCGAGCCGCGACGCGACACCAGCGCGACATTGTCTCCTCGCTTGATGAGACGCTGCACCACCAGATCGTTGTTCGACAGCACAGCTCCGGCCTGCAATGGACGGCGGGCGATGCGGCCGATCGCCGCGTTGGGATCGGCCAGCACCGCACCGGCTATCCGGGCGGCGTCACGCTGGGCAGTGGTGATATCGGCGGCGGTGAGGGTTTCTCCAGTACCGATTCCGCGGTTGAGCACCAGTACGGTCTGGTTGCGCCGCACCTTCACCGGTACGAACAACCGCCAGCCACCCGCATCCGGGCAGCTGACCTCTACGGTGGTGTTGGCGGTGGGCTGCACCTGCAGCGCACCCCCGCACCTGGGCAGGCGCAGCGCATCGGCCACCTGCGCCTCGCCTTCGCTGCCGGCTGGCAGCGTCGACAAGGCCGCCGTGCGGATGCTGGCGACCGGTTGCCAGTCGGCAGCGGCCGCCCACGGCGAGGCCACGGCCAGCGCGATGGCAAATAGAGTTGTGACCCGGCGCATGGCGCCTCCTGTCGAGGGGATCTGGCCCAGGAGCGTGCAAGGGGTGTGCCAGAGGGGTTTGTGTAGAGTCGAGCTTGCTCGACTGGACGTAAATGCAGTCGAGCAAGCTCGACTCTACAAGAGCGGGGTCGAGCACAAAGCGCTCAAGTTCCGCCGCTGCGGCGCCGATACAGCAGCCATGTCCCATGACCTGCTCAACCGGATCGACCAGCGGACCCGACTGGCCGGTCACAATCGCCTGGCGCTGCTGCTGTTCCGTCTCGGCGGACGTCAGCTTTTTGGCGTCAACGTCTTCAAGGTGCAGGAAGTCCTGCGTCGCCCGGAACTGTTCCAGGTGCCGGGGCTGCCGAGCCAGTTTGCCGGCGTGGCCGACGTGCGCGGGCGCTCGGTGCCGGTGCTGGACCTGGGCCTGGCCATCGGCCACCCCGAACGTGAGCCCGACGCGGATACCGCCCCCGGCTACCTGGTCGTCACCGAATTCAACCGCTCGATCCAGGGCTTCCTGGTCAGCGGCGTGGAGCGCATCGTCAACATCGCGGTGGAGGACATCCACCCGCCGCCGGAGCTGGGCGCCGAATCGAGCTACCTGACCGCCGTGACCCGTTTCCAGGGCGAGCTGATCCAGGTGATCGACGTGGAAAGCGTGCTGGCCGACATTGCCCAGGTCCGCGGCGAAGCGGTACTGGACCCGGCGATGGCGATGCCGGCCGACGGCCCGCAGTTGCAGGTGCTGGTGGTGGACGACTCGCGCGTGGCCCGCCAGCAGATCCGCAGCGTGCTGGACCAGCTGGGCGTGGGTGCCACCCTGCTTTCCGACGGCAAGCAAGCGCTGGACCACCTGCTGCAGATCCACGCCTCCGGTGAAAACCCGGCCGAGCGCTATGCCATGGTCATCTCGGACATCGAGATGCCGGCCATGGACGGCTACACGCTGACGACGGAAATCCGGCGCCATCCGGGCCTGGCCGGCCTGTACGTGCTGCTGCACACCTCGCTGTCGGGCGTATTCAACAATGCGATGGTAGAGCGCGTCGGCGCCAACGCCTTCGTCGCCAAATACTCGCCTCACGAACTGGCTGATTTCGTGCTGGACCGCCTGCGCAAGGTGGCACTGGCAGCCTGAGATCACTGATCCGGTAGTGCCGGCCGCTGGCCGGCAACCGCAGATCTATCGGGGAGCCGGCCAGCGGCCGGCACTACCGTCTCGAATTTGGCACACCCCTTGCAGCTCCCCGGGCAACGTTCCCGTGGGAGTGCACCGTGCGCAACCTGATTACCGACTACCTGGGCGTCCACGCCCAGGCCATGCCGTTGCGCGAACAGCGGATGAAGCTGATCGCCAGCAACCTCGGCAATGCCGACACTCCCGGCTACAAGGCCCAGGACCTGGACTTCGATGCCGCCCTGCGCCACGCCCAGGGCCAGAATGCCAACGGCCTGATGACCACCACCAACGAACAGCACTACGAAATCAGTAGTGGCCTGAACCCGTTCCAGGTGGCCCGTGAAGGGGTGCAGCCCAGCCTCGACGGCAACACCGTCGACCCCGATGCCGAGCGTGCGGCCTATGGCCGTGCCGCCCTGGAGTACCGCGCCTCGCTCAGCTTCGTCGAGAGCAAGGTGCGTTCCATGCTGACCGCGATCACGGGGCAATAAGCCATGAGCAACCTGCCGATCTTCGATATCGCCGGCTCCGCACTGCAGGCGCAGTCGGTGCGCATGAGCACCATCGCCTCCAACCTCTCCAACGCCGACACCGTCGCCGGTTCCGCCGACGCCGTGTACAAGCCACTGGAGCCGATCTTCCAGGCCGTCACCAGCAAGAACGATCCGAACATCACTTCGGTGAAGGTCAAGGAGATCACCCAGAGCGAAGCAGCGCCGATCAAGCGCTACGAGCCGGGCCACCCGCTGGCCGATGCCGATGGCTACATCTACCAGCCCGACGTCGATCCGGTGGCGCAGATGGTCAACCTGATCTCGACCTCGCGCAATTACCAGGCCGGCGTGGAGATGCTGACCACCGCCAAGGAACTGGCCCTGGCCACCCTGACCATGGGCCGTTGAGGCCCGCAGTACCGGATACCGCCATGACCACCGCCGTCAACAACCAGACCAGCCAGGACGTCTACAGTGCCCTCGGCCTGAACGCCCCCAACAGCAACGCGACCAAGAAGAAGAACACGCTGGACCAGGCCGATTTCCTGCGCCTGATGACCGAGCAGCTGCAGCACCAGGATCCGCTCAAGCCGATGGACAATACGCAGATGGTTGCGCAGATGGCGCAGATGTCGACCGTGCAGGGCATCACCGATCTGAACAAGACGGTCAAGGGCTTCCAGGAGTCGATGGCCAGCGACCAGGTGCTGCGGGGTGCCGCGCTGGTCGGCCATCAGGTGCTGGTGCCCTCTGAAAAACTGGTGCTGGAGAAGGAAGGCAACGTGGAAGGCACGGTGGCCGCGCCGTCGGCCGGCATCATCACCGTGGACATCACCGACGCCAATGGCGCCAAGGTCACCTCGCTGAGCGTGGAAGCCAAGGCCGCCGGCGAGACCGCCTTCCAGTGGGACGGCAAGGATGCCAACGGCAAGCGCATGGAACCGGGCAAGTATTCCATCGTCGCCAACCACGTCGACACCGCCGGCAAGAGCACCAAGTTGTCCACCTATGTGCAGGCGCCGGTGGAAAGCGTGACCGTCGGTTCTGACGGCCTGTACCTGAACCTCAAGGGCCTGGGCACGGCCCCGATCGACTACGTGCTCCGCGTCAGCTGAGCCGCACATTCCGCATCAACCAGGAGCATCCCATGGGCTTCAATGTCTCGCTGTCCGGCATCAATGCCGCCAACACCGACCTGAGCGTCACCGCCAACAACGTCGCCAACGTCAACACCACCGGCTTCAAGCAGTCGCGTGCCGAGTTCGCCGACCTGTTCGCCTCCACCAGCTATGGCCTGTCGACCAACCAGACCGGCTCGGGCGTGCGCGTTTCCAACGTCGCCCAGCAGTTCATCCAGGGCCACAACGAACAGACCGGGCGCAGCCTGGACATGGCCATTTCCGGTGAGGGCTTCTTCACCATGAACATGAACGGCTCGCGCGTGTACTCGCGCGCCGGCAACTTCCAGACCGATTCGTCCGGCTATGTGGTCAACCCGCAGGGCGCACGCCTGCAGGTGTTCGCGCCGAATGCCGACGGCACCAATTTCGATGCCGGCCGCCTGGTCGACCTGCAGCTGCTGACCACCGACAGCCCGCCGAAGCAGACCAGCGAAGTGAAGGTCGGCTTCACCCTGCCGGCCAATGCCAAGCAGCCGACGGTCGCCACCTTCGATCCGACCGATTCCAACAGCTACAACCACTCCAGCGGCGGCATCACCGTGTATGACTCGCTGGGCGTGAGCCATATCCAGGTCTCCTACTTCGTCAAGGGCGCCAACCCGAACGAGTGGACCGTGCGCAATTACGTGGACGGCCAGCCGGCCGGCACCCCCACGGCGGTCACCTTCGACAACAGCGGCAAGCTGACCAGCCCGGCCAACGGCAAGGTCAGCCTGGGCACCTTCACCCCGACCACCGGTGCCGGCCAGCTGAACATGACGCTGGATATCGGCGGCTCGACCCAGTACGGCGAGAAGTTCGCGCTGCGCAACACGCAGCAGGACGGCTATGCCGCCGGCAAGCTCAACGAGATCACCGTGTCCGAATCGGGCGTGGTCTACGCCCGCTATTCCAACGGCGACGACAAGCCGCTGGGCCAGGTCGCGCTGACCACCTTCAACAACACCCAGGGCCTGGAATCGAAGGGCAACAATCTGTGGGTGGAGACCTTCGAATCGGGTACGCCGCGCACCGGCATGCCCGACACCTCCAACCTCGGCAAGATCCAGGCCGGCTCGCTGGAGGCGTCCACCGTGGATCTCACCGAGCAGCTGGTCAACATGATCACCGCGCAGCGCAACTTCCAGGCCAACGCGCAGATGATCACCACCCAGGACCAGATCACCCAGACGGTCATCAACATCCGTTGATGACCCGCTGACCCTGTCACGGAACTCCCCGCATGGATAAAGCCCTTTACGTGGCGATGACCGGTGCCCGCGCCTCCCTGCAGGCGCAGGGAACGCTCAGCCACAACCTCGCCAACTCGGACACCCCCGGCTTCAAGGAAGCGCTGGCCAACACCGAAGCCTTCCCGATCCGCGGCCCGGGCTTTGCCTCGCGGGTGGATGCGCTGCACGTCGACGCCGGCTTCAACCGCCGGCCCGGCGCGCAGCACATCACCGGCAAGCCGCTGGACCTGGCGCTGCAGAGCGGCAACTGGCTGGCGGTGCAGGCCAGCGACGGCAGCGAAGCGTATACGCGCGGCGCCGCCCTGTCGGTGACGCCGAACGGCCAGCTGGTGACCTCCGGTGGGCGCACGGTGCTGGATGACAACAACAACCCGATCGCCATTCCGCCCTACCAGGCGATGGAGATCGGCGCCGACGGCACGATCTCGATCATCCCGCAGGGCGAAGGCCCGCAGACGATGGCGCAGATCGGCCGGATCAAGGTGGTACAGGCCCCGGACGAGCGCCTTGAGCGCGGCCTGGATGGCCTGTTCCGCAACACCGACCCGCGCCAGCCGTTCGCGCCCGCCCAGGGTACGGCGGTGCACAGCGGCCAGCTGGAGGGCAGTAACGTTGATGCCGCCGGCGCGCTGGTGCAGATGATCCAGCTGCAACGCCAGTACGAAATGCAGGTGCAGGTGATCAAGCACGGCGATGACAACGCGCGCAGCGCCAACAGCCTGCTGCGCCTGGGCAGCTGACGGAATTCCGGCACCGGCAGGCACCGGCGCTGGCACACCGCTTGCACACCCCTACCAAGGGCCGCACCACGCGGCCGGCTTCACCAGACAGGACAGCGAAGATGAACCAGGCATTGTGGATCGCGAAAACCGGACTGGATGCGCAGCAGATGCGCATGTCGGTGGTTTCCAACAACCTCGCCAACACCAACACCACCGGCTTCAAGCAGGACCGTGCCAGCTTCGAGGACCTGCTGTACCAGCAGGTGCGCCAGCCCGGCGGTTCCTCTTCGGCACAGACGCAGCTGCCGACCGGCCTGCAGCTGGGCACCGGCGTGCGCGTGGTCGCCACCGCCAAGAACTTTGAACAGGGTGGCCAGCAGCAGACCGGCCGCGCACTGGACGTGATGGTCAACGGCCGTGGCTTCTTCGAAGTGCAGATGCCCGACGGCAGCTCGGCCTACACCCGCGACGGTTCGTTCAAGATCAACCAGGACAGCGAGCTGGTGACCAACAGCGGCTATCCGGTGCAGCCGGGCATCCAGATTCCCGAGGGTGCGCAGTCGGTGACCATCGGCAGCGACGGCACCATCAGCGTGAAGATGGCCGACAACGCCGCCTCGGTGGAAGTGGGTGCGTTGACCCTGACCGATTTCGTCAACCCAGCCGGCCTGCAGGCCCGTGGCGAGAACCTGTTCCTGGAAACCACCGCATCGGGTCCGGCGCAGAACGGCAACCCCGGCCTGAACGGCCTGGGCTCCGTGGTGCAGGGTGCGCTGGAAGGCAGCAACGTCAACGTGGTGGAAGAGCTGGTGTCGATGATCGAAACCCAGCGCGCCTACGAAATGAACGCCAAGGCGATCTCCACCACCGACTCGATGCTCGGCTACCTCAACAACAAGATCTGACCGGCACAACCGGGGAACCGCCATGTCGTCCATTTCCAACTTCGCCCGCACTGCCCTGGCCTGCGCCGTGGTCGCCCTGCTCGGTGGCTGCGTGATCGCCGGCGACGTGCGTCCCTACGCGGCGATGGCACCGATCCAGCCGATCATGCCGCCGCAGGCCGCGCCAACTGCCGGTGCGATCTATGCCGCCGGCCCGACCCTGCAGCTGTACTCGGACCGCCGCGCGCGCGACGTCGGCGACCTGCTGACCATCACGCTGCTGGAAAACACCACTGCGCAGACCAGCGCCAACACCGCCACCAACAAGGAATCCAACCTGAGCCTGGGCAGCCCGAGCATCTTCGGTGCGCCGGTCACCCTGGGCGGCAAGGACATCCTCAGCGCGAGTGCGGAAGGCAAGCGTGATTTCAGTGGCAAGGGCAACAGCGCGCAGAGCAACCGCCTGCAGGGCAATGTCACGGTCACGGTGATCCAGCGCCTGCCCAACGGCAACCTGGTGGTACAGGGGCAGAAGAACCTGCGGCTGAACCAGGGCGACGAACTGGTGCAGGTACAGGGCATCGTGCGCCCGGGCGATATCAGCCAGGACAACACCATTCCCTCCAGCCGCGTGGCCGAAGCGCGCATCGTCTACGGCGGTCGCGGCCCGGTTGCGCAGTCCAACGCGATGGGCTGGCTGAGCCGCTTCTTCAACTCCGGCCTGACGCCGTTCTGAGTATGGCCATGAAACTCTTCTCCGCTTCTTCCTGGCAGCGACGCGTGGCGTCGCTCTACGGATCAGTTTTCCTGGTGATGGCGATGGTCGCCCCGCCAGCGCCGAGCGCATCAAGGACCTGGCCCAGGTCGGTGGCGTGCGCGGCAACGCGCTGGTGGGCTACGGCCTGGTGGTCGGCCTGGATGGCAGCGGTGATCGCACCAGCCAGGCGCCCTTCACGGTACAGAGCCTGAAGAACCTGCTCGGCGAGCTGGGCGTGAACGTGCCAGCGAACGTCAACCCGCAGCTGAAGAACGTAGCGGCCGTGGCGATCCACGCCGAACTGCCGCCGTTCGCCAAGCCGGGCCAGCCGATCGACATCACCGTCTCTTCGATCGGCAACGCGGTGTCGCTTCGTGGCGGCTCGCTGCTGATGGCGCCGCTGCGCGGTGCCGACGGCCAGATCTATGCCATCGCGCAGGGCAACCTGATCGTCGGCGGCTTCGGTGCCCAGGGCAAGGACGGTTCGCGGGTCTCGGTGAACGTGCCCAGCGTCGGCCGCATTCCCAATGGCGCCACCGTTGAACGCGCCCTGCCCGACCCGCTGGCCAATGGCGGCGACATCACCCTGAACCTGCACAACAACGATTTCACCACCGTCTCGCGGATGGTCGCTGCGCTCAACAACGCGTTCGGCGAAGGCGCGGCGCGCGCGGTCGATGGCGTAACCGTGGCGGTGACCGCACCGACCGACCCGGGCGCGCGCATCGGCCTGCTGGCCCGCATCGAGAACCTGGAACTGACCCCGGGCAGCGCTCCGGCCAAGGTGGTGGTCAATTCGCGTACCGGCACCGTGGTCATCGGCCAGCAGGTGCGGGTCGGCCCGGCGGCGATCTCGCACGGCTCGCTGACCGTCACGATCCAGGAAAACACCAACGTCAGCCAGCCCAACGCCCTGTCCGGTGGCCGCACCGTGGCCAGCCCGCAGTCCACCATCACCGCCACCAACGATGGCAGCCGCATGTTCAAGTTCAGCGGCGGCACCACGCTGGACGAGATCGTGCACGCGGTGAATGCGGTGGGCGCGGCGCCGGGCGACCTGATTGCGATCCTGGAAGCCCTGAAGCAGGCCGGCGCATTGAGTGCCGAGCTTGAGGTGATCTGACATGCGCATCACTCCCGCATTCGATCTGAATCCCGCACAGCAGAACGACCCGGCCAAGATCGACAAGGTCGCGCGCCAGCTGGAAGGCCAGTTCGCGCAGATGCTGGTCAAGAGCATGCGTGATGCCAGCTTCGGCGACTCGCTGTTTCCCGGCGAGAACAAGATGTTCCGCGACATGTACGACCAGAAGATTGCCGAGGCAATGACCCGCGGCAAGGGCCTGGGGCTGTCGGGGATGATTGCCCGCCAGCTGTCCGGCCAGGCAGCCGAAGGCCCGGCACTGGATACCCGCGTGGACCCGGCCAAGGCCAGCCGTGCCTACCAGCTCAACGCACCGGCGCGCCCGGCACCGGCACTGCCGCTGGAAGACGGCAGCCAGGCCGTGCGCCTGCTGCAGCAGATGGCCGCCGGCGCACAGGACGGCGCACAGGCCGCGCTGGCCCCGATGGCGCAGGCCCTGGACCTCATCGCCGGCCGCGAGAGCAGCAGCATGCATCGCTCGCTGGGCACCGAGGATCCGTACATCGGTGGCCTGCAGGGTGAGGACTGGGCTGCCAACAACGACCAGTGGGCGGCCACCGCCAGCAATCGCGGTACCGCGGTCAGTCCTGCCGATGCGATGGCCACCCGTACCGCTGTCGCCCAGCTGGGTGCGCATACGCCGGAAGGCTTCGTGGCCAGCATCTGGCAGCACGCGCAGAGCGCGGCCAAGGAGCTGGGCGTGGACGCCCGCGCACTGGTCGCCCAGGCCGCGCTGGAAACCGGCTGGGGCAAGCGCCAGATCAAGCACGCCGACGGCAGCACCTCGCACAACCTGTTCGGCATCAAGGCCACCGGCTGGAACGGCCAGCGCGCCGTGGCCGGCACCCATGAGTACGTCGATGGCGTGCGCCGCAACGAGACCGCCAGCTTCCGCGCCTACAGCTCGCCGGCCGAAAGCTTCGCCGACTACGTGCGCCTGCTGAAGACCAGCCCGCGCTACCAGCAGGCTCTGCAGGCCGGCACCGACGTGCAGGGCTTCGCCCGTGGCCTGCAGCGCGCCGGCTATGCCACCGACCCGCGCTACGCCGCCAAGATCGCCGCCATTGCCGGCGGCCCGACCATCGAGCGTGCCGTGGCCGCCGTGGCCGATGCCGGCTCGCGCCTTGGCCAGACCTTCGCCAGCACCGCAACCGCGGCGCTGGGTATCACCCGTCGTTGAGGAACCCCATGTCCAGCGTACTTTCCACCGGTACTGGTGCCCTGCTCGCCTTCCAGCGTGCGTTGGCGACCACCAGCCACAATGTGGCCAACCTCAATACCCCGGCTACAGCCGGCAGAAGGTCGACTTCGCCACCGCCGATCCGCAGAACTACGGCTACGGCACGGTCGGCAACGGCACCCGCATCACCGACATCCGACGCACGGCCGACCAGCTGGCGATTTCGCGCCTGCTCGACAGCAGTGGCGAACTGGCGCGCCTGAAGCAGCTTTCAGGCATGGCTGACCGGGTCAATGCGCTGTTCTCCGATGCGGCCACCAATGTCTCGGGCGTCTGGTCGAACTTCTTCGACTCGGTCAGCGGCCTGTCCTCCAACGCCGCCGGCACCGCCGACCGCCAGAACATGCTCGATGGCGGCAAGACCCTGGCCAACCGATTCGTGCAGCTCAACACGCAGCTGAACAACCTCAACAGTGAAGTCAACAACGGCCTGCTGGCCGGTGCCACCGAGGTCAACCGGCTGGCGCAGGAAATCGCGCAGATCAACGGGGCGATCGGCACCAACCTGGCCACCGCCGCCCCGGATCTGCTCGACCGTCGTGACCAGCTCATCACCCAGCTGATCGGTTATACCGGCGGCACCGCGGTCATCCAGGACGGCGGCATCATGAATGTCTACACCGCCGGCGGCAACGCGCTGGTGGTGGGCACCACGGCCACCAAGGTCACCACCGTGGCCGACCCTTACCAGCCCGAGCGCCTGCAGCTGGCGCTGGAAACCCAGGGCAACACCATCCGCCTGGACCCCAAGGCCGTGGGCGGCCAGATCGGTGGCCTGCTGGAATTCCGCGATACGGTGCTGACCCCGGCCCAGGCCGAACTGGGCAAGCTGGCGGTGGGCCTGGCCGAGAGCTTCAACCAGGCCCATCACCAGGGCGTTGACCTGTACGGCCAGCTCGGTGGCGACTTCTTCAACATCGGCAACCCGCGCGTCACCGGCAACACCAGCAACACCGGCACCGCCAGTCTCAGCGCCACCTATGGCGACCTGGGCAAGCTCGACGCGCAGAACGTGGTGCTGCAGTTCGACGGCAGCAACTGGAAGGCCAGCCGCGCCGATACCGGCGCCAGCATTCCGCTGACCGGCACCGGCACCGCCGCCGACCCGCTGGTGATCAACGGTGTGCAGCTGGTGGTCGGTGGTACGCCGGCCGCCAACGATCGCTTCCTGCTGCAGCCCACCGCCGGCGTCGCCGGCAGCCTGGAAGTGGCGATCACCGATCCTTCGCGGATCGCCGCCGCCGCTGCGGTGAAGGGTGCGGCCGCCACCGCCAACACCGGCACAGGCAAGCTGAGCGGTGTCACCGTGACCGACGCCAGCAATGCCAACCTGCGCAATCCGGCGGCGATCGTGTTCACCTCGGCCACCACCTACACCATCGACGGCGGCCCCCGCAGACCTACACCCCCGGCCAGACCATCAGCGCCAACGGCTGGAGCTTCGTGCTCGACGGTGCGCCCAAGGTCGGTGACACCTTCAACATCACCCCGACCCCGGCCGGCTCGTCCGACAACAGCAATGCATCCCGGCTGGCCAAGGTGGAGAGCGCCAAGGCCTTCAACAGCGGCACGGTCACTCTCAACGGTGCACTGGGCGGGCTGACCACGCAGGTCGGCGCGGCTGCGCGCTCGGCCGAGTATTCGCTGGACGCGCAGCTGGTGATCAATGACAAGGCGCAGGCCGCACGCGATGAAGTGTCCGGCGTCAACCTGGACGAGGAAGCCGCCGACATGCTTCGCCTGCAGCAGGCCTACCAGGCTGCGTCGCAGCTGATCTCGACCGCCGACAGCATGTTCCAGACCATCTTGGGAGCCGTGCGCCGATGAGCACCCGTATCTCCACCGGAATGATGTACAACCAGTCGGTGTCGCTGATGATGGCCAAGCAGGCCAAGCTCAGCCACCTGGAGCAGCAGATCGCCACCGGCAGCAAGATCGTCAGCGCCAAGGACGATCCGGTCGGCGCCGGCGCGGCTGTCGGGCTTGATCGCAGCCTGGCGGCGCTGGAGCGCATGAAGCTCAACGCCGGCAACGTGCAGAACCGCCTGGGCGTGCAGGAAAACACCCTGGCCCAGGTCAATGACCTGATGGCCCGCGTCAACGATCTGACCATCCAGGCCAGCAACCCGGCGCTGAGCGCGGCCGACAAGAAAACGCTGATCACCGAGATGAACCAGATCCGCGACGGCCTGCTGTCGCTGGCCAACGCCGACGATGGCACCGGCCGCTACGTGTTCGGCGGCACCAATGACGGCGATCCGCCCTTTGCCAAGATCAACGGCAAGGTGGTCTACCGTGGCGACCAGACCCAGCGCCAGATCGAAGTCGGCCCGGATACCTACGTGCGCGATGCGCTGCCCGGCAGCGAGATCTTCATGCGCATTCCCACCGGCGATGGGTTCGTCGACGGCAATGCCGCGGCCGGCAACACCGGCAATGGCGTGCTGACCAACATCACCCGCGATGGCAGTGACAGCTGGAACGGGCAGTCGTTCAGCATCCGCTTCACCGCCGCCGACCAGTACCAGGTGCTGGACGGTGCCGGCAACGTGACCGGCACCGGCTCCTACAAGGCCGGCGACAACATCGAAGTGAACGGCGTACGCCTGCAGCTCGCCGGCGCGCCGGCGGCCGGCGACAGCTTCAACGTCAAGCCGGCCACCAGCCGCGACATCTTCGACACCATGGACAAGCTGATTGCCGCGCTGGATGCCGACACCGGCACCACCGCCAAGATGTCCGCGCAGCAGAACGAGTTGCAGAGCGCGTTGCGCGATGTCGCGCGTGCGTCGGAACGGATGATCGATTCGCGTGCCGCCGGTGGCGCACAGCTGAAGGCGCTGGACAACGCGGCCGACATGCGCGAGGCCAACAGCGTGACCCTGAAGACCACGCTGTCGCAGATGCGCGACCTGGACTACGCCGATGCATTGAGCCAGTACCAGCTGCAGAGCACCGCGCTGCAGGCGGCACAGACGATCTTCTCGCAGATGCAGTCGATGTCGTTGTTCAACAAGATCCGCTGACGCTTCGCAAGCGTCACCCTCTGAAGGCCGCGATGCCCTGCATCGCGGCCTTTTTCGTTCCTGCGTGCCCGTTCCGTCGCGCTCGCCGGGCGTGGCCAGGCGCTACCGGAAAGGTGCTCCTGCGCATTTTCCGTGATTGCCCATCAAGCCCGGCCCTGCCCCGCCGATACCTTCATCAGCGCTGGTTGGGCATGCCCAACCGCCCCTTCCGGGGTCGCCTTCACGCCCGACCAGGGCTGAAAACCCCGGAAAAACAGCCTCCGGCACCGGATTTCAGCTTCGACGGAATTCACGCCTAAAGGTTGTTGACAAAGCGCCGTTATTCATTTGGCAACGGCGAAGCACACAGCCACACAAAAAACAGGCGGCGCTTCGTTTCATTCACCAACGGGTTCCATATAAGAGGAGACGACCCCATGGCACAGGTAATCAACACCAATACGATGTCGCTCAACGCTCAGCGCAACCTGAGCACCAGCGGCAGCTCGCTCGCCACCACCATCCAGCGCCTCTCGTCCGGCCTGCGCATCAACAGCGCGAAGGACGACGCCGCCGGCCTGGCCATCAGCGAGCGCTTCACCACCCAGATCCGTGGTCTGGACGTGGCCATCCGCAACGCCAACGACGGTATCTCGCTGGCCCAGGTCGCCGAAGGTTCGCTGAACGAAGTCGGCAACAACCTGCAGCGCATCCGCGAACTGGGCGTGCAGGCCTCCAACGCCACCAACTCGGCCAGCGACCGCAAGGCCCTGCAGGCCGAAGTGACCCAGCTGGTCAGCGAAATCGACCGCGTCGCCAAGCAGGCCGACTTCAACGGCACCAAGCTGCTGGACGGCAGCTTCACCAGCCAGCTGTTCCAGGTTGGCGCCAACGCCGGCCAGGCCATCGCCATCAACAGCGTGGTCAACGCCAAGGCCGATTCGCTGGGCGCAGCCACCTTCGCCAACGGCTACACCGGCACCGCGCTGGCCGTGGACAAGGCCACTGCCGATACCACCTACTCCGGCCTGCAGGTCTCGGTGACCCCGCCGGGCGGCACCGCCACCACGGTCACCATCAGCGACTTCACGGTGAAGGCCGGCGAATCGATCAGCTCGGCCACCGCGGCGGCGATCAACAACAAGCTGGGTGAAACCGGTGTGGTCGCCTCGGTCAACGCCGGCGTGATCAGCCTGGCCTCGGTCAAGGATGGCCAGACCTTCGCCCTGGGCGTCAGCGCGGCCACTCCGCCGACCGGCGCCACCGCCGCCACCCTCGCCGGCCTGGGCCTGACCGAGACCAGCACCAACGGCGGCACCCTGACCGGTGCAGCGGCCAGCTTCGTCAAGGACCTGAACGTCACCACCGCCGAGGGCGCGCAGAAGGCGATGTCGATCGTCGACAAGGCGCTGGAATCGGTCAACAGCGTGCGCGCCGACCTCGGCGCGATCCAGAACCGCTTCACCTCGGTGGTGGCCAACCTGCAGACCTCCTCGGAGAACCTGTCCGCCTCGCGCAGCCGCATCCGCGATACCGACTTCGCCAAGGAAACCGCCGAACTGACCCGCACCCAGATCCTGCAGCAGGCCGGTACGGCCATGCTGGCCCAGGCCAACCAGGTGCCGCAGAACGTGCTCAGCCTGTTGCAGCGCTGACATGAGTCGCCCCCGGGGCACGTCGGGGGCGCCTAACCCAACTCACGTGCAACCGCTCAAGGACCTCTCCTCATGGCACAAGTCATCAACACCAATACGATGTCGTTGAATGCTCAGCGTAACCTGAGCACCAGCGGCAGCTCGCTGGCCACCACCATCCAGCGCCTGTCCTCCGGTTCGCGCATCAACAGCGCCAAGGATGACGCCGCCGGTCTGGCGATCTCCGAGCGCTTCGGCACGCAGATCCGCGGTACCGACGTGGCCATCCGCAACGCCAACGACGGCATCTCGCTGGCCCAGGTCGCCGAAGGTTCGCTGACCGAGATCGGCAACAACCTGCAGCGCGTCCGCGAGCTGTCGGTGCAGGCTTCCAACGCCACCAACTCGGCCAGCGACCGCAAGGCCCTGCAGGCTGAAGTGACCCAGCTGGTCAGCGAAATCGACCGCGTGGCCAAGCAGTCCGATTTCAACGGCACCAAGCTGCTGGATGGCTCGTTCTCCAGCCAGCTGTTCCAGGTCGGCGCCAACGCCGGCCAGGCCATCGCCATCGACAAGACCATCGACGCCAAGGCCAACGCCCTGGGCGGCGCCCGCTTCGACACCAACTCGCTGGCCCTGGCCGACCCGGGCACCAACGGTGACTTCAGCACCACCGGCCTGTCCATCAACGGTGTGGCCATCGCCGATGTCTCGGTCAAGCAGGGCGCCGACGCCGCTGCCACCGGCAAGGCCTCGCGTGAAGCGCTGGTGACCGCGATCAACGCCAAGATCGGCGAAACCGGCGTCTATGCCGAAGTCAACGGCACCACCGGCGTGACCCTGACCTCGGTCAAGGACAGCACCAACGCCGACGGTTCGTTCAAGGCCATCACCGCGACCCCGGGCACCTGGACCGGCGCCACCGCGCCGACCTTCACCGCCACCACCGCTGCGGCGGCACCGGCGGCGAAGTACGCCAGCAACCTGGACGTCAGCACCGTGAAGGGCGCCCAGCAGGCGATGGAAATCGTCGACAAGGCCCTGGGTGCGATCAACAGCACCCGCGCCGACCTCGGTGCGATCCAGAACCGCTTCACCTCGGTCGTGGCCAACCTGCAGACCTCGTCGGAAAACCTGTCCTCCTCGCGCAGCCGCATCAAGGACACCGATTTCGCCAAGGAAACCGCCGAACTGACCCGCACCCAGATCCTGCAGCAGGCCGGCACGGCCATGCTGGCCCAGGCCAACCAGGTGCCGCAGGGCGTGCTCAGCCTGCTGCGCTGATCCGCTCGCCGCTCGATCTCCGGGCGCTGCATGATGCGGCGCCCGGATCCTGAAACACGTTCCACCTCCGCCAAAGGAAAAGCACCATGGCACAAGTCATCAACACCAATACGATGTCGCTGAACGCTCAGCGCAACCTGAGCACCAGCGGCAGTTCGCTGGCCACCACCATCCAGCGCCTGTCCTCCGGTTCGCGCATCAACAGCGCCAAGGACGACGCCGCCGGTCTGGCGATCTCCGAGCGTTTCGGCACCCAGATCCGCGGTACCGACGTGGCCATCCGCAACGCCAACGACGGCATCTCGCTGGCCCAGGTCGCCGAAGGTTCGCTGACCGAAATCGGCAACAACCTGCAGCGCGTCCGCGAGCTGTCGGTGCAGGCTTCCAACGCCACCAACTCGGCCAGCGACCGCAAGGCCCTGCAGGCCGAAGTGACCCAGCTGGTCAGCGAAATCGACCGCGTGGCCAAGCAGTCCGATTTCAACGGCACCAAGCTGCTGGACGGCTCGTTCTCCAGCCAGCTGTTCCAGGTCGGCGCCAACGCCGGCCAGGCCATCGCCATCGACAAGACCATCGACGCCAAGGCCGGCTCGCTGGGCACCTCGACCTTCGCCAGCGGTGCAACCGCTGCGCTGGCCGCCAGCACCGACGGCGCCCGTTTCTCCGGCACCGTGATGGGCGTTGACATCGGCACCGTCGAAGTCAAGGCCGGTGCCACCACCGCCGATGCCTCCAAGGCCGTGGCCACCGCCATCAACGCCAAGATCGGCGAAGCCGGCATCTACGCCGAAGCCAATGCCGACGGCACCCTGAAGCTGAGCTCGGTGAAGGAAGGCAAGGCCGTGGCCGCTGCCGACATCGCGCTGATGCGCAGCGACTTTGATGGCACCGCCAAGACCTGGGGTACCGCTGCCGCCGCCGGTGCCTACACCGCGGGTGCCGATACCGCCGCCAACGTGCAGAAGCTGGACGTGAGCACCGTGCTCGGCGCACAGCAGGCACTGGAAGTGGTCGACAAGGCCCTGGGTGCGATCAACAGCACCCGTGCCGACCTCGGTGCGATCCAGAACCGCTTCACCTCGGTCGTGGCCAACCTGCAGACCTCGTCGGAAAACCTGTCCTCCTCGCGTAGCCGCATCAAGGACACCGATTTCGCCAAGGAAACCGCCGAGCTGACCCGCACCCAGATCCTGCAGCAGGCCGGTACGGCCATGCTGGCCCAGGCCAACCAGGTGCCGCAGGGCGTGCTCAGCCTGCTGCGCTGATCCACGGCAGAAGGCGCCGCTACCGTCGAAGTGAATCGACGGTAGCGGCAACCTGGAAGCCAGGGTGCTCGAAGGTGCGGGCCATGCCCGGCCCGGGAACCGTCCCGAACCGGCTTGGCATCGCCCGCCCCTGCGGACCTCTCTTTCAGCGCTGTACTCTTGACTGTACGTACCGGGCGGCTTCGTCTCCCCCGATTGTCAGTAGCCTGATCCCTCCCCTGCATTGGGGGAGGGTTTTTGCAGACCCCCGGCAGCCTGCGGTGAACCCACCCGCACCCTGCCCCATCCCTCCTGCAACCTGCGTGCCAGAACCCGCCGCCAGAGCGTTGGCACGGCGCATGCATCAACGAAGTCCTCAAGACCCAGCGGCGCAGGCCGCTATTTTCGTTGACGACGGGCCACCGCACCGCGGCCAGGCCCGGATACCAGGAGAAACGACGTGGCAGACTTTGGATACGGTGGCATTGGCTCGGGACTGAACATCTCGGACATCGTCAACCAGCTGGTCGCGGCAGACCGCAAGCCCGCCGACAATGCGCTGAACCTGCAGCAGTCCAAGACCAAGATGCAGTTGTCGTCGATCGGCACCGTCACCTCGGCCTTCGACAAGCTGAAGACCGCGCTGACCGCGCTGAAGGCCACCACCGCCTTCGACACCCGCACCGTGACCGCCTCGGGCAAGGCCGGCCTCAACAATGCCGAGGACGTGCTGACCGCCTCGGTGGCGCTGTACGACCTGGGCACGACCAAGGCCGCCGCCTCCAATGGCACGCACATCGTCGATGTGACCTCGCTGGCCACCGCCCACAAGCTGATCGCCGACACCTCGGTGCCGAAAACCGACACCTTCGGTGCCGGGACCTTGACGCTGACCGTGGGTGTCGGTGACAAGGCCAAGACCATGAACGTGGAGGTGGAGGACGGCGATACGCTGACCACCATCCGCAACAAGATCGATGCCGCCGGCCGCAAGGAAGGCGTGCAGGCCACGCTGATCACCTCCGGTGACAACCAGTACCTGTCGATCGCCCAGGAAAAGACCGGCGCGGCCAACGCCATCAAGCTCGAGTACGGCGGCAGCGACCCGAAGCTGGGCGCGCTGGTCGGCAGCCTGAAGCAGAACACCCCAGCCGCCGATGCCGAACTGACCATCGATGGCGTCAAGGTGGTCAGCGCCAGCAACACCGTGGCCGATGCCGTTCCGGGCCTGACCCTGAACCTGAAGGTGCCCGGCAAGAGCACCGTGGTGATCAGCACCGACACCACTGCGGCGACCAAGGTGATGCAGGAGTTCGTGACCGCCTACAACGCGGCGATCGCGGCGATCAACTCGGAAACCAAGTACGACGCCAAGACCAAGGAAGCATCGGCCCTGACCGGCGATGCCCAGATGCGCGGTGCCTCCAGCCAGCTGCGTTCGGTGATGGCCGGCGTGCTGAAGGAGCTTTCCGCCTCCGGGCTGGACCCGAAGGCGATCGGCCTGCAGACCCGCGGCTACCCCAATGCCGACGGCAGCCTGGTGCTGGATACCACCAAGTTCGCAGCCACCCTGGCCGCCCAGCCGGAGAAGGTGCGCCAGGCGATTACCGGTGACACCGGCGGCGCTGGCCAGCTGTACTCGCTGGTGGACGGCTACGTGAGCACCACGGTCGGCAAGGAAGGCGCCTTTGTTGCACGCACCAAGGGCCTGAACACCACCCTGGACAACATCGACAAGCGCCGCAAGGACCTCGACACGCGCATGAAGAGCGTGGAAGAGCGCTACAAGAAGCAGTTCATCGCGCTGGACAGCCTGATGGGCAAGCTGCAGCAGAGCAACACCGCACTGCAGCAGCAGCTGGCGCAGTTGAATCGCTGACAACGCGTGTGCAGCGCTCAAGTTTGGCGCGCAACGCACCGATAACGGACGCAACAGCAATCATCGCCGGGCCGTCGGCTGCGATCACCCTGATCGCCCGGCGGCGCCCAGCGCAAGGAGAATCACGAATGTACGGTTCCAGCCGTCAGTACGCCGAGCAATACCGCCAGGTGGGTGTAACCAGCGCGGTCGCCGATGCCGATCCGCACAAGCTGGTGGCGATGCTGCTGGCCGGCGCGCTGGAGCGCGTGCGCCGCGCCCTGGCCAGCCTGGAACGCGGCGACCAGGCCGGCAAGGGCAAAGCGATCGGCGAAGTCTGTGCGATCGTCGGCCACCTCAATGGCTCGCTGGATCACGAAGCCGGTGGCGAGATCGCCGCCAATCTTTCCTCGCTCTACGACTACGTGCTGCAGCGCCTCACCGAAGCCAACCTGCACAATGACCGTGCCGCGCTGGACGAGGCCCTGCAGCTGCTCGGCGAGATCGACAGCGCCTGGAACGCGATTCCGCAGGAACAGCGCCGCCCGGCCGCGGTGGCACCATGAGCCTGCACGAACTGCACGCGCAGCTGGATGCCTTCGAGAAGGCGCTGGGCGAGGACACGTTCGACCAGGCCGACAGCCTGCTCGATGGCCATGACAGCACCCTGCATGCCCTGCTCAGCCAACCGCTGACCGCGGCCGACCACGCCCCGCTCACGGCACTGTTCGAACGCCAGCAGAACCTGCTGGGCCTGCTGCGCCAGCGCCGCGATGCGGTGGCGGCACTGATGAACGATGGCCAGCGCTCTCTTCGCGCGGCGCATGCCTACCTGCAGGCAGAATCGCTGGTATGACCCTGCTGCCCACCACCTCGCTGCATCATCCGGCCGAGAGCGAACTGTTCGATGAGACCCTGAGCTGCGAGCTGGCCCTTCCGGCCGAGTTCCAGGCCGGCAGCGCGGCGGGCCGTACCAGCAGCGCCGAAGGGCTGCTGCGCAGCCTGGCGCTGGTGGAGGACAGCCGCATCGACGAGCACGAAGAACGCAGCGAAGCCAGCCTGCAGCTGCAGCGCGTGGAAGCCAAGCTCGACCTGGCGATGGTGCTGCTGGGCCGCCTGGTGCGCCAGCAGGGCCAGGAACTCACGCTGCGCCCGGTGCGCTGGTCACGCCGCGGCATCCGCCTCCAGCTCGGCCCGCGCAGTGGCGCCAGCGCGGGTCAGGCCGGGGTGGTCCGCCTGCAACCCAGCGACTGGTTGCCCGATCACATCGACCTGCCGGTGGAAGTGGTGGCCGAAGCCGCCGACGGCAGTGGTGTCCTGTGGCTGCGCTTCCAGCGGCTGGGCGATGGCCTGGAGATGGCCATGGAGCGGCACCTGTTCCGCCTGCACCGCCGGCAGGTGGCCGAGGCGCGTCGCGCCCGTTGAATCGTGCCTGCGGGTGCGCGAAGGTCAACCCTTGGCGCGCCCGTTCAGCTAAGTTAAGGTGGGCTCCCCTGGACGGATCTGCTGCGTGCCTGTGCGAGTTCTCATCGTCGACGATCACACCCTCGTCCGTGCCGGCCTGGCGCGGCTGCTGCAGGGGTTTGCCGACGTGCAGCTGGTCGCTGAGGCCAGCAACGCCGAGCAGGCACTTCAACTGGCCCTGCAGCACGCACCGGACGTGGTGCTGATGGACCTGTCCCTGCCCGGCCGGACCGGCCTTGAGGCGCTCAGCGATATCCGCCTGCGCGCCCCTGGCACCCGGGTGGTGATGATGACCATGCACGACGACGCCGCCCATGTCCGCGATGCTTTGGATCGCGGCGCGGTGGGTTTCGTGGTCAAGGACGCGGCGCCGCAGGAACTTGAGCTGGCGCTGCGTGCCGCGCATGCCGGCCAGGTGTTCCTGAGCCCGCAGATCTCGGCCAAGATGCTGGCACCGATGCTCGGCCGCGAGAAGCCCACCGGCATCGCCGCATTGTCACCGCGCCAGCGCGAGATCCTGCGCCGCATCGGCAAGGGTGAGAGCAACAAGGAAATCGCCGCCGATCTTGGCATCAGCGTCAAGACCGTGGAGACCCATCGTGCGCGCATGATGGAATCACTGGGCTGCCGCCGCGCCAATGATCTGCTGCTGCTGGCCGCGCGCCACCAGCACGAGCTGGAGTGATCTGCGCCAGCATTGGTCGGCGGAAAAAATGCCCGGTAGAGTCGACTGTCAGTCGACTTGCGCGCGGAGCGCGGGATTTTTGCTGGGGCGGTTGGAGAGCAGTCGACTAACAGTCGACTCTACCGGCGGTCGACTCTACCGGCAGTCGACTCTACCGGCAGTCGACTCTACCAACGCGCGACACCCGGCATCGGCGACGAAATCCCGTCGCCCCGACGCGCCCCGACAGGAATCCGTACACCACCCACAGCGGATCCTGCCTCGTCTCCACGGCCAATCAATGACTTGGCGGCGACCTTCGTCAATATCCCGCGCCCTTGTAGGGGGTTTCCCTACACGCTGTCGGGACAACCACCAAGCCCCTCAGGAACCCCCGATTCCGCCTGCGCCGGATGAAAAGCAAGATGCGTTCCACAAGGCGCCGGGGAGCGGTGCCGGGGAACCACGATGAAGGCTGCACTCTCGACCCAGCTGGGCCAACAACTTCACCTCACCCCGCAGCTGCTGCAGTCGATCCGGCTGCTGCAGCTCGATGGCCTGCACCTGGAACAGGAAATCCAGCGCCTGCTGGACTCCAACCCGCTGCTGGAGATCGAAGAGGCCGAAACGCCTGCCGCCGACGCCAACGATGCCAGCGCCACCACGCTGGACACCGCCGCCTTCGACGAACTGCCCGAGTCGTCGATGTGGGATGTCACCGGCGCCAGCTGGCAGGACGGTGATGACGACCGCATGGCGCGCATCGCCGCAGGCGAATCGAGCGATCCGCAGCTGCGCGTGCTGCAGCGCCTGTCGCTGGACATGGACGATCGCCAGCTGGCGGTGGCGGCGTTCTGGCTGGACCATTGTGACGAGGCCGGCTATCTGCAGGCACCGCTGGACCAGCTGCAGCTGCTGGCCAGTGCACAGTTCGACATCGCCGCCGACGGCGTGGAAGCCATCCGCCAGCAGCTGCTGCATGGCGAGCCGGCCGGCATGGCCGCGCAGGATCTGCGCGAGGGCCTGTTGGCGCAGCTGCGCAGCCTGCATGGCGTGGTGCCTGCGCGGCACCTGGCCGTGCGCATCCTGGACGGCGCACTGGACGCGCTGGCCGCGCATGACTACCCCGCCCTCGCCCGCCAGCACGACGCCGAGATCGACGACGTGCGCGAGGCGGTGCGCCTGATCCTCTCGCTGCAACCGCGCCCGGGCGACAGCCTGCTGCCCGAGCGCAACGCCGTGGTGGTACCGGACGTGGTCGCCTGGCATGCCGACAATCAATGGAAGGTGGCGCTGAACCCGGCCACCAGCCGCCGCGTCTCGATCAACAGCCAGTACGAACAGGCGCTGGCCGACAGCAGCGAGGCCGCCCCGGCGCTGCGCGAGATGCTGCAGGAAGCACGCTGGTTCAGCCGCGGCCTGTCGATGCGCTATGACACGCTGCTGCGCACCGCGCGGGTGATCGTCGAGCGCCAAGCCGCGTTCCTGGTGCGTGGCGAGGAAGCCATGGCGCCACTGACCCTGAAGGAAGTGGCCGAGGAGATCGGCATGCACGAGTCCACCGTCTCGCGCATCACCACCGGCAAGTTCCTGCAGACCCCGCGCGGCACCTTCGAACTGAAGCACTTCTTCGCCGTGCGCCTGGAAGGTGCCAGCGTCTCCGGCCAGGCGGTCAAGGCCATGGTCCGGCGCCTGATCGACGCCGAGCCGGCCGGCCGCCCGCTGGCCGATGAGGCCATCGCCGGCCTGCTGTCACGCCAGGGGTGAACATTGCACGCCGAACCGTCGCAAAATACCGAGAACAACTGGATATCGCCCCGGCCCGCGAACGGCGCCGGCTCAGCGCCAGGCAACCGCAGCTGGCCCGGGTGGGCTGAAAAGGATGTTGGACATGAACAAGCTCACGGTCCTGCTGGTCGATGACCACGAGGGCTTCATCAATGCGGCGATGCGTCATTTCCGCAAGATCGACTGGCTGCAGATCGTCGGCAGTGCCGGCAACGGCCTGGAAGCCATCGAACGTTCGGAGACGCTGCGCCCGCAGGTGGTGCTGATGGACCTGGCCATGCCGGAAATGGGCGGCCTGCAGGCCACCCGCCTGATCAAGTCGCAGGACGATGCCCCCTACATCGTGATCGCCAGCCACTTCGACGACGCCGAGCACCGCGAACACGCGCTGCGCGCCGGCGCCGACAATTTCGTCAGCAAGCTGTCCTACATCCAGGAAGTCATGCCGATCCTGGAAGGCCTCAGGGAGGATCGATCGTGAGCGAATCGCGCATCCTGGTGCTGGACAACGACGCCGTGCGCGCCGAGCGCACCGTTGCCCTGCTGGAATTCATGGACTTCAATCCGCGCTGGGTTTCCGACGCGGCAGACTTCGACCTGGGCCGGCAGCGCCAGAACGACTGGATGGCGGTGATCGTCGGCAGCCTGGACGACAGCGCCGCCAGCACGGCGCTGTACCACTGGCTGGGCGGCAGCAGCCTGCCGCCACCGGTGCTGCTGGCCGATGGTGATGCCGCTGCCTTCGCGCAGCTGCATGGCCTGCACGAAGCCAACATCTGGTCGCTGGAAACGCCACTGCGTCACGCGCAGATGGAAGCCCTGCTGCGCCGCGCCAGCCTCAAGCGCCTGGATGCCGAGCACCAGGCCGGTGCCGTGCAGGACCAGGGACCGACCGGCAATGGCCCGGCCGTTACCGAACTGCGCACCATGATCGAGCAGGTGGCCGCGTTCGATACCACCGTGCTCGTGCTGGGCGAATCGGGCACCGGCAAGGAAGTGGTCTCGCGTGCGATCCACCAGCGCTCGCCGCGTCGTGATGGCCCGTTCGTGGCGATCAACTGCGGTGCCATTCCGGCCGACCTGCTGGAAAGCGAACTGTTCGGCCACGAGAAGGGCGCTTTCACCGGCGCACTGACCGCGCGCAAAGGCCGTTTCGAAATGGCCGAGGGCGGCACCCTGCTGCTGGATGAAATCGGCGACATGAGCCTGCCGATGCAGGTCAAGCTGCTGCGCGTGCTGCAGGAACGCAGCTTCGAGCGGGTGGGCGGCAACCAGACCATCCGCTGCAATGTGCGCGTGGTCGCCGCGACCCATCGCGACCTGGAAACCCGCATTGCCGAGGGCAAGTTCCGCGAGGATCTGTTCTACCGCCTGAACGTGTTCCCCATCGACGTGCCGGCCCTGCGCGAACGCCGCGAGGACCTGCCCGCGCTGGTGGAAACCATCGCCGCGCAGCTGGCCCGCACCGGCCGTGGCGAAGTGCGCTTCACCGCGGAGGCCCTGCAGGCCCTGGCCGGCTACGAATGGCCGGGCAACGTGCGCGAACTGACCAACCTGGTCGAGCGCCTGGCGGTGCTGCATCCGGGCGGTTCGGTGCGCGTGCAGGACCTGCCGGCCCGCTACCGTGGCGATACCGCACTGGCTGTCGCCCCGGTTGCGGCTCCGGCGCCGCCGGTGGCCAGTGAAGAACGCCTGGACCTGCGCAGCTTCTCGTTCCACACCCCGGGCAGTGGCAACCAACCGGCGCTGGAACACGGCATCGCGGTCAATCGCGCCGCCGCACCGGCGGCATTGCCCGATGACGGCCTGGACCTGCGCAACCACATGGCCAACATCGAACTGGGCCTGATCAACGAAGCACTGGAACGCACCCAGGGCGTCGTCGCCCACGCCGCCCAGCTGCTTGGCCTGCGCCGCACCACCCTGGTGGAAAAGCTGCGCAAGTACGGCATCGAACGCGAGCAGGCCGAACTGGCCAGCTGAACTGCGTCACCCGCATGAAGGGGGCACGAACGCCTGGGCTTGCCCGGGCGTTGGTGTTTCCAGAACCCGGGGTCAGATCCCTTTCCTGCCGAAAGGGATCTGACCCCGATGCATTTGCACGTTTTCCTAAAGACAACGCAGCTGCGATGCGGAGCATGGCAGGAACACTCCTAAGGAGGTTCCATCGTGCAACGCCTTACCCTGCTCACCGCCCTGCTCTGCCCGACCCTGGCTGCCGCCGCCAACTGCACCCTGCCCGCCACGCTGGACCAGCGCCAGTTCACCAACCTCAGCGACCCGCTGTATGCGCCCGACAACCCCAACGCCGGGCGCATGGTGCAGGTCAGCTTCGCCGGCAGCCAGTACGTGCTGGAAATCCTCGGCACCGACCTGCGCATCGGCGGCAGCTACCGCTATCAGCGCCTGGCGCCGCATATCGCGGAAATCCAGATGACCGAGGCCCACCCGGGCGGCCCCGCCCACTACACCCTGCTGCTGACCTGCCTGAGCGATCGCCAGGGCCGTTTCATCTACACCCAGCACGACGGCCCCATCGCACCGCGCCAGCGCCAGAATTCCGGCCGCTGGACCCTGCAGCCGTAGGCCAGAAAACCGACGCCGGTTAAATGGCGCCACGACCGGGGTCAGAGCCCGCTGCGTTGCAACGGGATCTGACCCCATCCGATTAGTGCCGACCAACGGTCGGCACCCACCATCAGCAGCAGGTTCCAACAGATCGCGGCCAACTGTCGAAGGCGGGGTGGGTCCGGTTGCGGGAGCGTGAGCGCCATGGATGGCGCGACCGAGCCCCAGGGACGGATTTACGGCGTCCCCCGCAACCGGACCCACCCCGCCATCCCACGGAAAGCCCAGCTGTTGCTGTTGAGGTTGCCGGCCAGCGGCCGGCACTACCGCGGGAGCAGGGTGCAACCCCGCAAAACACACCCCCACCCTCACTTCACTGAATCGAAAACCGGTTTCGGCACGGCACTTGCACCTGCTCCAGCAGACAACCCCATCCCCTGTTTCTGGAACCGTTGCAGATGTCCCACTCCGTCACGTCGATCCTTTCGCAGATCCGCTCCTATCAGACCCAGATGGGACAGCCGGCACTCAACCCGCTGGCCGAAGCGCCGCGCAGCAATGCCCTGCCGGGAGCGGTCCTGGATGCCCCGCAGGCGCAGCCGGCCAGCTTCACCGAGACCCTGCGCGGTGCGATCGCCGGCGTCAACGATGCGCAGCAGAAATCCGGCGCGCTGGCCAAGGCCTTCGAACTGGGCGACCCCAGCGCCGACCTGGCCAAGGTGATGGTCGCCTCGCAGCAGTCCCAGATCGCCTTCCGCGCCACCGTGGAAGTCCGCAACCGTCTCGTCCAGGCCTACCAGGACGTGATGAACATGCCGCTGTAAGGAACGTTGACGCATGGCACTGACGCTTTCCAAGGACAGCCTGAACGCCGAGAAGGCCGGGCAATGGTTCGACCGCCTGCAGAGCCTTCAGATCACCCGTCGGCTCGGCCTGATGGCAATGATCGCCGTGGCGGTGGCGGCGGGCCTGGCCGTGTTCTTCTGGTCGCAGAAGCCGGGCATGGTGCCGCTCTACACCGGCCTGGACCAGAAGGCCACCGCTGAAGCCACCGACCTGCTGCGCGCCGCGCAGATTCCGTTCGCCCTCGATCCGGCCACCGGTGGCATCACCGTGCCGGAAAAGAACCTGCACGATGCCCGCCTGAAGCTGGCCGGCTCCGGCCTGACCGACAGCGGCAAGCTGGGCTTCGAGCTGATGGAACGCGATCCCGGCTTCGGCGTCAGCCAGTTCGTGGAAAGCGCTCGCTACCAGCACGCGCTGGAAACCGAGCTGTCGCGCACCATCAACACGCTGCGCCCGGTGCGCGACTCACGCGTGCACCTGGCCATTCCCAAGCCCAGCGCCTTCACCCGCCAGCGCGACGTGGCCAGTGCCTCGGTCACCCTGGAACTGCGTGGCGGCCAGCAGCTGGAACGCAGCCAGGTGGACGCCATCGTGCACATGGTGGCAGCCAGCATTCCCGACCTGGCGCCCGAACGCGTGACGGTGGTCGACCAGAGCGGGCGCATGCTCAGCGTCAGCGATCCGAACAGCGAAGCGGCCGTCAACGCCGCACAGTTCGAGCAGGTGCGCCGCCAGGAAACCTCGTTCAACCAGCGCATCCGCGAACTGCTGGAACCGATGACCGGCCCCGGCCGCGTCAATCCGGAAGTGAGCGTGGACATGGACTTCTCGGTGACCGAGGAAGCCCGCGAACTCTACAACGGTGAACCGCAGAAGCTGCGCAGCGAGCAGATGAGCGAGAACACCACCAGCACCCCGGGCCCGCAGGGCGTGCCGGGCGCGACCAGCAACAGCCCGCCGGGCCAGCAGGCCGCCCCCGCCACCGCGCAGGCGCCGACCGAAAGCAGCAAGAACGCCACCCGCAACTACGAGCTGGACCGCACCCTGCAGCACACCCGGCAGCCGGCCGGGCGCATCAAGCGTGTCTCGGTGGCGGTGCTGGTGGACAACGTGCCGCGTGCCGGTGCCAACGGCAAGGTCAGCCCGCAGCCGCTGTCGGCCGCCGAACTGACCCGCGTTGAGGCCCTGGTCAAGCAGGCGGTCGGTTTCAACGCCGAGCGCGGCGACACCGTGTCGGTGATGAACGCCCCGTTCGTGCGCGACACCACCCCGGTCGAAGGCCCGGCCTGGTGGGAGCTGCCCTGGGTGCACGATGCCGGGCGCATGCTGCTGGGCGCCGTGGTGGTACTGGCGCTGCTGTTCGGCGTACTGCGCCCGGCGCTGCGTGCGATCACCGGCCAGGGCAAGAAGAACGAGAACCAGGCACTGGAGCCGCACACCGCGGACGTGCAGCTGGTGGACGACGATGGCCTCCCGCTGCCGGCACTGGGCGCGGACCGGGCCAGCCTGGGAGGGCCGGATGCACTGGCCCTGCCGGTGGATTCTTACGAGGAACGACTGCGGATGGCGCGTGAAGCCGTGAAGACCGACTCCAAGCGTGTGGCCCAGGTGGTCAAGGGTTGGGTGGCCAATGACTGAGCCGCAATTGACCGGCGTGCAGCGCGCCGCCGTGCTGCTGCTGTCCCTGGGTGAGCTGGACGCAGCCGAAGTGCTGCGCCACATGGAGCCCAAGGAAGTGCAGAAGATCGGCATCGCCATGGCCACCATGACCGACATCACCCGCGAGCAGGTGGAGCGGGTGATGGACCAGTTCGGCCAGGAACTGGGCTCGAAGACCTCGCTGGGCGTGGGCTCGGATGACTACATCCGCAACATGCTGGTGCAGGCGCTGGGCAGCGAAAAGGCCGGCAACCTGATCGACCGCATCCTGCTCGGCCGCAACACCACCGGCCTGGACGCGCTGAAGTGGATGGACCCGCGTGCGGTGGCCGACTTGGTGCGCAACGAGCACCCGCAGATCATCGCCATCGTGATGGCGCACCTGGAGACCGACCAGGCCGCCGATGCGCTGAAGCTGCTGCCCGACCGCACCCGCGTGGACGTGCTGCTGCGCATCGCCACCCTCGACGGCATTCCGCCGAACGCACTCAATGAGCTCAACGAGATCATGGAGCGCCAGTTCGCCGGCAACCAGAACCTGAAGTCGTCCAACATCGGCGGCGTGCAGTGTGCGGCCAACATCCTCAACTTCATGGACAGCGGCCAGGACCAGGCGATCCTGGGCGAGATCGCGCGCATCGATGCGCCGCTCAGTGGCCGCATCCAGGACCTGATGTTCGTGTTCGACGATCTGGTCGACCTGGACGACCGCGAGATGCAGCTGGTGCTGCGCGAGGTGAGCGGCGAGCGGCTGGGCCTGGCCCTGCGTGGTGCCGACATCAAGGTGCGCGACAAGATCACCCGCAACATGTCCCAGCGCGCGGCCGAGATCCTGCTGGAGGACATGGAAGCCCGTGGCCCGGTGCGCCTGTCCGACGTGGAAGGCGCGCAGCGCGAGATCCTGGCCATCGTCAAGCGCATGGCCGATGAAGGCACCGTCACCATCGGTGGCAGTGCGGAGGCCATGCTGTGAGCAACGTCGTGCGCTGGCTTGCCCCGGATCTGCTGGCCCGGCCCGAACAAGTGCTGGACCCGCAAGATGCTTTCGAGCTGACCGAACCGGACCCGGACCACACACCGGAGCCGCCGCTGCAGCTGCCCACGCTGGAGGAAATCCAGGCCATCCAGGACAGCGCCGAGAAGGAAGGCTTCGAGCACGGCCACGCCGAAGGCTATGGCCAGGGCCAGGCCGAGATCCGCCGGCTTGCCGCGCAGATCGAAGGCATCCTGGACAACTTCAGCCGCCCGCTGGTGCGCCTGGAGAACGAAGTGGTCGGCGCACTGGGCGAACTCGCGGTGCGCATCGCCGGTGCACTGGTCGGCCGCGCCTACGAGGCCGAGCCGGCGCTGCTGGCGCAACTGGTCAGTGAAGCCATCGATGCCGTCGGTGGCAGCAGCCGCGAAGTGGAAGTGCGGCTGCACCCGGACGATATCGCCGCCCTCGCCCCCTGCTCAGTCTGTCCTCGCAGCAGCGCCTGGTGCCCGACACCAGCCTCAGCCGCGGCGACCTGCGCGTGCACGCCGAAGCCGTGCGCATCGACGGCACCCTGGAAGCGCGCCTGCGCGGCGCACTGGACGCGGTGATCCGCCAGACCGGAGCCAGCGCATGACGCCCGAACCCCTGTCGTCCCCGCCGCCGGCCGATTGGGCGGTCGCACGCAACCTGCGCCTGGCCCGGCGCCTGGAAGGACTGCGCGTGGATACCACCCATGGCCGCGGCCTGATCCGTGAGGGCGTGCTGCGCCGCGCGGTCGGGCTGACGCTCGAAGCGGTCGGCTGCGAGGCGCCGCTGGGCGCCAGCTGCAAGGTGGAAGTGGTCGATGGCGGCTGGGTCGATGCCGAGGTGGTCGGCTTCGCCGGCGAACGTACCTACCTGATGCCCAGCGCCGAACTGCACGGCCTGCTGCCCAACGCACGCGTGGTGCCCTCGGCGCGGCGCGGTGGCGTGGAAGTGGGCGAAGGCCTGCTCGGCCGGGTGATCGACAGCGATGGCGTGCCCCTGGACGGCAAGGGGCCGATCCGCGCCGAAGGCCATGTCGGCATGGCCGGCGTGTCGATCAATCCACTGGCCCGCGAGCCGATCACCCAGCCACTGGACGTCGGCGTGCGCGCGATCAACGCGCTGCTGCCGATCGGACGTGGCCAGCGTGTCGGCCTGTTCGCTGGCTCCGGCGTTGGCAAATCGACGCTGCTGGGCATGATGACCCGCTACACCGCCGCCGATGTGATCGTGGTCGGGCTGATCGGTGAACGAGGCCGCGAAGTGCGCGACTTCGTCGAGACCACGCTGGGCGAAGAAGGCCTGCGCCGCGCGGTGGTGGTGGCCAGCCCGGCCGACCGGCCGCCGCTGGCGCGCCTGCACGGTGCCTACCGCGCCACCGCCATCGCCGAGTGGTTCCGCGACCAGGGCCTGAACGTCCTGTTGCTGATGGATTCGCTGACCCGCTTCGCCCAGGCGCAGCGCGAGATCGGCCTGTCGGTGGGCGAACCGCCGACCACCCGCGGCTATCCGCCCTCGGTGTTTGCCAAGCTGCCGGCGCTGGTCGAACGCGCTGGCAACGGGGCCAAGGGCCGCGGTTCGATCACCGCGTTCTACACCGTGCTGACCGAGGGCGACGATCCGCAGGATCCGATTGCCGATGCGGCGCGCGCGATTCTTGACGGCCATATCCTGCTGTCGCGCCGCGTGGCCGACAGTGGCCTGTACCCGGCCATCGACGTTGAATCGTCGGTCAGCCGCGTGGTCACCGAAATCGCCGATGAGCCGTGGCGCCTGCGCATCCGCAAGCTGAAGCGGTTGGTCTCGGCCTACTCGGCCAACCGTGACCTGATTGCCATCGGCGCCTACCAGCGCGGCAACGATGCGGCCACCGACGAAGCTCTGGAACGCTGGCCGGAAATCATGGAATTCCTCGGCCAGGACGTTGCCAAGGCCGCAGATCTCCCGCACAGCCAGGCGGCACTGCAGCGCCTGGTGGAACAAGAGAATTAAGGCATGAACCAGTCCAAGCGCATCGACCCCCTGCTCAAGCGGGCCCAGGAACATGAGGACGCGGTGGCCCGTGACCTGGCCGAGCGCCAGCGTGTGCTCGACACCCATCTATCGCGACTGGACGAACTGCGCCGCTACGCCGAGGAGTACGCCAACGCACAGATGGCGGCCACCAGCCCAGCGCAGCTGCTCAATCGCCGCGCCTTCCTCGACCGGCTGGACAGTGCAGTGGAACAACAGCAGGCCACCGTCAACGGCAACCGCGAGAAAGTGGAAGCCGAGCGTGCGCGGCTGATCCTGGCCAGCCGCGACAAGGCCGTGCTCGAACAGCTGGCAGCCAGCTATCGTGCACAGGAAAAGGTGGTGACCGACCGCCGCGACCAGCGCGAGATGGACGATATCGGTGCCCGCCGTGCACGCCTGGTGCAGAACGAAGACCAGGACGGCAATGAACAGGGAGGTCGCCCGTGATGCCTACCGCGCTTTCCGGCAGCGCCAGCGCTTCCCCCTCGGCCACCGGCACCGCTGCGGGCCGCGGCCCGCGCAATGAAAGCAGCAAGGATTTCAGCCAGCTGCTGCAGGGGGCCCCGCGCCATCGGCGACGGCGACGGCGACGGCGACGGCAGGCGATACGCCGTCCGTGCCGAGCGCGTCCACATCGGGCCAGGCAGCGACCTCGGACGGCAACGGGCGTACGCGCAACGAGCGCACCACAGAACCCGACGCGGCTGGCAGTGAACCGACCACGGCGCCGCCGTTGCCGCCGGGCACGGCCGAGTCCTCCCCGACAAGGACAAGGCGCTGGCCAGCGACGACGCGCCGTGGCCCCCACTGGGTCTGGCCGGGCTGGTGCTGGCCGTGGCGGTTCCGGTTGACCCGGCTGCAGCTCTGCCCGCCGCCACCGCCGCCGTTGCCAGCAACGGTGGCGCATTGCCCGACACCGCCGCGTCGGCCACCACGCCGGCCTTGCCGATTGCCGCCGCTGCCGGTGCACCGGCATCGGCCACCGCGAGCACAACTGCCGCGCCCACCGCCGACGATGCCGGCGCCTTGCCCTTGCCGGAGCTGGTCCTGCCTGGCAGCAAGCGCGGTGAGCAGGGCGACGGCAGCGACCTGACCGCGATCGGCGACCGTGCCGCGACCCCGCTCCTGCATGCACCCGCCCCTGCGGCGCTGCAGGAACTGAAGGCGGCGCTTGCCACCGGTACCGCCATCTTCAACGGCGAACCGACGCCGAAGCCGGTGCTGGGCGACGATGGTTTCGACCAGGCCATCGGCACACGCCTGGGCTGGCTGGCCGACCAGAAGATCGGCCATGCTCATATCCGGCTCAGTCCGGATGACATGGGCCCGGTGGACGTGCGCCTTCAGCTCAACGGCGACAAGGTGCACGCCAGCTTCAGCAGCCCGCACGTGGATGTGCGCCAGGCACTGGAAAGCAGCCTGCCGCGCCTGCGCGAACTGCTGGGCGAACAGGGCTTCCAGCTGGCCCATGCCGATGTCGGTCATCAATCACCGGGCGGTGACGGTCAAGCGTCGGGGCAGACCGGCAACGGCGGCATGGTGGGTGACGGAGAACCGTCGCCGGGCGACGCCGGGATGTCGTCCGCGCAGATGATCCGCCAGCGTGGGTTGCTGGACGCCTACGCCTGACAGGTGTGCCGACCAAGGTTGGCACCTACCAGAACACCATACCGACCCAGGTTGGCACCCACCCGATCGTTGCCCGACGGAAATCCGTCGCACCCCTCGCCCCCACCTTCGGCACACCCTTGCATATCCCGGTGAAGCAACCCTCAGGAGCTTCACCCCGTGGCCGCAGCCGCTGACAAAACCAAGAAGACCGCCGAGAAGGACAAGGCCGCCAAGCCGCGCAGTCCGATCCTGATCACCGCCCTGGTGGCCGTACTGGCCGCCGCAGCCGCCGGTGGCGGCGTCTGGTTCTTCACCCAGTCCAAGCATGAAGAGAAGGCCGCACAGGCCCCGAAGAAGGCCGCTGCGCCGGCGCCGGCCCAGTACTTCGCGCTGGATCCGGCCTTCGTGGTCAACCTCAATGGCCCCGTTGACGGCCCGCGCTACCTGCAGCTGGAAGTGCAGCTGATGACCCGCGATCCGGCCGCGCTGGAAGCGATCAAGACCCATGCGCCGGCCATCCGTGCACGGCTGCTGATGCTGTTCTCGCAGGTCAGCCCCGACCAGATTGCCGACATCGCCGGCAAGCAGAAACTGCAGGCCGCCTCGCTGGCCGAAGTGCAGAAAGTGCTCAAGGCCGAGACCGGCAGCAACGGCGCCGACGATCTGCTGTTCACCAGCTTCGTGACCCAGTAAGGGCCCACCGATGAATGACCTGCTGTCCCAGGACGAGATCGATGCCCTGCTCCACGGTGTGGACAGTGGCGCGGTCGAGACCGATGCGGAACCGCCTTCGGGCGAGGCACGTTCGTACGACTTCGCCAGCCAGGACCGCATCATCCGCGGTCGCATGCCCACCCTGGAGATGGTCCACGAGCGCTTCGCGCGCCTGTGGCGCATCGGCCTGTTCAACCTGATCCGGCGTTCGGCTGAACTGTCGGTGCGCGGCATCGAGCTGATCAAGTTCAACGACTACATGCACTCGCTGTATGTGCCGACCAACCTGAACCTGATCCGCTTCAAGCCGCTGCGTGGCACCGGCCTGATCGTGTTCGAACCGACCCTGGTGTTTGCCATCGTCGACAACTTCTTCGGCGGCGACGGGCGCTACCCCACCCGCATCGAAGGCCGCGAATTCACCGCCACCGAAATGCGGGTGATCCACCTGCTGCTCAAGCAGACCTTCGCCGATCTGCGCGAAGCCTGGGCCCCGGTGATGGATGTCGACTTCGAGTACATCAACTCGGAAATCAATCCGCACTTCGCCAACATCGTGACGCCGCGCGAGTACGTGGTGGTCTGCCGCCTGCACGTCGAGCTCGACGGCGGCGGCGGCGACATCCACGTCACCCTGCCCTATTCGATGCTCGAGCCGATCCGCGAGCTGCTCGATGCCGGCATCCAGAGCGACCGCAACGACCGCGACGAGAGCTGGGGCCAGACCCTGCGCGAACAGCTCAACGTCGCCGAGGTGACCCTGTCCAGCGTGCTGGCCAGCAAGCGCATGACCCTGCGTGACCTGACCCAGCTGAAAGTCGGCGACATCCTGCCGATCGAGCTGAGCCCGCAGGTGCCGCTGTGCGTGGAGAACATCCCGGTGTTCACCGGTGAGTTCGGCATCGCCAACGGCATGAACGCCGTGAAGATCACCGCTACCCATCCGCCGGGCACCCGTCCGCGCGTACCCGTCATCCAGGAAGACCCGCAATGAACGATATCGACGCCCTCGAACCCACCCCGGCCCAGTTCAGCAGCCTGCAGGCCGACGAGGCGAACGGCCCGGACCTGAACCTGGACGTGATCCTGGACGTGCCGGTGACCCTGTCGCTGGAAGTCGGTCGCGCCCGACTGCCGATCCGCAACCTGCTGCAGCTCAACCAGGGCTCGGTGGTGGAACTGGAACGCGGCGCCGGCGAATCGCTGGACGTATTCGTCAACGGCACCCTGATCGCCCACGGTGAGGTGGTGGTGATCAATGACCGCTTCGGCGTGCGCCTGACCGATGTGGTCAGCCCGAGCGAACGGATCCGGAGACTGCGTTGATCGCGCTGACCTCCACCCTGCTGGCGGTCGGCAAGGCTGCCACGCCGGTCGGCCAGCACGCGGCCGCCGCACCCAGCCTGTTCGGTGCGGTGCTGGCGCTGCTGGCGGTGCTGGCCCTGGTCATCGGCCTGGGTTGGCTGCTCAAGCGCATGCCCGGCAGCGGCTTCCGCCCGGCCGAAGGCATGAAGCTGGTGGCCAGCCTCAGTGTCGGTGCCAAGGAACGCGTGGTGGTGGTCGAGGTCAACGGCCAGCAGCTGCTGCTGGGCGTGACCGCCGGCGGCATCAACACCCTGCACACCCTGCCCGAACCGCTGCCGCCCCCGGCGCCGGTGCGCGTGCCGGATTTCAAGAACCTGCCGAATTTCGCCCAGCTGCTGCAGCAGCGGCTGCGCAAGGACCCCTGACATGCGTGTCAACCGTTCCCGTTTCGCCGCGCTGATGCCGTGGCTGATCCTGCTCGCCCTGTGCCTGTTGCCGGCGCTGGCCTTCGCCGCGCCCGGCGCGCCGGCCACGCCGCTGCCGGACATCAACGTGGGCAAGATCGGCGGTGCGCCGGTCAGCCTGCCGTTGCAGACCCTGCTGCTGATGACGGCGATCACCCTGATCCCGTCGATGCTGCTGGTGCTGACCTCGTTCACCCGCATCATCATCGTGCTGGGCCTGCTGCGGCAGGCACTGGGCACCGGGCAGACGCCGTCCAACCAGGTGCTGCTGGGCCTGGCCCTGTTCCTTACCGCAATGATCATGCTGCCCACCTGGGACAAAGCCTGGAGCACGGGCATGGCGCCCTACCTCAACGGTGACATCGACTTCCAGACCGCCTGGACGATGACCACCCAGCCGCTGCGTGCGTTCATGCTGGCGCAGATCCGCGAGACCGACCTGATGACCTTTGCCGGCATCGCCGGGCACGGCACCTATGCCAGCCCCGACGCGATTCCGTTCCCGGTGCTGGTCGCCTCGTTCGTCACCAGCGAACTGAAGACCGCCTTCGAGATCGGCTTCCTGATCTTCATTCCGTTCGTGATCATCGACCTGGTGGTGGCCAGCGTGCTGATGTCGATGGGCATGATGATGCTGTCGCCAATGCTGGTCTCGGCCCCGTTCAAGATCCTGCTGTTCGTGCTGGTCGATGGCTGGGTGCTGACCGTGGGCACGCTGGCGGCCAGCTTCAATCCGGCCTGATTCAATCCGGCGTGATCAAGCAACAGCAGTCGAGCACGGCTCGACTCTACATATGCAGATGGAACCCGAATGTCTCCCGAACTTGCCCTGACTGAACTACGTGGCGGCCTGATCACCGTGTTGTGGGTGGCCGGCCCGCTGCTGCTGACCGTACTGGTGGTGGGCGTGGTGGTCGGCGTGGTGCAGGCCGCGACCCAGCTCAACGAACCGACCATCGCCTTCGTCGCCAAGGCGGCGGCACTGACCGCGGTGCTGTTCGCGCTGGGCAGCCTGCTGATCGGCCACCTGGTCGAGTTCACCACGCTGCTGTTCCAGCGCATCCCGCACCTGATCGGCTAGGACGCTCGCTTCGATGGACGCCGCCACCCAGATGGCAGCCGACGGCCTGCAGGCCTTCGGCATGATCGGCACGGTGTTATGGACGCTGCTGCGCATCGGCGCGGTAGCCATGGCCATGCCCATGGTCGGCACGCGCGCGGTGCCGGCGCGGATCCGCGTGATCCTGGCCGCCACCCTGGCCATCGCACTGGCGCCGCTGCTGCCGCCGGTACCGGACTGGACCGGCTTTGACGCGGCCACCGTGCTCACCATTGCCCGCGAGCTGGCCATCGGGGTGGCCATCGGCTTCCTGTTGCGGCTGGTGTTCGAGGCCGGCGCGCTGGCCGGCGAACTGATCGCACAGGGCACCGGCCTGGCCTTCGCGCAGATGAGCGACCCGCTGCGTGGCGGCACCTCCGGCGTGATCGGACAGTGGTTCTATCTGCTGTTCGGGCTGTTGTTCTTCACCGCCAATGGTCACCTGGCCCTGATCTCGCTGGTGGTGGACAGCTACCGCGCGCTGCCGATCGGCACACCGTTGCCCGACCCGCATGCGTTCTTCAGCATCGCCCCGACCTTCCTGCTGACCGTGCTGCGCGGTGCGCTGACCCTGGCCATTCCACTGACGGTGGCGATGCTGGCGGTGAATCTGGCATTCGGCGTATTGGCCCGTGCCGCGCCGGCGCTCAACCCGATCCAGCTCGGCCTGCCGGTCTCGCTGCTGCTGGGCCTGTTCCTGCTGGCGCTGCTGGCCGGGGAAATGGGTCCGCCGGTGCAACGCCTGTTCGATGCAGCCTTCCAGGCCGCCGACGCGGTCACTCGCTGACCGCCCTCCTGCGCCCTTGGCCCTTGGCAGTCGAGCATGGCTCGACTCTACAAAGGCGAAGCGCTGACCCGCCCTCCTGTAGAGCCGAGCCCACGCTCGGCTGCACCCTCGGCCCACGGCAGTCGAGCATGGCTCGACTCTACAAAGGCGAAGCGCTGACCGCCCTCCTGTACCGTCGGCCCATGGCCGTCGAGCATGGCTCGACGCTACAAGGGCGAAACCAGTCGAGCATCGGCTCGGCTCTACCCCGGGGCACGAGGCCCGGATTTCACGTCTCGCCGCTTGAAGTCCCCCGGGTCTGCGCGTTAGAGTGAATGCGCGGCGTCCAGGGGGACGCCGCACCTGGCCGGCGCGCCTGCGCGACGGCCTGCCTCATGCATGCCCCACCGTAGTTTCCGTCGACAGGCAGGTCCGGGAGACTGACGAATGCTGGTAGGCACGTACAACCCATGGCTGGTGGCGACCTCGCTGCTGGTTGCTGTGATGGCTTCCTATACCGCGCTGGCCATGGCCGGGCGCACCGTCACCGCCCCCGGCAAGGGCGCAGCGTGGTGGTGGCGGCTGGGCGGGGGCTTCGCAATGGGCCTGGGCATCTGGTCGATGCATTTCATCGGCATGCTCGCCTTCGATCTGCCCATACCGCTGGGCTACGACCTTCCGATCACCCTGCTCTCGCTCACCCTGGCCATTGCCTCCTCGGTGTTCGCGCTGTGGCTGGTGTCTCTGCGCACGCTGCCGCATCCACGCCTGGCCGGTGGCGCGCTGCTGATGGGCACCGGCATCGCTGGCATGCACTACGTCGGCATGGCCGCCATGCGCATGCAGCCGGGCATCGATTACGACCCCGGCTGGCTGCTGTTCTCGCTGCTGGTGGCGGTGGCCGCCTCGTGGACCGCGCTGTATGTGGCGTTCCGTCTGCGCGCGCAGCGCACCCGGGTTGGAGACCGGCTGGCGGCGGCGGGCCTGCTCGGCCTGGCCATCGTTGGCATGCATTACACCGGCATGGCGGCCGCGCGCTTCCCCGAAGGCAGCATCTGCGGCGCGGCGGTGGGTGACGGCTTGCAGAACGACTGGCTGGCGATGCTGGTGGTGGTGCTGACCGTGGCCATCCTCGCCGTGGTGCTGGTGGTGTCCTGGCTGGACCAGCGCGTGGAAGCGCAGCTGCTGCGCCTGCGCAATTCAATGTTGAGCACCTCGCTGACCGATGCGCAGCAGGAACTGACCCAGGCCGCCCTGCACGACCCGTTGACCCGCCTACCCAACCGCCTGCTGTTGCAGCGGCGCATCGTGCAGGCGTTGGCCGAAGCCGAACAGGGCGGCAGCCGCTTCGCGGTGATGTTCATGGACCTGGACGGCTTCAAACAGGTCAATGATGCCTACGGCCACCAGGCCGGCGACGCGCTGCTGGTGGCCGTGGCCGAGCGCACCCTCCAGTTGCTGCGCCCGCATGACCTGCTGGCGCGGCTGGGCGGCGACGAGTTCGTGATGGTGGTGCGCATCGAACACGATGAAGACCTGCCCACCCTGGCCCGACGCATCCTGCAGGCGGTCGGCAGCGGTCCACTGCTGCCCGACAACGAACTGCAGGTCACCGCCAGCATCGGCGTGGCGATCTGCCCGGACCATGCGGCAAGCGAACGCCAGCTGATGGCCTTCGCCGATGCGGCGATGTACCAGGCCAAGGAATCCGGACGCAATGCCTTCGTGCTGTTCGCCGATTGGATGAACGACAGCGCCGAGCAGCAGTTCCGCCTGCTGGCCGACCTGCGCCGCGCGATCGGCAGCGAGCAGCTGTTCCTCCACTACCAGCCGAAGATCCGCGTGGCCACGCAGAAGGTGGCCGGTGCCGAAGCCCTGATCCGCTGGCGCCACCCCGAGCACGGCCTGATTCCACCGGACCGCTTCATCCGCCTGGCCGAGCGCAGCGGCGCAATCAACGAGATCGGCCGCTGGGCGCTGGACCAGGCGTGCCAGCAGCTGCGCCACTGGCATGACGCCGGCCATGACGGCTGGTCGATGTCGGTGAACCTGTCGCCGGTGCAGTTCAGCTCGCCGCATCTGCTGCAGGATGTGCGCGAGGTGATCGAGCGCTATCAGATCATCCCGCGCCATCTGGTGCTGGAAATCACCGAAAGCACGGTGATGCGCGATACCGATACCAGCCTGCGCCTGCTGCAGGCGCTGTCGGCGCTGGGCGTGGGCATTTCCATCGACGACTTCGGTACCGGCTATTCCAGCCTGCTGTACCTGAAGCGGCTGCCGGCCACCGAGATCAAGATCGACCACGCCTTCGTGCGCGACCTGGAGCACAGCGCCGAAGACGTGGTGATCGTGTCGGCGATCGTGGCGCTGGGCCACGCACTGGACATGGACATTGTGGCTGAAGGCGTGGAAACCGCCGCCCAGCGCGCCTACCTGGAGCGGCTGGGCTGCGACTACCTGCAGGGCTACCTGCTCGGCCGCCCGGTCGATGCCGCCCGCTTCATGCAGCTGCACGACCTGCCGCGGCCACGGGTGGAGCTGGCGCAGAACCCACCACCTGGCGACAACGCTCCCTTGTAGCGCCGAGCCTGCGCTCGGCTCCCGTATGATGGGCCGCGCGACCTTCATGCAAGGAAGAGCCCGTGGCACTCCGCACCACCCTGGTTGGTCTGCTACTGGCCCTGAGCTGCGCCCGCGCGTTGGCCAGTGATCTGTCGTGGTCACTGCCCGCGGATGCATCACCCGCGCAGACCGAGGCAGCCCTGCGAACACTGGGCACCGAGGTGCTGGCATCTGCCTCCCTGACCGATGCGCAGCGCAGCCATGCGCTGCTGGCGCTGGGCCGGACCACCGAGGCACGGTCATCGATCCAGCAGGTACGCACTGGCCTGACAAGCGCCGGCGACAGCCCGGCGGCGCAACGCTGGGTACCGATGCTGCTGCTCGCCACAGCCGGTGAGCAGGACGCAGCGGGGTATGCGCATGCCTTCCACAACACCTTTGCCGCCCTCGGCGACGTCGCCGCCGTGCAGGCGGAAACCGCGCTCGCGGTGGAACCTGCCACCGCGCAGGCGCAGCTGGGGCAGGCCATCGCCGCGCAGTCCGGCGCCACCACCCTGCCCCTGGCCGTCGCCCTGGAACTGTTGCGACTGCGGGCTCTGCTGCGTGCACAGACCCTGGCCGCCGCCTTGGCTCCGCCACTGGTCGCGGCCGAAGAACAACGCCGCTTCGTCATCGACGATGCGTTGCGCATCCCCGCCGGCGATGGTGTCGTGCTGTCGGCGCAGCTGGCCCGGCCCAGGGCCGCGCAGGCCCCCTGCCGGCGGCCATGCTCTTCACCATCTACACCGACCCGGCCAAGAACCGGTTGAAGATGCTGCTGGCCGCTGCCCACGGCTACGCCGGCATCGTGGTCGACGCGCGCGGCAAGGGCCAGGGGATCGGCAGCATCGCCCCCTACGAGCACGATGGCGAAGATGCCAACGCGGCGATCGACTGGACCAGCCGCCAGCCGTGGAGCGACGGCCGCGTGGCCATGTACGGCGGCAGCTACGAGGGCTTCACCGCCTGGGCCGCGGCCCGCCACCACCACCCCGCGCTGAAGACCATCGTGCCCTACGTTGCCGCCATCCCCGGCCAGGGCGTGCCGATGGAGAACAACGTGTTCCTCAGTGCCAACTATGGCTGGGCCTTCTACGTGACCAATGGCCCGATGCTGGACAAGGCCACCTACGCACAGAACCGGCGCTGGTCACAGCTCGGCCCGCGCTGGTACGCATCCGGCCGCCCGTACCGCCAGATCGACCAGATCGACGGCACCGCCAACCCCTGGCTGCAACGCTGGCTGGCCCACCCGTCCTACGACACCTACTGGCAGGCGATGGTCCCGTATGGCGACCAGTTCAACGACATCCGCATTCCGGTGCTGACCATCACCGGCTACTACGATGATGGCCAGATCTCGGCACTGCAGTACCTCAAGGAACACCTTCGGCACCGGCCCGACGCCGACCACACGCTGCTGATCGGGCCCTACGACCACGGCGGTGCGCAGGCCGCGCTCAAGCCCATGCAGCTGCGCGGATACGCGCTGGACCCGGTCGCGCAGTTCGACACCCCCGCGCTGACCTTCCAGTGGCTGGACCATGTGCTGCGCGGCGCCCCGCGTCCGGCCCTGGTGCCGGACCGGGTCAACTACCAGCTGATGGGCGCCAACCGCTGGGGGCATGCGGAAACACTGGACGCCGCCGCAGGTGTTCACCACCGCTACCACCTCTCGGCCGCACCCGCTTCGGCCGATGGATACCACCGCCTGCAGGAACAGCCGCCAGCCCCCGGCCAGTTGGGGCAGACCGTGGACCTGGCCGACCGCAACGAAATGCGGCATGGCTACTACCCGTTCCCGATCATCGCAGCTCAGGACGAAAGCGATACGGCGCTGTCCTTTGTCACCGATCCCGTTACCGGCCCGATGGATCTGGTGGGCAGCTTCTCCGGCGACCTGAAGGTGCGGATCAATAAGCGCGACTTCGATTTCACCGTCACCCTGTACGAACTGATGGCCGATGGCCGCCGCATGCAGCTGTCCTACTACATGGGCCGGGCCAGCCACGTACGCGACCCGACCACACGCCAGCTGCTGCAGCCAGGCCAATGGACCCACCTGCCCTTCGATCGCACGCGCATGGTCGCCCGCCGCCTGGCTGCAGGCAGCCGCCTGCTGGTGAAGGTGGACGTACTGAAAGACGCCAGGCACCAGGTGAACCACGGCACCGGGCGCGATGTCAGCGACGAGAGCGTGGCCGATGCGGGCCAGCCGCTGCGCGTGGACTGGCACAGCGACAGCGTGGTGTCGATTCCGTTGCGGCCGGCAACGCCGGAGGGATGATTGCGCCGGGCATGGCCCGGCGCCAGCCGTGCCGCCGCCCCGCCGTCACGGAACGGTTCCTGCAACACCCTCCTGTAGAGCCGAGCCCACGCTCGGCTGCGCTTCGCGCTTGAGCCAACCGCAGCCGAGCGTGGGCTCGGCTCTACGAACCGGCATCCGGTGGATCCACGCCATGCGTGGATGAACGACCCACCATCACGGAACGGTTCTTGCACGTACCCCGGCATCTCCTGCCGTAGTACCCGTGATGTCCGAGAACGAATCCGCCGGCGAAAAGACCGAACAACCGACCGAAAAACGCCTGCGCGATGCCCGTGAACAGGGCAACCTGCCACGCTCGCGGGAACTGGGCACGGCCGCCGTGTTCGGTGCCGGCGTGCTGGCGGTGATGGCCATGAGCGGCTCGATCGGGCGTGGCGCCACGGCCTGGATGAAGCAGGCGCTCAGCCCGGAACAGAGCCTGCGGCAGAACCCGAAAGAGCTGTTCGGCCACTTCGGCGACCTGCTGCTGCAGTTCCTGCTGGTGATCGCGCCGCTGGTGCTGGTCTGCCTGCTGGCCAGCTTCGTCGCCCCGCTGGTGATGGGCGGCCTGCGCTGGTCGCAGAAGGCGTTGCTGCCCGACATCAACCGCCTGAACCCGATGAGCGGGCTCAAGCGCCTGTATGGCCCGGAGGCCATCGCCGAATTCACCAAGTCGCTGCTGCGCGTGGCCTTCGTCGGCGTGGCCGCCGGGCTGGTGGTCTGGACCGGCTTTGACACCCTGCGCGGCCTGATCCACCACCCGCTGGAGACCGCCATCACCGATGGCCTGGGCTTCACCCTGCGCCTGCTGCTGGCCACCGCTGGCGCCATGCTGGTACTGGCCGCCATCGACGCGCCGTACCAGCGCTGGAACTGGATGCGCAAGCTGAAGATGACCCGCGAGGAACTGCGCCGGGAAATGAAGGAAAGCGAGGGCAGCCCCGAAGTAAAGGGCCGCATCCGCCAGCTGCAGCAGCAGATGGCCAACCGCCGGATGATGGAAGCGGTACCCACCGCCGACGTGGTGGTGGTCAACCCCACCCACTACGCGGTGGCGCTGAAGTACGAAGGTGGCGCGATGAACGCCCCCACCGTGGTGGCGCTGGGCGTGGACGAGACCGCCCTGCGCATCCGCGAAGTGGCCGACGGCAACAAGGTCGCGATTGTCTCTGCCCCGCCTTTGGCACGCGCCTTGTATCGGGAAGGCCAACTCGGAAAGGAAATCCCCGTGAGACTGTATTCGGCCGTCGCCCAGGTCCTGTCCTACGTCTACCAGCTGCGCACCTGGCGCACTGGCCCGATGCCGGACGCCCCGCACATCCAGGTGGATGAATTCGGCAAGGGAGGCCGCCCGTGAGCGCCCAGCCCTCGACCGGTTTCAACACCCGCCGCGCCCTGGAAATGATCCGCCAGGGCCTTGGCGCGCCGCTGATCGTGCTGGCCCTGCTGGCCATGGTGGTGGTGCCGCTGGCGGCGCCGGTGCTCGATGCGCTGTTCACCTTCAACATCGCCATCTCGTTGATGGTGCTGCTGGCGGTGGTCTACGTGAAGCGCCCGCTGGATTTCACCATCTTCCCGATCGTGCTGCTGATCACCACCATGCTGCGGCTGGCGCTGAACGTGGCCTCCACCCGCGTGATCCTGCTCAACGGCCAGAACGGCCACGAGGCGGCCGGCAAGGTCATCGCCTCCTTCGGCGAATTCGTGATCGGCGGCAACTACGCGGTCGGCATCGTGGTGTTCGCGATCCTGACCATCATCAACTTCGTGGTCATCACCAAGGGGGCCGGCCGCGTCTCGGAAGTGACCGCGCGCTTCATCCTCGACGCCATGCCCGGCAAGCAGATGGCCATCGACGCTGACCTCAACGCCGGCCTGCTGACCCGTGAAGAAGCCAAGCTGCGCCGCGAGGAAGTACGCGAGGAAGCCGACTTCTACGGCGCGATGGACGGTGCCAGCAAGTTCATCCGCGGCGATGCCATCGCCGGCATCCTGATCCTGTTCATCAACATGCTCGGCGGCCTGGCCGTGGGCGTGCTGCAGCATGGCATGCCGTTCGGCGAAGCGGCCGCCACCTACACCCTGCTGTCCATCGGTGACGGGCTGGTGGCGCAGCTGCCGGCGCTGCTGGTGTCCAGCGCCGTGGCAATGCTGGTGACCCGTGCCTCGCGCTCTCAGGACATGGCCCAGGCCATGACCGGCCAGGTGTTCGGCCAGTACCGCGCGCTGGCGATCACCGCCGGCATCGTCGGCCTGGTCGGCCTGGTGCCGGGCATGCCCAACGTCGCATTCCTGACGCTGGCGGCGATCCTCGGGTTCATTGCCTGGAAGCTGTACCGCAAGGAGAAGCAGCCGGCCTCCGACGCCGCTGCCGGCGCAGGCGATGGCGCCGCCCTGAACGCGCTGGGCCGTCCGGCCGCAGCGGCACCGACGGCGGAACTGAGCTGGGACGAGCTGCGCCCGGTCGATCCGCTGGGGCTGGAGGTGGGCTACCGGCTGATTCCGCTGGTGGACAGCAACCAGGGCGGCGAATTGATGGCGCGCATCAAGGGCGTGCGCCGCAAGCTGACCCAGGATGTCGGCTTCCTGATTCCATCGGTGCACATCCGCGACAACCTGGAACTGCCGGCCAACGGCTATCGCGTGCTGGTGCACGGCGTGCCGGTGGCCACCGCCGAGATCCATCCGGACCGCGAACTGGCACTGGACCCGGGCAGTGCGCTCGGCACGCTGGAAGGCATCGCCGGCAAGGACCCCGCGTTCGGCCTGGATGCCACCTGGATCCAGCCGCACCAGCGCGCCCAGGCCGAAACGCTGGGCTACACCGTGGTCGACCCGGCCACCGTGGTGGCCACCCATCTTTCGCACCTGATCCGCGAGCACGCCCCGGAACTGCTCGGCCACGAAGAAGTGCAGCACCTGCTGGCCAACCTGGCCAAGAGTGCGCCCAAGCTCGTCGAAGATCTGACGCCCAAGGCGTTGCCGCTGTCGGCCGTGGTGCGCGTGCTGCAGAACCTGCTGGTCGAGCGCATCCCGATCCGCCAGCTGCGCAAGATCGCCGAATCGCTGGTCGAACATGCCCCCGGCAGCCAGGACCCGGCCGTGCTGACCGCCGCGGTGCGCACCGCGCTGGGCCGCTTCATCGTGCAGGAGATCGCCGGAATGTCGGCGGAGCTGCCGGTGTTCACCCTCAACCCGCAATTGGAACGTGTCTTGCAAGAGTCCACGCAGGGCAACGGCGCCGCGCTGGAACCCGGACTCGCAGAGCGACTGCACCAGAGCCTGGCCGACTGTGTCAGTAAGCAGGAAGCGCGAAACGAGCCGGCGGTCGTGCTGGTACCGGGCCCGGTGCGCGCCGCGCTGGCCCGCCTGGTCCGCCACAGCGTTCCGTCGCTGTCGGTCCTGGCCTACAGCGAGGTGCCGGAGGACAAGCGCCTGAAGCTGGTCGGAACGATCAGCTGACGCCGCCCGCCGATGCGCCAGAAAACAGACACCACTTCCGAACCAACGCAACAGACAGATACCAAGGGGAACCCGCACCGTGCAGACCACCGACCACTCGAGTTCCCCGAACGCCACCCCGCCGTCTTCGTCCCGTGACCACAGCATGAAAATCAAACGATTCGTCGCCGCCGACATGCGCTCGGCCATGAACCTGGTGCGCAAGGAACACGGCCCCGACGCCGTGATCCTGTCCAACCGCCGGATCGAGGAAGGCATCGAGATCGTGGCCGCCGCCAACTACGATGAGAGCGCCGTGCAGCGTGCGCTGGAAGCCTCGCGCCGTGACGTGGCGCCGCCGCCGGCACCGAAGCCGCGCACCGCCGCCGATGCAGTGATTGCCGCCGTCACCCGCCGCCGCAGCAGCACCCCGGCGCCGGAACCGGTCGCCGCCACCACCTCGGCGGTGGCCGCCCTGGCCCGCGCTGCGGTCGGTGCCACCGGCCGCACCCTGGACAGCGCCGACGAGATCGTGCCGACCCGTGGCAGCACCGGTTTCGCCGCCACCCTGGCGCGCGCCGCCGTCAACGAACCGACGCTGCCGGAACAGATCTTCGCCCCGTTCGCCGACACCATCGTCGCGCCGGAACCGGTGGCCGTGGCGGCGCCCAACCGCGCCCGCTTCCAGATCGACCCGCCGCACGAAACGCATCACGAAAGCCCCGCCCCGGCAGTGCAGCCGCCGCCGCTGCCGACTGCCGCCGTGGCCGAGGCGCCGGCCGAATCGACCGTCAGCGAACCGGCACCGGTGGACGCCGCCGACGACGCCAGCCCGGCGCCGATGCTGGCGCCGGCCCCGGCGCTGACCGTGGTGGCCCAGGACGACGCCGAGATCCGCCAGCTGCGCCAGGAAGTGGCCGGCATGCGCCAGGTGATCGAGCGCGAGATGAACCGCTTCACCGACGAGCGCCTGCGCGGCTGCCCGGTGCGTGCCACCGCCCTGGACCTGATGGATGAGTACGGCTTCGACGCTGGCCTGGCCCGCGACGTGGCCATGCAGATCCCGCTGGAGACCGAAGCCCACCGCGGCCGCGGGCTGATGCTGGGGCTGATCTCGCGCAAGCTGCCGATCGCCCCGGTCGACCCGCTGGAAGAAGGCGGTGTGATCGCGCTGGTCGGCCCGACCGGCGCCGGCAAGACCACCACCATCGCCAAGCTGGCCTCGCGCTTCGCCGAGAAGCACGCCCCGCGTGACGTTGCCCTGGTGACCACCGACACCACCCGCATCGGCGCCCGCGAACAGCTGTACGGCTATGGCCGCCAGCTCGGCATCGCCGTGCACGAGGCCAACAGCGGTACCGACCTGGACCAGCTGCTGGAACGCCTGAAGGACTACAAGCTGGTGCTGATCGACACCGCCGGCCTGGGCCCGCGTGACCGCGCACTGGCCGCCCAGCTGCAGTGGCTGCGCGCCGCCCGCCAGGTGCGCACCCTGCTGGTGCTGCCGGCCAACACCAGTTTCGGCGACATGGACGAGGTGGTCCGCCGCTTTGGCGCGGCCAACCTGCAGGGGCTGGTGCTGAGCAAGCTGGACGAGACCGGCCGCTTCGGCAACGCGCTGTCGGTGGCCGTGGATCACAGCCTGCCGATCACCTGGGTGACCGACGGCCAGGACGTGCCGGAGGACCTGCACCGGGCCAGTGCGGCCAATCTCGTACTTCGCCTTGAAGATTTGCGCCGAGCGGCCGATATGCCCTGCAACCCGGAGTTGAACCATGCCGTCGCGTGAGTACGCCAAGCTGACCAAGACCTTCCCGCTGTCGGCCACCCGCAGCGAGCCGCTCGGCCCTGTGCGCACCATTGCCGTGACCGGCGGCAAGGGCGGCGTGGGCAAGACCAACGTGTCGGCCAACCTGGCCGTGGCGCTGGCCGGCATGGGCAAGCGCACGCTGCTGCTGGATGCGGACCTGGGCCTGGCCAACATCGACGTGATCCTGGGGCTGAACCCCACCTTCACGCTGGCCGACCTGGTCGCCGGCCGCTGCTCGCTGGATGACGTCATCGTCGAAGGCCCGAACGGCGTGCTGGTGGTCCCGGCCGCGTCCGGCCGCCGGCACATGGCCGAACTGGCCCCGGCCGAGCACGTCGGCCTGGTCAACGTGTTCTCCGAACTGGAGCGCGAGCTGGACATCATGGTGGTGGACACCGCCGCCGGCATCACCGATGGCGTGCTGACCTTCTGCCAGGCCGCACAGGACACCGTGGTGGTGGTCTGCGACGAACCGGCCTCGATCACCGACGCCTACGCGCTGATCAAGGTGCTCTCGCGCGAGCGTGGCGTGGACCGCATCCAGGTGGTGGCCAACATGGTGCGCGACCCCAACGAAGGCCGCGTGCTGTACGAAAAGCTGACCCGCGTCTGCGAAAAGTTCCTGGCCGATGTCTCGCTGAACTACCTGGGCTGCGTGCCGCAGGATGACTGGTTGCGCCTGTCGGTGCAGCGCCAGCAGCCGGTGGTGAAGGCCTACCCGTCCAGCCCGGCTGCACTGGCGATCACCGAGATCGCACGGCGCACCGCGCGCTGGCAGGCGCCGACCGAACCGCGTGGCGGCGTCGAGTTCTTCCTCGAACGCATCCTCAAGCAGCGCGGGGTGGCCGCATGAAAGGCGCAGCCCAGTACCGGGAGGTCCAGCGCTCGGCGGCCAACGAGGTCATCGCCCAGCATTCGGACCTGGTGCGGCGCATCGCCCACCACCTGGCCGCACGCCTGCCGGCCAGCGTCGAGGTCGACGACCTGATCCAGGCCGGCATGATGGGCCTGATCGAGGCCTCGCGCAGCTACGACGCCGACCAGGGCGCCTCGTTCGAGACCTATGCCTCGATCCGCATCCGCGGCTCGATGATCGATGAGATCCGTCGTGGCGATTGGGTGCCGCGTTCGGTGCACCGCCGTGCACGCGATGCCGCTGCCACCATCCGCCGCCTGGAACAGAGCAGCGGCCGTGCCGCCAGCGCCACCGAAGTGGCCGCCGCGATGGACATGCCGCTGCCCGAATACCTGCGGCTGATGGAAGACGCCGCACGCGGCCAGGTGCTGAGCCTGGAATCGCGCATCGAGGACCAGGGCGAACTGGATACCGTCGCCCAGGGCGGCCCGACCCCGCAGCAGGTGCTGGAGCGTGGCGAGTTCGGCCGCGAGCTGGGCAAGGCCATCGGCCACCTGCCCGAACGCGAACAGCTGGTGCTCTCGCTCTACTACGAGCAGGAGCTGAACCTGAAGGAGATCGGTGCGGTGCTCGGCGTGAGCGAGTCGCGGGTCTGCCAGATCCACGGCCAGGCGGTGCTGCGCCTGCGTGGCCGATTGAAGATTTTCGAGGCGGTCGACGCCGGCCTTGAAGAATGAACATGCCCGAGGCGGCTGCCCCCGGCCGCCCGGAATGAACAACAAAGGAACTCTGCTTTGAACAAGAACATGCGCATCCTGATCGTCGACGACTTTTCGACCATGCGTCGCATCGTCAAGAACCTGCTGGGCGATCTGGGCTTCACCAACACCGCCGAAGCCGAGGACGGGCATGCCGCGCTGTCGCTGCTGCAGAGCCAGCCGTTCGATTTCGTGGTCACCGACTGGAACATGCCGGTGATGACCGGCATCGAGCTGCTCAAGGCGATCCGTGCCGACGCCAAGCTGAAGACCCTGCCGGTGTTGATGGTGACCGCCGAAGCCAAGCGCGAGCAGATCATCGAAGCCGCCCAGAGCGGCGTCAACGGCTACATCATCAAGCCGTTCACCGCGCAGACCCTGGAAGAAAAGCTGGGCAAGATCTTCGAACGCCTGGCGGCCAGCGCCTGATGGATACCACGGTCGACAAGAACGCCCTTGCCCTGCGCCTGCAGGAAGCCCTGGACGCGCTGGAGTCCGGTGACGAGGCCGCCTGGCGGCAACGCATCGACGGACTGGTCGCGCTGCGCACGCAGCCGATGATGAGCGGCCTTTCGCGGCTGGCCCGCGAACTGGGCCAGGCGCTGGGTGAACTGCCGACCGTGCCCAGCGATGCCGGTGAACTGGACGACGCCTGCGCGCGCCTGGACCACGTGGTGGCGATGACCGAACAGGCCACCCACCGCACACTGGACCTGGCCGAGGAATGCCGCAGCCTGACCGAACAGCTGCGCGCCGAAGGCCTGCAGCCCGGCCAGGACGCGCAGCTTGAGCGCATCCGCCACAACCTCACCGAGATCGCCCTGACCCAGAGCTACCAGGACCTGACCGGGCAGATCATCCGTCGCGTGGTCGGCATCGTGCGCCGCGTGCACGAAGGCTTCGGCGCACTCGGCCTGCCGCCGGAACAGCATCGCACCGACCCGGAACTGGCCGGGCCGGCACTGAAGGGACTGGACCGCCACGCGGTCTCGCAGAACGACGCCGACGACCTGTTGTCGGATCTGGGGCTGTAAGCATGAGCGCGGTATCCGACGACATCACTGCCGATTTCATCATCGAGGCACAGGAAATCCTGGACCGCCTGGGCGAACAGCTGGTGTCGCTGGAGCAGGCACCGCAGGACAGCGAGCAGCTCAACGCGGTGTTCCGCGGCTACCACACGCTCAAGGGCGGCGCCGGCTTCCTCGGCGTCACCGCCATGGTCGAACTGTGCCACGCCGCTGAAGAAGCCCTCGGCATTGCGCGCGCCGGCCAGGCCGTGCTGCAGGCCCATCACTTCGACGCCGCCCAGCAATCGCTGGATTACCTGCAGTCGATGCTCGATGCGGTGTCCTCGGGCACCGAACCGGGCTATGCCCCGCCGGAGCTGATCGCACAGTTCGACATGCACGGTGGTGGTACCGCAGCCCCGACCGCCGCCGCACCCGTCGCCGCGGGCGGCGACCTGATCACCGAAGACGAATTCGAGGCCCTGCTCGACCAGCTGCACGGCGGCAAGGCCCCGACCGCGGTCGCGCCGGCGAAGAAGGCCGACGACGGCCTGATCAGCGAAGACGAGTTCGAAGCCCTGCTCGACCAGCTGCACGGTGGCGCTGCCCCCGGAAGCAAGCCGGTCGCCGCCACGCCGGTCGCTGCGACGCCCGCGCCGCGCCCGGCCGCCGCCACCCCGGCCACCAAGCCGGCCGCCAAGCCGCTGGCCGAAGCCGAGCACACCGTGCGCGTGGATACCAAGCGCCTGGATGAGATCGTCAACCTGATCGGCGAGCTGGTGCTGTCACGCAATCGCCTGAAGACGCTGCGCGCACGCCTGCGCGACGAAGAGCTGGACCGCGCCGTATCGACCCTGGACATCGCCACCGCGCGCCTGCAGTCGGCGGTGATGCGCACCCGCATGCAGCCGGTCGGCAAGGTGTTCTCGCGCTTCCCCAAGGTCGCTCGCGATGTCGCCCGCTCGCTGAAGAAGGAAGTGGACCTGGAACTGATCGGCGCCGAGACCGAGCTCGACCGCAACCTGGTCGAAGCGCTGGCCGACCCGCTGGTGCACCTGGTCCGCAACGCCATCGACCATGGCGTGGAAATGCCCGAGCTGCGTGAAGCGCAGGGCAAGCCGCGGATGGGCCATGTACGCCTGTCGGCGCAGCAGGAAGGTGACTACGTCAGCATCGAGGTGCAGGACGATGGCGCCGGCATCGACCCGGAAAAGCTGCGTGCCAAGGCGCGCGAGAAGGGCCTGATCGATCCGGAAGCCGCCGCCCGCCTGAGCAGCGAAGAATGCCTGCACCTGGTGTTCCTGCCCGGCTTCTCGACCAAGCAGCAGGTCACCGACATTTCCGGCCGCGGCGTCGGCATGGACGTGGTGCAGTCCCGTATCCGCGAACTCAGCGGCCAGATCCAGATCCAGTCGGAGCTGGGCCGTGGCAGCCGCTTCCTGATCCGCGTACCGCTGACCCTGGCGATCCTGCCGACCCTGCTGGTGCAGGCCGGCGAGGATGTCTATGCGCTGCCGCTGGCGCGCGTGATGGAGGTGCTGCACGCACCGCGCACCTCGCTGGGCTGGTTCGATGGCCGCGCCGTGCTCGACCGCCGCTCGCACACCCTGCCGCTGGTCGATCTGCGCCAATGGCTGGATGTGACGCCGGCCGCCTCCACCTTGCTGACCATCGTGGTGCTGCAGGCCGGCGAGGCACGCTTCGGGCTGGTGGTGGACCAGGTGCGCGGGCGCGAGGAAGTGGTCATCAAGCCGCTGCCCAAAGCCCTGCGCGGCCTGCGCGGTTATGCCGGTGCAACCTTGATCGGCGATGGTCGCATGGCGCTGATCCTGGACGTGGACGGCCTGCGATGACCCCCGCCGGGCCCTGCCCGGCGCCCCCAGAAACTGTGACTACCGTCTGTACACGAACGCCCGGTGTCTCAAGTCCCATTCACACAAGCCGATACCGGATCCATGGATAGACTCAGCCTCATTGGACTCTTTCTCGCCCTGGCCTCGCTGGTCGGTGGCAGCATCCTCAAGGGCGCCGGGCTGGCGTCGTTGTGGTCACCTGCGGCCTTTGTGATCGTCATCGTCGGCACCGTCGCGGCGATCCTGCTGCACACCTCGCCGGCGGTGTTCAAGCACGCCTTCAAGATCGTGCGCTGGGTCGTGCGCCCGCCGAACAGCGATCGCCACGAGCTGATCCGCCAGATCGTGGAATGGAGCAACATCGCCCGTCGCCAGGGCCTGCTGGGCCTGGAATCGCAGGTGGAAGCACAGCAGGACCCGTTCCTGCGCAAGGGGCTGCAGCTGCTGGTGGACGGCGTGGAGCCCGAATCGATGCGGCACATGCTGGAAATCGAACTGGGCAGCCAGGAGCACCAGGACCAGGCCGGCGCCAAGGTCTTCGAGGCGATGGGCATCTACGCGCCCACCCTCGGCATCATCGGCGCCGTGCTCGGCCTGATCGCGGTGATGAAGAACCTGGCCGACCCGAGCAAGCTCGGCCATGGCATCGCCGCCGCGTTCACCGCCACCATCTATGGCATCGCCTCGGCCAACCTGCTGTTCCTGCCGATCGCCGCCAAGCTCAAGAGTGTGATCTCGCACAACACGCGCGACCGCGAAATGGTCATCGAAGGCCTGATCTCGATCGCCCAGGGCGAGAACCCGCGCAACATCGAAACCAACCTCTCCGGCTTCCTGCACTGACATGGCCCGCCGCAAGCACCACGAAGAGCACGCCAACCACGAAGCATGGGCGATCCCCTATGCCGACCTGATGACGCTGCTGCTCGCCTTCTTCGTGGTCATGTACGCGATCTCCTCGGTCAACGAGGGCAAGTACCGGATCATGGCCGACGCGCTCACCGACGCCTTCGGCGGTGCGCCGCGCACCATCAATCCGGTGCAGGTCGGCAACAAGCAGGTGCAGGGTGGCGGCTGGGACAGCCCGTCGGTCATCAAGTCCGGCACCAAGATCGGCCCTTCGGCGCCGGCGCCCTCGCATGATCCGACGCTGCTGCCGTCGATGGCCTCGCAGATGCGCATGCCGGTGTCGGTGCACAACCAGGAACAGATCGCACGCGCCGAGCGCCAGCTCAACAGCATCGCCGACCGCCTCACCGCCGCGCTGGCACCGTTGATCGATCGCGGCATGATCAGCGTGCGCCGCACCGAGCTGTGGATCGAAGTGGAGATCAACAGCGACATCCTGTTCCCCACCGGCTCGGCGGCGCTGGACGTGCACGCCCGGCAGACCCTGGCGAGCCTGGCCGACGTGCTGCGCGACGTACCCAACAGCGTGCGCGTGGAAGGCCACACCGACAACGTGCCGATCGCCACCGCCACCTTCCCGTCCAACTGGGAACTGTCGGCCGGGCGCGCGGCCAGCGTGGTGCACCTGTTCGCCGACCAGGGCGTGCAGCCGTCGCGGCTGGCCATGGTCGGCTACGGCCAGTTCCGCCCGCGCGAGGAGAACGACAGCGCGCAGGGCCGCAACCGCAATCGCCGGGTGATGGTCATCATCCTGGCCGACACCAGCCATTCGGTGGACCCGCTCGGCCAACGCCTGAACGCCGCCACCGGTGCCGTTGACAGGGCCACCCCGAACAAGCCGCCGCAACGCCGGCTACCGCCCCCACTTCCCCCTCGCGCCGGTGACGTTGCCACCGGTGCCGGCTGGCAGCCGCGTCGGCGCCGCCGTTCCCCGGCAATGAAGGAGTAAACCGATGCGCATCTGGGCAGTCGCCAACCAGAAGGGCGGAGTCGGCAAGACCACCACCACCCTCGCCCTCGGCCGCGGCCTGGCCGCGCTCGGCCATCGCGTGCTGCTGATCGACCTCGATCCGCATGCGTCGCTCAGCCGCGCCTTCGGCGTGCCGGTGGATCCGCCGCCGGCCGGTGTGCTTGAGCTGTTCGGCGCGCCGCCGGCCGATCTTTCCGGCCTGTGCCACGCCAGCAACATCCACGGGCTGGACTACGTCTGCGCACAGTCCGCGCTGGCCACGCTGGAGCGCCGCAGCGCCAACCAGCCCGGGCTCGGCCTGGCGCTGCAGAACGCGCTGGCGCGCCACCAGGGCCAGCACGACTACATCCTGCTGGACTGCGCGCCGACCCTCGGCCTGCTGATGATCAATGCGCTGGCCGCGGCCGACCGCCTGATCATCCCCACCCAGGCCGAGCCGCTGGCCCTGCACGGGCTGGATGGCATGGTCCGCACCGGTGAAATGGTCGAGCGCTCGCGCCGCCGACCGCTGCCGATTTCGATCCTGCCCACCCTGTTCGACCGTCGCACGCGCGCCGGCAACGAATCGCTGCGCACCATGCAGGATCGCCACGGCGCACGCGTGTGGGAAGACGCGATTCCGATCGACACCCGCATCAGCAACGCCGCCGGTCTGACCCTGCCGAGCATCGGTGAGGACTATCCGGGGCGCGGTCTGGCGGCCTACCGGCGTGCGCTGAACTGGATTCTGGGTGAGGACGCGCGCGCGCTGGAGCAGGCGGCATGAACAGCACCGGCGTACTCGACGACTATCTGGATGAACTGCTGGGCGAGGCGATTGTCGCGGCGCCGGCTGCCGTGCCACGCCCGGCGGATGCGGCGGCACCGGAACGCGAGCCGACCTGGGACGATCTGCCGGCCGAAGTGATCTACGAAACGGACGCTGTCGTTGCGGGCCCGAGCGCGGACGACGCCCTGCTGGAGGCCGCTTTCGAGGCCGCCTCTGCACCGGCGGGGCCCCGCCCTCCCCGCCAAGCGCCGCCTCTCCGGAACGCGAGCCCACCTGGGATGACCTGCCCGACGAAGTCATCCACGAAACCGCGGCAGCACCCGCAGCCGCCGCAACGACCGGCCCCGAGCCTACCTGGGATGACCTGCCGGACGAAGTGATCTACGAGACCGATGCGGCCGACAGTCATCGTCTTGCCCACACCGACAGCCCCGGCCTGCAGGCTGCCTTCGAGGCCGCCGCCGGTGGCGAGGACGTCGCCCCGCCCCCACCCGCGGTGATCGCCGCGCCGGCGCCGGCGCCCACTCCCCGCCCCGCAGCTGCACCGTCCGCACGTGCCGCCGTCGCCCCGCCCCCGCGCGTGGCACTGGACGCCCCCAGCGGCAACCGCCCAGGCAGCTGGCAGGAGCTGCAGGCCCAGGCCCACCAGCCCGCCAGCAGCCCGCATCCGCAGAACCGCCGTGCCGCCGAACGCACCTCGCGCTGGCTGCGCCTGCGCTGCGGCACCCAGGCCTACGCACTGGAACTGCTGAAGGTGCAGGAAGTGGTGTTGCCGGTGCCCTTGCTGCCCCTGCGTGGCACCGCCCCGGCGATGCTCGGCATCATGAACCTGCGCGGCCAGGTGGTACCGGTGATGGACCTCGGCCTGCACCTCGGTGCCGCCGCCGCCGAAGACGACGCGCAGACCCGGATCGTGGTGCTGGAAGAAGACGGCGAGACCATCGGCCTGCGCGTGTCGGCGGTGGAAGACGTCGCCAACCTCACCGATTCGCAGATCGAACCGCCGGATACCGCGCGCATCTGCCAGATCTCCAACGACCTGTTCCGCGGCGTGGCACGCGTCAGCCAGCGGCCGATGATCCTGCTCGACGCCACCCGGCTGCTGAGCTGAGCCCCAAGAAGGGGGCCGAGGGGATTAAGTCGCGAATGCCCCTGCGATCTGCCCGCCATCAGCCGCGTCGGCACTTTGCGCGGTCGCCGTTGCCACAGGTTGCCTCGGAGCGGCGACTTGACCCCCTCCATCCCCTTTTCAACAGCCACCGCATCGACGCAACGCGTCGATTCCTCTAAAGAACCCTGCCGGGGTGCCGTTATGGATCACGGAACCGTTTGTCCGGAGCAACGATGAGCACTGTCGAACTGGGTGAGGATCTCGGCATCGAGAGCAGCACCGAGCTCAAGAACCGCCTCGCCCCGCTGGTGGCGCAGGCAGGCGAGCTGACCCTGGATGCCAGCCAGGTCGCCCGCATCCACACAGCCGCCGTGCAGGTGCTGTGTGCCTTCGTGCAGGCCCGCCGCGAGGCAGGCCTGGGCACCGGCTTCCACGGTTGCACCGCAACCTTCCGTGACGCCGCGCGCCTGCTGGGCGTCACCCAGGCCCTGGGCCTGGACGTACCCCATGACAACCTGAAATCTGTGGAGAACGCTGCATGAGCGCACGTATCTTGGTGGTGGACGATTCGGCGTCGATGCGCCAGATGGTTTCCTTCGCCCTCACCTCGGCCGGTTTTGCCGTCGAAGAAGCCGAAGACGGCGCGGTCGCGCTCGGTCGCGCCAAGGGCCAACGCTTCAACGCGGTGGTCACCGACGTCAACATGCCCAACATGGACGGCATCGCGCTGATCCGCGAACTGCGCCAGCTGCCGGACTACAAGTTCACCCCGCTGCTGATGCTGACCACCGAATCGGCCGCCGACAAGAAGTCCGAAGGCAAGGCCGCCGGAGCCACCGGCTGGCTGGTCAAGCCGTTCAATCCCGAACAGCTGGTCGCCACCGTGCAGAAAGTGCTGGGCTGATCGCCCGCCGCCGCTCCCCCTCTTCGCTTCCGGACCACCACTGCCATGAGCATGGACCTGCAACGCTTCCACGCCACCTTCTTCGAGGAGAGCCGCGAAGGCCTCGACGCGATGGAGGCTGGCCTGCTGGCCCTGGAATCGGGGCAGCAGGACGCGGAGATCATCAATTCGGTGTTCCGCGCCGCCCACTCCATCAAGGGCGGCGCCGGCACGTTCGGCTTCGACGCCATCGCCAGCCTGACCCACGTGCTGGAAACGCTGCTCGATGAGCTGCGCGCCGGCAAGCGTGCGCTGGAAGGCCACGCCGTCGACGCCATGCTGTCCTCGGTGGACGTGCTGCGCGCCCTGCTGCGCGAAGCCGAGCATGGCCAGGCCGCCGACCCGGCCGCCGTTGCCGCGGTGAAGGCACGCCTGGAAGCGGTGCTGTCCGGGCAGGCCGCGGCAAGCGCCCCCGCGCCGGCAGCGGCCAAGGTCGACGACACGCCGGAAGCCTGGCAGATCGGCTTTACCCCGGCACCTTCGCTGTTCATGAGCGGCAACGACCCGCTGCGCATCATCCGCGAACTGGAACACCTCGGTTCGCTGCAGGTGGCCGCGCGCATGGAGCGCCTGCCGGGCTTCGCCCAGCTCGACCCGCTCGAGGCGCACCTGGCCTGGGACCTGGGCCTGGTCGGCAAGGTGCCGCGCAGCAAGATCGAAGACACCTTTGCCTGGGTGCTGGACGACTGCGAACTGGACATCCGTCCGGCCGCGCCGCCAAGCCTGGCCACCCAGGCCCCGGCAGCACCACAGATTGCCCCTTCCACCGCCCCTTCCACCGCCTCCACCGCCACTCCGGCCGCCCCAGCCAGCCCGGCCGCCGGCGCCAGCCAGGAAGCGGAGACCTCGATCCGTGTGAGCGTCGACAAGGTCGATGCGCTGATCAACCTGGTCGGCGAACTGGTCATCACCCAGGCCATGCTCAAGCAGGTCTCGCATGCCCTGGATCCGGTCCACGCCGAAAGCCTGTTCGCCGGCCTGGACCAGCTCGAGCGCAATACCCGCGATCTGCAGGAAGCGGTCATCGGCGTGCGCATGCTGCCGGTTGACGCCGTGTTCCGGCGCTTCCCGCGCCTGGTGCGTGACCTGTCCAGCCGCCTCGGCAAGCAGGTGCGCCTGCGCACCGTCGGCGAAGGCACCGAGCTGGACAAGGGCCTGATCGAGAAGATTGCCGATCCGCTGGTGCACCTGGTGCGCAACTCGATCGACCACGGCCTGGAAATGCCGGACGTGCGCCGCGGCGCGGGCAAGGACGAAACCGGCACCATCACGCTGGCCGCGTCGCATCAGGGCGGCCACATCGTGATCGAAGTCAGCGACGACGGCCGCGGCCTGGATCGCAGCAAGATCCTGGCCAAGGCGCACGAACGCGGCCTGGCGGTACCGGACAATCCGACCGATTCGCAGGTCTGGGACCTGATCTTCCAGCCCGGCTTCTCCACCGCCGATGCGGTCACAGATCTGTCCGGGCGCGGCGTCGGCATGGACGTGGTCCGCCGCAACATCCAGGCGCTGGGCGGCGAGGTGCAGATCGAAAGCAGCCTCGGCGCCGGCACCCGCACACTGATCCGCCTGCCACTGACCCTGGCCATCCTCGATGGCATGACCGTGGCCGTGGCCGGCGAGACCCTGATCCTGCCGTTGGCCTATGTGCTGGAGGCGCTGCAACCGCAGCCCGAAGACATCCGCAGCATGGCCGGCGAAGGCCGCGTGCTGCGCGTGCGCGGCGAGTACCTGCCGATCCTGTCGCTGACCGAGTACTACGGCTATGGCAGCCGTCGCGCCAACAGCGAATCGCTGGTGGTGGTGGTCGAAGGCGATGGCCAGAAGATCGCGCTGGAAGTGGACGAACTGGTGGGCCAGCAGCAGGTGGTGGTGAAGAACATCGAGAACAACTACCGCCGCATCGGCGGGGTGTCCGGTGCCACCATCCTCGGCGATGGCCGCGTCGCCCTGATCGTCGACATCGGCGGCCTGGTGCGCTCGCTGCGGATGCCGCAGGCCGCCTGATCCTGCTTGCAGGCTGTGCAGAACCGCCGCCCTTTTGGGGCGGCGGTTTTTGTTTGCGCGCGCTCCGGCGATCGAGGTGGCGATGGGGTCAGGCCCCCTTCCGCAGGAAAGGGATCTGACCCCGACCGAGGCTACCGCGCATTCCGTGAATTCCGTCGCCGCGTTGGTTTCGCACGCAACCACGCCATCCAAGCGAAAGCCCCGCCACTGCTGCACTTTCGCGCCGTCATCCCTACGCAACCGAATGTGATCTGCGTCCATAAAGTCCGCTCAAACCGCGCCGTTATTCCGCAATGACGGCCGTCACCGATCCCCCACCGGACACCACCGTTCGCTCTGCAACCACCCCGGCCGGCGCAATGACGCCGCCACCCTGCCCACCTGGAGCACCCTGCATGAAGTGGTTCCACGATCTGCCCATCGCCCGCAAGCTGGCCGTGGGGTTCACCCTCACAACGTTGATGACCCTGGTCCTGGGTGCGTTTGCCCTGCTGCGCCTGAGCGAGGCCAACAAGCAGCTGGGCGAGATGGCCGCCAACGATATTCCCTCGGTGCAGCACCTGGGCGAAGCGCGCTCGCAGCTGGGTGAGTTCCGCACCTACGAACTGGCCCTGCTGAGCATGCTCGACCAGCCCGACAAGGTGGCCGACTACAACAAGCGCATGGATGACACCGCCAAGGCCGTGCAGGACGAACTGGCCGCGTACTCGGCACTGCCGGCACTGGCCAAGGAGCGCGAGCTGTATCGCGCCGCCAGCGTGCAGCTGGACCGCTACTTCGCCGCCAACAAGGCGATGCGCGCCGCGGTGGCCGCTGGTGACGGCGCCCTCGCCCAGCAGATCTCCGACGAGCAGTCACGGCCGGCACGCCGCGATCTGTTTGCCGCGATGAAGACCCTCGGCACGCACATCGCCGGGCTGATGGACGGCAAGATCGCCGCCGCCAATGCCACCCATCGCACCAGCATGATTGCCATCATCGGCTGCATCGTGCTGCTGTCGCTGGTCGCGGCCGCACTGGCCACGGTCATCTCGCGTGCCGTCACCGGGCCGCTGGGCAAGGCGGTGCAGGCCATCCAGGCGGTCGCCCGCGGCGACCTCAGTGTCAGCACCCAGGCCACCAGCAAGGATGAAGCCGGCAAGATGCTGGCCGCCACCGCCGAGATGACCGCGATGCTGCGCCGCTTCAGCGAGCAGACCCAGCTGATGGCGCAGATGCATGCCGGCCCGGACATCAGCCACCGCATTCCGGAGGATTTCCCGGGCGTCTATGGCCAGCTGGCCGGCGGCATCAACACGGTGATCTTCGAACACCTCGATGCGATCCGCGATGCCATCGACGTGCTCAACCAGTACGCCATCGGCAATCTCGCCCCGGATGCACGCCGCCTGCCGGGCAGCCGTGCGATCCTGCATGAATCGATGGATGCGGCCAAGGCCAGCCTGCTGGCGATCAACACCCAGATCCAGCAGCTGGCCGCCGCAGCGGCCGCAGGTGACTTCAGCCAGCGCGGTGACGCCCAGCGCTTCCAGCATGATTTCAGGCTGATGATCGAGCATCTCAACACCATGATGCAGGTGGCCGACGGCAACCTCGGCCAGCTCTCGCAGCTGCTGCAATCGATCGCCGCCGGCGACCTGACCGCGCGCATGGAGGGTCAGTTCAACGGCGTGTTCGCGCGCATGCGTGACGACGCCAACACCACCGTCGCGCAGCTGACCCAGATCGTCGGCCAGATCCAGGCCAGCGCCTCCAGCATCACCCTGGCCGCCGGCGAGATCGCCTCCGGCAACAGCGACCTGTCGCGCCGCACCGAGCAGCAGGCCGCCAACCTGGAAGAGACCGCCGCCTCGATGGAAGAATTGACCTCCACCGTGCGCCAGAACGCCGAGCACGCCCGCCAGGCCAACCAGCTCGCCATCGGCGCGCATGGCGTCGCTTCGCAGGGTGGTGAAGTGGTCGGCCAGGTGGTCACCACCATGTCGGCCATCGAAGCCTCCTCGAAGAAGATCGCCGAGATCATCTCGGTCATCGACGGCATCGCGTTCCAGACCAACATCCTGGCGCTGAACGCCGCCGTGGAAGCCGCGCGTGCCGGTGAACAGGGTCGCGGCTTTGCCGTGGTTGCCAGTGAGGTGCGCACCCTCGCCCAGCGCTCGGCCGCCGCCGCCAAGGAGATCAAGGGGTTGATCGACGATTCGGTCGGCAAGGTCGCCGAGGGCTCCAGCCTGGTCCATCAGGCCGGCAGCACCATGGGCGAGATCGTTGCCTCGGTACAGCGCGTGACCGACATCATGGCCGAGATCTCCGCCGCTTCGCAGGAGCAGAGCGCCGGCATCGAGCAGGTCAACCAGACCGTGGTGCAGATGGACGAGACCACCCAGCAGAACGCTGCGCTGGTGGAGGAAGCCACTGCCGCGGCACGCGCGATGGAAGACCAGGCCGTGCAGCTGGGTGAAGCTGTGGCTCGCTTCCGGTTGGCCTCGGAGGGCGTCACCGCAGTACCGGCACGACTGGCCACCGCACCGCAGCCGCGCCAGGTGGCCGCCGCCCTGCCCGCCACCAAGGCAGCACCGGCACGCCCGCTACGCGCATCGGCGGCGCCGGCACTGGCGGCCGAGGGCGACTGGCAGGAGTTCTGAGGACGCCGGAGTCAGAGCCCTTTCCCGAGGGAAAGAGCTCTGACCCCTTCTGCATGGAAAGTGATGCATTCCTCACTTCATAATCCGAGGCAGAGGCCGATATCCCCATCGAGCCACGCGCCAACGCGTGCTGGCGCCCGCCCTTGACCCTAGATTCCATGTCCGACGGCAACGACACTGCAGTGCATGAAGTCCATGCGGCCGACGCCGCTGACGAACGATTCCTGGTTCGCAATCCGCGTCAGCTGCGCCAGCTGCTGCGCTCGCTGATCGACCAGCGTTCGCTGATCAACGCGCATATTGACGGCCGCGACCGCTCGTTTCCTACCGCATTGCTCGATCTGGACGAGGATGAGGACGTCCTGCTGCTCGATGGCAGCCCGCAGGAAGCGTCCAACCGTGCGGCCGAACAGTCCGACCACCTGTTGTGCTTCGCCCAGCTGGAACGCGTGCTGGTCCGGTTCCGCCTGCACCAGCTGCAGCGTGTGGACAACGATGGCCACGTCGCCTTCCGTGCCCCGCTGCCGGACGAACTGGTGCACCTGCAACGCCGCGAGCTGTACCGGCTGGAGACCCCGGTGACCGACTCGCCGCAGCTGCTGCTGCCGCCTGGCGAGGCCCGCGCCGAAGCCCTGTCGATGCGCGTGGTGGACATCAGTGGCGGCGGTCTGGCGGTGGTCGTGCCCAATGACTGCGCGGTGTTCGGCCTGCAGAAGCGTTACCCGGCCCGGCTTTCGCTGCCTGACGGTCCGGATCTGGACATCGAGCTGGTGGTCTGCAACCTGTTGCCACAGCGCCAGCCCAATGGCATCGAGGTCAAACGCGTGGGCATGCGCTTTGACAGCCTGCCGCGCGGCGCCGACAGCGCCATCCAGCGCTACATCTTCCGCATCGACCGCCAGCGCAAGGCCCGCCGCAACGGCGAGATGTAGGCGCGTGGTAGTGCCGGCTGCTGGTCGGCAACCCGGAGAGTGCCGTTGCCGGCCAGCGGCCGGCACTACCGATCGTCGGCGGATCCACGCCATGCGTGGATGCTTCCCCGGCAGCTAAAGTCCCCTCCCACGGGGCCGATATCGAGCCTGACACCGGGACTTCCGGCAGAACCAGGACCCCTCGATGAACGACAAGACCAGCTCCACCGCCAGCGCCGGTGGCGAATTCCTCAGCTTCACCCTCGGTGCCGAGCACTACGGCGTGGATATCCTCAAGGTGCAGGAAATCCGCGGCTACGATGCGGTGACCCGCGTGCCGGACGCGCCGGACTACATCAAGGGCGTGATCAACCTGCGCGGCACCATCGTGCCGGTCATCGACCTGCGCCTGAAGCTGCGCCTGGACGATGCCCGCTACGACGCCTTCACCGTGATGATCGTGCTGAACGTGGAAGACCGCGTGGTCGGCATCGTCGTGGACAGCGTCTCCGACGTGATCCCGCTGTCGGCCGAGCAGATCCGTCCGACCCCGGAGTTCGGCGCCGCGGTCGATACCCGCTTCATTTCCGGCATCGGTACCCATGACGACCGCATGCTGATCCTGCTGGACATCGAGACCCTGCTCGACAGCGCCGACATGGGCCAGCCCAGCGCCGTGGAAGACGTCGCCGCCTGAGCAAACGGAACTGCTTCACGTTCCAGTCACAAAACCCTTCAGTTCCCTCTGGCGATGCCGATAGGGGGACAGAAGCCGGCCGCGCAGGAGCGCGCAGGACCGGCCCGACCGTTACCATCCCCGGAGATACCCCTCGATGAAGTCCCTGCTTGCGTTCGTCTCGGCTGCTGTCCTGGCCACCACCGCCGCCTCCGCTTTCGCCCAGTCGGCCGACATGATCCCGCCGGAAATGGCACCGCGCTCGGTCGGCAAGGACGGCATGGTCTGCGGCAAGGTTGAAAAGGCCCGCTACGCAGAAGGTTCCGAAGGCCAGCCGACCTTCCTGTACATGGGCGGCGCCTTCCCGCGCCACACCTTCTCGGCGCGCATCGCCGGCGAAAACCGCGGCAAGTTCTCCTTCCCGCTGGAAACCCTGGAAGGCAAGACCGTCTGCGTGATCGGCAAGATCCAGCGCGACGCTTCGCGCGCGGAAATCGAAGTCAGCTCGCCGTCGGGCCTGAAGCTGGCCAACATCAAGTAATCCGCTGTCCGTCGAGCCACGCCGGACCTGGTGCCGGCGTGGTTTCTGCTGCAACCGGGCCCGATGCCCGGACGCGTCTGCCTTAGGAGATCGCAACGCCCATGCCGTGGATCAACAACCTGAAACTGATGCCGAAGCTGATGCTGACCTTCGGCGTCATCCTGCTGGTGATGCTGCTGCAGGGCATCGTCGCCTATCGTGGCCTGCATTCGCTGAACAACGTCACCACCGAACTGGCCGGTTCACGCATGGAAAGCATCCGCATGGCCGGCGAGATGCGCGGCATGCTGGGTGAGTACCGCAATGCCGCCTACCAGCAGCTGATCCGCGCCAGCGACGACGTCAAGTCCGATGCGCGCAAGCAGGCCACCGACCTGCGCACCAGCATGGACAAGTCGATCAAGGACTATCCGAAGCTGGTCGACAACGCGCAGCAGAAGAAGCTGTTCGACGCCTTCGCCAAGGAATGGAAGGACGCCCTGGCTTCCTATGACAGCGTCACCGAGATGCTGGAACTGGACCTGCCGGACGATGCCATCGACACCTTCGTCGGCGAAACCCGCACCAAGCACCGCAAGGCCGCCTCGGCGCTGGAAGCGCTGATCGCCGAAGACAACCGCCTCGCCCGCGCCTCGCGCGATGAAGCGGCCACCACCTATTCCGCCTCGGCCGTGCTGACCGTGATCGCCCTGCTGGGCGGTGCCGCGCTCGGCCTGGTGCTGGTCTGGTTGTTCGCCCGTGCCCTGGTCGGCAGCGTGCGTGGCGCCGTCTCGGTGGCCAACGACGTGGCCGGTGGCAAGCTCGATGGCCACATCGATGTCAGCCGCCAGGACGAAGTGGGCGAACTGATGCAGTCCATGCAGCGCATGCAGCGCGACCTGCGTGAACGCATCGAGACCGACCAGGCCATCGCCCGCGAGAACCTGCGCATCCGCACCGCGCTGGACTACAGCTCCACCGGCGTGTACCTGACCGACACCAGCAACACCATCGTCTACACCAACCGCGCCCTGCAGCAGACCCTGAGCCAGTACCAGGATGACGTGCGCCGCGACCTGCCCGACTTCGACGCCCACGCCTCGCTGATCGGCAAGCCGGTCACCGTGCTCGAGCACCGTGGCGAGATGGACCAGACCCTGCTCGGCAACCTGAAGGCGCATGGCGTGGCCCGTCGCCCGATGCAGTATGGCGATGCCCAGTTCGCCCAGGTGGTGTCGACCATCCGCAACGAAGGCGGCGACACCGTCGGCTACGTGGTGGAATGGCGCGACCGCACCCAGGAAGCGCAGGTCGAGGCCGAAGTGGCCCGCGTGATCGCCCAGGCTGCCGCCGGCGACCTGTCCGGCCGCATCGATGCCAGCGACAAGGAAGGCTTCTTCCTGCAGCTGGCCCAGCAGATCAACGGCCTGCTCGACGCAAACGCCGGCAGCATCGAACAGATCTCCGGCCTGCTCGCCGCGCTGTCGCAGGGTGACCTGACCGTGCGCATGCACGGCGACTATCAGGGCGTGTTCGCCCGCATGCGTGACGATGCCAACGCCACCGCCGCGCAGCTGAGCGAGATCGTCACCCGCATCAAGCAGTCCAGCCGCGCGATCAGCTCGGCCGCTGGCGAAATCGCCTCCGGCAACAGCGACCTGTCACGCCGCACCGAGCAGCAGGCCGCCAACCTGGAAGAAACCGCCGCGTCGATGGAGGAACTGACCTCCACCGTGCGCCAGAACGCCGAGCACGCCCGCCAGGCCAACCAGCTCGCCATCGGCGCGCACGGTGTCGCCTCGCAGGGTGGCGAGGTGGTCGGCCAGGTGGTCACCACCATGTCGGCCATCCAGGCCTCGTCGAAGAAGATCGCCGAGATCATCTCGGTCATCGACGGCATCGCCTTCCAGACCAACATCCTGGCGCTGAACGCCGCGGTGGAAGCCGCGCGTGCCGGTGAACAGGGCCGTGGCTTTGCCGTGGTTGCCAGCGAAGTGCGCACCCTCGCCCAGCGCTCGGCGGCCGCCGCCAAGGAGATCAAGGGCCTGATCGACGACTCGGTCGGCAAGGTCAATGACGGCTCGGCGCTGGTGCACAAGGCTGGCGCGACCATGGGCGAGATCGTCGCCTCGGTGCAGCGCGTGACCGACATCATGGCCGAGATCTCCGCCGCTTCGCAGGAGCAGAGCGCCGGCATCGAGCAGGTCAACCAGACCGTGGTGCAGATGGACGAAACCACCCAGCAGAACGCTGCGCTGGTGGAGGAAGCCACCGCCGCCGCGCGTGCGATGGAAGAACAGGCCGGCCACCTCAGCGAGGCCGTGTCGATCTTCGTGGTGGACGAAGCCGAGGCAGTGGTTGCCGCCCCGTCGCGCGCCGTCGCCCCGGCTGCGCGTGCCGCCGCACCGGCAGCCCCGGCCCCGGTCGCACCGCCGGCCCGACGCACGGCGGGCGGTCGCCCGATGGCCACCGAACTGGCCGACGGAGACTGGCAGGAGTTCTGATGCCTGCCTGATCGGATGTACGAGAACGCCCTGGCCCTGTGCTGGGGCGTTCTTGTTTTCGGGGTATCCGGATATCCAGCCAACGGCGAAGCCCCTCGGGGTGGCCGGTCGAAGCGCTGGGTTACTGAGGGTTGGCCGGGAGGGTGGGCTGCGCAGGGGCCGCCGTGAATACGTCCTTGTAGGCTCGGTCGCCGCATCCATGCGGCTCACGCCCCTGCGCAACCCACCCTCCCGGCCACGGACAGTTCCCGTGCGCGTCCACCCCGGATTGAAGAAAGAAGAGCAAGAGCAACAGCAACAGCTGCATCGCTTCCGGGGTCAGATCCGTTTTCCGCAGGAAAACGGATCTGACCCTCTTTCCACTTGGAAACCCAACGCTTTTGCCATCCGACACCGGGATGTCGAATGGGCCTGGTCAGGGTGGGTTGGCGGGGGTGTCCGCGGCATGGATGCCGCGGCCAAGCCCCCAAGGACGGGTTTACGGCGTCCCCCGCCAACCCACCCTGACCAGACCCTTCTCGCAACCAGTGACCGCCGACCAACCGCTGTTGCTGTTGCCGTTGCTTCAAAAGCCTGCCGCAGGCAGCGCCGCAGCCGCCGCTGCAAGGAAACCTGAATACGTTCGGACAGTGCACCTCAATCCCCGCCCGCGCGGCCGATAACGGGGTTGTCACAGTGTGTCCTGCCGTGACCGGCTCGGCGCCGCCCGCCTGCTTCAACCAGGTCCTGCTCGATGAATCTCCTGCATCGCTGGCAACACTACTTCAGCAATCTCTCCGTCCGGCGCAAGCTCAACCTGCTGACGCTGCTCATCGCGCTCGGCGTGATCGCGCTGTCGGTGATCGCTGCCCGCATGCAGTACCTGGACCTCACCGAGACCCGCAAGACCGCGCTGAAGACCCAGGTCGAACTCAGCTACGGCATCCTGCAGCACTATCACCGCCTGGCCGCCACCGGCGAGCTCAGCGAAGGCGCCGCCAAGGCGGCTGCATTGCAGGCACTGGAAGTGATGCGCGCCGACAATGATGCGTACTACTTCAACCTCTACGACACCGGCTACCGTCTGCTGATGCATCCCTTCCGCAAGGACCTGGTCGGCAAGGACATGAAGGACTTCCGCACCGACGATGGCGTGCGCATCTACTACGACCAGGTGGAAGCGGCCAAGGCCGGCGGCGGCTTCGTCAGTTACCGCTGGGCCAAGCCGGGCAGCAAGGGCGAGGTCGAGAAGGTCGCCTACGCCGGCCTGTTCGCGCCCTGGAACTGGGTGGTCAGCAGCGGCGTCTACCTGGACGACGTGCAGAAGCAGGCGCTGGTGTTCACCGCCATCATGGCCGTCGCCGGCGGCGTGCTGGTGCTGATCGTGCTGGCGCTGAGCTGGGTCATCGGCAATCGCATCGCGCGCCCGCTGAAGCAGGCCACCGCCGTCGCCGAAGGCATCGCCCGTGGCAAGCTGGACAGCCACATCGGCCCGCAGCCGCACGACGAGCCGGGCCGCCTGCTGGAGGCCATGTCGGGCATGCAGCAGCAGTTGCACGCGGTCATCAACGGCCAGCGTGAGATGGCCCGTCGGCACGAGAGTGGCGAGTTGAGCTACCGCATCGACGCGCGCGCCTTCCCCGGTGAGTATGGCCTGATGGTGCAGGAGACCAACGCCCTGGTCGGCAGCCACGTACAGACCCTGCACGATGTGCTGGACGTGGTGCAGCAATACGCCGTCGGCGACCTCAGCCGCGACATCGCGCGCTATCCAGGCGAGAAGGCGGCGATGACCACCACCGTCGATACGGTCAAGGCCAACCTCGGCCGCATCAACGCCGAGATCAAGCAGCTGGCCAGTGCCGCCGCCGAAGGCGATTTCAGCCGCCGTGGCGACGCACAGCGCTTCAATCACGATTTCCGCCTCATGCTGGAAAACCTCAACGCGATGATGGCGGTCAGCGATGACAACCTCGGCAAGCTGTCGCAGCTGCTGTCGGCCATCGCCGAGGGCGACCTGACTGCACGCATGCACGGTGACTACCAGGGCGTGTTTGCGCGCATGCGTGACGACGCCAACGCCACCGTCGCGCAGCTGACCCAGATCGTCGGCCAGATCCAGACCAGCGCCTCCAGCATCACCCTGGCCGCCGGCGAGATCGCCTCCGGCAACAGTGACCTGTCGCGCCGCACCGAGCAGCAGGCCGCCAACCTGGAAGAGACCGCCGCCTCGATGGAGGAACTGACCTCCACCGTGCGCCAGAACGCCGAGCACGCCCGCCAGGCCAACCAGCTCGCCATCGGCGCGCACGGTGTCGCCTCGCAGGGTGGCGAGGTGGTCGGCCAGGTGGTCACCACCATGTCGGCCATCGAAGCCTCCTCGAAGAAGATCGCCGAGATCATCTCGGTCATCGACGGCATCGCGTTCCAGACCAACATCCTGGCGCTGAACGCCGCCGTGGAAGCCGCGCGTGCCGGTGAACAGGGCCGTGGCTTCGCCGTGGTTGCCAGCGAAGTGCGCACCCTCGCCCAGCGCTCGGCGGCCGCCGCCAAGGAGATCAAGGGGCTGATCGACGATTCGGTCGGCAAGGTCGCCGAGGGCTCCAGCCTGGTCCATCAGGCCGGCAGCACCATGGGCGAGATCGTTGCCTCGGTGCAGCGCGTGACCGACATCATGGCCGAGATCTCCGCCGCTTCGCAGGAGCAGAGCGCCGGCATCGAGCAGGTCAACCAGACCGTGGTGCAGATGGACGAGACCACCCAGCAGAACGCCGCGCTGGTGGAGGAAGCCACCGCCGCGGCACGCGCGATGGAAGACCAGGCCGCGCAACTGGCCGACGCCGTGGCGATCTTCCGCCTCGACAACCAGGTCTCCGCTGCAGTGAAGGCGGTTGCCGCACGCGTGGAGCCGGCACGCATCACCACCGTGGCACGTCCGCAGCCGACCAGCACGCCCGCGCCGGTCCGTCGCAGCAGCAACGCCAGCACCTTCGTCGCCAGCGACAGCGACTGGCAGGAATTCTGAGACCCACCCGCGGTGGCTGCGGCCACCGCCCTCGCCGATGGACACGTCCCCCGTGCAAAGTCCTACTCCCATCGTCACCGGTCCACGCGAATTCGAGTTCGCCGACCGTGATTTCCGCCGTGTCTGCGACCTGATCTACCAGCGCGTGGGCATCGCCCTCGCGCCGGCCAAGCGCGACATGGTGTATGGCCGTCTGTCGCGCCGCCTGCGCACGCTGGGCATGCGCAGCTTCCAGCAGTACCTGGATCATCTGGAACAGGACGACGGCGACGAGTGGCAGGCGTTCACCAACGCGCTGACCACCAACCTGACCTCGTTCTTCCGCGAGCCGCATCACTTCGACAAGCTGCGCGAAGAACTGCAGCAGCGCTCCAGCCGCTCGCCGCTGCTGCTGTGGTCGTGCGCGGCGTCCACCGGCGAAGAACCCTACTCGATGGCGATCACCGCCTGCGAAGCGTTCGGCACGTTGAAGCCACCGGTGCGCATCGTCGCCACCGATGTCGATACCCAGGTACTGGCCACCGCTGGCCGCGGTGTCTACAACATTGATCGGGTCGCCAATCTCGACCCCGACCTGCGTCGCCGCTACTTCCAGCGCGGCAGCGGCCCCAACGAAGGCCAGTGCCGGGTGCTGCCGGCGCTGCGGGAACTGATCGAATTCCGCCCGTTGAACCTGCTCGCCCCGCGCTACGACGTCGGCGGCCCGTTCGATGCGCTGTTCTGCCGCAATGTGATGATCTACTTCGACAAGCCGACCCAACGCGCCATCCTCGGACGGCTGGTGCAGCACCTGGCTGAAGACGGCCTGCTCTACACCGGCCACTCGGAGAACTACCTGCACGCCGCCGACCTGATCCAGCCCTGCGGACGGACCCTGTACCGCCGTGCTGCGAGGGCCGGCGCATGAACGCCTCGCTGCGTACCGACGATGTGATGCGCTACCAGGACGCGCGTTTCCAGACCATCGCCGCCAAACTGCTGCCCACCCAGTACCTGGTGGTCGATGACACCACCGCGCTGACCACCACGCTGGGTTCCTGCGTGGCCGCCTGCCTGCGCGACCCGGTGCTGAAGATCGGCGGCATGAACCACTTCCTGCTGCCCGAGGGCAATGCCGGCGACGGCGCGCCCGCGCGCTACGGCAGCTATGCGATGGAACTGCTGATCAACGACATGCTCAAGCGCGGCGCGCACCGCAAGCGCATCGAAGCCAAGGTGTTCGGCGGCGCCAACGTGCTCAAGGGCTTCACCAGCAACCCGGTCGGCACGCGCAACGCAGAGTTCGTGCGCCAGTACCTGCAGGCCGAGCACATCCCGATCATCGCCGAGGACCTGTGCGGCATCCATCCGCGCAAAATCTGGTTCTTTGCCGATACCGGCCGCGTGGTGGTGCAGCGCCTGCCGCATGCCCACGAAGCCGAAGTGGCCGCCACCGAATCGGCAGTGCGTGCACGCCTGTCCAAGGCCCCGGTCACCGGCGGCGTGGAGCTGTTCGAATGACGCTCACCGGCAACGCCCCCTGCCGGGTCCTGATCGTCGACGACTCCGCCGTCGTGCGCCAGATGCTCACCGAGATCCTGTCCAGCGATCCGACCATCGACGTGGTCGGCACCGCCGCCGACCCGTTGCTGGCGCGCGAGAAGATCAAGCGCCTGGCACCGGACGTGATCACCCTGGACGTGGAAATGCCGCGCATGGACGGGCTGGCGTTCCTGGAAAACCTGATGCGCCTGCATCCCCTACCAGTGGTGATGATCTCCTCGCTGACCGAGCGTGGCGCCGACACCACGTTGCAGGCGCTGGCGCTGGGCGCGGTGGATTTCGTGTCCAAGCCCAAGCTTGATGTGGCGCGCGGCCTGCAGGGCTACGCCGATGAGATCATCGCCAAGGTGAAGATGGCGGCGCGCTCGCGGGTGCGCCCGCTGATGCGCAGCAGCGCACCGAAGCTCACGCTTGAAGCCGCCCCGGCAATGCGTCCGGCTGCCCCGCAGTTCCGTACCACCGACCGCCTGATTGCAATCGGCTCCTCGGCCGGCGGCACCGAAGCCCTGCGCGTGGTGCTGGAAGGGATGCCGGCCGACGCGCCAGCGGTGGTGATGACCCAGCACCTGCCCGCCAGCTTCAGTACGGCCTTTGCCGAGCGCCTGGACCGCCACTCGGCGATGGCGGTGCGCGAAGCCAGTGACGGCGAAGCGGTGCTGCCCGGCCACGCCTACCTGCCGCCGGGCGGCAAACACCTGCGCATCATCCGCGACGGTGCACGCTGGCGCTGCCGCATCGACGACGGCCCGGCAGTGAACCGGCACAAGCCAGCGGTGGACGTGCTGTTCCGCTCGGTCGCGCAGAGTGCCGGTGGCAATGCGATCGGCGCCATCCTCACCGGCATGGGCGACGACGGCGCGCGCGGCCTGCTGGAAATGCGCCAGGCTGGCGCGCCGACACTGGTGCAGGACGAGGCCACCAGCGTGGTATGGGGCATGCCCGGCGCCGCGTTCAAGCTCGGCGCCGCCGAAGAACAGGTGCCGTTGGAACGCATCGCCGAACGCCTGCTGGCACTCGCCCGCAGCTGATGGGACCTCTGTAGCGCCCTCGCCCGCAGCTGACGCGAGGTAGATCCACGCCATGCGTGGATGCCTTCTGTAGAGTCGAGCCGCGCTCGACTCATCGCGTATCGCGCGAACAGCAGCCGAGCGTGGGCTCGGCTCTACAGGCCACCACGCAGCAGAATATCCCCTGCTCTCGCCGGGGTTGTTCGTTAACGAGCTGCCGGCCAGCGGCCGGCACTACCGTGCATCGTGGCCCACAAAAAGCCCCCGGCGCGAGCCGGGGCTTTTCGTTACCGCATCAGGCAGCGACCGTCTTGGCCACGTCCTGGTATTCCTCGATCTGGTCGAAGTTCATGTAGCGGTAGATCTCGGCGCCGCTGGCAGCGATCACGCCGATGTCCGCCATGTACTCCTCCTTGGTCGGGATGCGGCCCAGGCGCGAGCAGATCGCGGCCAGTTCGGCCGAACCCAGGTACACATTGGTGTTGCGGCCCAGACGGTTCGGGAAGTTGCGGGTCGAGGTCGACATCGCAGTGGAGCCTTCGCGGATCTGCGCCTGGTTGCCCATGCACAGCGAGCAGCCCGGCATTTCCATGCGTGCACCGGTGGCGCCGAAGGTGCCGTACACGCCTTCCTTGGTCAGCTCCGAAGCATCCATCTTGGTCGGCGGGGCCACCCACAGGCGGGTCGGCAGGTCACGCTTGCCGTCCAGCAGCTTGGCCGCGGCGCGGAAGTGGCCGATGTTGGTCATGCACGAACCGATGAACACTTCGTCGATCTTGGCGCCGGCCACTTCGGACAGGGTCTTCACGTCGTCCGGATCGTTCGGGCAGGCCACGATCGGCTCGTGGATGTCGGCCAGGTCGATCTCGATGACGGCAGCGTATTCGGCGTCGGCATCCGGCTCCAGCAGTTCCGGGTTGGCCAGCCACGCTTCCATCTTCTCGATACGGCGCTGCAGCGAACGCGGATCCTGGTAACCCTCGGCAATCATCCACTTCAGCAGGGTGATGTTGCTGGTCAGGTACTCGATGATCGGTTCCTTGTTCAGGCGCACCGAGCAACCGGCAGCCGAACGCTCGGCCGACGCGTCGGACAGTTCGAACGCCTGTTCGACCTTCAGTTCCGGCAGACCTTCGATTTCCAGGATACGGCCGGAGAAGATGTTCTTCTTGCCAGCCTTGGCCACGGTCAGCAGGCCCGACTTGATGGCGTACAGCGGAATGGCATTGACCAGATCACGCAGGGTCACGCCCGGCTGCATCTTGCCCTTGAAGCGCACCAGCACCGACTCCGGCATGTCCAGCGGCATCACGCCGGTAGCCGCGGCGAAGGCGACCAGGCCCGAACCGGCCGGGAACGAAATGCCGACCGGGAAACGGGTGTGCGAGTCACCACCGGTACCGACGGTGTCCGGCAGCAGCATGCGGTTGAGCCAGCTGTGGATCACGCCGTCGCCCGGGCGCAGCGAGATGCCGCCACGGGTGGAGATGAACTCCGGCAGGGTATGGTGGGTCTTCACGTCCACCGGCTTCGGGTAGGCGGCGGTGTGGCAGAACGACTGCATCACCAGGTCGGCCGAGAAGCCCAGGCAGGCCAGGTCCTTCAGCTCGTCGCGGGTCATCGGGCCGGTGGTGTCCTGCGAGCCGACCGAGGTCATCTTCGGTTCGCAGTAGGTGCCCGGGCGCATGCCCTGGCCTTCCGGCAGGCCACAGGCGCGGCCGACCATCTTCTGTGCCAGCGAGAATCCCTTGCCGGTGTCGACCGGCTGCACCGGCAGGCGGAACAGATCGGTCGGGGCCAGGCCCAGCGCTTCGCGCGCCTTGCCGGTCAGGCCACGGCCGATGATCAGCGGAATGCGGCCACCGGCACGCACTTCGTCGAACAGCACGTCGGACTTGACCTGGAACTCGGCGATCACTTCGCCGTTCTTCAGCGCCTTGCCTTCGTACGGACGCAGCTCGACCACATCGCCGTGCTCCATCTTCGACACGTCCAGCTCGATCGGCAGCGCGCCGGCATCTTCCATGGTGTTGTAGAAGATCGGGGCGATCTTCGAACCCAGGCAGACGCCACCGGCGCGCTTGTTCGGGATGAACGGAATGTCATCGCCGGTCCACCACAGCACGCTGTTGGTAGCCGACTTGCGCGAGGAACCGGTGCCGACCACATCGCCGACATAGGCGACCAGGTGGCCCTTGTCCTTCAGGTCGAGGATCTGCTGGATCGGGCCGCGCTTGCCGTCTTCTTCCGGGGTGAACGGCGCGTCGTCGCGCTTGTTCTTCAGCATCGCCAGGGCGTGCATCGGGATGTCCGGGCGGGTGGTTGCGTCCGGCGCCGGGGACAGGTCGTCGGTATTGGTCTCGCCCGGCACCTTGAACACGGTGACGGTCAGGCTCTGCGGCACTTCCGGGTTGCTGGTGAACCACTCGGCATCGGCCCAGCTCTGCAGCACGGCCTGGGCGTTGGCGTTGCCGGCCTTGGCCTTTTCCTGCACGTCGTGGAAGGCATCGAAGACCAGCAGGGTCTTCTTCAGGCCGTCAGCGGCGATGGTGCCGACACTGGCATCGTCCAGCAGCTGCACCAGCGGGGCCACGTTGTAACCGCCGAGCATGGTGCCCAGCAGTTCGGTGGCGCGCTCGCGGCTGATCAGCGGGTTCTGCTCGCTGCCCAGCGCGATCGCGGCCAGGTACGAGGCCTTGACCTTGGCTGCGTCATCGACGCCGGCCGGCACGCGGTGGGTCAGCAGGTCGAGCAGGAACTCGGCCTCGCCCTGCGGCGGGTTCTTCAGCAGTTCGATGACATCGGCCGTCTGCTGCGCGCTCAGCGGCAGCGGCGGGATGCCAAGCGCAGCGCGCTCGGCGACGTGGTGGCGGTAGGCTTCCAACATGACAACTCCCGGGTAATGCGTAGGTTGAAAAACAGAGTGGGCTCAGGCTTGCGGCACGATCAGCTTCAGGCCCTTGAAGTAGTCGCGGTAGAACGTGTCGTTCCAGGTGATCAGGCCATCGCACTGCAGCAGTGCGTGAGCGCCGACCATGAATTCGTCCAGGCTGCGGCGGCTGCCGCTGCGCTGGCGGTGACGGCGGTGCATCTCGCCGGCGCGCAGCGCCGACTTGGCCTCCATCGGGTTGAAGTGCACGCCCATTTCTTCCAGCGCTTCGAGCACTTCGGCGCCGCCGCGCAGCGATGCGCAGACTTCGGCCAGGGTCGCGCCGCAGACCACCACGCGGCCACCCACCAGGCTCTGGCGCAGGATGGCTTCCACCGCATCGGCCTGCGGGCCATTGCTGAGCAGTTCAACCAGCACCGGCGAATCGACGGCGATCATCACCGGTCAGTCCTCGTCGCGCACCGAACGCACGGCCGCCTCGGACGATTCGAAACCATCCAGCGCGAACTTGCCGCGCGCCCGTGAGATGGCATCGTCAACACTCTTGCGCAGGATGATGCGGCTGCCGTCCAGCTCGACCTTCAGCAGCGTGCCCTTGGTCAGGCCGAGGGCATCACGTACCGCCTTGGGCAGGGTGATCTGTCCGCGTTCTGCAACAGTGGCTTCCATCGGTAGGCCCTCTTCGGTATGCACGAATTATACATACCAAAGGGTCCATACCGCCAGTCACGTACCTAGAACGACACCTGCAGGCGGGTATTGACGGTCGTGCCCTCGTCCCTGCCCTGCCCGCTGCCACTGCGGTTGTAGGTCTGCCAGCGGATCGCCTCGAACATCACCCGGCTGTAGTCGTTCAGGTACCAGTTCGTTCCGATCGTCCAGGCGTGGCCGGTGCCGCCGGTGGGCAGCTCGCCGTAGTCCACGTCCTCATAGCGCGCCTTCAGCTCCCAGGCTCCAGCGCCGCCCTGGGTCACCGGGTCGGCCACTTTCACCTTGCCCCAGGTGCCGGCCTTGCCTGAATAGGCCGGAACGGCGCCTGCCAGGAACCAGCCCGCCGACACCGCCCAGGCCTGATGGTCCAGGTTGTAGCGGCCTCCGGCATCAACCCCGCGCAGCTTGCGCGTGCCCCATTCGCCGGTGGCCCAGGCCGGGCCAAAGAAGCCAGCCGCTTCCAGGCCATAGGCGTTGCTGCGCTTGGCGCCGGTCAGGGTGCCCGGGGCGATCCTGACCAGATCGTTGAAGTGCCCGGCGATGGCCGAACTGCGCAGCACACCGCTGGCACCGGCGGCGATCTCTTCGTGGAACGCCCATGCACCCAGATGCACGGTGGCCGCCTTGCTGGCCACCGGGTTCCAGTGCACGCGCGTGGCCCAGGTCAGGCTGTCGTTGTCGGTGCCGGCATTGTTCAGGTCATTGCCCGCCACCGACAGGCTGGCGTGCCAGCCCTTGCCGTATACGCGCTCGGTCAGGCCCACGCCGAACAGGCCGCGCTGCGGCAGCATCAGCGTGCCCACCACGTTGCGGTCCGGGAACGGCGTGTTGGACGTGCTGCTGGAGCCGTCGATGCCGCGATCGTTCAAGCGATTGCCCACGGTCAGGTCGGCCGGCAGGCCGAACAGGTGGTGGTCCACGGTGGCATAGACCGATTTCCAGGCCACCGCGTTGTCGGCGAAGTCGCCCTCCACCGCCCAGCCGAGAATGCCGTAACGACCCTCGGCTCCCAGCCGCACCGAGCGGATCTCGGTGCCGGAAATGTTGCGGTCGGCCACCGACGAGCCGTCAGTGCTCGACGCATCAACGAACAGGCGGCCACGCGGGCGGAACGCCAGGTTGCCGTCAGCGCTGCTGAACTCGGGTGCGCCCTTCGACCACGACACCTTCGGTGCCTTGGACTGGCTCGATTCCAGCGCGGCCACGCGGGTTTCCAGTGCCGGCGAAGGTGCAACCGCGGCCGCAATAACGCCACTCTGTGCGCCTTCAACGGCACGCAGGCGCGCTTCAAGCTGCTGGATCTGCAGCGCCTGCTGCTGCACCAGTGCCGACAGTTCGGCCGGACTCAACGGGGCCGGGGCAGACTGCGCTCCGGCAGGGCCGCTGGCCAACAGCAGGCCGAGCGCGACCGACAGCGCTGCGCGGGGCAGCACGGTGTGCGTGTTCATGGGCTCTCTCTCCGGCCAGCCGGCCCCTGGCCTGGCGCTGGCCCGTTGCGGTGGTGCGGGGGAAGATCGGGGAGGCAGCGCGCGCCGCCGGGTCAGCCCGGCGGCGCGGCATGCGGGCTCAGCGCAGCGCGGTCAGCTGGTGGCCTGTGCCTGGGCGTTGGGGCGCCAGGTGATCAGCTTGTTCTCGACCACATCCAGCAGTGCATCGATGACCAGCACGAAGGCGGCCAGGATGATGATGCCGGCAAACACACCCACGGCATTGAAGTTGCCCTCGGCCTGCGCGATCAGGTAGCCCAGGCCTGCCGAAGCACCCAGGTATTCGCCGATGATGGCGCCGACCACGGCAAAGCCCACCGAGGTACGCAGCGAGGACAGGATCCAGCTGGCGGCCGCGGGAAGTACACGTGGCGCAGCAGGTCACTGCGGCCCGCACCGAGGATGCGCGCATTGGCCAGCACCACCGGGTTCACTTCGCGCACGCCCTGCATGGCGTTGAAGAACGTGGTGAAGAACACCAGGGTCACCGCCAGCGCCACCTTCGACCACAGGCCCAGGCCCAGCCACAGCACGAAGATCGGCGCCAGCACCACCCGCGGAATCGCGTTGAAGCCCTTGATGAAGGGGTCCAGGATGCGCGCCGAGCGGCGGCTCAGGCCGAGCCAGACGCCACCGGCCACGCCCAGGCCGGTACCGATCAGGTAGCCCAGCGCGGTTTCGGTCAGGGTGATGTAGACGTGCTGGTAGAACGAGGTATCGGACAGCCAGGTCCAGGCCTGCTGCGCGATCGCCGTCGGCGACGGGAAGAAGAACGGGTCGATCCAGCCCAGCGCGATGCCGCCCTCCCAGCCACCGAACACGGCGATGACCAGTGCGATCTGGATGAAACGGTCAGTCTTGGCGTGCATAGCTCTTCTCCACTTCGCCGCGCAGGCAGGCCCAGATGTCGCGGTACAGGTCGGTGAAACGTTCGTCCAGCTTGATCTCCGCCACGTTGCGCGGCCGTTCCAGGTCCACATCGAAGCTGCGCACGACCCGGCTTGCGGGGCCGGAAGACAGCACCACCACGCGGTCACCCAGGGCGATGGCTTCCTCCAGGTCGTGGGTGATCAGGATCACCGAGCGGCGATCCTCCTGCCATAGGCGCAGCAGCTCGTTCTGCATCAGGTGGCGGGTATGGATGTCCAGCGCCGAGAACGGCTCGTCCATCAGGATCACCTTCGGCTCGACGATCAGCGCCTGCGCCATCTGTACGCGCTTGCGCTGGCCACCGGACAGCTGGTGCGGGTAGCGGTGCTCGAAGCCGGCAAGGCCGACCTTGGCCAGCCACGCGTTGGCCTTGGCCTTGCGCTCGGCCTCGGGCACGCCACGGAAACGCAGGCCCAGCTCGACGTTCTGGTAGGCGGTCTTCCACGGCAGCAGCGCATCCTGCTGGAACAGGTAGCCGACTGACTCCTGCACGCCGTTGACCGTGCGGCCGTCGATGGCCACGTCACCGGACGAGGGCTTGAGCAGCCCTGCCACGGAATTGAGGATGGTGCTCTTGCCGCAGCCGGTGGGGCCGACGATGGCGAGGAACTCGCCGTCGCCCACCTGGATGTCGACATCGCGCACGGCGGTGAACTCGCCGAAGGACATGGTCACCTTGTTGATGGCGACCATGGTCTGTGCAGGCTCCAGCTGCGGCGCGCCGTTGAGCTGGCGCACGGTGGCATTGAGGGCCATGGGGTTACCTCCGCTTAACGTTGGGCAGCCGGCGCCGCAGCGTGGGCACGCTCGACGAAGGCATTGGTGTAGGTCCTGGACAGATCGATGTCGGCGTTGGCGACATCCTTGTTGAACTCGCGAAGCACCTTCAGCGGCGTTTCCAGATCAGCCGGGGTGAAGTGGCCGTCGGTGGTGAAGATCGCGCGGGCGTTCTCCACGGCACGGGCATAGGTGGCGCGGTCGCCGGAGACGTAGCTGTCCGGCAGCGCGGCAACGATGTCCTCGGCGCTGTTTTCGGCGATGAACTTCAGCGCCCGCTGTTCGGCGCGGGCAATCTTCTCGGCCGCCTGCGGACGCTGTTCGAGGAAGCTGCGGTTGGCGTACATCACCGAGGTGGGGTAGAGACCGCCGTAGACCTGGCGTGCGCCTTCGTCGCTGCGCGCGTCGATGATGATCCTGCCGACCTTGCGATCGGTGATCAGCGTCGCGGCCGGATCGTAGTTGACCAGCAGGTCGATCTTGCCCTGTTCAAGCGCGGCCACCGCCGCCGCGCCGGAACCCACGCCGATCAGCGAGATGCTGTCCACAGGGATGTCGTGCTGGGCCAGGAAGTGGCGCACGAAGAAGTCGGATGACGAACCCGGGGCGGTAATGCCGATCTTCTGGCCCTTGATGGTCTGCGGGCGCGCCGGATCGAAGCTGGCATCCTCGCGACCGGCCATCACCAGGCCCGAGTTGCGTGACAGCAGCACGAAACCGACCACGTCCTTGTGCTTGGCCTGCATCTGGATAGTGTGGTCATAGAAGCCCACTGCCACATCGGTGGAATTGGCCACCAGCGCCTGCAGGACCTTGGAGCCGCCCTGGGCGAAGTTCTCGGTCTTCACCTCCAGCCCGGCATCCTTGAAATAGCCCTTCGCGTCGGCGATGAAGAACGGCAGGTTGTTGAGGTTGTAGGAACCCACGCTGATCCGCACCGGCGCATTGTCGCCGCCGGGCGCCGAGGCTCCGCTGGCATCGTGTTTGCCGCAACCGGACACGGCCAGGCTCGCCGCGCAAAGCGCGGCCATGAAGAACTGCTTGTACATCATCCCTCCCAGGAGTGAAGCATCTGCGTTGTAGTGGCCTGGCCACGCGCATCTGCGCGGCCCCGACCGGTTTCAGGTCATGCCGCTGAGGTCCATTGGCGGGCTTCGGTGGAATGGGTTTCGGCAGCGGCGGGCGAAGTCGCGAACACGCGCCCTTCGAACAGGCGGCGCGCGGTGCGGACCACGCTGGCAACGACCGGCGCGTCGTCCGAGCTGCGGCTCAGGCCCACTTCCAGCAGGCCGCTCGGATGTTCGAGGGTAATGCTGCCCGGCATCGGCAGGCATCCGACGAAAGTGTTGGCCAGGGTGCCGGGCGTGACTGCGGCGGTGGCCAGACCGACCGCGCCGGTGATGGCAAGTGCGGTGTGGCATTGGTGGGGCATGAAGTAGCGGACCTGCAGGTCGCCGCCCTGCTGCGGTGCGGAAAGTAGTACCGGCTTGGGAATCACCTTGCTGCCCGCATCGGCGATGCCCATGCGCGTACCAGCCTCGATGCGCATCGCTTCCAGCCGCGCCAGCAGCGCGTGATCCGCATTCAGTTCCGCCGGCGAGGCGTCGCCGTGGACACCCATATCGGCCGCGCGCACCATCATCATCGGCATCGCGCAGTCCACCAGGCTGACCGCCACGCCATGGATGGTTTCCTGCGCATGGCCACTGGGCAGCAGCTTGCCGGTGCGGGCACCGGCGGCGTCCAGGAAGGACAGCCGCACCGGCGAGGCCGAACCCGGCGCACCGGCGATCCGCGTATCACCGCGGTAGACCACTTCGCCGCCGGGGGTCTCCACCGTTGCCACGATCAGCTTGCCGGTGTTGACGTTGAAGATGCGCACCCGCGTCTGCGGATCCTGCGCCTGTACCAGGCCGCGTTCGATGGCATACGGGCCGACTGCGGCCAGCATGTTGCCGCAGTTGGGCGAGGTGTCCACCACCTGCTGCTCCACCCGCACCTGGGCGAACAGGTAGTCCACGTCGGCATCGTCGCGACTGGAGCGGTTGATGATCGCCACCTTGCTGGTCAGGGCGTTGCCGCCGCCAATACCGTCGATCTGCAGCGGGTGGCCCGAGCCCATCACTTCCAGCAGCAGGCGGTCGCGCCGGGCGGTGTCTGCCGGCAGGTCGGATGCCAGGAAGAAGGGGCCTTTGGAGGTGCCACCGCGCATGAGTACGCAGGGAATGCTGAGCAGATCGTTGGACATACGTGTGCTAGATTGATGCGTATAGGGGATGAATGCCCCCTCTGTGATTCGATACTGGCATGACCCCAATTGATCTGTGAATTGCTGATTTTTGGATGATTGATACCGAATGAGCATCAATTGCGAAATCCTCGACCTGCGCGCTTTCCTCCTCGTTGCAGAGACGCGCAGCTTCCATCGCGCTGCGGAAAGCCTGCACGTTTCACAGCCGGCGCTCAGCCGCCGAATCCAGAAGCTGGAGCAGGCGGTCGGTTCGCCCCTGCTTGAACGCACCACGCGCAGCGTCAGCACGACCGCTGTCGGCGAGAACCTGCTGCCGCTGGTACGGCGCATGCTGGAAGAATTCGACGGCTCGCTGTTCTCACTGCGCGGGCGCGAAGACACCCGCGGCGCAACGGTGACCATCGCCTGCCTGCCGACGGCGGCGTTCTACTTCCTTCCCAGCGTGATGGCACGCTTCCACGAGGCGCATCCGAACGTGCGCTTCCGCATCCTGGATATCCCGGCCACCGAAGGACTGCAGGCGGTGGAACGCGGCGAAGTGGAATTCGGCATCAACTTCATGGGCGCCAACGATCCCAACCTTGATTTCGACGTGCTGGCCGAAGACCCGTTCGTGCTTGCCTGCCGCCGCGACCATCCACTGGCCCGCAAGCGCAAGGTCGAATGGGCCGATCTGGCCCAGCACCAGCTGATCACGGTGCATCGCACCAGCGGCAACCGCACCCTGCTCGACGGCGCGCTGGCACGCGAGAACCTGAAACTGAGCTGGCACTACGAGGTGACCCACCTGTCCACGTCGCTGGGCATGGTCGAAGCCGGCATCGGTGTATCGGTGCTGCCGAAAATGGCCACACCCGATGGGGACCACCCGATCCTGGTGACCCGCCCGATCGGCAACCCGGTGGTGTCGCGCACCATCGGCATCGTGCGTCGTCGCGGCGCCCTGCTCTCGCCCACTGCCGAACGTTTCCTGCAGATGCTGATGAGCCAGTGGCGCGGCAAACCGTGACATCCGCACTACATACAGCCATGTAACCTTGCGTCCTGCGCCAAGGGCGTTCCGCCCCTCCCTGCTCGGCCATACTGGCGGGGATCCGGCGGCCGCAACGCCACCGTCACACGCAAGCAGGCCCGCCACGGCGGGCCACTGCAAGCCAACCGCAAGAAGGAGTTACCCCGCATGAGCGATTCGTTCTCCACCCGCAGCCAGCTGAACGTCGGCGGCAAGACCTACGACTATTTCAGCCTGCCCACGCTGGGCCAGCGCTTCGATATCTCCCACCTGCCCTACTCGATGAAGATCCTGCTGGAGAACCTGCTCCGGCATGAGGACGGCGGCGCCACCGTCGGCCCGGACCACATCGAAGCCGTGGCCCGCTGGAACCCGTCCGCCGAACCGGACACCGAAATCGCCTTCATGCCGGCGCGCGTGGTCCTGCAGGACTTCACCGGCGTGCCCTGCGTGGTCGACCTGGCCGCGATGCGCGATGCGGTGGTCAAGCTCGGCGGCTCGCCCGAGCAGATCAACCCGCAGATTCCCTCCGAGCTGGTCATCGACCACTCGGTGCAGGTCGACGTGTTCGGCAAGCCGGACGCGCTGGACCTCAACGGCAAGATCGAATTCCAGCGCAACCAGGAACGCTACGGCTTCCTGCGCTGGGGCCAGAAGGCCTTCGACAACTTCAAGGTGGTGCCGCCCAACACCGGCATCGTCCACCAGGTGAACCTGGAAAACCTGGCCCGCGTGGTGATGACCGCAGACAAGGACGGCAAGGCGGTGGCCTACCCCGATACCGTGTTTGGCACCGACAGCCACACCACCATGATCAACGGCATCGGCGTGCTCGGCTGGGGCGTGGGCGGCATCGAAGCGGAGGCGGCCATGCTCGGCCAGCCGTCGTCGATGCTGATCCCGCAGGTGGTCGGCTTCAAGCTGACCGGCAAGCTGCCCGAAGGCGCTACCGCCACCGACCTGGTGCTGACCGTCACCCAGATGCTGCGCAAGCTCGGCGTGGTCGGCAAGTTCGTCGAGTTCTACGGTGACGGCCTGCAGCACCTGCCGCTGGCCGACCGCGCCACCATCGGCAACATGGCCCCGGAATACGGCGCCACCTGTGGCATCTTCCCGATCGATGCCGAATCGCTGAACTACCTGCGCCTGTCCGGCCGCAGCGAAGAGCAGATCAACCTGGTCGAGGCCTACGCCAAGGCGCAGGGCCTGTGGCACGAGCCGGGCAGCCCGCACGCCCAGTACAGCACCACGCTGGAACTGGACATGGGTACGGTGAAGCCGTCGCTGGCCGGCCCCAAGCGCCCGCAGGACCGCGTGCTGCTGGAAGACGTGCAGAAGAACTACCGCGAAGCGCTGGTCGGCATGACCGCCAACCGTGACAAGCGCAGCGAGGATGTGTCCTCGTTCGTCAATGAAGGCGGCGGCGCCGCGGTCGGCAACGAGCAGCTGGCCAAGGGCTTTGCCGACATCGAGATCGAGAACCGCAAGGTGCGGCTGAAGGACGGCGCAGTGGTGATCGCCGCCATCACCTCCTGCACCAACACCTCCAACCCGGCGGTGATGATCGGCGCCGGCCTGCTGGCCCGCAACGCGGCCGCCAAGGGCCTGAATCGCCAGCCGTGGGTGAAGACCTCGCTCGGCCCAGGCTCGCGCGTGGTTACCGATTATCTGGAAAAGGCCGGTGTACTGAAGGAACTGGAGAAGATCGGTTTCTATGTGGTCGGCTATGGCTGCACCACCTGCATCGGCAACTCCGGCCCGCTGCCGACCGAAGTCAGCGCCGGTATCGCCGCCGGCGATCTGGTGGTCACCTCGGTGCTGTCGGGCAACCGCAACTTCGAGGGCCGCGTGCACCCCGAAGTGAAGATGAACTACCTGGCCAGCCCGCCGTTGGTCGTCGCCTACGCCATCGCCGGCACCACCGACATCGACCTGACCACCCAGCCGCTGGGCACCGGCAGCGATGGCCAGCCGGTGTTCCTGCGCGACATCTGGCCGAGCAACAAGGAAATCGGCGATGTCATCGCCGCCACCATCGGGCCGGAGATGTTCAAGCAGAACTACGCCGACGTGTTCAAGGGTGATACCCGCTGGAACACCATCGCCTCGCCCGACGGCAACCTGTACGCGTGGAGCGACGCCTCCACCTACATCAAGAACCCGCCGTACTTCGATGGCATGACCATGCAGACCGGCAGCATCGACGACGTGCATGGTGCACGCGTGATGGGCCTGTTCGGCGACTCGATCACCACCGACCACATCTCCCCGGCCGGCAACATCAAGAAGGACTCGCCGGCAGGCCGCTTCCTGCAGGAACGCGGCGTGCAACCGGCCGACTTCAACAGCTACGGCAGCCGCCGCGGCAACGATGACGTGATGGTCCGCGGCACCTTCGCCAACATCCGCATCAAGAACCTGATGTTCGGTGGCGAGGAAGGGGCAACACCCTGTACTACCCGGCCGCTGGCGGCCAGCCGGAAAAGCTGGCGATCTACGATGCGGCCATGAAGTACAAGGCCGACAAGGTGCCGCTGGTGGTGCTGGCCGGCAAGGAATACGGCACCGGCTCGTCGCGTGACTGGGCAGCCAAGGGCACCCTGCTGCTGGGGGTGAAGGCGGTCATCGCCGAAAGCTTCGAGCGCATCCACCGCTCCAACCTGGTCGGCATGGGCGTGCTGCCGCTGCAGTTCCGCAACGGCGAGAACGCGCAGTCGCTGGGCCTGGACGGCTCGGAGGTGATCGACATCACCGGCCTGCAGGACGGTGCCAGCAAGCGCGCCACGGTCACCGCGACCAAGGCCGATGGCACGAAGAAGACCTTCGAGGTCTCGGTGATGCTGCTGACCCCGAAGGAAGTCGAGTACTTCCGCCACGGTGGCCTGCTGCAGTACGTGCTGCGCCAGCTGGCCAGCAAGTAACGCTCCACCTGTAGAGCCGAGCCATGCTCGGCTGCATTGCCGCCAACCGCAGCCGAGCATCGGCTCGGCTCTACAGATGCACTGCCCTACGGCCCGACGCCGTAGATCCGCCACGGCGCCGCGCTCGGCCCGACGTCATACACCAGGCCACGCAGGCCCTCCGGCATCACCGTCTCGCCGTCGGCAGCGCCGGTGTTGAGCACCGTCACCACCATCTCGAACGCCGGATGCGGTGTCTGGCCGATGCGCGAGCAGACAACGCCACGGTCTTCGTAGTGCACCACCGGGGTAAATCCACCATCGCCGCAGGCCACGGCAATGAAGCGGTAGCCGCGATCGTCGGCACTGCCCGGCATCAGCGCGTGCGCGGCGTACGACACCCGCCCCTGCCCGCCCGCATAGGCCGGCACCTGTACGCGGAACTGGCCGATGTCACCCACCGCCAGTACCGGAAAATCGAGCTGCTGCATCGGCGGCGGCATCGGCTCGGCACGCAGCGGAACCGCAGCAGACAGCAACAGGCCACAGAGAAGTCGTTTCATCGGGATCTCCTGCTTGAAGAGACCCCATGGTCGATCACGACGGCATCCGACGTATCTAGGAATGCAATGAAATGTGGCAGGCATCGGCACGCGCCGATGCCCACCCGCACCGTCCCTCAGCGCCGCGGTGCGTCCGGGTCGGTGCGCAGCGCCTTCAGCAGGCCCCACATGTAGAACGCCAGAATGAACGAGAACGGCAGGCCGCACAGCACCACCGCCGTCTGCATCGCACTGAAGTTGCCGGCCAGCAGCAGGCCGACACTGGCCACAGTGATGCCCACCGCCCAGAACACGCGCAGCCAGATCGGCGCGTCGTGGCCGTCCTCCACGCCGTCATCGACACGGCGGGTGCACAGGTTGGCGATCATCAGCGTGCCCGAATCGACCGGGGTCAGGAACAGCACGAAACCGATCACCACCGCGGCACCGGCCACGTACGGCGCGGCAGGCAGGTACTCCAGCAGCTTGAACAGCGTCATCGCCGCATCGTTCTGCGCCACCTCACCGAGGATCGCCTGGCCGTGGTTGAGCACCAGGTCGATGGCGGTATTGCCGAAGATCGACAGCCACGCCAGGGTGAAGCCGAGCGGGATCAGCAGCACGCCCATGATCACTTCGCGGATGGTGCGGCCACGCGAGATGCGCGCCACGAAAAGGCCGACGAACGGCGCCCAGGCGATCCACCACGCCCAGTAGAACAGCGTCCACGAGCCCATCCACTCACGACCCTTCGGATCGTTGAGGTACATGTCGAAGCTCTTGCGCACGAACGCGCCAAGGTAATCGCCGGTGTTCTGGATCAGGCCGTCGAACAGGTGCAGAGTCGGGCCGGTGACCAGCACGAACAGCAGCAGGCCGCACAGCAGGCGCACGTTGAGATTGGACAGCCAGGCAATGCCCTTCTCCACGCCGGCGACCACACCGATGGTGGCCACCACCATCATCACCAGCACGATCGCCACCAGCACCTGCGGCGTATCCGGAATGTGGAACAGGTAGACCAGGCCGGACTGCACCACCAGCGCGCCGATGCCGAGGTTGGTCACCATCGAGATCAGCGTGGCCAGGATGCCAAAGCCATCGACCATGTCACCGATGCGGCCATGGATGCGCTCGCCGAAGATCGGGTACAGCGCCGAGCGCAGCGCCAGCGGCAGGTCGCGGCGGTAGGCGAAGTAGCCCAGCGCCACGCCGACCAGCGCGTACAGCGCCCAGCCGTGCAGGCCCCAGTGCAGGAAGGTCAGCACCATCGCCTCGCGACCGGCGGCCACGGTACCGCCAGGCTGCCCGGGCGGATGCAGGAAGTGATCCAGCGGCTCGTAGGCGCCGTAGTACAGCAGCGCGATGCCGATGCCGGCCGAGAACAGCATCGACACCCAGGCCACGTAGCCGAACGCGGGTGACTCCTCGTTGTGGCCCAGGCGGATGCGGCCATACGGCGAGAACGCCAGCCACAGCACGAAGCCCAGGCACAGCACGATCAGCAGCATGTACCACCAGCCGAACGCGGCCGAGACCTCGGCCTGCGCCCATTGCAGCCAGTGCTCGCTGCCTTCGGGATAGAGAACGGTGAGCAGCCCGAGGATGCCGATCGACACCGAGGAGCTGAAGAAGACAAAACGGTTCAAGCGCAGGGGCGAACGCTTGGGATGAGCCAGGGAAGACATGGGGTCGTCTCATCAAGTCCGAGGGAGCACATGGGCGGGGCCGGACCGGTAAACCGGGCCCATGGCGTGGGGCGCGAGCGCATCCTAGGGTTTATTGATTGAACGTTCAATCAATAAAAAGCATAATGGCCGGCAGCCCGATCCTTCGGGTCGCAATCCGTGGAGAGACAATGCCGAAGAAAGGCGTGGAACCGGTACGGCGCGAGCAGCTGATCCGGGCCACTTTCCAGACCATCGACGAGATCGGCATGGCCGATGCGACCGTCGCCACCATCGCGAAGAAGGCAGGGCTGTCCAGCGGCATCGTCGCCCACTACTTCGGCGACAAGGACGGCCTGCTCAATGCTGCAATGCGGCAGATCCTGCGTGAACTGAAGGACGCCGTCGCCCGCTACCGCGCCGAGGTTGGCGACGATCCGCGCGAGCAGCTGCGCGCGATCGTCGATGGAAATTTCGACGACAGCCAGATCAACGGCACCGCGATGCGCGTCTGGCTGACCTTCTGGGCCGCCAGCATGCACCAGCCGGAACTGGCCCGGCTGCAGCGCGCCAACGACCAGCGCCTGTTCTCCAACCTGTGCCACCAGTTCAACCGCCTGCTGCCCCACCCGCAGGCCCGCCTGGCCGCCCGCGGCCTGGCCGCGATGATCGACGGCCTGTGGCTGCGCGGCAGCCTGGTCGGCGGCCAGTTCAACGCCGAGAAGTCCCGGCGCATCGCATACGGCTATATCGACTTCCAGTTGCAGGCTGGCGCGCTATAAGCGCTTCAGCACCCGCCCCTTCCAAGGAGTACGCCCCATGACCACCCTGCCCGTCCAACAGCTCTACATCCACGGCCAGCGCGTCGACGCCACCAGCGGCAAGGCCTTCAAGACCGTCAACCCGGCCACCGGTGAAGTGATCGCCGAGGTCCAGGTCGCCAGCCAGGCCGACGTCGAGCGCGCCGTGCAGAGCGCGGCCGAAGGCCAGAAGGTGTGGGCCGCGATGACCGCGATGGAGCGTTCGCGCATCCTGCGCCGCGCCGTCGAGATCCTGCGTGAACGCAACGACGAGCTGGCCCACCTGGAAACCCTGGACACCGGCAAGGCGCTGGCCGAGACCACCACCGTGGACATCGTCACCGGTGCCGATGTGGTCGAGTACTACGCCGGCCTGGCCACCGCCATCGAAGGCATCCAGCTGCCGCTGCGCGAGTCGAGCTTCTTCTACACCCGCCGCGAGCCGCTGGGCGTGGTCGCCGGCATCGGCGCCTGGAACTACCCGATCCAGATCGCCATGTGGAAGTCGGCCCCGGCCCTGGCCGCCGGCAATGCGATGGTGTTCAAGCCGTCCGAAGTGACCCCGCTGACCGCGATCAAGCTGGCCGAGATCTACACCGAAGCCGGCGTGCCGGCCGGCGTGTTCAACGTGGTGCAGGGCCCGGGCCGCGAGATCGGCCAGTGGCTGACCGAGCACCCGGTGATCGAGAAGATCTCCTTCACCGGCGGCGTCGCCACCGGCAAGAAGGTGATGGCCAGCGCCGCGTCCTCGTCGCTGAAGGAAGTGACCATGGAGCTGGGCGGCAAGTCGCCGCTGGTGATCTGCGATGACGCCGATCTGGACCGCGCCGCCGACATCGCGGTGATGGCCAACTTCTTCAGCTCCGGCCAGGTCTGCACCAACGGCACCCGCGTGTTCGTGCCGCGCAGCATGCTGGCCGCCTTCGAGGCCGCCGTGGTCGAGCGCGTCAAGCGCATCCGCATCGGTGACCCCATGGCCGCCGAGACCAACTTCGGCCCGCTGACCAGCTTCCCGCACATGGAAAACGTGCTGCGCTACATCGAGAGCGGCAAGGCCGAAGGCGCCCGCCTGCTGACCGGCGGCGGCCGTGCCACCGAGGGCGCACTGGCCAATGGCGCCTACGTGCTGCCGACCGTGTTCTCCGACTGCCGCGATGACATGACGATTGTCCGCGAAGAGATCTTCGGGCCGGTGATGAGCATCCTCGCCTACGACGACGAAGACGAAGTGGTGCGTCGTGCCAACGACACCACCTTCGGCCTCGCCGCCGGCGTGGTCAGCAAGGACGTCAGCCGCGCCCACCGCATCATCCACCGCCTGGAAGCCGGCATCTGCTGGATCAACACCTGGGGCGAATCGCCGGCTGAAATGCCGGTCGGTGGCTACAAGGAATCCGGCGTCGGCCGCGAGAACGGCATCTCGACCCTCGGCCACTACACCCGCATCAAGTCGGTGCAGGTCGAGCTGGGCGACTACGCCAGCGTGTTCTGACCGGCGCGCCCTGCGCGCGCCCCATCGTGCGGCCATCGTGCCGATCCGACATTCCGCCGGGACGCCTGCATGCAGCGCGCCCCGGCCTGCAGGAGACACCCATGAGCACCCATAACGAGTACGACTACATCATCATCGGCGCCGGTTCGGCCGGCAACGTGCTGGCCACCCGCCTCACCGAAGATGCCGATGTCAGCGTGCTGCTGCTGGAAGCCGGTGGCCCGGACTACCGGCTCGACTTCCGTACCCAGATGCCGGCCGCGCTGGCCTTCCCGCTGCAGGGCAAGCGCTACAACTGGGCGTACAAGACCGATCCCGAGCCCTTCATGAACAACCGCCGCATGGACTGCGGCCGCGGCAAGGGCCTGGGCGGCTCGTCGCTGATCAACGGCATGTGCTACATCCGCGGCAACGCGATGGACTACGACAACTGGGCCAGCATGCCGGGCCTGGAAGACTGGACCTACCTGGACTGCCTGCCGTACTTCCGCAAGGCCGAAACCCGCGACATCGGCCCCAACGACTACCACGGTGGTGATGGCCCGCTGCGCGTGACCACGCCGAAGGCCGGCAACAACGAGCTGTTCGCGGCGATGGTCGAGGCAGGCGTGCAGGCCGGCTACCCGCGCACCGACGACCTCAACGGTTACCAGCAGGAAGGCTTCGGCCCGATGGACCGCACGGTCACCCCGCAGGGCCGTCGCTCCAGCACCGCCCGTGGCTACCTGGACCTGGCCAAGCCGCGCCCGAACCTGACCATCGTCACCCACGCGCTGACCGACCGCATCCTGTTCTCGGGCAAGCGCGCGGTGGGCGTGCAGTGGCTGCACAACGACCAGCCGCAGCGCGCCACCGCCCGCCGCGAAGTGCTGCTGTGCGGCGGCGCCATCGCCTCGCCGCAGATCCTGCAGCGCTCCGGCGTCGGCCCGGCCGACCTGCTGCGCAGCCTGGACATCGACCTGGTGCACCACCTGCCCGGCGTCGGCGCCAACCTGCAGGACCACCTTGAGATGTACCTGCAGTACGAGTGCAAGAAGCCGGTGTCGCTGGCGCCGGCGCTGAAGCTGTACAACCAGCCCGCAATTGGTGCCGAGTGGCTGTTCCTGGGCACCGGCATCGGCGCCAGCAACCAGTTCGAGGCCGGCGGCTTCATCCGCAGCGACGCCGAGTTCGACTGGCCGAACCTGCAGTACCACTTCCTGCCGGTGGCGATCAATTACAACGGCTCCAACCCGATCAAGGCGCACAGCTTCCAGATGCACGTCGGTTCGATGCGATCGCCCAGCCGTGGCCGCATCCACGTGCGCTCGAAGGACCCGCGCGAACACCCCAGCATCCTGTTCAACTACATGTCGCACGACCAGGACTGGCGCGAGTTCCGTGCGGCGATCCGCATCACCCGCGAAATCTTCGCGCAGCCCGCGCTGGCACCGTACAGCGGCCGTGAGATTTCCCCGGGCAGCGCACTGCAGACCGACGCGCAGATCGATGCGTTCGTGCGCGAGCACGCCGAGACCGCCTACCACCCGTCGTGCTCGAACAAGATGGGCCATGCCGATGACCCGATGGCGGTGGTCGATGGCCAGGGCCGCGTGCATGGCCTGGAAGGCCTGCGCATCGTCGATGCGTCGATCATGCCGCAGGTGGTGACCGGCAACCTCAACGCGCCGACCATCATGATGGCCGAGAAGCTGGCTGACGTGATCCGCGGCCGCACCCCGCTGGCCCGCAGCACCGCGCCGTACTACAAGGCCAACGGTGCACCGGTGCGCAACAAGGGCTGAGCCGCAAACCGGCAGGTGCCCACCTTGGTGGGCACCGATCCAGGACGCCCCCTCGCAATCCCGTGCCGACCAAGGTCGGCACCTACCGTTGCCGCCTCCGCGCCCCCTCTTCGCGTTTTCCCTACGGCGGGGTATGCTGCAATGAACGGCCATTGTCGCTACGCTCAGGGCCGCAACCTAATACATCACGATTCCTGGAGGGGAATATGAGTCTGGATCGTCCCTGGCTGCAGAGCTATCCGAAAGGCGTTCCCGCCGAAATCGACGTCAACGAATTCCATTCGGTCGCTTCGGTCTTCGACGCTTCCGTGGCCAAGTTCCGCGACCGCCCCGCCTACTCCAGCTTCGGCAAGGTGCTGACCTACGGCGAGACCGACGCGCTGGTCGAGCAGTTCGCCGCCTACCTGCTGGGTGAGCTCAAGCTCAAGAAGGGCGACCGCGTCGCCCTGATGATGCCCAACTGCCTGCAGTACCCCATCGCCACCTTCGGCGTGCTGCGCGCCGGCCTGACCGTGGTCAACGTCAACCCGCTGTACACCGCGCGCGAGCTCAAGCATCAGCTGGTCGATGCCGGCGTGGCCGCCCTGGTGGTAGTGGACAACTTCGGCGACACCGTCGAGCAGGTCATCGCCGATACGCCGGTCAAGCACGTGGTCACCACCGGCCTGGGTGACCTGCTCGGCGGCAAGGGCGTGATCGTCAACTTCGTGCTGAAGTACGTCAAGAAGATGGTCCCCAACTACCATCTCAAGGGTGCGGTGCGCTTCAAGCAGGCGCTCAAGCTGGGCAGCCGCCACAGCCTGCCCAAGGTCGAGATCGACCATGACGACATCGCCTTCCTGCAGTACACCGGTGGCACCACCGGCGTGGCCAAGGGCGCGATGCTGACCAACCGCAACCTGATCGCCAACATGCAGCAGGCCTCGGCCTGGATCAGTGCATCGGGCATCGAGATGGGCAAGGAGTGGATCATCACCGCCCTGCCGCTGTACCACATCTTCGCGCTGACGGCCAACGGCCTGGTCTTCATGAAGTTTGGTGGCTGCAACCACCTGATCACCAACCCACGCGACATGAAGGGCTTCGTCAAGGAGCTCAAGTCGGTACGCTTCACGGCCATCACCGGCGTCAACACGCTGTTCAACGGCCTGCTCAATACCCCCGGCTTCGATACGGTCGACTTCTCCTCGCTGAAGGTCACCCTGGGCGGCGGCATGGCCGTACAGCGCGCCGTGGCCGAGCGCTGGAAGAAGGTGACCGGCGTGACCCTGGTCGAGGCCTACGGCCTGACCGAAACCTCGCCGGCCGCCTGCATCAACCCGCTCACCCTGACCGAGTACAACGGCTCGATCGGCCTGCCGATTCCGTCCACCGATGCCTGCATCAAGGACGACAACAGCGCCATCCTGCCGTTGGGTGAGGTGGGCGAGCTGTGCATCAAGGGCCCGCAGGTCATGAAGGGCTACTGGCAGCGGCCGGACGAGACCGCAAAGGCCATCGACGCCGACGGCTGGCTGCACACCGGCGACATGGCAAAGATGGACGAGCACGGCTTCTGCTACATCGTCGACCGCAAGAAGGACATGATCCTGGTGTCCGGCTTCAACGTGTACCCGAACGAAGTCGAAGACGTCATCGCGATGATGCCGGGCGTGCTGGAAGTGGCGGCCGTGGGCGTGCCGGATGAGAAGTCCGGTGAAGTGGTCAAGGTGGTCATCGTGAAGAAGGACCCCAACCTGACCGCCGAAATGGTCAAGGAACACGCCCGGGCCAACCTGACCGGCTACAAGCACCCCAAAATCGTTGAATTCCGAAAGGAGCTGCCGAAGACCAATGTCGGCAAGATCCTTCGCCGCGAACTGCGCGATACGCCTGCCCAGTAAGGGTTTGCGGCTGTCTGGATGAGCATGGGCCCGGGGCGGAAACGTCCCGGGCCCTTTCGCATGCGCCGCCCCGGGGGCGGTGTAGCATCGCCGCGTGTGTGGACCGTTCGGCCCGCCGGCCACCCACCTCATTCTGCGGGCCGCATGCCGAGGAATCTTCCATGAGCACCATCGAAAAGCTGCCCACCAGCGGCTCCCCCTTTGCCACCATCCGTACCGAAGACAGCGCCGATGGCGCGGCCCACTGGCTGTTCATGCACGCCGACGCGGCCACCGGCATCCGCCCCTGCTGCCGCAAGGACATGCTGGATGAAATGTGGAGCTACATGGCCGCCATCACCCGTGGCCCGGCCGAACGCAACAGCGGCAAGCTGCGCCACTTCGTGCTGGCCTCCGACGCCGCCGCCTACAACCTGGGCGGTGACCTGGACCTGTTCACCCGCCTGATCCGTGAAGGCAACCGCGATCTTCTGCTCAGCTATGCCCAGCGCTGCGTGGAGGGCGTACACCACCTGCACACCGGCTTCGGCGGCGACATCCGCTCGATCGCCCTGATTCAGGGCGACGCACTGGGCGGCGGGCTGGAAATGGCCCTGGCCTGCCACACCATCGTTGCCGAAGAGGGCAGCGGCCTGGGCCTGCCGGAGGTGCTGTTCGGGCTGTTCCCGGGCATGGGCGCCTATTCCTTCCTGTGCCGCCGGGTCTCCCCGCACCTGGCCGAGAAGATCATCCTGGACGGACGCGTCTACAGCGCCGAGGAGATGTACGCGATGGGCGTGGTGGACGTCCTGGTGAAGAAGGGAGAAGGACGTGCGGCGGTGGAAGATCTGATCCGCCAGCAGCAGCGCATCCCGCAGTCGTACCTGGCCATGAACGCCGCGCGCGCCATCGCCCAGCCGGTCAGCTACGACGAACTGCTGGAAATCACCAAGGTCTGGGTCGACTCCGCCCTGGTCCTTGGCGACCGTTCGCTGCGCACCATGGATCGCCTGATCAAGGCCCAGACCCGTCGCGCCAGCCTCGACGCGGCCTGATTCGCCCTCCCCAGAAGGGTTCAAGCCCGGTTGGCCACCGGGCTTTTTTAATGACCAATCAGCACAACACCTCGTCGCGGTGCGCGGTTGAACCGATAGAAGCTGCTACTCCGGCTCGCCGCGGCAGGGTCGTCATCTCCAAAACTTCGAATGGGGCTCGGGCGTCAACCGATATTCACTGTTGCTGACGCGCATCTTGAATATCCGCTCCACATGATCGAGGTGACGATTCCCCTTCAGTACCTTCAGGCATTCCCGCTCATCCGCGCGTCGACCAAAATAGATCGCGCTTATGGCCGCCGGATCCACCCTGAACAAGTGGATCACCGGACCATCGGAATTCGCGGAAAGGTGATGAACTTCCTTCCTGACACCGAAGTCACCGACATCGTCCTGCATCTCAAATCCAATCGGAAAGCAGACATTGATGCGCCCGACGGCCGGCTCGGTGAGCTCGACATCATCGAGCCCATCGCATACACCGCGGATATGACTGCAATCATCGGACGCAATGGAATCGGCTTCACAGAGCTCGACAACCGAGCGCCACTCCTTCTCGTACATCCAGTCAATTGCTTTCGTGAAGAGTATCGCCCGACTGAACTTCCTCCAATGAAACTCATTGGAAGAATCGGGAGCGGCGTATTCAGACCTGTCAAATGCCGGCATCTCCCTCCTGTATCTCACCTTCTCTGGAAACTCGAAAGCACTGGAGGGAAATCGATCTCCAAACCGACTCATGCGCGCTCCAGCTTCACCCTGAACACATGATCCAGCAAAGAGCGGCTTGCTCATATCGAACTCAACAACCATCCCCCGGTGCTCATCCGCGTAGTGTGCCCACATCAAGGGATTGTCGAAATCCTCGGTAAAGGAGATAACCCCTAGATTATCGAACTCATCCTCGAGCACCTCCATCTGACCCCGAACATACTCGTCGTCGATCTCGCCGCAGGAATTGCCGCCAGCATTGAAGTATTTGGCAAGCGCCTGGACCGCATCCCGCACCTGCACCCTATTGAACTGCATCTCAAAAGGATCATTGAGACCGCGCGCAGGCGTGGCACGAATCATCGTATTACTGAAGAACTCTTCCCTCAAAGGCATGTACTTGTAAAGAAATCTTGGCGTATCCATGCATTCACCATCCAGAAACAAAAAGCTGCACGCAACCTCTTTGCGACAGCCAGCGATCGCGTAGATTGGCATATCCTTATCATTGCGCTGGCGGGGATATGCAGCGTCGGCAATAGCCAACGTTCACCGCGCCTCACCGTCATCGGCAGCACTGCGCAGCCGGCGTTCGGCCCGCGCATCCAGCGCGCGGCGGCCTTCCTTGATCGCTTCCTGCAGGATCGACAGGCGCGTGCGCCATTCGGCCTTCAACTGCCAATCGGCCATGCGCATCAGTTCACCGGCCCGGTTGGCCGCGCGCATCAGGCCCAGGTTGCTGGCCACGCCCTTGATCGCGTGGGCCTGTTCGCGGAAGACCTCCCACTGCGCACCCTCACCGGACTGCTCGGCCTTGCCCATGCAGGTGGCCGCATCTTCCAGGCATTGGCGGATGAACTCGCGCTCGAATCCCTCGCCCATGCCCAGTGAGGCCAACTCATCGAGCACGCTGCTGTCGAGCACCCCTCCGGCAACGCGGTTGATGAGCGCACTACGGGCGCGGCCATGGTCTTCAACTGCGCATTGCTGGCGATCTCGGCCAGGGTGTCGAGCAGGCGCACGGCCACCACCGGCTTGGCCAGGAATGCGTGCGCGCCGGCCTGGGTGCAGCGCTGGATCGCCTCGGGTGTGACATCGGCGCTGAGCACCAGCACCGGCGTGCGCGGACCGCCGCCGGCCTGCATCACCCGCAGCTCCTTGAGCATGTCCAGCCCGCTCATGCCCGGCATGTGCAGGTCCACGATCACCGCATCGAACTCGCTGTCAGCCAGCGCGTCGAGCACCGCTTCACCGCCATCCACGCACAGCACGCGGTGGCCAGCTTTCTGCAGCAGCCGCTGCAGCACCATGCGGTTGGCCTCGTGGTCGTCGGCCACCAGGATCTGCATGCTGCGCACCCGCGCGCGATGGCGCAGGAACGGATCGGCAAAGGCGATCACATTGCCACTCTGGCCGGTGTCATCGCCGCCGGCCAGCGTCGGTACCGCACCCGGCACCATCGGCTGCGGCGGCGCGAACGGCAGTTCAACCCAGAAGTGGCTGCCGCGCGGCGGGTTGTCCAGATAGCCGATGTCACCCTCCATCGCTTCAACCAGGCCCTTGGCGATGGTCGTGCCCAGGCCGGTCCCTTCATGGCGGCGCGCCATGCTCACATCGGCCTGCTCGAACGCATCGAACAGCCGCGGCCGCATCGCAGGCGGCACGCCGATACCGGTATCGAGGATGTCAAAACGCAGCCGCACCGCGCCGCTGGTGTCGGCGTGGACCACGCCCACCCGGATCTCGACGCGGCCGTGATCGGTGAACTTGACCGCATTGCCGGCCAGGTTCAGCAGGATCTGGCGCAGGTGCCCGACATCGCCGCGCAGCCGCGGAGGGACGCCGTCGGCCACCTTCACCCGGTAGTCCAGGCGCTTGGCCTTGGCCTGTGGCAGCAGGATCAGGCCGATAGCCTGGATGACGTCGGTCAGCGCGAAATCCTCGGCCACCACCCGCAGCTTTCCAGCCTCGATCGCCGAGATGTCCAGCACCTCCTCGACCAGGGCCAGCAGGCTGCGCGACGACGCCTGGATGGTGTTCAGGCATTCGCGCTGCTCGTCATCCAGCCGCGTGGTGGCCAGCACTTCGGTCATGCCGTTGAGGCCATTGAGCGGCGTACGGAATTCATGGCTCATGTTGGCCAGGAAGCGGCTCTTGGCCTCGCTGGCCCGGCGCGCTTCGGCCATCGCCTCGGTCAACTGCCGCAGCAGGGTCGAAAAATACAACGGCACCGCCGCAAGCCCCAGCCAGAGGCCGATGGCCAGGCGGAAATTGCGCTCCCAGTAAGGCGTGAGCAGCACGGTGGAACCGAAGCTGACCATCGCCATGGCCACCGCCACGTAGAGGTAGTGGTTGCCAAAGCGCATGCCGTTGCCGACGGTCACCCACATCACCACGATGTAGACCCAGGCCAGCGGCTCGCCCATCTGCACCATGCCGGCGGCGATCAGGCCGTAGTCGGCCAGCATGCCCAGCACGCGGCGCGGGTCGGAACGGCCGGGGCGCCACAGCAGCCAGCCAAACAGCAGCAACGACAGGCTCAGGCCGGTCAGCACGATGGCCAGCACGCCCACGTACTGCGCGTGTGGCAGGTCGTGGCGCGGCGCCGGCAGCAGCACGTAGGCCAGGATCAGGCTGATCAGGACGATGCGGACGATCTGTTGCCCATGCTCGCTGTCCTGCCGCTGGGACAGGCGCAGTCGCAGCCGCGACCACGCGCGTTTCACGCGCCCAGCCCCGGCCGCGCCGATGCCATCGAGTGCTCGGCGCAGATGTGCTCGAGCTGTTCGCGGCCGCGCAGCAGTGCGTCCACGCAGCGTGGGTCGAACAGGCGCCCGCGCTGTGCATACAGATAGGCCAGCGTGGCTTCCATCGTCCACGCCTCCTTGTACGGGCGTGGCGATATCAGTGCGTCAAACACATCGGCCACGGCGACGATGCGCGCCTCCAGCGGAATGGCATCGCCCACCAGGCCATCGGGATAGCCGCTGCCGTCGTAGCGTTCATGGTGGCGCAGCGCGATCAAGGCGCCGACTTGGATGAAGCGGTTCTGGCTGCCGCTGAGCAGCTCGTGGCCGATTCGCGGGTGCCGGCGCATGATTGCCAGTTCTTCGTCGTTGAGCTTGCCCTGCTTGAGCAGCACCGCGTCGGGAATGGCGATCTTGCCCATGTCATGCAGCGGTGCCGCCATCTCGATCAGGCGCACGTCGTCTTCGGGAAGGCCCAGCTGATCGGCGATCAGGCCGGCCACGCGCGCCATGCGCTCCAGGTAGGCACTGGTGCCGGCATCACGGAACTCGATCGCCCGCGCCAGCCGCGAGAGGGTCTCGCGCTCGCGCTCCTCGACCTCGTGCATGCTGGCCAGCAACCGCTGTTCCAGCGACAAGGCGCGCTGCTTCACGTTCTCGGTCTGCTGGCGCAGCTGCAGCAGGTTGTAGCAGCGCGCGCGCAGTTCGCGCGGACGGATCGGCTTGACCAGGAAATCGATGACACCCGCTTCCAGCGCCGCCTGCCGGATCGGCTCGTCGCCCACCACGGTAATCAGGATCACCGGAATGTCGCGATGCTTGGGCAGACGCCGGAAGCGGCGGGCGAACTCCAGCCCGTCCATCTCCGGCATGCGGTAGTCGAGCAGCAGCAGATCGACCGGGTGCGCTTCGCACCAGGCCAATGCAGTCAGCGGATCGCCGAAGTCGTACACGCTCAGTTCGGGCGCGATGTCTTCGATGACATGGCGCAGCATCGTCCTGGCGGACGTCTGGTCGTCAACAATGACGATGTTCAACGCATATTCTGCCTGGTTTTTCGACCATGCTGGATCATCAGCAGGCGAGGATATTCTGCCGCTGCGAACGCTCGCACCCTGCATCGGCCTGACTCCCGTGTCATGCGTCCCGGTTCATGATCGTCATCACGGCGTGAAGCGGGCTCTCCGCACCGTGCCCTCCCCGACGCCGATCAAGCCATACGGGACGTCAAGGTAGTGCAATAACGATACGCCTAGTGCGATAGGCGTCAATCGCGCCGTCTCATTTCGCGACGGCGCGCACAAACGGGCGTCAGAAAGACGTCTTACTGCTCCGGACGCATGTACGGGAACAGCAGTACGTCGCGGATCGAACTGCTGCCGGTCAGCAGCATCACCAGGCGGTCCACGCCGATGCCCAGGCCGCCGGTCGGGGCCATGCCGTACTCCAGCGCACGGATGTAGTCGGCATCGTAGTGCATCGCCTCGTCGTCACCGCCTTCCTTCGCGGCCACCTGGGCCTGGAAACGCTGGGCCTGGTCTTCCGGGTCGTTCAGCTCGGAGAAGCCGTTGGCCAGCTCCTTGCCGTTGACGAACAGCTCGAAGCGGTCGGTATAGCCCGGGTCATTGTCGTTGGCGCGGGCCAGCGGCGAGACCTCCACCGGGTGGTCGGTGATGAAGGTCGGCTGGATCAGGGTGTGCTCGACGGTGGCTTCGAAGATCTCCAGCAGCAGCTTGCCCCAGCCGTAGGACGGCTTGACGCGGATCTTCAAGCGCTCGCAATGGCGCAGCAGCGCCTCGCGGTCGGTGCAGTCGGCGGCGGAGATTTCCGGATTGTGGTGGCGCACCGCCTCGTCCATGCGCCAGCGGCGGAACGCCGGGCCCAGGTCGATCTTCGCACCGTCCCATTCCACTTCGGTGCCACCGTTGACGGTCTGCGCCACATCGCGGATCACGCCCTCGGTCAGGTCCATGATCTCGTTGTACGTGGCATAGGCCTCGTACAGCTCCATCATGGTGAATTCCGGGTTGTGGCGGGTGCTGACACCTTCGTTGCGGAAGTTGCGGTTGATCTCGTACACCCGCTCCAGGCCACCCACGGTCAGGCGCTTGAGGTACAGCTCCGGCGCCACGCGCAGGTACAGGTCCAGGTCCAGCGCGTTGTGGTGGGTGGTGAACGGCTTGGCCGCCGCGCCGCCGGGGATGTAATGCATCATCGGCGTTTCGACTTCCAGGAAGTCGCGGTTGTCCAGCCACGCGCGCATGGCGCGGATGATCTTGGAGCGCTTGATGAAGACCGCGCGCGATTCCGGGGTCACGATCAGATCGACGTAACGCTGGCGGTAACGCTGCTCGACGTCGGCCAGGCCGTGCCACTTGTCCGGCAGCGGACGCAGCGACTTGGTCAGCAGGCGGATCGACTCGGCCTTCACCGACAGCTCGCCGGTCTTGGTGCGGGTCAGGCCACCTTCGACGGCGATGATGTCGCCCACGTCCCAGCCCTTGAAGGCGGTGTAGGCATCGCCCAGCGCGGCGCCCTGCAGGAACAGCTGGATGCGGCCGGACTCGTCCTGGATCTGCGCGAAGCTGGCCTTGCCCATGATGCGCTTGGCCATCAGGCGGCCCGCCATCTTCACCTGCCGGCCGTTGCCTTCCAGGGCCTCGGCGGTCCACTGCTCGGCATCGGCGAATTCTTCCTGCAGGCGGCCGGCGAAGTCCTCGCGACGGAAGTCGTTCGGGTACGCGATGCCCTGCCCACGCAGCGCTTTGAGTTTCTCACGGCGCTCGGCGATCAACTTGTTTTCGTCGACGGGGGGTATCGGTAGCTTCGCTCATGGATCTGCGGGAATCGTGTAGTGAGGGGGATGCTGCGCCCGGCACAGCCGGTTGCCCAGCATACCAAAACCACCCTGCCCCGGCCCCGGGCCGGCCCCACCGCCGGGTAGCCGCCAACCTTGGTTGGCGTTCCGTGTGTCGACCAAGGTCGACACCTACCAGATCGCGGGGGCCAGATCGCGGGCGCGCCCCGCCCGATGGCGCGCCGGCGACCGTCAGCCGTTCCCCGGGAACGCCTGCCGCAGTTCGTCCACCAGCACCCGCTGGTTTTCCGAATAGTCGATCGGCACCGACACCAGGTGCACCCCACCCTCGTTGAACGCCGCCTCCAGGGTCGGGATGAACTGCTCGATGGCAGTCACCTCATGCCCCTTGCAGCCATAGGCTTCAGCGTACTTGACGAAATCCGGGTTGCTGAAGGTCATGCCGTAGTCGGTGAAGCCATCCACCGCCTGCTTCCAGCGGATCATCCCGTAGGCACCATCGTTGAGGATCAGCACCACCAGGTTCAGGCCGAGCCGGCGCGCGGTCTCCAGCTCCTGGCTGTTCATCATGAACCCGCCGTCGCCGCACACCGCCAGCACCCGCCGCTGCGGGTACAGGATCGAGGCCATGATCGCCGACGGCAGGCCCGCGCCCATGGTCGCCAGCGCGTTGTCCAGCAGCAGCGTGTTGGCCACCTGGGTGCGATAGTTGCGCGCAAACCAGATCTTGTACATGCCGTTGTCCAGCGCCACGATGCCGTCCGGCGGCATCACCTGGCGCACGTCGTGCACCAGCCGCTGCGGGGTGAAACCGGCCTCCTCGGCACGGTCGGCCAGATGCTCCAGGATCGTCGCGCGCAGCGGCAGCAGCGCATCGGCGTTCGGCACCGCGCCTTCAATGCGATCGGCCAGCTGGGTCAGCGAACGGCCGATATCGCCGATCACCTCCACCTGCGGGAAGTACACCTGCTCCACCGCCGCCTGTGAGTAGCCGATGTGGATCACGGTCGGCCCACCCGGGCGCATCACGAATGGCGGCTTCTCGGTGACCTCGTGGCCGATGGTCACGATCACGTCGGCCTGATCGATGGCCATGTGCACGTAGTCGCGCTCGGTCAGCGCGGCGGTGCCCATGTACAGCCCCGAGCCGCCGGCCACCGCGCCCTTGCCCATCTGCGTGGTGAAGAACGGAATGCCGGCGCGCAATACGAACGCCGACAGCGCCTCGCTGGACTGCGGCCGTGAGGCGGCCGAGGCGATCATCAGCAGCGGCCGCTTGGCAGTGCGGATGATCTGCGCCGCGCGATCCAGCGCCTCCGGGCTGGCAATCGGCCGATCCACCGCATGCGGCGGAATCAGTGCCACACCCTCCACCTCATCGGCGGCGATGTCTTCGGGCAGCTCCAGCAGCACCGGGCCGGGGCGCTCTTCCTGGGCGACGCGGAAGGCCTCGCGCACGATGGTCGGGATGGTGCGCGCCGAGACGATCTGGCGTGCCTGCTTGGTCAGCGGCTTCATCGTGCTGACGATGTCCACGATCTGGAAGCGCGCCTGCTTGCTGGCGACGATGCCTTTCTGCCCGGTGATCATGATCACCGGCCACGCACCGAGCAGCGCATAGGCCGCGCCGGTGGTGAAGTTGAGCGCGCCCGGACCGAGCGTGGCCAGGCATACGCCGGGCTTGCCGGTCAGCCGGCCGTAGGTGGCGGCCATGAACACCGCCGCCTGCTCGTGGCGGGTGATCACCAGCTCGATGCTGGAATGGCGCAGGGACTCGACCACGTCGAGGTTCTCCTCGCCGGGGATGCCGAAAATACGCTCGACGCCTTCGTTCTCAAGTGCGGCGACGAGCAGGTCTGAACCCTTGGACATGGGAATGTCGTCCTTTTCGCTGGACTGATGGTGGATCGTTGCAGGAAGGATGGAAGGCGCGCGTCAACGCTTGTCGAACCACACCGTCTGCGCGTTGACGAATTCGCGGATGCCGAAGTGCGAGAGTTCGCGACCGAAACCGCTCTTCTTCACCCCGCCGATCGGCACACGCGGGTCGGAGGCCGAGAAGCCGTTGACGAACACGCCGCCGGTCTGCAGCCGGCGCGCCAGCTGCATCGCGCGGGCGCGGTCGCCACTCCACAGGTTGCCACTGAGGCCAAACTCGCTCTGGTTGGCCAGTTCCACCGCGTGGTCGGCGTCGCGGGCGCGGCTGATCGAGGCTACCGGACCGAAGGTTTCGGTGTCGAAGGCCTGCATGCCCGGCTCCACCCCCGCCAGCACGGTGGGCGCATAGAACGCACCCGGCCGGTCCAGCTGATGACCGCCGACCAGCAGCTGCGCACCGGCGTCCACCGACGCGCGCACCTGCGCATCGAGCTGTTCGAGCAGGTCCTGGCGTGCCATCGGGCCAATGCGGTTACCCGGATCGCGGCCGTCGCCGATGGTCAGTGCCTGCACCTTCTGGCAGAACTGCGCCACGAAACGGTCGTAGACCGCGTCTTCGACGATGATGCGCTTGCCGGCGATGCAGACCTGCCCGGTGTTCTGGAAGCGCGAAGCCACGGCCGCGTCGACCGCAGCATCCAGGTCGGCATCGGCCAGCACGATGAACGGATCCGAGCCGCCCAGCTCCAGCACCACCTTCTTCAGCGCCTGCCCGGCCTGGGCGGCGATGCTGCGGCCTGCGGCCACGCTGCCGGTCAGGGTCACCGCCGCGATGCGGTCATCGGCGATCGCGCGGCTGGTGCCCTCGCGGCTGATGTTGGCGGCGATGAAGGTGCCCTCCGGCAGCCCGGCATCACGCCAGGCGGCATCGAGCAGCTGCGCGGTGCCGACGATGTTCTCGGCCGGCTTGAGCAGGAAGCCGTTGCCGCCCATCAGGATCGGCACCGCCGCGCGCATCACCTGCCAGTACGGGAAATTCCACGGCATGATGCCCAGCACCACGCCCAGCGGCAGGTAGGACACGTAGGCCTTGTCGTCAGGCACCTGGGTCGGCTCGTCGCGCAGGAATGGCGCGCCGTGGTCGGCGTACCAGTCGCACAGCACGGCGCACTTCTCGATCTCGGCCAGCGCTTCGGCCTGGACCTTGCCCATTTCGGCGGTGGCCAGCGCGGCCAGTTTCTCGCGGTCACGACGCAGCACGGCCGCCATCGCGCGCAGCACGCCCGCCCGCTGCTCAAGGCTCTGGCCGCTCCAGGCGGCGAACCCGGCCTGGCCGCGATCGAGCAATGCTTCCAGTTCGGCGTCGGAGGCGAAGGGATGGCTGGCGATCTGCTGGCCGGTGGCCGGATCGCGGGAAATGGCGGTGCTGGGGGCAGCGGACATGCTGGTCTCCTGGTGTCTCGACAACGGGCGGTGGCCCGTCTCCTGCACAGGAATGTGGACCCGTTTGATGAAGGCAACAAGGCGTCTGCTTATCCTGTGACCTGCACTTACCTGCCTGAATGGGGGCTCTTGGCAGGGCTGCGCCCTGCACCCGCAGAGGCAACGGCAACAGCCGAAGCAACAGCAACAGCGGGCTATCCGTGGGATGGCGGGGTGGGTCCGGTTGCGGGAGACGCCGTAAACCCGTCCTTGGGGGCTTGGCCGCGGCATCCATGCCGCGGACACTCCCGCAACCGGACCCACCCCGCCTTCGACAGATTTCCGCGATCTGTTGGAATGGATCCAACTTCAGATGAATTTCGATATCTGACAGATGTGTCGACCAAGGTCGACACCTACCTACAGCCACGTGAACCTGTCGAGGGTGGGGCGGTGTCGGAGTGCGGGGTGTCAGCCGCATGGATGCGGCTGCCAAGCCTACACGGACGTACTTGCGGCGTCCCCGCACTCCGACACCGCCCCGCCAACCCACGGAATCCCGCTCTGGCTTTGGCCGTTGCCGTTGCATTGAGCAGGTGCAGGGCTGCAAGCCCTGCCGACCAACCTACCTACGCGGCAGGTAGGTCACCAGTGACAGGTCGTGCCGGCTCTCCGGCACCAGCGCCACGTATTGCAGATCCAGCACCCCGCGCGTGGGATGGTTCAGCTTCTTCGCTCCTTCGTCGAAGCGACGCACGTCGTGCTCCGGCCACCACTGGCGGAATTCCTCGCTGTGCGCGGCAATATCCTCGGCCAGCGCCAGGAACGGCGCCTTGTCCGGCGCCTGCGCCATCGCTGCACGGAAACCGGCCAGCAGCCCGCGGGTCATTTCTTCCCAGTTGAGGATCAGGGTGCGGTATGGCGGGTACAGGAACATCAGCCGCAGCGTGTTGCGCTCGTGCGGCGCCAGCTGGCTGTAGTCCACGAACAACTCGGCGATGGCCGGGTTCCAGGCCAGGATGTCAAAACGGGTGTTGCGCACGTAGGCCGGGATCGGCTGCATCGCTTCCACCAGCTGGCGCAGGCCGTCGGTCACGCTCTCGTCCGGCGACTCCAGCGGCACGCCGTAACCGGACAGCGCAAAGGCGTAGGCGCGCTCGTCATCGCTCAGCCGCAGCACCTTGGCCAGGCGCTCGAGCACTTCCGGCGAGGCGCGTACTTCACGGCCCTGCTCGATCCAGGTGTACCAGCTGACGCTGACGCCGATGGCCAGCGCGACTTCCTCGCGCTTCAGCCCCGGGGTACGCCGGCGCCCAGCTGGAAGGCCGAGCGTGGCGGGGTCGACACGGGCGCGGCAGGCCTTGAGGAAGCCGCCCAGTTCCTTGCGTTCACCTTCGCTGCGCATCATCGCTACCGCCGCACGTGTTGTAGCGTCGAGCCACGCTCGACGGATCTGCTACCCGCAAAAGGCAGCCAAGCATGGCTTGGCTCTACAGAAAGCCGGATCAGCCACCCTCGGCGTTGCGCACGAGGGTGATGATATCCGCGCAGGCGCGCCGGTCAGGCATCGAGGCGCTTGGAGCCCACGGCCAGGCCCGCCTTCAGGCTGGCCTCGACGAACTCGTCCAGGTCACCGTCGAGCACCTTCTGCGTGTCCGAACGTTCGATGCCGGTGCGCAGGTCCTTGATCCGGCTCTGGTCGAGCACGTAGTTGCGGATCTGGCTGCCCCAGCCGATGTCGGACTTGGTGGCTTCCACCGCATCCTTTTCGGCGTTGCGCTTCTGGATCTCCAGCTCGTACAGCTTGGCGGCCAGCATCTTCATCGCGTTGTCGCGGTTCTGGTGCTGGCTGCGGCCGGTCTGGCAGGCCACAACGATGTTGGTCGGGATGTGGGTGATACGCACCGCCGACTCGGTCTTGTTCACGTGCTGGCCACCGGCACCGGAGGAACGGTACACGTCGGTGCGCAGGTCGGCCGGGTTGATGGTGATATCGATGTTGTCATCGATTTCCGGCGACACGAACACCGAGGTGAAGCTGGTGTGGCGGCGGTTGTCCGAGTCGAACGGCGACTTGCGCACCAGGCGGTGCACGCCGGTCTCGGTCTTCAGCCAGCCATAGGCGTAGTCGCCTTCCACGCGCAGGGTGGCCGACTTGATGCCGGCGACATCGCCACCGGACACTTCCATCAGCTCGGTCTTCCAACCGCGCGATTCGCACCAGCGCAGGTACATGCGCAGCAGGATTTCGGCCCAGTCCTGGGCTTCGGTGCCACCGGCACCGGCCTGGATGTCGACGAAGGCCGCCGCATTGTCCATCTCGCCGGAGAACATGCGCTGGAACTCCAGCTTCTCCACGTGCGCCTGGTGCTTGTCCAGGTCGGCGACCACCGCCAGCGCGGTCTCTTCGTCCTGCTCGGACTCGGCCAGCTCCAGCAGTTCGGTCGCATCGGTCAGGCCGTCGAGCACCGAGGCGATGCCGCCCACGGTCTTCTCCAGGCTCGAGCGCTCGCGCCCCAGATTCTGCGCGTACTCGGCGTTGTTCCAGACGTCGGGGCTTTCCAGCTCCCGCGTTACTTCTTCAAGACGCTCTTTCTTGGCGTCGTAGTCAAAGATACCCCCGGAGCGACAGCACGCGATCGGTCAGATCGGTGATGCGCTGGCGGACAGGATTCAATTCGATCATGTCGGCGGTTATGCAATCAAAAGATGACTGCCAATGATACCGCAGCCGCCCTGCCCCGGCGAGGCACGCCGGCGCGGCCGGGCCGACCGCTGGACACGGGCCGGCACGATGCCGGTAGACTTCCCGACCGCCGCGGGAACAGGGGCCACGCGGTCATTCCCAACCCAAGGAGCACCAATTCAATGACGATCATGCGTTCCACCCTGTGCCTGGCCGCCTGCCTGCTGGCCGCCAATGCCTCGGCCATCGACCTGAAGGGCCTGACCAGCACCGGCCTGAAGGCCGGCAAGGCGCTGACCCTGTCCGACGCGGAAGTCTCGGCCGCCGCCGACCAGGCCTGTGCCTACATGGACAAGGACAACCAGGTGGTCACCGGCAACGATCCCTACGCCCAGCGCCTGGCCAAGATCACCCAGGGCCTGTCCAACGAGGACGGCCTGAACCTGAACTTCAAGGTCTACCGCACCGCCGACGTCAATGCCTGGGCCATGGCCAACGGCTGCGTCCGCGTCTACACCGGCCTGATGGACATGGCCAGCGATGACGAAGTGCGTGGCGTGATCGGCCACGAAATCGGCCACGTGAAGCTCGGCCACAGCAAGACCAAGATGCGCACCGCCCTGCTCGCTTCGGCCGGCCGTGAAGGCCTGGCGGCCTCGGGCAACGGCAACCTGACCCAGCTCAGCCAGGGCCAGCTGGGCGAACTGGCCGAGGGCTTCATCAACGCGCAGTTCTCGCAGAAGGAAGAGAGCGCCGCCGATGAGTACGGCTACCAGTTCATGAAGCGCCACAGCTACGACCCGGCCGCCCTGGCCAGCATGTTCCGCAAGCTGTCCAGCGACGGTGGCCTGATGTCCTCGCACCCGGGCTCGGAAGCCCGTGCCGCGCGCATCGACGCGATGATCAAGAAGGACAAGAAGTAATCCCTGCGCGGGCGGGCCGACCGGTCCGCCCGCTCAGACCCCGCCAGGGCCTGGCGCAGCAGCGGCAGCTGTCGCCTACTGCACGGCACTTTGACGCCATCGGCCATGTGGAGCAGGGCTTCGCCCCCGTCCAGCGGCTCGATGGAGCGCAGCTGGTCGCGGTTGATCAGCCAGCTGCGGTGCGGCCGCAGGAACAGCGCCGGGTCCAGCCGCTGCTCCAGCACCGCCATGGTGATCCGCAGCGGGTAGTCATGCCCGCGCACACGCAGGTTCACATAATTGCCTGCGGCCTGGGCGTATTCCACATCTCCGGTGGCGACCAGGAACTCCTTGCCCAGCTTGCGCACCAGGAAATGCTGCGGACGCTCGACCGGCTCCACCGGCGGGCCCACATCGGGCTCGGCCAGCAGGCTCGCCTCACCCTGCCGGCGCCGGCCGAACCAGCTGGCGAAGTGCTCCAGCGCCACGAACAGCGCGAACGTGCGCACATCCTTCAGGTATTCGTAGGCAAGACGCTCCAACCAGCCGGCATCGTCCTGGTAACGGTAGCCCAGCGCTGCATAGGCCAGATGCCGCACCAGCATCATGCCCACCACGTGCAGCAGCGACCAACCCACGCTGGCCAGCAGATACATCGGCAAACGCCGCGTCCAGGTATCGGCATGCAGCGGCCAGCGCTCGCAGCCCCACCACAGCAGCGGCAGGGTCAACAGGATCATGCTGAGGCTGCTGAATTCCCAGATCATCGGCTCCCACAGCCCGAGATCGGCCCCCGGCGCGCGGCGTCCATCACCTCGACCAGCGCATTGGTCACTGCCGAGGCCGACAGGATCGCGGCCCACAGCAGCAGGCGGGTGGACGTGCGCCAGCGCGGAGGACGGCCCGGGGCCATTGCAGCTTCCATGGTGGGGTGGCTCTCCAGCCTGCCTGAAGGGACCGAGGGTAGCCGCTCCATTGGTCCCATCACGCCCGCCATTGGTCACTGCACGGGCGCCGGCAGGCCCCTGGCGATGGCCCGACCCACCGATGAGGGCGAGATTGGCACGACCTCCCGGCCTGGCCCGACCATGACCCGACGCCACGACATCGACGCCCTGCGCGTGTTCGCCTTCGCGCTGCTGATCCTCTACCACACCGGCATGGCCTACGTGGACGACTGGGGCTTCCACCTCAAGAGCGTGCATACCGCCGAATGGCTGCAATGGCCGATGCTGTTCTTCAACCGCTGGCGGATGTCGCTGCTGTTCCTGATCTCGGGTATCGCCATTGCGCTGATGCGCCCGGAAGGAAAGCTGCTGCGCTTCGCCGGCCTGCGCACCTGGCGGCTGCTGCTGCCGCTGCTGTTCGGCATGTTCGTGATCGTGCCGATCCAGCCCTATTGCGAGGGCGTTGCCAACGGCCACGAGGCACCAGGCTTCGGCCACTTCCTGCTGCGCTACTGGCAGGTGCAGCCATGGCCGGAAGGCAGCTTTGCCGGCTGGCAGTACGGCATCACCTGGAACCATCTGTGGTACCTGGCCTACCTGTGGAACTACACGCTGGCGCTGGCGCTGTTGATGCCGGCGCTGGGACTGGCAGTGGTGCGCAGGGTCGTGGCCGGCGTGGCCGCCTCGCCGACCCTGCTGATCGGCATTCCGTTCGCCCTGTTGCTGGCCTGGGTGGTCTGGCTGGAGCCGATCTACCCCTCCACCAATGCGCTGATGGGCGACTGGTACCAGCACGCCAAGTACGCCACGGTGTTCCTGGCCGGCTACCTGCTGGCGCGCGAGCCGATGTTCTGGGAACGAGTGGTCGCCCTGCGCCGCACCACGCTGTGGCTGGCCCTGACGGCGGTGGGCGGGTACATGGGCCTGCGCATCCTCGGCCAGCTGCTGCCGGACGATTCACCGCTGAGGCAGTGGCCCGAACCGTTCTGGGATCTGCAGGTCAGGACCACCCAGTCGCTGTATGTGTGGACCGCGCTGCTGGCCATCCTCGGCTGGGGCAAGGTGCTGCTCGACCATCCGTTCCGCTGGCTGCCGTACTGCACCGAGGCGATCTACCCCTGGTACATGCTGCACCAGAGCCTGATCATCGCGCTGTTGTTCTGGCTCAAGCCGCTGCAGCTGGGGCCGTGGCTGGAGCCGACCCTGCTGCTGGGCGGCACGGTGGCTGGCTGCCTGTTGATCCACGAACTGCTGATCCGCCGCACGCGCTGGTTGCGGCCGCTGTTCGGACTGAAAGCCGATCCGCAACGGCGCAGCGAGCGTCACGCTGATGTAGAGCCGAGTCCCTGCCCGGCTGCCCCTGCCATGCGCAGCGCATGGGTTGGGCGCGACCCACCGATGAACCGATGAACCGCTGTCCTCAACGGCGGCTCCGATGCTCGGCTGCTTCTGGGGTGAGCCGAGCATGGGCTCGGCTCTACAGCATTGCGGCCTGGGCAGCCACGCATGGCGTGGCGCTACTTCACTTCGAACTCGCCGACCAGTACGGTCTCGGCGCGGTCCTTCAGCCGCATCGTCACCATCTGGTCCTTCTGCTTCTGCGTGCCCCAATGGGTGGTCAGGCGCAGCATCAGCGTGGTCGCACCGGTCACCAGCTGCTGGCGGCTGCCGAAATAGTTGGCTTCCACCTTGTACCTGCCGGGCTTGGCGTTGCGCAGCGAGAACTGCTCGGGCCCATAGCCGCCGGTGAAATCCTGCGACATCTGCCCGCCCTGGTAGGTCAGGCGGTTGCCGTAGTACGCACGCTCGCCATTCGGGTCGGTCACCCACAGGTCCATGTCGCTGTTGTCGGCATCCCACGACAACACCACGCGCAGGTCCAGTGGCATCGCCTGCAACAGGCGCGGGTCGATGCTGCGGGTGTCGAGCCTGGGCGTGCTGCGTGCAACCAGATGGGTCAGCTCATCCAGCGCGATCAGCGCGATGCCATCAAAGCGGCTGTCCCACGGCCGCACCACCACCTGGTACAGCGGCGCCAGCGCCAGCTGCGGCTTCCCGGCGGCGGCCAGCGCCAGGCCGAGGTCACGGAAACTCTGCGGTTCTTCCTGGCCCATCGCCAGCACCTGCTCGAACACCGGCACCGCCAGCGCAGGCGCATCGGCCTGTATCAGCCGGTAGCCGAGCACGCGCAGCAGGTGGCGGTTGTCCAGGTCCATCTCGGCCAGGTTCGACAGTACACGCAGCGCCAGCTCGCGCTGGCCCTGTTCCAGCAGCAGATCGGCCACATCCAGGAAGAACGCACTGCTGTCGGCATGCGCATCGCGCTCGGCCAGGTAGCGGTTGTACAGCTGCGCGGATGGCCCTTGGCGCAGGCGCCGGGCGATGGCCGAATCCGGCTGCCATGCGGCCAGCTGGATGCCGAGCTCGCCCTCGTTGGCGGGCCCGGCTTGATCGATGGCCGAACCGGTGACCACCACCGCGTCGAGCGTCTGGTTCGCCGCGGACACGGAGCGGCGCGCGCGTGCGCTGCTGGCCTCCCTGCGCTGCTCGGCTGCCGCTGCCATCGGTGCAGGCGGGGCCGCCGGAGAAGGTGCCGCCAGCATCGCCACCGGCGCCGATTCCATCGCAGCATCTGCAGACGCCACTTCCAGCGCCCTGCCCTTCAACTGCGGCGGCGCATCCTTCGGCCAGCTGCGGCTCCACCACTGCTGGCGCTCCTTCCAGCGTGCGGCCACCTCGTCCAGACGCCGGCGATCGGCAGCGGCGCGGTCGCTCACCTGGCGCGCGAAGCGGGCGTCGTACTCGGCGCGCAGCTTGCCCGCCGGACGGATCGCGTAGCGCAGGTAATCCTCCAGCGTTTCCAGCACGATCAGCGAGGTATCCGGCCCGACCAGGCCGAACTGCTGCGACAGGCGCTGCATCGCCTCGCGGTTGCCGCGACGGTCGGCCGCCAGCTGCTGCAGGCGCGCCTGCGCCCACAAACCGGCGAGCAGTTCACCGTCGTCGCTCTTCTGCGTGGCCGGCAGCGCCAGCCACTCACCACCACCAACGCGCACCCGCATCGGCACACCGTCCGCCGCCAGCCGCGCGTGCAGCCACAGCCAGCCTTCGGCTTCGCTGCGACGATCAATCACCACGTCCTGCACGCCACGCCCCGCGTCCACCTGTACATCCAGCGGCGAAGACAGGAGTGCACGCGCGGCGGCATCGACGTCGGCTTCCAGGGCGACGAAGCGGCCACCGTGCGCTTCACTCCAGCTGCGCAGGCGCGTGCTGTCGGTGCGGGCACCGGCGCTGCTGACGGCAAACAGGCGCTGATCCGGCGCCATCGCTGGCAGCTGTTCCGGCCCGTAGGTCAGCAGGCCGTCGCTGACCAGCAGGTACTCCTTCACGCTCTGCTGCGGCTGCCACTGGGCCAGCGCACTGGCACCGTCCGGGCGCACCGCCTGCAAAGCCGCGCGCAGCTCGCTCCAGTTGCCTGCGCGGATACGGAAGCGGCGCACCGGCTCGGCACGGTCGCGCAGCACAGTCAACGCGACCGTGCCATTGCCCATCGCGGCGAAGTAGCGATCCAGCAACGCGAACTCACGCGCGCGGTCGCGCCGGCCGGAGGAACCCGAGCCATCCCACAGCAGGCCGACCTCGCTCGGCGGCGTACGGGGAGTACCGCTGGCCGGCACCGGCACCTGCGCCAGCAGATAGTGGCCGTCCTGCCACGGCGCCACCTGCACCTGCGGCTTTCTTTCAGCCGGCAGGGTCCATTGCAGCTGTGGCGGCAGCTGCGCACCCTGGCCCTGCCATTGCAGCTGGCCCGCCGTGATCTGGAACGGTGCGGTACCCGCGGTCATCGCCCCGGGCGCCTGCACTTTGACGTCAACGGAGGCGGCACCTGCGGCGAACTGCAGCGGCAGCGTCCATCGCCAGCCCTGGCCCGAGAAGGCCAGCGGCTCGCGCAGCACCAGCTGCACGCGGCGACTGCCACCGGCCGGCAGCGGGTAGATGCGCAGGCGGAACTGGTTGCCCGCCGTCTGCTCCAGCAGGCCGGGGTCGACGCCACGGCGGGCGATCTCCTCGAAGACCTGGCGGCCGCGATCCTTGGGCACCGGCACCGCCTCGCGCAGTTCGCCGCCGATATCCAGGGCAAACCCGGTGATCTGCTGGCCCTCGGCCAACGGGAACTGCAACTCCCCTTCCAGCACGCGCCGGTTCGGATTGTGGAATTCCAGGGTGATGCGGGTCTGGGCGATGCCGGCCTGGATGTCGCCTTCGATGCGGGCCTGGCGCAGCGCGATGGGCTGCTCGGCGCCGGCAACCTGCAGTAGTGGCACCGACCGGACGGGCCGGACGGCCTTGCTGGACTGCGCCTGGGCAACCCCGGCGACAGCACAGAGCAGCAGGGCCAGTACGGATGGAATCACACGGCGGACGAGGGGCATCGGACTGCTCCAGCGGGAGGTTGGACGGTTCAACGCGTGGCTGGGGGGAATGGGGTTGGATGGGGGGCGACTTCAGGATGCCGTCCCGCACAGCGCAGCTTCAGATCAGGCCGTCTTCGAGCTGCTCCAGCACGACGGACCACGATGAACCCTCAGCAAGTGCAGCAGGATCAAGCCTTCCCCATGCCGCCGCCATCGCCTTGATTGCATCATCGCGATTGAACCCTTGTCTTGCTGGACGCGCGTGAATCTCGCCTCGCTTGAACGCCTCAAGTCTGGCCTGCATTACTGCCTGAGAGTAGACAACCGGCATGGAATCGCTTGATGTTGCCTGCGCTTGAAATACCTCATACGCCTCCAGAAAGCCAAGGAAGCTCGAAAGGCGACTATTGACGAACTGATGTCCGCCGTCACCTGCCGCAATCACCTTTCCGGCCACGGAAAGGCAGAGCAGCAGTTCCTTTCCCCATGGCTCGTGCGCCACGACCAGAAGCGCCTCGCCGTAGAAATCGGCCATCTGCGGCGCTTCGAACTGCACAACGGGTACTTCACCAGGAAGTCTTGACGGCAAACCGAGCTTCAACATCAACTCACTGGACAAAGGATCAAGTCCAAAGTCGCCAAGCACCTTGGTACTCACTTCCAGCGAACCCGCATCGTAGAAGCGAGAGAACGAATTTCCAGTCACGTGTAGCCCTCAAAACCGGGCGTTCACCTTCCAATAGATTCGTGAACCGTGCACCTGACGAAGATCTCAATGCGATCTTCAGTACCGACCGCGAGGTCAGCAGATTGCGGCTGTCGTAGGTGAACTCGCGTTGCAAATGCGGGCTCAACTGCTCGCGCGTGGTGCGGCCCAGCGCTTCACGTTCCATCGAGATCGGCGACTCGTCATTGATCCCCAGCGATACCGTCTGGTCCCGCAGGTCGCAGCCAAACGCTACGCGATTACCGGCCGACACTCAGTTAGCCGTGCCTTGTGGGACAGCGGCCGAGGCAGGCCAAGCACTCCCCTGCATCCTCCATCAGCCGTGAAGGAACAGCGCGGCCAGGAATGACCCTGAGGCACGATATTCCAGCGATCATTTCATCACACGTTCAAGCTCTGGAACCCAATCGAACCTCATCAAATTCCATCATTCATTTGTGACGCACGAAATCGCAAATTACATCAGGCCCGCCGAACAATCTCCTCTAGAAAGCCCATAAAACTATCGACAAACGGCTCATAAGATCCGTCAGACCAATCCCGCCTGACAACTGGATACTCTCCGCCAATCAGCCCGTTACTGGTATCGAAATAGAATGATTCATCCGCATCCGGAAGATGAATTGAGATATACCCGCCCGGCAGGTCGCCATCACGTGAATCCAGTCTGAAATTGCAGATCAGATCACTATCGGAAATTTCACGCACATCCCGAGGCGCAAGGGTCAGGACAGGATAAGCACCGACCCTCAGATTCCCATACTTGAGCAACCACTCCTTGTACGAATCAGGCAATGGAATCCCCAGCTCAGCTTCGGCCTCCCGGATAAGGCCAGGTTCAACCTGGCGCCCTGGGAACACCTTGACTCGCGGGTGCTGCGCCACCAGCGCCTCCAGATTATCAAACATGAACACACCTCATTGTCGGAAGATAGCCAGCGCGTTGCCTTGTCCTGCACCTGCTCAATGGCGCCGAACAGGGTCGTGGCCAATGCAGCAGGGTCCAGCCAAGCCGCACTTGAAGCGATGCCGAAGATGCTATCGACTGCGCAAGCCTTAAGGCCCGAAAGCCCTTCTACGCTGAGTGACGAACGAGGCCCATCAGGAAATCAAAGAATGATGGCGAAGAGAACTCGAACTCCCCGGTATTGTAGTCGTACCGCAGAATTGGATACTCTCCATCCTTCAATCCTTCACGTGTATCGAAGTAGAAGGCTTCGTCCGAGTCCGGAACAAAAATCGGAATCAGGCCTTCTGGCGGAAAGCCGTTCTCCTCGACCAAGCGAGCGTTGTAGACAAGGTCGTCATCAGCCACGTCACGGTTCTCCACATCTGCGAGGCCGAAAACGGGATCTGGACCTACAAAAAGGTTGCCAAACTCAACTAGCCAAGCCTTGTAGGAAACGGGCAGAGCCAAGCCAAGCTCCTTCTCTGCATCCTCCACAAGCTCCGGAGAAGCAGCACGGCCAGGAAACACCCTTACCCGCGCCGATCCAGCGATCATTTCATCAAGGCGCTCAAAACAGGAACTCCAATCAGGACACACCAGGCCTCCTGGATCAATCAAGCGAAACAGAGCTTCACGGCGCCAGCAACACCCGAGAAATCGATCTTACCGGCACTGCGCGGCAGCTTTGCACTTTCGAAACCGCGCGTCAGCCAACCTCCAATTGCCGATGCAGCGCAATCATCATCGATGGACATTGCCTCGTCCTTTCCAACGCAGACAGCAAGCAGAACACTTTTCTTCTTGGCAGAGAATCTAACCGACGATGAAATCCCTTCCGGGCAATATTCTGTCAAACTGCCACTGATCCACAGTTCAACATCGATCGTCTCCAGACCATCAATAGACAGCTCTGCGAACGCGAACTTCAATCTAGCGCGTGCCTGGACGATCTCAGGTTGAAACTTCACCCCCACCTCTGGCCCGCCCAACCTTCCGCTCAACGTCACTTCCATCTGTCCTCCATAGGTCTAGCTGCGACAACCGGAAGCAGCCGCAAGCCTCTTCGCCAAATCGTCCGCCATAGTCAAGGCGTTCTTCGCCGCCGAGGATAGCGCTGCACCGGGCTTGCTACCAGCCCAGCTCTCAAAGTTCCTGGGTCCCGGCAGCGCACTTGTCAACTCGCGTTCAAGATTGAGCATGTCTTGCCTCGTCCCTCGCGCCACCTCAATTACGTCCCAGTCACGCGGAATGGAATTCCCGTATCGAGCCCTCGGATTGGCCACTTCTTGAGTGATACCCCACTTCTGGAAAACACCGGACTCGTCATACTGCGCATACAGAACTGAGGGCTTAGTTGACGTCTTTGAATTGCCATGAACACTCGGTTTCAGCTTTGGCTTCGGACCAGGCTTTCGTGCAAACTGGCCATTCTTTCGATGCTTGTTCCATAGCCCTAAGGGATCGACAAAACACAGCGCATTTGAACCAAACTCGTACACATTTACTACGCCGGAATCCAAGCCGATTGGATCCTGAGAGATGTAGCCGCCAATCCAAGTGTCGTAGTAGCGATGACGGTTGTAATGAAGACCGGTTTCTTCGTCGTAGCACTGCCCGAGCAGGCGGAGAGATTGTTCTAACTTGCAGTTATCGGAGACAAATGCAGCGCCGAGGCCCGTGAATCGCGCTTGCCAATGCAGGGTCCCATTCGTGTCCAGAATTCGAACGGCAGCTCCATTCGGGTCGAGTTGGTAAAGCAGTGCTACCGTCGTCGAATCTTCTTTCAGAGTTGCCTTAGATAGCTCTTCAACGTCAGCGACGGGACTCTCTCCAGAGCGATCTTCTGCGGCCGGATAGGCGACATGCGAGGAACAGTACTCTGCGCCCCCTTCCTTTGACATCTCTGCCAAGTCAGCTGTTGGCTCTCCCAGAACGAATTGGCCCAGCGCCCCAAACCCCTTACCTCCAATAGAGTCCATCAATGGCGCTCTTTTTCTGGGGACGTCGGCAGACTCAACTTTTGCTGGACCACCTGGCACAGTTCGCGCTGAGATTGGAAGCTCACCAGCACATCCCTCCGCTCGCTTCACAAGAAGTGCAAGAGGTTCAAACGTACCCGGGTAGTACACATACTCCCGCACTCGCTCATGCAGCTTTTCCAACCGCCGCTGCCGGCGCCTCACCTCCACCAGGCTCGCCACATTCCCCACCCACACCGGCGCCGCCTCTTCGGCGTCATTAGCCTGCTGCACCTCCCCCAGCAACGCATCGCCATCCCAGAAGAACCACGTCGTCTGCGTCGGGTTACGCTTGAACACCCGCCGTCCCAACGGGTCATAGCCGTAGTACGTTGACTGCCCGTTGCGGCGACTCTCGGCCAACCGATGGTTGGCATCCCAGATCAGCGTCAGGTCATCCGGCACATCCCCATGCGGTACGCCCTTGCGAACCAGGTCGCCCGCCCGGTCAAACACGTAGTGCATGCCCTGGTAGGTGCCCTCGCGCGTCCAGGTGGTCAGGTCGTCATCGTCGCCGCCCACCACCTTGCGCGCCTGCACCTGCTTCACCTCGGTGCGCAGCCTGTCGCCGGCCGGGTCGTTGAAGTAGCGCTCGACCCTTCCCTTCGGGTCGATGTGCTGCAGCAGGCGCCCAATCGCGTCGTAGCGGTACTCGTCCACGCCCTGTGCGCTGTCGCTGCGACGGGTCAGGTTGCCACTGCGGTCATAGTCGTAGCGAGTCTCGAACAGCGGCGCAGCATCCTTCAGTATCGACTGCGAGGTCAGCAGGTTGCGGCTGTCATAGGTGAAGTCGCGCTGCAGATGCGGGCTCAGCTGCTCGCGTGTCGTGCGACCCAACGCGTCGCGCTCAATGGAAATCGGCGGCTCGTCATTGATCGCCACCGATACCGCCTGGTCTCGCAGATCGTAGCCAAACGCCACCCGGTTACCCATCGATGTCTCGCGCAGGACCTCATTTCCCACTTCATCGTAGCCATAGCCCACGCGGAAACCATCCTGCTGCTCTTCCAGCAGCTGGCCCAGCACGTCATACACGCGCTTCACTGTACGCGACGGATTGCGCAGCTCGACAATCTGGCCCTGCACGTCGTAGGCAAAGTGCTCCTGTACCTGCTGGCCAGGATGGCGCACATCCGGCAGCGTCTTGCGGGTGATGCGCCCAAGCTTGTCGGTAGCGAAGGCGATGCGCTGACCCAATGGATCCAGGGTCGCCGTCAGTCGCCCGGCAGCATCGTAGCTGTAGCGCCGCGACTGGCCCCAGTAATCAACCTCCTCGACGATGCGTCCCAGCGCATCGCGCACCAGCTGGTAGGTTTCGCCGCGCTGGTTGATGACCGCGACCAGCTGCTCCTCGGTGTCGTAGCGGTACTCCACACTGTGGCCGTCTGCCTGCAGCCGCTTGCCGATCTGGCCGATGCCCACGTACTGCAGCCGCGTCTGCGCGCCCACCTCATCGGTGTAGCGGACCAGCTGATCTTCGGCATCGTACTCGCAGCGCACGCCGCTGCCGTCCGGGCCAATCGTGCCGAGCAGGCGACCCTTGGCGTCGTACTCGTAGCGACTGACCTGTCCCAACGGATCCACCTGGCGCAGCAGGTTGCCTAGTGGGTCATGCTCATAACGACTTTCGTGGCCCAGCGCATCAATGACGGCAGCGACCAGTCCATGCCGGTCATAGCGCAGGCGTGTGACCGCCTGGCGCGCGTTGGTCTGGGACTCCAACTGGCCCTGTGCGTCGTAGTCGAAGCGGGTGGTCGCACCCAACGGATCGGTCTGGCTGACCAGCAGGCCCTGGCCGTCATACGCCTGTTGCCAGTCGACGCCATCCGGCGTCCGCAACGACACCATGTGGTCGTCCAGGTCGTACTCCATCTGGATCGTCGTGCCATCGGCGCGGGTCAGGCAGATCAGGTTGCCATGCGCATCATAGGCAAACGCCGTTCGGAGTCCCTCCGGATCGGTCACCGCCACGGTCCGCCCGAAATCGTCGTACTCGAACAGCGTCACGCCATCGAGCGGATCGATCTCGCACAGCGGCAGCTGGTTCTCGTCAAACTTGACCACGCTCAGGTGGCCCAGCGAGTCGGTTACCCGGGTCTCGCGCAGCAGCGCGTCGTACTCGAAATGATAATCGTACAGGCCGCCATCGCCCCAGGAATGCACCACCCTGCCCTGCGCGTCGAACGCGTAATGGAACGACAGTCCGACACGGTCGGTATGCCGCACCATGCGGTGCTGCGCGTAGGCAAACGTGCGCGGCGCGCCCAGCGCATCCACTGCAGCCAGCAGATCGCCGTCGGCACTGTAGCGGTAGCTCACCAGCGGATGCACCAGGCCGGTGGCCGGGTCATGCAGCGCCATGCGGTCGATGCGGCCGTGGCGCGCCTCCACCTCGATGAAACGGCCTTGCAGGTCACCGATGCCACTCTCGACGATGCGCACCAGATGGCCGTCGCGACGCTCGAACCGCCAGTGGTTGCCGTGCGCGTCCTCGATGCGCTCGATCGGCCAGGACTGTGGATTCGGCAGCACGCTCACGCCTGCCGGCAGTTCGCCACCGAACACATACTTCAGGCCACTCTTGAAGCGCACCTGCCATTGCCCGCGCCGCCGCAGCAGGCGCGCGCCATCGACGAAATCGAGGATCGCCCCGGCCTCGCCTTCAGCGGGTGGCAGCTCCGGGAAGAACGCGGCCTGGTCCGGACCGGACAACCACACGCTGCCGTCGTCCAGCAGTTCCAGGCGAATATCGGCCGGCGTCTGCCAGCCGGCGCCACACAAGCCGGGTTCGCCCGCGCGGCGCGAGCCATAACTGCGCTGCCAGGCGAAGGAAAGCCGCCCCGGAATGTCGAAGTCCTGGTGGCTGACCACCACGCTGCCATCGCGGATATCCACCGGCTCTGCACGCAGCACCTTGCATTTCAGGAAGCCGGAGGGCAGATGGCCCCACTTGCCGCGCCGCCACTTCGCGAACGCATCCATCTTCTTGCGGAAAAACGCACTCTTGCGCAGCTTGCCCAGTCCGGCGAACGCGGCGCGGAACGCCAGCGCGGTCCATGACACCGTCGGCGGCCCTCCCACCTTGACGCTGGTGGGAATGGCCACATTCAGGCCAGTCGGCAGCGACATCGCACGCAGTGGCTTCTTCGGCTTCTTCACCCGGAACGGATTGATCATGCCGGCCAGGTTGCAGTCCAGCACCGGCATCGCCAGCCGCGAGAACGGCTCGCCATCGGCCGACACCGTGCGGCTGCCCATGAAGATCTCTTCGCCGTCGAACTGCGGCCCCATCGGCGCAGCCAGCGGCGGTCCCCACACGCCCAGTGGAATGTGGATGTCCAGGCCGCCGGTACCGGCGGTGCCGCGATGGACACCGTTGACCTTGATGGTCGAGCCGATGAACGGAATGTAGTCGAACGGATCCAGCACCAGGCCGATATGCGGCGTCGGCAGCGGGCACGGCGGCACCGCGTACATGTGGATGTCGATGCCCAGCTGCGGATCGAAATGCTTGGCGGCGATGCTCACGGCAACACTCCCTGTTGCTTTACAAGGCGCGGAACAACGCGCGCAGGAACGCCTTTACTTCGTCACGGTACTCGGCGCTGATCCAGGTCACGACGATGATGCCCAGCACGATGGCCACCAGCATCACCACGGTCTTGTTCGACTTCATGCAACAGCCACTCCTGTAACGGCAGGCCCGGCCGGCGCCGCCACGGACGCCTGCAGCAGGCCACTGGGATCGGGCAACGGCTGCATCGCCGGCGGCTCGCTCCACACCGGTATCTCGTGATCGAGCGGGTGTTCGATGGCCGGCAGGCCGTTCCAGCCCGGGTCGAGGAAGTCGCGGCCCACGGCCACGATCTTGCGGAAGAATTCGTCGCCTCCCTGGATCAACCGCTCGCGCTCCTGCTGGGCGCGGTGGAAGCCACGCTCCAGCGCGGCATCCAGCTCCGCGTCGATGGCGTCCAGCGCCGGCCGTGCGGGTCGCGGGCCGAGCGCGCGGCCCTGTGCATCGGCCTTTTCCAGCAGGCTGGTACTGGCCTGCAGGTAATCGGCGGCCACCTGCTGCAGCGATTCGCAGCGGCGCGCGTCCTGCAGCTGCAGCAGGTCCCACAGCGCCTGCGGCAGCGTGGTGGCCTTGCGGTCGGCCGGGGCCAGCGGCTTGGCGATGCGGATCGCTTCCAGCAACTGGGTGCGTGCCGCTTCGCGCTGGCCCGCCTGCAACTGGCACCAGCCAGCCATGCGCTGGCCCTCCAGCGCGAACATCGGATGTGGAATGCTGGCCGCCGACGCCGAGGCCTGCAGGTAGGTCTGCGCAGCACGCTCGGGCTGCTTGGCGGCCAACCAGCAACCGGCCTCGCCGAACCAGCTCTGCATCACCAGTTCCGGCGCAGCCGGGTTTCCGCTCATGCGTGCGCCTTCGGCCGCACTGCGCGCCTGCCGATAACTGTTGATCGCCTGGCCGTGATCGCCGTGCTTCAACCATGCGCCGGCCACCATCATCTGCACCACCGATTGCTGGTCCTGCCAGCCCTGCCGCTGCGCCAGCCCTTGTGCGCGCTCTGCGCGAGCAACAACCTGGGAAGGGCTGCCGCGTTCGAGCAGCAGCATCAGGTCGGCCAGCAGCTGCCGGTACAGCACATCCGGGCCGCGGCCGCCAGACTGCGCGGCGGTATCGCGGGCAATGCCGAACATGTCGATCGGCGCACTGACCACACGCGCGATCCTGCCGTGCCGCTCCAGCATCGCCTGCCAGCGCGGATCCTCCTCGGTATCCACCAGTACCAGACGCAGGCGCGGGCCAGGGCCGGCGGCCAGCGCGGCGTCCACCCAGCGCTCGAAACCTTCGCCGGGCACGCTGCGCTCGGGCTCCAGCACCGCCGCCAGCAGGCGCAGATGTTCGCCGTGGTGATCGATGAAACTTTCCAGCACCTCGACCACGCCCTGCGCGCTGTCCGGATGCCCTTCATGCGGGCCGCGCCAGCCCAGCGGCACCTGCTGCGCGCGCAGATCCTCCTGGCTGGCCACATAGCGCTCCAGCAGATCCTGCTTGAGCTGCCGGCTGTAGCGGAAGCCCAGTTCGTAGGCGGTATCGATGCGCAGGAAGTAGTCCGGTGTATCGCGCCCGGCATCGTGGCGCTGCATTTCGAAGAACGCTGCCAACAAGCGGCTTGCGGCAGCCGGCAAGCGCCAGACCAGCAGTCGTCGACTGCTGTCCGCGCTTGCCTCCAGCCAGGCATCGCGCAATGCGTTCAGGCCGCGCAGCATGGGGGTGTCCTGCATCGTGTTTCTCCCGTGCGGCTCAGCAGTTGAGCTTGATCTCGCTGCCATTGACCGAGACGCCACCGGCATCGATCACCACCTCCGAACCCCCGGCGGTGATCTTGATCGCGCTGTCGGTGATCTCGATGACCGAGCCGCCGACCTTGCTGGTGAGCTTCACCGCCGACTCCAGGCTCATCGCGCCGTCCGAGCCCTGGCTGTGGGTACCGCTGGCGTCCTGGCTGAAATTGCCGGTGACATCGATCACCCGCTCGCCGACATTGCTGTCGTCCACCTTGCCCTGCACCTTGCGCTTGTCCTGGCCGGTGATGGTCACATTGCGTGCGGCCTGCAGCGTTTCGGTGACCAGGCCACCCACGGTCCGGCTGGAGGTGGAGGTGACGGTCTCGGTCCAGGTGCCGGTACGCTGGCTGGTGTAGTTGCCGGTCAGGGTGGTCTTGAAATCGCCGGTGATGGTCTCGGTGTAGCCGGCGGCGGCAATCGTCTTGGTTTCGCCGGTCTCGTACTTCTCGGTCACCGCGCCGGTCACGTTGGTGGTGCGGGTACCGGTGACGCCGAGCGTATCGGTGCCGGTGACGGTGATGCCGCGGTTGCCGCCGACACTGATGTCCTGGTTGGCGCCCACGCCCATGGTGTGGTTCACCGCCACCGTGGTCGACTTGTTGTTCTGGATGCTGGCGTTCTGGTCGTTGAGCACGGTGGTGACCATGTCGCGCTGCGCGCGCATGTTCAGCAGCTCGCCACCGGCGCCATCGTGCATGGTGATCTCGTTCCAGCCGGCGCCTTTGACCGTCTTCGACTTCAGGCCACTCACTTCCATGCCGAATGGCGGCATGTTGTCTTCGTTGTAGACGCGGCCGGTGATGATCGGGCGATCCGGGTCGCCGTCGAGGAAGTCGACGATCACTTCCTGGCCCACGCGCGGTGGCGATACGCCGCCCATGTCGGCGCCGGCCCAGGGGCTGGCACTGCGGATCCAGCACGAGGCGTTCTCGCGGCGGTCCAGCTGGCGATCCCAGTGGAACTGCACCTTGACCCGTCCGTAGCGGTCGGCATGCAGCTCCTCACCCGGCGGGCCGACCACGGTGGCGGTCTGTGGGCCCGGCATGCGCGGCCACGGCGTGCGTCGCAGTGGGCGGTACGGGATGCGCCGGCGCAACACTTCGGCCTGCACCTCCACACTGGGCGCTTCGGCGCTGCCGAAATCGGCGGCGAAGTTGTTATGGCCTTCGCGCTGCACGCTGACCACGAAGAAGCTGCGATCGGCATCGTCGCGCCCGATGAAATCCGGGTGTCGCTCCAGTTCGAAGCAGGCGCCGGCGTCGAGCTCACCGGCATTGCCGGCGCATTCGAACAGCTTGGTCGGCCAGGTCACCTCTTCATTGCGTACATTGGCCAGCGCGGTACCGATGCGGCTGTTGCTGAAGCGTGCTGCACCATCGTAGCGGTACTGCTCCAGCGGCGGCAGCAGGCCCAGTGGCACCTGGTTGCCCTGGTTGCCGTCCAGCGCCTGGCTGGGCTGCTTGAAATCGAAGCTGCGCAGGGTCTGCACGCTCGGCCCGACCCGGCGCCGCGCGCCCCAGCGGTGCAGGCCGGTACTGGCCAGCGTGCCCTGATCGGAGACGAAGGCAATCGAGCGTGGCTCGCCATGCACGGTGCTCAGCGTGGAATCGTCGCTGATCACCATCGTGTGGCCTTCGTCATCGTGCACGAAGCTGTAGTACAGCCCGGCATCCTCCAGCAGGCGGCTGACGAAGGCGTAGTCCGATTCGTTGTACTGCACGCAGTACGGCAACGGCGCCAGCTTGCCGGCGTTGAGGTCGTAACGGAACTTCGCCAGCTGCGCGTAGCCGGCGAACACCTCTTCAACGATCTGCAACGCGGTGCGGTCCTGGAAGATGCGGCAGTTGCAGGTGTAGTCCAGGAATGCGAACCACGGCGCCAGCTCAGCGCGATACGCACTGAACTGTGCCTGCTGGCCGGTGCTGGCGAACTCGCGCACGTAGCCATGCACGCTGCGGTTGCCGAACTCGTCGCCCAGCTGCAGGCGCAGCGGCTGCCCGACCAGCTGCTTCAGCTCCAGCCGTGGCTGGATCGAGAGCAGGTCGATGCGGTAGCTGAACGGGTTCGACACCGCCTCGCTTCCCTCGAAGCGCTTGACCAGGAAGGTGTCCGGATCCAAGGCGGTGTCGACGCGGATCAGGCGTCGGTCCTGGTGCAGGCGCTGCAGCGCGGCGCCGGGAAGCAGTGATTCGGCGTACATCGGGCGTTCCGTCGTCCCATGTTGGTCGTGGCCCGACTTTGCCATTGACCTGTGCCATGCGCCAGCTTTTTGACGCACCTGCCTCTGGATAAGGAGATGAATTGATTAAGAAAATTGAAGGGAGTGCGAATTTGATCACAGATATGTGGGTGTGTGACGGCTGTTCAGGGCGGCGTCCGAGGCGCACCATGTGCGCCCGCTTTCAAAAGGATGTGTCATGCGCCCGCTGTATCTCTGTGTCCTGTTGGCCGCGTCATTGCCGGCCGCTGCCGCACCTTCGGCGCCCTTCCCCTTCACCCACCACGACTGGACCCTGGCCTGCGACAACATCCGCACCTGTCGCGCGGCGGGCTACCAGCAGGATGAAGGTGATGCGGCGCCCGTGTCGGTACTGCTGACCCGCGCCGCTGGGCCGGGCCAGCGCGTCGAGGCGCAGCTGCTGCTGGGCCAGTACGATGAGGACTCGCCAAGACCCCCGGCGCAGGCGCAGCTGCAGATCAACGGCAAGGATCTGGGCCGCTTGCAGCTGCAGGGCGGCGGCGCCACGCTTTCCGCCGCGCAGACCGATGCCCTGCTGGCCGCGTTGACCCGCAGCAGCCGCATCGTGGTGATCGGCAACGGCCCGCAGCGTTGGACGCTGTCCGACCGCGGCGCCTCGGCGGTGCTGCTGAAGATGGACGAGTTCCAGGGCCGCCTCGGCACCACGGGCGCACTGATGCGCAAGGGAAGCGCGGGCGAAGGCAAGGTAGTGCCGGCACTACCGGTGCCGGTGGTGACGCTGGCCAAGCTGGCACCCGCGCGTCCCGGCGATGCCGCTCTGGCGCAGTCGCCTGCCCTGCGCGCCGCGTTGCGCAGCGCGACGCCGGGCGACGACTGCAGCGCGATCAGCGCCGAAGGCCATCCGCTGGTCAGCGAGCCGCAGGAGCTGAGCGTCACCCGCCTGTCGAAGGACAAGGTGCTGGTGTCGACGCTGTGCTGGCGCGCCGCGTACAACGAGGGCTACGGCTTCTGGGTGGCCAACGACAAGGCGCCGTTCCAGCCGGTGCTGGTGACCACCTCCGGGACCGACAACGACGGCGCCACCATCAGCGCCTGGCAGAAGGGGCGCGGCCTCGGCGATTGCGGCTGGACCGCCGACTGGGGCTGGGATGGCAAGCGCTTCGTGGCGACCAGTGAAGCCACCTCCGGCCTGTGCCGGATGGTGACCGCCGGTGGCGCATGGGAAATGCCCACCGTCGTCAGCAGGATCCAGCACTGAGCCTGACAACGGCCTCGCGCATGCCGATGCGCGAGGCAACATAGCCGCTCACGCCGGAAGGCAGTGCTCGACGATCAGCTGGATGGCGCTGCCACCGCGATAGTCATCGCAGGCCAGCCGGTAGGCCAGGTGCACGTGGCGGCTCGGCGCATTGCCATGCCAGCCGCCGAAATGGATCGCGTTGATCGTGCCGGGCACACCCGGCAGGCGCAGTTCCAGCTTGAGGTGGCGTTCCTTCAGCACGCGCCAGTTGGCCACTTCGAAATGGCCATCGAACAGCGGCTCGGGGAAGCCCTGCCCCCAAGGACCGGCCAGACGCAGCGCATCAGCGTGGCGATGGTCCAGTTCGTCCGCCGCCAGTTCGCCGTCGCTGAGCACCTGCTGTTGAAGTGCCGCCGGGTCGAGCATTTCCAGCACGACGGCGACGAAGGCCACCTTGAAGTCTTCAAGGTGATCCAGGCGCAGGCTGAGGCCGGCTGCCATGGCGTGACCGCCGAAGCGTTCGATCAGGCCCGGATGGCGTGCGTCGACCAATGCCAGCGCGTCACGGATATGCAGGCCCGGAATCGAGCGCGCCGAGCCACGCAGGGTGTCGGCACCGGGTTCGGCCGGGGCGAAGGCGATGACGGGCCGATGCAGGCGATCCTTCATTTTCGACGCGACCAGTCCGACCACGCCCGGATGCCACTCGGCATCGAACAGACAGGCCGCCACCGGCCGTTGCCCGGCCATCTCCAGCACCACGCGAGTCAGCGCCTGCTCGGCATCGTCGGTCATCGACTGCTGCACGGCGCGGCGCTCCGCATTGATCTGCTCCAGCGTCTGCGCGATCTCGCGCGCCTGGCGCGGGTCCTCGGTCAGCAACAGCGCGATGCCCAGCGCCATGTCTTCCAGCCGGCCGGCGGCATTCAGGCGTGGACCGAGCGCGAAGCCGATGTCCGTGGCGGTCAGTCGCGCGGCATCGCGGCCGCTGGCTTCGATCAAAGCACGCAGGCCGACACAGCCCTGCCCCGCCCGCAGGCGGCGCAGGCCCGCACTGACCAGCGCACGGTTGTTCGGGTCCAGCGCCACCAGGTCGGCCACGGTGCCGACCGCTACCAGGTCCAGCAGCGCGGTCAGATCCGGGCCCTTGCCATCGGCGAAGACACCGGCCTCGCGCATCTGCCGGCGCAGCGCCATCAGCACGTAGAAGATCACGCCGACGCCGGCCAGCGACTTGCTGGGGAAGGCGTCGCCGTCCAGATTGGGGTCGACGATCACGTCGGCCGGCGGCAGCTGCGGCCCCGGCAGATGGTGGTCGGTGACCAGCACCTGCCAGCCGCGCGCCTTGGCGGCGGTGACGCCGGCATGGCAGGCGATGCCATGGTCGACGGTGACCAGCAGGTCCGGCTGCAGCGCGGCCAGTTCCTCCACGAGCGACGGCGACAGGCCGTAGCCATGCACCATGCGGTTCGGCACCGCGTGGAAGACATGCTGCGCGCCGAGCATGCGCAGGCCACGCACGCCGACCGCGCAGGCGGTGGCGCCATCGCAATCGAAATCGCCGACCACCAGGATGCGCTTTTCGTTGGCGATGGCCTCGACCAGCAGGCCCACCGCAGCGTCGATGCCGGTCAGCAGTTCCGGCGCATGCAGGTTGCCCAACTTGGGCAGCGCCAGTTCCGGGGTGTGCGCCGCGGGCGGCGTACAGGCGTGCAAGCAGTGGCAGCGTGCCGTCGGGCCACGCACCGGGCACGACTGCATCGCGGCGGCGGATCATCGGCGTATCAGAGGCGGACTGCACAGCTTCGGCGGCAAGGGACATCGGCATCGCCGGTTACGAAAGACCCGCCGATGATACCGCCACGGCAACCGACCGGTAGAGTCGACTGTCAGTCGACTGCACTTCACTCGGATGCAGGCAACCCCGCGCATTGCGCGTCAGTCGACTAACAGTCGACTCTACCGGATCCAATCGGCGCTCAATCGTGAAGCTGGCGTGGCTTCTTCCAGAACTGCCAGCGCTGGCCACGGTCGAGCTGGAACTGCAGGCCATCCTCGAAATCGAGCACCAACCGCTGCAGCTCGCCACGCTTGAGCGCGGCCAGCAACGGCCGGATCGCATCATTGCCCAACTGCTGCAATGAACGCAGCTGGCGCAGGTCGACCAGGGCATCCACCGCCTGCTCGCCATCGACGGCAACGCCTGCCGCCTGGGCCAGGCCCTGCAGCAGGGCGTCGCGGCTGCGCACCTGCGCGTGCGCGGTACTGACCGACACCGGCATCACGCCACCGCCCCAGAACCACAACGAATTGATCGGCTGCTGGCCCTGCGCGGAACGTTGCTGGTTCCAGGAATGGTTGTGCAGCAGCACCTGCGCTTCGGTCATCAGCGCGCGCCAGCGGCGACCGCCCTCGCCTTCGGGCAGGTGCGAGAACAGGTCATCGCCCAGCACTTCGTCGGGGCTGTCGAAATCCGGCAACGCCAGATCGATCGGCAGCCGCAGGTACCAGCGCGAGGGATCGGGCGCATCCAGCAAAAACCGGCGTCGGCGAACAACGGCTGCAGTACCGGCAGCAGGGCCAGACTGTCGGCCAGCGTCGGCCGCAACGTTTCGCCGTAGGCCATCATCCGTGCGCCATGCATGTCCGGCACCATGCAGGCCGGGTCGGCGCGCAGCCAGCTGGCGCCGGCGGCGTCGCCGACGTCGCGCTGGCGGGTCAACGCGGCCACCGGCCAGTGCGGCGCGGCGACCGTGAAATGGCGCGTCAGCTGTGCGCGTTCGCCCGGCGCGACCTGCAGCGTGGTGGCACGGCCGAGCGCGCGTGCCACATCGTCCGGCAGCGCAGCCGCGGCAAAGCGGCTGCGTGCCGGCAACAGCAGGGTCGCCGTTGCCACGCGTCAGTCCACGTAGCTGACGCTGACGATTTCGTACTCGCGCTGGCCGGCCGGGGCGTCGATCACGATCGAGTCGCCTTCCAGCTTGCCGATCATCGCGCGCGCCACCGGCGAGGAAATCGCGATCAGGCCCAGCTTGATGTCCGCTTCCAGGTCACCGACGATCTGGTACTTCTTCTCTTCGTCGGTTTCCACGTCGGCCAGGGTCACGCTGGCGCCGAACACCACCTTCGAACCGGCGTTGAGCTTGCTTACGTCGATGATCTCGGCGTGCGACAGCTCGCCTTCCAGCTGCTTGATGCGGCCTTCGATGAAGCCCTGTTCCTCGCGCGCGGCGTGGTACTCGGCGTTCTCCTTCAGGTCACCGTGCTCGCGCGCCTCGGCGATGGCCGCAATGACCTTCGGACGCTTGACCGACTTCAGGTGATCCAGTTCATCGCGCAGCCTCTGCGCGCCCTTCATCGTGATGGGGGCTCTCATGCATTCAACTCCTTGTGCAGCTCCTGCAGCGACCAGACGGGGCCGGTGCCGCGGAATTCCAGTGAATCCACCAGCGCCTTGGCGCCGGCAATGGTGGTCGAGTAGGTGACGCGATGCTGCAGCGCCTCGCGACGGATCGAGAACGAATCGTTGATCGCCGAGCGACCTTCGGTCGTGTTGACGATGTAGACGATCTCGCCGTTCTTGATCGAGTCGACGATGTGCGGACGGCCTTCGACCACCTTGTTGATGATCTCGCAGTCCATGCCGTGCTGCTGCAGCCACGCGGCGGTGCCACGGGTGGCGACCAGGCTGTAGCCACGCGCCAGCAGCGCCTTGGCCACCGGCAGCACGCGCTTCTTGTCCGGATCGCGCACCGACACGAAGGCCTTGCCGATCGGCGGGGTCTTGATGCCGCCGGCTTCCTGCGCACGCGCGAAGGCGGCGTTGAAGGTGCGACCCACGCCCATCACTTCGCCGGTGGAGCGCATTTCCGGCCCGAGGATCGGATCCACGCCCTGGAACTTGGCGAACGGGAAGATCGCTTCCTTCACCGAGTAGTAGTCCGGCACGATTTCCTTGGTCGCGCCCTGCTCGGCAAGGGTCTTGCCCGCCATGCAGCGGGCGGCGATCTTGGCCAGCGCCATGCCGGTGGCCTTGGACACGAACGGCACGGTGCGCGAGGCACGCGGGTTCACTTCCAGCAGGTAGATGGTGTCGGCACCTTCGTCGCTGGTCTGGATCGCGAACTGGGTGTTCATCAGGCCGACCACGTTCAGGGCCTTGGCCAGCTCCACCACCTGGCGACGCAGCTCGGCCTGGGTTTCAGCCGACAGCGAGTACGGCGGCAGCGAGCAGGACGAGTCGCCCGAGTGCACGCCGGCTTCTTCGATGTGCTCCATCACGCCGCCGATCAGCACGTTGCCATCCTTGTCGGCAATGATGTCCACGTCGCACTCGACGGCGTTGTCGAGGAAGCGGTCCAGCAGCACCGGCGAATCGTTGGACACCTTCACCGCGTCACGGACGTAGCGGGCCAGGTCGGACTCACCGTAGACGATTTCCATCGCGCGGCCACCCAGCACGTAGCTCGGGCGCACCACCAGCGGATAGCCGATCTCGCGGGCCAGCAGCAGGGCTTCCTGGTCGTTGCGGGCGATGCGGTTCGGCGGCTGCTTCAGGCCCAGCTTGTCGACCAGCTGCTGGAAGCGCTCGCGGTCTTCGGCCAGGTCGATCGAGTCGGGGCTGGTGCCGATCACCGGCACGCCGTTGGCTTCCAGCGCGCGCGCCAGCTTCAGCGGGGTCTGGCCGCCGTACTGCACGATCACGCCCTTCGGCTGTTCCAGTTCGACGATTTCCAGCACGTCTTCCAGGGTCAGCGGCTCGAAGTACAGGCGGTCGGAGGTGTCGTAGTCGGTCGACACGGTTTCCGGGTTGCAGTTGACCATGATGGTTTCATAGCCATCCTCGCGCAGCGCCAGTGCCGCGTGCACGCAGCAGTAGTCGAACTCGATGCCCTGGCCGATGCGGTTCGGGCCACCGCCCAGGATCATGATCTTGTCGCGGTTGGTCGGCGCGGCCTCGCACTCGTCCTCGTAGGTCGAGTACAGGTAGGCGGTACCGGTGGAGAACTCACCGGCGCACGAGTCCACCCGCTTGTAGACCGGGCGCACCTTGTGGGCACGACGCAGCGCGCGGATGGCCGCTTCGTTGGTGCCGGTCAGCTGGGCCAGGCGGGCGTCGGAGAAACCGGCGCGCTTGAGCTTGCGCAGGCGTGCAGCGTCCAGCGCGTCGATGCCACCGGCAGCGACGTCAGCTTCGGCAGCGATGATTTCCTCGATCTGGTCCAGGAACCAATGATCGATGAACGACAGTGCGTAGATCTCTTCCACGCTCATGCCGGCGCGGAAGGCGTCGGCGACGAAGAACAGACGCTCCGGGCCCGGTGCCTTCAGTTCGCGGCGCAGGGTCTGCAGGTCTTCTTCGTTACCCAGGTCCAGGCCGGTCGGGTCGAAGCCGACCTTGCCGGTTTCCAGGCCACGCAGCGCCTTCTGCACCGACTCCTGGAAGGTACGGCCCATCGCCATCACCTCGCCCACCGACTTCATCTGGGTGGTCAGGCGTGCATCAGCGGCCGGGAACTTCTCGAAGGCAAAACGCGGAATCTTGGTGACCACGTAATCGATGGACGGCTCGAACGAGGCCGGGGTCAGGCCGCCGGTGATCTCGTTCTTCAGTTCGTCCAGGGTGTAGCCCACCGCCAGCTTGGCGGCGACCTTGGCGATCGGGAAGCCGGTGGCCTTGGAGGCCAGCGCCGAGGAACGCGACACGCGCGGGTTCATCTCGATGACGACCACGCGGCCGGTCTTCGGGTTGATGCCGAACTGCACGTTCGAGCCACCGGTATCCACGCCGATCTTGCGCAGCACGGCGATGGAGGCATCGCGCAGGCGCTGGTATTCCTTGTCGGTCAGGGTCTGGGCCGGGGCCACGGTGATCGAGTCACCGGTGTGCACGCCCATCGGGTCCAGGTTTTCGATCGAGCAGACGATGATGCAGTTGTCCGCGGTATCGCGGACCACTTCCATCTCGAACTCCTTCCAGCCCAGCACCGACTCTTCCACCAGCACTTCGGTGGTCGGCGACAGCTCCAGGCCGCGGCTGACGATCTCCACCAGCTCTTCGCGGTTGTAGGCGATGCCGCCACCGCTGCCGCCCAGGGTGAAGCTGGGGCGGATGATGGTCGGGTAGCCGACGCGGGTCTGGATCTCCAGCGCTTCGTCCAGGGTGTGGGCGACGGCGGCGGTCGGGCATTCCAGGCCGATCTCACCCATGGCCACGCGGAACAGCTCGCGGTCTTCGGCCATGCGGATCGCTTCGCGCTTGGCGCCGATCAGCTCGACGTTGTACTTCTCCAGCACGCCGTGGTCGGCCAGGTCCAGCGCGCAGTTCAGCGCGGTCTGGCCACCCATGGTCGGCAGCAGCGCATCGGGCTTTTCCTTGGCGATGATCTTCTCGACCGTCTGCCAGTTGATCGGCTCGATGTAGACGGCGTCAGCCATCTCCGGGTCGGTCATGATGGTGGCCGGGTTGCTGTTGACCAGCACCACGCGGTAACCCTCGTCGCGCAGGGCCTTGCAGGCCTGGGCGCCAGAGTAGTCGAACTCGCAGGCCTGGCCGATGACGATCGGGCCAGCACCGATGATGAGGATGGTCTTGAGGTCAGTGCGCTTGGGCATTTTCTTCTCTAAGTCAGTACAGCGTGACAAGGGGGAGTGATCGCACGCTGTCGATCAGGAATCTTGATCCGCAGCGCCGCGCCAGGGGCAGCCGCGATGCGGGGTTTACGGTCCATCGCGACGCCACCGGCGGGCCGGCGGCGTACTGATCACGCCTTGGCCTGCTCCATCAGCACCACGAAGCGGTCGAACAGCGGGCCGACATCGGTCGGGCCCGGCGACGCTTCCGGGTGGCCCTGGAACGAGAAGGCCGGCACGTCGGTGCGGGCGACGCCCTGGTTGGTACCGTCGAACAGCGAGCGGTGGGTCACGCGCAGGGTGGCCGGCAGGGTCGCTTCATCGATCGCGAAGCCGTGGTTCTGCGAGGTGATCATCACCCGGCCGTTGTCCAGGTCCTGCACCGGGTGGTTGGCACCGTGGTGGCCGTGGCCCATCTTCATGGTCTTCGCGCCCGAGGCCAGGCCCAGCAGCTGGTGGCCCAGGCAGATGCCGAAGGTCGGGATCTTCACATCGATGAAGGTCTTGATCGCTTCGATGGCGTAGTCGCACGGTTCCGGGTCACCCGGGCCGTTGGACAGGAACACGCCGTCCGGCTTCAGCGCCAGCACTTCGGCGGCCGGGGTCTGGGCCGGCACCACGGTCACTTCGCAGCCGCGCTCGGCCAGCATGCGCAGGATGTTGGTCTTCACGCCGAAGTCGTAGGCCACGACCTTGAACCGGGCCGGCACGCTGACGAAGGCGTTGGCGTCCAGGTCCAGCTGGCCCTCGGTCCAGGTGTAGGTCTTCTCGGTAGTGACGACCTTGGCCAGATCCATGCCCTTCAGCCCCGGGAACGTGCGGGCAGCTTCCAGTGCCTTTTCCACGTCGATGTCGCCGGCCATCAGCGCACCGTTCTGCGCGCCCTTCTCGCGCAGGATGCGGGTCAGCTTGCGGGTGTCGATGCCGGCGATGGCGACCACGCCCCGCTGGATCAGCCAGTCCTGCAGCGACACCTGGCTGCGCCAGTTGCTGGGGCGGCGCGGCACATCGCGCACGATCAGGCCGGCCGACCACACCTTGGACGCTTCATTGTCCTGGTCGGTCATGCCGGTGTTGCCGATATGCGGATAGGTCAGCGTGACCATCTGCCGGGCGTAGGACGGGTCGGTCAGCACTTCCTGGTAACCGGTCATGGCGGTGTTGAACACCACTTCACCGACGGACAGGCCGGGCGCGCCTACGGATTCGCCCTCGAATACGGTGCCGTCTTCGAGGACGAGGATTGCGGCTTGGGTCACGGAAATCTCACTTTGGCTACCGAGGGGGTGCCGAAGTCACGCCTGTGCTTCTCGGGAATCGGGTTGCAAAAAAGCGCGGACGTGCGGTACAGGACCGGTCCGGCTTTGGTGATTCGGCGAGTGCGAATTGTAGCGCTGCCGGGCCGCTCGCGCCAGCGGTTATCGCGCTTCATGAACAGGCGATTGCGCATTCATTTCAATACGCCCGCGTGTGCAAAGCACGATGGCCGGGGTCGGATCCCTTTTCCTGCGGGAAAAGGGCTCTCATCCTACGGTAGTGTCGGCCGCTGGCCTGCAATCCCAACGGCCTCAGCCGCCCCGAGGCTGCCGGCCAGCGGCCGGCACTACCGTCCTACTGCAGCAGATCGCGCACGCGGTAGCTGCCCGGCGCCCGGCCCTGCAGCTGGCGGGCGGCGAACAGGCGCCGCGGGCGAAGATGTCGCGGTTGGTCGCCCGATGCACCAGCTCGATGCGCTCGCCCGGCCCGGTGAACTGGACCAGATGTTCACCCACGATGTCGCCCGCCCGCAGACTGGCGTAGTGCGGCTGTGCCCCGCCCCGCTGCGCGGCCGCGCCGAGGGTCAGCGCGGTGCCCGACGGCGCGTCCTTCTTCTGGGTGTGGTGCGATTCGACGATGTCGCAGTCCCAGCCGGCCAGCGCCTGCGCCGCGCGCTCGACCAGCTCGTCCAGCACCGCCACGCCCAGGCTGAAGTTCGAGGCCCAGACCAGCGCGATCTGCGTCGCCGCCGTGTCCAGCGCCTGCCGCTGCGCCGTGGAAATGCCGGTGGTGCCGGAAACCAGGCCGGCGCCGCGCTCCACGCACAGCGCCAGCATCGGGTCGAAGCCTTCGGGCAGGCTGAAGTCGATCGCCACGTCGAACGCCGGCGCACCGGGCAGCTCGCTGGCCGCGAAGAACGGCACGCCATCGACCACGCGCTGGGCCGGCGCACGGCCGGTCACCGCCGCGACGATCTGCAGGCTGTCGGGATGTTCGGCGGCCAGCCGCAGCAGGGCCTGGCCCATGCGCCCGGAAGCGCCGTGAATGAGCAATCGCAGGGGAGTCTGGTTCATGCCTGCAGGCTAGCGGCAGCACGCCCGCTCCGGCAAGCGCCATCGCTGCTACGCTGCATGCCCTTTCATGCAATGGATGGCAGCTCCCTCATGCAGATCAGCGAACAGCTGGTGCTGGTCACCGGCGCCGGTCGCGGCCTCGGCCAGCACATCGCCCGTGCCTTCGCCGCGCAGGGCGCACGGGTGATCATCAATTACCGCCGCAGCGAAGCTGCCGCCCGTGCACTGGCCAGCGAACTGGGAGGGCAGGCCATCGCCCTGCAGGCTGACATCACCGACCGCGCCCAGGTGGACTCGATGCTGCAGCACGCGCTGACCCACTTCGGCCAGGGCGTGAACACCGTGGTCAACAACGCGCTGGCCACGTTCTCGTTCAATGGTGACGCCCGCGACGGCGCTGCCGACATCGGCTGGCCAGCGTTCCAGGCACAGTTCGAAGGCAGCGTGCGCGGTGCATTGAACACGGTGCAGGCCGCCCTGCCCGGCATGCAGGCCCGGCGCTTCGGCCGTGTCATCAATATCGGTACCAATCTGTTCCAGAACCCGGTGGTGCCCTACCACGACTACACCGCGGCGAAGGCCGCGCTGCTGTCGCTGACCCGCACCCTGGCCGGCGATCTCGGCCCGCACGGGATCACCGTGAACATGCTGTCCGGCGGCCTGCTGCGCACCACCGATGCCAGCGCCGCCACGCCCGAAGCAGTATTCGACTACATCGCCGCCAACACGCCGCTGCGCAGCGTCACCACCCCGGCCGAGTTCGCCGATGCCGCGCTGTTCTTCGCCAGCCCATGGTCACGCGCGGTGACCGGCCAGAACCTGGTGGTGGATGGCGGCCTGGTAAGGGACTGAGCCGGTGCGCATTTCCGAGGTCAGCCGGCTGACCGGCGCCAGTGCCAAAGCCATCCGCCTGTACGAGGCACGCGGATTGCTGCCGCCGGTGCCACGCGTGAACCGCTATCGCGACTACAGTGAACAGGATGTGGCCTGGGTGCAGCTGATCCGCCAGGCGTTGGCGCTGGGCATCACGCTGGCCGCGATCTCGCGCCTGCAAGCATCCGACGGCCGGCTCGACTGGCCGGCCGTGCTGGCCTTGCTGGATCAACAGCGCAAGCGCATTGCCGGCGAGCGGGCGCGACTGGAGCAGGTTGACCTGGCCCTGCAGCAGGTCAGCGATGAACTACGGCAGTGGCTGCACTCCGGCAGCGGCGACTGCGTTGTGGCCGCCAGCGGCTGCGCCACCGGCGTTTGACTCTGCCCCAGGGGCAGACCGCACCCTCGCGCACTTTCCATTGCCGAGGTTGCCGTGTCCCGCTCCATCCTGATCCTGCTTGGCCACCCCGACCGTGACAGCTTGTGCGGCGCCCTCGCCCAGCGCTACGCCACCGCCGCCGAGAACGCGGGGCACCGGGTGCGCCTGATCGCACTCGGCGAGCTTCAGTTCGACCCGGTGCTGCGTCACGGCTACCGCCAGATCCAGCCACTTGAAGCCGACCTGCAGGACGCTGCCGATGCGATCCTGGCCTGCGACCATCTGGTACTGGTCTATCCCACCTGGTGGGGCGCGATGCCGGCCCTGCTGAAAGGCTTCTTTGATCGCGTGCTGCTGCCGGGCTTCGCCTTCCGCTACCGGCGCGACTCGGTGTGGTGGGACCGGCTGCTGACCGGGCGCAGCGCCCGCGTGATCACCACGCTGGACACGCCACCGTGGTACTACCGCTGGATCTACCGCGACCCGGGCATCACCCAGCTCCGCGCCACCATCCTGGCGTTCTGCGGCATCCGGCCGGTGAAGATCAGCCGGCTTGGCGCGGTACGCAGCAGCACGCCCGCACAACGCGCCACGTGGCTGGCGCTGGCGGCGGAGCTCGGTGCACAGGCCCGGTAGATCCACGCCATGCGTGGATGGAATGCCCGGCCACGACTCAGGTGTCGCTTTTGCCAATTGACCTGGAATCACCGTACCTCAAGGCTGGGAGCCCTTCTCCCGGCCCAGGCACAGCCCATGAAATCCGCAACTGTTTTCAGCAAATGTGCGAAGAAGACAGGCTTTGCCGGAACGTCCACCACCCGCTACCGGCTGCTGGAAGGCGCCTCACTGGTGATCAATCACCAGCGTGCCAGCGAGAGCCGAGGTTTCTACGTCAATGCCGGGCTCTACTTTGCAGAGCTGCTGGAGCACCCGCTTGAGCCTTGCGATCTGGAGAACGCCTTCAGGTACCGCACCAGCATTCCCACGCCCCATGTCGATTGGCGGATCGAAGAGACGCCAGGGCTGCGTCGGCACTTCACCCAGCAGGATCTTGATGACCTGCTCGAGGCGGGCAATCGTGACGCGATGAAATGCCTGCTGCTCGATGCCCTGGCCGACGTGGCCGGCTTCGCGGCAACCCACGGCAACCGCGAAGCGGTGCGGCGGTTGATTCAGGACGGAAGCTTCCGGGCGATCATCCGCAGGGAGGTCTGAACCCGAGCGGCCTCGGTAGATCCACGCCATGCGTGGATGAAGGCATCCAGAAGCAGTCGAGCAAGCTCGACGCTACTTCTTGGTGGGTCCGCAGCTGTCGCAGCCACCGCAGGCGCCACCACCGCCGCTGGCCGGCGGTGCGACCTTGCGCCCCAGCGCCTGCATCCAGGCCGCACGGCCCGGCTTCAGCAGCGCCAGCGCCAGTGCACCGCGCAGCTTGCGCACAGTGCCCGGGAACTGCTTCTTCAACACCACCCAGGCACTGACCAGCACGGCCACCGCGATGATCAGGTACTGCAGCAGCAGCCCCGCGTCCATCAGCCGCCTCCCAGCGCCACGGTCACCTGGTAGGTGATCAGCGCCGCCACATAGGCCGCCGCGAACAGGTAGAACGCGGCAAAACCCATCTGCTTCCACGAGTTGGTCTCGCGCTTGATGGTGGCCAGCGTCGAAATGCACATCGGCGCGTAGATGTACCAGACCAGCAGCGACAGCGCGGTGGCCAGCGACCAACCGTCGCTGATCAGCGGGGTCAGCGCCTGGCTGGCGGCATCGTCGTCGGCCGCCGACAGCGCGTACACCGTGGCCAGCGAGGCCACCGCCACTTCGCGCGCGGCCAGGCCCGGGATCAGCGCAATGCAGATCTGCCAGTTGAAGCCCAGCGGCGCGAAGAACACTGCCATCGCATGGCCGATCTGGCCGGCGTAGCTGTAATCGATCGCGGGCATGGTGGCGCCGACCGGGGCCGCCGGGAACGACAGCAGCACCCACAGCAGGATGGTCAGCGCCAGGATGATGCCGCCGACGCGCTTGAGGAAGATCATGCCGCGCTCGTACAGGCCCACCGCCAGGTCGCGCACGTGCGGCAGGCGGTACGACGGCAGCTCCAGCATCAGCGGGTGCTCGCTCTTGTCGCGGCGCCACTTCTTCATGATCCACGACATTGCCAGCGCGCTGAGGATGCCGGCGGCGTACAGGCCAAACAGCACCAGGCCCTGCTGGTTGAACACGCCCCACACCGTCTTCTGCGGGATGAACGCGCCGATCAGCAGTGCATACACTGGCAAACGCGCCGAGCAGGTCATCAGCGGCGCCACCAGGATCGTGGCCAGGCGGTCACGCGGGTCCTGGATGCTGCGGGTGGACATGATGCCCGGCACCGCACAGGCGAAGCTGGACAGCAGCGGGATGAACGAGCGGCCGGACAGGCCGGCGGCCGCCATCATGCGGTCCAGCAGGAACGCCGCGCGCGGCAGGTAACCGGATTCCTCCAGCACCAGGATGAAGAAGAACAGGATCAGGATCTGCGGCAGGAACACCACCACGCCACCGACACCGGCGATGATGCCGTCGGTCAGCAGGCTGGCCAGCGGCCCTTCAGGCAGCACGCTGCCGACGAACTGGCCGAGCCAGGCAAAGCCGGCCTCGATGCCGTCCATCAGCGGCGTGGCCCAGGCGTACACCGCCTGGAAGATCAGGAACATCACCACCGCCAGGCTGATCAGGCCAAACACCGGATGCAGCAGCCAGCGGTCCAGCGCATCATCGATCTTGGCGGTACGCGCCGGCATGCGCACGGCCACCGACAGGATCTGGCGTACCTTGGCGTGGTAGTCGATGCCGCCTTCCGGGCCCGGCACGGGCGCATCCAGGTGCGGCACCATCGCATCCAGCCGCTCGACCAGGGCCTTGGCGCCCTGCTTGCGCACTGCCACGGTCTCCACCACCGGCACGCCCAGCTCGCGCTCCAGCGCGGCCACGTCCACCTGGATGCCGCGGCGCTGGGCCGCATCAATCATGTTCAGGGCCACCACCATCGGCTTGCCCAGCTCGCGCAGTTCCAGCGCGAAGCGCAAGTGCAGGCGCAGGTTGGTGGCATCGATCACGCACAGCAGCACGTCCGGCGCCGCTTCGCCCGGGTAGAAACCGCGGCACAGGTCGCGGGTGATCGCCTCATCCAGGCTGGCCGGCTGCAGGCTGTAGGCGCCGGGCAGGTCGAGCACGGCGAATTCGCGGCCGGACGGCGCACGCAGGCGGCCTTCCTTGCGCTCGACGGTGACGCCGGTGTAGTTGGCGACCTTCTGCCGGCTGCCGGTCAGCTGGTTGAACAGCGCGGTCTTGCCACTGTTCGGGTTACCGACCAGCGCGACGCGCAGGGGGCGGTGGAGGCAGTGGCGGTCATGCACGTCGTTCCTGGCTGGCGGCGTCGATCACGACGCGCTTGGCTTCACTGATCCGCAGCGCGAACCGGGTGAAGCCGACCTGCACCAGCAGCGGCTCCCTCCCACCGGACCCTTGGCCACCAGGCGCACTTCCTCGCCCTTGACGAAACCCAGCTCGCGCAGGCGACGGGCAATGGCATCGTTGGCATGCAGGTCCTGCACGGACTCGACCACGGCCGAGGTGTGCAGCGGCAGTTCGGACAGCGTCATCTAGCGTAATCTCTGCTGGATGTAAATGGTTCTCGATTCTAACATTCCCGCGTCGCGTCATGGCCCATGACCAATGGCCCGCTATGATCCATACAGGTATGGAGTGACCCTGGAATCCCATGAACGATGCTTTGCAGATCGAGCGCAGCGGCGCCGTCCTCACCCTCTGGCTGAACCGGCCGGAGCTGCACAATGCCTTTGACGCCGGCCTGATCGCCCGGCTGACCGCCGCCCTGGAGGCCGCCGGGCGCGATGATGCGGTGCGCGCGGTGGTGGTGGCCGGCCACGGCGCCTCCTTCTCGGCCGGTGCCGACATGCAGTGGATGCGCGGCATGGCCGCCGCCAGCGAGGCAGACAACCGCGAGGACTCGCTGGCCCTGGCCCGGCTGATGCGCACCCTGGACGAGCTGCCCAAGCCGACCCTGGCCCGGGTCCACGGCGCCGCCTTCGGTGGCGGCGTCGGCCTGGTCGCCTGCTGCGACATCGCCATCGCCAGCACCTCGGCCCGCTTCGGCCTGACCGAGAGCCGCCTGGGCCTGCTGCCGGCGGTGATCTCGCCCTACGTGATCGAGGCCATCGGCCCGCGCCAGGCCCGCCGCTGGTTCGCCACCGGCGAGCACTTCGATGCCGAAACGGCCCTGCGCATCGGCCTGGTCCACCAGCTGGTCGAGCCCGAACGCCTGGACGAAGCCCTGGAACGCCAGCTGGCATTGCTCGACAAGGCCGGCCCGATCGCCTCGTCCACGGCCAAGCAACTGGTCCGGCAGGTGCGCGACAGCCATGACCGTGACGCGCTGGATCGGGATAATGCCGCCCTGATCGCGCGCCTGCGGGTATCCGCCGAGGGCCAGGAAGGCCTGGGCGCCTTCCTCGACAAGCGCGCGCCCCATTGGGTCACGGAAGCCTGAACATGTTCGATCATCTTGGTTTGACCAGCGCCGACCTGGCGCGCAGCAAAGCCTTTTTCCTGCAGGCGCTGGCGCCGTTGCAGATCGGTGTGGTGATGGAAGTGACCGCCGAGCAGACCGGCGCCCACGACCACATCGGCTTCGGCTGCGACGGCAAGCCGTTCTTCTGGCTCGGCAATGCCGGTACCGCCAGCCAGGGCGTGCACGTGGCCTTTGCCTGCGCCAGCCGCGCCCAGGTGGATGCCTTCCACGCCGCCGCGCTCGCCGCCGGTGGCCGCGACAACGGCGCCCCGGGCCTGCGCCCCTGGTACCACCCGGATTACTACGGCGCCTTCGTGCTCGACCCGGATGGCAACAACATCGAAGCGGTCTGCCACCGCCCCACCGCCGGGGAGGCCGCATGAGCGATTACGTCCGTATCGTCGAGGTCGGCCCGCGTGACGGCCTGCAGAACGAAAAGCAGTCGGTGTCCACCGCCGACAAGATCGAACTGATCAACCGGCTGTCGGCCACCGGCCTGCGCAGCATCGAGGCGACCAGCTTCGTCAGCCCGAAGTGGATTCCGCAGCTGGCCGACGCAGCCGAAGTCTACGCCGGCATCCAGCGCCGGCCCGGCATCCATTACCCGGTGCTGGTGCCGAACGAACAGGGCTACGACCGTGCCCGTGCGGTGGGCGTGGAGGAAGTGGCGGTGTTCACTGCCGCCTCCGAAGCATTCAACCGAACCAACACCAATGCCGGCATCGACGAATCGCTGGCCCGCTTCGAGCCGATCCTGCGTCGCGCCGCCGCCGATGGCGTGCGCGTGCGCGGCTATGTCTCCACCGTGCTCGGCTGCCCCTACCAGGGCGAAGTGCCGCTGGCCGACGTGGTGCGCGTGGCGCGCACCCTGCACCAGATGGGCTGTTACGAAATCTCGCTGGGCGACACCATCGGCGTCGGCACCCCGCGCAAGGCGCGGGCGATGCTGCAGGCGGTGGCCGCCGAGATTCCGATGACGGCACTGGCCGTGCACTTCCACGACACCTACGGCCAGGCCATCGCCAACATCGCCAGCTGCCTGGAAGAAGGTGTGCGCGTGGTCGACAGCGCGGTATCCGGTGCCGGTGGCTGCCCGTATGCCAAGGGCGCCAGCGGCAACGTGGCCAGCGAAGACGTGGTCTATCTGCTGCAGGGGCTGGGCCTGGACAGCGGCGTGGACCTGCCGGCGCTGGCCGAGACCGGCCGCTGGCTGGCCGGCCTGCTTGGCCGTGCCACTGCCAGCCGCACCGGACAGGCGCTGGCCGCCGCCGGTTGACCACCGCACTGCGCCGCCCCGCAACGGCGGCGCAGTGCACAACGGCGACGATCGCCGCTTCCGTTAGAATCGGCGGTTCTCGAACCTGCAGGACCGTTCAATGCAGCTGTCTTCCGTACGTGCCGTGATCACTGGCGGCGTCTCCGGCCTCGGCCTGGCCGTGGCCCAGCACCTTGTCGCCCAGGGCGGCAAGGTGGCCCTGTTCGACCTCAACGATGACAAGGGCGCTGCCGCCGTTGCCGCACTGGGCGCCGACAAGGCCCGCTATTTCAACGTCAACGTCAGCGATGAGGCGGCGGTTGCTACGGCCATCGACCAGGCCCACGATTTCCTCGGCGGCCTGAACGTGGCGATGAACTGTGCCGGCATCCTCGGCGCCGGCCGTGTGCTGGGCAAGGAAGGCCCGATGCCGCTGGCCGGTTTCCAGGGCACGGTGATGGTCAATCTGGTCGGCAGCTTCAACGTCGCCAAGGCCGCGGCCAACCGCATGCAGCACAACGAGGCGGGCACCGATGGCGAGCGCGGGGTGATCATCAACACCGCCAGCATCGCCGCCTACGAAGGCCAGATCGGCCAGGCCGCCTATGCCGCCAGCAAGGGCGGCGTGGTGTCGATGACGCTGCCGATGGCGCGCGAACTGTCGCGCTTCGGCATCCGCGTCAATACGATTGCGCCCGGCGTGTTCTGGACGCCGATGGTCGACGGCATGCCCGAGGCCGTGCAGCAGTCGCTGGCCGCCTCGATCCCGTTCCCGTCGCGCCTGGGCAAGCCGGAAGACTTCGCCAGCCTGGTCGGTTTCATCCTCGGCAACACCTACCTCAACGGCGAGACCATCCGCCTGGACGGCGCTACCCGCCTCGCTCCGAAGTGATTCCCCGGGCGCCGGGACGGCGCCCTCCCCAACGACCTAGATCACCATGAAAGCCAACGACATCAAGAAGGGCAACGTCGTCGAGTACAACAACGGCGTCTACCAGATCCGCGACATCGAGCGCAGCTCGCCGCAGGGTCGCGGCGGCAACGTCCGCTTCCGCTTCATCATGTACAGCGTGCCGGGCGGCAACAAGCTCGATGCCAGCTTCGATGCCGACGACAACCTGGTCGAAGTCGAACTGCTGCGCCGCCAGTCCACCTATTCGTACAAGGACGGCGACGCCTTCGTGTTCCTCGATGACGAGGACTACACCCCCTACACCCTGGACGCGGACGTGATCGGCGACGACGCCGGCTACATCACCGACGGCCTGACCGGCATCTACGTGCAGGTGATCGACGAGCAGCCGGTGGCGATCCAGCTGCCGGCCTCGGTGGTGCTGGAAGTGATCGAGACCCCGCCGGAACTGAAGGGCGGCACCGCCACCAAGCGCCCGAAGCCGGCCAAGCTCAACACCGGTATCGAGATCATGGTGCCGGAGTACATCGTCAACGGCGAGCGCGTGCTGGTGAACACCGCCACCGGCGAATTCGCCGGCCGTGCCGACTAAGCACCTGGCGCTGATCGGTTGCCTGTCCCTGCTTGCGGCGTGCTCGCCGCAGGCAGCGGACAACGCCGCCGGCGTCGCGCCGAACGCCGCACCCACAGACGCGCCGCCCACAACCGGGCCGCAACCCGCTGCCGACCGGCCTTCGGGCGACGAGGCGCTGGACAGGACGCGCGCCGCCGCCGGCTGCCCGGTTCCTGCCGACGTGCATGACGTCGACGACGTGCGCATCTACTGCCAGATGCCCAGCGATGTGCAGGCCTTCCTCGCGCGCGAAAACACCTGCCAGCACTTCGCCGGCGAGGAACCGTACGACGACGAGCGCCGCCGTGAGCTGGAAGTGGCCAATGCCGAGTACTGCGAGGGCCGCGAGAAGACTTTCAGCGCGCTGGTTGCCCGGCATCGCGACGACTGCGTGGTCCGCCAGGCACTGATCGCGATCAACGGCCGCTACGACCTGGTGTTCGAGCTGGACCTGAAGCCCTGCGAGGGCTGAGTCGCAATCTTGAGGTAGAGCCGAGCCCACCCTCGGCTGCGATGTCTGTGCAGAGCACAACGCAGCCCAGCGTGGGCTCGGCTCTACAGAGGGCTTACGGCTGCTTCGCGCCGAAGTTGCCGCAGCCGTGATACTGGCGGGTACCCACCGTCAACATCGCCTTGGCCTCGAAGGCTTCGCCACTCATGTCGTCCTGACAGGTGGTGCGCTGGAAGCTGAGCTTGAGGTCGGTGCCGTCAGCCGCCTTGCCACTCCAGCCGTCTGCACCTGCGGTGGGCGCGGCCACGTCGAAGCGGCGCTCGCCATAATCGACTTCGACCTGCAGGCCCGGCGTGTCGCCGTCGACAACCGCCAGCCAGCCCGGCTCATTACCGGTGGCACGGAAGGCGGCAGCGCCGGCACTGCCATCACCTTCTGTCGCCTGCTCTGCATGGCATTCGCGGTCCGCCTCGCCCTTCAGGCTGAGCAGGCCGTCATCGCTGCCCTTCGTCCAGAAGCTGTTGCCCTGGCGGTCAGCGTACTTCGCACCCGACGCAGCACGCTCGGAGGTCATCGCCAACGTGCGATCGCCAATCACCACCGTGGCCGCGTCCTCGCCGTTGAAGGTGGCGCGCACGCTCAGGTCACCACACTGGTACGTGGTTTGGCTGCCACCGCCGCTCGCGGTGCTGGGCTGTGGCGTTGCCGATGCAGCCGCATCACCGCCCGCCGCTGGAGACGACGGCGGCTGGCAGGCAGCCAGCGCCAGGCCGAGGGAAGCGGCCAACAGACCGGGAACTACACGCATGGCTCGACTCCTTGTCGACACTACAGGGAAGCCCGACCCTACCATCTGGCGCTGAGCGGGGCTGAAACCGGGCTGACCGCATTCATGCAGCCAGCACCGCCATCGACAGCAGCTGCGCGCCACCGGCACCGGAACTGCACGTCCACACCCGCAGCAGGCGCAGCCCCATCGCATGCTCACGGCCGCGCCAGTGCACCACACATCGCACGTCGCTGGACAGCAACGCCAGCCGCCCGCACAACAATGTTTCCACCGCCTGCACCTGCAGGCCCTTGACCTGCAGATTGCCGGCCAGCCAATCGCCCAGCCATGGCAGCTCGAGCATGCGCCCGCCGTTGCCCTCCATCATGAACAACGCCGGCGATACCAGCGCGGTCAGTGCTTCGTGGTCATCTTCCAGCAACGCCTGGCACAGGCGCTGCTCCAGCACCGCCAGCTGGCGTTCGTGCAGATCATCAACGATGTTCCGTTCCATCCACGGATCCTTCCGGCATCGGCCGGCGCCTGCGCAGGCGCCGCGCGATCGATTGCCGCGCGCCCTGCACCACTACATAGAAGACCGGCACGAAGAACACCGCCAGCACGGTCGCGCTGACCATGCCACCGAACACACCGGTTCCAATCGCCTGCTGGGTTTCCTTCGACGCGCCCTGTGCCAGCATCAACGGCACCACGCCCAGTGCGAACGCCAGCGAGGTCATCACGATCGGCCGCAGTCGCAGGCGTGCCGCCTCCGACGCCGCCTCGACCAGGCCGCGGCCCTGCTGCTGCAGCTGGCGTGCGAACTCGACGATGAGAATCGCGTTCTTCGCCGACAAGCCGATCACGGTGATCATGCCGACCTTGAAGAACACGTCGTTCGGCATGTCACGCAGCAGCACAGCCGCTACCGCGCCGAGCAGGCCCAGCGGTACCACCAGCATCACCGACACTGGAATCGACCAGCTCTCATACAACGCCGCCAGTACCAGGAACACCACCAGCATCGACAACAGCAGCAGCCACGGCGCCTGCGCGCCCGATTCACGCTCCTGCAGCGACTGGCTGGTCCACTGCAGGGCGAAACCGTCAGGCAGCTGCCGGGCCAGCCGCTCCATCTCGGCCATGGCCTGGCCGGTGGAGGTGCCCGGCGCCGGTGCGCCCGACAGGTTCAGCGCGGGGAAGCCGAGATAACGCTGCAACTGCAGGGGGCTTCGGTCCAGTGCGGAACCACCAGTTCGGACAGGGCCACCATGCCGCCCTCGCTGTTGCGCACATAGAGCTTGAGCACGTCGTCCAGTTCCATCCGGTGCGGCGCATCGGCCTGCAGGATCACCTGCTGCAACCGCCCTTTGTTGGGGAAATCGTTGACGTACTGCGACCCCATCGCCGCTGACAGCGTGCTGCTGATGTCGGCAAAGCCAACCCCCATCGCCTCGGCCTTGGCCCGGTCGATGTCCAGCCGCACACTGGTACCGGCCGGCAAGCCATCGGCATGCACCTCCGACAACAGCGGGCTGGCCTCGGCCAGCTTCAGCAGCTGCTGCAGCGCCGCGCGCAGTTCCGCCTGGCTCTGCCCGGTCCGCGCCTGCAATGCCAGCGAAAAACCGGAGGACCGCCCCAGGCTGTCGATGGCCGGCGGCATCACGCTCATCACTTCGCCCTCGCCCACCGCGGCCATCGCCTTCTGCGCCGCCTCCACTTCACCGGCAGCGGTGGCGCCGGCGCGCTCACCCCAGTCTTTCAGCATGGTGTAGGCCAGCGCCGCACTCGGGCCGGAGCCGGAGAAGCTGTAGCCCAGAATCGACTGGTTGGAGGCGATGCCCGGCCGCGATCCGACGTGCCGTTCGTAGGCTTCCACCACCGCCAGCGTGCGCTCGGCGGTGGCTTCGGCCGGCAGCTGGATCGAGGTCATGAAGTAGCCCTGGTCCTCTTCGGGCAGGAACGCGCCCGGCAACCAGTGCAGTCCCAGCAACAGGGCCGCCACCAGTGCCACGAACACCGCCATGACCCGGCCACTGCGCTTGAGCACCCCGGCCACGCCACGCTGGTAACGCCCGGTCATCCGCTCGAATGCACGGTTGAACCCGCCCAGCAGCCCACCGCGCCCCTTGTGGCCAGGATCGGCCTGGCGCAGCAGCGTCGCGCACAACGCCGGGGTCAGACTCAATGCCAGCAGCGCCGAGAACAGGATCGACACCGCCATCGCCACAGTGAACTGGCGATAGATCGCGCCCACCGAACCGCTGGAGAACGCCATCGGAATGAACACCGCGGTCAGCACCAGGGTGATGCCGATCACCGCGCCGGTCAGCTCGCGCATCGCCTTGAGCGTCGCCTCGCGCGGCGGCAGGCCCTCCTCGGCCATGATCCGCTCGACGCCCTCCACCACCACGATCGCATCGTCGACAATGATGCCGATCGCCAGCACCATGCCGAACATGGTCAGCACGTTGATCGAGAAGCCCAGCGCCAGCATCACCGCGAACGTTCCCAGCAGCGCGATCGGCGCAACCAGGGCAGGAATCAGCGTATAGCGCCAGTTCTGCAGGAACAGGTACATCACCGCGAACACCAGCAGCATCGCTTCCAGCAGGGTCTGCACCACCTTCTGGATGGAGATCTTCACGAACGGCGCGGTGTCGAACGGGATGCTCGATTCCACGCCGCGCGGCAGCAACGGCGCCAGCTCCACCATCCGCTCCCGCACCGCGGCGGCCGTACGCACCGCGTTCGCGCCCGGGCGCAGCTGCACGCCGGCGGCGGTGGCCGGGTGACCGTCCTCGCGCGTACCCCAGGCGTAGCTCTGTGCGCCCAGTTCGACACGCGCAACATCACCCAGCACCACCTGCGAGCCATCGGCGCCGGCGCGCAGCACGATGGCGGCAAACTGCTCCGGCGTGGACAACTGCCCGTCGGCACTCAGCGGAACGGTGATGCGCTGCCCAGGAACGCCCGGCGAATCACCGATGCGCCCCGGGGAAATCTCCAGGTTCTGCTGTTCGATGGCGGTGGCCACATCGCCGATGGTCAGGCCGTAGCCGGTCAGCCGGGCAGGATCCAGCCACACCCGCATCGCCTGCTCGGCACCGAACAGCTGCACGCGGCCGACACCGTCGACGCGACGCAGCTCTTCGATGATGTTGCGCGCCATGAAATCACCGAGCGCCGCCTCGCTGACGCTGGCGTCGGGCGATCGCAGGCCCACCAGCATCAGGAAACCGGAATCGGCGGCCTCCACGAACAGGCCGTTCTGGCGCACGCTGCGCGGCAATCGCGGCTCGATCGCCTTGATCCGGTTCTGCACATCCACCTGCGCCAGCTCCGGGTCGGTACCCGGCTTGAAGGTGGCGGTGATCGAGGCCTCGCCGGAGGTATCCACCGACGATTCGAAATACAGCAGGTGCTTGACGCTGGACAGCTCGCGCTCGATCAGCCCGACCACGGCGTCGTTGAGCGTCTGCGGGCTGGCGCCCGGATAACTGGCATAGATGCTGACGCTGGGGGCGCAACCGACGGATAACGCTCCACGGCCAGGCGCGGTATCGCCAGCACGCCGGCCAGAATGATGAAGATCGCCAGCACCCAGGCGAACACCGGGCGATCGATGAAAAAACGTGCCATGTTGGAAACTCCTGGAGGAGCGGGTCTTGAAGGAGCGGGCCGTGGAGGAGCGGGCCCTGGAGGGACTGACCCTGGAAAGACTCAGCCCTTGCTGCCGGCCTGTGCCGCGCTGGCGCTGGCGACCGGCAACTGCCAGTCACGCGCATCGACCACCACGCCTTCCTGCAGCCGCTCCTGGCCCTCGACCACCACTTTCTCGCCCGCCTTCAACCCATGCCGGACCAGCCACTGGCGGTTGACGCTGCCGTCCACCTCCAATGTGCGGATCACCGCTTTGCCGTCGGCGCCCACCACCCAGGCGTAGGCCTGGCCACCGGCACTGCGCAGCACCGCCTGCTGCGGCACCGTCAGCGCGCTGGCCGGCGCACCACGCGGCACCCTGGCACGCACATACATGCCCGGCAGCAACTGGCGCTGCGGATTGTCGACCAGGATCCGCAGGATCACATCGCCGGTACGCGCATCGACATTGATGCCCGAGAACAGCAGCTGGCCACGCTCCGGCAATGCCTTGCCGGCCGCGCCGATGATGGTCACGGGCAGCTCGCCGCCACCGGCGGCACTGCGCTGCAGCGACTCCAGCTGTGCGGCGGGCTGGCGCACATCGACGTAGACCTGATCGATCTGCTGCACCACCGCCATCGGTTCGGCGTCGGCCACGCCGACCAGCGCACCTTCGGTCACCAGCGCCTGGTCGATACGCCCCTCGATCGGCGCACTGACCGTGGCATAACGCAGATCAAGCTGGCGACGGGCGAGAATCGCGCGCGCCTCATTCACTGCGGCGCGGGCCTGCTCGAACTCGGCGCTGGCATCGTCGCGGTGCTGCTGGCTGACCGCCTGTGCCGCGGCCAACGCATGCAGGCGCTGCGACTGCACGCGGCTGCGGCCCAGCGCCGCCTCGCTGCGCTGCAGAGCGGCCAGTGCCGAATCGACGTCGGCACGGAACGCGGCCGGGTCGATCTGGAACAGGGCCTGGCCGGCACGCACTTCGGCGCCCTGCTCGAACAGGCGGCGCTGCACGATGCCGCCCACCTGCGCCCGGATCTGCGCGGTACGCACCGCGGCGACGCGCCCGGGCAGCTCGTCATCGCGCTGCACCACCTGCGGGGCGACAGTGACCACGCTGACGCGCGGCGCCGCTTCCGGAGTGGCTTCGGGGAGGAACAGGCCGTCATGGCCAGGGTGAGCGCCGCGATCAACGCGACCGGCGTCCTGAAGGTTCTCATTGCTGTGCACAATGCCGCGCAGGCGGCGGATAGGTTCTGAAGCGCGCAGTGTGCGGGCCGATGATGGGGTTTCGATGGAGGAAGTGTGGAGATACGATGGAGGCAAGCACCTTACCGCCCCGCCCCTGCATGCACGCCTCCCCCGCCCTGGCCGCCCTCGTCCTGATCGTCGAGGATGAGGCCGAGATCGCCGACATCCTCACCGCCTATCTGGAACGCGAAGGGCTGCGCACGCTGCGCGCCGCCGATGGCCACACCGCACTGGACCTGCACCGCAGCGCCCGCCCGGACCTGGTGCTGCTGGACGTGCAGCTGCCGCGCCTGGACGGGTGGAGCGTACTGACCCAGCTGCGCCAACGCGGCGAAACACCGGTGATCATGTTGACCGCGCTGGATCAGGACCTGGACAAGCTGACCGCCCTGCGCATGGGTGCCGATGACTACGTCGTCAAACCCTTCAACCCGGCCGAAGTGGCCGCGCGCGTGCGCGCCGTGTTGCGCCGCACCCTGCGCGCCGCGCGCGTCGATGCACCCACCGCGCTGCGCGTGGGTCCGCTGCTGATCGACTGGGGCACCCATGCGGTGCACGTGGAAGGAGACGGCTACAGCCACGAGGTCCTGCTCACGCTCACCGAATTCAAGCTGCTGCATTGCATGGCCCTGGCGCCCACGCGCATCTTCAGCCGCAGCGAGCTGATGCACGAATGCCTGCCCGAAAGCGAGGCGCTGGAGCGCACCGTCGACAGCCACGTCAGCAAGCTGCGCCGCAAACTGGATGAGGTCGGCATGCTGAACGTGCCGGCCAGCGTGCGCGGCGTCGGCTACCGGCTGATGGCCGACCGCTGATGGCCGGCCTGCGTCGCTCCGGGCTCAGCCGGCACATCATCGTATCGATGTCGCTGATGGTGATCGGCGTCATCGTGATGATGATCCTGTCGTCGTGGCTGCTGTATGCAGTGCTGGTGGAATTCTTCCCCGGCAGCACCGATGAGCCGGAAGGATGGCTGCCGACCGGGCCTGAACTGGCCTGGATGGTGGGCGTGATCCTGACCGGTCTGGCATTGGCCATCGCCGCGTCCTTCCGCCTGGCCCACCGCATCCTGTCACCGCTGAACTCGCTGGTGGACAGCGTGCGCGCGCTTGCCGACGGCGATCTGGGCGCACGTGCCAGTGCCGAGGAGAACTCACCGGGCGAAGTGGCCACCCTGGTCGAGGACTTCAATGCGATGGCGCGCCGGCTGCAGCAGATGGAAAGCGAGCGCGCGATGTGGCATGCCGCCATCGCCCATGAACTGCGAACGCCGGTGACCATCCTGCGCGGCCGCCTGCAGGGGCTGGCCGAAGGCGTGTTCCAGCCCGATGAATCGCAGTTCCGCAGCCTGCTGGCACAGGTCGAGGGCCTGTCGCGGCTGATCGAGGACCTGCGCGTGCTCAGCCTGGCCGACAACGCACGGCTGGACGTGCGCCGCGCACGCACCGATGTGGTGGCCGAAGTGCATTCGGTGATGACCCTGGTCGATCCCCAGTTCCGCACCGCCGGCTTCGTGCTGGAGCTGGAAACCAGCCGCGAGGAACACAACGCGCACTGCGACCCGACCCGGCTGCGGCAGGCGCTGCTGGCGCTGCTGGAGAATGCGCGGCGCTACGCCAGCCCGGGCAGGGTCCGCATTGCCGTACATGACACACCGGGCCATGTGCAGGTGGCCATCGAAGACGAGGGGCCCGGCATCGACCCGGAGCTGCACGCGGACATCTTTACCCCGTTCATGCGCGCCGACGGATCGCGCTCGCGTCAAGGCGGCGGCAGCGGCCTCGGCCTGGCGGTGGTGAAGGCGATCGCCGATGCGCACGGCGGCCAGGCGTACTGCACCCCGGGCAGTGCCGGCGGCAGCCGCTTCGTCATCGAGCTGCCTCGCCAGTAGCCGGCATCGCCGCCTGCCTGCGCAGGTGTGCGCCCAGTGCAGCCAGGTTGGCATCGATGGCGTCCATCTCGGCACGCTGCTGCGCCGGCAGCTGCTGGCGAAGCTGCACGCGCAGCGCCTGCCAACCGGGCACCGCCTGCGCACTCATCGCCGCCACCGCCTGCGCCAGCGGCACCTGCTCATCGGCCTGCGGCAGCCCGTAGCCGCCGTCGGCCAACAACGCTGCCGGGCGCAACCACTGCCCACTCTGTTCCAGCAGTCGGCGCAGCGCGCGGGTCTGGTCGCTGTCCGCTGCCGCCAGCAGGCGCCGCTTGAGCAGATCGCGGGCGCGCAGTTCGGCGCGCCGTTGCGCGGCCTGTTCCAGCAGCAGCAGGCCGGCGCTGGCGCGCAGATCGCCCTGCAACAGCCAGGGCGCGCGCTGCTGTGCCGGCAGCTTCAGCCAACCGCGTACATCGCGTGCGGGCAAGGCCAGCTGCGCGGCCGCCACGCCGAACAGCTGCTGGTAATGGTCACGCGCCGAGGCGAAATAGTAGCCCTGCGCCTGCGCCAGGTCGCGATCGGCCAACACCTGTTGATCCAGCACCTGCAGCCGTGCCAGGCGACGCTTCAGCCCACGCGGGGTCAACTGCGCCAGGCCGGCCCGGCCCAGGCGTGGCACGCCGGCCTGCAGCAGCTTGGCCGTCTCCACCGCGCAGTTGTTGCTGACGAAGTAGTAGCGGCCGTCATAACTCCAATGCACCTGCGCGCTGCGCTCGAGCAGGCTGGCGATCTCGTCGCGTTGCAGCTGCAACGGCAGCGATTGCAGCCCACGCAGCTCGACCTTGGTGTACTCATCCACCACCTGCTGCAGAGGCAGCACGAAGAGCCGCGAGGGATAGCCGCCGGTCAGTCCGCGCCAGTTGGAAATCTGCACATCGCCGACGAAGGCGCGGAAGGACAGTACGCGGTGGTACTCGAGATCCAGCCGGCAGTCCGGACCCGGCGCACGCCCCGGACGGCAGATCACCAGCCGCAGCATGCTGTGGCCCCAACGACTCATCGGCTGCGCGCTGCCCTCGGCGAACAGGTAGTCCACCGCGTAGACGCGCGCAGGGTCCAGCTGCAGCAGCGACGCCGCACCCTCCTCGGCTTCAGCCTGCAGCAGCGGCAGCGTCGCCGCGCACTGCGGCCGCGGCAATGATGGCGGCGCTCCGAAATGGGCCTGGAACCACTGCGCCAGCGCCGGGCGCCTGCAGGCGAAGTCGGCATCGAGCACGAAGTGCTCGGCATTCACCGCCAGGTATTCGGCCGGACTCTTCAGCTCATAGCCATCCGGGCTGCGGTCACGGAAGTCGTTGTCGCCGCGGCCCAGATGCCAGGGCTTGCGCTGCCACCCGGCCAGATCGCGCCAACGCGGGCTGCGCGACCATGCCGCGCCGCTGCGATCTGCCACATGGGTCAGTTCGTGCACCAGCGCGCTGCGTCTTGCCCGGCGCGCACCCGGCAGGCCGTCTGCAAGCAGGTCGCGGCGCAGGGTAATGCCGCCAGCGAAGGCACGGCCGTGCACGTCCACCGGCAGGTCGTCGCTCCAGCGCACCTGCACGTGTGCCGGCAGCGCGCGCAGCAGGCCATCGGGCAGCAGCGACTGCACGTCGGCCAGGGTCTGCGTCGCCACCTGCTGCTGCGCCGGGCTCAGCCCGGCAGGGTCAAGTTCCAGGTATCCGCTGGCATGAACGGCCGGAGCCGCCAGCAGTAGAGCCAGGCCATGCCTGGCTGGGTTCCAGCGCCCACGCTTCTGTAGCGCCGAGCCATGCTCGGCGGCTGTCACGGTCGGCGTGCAGATGTTCAGCCGAGCATGGCTCGGCTCTACAGAATGCGGTATCGCGGGTGCCATGCAACCCGAATCAACGCGCCAGCAGCGCGCGGGCCAGCTCCAGGTCACTCTGCTGCTGCGCGGCAGCACTCTGCTCGCGCAGGTGAACCAGCGCCGCCTGCAGGCGCGCGCCACGGATCTGGCCATCACTGGCCACGAAAGCGGCCGCGTCATCGCGTGCGGCCAGCACCACCTTGTCATCACCCGAGCTGCTGCCCGAGGAACCGGAAGATGCACCGGTGGCCGAACCGGCCGAGGTGCCAGCGAAGCTGGATGCAAAGCCGGCCAGCGGCAGGGACAGCAGGGCGAGCAGCAGAAGCGGACGGGTCATCGGTTCGAAGCCGGTTGTTGGGATGCAGGGAGCGTAACGGGTGCGTGAAGACTGTGCGCGGCTCAGACGTCGAACAGCTTGCCGGGATTCAGCCGCGCTTGGGGATCGAACGCACGTTTGACCGCCTTCATCAGCGCGATCTCGGCCGGGCCGCGGGTGCTGTCCAGGTAGCCCTTCTTGACCAGGCCGATGCCGTGCTCGGCCGAGATGCTGCCGTCGAAGCGGGCCAGCACCTGCGCCAGCAGCTTGGTCACGTGCTCGCACTGCGCCACGAAATCGGCGTCACTGGTGTCATCGGGCTTGAGCACGTTGATGTGCAGGTTGCCGTCGCCGATATGGCCGAACCAGACCACGTCGAAGTGCGGGTAGGCCTGCCCGATCAGCGCCTGGGTCTCGGCCAGGAACGCCGGCATCGCCGAGATCCGCACCGAGACGTCGTTCTTGTAGGGCTTGTAGCGCGCCAGCGCTTCGGTGATGCCTTCGCGCAGGCGCCACAGCTGGGCGGCCTGGGCGTCGCTGGCACTGATCACGCCGTCGCTGACCCAGCCATTGCCCATGCAGTCCTCGAAGGCGGCCATCGCCGCCGCTTCCTGCGCCTCGTCATTGGCTGCGAACTCGGTCACCACGTAGTACGGATGCACCTCATCGAAGGGCGCCTGCGCGCCATGCGCCAGCACGTGCTCCAGCGCGCGGTCGGTGAAGAATTCGAAGGCCTGCAGCTGCAGGCGCGCGCGGAACGCGGCGAACACCTGCATCAGCACTTCGAAGCTGGGCACTGCCAGCAGCATCACGTTGCTGGCCGGCGGCGGGTCGGTCAGCTTCAGCGTCGCCTCGACGATCACGCCCAGCGTGCCTTCCGAGCCGATCAGCAGCTGGCGGAAGTCATAGCCGCTGGAGTTCTTGATCAGGCCCTTGTTGAGTTCGAGCAGTTCGCCATTGGCGGTCACCACCTTCAGCCCGGCAATCCACTCACGGGTGTTGCCGTAGCGGATCACCCGGATGCCGCCGGCATTGGTGGCGATGTTGCCGCCGATCGAACAGGAACCGCGTGCAGCGAAATCCACCGGGTAGATCAGGCCGTGGTCCAGTGCGGCGTTGTGCACGGCTTCCAGCGGCATGCCGGCCTGCACCACCAGCGTGCGATCGACCGCATCGTAGGCCAGCGCCTTGTTCATCCGTTCCAGGCTGAGCACCAGCTCGCCGTTGGTCGCCACTGCGCCGCCGGACAGGCCGGTGCGGCCGCCGGACGGCACCACCGCCACGCCATGCTTGGCACTCCAGCGCATCACCGCCTGTACTTCCTCGACCGTGGCCGGCAACGCGATCACCAGCGGCGCCGGCGTCCAGCGTCGGGTCCAGTCGCGCCCGTAATGCTCCAGGTCGGCCGGGTCGGTCTTCAGCTTCAGGCCGGGACAGGCCTGCTGCAGCGAGGCAATGCGGGAATCGGTCATGACGGTCCAGCGCGGGGCGTGAAGAACGGGCAAGCGTGCCAGCGGCACGCGCCAGCGTCCAGCCCCGCAGGCAGGCAGATAGCTACCGATGCAACCAATTGCGCACTGCACCATCGGCGTCCCGATCTGGCATAGTGATTGGCCCCTGTCCCACTGGCCGTGTTGCCCCATGTCGCCGAAGAAGACCTCGTTCCCGAAGCAGGATATCCGCGTGCTGTTGCTGGAGGGGTCAGCCAGACCGCCGTGGGGGTGTTCAGCGCCGCCGGCTACAGCCAGATCGAAGCGCATACCAAGGCGCTGCCGGAGGACGAACTGAAGGCGCGCATCGCCGAGGCGCACATCGTCGGCATCCGTTCGCGCACCCAGCTCAGCGCCGAGGTGCTGGCCGAGGCCAAGCGCCTGATCGCGGTGGGCTGTTTCTGCATCGGCACCAACCAGGTCGACCTGGACGCGGCCGAGCTGGCCGGCATCCCGGTATTCAACGCGCCCTACTCCAACACCCGCAGCGTGGCCGAGCTGGTGATCGCCGAAGCGATCATGCTGACCCGCGGCATTCCGCAGAAGAACGCCGAATGCCATCGCGGCGGCTGGTCGAAGTCGGCCAGCGGCAGCCACGAGGTGCGCGGCAAGACGCTGGGCATCATCGGCTACGGCCACATCGGCACCCAGGTCGGCGTACTGGCTGAATCGCTGGGCATGCAGGTGATCTTCCACGACGTGGAAACCAAGCTGGCGCTGGGCAATGCGCGCGCCGCGGCCAGCCTGGACGACCTGCTGGCCCGCGCCGACATCGTCACCCTGCACGTGCCGGAGACCCCGTCCACGCAGTGGATGATCGGCAGCACCGAGCTGGCGAAGATGCGCAAGGGCGCGCACCTGATCAACGCCGCGCGTGGCACCGTGGTCGACATCGATGCGCTGGATGCCGCGCTGGCCAGCGGCCACGTCGGCGGCGCCGCGCTGGACGTGTTCCCGGTCGAGCCGAAGGGCAACGGCGATATCTTCGAATCGCCGCTGACCCGCCACGACAACGTGATCCTGACCCCGCATGTGGGCGGCAGCACGCTGGAGGCGCAGGACAACATCGGTGTGGAAGTGGCGGCCAAACTGGTGCGCTACAGCGACAACGGCAGCACCCTGTCGGCGGTCAACTTCCCGGAAGTGACCCTGCCCGAGCACGCCGACAGCCTGCGCCTGCTGCACATCCACCAGAACGTGCCGGGCGTGCTGTCCAAGGTCAACGAGATCTTCTCGCGGCACAACGTCAACATCGACGGCCAGTTCCTGCGCACCGACCCGAAGGTGGGTTACGTGGTGATCGACATCACCGCCAGCGAGGAACAGGCCGCCGCCGTGCGCGACGAGCTGGCCGCGATTCCGGGCACGCTGCGTACCCGCATCCTGTACTGACGCGGATCCCGCCACGCACTTGTAGCGCCGAGCCCATGCTCGGCTGCGGCTCCGGCCCGCATTGAGCCGAGCATCGGCTCGGCGCTACAGGTTGCTAGCGCGCCAACCACCTGCGCGCCATGCGCTGCATCGATTCGTCCGATTCCGGATCGGCCGCGACCTCGGTCACCGGCCGCCAGGCCAGCGCCAGCGACTCTTCGCTGAGCGCGAAGGCCTCGCCGCCCAGTGCCCGGATCACGAAACGCACGTCGTAGTGCCAGTGCCCCGGCACGTCCTTGCGTTCCGGAATCCAGTGCTTGTCGATGTCGAAGATCGCCGGATCATCCAGCACCAGGCCGGCCAAGCCGGATTCCTCTTCCGCTTCCTTCAGCGCCACCCGGGCCAGGTCACGGTCACCGTCTGCGTGGCCGCCCAGCTGCAGCCAGCGCTGCAGCTTGCGGTGGTGGGTCAGCAGCAGGCGCTGGCCATCAGCGCTGACCAGCCAGCAGCTGGCCGTGAAGTGCCCGGCCAGACGTTCACGGCGGAAGGCGTCCTCCGGATCGTCGATCAATGTGCCGAATTCGGCAGCCAACGCGTCGTGGGAAGGCTCGCGGCGGGCGTAGTCCTGCAGCAGCCCCCGCAGTTGATCGTCAAGCACGGCAAGGGTTTCGGCGGTCTGCTGCATGAATGGGCGGGGTCCGGAAAAAGACCCCTCATTATCGCCGTTCATTGTTGCGATTGCGCTTGTGCGTTGGCTTCAGCTTTGGCTAAGGTACAGCGGGCCGTTCGCGCGGCCTTCACCATTCAAGGTTGCCGGCAACGTATCGGCGGCCCACCCAAATCCGATCACTAGGAAGTACTGCATGCTGAAAGCTCTGTTGAGGGTCAAGCCGGTCCAGCCGGCCGGGCACGTCGATGCCGGCGAACCCATCGAAGGCAGCCTGGACGGCGAAGCCACGTTGAAACGGACCCTCACGGCTAAACACCTCATCCTGCTTGGCGTGGGTGCGGTGATCGGCGCTGGTATCTTCGTACTGACCGGCCAGGCGGCGGCCAACCACGCCGGCCCGGCCGTCATGCTGTCGTTCGTGATCGCCGGTTTCGCCTGCGCGCTGGCGGGCCTGTGCTATGCCGAATTCGCGGCGATGATGCCGGTCTCCGGCAGCGCCTACTCCTACTCCTACGCCACCCTCGGCGAAGGCATGGCCTGGTTCATCGGCTGGTGCCTGGTACTGGAGTACCTGTTCGCCTCGGCCTCGGTCGCGGTGGGCTGGTCGGCGTACCTGATCAGCTTCATCACCACCACATTGCACATGCCGTTCCCGGACCTGCTCAGCGCCGCGCCCATTGCCTGGACCGGCAGCGAGTTCGTCGCCTCCGGCAAGCTGTTCAACCTGCCGGCGGTGCTGATCGTGGCGGCGGTGTCCGGCCTGCTGTACGTGGGCGTGACCCAGTCGGCCTTCGTCAACGCGATCATCGTGGCGATCAAGGTCACCGTCATCTGCCTCTTCATCGGCATCGGCGCGGCCCATATCGACCCGGCCAACTGGCAGCCGTTCATCCCGGAAAACACCGGCGTGCCGGGTGAGTTCGGCTGGAGCGGCATCTTCCGCGCGGCCACCATCGTGTTCTTCGCCTACATCGGCTTCGACGCGGTCTCCACCGCCGCCGGCGAAACCAAGGACCCGCAGCGCAACATGCCGATCGGCCTGCTCGGCTCGCTGGCCGTGTGCACCATCGTCTACATCATCGTCTGCGCGGTGCTGACCGGCATGATGCCGTACCACCTGCTGGGCACCGACAAGCCGGTGGCCACCGCGCTGGAAGGCTACCCGCAGCTGTCGTGGCTGAAGACCGCGGTGGAAATCGGCGCCATCGCCGGCCTGTCCTCGGTGGTGCTGGTGATGATGATGGGCCAGACCCGCATCGCCTACACCATCTCCCGCGACGGCCTGCTGCCGAGGTTCTTCGGCAAGGTCCACGCCCGTTTCCGCACCCCGTACGTCGCCACCATCGTGGTCGGCGTGATCGCCGCCGCACTGGCCGGCCTGGTGCCGCTGAACGTGCTGGGCGAGCTGGTGTCGATGGGCACCCTGCTGGCCTTCGCCACGGTCTGCATCGGCGTGCTGGTGCTGCGCTATACCAAGCCGGAGATCCATCGCCCGTTCCGCGTGCCGATGGTCTGGATCATCTGCCCGCTGGGCGCCGCCACCTGCCTGTTCCTGTTCTGGCAGGCGTTCGTGGTCCACTGGCACCTGTTCGTCGGCTGGACCGTGCTGGGCATGCTGATCTACCTGGGCTACGGCATCCGCAACAGCAAGCTGGCCAAGTCCTCCTGATCCGCCTACGGGCCGGCCCTGCGCCGGCCCGTCCGTTTCCCTGCGCCGCCTCCAACGGCGCTTCGACAAGACCACCAGACATGTTCAAGCAACTGTGGGCCACCAAGCACCCGCACGCCGCCCATGAAGACGCCAACGGCCTGAGCCTGCGCCGCCACCTCGGTCCCTGGGGCCTGACCGCGCTCGGCATCGGCGCGGTGATCGGCGGCGGCATCTTCGTCATCACCGGCCAGGCCGCCGCCAACCACGCCGGCCCGGCGATCATGCTGTCGTTCGTGCTGGCCGCGATCTGCTGCGCCTTCTGCGCACTGGCCTACGCCGAGTTCGCCTCGATGGTGCCGGTCTCCGGCAGCGCCTACACCTATACCTACGCCACCTTCGGCGAACTCTCGGCCTGGTTCATCGGCTGGATGCTGGTGCTCGAATACGGCGTCTCCGCCTCGGCAGTGGCGGTCAGCTGGACCGGCTACTTCCTCAGCCTGCTCAGCCAGTTCGACATCCATCTGCCCGCCGCGCTGGTCAGCGCGCCACTGGACGCACAGCTGCGTCCGACCGGCGCAATCGCCAACCTGCCCGCAGCCGGACTGGTGCTGCTGCTGACCTGGCTGTGCTACGTCGGCATCAGCAAATCCTCGGCGATGAACATGGCCATGGTTGTGCTCAAGACCGGCCTGATCGTGCTGGTCATCGTGGTCGGCTGGAAATACGTGGACACCAGCAACTGGACCCCGTTCATTCCGGCCAACGAAGGCCCTGGCAAGTACGGCATGGAAGGCGTGCTGCGCGGCGCAGCGATGGTGTTCTTCGCCTACATCGGCTTCGAGGCGGTGTCGGTGGCGGCGCAGGAGTCGAAGAACCCGCAGCGTGACATGCCGATCGGCATGATGCTGTCGCTGGTGGTCTGCACCGTGCTGTACATCGCGATGGCCGCGGTGATGACCGGCCTGGTGCCGTACCCGCTGCTCGGCACCGATGAGCCGGTAGTGACGGCGGTGGCCGCGCATCCGCAGCTGGGCTGGCTGCGCTGGGTGGTCGAGGTCGGCGCACTGGTCGGCCTGTCCTCGGTGGTGCTGGTGATGATCATCGGCCAGCCGCGCATCTTCATGATCATGGGTCGCGACGGCCTGTTGCCGCCGGTGTTCACCAAGATCCACCCGAAGTACCGCACCCCGCACATCAACACCGTGATCACCGGCATCGGCATCGCGCTGCTGGCGGCGCTGTTCCCGCTGGACATCCTCGGCGAACTGACGTCGATGGGGACGCTGATCGCGTTTGCCGCCGTGTGTGCCGGCGTGCTGATCCTGCGTCGCACCCAGCCGGACCTGCCGCGCCCGTTCCGCATGCCGATGGCCTGGCTGATCTGCAGCCTGGGCGTGCTGAGCTGCCTGGCGCTGTTGTCGGCGATGACGATGCACAACTGGATGCTGATGGGCGTGTGGACCTTCGTCGGTTTCGTGATCTATTTCTGCTACGGGTTCCGGCACAGCCGCCTGCGGGCTAAGTAAGGTTTTGCATTGCAGGGCCTGCGGCCCTGCACCCGCGTGTGAAGCCAGAGCAACGGCAAGAGCGGGTGTGCTGGTTTGGCGGGGAGGCATGGGTACGCGGGGGACGCCGCAAGTACGTCCCTGTAGGCTTGGCAGCCGCATCCATGCGACTGACACCCCCGCGAACCCATGCCTCCCCACCCTGACAGTCTCCCGGCGCGTCCGGTAGATCCACGCCATGCGTGGATGAACTCTGTCCGGGGAATGATGCGTCTGTGGTAACTCCATGCCATGCGTGGATGGAATCTTTCCGGCAGAAGATGCTTCTGTAGAGCGGAGCCATGCTCCGCTGCGAGCAAGCGTAGCGCCGCGACCCGCTTTTCGCTCTTCCTTCTTCACTCCGTGGCTGGCGCGCACGGAAACTGTCCATGGCCGGGCGGGTGGGCTGTGCAGGGGTGTCCGCGGCATGGATGCCGCGGCCAAGCCCCCATGGATGGGTTCACGGCGTCCCCTGCACAGCCCACCCGCCCGGCCAAAGCAAGAAATCCAGCCCCGCCTCCCGCCACGAGGGGCTCAGCCGTTGGCCGAATCCAGTAAAATCGCCCCATGGACACCCCCACCTTCCCCTACGACACCGCGCGCCTGAGCGAGCTGGCCCAGCTGCTGATCGACAACGTCCGCGAGCTGGCCCACGCCGGCTGGACCCCGGCCACCAGCAGCAACTTCTCCCACCGCCTGGACGACCGCCACGCCGCGATCACCGTGTCCGGCAAGGACAAGGGCCGGTTGATCGAGGACGACATCATGGTGGTGGACTTCGACGGCCAGGCCGTCGGCCGCCCGCTGCGCCCGTCCGCCGAAACCCTGCTGCACACCCAGCTGTACCGCCGCTTCCCCGAAGTGGGCTGCGTGCTGCACACCCATTCGCCGGTGCAGACCATCGCCTCGCGCCTGTACGCGCCGCAAGGCCATGTGCACCTGGAAGGCTACGAGCTGCTGAAAGCGTTCGCCGGCAACAGCACCCATGAAATGGCCGTGGATGTGCCGGTGTTCGCCAACACCCAGGACATGAACGTGCTCTCGGCGCAGGTCGACGACCTGCTCGATCGGCAGAACCTGTGGGGCTACCTGATCGATGGCCACGGCCTGTACGCCTGGGGCCGTGACATGGCCGAGGCGCGCCGCCACCTGGAGGCCTTCGAGTTCCTGTTCCACTGCGAGCTGGAGCTGCGCAGGCTGCGCGGCTGAACCCGCGCGCAGGTGCAGATGCCGATCCGGAATCTGCACCCTGCCCCTACCCTGCTACCCTGTCTTCCCCCGAGACGTTCAAGCTGCCGCCATGAGCCGACTGCGCATCTACGACGACACCCGCCCCGAATCGCCACTGCTGGACACCCAGGACGGCGCGCTCATCGCTGCCGAGCTGAAGCAGATCGGCGTCACCTTTGAACGCTGGCAGGCCACTGCCCCGGTCGCGCCGGGCGCCAGCCAGGAGGAAGTGTTCGCCGCCTACCGCGCCGACATCGACCGCCTGGTGGCCGAGAACGGCTTCAAGAGCGTGGATGTGGCCTCGATCGCGCCGGACAACCCGAACCGCGCCGAGCTGCGCAAGAAGTTCCTCGACGAACACTTCCACAAGGAAGACGAGGTGCGCTTCTTCGTCGCCGGCTCCGGCCTGTTCACCCTGCACGTGGAAGACAAGGTGTACGAGATCGAGTGCGTGAAGGATGACCTGATCGCCGTGCCCGATGGCACCACCCACTGGTTCGACATGGGCGATGAGCCCAGCTTCGTGGCGATCCGTTTCTTCACCGAGCCGGATGGCTGGGTCGGCCATTTCACCGGCAACGACATCGCGCAGAAGTTCCCCCGTTACGTCCCTACCCAGGCATCCTGATCCATGCAGCCCCGCGTCATCCTGACCGATATCGAAGGCACCACCAGCAGCATCTCGTTCGTCAAGAACGTGCTGTTCCCTATGCGCGCCAGGCGCTGCCCGGCTTCGTTGCCGAACATGGCCAGGACCCGGACGTGCGCCGCTGGCTGGACGCGGTGGCCACCGAGATCGGCGGCGCCTGCCAGGACAGCCTGGTGGTCGAGACGCTGCAGGGCTGGATCGACCAGGACCGCAAGCACACCGCACTGAAGGCGCTGCAGGGCCGGATCTGGGACGCCGGCTACCGTCGCGGCGACTACACCGCGCACTTCTATCCGGAAGTGGCGGCGGTACTGAAGGGCTGGCACGCCTCGGGCCTGCCGCTGTACGTGTACTCCTCCGGTTCGGTGCCGGCGCAGAAGCTGTTCTTCGGCTTCAGCGATGCCGGCGACCTCAGCCCGCTGGTGTCGGGCTGGTTCGATACCGAAGTGGGCGGCAAGCGTGAGGCGGACAGCTATCGCCGTATCGTGCAGTCCGTCGGCGTACCGGCTGGCGAGATCCTGTTCCTGTCGGATGTGGTGGAAGAACTGGACGCCGCCCGCGAAGCCGGCCTGCAGACCCGCCTGATCGACCGCCTGGACGATTACCCGCTGCCGCGCACCGGCCAGGCGGCCAACGGCCACGATCGCGTCGAGAACTTCCAGCAGATCCAGCTGTAACAATGAGGAGGATGCCAACCTTGGTTGGCATCCTCCTGGTGAGCCAACCAAGGTTGGCATCTACCAGAGCAGAATGTTCCAGCCCTCAACGGTCGTTGAGGGTCTTCACCTTCAGCGCGTCGCGCAGGGTGGTCAGGTCCACCGGGCCGCGTACCGCGATGTCGCGGGTTTCGCCCGGCAGCAGGTCCAGCAGGTTGTCTTCAAGCGTCACGTCCAACGCGCCGAAGTCGATCCACGCCGCGCGCACATAGGCCGCACTCTGCAGCCGCAGGCGATAGTGATCGCCGTCGATGGCGAGAGTCGCCTTCAATTTCTGCCGTGGCAACACCTGATCCTTGGCTTCAGCGAAGCCGACCACCTGCCGCGCGCTCACTTTGCCGTCCTGCAGCAGCTCGAACACCGCCACCGTGCGCTTCGGGTCGGCGCCGGCCAGCAGTTCCGCATCGGTGAAATCACCGATCGAGGTCACCCTGCTGCGGCCAGGCTCACCGCTTGCTCGCGACGACGCAGCACCTTGCCGTCCATGTCCATCACCCGCAGCCGCCAGCGCGCATCCCGTGCAGCACCGTCATTGATCAGGCGCACCCGTGTGCTGCCCTCATCGCGCAGCGCGGCCACCGTCACTGGCGCGAAGAAGCGCCGCGCGGCGAAGTGCAACGCCTTCCAGCGGCCGAAGTAGTCCACGCTGGACCATGAAGCCCCCGGCCAGACGTCGTTGAGCTGCCAGTACAACGAGCCCATCGTGTACGGCCGCGAGGCGCGGTGATGCAACGCGGCCAGCGCGATGCCATCGGCCTGCATCACCTGGCTGAGGTAGACGAAGTCCTCGAAGTCCTTCGGCGTGCCGTAGCCCAGTTCGATGTAGTGCAGCAGGCGGCTGTTGCCTTCGCCGGCCATGAACTTCTGGTGTGCGCGGATCACCGGGCTGTCGATGCGCTGCTCGGCACGGGTCGCGATCTGGTCCACCGTCGCCACCGACGGCCATGCCTGCAACCCGTACTCGGACATGAAACGCGGGGTCTCGCGCAGATAGGCCTGCACCGGCAACGCCGGATTGCCCCAGACCTGCCAGTAGTGTTTGTCGCCGCGGGTGGAATCGTTGGCCTTCTCGTCCAGATCGTTGCTGGGCGAACTGGACCAGTACGGTACGCCCAGCCCTTCCTCGCCGACCACCTGGCGCAGATCATTGCCAAACAGATCGACATAACCCTGCCAGACCTTGGCCGCGAACGCCGGATCGGCCGCCTTCAGGTCGCGGCCATGGCCCCAATCCTTCCAGGCGGTTTCTTCTTCATTGTTGCCACACCACAACACGATACTGGGGTGATGGCGCAGGCGGCGCACGTTGTCGCGGGCCTCGGCGACCACACTGGCGCGGAACGCCGGATCGTAGCCCGGCTGCATGCCGCCACCGAACATGAAATCCTGCCAGACCAGCAGGCCCAGCTCATCGGCGATATCGAAGAACGCGTCGTCCTCGTAGTAGCCGCCGCCCCAGTTGCGCAGCATGTTCATGTTGGCATCGCGCGCCGCCACCAGCACCTGGCGCAGGCGCGCGGCATCCACGCGTGCGGGGAAGGCGTCGAACGGAATCACGTTGGCGCCCTTGGCAAAGACCGGCACACCGTTGATGACAAAAGCGAAGCCCTGCCCGCCCTTGCCATCCTCCTCGCGGCGCAGCTCAACCGTGCGCAGGCCGATGCGCTGCTCGCGCACCAGCGTTGCATCGGCGCCACCGTCCAGGCGTGCCTGCACGGTGTAGCGATCCTGTGCGCCGTGGCCCACCGGCCACCAGCGTTTCGGTTCTGCCAATTCAACCGGCAGTTCCACACTGTTCTGGCCGGGCTTCAGCAGCACCGTGCGCTGCACCTGGGCCACGCTGCGACCCTGCGGATCGCGCACGTCGATATTGACGACCGCAGAACCGGCGGCGTTGCCCTGCTCCACCTGCAGCAGCACCGTCAGCTTCGCCTGCCGGGCATCCAGCGCGTCGGTGCGTACCGCCACATCGTTCAGCCGATGCGCATCCCAGGCCTGCAGGTCGATCCCGCGCCAGACACCGGCGGTGACGTAGCGCGGGCCCCAATCCCAGCCGAAGTGATAGGCCGGCTTGCGCGCGAAGTTGCCGACCATCGCGTCCTTCGGCTCATCGCCATAGGGCGAGGGATAGTTGCCGGCAATCCTGTGCGGCATTGCCTGCACGCCTGGCAACAGGGTGCGGATCGGCGACCGGAACACGATCCGCAGCTCGTTGCCCTTCGCGCGCAGACGGCCGTCCACACGGGCACGCCAGGTACGGTGCGCGTTGTCTGCGCGCAGCAGCGGCTTGCCGTTGAGGCTGACCTCGGCATAGGTATCCAGCCCGTCGAAGCGCAACTCGGCGTTGGGTTTGGCCAGGGTTGCGGCATCCACGTCGAAACGGGCCCGGTACTCCCAATCGGCCAGCCCGATCCACTGCAGCTCGTTCTCCGGCGCGCCGACGTAGGGGTCGCGGATCAACGCATGCGCCAGCAGGTCGGCATGCACACTGCCCGGCACCGTGGCGCCACGCCACCGCTGCAGGCCGGGATGGGCAGCGCCCTGTGCGTCACCGGGCAGCATGCGGAATTCCCATTGCGCCTGCAGCGGGGCCGCCAACGCAGGGAAAGCAGAGGCTGCGATCAGCAGCAGGAGCAGACGGACAACGAGGGAAAGACGATGCACGGAATGCTCCTGTTTTTCCGCCGGGCGTGGCCCGGCGCTACCTGCAGATCCGATTCACGGTAGTGCCGGGCCATGCCCGGCGTACCAACCTCAACGCACCACGTTCAGCACTTCGTAGCACGCACCCATGGTGTGGTAATCCACCTTGCCGGCCGGGCTCTTCTCGTCACTGTACTTGCGGTTGTCGGCATCCAGGATGCGGAACCAGGCGCCGTACTGGTGGTCGACGAAGTGCTCCCAGGAATAGGCCCAGATGCGCTCGTACCACTGCCAGTAGCGGTCATCGCCGGTGCGCTGGGCCATCAGCGCGGCCGTGGCCAGCGTCTCGGCCTGCACCCAGAAGTACTTGTCATCGTCGCAGACGAAACTGTCGCCGCCGATCGGGGCACCGTCCATGCCCGGCTGCCGGCGCGATTCCGGTGCGAAACCGTAGTACAGGCCACCGCGCGCCTCGTCCCAGCTGCGCACCACGGCAACATCGAACAGGTGCTGCGCGGTCGGCACCAGCCAATCGGCCTGCACGTGGCGATCGAGGATCAGCAGCAGCTTGGCCCATTCGGTCTGATGGCCCGGTTGGAAGCCCCAGGGGCGGAACAGATGCTTGGGATCGTCCAGGTTGTAGTCCCAGTCGATCTCCCAGTTCACGTCATAGTGCTCCCAGACCAGACCACCGGCCTTGGCCGCCTGGCGGCGGGTCATGGTGTCGGCCAGCTGCAGCGCGCGCTCGACATAGCGCTGCTCGCCGCTGGCCTCGAACGCGGCCAGCATCGCCTCGCACATGTGCATGTTGGCGTTCTGGCCACGATAGCCGGTGAAGTTCCACTGGCCATCGGCTTCGTCCTTGTACAGGCCGTGCTGCGGCTCCCAGAAGCGCGCCTCCAGCAGCTGCCAGGTCTCGTCCATCCAGCCGCGGGCCTGCTCGACACCGGCCTTCAGCGCACAGCTGTAGGCCAGCAGCACGAACGCCACACCATAGCAGTGGTTCATATCGTCCTCGACCTTGCCCTCGCGCAGGGTCCAGGCATAGCCACCGGTGGCCGGATTGCGATGCACCTCGCGCAGGTAGCGCACGCCGTGCTCGACCGCGTCGCGGTATTCGGCGTTGCCGAACTCGCGGTAGGCCATCGCGTAGTTGAAGACAAAGCGCGTACTGCTCACCAGATGGCGATGGCTGGCATCGTAGATGCTGCCGTCATCACGGAAGTAGTGGAAGAAGCCGCCGTTCGGATCGATGCAGCGCGGATGGTAGAACGCCATCGTGTCGGCGATATGCGCACGCAGGAAGGCGGGCGAACGGAAATCGGGCGAGGTGCTCATGCGGTAATGTCCTGGGCCTGCAGCAGCAGCTGCACTTCATCGAGCGAGGGCATCGCGGCGAACGCGCCCTTGCGGGTAACCGCCAGTGCGCCGACCGCAGCACCGAAGCGGAGCGTGGCAGTAATCGCCTGCGGGTCCTGGCAGAACGCAGCGAAACCAGCGCCGGCCCCACCCCGCTCCAGCAGGCCGACCAGCACGCCACCGACGAAGGCATCGCCGGCGGCGGTGGTATCGACCGCGGCCACACGGAAGCTGGTGACCGTGCCGTGGTCGTCGCGGGTATACCAGTGCAGCGTGGCCGCACCGTCGGTGACGATCACCCAGCGTGCCTGCGCGGCCAGCAGGCGCCGCAGCACCAGCCGCTCACCGTCATCGCCGAGCGGCGCGGCGAGGTAGTCCAGCTCCTCGCGCGACAGCTTGACCAGGTCGGCCCGTTCCAGCGCCTGCCACAGGCGCGGCGTCGGGTCTTCGTTGGCCGGCCACAGCGCCGGGCGCAGGTTGAGATCGAGGCTGACCACCGCACCGGCGGCACGCGCGCGCTCCATGCCGGCGAAGGTCGCTTCGGCGATGGACGACTCGGTCAGGCTGTTGGAGCAGACGTGGAAGCACTGCGCGCTGTCGAAGCAGGCAGCCTGGAAATCGCGGTCACGGAACAGCAGATCGGCCGCCGGCGGGCGGTAGAAGCTGAAACTGCGTTCGCCCGTAGCGTCCAGCGCCACGAACGCCAGCGCGGTCTTGGCCGCGTCGGTACGCACGATGTAGTCGGTGCCGACGCCATGCTCGACCAGGCTGTCGGCCAGGAAGTCACCGAACATGTCGCGGCCGAGCATGCCGACGAACTGGGTCTTTGCACCCAGCCGCGCGGCCGCCACGGCGACGTTGGCCGGCGCACCGCCGGCGTACTGCAGGAATGCGCGCGGGGTATCGGCCGAGGCCGGCGGCTGCGCTAGTAGATCGATCAAAATTTCGCCGAAGCAAACGATGGAACCCATTCCGGACTCAGCCTCCCTGCGTTGCGGAAGCCGGCGTACGCGCGCCGACCAGTCCGTAGAAGATGATGTAGCCGTAGCACAGCAGCGGCAGGACGAAGCTGGCCTGCACACCGATGTGGTCGGCCAGCACGCCCTGCAGGTACGGCACCACGGCACCACCGACAATGGCCATGATCAGCAGGCTGGAGCCCTTGTTGGTCAGCGGGCCCAGGCGCTCGATGCTCAGCGCGAAGATGGTCGGGAACATGATCGAGTTGAACAGGCCGATCGCCACCACCGAGTACAGCGCGATGTTGCCGGAGCTCAGCATGGTCGTGACCAGCAGGGCCACATTGACCAGCGCGAAGATCGCCAGCAGGCGGCTGGGCGAGAAACGGGCCAGCAGCGCCGAACCGGCGAAGCGGCCGATCATTGCCATCGTCCAGTAGGCCGACACATAGTGCGTGGCTTCCTGCTCGCTGAAGCCGCCGATGTTGGGCATCGACAGATAGTTGACCAGGAAGCTGCCGATCGATACTTCGGCACCGACGTAGAAGAAGATGCCCAGCACGCCCAGCAGCAGGTGGCGCTTGCGCAGCGCATCCAGATAGCTGTGGTGGTGGCCCTGGTCGGCCTGCTCGGTGGCATCACTCAATGCCGGCAGGCGGAACAGGAACACGAACAGCGCCAGCAGCACCAGCGCCACCGCCAGGCCCACATAGGGGCCCTGCACGGCCTGCGCCTCGGCGGCACGGTAGGCCAGCTGCTCGGCGGCCGGCATCGCGGCGAGGTCATCGGCACTCTTGACCGTGTTGGACAGGATCAGCATGCCGCCGAAGATCGGCGCAATGGCGGTGCCCAGCGAGTTCAGGGCCTGCGCCAGGGTCAGCCGGCTGGAGCTGGTCTGCTCGGGGCCCAGCAGCGCGACGTAGGGATTGGCTGCGACCTGCAGCACGGTGATGCCGGTGGCCAGCACGAACAGCGCGCCGAGGAAGGCACCGTACACGCGCAGCTCTGCCGCCGGCCAGAAGCCCAGCGCGCCGATGCCGGCGATCACCAGGCCGGCCACGATGCCCTTCTTGTAGCCCAGCGCGGCGACCAACCGGCCTGCGGGCAGCGACATCAGGAAATAGGTGCCGAAGAAGGTGAACTGCACCAGCATCGCCTTGGCGTAGTTCAGCTCGAACACCGCCTTCAGGTGCGGGATCAGGATGTCATTGAGGCAGGTCAGGAAGCCCCACATGAAGAAGATCGTGGTGACCACGGCCAGCGCCTTGCCGTTGGTGACGGCAGGTGCGTTGCCCGAAGAACCCGATGGACGGGGCGTTGCGGAGATCGGCATGCGGTACGCGCCTCGATGCGCGGAAGGTCGTTGTTGCGTGGAAGGGAGTCTGTGGAAAGAATTCAGTTCGGCCGTGCGGCACTGCTTTCGCGGATGCGCAACTGCACCGGCGCGACCGTGCGCCGCGGCGGCGCATCCGGTTCGTCCAACCGTTGCAGCAGCAGCGCGGCGGCCTGGCGACCGCGCTCGCGCGGGTCGGCGGTCAGCGTGGTCAGCGGCGGCACGGCCACCGCGGCCTCGGAGATATCGTCGAAGCCGGTCACCGCGAAATCACCGCCGGGACGGATGCCGCGCGAGTTCAGGCCCAGCATCAGGCCCAGCGCGACGGTGTCGTTGTAGCAGACCGCCGCACTCGGTCGATGGCCATCAGCGAACAGTTCATCGGTGCGCGCGGCAGCCTCCAGCCGGTTCGGTGCCGACTCGATCATCCAGCCCGGCGGCAGCGACAGGCCGGCCTCGGCCAGGGCCTGCTGGAAACCTGCGCGGCGCTGGTGGCACGAGCTCGATGCCGCATGGCCGCCGAAGAAGGCGATCTGGCGATGGCCGCGCTCGATCAGGTGACGCGTGGCCAGGTAGGCGCCATGCTGGTTGTCCAGGGTCAGGAAGTCCCAGTCGGCGCCGTCCAGTTCGCGGTTGAACAGCAGCACGTTGGCATTGGCACCCAGTGCCTGCCGCAGCTGCGTGGTATCGCTGCCCTCGGCCGGCGACAGGATCAGGCCAGCGGGGGTGTGCTCCATCAACGTGGACAGCACCGCCTGCTGCCGCTCCGGCGATTCCCCGGTGCTGCCGAGCAGGGTCACGTAACCACGCCCGCCCAGCGCCTCGTCCACACCGGAGGCGAATTCGGCGAAGAACGGGTTGGACAGGTCGTTGATCACCAGCGCGATGCTCGACGAGGTGCGCCGGCGCAGGTTGGCCGCCGCGCGGTTGTAGACATAGCGCTGACGACGCAGCTCGGCCTCGACCTTGGCCCGGGTGTCGACGTTGACCAGCGGGCTGCCACGCAGCACCAGCGACACGGTGGCCCGTGACACGCCGATGGCACGCGCGATGTCGGTCACCGTCACCGCCTTGCCGGCGCGCTTGCTGGAACTGCTGCCGTTGTCGTTCATCGTCTTCCCGGACTCCGCTGGAGGCTCAAGCCTAATGGATCACGGCCATGTCGTGCGGTGCCGTTCGCTGGGTCACCGCGAACGGCACAGTCCGGCTCAGCGCAATGCGCTGCCCGGTGCCGCGCACCAGGACACCGGCAGGTCCTTCACGGCGGTGCCCCAGCCCTGCTCCGGTGCCTTGGCGTCCAGGCTGAAGTGCAGGCGCGGGCCCTGCTGCAGGCGGTCCCAGTCCAGCCACACCGGCGCATGCGCCTGGCCATCGACCTGCACGCCCTGCACGTACTGCAGGCGGCGGCCGTCGGCGCCCGGCGCGTCGATGCGCAGGGTGCGGCCATTGCCCATGTCCACTTCCACCTTGGCAAAGCGCGGGGTGTGCAGCAGGAACTGGCCGCTGCCGGGCACCGCCGGGTAGACGCCGATGGCGCTGAACAGATACCAGGCCGACATCGTGCCGAGGTCATCGTTGCCGGTCACGCCGTTGGGGGCATTGGTGAACAGCTGCTGCGCGGCGCGCACCACCGCCGCCGTCTTCCACGGCTGGCCGATCAGCGTGTACAGCCACGGCGAGTGCAGGTCCGGCTCGTTGTTCGGGTTGTAGCGGAACTGGTTGTAGTAGCTGTACGGCCCGACCACCCACTCCTTGCGCGCGGCATTGAGCGGATCGGCCTGCAGCGCGTCCATCGCGAAGAAGGCATCAAGGCGGCGGCCGGCCTGTTCGCGGCCATCCATGGCTTCCACCAGACCCGGCACGTCCTGCTGCGCCAGCCACTGGTACTGCCACGCGGTGCCCTCATGGAAGCCGTGGTGCGAACGCGGGCTGTAGCGGCCATCGGCCGGGGTGTACCACTGGCCATCTTCGGTACGCGGGCGCGGGAAACCGGTAAAACCGGTCTCGGCATCGCGCACCTGCGGGTCCCACACCTTGCGCCAGTTGCGGCCGCGCTCACGCAGCGTCGCCGCATCCTGCGCATGGCCCAGGCCATCGGCCATCTGCGAGAGCGCGCAGTCGGCCAGCGCGTATTCCAGCGTGGCCGAGCCGCCGTGGTGCGGATCAACGTCCATGCCCTTGGACGGGAACGCGCGGTCATAGACCACATAGCCCTTGTCCAGGTAGGTCGGGTTGCCGGAACGGCCGGCCATGCGCGAGTTCAGCGGCGGCGTGCCGAACGCGTTGCGACGCAGTGCATCCCAGGCCTGCGACTCGCGGCCCTTGAGCGCGCCGAAGCGCCACAGGTCGACCATGAACGGGGTGACCGGATCGCCGGTCATGATGTTGGTCTCGAAGTTGGCATAGCCCCAGCGCGGCAGCCAGCCGCCCTGCTCGTCGATCGCCAGCAGCGTGCGGCCGATGTCGCGCGCCACATCCGGACGGGTCAGTGCCAGCCACTGGTTCTGCGCGCGGTAGGTATCCCACAGCGAGAAGTACTCGTAGTAGGTCCAGCCATCGGCACGATGGATGCCATCGTCATAACCGCGATAGCGGCCGTCGGCATCGTTGCCGGTCATCGGCTGCAGCAGCGCGTGGTAGACCGCGCTGTAGAACACGGCGCGGTCGTCAGCGTTGCCGCCCTGCACGCGCACCCGGCCCAGCTGCTCGCGCCAGGACTGTTGGGACAGCGTGCGCATGCGGTCGAAACCCAGCAGCGCCCCGCCCTGCATGCCCTCGGCGCGCAGGTTGGTGCGCGCGCCTTCGGCGTCCACGTGCGAGATCGCACTGACCGCCGTCACCGACTGGCCCTTGGCCAGGTCGAAGCTGAGCCAGGCGCCATTCGGCTTCTGCTCGCCTTCCATGCTGTGGCGCGCACCGGGCAGGCCACCGCCCTCGCCCCAGGTGCCGTGCGCCTTGAACGGGCGGTCGAACTCGATGCGGAACCAGGTGGTGTACTGGTGCCCACCACAGAAACTCTTGGTGACCAGCTTGCCTTCCACCACGCGGTCACCGACCACGTCGACCACACTGCCGATCACCGAATGGCGCTCGTTGGCCTGGCCGACATTGACCAGCACGTGGCCGTCGCCGCTGCGCTGGCTGAAGGTGTAGCGCTCGGCGGCGGCGCGAGTGCGCGCGGTCGCCTCGGCGTCGATGCCGCCATAGCTGGTCAGCCGCACCTTGTAGTAGCCGGCCTGTCCGATTTCGCCGTCATGGGTGTAGTTCGAGGCGTAGGCCTTGTGGTCGAACTGCTTGGGGTTGCCGGTATCGAAATCGCCGCCCGGGCCGATGCTGCCCGTCACCGGCAGTACCGACACCTGGCCGCCCTGCTCCCAGCAACCCGCACCGGAAATGAACGAGTGGCCGAAGCCGCGGATCTTCTCGTCGTCGTAGCGCCAGCCCGAGTAATGGCTGCCGATCGGGCTGACCTGGATCAGGCCGAACGGCGCCGACGCGCCCGGGAAGGTGTTGCCATCGTCCTTGCTGCCGATGAAGGTATTGACCTCGCGCTCCAGCGCCGCCGGTGCCGCCTGCAGCAGCATCGGCATGGCCGACAGGGCGAGCAGGCAGGCCAGGCGCGCCAGCGGGCGCTCGGACAAGGGGACGGCGGGAGCGGACGGCACTGGACGCATGTCGGGTTCCTGTAGTCGATGACGCGAAGGCAGACGATCGGGGCCGTCCGGCACCGTTCCGCTGAGCCTTGCCCGCATCGGCAGATGGCTCCCCTGGAATGACGCCTGACCCACGTGACCGTGAATTTAGATCGATTCAAGTAGAGCATGCAGGTTCAGCCGATTGCATTCTGCGGCGCAGCATGAAGGGGTGTTCGGCAGGGCTGCGCCCTGCACCTGCGCCCTGCACCTGCACCTGCACCTGCACCTGCACCTGCACCTGCACCTGCTCCGAGCTGGAGCAACAGCAACAGCAACAGCAGAAGCCGGTTTCCTGTGGGGAGTCGGGGGGGCGGTTGCGGGGGACGCCGTAAACCCATCCTTGGGGGCTTGGCCGCGGCATCCATGCCGCGGACACCCCCGCAACCGGACCCACCCCGCCTTCGACAGATTTCCGCGATCTGCGACGGATCCACGCCATGCTTGGATCAATCTCTGTCAGATAACGAAATCAATCTGGGGTCAGATCCGTTTTCCAAAGGAAAACGGATCTGACCCCAGGCCGTTACCCCTGCCGTCCCCAGGCCCCATCCAACCGTCACCGGGAAACTGTCGAAGGCGGGGCGGAGTGGGCTGGCAGGACCGTTGGCGCCATGGATGGCGCCATCGAGCCCCCATGGACGGGTTTACGGCGTGTCCTGCCAGCCCGGCATTGGCTTTGGCTGTTGCCGGCCAGCGGCCGGCACTACCCGCAGGTGCAGGGCGCCGCCCTGCCGACCCACCCTCGCCTGCGCACGAAAACGTTTCCACTGTTTTCAGCAAACCGTCACAGCATTGCCACGCCAGTACCATATTGCGCAGCAGCATGCGCCCACGGGCGACCCATGCTAAAAATCGCCCGCCCATCGCTTAGATCGATCCAAGACGACATTGCGATGGCCGGGAGTTGGGGAAGCGGGAACAGGACGTACCAGGCCACGCGCACGGTGCCACTGCCACTGCATGGCGACAGCGACAATGTCACTTCAAATTAGATCGATTCAAGTTGTCCGTGCCACGTCACCGGATCAATCCAGGAGAGAGGAGAGATGGGAATGAAGCATTCAACACGTACGCATGGCCAGGACGCATTGTCGTTGGCCATCGCGCTGGCCCTGGCTGCCGCCGTTCTGCCGGCTGGCGCCGCCGCGCAGCAGGCCACCAGCACCGGCACGCAGGACGCCACCACCCTGGACAGCGTCCAGGTCACCGGCTACCGCTACGCCATCGAGAAGAGCCTCGAGCAGAAGCGCGACGCCAACGCCGTGGTCGAAGTGATCACCGCTGAAGACGTCGGCAAGTTCCCCGACAAGAACGTCGCCGATGCGCTGCAGCGCGTCCCCGGCGTGGTCATCACCCGTAGTGGCGGTGAAGGCAAAAGCGTCAGCGTGCGCGGCCTGGCACCGGACCTGACCCTGACCCAGTTGAACGGCAATTACGTTGCTACTTCGGAAACCAACGACGAAGCCACGCGTTCGTTCAACTACACCCTGCTGCCGTCGAACATGCTGTCCAGCGCCGAGCTGTTCAAGTCGCCGGAAGCGCGCATCGATGAAGGCGGCATCGGCGGCACGGTCATCCTGCACACCCGACGCCCGCTGGACATGGAATCCAACTCGGGCTTCGTCACGCTCGAAGGCACCTCCTCCGACACCCATCACGATATCGATCCGCAGGCGTCGGCGCTGTACTCGTGGCACAGCCAGGACGAACGCTTCGGCGTGCTGGTGGGCGTGACCCAGCAGAAGCGCACCACCCGGACCATGGAAGCCAGCACCGAGGATTACCAGTGGTATGGCGCCGGCAAGGCGCGTGATGCCTACGGCAATACGCAGGCACAGGATGGCATCCACTACTGGTGGGGCCGCTCCGGCTTCAACAACCAGTCCGGCCAGAACTACACCGACTTCTTCATGCCGACCTCGGTGAACTTCGCGGTGAAGGAAGAGAAGCGCGAACGCAAGGGCGGCCAGCTGACCTTCCAGTTCAAGCCGGTCGACAACCTCACCCTGACCGCGAACTACTTCCGCTTCGAGCTTCAGGGTGACTACACCCAGAACATGCTGAAGATTCCCGAATGGAGCATGGCCCGCTTCAACGGCGACGGCAACTGGGCCGGCGGCCGCCTGCTCAACGGCCTGGACTTCGATCCCAGTGGCAGCATCGTCACCGGTGGCCAGTTCGAGAAGCTGGCCGGTAAAACCTACTACTGCAGCGAGGACGAGGCCAAGGCCGCCGGTCTCGCACCCGGCGGCTGGGGCCCGGACGACTGCACCGTTCCCACCCCGCAGCTGACCGGTGGCTACAGCAAGGAAAAGGCACTGTCGCAGACCGCCGACCTGAGCATCGACTGGGACATCAGCCCGCTGTGGAAGGCTTCGTTCACCGGTGGCCGCACCTGGTCCGAAGGTGGCCCGTCGATGAACTTCCGCATGTCGGCCAAGCCGCGCCGCAAGGACGGCAACGTCTACCTGCCCGGCAACCTGTACAGCGCCTGGGATCTGACCGGCACGCCGTCTGCGACCTTCTCGCCGGACCTGCAGCAGCAGCTGATGAACGGCATCGCCGAAGTCGATACCGGCTCCACCGATTCGTCGTGGAAGCGCACCGAGGTCAAGCAGAACTACTTCCAGGCCGATGTGACCAAGCTGTTCGAGTCCGGCTGGCTGGATTCGATCCAGTTCGGCGCCAAGTACCGTGACGGCAAGGTCCACCGCAACACCGGCAATACCTACTGGGTGTGCCCGGGCCGCGACCCCGCCGACTATGACAACAGCCGCTACCAGAGCGGCTGCGACCCGACCGCCGGCAACGCGCAGCCGGGCTTCTTCCTGTCCAACCCGATCAGCAACATCGCCGGCGGTTTCAACGCCAATGTGTTCCCGGGCATCAACTACCCGGCCTACATCGATTACCTGAACCAGACCTACGGCGGTTCGCACAACCGGACCGAGGAAGATTTCGTCTACAACGTCAACGAGAAGATCTACTCCGGCTACTTCCAGGCCAACTTCCGTACCGAGCGCCTGCGCGGCAACGTCGGCGTGCGCGTGGTGCGTACCAAGCAGTTCGCCCAGTCCTCCGACTCGATCGAGAAGTTCAACGACTACTTCCTGGACAACGCCTCCGGCGCGCCGATGGCGTGCACCGATCCGGCCGCGGCGGCCTATCCGACCTACAGCTGCGAAAGTGGCTTCGTGCGCCTTCCGCATGATCTGGCGCAGAGCAAGACCTACGACCTGATCGGCGTGGACCGCACCTACACCGATGTGCTGCCGAGCTTCAACATCGCCTGGGACATCACCGATACGCTGGTCCTGCGCGGTGCGGCGTCCAAGGTCATCGCCCGCCCCGGCTACACCGACATCGCTGCGCCCGGCGCACTGAGCTACTACAGCCAGGAGTACGTCAATGATCGCCGCGTGGCGGGCGGTGCATCGACCGCCGGCTGGGTCGGCCAGGGCAGCAACAAGCAGCTGGAGCCGTTCAAGGCCACCCAGTTCGACCTGGGCCTGGAGTGGTACTTCCAGCCCGGCGCCGTTGCCGGCGTGGGCCTGTTCCGCAAGAACGTGGACAACTTCACCCTGCCGGTAGTGCGTGACACGCCGATGGTCATCGGTGGCGAGGCGGTGACCGTGCAACGCTACGAGACCCAGGCCAACGGCCGTGATGGCGTTTCCCAGGGCGTGGAGCTGTACGGCCAGTACACCTTCGATTTCGGCGTGGGCGTGCAGGCCAACTACACCTACAACGACACCAACCTGGCATCGATCGTGCTGGATGGCCAGGAGATCGGCTCCTCGCCGCTGGTCGGCAGTGCCAAGAACCAGGCCAACGTGACGGTGTTCTACGAGAACGAGAAGTTCCTCGCACGCGCTTCGTTCAACCGGCGTGGCCAGGTGGTCGGCGGGCTCAACAACGGCCTGACCGTCTACACCGAACCCTACGATCAGCTGGATCTGAACGTTGCCTACAACCTGACCCCGGACTGGACGCTGACCGCCTCGGTGATCAACGCCACCAAGTCCGAACAGCGCGTGCACCTGGGCAGTGACAGCAAGGCCCGCCTCATCTCCAACACCTATGCAGGCCGCCAGCTGTACTTCGGCGCTACCTGGAAGTTCTGACGTCGCACCGGGCGGCCCGGGCCTGACCCGGAGCTGCCCCGCCCCGCCGCGCGCGGGGCCAATCCTCCACGGCAGCCACGCTGGTACAGGTGGCTGCCGTTTTTGTTGGAAGGGGTGATGCGTTGGCGGCGATGGCCGGGCGTTCAGCCCCGCGCTTGACCCTGCCATCGTTGGAAGGTGCACACTGGAGCCCTCTCAAGAGCAGCGAAGGAGCGACAGATGGAATTCCATGTTGACGGCATGACCTGCGGCGGCTGCGCGCGCAGCGTGACCCGTGCGATCCAGCAGATTGATCCGGACGCCCGCGTGGAGGCCGACCCGCCGACCGGGCGGGTCAAGGTGCAGACCACTGCCTCGCAGGAGCAGGTGTTCGCCGCGGTGAACGATGCAGGCTTCCCGCCGCGCACCGCCTGATCCGCAGCCTCGCGTCGACGACCAGGCCCGCCCGGTGCAATCACACCCGGCGGGCTTTTTCATGTGCGCGACAGCGTCTCAGTGCTTGTGCACGCGCCGCCGCACCGCGCCGGTCTTCGGTGCATCCACCGGCAGCTGCATCTCTTCATCCTTACCCAACTGCTCCAGGATCGGGCATTCCGGGCGTTCGTCGCCGGCGCAGCAGCTGATCAGCGACTTCAGCGTGTCGGCCATCTGCCGCATGCTTTCGATGCGTTGCTCCAGGTCGACGATGTGCTGTTCGGCCAGGCGCTTGACGTCGGCACTGTGCCGCGAGGTGTCATTCCAGAGGCCGAGCAGATCGGTGATCTCGGCCACCTGGAAGCCCAGATCACGTGCGCGGCGGATGAAGCGCAGGCGGTGGATGTCCGCCTGCGAGTAAGCCCTGTAGCCCGACTCGGTGCGATCGGCCGCGGGAATCAGGCCGATCTGTTCGTAGTAGCGGATCATCTTCGCCGAGACATTCGAGGCCTTGGCGGCTTCACCGATGTTCATGCAGGTCTCCTTCAACGGGTCGCAGCGGGCGCATCCGCCATCGGCGGCTGGAACCGGCGCAGGCGCAGCGCGTTGCCCAGCACGAACACGCTGGACAAGGCCATCGCACCGGCCGCGAACACCGGCGACAGCAGCACGCCCCAGACCGGATACAGCACGCCGGCTGCCACCGGAATCAACGCGGTGTTGTAGGCGAAAGCCCAGAACAGGTTCTGCCGGATGTTGCCCAGCGTCGCCTTCGACAGCGCGATGGCATTGGGCACGCCCTGCAGGCTGCCCGACATCAGCACCACATCGGCCGACTCCACCGCGATATCGGTACCGGTGCCGATGGCCAGTCCGACATCGGCCTCGGCCAGTGCTGGCGCATCGTTGATGCCGTCGCCGACGAAGGCGACGTGTCCATGCACCGCCTTCAGTCGACGTATCGCCTCGACCTTGCCTGCCGGCAGCACCTCGGCGACCACCTCATCGATGCCGAGCTGACGCGCGATCGCCTGCGCGGTGCCTGCATTGTCACCGGTGATCATCGCCACCTTCAGGCCCAGCTGGTGCAGCGCCGCGATGGCCGCTGGCGTGCTCGGCTTGATCGGATCGGAGACCGCGATGATCGCCACCAGGCGCCCGTCGATGGCGGCATACAGCGGCGACTTGCCCTGCGTTCCGAGCTGGCTGGCTTGTGCAGCAAAGGGCGTGATGTCCACGCCCAGCTCGCGCATGAAGCGATCAGCACCGACCTCCACCCGCGTGCCACCCACACCGGCACGCACGCCCATGCCGGTCACCGAGTCGAAATCGACCATCGCCGGCAGTGCGATGCCCTGCGCGGTGGCCGCGTCCACAATCGCGCGGGCAATCGGATGCTCCGAGCGCGACTCCACCGCCGCCACCGCTGCCAGAACCGTGCTGCGATCAAAGCCGTCGGCGATCTCCAGGTCGGTCAGCCGCGGACGGCCTTCGGTCAGGGTGCCGGTCTTGTCCACCGCCACCACCTGCGCGTCCTTCAGCAGCTGCAAGGCCTCGCCCTTGCGGAACAGCACACCCATTTCCGCGCCGCGGCCGGTGCCGACCATGATCGAGGTCGGCGTCGCCAGCCCCATCGCGCACGGGCAGGCAATGATCAGCACCGCCACCGCGTTGACCAGGGCAAAGCTGAGCGCCGGCGACGGACCGACCACCAGCCAGACCAGGAAGGTCACCAGCGCGGCCAGCATCACCGCCGGCACGAACCACAGCGTCACCTTGTCGACCACGGCCTGGATCGGCAGCTTCGAGCCCTGCGCCTGTTCGACCATGCGGATGATCTGCGCCAGCAGGGTCTGCCCGCCGACCGCCGTCGCGCGCACGGTCAATGCGCCGGTCTGGTTGATCGTGCCTCCCACCGCGTTGCTGCCGGGCTGCTTCTCGACCGGAACCGGCTCGCCACTGATCATCGATTCGTCGATGTAGCTGCGGCCTTCGATCACCTCGCCATCCACCGGCACCCGCTCGCCCGGGCGCACCTCCACCACGTCACCGGCCAGCACCTGGCCGACCGGAACATCGACCGCGCGCCCGTCACGGATGACATGGGCGACCTTCGCCTGCAGCTTGACCAGGCGCTTGATCGCCTCCGAGGTCCGGCCCTTGGCACGCGCTTCGAGGAATCGCCCGAGCAGGATCAGGGCGACAATCACCGCCGCCGCTTCGTAGTAGACGTTCACCGTGCCCGGCGGCAGCAGCCGCGGCAGGAAGGTGGCCACCACCGAGTAGCCGAATGCTGCGGCGGTGCCTACCGCGACCAGCGAGTTCATGTCCGGTGCCAGCCGCAGCAGTGCCGGGAAGCCCTTCAGGTAGAAGCGGCGGCCCGGGATCGCCAGCACCAGGGCGGTCAGCACGAACTGCAGGTACCAGCTGGCCTGCAGGCCGATCGTGGACATCACCCAGTGATGCATGCCGGGAACCAGATGCGAGCCCATCTCCAGCACGAACACCGGCAGTGCCAGCGCGGTGGCCACGATCAGGTCGCGCTTGAGTTCGGCGCGCTCGACGTCCTTCCTTTCGGCCGCTTCATCCTCGGCGGGCGCGCCGTCCTCGATCACACGTGCGTCATAGCCGGCCTTGTCGATGGCCGCAATCAGCGCAGCCGCATCGGCCACGCCACGCACGGTGGCGCGTTCGGTGGCCAGGTTCACGCTGGCCTGGCTGACGCCGGGAACCGCCAGCAGCGCGCGCTCGACACGGCCCACGCAGGAGGCACAGGTCATGCCTTCCACGGCCAGTTCGGTGGTGGCGGCCGGTACGTCATAGCCCACCCGCTCCACGGCCTGGATCAGCGCTGCGCGATCAACCGGGCCGGTGGGGCGGATGTCCGCACGCTCGGTGGCCAGGTTCACCGCTACGCTGCCCACGCCCTCCACCTTTGACAGCGCCGCTTCGACGCGGCCCACGCAGCTGGCGCAGGTCATACCCTCGATGGGCAGGCTGATCGTGGCAGGGATGGCAGTGGCGCGAGGCGTACTCATGATCGGATTCCCGGGCGTGCTTGTGGATGCGCACAGGCTAAACCTTGCCATCGTGGGAAGGTCAAATCCAGCCGCCCCGGGACCGAGCGGTAGCGCCGGGCCAGGCCCGGCGTACCGCCTGCAACCCGCCTCAGAAGGTGAACACGTACTCCAGCGCGAACTCGCGGCCCACTGCGCTCAACAGGCGGGTCGGCGCGAAGTCGTAGTCCAGCTTGTACGGGTCCTTGTGGTTCCAGCTGGTCGAGTTGAACGCGTTGTTGACGTACACATTGACCTTGGCGTGCTCGGTCACCTGGTAGCCCACGTTGAAGTTCCAGGTGATGAACGGCCCGACCCGGCCGAAGTAGCGCGCGGTCTGCTGGCCTGCATTCGGGTTCGGATTGGGTGAGCCATCCGGACGCGTCGACGGCTCCAGGCAGTTCAGCGAGGGGCTGTCACTGGGCACGTAGCCATCGGCGAACGGCAGGCAGCCACCCGGGTTGTCGAGGCGGTCGGTGCCCCAGTGGTAGCGCACGCCTGGCACCGAGCCCACACGGTCGGCATAGACATTGGCGTTCCAGTTGCCCCGCTGCCAGGCCAGGCTCGCACGCAGCTTGCTGCGCAGGTCGCGGTCACGGCGTTCCGGGTTGGGGTCGGCGGCGTAACGCTGCTCCTTGGTGGAAATCTGGTTGGTGTAGTTCAGGCCCAGCTGGAAGCTGCCCCATTGCGCGGTATCCAGCCGATACCGCGCGGTCAGATCGATGCCACGCACTTCACGGCTGGCCAGGTTGAACGGGCCACGCTCGATCGACACCAGGCGCCCGTTGCTGTCGCGGTTCACACGGGCCAGGATGCCGGCGCAGTACTCGCCACCGGCCGGATTGGCCCACGGCGTACCGTCCATGTTCTTGCCGGTCAGGCAGCCCGCCTCGCTGGCCAGCACTTCGTCGGCACCCACATCGACGATCATGTCTTCCAGCTTGATCGCCCAGTAATCAGCGCTGACCGACAAATTCGGCATCACGTCCCACACGAAGCCCACCGTCCACGAATCACCGGTCTCCGAGCGCAGCAGCGGTGTGCCACGACGGTTCACGTCGAACGCATACCAGACATCGGTGTTGCCGACACCGCAGTTGTTGACCAGGTAGGCGCCGCTCTGGATGCAGCGCAGCCGATCGTAGGTCAGCACCTCCGAACTGCTCGGCTGGCCCAGCAGGTAATGCATGTCCGGTGCATGGAAGCTGGTGGCGTACGAACCCCGCACCAGCAGCGATTCGACCGGCCGCCATTCCAGGCCGACGTTCCAGGTGGTTTCCTTCTGGCTGCCGATGTTCAGCGCTTCGCTGCTGTCGTCGGCCTTGTAGTTGCCATAGCGGTCATAGCGCGCGGCCGCGGTGGCGGTCACGCTCTCCAGCAGCGGAATCTTGAACTCGACGCCCGCCGAATAACGGGTGCGCTCGCCACCACCACGGTCGACGTTCTGCAGATCGAAGTCGATGCCGGCGCGCGGGTCCGGACTGAGGTGGTAGCCCTGCTGCGCGACTTCGGCCACGGCTGCGAACGAGATCGGGCCGGCCCAGCCCTGGAACAGTTCGCCGGTGATGTCCGCCGAGGCCTGGTTGACCCACGAGGCGGCGCGGTTCTTGGCCACCGTGCCCATTTGCCAGTACTGGTCCGGCGTGATCGGGTTCCACCAGCGCGATTCGTTCAGTGCGTAGATCGCCTCGCCATCGGCAGTGGTGCCCAGCCGCGGGCCGAGGAAGAAATCATAGGACTTCTGCTCGTCCACCACGTTCTGCCGCTCCTCCACCCGGTAGTACGAGCGCCCCACCGATGCGCTCCAGTCGAAGCGCTCAGCCAGGCGTCCGCGCAGGCCGGCGCTCCAGTCCCAGGAGAGTTCACGATTGGTGTTGCGCAGGGTATCCAGACCGCCCACCTCGTTCGGGGTGAACTGGCGCACGCCGAGGATCGGGCGGTTGCGGTTGGCATCCCAGTAGTAGCCGTTGGCATCGTCGATCAGCGACACGCCGGGCGGGTTGGTGCCCCAGATCGCTTCGGAGCGGTACACCGCCAGGTTGGTCCAGGCCTGCAGGTCGTTGCTGAAATCGAAGGTGGCGTACAGGTTGCCGGACACGTTCTCGGCACCGCCGGTGAGCAGCCAGTTGGCGTAGTCGGCGCTCATGCCGCACAGACGGCCGGTGTTGCTGATGGTGTTGGCGGCGTAGTTGTAGACCAGGCGGTCGGCGGTGTAGTACTCGCCGTCGAACTTCTCGCAGGTGCCGGCCGGTGGCGCCAGGCGCTGGCCGTTGCTCGGATCGATCAGCGCCAGGCCTGCGGTCGGACGGAAGCCGACCTTGCGCTGTTCCATGTTCCAGGATGGGTACGGCGCATCGTCGGCATCGTCCATCTGCGGGCGGTCGCGGCCGAACAGCGGGTCGCGCTTGGTGTACTGCAGCGCGTAGGTCACGCTCCAGTGGTCGCCGGTCTTGCCGCCGGCCCACGACAGATCCCAGGTATCGCGGCCGCCTTCGGTGGAGGTGCCTCCGCGTACGCGCACTTCGTCGCCGTCGTAATTGGTTTTCAGGATGACGTTGACCACGCCGGCAATCGCGTCGGAACCATAGATGGCCGAGGCGCCGCCGGTCAGCACTTCGATGCGCTCGACCGCGGCAGCGGGAATGTTGCCGTAGTTGGAGAAGTTGGTTTCACCGCCGTAAGGCAGCGGGTAGTCCGCCACACGACGGCCATTGACCAGCAGCAGCGAACGGTTCGGGCCCATCCCGCGCAGGTTCAGACCACTGGCGTTGGGCGTGTGCGAGCCCCACTGCGAGGCCGCCTCGACGGTACCGGTGGCCTCGGTGAGGGTCTTCAGCGCGTCGTACACGCTGGCGAAGCCTTCCTTCTGGATCTGCTGGGCGGTGATCACATTGACCGGTGCCGGGCCCTCGACGCTGGCGCGCTTGATGCGCGAGCCGGTCACGGTGACCGCGTCGAGATCCTTGGTGGAGGAACTGGCCGCCTCCTGCGCGCTGGCAGCCAGGGGCAACAGGGCCAGGACCAGAGCCTGGGACAGCAGGTGACGACGCTTGCGGACGGACTGAGCCATGGGTGGTTGCTCTTGGAAAGTGTGGACGCACGGACGGGTGGTGGCGCGGCACGACGGCTGATCCGGGCGCCTGGATCGGTTCAAGACCGTCCAGGCACCCTCCCTGTGGATCGATCCAAACTAAAGCACAGCTGAACCGTGCCGAGCATGCGGCGACGCAGCAAGCGGCGACGGAATGCCGTTATTGGCTACCGGTATCGAGAGCAATCAATAGGTTGCGGACTATCGCCGAGAGAGCGGCGCAGGTATGCATGACACGATTGCGACAATCACGCGCGGAACGGTTCTGTCCGCCTCAAGGACTTGCCGCACCCGGTTGATCCACGACGAAGCGGCTGTTGCGGAGCAGATAGCGGCGTGAAACATCGCTTCCGGGCCCGCTCCCCCGCCACTGGACGGTGAATCCATCCCGTTGCCAGGTAACCGAGGAAAAGTCGGACTCGTCGCCCACTTGCCCCGAGTTCTAGCTGGCCAGTGACACATTCTCAAGGCAACTGCTGATCCGTATCCTGCCGCGCTCCACGGGCTCCAGCGGCGTCACTTCGTAGACGAAGAGATGGATCTCGCGTCCAGCGCCGCAAAAGCCCATCGGGTTATCCGCGTTGGAATCGAATACCTGATACAGCGCGCGAAAACGCCTCGCCCCGATGCGATGTGCACGCGTGTCGAGGAGCGCGCTCCGCGCGGTCGGCTCAAGCCTCACACCAACCATTTCGGGGTCAACCTGCAGGTCCTTGTCGGCAGCCACCTCCCGCACCCACTCCGGTGCCTGCCCTTCACGTGCGCCGACTGCAATGGCTGGCACCGCGCAGACAAGCAGCAGAAACAATCGAAACATGCGGGAATTCGATGGCGAACGACGGTATGAACCACTATCGGCAATCACCGACTGCGCCGCCATGCGACGGCGCGCCAGCGTATGCATTTCAACGACTTGGCCTGCCCCCGAGCCGTACGAACGTGCTGTAAGCGTCACATCTTCGGCCACAACGGTGGGCGGGACCAGGCTCGGAGCCCTTCTGCGAAGGGATCCGACCCCGCGCCCAAAGAGCAGCCGAGCGTGGGCTCGGCTCTACAGAAGAAGCGGGCTAGCTTGCGCTGTCCAGCGCCTGCCGCAGTGCGGCCACGGTGGCGGTGGCGGTCTGGCTCCAGTCCGGGTCCAGACCGCGCAGGGCGGCATTCTGGAACTGCATGGCCGAGCGGCGCAGTCCCTTGGCCGAGGCGTGCAGCTCGGTGCAGCCGCTCCGTCGTGCCACGGCGCCAATGTTGGCCGGGCCCAGCCCCGCGCCAGCCATCACACTGATGCGCCCCGTCGCCTGCGCGACCAGGCCCGCCAGCACATCGGCACCCGCCTCGGCGCTGACCTCGCCCCCGAGGTCAGCACGCGCTGGCAGCCGAGCCCGATCACCTGCTCCAGCGCGGCCGGCAGATCGCGCGCGGCGTCGAAGGCGCGATGGAAGGTCACCTGCAGTGGCCCGGCGGCCTGCACCAGTTCACGGCACAGTGGCAGATCGACGTTGCCCTGCACATCCAGCGCACCGATCACCACGCCATCGCAACCCAGCGCGCGGCACTGCGCGATGTCACGCAGCATCAGTTCGGCTTCCAGCGCGTCGTAGTGGAAGTCACCCGGTCGCGGGCGCACCAGCACGAACAGCGGAATCGACAGGCGTTCGCGGGCAATCGCAATACTGGCGAACGACGGCGTAGTGCCGCCCTCGGCCAGGTTGTCGAACAGCTCGATGCGGTCGGCGCCGCCGGCCTGCGCAGCCAACGCCGAGGCCAGCGAGTTGCTGGCGATCTCCAGGGTGAGCCGCGTGCTCACGCCTGCGTGCTCGCGTAGATCGACGGCGAATCGCGCAGGTCGTCCTGGCGTTGCGCATCGCACACCGCATAGACGAAGCCGCGATGCAGCGCATACGCGCCCACCTCGCCCTGCTTGTTCATGGCCAGGAAGCACACCTGCAGGGTCCTGCTCGCTTCGGGGCGCTTGCGCACCACGCGGTCGATCGCCTCGCGGCAGGCCTGCGCCGGCGAGCGCCCCTGGCGCATCAGCTCGACCACCAGGAACGAGGCGGCGTTGCGGATCATCTCCTCACCCACGCCCGAAGCGGTCGCCGCACCCACCTCGTTATCGACATACAGGCCGGCACCGATGATCGGGCTGTCGCCGACCCGGCCGTGCAGCTTCCAGGCCATGCCACTGGTGGTGCAGGCGCCGGCCAGGTGGCCCTTGGCGTCCAGTGCCAGCATGCCGATGGTGTCGTGGTTGTCGCTGTTGCCGGGGATGCCGCGGCGCTCGGCGTTGATCTGCGGCTGGTACTTCTCGGTCTTCAGCCACTCACGCCAGGCCGCCTCGGCCTGTGGCGTGAGCAGGTGCTGGCGTTCAAAACCCTGCTGCACCGCGAACTGCTGCGCGCCCTCGCCCACCAGCAGCACATGCGGGCTGTTCTCCATCACTTTGCGGGCCACCGACACCGGATGCAGGATGTCGATCAGTGCGGCCACCGCGCCACAGCGGCCATCGCCATCCATGATGCTGGCGTCCAGGCTCAGCACGCCGTCGCGATCGGGGTTGCCGCAATGGCCGACAGTCGGGTTGCACAGTTCGCTCTCGGCCCAGCGTGCGCCGGCTTCGACCGCATCCAGCGCGCTGCCGCCGCCGGCCAACACCTTCCACGCCGCCTGGTTGGCCGGCACGCCGAAATCCCAGGTTGAAACGACCTTCGCCCCGCCCTGGCTGCGCGCCTGCACGCCCGGTAATGCTGCGATGCCTGCGGCCAGTGCGCCGGCCTGCAGGAACTGCCTGCGATCCACCATCTTCCCCTCCCAGTCTGCAATGCGCGGCCGGCCCGATGCCGGTCGCAGCGATCAGTCGTGCGTGGGTTGCCGCGCGGCATGCCAGACCGCCGCGCCGAGCACGCCCAGCTGGCCATGCTCCACCCGCCACACCGGCACCTGGCGCAGCACCTCGGTCAGCACGCCCTTGTTGAGGAAGCGCTCACGGAAGCGGCCATCGGCCAGGAAATCCTGCACATGCGCGGAGATGCCGCCGGCCAGGTACACCGAGCGCGCGCCGACGGCGATTGCCGCGTCACCGGCCAGGCTGCCCAGCCAGGCGCAGAACACCTGCAGCGTCTCGACCGCCAGCGCATCCTCACCGCTGCGGGCCGCGCCGATCAGCGCTTCGGTACTGGTCCACACCGGGGCGACGCCGCGCAGTTCACACAGGCACGGATACAGGTTCATCAGGCCGCTGCCAGACAGCACGCGCTCGTTGTCCACGTGCGCCCAGCGCTGCAGCAGCTTGCCCAGCACCTGCAGTTCCAGCGCATTGCCGGCGCCGAGCGCGGCATGGCCGATTTCGCTGGCCAGCACCGGGCGCTCGCCGTCGGCAAAGCGCAGTGCGGCGCCCAGGCCGGTGCCGGCGCCCAGCACCAGGGCCGGAAACGCGTGCGCCGGATCGGCATCGCCGTTCAGCGGCACCAGCGTGTCAGGCTGCAGGTAGGGAATGGCCAGCGCCACCGCCTCGAAATCATTGATCAGCTGCAGCTCGTGCAGCCCGGACTGCGCGCGGGTGGCCGACAGCGACACCGTCCACGGCAGGTTGGCGTTGATCAGTACATCGCCATCGAGCAGGCCGGCGATGGCGACCACCGCGGTCTGCACCGGCTGGCCGAGGCCGGCGGTGAAGTCGGCCAGGATCGCGGCCAGGCTGGGATGGTCGGCACAGGCGTAGGTGCGATAACCGCCCAGCCGCGGGGCCTGGCCGGGCTGCGTTTCGGCCAGCGCCAGGCGCGCGAAGGTGCCGCCGACATCGGCGACAACCAGGCTGCGTGGAAGCCCGCCGCGGGCGGAGTCGGAAGAAACCGGAGACGCTGCTGCGATGGTCACGCTGGCCTGCTTGGATCGATTGAATCGCCCCGATTCTCAGGCATCGGGGCGGCTTTGCCTAGCGCGCCGGTGGTTCAGGTGGGCCTACATGCCTTCCTGTTCGGCCACCTGTACGCCGTCCACCAGCACGCGCAGGCGCTGCGGACGGAACCCGGCGAACAGCAGCGGCCGGGTGCGCTCGACCAGCACTTCGTGGCCGGCGATGTGGCGCAGCCACGACTGTACCAGCGAGAACGAGAAATGCGTGCCCGGGTGCCACGGATGCTGCACCCAGACCTTCTCGGTGCCGCTCTGCAGCAGCATCGCGCCGGTGAACCAGTGACGGCTGAGCGTGACCGGCGTGGTGCCGGCCATGAAACGGATATCCATGCTGCGTCCTTTCGTGATGGGAACCGTGGGTCTGAAGTGCCGGGCTCAGGGCTGGGCCGTCTGCAGGCTGTAGCTGGTGGTGGCGGTGAACACTGCGCCGTCGGGCTGGGTCGAGCGTACTTCAACCTTGTGGCTGCCTACCGCCAGGTCGGTCGGCAGCGCGCCCCGCCACAGGTGCGGCGACGCGGTGGCTTCCGGCGAGCGGTCGTAGCCGCGCAGCGTGCTGGCCAGATCATCGGCCACGTTCTCCACCATCAGGCGCGGATCGGGCTGGCTGACCTGTTTCATCGGCTGCCAGGCGCCGCCATCGACGCGGTACTCGACCACGCTGGCGTCCTCGCCCATGTAGACGTTGGCATAGATGCCCCACGCCGGGTAGGCGCCCTGGCGCAGCACCTTGGGTGCGTGCAGGCCGATCTGTTCGCTGGCCGGCTTGCCCGCCACCCGGTAGCGCAGCGTGTAGCTCCCGTTGCCGGCCACATCCAGCAGCGCGTAACCCTTGGGCGTGCCATCGCTCATGGTGCTGTCCGGCACACCGGCGGCATCCTTCACGCCCGACCAGAAGGCGCCGCAGTTGGCACCGACGTTGTACTCGTGCAACGGCTTGTCGCCATTCCAGCCGTCGGCCTTGCCGTGGTAGACGTGCTGCTGGGTGTGGCTGTGGCCACTGAGCACCAGCACGTTGCGGAAGTCCTTGAGCAGATCGAACAGGCGCTGGCGGTCGGCATGGCGGAAGGTCTCGCGCCCCGGTGCCGCATCGAACAGCGGGATGTGCATGCCCAGCACCAGCAGGCGGTCCTTGTGCAGGCCCTTCAGGTAGCTGGCGAGGAACGCGAACTGATCCTCGCGCAGGCCGCCGACGTACTTCGGCTTGGCCTTCGGGTCATACACCACATCATCGAGGAACACGAAGCTGGCACCGCCCTCTTCCACCGCGTAGGTGTCCGGGCCATAGATGTTGCGCCAGCTGTCCAGCGAATGCTCGTCGCTGGCCGCATCGAAATCGAGGTCGTGGTTGCCCGGCACATGGAACCACGGCACGCCCAGCGAGGTGGTGACCGTGTTGATCGCCGGATACAGGGTCAGGTCATCGTTGACGATGTCACCCAGGGTGGTGCCCATGCGCGCCTTGGTCTGGCCGACCAGCGGCGCCACGATCGACTGCTGGTAGTAGCCGATGTCCTTCAGGCTGGCGGTCTGCGAATCGGTGAACACCAGCATCTGGAAACCACGGCGGCTGTCATGGCGATCCGACTGCAGGGCGAAATCCCAGTTGCGGGTGACGTCGCCGGTGGCGGCGATGCCGCCGTACTTGAGCGCCGGCGAGCCGTTCGGGCGGTAGTGGCGCCAGAACGAAGGCAGCCCATCGGCCGCCTTCGGGAAGGCGTAGGCATCGGGCTTGATCACGAATACGGTCTGGCCGTCGCGCAACGGCAGACTGTAGCTGCCGTCGGCGGCGGTCTTGACGATGGTCTCGCCATTGGAGACCTGTACCCCGGCCAGGCCCGGATCGGTGGCACCACGGCCCGGCTTGCCGTCGCGCTCCAGATAGACCTTGCCGGTGACCACGGTATCGGCGGCCCAGGCCGGCGAGGTCAGCAACAGGCAGCACAGCCAGGCGGCAGGCAGTTTCATGGGGGCGGTCCGGGAAAGAAAGACCGCCCATTGTAGAGTCGAGCTTGCTCGACTGTCTTGCAGATGGCGGGCGAGCATGCGTTGCCGGCCAGCGGCCGGCACTACCGCATGTCAACGATGGCGCTTTTCCAGCATCGCCCGCGCATCATCCAGCGACAGCCCGCGCGCGCGCAGCAGCACCAGCAGGTGATACAGCAGGTCCGAGGCCTCGCCCAGCAGCGCGTCGTCATCCTGTGCTACCGCCGCCAGCGCGGTCTCCACGCCCTCCTCGCCCACCTTCTGCGCGATGCGGCGGATACCGCCTTCGAACAGGCTCGTGGTGTAGCTGCCGGCGGGCCGCTGCGCATCGCGCACCGCCACCAGCTGGTTCAGCCCGCCCAGGAAATCCTTCGGTGCCCCGTCGAAGCAGCTCTCCGCGCCGGTATGACAGGTCGGCCCGGCCGGGCGCGCCACCACCAGCAGCGAATCAGCATCGCAGTCGACATGGATCGACTGCACCACCAGCACGTTGCCGGACTGCTCGCCTTTGGTCCACAGCCGCTGCTTGCTGCGGCTGAAGAAGGTCATGTGACCGATCGCCAGGGTGGCCGCCAGCGACTCCGCGCTGACGTAGCCCAGCATCAGCACCTGCAGGGTATCGACGTCCTGCACCACCGCCGGCAGCAGGCCTTCGCCCTTGCCCCAGTCCAGTGTCTGCAGTGCGTCCAATGACGGCTTGATCTCAATAGACATCCCGCACCTCGATCTGTTGCTCGCGCAGGTAGCGCTTCAAGTCCGCAATGGCAATCGCGCCGCTGTGGAACACGCTGGCGGCCAGCGCGCCATCCACATCGGCCTGATCAAACGCTTCAGCAAAGTGCTCCATCGTGCCGGCGCCACCGGAGGCGATCAGCGGCACCTGGCACAGTGCCCGCGCCTGCTGCAGCTGCGCGACATCGTAGCTGCGGCGCACGCCGTCGCTGTCCATGCAGTTCAACACGATCTCGCCGGCGCCACGGCGCTGCGCTTCGACGATCCAGTCCAGGGTGCGCAATGGCACCGCCTGGGTCTTGTCCGGATCGCCGCTGAAGCGGCGCACCCGCCATTGCCCGTCGGCCTCGCGCACCGAATCGACGCCCACCACCACACACTGCACGCCGAATTCGTCGGCCAGTTCGGTGATCAGCTCGGGGCGCCCCAACGCCGGTGAATTGATCGAGACCTTGTCGGCACCGGCGAACAACACGCGACGTGCGGTTTCCACGCTGTCGATGCCACCGGCCACGCAGAACGGAATGTCGATCAGCCGGGCGATGCGCTCGATCCATTCCACATCCACCGAACGTGCCTCGGGGCTGGCGCCGATGTCATAGAACACCAGCTCGTCGGCGCCCTGGTCGCGGTAGCGCTGCGCCAGTTCGGCGATGTCGCCCATGTCGACGTGATCGCGGAAGCGCACGCCCTTGACGACGCGGCCATCGCGTACATCCAGGCAGGGAATGATGCGGCGGCTCAACATGCCAGCGCCTCGCCCAGGTCCATGCGCTGCTCCAGCAGCGCCTTGCCGAGGATCGCACCGCCGCAGCCCGCCGCGCGGGCCTCGGCGACGTCGGCCACGTCACGGATGCCACCGGAGGCCTGCACCGCCACGCCCGGCAGCAGTGCCGACAGGTGCTGGTAGAGGCTGATGTTGGGCCCGGCCAGCATGCCGTCACGGGCGATGTCGGTGCACAGCAGATGACGCATGCCGGCGCGCGCGTAGCGCTGGGCCAGATCATCCAGCGTCACCCCGGCGTTCTCGGTCCAGCCGTGCACCGGCAGCTGCCATTGCCCCTGCGCGTCCTGGCGTGCATCGAGTGCAAGGGTGATGCGTTCAGCGCCGAATTCCTCCAGCCAGCCGACCACTTCGTCGGGGCGGCGCACCGCCAGCGAACCGACCACGACGCGGTGGGCGCCGGCATCGAGAATACGCGCCACATCATCACGGCCGCGCACGCCGCCACCGGTCTGCACCTGCAGCGGCGTGTTCGCGCGGATCGCCGCCAGCAGCGGCGCCAGCGTATAGCCGCCGGCACGCGCGGCATCCAGGTCGACCAGATGCATCCACTGCGCGCCCTGTGCGGCGAACGCCTGCGCGCGCGGCAATGGATCGTCGCCATAGGAGGTTTCCTGCGCGTAGTCGCCCTGCCGCAGCCGCACCACACGGCCATCGCGGATATCCAGTGCGGGGTAGACGATGAAACTCATGCAACGGTGCCCTCGAGAAAATTGCGCAGCATCAGCGAACCGGTGTCGCCGGAACGTTCGGGATGGAACTGCGCGCCGTAGTAGCGCCCCTGCTCCACCACGGCAGTGAACAGGCCGCCGTGATCGCAGGCGGCCACAGTGTGGCTGTTCAGGGGGCCGCATAGCTGTGCACAAAGTAGGCGCTGGCGCGCTCCGGAACGCCGCGCAGCAGCAATGACTCGCGCAGCGGCAGCAGCCGGTTCCAGCCCATGTGCGGCACGCGGATGCCGCAGGCCGGTACCAGTTTGCGTACCACGCCGGGAATCAACCCCAGCGTTTCCACGCCGGCTTCCTCGGATCGCTCGAACAACAGCTGCATGCCCAGGCAGATGCCCATCAGCGGCACTTCAAGCCGCTGCAGCGGCTCGACCAGGCCCTGCGCATGCAGGCGCTGCATGCCCGGGCCTGCGGCGCCGACGCCGGGCAGGATCACCCGCTGCGCGCCGACCAGTCCATCGGCATCACGCACCAGCCGCACGCTCGCGCCCAACCGCTCCAGTGCATAGCGCACCGAGCCCAGGTTGGCACCGCCGGCATCGATCAACGCGACATCACTCATAGCGCACCCTTGGTGCTCGGCAGCGCCGTGCCCTGGCGGGCCAGCGCCGGACGCAGTGCGCGGGCCAAGGCCTTGAAGCAGGCCTCGACCTTGTGGTGGTCGTTCTCCCCGCGTACCTGCAGGTTGAGGTTCAGCCCGCTGGCATCGCACAGCGAGCGGAAGAAATGCGGCACCAGCTCGGTCGGCATATCGCCCACCCGCTCGCGCTTGAACTCGCCGTCGAACACGAAGTACGGGCGGCCGCTGAAATCCAGTGCAGCGCTGGCCAGGGTTTCATCCATCGGCAGGGTGAAGCCATAGCGACCGATGCCGCGCTTGTCGCCCAGCGCCTCACGCAGCGCCTGGCCCAGCGCCAGGCCGGTATCCTCGATGGTGTGGTGCTCGTCGATGTGCAGGTCACCCTCGGCCTGGATGTCCAGAGCGAAGCCGCCGTGCTTGCCGATCTGCTCCAGCATGTGGTCGAAGAATGGCAGGCCGGTGGAGATGCGTGCATCGCCTGCGCGATCCAGGTCCAGTTCGACGCGGATCTTCGTCTCTTTCGTATTGCGCTGGACCACGGCGGTGCGCGGCGCGTCGGCCAGCGCGTGGGCGATGCCCGGCCAGTCCCACTGGCCACCAAACTGTTCGGTGCGCAGCTGGAAACCGCGAATGTTGAGGTTGTCGGCGAACTGCAGGTCGGTGATGCGGTCCCCCACCATGCCCGAACGCGCCCAGTCGATGCTGCGGTCCTGCAGGTAGGCAGTCATCAGGCCGATGCCCGGCTTGCGGGTCGGCGCATTGTCCTGCGGCCAGCTGCAATCGATCAGTACGTCACGGAAAGTGATGCCCTGGCTCTCGAAGATCTGAAGCATCAGCTCGTTGGGGCCATCGAAGCTGGCGCGCGGGTAGCTGTCGCTGCCCAGGCCATCCTGGTTGGTGACGATCACGAACTGGTAGCCGGCATCGCGCAGTTTCAGCAGTGCCGGGATCACCTGCGGCACGAAGCGCAGCTTCTCGTAGGTGTCGATCTGGAAGTCCGCTGGCTCCTCGATGAGGGTGCCGTCGCGGTCGATGAACAGGATCGGGGTCATGCTGCGGCCCTCCGCGCCGACAGGGCCGCGAGTACGCGGTCATTCTCTTCAGGGCTGCCGATGCTGATGCGCAGCGCATCACCCAGCTGCGGTGCGGCGCGCTGGTCGCGCACCACCACGCCTGCAGCCAGCAGCGCATCGAACGTGGCCTGGGCATCGGTGAAGCGGACCAGCAGGTAGTTGCCGGCCGAGGCATACACCTGGCGCACTCCAGGCAGGCCTGGCAGTGCCGCGCGTAGTCGTTCGCGCTCTGCGATGACCGTGGCCACGCGCTCGGCGGTACGCGCCAGCGCCGCCGGTTGCAGTGCCTGCACGGCCAGTTCGGCGCACGGGGTCGGCACTGGATAGGGCGCCTGGCAGCGGCGCAGCACGGCAATCAGTTCCGGTGCTGCGATCAGGGTGCCGATGCGCGCAGCGGCAAGAGCGTGCGCCTTCGACAGCGTGCGCAGCACCGCGAGATTGGCGTGCGCGGCCAGCAGCGTGGTTGCCGAGGCACGTCCGGCATACTCCACGTAGGCCTCGTCCACCACCACCAGTGCCTGCCCGCGCAACGCCGTGGCCACGCGCTCGATCTCGTCCAGGCTGATATCGCTGCCGCCCGGGTTGGACGGTGCGCACAGGAACACCAGCTTGGCGTTGCTCGCCTTGGCGGTATCGATCACCGCATCCAGATCGGCACGCAGGCCATCCTCGCTGTCCACCAGCGGCGCTTCAATCAGTGTGGCGCCCTGCAGGCGTGCGCAGACCGCGTACATGCCGAACACCGGCGGCGTGACCAGCACGCCATCGCGACCCGGCACGCACAGCGCACGTACCAGCAGATCAATGGCTTCATCGCTGCCGCGACCGATCAGCAGCTGCTGTGGCGTCACGCCGTACAACGCCGCCAGTCCTTCGCGCAGCGCGAGCGGTTGCGGCTCCGGATAGCGCCGGCTGCTGCCTGCGGCATCAGCGGGATTGGCCCAGGCCGATTCGTTGGCGTTCAACCAGACCTCACCCTGCACCGCCGCACTACGCGCCGAACTGTAGCCGGCGAAGGCCTGCAGATCGGGGCGTACCAATGCCAGCACATCATCAATGGCGGCGCTCATGCGGCCACCTCCATGCGCAGTGCCACCGCACGCTCGTGCGCATCCAGGCCCTCGGCGCGGGCGATGATGCGCGCGCAGCCGCCGATCGCGGCCAGCCCGGCAGCACTGGCGCTCTGCACGCTGATCAGGTTCTGGAAGCTGGCGACGCTGACACCGCTGTAGGCACGCGCGGCGCCGGCGGTGGGCAGCACGTGGTTGGTGCCGCTGCAATAGTCCCCAGCGCTTCAGGCGTGTAATCGCCCAGGAACACCGAGCCCGCAGCCTGCACCTGCGGCAACCAGTCGCGCGGCTCGCGCAGCGCCAGGATCAAGTGCTCAGGTGCATAGCGGTTGCTGATCGCGAACGCCTCACCCAGGGTGCCGACCTGGATCAGACGCGATGCCGACAAGGCCTGACGCGCAATCTGCTGTCGTGGCAGCAGCGAGACCTGGCGCTCCACCTCCGCCTCGACCGCCGCCAGCATCGCGGCATCGTCGGTCAACAGCAGCACCTGCGAATCCGGGCCGTGCTCGGCCTGCGACAGCAGGTCGGCCGCAACGAACGCCGGGTTCGCGCCGGCATCGGCAATCACCAGCACTTCGGAGGGACCGGCCGGCATATCGATGGCGGCGGCGCCGTCCTGCGCGACCTGCTGCTTGGCTTCGGTGACGAAGCTGTTGCCCGGCCCGAACAGCTTGTCGCAGGCGGGAATGCTGTCGGTGCCATAGGCCATCGCGGCAATGGCCTGCGCACCGCCGAGCTTGAACACCCGCTGCACACCGGTCAGCCGCGCGGCCACCAGTACCGCCGGATCGGCCGTGCCATCGGCACGCGGCGGCGTGCACAGCACCACCTGCGGGCAGCCGGCCAGCTGCGCCGGCACGCCCAGCATCAGCGCCGTGGACGGCAGCGGCGCGCTGCCCGCCGGCACGTACAGGCCGACCCGGCCGATCGGCCGCAGCATGCGTTCGCAGACCACACCCGGCGCCGTTTCCACCGCGTAGCCCTGGCCCATGCCGGCCTTGTGGAAGCGCGTGATGCGATCGGCAGCTTCGACCATCGCCTGGCGCAGTTCGGCGGGTACCGCCGCTTCGGCGGCCACGAATTCGGCGTTCGACACTTCGAAAGACGCCAGCTCCACCCCATCGAAGCGCGCGGTGATCGCACGCAGCGCGTCGTCGCCCTGCGCGCGCACCTGTGCGATCAGCGACGCCACCGCATCGCGGGTCTGCTGGGCCACGGTCTGCACCGGGCGGGTCAAGGCCTCGGTGCGCGCGGCGTCATCAAGTTGCGACCAGATCAGACGATTCATGCCAGCGACCGCTCCACGCTCAATACCATCAGGCCCTGCGCACCGGCGCGCTCGAGTTCCTCCATGCGCTGCCAGCTCAGCGGGCCGGGGCACATGGTCTGCAGGCGCAGCGCGCCGCCATCGGCCGGCAGCCGCACCAGCGGTTCGGCATCGGCCAGCAACTGCGCCAACGCATCCACGCGATCCTCGCTGGCGCGGAACATCAGCAGCTTGCGGTCCTGGCGCTGCACCACGCCGTCGAGGCGGCGCAACAGCATCGCGCGCAGCGACGCACGCGCATCGTCCGGCACGCGTACCGCGCCGGCCAGCACCGCCTCGCTGTCGAGCAGGTTGTGCACTGGAGTCAGCTGGTTGGCGCGCAGCGTGGCGCCGCTGGACACCAGATCGCAGATCAGGTCGGCGGTGCCCAGCCGCGGAGCGATCTCCACCGAACCGGACAGTTCCACCACCTGTGCGTCCACGCCCTGTTCGGCCAGCCACTGCTTGAGGATGGCCGGGTAGCTGGTGGCAATGCGGGTGCCGGCCAGCTGCGCCGGCCCCTGCCACTGCCATTCCTCGGGCACCGCCAGCATCAGCCGGCACTGGCCGAAGCCCAGCCCGCGCAGCGCCTGGTAAGCATCCGGCAGGCCAATCTGGCGGCGTGCGGCGGCCTGCTCGTCCAGCTCGTTGCGGCCGACGATGCCGAGATCGCAGACGCCGTCGGCAATCAGCCCGGGGATATCGTCGTCGCGCACCAGCAGCAGGTCCACCGGCAGCGATTCGCCGTAGCAGAACAGCTTGTCGCGGCTTTCGCGCCAGCTCAGGCCACAGGCGCTGAGCAGGTTGCGGGCGGGCTCGGCCAGCCGGCCACTCTTCTGGATGGCGATACGCAGCCGGTCTCGCGCCGGCGCTGCCTGGGTTGCACTCATAGGGGAGGTCTCGAAGTTCGGAACGGGGCGCGGGTCAGCGCGCAGCAAGGCGGTCGATGGCGGCGGCATAGCCTCGATGGCCATGCTCGAGCGTGCGCGCCACCCGTCCGGTGGTGGTCACGCTGACACCCGTGCGCTCGTGGATCTCGCGGTACGGCACGCCCTGCTGCAGCAGCGGCACCACCTTCCAGCGGTCGGCCATGGCTTCCAGCTCGGCCGGCGTGCACAGGTCACGCAGGAAAGCCTCGACCTGCTCCGGCTCGCGCAGGGCGGCAAAGGCCTGGGCCAGGGCGTGCAGGTCGGCCTTCGGGTCTTTGGCGGCAATCTCGGGGCGGGCTTTCATGGGGTCGTGCTCATGCATCAATGTAATAGCGCGTTAGTACATTAACGCATTCTTGCGCAGTGCGTCAAATCGGGGGTTGCGGGCAGGGCTGCGCCATGCACCCGCCAACGTCAACGTCAACGGCAAGAGCTGGGCTGCTGAGGGTTGGCGGGGTGGGTCCGGTTGAGGGGACGGCGTAAATACGTCCATGTAGCCTCGGTCGCGCCATCCATGGCGCTCACGCCCCCTCAACCGGACCCACCCCGCCTTCGACAGTTGGCCGCGCTCTGCTGGATCTCGCTGGGAACTGATCAGGAACGGCTTTTGCAGAGTCGAGCCATGCTCGACTGCGCTTCGTCCGCAAACGCAGAACGCCCGCCAAAGGGCGAGCGTTTTTCTTTCAAATCATCAACTTGTCGCCACTCAAGGCGTCAGGCAGCGCACCTCGGCCTGCAGCGCACCGCGGCGCAGGCACTCGCCCAACAGGCTGCCCTGCCGGCTCGGCAGGGGCTGGATGTTTTCCAGCGCACCCGCGCCCGCCGGGCACTTCCGCGCGGCCAGGGCCCGCAGGTCGCCTTCCAGATGCGCGCGGTCGATCACGTGGCAGCGATCGACCTGCAACCGGTACTGTGCCGGGCCGATCCGCGCCGCATGCAGCGCCGGATCGCTCTGACAGCCCGCCAGCAGGAGCACGAGAAGCACTCCTGCGGCGGTGCGCATCACGCCATCGCCTTCGACTGTTCCAGCTCCACCTGCAGAGCGCTGGCCAGCTCGTCGCGGGAGATTTCGAACTGCTGTTCACGTAGCAGGTCCTTCACCGCCACCACGCCACGGGCCAGCTCGTCCTCACCGGCCAGCACCACGAAGCGGATGCCCGCCTTGGCCGCGTACTGGAACTGCTTGCCGATCTTCTTCGGCTCCATCTGCACTTCAGTGTTGATGCCACCGCTGCGCAGGCGGCGGGCGATGTCCAGCGACTGCGCCATGCCCTGCTCGTCCATCAGCGCCACCAGCGCCTGCACGCTGCTGGCCTCGATGCCGTCGATCAGGCCGGCTTCGCGCAGCTGCCAGAACAGGCGCGACAGGCCGATGGAGATGCCCACGCCTGGCAGCTTCGACTTGCTGTAGTGGCTGGCCAGGTCTTCATAACGGCCGCCCGAGCAGATCGAGCCGATCTGCGGGTGATCGGTGAGCGTGGTCTCGTACACGGTGCCGGTGTAGTAATCCAGGCCGCGCGCGATCGAGAAATTCAGGCAGTACGCGCTTTCCGGCACGCCCAGCGCCTGCACCAGCTGCAGCACTTCGCGCAACTCGGCAACGCCGGTACGCAGCGTCTCCGACGACGCCGCACCGGCCTCCAGCGCGGCCAGCTGCGCCAGTGCATCGTCGTGCCCCTGCGAACGCACAGCCACGAAGGCCAGGATCTTCTCGACCTGTTCGGCCGGGATTTCAAAGCCCTCGCCCACCAGCGTCTCGCGCACGTAATCGGCGCCGCGCTTGTCCAGCTTGTCCACTTCCCGCAGCACCGCCAGCTGGCGCTCGCCTTCTGCCACGCCCAGGCTTTCGAAGAAGCCTCGCATCAGCTTGCGGTTGTTCAACTGGATGCTGAAGTCACCGATGCGCAGTTCCGAGAACACCGCATGGATCACCGCCAGCACTTCGGCGTCATAGCGCACGCTCAGGCTGTCCTTGCCGATCACATCGATGTCGCACTGGTAGAACTCGCGGAAGCGGCCGCGCTGGGCACGCTCACCGCGGTACACGCGCTGCATCTGGTAGCGGCGGAACGGGAAGGTCAGCTCGTGCTCGTGCTCGGCCACGTAGCGTGCCAGCGGCACGGTCAGGTCGAAGCGCAGTGCCATTTCCGGCAGCGAGCGGTCACCGGACTCGGCGGCGTTGGCCAGCGCACCGGTGGACTGCACGAAATACACCTGGCGCTCGGTTTCACCGCCGGACTTGGTCAGCAGCACGTCGGACAGCTCGAACACCGGCGTCTCCACCGGCAGGAACCCGAAGCGCTCGTAGTTGCGACGGATCACGTCCAGCATGCGCTGGAACGCAATCTGCTCGCGCGGCAGCAGTTCAAGGGTGCCGGGCGGGGTACGGGGCTTGATCACGGGCGGAACTCCTGCTGGAACGGGACGTGGGAGGGGGCGACATTCTAGCGCCCCGCAGCGCTCAGCCGCCGATAGGGGGCCGCAAGGCCGCATGAAGTATCATAAAGGCCTCCCCGCCCGTGATACGCCCCCGCAACATGTCCCGGCCTTCCGGCGCTCCGCCCGCCACCCCCGATCCCGCCTCGCCGTCCTGCACCACGCTGGACTGCCTGCATTGCTCGGTCCGCCACCTTGCGGTGTGCTCGGCGCTGTCGCCCGATGAAGTGCAGGCGCTGGAACAGGTCACCCATTCGCAGCAGATCACCCTGGGCAGTACGCTGGCCCGCAGCGGCGAAGAGCGCCAGCATGTCTATACATTGACCGCCGGGGCGCTGCGCCTGGTGCGCACCCTGGCCGATGGCCGCCGCCAGATCAGTGGATTCGTGTTGCCGGGCGATTATCTGGGCCTGAGTGGCAGCGACCACCATCGCTACGATATCGAAGCCATCGCCGACAGCCGCGTGTGCCGCGTCGCGCTGCCGCAGATGAAAGCGCTGCGCAGCCGCTTCCCGCACCTGGAGCGCAAGCTGCTGCAACGCGCCTGCCAGGAACTGGATGCGGCGCAGGACGCCGCGCTGGCGCTGGCCCGGCTGCAGCCGGCGGAGAAGGTGGCCGATTTCCTGCTGCGCCTGGCCGCACGCGAAGCCCGGCTTGGCGGCAACGGACTGCGCGTGTCGCTGCCGATGGGGCGTGGTGACATTGCCGACCATCTGGGCCTGACCATGGAAACGGTCAGCCGCACCTTCACCAAGCTGCGCCAGCAGGGCTGATCGCCCTGCCCCACCTGAACGTGGTGGAGATCCTCGACGAGGACGGATTGCGCGGGCTGGCCGGTGAAGGGTTGATCTGACCACAGTATGGTGGGTTAGGTTGCCGGCCAGCGGCCGGCACTACCGGGCGGCGTCCATCCGGTCGCGCCCAACCGCGCTGCATCCTTCTGGTAGTGCCGGCCGCTGGCCGGCAACCCCGGACATCCTCGATCAACGCAACAACACCTCGCGCAACGCCGCGTAATCGGCCGCCAATGGTTCGGCGTGCGCCGGCCGCTGCAACAACGCCTCCAGCGCCGGCGGCACCGCCACCGTTTCGCCGATCAACGGCTCCACCACCGCCTCGAACTTGGCCGGATGCGCGGTGGCCACCACCGCCCAGTCGCCCTTGGCGCCGCGCGCACGCAGGTCCTGCAGTACCTTCACCGCCGTCGCCGTGTGCGGACAGAACAGCTCGCCGCGGCTGGCATGCGCGCTGGCAATCGTGGCACGGATGGTCACATCATCCACCGCGAATGCACGGAACGCCGCGCGCAGTTCGGCATCGTCGCCGTGGTAGAGCCAGCGCAGCCGCTCGAAGTTGCTCGGCGCGCCCACGTCCATCGCATTGGCCACGGTCGCCACACTGGCCTGCGGCTGGTAGTCGCCGCCATTGAAGTACGCCGGCAGCACGGCATTGGCATTGGTCGCCAGCACGATCTGGCCGATCGGCACGCCCAGCGCGCGCGCCAGCACTGCGGCCATCGCATTGCCGAGGTTGCCGGTCGGCACCACCAGGTTGAGCCGGCGCCGGGTCTGAGCATGATGGGTCAGTGCCGCATGTGCGTAGTAACTCATCTGCGGCAGCAGGCGGCCCAGACTGATGCTGTTGGCCGAGCTCAGCGGCACCTGTGCCTGTAGTTCGCGGTCGGCCAGCGCCTGCTTGACCATGGCCTGGCAGTCGTCGAACGCACCGGCCACGCGCAGGGCCACGATGTTGTCGCCGAAGCAGCCAAGCTGATGCGCCTGCCGGGGCGACACGCGGCCATCCGGATACAGCACCACCACGCGCACACCAGGCTGGCGATGGAACGCCGCCGCCACCGCGGCACCGGTATCGCCGGAGGTGGCAACGACAATCGTCAGGTCGCGATCCTGGCCGGCCTGCAGCCGCGACAGCGTGCCCGCCAGGAAGCGCGCACCGATGTCCTTGAACGCGGCGGTCGGCCCATGGAACAGCTCCAGCACATGATCGCCGCCGCCAAGCGGACGCAGCGGCACCGGGAAATCGAAGGCCTCACCGCAGATTGACGGCAGCGCGGACGCCAGCGCATCGCCGGCAAAGAACGGCGCCAGAAGATCAGCTGCGGTCTCGGCCAGTGTCGCGCCCGCGTGCAGTTCACGCGCAGCCGGCAGCGTCCCGGGCACATACAGGCCGCCATCGGGCGCCAATCCAGCGGCGATGGCCGCACTGAGGCCGACGGCCGGCGATTGGCCACGGGTCGAAACGAATTGCATGGGTTCGGTATCCAGTAAAGGGGAAGGATTCAGCACAGCCGGGCTCCCGGCGCGTCCAGCGGCGACACCCAGGCATCGCTGTCGAAGCCGGCGGCGGCAAAGGCGGCCTGCACCGGCGCGGCGGCGGCGTGGGCCAGCCCGGCGTCTTCAAACCAGGCGAATACGCTGGGACCAGCACCGGAGATGCCCGCGCCCATCGCCTGCGCCGCCAGCGCTGCGTCGCGCGCCGCTTCGAAGCCCACGATCAGGCCAGCACGCCGCGGCTCGACCAGCACATCGCGCAGCCCGGACCGCACCAGTCCGGCATCGCTGCGGTGGCAGCCACTGAGCACCAGCGCCAGATTCGCGCTCTGCGCCACGAACTCGCCCAAGGCATAGCTGCCCTGCAACGCCTGTCGCGCGCGTCGCGTTTCCAGCACCGCGTGCGGATGCACCAGCAGGCTGTGCCACTGCGCCGGCACCGGAATCGGCAGCAGCCGATCGGTCGTGCACAACGCCAGCCCGCCCAGCAGCAGCGGGCCTACGTTGTCGCCGTGGCGGCCGCCACTGGCCACCGCCTCGCCCTCCAGCGCGAACGGATACAACGCCTCACGCGACAGCGGCAGCTCCAGCAGCGCGTTGGCGGCGACCAGTGCCGCCACACAGGAGGCTGCCGAACCGCCCATTCCCGAGCCGAATGGAATGCCCTTGTCGATCTCGATGGCGAAGCCGAACGCCAGCCCGAGCCGCTCGCGCAGCGAGATCAACGCGGCGCCGGCGGTATTGCCGGCCGCCTCCAGCGGCAACTCGACCGCGCTGCCGCGGATGGCATCGATGCGCACCACCGGCTCATCGATGCGACGCACGCTCACGGTATCGCCGATGCCCGCAATCGCGTGGCCAAGAATGTCGAAGCCGACCGCAACATTGGCCACCGAGGCCGGTGCGAATGCACGTGCGATCACAGGCGTGCCCCTTCACCGGCCGCAACCCGCAGCAGATCGGCGAACACACCCGCCGCGGTCACTTCCGGACCAGCACCCGGCCCCTGCACCACCAGCGGGTTGTCACAGTAACGACGGGTGCGGAACTGCACCACGTTGTCGGTCAGCCGCAGGTTGGCGAAGGCGTGGTCGGCCGGCAATTCCTGCAGGCCGACCGAGGCGCCATCGGCACCGAGCCGCGCCACGTAGCGCAGTACCGCACCGCGCTTGCGCGCCTCCTGCAGCCGCTGCAGCAGGCTGGCATCGGACTCGCCCAGGCGCGCCATGAAGTCATCCACACTGCCCTCGCGCAACAGCGCCGGCACCAGGCTTTCGACCTGCACCTGCTCCAGGCTCAGCGCGTGCCCAGCCTCGCGCGCCAGGATCACCAGCTTGCGCGCCACATCCACGCCGGACAGATCATCGCGCGGGTCCGGCTCGGTGTAGCCCATCGAGCGCGCCTGCGCCACCAGCGCCGAGAACGGCTGGCTGCCATCGAAGCGGTTGAACAGCCAGGCCAGCGTGCCGGAGAAAATGCCGTCGATGGCCAGCACCTCGTCACCGGTATCGACCAGATCGCGCAACGTGGTGATCACCGGCAGGCCCGCACCTACCGTGGCTTCGTAGCGGAAGCGCGCCCCGCTGGCGGCGGCGGCCGCACGGATGCGCTGGTAGCGCGGCAAGGGTCCGGCGCCGGCCTGCTTGTTCGGCGTGACCACATGGATACCGGCTGCCAGCCAGCCCTCGTAGCGTTCGGCCACCTCGGCACTGCCACTGCAGTCGATCACCACCGCATGCGGCAGATGCGCGCCCAGCAGATGCTCGGTGAAACGATCAAGGTCACTGGCCTCACCGGCCTGCTGCAACGCCTGCCGCCAGTCGGTGTGCAGGCCGTCGGCTTCCAGGCGCATGCGCGAGCGCGAGGCCAGCGCGCGCAGGCGCAGGTCGACGTTGGCCTTGGCCAGCAGCTGCGGCCGCGCCACCAGCAGCTGGTCCAGCAGCGCGGCGCCCACATTGCCCGGCCCGATCACCCCCACCGCGAAGGTCTGCGGCGACAGCCAGAAGCCCGCATGCGCCGCACGCAGCGCACGGGTGGCATCAGCACTGTCCACCGCCACCGAGATGTTGCGTTCGGACGAGCCCTGGGCGATCGCCAGGATGTTCACCTGCGCACGCCCCAGTGCCTCGAACAGGCGTGCGGCCACACCCGGCTGGCCGGCCATGCCGTCGCCGACGGCCGCCAGCACACTCACTCCCTCGCTGACCTGCACGCGCTGCACCTGGCCGACCGACAGTTCATGCGCGAATGCGTGCAGCAGTGCCTCGCGACCGCGTGCGGCTTCGGCGGCGCGTACCACGCTGCAGATCGAATGTTCCGACGAGCCCTGCGAGATCATCACCACCGACACCTGTGCCTGGCGCAGCGCCGCGAACACACGCTCGGCCGTACCCGGCACGCCGATCAGGCCGGTGCCTTCCAGGTTCAGCAGGGCCAGCCCGGGGCTCAGGGTCAACCCTTTCACCGGCCCGCGCGGCGAGCGCTCGGCACTGATGCGCGTGCCCGGGTGCGCCGGCTGGAAGGTATTGCGGATGAAGATCGGCAGGCCGAGGCGGATCGCCGGCGACATCGTCTGCGGATGCACCACCTTGGCGCCGAAGTAGGCCAGCTCGCAGGCTTCGTCGTAGCTCAGCGATTCCAGCTGCACCGCCTCGGGCACCAGCCGCGGGTCGGCCGACAGCACACCATCGACATCGGTCCAGATGTGCAGTTCATCGGCGTTGAACAGCGCGGCGAAGATCGCACCGGAATAGTCGCTGCCATTGCGGCCCAGCGTGGTGATGCGGTCGTGGCGGTCACGGGCCACGAAGCCGGTGGCGACCAGACGCGACTGCGGATGCTGCAGGCGCCATTTGGCCAGGCGGTCAGCGCTGGCTTCCCAGTCGACATCCACGCCCAGCTCACCATGCCCCACCACCAGCACGTCGCGAGCATCGAGCACCGCGCAGTCTTCGCCCAGCGCGCGCAGATGGGTACCCAGCAGCTGTGCGGAGAACACTTCGCCCAGGCCCTGCACGCGGTCAAGCACCTCGCGCGGCAGCTCGCCGATCACCGCCAGCGCCGCCAGCACCTCGGCCAGTTGATCGAAGCGCGTGTCGATCCACTCCACGGTGTCGCCCACCTGCTCGCCGAGCAGGGCCACGGCCGCGCCGCGATGACGGGCACGCAGCGCATGCCACGCCTCGCGCCAGCCTTCATCGCCCTTGGCCGCCAGCTGCGCCAGCTCGATCAGTGCGTCGGTGACGCCCTTCATCGCCGAGACGACAGTGACCTGCAGCGATTCGGGACGGGCCAGCAGCAGGCCGGCGACATGGCGGTAGCGCTCGGCGTCGGCCACGGAGGTGCCACCGAACTTGTGCACGACAGTGGACGGCGCAGCCAGATCGGCCGGAGCTACGGAATGGGCGGGGGCGTGGGAAGACATGCAGACCTCGGCAGGAGGCCCCGTCGCATGCAGGTGTCGAGTTTCCCCGTCACCTGGATGGTGCGGGGCCGTGGTTTTCGGGAGTTACACGAAGACGACGGGCCGCACCAGGGCAGTGGTGACGGTGGTGGTGGTAATGGTGGTGGTGGCGACCGGCGCAGTCGAACGGCCCGCGGTTGCGGGAGCGATCAGGCTGGCGTGGGCGGCATCAAGGACCATGGCGTACAGAAAACACTGCGCGCCGGGCGGCTGTCAAGTGCTGCGATGCAAAAATCGACTGCCGCGATCATCGCTCAACGTGCGGGCATTTGGTTGCATCTGAGACAACGCGGGCATCAGCGTGCTTGACGCCCGCAACTAGCCCGCATGTTCGGCGATCGCCCGCGGCGCACGATGGGCATGCGCGCACAGCATCACCCCGGCGACCAGGAACACGATCGCCAACGCTTCCAGCAGGGTTGGCCAGCGCTGCTGCCAGGCAAACGCGTACAACAGCGCGAACAGGGTTTCGAACACGATCATCTGCCCGGTGAGGGTCAGTGGCAGCAGGCGGCTGGCCCGGTTCCAGAACGCGTTGCCGAGGATCGAGGCCACCACCGCCACGCCGGCGCTGATCGCCCAGAAGCCGCTCCACTGTGCCGGGGTATGGCTGCCGGTGTGGCCGATGAACGCCATCGGCACCAACAGCAGGGCCAGGCCGCCGGTGGTGAGGCCGGTCAGCAGTGACCAGTCATGGCTGGACAGGTCCGGGCGACGGGCCAGCCAGCGGCTGTTGCCGATCGAGTACAGCGCCCAGGAGAACAACGCGCCGAACGCGCACAACAGGCCGATCAGGCGCTGCCGCCACGGTGTTGCCAGATGCTCGGACATCAATGCTTCCCAGCCAACCAGGGCCACGCCGAGCACGCACAGGCCCAGCGCCGGCAGCAGCTGCTTCAGCGGCACCGCACCCTGCTCGCGCACGCCGACCAGGGTGACCACCACCGGGATCAGGCCGACGATCAGCGACGCCGCCGCACCACCGGCCCATTGCACGGCGGTGGCCAGCAGCAGGAAGTACACCAGGTTGCCGGCCAGGCTCAGCCATAGCAGGCCGATCCATTCGGCGCGGCCGAGCTTCGTCGCCAGCCGTTTCCAGCGCGGCAACAGCAGCACCACCGCGATCAGGCCATAGACCAGATAGCGGCCTGCGGACAACTGCAGGGCATTGAATGACTGCAGCACGGCGGGCGCGAGGAAGACCACGCCCCACAGCGCGCCGGCGGCAACGCCATTGGCGATGCCCAGGGCCATCGGGTTGTTGCGCATTGGAATTGTCAGGGGGAGCACAGGCCGCGCAGTGTAAGCGGCGGCGCGGCGAGCGCGCTTGACCCAGGCTACTGCCCGTCGCTGTCGCTGATCTGTAGGGCCGAGCCCATGCTCGGCTGCCCGTGTCTGCGCAGCGGGCAATCGCAGCCGAGCGCGGGCTCGGCTCTACACATCAGATGGCGCCCCGGCGCCAGGCAGCGGGCGTCTGCCCATATTCGCGGCGCAGTGCGCGGGTCAGTGCACTCTGCTCGGAATAGCCTGCGGCCAGCGCGATATCGCTGATCGGCGCGGCGCTGGTGCGCAGCTGGTGCTTGGCCCAACGCAGCCGGCAGGCACTGAGCCAGGCCTGCGGACTGAGCCCGAACTCACGCTGGAACAGTGCATGCAAGCGGCTTTCGCTGACGCCCACGACAACCGCCATGCGCGCCACCGGCCACGCCCTTCCGGGATCGGCCTGCACCTGCGCGCACAGGCTCTGCAGCCGTGCACCGCTGCCGGCAGGGGCGAACATCTGCAGCAGCTGCGGCAACAGCGCCGGCAATGGCTGATCCTCGCGCACCTGTGCCAGCCGCTGGCGCACTGACAATGGCAGGTACAGCCAACGCTGGCGGCGCAGGTGCTCCTGGGTATCGTCATCCAGCACGCCAGGAGGGCAATCCACGATCACGAAGCCATTGGGACCATCGGCCATCTGGTCGTGTGCCTCGCCAGCGGCAACGAAGGCTCCCTGCAGCAGATCCAACCGGCCACCCTGACCTTCCATCTCGAACTGCAGCTCGCCCTGCAGCGGCAGCACCCACTGCGCATAGTCATGCCGGTCCAGGCCGGTGGCCTGGCCATAGTGCCGAAGGTGGAAGATCGCGCCCATGTGACGAGTGTGCGCGTGCCGACATCTGCCTGCAACGCAGCCCGGCGTCGCGCGTGCTATGTTCCAGCCAGTTCCAGACGCAGGGATGGCAACGTGAACACGATGATCCGCATGCTTCCGCTTGCCTTGGCCATCCTGCTGCCGCTGGCCGCACAGGGCCAGTCCACAACACCATCGGCCGGCGAGCGCATCGCGCCCGCCCCGCACTGCCTGGACGCGCGCGACGTGCATCAGGTCGAGCAGCAGACTCCGACCGCCATCGCCGTCCGCGATGGCCGGGGCCAGGCCTACCGCATTGATTTCAGCGCCGCGTGCCCGGGTATCAACGAAGCCAGCGCGCTGCGCCTGGAAGCACCGTCAGGCTGGGCCTGCGGGCGGCCCAGCGAGCAGGTGGTGGTGGATGGCCGCCGTTGCGGCGTTGGCAGCGTCACGCCGATCGACAGCCGGGAGTTCGCCATCACCGCGCGCGCGAGCAGCCGCCTGTATGCGTCCACCCTGCCGCGCGTGGATGTGACCGCCAAGGGCACACCGACCCGCGGCGGCAACAGCCCGCGGCACACCTTCCAGACCTCGCCGGCGTTCTGCTTCGCCAGCCGCCATGTACGCAGCTGGAGCGAAGATTCGCAGGGCGTGGTGGTGGAAACCAACCCACGCCGCAATGGCGGCATTCGCTACTACCGGGTCGAACTGGCCGGCAGCTGCTCGATCCTGGCCGGTGCACAGGAAGTGAACTTCGAATCCGGTTTCGGCAACGGGCTGATCTGCGGCAATCCCGGCGATCGCATGGTCATGCTGCCCTCTCCATTCGGCGGCGAAGACCTTCGCGCCAGCACACCGCGCTTCGCCCGCCCAAGCTGTGGCGTACTGGCTGTCTATCCGAAGGACCTGCCCGACCAGGCCTCGCGCTAGCCGTCGACTCCCAGGAAGGTGAACGGTGCGCTGGGCACGAACTGGCCCAGTGCATCACCTGCGAAGGTATTGCGCTGGTCCGGGCCGAGGTCGAGCTTGAGCACCTTGCCAGCAAAATCGACCTTGTTCAGATCGACCCAGAACGTGTTCGGGGTCAACGCCGATTCGAAGAAGTACAGCCGGCGCTTGTGGTCGGCCACGGTGCGCCAGCGCGTGGATGAGATGTTCGGCTCGCCCGGGGTGGTGATGCCATACGGCACCGAGGTATTGCGGATGACGCTGAACACGCTGGCCAACGCCACCACCGGATCTTCGGCCTTGGGAATGGCATTGATGTAGAACGAAGCGCGCGCGAAGCGGTCGGCCGAGCGGTTGGTGCCCGGCAGCATCACCGTGCCGCCGATCTGCTGCCAGTAGCTGTTGAGCGCCAGCTGCTGCTCGAAGATCGGCGAATTGGTCATCACCTGGTAGCGTCGGTCGTGATGGATCACCTGGCGGCCGCCGATGTACTCGACGATGGCGCTGTCACCGCTGGCATCGGACAGAGACAGGTGCAGCGTCGCCTGGCGATCCTCGCCCGGCACCTTGTCGGTGATGATCGAGTACGGCTCGCGCTGCAACGCCGCCACCGCTTCATCCACCGTGGCGAAGTTGTCCAGCACGTACTGGGCCCACAGTGAGATGGCCAGGCCGGGCTTGTTGCCACGCTGCTGCGGGTACTCCGACTCGACCAGCCACAGCAGGTTGGCAACCAGACCCTTCTCGTTCATGCCATCGGTGGTCGACACGTCGTAGCCGGTGGCCACCACGCTGCCGTAGCGCGCCGTCCACGCCAGCGATTTCGGTCCCGCCTGGCCGGTGCGTGCCATGCCACGCGGCAGAACGTAGAGATTGGTCGCCACATCGACCTTCCAGTCCATCGACCGCGCGGTGATCACATCGCCGTTGTCACCCAGGTACACCGCACGCGTGCAGGCCAGTGCGGGGGCGCCGGCCGCCACCAGTGCCACCGCCAGCATCGCCTTCTGCTTCCACTTCATCCGTGCCATGTCGCTGCGCTCCGTTCCCCGTGATCAGCGGATCTCACCGCACGCGCGGTGACACAACGGTGAAAGCTCAGCGCGTGACCCGCGCGTGCAGCCAGAAGCCTGCCAGCATGGCGGGCACGAACCACAGCGCTTCACGCGACCCCACAGCCAGCCCGGCAAGGGCCGGCCCCGGGCAGTAGCCCGCCCAGCCCCAGCCGATGCCGAACAGGGCCGCGCCCAGCAGCAGACGCGCATCGACGCCGGTCAGCGCGGGCCGCTGGAAACCCGTGGCGAACAGCGGCTGCGTACGCCGCAGCACCCAGCGCTGGCCCAGCGCGCTGACCAGCACGGCCGCGCCCAGCACCCAGGCCAGGGTGGGATCGAAGTCGCCAGCAACGTCGAGGAAGCCGAGCACCCGGCGCGGGTCGGTCATGCCGGCCAGCGCCAGCCCTGCGCCGAACAGCGCGCCGGACAGGCCTGCGGCCCAGATCGCGCGGCTCATGCGATGGCTCCGCCGTGACGGATCACGAAGGTGGTCAGCATCGCGCAGCCCATGAACACCAGCACCGCGGCCAATGATCGGCGCGAACCTCGCGCCATGCCGCACACGCCGTGTCCACTGGTGCAGCCACTGCCCAGCCGGGTCCCGAAGCCGACCAGAAGGCCCGCGCCGACCAGCTGCCAGGCTGGCAGCGCATCGCGGATCAGCGCGCGCGCCGGCTGCCCGGGCGCCGCCTGCCACCACAGCACTGCGCCCGCTGCCAGCAGCAGACCGAGCAGGAAGGCCCAGCGCCAACCGCGCTCGCCCCGCGCGGGGCGCAGCGTGCCGGCCGCGATCCCGCTGATGCCGGCCACGCGGCCGGTGGTCGCCAGCAACAGCACCGCAGCCAGCCCGATCAGCCCGCCACCGGCCAGTGCCGCCCACGGCACGTTCATGCCCTGCCCTCGTACGTTGTGCGCATTCGATTGCCGCTTAATTTAGCTTTCGCTAAATTAGCGTCATCCAAACCACAAGGTCAACCATGGCCCGCGCCCCGCTCGACACCACCGCGATGGCCGAACATGCCGAGCATGCGGCCGCCCTGCTCAAGAGCCTGGCCCACCCGGCGCGTTTGCAGGTGCTGTGCCGGCTGGTGGAAGGCGAAGCGCCGGTACCGGAACTGCAGGCGTTGACCGGGCTGAGCGCATCGGCGCTGTCGCAGCATCTGGCGGTGCTGCGCGCACTGGACATCGTGGCGACGCGGCGCCAGGCACAATCGATCCACTACCGGATGGTCGAAGGCCCGGCACTGGGCGTACTGCAGGCATTGCACGCCGCCTACTGCGGCGGCCCGCCACGCTGACGCTCAGACGGCGTGCAGCACCGGCTGCACGACGGTGTCGAGCAGGTCCACCGGGGTGGGCGCGGAACGGTCGCCCTGCAGGGCGCGGGTAAACCCGGACCAGTCGCTGGATGAGAGCTGGCGCAGCAGCATCGCGTCCACCGCCAGTGCGCGCATCGCCCAATAGGGAAACTGGCGCTGGCCCAGGCGCCCGCGCGCCAGCTCCACGATGTCGATATGGCTGCCCGCCTGCAGGATGCGTTCGTACACCGAATCGATGCCATCCGGCGGCCCTTCGATGTACTGCAGGAAGCGACCGCCGTCATGCAGCAGCACACCCGTCACCCCGGCCAGCTTGTTGAAGCGCGCAGCGTCTTCGACCAATGCATCCAGCCGTTCGGGTGACAGGTCCGGCGACGCCTGGCTGACGTAGGCGATGGCGCGCAGAGGCATGGCGCTTCCCTGGCAGGAGGTGAAGCCACGGTAGCAGTTACGGACGAGCCCGTCTCAGAACCGGTTCACGCTTGCTGAAGAATTCAGTTTGCGGCGACGCCCGGACCGTCGCAGCGTCGGGGCAGCCGCGCCTCGAACACCACCTGCCCGGCCTCGTTGCGGGCCTGGATGCGCCCGCCGTGGGCACGTACGAACTGATCGACGATGTACAGACCCAGGCCCAACCCGTTGCTGGGATGGAAGCTGGCCTTGAACGGTTCGAACAGGCGTGGCAGCAGGGCTTCATCGATGTGCCCGGCATTGCTCACCCGCAGCAGCACGTTGCGCGCATCGCGGCCATCCACCTCCACCCTCGCCTCGCTGCCATGGGTCAGCGCATTGCCGACCAGGTTGGCCGCGACCTGGCCGAGGCGATCGAAATCGCCCTGCAGGGCGGTATCACCGTGCATGTCCAGGCGGATCCGTGAGTGGCCATGTGCGCTGCCGGCTTCGGCCACCACCGCACGCGCCACATCGCCCAGATCGCAGCTGCTCGCCTGCAGGCGCAGGCCGCCGCTGCGGATCCGCGAGAAGTCCAGCAGCTGCTCCACCATCCGCGCCATGCGCAGCGTACTGGCCTCCAGGTGGGCCAGGGTCTGGCGGGCGCCGATGTTGTCGGCAGGCAGATCCAGCGCCAGCTTGTCGGCGCACAACAGGATCGCCGACAGCGGCGTGCGCAGGTCGTGGGTCAGCACCGCCGCCATGGTCTCGTTGAGCTTGAGTGCGCGCTCCAGTGCCTCGTTGCGCGCCTTCAGCAGCTGCCGCTGCTGGTACAGCTCGATGAAGACATTGACCTTGCTCAGGATCACCTGCGGCGCCACCGGCTTGTGCAGGAAATCCACCGCGCCGGTCTCATAGCCCTTGAAGGCGCGCACCGGGTCATCCGGCGAGGCGGTCAGGAAGATGATCGGGATGGTGCGGCTGCGGTGCGAACCCCGCATCAGTTCGGCCAGGGTGAAGCCGTCGATCTCCGGCATATGCACGTCCAGCAACGCCAACGCCACCTCATGTTCCAGCAGAAGCTCCAGCGCCTGTGCGCCCGAGCCGGCCAGCAGCAGATTCACGCCCTCGCGCTGCAGCAGCGCCTGCATGGCTACCAGGTTCTGCGGCACGTCATCGACGATCAGCAGGTTGACCGGGGTCTGCGATTGCGCAGGGTCCGGTGGCAGCAGGTTCATGCGGAAAACTCCTTCAGGCGACGGCACATCAGTTCAAGGGGCAGCACGGCATCGGCGCCGGCGTGCTGCAGGGCGGAGGCCGGCATCATGGATGCCTCGGCCTCCTCGGGACATTGCAGCCAGGCATGGCCACCGGCAGCGCGTACCGCAGCCACGCCTTCGCTGCCGTCGCTGCTGGCCCCGGTCAGCAGCAGGGCCAGTACCTGCGGGCCAAACACCGCAGCAGCCGATTCGAACAGCGGGTCGATGGCCGGGCGCGAATACAGCACCGGCGCGTCAACCGACAGCGCCACCGAGGCAGCGTCTTCCACCAGCAGATGGTAGTCCGGCGGGGCGAAGGTGACGGTTCCCGGCTGCAGTGGCTGCTTGTCCTCCGCCTCGCGCACAGGCAGCGCACAGCAGGGCGCCAGCACTTCGGCAATGCGGCTGGAGCGATCGCGTGGCAGATGCAGCACCGCCAACACCGGCGCGGGAAACGTTGCGGGCAGCGCACCGAGCACCGACTGCAGGGCAGCCACCCCGCCTGCGGATGCGCCGATTACCAGCAACCCAGGCCGCCTGCTCATGGTCATCACGCAACCTTCCGATACAGGCGGTGTTCGCGCGAGCAGACCTCGAACGCCTCGTGGTGGCGACCGAACTGCAACGACTCCTTGCTGCCCAGGCCAAGGAAGCCGCGATGCACCAGCGCCTCGCGGAACAGGCCAACGGCACGGTCCTGCAGATCGCGGTTGAAGTAGATCAGCACATTGCGGCACGACACCAGGTGCACTTCGGAAAACACGGTGTCGGTGGCCAGGCTGTGGTCGGCGAACACCACATTGCGCCGCAGCTGGCGATCGAACACGGCGCCGTCGTACGCGGTGGCGTAATAGTCCGACAGCGATGCGGTACCACCGGCAGCCAGGTAATTGCGGCTGAACTGGGCCATGCGGTCGATGCCATAGGCGCCTGCCTCGGCGCTGGCCAGCGCCGAGGGATTGATGTCGGTGGCATAGACGATGCTGCGTTCAAGCAAGCCTTCCTCGTGCAGCAGAATCGTCAGCGACCAGACCTCCTCACCCGTGCTGCAACCGGCTACCCACAGCTTCACCGAGGGATAGGTACGCAGCACCGGCACCACCTGCTCGCGCAGTTCGCGGAAGTAGGCCGGATCTCGGAACATCTCCGACACCTGCACGGTGAAGAACTGCATCGCCTGGGCGAACAGCTCCGGCTCGTGCAGCAGGCGATGCTGCAGGTCGGCCAGGCGTGCGCACTCGTAGCGCTGCATGGCCTGGCGCATGCGCCGCCGCAGCGATGACACCGCGTAGCTGCGGAAGTCGTAGTGGTAGCGCTGGTAGATCGCCTCCAGCAGGACCTTCAGTTCCAGGTCGAACAGCGCCTGATCGTTCATTGCCGCGAGCACCAGACCCGGCACAGCGAAACCAGCTTGTCCACGTCGATGGGTTTGGCGATGTAATCGTTGGCGCCGGCCTGCAGGCAGCGTTCGCGATCGTCCGGCATGGCCTTGGCGGTCAGCGCGATGATCGGCAGGTCCTGCAGGTGGCGCTGCGCGCGGATCTCGCGCATCGCGGCCAGCCCGTCCTTCTCCGGCATCATGATGTCCATCAGCACCAGGTCGACCTCACGCTCGGCCAGGCGATCCACCGCCTCCTGGCCATTGCGGGCGATCTCCAGAGTCACGCCCAGCGGTTCAAGCACGCTGGACAGCGCGAAAATGTTGCGTACATCGTCTTCGGCCAGCAGCACGGTGCGTCCGTCCAACACGGTGTCGCGCCGACGTGCTTCGCGCAGCAGGCGCTGCTGGTCGCTGGGCAGGCTGGCTTCCACGCTGTGCAGGAACAGGGTGACCTCGTCCAGCAGGCGCTCGGGCGAACGTGCGCCCTTGATGATGATGCTCTTCGAGTAGCGGCGCAGGCGCTGTTCTTCCTCGCGGCTGAGCGCGCGGCCGGTGTAGACGATCACCGGCGGGAAGCCGACATCATCATTGCCGGCCATGTGCTCGAGCAGGTCGTAGCCGCTGCCGTCGGGCAGCGACAGGTCCATCACCATGCAGTCGAAGGTGACCGAGCTGAGCTGCTCCAGCGCACCGGCCAGGGTGCCCACCGCGACAATCTGCAACTGCTCGCGACCCAGCAGCAGTTCCAGGTTGTGGCGCAGCTCGTTGTCGTCCTCGACGATCAGCAGGCGCCGCACGTCACGCTGACTGGTCTGCTCCAGCTGCTCGATGGCCGACACAAGGCGTTCGCGCGTGGTCGGCTTGATCGCAAAACCAATCGCGCCCAGTTCGCGCGCGACCTGGCTGCGGTCCATCGCCGAAACCACATGTACCGGGATATGGCGGGTTTCCGGATTGCGCTTGAGGCGCTCCAGCACGCTCAGTCCGGACACATCGGGCAGGCCGATGTCGAGCAGGATGCCATTCGGGCGCAGATCGGCGGCCAGCACCAGCGCCTCTTCCGCCGTGCCGGCCACCACGCAGTCGAAATCGAGTTCGTGGGCCAGCGCTACCAGCGCTTCGGCGAAGGTGGCATCGTCCTCCACGGCCAGGATCAGCCGGCCAGCACGCTGGCGGCGGCCACGATCATCGGCGACGCCTGCCACCGTCGCGACCGGAGCCGGAGCCGCTGCAGCGGCGGCAACCGGCGCGATCGCGGGAACCGCCACGGCCGGCGCCACGCTGGCAGCTTCGGCGGTGCCCGGCTCCGCTGCCGCCGGTGCCCCTGCAACGGCAACTCCAGGATGAAGCAACTGCCGCGCCCCGGCTCGCTGTCGACCCGGATGGCACCGCCCATGCGCTCGGCCAGATCACGCGAGATCGACAGCCCCAGCCCGGTGCCGCCGTAGCGGCGCCGGGTGCTGCCATCGGCCTGGCGGAAAGCCTCGAAAATGACCTGCAACTGCTCGCGGGCGATACCGATACCGGTATCGCAGACCTCGAAGCGGATGCGGCCGTCGCCGGCGGCGCGCACGTGCAGGCTGACCTTGCCGTGTTCGGTGAATTTCAGTGCATTGGCCAGCAGATTCTTCAGGATCTGCTGCAGGCGCTGGTTGTCGGCCACCAGCTGGCTTGGCGCCAGCGCGTCGGCCTCGATCTGCAGCGCCAGGCCCTTCTGCCGCGCCATCGGCTCAAAGGTTTCGCGCAGGCGTTGCAGCACGCTGTCCACCACCACCACTTCATCGGCCAGTTCGACATGGCCCGCTTCGATGCGCGACAGGTCCAGGATGTCGTTGATCAGCGCCAGCAGGTCGTTGTTCGAGGACAGGATCGCGCGTGCGTACTTGACCTGCTCTTCGGTCAGCGTGCCGTCCTTGTTGTCGGCCAGCAGCTTGGCCAGGATCAGCGAGCTGTTCAGCGGCGTACGCAGCTCGTGCGACATGTTGGCCAGGAACTCGGACTTGTAGCGCGAGGTGGCGGCCAGCTCGTTGCTGTTGCGCACCAGCTGGCCCTGCGCCACCAGCAGCGCCTGCTTCTGCGCCTCCAGCTCATGGGTGCGCTCTTCCAGCTGGACGTTGCTCTGCTCCAGCTCGGCCTGCTGCTCTTCCAGATGGCTCTGCGACTGCAGCAGGCTGCGGCTCTGCTCTTCCAGCTCCTCGTTGGCCACGCGCAGCTCTTCCTGCTGGGCCTGCAGCTCCTCACCCTGGCGCTGCGACTCCTCCAGCAGCACCACCAGCTGTGCACGCAGCAGCGAAGCCCGCAGTGCCATGCCGATGGTCTCGGCACAACGTTCCAGCAGTTCGACATCCAGGCGCGGCTGCTCACCGGCACGGGTCCGGCCCAGCTCGATGATGCCGACCGCGCTGCCATCACTGCTGATCGGCGCCAGGAGGCGCTCGCGCACCGGCAGCCGCCCCAGGCTGGTCTGCAGTTCAAGCACCGTCGCCTCGCCCCCCTGCAGATGGCGGATGCGCCCGTCGCGGGCCACCTGCCCGGCCACGCCTTCCTGCAGGGCCAGCGATGCCGGCATGCCCGACGGCAACGCCAGGCCGCCGGTAAGCTGCAGCCGCCCACCCTCCAGGCGGTATACCGCACCGACCTCGGCCTGCAGCTGCGCGCCCAGGCTGGTCGCCGCCGCTTCGGCGATCTGCTCCGGCCCCAGGTCGCCACGCAGGCTCATCGCCACGGCGTTCTCGGCCTCCTGCAGCCACAACGCGCGCATCGCCTCGCGGCGTGCCTGGATGGCGCGGGAGACGATCAGCGCGATCATCAGGAACGCGCCGCCACCAATGCTGCGGTTGACGAACGAGAACGCGGAATTGGAGCTGGCCGGCGCGATGTTGTAGCCGACGATCAGCAGCATGCAGGCCAGCACGGCCACGATGAACGGCGCCCGCGCACTGCGCTGGAACACCATCACGCCCACGGCAAGGAAGTAGGCCAGCCACACCGCGTAGCCCAGTGGCACCACCAGCTCCAGCGCGATGGTCGCCGCCAGCAATACGGTGGACGTCATCCAGATCCAGCGGTCACGCGTGGTTGCACCAGGACGCATGCGGGTCGGTTCCAGAGGTCAAAGGGTGGGTGATGGTACTCCGTGTCGCATTCAGCCGCACAGGACGAATGGCACGTGCCACGCCTGCACGCACTCTTCACACTGCACTGCCTAGCTTCACGTCCCTCCCTGGGGTAATGCTCATTTCCACGTGGACGCAGCCGCTTCTACGACGTCCGTGCTGACGGACCCTTCCCGACAACTGCGACTGCTGATCGACAGCGTGCGCGACCATGCGCTGTACCTGCTTGATCCGCAGGGCATGGTGTGCAGCTGGAATCCGGGCGCCGAGCGCATCAAGGGCTATTCAGCCGACGAAGTCATCGGCACCCATTTCGGCCGCTTCTACCTGCCGGCCGATCGCGAGTCCGGCGAACCACAGCGCCTGCTGCGCCTTGCCGCGCAGCATGGCCACCACGCCAGCGAGGGCTGGCGCCTGCGCCGCGACGGTTCCTCGTTCCGCGCCAGCATCGTCATCGAGCCGGTGGTTGAAGCCGGCGAGCTGCTCGGTTTCGTCAAGATCACCCGTGACATCACCGAGCAATGGCAGGCACAACGGCTGCTGCGCGATGCCCAGCGTGCGCTGCGCAACACCCAGCAGTTCGAGACGGTCGGCCGGCTCAGCCGGGGGCTGTCGCACGAGTTCAACAACCTGCTGACCACCATCGGCAATGCGCTGGATCTGCTGGCCATGCGCGTAGGCAGCGACGACAGGCGCGCGGCCGAACTGCTGGATGCGGCGCAGGCCGCTACCGACCGCGGCGCGCTGCTGACCCGCCAGCTGCTGGCCTTCAGCACCGGGCAGACCCTGATCCGCGAGCCGGTGGACCTCAACGCACGGCTGCAGCACTGGCTGCCGGACCTGCAGCGCGCCTGTCCGCCCACGGTGGTGCTGGACCTGCGGCTGACGCCCGGCCTGCCCGCGGTGAGCACCGACGCGATGCAGCTGCAGACCGCGCTGAGCAATCTGGTGGCCAATGCAGTGGAAGCCACCCTCGATGGCGGCCGCATCCTGGTGGCCACCGCACTGGAGCATCGGCTCGACCCGGATGCGGACAGCACGTTGCAACGTGGCTATGTCACCCTCAGCGTCTGTGACGAGGGCCATGGCATGGCTGCCGACATCGCCGAGCGCGCAACCGAACCCTTCTTCACCACCAAGGACATCGGCAAGGGCAGCGGTCTGGGCCTGAGCCAGGTGTTCGGATTCACCACCCAGAGCGGCGGCTTCGTCGACGTGTCCACCACGCCCGGTGTCGGCACCACGGTCAGCCTGCTGCTCCCTGCAATAGAGGACCCTGCCGATGACTGATGACCCGATCCGCGTATTGATGGTGGAGGACCAGACCGATCTGCGCGAGATGATCGGCCTGGCCCTGCGCGACTTCGGCATCGACGTGTCCACGACCGCCGATGCCCATGAAGCGGCTGCGCTGCTGAAGGGCGAAGCGCGTTTCGATGTGGTGTTCAGTGACATCAGCATGCCCAACGGCATGTCCGGCATCGAGCTGAGCGAGCACGTCGCCCGTGAACAGCCACAGGCGCGGATGATCCTGTCGTCCGGCTATGCGCGTTCGCAGCTGCCACCGCTGCCCGAGCAGGTGGAATTCCTGCCCAAGCCCTACCGCCTGCGCCAGCTGGTGCAGCTGCTGAAGCAGGAATGACCTGCCGCCGGGCCTGGCCCGGCATCTCGCTCCTGTAGCGCCGAGCCCACGCTCGGCTGCCCTCATCAATAGCGCCCCACCAGGTTCAGGTACCACCCGCGATGGGTGTAGTCGAACCGGGTCAGGTCATCGCTGAAATCGGTGAAGTTGTAGCCCACACCGACGCGGAAGTTGCGCCCGATATCGCGATCGACACCGGCCAGCCAGCCCTGCCGGCGACCGCCATCGCGCACGTCCAGCAGGCGATACTCCAACAGGCCATGCCACTGGTAGTACAGGTCGTAGCGCAGCTGGCCCGAAGCAAAGTTGGTGGCCGAATCGAACCACGGCCCGGTGCCGCGCCCATAGCGCACCTCGCCCTCGCGGCGCGCCGCCTTGGCCGCCACTTCCCAGCGCTGGTCGATGCGGTAGACACCTTCCAGCGACAGCACCTGGGTGCGCTGGTCGTAGTCCACGCCATTGACCTGGCCCATCGTGGACAGGTCATACAGGTAGCTGTAGCGACCGAACAACGCCCAGCGGTCGTTGTCCCACGGGCGGTAAGCGAAGCCCAGGTTGCCTTCGATGAAGCGCGCCCCTGCCACCGGGTTGATCGCATCATCGGTGTCGGCGTAGTTGAAGCGCGCAGCGATCCGCCAGCTGTCGTTGAGACGATGGCTCAGGCGGTTGGTGCTGACCCACTGCGTGCGTCGTTCGGCACCGGTATCGCGGCGCCATTCCAGCTTGCTCTGCCATTCGGTGCCGGGCGAGGTCCGCCCGCCGGACAGGCTCACCGCCTTGCGGTCCACCTGGCCACTGCTGGAATCGAGCTTGCCGTCGCTGAGAGTGAAGCCGGCATTCCACCCCACCGCCGGGTAGAAATCCATGCCGAAGGTGTGCGCCAGTCCGGAGTCCTGCCCGGATTTGAGGAACTGGCTCTCATTGAACACATTGACCTGATCGGACAGGCGCCAGCGCTGGCCCAGCGTCCAGCCATCCTGTGCGTTCGGGCTGAACAACGGGTCGTACTCGCTGCGGTCGGTGGACTGGGTGAACGCACCATAGAAGCTGTGCTGCGGAGTCAGCCGGTACTCGGCGTTGACCTGCGCGGCGGTGCCACGGTCACCATCGCTCACCTCGGCACCGACGGTGGACAGGTTGGCGAAGGTCCAGGTACCACCGGCCACCACCGCATCGTTGTCGGCATAGCGGCCATGGTCATCATCCACGGTCAGCTGGCCTCCACCGTACACGTCCAGCGAGGTGCCGATGCGGTGCGTGTAGCGGGCGGCGGCCAGCACACCGGCCACGTTGCCGCCGGTACCACGGTCTTCCTGCACGCGACGCAGTTCGGCCGACAGGCGATCGTTCTCGCCGATCCGCCACTCGGCGGTGGCCTGCGCCTGGATCAGCGACTCGCTGCCACGACGGGCCTCGCTGTAGCGGGCGTACAGGCTGAAGTCGTCGGTCACGTATCCCAGCAGCTCGGCACCCTGCTCGCGCACGCGCTGGCCGGTGTCGAAGCGCCCCACCGAATAGCCGCCATCGACCTGGCGCCACCAGGCCCCGGCGCTCCAGTCGCGCTGGGTCCAGCCCAGTTCACGCAGGTTGATGCGCGCCTCCACCGCAGTCGCCTCGCCTTCGCGCGGCCCTTCCGGATTGAGGCGGCTGAAGCTCAGGCCGCCGTTGTCGGAGAAGAACACCGGTGCACTGGTGGCTTCACTGCGGCTGTGTTCCACCTTCAGGTAGGTGCCACGGCCGGCCTGCAGGGTCAGGTCCGCGCCCTTCAGCGAATAGTCCTGACCGGAGCGCTGCTCGTCCACGTAGGTAGCGCCGACGGCCACGTGATCGCCGAACCAGTGCTTGCCGCGCACGCCGGCGGTGATGTCGTCGCTGTCGAAGCCGGTCGGCACCCACTCGTAGTCCACGATCAAGCGCTGCTCATAGCCGTCCAGTGGCACGTCGCGACTGATCCGGCGCAGGTTCTCGCGGCTGACCTGGGCCAGCGGCCGGGTCAGCAGGATGCGGCCCTGCAGGGCGTCGATCTCGTAGTCGGCACCACGCACCATCGGCACACGCTGCTCCACGCGGCCGGTGGTGCGGTCACGGATTTCCAGCACCACCTGGTCCGAGCCGCTGAGAATGCTGGCGTGGCGCAGGTAGTACAGGCTGCCGCCGGTACCAATGAACTCGCTGTGGCCCGGCGCCGTTTCGGCCTGAGAGCCGAACAGGCGCAGCTCACTGCGCGCATCGCCCCAGGCGTTGGCACCACGCGAACGCCACGACAGTGCCGCACCGTACAGCGAGCGCACGTACTGCGCGTACTCGGTGCCGGTCAGGCCGGTGTTGTAGTTACCCCACAACGCCTGGTTCTTGTCCCAGTCCATGCGCAGGTAGAAGCGGCCCATGCTGTCCACGTCGCGCTGGGTCAGCGAGTCGTCGCCATAGGTCGGGTAATACAGGTCCGGGTCCAGGCTGCGGAACAGGTCGCGCGGGTCGGCGGTGGTGAAACCGGTGAACAGCTCGTCCAGCGGACGGTTCTGGGTGTCGGCCTGCGCGGTCAACAGGTAGCGGCCGCGCGTCTTGGCCTTCAGGTAGAACGCCAGGCGGCCATCGCTGAGCACATCGTCATTGCGCTCGCCACGGGCCAGGTCCTGCCCTGCCCCGCTGGCCTTGTTCTGGTACACGGTGATGTCGGCCAGGCCGACACCGAACAGGTACTGGCCACTGACATCAACCTCCAGCGTACGCGCGATGGCCGGGGCGTCCGGCCGCTCCACACGCACGTCGAAGGCGTGGTGGCCGATCGGCATCAGGTACTCGGCGGCGAACTTGCGGTCCTGGTCCAGTGGGTAGCTGTCGCCGTTGATCTTCAGTGCGGCACCCAGCGGCAGGTCGCGACCACGCAGGCGGACCCGCGAGCCGTACACCGGAATGTTCTGCTGGCGCAGGCCATTGCCGTCGAACACCTGCTGCAGCAACGACAGCGACGCGGCCTGGTTGGCGTCCACCGAGGTGCCGCGACGGTCTTCCAGCGCGTCACGCAACTGCTGGTTGCCACGCTCGAACTCCGCCGGCGTCACCAGCTGCATCGACTGCGCGGTGGTTTCATCCACGTTGCCATCAGCGTCGAAGGCACGCAGCACAAAGACGAGGCGATCACCCCGACGCAGCGGCGTCGACGCTGGCATCGTCCCGTCCCAGTACCCCTGCGACACCGCCGCCACCGGCAGCTCGAAGGTCGCCAGTGCTGCCACACGATCCGTGTCGCTGCCGCGGTAGACGCTGACTTCCAGTCGCTGGATGAAGGCGGTGTAGTTGCCGCGCACGTAGAACTCGACCGGCCGCACGATGCGGCCTTCATCGAAGGCGACCATGCCCGGCGCCGACACCGACAACTCGGGCTGGCCCATCGCCGGATCCTCGGTGGCCCAGATCGCACCACCTTCCGGCAGGCGGATCATGAACTCACCGCGCACGGTGGCCTTTCCCGGCTCATCGATGGCCAGGCTGACCCGGCGATCCGGCTGCAGCGCCTGCGAGCCGGAACGCGCCGAGGTGTCCTCGGTGACGGGTTCGTCATAGCTGCGCGAGCGCAGGCTGAACAACAGTTCGCCCTGGGCATCGCACTGGGTGCCGTCACAGCGGATCGGCGTCGGCTCGGCAGCCGGCGGGGCCGCCTGGGCCGTCGCGGCCAAGCCCAGCAACAGCGCCTGGTACAGGGCAGCGCGCGGCAGGCGGGCCGCGCGGCGGGCGGCAGAGTGATGCGCGCTCATCGGCGGGCCTCCTGTTGGCGGGCGGCCGCACGGGTGGCGGCGCTCTCCTCGTTGCGTACGCGCAGGCGTTGCTGCACGGCGGGACTGAGCTGGCTGCGCAGCGCCTCGAACACGGCGTTGGCACGTCGCAGGCCCAGTGCCTGGTTGTAGGCGTGGCTGCCGCGCACATCAGTGTGGCCGACCAGGCTGACCTGGCCACCACCCAGCGCCTCCAGGCGTGCGGCGATGGCGGCCAGCAACGGCTTGAACTCCTCACGCACGGTGGCCTTGTCGGTGTCGAACAGCACGTTGCCCAGCAGCGCGCCACCGGCATCCACACCGGCCAGCAGCGAGTGCGGATCACGCACGTCGGTGCGCAGCTGCACGGTCAGGCCAGCGCGCGCGCTCTCGGCCACCTCGGCCTGCAGTGCATCGCGTACCGCTGCGGCGCGGGCAAAGGCCAGTGCCTGGCTCTCGCCATTGGCAGCGATCACCACGTCGCCGCCCTGATAGCGGTCCACCACCTCGGCCATCTTCTTCAGCACCGGGCGATAGCTGGCCTGCAGCTCGCTGCTGTCCGGCGCAAACAGCACCTCGCCCAATGCGATCTCCATGCGCTCGGCGGCGGCCTGCGGCGACGGCGGCAGGCGCACGCCGAAGCTGAAGCGGGTCGGCACGCCCTGCGTCACCCGCCGCAGCAGCGGATTCTCGGTGGTCAGCTCGGCACCGCCCGGCAACGTCGCCGGATCCAGCTTGATGATGAAGTTGCGGCCCAGGCGCGCGTCACCTCCGTGTACGTCGGCCAGGTGATAGCGGCCGAACGGATCGGTCTCCACCAGCAGGCCTTCCACCGTAGCCAGGCGCACGCCGGGGATGCCCTGCTCCTGGATACCGTCGTTGCCGATCACATAGGCCACCTCGTAGCCCTCGGCGACGCGGGCGATCTCGCGGCGCACGCTCGGTTCGGCGGCGGTCAGGCCCTTGCCGGCCTCGCCACTGCGCTCCACACGCGTGGCGCCCTGTGCATCCATCCGCAGGCGATGGCCCTGCGCGCTTTCCAGCACGAAGTCATCGGTAAACGTCAGCTCGCGCAAGCGCTGGCGCAGCACCACCTGGTGCATTTCGGCCGTGTCGGAGGTCGACGCGCGGCCATGCACCACGCCGATCTGGACGCCATGCAGCAACGGCGCACTGGCGTCGGCCACCGGTTGCGGACCCTCGCCGCGTTCCAGCGTGGTCGAGCCCGGCACATAGGCCGACGCGGCGAAGCCACCCTGCACGCGCACCCCGGTCAGCTCGGCGCTGTCCTGCCAGCCGTCGCCGTCGCGATCATCGAACACGGTACCGAACACCAGGCTGTCTTCCAGCAACGGGTCGGCGTCCATCGCCACTTCGGCGGTGGCCACGTTCGACACGGGGCTTCCGTCTTCCGCCGTCGCCACGGCCTGGTTCACATGGGTACCGGCACGCACGCCAGCGCCCACCCGCAGCAGGTAGGTGATGGTCGCGCTGCGGCCCACAGCAATATCCACCGCGCCGATGCGCAACGGCGACTGGCTGCTGGCCAGGGCGAACGCCCCGTCATCGTCGGCCACCCGCATCGAGCCATCCACGTAGCTGAAGCCCGGCGGCGGCGTGTCCACCACCACGCCATCGCGCCAGTGGCTGCCCCCACGTTCTCCACCACCAGCTGGTAGCGCACCAGGTCGCCCACCTTCACCCGGCGCGGGTTGGCCGTCTTGGTGATGCGCAGCGCAAAGTCGGACACCACCTTGTGGCGCGTCTCGCAGGTGGTGCATTCCGGCGGCGGCGAGCCGTCCGGATACTGGCCCCGCAGCCGGTTCAGCACTTCGGTGCGGGCTTCCTGGTTGACGATGGCCTGGTAGACGTATTCGTGGCGACCCACCGGGGTTCCGCTGGGCACGGTGCAGACGATGTCCGCGCCCTGCTGTGCACAGCCCGCCGGCAGGCTCTCGACGCTCAGGCCTGCGTCCGGGGTATCCACCAGCTGCAGTGGCTGGCGCAGCGCTGCCCGCTCGACGGTGGCCACCAGCGTGTAGCGCAGGCGATCGCCCGGCCGTACTTCGGCACCGCTGGCCGGACCGGACAGCTTCTCCAGCACGACGCGCGGGTCGGCCAGTGCGTGCTCGGTGCTGCAGTCGCCGCTGCAGGTCGGCGTGTCACCGCCACTGCCCAGCACCGCATTGCGGACACTGCCGCTGGCCTGCGCATTGACCACCGCGCGATACCCCAACGTGTAAGTGCCCGGGGCCGTTGCGGCCGGCAGCGTGCACACCAGCGGGTTGGCGCCGTTGCAGGTGAACGGACCGGGCTGGGTGACCGCCTGCAGGTCCAGGCCACGGCCGAGCGTATCGGTCAGGGTGACCACATCGGCGGTCTGCGAATTGGCCACGGTCACTTCCACCGTGTAGTCCACCGCATCGCCGATATCGACCGGGGCCACGGTGCTCGACTGCTTGCGGTAGGTCACCACTGCCGCCAGCACCGGCGTGGTGGTGCCGCAGTTGCTGGTGCAGGTGTTGATGCCGGTGCCACTGCCGAGCACGGCATTGCTGACGCTGCCCTTGGCCTGGGCGTTCACTGTGGCGGTGTAGTTCACCGTGTAGGTGCCAGGCACGGTGCCGGCCGGCAGCGTGCACACCAGCGGGTTGGCCGCATTGCAGCTGAAGCCCTGGCTGGCGGTCACCGCACCGAAGTCCAGGCCGGTGCCCATGGTGTCGGTCAGGGTGAATACCGCGGTGGTGCGCGAGTTGCTGACCACCGCGGTGAGCGTATAGGCGATGCTGTCGCCCACCTTCACCGCACCGGCCGCCGCCGAGGTCTTGCGGTAATCGATGGCACTGCCGGTCACCGGCGTGGTGGTACCGCAGTTGGCGGTACACGAGGGGTTGTCGCCACCGCTGCCGAGTACGGCGTTGGTGACCTGGCCAGTGGCCTGCGCGTTCACCACGGCGGTGTAGGACAGGCTGTAGCTGCCCGGCACGGTCCCGGCCGGCAGGGTGCACACCAGCGGATTGGCGGCGTTGCAGGTGTAGGCGCCCGCGCTGGTGACCGCGCCAAAGTCGAGGCCGGTGCCCAGGGTATCGGTCAGGGTCACCACATCGGTGGTGCGCGAGTTGGTCACCACCGTGGTCAGGGTATAGGTCAGCCGATCACCCACCGCGACCGGGCCCGTGCTGTTCACCGACTTGGCATAGCTCACGCCCGGCGTCGCCACCGGCGTGGTGGTATCGCAGTTCACGCTGCACGACGGGTTGTCGGTGCCACTGCCAAGCACAGCGTTGCGCACGCTGCCGCTGGCCTGTGCGTTCACGGTGGCGCCATAGGTGAGGCTGTAGGTGCCCGGCACGGTGCCGGCCGGCAGCGTGCACACCAGTGGATTGGCGGCGTTGCAAGTGAAGCTGCCCGCGCTGCTGACACCAGCGAAGTCCAGGCCACTGCCCAGGGTATCGGTCAGCGTGACCACGGCGCTGGTGCGCGCGCGCGTCACCGTTGCCGTCAGGGTGTAGTCGATGCGGTCACCCACCCGCACCGGGCCGCCGGTGGAGGCCTGCTTGGCGTAGACCACCTGCGCGCTGGCCATCGGCGTGGTGGTATCGCACGCACCCACGCAGGTCGGGTTGTCGGTGCCGCTGGGCACCACCGCGTTGCGCACCTGGCCGCTGGCCTGCACATTGACCACGCCGGTGTAGGAGAACGCATAACTGCCTGGCACGGTACCGGCCGGCAGCGTGCAGACCAGCGGATTGCCCGGCACGCAGCTGAAGCTGCCGGCGCTGGTGACGCTGCCGAAGTCCAGGCCGGTGCCCAGCGTATCGGTCAGCGTGGTCACCGCCGTGGTGCGCGAGTCGGCTACCAGCACGGTTACCGTGTAGGCGACGCTGTCACCGATGGCAACCGGACCGGCGGTGCTGCTGGCCTTGGACACCGAGATGCGTGGCACCGCCACCGGCGTGGTGGTGGTGCAGCTGCTGCTGCAGGTGGGCGTGTCGGTACCGGTGCCGACCACGGTGTTGACCACCTGCCCGCTGGCCTGCGCGTTGACCGTGGCCGTGTAGCTCAGGCTGTAGGTGCCCGGTGCGGTGCCGGCCGGCAACGTGCATACCAGCGGATTGGCGGCATTGCAGGTGAATGCACCCGGGCTGCTGACGCTGGCGAAATCCAGGCCGGTGCCCAGGGTGTCGGTCAGGGTCAGCACATCGCGGGTGTTGCCGTCGGCCACGGTGACATCCACCGTGTAGCTGACCGTCGCGCCCACTGCGACCGGACCGGCGGTGTTCGAACGCTTGGCGTAGCTCACGCGCGTCACCGGCACGGTGACGTCGCTGCGCGTGCAGTGGTCGGCATCGGTGCAGCCCACACCCGGCGCCGGCGGCGTGCCGTTGTTGAACGGGTCGTGGCCGCCGCCCACGCTGGCATGGTTGGTCAGCACACCGGTGGCAGCGGCGGTGACGGTCACCGGCAGGGTGAAGGCCGAGCTGGAGCCGGGGCTACCCGCGGCGGCCAGCACCTGGCTGCTGGTACAGGTCACATCCTGGCCACTGGCGGTACAACTCCAGCTGCCGCTCACATGGGTGCCCGTCCAGTTCGGCACGATGCCGGCCGGCAGCTGGTCGCGCACTACGATGGCTGCGGCCGGCACATTCGGCGGATTGCCGGTCGGCACATCGGTGGTGTTGCTCACCGTCAGCGTGTAGGAGGTACCGGCCTGGCCATAGTTCCAGACGCCGCCGGTGGCATTGTTGCCCTTGACCACCTTCAGCGACGGCGCGGTGATGGTGACCCGGTGGTCTTCCACTTCGCCATCATCGGCCACACCGGTCGGGTTCTGGATCTGCGTGGCCAGGGTGGCGTAACGCAGTCGCACGTAGCTGGTGCCGGCACTCACCGCGGCCGGCACGGTCCAGCTCAGGTTGGCCTGGCCGCCACTGCACAACGCAGTGTTGCTGCGCTCGTTGGTGTCGAACTGGCCATTGCGGTTGAAGTCGATCCAGCCGGCCACGCTGCCGTTGCCCACGCAGGCCACCGGCTGGTTGATCAGCGTACCGGCCTGCATCACGGTCAGGCGGTAGCTCGTTGGCCACCCGTCTTCCTCGCGGCTGCCGGCCAGCGGCGAGTTGTCGTCGCCCAGTGCATCGGCGCTGTAGCTGCTGCGCTGCTCGGTATCAGGGCCCAGGCTGCCGAGGAAATCGGTCAACGGCGGTGCCAGGCCACCGGGCGTGTAGCCGGCGGTGTTGATGTTGAAGTTGCTGGCGCCGGCCGGAATGCCGTCGGAGCGGAACTGCAGGTCGTCCACCACGTGCATGGCGTCGCCATAGCTGGACGGCGCATCGCCGAAGTCGGCATACGGCACCAGCAGGCCGATGGCGATGGCGGTGGTGCCGCCGCCGCGCATCGAGAAGCCCATGTTCACCGCCAGGTTGCCCGGCGCGTGTGCGGCGTTGTCGAAACTGAGGAAGGTGACCGCCGCGGTGTTGTCGTCGTTGCCGGGGCCGAAACGGATCACCTGGTTGGCGCCGCTGGTCGACTTGTTCACCAGATAGGGCGTGGCGTTGGCCAGGTTCTTGCGGACCTCGACCACGTTCCAGGTGCCCTGCGCGCTGGCCTCGACGAATTCACCGCTGTTGTTGATCGACTCGGCGTCGGCCATCACCACGCCGCGCAGGCGGTACGGCGCACCACCGAGGGTCGAGGTACAGGTGATGCTGAAGCTGGAGGTGCCACTGGCGCGGGCGATGCCGGCAATCAGCTGGTTGCTGGTACCGGTGCCACCGATGTTGTACAGATCGTCGAGGCTGTCGCCGCCGAAGTTGCCGGGGCGATAGCTGCGCAGCACGTTGGTCTCGGCCGTGTTCAGACGGCAATCGACGCGCAGGTTCACCCCGGCTGCGACCGGCATGTCGATCGACGAGGTCGCGCCATCGTTGAGCACGACGTTGTTCACCCCATTGGCACCACCGCCCCAGGTCAGCCACAGCACCGTATTGCGATAAGGGCTGCTGCCGCCGGTGGCGTAGGCCGCCGCCCAGGCCAGCGAGGGCGCCAGCAGCGACACCAGCGCCAGCAGGCTCGTAGCCAGCCAGCGGCTGGATCGGCCCGTCCGGGCACCATTTTCGGGATGAACGCGTTCACCGCCCGCGCTTGCGCGCGACGTCGTCGACTGCCACATGGTTGATTTCCCCGTCGTCGGCCCATGCCGGGCCGATGGTCAGTGGGCGGCCAGCGACGAATTCCGCGGGACGGCGGCACACCCGATTGCGTGTCCTGCCGGCTCCGTGGCAATCACTTTCGTCCCTGGACCCCGTTGGTCAGGCACCTATTTCTGTGACGAAGATAACACATTACAAACAATTGTGTGATGAACATCACATTCAAGTTTGCGGACTTTGGCGCCAAGCCCCACGACCACAGTTATAGCCACCGGGGATGGAGCGTCTCGGCACGATTCCGGCACCCGTCCCCCACTTTCCGGCAAATCGCCACGCAGATTCGGCAGCAGCGACAGGCCTGACTGCGGCTCAGGGCTTCATCGCCCCATGCTGGAACGACGCCAGCAACGTGGACGCCGCCGCGGCCGGAGCCAGCCGGCCGCGGGCCAGCGACCAGGTGATGCCGTAGAAGCAGGTCCAGTAGAAGTCGGCCAGCCACACGGCGGAAAAGCCGACATTGAATACGCCTGCGGTCTGTCCACGCAGGAAAAAGGCTTCGAAACGCTCGCCCAGCGGCGCCCAGCGCGCCGGCAGCAGATGCAGGTCCCCGTGCCGCTGCTGCTCTTCCATCATCCGGGCAAACAGCAGGGTCACCAGCTCCCAGTCCGCCAGCAGCGCGACGGTGAACTGTTCCAGTACCTGCCGCGCATCGCCACCGCCCTCGAACGCAACGGCCGCCGCCTCCAGACGTTCGAACCCCGCCGCGAACAGCGCTTCGTCGATCGCTTCGCGGGTGGGCGCGAACCGGTACAACGTGGCGCGGCTGATCCCCGCCCCCGCGCCAGCTCACTCAGCGTGCAACGCGGATGGCTGACCAGGGTGGCGGCCAGCGCGTGGTGCAGGTCGCGACGGGAGCGAAGCGAGGCGGCATGCATGGCGGTACCTGAGGAGGGGCGCCTCACGCTAGCATGAATCATGAATTAATGAACTGAATCACAGATGATTCATTTAAATCATTAGTGCGCTACAACGAACGTGCGTCCGGTGCACCCGGGTCGGTGCACGCCAGGGAACGCGTCACGGCATCGAAGGAGACAACGCCATGCTGCACCCGCTACGCGATATCGCCGTGCTGTTCGATGCCAGCGACACCGGCAACCGCATCCTGCACATCGCCGCACAGCTGGCACAGGCCCAGCAGGCGCACCTGGTCGCGGTCTCCACCGCCCAGCACCCAACCGACATCGCCAGTGGATTCGCCCGTGGCGCCGGCATTGCCGCCGCGCTTGACCATGAGGCACGCGCCGACGCCGCCTGCACCGCGCAGTTGATGCAGAACCTGCGCAACGCCTCCGAACCGCTGCAGATCAGCACCGAGCTGCGCATCGTTTCCGACTACCTCGGCGGCGCCGATCTGGCGCTGCAATCGCTGTACTGCGACCTGATCGTCGCCGGCTACCCGCACACGCCCGGCGCCCCTCCGGCTGGCATCCACTGGGCACGCTGCGCGAGACCGGCGTGCCGATGCTGCTGGTACCGCCGCATTGGCAGGGCGAACAGGTGGGGCGGCGCATCGTGGTGGCGTGGAATGCCAGCAAGCAGGCGCGCCGCGCGGTGGCCGATGCCCTGCCCCTGCTCGCGCGTGCGCAGGCCGTCCATCTGCTGACGGTCGACACCCCGAAAGCCGAAGCGACGCCCGGTGCCGAGATGGCCCAGCATCTGGCCCGGCACGGTGTGGAGGTGGAGATCCAGGCGATCAGTTCAAGCCAGGGCGGCGTGGCCGCCACCATACGCCAGCATGTGCTGGATGCCGACGCCGACCTGCTGGTGCTTGGGCCGTACAGCCGCAGCCGCGTGGTCGAGCGTGTGCTGGGCGGGGTGACCGAGGACCTGCTGGCGGAGGTGCCGGCGCCGTTGTTTGTTTCGCATTAGGGCCGCTGCACCTCCGCACGGCGGCAACCGCTCAGCGCGGTAGCGAACCGGCCGATGGTGACCCCGGCCCGATTCGAACGGGCGACCTTCCCCTTAGGAGGGGGACGCTCTATCCAGCTGAGCTACGGGGCCATTGGCAGCTGCGAAGCATACCGCGTCCAGCTGAATGGACCAAGCCATCGAAAGGCCGCGGACAGGCAATCACGCCTAAGCTGAGGGCTTCCCGCTCCCGCATGACCCATCGATGCAGACCCTCTGGTTGTCCCTCTCCGCCCTCGGTGACAGCCGCTGGCTCCTGCCGATGGCACTGGTGCTGCTGCTCACCCTGCCGCGCGCCGACAGCGACCTGAAATGGCGATGGTTGCGCGCCGTCGCCGTTGCTGCCGGCGTGACACTCGCTTCAAAGCTGGCCTTCATGGGCTGGGGCATCGGCATCAGCCGCCTGCACTTCACCGGCTTTTCCGGTCATGCGGCACTGTCCAGCGTTGTGTACCCGCTGGTTGGCGTGCTGCTGGCCGGCCCCGGCAGGCCCGCGCGCGCAATCGGCCTGATGACTGGCGTGCTGCTGGCGATCGCCATCGCCTGGTCGCGCATCCCCCTGCACGCGCACAGCCTGTCTGAAGTCATCGCAGGGCTGATGCTCGGGCTGGGGTGCAGTGCATACGTGTTGCGCGGCGCACTGCCCGCCCGCCGACCGACGGCCGTGACGGCCACAGCCGCCGTGCTTGCCGGACTGATCCTGCCCCTCACCCTGCCCGACATCCAGACGCATCAGCTGGTCATCGCACTGGCAAAGCTCATCTCCGGAAGGGCTGAAATCTTCCAGCACCCCTGAAAACCGCGAAGACGACTCCACATTTCCTTCACATACCTTGACAGGGCAAATGAACAGACACCACCATAGCAGCGGAAAAATTTCCCTCACGGAGTAGGAGACCCCGTAGATGAAGAAGATGATTGCCGCCCTGGCCCTGCTGGGCCTGTCCTCGCCGGTGTTCGCTCAGGAAGCTCCTGTAGCCGCCGAAACCAGCGCTGAAGTTGCAGGCGCTGAAGCCGCCGGCGCCACTGCCGCTGGCACCCTGACCACGGCTGCGACCATCGGTCTCGGCGTCGCAGCGGCCGCGGTCGTTTACAGCGTCGCCGCCGACAGCAGCAGCGACGATGCCGGCAACAACAACGGTGGCACCACCAACCCGCCGGGCGGCACCACCGGCACCACCGGTACCACCGGCACCACCGGCACCCGCTGATCGGGACGCCGTTGTAGTACCCACGCCCTCGCCGGGCGGCAGTTCGGCGAGGGCTTTTTCATGCCCGTTCGGGCCAGGAATGATTAACGATGGACTGCAAGCGTCTCGCCGCCGCCATGGCGTTCACCCTTACCATGTCAGGTTGCATGTGGGCCCCGGGCCAGCACATGCGCTCCAACTCCCTGATGGGTAGCAGCCAGCAGGTTGGCAACGATCAGATCGAGCTGATTCCGATCACGCCCAAGCTCATCGCCATGGAACGCGCCGAAAAGAGCGCACCCGGCATTCCGGCCTCGTTGATGCAGTACCAGCCGGGTCCTTACCAGATCGGCGCAGGCGACATCCTGTACATCACGGTCTGGGACCACCCCGAACTGACCGTTCCGGCCGGCCCGCAGCAGCAGCTCAGCGCTGCCGGCCGCCTGGTGCAATCCGACGGCACGCTGTTCTACCCCTACATCGGCAAGGTCACCGCCGCCGGCAAGACGCCAGCCGAGCTGCGTGATGAGATCACCACCCGCCTGGCCCGCTACATTGAAGCGCCGCAGGTGGATGTCTCGATGCTGACCTACGCCAGCCAGCGCGTGTGGGTCACCGGCGCCTCGCGCCAGCCGGCCACGGTGCCACTGACGGTCACCCCGCTCACCCTCGGCGATGCCGTCAGCCAGGCCGGCCTGGACCCGGCACAGGCCGACCTGTCCGGCGTTCGCCTCACCCGCGACGGCACCACCTATACCATCGACCTTGACGCGCTGGGCCGTAATGGCGGCGGCGACACGAACGTCTTCCTGAAGGCCGGCGATCACCTGTATGTGCCGTACCTGGACCGCAAGGAAGTCTTCGTTGTCGGTGAAGTGAATCAGCCTGGCGCCATGAGCTTCAAGACCGGCGAGATCTCATTGAGCCAGGCGCTGGGCCGCGCCCGTGGCCTGCTGCAGACCACCTCCAATGGCAACGCGGTGTATGTGATCCGCGGCTCGAACGACCTGCAGGATGCGCCGTCTCAGGTGTTCCACCTGGAAGCGAAGTCCCCCGCCGCATTCGCCGTTGCCAGCCAGTTCAACCTGCAGCCGGGTGATGTCGTGTTCGTCGGTGCAGCCGGCGTGACGCGCTGGAGCCGCTTCGTGAACCAGCTGCTGCCCTTCACCGCCATCATCAGCAACGCGGCAAGCGCGCGCAACGATCTGGACAATTGACGAGGCTTCAGATGAGCAGGAACGCTCGCTCCGGCCTCGTACTCCGGAGTTTCCGCCTGGGCCTGCTGGCTGCTGCCATCGCGGCCTCGGCAGCCGGCTGCGGCGTCGTCAGCCGCAGCAGCGTCAAGGCCGTGCAACTGGCCGTGCAGGGCGCGCCGGATGTGCAGCCCACTGCCCAGGACGTTGCCCGCAACCGCTACCCGCAGATCAAGGTCAATGGACCGGCAGGCGGCGCCGTGCTGGTGCTTGGCGCAGTGGATGACGGTCGCCAGGCCTGGTACAGCAGCGAACGCAGCATCGTGTTCCTGCGCAACGGGCTGATCGAAGCGACCCACGGCGGCGCGCCCGAGCTGCAGCAGATGCGGATCGTCGGGCCGAACCCGTTCCTCGACCTGCGCAAGGTGCACGAGGGCCAGGTCGTGCAACGACGCTATGACCTCATGCCCGGCTACCGCTTCGGCATGGAAGTGACCGGCACCCTGCACCCGCTGGGCACCGAGCGCGTCGATATCCTGGGGCGGACGCACGAGCTGCTGCACATCCGCGAGCAGCTGCGCGGTGACGGCTGGAAACGGGACAACCACTTCTGGGTGGACCCGGCCAACGGCTTCATCTGGAAAAGCCGCCAGGCCATCGCGCCGGATACCCATCTGGACATCGTCCAGCTCAAACCCTATTCGCCGGACCTGCAGCCCCGATGACGCGGCACCTTATCGTCATGGCCCTTGGCGCCGTACTCGCCGGCACCGTCCAAGCGGCGCCTCCAATCGTGATTGAGGCCTATGGTCACGTCCGTGCTCCGGGCCCGCACACCCTGGCAGGCGACGCCCGCCTGAGCGCCGCGGCCCTTGCCGCCGCTCCGGACGAGCATGCCTACATTGCGGGCGCCGCCTTGCTGCGCGCGCACAACACGGCACAACAGACGCGCCTGAAAGCTGGCGTGCTGTTCGACCTTGAGACACTGGCCGCCCTTGACGACGTGCCCGACATCGCCGACGCCGCCGCCCGGATGGCCCGCGAGTTCGGCGCACTTCCGGTCACCGGGCGCGAACCGCAACTGCTCCAACCGCGCTCGCTGGAGGCCGACCGCCCACAGGATCGACCGGCACGACCCGGCGACCGGCTGATCTACCCGTCGCGTCCACAGACGGTCACTGTCACCGGTGCGGTTACCCAGCCATGCGCGGTGCCGCATGCGGCGATGCAGGATGCGCGCATCTACCGCAACCAGTGTGGACTGTTGCCCGCCGCCAGCCCTGATGATCTGTATGTGATCCAACCCGACGGCCGGGTCACGAAGATCGGCATTGCGTTGTGGAACCGCAGTGCACGGACCCCCTTGGCGCCGGGGGCGGTCGTCTACGTCCCCATTGCCGGATCCGCCGTGCGCTCCACCACCCCCGATATCAACGAAGAAGCCGCGCGCTTCCTCGCCACCCAGGTGCTGGATGCGCCCGGAGTTCCAGAGTGATGTGCCGTAACCGATTGCCGCTGGCTCGCGCCGGCATCGCCCTGTTGAGCCTCAGCATCAGCGCAGCCCTGTACGCCCAGGAAGGTCCAGCCCCCACCGCCAGCGACTGGGGTGGCATCGGCCTGCTGCAGACACCCAGCGCCCGCATGAGCGAGGAAGGCGAGCTCAGCCTCACCGCCAGTCACACCTCGCCCTACAGCCGCTACACGGTGGTGATGCAGCCCCTGCCGTGGGTGGAAGGATCATTCCGTTACATTTCGGTGGCCAACCGCCGTTATGGCTCGGAGTGGCTCAGCGGCAACCAGAACTACAAGGACAAGTCGATCGACCTCAAGCTGCGCTTGTGGCAGGAAGGTCGCTGGCTTCCGGAAGTGTCCGTCGGCGCGCGCGATCTTGGCGGTACCGGCCTGTTCTCAAGCGAGTACGTCGTTGCCAGCAAGCGCTTCGGCGCATTCGACGCAAGCCTTGGCGTGGCGACCGGCTATATCGGCAACCGTGGCGACCTGGACAATCCGCTGGGCGCGATCGACGACCGCTTCAAGGAGCGCCCCGGCGTCAACACGCCCGGCGACTTCAATACCAGCGCGATGTTCCGCGGCCGGCTGGGGGTGTTTGGCGGCGTCAGCTACCAGACGCCCTGGGACCGCCTGCAGCTGAAGCTCGAATATGACGGCAACGACTACCGCCACGAGCCGCAGCGCAACAACCAGAAGCAGTCATCGCCCATCAATCTGGGTGCTGTGTTCGCCGTGAACAACAGCGTGATGCTGCACCTGGGCTGGGAGCGCGGGAACACGGCCATGGTCGGCATCACGCTGCACTCCAACCTGGCCCAGGCCAAGCCCATGGCCAAGCTCATGGACCCACCGCCGGTTGCCAGGAAGCCTGCAGCACAGAATGAGCCGCAGACCGTCGCTGCAACCTCGGCGGCAGCCCCTACCGATTGGCCGTCCATTGCCCACGAGCTGGAGGAAAACGCCGGCCTGCGCGTGAAGCGCATTGATCGAAGCGGCCAGGAACTGATCGTCAGTGCCGAGCAGCGCCGCTTCATCTATCCGGCGCAGGGCATTGGTCGCGCGGCGCGCATTCTTGAACCGCAGACGCCACCGGACGTCAACTGGTGGACATTGCGCAACGTCCGCCTCGGCCTGCCGGTGGTCGAGACGAGCCTGGAACGGAAGACCTTCAACCAGTACCTGGACGACCGGACCGATCTGGCAACCGTCAGCCGCCACGTCGAGATGAATGCCCCCTATGCGAGGCGATCGGAAACGCTGTACGAAGCGCCACTGAAGCGCTTCGACGGTGCGTTCAACGTCGGCTATCGGCAGAGCGTGGGTGGCCCCGACGGCTTCATCCTGTTCCAGGTTGCGGCGATGTACGGCGCGACCCTCCGCTTCAACGAGAACCTCTGGCTGAGCGGCACCGCCAGCTACAACGCCTACAACAACTACGACAAGTTCAAGTACGACGCCCCCAGCAGGCTGCCGCGCGTGCGCACCTACGTGCGCCAGTATCTGACCACCTCCGACTTCACCCTGCCCAACCTGCAGCTGACCGGCACCAAGCAGCTCGGCCGCGACCTGTACGGCATGGCCTATGCCGGCATGCTGGAGTACATGTATGGCGGCGTCGGCGGCGAAGTCCTGTATCGCCCGATGGACGAACGCTGGGCGCTGGGCGCCGAACTGAACTGGGTCAAGCAGCGCGATTTCGATCAGCGTTTCAGCTTCCGCGACTACAGCGTCACCACCGGCCATGCCACGCTCTATTACCTGTGGGGTGACCAGCGGCGCCTCATCAGCGCGGTCAGCGCGGGTCGATACCTGGCCAAGGACTGGGGTGCGACGGTATCGGTGGCCCGCCTGTTCGACAACGGCGTGACCATGGGCGCCTACGCCACCAAGACCGACGTTTCATCGCGGGACTTCGGCGAAGGCAGTTTCGACAAGGGCATCTACTTTTCGGTGCCTTTCGACTTCATGCTGCCGCGCTCGACCCGTGCCCGCGCCGACTTCATGTGGAACCCCCTGTACCGTGACGGCGGCGCCCGCCTCTCACACTCGCACAGCCTTTATCAGCTGACCTCCGAGCGCGATTCAGAGATCTTCTACCGGAACTTCGATGCGATCGCGAAATGATGCCGGAACATGAAGAAGGCGCCCTGCAAGGGCGCCTTCCTCTTTCTACTTCTTGAAAACCCCGGCCAGCACGTCGCCATCGAATACCAGCAACGACGAGATCCGCCGCCGCTCCATCAGTACCAGCGCATCCTCAACCCGCGTCCCCACGCTCACCTGCGCAGGTGACGCGGTCATCAGCTCCGCCGCAGACCTGTCGAACACCTCGCGACCATGGCGTTCGAGCGCACGGCGCACGTCACCATCGGTAATGATCGCGTAGCCCGAGTCGGCCCGTACAATCGCCAAGCCCAGGCTGGAGCGGGTGATGGCCTGCAGAACGTCCATCATCGTTGCTGCCGCATCCACCACCGGCAGATCGCCAACGATCATCTCGTGTTCCACACGCGACAGCAGGCGCCGGCCCAGCGAACCACCCGGATGGAAGCGTGCGAAGTTCTCCGGCTGGAAGCCCCGCGCCTCCATCAATGCAACGGCCAGTGCATCGCCCATCGCCAGCGTCGCGGTCGTCGATGCGGTCGGCGCCAGCGCCAGCGGGCAGGCTTCCTGCGCAACACCGGCATCCAGATGGCAATCAGCCGCCTGTGCCAGCGTCGAGGCCGCACGGCCGGTGATCGCTACCAGGAAATTGCCATTGTCCTTCAGGAACGGCAGCAGCTTCACCACCTCTTCGGTTTCGCCGGAGTAGGAGATCGCAACGAACACGTCGGTGGCGGTGACCATGCCCAGATCGCCATGGAACGCCTCGCCCGGATGCATGAAGAAGCTGGGCGTGCCCGTGCTGGCCAACGTGGCGGCGATCTTGCGCCCGATGATGCCCGACTTGCCCATGCCACAGATGATGACCCGGCCCTGTGAGCCCAGCACCTGCTCTACCGCCTCGGTGAACTGCCCATCGAGCCTGTCGGCAAGCGCGGCGACGGCCGACGCTTCGATCTGCAGGACGCGTTTGGCCGATGCGATGTGATCGGCAACTGATACCACGGAGGACATACGTGCTTCCTTCTGATGATCATTCGCGGCGCACCTGCGTGCGCCACGCTTACCCGCGCAACCCTGCGCCGGTTACTGCACCGCTCCCGCGGCGCTCCAACCTGCAACCAGCGGTGCGTACGCTTGCTGCAGGCCAATGCCACCCTCGGCAAGTACGCGCTCGGCTACTTCCCGCCCGACGCCACGGCCGCCACAGGTATCGGCGACCACATCAGCGGCAGCCAACACCAGCGGATGCGCGTCGGCGGGCGCATAGAAGCGCCCCACCCTGCCCGCCAATGGCAGGTCAACAACATCGTCGCCGACATAGGCGATCTCGCCTTCAGCGATGCCAAGGTCACCACAGATGGCGGCCAACGCATCGAGCTTCTCGAGCCGACCCGTCACCGCCACATCCATGCCGAGCTGCTGGATCCGGAAGTCCAGGGAGGGACTCGCCTTGCCCGACAACACACCACACCGGATGCCATGCACACGCAGCAATGCGACAGCCAGGCCATCGCGGACGTTGAACGTCTTGAACTGCTCGCCCTTGCCATCGATGTGCAGGCCGCCATCGGTCAGTACGCCGTCCACGTCGAACAGGACCAGCTTGATCGGCCCCTGGTACTTCGCCGATTCCATGTCAGGCAATGTCGAGCTTCGGGAACGACTTGACCAGATCATCGACTGCCTTGATCTGTGCCAGGAACGGCTCAAGGGCGCTCAGCGGCAACGCGCTCGGACCATCGCAACGCGCGTTGTCCGGGTCCGGATGCGCCTCCAGGAACAGCCCGGCCAGGCCAACCGCCATACCCGCGCGCGCCAGCTCCACCACCTGACGGCGGCGGCCACCGGAGGCCTCACTGCCGGAATCGCGGCGCTGCAGACTGTGGGTCACATCGAAGATGGCCGGCAGGCCACCGGTGGCCTCGATCATCTCGCGGAAGCCCAGCATGTCCACGACCAGGTTGTCATAGCCGAACTGCGCGCCACGCTCGCACAGGATGATCCGCTCGTTGCCAGCCTCGCGGATCTTGCTGGCGATGTTCTTCATCTGCGATGGGCTGAGGAACTGCGGCTTCTTGATGTTGATCGCCCGGCCAGTGCGCGCGATGGCGGTGACCAGATCGGTCTGGCGTGCCAGGAACGCGGGGATCTGCAGCACGTCGACCACTTCGGCCACCGGAGCCGCCTGGTCCACTTCATGGACGTCGGTGATCACCGGCACGCCGAAGCGGTTCTTCACTTCCTGGAAGATGCGGATACCTTCTTCCAGGCCCACGCCACGGAAGGACTTGATCGACGAGCGATTGGCCTTGTCGAACGAAGCCTTGAAGACATAGGGAATGCCGAGCTTACCGGTGACCTCGACGTACTTCTCCGCTGCAAACAGCGTGGAGTCGAGGTCCTCAAGGACGTTCAGGCCGCCGAACAGGACGAAGGGGAGGTCGTTGCCGACGACTACCTTCTCGGAAATGGAAACGTTCATCACACACCCTCTCATCAATGGTTAACAGCTCGCACCCACGCCTGCTGGCTTGAGTCATAGGTCCGGACGACTCTCGCAGGAGCGCCGACAAGGACCGAATTGGCGGGGTATTCTCCCCTGACTACCGAGTTCGCGCCAACCACGCAGCCATCGCCAAGGCGCGTACCAGGCTGAATCCGAGCCCCCATCCCGATGAAGCAATTCTTCCCGATGCTGGTTTCCCGAGTTGTATGACCCTGGGACATCACCGGCACACCAACTTCCTGGTAATCGTGGTCGATATCGGTAATTGATACGAATCCAGCAATCACCGTTCCTTGCCCGATAATCAATCGCGCACCGCATGTAATGTGCACACACTGCCCGAGCGCGACATTGTCCTCGATCACCAACTCTCCTGGACCGTGGCACTCGGCTCGCAATCCGGGAAAGATGCGAACTCGCTGCCCCAGCGTCATTCTGCGCATTCCCAGAAGAAATATCGGAGGTCCAATGTACCCCGGGAATCGAAATGATCTCATCAAAACGCTATAGATCAGAGCGCGGATTGCCCACGCCACCTTCGAGAAAAAACTCATCAGCAAACCTCCCGAGCATTGGCCTCTGAAGGCCGAACCCATGCAGACTTCCCGAAGTCGTAGTACTTGACCACACGAGCCGGTGCACCAACAAGCATCGAGTACGGCGGAAAACTCCCTCTCACCACTGAATTGGCTCCAACAACACATCCGTCACCCAAGCAGGTCCCAGCCTGAATACGGGCACCCACGCCGAGAAAGCATCCTTCACCGATGACTGTTGGACGAACAATATTGGGCTGGCGCAGAATCGGGGTGCCAGGATCATCGAAACCATGGTCGGTGTCGGTAACAAAAACATTCGCGGATATCAGGCCACCTCCGCCAATCTGAACCGACCCACTTGCAATCACATGAAATCCCTGCCCGATGGAGACATCGTCACCAATCGAGAGGGTTCCTGAGCCGATACATTCCGCGCGCAACCCAGGAAAGATGCGAACTGCGCGCCCGAAGTGCATGCGACGCACCCCTGCGATGAAGGCCGGGGGACCCAGATACCCTCCCCAGCCAAACCGGCCGAAGAAGCGCCCAAGGATCAACGCGCGAAGGACCCATGTCAGCTTAAAGAACAAGCCCATGAACCTGCCTCCGGTTGTAATGTACGCACTGCTGCGGTGCCGAACCAGCTTCGTAGATGCCGCGAACTGACACCCGACAACGAACCGGGAACTCGAAGCCATTACACAACATGTCCGATCCTCTCACTCAAAGGTACGCCTACCTGCAGTGCAGAGCAGATTCGATCCACCTGCTCATCGCTATCATTGAACCACCGAGCTAGACCGTCGATGCGCTGAGTCATCCCTGCCTCGTCCTCCATGTCCGCCTCAATCGCATTCAGTATCGAAGCTGCATCTGGCCAAGACAGTCCATCTAAGCGAAAGACCGAAGCCAAAGAGCCGTCGTCGAGCAGATAGACCGGATATCCGTGCTCCAAGACCTCCACTACAGCGCCCGACATGTGCCCCAGACTGAATCGAACCTGGTCCAGATACTCTTCAAGTGGAAGATGGGCCAGGCCGACGCAACGCGAGCCCACCGCCGTGGAGTAATCGAGAGCTCGGCTCCACGGATGCAACCTCACCTGGTAGCCGATGCCAAGCCTTTCGGCAATCTCGTCCGCTGCCCGCAGAAGATTCAGGTTCGATCGTCTGGCGTTCTCACCGTTCAGCATTACTCCAAAACATCGCGCACCCATCCCCAATCGCGCGCCTGCGGCCCCGGGCCGTTTGATCCATCCAGTTATGGTCAATCGCGATGATTCAATGCCGGCCCTCTCGAACTCGCGGACGGTCGCCGCTCCCCAAGCCAGCATCTGATCGCTTTGGAAGTTCGCATATGCCTCAGAATCAGCACTCATGTTCGTGTGGTCCAACAACCTGTACTGGCCGTGTTGATTGGTAATGGTCAACAAGCCTCTCAAGTTTGCAATCTGCGTGGCCAGATTCTCGATTGGGTGCGCGTCGCAGAACGTCACCAGAGTGCCAGCGCTACCCAGGACCTGCGCAACCGGTGAATGGAGCGCGCCACGCACCCTGGAGATCACCAGAGCACACAGCAGGCGCTGCATGAATCCCTCTTCATACCCACGCGTCAACGGCCAAGCAGCCACCAATCCTGCCATTGTCTTGAATGGCTGAAACAGTGAGGGACTATCGCTGATCTCAACCAACCGTACTCGGCCCGACATAAGACCCGCCAGCGAGTCCACCATGTAATCGTAGTCAGCACGACGCTTTCCGCGCGCCGAGTACAGCATCACGTGACTGCCCGTCTCTGGACCATCTTTGGTAATGCGAACTCCCATGACAAGAGCGTGGATTGCTCGCCTCAGCCACCCCCTGACGGTGGTTTCGTAAAGTAGTGTGGCAACTACATTTGCGAAGTTTGTGCCATCGACGACTGCCACTTCGCTCTTCTTGAATGCCTGAATTCGAAGGTGACGCTGATAGACATCAGTAATCATTGGCGTTCTCTCCATCTCAAAGCTGCGGCACCGGCCGCTCACATGGCACAGGACCGCGCGTCGTTCGAACTTCCCTGGCTTGCATCCGAGCCCGAGCATCTCCCAAAGACTCAGGCCACCGCTGCAACGGAGGCTCGAACCTTCACACACAGGATGCAGGCCAGTAAGCCGTAGGATGCCGGGAACACAACTGCCGCAATGTAGAGCGGCAAGAACATGCAACAGACGATCAGCACTGCGGTCGAAGCGATTGCAAGGACCATCTGCACGCGAAGAAGGAATACTTCCATACGGCACATGCTCAGCACCAGGGCGAAAATTGCTGCAACCGAGAATGCGACCTGCCCGATCATCATGACAAGTACGACGTCGGCATACTCCTCAGGCACTCGGGCGTAGTTCAGAATCTGGGGCATGAACAGCCAAGCCCCCATCAAGACAAAGATGCTCGCAACAAGAATCGCTGCGACCGAAATGCATATAAGCCTCCACAGCTCCTGCTGTTGCCCCTGAGCATGCAGCGATGCGAACCTGGAGGAGAAAGTAAAATTGATTGCCAGCATCAACAAACTGATAAGCGTTGCCAGCTTCTGAGAAACGACGAAAGCGGCGTAGGAAGCGTCCCCAAAGAAGGCTGGCACGATTCCAACAGCACTCCAACCCAGCGCTTGCTGCGCCAACACAACCGCACCCAATCGATTGGCTGCAGCGATGTCTGCGCCATCCATGACCGCCGTACTCTTGCGGGAGAAGGCACGTCGAACGGCTGCGCCATACTGAAATACCACCACAAGCGTGTACATGAAAGCTGCCGCCAACAGGTAGCACACAATCAGGGCCCGAGCAGTAATCTTCGGAACCGTAATGCACAGCAGCAGAAGCGCAACCAAAGAGAGAGCTGGCGCGCAGATGTTCAAGTAGAAGACTGCCGCGTCTACCCTCCCATTCGCCTGCATCACCCGTGCCGCGGAGGCAGTACAAGCAATCAGGCCCGATGCGATCACCATCAGACAGAAATCGAAGTAGTTCAGACGAACATACCCGCCGATCGAAGGCACATACAGCAGGAGCCCCAGCAGCAGAGCTACCGCAACCCAACGCAGAACTCGGCGATGGGTATGGACGACCAATGACACTGCAAGTCGCTCGCGGTCGATCGAATCTGCCGCTGCGATACGCCTTATCACCACCTCATCCATACCCCAGCGGAAGCAGACAGCAGCAATTACGCTCGTATTGAACAGAACAAAGAACAATGCAGCTTCAGGCGTTGGCAGCATCCGAGAAACAAGCAGGGTGAAGAGCACTGCAACGCCAGAACCCAACCCGCGAAAAATCAAGGTCCTGAAGACTGCCACGACATTCCGGACAACCATCAGACGGAACCTGTCCGCCCAGTTCTACCTTGCATCGCCGCCGATTCAGCAATGCGCGAGAGATAGATCATTACAAAAGCAAGAATCACGCCATTTGCGTAGTACTCACCCATGCGCAGCATGATGATGGACAGTGTGGCCATGTAGGCGATCGCCATCGACCTATCTCCAACGGACCGCAGATTCCTCCACGCCCAGTACAGCACTGTCAGCAGAATGATCCAACCTGCCAACCCAAGTTCAGCAGTGACACGCGCAAACAAGGACGTCGCCGAACCGCGTCCAGGCAGATCATCGCGGTAGGCCGGCAGTTCATATCCAGAGATGTACTGGTCGAACACCGAGCTGTACATCCCAAAGCCTACGCCCACTCCGTAGTTGTCAGCAAAGGAGCGGAACGATATAAGCGAATTGACCGCATTCGAATAGGTGCTGAGGTTCATCCCATCCTCCATGGTCAGCTCCCCGCCCTGCAGGACTGAGATCGTATCGTTCCACCTGATCTGAAAGAACTCCAGGCTGCTGACCTTGATGGCAAGAATCAAGATGATGGGAACCGAAAGAATCAGGATCCAGAAACGCCTCACACTGAACCCGACCACGAAGGTCGCCGCGGCAGCGAAGAACAGACCTATGTAGCCAAGAGCGGAAGTTGACAAGACAATGGCGAGGACGATCACCGCACCCCGGAACGGCATGCGAAGCTTCTGCACAAACTTCGAAACGTAGTACGCACCCGCAGGAAGCAGTGCGCAAGCATAGAATGCAGGCTCAACACTTAGGGCAGCAATACCGAGATGGGAGCCGAGTTGCTTTGAACCCGGGGACAGCACGGCCAGAACGTCGATTCCTGCGATCACGAAGACCAGCTGCTGCAGCACGCCCAAGGCAGCAAAGAAGTACGCAACCCTTAGATATACAGAGAATAGCCTGGACACCGATCGCCCAAGCAGGTTGTAAATCGATGTGTAGAACAGGACGAAGAACAGAAGCAGCGCGATCTTCGCTACTGAGACCAGAAACACCGACGCGCGCGCGCCTCCAGCCGAGTCATGGAAAAGCGCCCCTGCAAGTGAGAGCAGGACCAGCACCCCAGCCAGGCCCACATACTCTCGCCGAAGCCCGAGGCCACCCGTCTTCATCACCAGCACGACATAGGTCGCGATCATGCACAGGTAGGAGAAGTACAGATTGCCGACCGGTGTCGGCACATAGATCCCTGATATGAATATCGTGGACAACGCCAGCTTGGGAAGCCACATTTCGCCGAACTTCCGACGCCTCGGGATCGACAGAGTTACATTGGATGCGCTCATTCAGCACCGGGTTCCATAGTCTCGCCAGCGGCACGCGCTTGCAGCAAGGCCCGCCTCACCCAGTTTCCAACTGTGTAGCGCCTCCTGACAGCATCATCGAAGGGTTCGTCATTGAGTGCCAGGAATTCGCCCTGCACAACCGGGGCAATCCTGTCCACAATCTGTACCGCCAAACTGCTGTAGATGTCATAGGAACTGACATCCTCATTGGTGGTGATCAGCTTCCGCTGCGCACCCAATGCCTCGATTGTCCGCATCGTCAGGCCCTTCTGATCGGGCCGATTGATGTCGATCACGCAGCGCGACACGCTGATGTAATCAACAACCTTTGCCAACGGCAGCCCGACGAAATTCACATACTTCTTCGAGAACCTGCGGAAGCCGGGATCCACCAGCGAGCGCAGGCGATGCAGAATCCTCGAGGGGTAATAGCAGTACACGAATACCCGGCGGCCATCCCGCTCCAGAGCGTCCAGCAGTTTCTCCAGAATCCGGTAACGGTCGGTATGGATCGTGCCGATGAAGCAGGCGTCGTACTCGTACTCGCCGCGCCACTCTGCCGCACGGCCATACTCGTTGGCGAAGAACAGCGGCAGGAACTCGATCTCCGGGTTCTCGGACACATCAACCCGGTCGAACGACAAGACGGAATCGAAGTACGGCTTGATCAGACGCGCGTTCGGGTTGTAATGCATCGAGTCCCAGAGATACAGCGTCAGCTTCGCGGCCGGCTGGGTGGCACGGAGCTGCGCAATGATCTGCGGCGAGATGGCTTCACCACGGATGACCAGGACATGATCGTACTGCGCGCCAGCCGCAGCCTCGACGATGCCCCGGTAATGCTTGGCGATTCGCCGGGCAAGCAGGCGCCGATCAATACGGATCAAGGCCTTGGTGAGGAAATCCACACCCGGGCGATCAGGGTGGAAATCAACGTGCGCGCCCTGCTGCTCCAGCTCGGCCTTGATGAGCTTCTCATAGCCGAAGAACATCGGGGCGATGAAGAGCACACGCTTCCCTTCAAGGGATTCGCTCACAACCTGCTCCTCTGATCGCCCTTCAACCTTCACTTGAGCAGTCCCTTTGCCCGCATCTCGTCGACCGAGCGCTGGTAACCGGAGTCTTCAATCTGCTGGGTCAGTACCCACGCGGCAAAGCGCTTCACGCCTTCGGCGAAGGTCACGCGCGGGCGATAGCCGATGGCAGCTTCAGCGCGACTGAGATCGGCGAAGTTGTGCCGGATGTCACCAATGCGGTAGTTGCCGGAGATGCGGATCTCTCCGCCCTTGCCGTATGCGTCCTTCAGCGCACTGGCAACGGTGATCACATCGGTCGCTTCGCCGGTACCCACATTGAAGGCCTGCCCACTGACATCTGCATCGATGGCCGACACCGTCGCCGCCACCACGTCATCAATGAAGACGAAATCGCGGGTTTCCTTGCCGTCCTCGAAGATGTTCACGTCCTTGCCCTGCAGCAACAGGGTGGAGAAGATCGACAGGATGCCGGTGTAGGGGTTCTTCAGCGACTGGCCCGGGCCGTAGACATTCTGATAGCGCAGGGCGATTCCCTGGATACCAATGGCGGCAGCACCCACCAGCACCAGTTGTTCCTGCACCTGCTTGGTGATGCCATAGATCGAGCTCGGATGGATGCGCGATTCTTCATCGGTTGCCAGCGGCTCCACCAGATCGCCCGTTGCCGGATCGCGGCATTCAAAGATGCCCTCCTGCAGGTCCGCGTCGATGCGCGCCCCCGGATAGACCGGACCGTTGGCACCCTTGTACTTGCCTTCGCCGTAGATCGAGCGCGAAGACGCGACAACGACCCGCTTGACCGACCCGCAGCCCTGCACCTTGTTGCCGATCAGATCGAGGAACAGCGAGGTACCGCGCACGTTGACATCAACGTAGCGATCGATCTCGTACATGGACTGACCGGTTCCCGTTTCTGCCGCCAGGTGGACGACTACGTCCTGGCCGGGAAGCACTTTCAGCCAATCTTCGCGCAGGCGCACGTCGCCCTTGACCACGACGGCCTCAGGCGGCAGCGAAGCCAGCAGCGCCGAATCTTCCGGGCTGTCGCCGTGGATCTGCGGCGAAAGGTTGTCCAGGATGGTTACCTGGTCGCCGCGCGCAACCAGCGCGCGCGCCAAGGCACTGCCAATGAACCCTGCACCACCGGTAATCAGTACTTTCATGTGTATCTCCGCAGCCTCTCGAATTGCGTCGCGGTTCCGCGTTCTGCAGCAGCCGTGACTTCCGTGTCACGCAGGGCGCCAGATGGCACCCTGCCTCAGTTCCCACTCATCGGGTCGACTTGTACTCGTAGTAGCCGTAGCTGTAATAGCCGGTCGCACGGCGCTCGACCGCATTGAAGATCGCGCCCTTCAACTGGACGTTGTTCTGCTCGAAGCGCTTGCGGGCAAGTGCCAGCTCCTTGGGCTGATTCAGGCCGAAACGCGCCACCAGCAGACAGGTGCCGGCGTGGTGGGCAATGATCGCCGCGTCGGTCACCGCCAGGATCGGCGGCGTATCGATGATGACCAGATCAAACTGCTTCTCGACCTGCTCAAGCAGTTCCGTGAAGTTGCGGTGCATCAGAAGTTCGGAAGGGTTCGGCGGAACGTCACCGCGCGAGATGAAGCTCAGATTTCCCAAGCCGTCAACGGTGCGGATGGCCTCCTCCAGCGTCGCCTTGCCAACCAGCACGTCAGACAGGCCCGGCGTCTGGGTTGCACCCAGCGCCTTGTGCAGCGTGCCCTTTCGCATGTCCGCATCGATGATCAGCACACGCTGGCCGGCCTGCGCGATGACCGCCGCCAGGTTCGAGGAGACAAAGGTCTTGCCGGCGTTGGGGCTCGAGCCGGAGATCAGCACGATGTTGTTTTTCGCCTCCAACCGTGCAAAGTGCAGGCTGGTCCGCAGGCTGCGCACCGCCTCGATTGCGAGGTCTGCCGGATCCTTCATGGCCAGCAGGTGCAACTTGCCATCGGCGCGGAACTTGCCGCGCACCGAGTCGGACTGCTGCCCCGGGCTGACAGGAATGGAGGCATAGACCGGCAAGCCGATCTCTTCGATCTGGGAAGGGTCTTCGACGCCGCGGTTGAGCAGCTGGCGCAGAAGAACCAGACCGATGGAGAGGAAGGCACCCAGCAGCGCCCCTACAAGCACGACCATGCCCTTTCGCGGCTTCACCGGCTCGGTGGCGTCGACTTCCGCAGCGTCCACGATGCGTACGTTGCCCACCGTGCCGGCACGCGCAACATCCAGCTGCTGTGCCTGATTCAGCATCGCGGTGTACATCTCATTGCTGACCTGCAGGTCGCGGGTCAAGCGCAGAAGTTCCTGCTGGGCTTCCGGAAGCTGTTTCACCTGCCCCTGGAAGCCGTGCTTGCGCGACTCAAGATCGCCGATCTGGCGCATCAACGCCTGGTACGCCGGATGATCGCGAGTGAACTTGCGATCCATTTCCGCCTGCTGCAACCGCAGCTGCTGGATGCTGGTTTCAACCGCAACCTCCTGGTCCAACAGCCCCTTGGTCTGCAGGCTCAGGTCCACGGAGTTTGCGCGCATCTGATACGCACTCAACGCCTTCTGGGCGGCGTCGACCTGATTGCGGACGTTCGGCAACTGCTCCTTGACGAAAGTCAGCTGTGCAGACGCTTCAGCAGAGTTGCGCTCCACGTTCTGCCGAACATAGGCCTGCGCCACCTGCTGCAGGAAGTTCCTGGCGAGGTCGGAATCCGCATTTTCGTAGGTCAGCGTGAGAATCCCGGAGTCTTTTCCGGCCTCACCCACTCCAATTTCCTTCTGAAGGTCGCTGACGACACTGAGGTGGCGATGACGCACCACCTTGAACCGCATGCCGGGATGAGCATTCAGCGTCTCGACCTGAATCGTCACGCCTTTGCCACTGGCAGCCTTGCCCACTACGCCCGACAGGAGGCGCTGCCCATCTTCGTCAAACAGCTCGTAGCGCCCACCCTCCCCAGCCACCAACTCCAGATCGGTGGTCAGCAAAGCGGTGGGAACGTCCAGCTGGAAGATCCGAAGCTGCTCACCACCCCAACCGAAGCTCGACAGACCCAGCAGCGGGTCCGCCAGCTCACCTGGAGCGCGCTTCTCGGCGCGGCGCACGAAGTACCCGCCCATCAAGGGGAGGTGCCTGGGAACGATCTCAATATCCAGTCGCAGCGCATCCACAGCACTGCCGACAACCGCACGGGACTTGATCAATGCAATCTCTGTTGCCGCTTCCGCAGTGCCGGCATTGATGCCCAGCGATTGGCTCAAGTCCGTCAAGCCTGGCAGCGAGGGCGTCTTCGGCTCAACCTGCACAATCGCGTCGGCGCGATAGATCGGCGTGGCCAGAAGAACGTAGGCGACCGATGCGACCAGAAACGCGCCGGTGATGAGCAGGATCCACCACTTGTGATCGACCAGGGTACCGAGCAGCTGGCGAAGATCGATCTCTTCTGCATCATCCTGTGTGATGGAACGTGAATCAGTGGTCATGTGCGCTTGGATTCAAATTGAAAGAAGTGTCGGTCGATCCGGCGAAGCGGGCAGCAATCAAAGATGACGCGCCCAACTCTCCACGCCCTCAGCCATCAGCTTGTAGACATGTTCGAACGCGGGACGCTGCTGGCGGTAGGGATCGGGAATCTCCCGATCCTGCTGCCACTTGCCCAGCAGGAAGGTCTTGCCGGACGCCTGCGGAGCGATCTCGGCAATGCGGCGCACGTGCTTGCGCTCCATGGTCAGCACCAGATCGGCGGCGCCGAGGATGGCGTCATCGATCTGACGGGCGCGGTGGGCCACCCCATCCATGCCCTGCTCCACCAGCAGCTCCTGTGCGGTGGCATCGATGCCATGCCCCACCAGCGCACCCAGGCCCGCCGAAGACACCTGGATGCCTTTGCCGGCCACGGCCTGCCTGAGCATGACTTCAGCCGAAGGGCTGCGGCAGATGTTGCCTACACATACAAAAAGAACGTTCTTGAACACTGACCTGGATCCTGTGGCATTCCTTGCGGCGCGCCCGGCCAGAACAACATGGGCCGGCGGCAGCCGCACAGGATACCTTACATGCGCATTACAGGCGATGAAATCGCCAACAGATTCATGGAATTACGTCGCAGTTCCGCACATCGGCCAGCTCAATACGCGGACTTCTGGCCCAGCACCTTCAGCACGGTCAACGCGATGATCCGCACGTCCAGCGTCGGGCTCCAGCGGCGGATGTAGTCGATGTCGTACTGCACACGCTTCTTCATCGAGCGCAGCTCGGGGGTCTCGCCACGCAGCCCGTGCACCTGCGCCCAGCCGGTGATGCCCGGCTTGACGTAATGACGATGCATGTAGCGCTCGATCACCCGCTCGTAGTGGTTGTTGTGCTGGATCGCGTGCGGCCGCGGCCCCACCACCGACATGTTGCCGCCCAGCACGTTGAAGAACTGTGGCAGCTCATCCAGGCTGCTGCGGCGCAGGAACGCACCGAACCGGGTAACCCGCGGATCGCCGCGCGTAGCCTGGGTCAGCTGCCCCGCACCCTCTTCATGCACGCGCATGGAGCGGAACTTGAGCATCCAGAATTCCTTGCCACCCAGCCCATGACGCCGCTGCCGGAACAGCACCGGGCCCGGCGAACTGAGCTTCACCCCCAGCGCAAGCACCACCAACAGCGGCGACAGCAGCACCACCGCCACGCCGGCCACCAGGATGTCCTCGACACGCTTGAACAGCCGGAAGCGATGGTCGGCCAGGCCCTGGCGAACGCCGATCATCGGCACATCGCCCACCTGGTGCACCCCGGGATTCAACGCACCCAGGCCAGTGGTATCGGGAATCAGGCGCACAGGCACGGGAAAGCGCTCGATCTGCTTGAGCATGTCCTTGATCGGCGCGGTGTCACCCATGGGCATCGAGACCCAGACCTGGTCGAACTCGCCGCGGTGCAGGTCCATGTACTGCGGAACGTCGTTCAGAGCACCCAGACGGCGCGGCGCGTCGCCGCCACGGCGGGTGGCGATGTCGCCAGCACTGGTGAAATAGCCGACCACTTCCTTGCCCAGCTCCGGCTTGCCACGCAGCAGCCGGTGCAGCCTGAGCGCCGGCGCCCGCAGGCCCACCAGCAACACCCGCTCCCGATCCAGGCCACGCGATCGCAGCCGGTGCAGCTGCACCCGCAGCAGCACGCGTACCGTCGCCATCGAGGCCAGCCCGGTGAAATACCAGCCCACCAGCCACTGCGCCGGCACCGCGTCACCCAGGCCGACCAGCACCGCGTACAGCGAGAACAGGGCGAACGTGCCGGACCAGGCCAGCAGCAGCAGCCACAGGTCGGCGAGCAGGCCACGCACGCGCCAGTTCCGATAGACCGGGGCAATGGAGAAACAGACGATGGCGCTGAGAATCACCGCGCCGAACACGATGCGCTGCGAGGGACTGGGCGCCCCGGTGGCGTAGCACAGCACGTGCGAAAGCACCGCCATGCCTGGCAGCAGCAACAGATCCCCCAGGCGCAGCCCCAGCTCCAGGGCCGCCCGGGCTTCGACCCGGCGGCGGCCAGCCCGGGCCCGCTCGGCGGGAAGGTCTTCTACGGATCCATGTAGCAAAGCACTTCTCCATGTCTACCCGACTTGACAGCGAGCGGCTCGCTGTCGCGCGCGGGACTCCCAGCCCGCGCGGAAGTGTCGAGGCTGTGTCAATTAAATGTGCAGGGATTGTGAATGATGTCACGCGCAAAAGATAGGAACCCGGTCACTCAATGGCGCACACCTTCCGCTCCTGGCAGAGCTAAGTCATTAGGACTATTACTATTTTTGTTTGTTTCGGAGGGTGTCGATATGCGTCACCTTGCGTCACAAACCGTCAACAGGCCTTCACAGGGTGCCAAGCGCTTGACGCCCCGGGCCGCGCCCCCTACCCCGCACCGCACCAAAGCCGCGCAACCGGCCTCTGCTACCATCGGCGGTTCCGTTCATCGCGCCCCCACCTGCCCGCGATGGCGCCAAACAACGTAACGAAACACAGGAGTCTGCATGTCTTCCGAGCTGCTCAAGTCCCTTGGCCTGGACGCGATCAACGCTGGCACGTACCTGGGCAACGGGGAGTGGTCGAGCGCGACCAGCGGTGAGTTGATCACCCCGGTCAACCCGACCACCGGCGAGCCGATCGCGCAGGTCCGCGCGACCACCGAGGCCGAGTACGAGACCGTCGTCGCTCGCGCCCAGGAAGCCTTCAAGATCTGGCGTACCACGCCGGCGCCGCGCCGCGGTGAAGCCGTGCGCCTGTGCGGCGAAGCGCTGCGCAAGCACAAGGATGCCCTCGGTTCGCTGGTCGCCCTGGAAATGGGCAAGAGCAAGCCCGAAGGCGATGGCGAAGTGCAGGAGATGATCGACATCGCCGATTTCGCCGTGGGCCAGAGCCGCATGCTGTACGGCTACACCATGCATTCCGAGCGCCCCGGCCACCGCATGTACGAGCAGTACCACCCGCTGGGCCTGGTCGGCATCATCTCGGCCTTCAACTTCCCGGTGGCAGTGTGGAGCTGGAATTCGTTCCTGGCCGCCATCTGTGGAGACGTGTGCATCTGGAAGCCGTCCAACAAGACGCCGCTGACCGCCATCGCCTCGCTGAAGATCTGCAACGATGCCCTGCGCGAAGCCGGCTTCCCGGACATCTTCTTCCTGATCAACGACGCCGGCACCGCGCTGTCGGAAAAGATGGTCGATGACCGCCGTGTGCCGCTGATCAGCTTCACCGGCTCCACCCAGGTCGGCCGCACCGTCAACGAGAAGGTGGCGCGCCGCCTCGGCCGCTGCCTGCTCGAACTGGGCGGCAACAACGCCATCATCCTGGACGAAACCGCCGACCTGAAGCTGGCCGTGCCGGGCATCGTGTTCGGCGCCGTCGGCACTGCGGGCCAGCGCTGCACCACCACCCGCCGCCTGATCGTGCACCGCTCGATCTACGCTGACGTGCTGGCCACCCTGGTCAAGGCCTACAAGCAGGTGGAAGGCAAGATCGGCGACCCGACCGATGCCGCCAATCTGATGGGCCCGCTGAACAGCGACGGCGCCGTGCAGCAGTTCCTCGATGCCATCGCCCAGGCCAAGGCCGCCGGCGGCACCATCGAGACCGGCGGCACCCGCATCGACCGCGCAGGCAACTTCGTGCTGCCGGCCATCGTCTCCGGCCTGAAGAACAGCGACGCCGTGGTCCAGCACGAGACCTTCGCGCCGATCCTGTACGTGATGCCGTACGACAGCATCGACGAAGCCATCGACATGCAGAACGGCGTGCCGCAGGGCCTGTCGTCCTCGATCTTCACCCAGAACCTGAAGACCGCCGAGAAGTTCCTGTCGGCGGCCGGCAGCGACTGCGGCATCGCCAACATCAACATCGGCACGTCCGGTGCGGAGATCGGCGGCGCCTTCGGTGGCGAGAAGGACACCGGCGGTGGTCGTGAGTCGGGCTCGGATGCGTGGAAGGTCTACATGCGCCGCCAGACCAACACCATCAACTACTCGGATTCGCTGCCGCTGGCCCAGGGCATCAAGTTCGACCTGTAATGGCGAACGATTCGGCCATGCCTGCGGGTCAGAGCCCCTCCGGGGATCTGACCCCTGCCCAGGGTCGGCCCCCGCAGGGGCGCCGACCCTCGACTTCACCGGCCGCCGAGTGCTGATCGCCGGCGGCAGCAAGGGCATTGGCCGTGAAATGGCGCTGGCATTCGCTGCTGCCGGTGCGCAGGTTTCGACCTGCGCCCGCGGCCAGGCCGGGCTGGATGCGCTGCAGGCCGACGCCCGCGCCCAGGGCACACCGCTGCACACGTTTGCCACCGATCTGGCCGACATCGGCCAGATCCAGGCGTGGCTGGACACCGCCGCCGACACACTCGGCGGCATCGACGTACTGGTCAACAATGCCACCGGCTACGGCATGGCCGACGATGAGGACGGCTGGGCTGCGAGCCTGCAGATCGATCTGATGGCGGCCGTGCGTGCCTCGCGCCTGGCACTGCCCTGGCTGCGCGCGTCCGGCGATGCCTGCATCCTCAATCTGTCCTCGATCGCCGCGCAGCAGCCGCGCCCCGGTGGCGCGCCCTACGCCGCGGCCAAGGCCGCGCTTTCGCACTACACCACCTCGCAGGCGCTGGCGTTGGCCCCGCACCGCATCCGGGTCAACGCCATCGCACCGGGCTCGATCGCGTTCGACGATGGCCTGTGGGACCGTCGCCGCACCGAAGATCCTGCGCTGTACCACGGCACCCTGGCGAAAATTCCGTTCGGACGCTTCGGTCATCCACGCGAGGTCGCCGATGCCGCCCTGTTCCTGTGCTCGCCGCTGGCGCGCTGGATCACCGGCAGCGTGCTCAATGTGGACGGTGGCCAGGTATTGATGGGCTGAATCTGTAGAGCCGAGCCCACGCTCGGCTAACGCGCGAGGCGCGGTCTACACTGCATTGTCCAGGGTCCAGCCGAGCATGGGCTCGGCTCTACAGGGCATTGCCCATGGGATTGCCCGGGCAGAGGCACTATCATGTGCACACTGCAAGGAGGACCCCGATGAGCGTGGCACCCCGACAGACAAGTGCCCTGGCCGTAGTGAGCCTGGTCGCCGGCATCGCCAGCTGGACCGTCCTGCCGTTCGTGGCCAGCATCGTGGCCATCGTCACCGGGCACATGGCCCGCGCCGAGATCCACCGCCGCCCGCATGACCTTGACGGTGACGGTCTGGCCGTCACCGGCCTGGTGCTTGGCTGGCTGATGGTCGGCGCCGTGATCGCCGCGATCGTGGTCTTCATCCTGTTCTTCGGCGGCCTGGCCTGGCTCGCCGCGATGTCGAACTGAGCCCGCCATGACGACTTCCGACAGCACTGAACGCTTCAGCAGCCGCGTCGCCGACTACGTCCGTTATCGGCCTGACTACCCACCCGCCCTGCTGGAGTGGCTGCATGGCCCGATGGGCGTCAGCCATCAGGTCCAGGTCGCCGACATCGGCGCCGGCACGGGCATCTCCAGCCGCCTGTTCCTGGCCACCGGTCATCCCGTTATCGCCGTTGAACCCAACGCGGCCATGCGCGCCGCCGCCGAGCAATGGCTGGGCCCGCAGTACCCGCAGTTCCGGGCGGTCGATGGCCGCGCCGAGGCCACCGGCCTGGATGATGCCAGCATCGATCTGGTCAGCGTCGCGCAGGCCTTCCACTGGTTCGACACCGTGGCCGTGCGCACCGAATGGCAGCGCATCCTGCGTCCCGGCGGCCAGGCGCTGATCTACTGGAACTCGCGCCTGCTCGATGCCAACCCGTTCCTGATCGGCTACGAGCAGTTGCTGCTGGATTTCGGCACCGACTACAGCGCGGTGGCCGAGCGCTACCAGGACGATGCCACGATGCAGGCATGGTTCGGGAAGGGGCTGCGCGGCATGGTCCAGTTGCCGAACGTGCAGTACCTGGATCTGGACGCCCTGCGCGGGCGGCTGCTGTCCTCTTCCTATGCACCGCAGGCTGGCCATCCGCAGCACGCGCCGATGATCGCCGCGCTGCAGGACCTGTTCGCCGCCCACGCGGTCGACGGCCAGGTCGCTTTTGAATATCAAACCCGAGCCTTCCTCGGCACGCTGGACTGAACCGACGCATGTATTCGCTTGCCCGCCCCTTCCTGTTCTCGCTCGACGCCGAGCGCGCCCACGGCCTTGGCCTGTCCGCACTGGACCTGGCCTGGCGCACCGGCACCACGCCGCTGCTGGCTGCCCGCATCGCGCCGATGCCGAGCACCGTGTTCGGGCTGAGCTTCCCCAACCCGGTCGGCCTGGCCGCCGGCCTGGACAAGAACGGCGAACACATCGATGCCCTGTTTGCGCTGGGCTTTGGCTTCGTCGAGATCGGCACCATCACCCCGCGCCCGCAGGCCGGCAACCCGCAGCCGCGCCTGTTCCGCCTGCCGGAACACAACGCCATCATCAACCGCATGGGCTTCAACAATGCGGGCGTGGACGTGCTGGTGCGCAACGTCGAGCGCGCGCGCAACCGCCGCGGCCTGCTCGGCATCAACATCGGCAAGAACAAGGACACCGCCAACGAACAGGCGGCCGATGACTACATCGCCTGCATGGACAAGGTGTACCCGCTGGCCGACTACATCACGGTCAACATTTCCTCGCCCAACACCGCCGGCCTGCGCGAACTGCAGGAAGAGACCGCGCTGCGCCAGCTGGTCAGCCAGCTGCGTGACCGCCAGGAAACGCTGGCCGCGCAGCACGGTCGTCGCGTGCCGATGCTGGTGAAGGTGGCACCGGACCTGAGCGAGCGCGACATCGACGCCGCCGCGCGTGTGCTCGGTGAGCTTCAGGTGGACGGCGTGATCGCCACCAATACCACCATCGACCACAGCAAGGTGGCTGGCGATCCGCTGGCCAACGAAGCCGGCGGCCTGTCCGGCGCACCGGTGCTGGAACAATCCACCCTGGTGCTGCGCCGGCTGCGCGCGCGCCTGCCCGAGTCGGTGCCGCTGGTCGGTGTCGGCGGCATTCTGTCCGGTGCCGACGCGGTGGCCAAGATGGCCGCCGGCGCAGCACTGGTGCAGTGCTACAGCGGCCTGATATTCCGTGGCCCAGCGCTGGTTTCCGAATGCGTGGAGGCGATCCGTCGCCGCCGCGAAGCGCCGAGCCGTGGCGCGGTGGCACCGCTGTGAGCGCGCCCATGGACAGCACCGACGCCGCCGCACCGCTGCGCTGGACGCTCACCCGCAATGCGCCGCTGCAGGCACTGAACACCTTCCATGTGCAGGCCAGCGCGGCACAGCTGCTGGAACTGCACGACCCGGCGCTGTTGCCGGAGGTGCTGGCGCTGCCCGAAGTGGCCAACGGTCCACTGCTGGTGCTGGGCAGTGGCAGCAATGTGCTGATCGCCGAGGACCTGCCCGGCACCGTGCTGGTGTTCGGCAACCGCGACATCAGCTTCCTCGAGCACCGCGCCGACCATGCGGTGATCCGCGCCGGCGCCGGTGTACCGTGGCATGGCCTGGTGATGTGGTCGCTGCAGGAAGGCCTGTCCGGCCTGGAAAATCTGGCACTGATTCCCGGCACCGCCGGTGCCGCCCCCATCCAGAACATCGGCGCCTATGGCGTGCAGGTCGGCGAGTTCATCCAGGCCGTCGAAGCCTGGGACTGCCAGCAACAGGCGTGGGTCCGCCTGGACAACGAGCAGTGCGGCTTCGCCTACCGCGACAGCGTGTTCAAGCAGCAGATGGACCGTTACCTGATCACCGCCATCGAACTGAAGCTGCCGCTGCTGCATGACCTGCGCATGGACTACGCCGGCATCCGCGAGGAGCTGCACGCTCAGGGCGTGGAACTGCCCGGCGCGGTGGACGTGGCCAATGCAGTGATCGCCATCCGCCGCCGCAAGCTGCCCGATCCGGCTGTGCTGGGCAATGCCGGCAGCTTCTTCAAGAACCCGGTGCTGCCGCTGGAGCAGGTCGACGTGTTGCTGCAGCACTTCCCCGAGCTGCCGGTGTTCCCGGGCGAGCAGGAGGACAAACGCAAGGTCTCGGCGGCCTGGATGATCGAATCCTGCGGCTGGAAGGGCTTCCGCGAAGGCGATGCGGGCGTGGCGCCGAGCCATGCGCTGGTGCTGGTCAACCACGGCAACGCCACCGGCGCCGAACTGCTGGCACTGGCGCGCCGCATCTCGGCCTCGGTGCTGGAGAAATTCGGCGTACCGATCGAACCGGAGCCCCGCCTGCTCGGCGCACAGTGGTGAACAGCCCCACCCTCTCCCCCGGCGCCACCCCGATGCGGGCGGCGCTGCTGATGCTCGGCAGCACGATGGCCTTCGGCCTGATGGCAGTCGCCATCCGCTATGCCACCCGCTATGTGCCGACCCAGGAAGTGGCGTTCTTCCGCAACGCCTTCGGCCTGCTTGCGCTGCTGCCGATGCTGCTGCGGCCGGGCCGCGCGCCATTGAAGACCCAGCAGCTGCCCCGCTATTTCGTGCGCAGTGCGATCGGCCTGGCGTCGATGCTGTGTGCGTTCTGGGCGCTGGGCCACCTGCCACTGGCGCAGGCGGTCTCGCTCTCATACTCCACGCCGCTGTTCGTCACCATTGCGGCGGTACTTTGGCTGGGCGAAACCGTGCGCGTGCGCCGCTGGGCGGCGGTGGTGGTCGGCTTCATCGGCGTGCTGGTGATCGTGCGCCCTGGCACCGCCGGCTTCACCGCTGGCAGCCTGGTCGCGGTCTGCGCGGCCGTGCTCAGCTCGCTGGTGGCAATCCAGATCAAACAGCTGACCCGCATCGACAGCGCCGATACCGTGGTGCTCTACACCTATGTGTTCTGGGTGCCGTTGTCGCTGGTCCCGGCGCTGTTCGTCTGGGTCTGGCCCACCGGCCTGGCCTGGTTGTGGTTGCTGGCCACCGGCGTGCTTGGCACCCTGGGCCAGCTGTTGTGGACGCGCGCACTGCGCCTGGGCGAGGTGTCAGCGCTGACCCCGATCAGCTTCCTGCAGCTTCCACTGGTGACCCTGTGCGGCTGGCTGCTGTTCAATGAAACCGTCGATCGCTGGACGATCCTCGGTGCCGGCATCATCCTCGCCGCCAATGCCTATATCGCCCATCGCGAAGCCGTGCTGTCGCGGCGTGCCGCCAGCGCTGCCGCCTCTGCCGCCGCCAAACCGGCCGAATGAAAACTGCCCGCATGGACAAGCCATGGGTCTTGCATGGACAAGCCATGGGTAGAGTCGACGGTTAGTCGACTATCGCGCGCAGCGCGTGCTTTGCCTGGCCCAGTCGAAGCGCAGTCGACGAACGGTCGACTCTACCCGGGGCGATTCTGGCAGCGGCCCGGAACCTAGCCCAGCGCGCGATACGCGCGCTCGGCGGCATCAAACACGTTGCCCGGAGCGAACTGCTCGCTGAGGAAATGCAGCGACTGCCGGCGCAGCTGGGGCGAGCGATCCAACGCGCCTGGCGCCAGCAGCACCTGCTGGAACTCGATCAGGTCCTGCAGGATGCGCCAGTGGCGATACCAGGCGATCCAGCGCGGATCGCCCGGGGCGCTGCCATAACCTTCGCCGAAACCCGCCGGATTCTCACGGCCCCAACGCCCTCCAACGGCGGCACCGACGAACATCAGGTCACGTTCACGCGGTGCCAGTGACAGGCCGTCCCAGTCAATCAGGTGCAGGCCACCATCGTTGCCCATCAGCAGGTTGCCGGCGTGCAGATCGGTGTGGCACAGGTGCAGGTCCATCGCAACGCCCTGCAGTGCGCCGTATAGCTGCAGCGCGTGTGCGTGCAGCGCGGCGATGCGCGCGTGTTGCTGCTCCCATATGGAGACGAACGCGCGACTGAGCCCGTCCTGGGCCGCCGGCAGGCCGCCCTCCGCCAGCCAGCGGCCCACCGTTTCCAGCGCTGCGGGCTCCAGCCGCACGCGCGGCAATGCGCCGTGCAGTTCCGCAGGCAGCTGCACCTCGTGCAGACGCCGCAGCACCTGGCCCAACCGGTTCCACTGGGCGCGGCTCAAGGGGGCCTCGAAACCGGACTGACCTTCGATATAGGGAAACAGGGTGAACTGCAGGCCCCAGCGCTGAACCGATGCGCCGCCGGTGAGTGCCGGCCAGGGCGCCACGATCTCGTCGATACCGGAGGTGCCGCGCAACCAATGCAGGCTGTCCCACACCGTGGGATCAACCTGGTAGGTTCGGCACTTCAGCCACCACTGGCCATGCCGCGCATCGACGCGGTACACGCTGGCGCCCGCGTCGGCGCCGACCGCGCGTGGCACCACTGCGGTCGCCGTAATGCCGTAGGACTGTTGTAGAACTTCGCCGAGATGCTGCGCCGACGCGAATGACATGAATGGAAGGGGAAAGTATTACCTGCGCCCACTATCGCAGATGCCCTCGCCGAGACACAGACATGTCCGTCACAACGTCGTGCCGGGGCGCGCTGAAGGCTAGCTCGCGACGCGACGCATCAACGCTTCCAGCGGGCCACGCGCAAACCGCCACGACCACAGCCACGCTGCGCCTGTCGCCAGCATCAGGAACAGCAGCGCCCACAACAGCACCGACGCCAACGAAGCCCTGCTGTCCAGCAGGCCCAGGCTTTCCAGTGTGCCCATGCCCAGCAGGATGTGGCCGACATACAGGGTCAGGGTCATGCGCCCTGCGGCGGTGAACGGTTCCATCCAGTCACCCGGGTATCGACGCGTGAGCAGCAGGCAGGTGGCGATCAGCGAACACGCCGCACCAGCGCCGGTCAGCAGGTAGGCCGGACCGGGTGGCATCGGCTGCGTTCCCAGCCACGCCTGCCAGGGCGTTGCCTGCGCCAGATGCTGCACACCGTGGCCGGCAACGATCAGCAAAAGCCCCAGCATCAGCACTGCCCGCTGCACCCGGGGTAGCGACAGCGGCAGGCGCGCCAACAGCATCCCCAGCAGGAAGAAGCACAGCCACGGCAGCACTGGATGGAAACCGTTGAACAGCAGGTTGCGCACCGCGCCAGGCCATTGCCAGAGGCCCGCGTACTCCAGTGTCTGCCAGTTCCAGCCTTGACTGTAATCCCAGCGCAGCAGCGCCCAGAACGAGCACGCCGCCAGGCCGACGATGCTCGCCAGCAACACCTTCGGCGACGCGCGCAGCCACAGCACTGCAAGCGCGAAGTACACCGCGTAATAGTGCAGGATGTCGGCCGGAAACAGGGTCAGGTTGAGCAGGCCCAGCACCAGCAGGGCCATCGCGCGCCGCCAGGTCTGCAGCGTTGCCGGCCCCCATTGCTGGCGCTGCGTGGCCAGTACCAGGCCCAACCCTGCCAGCGTGACGAACGTCGCCGATGCCTTGCCCTCGAGTAGATGGAAGAAGCCGGCCAGCCAGCCGTCACCTTCCGCAGGCACGGCCATCGCCAGCCGGAAGTTGACCAGCACCATGCCGGCCAGGGCCAGGTAGCGCGCGAGATCCAGGCCATGCATGCGCCGGTCGACGGCACTCACCCGTGTGCGCCCAGCAGTGCCAGCAGCTGGCCGGGATCAAGCGCGACTTCCTGCACATCCCCGCCTGGAAAAGGCCCCGGCGCAGCGCATCGCTCTCGATGGCGTCCAGCATGACCTGCGCCTGCAGCGCCGGTGCCAGTGCAGGTCGCCGGCGTTCGCGCTTCGCCAGGCGCAGCAATGCATCTGCCAGCGCCTGCTGCACCTGCCGTCGATTGGCGTTGAAGGCGGCGGCTACTTCCGGGGTCCGCGCACATTCGGCGAGGATCTCGACGGCAAGCGTGGCCCATTCCGGCTGCCGGCACAGCGCGTGGAACGCCCGCAGGAACGCGAGCACCTGCGTACGTTCACCGTCTGCTGCAGTCAACCGCGCCAGCAGCGGCGCCAGTTCCTCGCTCTCGGCCACTGCCACCGCAAGGATGATCGCCTCCTTGCCCGGGAAGTGGTTGTAGAGATTGCCCAGGCTGACCCCGGCTGCCTGTGCGATGTCGCGCATGCTGGTCTGATGGAAGCCTTTGGCCAAGAAGCACTGCAGGGCCGCCTGCAGGATCTGCGCGATGCGTTGCTGATTGCGGTCGATGCGGTTCATGGCCCCAACAATGAACGAACGTTCGTTCTATTGTAAGCACCCATCTATCCTCAGCCGGGATTCGTTCAGCCAGCCCTGACCTCAACGAAGATTCAACTCCGCCCGTCGCCCCCGCGCGATCAGCGCTTCGGCAGCAGAGCGATGACCCGCCGCAGTCCGGCCTCAACCCAGCTGCGAAGGCTGCCCTTGCCGGTGAGCCCCCATTGGATAACCAGGCCATGCCAGTGCGCTTCCACCGTCGACGCAGCTGCGTCGGCATCGATGAACCCCATCGCCTGCAGCTGCTTCGCAATGCCGGCCCGCATGTCAAGCACATGTGTATTGGCCAACAGGGCCCGGCGCCCGCCAGCCGCACGCAGGTCTTCCATAAGCAGCGCCATATGACCGGCGAGACGTTGACGCGTTTCCATGCCGCGGGTCTGCCCACCCAGCCAGCTCACCAGCGATTCCACCGTCGCTGCTGCAGGTGCCGGTACCGAGGCGGCCAGGCGCTCGCTGGAACGGCGGATCGCCCTTTCCAGCAATGCGGCGCGGCTGCCAAAACGCTGAAGCAGCGTCGCCGCCGACAGCCCCGCGCGCGCGCCGAGCGCGGCAAGGGTAAAGCCCTGCGGGCCGGCGTCCACCAACAGGTCCACGGCCAGGTCGACCACGCGTTCGTCGGAAATGGATTTGGTCCGTGCCATTGGCATAATATAAATGAATATTCGTTTATATATAACCTGGCAATGACTCAGCTTCGATCACGCATCCGCGCCTATCTGGGTAGTTCTTTGGATGGCTACATTGCTGGACCGGACAACGATCTGGACTGGCTCAGCGCAGACCACGCATGCCAAGGTGATCTGCCCGCGTCACCGGACTATCTGGATTACCCACGCTTCATCGCCGACATCGGTTGCCTGCTGATGGGGCGCACCACCTACGACGTGGTGGCCGCCATGCCGGAGTGGCCGTACCGCGACCTTCCAGTGCTCGTCGCCAGCCATCGCGCACTGCATGACGCCCCTGCCAACGTGCAGGTTGCACAGGGCAGCATCGGCAATCTGGTCGAACGGGCAGGCGCCCTCGCCGCTGGCAAGGACGTCTATGTCGATGGTGGCGCGATGGTCCGCCAAGTGGTGCAGGCACAACTGCTGGACGAACTGGTTTTGACTTGGCTGCCCGTGCTGCTCGGCGGCGGTGTACGCCTGTTCGACCTACTACCCGAGCCCGTGGCTCTGCAGTTCACTTCGGCAGCGTCGGCCGGCAACGGCCTTCTGCAGGTCAGCGCCCGCCTGTTGCCTCAGAAGAACTCGTCGAGCAATCGATAGAACGCCAACCGTCGCTCATCGGCGATCACGCCATAGCGCTGGAACAGCGGTGCCACCCAGCGGGTGTCATCGAAATTGTGCACAAGGCTGCGCGCCGCCAATGCCAGGTCTTGGTAGCGGTCGGCGACGCCCAGCCGCCCGCAGTCGATGAAACCGCTGAAGCGGCCATCGGCCACCATCAGATTGGGCAGGCAGGCATCGCCGTGGCTCACCACCAGGTCCTCGTGCTCCGGCCGGGTGGCATCAAGCGCGGCGAACGCCTGCTGCGCGCTCTGCCCCAGACGTTCGTCATCGAAGTCGTCGGCGTCGACCAGACCCGCCTTGACGCGCGCCTGTGCGGCTTGAAGGCGCGAGGCCAACCGCTGGTCGAACGGACACGCCGCCACCGGTAAGGCATGCAGGCCGCGCAACGCGTCGGCCAGCACAGCTACCACCTGCTGCGGCGGCAGGTCCGGTGAAGAAGCCAGATCACGACCCGGCAGCGCACTCATCAGCAACCAGCGTCGACCGGCTTCCTCTGCGGTGGCAATCACCGTCGGCGCAGGCTGGCCCTGAGCCTGCAGCCAACGCAGGCGCGCGATCTCGTCACCCAGTTCACTGAAGGCATCGATCACTTCCGACTTCAGGAAAGCGTCGGCCTGTCCGGGCCGATATACGCGGGCAACATCCGCACGCGAGACACCAATCGACTGCCGTTCGATGCGGGCGCCGGCCAGCATTTCCCGCCACGCCTGCGGCAGCGGAATATCGCCAGCGGTGGGTTCGGGTTCGTCCATGCACATGCGAAGGTCCGGCGTCGGTCGGTGACGTTGGCAATTGTCGCGTACTTCCGGCAGGCACGTCGCCGCGCTGAACCGGATCCGTACGCCAGCGCGCGCGGCGATGGACGAATCGCTGCATGCCGTCCACAGTGGCCGGCGCCGCGACGATCGCTGCACCTCCCGAATACAAGGAAGCAACATGAAGTTGATGGTCATCGGCGCCAGCAGGGGCCTCGGTCGGGCGTTCGTGGAAGGCCTGTGCAGCCCCGGCGATACGGTCATCGGCGTTTCCCGCAGCCGCCCGCGCGACCTGCAATGCCCGGATGGAATCACCCTGCAATGGATCGAGGCCGACCTGGCCCAACCCTCCACTGCCGCCGACCACATTGCCGCGCAGGCACCGGCCGATCTGGACGTGCTGATCCACAACCTGGGTATCTGGGAAGAGAAGGCTTTCAGCGACGAGTACGCCTTCCTCGATGAAAGCGATGCGGCGCTCACGCAGCTGGTCGACGTCAACATCAGCGCCACGCTGATGCTGCTGCAGCGCCTGTTGCCGCGCGTACTGAACGCGCCTCGGCCGCAGCTGGTGCTGACCGGCTCGACCTCGGCATTGCCGCGCAGTGGCCGTCCGGAAGTAGCGTTCGGCGCCTCGAAATTCGCACTCAATGGCATCGCCGACGCATTGCGCGAAGGCTTCCGTGATCGACGCCTGGCGGTGACCAGCCTGCAGCTGGGTTATCTCAATACCGACGATGCGCTGTCTGTACCGGTGGCCGACGCGGCGGCACGTGGCCAAGGTGAACTGGTACCGGTGCACGACGTGGTGGCCATGGTGCGTGCACTGCTGCAGCTGTCGCCGTCCGGCTTCGTACGCGAACTGGTGCTGCCGGCCATCGCCGACCCTCGCTACTGACCCCGGCAGCCAGCGCCGCGCGGCCTCAGTGGCCGCGCGCGCGGCCGTGGTTTACCCTGCTCCTCACTGGCCGTCGGTCACAGGCGGGAACCTGCTATGGATGCGCTTTCACGGGTTGCGGCCCAGGTCCTGGACAGCGCCCTGCCCAGCCTGCCGCTGTACCTGCTGCAGGCCACTGCGGTGATCGGCATGATCGGCGTGCTGCTGATCGCCACCCGCCGTGCCGGCCATGCCATCGAAGGCCGCCGGCTGTACGTGGGCGTGGCGCTGGGCCTGATCTACCTGTTCAATTCCTGGTTCGTGGCCCGCTACACCCAGGGGGTGGTCAAGCTCCACCTCGGCTTCGATATCCTGCTGATCAGTGGTCTGCTCGGCGGCTGGCGCGGCGGCCTGGCCTGTCTCGCCGGCAGCCTGATGGCGCGCTATCAGTTTTCGGGTACGCAGTTCTTCCTGCCTGCCAGCCTCGAATCCACCCTGCAGATGCTGGCCGGCATCTGGCTGCGTCGTCGCCTGCACCCGCGCATGCTCGGCGAACTCTCGCTGCGCATTCTCCTGCAGGCGTGGGGGTGCGCATCGTGGTCACCGCCCTTGGCCTGGCGCTGGGCGTGGCGATCATCGGTGCCGCCCACCTGCCGGTGGAAGAACTGGCGATCCAGCGTTTGCTGGCGTTGCCGCTTTCGCTGCTGATGCTCGGCGCGGTGTTCGCGCTGGTCTACAACGACGCGCAGATCGATGCGCAGCGTCAGCGCGAACAGGCCTGGCTGCGCGTCGATCCGATCAGTGGGCTGCCGAACATGCGTGCACTGGGCGAACGCCTGCAGCAGGTATGGCGCGACAACGACGGCATCGGCAAGGCCTGCCTGATCGTGGCCGAGATGGGCAACCTGCGCGACCTGCGCCTTCGCTATGGGCCCTTGCAGGACAACGGGCTGTGGCGACGCGACAGCAGCGACGACGTGCGTCGGCTGCTGCCGCCGCTGCCCGCAGAGCGGGTGGAGATCTACCAGTTTGGCGACGCCGCGCTGGCGATCCTGATCCATGACCTGTCGCTGCCCGAACTGCGCGTGCAGCCGCAGATTGCCGAACTGGCCTCCAACCTGGCCGACCGGGTTGCGCAGGACTGGCCAGGCTTCCGGCCGCTGTTCCGTTGCGCGGTGGTGGAACTGAAGCCCCCGGGTGATACCGACGATGGCCACCTGCCGTTCCGCGCGATCACCCTGGCACTGAGTACGATCGAATCCGGCGTGGTGTTCTTCGATGATCCGATCCAGCGCGACAGCGAGATCGACGCCCTGATCGAGAGCGCGCTCGATCATTGGCTGCAGCAGGGCGACGCTCCGCTGTGCTACCAGCCCAAGCATCGCCTGCACGATGGGCAGCTGGTAGGTGCCGAGGCGCTGCTGCGCATGCGCGACGGTGAAGGGCGCGCCATCGCACCGATGCGGGTGATCGCGCTGGTGCGCCGGCACGGCCGGCTGGCAGATCTGGAGTGGGCCACGCTGCGTTCGGCGGTGCGTTTCCTGCAGCACAGCCAGCAGGAAGTCGCCGCGCTGACCATCGCCGTCAACGTATCGGCCGAATCACTGCGCCTGCCCGACTTCGGCCTGCGCCTGCAGGAGCTGCTGCAGCTGCATGGCGTGGCCGGTGCGATGCTGCGCCTGGAGATCGTCGAGTGGACGGAGATCGTCGAACGCGACGTCGTCGACGCCAACATCGCCCAGTTGCTCGCCGCAGGCGTGACGTTGTCGCTGGATGATTTCGGCGCCGGCTACTCCACGCTCATCCTGCTTTCGCAGCTGGCCATCGCCGAGGTCAAGATCGAGCAGTCGCTGATTGCCACCCTGGCCGACGCGAAATCGCAGTCGATTGTCCGCTTCATCGTCGAGGTTGCTCATCGCTGCGGCGCGATCGTGGTGGCCGAGGGCACCGAAACGCTGGCTCAGGAACAACAGCTGCGTGCATTGGGGGTGGATGTCGGACAGGGCTACCTGTACTCGGCGGCGCTGCCGGCCGCCGAGTTCCGCCAGCTTGCGGCACGCTAGCCCGCAGCGTTCAGATCGCGTAGAAGCCCAGGAACATCGCCACCGCCGACTCGGCCACGCGCGTGCGTTCGGCCGCACTCAACGGCGCCTGCCCCATCGTCACCTGCGGCCAGAACGCAAAACTCTTCACCAGCCCGTGCAGCTGGTGGCCGGCAAACTCCGGATCGACCGCGCGCAGCCGGCCATCGGCCATCGCGGCGCGGATCCAGGCACTCTCGCCGCTCTCCTTCTCGCCCATGCGGCAGACGATGGCCTGCGCGCGTTCGGGGGAATGGATGATCTCGGCCATTGCCACCCGCGCCAGGTCGATGAAGTTGGCGTCGCTGAGCAGCTCCAGCTTCTGGCCAAGCAGTTGCAGCAACTGCGCCTCCAATGGCTGGTCGGCGCGGTACGGCAGCGTGTCGCTGGCCACGCTGCGCTCCCACAGCTCCTCCAGGATCATCGAGAACAGCGCTTCCTTGCTCGGGAAGTGGTTGTAGACGGTGCGCTTGGACACCCCCGCCACTTCGGCAATGCGGTCCATGCTGGTGGCCTCGTAGCCCGCTGCACGGAACTCCTCGACCGCAGCGCGCACGATGGCCTCGCGTTTGCGGTCGGTCAGGCGTTGCGGGGCACGGGGCATGGCGGAGCACCAGGAAGCTGAACGGATGCGCACATTTTACACCCGGCAGTGTACTTTTGAAAAACAGGAAACTACACTGTGCAGTGTACTCAGCGGACGTCACCCATGAAGCGCCTGCTCCTTGTCCTCCTGCTTGGAATCCTTGCCGTGACCGCCTACACCTTCTGCAAGTCCTGGTCCCTCCCCGACTTCCCGGCCTCGCCGCAATACCGCGACGGCAAGTTCCGCAATGCCCTGCCGAAGCCGGCGATGGGCCTACGCGACGGCCTTGAGATCTGGTGGACGTTCCTGTTCAACAAGCCCAAGGGCACCGTGCCCGCCCACCCCATCCCGGTGCAGCCGCTGGACCGCGCCACGCTGGATGCTGCGCCCGACCGCAGCCTGTTCCGCATCGGCCATTCCACGATCCTGCTGAAGCTGCGCGGCCAGTACTGGCTGACCGACCCGGTGTTCTCCGAGCGCGCCTCGCCGGTGCAGTGGATGGGCCCGGCGCGCTTCCATGCCCCGCCGATCAGCATCGATGAACTGCCGCCGATTGCCGGCGTGATCCTCTCGCACAACCATTACGACCATCTCGACCACGCTGCGGTGATGCAGCTGGATCGCAAGACCGCGCGCTTCATCGCCCCGCTCGGCGTGGGTGACCAGCTGATCGCCTGGGGCATCGATGCGGGCAAGGTGGAACAACTGGACTGGTGGCAATCGACCGAGGCCAACGGCCTGCGCCTGACCGCCACGCCAGGCCAGCACTTCTCCGGCCGCGGGCTGGGCGACAGCGACCGCAGCCTGTGGGCGTCGTGGGTGATCCAGGACGACGACTTCCGCATCTTCTTCAGCGGCGACACCGGCTACTTCGACGGCTTCAAGGCCATCGGTGAGAAGTACGGCCCGTTCGATCTGACCATGATCGAAACCGGTGCCTACGACCCGCGCTGGGCCTTCGTGCACATGCAGCCCGAGCAGACCCTGCAGGCGCATCTGGACCTGCGCGGCAAGTGGCTGCTGCCGATCCACAACGGCACCTTCGATCTGGCCCTGCACGAATGGCAGCAGCCGTTCGAACGCATCACCGCGCTGGCCGCCGCCAGCAACGTGCCGGTAGCGACGCCGATGATGGGTGAGGCCCTGGACATGCAGGCGCCGCAGGCCGGCACACGCTGGTGGGAAAAGGTGCAGCTGTAACGCAGCGCGCTGCGGATAGGTGCCGGCCCTGCCCGGCACTATGCCTTGGGCTGCAGCCTGCGCCCTTCGCGGGCCAGATTCAGCTGCAATGCAACGGCGGCCAGCTCGGCCAGTTCCGAGCTGACCTTGCCGCTGCCACGCGCCTGCAACCAGCCGAGGATGTCGGCCAGGTGCCAGATTGACGTGCTGCCTTCGTGCACCGGCGACGGAAACGACTGCGGGTGGGCCAGCATCAGCTGGCGCATGTTCTGCCGCGACATCCCCAGCAGGTCGGCCACATCGGTCAACCCCACCAGATCGGGGCCTACTTCAACCAGTTCGGCGCCCGGCACCGCCTGCTGCACATCCTCCAGCGCCGAGTGCAGCGCTTCATCGGCACGCGAGGCCTCACGGCAGAACGCCAGCGCCATCCTGCCCGGACGCCCGATGCCCAACAGCGCATCGTCGCAACCCGATGCCGCCAGGCGCTGCTCCAGGATATCGGTATCGTCGTACACGTCCGGCACGCGGTACTTCAGGGTGAAATTGAATTCCATCATGGCCCACCTCGTTTCGGCTTCGACCGCTTCTCATTGCTCGCGGCTGCAGTTCTCGACAACGCGACGCAGCGCCCGGGCGTGATTGCGGCCACTGCGCGGCGTGCTCCAGATGCTCACAACGCAGAACTCCCCGCACCGGCATTCGCTGTCGTTGTAGGGGCAGTACATCCGGCCCCAGGCGTGGCTCCCGCCGACGCGCAATCTCCAGCCCCGCGTCTCGGCAAAACGCAACGCGGCTTCGATGTCCTTGTCAGGGTGACGCACTCGAGACATCCGCTGTTCTCCGAAGTCTGTACCTGTTCGGGCGCATTGTCAAATGACAACCCACCCAAGCTCCGTGGCGTGCATCGAACCTGGCCGATCGTGCCAACACGTCCAGAGCCATACCCGTCAGCCGGCCGGCCCGGATCATGCCCGCAACGGCATCGACGTTATTGCAGCGCGTCATGAAAACGATTACATCCCTTGCTAGCGTAGCGCTCGCCCGATTCCGGCCGAACCTGCGAGGCTGTCCGTAATGACGTTGCGCGCTGAACGTTCCAGGCTCACTCCCTCTCCCTCCGATGCGGCCTGCTGCGGCCCTGCTGCTCACCGCCCTGGCCGCCGCCGCGCACGCACAGACCCTTCCCCGCGCAGCCAGTGGCAGGCCAGCAGTTCCTCGCAGCAGGTGCCGGCCATGGCGATCAGCCACCTGATCGATGGCGATGCGAAAACCGTCACCGGCGGCGCCTTCAGTCCCGGCCACTGGTTCCAGATCGATCTGGGCGCACCGGCAGAGTTGACCGGCGCCCGCCTCACCTGGGATGTCTCCAACCCGGAAGGCTATTCGCTGCAGACCTCGCTGGACGGCACGCAGTGGCAGACCGCCTACACCATGGCCGATTCGCTGGGCGATGTGGAAACGCTGTACTTCGCACCGCGCCAGGCGCGCTACCTGCGGCTGGCCAGCCCGCAGCGCACCTCCGACTGGGGGTGTCGATCTTCGAGATGGAGCCGCTGGACAGCACACTCAGCGCACGCATCGCCGGTATTGATGCAACGCAGGCAGCCGCACTCTGGCAAGGCGGCAGAGCGGTCGCCCTGCCGGCCGGACGAGGCGGCAGCCACATGCTCGAAGTCACCCTGCCACGTGCGCAGTCCACGGCCGGTCTGGTCGTGGAATGGGCCGATGGCACGCGCGGTGCGGCCCGCCTGCAGGCACAGGACGCCCAAGGCCGCTGGCAGGAACTGGCCCACGATGCGCAGGCGGCAGACCACAAGCAGAGCTGGCTCGCGGCCAATACCGCGCAGTCCGTGCGTGCATTCCGCCTGAGCGTGGATGGTCCTGCACCAAAGGTGGCACGCCTGCGCCTGCTCGGCCCGAAGGCGGTGATGACGCCGATGAGGCAGTACCAGATTGCCGCAAGCGGTGCGCAGCGCGCGTTGTTTCCCGCATCGCTGCAGATGCAGCAGACCTACTGGACTGCGGTGGGCGTGCATGCCGGGCGACAGAAGTCCATCTTCGACGAGTACGGCAACCTGGAAGCGTTCAAGGGCGCCCCCTGGTGCAGCCGATCTGGCGCGACGCTGGCGGCCGCAGCGCAGGTGCCGCCGAACAGCCCGTGCAGCACGCACTGCGCGATGGCTGGAAGCCGATACCCTCGGCCTCCTGGTCACCGCAGCCAGGCCTGGAGCTGCGCAGCGAGGCCTTCGCCATCGAACGCGCTGGCCAGCCGGTCACCTTCCTGCGCCACCGCCTGCACAACACCGGCAGCACCAGGGTGGAAGGCACACTCAGCCTGGTCGTGCGCCCGATGCAGATGAACCCACCGTGGCAGAACGGCGGGCTGTCGCCGATCCGCGAGGTGGTCATCAACGGACAGGCTGTGCGCATCAACGGGCGCACGCTGCTGCAGTCACTCACGCCGGTGGCTGCGTCCGGTGCGGCGCCCTTCGGCAAGGATGGTGCAACAGAAATCACCGCGGGAATTGCCGCCGGACAGCTGCCTTCCGCACAGCAGGCGCGCGACGACCAGGGTCTTGCAGCAGCGGCGCTGGACTATCCCATCTCGCTGGCGCCGGGTGCCAGCCAATCGGTCGTGGTGGCTTTCCCGCTGGGTACCGCTGCGGCCGATGCCAACGGCAGCTTGCCCGAAGCGCCACCGCTCGATCTGGCCTCGCTGCCAGACGACGCCAACGGCGCCTTCGACACACTGGCCACGCAGGCCTCGGCGGACTGGCAGGCACGACTCGGCCAGGTTGGCCTGCGCCTGCCCGATCCGTCCCTGGTGGACATGCTGCGCGCGCAGGCCGCCTACATGCTGATCAACCAGACCGGTCCGGCCATGCAGCCCGGCCCACGCAACTACAACCGCTCGTTCATCCGCGACGGCATGGCCACCTCGGCGGTGCTGCTGCGCATGGGCGAGGCGAAGGTCGCGCGCGACTACCTGGCCTGGTACAGCGAGCACGGCGTGCACGCCAACGGCCTGGTCTCACCGATCCTCAACGACGATGGCAGCGTCAATACCGGCTTCGGCTCGGACATCGAGTACGACAGCCAGGGCCAGTACGTCGCGCTGGTGGCCGATGTGGCGCGCCTCGATGGCGGGCCCGAATCGGTACGCCCGTATCTGCCGAAGGTGAAAGCGGCCCTGCGCTTCCTGCAGGAATTGCGCGAGCGCACGCTGGTGGAAGGTTACAAGGCCGACCAGCCGGCACCGGAGCGCTTCGCCGGCATTCTTGCGCCGTCGATCAGCCACGAGGGCTACCCCTCGCCCACCCACAGCTACTGGGATGACTACTGGGGACTGAAAGGCTGGCACGACGGCGCCTGGCTGGCCGAATCGCTGGGCGACCACGAGACTGCGGTGTGGGCACGCGAACAGTACAAGGCGTTGTACGACGCGCTGCATGCATCGATCCGGGCGACGATGGCGTGGAAGGGCATCGACTTCATCCCCTCCTCTGCCGATCTGGGCGATGGTGACCCCACCGGGGTATCGATCGCGCTGGACCCGACCGGAGCGCAGAGCGTGCTGCCTCCCGAGGCGTTGAAGACCACTTTCGCCCGTTATCTGGAGGACGTGCGCAAGCGCAGCCAGCCCGGTGCGCTGTACGCCTACACGCCATACGAGATCCGCAACGTGCTGAGCTACGTGCACCTTGGCCAGCCGCAGGCGGCCGACGAGCTGCTGCAGGGCCTGCTGCATGATCGACGCCCGCTTGAGTGGCAAGTGCTGGCCGAGGTCGTGCACTCACGCCTGCGCTTCCCACGCTACCTGGGCGACATGCCGCACACCTGGATCGGCGCCGAATACGGCCGCACGCTGTTCGGCATGCTGATGCGCGAAGACGACGATGCGCTGTCGCTGCTGCCAGGCACGCCATCGTCGTGGGTGGCGGGGGATGGGTTGGCAGTGGAGCGCCTGCCGACGGCGTATGGCACGTTGCAGATGCAGGCGCGGCAGCGCGACGGCGTGCTGACGGTGGCGCTCGGCGAGGGCTGCGCAGCGGGACCGTGGTGAAGGTCTGGTGGCCTGATCGCACGGCACCGAAGACGGTACGCGTGGACGGTCGAGCGGTCAGCAGCTTCGATGCCGAGGGTGTGCGGCTGGCGAAGCCGTTCAATACACTGGAGGCGCGTTGGTAGAGTCGAGCTTGCTCGACTGCTCTTCGCCCATCATCACGCCCGTCGAGCAAGCTCGACGCTACGAGATCACCGGCGCGATCCCGACGTTGTGGTAGCGCCAGGCCGTGCCCGGCGTCATTGCAGCGTCGGCAACCCCGGCGGAGATGCCGGACGCTGGAGGCGCGTTGGTAGAGTCGAGCTTGCTCGACTGCTCTTCGCCAAACATCACGCCCGTCGAGCAAGCTCGACGCTACGAGATCACCGGTGCGATCCCGACGTTGTGGTAGCGCCAGGCCGTGCCCGGCGTCATTGCAGCGTCGGCAACCCCGGCGGAGATGCCGGACGCTGGAGGCGCGTTGGTAGAGTCGAGCTTGCTCGACTGCTCTTCGCCCATCATCACGCCCGTCGAGCAAGCTCGACGCTAGGAGATCACCGGCGCGATCCCGACGTCGTGGTAGCGCTGGGCCGTGCCCGGCGTCATTGCAGCGTCGGCAAGCCCGGCGGAGATGCCGGACGCTGGAGGCGCGTTGGTAGAGTCGAGCTTGCTCGACTGCTCTTCGCCCATCATCACGCCCGTCGAGCAAGCTCGACGCTACGAAATCACCGGTGCGATCCCGACGTTGTGGTAGCGCCAGGCCGTGCCCGGCGTCATTGCAGCGTCGGCAACCCCGGCGGAGATGCCGGACGCTGGAGGCGCGTTGGTAGAGTCGAGCTTGCTCGACTGCTCTTCGCCCATCATCACGCCCGTCGAGCAAGCTCGACGCTACGAGATCACCGGCGCGATCCCGACGTCGTGGTAGCGCCGGGCTGTGCCCGGCGTTATTGCAGCGTCGGCAACCCCGGCGGGTTGGTCTGCGACTGCGGCACGGCCTCCTCCGCCACGTTCCAGCGCGCCAACGCCTGCGCATAGGTGCCACTGCCAATCTGCGTGTTCAGCGCCTGCGTCACTGCATCAGCCAGGCCACTGCCCTTGCGCGTGGTCACCGAGATCGCCGCGGCATTCGGCCAGCCACCCGGAAACAGGCCCACGCGCCGCACCTTGCCGTCGCGCGCCGAATAGGCGCCGGTGGCATTGGGCTCGAACGAGACATCGGCGCGGCCGGTGATCACCGCCAACCGGCCAACCACCGCGTCATCGAAGTACTGGTACTCCACCGGCTTCAGGCCGGCGGCGATGTTCTGCTGGTCCCACTGGCGCAGGATCTGGTCCTGGTTGGTGCTGGCGCCGACCACCACCTTCAGCCCGGCCACATCGGCGGGCTTTTCGATCTTCTGGATCGGCCCGTCGCTGCGCGTGTAGATGCCCAGCAGATCGTAACGGTAGCTGGAGAAATCGAACTTCTTCTTGCGCTCTTCAGTGACCGTCACGTTCGACAGCACCGCATCGTACTTGCCCGATTCCAGCCCCAGCGGCCAGTCGGCCCAGGCCACCGGCACGATTACCAGCTTCAGGCCCAGGCCATCGGCGATCAGGCGGGCGATATCCGGCTCGATGCCGACCACCTCCCTGCTGTCGGCACCATAGTCGGCCAGCGGCAGCTGCCCTGGATGGGTAGCTACGGTAAACGCACCAGGAGTGACGAAACGGTAGCCGGCGGGAATCAAGGCCTGCGCCTTGGGATCGAGCGTGCCCTTCAGCACGGCGGTGTTGGTACCGGCCAGGCTGGTCGCGGCCACCACCGCAGCCTCCGGGGCCTGGCGCACGCGCGAGTAGACGATGCCGGCGATGCCGATGACCAGCACGCCCCCGATCAACAGGGTGCTGCGCGAGGGGCGACGGGGTGCTGCAGGGCTCATGGCATTCCTTGAGGGTTACAGGGTCTTGGCCAGGAAGTCGGCGGTACGTTGCTGGCGCGGTCGCTCGAACACGGCGTCGGGCGTGCCCTGCTCGATCACCCGGCCCTGGTCCATCATCACCACGTGGTCGGCCACGCGGCGGGCAAAGCCCAGCTCATGGGTGACGATCACCAGCGTGGTGCCAGAGCGGGCCAGCTCTTCGATCACGCTGAGCACTTCGGCCACCAGTTCGGGGTCCAGCGCCGAGGTCGGTTCATCGAACAGCAGCACCTTCGGCTGCAGCGCCAGCGCGCGGGCAATGGCAATGCGCTGCTGCTGGCCACCGGACAACTGGCGCGGGAAGGCATCGGCCTTGTCGGCCAGACCGACCCGTTCCAGCAGCGTGCGCGCCTGCTGCTCGGCCCGCGCGCGCGACACGCCGCGTACCGCGATCGGTGCCTCGACGATGTTTTCCAGCGCGGTCAGGTGCGGGAACAGGTTGAAGCCCTGGAACACCATGCCGACTTCGGCACGACGGCGGCGGATCTCGCGCTCGGGCAACTCGTACAGCGTGTCACCGTCGCGGCGGTAGCCGATCAGCTGGCCGCCGACGGTCACGTAACCGCTGTCGGCACGTTCCAGATGATTGATCAACCGCAGCAGCGTGGACTTGCCAGCACCCGAGGGGCCGATCAGCACAGTCACGCTGCCGGCGCGCAGATCCAGGTTCACATCTTCCAGCACCGGCTGCTCGCCGAAGGCCTTGCCCACGCCATGCAGCGACACCGCCGCACCCTCGCCCGCTTCGACCTGGGTGACGATGCGCGGGCGATTGATCACGCGCGGTGCGGCATCACTCTGCGCGCGCAGCGGCGATGACACGCGCGACACCGAGCGCTCACGCTGCAGTTGGCCGCGCGCGAAGCGCTGCTCCACGCGTCGCTGCAGCAGCGACAGCACGGTCAGGATCACCAGGTACCAGACCGTGGCCACCATCAGCAACGGCACCACCTCCAGGTTGCGGCGGTAGATCACCTGCACGGTGTAGAACAGTTCCGGCAACGCCAGCACATAGACCACCGAGGTGCTCTTGGCCAGGCCGATCACATCATTGAACGCGGCCGGCAGGATCGAGCGCATTGCCTGCGGCAGGATGATGCGGCGCACCTGCCGGCCACGCGGCAGACCCAGCGCGGCGGCGGCCTCGTACTGTCCGTGGTCGACCGACAGAATGCCGCCACGGATCACTTCGGCCGAGAACGCGGCCTGGTTCAGCGTAAGGCCCAGCACCGCGGCAGTGAATACGCCGATCAGCTGCGTGGTCGGGTACGAGAACAGGCTGATGCCGGTGAACGGCACGCCCAGTTCGATGGTGCTGTACAGATAGCCCAGATTGTTCAGCAGCAGCAACAGCACCAGCAGCGGAATCGAGCGGAACAACCACACATAGCCCCACGACACCGCCGACAGCAACGGCGAACCGGACACGCGCGCCAGTGCAAGCAGCGTGCCCAGCGCAAACCCCAGCCCGGTGCCCAGTGCAGTCAGCAGCAGCGTACGGCCCAGCCCTTCCAGCACCGGGCGCGCGAAGAACCATTCGGCGAAGGTGCCCCAACCCCAGCGAGGATTGCCCAGCACCGACTGCAGCCCGATCAGGATCAGGGCCAGCGCCAACACGGTGCCGATCACCTGCAATGGATGCCGGGCCGGCACGATCTTCAGCGCCGGCGTCTGTGCCGGCCGTGCAGCGATGCCTTCCAGTGCTGTCGAGGGCGTACTCATGCGTGGGCTCCGTGCACGGCGGCAGGTGCAGGTGCGATCACCGCCGCCGGCGCGAGCAGGTGCTTCTCGAAGGGCAGATGCGCGACGGTTTCCGGATCGGCCTGAAGGTCGAACAGTGCGGTGTAGCCATGGCTGAGGTACAGGCCCACCGCTTCGGGCTGGCGGAAGCCGGTGGTCAGGAACACGCGGCGGTACCCCTGGCGCAGCGCCTGGTCTTCCAGTTCCTGCAGCACGCGCCGCGCGATGCCCTGGCGGCGCAGACCCGGCAGCGTCCAGATGCGCTTGAACTCGGCGGTATCCGGGTCCCGGTGTGGCATGAAGGCACCGCCGGAGATGGCAAGGCCATCGCGCAGCAGCAGCACGAACGCCCCCACCGGCGCGGCGAAGGCCTGCGCTGGATAGCGTTGCAGCTCTTCGCGGGCGCTGCCGCCGATGCGACGGTGCACGTCGGCATAGCGGCTGTCGTACTCCTGCTCCAGGCCGTCGAACAGCGGACGCGCCAACGGGTCATCCACCGAGGTGTAGAGGAAGCGTTCGTTGCTGCTCATGCGGCATCCTTCACCAGATAGTCTTCGGCCAGCCGCGCCCACAGGCTGGCCGCGGGTGCGATCGCCGCGTCATTGAACACATAGCGCGGGCTGTGCAGCGGTGCGCTGTCGCCGTTGCCGACGAACACGAAGCTGCCGGGCCGCGCCTGCAGCAGGAAGGCGAAATCCTCGCTGGCCGTGCGCGGCGCGAAATCGGGCACCACCTGTCCAGCGCCGAAGCCGCGCTCGGCGACTTCGCGGATATAGGCGGTCTGCTGTGGGTGGTTGATCACGCTGGGGAAGCCGCGCGGAAACTCGATCTCGGCACGCGCACCGAACGCAGCAGCGGTCTGCTTGGCAAGTTCGGTGACCCGGCGCCGCAGCGTGTCGCGCACTTCGGGCAGGTAGGCGCGCACCGTCAGCTTCAGCTCCACCACGTCCGGAATCACATTGGCCGCCTGCCCGCCATGGATCGAGCCGACGGTGACCACGCCCATCTGCCGCGGATCGACATTGCGCGAGACCACGCTCTGCAGCGCGGTGATGATGTGTGCCGCCACCAGGATCGGGTCGACACTGCCCTGCGGCTCGGCGCCGTGGCCGCCCTTGCCGATCACCTTCAGCCGCGCCCAGTCCACCGAGGCCATCGCCGGACCATCGACGAAACCGAAATGGCCCACCGGCACACCCGGCCAGTTGTGCAGCCCATAGATCGCATCGACCGGGAAGCGCTCGAACAGGCCGTCGGCAATCATCTTCGACGCGCCCGAGCCGGTTTCCTCGGCGGGCTGGAATACCAGCTGCAGGGTGCCGTCGATGCGCCCGTGATGGGCCAGGTAGTGCGCGGCGGACAGCAGGATGGCGGTGTGGCCATCGTGACCGCAGGCATGCATCAGGCCGTCGGTCTGGCTGGCATAGGCCAACCCGGAGTCTTCCTGGATCGGCAATGCATCGATGTCCGCACGCAGGCCCAGGCGACGGCTGCCCTGCCCGCGCTGCAGCGTGCCGACCACGCCGGTGCCGCCGAGGCCGGTGGTCACCTCATAGCCCCATTGCTGCAGCAGCTCGGCCACGCGGGCGCTGGTGCGATGCTCCTCGAAGGCCAGCTCCGGGTGCCGGTGCAGATCATGACGGATCGCGATGGCCGCCTCGGCGCGCGCTGCGATCTCAGGCAGCACGCCGGTTGTTGGGGAAGTCCGCCGGGCGTTGCCCGGCGCTACCGAACTCTCTCCGCTCATCGCCCTACCCCACCTTCAGCGCCGGTTCGGCGTCGGTTGAATGACGGCTGGCCTTGTACGGCAGGCCCAGATGCTCGCGCAGGGTCTGCCCTTCCAGCTCGCGCTGGTGATAGCCACGGGCCTGCAGGATCGGCAGCACCTGGGTCACGAAATCGTCCAGGCCTTCGCGCTGCGCGGCGAAACCGAGGATGAAGCCATCGCTGGCACCGGCATCGAACCAGCGGATCAGCTCGTCGGCCACGTCTTCGGCCGTGCCGATGAAGTTCGGCCGCGGACTGACCGCTTCCAACGCCACCTGGCGCAGGCTCAGCCCCTTCTCGCGCGCGTCCTGCTTGATGCGGTCGGTGGTGGAGCGGAACGAATTGCTGCCGATGTCACCCAGCTCCGGGAACCGTGCATCCGGGTCGTACTGGCTGAAATCATGGTGATCGAAAAATCGCCCAAGGTAGGCCAGCGCATCTTCCAGCGTGGCCAGCGCGGCGATCGCCTGGTATTTGGCCTCGGCCTCCTCGGCGGTGCGACCGACAATCGGGCCGATGCCCGGGAAGATCTTCACGTCGTTGCCGCTGCGGCCGTGCGCGATCGCCGAGTTCTTCACCTTCTGGGTGAACGCGCGGGTTTCTTCCAGCGACGGCGAATGGGTAAACACCGCATCGGCGTACTTGCCGGCCAATGCAATGCCATCATCAGACGAACCGGCCTGGAAGATCACCGGCTGGCCCTGCGGCGAACGCTGGATGTTGAGCGGCCCTTCCACCTGGAAGAAGCGCCCCTTGTGATCGAGCCGGCGGAATTTTTCCGGCGCGAAGAAGGTGCCACTGTCGCGCTCACGCACGAAGGCGTCGTCATCCCACGAATCCCACAGCCCCTGCACCACGTCCAGATACTCGTCGGCGATCTGATAGCGCAGGGCGTGTTCCGGATGCGGGCGGCCATAGTTGCGGCCGGAGCCTTCCAGCGGCGAGGTCACCACATTCCAACCGGCACGGCCGCCGCTGAGCAGATCCAGCGAGGCGAACTGGCGCGCCACCGTGAACGGATCGCTGTAGGAGGTCGACAAAGTACCGGCCAACCCGATCTTGCTGGTTGCCGTGGCCAGTGCCGACAGCAGCGAGATCGGCTCGAAACGGTTGAGGAAGTGCGGGATCGACTTCTCGTTGATGTACAGGCCGTCGGCCACGAAGCCGAACGCGATGCCGTTGTCCTCGGCGGTGCGCGCGATGTCGATGTAGAACTGCAGGTTGACGCTGGCATCGGCCGGGTTGGACGGATGCTTCCAGGCATGCATATGGCTGCCGGGGCCCTGCAACATGATGCCGAACGGAATGTGGCGCGGGGTCGTGCTCATGGGAATCGCTCCTGCAGGTCAGGCCACCGCCGCGCGCGGCGCGGGCGACAGCAGTTCAAGGGATGTCAGACGTGCGTCGAGGTCGGCCACCGGCGCATCGAGGATGAATTCACCCACGCCGAAGCGCCGGTGCAGCGCGTCCAGTTCGCCGCGTACATGCTGCGCATCGCCGGACAGCACACTCGGGCGGGTTTCCTCGACACGGAAGTCGGTCACGCCCACCTGGCGTGCGTACTCGGCAGCGGCCTCGGGGCTGGGCAGGTTCACCGTCTGCCCGGGGCCGAGGTGCAGCTTGTAGACCCGCAGTGCGCCGATATGGCGCGCAGCCGCTTCGGCGGTAGGTGCGGCGAACGCCACCGTGGCCAACAGTGGAGGCTGCGTGGAGACACCGCGGTAGGCGTCGAACGCAGCCTCGATATGTTTCGGGTCGCCATCAAAGTGCGCGGCGTAGACGAAACGCCAACCCAGCTCGGCCGCCTGCCGCGCACTCTGCGGGCTGGCACCGAGCAGGAAGCGCTCCGGCGCCTGCTGCGGAATCGGACGCGCCAGCGCATCGGCGTCAACGCCCGTCAAATAGCCCTCCAGGTCGCGCAGTTGCTGATCGAAGTCAGCGAACGCCGGTCGTCCTGCCGCCAGTGCTGCCGTCGAGGCCGGCAGGCCACCAGGGGCCTTGCCCACGCCCAGATCAACGCGGCCCGGTGCCAGCGCGGACAGCAGGTTGAAGTTCTCCGCCACCTTGTAGGGCGCATAGTGGCGCAGCATCACCCCGCCGCTGCCGATGCGGATGCGCCGGGTCTGCGCCAGCACCCACGCCGCCAGCACTTCCGGTGCGGGGCTGGCCAGCGTCGGCGCGGCGTGGTGTTCGGCAAACCAATAGCGGTGGTAGCCCAGCTGCTCCGCACGCTGCGCCAGCTGCAGGCTGTTGCGCAGCGCCTGTTCCGGCGACGCACCCTCGGCCACCGGGCTCTTGTCCAACACGCTGATCTGATAGCTCATGCTCGCGTCCTCGCTCAGGGATGGGCCACGGGGATGCCCAGCAACCCGTTCAGCGCGGCCAGGATCGGCTCGGCACCGGAGATGTACTGCCGGTCCTGGTGGGCGCCACTGGCCAGTTCGCTGCGCACGCCATGCGGCAACACCAGCTTCGGCAGCGACTGGTCCTGCTCGCCGATCGCGGCGATCACCTCGCGGCGCGGCCGCGCGAAGCCGATGCGGCGCACGTCCAGCTGCGCATCCAGGCCATCGATGCTCGACAGCGCACCTTCCAGCAGCAGGCTGTGCCGGCAGAAGAAGCGCTGGCCGGGAAGCTGACCGTCCTCGAACTCGCGGTCGAGCAGGAACAGGATGGGTTTATCGGTTGCGTCCACACTCACGGGGTTGTCCTCATCGGTGCCGGCAATGCCATGCCGCTTCGATTTCGATGCTAGAGATACCGGCAGCGTCGACGGCGATGCCTGGCGACAATCGGCGGTCAGATCCGGCCATGCAGATGCGCCTTGGCCATAAGCAAAGCGCCGCCCGTTATGGCGTCAGGCGATGCGCCGAAGCGGCACCGGCAAGACCCGTGCCTGCGCGGCCAGATGCCCGACCGCGCGCTCGGCGGCAAGCCCAATCCGCGCCTGCAAGGCCGCGCTGTGTATGCGCTCGCCTTCGAAATCCGCTGGCGTTGCATACACCCCGATCGGCAGCGTGTGCGCCTGCAGGAAGCTGAACAACGGCCGCAACTGGTGATCGATCACCAGCGCGTGGCGTTCGCTGCCACCGGTTGCCGCCAGCAGTACCGGCGTATCCACCAGCGCCTCCAGCCCGATGAAATCGACCAGATGCTTGAAGAGGCCGGGATAGGAGCCGCGGTACACCGGCGCCGCCACCACCAGCAGTTCGGCCGCCTCGATCGTCTGCAGCGCCTGCTCCACCGCAGGCTCGGCCTCATCACGCGACAGCGACTGCCCCAGCGAGCGCGCGATCGGCGCCAGCTCCACCAGCTCCACGCTGGCATGCAGCCGCTGCTGCAGCGACTCCAGCAGATGCCGCACCAGCAACAGCGTGCGCGACGTCGCCGAACTGGTCGGCGACCCCACCAGCGCAACCACCTTCAAAGCACCTGACATTGACCTGCTCCTCTGTAGAGCCGAGCCATGCTCGGCTGCCGTTGGCCTGAACCTCAAAACCGGTAATTGATCCGCCCATACCAGAACGCCCCGATCCGGCTCAGCACATCGCCCGAATCCCAGGTGGTCTCGATACTCGCCACGTCGGTAGCGCTACGTGCGTACTCCGGCACCTTGCGCGTGCGCTTGTCGAACACGTTGTTGATGCCCAGCGCCGCGCTCCAACCCGCCCCCAGCTCCACCGCACCTGAAAGGTTGGTCACCAGCACCGGCGGCTGCTTGTACTCCACGCCGTTGTTCAGCCGCTTGATCGGGCCGTAGTAGGTGAAATCGACGTTCGAGCGCCAGCGCCCGTTCTGCCAGCCCAGCCCGGCCACCTGCGTGTAGCTCGGCGTGCGGAAGCGCAGCGCGTACTCGCTGCTCTTGGTCAACAGATTGATGTTGGGCAGCCCCTGCAGCGCCGCAGGAATGTCGCTGACCTTCTGGATGGTGGTGCGCCCCACGTTGGCCGCATAACTCCAGCGCAGCTTGCCCCACGCCGTTTCCTGGTTCGCTTCCAGCGTCAGCTCGACCCCGCGCGTGCGGGTATTGCCCACGTTGGTGAAGTAGCTGGCGTAGAACGCATCACCTGGCAGGATGCTGATGCCCGCCGAACCCAGCAGCGCATCGATGGTGTTCTTCTGCGCCGCGCTCAGCACGGTGCCGCTGTTGTCGGTGATGCGCGCCGGGTCCTGCGCGTTGTAGCCGATCTGGCTGGACTGGCCGAGCTGGCCTCGGATGTCGATCTGGTACGCGTCCAGCGCCAGGTGGAAGGCCGGGCTGGGGTCCCAGGTCACGCCCAGGCTGTAGTTGGTGGCCTTCTCCGGCTTCAGTGGCGTGGCGCCCAATGCGACGGCCGCCGGTGAAGATACCTGCGCCACCAGCGTGGTGCCGCAGGGGCAGCTGCCGGTGGCCTGGTAGAACTGCGCGCCCAGGCTCGGTGCGTGGAAACCGTTGCTGACCGTGGCGCGCAGACCCAGCGCATCGGTGAAGTCGAAGCGCGTGGTCAGGCGGCCGGTGGACACGCTGCCGAAGTCGGAATGGTCTTCCCAGCGCGCGGCCGCATCCAGGTACCAGCGCGAGGTGATGTTGGTGGCCGCGCCCACGTAGACCGCCTTGCTGTTGCGAGTGGCCTTCACCGCATCGGCGGTGGAGTAGCCCACGAAGGCGGCCGCACCGAAGCCGGTGTACGACTCCCACTGCCCGGCCCCGCGCTCGTACTGTTCATGCTGGTACTCCGCACCGGCACTCACTTCCAGCGGCGAGGCGAACGCTGCCACCTCGAAACCACGGCGCAGATCCAGATTGGCGATGCCCTGTTGGTAGTCCAGCTTGCCGTCGTAGAAATCGGTGGGCGAACCGGGATACGGCAGCGAGTAGTTCACCGAGTTGCGCGTGTAGGTGCGCACCGTGCTGCGGTTACCGGTCAGGCTGGCGTCGTAATCCCAGCCCGCGATCTGGCCTTTCACCCCCGCAGTGCCGGTGTACTGCTTCTCCTTGGTTTCCAGCACCGGCAGGAAGCCATCGGGGAACACGCTCAGTACGCCGGGAGCCCTGTAGGTGGTGAAGATCGTCGCCGGCAGGCGGAAGTTCTGGATCGCCTGCGCGGTGCGGTCGCTGGCCGTGGCATTGGCGTAGAACTGCGCACTTTCACCCAGTCCATGGCCCACGTTCACCGCGAACGCCTTCAGCGCATACGAGGGCGAGCTGAGGATGGTGTTGGCCTCAGCATCACGCGTGGCCTCGGCTGGGTTCGGTGACGCGCCGGCGGGCAGTCGGTTGTTCGGGCGCAGGGCCACCCGATTGCCGCTGGCATCCACCGCCGGATAGCTCAGGTAGCCATCGATATAGCGCCGGGTGCGGATCGCGTGGTGCTGACGCGTGGTCTCACCCGACAGATTGATGAAGCCGTCAGCGCCCCACGGCAGACCCACATTCGCGCGCACGCTGGTGCGCGAACCATCGCCATCGACGCTCTGCCCGCTTTCCACGGCCAACTCGCCACCGTGCGCCTGCGATTTGAGGATCACGTTGACCACGCCGGTGATCGCGTCCGAGCCATAGATGGCCGATGCACCATCGCGCAGCACTTCCACATGGTCGATGGCCGAGACCGGAATCAGCGCCAGGTCGGCCCAGGCATGGCCCGGAAAGCCACCACCGTTTGCCCCACTCACGTAGGCGCTGGCATTGCGGCGCTTGCCGTTCACCAGCACCAGCGTGTAGCCCGGCGACAGGTTGCGCAGCTGGTAGCCGCGGATCAGGCTCTCCTGATCACTCTGGTAGCCACCAATCTGGCTGAGCGAGGGCAGCGCACGCTGCAGGGCTTCGAGCAGGTTGGCCTGACCCGTTGACGCCAGATCCTCGGCGGAAATCACGTCGATCGGCGTGGAACTGTTTTTCACCGTGCGCGTACTGGTGCGCGACCCGGTCACCACTACCGCATCCAGCGTAGAGGCGGCGACATTGGCGGTCGCTGCCGTGGTGGCGGGCTCGGCATCGGCTTCAGCGGCATGGCTGGGCGACGCAGCAAGGACAGCGGCAATCAGGACGGCAAGAGAGCTCAGGACAGGAGTGTGGGCGGCAGGCATGGGGGCTCGTGGGGGTGGGCCGGAGACACGCTTCCATTCAAGGGCCTGTTCACGCGCCACGACAGGCGGAATCGCGTCACCCAGCCGTAACATCCGGCCACTCACATGACTGCTGGTAATGAGGTTAGGCAAGGCTGGGCCGGCACGCCGCCCGATGGCGCCTCCATGAATGGCGACGGACGAACGGCGAACGGCGAACGGCGAACGGCGAACGGCGAACGGCGAACGGCGAACGGCGAACGGCAGGGTAGAGTCGACTGTTAGTCGACTATCGCGCGTAGCGCGGGCATCCAAGCGGTGTCGCCAACAGCAGTCGACTAACAGTCGACTCTACCCAGTCAGTTGTCCCAAGCCCGACGGCCATCCCCAGCCTGCTTCCGATCAACGCCCCCTCGTGCACATGCTCCACAGGCATCACCTCATGCCCGCACGCTACTGCGCGCCGCGCACCACCGCCCGTAGCATCGATCCATGTCCAGCCCATCTGCCGATCCCGCCGCGCCGCTCGTCGCCATCGTCGCCTGTCACGGCCAGGGGCTGTTCGAGTTCGGCTGTGCGGTCGGCCTGTTCGCGCCCGTGCGGCCGGAACTCGGCGTGGCCTGGTACCGCACGCAGCTGTGCGCGGGTGAGCCCGGGGCGCTGCGCATGCTCGGCGGCACGCAGGTACAACTGCCCTTTTCACTCGATGCCGTCGAAGATGCCGACATCATCGTCATCCCCGGCTGGCGCGAACCCAGCGAGCGTCCGCCGCAGGCGCTGCTCGATGCCCTCATCCGCGCCCACGCACGTGGTGCGCGCATTGCTTCAATCTGCTCCGGTGCCTTCGTGCTGGCCTGGGCCGGCCTGCTCGATGGCCGCCAGGCCACCACCCACTGGCGCCTCACCGAAGCGCTGACGCATGCGTTCCCGCGCATCGATGTGCGCGAGGATGTGCTGTACGTGGACACCGGCAGCATCATCACCTCCGCAGGCTCGGCCACCGGCATGGACATGATGCTGCACATGGTGCGCAAGGACTACGGCGCGCGCGTGGCCAACCTTGTAGCCGAACGGCTGGTGCTGGCGCCGTGGCGTGATGCCGGCCGCAGCCAGCGCGTCAGCCGGGCCATCCCCAGTGGCGAGCCCACGCGGCTGGCGAAGCTGATGGAGTGGATGCGCCGCAACCTGCGTGAACCGCACTCGCTGGGCAGCCTCGCCGAGCAGGCGGCCTTGAGCCAGCGCACGCTACAGCGACAGTTCCTCGAAGCCACCGGCCTGTCGCCCATCGACTGGCTGATCCGCGAGCGTGTGGCCTACGCCCGCGAACTGCTGGAAACCACCGACCGGCCATTGCAGTGGATCGCCGAGCAGGCCGGCTTCGGCTCGCAGGAATCGTTCCGCCGCCATTTCCGCAGCCAGGCGGCTGCCAGCCCGACCGAATATCGCAGCCAGCATCGCAATGGCATCGGCGCGGACCGGCTGGTCGGCTGCTGATTGTCTCCTTCCCCGACTTTGCACGCCGTTCCCACCCCTGCAAGATAGGGCCATCCCCGCACTGCCGATGGAACGGTGATGACTGACAGCCCGTACCGGAACTACCGCGTTGGCATCGGCATATCGCTGCTGCTGGCCACGCTCATCGGCGCGCTCTCGCTCATCGCGGTGGCCACCCCCAACCTGGGCTGGGGCGCCGTGGCGCTGGCCACCGTGGCGATCTGGGTGGGCGTTCCGTTGCTGCTGGTTCTGCTGCTGGCGTGGCTGCGCTACATGGTGCGGCAGCGCGGGCGCGTCCCTGGCCGCGTGCACGCGATGATGTTTGCACCGACCGCCGCGGCCTTGCTCATCGTCCCCGTGTGGTTTTCCCTGCAACGCAGCTGGGATAGCGTTGCCGGCGGCTCGCGTGCGCCCATTGCGGAGCTGCACATCAATCTCAGCGGGCAGCCGCTGTGGCTGGACACCTCGCCGTATGCATCCACCGGCTCCGGCGCTGGCCCGGACCTGCCGATGCAAGGCGATACACCTGAGCGCTTCGTGGCCTTCCACCGCTACCCCAACGCGGAATCCGATGCGGACAGTGGCTTCCCCTACCAGGACGCGCGCCTGAAGCGCTCCGTTGATCATTACCGCTACGCCACACCGTCGGGAGATCGCGCCGTGACCGATGTGCCACTGGTGCGCCAGGCGTATCCGGACACCACGCCATTCAACGCCGGATGGCGCCGTGCGGGCACACCGGAGCTCGTGCACCTCTATTACCACTACAGCGATCACGTGGAGGTCGCACCCACGCTCGCACGTCTCAGCGGCCTCACCGCCGACGAACTGGAGCGCAGCCGCCTCGAAGGCCTGGTGCTGTTCAAGGTCCACAACTACGGCAGTGCGCCGATGGTGCGGCTGGAGGTCAACGGCATCGCACTGGACATCGGCGACAGGGCCCTCGCAAACATCCCCGCAGCACCAATGGACTGCACGTCCTACGGCCTTCCCGCCGGTGTCGCGCTGATCTCGCTCGACCTGCCGCTGCAGGTCCGCTGGCAGACTGTCGATGCGCCCACGCGATGGCACAGCGCGCGCGTGCAGGTACCTGCGTTCCGGCAACCGCAGCCACTGCAGGGCCAATCGACCCTTCAGCGCACGCTGCTGTACGTGCTGCCCGATGGCGCGCTGGCCGCCGAACGCTACGCCGAGATATTCGAGGGCAATACGTTGCGCGGCATCAAGGCCACCGGCCTGCCGCCCAGCGCTGCTTCCCACGCTGCATGTGGCAGCGCCCGCGCCACCTACGGCGAAGGCGCGGACACCGTCCTGGCCGACTGATCCGCAGCGCTGGCGGTCTCAGCCACGCGTACGTGCAGCGCGCGCATGGATCACCCAGCACTGCGCCAGGAAACCGATGGCGAACAGCAGCGCGCAGCCGAGCAGCGTCTGCTGGATCACCGGCGCCAGCGGCGCAGCAGCGACAGGGTGACCCACCGGCAACCGCGTCAGCGTTTCATTCACGCCTGGCACCAGCGACAGCAGGAAGCTGAAAGACAACGCGAACGTGGACAGATAGCGCGCCGCACGCCCAAGCCAGCGCAGCCGCGCCAGTACCACACCGCCGAACGCCACCAACAGCACGATCACGCCGAACGCATGGCCGGGGTTCAACCCGCCCGTACTGGAGACCGTGAAGGATGTGGCCACCGACAACAGCAGGCCCCACAGGTAGAGCTTGCCTGAGCGCGTGGCAGGATCGATCGCGCCGTGGCGGATGAAGCCGTACACCCCGGCCAGCACCGGAACCAGGCTGACCGCGGTATGCACGACGCCAAGGGTCGAAAGTGGATGCGACATGGGAATCTCCATTGAATGATTGAACCTACTAGTAGGTAGGCCTGAAAGGCAAAGAAAAGGCCTGCGCTTGGGCAGGCCGCACACACCACAACTCAGGCAGCCACGGCCACCCGCGCGATCGCCAACCGCGCCAATGCCGCGAAGGTCGCTGCATCGCCCAACCCCCGCGCAGCCAGCATCGCCCCGTGCACCGCAGACATGAACGCCTTGGCCTCATCGGCGGCAGAACCCTGCAACCGCAACTGGCCGGCCGCCGCGCCCTTCTCCAGGGTGAGCGCCAGCCAGCCGCTCAGGTCCTCGAAATGCCCGCGCACTTCCTCGGCGATTTCCGGCGGAATCATCGGCGCCTCGGCCGCCAGCATTGCGCAGATGCAGAACGACGAGGTGCCACCGGCAATGCAGCTGGACCAGTAGTCCACATAGGCCTGGAGTTCGCGCAGCGGATCGTCCAGCTGCCGATCCAGCAGCGCCAGGCCCTCGCGCGCCTCGGCCCGGTACAGCACCACCACCGTACGCACCAGTTCCGCTTTGCTGGGGAAGTGATGATGGATGCTGGCCTTGCTGATGTTCACCCGCGCCGACACATCGGCGTAGCTGAAACCGTTGTAGCCACCGGCCTCCAGCAGCGAACGGGCGTGGGCCAGGATCTCCTGGGCCTTGGGCGAGAGCGACTCTTTCATGGGTCACAACCTACTAGTAGGTAGACCCGCAGTCAATACCCCACCCTGCCGCCCCCACCGGTAGTGCCGGCCGCTGCCCGGCATCCCAGAAAACCAAGGCGATCCCTGCGCCCGTTCAATGCGAAGACACGTACATCGCATCGGCCGGCGGCGGTGGCAGCGCGAAGCTGCGCCGCATCCGCGCCACTTCGGCAGCGGGCGGCAACCCAAACAGGCGCTTGAACTCGCGATTGAACTGCGACGCGCTGGCATACCCCACCGCCAGCGACGCCGCTTCGGCGGTCATCCCCTGGCGCAGCATCAGCAACCGCGCCTGATGCAGCCGGGTCGATTTCACGTACTGCATCGGCGAGGTACCGGTCATCTTGCGGAAGTGATCGTGGAAGGTCGCCACGCTCATCCCGGCCCCTGCTGCCAGCTGCCCCACATCCAGCGCCGTGGCATACGCCGCATGGATCGTACGCAGCACCCGGCCAATGCTGCCGAAGCGCCCGCGCATGGCCAGTGCCTCGCGCAACGCACCGCCCTGTGCGCCGGTCAGCACACGGAAGTAAAGCTCGCGCACCAGCGCCGGGCCCAATATGGCCGCTTGCAACGGCTCGGCCAGCGCCTCCAGCAGGCGCAGCACCGTGGCCTGCATCGGCGCCTGCATCGGGCTGGACATCATGCTCTGCGCCGGCGTTTCGGTCGTACCCGCCTGCTCGCCCAGTTCAATCAGCAGCTCCGCCGCCATCTGCAGATCCAGGTGCAGGTAGATCGCCAGCAGCGGCGCCTGAGGCGATGCCTCGGTTTCCATCGTGAACGGCACCGGCACCGACACCGCCAGGTAGTGCTGCGCGTCGTACTGGTAGACCTGCCCGCCCAGGTAGCCGCGCTTCACGCCCTGGCACACGATCACGATGCCCGGGTCATACAGCACCGGCGTGCGCGCCAAGGGACGGTTGGATCGCAGCAGCCGTACCCCGGGCAGCGGCGTGAGCGTATAGCCCTCCTCCACCGCCAGCGTCTGCAGGAGGCCGACCATGCGCGCCTGCACCTGCCGTTGCAGGGAATCGACCACAGGCACCTCAGAGGAATAGGCAAGACTGGGCGAAGCCTAGGCCTGGGAATGGCCTCGCGCAAGCACTAACGTGCAAGCCCTGCCCTCTGCCAACTCCCGATCATGACCACATCCCGACTCCTCCTCATCACCGGCGCCAGCAGCGGTTTCGGCCGCGCGCTTGCCCAGCAGGCACTGCTGGCCGGCCATCGCGTGATCGGCACCGTACGCAACGACGCCGCGCGCCACGCGTTTGAAGCCCTCGCTCCCGGTCGCGCCCTGGGTCGCCTGCTGGACGTCACTGATACCGCTGCCATCGATGCACTCGTCGCCGAAATCGAAGCGAACGTCGGCGCCATCGACGTACTGGTCAACAACGCCGGTTACGGCCACGAAGGCATCCTCGAAGAATCCACGCTGGCCGAGCTGCGCCAGCAGTTCGAAGTGAACGTGTTCGGCCCGGCCGCATTGATCAAAGCAGTGCTGCCGCACATGCGCGCGCGCCGCCGCGGCCACATTCTCAACATCACCTCCATGGGCGGCTTCATCACCCTGCCCGGCATCGCCTGGTACTGCGGCAGCAAGTTCGCATTGGAAGGCATCAGCGAAGTGCTCGGCAAGGAAGTCGCGCCGTTCGGCATCCACGTCACCGCCGTCGCGCCGGGCTCATTCCGCACCGACTGGGCCGGCCGTTCAATGGTGCGGGCGCCGCGCAGCATTGAAGACTACGACACGTTGTTCGATCCCATCCGCAGTGCGCGCCAGGCCAAGAGCGGCCAGCAGCTGGGCGATCCGGTAAAGGCGGCGCAGGCCATGCTGCAGATCATCGACAGTGATGCGCCGCCGCGCCATCTGCTGCTGGGCAGCGACGCACTGCAACTGGTACGCGCAAAACTGGCATCGATGGTCGGCAACATCGATGCGTGGGAACCGCTGAGTCGCTCGACCGACAGCACCCCGTAGGCGCTACCGGTCGATTGCTGGGGTGCGGTAGCGCCGGGCCACGCCCGGCGAGGCCTAGTCCTCCTGCACCAGCTTGAACTCGCGCAGCAACCCACCAATCTGGGTCTTGTCCAGCTTGCTCATCAGCAGGTTGCGCAGGAACGCCGGCCCGGGAATATCGAGTTCCTTGCCATCGCGCAGCCGTCCGGTCGCGGCCAGCAGCGAGCGCACGTCATAGGTGGAATTGAACACCTCCGGCACACCGCGCTCGATATCCAGCAGCGTGTACACCGCTTCCATCGGCGTGCGCACCGAGTACTCGGTGGTGAAGATGCAGTCGCGCTGCTTCGATTCGGCGAACTGGCCGATGAAGGCGAAGTTCACCGCCCCTCCGGCACCACGTCCGGGCGGTCACCGGCCTGGCGCGGCATGAAGAACGCGGTGATGTACGGCATCATCACCGGCACCGTCTTCGCGCCGGTCGCGGCCAGTTCGTCGATCTCTTCCACCGGCACGCCCAGGTGGTACAGCCACTCGCGGGTGATCTCCTCGCCGGTACAGTCCTGCATCGGCTTCTTCACGTAATCGCCGGGCGTATCCACAAACAGCGAGTACACCCAGACCACGATCTGGTCCTTGGGCTGGTTCTTGAAATGCGGCTGTCGGTTCACCGTCCAGCTCATCAGCCAGCGCGAATCGCGCACGCTGACGATGCCGCCGGTCACCACCTTGCCGCTGAAGGGATCGCGCTTGGCAATCTTCTGGATGTAAGCCGGAATGCGTGCATCCAGCGTGGTCACCGTCGCCGACTCCCACTTGGTTTCCGGAATATGCGCGCCGAATACATCCGGGCGCCCGAACGCCGCATCCTTCGCCGCGATGCGCCGCCACAGGTCCCAGGCCGGCGCCGGGCCTTCATTCAGGCGCGCTGCGGTGTGGTGGTCGCCGTTGTCCGAGTTCTCGGTCAGCGAACCGATGGTCATGAACAGCAGATCGTCCGCACCCAGATCCACGCCACCGGCCACACCATCACGCAACCAGTGGATGCGCGTGGCCTGCTTGCGGTCCGGCTGGAGATCGAAGTCGACGTCGGTCACCTCGGTGCCGTACTGGAACACCACGCCCTTGTCCTGCAGCCACGTCACCAACGGCAGCACCAGCGATTCGTACTGGTTGTACTTGGTGAACTTCAGCGCCGAGAAATCCGGCAGCCCACCGATATGGTGGATGAAGCGATGCAGGTACAGCTTCATCTCCAGCGCCGAATGCCACTCCTCGAACGCGAACATCGTGCGCCAGTACAGCCAGAAATTGCTGTCCAGGAAATCACGGCCCAGCACCTCGTTGATGCGCTTGTTCTCCATCTCCTGCCGGGTGGCCAGGAACAGCGCGATGATGTCCTTCTGCGCCTGCTCGGTCAGGGTGAACAGGCCATCGGTGTGTGCATCTTCGCCGCGATTGATGGTGGCGCGCTGCAACGAATAGTTCGGATCGTCCTTGTTCAACCAGTAGAACTCGTCCAGCACGCTGGCATCGTCGATCTCCAGCGAGGGAATCGAGCGGAACAGATCCCACAGGCACTCGAAGTGGTTCTCCATCTCGCGACCACCACGGATCACGAAACCCTTTTCCGGCACCTTCAGGCCATCCAGCGCGCCGCCGGCAATCTGCTGTTGTTCCAGGATGGTGATGCGTTCACCGGCCATGCGCCCGTCGCGCACCAGGAACGCCGCACCGGCCAGCGAGGCCAGCCCCGAGCCGACAAACCAGGCGCGCTTGCCATCCACACCGGCCGGCTTGCGCGGCCGCGCGAAGGCTTCGTAGTTGCCACTGCTGTAGTACATGCACTGCTCCTTCCTGGAGGGGTCCACCCCACTCTAGCGCCGAACCCGTGTCCCTCATGCTTCAGCCCGCCTGCGACCCAGTGACGCAGTAGTGCCAGGCCAGGCCTGGAAAGCTCCTCCAAACGACCTCATTTGACATGCAGGCATTTGCCTGCATATAGTCGACACCAAGGACGGCACTCGCCCGCCCATCGCGAGGAACCTGCAATGGTGGATATCGCACATCGGGTTGGCATCAAGGCCCCCGCACGCCAGGTGTATCAAGCACTGGCCACCCCCGAAGGCGTCGCCGCCTGGTGGGCAGAAGACACCCACGGCGACCGTAACGTCGGCGGCACGGTCAAGGTCCGTTTCACCAACAACGGCCAGGAAATCGGCGCCATGCAGATGAAGCTGGAACAACTGGTTCCTGACGAACTCGTGCTCTGGCAGTTCCTGGCCGGCCCCACCGAATGGATCGGCACGCATGCGCGTTTCGTGCTGAAGCAGGAGGGCGACTACTGCATCGTGCTGTTCACCCACGAAGGCTGGAAGGAACGCGTCGAGTTCACCTCCCACTGCAGCACCAAGTGGGCGGTGTTCCTGATGAGCCTCAAAGCCCTGCTGGAAACCGGCAAGGGCCAGCCCAACCCACACGACATCAGGATCGACAACTGGAACTGAAGACGCCCCGCATGAATGCAGACAAGGTGTTCAAGGCCTTGGCCGACCCCACGCGCAGAACCCTGCTGGACCTGCTCTGCGCAGACAACGGCCAGACCCTGGGCCAGCTCTGCGAACACCTGGACATGGCCCGGCAATCGGTCACCCAGCATCTGGGCCTGCTGGAAGACGCCAACCTGATCAGCACCGTGCGCCGTGGCCGCGAGAAGCTGCACTTCATCAACCCGGTGCCACTGCATGAGGTCTACGAACGCTGGGTACGCAAGTTCGAGCAGCAGCGCCTGAGCCTGCTGCATGACCTGAAACGAGAACTGGAAGGAGAATGACGATGTCCGCAGAGACCACCCGCTTCATCCACGTGATCTACATCGCCTCCACACCGCAGAAGGTGTTCGAGGCCATCACCCGCCCCGAGATCGCCAGCCGCTACTGGGGCCACGAAAACGTCTCGGACTGGAAACCCGGCTCGCGCTGGCAGCATGTGCGCGCCAACGAAACACGCTCGGTCGAGCTGGTCGGCGAGGTGGTGGAAAGCACCCCGCCCTCGCGGCTGGTCATCACCTGGGCCGCCGCCACGCAGGCCGACAACCCGGATGCCTACAGCCGGGTCACCTTCGAGATCGTGCCCTACCAGGACATGGTGCGGCTGACCGTTACCCATGACGAACTGGAACCCGGCAGCGGCATGGATACCGGCATCCGACAGGGCTGGCCGATTGTGCTGTCGAGCCTGAAGTCGCTGCTGGAGACGGGCAAGGGGTTGGATGTGTTTGCCAAGCCGAGTTGATTCGCTGCAGGGCGCGAAACGCGCTACCCCAGCAAGGGATCCGTAACCGGAAGCAGCCCCAGGTCAACCAGGCTCATCTCGACCTGGTTGGCCTGTTTGACGGCATGGGCATCAGCAAGATCGAGAACTTCCGTGGCGAGGATGAGCGTGCCACCACCCCGACGCTCAAGCCTTGCTGCGGCAGGAACCTGTTCTTGGGTCAGCGGGGCGTCTACGTAGCCCATCCAGCCGAGGAATTCCCGATGTGGGAAGGGCGCGCGATGAATGCTGTAGAGCAGTCGTTCGGCACCGACAGTTTGCCTTACGTTTGTCTGTACCAGACGAACGTCGGGCGTCCCGGACAATCCGTGCAGGATGGACCACATGCCATCCGACGGTCGTTCGAATGCTTTCTCAAGGTCCGAGATACTGAGCCGGATCGTACCCAGACTCGGATCGATCGCCACTCCCACTCGACCATGCGCCCTCCACGCCTTCTCATCGCCAGCGTTTGTCAGCTGAACGCTGGGCGGCCCCAGATCCAGCCCCACAAACTCGGGGTCATCCGCTTCCATCTGCGCGATGATCCTTGATCGCTCCGTGAACGCCACAAAGGGGCCTTTGGTCCCCGGGGCAAGGACCACCAGTTTCGTGGTTCAGGCTCCAGGCTACCCAATCCCTCAACTACTGCTTCACTGAACGCATACGCATCTTGCAGTGAGAGCTTCTGCGGGGTGAACTTCACTATCAACGTTGCGCTCATTTCAAATCCTGCCTAGAAGCAAAGGAGTGTGGCGGACATTCTCCGGTGGAAGTCCGGCCTCGACAGCGGCAAGAAATGCAGAGGCGTCCATGAAGTGCCACTCCAGGCGCCCCTGAGGAGCTGCAGGAGCTACAGCTGCCGTCTGAACTTGGTAGCTACTGATCCATGATTGAACTACAGAAAATGTGAACGGCTTCGCATCCAGGCCACGTTCGTCGAAGAACTTGTCAAAGTTTGCCTTGGCCTCCACCACGGTGCATCGCCTCCGCCAGAATCCGTCGAATGCATGGCCGCCGAACAACCACTCCAGCGTTGTGTACTCGCCACCTCGTCCAAATAGATTCTTGAACGATTCAAGATCCATGTTCACGATTTCATCCGCACTGTCGCCTCGCTTCACATAGCCGAATCTCTCCGGGCCGGCATACATGTTCGCTATCTGGAGCTGGTAGTCATAGTTGATACGCGTGCGCCGCGTGATGTACCGAGGCGTCGGCGGCTGTCCTACCCTGCCATCGCCGAGCCGGCACTCGTTGCAATCGCTGGCGTCGTGAGTGTCTGCACACTCCGCCTCACGTGCCCTTACGTCGGGCTTGTCCTTCACTACGTCCTTGGCCGCATCTGCCGCCGCTGCGGCGGCAGCCGCTGCGGCTGCGCGCTCGGCCAGCTTTCCCAACCCCCATCGAATCGGAATGGCAGCCATTACACGACGTCCTTCGGCCAGCGATGAAGAGCCACCAAGGCACCCAGCAGATCCGCTGCCTGGATGTTGGGCTTGACCGCATGGCGCATGGCGATGTCCACGTCGACATTGCGATGAAGTTCTCCACCGCTGCCGACATCCGCCTTGGTCCATGCGACCAGTGTTGGCAGATGAGTGATGCCAAGTTCATAGGCGGCATAGGTGTAGCAGCGATCCGTCTCCGCCAGCAACACCGCATCATCCAGCCCTATGACCCGCTCTGGCAGGTCACGACGGATCTCTGCCGCAAGTCGAGGCAGGAACGAGAAGGGATCAGGCAGACGCAGCAAGGCCTCCTGTCGAGCATCCAGCTTGAGCATCATGGTTTCTCCACCGCCATGTGATCCAACTCCCAAAGCTGCCCCTGCAGCTGTACCGACCAGCGCGAGAACGGCCCAATGAACGCGGCCCTCTGCGCCAGCGTCATTACTCCCCACATCCGGTACAATGCACGTCCGTCCCAAAGGCGGAACAGCGCCCCGGCTCCATCCTGCAGCTGCATCGCCATGCGGGCCTGAAGATGCGCCACGACAGCGTCGACGTTCACTGTACTGGAGAAACGGCAGACGGCACCCGGGATCGCGTCGAGATTGAATAGCCACTGATGCAGGACCGGGTCCTCATTCAGAAGAAACAGCCAAGGTCCGGCATCTTCATGAAGGCTTTCCGGCTGCCCTTCGAACAGCGCTCGAGCCCTTCCCTCCGCTGCATACCGATGCAGAACAGCGGCGCTGTCGGCACAGCGTGCTGCATCGACGATGGCATAGTTCATGCTCATCTCCTCAGGAAAGCCGTACCGCGGCCTGCCGCAGCCCGCAGACATGCCTCGCAGACGGGCTTGCTGGGCACCGTAGAGGCGGCCAGCCATGGCGGCCGCTCCGCAACCGGCGCAACAGACTTCTCAGGCGCGGGTGCTCCCCCTGAAGAAATGTCCACCGTCAACTGGGTGCCCGCCATCAGGCTGCACCCGCATTCCAATCGATCTCCATCCCGGGCAACTGGCTGGCCATCCACTCGCCAGGTAATGTCGCCGGTGACGATCGAGAAGATGCCCTGATGCTTGGGGCACGTCGCTTTGTCCGAAATGCGGGCCACGGCATTGCCATTGATGTCGGTGAATGGCGCGCCGGTGATGACGCGTCCACCACCGCTGGTTCTATCCCCTACCACCACGATCAATCGACCCATATCTGCATTCCGCGCGAGGTGAGCGCTGGCCTACTCGGCCGGCGCCACGAAACTAGCGGCGTTGCCAAGCAGGCATCCAGCAACAATGACCCAATCGCAGCGCATCGATCCGGTAAGGTGCTGAAGGAAAAGGGAACGTTCTCAGCACGGCCACACAGATCGCCCCGAACATGTGGTGCTTTACGACACTCAGCACTGCACAATCCGACAGGCTGGACGTAAGGACAAACCCCAGGACACCCCATGCCCCCTTCTCTGGAACTGCTCGGCACCACCCGTATCCTGCGCACCGAGACGCAGGGTCCCGCACTCGATGCCAACGGCCTGCGTGATCTGGTCGGCGACGCACTCGGGCATCAGGCCGAGTGGATTGCCATCCCGGTGCAGCGCCTCTCTCCAGACTTCTTCGAGCTGCGCTCCGGCATGGCCGGCCAGTGGCTGCAGATGCTGGTGAACTACCGCCTGCGCTTCGCCGTGCTGGGCGATGTCAGCGGCTACCGCGCACAGAGTGAATCGCTGGACGCGTGGATCACCGAATGCAACCGCGGCCACAATGGCTGCTTCGTTGCCGACTGGGATGCGCTGCTGGCCCGCCTGTCGGCCTCGGCCAGCGCGGGCTGAACGCCAGCCCCACGCCCACCCTCACCGAACCCGGTTCCGACTGCACTCCGACGCCGCCCGCCACAGCATCACCGACAGGCTCCACGGGCAACGTTCGATGCGTGCTTCAGACACCGATTCCCTGCACAGCAAAGTGGCGGCGGTCACCCTCGGCTTCTGGGTGATGAAGATCGCCGCCACCACCCTCGGCGAGACCGCGGGCGACCTGCTGTCGATGACGCTCAACCTGGGTTACGTAGCCAGCTCGGCCATTTTGCTGACCATCTTCGCCGGCCTGCTGGGCATGCAGTTGTCGGCACGACGCTTCCACCCTGTGCTGTTCTGGTCGGTGGTGCTGGCTACCAGCACCGCCGGCACCACCATGTCCGACCTGCTCGACCGCACGCTCGGCCTGGGCTACGCCACTGGCGCCAGCCTGCTGGCCGGCTGTCTGGCGCTGGTCCTGCTGGCCTGGCGGATCTCGGAAAAGTCGATCTCGGTCAGCAACATCGCATCGCGCCGCGCCGAAAGCTTCTACTGGACCGCCGTGCTGTTCTCCAACACGCTCGGCACCGCGTTGGGCGACTTCCTTGCCGACGATTCCGGGCTCGGCTTCACCGGCGGCGCACTGCTGATCGGCAGCCTCATCGCGCTCACCGCGTTGGCCACCCGCATCAAGGGCATCAACCGGGTCATCCTGTTCTGGATCGCCTTCGTGCTCACTCGTCCGTTCGGCGCCACCTTCGGCGACCTGCTCACCAAGCCGCTGGAAAAGGGCGGGCTGGGCTTCGGCACGGTAGGTTCGTCGCTGGTGCTGTTCACCATCCTCGTTACGCTGGTGGCGCTGCCGATGCTGCAGCGGCGCGCGCAACCGGCACACTAGCGCGCCGTCCAACCCCCATCCACCGGCAGCGCCGTACCGGTGATCTGCGCTGCCGCGTCCGAGGCCAGGAACACCACCATCTCGCCCAGCTGCTCGGGCGTCACGAACTGCAACGAAGGCTGCTTCTCGGCCAGCAGCGCACGCGCCGCGGATTCTTGATCCGTGCCGTCCTTCCCGGCCAACGCAGTGATCTGCTGCTCGACCAGCGCGGTCCGCACCCAGCCCGGGCAGATCGCGTTGGCGGTGATGCCGGTGCCCGCATTCTCCAGTGCAGTCACCTTGGTGAAGCCCACCACGCCATGCTTGGCCGCCACATAGGCCGACTTGTTCACCGAGCCCACCAGCCCGTGCACCGACGCGATGTTGATGATGCGGCCGGCGCCCTGCTGCTTCATGTGCGGCAAGGCCGCTGCTGTTGCATGGAACACCGCCGACAGGTTCAGCGCCAGGATCGCATCCCACTTCTCGACCGGGAATTCCTCGATCGACGCGGTGTGCTGGATGCCCGCGTTGTTCACCAGGATGTCGATGCGGCCCATCTTCGCAACGGCGTGATCGATCATCGCGCGCACCGCCTCGGCCTTGGACAGGTCGGCGCCGTCATGCGCCACCCGTACACCGAACTCGGCTTCCAGGCGGGAACGGATGCGCTCGATCTCCGCCGCATCGCCAAAGCCATTCAGCACGATGTCCGCGCCCTGCCGCGCCAGCGCCGTGGCGATGCCAAGACCGATACCGCTGGTGGAACCGGTAACCACCGCAACCTTGCCACTGAACATGGGTGAGCTTCCATCGGACGGAGTCACAGTGTAGATCCACGCCACGCGTGGATGCTCCCCCTCGGCATAAACCCACATTCCCCCTATATTCACCCCAATCCACCCATGGATGGCCCGATGAACCCCTGCAAGGCTCTGCTGCCCACCGTAGTCGCCGCACTGCTCGCCCCCGCCATCAGCCAGGCCGCCTTGCCCGCGCAACCAGCCACGCCGCTCACCACCGGCAGCGTGCGGGTGGATATCGCCAGCGGCCGCGTAGAGGGCGATGTGTGCGTATCCAATGCCACCGCCCAAGCCCACTTCGTGCTCAACGCCGGCCTGAACGTCGCACGGGTCACCGATGGCGAAGGCAAGCCGGTCGGCTTTGATGGCTGGTACGCCCCGGGCGTGGATGGCGAAGCGCGCGTCTACACCCTGGCCGAACCCGCCGCCAAGCTCTGCGTGCAGTACGTCGGCGCGTTCCCGCTGTACCCGAATCACGATGCCCTGGGCGACTTCAAAGGCATGATGGCGTTCAACGGCGACAGCGCCCGCTTCACCGAGCAGTCCGCGTGGCTGCCGCAGGCGTTCGACCCCAAGGCCCGCGTGCGCAGCAGCCAGAGCCGTTACGACCTGCAGGTGGACTGCGCCGGCTGCCGTTTCCTGTATCTCAACGGCAGCCCGGCCGTCGAAGGCGCACAGGGGCGATTCCGCAGCGACAACGTGCGGCCGATCCTGCTGTTCGGCGGTAGCAGCCCGATCACCCGCACCGCGCAGGTCACCATCCTCAACGAGACCCTGCCCGCGGCCAAGGTCGATGCGCTGTCCAACACGGTGCAGAAAGTGGCCGACGTGCACAGCCGCTACATGGGCGTACCGTTGGCTGACCGCCCCACCTTCCTGCGCATGGTCACGCTCAACCAGATCGAGCGCGACCGCGAAGGCAGCGAATGGGGCTTTGCCACCTGGCCGACCATCGCCATGAGCGGCAGCATCGGCAACGTGGTCGATTCACTGCTGGCCGGCGGCGAGAAGGCCGAGCGGCGCGTGCAGTACATCGCGCACGAAATGGGCCATTACTACTTTGGCACGCTCAACCGTCCGCAGGGGCCGTATTTCTGGGTGTTGTTGGAATCCAGCGCCGAGTTCCTGTCGATCAAGGCGCTGCGTGAGATCAGTGGGGATGCTGCAGCCGATCGCCATATCGCGCGGCTGCAATCGGCCGTCGACAAGACGGACAAACCGCTGCAGGCGTTCGACACCATCGACAGCAACTCGGATCTGGGCGAGTTGTACCGCTACGGCTACGGCCCCTTACTGCTGCTCTCGCTGGAAAAGCAGGTGGGTGAGGCGAAGATGCAGGCCTTCATGCGCGGGCTGCTGGCCGCACCCTCCCCCACGAACTGGAAGGAGCTGCGAGCCGTCGCACTGAAGGCCGGCATCGATGCCAAGACCTGGGAGAACTGGCGGGCCAACTGCGTGGCAGGTGGCACACCAAGGTGCCGGGATTGATGTGTAAACGGGCGCGCATCGCCTGATCGCTTCACCCACGAGGGCGCCCATTGGCGCCCTTGTTGCTTCCAGGCCAATCAAGGGCGAAATGTCGCTTACGCCCTGTCAGCATGGGTAGAATTGGCCAAATTCTGTCGTACAAGGCCATGCCATGGATCACCCTCTTGTTGAGGTTCGGGGCGCTGCCCAGGCGCTCAGGGAGTTCGCCGAAGCCCGTGACTGGGCGCAGTTCCACTCCCCAAGAACCTTGTCATGGCCCTTTCCGGCGAAGTTGGAGAGCTGAACGAGATTTTCCAGTGGATGACCGAGGCCGATTCCTTCAAGGCAGCGTCTTCAGAAGCCACCGCCAGCGCCGTACGCGATGAAATCGCCGACGTAGCGCTGTACCTCATCCGGCTGTCGGACGTGCTGGGCATCGATCTGAACGAAGCCGTCAGCAGCAAGCTGGCCACCAATGCCGCCAAGTACCCGGTGGACCTCTCGCGGGGTGTCAGTACCAAGTACAACAAGCTGTCGCAGCCATGATCGTCTACCAGGCAGACAAGGCGTCCTTCCTTCGTCAATGCAACGACGAGGAGATCGAGGAGGTCATCCGCGCCAGTTTCAAGGCCGCGACAAAGGGTGACGTGGGCGAGTCCGAGATCCGGTCCTGGCGCGAGTCGCTTCGCTACGTGGCGCGTGCGCTCACCCATCACTCCATTCCCGATGACATCGGCGTGGCGGTGGAGTTCATTCTTCCCCAGTCGAAGAAGCGCATCGACGTCGTCCTGACCGGTCACGCCGAGGATGGCTCACCGCACGTCATCATCGTCGAGCTCAAGCAGTGGTCCGCCATCAAGCCGACCAAGCGCGACGCCATCGTAGAGCTTCGTGAAGGGCAGCCGCTCGTCCACCCCAGCTATCAGGCGTGGTCCTATGCTGCGTTCCTGGAAGGCTTCAACGAAGCGGTCCATGAAGGAAGGCTCCAGCTGCACCCCTGTGCCTACCTGCACAACTATGTGCCGGACGGTGTCATCAACTCCCCCACTATCAGCCCTACATTGAACGGGCCCCGCTCTTCCTGAAGAGCACCGGGGATCTGGAAGGGCTGCGCAGCTTCATCAGCCAGTACACCTGCAAGGGCGATGGCGCGTCTGTACTTGCCGAGCTGGAGAATGGGCGAATCCGTCCCTCCAAGGCGCTCGCCGACGACGTGCATCGGCTGCTGAGGGGAAACAGCGCCTTTGCGCTGCTCGATGAGCAGAAGCAGGTATTTGAAGCCGCCAAGGCCGCCTGTGCTCAAGCGCACGCGAGCGGAAAGCCCCGCGTCGTCATCGTTGAAGGCGGCCCGGGCACGGGCAAGTCGATTGTCGCGGTGAACCTGCTCGCGGCGCTTCGCGATGGGTTGACCGTCAAGTACATCTCCAAGAATGCCGCGCCTCGCGCCGTATACAGCAACACGCTCATCCAGAAGCCCGAGAACGCCCATCTGGTGCATCTTTTCGGCGGCTCCGGCTCGTTCACCGAGTCGGCGCAGAACGCGTACGACGTATTGGTCGTGGATGAGGCACACCGCCTTACCGAGAAGAGCGGGTTCTATGGCAACCTCGGTACGCACCAGATCCAGGAATTGATCAACGCCGCACTGTGCAGCGTGTTCTTCATTGACGAAGACCAGCGTGTCACGCTGAAGGATGTCGGCACCAAAGAAGCCATTCGGGACTTCGCACTCGCCCGTGGCGCGACGGTGGAGGAGTATGTCCTGTCCTCGCAGTTCCGTTGCGCAGGCTCCGACGGCTATCTCGCATGGCTGGATGACGTGCTGCAGATCAGGCCCACCGCAAACACAACGCTGGACGAGAACAGCTACGACTTCCAGATCTTCGATGATCCGTCCGCGCTGCATGCCGCCATCGAAGCCAGGAACACCGGCAACCGCGCGCGCGTGGTGGCTGGCTACTGCTGGCCGTGGAACAGCAAGAAGAACAGCAAGGAAATGGACATTGTCATCGGCAACTACCGGCGGCAATGGAACCTCAACGACGACGGAAGCCTCTGGATCATCTCGCCGGACTCGGTTGACCAGGTAGGCTGCATCCATACCTGCCAGGGGCTGGAAGTCGACTACATCGGGGTGATCATCGGGCCGGACCTGGTCATGGAAGACGGCGCGCTCAAGACCGTGCCTCGCGCGCGGGACCGGCACGACAAGACCATGAAGGGATTCGTGAAGCTGTCAAAGGCTCATCCCGCACACGCGGCCGAGCTTGCGGACACCATCATCAAGAACACCTACCGCACCTTGATGACCCGAGGGATGAAGGGCTGCTACGTCTACGCGACCGACCCGCAGGTTGCGGCCTACTTCAAGGCCCGGCTGCAACGCGCGGCAGCTGTTGAACAGGCGGTAGAGGTGGAGGCCTGAGCGCCGCCACCTGACGGTCATCCGAGGTAGATCCACGCCGCGCGTGGATGCTTGGGCCTCACCGCCCCATCACTTCCAATGATCCGGCCCCAGGAACGGGAGGCTCAACACAAACACCGGAACCGCCACTGGCACCAGCGCCGCACCCAGCACTTTGCCTGCCGCCGTCCCAACACCCGGCCTGTCCTCCCTCTCTGGCTGGATCCGCTGCGCCCGTGCACTGATCGGCTGCGCCAGCTTCGCCTTCTCCGCAAGCGCCGCAGCGTCCGGCAACTTCACCCGCTCGCCGTCGCCCTCGAACAGCGCGCTGTAATAGCTGCCGCCCTTCTTTGAAAGATTGCAGGCCCGATCAAACGCCAGCGCGTAACGGCTCCGATCCTGCGGCAGGTAGTAGCGTGCATGCTCATCCACATACTTCGCCTCGCGCGGGAGCACCTCAATCCGCTCCAGCTTGAACTGCGCGGCCTGTTCCGGCGTCACCTGCTCCGGCCGCAGCAGCAGCGCATAGCTGCCGTGCACCTTGGCCTTGTTGGCCGGGTCGCGCCAATCCTCGTGGAAGTACATCTGCGCGCAGGCCACCGCCTCACGCAGCGGGCTGTCCATCAGCGCCCGGTACTCGCGGAACGGCGCGGCATTGAAACGCATCGGCTCTTCAAAGCGCGGCAGCAGGTACAGCTGGCCGTCGTCGGCCACGAACGCACCGGTGATTTCGCGGCTTGAGGTGTTCACCTCGGGGCCACTGGCGCAACCAGTCAGCAGGCCAAGGCACAGGGCGGAGAGAATGAAGAAGGACGTTCGCATGTCGTGTTCGAGGCTTCCTTGGGGAAAACCGGCTCCGCCCATAAGGACGAAGCCAGTCCGCCATGGTGCCATGGCACCGCACGCGATGCAGAACCCGACTTACTTCAACCGCTCCACCAACCGCTGCCCCACCTCCAACGCCGAAGCCGGGTTCTGGCCGGTAATCAGTTCGCGATCCACCACCACATGCCCGGTCCACGGCGCGGCATTGCTGCTGAACCTCGCGCCCGCCCGCTGCAACGCCGTCTGCGGGTAGAACTTCATCTCACCGCCGCCCAGCAGCGGCTTGGCCTGCTCTTCCTCCTGGTTGCTGATGACCGTCATCTGGTAGCCGCTGTAGATCCACTTCGGCGTGGCCGGCGTGGCACCGGCTTCCAGCTTCGCCACGAAACCACCCGCATCCGGCAGCGTGGACAGCAGCGCAATCGGCCCGTGGCAGACCAGCGCGGTGGTCTTGTTGCGCTGGTGGAAGTCGGCCAGCAGCCGGCCCAGCGCCGGGCTCTTCAGCAGGTCCTGCATCGGCGCGTGGCCACCGGGAATGTAGACCGCATCGAAACGCGCGTAGCCCTGCTGCTCAACGCGCGCCAGGCTGACCACCGGAGAGGCCGTCGGCGAGGTCAGCGCCAGCTTCTCCAGTAGCTCCTTGTGCAGTTTCAGCTGCGCGGCATCGTTGCCGAAGTACGCCGGCGTCACCGAGGACGCATCCACCGTCGGCGCCCGCCCCTGCGGCGTGGCGAAGGTCACCTCGTGGCCCGCGTCCAGCAGCAGCTTGACTGGCTGCATCAGCTCGTTGAGATAGAAGCCGGTCGACAGCACCTTGCCGTCCTTCAGGTCCAGGTGGTTTTCGTCGGACAGCACCACCAGCACGTTGGCGGCCTGCGCGCCGGTCGCGGCCAAGGTCAAGGCCAGCGCTGCGGCCAGCCGGGTCATCAGGTTCATGGGGAGCTCCTATCGGGGAATGCCGACCACTTTATTCATAGCCCCAGCGGCGATAAATTGGCCTCACCGCAAAACATCTGTTCCCCGGAGAGCCAAATGAGCCGCAAGTTCGACTACCTGGGCGATGTGGAGGTGTTCCTGGCGGTGGTCGAGCACGGCTCGTTCACCGCCGGCGCGGTGGCGCTGTCCACCACGCCCTCGGTGCTGAGCCGCGCGGTCACCCGTCTGGAAGCGCGGCTGGGCCGGCAGCTGCTGCAGCGGACCACCCGCCGCGTGGGCCTTACCGATGCCGGGCGGCTCTATCTGGAACAGGTGCGCACCGCCTTCGGCCTGCTGGACGACGCCGAGCGCGACGTACTGGCCCAGGACGGTGCGCTGGCCGGCCGCGTGCGCCTGAGCGTGCCCACCACCTATGGCCACTACCGGCTGCCGCCCGTGCTGGTGCGCTTTGCGCAGCAGTACCCGGAGGTGCAGGTGGAACTGAACATCACCAACCGCAACGTGGACCTGGTGGCCGAAGGCTTCGACCTGGCCATCCGCCTGGGCCAGCTGCCGGACAGCGGGCTGGTGGGGCGCAAACTGGAAGACGCGCCGCTGCTGCTGGTGGCCGCGCCAGACTACATCGAGCGCCGGGGTACGCCGCAGACGCTGGACGATCTGCAGCAGCACCTGTGCCTGCCCTTCGTGATGCCGCGCACCGGGCGGCTGGCGCCGTGGATCTTCCGCGACGGCGGGCGCGACGTGGACTGGCTACCGCGTTCGTCCATCGAGACCTCCGACGATGTGCTGGGCGTGGTGTCGCTGGCCGAACAGGGCATCGGCATCTGCCAGAGCTATGCGTTCATCGTGCGCGAGCGGTTGCGGCGCGGGGAACTGGTGGAGGTGTTGCCGCAGCTGCGGGGGAGATCGCGGCCGTTCTCGGTGATCTATGCGCCGCATCGGCGGCAGTCGGCGGCGGCGCGGGCGATGATTGAGTTGCTGGTAGGGAATGCGGGGGTGGCTGGGGATGGTGGTGGTTGAGGCTGTGACGCTTGCTGGCGGTGTCGTGTTTGAACCGATTTTCGGGGCGTGGGGCTGATTGGGCGCTGTTGCCTGCCGTGCATGACTAAGAACTGTTGTAAAGAAAGCCGTCGCGCTATGCGCTTGTGGCGCGGGCGATTGCGTCATTCGGAATCGCAATCAACAGAGCAGCTACTCGAATACGTCTGGCGGTGTCGCGTGCTGCATGAATGGTGCGTGCCACAATAGTTCTTCGCTCTCGGATTCCGCGATTCCTTCGCGAATTTCTATTGGAACTCGAAGCGGCGGCGTAAACACCATGGCGCGCCACCGGAAAAGGGTGGCAGCGGGTCTGCAAACCCGTGATGAGAGATGCACCTGTAGTTTGCGCTTACCCGTCGGCACCGTCCTTAACCGGTGCCGGCGGGTAATCCGTCGGCCTTTTTGGCGGGCGGTGCGTGGGGGCCTTCGGGCCCACCGGTCTATGGTGCTATTTCATCCCGGTTTGCAGCCACGCATCGTCCGCCACCTCGCTCACGCGGTGGCGCTGTTAAGCACAGCCAAGGAAACCGACGCCATGAACGAATCCGACACCCTCTCTTCGTACACCGTTGTTGAACCCATCAACGACGACACTCCCCTGCCCGACCTGAACTACCTCCTCGGCATCCTCAAGCGCATGCGCGGCTGCGAGGGTGCAGATGGGCATCCGTGGCCAGAAACGGATGTGTCACCCGGTCGCCGCGTCAGCCTGGCCAGGAGCGAGCGCGCGATGGTAGGGGCACTCACGGTGCTTGAGCTGCTGCACGCGGCAGACCGCTGCCGGGTGGCAGCGGACCCGGAGCGGCATTTGGATGAGGGGGTGGTTGATGGGTTGTTTCTGGCTTGCCGGGGGTTGGTTGAGTGGGCTTGTCGGGAAGTTAGGCCGGAGTGATCTATCTAATGATTGCTCCCCTTAGGTAGAGCGGCACTTAGCTCAACCATGCTGAACGCGGCGCAAGCTCAAAGATGCTGGACACGGCACGAGCTCAAATAGGTGGTCGTTCCGAAGTGAAGATATGACGCTCGCGATACGTGTTCCATTGCGCGTATTCTAACGAATTCAACAACAGCGATCATTCCTCATGCCGCTCCTGTCCTACGATGAAGTTCTTCAAGAAATACATCAAGACACATGCACCAATGTTCTGTTAGGCAACGGATTCTCAAGATCTCTGCTCAATGAAATATTTAGCTACCAAAGCCTCTTTCAAAGCGCGGAATTCGGCGGTCGCGAAGCAACCATTAGATCAATATTCGAGAATCTTGGGACATATGACTTTGAAGCAGTCGCCAGGTGCCTTGAATCCGCAAAACTGGTAGTCGAACGCTACGACAACGCCAATCCACTACTTGAGCAGATTAGCCTGGATCTTATCCAACTGAAGACATCTCTCATCGAGGTTATATCAAGAACACACCCCACATACCCATACCAAATTGATGACGACAGATACGAATCGACTCGCGACTTCCTATCACGCTTTAAAAATATCTTCACACTGAACTACGACCTACTACTCTATTGGGCCCGAAACAAGGACAACCTAAGACCTGAGAACTGGCGGACAGATGACGGTTTCCGGGGCGGGGCATGATGGAACGAATTCGGCACCCAGCAGAACGTGCACTTTCTGCATGGTGCCCTACACATCTATGAAGATCAATCTGGCGTCAGGAAATTTTCATCAGCCAATGAAGGCGAAGCCATCATTAATCAGGTCAGGGACAGGCTGAACAACGGTAACTTCCCGGTTTTTGTATCAGAACCAACCTCCCAGAAGAAGCTGAGGCGAATAAATCGCAGCCCCTATTTGAGCTCAAGTCTTCGCGCGCTCAGAGCTTCGGAAGGGTGTCTCATAGTCCTTGGTCACTCCATGGATGATAATGACAAACACATCTTTAAACAGATCAGGGAAAGCACAACATCTCAAATCTACGTAAGTATTTTTGGCAGAGAAGACACTGAATCCAATCGGATTTCAATTGCGAACGCTACCGCCAATCTTTCGAAAATCGGTCGGACCCTAAAATTTTTTGACGCCACCACTGTGCCAATATGGCGTCCAGCGGAGCTCCCGTGAGCACCGATGGAACTTCAGGACCCGAATAAGGAAAGCCCCGTCAATAATCCAATTCTCAGCAGGCCAACCGCCTAATAAGGACCTCAAATATCTAGAATTCCACAGAGAATTGACTACGCACCTGCATCGCGGCGATGATTGCCAAGAGGCACGCTCAGGGGGCATGGATGATCAACAGCAAGAGCCACACAACTTCGCCGCAATTGCACGAAATTCCAGCGCGGGAAGTAGCAGGAAGGGACACTACCTCGCGTTTCGAGGCACAGTTTAGGGGAGCTGCTATGGCTTGCCTCAGCATACTCAGCCCCGAAGACGGCACCGATCGAGTCTACTGTGACTTTCATGATGACTACGTTTCACGCGAAAGGGTAGACGGTGTATCCGTTTATCATTTCGTGCAAGTGAAGACCAAGTCTTCCAAGAAGCATCAATGGAATCGACTAGAGCTCTTTGGCCTGGCGTCAAACGTCCCGGCCCAGCCAAAGCCAACCGCACTTGCAGGCCCAGCAAAGCCCGCAACGGCGGCACAGATTGAGAAGATAAAGAGCAGTTTCGTGGGTAGACTTTTAGAGCATACCGCGCGATTCACGAATTCCTGCGGAAGCGTCAGATTCCTCACAAATACACATCTGACAGATGAAGTAGAGGATATTGTTGCATCCATCGCAAAAAGGGACTTCAACAACAGAACACTTCGATACCTATCCGACAACTATGCAGCCATTAACAATATGAGCCACACCCCGTCACAAGAGGACGTGGAAGCTGCGATAGCAAAATTGTTATTAGTACCCGAAGTTGACTATATCGACCCGAGCCACATCGACTTTGACGCAAAAGCGGGAAAGATACTATTTAAGTATAGTGAAATAGATCTCAGTCACATTGAAAGCCGAGAGCTTGCAAATAAGCTCATTTCCTTGGTTAGATCCAAATCCAGCGGAAAGCTTCTTTCGCGAATTACTGAAGCCGAACTTGATGATGCAGCTGGAATTGGCATTCACGATCTTCTCGAACTGCTTCCAGTATCCAAGGAGGCATATTTCAATTTCATTAATAGTGGCGATGAGAAAGCACTAAAGAATTCCTCGATACTACAGAGAAAGCTTGCTCAAGCTGGAGCAACACCTGAGATCATTGAGACCGCATCGCTATGGAAAGTTGAATGGGATAATTGGTTCCGCACTCAGCGTCATGTCCATGAGGATGACTTCTGGTTTCTGCAGAACAAGATAAACTCCATCTATGTCCGCTGGGCAAAAGGTGAGGTTTCCTTTGCAGGACTTGAAGGCGAGATAAATGACTTAGAGAAGTCGATATCTACAAAGCCAATATCATCAATTTTGACAAGGAAGGTTTTGCTGGGCGGGGTCCTCGCCCGACTGGTCAAAGGAGAGACAAAATGAGGTTTGAAGAATTTTTCTCTGCAATAAAGTCAGAAAATATAGAAGTCAGCTTTGATGGAACACAAGGCATGGCAACACCGAGGTTGAGCAATGAAGCCATGTTCCATCTCCCACTCATCGCCATCACAATTCTTGCAATATCCAGAGGCCACGTTAAGCCCAGCGTTGGAGAGGTCGGGCAGCTAGTAGGAGACTGCTACGAACGAACTTTCCCCGGATTTCGTGGATCAGCACAGCATCTTGGATGGTCGGCGGCGCTGCGAGTCAGAACGGTCCAGGCGTTATCTTTCCTGGAGCAATCGGGCTTGGTTGAGATAGAGTCAAATAATAGGAAAATCTGTGCCACTAGCGTTGGCAGAGCCGTATTAGAACGCGCGGATTCACTGCCGGGGGACTTAGCCTCAACACTCTCAGCCATTGAACGACGCTATCGCGATATCCGAGTTGAGAGGCAGCTAAGGCTGGCACCGAGATGAAATTGATTAACCTACAAATCATTGGCAATGGTCCAAACGGCTGGTCGTCAGACCTCCTGACATTCGGCAATAGAATCACGCAGCTTTTCGGGGAAAATGGTTGCGGCAAAACCCCTATTATTCAATCAATAGTATTTGCCTTAGGCTACAAAGTTGAGTTCCGCGAAGACATAGTTGAGCATTGTGATCGCGTCGTACTGACGGTACGAGTATCCGGAAGGATGCTGACGATAACTCGGCGCATTCGAGCGCCATCCGTCCTTAGCGTCGACGTCCAAGAGATCAACGGCCCGGCGGTTGAATTCTTCGGCGAAAGAGAGTTTAGTAATTTTCTTTTTTCCCTCTGGGGAGTTGATAATCCAGTCTTTACCACGGCTGGCGCCACTCCATCACAGGCATACAGCTCACAGATAATCCCACTCTTCTATCTAGATCAGGACAGGGGATATTCAGAAGACTACTTCATCCATAGCAAGTTCATTAAAGAGCAATACTCTGAAGTAGTTAGAATTACGTTCGGACTAAAGCCAAAGAATCCATTCTACAGACGCAGAGAACGAATTGAGCTGAAGGATCGACTGGAATATTTAGACAGAACAGTATTCAGAATTCAGGGAATCATATCAGAACTTGAATCTGAATTTTCCGAAGCCCGGCGGCCGATTTCCGATATAGATCGCGACCTTAGGGAGAGCATTGCCAATCTCGAAAATTTGAAGAAGAGCAGCGGCGACCCTCAGGATGTAACAACGGCGCTGGACGCCGAAGTCGCACGTCTTCTCGAGCAAGATCGCGCGATTCGCCGAGAGCGATCACTGGTTCAGGCGCGCGCAAGAGGATTTGCTCAAATAAGAAATGAGATAAATGTTGAGGCAGACACCCTCTCATTGAATGAGGAGGCACGGCGTGTTTTCGCTTCATTTGATGCTATCTGCGCGAATGAAAGTTGCAAGCTCTTTGTGCGCAGCACGGAATCTTATGGTAAAAGCCTCCTCTACTTGCGCGATCAGATGAAGGACCTTGAGCGCACCAATCAGAGTAGTTTGCAGCGAATCGCGGAGATGGACATTAAACTCTCTGATCTTTCATCGCAGATGGCGGCTGCTCGCAGGATCCGCGATGAAGCGACCGCCAGAGCCAATACGAGCACTCTTATTGAAGCGGTAGCATCGTTGACAGAAAGAATCATCAAGCTCCGCAAGGACAAAGGCTTGGAAGAGGAACTTGTACGAAATGAGAGGTCTTACCTTGAACGCCTTCAAGAACGAGACAGAGTCCAAGCACACCTCGATAGCCTTGAGAGCAATCGGGGAGTTTCTGATATTGAAGAGCTACGCTTGCGAAATGGGCTTCGTGATCGAATTAAACACTGGCTCGGAATACTAAGAACTTCCAATGTGGATCTAAACATTCAAGTCGATGTTGATTTCAATGTCACTTTTGGCGGACAGAAGGTTTCTCAGTTCAAAGGAAGCACACGAACAAGAGTCGTCTTGGCCATTCGAACTGCAACATTTGAACTGGCCGCTCAGCGCCAAGGATCTATTCCGAGATTTTTCATCTTAGACACGCCCAGACAGCAAGACATTTCGAGAGAAGATCTTGCCAATTACATTAGTGAACTCGGCAAACTTGCAAGAAGTCTCGACGTGCAGATTGTCTACTCGACCACTAACCACCGTTACCCCCTAACGAGCGATGATGAGGAATGGCTACCTCGACACCCGGGCGAGAAACACGAAATGTTCCTTGGATCGACGTCGCGAGTGTAGAGGTTATTGATCCGAGTCGGTATTGACAGCACTGCTTTGAAAGGCGATGCGTGCAAATAGCTTTCATGAGCCACGCGACGCCACCTCAACAGATTATGCGGCTACAAAAAGGGCGCCTCTCGGCGCCCTCGTTCTTTCAACTCACTCCCACTCAATAGTCGCCGGCGGCTTCCCCGAGATGTCATAGACAACCCGCGACACCCCCGCAACTCATTGATGATCCGGTTGCTCACCGTACCCAGGAACTCATACGGCAGATGCGCCCAATGCGCGGTCATGAAGTCAATCGTCTCCACGGCCCGCAGCGCAATCACCCACTCATACGCCCGCGCATCACCCACCACGCCCACCGACTTCACCGGCAGGAACACGGCAAACGCCTGGCTGGTCTTGTCGTACAGATCCGCCTTGCGCAGCTCATCAATGAAGATGGCATCGGCCTTGGCCAGCAGCTCGGCGTATTCGCGCTTCACTTCGCCCAGGATACGCACGCCCAGGCCCGGGCCCGGGAACGGATGGCGGTAGACCATGGTGCGCGGCAGGCCCAGCTCAACGCCCAGGCGGCGTACTTCGTCCTTGAACAGCTCGCGCAGCGGCTCCACCAGGCCCAGTTTCATGTGCTCCGGCAGGCCGCCCACGTTGTGGTGGCTCTTGATCACATGCGCCTTGCCGGTCTTGCTGCCGGCCGACTCGATCACGTCCGGGTAGATGGTGCCCTGCGCCAGCCACTTGGCATTCTTCAGCTTGTTCGACTCTTCATCGAAGATCTCAACGAACAGGTTGCCGATGATCTTGCGCTTGGCTTCCGGGTCGCTCACGCCTTCCAGCGCGGCGAAGTAGCGGTCGGCGGCGTTCACGCGCACCACCTTCACGCCCATGTGCTCGGCGAACATCGCCATCACCTGGTCGCCTTCCTGCCAGCGCAGCAGGCCGGTATCCACGAACACGCAGGTCAGCTTCTCGCCGATGGCCTTGTGCAGCAGCGCAGCCACCACGGACGAATCAACGCCGCCGGACAGGCCCAGGATCACTTCGTCATCGCCCACCTGTTCGCGCACGCGGGCGATCTGGTCGTCGATGATGTTGGCGGCGGTCCACAGGGTCTGGCAGCCGCACACGTCCACCACGAAGCGGCGCAGCAGCGCCTGGCCCTGCAGGGTGTGGGTCACTTCCGGGTGGAACTGCACGCCGTACCAGCGCTTTTCTTCGTTGGCCATGGCGGCCACCGGAATGCGGTCGGTGGTGGCGGTGATGGTGAAGCCCGGCGGCGCAACGGAGACGTGGTCGCCGTGGCTCATCCAGACATTCAGCTTCGGCTCGCCGCCGTGGTCGCTCAGGCCCTTGAACAGCGCATCCGGGTTGATCACGTTCACTTCGGCGTGGCCGAATTCGCGCTGGTCCGCCGCCTCGGTGGCACCGCCCAGCTGCGCGGCCAGGGTCTGCATGCCGTAGCAGATGCCGAAGATCGGCAGGCCGCTGTCGAACACTTCCTGCGGCGCGGCCGGGGCACCCGGCAGCGTGGTCGATTCCGGGCCGCCGGACAGGATGATGCCCTTGGCGCCAAACGCCGCGATCTCGGCCGGGTTGTGGTCCCACGCCCAGATTTCGCAGTAGACACCCAGCTCGCGGATGCGGCGGGCGATCAGCTGCGTGTACTGCGCGCCGAAATCGAGGATCAGGATCTTGTCGTTATGGATGTTGGTCATGGCGCCCTGGCAATGCAGTAGGGAAAACGAAACTTCGAATACTTTTTCAACAGCAGATAGAGAAAGAGGAACGGGAATCAGCTTCCTCGTTCCTCTTTGCCCGGCCCGCGTCAGGCGCGGTAGTTCGGCGGCTCTTTGGTGATGGTCACGTCGTGGACGTGGCTCTCACGCTGACCGGCGCCGCTGATCTTGACGAACTTGGGCTTGCTGCGCATGTCTTCGATGGTGGCGCAGCCACGTAGCCCATGGTGGCGCGAAGGCCGCCCATCAGCTGGTGGATGATGCCGCCCACCGGGCCGCGGTACGGCACGCGGCCTTCGATGCCTTCCGGCACCAGCTTGTCGGCGGTGGCGGCATCCTGGAAGTAGCGGTCCTTCGAACCCTTCTCCATGGCAGCCAGCGAACCCATGCCGCGGTAGCTCTTGTACGAACGGCCCTGGTGCAGCTCGGTCTCGCCCGGCGATTCCTCGGTACCGGCCAGCAGGCCACCGACCATGATGGTCGAGGCACCGGCGGCCAGCGCCTTGCCGATGTCGCCCGAGTAGCGGATGCCACCGTCGGCGATCAGCGGGATGCGGTCCTGCAGCGCTTCGGCCACCAGGTCGATCGCGGTGACCTGCGGCACGCCAACGCCGGCGACGACGCGGGTGGTGCAGATCGAGCCCGGGCCGATGCCGACCTTGACTGCGTCCGCGCCGCTGTCCAGCAGCGCCAGTGCGGCTTCGCCGGTGCAGATGTTGCCACCGATGACCTGCACGTTCGGGAAGTTCTTCTTGACCCAGCTGACGCGGTCCAGCACGCCCTGCGAGTGGCCGTGCGCGGTATCGACCACGATCACGTCCACGCCGGCGGCGACCAGCGCTTCCACACGGCGATCGGTATCGCCACCCACGCCGACGGCAGCGCCGACCAGCAGGCGGGTCGACAGATCCTTGGCAGCATTCGGGAAGTCGGTGTTCTTCTGGATGTCCTTGACGGTGATCAGGCCGCGCAGTTCGAACGAGTCATTGACCACCAGCACCTTTTCGATGCGGTTGCGGTGCAGCAGCTGCAGCACTTCGTCGGAGGCGGCGCCTTCCTTGACCGTGATCAGGCGATCCTTCTTGGTCATGATGTGGCGGACCGGATCGTCCAGCTCGGTCTCGAAGCGCATATCGCGGTGGGTCACGATGCCGGCCAGTAGGCCGTCGCTGCCCACCACCGGCACGCCGGAGATGTTGTGCGCCTGGGTCAGGGCCAGCACGTCGCGGATGGTGGTTTCCGGGCCGACGGTGATCGGGTCGCGGATGACACCGGCCTCGAACTTCTTGACCTTGGCCACTTCCGCGGCCTGCTGTTCCAGGCTGAGATTCTTGTGGATGATGCCCATGCCGCCGAGCTGGGCCATGGCGATGGCCAGGCGGGCTTCGGTGACGGTATCCATGGCTGCGGACAGGATCGGAAGCTTCAGCTTCAGGTCGCGCGTCAACCGCGTTTCGAGGTTGACGTCCTTGGGCAGGATGGTCGAGTGGGCGGGGACGAGCGAGACGTCGTCGTAAGTGAGTGCTTCAGCCTGGATGCGCAGCATCGGCATACCCGAGATGTGGGGAAGCGCGACATTTTACCCTGTTTTCGCGCCGTGTGGCAGGGGGTAGATGCGACGCAGTGTCGCGCGGGCGGTGATTGGTTCAGGGCGATGGACCGGGGCCGCCGCACCGCCACGGAACCCCCACGGACATGGAACCACTACGGAACCGCCTTTGGTAGGTGCCAACCTTGGTTGGCACGATCCGTCCGGCACCGGTACCCCAGATGGGCCGATGGCACTGATGGATGCGTGCCAACCAAGGTTGGCACCTACCAGGAGCGGGTCATCGGCCTGCCCCGGCAATGTGCCGACCAACGGTCGGCACCCACCAACAGCAGATAGCCCCAACTGGGGTCAGCTCAGCGCTTCCGCGGCTTCCAGGGTGTTCTGCATCAACGTGGCCACGGTCATCGGGCCCACACCACCCGGCACCGGGGTGATCCAGCTCGCCCGCTGGGCGGCGGCCTCAAACCCAACATCGCCCACCAGGCGACCGTCATCCAGCCGGTTGATGCCCACGTCGATCACCACCGCGCCCGGCTTCACCCACTCGCCCGGCACGATGCCCGGGCGGCCCACCGCCACCACCAGGATGTCAGCGTTACGCACGGCCTGTTCCAGCACGTCCTTGGGGGTGAACTTGTGGCAGCTGGTGACGGTGCAGCCGGCAATCAGCAGCTCCAGGCCCATCGGGCGGCCGACGTGGTTGCTCACGCCCACGATGGTGGCGTTGCGGCCACGCACCGGCTGGTCGGTATGGCCCAGCAGCGTGGTGATGCCGCGCGGGGTGCACGGGCGCAGGCCGAACTCGCGCAGGGCCAGGTGGCCGACGTTTTCCGGGTGGAAGCCGTCCACGTCCTTGCGCGGGTCGATGCGCTGGATCAGCCGGCGCGCGTCGGGAATGCCCGGCAGCGGCAGCTGGATCAGGATGCCGTTGATCTTCGGATCGGCGTTGAGCTGGTCGATCAGGTCGAGCAGCTCGGCCTCGGTGGTGCCGGCCGGCAGATCGTAGTCGTGTGCCTCGATGCCGACCTTCTCTGCGGCACGGCGCTTGTTGCGCACGTACACGGTCGAGGCCGGGTCGCCACCGACCAGCACCACGGCCAGGCCCGGGCGGCTGCCACCAGCGGCCACGCGGGCGTCGACGCGCACCTTCAGGCTGTCGAGCAGGTCCTCGGCGATACGGCGGCCATCGAGGATGCGGGCAGGATGCTGGGGGCGGAATCGGTCATCGGGGGCAGGCGTGGGGCGGCGGGGACGCTATTGTCCCCGATTCAGGCCCCCTCGCCCACCGCTACGCGTCGGCACCACCCACCGGTAGTGCCGGCCGCTGGCCGGCAACCCCATGACATCGGAACGTTCCCGTATCTGCCGGCCAGCGGCCGGCACTACCGGGCTTTATTCTTCCTCTTCCGGCACATCCTGTGGGTTCAGCGTCTTGCTCGCCCGCTTCGGCGCGGTGAACGGGGTCGGCGTCGGCACGCCCTGCGGGGCGTTGCCGTAGATCATCCGCGCGCCGGCATTCAAACCACCACCGGCAATCTCCAGCTCGAACCGCTCGGCATCGCGGCGCCGGATCTCGGCGGCGATCTCCACCGCATCGTCCTCATCCGCACCCAGCTCCACCAGTGCGGCCTGGCCGAACAGCACGGCCGATTCAAACGTCTCGCGGATCTGGAAATCGACACCGGCATGGATCAACCGCAGCGAATGCTCGCGGTCGAACGAGCGCACCATCAGCTTGGCCTGCGGGAACTCATGTGCCACCAGTTCAACAATGCGGTCGGCGGCCTCGGCCTTGTCCACGCACACTGCAATCGCGCGCGCAGTGGCGGCGCCCGAAGCATGCAGCACATCCAACCGCGTGCCGTCGCCGTAGTAGATCTTGAAACCGAAGCGCGCCGCGCTCTGGATCATCTCCACATCGTTGTCGATGATGGTCACGTCCACATCGCGCGCCAGCAGCGACTGGCTGGCAACTTGGCCGAAGCGACCAAAGCCGATCAGCAGCACGCTGCCGGACAGGCCATCGGCTTCGTCCACGCCGTCCAGGTTCACCGTCGGCTTCGGCGCGACGCGCTTGTAGAGCAGCACCACCAGCGGGGTCAGCGCCATCGACAGCACCACCACGGCGGTGAAGTTGGCATTGATCTCCATGTTGATCACGCCGGCCGATGCGGCGGCCGAGAACAACACGAAGGCGAACTCGCCGCCCTGCGCCATCAGCACGCCACGGTCCAGCGCCTGCGCGTGATCGCTGCCCATGATGCGCGCCACCACGTAGATGCACAGCGCCTTGGCTGCCATCAACGCCAGCACCAGCCCGAGGATCAGCTGCCAGTGCGCGGCCACCACGCTCAGGTCCAGCGCCATGCCCACGCTGAGGAAGAACAGGCCCAGCAGGATGCCGCGGAACGGTTCGATGTCCGCTTCGATCTGGTGGCGGAACGTCGACTCACTCAGCAGCACACCGGCCAGGAACGCGCCCATCGCCATCGACAGGCCCGACAGCTGCATCAGCAGCGCCGCGCCCAGCACCACCAGCAACGCGGCGGCGGTCATCACTTCGCGCGCCTTCGATTCGGCCAGCACGCGGAACAGCGGATTGAGCAGGAAGCGGCCAACCAGTACCAGGCCGACGATGGCACCCACGCCGATCGCCACCGACAGCCAGCGCGAACCCTCACCATCGGCGCTGCCAGCACTCGGGCCCATCCAGGCCACCAGCGCCAGCAACGGCACGATCAGCAGGTCTTCAAACAGCAGGATCGAGACGATCTTCTGCCCCGACGGCAGCGCGATGTCGCCGCGCTCGGCCAGCAACTGCATCACCACTGCGGTGGAGGTGAGCACGAAGCCAGTGGCGCCGATGAAAGCCACCTGCCACGGCAGGCCGAACAGCTTGGCGATGCTGGTCAGCACCAGCGCACAGGTGACGATCTGCAGCGTGCCCAGCCCGAAGATTTCCTTGCGCAGGCTCCACAGGTGCGAGGGCCGCATTTCCAGGCCGATCACGAACAGGAACATCACCACACCGAGTTCGGCGGTATGCAGGATGGCCTGCGGGTCGGAGAACCAGCCCAGCCCGAACGGTCCGATCGCCAGGCCAGCGGCGAAGTAGCCCAGTACCGAGCCCAGGCCGGCCCGGCGGAACAAAGGCACCATCACCACCGCCGCGCCCAACAGGGCGACGACCTTGACCAGCTCGCTGGTCGCTGCTTCTACCGCCATGCGGTGTTTTCCCCAAGATCCAGAATCGGGTTCAACAATAGAGCAATGCCGATGACGGCAATAGCACGCATGTTGCGCCGGATTGTCTTGGAGGTGGAACGATGCAGGGATCGACCCCCAACATCATCCCGAAATCAGGCACATGCTTCGCTGGGCCCATGACCTGTAGAGCCGAGCCCATGCTCGGCTGCTCTTCGTACCGAGAGCAGAAGCAGCCGAGCATGGGCTCGGCTCTACAGTAGATCCACGCCATGCGTGGATGAATCCCAGATGCGGTTCACCCGCCCCGGCAGAACGCGGCGTAATCGATATACCCCGGGAACGGCACGCTAGGCGCGCACACCGGGCACTGCGGGTCCGGCCGGATGCCCGTCTCGCGGAAGCGCATGCCCAGCGCATCAAAACGCAGCAGGCGCCCGACCAGCGGCTCGCCGATGCCCAGCAGCAGCTTCAGCACCTCGGTGGCCTGCAGCACGCCGGCCAACCCGGGCAGCACCCCCAGCACCCCCGCTTCGGAACAGTTCGGCGCGAACTCCGGCGGCGGCGGCTCCGGGAACAGGCAGCGGTAGCACGGCGCCACGCCGCGCTGGCGACCAGCGTCAAACACACTTACCTGGCCATCAAAGCGCTCGATGGCGGCATACACCAATGGCTTTGCGTGCTTGATGCAGGCGTCGTTGAGCAGATAGCGCAGCGGGAAGTTGTCCGAGCCGTCCAGCACCACGTCCACGCCCGCCAGCAGCGCATCCACATTTTCCGACGTCACCCGCTCCGGCACCGCCTCGACCTCGATGGAGGGTTCAGCGCCAGCAACCGTTCGCGCGCGGAATCAACCTTGAGCTGGCCGACGCTGGCCTCGGTGTGCACGATCTGCCGATGCAGGTTGCTGCGCTCCACCCGGTCATGGTCGGCGAAGCGCAGGTGCCCCACCCCGGCCGCGGCCAGATAGAAGCCAGCCGGCGCACCCAGCCCGCCCGCGCCCAGCACCAGCACGCGCGATTGCTGCAGCCGGCGCTGCCCGGCCTCCCCGACCTGAGGCAGCAGCAGGTGGCGCGAATAGCGATCAAAGAAATCGCGGTCTTCGGCGCTGGTCAGCGGCTGCACCAACGGCAGCGATAACTCGCGCCAAGCGACGGTGCCGCCAGCAACGGAGCTCACGTTCGTGTAGCCCGCATCCAGCAGCGCCTGCGCCGCATCGGCCGAGCGCTTGCCGCTCTGGCAGATCAACAGGATCTCCTGGTCCGGCCGCGGCAGATGCGCGGCCGCGTCAGCCAGCAACTCGCCCTTGGCCACGCCACGCGCGCCCTCGGCCATGCCTCCAGCCCGCTCGTGCGCCTCGCGCACATCGATCAGCACGGCGCCGTGGGCCAGGCGCTCGCGTGCCTGCGCGGGGAAAGCTCTTGGATGCTCATGCCCGCATTATCACGCACGTTGCGCCGGCTCGCCTTGACCAGGATCTGTAGAGCCGAGCCCATGCTCGGCTGGCGCGCGACAATGCGCGAAAAGCAGCCGAGCATAGGCTCGGCTCTACAGGTCCACCACAAGCGTAGCCCGGCGCTACCCGGTCTGCCCGCGCCCGCCGTGCTGCTCCTGAAGAAGACCGATCAGCGCTTTCAGCCCGGGCGGCACATGCCGATGGCCCGGGTAGTACAGCGAAAGCCCGGGAAACTCAGGACACCAGTCCTCGAGCAGCCGCAGCAGGCGGCCATCGGCCAATGGTTCCAGCGCCAGATGCTCGGGAACGAAGGCAATGCCGATACCTTCAATGGCCGCGTCGACCATCAACGGCTGGTCTGTCAGCGTGATCGGCCCAGAGACGTTCACCCGTTCGGTGGTGCCCTGATGCTCGAACTCCCACCGGTAGATCGCCCCGCTTTCGAAGCGGAAACGAATGCAGTCGTGCTGATGCAGATCCAGCGGCCGCAGTGGTCGGCCACGCGCCCGCAGGTACGCCGGTGAGGCAACCGCCGCGAAGCGCATGGGGGCGGTCACGGCAATCGCGACCATGTCCTGGGGCACGGCTTCGGTCAGGCGTATACCCGCATCGAAACCCTCCGAAACGATATCGCCCAACCTACCGTCGCTGACGATGTCCAGGTGGACCTGCGGGTACTGGCGCAGGAACCGCGCAAGCACCGGCTTCAGCACGAGCCGTATGGCACCCTCACTGGCGTTGATGCGGACCGTGCCACGCGGCGTGCCCGCCTCAGTGTCCACGGACTGCAGGGCCTCCTCGATCGAGGCCATGGCCGGTCGCAGTTTTTCCGCCAGGCGCTCCCCGGCGTCGGTCAGCGACACGCTGCGCGTGGTGCGATTGAATAGGCGCGCACCCAGCCGCTGCTCGAGCGCCTTGATCGCATGACTGATCGCCGACGGCGTGATGTTCAGCTCTGCCGCCGCGCTGCGGAAGCTCCGATGCGCCGCCACCGCCAGGAACGCGGTGAAGGCGGCCAGATCCCCTCCGCTCGATTGCTGAATTCGACTCACCATATCGTGAAATATTGAAGCGATTGTCTTGATAGTCAACCGATTCTACGCTCCGGGTGTCGGCGGGCACACGCCCTCGGCGCTCACCCACCGGGACAGGATCAAGACGATGAAGACGATGAAAGCGGTTGTGATGACCGGGCCGAATGCACCGTGGCAGGTCCAGGACGTGCCGATGCCCGTGATCGAACCGGGCCAGGTACTGGTCAAGGTCCACGCATCGGGCATGTGCTACACGGACGTATGGGCAACCCAGGGCTATGGCGGCGACATCTACCCGCAGACACCGGGGCATGAAGTGGTCGGCGAGGTCGTGGAAGTGGGCGCGGGCGTGCACACGCGCCGGGTGGGTGATCGCGTGGGCACCTCATGGGTCCAGTCCGCGTGCGGACGCTGCCCCTACTGCCGCGAGAGCCGCCCCCTGTCCGGGCAGACTGCGATGAACTGCGATGCACCCCGCACCACGGGCTTCGCCGCGCAGGGTGGACACGCACAGTACATCGCCATCTCCGCCGAAGGCACGGTACTGCTGCCTGACGGCCTCTCCTACGTGGACGCGGCGCCGATGATGTGTGCCGGATACACCACCTGGAGTGGGTTGCGCGATGCGGCGCCCCAGCCACGGGAGAAGATCGCGGTATTGGGTATTGGTGGACTGGGCCATGTCGCCCTGCAGCTGTCCAAGGCCTGTGGCTTCGAGACCATCGCCATCACCCATTCCGCAGACAAGCATGCGCTCGCCCAGCAGCTGGGCGCCGACAAGGTCGTGGCCAATGGCAAGGAGTTGAAGGACATCGGCGGCGCCGACGTGCTGCTGGTGACCACCAATGAATTCAGCTCGGCCGAAGAAGCGATGACCGGCCTGCGTGTCGACGGGCGCGTTGTGCTGTGCGGCCTGGACTTCAGCCAGCCTTTCTCGATCTCGTCCGAAGGCGTGCCATTCCACATGATGCGTCAGCGGGTGATCGGCGCCACCCATGGTGGCCAGCACTACCTCAGCGAAGTGCTGCAGCTCGCCGCCGCCGGCAAGGTGAAGCCGATGGTCGAGACCTTTGATCTTGACCAGGCAAGCGAGGCGTATGACCGCCTGTCGTCAGGAAAGATGAGGTTCCGTGGCGTGCTGTTGCCGTGGGGCCACGCCTGAGGAAGGCGACCACAAAGCGCGAACGAAAAAGGCGGCCCTCTGGCCGCCTTTTTCCCATCACTTGCCCTTGACGTGCTTCATCAAGCGCCGCTTGGCCTTGACCTGCCGCTCGGTGAGGACGTTCTTCTTGCCCTCGTACGGGTTGGCACCCTCGCGGAAGATGAAGCTCACCGGCGTGCCGATCAGCTTGAAGCGCTTGCGGAAGAAGTTCTCCAGGTAGCGCTTGTACGACTCCTGCAGCTCCTTCAGGCGCGTGCCGTGCACGATGAAGGTGGGCGGGTTGGCGCCGGCCGGGTGCACGTAACGCAGCTTGGAGACATGGCCGCGGATGGTCGGCGGCGGGTTGGTCTCGTACGCCACTTCCAGCGCCTTGTTCACTTCACTGGTGGTGAAGGTCTTGTTCGCCGATTCGTGCGCGCGGTGCACCGCACGGAACAGCTCGCGCAGGCCCGAGCCATGCTTGGCCGAGATGCGCACCGATTCAGCCCACGGCACGAAGCCGAGCTTCAGCGACAGCATGGTTTCAGCCTGCTCGCGCTGGTACTCGGTCAGGCCATCCCACTTGTTGATGGCGATCACCAGCGCGCGGCCGGCGTCGAGCACGGCACCGAGCACGGTGGCGTCCTGGTCGGTCACGCCTTCGGTGGCATCCAGCATCAGCACGGCCACCTGGCACTGCTCGATCGACTGCATGGTCTTGACCACCGAGAACTTCTCGACGACCTCGTCCACGCGCGAACGACGGCGCAGGCCGGCGGTATCGATCAGGCGATATTCGCGGCCATCGCGCTCCAGGTCCACCGCGATCGAGTCGCGGGTGGTGCCCGGCACGTCGGAGGCGATCATGCGCTCCTCGCCGAGGATGCGGTTGACCAGGGTCGACTTGCCCACGTTCGGGCGGCCGACAAAGGCGATGCGGATGCGGTTCGGATCGTTGTCCAGCTCCTCGCCGCTGCCTTCTTCGGGCAGGCGCTGGATCACTTCATCCAGCAGGTCGTCCAGACCCTGGCGATGGGCGGCCGAGACGGTCAGCATCTCGCCGAAGCCGTAGCGGGCAAACTCCGAACGCACGCTGTCCTCGTCGGTGCCGTCGATCTTGTTGATCAGCAGCAGCGTCGGGCGCGACAGCTTGCGCAGCCAGGCCAGGATCTCGTCGTCCAGCGCCGAGGTGCCCTCGCGGGCATCGACGACGAACAGGATCAGGTCGGCTTCGGCGGCAGCCGCCCGCGCCTGGCGCGTGGTGGCGCCGGCCAGGCCTTCGTCCTCACCGGCAATACCGCCGGTATCCACGACGAGGAAATGGTTGTCCTCGTCGAGGCGGCAGACGCCGTAGTTGCGGTCACGGGTGACACCGGGCTGGTCATGGACCAGCGCGTCACGGGTGCGCGTAAGCGCATTGAAAATAGTCGACTTGCCGACATTCGGCCGTCCAACCAGGGCGACCAAAGGCAGCATCGCGATTACTCCAATTTTTAATTTGCCAACCGGAAGGCGGTCAGCTTGCCATCCACGTTCTGCACCAGCAGCACCCCGTCCACCACGACCGGCTGGGCCAGCAGGGCGTCGCCACCGCTCTTGGCCCGTGCCGCCATGGCACCATCGGAGGTGCGCAGCCAGTGCACGTATCCCTTGTAGTCGCCGACCACCACGTAGTCACCGTGCAACGCCGGACCGGTCAGCGAACGACGCGCCAGCTCGGTCTGCGACCACATGGCCGCGCCGCTGGCCTTGTCCAGGCCGAACACGCCGCCCTTGTTGTCGGTGACGAACACATTGCCCGACGACACCGCCACGCCACCGGCACCGCCATGGTCGCGCGCCCACAGCGGGCGACCGGTCGGGCCTTCGATGGCCATGGTCTGGTTCTTGAAGCTGCTCACATACAGGGTGTTGCCCTCGAGCACCGGCGCGCCGTCGACGTCGGCCATGCGCTCCAGCTCGGTACGGCCTTCGCCGTTGCCGAGGTTCTGCTCCCACAGGGTACGCCCATCCTGTTGGGCCAGGGCTGCAACCGAGCCCTCGTCCTTGCCGATGAACAGCACGCCCGGGCCGGTCACCACCGGCGCGTTGCCACGCACGGTCAGCGCCGGCAGCTCGCTCGGGTTGAACCACTTCTGGGTGCCGTTGCCGGCATCGAAGGCGGTCACGCGGCCATCGTTGCTGCGCACGTAGACCAGGCCCTGGGCCACGGCCGGTGCGGCAATGACTTCACCCGGAACACGGGCGCGCCACTTCTCGCTGCCGTCGTTGATGTCCAGGGCGATGACCTGGCCGTCCAGGGTGCCGACCACGACCAGGTTCTCACCGACACCCGGGCCGCCGGACAGGCGCAGCTTGGCCTTCTTCTTTTCCTTCTTCGGCTCCCAGGTCCAGGCCTTCTTGCCGGTCTCCAGGTCGATGGCATGCACGCCACCGGTGATCGCCGCAGCGAACACGTGGCCGTTGGCCACCGCCGGGCCCTGGCGCACGCCGATACGGCGCTCGCCCTTGCCCAGGTTGACCGACCAGATCTTGTTGACCTTCACGGTCGGCTCGAACTTGACCAGTTCAGCCGGCTCCTGCGCCTTCTTCGCTGCCGCGTCCTTGCCGGCGAACCAGCCCTTCATGGTGCTGCAGCCGGTCAGGGCCATGCCCATCAGGAGCACGGTGGCGACGCGGGTGATCATGACCTTCTGACTCATCAAACCGACTCCGCAGGGGCGGCGACGGTGCCGCCGGCGTCCATAACCTTGGTTTCCAGCAGGCGCCGCTGCGGCGCTGCCACGTCCAGCGACTTCAGCGCCTTTTCGTACTGTGCACGGGCGTCATCGCGCTTGCCCTGCGCCAGCAGCGCATCGCCATGGATTTCCAGGCTGCTGCTGTCGGTGGCGCTGCCCAGCAGCTTGATCGCCTCATCGCTCTTGCCGGTGGCCACCAGCAGGCGCGCCACGCGCTGGTCGACCACGCGCTGCAGGTCGCCTTCAACCTTCACCGCGCGCAGGGTCGCCAGGGCTTCTTCGTTCTTGCCGGCATCGACCTGGGCCTTGGCCAGCTGCAGCGCCGCGAGGTCGCCGTAGATGCTGGACGGGCCGGCCTCAAGCGCCTTGACCGCCTTGGCGGCATCGTCAAGCTTGTTCTGCTGCAGGCCTTCGAGCGCCTTCTGGTACTCGACGTTGGCCGAGGCCAGCTTGCCGCCCTGATCCTTCTGGTACCACTGCCAGCCGGCAATGGCACCGATGGCGATGACCACGCCACCGAGGATGCTGGCGCCATTCTTCCGCAGCCAGCTGCGGACGCGTTCACTTTGTTCGTGCTCGTCGAGCAGATCGTCGATCGCCATGCGTACTCTCGCCCCGCCCATCGGGAGGGACCATTGGGTTTAATCGAAGGTGGTGAAACCGCGCCTCAGTGCGAAACCGGGACTACGGAGCCTTCAGAGGATACCTGAAAGCGTGCCACGTTGGCTCGCTGGTAGGGGGTCAGATCGACGATAGCGCCATTCTGCTGAACCTGGACCGCCGAGGCGTTGCCCAGGGTCACCCGGGCCACCTGGCCGGGGGTGAAGCTGCGGCTCTCGCCGGATTTGATCAGAGCCTTCTCGACGGTGGCGCCGTCCGGGCCACCGATATCGACCCAGCTGTCGCCGCTGAACTGCATCTCCAGCGTGTTACCGGCCGCCGCCGGGGCCGGCGCAGGACGCGGCACCGGGGCCAGCGAGGCCACGTACGGGGTGGCTGCCGGCTTGCTGGCCGGCGCGCTGCCGGCATCGGACGGCGCGGCAGGCTCGACACCGGCCGCAGACGGGGCCACTGGCACCGCCGCCGGAATCGCATCCAGCGACGCGGTGCTCGGCGAGGAGCTGGCACTGCCATCGAAATGGCCGCGGGTGGCGAACCACACCGGCACCGCCAGCACCGCGGTGATGCCGACATACAGCATGCGCCGGCCAAGGTTTTCGGCAATGCGGCGCGCGCGCGGGGTATGGGTATGGCTGACCAGCGTCGGCGGCACCACCGGCCCGACCTGGGCCTGCTCGAGCAGCTGGCTGATATCCACGTTCAGCAGGCGCGCATAGCTGCGCAGCTGGCCGCGCACGAACACCGGCGCCCCCAGCTTCTGCCATTGTTCTTCCTCCAGGGACTTCACCACCTGGACGGGCATGCGCAGGCGCGAGCCAACGTCTTCAAGGGTCAGTCCGGCCGCCTCACGGGCCTGGCGAAGGCGGGTGCCACAGCCGGCCGCAGTCTCGAGAGCGCTCACAGTCTGGTCATCAATCACAATGCATCAACCCTGGAGTTAGGAGCCCGCATCCTGCGGAAATTCCTGTCGAATCCGCTGCAGATAGCGATCAGATGCCGCCCGATCGCCCAGCCGCGCTTCGATTTGAGAGGCAAGTTGTAACACGGAACGTGTTGCCGGTGCAGCCGCCATACGGCGCTCGGCGAAGGCGCGAGCCTCCATGTAGCGGCCCTGGCGGAAGCTCAGTTGTGCCATCGCTTCCAGTGCAACCGGGTTGCCGGGCACCGTCGCCAGCGCGGCACGCAGGTCGCGTTCGGCACGCTCGAACTGGCCAGCGTCCAGCGCGCAGCCCCCGGCGTTGGCCTGGGCTTCGGCCGGCGTGGGATAGCCCGGTGCCTGCAGCGCACGGTCGAACCACGCCAGCGATTCGGCCGGGCGCCCCTGCTGGCAAAGCCAGGCGCCATAGTTGTTGAGCACGTCACCGCGGGTCGGGGCCAGCTCGGCAGCCCGCCGGAAGCCCTCGCCGGCCTGCACGGTGCGGCCACGGCGCTCGTCGATGCCGGCCAGCAGCACCAGCGCGTCCGGTTCACCCGGAGCCAGTTTCATGGCTTCGCGTGCCTTGCGCTCGGCACCGTCGAGATTGCCGACCTGCATGTCGCGGGCCGCCAGCGTGAGCAGGTCGTTCAGGCGCACCTGGCGGCGCACCCCATCCGGGTCGCGCACCGAATACACCGGCGCCTCGCTCGGTCCGAGCCTGGCCTTGGGATGGGATTTGCAGCCGCCGACCGCGAGGGCCAGCGTGCCTGCGAACAGGACCAGCCAGAGGCGGTCAGGCCGCGGCATCGCTCCCCTTCCCCGCCTGCAGCGTCTTGTTGAACTCGGCCTGGCGGCGGGTGCGGTCCATCACCTGGCCCTTGAGCTGGCCACAGGCCGCGTCGATGTCGTCGCCACGGGTGCGGCGGACCATGGTCAGCACGTTGCTGTCCAGCAGGATCTTCTGGAAGGCACGGATATGCGCCTCTTCGGAGCGCTCGTAGCGGGTGCCCGGGAACGGGTTGAACGGGATCAGATTGACCTTGCCAGAGTCCCTGGCCTGCACCGCGTTGTCGAACTGGTGCATCAGCCGGGCCAGCTCGCGGGCATGCTCGGGCTTGTCATTGATGCCCTTCATCAGGGTGTACTCGAAGGTGACCGATTCGCGGCGCTTGTTGGCGCGCAAGTAGCGGGCACACGAAGCCATCAGCTCGGCGATCGGGTACTTCTTGTTCAACGGCACCAGCGTTTCGCGCAGCGCGTCATTCGGCGCATGCAGGAAACGGCCAGCGACACGTCGCTTTCGGCGGACAGGCGATCGATCTGCGGCACCAGGCCAGAGGTCGACAGGGTCACGCGCTTGTTGGCCAGGCCGTAGCCCAGATCGTCGCGCATCACGCTCATGGCGCGCACAACGTTGTCGAAATTCATCAGCGGCTCGCCCATGCCCATCATCACCACGTTGGTGAGGCGGCGCATCTGGTGCGGCACGTTGCCCAGGTGGCGCGCCGCGACCCACACCTGGCCGATGATCTCGGCAGTGGTCAGGTTGCGGTTGAAGCCCTGGGTGGCGGTGGAGCAGAACGTGCAGTTCAGGCCGCAGCCGACCTGCGAGGACACGCACAGCGTGCCGCGGGTCTTGTCCGGGATGTACACGGTCTCGATGGCGTTCTTGCCATCCACGCCCATCGCCAGCAGCCACTTGTGGGTGCCGTCGGCGGAGGGCTTGTCGAACACGATGTTGGGGACAACGACCTCGGCATGGGCCTGCAGCTTGGCGCGCAGGACCTTGCCGAGATCGGTCATTTCATCGAAGTCGGTGACGTAGCGATGGTGGATCCACTTCATCACCTGATGGGCACGGAACTTCTTTTCGCCGAGTTTTTCGACGAAAAACTGTTCCAGGCCCGCGCGATCGAGGTCGAGCAGGTTCTGCTTGCCAGCCGTGGGTGCCGACTTCGGCAGCGGCTGGATGGCGGGGGACTGTACGACCTCGTTCACGGCATTACTCTCAGCGCGAGACGACTTCGGTGGCGGCGAAGAAGTAGGCGATTTCAATCGCGGCATTCTCGACCGAGTCCGAGCCGTGGGCGGCGTTGGCATCGATGGATTCGGCGAAGTCGGCGCGGATGGTGCCCGCAGCGGCTTCCTTCGGGTTGGTGGCGCCCAGCAGGTCGCGGTGGGCCAGGACGGCGTTCTCGCCTTCCAGGGCCTGGATCATCACCGGGCCGGAGATCATGAACTCGACCAGCGCGTTGAAGAACGGACGCTCGCGGTGCACAGCGTAGAAGCCTTCGGCTTCACGGCGCGACAGCTGCTTGTACTTGGCGGCCACGACCTTCAGGCCGGCCTTCTCGAAGCGGGCGTAGATTTCGCCGATGACGTTCTTGGCAACGGCGTCCGGCTTGATGATCGAAAGGGTGCGCTCCAGCGCCATGGGATGTCTCCAATGGAATCGGGCCGCTGATGGCCCGAAGGGTAACATGAAAAAACCCGCGTCGGGACGCGGGCTTAGCCTGATAAACGTAGGCGAATTGTAAAAGATAAAGCGCTGCCGTGGTAGAGGGCGGCCAGCGCCCCCTGTAGAGCCCAGCCCATGCTCGGCTGCTTTTGGCCAGAAAGGCAGCCGAGCGTGGGCTCGGCTCTACAGGTTCAGGCCCCCATTCACCCACCTGAGCGGATTCTGACCGCCCCGGGCAGTTTTGCTGCACTGCAAAATGCCATACGCTACCGTCTGGTTCTAGTATCAAACAATCGTTTGATTAAGGTCCGCCCACCGATGGCCAAGCCCGCCCACTTCTCGACCAAGGACCGGATCCTCGGTGCCGCCGAGGAGCTGTTCGCCCAGCACGGCTTCGCCGGCACCTCGCTGCGCCAGGTCACCAGCCAGGCCGACGTCAACATCGCGGCGGTCAACTACCACTTCGGCTCGAAGGAAAACCTGGTCAACGAGGTGTTCCGCCGTCGCATGGACGAGATGACCGGCGCCCGCCTGTCACAGCTCGAGCGCGCCCGTGCCGAACACCCCGGCCAGCTGCGCCCGGTACTGGCCGCCTTCGTCGAACCGGCGCTGGCGCTGGCCCAGGACCGCCAGAACGGCGGCGCCTTCGTGCGCGTGATCGCCCGCGCCTACGCCGAGAAGAACGACAACCTGCGCAAGTTCCTGTCCGACCACTACGGCCATGTGCTGCGTGCGTTCGGCAAGGCCATCGGCGAGTGCATTCCCGACCTGAGCAAGGAAGAGCTGTACTGGCGCCTGGACTTCCTGGCCGGCTCGCTGACCTATGCGATGGCCGACTTCGGGCTGATCAAGCGTCCCGCCGGTGTCACCGAAGCGGCGCATCGTGCCCATGCCGCCCACGAACTGATCCATTTCGCCGAAGCCGGGTTCCGCGCCGCCGCACGCGCCAGCGCCCTGCCCGCTTCCCCTTGATTCCATCGGGTGCGACCCACCCCGTAACTGCTGACCAACAAAGGCCCTACACCATGTCCAATTCCCTGCTAGTCCGCCGCGCCGCCGTGCTGGGTGCCGGCGTCATGGGTGCCCAGATCGCCGCCCACCTCACCAACGCTGGCGTCGACACCGTACTGTTCGACCTCCCCGCCAAGGAAGGTCCGGCCGATGGCATCGTGCTGAAGGCGATCGCCAACCTGGGCAAGCTGAGCCCGGCGCCGCTGGCCAGCAAGTCGCTGGCCGAAGCCATCACCCCCGGCAATTACGAAACCAGCCTGGAACAGCTGAAGGACTGCGACCTGATCATCGAGGCCATCGCCGAGCGCATGGACTGGAAGCAGGACCTGTACAAGAAGATCGCCCCGTTCGTGGCTGACCACGCGGTGCTGGCCTCCAACACCTCGGGCCTGGGCATCAACAAGCTGGCCGACGTGCTGCCCGAGCAGCTGCGCCACCGCTTCTGCGGCGTGCACTTCTTCAACCCGCCGCGCTACATGCACCTGGCTGAGCTGATTCCGGCCACCACCACCGACAAGGCGGTGCTGGAAGGCCTGGAAGCGTTCCTGGTCACCACCCTGGGCAAGGGTGTGGTGTACGCCAAGGACACCCCGAACTTCATCGGCAACCGCATCGGCGTGTTCTCGATCCTGTCCACCATCCACCACACCCAGCAGTTCGGCCTGGGCTTCGATGAAGTGGACGGCCTGACCGGCCCGCTGGTGGGCCGCCCGAAGTCGGCCACCTACCGCACCTCCGACGTGGTCGGCCTGGACACCATGGCCCACGTCATCAAGACCATGGGCGACACCCTGCCGAACGACCCGTGGCATGAGTTCTTCAAGTCGCCGAAGTGGCTGGACGCGCTGATTTCCAAGGGCGCGCTGGGCCAGAAGACCGGTGCCGGTATCTTCCGCAAGGTCGGCAAGGACATCGTGGTGCTGGACCTGGAGAAGCAGGACTACCGTCCGGCCGACCGCACCGCCGCACCGGAAGTGGTCGAGATCCTGAAGATCAAGAACCCGGCCGAGAAGTTTGCCAAGCTGCGCGAGAGCCAGCACCCGCAGGCGCAGTTCCTGTGGGCGACCTTCCGCGACCTGTTCCACTACAGCGCCTACCACCTGGCCGACATCGCCGAGACCGCACGCGACGTCGACCTCGCCATCCGCTGGGGCTACGGCTGGTCGCTGGGCCCGTTCGAAACCTGGCAGGCTGCCGGCTGGAAGCAGGTGGCGCAGTGGATTGCCGATGACATCGTGGCCGGCAAGAGCATGAGCAACGCCCCGCTGCCGGACTGGGTGTTCGATGGCCGCGACGGCGTGCATGCCGCCGAAGGCAGCTACAGCCCGTCGCGCAACGCCAAGCTGCCGCGCTCGTCGCTGCCGGTGTACCAGCGCCAGCGCTTCCCGGATCCGCTGCTGGGCGAAAAGTTCGCGCCGGGCGAGACCGTGTTCGAGAACGACGGCCTGCGCATGTGGCATGACGGCGATGGCATCGCCGTGGTCAGCTTCAAGACCAAGATGAACACCGTGTCCGACCAGGTGCTGGATGGCCTGCAGGAGTGCGTCAGCCGCGCCGAGAAGGACTTCCAGGGTCTGGTGATCTGGCAGCAGAAGGAACCCTTCTCCGCCGGTGCCGACCTGGCCGGCGCGCTGGGCCTGCTGCAGGCCGGCAAGGTCGACCAGTTCGAAGAAATGGTGGCCAACTTCCAGCGCACCAGCCAGCGCATCAAGTACTCGCTGGTACCGGTGGTGGCCGCCGTGCGTGGCCTGGCCCTGGGTGGCGGCTGCGAGTTCCAGATGCACAGCGCCAAGACCGTGGCCTTCCTGGAAAGCTACATCGGCCTGGTCGAGGCCGGCGTGGGCCTGCTGCCGGCCGGTGGTGGCCTGAAGGAACTGGCCGTGCGCGCCTCGCAGGCCGCCGGCCCGGGCGGTGACGTGTTCGCCGAACTGAAGAAGACCTTCGAGACCGTGGCGATGGCCAAGGTGTCCAACTCGGCGGTCAACGCCCAGGAACTGGGCCTGCTGCGCAGCACCGACAAGGTGGTGTTCAACAGCTACGAGGCGCTGTACATCGCCAAGGCCGAAGCCCGCGCGCTGGCCGAAGCCGGTTACCGCCCGCCGCTGCCGGCACGCCGCATCCAGGTGGCCGGTGACGTGGGTATCGCCACCTTCAAGATGATGCTGGTCAACATGCTGGAAGGCCGTTTCATCAGCCCGTACGACTACGAGATCGCCGAGCGCATCGCCACCGTGCTGTGCGGCGGCAAGGTCGATCGCGGCACCCTGGTCGACGAAGAGTGGCTGCTGACCCTGGAGCGCAAGCATTTCGTTGAACTGGCCCAGCAGGAAAAGACCCAGGCCCGCATCGCGCACATGCTGAAGACCGGCAAGCCGCTGCGTAACTGATCGCCCCCTGCTTTTGGTGGGTGCCGACCGTTGGTCGGCACGCCTCCGCCTCTGGTAGGTGCCCACCTTGGTGGGCACACCGGCAAAACCCATTCATGAGATCACCGCAATGACCAAGCAAATCCAGGACGCCTACATCGTCGCCGCCACCCGCACCCCGGTGGGCAAGGCGCCCAAGGGCATGTTCCGCAACACCCGCCCCGACGACATGCTCGCGCACGTGCTGCGCAGCGTCGTCGCACAGGCGCCGGGGTGGACGTCAACCGCATCGATGACGCGATCATCGGCTGCGCCATGCCGGAAGCCGAGCAGGGCATGAACGTGGCGCGCATCGGCGTGCTGCTGGCTGGCCTGCCCAACACCATCGCCGCGCAGACCGTGAACCGCTTCTGCTCCTCCGGCCTGCAGGCCGTGGCGCAGGCCGCCGACGCGATCCGCCTGGGCAACGCCGACCTGATGCTGGCCGGCGGCACCGAGTCGATGTCGATGGTGCCGATGATGGGCAACAAGATCGCGATGGCGCCGAGCGTGTTCGACAACGACCACGTTGCCATCGCCTACGGCATGGGCATCACCGCCGAGAAGGTGGCCGAAGAGTGGAAGGTCTCGCGCGAAGACCAGGACGCCTTCGCCCTCGCCTCGCATCAGAAGGCCATGGCCGCGATCCAGAACGGCGAGTTCAAGGATGAGATCAGCCCGTACGAGATCGTCTCGCACCTGCCGGACCTGGCCGATGGCCAGCGCATCATCACCCGCAACAAGATTGCCGATACCGATGAAGGCCCGCGCCCGGATTCATCCGCTGAAGGCCTGGCCAAGCTGCGTCCGGTGTTCCGCAACGGCCAGTTCGGCGGCACCGTCACCGCCGGCAACTCCTCGCAGATGAGCGATGGTGCCGGTGCGGTGCTGCTGGCCTCGGAGCAGGCGATCAAGGACTACGGCCTGACCCCGCTGGCCCGTTTCGTCAGCTTCTCGGTGGCCGGCGTGCGTCCGGAAGTGATGGGCATCGGCCCGATCGCCGCGATTCCGAAGGCGCTGAAGCAGGCCGGCCTGACCCAGGACCAGCTGGACTGGATCGAGCTCAATGAAGCGTTCGCCGCGCAGTCGCTGGCGGTGATCCGCGATTGCGGCCTGGACCCGAGCAAGGTCAACCCGCTGGGCGGCGCGATCGCCCTGGGCCACCCGCTGGGTGCGACCGGCGCGATCCGTACTGCCACCCTGCTGCACGGCCTGCGTCGTCGCCAGCAGAAGTACGGCATGGTGACCATGTGCATCGGCACCGGCATGGGCGCGGCGGGTATTTTCGAGGCGCTGTAAGGTTCAAGGCGTTGCCGACTGATTGTTGGTTGGCTGTGGGGCCCGGGTGGGTGAGGCTGCCCGGGACACGCCGTGAACCCGTCCCTGGGGCTCGATGGCGCCATCCATGGCGCCAACGGTCCCAGTCAGCCTCACCCACCCGCGCCACCCAACATTCCGCGCGGCGGAGGGATGAGCAAAGGCAGGGTCAAAGGCCGGGGGCAGAGCCCTTTGCAGCGCAAAGGGATCTGACCCCGATCCACGAAAAAGGCAGCCAATGGCTGCCTTTTTTGCTTTTGCTTCTGCCCTTGATTCCGCCCTTCCCGTCCGCGCCCACGGGAAATCTGACAGGCGGGACGGGTGGGCCTTTGCAGGACCGTTGGCGCCATGGATGGCGCCATCGAGCCCCCATGGACGGGTTTACGGCGTGTCCTGCAAAGGCCCACCCGTCCCGCCCATCACGTATCAATCAAGGCGCTGCACGGAGCGCTTGATAGAACCCTTATTCCGCCAGCATCGCCGCCAGCTTCTCCCGCGCCGGGCCGGCCAGCTTCGGGTTGTCCAGCGCGAAGCGGATCGTCGCCTCGACCAGACCCAGGTGCGTACCGCAGTCGAAACGCGTGCCCTCGAAGCGATAGGCGTCGACCTCTTCGGTCTTCAGCAGCTGCGCGATCGCATCGGTCAGCTGGATCTCGCCGCCGGCACCGCTGCCGGTCTGCTCCAGCAGTTCGAAGATCTTCGGGCTCAGCACATAGCGGCCGACCACGGCCAGATCGCTCGGCGCGTCCTCCGGCTTGGGCTTCTCCACGATCTGCGAGATACGCCCCTTGCGGCCATCGAACGCCTCGGTGGCGACGATGCCATAGCTGGCGGTCTTGTCATGCGGCACGTCTTCCACCGCGATCACGCTGGCGCCACTGGCTTCGTTGAGATCGGCCATCTGCTTCAACGCGCCGTCGCCACGGTTCCAGATCAGGTCGTCCGGCAGCAGCACGGCAAAGGGCTCGTCGCCGATGACCGCCTTGGCGCAGAGCACCGCATGGCCCAGGCCCAGGGCTTCGGCCTGGGTGACGAAGATCGCGCGCACGCCGTTGGGCAGCACGTGGCGGATCATCTCCAGCTGTTCCTGCTTGCCGGCGCGCTCGAGCTTCTGCTCCAGCTCGTAGGCCTTGTCGAAATAGTCGGCCACCGCGTGCTTGTAGCGGTTGGTGATGAACACCAGCGTGTCGCAGCCCGCTTCAATCGCTTCGTCCACCGCGTACTGGATCAGCGGACGATCAATGATGGGCAGCATCTCCTTCGGCACGGTCTTGGTTGCGGGCAGAAAACGCGTGCCCAGCCCTGCCACGGGAAATACCGCCTTGCGAATTCGCTTGCTCATTGGTGCCTGTTGGCCTCACGTGCCGGGAAAGGCACGACTTTAGCGGATGAAATGTAAGCGTCCTGTTCGATCGGCGAGAATTCCGGCATCGTCGTGAACAGGATTTCCTGGATGCTGGCGGTGTCGTAGCTGGCGATCGCCTCGCGCAGGCGCGGCACGTTGCCCAGCACCAGGTCGCGCGAGAACGCGCGCACGCCGGCCTCGAGAATCTTCGGATGCGCGGTCGAACGATAATCCTCGTCCGAATAGAACAGCGTCTCGTGCAGCTTCTCGCCGGGGCGCAGGCCGGTGTAGATGATCTGGATGTCCTTGTACGGCTGCTTGCCGGTCAGGCGGATCATCTGCTCGGCCAGCACGCGGATCGGCACCGGCTCGCCCATGTCCAGCGTATAGATGGCGCCATGCGACGCCGAGGCGGCCGCCTGCAGGATCAGCTGGCAGGCCTCGGGGATGGTCATGAAGTAGCGGCTGACTTCCGGGTCGGTGACGGTGATCGGACCGCCCCGCAGGATCTGTTCGCGGAACAGCGGCACCACACTGCCGGCCGAGGCCAGCACGTTGCCGAAGCGGACCGTGACGAAACGGGTGTGCGTGGACTTCTGGTCCAGGCTCTGGCAGATCATCTCGGCGTAGCGCTTGCTCGCACCCAGCGCATTGACCGGATCGACCGCCTTGTCGGTGGAGATGAACACGAAATGCTCCACCCGTGCCTCCAGGCACGCGCGGGCCACGTTCTCGGTCGCCAGGATGTTGTTGCGCACCGCTTCGCGCAGCTGCCGCTCCAGCACCGGCACATGCTTGTAGGCGGCGGCGTGGAAGGCGGTATCGACCGGATGCAGTGACAACGCGTGACGGATCACCGCCGGGTCGCCGCAATCGCCGAGTACGGCCTCGATCTCGACATCGGGGAAGCTGCGGCGCAGCTCGCCTTCGATGGTCAACAGCAGCAGCTCGCTGATTTCCAGCAGGATGATGCGGCCGGCACCATGTCGCGCGCACTGCCGGCACAGCTCGGAGCCGATCGAGCCACCGGCGCCGGTCACCATCACCGTGCGTCCGCCCAGCCAGCCCCGGATCAGGTTCCAGTCCGGCATGATCGGCTTGCGCCCCAGCAGGTCTTCGATCGCGACTTCCTTCAGCTGGCCCGGCAACGACTGGCCCTGCAGGATGTCGCTGAGCTTGGGCACGGTGCGGAACGGCACGCCGGTGCTTTCACAGATGGCGACCACCCGCTGCATGCCAGCGGCATCCAGCGATGGAATGGCGATGACCAGCAGCTTGGCCGCGGTTTCGCGCACCACGGTCGGCGCATCGTCCAGCGTGCCCAGGATCGGCAGGCCCTGCAGCTTGGCCCCACGCAGGTGCGGGGCGTCGTCGAGCAGGCCGACCGGCTCGAAATTGCCGGAGCGGCGCAGGTCGCGTACCAGGGTTTCGGCCGCCTGGCCGGCGCCCAGGATCAGTACCCGGCGCGCGCTGGAATCGGACTGCAGTGCCTGGTAGTCCTTCCAGGCCCGGTACAACAGGCGCGGTGCGCCCAGCAGCGCCGACAGCGCGAAGGGATAGATCACCAGCACCGACATCGGCACACCGTCGAAGCGCTTCCACATCAGCACCAGGACGATGGCGACCATGCCGATGAAGCTGGCCTTGAAGATGTTGAGCAGGTCGCTGACGCTGGCGAAACGCCACAGCCCGCGATACAGGCCCACCCGCCAGAACACCAGGCCCTGCAGCAGCAGCACCAGGGTGGTATCGACATTCCAGAGCGGCAACGCCGGCGCGTTGGGCAGGATCGAGTAGCGCCCTGCATGGAGCAACTGCCAGCATGCCCAGACCATGAACAGGTCGTGGCAGACGATGGCCGAACGCGGCATCAGGCCGAGAATTCTGTCCCGCCAGGGTGAAGCCATAAGTCAGGTAGTTCCTTGTCGATGGCGCATTCCATTGCGCAGGAGGAGCCAAAGGACAGTCAGCGCGATGAACCACGCGACCGCCACGACAGCCTCCCACCTCGGCTGCAGATTCGAGCAGACATTGAACACTGTAATACTGAACAGGCCCAAAGCAAAGTACATCCCTGTCACCTGGGGGTGACTGGCTCCTGCCTGCACCGCGCGCTGGTAGACGTGCTGGGTATGGGGTTCCATCCAGCGTTGTCCGGAAATGATGCGCGCCAGCAGTGTGAAGCCTGCGTCCACGAGGAACGGCGAAATGGGCACCAGCAGCAGGATCCAGTGGATGTCGGTACGCACGCTGGCGATGGCCAGCACCACGGCGACCGCATAGCCGAGCGCGCCACTACCGACATCGCCCATGAAGATCCGGGCCCGGGGAAATTGAACGGCAGGAAACCCAGGCAGGCCAGGCCCAGTGCGATGGCCGCCAGCGAGTACGGCCACGGCAGCACCGGCGCCAGCCCCAGCGCGGCCACCACGGCCTGGCTGGCGGCGATACCGTTGATGCCGTCCATGAAGTTCCAGATGTTGATCAGCGAGGCGGTGAACAGCAGTACCAGCACCGCCAGCAGCCAGCTGCCGCCGTGCACCTTGACCAGCCCCGCCAGCAGCGCGGCGGCGATGAAGTGCACCATCAGCCGACGCATCGCCGGCAGCGGTCTGTGGTCGTCCCACCAGCCGATGCCGGCCACCAACCCCAGCCCGAGGCTGGCCACCAACAGGCTGGGCATGGCCTGCGGCCACGCCCACATGGCCACGCCGGCGGCCACCAGCAGGCTGATGACGATGGCAATGCCCCCACCGCGGGGCGTGGCAACGCTATGGCTGCGGCGCTCTCCGGGCTGGTCCAGCAACTGCCGACGCAGGGCGTAACCGCGCGCCGCCCAGGTCAGCGCCGCGCTGAGCAGCGCAAGCGCCAGCAGCGCCGCCATCACAAGCCACGGCATGGATCAGAGCACCGCGTAGTTCAGCAGCGGCTTGACCGTACCCCATTCCTTGCAGCTCGGGCACTGCCAGTGATGGGTGCGCGCACCGAAGCCGCAGCGCGTGCAACGGTAAGCCGGGTTGCGTACCAGCAGCTGGTCGGTGATGTGCTTGAGGTCGTGCAGGGTGGCGGTGGAATCGGCACCTTCGGCCAGGGTCAGGTCGATCAGCGCCGACTCGCCGCGCACCGAGGGTCGGTCCTTCAACTGGCGGCCGAGATAGGCCCGTGCCGGCGCCACGCCCTCCTGCTCTTCCATCAGGCGGGTGAGTGCCAGCACCGGGGCGATGCCACGGTAGTGCTCGGTCATTTCCGAAAGGAACGCACGCGCGCCCGCCAGGTCGCCCACCTTGCGGTAGTTCTGCATCAGCGCCGGCAGCAGCTCGGGCAGGTATTCGGGGTCGTTGCGGGCGGCACGCTCGAACGCGCGCACGGCCGCTTCGGAGTTACCGGCATCGGTTTCCAGGCGACCTTCGATGATGCCGGCACGCACCGACATCGCATCGGCCTGGTAGGCGCGGGCGATCGCCGCCCTCGCCTCTTCCAGCTTGCCGGCGCCACGGAAGCGTTCGGCCAGCTCGCACTCGAACTGTCCGATCAGCTTGCCCATCGGCTCGCCGGTGACGTCTTCGAAACGGGTGGCGTTGTCGATCGCCTTTTCCCAGTCACGCTCGGCCTGGTAGATACCGATCAGATGCTTGAGCGCCTGCGGTGCGCGCTGGTCGAGCTGGGCCAGTTCGGTGAAGACCGTCTCGGCCCGATCCAGCAGACCGGACTTCATGTAGTCCTCGCCCAGTGCCAGCAGGGCCTGCACGCGCTGCGCGTCGCTGAGGTCGCTGCGGTTGACCAGGCCCTGGTGCAGGCGGATGGCACGATCGACTTCGCCGCGGCGGCGGAACAGATGGCCCAGCGCGACCTGGGTCTCGAAGGTTTCCTTGTCCAGCTCGGCGATATGCAGGAACAGCTCGATGGCCTTGTCCGGCTGCTCGTTGAGCAGGTAGTTCAGGCCGCGGAAGTAGGTGCTGGACAGGCGGCTGACCTGGTTGTCACCGTGGCGCTGACCGCCACGTCGTCCGATCACCCATCCGGCCAGAGCGGCCAGCGGGACGAACAGGAAGAACCAGAACCACTCGGTGACGAAATCCATCTTCGATCAGCGTCCATCAAAGGATTGGGGAGGCAACCGGTGCCGGCGAGGCGGCAGCGGACTTGTTGGCGCGGCGCAGCTGGCTGTAGAGCGGAATGACCACGCTCACCAGCACCAGGCCGGCACCGACCACGACACCGACCAGCAGCGCGGCGATCAGGGCCACGCCCACCGAGGTGTGCAGTTGGGTAAACAGCAGGTTGATCGACATCGCGGTCATGTTGACCGCACCGATGATCAATCCAAGGATCAGCACCGCCAGCAGGACCAGCAGACGAAACACCTTCATGCGAGAGCTCCAGTGGCAGGAGTCCGTAGCTTATCCGACTCGCGGCTGGATTCGCACGCGGTGACGCGACGGGGCTCAGGCCGGATCGGCGTCCAGCGGCAGCACGCTGCTGACCCGCTCGCGCAGTTCCTTGCCCGGCTTGAAATGGGGAACGTGCTTGCCCGGCAGGGCGACCGATTCGCCGGTCTTCGGGTTGCGTCCCAGGCGCGGCGGCCGGTAGTGCAGCGAGAAGCTGCCAAAACCACGGATTTCGATGCGATCCCCGGCAGACAGGGAACCGCCCATCATTTCCAGCAACGACTTTACCGCCAGATCGACATCATCGGCCTTCAGGTGCGCCTGGCGGCGCGCGAGGATTTCGATCAGTTCGGATTTGGTCATCGCCGGCTCACATCAGGGGTCACTCAGCCTGAAACGGCCCGGGCAATGCCCGGGCCGTCCAGGAAACAACGAACAGCTACAGGCCGATATTACTCGGACTTGTTGCCGTTCAGCTGTGCACGCAGCAGCGCGCCCAGCTGGGTGGTGCCGCTGGAAGCCGAAGAGGACTGGTATTCCTCCAGCACTTCGCGCATTTCAGCGTCGTCCTTGGCCTTGATCGACAGCTGCAGGGTGCGGCCCTTGCGGTCCATGCCCACGAACTTGGCTTCGACCTTGTCGCCGACCTTCAGGTGCTGGGTGGCGTCGTCAACGCGCTCGTTGGCGATGTCGCGTGCCGAGACGTAACCTTCGATGCCGTCAGCCAGCTCGATGATCGCGCCCTTGGCGTCGACTTCCTTCACCACGCCTTCGACCTTGGAGCCCTTCGGATTGGCAGCCATGTACTGGCCGAACGGATCCTGCTCCAGCTGCTTCACGCCCAGGGAGATGCGCTCGCGTTCCGGATCGACGGCCAGGACAACGGCGTCCAGGGTGTCGCCCTTCTTGAAGTTGCGAACGACGTCTTCGCCGGTGGTGTTCCAGCTGATGTCGGACAGGTGGACCAGGCCGTCGATGCCGCCGTCCAGGCCGATGAAGATGCCGAAGTCGGTGATCGACTTGATCTGGCCCGACACCTTGTCACCCTTCTTGTGGGTGGCAGCGAAGGTTTCCCACGGATTGGCGGCAACCTGCTTCATGCCCAGCGAGATACGGCGACGCTCTTCATCGACGTCCAGCACCATCACTTCGACTTCGTCACCCACCTGCACAACCTTGGACGGGTTGACGTTCTTGTTGGTCCAATCCATCTCGGAGACGTGCACCAGGCCTTCGACGCCCGGCTCGATCTCAACGAACGCGCCGTAATCGGTGACGTTGGAGACCTTGCCGAAGACGCGGCTGTTGGCCGGGTAACGACGGGCGATGTTATCCCACGGATCTTCGCCCAGCTGCTTCAGGCCCAGCGAAACGCGGTTGCGCTCGCGGTCGAACTTCAGCACGCGCACGTCCAGCTCGTCGCCGACGTTGACGACTTCGGACGGATGGCGCACGCGCTTCCATGCCATGTCGGTGATGTGCAGCAGGCCGTCGATACCGCCCAGGTCCACGAACGCGCCGTAGTCGGTCAGGTTCTTGACGACACCCTTCAGGATCGCGCCTTCCTGCAGCTTGTCCATCAGCTGCTCGCGCTCTTCCGAGTGCTCGCTTTCGACGACAGCGCGGCGCGAGACCACGACGTTGTTACGCTTGCGGTCCAGCTTGATGAGCTTGAATTCCAGCTCCTTGCCTTCCAGGTAGGCCGGATCGCGCACCGGGCGCACATCGACCAGGGAACCCGGCAGGAAGGCGCGGACATCCTTGATGTCCACGGTGAAACCACCCTTGACCTTGCCGCTGATGCGGCCGGTGATGGTTTCGTTCTTTTCCAACGCTTCTTCCAGCTCGTCCCACACCATCGCGCGCTTGGCCTTCTCGCGCGACAGGACGGTTTCGCCGAAGCCGTTCTCGATCGAGTCGAGGGCGACCTTGACGATGTCGCCTTCGGCGACGTCGATTTCGCCAGCGTCGTTACGGAACTGTTCGATCGGCACGATGCCTTCGGACTTCAGGCCAGCGTTGATCACCACGACGTCGCCGCGGACTTCAACAACGGTACCGCTGACGATGGCGCCCGGCTTCAGCTTGGCCAGATTGGCCTGGCTGGCTTCAAACAGTTCGGCAAATGATTCGGTCATTAGATTTACTCTGTTGGACACATGGGTCGGTGGCGTCCCCTTCAGGGGAATGGCGACCGCCCGCCTGTTGGTCGACCCCGGAAACGCAGGTCGTGTGTAGTAGGAAAACCGCCACGCATCATTGCGCGACGGAGCTTGTACAGCACTGCAGTGCGCGACCACCGCCGGTGTTGCTGGCAGTGCTCCTGCGCGAACGGATCAGGCAGCCGGAACCGGAAGCAGATCCATCACTCTGGCAACGACATCTGCGATGCCGATGCCTGTGGTGTCGATGAGGACAGCATCGTCTGCCGGCTTCAGGGGCGCCACGGTACGCTGAGCATCACGGGCGTCGCGGGCCATGATCTCGCGCAGGAGGTCATCAAAGTTAACAGAAACCCCCTTGTCTTTCAACTGCTTATGCCGGCGCTCGGCGCGCTCCTCGGCACTGGCGGTCAGGAACACCTTGTAGGGGGCGTCCGGGAAGATCACCGTGCCCATGTCGCGGCCGTCGGCGACCAGGCCCGGCAGCTCCCTGAATGCGCGCTGGCGCTCTTTCAGGGCGGCCCGGACCTCCGGAATGGCGGCAATGGCCGAAGCCAGGGCGCCCGTGGTCTCCAGGCGCAGCTCATCGGTGGCATCGGTGCCGTTGACCATGACCCGCATCGACTCGCCCTGCTCGACAAACTGAACATGGGTGTCGAAGGTGCAGCGGACCAGCGCCGAGGCGTCGGAGGTATCGATGTCGGCCCAGCTGGCAGCCACGCCCACCGCCCGGTACAACGCGCCCGAATCCAGGTAATGCCAGCCCATCCGGCGCGCGACGATGCGGCTGATGGTACCCTTGCCGGCCCCGGATGGGCCGTCGATGGTCAGGACGGGAGCGAGTGGATTCATGGGGGTCCCAGAGCGTGTGAAGGGGTCATTCTAGCCCCTGCCAGACGCCCCCAGCGGGATCTTTTGTGCAACCACTTGAAACCACGAGGAAAAGCCCGGTAGAATGGCGGGCTTGAACGAGCGTCAACTGCCGATTGTCTTTCGCATATCGCGGCCACGCTCCACCCGAACAACTACTGTTTACGCCGAGGTATGCCATGAAAGTCCTGTCCTCCCTGAAGTCGGCGAAGGCCCGTCACCGTGACTGCAAGGTCGTGCGTCGTCGTGGCAAGATCTTCGTCATCTGCAAGTCGAACCCGCGTTTCAAGGCGCGTCAGCGCTAAGCCTCACAGCCTTCCGGCTGCGGCTGGCCCTGCGCGGGGCCGACCCGATGCAAGAAACCGCCTTCGGGCGGTTTTTTGTTTATGCGGCTTTTTCCTGCCGTTTTTGCTGTAATCGCCTTTCTTGACCACTGGGGAGTAGATCGAGATGAAGCGTTACCTGTCCGCATTGGCCGTCCTGGCCACCCTGGCCGCCGCCACGCCGGCGCTGGCCGATACCCTGCTTGTCGACCGCGCCCGCGAAAAGCCGGCCGGTGCCCTGCCCGTGCGCGGCCAGAGCATGCAGCAGGTGCAGGCACAGTTCGGCGTGCCGAGCGAACAGCTGCAGCCGCGCGGCGGGCAGAAGCGGCAATGGCCGACCATCAACCGCTGGGTGTACCCGCAGTTCACCGTCTACTTCGAGAAGCAGAAGGTGATCGACGTGGTGGCCAACCAGGCGGACCCGAACGAAATCGGCCCGAAGCCGCCGATCCGTTGATCCCCTTACCCGCCGTGGGCGGGCCTGTGTAGCGAGACCATGAACCAGACCCTTCGTTTTCCTGCCGAATGGGAAGCCCAGAGCGGCGTCCTGATTGCCTGGCCCACCGCCGACACCGACTGGGCCGACCGCCTGGGCCAGGTGGAAGAGACCTACATCGCCCTGGTTGCGGCCATCACCCGCTTCCAGCCGGTGCTGATCTGCGTGGCCGACGACGATGTGGAGACCTATGCCGAAATGCGGCTGCGCTCCAACCGCATCGACATGGACAAGGTGCATTTCACCACGGCCGCCTACGACGATACCTGGCTGCGCGATTCGGGCCCGATCACCCTGCGCCGCGCCGATGGCAGCTTCCAGCTGCTGGATTTCCGCTTCACCGGCTGGGGCGGCAAGTTCGACGCCACCCTGGATGACCAGCTGGTGGGCGTGCTCGACCAGGCCGGGGTGTTCAACAACGCCCCGGTGCGCAGCATCCCGTTCGCGCTGGAAGGCGGCGGCATCGAGACCGACGGCGAAGGCACCCTGCTGACCACCTGGAAGTGCCTGCACGAGCGCCACCCGGACCGCGACCGCGCCAGCCTGAGCGCCGACCTGGCCGACTGGCTGCAGCAGGACCGCGTGCTGTGGCTGGACCACGGCTACCTGGAAGGCGACGACACCGACGCCCACATCGACACCCTCGCCCGCTTCGCCTCGGCTGACAGCATCGTCTACCAGGCCTGCGACGACGAGAGCGACTCGCACTATGCCGAGCTGCAGGCGATGGGCAATGAGCTGGCCGCGCTGCGCACCCGGGACGGCCAGCCGTACCGCCTGTTCCCGCTGCCGTGGGCACAGCCGGTGATCGACGAAGGCCGCCGCCTGGCCGCGTCGTACGCCAACTACCTGATCGTCAATGGTGCGGTGCTGATGCCGGCCTATGGCGACCCGGCCGATGACCTGGCCCGCGACGTGCTGGCGCAGGCGCACCCGGGCCGCGAGATCGTGCAGGTGCCCTGCCGCTCGCTGATCTGGCAGAACGGCAGCCTGCACTGCATCACCATGCAGCTGCCGGCAGGGCTGTTGAAGGCCTGAGGGCCTGGCGCCGGGCACCGCCCGGCACCGCTTTGTAGAGTCGAGCCATGCTCGACTGCCTTTCCGCGCGATCTGACCGGAGAGCAGTCGAGCAAGCTCGACTCTACGGCTTCGGCGCCTTTGGTAGCGTCGAGCTTGCTCGACGGCCGTTCGCAAGGCGCACGGAGCGGGCCCATTCAGCGCGCGACACGCTGGCGCCCGTCATCCGCGCTAACATGCAGGTTTTCCCCCGCAGGAACGCCCCGCATGAACTCGCGCAGCCCCCTTACCGTCGCCCTGATCCAGGAGCGCAACCACGGTGATGCCGCCGCCAACCTGGCGGTGATCGAAGCACGCGTGGCCGAGGCGGCTGCCCAGGGTGCCAAGCTGGTGCTGCTGCAGGAACTGCACAACGGTCCGTACTTCTGCCAGCACGAGTCGGTCGATGAGTTCGACCTGGCCGAACCGATCCCGGGCCCGAGCACCGAGCGCCTCGGCGCACTGGCGAAGCAGCATGGCGTGGTGCTGGTCGGCTCGCTGTTCGAACGCCGCGCGGCCGGCCTGTACCACAACACCGCCGTGGTGTTCGAAAAGGACGGCACGCTGCTCGGCAAGTACCGCAAGATGCACATCCCGGATGACCCGGGCTTCTACGAGAAGTTCTACTTCACCCCGGGCGACATCGGCTTCACGCCGATCGATACCTCGGTGGGCCGTCTGGGCGTGCTGGTGTGCTGGGACCAGTGGTATCCGGAAGCGGCGCGCCTGATGGCGCTGGCCGGTGCCGAACTGCTGCTCTACCCGACCGCGATCGGCTGGGACCCGGACGACGTGCAGGACGAGAAGACCCGCCAGCGCGACGCGTGGGTACTGAGCCACCGTGGCCATGCGGTGGCCAACGGCCTGCCGGTGCTGAGCTGCAACCGCGTCGGCCACGAAGCCTCGCCGCTGGGCGCGTCGGGCATCCAGTTCTGGGGCAACAGCCACGTGCTCGGCCCGCAGGGCGAGTTCCTGGCCGAAGCCGGTACCGATGCCACCGTGCTGCTGTGCGATGTCGACCTGCAGCGCAGCGAGCATGTGCGCCGGATCTGGCCGTTCCTGCGTGATCGCCGCATCGATGCCTACGGCGACCTGCTCAAGCGCTACATCGACTGAGCCGGAGCCCGCGCATGGCCGTCCTCATCCGTGATGCCGGCCCGGCCGACATCGACGCGATCACCGCGATCTACGCGGTGGAAGTGACCGACTTCGTCAACACCTACGAGTACGACATCCCGGACGCGACCGAGATGCTGCGCCGCATGCGCGACATCATCGACCGTGGCTTCCCCTACCTGGTCGCCGAGATCGATGGCCAGGTGGCCGGCTATGCCTACGCCAACACCTACCGCACCCGCATTGCCTACCAGTGGACCGTGGAGAACTCGGTCTATGTCGATGCCACGTTCCAGGGCAAGGGCGTGGGTACGGCCCTGCTGCAGGCATTGATCGACGCCTGCACCGCACGCGGCTACCGGCAGATGGTGGCGGTGATCGGCGAACCCACCAACACCGCCTCCATCAAGCTGCACGAACGCTTCGGCTTCCACCTGGTGGGCGTGTTCCAGGGCCTGGGCCGCAAGCATGGCCGCTGGCTGGATACCGTGCAGATGCAGCGCGCGCTCGGCGATGGCGCCGACACCGCACCTTCCAATGAATGAACCCATGACCGAAAACCTTACCGAAACCAGCGACGACCTGTTCGCCGGGCAGCCGGTGCGCGTCGTTGAACGCGACGGTGTGCGCTACACCCTGCTGGGCACCGCCCACGTCTCACACGCCAGCGTGGAGGCCGTGGAAAAGGCCATCGACAGTGGCCGCTTCGATGCGGTGGCGGTGGAACTGGACCCGCAGCGCCTGCAGGCACTGAGCGATCCGGATACGTTGGCCAAGCTCGATCTGGTCGAGGTGATCCGCAAGGGCCGCGTCGCCCTGTTCGCCGCCAACCTGGCATTGTCGGCCTACCAGCGCCGCCTGGCCGAGCAGCTGGGCATCGAGCCGGGTGCCGAGCTCAAGCGCGCGGTGGAACTGGCCCGCGCGCGCAACCTGCCGGTGCACCTGATCGACCGCGAAGTGGGCCTGACCTTCCGCCGCGCATCGCAGCGGCTGGGCTTCTTCGGCAAGCTGAAGCTGGTGGCCGGGCTCGGCGCCGGCCTGTTCTCGTCCGAAGAAGTGGGCGAGAACGAGATCGAGAAGCTCAAGCAGGGCGACATGCTGGAGTCGAGCTTTGGTGAGTTCGCCAGCGAGAGCCCGGCGCTGTACGAAACCATCATCGGCGAACGCGACCGCTACATGGCCACGCGCCTGCGCGAAGCGCATGATCCCGACCAGCGCGAAGTGCTGGCGGTGGTCGGCGCCGGCCACCTGGCCGGGCTGGCGCGCTACCTGGAAACCGACACCGACGCCCCCGCGCCGCTGCGCGCCGAGCTGGAAGCGGTGCCGAAGAAGCGCAACATCCCCTGGTTCACGCTGGGCATCCTGGCCATCGTGATCACCGGCATCGCGGTCGGCTTCTACCGCGGCGGGCTGGGCGTGGGCACCGAACTGCTGGCGACCTGGGCGATGTACACCGGCGGCCTGGCCGGCCTCGGTTGCCTGCTGGCCGGCAGCCATCCGTTGAGCATCCTCACCGCGATTGCGGTTGCACCGTTCAAGCCGTTCCGCCTGAGCATTCCCACCGGTGCGTTCTCGGCGCTGGTCGAGGCTCGCCTGCGCAAGCCGGCCTACGAAGACTTCCTCAAGCTGCGCGACGATGCGCAGAGCCTGAAGGGCTGGTACCGCAATCGGGTCACGCGCGTGGTGCTGACCTTCATGCTGACCAACCTGGGCAGCATGCTGGGCCTGTGGCTGACCGCCGGCCGCGTGTGGGGCAAGGTCGCCGGCTGAGCCGGCTGCAGCCGACCCACGGCGCCGCCCGGCTCAGCCCGGCGGCGCCCCCGCTATACTGCGGTCCTTCCCCGGATGGATTCCAGCAATGGATGCATATGACGCGCTGATGCGCGACGGTTTCGTGGTGGTCCGCCAGGCCATTGCGCCGGCCCTGGTGCAGGACATCAACCAGCGCATCGATCGCTTCAAGCAGCGCAATCCGAAGGCGGTCAGCCGCAATCTCGATGCGCACCAGCGCTTGTACCGGGTGGTCAACCTGCACCTGGTGGTCGATGCGATCAGCGGCCTGCTGACCGACAACGCAGCCATCGATGTCTGCGACCGTTTCCTCGGCGAGCCCACCACGCTCTACACCAGCCTCTACTACGAACGCGGCTCGGAACAGCCGCTGCACCGTGACACCCCGGTGTTCTGCACATCGCCCGGCGAACGCTACCTGGGCGTCTGGACCGCGCTGGATGCGGTGGACGACAGCAACGGCCCCCTGCGTGTGGTGCCGGGCAGCCATCTGCTGCCCGCCATCGACGTCCGGGCGCTGCGCCAGCAGGTGTTCGGTGACGGGCCGGTCAGCCCGATGTCCGGCGAAGGCTGGGCCGCTTACCAGGATGCGGTGGCCCGCCAATGCGAGGAGGCCGGGCTGCAGGCGCAGCCGGTACATGTGCAGCCGGGCGACGTGATCGTGTGGCACCCGCAGCTGTTCCATGGCGGTGCGCCGCATCCCTCTGCCGGCACCCGTCGCAGTGTGGTCATGCACGTCACTCCGAAATCGATGCCGGTCGGGCACATGGACGTGTTCTACGGCGCCAAGCCCGCACAGAGCAAGGCACCCTGGCGCTACTACCGGCGCGGCGAGCGCGAGATCGCCCGCTTCGGCCAGGTCGATTTTGGCCATGAATACACACGGCGCACCTGGTTCCTGCGGCGCGCCTGAAAAAGGGGAGGCCGCCCCACTACGACCGGCCTCCCCACACCACAACACGTTGCCGTCCCCGGCAGTCGAGCAAGCTCGACGCTACGCGGCCGTTGCCGCCACCTTTTCCAGGCCGCGCGCACGGCGGATCAGCCGCGTCACGGCATTGCGCAGGTCATCCAGCACCGCATAGATGGTCGGCAGGAACAGCAGGCTGACCACGGTGGAGAACGCCAGGCCACCGGCAATGGCGCGGGCCATCGGTGCGTACTCCGGGCCATCGCCGAACATCTGCGTGTTGGTCAGCGAGATCGGCACCATCGCCAGGATCGCCGTTCCCATGGTCATCATGATCGGGCGCAGGCGTTCGCGTGAGCCTTCCACCAGTGCCTGGGTGCGGCCCATGCCGCTGCGCCGCAGGTTGTTGATGTGCTCGATCATCACGATGCCGTTGTTCACCACCACGCCCATCAGCACCAGGATGCCGATGAAGGACATGATCCCGAACGAGGTGCCGGTGATCCAGAACAGCCAGAACACGCCGAAGATCGAGAACAGCACGCCGCTCATGATCGCTGCCGGGAACAGCAGCGACTCGAACACCGCGGCCATCACCACGTAGATCATCACCAGCGCGATCAGCAGATTGAACACCATCTGCTGCATGGCCTCGTCGTCGTTGCCGTAATCGCCGCCGTCGAAGGTGTAGCCATAGCCGGCCGGGAAGTTCATCGGCTTGAGCACCGCCTCGATCGCCTTGCGGCCATCCGGCGCGGTGATCTTCTCGGCCAGGTTGGCCTTGATGGTCAGCGTGGTCTGGCGGTTGGTGCGGCCGATCTGGGTGGCCGACGAGCCGACGTCGACCGTGACCAGGCTCAGCAGAGGCACGCTGCGGCCATCGCCGGTGCGTACGCTGAAGCCGGCCAGGTCTTCCGGGCTGCTCTGCTCGGCCCCGGCGAAGCGCACCCACACCGGCACCTCGTTGTCACCACGGCGGAGCTCGCGCATCGGTGCACCGCGCAGGGCCAGGCCGACGAAGCTGGCGACCTGTTCGGCGTTGAAGCCGAACGCCGCAGCACGCTCGCGGTCGACGCGCACCTTCAGCTCGCCACCCTTTTCACCGTTGTCGATGCGCACATCGCGCAGCTCGGCGCGCTGCGCCAGCAGCGGCACCACCTCCTGGCCGATCTCCTGCAGCATGCTGCTGGAGTCGCCGACCAGCTGCACCTGCACACCCTGGTTGCCGCCACCGCCGCCGTCACCGCCCTGGTTGCCAACGAAGTAGTCGGTACGCGCCGACTTCGGCAGGCCCTTGCGCAGTTCCTCCTGCAGCGCCTTGATGTCCTTGGCGTACTTCTCGTCCAGGGTGACCACGGTCGAGCTGCCTTCCTGCTCGCTGTACCAGGAGTACACCTGCTTGACGTGCAGGCGCTCGCGGTTGGCATCGATCCAGTTCTCCACCCGCGCCACTTCCTCGGACATCTGCCGGTAGGTGTAGGCGCCCTTCCACATGTAGCCGATGAAGATGTCCTTGCCGCCCTCACCGCCAAACATGTCGACCTTGGTCAGCTTCATCGGCACCAGGCTGACCAGCACCACCAGCACGATGCCAAGCAGACTCCAGCCACGATGGCGCAGCGACCAGTCCAGCAGGTGTGCATAGCGGCGCTGCAACCGTGCGATCACGCCGGTCTGCGAGTGCACCAGCTTGGGCGTGGCCATGCGTGCGGAGAGCATCGGAATCAGGCTGACCGCCACCAGCCAGGACGCCAGCAGCGAGACCGAGATGGTGATGGCGATCTGCGCCATGAAGATGCTGATGTTGTTGGTTTCGCCAAACAGGTTGGGCACGAACACGATGCAGTGGCACAGGGTGCCCGCACTGAGGGCGATGGCCACATTGCGGGTGCCGATGATCGAGGCCAGGCGCGGCTGATCCGGCATGCGCTCGCGTTCCTGGTAGATGCTCTCCACCACCACCACGGCGTTGTCCACCAGCATGCCCACCGCCAGCAGCAGGCCCATCATGGTCAGGATGTTCAGCGTCACCCCGACGAAGTACATGAAGCCCAGGGTGATGGTGAAGCAGATCGGAATGGCCAGGGTCACCATCAGCGTCGATGGCCAGTGGCGCAGGAAGAAGAACAGCACGGTCACCGACAGGATCAGGCCGACCGCGCCGGCCTCGGCCAGCTCCAGCAGCGAGGAGGTCACCGCCTTGCCCTGGTTGTCGATGACCTTGATCTGCACGTCGCGCATCGACGGCTGCGCGCGGATCGCCTCGACTTCGGCCAGCGCCGCGCGCGAGACATCCACCAGGTTGGCGCTGCGCTCCTTGAAGATGTCCAGGCCGACGGCCGGGTTGCCGTCCAGGCGGCGCCCATAGTTCATGCGTGCCGGCTTCAGGCGCACGTCGGCGATGTCGCCCAGGCGCAGGCCCTTGGCGTTGATCACCAGGTCACGCATCTCCTGCAGGTCGGTGATCTCGCCCACCGGCTGCACGCGCACGCGCTGGCCGTTGTCGTCGATCTGCCCGGCCGAGATCGAGAAGTTCAGCGTGCGCAGGCGTTCGCTGAGCTCGTTGATGCTCAGCCCGTGCGCGTTGAGGCGGTTGGGATCGATGGCGATCTCCACCTCGTTCGGCGGCGCGCCGGTGATGTCGACCCGTGCAACGCCGGGAATGCGCTCGATCCGGCGCTTGAACTCGCGGTCCAGCATGTCATAGGCGGTGGTCAGGTCGGTGGTGCTGGCCAGGCGCACCTTCAGCACCGGCTGGTCGCTGCTGGACCACTTGAACACGTTGTAGCGCTGCAGGTCGTCAGGCAGGTCGCTGCGGATCGCGTCGATGCGTTCGCGTGCATCGGAGGCGGCGATGGCGATATCGCGGTCCCAGTCGCTGAACTCGATATAGATCAGTGCCGCCTCGGAGGTGGCCGACGAGCGCATGCGCTTGATGCCGGTCATCGTCGCCAGCGATTCCTCGACGGGCCGGATGATGGTGCGCTCCACTTCTTCCGGAGTCGAACCGGTGTAGGGAATCTGCACGAACAGGAACGGTGCGGAAATGTCCGGCAGCGCCTCCAGCGGCAGCCGGAACGAGGCGATCAGGCCGATCACCACCAGTGACACGAAACACATGATGGTGGTCACCGGACGACGGATGGAGAACTCGGCAACACTCATGCCGGTTCCTCCGCGCCCGCCGCACTGCCCGCCGCACCCGGCTCGATCTCACCAGCGTGCTTGCGGCCACGCTCGCGGTAGTAGGCATCGCCGCGGCGGTCCATCAGGTCGTACACCACCGGAATCACCAGCAGGGTCAGCAGGGTCGACACCAGCAGGCCACCAATCACGGTGATCGCCATCGGCGCGCGCACTTCGGCGCCCTCGCCCATCGCCACCGCCAGCGGCAGGAAGCCGAACAGCGTGCACAGGGTGGTCATGATGATCGGCCGCAAGCGCGAGCGCGCACCTTCCACCAGTGCTTCGTGCTTGGCCACGCCGGCCTCGCGCAGCTGGTTCACCTTGTCGATCAGGATGATCGCGTTCTTGGTGACCAGGCCGACCAGCAGGATCAGGCCAATGAACACCACCACCGAAATGGGTTTGCCGGTCAGCATCAGCGCCAGGATCGCACCGACCAGCGCCAGCGGGATGGTGAACAGGATCACGAACGGGTGCAGCAGCGATTCGAACTGCGAAGCCATCACCAGGTAGACCAGGAAGATCGCCAGGCCGAAGGCGAAGATCAGCGACTTGGCCGCCTGCGCCAGTTCCTCACCCTGGCCGCCGATGTGCAGGCCGACGCCCGCACCCAGTGGCTGCTCGGCCACCATCTGCTGGACTTCGCGCATGGCCGCGCCCAGGTCGATGTCGCGCAGGTTGGCCGAGACCACCGCAACGCGGGTCTGGTCGGCACGATGGATCTCGCTCGGGCCGGTGGTGGCGACCACATCGGCCACCGCGTCCAGGGTGACCGGGCGGGTGCTGCCCGGATTGACGATCAGCCGCCGGATGCTCTCCACGCTGGCACGGTCGCCTTCCTGCGCACGCACCAGCACGTCGATCTTGCGGTCGCGGAAGCTGTAGCGGGTGGCCACATCGCCACGCACCTTCTTCACCACCACATCGGCGATCTGGCGCGTGGTCAGGCCCAACGCACCGGCGCGCTCCTGATCGAAACGGATCTGGATTTCCGGGAAGCCTTCTTCCACCGTCGACTTGACGTCGGCGTAGTGCGCATTGCCACGCAGCATCGCCGCCAGGCGCTGGCCGGCCACTTCCAGGGTGGCCATGTCCTGCCCGCGCAGTTCGATTTCCAGCGGTGTGGAGAAGCTGAACAGTGCCGGCCGGGCGAAGTCGACCTGCGCACCGGGGTGCTGGGTCATGGTGTCGCGCAGGCGCTCGGTGATCGCCGCCTCGGTACGCGGGTTGCCGCCACCTTCCATCACCACGGTCAGCTTGCCGATGTTCTCGCCGCTTTCGGTCGGGCTGGCATCCAGACGGGTGCCACTGCCGCTGACACCGTACAGCGAGGCCACACCTTCGCCCTTGCCATGCGCCAGCTGCAGCTCACGCACCAGCGCGTCGGTCTGCTTCAGCGGGGTGCCGGCCGGCAGCTTCACGGTCATCTCGAAGCGATCCTGCGCCAGCTGCGGAATCAGGTCGGCACCGAGCATCGGCACCAGCGCCATGGTCGCCACGAAGATCACGGTGGCCACGCCCAGCACCTTGCCCGGATGCGCCAGCGCGCTCGGCAGCAGGCGCAGGTAACCGCGCTCGGCGCCGGCATAGGGCTTCATCGCCAGGTCGCTGGCCTTGCGCATCACCGGGCCGATCACCGCCACCACGCCGCGCCACACCCGCACCACCAGCCAGGCCAGCGCATAGAACCCCCAGCGCGCGGTCGCGACCACGCCACGACGGCCCAGCGCGACCGGCTTCTGCCAGCGGTTCTGCGGCTGCCACGCTGCATTCGGCGCTTCCTCGGGGAACGCCAGCGGCGGCTGTCCTTTCAGCGAGCTCAGCATCGGGATCAGCGTCATCGACACCAGCAGCGAGATCGCAATGGCGATCGCCACGGTCAGCGCCTGGTCGCGGAACAGCTGGCCGGCGATACCGTCAACGAACACCAGCGGCAGGAACACCGCGATGGTGGTCAACGTGGAGGCAACCACGGCCATGCTGACCTCACGGGTTCCCGCAATGGCCGCCTGCAGGATCCCCAGCCCGCGCTCACGGGCCTTGGCAATGCTCTCCAGCACCACGATCGAGTCGTCCACCACCAGGCCGGTGGCCAGCGCCAGGCCGCCCAGCGACATCACGTTCAAGCTCAGGCCGAGCTGGCCCATGAAGAAGAAGGTGGCGATGATCGAGACCGGCAGCGACAGGCTGATCACGAACGTGCTCCAGCCATCACGCAGGAACAGGAAGATGATCAGGATCGCCAGCAGGCCGCCGATCACTGCATCCTTCTTGACGTCGGCGATGGCGTGCTCGATGAAGCGTGACTGATCCTCGATGGTGGTCAGCTCGACATCGGAGGGGAAGGTGGTCTTGATCTGCTCCAGCCGCTTGCGCAACGCCTCGGCGGTGGCAACCGTGTTGGCGTCGCCTTCCTTGTAGATGGCCAGCTCGACCGATTCCTTGCCGCCCAGGCGGATGATCGCTTCGCGTTCCTTGTAGCCCTGGCGCACGCTGGCCACGTCCTTCAGACGTACCGGCACGCCATTGGCGACCACGCTGGAGGCGCCACCGGACGAAGCGCTCTGCGCCGCCGACGCCGCCGCGATGGCCGCCGCCGAACCGGTCGAGGCGGCGATGTTGAACATCTGCTGCAGCGCCGAGTCGGCCGCACTGCCGTTGGATGCCTGGGTGGTGACCAGCAGGTTGCGGATCTCCTCCAGGTCGGCGAACTGGTTGACGGTGCGCACCAGGAAGCGCTGCGAACCTTCCTCCAGGCGGCCGCCGGAGATGTTGATGTTCTCGTCCTTCAGGCGCTTGATGACGGTATCGATCGGCAGGTTCAGCTGCGCCAGCTTCTGCTGGTCGATGTCGACCTGGATTTCGTCTTCCAGGCCGCCGCCGACCTTCACCGCAGCCACACCGGTGACCGGCTCGAGCTTCTTCTTCAGGTCTTCATCGGCGTAGCGGCGCAGGCCGGTCAGCTCGCGGATCGCATCGGCGTCGGTGGTCGCTGCGGTCTTGTTCGACAGCACCAGGCGCATGATCGGCTCGGTGGAGGGATTGAAGCGCAGCAGCACCGGCGCCTTGGCTTCCAGCGGCAGATTCAGCGCTTCCATCTTGTCGCGCACCTCCAGGCTGGCCTGGTCCATGTTGGTGCCCCAGGCAAACTCCAGCACCACGTCGCTCTGGCCGGTACGCGAGACCGACTTCAGCTTGCGCAGGTTCTTGACCACGCCCACCGCTTCTTCCACCGGCTGGCTGATCAGGGTCTCGATTTCGGTTGGTGCGGCACCGGTGTATTCGGTACGCACGGTCAGCGTCGGATAGCTCAGATCCGGCAGCAGATTGACCTTGAGGTTGCCCAGTGCGATCAGGCCGAACAGCAGCAGCGTGACGGTGCACATGGCGATGGTGACGCGGCGGCGGGTGGCGAACTCCACCAGGCCGCCGCGCATGCCGGAGGCGGCGCGCTCGCTCGCCGGCGAGGCACCGTGGTCGTGGCCCGGGGTGGTCATTGCGTGCTCCCGGCCTTGTCTGCCGGCTTGGCCGCCGGCGTGCCTGCCGCTGCCACCGTCTTCGCCTTCGGATCAGCGATCACCTGCACCGTGGTGCCATCGCGCAGCGCGACCTTGCCGGCGGTGACCACCTGATCACCGGCCGCCAGGCCCTCACGGATCTCCACCCACGGCCCTTCGGCGTAACCCAGCTTGACCGCAACGCGTGCGACCTTGCCTGCGCGCACCCGGAACACGGCAGGTTCGCCGTCGTCGAGCAGTGCCAGGCGTGGCACCACCAGGGCATCTGCGCGCTGGTCGTAGTCGATGCGGATGCGCCCGAACATGCCCGGCTGCAACGCATGCGCAGCGCCGTCGAAGGCGCTGACCACGCGAAACGTGCCACTACCCGAATCGACCACCGGTGCGATGCGATCAACGGTGCCGGTGAAGCTCTGCCCCGGCAGTGCGTCGGCGGCCAGCGTCACCGGCTGGCCGGCGCGCAGGGTGGCCAGCTCACGCTCGGGCACGTTGAGCGTGGCTTCCAGCCGCGAGTTGTCGACGATGCGGAAGATCGGCGTGTTGATCTGCACGAAGTTGCCGGTCTTGATCGAACGCGACGCAATCACGCCGGAAATCGGCGCCACCACCGTGGTGTAGGACAGTTCCAGCGTCGCCAGGCGGTACTGCGCGCGGACGTTTTCCAGGTCATAGCGCAGCTGGTCGACGTCGGCCGCGCTGACCATCTGCTGGCCCACCAGCTTCTGCGCGCGCTGGTAATTGTTTTCCAGCTTGCGCATCTGCGCCTCGCTCTGCGCCACGGCCAGACGTGCACGATCCGGGTCCAGGCGCACCAGCGGCTGGCCGGCGCTGACCCGCTGGCCCTCCTCCACCAGCACCGCCAGCGCCACGCCGGAGGTCTTGGCGACCACCTGCGATTCGGCGCGCGGTTCCAATGCGGCGGTACCGGTGTAGCTGGCCGCCACCGCGCGATGGCTGGCCACGGCCACTTCCACCGGCACCGCATCGACCTTCTTCTCGTCTTTGCTTTCGGCGGCCTTGGCTTCGGAATTGGGCCCTGCGGCGCAACCGCCCAGCAGCAGGGAGGTGGAGATCAGCAGTGCGGCAGCGCAGATTCCGCTGCGACGGCCGGACAGGAAGGTTGGGTGCGACATCGTCAGATCCCTGGAGGATGCGTGGGCAGGTGTGGTAGCAAAGTAATGCACCACTTCACGGCAACACCATATCCCAAAGGTCATGGTGTCTTCACGCCGCTGGTCGGCGCGACCCCATTTCAGCTAGATGAAACCTGAGGCTATACTCGGGTCGTTCCGTACCCCACGCCGGAACGACCAGACCCGAATCCCCGGAAACGACACCATGCGCCCGCAGCCGCTCGCCGCTTGTCTCGCTCTGGCCGTCCTCCTGCCCCTTGGGGCCGCCGCACAGCCCGCTTCTGCTCCTGCCACACCGGCCCCGGCCGCGGCTCCCGCCGCTGCGCCACCGGCCGCCGCCCCCACCGGCAATTTCGACAATGGCCGCGTGCTGGCTTACACCTGCCAGGGGTGCCACGGCATCACCGGCTACAAGAACGCCTACCCCAGTTACCGGGTGCCGAAGATCGGCGGCCAGACCCAGCAGTACCTGGCCCAGGCCCTGACCGAGTACCGCCAGGGCAAGCGCCGGCATCCGACGATGCAGGCGCAGTCGATGAGTTTCAGCGAACAGGAGATCGCCGATCTCTCTGTTTACCTGTCCACCGTCAAGTAAGGCCCGCCCATGTCGAAAGCCGCGCATCCGATGCGTCATGCCATCGCCCTGTCCGTTGCCCTGCTGCTGGCCGCCTGTTCGCAGTCGCAGGTGGAAAACAGCGAGAAATCCGCCGCCGACCCGGGCCATGCCAGCGGCGAACATGGCTCTTCTTCATCGGCCGGCCTGCCTGCAGGCCGCGAGGCCGCCGGCGAGGCCCGCGCCAAGGTGAAGGGCAAGGCCACCAACCAGAGCTGCATCGATTGCCACGGCGCCGACGGCAACGCGCCCATCGACCCGACCTACCCCAAGCTGGGTGGGCAGTACGGTGACTACCTGGCGCACGCCCTGCAGGCCTACCGCGCCGGCGACCGCCAGCACATGCTGATGACGCCACAGGCGAAGGACCTGAGTGATCAGGACATCGCCGATCTGGCCGCGTATTTCGGCAGCCGGCCGAGCCAGCTGCGGGATCTGCACGGGGTCAAATGACGCCCCCGGTGGGTGCGGACCGTTGGTCCGCACAGATCCGGAGATCCACGCATGGCGTGGATCTACCAGCCGAGCATGGGCTCGGCTCTACAGCGCCTGCTGGCAACCTCGGTAGAGCCGAGCCTACGCTCGGCTGCTCTCCGGCCAGGTCGCGATGAGCCGAGCATGGGCTCGGCTCTACAGTAATAGGCTCGCCGCTGGCGCCGACCAGCGCTCAGCCTTCCAGCTCTTCCCAGCGTGCGTAGGCGGCATCCAGCTCGGCCTGCACCTTGGCCAGCTGCTGGGTGTGCGCGGTCACTTCGGCGCTGCTGCGGGTGTAGAACGACGGGTCGTTCATCGCCGAGGTCAACCCTTCGACATCGCCTTCCAGCTTCTCGATGGTCTTCGGCAGCTGCTCCAGCTCGCGCGCTTCCTTGTAGGCCAGCTTGCGCTTGGGCGCGGCAGGCGCGGCCGCCGCAGCAGCCGGTGCGGCCGTTGCCGGCTTGGCCGCAGCCGCTACCGTCGGTGCCGGCGCCACACTGGCCGCATAGCGCTGCCAGTCGCTGTAACCGCCCACGTACTCGCCGATCACGCCGTCGCCTTCCATCACCAGCGTAGAGGTCACCACGTTGTCGATGAAGTCACGGTCATGGCTGACCAGCAGCAGCGTGCCGGTGTATTCGCCCAGCAGTTCTTCCAGCAGCTCCAGGGTTTCCACGTCCAGATCGTTGGTCGGTTCGTCCATCACCAGCAGGTTGGACGGCTGTGCGAACAGCTTGGCCAGCAGGAGGCGGTTGCGCTCGCCACCGGACAGGCGGGTGATCGGCGCACGCGCACGTTCCGGGGTGAACATGAAATCCTGCAGGTAGGCATGCACGTGCTTGCGCTTGCCGTTGAACTCAAGGAAATCGCGGCCTTCGGCCACGTTCTCGATCGCGCTCCAGTCTTCGCGCAGCACCGCGCGGTACTGGTCGAAGTAGGCGATCTGCAGATTGGTGCCGGCGTTGACTTCGCCCTTGGCCGGCTGCAGCTCACCCAGCAGCAGCTTCAGCAGCGTGGTCTTGCCACTGCCATTGGGGCCGATCAGGCCGATGCGGTCGCCACGCAGGATGGTGGTGGTGAAGTCGCGGACCATGCTGCGCTCGCCGAAGGCGAACGAAATGTCCTTGACGTCGATGACCTTCTTGCCGGAGCTGACGCCCTGCGCGGCTTCCATCTTGACGTTGCCGCTGAGGTCGCGGCGCTGCGAGCGCTCGGTGCGCATCGCCTTCAGGCGGCGCACACGGCCTTCATCACGGGTGCGGCGCGCCTTGATGCCCTGCCGGATCCAGACTTCTTCCTGCGCCAGCAGCTTGTCGAAGCGGGCGTTTTCCTGCGCCTGCGCGTTCAGGCGTTCCTCGCGGCGGCGCTCGTAGTTGGCCCAGTCGCCCGGCCAGCTGGTGACCTGGCCACGGTCGATTTCGACGATGCGGGTGGCCAGCGCGCGCAGGAAGCGGCGGTCATGGGTGACGAACACCACGCTGCCGCTCCAGCCCTTCAGGAAGGCTTCGAGCCAGTCGATGGCTTCGATGTCGAGGTGGTTGGTCGGTTCGTCCAGCAGCAGCACGTCCGGGCTGGACACCAGCGCGCGGGCCAGCAGCACGCGACGCTTCATGCCGCCGGACAGGCGGCCGAACTCGGCCTCGCCGTCCAGGTCGAGCTTGGTCAGGGTTTCGCTGACGCGCTGGTCCAGGCCCCAGCCGTTGGCGGCGTCGATCTTGGCCTGCACGTTGCCCAGCGCTTCGCCGTCGAATTCCTCGGCGTGGCTGAGGTGGTGGAATTCGGCCAGCCACTGGCCCAGTTCGCCCAGGCCGTCGGCGACGACGTCGAACACCGAACCGGCGGCGCCGTGTGGCACTTCCTGCTCCAGGCGGGTGACACGCACGCCCTGCTGCACGCGGACTTCGCCGTCATCGGGCTTGTGGTCGCCGGACAGCAGCTTGAGCAGGGTGGATTTGCCGGCGCCGTTGCGGCCGATCAGGGCGATGCGTTCGCCCGGCTCGATCGACAGTTCGGCCTTTTCCAGCAACAACGGGCCGCCGACGCTGAAGTCGACGTTCTGCAGAGTAATCAGAGGCATCCGGCTATTGTACGGGTTGGGGGCGTCGGCCGGGTTGCACCCGGTAGAGTCGACCGCTGGTCGACTGCGCTTCCCTTACGCCCGCGAACAGCCCGCGCTGCGCGCGATAGTCGACCAACGGTCGACGCCACAAAAAGGCGCGCCTACCCTCCACGTCCCCCAACAACGCCTGCAACCCCGGCAGCCATTGCTTGCCGGGATGCCGTACCAGCCACAGCGTGCGCTGCAGGGCAGGCAGCGGGGTCTGGAGTATGCGCAGGCGGCCGAGCGCCAGTGGCTCCTCCAGCGCATGACGGGACAGGCAGGCCAGGCCGAGGCCGGCGATCGCGGCCTGCTTGATCGCTTCGGTGTTGCCCAGCTGCAGGGTCTGCGCGAAGCCGCGCAGGTGCGGCAGCAGGGCTTGTTCCACCGCCTCGCGGGTACCGGAGCCGGGTTCACGCAGCAGCCAACGTGCGCCGCGCAGCTGCTGCAGCGACCAGCGCGCCGGGGCATCGGCGGCAGCCACGATCACCAGCGGGTCCTGCTGCCAGGCGGTCACCTGCAGGCCGCGCTCGTGGCAGGGGCCTTCGATCAGCCCGGCGTCCACATCCAGGCGCTGCACCGCGGCGACCACGCCGGCGCTGTTGTCGATGCGCAGATCGACCTCGGCCTGCGGTGCCTGGCGCAGCAGCTCGGCGATGCGCGGCGGCAACAGGTAGTTGCCGATGGTGGTACTGGCGGCCAGTACCAGCCGCAGGGGGCGCCCTGTGCCGGGTCGCCGCCCGCAGCCAGCTGCCGCTCGAGGTCGGCAGCGTTGACCAGCAGCGTACGCGCCGGCTCCAGCAGCGCGCGGCCGTGCCCGTTCAGAGCCAGGCGGCGCCCGATGCGGTCGAACAGCGGCGTGCCGAAGTGCGCTTCGAGTTCCTGCAGGGCCGCACTGCTGGCCGACTGCGAGAGCGCGATGGCCTGGCCCGCCGCGGTGGTGCTGCCGTGGTCGGCGATGGCGACGAACACCTGCAACTGGCGCAAGGTCAGGCGCATGGCGATTACCCGCTTGATAGGTAGGTTTCACCCATATTATTCGTTTTACAGGTCAACAGTGCGGGCGCACGCTTGCACCGTCACTTCAGCCCTGCCCTCGCCATGAACGCCCCTGCCCTGTCACCCTGGTCCCTGCCCGCCCTGCGCCAACGCTGGCAGCCGCGCCTGCCCGGCCTGCTGCTGGTCGGCATGGTGGCGGCCGCGTCGCTGTACCTGGCCGAGCTGCCCTGGTTGCAGGCCCACGGCCTGAGCGCGCTGACCGTGGCCATCGTGGCCGGCATCGTGGTTGGCAACACCTTCTACCCGCGGTTGGCGCCAAGCAGTGCGGCCGGTGTCGGGTTCTCCAAGCATTGGCTGTTGCGCGCCGGCATCGTGCTGTACGGCCTGCGCCTGACCTTCCAGGACATCGGCCATGTCGGCGTGGCCGGTGTGCTGATGGACGTGCTGGTGGTCGCCAGCACCTTCGGCCTGGCCTGCTGGCTGGGCGTACGCGTGTTCCGGATGGAACGCGAGGCCGCGATGCTGATCGGTGCCGGCAGCGCGATCTGCGGCGCGGCGGCGGTGATGGCCGCCGAACCGGTGGTTCGCGGACGCGCGGTGCAGGTCACCGTGGCGGTGTCGACGGTGGTGGTGTTCGGCACGTTGGCGATGTTCCTGTACCCGGCGTTGTACGCACTGGTGCAGTCGCATGGCTGGCTGGCGATGGATGCACGGCAGTACGGGTTGTTCACCGGTGCGACGGTGCATGAAGTGGCACAGGTGGTGGCCGCGGGCCGTGCGGTCAACGAAGCGGCGGCTGATACCGCAGTGATCACCAAGATGGTACGGGTGATGCTGCTGGCACCGTTCCTGGTGGTGCTGTCGCTGTGGCTGGCGCGGAGCGGCAAGCCCAGCGCCGACGGCGGCAAGGCACGCATCGTGGTGCCGTGGTTCGCGTTCGGTTTCGTGGCAGTGGCCGGTTTCAACTCGCTGCATCTGCTGCCGGCTGGCCTGCAGGCCGGGCTGGTGCAGCTGGACACGGTGCTGCTGGCAATGGCGATGGCCGCGCTGGGCCTGACCACCCACGTCTCGGCGCTGCGCCAGGCCGGCCTGAAGCCGCTGCTGCTGGCGTCGATCCTGTTTGCCTGGCTGTTGTTCGGTGGCCTGGCGATCCACCAGGGCGTGCTGGCGGTGCTGGGCTGAGGGCAGTGCCGACCAACGGTCGGCACCCACCAGTGGGTGGCGGCTCCAGTTGGGGGTCAGAGCCCTTTCCTGCGGAAAGGCATCCGACCCCGCCCCATTAGGCGGGACCGGCCGCGCGGGCAGGTACAATGCGCCATGACTGACTTCTCGACCCTGCCGCTGAGCCCGGCCCTGCAGCCCGGCCTGGATGCCCTCGGCTACACCACTCTTACCCCCGTGCAGGCGCAGAGCCTGCCGGCCATCCTCGATGGCCGCGATGTGATCGCACAGGCACCCACCGGCAGTGGCAAGACCGCCGCCTTCGGCCTGGGCCTGCTGCAGTCCATCGACCCCAGCCTGATCCGCGTGCAGGCGCTGGTGCTGTGCCCGACCCGTGAGCTGGCCGACCAGGTCGGCAAGCAGATCCGCAAGCTGGCTACCGGCATTCCGAATCTGAAGCTGTTGCTGCTGGTCGGTGGCGTGCCGCTGGGTCCGCAGCTGGCCTCGCTGGAGGGCCACGACCCGCATGTGGTGGTCGGCACGCCCGGCCGCGTGCAGGAACTGGCGCGCAAGCGTGCACTGAACCTGGGCGCAGTGCGCACGCTGGTGCTGGACGAAGCCGACCGCATGCTCGACATGGGCTTCGAGGAGCCGATCCGCGAGATTGCCGGCCGCACCCACAAGGACCGCCAGAGCCTGCTGTTCTCGGCCACCTTCCCCGACAGCATCCGCGCCATGGCGCGTGACCTGCTGCGCGAGGCGGTGGAAGTGACCGTGGAAGGCGCCGACCAGGCACCGGCAATCCGCCATATGTTCTGCGAGGTGGAACCGGCCCACCGTCAGAAGGCACTGGCCGGCCTGCTGCTGAAGTACACGCCGGAATCGGCGGTGGTGTTCTGCAATACCCGCAAGGACGTGGACGAGGTTGCCAATTCGCTGCAGCAGTTCGGCTTCTCCGCGCTGGCCCTGCATGGCGACATGGAGCAGCGCGATCGCGAGGAAGTGCTGCTGCTGCTGGCCAACCGCAGCTGCAACGTGCTGGTGGCCAGCGACGTGGCCGCGCGTGGCCTGGACGTGGAAGAACTGGCGGCGGTGATCAACTACGAGCTGCCGACCGACGTGGAGAGCTACCAGCACCGCGTGGGCCGCACCGGCCGTGCCGGTGCCAGCGGCCTGGCGATCAGCCTGGTGGCCGGTCGCGAAAAGACCCGTGCCGAAGCGATCGAAGCGCAGATGGGGCAGCCGCTGGACTGGCAGAAGACGCCGCTGGCGACCTCGCGCCCGGCCGAGCTGCCGCAAGCGGCAATGCGCACGTTGCGCATCGACGGCGGCAAGACCGACAAGCTGCGCCCCGGCGACATCCTCGGCGCATTAACCGGCGACGCCGGCCTGTCGAGCAAGTTCATCGGCAAGATTGCGATCTTCCCGACCCGCTCCTACGTGGCGATCGCCCGTGAGCAGGCCAACAAGGCCGTGGCCAAACTGGAAGCCGGCAAGATCAAGGGCCGTCGTTTCCGCGTGCGGATGATGTGATTGACGCAGCGTTGCCAACCCCGGCTGGCAACGATCTGACCTGGTAGCGGCCAACCTTGGTTGGCCCCCACCCTTCGATCAGAACACCAGTTCGGTGTGCAGCGGCAGGCCCGCTTCCCAGCGCGCACGGCCACCGAGGCCGTCCAGCTCGACCAGCACGCCGGCACCCACCACCTCAACACCCAGGCGGCGCACCAGCGACAGCGCGGCGCCCAGCGTGCCGCCGGTGGCCAGCACGTCGTCGATGATCGCCACGCGCGCACCGGCCGGCAGCGCATCGGCGTGCACTTCGATGCAGTCGCTGCGGTATTCCAGCGTGTATTCCTCGCGCAGCACCTGGCCGGGCAGCTTGCCCGGCTTGCGCACCGGCACGAAGCCCACGCCCAGTTCCAGTGCCATCGCGGCACCGAGGATGAAGCCGCGCGATTCGATGCCCACCACCGCGTCCAGCTTCTGGTCGCGCCAACGGTCGGCCATCGCGCTGATCGCGCCGCGGAAGTCCTCGCCGTGGGCGAGCAGCGGCATGATGTCCTTGAACAGGATGCCGGGCTTGGGGAAGTCGGCGATGTCGCGCAGGCGCGAGGCCCACTGCGGAGCGACGATGGCGTCGGTCATGTCAGGTTGGCTATCTGATGGCGGCATAGGGTACCCGTTCCGGGCGTCGCCTGCCTGTTGGGGTGTTCGGCCGGGCTGCGCCCGGCACCTGCAGAGGCTTCAAGCAACGGCAACGGCAACGGCAACGGCAGAATCTGGCTTCCTGTGGGATGGCGGGGTGGGTCTGATGGCGGGAGACGCCGTAAACCCGTCCATGGGGGCTTCGCTGCGGCATCCATGCCGCGGACACTCCTGCCACCGGCCCCACCCCGCCTTCGACAGGTTCCTGCGGTCTGTCGTAGATCCACGCCATGCGCGGATGAATCTCCATCGAAATCGAATATTTCGAGAATTGAACGAAGAGCATCCACGCATGGCGTGGATCTACCGTGTCGACCAAGGTCGACACCTACCCACAGCAGCGGGAGTCTGTCGGAGGTGGGGCGGTGTCGGAGTGCGGGGTGTCAGCCGCATGGATGCGGCTGCCAAGCCTACACGGACGTATTTGCGGCGTCCCCGCACTCCGAAACCGCCCCGCCAAACCACGGAATCCAGCTTTTGCTCTGGCTGTTGACCTGGCCTCTGCGGGCGCAGGGCGCAGCCCTGCCGAACCCCACCCTCAGGAACTGCAGGACAGCATCGAGCAGCCGGCGCGATTGTCGGCCCACGCCGGGCGCTTGCCGGCGAAGTGCTCGAGCCCCGGGCGCTCGGTGTACGGGTCGCGCAGTACGTCCTGCAATGCATGAACACCGCCGAGGTCGCCCTGCTCGGCGCGGTCGATGGCCTCCTGTGCCAGCCAGTTGCGCAGCACGTACAGCGGGTTGGCCGCCGCCATCTTCGCGGTGCGTTCGCTGGCCGACAGCGGGTCGGCGCGCAGCCGCGTGGCGTAGTCCTGCAGCCACTGCTGCAGCGGCGCCTGCACCGCCTGCCTGCGCGCGTCGTCGTAGAACACCGCGTCCAGCACGGCCACATCCGGCACGGCCGGATCGATGCGCATCAGCGCGCGCCAGGCCAGGGTCATGTCCATCGCGCCATCCTGCATCAGCTGCTGCCACCGCTGATAGAGCTGCAGGTCGTCATCGTCGGCGGCGGCCAGGCCCAGCTTGGCGGCGGCATCGCGACGTGTGCAGGCCACGAAGGTGGACTGGTATGCCGCCAGCCCCGCCTGCAACGGTGCCACGTCGGCGAACAGCGGTGACAGCGCCTGCGCCAGCCGCCCCAGGTTCCAGTACGCCACCTGCGGCTGGGTACCGAAACGATAGCGCCGCCCCTGCGCGTCGGTGGTGTTCGGTGTCCAGTCTGGATCGAAGTCCTCGACCCAGCCATACGGGCCGTAATCCAGCGTGAGGCCGAGCACGGACAGGTTGTCGGTGTTCATCACCCCGTGCACGAAGCCGACACGCATCCAGTGCGCGATCATCTCGGCGGTGAGCACCGCGATCTGCGCGAACCAGTCGCCATACAGCGCCTCGCCCTGCCCTTCGAGTTGGGGAAATCACGAGCGATACAGGCATCCACCAGTTGCTGCAGCAGGGCGGTTTCACCTCGTGATGCCGGCAGCTCGAACGAGCCGAAACGCAGGAACGAGGGCGACACCCGGCACACGATGGCGCCGGGCTCGGCACGCGGATGGCCGTCATAGAACATGTCGCGCACCACCTCTTCGCCGGTCCCGACCAGCGACAGCGCACGCGTGGTCGGCACACCCAGGTGATGCATCGCCTCGCTGCACAGGAACTCACGGATCGACGAACGCAGCACTGCACGCCCATCGGCGCCGCGCGAGTAGGGGGTCGGGCCGGCGCCCTTCAGCTGCAGCTCCCAGTGACGCCCATCCGGCGCCAGCAGTTCACCCAGCGAGATCGCGCGGCCATCGCCCAACTGCCCGGCCCAATGGCCGAACTGATGCCCGCCGTAGTTGGCCGCCCACGGCTGCATGCCGGCGTACAGCGCATTGCCGCCCAATACGCGCGCGAAGCCTTCGCTTGCCACCTCATCGGCATCGAAGCCGAGCATGGCGGCCACCTCCGGCGACCAAGCCAGCAGCGTGGGCGCGGCCACCGGGGTCGGCATGACCGGCGACCACGCGGCGCCGCGGACCTCACGGCGGCGCGGTCCGGATTCAGGGTCGCCCGGCAGTACGTTCAGCAGGCGGTTGTCGAAACGGGGGCTGTCGGTATCCATGGGCTTGAAATGGGGGCGACTGCCGCCCGCCTCAATTGCCGCTGAGCGCCTGCAGGTGGCCACCGTGGGCCTCGGCACGCTGGTACGCCGGGCGCTCGCCGATGCGCTTGAGGAAACCACGCAATGCAGGTTTGTCGTCCAGGCCACCGCCACGTGCGGCCGCGGCCTGGATCGGGAAACTCATCTGGATGTCGGCGGCACTGAAGCGCTCGCCGGCAAACCACGGGCTTTCAGCCAGGCGCCGCTCCATCCAGTCCAGGTGCAGGCGGCGCTGCGGGCCGATGAAGCCGCGCTCGGCCTTGTCGGCGATGCTGCGTGCGATCGGGCGCGCGAAGAACGGCATCGGCGCGCTGCGGATGCGCCCCATCACCAGGGTCAGCAGCAACGGCGGCATCGCCGAGCCTTCGGCGTAGTGCAGCCAGTAACGGTAGGCCATGCGTTCGGCCCCGTCGGCCGGCATCGGCGGCGGCGACAACTGGCGCTGGGTGTCGTAGCGGTCGGCCAGGTAATCGAGAATCGCACCGGATTCCGCCAGCACCCGTTCACCGTCCTGCAACACCGGGGACTTGCCCAGCGGATGCACCGTGCGCAGCTCCGGCGGCGCCAGCAACGTCTTCGGATCGCGCGGGTAGCGGCGAAGCTCGTAGTCCAGGCCCAGCTCCTCCAGCATCCACAGAACACGCAGTGAGCGGGAGTTTTCCAGGTGGTGGACGATGCGCATGGGGATGATCCTTGGCGGGAGGTTCATCCTACCGCGCCCGGTAGAGTCGAGCTTGCTCGACTGCTTCTGCACGGCAGTCGAGCAAGCTCGACTCTACGGAACGGTGGGCAACAAAAAACGCCGGAAGCTTTCGCTTCCGGCGTTCTGGCTACCAAGCGGTAGCAGACGGATTAGACCGCCTGCACCTGATCAGCCTGCATGCCCTTCTGACCCTGGACGGCGATGAAGGTAACCTTCTGGCCTTCCTGCAGGGTCTTGAAGCCGGTGCCCTGGATGGCACGGAAGTGCACGAACAGGTCCGGGCCGCTTTCCGGGGTGATGAAGCCGAAGCCCTTGGCATCGTTGAACCACTTGACGGTACCGGTCTGACGTTCCGACATTTTACTAACTCCTGAAACACATGTTGAAAAAAATCGCAGCCGCCGGGTATCGGGGCCGAGACTGAGTTGCAGGCGTTGGTAAAGCGGATCGATGAGCGGATCGTGAGATCAACTGCACCAGGCCACGATTCACGGTGACCCTAGCAAACACAGTGGGTCGCACGATACGCGTGTTTTCTGCAAAAAGCGATAGCCCGCACGTTCATGGGAACAGGCCGGCCCCTAGGTGTGACAAGGGCTGGCAGCTTGTCGGGGCTAACTCCGAGTCCCCATTCAGGTTTTTCCTACCCTACACTGGGTAAATGACTGAAGCTGAAACCCACGCTGAACCGGCCCTCCCCGTATCTGGGTGGATGCGGACGCCTGCCCTACCGTCATCCGCGACATCCTGTTCCGCGCCGCCGAACGGGTCGGGATCGAGCTGACCCTGGTCGCCAACCAGTGGATCCGCACCCCGCCCTCGCGCTGGCTGCGCTCGATCCAGGTACCCCAAGGGCTGGACGTGGCCGACAGTGCGATCGTCGAGCGGGTCGCGGCCGGCGACCTGGTGGTAACCCAGGACATCCCGCTGGCAGCCCTGGTGCTGGAAAAGAAGGCAGTGGCACTGAACCCGCGCGGCCAGCTGTACACCCCCAACAACATGGCCGAGCGGCTGTCGATGCGCAATTTCATGGAAGAGCTGCGCGGTGCCGGGGTCCAGACCGGTGGCCCGCCGCCGCTTGGGCCGCGCGACCGGCAACTGTTCGCCGCAGAGCTGGACCGCTGGCTGGCGCGGCGCCCGGTTCGCTGAACGGCCTTATTCGCCCTGGCCGGGCAGGCACAGGCAGCGCTGGCTGCTGAACCGCCGCGGCTCCCCGCTCAAAGGATCGTCGAAGGCCAACCCCTGCGCCAGCAGCTGCAGGGGGCTCAACCGCCCCCTGTAGCCGCGCCTGCAACTGCGGGTACAGGTCATCGCCGATGATCGGCGCCCCCAGCATCGCCATATGCACGCGCAGCTGGTGCTTGCGCCCGGTGTCCGGCAGCAGCCGGTAGCGCCAGACCGGCCCGTCGGCTTCGATCAGTTCGATGCGGCTGCGCGCATTGGGCTCACCGGGCACTTCAGCCATGCGGAAGAACGGCTCGCCCGGCACCAGGCGGCTGTGCCGCTGCAGCGGGAAGGCCATGCCCGGCAGTGCCGGCGCCAGCGCCTCATAGGTCTTTTCGATACGACGCTCGCGAAACAGCCGCTGATAGGCATCGCGGGTGGCCAGCCGGGTCGAGAACAGCACCAGCCCGGCGGTGAGCCGATCCAGCCGGTGCAGCGGCACCAGTTCCGTATTGCCGGTGCGCGCCACCAGCCGCGCCAGCAGGGTCTGCCGCACATGCCCGCCGGCCGGGGTCACCGGCAGGAAGTGCGGCTTGTCGGCCACCAGCAGATTGTCGTCCAGATGCAGGATGTGCTCGGCATGCGGAATCACCGCTTCGTCGGCCACTTCGCGGAAGTAGCGGATTTCCAGCCCGACCCGCCACGGCTGGTCCGGCGCCAGCGCCCTGCCGTGGGCATCCTGCACGCGGCCACGGGCGAAGCGGTCCAGCCACTGCGCGCGGTCGATGCGCGGAAAGCGCGCGCACAGGCCGTCAAGCAGGCTGGGCCAGTGCCCCGGCGGCAGCTGCAATCGGCTGGGCATCGTCATCGCATCGGCTCCGCTGCTGGAAATGAGCGCAAGGGGACCCTCGTCGACGGCACGCACACAGCACGGCCACGGACACCCCTCAAGCAAACCTCTATCATTGTCGTCTTTAGTCGACGGATCCTCCATGGCCCTCACCGCCACCATCCGCAAGGCCGAACTGCAGATCAGCGACATGGATCGCGGCTACTACGCGACCCACAACCTGACCCTGGCCCAGCACCCGTCCGAGACCGACGAGCGCCTGATGGTGCGCCTGCTGGCCTTCGCCCTCAATGCCGGCGACCGCCTGGAGTTCGGCCGCGGCCTGAGCACCGATGACGAGCCGGACCTGTGGGAACACGATTACACCGGCGACATCCTGCAGTGGATCGACCTGGGCCATCCGGACGAATCACGCATCCGGAAGGCCAGCAACCGCAGCCGCCAGGTGCAGGTGATCAACTATGGTGGCAACGCCTCGGAGATCTGGTGGGGCAAGCAGGGCAAGGGCCTGGCGCGCTTCGACAACCTCTCGGTGGTCGACCTCGACGGCGCCTTCGTTGAACAGTGGGGCCAGCAGATCCAGCGTGCGATGCGCTGGAGCGTGCTGATCCAGGACGGCGAGGTGCAGCTGCTCAACGATCAGATGCAGCTCGACGTGATCCCGAACTGGCGCAAGCGCGCCAAGGCATGAGCACCATCCGTTGCGACGTGGTGGTCATCGGCGCCGGCGCGGCCGGGCTGATGACCGCAATCACCGCCGGCCAGCGCGGCCGCCAGGTGCAGGTGATCGACCACGCCAACAAGGTCGGCAAGAAGATCCTGATGTCCGGCGGCGGGCGCTGCAACTTCACCAACACCGGCACCACCCCGGCCAACTTCCTGTCGGCCAATCCGCACTTCTGCAAATCGGCGCTGGCACGCTACACGCCCTGGCATTTCATCGAGCTGGTGCACAAGCACGGCATCGCGTATCACGAAAAAGAGCTGGGCCAGCTGTTCTGTGACGAGTCGTCCAAGCAGATCGTGAAAATGCTGGTGGATGAGTGCCAGGCCGCCGGCGCGCAGATCCGCACCGGGTGCAGCGTGCAGCGCATCGAGCACGGCAGTGATGGCTTCCGCGTCCACACCACTCAGGGTCTGTTCCATTGTGCTTCGCTGGTGGTGGCCACCGGCGGCCTGTCGATTCCGAGCATGGGCGCCACCGGCTTCGGCTATGAGATCGCGCGCCAGTTCGGCCACCAGGTGCTGCCGACCCGCGCCGGCCTGGTGCCGCTCACGCTCAGCGGCACGCACCAGGAGCGGTTGGCCGACCTCAGCGGCGTGGCGCTGCCGATCGAGGCACGTTGCAACGGCAAGCGTTTCCAGAACTTCATGCTGCTGACCCACCGTGGCGTGAGTGGCCCGGCGATCCTGCAGATCTCTTCGTTCTGGCAACCCGGCGATGCGCTGGAGCTGGACCTGCTGCCCGGTCAGGATGCCGGCGAGTGGCTGCGCCAGATGAAGCGCGAGCGCCCCGCTGCCGAGCTGCGCACGGTACTGGGCGAAGTGCTGCCCAAGCGCTTTGCGCAGCGCCTGTGCGAACACTGGTTGCCCGACCGCCCGGTGCGCCAGCTGGATGAGCCGGTGCTGCGCCAGGCGGCGCAGCTGCTGGGCGCGTTCCCGCTGGTGGCCAGCGGAACCGAAGGCTATCGCACCGCCGAGGTCACCCTGGGCGGCGTGGACACCGCTGAGGTGTCCTCTTCGACGATGGAATCCAAGCGCGTGCCCGGCCTGCATTTTGTCGGCGAGGTGCTGGATGTGACCGGCTGGCTGGGCGGCTACAACTTCCAATGGGCCTGGGCCAGCGGCCACGCAGCCGGCGGCGTGGTGTGAACCACTTCGCCGTTCGGCGCGCACAAGGGGGCCGCGCATGGACGGTTCGCCGCGCATCGTGTATCTAGGTTCGCAGATTGGGGAGCAGTGCATGCAGAACGCGAACGACATCACCATCCGCCTGCTGATCATCGATGACAGCGGCGAGAATGCCGAAGCCATCGTCAGCACCCTGCGCAACAGCGGCATTGCGGTGCGCCCCTGGCGCCCACAGGATGCCGCCGAGCTGGCCCAGGTGCTGGCCAGCCAGGCCATCGATCTGGTCCTGGCCTCGCCGTCGCAGGGTATTCCGCTGCCCTTGGTCGCCCAGCACATTGCCGCCAGCGGCAAGGACATCCCGCTGGTGCTGCTGGCCGAACGCATCGACGAGGACGAACTGGTGCAGGCCAGCAGCCACGGCATCCGCGCCCTCGCCCTGCGCCAGCGTGCCGAGCATCTGTTGGCCGTGGTCCGCGACCAGTGGGTCGATCTGCAGGCCCGCCGCGGCCTGCGACGCATCGAGGCACAGATGCGCGAGACCGAGCGCCGCTGCGATGCACTGATCGCCTCCTCGCGCGACCCCATCGCCTATGTGCATGAAGGCATGCACATCCGCGCCAACGAGGCCTACCTGGAGATGTTCGGCTATGAACAGTTCGACGACATCGAAGGCATCTCGCTGCTGGACATGGTCGCGGCCCAGCATGTGGAGGGCTTCAAGCAGCTGCTGAAGGGCCTGAGCCGTGGCGAGGCGCCGCCGCCGCAGTACCAGCTCGATGCCCGCCATGAAGATGGCAGCGCGTTCCCGGCGACGATGGAGTTCACCGCTGCCACCTACGAAGGTGAATCCTGCCTGCAGGTCGTGCTCCGCCGCCGCATGGAGTTCGATCCGGAGCTGGCGCGCGAGGTCGAGGACCTGCGCCAGCGCGACCAGGTCACCGGCCTGCTCAACCGTCCCACCTTCATGCTGCAGCTGGAAAGCGCAGTGGCCCAGGCCGGCCGCAGCGAAGGCCAGTTCGGCCTGCTGCTGATCGAGCCGGACCATTACGCACGCCTGCTGCCGGATATCGGCCTGGCCTCGGCCGACACGCTGATTGGCGCCCTGGCCGCCCTGCTCACCGAGGTGGTGGGCGAACAGGCACAGCTGGCGCGCTTCGGCGAGCACAGCTTCGCCGTGCTGCAGGCCGGCCCGTACGCACAGACCGTGGCACTGGCCGAGCGTATCCGCGAGGCCTATGCCGCGCATGTGTTCAGCATCGGCGCGCGCTCGGCCACAGTAACCGTCAGCATCGGCGGCGTGCAGGTGGGCGAGAAGATCGCCAGCATCGGCCAGGTGCTGGCACGCGCCAGCGAGTGCACACAGGCCGCGGCCGAACTGGGCAACACCTGCCGCATCTTCGATCCGGCCGCGGTCGACCGTGTTGAGCAGGAGCGCGTGCTGCGCTGGGTTGCACGCATCCGCGAGGCGCTTGCCGGCGACGGTTTCCAGCTGCACTACCAGCCGGTGCTGAACCTGCAGGGCGAGCCGCTGGAACTGTACGAGGCCTATCTGCGCCTGGAACACAACGGCGAGCTGTTGAGTCCGACCGCCTTCCTTGGCATTGCCGAGGAGCATGGGCTGCTGGCCGACATCAACCGCTGGGTGGTCACCCAGGCCATTTCGGTACTGGGCCAGCGCGCAGCCGAGGGCCATGCCACCCAGGTCCTGGTGAAAGTGACGCCGGAGTCGTTTGACGACCCGCAGATGGTGGCCACCCTGCGCCGTGAACTGCAGGCACGCGGCGTGCCCGGCGAACGGCTGTGGCTGCATTCGCCGGAAGCCAAGGTGTTCACCCACCTGCGCAGCGCCCAGCAGTTCCTGGCCGACGTGGCGCCGCTGGGCTGCCGCATCGGCCTGGAGCAGTTCGGTTCAGGGCTGGATTCGTTCCAGCTGCTGGCGCACTTCCAGCCGCAGTTCCTGAAGCTGGACCGCGGCTTCACCAGTGATCTGGCGGCCACCCGCGAGAACATCGACCGCATCAGCCAGATCACCGCACGCGCGCAGGAAGCCGGCATCCGCACCATCGCCGAGTTCGTCAGCGATGCCAATTCGATGACGCTGCTGTTCAGTGCCGGCGTGGATTACGTGCAGGGCGATTTTGTCGGCCCGGCGCTGCCGGAGATGGGCTTCGAATTCGGGTGATCCCTGCCTGTAGAGCCGAGCCATGCTCGGCTGCCGGGCCCAGGCAAAGCGTAGCCGAGCATGGCTCGGCTCTACAGAAACAAAAAGGCCGGCGTTCGCCGGCCTTTTCGGTGATCAGGTCATGTCGACCAGGTTGTCGATCTTCACGTCCGGGTTGACGTCGGCCTCGTAGTCCACGCCCTCCACGCCAAAGCCGAACAGGCGCAGGAAGTCGGCCTTGTAGCCGGCCAGATCGCTGATCTCGTACAGATTCTCGTTGGTCACCTGCGGCCACAGCGCGACGACCTTGCCCTGCACATCGGCGGCCATTTCCTTGTAGTCGGCGCGCAGGCGGCCTTCCTCATCGATCAGCGCGACGCTATGGCCGTCGCCATCGACCAGGTCGTGGCGCAGGCGATCGATCGCCACGCCGTCGGCCTTGCCGCCGTAGAGGATGTCGTACAGCACGTCCAACTGCTCGATGCAGCCTTCGTGGGTGCCCTTTTCCTTCATCACCTTGAACAGCAGCGACAGGTACAGCGGCATGGTCGGAATGGCCGAGCTGGCCTGGGTGACCACGGCCTTGAGCACCGATACACGCGCGTCGCCGCCGATCTTGGCCAGCTTCTCGCGCAGGCCCAGCACCTTGTTGTCCAGGTCCTTCTTGGCGGCACCGATGGAGCCATTCCAGTAGATGGCCTGGGTGATCTCCTCGCCCACGTAGGTGAAGGCGGTGGTGGTGCAGCCGTTGGCCAGCACGCCGGCATCGGCCAGCGCGTCGATCCACATCTGCCAGTCTTCACCACCCATCACCGCAACGGTACCGGCGATTTCTTCCGGGGAAGCCGGCTGCAGATGGGTCTCGGTCAGCACTTCCTTGTCGGTATCCAGGCCACGCAGGGTGATCGGCTCGCCGATCGGCTTCAGCGTGGAGCTGATGATCTCGCCGGTCTTGGGATGCTTGCGGCGCGGCGCGGCCAGGCTGTAGACGACCTGGTCGACCTGGCCGAGATCAGCCTTGATCATTTCGATGGTCTTCGCCTTCACTTCATCGGAGAAGGCATCGCCGTTGATGCTCTTGGCGTACAGACCCGCTTCGTCGGCATACTTGTGGAACGCCGCCGAGTTGTACCAGCCCGCCGTGCCCGGCTTGGTCTCGCTGCCCGGGCGCTCGAAGAAGATGCCCAGGGTCGCGGCGCCGCTGCCGAAGGCAGCGGTGATGCGCGCGGCCAGGCCGTAGCCGGTGGAGGCGCCGATCACCAGCACGCGCTTGGGGCCATTCTGGATCGGCGGACGCGCGCGGATGTAGTCGATCTGCTGCTTGACCGCGGCCTCGCAGCCGGTCGGGTGGGTGGTGACGCAGATGAAGCCGCGGACGCGCGGTTTGATGACCATGGATACCTCGGGTTGGCAGATGCGGCGCGCGGGGCGCTCAGCAGGAGTACGGGCGCGCGCCTGCGCGCGCGAACCGCAGGATCGTAGTGCGCGGGGGCCGATTGCACAACCGACGCTGGCGTAGGGTGGGGTTTGTTCTGCAGGGTTGCACCCTGCACCCGCCGAAGCAACGGCCAGAGCCGAGGCAACAGCTAAAGCCGGTTCCTGAAGGATGGCGGGGTGGGTCCGGTTGCGGGGGACGCCGCAAGTACGTCCTTGTAGGCTTGGCCGCGGCATCCATGCCGCGGACACCCCCGCAACCGGACCCACCCCGCCTTCGACAGTTCTCTGCGATCTGTCGGAACCGCATTCTGCTCTGGTGGGTGTCGACCTTGGTCGACACGATTGAATTCATTCGATATCTGACAGACGTGTCGACCAAGGTCGACACCTACCAACAGCCGCAGGAATCTGTCAGAGGTGGGGCCCTGTGGGTTGGCAGGACCGTTGGCGCCATGGATGGCGCCATCGAGCCCCCATGGATGGGTTTACGGCGTGTCCTGCCAACCCACAGGGCCCCGCCCAACCAGCAGAAAGCCAGCTCCGCTTTGGACGTTGACGTTGCTCTGGTTTCGGCGGGTGCAGGGCTGCAAGCCCTGCCAGCAAAGAACCCCGCTTGCGCGGGGTTCTCTGTGTGTTGCGGGCAGCGCGAACGCTTACGGGCGACGGGCCAGAGCCTCGACATCCTTTGCCTTGGGCAGCAGGTCCTGCTTGCTGACGCGCAGGAAACCGATCGTCAGCATCGGCACCGCCACCAGGATCGAGGACAGCACCACGATCACCGCACCAATCATGTGTGTCTCGGCCAGGCCTTCCATCGAGCTGCCGCCGTACATGTACAGGGCCAGCGCCGAGAGGAAGAACATCACCGCGGTGATCACCGTACGCGACAGCGTCTGGTTGATCGAACGGTTCAGCACTTCCATCGAGTCCACGCGCAGGCTGCGGAAGTTCTCGCGGACGCGGTCGAAGACCACGATGATGTCGTTGATCGCAAAGCCCATCACCGACAACAGGCCGGCCAGCACGGTCAGGTCGAACTCACGGCCCAGCAGGGACACGTAAGCCACCGTCACGATCAGGTCGAACATGGCCACGATGCTGGCGGTGACCGCGAACTTCCATTCGAAGCGCACCGCGATGTAGATCAGGAAGCCGGCCAGCATGAAGATGGTGGCGTACAGGCCATTCATCGCCAGATCCTTGCCGATCTGCGGACCCACGAACTCGTTACGCAACACCGTGGCCTGGTTGTCGGCCGACGACAGAGCCTTCACCACAGCCGCAGCGGTCGCCTTGTCTTCGGTGGCGGCAGCGCCGGTGCCCGGGGCGTGCTCGCCGTGCGGAGCCAGGCGGATCAGCAGGTCGGTGTTGCCACCGACACTCTGCACCTGGGCGCCATCAAAGCCATTCTGCTCGAGCTTGGTACGGACCTGCTCGACGTCCACCGGCTTGTCGAAGCGGGCTTCGATCAGGGTGCCGCCGGTGAAGTCCAGCGCGTAGTTGAAGCCCTTGAACGCGATGATGCTGATCGACGCCAGGAACACCACGATGGTGACTGCCATGGCGACATGGCGCCAACGCATGAAGTCGATCTTGGTGTCGTTCGGGAGGATGTGCAGCGGAAACAGTTTCATTGTGCGTGTCGTCCCGTCAGATGGCCACGTTCTGGAGCTTCTTGCGGCGGCCGTAGATCAGCGTCGCCAGCGCACGCGACACGGTGATCGCAGTGAACATGGAGGCGAAAATACCGATGATCATGGTCAGCGCGAAGCCCTTCAGCGGACCGGTACCGAATGCGAACAGCGCCACACCGACGATCAGGCCGGTCAGGTTGGCGTCGAGAATGGTGCCCGAGGCTCGCTCGTAACCGGTCACGATCGCGGTCTTGCCCGGCACGCCGGCACGCAGCTCTTCACGGATACGCTCGTTGATCAGCACGTTGGCGTCCACCGACAGGCCAACCGACAACGCCAGGCCGGCGAAGCCCGGCAGGGTCATGGTCGCGCCGAACAGCGACATCACCGCCACCACGATCAGCAGGTTGAACAGCATCGCCGCCGAGGTGATCACACCGAACATGCGGTAGTACACGCTGAAGAACACCAGGGTGAACAGGAACGCGAACACCACCGCGCGCATGCCGTTCTTGACGTTCTCGGCACCGAGGCTCGGGCCGACCACACGCTCTTCGACGAAGTCCATCGGCGCGGCCAGCGAGCCGGACTTCAGCAGCTTGGCCAGGTCTTCGGCTTCCTTCTTCTGCAGGCCGGTGGTCTGGAAGTTCTTGCCGAACACGCCGTTGATGTTGGCCACCGAGATCACTTCCTCGTTGACCTTGAAGCCACGCACTTCCTGGCCGTCAACCACGGTCACGGTCGGCACGCGCTCGGTGTAGACCACCGCCATCGGCTTGTTCACGTTGGCGCTGGTGAAGTCGAACATGCGCTGGCCACCGACATTGTTCAGCGTCACGCTGACCGCCGGCGAGCCGCTGTTGGAGTCGGTCACCGCCTGCGCGCCGACCATCTGGTCGCCGGTGACGATCACGCGCTTGTTCAGCAGGATCGGGCCGCCACCGTCACGGCGCTGGTAGACCTTGGCTTCCGGCGGGATGCGCCCGGAGCTGATCGCGTCCTGTGCGTTGCCTTCCACCACCGCGCGGTATTCCAGGGTGGCGGTGGCGCCGATCATGCGCTTGGCTTCGGCGGTGTCCTGCACGCCCGGCAGCTGCACGACCACGCGGTCGGCACCCTGGCGCTGGATGATCGGCTCGGCCACGCCGAGCTGGTTCACGCGGTTGCGCAGGGTGTTGATGTTCTGCTCGATGGCACCGTTGGCGATCTGTGCGATCTCGGCTTCCGGCACGGTCACCGTGATGCGGCTGCCACTGACGTCATAGCCGAGGGTCGGCTGCGCCTTGACCAGGGCGGCGCGGGCACGCTGCGCGGCGTCATCGCCGGCGGACGGGCTCAGGTTGGCCACGATGCTGTTGTCCGCACGGCGCTCCACCGACTGGTAGGCGATGCGGGCGTCACGCAGGGTGCTGCGCACGTCTTCGGTATAGGCATCCAGGCGCTTGTCCAGCGCAGCCTTCTGGTCGACCTGCAGCACGAAGTGCACGCCACCCTGCAGGTCCAGGCCCAGCACCATCGGGCGGCCGCCGAGCTTGGACAGCCAGTCCGGCACGGTCGAGGCCAGGTTCAGGGCCACGGTGTACTTTTCACCGACGGTGTCACGCAGCGCATCGCTGGCCGCGGACTGCGCCTTCAGGTCCGGCAGGCGGACGATCAGGCTTTCCCCTTCCTTCTCGGCACCAAGGGTGGTGACACCGGCCGTCTTCAGGTCGGCCAGCACACGGTCGCGCAGCGCATCGTCGATCTGCCCGCCACGGTTGGCGGTGATCTGGATGGCCGGGTCCTTCTGGTAGATGTTGGGCAGCGCGTACAGCGCGCTGAGCGCCAGTACGATCAGGATGACGACGTACTTCCAGCGTGGAAATTCGAGCATTGCTTGGGTCCCGCGCGGCGCCATCCCCGGCGCCGCGGTTGTGCATCGGAAAGGGAGTGGCTTACTGGGCCGACTTCAGGGTGCCGGCCGGCAGCACGTTGCCGACGGCGCCCTTCTGCACGCGGATGCGCACGTTGTCGGCCACTTCGATGGTGATGAAGTTGTCGCCGATGTCGGTGACGATGCCGGCGATGCCGCCGTTGGTCAGCACTTCGTCGCCACGCTTGATCTTCTCCAGCATGGCCTTGTGCTCCTTCTGCCGCTTCATCTGCGGGCGGATCATCAGGAAGTACATGATGGCGATCAGGATGATCGGGAACAGCAGCGTGGTCAGGCCCATGCCCTGCGGTTGGCCGCCGGCGGCCTGGGCGTGGGCGGCGGGAATCAGGAAGGCAAGCAGGTTCATCGTTGGTCCTTTGGTTGGGCGGCGCTCCCGTCCCTTCAGGGGCGGGGGTGTCGACCGCGGATCTGGGTCAGCCTTGAAGTATGCCACGGCCCCAGGCGTTCGTCCTTGGGCCGTTCGGCAGGGGGCATCCGGAGTTACAGGGGCGGGGCCACCGCCCCACGTGCCGCGTAGAAGGACTCGCGGAAGGCCAGGAAGGTTCCCGCCTCGATCGCGGCCCGGATGTCGGCCATCAGCTTTTCGTAATAGAACAGGTTGTGCAGGGTGCCCAGCATCGGCGCCAGCATCTCGTTGCAGCGGTCCAGGTGGCGCAGGTAGGAGCGGGTATAGCCGCCGGTGCAGGCCACGCATCCGCAGCCCGGCTCGATCGGGTCCATGTCGCGCGCGTACTGGGAGTTGCGGATGCGAACGGTGCCGAACGAGGTGAAATAGTGGCCGTTGCGCGCATTGCGGGTCGGCATCACGCAATCGAACATGTCCACGCCGCGGGCCACGCCCTCCACCAGGTCCTCCGGCCGGCCCACGCCCATCAGGTAGCGCGGGCGGTCGCCGGGCAGCTCCGGGTCCAGGTGGTCGAGCATGGCATTGCGCTCGTGCTCGGGCTCGCCCACGGCCAGGCCGCCGATGGCGTAGCCGTCGAAGCCGATCGCCTGCAGGGCCTCGGCCGAGCGGCTACGCAGGTCGGTATGCACCCCGCCCTGCACGATGCCGAACAGGGCCGCGTCGTTGCCCAGCTCGTCATGCGCGTTGCGGCTGCGCTGGGCCCAGCGCAGGCTCAGCTCCATCGAACGACGGGCGACGTCCTCGGTGGCCGGGTACGGGGTGCACTCATCGAAGATCATCACCACGTCCGAATCGAGCACCTTCTGAATCTTCATGCTCTCCTCCGGACCCAGGAACACGCGGGCACCGTCGGTCGGCGAGGCGAAGGTCACGCCCTGCTCGGTGATCTTGCGGCGATGGGCCAGCGAGAACACCTGGAAGCCGCCGGAGTCGGTCAGGATCGGGCCATCCCAGCGGCAGAAGCCATGCAGGCCGCCGTGGTCGGCGATGATGTCCAGGCCCGGGCGCAGGTACAGGTGGAAGGTGTTGCCGAGGATGATCTCAGCGCCCAGCGCGCGCACCTGGTCCGGCAGGATGCCCTTGACCGAGCCATAGGTACCCACCGGCATGAAAGCCGGCGTTTCCACCGTGCCACGCGGGAAGGTCAGGCGGCCACGACGGGCACGGCCGTCGCGGGTCTTGAGCTGGAACTGCAGTCGGGACATGGAGCGGTCGTTCAGGCAAATAGTCGCCTATTGTCTCCCAAAACCGCCCTTCCTGCTCCGGCGGCGCCGGGCGGTGCCCGGCGGAGCGGTCCGCCCGGGATGGCCGGGGCTGCCGAATTCATCCACGCATGGCGGTAGTAGAGCCACGCCATGCGTGGATTCGATGTTCCGGGCGCGACCCGTGCGCACCAACGGCGCGCCCCCACCACAAGCAGGCAGAGGTCAGCCCCCTACCCCGCCTGCGGGAACAGCAGCATGGCGTCGCCGTAGCTGAAGAAGCGGTAGCGCTGCTCGATCGCGTGCTGGTAGGCCTCGAATACGCGCTCCTTGCCGGCAAACGCGGAAATCATCATCAACAGCGTGCTTTCCGGCAGGTGGAAGTTGGTCACCATCGCGTCGACGCTGCGGATGCGATAGCCCGGGGTGATGAAGATCTGGGTCTCGCCGGCGAACGGCAGCAGTTCGCCATCGCGCATCGCGCTTTCCAGCGCGCGCACCACGGTGGTGCCGACGCCGATCACCCGGCCGCCGGCCGCGCGCGTACGCCGCACCTGCTGCACCAGTTCGGCGCCGACGTTCAGCCACTCGCGGTGCATCACGTGGTCCTTCAGGTCATCGGCACGGACCGGCTGGAAGGTGCCGGCACCCACGTGCAGGGTGACGTGGCCGAAGTCCACGCCCTTGTCCTTCAGCGCGGCCAGTAGCGGTTCGTCGAAGTGCAGGCCGGCCGTTGGCGCGGCCACCGCGCCCACTTCGCGCGCGAACACGGTCTGGTAGCGCTCGCGGTCGTCCACGCCCGGTTCGCGCTGGATGTACGGCGGCAGCGGCAGGCGGCCGGCATGCAGCAGCCACTGCTCCAGCGACTCCGGCACATGGAACTGCAGCACGTAGAACTCGCCATCACGGCCCAGCACTTCCGCTTCGCCGCCCGCGTCCAGCGCGATGCGGCTGCCGGCCTTCGGCGACTTGCTGGCACCGACCTGCGCGCGGGCCTGCTGGCCACCGAGCAGGCGCTCGATCAGGATCTCCACGCGGCCACCACTGGCCTTCTGCCCGAACAGGCGCGCCGGGATCACCCGGGTATCGTTGAACACCAGCAGGTCGCCCGGCTGCAGCAGCGACGGCAGATCGCGCACCTGCAGGTCGGTGAAGGCGGCCGGCGCTGCGGGCACCAGCATCAGACGGCTGGCGGAGCGTTCGGCCAGGGGCGCCTGCGCGATCAGTTCAGCCGGCAGGTCGTAATGGAAATCGGACTTCTTCAAGGCAGTGGGCGGCAACAGGTCGACAATGGCGCGCATTGTACGGCCAGCGTCTGCGAGCCGGCGTGCTTCGCGGCGAACGTCGCGCAAAATGCTGCTATGCAGCAGGTTTTTGCGGGGTTATCGCGCAAAAAAACAAGTGCTAGCATCGAGTTGGAAGTCCGCTGCACGAGCCTGCCCCAAGCGCGCGTGATGACGCGCGTTTTGCTTTTGAAGGCCCGTGCGACCCAACGTTTCAGGAGATCTGCAATGAGCTTCATCGAACGCCTCGCCCCCTGCGCAGCCAGCCCGGCACTCGTCTCACCACCGGCCTGGACGACGCGACCCTGACCGCTCTGTCCGCCAACCACCCGCAGCTGATCGCCGCCGTGGACGCGGCCGCCGAGGAATTCGCGCGCGTGCAGGCCGACCTGGGGCCGCTGCTGGCGCAGGACGAACAGGCGCAGATCGATGCGATGCAGGACGGTTTCGTCAACTTCTATGCCGATGACGCGGTGACCCCGTACGTGGCGCTGGCCGCGCGCGGCCCGTGGGTGGTCACCCTGAAGGGCGCGGTGCTGTACGACGCCGGTGGCTACGGCATGCTCGGCTTCGGGCACACCCCGGACGTGGTGCTGGAGGCGATGGCGCGTCCGCAGGTGATGGCCAACATCATGACCCCCAGCCTGTCGCAGCAGCGCTTCATCAGCGCCCTGCGTGCGGAGATCGGCCACCGCCGTGGCGGCTGCCCGTTCACCCGCTTCATGTGCCTGAACTCCGGCTCCGAGGCGGTCGGCCTGGCCGCGCGCATCGCCGACGTCAACGCCAAGCTGCAGACCGACCCGGGCGCACGCCACGCCGGCGCCGCGATCAAGCGCGTGGTGGTCAAGGGCAGTTTCCATGGCCGCACCGATCGGCCGGCGCTGTACTCCGATTCCAGCCGCAAGAGCTACCTGCAGCACCTGGCCAGCTACCGCGGCGAGGACTCGGTGATCACCGTGGCGCCGTACGACGAGGCCGGCCTGCGCAAGGTGTTCGAGGATGCCGCGCGCAACCAGTGGTTCATCGAGGCGGTGTTCCTGGAGCCGGTGATGGGCGAAGGCGACCCGGGCCGTTCGGTGCCGCCGTCCTTCTATGCCGTTGCCCGTGAGCTGACCCGCGCGCACGGCAGCCTGCTGCTGCTCGACTCGATCCAGGCCGGCCTGCGTGCGCATGGCGTGCTGTCGGTGGTCGACTATCCAGGCTTTGAAGGCCTGGACCCGCCGGACATGGAGACCTACTCCAAGGCGCTCAACGCCGCGCAGTTCCCGCTGTCGGTGCTGGCGGTGACCGACCATGCCGCACAGCTGTACCGCAAGGGCATCTATGGCAACACCATGACCAGCAACCCGCGTGCACTGGACGTGGCCTGCGCCACGCTGGCGCAGCTGACCCCGCAGGTGCGCGCCAACATCGCCGAGCGCGGCGCCGAAGCGGTGCGCAAGCTGGAGCAGCTCAGGAGCGAGCTGGGCGGCCTGATCACCAAGGTGCAGGGTACCGGCCTGCTGTTCTCCTGTGAGCTGGCCCCACAGTTCAAGTGCTACGGCACCCACTCCACCGAGGAATGGCTGCGCCAGCACGGCATCAACGTGATCCACGGTGGCGAGAACTCGCTGCGCTTCACCCCGCACTTCGGCATGGACAGCGAGGAGCTGGACCTGCTGGTGGGCATGGTCGGCCGCGCCCTGCGTGAAGGCCCGCGCCGGGAGCAGGCCGCAGCAGCGTAAGCCCCCGCTTTTGTAGAGTCGAGCTTGCTCGACTGGGCCGTTGCCGGGATCTGAATGAAGAGCCGTCGAGCAAGCTCGACGCTACGGAAAGCCTCATACTCTACGCACACCCCGTCGCTGACCGTCCTTCGGTCGGCGACGGGGCGTTTTCGTTTCCGGCCAAGAAACAGGAATATCCATGAAATCGATCTGTGTGTACTGTGGCTCCAACGCTGGCAGCAAGCCGGCCTATACCGAACGCGCCATTGCGCTGGGTGACCGCATCGCCCGCGATGGCCTGCGCCTGGTGTACGGCGGCGGCAACGTCGGCCTGATGGGCACCGTGGCCAATGCCGTGCTGGCCGCCGGCGGCGAAGTGACCGGCGTGATTCCGCGCCAGCTGGCCGACTGGGAAGTGGCCCATCGCGGCCTGACCGAACTGGAGATCGTCGGCTCGATGCATGAGCGCAAGTCGCGCATGTTCGATCTGGCCGATGGCTTCGTCGCCCTGCCCGGCGGTTTCGGCACCCTGGAAGAGATCTTCGAGATGCTGACCTGGCGCCAGCTGGGCATCGGCAACAAGCCGTGCGCCTTCCTCGATGTGGACGGCTTCTACGCGCCGCTGATCGGCATGATCGATCGCATGGTGGAAGAGCGCTTCCTGCACCCGGACCAGCGCCAGGATCTGTGGTACGGCTCGGACATCGACGCGATGCTGGCCTGGATGCGCAATTACCAGCCGGCCCAGGCGTCCAAGTGGATCGACGAGAAGCGCCGCGCCGCCCTGCGCTGAGATGGCAACACGCGGCCGCTCAGGCTGCCGCGTGCGCCCACGGTGCGGGCCGGCCCAACAGGTAGCCCTGCCCGTAGTCACAGCCGAGTTCGCACAGGGTCTGCCGCTGCGCCTCGGTTTCGATGCCTTCACCGATGGTTTCAATGCCCAGCGTTCGTGCCAGTGACAGCACACCTTCCACCAGCGCGCGCGTGCTGTGCACTTCCGGGCCGTGCAGCCCGGCAATGAAGCTCTGGTCGATCTTCAACGTGCTGATCGGGAAACGGTGCAGGTAGGACAGCGCCGAGAAGCCGGTACCGAAATCGTCCAGCTGCACCTGGATGCCACGCTCGCGCAGGCCCTGCAGGATGCGCAGCGTGTGCGGGCCATCGTCCAGCAGCGCCACCTCGGTGATCTCCAGCCGCAGCCGGCGCGGGTCGGCGCCGCAGGCATCGAGCAGGCCGAACAGGCGGGTGCTGAAACCGGCCGAGCGGAAATGGCGCGGCGATACGTTCACCGAGACGTAGCCCTGCCCGCCTTCGGCCAGGCCAGCGATGACCTGTTCGTAGATCAGCCAGTCAACCTGCTCGATCAGGCCACTCTCCTCGCCCAGCTCGAGGAACGCGCCGGGCAGCAGCAGGCCGCGGCGCTCATGCTGCCAGCGCAGCAGCGCTTCGTGGCCGACCACCTCGCCGTCGCACAGGCGCACGATTGGCTGGTAGAACGGCACGAAGTCGCGGTTGTTGATGGCACGGCGCAGATCGGCCTCCAGATCGAGGCTGCGCATGGCCTGCTCGCGCATGTCCTCATCGAAGATCGCGCAACGATCATGGCCCTGCGCCTTGGCCCGGTACATGGCCGCGTCCGCATCGCGCAGCAGCTCCTCGCCGGTGCGATAGCGCGGGTTCCACAAGGCAATGCCCAGGCTTCCGGACGGGAACAGTTCGCGCCCAGCGATCCACATCGATTCCTGCAGGGCCAGCAGCAACCGCTGGCCGAAGTCCAGTGCCTGTGCCAGCCCCTGCGGGCATTGCAGCAGCACCGCGAACTCGTCGCCGCCCAGCCGCGCCACCACGTCACCGGAACCAGCCATCGATACGATGCGCTTGGCCACTTCCACCAGCATGCGGTCGCCCGCAGCATGGCCGATGCTGTCGTTGACCAGCTTGAACCGGTCCAGGTCGAGGAACAGCACGGCGAACACCGGGCCGCCCTCGCGCCGGGCCAGCGCCAGCGCGTCCTGCAGCCGATCGAGCAGATGCAGGCGATTGGGCAGGCCGGTCAACGCGTCGTGCATCGCCTGGTGGGTCAAGCGCTGTTCGGCGCGCAGGCGCTCGCCAATCTGGCCGAGCAGCTTCTCGTTGACCTCGGCCAGCTCGCGGGTGCGCTCTTCCACGCGCTTTTCAAGTTCGGCGTGCGCAGAACGCAGCCGCTGCTGGTCGCGCTGGCGGGCCAGACCGGTACCAATGTTCTGCGCGACGAACGTCAGCAGGCGCTGGTCATGCACGCTGAACGTGCTGTTCTGGCTGTAGCTCTGCACCACGATCGCACCCACCACCTCGTCGTCGCGCAGCAGCGGCACGCCCAGCCAGCAGTGCGAGCGGGCGCCGTGTTCACGCACCTCGCCGGCGGCCAGCAGCGCATCGATCTGCGCACGTGAGGCCAGCAACGGCCGTCGGTTGCGCACCACGTACTCGGTCAGCCCGCGACTGAACGGCCGCGGTGCGCGGCTGGCGTTGTGTTCATCCACCGAGTAGACGAAGTCCAGCCCATTGCCGGCGGCATTGACCAGTGCGATGTAGAAGTTGCGGGCGTCGAGCAGGCGCCCGACCACGCCGTGCACCTGGCCGTAGAACTGGGCCAGGCTGTCGGCCGACATCGCCATTTCGGCGATGTTGTACAGCGCGGTCTGCAGCTGCTCGGCGCGACGCCGCTCGGCCACTTCGTCCTGCAGGCTGCGGTTGGCGCGCTGCAGCTCCTGCGTGCGCCGCTCCACCTGCTGCTCCAGCCGCACCTGGGCCTGGCGCCGGTCCATCGCGGTCTGCACGTGCTGGGCAACGAAGCCCAGCAGGGCACGCTCGGCTTCACCATAGCGGGCCGCCCGTTCATAGCTCTGCACCACGATGGCGCCGCACACCCGGCCATCGCGCAGCATCGGTACGCCCAGCCAGTCCAGGCTTTCCGGCCCCCGCTGCGGATCGTGCTCCTGCTCGACCACGCGGGCCAGCAGCTCACGCGAAGGGCCACTGAGCGGCTTGCCATGGCGCAACAGTGCCACGGTCAGGCTGCGCGGCATCTCGCTGGCGTCGTGGCTCTGCGATGGATCAGCCACGAAGTCATCCACCTGGTCTGCGAAATACAGGAAGCGGATCTGGTCGCGTACGTCGTCGTACTCGACGATGTAGCAGTTCTCCGCGTACATCAGCGTGCCCAGCACGCCGTGCACATGGCGCAGCATCTCGGCCATTTCCAGGTCGGCGCCGGCCAGGTCGGCGATCTGGAACAGTGCCTGCTGCAGGCGTTCGGCTTCTTCCAGCGCCTTGATCTGGCCGGCCTGGCGGCCGCGCTGCAGGGCCAGCTCCATGGCCTGCCGGGCCAGCCCCCACCATGCTGCGGAAGGTACCGCGCCCTCCACCGACAAACGCAGGCGCGCGCCATCGTGCACCCAGCCGTGGCTGCCGTCGTCGCCGCCCTGGATCGCGGCGCCTGCGGTTACGGCAACGGGCGGCCAGCCGGCTTGGCCGCTGCCCAGCTGCGGATCGTCCCAGCCCACGCGGACCACGGCCGGATCGGGCAACAGCCCATGCAATGCGCGCACCAGCGCCGTGCTCAGCACGGCCTCGTGTGGTGGCTCTTCCGCCGGTTCAACATGCGTGGACAAATGACAATCTCTTGGCACCGTCTGAGCGGCACCTCCCCTGAGCCGACGAGCATAGCGCGCCACCCGGGGGGCAATGGAAGCCCGCGAACCCCGAATCGTGCGCCCGTACGTTTTTCCTGTTGCCCGCCTCCCCTTCGCCGCCATGACCCTCGCCCTTGCCGCCCTCCCCACCGGCTATGCGCCATCGCCTCCAGGCCTTACCCTGTATGCCGTGGAAGCCAGCGCACTGCCAACCGATGAAGCCTTGATGCTGGCCTGGGCCGGTGGCGATCTGCATGCGTTCGAGAGCCTGTATGCGCGCCACCGCAAGCGCCTGTTCGGCTTTCTGCTGCGGCACCTGCGCGACAACGCGCTGGCCGAGGAGATCTTCCAGGATGTGTGGCAACGGGTCATCAGTGCCCGCGCCGGCTGGCAACCTGAGGCCGCGTTCAGCACCTGGCTGTTCCGTATCGCGCACAACCGCCTGAACGACCACTGGCGTGCCGCCCGCCATCGCCCGGCAGCACCGGCCGACGCCGACCTGCGCCTGGCCGCGCTTGAAGACGGGCAGACCCCGGAAGCTGAACTGTCCGAATTCGAACAGCGTCGCCGCATCCAACGGGCGATGGAAGAACTGCCGCCCGAGCAGCGCGAAGTGCTGCAACTGCGGCTGGATCAGGAACTGAGCCTGGAGGAAATCGGCCAGATCACCGGCGTAGGCCGGGAAACCGTGAAATCGCGGCTGCGCTATGCGATGGACAAGCTGCGTGCGGGATTGAACGCATGAACCGAGACGAACCGCTGACGCCGGAAGAACGCGAACTGGCACGCCTGCTCGGCCGTCGTGCTGAACAGGCACCGCCGGCCGCGCTGGATGCTGCCATCCTGGCCGCTGCCCGTGCAGCGGTGGACGCACCGGCCGTCGATACCGCTGCGGCGTCGCGCACGCCGCGCAGGCGGCCACGCTGGCCAGCGGTGTTCGGCATCGCCGCGTCGATGGTCTTCGCCATCGGCATCGCCTGGCAGCTGCGTCCCGAGCCTCCGCCGATCCCGGCCAGCGAAGCCGCGGTGGCGACAGCACCGGCTGCCGCCGATCAGACCACTGAAAACCGTGCAGCGGACGCAGCGATGGCGCCCCCGAAGCGGCCGCTGCAGCACCGGCAGCCCCGCAGGCGGCGCCCATGGCAGCTCCGGCCCCGGCCATCGCCCGCACAGCCAGACCCGCGCCCGCAGAAGCCACGCCAGCGCCACCGCCGGCACCGGCGAAGGCAGAGGCCGCCCGCGCACGCACCGCGGAACCGGCCGCCGACACGTCTTTTGCAGCGCTGCCGCCGCCGGCGCCGCCCGCGCCTCCTGCACCCGTTGCCTATTCGGCGCCGATGCCGGCCTCCGCACCGGCTGCGGCCGCGGCCATGAAGGCAGACAACGATGCGGCCCCCATGGCCAGCGCGGCGAGCGTCGAACAGGCGCCGGCACTGGATCGCGTCGAGGTCACCGCGAGCAAGCGCGTGGCCACCAGCCGGTCGGCGCCCGGCGTCATGCGCCGCAGCGGCAATGCGGGTCTCAGCGCGGACGCAGTTCAGGCCGAAGTGAACGCCGACGCCCGCCTGCCGCGCCGGCAATGGCTGCAGAAGATCCGCGAACGCCGCGACCAGGGCCAGCGCGATCTTGCCCGCGCCAGCCTGGAGCGCTATGTGCAGCAGTATCCGGAAGCACGCCTGCCGCGTGACCTGCGCCCGCTGCTGGACGAGTGAAAGCAGCGGCCACGGCCGGCAACCCCGTAGAATGAGCGGGATGCCCGATACTCTCGCCCAGCCGGCCAGCCACACACTGGACGTCAAGCACAGCCGCTTCATCGCCCACGCCACGGCAATCGACGGTGCCACGGCGGCACTGGCGTTCCTGCAGCAGGTGGCGGTGGCCGATGCCACGCACAACTGCTGGGCCTACCGGCACGGCCAGGACTATCGCTCCAGCGACGACGGCGAGCCTGCAGGCACCGCCGGGCGGCCGATCCTGGCCGCGATCGACGGCCAGGGCTTCGACCGGGTGATGGTGGTGGTGACGCGCTGGTACGGCGGCATCAAGCTCGGTGCCGGCGGCCTGGTGCGCGCCTATGGGGGCGCCGCCGCCGAGTGCCTGCGTACCGCGCCGCGGCTGCCGCTGGTGGCCATGACCCGGTTGCAGCTGCTGGCCGGTTTCGAGGACCTGGGTACCCTGCATGCCGCCCTGCCCGCTTTCGGCGCCGAAAAACGCGATGAACAGTTCGATGCCAACGGCGTGTGCCTGCGGGTCGAATTGCCCGCCGATCAGGCCGACGCATTGAAAATCCGCCTGCGCGACGCCACCCGTGACCGTATCCGCATACAAGACGACGACCAGGATGACTGACAAGGACGGCGCCCCCGCCTCGACCCCGCCATTGCGCCGCCTCGGCAGCCTGCGCACGTTGTGGCCGTTCGTGCGCCGCCACAGCGGCCTGTTCAGTGCCTGGCTGCTGGCCCTGGCGGTGTCTTCGGCGGCCACGCTGAGCCTGCCGCCGGCGGTGAAGCAGATGATCGATCACGGCTTCAGCAGCGGCGGCCAGATCAACCGCGCCTTTGCCCTGTTGATGCTGGTCGCCGTGGTGCTGGCGCTGGCCACCGCCGCGCGCTTCTACTTCGTCTCGCTGCTGGGCGAAAAGGTCGTGGCCGACCTGCGCAGCCGCCTGTACGCACACCTGATCCAGCTGGGCGCCGGCTTCCATGACCGCAGCCGCAGCGGCGAGCTGGTCTCGCGCCTGACCGCCGACAGCGAGCTGCTGCGCAGCGTGGTCGGCTCCACCATGTCGGTGGCCCTGCGCAGCAGCGTCACCGTGGTCGGCAGCCTGGCGATGCTGTTCGTGACCAGCCCGCGCCTGGCCGCGTGGTCACTGCTGGGCATTCCGCTGGCGGTGCTGCCGATCATCATCGGCGCACGCAAGCTGCGCACCGTTGCGCGCAGCAGCCAGGACCGCATCGCCGACGCCAACAGCCTGGCCAGCGAGACCCTGGGCGCGGTGCGCACGGTGCAGGCCCACGCACGCGAGCCCTACGAGCGTGGCCGCTTCGACCACGCGCTGGGCGATGCGATCAAGGCCGCCCGCCGTCGCATCGGCGCGCAGTCGCTGGTCACCGCCAGCGCCATCCTGCTGGTATTCGGCGCCATCGTCGGCGTGCTGTGGCTGGGCGCGCACGATGTCATCGATGGCCGCCTCAGCGCCGGCACCCTGGGCCAGTTCGTGCTGTACGCGCTCATTGGCGGCGGCTCGGTCGGTGCGCTGGCGGAAGTCTGGAACGAACTGCAGCGCGCGGCCGGCGGCATGGGCCGCATCGGTGAACTGCTGCAGGAAGACATCGAGATCCGCGCGCCGGCGCAGCCGCACGTGCTGCCGCAGCCGCTGCGGGGCGAGATCCAGTTCGAGGATGTGGTGTTCCACTATCCGCAGCGACCGGACCAGGCCGCGCTGGACCACTTCAACCTGCACGTGCGCCCGGGCGAGACCGTGGCCCTGGTCGGCCCGTCGGGCGCGGGCAAGAGCACGGTGCTGTCGATGCTGCTGCGCTTCCACGATCCGGCCGGCGGCCGCATCTGCGTGGATGGCATCGACGTGCGCCAGGTCGACCCGGCCGAGCTGCGCGCGCAGCTGGCACTGGTGCCGCAGCAGCCGACGCTGTTCGCCGCCAGCGCGCGTGACAACATCCGCTATGGCCGCCTGCAGGCCAGCGACGCCGAGGTCGAAGACGCCGCACGTGCCGCCGAGGCCGATGGCTTCCTGCGCGCGTTGCCGCACGGCTATGACAGCGAACTGGGCGAGCGCGGCGCGCGCCTGTCCGGCGGGCAGCAGCAGCGCGTGGCGATTGCCCGCGCACTCTTGAAGGACGCACCGATCCTGCTGCTGGACGAAGCCACCAGTGCACTGGATGCGCAGAGTGAATACGGCGTGCAGCAGGCGCTGGAGCGGCTGATGGCCGGTCGCACCACGCTGGTCATCGCCCACCGCCTGGCCACCGTGCTCAAGGCCGACCGCATCGTGGTGATGGACCAGGGCCGCATCGTGGCCGAAGGCACGCATGCACAGCTGCTGGCCGAAGGCGGTCTGTACGCTGAACTGGCACGACTGCAGTTCATCGATTGATGACGGCCACCTAACATCGGCGGGGCGAAGCTGGCGGCGCATCAACAGCATCCATTGGAGGAGGTGCACGATGTCGTTCCGTCAGTTCCCCGCCGTCGACAGCCAGGGCGAAAGCCACATCATCATCGAGTTCAAGCCCGAGGCGAATGGCAGCGGGCATCATTCCGAAGCCACCCCGCGCTATGAGCTGGACGATGGGCGCCTACTGGTGCGCAATGGCCGCGAGTTCACCACCAGCGGTGGCGAGTTGAGGCTGACGATCTGAGGTTTGCCGGGCATGGCCCGGTGCTACCGGATTCCTGATCGCCCCGCTCTGGTAGGTGTCGACCTTGGTCGACACACGCTTTGGCCAAAAGCAGCCGAGCATGGCTCGGCTCTACAAGGTGGCTCACCGAAGCGCTTCTGGTAGCTGTCGACCTTGGTCGACACTCGCCTTGGCCAAAAGCAGCCGAGCATGGCTCGGCTCTACAGGAATGGCATGGTCAATTTTTGACCAACCATCTTGACAGCCTTGGCTGCCAAGGCCTGCGCGCGGTTATCCACATGTTTGCGCAGAAGCCATCCACACCACCTGTGGATGAATGTTCTCAGCCAAGCACACGCCCGATGCCGCTGGCATCGACCTCGGCCGCCGCCAGCGCAATCGCGGCCCGGTCGCTGCCGGCGACGAAACCGATACGGAAATGCACTTCGCCGCCCGGCGTGCGCGAAGAATGGATCGAGGCCAGGCTGATACGATGCTGCTCGAACACGTTCAGCAGCTCGCGCAGCGAACCCGGCCGGTCTTCCGGCAGATGCACCGACAACGCGTTGCGCTCGGTCAGGTCGGCCAGCAGGTACCCCACCCGCTCGAAGGTGTAGTTGCCCTCGGCCAGTGCGCGTTCGCCGAAGGCACTGCGGTTGGCCGACAACAGCTGCTCACGGAACGCGTCGCGCGCGCTGTCGTCGCCCTGCCCGACCTGGGCCTGCAATGCCTGCAGTTGGCCGACCAGGCGCTCCAGCATCGGCGCCACATACGGGTTGCCGAACTGGATGTCCTCGTAGATCGCCGGGTTCAGCGACAGGATCCGCGAGATGATCGCGGTGTCCAGCTCGAACGACGCCGAGCGGTACGGCATCATCGCGGCCAGATCGCCCAGGTGTGGCTGGTACTGGCGCAGCACGCCGGCCTGGGCCAGATGGGTGGCGTGCACCATCGCCTGCACCAGCGCCATCATCTGGTCGTGGTGCTGCGGCGTGGCCCGCACGCATTCGGCCTGCAACGCCGCGCACAGCGTATCGACCCACGGCTGCCAGTGCCGCAGCCGCGCTTCGCAGACCACCATCACCCGCCCCTTCAGCGTCGGTGCTTTCGGCGGCGCGGTCATCGGATGCAGGCCGACCACTTCAGCCTGCGAGGCCAGCATCGCCTGCACCGGCGCTTCCTTCACCGAGGTCACGTCCAGCCACAGCCGCCCGTGTTCACGGCCGGCGGACTGCCGTACGTACCCGGCAATCAGCGCCGGCGTGTGCCGGATCGGTGCCGAGAACACCAGCACGTCGGCCTGCGCCAGCAGCTGTTCGGGCGCATGCGAGTTCGGATCGGCCGGATCATGGCCGATCACCTGCAGCTGCATGTGCAGCTCGAAGAAGCGGGTCAACCAGCGCCCGTAGGCGCCGGCACTGCCAACGATGCCAACCGTGCGTGGCGTGCGCGTGTGCAGATTGCTCATGCCACGCGTTCGGCGCGGAAGCGTGCGCCATCGGCCAGCGCAGCAGGTGCTGCGACGATCACATCGAACTCTTCGAACCCGCTCTCCAGGGTCGCTTCCAATGCCGCATGCGTGCCCGCGATCGCGCGCGAGATTGCCTGCTGCATCGATTCACCACGCAGCAGGAACGACACCACCAGCGACATCAGCACATCGCCGGTGCCGGCCACGTCCACCGGCAGCAGCGGCGAGGTCCAGCGCCAGGTTTCCTCGCGACCGACCGCCAGCGTCACCAGTTCGCCCGGATTGCCGCCGACGCTGTGCGCGATCACCCAGTGCGGGCCACGATCGAGCAACGTACGTGCGGCAGCAATGGCATCGGCTTCAGCCAACGCCGGCATGCCGGTGAGGCGATTGAGTTCGAATGCATTCGGCGTGACCAGCCACGCATGCGGCAGCAGACGCTGGGCGAAGATCGCTTCCAGGCCCGGCTCCACATAGGGGCCGGTGTGGGTATCGCCGATCACCGGGTCCAGGCAGTAGCGCAGCTGCGGGCAGCCCGGCAGGATCTCGTCCAGCCAGTCGGCGAAGGCGGCACCGTTGGCGGTACTGCCGAAATAGCCGGACACCAGCATCTTCGCCCGTTGCGGCAGGCCACGTTCGCGGCTGCCGAGCAGCAGGTCGGCGAACCAGTCGGCGGGAAGCACGCGGCCGCGCGTGGTGTCGTAGAACGGCGCGTTGCTGAGCAGCACGGTCGGGATTTCGGCCACGCGCACGCCCAATGCGCGCATCGGCGGCACGGCGGCGCTGTTGCCGGCATGGCCATAGACAAGCTGCGACTGGACGGAGATGACATCGATCGGCGATGGGCCATCGGGGCGCTGGCGGCGGCCGTGGACCAGGTGGTTGTCAAGGGATTCGCTCATGCCCGCATTCTACGCCCGGTGGGGGTCGGCAGGGCTTGCAGCCCTGCACCTGCTTGCAGGCCAGATCAACGTCAAAGGCAACAGCCGGCTCTGGGTTGTCTGTGTGCTTGGCGGGGCGGTGTGGGATGGCAGGACACGCCGTAAACCCATCCATGGGGGCTCGATGGCGCCATCCATGGCGCCAACGGTCCTGCCATCCCACGCCGCCCCACCCCTGACAGACTTCCAATGACGGTTGGTAGATCCACGCCATGCGTGGATGAAATCTGTCAGATATCGATACACAAAAATGGGGTCAGATCCGTTTTCCTTCGGAAAACGGATCTGACCCCGCGAGCTGTCCGAACAGATCGCGAAAAACTGTCGAAGGCGGGGCGGGGCCGGTTGCGGGGGTGTCCGCAATCGGAGCCAGCCCGCCATGCCACGGATAGCCAGCTGTTGCTGTTGCTGTTGCTGTTGAAGTTGCCGGCCAGCGGCCGGCACTACCAGCCCTGCAAACCCACCCTCCCTCAGTGAACGGCAGGCCGCGACGGCGGCAGCCAGGCCGCCACGATGCCCAGCAGCGGCAGGAACGCGGTCAGGTGGTACACGTACTCGATGCTGGTCTTGTCCGCCAGCAGGCCGAGCACGGCTGCACCCAACCCGCCCATGCCGAAGGCAAAGCCGAAGAACAGACCGGAGACCATGCCGATGCGGTGCGGCATCATTTCCTGCGCATACACCACGATGGCCGAGAACGCCGAGGACAACACGAAGCCGATCAGCACCGCCAGCACCGTGGTCCACAGCAGATCGGCATGCGGCAGCATCAGCGCGAATGGCGCCACACCCAGGATCGAAGTCCAGATGATCGGCTTGCGGCCGATGCGATCGCCCAACGGGCCACCCAGGAAGCCGCCGGCAGCGGACGCCACCAGGAACGCGAACAGGTGCAGCTGCGCCTGCGCCACCGGAATGCCGAAATGGTGGATCAGGTAGAAGGTGAAGTAGCTGCCGATGCTGGCCATGTAGAAGTACTTGCTGAAGATCAGCACCAGCAGGATCGCCAATACCTTGGCGACGGTGCGCGGCGGATGACGCGGCGCCATCGATGCAGTGCTGGCCGGACGCGGCGTACCCAGGTGCAGTGCATACCAGCGGCCGACATAGGTCAACAACGCGATGCCGATCAGTGCGGCGCCAGCAAACCACGACGCGGCATGCTGGCCATACGGCACGATCACCGCTGCAGCAATCAGCGGGCCGAGCGCGGTACCGAAGTTGCCGCCGACCTGGAACACCGACTGCGCGAAGCCATGGCGGCCGCCCGAGGCCAGCCGCGCGATGCGCGAGGCCTCCGGATGGAAGATCGCCGAACCAATACCGACCATCGCCGCGGCCAGAAGGACCACGGCATAACTCGACGCGAAGCCGAGCAGCAGCATGCCGCACAGGGTCGAAGCCATGCCGATCGGCAGCGAGTACGGCGCCGGGCGCCGATCGGTGGCCATGCCGACCAACGGCTGGAAGATCGACGCGGTGAGCTGGTAGGTCAGCGTGATCAGGCCGATCTGGGTGAAGCTGAGGTTGAAGCCGCCCTTGATCACCGGATAGATGGCCAGGATCAACGACTGCATCATGTCGTTGACCACGTGCGAGGTGGAAATGGCAGCCAGCACGCCGGGAGCCACCGGGCGTGAGGTCATTGCAGGAGAAGCCAGGGCGGACATGGACGCAGTCAGGTTGGGGGCGAGCCCCGCATGCTACGGTTGCCCTCCCTCCCTTCTGCCGCGTTCGGGTCATGGCCTATCGCAAAAAGGACATTGCCAGCGATGTCGACCCGGCCGCACCGTGGCGGGAGGTGCCGCTGCACCGCCCGGTCACCTACCGGGTTACCCAATACCCGGCCGGCACCCACATCGCAGGCCACAAGCATCAGCGCCACCAGCTGGTCTACGCCATCTCGGGGCTGATGGTGGTGCGCTCGGAAGTCGGTCGCTGGGTCGTGCCCTCCACCCGTGCGATCTGGATGCCGGCCGGCATGGTGCACGCGGTGGACTGCATTGCCGCCGTGCACATGCGCAGCCTGTACATCGATCCGTCGTTCGCGCCGCAGTTGCCGGCCGAACCGTTCGCGGTACAGGTGGCCCCCTGCTGCGCGAGCTGTTGCAGGCCGCCACGCTGATCAAGGGCGAGCACATCGAAGACAGCCGCGATGGCCGCGTGGTGCGCCTGCTGCTGGACGAGCTGCATCGGATGGATGTACTGCCGCTGCATCTGCCCGCCGCCACCGACCCGCGCCTGCAGCGGATCTGCCAGCACATCCAGAAGCACCCTGGCGATGACGCCACGCTGCAGGACTGGGCGCAGGCACTGGAGGTGGACGTGAAGACCATCCAGCGGCATTTCGGCAGCGAACTGGGCATGACCTTCGGCCAGTGGCGGCAGCAGGCACGGTTGCTGGCCGCGCTGGAACGGCTGGCGGTCGGCGACAAGGTCATCGATGTCGCGTTGGCGATGGGGTATGACAGCCCGAGTGCGTTCACCAGCATGTTCAAACGTCAGCTGGGGCAGACGCCGGCGGCGTTTTTCCGCTGAGCGCATACGAAAACGCCGGGCATGGCCCGGCGCTACCGTTCAACGCTTGCGTTGAAAACTCAGGACGTCATCCGGTCCCAGAAGCCCTTCACGCCATCCATGAAGGTCGCCGACTTCGGCGAATGCTTGCGCGCTTCCTCGCCGACGAAGGTGGCTTCGAACTGCTCCAGCAGCTTGCGCTGCTCGTTGGTGAGGTTGACCGGGGTCTCCACCACCACGCGGCAGTACAGGTCGCCTTCGCTGCGGCTGCGCACCGAACGCACGCCCTTGCCGCGCAGGCGGAACAGCTTGCCGGTCTGGGTTTCGGCCGGGATGCGGATCTCCGCTTCGCCGCCGAGCGTGGCCACGCGCACGGTGTCTCCCAATGCCGCCTGCGAGATGCGGATCGGCACTTCGCAGTGCAGGTCGTCGCCATCGCGCTGGAAGATGGCGTGCTCGCGCACGCGCACTTCCACGTACAGGTCACCCGGCGGCGTACCGGCCGGACCGGCTTCGCCCTCGCCCTGCAGGCGGATGCGGTCGCCGGTATCGACGCCGGCCGGCACCTTCACCGACAGCACCTTGTCTTCCTCGACACGGCCATTGCCGTGGCAGGTCTTGCAGGGCTTGGCGATGATCTGGCCACGGCCGTTGCAGTTGTGGCAGGCCTGCTGCATGGCGAAGATGCCGCGCTGGATGCGCACCTGGCCACGGCCATGGCACACATTGCAGGTCTCGACCTTGCCGTCTTCCGAGCCACTGCCATCGCAGTCGCCGCACTCGGCCAGGGTTGGAATCTCGATGCGGCGCTCGACGCCACGCACCGCTTCTTCCAGGTCCAGCTCCATCACGTAACCGATGTCGGCACCACGGCGCGCCTGGCGCGGACCGCCGCCGGCACCGCCAAAGATGTTGCCGAAGATATCGCCGAAGATATCGTTCATGTCCGGGCCGCCCGGACCGCCACCGCCCATGCCGTGCTCGAACGCGGCGTGGCCATGGCTGTCGTACATGCGGCGCTTGTTGCCGTCGGACAGCACTTCGTAGGCTTCCTTGCACTCCTTGAAGGAGGCTTCGGCGGCCGTATCGCCCGGGTTGCGGTCCGGGTGGAACTTCATCGCGCAGCGACGGTAGGCCTTCTTCAGTTCTTCGTCGTTGGCGGTGCGGGCAACGCCCAGCACTTCGTAGTAATCGCGCTTGCTCATATCGTGGATCGCATTCCGGAAAGTCGGGATTCGTCAAAGCGGAAGAGCGGAACCAGGTCCGCTCTTGCGTCGGGCGCCCCGACACGCCGGGTGGCGGTCAGGACCCTGATGCGACAACGGGACGCTGCCAGGCAGCGTCCCGCGTCGGTCCGGATCAGGACTTCTTGTCGTCCTTGACTTCGGTGAACTCGGCATCCACCACGTCGTCGTTGCCCTTGCCAGCGTTGCCGGCGTCGGCACCCGGGGCACCGCCCTGGTCGGCCGAGGCGGCAGCGAACAGCGACTGGCCGGCTTCTTCCAGCACCTTCGACTTGGCTTCGATCTGTGCCTTGTCGTCACCCTTCATCGCGGTTTCCAGATCGGCCAGGGCCGCTTCGACCTTGCCGATGACGTCGCCGCCGACCTTGCTGCCGTGCTCGGTGATGGCGCTGCGGGTGCCGTGGATCAGAGCGTCGGCCTGGTTGCGGGCCTGCACCAGCTCCTGGAACTTCTTGTCTTCTTCGCGGTTGGCTTCGGCGTCCGCCACCATGCGCGCGATTTCTTCCTCGGACAGACCCGAACCGGCCTTGATCTCGACCTTCTGTTCCTTGTTGGTCTTCTTGTCCTTGGCCGACACGTGCAGGATGCCGTTGGCGTCGATGTCGAAGGACACTTCCACCTGCGGCAGGCCGCGCGGGGCCGGCTCGATGCCGGACAGGTCGAACTTGGCCAGCGACTTGTTGAAGCGGGCCTGCTCGCGCTCACCCTGCAGCACGTGCACGGTCACGGCCGACTGGTTGTCTTCGGCGGTGGAGAACACCTGCGAAGCCTTGGTCGGAATGGTGGTGTTCTTTTCGATGATCTTGGTGAACACGCCGCCCATGGTTTCGATGCCCAGCGACAGCGGGGTCACGTCCAGCAGCAGCACGTCCTTCACGTCGCCGCCCAGCACGCCGCCCTGGATCGCCGCACCCAGTGCCACGGCTTCGTCCGGGTTGACGTCCTTGCGCGGTTCCTTGCCGAAGAACTCGGTCACCGCCTGCTGCACCTTCGGCATGCGGGTCTGGCCACCGACCAGGATCACTTCGCTGATGTCGCTCGAACGCAGGCCGGCATCGTTCAGGGCCACGCGGCACGGCTCGATCGACTTCTTGATCAGGTCTTCCACCAGCGCTTCCAGCTTGGCGCGGGTCAGCTTGATGTTCAGGTGCTTCGGACCCGAGGCGTCGGCCGTGACGTACGGCAGGTTCACTTCGGTCTGCTGGGCGCTGGACAGCTCGATCTTGGCGCGCTCGGCGGCGTCCTTCAGGCGCTGCAGGGCCAGCGGATCCTTGCGCAGGTCGATGCCCTGGTCCTTGTTGAACTCTTCAACCAGGTACTCGATGACGCGGTTGTCGAAGTCTTCGCCGCCCAGGAAGGTGTCGCCGTTGGTGGCCAGCACTTCGAACTGCTTTTCACCATCGACGTTGGCGATCTCGATCACCGAGACGTCGAAGGTGCCGCCGCCCAGGTCGTACACCACGATCTTGCGATCCTTGTTGTCACCCTTGTCCAGGCCATAGGCCAGCGCGGCCGCGGTCGGCTCGTTGATGATGCGCTTGACGTCCAGGCCGGCGATGCGGCCGGCGTCCTTGGTGGCCTGGCGCTGGCTGTCGTTGAAGTAGGCCGGCACGGTGATGACCGCTTCGGTGACCTTCTCACCGAGGAAGTCCTCGGCGGTCTTCTTCATCTTCTCCAGCACCTTGGCCGAGATTTCCTGCGGCGCCATCTTCTTGCCGTCGCTGGTGGCCACCCAGGCGTCGCCATTGTCATGGGCCAGGATGCTGTACGGGACGTGCGCGATGTCCTTCTGCACTTCGGCGTCGGTGAACTTGCGGCCGATCAGGCGCTTCACCGCGTAGAAGGTGTTCTTCGGGTTGGTCACGGCCTGGCGCTTGGCCGAGGCGCCGACCAGGACTTCGCCGTCCTTGGTGTAGGCGACGATCGACGGGGTGGTGCGATCGCCTTCCGAATTCTCGATGACGCGGGCCTTGCCGCCGTCCATGATCGCCACGCACGAGTTGGTGGTGCCGAGGTCGATACCAATGATCTTGCCCATGGGGGAGACTCCTGAGGATGCTTGTTGGGGTCAGTCCGGCCGTTCGGCCGGTGGATGAATACGATGTGGGGGAGGCTCGTGGAACATTCAAGCCATCTCCCGAACGCTGTGTTTCCGGTCGCCCGGCGCGTTCAGCGTCGGGCCGGGTCGCGGGTCCTTCCCGCCGCCCGGCCCGGCGGGGTCAGTCGGCGGCCACCACCACCAGCGCCGGCCGCAGCAGGCGCTCGTTGAGCAGGTAGCCCTTCTGGAACACGGTCACCACGGTGCCCGGAGCCGCACCCGGGGTCGGCACCTGGCTGATCGCCTGGTGGTGTTCCGGGTTGAACGGCTGGCCGGTCGGGTCGAGCAGGACCAGCCCATTGTCGGCGGCGACCTTCAGCAGCTGCTTGTAGGTCAGCTCCAGGCCCTCGCGTAGCGGGTGCGGGTCATCACCGGCGGCCTTCAGGCCGGCATCCAGGCTGTCGAACACCGGCAGCAGCTCGCCCAGCAGCTTCTCGTTGGCAAACTTGCGGGCCTGCTCGATGTCACGGGCCACGCGCTTGCGCTGGTTCTCCAGGTCGGCGCGCTCACGCAGCGCATCGGCCTTGATCTGCTCGACTTCGGCGCGCAGGCGCTCCACTTCGTCATTGACGCCGGCGGCGGCGGCCGCATCGGCGGCACTCTGCTGGGATTCGATATCTGGATGTTCGTGGTTCATGTCTGGGTCCCTGGCGGTCAATCTCCGCCTCCACCCACCCTAGTGTGGGCGGGATGCTGCGTTTCAAGCGTCGGATGTTCCCGGCGTGCGGCCGGCCGGCGAAAAGGCCGCGCCGAGCACATCGGCGGTGGCCTGGACCAGCGGGATCATGCGGTCGTAGGCCATCCGCTTCGGGCCGATCACCCCCAGCACACCCAGCACCTGGCCGTTGGCGGTGTACGGCGCGGTGACCAGCGAGACCCCCTGCAGCGGCATCATCCCGGTCTCCTCGCCGATGAAGATGCGCACACCCGGCGCCTGGATGGTCCTCTCCAGCAGCTGCAGGATCTCGCGCTTGCTGGAGAACAGTTCGAACAGCTCGCGCAGGCGCTCCAGGTCGGACAGGTCCTGCACCCCCATCAGGCGGGTCTGGCCGGCCACCAGCATGTCGTCTGCCGGCGGCTGCAGGGCCTGCTCGGCCAGCTCGATGCTGTGCGCCAGCAGCTGTTCCAGCTCGGAACGGGCATCGCGCAGCTCCAGCAGCAGGCGGGTGCGGATCTCGGCCATTGGCAAGCCGGCGAAATGGGCATTGAGGTAGTTGGCGACCTGCTCCAGCTGGCCCGGCGCGAACTCCTGGCGGGTCTCGATGACCCGGTTCTGCACCTCGTTGTCGGCGAACACCAGGATCGCCAGCACCCGGCGCCCGTCCAGCGCCACGAAATCGATCTGGCGGAAGGCAAACTGCTCGCGCCGCGGCGCACTGACCACGCCAACGAAGTGGCTCATCGCCGACAGCAGCTCCGAGGCGCTGCCGAGCAGGGCCTGGGTGCTGCCGCCGCCGGCCAGCTCCTGGCGCAACCGGGCCAGTTCGCCCTCGCCCGGCGGCTGCATCTGCAGCAGGCTGTCGACGAACACCCGGTAGCCATGCGCGGTCGGGATGCGCCCGGCCGAGGTATGCGGCGACGCCAGCAGGCCCAGGTCCTCCAGGTCGCCGAGGATGTTGCGGATGGTGGCCGGGCTGACCTCCAGGCCGGCCACGCGCGCCAGCGTCTGCGAGCCGACCGGCTCACCGTCCTGGATGTAACGCGCGATCAGCGTGCGCAGCAGATGGCGCGCACGCGGGGCAAGCTGGTCGGGAGAACCGTGCATGGAATCAACCTGTGAGACACGGACACTAGATAATGGCGGCGCATCACCTTGGCAAGTCATTGGACCTCCCTCGCCCGCGTGCTAGCGTTGCGCGGCTGCAGACACCCCCTTACCCATGCTCAGACATCTTTCGATCAAGGATTTCGCCGTCGTCCGCGCCACCGAACTGGAGTTCGGGCCCGGCATGACCGTCGTTTCAGGCGAGACCGGCGCCGGCAAGTCGTTGATGGTCGACGCGCTGGGCTTCCTGTCCGGGCTGCGCGCCGACAGCGGCGTGGTCCGCCACGGCGCGGCCCGTGCCGAGCTCTCGGCCGAGTTCGCGCTGGACCAGCTGCAGGGCGCGCGCCAGTGGTTGGCCGACAACGAGCTGGACGATGAGGAGCAATGCCAGCTGCGCCGGGTGATCCGCGCCGACGGCGGCTCGCGGTCCTGGATCAACGGCCGTCCGGTCACCCTCGCGCAGCTGGCCGACCTGGCCGGGTTGCTGGTGGAAATCCACGGCCAGCATGAGCAACAGGCGCTGCTGACCCGTCCGTCGCAGCTGGCCCTGCTCGACGCCTATGCCGGCAACGAGGCGGAGCGCCGTCAGGTACGCCGTGCCGCCGCGGCCTGGCAGGCGCTGGTCGACGAATCGCTGGCGCTGTCGCAACAGGGCGACGTCAGTGACCGGATCGGCTTCCTGGAGCATCAGCTGCGTGAGCTGGACCGCGAGGACCTGGAACCGGAGTCGATCGTCGCGCTGGGCGCCAGCCATCGCCGCCAGGCCCATGCCAGCGCCCTGCTGAGCGCCTGCCAGGCGGCCAGCAACCAGCTCAACGGCGACGACGGCAGCTCCGCGCTGGACCTGCTGCAGCAAGTGCGCCACGAGCTGTCGCGGCTGATCGAACACGACCCGCGCCTGGGCGAGGTGGACGGCCTGATCGAGAACGCCTCGATCCAGCTGCACGAAGCCCTGTCGCTGCTGGACCGGGTGCACGACGACCTCGACGCCGACCCGGAGCAGTTCGAGGAGAACGAGCGCCGCCTCGGTCGCCTGCACGACCTGGCCCGCAAGCACCGCGTGCCGATGGACGAACTGGGCGCGCAGCGCGAGCGCATGCACGCCGAAGTGGAGCAGCTGCGTGGCGCCGATGAGCGCCTGCAGCGCCTGGCCGGCGAGATCGACAAGGCCGCGGCCGCTTGGCGCGTGCAGGCCGAGGTGCTGACCGCCAGCCGCCGCGCCGCCGCCGCCGAGCTGTCGGCCACGACCACCGGCATCATCGCCGAGCTGGGCATGGGCGGTGGCCAGTTCCTGATCGAACTGGAGCCGCAGGATTCCGGCAAGCCCGATCCACAGGGTGCGGAGCGCGTGGAGTTCCTGGTGGCGGCCAACGCCGGCCAGCCACCGCGCGCCCTGCGCAAGGTCGCCTCGGGCGGCGAACTGTCGCGCATATCGCTGGCCATCGAAGTGGCTGCGCTGGACCTGGACGCGGTGCCGACCATGGTGTTCGACGAAGTGGATTCGGGCATCGGTGGCGCGGTGGCCGACATCGTCGGCCAGAAGCTGCGCGCACTGGGCGAGAAGCGCCAGGTGCTGTGCGTGACCCACCTGCCGCAGGTCGCCTCCAAGGGCCATGCCCATTACCGGGTCAGCAAGGCGCCGGTGGAAGGCATGACCCAGAGCGCGGTGGAAAAGCTGGACAGCAAGGCCCGCGAAGAAGAGCTGGCGCGCATGCTCGGCGGCGTGGAAGTGAGCAAGGAAGCGCGCGCCGCTGCGCGCAAGCTGCTGCAGGTGTAGCGCCGGCCGAGCATAGGCTCGGCTCTACAGGAACATGCCGAATGAAACCGACATGTAGAGTCGAGCCATGCCCGACTGCTCTTGGGCGGGAACCAGAAGCAGTCGAGCATGGCTCGACTCTACAAAAGCAGTTTCAGCCCAACGGCCGCGCCAGGTCGACGTGCTCCACCAGGAAATCCAGGAACGCGCGCACCCGCAGCGGCAGGTAGCCGCCCTGCCCCAGGAACACCGCGTGCACCTCTTCCAGGTCACCCGGGTTGGCCGCTTCCAGCACCGGCAGCAGGCGCCCGGCGGCGATATCAGCCTGCACCTGGAACGCCGCCAGCCGTGCCAGCCCCAGCCCGCCCAGCACCAGCTGGCGCAGCGCATCGCCATTGCTGGCACGGGCGTTGCCGCTGGGCAGCAGCATCCGTTCGCGACCGTCCTGCAGCAGCGGCCAGCCCTGCATCGCCCGCGCGTGGCCAATATCCAGCCGGTTGTGCGACTGCAGCGCCTCGACGTCGCCCGGCAGGCCGTGGCGCTGCACGTAGGCCGGCGCGGCCACGATCATCATCCGCGTCGCCCCAAGCCGCCGCGCCACCAGGCTGGAGCTCTTCAGCGGACCGGCCCGCACCGCCACGTCGGTGCGCTGCTCCAGCAGGTCGATCACCTCGTCGTTCAAGGTCAGGTCCACGCCCACCTGCGGGTTGCCCTCAAGGAAGCGCGGCAGTAGCGGCAGCAGGAAATGCTGGCCAAACGGCACATTGGAATTGACCCGCAGCCGCCCACGCGGCTCGGCATGGGCGCTGGCGCAGCGCTCGGCCTCATCCAGATCGGCCAGCACGCGCAGGCCGCGCTCGTAGAACGCGCAGCCTTCCGGGGTCAGCTGCAATTGTCGGGTGGACCGCTGCAGCAGGCGCGTGCCCAGCCGCTGCTCCAACCGCGCCACCAGCTTGCTCACCGCCGACGGGGTCATGTCCAGCGTTCGGGCGGCGGCGGAGAAGCCACCGGTCTCGATCACCCGCACGAACACTTCCAGTTCGCCGGATCGGTTGATGTCGGAGCGTGCCATGTCGATGAACTCAATTCACAGATGATTATCCATGCGCAGTCTAGTTCACAGATGAGCCTGGAAGCACCATGCCGCCATTCCACCCGGGATCGCCCGATGAACCGTCTCCTCCAGCTCACTGCCACCACCCTGCTCGCCCTGTCCGGCGCCACCAGCGCCGCCCCCGCCCCACACTGGGTCGCCAGCTGGCAGGCCAGCCCGCAACCAGTGTGGGACGCCGATTTCCTGTTCCCGACCCTGGTGCCGGAGACACTGCAGGACCAGACCTTCCGCCAGACCGCGCGCATCAGCCTGGGCGGCACGCGCCTGCGCATCCGGCTGAGCAATGCCTATGGCACGCAGCCGCTGCGAATCGGTGGCGCCAGCGTGGCCGCACAGGCAGGCGCCACACCGCAGGCGCTCAGTTTCGACGGCCAGCCCGGGGCGTTGATCGGCCCCGGCCAGGAACGGATGAGCGACCCGCTGGCACTGGTCACGGACAACCACCAGGCATTGCAGGTGAGCGTCTTTGTGCCCGGGCCGACAGCGGTTCGGACCTTCCACTGGGACGGCCGCCAGACCAGCTGGCTCGCCCCCGGCGACCAGAGCCGGGCACGCGACCTGAGCGATGCCACCGCCACCACGGCCCGGCTGTTCCTGAGCGGAATCGAGGTCGAAGCACCGGCCAGCGCGCGCAGCGTCGTGGTCATCGGCGATTCGATCACCGACGGTGCGACCGCCAGCCTGGACCAGGACCAGCGCTGGACCGACCACCTGGCCGCACGGCTGGCGCCGCGTGGCGTGGCGGTGGTCAACGCCGGAATCTCCGGCGGCCGCCTGCTGAGCGACGGCATGGCGGAATCCGCACGGGCCCGCTTCCAGCGCGATGTGCTGGATCAGCCCGGTGTGGCCAGCGTGATCGTACTGATCGGCATCAACGACATCAGCTGGCCCGGCACCGCCTTCGCCCGGCGGCAGGCCCGGCCCACGCTGGCGCAGCTGCAGGCCGGCTACCGCGCCCTGGCCGCGCAGGCACATCGGCGGGGCCTGCGCATTCTGGGGCGACCCTGCCACCGTTCGCCGGCGCCCTGCCCGGCACGCCGCTGGACGACTACTACCACCCGGACAAGGACGCGCTGCGCCGGCAGCTCAATGCGTGGCTGCGCGCGAGCAGCCCGTTCGATGGGGTGATCGACCTCGACGCTGCCCTGCGCGACCCGGCCGATCCGTCGCGGATGGCCGCCGCCTATGACTCCGGCGACCACCTGCACCCAGGCGATGCCGGCAACCGGGCGATGGCCGAGGCGGTGGATCTGGGCGCCCTGCTTGGAAGTCAGGGGTCAGAGCCCTTTTCCTTGGAAAAAGGGCTCTGACCCCACCAACAAAAACCCCGGGCAAGCCCGGGGTTCCGTCGCATCTGGCAGGCCGGAACGGCTTACTTGCGCTTCTTGCGCACGTACAGCACCAGCGAGTGTTCCTCCAGCTCGTAGCCGTGATCTGCGGCGATCTTGCGCTGCAGCTCCTCGATCTCGTGGCTTTCGAACTCGATGATCTTGCCGCTGTCCACATCGACCATGTGGTCGTGGTGGCCGCCGCGGTCCAGCTCGTAGACGGCCTGGCCGCCCTCGAAATTGTGCTTGAGCACGAGGCCGGCGGCCTCGAACTGGGTCAGCACGCGGTAGACCGTCGCCAGCCCGATCTCGTCGCCGTGCTCCAGCAGCTGGCGGTAGATGTCTTCAGCGGTCATGTGGTGCTGGGCATTGCGCTGCTCGAGCAGCGCCAGGATCCGCATCCGCGGATGGGTCACCTTCAGGCCGACTTTGCGCAGGTCGTGGGTTTCCATAGGTCTCCGTTCATTGGCGATTTAGCGCCAGCTGCCTCGGATTGGGTCGCGGTGGCACGCCGGGAGTGTATCATCGGTTCGATTTCCCCAACCGCCATTCCCGATGCGCAATCTTCTGCTGGTCGCCGCCGTCGCCCTGTCCACCACCGGGTGCGGCATCATCTACAAGCAACCCATCTATCAGGGCAACCTGATCCGGGAAGATGCCGTGGCCAAGCTGCAGGTCGGGCAGAGCAAGCAGCAGGTCACCGCGCTGCTCGGCACCCCGTCCATTCCCGATCCGTTCCACGCCCAGCGCTGGGACTACACCGCCAGCCAGCGCGTGAACCGCCTGGGCCGTACCGAAGTGAAGAACTTCGTGGTGTTCTTCGAGAACGACAGCGTCACCCGCTGGGAAGGCGACTACTTCCCGGGCAACGACAAGGCCCTGGCCGGGCAGACCGTGCGCCAGTTCGGCCGCAACCTGCCGAAGGACAAGAAGAAGAAGGGCCGCTGAGGCCCCTGCCCGTCGGCAAGGACGGGGTGCGGCAATCAACCGCCGAGCGCGCGACGCCGGCGGTTGTCCTTGGGATCGGCCAGCAACGGGCGCAGCAGCTCGATGCGATCGCCATCCAGCAGCGGCTGCTGCGGGCGTGCCAACACGCCATGTACGGCCACCGCCGGGCAATCGGCACTGCCTTCCAGGCCAGCCGCCGCGATGGCATCGGCCACGGTCGCGCCCTCATCCAGCTGCAGACGGCGCGACAGCACCTGCTTTGGCCACGCCAGCACCACCTCGACCTCGATCATCGCTCAGCCTTCGTCGGCGACGCGGACGAAATCGTTGACCATGCGATCGGCCAGCCCCTGGAAACCGATCGCCAGCGCCGGCCCCAGCAGCCGTGAGCTGGGTTCGAACTCCAGGGTCAGGGTGACCTTGCAGGCATCTTCGGCCAGGGCATGGAATTCCCAGCGGCCGTGCAGCTGCTTGAACGGGCCATCGCGCAGCTGCATGTCGATGCTGTGCGGGCGCTGCAGGGTGTTTTCGGTCTGGAACCAGGTACTGAACGAGCCCAGGCCCAGGTCCAGGCGCGCCACCAGCCGGTCCTCGCCCTGCTCCAGGATCTGGGCAGCCGAGCACCAGCGGAAGCGGTGAGGATAGGCCTGGACGTCGTTGACCAGGTCGAACATGCGCGCGGCCGAATGTTCGACCAGGGCGCTGCGGCGGATAGTAGGCATGAATACAGGACGTTTCGGCAATCGACCGGGCGGGCCCGAATCGGAGACAATACGGAAATGAGCAAGAACAGCGGCAAGGATAAAGCAAAGAACGCGACGGCCACCAAGACCATCGCGCTGAACAAGCGTGCCCGCCACGAATACCACATCGAAGAGCGCTTCGAAGCCGGCCTGGCCCTGCAGGGCTGGGAGGTGAAATCGATCCGTGCCGGCCGCGGCAACATCATCGACGCCTACGCCTACGTGAAGCGCGGCGAGATCTACCTGATCGGCGCCCAGATCACCCCGTTGATCCAGGCCTCCACCCACGTGGTGGCCGAAGACCGCCGCGAGCGCAAGCTGCTGCTGCACCGGAACGAGATCGACAAGCTGATCGGCAAGGTCGAGCGCGATGGCTACACGATCGTGCCCACCGCGATGTACTGGAGCAAGAACAAGATCAAGCTCGAGATCGCGCTGGCCAAGGGCAAGCAGAACCACGACAAGCGCGATGCCGCCAAGGACCGCGACTGGGCGATCGAGAAGCAGCGCGTGATGCGTCGCGGCAACCGCGACGCGTAAGCAGCTGCGCATCACCCCGGTAGAGTCGAGCTTGCTCGACTGCCTTGGCTTTCTGTGGAGCCGAGCCACGCTCGGCTGCCCTGGCTTTCTGTAGAGCCGAGCCACGCTCGGCTGCCCTGGCTTTCTGTAGAGCCGAGCCATGCTCGGCTGCCTTGGCTTTCTGTAGAGCCGAGCCATGCTCGGCTGCCCTGGCTTTCTGTAGAGCCGAGCCATGCTCGGCTGCCTTGGCTTTCTGTAGAGCCGAGCCATGCTCGGCTTCGGCAAGAAGCAGTCGAGCAAGCTCGACTCTACAAAAAGCCGGTCACCCCGCCAGCATGCCCTGCCCGCGCAGGCGCGGCGCCAGCGCGGCGTGCATCACCGCCAGATGCATGACCACCGCCAGCTCCGGCGCATGGCGGTCATCGCCGGACCGCCACTGCTGTGCCAGGTGCGCTGCGTCGGCCGGCAACAGCGCCAGCAACTGGGCGTCATCCAGCGCATCGGCAGCGCCCTGCAGCTGCCGCGCCAACTGGCGCGATTGCAGCACGTGCACGCCGATGCTGAGGCTGGCCAACGACATCAGGACCACGGCCAGCCCGTGTTCGAACCACTGCGCCAGCACCTCCGGCCCCCATAACAGTGCCGCCATCACCGCCAGTGCCGGCAGGCGCCAGCCCAGCCAGTGCGTGCGGCCACGCTGCGGCCAATGCACCACCACCGCGCTGGCCACCAGGGCCGCCGCTGCCGTTGCCGGCAATTCGGTCAACGCGGTGGCCGCCAGCAGCACGCCCAGCACGGCCCACACCCAGCCGGGGGCAGCGCCCGCCGCTGGTAGTCAGCGCCGACCGGGCCGACCAGCTGTCGCAGGCTGCGTTGTTGGCTTGCCTCGATCACCCACACTCTCCGTGTCTGTCCTGGCCTGGATCGTGATGGCCAGTGTGTCGCAAATTCGTGCCAGGGAGGTTAGCAATCCGCTATGACCGTGGCTCTACAACGAGTTGCGGATTGCCAAAAGCCATCCGGCCTGTGGATACCCATGCCGGACCCGCCACTCAGGGCGCCCCGTCCTTGCTCGCGCCGCAGGCAGACGCCGCTGCCTGCAACAGGCGCCCGGCCTTCAGCGACGGGGCGGGTTCGGTGGCGGGAAAGGCTGCGGCCAGCGCCTTGGCTGCGCGATCGGCGTGCGGCTGCACGTACCAGGCCGACGCCACTGGCAGCGCCTGTCCCCGTACCTGCTGCTCGAACCGGTACTGGCCCCAATAGATCGCCAACGGCTCCTCCAGCGCATTGAGCGGATTGGGCAACGCCAGCGCAGCCGGACACGCCACAACGAATGCGTCGGCCAGCACCCGCCGCTGCGTCAGCGGCTGTCCCGCCGAAAGGTAGTGGCTGTACTCGTGCATCACGATGGGTGCCCAGTCGTCTTCGGTCTCGAAGGTCGAGAACAGCAGGATGTAGCCGCCGCGCAGCTTGGCCTGGGTCCGCCGCGCCTCCGGCCACCACACGAAGCGGACCTGGAAGGCAGGCGAATCATCCACGCGGAAGAACAGCTTCATCTGTTCGGCCAGGTCCACCACCGCAGGCGCGGCCAGTTGCCGGACCAGCGCGGCCTGCTGCGCCGCGAAGGGTGCCTGCGCCGCCAGCAGCTGTGCCGCACGCGGCGCGAAGTGCACGTAGTACTGCCGCAGCAGCCGCTGGTCGTTCCCGTCCAGCCCGGCAAGGGCCGCGTCTACGCCGGCATCGAAGGTCCGAGCGGCCAGGAAATGGCGCGAATAGGGATCGCCGGTGCGGGTGTCGGTCCCCGCGAACAAGCGGTCAGCAGGTGCAGCCGATTCCACCTCATCGCGCGCGAGCGGCGACGTCCGCTGCCTGAAGGCTGCATAGCCGGCCAGCAGCGCCCGATCCTGGTCATCCAGCCCGAAGCGGTGCTGCCACTCCTTCTGGTACACCGACGAGGTGTATCCGGGCAGCCAGTCCGGCAGGTTGTCCAGCAGATTGAACAGATCCAGCGCCGGGCTGTAACCGACCTCCACCGAGTAAGGGCGTTCGGCAGCCTGGAGCGCGCACCACGGCATCGCCAGCAGGCAGGCGAGCACGGCAAGCGCGCCACGGAATCGCAGAGTGCGGGAGCTGAAGCGCATGGGAAGGGTTCAGCGGCAAAGGGCGTTGGCCGATTCGATCACGCCACTGACGCTTCCACAACGTGCCAAGCGGCAGGGGCGGAGGCGCGTGGCGCTGGCCCCATCTCCGCAAACCGGCCCTGCCAGGCCCAAACTCGACGCCCGCACGTGACTGTTCAGCAGGATTGCCGTAACATTCGCAGCGTTGGGCAGGCCCTGCCCGTGGCGACACGGAATCGGCCCTGTACCTTGCAGCACTGTAGAAACCGGGGGTGCATTGGTTTCGACGGGGGTTGTGAAGTCGCCTGGCGCATGCCGAGGGGGTAGCTTTCCTCGTAAATCCAGCTGCAAAACTCTAGTTGCCAACGACGACAACTACGCTCTGGCCGCTTAAGGCCTAAGCCTCGAAACCGCTTGTGTCCATGCTCGCGGTGTAGAGTCACTATCATGGAATCGCGCTGGACGGCTGCCTGTCAGTCCGGCACTAGAACACAACAGGCTGGTTCCCGGATGCGCTTTGCGCGCCGTGCTGTTCGGGGACGAGATCCAACGGCGAGCTAAGCATGTAGTGCTGGGGATGGAGTGCCTTCGGACGGCGGTTCAATTCCGCCCACCTCCACCAACGAACGGTCCGTCAAGGACCGGAGAAGCCCGGAAACCCCCGCGTCATAAGGGTTTCCGGGCTTTTTTACTTTACAGCGCTCCGCCTGCCCGCTCACTGCTCCCGCGTGAGCCGGAGGTTCCCGTCTGACGGGGTCGTCGAACGGTAGGACTGTCGATCACCGGCAGCAAGCGTAAGGTTCTGCGAAGTGGAAATGTTCGCGCAGAGCCCACCACCGGTCGACAGCTTCAGGAAGTACGAGCCTGGAGCAACGTAAAGGGTCGCAGCTTCGGACTGCCGCAGGGCGATGATCTTCACGTTGTTCAGCGAGATGTCGTGGGTGCAGCCTGATCCCAGAAATCCCTTGTCGCGGGCGACGTAGATGGTCGCCGTGCGCTCCGGCGAGGGCGACAGATAGGCGTTTTCATAGATCCGGTCGGCAGGGACCGCCTTCGCCGTGGTATCGGTGACCGGAACGGTTGAGCAGGCTGAAACGGTTGAAGCAACGAGAACCGCCGCGCAGAGCGCCAGCATTGGGTTACGCATCCTCTACCTCCCCCTTGTGGTTCGGAGATTCTAGCTTGACGGTGTTCTGAGCGTATCCATGAAAATGCAAGCTGCCGTGCGGACGTCCGGAAACCCACGCTCAGCATGGGTCCCCGGGCGTTCTCATTGCCCGTTTGAACGGTCTACCGGTACTGCGTATGGCACGAACCGCAGCGCAGCGTGACCTGCTTCTTGGTCATCTGGCTGCCGGCAATGATGACCGCACCCACGGTTGAGCGCGGATCGTTGATGACCGCCTTTTCAATGGACCCATCGGGCCACATGAAGGTGACGGTATCGCCGGCCTTGATCGAGCCCAGGCCGTGCGCGAGCCGGTGCTGGCCGATCATCTCGAACATGCCCGCCTGCCGGATCTCGACCATCTCCGACACATTGACGTTCTTGACGTTGTTGAGATTGCGGTAAAGCGCATCACCGCCGTTGATGATCTTGGTGCCCTTCAATGCCAGGGCGACGCCTGGAACCAGTACCGCCACCAGCAACACCTTCCGCAGGGTCCTTCCCTTCATTTCATCGTCCTTGATTGCGCAATGATCTCGTCGGCCCGCTCGCGGGCCTGCTGCATCTGCTCCGGCGCCAGCACTTCGTTGCTGTACAGCGCCTCGACCGAGTCGTAACCGCACATGCCCGAACGGCACAGGCGATTCAACATCGGCGACTGCGCGTCGCAGGGCACGCCCTTGCGGCACCCCGCCAGCATCCAGGCGGCTTCTTCCACGGCCGTTCCCACCCTGTACGGCTTCATCTGCTCGATGCGCAGGGAGGCGCCCTCTCCCATCATGGCCGCCAGCGCCATGTAGGCCTCGCCATCCTGCTGGGTCAGCACCGCTTCGACGAACGTCTTGTGATCGTCGATTGAAAGGTTCTGGTCGGCACGATGAAGGCCAGGCGCGGCTGCTTCGATCTGCGCAGCAAGATTGCCCTGCTTCACCGCCAGCGCCTGGTAGTGCTTGACGTTGCGGATGGCGGCAACCACGTCGGTGGACATGCCCTCGCAACGGCGCTTGAACCACGCACCGCTGCGCTCGATGGCACGCTTCCTGGCCTGCGGGATATCGAGCTGTGCCAGCGATCCGGCATCAGGAATCACAGCACAGTCATCGTAGATCCGGCTCAGCATGAAGCTCGCATCCGCGTCGCCGCCCTTGGAGAGGAACTCAAGGTCGGCGATCAGCGGCTGCACCTGTGGTGCGCTGTAGTACTTTGCATAACTGGCGGGGACAGAGCGCTCGCCTTCGGTGTTGGTGCCTGCGATTTCTGTGGCTGAGATGGCCGTTGCCCGGGGGCAGCGGCTGCATCCGTGGCTTCAGAGCGGCGCTTGTCGTTCGTGCATGCCGACGCCGCCAATCCCAGCGTCAGTGCCAGCAGCGTCCTGCTGCATCGAACCAGTGCCCGCTTCCCACGTACTCGTCGCAAAATCATCATCCTGATGTGAAGGAACGACGCACTCTAGAGAGGCTGCACCACGCGCACAAGCGCATGCACGGCAGACCGGGCGCGGTAGTTTCCGAATGCAAACCCGCACAGGCTTCACCGGCCTGAGTCGTGTGAGCATGTGGCGCTGCGATGCAACGCACTCATGACACCACGCATCTGCGCACATCGCATGCATGCGGCTGGCATCCGGCACAGATGAAACCGGGAATCGCAGGGGCAACATCGCACCGGAACGGACGCACCGTCTGACCTGACCTAGAGCCAGCGCGGTACGCGCCTGCAGAAGGCTGCATACGCACCGGGGAAGCGCGCCGACAACACGCGTTCTTCGGGCAGGATCTGAAAGCGCGTGATGTACACGACAAACAGGGGTACCGCCAACAGCGCGCGCAGATCCTGCAGGTAAAGCATGGCGCCGAGCAGGACCAGCGCCTGCCCCAGGTACATGGGGTTGCGCGTATGCCGGTACACCCCGTGCGTGACCAGCGCGCTGGCCGCCTGCGGCCGCAGAGGATTGACCGTGGTACCTGCGCGCCGGAACGCCAGCTTCGGCAGCAGATTCAATGCCACGCCGGTAGCCATCACTGCCGCCGGAACCAGCGCCGGAAACGCTGCGGACCCGGTCCACGGGCTTCCCCAGCGGCTGGCGGCAAGACCTGCCATCGCGCAGGCCAGCATCACCAGCGGTGGAGGAATCCGGGTTTCCAGCCATCTCATCGGCATTGCCTGTCGGCGTCCATTCACTTCAGTGTCACACACCGGTGCCCCAATCGCCCGGCGGTCAATGCCCCGTCGTTGGAGGCGACTGCCCGGGATATTCCGCTTTGACAGGCCGACCGCTACAGTGGCGCCACCGCGCAGGAGGATTGTATGGCTACCACGGGCTTGGGCTTCATCGGCCGCACGACCCTCATCATCACCGTGCTGCTCGGCCTGGGCGGTTGCGCGACGCTGCGCCAGTTCGGGCCATCGGTGCAGGTCGCCTCGGTCACGCCGGGCCAGTACATCGCGCTCAAGCGCGGCGACATCCTCACCACCGGCAAGCTCAGCTCGGCAACGATGGAAACGCTGCGCGTGGCCGGGCTCGACGAAGGTGTCTGTGCCAAGCCTGGCCTGCCCTGCATCGAGGCAATGGAAGGCAGCATCGTGGTGCGCGAGGAAGACAAGCGCTCCAGCCTGGCAGAGCTGTGGCTGCAGTACGCCATGACCCTGCCGGCGCCGAAGCGCGAATACTCGGCCTCGGGACGCGCCAAGACTGCCGTCACTGAACTGGATGCCGAATTCCAGCCGCGCCTGGATGCCTGGATGCAGGTTGCGCGGCAGGCCTACGCGTACCTGTTCTTCACCGAGCGCACCGCCAACCAGCGCGGCTTCGAAGACCGCCAGACCCAGGTACGCGACTACTACAATCTGGCCGTGCAGGAAGCCTCGGTGCAGTTGTACAACGCCTACGCCACCGGACGCGTGCGCAACGATGCCAGCCATTTCCAGCTGGGCCGCTGGACCTTCGTACTGGCGCCGGCCGATGAAGCCTCGCCGCTGGATACCCGCACCCCGACCGAGCTGGTACCGGCCGCCTCGCTGTCCTTCACCGGCACCCTGCGCAGCGTGCATCGCCGCGATGGCTTCGGTGCCGAACTGGTGGCGGTGATGGACGATTCCGATGCCAGCGTCGCGCCGGCCGCCACCGGGTCTGCAACGGCGCCAGCACTGCGCAGCTGGAGCGAGATGCCCTCGCCATCGATGAGTGTGCTGCTGCGCTTCTCGGGGAAGAATCTCTGGGAAGTGCTGCATGATGATTCGCCGGAACTGGAGATCCACGATCCCTACCAGGTCTCCGAAGTCACCCTGCACGGCCAGCAGGTGCCGCTGGCAGCCAACTTCACCGCCGGCTACGCACTGTGGCTGGCGCGCTCGAACTTCAGCCACCAGTCGCTGCGCTCGCTGTTCGGCGGCAAGGGCGGCATCGATACGCCGCATCTGTACATGATGCAGCCGTACGACCCGAACCGCCGCGTGCTGTTGATGATCCACGGCCTGGCCAGCAGCCCGGAAGCCTGGGTGAATGTTGCCAACGAACTGATGCGCGATGATGAGATCCGCCGCGACTTCCAGGTCTGGCAGTTCTACTACCCGACCAACATGCCCATCGCGATGAGCCACGATGCGATGCGCCACACGCTGGCCGAGGTGTTCCAGCACTTCGACCCGGGTGCCAAGGCGCAGGCGTCCCACGACATGGTGCTGGTCGGCCACAGCATGGGCGGGGTGATCGCGCGGCTGATGGTCTCTTCCTCCGGCGACCACCTGGTCGACACCCTGCTGGCCACTGCGCAGATGACGCCGGCCCAGCGCGAACTGCTGCGCACCAAGGGCGCTCCGGTGCTGACGTTCGTGCCGGAGCCGGAAGTATCGCGGGTGGTGTTCATCGCCACCCCGCACCGTGGCACCGACGTGGCCGGCACCCGCCTCGGGCGCTGGATCGGGCGCTTGGTCCGGCTGCCGTTGACCGTGCTGGAGGATGTCACCACGCTGGCCAACGATGGCCAGATCGATCGCAACGATGGCAAGCACGGCTACCAGATGAACAGCATCCAGAACCTGGACAAGGATGACCCGTTCGTGCGCGCGGTGGCCGATCTGCCGATGTCACCGAAGGTGCGCTACCACTCCATCATCGCCCGCGCCAAGGCCGAGGGCCCGCTGGAGAAAACCGATGATGGGCTGGTGCCGTACTGGAGCTCGCACCTGCCGCGTGCGGATTCGGAAAAGGTGATCGTGTCCGGCCACAGCGTGCAGGAGGCCACGCCGGCCATCGTCGAGCTGCGCCGCATCCTGCATGAGGACATGCAGGCGCATGGGCGGGGCAGCAACTAGCCGCCCCTGCCCTGCGCTCAGGCGGCCGGTGCGCGGCGCGAGAACGTGCCGTGCAATGCAGCGGGAATCGCAAAGCCCTCCATGCGCACCTCCGGCCGGTAGCCACTGCCTGGCGTGAAGCGGTACTCGCGCGCCAGCAACGCGCACAGCAGCACCAGCTGCGCATTGCCCACCGCCGAACCCACACACGAACGGGTGGGAAACCCGTAGGGCACGTAGATGCCGGCGGTACGCTTGCGCCGTTCGGGGAGCCAGCGGTCCGGGTCGAACCGTAGCGGATCATCCCAGTACTTGGCCGAACGGTGCTGGATGAATGAGCTCAGTTCGAACACGGTGCCTTCGGCGATCGCCTGCCCTTCCACTTCAAGATCACAGGCGGCCACCCGGCGGTTGTTGAATGGCGTGGAGTACAGCCGCATCACCTCTTTCAGGAAGCGCATGGTGGCCGGAATACGCCCCATCGGCAATGCGTGGATCTCGGCATCGGACAGCGCCGCGAACTCTTCTTCGATGCGCTGCTGCCATTGCGGATGCATCTGCAACGCCAGCAGCAGGCAGGCGGCCATCATGCCCGGCACGCCGGAAATGGCGATCAGCTGCACGGTGACCAGGTAGGTGACCTTGTCCAGGCCGATGCGCTGGTGCAGCGACAGCAGCGATTGTGCGTAATCCAGATGGGAATGACCCGCACGCACGCGCCGTTTCAGCTCGGCGTGGATCACGCGCGACTCGGCGCGGTTGATGAGGAAGTTGCGCAACAGGTCGCGACGATGGATGACCTGCTCGACCTGGATGCTGTAGCGAAGATGCAGCGCGCGTTCGATGGCGGCCACGCCCCGCGCGTCCAATCCATCGATGACCAGTGGAATCAGCGGATGGGCCATCACCTTCCAGATGGCCGGCGTTGCGTCCTGCTCGACATCACAGAGCGCGTCCAGCGCCCGCCGCATGCGCGACTGCAGCACCTGCAATGTATCTGCGCCGGTGAGTTCGGCACTGCGCGTGGCGATCAGGCTGCGCACCTCGGTCCAACGCACGCGCTCATGCCGCCGGAACAGGTCCGCCAGCGATTCGATCACGAACAGATGCTCGGAATTTTCCTTGTCGATCTTTCCGGCCAGCTCCGGGCAGAACACCCCGACCCCGCCCGTGTCCAGCTTCAGCACCGGTCCCTCGCGCTCCACGCGTGCGGCCAGGCGCTCGGCAGCGACGGTGCTGCCTTCGTTCGACGTCCCTTGCATGAAGTACGCCTCCGGCAAGAAGGGACTCGAAGACGAGTCCCTTCGTCCTGCTGCAGATCAGATCCGGGCCGAAACCCGGGGAATCAGAACTCTACCCAGATCTGCCAGACCGTCCACACACTGCTCTTTTCGGTCGGATGGATGTTGAGGCTGACGCGCAATGCTCGGGCGAATCTTTTCATGATCACTCCTTTGATTGTGCTTGCTGTGTGGTTATGCCGGGATTATCCGGCCCCGGTTAGATAACACGACATAATCGCGCTGTCCAATCCATGCGGGTGGCGCAGTGCAGCATGCCGTAGCGTGAATGTCGCGGGTAAACCCTCATCCTGCGTGTGCAGGCACGCCTCTATGCTGGCCGCACATTCCCCCACGGAGATTGCCATGAATACGCAGGATTCCAGCCGCCAGCCCCGTCCCGATCCGGCCGAGCGCGATGCCTTTTTCCCCTCGCCCTACTCGCTGTCGCAGTTCACCTCGGCACTGAGCGATCTGTCCGGCGCCGATTATCCCGACGCACGTCGCGATGGCCGCTGGAAAGTGCTGATGATCGGCGCCGATGAGCGCTACCTGCCCACGGCCAATGGTCATCTGTTCTCCACCGGCAATCATCCGGTGGAAACGCTGCTGCCCATGTACCACCTGGACAAGGCCGGGCTGGACATCGATGTGGCGACGCTGTCCGGCAACCCCGTCAAGTTCGAGTGGTGGGCGTTTCCGCGCGAGGACCGGGAGATCGGCGGGCTGTACGAACGCTACCAGACACGGTTCCGCCAACCGCTGCGCCTGGATGACGTGGTGGCGGCCCTCGGCGCGGACTCGGACTATGCCGCGGTGTTCATTCCCGGCGGCCATGGCGCGCTGCTCGGTCTGCCCGACAGCCGCGCAGTGAAAGCCACCCTGCACTGGGCAATGACCCAGCAGCGGCACATCATCACGCTGTGTCATGGCCCCGCCGCGCTGCTGGCCGCAGGCGTCGACGAGGCCGACGGCGGTTCACTGTTCCGTGGCTACCGCATCTGCGCCTTCCCCGACGCCATGGACCGGCAGACACCGGAGATCGGCTACATGCCGGGACAGCTGCGCTGGTTCTTCGGCGAGCGCCTGGCGCAGCAGGGGGTGCAGATCGTCAACGCTGGCATCGATGGCAGTGTGTTGCAGGACCGTCTGCTGCTGACCGGCGACAGCCCGCTGGCCGGCAATGCGCTGGGCAAACTGGCCGCACGTACGCTGCTGGACACATTGGCCGGGCGCTGAGCACGGCCGCCCACGCTGCGGACCGAGGCGCCCACCGACGTGCTGCACGCGGTGGGTGCGGCTCAGCCGCGCGGGATCAACCGGCCGACGAAATCGACCGGATACGCAAAGCCTTCCAGCTGCATCCACGGCGTGGGCTGGGCCTGCACCTGCAACTCGAAATCACGCGTGACCAGCGCGCAGAACAGCAGCAGCTGGGCGTGCCCGACCGCGCTTCCGATGCAGGCGCGGGAGGAGAATCCGAACGGGACATAGGCGCCCTTGTTGGACTGGCGACGCTCCGGCAACCAGCGGTCCGGGTCGAAGCTGTCCGGCGCCTCCCAGAAATCGGGTGAGTGGTGCTGGAAGTAGGACGACAACTCGTACGCACCGCCCTTGCGGATGCAGACGCCCTCGATATCGATGTCGTGCGACGCCGGACGATGCAGGGCGAACAGACCCGGCCAGAGCCTGAGCGTTTCCTTGACGAAGCGCGAGGTGCACGGCAGCGATCTGATCGGCAGCGCATACAACTCATCCAGGCTGAGCGCCGAGGTTTCGTTGCGGATGCGGGCGTGCCACTGCGGGAAACGATGCATGGCGTACAGCAGACTGGCCGCAGTGATGCCTGGCAGGCCTGACATGCCGGCCAGCACCATCGACACCAGGTAGGCGACCCGATCCACCCCCACCCGCGGCACCAGGGGCAGCAGGGAGTGCAGGAAATCCTCGCGCGGCTGCGGCTCGCGCGCCCGGCGCCGGATGTGCCGCGAGACGGTGCGCGCGGCACGGCGCGAGAGATGGAAATCGATGACCCGGCGCCACCACGAGAAGTTCTGCAGCACGATGGCGTTGTAGCGGGTCTTCTGCTCGCCGATGAGCGCTGCCACATCGGCACGACTCAGCCCGTCGATCAGCAGCGGCAACAGCGACTGCGATATCGCCCACCAGCTCAACCCGCCCAGATCCTGCGGACGCGCCGCACGCTGCACAAGAAACGCATGCATGCGTTCATACAGCGCACGCATCTGCGCGGGCGCGGCCAGGCGCCCGGCCTGCTCGCTCAACAGTGTGCGTACCTCGCGCCACGCCACCGGGTCCTGCTTGCCACGCAGGCCCAGAAAATCGATCAACGAGTCCGGCACCGTATGCCGGTCGGTGTTGGCCTTGTCGATCCTGACCGCCAGCGCCGGATCGAAAATACCCACCACATCATTCTGGAACCGCAGCACCGGCCCTTCACGACGTACCCGCTCAAGCAGGTCGTCGATGGACATCACTTCCGCATCCGCTGCACGTTCATCCATGCCCAGCTCCTGACGCCAGGGAGGGCATCGGCCCTCCCTGGCGATGTCATCGAATACGTCGCGTCCTGCTGCTCAGAACAGATTCCAATAGCGATACCTGGAACGGATGCACTGCGTCGAATTGTCCGAACGCAGGTTCAGCGACACCTGCAACGCACGAATCAGTCGTGTCATGGCACAGCTCCTTGTGGTTCCATCATGGGTTGACGGTTGCGACTGCCCGGGCGAAGGCCCGGGCACCGCCGTTCTAGCACGCAGCCGCGCGCGCCCGGGTCAAGGCACGATGAAGAACGGCCTGAATACGCAGGAGGCATCGCTGCCGTTACCGCCAGTGCAGGCACATCCGGCCCCGCTCGATTCGTGCGATGCTGCATGAAACCGTTTTCATGGAATGGAGGGATTCCACGATGTTGTCGCGTTTCCGTTGCCCGGCACTGGTCGCGTTGCTGGCCTTTGCTCTACCTGCCGTCAGCTGGGCCGCAGCCCCGTCGCCGCTGAAGGTGATGTCGTTCAACGTCCGCACGCCGGCCGATACCGAGCCGGGCAAGCGCTGGCCGGACCGCCGCGATGCGATGGTCAAGGTCATTCTCGATGCCCATCCTGCAGTGATCGGTACCCAGGAACTGGTGCAGGAACAGGCCGACTACCTTGTCCAGCATCTGCCGGGCTATCGCTGGTTCGGCGAAGGTCGCCGCGGCGGCAATGGCGATGAACACATGGGCGTGTTCTACGACAGCACGCGCCTGAGCGTGGAATCGTCAGGCAATTTCTGGCTGTCCGATACGCCCGAGGTTGCCGGCAGCATCACCTGGGGAAACCTGTACCCGCGCATGGTCACCTGGGCGGTGTTCCGCCGCCTTGACGACGGTCGCCGCTTCTACTTCATGAATACCCACCTGCCCTACCGCGACGAGGACGAGCCCCGCCGCGTGAAGGGGGCCGAGCTGATCGCCACGCGTCTGGCGACGCTGCCGCCCGATCTGCCGGTGGTACTGACCGGCGACTTCAACAGCGAACCGGGAGGCGAAACGTACAAGGCGTTCACCCGCGTGCTGCAGGACACGCGGACCCAGGTGGCAGTGCCACAGGGTCCGCGCCTGACCTTCCATGATTTCACCGGCACACCCACCGTGCAGCTTGACTGGGTGCTGGTGCGCGGATTCCACGCACGCAGCTTCCTCACCGATGATCGCCGCATCCAGGGAGTGCTGCCTTCGGACCACTTCCCGCTGGTGGTGGAACTGGACTGGCCGAAGCGTTGAACCGGCTGTCGCGGCGGCTACAGCGATGCCCGCCGCGACAACAGCCGGTACAGTGCCTGGTGCTGATCGCGTGCCTGGCAGATCCGGGCGCCGATGGCCAGGAACACCGCGATCCCGATCAGCCCCAGGCCCAGCATCGAATCGACCAGCCGCAGGAAACCGACCGCTGCGGCCAACGTCGCCAGCACCATCAACGCCACGACCGCCACCGACAGCCCGGCGCCGGGTAGCCCGGGATCGCCGAACAACATGCGCTGGGTGTCTCGCTTTTCGTCTGTCATTGCCGTTCCTCCCGAGGGCCACCCCACTAGTTACACGGGGCGGCGGCGTTCCGGCAGAGTCAGAAGCGACATGACTGTGAACTGCACCACGACCCGAGGCATCGGGTCGGGCACGAAAGGGGCGACGGCCTCGGCCACCGCCCCTCCGGCTTACTGCGCCTGCGCCACGCTGGGCGGCTGCGGCGACTGCCCCCAGCCGCCCAGCGCCTTGTACACGCCCACCACGCTGACGTTGACTTCGGCTTCGGCCGCCGCCAACGCATCGTCAGCGGCCAACTGCGTACGCTGCGCATCCAGCAGGGTCAGGAAATCTTCCGAACCCTCGCGGTAGCGGATCTGCGCCAGCGACTCGGCCCGCCGCGCCGCCTGCGCCTGTTCAACCACGATGCCCAACCGCGCCTGCTGCTTGGAATAGCGGGTCAGTGCATTCTCGGTGTCTTCCAGCGCCAGCAGCACCGCCTGCTCGTACTGCGCCGCTACGCCTTCGGCCTCGGCCTTGCTGGCACGCAGGCGTGCGCGCACGGTGCCGAAATCGAATGCCGCCCAGCTCAGCGACGGCGTCAGCGACCACGCCTTGTTGTTGCCGTTGACCAGGCCGCTGGCATCACCGCCGAGGAAGCCGACAAAGCCGGACAGCGACAGCCGCGGGAACAGATCGGCGGTGGCCACACCTACCCGTGCCGTGGCAGCGGCCAGGCGACGCTCGGCCACACGCACGTCGGCACGCTGGCGCAGCAGTTCGCGGGTATCACCCAGCGGCAGTGCCTTGGCGAAAGCGGGTACCTCATGCGGTGCCAGCATGTCGGCCAGCACTTCGGGGCGTTGGCCCAGCAGCACGGCCAGGCGGTTGCGCGACTGCGTCTCGGCCACTTCCAGCAGCGGGATGTCGGCCTCGATCGCCTTCAAGCGGGCACGGCTGCTCTGCACATCCAGTTCGCTGCCGGCCCCCAGTTCCCAGCGTGCCTCGGTCAGCTTCTGCGTATCGCGCAGGTTGACCAGGGTGTGCTGGGCCACGGCGATGCGCTTCTGCGTACCGCGCAGCTCGAAGTAGTTGCGTGCCACTTCGGCGGCGACCAGCACCTGCGCGTCGGCCAGATTGGCCTGCTCGGCGTCGAGGTCGGCGCGCGCGGCTTCGGCAGCACGGCGCTTGCGGCCGAACAGATCCAGCTCCCAGCCGGCGTCGAAGCCGAGCTGGTAGCTTTCACTGAACACCCGCTGCCCACCCAGCTGCGGATCGGGTTGCTTGCGGCGGTCGTAGCTGCCGCCTGCGGTGATGTGCGGGGCCTGGTCGAAACGGCTTTCGACGAACACCGCACGGGCCTGGCTGACACGGGCCACGGCTACGCGCAGGTCGAGGTTGTCCGACAGCGCACCGTGCACCAGCTGCTCCAGCACCGGATCATCGAACTGCGCCCACCAGCTGGCCACCGGCGAGGCAGTGCTGAACACTGGCTGCTGGGCACCCTGCAGCACCACCGGTTCCTGCACCGGCGCCTTGTAGTTCGGGCCGACGCTGACACAGCCTGCCAGCACCAGGCTGGAGACGGCCATCGCCAACGTGCGGATCACCATGGCAGCACCTCGCCCAGGTAGGTGAAGCTGCCACTGGCGCCGGATTCACCGATCAGCGCCATTTCCACGCTGGAACGTGCGCCTTCGCTGATTTCGATTTCGCCGTTGCCGCCATTCATATCGGTCTTCACGTAACCCGGATGCACGGTGTTGACCTTGATCGGAGTGTTGCGCAGTTCGTAGGCCAGGCTCAGGGTCCAGCTGTTCACCGCTGCCTTGGAGGCGTTGTAGGCCGGCACCTTGAAATCGTAGATGCCCGATGCCGGGTCGGCATGCAGCGTCTGCGAGCCGAGCATGCTGGACACGTTGACGATGCGGCCGGACTTGGCCTGCTTGACCAGCGGCAGGAACGCCTGGGTCACCGCCACCAGCGCATACACGTTGGTGTCGAAGGTGCGCTTCCAGGTATCGAGTGATTGTTCCGACGGCGCCTGCGCCGGGTTCTCGATCATGATGCCGGCGTTGTTGACCAGGATGTCGAGGCGGCCATGACGCTGGCGCACCTGCTCGACCGCTTCGGCGATGCTGGCCGCATCGGTCACGTCCAGCTGGATGGCCTCCACCGGCAGGCCCTCGGCCTGCAGCTTCAGCGCCTGCTCCACGGCGGTCTCGCGCTTGCGGCCGGCCAGCAGCGTGTGCACTCCGGCCTGGGCCAGCTGGCGCACGGTCTCGGCACCGATGCCGCGGGTGGCGCCGGTGACCAGCGCGATCTTGTTCTGATGGGTGTTCATGGATTCATGCCTTGTGAGGGAAAGCCGCCGCCGGCCAGTGACCGGCGGCGACGGGGTTCCATGTCAGTGGTGGATGGTCGGCTCGCCGTGCTGCACCAGCTGGCCACCACCGTTGCGGGTGACGAACTTGCGCAGGGCCACGTAGAACACCGGGGTGAGGAACAGGCCGAACAGGGTCACGCCCAGCATGCCGGCGAACACGGTGATACCGGTCACCGAGCGCACTTCGGCGCCTGCACCGTGCGACAGCACCAGCGGCACGGTGCCGGCGATGAACGCGATGGAGGTCATCACGATCGGGCGCAGACGCAGGCGGCAGGCTTCCAGCGCGGCTTCAACGATGCCCTTGCCGCCCATCTCCAGCTCTCTGGCGAATTCGACGATCAGGATTGCGTTCTTGCACGCCAGGCCCATCAGCACCACCAGGCCGACCTGCACGAACACGTTGTTGTCGCCACCGGTCAGCCACACGCCGAACAGCGCGGACAGCAGGGTCATCGGCACGATCAGGATCACCGCCAACGGCAGCGACCAGCTCTCGTACAGCGCCGCCAGCACCAGGAAGGCCAGCATGATTGCCACCGGGAACACGATGAAGGCGGCCTTGCCCTGGGTGGCCTGCTGGTAGCTCAGGTCGGTCCATTCGGTGGTCATGCCTACCGGCAGCACCTTGCCGGCGATCTCGGTCAGCTTGTTCATCGCTTCGGCCGAGGACAGCAGGCGCGGGTCGGCTTCACCGGCCAGATCCGCTGCCGGGTAGCCATTGAAGCGCAACACCGGGTCCGGGCCGAAGGTCTGCTTGATGGTGACCATCGAACCGATCGGCACCATTTCGCCGCGGTCATTGCGGGTACGCAGCTTGCCGATGTCCTCGACCGTCTCGCGGAACGGACCGTCGGCCTGCGCGATCACCTGCCAGGTACGGCCGAACTGGTTGAAGTCGTTGACGTAGGCCGAACCCAGGTAGGTCTGCAGCGTGTCGAACAGCTCGGTGAGCTGCACGCCCTGTGCCTTGGCCTTGACGCGGTCCACCTCGGCATCCAGCTGCGGCACGTTGGCCTGGTAGCTGGAAATCGGGAAGGCCATGCCCGGGGTCTGCGCAACGGTGCCCTGCATTGCCTGCACGGCATTCTGCAGCGCGCCGTAGCCCAGGTTGCCACGGTCCTCGATGAACATCTGGTAGCCGTTGCCGTTGCCCAGGCCGAGGATCGGCGGCGGCATCATCGCGAAGGCGAAGCCTTCCTGCAGCCCGGCGATCTTCTGGTTGATCTCCGCGTTGATCTGCGCGGCGGTACGGCCATGACGCTCGGCGAACGGCTTGAGCGGAATGAACGCCACACCGGTATTCGGCGTATTGGTGAACTGCAGCGCGTTCAGGCCCGGGAACGAAATGGTGTGGGCCACGCCGTCGGTTTCCTGGGCGATCTTGGCCACCTTGCGCAGCATTTCATCGGTCCGCGCGATCGACGAGCCTTCCGGCAGCTTCACGCCGGCGATCAGGTACAGCTTGTCCTGGGTCGGGATGAAGCCCGGCGGCACCAGCTTGAAGATCACGCCGGTACCGACCAGCAGGATCGCATAGACCACGAACACCGCACCGCGACGGCCAAGGATGCGCGCCACGCCACGCTCGTACTTCTCCGAACTGGACTTGAAGAAGCGGTTGAACGGACGGAACACCCAGCCGAACAGGCGGTCGATCAGGCGGCTCGGGCCATCCTTCGGGGCGCCGTGGGCCTTCAGCAGGCGCGCGGCCAGCGCCGGCGACAGGGTCAGCGAGTTGATCGCCGAGATCACCGTGGAAATGGCGATGGTGACCGCGAACTGCTTGTAGAACTGGCCGGTGACACCGGACAGGAACGCCATCGGCACGAACACGGCACACAGCACCAGCGCGATCGCCACGATCGGGCCGGACACTTCACGCATGGCCTGGTGTGCCGCCGCGGTGGGCGACAACCCTTCCTCGATGTTGCGTTCGACGTTCTCCACCACCACGATCGCGTCGTCGACCACGATGCCGATCGCCAGCACCAGGCCGAACAGGCTCAGCGTATTGATCGAGAAGCCCAGCAGGTACAGCGCAGCGAAGGTACCGACCACCGACACCGGCACCGCGATGAGCGGGATGATCGAAGCGCGCCAGGTCTGCAGGAACAGGATCACCACCAGCACCACCAGGGCGATGGCTTCCAGCAGCGTGGAGACCACGGCCTTGATCGAGTCGCGCACGAAGATGGTGGTGTCATACACGGCTTCGTACTTCACGTCGGCCGGCATGGTCTTCTGCATCTCGTCCATCGTCGAGATGACCTGGTCGCGGATCTCCAGCGCGTTGGCGCCGGGCGACTGGAAGATACCGATACCGACCGCGTTCTTGCCGTCCAGCTGCGAGCGCAGGGTGTAGTCACCGGCGCCCAGTTCCAGGCGGGCCACATCGGCCAGGCGCACGATCTCGCCGTCCACACCGCTCTTGAGCACGATGTCGCCGAATTCCTTTTCGGTCTTCAGCCGGCCCTGGGCGTTGATCAGGGTCAGGAACTGGCTGTTCGGCAGCGGCTCGGCACCGAGCTGGCCAGCCGAGACCTGCACGTTCTGCTCGCGCATGGCGCGCACCACGTCGCTGGCGGTCAGGCCGCGCGAGGCCACCTTGTCCGGGTCCAGCCAGGCACGCATGGCGTAGTCGCCACCACCGAAGATCTGCGCGTCACCCACGCCTGGAATACGCGCCAGCGCATCCTTGACGTGCAGGCGTGCGTAGTTGCGCAGGTACAGGGTGTCGTACTTACCTTGCGGCGAGGTCAGGTGCACCACCATCAGGAAGGTCGGCGACTGCTTCTGCGTGGTCACGCCCTGCCGGCGCACATCCTCGGGCAGGCGCGCCTGCGCCTGCGCCACGCGGTTCTGCACCTTCACCGCCGCCGCGTCCGGATCGGTGCCCGGGCGGAAGGTCACGGTCATCTGCAGCACGCCATCGGAGCCGGCCACCGACTTCAGGTACATCATGCCTTCGACGCCGTTGATGGCCTCTTCAAGCGGCGTGGCAACGGTCTCGGCGATGACCTTGGGGTTGGCGCCCGGATACACCGTGCGCACGACCACCGACGGCGGCACCACTTCCGGGTACTCGCTGATCGGCAGGATCGGAATCGTGATCAGGCCTGCGGCGAAGATCACGATCGACAGCACCGCCGCGAAGATCGGCCTGTCGATGAAGAAACGGGAAAAGTCCATGGAGGAATTCCTGGGAAAGGCATTCGGCGGGCAACAGCCACCCTGCCCCTCGCCGAGATGACGAAGGCAGGGAAGGCTGCCGCTGGCGCCGGCAGCTAAGCGGAAACTCGGATCAGGAGACGGCGGATCAGTACTTCAGGGCGGCGGTGGCATCGCGGCCCGGTGCCGGCGCCGGCTGTGGCTGCATCGCCACCGCCTTGGCCTGCACCGGCATGCCCGGCATGAAGACCTTCTGCACGCCGTCGATGATCACCTTGTCACCGGCGGTCAGGCCGTGCTCGACAATGCGCAGGCCGTCGGCGGTGCGGCCGAGCTGGATGTCACGGCGCTGCGCCTTGCCATCCTTGTCGACCACGTAGACGTACTTGCGGTCCTGGTCGGTCAGCACCGCCTTGTCGTCGATCAACAGGGCCTGGAACTGGCCACTGCCGAGCAGCTGCACGCGGGCGAACAGGCCCGGCGTGAACTGGCGGTCGGCGTTGTCCAGCAGCGCGCGGACGCGGATGGTACCGGTGCTGCGCGCGACCTGGTTGTCGAGGAAATCGACCTTGCCTGCATGCGGGTAGCCTTCTTCACCGGACAGGCCGACCTTCACCGGCAGTTCGCTGTCACGTTCGCTCGGGCGCTCGCCCTTGCGAGCCATCTGGGCATAGCGCAGGAAGGTGCTTTCGTCGGCATCGAAGTAGACGAACACCGTATCCAGCGAAACCAGCGTGGTCAGCACGCTGGCGCTGTCGCCGGCGGTGACCAGGTTGCCGGCGGTGACCATCGCGCGGCCGGCACGGCCGTCGATCGGTGCACGCACCTTGGTGAACTCCAGGTTGAGGCGGGCCGCATCCAGCGCGGCCTGCGCCGCCTGCACGGCGGCACCGGACTGGTCGGCGGCGGCACGACGCTGCTCGGCGGTCTCGGTGGAGATCGCCTGCTGCTCGGACAGCCGCTTGGCACGCTCGGATTCGCTGCGGGCCAGCGTGGCCTGGGTACGGGCGCGGGCCAGTTCGGCGGCGGCGCGATCGTACTCGGCCTGGTAGCTGCGCGCGTCGATGGTGAAGAGCACTTCGCCCTTCTTCACTTCCTGGCCTTCGACATAGTTGACCTTGTCGATGTAGCCGGACACGCGCGGACGCAGTTCAACGCTCTGTACCGCTTCGACGCGGCCGCTGAACTCGTCCCACTGGCTGACCTGCTTGACCAGGACCGGCGCGGCGCTGACCTGCGGCGGCGGCGGCGCACCGGCTTCTTCGGCATGGCCGCCGCTGCACGCTGCCAACACGGCCGCGGCGAGGATCGACACGCCGACCATCGCGATGCGATGGCCGAAACGATGTGGGGTGGTATTGGGGAAGTCATGGCATGCATCCGTACGGAGGGGTGGTACAGCTATAGGAAAACGTGTTGCAAAAAGCGGCGGCGAATACTGCGACCTCAACCTTGGTCGAGGTCAAGCGACGCCGGCGGTATCGCGCCACAAGGGAGGAATCTCCAGGTGCAGCAGGCCGCGTGGCAGTTCGGCGTCGCTGCTGTCACAGCGCACGATCGCGCGGTTGTCACGGCAACCATCAAGCAGCGAGACCACGCGACGGCCGACCAGCAGCGAGCTGGGCCACTCGATGCAGGCATTGGCGGCATTGGCCGGGGTGCAGACCGGGCTGCAGACTTCCAGCATCTGCGCGCGTACGCCCAGAGCCTGTGCCTCCTGGTGCACCACCTGCGCGTACATGCGCATCGCCGCCGCGGTGATCGAGCTTTCGCCGTAGCCCGCCCATGGCTTGACCGCCGCCGGGCTGCCGATCATCACGTAGCGGCGCGCGTGCACGTTGTCCTGCAGCAGCGGCAGCAGGTGACGCACCGCATGCACGTGCGGCATCAGATCGGCCTGCATCGCGCCAAGCAGTTCGTCGCCATTGCGATCGACCACGCGGCCGCGGCGATACGGGCCGCCCATCGCGGCGATCACCGCCGCCAGCGGGCGCGGGCGCTGCGCGATGCGCTCGGCCAGCGCGCGCGCCGAGCCGTCGTCGCTGAGCGAACCCAGCACTGTCTCCAGGCCCGGCTCATCGGCGAACTGCTCGTGCAGCGCAGCCAGCCGGCCCGGATCGCGGCCCACCACCAGCACCGGGCTGCCCGCTTCCAGCAGCGCACCGACCACGCCCTGGCCGACCGCACCGGTGCCGCCGAGGACCAGGACTTCGGGCGTCAGCATCCCATTCACGGGACATTTCCTCCCAAATCCGGGATAGTCCCAATTCGACGCAGCCGGTCACCCCCGTGGGGATCAGCCGGATGACACCGCCACGCTGCTGACGCATGGGCGCGGTAAACTCACGAAAGTCCTTGTGTACCAAGGAACTCGGACGGGCTTCGACGGTCATCGCCAGGTCCAGGGTGCTCTGGCCGGCGTTCCGGAGTCGGGCAAGAATGTTGCGCAGGCTCATGGCGGACGGGCTCCAATTAACGAATGGCGCCACGATAGACCTCAAACCTTTACTTGATTAGTCCTGATTAAGGGGAATAATCATCCCGCTCCCGGTCCAATCGTTCTGTCACGATTGTCCCATCCCCGACGTCCAGGATCCCCGACCATGTCCCACGATCTCAACGAGACGCTGATCTTCGTCAAAGTGGTTGAGCAGGGCAGCTTCATTGCCGCTGCCAAATCGCTCGGCCTGCCCAAGACCACGGTCAGCCGCAAAGTGCAGGAACTGGAAACGCGCCTGGGCGCGCGCCTGCTGCACCGGACCACGCGCCGCCTCGGCCTGACCGAAGCCGGTTCGATCTACCACGAACATTGCCAGCGCATCGCCCGCGAGCTGGAAGAAGCCGAGAGCGCGGTGAGCCAGCTGCAGTCCGGCCCGCGCGGCTGGCTGCGCTTCACCGTGCCCTATTCGATCGGCATCACCTGGATCGCCCCGCTGCTGGGCCAGTTCCATGCGCAGTACCCGGAGATCCGGCTGGACATGCATATGGGCAACGAGAAGCTGGACCTGATTGCAGGTGAAGCCGATCTTGCACTGCGTGTGGGTGCCCTGCCCGATTCCAACCTGGTGGCGCGCAAGCTGGGCAGCCTGCGCACGCAGGTGTTCGCCAGCCCGGCCTACATCGAACGCTACGGCGAGCCGCTGCATCCTGAAGAGCTGCAGTTCCACCGCATCCTGGCGATGCGCAAGCCCTACCACACCGGCAACTCGCCGCGCTTCACCTGGCAGCTGGGCGAGAACGGCGGCGAGCTGCGCGACTTCCCGGTCACGCCGCTGATGACCGCCAACGACATGTCTGCGCTGAACGGTGCGCTGGTGTGTGGCGAAGGCCTGCTGTTGACCGGCGACGTGATGGCCAAGCCGTTCGTCGAGTCGGGCATGGTGCGCCGCGTGCTGGCCGGCTGGACCGGGCCGGAAGTGGATTTCAACGCGGTGTTCGCCGGTGGCCGCCTGGTCTCGCCGAAGGTGCGTGCGTTCGTCGACTTCCTGGTCGAGAAGCTCAACTTCGATGCCAACTACATGCTGGCGCAGTGCCCCGGCGCGAAGCTGGCACAGCAGCAGAAGGCGCAGGAAGATGCCGCGCTGGAAAGCAGCGGCAAGCGCATCCTGGAGAAGGTGGCCGCTTCGGCGGCATGACCGGAAGCATCCACGCATGGCGTGGATCTACCGGCATTCCGTAGAGTCGAGCTTGCTCGACTGCTCTTGCGCTTCAGTCGAGCAAGCTCGACTCTACGGGCGCTATCGGTGTTCCGAGCAAGCGCGGCACCTACAAAAATGCCGCCTGCAAGGGCGGCATTTTCGTTCCGGCTGCGTCCGGCTTCCGGTAGATGCCGACCTTGGTCGGCGCCGTTGGGAGAAGCCGCGGCCGGCAACGCCATCGGCGTGCCGAGCAAGCTCGGCACCTACAAAAATGCCGCCTGCAAGGGCGGCATTTTCGTTCCGGCTGCGCCCGGCTTCCGGTAGATGCCGACCTTGGTCGGCGCCGTTGGGAGAAGCCGCGACCGGCAACGCCATCGGCGTGCCGAGCAAGCTCGGCACCTACAAAAATGCCGCCTGCAAGGGCGGCATTTTCGTTCCGGCTGCGCCGGAACCGCAATAACGCCATGCGTTATTGCTTGAGCGGAATCACACGGATCTCGACGCGGCGGTTCTTGGCGCGGCCGGCATCGGTGCTGTTGTCGGCAATCGGGTAGGACTTGCCGGCGCCCAGGGTTTCAATGCGCACGCTCTGCACGCCCTGGCCGATCAGGTACTGCGCCACCGAGTCGGCACGTTCCTTCGACAGGCGGTTGTTGACCGCGTCGCTGCCGATGCTGTCGGTATGGCCGACCACTTCGATCATGGTCTGGTTGTAGTCGCGCAGGGTACCGGCAACGCCATTGAGCGAACCGTAGAACTGCGGCTTCAGGGTCGACTTGCCGAAGTCGAAGGTGATGCCGTCGGGCAGGTTCAGCATGATGTTGTCGCCCTGGCGCTGCACATCGATGCCGGTGTTGGCAGTGCGCTCACGCAGCGCGCGTTCCTGGCGATCCTGGTACTGGCCAACGGCGGCGCCGCTGAGTGCGCCGATACCGGCACCGATCAGCGCATGCTGACGACGCTCGGTGGCGCTGTCGCCGGTCAGCAGACCAGCGGCCACACCAATGGCGGTACCGATCAGGGCGTTGCGGCCGGTGCGGTTCTGCTGCTCGGTCGGGTTGCCGTACTGGTCACTCTGTACGTAGGAGCCGCCGGTGGCGCAGGCCGACAGGACGGCCGCACTCATCAGGGCCAGTGCGACGTTGCGGGTGGTGTTACGGATCATGAGGTTCTCCTTGGTTTCCGGTCGGCCGGCGGCCTGCGGGCGCAAAGAGAATAAACAGCCCGATGCGATGCCGGAATGATGATCCATGCCCTCGACAGGGGCGCGTTCAGCTAACTGACTGGCTCGCTCAGCCAGCACTTTACCCTGCCCCCGACTGGCGGTAGGCCGCCAACGCGGCATCGCGTCCGGCGGCCAGGTCCACCAGCGGCGTGCGCGGATAGCCCGGCGCATGCGCGGCCAGCAATTGCGGATGCTGCCAGGGCGCAAACCGCGCCTTCACCGGCAGCGCGGCCAGTTCGGGTACCCAGTGGCTGATGTAGCGCGCCTGTGGATCGAACTTCTCGGCCTGGGTCACGGGGTTGAACACACGGAAGTACGGCGCGGCATCGGCACCGGTTCCCGCCACCCACTGCCAGCCCATCGTGTTGTTGGCCAGGTCGGCATCGACCAGGGTGTCCCAGAACCAGCGCGCGCCGTGCAGCCAGTGCGCGCGCAGGTGCTTGCACAGGTAGCTGGCGACGATCATCCGCACCCGGTTGTGCATGTAGCCGGTGTGCCACAGCTCGCGCAGACCGGCATCGACGATCGGCACGCCGGTGTGGCCGCGCTGCCAGTCGCGCAGCTGCGCGGCGCTGGGGTCCGCCCAGGGAAGCGATCGAAGCGCGGATTGAGATTGTCGGTGGGCGTCTTCGGGAAGTGGTGCAGCAGGTGATAGGCGAAGTCGCGCCAGCCCAGCTGGCGCAGGTAACCATCGATGTCGGCGTCGGTACCGGCGCTGCGCAGCCCCTCCAGCGCGTGGGCGATGCGCCACGGCGCAATCTCGCCGAAATGCAGATGCGGCGACATTCGCGAGGTCCCGACCCGGTCCGGCAGGTCACGCTGCTCCCGGTAGCCGCGCAGGGCGCCGTCCTCGAACACGGACAGCGCTTCCAGCGCCCCGGTCTCGCCCGGCTGCCAGTGCTCCCAGAAGCCGGTGTCCCAATCCAGCGCCGGCGCAAGCTGCAACTCGTCCAGCGCGAGGCTGTCGACCGAATGTACCGGCAGCGTCTCCGGCGCGGCCTGCAGCGCGGGCAGGCGCCAATGGCTGAGCACATTGCGCCAGTACGGGGTGAACACCTTGTACGGCTGGCCCTGCTGGGTGGCAATGTCCCAGGGCTCGAACAGCAGGCTGCCATTGCAGCTCTGCGCATCGACACCCTGCTCGCGCAGCGTGCGCTTGATGGTGGCATCGCGTGGCTGCGTGGCCGGTTCGTACTTGCGGTTCCAGTACACCGCTTCAGCGCCGGTCTGCCCGATCAGCGCCTGCAGCGTTGGCAGGCTGTCACCGCTGCGCAGCACCAGCGAAGAGCCACGCGCGCGCAGGTCGGCATCCAGCGCCGCCAGCGAACGGTGGCGCCACGCATCGGAGGCCGCACCCGGCGCCCACTCGCCTTCCTCATGCGGTGCGTGCAGGTAGACCGGTACCACGTCATGACCGGCATCCAGCGCGGCCTGCAGGGCCGGATTGTCCTGCAGCCGCAGATCACGGCGGAACCATAGCAACGCTACCGACACAGACACCGCCTTCGTTGTGGAAGGCGCACATGATAGCCAGCGGCGGTGAAGGCGATGCGTGCACAGGGCATCCACCCAGGGCATGGATCTACTGCTTGAAGCGCTGCATCGCCTCGCTGATCAGAGCACGCGCTTCAGCAGCGTTGCCCCAGCCGTTGAGCTGCACCGGGTTGCGCCCGGCCGGCAGGTCCTTGTAGACCCGGAAGAACGCCTCGATGCGTTGCCGCTCGATCTCCGGCAGATCGTCCAGATCACGGATGTTGGCGTAGCTCGGATCCACCTTGTCGGTGGGCACGCCGATGATCTTCTCATCGTGCTCGCCGCCGTCGATCATCTTCAGGTAGCCGATCGGGCGGAAGCGCACGATCACGCCCGGATGCAGCGGCTCGCGGGTCAGCACCAGTGCGTCCAACGGGTCGTTGTCACCGGCCAGCGTGCGCGGCATCGAGCCGTAGTTGGCCGGATAGGCGACCGGCATCGACTGGAAGCGGTCCACATGCACCAGACCGTCTTCCTTGATCTCGTACTTGGTGAAGCTGCCCGCCGGAATCTCCACGGCCAGATTCACCTCCTGCGGCGCCTGCTTCGGCTGCGCCACCAGGAACGGGTGCAGCACAGCATCTGCGGCGGTCACCGCTGTCGCGAGCAGCAGCAGGGCGCCGCCGATGGCAGCCATGGGGACAAGACGGCGTGCAGCGTTCATCCAGACCTCCTCATTCCCAGCAACGGTCTGCGCGACCCTTGGCGGTCTGCGCACGCGGGCAGTCGCGTGGTGCGATGCGCCCTTCGGTCAGCTCGGTACGCTGCTTGCCCCCTGGGCATCGCGGCGCAGTTCAAAGCTGTCGTACAGGCGTCCGGTCACCGTACGCGCTTCATAGCGCAGGCGCTGTGGGTCGATGCGCAGTATCTGGAACAGCTGGGTATCCTCGGCCACCGGATCCATCGTCCTGCGCGCTTCATCGGAAAGGCGGTACTGCTTCGGCCCGGCCACGGTCACCACGTACTGCGGCGTCGCGGCCTGCCCTTCGCCACGGCGTCCGTAGGTGTGATCGTGGCCTTGCAGCACCAGATCCACCTTGTGGCGACGCACGACCGGCAGCAGCACATCACGCAGCGCGGCGTTCTCGCGCCCTTCGCGCGGCGAATAGAACGGCTGGTGCAGCAGCACGAGGGTCCATGGCTGCGGACTGGCCGTCAGCACCTTGTCCAGCCACTGCGCCTGCGCCTTGGCCGTGCCCAGGTCCAGTGCCGAAGTACCGTCGAGCACCACCACGCGCACGCCCTGCGCGTCGAACCAGTAGCTGGTCTGCTGCGCAGCACTGGCGCCGTTGCCCGGCAGCGCGAACGTCACCGGCCAGTGCCGGCCCAGCACCCGGCGCTCCTGCGGGGTGTCCTCGAATTCCTCGAAGTATTCGTGGTTGCCGATCGCCGGCGCCACCAGCGTTTCCTGCGCCAACCAGCCGGTGGCGGCGAACCATTCTCCCCACTCGCTGTCGTCCATGTTGTCGCCGCCACTGACCAGATCGCCCGCGAACAGGCTCATCCGCGCGTCCGGCGCCGCCTTCTGCGCCGCGCGCACCACGCGGCTGACATGGCTGAGGTTCTTGTTCTGGGTGTCGCCGAAGTACAGCAGGGTCAGCGGCTGCTCGGCGGTGGCCAGCGTGCGCAGCTGGTTCCAGGCACTCCAGCTGCCGTTGCCCTGCACGCGGTAGACGTACTGGGTATCCGGCTGCAGTCCGTCGATGTCGGCGCGATGGTGGTGCGACACGCCGTTCTCGGTCTGCAGCGCACGGGTCGTCGCACGGATCTGGCGGATGCCCTCGATGGCCGGTGAATCACCGGCGATGGCAATCTCCAGCAGCGGCGTCTGCACGCTGCCATCGGTGCGCCAGGCCACGGCGAAACCGTGACCGGGATCGGCTGCGGGCGAGGCTACGATACGGTCCGGCAGCGCTGTCGCTGCGTAATGGCGACTGCCCACCGGCACCTGGGTATTCGGTTCGGCCGCCGCGAACGACAGCGACGGCACGGCCAACAGCAGGCCCAACACCCGCGCGCGCATCACCCAGGGCCGGCTCATGCGCCACACTCCAACGGCAGCGCCAGCTGCTTGGCAATGCTCTCCCAATCGAACGCCACCACGCCCTGGTCATCATGCACTGCGTACAGCGCACCATGCGGGAAGCGCGCACTCGGCTGCTGCATCAGCCAGATGCCATCGGTGTTGGCCACGGTATTGCCCTGGAAGGCGCCCACCGGCTTCAACGTGTGGCGATCAAACAGGTGGAACACGCTGCGCTGCTTGCCCTGTTCGGTGGTGATCCACCAACCATCCTTGCCGCAGGTGCGCAGGGTCACGCCCTCGGCCTGCGCCTTGAACACATCGCGGCCGAAGGTGGTGCCGGTGAAACGCCCGGCCAGGGTGTAGACCTTGAATTCGCTGGCGTAGCTCTCGTCCTCTTCGGCGATCAACAGGCGATCGTTGTCCGGGTCGCCCCAGATCGATTCGACCACGCGCAGCGCACCGGCTTCGCTGGTGTCACCGATGCTGGCGACGAGCTTTGCCTCGACCTTCGCACCGTCGCGGGTCACGTGGTACTGGCGCACGCGCTTGTCCAGCTCCGCCAGCGGCGGCAGGATGTCACGCCCCTGTGCATCCTCGCCGTTGTCCCAGGAGTCGGTGACGTAGACGCTGTAGCCATCGGCACGGCGGTCGACCCACAGCCCGTACGGCTTGCGCAGGTCCTCGGCAGCGAACGTCGCCAGCGGAGTGAAGTCCGGCAGGCCCAGCACCTGTACGCGGTGATTGTCGCGCTCCACGATCCACAGCAGGTCGTCGGTCACCGCAATTCCGTTTGGGCGGTCGAACTGCCCAGGCGCGGCGCCGCTGCTGCCGACGTCGCGCAGGTGCTGGCCGGTGCTGCCGTAGTAGACCACCAGCTTGTCGGTGGCCTTGGCAGTGGCGATCAACCACAGCGTTCCGTCAGGTGCGCGCCAGGCAGCAGGGGAATCGATGTTGTCGGCCGGCGTCATCGGCGAAAGGAACGCCTCGGCGATGGTGGTCACCGCACGCTCGGCTGCGGCCTTTGCCTCGGGCGTGGCCACGGACGGATCGTTGCCGGTGGCCGGCGTGCAGCCAGCCACCAGGGTCGCGGCCAGTGCGGCAGCCAGCAGGGTGATGCGACGCGCCATCACAGTGCCACCTTCAGGCCCAGCGCGTAGGTACGGCCATACTCTTCCATCTGCAGGGTGCGCGAGCGTGTGCCCTGGTACAGCTCAAGCGGCTTGTCCAGCAGGTTCTGCGCTTCGAAGTACATGCTCACGCGCGGGGTGAACTTGTAGTCCAGCGAGAAGTCGAGCTGGGTATTGGGCGCGACATAGATGTCGAAGGCGCGGCCCTTGCCGATGCTGTCCAGATACTCACTGCGGTACACCGCCGCCAACCGCGTGCTCAGGCCGTACTTCTCGTAGCCGACGTGCGCGCTGTAGACGTGCTTGGACGCGCGCGGCAGGGTGAAGTCCTCACCGGCACGATCCTCGATCCCCGCGTCGAACTCGGTGTCCAGCCAGGTGCCACTGGCACCCACCAGCAAGCCGTCCAGGCCCGCCGGCAGGAAGGCCAGCTGCTGCTGCCAGTTGAACTCGGCACCGCGCACGGTGGCCTTGCGGCCATTGACCGGCAGGGTCACGTCGAAGCCGCCGTAGTCCGGATCATTGGTGCGCACGGTCTGCACGATGTAGCCATCGATCGATTTGTGGAACAGGCCCAGCGAGACGATGCCAGTGCTGCCGATGTACTTCTCCACCGACAGGTCGATGTTCTTCGATTCGTACGGGTCCAGCTCGGGGTTGCCCAGACGCACTTCTTCGTCGCCACGGCTGTAGCCTACGCGCGGCGAGACGTCGCCGAACGACGGACGCGATACGGTCTTGTTGGCCGAGGCGCGCAGCACCCAGTCATCGGCGGCGTCATAACGCAGGTGCAGGCCCGGCAGCACGTTGGTGTAGCTGCTGTTGGCCACGCGCGGGGTGACGGTGAAGGTGCGACCATTGGCGGCGACGTCGACCTGGTTGCCGATCGCCTTGAAGCGGGTGTTCTCCACCCGCACGCCGCCGATGATGCGCAGCGCGCCGACGTCCCACGTTCCCATTGCGTAGCTGGCGAAGATGTCTTCGCTGGCCACGTAATCTTCCTCCAGCGAGGTCATCGCATTGGCGCCGACGTCCTGCGGGCGGGCACTGTACTGGTTGCCGTTGGCGGCCCAGAACGCGCGCATCGCGGCCGAATCCATGCCTGCCCCCATGTCGCCATGGCGGTGCTCGGGCGAGCCGGCGTTCCAGCTCGACAGCGCCACCTTCGGGCCGACCCGCAGCTCGTTCTCATCAACATTGACGTCGCGGTCGCGCCAACGGCCCAGCAGGCCGAACTTGATGCTGCTGCTGTCGCCGTCGAAACGCACGTTGACCTGCGCGCTGTGTTCCTTGTCATTGACCTGCTTGGGCGAGAGCACGAAGCGGTCGAAGGCGTAGTTGGCGTTGTCCAGCCACTGCGGGTTGTCGAAGCTGTAGCTGGGCAGGCGGCTGCTCTGGTCAAGCGTGCCATTGAAGGCCTTGCCGTTGAGCTTGAAGCGCGCCTCCATCTCATCATTCACCCGCTCCTCGGTGCGGGTGTAGCCCACCTTGTAGTCGACCACCGCGTGGGTCAGCTTGTTCTCACCGCCCAGGCTGGCCGCGAAGGTGTTCTCCTTCTTGGTGCGGTAGCGCATGCGCTTGTCGATCGAATCCTTCGGCATGCCGTCCAGGCGGTACTGGTCGGTGCCGGTCTGCACCATCTTGGCGTCGTCGAAGTTGAAGATCACGCGCTGCCGGGTCTCGGCATCATCGAACTGGCTGTACAGCGTGCGCAGGTAGTACCGGCTGTCTTCGTTGGGACGCCAGTCGAGGTTGAGGTTGGCACCGATGCGCTTGCGCTCGATCTCGTACTTGCGGTGCTGCAGATTGATCGCGGTGACATCACCGGGTGCGGCGTCATCCTCGCCGTCGTACTCCACTTCGGTGTTGTCCGACTCGAACTTCCGCTTCTGGTAGTTCACGCCCAGCGCCACGCCGAAGGTATCGTTGAACACTTCGCTGTAGTTGAAGGCGGCCTTGGGGCTGGTCTCGCCGGACAACTGCTGGTGGCTGCCTTCGATCTTGCCGCGCAGGCTGCGGCCGTCGCGGTCGAAGGCCGAGGCCGACTCCACCAGCACCGCGCCACCGATGGCGTCACCGGGCATGTCCGGGGTCGGCGACTTCACCACGCGCAGGCGCTCGGTGGAATCGGACGGGATCACATCCAGCGGTGCGGCACGGCTGGAATCCTCCGGCGTGCCCACGGCGATGCCATCCACACTGACACTGTTGAGGTTGGCGTCCAGGCCGCGGATGACCACGAAGCGGCCCTCGCCCTGGTCGCGGGTGACGCTGATGCCCGGCAGGCGCTGCAGCGACTCGGCCACGTTCTTGTCCGGGTACTGGCCCAGCGCATCGGAGGACACCGCGTCTTCGATGGCGTCGCTGCTGCGCTTGAGGTCGACCGCGCGGATCTGCGATTCGAGCTGGGCACGCACTTCGATGCGGTCCAGGTCGACCGCATCAGAGGCCACGGCACCGGTGGCGGCGACCGCCTGCTGCCCGGCGGCCTGCAGCGGTGCCGCGGCCCCCATCGCCAGGGTCAGGGTGATGGCAACGGCCAACGGAGTCTTGATATGCACTGGGAATCCCCATTCCTGTTAAGAATGGGTCTGCACGGTATGTCCGCAAGGTTGCATGGCCATGACATGCGTCTGCACATTTCATGTACGACGGTAGCGCGCCCGGTTTGGGGTTGGGCCCGGCAATCCGGCAAAATGGTGGCCTCTCTCCTGATTCCCCTTCCCGACCATGAAGATCGTCGAAGTGCGCCACCCGCTGGTGCAGCACAAGATCGGCCTGATGCGCAACGCCGCGCTCAGCACCAAGGATTTCCGCGAACTGGCCAACGAGCTGGGCACCCTGCTGGCCTACGAGGCCACCGCCGACCTGGACACCGAGCCGCACACCCTGCCCGGCTGGGCCGGCCCGGTCACCGTGCAGCGCATCGCCGGCGCCAAGATCACCGTGGTGCCAATCCTGCGCGCCGGCCTGGGCATGCTCAGCGGCGTGCTGTCGCTGATCCCGGCCGCGCGCGTCAGCGTGGTCGGCCTGCAGCGCGATGAGGAAACCCTGCAGCCGGTGCCCTACTTCGAGCGCCTGACCGGCCGTCTGGAAGAGCGCGATGCGTTGATCCTGGATCCGATGCTGGCCACCGGCGGCACCCTGATCGCCACCATCGACATGCTCAAGCGCGCCGGCGCCCGCCGCATCAAGGGCATTTTCCTGGTGGCCGCGCCGGAAGGCATCGAGGCGGTCAAGGCCGTGCACCCGGACGTGGAGATCTACACCGCAGCCATCGACGCCCAGCTCAACGAGAAGGGCTACATCCTGCCGGGCCTGGGCGATGCCGGCGACCGCATCTTCGGTACCCGCGTCGGTTGATCCGGTGAACCGGGGTCAGAGCCCTTTCGTGCCGAAAGGGCTCTGACCCCAAACGCGGTGTTACAGGCCGGCGGCGAACGTTTCCAGCTGGCCGATGACGGTATTCCAGCCGTCAAAGAAGCCCAACTGCTCATGCTGGTCACGCAGGGCCTTGTCCGGGTGCATCACCCGCGCGGTGTAGCGGCAGCCCTCGCCCTCGTCCTCCATGGTGATGATGGCGGTGAAGCCCAGCCACGGTGACTGCGGCCGCCAGCCCGCGCCCAGCATCGAGGTGAACACCAGCCGCTGCTGCGGCACGATCTCCAGGAAGCTGCCCGGGTTGTCACTGCTGCCGCCGTCGGGTCCCTGCATGAAGGTGTGGAAGGCCCCGCCCGGGCGCAGGTCGAACGCGCGTACTTCGGTGGTCCACGGCTGCGGGCACCACCACTGGCGCAGCAGCTCCGGGTCGGTCCACGCCCGCCACAGCGCGGCACGCGGTGCGTTCAGTACGCGGCTGATGACCAGATCGGTCTCGGGGTTGTTACCTGCGTCTGCGGCCATGAAGCTGCTCCTGTTGATGAAGGGTTTCGACAAACTCGACCATGCGGTCGGCGCGCGCTTCCCACACGGCGCGCTGCGCGGCCAGCCATTGCTCGGCTTGGCCCAACCGTTCCGGCACCAGTTCGCAGGTGCGTACGCGCCCCTGCTTGCGGCTGCGCACCACACCACTGCGTTCCAGCACGGCCAGATGCTTCATCAGCGACGGCAAGGCCATCTCGAACGGCTCGCCCAAGGTCGACACCGTGCGCGGGCCCTGCCCCAGCGCAGCTACGATCGCGCAGCGGGTCGGATCGGCCAGCGCCTGGAAGACCACCTGGATGCCAGGATCATACTTACCCATATGGCTAAGTAATACGCCGATCTGAACACCGGCGCAAGCGCTCACGGTCCGGGGCACATTCTTCACGTGGCCTTGCAGGCCGGAAGCGAATGCTCCGCGCACCCGCCACCCTTGGAGCTCCCGATGAAAGCCTCTTTCCTGCTGGCCGCCGTCCTGCTGGTCGGCCTGCCGCTGGCTGCCAATGCCACCACCCCGCAGCAGCAGCGCATGGCCGAATGCTCGGCCAAGAACAAGGGCTTGAAGGGTGACGCCTACAAGACCGCGCAGAGTTCCTGCCTCAGTGGCCACGCCGCCGAAAGCAAGGCAGCGACCACCCCGCAGGAACGCATGCGCAAGTGCAATGCCGACGCCGGCGCCAAGAAGCTGGCCGGTGATGCGCGCAAGACCTTCATGAGCAGCTGCCTGAAGGCGTCGTAACATCGCTCGCCCAGTTCAATCGAATGGGGCAGAGCCCGTTGCGCAGCAACGGGATCCGACCCCATTTGAATATCGATATCTGACAGATGTGCCGACCAACGGTCGGCACCCACCAATAGCCACCGGCCACCTGTCAAAGGTGGGGCGGTGTGGGTGGGCAGGACCGTTGGCGCCATGGATGGCGCCATCGAGCCCCCATGGATGGGTTTACGGCGTGTCCTGACCACCCACACCGCCCCGCTATCCCACGGAATGCCGCTCTGGATCTTGCTTCGGCTTCTGCAGGTGCAGGGAGCAGCCCTGCCGACAACACCCTCACCCCAGCGCGCGCGCCTTCAGTTCACCCTGTTCGTGCAGGGTCACGAAACGGCCCTTGTCATCGCGCCCCAGCTGCGCCAGCGCCACCTGCGGGTCGTGGGTGAAGAACAGATGCACATTGCGCGCCAGCTTGTCTTCCAGGAACTGCCGTTTCTCGTCGATCAGCAGTTCGGCGTTGCGGTCGTAGCCCATGGTGATCGGCACGTGCACCCACGAGCGACCGGGAATCAGGTCGGCACAGAACACCACGCCGCCGTGTGCGCCCTCGCCCCTATGCGCATGGCCGACAATCTCGGCGAGCATCAAGCCCGGCGTGTGGCCATCGCTGTAGCTGAAGCGCACGCTGCGGCCAAGTGCCTTTGAATACTCACCATCCACTACTTCCAGGCGGCCACTGGCCTGCAACAGGCCGGGCAGCTCGGGAATGAAACTGGCGCGGTCGCGCGGGTGCGGTTGCAGCGCACGCTGCCAGTGCTGCGCGCCGACCACGAAAGTCGCGTTGGGGAACAGCAGTTCCGGTTCACGCCCTTCGCTCCATGCCGCCAGCAGGCCGCCGGCGTGGTCGAAGTGCAGGTGGCTGAGCACCACCACGTCGATATCCTCGTGCTCGAAACCCGCCTCGCGCAGCGAATCGATCAGCACATGCTGGCTTTCCTGCACGCCGTAGCGCTCACGCATGCGCGGATCAAAGAATGCACCGATTCCGGTTTCGAACAGCACCGTCTTGCCTTCCAGCGGGCTGGCAAGCAGCGCACGGCAGGCCAGCTCGATGCGATTGAGCTCGTCCGGTGCCGCCCATTTTTCCCACAGCGCACGCGGTGCGTTGCCGAACATCGCACCGCCGTCCAGGCGCTGCGAGTTTCCACGAATCGACCATAGTTTCATAGGACAATTATCGGCGGCACCCCGTTAAATAATCGCTAGAAAGGAAACAGAAAACCCCGCCGTGGCGGGGTTCTCAGGTTTGCGTCTGCCGGGCATGGCCCAGCGCTACCGCCGCATCAGCGGGCCGGCACGACCTGGGCGCTGCCCACCGGGTTGCGCGGATCGCTGCCACCGAACAGCCGGTTCGCCCTGCGGTCCCATTCCACGGTCTGCAGGTTGCCCCACACGTGGCTGGAACCGCGGCCACCGGCAGCGGTGTCACCCGGCAGGTCGATCCTGTGACCCATCGCCTGCAGCTGCTTCACCGTGGCCGCGTCAAAGGCATCGTCCTCGGCTTCGATCAGGTCCGGCAGCCACTGGTGGTGGTAACGCGGCAACGCGGCCACCTGCTGCGCATCCAGGCCGGCGTCGTAGCCGAGGATGCCCAGCAGCACCATGGTGATGATGCGGCTGCCACCCGGGGTACCCAGCACGATCACCTTGTCACTGTTTTCCATGAAGGTCGGCGTCATCGAGCTGAGCATGCGCTTGCCCGGCTTCGGTGCATTGGCCGCGTAGCCCATCACGCCGAACGCATTGGGCGTGCCCGGCTTCAGCGCGAAGTCGTCCATTTCGTTGTTCAGCAGCACGCCGGTGCCCTTGGGAATCAGCCCCGAGCCATACAGCAGGTTGACGGTCTGGGTGGCGCCAACACGGTTGCCATCGCGGTCGATGATCGAGAAATGCGTGGTCTCGTCGTCTTCCAGCGGCGTGGGGTTGCCCGACAGCAGGTCGCTGGGCGTGGCCTTCTCCGGGTGGATGGTGGCGCGCAGGCCCTGTGCGTAGTCCTTGCTGGTCAGCACCTTCTGCGGGATCTGCACGAAGTCCGGATCGCCGAGGAAGAAGGTGCGGTCACGGTAGGCGCGGCGCATCGACTCCACCACCAGGTGGGTGCGGTGCGCCGGGTCCATCTGCTTGATGTCCCAGCCTTCCAGGATCTGCAGCATGCTGGCCAGCGCGATGCCACCGGACGACGGCGGCGGCGCGGTGGTGATCTTCCAGCCGTTGTAGTTGAAGACGATCGGCTCGCGCTGTTTCACCCGGTACCCGGCCAGTTCCTCGGCCGTCCACTTGCCACCGGCCTGCTTCACGCCGGCCAGCAGCAGCTTGCCGGTCTGGCCCTTGTAGAAGCCGTCAAAACCGCCGGTGGCCAGGCGCTCCAGCGTCTGTGCCAGTTCCGGCTGCTTGAACAGGTCACCGGTAGCGATCGGCTTGCCGTTGCGCAGGTAGACCTCACGCGTGCCGGGATAACGCTCCATCACTTCGCGGCGCGAGGCATAGCCCTTGGCCATGCGGTCGTAGACCGGGAAGCCTTCGCGCGCGATGCGGATCGCCGGTTGCAGCGACGCCGACAGCGGCAGCTTGCCGTGCTTGGCCGACAGTTCGACCAGCGCTGCGGGCAGGCCCGGAATGCCCGCCGACCAGGCACCGTTGACCGAGCGGTCGCGGTCCAGGTTGCCCTGCTTGTCGAGGAAGGCCTGCGGCGTGGCCGCCGCCGGTGCGGTCTCGCGCGCATCCAGCATCACGTCCTTGCCGGTGGCCGCGTCGTGCAGCAGGAAGAAGCCGCCGCCGCCGAGGCCGGAACTGATCGGCTCGACCACCGCCAGCGTCGACGACACCGCCACCGCGGCATCGAAGGCGTTGCCGCCCTGCGCCAGGATATCGATGCCGGCCTGCGTCGCCAGCGCGTGGCCACTGGCAATGGCCGCGCCATCGGGGCGCTCGGCACGGGCCGGGCTGTCGGCCCAGGCCATCGGGCTCAACAGCAGGCCGAGCAGCAACAGGGGACGGACGATCAGCGTCTTCATTCGGATGGGGGCTCCGCGTAGAGTTCGGGGTGATCGTGCTGCAGCTGGCGCAGCTTGGCCAGCAGCTGGTCTTCGGTTTCCACGATCTCCGGGTCCGGATCGATGCACTCGACCGGGCAGACGACCACGCACTGCGGTTCGTCGAAATGGCCCACGCATTCGGTGCAGCGCGCAGGGTCGATCACGTAGATGGTTTCACCCATCGCAATGGCCTGGTTCGGGCAGGCCGGCTCGCATACGTCGCAGTTGACGCAGAGCTCGTTGATTTTCAGCGACATGGCGATACTCCTCGCCCGCGCCTTGGGACAAGGACCGGCCAGCGCGGGCGCGCGGGCCGGTCAGGTCATCAGCGGCGCCCTTGCAGGTCACCGCCCGGGCCATGCCGGAGCATGGCCGCCATGGCTCGGTCTTACTTGGCTTCGACGAAAATGTACTCGGCACCGGTCGGCTGCACGGCAGCCTGCACGCGGGCGTTGTCGGCCGACTGGCCGATGAAGACGACGCGCACGCCCTTCATCGAATCCGGCGAAACGTCCTTGAACACGGCCTGGATCATGTCAGCCATCTTGCCCGAGGCCGACGAACCGAAGGCCAGCATGTTGCCCGGCTGCACGCCACGGGCCACGGCCTGGGTCGCGCTCTCGGTCTGGCGCTCGTACTTGGCCTGGAAGTCCGGGTCCGATTCCGGCGAGAGGTAGTACAGGAACGGGCTGTTGGTGATGTTGCCCATGTTCTGGATCGCCACTTCCTGCAGGTACTTCTTCCAGCCTGCGTCGTCGTCCTTGGACGGCGCGACCAGGGCCTGCTTGGCCTCGTCGACCGGAGCGGCCTCTTCCTTCTTGCAGGCGGTGAAGGCCAGGGCCAACGAAGCGATCAGCATCGCGCGCATGGTGGTGTTCATGGGTTTCCTCCCGGAATGGTGCGTGGTGTTGTACGTAATGGGGTGCAGGTACTGCGGACTTACTGCTGTGCCGCCTTCGCTTCGCGGACCTTGCGCAGGGCTTCGAGCACCGCGGCCGGCACGAAGCCGGACACGTCGCCGCCCAGGCGCGCGATCTCGCGGACCAGCGAGGACGAAATGAAGCTGTGCTGTTCGGCCGGGGTCAGGAACAGGGTCTCGACCTCGGGGATCAGGTGGCGGTTCATGCTCGCCATCTGGAACTCGTACTCGAAGTCGGACACCGCGCGCAGGCCGCGCAGCAGCACCCCGCCCTGGACCGAACGTACGAAATGAGCCAGCAGCGTATCAAAGCCGATCACCTCGACGTTGCTGTGGTGCCCCAGCGCACCGCGAGCCAGCTGCACGCGCTGCTCCAGCGGCAGCGCCGGCCCCTTGGACGGGCTCTGCGCCACGCCGACCACGACCTTTTCAAACAGCGGCGCGGCCCGGCTGACCAGGTCGATATGACCATTGGTGATCGGATCGAACGTGCCGGGGTAGACGGCAATGCGGCGGTTGGCCACGGTCATGGGCGGTTGCAGATGTTCAGATGAGGTCAAAGTGTAGCAGTGGCGCGGCGGTACAGGGCAAAGCGCACCTCGCGGGTGCCGCCTTCGCGGTGCAGCAGCCAGTCCGCCGGCAGTACAGGCACATGGCCGGCCGGCGATTCCAGGTACAGCCAGGCGTCGGCGGCCAGGTGCCGTGGCAGCTGGGCCAGCACGTCCTGCCACAGGCCATCGGCGAACGGCGGGTCGATGAACACCAGATCGGCCTGCTGCGCCGGCGCGCTCTGCAGCCAGCGCAGGGCATCGGCCTGGACCACGGCGACCTGGTCGGCCGCCTGCAGCTTGGCCACGGCGGCGGACAGATTGCGGCCCAACTGCGCATCGCGCTCGACCAGGGTGGCATGGGCGGCGCCGCGCGAGACCGCTTCCAGGCCCAGCGCACCGCTGCCGGCGAACAGATCCAGCACCCGCGCCCCACCCAGCTTGGGCATCAGCCAGTTGAACAGGGTCTCCCGCACGCGGTCGCTGCTCGGCCGCAGGCCCGGCAGGGTCGGCACCGGCAGGCGGGTGTTGCGCCAGCGCCCACCGACGATGCGGACCTGACCGTCATTGCCACCACGGCCGTTCACCGGCGCCCCCGGTGGGGGTTGTTCGAGAAATTCACCATGAGCGGAATTGTAGTTCGGCCGGGCGGCGCCCGGCACCCGCAGAGGCCGGAGCAACAGCCGAAGCAACTTCAAAAGCTGACTTCCAGTGGGATGGCGGGGTGGGTCCGGTTGAGGGGGACGCTGCAAGTACGTCCATGTAAGCTCGGTCGCCGCATCCATGCGGCTCACGCCCCTCAACCTGACCCACCCCGCCTTCGACAGTTTCCCGCGATCTGCAGTAGATCCACGCCATGCGTGGATGAACATCTGTCAGATATCGAAGGATTTGATGAGATCAGGAACCCGCCGTTGTCACCGTCACCGGGAACCTGTCAGAGGTGGGGCGATGTGGGTTGGCAGGACCGTTGGCGCCATGGATGGCGCCATCGAGCCCCCATGGACGGGTTTACGGCGTGTCCTGCCAACCCACACCGCCCCGCCAACCCCGCAGACAACCCAGAGCCGGCTGTGGCTGTGGCTGTGGCTGTGGCTGTTGCCGTTGCCCTGGCCTCTGCAGGTGCAGGGCGCAGCCCTGCCCGACCAACCCCTTGATTTCGGGACAATCAGCCATACCCCTTGGCCAGGCCGCACGCGCTGGCGCGGCATTGCACACGGAGCCCTATCGATGACCGAGACCACCCAGACCGAAACCCTTGGCTTCCAGACCGAAGTCAAGCAGCTGCTGCAGCTGATGATCCACTCGCTGTACTCCAACAAGGAAATCTTCCTCCGCGAGCTGGTCTCCAACGCCGCCGACGCCGCCGACAAGCTGCGCTTCGAAGCCCTGACCCAGCCTGCCCTGCTGGAGGGTGACAGCGAACTGCGCGTGCGCGTCAGCTTCGACGCCGCTGCCCACACCATCACCATCGAAGACAACGGCATCGGCATGAGCCGCGCCGAAGCCATCGCCCACCTGGGCACGATTGCCAAGTCCGGCACCGGCGACTTCCTGCGCCAGCTGTCCGGCGACCAGAAGAAGGATTCGCAGCTGATCGGCCAGTTCGGCGTCGGCTTCTACAGCGCCTTCATCGTCGCCGACGAAGTGGAAGTGACCTCGCGCCGCGCCGGCCTGGCTGCAGGCGAAGGCGTGCGCTGGACCTCGCGCGGCGAAGGTGACTTCGAAGTGGCCACCGTCGACAAGGCCGAACGCGGCACGCGCATCGTGCTGCACCTGAAGGACGGCGAGCATGACTTCGCCGACGGCTGGCGCCTGCGCAGCATCCTCAAGAAGTACTCCGACCACATCGGCCTGCCGATCCAGATGCCGAAGGAAGGCGAAGAAGGCGCCGCCGTCGAATGGGAGACCGTCAACCGCGCCAGCGCGCTGTGGACCCGCCCGCGCACCGAGATCAGCGACGCCGAGTACACCGAGTTCTACAAGCACGTGGCGCACGATCACAGCGATCCGCTGGCGTGGAGCCACAACAAGGTCGAAGGCAAGCTGGAATACACCTCGCTGCTGTACGTGCCGGGCCGCGCGCCGTTCGACCTGTACCACCGCGACGCGCCCAAGGGCCTGAAGCTGTACGTGCAGCGCGTGTTCGTGATGGACCAGGCCGAGCAGTTCCTGCCGCTGTACCTGCGCTTCATCAAGGGCGTGGTCGATTCCAACGATCTGTCGCTGAACGTCTCGCGCGAGATCCTGCAGTCCGGCCCGGTCATCGATTCGATGAAGGCCGCGCTGACCAAGCGCTCGCTGGACATGCTGGAAAAGCTGGCCGCCGACAAGCCCGAGCAGTACGCCACGTTCTGGAAGGAATTCGGCCAGGTGCTGAAGGAAGGCCCGGCCGAGGACTACAACAACCGCGAGAAGGTGGCCGGCCTGCTGCGCTTCGCCTCCACCCGTGGCGAGGCCGATGCGCAGAGCGTGTCGCTGGCCGATTACATCGGCCGCATGGCCGAAGGCCAGGACAAGATCTACTACCTGACCGGCGAGAGCTACAGCCAGGTGCGCAACAGCCCGCACCTGGAAGTGTTCCGCAAGAAGGGCGTGGAAGTGCTGCTGCTGACCGACCGCATCGACGAGTGGCTGATGGGCTACCTGACCGATTTCGACGGCAAGGGCTTCGTTGATATCGCCCGTGGCGACCTCGACCTGGGCGCGCTGGAAAGCGAAGCCGACAAGCAGGAGCAGGAAGCGGCCGCGAAGGACAAGCAGGGCCTGGTCGAGCGCCTGAAGACGGTGCTGGGCGACGACGTGGCCGAAGTGCGCGTGTCGCACCGCCTGACCGATTCGCCGGCGGTGCTGGCCATCGGCGAGCAGGACCTGGGCCTGCAGATGCGCCAGATCCTGGAAGCCAGCGGGCAGAAGGTGCCCGACAGCAAGCCGGTACTGGAGATCAACCCGGGCCATCCGCTGATCGCCAAGCTGGATGCCGAGGCCGATGGTGCACGCTTCGACGATCTGGGCAGGGTGCTGTTCGACCAGGCCGCGCTGGCCGCCGGTGACAGCCTGAAGGACCCGGGTGCCTACGTGGCGCGTCTGAACAAGCTGTTGCTGGAGCTGTCGGCCTGATCGAGACGGTGGCGCCGGGTGTGGCAGGCTTTTGTAGAGTCGAGCCATGCTCGACTGCTTTGCGGGTGCCAACCAAGGTTGGCACCTACCGGGCGGGTCGAGCGTGCCAACCAAGGTTGGCACCTACCGGGCGGGTCGAGCGTGCCAACCAAGGTTGGCACCTACCAGGAGCGGCGGTTGGCGCCTGCCGAGGGGGTTCAGACCTCGCGATCCAGCAGCGACCCCAGCATCTGGTCCTGGCGGCGGATCACCGTGGCATTGGCGGCGAAGGCCACCACCTCGGCTTTCGCTGCCAGCAGATCTCCCAGCGGTGCACTGACATCGGCGCCGGTAGGGGTCACCGAGGCCTGCACTCCGCCCTGCTCCACCGCACTACGCTGCAGCTGCAGGCGCTGGGCATCCGGGGTCGCCAGATTGGCCACGTTGTGCGCGGCCACCTGCACGCCCTGCTGGGCTGCACGCATGCCACTGAGTGCCGCTCCCATCACGTTGTTCATGGCGGTCTCCGGGCCGCACTGCGCAGCCCTCCGGACCGGTTAACGGCCGATGGGCCGCGACCTTGAGTCCACATCGGCCCGACAGGCCCGAGTGGTAGCATATCCCTCTGATTTCAGCGCCTTTTGCCAATGCTCAGTTTTTCCGCCGCAAGAAGCCCCAGGATGCCCCCGCAGCGGAGGCACCCAAGACCCAGCACTACTCGGCTGAAGAGCTGGCGGCGGCGTTCCCGTCGGCCGCGCCGGTCGAGGACAAGCAGCCGGCACCAGTAGCCCCGCCGGCCGCGCCTGTACCGGTCGAGCCGCCTCCGGCAGCCGTCGTTCCGGTCAATGTCGAACCCACACCGGTGATTCCGGCTCCAGCCGCACCCGTTCCGGCAGCTCCGGCGCCGATCGACGTCACCCCCGTCGCGCCCCCGGCCATCGAACCGGCACCGGCACCTGAGTCCACCCCGGCCCCGGTCGCCGACGACCTGCCGGCCGCTGCTTCGGTCGACGCCGTGCCCGCTCCGGCCGGCAAGCCCGGCTGGCGTGAGCGCCTGCGCAACAGCGTCATCGCGCGCAGCTTCGGCGGCCTGTTCTCGCGCAACCCCAAGCTCGACGACGACCTGCTGGACGAGCTGGAAACCGCACTGATCACCGCCGACGTCGGCGTGGGTGCTACCACCGACCTGGTCGAGGGCCTGCGCAGGCGCATGAAGTCGCGCGAGTTCGCCGACGCCAATGCGCTGCTGGCCGCGCTGCGCGCCGAACTGATCGCGATCCTGCAGCCGGTGGCCAAGCCGCTGGTGATCGACCGCAATGCCAAGCCCTTCGTGGTGCTGACCGTCGGCGTCAACGGCGTCGGCAAGACCACCACCATCGGCAAGCTGGCCAAGCGCTTCAAGGACGAGGGCCACAGCCTGATGCTGGCCGCAGGCGATACCTTCCGTGCCGCCGCCGTGGCGCAGCTGCAGGCCTGGGGCGAGCGCAATGGCGTGGCCGTGGTCGCGCAGGGCCAGAACGCCGATGCCGCTTCGGTGGCGTTCGACGCGCTGCAGGCCGGCAAGGCCCGCGGCACCTCGGTGCTGATTGCCGACACCGCCGGCCGCCTGCACACCCAGTCCGGCCTGATGAACGAACTGGGCAAGATCCGCCGCGTACTCGGCAAGATCGACCCCACCGCGCCGCACGAGGTGCTGATGGTGATCGACGGCACCACTGGCCAGAACGCGCTGTCGCAGCTGCGCCAGTTCAATGCTGCGGTGAACGTGACCGGCCTGGTGGTGACCAAGCTGGACGGCACCGCCAAGGGCGGCGTGGTGTTTGCGCTGGCCCGCGAGTTCGGCATTCCGATCCGTTTCGCCGGTATCGGCGAGCGTCCGGAAGACCTGCGCGTGTTCGATCCGGAAGCCTTCGTCGACGCCCTGCTGCCTGAAGCACTGGGCGGCTGATACACCGTGCAGTCACCGCACTCTGGCGCAGCCACCCATGGGGTGGCTCTACCAGGGTGAACCCACGGGTGGCTGCCCTTTCCCGGAACACCGATGCCCCGCCAGCCGCACGCCAGCGCCGGAACCCCGCAGACCGACGGCTTCGTCGCCCGCCTGCTGCACTGGTTCGACGACCACGGCCGCCACGACCTGCCCTGGCAGCACCCGCGCAGCCCCTACCGGGTCTGGCTGTCGGAGATCATGCTGCAGCAGACCCAGGTGGCCACGGTCATCCCCTATTTCCAGCGGTTCCTGCAGCATTTCCCGACCCTGCCCGACCTCGCCACCGCCAGCAATGATGCGGTGATGGCGCAGTGGGCCGGGCTTGGCTACTACGCTCGCGCGCGCAACCTGCACGCGGCGGCCCAGCGCTGCGTGGAGCTGCATGACGGCGACCTGCCGCGTGATTTCGACGCGCTGCATGCCCTGCCCGGCATCGGCCGCAGCACTGCCGGGGCGATCCTCAGCCAGGCCTGGAACGATCCGTTCGCGATCCTCGACGGCAACGTCAAGCGCGTGCTCAGCCGCTACCACGGCATTGACGGCTTCCCCGGCCTGCCGGCCATCGAGAAGCAGCTGTGGGCTCTGGCCGAGGCGCACGTGTCGCAGGTACCGGCCGGGCGCATGGCCGATTACACCCAGGCGCAGATGGACCTGGGCGCGACGGTGTGCAGCCGCGCCAGGCCGGCCTGCGTGATCTGTCCGTTGCAGGACGACTGCGTGGCACGCCGCGAAGGCCGCACCGCCGATCTGCCCACACCCAAACCGGGCAAGACCCTGCCCGAACGCGAAGCGGTGGCCCTGCTGCTGCGCGACACCCAGCAACGCGTGCTGCTGCAGAAGCGTCCGGACACCGGCATCTGGGCGCAGCTGTGGACGCTGCCGCAGGCCGAGGCCGGCAGCGATCTGCAGGACTGGTTCGACACGCATGTCGACGGATCGCTGGAAGACGCCGAAGAGCTGCCGGTGCTGCAGCACACCTTCAGCCACTACAAGCTGCACCTGCAGGTATTGTCGCGGCAGGTGCACGGCCTGCGCGTGGAAGAACCCACGCTGCGCTGGGTCGCCGCCGACGAGCTGCCGGCGCTGGGCCTGCCGGCGCCGATCCGCAAGCTGCTCGATGGCACCAGCATCAAGGCGCCGAAACGAACCTCCAAGAAATCCCGCAACCACGAGTGAACGCCATGTCCCGAACCGTCTTCTGCCAGTACGAACAACGCGATGTCGAGGGCCTGGATTTCGTGCCCTATCCGGGCGAGCTGGGCCAGCGCATCTTCAACAACATCGGCAAGCAGGCCTGGGCTGCATGGCTGGCGCATCAGACCATGCTGATCAACGAGAACCGGCTGTCGCCGCGCACGCCCCAGCACCGCGCGTTCCTTGAAGGCGAACTGGTCAAGTTCCTGTTCGAAAAGGATGCCGAAAAGCCCGCCGGCTTCACCCCGGAAGCCTGACGCGCAGGTAGTGCCGGCCGCTGGCCGGCAACCTGGCATCTGTGCAATGCCGGCCGGCGGCCGGCACTACCCCGCTACTTCGTGGCTTCCTCGCGCTCCTGCACCTGCGCCTGGCGCAGCTCATGTTCGGAGGTGCGCAGTGCCTTCACGTCCAGCTTGCGGATGCTGTTGATGAAGCACGGCATGCGCGGGCCGCCGGTCGGGTCGCGCACCAGCACCTTGTCGAAGCGTGACGAGACCCGCCCCATGCTGCTGGTCAGGCCGATGGCGGTGGCGTAGGACAGGTCCGGGCACGGGCCACTCAATTCCAGCAGGTAGGCCTCGCTCGGGCGGGTCCACACTGCCAGCGCGCTGTCACCCAGCTCGGTCCAGCCATTGAGGCTGCCGAAGAACTGCATGTCGTTCTGCGGCGCGCCAGCATGGGCGCGGTACAGGTCGAGCTTTTCGGTGCTGCTGAGCCGGCCGGTGGTCGCGCAGGCGGCCAGGGCCAGGCAGAGGCCTGCCAGCAGAAGCGGGGTCTTCATGGCGATCTCCTCGGGGAACTGGCGCCATCATGCGCCCGACCAGGCAATGCCGGCGCGACGGCCAGCGGCCCCATTCAGCCACCGGTCGGCGGCTCCTGGCCGGACCACGGTAGACGCCAACCTTGGTTGGCGCTTGTCCTGCAAGAGCAGCCGATCAAGGTCGGCCTCTGCCAGAGCAGGCCCTGCCCTCAGACGTCGGCGTGGGCCAGTGCGTGCAGGCGCCCTTCGCGCAGTTCCAGCACCCGGTCCAGGCGTCGCGCCAGGCTGCGGTCATGGGTCACCAGCACCAGGCTGGTGTGGCGGGCGCGATTGAGTTCCAGCATCAGGTCGAACACGGTGCCGGCGGTGCGGTCATCCAGGTTGCCGGTCGGCTCGTCGCCGAGCACACAGGCCGGATGGTTGACCAGCGCGCGCGCCACGGCGGCACGCTGGCGCTCGCCACCGGACAGCTCGCCCGGCTTGTGATCCAGACGATGACCCAGCCCGACCGACTCCAGCAGAGCGGTGGCGCGCGCAACCGCCTCTTCCACCTCCGGACGCCCGCGGACGAACGACGTCGCGCCGTTGACGATGCTGGCCAGCGCCGACCCCACCACGCCCAGACCCGCGTACGCCAGACGCTGCGACAGCACCGAATGCGACTTGGACAACAGCAGCGGCATCATCACGTTTTCCAGCGCGGTGAATTCCGGCAGCAGGTGATGGAACTGGTAGACGAACCCCAGCGCCTGGTTGCGCAGCAGCCCGCGCGCGGTATCGGAGAGCGCCGACATGCGCTGGCCGGCCACATAGACTTCGCCTGCACTGGGAACATCCAACCCGCCGAGCAGGTGCAGCAAGGTGCTCTTGCCCGCACCGGACGCACCAATGATCGCCACCGTTTCGCCGGCAGCGACCGTCAGGTCGAGGTTGTCGAACACTGGGGTCTGCATGCGCCCTTCGGCATAGGTCTTGCCCAGCGCTTCGGCGCGGATCACTTCATCGCCGCGGTTGAAGACCTTATTCATAACGCAGGGCCTCCGCCGGCTGGGTGCGTGCTGCCCGCCAGGCGGGATACAGGGTGGCCAGGAAGCTCATCAGCAGCGCGACCACGGTGATCGCCACCACGTCGCCGGTCTGCATGTCGGTCGGCAGGCCGGTGATGTAGTACACATCCTCCGGCATCAGCTTGACGTTGAACACGGCCTCGATGGCGCCGAGGATGCGCTCCAGGTTGAGGGTCAGGGTGATGCCACCGATCAGGCCGGCCAACGTGCCGAAGATGCCGATCAGCGAGCCCTGCACCATGAACACCTGCATCACCCCGCCCGGGGTCAGGCCGAGGGTGCGCAGGATGGCGATGTCGGCCTGCTTGTCAGTCACCAGCATCACCTGCGAGGACACCAGGTTGAAGGCGCCCATGGCGATGATCAGCGACAGCAGGATGCCCATCACCACCTTTTCCATGCGCAGCGAGTGGTAGAGGTTGGCATTCTGCTGGGTCCAGTCGCTCACCCGATAGGCACCGCCGAGGCTCTGCGCCAGGTCCACGCCCACTTCCAGCGAGCGGTCCATGTCGTGCAGTTTCAGGCGAACGCCGGTGGCGCCGTCGCTGCGCAGCACGCGTTCCAGGTCCTGCATGTTGGCAAAGCCGACGCCACGATCGACCTCGTTGTAGCCGGCCTCGAAGATGCCGCTGACGGTGAAGCGTTTCATTCGTGGCACCGCGCCGGCGGGCGTGCCCTGCACTTCGGCGAAGGTCACCAGCACCTGATCACCCACGTCCACGCCGAGCCAGATCGCCAGTTCCTTGCCCAGCAGCAGGTTGAAGCTGCCCGGCTTGAGGCTGTCATAACTGCCCTTGGTGACCTTCTGGTCGATCACCGAGACCTTCGGCTCCAGCGCCGGATCGATGCCCTGGATGATCGCACCCTGCACGCGCGGGCCACTGATCATCGACTGGATCTCGATGTACGGTGCGGCACCCGCCACGCGCGGGTCCTTGCCGGCAATGTCGACCACGCGCATCCAGTCCGGCATGGGCTCGCCGTCGCGGCTGATGGTGGTGTGGGCGGTCATCTGCAGCAGGCGGCTGCGGATTTCCTTCTGGAAACCGCTCATCACCGCCAGCGTGGTGATCAGCACCGTGACGCCGAGCGCGATGCCCAGGATCGATGCCATCGAGATGAAGGAGATGAAGCCGTTGCGGCGCTTGGCGCGCAGGTAGCGCAGGCCGATGGCCACGGGGATGGGTTTGAACATGCAGGCACGCCGGTCAATTCAGCTTATGGTGCCATTGACCGGGGCCGACGGGAAACGCTGCGTGCGGCGACGGCCAGTCGCAGTTCACGTCGCTGCCCGGAATCGAGCACATCCGGCCAGAACAGCAGGCGCCGGCGGCGCCGATCCTCACGCCAGAGCAACAGCAGCCAGGGGCCGCGCACCACCAGGCGGGGGCATCGATATCCTGCCCCGCCACCTGCAGCGGATCGGGCAGCGCCGGCAGAAGAACCCGTGCACGCGGTCGGCGCAGGCGCCAGGCCAGTTCGGCCAGGCCGATTGCCCAGGCCAGCAGCACGGCGGGCATCAGCAGCCGCGGCGTCAGATCCGACGCACGCAGCAGCCAGGGTGTGGCCAGCAACACCGACAGCTGGGCCACAGCCTGCAGCCGCGAAGGGCGCCACTCAAGGCTTGAGGGCGAGGATCTTCTGCATGAGGGGGATGGCGTGCGCATGCGGGCAGGCCTCGTAGCCCATGAACCAGCGCCACAACTTATCGTCCTCGCAGTCGAGCAGGAACAGGAAAACCTCGCGCTCTTCGGTCGGCGCAGTGCTCCATTCCTTATCCAGGTAGCGCCCGAACAGCTGGTCCAGCTCGCGCATGCCGCGGCGGCAGCGCCAGCGCAGCTTCTTCAGCAGAACGTCTTCTTCCATCGTGCTTCTCCAGATACAGCAAAGCCACGCATCGCGTGGCTCTACTGGGTGGCACAGCCACGCATGGCGTGGCTCTACCGGGTGCAGCCGAGCCGTATCAGGCGCGGCGTTCCATCATCAGCTTCTTGATCTCGGCAATCGCCAGCGCCGGGTTCAGGCCCTTCGGGCAGGTCCGGGCGCAGTTCATGATGGTGTGGCAACGGTACAGCTTGAACGGATCTTCCAGATCGTCCAGGCGCGCACCGGTGTCTTCATCGCGCGAGTCGATGATCCAGCGGTAGGCCTGCAGCAGGATCGCCGGGCCCAGGTAACGCTCGCCGTTCCACCAGTAGCTCGGGCAGCTGGTCGAGCAGCAGGCGCACAGGATGCACTCGTACAGGCCGTCCAGCTTCTTGCGGTCTTCCGGCGACTGCAGGCGCTCACGGTCCGGCGGTGCCGGGGTCTGGGTGCGGATCCACGGCTTGATCGAGGCGTACTGCGCGTAGAAGTGGGTCAGGTCCGGAACCAGATCCTTGACCACGTTCATGTGCGGCAGCGGGTAGATCGGCACTTCCTTCTTGCCGCAGTCCGAGATGGCTCGGGTGCAGGCCAGGGTGTTGGTGCCGTCGATGTTCATCGCGCACGAACCACAGATGCCTTCGCGGCAGGAGCGGCGGAAGGTCAGGGTCGGGTCGATCTCGTTCTTGATCTTGATCAGGGCGTCCAGGACCATCGGGCCACAGGCGTCCAGATCGACTTCATAGGTATCGGTGCGCGGGTTGCTGTCGTCGTCCGGACTCCAGCGGTAGATCTTGAAGGTGCGCACGTTCTTGCCGCCGTTCTTGACGGGGAAGTGCTTGCCCTTCGTGATCTTGGAATTCTTGGGGAGTGAAAACTCGGCCATGGCTGCTCTCGTTGGCTCAGGCGGCCCGCGCCCTTGGGCGCGGATTGCATGGTAGGCGGGGTCGGATCAGTACACGCGCGGCTTCGGCGGCACCACGGACACGTCGTCGGTCAACGTGTACATGTGCACCGGACGGTAGTCGAAGCTGCACTTGCCCTTCTCGTCGACGCTGACCAGGGTGTGCTTCTGCCAGTTGACGTCGTCGCGGTCCGGATAGTCCTCGTGCGCATGCGCGCCGCGGCTTTCCTTGCGCTGTTCGGCCGAGTTGATCGTCGCCACCGCGTTGAGCAGCAGGTTGTTCAGCTCGTAGGTCTCGATCAGGTCCGAGTTCCAGACCAGCGAACGGTCGGAGACCTTCACGTCCTGGAACGAGTCGAAGATCTTGTCCATCTTCTCGCAGCCTTCCTTCAGCGTCTGGCTGGTGCGGAAGACCGCCGCGTCGGCCTGCATGGTGCGCTGCATGCGATCGCGGATGACCGAGGTCGGGGTATCGCCGTTGGCGTGGCGCAGCTTGTCCAGCAGGCCCAGCGCCTTGTCGCAGGCATCGGCCGGCAGCGGCTTGTGCGATGCGCCCGGCTTGATGGTCTCGGCGCAGCGGTTGGCCACCGCGCGACCGAACACCACCAGGTCCAGCAGCGAGTTCGAGCCCAGGCGGTTGGCGCCGTGCACGGACACGCAGGCCGCTTCGCCGATGGCATACAGGCCCGGCACGACCGCATCGGGGTTGTCGCCGACCTTGCGCACCACTTCACCGTGGTAGTTGGTCGGGATGCCGCCCATGTTGTAGTGCACGGTCGGAATGACCGGGATCGGCTGCTTGTGCACGTCGACGCCGGCGAAGATGCGCGCGCTCTCGGCGATGCCCGGCAGCTTGTCGTCGATCACGCCCGGGCCGAGGTGGGTCAGGTCGAGCAGGATGTGATCCTTGTGCTCGCCGACGCCGCGGCCTTCGCGGATCTCGATGGTCATCGAACGGCTGACCACGTCGCGCGAGGCCAGGTCCTTGTAGTGCGGTGCGTAGCGCTCCATGAAGCGCTCGCCGCTGCTGTTGCGCAGGATGCCGCCTTCACCGCGGACACCCTCGGTGATCAGGCAGCCGGCACCATAGATGCCGGTCGGGTGGAACTGCACGAACTCCATGTCCTGCATGGCGATGCCGGCACGCATGGCCAGGCCGCCACCGTCGCCGGTGCAGGTGTGCGCCGAGGTGGCGCTGAAGTAGGCACGGCCGTAGCCGCCGGTGGCCAGCACCACGCCCTGGGCGCGGAACAGGTGCAGCGTGCCATCGGACATGTCCAGGGCCAGCACGCCGCGGCAGGCGCCTTCGTCGTCGAAGATCAGGTCGAGGGCGAAGTACTCGATCATGAAGCGCGCATCGTGCTTCAGCGACTGCTGGTACAGGGTGTGCAGCATCGCGTGGCCGGTACGGTCGGCCGCCGCGCAGGTACGCTGCGCTGCCGGGCCTTCGCCGTACTTGGTGGTCATGCCACCGAACGGACGCTGGTAGATCTTGCCTTCGGCGGTGCGCGAGAACGGCACGCCGTAGTGTTCAAGCTCGATGATGGCCGGGATGGCCTCACGGCACATGTATTCGATGGCGTCCTGGTCGCCCAGCCAGTCCGACCCCTTGATGGTGTCGAAGAAGTGGTAGCGCCAGTCGTCCTCGCCCATGTTGGCGAGTGCGGCCGAGATACCGCCCTGGGCGGCAACGGTGTGCGAACGGGTCGGGAAGACCTTGGTCAGGCACACGGTCTGCAGGCCCTTGGCGGCCAGGCCGAACGTGGCGCGCAGGCCGGCGCCGCCGGCGCCGACCACGACCATGTCGTACTTGTGTTCGGTAATCTTGTAAGCGGACATCTAGTCTGGATTCCTGTCTTGGCGCCTGGGCTCAGGCAACGCCGAGGGCGATGCGGCCCACCGCAAACACACTGACGATCATGCCGAGCACGGCGACGAACTTCACCGCGGTCTGCAGCACCAGGGCCAGCAGCGATTCGTGGATGTAGTCTTCCAGCACGACCTGCATGCCGAGCTGCGCGTGCCAGAACATGGCGATCAGCAGGCCGATCAGCGGCACCGCGTTCCACGGCTTGGCCACGGCAGCGGCGGCGGTCGCGTAATCCGAGCCGAGCAGGCCCAGCACGAAGACCAGGAACCAGATGCCCAGCACCACCAGGGCGGCAGCAGTCAGGCGCTGGTGCACGAAGTGCTCGGTGCCGGTCTTGGCCGAACCCAGGCCGCGCACGCTCTTCAACGGGGTACGGAACTTGCTCACGCGGCACCTCCGAACATCACATAGGCCCACACCAGCAGGGTGATCACCAGGCTGCCGGTGACCGACAGCCAGCTGCTGCGGATGAAGGCGGGGATGCTGAAGCCGATGGCGAAGTCCTGCACCACATGGCGGATGCCATTGCACAGGTGATAGGCGAACGACCATGTCCACGCGAACAGGAACACGCGGCCATACCAGGCCCCGGCATGGCCGGTGAAGCAGTTCCAGGACTCGGGCCCCATCATCAGGGCCAGCAGGCCGGCGGCGATGATGAGGGCACCAACAGACAGAAAGACGCCAGTGGCTCGATGCAGGATCGAGGTGGCCATCTGAATCTGCCAGCGATACACCTGAAGGTGCGGGGAAAGTGGGCGTTGTCTGGTCGCCATTCGCTGGGCTCGTTGTCTCGGCTGGGCGGCACGCGGCCGCGTTGGCTCAATGCTGATCAGAAATCGATGCAGCGTCCGTTTTTCTCCCAATCGCCATACCGCACCGGATCAAGTCCGCCGCGGCCGCCGAATTCCTCTGCTTTTTCCTGTTCCACGGGCACGGGTGCCGCGGGGACCAGCGGGGCTTCAGATTCGTCGTCGGGAGTGGGGGTTGTTTGGCCTATCATGTTCGGTCTCGCAACGCACAAATTTTAGACCTCGTTCACGTGCCTGACAACCTGCCCCCTGCTTTCGTCGGATATCCGCGCCTGCCCGGCCACCAGTTGCTGAGCCTGCAGGGCGTGGATGCGGCCGTGTTCGCCCACGCCCAGTTCAGCAGCGACGTCACCGCCCTGCCCCTGTGGCACTGGCAGTGGAGCGCCTGGCTGAGCGCCAAGGGCCGCACCCTGGCGGTGTTCCAGCTGCTGCGGCTGGCCGATGACCATGTGATGCTGGTGCTGGCCGACGGCGATGCCGATGCGATTGCGTCGCAACTGCAGCGCTTCGTGTTCCGTCGCAAGGTGAAGGTGCAGGTGCGCAACGATCTGGCCGTGGCCGGCGCCTTCACTGCGCCAGAGGCCGCCAGCGGCGCGGCGATTGCGCACGCGCCCGGTGACAGCTGGGAGCTGGACCTGGGCAGTGATGCCCTCCCGCGCACCCTGCGCATCGGCGCTTCTGATGCCTTTGCCGTCGGTAGCGGAACCGATGAGGCCGCTTTCGCCCTGGCCTGGCGCCAGGCCGACCTGCGCTACGGATTGCCGCGCCTGGAAGACAGCCAGCGCGAAGTGTGGACCCCGCAGCAGCTGGGCCTGGACCGCCTGAACGGCTACAGCGTGAAGAAGGGCTGTTATCCCGGCCAGGAAATCGTCGCCCGTACCCACTTCCTCGGCAAAGCCAAGCGCGCGGTGCAGCTGCTGCAGACCGCGGCACCGGCACAGGCCGGTGATGGCGTTCAGCAGGACAGCGCGGCGCTGGGCACGATCGCCAGCGTGGCCGGTGAGCTGGCGCTGGCGGTGCTGCCGCTGGAGGCCGGTGATGCTGACCTGCAGGTGGGTGATGCCATTGCGCAGCGCGTGCCGTTGCTGGATGGCCTGGCACGCTGAATCCGGTGGGAAACCACATCGGGTGGGTGCGGACCTTGGTCCGCACGCTTGCTCTGAAGGAGTGGTAGTGCCGGCCGCTGGCCGGCAGCAACGCAGGGTTGAGGTTGCCGGCCAGCGGCCGGCACTACCCTTACAGCCGCTCGCCGCTTTCCGCATTGAAGAAGTGCAGGCCCTGCGGGTGGATCGCTACACGGATGTCCTCGCCCACCGCCGGCAACGCCTGCGGCGCCACGCGCATGGTCAGCGCATGCTGGCCGCTGCTGAGGTTGACGAAGATTTCGTTGCCGACCGGCTCGATGCCTTCGATGCGTGCGGTGAACGCATGCGCATCATCGGCGCTGGCCGGCTGCAGGTGTTCCGGGCGCACACCCACCGCGATCGGCTTCTGCAGCCAGGCCGGATCGATCGTGGCCTGGCCCAGCGGTGCACGCCAGTCGCCGTCGACCACGGTCACGCCGCCGGCGTCGCCCTGCAGCGTGCCGCGCAGCACGTTCATCGCCGGGCTGCCGAGGAAGCCGGCCACGAACAGGTTGGCCGGACGGTCGTACAGCGCCATCGGTGTGTCGATCTGCTGGATGACGCCGTCCTTCAGCACCACGATGCGCTGGCCCAGGGTCATCGCTTCGACCTGGTCATGGGTCACGTAGATCATGGTGGTGCCCAGCTTGCGGTGCAGCTGCGCGATCTCGGTGCGCACGCTGTGGCGCAGCTTGGCATCGAGGTTGGACAACGGCTCGTCGAGCAGGAACACCGCCGGCTCGCGCACCAGCGCACGGCCCAGTGCCACGCGCTGGCGCTGGCCACCGGACATCGCCTTGGGCAACTTGTCCATCATCTCGGTCAGGCCCAGCGTCTGCGCCGCCTCGGCGATGCGCTTGTCGATGGTGGCCTTGTCATGGCCGCGCAGCTTCAGGCCGAAGGCCAGGTTCTCGGCCACGGTCATATGCGGGTACAGCGCGTAGCTCTGGAACACCATGGCGATGTCGCGGTCCTTCGGCGCCACGTCGTTGACCACACGGTCGCCGATGGTCAGCGTGCCGCCGCTGATCTCCTCCAGGCCGGCCACCATCCGCAGCAGGGTCGACTTGCCACAGCCGGACGGGCCGACCAGCACCATCAGCTCGCCGTCGGCGACCTCGAAGGTGGCGTCCTTCACCGCGACCTGGCCGTTGTCATAGACCTTGCGCACACCCTGCAACTGCACTTTTGCCATATCACCTATCCGGTCCGCCCGAAGCCGGGCTGTCTTTTGGGACTGCCTCGGCCCTCCCGATGGCAGTGATGATTGCGCGCCTGCCGCATGGCGGCGAGCACTGCAATCGAATACAGTTGCCCATTCTGCCATGTAAACGTTTTCACGTGGCACTATCCGATGATCGGTGCGCACCGATCTGCGTCGCCGGAAGAACGAAGCTTCCGACGAGGCAGTGGTTTCGAATGGAACGGTCTTCCGGAGCCCCGGAAAACGCCCCTGACGAGCCTCGGACAGGCAGTTGCGCGGATGTCCCCCGAACCCAGCCATGAAGCGATTGACAACGATGTCACCCGGATCTGAAACTCGAGCGATGCACGACACCCTCTTCCTGTTCGGTGCCACAGGTGATCTGGCCCAGCGCTACCTGTTCCCTTCGCTGCTTCGCCTCCTCGGCGACGGCCTGCTGCCGGAGGACTTCCGCATCCGTGCGCTGGCCCTGTCCGGGCATGACACCGAAGCCTTCCATGACATCCTGCGCCCGCGCCTGCAGCAGGCCATGCCGATGGCCACCCAGGACGACATCGCTGCGCTGCTGCGTCGCATCGACTACCGCTCGGTCGACCTGCGCGATGTCGACTCGGTGGCCGCCGCGGTCTCCGACCTGGTGCACCGCAAGTGCGTCAGCTACCTGGCCATCCCGCCGGGCCTGTACATCTCCACCTGCGAAGGCCTGGCCAAGGGCGGTGCCCTGGCTGCGCCGGCACGCCTGATGCTGGAGAAGCCGATCGGCAGCGACAGCGAAAGCGCCGAGGAGATCATCTCCACCATCGGCCAGTGGATCGACGAGGACCGTGTGTTCCGCCTCGACCACTACCTGGGCAAGGCGGCGGTGCAGAACCTGATTGCACTGCGCTTCGGCAACACGCTGCTGGAAGCGGTGTGGAACCGCAACTACATCGAATCGGTGCACATCCTGGTCGCCGAAAGCGAAGGCGTGGATGGCCGCGACGCCTACTACGCCCGGTCCGGCGCGCTGCGCGACATGGTGCAGAGCCATATCCTGCAGCTGCTGTGCATGGTGGCGATGGAGCCACCGGCCTCGCTGGAAGCCGACCGCATCCGCGACGAGAAGGTCAAGGTGCTGCGCGCACTGCGCCCGCTCGATGCCCGGCACGCCGCGCGTGACAGCATCCGTGGCCGCTACACCGCCGGCACCATCAACGGCCAGCCGGCCCAGGCCTACCAGCCGCCGGAAGGCAGCGACGTGGAAACCTTCGCCGGCGTGACCGCGCACATCGACAACTGGCGCTGGAGCGGCGTGCCGTTCCACCTGGTCACCGGCAAACGCCTGCCCGAACGCACCACCCGCGTGGTGGTCACGCTGAAGCCGGTCACCCATTGGCTGTTCGAGCGCCCGCAGCGCGCGCAGGCCGCGCCGAACCGCCTGGTGTTCCAGCTGCAGCCGCAGGAGAACATCGAACTGGGCCTGATGAGCAGCCTGGCCGGCCCGGAATGGGGCGCGCTGGAACTGCACCCGCTGGAACTGGAACTGTCGGTGCCGACCGGCCTGCACCGCCGCATCGCCTACGAACGCCTGTTCCTGGATGCCTTCAATGGCAACCACACGCTGTTCGTGCGTGACGACGAAGTGCGGGCGGCGTGGGCCTGGATCGACAGCGTGGCCGACGCCTGGAAGGAGGCCAAGCTGCCGCTGGAACCCTACCCCGCCGGCCAGTGGGGCCCGAACAACGCCACGGAATTCCTGCCGCAGGGCGTGGACGCACCCGACAGCGGAGCCTCGGCATGAGTGCCGGCTCGCAGCCCGTGCTGGTTGCCGACATCGGCGGCACCAACGCCCGCTTCGCGCTGGCCGACACCTCGCTGGACGCGCCACTGCTGAAAGACAGCATCCGCGAGTACGCGGTGGCCGAGTTCCCCTCGCTCGGTGATGCCGCGCGCCACCATCTGGAACAGATCGGCGCCACGGCCGGCCGCGGCGTGTTCGCCGTGGCTGGCCGCGTCGACGGTGACGAAGCACGCATCACCAACCATCCCTGGGTGATCTCGCGCAGCCGCACCGCGGCGATGCTCGGCTTCGACGAGCTGCACCTGATCAATGATTTCGCCGCGCAGGCGATGGCAATCTCGCTGCTGCAACCCGATGATGTGGTGCAGGTGGGCGGTGCGGCGTGGGTGCCGGGCAAGCCGGGCCAGCCGCGCAACTATGCGGTGATCGGGCCGGGCACCGGGCTCGGCGTCGGCGGCCTGATCCTGCGCCATGGCCGCTGCTATCCACTGGAAACCGAAGGTGGCCATGTCAGCTTCCCGCCGGGGACGCCGGAAGAGATCCGCATCCTGGAGATCCTCTCCGAGCAGTTCGGGCGCGTCTCAAACGAACGGCTGATCTGCGGCCCCGGCCTGGTCAACATCCATCGCGCCGTGTGCGAGATGGCCGGCATCGACCCGGGCCAGCTGCAACCGGTGGACGTGACCGCGCGCGCCCTGCATGGCGACCCGCAGGCGATGCGCACCGTGGACGTGTTCTGCGCGGTGTTCGGCGCCATTGCCGGCGATCTGGTACTGACCCAGGGCGCCTGGGACGGCGTGTTCCTGACCGGTGGATTGACCCCGAAGATGCTCGACTCGCTGCAGCACTCCGGCTTCCGCCAGCGCTTCGAACACAAGGGCCGGTTCTCTTCGATCATGGCGCGGGTACCGTCGCTGGCGGTGATGCATCCCCACGCCGGGCTGCTGGGTGCCGCTGCCTACGCCGCCGACGCCGAACGTGACGCACCAGGAGTTGCCGCATGACCCCCGCTTTCCACGACGACCGCATCGACTTCATCCACCATGGCGATGCCGATGGCTGGATCGAGGCGGTAGCCGCCGAGATGGCGCAGACCCTCAACCACGACATCAATGAAGTGGGCCGCGCCCGCATCCTGCTGTCGGGTGGCACCACGCCGGCGCCGGTCTACCAGGCCCTGGCCGAACTGGACGTGCATTGGGACCGGGTTGAAGTGAGCCTGGCCGACGAGCGCTGGCTGTCGCCACAGGATCGCGACAGCAACGCCTGGCTGGTGCGCGAGCACCTGCTCAAGCGCGCCGAGGGTGCCCACTTCGATCCGCTGGTGCGGATCGGCAAGCCCCTGCCGGAATGCGTCTACACCGCCAATCTGCAGGCCCAGCACAGCCAGCCGCCGAGCCTGGTGGCACTGGGCATGGGCAACGATGGCCACACCGCCTCGCTGTTCCCGGGCTCGAAGGATCTCGCCCGCGCTCTGGAAAGCACCCTGCCCTACGCCGCGCTGGATGCCACCGGCTGCCCGGGTGCCAACCAGTGGCCGCTGCGCATCACGCTGACCCCGCATGGCCTGCGGCAGTGCCGCCAGCGTCTGCTGCTGCTGCGCGGCAAGCAGAAGCTGCAGGTGCTGCGCCAGGCGCTGGACAGCAACGACGCCCAGCAGTACCCGATCCTCAATGCGATCAACCTGGACGGCGCGCGCCTGCGCGTCCACTGGGCTGATTGACGTCGGCGGCGGCGCCTTGCCGCCGCTTGCCTCTCGCCACCACGAACGCCGGTAGCCAATGAGCCTCCATCCGCAACTGCACGCCATCACCGAGCGCGTCATCCGCCGCAGCGCCGCCTCGCGCGCCGCCTACCTGGCCGCGATCGACGCCTCCCTGCGTGACGGCCCGTTCCGCAGCCGCCTGAGCTGCGGCAACCTCGCCCACGGCTTCGCTGCCTGCGGCGGTACCGACAAGAGCCGCCTGCGCGGTGGGGTGACGCCGAACCTGGGCATCATCACCGCCTACAACGACATGCTGTCGGCGCACCAGCCGTTCGAGACCTATCCCGAGCAGATCCGCGGGATCGCCCGCGAACTCGGCGCCACCGCACAGGTCGCCGGCGCGGTGCCAGCGATGTGCGACGGCGTCACCCAGGGCCGTGGCGGCATGGAGCTGTCGCTGTTCTCGCGCGATGTGATTGCGCAGGCCACCGCCATCGGCCTCAGCCACGACATGTTCGACACCACCGTCTACCTCGGTGTGTGCGACAAGATCGTGCCCGGCCTGCTGATCGGCGCGCTGGCCTTCGGCCACCTGCCGGCGGTGTTCGTGCCGGCCGGCCCGATGACCCCGGGCATTCCGAACAAGCAGAAGGCCGAGGTGCGCGAGCGTTATGCCGCCGGCGAAGCCACCCGCGAAGAGCTGCTGGAAGCCGAGTCGGCCTCGTACCACGGCGCCGGCACCTGCACCTTCTACGGCACCGCCAACTCGAACCAGGTGCTGCTGGAAGCGATGGGCGTGCAGCTGCCGGGGGCGTCGTTCGTCAACCCGGGCACGCCGCTGCGCGACGCGCTGACCCGCGAAGCCACCGAACGTGCGCTGGACATCACCGCACTCGGCAACGATTTCCGCCCGTTGGGCCGGATCATCGACGAGCGCGCCATCATCAACGCGGTCATCGCGCTGATGGCCACCGGTGGCTCGACCAACCACACCATCCACTGGATCGCCGTAGCGCGCGCCGCCGGCATCGTGCTGACCTGGGACGACTTCGACGAGCTGTCGCAGCTGATCCCGTTGCTGGCGCGCGTCTATCCGAACGGCGACGCCGACGTGAACCGCTTCGCTGCGGCGGGCGGCCCGGCGTTCGTGTTCGGCGAGCTGATCAAGGCCGGGCTGATGCACGGCGATCTGGTCAGCGTGGCGCGCGGCGGCATGGCCGACTATGCGCGCGAACCGCAGCTGCGTGACGGCCAGCTGGTCTATCTGCCCGGTCTGGAACACAGTGCCGATGACGAGGTGGTGCGCGGCGTCGACAACCCGTTCGAACACCAGGGCGGCCTGCGCCTGCTGCGCGGCAACCTGGGCAAGTCGCTGATCAAGCTGTCGGCAGTGAAGCCGCAGTACCGCACGATTGAAGCGCCGGCGGTGGTGGTCGATGCGCCACAGGTGTTGAACAAGCTGCATGCCGGCGGCCTGCTGCCGCAGGATTTCGTGGCGGTGGTGCGTTACCAGGGCCCGCGTGCGAACGGCATGCCGGAACTGCATTCGCTGGCACCGCTGCTGGGGTTGCTGCAGAACCAGGGCCGACGCGTGGCGCTGGTCACCGACGGTCGCCTGTCCGGCGCTTCCGGCAAGATTCCGGCAGCGATCCACGTGACCCCGGAAGCGGCACGTGGCGGCCCGCTGGCCAAGGTGCGCGAGGGCGACATGATCCGCCTCGATGGCGAGGCCGGCACGCTGGAAGTGCTGGTGGATGCGGCCGAATGGGCAGCACGCTCGCTGGCGCCGAACACCGCGCCGGCGGCGCAGGATCTGGGCCGCAATCTGTTCGCGATCAACCGTCGCGTGGTGGGTCCGGCCGACCAGGGTGCGATTTCGATTTCGTGCGGGCCGGCGGCGGCCGATGGTGGGCCGTGGGATTACGACGCGGAATACGAGCTGGGGCACGATGCGGCGGCAGCGGCGGCGCCGCATGAGGCGAAGGACGCCTGAGGGTTGAAGGGCGTTGCGGGTTTGTCGCGGCGGTGAGGTTCCTGGTTGAGGGCGCGGTCAGCCCCAGCCGGGACACGCCGTAAACCCATCCATGGGGGCTCGGTCGCGCCATCCATGGCGCGAACGGTCCCGGCTGGGGCTGACCGCGCCCTCCTGACGCTCTCCGGCGCATCAATGCCGCGAAGTAATCACTGAAAAGCACAAACAAGAGCAAGGGCAAAAGCATGGGTATCGAACAACATCAGGTGCGTGCGGCGGAGCTGTTGCATGCGGCCGGCATCTTGCCGGTGGTGACGATTCATACGCTGGACCAGGCGCGGGCGGTCAGTGCGGCGCTGCTGGAAGGCGGCTTGCCGGCAATCGAGCTGACGCTGCGTACGCCGGTGGCGATGGAAGCGCTGGCGATGCTCAAGCGCGAGCTGCCGGATGTGGTGGTGGGTGCGGGCACGGTGCTGACCGTGGCGCAGATGCAGCAGTCGATCGACGCAGGTGCGGACTTCCTGGTGACCCCGGGTACGCCGCCGGCGCTGGCCGATGCGCTGGCGGCGGCGCCACTGCCGGTGGTGCCGGGTGCAGCCACGCCGACCGAGCTGCTGTCCCTCTACGCGCGCGGCTTCCGTGTGTGCAAGCTGTTCCCGGCCACGGCCGTGGGCGGGCTGGCGATGATCAAGGGCCTGGCCGGCCCGGTCGCCGACCTCAAGCTTTGCCCGACCGGTGGCATCACCGAGAACACCGCCGCCGAATACCTCGAGCAGAAGAACGTGGTCTGCATCGGTGGTTCGTGGATGGTGCCGGGCAACTGGATCGCCAACGGCGAATGGGACAAGGTGCGCGCCAGCGCCGCCGACGCCGCGAAGATCATCAAGCGGGTACGCGGTCACTGAGTCCGACTCGGGTGTAGAGCCGAGCCCATGCTCGGCTCCGCGCCAGCGGAAGGAAAGCAGCCGAGCATGGGCTCGGCTCTACAGAAGGCCGAAATCGTTACAACGGCCGTGCCGGGTCCACCAGCCCGTACTGGCTGGCCATGCGTGCCAGCGCGATGTTGTCGTGGATTCCCATCTTCTCGAACAACCGCGCCTTGTGCGTGTTCACCGTCTTCGCGCTCAGGCTCAGGCGCCGTGCGATGTCTTCCTGGCGCAGGCCCTGGGTCAGCAGCAGCGCCACTTCCAGTTCACGCGGCGACAGGCTGTCGAACGGCGAACCATTGCCTTCCACCGTCGACAGCGCCAGGTTCTGCGCGATGCTGGTGCCCAGGTAGCGGCGGCCGGCCGCGACATCGCGCACCGCGCGCAACAGTTCCTGCGCATCGCAGCCCTTGCCGATGTAGCCGGCCGCGCCGGCTTCAAGCAGGCGCTTTGGCAGCGGACCGTCTTCCAGCACCGACACGATCACCACGCGGGTATTGCGGTGGCTGCGGACGATGCGCTCGGTCACTTCCATGCCGCTGACGCCCGGCAGGTGCAGATCGCACAGCACCACGTCCGGCAACAACTGGCGGACATCGCGCAGCGCGTCTTCGCCGGTCTCGGCTTCGCCCACCACCTCGATGTCGGCTTCCCCGACAGAATCATCTTCATCCCGGTGCGGACCAGCGCGTGGTCATCCACCAGGTAGACTCGAATCGTCATTCACGTACCTCTTCGAATGCGGCCATTGCAGGTCAAGCTAGGCAGGGTGCCGATACCCCGCAAGCGCGCTCGGAATGCGGCGCGGGCATTCTGCCTTGCGCATCACATAACCACGCGTTGAGCTTGCCCCCTGTCTTGCAGAACCTGCTGTTTCGAAACAACTGATCTATCACGTAGACGCCCACCGGGGGCCATCCACGTCATTCCCCCTGTGATGATGCTTCGCTGGCCTTCGCTGGCGGCGAGCCGTGACGTCGCCATGGGTGCCGGCGACTGAACATGACCAGATAGCACCCTACCACCCAAACCAGCGCGGCACACCATCCGGCCAGGATATCGGAGGGGTAATGCACCCCCAGGTAGACCCGGGACAGGCTGACCAGCAGGCTGAACGACGGGGCCAGCAGCAGCACCGGCCAGCGCCAGCGGGTGTTCCAGGCCAGCAGGACCAGGGTCACCGCCAGGGTCATCGAGCCCATCGCATGGCCGCTGGGGAAGCTGAACGTCGATTCCGGCGCGATCGACTCCCACAGGCTGGGCCGCTCGCGCTGGAAGAAGTGCTTGCTGCCCATGTTCAGCAACGCCGAGCCGACGAAGCTGACCGCCACGAAGGTGGCTTCACGCCAGCGCCGGTAGCCCAGCAGCGCGCCGATGATCAGCACGTCGGCCGGGATCAGGAACCACTCGTAGCCCAGTTTCGAGATGAGCACGAAGAAGCGGTCCAACAGCGGCGAATGCAGACCGTGCATCTGCCACAGCAGGGGCGCATCGAAATGGAACGATTCAAATTCGTGCACTTCATCGGCCAGCGCGACGAAGCCCGCCAGCGGCAGCAGCACGCCACCAAACAGCAGGACCAGGCGCCAGGCATTGCGCGCCATCCAGTGGCGGAAACCGGAGGCGGACTCCGGCGCAGCGAGAATCGCGGGCTTATCCGGCGCTTCGGACATAGGTACGTTCGACGTAGTCGTCGATCAGGGCGACGAAGTCCTGGGCGATGTTCTCGCCACGCAGGGTCACCTTCTTTTCGCCATCGACGAACACCGGCGCCGACGGCGCCTCACCGGTACCCGGCAGCGAAATGCCGATGTTGGCATGGCGCGATTCACCGGGCCCGTTGACCACGCAGCCCATCACCGCCAGCGTCATGTTTTCCGCGCCGGGATGCTGGATCTTCCACAACGGCATCTTCTCGCGCACGTGGTTCTGCACCACCTTGGCCAGTTCCTGGAAGAACTCGGAGGTGGTGCGCCCACAGCCCGGGCAGGCGGTGACCAGCGGGGTGAAAGCGCGCTGGCCGGTGGTCTGCAGCAGTTCCTGGGCGACGATCACTTCCTGCGTGCGCGACTGGCCCGGTTCCGGGGTCAGCGAGATGCGGATGGTGTCGCCGATGCCTTCCTGCAGCAGCACGCTCAGCGCCGCCGCCGAGGCGACGATGCCCTTGCTGCCGATGCCGGCTTCGGTCAGGCCCAGATGCAACGCGAAATCCGAGCGCTGGGCCAGGTCGCGGTACACCGCGATCAGTTCCTGCACGCCACTGACCTTGGCCGACAGCACGATGCGATCGCGCGGCAGGCCTAGTTCCACTGCCTGCTCGGCCGAATCCAGCGCCGAGCGGATCAGCGCCTCGCGCAGCACGCGGCCAGCGTCCCACGGCTGTTCGCGGTGGTTGTTCTCGTCCATCAGCTTCGCGGCCAAGGCCTGGTCCAGCGAGCCCCAGTTGGCGCCGATGCGCACCGGCTTGTTGAAGCGGATGGCGAACTCGATCAGCTGTGCGAACTGCAGGTCCTTCTTCTTGCCGAAGCCGACGTTGCCCGGGTTGATGCGGTACTTGGCCAGCGCTTCGGCACAGGCCGGTTCGGCGCTCAGCAGCTGGTGGCCGTTGTAGTGGAAGTCGCCGATCAACGGCACCTCGATGCCCATCATCGCCAGCTTGTCGACGATGCGCGGAATCGCAGCGGCAGCCTCAACGGTGTTGACGGTCAGGCGCACCATTTCCGAACCGGCGCGCCACAACTCGGCCACCTGCTTCACGCTGGAGGCCACATCGGAGGTATCGGTGTTGGTCATCGACTGCACCACCACCGGCTTGCCTCCACCGACGGTGACCCCGCCGATCTGGACGGCATGGGTCTGGCGACGGGGCCAGGCAGTGGCATCGGAGGGGGCGTCGGGCGGGTAACGGCGTCGTGCATGGGCGCATTCTACCGCCCGGCCCCACGTTCCGGGTGAGTCGCATTCAGCCGATGGTGCGTCTGCGGCCGATTGTCGCAGGCGCCGTTGCCCGGGAACGCATACGATGAGCGCGAATGACCGGTCCCGACGCCCCGTTCCTGCGAACCCTGTGCAGCCTGCGCTGGCTTGCCGTGGGCGGCCAGGCGGCCACCATCCTGGTGGCCACCTGGGTCCTGGGCCTGCCATTGCCGCAGCTGCCGCTGTGGGCCGGCGTGGCGGTGCTGGCGCTGTTCAACATCTACACCCAGCTGCGCCCGGAAGCCGCCGATACCGCACCACTGACCGCGTTCGGGCACATCCTGGTGGATGTGATCATCCTGACCTGGATGGTTGGCTGGAGCGGCGGCATGGCCAATCCGTTCAGCTCGCTGTTCCTGATCCTGATCGCACTGGCTGCGTTCGCCCTGCCCCTGCGCTGGGCGCTGGCGGTGGCGCTGGCCTGCCTGCTCGGTTACGCCAGCAGTGGCATCTTCGGCCAGCCCCTGCCGGACGGCTATTTCCGCGCCCAGGACCTCAACCGCTGGGGCGTGGTCGCCAACTTCCTGATCTCCGCGGCCGTGGTGCTGGCCTTCTCCACCCGCCTGGCGCTGGCCCTGCGCCAGCGCGAACTGGAGCTGTCGGCGCTGCGCGAACGCTTCGCCCGCAACGAGGGCATCGTCGCCCTGGCCACCCATGCCGCCTCGGTGGCGCACGAACTGAACACGCCGCTGGCGACCATGACCCTGCTGGCCGACGACGTGGCCGAGCGCAGCGAAGAACCGGAAGTGCGCGAGGACATGGAAACCCTGCGCGAGTTGCTGGTGCAATGCCGTGAACGCGTGCTGGCGCTGGCCGCACCGGCCTCGGCCGACGCCCCCGGCCGCCGCCATTCCAACGCCCAGCAGGTGCTGGAGCAATGGCGCCTGGTGCGGCCGACCATCGACCTGCACCGCAACGACGACGCCCCGCTGCGGCTGCCACTGGACCCCGGCGTGGGCCACCTGCTGATGGTCCTGCTCAACAACGCCGCCGATGCCGGAGAGCAGGCCGGCCGACCGCGCGTGGACCTGGACCTGCGCATCGAAGGCGACGACCTGATCGGCGAAGTCCGCGACTACGGCCACGGCTTCGATGCCCGCGCCGCCGTGCTGCCGGGCACCCTGTTCGGCAGCAGCAAGAGCGAGGGCATGGGCGTCGGCCTGGCCCTGTCCCATGCCACCATTGAACGCCTCGACGGCGAGATGTGGATGCGCCCGGCCCAGGGGCCGGCAGCCGCGTCGGCTTCCGCCTGCCGCTGGCCCCACGCGAGGACACCCCATGAGCCTTCACCACTCCACCCTGGGCCTGCTGGTCGACGACGACGAGCTGTACCTGAGGACCCTGCAGCGCAGCCTGGCCCGCAAGGGGCTGGAGACCCAGACGGCGCAGGATGCCGCCAGCGCGCTGGCCCTGGCGCGCCAGCAGCCACCGGCGTTCGCGCTGATCGACCTGAAGCTGGGCAGCGATTCGGGCCTGGCACTGATCCAGCCGTTGCGCGCCCTGCGTGCCGACATGCGGATCCTGCTGGTGACCGGCTATGCCAGCATCGCCACGGCGGTGGAAGCGATCAAGCTCGGTGCCGACGATTACCTGCCCAAGCCGGCCACGGTACCGATGATCCTGCGCGCCCTCGGCGAAGAGGATGACGGCCCGGCCGACGATGGCGAAATGGAAGTGCCCGACGCGATGACGCCGATCAGCCGGCTGCAGTGGGAACACATCCAGCAGGCGATGCACGAGACCGGCGGCAACGTGTCGGCGGCGGCGCGGCTATTGGGCATGCACCGGCGCTCGCTGCAGCGCAAGCTGGCCAAGCGGCCGAGCCCGGAACGCGACCCGAGCCGGTAGTGCCGGCCGCTGGCCGGCACCAGAACCTCAGCGCTTCAACTGCGCCAGGATCTCGCGGGTCATCGGATCGGCAACCGCCACGTCCTCGCCCTGTAGCGCCGGCAGAAGGCCGCTGGCCAGCTGCTTGCCCAGTTCGACACCGAACTGGTCGAAGGCGTTGATGTTCCAGATCACCGACTGCACGTACACGGCGTGCTCGTACATCGCGATCAGCGCACCCAGCGCCTGCGGCGTCAGCGCATCAAGCAGGATCAGCGTGCTCGGGCGGCCACCGGGATAATCGCGGTGCGGATCGTCACTGCCCTGGCCGTTGGCCAGCGCTTCGGTCTGCGCCAGCAGGTTGGCCAGCAGCGCCTGGTGATTGATCGTGTAGGGATCGTCGTTGTGCACGCAACCGATGAAATCGGCCGGAACGATGCTGGTGCCCTGGTGCAGCGCCTGGAAGAAGCTGTGCTGCACGTCGGTGCCCGCCCCGCCCCACCACACCGGCACGGTATCGGTGGTGACCGGCTGGCCATCGCGCTGCACGCGCTTGCCCAGGCTCTCCATCACCAGCTGCTGCAGGTAGGCCGGCAGCAGCGCCAGGCGCTGGTCGTAGGTCATCACCGCATGCGTGGCGCAGCCCAGCAGGTTGCGGTTCCAGATGTCGGTCAGCGCATGCAGCACCGGCAGGTTGCGCTCCAGCGGTGCGTCCAGCGCATGCGCATCCATCTGCGCCGCGCCTTCCAGCAGCTGTTCGAAACGCTCGAAACCAATGGCCAGCGCGATCGGGAAGCCGACCGCCGACCACAACGAGTAACGGCCGCCCACCCAGTCCCACATCGGCAGCACGCGCTCGGCGGCAATGGCGAAGGCCTTGGCGGCACGCTCCGGATTGGCGCTGACTGCGTACAGGCGCTCGCTGCCGCCCAGCCAGTCGTGCAGGATCTGGCCGTTGAGCAGGGTTTCCTGGGTGCCGAAGGTCTTGGAGATCAGGATGCCGGCGGTCTTGGCCGGATCCAGCGTGGCCAGCGTGCGCTGCATGGCAGCGCCATCCACGTTCGATACGAAATGCACGCGCAGGCGCGCACCGGTAACCGGGCGCAGCGCATCGGCGACCAGACGCGGACCGAGATCGGAACCACCGATGCCGACGCTGACCACATCGGTCACGCCACTGTCTTCCAGCGCGCGCACCAGCACGCCCATGCGCTGGCGGATTTCGCGGGCGGTGGCATAGGCCTCGGCCGCCACCGGCGCATCCACCACGTCGCCACGCAGCGCGGTGTGCAGTGCGGCACGACCTTCGGTCAGGTTGACCTGCTCACCACGGAACAGCCGGGTGATGGCGCCGCCGACATCACGGTCGGCCGCCAATGCCAGCAGCGCCTGCAGCGCTGCGGCATCGTATTTCTGCCGCGCGAAGTTGACGTACAACGGACCGACCCGCAGCGCCAGGTCCTGGACGCGGCCGGGTTCGGCGGCGAGCAGACTGGGAATGCTGGCGCCCTTCAGGCGCTGGGCGTGGGAATGCAGCGAGTCGAATCCGTTGTTCGTTGTCATGCGGCCTGTGTCGGGATCGTGTCGTTGGTGTGGGTGATCTGGTTGCTGCCATCAACGTACACCAGCTTCGGCTTGAAGCTGTCGGCTTCCTGCTCGGTCATGCTGGCGAACGCGGCGATGATGATGATGTCACCGACCTGCACGTGGCGCGCGGCGCCACCGTTGAGCGAGACCACGCCGCTGCCGGCTTCGGCGCGGATGGCATAGGTCGAGAAGCGCGCACCGTTGGTCACGTCCCAGATGTGCACCTGCTCGAACTCGCGGATGCCGGTGGCAGCCAGCAGGTTGTCATCGATGGCGATCGAGCCTTCGTAGTTCAGCTCGGAATGGGTGACGGTGGCGCGGTGGATCTTGGTCTTGAGCAGGGACAGGTGCATGGGGGCGCTGCAACGGCAAAGGAAAGAGCGGATTCTAGCACCCGTCCGGCCATCGGCATCACGGCCGGCAACCTGTTCAGGTAACAGGCCGAAAGGGGAGCTGGGGTCAGATCCCTCCCCTGCGGAGAGGGATCTGACCCCACGCAGACATCAGAACTCCAGGTTGTCGATCAGCCGGGTCGTGCCCAGCCGTGCGGCGATCAGGGCCACGCGGCCACCGCCGTCAAAGCTCGGCTCGGCCAGCTCCGGCGTGCGCAGTACCGCGTAGTCGACCTGGAAACCGGCGGCCTGCAGCGCCGCCGTGGCGTCCGCTTCGATCTGCGCCCGCGTGTGCCCGGCCACGTAGCCTTCGCGCATGCCCAGCAGGGTGCGGTGAATGGTGGTCGCAACCGGTCGCTGTTCGGCGTTGAGATACTGGTTGCGCGAACTCTTGGCCAGGCCATCCTCGTCGCGCACGATCTCGGCACCGACGATCTGGATCGGGAACGACAGCTCGGCCACCATCTGCTTGATGACGGCCAGCTGCTGGTAATCCTTGCGCCCAAACACGGCCACGTCCGGCTGCACCTGCAGGAACAGACGCGCCACCACCGTGCACACGCCATCGAAATGGCCTGGGCGACTGGCACCCTCCAGCACTTCGCTGACACCCGGCGCGTGCATCTGCGTGGTCTTGTCCACGCCCAGCGGATACATGGCCTCGACGCTGGGCAGCCACACCGCATCGCAGCCGACCTGCTCCAGCCCGGCCACGTCGGCCTCGGGCGTGCGCGGGTAGCGACTGAAATCCTCGTTCGGCCCGAACTGGGTCGGGTTGACGAAGATGCTCGCCACCACCCTGTCGGCGTACTGGCGGGCCAGGGTCACCAGCGAATGGTGGCCACCATGCAGGTTGCCCATGGTCGGCACCAGCGCCACGCGCAGGCCCTGCTGCTTCCACTGCGCAATCTGCTCGCGCAGTGCGCCGAGCTCGTTGAAGGTCTGGATCATTGGGCGTAGGCGTGCTGTTCGTCGGGGAAGCTGCCGTCGCGCACGGCGTCGGCATAGGCGCGGGTGGCACCGGCCACCGAACCGCCTTCGGCCAGGAAATCCTTGACGAACTTGGGACGGCGATGGCCACTGTCCAGGCCGAGGAAATCGTGCAGCACCAGCACCTGGCCGTCGCACTGCGGGCCAGCACCGATGCCAATGGTCGGCACGTCCACCGCGGCGGTAACTTCAGCCGCCACCGGCGTCGGCACGCATTCGAGCACCATGATGCTGGCGCCCGCGGCAGCCACGGCCTTGGCATCCTCCACCAGCTGGCGCGCGGCTTCGCCACGGCCCTGAATCTTGAAGCCGCCCAGGCGCAGCACCGACTGCGGAGTCAGGCCCAGGTGCGCGCAGACCGGAATCTCGCGTTCGACCAGGTAGCGGATGATGTCGACCTTGAAGCCGGCACCTTCGATCTTGACCATCTCGGCGCCGGCCTGCAGCAGCTGCAGCGAAGCATCCAGCGCGCGCTCCGGGGTGGCATCGGCACCGAACGGCAGGTCGGCCACCAGCAGCGCACGCTGCAGCACACGGGCTACGGCGCGGGTGTGGTAGACCATGTCGGCCACGGTCACCGGCAGGGTCGAATCATGGCCCTGCACGACCATGCCCAGCGAATCGCCGATCAGGATCAGGTCGACACCGTTGGCGTCGAAAGTGCGGGCGAAGCCGGCGTCGTAGGCGGTCAACATGACCAGCTTCTGGCCATTGCGCTTGGCCTCGGCCAGGGCGGGAACGGTCCAGGGCTTGCTGTCTGCGTGGGTGCTCATGTGCTGATAACCGGGGGGATAACCCGGGCATTATCACCCTATCGGCGCGATCCCGCAGGCATCCACCCGCATCACTGCATCCTGCACGCGGCCATGGCCGGGAATGGCCAGATCGGCGGCAATTTCGGCCAACGGCACCAGCACGAAAGCACGCTCGTGCAGGTACGGATGCGGCACCTTCAGATCGGGCAGATCCACCACCTGCTCGCCGTACAGCAGCAGATCCAGGTCCAGCGCTCGCGGCCCCCAATGCACCGCTGGATCGCGGACGCGGCCGAACTGCCGCTCCAGCCCGAGCATGGCCTGCAACAACTCGAGTGCAGGCAGATCGGTGAGCACCGCCGCCACGGCGTTGACGAACGGCGGCTGGTCCTCATTGCCCCAGGCCGGGGTGGCATACAGGCGTGACGCCTGCAGCAGCCGCGTTGCAGGCAGCTCGTCCAGCGCGGCGATGGCCGCGCGGACGGTGTGGGCGGCGTCGCCAAGATTGGCGCCCAGCCCGATCCAGGCACGGGTCATGGCTTACTCGGCGGCACTGCCGGCCGGACCGCCCGGGCGGCGACGGCGACGGCGACGCTTGCGCGGCGCCCCACCGTCCTCATCGCCGCCTTCGCTGTGCATGGCATCGAGCGACGATTCCAGCTCATGGCCCGATTGCGCCTGCGCCTCGCGCCAGAACGCGACATCGGCTTCGTGCTCGGCCGAGGCCACCTGGCGCAGGGCCAGGAAATCGAACGCGGCACGGAAACGCGGGTGGGTCAGGGTGCGGAACACGCGCTTGCGCTGGCGCGAGCCGAAGCGCGACTGCAGCAGCCAGATTTCCTGCATCGGCAGCGAGAAGCGGCGTGGCAGTGCGATGGTGCTCAGCTGCTGCACGGTGACGCGGTCGGCAGCACGACGCTGCGCCTCTTCCGGTGCCACCCCTGCTTGAGCAGGGTCGCCTGCGCACGGCAGAACGCCGGCCACAGCAGCAGGGCGAACAGGAACGCCGGCGACACCGGCTCATCATTGGCCACGCGCGCATCGGTGTTGGCCAGGCCTTCCACCAGCATGCGCCGCAGTGCGCCGGTCCGGTTCGATTTCAATGCCTTGGCGCTTTCCGGGAACAGCACGTCGAGCAGGCCATAACGCTCCAGGCCCTCGAAGCTGGCCACGCCGTGACCGGACAGGAACAGCTTGAGCACTTCCTCGAACAGGCGCGCCGGGGCCGCTTCGTTGAGCAGGCCGGCCAGATGCGGGATCGGCGCAGCGGTGCCCTCCTCGATCTGGAAGCCAAGCTTGGCCGCCAGGCGCACTGCGCGCAGCATGCGAACCGGATCTTCGCGGTAACGCTGCTCGGGGTCGCCGATCAGCTTCATCAGGCGCGCCTGCACGTCTTCGAAACCGCCGGTGTAGTCGCGCACCGAGAAGTCTTCGATGGCGTAGTACAGGGCATTGCAGGTGAAGTCGCGGCGTACGGCGTCGTCTTCGATGGTGCCGTACACGTTGTCGCGCACCAGCATGCCGTTTTCCATCTCGCGGTCGCCGCTGCCGTCATCGCTGTTGGCACGGAAGGTGGCGACTTCGATGATTTCGCGGCCGAACACCACATGGGCCAGGCGGAAGCGTCGGCCGATCAGGCGGCAGTTGCGGAACAGCTGCTTGACCTGTTCGGGCGTGGCGTCGGTGGCCACGTCGAAATCCTTGGGTTGGCCATTGACCAGCAAATCGCGCACCGCGCCGCCGACAAGGTAGGCACCGAAGCCGGCATCGCGCAGGCGGTAGAGCACGCGCAGGGCATTCGGGCTGATCTCCTTGCGGGAGATGGTGTGCTGGTCGCGCGGGATGACGCGCAGGCTGAACGGTGATGTAGCAGGGGAAATGATGTTGGCGCTTCCGGTTGAAGTTTCGGGATTGCCCAATGGCATCGAGGTGCATATACTAGCGCTCCTGCCTCGGCAGCGACACCAGTTACGCTCCCTTCGTCTAGTGGTTAGGACGTGGCCCTCTCAAGGCTAAAACAGGGGTTCGAGTCCCCTAGGGAGCGCCAGTCGCCGCAGCAGGAACCGAAAAAGCCCGCCTCGCGCGGGCTTTTCTGTTTTCCAGGGTTTGCAATGGCATCGATCGGCTTGGTCGCAGTAGCGCCTCCCTGTCCCTGCGCGGGAGGGCGGGTCACCCTTGCCTGGACACGCAAAAGCCCATCCATGGTGCTCGATGGCGCCATCCATGGCGCCAACGGTCCAGTCAAGGGTGACCCGCCCCCTCCTGACAGTTTCCCGCGACGGCGGCACAAACAGCCTCGCTCTTCCGCAGCCAATTCAATCCCGACGCGCACACCTGCGTCCGCCACCCGCAATGTATCGAGAGGCGGCAGGCCAGCCGATCCAGGACCGTTGGCGCCATGGGTTGGGCGCATGCGCCCGACGGGTTGGGCAGGAGCCCAACCCTGGTCTTGCCGAGTGCGCAGGACAGCGCACCGAGCAAGGCGCCATCAAGCCCCCATGGATGGGTTTACGGCGTGTCCTGGATCGGCGGGCCTGCCGCCTCCCCGCAGAACAGGGAGGCGCTGATAAAGGTGAGCAACGTCAGCCTTCCATCTGCTCCAGCTCCTTGCCCTTGGTCTCACGCACGTAGCGGACCACGAAGAAGACCGAAAGGATGGCCGCAACCGCGTAGATGCCATAGGCGCCGGCCAGGCCGATGCCGGCCAGCAGCATCGGGAAGGTCACGGTGATCGCGAAGTTCGAGGTCCACTGCGCCGCGCCGGCCACCGCCAGCGCCGGGCCGCGGATCTGGTTGGGGAACATCTCGCCCAGCATCACCCACATCACCGGGCCCCAGGACATGTTGAAGAACACCACGTACACATTGGCCGCCACCAGCGCCAGCCGCCCCATGCCCTCGGACAGCTGCAGGCGGCCATCCACCAGGCTGCCGCTGGCAAATGCCACCACCATCAGCACCAGCGCCACCGACATGCCGACCGAGCCGACCCACAACAGCGGCTTGCGGCCGATGCGGTCGATCAGCACCACCGTCAACAGGCACGCGCCAATGCTCAGTGCACCGGACAGCACGTTGATCAGCAGCGCGTCGCCTTCGGAGAATCCAACCGCCTGCCACAGCACCGCACCGTAATAGAACACCACGTTGATGCCGACCAGCTGCTGGAACATCGCCAGGCCGATACCCACCCACAGGATCGGACGCAGCTTGCCGGTGACCTTGTCGCGCAGGTCGGCGAAGCGTGGCTTGTGCTGGTCCTGGGCCAGGCTGGCTTCGATCTCGGCCTGCTTGGCCGCCGCTGCCACCTCGCCATACAGGCGCGACAGCACCGCCCTCGCCTGCGCCTGCCGGCCCTTCAGCACCAGGAAACGCGGGCTTTCCGGAATCACCAGCAGCAACAGCAGGAACAGCGCCGAGGGCAGCGCCTGCATCCAGAACATCCAACGCCAGGCTTCATGACCCAGCCACAACGGCTCGGTGGACGCACCGGCGGCACGCGCCAGCAGATAATTGCTGAGGAAGGCGGCGAACAAGCCACAGATGATGGCCATCTGCTGCACCGTGGCCAGCCGTCCCCGATAGCGTGCCGAGGCGACTTCGGCAATGTAGGCCGGCGACATCACGCTGGCCGCACCCACCGCAAAGCCACCCAGCACGCGCGCGGCGATGAACAACCAGGAGGCATGGGCGGCGCCGGCACCCAGCGCCGACACCAGGAACAGCAGCGCCGACACGATGAGCACGCCACGGCGGCCCAGCCGGTCACCCAGCCAACCGGCCAGGAACGCGCCGATCGCACAGCCCAGCAGCATCGAGGCGACTTCGAAGCCGAGCGCCGCCTCACTGGAATTGAACGCCTGGCGCAGGCCGTCGACCGTGCCGTTGATGACACCACTATCGAAACCGAACAGGAATCCACCGAGGGTGGCCACACAGCTGATGAGGACGATGAACGCAGTGTTCTCGCCGCCCTGGGAGGCGGTGCCGGGCTGGGCTTGGGACATGGACGATCCTGCTGGGAAGGGAAGGCGGCCACCTGCGGCGACCGGGCGCCCGCAGCGTCGCACAGGCCCCACCCTGTCGCCAACGGGGGCGCTGCCGAGCCTGCCAGACGCCCGTTTTCCGCCCCGCGCCGACACCGGGGCCCAACCTGTTCTAGAATTGTCGGGTTCAGGAATCGATCCACCCCCAGCCCATGCCCTTTGTCGTCACCGAAAACTGCATCAAGTGCAAACACACCGATTGCGTGGAAGTGTGCCCCGTGGATTGCTTCCACGAAGGCCCGAACTTCCTGGTGATCGACCCGGATGAGTGCATCGACTGCACCCTGTGCGAGCCGGAGTGCCCGGTCAATGCGATCTTCCCGGAGGACGATGTCCCCGCCGGCCAGGAAGGGTTCGTCGCGCTCAACGCCGAGCTGTCACGCGAGTGGCCGGTGCTGACCGTTCGCAAGGACCCGCCTGCCGACGCCGGCGAGTGGGATGGCAAACCGGACAAGCTGAAGCTGCTGGAGCGCTGAGAAGCGCCCGCCGCGACAACAGAAAAGGGCGCCATCGGCGCCCTTTTCTGTTGTCGGCAGGTGCCAACCGCAAGACCCGGTAGGTGCCAACCAAGGTCGGCCTCTACCAAAGCGGGCGCGGACCGGGGCCCGCCCCACCCGGCCGGCCCTTACTGGGCCAGCTTCGCCTTCAGCGCGGCGATCAGCTTCACCGGCGCTTCTGCAGTAGCCGGCAGGCCACGCGGGTCGACTGCGGAGATGTAGGCGCCGGCATCGACGGCGACCACGCGGACCAGGAAGTTGCTGCCTTCATAGGCCACATCGTACGAACCCAGCAGCTGCGCGCGGCTGGCGATGGTCACGCCTTCCACGCCTTCCAGCGCGGTACCGACCTTGGCGAAGGCTTCATCCTTGCCACCGGCAATGGTGAAGCCGGTGTTGCCCACGGCCGGGGCCGCAGCAGCCGGGGCCGCCGGCTTGGTCGCCGAGGCCAGGGTCGGCACCTTGTTGTCACCGGTGGTGGCCGGCAGGTTCAGGTCCGGCGGCACTTCCAGCGGACGCATTTCCGGGGCCAGGGCATAGTCGCCCTTGACGCCACGCTTGAAGCAGCCGGTGGTGCCGGCGGCGACGGCCACGGCAAGCAGGGCGTAGGACAGGACGCGGACGGTGGAAACGGATTGACGCATGTGAATCTCCTGGATCAGACCAAGACGGGAGGTCAGTGGCTGGAAAGGGCTTCGAGGGCGGCGATGTCGCCGGCAAGATGATCGGCCGCTGCATGGTGCGATGCCGACAGCGGCAGCAGCGGCAGTCGCAGGTCGTGACCGATGCCGAGGCGGCGCAGCAGCGCCTTGACCGGGATCGGGTTCGGCTCAACGCCGCAGAAATCATGGAACGGCTGCAGGCGCGCATCCCACGACGCGGTGGCTTCGTGGTCGTGGGCCGCGGCCAGCTCGCACATCCGGCGATAGGCGCCCGGCAGCACGTTGGAGCCGACCGAGATCAAACCATCGACACCGGCCTGGATCGAACGCGCGGCGGTGCCGTCATCGCCACTGAGCACGGCGAACTGCGGGCTGCGCAGGGCCAGCAGCGCCTGCACGCGACCGGTGTCGCCCACCGCTTCCTTGATGCCGACGATGTTGGGATGGCTGGCCAGCTCGGCCACAGTCTCCGGCTGCATGTCGCAGCCGGTACGGCCGGGCACGTTGTACAGCACCACCGGCAGCCCGCCCTGGTCGGCCACCGCACGGTAATGCGCGATCAGGCCGGCCTGGGTGGGGCGCACGTAGGGCGGCGTGACCACCAGCGCGTGGCTGGCCCCGAGCGCGGCGGCGCGGCGGGTCTGTTCGATGGTCTTGGCGGTACCGGACAGGCCGGTGCCGGCCATGACCGGAATGCGGCCGCCGATGCGCTCGACCGTGCTGGCCAGCAGCAGGTCGTACTCGGCATCGGTGAGGGTTGCTGCTTCACCGGTCGAGCCGGCAACGACAACGCCATGGACGCCACCTTCCAGTTGCAGATGCAGCAGGCGCTGCCAACCGTCGGGATCGAGGGCGCCGTCGGCCCGGAAAGGGGTCGCCAGCGCGGTGATGAGGCCGGAAAGGGACAAGGACGTGCTGCTCTTGGCTGGGAAGGGAAACGCCCGCCACGAAAGGCCGGGGGCGACCTGAATGTTACTTGCGGCGCGAAAGCACGGGCAAGTATGCTGGACACCGGTGGATCCCCGCCTCTGGCGGGCATTCAGACTCACGCATGCATTACCCGGAATCGCCTTGACCGACACCACCCCGCGCCCCGCGCCGAGCGAAAACCACCTCCTGATCAACGCCTATACGACGCATCCGGAGTCCCCCTGCTGTCCGTCACCCGCCGCATTGCCGACAGCGGCTGCAATCTGGTGGACGCACGGCTGGCCACGGTCGGCCGCGATGTCTCGGTCACCGCCCTGGCCACCGGCTCGTGGGACTCGGTCGCCAAGCTCGAAGCGATGCTGACCCGGCTCGAGCGCGAGGAAGGCCTGAAGCTGGTCTGGTACCGCACCGCCGCCAAGCAGGCGCAGTCCAACCTGCTGCCATACATCGTCGAGGTGATCGCCGCCGACAAGCCGGGCATCCTGTTCCAGCTGGCCGATTTCTTCGACCGCCAGGGCATCACCATCGAGAACCTGCAGAGCACGCGCTACCGCGCCATGCAGACCGGTGCGGAGATGTTCAGCGCGCAGGTCACCATCGGCGTGCCGGCCAACATGCACATTGCCGCGCTGCGCGACGATTTCCTCGAGTTCTGCGACCACCTGAACCTGGACGCGATCATGGACCCGATGAAGTTCTGAATGAATTCCTGATTTTTTCGCGCGCCTCTCACAGGCGCGTGGCGTTTCATGCAATTGTCGTAGAAAGAACCCAGGCTCGACAGAAGGACCTCATGAACAACGGCGACACCCTGGACAGCACCACCCTCTCCCTGCCGCTGGCCTTGTCCGGCGGCGCCCACGCCACCCTCGGCGACTACGCCGGCCAGTGGCTGGTGCTGTACTTCTACCCCAAGGACAGCACGCCGGGCTGCACCACCGAAGGCATCGACTTCAACGCGCTGCTGCCGAAGTTCAAGAAGGCCGGCGCGGTCGTGCTCGGGGTCTCGCGCGACTCGGTGAAGTCGCACGACAATTTCTGTGCCAAGCAGGGGTTCGGCTTCCCGCTGGTCAGCGATGGCGACGAAGCGCTGTGCACCGCCTTCGACGTGATCAAGATGAAGAACATGTACGGCAAGCAGGTACGTGGCATCGAGCGCAGCACCTTCCTGATTTCCCCGACAGCCGCATCGTGCAGTCCTGGCGCAAGGTCAAGGTTGCCGGCCATGCCGATGCCGTTCTCGACGAACTGAAGGCCTCCCAGTCCAAGTGAGTCCCATTGCCCACCGTGTCCGCCATCACCCTGCCCTGCAGCAGGACGTGATGGTTTTCCCTGTCCGTAACCAGGAACCGACGATGACCCGAGGCAAGCGCATCTACGTGCTGGATACCAACGTGCTGATGCACGATCCCACCGCGCTGTTCAAATTCGAGGAGCACGACGTCTACCTGCCCATGCAGGTGATCGAGGAGCTGGACAACGGCAAGAAGGGCACCTCCGAAGCGAGCCGCAACGCGCGCCAGGTAAGCCGCTTCCTCAACGAGCTGGTGCAGGAATCGGGCCTGGACAACCTGGCCGACGGCATTCCGCTGCAGCGCCCGAACGGGCTGCAGCTGCGTGGCAAGCAGAGCGCCGGCAAGCTGCGTTTCCAGACCAGCCATTTCGACGCCGGCAAGAGCTTCGGCAAGGTCATTCCGGACAACGCCATCCTCGGCGCGATCCTGGCCCTGAAGGAAGAAACGCCGGACCTGCCGGTGGTGTTCGTTTCCAAGGACATCAACCTGCGCATCAAGGCCGCCATTGCCGGCATCGTGTCCGAGGACTACGAGAACGACCGTGCGCTGGACGATTTCAGCCTGCTCTACACCGGCGCCACCGAGCTGCCGGAAGACTTCTGGAAGCGCCACGGCGACGACCTGCGCAGCTGGAGCGACAAGGGTCGCACCCATTACGAAATCCAGGGGCAGGACGGCGAGGAGTGGTACCCGAACCAGTACGTCTACCTGCCCGGCGAAGACGAAGTCGAGCTGCGGGTCAGCCGCGTGGTCGGCGATGGCAAGGTGGTGCTGTCGCTGGTCGATGACTTCCGCCACGGCAGCCACGCCGTGTGGGGCATCAGCGCGCGCAACCGCGAGCAGAACTTCGCGCTCAACGCGCTGATGGACCCGGAGATCGACTTCGTCACCCTGCTCGGCACCGCCGGTACCGGCAAGACCCTGCTGGCGCTGGCCGCGGGCCTGGCGCAGACGATGGACCAGCAGCGCTACCGCGAGATCATCATGACCCGCGCCACGGTGAGCGTGGGCGAGGACATCGGCTTCCTGCCGGGTACCGAAGAAGAAAAGATGACGCCGTGGATGGGCGCGCTGACCGACAACCTGGAAGTACTCACCCACAACCAGGAAGGCGGTACCTGGGGCCGCCAGGCCACCAACGACCTGCTGGCCAGCCGCATCAAGATCCGTTCGATGAACTTCATGCGCGGCCGCACCTTCCTGTCGCGCTATCTGATCCTGGACGAAGCGCAGAACCTCACCCCCAAGCAGATGAAGACGCTGATCACCCGTGCCGGCCCCGGCACTAAGATCGTCTGCCTGGGCAATGTCGAGCAGATCGACACCCCGTACCTGACCGAGACCACCTCGGGCCTGACCTACGCGGTGGACCGCTTCAAGAACTGGCCGCACAGTGCGCACATCACCCTGCGCCGTGGTGAGCGTTCGCGCCTGGCCGACTACGCCTCGGAGGTGTTGTGAACCGCTGCACCCGCCTGCTGCTGCCCACGGCGGCGATCACCCTCGCCGCCGCTCTGGGCGCCTGCACCACCACGCGCGGCCCGGCCAGCGTGCCGACCGCCGAGCGCACTGGCCAGTCGTGGGTGGTCACCCGCCCGATCATCGCCGCGCAGGTGCTCGACACCTGCTCGCGCACCAGCCCCGGCCGCGAGGCCGGGCGGGTGTCGGGGTACTGGGCGCCCAGCCGGCAGCAGGTCGACCAGCTGGAGGCGAAGCTGTCGTCGCTGGAGGCGCAGGTGCCGAAGGTGCTGGACTTCGACCGCCAGTACGTCGGCATTGAAAGCACCGGCAAACGGCTGATCTACATCAACGCCTTCCACCTGCCCGACGACAGCGGCATCAATCCGGCGCGGGAAGCAATCCGTGTCTGCGATGGCGGCGCGCAGTTCTGGGGCGCCGTGTTCGATCCGTCCACCGGCACCTTCAGCGAGCTGCAGTTCAACGGCGGCCTCGGCGGGCCCTGAGGGCCCGCCATGGGAATACGCCTGCCGACCTGGGTCTGGATCGGCGCGGTCGCGTTGTCGTGCGTGGCCGGCATGGTCAACGTGGTCGGTTTTCTCGGCTTCGAGCATCAGGCCGTCAGCCACATGACCGGCAGCACCAGCCAGCTGGGTATGGCGCTGGCGCAGGGTGACTGGCGTGCCGTCGGCCATCTGTGGGGCCTGCTGATCGCGTTTTCGCTGGGCGCGATGCTCAGCGGCCTGCTGATCCAGGACAACACCCTGCAACTGGGGCGTCGCTACGGCGTGGCACTGGCGTTGGAATCGGCCCTGCTGCTGGTCGCCATTCCGCTGTTCGAACAGCAGCAGATCTGGGGCGCGCTGGCCGCCGCCATGGCCTGCGGCCTGCAGAATGCCATGGCCACCACCTTCAGCGGCGCGGTGGTGCGCACCACGCATCTGAGCGGCATGTTCACCGACCTCGGCATCGGTCTGGGCCACCTGCTGCGAGGGCTGCCGCTGCAGGTGCGGCGGCTGACCCTGAGCGGGCTGATCATCAGCGGCTTCCTCGCCGGCGGTGTCATCGGCGCCTGGCTGTTCGTGCGCTGGCAGTACGACGCCCTGCTCGCGCCTGCCCTGCTGACCGGCCTGACCGGGCTGGGCTACGTGCTGTACCAGCAGTGGGCGCGCTGGCGGCGTTGAGGGCCGTACTCTGACCCCGTCTGCCGCGCAGTCGAGCAAGCTCGACTCTACCCGCGCATGCGGGACCACGGCACAATCGACGGATGAGCCCAACCACCCCCGTCTCCGCCCTCACCATCGCCGGTTCCGACTCCGGCGGTGGCGCAGGCATCCAGGCCGACCTGAAGGCGTTCGCTGCGCATCGCGTGCACGGCCTTTCGGCGATTGCCGCACTGACCGCGCAGAACACCCGCGGCGTGATCGCCGTGCATGTGCCGCCGATCGATTTCCTGCGCGCACAGCTGAAGGCGTGCTTTGACGACTTCGACATCCACGCGGTGAAGCTCGGCATGCTGGCCAACGCCGAGGTCATCAACACGGTGGCCGAAGTACTCGAGCGCCATCGCCCGGCGCACGTGGTGCTCGATCCGGTAATGGTTGCCACCAGCGGCGCGCGCCTGCTGGAAGACTCCGCATTGCAGGCCCTGCGTGAACGCCTGATTCCGCTGGCCACACTGATCACCCCGAACACGCCGGAGGCAGAACTGCTGGTGGGCCGGACGATCAGCAACGGTGATGACGCCGAACGGGCCGCCGCTACCCTGCTCGACCTCGGTGCCGGCGCCGTGCTGCTCAAGGGTGGCCACCTGCAGGAAGGCAGCCGGGTGATCGATCGCTACTTCGACGGCGTCAGCAGCGAAGAATTCATCCACACCCGCCTGCCACTGGATGCGCATGGCACCGGCTGCACGCTGGCCTCGGCCATCGCCGCGCAGCTGTGCAACGGCCTGAGCCTGGCCAACGCCTGCGAAGCCGGCATCGACTACGTTGCGCGCGGCCTGCAGCAGGGCTATGCGCCGGGCCGCAGCGAAGTACTGGTACTCGACCATTTCGGCGCGGCACCGCACGCATGACGCTGACACCAGACACCGTTGCCGTGCAGTGCGACGATGGCCACCGCTATGAAGTGATCGCCTGCGTGCCTGCACAGCCCGTTGCGCGCCTGCTGTGGCTGCCGGCACTGGGCGTGGCCGCGCGCCATTACCTGCCATTGGCACAGGCACTGGCAGCGAAAGGGGTGGCGGTGTACCTGCATGAGTGGCGCGGCAACGGCAGCAGTTCACTGCGGCCATCGCGTACACAGGACTGGGGCTATCGCGAAGTACTGGAACAGGATCTACCCACCAGCCAGGCGGTACTGGCCGCCGCGGACGATGCCGCCGGCGCCCTGCCCTGGATCATCGGCGGCCACAGTCTCGGCGGGCAGCTGGCCTGCGTGCATGCCGGCCGCAACCCGCAGCACTTCAACCGGCTGTGGCTGGCCGCCAGCGGTTCACCATTCTGGCGCGGTTTCCCGCCACCACGTGGCTGGCTGCTGCCGCTGGTCTATCGCTTCCTGCCGTGGATCGCGCAGCGCCAGGGCGTACTGCATGGCCGTCGCCTCGGCTTCGGTGGCACCGAGGCGCGCGGGCTGATTGCCGACTGGGCGCGGGTGGGCCTGAACAATCGCTATGCCGCCGCCGGCATGGACGAAGATCTGGATGCGCAGATGGCGCGCGTGCACGGCAGCGCACAGGCGGTGCTGATGGAGCACGACTGGCTGGCGCCTTCCGGATCGATGCAGGTGCTACTGGCGAAGCTGCCGAATGTCGCCGCACAGCTGCGCGTGCTCTTCGCACAGGAACTGGGCACGCGCGCCGATCATTTCGCGTGGCTGAAGACCCCTGAGGCGGTCGCTGACAGCTTTTTCATTCAGTTGGGTGAAAATTTTCACAAAACTGTTGACGGTGCGCGCCGACATCCGCATAATTCCGCTCCTGTCGCAGGGCGCCCGTAGCTCAGTTGGATAGAGTACCTGGCTACGAACCAGGCGGTCGGGAGTTCGAATCTCTCCGGGCGCACCACTCGACAGGTTTCCAGCATCCGCCGCTGGAAATGTTTTAAAATTTGATTGTGTACCGCGCGCCCGTAGCTCAGTTGGATAGAGTACCTGGCTACGAACCAGGCGGTCGGGAGTTCGAATCTCTCCGGGCGCACCATACACAGTCAGCACAACAAGTTTATGTAATTGGCGCCCGTAGCTCAGTTGGATAGAGTACCTGGCTACGAACCAGGCGGTCGGGAGTTCGAATCTCTCCGGGCGCACCATTACACCGAAACAGCAGGCCTCGGCCTGCTGTTTTTTTATGTGTGTTTTTCGGCAGGGCTGCGCCCTGCACCTGCACCTGCAGATGCTTCAAGCCAAGGCAACTGCAACGGCAAGAGCTGGCATTCCGTAGGTTGGCGGGGCGGTGTCGGAGTGCGGGGACGCCGCAAGTACCCCTCCGGGGCCCGGCCCAGCCGCTGGCGGCTGTGCGTTCGGGCGCTTGCGAAGCAGTGCTTCGCAAGCAAAGCGCCCTCACCCCTGTAGGCTTGGCAGCCGCATCCATGCGGCTGACACCCCGCACTCCGACACCGCCCCACCTCTGACAGATTTCAGCGATCTGGTGGATCCACGCCATGTGTGGATGAATCTCCATCGAGTTTGAGTATTTCGACAATTGATCGAAAAGCATCCACGCATGGCGTGGATCTACCGTGTCGACCAAGGTCGACACCTACCAACAGCCGCAGGAATGTGTCGAAGGCGGGGTGGGTTCGGTTGCGGGAGTGTCCGCGGCATGGATGCCGCGGCCAAGCCCCCATGGACGGGTTTACGGCGTCTCCCGCAACCGGACCCACCCCGCCATCCCTCAGCAAACCAGCTTCTGCTGTTGCTGTTGCTGTTGCTGTTGCTCTGGATCGTAGCGGGTGCAGGGCGCAGCCCTGCCGTACACCTACCCCTGGCCATCGCCTGCCACCACTGCGACAGCAGCTCCGGCCTGCGCAGGCGCTCGCGCCACCAGCGCAATGCGGCGCCATCCTCACCGGTGCGCCAGGCCAGCCAGAAGGTCTCTTCCGGCTTGTGCTCCTCCACCTCGCGGATCACCAGCTGGCCGCGCGCCACTGCAGCGCGCGCGCACGGCTCGGGCAGGAAGCCGAAGCCCACGCCTTCGCACTGCAACTTCAATTTGCTGGCCATGTCCGGCACCGTCAGCATCTCCTGGCCCATCAACAGGCCGACCGTGCGTGGCAACAGCCGCCGCGCCGAATCGGAGACGGCGATCGCGCAGTGCTCGACCAGCTGCTCGCGCCCGAGCACGCCCGGTATTGCAGCCAAGGGATGATCGGGTGCGACCGCGAACACGAACTCCACCGTGCCCAGCGGCTCGACCACGTAGCCGCCGCCACTGGGCCCCTCGCCCGGCGCACCCACCAGCAGGTCGGCACGGCGATCCAGCAAGGCCTCCCAGGTACCGGACAGCGCCTCGCCGATGAGCCGCAGCCGGGTCGGTGCTTCGGCCTCACGGAATGCGGCGATGTCCGGCCCCAGCAACCAGGTCGGAAACACCGAGTCCACCGCCAGGGTCAGTTCGGTCTCCCAGCCGGATGCCACCCGGCGCACCCGCAACTCCAGTTCGCGGGCCGCGCGCAGCAGGTGCCGGCCTTCATCCAGCAGCGCGCGTCCGGCCTCGGTAGGCTCTGCGCGCGGCCCCACCCGGTCGAATAACTGAACACCCAGATCCTCCTCCAGCTTGGCCACGGTGTAGGAGATGGTCGAGGGCACCTTGTGCAGCGCCTTGCCGGCGCCGGCAAAGGAGCCACGGCGGTCGATGGCATCCAGGATCTGCAGGGCATCGAGGCTGAGCTTGAGCATTCGAATTTTTCGATGATGGCTGTCAAAACTATCCGTTTTTCAAAGCCAAGGCGCAAGCGGATACTTCTCTCCAACGGGGAAACACGCCGGCTACCGGCCCACCCCGCCCCATCGAAACCATCGAACAAGGAGATACTCTCATGCTGCAGATCCGCAAGAGCGCTACCCGTGGCCTGGCCGAGCATGGCTGGCTGTCCTCGCGCCATACCTTCTCGTTTGCCAACTACTACGACCCGCGCTACGTCAGCTTCGGCCCGCTGCGGGTGATCAACGAAGACAAGGTGATCGGCGGTCAGGGCTTCGGCACGCACAGCCACAGCAACATGGAGATCATCTCCTACGTGCTGGGCGGCGCGCTGGAACACAAGGACTCGATGGGCACCGGCTCGGTGCTGCGCTATGGCGACGTGCAGCGCATGAGCGCCGGCAGCGGCGTCAGCCACAGCGAGTTCAACCACTCGGCCGACGAGACCGTGCACTTCCTGCAGATCTGGATCTTCCCGGACGCGGAGAACATCGCGCCGTCCTACGAGGAAACCCACTTCACGCCAGACAGCAAGCGCGGCCAGCTGCGCCTGATCGCCTCGCCGGACGGCGCCGACGGTTCGCTGCGCATCCACCAGGATGCCCGCATCTTCGCCACCATTCTCGATGGCGGCCAGAAGCTGCATCACGCCCTCGGCAACGGTCGTGGCGCCTATGTGCAGGTGGCGCGTGGCCAGCTGCAGGTGAACGGCATCACCCTGGAAGCCGGTGATGCGCTGCAGATCAGCGACGAAGCGCAGCTGACCCTGGAGAACGGCAACGACGCCGAGGTGCTGGTGTTCGACCTGCCGCTGTAACGACAGCGCCCGCGCACTTGTAGAGCCGAGCCCACGCCCGGCTGGCTGTCAAACCGCAGCCGAGCGTAGGCTCGGCTCTACAGGACCGGCGTCAGAACCTGTACGTCATCGCCAACCGCACATTGCGCGGCTCGCCCCAGGTGTAGGTGCTGTACCAGCTGAAGATCGTGTAATACCGCTTGTCCAGCAGGTTGTTGACGTTGAGCGTGGCCGACAGGCGATCGTTGAATTCATAGCGTGCCATCGCATCGAGCAGCCAGTACGGCTGGGTGCGCTGCACCACCTGCGCAGCGGTGGCCGGGTTGCTGATCTCGCCGAACGTGGAATCCTGCCAGCGTGCGCCACCGCCCAGCGTCAGCCCCTTCCAGTCGCCACGCAGGCGATAGCTGCTGTGCAGGCTGAACTGGTTTTCCGGTTCCAGCGTGGTGACCTTGGCGCCGGCCTGGCGGGCGATCTTGTGCGAGAAGCCACCCTGCACCTGCCAGCCCTCGGCCAGCTGGCCCGACATCTCAAGCTCGTAGCCCTTGGTACGCACGCCCATCAGCGCGCGATAGGCATCCTGCCCGTCCGGCGTCTTGCCGCCGGTGGGCTGGGCGAAGTTGTCCTGGTCGAGCTGGAACAGCGCCGCACTGGCGTTGAAGCGCCCATCGAGGAACTCGGCCTTCAGGCCCATCTCATAGCTGCGGCCTTCCAGCGGATCCAGCGCCTTGCCCTGCTCGTCGCGTTCGCTGTGCGGCTTGAAGATGGTGCTGTAGCTGGCATACACCGAATAGTGCTCGCCAAGATCGTAGACCACGCCGGCATACGGCACGAACACGCCGGTCTCGCGCGTGCCCGGCGAACGGTAGCTGGCCAGGCGGCTGCCCACGATCACCTTCAGCGGATCGGCCACGTCGAAACGGCCGACCACGTACAGGCCATTCTCGCGGGTCACTTCATTGTTGTCGTAGCTGCGCTGCCATTGCGGCTCGGCAATGTCGCCCTGCCATGCGCGGTAATCGGGCACCTCGGTCGGGTAGCCCGGCTGCGGCGCGTAGCCGGTGTTGGTCCAGCGCTTGCGCGAGGCGCTGCCACCGACCACCAGTTCATGCTCGCGGCCGAACAGGCCGAAGTGACCACTCAGGTAGAAGTCGGCCGCGTTGCTGACCGTCTTGCCAACGTACTTGCCCAGCCACAACGACACGCCCTCGCCGGTGACCGGATCGGGATTGCCGCCGGCCGCACCAGCCAGCGCCGCGTCATAGCCGTTGACCTGGTGGTTGAGCTGCAGCTTGGCCACCCAGTCGTTGGCGAAGCTGTGCTCCAGCGTGGCAAAGCCGGTGCGCACATACTGGCGCCAGCCACTCCAGCGGGTGCCGTTGTTGAACGAGCGCGGCATGTCATTGAAGTTGCCGGCACTGTCCAGCAGCGGAATGCCGCCCCAGGTCGAGCCCTTCGGGTCACTGTCCATCACATCACCGCCCACGGTCAGCAGCGTGCGCTCGCCCAGATCGGCTTCCAGCACTGCGTAGCCGACCTTGCTGGTGCGCTGGTAGTAATCAAGATTGGAGTGCTTGTCCTGCCAGGCGCCCACCGCACGACCGCGCACGCGCCCATCGGCGGTCAGCGGGCCGCCGACATCGATCTCGGCGCGGTAATCATCCCAGCGCCCCACACCCAGCGTCGCGCTGCCGGCGAAGTCCTTGCCGGGCTTCTTGCGCACCAGGTTGATGGTCGCGCCGGGATCTCCCATGCCAGTCAACAGGCCGGTGGCGCCCTTGAGCACTTCGATGCGGTCGTAGATGGCGGTGTCGCTGAGCGTGTTGCCTGCCGAGTAGGCCGAGTCACGCGACATCGGGATGCCGTCGTACTGGAAGTTCTGCACGGCGAAGCCGCGTGCGTAGTATTCGGTGCGCTCGCTGTCGTAGGTGACGATGCTGATGCCCGGGGTCACCCGCATCACGTCGTCGATACCGTGCAGGCCAAAGTCATCCATCTCGGCGCGGGTAATCACGCTGATGGTCTGCGGTGTCTGCCGCGGGGTCAGCACCAGGCGGGTGGCGGTGGCGATGGTGCCTGGCGTGTAGGCACCGCTGCCTTCGGTGATGGTGCCCAGCTGGTTGGCGGTGACCTGTACCGTCTGCAAGGTCTGCGAGGCCGGTGCCTGGGTGGCCGAGTCGCGGTCAGCAGTGGACTGCGCGGCCGCGCTGGCGCTGCTGGCCAGGGCAGCGATCAGCAGGCTCTGCGCGAGCGCCTGCGGCAGCAGGCGGCGACGCAGCGACAAGGACGGGATACGGGCAACGGGTACGGACAGCACGACGGGACCTCCACGATCGGGTGGGATCCTCTGGCGACGGCTGGAGGGAATGGGGATTCGGCCGGGTGGCCGCAGGCGCAGGAGTGTACTCCCCGCGCCCCGGCTGTCGTGCAAGACGCTGTCGTGCGTCGCGATGGCGTGCGATCAACCGCCGATGGCGGCGCAGGCTTCCAGGATCAGCGCCGTCACCTCGGCCGGCTTCGACGCCAGCGACGCATGGCTGGCATCCAGTTCCAGCAACCGCTTCGGCTGCATCCGCGCGGCCATGGCCCGCTGGTTCTCCGGCGCGATCATGCGGTCGTGGCGCGACAGCTGATACCAGCTCGGCCTGTGCTTCCACGCCGGGTCGCTGACGGCATCGCCGAAGGTGCTGGCCAGCGGCGCCTTCTGGGTGACCGCCATGACCCGGCCTTCGTCCTCGCTCAGGTCCTGGCAGAAACTCTCGTGGAACTTGTCCGCGCGCAGCCACAGATAGCCGTCGCTGTCCGGCGCCAGATTGGGCGCCGCTTCCGGCAGGTGCTGCTGGGTGATGCCGCCCGGGCTCTCGCCGGCATCCGGTGCGAAGGCGGCAATGTAGACCAGCCCCTTCACGTTGGCCTCGTTGCCGGCCTGGCTGATCACCGCACCACCATAGGAATGCCCGACCAGCAGCACCGGCCCTTCAATCTGGCGGATCATTTTCTGGGTGCGCCCGGCATCGTCGGCCAGCGAGGTGAGCGGTAGTTCCACCGCCTGCACGCGGTCATGGCCGTTGCGATGCAGTTCCAGGATCACCCTGGCCCAGTGTGCGGCCCCGCCCCAGAATCCGTGGACGAGGAGGATGGTCGGTGTCGTGCTCATGTACGGTTCTCCGGCAGCGGCCGGCGGGATGCCGACCGTGCAGCCACTGTCCGTGGGCGACGTTAATCGCCAGTGACGCGATCGGGTCACTGCAATCGTATGCGTCGTTCAATGTCATGCATGGCACTTGCCGATCCGCCCTGAAAACGATTTCATGAAGTCTCCCGGAGCTTCGCATCACGCATGACGCCCTCATCCCCCCGCGCCCAGCAGCACGCCACCCGGGCCGCCTTCTTCATCCCCGGATTTGCCACCGCCGCCTGGGCGCCGATGGTGCCCTACGCCAAGGCCAAGGCCGGGCTGTCCGATGCCAGCCTCGGCGCCGTGCTGCTGTGCCTCGGCCTGGGCTCGCTGCTGGCGATGCCGCTGGCGGGTGCACTGACCGGTCGGCTGGGATGCCGCCGGGTGATGGTGATCACCTGCGCGATGATGCTGTGCGCCCTGCCCTTGCTGGTGCTGGCACCGTCACCACTGGCGCTGGGTGCGGCCCTGTTCGTGTTCGGCGCCGGTGTGGGCGCACTGGACTGCGCGATGAACATGCAGGCGGTGGCGGTCGAGCGCGATGCTGGGCGGCCGATGATGTCCGGCTTCCATGCGTTCTACAGCATCGGCGGCTTCGTCGGTGCGGGCTGCATGACCGGCCTGCTGGTGCTGGGAACGCCGCTGTGGATGGCCGCCTTGGCCTCGGTAACGGCACTGCTGCTGGTGGCGGTGCTCGCGGCGCCACACTGGCGCCCGCAACGGATCCTGCATGAAGGCCCGCTGCTGGCGCTGCCGCACGGCGTGGTGCTGTTCATCGGCGTGCTGGCCTTCGTGGTGTTCCTCGGCGAAGGCTCGATGCTGGACTGGAGCGCGGTGTTCCTTGCCGAGGTACGGCAGGTGCCGCGCGACCAGGCCGGCGCAGGCTTCGCGGTGTTCACCCTGGCGATGACCGCGATGCGTCTGTTCGGCGATGGCATCGTCGAGCGCCTCGGCCGCACCCGCACGATCGTCATCGGCGGCATCACCGCGGCGGCCGGTTTTGGCCTGGCCACGCTGGTGCCATCGTTCCCGGTGGCCTTGGCCGGCTACGTGCTGGTCGGGCTGGGCTGCGCCAATATCGTGCCGGCGCTGTTCTCGATGGCCGGCCAGCAGCGGGTGATGCCCGAGAGCATCGCGATCACCGCGGTCACCACCCTGGGCTACGCCGGCATCCTCGCCGGCCCGGCCGCGATTGGCGCGCTGGCACATGCCACCAGCCTCGGCTTCGCCTTCCTGTGCGTGGCCGCGCTGCTGCTCGGCGTGGCCGCGTCCGCCCGGTCACTGGCACGCCGCCTGCCCTGACAGAAAAAGGGGACGGAAGGGATCAAGTCGTTTCCCGCACACGCGGCAGAAACGACTTGATCCCCTCCGTCCCCTTTTTCAGCGGTGGGCCAGCCATTCGGCCTGGGCCGGCAGCTGTGGTGCCGGGCAGGCGCTCTTCGGGTGGTGTTCGTCGCGCGCCATCCAGTCGTCGACCACGCCAGCCAGCAGGTCCAGCCGCAGCGGCAGGGTGATGTGGTCCTCGCCGCGCATCTCGATGTAGTGCGCGCGCGGATTGGCCTGCGCCAGCTCGCGGCCCTGGCTGACCGGGATGTGCTGGTCGCCCTGCCCATGCAGCAGCAGCACGCAGGCGCGGGTATCGGCCAGCGCGCGCGCCACGTCCACGCGGTCCAGATCGACGTCGATGCGGCGGCTGGCGGCGGCGATCACCTGGTTGATGTCCTGGCCGCCATAGCGCCAGCGCGCGTAGGAGGCCACCGCCTGCGCCTTCAATCCTTCCGGCTGCAAGCCCATCAGGTGCGGGATCATCGTGCGGATGGCCACGCCGGCATTGGCGAACGATTCCATCGCCACCACGCCGGCCACCTGGTCGCCCAGCTTGTCGGCGGTGAACACCGCCGTGGCGGCGCCATAGGACACGCCGAACAGGTACAGCGGGCCGGTCACTTCACCACGCACGCGCAGCTCGCCGATCACATCGACCACGTCATCCGATTCATAGGTGCCATAGCCAGAGGGACCGGCGCCGGACTGGCCATGGTTGCGCAGGTCCAGAGTCACCACGCGGTAGCCGGATTCGGCCAGCTGCAGCGACCACGGCAGCATCGAATCACCGTTCATCATCCAGCCGTGCAGCAGCACCACGGTGCCGCGCGGCGCCTGCGCCCGGAACGGCTGCGGCACGGCCAGGCTCAGCCCGGTGTCCAGCGGCAGGCCGTTCTCGTGACGTTGCGGCAGATAGCGATAGCGCGCACCGTAGTCGCCCGGATCGAACACGCGCCAGAAGATCTGCACGCCGTCGCGGCCCGGTGCGAAGCCGTGGCGGTTGGGCAGTTCAGCGATGGCCGCGGCGATGCGCGGGCGATCAAGCAGCGTCGACACGCCACCCGGCGCGATCAACCGGTCGGCGAGCGAGGTGGACGAGGCATTGATCGATGAGGAGCATGCGGCCAGCCACAGGCCGGCGCACGCCAGCAGCAACAGCAGCAAGCGCTTCATGGGCAATCAGGGGAAAGGTGCGACAGCGTGGCAGGTTAGCGACGCGGGCGCGGGCCATCTATCGCAGCCGGATGACGGCTTGATGACAGCGCAGGAACGATTCAGCTTGGTGCACAGGCTGTCTCCGTTCAGGCAATGATCCGGATCAATGAACGTGCGCGCAGGAATGCCCACAGTGCCGCCATGCGCACCTCGCTCAAGCTCGCCCTTGCCCTGGCCGCCACCGTGGCCGCGGCCTACGGCATCGCCCGCACCACGCCCTACTGGTTCGCGCCGCGACAGGCGGCACAGGTCGACATCCACGATCCGGCACTGATCGCGCAGGGCCAGTACCTGTCGCGCGCCGCCGACTGTGCGGCCTGCCATACCGCACCGGGCGGCAAGCCGTTCGCCGGTGGCCTCGGCATGCAGACGCCGATGGGCACGCTCTACTCGACCAACATCACGCCCGATCCCGAAACCGGCATCGGCGGTTACGACTACGCCGACTTCGAGCGCGCCGTGCGCCGCGGCATCCGCCATGACGGCCAACCGCTGTACCCGGCGATGCCGTATGCCTCCTACGTAATCGCCAGCGATGCCGAGATCAAGGCGCTGTACGCCTACTTCATGGGTTCGGTGCAGCCGGTGAAACAGAGCAACGCCGACAGCACGATTCCCTGGCCGGCCAACATGCGCTGGCCGCTGGCATGGTGGCAGCTGCTGTTCGCACGCCCGCGCAGCTTCAGCCCGGATCCCTCGCTGGACGCCGGCCAGCAGCGCGGTGCCGAACTGGTGGAAGGCCTGGCCCACTGCGGTGCCTGCCACACACCGCGCGGCCTGGCCTTCCAGGAAAAGGCGATGGCCGACGATGGCAGCCGCCGGTTCCTGTCCGGTTCGGTACTGGAAGGCTGGTATGCGAAGAACCTGCGCAATGAATCGACCGGGCTGGCCAGCTGGAGCGAACGCGAGATCGTCGACTTCCTGCGCACCGGCCGCACCGATCGCTCGGCGGCCTTCGGCGGCATGGCCGATGTGGTCGAGCACAGCACGCAGTACCTGTCCGACGCCGACCTGCTGGCGATGGCGCGCTACCTGAAACAGCTGCCCGCGCGCGAAGGACGCAGCGCGCAGTGGTCGCCCGGCAGCGATACGACCACCGCCGCACTGCGCAGCGGCGACTACCGCGTGGCCGGTGCGCTGGCCTATGCCGAGCACTGCCAGGCCTGCCATCGTGCCGATGGCCGCGGCATGCCGCGCGTCTATCCGGCATTGGCCGGCAACTCGATCGTGTTCGCCGATGATCCCAGTTCGCTGGTACAGGTGACCCTGATCGGCGGCCGCACGCCGCATACCGCACACGACCGCATGGCCTTCAGCATGCCTGGCTTCGAGCAGCTGCCGAACGCGCAGCTGGCGCAGATCCTGACCTTCATCCGCAGCAGCTGGGGCAACCAGGCCAGCGCGGTAAGCGAGGTCGACGTGGCACGGATGCGCCGGGTGGTGCGCGACAAACCGGTGCACTACGTTCCGCAGGAGGCCGCACGATGAAGCGTTCGCGCAGACGTACCCGCAGATTGCTCGGCGCTGCAATCGCCGCCGCGCTGTTGGCCATTGCCGGCACCCTCGCCCATCGCCATCTGTACCCGGATCTGGATGCCGCTGCGGCCAGTACGCTCGACATCCTCGATGCACGCGGCAAGGTGATCGGGCACTACCAACCGCCCAGCGCCGAGGAAATCAGCGCACTGGGCAATGCCGAACCGGTGATGCTCGGCCGCCGCCTGCTCAATGAAACCGCACGTCTGCTGCCGGACAACGTCGGCAACGATCTGAACTGCAACTCGTGCCACATGGCCGAGGGCAAACGGCCCTTCGGCAACCACTACTTCAACACCGGTGGCGGTGCCTATCCGCGCTACATGCCGCGTCCGGGCAAGGTGATCGGACTGGCCGAGCGCATCAACGGCTGCCTGCAGCGTTCGATGAACGGCAAGCCGCTGCCGAAGGATTCGCCGCAGATGCGCGCGATGCTCGACTACATGGCGTGGTTGAGCAGCCCTGTGCCAGACGGTGCGAAGGTGGCCGCCCCCAGCGAAGGACCGATCGACAACACGCTGACCCCGGATCCGATCCGTGGCCAGGCGCTGTACGCGGTTCAGTGCGCGGCCTGCCATGGCGACAACGGCGAAGGCCGGCGCGACGCCAGCGGCGACGTCGCCTTCCCACCGCTGTGGGGCGACCACAGCTTCAACATCGGCGCTGGCATGGCGCGCCTGTACAAGGCCGCCGGCTTCATCAAGCACAACATGCCGCCGGCAGTGACCCGCGAGCCACCGCTGGGACAACAGGTGATGCCCGACCAGGACGCGGTGGACATCGCCAGCTACTTCATCAACCAACCGCGTCCGGACTTCGCCAACAAGGACAAGGACTGGCCGCGCGATCCGAAACCCAGGGACGCGCGGTACTGAGGAACGTCACGGGTCAGCGCTTGACCAGCTCGACCCGGCGGTTGCGGGCCTTGCCTTCCTCGCTGCCGTTGTCGGCCACCGGTTTGTCGGCGCCGTAGCCCGCCGCGCGCAGGCGATCGGCGGCGATGCCCCTGGCGGTGAGCGCAGCCACCACCGACGTCGCACGATCCTCCGATAGAGTGCGGTTGTGTGCCGCTGCACCGCTGTTGTCGGTGTGGCCTTCAATCGACAGCTTCAACGAAGGATCGTCACGCAGAAGGTCCAGCACCTGCGCCAGCTGCGGTTCCGAGGTTGGCAGGATCTGTGCCTTGTCGGTTGCAAAGTTGACCTGGATCGCCACCCGGCCATCACTGTCGAGCTTCTTCTTCAGCGCATCGGCCGGCAGCAATGCTGCCGTCTGGGTGAATCCCTTGCGCTCGGCCACCACCCAGCCGGCACTGAGATATTCCAGCCGCGCGTGCACCCACACCTGGCGGCCATCGGCCAGGTCCACGCGATAGATCACGCTGTCGTAGTTGTTCCAGCTGTCGCTGGCGGATTCGCTGTAGGCCGACTGCACCTGCTTCGGCACGCCCTCGGCAGCCTCGCGCGGGATGCGGCCCTCGAACACCTTGGTGCCCTTCGCCTGCTCCATCATCGCTTCGAGGTTGCGACGTACTTCGTGCATCGAGTACTCACGCTCGCCCTTGTCGAAGTCGGCAGCGAAGATACGGCCCTCGACCTGCTCGAAGTGATCGCCGGTCCAGAACGGGAAGGCATCGAAGTCACGCTGTTTGGCCTTGTTGCGGTCGCGATAACCGGCAGGCAGGGACAGGTGCGGGAAGGTCTCCAGCCACTGTGCGGTGGCCTTGAATGGCACTTCATCCACCACCACCAGGCCGGCACCGTTGCTGTCCACTTCCAGCTGCACCCAGACAGTGCGATTGGCCTGGCGCAGCACATAGACCGTGGTCGGCGCATCCTGTTCACCGTTCACCGCATCGATGAATCCACCACCGATCTCGCCTTCCAGCTGCGGACCGTAGTAGATGTCGCGCAGCAGTCTGCCCTCGAACACCTTGTGGCCACCGGCGGCGATGATCACGCCGTCGAAGTTGCGCTGCACTTCCAGTGCGGAGAACGTTTTTTCGGGAGCGCCCTGGGAGTCGGCAACGATGCGTGCCGACCAGCTCGGCCCCTCCACCCAGTGCACGCCGTCGCCCATGCGGAACGGGAAACGCGCCCAGGCGCGTGGGTGTGGGGCGTTCTGTGGCGCGTAGCCCTGTGGCAGGCTGAAGAACGGCAGCTCGCCCAGCGTGGCATCGCTCAACGGCACGCTGGCGCTATCGAACGGCACCTGCGGTACCGGCTTGCCATCGCGATCGGTCAGGCTCGCGCCCTCGGCAGGTGCCGTTGATGCGGTGGGAGCGGCGGCCGGTGCCACAGTCTCGCCCGCCGTCGGTGGTGCAACCGGTGCCGCCTGTTCGTTGGGCGGCGTGCGATTGCACCCTGCCAGCAGCACCAGCGCCGCACCACCCAGCCAGATCTTCGATCGCTTCTGCATCGCCACCACCTCAGGTCCATTGAAGTGCCGAGCATACCCGAAGGCCGTGACCGGCCTCGCAGTGCCATCGTCGTTGCGCGGCGACGTCATGCCGATGTCATTGGCGCTGCCGACACTCCAGGGCTTCCCTCCCTTGCAGGTCCGGTTTCGATGCGAACGATTGCGCGCTTTCCCCGTATTTCGCTGCTTGCCCTGCTGATGGCCCCCGCACTGGACGCCCTGGCCGAAGCACCGCAGGGCGACGCGGCCGAGGCACGCAGCCCTGATGCCCGTACCCTGGACCAGGTGCAGGTGATCGGCCAGGCCACCAGCTACGCCAAGACCTCGGTGCGCGCGGAAACGCTGAACCGGCAGACGGTGATGAGCAGCGTCAACGACGCGCTCAACGAGGTGCCAGGCGTAGTGGTCAGCGAGGCCGATGCCACCGGTTCGTCGGTATGGGGCACCCAGATCAGCATGCGCGGCTTCGTCACCAACCGCGATACGCAGCAGATCGGCACCACCATCGATGGCCTGCCCAACGGCGGTTCGGGCTACGGCGGCGGCTCGCTGGCCAACCGTTACATCGACACCCTGGACCTGGAAACGGTGGAAGTCAGCCAGGGGACGGCCGATATTTCCTCGCGTTCGAACGAGGCGCTGGGCGGCACGCTGAACTTCCTCACCAGCGATCCATTGCAGGACAGCCGCCTGCGCTTCGTGGTGGGCGCCGGTGACAACGATGCGCGCAAGTACTACGTGCGCTACGACACCGGCCTGCTCGGCGGCCATACCCGCGCGTGGGTCAGCGCGTCTTCGTCGAAGGTGCATGACTGGATCGACGGCACCGGCCACGCCAGCAACGACCATATCGCCGGCAAGTTCATCACCGAACTCGACCGCTGGACACTGACCGGCTACCTCTCCTACAACGATGCCGACGAGCCGGAATACACCAGCGTTTCGCCAAAGGGGTTTGCCACCAACCCTGAGCGCGACAACCTGGTCGGCACCCTGACCGGCATCCCGTACCTGGACCAGAACTATCGTTCCGGTTCGCGCGCCCTGCGCGAGAATACCTTCGGCTACCTGCGCGCAGCGTTCGATGGCGGCAATGGATTCAAGGCCTCGATGGCCGCCTATGGGCATCGCATGCAGGGCCGGGGCGACTGGCTGCCACCATACCTGGCGCAGGTCAGCGACGACGGCGCGGGCCGCCCCGAAGCGGAGTACATCGGTGGCAAGACGGTGTACGGCGGCAGCAACCGCGGCCAGATCTTCTTCGTCAATCCCGATGGCAGCGCCGCGCAGCGCCTGGCCAGCTGCACGCCGCGGCTGGGCTTCACTGCCGAGTACGACCCGAACTGCTACGCCGGCAACGTGCTGGGCGCGCAGTCGTATCGCCACACGCACTACGACAACGACCGCATGGGCGTGACCGCCGACGTCGAGTGGCGGCAGACCTTCGGCGCGGTCGACAACACCCTCCGTGGTGGCCTGTGGGTGGAGAAGCTGGACCGTTCGGCGCGCCGCGACTGGCACCGCCTGCTCGCTGTCGGCCAGAGCATCGACTTCGACCACCAGCCGTACTGGGTGCAGTTCGAGGACAAGTACAAGGTCGACGAGCAGATGTACTACGTCGAGGACGTGGCCCGCTTCGGTCCGTTCAGTGCGCGACTGGGCGTGAAGCAGTTCTTCGTCGACCAGTCGCGCCGCCGCGTGATCGGCGCCAGCGAGCACGTCACCTCCGATTCCAAGTCCGATCCGCTGCTGTCGACCGGCTTTACCTGGGCGCCTGGCGTGGAGGGCATGGAGCTGTTCGCCGGCTTCTCGCAGAACTTCGCCGCGATTCCGTCCGGCGTGCTTGGCGAAACCGACCCACAGCGCTTCCGCAACGTAGAGCCCGAAACCGCCGACAACATCGAAGTGGGCATGCGCATCAGCCGCTGGCCGCTGACCGCCTCGGTCACGCTGTACAACATCAAGTTCGACAACCGCATCGTGTACCTGCCGGCCGGCTTCGTCAGCGGCATCGATTACCTGGGCGAAACCGACGGCGTCTACGAGAACTTCGGTGGCGTGGAAAGCAACGGCCTGGAAGCAGCGTTCGGCTATGGTTGGGACAACGGCTGGCGGATCAATGCCGCCTACACCTACAACCGCTCCAAGTACCTGGGCAGCGGCAACGCCGCCCGCGATACCCAGCTGGGCATCGTCGACGGCGCCAAGGTGATCGGCCAGCCGGAGAACACCCTGGTGCTGTCGGCCGACTGGCAGGGCGCCAACTGGAACTTCGGCCTCTCCGGCCGCTACCTGGGCACGCGCTACCTCGATGCCGCCAACGTCAACAAGCTGCCGTCGGCCACGGTGTTCAACGCCAACATCGGCTTCGACCTGCAGGGCCTGTCGCCGCGCCTGAAGGGCATGGGTGCCAACCTGGTGGTGAGCAACCTCACCGATAAGCGGTATCTTGCAGGGGTGGACGGCCGCGACAACGCCTTCATCGGCGCCCCGCGCACCGTCGGCATCTCCTTCCGCGTGGACCTGTGAGTGAGCCCGTGACCGATATCGGCCGACGCCGGTTGTTGCAGGCCGGCGTTGCCGCCGGCCTTTCCCCGCTGCTGCCCAGCATCGCCCGGGCCGCAGCGATCGCCCCCGCCGCGCAGACGCGCAGCCTGGAAGACCTGCAGCACATTGTGGTGTTCATGCAGGAGAACCGTTCGTTCGACCACTACTTCGGCACGCTGCCGGGGGTGCGCGGTTTCGGCGACCGTTTCGTCGCCCCGGCCGCCGCACTGGAAGCCGGTGGGCGCATGCGCAGCCTGTGGCTGCAGCCCGACGCCAGTGGCAAGCGGGCCATCGCGCCCTTCCCGCTGGATACCGCCGCGCACTTCGGCTACATGCGCGTGGAAGGCACGCCGCATACCTGGCCTGATGCACAGCGCGCGTGGGACCACGGCCGCATGGGGCAATGGCCGAAGGCCAAGCAGAACCACTCGATGGGCTACTTCCAGCGCAGTGACCTGCCGTTCCAGTTCGCGCTGGCCGATGCGTTCACGATCTGCGACGCCTACCACTGCGCGATGCAGGCCGGCACCAACCCGAACCGGGTGTTCCTGTGGACCGGCCACAACGATGCACAGGCCCGCGCCGGTGGCCCGGTGATCGCCAACTCGCATGACAACTTCCCTGAACACGGCGGGCATCCGGCGTCGTACCGCTGGACCAGCCATGTCGAGCGCCTGCAGAAGGCCGGTGTGTCCTGGCAGATCTACCAGGACATGGCCGACAACTTCACCGACAACCCGCTGGCCGGCTTCGAGGCGTTCCGTCGAGCCTACAGCGCTGCACCCGGGCATGACCCGCAGCTGCGCGCGCGCGGGTCAGCACCCGCGGGCTGACGCAACTGCGCCAGGACGTGCTCGACGGGCGCCTGCCGCAGGTCAGTTTCATCATCGCCGATGCCGCCGGCAGCGAGCATCCTGGCCCGTCCAGCCCGGCCCAGGGCGCGGCCTATACCGCGCGTGTGCTGGATGCACTGACCGCCGATCCGGAGGTGTGGAGCCGCACTGCCCTGCTGCTGATGTTCGACGAGAACGACGGCTTCTTCGACCATATGCCGCCACCGGCCCCGCCCTCAGCGGTGGACGGTGGCTGGGCCGGTGCCTCGTCGGTCAGCACTGAGGGCGAGTACCACCGCCACCCGGCACCGGGCGACGAAAAATACGATGCCGCCGAGCTGCGCGGACGCCCCTACGGACTGGGCCCGCGCGTGCCGCTGTATGTGATCTCGCCGTGGAGCCGGGGTGGCTGGGTCGATTCCCAGGTGTACGACCACACCTCGGTGATACGACTGATCGAACGCCGCTTCGGTGTGGCTGCCCCGGACATTTCGCCGTGGCGCCGCGCAGTCTGTGGTGATCTGACCGGCGCCTTCGACTTCGCTCAACGCGATACCCGCCCGTTCGTACGCGGCTTGCCCGATGTGAGCGCGGTGGCTGCCCGTGCCGCCGCCCTGCCCGGGCGCACCGTGCCAACGTTGCCGGAAGGACTGGAACCGGCGAAGCAGGAAAGCGGCGTGCGACCGGCGCGGGCGCTGCCCTACCGGCCGCAGGCATCGATTGCGTCGCTCGACGCCTCAGGCCTGGATCTGTCCTTGTCCTGCGAAGGCGCAGCGGCGGTGCTGCATGTCTACGACCGGCTGCGCCCCGATGCGATACCCCGCCGCTACACACTTGTGCCGGGCACCCCACTGCGGGAGCGCTGGCCGCTTGATGCGCAGGGTCGCTACGATCTGTGGCTGCTGGGCCCGAACGGATTCCACCGGCATTTCCAAGGTGCGGCCAAGGGCCCGACCGTACAGGCGGTGCTCGACCGCGCCGATGGCCAGTTGCGCCTGCACCTGCACAACCTGGGGACGCTGCGCAGCCGCTGCGCGTACAGGCCGGCGCCTACACCGGGCATATGCCCGAGCAGACGCTGACATTGCCGGCCCGTGCGGAAACCACGCTGGCATGGGATGCAGCGCCCACGGCGGGGTGGTATGACCTGAACATCGGCGCGGGCGAGAGCCAGCTGCGCCTGGCCGGGCGCGCCGAGGACGGACGCCCCGGCACCAGCGACCCGGCGATGGGCAGCGAGCCGCTACGCTTCGAGCACGATTAGGCAATCGCGCCCTTGTAGAGTCGAGCGTTGCTCGACTGCTTGTTCCGGTCAATGATCGAAAAGCAGTCGAGCAACGCTCGACTCTACAGAAGCGCAGCAACCCTGGATTGGCGCAGACCCAAGCCGCGCCCGTCTACCTGCAATCCAGGCGCGCACCTACGCTTGTCTCCTCGGTGGTCACCCAGGCAGCGGTCCCACCGGCGCCCTCTGGAGACCGTCATGAACCAAACCCACACTCCCTTCGATACCGATCCGCTGGAAACGCGCGAGTGGCGTGAATCGCTGGAGGCGGTGCTGCAGTCCGGTGGCCGGCCGCGTGCGCACTACCTGATCGATCAGCTGAGCGAGCTCGACGCACAACAGCACGGCGACCTGCATACCCGTGCCTGGACCGCCTACGTCAACACCATTCCGCCCGAACGGCAGCCGGCCTACCCCGGTGATCTGGCCATCGAGCGCCGCCTGAACGCGATGATCCGCTGGAACGCGATGGTGATGGTGCTGCGTGCCGGCAAGCATTCCAACGTCGGCGGCCACATCGCCACCTACCAGTCGGCGGCGGTGCTGTACGACGTGGGCTTCGACCATTTCTTCCGTGGTCGTACCGACACCTTCGACGGCGACATGATCTACATCCAGGGCCATTCCGCGCCCGGCATCTATGGCCGCGCCTACGTTGAAGGCCGCATCGATCCAGCGCGCATGGACAACTTCCGCCGCGAAGCCGGTCGCGAGGGCCTATCCTCCTACCCACACCCGCGCCTGATGCCGGGGTTCTGGCAGTTCCCCACCGTGTCGATGGGCCTTGGCCCGCTGACCGCCGCTTACCAGGCGCGCTACATGCGCTACCTGGAATACCGCGGCCTGAAGGAACACCAGGGCCGCAAGGTCTGGGCCTTCCTTGGCGATGGCGAAATGGACCAGCCCGAATCACTGGCGGCGATCTCGCTGGCCGGCCGCGAGCGGCTGGACAATCTGGTGTTCGTGGTCAACTGCAATCTGCAGCGCCTGGACGGTCCGGTACGGGGCAACGCCAAGGTGATCCAGGAACTGGAGGGCACCTTCCGCGCCGCTGGCTGGAACGTGATCAAGGTGATCTGGGGCAGTGGCTGGGACGAACTTCTGGCACGCGATCACAGCGGCCTGCTGCGCAAGCGCATGATGGAATGCGTGGACGGCGACTACCAGACGTTCAAGTCGCAGAGCGGTGCCTACGTGCGCGAGCATTTCTTCGGCCGCTACCCGCAACTGCTGGAACTGGTCGCGCACATGAGCGACGACCAGATCTGGGCGCTCACCCGCGGCGGCCATGATCCGCAGAAGGTATTTGCCGCCTACCAACAGGCGGTGAACACCTGCGGCCGGCCAAGCGTGATCCTGGCCAAGACGGTCAAGGGCTTCGGCATGGGCGAAGCCGGCGAAGGCCAGAACATCAACCACCAGCTGAAAAAGATGAGCGCCGATGCGGTACGCGCGTTCCGCGATCGCTTCGACCTGCCGGTCAGCGATGACCAGCTGGAAGAAATGCCCTACCTGCGCCCCGAACCCGGCAGTGCCGAAGCGATCTACTTCGCCGAGCGCCGCCGCCTCCAGGGTGGCCAGCTGCCGGCCCGCCTGGCCAAGGTCGACCCGTTGCCGCTGCCGCCGTTGTCGATCTTCAACAGCCAACTGCAGGGCAGCGGCGATCGCGGCCAGTCCACCACCATGGGCTTCGTGCGCATCCTCACCCGCCTGTTGAAGGAACCGGCACTGGGCAGGCTGGTGATTCCGATCGTGCCCGATGAATCACGCACCTTCGGCATGGAAGGCCTGTTCCGCCAGATCGGTATCCATTCCTACCTGGGCCAGCTGTACACCCCGCAGGATGCGGGCCAGTTGAGCTACTACAGGGAAGCCAAGGACGGCCAGATCCTGCAGGAAGGCATCAACGAATCCGGCGCGATCTGTTCGTGGATCGCTGCCGGCACCGCGTACAGCAACCACGGCCTGGCCACGATTCCGTTCTACATCTTCTACTCGATGTTCGGCCTGCAGCGGGTCGGCGACCTGGCCTGGGCCGCCGCCGATGCGCGCACCCGCGGTTTCCTGCTCGGTGCCACCTCCGGCCGCACCACGCTGATGGGCGAAGGCCTGCAGCACGACGATGGCCACAGCCACGTGCTGTCGTCGGTGATTCCGAGCTGTGTGTCCTACGACCCGACCTACAACTACGAGCTGGCAGTGATCATCCACGACGGCCTGCGCCGGATGTATGTCGAGCAGGAAGACATCTACTACTACATCACCGTGCTCAACGAGAATTACCCGCAACCGGCATTGCCCGAGGGCGCCGAGACCGGCATCCTCAAGGGCCTGTACCTGCTGCACGCCGCCGCGGCCGGGACCGCCTCGCAGCCACGCGTGCAGCTGATGGGCAGCGGTGCGATCCTGCGCGAAGTGGAAGCGGCGGCCGAGCTGCTACGGCAGGATTTCGGCGTTGCCAGCGAGGTGTGGAGCGCGACCAGCCTGACCGAACTGCGCCGCGATGGCCTGGCCACCGAGCGCTGGAACCTGCTGCATCCGGCCGAAGTCCCACGCGTGCCCTACGTGCAGCGCTGCCTGCAGGACCATGACGGCCCCGTGGTGGTGGCCACCGACTACATGAAGCTCGTCGGCGACCAGATCCGTCCCTTCATCAACGATCGCCGCTTCATCGCGCTCGGCACCGATGGCTTCGGTCGCTCCGATACGCGTGAATCGCTGCGTACCTTCTTCGAAGTGGACCGGCATTTCATCGTGCTGGCCGCGCTGAAGGCGTTGGCCGACGAAGGCCGCATCGAAGGCGCGCGCATGCAGGAAGCGATCGACCGCTACGGCATCGATGTCGGCAAGCCCGATCCTGCGGCGCCCTGACTCGGCGCATCACGCCTGCGCATCGACGCTGCACAGGCGAGGTAGCTACGGCCCTACGGCATGCGCTTGAACAGATTGGTCTGCAGGATCGGCGTGCCGTCGTGGCCGTAGAATGCCTTGGTCTCGGTCATCGTCGCCTGGTCGGCCGCCACCGTATAGATGCGTGTGGAGGCCGGCGTGCCATGGTCCACCAGCTGCATCACCAGCGTGTTCGGTGCCGGCAGTTTCAGGTTCGCCTTGTCTGCGCCATAGGTGCCGGACAAGGCCCCCGGCGTGCCATCCAGCGCCAGCGTGCCATCGGACTTCATCGTCTTGCCGTCGTGCAGCACGATATCCACGTGCGAACTCCAGCGGCCGGCGCCGGCGTCCCGGAACTCCAGCAGCACCTGCTTCGGGCGCTGCGCGACGGGCAGCGCCGAGGTGGAGACATCCAGCGACCAGCGGCCCAACAGCGGCGAAGGCGCAGCCTCCACCGCCTGCAGCGACGCGGCAGGCAGCGAAAGCGCGGACAGCAACAGCACAGACAACAGCTTCATACGATGCTCCGTTCGAGTGAAGAAGGGCCTGCGCGTGCGTGGCGCTGCGCAGTGACCCGGATCGTGCGCGCTGCCGGGGCGCCAGGCAAGCCGTCCAGATGAACGGGGGCACCCGGCCCGGGCGCCTGCAGCGGCCGCTTTGTCACTTGTCGCTGCAAATAGTTACGTTATAACATTTCACGCCATTTTCACGGAGCGTGTCATGCGTCGCCACCTGCTTGCTGCAGCCATCCTGTTCGCCGTCCACAGCGCCCATGCGGCGGACGAACCTACCCTCCCTACCCTGCGCGTCGAGGCCACCCAGCCTTCGCGCATCGACAACCGGGTCACCGTCGACAACCCACAGGCGCAGAACCGTACCCTGGGCAACCTGCTCGAACATGTCTCCGGGGTGCAGAGCAGCGCCTTCGGGCCCAATGCAGGTGCGCCGGTCATCCGCAGCCTCAGCGGCAACCGCGTGCAGATCCTGCAGGACGGCCAGTCCATCCTGGGCATGAATGCGATCAGTGGTGACATCAACATTCCCTTCGATCCGCTGTTCGTGCGCAGTGTCACCGTCAACAAGTCCTCCGATACGGTGCGCCATGGCGGCAACGCGATCGGCGGCAGCGTCGAGATCGACTCCGGCCTGATCTCGCGCACGATGGAAGACAAGGACCAGTCGATGGAGCTGGTCCTGCGCAAAGGCTTCAACGCGGCCGATGCGCAGGGCTTCCGCATGAACTTCAACAACCAGCGCAATTTCTCCACCAACCTGCAGGTCTCGCGCCAGCGCATCTCGCACTACGACATCCCCGGTGACAGCAAGGCCGGCGTCTGCAACACCCGCCTGTTCCCGGCCACCGGTGGCGTCAACTCCGCCCTGGCTGACAGCTGCCAGAAGGAGGCGCGTGTGCAGCAGATCTACAACAAGGCCTCGCAGCCGTATATCGACCAGTTCATGACCGAGAACCCGGACTGGGCCGACGGCGATTTCTCGTTCTACACCAACAGCCCGACCTCGGTGTGGCAGCGCCGCACCTATATCAATCCGGTCAATCCTGCCTACGTCGCCGGCACGCCGTCCTACGTGCAGAAGCAGATCAACAATGACGTGACGCCCAACTATCACCACCGGCTGGGCAACAGCTACGCGCGCAACTCGCAGGTGGCGCTCGGATCGACCCTGTTCTTCGACCGTGGCTACGTCGGTGTCAGCATCGATGCCAAGGACAGCGAGTACGGCGTGCCCGGCTTCTCGATGCAGAATCTCTCGTTTGGTTCCAACTACGCCGACGGCCTGCCGGTGGGCGTGGTGATCAAGCAGCAGCGCTACGCACTGGAGGCGCTGCTGCGCGATCCACTGCCGGGCTTCGAACGCGCCGAACTGCGCGTTTCAAGACTGGACAACACCTCGGGCGAACGGCTCGGTGCTTCCAGGGCCAACGACTACGACTTCCAGAGTACCCAGGCCGAACTGCTGCTCAGCCATCAGCGGATCGGGCCGCTCAGTGGCCTGCTGGGTGTGGGCCGTCAGGCACGCGACGTCACCGGCAGTGGCGCGCTGCGCTACCTGCCCGACGTCGACAGCCGCAGCAATGCGGTATTCCTGAAGGAAACGCTGGATCTCGGCTGGGCCACCTTCGATGCCGGCGCGCGCCATGAGCGCGTCGACCACGCACTGCAGCCCAGCCGCTTCAAGACCTCGCGCAATGCCGCCAACACGAAACTGCAGGACCGTTCCTACCGGCTCAACAGCTACAGCCTCGGTTCGTATGTCGAGCTGGGTCCCCTGTTCGCGGCCAAGCTGCGCTACTCATCATCGCAACGCGCCCCTGAGATCAACGAGCTGTATGCCAGCAACGCGCACTACTCGGTGATGACCCAGGAAGAAGGCAACCAGAATCTCGAACCGGAGCGTGCGAAGAATCTGGAGCTGACCGGCCTGTTCCACCTGGGTGGATTCGAACTGTCGGCGACCGCCTACCGGATGCGCTACGAGAACTACCTCTACCTCGGCCATTCCGGCGCGCAGATGGCCAACCGCCTGCCGCTGAAGTACTGGAAGCAGACCGACACCACGGTGAAGGGCTTCGAGATCGATGCCTCGCAGGCGCTGGACCTCGGACGCTATGGCACGTTGAACGTGTCCGCCTTCGCCGACCTGGTGAAGAACAAGGCCGATCATCCCGACTCGCTGCGCGCCCACAATGATGGCCAGTACCTGCCAAACATGCCGACCAACCGTTACGGCGCCAACCTGCAATGGCAGCGGCAGGGCTGGAAGGCGCAGCTGTCCAGCACCTACTACGACACCCAGAAGTACCTCGGCCGCAACGTCAGCGAGGAGATTCCGCTGGATGCGTTCAACCTGGTCGATCTGCAGGTCAGCCGCGAACTGCCGGTACGCAACGCCTACATCGCCGGCATGGAAGTGTTCGTCAACGGCAGCAACCTGCTCAACGAGGAAGCGCGCCCGCACAACTCGCCGTTGAAGTACATCGCGCCGCTGCCGGGGCGCGGCTTCCAGGTGGGTGTGACGGTGAAGCTCTGAGGAGAGCCTGATCCGGCCGCCATCCAGTGATCAATGACCGTTGGATGGCACGCCGGGTTCCTGCATCCGCGCAAGAAAAACGCCTGCAGATCGACGATCTGCAGGCGCTTCTTGTATCTGGCGGAGTGAGAGGGATTCGAACCCTCGATAGAGCTTTTGACCCTATACTCCCTTAGCAGGGGAGCCCCTTCGGCCACTCGGGCATCACTCCGGGGTGTTCTCCGCGTCTGGTGCGTTGCACCTCAGCGGGGCGTGAATCATAACGTTAATCGAGTGCGAAGGTAAAGCGTTATTCGGCAGAATTTTCGCTACCGGTGCCACCGGCTTCGTCACCGCGCTGGATGCGCTGGTAGATCTCTTCGCGATGCACAGCGACGTCCTTCGGCGCGGTGATGCCGATACGCACCTGGTTACCCTTGACGCCAAGCACGGTGACGCTCACCGAGTCACCGATCATCAGGGTTTCGCCGACGCGGCGAGTCAGGATCAACATTTTTGTAAGTCTCCATGGAACCGTGTGGAAGGGTATCCCCCACCGGCTTGACGCTCCGTCAAGAAGCGCTACCACGACAAAGGGAAAAGATTCGCAATGGTACCGTCAGCCGTCCCGCTCCTACAAGGAGGGGGACGGCAGGGTTCATCACAGGCGGGGGCTGACCCATTCGACGACTGCAGCCAGCGCAGTGGCAAGGGCGGGCCCGTCCTCGCCACCACCCTGGGCGAGGTCCGGGCGTCCGCCGCCCTTGCCCCCGATCTGACCGGCGATATGGGACAACAGTTCCCCGGCCTTGACCTTGCCCATTGCGCTGCCGTTCACACCGGCGACCAGGGCGGCCTTGCCGTCCTGCGCGCCGGCCAGCACGATCACCGCGTTGCCCAGCTGCTGCTTGAGGCGGTCCACGGCGTCGCGCAGGGCCTTGGCGTCGAAGCCTTCCAGGCGGGCCGCCAGCACCTTCACACCGGCAACCTCGACGGCCTGGCCGGACAGGTCGGCCGTGGCGCCGGCGGCAACCTTGGCCTTCACGGCTTCCAGTTCGCGTTCCAGCTGCTTCTGGCGCTGGCCGAGGGCACGGATCTTCTCGACCACGTCGGCGGCGCTGCCGCCGAGCAGGTCAGCGGCCTCGGCCAGTCGGGCCTCTTCAGCGTCCACGTAGTCCAGGGCGCCCTGGCCGGTGACCGCCTCGATGCGGCGCACGCCGGCGGACACACCGCCCTCGGAGGTGATCTTGAACAGGCCGATGTCGCCGGTACGGTTGACGTGGGTGCCACCGCACAGCTCGGTGGAGTAGTCGCCCATCTTCAGCACGCGCACGTGCTCGCCGTACTTTTCACCGAACAGGGCCATGGCACCGAAGTCCAGGGCCTCCTGCATGGCCATGGTGTGCACTTCGGCAGCGTTGTTGGCACGCACCTGCTGGTTGACCTTGCGCTCGATCACCGCCAGTTCTTCGGCGCTGATCGGCTGGAAGTGCGAGAAGTCGAAGCGCAGGCGGTCCGGCGCCACCAGCGAGCCCTTCTGCTGCACATGGGTGCCCAGCACTTCGCGCAGGGCCGCGTGCAGCAGGTGGGTGGCCGAGTGGTTGAGGATGGTGGCGCCACGGCGCTCGCCATCGACCTGGCCAGCCAGCACGTCGCCGACCTTCAGGCCACCTTCGGACAGGGTGCCGACATGGCCATGGAACTGACCAGCGAACTTCTGGGTATCGTCCACCGCCAGGCGGACGCCGTTGCCGGTCAGCACGCCGGTATCGCCGACCTGGCCGCCCGACTCGGCGTAGAACGGAGTCTTGTCGGTAATCACGATCACCGCGTCACCGGCATCGGCCGACTGCACCGGACGACCGTCCTTGAGCAGGGCCAGCACGGTCAGGCCATCGGCCTGCAGACGGTCATAGCCGAGGAACACGGTCGGGCTGAGGGTGGCCACCAGCTCGGCCGGCAGGGTCACGCCGCCGCCGAACTTGCCGGCCGCACGCGCGGTCTCGCGCTGCTGCTCCATCGCCGCATCGAAGCCGGCGATGTCGACGGTCAGGTCACGCTCGCGGGCGATGTCCTGGGTCAGGTCGAGCGGGAAGCCATAGGTGTCGTACAGGCGGAAGGCGTCGACGCCCGGGATCACGCCATTGCTGGCCTTGCCGGCGACATCCTCGAAGATCTTCATGCCGGCATCGAGGGTCTCGGCGAAACGCTCTTCCTCGGCCTGCAGCGCACGGGTGACGGTGTCCACCGCCGCCGGCAGTTCCGGGTAGGCCTCGCCCATCTGCTCGACCAGGGTCGGCACCAGCTTGCTGAAGAACGGCTGGCGCACGCCCAGCATCCAGCCGTGGCGCAGGGCGCGGCGGATGATACGGCGCAGCACGTAGCCACGGCCTTCGTTGGACGGCAGCACGCCGTCGACGATCAGGAACGAACAGGCGCGGATGTGATCGGCGATCACCCGCAGCGACTTGTTCTCCAGGTCGGCGGTGCCGGTCAGCTCGGAGGCCTTGCGGATCAGCGCCTGGAACAGGTCGATCTCGTAGTTGGTATGCACGTGCTGCAGGATCGCCGCCAGGCGCTCCAGGCCCATGCCGGTATCCACGCACGGCGCCGGCAGCGGCACCAGGGTGCCGTCAGGCTGGCGGTCGAACTGCATGAACACCAGGTTCCAGATCTCGATGAAGCGGTCACCGTCTTCATCCGGGGAACCCGGCGGGCCACCGGCGATGTGGTCGCCGTGGTCGTAGAAGATCTCGGTGCACGGGCCGCACGGGCCGGTGTCGGCCATCTGCCAGAAGTTGTCCGAAGCGAACGGCGCGCCCTTGTTGTCGCCGATGCGCACGATGCGCGATTCCGGAATGCCGACCATGTCGCGCCACAGCGCATAGGCTTCGTCATCGGTCTGGTAGACGGTGACCAGCAGGCGCTCGGCCGGCAGCTTCCAGACCTGGGTCAGCAGCTCCCAGGCCCAGGCGATCGCATCCTTCTTGAAGTAGTCACCGAACGACCAGTTGCCCAGCATTTCGAAGAAGGTGTGGTGGCGTGCGGTGTAACCGACCTGGTCAAGATCGTTGTGCTTGCCGCCCGCGCGCAGGCAGCGCTGGACGTCGGCCGCACGCACGTAGCTGCGCTTCTCCGCGCCAAGGAACACGTCCTTGAACTGCACCATGCCGGAGTTGGTGAACAGCAGGGTCGGATCATTGCCCGGCACCAGCGGCGCCGACGGCACGATGGTGTGGCCTTTGCCCTTGAAGAATTCAAGGAAATCGCTGCGGATCTGGGAAGTGGTGAATTTGGCGGATGCGTTCATTGGGGGCTGGCAGTCTGCGGGCCGGCGGACCCGGACCACCGGCCGCGTTGGCCAGGGTCGCGACGGACCGCCGAAAACCTAAAGGGTATCAGGCCCGGCGCCGCCAGTCTCAGTCATCCGGGTCGTAGCGGGTCGCCCGGCGGATGCTCTCGCCGTCGAAACCCCGCCGGGCCAGCAGATCGGCGGCCTTGCGCCGCTGCGTCAGGTCCTGCGGACCGGCCTCACCGAAGCGGCGGCGGACCAGATCACGGGCGTTTTCCTGCCAGTCGCCCTCGTAGCTGTCCATCGCGGCGGCGATTGCCGCGCTGTCCAGACCGTGGGTACCCAGTTCGGCGCGGACATGGATCGGGCCATAGCCGGTGTTGGCACGCATCCGCACCAGGTTCTCGGCAAAACGGGTGTCATCCTGCCAGCCGGCCTCGGTCAGCTTGGCGACAGCAGCCTGCGCGGCTTCGTCTTCGATACCGCGCGCGGTCAACTTGCGCGTGAGTTCCTTGCGCGAGTGCTCACGGCGAACCAGCAGGCCCAGTGCCCGTTGTACGGGAGTCTGCTCGCGTGGCCGGCGCTTGCGGCCAGTCGGAATGTCTTCGGCGTCGGACATCGGTACTCCAAGGGTGGCGCCGTCCGTGGCGCCCTGCCCATCCCTGGGCGATTCGAACCTGCGGGACAGGGCAACGTCACTGACGGCGCCGCCCTGCCCCACAGCAAGCCTTACTCGTCGTCGCCGTCGTCGTCGCCTTCCTCGCGGGCCGCTTCGGCCGGCTGGAACTTCTCGCGCAGCTCGGCTTCGAGCTTGGCGGCGACGGTCGGGTTGTCGCGCAGGTAGCCGCGGGCGTTGTCCTTGCCCTGGCCAATACGCTCTTCACCGTAGCTGTACCAGGCGCCGGCCTTCTCGACCAGCTTGGCCTCCACGCCCATGTCGATCAGTTCGCCTTCGCGGCTGATGCCCTCGCCGTACAGGATCTCGGTGATGACCTGCTTGAACGGCGGCGCCAGCTTGTTCTTGACGACCTTGATCTTGGTCTGGTTGCCGATGATCTCGTCGCCCTTCTTGATCGCACCGATGCGGCGGATGTCCAGGCGGACCGAGGCGTAGAACTTCAGCGCGTTGCCGCCGGTGGTGGTTTCCGGGCTCTGACCCGGCATCATCACGCCGATCTTCATGCGCAGCTGGTTGATGAAGATCACCAGGGTGTTGGAGCGCTTGATGTTGCCGGTCAGCTTGCGCAGCGCCTGGCTCATCAGACGGGCCTGCAGGCCCGGCAGCTGGTCGCCCATCTCGCCTTCGATTTCGGCCTTCGGGGTCAGCGCGGCGACCGAGTCGATCACCAGGATGTCCACCGAGCCCGAACGGACCAGCATGTCGGCGATTTCCAGCGCCTGCTCACCGGTATCCGGCTGCGACAGCAGCAGATCGTCCACGTTCACGCCCAGCTTGCCGGCGTAGATCGGATCCAGCGCGTGCTCGGCGTCGATGAAGGCTGCAGTGCCGCCCATCTTCTGGCATTCGGCGATGGCCTGCAGGGTCAGCGTGGTCTTGCCCGAGGATTCCGGCCCGTAGATCTCAACGACACGGCCCTTCGGCAGGCCGCCAATGCCCAGTGCGATGTCAAGCATCAGCGAGCCGGTCGGGATGGCTTCCACGGGCTCGACCACGCGGTCGCCCATGCGCATCACCGAGCCCTTGCCGAACTGTTTCTCGATCTGGCCCAGAGCTGCAGCGAGGGCGCGCTTCTTGTTCTCGTCCATCGGAGGGGTCCTTGCAGAGGTGGAATCGTTGGAGGTGATGTCTTTGGGGGTCTTCTTTGCCATGGGCTCACTTTAAGTCGGACGTATCGCACAGGCTGAGATTCTGCCCGGCGCTCTGAAAAGAATTATCGGACATCCGTACCAACCTCAGTGGAACCAGAGAATCGCCACAAAAGACCGCGGGTAATGCACTGTGAGAGAAGTCAACGGTTGGGCCGCAGCAGGCCGCAATAGAGGCCTTCGATCGCGAAATCCTGAGCCGGCAGCACCTCGATCGGCTTGTAGTCGGGATTGCGCGGCAGCAGGCGGATCCGATCCTTGGCGATCTTCAGCAGCTTGACCGTGATCTCGTCATCGATGCGGGCCACCACGATCTGCCCGGAATGGGCGTCGCGGGTGCGGTGCACGCCGATCAGGTCACCGTCGAAGATGCCCTCGTCGATCATCGAGTCGCCCTGCACCTTCAGCAGGTAGTCCGGGGCCGGCGAGAAGAACACCCGGTCCAGCACCACGAAGTCATCGGAGCCGATGTCTGCGCCGATCGGCAGACCTGCCGCAACCCGGCCCAGCACCGGAAGCCGCAGCACGCTGTCGGGCAGCCCCGGCTCGGCCAGCTTCTCCACCGGCGGCGCCTGCACCAGGCGGATGCCGCGGGCCTGGCCCGGAATACGACGGATCGCACCGGCCTGCTCAAGGGCTTCCAGGTGGTACTGGGCCGCGCGTACGCCCTTGAAGCCGAACGCACGTGCGATTTCAGTCTGCGACGGCGGTGCGCCTTCGCTCTCGATACGCTCGGCGATCAACTGCAGGATCGCCTGCTGGGTGTCGGTCAGGTCCATGGTTAGTAGTATTACTACTAATATCCGGGACTGCAAGTGCCGGGGGCGACAAGGGGTGCGGACCTGTGGGGCCGGGGCATGCTCGGCCGGCGTGCCCCGGCCAGCCGGCCGGTCGGCCAGCCGGCGAAGGCAAGAGCAAAGGCAAAAGCAAAAGCAAAGGCAGCCGACTGACAGTCGGCTCTACAGGAATCGCTGCGCGATTCCGCGGTTCCCTTCGGGAACCGCTGCGGCAAGCACACTACGTGTGCTTGCCGCTTCTCCATATCGAAAACAGGATCCACACGCCGCAGAAGCCGGCGCCGATGAAGCCGCACACGCCCAGCGCCAGCAGCCAGCGGCTGGAGACACCGCCGACGCTGTGCATCACGATCGACGAGCCGATGATCAGTGCGGCCGTGACGATGCCCATCACCAGCCGGTTCGCGGCGCGGTTGACCTGCTCGCCAAATCCCTGCAGCGCGCTGGTTTCCACCTTCAGCTGCAGTCGCCCACGGCGCGCTGCCTGCACCAGCTTGCGCAGGTCGCGCGGCAGCTCGCCGGCGAAGTCGACCAGGCCCAGCAGGCTGCGTCGGCCGCGCTTGAGCAGCGCCCTGGGGGCGTAGCGTTGCAACACCACGCGTTCAAGGAACGGGCGCGCAGCGCTGGCCATGTCGAAATCCGGATCAAGCTGCCGGCCCATGCCTTCCAGGGTCAGGAAGGCCTTGATCATCAAGGCCAGATCGGCCGGCAGGGTCAGGCTGTAGCTGCGCAGCAGCTGGGTGATGTCACCCAGCATCAGACCGATGCGCAGGTCCTTCAGCGGCACGCCGCGATACTGGTCGACGAACTGGCTGATGTCGTGCTGCAGTCGGTTCTCGTCCACTTCCACGCCACCGGCCCAGTCCAGCAGCACGTCGGCCACACCCTGCGGGTCCTGTTCGACCAGGCCGTGCAGCAACTGCGCCACCTGGAAACGGCGCACCTCGGACAACGCGCCGACCATGCCGAAATCGATCACGCCGATGCGGCCGTCGCGCAGGTAGATGATGTTGCCCGGGTGCGGATCGGCGTGGAAGCTGCCGTCCTCGAGCACCATCTTCAACACGATGTCGGCGCCGCGCCGGGCCAGTTCACGGCGGTCCAGCCCCGCCGCATCGACGCCAGCCAGATCACGACCGGGAATACCGTCGACGAAGTCCTGCACGTTCAGGCTCTCGCAGGTCCACTGCCAGTGCACGCCCGGAATCAGGATGTCGTCACGGCCGTTGAAATTGCGCGCGATGCGCTCGGCGTTGCGGCATTCGGCAGCGAAATCCAGCTCGCGGCGCAGCGACACGGTGAACTGCTGCACGACCTCGGCCGGACGGTAGCGACGCAGGTCCGGCAGGCGGGCTTCGACGATCTCGGCCAGCCGTGCCAGCAGGCGCAGGTCGGCTTCGACCACGTCACGGATGCCCGGGCGGCGCACCTTCAGTACCACTTCACGGCCATCGTGCAGGCGCGCGCGATGGGCCTGTGCCAGCGAGGCGGCTGCCATCGGGGTTTCATCGAGGAAGGCAAAGACCTCGGCCGGTGAGGCGCCAAGGTCGGACTCGAGCTGCTCGCGGATCTCGGCATACGGCAGCGCGGGCACCGCGTTCTGCAGCTCGGACAACTCGGCGATCCACTCCGGCGGCAGCAGGTCCACGCGCGTGGCCAGCACCTGGCCAAGCTTGACGAAGGTGGGGCCCAGATCCTGCATCGCGCTGCGCACGCGCACCGGCGCGGTCATCCGCAGCAGTTCCTGGCGGTCCTCGTTCCAGTGCAGCAGGCGCCCTGCCCGCTCCAGCGTGGTGGCCAGGCCTATGCGCCGCACCACGTCGCCGAAGCCGTAGCGGATCAGGACGACGGCAATTTCCTGCAGTCGGCCCAGGTCACGGACCGTGCCCAGCGTTTCCCACATCATGCGTGCTCCGGACGATTACCGGAGCAGCATGTCACAGCTGGGCGTCGATGCCGCGCAACGCCGCCGCCACGGTTTGCCGGCGGATGGCTTCGCGGTCGCCATCGAACTGGAACAGCTCGGCGCGGGCGTAACCGCCACGGCGCTTCCAGCCGATCCAGACGCTGCCCACCGGCTTGTCCGGGCTGCCACCGCCCGGGCCGGCGATGCCGGTGACCGCCACCGCGATGCCGGCACCGGAGTTGACCAGGGCGCCGGACACCATTTCCAGCACGGTTTCGCGGCTGACCGCACCGAACTGCTCCAGAGTCTGCGCGCGCACGCCCAGCAGGCGCTGCTTGGCCTCGTAGCTGTAGACCACCATGCCGCAGTCGAAGAACGCCGAGGAGCCGGCGACATCGGTCATGCATTTGGCAATCCAGCCGCCACTACAGCTTTCGGCGGTCACCATCTGCAGCGAGGCCTGCTGCAGGCGCTGCCCAAGCGCGGCGGACTGGGCGTTGAGAACGGCGTCGGTGGGGATGGACATCGGCATGACGGTGGGGTGAAGAACCTGCACGTTGTACCGCAGATGACAGGTTGATGTCGCGCGCCCCGGAACGGTTGCGTTGCCGGCCAGCGGCCGGCACTACCGGGCCGGGCCGCTACCTCACCACTCCGGCAGTCTTTCCGGCAGCAGCGCCCGGATCGGTGCACCGTCGGCGCTGGCGGCCAGCTTCTCGGCCTCGGCGATCGGCAGGTCGACCTGCAGCAGCCAGCCTTCCTCGTCGGCCTGCTCGCTGCGAATCACCTCCAGCTGGTGCAGGCGCGCGCGCAGGCGGCCGGCATCCGGTGGCAGGCGCAGCTCGCCGGTGACGTGCTGCAGGCCCAGGCGCTTGCCCAGCACCGCCTGCAACAGCTCCAGGCCCTGCCCGTCGCGTGCGGAAATCCACACGCGTTCACGCCGCGATTCGTCGGGCACGCCGTCCTGACCGTCGTGGCGGACGTCGGCGCCGTCAATACGATCGATCTTGTTGAACACCAGCAGCTGCGGCAGATCGCCGGCGCCAACCGCAGTCAGCACCTCGTCCACCTGCGCGATGCGTTCCTCGCGATGAGGGTCGGCGGCATCGACCACGTGCAGCAGGAAATCGGCCTCGCGCGCCTCGGACAGGGTCGAGCGGAACGCGGCGACCAGATCGTGCGGCAGGTCGCGGACGAAGCCGACGGTATCGGCCAGCACCACGTTGCCACCCGGCACCGCGATACGACGCACGGTCGGGTCCAGCGTGGCGAACAACTGATCGGCGGCGTAGGCCTCGGCGCCGGTCATGGCATTGAACAGCGTCGACTTGCCGGCATTGGTATAGCCCACCAGGGCCACACGCGGCAGTTCGCTGCGCACGCGGGCACGGCGCATCTGGGTGCGCTGCACCTCGACCTTCTCAAGCCGCTTCTGCAGCTGCTCGACGCGCTTCTGCAGCAGGCGGCGGTCGGTTTCCAGCTGGGTTTCACCGGGCCCACGCAGGCCGATCGAGCCGCCGCGCTGGCGCTCCAGGTGGGTCCAGCCTCGCACCAGCCGCGTGGCCAGGTGGCGCAGCTGCGCCAGTTCGACCTGCAGCTTGCCTTCGTGGCTGTGCGCACGCTGGGCGAAGATGTCCAGGATCAGGCCGGTACGGTCGATCACCCGGCGTTCCAGGAACCGCTCCAGGTTGCGCTCCTGGCCCGGGCTCAACGCATGGTTGACCAGGATCAGGTCGGCCCCGCTGGCATCGGCCGCCGCCTTGATCTCGTCCAGCTTGCCGCTGCCGATCAGGGTCGACGGGTTGGGACGGTCCAGGCGTGCGGTGATCGTGGCGGCGATGCTGGCCCCGGCCGAGCGGGCCAGATCACCGAACTCTTCCAGCACATCGTCTTCCAGCTTGCCGAAATGCGGCTGGATCAACAGGGCGTGTTCGCCCTTTTTCGAGCGGTCAAACATTCACCGCTCCGGTCTTACTCGTCTGCTTCATCACCTGCCTGACCACCTTCACTGGACTGCACATAGCCGCCACCCGGGCCCACCTTCACGTTGCGTGCCGGCACCACCGTGGAAATGGCGTGCTTGTAGACCATCTGGCTCACCGTATTGCGAAGCAGGACAACGAACTGGTCGAACGACTCGATCGTGCCCTGCAGCTTGATGCCGTTGACCAGGTACACCGAAACCGGCACGCGCTCGCGCCGCAGTGCGTTCAAGAAAGGATCCTGCAGCGATTGCCCCTTGGACATTGCACACTCCTGATTATTGTTCTTATTGGGTTGCCGACGGTTTGCCACGGCCCCCGAGCCGCCCGCCGACCGATGATGTTACACGGCTGGCGGGGGTTCAGCGTGCGATGAAGGTCGACACCGCCTCGGCCAGTCGCTCCTGGTCGATGTGGGGGTCGAACCAGCGCCCATCAAGCTCGCCGCGCAGCCAGGTCAGCTGGCGCTTGGCCAGCTGGCGGGTGGCGAAGATCGCCTTGTCCCGGAAGCGGGCCGGGTCGCCCTCCCCGTCCAGATGCTCCCAGGCCTGGCGATAGCCGACCGCGCGCACCGCAGGCAGGTCCAGGGGCGCCTCCACCGCTGCCATTTGCGGCATCGCGCGCAACGCGCGGACCTCGTCGAGGAAGCCCTGCGCCAGCATGAGATCGAAGCGGGCCTCGATGCGCTGGTGCAGGACGGCGCGGACACGCGGCGCGAGGATCAGCTTCAGGGTGCGCACCGGCAACGGCGCCACGCCCGGCCGCCGCTGCCATTCACTGATCGGCGTGCCGGTGAGACGGTAGACCTCCAGCGCCCGCTGGATGCGCTGCGGGTCGGTGGCGTGGATGCGCGCGGCGGCAGCCGGGTCGACCTTGGCCAGTTCAGCGTGCAGTGCCGCCCAGCCACGCTCGGCTGCCTCGGCGCTGAGCGCTTCGCGCGTCGCCGGATCGGCCTCCGGCATCGGTGACAGGCCCTGCAGCAGCGCCCGGAAGTACAGGCCAGTGCCGCCAGCCAGGATCGGCATCTTGCCGCGTGCCACGATGTCGGTCACGACCCGGCCGGCATCGGCGGCATATTCGGCCGCCGAGTAGGTCTGCCAGGGATCGCGCAGGTCCAGCAGATGGTGCGGCGCCTGTGCACGCTCAGCCGCATCAGGCTTGGCCGAGCCGATGTCCAGGTGGCGGTATACCAGCGCCGAATCGACGCTGACGATTTCGCCATCCAGCTGCTGTGCCAGGGCGATCGCGGTGGCGGTCTTGCCACTGGCGGTCGGCCCCATCACGGCGATCGCCAGCGGGCGCCGGTCGATGCCCATCAGTCTTCGTCCGGCCAGCGGATCGTCGGCGTGGCGTCGGCGCGCGGCGTCGGCACGGCTTCGACGGACTGCCAGATCTTCAGCGCATCGACGGTGGCGGCCACGTCATGCACGCGCACGATTCGGGCACCGCGCTGGACCGCGATCAGATGCGCGGCCACCGAGGCAGCCACGCGCTCGGAGGGCCTGTCGCGGCCAGTCAGTTCGCCAAGGCTGCGCTTGCGCGACAGGCCGGCCAGCATCGGCACGCCCAGTTCCAGGAAGCGCTCGGAACGTGCCAGCAGGGTCATGTTGTGCCCGGTGGTCTTGCCGAAGCCGAAACCAAGATCGATCAGCAGGTTCTTCTTGGCGATACCGGCCATTTCCGCAGCGAACAGGCGCTGGACCAGGAAGCCATGCACCTCGGCGACCACGTCGTCGTAGTGGGGGTCGGCCTGCATATGGCCCGGCTCGCCCTGCATGTGCATCAGCACCACCGGCACGCCGGCGTCGGCAGCCGCTTCCAGTGCGCCGTCCTGGCGCAGGCCGAAAATGTCATTGATCATGCCGGCGCCGGCGGCCACCGCGGCGCGCATCACCTCCGGCTTGAAGGTGTCGATGCTGATCGGCACGGCGCTGCGCGCGGCCAACTGCTCGATCACCGGGATCACCCGACGCAGCTCCTCCTCGACCGATACCGGCGCAGCGCCCGGACGGGTCGATTCGCCGCCGATGTCGAGCAGGTCGGCGCCTTCCTCGACCAGCTTCAGGCCGTGGGCGACCGCGGCCTCGGTGGTGTCGTGCGCGCCGCCATCGGAGAACGAGTCCGGGGTGACGTTGACGATGCCCATGACCCGGGCACGGTCCAGGCGCAGGATGCGGCCGGCGCAATCGAGCTGGGGCGAGGTATCGAACATGGGTGATCCTGCTGGGACAACGGCGGGTAGTTTAGTTCGGCAGGGCGGCGCCCTGCACCCGCAGAGGCCAGAGCAACAGCAACAGCGGGTTTCCTGTGGGATGGCGCGGTGGGTCCGGTTGCGGGGGACGCCGTAAATACCTCCATGTAGGCTCGGTCGCGCCATCCATGGCGCTCACGCCCCCGCAACCGGACCCACCCCGCCTTCGACAGATCTCCGCGATCTGTCGTAGATCCACGCCATGCGTGGATGAATCTCCATCGGAATCGAATATTTCGAATTGGAATCGAAATGCATCCACGCATGGCGTGGATCTACCGTGTCGACCAAGGTCGACACCTACCAACAGCAGCAGGAATCTGTCAGAGGTGGGGCGGTGTCGGATGGCGGGGTGTCAGCCGCATGGATGCGGCTGCCAAGCCCCCATGGATGGGTTTACGGCGTCCCCGCCATCCGACACCGCCCCGCCAAACCACGGAATGCCGCTGTCGCTGTTGCTGCTGAGGTTGCCGGCCAGCGGCTGGCATTACCACGGGTGCAGGGCGCAGCCCTGTTGCCCCGCTCAACGGCGGCGGCGCTTGCGGTCTACGTACAGGGTCTTGGCGATGCTCAGCACGATGCCGACCGCGATACCCACCACACAGCCCAGCAGCAGGTTGTCGGCGCCCAGGCCTACGCCCACGCCGACCACCGTGGCGATGATCATCTCGGCGGTGTGGGAAATCGGTTCGGGCTTCGGGGCGGACATGCGGGCTCCAGCGTCAGTTCGGTTCTTCGGGAGGGGCGCGGGCCCGGAAACGACGAAGCCGGGTTGCCCCGGCCTCGTCTGGTATCACGTGCAGCGGGCCGTCAGTGCGATTCGGCCGGGCCTGCGATGGGCGGCAGCGGACGGGCGTCGCCGCCCTTGTCATTGCCACCGTCCTTGTTCGACTTGTTCCAGCCGGCCGGCGGCGGCGGGTCGCGGCCTTCCATGATGGCGTCGATCTGCGGCGCGTCGATGGTCTCGTACTGCAGCAGCAGCTGCGACATCGCGTGCAGCTTGTCGATGTTGTCGGTCAACAGCTGCGTGGTGCGGGCGTAGGCCTTGTCGAGGATGTTGCGCACTTCCTCGTCGATGCGGCGCGCGGTGTCGTTGGACACGCTCTTGTGCTGGGTGACCGAGCGGCCCAGGAACACCTCGTCGTCCTCTTCGCCATAGGCGATCGGACCGAGCTGCTCGGACAGGCCCCACTTGGTGACCATGTTGCGGGCCATCTTGGTGGCGCGCTCGATGTCGTTGGAGGCACCGGTGGTGACCTTGTCCTCACCGAAGATCAGCTCTTCAGCGACGCGGCCGCCGTACAGCGAGCACAGCTGCGACTGGATCGCCACGCGGTTCATCGAGTACTTGTCGCCTTCCGGCAGGTACATGGTCACACCCAGCGCACGGCCGCGCGGAATGATGGTGACCTTGTAGACCGGGTCGTGCTCGGGCACCAGGCGGCCGACGATGGCGTGGCCGGCTTCGTGGTACGCGGTCAGGGTCTTCTCGTCCTCGCTCATGGCCATCGAGCGGCGCTCGGCACCCATCAGGATCTTGTCGCGGGCACGGTCGAAGTGGTCCATGCGGACTTCCTTCTCGTTGCCACGCGCGGCGAACAGGGCCGCCTCGTTGCAGAGGTTGGCCAGATCGGCACCGGAGAAGCCCGGGGTACCGCGCGCGATCACCATCGGCTCGACGTCGTCGGCCAGCGGCAGCTTGCGCATGTGCACCTTCAGGATGTGCTCGCGGCCCTTCACGTCCGGCAGGCCGACCACGACCTGGCGGTCGAAGCGGCCCGGGCGCAGCAGCGCCGGGTCCAGCACGTCCGGACGGTTGGTCGCGGCGATCACGATCACGCCTTCGCCACCCTCGAAACCGTCCATTTCGACCAGCAGCTGGTTCAGGGTCTGCTCGCGCTCGTCATGACCGCCGCCCAGGCCGGCACCACGGTGGCGACCGACGGCATCGATTTCGTCGATGAAGATGATGCACGGGGCGTGCTTCTTGGCCTGCTCGAACATGTCGCGCACGCGGCTGGCGCCGACGCCGACGAACATTTCCACGAAGTCCGAACCGGAGATCGAGAAGAACGGCACCTTGGCTTCGCCGGCGATGGCCTTGGCCAGCAACGTCTTGCCGGTACCCGGCGGGCCCACCATCAGCACGCCGCGCGGAATCTTGCCGCCCAGCTTGGTGAACTTGGACGGGTCGCGCAGGAAGTCGACCAGCTCGCCCACTTCTTCCTTGGCCTCGTCGCAGCCGGCGACGTCGGCAAAGGTGACCTTGATCTGGTCTTCGCCCTGCAGCTTGGCGCGCGACTTGCCGAAGGACATCGCGCCCTTGGCACCGCCGCCACCGCCCTGCATCTGGCGCATGATGAACAACCAGAAGCCGATGATCAGGATGACCGGCAGGAAATTCATCAGGATCGCGCCGAGGGAAATGCCGCTGGACGGCTCCTCCTGCACGATTTCCACGTTCTTGGTGCGCAGCACGTTGATCAGGTCACGATCGAACGGCGCGGTGATCGTGGACGACTGCCCACCGCGGGTGGTGTAGGTCAGCTGGCTGGTGCCGCCGCGCATGTCGCCGCCGAAGGCGACCTTCTGCACGTTGCCGCTGTCCACCTGGTCCAGGAACTGCGAATACGACGCGCCCTGCGCCCCAGCCCCGGAGGTCTTGGGCGAGAAGCTCTGGAAGACCACCATCAGCACGACGGCGACGACCACCCATAGCAGGAGGTTCTTGGTCAAGTCGTTCATCCTCATTGGCTCCGGTGTTCCTCTTAGTGCTGGCGTTGCGTTGGGGTCGAACTTGCGTACGTTGCGAGCTTACTTCATGTGGGCGCGTTTTCCCTGACCCAAGGCATACACCTCGGGAGAGCGCTTGCGCGACGCTTCCGGCTTGCGGATGGAAACCTTGTCGTACCGGCGGCGCATGTCGCGCACGTAGTCGTCAAAGCCTTCGCCCTGGAACAGCTTGATCAGGAATGCCCCACCGGTCTTGAGGTGGTTGTCGGCAAAATCCAGGGCCAGCTCCGCCAGGTGCATCATCCGCGGCTGGTCGACCGCGCCCACACCACTCTTATTGGGGGCCATGTCCGACAGCACAAGGTCTACCGGCTGATCCCCGAGCATGGCTTCAAACTGCGATAGGACGGCTTCTTCCCTGAAGTCACCGTGAAGGAACTCCACGCCGGCCAGCGGCGGCATGTCCAGGATGTCCAGGGCCAGCACGCGGCCAGTGTCGCCGATCTGTCTCCGAACCTGCTGAGACCATCCGCCTGGGGCCGCGCCGAGGTCGACCACCACCATGTGGGGCTTCAGCAACCGGTCACGTTCGAGCAGCTCTTCGAGCTTGTAGGCGGCGCGCGAGCGCATGCCCTCGGCCTGCGCCTTCTTCACGAAGGGGTCGGAGAAGTGTTCCTTGAGCCAGCGCTGGCTGCTTTTGCTGCGGGTAGCCATTGAAAATAGGGGCGGATGGGGTCCTCATGATACCCTGATCGCCCCATTCAACCGTCTTTTCCTGCATGTCCATCGCCCTGACCGCCTCCCAGACCCGTTTCCTGCGCGGCCAAGCCCACGACCTGAAGGCCCTGCTGCAGACCGGCGGCAAGGGCGTGACCCCGGCCTTCCTCGCTGAGCTGAACGAAGTGCTGGAGCGCCACGAACTGGTGAAGGTGAAGGTCGCTGCCGAGGACCGCGAAGCGCGTGATGTGATGATCGGCGAGATCGTCGACGCCACCGGGAGCGCGCTGGTGCAGCGCATCGGCCACGTCGCCGTGCTGTACCGTCCGAGCAAGGAACAGCGCCAGATCGTGCTGCCGCGCGGCTGACCGCCCTACCGCCATGCAGCTGAACCACGAACCGCCTGATTACGCCTACAGCCTGCGCGCCGCCGACGGCCGCTCGGCGCGGGTGAACGAGCAGGTGCTGGACAGCAGTTTCTTCCTGACCCCTGACCAGCTGGTCGAGCAGTGGCCGGTGGTGCGTTCGGCCGAGCTGCAGCTGGCCGACCTGGAGCCGATCCTGGCGCTGAACCCGGCGTTGATCGTGCTTGGCACCGGTGATCGTCAGGTGTTTCCGCCGGCTGCAGTGATGGCGGCCTGCCTGTCCCGCGGCATCGGTCTGGAAGTGATGAACAACCCCGCCGCCGCGCGCACGTTCAACATTCTCGCCGGCGAAGGCCGCAAGGTCGCGGCTGCCTTCATTCTCGAAGGCTGAGGCGCCGCCGCCGGGCATGGCCCGGCGCTACCCGTGCGTGGCGGTACAACGAAAGGCCGAGAAGTCCTTCAGCCGCCCGATCAGGCTGCCGCCCTGGCCCCAGCGGATATCCATGACCTTCCAGTCCTGGCCCTGCCTCTGCAGCAGGACCCGGTCGGTCCAGCGATAGTCGCCTATCGCCATCTCGACGGGCATCCAGGTGGCTTCGCCGCTCGCGCCGGGCAGCCCAACCTTTACCGTTTCCGGCCGATCCGGCGCCATGAGATAGGGGCTCTGGTCCAGCATGTGCGGCTTTTCGTCAGGCGCCGCCAGAGCGGTGCAGGCCTGTTCATAGCCGCGCTGCGCATCGATGGCGGCGCGCAGGGCATCACCCAGCAGCGGCGCGATCACCGCCTGATCCGGCCCGCTGTTCTGCAGGGCGGCGTAGAAGCGGGTGGCGACGTCATGGGGATTGCTGGCGGCGGTTGCCAGCGCCGGGATGGCAAGCGACGCCAGAACGGAAAGGCGGCAGATCATGCGGCACCACAGGCGATGGGGTCTGCAGCAGGATGCCGCGTTCGCGGTTGACCGGGAAGATGGAGACGCGGCAATCAGGATCGTAAACAGCCCTTGCCGTTCAGCCTGGGCGCACGCTGGGCATGCCCGGCCGGCGCCACATCGCGGCGAAGAGCAGCCGAGCATGGCTCGGCTCTACATGGGCAAGCCCGGCGCTACCCCGCATCCGCCTGCGTCAGCGCGCCGGCAGATACTGCTGTGGGTCGACCGGCTTGCCGTTGTAACGGATCTCGAAGTGGACCATGTCGCGGTTCGCACCGGTACGGCCCATCTCGGCAATCTGCTCGCCGGCCTTCACGCTCTGGCCTTCGTTCACCAGGCGCTTGCGGTTGTGGCCATAGGCCGACAGCCACTGGTCGCTGTGCTTGATGATGATCAGCTCGCCGTAACCGACCAGTCCGGCGCCGGAATACACCACCACGCCGTTGGCGGTGGCCTTCACCGCCTGGCCGCTGGTGCCGGCAATGTCCACGCCCTGCTTGGTCGCATCACCGGCGACATAGCGGCCAACGATCGCGCCATCGGCCGGCCAGCGCCAGGCGATGTTGCTCTTCACCGGCCCCGCCGGTGCGGTGACCGGCGCGGTGCTGCCGGCACTGCCGCCCGGACGCGGCGCGGTCACCACGGTCGTGGGCGCGCGGCCACCGCTGGCACCCGGCGGGTACAGGCGGATCACCTGCCCCGGATGGATGGTCGATGGATTGTCCAGACTGTTCCAGGCAATCAGGTCGGCCGGCGTGATGTCGTGGATACGGGCCAGTGCATAGATGGTGTCGCCTTTGCGCACGACCACGGTCTGCCCCGGCTTGGGCACCGAGGTCTTCGGCGTGGTCACGCCACCACTGCTGCTGCCTCCACCCGGTCGGACCACGGTGGCGGTGCCGCAGGCAGCCAGGGTGGAAACCAGCACAGCCAGCGCGCCGATGCGCACTCCCTTGCTCAGACGATCAGGACTCATGCGAACTTCGACCTCCATACAAGCCAGGCAATCAGCACCACCACCAACGCGGTGGCGATCCAGCCCAGCGGTTCAATCCAGCGGCGCAGCGCCGCTTCGGCACGCGCACCGCCGATACGGATGACCGCGGCCAGCACGAACACGCGCTTGCCGCGACCGATCAGCATGCTCAACAGGTACTGCGGCATCGGTACGCCGACGATACCCGATGCCCACGTGAAGACCTTCATCGGGATGGGCATGAAGCCGCCCAGCACCAGGAAGGTGAACACCGCCCACGGCGACTCGGCCATCTTCGCCTGCACGGTGGTGATGCCCTGCTCGATCGCCGGCAGCATGCCGAGCGCCTCGAACAGCGGCTTGATCGCCTCGAACGCGTAATGACCCAGCGCATAGCCGACCAGCGCACCGACCATCGAGCCGGCCAGGCTGAGGGTAGCGAACCACCACCCGCGCTTGGGCTGGGCCACGCACATCGGCGCCAGCATCACCTCCGGCATCACCGGGAAGATGATCGCCTCGAAGAAGCTCAATACCGTCAGGTAGGTCGGCGCCCGTTCGTGCGCCGCCCACTTCATCGCCCGCTCGTACAGCGGCCCGAAAATCTTCATGCAACCCTGCTCCGTGGATTAGTCGAGCATGCCAGACAGCAGCGGCACGAACGTGACCGGCGCCAGCACGCGTTGTTCGATGCTGCCATCGGCCTTGCGGTCCAGCTGCACCAGTGACTGCCCGCCCGGCCCGCCGACCGGGGCCACCAGGCGCCCGCCTTCGGCCAGCTGCTCCACCAGTGCATCAACCAGCGCCGGTGCCGCCGCGGTGACCACGATGGCATCGAACGGACCGTGCTCGGCCCAGCCAACGCGGCCATCGTCATGCTTGGTGCGGATGTTCATGCCCAGCGCGCGGAAGCGCTTGCGCGCCTGTCGCAGCAGGTCGCCGATGCGCTCGACCGTATAGACCTCCAGCCCCAGCGCGCCGAGGATGGCCGCCTGATAGCCGGAGCCGGTGCCGACTTCCAGCACGCGCTTCGGCGCCACCTGCAGCACGGCCTCGGTCATCCTCGCCACCACCCAGGGCTGCGAGATGGTCTGGCCATGGCCGATCGGCAGCGCGGTGTCTTCATAGGCACGCGAGGCCAGTGCTTCGTCGATGAACAGATGACGCGGCACGACCCGGATCGCGTTCAAGGTGGACTCGTCGACGATGCCGGCTTCACGCAGACGGTCGACCAGACGATCACGCACGCGCTGCGAGGTCATGCCGATACCGACAGCTTCAGGCTGCAGGCGCAGGCGTGGGCTCATGCCTGCGGGTCCAGCGCGGCGCTGAGGCCGCCGACCCAGCTGGCCACCTTCTCCAGTGCCTGGTAGCGGGTCAGGTCGACCTGGATCGGCGTGATCGAGATGTGACCGGTGCGCACGGCGTGGAAATCGGTACCGGGGCCGGAGTCCTGCTCGCGGCCGGCCGGGCCGATCCAGTACACCTCGTTGCCACGCGGATCCTTCTGCGCGATGCAGCCTTCGGCGCGATGGCGGTTGCCCAGGCGGGTGACTTCGAAGCCCTTGACCTCGTTCCACGGCAGGTCCGGCACGTTGACGTTGAGGATGGTATCAGCGGGCAACGGGTCGGCCTTGAGCCGGGCGACGATCTCCACCGCGGCACGCGCGGCGGTCTCGAAATGCTTCGGGTCGTGATTGCGGCTGACCAGCGAGACCGCCACCGCCGGCAGGCCGAGGAAGCGGCCTTCCATCGCCGCCGAGACGGTGCCGGAATAGATCACGTCGTCGCCGAGGTTGGCGGCGTTGTTGATGCCGGACACGACAATGTCAGGCTCGAATTCAAGCAGGCCGGTCAGCGCCAGGTGCACGCAGTCGGTTGGTGTACCGGCCACCGAGACGGTGTAGTGGTCGATGCGCTTGAGCCGGATCGGCAGGTCCAGGGTCAGCGAATTGCTGGCACCGGAGCGATCGCGGTCGGGTGCGACCACCGTCACTTCGTGTCCGGCCTCGCGCAGGACTGAGGCAAGCATCCGGATGCCTGCGGCGTCGACACCATCGTCATTGCTGACCAGGATTCGCATCTTCGATTTAACCGCTTGATTTTCCAAGAATTCGATTCCATCACCGTGCAGTGTGGGCGGGACCGTCGCGCTCCCCTGAGGAAGCGGTCGACCCTGCAAGGGCATCATCTATTGTGCCGCATGCGAGCCGCCGGTCCTACCCTGCCGGCGGTCACGCCCGACATCGAACCGTCATAGGCAGACCTGCGCCGGCGGTTTACCCTGTGCGCATGTCGCACCCTGAAGACGAAGATCCGGCCGCGTTGTTCCGCGCGGCCATCGGCGCAGTGACGCCGCTGCGCAAGGATGCCGAGCCGGCACCCGCGGCGCCCCGGCCGAAGCCGCGCGCGCGCATGGCCGAGCGCGATGAGGCTGAAGCGGCCGGCGAGTTCGCGCGGCTGCTGCGTGACAGTTCGCCGCTGGAGGCGGGCGACGTGGCCAGCTATCGCCGCGACAATCTGCCGCCACGCCTGTTCCAGCGTCTCAAACGAGGCCAGTACTCGGTGCAGGACGAACTGGACCTGCATGGCGCCACCGCCGCGCAGGCGGAGGTTCTGCTGCGCCAGTTCCTGCAGGAAGCGCATGCACACGAGTACGGCTGCGTGCGCATCATCCACGGCAAGGGTTTGCAGTCCGATGGTGGTGCGCCGGTGCTGAAGAACCTGGTCGACCGCCTGCTGCGGCTGCGCAACGACGTGCTGGCCTTCCATTCGGCGCCCACCGGGCAAGGCGGCACCGGCGCGGTGCTGGTACTGCTGGCACGACGCTGAAGAAAGGGGACGCCATGTATCCAGGTAGAGTCGACTGTTAGTCGACTGCTGCTCCAACGGCACGCGAAAACCCCGCGCTGCGCGCGTAAGTCGACTGACAGTCGACTCTACCGTGTGCCCGGCTCAGGCCTGTGAGGCGTCTTCGACCGGGCCGAGCTCGTGCAGCACGGCGGTGGCGTAGCAACCCGGCGGCAGCGCGAACGACAACTCGAGTACGTCGTCGGCCAGCCACTGGTGCTGCAACAGCGCCGGACGCAGGCGCAACGCGCGACGCTCCTGCTTCAGGCGCGCATCTTCCAGCCCGGCACGCAGTGCCTTGGACTCCTCGTCATCCAGTGCGGCCAGCTCCAGTTCGCGCGCGGCGTCGGCGCTGCGCAGTTCGCCTTCGCCCCACAGCGGTGCGCTGGGATGGATGTCGAACCGCGCCAGGCGCTCGGCCAGCACGTCGGTGTACGGCTCGGGGCCGAACACGCTACGGCTGCCGTCGAGCATCCACACCTCGCCGTCGAGTGGCTGATCCCAGTTGCCCCGCTCCACGCGCGCGGCCAGCACGCGATTGAACAGCGCCGAACGGGCCGCGGACAACAACAGCGAACGCTGATCCTTGCGCATGCGCCGACCAGCAAACATGGCCAGCGCCGCCGGTACGTTGCCGCCGTCGCGGCCGAAGCGCTGCTCGCCGAACCAGTTCGGCAGGCCGCGTTCGGCAATCTGCTGCAGGCGCTCGCTGATCGCAGCGGCATCGCCCCGCACCTCGCGCAGCACCAGCTTGAATCGGTTGCCGGCCAATGCGCCGCGCTGCAGCTTGCGGTTGTGCCAGGTGGCCTCGATCACCTCGATCTCAGCGCTGGCCAGTTCGGCCAGATCCGGCGCGACGCGCTTGGGCAGGTGCACGCTGAAGCGCTGGGTGGTGACCGCGTGTCGGTCTTTCATGCCGGCGTAGCTCACCGCCATTTCCGGCAGGCCGGCCCACTTGGCCAGCAGCTTGGCCACATGCACGGTATTGGCACCGCGCTTGCGGATGTGCAGCAGCAGGTGCTCGCCTTCGCCGGTGGCCTCGAAGGCCGGCAGTTCGTCCACCTGGAAATCTTCCGGCGTGGTGCGGATGCGTGCCGTCAGCAACGGCGTACCGAACGCGAGCGGTACCGGGATCATGCCGCCACCAGCAGCACGACGGCCTGCGCCGCGATGCCCTCACCGCGGCCGGTGAAACCCAGCTTCTCCGAGGTGGTGGCCTTGACGCTGACCGCATCCAGCGGCAGCTGCAGCAGACCGCCAATGCGCTCGCGCATGGCCAGTGCATGCGGACCGACCTTCGGACGCTCGCAGATCACTGTGATGTCGGTGTTGCCGACACGCCAGCCGCGCTCGCGCAGCAGGCTGTCGCAGTGACGCACGAAGTCGCTGCTGTCGGCGTCCTTCCAGCGGTCGTCGCTCGGCGGGAAATGCTGGCCGATGTCGCCCAGCGCCAGCGCACCAAGCATTGCATCGCACAACGCGTGCAGGATCACGTCGCCGTCGCTGTGTGCGAGCACGCCGCAGCTGTGCGGTACGTTCACCCCGCCGAGCATGATGTGATCGCCTTCGCCGAAGGCATGGACGTCGTAGCCCTGGCCGATGCGGACGGGCGGGAACGGTGCGGTGCTCATGGATGCAACCCTTGCAGCAGGGCCGCGCGGACAATCAGCCAGCGCGGCGGGAAAGTACGAATTCAAACCGGTCCAGATCGGCCGGGGTGGTGACCTTGAAGTTGTCCTCGCTGCCTTCCACCAGCAGCGGGCGCTGGCCTTGGCGCTCCATCGCCATCGCCTCGTCGGTCACTTCGACGCCAGCGGCGGCCGCCTCGGCCAGTGCACGGCTGAGCTGGTGGCGACGGAACAGCTGCGGCGTCAGTGCACGCCACAGGCGTTCGCGCGGCTCGGTGGCATCGATGCCACCGTCGTCGCCCGCACGCTTGAGCGTGTCGCGCACTGGCGCGGCCAGGATCGCGCCGACCGGATCGGCACGCCCTACTTCGAGCAGACGACCCAGATCGACCGGCGACAGGTTCGGCCGCGCCGCATCGTGGACCAGCACGAATTCATCGGCGCGTACCGAGTCTGGCAGCGCCTGCAACCCGGCCAGTACCGAGGCGGCACGGGTCGCGCCGCCGGTGCAGGTCAACACCGGCTTGCCGGCCCATTCACTCCAGCCCGGCCAGTCGGCATCATCCTGGCCGATCACCACCATCGCCCCGGCCACGGCCGGGTGCGCGAGCAGCGCGTCCAGGGTGTGGGCAAGCAGGATCTGTCCACCCGCCTGCAGGTACTGCTTGGGCAACGGCGCACCAAACCGCGCGCCACGACCGGCGGCCGGAACCACCACCCAGATCGCCGCGCTCATGGCACGTCCGCCGGATGTTCGCCGGCCTGGGCACTGACGCCCGCAGCGGGCTGCGCCGGAGGGACCGGCGCATCCTCGACCACGCGGTAGAACTTCTCGCCGGGCTTGATCATGCCCAGCTCACTGCGCGCGCGTTCCTCGATGGCGGACTGGCCTTCCTTGAGGTCCTTCACTTCCGCAGCCAGCGCATCGTTGCGCTGCTGCAGGCCCTCATTGTCCCGCTCCTGGTTGGCGACCTGGGCTTCGAGCATCATCACTTCGCCCGAATTGCCCGGGCCGAACCAGAAGCGATACTGCAGCCAGCCCAGCAACAGGGCCAGCACCAGCAGCATCCAGCGCCAGTCGCGCATCGGCTCAGCGCTTCAGCGAAACGAACGCGTCACGACCGGCGTAACGCGCGCCGGCGCCGAGGGCTTCCTCGATGCGCAGCAGCTGGTTGTACTTGGCCACGCGATCGCTGCGGCACAGCGAGCCGGTCTTGATCTGGGTGGCGGTGGTAGCCACCGAGATGTCGGCGATGGTGGTGTCTTCGGTTTCGCCCGAACGGTGCGAGACCACGGCGGCGTAGCCGGCACGGTCGGCCATGGCAATCGCTTCCAGGGTTTCGCTCAGGGTGCCGATCTGGTTGACCTTGATCAGGATCGCGTTGGCGGTGCCCGAGTCGATGCCTTCCTGGAAGATCTTCGGATTGGTCACGAACAGGTCGTCGCCGACCAGCTGCACCTTCTTGCCGATGCGGTCGGTCAGCAGCTTCCAGCCGGCCCAGTCGTTCTCGGCCAGGCCGTCTTCAATGGTGATGATCGGGTACTGCGCGGCCCAGTCGGCGAGGAAGTCGACGAACTGCTCGGAGGTCAGGCGCTTGTTCTCGCCGACCAGGTTGTACTTGCCGTTCTCGAAGAACTCGCTGGAGGCCACGTCCAGGCCCAGCAGCACGTCTTCACCGGCGGTGTAGCCGGCCTTGCCGATCGCTTCGAGGATGGTGTCCAGCGCTTCAACGTTGCTGCGGAAGTCCGGTGCGAAGCCGCCTTCGTCGCCCACGGCCGTGCTCAGGCCGTGGCCCTTCAGCACCGACTTCAACGAATGGAAGATTTCGGTGCCGGCACGCAGCGCTTCGGAGAACGAGGTGAAGCCCACCGGCAGCACCATGAACTCCTGGAAGTCGACGTTGTTGTCGGCGTGCGCACCGCCGTTGATGATGTTCATCATCGGCACCGGCAGCGACGGGGTCACGCCGGTCTTGGCGGCCAGGTACTGCCACAGTGCCTGCTTGTTCGATGCGGCGGCGGCGTGCGCGGCAGCCATCGAAACACCCAGCAGCGCGTTGGCGCCCAGGCGGCCCTTGTTCTCGGTGCCGTCCAGGTCGATCAGGCGACGGTCGAGGCCGACCTGGTCGGTGGCCTCGAAGCCCTTCAGCGCGGCGGCGATGGTGGTGTTGACGTTGTCGACGGCCTTGCGCACGCCCTTGCCCAGGTAACGGGTCTTGTCGCCGTCACGCAGCTCGACCGCTTCCTTGGTGCCGGTCGAGGCGCCGGAGGGAACCGCGGCGCGACCGAACGAACCGTCCTCCAGGATGACTTCGGCTTCCAGCGTGGGATTGCCACGGCTGTCGAGGATTTCACGGGCATGGATGCTGCGGATCGTACTCATGGTCGGGCCGGTTACCTGTCTGGAGAGGGGGCGACAAAACGAATGCCGCGTGATTATCCCCGGCTGCCCGCCACTTGCCAAATGGCGCGGGCGCCGTCAGGCCAGACTGGCCCCGATCACCATCAGGATCAACGACATCATCACCACCAGCAGGCCGCCGGCTATGGCAGCCAACACGCCGCCGCGGCGGCGACGCCAGGCCATCACCATCGCCATCAGACTGCCGACGAACGACAGCACCAGCATGGCGAGCGCAGCCAGGATCCAGAGCTGCATGGCCTGAATGCCGTGACTGCCATCGCCGGGCGAGCCGAAACTGGCGGCGAAGGCGAGCACGGCTACCGTCAGCCCAGCCCAGGAAAGAACCGCCAGCGCCAGCGCGATCAGGCCCCAGGGCCGATCACGCGTTGCCAGGGTCGCATTCATCAGAGCAGCCCGTAGAACAGCGCGCCGAGCCACAGCGACAGCAGGATGATCGCCAGGCCGGCGGCCACCTTGCCGCGATTCAGTCGCCAGGCCAGTCCGGCGGCAGCGACGCAGCCTACGGCCGCCACCAACTCCCCGGCCAGCAGCGCAATGAAGCAGGCCCGCAGGTTGAAGGCGCTGCCACCATCACCTGGCGGGCGCACGGACGCGGCACCGATCAGCACCAGCCCGAACATGCCCACGGTGAACAGCACCGCCAGGCCCAGTGCGACCAGGCCCCACGGCCACTGCCTCCAGTGCCGGCGGCGGCGCTGGTTTTCCAGCGCCTGCCACGGGTCACGACTCACCCGAAGCCCTCACCGACGTCAGGCGCGCACTTCGGAAAGCAGCTTGCCGCCGGCCTTGCGCTCGCGCGCGGCGCGGATGAAACCGATGAACAGCGGGTGGCCGTCACGCGGCGTGGACAGGAACTCCGGATGCGCCTGGCAGGCCAGGAACCACGGGTGCGCATCACGCGGCAGTTCCACCACTTCCACCAGGGTGTCGTCCATCGACTTGCCGGCGATCACCAGGCCAGCGTCTTCCAGCTGGGTGCGGTAGCGGTTGTTGAACTCGTAGCGGTGGCGGTGACGCTCGGCAACCACGTCCTTGCCGTACAGCTCGCGGGCCAGCGTGCCCGGCTTCAGGCGCTGTTCCTGCAGGCCCAGGCGCATGGTGCCGCCGAGGTCGCTCTTGTCGTCGCGCTTCTCGACATCGCCGCTGGCAGTGCGCCATTCGGTGATCAGGCCGATCACCGGGTTCGGCGACTGGCGATCGTTCTCGGTGCTGTTGGCGCCTTCCAGGCCGACCACGTTGCGTGCGTAATCGACCACCGCCGCCTGCATGCCGTAGCAGATGCCGAAGTACGGCACCTGCTGCTCGCGGGCGAACTTCGAGGTCAGCACCTTGCCTTCGAAACCACGGTCACCGAAGCCACCCGGCACCAGGATGCCGTCGACATCGGCCAGCGCGGCCATGTCGGTGCCTTCCAGGTCCTGTGCTTCCAGCCACTTCAGGTTGACCTTGGTGCGCTGGCGCAGGCCGCCGTGCTTGAGCGCCTCGCCCACCGACTTGTAGGCGTCCTGGTGGTCGACGTACTTGCCGACCACGGCGATCGTCACTTCGTCCAGCGGGTGCAGGGTCGCATCGACCGCGTCTTCCCACATCGACAGGTCGACCGGACCGGCCTTGTCAGCCAGCTTCAGCTGGTTGACCACGATCTCGTCCAGGCCCTGCGCATGCAGGCCCGACGGAATGCGGTACAGCACGTCCACGTCCGGCACGCTGATGACGGCACGCTCGGAGACGTTGGTGAACTGGGCGATCTTGCGGCGCTCCGAATCCGGTACCGCCTGCTCGGAGCGGCACAGCAGCACGTCCGGCTGGATGCCGATCGAGCGCAGCTCCTTCACCGAGTGCTGGGTCGGCTTGGTCTTCAGCTCACCGGCCGCGCCGATGTACGGGACCAGGGTGAGGTGCATGAACAGCGCCTTCTCCGGGCCACGCTCGGTGCGCACCTGGCGGATCGCTTCCAGGAACGGCAGCGACTCGATGTCGCCGACGGTGCCACCGATCTCGACCAGGGCCACGTCGTAGCCTTCGGTGGCTTCGTCGATGCAGCGGCGGATTTCGTCGGTGATGTGCGGAATGACCTGCACAGTCGCGCCCAGGTAGTCGCCGCGGCGTTCCTTGCGGATCACGTTCTCGTAGATGCGACCGGTGGTGACCGAATTCTTGCGGCTCAGGCGGGTGCGCACGAAGCGCTCGTAGTGGCCCAGGTCGAGGTCGGTCTCGGCGCCGTCATCGGTGACGTAGACCTCACCGTGCTGGAACGGGCTCATGGTGCCCGGATCGACATTGATGTACGGGTCGAGCTTCATCATCGTGACCTTCAGGCCACGGGCTTCGAGAATGGCGGCCAGTGACGCAGCGGCAATGCCTTTGCCGAGCGAGGACACCACGCCGCCGGTTACGAAAATCAAGGGAGTCATGGCTGCAAGCATCCTGTCTGGAAATGGAAAACGGCAGCACCACGCGCACCCGGAGGGCGGGCATGGTGCTCAGAGGGGTTTTCCGGTTCGCTGGGACAGCGAGGGAGGTGCTGGGCCGTGCGGCGGCAGGCGCCGGACGGGGACCACCGTGCGAGGTCGGGGTGGCCGTGCCGGTCACATCGACCGTCACCTGCGACCCGCATTGCTGGCGGCCACGCTTGGCCGTGCCAGCCCATTCGCAAAGGGTGGACACGCACTTACTCCCGGAAAGCCATAGTTTACAGATTGATGGCCGCCAACCCAAGAGGCAGTTGCGGCCATCACCCAAAGAAACGCCCCGCTGAGCGGGGCGTCGGGGGCGAATCCCTTGCAGCAAGGGCTTCAGAGGGCGGAAGCGTTACTTCTTCTTCCTCGCCTCTTCTTCCTCTTCCTGCTGCGGGGCCGGCTGGCCCTGCGCCTTCATTTCGGCATTGGCCTGGGCACGGCGCTTGGCCTTGGCGTCCGCCTCGGACTGCGCCTTGTCGGCCTGGGCACCCTGCTGCGGAGCCGGCTGGCCGGCGTTCTGCGCCAGCACCAGCGGCACTGCAACGGCGGCAGCGGCCAGGATCGCAATGGTCAGCAACTTCTTCATGAGGTCCTCCTCGCGGTATGGCTTGGACGTTTCGACCCGATGGGGGTCGCCGGCGTTCAGATTCCAGCGGCTGCCATTTTACCCCTCCCGGCCGCCGAGGCTGAACCGCAGGCGTGCAAATTCGCCGCACAGACCGCACACTTGCGCGTCGCTCCGCGCTTTAGAAGATAGATGAACGCCCGCTATAACGCCGCCGATATTGAAGTCCTGTCCGGCCTTGACCCGGTCAAGCGCCGTCCCGGCATGTATACCGACACCGCGCGCCCGAACCATCTGGCGCAGGAAGTGATCGACAACTCGGTGGACGAGGCCCTCGCCGGCCACGCCCGTTCGATCGAGATCACCCTGTACAAGGACGGCAGTGTGGAGGTCAGCGATGACGGCCGCGGCATGCCGGTGGACATCCATCCGGAGGAGAAGATTCCGGGCGTCGAGCTGATCCTCACCCGCCTGCATGCGGGCGGCAAATTCAGCAACAACAACTACACCTTCTCCGGCGGCCTGCACGGCGTCGGCGTCAGCGTGGTCAACGCGCTGTCGACCCTGGTGGAAGTGCACATCAAGCGCGAAGGTGCCGAACACCGCATCACCTTCCGCAACGGCGACCGTGCCACCCCGCTGGAAGTGGTCGGCAGCGTCGGCAAGAAGAACACCGGCACCCGTGTGCGCTTCTGGCCGGACCCGAAGTACTTCGATACGCCCAAGTTCGCGGTGCGCGCGCTCAAGCACCTGCTGCGCGCCAAGGCCGTGCTGTGCCCGGGCCTGACCGTCAAGCTGACCGACGAAGCCACCGGTGAAGTCGATACCTGGTACTACGAAGACGGCCTGCGCGATTACCTGAAGCTGGAGCTGGGCGAGCGCGAATCGCTGCCGGCCGACCTGTTCGTGGGCAACCTGAAGAAGGACACCGAGGTGGTGGACTGGGCCGTGGCCTGGCTGCCGGAAGGTGAGCTGGTGCAGGAAAGCTACGTCAACCTGATTCCCACCGCGCAGCACGGCACCCACGTCAACGGCCTGCGTACCGGCCTGACCGAGGCGCTGCGCGAGTTCTGCGACTTCCGCAATCTGCTGCCGCGTGGCGTCAAGCTGGCCCCGGAAGACGTCTGGGACCGCGTGTCGTTCGTGCTGTCGCTGAAAATGACCGACCCGCAGTTCAGCGGCCAGACCAAGGAACGCCTGTCCTCGCGCCAGGCCGCCGGTTTCGTTGAAGGCGCCGCGCATGATGCCTTCAGCCTGCTGCTGAACCAGAACGTGGAGCTGGGCGAGAAGATCGCGCAGATCGCCATCGAGCGCGCCAGCGCGCGCCTGAAGACCGAGAAGCTGGTCGTCCGCAAGAAGGTCACCCAGGGCCCGGCCCTGCCCGGCAAGCTGGCCGACTGCATCAGCCAGGACCTGTCGCGCACCGAGCTGTTCCTGGTGGAAGGTGACTCGGCAGGCGGCAGTGCCAAGCAGGCGCGCGACAAGGATTTCCAGGCCATCATGCCGCTGCGCGGCAAGATCCTGAACACCTGGGAAGTGTCGTCCAACAGCGTGCTGGCCTCGGAAGAAGTGCACAACCTGGCCATCGCCATCGGCTGCGACCCGGGCAAGGATGACATCAGCGGCCTGCGTTACGGCAAGGTCATCATCCTGGCCGACGCCGACTCCGACGGCCTGCATATCGCCACCCTGCTGACCGCGCTGTTCCTGAAGCACTTCCCGGCGCTGGTCGATGCCGGCCACGTGTTCGTGGCGATGCCGCCGCTGTTCCGTATCGACGTGGGCAAGCAGGTGTTCTACGCCCTGGACGAGGAAGAGAAGCGCTCGATGCTGGACAAGATCGAACGCGAGAAGATCAAGGGCGCGATCAACGTGACCCGCTTCAAGGGCCTGGGTGAAATGAACCCGCCGCAGCTGCGCGAGTCGACCATCCACCCCGATACGCGCCGCCTGGTGCAGCTGACCGTGGACGACGGCGAGCAGACCCGCTCGCTGATGGACATGCTGCTGGCCAAGAAGCGCGCTTCGGACCGCAAGGGCTGGCTGGAAACCAAGGGCGACCTGGCCTCGCTGGAAGTCTGACCCTGGATCCACGGTAGTGCCGGCCGCTGGCCGGCAACCTCGACTGCCGGCCAACGGCCGGCACTACCGGTTCGGGCGCCCGGCTCCATCCGCCGCCATCGGCAAACCCGGCGGCGCCATAATGCGCGTCCCTCCGTGTGGACCACCGTATTGGCCAGCCACTCGCAGTTGTTCCCCGGCCTGCCGCTGCACAGTGCGCGACTGGTCCTGAGCCCGATCCGCCGTGACGACGCTGCCGCGCTGTTCGCGCTGCAATCCGATCCGGACGTGATGCGCTGGTGGAACCATCCGGCCTGGACCCGACCGGCCGAGGCCCGCGAACAGATCGACGACGACCTGGCCGCCCATGCCATCGGTACCCAGCTCAAGCTGGCTGTACGCGAAACCCTGGACGGCCCGTTGCTGGGCATCTGCGTGGTGTTCGCCGTCGATCGCGACGCCGCACGCGCGGAGATCGGCTACCTGCTGGCGCCCGACCGCCAGGGCCAGGGCTACATGCACGAAGCCCTGCAGCAGGTGCTGGCCTACCTGTTCCGCACCCTGCACCTGCACCGCATCGAAGCCGAGATCGATCCGCGCAATGCGCCTTCCGCACAGGTGCTGGAACGCCTGGGCTTCCACCGCGAAGGCATCCTGCGCCAGCGCTGGCGCATCCAGGGCGAACTCTCGGACTCGGCCGTGTATGGCCTGCTGGCGCACGACGACGCAGCCACCGCCCTGCCCGCTTGACCCAATCTGGCCACAACCGGCCAGTGCGCGCGGGCATGCCTTTGGACACATTCGTCGCGGGACCCGGGCGGCCTAGCATCGGAATCCCCTTCCGCTGCCGATCCGGTGCCATGAAGTCCCTGCTGCACACTGCCGCGCTCTGCGTCGGCCTGCTCATCGCCCCTGCCAGCGCGCTGGCCGCGCCCGCTGCCCAGCCTGATTCGAAAGGCGATACCAGCGAAGCGCCCGCGTTGCCGGCCGACGCCTCGGCCCGCCAGAGCATGCGCCTGGCCGGGCGCACCCTCGACTACACCGCCACCGTCGGCACCCTGCCGGTACGCGACGAGACGGGCAAGGTGATTGCCGATGTGGTGTTCACCGCCTACACGATGCCGGGCAAGGACCGGCCAGTGACGTTCGCACTCAACGGTGGCCCCGGCGCGTCGTCGGTCTACCTCAACATGGGCGCGATCGGGCCGAAGGTGGTGACCTTCGGTTCGGAGGAGACAGCGCCTCGGCGCCGGCCACCCTGCACGACAACCCGGGCACCTGGCTGGACTTCACCGACCTGGTGTTCATCGATCCGGTCGGCACCGGCTTCAGCCGCGCTCGCATCGGCGACGATGAAGCCAAGAAGCAGCTGTACAACCCCGGCGCCGATATCGAATACCTGTCGCGCTCGATCTACGACTGGCTGCTGCGCAACCAGCGCATGGCCTCGCGCAAGTACCTGACCGGCGAGAGCTATGGTGGCTATCGCGGCCCGCGCATCACCCACTTCCTGCAGACCCGGCTGGGCGTGGCGATGAACGGCCTGGTGCTGGTGTCGCCCTATCTGAGCCCGACGCTAGAAGACAACGCCGACGTCTCGCCGATGGCGTGGATGCAGACGCTGCCATCGATCGCCGCAGCGCACCTGGAGCGCCAGGGCAAGCTGACCGATGCGGCGATGCGCGAGGTGGTCGAATACACCCGCAGCGACTACGCCACCGCACTGATGAAGGGCCGCAGCGACCCGCAGGCCACCGAGGCGATGCTGCGTCGGGTGACCGAACTGACCGGGCTGGACCCCCAGTTCGTGCGCCGTGCCGGCGGCCGCCTGGAGACCCAGGCCTACCTGCGCGAAGTGTTCCGCGACAAGGGCACGCTGGGCAGCCGTTACGACTCCAACGTGACCGCGTTCGATCCGTTCCCGAACGATCCGGAACAGCGCGCCAATGATCCGTTGCTGGACAGCATCATCGCGCCGACCACCACCGCGATGGTCGACTTCGTGACGCGCGTGGTCGGCTGGAAGGTGGATGCGCGCTACCAGGCGCTGAATTACGAGGTGAACCGGCTGTGGGACCGCAATGGCGAACTGCGCCAGGGCGCGGTGACCCAGCTGCGCCAGGCGGTGGCGATCGATCCGCATCTGCAGGTGCTGATCGTGCACGGCTGGAATGACCTGTCCTGCCCGTTCATGGGTTCGATCCTGACCGTGGACCAGATGCCGGCAATGGGCAGCAACCCGGACCGGGTGCAGGTGCGCAGCTACCCGGGCGGCCACATGTTCTACAGCCGGGCGGACAGCCAGGCGGCGTTCCGCAAGGATGTGCAGGCGCTGTTCCAGCGCAACTGAGGGGTTCGGGCCGGGCCTGCGGCCCGGCACCCCTGACGGCAACGGCAAAAGCTGGCTTCCTGAGGGCTGGCGAGGTTCCTGCTGCTGACAGGTTCCTGCCGCTATTGGTGGGTGCCGACCGTTGGTCGGCACGGGGTCGGATCCCGTTGTTTGGCAACGGGCTCTGACCCTGGTTCTGCTCTGGTACGTGTCGACCGTGGTCGACATGATGGGTGCAGAAGAATTGTTTCTCCCATGAAAAAGCCCGCCGAAATCCGGCGGGCTTTTTCTTCTCCGGGGTCAGATCCTTTTCGCGCAGGGAAAGGGCTCTGACCCCAGGGTTGCTGGCATCAGGTCCAGCCGAACAGTTCGAACAGCTTCAGGATCAGGTACGCACAGCCGCCGGCAGCGGGAATGGTCAGGATCCAGGCCCAGATGATGCGCTCGATCACACCGAACTTCAGCGAGCGCGGGTTCTTGGCAAAGCCAACGCCCATGATCGCAGTGGAGATGCTGTGCGTGGTCGATACCGGCATGCCGAAGTGGGCGGCCAGGGTCAGGATGGTGGCCGAGCTGGTCTCCGCGGCGAAGCCGTGGATCGGGTGCAGCTTGACCATCTTGTGACCCAGCGTCTTGATGATCTTCCAGCCACCCGAGGCGGTACCGGCAGCCATCACCACCGCACAGGTCAGCACGATCCACATCGCGATGCCATCACCGGCATGCGCATCCGGGTGCATGAAGGCCAGCCACGACGGCAGGTTGTCCAGCGCGCCGGTGGCTTCAGCGCCGATCAGGGTCATGGCGATGATGCCCATGGTCTTCTGCGCGTCGTTGTGGCCGTGGGCGAAGCCCATGTAGGCCGCCGAGGCGATCTGGGCCTTGCCGAAGAAGGCGTTGACGATGCGCGGACGGGCCAGGCGACCGATGGCACCGCCAACCTTGGCCAGGCCAGCGATCAGCGCCCACAGCAGCACCATCACCACGATGCCCAGCAGGAAGCCGGCGATCGGCGAGGTGATCATCGGCACGAACACCTTCCACAGCAGGCCCTTGTTCTGCGCCCAGTTGCCCAGGCGCTCGGACCAGATCAACGCGTCCCAGTTGTTGTGAGCGGCGGCCAGGCCGGCGCCGCAGAGGCCACCGATCAGCGCGTGCGAGGAGGACGACGGCAGGCCCTTCCACCAGGTGATCAGGTTCCAGATGATGCCGCCCAGCAGCGCGCACAGGATCACCTGCGGGGTGACATCGACCACGTTGGTGTTGAGCAGGCCGGAGGCGATGGTCAGGGCGACGGCCGTACCGGTCAGCGCACCGATCAGGTTCATGAAGGCGGCCAGCATCACCGCCCAGCCGGGCGAGAGCACCTTGGTCGCGACCACGGTGGCAATGGAGTTGGCGGTGTCGTGGAAGCCGTTGATGAACTCGAAGACGAGCGCGGCCAGGATCACCACCAGGACAAGGGTCAACATGCGGCGGCGTCCGTCAGCTGTTCTTCAACACGATCTGGTACGCCACCACGCCGGCCTCGCGGCAACGGTCGATGGCCTTTTCCAGGATCTCGAAGAATTCCTTCAACAGGAACATCTGCAGGTTGTCCAAGCGGCCGGAATAGATGTCGCGGTACAGCTCGAGCATCAGGCGGTCGGCCTCGTTTTCCAGCGAGCGCAGCTTCTCGTTCAGCGCGGTCATCCGGTCCAGGTTCATGTGGCGCAGATCGGCCACCATCTCCACCACCACGCTGGCCGCCTGCTCCAGCATCGCCGCGCGCGGCGCGAAGTCGATGTGCTCCAGGTGGGTCGTGGCCAGCGAATAGCGGTCGGCGAACTTCTCGATCTGCTTGGGAATCTTGTACAGCGCCGAACCCAGCGCTTCGATGTCTTCGCGCTCGATCGGGGTCATGAAGCTGTCCACCAGCGCCTGGCTGATCTTGTCCGAGGCCGCGCGTTCGCGCAGGCGGGCCAGCTTGAAAGCGTCCAGCGCGGGCTGGCGGTCGGCCTCACGCAGCATGGAATGCAGCGCCTTGGCGGCGTCGGAGGCCGCCACGGCAGCCTCATCGAGCAGGGTGTAGAACTGTTTGCCGGAACCGAAAATGGTCTGCAGAGAGAACATTGAGAAACCTGTCAGCCGTCGCGGGAAGGACGGCACCAAGGCGAATTATGACGGCTAGATGACCATCTCGGGTATCCCTTCCCCATTCCAGGCCCCTGTCCACCCCAACCTGAACAGGCGGTTGCCACCCGGCCATGCCCCTTTGCTAAGATGCCAGCGCGCCTTCGGGCGCACCTTATGGACGACGACCCTTATCCCCCTGCGCCGCGCCGGACCCCGTGCCTGAGCGCCTGCCGCCATCGCCAGCACCCGCCCTCCCTGCCACCAACCGGGGACGACGCCCGTGTTTGAAATCCTGATTGTCCTCGCCCTGATCGTGTTCAACGGCTTCTTCGCCATGTCCGAGATGTCGGTCATGACCTCGCGCAAGAGCCGCCTGAAGCAGATGGCCAGCACCTCCAAGCGCGCCGCCAAGGCGCTGGAGCTGTCGGAGAAGCCGGAGAACTTCCTGTCGACCGTCCAGATTGGCATCACCCTGGGCGGCATCCTGACCGGCGTGTACGGCGGTGAGGCCATTGGTAACAGCATCGCCCACCATCTGCAGGTGATGTTCCCGTCGCTGGCCGACACCATCACCCTGTTCGGTGATCCGCAACCCCTGTCGAACCTGATCGGCAAGACGCTGGCCGTGGCGCTGATCACCTTCCTGACCTTGATTTTTGGCGAGCTGGTGCCCAAGCGCCTGGCCATCACCCGCTCAGAAGATATCGCCGGCATGGTTGCCCTGCCGATGGGCTGGCTGGCCCGAATTGCATTCCCGGCTGTGTGGCTGCTGTCCCATTCGACCCGCCTGGTCCTGCGCCTGATGGGGCTCGGCAAGGACGAAGCCGCCTCGGTGACTGAAGAAGAAATCCGCATGCTGGTGGCCGAGAGCCACGAGGCCGGCGTGATCGACGCCCACGAGCGCGACATGATGAACCGCGTCATGCGCCTGGGCGACCGCACCGCCGACAGCCTGATGACCCCGCGCAACCGCATCGCCTGGCTCGATACCCAGGCCGGGCTGGAGCGCAACCTGGAAATCATGGCCGAGCATGAGTTCTCGCGCTATCCGGTGTATCGCGACAACGACCAGGACGTGGTCGGTGTGCTGGAGCTGAAATCGCTGGCCACGCGCATGGCGCGCGGTGACAACGCCCTGTTCCAGACCCTGCGCGAAGCGCTGTATGTCTCCGAATCGACCCACGCGATGAAGCTGCTGGAGATCTTCCGCGAGGAACAGCAGTCGATGGCGCTGGTGGTGGACGAATACGGCGAGATCCAGGGCCTGGTGACCATCAGCGACCTGATGGGCGCGGTGGTCGGCCGCCTGCAGGCCGTTGAGAACGCCGATGAGGACGCGCTGGTGGTGACCCGCGAGGACGGCTCGCTGCTGGTGGACGGTTCGCTGCCGATCGAAGACCTGCGCGAACTGATCGGCAGCAACGACCTGCCCGATGCCGAGGACGGCGACTACTACACGCTGGCCGGCATGTGCATCCACTATTTCGGCCGCATCCCGCACGCCGGTGAGTACTTCGACTGGGCCGGCTGGCGCTTCGAGATCGTCGACCTGGACGGTGCGCGCGTAGACAAGCTGCTGCTGCGTACGTTGTCCGACGAGCAGGCCGATGAGCTCACCGCCTGAGGCCGACCCGGGCACGGGCCAGGAGCGCCCGGCCTATCGCAACGAGGGCATCCGCACCCTGCTGGAGATGTTCGCTTCCGGCGACCCGGCCGAGCACATGCCGCTCGGCCAGATTCTGCGCAACCTGCAGCAGAGCGCGTTCGGCGTGTTCCTGTTCGTGGCCATCCTGCCGTCGTTCATTCCGATTCCGGGCATGGGCGGCGCGGTCAGCGGCCCGCTGGTGATCCTGATCGGGCTACAGATGCTGTGCTGCCTGCGCCGCCCGTGGCTGCCGGGCCTCATCGCCCGGCGCGGGCCGAAGCGCGGCACCATGCACCGCTTCCTCGACCGCATCGACCGGCCGTTGCGGCGCCTGGACCGGATGCTGAAGCCACGCCTGCCGCAGCTGCTGACACCGCTGCCGGCGCACGCCTTCACCGGTCTGCTGCTGGTGCTGCTGGGCATCCTGCTGTCGCTGCCGATTCCGTTCACCAACTTCCTGTTCGGCTTCCAGCTGCTGCTGTTCTCGCTGGCGCTGCTGGAGCGTGATGGTGCCCTGATGCTGTTCAACTGGATCGCAGCGCTGGCGGCAATCACCTTCTTCGGTTTCAGTTCGGGGCAACTGGTGGGCTACACGGTGGATCTGTTCCAGCGCTGGTTCTGAACCCGCACCCGGTAGAGTCGGCCGCTGGCCGGCTGCCACGTTTCCGGGATTGCCGGCCAGCGGCCAGCACTACCAACATCGGATGTCCGTCATCCACGCAGATCAATGAACCCGTTGTCGGCCAACGCCGCTGGTTCGTCCTGCACCGCCGACAACACGAACGTCAGCGCCTTGCCCAGCAGCGTGCCCGGGCCATCCCAGTATTCGGCGCTGTCGGCACACACATGGATCAGGCGCAGGTTGGGGTCATCCTTCCCACCAGGGAAGAACAGCTTCATCGCCGGCGACCACAGCTCTTCGATCTTCGCGCGGTCATCGACCACACGCGCACGTCCTGCCACCGACACATAGGTGTTCTTCGACGGCGAGGCATACGCCACATTCACCTGCGGATCGAGCGCGATCTCGGCCACTTTAGGGCTGTCGGCGGTGATGACGAACCACAGGTCACCGTCGAAGGTGACCTGCTGGGTGGCCAATGGCCGGCTGTAAAGGCGGCCATCAACGCCGGTGGTGGTGAACATGGCCACCTCCACGTCCTGGATCAGTTCGGCCAGCTGGGCGATGTGTTCGGCACGGGTGTCGGCCATGGGGGCTCCATCGGTGTGGGGCCCCCATCAGACGCGCTTTGAGCGCAATGCACCGTGACGCAATTGTTCAGCCCGCGTGGCGGGCATGCCAGGCGTGCATGGCCAGTTCGAACGAACGCAGGCGCGCTCGGTGGTCATACAGGTTGGCAGTCAGCATCAGCTCGTCGGGCTTGTGGCGGTCAACGAAGGCGGCGATGCCCTCAGCGACCTGCTGCGGATCGCCGAGTACGGTGCAGGCCAGCGCCCGTTCCACGCCCAGCTTCTCGTGCGGTTCCCAGAACGATTCGATGTCGTCGATCGGCGCCGGAATCCTGCCCGGTCGGCCGCGACGCAGGTTCACGAAACTCTGCTGCTGGCTGGTGAACAGGCGGCGCGATTCGGCCTCGCTGTCACTGGCGACGACGTTCAGCGCCAGCATCGCGTGCGGATGCTTCAACGTGGCCGAGGGGCGGAACTCGCGGCGGTACACCGCCAGTGCTTCGTCCATTGCATCAGGCGCAAAGTGCGAGGCGAACGCGTACGGCAGGCCCATCGACGCGGCCATGCGCGCGCCGAACAGACTGGAACCGAGAATCCACGTCGGTACGCGCAGGCCGCCACCGGGAACAGCCTGCACGGCCTGGCCCGGCTGCACCGGTTCGAAGTAGTGCAGCAGTTCGCGCACGTCCTGCGGGAACTGGTCGGCGCTGTCGAAGTAGCGGCGCAGTGCGCGCGCAGTAGGCTGGTCGGTGCCCGGCGCGCGGCCCAGGCCGAGGTCGATGCGGTCCGGATACAGCGAGGCCAGCGTGCCGAACTGCTCGGCCACCTGCAGCGGTGCATGGTTGGGCAGCATGATGCCGCCGGCACCAACACGGATGCGCTGGGTACCACCGGCGACGTGGCCGATCAGCACGGCGGTGGCCGCACTGGCGATGCCGGGCATGTTGTGGTGTTCGGCCAGCCAGTAGCGGCGATAGCCCAGCGCGTCGGCGTGCTGGGCCAGTTCCAGCATGTTGGCAAAGGCGGCAGTGGTGTCACTGCCCTCGCAGACCGGGGCCAGGTCGAGAATCGACAACGGGATCATCAGGCGGTATTCCGTCACAGGATTCCCCTTGTGATGGGGTCGGCCGGGGGCAACGGCCAGTGACGGTGGCGGGATGCTGATTCCCGCAGGATGGGTTCAGCGCCCGCAGGGCGTGATCCGGTAGTGCCGGCCGCTGGCCGGCAGGCAGGGCACCCTGGCAGCCGGCCAGCGGCCGGCTCTACCGCGGAAGCGTTAGAACGCGCTGGGGCGCAGCTCAGGCAACGGCTGGTCCACCATCGGCTTCAACTCTGCATCCAGCGCCACACGCTCGTCGAACACGAAGCAACGGCCTTCATAGCCTTCCCCACCCACTTCCTCGAAGTAGCCCAGGATGCCGCCATCGAGCTGCAGCACGTTGTCCATGCCGTCGTTGACCATCCACAGCGCGGCCTTCTCGCAGCGGATGCCGCCGGTGCAGAAGCTGACCACGGTGCTGTCCTTCAGCGCCTCGCGATGCGGCGCCAGCGCCTCGGGCAGGTCGGTGAACTTGTGGATCGGCAGCACCAGCGCATCCTTGAAGGTGCCGTACTCGACCTCCTGCAGGTTGCGCGTGTCGAGCATCACCACCGGTTTGCCGGCATCGTCGTGGCCCTGGCGCAACCAGCGCTGCACGGTGGCCGGATCGACCGCGGGTGCACGCGGATAATCCAGCGGCTGGCCGTCGTCGCGGCGGAAGCTGATGATCTCGTCCTTGACCTTGGCCTTCAGCCGCGCGAACGGCTGGTGTTCGCTGAGGCTGGTCTTGACCCGCAGGTCAACGAAGCGCGTGTCTTCGCGCAGCGTCGAATAGAACCCTTCGATCGCGTCCGGCGCGCCGGCCAGGAACAGGTTCAGGCCCTCGCCCGCCACCAGGATCGTACCGCGCAGCGCCGCCGCCTCGGCACGCGCCAGCAGCTGGTCGCAGAGGGCCTGGGGAGCGTCGATGACGGCGAAATGGTAGGCGGCGGTGTTGGCGATCATCCCGCCATTTTAGCGCCAGAGCGCGCCGGGGTCAGATTCAGCGTTCACCCATTCAGGGGCAGCGCCCTCTGCGCAGCAGAGGAATCCGCCCCCTTTACCCGCGCAGCAGCATGAACGGCAGCAGCACCAGGGCCGCCGCGGCCGCCATCGCCAGCAGCACCAGCACCACATACAGCGGGCGCCGCCGCAACAGGCTGCCGAAGGTCTCGGCGGTGCCTTCGCGCAGCGCCTGCTCGCGCTCGGCCCGGATACGCGGGCCGCGTTCGGCCTGGTAGCCGGCCATCAGCGCCTTGGCGCGGGGATGATCGGCGTCCTCGCGCAGCCACAGGCCGCCGTTGGAAATGCCCCAGGGGCTGGGTTCGGTGCGGTACCAGGCGATGCCGTGCTGGTCCAGCAGGGTACAGACATCGGCATATTCGTCGTCGCCGACGTTGCGCAGATTGAGCAGGAGTTTGGCCATGCCGCCATGATACTCGGCACCGATGCGCTACCCTTGCCGCCCTCGCCCTGCGCCCTTCCGGAGACGCCCGATGCGCCGCCTACTGCTTCCCCTGCTGCTGTCCCTCGCCGCCGCCGGCTGCTCGACCGAGCCGTCCGGCCCGCCGCCGGGTGGCACCCTGACCACCTTCGAGCGCATCGACAGCGTGCCCGGCACCGGTGCCGAAGCCGTCGCGGGCAGCAAGGTCACCGTGCATTACACCGGCTGGATCTACGACAACCGCACCGAGAACAAGCACGGCAAGACCTTCGACAGCTCGGTCAGCCGTGGCGAGCCGTTCACCTTCGCGCTGGGCGCCGGCCAGGTCATCCGCGGCTGGGATGAAGGCGTGGCCGGGATGAAGGTCGGCGGCAAGCGTACGCTGATGATCCCGCCTGACTACGGCTATGGAGACCGCCGCGTCGGCCCGATCCCGGCTGGCTCGTCACTGGTGTTCGACGTCGAGCTGCTCGATGTCAAACCGTAATGCCACCCCGCCGCGCCGGGTTGCCGTTGTTGGTGGCGGCCCGGCCGGACTGTTCGCCGCCGAACGCCTGCGCGCGGCCGGGCTGGACGTGGATCTGTACGAGGCCAAGGGCTCTCCCGGTCGCAAGTTCCTGATCGCCGGCAAGGGCGGGCTCAACCTCACCCATTCCGATCCGCGCCCGCTGTTCGACAGCCGCTACCGCGAGCAGGCCACTGCCGTGGGCCACTGGCTGGACGGCTTCGACGCGCAGGCACTGCGAGACTGGGCCGCCGGTTTCGGCGTAGAGACCTATGTGGGCAGCTCCGGCCGCGTGTTTCCGGTCGACCGCAAGGCCGCGCCATTGCTGCGCGGCTGGGTGCGCCGCTTGAAGGAACAGGGTGTGCGGCTGCATGCCAACCACCGCTGGATCGGCTGGAGCGATGACGGTGCACTTCGCTTTGCCACCGAAGCAGAGGAAATCCTTGTCCACGCCGATGCCACGGTGCTGGCGATGGGCGGCGGCAGCTGGCCGCAGCTGGGCAGTGACGGCGCGTGGGTCGTGCCCCTGCAGGCGCGCGGCGTCGCTATCGCGCCGCTGCAGTCGGCCAACTGCGGCTTCGACGTGGACTGGACCCCGTTCTTCGCCCAACGCAATGCCGGCGCCCCACTGAAACCGGTGGTCGCGCACTGGATCGACCTGGCCGGCCAGCCGCAGTCGCTGCAGGGCGAATGCGTGGCCAGCGACTACGGCATTGAAGGCAGCCTGATCTATGCCCTGGCCGCCGATCTGCGCGAAACCATCAATCGCGACGGCCACGCCATGCTGTGGCTGGATCTGGTGCCCGGCCGTGACGAGGCGCGGTTGCTGGCCGACCTGTCGCGCGCGCGCAAGGGCCGCAGCTTCGGCGAACACCTGCGCCGCCAGGCGGGCCTGGATGCGGTGAAGGCCGCGCTGGTGTTTGAGACCCTCGGCAAGGAGGCAGGCAACGATCTGCCGGCCGTGGCTGCCACGCTCAAGCGGTTGCCACTGCGCCTGCAGCGGCCACGGCCGATGGCCGAGGTGATCAGCACCGCCGGTGGCGTGCGCCTGGAGGCGCTGGATGAGGGCCTGATGCTGCGTACCCTGCCCGGCGTGTTCTGCGCTGGCGAGATGCTGGACTGGGAAGCCCCGACCGGCGGCTACCTGTTGACCGCCTGCTATGCCAGCGGCCTGCGTGCGGCCGAGGGTGTGATCGAGTGGTTGGCCGGGCGGTAGGACCGGCCCGGTAGAGTCGAGCTTGCTCGACTGCTTCGCGCGGCAGAGCCGAGCCCATGCTCGGCTTGAATCAACGGCAGTCGAGCAAGCTCGACGCTACAAGAGCAGTCGAGCAAGCTCGACGCTACGTCACCACGGCCGGCGCATGCTCACTGACGCCAGCGCGACGCCGCTGGGATGCGGGTAGCTCTCCTCGCGCACGCTGATGAAGCCCTGCCGCTGGTAGAACGGCACTGCGTTGAGCGAGGCCGACAGTACCACCTCACGCCCGCGATCGGCCATTGCCAGCACCCGCTGCATCAGCGCCTGGCCAATGCCCTGGCCGCCACGATCAGGATCGACGAACAACGCGTCGACTTCATTGGCGTCGCTGTCAAACACGCCGAATCCGAGCAGGACGCCCTGCGCATCCTCGGCCACCACACAACCGCCCTGCCCCAGCAGGCGCGCGTACTGCGACGGTGGCGGCGACGCCGACCACGGCGCGATGACCTCCGGGGGTAGTGGCTGCTGCAGGTCTCACGCACGCAACGTGTGCGCAGCGCCCACAGCGTAGCCACATCGTCGAGGGTGCCGGTCCTGAACTGCATGATGTCTCCCTGTAGAGTCGAGCTTGCTCGACTGTTCTTTCGCAGTCGAGCAAGCTCGACTCTACCAAGCAAGGCAGTCGAGCAAGCTCGACGCTACCGAAAGGCAGCCGAGCATGGGCTCGGCTCTACGACAACACGCTATCGCGACTTGCTGGCGCGCAGGGCCTGGATCTTCGGCGGCGGCTGGAACGAATCGCTGCGTGCGTCGGCCCAGAACGCATGGAACACCGCGTGATCCGGCACCCTGTGCAGCAGTTCGCCAGGCTCCAGATAGCGGTACAGCGAAGCCAGCGAACGGATCTCCACCGGCGATACCCGGCGCAGGATATGCTCGGGCCCCAGTTCGGCCGGGTCGTTCAACCCCGCCGCACACAGCAGCTCCTTCAATGCATGCAGCGTGTGCTCATGGAAGCTGTGCACGCGGGTGGCTTTGTCGGGGGCGTCCAGGTGTTTCCAGCGGGCCGGATCCTGGGTGGCGATACCGGTCGGGCACTTGTCGGTATGGCAGCTGAGCGACTGGATGCACCCCAGCGCGAACATGAAGCCCCGCCCGGCATTGCACCAGTCCGCCCCCAGCGCGATGGTGCGCGCGATGTCGAAGGCACTGGTGATCTTGCCGGCCGCACCGATGCGGATGCGCTCGCGCAGGTCGAGGCCCACAAGGGTGTTGTGTACCAGCAGCAGCGCCTCGTGCATCGGCACGCCGACATGGTCGACAAACTCGGCCGGCGCCGCACCCGTGCCGCCCTCGGCGCCATCGACCACGATGAAGTCGGGCAGCAGTCCTGTTTCGTTCATGGCCTTGGCGATGCCGAACCATTCCCACGGATGGCCGATGGCCAGCTTGAAACCGACCGGCTTGCCGCCGGACAGCTCACGCAGGCGGGCCACGAACTGCAGCAGTTCAACCGGCGTGGAGAAGGCCGAATGCCGCGACGGCGATACGCAGTCCACGCCCATGGGAACGCCACGCGTCACCGAGATCTCGGCCGTCACCTTCGGCGCCGGCAGCACGCCACCGTGGCCCGGCTTGGCGCCCTGCGAGAGCTTGATCTCGATCATCTTGACCTGGTCGTGGGTGGCGTTGGCAACGAAGCGCTCCTCGCTGAAGCCGCCCTTCTCATCGCGGCAACCGAAGTAGCCCGAGCCGATTTCCCACACCAGGTCACCGCCCATTTCGCGGTGGTACGGCGAGATCGAGCCCTCGCCGGTATCGTGATAGAAGCCGCCGCGCCGCGCGCCTTCGTTCAGTGCGCGGATCGCATTGGCCGACAACGAGCCAAAACTCATCGCCGAGATGTTGAACACGCTGGCCGAATAGGGCTTGGCGCAGTTGCCGCCGATCAGCACGCGGAAGTCATGCTTGGCGATGGCGGTCGGCGCCAGCGAATGGTTGATCCATTCGTAATCCACTGCGTAGGTGCTGCGCAGGGTACCGAACGGCACCGTGTCCATTTCGTTCTTGGCGCGCTGATAGATCAAGGCGCGCTGCTGCCGCGAAAAGGGTACATCTTCCAGATCGCTCTGCACGAAGTACTGGCGGATCTCCGGGCCGATCGATTCAAGCCCGTAGCGGAAGTGCGCCATCACCGGATAGTTGCGGCGCAGCGTACTGCGCTTCTGCAGCAGGTCCCAGCTTCCCAGTGCCACCATGGCGGCGGTCAGGCCAACGCCCCAGTACCAGGCCGGCCACAACGTGGCCAACCACAGGCAGACAGGAAACATCAGGATGGCGAGCAGGTAGACGATATACCGGTGCATGGCGTTCCTCGATTGCAGCTGCCACCGAGTCTACCGCGCGGCCCGTCGAGCGCGCTTACAGTCGGCCGTCAACCACGTTGCGCGGCCAGGCCGATTTCACGTCGTAGACCAGGCCTCCCGGTGCCAGCAGGCCACGGATGGCTGCTTCCTCCATGGCCTTGAAGCGGGCATGCGCCACCGCCAGCACCACCGCGTCATAGCGGCCGGAAACCGGTTCGGCCAGCCACTGCACGCCGGCCTGCGCCAGTGCGGCCGGGCCCACCCAGGGGTCGCTGACATCCACCTCGGCCCCGGCCTCGCCCAGGCGCTGCGCCAGTTCCAGCGCACGGCTGTTGCGCAGGTCCGGGCAATCCTCCTTGAACGTCACGCCCAGTACCAGGATGCGCGACTGCGCCGGCGAACGGCCGCGCTCTGCCAGCATCGCCAGCACGCGCGCCGCCACATGGGCGCCGACACGGTTGTTGACCTGGCGTGCGGTGTGGATCAGGTCCGGGTGGTAGCCCACGCTCTCTGATTTGTGCAGCAGGTAGTACGGATCCACGCCGATGCAGTGACCGCCGACCAAGCCAGGCCGGAACGGCAGGAAGTTCCACTTGCTGCCCGCCGCGTCCAACACGTCCTGGGTGTCGATGCCAAGCCGGTCGAAGATCAGGGCCAGCTCGTTGACCAGCGCGATGTTGACGTCACGCTGGATGTTCTCGACCACCTTGGCCGCCTCGGCCACCCGCATCGACGGTGCCGGAAAGGTACCGGCAGCGATGATGCGCTGGTACAGCTGATCGATGACAGCGGCGACCTCCGGCGTCGAACCGGAGGTGATCTTGCGGATATCGGCCAGACGCCGCTGGCGATCGCCGGGGCTGACCCGTTCCGGGCTGTAGCCGCAATAGAAGTCCTCATTGAAGCGGAGCCCCGAGCCCTGTTCCAGCAGCGGCACGCACACTTCCTCGGTGGTGCCGGGGTAGACCGTCGATTCGTAGATGACCAGATCGCCGGCGCGCAGGTGGCAGGCGATCAGCCGCGAGGCCGAGCGCAACGGCTCCAGGTCGGGTTGCTCGTAGGCGTCGATCGGCGTGGGCACGGTGACGATGTAGACATTGGCCGCGTCCAGCTGCGCGGCATCGCTGCCGAACTGCAGCTGCTGCGCGCTGGACAGCTCATCGGGCTCCATCTCCAGCGTATGGTCCTGCCCGCGGCCGAGTTCGGCGATGCGCTGCGGATCGATGTCGAACCCCAGCGTCGGCCAGTGCCGGCCGAAGGCCACCGCCAACGGCAGGCCAACATAGCCCAGGCCGATCACCGCGAAGCGAGGAGCGACCGCCGCCGCCAGCGGCGCACTCATCGAAGCACCGCGCGCAACCAGAGGGTGGCACGCGCGTTGCCATGGCTCCGACCAACACACTCATCCGCTGCACCACTCCGGGGAAACCCAGGCCAGAAAGGCTACAGCGTAACGGCCCCGGCGCCCTGCCGCCAAGGCGGCCTCATGAACCCAGCGCGACCGCCGCCGGCTCGAGTTCGCCATCGGCGCCGGTCCAGGCCTGCCGCAGGCGCTCGAAGCCACCACTGCCGTGCAGGAACCCGGGCCAGGCCGCATTGACGATCTGTGTCAGCAGATCCGGATCGATCCGGCGCGTGCCCATCGACCAGCGCGGGAATGCACGCTGCGCCACCGGCGCGCGGCACAGCAGCTGCAGCTGCCCGTGGCTGCGCGCATTGGCAATGCGCGGAAACACCGAATCGATGCCGTCTTCGGGGCCTTCCAGGTATTGCAGGAACCGTCGGCCGTCGAACATCAGCACGCCGGTGACGCCGGCTACACGATTGAACGCCGTGGCATCGGCCAGCAGGCGGTCAAGGTCGGTTGTCCGCAGTTCGGCATGGGCCTGGCTGGCGTAGGCAATCGCGTGCAGCGACATCAGGTGGCTCCCCCTGGGAACGATGGCCGGGACTATGACATGAATAGGAGCGGCAGTTAAGCATGCCGCCGCCCGGCGTCGAACCGACCGACCCGCCACGGGTGGGCTACAATCGGCGCCGCGCTGCGCGCCCGGATGGCGAAACTGGTAGACGCATCGGACTTAAAATCCGCCGACCGCAAGGTCATGCCGGTTCGATTCCGGCTCCGGGCACCAACATGGCAATGCAGCAGGGTGTCCGCGCTTCGGGACATCGCACGGAAACCTGCAAACGCTCAGATCGCACGCGAATAGCGCGGCTGTTCGTGCGCGCTGCGCAGGTAGGGATCGAAGCACATCGCCAGCAACCGCAGCAGCGGCCGTCCCGGCTCGCTGGCACGCACCACGCCGTCGCGGCACTCGGCCAGACCATCGGCCTGCAACTGCCGGACCGAGCGCAGATCCTCGGCAAAGTACTGTCCGGCGTCGATGCCATGGCGCTGGCCCAGCGCATGCAGGTCCACTTCGCCCTGGCACATCAGCTGCTGGATCAGCTCCGCGCGCAGCTGGTCATCCGCGCTCAGCGCAACGCCACGCCAGACCGGCAGCTGGCCCTGGTCTACCGCCTCCTCCCACGACGGCAGATCACGCGGGTTCTGGCTGTAGCTGGCACCGATGTGGCTGATCGCACTGACGCCCAGCCCCAACAGATCGGTATCGGCGTGCGTGGTGTAGCCCATGAAGTTGCGGTGCAGCTGGCCGGCACGCTGTGCACGCGACAGATCTTCTTCCGGCAGTGCGAAATGATCCATGCCGATGTACTGGTAGCCGGCGGCCGAGAGCCTCTCCACCGCCAGGCCCAGCAACGCCAGCTTGTCCTCCGGTGACGGCAGGCGGCGCTCGTCGATCTGCCGTTGCGCGCGGAACAGGTGAGGCAGGTGCGCATAGCCGTAGACCGCCAGGCGATCGGGGCGCAGCGCCAGCACCTGCTCCAGGGTGAGGCCGAATCCCTGCAGGGTCTGTCCGGGAAGGCCATAGATCAGGTCGACATTGACCGAGCGCATGCCGCTGTCGCGGCAGGCGCGCAGGATGTCCAGCGTCTGGCGCACGCCCTGCACGCGGTTGATCGATGCCTGCACCTGCGGATCGAAATCCTGCACGCCCAGGCTGGCGCGGTTGAAGCCGAGCCGTGCCAGCATGGCCACGTCACCGGCGTCGATGAAGCGCGGGTCGAGCTCGATCGAGAAGTCACGCTGTGACGAATCACTGAAGTCGAAGCGCCGGCGCAGACCTTCCACCAGCGTGGTCATCGCGTCGGCATCGAGAAAGTTCGGGGTGCCGCCGCCCAGGTGCAGCTGGATCACTTCGCGGCCGTCCTCGAACTGCGGTGCAAGCAGATCGGCCTCGGCCAGCACACGCGACACGTAGCTGTGCCCGCGCCCCCGGTCGCGGGTGATGATCCGGTTGCACCCACAGTAGAAACAGGGGCTGGAACAGAACGGCACATGCACGTACAGCGACAAGGCGCGGGCCTGCCGGTTGCTGTCGGCGATCGCCTGGCGCAGCGCCGGGGCGTCGAAGCCCTCATGGAAGTGCGGCGCGGTCGGATACGAGGTGTAGCGCGGCCCGGGCCGGTCGTGCCGGCGCAGCAGATCGGGGTCGAAGGTCCAGGCCAGGCCGCCGGCAGCGGGAGAGAACGTGTCCATGCCGCCAGCATCGCGCCGGACGGACGGTGCCGCCTTGACCCAGATCAATCCTGGCCGGGCAATCCCAGCACCGGCAGTCCCACCTGCGGCCAGCGCAGCATCTGGTAGCGCTTCCAGAAGGTGTCTCCAATGCGCGCGGCCACGTCGTTGGCCAGCTCCTGCATGGGCAGGTTGCCGCACTCGGCGGTGGTGATCCGGAACAGCACCAGCCAGCGGTCGAACAGGTCCTTGTCCAGCTCGATGGCCATGTGCTTGGACATCGGCGAACCCTTGAAGCGGCGGGTGCCGCGCAGCATCGCCGACCAGAAGTCGACCAGCTGCGCCAGGTGCTCCGGCCAGTCATGCACGTGCGCCTCGAACACCGGACCCAATCGTTCCTCTTCGCGCACACGGGCGTAGAAGTCGTGGACCAGGCGCGTCACTTCCTGCTCGGTGCACAGCTCGGGCGAGGCGACAGGAAGGACAGGCGGCGGTATTGCGTTCATCGGGGTACCCAAGGCGTGCCGGCAGTGTGCCGCGGCAGGGCGGCATCGCCGTTGATCCAGATCAATGTCGGCGCACTCGGCTGCACCTAGGCTGCCATGCTTGCAGGAAGCATGCCCTGCGGATGCGGCGCCAACCTGGACGAAGTATACGCGCCGCCCACTTTTCGATCCGGGACAGCATGAACAGACCTCCCCCCAACCGCCGCCAGCAACTGATCCAGCACTGGGGCGCCATCCTCTGGCCCAGCTTCATCGCCGCGGGCCTGGCCAGCGTGGTGTTCTTTGCCTTCGTCGATCCGCTGCGGCTGCAGGCCATCAGCTTCCCGGGGACGGCCATCAGCCGCGAGCTGGGCTATACCGCAGGCTTCTTCATGTTCTGGGCGGTGACGGCCTTGTCCAGCGCCGTCACCTGGTACCTGCAACGACCGCTGCCCAGCGACGACGACGACGAGCTGCCGCTGGGATGAACACGACCTGCGCCCTTGCATCCCGTCCCTGGCACTGGCGGCGCGCGCTCAGTGCCGCCCTGCTGGTGCTGTTCTACGCGCTGCCGTGGCTGCGCTGGGACGGGCGCCAGGCCCTGCTGCTGGACATCAACGCGCGACGCTTCGACCTGTTCGGCTGGACCCTCTGGCCCGGTGATGTCGGCGTGCTGATCGGCCTGCTGGCGGTGCTGGCCGTTGGCCTGGCCCTGCTCACCCACCTCGCCGGGCGGGTGTGGTGTGGCCATGCCTGCCCACAGACGCTGTGGCGGCGCGCCTTCGACTGGATCGCCCACGGCATGGCCCGGCTGCTGCCGGCCAGGGCCACGCGCCCGGCCACGCAACTGGCCTGGGCGCTGCTGTCATTCTGGACCGGCATCACCTTCGTCGGACTGTTCAGCCCGATCGCGGAACTGGCCACCGCCCTGCCCCGCGCTGCATGGAGCGGCTGGGAAACGTTCTGGGTGCTGTTCTACGCCGCTGCCACCTGGGGCAATGCAGGCTTCCTGCGCGAACAGGTCTGCCGCTCGCTGTGCCCGTTCGCGCGTGCGCAGCCGCTACTGACCGACCCATACACGCCGCGCATGCTGTATGACGCCCGGCGCGGGGAACCGCGCGGGCCCCGCCCGTCCGGTCTGGGCGGCGTGCTCGGCCGTGGTCGTGGCCTGCTCGACCCGACCACCGCACAGGACTACGTATTCCGTGCAGCGCACCCGCTGCTGGCCGGGCCGACGCCGACCTTCAGCGACAACCGGCTGGGCGACTGCACCGATTGCCTGGCCTGTGTCCGCGTCTGCCCGATGCAGCTGGACATCCGCCAGGGCCCGCAGGCCGACTGCCTGGCCTGTGGCGCCTGCCTGGAAGCCTGCGCACGGCAGCAGCACCAGGCCGGTTTCGGTCCTGGCCTGGTGCGCTACTGCAGTCCACAGGCGATGGCAGGACAGCCGCGGCGCGGATGGCGGCCCCGTACCCTGGTTCTATTGTCGATGCTGCTGGCGCTGTTGGCCTGGGGCGCCTGGCGCCTGCTCTGAATCAACGCTTCAACGTGACCCGTTGGCGTGCGGCGGAACCAGCTGCGCACGCCGTACGATGCCCAGCTGTTCGATGATCAGCGCCATTTCGTTGGTGACCTCGGTACGCTCGGTCCCCTGCGGAACCAGGCGGTCCAGCACCTGCTGGTAGGTATCCCAGAACGCCGGACCGCATCCGTGTTTGTGATAGCTGGCTTCCAGTTCGCGGCGTACCCGTTCAGCCAAGCCATGCATGCCGTATTCCATACGACCTCCGTTGGACTTGTTCTGCATCGTTGACGGTCTACCGACTCACTTGCGTGCTACTGAAAGACTCCCGGGCTTCACGACCGGTTGACTCCAATTAGTCATAGATTTCACGACAGGTCAATTACATCCGCTCGCTTTCGTGATCGAAATTATTAATCGTTCACAAAACTGCATACGGAACCACCATGGCTCCGGATGGGCCAGACCCGACACGACGCCCGTCACCCGGTGGCCCCAATTCAGTAGGCACTGCCAATGGCCAGAGCAAGTTTCATCGAATTTCCCTACTTTGTTAAGCATGCTTTGCGTTTCACGCTTAGCGCGCTAAAGGCGACATCTTGCGGCGCAGATCACCCGAATTCGGGTTCGGCGGCCCCGACGACCGGGAACAGGTTCGGGTATTGCTGATGAAGGATGTACTGCCGCAACGCGGGAATCGGGCCATCCTTGGGCCATTGCGACACTGCGGATCGGCTTATGCCAAAGAAGCGTGCCAGTTCGGCGTCCGTAAGGAAGCCCAGCCGGTCGCGCACCTGCCGCTTGCTCCAGAATCCAGTCATGATCGGTCCTTCTGCTAATCAGACAGATTCTTGCGACAAGGCCTCTTTACGATCCAGGCGTTAAGCTGGCTTGCATAGATGAATACTCTCGGCCAACGACTCGCCATCGCCATGAAGAAAGCCGGGCACCCGCGCCCGGCCGATCTGGCCCGTGCCGCCGATTCAACGACGGCAACCATCAGCAACTGGCTCAACGACCATGTCAGCCCAGCCCACGTGAAGGCCGAACAGCTGTTCCGCATCGCCGATGCGGCCAAGCTGGACGCGCGCGAACTGCTGTACGGGGTGAGCGGCGGTGGGGTCGGTGAACGCGGCAACGCCTACATGCCCAGCCAGGCCCATCTGGATGTCTGGCAGGACGCCTACGAGCTGGTCAGCCACCTGGTCGAGGAGAACGGCCTGGAGATCGACCACCGTCGCCACGCCGCACTGGATCTGCTGGCCTTCGAGCTGTTGATGGACGGCTTCAGCCGCAGCAAGGTGGCCCGGGTGTTGAAGACCTCGATGTCCTGAACGCGCTGACGCTTCCTCGCCGGCACTGGTAGCATGGACCGCGATGGGGATGGGGCTCCCCGATAACCGCCTGAGAAGGCTGATGGCTCCTGTCAGGACGAACGTGGCGTTCGTCGATGGCAGGCCGTGTCTGCCTTCGGCGTTCGCCATCAACACTGCGAACCCGCTCTCGAGGCATGCGATGCAATCACTGAACAACTATCTGCTGGTCTTCGTCGGAGGCGGTGTCGGCGCCTGCCTGCGCCACGCCTGCAACCTGATCGGCGCACGGGTCGCCGTGGGCAGCGCCTGGCCGTGGTCCACGTTCCTGATCAATCTCAGCGGTGCTCTGCTGATGGGCGTGGTGGTGGAGGCCTTCGCACTGCGCAATGGCGCCTCCCCGCAGCTGCGCCTGCTGCTGGCCACCGGCATCCTGGGCGGCTACACCACCTTCTCCACCTATGCGCTTGAAATCGGCCTGCTGCTGCAGCGTGGCCAGCATGGGTTGGCCGCGCTGTATGCCGGCGGCTCGGTGGCCCTGGGCGTGGCCGGCCTGTTCGGCGGCATGAAGTTGGCCCGGCTGGCGCTGGGCTGAGGCTCAGGCCGCGCTGGCGCGGTCCTGCCCGCGCCACTGCCGGGGTGACTGCCCGGTGTGCGCCTTGAAGGCCCGCGACAGTGCCGCTTCGCTGCCGTAGCCCACCTCATCGGCGATCCGCTTCAGCGGCCGGCCCTGACGCAACGCCTGCTGCGCCAATCCCACCCGCCAGCCCTGCAGGTACTGGCCCGGCGTGGTGCCCATCGCCTCGCGGAAGCTGGCCGCAAACACACTGCGCGACATCCCGGCCACCTCGGCCAGATCCTCCAGCGTCCACGCCTGCGCCGGCGCTTCGTGCATCGCCACCAGCGCCAATCGCAGCCGCGGATGACCCAGCCCGGCGAACAGGCCGCCGCGCATCTCGCCGCCCTCCATCAACTGGCGCAATACCTGGATCATCACCACCTCGAACAGGCGGTTGACCATCGCCGCGCGCCCGCAGCGCTGCTCGAACGCTTCTTCGAACAACAGCTCCAGTGCCGCATTGCCGCCGTACAGTTCGGCCAGCGGCAGGCAGATGAAATCGGGCAGCGCCGCACTGATCGGGTTGAGCCGGCCGCCCTCGAAATGCAGGTTCGCGCAGGCCATGTCGGCACCTCGCTGCGGATCGGTGCTGAAACGGTGTGGCATCGGCCGCGGATACAGCAGCAGACTGGGCACATCGACCTGCACGGTCTGCTGGCCGTGGCGGACCTGCAGCGGCCCCCGCCTTACCAGGTGCAACTGACCGGCCTCGTCCTCGCCCTCCAGGCTGTTGATGCCGCACAACGCACCGGCATGGAACACCGAGGCGGTGACCGCGAAACGCTCCAGCAGGATGGCGAGGCGGTCAACCATGACAGGACTCCAGATCACGCGGTTGGCATTCAATACGACAAATCGTATCGGAATCAGCGCTGTATGGGGCGACACTGGTCTGGCGATGGATCAGGCGCTATACACGCCAGACATCCCACGCACGGAGGCACCGATGTCGAACCGCATCGCCCTGACTCTGCTGCCGCTGCTGCTGTTGGCGGCGTCCACCCACACGCAGGCGGCCTCGCCGCCGAAGATCACGCAGCTGGCCTGGCTGGCCGGATGCTGGCAGCTTGATGGTCGCCCCGAAGGCACCGGCGAGCAGTGGTCCACGCTGGCCGGCGGCACGCTGTTGGGCAGCAGCCGCAGCGTGCGCGACGGGCGCACCGTTGGCTTCGAGTTCATGCAGCTGCGCCAGCACGATGAAGGTCGTCTGGTGCTGACCGCCCTGCCCTCGGGCCAGAACCCCACCGAGTTCAACGCCACCCACGTCGATGACACCGAGGCCGTGTTCGAGAATCCGGCCAACGACTTCCCGCAGCGCATCCGTTACCGCCGCCTGGACGAACAGCGCGCGCACGCGCGTATCGAAGTCGCGCAGGACAACCCGGAACAGGCGGTGGATTTCCCGATGCACCGCGTTGCCTGTGGTGGACCATCACCCACCCACTGAAACGCAGACGCCCCGGACCGGCCGGGGCGTCTGCAGGCGATCAACACCTCTCGGGCATTCACCCGGCCAGCGTGCTTTCCAGTGCCTCCAGGCCGTCGCGGTAGATGCCCTCGAACAGCGCGGACGCCTCTGCGTCGCTGACGCCGACCGGGGTGAACTCACCGGACCAGTCGATCCTCGAACCACAGCCCTGCTCGACCACACGCAGGGTGGACCGGTAGCCGGTGACCGGGAACGGCGCCTGCAGGATCGAGTAGGTGTAGCTGCGGCCGGCCTGGTCGAAGGCTTCAAGGCGCTCGACGATGGCATCACCATCGGGATTGGCCAGATGGCGCACGCGGCCACCTTCGCTGAGCGTGCTCCGGGGAATGTACGGAAGCCAATCGGGCAGCGAATCGAAGCCGCCGATGAGGTTCCAGACCTGGTCGGCCGGGGTCGGCACGGTGATGGATACAGATGCAGTTGCCATGGGAAGGTCTCCTTGCGGGCTCAGATGTTGTCGATCGGCAACGGGGCGTTGGCCGCAACCAGGCCCTGGGCGCGCAGTTCCTGCCAGAACCCGGCCGGGATGATTTCCTTCAGTGCGGCGTAGTCTTCGGCGATGCGCCCGGGACGGCTGGCGCCCGGGATCACCGCAGCCACCGCGGGGTTGGCCAGCGAGAACTGCAGGGCGGCCGCCTTGATGCTGATGCCGTACTCGGCCGCGATGGCCTTGATGCGCTCGACCTTGGCCAGGATCTCCGGCGACGCCTTCTGGTACTCGAAGTGGCTGCCACCGGCCAGCACGCCGGAGCTGTACGGGCCGCCGACCACGATGCCGGTGTTGCGCTCGGCCGCCTTGGGCATCACCCGCTGCAGCGCACGCTCGTGGTCGAGCAGCGAGTAGCGTCCCGCCAGCAGGAAGCCATCCGGACGGGCTTCGTCCAGGTCCAGGGTCAGCTCGATCGGCTCGACACGGTTGACGCCCAGGCCCCAGGCCTTGATGACACCTTCGTCGCGCAGGCGGGTCAGCACCTTGAAGGCGCCGCGGCGTGCGGTCTCGAAGTAGGACAGCCACTCATCGCCGTAGAAATCCTGGGCGATGTCGTGCACCCAGACGATGTCGATGCGATCGGTCTTCAGCCGCTTGAGGCTGTCGTCGATCGAGCGCAAGGTGGCATCGGCCGAATAGTCGTTGACCAGCTTGTTGGGGCGGCCGGCGACGAACAGGCCGCCCTTCTCGCCAAGGTCGCGAGCACTGGTGTCTTCCACTTCGTCCAGGATCAGGCGGCCGACCTTGGTGCTGAGCACGAAGTCGTCACGGTTGCGCCTGGCCAGCGCGTCGCCGAGGCGGATCTCGGCCAGGCCGGCGCCGTAGAACGGAGCCGTGTCAAAGTAGCGGGTGCCCTGTTCCCAGGCCGCGTCCACCGTGGCCTGGGCCTCGGCTTCGGGAATGTCACGGAACATGTTGCCCAGCGGCGCGGTACCGAAGCCGAGGGTCTTGCCAGTCAGCAGAGTGTTGATGCTCATGGGGTTCCCGTTGGGGAGGTTGTTGAGGTTGACGCAGAGACTAGGCTTGCCCGCCAAGACTGTCCAAGACATAATTTCTCCAACTTGAGTCCTGTGTGGTCTTATGCTCGATCTCCGCCAACTGCGCTACTTCGTGGCCGTCGCCGAAGATGAACACGTCGGCCGCGCGGCCGAGCGCCTTCACATCTCCCAATCCCCGCTCAGCCGGCAGATCGCCCAGCTGGAGGAACGGCTGGAACTGCAGCTGTTCGAACGTTCACAGCAGCGCATCCGGTTGACCGCCGATGGCCGCACCTTCCTGGCCGAGGCGCGCGCCCTGCTGACCCACGCCAACCGCCTGGAATCGCTGGCGCGGCGGCTCGGCCGCGGCGATGAAGGTGGCCTGTGCATCGGCTATCTGGAATACGCGATGCACTCGGGCGTGTTGCCCGCCGCCCTGCGCGAACTGCGTGGCGATCGCCCGGCGGTGCATATCGCGCTCTACAACCAGCAGTCGGACGTGCAGCTGGAAGGCCTGCGGCAACGCAGCCTGGATATCGCCCTGGTCTGCGAACCGCCGGCGTTCGACGATCCGGATCTGGAGGCCACACAGGTACTGAACGACCCGATGCTGCTGGCCGTGCCGGCCGCGCACGCACTGGCCAGTGCAGAAGTCATCACACCTGCGGATCTGGCCAGCCAACAATGGATCGGCGTGATGCACAGGGAAAACGCACTGCGCCATGACACCTTCATCGCCGCGTGCGCGAAGGCCGGGTTCACCCCCACCATCGCCATGGAAGCGACCGAGCCACTGGCCGCGCTGGGCCTGGTGGCCGCCGGTCTGGGCCTGACCACCGTCCAGCAGAGCCTGGATCACCAGGCACCGGACGGTGTGGTGCTGCGTGAGCTGCCGTGGTTCAGCTACCGCACGCCGTTGTGGGCGGCCTGGCATCGCATCAACCTGCGCCCGCTGGTCGAAACCTTCCGCAGGACGCTCGTACGGACCGCCACCGAAGGCAAACCGGCCTTCGGCGACTGAACCGAGGGCATTATGCCGGGCCGTGTTCCGTATGCCGGATCACCACGAAGTCCTCTTCTTTGGCCGGTGCCACGAAGTGACGGGTGATCTTCTCGAATTGCTCATCGCTGGCCTGGAACGATAGCGCAGTCAACCATGCGTCCTCGCTGATCAGCGCGTGGGGCGGCCTTGCTGCCAATGGCTGCGACAACGTGGACTTGCCTGCGCCGATCTTGCCACACAGCAAGTGCAGGGCCCTGCAGCCAGCGTAGAGCGCCACCTGTTCTCGCTGCAATTCCCTGCGGCAGCGCAGCGCGCGCAAGGTTGCGCCGCGCTCTATGCTCGGCGCCATTCCCGGATGGAATGATCACGATGCGTCGCTTGCTTCGACATGCCCTCGCCCTCGCCCTGCTGTTGCCTGCGACATCGTTGCTGGCGGCACCGCCCCGGCACCACGCACCCTCAGCGGCGAACTGCAGGGGGCGCCGTGGCGGCTGGATGTGCCTGCAGACTGGAACGGCGAGCTGGTGATGCTCGCCCACGGCTATGAACCTGTGGGCGTTCCACGCACCACACCGATGACCGCCAATGACAGCACCGCAGCGCTGCTGGGCGCGGGTTACGCCGTCGCGCAGAGCGCGTATTCCAGCCAGGGCTGGGCAGTGGCCGACGCGATCAATGACACCGAACGCCTGCGCGAACATGCCGCGCGCGAACTCAAGCGCGTGCGCCATACCTGGATGCTGGGATTCTCGATGGGCGGTGCGGTGACCATCGGCAGCCTCGAGCGCTTCCCGCAGCACTACACCGGCGGCGTTTCGCTGTGCGGCGCCAACCTCAGCGGCGAGCAGATCGCCGCCGACCTGCTGACGACACTGGTCGCATTTTATTATTTCTTCCCCGCCGCCGAAGGCCTGCCGCGCAGCGGCCTGGTTTCGCGGGAAGCGGCAGCGCTGCCGCAGGGCGCGTTGTACCAGGGCATCGCCCATGCACTGCAACGCGATCCCGCGCGCGCGGCAGTGCTGGCGCAGCGGTTGCAGGTCTCCGGCGATGCACTGGCCGGCACCATCAGCCTGCATGCGCTGGTCCTGCACGAGCTGGCCATGCGCAGCGGTGGCCTGCCGGTCGGCAACCGCAGTGTGGACTACAGCGGTTTCGGTGACGACGCCGCATTCAATGCCGGCGTGCAGCGCCTCGACGCGGTGCCTGCCGCGCAGGCCAGGGTGCGCAGCACGCTGGCGCTGACCGGCGCCCTGAAGCGGCCGCTGGTGATCCAGTTCAACCACAACGATCCCACCATCGTGCCGCACATGCAGACGCTGTATCCGCAACTGGCCAGGCGTGCCGGCGCTGCGCCGTTGCCGCAGGTGCTGCCTGCGGTGGGTGAAGGTCACTGCGGCTTCTCCGATGCCCAGGTCGTCGAGGCGCTGAAGGCGGTGCAGCGCTGAGCGCAGCATCGTGCCGCAGTGCGGCGGGACATCGCGGCACCGACTGCTATGGTGGCCTGGCCCATTGACGGGCAGACAAAGGACTGACGTGATGATCAAGACGACCTTGAAGACCGTGATGCTCCTTGGCATGGCCGTGACCGGCCTGGCCTTCGCCGCAGATTCCTGCGACTTCTGCACGCTGAAGTACGAACAGTGCCTGCGCGCGACGCATGGACCGCTGGGCAAGACCTCCGAGCAGTGCGACGCCGAGTACCGCCTGTGCCGCGAAACGGATTGCCCGTCTCCCTGACCGGCGTCCGGCCGGCTCCTGCGGGAGCCGGCTCAGCCCGCCACGTTGGCAAACGCTTACGATACAGAGACCGGTAGCACCCCTGCCGCCGCCTCTCCCTGCTGAAGCAACGCACACGATGGCCTTCTTCGAACGACTGAGTGACACCCGCTACCTGCCGACCGAACACACCGGCGGCGCCTGGAACATCCGCGAACAGCACATCGCCCCGGCCATCGGGCTGCTCGCCCACCACCTGGAACGCGACGCCGCCACGCGTGGCCACGGCTTCCTGATCGCGCGCCTGTCCTACGACATCCTCGGCACCATTCCGATCGAAGCGATGGAGGCCGAGGTACAAGTGCTGCGGGCTGGCCGCACCATCGAACTGGTCGAAGCCACGCTACGCCACGACGATCGCCCAGCGCTGCGCGTACGCGCCTGGCTGATGCGACCGAACGATACCGGCGCCATCGCCGGCACACCGATCGCCCCGATCGCACCGCCGGGCTCCATGCCGGTGTGGGACCCGGGCACGGTCTGGCCGGGCGGCTTCATCAAGAGCGTGGACATCCGTCGCCACGAGCAGGGGCCGGGCCGGGCCACCTACTGGGCCCGCGCCAGGCATGCGCTGCTCGATGGCGAGCCAGTCAGTGCGCTGGCCCGTGCCGCCACCCTGTTCGACCTGTCCAACGGCATGGCGGTGCGTGCCGACCCCAGGACTGTGGCCTTCCCCAACCTGGACCTGACCGCGCACCTGTTCGGCATGCCTGAAGGCGAATGGCTGGGCTTTGACACCTCGGTGTCGTTCGGCCAGCAGGGCCTGGGCCTGACCAGCACGGTGCTGCACGATGCACGCGGCCCGATCGGGACGCTTGCCCAGGCCCTTACCGTGCGTCCGTAACCGATAGCGGGCGGCCTCAGCCGCCCAGCGTGCCCATCGTGAAGGTGTAGCCGGAGCTCATCAGGAATTCGCGCATGCGCATTTCCGCGCGTCGCGGCGAGGCCAGGTTGGCCGGGGCATACAGTGCGTAGACCACGCCGGCACCTTCGATGGCCTCACGGCGCACGCCGCAATGGCGGGTTTCCGATGCGACCACCCATCCGTCCTTCAAACGGTCCGGCCCGATCGACTGGCCGTTCATCAGCCGGAACGTCAGCCAGCGTACTTCCGCAGAGGATTTGTTCATTGCCGGCCTGCCGGCTGCGTGCCACGGTCGTTCATGTCCTTGCTCGCCATTGCAGCTCCCTAAGACTTGGAACCTGACCATAGCGCCTTGCCATGTCGTGGGTGGCTGAGACTGGACGGACGCGGCTCAGGTCGCCAGGCTGAACAGCCGCCACAGTGCCTCGCGTCCCGGTGGCGTCAGCCGCAGTTCGCGCCGGCCGTCGACGCGCCGCAGCCAATCGTTCTTCACGAAGCTCTCCAGCATCGCCTCGCCGACCAGCCCAGCCAGATGTGGACGTCGCTCGGTGCAGTCCAGGCAGCCACGGCAGTAACGCGCGGGCTTGGCCGTCACCGGCTGCAGCAGGAGATCGCGCAGCGGCTGGCCCAGTCCACCGAGAAAACCAGCCCCTTCCGCACTGACCTGCCAATGCCCCTCGCGCGGTTGCAGATGCCCGGCCTGCAGCAGGCGATCGGTAATCGCAACCGCATGCACACCAGCCAGATGCCGATAGCAGGAGCGGGCCTCGCGCAGCGCCGGCAGGCTGCGTGACGCGGCTGCCGTACACGAAGGCGTGCGATCGGCAACGCGCAGGATGCTTTCCAGCATGTCGGCCACCTCGCTCGACGCCAGCCGATGGTAACGGTGGCGCCCCTGCGCGACGGCGACCAGAAGATCCCCCTCGACCAGCCTGCGCAGGTGCGCGCTCGCCGTCTGCGGTGTCACCCCGGCCACCCGCGCCAGCTCCATCGCGGTGTAGGCGCGGCCATCCATCAGCTGCAGCAGCATGCTGGCGCGCGCCTGGTCGCCGACCAGGGCACCGACACTGACAAGAGAACCGGAGGTATGGACCATGCCGGCATTGTGGCACGCAGGAGTGGACGGACAGTTCGATGCAGGCCGAAGCGTCGGACGCTGCGTACACCGCACAGTGAGCACCAGCCCACCACGAGATCCACAGTGAAAAATGCTTCGTTCGCGCGCCGACGCATCCGCCCTTCGGTGCTCTACCCCGGCACGCCGGTGCTGTTGATGACCACATTGAATGACGATGGCAGCAGCAACATCAGCCCGCTCTCCTCATTCTGGGCACTGGCCGACCGGGTGGTGCTGGGACTTGGCACGCAGGGCCAGGGCTATCGCAATCTGCAGCTGCGCAACGAATGCGTGCTGAACTTCGCTTCCGCCACACAGGCCGCGCAGGTCGAAGCAATCGCGCGGACAACGGGGCATGATCCGGTCCCCGCCGCCAAGCAGGCGATGGGCTACGTGCACGTGCGTGACAAGTTCGCGCTGGCTGGCTTCACCCAGGTGCCTTCCGCACAGGTAGCACCTGCGGCGATTGCCGAATGCCCGCTGCAGGTGGAAGTCACGGTGATGGCGATGCACTCACCCAGCGGCGAAGGCGACCCCGGTTTTGTGATGGTGGATGGCCGTGTCCGCTGCGTGCATGCGCATGAGGACATCACCATTGCGGGCACCCAGCACATCGACGTGATGCGCTGGAAGCCGCTGATCTATCTGTTCCGTCACTACCTGGGCGTGAGTGATCCGGTAGGGCGCAACTTCCGGGCGGAACCCGTTGTACCCACCGGCGTGTAGCCGCGCAGTCCGCAGGCGAGGCGGCGGGCGCAAACAAAAAAGCCCTGACCGGAGTCAGGGCTTTTCAATTGGAGGCCTCAAGCGGAATCGAACCGCTGTAAACGGATTTGCAATCCGCAATCACTCCTTTTAATTCAATACCTTATGTTGCGCAGCCACCCAAACTGACACTCAACTTTCCTCGATTACATGGAGGATACGAATATCACAGACTTGTTCAGGTACTCTCTACTGAACAGGGACCAGGGATGAGGCAGTGACCGATAGCGACTATCTGGATGAACAGGGAAACGTCCATCCAAGCGGACCGCAACAGCAGCCCCCTACCCCGACGCCCGCACCTGCAACGGCCTTTCATGACGAACTGTCAGGCGCTTTGGCTAGCATGTCGACCTACGGTCGCGGATTCGGCGACCAGCGCCTGAACATGATCGTCCCCAATCTCTTCTACCAGATGGAAGAGAGGCGTAAGAGTCTGGAGGCAACTTGCAAGCGCTTGGGGGAACAAAAGGATCAAGCCGAACGCCTAGTCTCTGATCTTCGGGTGGACGTGGCAAGAATGAGCGGTGAGATTGAAGCCCTGAAAGCAGATGCTCGCACCACTGCGGCAGACACCAAGGCTGAGAAGCGTGTTACCAAAATGGCCCTCGGTCTCACCGCCGTTTTGCTGCCTATGGCTATCGGCCTCTTCCCAGACAAGCCTTGGTACGCAACCGGCTTCTTACTCGTCGCAGTAGGAGCTGGAGTCATCGGAATATGGCCTAAGGCTTTGAATATATTTGAGAAGGGAGGCAAAAAATGATAATGGGCCTGCCGCCACTCTTCGACATTGCTGTGGAAGCGGTAATTGCTCGAGGACTGGCGAACCAAGAGCGGATCGTGCTTCGGGTCAACCAAGATACCTATACCGCCAACGTTGGATTGATGCTGGCATATAAGCAAAAAGGCGGCACCATGGTTCCGCTGCGGGATCGTATGTACTGGCTAGGTGCGGGCAGAGTCGCTGCAGGTAGCACGATCAATATCTACACTGGCTCCGGCGAGCAGAAGTCTTTTGAAACCGGCAACAACACTTGGACTTACAACCTCTTCTGGGGACTCCCATTCGTGGCGTTTGACGTGCCTCAGGTTGAGGCCGTGCTCTTCAGGCTTGGAGAGGCCTCGGTGGGTGTGACCCCTTTGTTTGGATTCAACATTCCGGGGCCGCAGCTGACACTTGGTGCGGGGTAACATTTGCATTCATCACAGCGCGCTATCTGCCACTGAACCCGAGGCGGGACCCACCCAAGCCGCAGCCTCCCCTTTCTGGGGTCCACCGGCCAGGACTTGGTCACCGCCGGTAGCCGGATAGGCTCCAGCGCCGCCATCACTTTGGAGGACGCAGCCACAGCCGCCTCTCCCAATCGCTGGGCCTGCTGGTGCTGTTCGCGCGTCGGCGGCAGGCCGGCCAGTGGCGGTGCCGGCTGGATCGGCAGGCCAACTATGCTTCGCGGCCAACAGCTTAGACTGAGTTCAATTCAGGAGGCCGGGGGACGGGCCCCTAGTCCCCCGATGGGCAGCCACCGTGTTTTCGGGAACCACCTCCGTCTACCAACCACGTAGATGGCGGAGCCCTGCCCTCACCCACACCTTGCGGGCGTCCCTTGGCCTGGGTTTGGTCGCCGGCGGCGGCCTGGGCGGCTCCAACGCTTCCTTGACCCGCGCGGTAGCGGTGGCCGTTGCGTCGACCAGGCGCCGGGCCTGTCGCTGCTGCTCGGGGGTCGGAGGAAGGCTGGGGAGCGGTTCGAGCGGATCGCTAGGCGTCGCGTCCAGCAGCCGGGCAACGGCAACGCGCAGCCGCAGCTCTGGGTAGAGCCTGGCCGCGCACCAGCGCTCGGCGTAGCGCTTGCCCTGGGCGATGCTGGCGGCGCGCTCATCCTTGGTCTGCCACATCCTCCGGGCGTCGAGGTGCACACGCACGCCATGGTCCTTGGCCGGCGTGAGCAGGGCAATCTGTCGTCCACTCCACCACAGCACCCAGCTCTCTCCCATCTGGACCCAGCCAGAGGGAACAGGGGCCGTGCGGAAACCTTGGTAGCCGTGCATGGGAAGCATGGCCGGAAGGATACGGCTGGCCGTCTCAATAGCTGCGAAGGATCAACTCACACCCCTGAATCATTCGGATTCAGATCGTCCCCAAGTCCTTCAAGACGGCTTGGCCCTCTTGGAAGAACCCTGCCAGCAGCTGGCCGCCGGCCACTCTTCGTCCCATTTGTTCATTGAGATAGTTGGCCTGCAGCCGGGCATGGGCCACCAGTTCGAGCTTGGCCATGCTCGGCGTCACGGCCCGCAGCGGCTCGCCTGGCGCCGCCAGCTGGCCCTGGATTGGCTGGACCACGCAAGGGCGACCGCTGTCGCTCTTGGCATACGCCGTGGCCATCATCCTTCCGTTCTTCGGCGACCAGCCGCCCAGCACCAACTCGGTCCCGAGCTGGTCGAGCGGCAAGCCGGCCTCGGCTGCCGCCTTCTCGTAGTTCGGCCACAGTTGGTCCACTACCAACCCCAACTCGGCAGATAGCTGCTCCATCGTAAAGTCCGCCCGGAAGCTGGCCTGCAGGGCCAGCTCGTAGATGCGCAGGAAGAACTGTGTAGAGCCGCGCGTCGCCAGCACCAGGTTGTGCTGGGGGATCAGCAAGAGCTTCGCTCCGGAGGAATGGGCACCGGTCAGGGCATCCTCGGCCAGGGTATCCACGGCAACGACGAGGTGGTCACGAGTGAGCAAAACGTTGAGGATGCTCATGGCGGGCTCGATTGAGGGTCCGCGAACTATCCCCCGTCCCGCAGTTTGCTGTCGAGTCCGCTATGGCCCACGAGATCACGGAAATCCTTGAACGCCTTCATGCCTGCGAGGTCGGGATCGAGGCGCAGCGCGGCTACCTCAAGGCGATGGAATACGCCCTGCGACTGTGCGTAATGACCCACCCAGCGCCCGAGGAACTCTCTACCGCGTGGCGCCAACTATTGCCTACCATTGCGGCCAAGCATAGGGCCGACAGCAGCGATCTCTTCGCCGCAGCCTTCCAGCAATCGCTGACAGTTCTGACTGAGCAAATCGGCGGGACCCAGGGCTAGACACCCCGGCCACACCTCTCAAGCTTGCGGGATCACGATTCGCGCGCGCCTCTCGCGATCTCGACGAATGGTTCTACCAAGGCTACCAGCAACTCCATGGCCGTCTCGGGCGCGACTTGTGGGTTTCCACGCTGCAGGAAAGCGGTCCAGTCGGCGCGCACCAGAAGCAACAGCTCATTGGGGGCAACCGGGAAAAGCCGCATCGGCCAGTACGGAAGCCTCCTCGGCCCGACCCGTCCCCGAGCCAGCTCCATCAGCTCGCCGTGGCTGCCGGACCCTGATGCCCTGGAGAAGGCGACGCTCAGGCCATCGGGCGGGCCTTCCATGTACGTCAGGAAGCGGCTGCCATCATAGAGGGCCACGCCCGTCACGCCCGCCCGCCTATTGAAGCGGCTCGCATCCCCGATCAACTCGGCCAGACGCCCACTATCCAGCTCCGGTATCGCCTCACTGACGAAGACCACGGCATGGTTGGGCATATCAGGCTCAGCTCGGTTGGGCGGGGGGCCGAATCATATCGCCAACCGCGTCCGCGTGCCGTCCTCATCCGTTGCTTTGGGACACCGGACACAGGGCCAAGCGACCTACACGCGGCAGGCACGGGCGACGGGCCTACGCTTCTGCCATGTGCGGCCGCTTCGTCCAGCTTCCCGTAGTCGACTTCGGCCAGCCGGAGCTGGCCGACCTTGCCCCCGGCCTGGCCGAGATCCCGCCCAGCTACAACCTGGCCCCGACGCACCGCGCCTCGGTGATCCTGGACCGTGGCGAAGGCCGGCAGGTCACCCGCCTGGCCTGGGGTCTGCTGCCGTTCTGGGCCAAGGCCAAGGGCCTGCAGGGCTCGACCATCAATGCCCGCATCGAGACAGTGGCCACCAAGCCCGCCTTCCGGTCGGCGTTCAAGAAGCGCCGCTGTGTGATCCCCATGGCTGGGTACTACGAGTGGTCGGTCAGCCCCGAGGACGGCAAGAAGGATCCGTGGTTCATCCACGCGGCAGAGCCACTCCTGGCCGCCGGCCTGTGGGGGACACGAGCCCCCTGTTGCCCGACGGCAACTTGGGCACGTTCACCATCATCACCGGCGACAGCAGCGGCGTGTCGGCCAACATCCACGACCGCATGCCGGTCTGGCTGCAGGCTGGCCAGATCGATGAGTGGATGGCAGCGAGCCCCGACGATGCCATGGCGATGCTGCTGGCAAGCTCGCCTCCGTCCATGGAGGCGTACAGGGTCAGCCGCGCCGTCAACACGCCACGCAACAATCGCGAGGACCTGCTCCAGCAAGTTGCGTGACGCCTACAGCAGGGTGGCCTGGCTGTCGTCCCAGCTCTTGATGATCAGCTCTCCGAACTTCTTCCCTCTCCCCTGCCCGCCACCGATGGTGTAGTCGAGCTGCAGCGGCACCAGGTCGAAGCCGGCGAACACTTCGCGGATCTCAGGGTGGTCGTTGATCGAGACCACGAAGCGCCCGACCGAGCCGCGCATCAGCTCGGCCATGGCCTCGTACTCAGCGAAGGGGAACTCGACGCCGTAACCCTCCGTTTCCCAATACGGCGGATCGAGGTAGAACAGCGTCCCCGGCCGATCGTAGCGCCGCACGCACTCCTGCCATGGCAGGCACTCGATCACCGTATTCGCCAGGCGGAGATGCACAGCGCTCAGCTCCTCCTCGATGCGCAGAAGGTTCAATCGTGGACCGCCAGCGGTAACCACGCCGAACGACTGCCCCTGCACCTTGCCACCAAACGCGAGCTTCTGCAGGTAATAGAAGCGGGCGGCGCGCTGGATGTCGGTCAGGGTCTCCGGCCGCTCCATCTGCGCCCACTCGAACATCTGGCGCGACACCAGCGACCAGCGGAACATGCGCACGAACTCGTCCAGGTGATGGCGCACGCAACGGTAGAGGGACACCAGCTCGCCATTGATGTCGTTGAGCACTTCCATCTGGGCCGGATACGGTCGCATCAGCAGCGACGCGGCGCCGCCGGCGAAGGCCTCGACGTAACAGTCGTGTGTTGGGAAGTGCGGATAGAGGTGTTTCAGTAGGCGGCGCTTGCCACCCGGCCAGGAAATTATGGGCTTGGGCATGGGTTCTCAGTATTTGCGATAGGGGAAGCCGACAATCCCGCCGCTCTCGCGAGGGCGACGGGGCCACGGCCAATGCCAGGTGCTGAGATCACCTGTGTTGCGGCGCTGCCTGGATGCTTGCCGGCATCTGGGCAGCGCCCTGTTTCGTCAGACGACTACTTCTTCCAACGGGAGATTGGGCGCGGCTTCCAGCAATCGACCACCGCTGACCCAAACGTTGTACGGAATGGGCTGCTGCAGCTGCCCGAAGGCACGCATCTGCGCGCCGTCATAGGTTGTCAGGCTGCTGGTGCCGTCTGCATTGTGTGCAGTGACCGTTGCCAGTAATCGCGGCCGGCCGCTGACCAGTTCGCCGAATTGATCCCACAGATCAGTCCGCATCAGTGAAATGCCTCTCCAGAGTTGCTGTCTGCTCGATCACGACAGCCTGTTGATCCACGACGACCTCAATTCGGATCGACTCGCATTGGCCGTGCCAGGTTCCTTCAGAACTCAGCACCTGCACCAGGTCGAGCGGCAAGATCACCCCGATCTCCCCTCCCTTCAGCGGCTTCGGGAACAGTGGCACGGTCAGATCCACTGCGGCCTGTTCGCCACGATCGCACAGGATGTTGCGCCCCCGCTCGGCTGCGGCGGCAGCGACGTTGATCAACGGGCTACTTACCTGCTGCGCGAAGAGCTGGCCCGCTTCGCCGGCCTTGCGCACCTTGCAGGTGACACCCTTTCCGGCCAGCTCTCCCGTGACCACCACCGCGTCATACAGGGGCGCACTGCGCATCTGCAGGCTTTCGGTCAGCACAATGTCTTCCTGCAGTAGGTGATCCGGCGTCGTCTCCCGCCACAGCCAAGGACTGGCCGGATAGCTGGCACGGACAACCAGCGCAAGGTCCGAGGGATGGGACTGCACCACCCCACCACTCGCACCAGCGAGCGCACTGATGGCATCCAGCGGCGTGCTCGCGTCATAGAACCATGCGCCGGGCGGAACCAACCAATCAACCGTGTCGTACCGACTAGCAAAGCCCGTGTCCGCCAACTCCTCGGCGACAAGCTGGGCCATGCTGCGCTCCTCCGTGGTGGCCTTGACTCGAGCCGGGGCGTAAGGCGGTGCCAGCAACGCTGTCCTTGACCGCCCACTCAAACGCACACCGCCCCCAGCAAACTCGCGCTGTTTCTGGAAGCTCTCGATGATGCCCGTCCAGACGTAGCCGTTCAGCACCAGCTCGAACTGTCGCGGACCCGAGGCAGTGGGCTTTAGCAGTCCCAGCTGATCGGCATCGGCCAGCTCGATGTCAAAGGTCCAGCCCCAAGCCGAACGGCCGGCGCTGAGCGAGACGCGGGCTAGTTCGATCGGCACCCGATCAGGAAGCCGCACAAATGAAACCTCATTGATCACGACGTAGGTCCTACGTTGGGGGCGCACCACATAGCACGCCGAGATACCAAGATTCAGGGGTGCCAGACCACGCACGCCAATCACTGGGCAACCGAGGTTGAGGCCGACCCGGTTCCCAGGTGGGAAGGTGGTATCGGGGTCGGGATCTGGGCCCGGGCCGGGCCCCGGGCGCACACCCCATGGAACCCGTCGCGCAGGCACCCAAGGCAGCAGAGCGGCGACGCGGGCACCAACCGGATGCGACCAGCTCAGATCCGCCCCAGGACCGACGCGCGGTGTCTGTCCTTGCCATCGAACGTGTCGGGATGCAAGCGCACGACCCTGCCGCTGCCAGCGCACCTCAGACGCGCGGCCAATAGCTGAGAGAGTTGGGCGCCAGGCAAGGGTCAGCCCACGACGGGCGACCGGCAATTCTCCCCAGCCCGTTCTCCTATCGCTGGCGATCCACCCCATGCTTTGGCACCAGGTGAAGCCGATGCCCCCATGAACCCGAGGCGCCAATCCCCAATGCAACGAATCGGAAGCTCCAATCGAGAGGGCAGCGTTCCACGTGTCTGCTGCTGCGACCGCAAGCAACTGCGCTTCAGCCCACTGCGCCGACGTCACCCGCCGCACCGTCACACTACCTGCCCAAGCGAGGCTGACTTGCCCCCTCACTCCCCTTATGACGGGCTCCGGCGCATTGTCGTCCCAGTTGACGCCAAGATTCAGCGCAACGAATGAACCAACACCGCCAAATCGCGGCCCCAGGTTGAGTTGAACAAAACCTCCCAGGGGCGACATCAGCCGTCCATCGCCGCAGGTAGAACCCAGTCCTGGGCCGCAGCGTTGTAGTTGCCCTGGTCATCAAAGCCGACCACAAGAAAGTAGACGTTCACGGGCAGGCCCTCGATACGCCAGGTTCCGTCCGCTTTACTGATGGCGGACCCGGCGATACGCAGGGTTCCTCGCTCAAGCGCGACAACGCGCCCCCGAGCCGGTGAGTTCATCACTCGGAATCGGCCATCAGGGGAATCGGGCTCGCTACTTTCAGGCAACGATCCGGCCAAGTAACCGAACCCATTCAAATGTATAGGGTTACGTCTGATGACCTCAACACGCTTCGCGGCGACCATATCAATGCCACTCTCGGCCAAGATCGAAAAGCACCTCGCCAACGTCAGCGGCGCTACTTGCGGTAGTCGGACATGCACTGAACCGCTTGCTCACCATGGCCTGCCCTGGGATCAGGCTTGCGTCACCGTAGGCCAAATCCGCGCAAGGGGCGATCACGCCTGGATACTCGCCACGGAAGCGACGGGCACCTTCCATGACAAATCCCGGGAAGCCGAAGACACCGCCGTTCGCAGGGGCAGGCCATTCTCTCCCGGTGCTGCTACCCATCGCCCCCCAAACGAAGTAGGAGAAACCGCGATAGAGAGGTGCGAATGAGACGAGTGGCGCCGCGCCCAGCGATCCATCGGATTTCCGCCCAACGTACATGGCTGCCGAGGTAGAAGTTGGCACGGCGTCGGTGAGGTCCGAGCTGAACGTGACAAAGTTCCGGTTCAACCCGAAGCCCGATGAGTAGGTTGATTGCCCGGAGCTCGACACTGCGAAGCAGTGCTGATCATCCGGCACGTAGCTGACAATGTCGCCAGCAAAATGCGGGGAGAACTGATTTGCTACGCCAGTGTGGTTGATGAATAAGTAGAAGCATCGCTCGGTGCCAACAGCAAACCACGCCCGGGCCGTACTGTTGGCCGCAGCCGATTTCGGCCACAGCAAACCATTCGCCCACTGCGCAACTGTGGGTAGCGGCCCCGTACCAGTGTCCAAGGAATCCATAACTTCGAAACCACGCATCAACGCGTACTGAGCATTGCTGTCATCCACACGCAGCCTATAGCCAGAGCCGGTCACCACGTTGTTTCGATAGACGCGCTTGCTGACCCCCTGGAACTCACGAACCCAGCCCAATGACGCCTTTGCTTGCGCCCCCGAGCCGTAGCCGTTTACCAATATCGCGTCCAACAGCGCAATGAGCGAATCGGCCTGTCCAGTGAGAGCTGGAGCGCCAGGATCTGTACTCTGGTAAACCGTTGGCTTGAGGCTCATGCGCCCTCCCCTGCAATGTTGCCGATGACCTGGAAGCGAGTTGAATCGGACGCGCCTTCCGGCGTGCCCGGCAGCGTTGTCCGCATGAGCCAGACCGGAGCCAACCCACCGATCGTGTTGAATCGCACTGCGTTGTTGGTTGACCAGCCCGTTCCCCACCCTCCTTCTTCATCACAAAGTACGGCTGCCCAGTGCGAGGGTTGATGGGCGCGAGATCCGTGGTCGTGTTTCCGACAGAGATAGTGCCGACCGTCTCGCCGATCACCTCAAACTGCGTTGCACTGGTAAACCGCACCGCCCAACGCTCAGTGATCGCGTCCTTGTTCGTCACGGCGAGCGGATAGTCCGTGTCGTTGTAGGTACCGGGCGCAACACTGCCGCTCGGGGAATCGGCCCACACGTTGGTCCATGCAGCCTGGTCGAACAGACTTACCACACGGGCCTGCAGGTCCAACGACCCATTGGCCTCGCCCAAGCGCAGTGCGGTGCTGATCATCGACTCCCCCACGGGATAGTCGTGTGTCAGGGAGGTATTGATCTCGATTTCCCCGGTGATCTGAGGCTGAACCACCAAACGCCGGTCCTCGACGCGCTCGCTGATCGTCAGTGGCAGCGTGTACGCGGCCAGGTTCAGCGGGTCACTGAAGCGCAGATTGCCAACGTCCAGATCCGCCGTGAACCATGCGGCGTCGACGGGCCGCCCCGCAGCGTCACGCACTTCGATGCCTGCAATCCTGCCGCGACCAAAAGTGACCAACTGTCCTGCTTGCGGCGACGGCACCACGTGCTTGGCTGTGTGGTGGATCAGCACGGTCTGCCCCGGCTTGAACGCTGGCGCACGGCCGTCGCTGGGCAGACGCACCGACGACAAGCCGATCACCACCTCCGACAGCGGAATCGATCGATACACGACCGCGCCCATGTAGATCGTGCCCGGCAGCACGAGCGTCGGCCTCCAGACTTGGTCCCCTCTACCTGATCGGGATCAAACCACGGCTTGCCCTCATTCCCGGCCACGGGCACCAGCTGGCCGAACTGAACCTTCACAACACCACTCTCCCAGTCGACCTTGCCACGGATCTCTGCGGCCGACAGCACGCCGTTGATATCAGCAGCCACCGTGAGGAGTTCGCCATCAGTCCTGGTCGCGCGCAGCGTGAACATGCCAGGCCGCAGCGGTGATCCTGGTGCACGAAAGAAGCTCACCGCCACGCCTGGATCGGAGATCCGCGTCAAGAGCGATTGGATCTGGACGGTGTTCTCGCCGCCCGCCACCCACTGCACCAGGTTCACCACACCTGCCGCGTAGTCGATCGTCCCTGCATAGATGCCCGAGCCGGTGGTGGGATCGATGGAGTGATACAGCCCGCCGCTACGGTCAACGTAGGTGCGCCCCCGGAATGCAAAGCGGACGCTGCCCGGAACGATGCTGTCGCTGATGGTCGGGGTGAGCTGCAGTTGGACCGCCGGCAGCGGCATGACCTCCTGCGCGGACTGAGCCGCTTCCCCAGCGAGCATCCAGCCGGCCGACACGATACTGCCGGCGGAGAATTGTGCGAGCACGTCCAGGCGCTCGTAGCCCACCACCTTCAGCCGCCCTGACCGGATCTCATACACCGGATAGGAAACCTGCCGGACCATGAACTTTCCCGCCTGCAGCGAGACCGCGCCCGTACTGTAGTTCACGGCGCCCAGCACAGTGCTGAAGCCCGTGTCCCCAACCGAAACGCCCACCAGGTTGCCTGCGCCATCATCCTTGGCGATGACCCGCATCGCCTGAGGGGCCGACGACAGATCATCGCGATCGCGCCGCACGCTCACAAGCCAGTCGAGAAGCACTGTGCCCTGCCTCACCGGTCCCTGCGGCAGGGTGAACGAGACGATCCCGGCCGCGTCCGGAACAGGCTGCGGCGCTGCGTGTAGCGGCTGCCCCCAGTCGTAGGCGATCGAGAGCTGACTATCCGCATCAGGCAGACTCAGCGGCCGGAGCGAGATCTCACCGGTCGAGTAGCTGATCTGTCCACGAACCTGCCCGCCAATCAGCAAGCCGCCGTTCCCGTTATCTGTGACCGCCACATTGGAGCCGCCGACACGCAGCGTCAGTTGCACCGTCCCCGGTACCGCCGAGCCCTCGCCCAGCACAAAGCGGAGCGCCGGCGGCAGGATGGCAGTATCACCAACCCGGGCCTCCGCGATGATGGGAGTGCCCCAGTTGGAGATGATGCTGCTCTTCAGATCCGGCAGCGCGCCAGCGGTCACCACGACGGAGCCGGTCTGGTAGTTGATCGTCCCGGTGCCTTGGCCCGGCTTGCCTATCAGACGGCCGCGGCCGTTGTCGGTCAACCTGATCCAGCGCCCGAGGGCGCGGTAGTCGACCACCACCGTTCCCGGGGCCGGCAACGGGGTCAGCTGGAACAGCCAAACCATGCCCTGGTTGTTCTGCGTCACCTCGATCTCGTCGGTGAAGCCCTGCATGGGGATAGAGCCCGCCGGGGACGCGGTGATGCTGATACTGGTACTGCCTACGCCACTCGCATGCGTCAACGCTACGACCCCACCCTGATAGTCGACCGTACCGCTCCAGGGCGTGGCCACGGCGGAAGCGAGCCCGCCAGTACCGTCGTCGGTGAGTTCGACACTGCCTGCGACAACCCTTACTGCGCCTACCACCAACCCAGTACCGAGGTATCGGCTGACCGGCACGCCAGCAGCAAAGCTCGCACTGAAGTTCTGGCCGAGGCTGCCGGCAGGGCCGGACGGGACCTGGCTGATGGTGCCCATGCCGGCCAGAACGTCACTGACCGGGGTTTCAGCCGTGGAGGTAGGCACGATGGACACGTACGGGGTATCGACTTGCACAGCCAGATCGCCAGGCTTCCCGGCGGCGGTGAGGCGTTTGACGCTGTGATAGCTCGTGGCCTCCACCACATTGGTCTCGTAGATCCTGGTCGCGGGCTTGGTGGCCGAGTACCGCACCACCTCCTGGCCGTAGAAATCGCGCAGCAACGCGTTCACCAGCTCGATCACCAAGACATCCCGTTCAAATGCCCCTTGGTCATCGGTAAAAGTCCGTGTCGTACGGGACAGCACGCCTTTGACCCGCACGTACTGTTCTGCCGGATCGTGCCCGGAGCTGGCGAGGGTCAGCAGCGAGAAGTTGTCATTGATGTCGGGGCTCGGCGCGTCCTTCATCGCGTAGACCTGGATAGTCATCTGGCCGCTGAAGTGGTTCCCCAGTAGGACAAAGCGGGACTCTGTGCCTCGCGTGATGTAGCTCTCGACGCGGTTCTTGGCGTCGAGGCGCACGTCACTGTAAGAACCAGTGGCAAACATCGTGACGGTCACGCGCGGGTCTGCCGGAGGATCGATCAGCACCGCGATCGCGTCCTTCAGCACGTCAGGCGCCGGTGTATCCACATGCACAAACATCTTGCGGAGGGTGGTTCGGCCAGTGGTCCGCTCCTCATCACCGATATCCGGAAAGAGGTTGTTCATCGCCCCATCAATGATTTCGGTCTGAACCATGCGGCCACCGCCGTCAGGGTTATCTGTCAAGCGCTGCGACTGTCGCAGCTTGATATCGGTAGCAAGAATCGTCATGGATTACACCGTCATGAGGCGAAGGGTGATGGAGAAAAGGTCCGCATCAAGCGCGGGGACAGCAAAGCGGGTGGGATCGACTTCGATGGCCGGCCCATCCGTGCGGCGCCACCGGACCTGGAATGACCGCTCGCCGCTGTTGTGGGCCGGCATGACCAGATCCAGCGGCGCCAGGCGAGCCTCGCTCTCACTGGCCTGCAGCGCCCGTAGAACAGGAAGACTGACGACGCCGACGTAGGCAGTACCGTCCCGGGTTGTCTGAAGCGTGATCGGCCGCCCGGCCTGTCGCGCAGACTCCTGGACGATCAAGGCACCCGTCAGGCTTGTACGCGCCTGCTGCCCAACCTTCCAGGCCGTGAACTCATCGGTCCACTGAAGGTCAGCCGGCAGTTCGATTCCAGCAAGAACGATGCGGGTCATCAGCTACGCCCCCGAACAGAAACGGCCCTGCTTTGCTGAACCTGCCGCAGGACCAACGGAGCGACGAGGCCCGCGAGGCGCTGCGCTTGCTGCACTTCGGCTGCGGTGGCGCCGGCAACCACTTCCTTCGAAGGCAGCTTCCAGTCAATGACAATGACCTGCTCGTTGGTGCCGTTGCTGCCGATGCGAGCGGCGTCCGCCTTCGCCTGCGCCTCTGCCTCTGCCTCAGCCTGCTTGCGGCGCTCGGCGAGCGCGGCGGCGGCCTCCTGGTCTCGCTGCTGCCGCTGCCGCATGACTTGGGCCTCCAGCTGCGCCACCTCTGCGATTTCGCCCTTGCCCACGTAGTCGAACTGCCCGGCCAGTCGCTCCTTCGCTGCTTTGGAAAGCTCGTCCTCCGCCTCGGCGGTCGCCTGAAGCTCTGCCTTGTACTCGGCCAGCTGCTTGCGCTGGTCGGTAACCCGGTTCAGCGCATTGGCAAACTGCACAAGCGGGTTGGGGCCGCTGAGCTTGCGCATTGCCTGCAATGCAGATTCGGAGACCTCGCCAATGCTGAACGCCATTCCTTGCGCAGCGGCCCCGGCCTGCCCCATCTGCTTGCCCATTCGTTCGGAGCTACTCCCCACCCGGTCAACCTGGTCCGCCGCACCACCCGCGCTCTGGCGCACCTCGTCCAGCCGCTCCCGGCTGCGGCTGGCACCATCCTGCAGCTGGCGCATTGCCACGTCACTCACATCGCCCAGCCGCTGCATACTGCGTTCGGTGTCGTAGATCGATTCCTGCACTGCGAGCTGGCTATCGACGTTGTCCCGGCGCCACTGATCACTGTCTGCGGCTGCGGCTCGAGTTGCATCGGCATATGCCCGGAAGGCTCGACGCACGTCCTCGACGGATGCCTTGCCCCTAGCCGCGCCATCACGGATCGCGTCGAAGGCACTCTTGGCGGCGTCGCGTGTTGCATTGAGCGATGCTTGGGACTGGATGCCAAGCCTGGCAAATTCGTCCGCCAGCGGATCGATGGCGACCTGAATCTCGCGGATGCGGGCGTTCAGCGCTGCGGCTGACCGCGCGGCCGCATCGAAGCCGACCTTACCCTGCCGCCCTGCCGATTCCAGCAGCGCGCCCAGCGTGCGCGCTTCGTCCAGCGTCGCGACCTTGCCAAGTGCTGCCTTGAATGCCGTCTCGATCTGGACACCGGTGGCGATTGCGCTCTCAGTCACCGCACCGAACGCGGCGATCGCATCCTTGCCACCAGCACTGAAGCCGACGCCCATGCGCGATGCGGAAACACCAAGCCGCTCCATTGCTGCAACAAGCGTGGTCTGCAGCACGGCGGCGGCATTGGTGGCGCCCTGCGGCATAGCCTCGAAGGCCGACTGGGCCGAAGCCTGGAAGCGGAGCAGCTCGTCACCGGACAGCTTCTTTAGCGTCTCCAGCAGCCCATCGCGCACGTTGCGCTCTGCGGCGGCGCCCTGGGAAGCGATATAGCCCAACGCCGCGCCGACCGCCTCCAAGCTTGCCGTGTCGGCGAAGTTGAGGCCCTCGAACACCTTCCCGATCGATTCCCTCGCGAGCTTTGCGTTCCCGTCGATCCCCGCCAACTGCTGCACCACCAGCTGGGCAGCCGGGCCGATTCCATTCGTGAGCGCGTCCGCAGCGGTCTGGACGCCACCCCGGAGCGACGCAAAGCCCGTCGACACCTCCAGCAACTTCTGTGTGACCTGGCCCAGCTGCTGCAGCTGCTCCGCCGTCGCGACGCCAGCCTTCTGCTGCATCAGCAGGAAGCCTTCCTGCGCCGTGAGGTACTGCTCCAAGCCGGACAGACGCTTCTCGTACGCCTGCCGCTCGGCCTCGCCCAGCTTGGCGACCTCGTCGGCTGACTTGATGACCACGTCACGGTACGCCACGAAGGACAATGCCTGCTCACGCAGCTGCAGCGCCGAATCCCGTACCTGGCTGATGTAGGCCCGCTGCGCTTCACCGGCACGCTTCAGCGCCGGATCGTGCTGCTTCCAGATGTCCTGCGCCACGGTCTTGAGGACATCCAGACCGCCCATCGCCGCTTCCAATCCCAGCACGGCCACCGTGATGGGGACTGCCTTCGGCAACCCGCGCAGCAACGCGCCGAACCGACCGATACCCCGGCTGCCGCTTGCGACCGCTGCATTGTTGGCAATCTGCGCGTTCGTGGTCGCGATCAGTGCTGCGCGCCATGCGTTCAGCTGGAGCAGGGCCCCCACGATCTTGAACTGCGCATATGCGGCGGCCATCAGGCCGATCACGCGGGCATGGTCCACAACCCATTGCGTCGTGCCCTTCACCGCTTCGGCCATGGTGATGATGGCCTGGGCGGTCTGCTTGGCCCAGCGCGATAGGCTGCCATCGGCAGCCAGCCGATCCAGCGTGGTCAGCAGGGTGGTGAGCTGTTCCTTGAAATAGGTCAGCACGCCTTGGTCAGCGACTTCCTGTTTCCAGTCCTTGAAGCGATCGGTGGCCGTCTTCCACAGGCCGGCGATGGTGCCAACCTTCGCGGCGGCGGCCGCGCCGCCATAGGATTCCGCCAACAGATCGAGGATGATGGCCTGCGCCTTTGCCACCTGGCCGGTGGCTTCCAGGCTCTTGATCAGCGACTTCTGGCTGTCATCCAGCGTGAAGCCCTGCTTGCTGAGGCTCTCCATCGCCTTCGACGGCGTCTGCAGAGCCTTGCCTACGACCTCGGCCGACTGTTCCAGCGACATGCCCAACCGCTGGGCCTGGTCGATCGTGATCTGCATCGCCGCCGGGAACTGCTCACCCACGATGTTGGTATAGGACAGCAGGCGCACCTGGGCCGCGCTGATCTGCCCATCATCGAAGAGTCCGCTCTGAAGCTGTTTGCGCATTGTGGCCAGGCTCTGCGCGGTGAACTCACCACTGCGCCCGGTCGCCTGCAGAGCGGCCTCCAGTTGCGCCAGTTCCTGTTCAGCGTCACTGCCCTCCTTCACGATGGCCTTGATGCCATCGACCACTCGGTTCAGGCCGACAAACGCGAGCGCGCCAGCCGCCACGGCCTTCAGCTTGCCGAACCAACTGACAGTGCTCTCGGTGGCCGACGCCAGGTCGGCACTGCCGGCGGTCGCGGCGTCGGCACGCTCGCGATACTCCGCCAGCGACTTGGCCGCAGCCCTGCTGGTGTTGGCCTGTTTCCGGAGGGCCGTCTCTGCCTCATCGATCTGCTGCTTGCGACGTCGGCCCGCCTCGGCCTCTGCCGCTGCAGCCCTGGCTTGTTCGGTGAGAGCCGACGCACTCCGGGCGACCTCGATGCGCAGGCGCTGCTGGTGGTCAGCCAGGTTCGCGGTATTGACGCCGAGCGAAGAAAGCTCGTCGTCGGCCTTGCTGACGGCGTCCCATTGCTCGTTGAGCGCTTTCTTCAGCCGCTCGCCTTCCTTACGCAGATCCCGCTGGGTTGCCAGCACCTCGCGGGAGGGCTTGTCCATCTCCGCGATGCTGAGGCTGAGCGCCAGTGCGGCCTTCTGGTTGTCGTCAAACTGCTGCTCCAACTGCGCGAGCTCGGTCAGCATGCCGTCAAAGGCATCCGCTTTCGCTGCCGCGTCGTTCAGCCCAGTGAGCGAGTCGAGCAGCTTCGTCGCCTTGCCAGCGGTCTCGACCGACACATCCCCCAGATCGCCAAACGCCGCGCGCAGTTCGTCCACACCTTCGCGGCCCTGCGTTTCGATGACGACCCGAATTGCTTCTTCCAGCCGATCAGCCATTGGAACTTCCGTTGACGCGCCACTGGCGGCGCAGTTCTGTCAGGTAGGTGGTGTGGAAGCGCTCGATCAGCCGGCGACGGGCCTCCAGGGCGCGGCCGTTGCCATCAGCACCCGAGAGCATCTCGAACGGGCTGGGCCCTCGGAGGATGCGAACCGGGCCTCGACCGTGGCGTTTCTGCTGTGCCCGATCCCAGCCGCGCACACGGATGGCCCTGCGACCCTTGATCGTCGCGATGAAGGCGCCGTCGTAGGTCTTCGACTCGCCCACGCCAATGCCGGCCGTGGCACCTCGGGATTTGCGACCGGCCCAGCGACCACCGAACTCGATCAGCGAGATCTGCCGCGTGCTGGCCCAAATCGAAAGGAAGTCGTCCCTGCCGCGCTTGCCGGTGCTGTAGCCGCGCTCGCCCGTCTCCACGCGATACTTCCCCCGCAGAGCAGAAGCGCGGATGTTGTAGGAGCCACGTACCTCTTGCGCAGTAGCCGGCCCCGCCCGGCGCTGCAGACCAATAAACGCCCGCTGCACCGACAGGTCGTATCGATTCAGCACCTCGCCAGCCAGGTCGGTCAGACCATGGAAGCCCTTTGCCCGCCGGCCGCTGACGTAGTACTTGAGCAGGTTGTTGTTGCGATTGGACGCCACAATGCCCTTCCTGTTTCAAACCGGGAGGGCGCCCTCGCGGCGCCCTCCCTCGTCGGGGTCACCGGCAGGCTCAGCCCGCCGACTGCGCGGCGATCTTGAAGGTGTAGAGATCGGCCTCGCCGGCCTGGAAGATCACCGGGCCGGTCAAAGTCACCTGGATCGGTTCGTCGCTGAACCAGTCAACGTCGCCATCCACGGTCAGGTCGACATTGGGGATCGACAGCAGGCCCTCGTCGCCACTGATGCGGTCCTGCATGTCGCCCAGGATCTGGAAGGACTTGCTGGGCGTGGTGCCGCCGCTGATGGCAGTTTCCAGATAGGCGTCGTACTTGTAGTTGGCCACCACGAGGTTGCCTGCCTGCAACGCGCCGCCGGGCTTCGGGATCAGCAGGCCATGCACCGGATCGAGGGTGTAGTCGGTGCCTACCACCAGGTCGTCGGCACCCTTCTTGAAGACCGGCTCGGTATCGGCCAGCAGGAAGTTGTGCGGCAGCTTGACCGGCGTATCCACGCTACCCACGGTCACGGTCACGTCGGTGGCGGTACCGGCGGCGACCTGGGTGGCCACCAGGGTGCCGTACAGCATGCGGGCCAGGATGGCGGTCGGCACTTCCAGCGCGGTGATGGACACGCTGGTGACACCGGGGTTGGAATCCTTGTGGATGATCTGCTGATAGCGCGCGTCGCGGCGCTTGCTCTTGATCTCCACCGAGTCGCCGGCTTCATAGCTGAACGTCAGCGAAGATTGTTCCAGCGGCTGGTTGCCGAACTTGTCGGCCGGCTCGGGGATGACGGGAATGCGGGCGCCGTTCGCGCCGTGCTCCCAGAAACGCAGGTCACCTGCGAATTTGCGGACTTTGGGCTGTGCCATGGTTATGGTTCCTTTACGGGTTGGACACGGGCTCAAAGGTCTCGGTCAGACCAGCCCGCGCGGTGATCTGAGCGACTACGGCGGTATGCCCGGCATCGTCCTCCAGGGTCGCCAGCTGAGTTTCGAGCAGCTCGAAGCTGGTCACCCCGAGCGGCAGCGACTTCTCTTTGAACGTCAGGGCGCGGATCAGGTCGTGGCGCGCGCGGTGAACGAGCTGCCTGGGATTCGCTTCAGCGCTGCCACGCGGAACTTCGAACTCGATGGTGATGGCCGCATCGGAGCTGGACTGAGCCACACCCCCGCCACTGCGCGAAAGCTGGCGGACCGAGATGATTGTTGCCGGCTCGGTGCTGTCCTCGCTGATCTCGGCTTCATCGATGATCACGGCGCCAGCGCCGATGTCGGTGCGGAAGCCACTGCTGCGCGAGATCAGGCGGACGCGAGCAGCCAGGAACTCCACCAGCTGCCACGACAGCGGCTCTGCCAGGTCAGCCACGGGTCACCAGCCAGCGGCTCTGCGAGCCGTCATCGCTGATCTTCTTGCTGTTGACGAAGACCTCAGTACCGAACGCGCTCGAAACCACCTCGAAGCGATCGCCCTGGTCAGGCGCTACATCCGATCGCAGGTATGCGATCTCCACACGCCCTGCCCTGAATTGGCGCAGTTCACCGATGGTCTCAACGTCGCGCTCCACGTAGGCACGCACACTCTCGGTGGCCTGACCATCCTTGGCCGTGTAACGGCCTCGCGACGCCATGCCAGCCAGCGCAAACGCGGCGTGCACCGTGCCGTCCAGATCGCGGAGGAAGTCGACCTCGCTCACCGGGACCCTCCCGAACACAGCAGCGCATACGCCTGAAGCGCCCTCACCTGGGCGTCGCACTGGGCGGCAGCGCCAACAGCTCGGCCCGCACTTTCGATTCGGTCGTTGGCTCGACCATCAGGCTGGCTGCTGGCTGCGGCGGCTGCGGACAGCTCGGCGGTGGCGATGGATGCCTGCCAACGCTGGTGCAAGCGCTGGTTGCCAGCGCGCAGATCAGCGATGAGGCGATCAGACGAGGTCTGTGCATCGGCCTTCTCCTTTTCGTATTGGGTTGCCAGCGCATTTGCAGCGGCGGCCGTGTCACGCTCCGTCTTGAGGGTTTTGGCTGCGGCATCGGCTTCGGCCCGAGCCGCATCACGCTCGCCCTCCATGGCGTCGCGGCTTGACGCGGCCTTGTCGGCCGCGCGGTGAGCGATGGACACCGAGCCGCGCTGCCAGACAATGACGCCCAACAGCAGAAGAATGGCGATGACGAGGGCGCGGATCATGCGGACACCACCGGGTCTTCGGGTGGGATAACTGCACCAAGGCTGCGCAGGGTCGATTCGAGCTGGCGCACACGCGTGCGCAGAGCGCTCGCCTCCTCCTGCGCCCTGAGCCGCAGCAGCATTTCAGCCTGTAGCCGCTCATCCTGGGCAGTGACCCTCTGGTCGAGGAAGGAGACACGGTCGGACAGGCCCTTGATGAGATCCACATTGGCATCAGTCTCGGTACGCTCCTTCTTGCGCGAGAGGAATGCCGTCCAGGTCTCGCGCAGAAGCCACAACGCCACAACGCTGCCCGCAGCCCACCAGGGCCCAGTGGCGGTCACGTCCCCGCCGACCATCAGCTCAGCGCCTCCGCAACGCCGGCAGCTATCACGTCGGCCCCCAGTACATATCGCCGTTCTCGTGTTTAGCGATGGCGGTTGCGAGACGACCCAGCGTGACCGGATTGTCCAGGCGGATGATCTCGGAAGGCGCGACCCCAACCGCCGTCGCAACCTGCTGCACGTAGGCGCCGGTGTCGTTCTCTATCGGCGGCGCCCAGCGCCCGATGATCTCCTTCACCGTGCGCAGGCCGTGCTTGCGCTGATAGGTGAGAAGGGTCTTCGCCAAAGCGCGGAAGCCGGCCTGGGGCGTCAGGAACACGCAAAAGCGTCGCTCGCGGGAGATGGCGGCATCGGAACGATCCTCACCCTGCCACGGCGTGCTGGTGCGGTCGATGTTGCCAGGATTGTTGTTGCGTACGCCGCGCGGCGTGCTGGTGGTGCCCATGCGATTCCCCGTTGTCGCTGTGAAAGAACCGGCACCGCTCACGCCACCCGGGCTTCTGTGAGCGGTGCCGGCCATTTTGATTACGCCTTGGTGGCGTTGCCGGGCGAAAGACGGACTTCGGCGGTCGTCTGGCCGGTGGAGCCGGCGGCCCAGGCGAACGCTGCGCCGGTGATGTCGCCGGCCACGGCAGTCGCGGAACTACCATCGACTGCCTTGGCGCTTGCGCTCCACACCAGCTTTTCACCCTGCTCGAAGACCGCCGTCGGCACCTTCGGCAGCGTGAACACGCCGCCCAGGGCTACGCTGCCCGTCGCGCCGGCAGCGATGTTGACCAGGGCGACCCCCAGCTGATGACCGACGACAACCGCCTGACCCGATGCAACCTGCTGTTCGGTGGTGTTGGTCCAGGGGATCACGTCCCCATCGGATACGAAGTTCTGTGCCATGTCTCAGTGCTCCAGTTGGGGATCAGCCGCAGCGCTGCACGCCGCGATAGTCGAGGGCGGCAATGCCGAAATCGAGGCGGGCCTTCCAGCGCACACCGTCGACGGTGAAGCCTTCCTCGTAGTCGAGGAAGGGTTCGGTGATCCCATCAAGGAATGCGACCTCGATGGCCGGACAGTCGTTCGGATCGGCGAACAGGTACCACTTGTCGTCCTTGATGCGCGCGGTGTCGACGATGTCGCGGAAGAGACCCTGCACCGCGTTCGGGCGCTGCAGCTTTCCTTCAGCGTCCGGGTCGTACTCGGCCTTGTTGGTGACACGCGCGGCACTGCCGTACTTGGTCGGACCGAGCCAGAGTGCCGGCGACAGATCCAGTACATCATTCCCGCCCACGTCCTTCTGCTGGGCCAGCTGGACGCGCATCGCGTCGACCGAGGTGACGCTCGGCACTGCTGCCGCCAGGATGTTGCCGTGGTCGGCGTGGAACAGCGTCTTGTTGGAATCCAGCTTCGGATTGCTGGCGAGGAACGCATACGCGTCGGCCTCAATGGTCCGCTTTGCGGCACGACCGAAGGCGGTCGCCAAGCCGAGGAACGCACCCAGGTCGTCGTTGATGATCGCCTGACGCGTCAGGTTGATGGTGTTGCCCTTGGTGCCAGCGGTGATGGTTGCCTTCTCGCCGTCCGGGATCTTCTTGTTCTTGAACTCGCCAGACTCGGTCAGCTTGTCCAGGTTGCCAATGCTGCCCACGCGGTAGCGCGAATGCTCGCGGAAATCACTGACGGTGCCGGTGACACACCAGCGGGACCAAGTGTCCGGCGCAACGGCGTAGGCCGCCTGCAGCGCCTTGTGCATCGTGCTTTCGAGCAGCACCGGGAAGTCACTGCCGCTCTGCGTGAACGCGCGGCCGACCAGCTCCAGCTTCGCCATGCCATCGGTGCGTACGCCGCAGCGCTCCAGGCTACGACGGGCCAGGTCCATCAGGGTCAGGCCGCGCACTGGATTGTCACCGGTGAGCGCGAAGATCCGCTTGGTTGCGGGATCGATTACCTGGGCTCGGTGCAGCAGCGCATGCGTCACAGCGGAGCGCTGCAGATCCTGCTCGTCCTCGGTGACGCTAATGCGGTTGATGTTGCCGCCAGCAGCGGCGTCGCGCTGCTCCAGCGTGGTCAAGATCAGGCCACGCACGTGATCGACCGAGTGACCAGCGCGAATCCAGCCAGCTGCATGCTCGGTCTGGCCGTGGCGGGTTGCCAGTTCCACGATTTCGGCTGCGCGCGTGTCACCCTCCGGAACCTGAGCTGCGGCCGGCGCTGCCGGAGCCGGGGTGTTGTTGATGGGTTCCTGCTGGACCGCCGATTCGGCGGCGCGGGCGGCGGGCTGAGGCATGGTGTGCTCCTGCGACGATGCGCTACGGGTGAATACACAGGGGGTCCCCTGTGCGGGTTGATTGCTGCGAGTACCTGCTGCCGGGTCGGCCGGCACAGTGACGAAGCTGATCTCGCTCGGCGTCCACTCCACCGCGCGGTAGATCGGCAAATCGCCGGGGTTGACGGCGCGCTCGATCTCATAGCGCTGCACGGTGTAACCAACCGAGATATTGCGAATGATCCCGGCACCGATATCGGCGATTACGCCGGCCAGCTCCTCGCGACCGGAGAGACGGATAAGGGCGTGGCCTTCACCATTGGAGAGCCAGGCGCGATCAACCACTCCCATCTGTGAGCCGATACCCCAGGTGTTATGGCTGTCCAGGACCGGAGCAGCGCCAGAGGACAGACGCTCCATGTTGCAGGCAGCCTCATCAACGACCAGCTCCTCCCAGTAGTACGTGTCATTCCACCAGTCGTAGCGGCGCACCCTGGTACCGGCGGTCCACTGGAGTTCGATCGTGCGTGCCTCGCTATCGAAGCTGGTCGGCTGCAGCTCGGCCTCACGCAACTGCGGGGGCATGAGGCGTGTCGTACCGTCCTGCTTCGGAGCCTGGATTGGCTGGGGCATGGTCATTCCTCGTTGGTTGTTGAGGCGTCGACCAGGCCGGTCCGGGCGCCACTGGATTGAAGGAAAGTCATCAGACCGAGGGCGCCGGTCTCTTTCATCCGCTTGAAGTCCTTGCCCATCTCGACGTAGACCGCATCCGGGTCGTAGCCACGCCGACGCAGCGCTTCACTGGGTGAGTTGAGACCGGCGCCCATCGCTGCGATTTCCGATTCAATGTCCTGCTTGGGGTTGACGTAGTCCCAGCGCGGCGTGCTCCAGTCGGCAGTGCTTCCCGTGGAACGCACCCCACCGCCAAGCGCAGCCGCTTCGTCAAACCAGCGCCAGATCGGCTTACACATCTGCGGGACCAGCACCAGCCACTGCATCTGCTCGCAATCACGACGGAACTCCATCTGCCGGATGCGGGCACTGGAGAAGTTCACCTCACGCATATCACCGGTGGCCGACTCGTACGGGACACCGATGCCAGCAGTAATGATGTGCGCGTTAAACTTGCAATATTCGACGTAGCCCCCTGCCGGCTTTGGCTCGACAGTCTGGAAGGCTGTGGCACCGGTGATGTGGGTGACGCCACCGCTGGGCAGTGGCCCAAGGTCGGTGACCTGGTCGCGATCTGAGCCGAGCTGCGAAGGGCCGTCATCGTCCGCGTTGGACATCGAGTCGATGTCGCCACTGACGATCACACCAAGCCGCGCTTCCAGGTTCTTCCGCGCCAGCTCGGCGTCTTCGTACAGCATCAGGTCCCGCACTCGCGCGATCACCGGGGCGAAGCGCGTAATGCCGCGTCCCTGCCCGGGGCGGACGGGGTTGTAGAGGTGGATGATGTCGGATGCCGGCACCAACGAACTGCTCAAGCGTACAGAGCCACGCACAGCCTCACCGGGATGCGCTCCGAACAACCAGTAGCCGCGAATCCGACCGATCGCGTCGTACTCAATTCCGTTGATGATTTGACCACCGCCCGACGCAGACCCGTTCTTGTTCCCGTCCAGCCAGTCGATCTCCAGTACCTGAAGCTGCAGCGGGACTGCGAGACCGTCCGACTGACGCCTGGTGCGGCGGCGAATCATGACCTCACCGTCCTGCTCCATCGCGCGATACGCGGTAGCCATGAGGCCGTAGATGTCCGACTTTCCATCAGCATCCGCCACATCAGCCCAGCGGCCCCACAGGATGTCCAGCGCGGAAGCGTTTGGGCCTTCGGCCTTGGGAGTAATGCCGGTCCCGATCGTTGCGCTCACCAGCACCTGGAGGGACCGCGCGCAGTACGGAACGTTCTGCACCAGCGCCCGAGCGCGGTTGCGCAGCTCGCGGGCGTCTGCCAGGTGATCGGTGTTCGCGCTGGCCCCCGCTCTACGAACGCGCCAACCGTCAGTGCGCGAAGCGCCCTCGTAGGCACGTACCGCATCCAGCGTTGCCCTGGCGCGTTGACGCTTCAGGGCTGCCTGCGGAGAAATGGCGCCGATGACCCTGTCCAGCAGCGAGGCCGCCATGTCAGAAGCCCCTCAGCGTCGTGAAGCGGTAGCGGCGTGTGGCCGACTTCCGTCGGCCAGCCGTCGTGGCGGCAACCTCAGCTTCCATGCGGTCCAATGCCGTCAACATGGCGTCGACGGACTGATACGTGATCTGACGATCACCATGCCGAACGGACAACTGACCGCTGGCGATGGCGGCCTTCAGCCTCTGCACATCGTCTTTGGTCCAGCTCATCAGTGAGGCATCCGCGAGATCATGGATGCAAGTTTCCTGATCAAGTGCGGGTGAGTCTCGGGGAACTCACCCGCACCCCCTACTCATTGGCGCAAGGCTCATCAAGCAAGCGGTACAGCGTCCGTCTGTCAATCCTGAACCTCCTGCACAGCGACCGTACAGACTCCTGTTCCTGCATCCCTTTTCGGATCTCATCCACAGGGTAGGCACTGATTTGCATGCTGGCGGGGATGTACAGATCCTGTGCTGGGTACTCTTCGACAAGGTAGGCCACCACGGCCTCCACAACGCTGCGTATATCGTCGCTATCACATCGCAGGCGCAGCGCGGCGCCGACCGCGAGCTCCTCCGTCAGCTCACTGATTCGTACCTTGTTTCGGACTGTGTTCCTGCTCACCACTGCCTCCCCGTGCCGCGAGGCTGCGCGGGACGTTGCCGGCGAGGCACACCCGATGTTTCACGGGAATCAGTGGACGTGTCGGCCTCCGACGCAGCACCTTGCGTTTCGCGTGAAACGTTCACGCTTGGCGGCGCAGCCAGCCTTTGTTCCAAAAGGTCCCAATCGGAACGCGTGAAGCGGTTGATGCGGACCTCTGGGTGATGGGTCGCCGCGTAGGCATACACCCATGTGTCCAACGGCTCGTTTCGGGTCACCTTCTTCTCAAAGCGATTCTTGACAGGGTTGTAGACCTCCGACACCAGGCCTGGGAAGAACTCATCCGGCAGCTGGTCACTGAGGTGGACCATGCGATTCTCGGGCTTACGCTCGGCGTCAGCCGAAAGACGGCTGTAGAGGTAGTGCTTGGCTGCAACGGTACCCACGTGGTTGATGGTGATGCCGCGCTTGTCAGTCTTGCCCTTCCAGGTGACGTCAGCCAGCTTGCCCTTGGACAGCACGGGAGCGTTGTTGGGTACAGCACCAAAGATGCACATTGGTCGGGTGATGCGCCGCTGACGGACGTAGTTCTTGACGGCCTCGGTGCGGTGGCCACCAGCGTCGATGGCCACTGCCATCGGCCGGAGCAGCGCGCCATCTTCGCGCTCGATTGCGCGGTTGAGCAAATCGGTCAGGGCTACCCACACCGCTTCCTCGGCCGGATCGCCCTGCAGCTCCACATAGTCTAGCGTCCATGCGGTCATACCCCGTCCCCAGCCGACGACATGAACAGCAAGACGGTTGTCCTGCGTATCCACACCTACGGTGATAGCCAGCACACCTTGCGGAGCCGAGCGAAGCGCATAGGGCTCGGCACGATCTTTGATGACGTTGTGCTTCACTGCCCGCATTGACGGGTCTTCCCACGTCTCGGCCAGGCGATCATTGACGAAGGTCTTTAGGGAAGCGGGATCGCCCTGCGCCTCCAGCCATTCCTTCACCAGGTCCAACCAGCGCGGCCCCAGGCCGAACTGGTAGTAGAGGCAGTTGATGGTGTAGCCGCGAATGGGCGAGTCAGGGTTGGCCGCGACCCAGCGCCCGTTGGCGATCATCTCGGTCTTGAAGTGTTCCTCGATGGCGACACCGCACTCGCAACAGGCGTACCACGCGTGGCTCTTATCGGGCGACCACACCAGGCCACTCCACTGCAGCGCTTGGTAATGGCCGCAGTGGGGGCACGGCACGTGATAGCGGCGCTGGTCGCTCTTGTCGTACAGCTTCGCGATCCGGCTGAGTCCGGCGATGCCAGGCGTGCTGATGTACTGGCGCTTGTAGGTGGTCGGGAAGGACGACGTGCGGCCGTCCAGCATCTTCACCGGATCGTCGCCGGTGGAGAGCTGCTGCGGCGCCTCATCGATCTCATCCACCTGCAGGTACTTCACCGTCGAGGACTTCAGGCGCTGCGGGCTACCCATGTGCTCCACGAACAGCTGGCCGCCAGCGAAGTCCTTGAACGTGCGCTGGTTCGCGCTGTCGCGGCTAGCGGTGCTGGTCAGCGCCTTCTTGACTGCTGCGCAGACCTCGATCATCGGGTTCAACTTCTGGGCGATCCACTTGTTCATGGACACCTCACCCGGCAGCGCATACATCATCGGGCCCGGCGCATAGTCCATCCAGTAGGCCATGGAATTGGTCGCCAGCTGGCTCTTGCCGAACTGGATCGGGAACATGCAGACCTGGTCATGCACCGGGCTACGGGCGGACATGTTGTCCATCGGCTCACGCAGTGGCGGGTTGCGGTCCGTCACCCAGCGCCCGGGCTTGCTGCCGCTTTTGGTGGACAGGCGCATGTGTTCGTCGCACCACTGCGAAACGCTCATGGGCCGCCGCGGCTGCAGCGAGCGCGCCAGCACCGACGCCAGGCAGCTCTGTGCCTCCATCATTCCGCAGCCTCCGCTGCCTTGGCCGCCAACGTGCGGAAGCCCTGACTGAGTTCTTCCAAGGCGTGGCTCACCTCATCCCAGACCAGCCGCCGGCAACCGGCCTCATCCAGCGTTGCAGCGAGCTGCGGCGCCAGCGTGTCGGCCAGGCGCTCCATCGCCCCCGGAACGTCGTTGCATGCTCAGCGAGGAATGCCTCCACGTCCGCACGCGGCAGCAGCAGCCCTAGCTCCTTCTGCAGCGCGATGTGGGCCATGTGCGCGTCGGTCTCTGCCTTGTCGGCCAGCGCCTTGGCCTTGCGCGCGGAGTCTGGGGTCTGGGGCCGACCTATCCGTGAAGGCTTGGCATCGTCGTCGTCGCCATCCTCTTCGTTGTCATCGACGTCGGCGTCTACAGCATCGACCCCCTCCCCGCTCCCCACCAGCGCGCTACCGCGCTCATCTGCGTGGCGCTGGGCGACACCGGCATAAACCGGGTCTGCGGTGCGAGCGTAGAGCTCCAGGGAGGCGGCCTTCAGGAATCCCTTGCCGCCCTCACCGACCACCACCCGGCCCTTCTTCCTCAGTTCTACCACGTAGGACGGCTTGCAGCCGATCAGCGAGGCCAGCTCTTTGCCAGTGATCGTCACGTCTTCCTCAGCCATTGATTCCCCCTACTCCATTTCCTTCGAAGATCGTTAAAGCGGAAAAACGCGCGCGCGTGAGCATGTGCGGGCTGTGCGGTGGCGTGTGCGGGATGCGATAGTCGCTGAATCGACGTGGCACAAGGCGTGTGCGGTGTGTGCGGGATGTGCGGTCACCCACATACGCACGCGAGACGCATTGCGGCTTTGAAGCGCGATACCCGTTCGCGCCCGCGCCCGCCCATGTAGGCCGATGCCCGCACGTCCCGCACATGCCTACTGCCGCAAGCGATTCACGGTAATTCAGTGCCCGCACATCTGCCCGCACATCCCGCACTCCCCGCACGTCAATGGGCATAGTGATCACGCACGCCCCTTGTAGTCGGAGTACATGCGGCGGAAGGACACGACCTGGTCGCCCAGCCATGCTGCCTCTGTCTTCCCGTCAGGCACCGTGCAATCGCCGAGCATCAGGAAGCCATGTGGCCCGTTCACGGTCTGCTCGATCTGGTAGCGCTTCCGGGCCCGGTCGGGGTGGATGATCTGGCGCTTGCGCACCAGTGCGTTGATGAACTTTGGTGACGGTGCCGGGCGCGGCAAGCCCTCACGCGCGCACCAGGCCTTGTAGACCTCGTACCACTCTTTCGAGAGCGCCGGCATGGGCTTCAGCCCGGGAATGTCATCGCCGTAGAGCTCGTCCAGGAAGCGCTGCGGGCTGTCTTGGCTCAAGCCGATCAGCTCTTCCTTCGCATGGGTCATCGGCGGATGGGTGCCGTTGGTGAACCCGGTCAGGTCAACCTGCAGCAGGTAGTGGTGCAACGCTGCCGTTGCGCCGTTGCGGATATCGGCCAGCACCTCGGTGTAGAACTCCAGGCTCAGCTTCTCCGGCGTCCAGATCACCGCGTGGCGCCGGTCGTCCTCTTCCAGAACGACCGGCATCGCTTCATTCGAGAGGAACACCAGGTTCGCGTGATTGTCTTCCTCGTAGGCCTGGATGTTCTTCGGGTTGATGCGGATGCGGTCGCCCGTGATCAGCGCCTTGAGCTTGTTCTTGAGGTGGTACACCTCGGTGCGCGCAACCACTTCATCGGCCAGCAGGAACAGCTTACGGCTTGCCCAGTCATTGAATTTGTCTTCCAGCGCCGCCTGGTCAAGCACGCGACCGTAGTCACCGTAGAGCTTCATGTACTCATCGAAGAACATGTTCTTGCCGGTGCCCTGCGGGCCATGAATGACGATGGTCGATTTCATCTTGGCGCCAGGATGCTGCAGCGGGTACGCAAGCCACTTGACCACCCAGTCGTATAGCGCCTTCTGGTTGGCCTCGTTTCCGCACATGTGCCAGAGCAGCTGCAACAGCCGGTCGCAGTTGCCCTCCTGCGGTACGGTTGGCCACCCGGCGAAGAGATTGCATGTCACCCCAGGTTTTTCGCACGACGGGTCAAAGTCCACTTCCCGCACACGCACGATGGACCGATCCGAGTGCTCCATCCACGCCCGATGCAGTTCCTTGCGCACGCAGGCATCGCGCATGTCGCCCAAGGCAACCAGCATGTGTTCTTTGTGGTCGAACACCGTGCCGCCCTGCCCATAGACCAGCGCGAAGCGCTCGAGCAGCTCAGCTAGCGAATGGATGGGGGCCAAGCGATCATTCCCCTCGCCCCCGTCGTTGGTGATGGAAGGCGCGCGTTTTTCTGCAGGCACCCGCCATGAAAGCTCCGTGAGACGGGCTTCGACCTGCGCCCGCACGACATGCAGGCCCTCTTTTGCGTGCAGATCGTTGAAGTCGCTGACCTTACGGCCGTTGACGATGAAGCGCTCACGCCTGGCCGGCTCATCGGCGAAGACCGGGTGCAGCACCGCTCCGCCCACGTCCAGCGCAGCGGCCTCTGCACCGAGCAGGCCGGCATTCGACGCGCCATGCGGCTGCGCGCACGATGGGCAGAACTGCGGATGGTCGACCAGCACCAGGCGGCTCTTGCAGTGCCGGCACTTCTGCAGCACGTCGTCGTCGGCGCACAGCAGCATCTTGATGCTGCGATAGCGCTTCGCCAGGGCCGATGCGACGGCCAGCATATTGCCAGCGTCGAAAGCCACGGCTACCGGGTAGCCCGTCGCCATGTGCAGCGTTGCCGCAGTGGCATAGCCCTCGGCCACCAGCAAGATCCACTGCGGGCTTCCGCCGATCAGGTGGAAGTGGCCCTTCTTGACCATGCCTGCCGGCCAGTACTCCTTGGCCGGCTTGCGCCCTGCGGCCGCCAGCTTGGCGCTGCGCAGTACCTGCAGGCCGTGCACTTGGCCGTTGACGTCCAGCAGCGGGACAAGTGCGGCACCCGTGGTGCCATAGCGCAGGCCGAAGCCCTGCACGCCCTTGCTGACCAGGTAGTCAGCATCGCCGACTGCATTCGCCTTGGCCCAGGCCGACGATGCCCGCGCGGCCGCACGCTTCGCTTGGGTCTGCCGGGCGGACTCCGCCTTGCGACGATCCTCGGCCAGGCGGTTGCGCAGCGCTTCGCGCTGTTCATCGGAGAAGGTCTTGTCGCGCTTACGCAGATCAACCTTGGTCGCGCCGTTTTCGTTGCCGTGCCAGACACCGTAGGTGCCGACGACCAGCACTTCGCCGGCCGAGGTGTTCAGTTCGTGGAGCGCGTACCAGCCCCGACGCTCGCGTGAACCTTCGACGCGGCACCGGACCATGCGCCCGGTGGTGTCCAGTTCGGTGACCAGCAGGCCGGCAGACTGCAGCTGCTGCAGCACATCCCCATAGTTCTCAGACATTCAGTAGTTTCCCGAGCCGCTATCTACCCAGGAAATGCGCGTCCGATTACCCGCGTCCGTCAGGTCCAGGGAGGACCCATCACTGGTATCGCGAATGGCTCGCAATGCCAGCGCGGATTCAGTAGCGCCGGCAGCACGCGGCCTTTCACAAGGCACCCGGGGGATGGGGCCGAATCAGTGCTTGCTTGGTACATCTGGATTCCCCAAAGGCAGGCAGTGCTGCCGGTTGTCTTGCTGCTCTTGTCGCTGGCGGATGCGCTCGCGCTCCGCCAATGCTTCTTCACCTACCAACCCGGGCACCGCGTCAGTAAGCGCCAAGGCGGCCAGTTCCATTGCTCGCCGCGCAGATGCGCGGGCTATGCCACGCCGTCGATATCGGGATCGATGGGCGTGGTGGGTTGCCACGTCAGTCCTCCATCCCCTGCTTACCAGCAGCACGGCAGGCATTGCGCTCCAGTCGGTAGCAGAGCCTGCGCACGTCGCGCGATAGGTCCTGAATTCGATCCGCCTCGGGGACGGTCAAGCGCTGGTCGGCCATAGCGTCGATACCGGCGCCAGCCAGCGCGCCGGTCAGCTTGTGCAGCTCCAGCAGCTTTGCCTGAATCGCGGCCAGCTCGTTCGGCCAACCACCCTCGGGTGGCGGCGGTACGTAATCCACCATCAGGTCGTACTGACCTGCGAGGGAGCACACCCAGTCGGTGGCAATCTCCTGCGTGACCACGAACTGCTGCAGGTAGTCCGTCAGGATCTCGGCCATCTCCATGGAGATAGACTCACCATCGATGCCTCGCAGTTTTTTGCGCAGTGTCTCTGCCGAGATCGACTTGCCCCTACGCTTGCTGATGTGTGCGGCCGCATCCTGCAGACCACCTGGGGCGCGGGCCACTGCGTTGTGCAGGGCATCCCGCCAGTAGAGATCAGAGCGGAGGCAGGTCATGCGTCCCCCTGAAACGGGCCAACGATCATCGTGGGAAGGCTGATTGCGGCCGGGGCAACATTGGCGCCATGGCAGAGATCATCAGCTTCCCGCAGCGCATGCGCTTCACCGCGATCCGAACCTACGACGCCGCATCCGGCATCGGCGGCGTGGTCGCGGTCCTGTTCGCCCCGGCGCGCAAGGCTCTTGTATGGAGACCGATTCATGCCGTCTCAGCCGGCCAGATGTCAGGCCGGATCGCAGCAAGAGCCAAAGGCTCGCAGCCAAACTCGCTACCGATCTCTACTGACGCCAGCTGAATCTTTCGCGCCAAGATTGGACTGGGCTTCTTGTTCCTCCAGCCCGTCGCGCACTGCCACAGGTATCCCTCAGAACTGCCGGTCAAGGCAGCGAGGCGCCGCTTACGTTCGGGGTCCGAAATGAAGGTGAGTAGGTCCATAGGGCTAGTATTTAGCCCGGAGCTAAACCTCGTTGTCAAGCGCGCAGCGCAACTTCGATGTTTAGCTACTAGCTACGCTTGCCCTATGGATGCCATCACCGCCAGACACCTCAACCTCCAGGCCCTGGTCGCCACGCTCAAACCCCAGCTCGGGACGCAGAAGGCGATCGCGATCCAGCTGGACATGGCACCTTCCTATCTAAACCAGCTGTTGAGCGGCAAGAAGATGGGGGATGACGTCGCGCGCAAGATCGAACGCGCGGCCGGGCTATCCCATGGCTGGCTGGACCAGCCGAGGTCCGACGACGACGCTGGTGCCGCTGCTGGTTCTCAGGATCTGCGAATCGACCCTGAGATCATCGCCTCCGCGATCAGGCTCGTGAGGCTAACGTTCGCCAACCTCGGGATTGATGACTTCAGCAATGAAGACGACGGTACGCCACTGGCTTATGCCTACGAGTACCTCTACCAGCGGGGCGAGGCAACGGTAACTCCCGACAACCTGATTGACTTCAGCAAGGCGCTTGCACAAAGGCTCAGGGAGAAGGATGGAGAAGCAGAAGAAGGAACCCCCGGCCGCCGGGACGCTCGAAGCATTGGCTCAGGTGATCGCACAACGCGTCGCAAGGCGTGACGGGCAAAAGCCCAAGCTCCGCTTGGTCGAAGCACCTAGGCCATCAACCATCGATAGCGTCACGCGAGACAGCATTCTCCGGCGTATCCGCTGGCTCCGCGATCACTACAACTTGGGCTGCTTGATCGACCAGGCAACATTCAACACGCCAGGCATCGATTGCCTAGAAAACGACGCTCTGGTGCGTCTGCATCGGGAGATGGAAGCCGCCAGGGAATGCTGCATGGACGGAGTTCCATTGGATGAAGCTGGCTTCATCCGAGATGTTTCCATCCAGGACGCGTGACCCTGAATCAAAGCAAGTGGGCGCGCAACGCGCCCACATCTATGGGGTGCCAGCGCCTGAGTATTTTTCCCGCGTGGCTCGTTCTCGCTCAGTACGAGCGTCACCGCATCGCTTCCTTGCCTCGGCCATCTGGCTATCTGCAGAGATCCTGTCGGCTGTCTGGGCCTGCTGCAGGCTGGCAATCTGAGACCTTATCCCAGACGCATAAGTGGCGCCGGCAAGGTTGTTCCTTGCGGTGGCCAGTTCACGGCTCAGCGCAGCGATCTGACGTGACACATCCTGCCCCCGGGCGTTGACCGGGCCGTAAATCCTGCCTTGCTCCGAGGACAAGCAGTTTCGTTCGGCGATGCCAGCATCTGCAAGCTCTGTCGTCTGATAGACCGCCGCACGATTGGCAACCTCACCCGCACTCTCTGTAGAAGCTCGATTGGAGCGCAGCTTCATCGGCGCTGCGCCTGCGGAACACGGGGCTTGCGAGTAGACCGTCTCCCCCGCTGCTCCCTTGCACTTGAACACCTCTGCCGAAGCCCAAGGTGAAACTGCAAGCGCAACCCCTAGCATCACCAACCTGTTCAACATCGCAGCCTCCCTGGCCCCTGTATGCCCGGGAATTATCAGGCGTGCCCTTTCCTTTTTCAGCCCCTTCCGGAAATTTAGCTCTCAGCTATTGCATTGCAGATTTAGCTGTGGGATAAATTGCCTCGCCGGCCAACGACCGGCGGGCGACCGGCGGGTCGCCACCCTGCCGGCCCCTCCCCGAACCGGCAGTAGCCGCCCCCTCGGCCACTGACCCGCCGGCGCCCTCCTTCGACCAGGAGCGCGCCATGTCTCATCGCTACGCCGATAAAAGCCCCTGCCTGCTGCCGCTGATGGCCGTGAAGGCTTTGCGGGCATTGGCAGCACGCGACCACAGCACCGCCCGGACCCTGTGGGCCCGCAGCAAGGGCGAACACAGCCGCAACCAGCTGCGCCGTTCCCGGCGCATGGGCGTCGCCAGCCTCCGTCTGGAAGCCTGCTCGCGCGACATGTCAGCCGAGGTGCGGGTATGAGCGCTGCCGAAACCGCGCTGGCAACCCTGGAACGCATTGCAGGGACAAACGCCGAGTTTGGGGCCGTGGCAGCTGCGACCCTCGACTTCATGATTCGCGTTGGCGAATCCATGTTGAAGAAGCAATCCACCGATCTGCGCACGGCTCATGCCTTGCTATCGGATTTGGTCAAGCAGGGCGACCGCCTGACCGCTGCATTCCGTGCGCTGGGCCTGGACAACAGCCTGATCAATCGCTCGCGGCTCGCCCGAGAGTGCGAAGAATCGATGGTTGCCTTCGACGCCGCACTCGCCCGCGCCAAAGGAGGCGCTGCATGAGCCGGCGCCTCCGGCTCGCTTGGGCAGCTGTCGCGCTGGTGGCTGCGGTTGTCGTGCCGATGCGCATCGCTGAGATCCACCAGGCGAACACAGACCGCGATGCGGCAAAGGTGCGCTGGGCGCTCAGCACCTCGGTGAGGGGCTGACCATGCGCCAGACCGCTCGTCCGCTCCCCAGCTCAGTACCGCTGTGCGCACCCGGCCACCGACCGCAAATCGTCGTGACCGAAGGCGCCCCGACCGGACATCGCCTGGGCGCCCCCTGCCCGCCGCTGCTGCACATTGAATGCCATCGGTGTGGCCTTGCCACGCGACCGGTACCGATGGAAAAGGCCGCGCTGGCCGAGCTGCGCTGGACCGATCCGAGCCTTGCCCACCTGCGCATCCCGATCTCCCTGCTCGCCCGCCATCGGGGCGAGGTCCTGGCCGAGATCGCTGCCCCCTCCCTTCCACGCCCATCGCCGCCTGACCAGGAGAACTGCCCATGGCCGCTCCACTGAAGCCGAAGGAAAAAGCCGCGTTGCTCGCAGCGCATGGCGCTTCCGACCTCACCCTCCACCGCACCGCCAACGGATTCGCGCCCCGCAACCGCCCCGAGAAGATGTTCACGCGCCGCGTCATGAACTGGCTGGATGAGCGCGTGCTGATCAGGTACGACGACCCGCAGCTGCCGCGCAAGGCAACCTTGACCGCCACCGGCATCGCCGCCGCCGAGGCAGAAATCGCCAAGGCCCGCGACTTGGCCCTGACGGCATGAGCGTGCAGGCCACGCTGCCAGTGGAGCAGCAATTCGCAACCGGCCATCAGGGCGAGTCACTCGTCCTGATGGTATGCCAGGGCTGGCTCTGGGCCGGCCTTTACTCCGCCGCGCCGCGCGAGTCGCTCCTGAAGGTCGCCGCCAGCGCCAGCCGGAGCGTGGGGGTATCGCACCACTCGCTCACCCTTGGTGGCGTCACGTTCTCCCTCAACCGACTGGCCGCACAGGCCGCGCACCGGTGGCTCGACCGCCAAGGCGTGCGCGTTCGTTCGATCTCCCCAACAACCGCGCTACGCGCCGCACGCGAGGAATCGCCGCATGAACCGTTCTGTTGTCATCTACGGGCCGCAACGCTGCGGCAAGTCCTCTAACGCACAGGAACTGCGCGCGCACTTTGGCCTGCGTGATGTACTGGACGACTGGGACGGCCACACCGAATATCCCCTGGAGCACACGCTCGTCCTGACCAACAATCCGGATGCCGTTGCTCACCACTCATCGCGTGTCCTGCACCACGGTTGGGCCATGCGCGAACTGCTTGCGGAGGCCCGCACATGAGCGCCCGCCCGCGACAGATCGGCCGGGCCGCCGAAGTACGCAAGGTTCTGTCCTTGTTCCCGCAAGGCGCAACGGTCGAACAGATCAAGACCGCTGGCCGCATCAACAGCAGCCACCAGGCTATCGGCTACACGCTCAAAGGGTTGGCACGCAGCGGCCAGGCCATCTGCCACCGCTCCGGCGTGCGTGGCATCTGGCGCCTTTCCAGCCACACGCAACATGCGATCGCCCCGCTCCGCGCGGGACCTTCCCGGGTGCAACCGACCTGCACACCTGGTGCGCTTACAGGCGTCAGTGACGCGGCGACCACCATCCGACACCGGGAACTCGACCGGCAGCAGCTGGCCGACGACCTGGATGCATTCCTGGCAGCGGGCGGGCACATCCAGGTGCTCGGGCATACCCCATTTCGACCGCTGATGAGCCGCCATGCCGCAAACCACGGCGGCTACATGGACCGTTTACCCGGCCAGGAAGAGGTGTGATCTCGATGAGTGCCCCTTCAACAGATCGCCCCAACGTTCCTTCGACCGCCCGGAAGGTGCTGTACGCACAGGGCCCGGTCCATCGCGCCTTCGGCCAGTCCCGCGCCGCATACCACGTGCTCTGTAGACGATCGCTGCAGTCGATGCCCGCCGACTGGCAAGAGCGCTTCGTCAGCCTGATTGGCGAGGCAAGGACCTACCTGCCGGCCAGCGCATTTCCCGAGTACCAGGTGATTCGCATCGAGGACGGGAGGTATGCAGCCGACCCGCACAGGCGCTACCGGAGTGCTGGCCCGATCCCCCTCTACCAGTTGCCGCAATGGCAGAGAACCAGCCGGCTCCGCTCGCAGGCGCGTTCGTCAACACCGACACCGACTTCTAGCAGGCACACCAATGACAGTGACCCAACAGACGAAACAGCTCCCCATCGCCTACGCGTGCCCTGTACTGCGCGAGGCCGTCCGCACTCTAGAGGCGATCGCAGTTGAGGCAGTGTGGATGCCCAATGCTGCAAAGGTGGTTCCTCTGGCTCAAGCCTCGACCGCGCTGCTCGACCTTTATGCCCGACTGCCCCGCGTGCAGGATCTGCGTGTGTTCGAGGCACCCGTTGCGACCTGGTACGCATCGCTCCGCAGCAGCTTCCAGGAAGGCGACGCGCCACTCTGCGATATCACCAGGGCCCGGCTGGCGCACGCCGCGCACCTACTGCAGTTGGTTCGCGGCCAGACTGGCAACGGCGTTGATCCGGCGGACCCCTGGCGAGGTCTGTACCACCCGAGTCGCCTCCCAGCGCGCAATGCCGACGGCGAGATCCTGTGCCATCCGGACGTGCCGGCGTGGGCCGACGGTCGCGAGGCATCGCTGCGACCGCTCTTCCTCGCGCAGGGCTTCGACCTGGTCGTGGTTGAGGGCGCGTTCTCCGAGGAAGGCATTGGATCGGGCGTCTACAGCACCGCGCAGGAGCTGCATGACTGGAACCCGGTGGCACCCGCTGGCGACTGGCGTCTCGCCTGGTTGGGCGAGACCGAGGACGGTCTGGCTGCGTGGTTCGTGCGGCCGCTGGCAATAGCCGCAATGAGCAGGCCGACCGCTACCCCTCCCGATCGGACGCAACCTGATGGACCCCACGCTAAATGAGCGACACCAACGGTACCGCGCTCGGGCCGGCAAAGCAAAGGCCGCGCTTTACGGCCGCGTGGTCGAGAACAAGCGTTACACGATGCGCCAGATCGCAGACGAACTGGGAGTGTCGATGACCACTGCAGACACGCGGGTGAAGCGTGGCCCCTATCCCCTTACCTGGGAATCGCTGCGCTTGGCGCGCTTTCCCGCCAACGGCAAGGACATGCAGGCATGAGCAACGACAACAAGACCCTGGCAGACGCGCAGCCCGGTGGGAGGGTGAGGCTTCCGGATCAGGCCGAGCGGGCGCGGTTCGAAGCGTGGGGCCGCGCGGAAGGTCTGCCGCTTGCCCGGGGCAAGCTCGGCGACTATGCCTTCGAAGTCACGGCAAAGGCGTGGCTCGCTTGGCAACACCTCTCCGCCCAGCCCTCCCTGGGTGGTCAGGAGGGTGACAGCGATCTGCTGGCAGGTCTGAGAGCTGCTGAGGAATACCTGTACTACGGGGACTCCAAGCCGGTCCATACCGCGACCATACGCGCGGCTTTTAATGCAATCGCCGCCCGCCAGCCGGTGGGGAGCCTGCGAACGATGACGCAGCCAGCGAGGCATTCGCCGAGTTCGCGGACGACTACCTGACGGATGGGAACGGCTACGCGCCAGCCTCGACCTACGAAGCGTGCAGCAGGGCCTTCAAGGCGACGTGGCCGGATCGTGATGCAGCCGTGCGCTCGGCTCGGGAAGAACTGAAGCGCCTGCATGGAGACGACCGCACCGTGGGCGCACGGCGTGCCGAGGGCCTGAATCGCGCGGCCACGCGCGACGATGACGAAGGTGACACCGCCCCGCCCACGCGTGCCGTGGACCTCGGCGCGGAGCGCGTGTTCTACATCCAGGACACGCGACAGTTCGTCGGCAATTGCCCCGTGTGGTGGGGCGCGAACGGCAGTGGCTACGTGACCAGACTGGATGAAGCTGGGCGCTACACCGAGCAAGAAGCCATCAAGCAGAACCGCACCCGCGATACGGATATCCCGTGGCCCTGTGCAGAGATCGATGCGATCGCACGCCCTACGGTCGACTTCCAGCACATGCGCCCTCGTGCTGAGCGCCTGGCTGAGCTGGTCCTGATCGACATCCAGGCGGTGGGCAATGGTTAACCAACTGGCGGTTACGGCAGCTTCATCGATCCAGATCGGAAACCCCCTCACCATCGAGAATGGGCGCAGAAATTCCCATCCGCTTGACGGCCGAAACGCACGCATCCATCACTCGCTCCAGGTCGAGAGATACGGACGGAAGCAGGAACGACAGGCTCTCATACACGTCCGCGTAGTTCACTGTCACCCCAGCGACGGCATGGAAACGGTAGGTCTCTTGGGCGAGTTTTGCGGTCGAAACAGCTCGCAGAAGCGAGCCCGAGACCTTGCGGTCAACGAAGTGCATTCGATCCATTGCCGAGGCGACCTGAGGAAATTCCAATCGGTTGACGTCATCGAAGACGGCCTGCCGAAACTTGCGTTCACTCAGAAAAAGCTGTTTGCCGACACCCGCACCCCTGATCGTGCGCACAAGATTTTTAGCAACTCCGAGAGCGAGCGCCACTTCGCCATGCACTTGAATAAGTACCAGCAGCTCCTCGGTCTCCTCACGAAATGCACGACGTTCAGATTCGTCGCGACTGCGCCTTGCTTCAGCTCCGGCAATCCGTGCGGCCTTGTGACTAGCAGAGTTTGCAGCAACTCCAAGCTTCCATACTGCAAATGCCGATGCTGTGGTGACGCCGATTCCCAACCAAGCGACGATCAGGGCAACGATCGCAACTCCAGCAGCGCTCGCGCCAACGATTACTGCCCACGCGTCCCACCAGACCACGCAGTCGCCCACACCTGGTTCCATGCAAGGGCTGATTCCGTCCCACAACTGCTGCAAAACGCTCATTCCCTGATCCCCCTGTGGACTGCCGGGCATTCTGCCACGCCAATGCAGCGGGAGGAGATCACCCATGATTGACCGGCCACTCACCACTGCGCCGGGGAAGGCCAACCTGTCATCGATTCAGACCTGGCATTCAAGATCGCCGACAGCATCGTTTCGCGGAGGCTGGTCAAGGGATGGTCGCGCCAAGCAATCCTGTCCAGCATCGAGGGAGGTCCCACGCCTTGTGGGCGTGCGTTCTACCTGATGCGCGGCGGCGTCATCGTCGTCGCCCTCTTCCCGATGACGCAGCTGAGCGATATGAATGGTCGCGGAAATTGGTACTCAATCCGCGACCTGTTCCCGCCGCTTCCTGATCGCACTCATGCGGGTACTGAACATCTGCGGCCGTTCCAGGTCGGTGACAAGGTATGGGCTTGGTACAAAGACGAGCCGAGGGCCGATTACGGTCAACCCGATCAGCGAGATGACGACACCAACTGGAGTCGATGCTTTCCGCTGTTCACCGTCAAGAGCGTGACTGGTCCACACCTCGAATCGGGAAGGTTTGCGGGTCGGCCGCACTACCAAGTGCAGCTCAGGTATCGCGAAGGACCTCCCACCGGCCACTACGACGCGGGCTATCACGATGTATGCCCGATCAAGGGGCGAGCCTGGCAGATGCGCGGAGACGGCGACTACCTGCAGTTGGTGCGCCGTGCACCATCTGCGGCAAAGCCACGCCGCTCTGCAGTCCCTGTATCCGCCCCAACCCCGATGCCGGCCCTTCCGGCCCAACTGGACCTGTTCGCATGAACCTCTCACCGTCTATGGGACTCGGCGCACGGGACTTCGCCGCCGACGCCTCGATGCCGCCGGTGGTCAAGGTCCGCAGGGTCAAGCACGACCTCGCGGGCTACGGCTACATGCGGTCGATCATGCTTTTCATGAAGTGGGCGCATGAGCAGGAGAAGTTCCCTACAGCCGAAGAGGTGATCGCGCGGTTCAGCGTGAGCCGGGCGACGGCTTATCGGCTCACTAGCGCGCTCGCCGATACCTACGGCATCGACCCTGCCGCGCGGCACAAGGAGCGCCGATGACTCATCAAAATCAGCGTCGCGAGCCTCGTCGTATGAAGCAAGGCAATGAAGGCCAGGTCGAGAGCTTGGACGACACACTAGGCCTTGAAGGTGCAGCTCGCATGATGCGCTTGGGCCTCGAAGCCATGAAGGAACTCGTAGATAAGGGCGAGGTGCCGGCCGTTCGCCTGAATCAGAAGCACACGGTCATGCTGCGCGAGGACCTGATCGACTTCCTACGCTCGGAAGGGCGCCGGCAGGCCGCCGAACGAAAGAAGTCGATGATCGGCAACCGACCTGCAGCCAACACGCCTGAGCCAGGGCAGACAAGACGTGCAAGCAGGTCACGTCGCACAAAGCTTCCGGACCTCCGCGCCTATGAGCAGGCCGATCACCAGAGCTGATCGGCCAAATCGGAAGCACGCAGGTTGGCATACCTTTTCAGCTGACGCGGGTCGCGATGCCCGGTGATTTTCGCGATCTGGATGTCCGTCAGCGAGGTCCTTTCGTACAGTCGGCTTGTCGCTTCGTGGCGCAGATCGTGGAAGCCGAGATCCGCGCACCCGGCCGAGACGAAGATGCGCTCGAACTGGCGCGAAAGCTTGCTCGATACACGCCGCAAGGCCAATGGGCTACGCTCGCCGGTCCAGAATGGGAAAAGCCGCCCCTCGTAGTCATCCCCATACGCGGCAAGCTTCGCCAGCAGAACTGAGGTCATGGGTACCTGACGCTTGCTCCCGTTCTTGGTCTTGTCCAGGAAGATCGTACGCTGCGCCACGTCGAGCTGGCTGCGCTCCAGCGTGTAGATCTCTCGCATGCGCATGGCCGTTTCCAGCGCCATGTCGAACATCATTATCAGCGCTTCGCGCTGCAGTAGGTCGAGCGGCCGCTGACGCCCCGGCGGCTTTGCACCGGCCAGGATCTCGCGGATGCGCTCTTCTTCACCAGGCTCCAGACGGCGATCACGCTCCTGATCAGCTTTCGCTTCCCCGTCGATACGCTTCACAGCTACTTTGTCGTCACCCGTGTACGTCGAATAGCCCCGGGGCAGAAGCCGCAGTGGGTTCATTGGCAGCGCGCCGTGGGCAGCCAGCCAGTCCAGGGCGCGCGACAGGGCACCCACGTAGTGCCGAATAGTTGAAGGCGCGAGGTTCTGCTCACGCTTCATGGTGGTGACCCACTCGGTCGCCCACGTAAAAGTCAGCTGCGGCAAGGTGATGCCGATTGGTAGCCGTGAAAGCAGTACGGGCAGCAGCTGCTCGTCATCGACCGAGATGTGCTGCGCGCTCCGATACTCGCTGACCTGGCTGCGTAGATCCCTCGCGGCTGCCTTGGTGTTGGCCAGCTCCTCCGGCACCACCCCACGGTCGAGCAGCGCCTCGAGGCGGCGCACGTACTCGTCGCCCTCTGCCTCCGAGGCGAAGCTCAGATAGACAGGCTGGGGCAGCAGCCCCGCCCGCTTGATCGTGTACTGCCAGGAGTCGCCCCGGCGTCGCTTGGTTGCCATCCCTGCTCAAACTCACGTAAACGCACTCGGCACATGTTAACGCGAGTTTGCCACCCGAAAATGGGTGGCAGACCGATGATTTCAGGGCCGAATCAGGGGATTTTGGCTAGGACCGCCAAACGTCAGGCAAAGAAAAAGCCCTGATAAATCAGGGCTTTATTTGGAGGCCTCAAGCGGAATCGAACCGCTGTAAACGGATTTGCAATCCGGTGCATAGCCACTCTGCCATGAGGCCAACGTACTGCGCGTCAGGAGCGTAGCCCTGACAAGACAAAACCCCAAGATGGGGCCTGTCGGAACATGGAGCGGGAAACGAGACTCGAACTCGCGACCTCAACCTTGGCAAGGTTGCGCTCTACCAACTGAGCTATTCCCGCATAAGCCGACATGGTACCGGAAATCCGGAACACACACCAGCGATTTCACCTTTCTGACTGCGCGCAAAGCCTTGTGGCTCAACGTGCCCCGCCTTGCCGTGGCGGGAGAAAAACAAGGCCCCTGTCGGGGCCCTGTAGAATCTGGAGCGGGAAACGAGACTCGAACTCGCGACCTCAACCTTGGCAAGGTTGCGCTCTACCAACTGAGCTATTCCCGCAGATTCATTCGACCTGCGTCGAAGGAGCGCTATTGTGTCCAAATTCCTTCACGTCGTCAACAGTCTTCACACGATGCGGTCATGGCCCTGCGCCGTGGGGTACGCTGCCCCGCCCGGCCCGGTTCGCACATGTTCCTTCGCGGTATGCCCCTGCTGATCGCCCTGCTGCTGCATCTGCTGGTGGCGCTGCTGTTGTGGGCACTGATTCCATTGGGCATGAGCTGGTATCGCGACACCGTCGGTTTCACTTCGCATCGCGATATCGGCCTGGGCATCGCCCAGTTCCATCTGTTCTGGATGCTCATCGGTGCCCAGCCGCTGATCGCCGTGCTGCGGCCGCTGCGGGCCAAGCTGCTGGTCCTGGCAATTCCGTTGGCCTTCGCCACCTGGATGCTGATGCACAACCATCCGCTGCGCATGCTCTATTTCACCGTCGGGCCTGGCCTGCTGACACTGGCTGCCATCTTCGCCAGCCGGCGCCTTTCATCACCCGGACCTTCGCTGCCCAGCACGGACACCGCAGATGCCTAGGCGCTACATCCGCTTGTTCTGGCTGCTGGTCGCACTGACCTGGCTCGCCCTGATCGCCGCACTGGTCAATGCCGGCTTCACGCCCGACTACTGGCTGCTGCGCCGCCTGGAAGGCGCCGAGCTGCCCTACCCGACCAGCACCGTGATCCTGTTCGCGCTGCTGGGTACCGTTGAACTGGTGGTGACCGCGCTGATCGTGCGGCCCTGGCGGTTGAAACGCCTGTGGCTGCGCTTGCTGATCGCCTTTGTCCTGCTGCTGGCATGGTCGGTGCCGTGGATGCTGTCGGCGATGCATCAACCGCCCGTGCACGGCATGCACCTGCTGTGGTTGCTGCTGCTGGACGTCGGCCTGCTGCTGGCGCTGTGCCTGGTCTCGGCAGTGAGCGCGTGGCAGGCGATCAGACGTGCAGCTACAAACCAGGCGAGATCCACGGATGGGCGATGATGTTCAGCCCCGGAACCGGAACGACGAATGCAGCCCATGCTTTTCGGACTAGTTGCATGGCCCGGCAGCAGATCGATGGTGGACAGTAATCGACCCGAGGTATGCAGTGCAGTCCGTGCTTCCATTGATGGCGCCCTGCAATGACCTCCTGTCGATCCAGGACTCACCATGCAGCTGCCCAGCAAGCCGGCTTTCCAGCCCCCGGCGATGTAGACACCAAAGCACGCGAACGTGAAAGCGGGCTGCCTACCGCACTGCACGACCTGCTGGTCCGCCGTGGGCGAACGGTGTTCAGGGGTGGCCGGATTCAGCTATGCCATCCGCAGGACCTCGCAGGCGTGATGGAGCTTGTGCTCGCACATGATCGAGACCTCATGCCTGCCGACACCCTCGCTTACGCATATTCTGCGTTTGGCACCCTCTACTTCATCCATGCGAAGTACGGCCCAGGTCAAATCGATCTCCTGAGCGGTTCAATCGTCTGCAGGCAGTTGACTGAAGGCACATCCTTTCCCGGCTGTCCGAGCCAGGGCGCAACGTCGGCCTTCCGGCTTCCCGACGAAGCGTTGGACCTGATCGGCGATGACGGCGCACCACTGTTCGATGCGGCCGTGCTGAAGCATGGTGCCTTGCGTGCAGGACAGTGTTTTGGATTCTTCCCGGCACTCGGCCTGGGAGGCGTCGCGCAGCTGGACTCATTGCAGGTGGTCGATGCACCGGTGCACTTCGCGATCCTGGCCCAGCTCATCGAGTTCCAGCTTTTCCAGGAGGCATCGAACGGCGAACGGGTCGCGATCACCCGACAAGCGCCCGCACCGACACCTGAAGACATCGCTGCTCGACTTTCCCCGGAATGCCCCTTCCAGGTGGTCCGCTACCAGGACATCAAGGACGAAATTCCAGAGGACTCAGAGTACCGAGGGGAAAGGTACGCCATTGACAACCCAAACGAGCTGGCTCTGCTCGCCCCCGGTGACCTCCAGCTCGACACACTGGATCTGGACGACCCGCTGGCTCCATGGCGGGAAGGAGAAGCAGACGAGTACATACAGTTCATCCTGGTCCGCGGCGATCTGCAGATCACCCGCCACATCCACTGCCTGGAAACCGACGGCGCGTGCGGACTGATTGTCTCGGGCAGCCTGACCTCGACCAACGTCATCGTCGGGGGCAGGAGATCCGGGTGGGCGGCGATCTCCGTGTCAGCGAGATGTACTGGGGCGACAACAACCATGGCCACCTCCACGTTGCCGGACGTACCGAGGCAGCGCTGCTCATCCAGACCGACTACTCCATGGAGCTTGAGGGTCCGATCCAGTGCCTGCGCAGTATCGACGATGTTGGTGCCATGGATGGAGATGAGCTCGCCCAGCTCATCGAGCCGGACTGCCTTTTCAGGGAGGACTCGCATCCGGACAGCACCTGGTCGCTGAGCGCGGAAACGATTGTTGAACGACTGGACGCCGGGAGAAGCGTCATACGCTTGGAAGGCCTGACAGCGGCGGATCCGCTGTTGTGTGTACTCAACCTGTTCAGCGATGCCAATGTCAGCCCGGAGAACTTCCTGCGCATCTGTGGCAAGGACATGCTCCCCAAAGATACGTGTGAGTATCAGTTCAGCCGCAGCGGAATCTCACTTCGCGTGCAAGCGGACATCGAACATCCGGATACCCCGGCATACATCATCCAGATGGAACGTCCGTCAGAGCGGACGGGCGCCCGCTTGGTGATGGAACACGTGGAGACAACGGTGGGTGTGATTGATCGCCTTCTGGGCCGCCAACCTGAGAGGGGCTGGGGCCTTTGGAAGTACGTATGCAACGATACAACGCTGGACGAGCCGGAATGGATTCAGGTCGAGGCGAACGAGATCAAACCACCGTTCATCGCCTTGATCCTCGAGGGCTGGCGCTTCCTCCAGGAGGGTGCATCCAGTCGCCATTGGACCACGCAGATCATTTCTCCGTCAGACATCCGTACCCTTCTTTCATTGGCGATCTGTCAACCGTACGACGACTACGACGATGAAGATCGGTGCGGGCTCTGGGTCGGCCACTGCCATGCGGCGTTCCGCCAGCAGAAGAGTGCCCCTGTCATTGAAGAACCCATACTTCGCTTGTCCAGGGAACTGCATCAACCTGATGGAACCAGCATCATCGAAAGCTACTACTACGATGTCGAGACTTGCCTGGACGGTGAGGAGCGTGTCCGCATTCGGCACAAGGCAGACCAGGATCTGGATGAGCCCCCGCTCAGATCGATCCGGTCGGAGGAGCTGGACTCGCTGATGCACTACGCCTGTTCAAGCTCGGCGCTCGGGAAATGCGTTTCACCAACGCCGGTCTTCTGGACGGCGAAGTACCCTTCTTCGCGGACGAAGATGCCTTCGCACTGGAATTCTGGACCGAGCAAGGTTACCTGGCCAGCTAGATGCCCTCATCCCACCACCGCGCCGGTGCCTCCAGGACCTTCTGGCAGCTGGCCATGCTCATCTGGCTGCTGCTTGTCTGCGCGCTCGTCCATGCAGGATTTCAACCCGATCATTGGCAGTTGCACCACACCGATTCCGGCACAGGGCCCTATCCCACCGGCTCAGTCATTACCTTCGCACTGATCATCGCTGTAGAGATCGTCGCGCTGGGCCTGATGCTGCAACCTTGGCGATTCCACCGCTTGTGGCTGCGCATGCTGATCGGCATCCTGCCGTGGCTGGGCTGGACCCTGCTGTGGGGCGCGACGGCCATGCATCAATCGCCCGTGCGCGGCGTGCACATGCTCTGGTTGCTGGCCGCCAGCGCCATCCTGCTGCTGGCGCTGCTTGTGATCGCGCCGGTCTCCGCCTGCCCTCGGCTACGGCGTTGGCTCAACCGCTGACCGCGCCTGCTTCCGGAACTCCACCCGCACGTGCTGGCCGAAGCGCGCCTTGGCCTCGCCATCGAACTCGAGCACGCACTCCACCACCTTGGCCACGCCACGCCCCGCATCTTCCGGCAATCGGGCCTGCGCGAACACCGGGCTGATGCGCACCACGCGCGCCAGTGGCAGCGGGGTGGCGTTGCCGGCGCCATCGCTGTCCGGCACCACGGTGGCCTGCATGCCCACCTGCACCGCATCGGCGTAGGCGGAACTGAGTTCGGCGCGCACCTGCAGCGGGCGCGCCGGCAGCAGCGAGATCGCCGGCTTGCCGGCCTGCACGAAGGCACCGGGGCCCGGCACCAGGCCGACCACGGTGCCGGCCTCCGGCGCACTCAGCGACATCTGCTGCAGCTTCAGCCGGGCGTGCTCGAGTTTGTGCTGGGCCAGGTCGACCTGCGCAGCGGCCACGTCGGCATCGACGCGTACACCCGCCAGCTGCTGCCGGGCCGCGTCAGCCTGCTGGTTGGACGACACGCCTTCGCTGGCGCCGGTGGCCAGGCGGCTGGCGTTACGCTCCAGTTCGCGCAGCTGCGCCTGGCTGCCCTTCAACCGGTCATTGGCCAAGGCCAGATCGGCGCTGGCCATCGCCACCTCCTGTTGCAGCAATGCACCATCCAGCGACAGCAGGAGCTGTCCCTTCTTCACCAGCGCACCCTCCTTCACTGGCGCAGCGCTGATCGAGCCATCCAGCGGCGGCGCCAGTGCAATCAGCCCGCCTTCGACGTCGATGATGCCGCGCGCCACCGCGACCTTCCCGGCCGCGCTGCCGGCCTTGCCTGCAGGTGTTGGCGCTGGCGTGGGGGCGTCCTTGGAGCAGGCGCCGAGCAGCAACGCTGCGGACAGTGCCAGGCTGAGCGGGAGCAGGTGCGACGTCTTGGTCATGGGGCGGACTCTACAGTTTCGTTCTGGCGGCGGTCATCACGGACCATGCCGTCTTCCATGGCGATCACCCTGTCGGCATGCCGAATCAGGCGAGGATCGTGGCTCACGCACAGCACAGTGGCGCCATGTGCACGCGCGTAGCGATGCAGGATGTCGATCACGCGTTGACCATTCTCGGCGTCCAGCGCGCTGGTCGGTTCGTCGGCGAAGATCAGCGTCGGCGACTTGGCGAAGGCGCGCGCTACCGCCACGCGTTGCTTCTCACCGCCGGACAGCTGCGCCGGCCGCATATGGCTGCGATGGCTCAGGCCGACCTCTTCCAACGCCCTGCGTGCCAACGGTTCACTGTCGCGATTGCGCATGCCACGGTAGCCCAGGGGCAGCTGCACCTGTTCCAGCGCGGTCAGCGCCGGGAACAGATTGAAGCCCTGGAACACGAACCCGACATGATGCAACCGGAACCGCTCCACCTCGCTGCGGCTCATGTGCCCCACATCCTGGCCGAGCGCATGCACACGACCGCCATCGGGCGACGACAGGCCGGACAGCAGCGACAGCAACGTGCTCTTGCCGCAGCCGGACGGTCCTGAGACCAGGGTCAGTTCACCGGGATAGATGTCCAGTGACAGGCCGCGCAGCACCGGCACCTGCACATCGCCGGACAGGAAGCCCTTCTCCAGTGCGTCGGCCTGCAGGGTTGGCGCAACGGCGCGTGTGGATGTCATCGGCCGGCCCTCAGCGCAGCAGCAACGATGGATCGGAGCGGACGACACTGCGTACCGCCATGATGCTCGACAGCATGGCCATCACCGCGACCAGCGCCACGCAGCCGAGGATGACCATCGGCGTCAGCTGCACCGGCACGCGCTGGGTCTGCGCGATCAACAGCACCACGGTGCTGAACGCCGCCGCCAGCAACATGCCCACACCACCAATCAGCAGCGCCTGCTCGAACACCACCCGCGCCAGCGCATAGCGACCGGCACCGAGTGCATTGAGCGTGGCGTACTCGCGCACCGAACCGGCCACCACCGAAGCGAACGACTGGTTGGTGATCACCGCGCCAACGAAGCAGACGATGACCGCCATGAACAACACCGCGATGCCAGCGCCGGTATCGAACAACCAATACTGCTGCGAGCGGCTGGCGAACTCGGGCGCGGTCCAGAACTCGACCGGTGTGGCCTGGCCCATCGATGCGGCCAAGCGGTCGCGTACGCGATCGGCCAGCTCCGGCGAGCGCAGGCCCGCCACGAAATAGGTGCTGCCTTCATGCGGATCGGTGCCGGCAATGGCACGTGCGGTATCCAGCGAGGCCAGCACGTTGACACCACCAAGACCACGCAGGCCGGGTTGTGCGGCGACCACACGCACCGCCTTGCCGTTGATCCAGGCACGGTTGTTCTGCAGGTCCACGCCCAGCGTATCCAGATCGGCGCTGTCGACGATCACTGCTCCCGGCTCGCGCAGTTGCGCACGCAGGTCAGCCGGCAGGATGCGCGCGAACATCATCGCGTCGTCGGCGGTGGCGATGCCGGACAGGTACACCGACACGTTGCCGGTGCCCGGCGCACTGGAGCGCCACTCGCCATCGACCCACTCGTAGGGTTCGACCCGGGTGACATCCGGGTCCATGCGCAGGTGGCTTTCCACATCGGCGCTGATGGCATGACCGTAGTTGACGCTCTGTGTCCCGGGAAAACCGGCCCAGATATCGGCCGACGACGCTTTCACGTACATCGCAGCGGTGCCGAAGATGCCCAGCACCAGCGCCGCCTGCACGATCAGCAGCACGCCAGCGAAGCACATCGCCATCACCACCGGCAGGAACCGGCGCCACTCATAGGCCAGGGTCTTGCGGGCCAGCGCGATCATTGCGCCGCATCCTCGGTATCGACCGGCAACGGTGCGCCACCAAGCGCGCGGTACAGCGACGCAAACGCCAGCACGCGCGCGCCCTGCACACCGATCAGATCAGCCTGCGCGGCGAGTGCGGCACGCTGCGTGTCCAGACCCTCGAATTCGCTGGACAGGCCCAGCTGCACTTGCCGTGCCTGGCGCGTGACCTGCTGTCCGGCAGCCTCATTGGCCGCATGCAGCGACTGGATGCTGCTGTCCTGTCGGGCCAGGCTGCCCAGTGCGCCTTCTACTTCGCTCACGCCTTCCAGCACCGCCTTGCGGTAGCCCAGCAACGCGGCGTCCAGCTGCTTGTCGTCGGCCTGGAATCGCGCACGGCGCTGGCCCCAGTCCCACAGCGGTATATCGATGTAGGGGCCGATCGAGGGGCTGGAATCAGAGTTGGAGCGCGCATTCTGGGTGAGGTTGTAGGCGTACAGGATCGAGCCGCCCAGACTGACCCGCGGGTACATCGCCGCGCGCGCGGTGCCCTTGTCGGCCACAGCCTGCAGCACCGCCGATTCGGCCAGCAGGATCTGCGGGCGGTGCCGCAGCAGGTCCGCTGGCACCTGCTGCAAGGCAAACACACCGAGTCTGGGCGGCGTGCGATAGGCGCGCCACGTCGGGTCCGGGCCATCGCGGCCGAGCAACAGCGCCAGTGCACGCGCTGCGCTGTCTGCATTCTCACGCGCCTGCGCCGACGCCGCGCGCGTGGCCGCCTGGCGCGCCTGCAGGCGTTCCAGCTCGCCCGGCTCATCCAGGCGCAGGCGCTGCCGCACCCGGGCCAGCTGCTCGCCGCGATCGTCCACGGCCTGCTGGCGGGCCAGCAGGTCCTGCTGCGCCTGTGCCACGGTCAGATCCAGATAGCTGCGCACCACATCGGCAATCACAGCCACCTGCGCCGCGCTGCGCAATGCTTCGGCATTGCCGGCCGATGCCTGCGCCGCCAGATGCGCGCTTTCGGCGGCACCGAACAGGCCCAGGTCCCAGATCGCTTCGATGCCGGCATGGAAATAGGTATCGACGGCAGCGGCGTCCTGCACCTGCTTGGCGCTGGCCGAGATCTCCGGCAGGAAGCGCGAGTCGGCGGTACCGGAGACGATCCGCACCGCCTGCAGGCGCAGCGTGGCCTGCTGCAGGTCGAGGTTGCCGGCGATGGCCTGGTCGACCAGACCATCGAGTGCCGGGTCGGACAGTACCTTCCACCACTGCCGCGCATCCACCGCCACGCCCCTTCCCGGTGGCGGCTGGGTCCAGGCGCTGGGCGTATGGTCAGGCAGGTCTGGAACGGGCACCGACATGCAACCGGCCAGCGCCAGGCTGGCCAGCAATGCGCCCGGACGCAGCATTCCCTGCAAGGTAAGTCCGCGCCCGGTCCTGGGCATTGCCACTGGAGTGATACGCCTGACCACCGGCCCGCCAACGTGTTAAGGGAGCACGCAGGCTACCGTGCGATTGTGGAGCGAACATGGAGAAATGGTCCGAAAAAGGTCACAGCACGCGTGCGGTTCAGGCAACGCCGACCGAGTCTTTCACTACGCTTTCAATGCGTTCCCGGCACGGAACACTGGACGACTTTCACGGTGTATTGCCGCTGGCGAGTGACTGCCTTGATCACCACACTGATTGTCGCCGCACTCGCGGTCGCGTTGAGCACCCCGCTGGCCTCGAACGCCGTTCTGCTCCTGATGGAGCACAGCAACGTCATTCCCGGTGAATCTTCGATCTTCACGTTCGAACCGTGCGCGGTGCCCAGGCCAGGGGACGCACGCTGACGGGGCGATGGTGCACCCGGAGTGCCAAACGAAAAACGCCCCCTTGCGGGAGCGTTCTTCTTGAATCTGGAGCGGGAAACGAGACTCGAACTCGCGACCTCAACCTTGGCAAGGTTGCGCTCTACCAACTGAGCTATTCCCGCAGATTCCGTTCGACCTGCGTCGAAGGAGCGCTATTGTGTCGATATTGCTGCACGGCGTCAACAGGAGATTTCACCTGCATGGCCGGGCAGCGTTCAGGCCCCAGGCTACGTTCCCCGGTGTGCAGTCCGACGTTGAGCGGTCAATCGCCCGGCAGATGATCCATCCCCTGTGCAGGCGCCGCTTGCCATGGAACGCCGGTACCGTGCAGCGCGTTGTCCGCAAACGAAAAACGCCCCCTTGCGGGAGCGTTTTTCTTGAATCTGGAGCGGGAAACGAGACTCGAACTCGCGACCTCAACCTTGGCAAGGTTGCGCTCTACCAACTGAGCTATTCCCGCTTGGGAGGCGAAATTCTACCCGTTCCAAGGATGGCGTCAAGCGCCTTTTTCGGGTCTGCAAGGCGACCTGCATTACGCATCCACGCATGGCGTGGATGGAAACATCATCGTTGGGGTCAGCGACCTTTCCCTGGGAAATGGGTCCGACCCCGGCACTCAGTTGCCCAGCTTCTTCTGCCGCGAGCGCTCGCGCGCGGCGCGCTCATCTTCGCGCAGGCTCGGCCAGGCGGCGTGCAGGTACTGCAGGCCCGACCACAGGGTCAGCACCGCGGCAATGGCCAGCGTCCAATCACCGATGTGGAACACCGGCCAGCCCATCCAGATATCTTCCACCGGCACGTTCGGCGCGACCGAGTACAGCAGGCACAGCAGCGCGACCATCTGTGCGGTGGTCTTGATCTTGCCGATCATCGCCACCCGCACCTTGGCGCGCTGGCCCAGCTCGGCCATCCATTCGCGCAGCGCCGACACCGCGATCTCGCGGCCGACGATCACCGCCGCCCAGAAGGCCATCCACGGCGTCGGGTGGCCCTGCACGATCAGGAACAGCGCCACCGCCACCATCAGCTTGTCCGCAACCGGATCGAGGAAAGCGCCAAAGGCCGACTCCAGCTGGTAGCGGCGGGCGATCCAGCCATCGAGCCAGTCGGTGATCGCGGCCAGGCCGAAGATCGCCGCCGAAGCGAAGTTGGTCCAGGTGTAGGGCAGGTAGAACACCAGCACCAGCACCGGGATCATCACGATCCGCAACAACGTGAGCCAGGTGGGCAGGGTCAACTTCATGCTTGCGTGCTTCTCTCTCTACTCGGCCGCATCGGGCGTGGCCAACCCGTGCAGGTTAGCGTAGATACGCGCCGCAAGGGCGTCATTGATGCCTTCCACCTTGGCGATTTCCGCCTCGCCGGCGGCCTTGAGGCCGACCAGACCGCCGAAATGCTTGAGCAGGCTGGCACGGCGACGTGGGCCGATGCCGGGGATGTCCTCCAGCTTGCTGGTCATCCGGGCCTTCTGGCGACGGCCGCGGTGGCCGGTGATCGCGAACCGGTGCGCCTCGTCGCGCACCTGCTGGATGAACTGCAGCGCCGGATTGGCGGCCCCCGGTCGCAGCTCACGGCCATCGGGTATCACCAGCGCTTCGTGGCCGGCGCGGCGCTCCACGCCCTTGGCCACGCCCACCAGCAGCACCCCTTCCACACCCAGGTCGGCCAGTGCGGACTGGGCCTGGGCCAGCTGGCCGGCACCACCGTCGATCAGCAGCACATCCGGCAGCACGCCCTGCTCTTCCACCGCACGACGGAAGCGACGGTCGATGGCCTGGCGCATGGCGGCATAGTCATCGCCCGGCTCGATGCCGCTGATGTTGAAACGGCGATACTGAGCGCGCACCGGCCCGGCGGCGTCGAACACCACGCATGAGGCCACGGTGGCTTCGCCCAGCGTATGACTGATATCGAAGCATTCCACCCGCTTGACCGGCTCGGCCAGGCCCAGCATGTCGCGCAGTGCATCGCTGCGCGCATGCTGTGCGTTGCGGCTGTTGAGCTCGGTGGCCAAGGTCAGCTGCGCGTTGCGGCTGGCCAGTTCCACGTAACCGGCGCGCTCGCCACGCACGTTCCACTTCAGCTGCACCTTGCGCTCGGCCGAGGCCGACAGCGCCGCCACCAGCAGATCGGCATCGGGAATCTCGCGGTCCAGCAGGATCTCGCGCGGCGGCTCGAACTCGATGTAGTACTGCGAGACGAACGCGGCCAGCACTTCCTCCGCGCTGTCCTCGCCATTGGTGCGCGGAAAGAACGGACGGGTGCCGAGGTTGCGGCCGTCGCGGAACGCCAGCAGCAGCACGCAGGCCTGCGAGCCCTGCATGGCCACCGCCAGCACGTCCAGATCGGCGGCGCGGCCATCCACATACTGGCGGGTCTGCATGCTGCGCAACGAGGAAATCAGATCGCGCAGGCGCGCGGCCTGCTCGAACTCCAGCGCCTCGCTGGCGGCCTGCATCTGCTCACCCAGCTCGCGGGTCAGCTCATCACTCTTGCCTTCCAGGAACAGTGCGGCGCGGCGCACCGACTCGGCGTACTCGGCCGGCGCCACCAGTTCCACGCAGGGCGCGCTGCAGCGGCCGATCTGGTACTGCAGGCACGGCCGCGAACGGTTGCGGAACACGCTGTCCTCGCAGCTGCGCAGCTTGAACAGCTTGTGCATCAGGTTGAGCGTCTCGCGCACTGCAGTGACGCCCGGGTACGGCCCGAAATAGCGTCCGGGAATGGCACGCGGGCCACGATGCAGGGCGATGCGCGGCCAGTCTTCACGGGTCAGCAGCACATGCGGATAGGTCTTGTCGTCGCGCAGCGAGACGTTGTAGCGCGGCGACAGCGACTTGATCAGCTGGTTCTCCAGCAGCAACGCCTCGGCTTCCGAGCGCGTCACGGTCACGTCCATGCGCGCGATCTGCGAGATCATCGACATGATCCGCGCATTCTTCGGGCTGCCGTTGAAGTAGCTGCCCACTCGGTTGCGCAGTGCGCGCGCCTTGCCGACATACAGCAGGGTGTCGTCGGCGGCGTACATCCGGTACACACCGGGGGCCGTGCTCAGATGGGCCGCGAAGGCCTTGCCGTCGAAGGCCGGGGCGGAAGCGTCGGTCATTCGCTGATCGGTACTTCGCTGAGCACGCCGCTGTCGGGGTCGAACCGCAGTACGGCATGCGCATCGGTCTCGGCGATCCACACCGCGCCCGCACCGACGGCCAGGCCCGCCGGGCCGTGCAGCCGGCGCGGCAATGGCTGGGTGGTCAGTTCACCGCCGCCCAGGCGCAACGTGCGCAGATGGCCGTTGCCGGTATCGGCAATCCACAGCAGGGGCGCCTCGGGGCTCAGCGCGATCGCCTGCGGGAACTGCAGGCTGGCCTGCGCGCGTGGGCCGTCCTCATGGCCAAAGCGCCAGGCCCCCTGGCCGACCAGGGTCTGCACCAGATCACCGCGCAGCTGCAGCGCGCGGATCGACGAGCCCAGCGCATCGGCCACGTACAGCACCTGCTGCACCACGGCCAACGCAGTCGGCTGGGCGAAGGCGGCCAGGTGGCCACTGCCGTCACGCTCATCGATCGACCCACTGCCGGCGCGCCACTGCAGGCTGCGCTGGCCCAGATGGAAACTCCAGATGCGGTTGTCGCCAGCCATGGCGATGTGCAGCTGGTTGTCGGCAATGGCCAGGCCGGTCGGATGGTCCAGCGAGACCTGTCGCGCCTGCGCGACCGGCCCTTCCACCGGCGCACCCGGGCGACCGTTGCCACACAACGTGTCAACGATACCGGTCAGCAGGTTGATACGGCGTACGGCATGGTTGCCGGTGTCGGCCACGTACAGCGAATCGCGTTCGAGCACCAGCGCCTGCGGACGGTGGAACGCCGCCTCGGCCAGGTTGCCGTCCATGAAATCGGCGGTACCGAGGCCGAACTGGCGCAGGATGCGCCCGCCATGGCTGCATTCAAGGATGCGGTGATGGCCACTGTCGGCGATGTAAAGCCGTTCGGTGCTGACTGCCAGGCCGAGCGGAAAGCGCAGCGGATGGCGCGGCTCCGGATGCAGCTCGCTGCCTCCACGGGGCGGCGCCAGAGGCGCACCCTGGCACAGCGCGTTCAAGGCGCGTTCCAGGTCCCCGGGGGCGCCCTGCCCGACCAGCCGCTGCTGTTCGCGGCCCTGTGCATCCAACAGCACCAGCGTCGGCCACGCGGTGATGCCGAAGCGGCGCCAGCCGTCCCAGTCGGTATCAAGCAGCACCGGCATCGACAAGCCCTGCCGACGCAGCAGTTTCAGTGCGGCATCGGCCTCACGCTCGAAATCGAATCGCGGCACCTGCAGTACCAGCGGCTGCAGCTTGCCGGGGTGTCGCGACAGCCATTGGCCGAACTCGGCCAGGCGCTGCGCGCTCCACGCGGAGGCGGCATTGACGAACAACAGGGCCACCGGCCGACCGCGCAGTTCGGTCAGCGTGCAGGGCGTGGCATTGAGCCAGGCGGCAAACTCGGGCAGGTCCGGGACGGGCTGGACGTTCATGACCCGATTATGCCGGAGTCGGCGTCATGCAACAGTCGTGCCACCGCACGTTTTGCAGCTTCGTCCACCAGCGTCCAAACCTGTTCGAACTGCTCGCTGCCCCGGGTGTAGGGATCCGGGATCGCGCCCGCTCCCTGCCCGCCCGACCAAGGTAGATACAGCGCCAGGCGCTCGCGCTGGGCGGGCGATGCCAGGCGCCCGGCATCGCGCAGATTGGCCGGGTCGGCACACAGGATCCAGTCGAACCGGTCGAAATCGCGGGCCTGCAACTGGCGTGCACGCAGCCCGCCGATATCCACACCATGACCGGCCGCGCAGGCGATCGCGCGCCGATCCGGCGGCTCACCCACGTGCCAGTCACCGGTGCCGGCCGAATCGACCTGTACCCGCCCGGCCAGCGGCGAGGCGTCCAGGCGGGCGCGCAACGCGCCTTCGGCCATCGGCGAACGGCAGATGTTGCCGAGGCAGACGACCAGCAGTCTCATCGTGCGGTCAGCGCCTGCAACAGCGCCTCGGCGCGCTCCAGGTCTTCGGGCGTGTCGATGCCCGGCGGGAACGGCTCGGGCGAGATCGCCACGCTGATCGGGTAGCCGGCTTCGAGCACGCGCAACTGCTCCAGCGATTCGATCTGTTCAAGCTGCCCTGGCGGCATGGCGGCGAACTGCTGCAGGAAACCGGCACGGTAGCCGTAGATGCCGATGTGGCGCAGCCAGGCATGGCCTTCCGGCAGTGCCTCACGACTGCGCGCGAAGCCATCGCGGTGCCAGGCGATCGGGGCACGGCTGAAGTACATCGCTTCGTTGCGCACATTGCGCACCAGCTTGACCACGTTCGGGTCGAACAGCGTAGGCGCGTCCTCGACGGTGGTGGCCAGGGTCGACATCGGCGCAGTGCCGTTGACCAGTGCCTCGGCCACGGCGCGGATACCTGCCGCCGGCGCGAACGGTTCGTCTCCCTGCAGGTTGACCACCACGGTGCCATCGGCCCAGCCGGCAATACGTGCACACTCGGCCAGGCGGTCGGTGCCGGACGCATGTGACGCAGCGGTCATCGCCACCTTCACTTCGGCCAACCCGGACAGCGCATCGGCAATGCGCTGATCGTCGGTGGCCACCCACACCTCGCCGGCACCGGCCTGCAACGCGCGGCGCGCCACGTGCAGCACCAGCGGCTCACCGCCCAGCAGGCGCAAGGGTTTTCCCGGCAACCGCGAAGCGGCATAGCGGGCCGGAATGGCGACAACGAATTCGGTCATGCGGGCGGTACTCGGCAGGCTCGTTACAACGGGAATGCGGCCGGCGGCGTGTGAATGCAAGCGCCGCCGCGCCACTCAGTTCGGTCGCAGCTTGTCCAGGCGGTCGGTCAGCGCCACCCAGAACGCGGCCGGCAGCTCGGCGCGCAGTGGCACCGCATAGTGCCAATCGTTGCCAAACGCACGGCATTTCACCGCATCCTTCTCGGTCATCAGTACTGGCAGCTGGCTGCCAAACGACAGATCCTGCGGCCGGTAGGTCTGGTGGTCGGCGAAGGCATGCGGCACCACGCCGATGCCACGCACACGCAGCATGTCGAAGAAGCGCTGTGGATGGGCAATACCGGCCACTGCATGCACGCGCTGGCCCTTGAAGTACGACAGCGGGCGCGCGCGACCGCCGGCCAGCGGCTGCGCACTGTCGATCTGCAACGCCATCGGCCACTGCCCGAAACCACAGGCCTGGGCCGCGCTTTCCGCCTCGGCCTGGCCGAGGTTGACCACGCGGAAGTCGCATTCGCTGGCGCGGCTGACCGGTTCACGCAGCGGCCCGGCCGGAATCATCAGGCCATTGCCATAGCGGCGCTGCGCATCGACAACTTCGATCTCGATATCGCGCGCCAAGCGGTAGTGCTGCAGGCCGTCATCACAGACGATCACATCACAGCCAGCCTCGACCAGCGCCCTGCCAGCCGCCACCCGGTCGCGGTCCACGCGCACCGGCACGCCGGTCTTCCAGGCGATCAGCACCGGCTCGTCGCCGCCCTTGGCGGTCGGCGTATCGGCCTGCACCCACAGCGGTGTGTCGGCGTCTTCGCGGCCGTAGCCACGACTGGCCACACCCGGTTTCCAGCCGGCCGCACGCAGGCGTTCAACCAGGGCGATGGTCAGCGGCGTCTTGCCGGTCCCCCTGCGGTGATGTTGCCGACCACGATGACCGGTACCGGCAATGCGTGGCGCTTGCGCCAGCCGCGCCGGTAGGCACGCCGGCGCAGCGCGGTGACGCCGGCATACAGCGGTGCCAGCAGGCGCATCGCCCACGGAACCGGCGCGCCGTCATACCAGTACGGCGGGGTCTGGGTACCCTTGCCTGCCATCAGTCCTGCCTTTCGCGGAACTGCATGCTGTGCAGGTGCTGGTACAGCCCCCATCTCAAGCAGCTCGCGGTGGGTGCCGCGTTCGACGATGCGGCCGTGGTCCATCACCAGCACCTGGTCGGCATGTTCGATGGTCGACAGGCGGTGGGCGATGACCAGCGTGGTGCGTTCCGGCATCAGGCGCTGCAACGCATCCTGCACCAGCCGCTCGGACTCGTTGTCCAGCGCCGCCGTGGCTTCATCGAGGATCAGGATCGGCGCATCACGCAGGATCGCGCGGGCGATCGCCAGGCGCTGACGCTGGCCGCCGGACAACAGCGCACCGTTTTCGCCGACCGGGGTCTGCAGCTGCTGCGGCATGCGTGCGATGAATTCCCAGGCGTTGGCTGCTTCGGCCGCGGCGCGGATCTGCGCGTCGGTCGCTTCCATGCCATAGGCGATGTTGGCGGCGATGGTGTCGTCAAACAGCATCACCTTCTGCCCGACGATGGCCACCTGCCGGCGCAGATCGGCCAGCGGGTAATCGTCCAGGGCCACGCCATCGAGGGTGATGACACCGCCACTGGGCTCATAGAAGCGCGGCACCAGCCGGATCAGGCTGGTCTTGCCGCTGCCGGAGCGGCCGACGATGGCCGTGACGGTGCCCGGCCTGGCGACGAAGCTGATGTCGTCCAGGGCGATGCCGCTGTCTTCGCGGTAGCGCAGCATGACGTGGTCGAACGCAAGCTCACCCCGCACGCGCTGCACCGTCGTGCGGCCCTCGTCGCGCTCCACCGGCATGTCGAGGATGCCGAACAGGCGCTCGGCGGCAGCCACACCGCGCGAGATCGAGGTCTGCACGCTGGTCAGGCGGCGCAGCGAAGGAATGATGGCCATCATCGAGGTCATCAGGCCCATGAACTGGCCGGCATTGAGGCGACCGGCCAGCGCTTCACGGGTCGACACCCAGACGATCACCGCCAGCGCCAGTGCGGCCAGGAACTGCACCACGCTGGAGGCAGCGGCGCGGGTGACTTCCACCTTCATGTTCAGCGCCAGCATGCGGTTGGCCAGGCGCGAGTAGCGCGAGATCTCGTGTTGCTGGGTGCCGTGCACCTTCACTTCCTGCTGTGCCGCCAGCGACTGCTCGGCGGTCTGCGCCATCGTGCCCATGCCATCCTGGATGCCACGGCTGATGCGGCGGTAGCGCTTGCCCACATAGGACACGATGCCACCGATCAGCGGCACCACCAGCAGCATCGCCAGGGTGACCTTGACGCTCATCTGCAGCATCACCGCCAGCATCGCGATGATGGTCAGGGTATCGGCCACCACGGTCTTGAGCGCATCGGCGCTGGCCTGGGTGACCTGTTCGGTATCGAAGTTCAGGCGGCTGACCATCACCGGCGTCGCTTCGGTATCGAAGTGCGACGACGGCAGGTGCAGGTACTTCTGCAGCACCTGCTCGCGCAGGTCGCGCACCACGCTGCGGCCGGTCTTGGCCAGCGTGTAGTCGCTGACCCAGGTGGCCACGCTGCGCATCAGGAACAGGCCCAGGATGGTCAGCGGCAGGATCACCGCCATGCGCGGTTCGGGGTTGACGAAACCGCGGTTGACCAGCGGCTCCATCAGCTTGGTGAAGTGATAGCCGGCCAGGGCTTCGACCACCATGGCGATGACCGCACCCACCATGAACACCCAGTAGGTACGGGTGTAGCCCAGCAGACGTTTGTAGATCGGCCACACCGGCGCGTGATGGGAACTCATGGACGCACCTCTGGCGCAGTTGCAATGGCGATACGACGGAAACCGAGCTGACCGAGCGCGTCCTGCGCGGTCACCACGGCCTGGTAGGGAGTGCGTGCATCGGCGCGCAGCAGCACCGGCTGGCTGCGATCACTGCCGGCGACGGCGGCGATGGTCTGCTTGACCGACTCGACGTCGCTGCGCAGCACTTCCTGGTCATTGATGAAATAGCGGCCTTCGGCGTTGATCAGCACGCTGAGCGAACGCGGCGGCTCGTTGTTGGGCTGCTGGCTGGCGGTCGGCAGCTGCACCTGCAGCGTCGAACGCGCATCGAAGGTGGTGGTGACCACGAAGAAGATGATCAGCACCAGGATCACATCGATCAGCGGAACCAGATCGATATGCGGCTCATCCTGGGATCGGTCGTTGCCGATGCGCATCGATCAGGCCTTGGCCGTGGCGGGGCTGGCCGCACGTGCTGCCGGCGCGGCGTTCATCACGCCGGGGCGGCCGTCGAGCGTGTCCAGCAGCGCGCTGGCTTCCTGCTCCATCTCCACCACATAGCCATGGATGCGGCCCTTGAAATAGCGATGGAACATCAGCGCCGGAATGGCCACGATCATGCCGGTGGCGGTACACACCAGCGCCTTGCCGATGCCGCCGGCCAGCTGGTTCACGTCGCCCACGCCATGGTCGAGGATGCCCAGGAACATCTGGATCATGCCGATCACGGTGCCGAGCAGGCCCAGCAGCGGGCCGGCCGAGGCGATGGTGCCCAGCGCATTGAGAAAGCGCTCCATGCGGTGCACCAGATGGCGGCCGGTGTCCTCGATCCGCTCGCGGATCTGGTCACGCGGACGGTTGCGCGCTTCCAGCGCGGCCGCCAGCAGCGCGCCCAGCGGCGAGTTGGCGCGCAGGGTCTGCAGGTGCGCCGGGTCGAGCTTGCCGCGCGCGGCCCAGTTGCGCACTTCCTGGCCGAGGCCCGGCGGCAGCACCTCGGTCCGCCGCAGGGACCAGAAACGCTCCAGGATGATCGCCAAAGCCAGTACGCCCAACAGCAGCAGCGGCACCATCGGCCAGCCACCGGCCTTGACCAGTTCCCACACGTTTCAACCCTCCGGCCCAACGGCCGCTTGTTCGATCGGCGATAGGATAGCAGCCGACCGTGCCCGCCCAGCGGCATCCCACCACCGGGACGCGTGGATACGCTGTTCACGCAGCTGCAGCCCCTGTGCGCCAAGCCATACGCGGATCGCTCCGGACTCGGCGGTGGTCACCACCTCGGCCCCCTGCGCGCGCCAACGCCGCACCACCTCCGGCCGCGGGTGGCCGAAGCGGTTCTGGTGCCCGGCCGAGACCAGCGCCAGCCGTGGCGCCACCGCCGCCACCCACGGTGCGCTGGAACTGCCACCGCTGCCGTGATGGGGGACCAGCACCACATCCGCACGCAACTGCGGCGAAGAGGTCGCCAACAGCGTCGTTTCAGCAACCCGGCCGATGTCGCCAGGCAACAGCACCACGCCATGGGCGCCCGCCACACGCAGCACGCAGCTGCCCTCGTTCACGGCCTGCCGGCTGCCGGCGGCGGGATGCAGTACCTGGAAGTCGACGCCATCCCAGTGCCAGCGCAGGCCTGCCCGGCAGGGCCGGGCCCCGGCGATGGCGCTGCCGTCGGGCGCCAGCAGCGCCAGACCCGGATGCTGCCGGCGCACAGCAGGCAGATTGCCGGTGTGATCCTGATGGTCATGGCTGAGCACCGCCTGCTGCGGCATGGCCTGGCCCAGCGCACGCAGCGCCGGCACCAGGGTGCGTTCATTGCTGTCGCCCCCGGCCGCTGGCCCGACGTCGTACCAGAGCGCATGCCGCGCCGTGCGCAGCAGCACCGCCGTGCCCTGGCCGACGTCATGCACCAGCAGTTCCAGCTCGCCCTGCCGCGGCCCTTCACGCGCCGGCCACAGAAGCGGCAGGCACAGCAACAGGCCCGCCAGGCCACCGCCTGCGCCGCGCGGCAGCAACCACCAGAAGACACCTAGCAGCGCCGCTGGTACCGCCCATGCGGGTGCCTCGGCCAGCCACCACATCGCCTCTGGATGGACGGCCAGCGGCTGCAGCACGCGCCAACTGAGGTCGAACAGCCACGCCGCAGCCCACCATGCCCAGCGCCCCGCACCCTCATGAAACGCCTGCAGGCCGGTACCCAGCAACGACAGCGGCACCACCAGCAGGCTCCACCAGGGAATGATCGGCAGATTGACCAGGGGGCCCAGCCGGGCGGTGCCGCCAAACAGCGCGATGCCCAACGGCAGCAGCCCCAGGCTGGCCACCCCCTGCGCGGTGAGCAGGCCATGCAGCCGTTCACGCAACCCCTGCGGTGGCGACTGCGGCAGGCACCACAGCAGCCACAGCACCCCGCCGAAGCTGAGCCAGAAGCCGGCCGACAGCACCGACAGTGGCGAAGGCAGCAGCAGCGCCAACGCTGCCAGCGACACCCCGTGCGCCACACCGAGCGGGCGCCGGCCGCCGCGCGCCAACGCGAGCAGGCCGATCATCACCGCCGTACGCACCGTGGGCAGCGCACCGCCAGCCAGCACCGCGTAACCGGCAGCGGCCACCGCCGCCGCGCCGGCCGCCGCCTGTTGTCGGGGCCAGTGGCGGCCCAGCTGCGGGCAGAGCCACCACAGCAGCCGGCACAGCAGCACACCCAGCCCCGCGACGATGCCGACATGGAATCCGGAAATGGCGATCAGATGGGTCAGGCCGAGCGCGCGGAGCTGCTCCCAGTCGGCATCGGACAATCCTCGCGTATCACCCAGCGCCAGCGCCTGCACGAAGCGCGCGCCGGGGCTGACCACCTGGGTGGCGATGGCGGCGCTGCTGCGCTCGCGCCAGGCTGGCAGGCCAAACGCGGGTTGCAGCTCGCGTGCGCCAGCCGGGTCGCGCACCGTGGCAGTGCCAGCGATGGCCTGCAGCAGCGCATGGCGCTCGCCATCAAATCCTCCGGGATTGATCCTCGAGCGCGGTGGCCGCACCCGCAATGCCAGCTGCCAGCGCGCGCCTGCCCGCAGCTGCTGGCGTCCACTGCGGCGGCCTGCCGTCGTACCCCGCCACGGATCCTTCCAGCTGACCTGCAGGCGCTTGCCTCGCAACAACGGCAGACGGTCGTCATCGTCCACGCGCAGCAGGAAACGGGTCTGGCCGGAGCGATGCTGCGGCAAGTCGATGATCCGCCCACGAACCACGACATCCTGCGCCGATGCACCCGGCGCAAGCTGTTGCTGCAATGCCCAGTGCCCGTGCAACGCGGTCCAGGCCAGGCCGAACAGCGCAGCCGCCGGCACCCGTCCTCGCCAGCGCAGGATCCAGGCGCACAGCGCGCCCACCGCCGCCACGGCACACAGCCACAGAGGCGGCAGTGCCGGCAGCTGCACGCAGGCCAGCGCGCCCAGCACCAGGCCGGCGGCGCAGCCGCCCCCAACACCGTTGCACCGGATCGATCGACAGCCATGGCCGCAGCCTGCGGCCACCGACCGTCGCCTGCCTATCAGCGTTTGCCGCGTTCGGAGGTCAGCGCCGAACGCTGCCGCGGTGGAAGTTGACCCGGAAACTGGCACCGCCGCCGGCGGCTTCGCCGACACTCACCGATCCGCCGTGATGCTGCACGATTTCCTTCACCAGATGCAGGCCCAGGCCGCTGCCGCTGCCGGCCGCGCGCAAGCGGTGGAACGGCTCGAAGATCGCCTCGCGGTCTCCCACCGGAATGCCGGCGCCCTGGTCGCTGACCTCCAGTAGCGCGCGCGTATCCAACCGCACGCAGATGATGCCGCGGCCACCGCCGTGGACGATCGCGTTGTGCACCAGATTGGCGATCACCCGCCCCAGGGCCAGGCCATCGCCATGGATCCAGACCGGCACGTCCGGCGCATCGACCTCGAACCCGTAGCCGGCACCCACCACCAGAGGCGCCAGATCGGCGGCCGCCTCACGCACCAGCAACGCAAGGTCTAGCCGCTGCAGCGCGCCCACGTTGCGATCCAGCCGCTGCAGGTCGAGCAGGTGCTCGGCAACATTGCCCAGCCGCGCCACGTCGGTCAGCAACTGCGACTTCAGCTCGCCCTGTGGCAGCTGCGACAGGCGCGCCTGCACCACCGCGATCGGGACACGCAGTTCATGCGCCGCATCGGCGAGGAACTTGTCACGCGCCGCGTAGCCCTGCTGCACCTTGTCGATCGCATCATTGAACGCTTCCACCAGCGGCGCCACTTCGGTGGACACCAGCTGCGCATCCAGCCGTGCGCCCGGTTGGCCGATATCCAGCTCCTTGGCCTGCTGCGCGGAACGACGCACGCCACGCATGGCGCGGTGGATCACCGTCGGCATCACCAGCAGCGTGACCACGATCAGCGGCAGGAAGAACCACAGACCGATCAGCCGCAGCACCATCAGCGCGCCATCGAGCAGGCCACCCTTCGGCGCGCCGCCCACCATCACCGTGATGCGGCGCCCCTCCTCGTTGCGGATCATCACCCGCGCCACATCCAGATAGGGCGGTACCAGTGAACCGAGCTCGGTGGCGCCCAGCGTCGGCAAGCGGGCCAACAGTGGCGCGTGCACTGCCGGCAGGGTGCCACGCTCGAGCCAGACACCCTTGTCATCGACCGCAGCGAACCACAGGTTGCCGCCGGCCTGCGCATCGAGGGCGTTCCAGCGCGCCTGGTCCAGCACCAGCCGGCCGTTTTCGCTATGCACCGCTTTGGCCACCGCCTCGGCCATGAACATGTCCATGCCCCAGGTGTCCTTGTCACCCCAGGTCAGGATCAGCGCTACCACCGCAAACAACACGGTGAACGCCTGCGCAAGGAACAGGCGCCAGGCCAGGCCCAGAGTGATGGAACGGATCGGACGGGCCATCTCAGGCCTCCGCCAGCAGGTAGCCGACGCCCCGGATCACGTGGATCTCCACGCCGGCACCGGCCTGTTGCAGTGCCTTGCGCAACTTGGAGATATGCGCGTCGAGCGCGTTGGACTGGATCTCATCATCGAAACCGTACACCGCCGCCTCCAGCGCACTGCGGGTGACCGTGCGCCCCTGCCGCATCGCCAGCGCCTGCAGCACCAGCACCTGCCGGCGTGGCAACGGCAATGGCTGGCCTTCGACCCGTGCCTGCAACGATTCGAAGTCGAATTCCATACGCCCCAGCCGCAGGCTGGGCGTGACCATCGCCGAGGGGCGCCGCGACACCGCGCGGATGCGCGCCATCAGTTCTTCGATCGCCACCGGCTTGACGAGGTAGTCATCGGCGCCGACATCCAGGCCTTCAACCTTGTCCGACAGCGTGCCCTTGGCGGTCAGCATGATCACGGCCAGGTTCGGCCGCAGCGCACGGGCCGTGGCAACGAAGCCAGCACCATCACCATCGGGCAGCTGGCGGTCGAGCAGCATCAGCTGGTGCACCGGCTCGCGCAGCGCGATGGCGGCTTCGGCCAGGCTGGCGACCACGTCGGCGACCACGCCCTGCCGCTCCAGGCCCGATTGCAGGGCACGGGACAGATCGGGATCGTCTTCGACCAGGAGGATGCGCATGAGGGGCTCGGCTACCGGAAACGGTGCCGATCATAGTGCCTGGCGCCGCAGTTTTGCGCCGATCGCAGGCGACCTCGCTGGCGCAATGTTCTGACAATGTTGCGCCTGCACCATGCACAGCCATCCCCGCACAGTGGTCTCCCACGGACAAGGACACCCCCATGGCCTCCGTCTCCCCCACCAGCGAAGCGCACGCAATCCTGCGTGCACCCGACCTGGACAGCGCCGAGCGTGCCTACCTGGGCCTGATGCCCGATCTTGAGCACGTGAATGCGCTGGCCCGCCGCGCCCTGGGCCTGTCGCGCGCCGCCGATGCGGCACGCGGCTACGCGCTGTCGATGACCCTGGTCGGCTTGCGCCTGCAGGAGCTGGAGATGGGCGAGGCCAGCGCGAAGGAACATCGCCAGGCCACCCTGCACAGCCTGCGCCAGGCCTTCAGCGCCTGACCCCGCAGACACCCCGCAGGGCGGGGCGTTGAGCGCAGGTGGCCGTCGTCAGCGCAGCGTGCTCCAGGCCAGCACCGCCGACAACAGCGCCACCCAGATCACGGCCTTGAACGTGCCTTGCAGCATGTTGCCGCCGAACAGCAGTTCGAACAGCGGGTTGGGCCTGGAAACCGGAACGTGATCGCTCATGCAGCTGCTCCTTGTGATGACCGCGATTGCGCGGTAGCGGCAAGTCTACGCCTGCCCGGCCCGGATTCATCGCAACCTGGCTGGCTTTGGCGGCGCAATCCCGCTGTTCGTCGCAGGCCGGCTGCGGCCCTGGCGGCGGCGTGCCAGCCTGCGTGCACTTTCCCGCTGGAGCAGCGTGCCATGCCGATGCTTGCCCTGATGCTGCTGTTCACCGGCCTGTTCGGCGACCACGGCGGGCCCGCCGAAGTGGCAGTGCGTCAACAGATTCTGCACGCCCAGGCACGCGGCCCCACATCCTCCAACACGCTCCGCGCCGGGGACGTCAGCAGCATGCAGCTGTACCACCTACGCCAGGACCGGGTACTGCAGTTGATCCACCAGCCGCTACCGCAGGCGCTGGCCGATGGCCGAACGCGACCGGCAACTGAGGTGTGGGTGGTGCAACTATGGGACCGTGTCGATGGACACTGGCAACTGAAGCGGGCGCTTGGCATTGCACCGACTAGTACATCGCACTGAACTGATGCCCACACCTCCCTTCTGAGGCGATACCCGGACCAAAACACCTGGTCCTGATTCAGTTCGTCGACCCACTCAAGGAGCCGAGGCGCGCCGCACGATCGCCTCGGTCACAGAAGAAGCAGTTTCTTGGCACGTCTCCTGGTGATGCCATACGAAGCACCGCAATGCGGTACTTCGATGCCGCCTGTCCGCTCAGTCAACGCGGAATGGTTGCGATAAATATTGACAGCCAATGACATCTTTCAACGCGACGCGGTACTCGCGAGAACGGCTTCGTTCGCCAGCACTCGATACGCCTGCCATATCCACGAAGATCATTGCACCATCGCCAGGTGCAATGACCATCCACTTGCGCGGCGGCAAGAACTCTTCAAGAACAACCGCATCCAACTCCCAAGGACTGCTGGATGAAACCGGCCTACTTTGAACCTCGATATACCGCCCATGAACAATAACCGGTTCATACGTACTATCGAGAGGCAGCTTCAATTCCCTGCCTGCAGTATTCGACACGGCAAATGAACCGAATGGGCTTTCCCGACCCCAAACCTTCAATCGATGAATCCCCCTGTACTCAACCGAAACGGAACCTAGACAACGCGAATGCGCCGTAGCAGACATACAAACCAGCATAAAGATGGAAATTACAACCAAGTTGGCAATCTTCATCACGGCCTCGGAATTATCTGTGTGTGCCGCCCACTCGCATCCCACCTGATGTGCGAATCGATTGCTGTTTCTCTGGCGCCTGACTGAAGAAGTTGCTGCATGGCTTGTCGCGCCGCATTCTCGCACTCGGCAGCACTTGCAAAGCTTTGACCCTTCATCGAATCCTCCAGCGCCTGAGCCGAAGATCTTGCACCGCCTATCCATCCATTGAAGTCTCGGACATGATCCATCTCAGCACGCCGAGAATCGCGCCTTTGATCAGAATTCTCATAGCGCCCCTAAGGAACACAACCGGGGTAAAGCTGATTTTGAACTCATCCAAAGAGTAGCCACCCGCAGAACACGTGCATGCTGACGAAATCGACCAATCCAGTGTAGTTCTGGCAAGGCTGCTTGCAGTGACCGTAGACACACCATCGCCGGGAAATGTGCGAGTCTGAAGTCCCGGCACCAGCGTCGGATTCCACACAATCGGATTAGTCGTCCATTGCAGTAATCCGTACATGTCGAACCACATCAGAGGTGATCCGCTCACATATGCGTAGGTGCCAACGCCAGCCATTAGCCCAACAGGATCGCTTTGCGTATATCGCCCAATCGACGGCTCATAGCCATCGCGAAGGTAATTGTAATTGAGTCCTGTCGCGGAATCGAAGCGCTGCCCGGGAAAGCGCATATCCAGATTGATTAGGACACCATCTCCGTCCGGATCTTCATTCGGCATAGTTCTACCGAAAGCCTCACCGCTCATCTCCCAGCGCCAGATCGCCACATCCCGCACGGGATCCACTGCCAACCGCGGACTACCAAGATGATCTGGCTCGACATAGAGCAGCTGGCCATTGGCCAGCAGACCAACCGGATCACTATCCATCCAGATGACCTGCTGAACCATGCCACCCTGTGCATTGAAATCCCCAGCCATTGACCACCCTCGCCGTAAATCGATATCACGGAATCACTTGCCGACGAACGCAGAACACGCTCACCATTGCCGTTGTAAGAGTATCGCTGCACCTCATTGCCATTAAGCTTGACCTGCGCCAATCGGCCACGATCATTGTAGACGAACTCCTTTGCGACTCCACCGACACTAACTGTGTTTCCCGCCGTGTCGTAGGTCCGCGCGACATCGCCCACCGCCGACAACCGGTGGCTATCCGTCGAGTAGGAGTAAGTCTCCACGCCAGAGGCACTGTCAAACGTCAGCCGGTTTCCGGTTGCGTCGTAACCGTAATCCTCAATAGCAGCTCCCGTTGGCGCATCGCGAAAAGATGTCAAACGACCAAGTGCATCGTAATCAATCAGAAGTTGTTCATCACCAACGCCCAGCCGAGTTAAATCCCCCACTTCGCTGTAACCGAATGTCAATCGAAGCTCGCTCCGACTGTCATCTATTGCTATGGGCCGATAGCCCAGATCAAATTCCTTGCGATACTTCCGCCCATTTCCATACATCCAACCTCTACTTGGACCAAAAGGAAGATAGCGGGCAGCAGTCACCAGGACTTTGCGACCTTCTCCAGGCAAGGTCACGCCGACCTCGGCAATCTGCCCCTCGTTATTATGTATGTAGTCCACCACCGTATTGTCAGGGTAGACCACGAAGGCCAGCTTGCCAGCTGAGGTGTACTCGTAACGGACCTGAAGCGTGCGTCCATTGACCACTTGAACCTTGCGCACGACTTCGCCAAACGCGTTGTAGCAATAGCTCGTCTGCCCGCTCCCATCAACCATCTTACTCATCCGCCCCAATGAATAGCGCTCCCCAACCAAGCAGGACTCGGGCGCTACGTCGTAGGAATGGACAACGTCGTTGGCTGGATCAGCGTACCGAACCGCCAGTAACCGACCAAGCGCGTCATAGCTGTAATTGGCCGTTACCCCGCGAGCATCAGTACGGGTCTTTACATTTCCTGCCACGTCATAGGTGAAGTCGGTTCTACCAGTGTCCGGGCTGGACTGGCTCACGATTTCGCCGAAGCTATTGCGCACATATCGCGTCTCAAGCGCTTTTGGATCCACGACCTTCACTGTATTGCCGAGGCTGTCATACGTTTGGGCAACCGTCGCTCCAATCCCCCCACGTCCTGCACCGTACTGATCAGGCGCCCCAAGGGATCGTGATGCATCTCTGTCGACCGGCCCAATGCATCGACGACTGAATTCACTCTCCCATTGGAATCATAGGAGGCGGTAAAGTGACTGGCGGACGCTGACGTTGTGGAACGCAACTGGCCGTATGCATCGATGACTTTCGTCAGCGCCCTCGTTACCACACCCGCATGATCGCGAACCTCTTCTGCAATCACGTTACCCTCGGCATCCCGACCGTACCTTATCTCATCGCCGAGTTCGTTTCTGACGTTGATCAGCTGCTTCGCAGCATCATACGAAAAGACCAATGCCCCCTCACCCGGAGTGGCCACGGCTTGAACAAGGCCGTTTGGGAGGTATCCAATCGAAGTAACTCTACTGGAAGCTCCGCCATTGGCAAATGCCGAGATTGACGCCAGCCAACCGCGCGCCGTGTAGGCGTAACTGGTGACGACACCATTCCGATCTTTCACAGACAGGGGCCGCCCCGCGCCATCGTAGGCCAAATACTCTGACACGACGCCCAGCGGATCCACGACTCTCCATAGGTCTCCTCGTCGGTATGGGCATTCCGCGCCAGAAGAGCATCCCTCGGCATCTTCGGAATACCGCACATATTGAATCTGATCCGCCTCACCTGGCAGCGGACCGTCGATGTAGATCAGCTGATTAAGAGAAAGGCAGCCCCCTCCAATCTGGGCACAATAGCCGGACCGAGTTATTCGCTTCTCGTCGGACGCCAAGCCGACAGCATGCTCGACCTGGTTTCCGTAGCTGTCATAGCGAAACTCCTCGCGGGACTCGACGCCCCCAGACGAATTAATTACAGAGCGCCAACTCAATCGATTGGAATCTCCATCCCATCCGGAACGGGTAGTTCGCATTGACGCGGTTCCGTCCGCCTCGACTTCTTCGATGAGCCTTGATTTTGCGTCGTACTTGAACGACGTCAGAATGTCGTTCCGTCGAATCCCAATGACAGCCCCATCGCGCGCATGCACATACTCCTTGATGCGATCAACGCAACCCAGGCAGGACTCCACTTCGCGCAGCACCACGACACGCTCACGCACCACTCCAAACTCCAGAGCCCTTTGTCTGCCGTTTGCATGCGAGATGGTCGCCCGCTTAACTTCGCCTAAAGAATCGACCGAGTAGGTTGCCTCCTGCGCCCTGCTATTTGCGCCCTCGATCGTCTTATAGGCTTTCCCCATGTAGTCATAGTACGTCGATGTCGTACGCTGCCCTGTTTCGTCGATGGTCCCGGTCAGCAAACCCTTCCTGGACGAAACACTGAATCCCGCCTCATCGTACAGATACTGATAGAAGCCGCCCCCGTCATACTCGGTTTTTGCTAAGTACCCATCAACACTGTAGGCGAATAACGTCCGCCCTCCATCCGGCGCAATCAACTCAATCAATCGACCAGCAGCGTCATAGACGAGCCGAAGCTGCCTTCCTGGTCGTCTTCGATGATCGAGACTTGACCAGTTGCGTTCCGAGTAAATGCGAGCGAACGCCCCTGCGGATCAACTGCGCCCACGAGCTGTCCCGACGTATTGAAATAAGTCTTCTCTCCATCCTTCTCCTCAAGCAGCCACTCGCCAGTCCCGAGGCGAATCAGCCTTGCCTGTAGCGCATTGACGGGACGCCACTCGCCACGGAATGAAAGAAACTTGAATCGCTTTCCGTCAGGGCGTCGGATGGCAGCGTATTGTTGATTTTCGGCAGTCAGGATCGCCAATGATTGGGACAGTAGCGTCGCCCTTCCTTTTCCCAGGACGTCCCCATCTCTTACTGCGGTGGAGGCAGCGCGACTGTTATAGGTCCAGGAGAATGTCAAAGGTCCCGTTGGCGATTGGAACTCGACACGGCGCTCAAACTTGTTGCCGTTTCCCGCGTTGATGGGGTCGCCAAAACAGTTGGACTTGCAGTCAGGAGGGCCGAGCGCGTCATCCTCGCTTGGCCCTGAGCTGTCCCAGTGATAGGCATCTGGCTTGCTACATCTCCCGGCATTGTGATTCCCACTGATCGTCGCATAGCAGACGAAGTAGTTTGAACCTTTCCCACAGGTTCCCGGAGTGATGGCGCTATTTCCTGTGGAATTTGCGTATTCCACCGTACGCTCCGAACACAATTGGGATGCAAGCGCCTGGCTGCAAACCTTATTGTTGATCGGGCATGGGCCCTGATCCTCCTGCGCCCGCACTTCCCCTCCAGCCGTCAACGCAGCCAGTACAGCAAGAATCCACAGAATTCTAAGATTCATACATTCTCCATCCTTGAATGACTGAAACATCCATAAGGGACCAGCGCCCGAACCCGAGCACCCTATGCCACCCTCTCGGTCTGAAGCCGAGTGTAGCTGCATTAATTCGAGAAGGATCCCTGAAGCAGGCTGGAACTCTGACTCCCGCACAGTTGCGTCAGCCTCGTTCGTAAATCGCGCATATGGAAGGCATGCCCAAGCGCGAAGCGTTGCAGATGGCGACAGGCCAGGAGCGAAACGCAAAAAACCCGGCGCCATGGCCGGGTTTTCTGTTCACGTCGATCCTCGCCGAGGATGTCGTGGTGGGCGGTACAGGGTTCGAACCTGTGACCCCTACCATGTCAAGGTAGTGCTCTACCGCTGAGCTAACCGCCCATCTTGTTCTTGCCGCCCAAAGGCTGGCCTTGCTACGTAAAAACCCGGCGCCAAGGCCGGGCTTTGCAGTTCACGACAGCCCCTTCCGGAGACTTCGTGGTGGGCGGTACAGGGTTCGAACCTGTGACCCCTACCATGTCAAGGTAGTGCTCTACCGCTGAGCTAACCGCCCGTTTTGCATCTGCAAGGCCGCGATTGCGTCGGTGCAGGCCGCGTATATTACGGACGCCGGCCGTGAAGCGCAACACTTTTGTGAAGATGATGCTGCACTGCCGCGTTCAGCCGAGGCTGGCCTCCTTCAGCTGCCGGATCTGGTCGCGCACGCGTGCGGCGTCCTCGAACTCCAGGTCCTTGGCGTGCTGGTACATCTGCTGCTCCAGCGCCTTGAGCCGGGCCGCCAGCTGGGCCGGGCTGAGTGAACGATAGTCGGCACCCTCCTCGGCCACACCCGCCCTGCCCTTGCCCTTGCCCTTCTTGGCCTCCTTCTCCGCTGCATCCGAGCGGGCCCCCTCCAGCACGTCCACGATCGGGCGCGCCACCGAGCGCGGCACGATGCCGTGCTCCTGGTTGTACTCGACCTGCTTGGCACGGCGGCGGTCGGTCTCGTCGATGGCCGCCTGCATTGAACGGGTGATCTTGTCGGCGTACAGGATCGCCTTGCCGCGCACATTGCGGGCGGCGCGGCCGATGGTCTGGATCAGCGAGCCGGTGGAGCGCAGGAAGCCCTCCTTGTCGGCATCAAGGATCGCCACCAGCGACACTTCCGGCATGTCCAGGCCCTCGCGCAACAGGTTGATGCCGACCAGCACGTCGAACTTGCCCAGGCGCAGATCGCGGATGATCTCCACGCGCTCGACCGTGTCCACGTCCGAGTGCAGGTAGCGCACGCGGATGCCGTGTTCGGTGAGGTACTCGGTGAGGTTCTCGGCCATGCGCTTGGTCAGCGTGGTGACCAGCACGCGGTCGCCGGCCTTGATGCGTTCGTTGGCCTCGCTCATCAGGTCGTCAACCTGGGTTCCCACCGGGCGGATCTCCACCACCGGATCGATCAGGCCGGTCGGGCGCACCACCAGTTCGGTGATCTCGTCACCGGCCTCGCGGTACTCGTACGGCCCTGGCGTTGCCGACACATAGATGCTGCGCGGGCAGCGCTCCTCCCACTCCTCGAAGCGCAGTGGGCGGTTGTCCAGTGCCGACGGCAGACGGAAACCGAACTCGACCAGGGTTTCCTTGCGCGAACGGTCGCCCTTGAACATCGCGCCGATCTGCGGAATGGTCACGTGCGATTCGTCGATCACCAGCAACGCATCGGCCGGCAGGTAGTCGAACAGGGTCGGCGGCGGCTCGCCGGCATTCTTGCCGGTCAGGTGTCGCGAGTAGTTCTCGATGCCGTTGCAGAAACCCACCTCGGCCATCATCTCGATGTCGTACTGGGTACGCTGCGCCAGGCGCTGCGCCTCCACCAGCTTGTTCTGCGCGTACAGCTGCTCCAGGCGCTCCTTCAGCTCGACCTTGATCGTCTCGATCGCCGCCAGCACGCGCTCGCGCGTGGTTGCATAGTGGGTCTTCGGGTACACGGTGAAGCGCTGCATGTTGCGCAGCGTCTCGCCGGTGAGCGGGTCGAACAGGGTGATCTTCTCGACCTCGCCATCGAACAGCTCCAGGCGCAGCGCCTCGCTGTCCGATTCGGCCGGGAACACGTCGATCACTTCGCCGCGCACGCGGAACGTACCGCGCTGCAGTTCGTATTCGTTGCGCGTGTACTGCAGCTGGGTCAGGTGATTGATCAGGTCGCGCTGGTCGATGCGCTCGCCCTTGGACAGGATCAGGCGCAGCGACAGGTAGTCTTCGGGCGCACCCAGGCCATAGATCGCCGACACCGTCGCCACCACGATCGCATCCGGGCGTGACAGCAGGGTCTTGGTCGCCGCCAGCCGCATCTGCTCGATGTGCTCGTTGATCGAACTGTCCTTCTCGATGAAGGTGTCCGACGACGGTACGTAGGCCTCGGGCTGGTAGTAGTCGTAGTAGCTGACGAAGTACTCCACCGCGTTGTGCGGGAAGAACGCCTTGAACTCGCCATACAGCTGCGCGGCCAGCGTCTTGTTCGGCGCCATGATCAGCGTCGGCTTCTGCACGTTCTGGATGACGTTGGCGATGGTGTAGGTCTTGCCCGAACCGGTCACGCCGAGCAGGGTCTGCTTGGCGATGCCGGCTTCGAAGTTGCTGGTCAGCTTCGCGATGGCATCGGGCTGATCGCCCGCCGGCGAGTACGGCGAGACGAGTTCAAAACGGTCGCTCATGGTGTTGCCAGTTCCCGGGAAACGTCAGTATACGAGGCAAGGGGTGACGGCAGGCTGAGGGGTTTACCGGCATGCAAGGACGGTGTTGGCCGATGGCGGCCGAACGCGCCCGGGCGGAGGCTGAGCCCATGCCTCGCCGCCTCCCTGCCCCCACCGCCCGGCCCGCCCGTGGCCTCCAGCTGATCGAACTGCTGCTGATCGTCATGCTGCTGGCGGTGGCGCTGGCACTGGCCTGGGGCCCTTGGCAACGCGCGCTGCGCCACCTGCAGGCCGAGAGCCTGCGCCGGGAGCTGGTCGCCAGCCTGTCGCTGGCACGCAGCACGGCCATCACTGAACGCCGCCGCGTGTCCGTCTGTGGCTCGTCCGATGGCCAGCAGTGTGACCAGGCCTGGAGCCGGGGCTGGCGTGTCCGGATCGAGCCACGCACGGCCGGCGAAGGCCCCGGCCGGCTGCTGCGCACCCATACCAGCCGCCAACACCGGGTCGAGCTGCGCACCAGCGATCATCGTCCCGAGGTGCAGTTCCGGCCGGATGGCCGCAACGCCGGCACCAACCAGTCCATCGTGCTGTGCGTGGACGGCTACGAGCACAGCCGCGTGATCATCAATGTCCCTGGGCGGGTGCGCAGCGAACGGCCACGACAGCCCGCCGCCTGCTGAGCGGCCGGCCACAACGAAAAAAGCCGCGATTTCTCGCGGCTTTCTCGAATCTGGCGCCCGAAGTTGGACTCGAACCAACGACCCCCTGATTAACAGTCAAGTGCTCTAACCGGCTGAGCTATTCGGGCGGGGTGCGCATTTTAGCCAGCGTTTGGCGGCCAGCGCAAGCCCTTTTTTCACGTGCGATGACCAAGCCTTACCAGCACTCCGCATTGGTCTTCTTGTCCGGGGTCTTGCGCCCGGCCTGATCCAGCGTCAGCGTGCCGCACACATCCTTGTCCTGGCCGGTTTCCGGCACTGCCTGCAGCGTGTAGGTGCTGGCCGTGGCCTTGCCGCTCAGGGACAGCGTGTAGCGCTTGGCGCCCTGCCGGGGCGACTGGTCGAACGGCAGCGAGAAACCGTCATAGCTGTTCTGCACCGTGTGGTAGCGCTCGAGCAGCTGTGCGACCTCCACCAGATCGGCCTTGGCCAGCGCCCGGTTGGTCTTCAGCACATGGCGCTGATACGACGGCAGGGCGATGGCCGCGAGCACGGCGATCACCGCCACGGTGATCATCAGCTCGATCAGGGTGAAGCCGGCGGTGGAACGACGCGATGCAGGAGTGCGCATTGGCATTCTCATGTTCAGGAGGGTCAGCGGATCTGGCGCCAGGACTGCCGGCCGCAGGCGCGCTGGCCGTAGGCGGTATCGGCGCCGGGATTGTTGAACGCCACGATGCAGCGTTCCATCGAGCCATCCACCGAGCACTTCGGATCGCTGGCATCGCACCCCTTCAGCGTGGTGCTGTTGACCTGGGTACCCAGCACCGGCGCGCCGTTGGTGACGTCACCACCACGGGTCAACGCACCGGCGCCGCAGTTCGCGCCACACAGTGGGTTGCCGCCATCGGGCTTATCGGTCAACCCGCTCATGGCCGGCTGGCCGGTGAGCATGTTCAGCCGGTAGCGCCAGTTGACGCCACCACCGGTGCCACAGACCGTCTGCCCCGGCACGTAGGTGGTGAACATCACGTTGCCGCCCTGCAGCGTCGGATAGCCGAAGAATCGCTCGCCTTCGACGTCGGTACCGACGATCAGATCCACATACCAGCCGCGCTGGGTCGCGTAATCGACCGGATTGCCGGAGATGTCACGGAAGCCGCCGCCCGCAGAACTGACGGTCTGGCCCACCAGCACATCGCGGCCGCTGACGGCACTGGAGAGATTGTCCCAGATGCCATACAGGGTCTGCACCGGCGAATTGCGGGTCACCGCATTGTCATCGGCGGTGAAGTAGCGCCCGGTGCCGAAGAACAGGCTGACGCCACCGCCCGGACCGGCCGAGGCTTCGATCGAACCGGTGATCGGCTGCGCCACCGCACTTCGGATGGCGGTGAACAACGGCGAACCACTGAGCCCCACGTTCCAGGCCGTGGTGTCGCCACCACGCAGGTCGAAGCGCCAGATGTTGCCCTGCATGTCGCCACCGTACACGGTGTCGGCCAGGCCGCTGCTGTTGTACAGGCCCACCGCGGTCACGTGATTGAGGCCGTTGGCGATCGCGTACTTGGTGCCGGTCGGATACAGGCGCTTGAGCACCTGGCCGGTCTGGATGTCGACCACGTACAGCACCGGACGACCGGTACTGGAATTGACGCCATTGCCGAACAGGGCGACAAAGCGCGGCGGACCGTCCGGATCGGAGCCGGCCACCGGCACCACCACCGGCTTGCCGAAGGCGAAGCCCATGTCCGACTCGGTCTTGCCGGAAATCTCCCACAGCACGTTGCTGGAAGTGAATCCGGTGGGATTGGTGATATCCAGCCCGAACACCGAACCATTGCCGACCGAGGTTGCCGAAGGACCGCGGCTGGCACCACCACCACCGGTCGAACCCACCAGCACGGTATGCCAGGCGTTGCCGTAGTAGACGTCGGACGAGGTCAGGCCGCCATCGACGTAGTAGCGATGGCCGTAGGCCGGGTTGGCCAGCTCGGCCATGTGCTGCAGCGACGCCGAGGGAATGAAGGCGAACTGCTCGGTGCCTGCGGCCGTGCCGGTACTGGCATTGAACCCGTGCAGCATGCCGTCATTGGCGCCGACGTAGGCCATCGATGGCGGGCCGCCGGAGGCCTTCTTGGCAGCCAAATAGGCCTCATAGCGCGTGCCCAGCGTGGTCTTCCAGCCGACCCCGCCCTGCGCCTTCCAGGAGGTATAGCCGTAGTCGTTCTTGGTGGACACGATCTCCACGCTGGAGTTGACGATGTCGCCCAGCAGCACGCTGCGCGGGCGGAAGCCACTGACCGGTGAACCACGCAGGTAGCTGACCAGGTCGGCCACGGTATGCGAACCGAACCAGTTGGGGATGGTGTTCAGGCCCATGTTGCCCAGCTTCTCGGCACGATCACGGCCGGGCACGTTGTCGGCGGTGAAATCCGCCGCCGCGGCCGCCACCAGCTGGTTGGACTTGTTCACATAGGTCGGTGCGGTCGACATCACGATGGTGCGGCCGGAGGCGCTCATCCGGGTCGATGCACGCCACAGCTCCGCACCGATGCCGCCCGTGGACGTCACCTGGCTGGCGATGAGATCACCGGTCCAGTCGTTGGAGCCGGACGCCACGGCATAGTGCGCGGACACGGTGAAGGAGCCCGCATTGACGCGTGCGCCGGTCGCGCTGCCGCCCACCGGTGCCTCACCGGCCGCGGCGCTGTCGAAGATCGCCTCCAGTGCCGACTTCAGCTTGGCCGGATTGCGCGCCAGGAAGTAGTTGTCCGGCACGCCAGCCACCTTGCTGTCCCACTTCTTGCCTGCCGGCACGCCGTACTTGGCGGCGTACCACAACGGGCTTTCCAGCTGGCCGGCCTGGCCGCTGCCCAGGCGATAGCGGGCCACGATCGCACCGGTCCATTCCGCAGGCGGCGCCGAGGAGGTGGTCAACACCGAGCCGTTCTTGTCGCCGGGGCGCAGCACCAGGCGCTGCACATTGTCGGCGGCATTGGAACCGACGATGGTGTAGCCGGTCAGCATCGCGTTGCCGGCGTAGGCCGACAGGTTCTCGATGCGGACCAACACTTCATCGGCAGCCACCGTGTTGCGCACTGCGTTGTTGTTGCATTCGCCACTGGTGGAGCGCCAGCAGATGTTGCGGAAGGTGGTGTTGTCACCCTCGTTGCAGGTCTCGCCCACGCAATAGCTGAGCATCGACACCACGTCATTGTCGTGGTCGTTGCCCCACAGCGAATCTTCCCAGACCAGCGAGAAGCTGCCGGCCTTGCCGTCGGCGCGATAGGTGCGCCCGTAGACGAAGTTCGGCGACACCGTCGACGCCTTGGTGCCGATGCCGACCGAGCCCAGGAAGCAGCTGCGCCAGCCCGTGCTGGAAATCTTCGCCGAACCGGTGTTGTTGGCCTGGCACAGCGGCGCCAGGGTGATCTTGCCATTGCCCACCGGGATCTCGAACTTCGGCAGGCTCTCGGCCATGGCCACGGTATAGGTGGTCGCGGTCAGCTTGTACGAATCCGGTTTGTCCTGCACGCGTGGGCGCAGGTCGTTCTCGGCGGCCGACTTGGCCAGGCCGGCCATCAGATAGCTGCCTTCGGTGGAAGGCACGTCCGGGCAGATGCCGCGCACCAGCGACAGTCCGGTCACCTTGGCCGCCCGGCAGATGTCTTCGTGCGTGTTGATCGAGGCATAGCGCTCGGTGAGGCCGATGCGACCGGCCATGTAGTTGCCGCCGGTGATGTTCTCCAGATTGCCGATGGCGTCGGTCGAGCTCGCTGCGGTCGGCAGTCCACTGACCGAGCCGATGTTGTCGCTGTCGAACGACGGCAGGCCCGAGGACATCACCAGGATGTTGCAGGTGGCGCAGTAGGAGTTGCCGCCATCATTCGGCGAACGGTACGGGTCCTTCCAGGACACGGCATTGGGCAGGCCACTCAGGTCGCCGCTGGCGCTGTAGATGCCCTTGGTCTCGCCCTTGATGTAGCGCAGCGCTTCGGCATACATCTCGGCCAGCGGGTTGCCCCATGCGCTGCAGGTCTTGGACGCATTGCCCGGATCGGTCAGGTTGCCGTTGCCGCCGAAGCCCTGGCGGTTGAGGATGCTGTAGGCGTTGCAGTCGTTCCAGTTGTTGCTCCAGTTCCACTGGTCGATGCGGAAGTTGGAGATGGTATTGATGATGCCTTCGGCGCCACCGGTCAGCGAGTTGCAGAACTGGCCATTGGACAGATTGATCTCATCACCGGCCGCGCAGAACGAGGTGCCGTTGCCGGCGATCTTGCCGATGTTGCGCCGGACCACGCCGCCATCGCGCGGATTGGCGTAGGTTCCGGTGACCAGGCCGAAGCGCAGGCGCCCACTCTCGCCATAGGACTGCAGCAGGCCAGCCGGCTTCAGGTAGTCGTTGGCGCCGTCGTTGTACTTGCGGCAGAACGCTTCCTGGAATGTGCCGCTGCCGGACGCGCACACTTCCACGCGCACATTGAGGTCGGCCACGACCGAACGCGGCGAGTCGTCCTTGCCTTCATCGGAGCGCCCAGCGATGCACTGGCGGCTGGCGGTGGAGGCCCACTCGCTCCAGCTGCCGCTGGCCACGCGCATCAGCGGCGCACCACCGCTGGCGATGGTGGCGTTGCAGAACGAGGTGGTGGTCTTGTACGGCGTGAAGTTGCCGATGTCGCTGCCGCTGTAGACCTTCACCCAGGCATGCAGATCGTTGGGGATCTGCGCGCGCTCCAGCACGGTCCTGCTGTTGGAATCGGTGATGCGATGGCCGCCGTACAGCACGTAGCGCATCACATCCAGGCGGCTCATCGTCGCCCAGTTCAGGAAGTTGCCCGACCAGGTACCGCCGCAGGTGTGCTTCAGGGTACCGGTGGCCTGCGCGCTGGCCTTGAACTGACCACTGCTGTAGGTGTAGCAGAGGTTGGAGTCGAAATAACCCGAGTAGTCGAACTTGTCCTGGTAGGTGGTATCGAGCGTGCCGTCCTCGTCCAGGTCGCTGTAATCGCTGTAGGCCTTGTTGAACAGCTGCTCGTCGCGCGACATCACCATCATCATCAGCGGCGGCTGCGTCTTCTTGCTGTACAGCGGTTCCTGCGCGATGTCGTAGTCACCGAGCGCAGCGAACAGTGGATACATCAGGGCCCCGACGCCGGCCAGCACGGCCACAGCCGCGCCCCGGCGCAGCCAGGGTGTCGAGACGATGCGGGAAAAGCGGCGCGGAGTGTTCATGGAATGTAGATCGTGTCGATGACGGCGCTGGAAGAAGGATTGGCCGGGTCGTCACTGGCCAACACGGTGATCTGGTAGATGTTCTCGGTTTCTTCGTTCTTGGGGACGCCGACCTTGATCGGCCCGCGCGTCACGCACTTGTCCAGGCGCCGGGTGTTGATCGCAGTGGCCGTGGTCTTGCCGTCGGCCCAGGTCGCCGGATCGAATACCGGGCTGCATTCTTCCTGGTTGGCTTCGTAGATGTTGCCGCTGCCGATCGCGGCCTGGATCACCGCTTCCTGCGCACGCGCACTGGATTCGGCATTCTGGAAGGCCTGATTGGAGCGCAGGTAGTTGGCCGCCATCCGCTCCTGCATGCCGGTGACCTGCATGCCGGCAATGCCGATCAGTGCCAGCAGGATCAACATGATCAGGGCGACATACAACACCGCGCCACGCTGCTGGCGGGGCGATGCGAAGGAAGGAATGCGTGGGCGCGGGTGCATGGCGGCCTCAGTTGCCGAAGAGGCGGTTTCGAAGGGCGATGGTGGTCTGGTAGACCGTGCGCATGCGACCGTCGGTCGGGGCGGTGAACGTCACCCCCATCGAGATCAGCGAAGCGTTCTGGTCGGCCTGCGGTGCAGCGGACGGATCAGGGCTGGCCATCACCAGCCCCAGCTGCACCGCGCCGACGCGGCGCCAGCCATTGCCGGCGGGAATGGTCGAGGCCTGCACGGTTTCCGCGGTGCCCTGGCGGTCGATGAAACCGGTCGGGTACGCCGTGGTGAGGCCACGGTCCTGGCCGTACAGCAGCTGCATGTTCTCCACGCCATCGACCAGCGCCTCCGGCGCGCCGGCCACCAGCGCGCCATTGGGCACAGCACTGAAGCGCACGCGGTACAGCGAGGAACGCGCACTCGCCGCGTCGTAGCCCACGTAGTACAGGGCGCTCTCGGCACGATGCAGCATCGCCTGACCGGCCGTGACCGGACGGGTGAAATTGCCGACGTTGTTGGGTGTCTCGCCGAAGGTGATGGTGCCTGCGGCCGCATCCACCGCGCGGGCCTGGAACACCGTCGCGCTGGCGCAGTCGGCCGCGCCATACAGGCCCGGGTTCGAAACACCGCTCTTGAGGACCGCCAGCCGCGCCTTGTCGAAGGTGAACACCGGCTGCCCGTCGCTGCCTGCGTTGCCGGTGATAGGCACCCCGTCGGGCATCAGGTAACGCAGGGCAATGATGTCGCTGCCATTGACGCGGTTGGGCATGGCCGCGGCGAACTGGGCCGGCAGCGCCGGCTTGAAGTCGGTGCCGCCGGTCCCCGGCGTGGCGCTCAGGGTCACCGCGTCGCCCGGCGCGGTCGCGGTCGCTTCATAGCCCTGGATCGAGGTCTGGAAATCCAGAGCCGGATGCGGTGCCGCCGCAAACGTGGAGAACAGCGAAGGGTTGTCCGGCGAATTGCGCGCCTGGTCGTTGACGCAGCCGAAATGGCCGGCCATGCGCACTTCACGCTGCAGCGTGTCCATCGCGAAGCGGCTGTTCTCCTGCACACGCGCCAGGCCGTCGGACAGCTGATAGGCCGCGCGTGACGCCGCAAACACCTGCACCACGCCCAGCATCACGATCAGGCCGATGGTCAGGGCGATCATCAACTCGACCATCGACAGGCCGGTGGCAGACCGGGGAAGGACGGCGCGCGCATTACAGGCCACTCCTGGCAGTGAAGGTGGTATCCCCGGCATCGGCTTTCCAGCGCTCGTCACCCCAGCTCACGCTGACCGTGTACTGATCGCCGTTGCGTACCACGCTGCCGCTGGCGCCCTCGCCCAGGGCCTTGCCCAGGCGGCAGCGCCAGTCCAGGGTGAAGGCGTCGCGGCTGATGTCCTTGCCGGTGGGCGGAAGGCAGTTCTTGGTCGAGGTGGTCGCCGCATAGTTGCCCACATAGGAGGGCGCCCGTGCGCGGTTCACGCGCAGCTGGTCGAGCATCTCGTAGGTGAGGTTGGTCGCCTGGGTCCGGTAATTGGCGCTCTGCACGAAGCGCACGTTCATGGTCTGCATCAGGGCAAAGCCCAGCAGGCCGACGCCAAGCACGAGGATGGCGATCAGCACTTCGATCAGGCTGAAACCACCCTGCGCGGCACGTGGCGAACGGAAACGGGGCGCTTTCACTTGCAGTCCTCCTTCAGCAGCCGGACCTGCCCGGTCGGCGAGATGCGCAGCGTTCGTTGCAGCGGCTGCTTGCCGCAGGTGTCCGGACGCAGGGTCAGATCCAGGCTGGCGTCCGCGCGGTTGCGCCCGCGCGGATCGAAACTCACCGACAGGTCCGGCGTGCCCACCGCACTCACGCCCGGTTTGCCCGCGCTGTAGCGCAGCACGGTCTCGCCGGCGCTCAGGCCACCGTCACCATTGCGGTCTTCCCAGACCAGCCAGCCCTCGGCCCAGCTCTTGCCGTCGCAGGCGCTGCCGGCAGTGGAGGCGCAGACACCGGCGCCGCGGCGGTTGCGCACCGCCTCGCTGCGGGCCAGCGACAGCGAGGCAATCAGCTCGTTGCTGGTGGTCGCGATGCGGTTGGAGCGGATCGTGCTCTGGAAACTGGGAAAGGCGATCGTGGCGAGCACGGCCAGAACCATGACCGTCACCATCAGCTCAACCAGCGTGAAGCCGTTTTCCCGGCGCAAAGACATTGGACGCTCCCCAGCGTGTTGATGGCCACGATGGGCCATCCCCCTGCCCCCGGCAAGCGGCGGCAGGACGAACGGTCAATCCGGGGCGACAGGCGTCAAAGGGTTGACAGCCCCTGCCCTGCAGGCCGACTGCAATGGGGTCGGAGCCCGGCGGGATCCGACCCCGGGCGTGTCAGGCCAGCACCTGGTAGCAGGGCTGATACTCGCCGGAGATCTTCATCCGGCGCTGCTCGACGAAAGCGCGCAGCAGCGCATCCAGCGCCTGCATCATGTCCGTGTCGCCATGGATCTGGAACGGGCCGAACTGCTCGATGCGGCGCATGCCGTCTTCCTTCACGTTGCCGGCCACGATGCCCGAGAACGCCCGGCGCAGATCGGCCGCCAGCGCGTGCGGTGCACGGCCGTGGTGCAGGTCCAGCGCGGCCATCGCTTCATGGGTAGGCACGAACGGCTGCTGGTACTCCCACGGAATCTCGATGGACCAGTTGAAGAAGAACGAATCCTTCTGCGCCAGGCGGTGCTCGCGCACGCGCTTGATGCCGCTGGCCATCTTCTTGGCCACCGCGACCGGATCGCCGATGATGATCTCGTAGCGTTCGGCGGCCGCATCGCCCAGGGTCAGGCGGATGAAACGATCGATCTGCTCGAAGTACGGCGCGGCCACGGTCGGGCCGGTCAGGATCAGCGGGAACGGCAGATCCTTGTTCTCCTCGCGCAGCAGGATGCCCAGCAGGTACAGGATCTCCTCGGCCGTGCCGACGCCACCGGCGAACACGATGATGCCGTGGCCGATGCGGACGAAGGCCTCCAGCCGCTTCTCGATGTCCGGCATGATCACCAGGTGGTTGACGATCGGGTTCGGCGACTCGGCGGCGATGATGCCCGGCTCGGTCAGGCCGATATAGCGGGTGACCGTTTTGCGCTGCTTGGCATGGGCGATGGTGGCGCCCTTCATCGGGCCCTTCATGGCGCCCGGGCCGCAGCCGGTGCAGATGTCCAGACCGCGCAGGCCCAGCTCGTAGCCGACCTGCTTGGTGTACAGGTACTCGTCGCGCGAGATCGAATGGCCGCCCCAGCACACCACCAGGTTCGGGTCGCCCGGGTTGAGGATGCGCGCGTTGCGCAGCAGGCCGAACACCGCGTTGGTGATGCCCTCGGACGATTCCAGCTCGGCCGCATAGGCCGGGCCCATTTCGATGGCCATGTAGGCCAGGTCGCGCACCACGGCGAACAGCAGTTCGGCCACGCCGCGGATGATCTCGCCATCGACGAAGGCCATCGCCGGTGCGTTGGAAAGATCGATGCGCACGCCGCGATCCTGCTGCGCCACCTGGATGTCGAAATCCGGATAGAGATCGCGCGCCGCGCGCGGATCGTCCGAGGCACTGCCGCTGGTCAGCACTGCCAGCGCGCAGCGGCGTAGCAGCTCGTGCATGCCGCCGGCGGAGGCATCGCGCAGCCGTGCGACTTCAGCGCGCGAGAGTACGTCCAGCCCGCCGCGCGGGTAGATCCGCGCATCCTGCACCGGCAGCGCACGGGCCGCCTTTTCGTTCGTGGTCATGTCCAATTTTTCGCTTCCTTCAAGGTTTCCGACTGTACTGCCGCCCCCTTAAAAGCAAAACGGCCGGGAAGCCCGACCGTTGGATGTGTGCCGACCGCGCTCACCGTTTCGGGACCGCTCTGCGGCGTTGGCGCCGCGCACATTTCTGGATGCTACGCCGTTGCCAACCGGCCTGCAAGGATTTTCGGCGCAAGGAAAACGGCCGGGTTTCCCCGGCCGTTTCCGTCTACAGCGTGACTACGTCAGTGCATCAGAACTGGTAGCGGAAGCCCAGCTGCAGCGACCACTGCGAGACACCGGCGTCGAAGCCGTCGGCATCCTGGTTGGCCACGCTCGGGGTGTCCGCGCCGGTGAAGTTGTACACGTACTTGCCCTGGTACAGGCCCTGCAGGGTCGCAACACGGCTGTTGGCGTAGAAGCCGTAGTCGTAGATGTTGCCCCACTTCTTGTTCAGCATGTTGCCGACGTTCTGGATGTCGACCCAGATCTCCGACTTGTGACCCTTCATGAAGCCCGGCAGCTGCTGGCTGATGCGCACGTCGAAGGTGTTGATCCAGCCGGTACGGAAACCGTTGGCCGGTGCCACGCTGCCAGCGTACTTCTCCAGCTGCGGGTTCTGCGCCAGCCAGGCGAAGAACTTCTTCTCCATGTCGGCATCGGCAACGAACTGGCCGCTGGCGTTCAGCGCGCCGAACAGCACTTCACCGCGCTGCGGCACGTAGAACAGGTCATTGCCCGAACGGCCGTCGCCATTGGCGTCGTTGGCGTAGATGTAGCTGAACGGACGACCGCTGCGGCCTTCATACACCAGGCCCACCTTGGTTTCGTAGTCGCCGAAGAACTTGTGCTTCCAGTTCAGCGAGCCCGACAGGCGGTCACGGATCTGGTAACGCGAGGTGGTCAGCTGATCGGCGTTGGCGTCGAAGGCGTACTGGTAGCCCCAGCCGGAACCGGCGGTGGAGCTGGTCAGCGAACCCACTTCCTTGGCATCGGTATAGGTGTAGCCGATGTTCCAGGACCAGTCGCTGTCATTGCTCCACGGCTTGGCCAGCGAGAAGGTGGCCTGCGAGGTGCGACCCTTGTCGGTGTTGTTGATCAGGTAGACCGCGTCGAAGTCACCGTTGGCGCGGTTGCGCACGTCACCGGTGGCCCACAGGCGGCCGTCGGCAGCCGGGTTGTAGTAGTTGACGCGACCGTCGGCACCGACCTGGCGACCCTGGCCCAGGTTCAGGTGCTGGTAGTACAGACCGTCCTTGACCTTGGTGACCAGCAGTTCAGCCGACGCCACGATGCCGTACCACGGCAGTTCGTGATCCAGCGCGATGTTGGCCTTGTAGATCGACGGCAGCTTGAAGTCCTTGCCGACGAAGCTGACGTTCTGGCGCGCCAGGCCCGGGGTGGACGGAACCGGCTGGTTGTCCTTGTCCGCGTTGAACTGCTGCCCGTTGTAACGGGTGAGGTTGTAGGTGGTGTAGTTGAAGCCGGTGGTGGAGTAGCTGTTGCTCAGCCACACCTGCGGAGCGTCACCCTGGAACAGGCCCACGCCGCCGCGCAGCTGGGTCGGACGCTCGGTGTCGAAGGTGTAGTTGAAGCCCAGGCGCGGCTGGATCAGGAAGCTGCCACCGAACACCTTGCTGTTGTCATAGCCGAAGGCGTTCAGCGCCTTCTGGTTGAAGGCCGGCGACGGGCTGGTGTCCGGACGGTCAGCGCGCACGCCCATGGTCAGGGTCAGGTTGCTGTTGACATACCAGGTGTCCTGCACGAACAGCGCCAGGTTGCTGAACTTGTAGTCAGCAGCGATCGAACCCGGCTGGTTTTCCTTGTTGTACAGGTAGGTCTGCCAGACACCGTTCTGGAAGTTGTCCAGGCCGTAGAAGGTGTAGGTGCCCCACGAGTTGGCGCCGAAGTAGTTGTAGATGTCGTTGGTGTCGTAGGAGGCACCGAACTTCAGGTCGTGGTCGCCCAGGGTCCAGGTCGCTGCGGCGTAGTAGTTCCACGCCTTGGTCTTCAGGATGTTGTCCTGCGAGTTGGCTTCCGTACCCAGGTACAGCGAGTCACCCTGCGGGGTGGTGGCATTGCGCGGGAAGTAGATACGGATGCTCGGGGCATTCGTCGGCACGTCACGGATCGAAGAGAACTCGCGGTACGAGGCCTTCAGCTCGGTCGAGAAGGTGTCGGTCCAGTCGCTGAACAGCTGCGCGACGTAGCTCTCGTTGGTCTTGCCCTGCTGGTACCAGTACGAGCTCAGCGACGCGGCCGAGGTCGAGTTCATGCCGTTGATGCGCAGCTTGCTCTGATCGATCTTGCTGTAGCGGATGTTGGCACGGTGGTTGTCGCTGATGTTCCAGTCCAGCTTCAGCGCGTACTCTTCCATGGTGGTGTCGCCGTTGCTCTCGGTGCCGCCGGCCTCGAAGCCGTAGACGTCCCGGGCAATCTGCTGCGCGCGCGCACATCAGCGGCGTTGAAGTTGGCATTGGCCTTGCCCAGCGCGGTGCCGGAAATGTCGGCGCCCGGAGCGGCCTGCTCGAACTTCTCGTAGTTGGCGAAGAAGAACAGCTTGTCCTTGACCAGCGGACCACCCAGGGTCATGCCGTAGGTCTTTTCCTTGGTGAAGCCCTTGAACGGCTGGCCTTCCGGGTTGTCACCGAACCAGTCGCCATCACGGTAGGTGCCGTACACCGAACCGTGGAATTCATTGGTACCCGACTTGGTCACCGCGTTGACGGTGGCGCCGGCGGCAGCAGCGATGCTGACGTCGTAGTTGGACAGGTTGATGTCCAGCGCTTCGATGGCTTCCATCGCCACCGGCTGGCGGCGGGTCGGCATGTTGTTGCCTTCCAGGCCGAAGGTGTCGCTGGCCGAGACGCCGTCGATGTTGATCGAGTTGAAGCGCGGGTTCTGGCCGCCGGCCGAGATCGAGCCCGAGGCGCGATCGATGAAGGTCACGCGCGGATCCAGGCGCATCAGATCCTGGATGTTGCCGCCGATGGACGGCGCAACTTCGATCTGCTGCTGGCTGATGTTGGTGCCCGAGCCCATCTTGGTGGCGCTGAACACTTCCGAGCCGCCGCCGACAGCGGTGACCTGCACGGTGTCCAGGTTGGTCGCGCCGGTCAGATCGCCGGTCAGCGTCGCGTTGATGGTGCCGGTCTGGTTCACGCCCAGGTAGACGCCATCTTCGGTCTTGGTGCCTTCACCCGGCTTGGTGATGGTGATGCTGTACGGACCACCCACGCGCAGGCCGCGCGCGTTGTATCGACCGGCCGCATCGGTGGTCGCACGCGAAACCGTGCCCGACTCGGTGTGGGTGATGGTGACTTCAGCGCCAGCGACGGGCTGGCCGCCGCGGGTCACGACCTGGCCGCCGACACCGGCAGAGGTGCTCTGGGCGAAGGCGGGAGCGGCAGCAAGTGCAGCCACGAGACCAAGGGTAAGCTTGGACATCCGGAGTGGGTGGGTCATTTTTCGGTAGCCTCGATGCGAGTTGGCGATGGCGGAAAAAAGCGCATCCAATCAGCCCTGCGGGTGGCTGGTCGGAGAGTTATCTGGGGTTCCCTACCGCTTGGCTGAAGGCAGCCATAACGGTTAACACTAGATTAACACGCTACGCCTTCAATGTGACGGTTGTGCGACAAACGGCACCGGATCGCAACGCAATCGTGACGGGATCTTCATTCCGCCTTACGGCCACCTTCACACGGCGGCCGAGTCACCGCTGGCATCGAGGATCTGCCCCCGCCAGGCGCCACCGGCGCTGGACAGCAGGGTCACAGCCGCCGCTGCGGCGGCCTCCGGGCCTTGCGCAGCCGGATCCTGGTCGACCGAGTAGGCGCGGGCCCGCAGGGCCGTGCGCAGGGGGCCGGGATAGAGGCCACTGACCCGCACCGGGCTGCGCCCGAGTTCGTCATGCAGGCTGCCGATCAGCCCGCGCAGGCCGTGCTGGGCCACGCCGTAGCCGCCCCAGTAGGCCTGTCCGACCCGTTCGGGCGCATCCACCGCGAATACCAGGGCCGCATCCTCGCGCTGCCGCAGCAGGGGCAGGCAGGCCTGCGCCAGCCAGGCCGGGGCGGTCAGGGTGACATGGACCGCGCGGGCGAAGCTGGCCGGGTCGGCCAGCTCGAATGGGGTCAGGCCAGGGAAATGGGCAGCGCAGACCAGCACGCCATCCAGCCGCCCCAGCTCACGCTGCAGGGCCTGGGCCAGTTCGGCATAGTCATCGGGTCCGGCCCCTCCAGGTCCAGCGGATACAGCAGGGGTTCCGGGCCAACCGCCTGGACCTGGGCATAGACCCGGTCAAGCCGGCGCGGCTTGCGCCCCAGCAGCACCACGGTCGCGCCGGCTGCAGCGGCGGCGACCGCCGCAGCGCTGCCCAGGCCGCCGCCGGCGCCGGCTACCAGTACCACGCGGTCCTGCAACGGACGGCCATCGAGCGCCCCCTCCGTCGGTGACGTCGATGGCCTGGCACTCATCCCTGGGTCGCCTCTTCGACGATGCGCTTGAGCTCGCCGGATTCAAACAGCTCCATGACGATGTCGCAGCCGCCGATCAGCTCGCCATTGATGAACAGCTGCGGGAAGGTCGGAAGATTGGAGAAGCGCGGCAGGTTGGCACGGATCTCCGGCTCTTCGAGCACGTTGACGGTGCGCAGGGTCACGGCGCCGGCAGCCATCAACGCCTGCACCGCGCGGCTGGAAAAGCCGCACATCGGATACTGCGGAGACCCCTTCATGAACAACACGAGCGGGTAACGATCGACCTCGGCCTGGATTTGCTGCATTACCGCCACAACCTCACTCCTTGCTTCGCCGGACAAACCGACCGTGATGGTCGGCTAGACTGCCCACGGTAGCCGCCATTGTAAGCCGATGGAACCAGCTGCCGCCGCCCCTGGCCACGAACCTGTCCATGCCCGTCGAATTGCCCGCCCTGCCCTACCTCTCCGGCTCCCTGCAGCCGCACCTGTCCGCCCAGACCGTGGAGCTGCACCATGGCCGGCATCACCGCGCCCAAGTCGATGCGGTCAATGCCGGCATCCTCGGCACGGAGTGGGAAGAGGCGCCACTGGAAGACATCGTCCGCCACAGCCAGGGCGCGCTGTTCGACGCAGCGGCGCAGGCCTGGAACCATGGCTTCTACTGGCAATGCCTGCGCCCGCGGGGCGGCGGCGAACCGCAGGGCCGCCTCGGCGAGCTGATCAAGCGCCAGTTCGGCGACCTGCAGCGCCTGCGCGAAGAGTTCAACCGCACTGCACTGGGCCTGTTCGGCTCCGGCTGGGTATGGCTGGTGCAGCACCCGGGCGGGCAGCTGGGCATCCAGGCGACCCGCAATGCAGGCACCCCGCTGACCGGCGAAAGCACGCCACTGCTGGGCTGCAATCTGTGGGAACACGCCTACTACACCGATTACCAGAACGACCGCGCACGTTATCTGGACGCGTTCTGGCTACTGGTCAACTGGGAATTCGTCGAGAGCCAGCTGCGCTGAGGCCCTGTAGAGCCGAGCCCATGCTCGACTGCTGGCCGGCCAGCCGAGCATGGGCTCGGCTCTACAGATCAGGCCTCACACGCTCTCGTGCGCCGCCACGGCGTCCATCACCCTCGCCGAATACACCAGCGCCGCACCGGCATTGAGCGATACCGCCACACCCAACGCTTCTGCGATCTCCTCGCGGCTGGCGCCCTGCTTCAACGCCGCGTCCACGTGCACGGTGATGCAGCCATCGCAGCGGGTGGTCACCGCCACCGCCAGCGCGATCAGTTCACGGGTCTTGGCATCAAGGTGATTGGTCTGGGCGCCCGCGTTGGACAGCGTGGCATAGCCCTTCACCGTATCCGGCGAGAGCTTGCCGATCTCGCCGATGCGGCCCTTCAGTTCCTTGCGGTAGGCATTCCAGTCGAGCATGGTCGTGACTCCTGTGAAAGGAGCTCCACGCTATCACCGGCAGTGTTGCGCCGATGCCTGCACCGGCGCGTCACAGCGTTGCAATGCCGGCCAGCGGCCGGCACTACCGGGCTCAGCGGTGGCGCAGCACGTGCACCGCCGGTGCCACCTGCGCCTGCCGGCCCAGCTCCAGGCCGACCTGCTCCAGCGCGTCGGCCAGTGCAGCGGCATCGTCGTCGCGCAGCGTGGCATGGCCGACCTTGCGCCCTTCGCGCGGCTGCTTGCCGTAGTCATGCCAATGACCACTGGCCTGGCCCAGCACCGGCAGCGGATCGGGCATCGCCCCCAGCCAGTTCAGCATGCAGGCGTGGCCGAGCATGCGGGTGCTGCCCAGCGGCAGGCCCAGCACGGCGCGCAGATGGTTCTCGAACTGCGAGGTCTCGCTGCCTTCGATGGTCCAGTGGCCGGAGTTGTGCACGCGCGGCGCCATCTCGTTGGCCAACAGTTCGCCATCACGGCAGAACAGCTCCAGCGCGAACACGCCGACATACTGCAGATGCTCGGCGACGCGTCGCGCATAGCCGACCGCGGCGTCGTGCTCGGCGGCGGACAGCACCGCCGGCGCCACGCTGGCCGACAGCACGCCGTCGACATGCCAGTTGCCGGTCACCGGCCAGGCCTGGAAGCTGCCATCACGGCCACGCACGGCGACCACGCTGACTTCGCGCTGGAAGGCGACAAAGCCTTCCAGGATCAGTCCGGTGCGCTCGACCTGGGCACCGAGGGCTTCCCATGCGGCGTCGATGTCGGCCGTGCTGCGCAGGCGGAACTGGCCCTTGCCGTCATAGCCCAGGCGGCGGGTCTTGAGGATGCACGGCAGGCCGAACTCGGCCACCTTGGCGGCCAGTTCGTCACGGCTGCGGATATCGGCGAAGGCCGGCAGCGGGATGCCCAGCTGCTGGAACAGGGTCTTCTCGCTCAACCGGTCCTGGGCCACGGCCAGCGCCGACGGCGGCGGGTAGACCGGCACCTGTTCGGCCAGCCACTGCGCACTGTCGGCCGGCACGTTCTCGAAATCGAAGGTGACCACATCCACCTTGGCGGCGAAATCCGCCAGCGCCTGGCGGTCGTCGAAGGCGGCGACGGTGAGCGGGGCCAGCGGCCCGCTGCAGGCGTCAGCGGCCGGGTCGTACAGCTCAAACCGCAGCCCAAGCGGCGCACCGGCCAGTACCATCATGCGGGCGAGCTGGCCGCCGCCCAGGATGCCGACGGTCAGACTCATTGGCGCGGGTCGTCGTGAGCCATCACGTCTTCGGTCTGGCGCGCACGGAAGGCGTCCAGGGCCTGGCCGATCGCCGGCTGGTCGCTGGCCAGCATCGCCGCAGCGAACAACGCGGCGTTGGACGCGCCGGCATTGCCGATGGCGAAGGTGGCCACCGGGATGCCGGCCGGCATCTGCACGATCGACAGCAGCGAGTCCATGCCGTTGAGGGCCTTGGACTGCACCGGCACGCCCAGCACCGGCACCGCGGTCTTGGCCGCGATCATGCCCGGCAGGTGCGCGGCCCCGCCGGCACCGGCGATGATCGCGCGCAGGCCGCGCGGGCCCGCCTGCTCGGCGTAACTGAACAACACATCCGGCGTCCGATGCGCGGACACCACCTTCACTTCGAACGGAACACCCAGGGCTTCAAGCTTCTGGGCGGCGTGCTGCATGGTTTCCCAGTCGGAACGGGAACCCATGACGATGCCGACAAGCGGCGCGATCGGGTTGGGGGTCATTGGCCGTCACCTGCCTTAAAGACGTATTCTAGCCGTCTTCCACGCAAGACGAAGAACCATGGATCGCAAGCTGCTCGACCTGCTGGTGTCGCCGGACACCCGCCAGCCCCTGTCCCTGCTGGATGGCAAGGGCCTGGACGCCCTCAACAAGGCCATTTCCACCGGCGCGGTGAACAAGGCCGATGGCAACCCGCTGGCGCAGCCGCTGCGCGAGGCGCTGGTCACCCGCGACCGCAAGCAGGTGTTCCGCGTCGACGACGGCATCCCGGTGCTGCTGGCCGAGGAAGCCATCCCGACCGCGCAGATCGCCGACTTCCCGGCCGCATGAGCACCCTGCCGACGCCGGATGCGGCCGTGGTCGCCGCCGATGTCGCGCGCGCGCTGGCCGAGGATCTGGGCAGTGGCGACGTCACCGCCGCCCTGCTGCCCGACCAGGCCGACAGCGCCTATCTGCTGTGCAAGCAGGACGCGGTGATCGCCGGTCGCCCCTGGTTTGACGCCACCCACCGCGCGCTCGACCCGGAGGTGCGCATCGAGTGGCGCATTGCCGAGGGCGACACGGTCACCGCCGGCACCGTGCTGGCCCTGCTGCACGGGCGCAGCCGCAGCCTGGTCAGCGCCGAGCGCACCTCGCTGAACTTCCTGCAGACCCTGTCCGGCACCGCCACCACCACCGCCCGCTACGTGGCCGCGGTGGCCGGCACCGGCACGCGCATCCTCGACACCCGCAAGACCCTGCCCGGCCTGCGCCTGGCGCAGAAGTACGCGGTGCGGTGCGGCGGCGGCGAGAACCACCGCTTCGGCCTGTACGACACGGTGATGCTGAAGGAGAACCACATCCGCGCCGCCGGTTCGCTGGCTGCGGCGGTGGCTGCCGCGCGCCGCCAATGGCCGGCATTGCCACTGGTGGTCGAAGTGGAAGATCTGGCGCAGCTGCGGCAGGCGCTGGAAGCCGGCTGCGAGCGCATCCTGCTGGATGACTTCAGCCCGGATCTGCGCCGCGAGGCGGTACGCATCACCGCCGGCCGCATCCCGCTGGAGGTGTCCGGCAGCGTGGGCCTGGGCGGGCTGCGTTCGATTGCCGAGGATGGCGTGGACTGCATTTCCATTGGTGGACTGACCAAGCATGTGCAGGCCATCGATCTGTCGTTGAAGCTGGGCCCGCCGCCGGGTTGAGGCCTGCGGGCCTTGTAGAGCCGAGCCCACGCTCGGCTGCCTCTCGGTCTGCAGCGAGCCCTGCACGTGCTTCGCGCGATGAGCCGAGCATGGGCTCGGCTCTACAGGACCCGTTCGCCTTCACGGCTCGGCCACGCCTGCCTCTGCGACGCTGCGGTCATCCCCCCACAGGAGCCGCGCATGCGCCGGATGCTCTTGCCTGCCTGCCTGCTGCTGGCCGCCACGCCGCTGTCCGCTGCCGCCGCAGAAGCCTGCGACGTGCCGCCGCGCTTCGGCCTGAGCCCCTTGGCGGTGGCCATCCGCAATACCGCCTGCAACGAGCACCGGTTGTGGTTCCGCCCCTTCATCGATCGCGATGGCCGCGCTGCCAGCCTCAGCGTCACCGAAGGCGAAAGCGATCACCTGGCCGACAACGGGCTGATCGCCTGGCAGCGCGTGGCCGGCTACTGGCGCAACAGCGGCACGCTCAACGCGATGGGCAGCATCGCGGGCGCCAGCAGCTGCCTGGCCCCGCTGGGCACGCGCTACACCGACAGCGACTGCCGCGCCTTCCTGATCGACAACCCGTGGTCGGCCGCGTTCATTTCCTGGGTGATGGTGCAGGCCGGCGTTCCCGGCTTCAACACGTCGCCGCGCCACATCGACTACATCCGTGCCGCGTACCAGGGTGGCCCCTCGGGCGTGCCGTACCGGCTGGTCGACCCGGCCACGGCCAAACCCGCGCCTGGCGATCTGCTGTGCTTCCTGCGCGACCGCAGCAGTACGCTCAGCTACAGCGGACTGGTGCAGGCGCTCGGCAATGGTTCGGTGGGCCACTGGAAATCGCATTGCGAAGTGGTAGTGGCCGCCAACCTCGGCGGCGACCAGACCCTGTACCTGGTGGGCGGCAACGTGATGAACACGGTGGCGATGCGGCTGCTGCCACTGGATCGCACCGGATTGATCAAGCTGCCGCCTGCGCGCGAACGCAACAGCACCGGCGTCGACCCCAGCTGCACGCCGGGCCGCGAAGACGAGTGCAGCTTCAATCGCCAGGACTGGGCGGCGCTGCTGCAGCTGACCGCAACGGCGCCGCTGCAGATGGCCCCACCGGCCCCCATCACTCCTGCTGCGTCGGCAGGTTCGCCACCGCCGCTGCCGCCGGCGCAGGCACCAACCGGCACCGCCCGGCCCCCTGTACCGGCGGCTGGTCAGGGAAGCGCTCCTGCGGCAACACCTGCACCGGGGTGGTGACGATCATCCCGTCCGGGTAATGCAGCTCGACGAAACTGGCCGTCCAGCCCCGAGGGGTGTCTCAAGCGCAACATCCATCTGCCCATCGGTGGCCACTGCCAACGCCGTCGGGGCATAGGCAATGCCGCAGGCGTGGCGGAAGTCCCGCGCATCCGGGTTGTGAGCCTGCCACAGCACGGCACTCACCGGCCGCTCCTTTCCTGACTGCACGCGCATCCGGCCAGTTGCGGCCTCCCAGTGCGAATGCACCTGCGGTAGCGGAAGACCGGAACGCCAGCGCCTGAGGGCCGGAACCAGCATCTCCAAGGTATGCCGACGGATTCCGCCGTGGTCGCTGTTGGGCGCCACCCGCAGCGTGGTCGGACCGGGTAGCGCAGACAGGTAGTGAATCGTCGCATCCGGCGGGAAGAAGTCGTCGCCGCTGGCATTGACCAGGAGTTTCGGCAACGCCAGCCGGGACGCGCGCGGTCCCTGCAGATAAGTGTACGGGTCGACGATACCCATCAGATCGGCGAAGCCCTCGCTGCCGATGGCATCGGTGATGCCATGTTCCACATATGGACCCAGCGCGATCGGCCAGCGACCGCCGTAGACGCGGCTGATATGCGGGGCCAACGCCTGCCAGTGCATGTCGATCACGAACGGCGCCAGATGGCTGACGCGCTCGTCTACCAGTGGCAGCAACCAGCTGGCCCAGGCGCGCTTGGAGGCACCGGTGACGATGTAGGACGGGCGCTGTGCCACGGGCAGTTCACGGTCGGCCAGATCCATGGCGCGGATCGCCGATGCCGCCATGGGCAAGTGCAGCGGCCAATGCGCATGCTCTGCGGGCGCATCCAGGTAGCGCCGCCAACTGGCGGCGACCAGATCGTCCTCGGTGCGCAGCGCAGGATCGCCCGGCAGCGCCATCGCCTGCGGCGGAACGTCGGCGATCGACACCACGGCCATCCCCAGCGTGCGCACCAGCGTTTCCAGCACGCCGTCGGGCAGATCATTGGCGGCACCGGCCGGGCGGCCGCCGCCGTCATGCGCCACGCCATTGTTGATGACCAGCAGTGCAGGACCGGGTTGTGCCACATCGGGCTGCAGCAGCTCGACCCGATGACGCCAGACCGTTCCCTGCTGCGGGTCGGGCCAGGACTGCGAGGCCAGCATGAAGCTCCGCCGCTGCCCACCGTCGAAGCGCGTGCGGGCGACCGCCTCATATGACCAGGGCTGTCGTGCCTGTGCCTGGTGATACGCAGGCCAGGCCTGTGCCGGATTCGACGCGGCCGCGGCCGAGCCTGTCGCCGCCATCAGCATTCCCATCCCCCATTTCATCAGTGCCTGCATGCGTCGCGCTGCCATTCCCGGGAAAGCACCGACCCTGCCCGTCAGCGCCTCGGAATTCGAGAGGCATTGGCGACACTCCCGTGTTGGCATTGCCCGTGCCGCGCCGGCCAAGGCGCACGTTGCGATCGCTAGACCATCCATAGGCGTCACCGCGCTTGATCCAGCGCGCGTTCGCCGCCATCTTTGCGGGATCGACCTCTGACGGCTGACGCCATGCCTACCCTGCTGCTGTTGCTGATTGCCGGCGGAATCATCTACTTCTTGTGGAACGCGGCACGTTCGGCCGCCGAGCGCGCCGTTGAACTGGGCCGCAATGCCTGCCGCGCCGCCGATGTGCAGTGGCTGGACCAGGCGGTGCACGCCACCGGCCTGCGCCTGTCGCGCGGCGAAGATGGCCGGCTCGGCTTCGAGCGCACCTTCAAGTTCGAGTATTCCTACGACGGCATCGATCGCCACGTGGGTCGCATGGTGTTGCGCGGCGACCAGCTGATTTCATTCACAGGGCCGGGCGCGGCGCGGATCAGCCAGATCCGGCCGGATGTGGATGATGCCGAGGATGTGTAAGCGCTGAAGGTGTGCCGACCAACGGTCGGCACCCACCGATGCCTGGCAATGTGCCGACCAACGGTCGGCACCTGCCGTTATTTGACCACGCGCAGGGTCGGGCGCCCCTTCGGCGGCGGGCTGGTCGGTGGCGTATCGTCCGGCGGCGTGCTGTCGTCATGCAGCAGTTCGTCGCTGGTCGGCGCGGTCTCGTTGCCCGGAATATCATCCGGCAGTGCCATGCCCTGCCCGGTCTCGCGGGCGTAGACGGCCAGCACGGCGCTGATCGGCACCTGCACCGGGTAGCTGGTACCGGAGAAGCGCGCCGAGAAGCTCACCATCTCGTTGTCGATCATCAGCCGCACCACGGCACGTTCGGCGATGTTGAGCACAACCCGGCCATCCTTCACCGCCGAAGGCGGCACCTGTACGCCGGGAACGCCGGCGTCGACCAGGATGTGCGGGGTCAGCTGGTTGTCGTTGATCCATTCCACCAGCGCCCGCAGCAGGTACGGGCGGTGGCTGGTCATGTGGAAGAAGTCTTCGGTCATGCGTGAAGTGTACGCGCCCGGCGCCCCCGACGGGGCGGATCGCCTGCACACCGGTCGGCGTGCAGACGGGTAGACCTCCGCCGGATCAGACCGGCAGGTCGCGCAGCTTCTTTTCCTGGTCGGTCAGGCTGCGGACGAACCCGGGGTGGCGGAAGATGCGGTTGCCGTAGTCTTCGATCGCCTTGCCGTCCTTCGGCAGCGGCACATCCAGCGACTGCAGGCGCCAGATGATCGGCGCCATCGCGCAGTCGGCCAGGCTCATTTCCGGATTGAGGAAGAACTTGCTGGCCTTGAACAGCGGCAACGACGCGGTCAGCAGCTCCTTCAGGCGCTTGCGCCCGGCCTCGGCCTGGGTCTTGTTGCCCAGCTGGATGGCCTGCACCTGTGGCACCCAATCGTGCTCGATGCGCAGCATCGCCAGGCGGATGCGCGCACGCGACAGCGGATCGACCGGCATCAGCGGCGGATGCGGGTAGCGCTCGTCCAGGTACTCGCTGACCACCGACGCGGCGTACAGCACCAGTTCCCGCTCGACCAGGGTCGGCACCGAGTGATAGGGATTGAGGTCGATCAGGTCTTCAGGCGGATTCTGCGGATCGACCGGAACGAAATCGAAAGACACCCCCTTGGCCGCCAGCACCAGGCGTACGCGGTGGCACAGTACATCGTCGTTCGAGGAAAACAGCGTCAGTGTATTGCGCATGCGTACGCTCGCCGCCATCAAAGGCTCTCCTACGACAGGAGACCGCCTGCCGCATCGGCGCCGCCAGCACCGTGCCAGCGGTCGACTCCTCCCCGAGTGTGCAACCGGCCATCACAAAAGCCAATAGGCTTGGGTGATCGCCGGCGGCAGAATCAGTGAACGTCCTTCCAGTATTCCTTCTTCAGCAGATACAGCAGGAAGGTCAGCAGCGCCAGGAACAGGATCACCCAGACGCCCAGCTGCTGGCGCTTGAGCGCGGCCGGCTCGCCGGCATATTCGAGGAAGTTGGTGATATCACGCACCGCCTGGTCGTACTGGCCGGGATCGACCGCACCAGGCGTTTCGATCTTCAGGCCGGTCACCGGCGGGTCCATCCCCGGCGCCTCAGGCTTGCCATGCACCGCGTGCTGCAGGCCCTGCATCTCCCACAGCGGGTTGGGCATGGACGCATTGGCGAACAGGGCGTTGTTCCAGCCCAGCGGGCGGCTGCTGTCCAGGTAGAACGACTTGAGGTAGGTGTAGACCCAGTCGCTGCCCCGTACACGCGAGATCAGGCTGAGGTCCGGCGGCATCTTGCCGAACCACTTCTCGGCGTTTTCCTTGGGCATCGCCACCGGGATCGGATCACCGATCGCCGAGCCGGTGAAGTTGAGGTTGTTCATCACCTCTTCCTCGGTCAGGCCCAGATCCTCCGCCATCCGTGAATAGCGCAGGTACTTCAGCGCATGGCAGCCGGAACAGTAGTTCATGTACAGCTGCGCGCCGCGCTGCAGCGACGCCCGGTCACCGAGGTCGTTGCCAGCCTGCAGCAGCTTGGTGCCGCCTTCGGCGGCGGAGGCCAGGAAACTGCCCAGCATCAGGGTGGCCGCCAGGGCCAGCCGGACCATCCAGCGCTCAGTCATGCGTGGTCACCCTCTCCGGTACCGGCTTGGTCTTGTCCAGCCTTGTCCATAGCGGCATGGTGATGAAGAACGCGAAGTACAGGAAGGTCAGCACCCGCCCGATGTAGGTCTCGTGCACGTCGGTGCCCGGGCCCGAGCCGATCACGCCCAGCCACACGAAGCACACCGCCAGCACACCCAGCATCACCTTCGAGATCCAGCCGCGGTAACGCACCGATTTCACCCGCGCCTTGTCCAGCCACGGCACCAGGAACAGGATCGCGATGGCCGAGAACATCACCAGCACGCCGCCGAGCTTGTTCGGCACCACGCGCAACATCGCGTAGTACGGGGTGTAGTACCAGACCGGTTTGATGTGCTCCGGGGTCACCAGGCGGTTGGCCTCGGTGAAGTTGTCGTGCTCCAGGAACAGGCCGCCAAAGCCCGGTGCGAAGAAGATGATGAAGGCGGCGATGATCAGCAGGAAGCCGGCGCCAACGCCATCCTTGAGCGTGTAGTACGGGTGGAACGGAATGCCGTCGGCCGGCGCATTCGGCGACCAGCGGTTGCCCTTCGGGCCCTTCTTGATCTCCACGCCATCGGGGTTGTTCGAGCCCACTTCATGCAGTGCGCCCAGGTGCAGCACCACCAGCAGCAACAGCACCAGCGGCAGGGCGATGACGTGCAGCGCGAAGAAGCGGTTGAGCGTGGCGTCACTGGGCAGGTAGTCGCCCATGATCCATTCGGTCAGGCCGTTGCCGATCACCGGTATCGCGCCAAACAGCGAGATGATCACCTTGGCGCCCCAGAACGACATCTGGCCCCAGGGCAGCACATAGCCCATGAAGGCTTCGGCCATCAGCACCAGGTAGATCAGCATGCCCAGGATCCACACCAGCTCGCGCGGCTTCTGGTAGCTGCCGTAGAGCAGGCCACGGAACATGTGCAGGTAGACCACGATGAAGAACAGCGAGGCACCGGTGGAGTGCATGTAGCGGATCAGCCAGCCCCACTCCACATCACGCATGATGTACTCGATGGAGCCGAACGCCTCGGCGGCGTTGGTCTTGTAATGCATCGTCAGGAAGATGCCGGTGACGATCTGGTTGACCAGCACCAGCAGCGCCAGCGAACCGAAGTAGTACCAGATGTTGAAATTCTTCGGCGCGTAGTACTCGCTGACGTGCTTGCGGTACACCGGCATCAGGCCCGGCGCGCGGGCGTTGACCCAGTCGGCCACGCCGCTGGCGGTACGGCTGAGGATATTGGCCATCAGGCAGCCCCCTGCGGATCGACACCGATGATGATGGTGTTGTCGTCCTGGTAGTGGTGCGCGGGCACCTTCAGGTTGATGGGTGCCGGCACGTCCTTGAAGACGCGGCCGGACATGTCGAAGCGCGACTTGTGGCAGGGGCAGAAGTAGCCGCCCTTCCACTGCGGGTCATAGGGCTCGGGCCGGATCTCGGCGACCATTTCCGGCGAGCAGCCCAGGTGCGTGCACAGGCCGACCAGCACCGAGATGTCTGGCTTGATCGAGCGCAGCTCGGGGTTCTGCTTGAGCACGTAGTCCGGCTGCTGGTCCTTCTCGCCGGACTCGGGGTCCTTGAGGCGGCCATCCAGCCCGTGCAGCGCATCAAGGATGGCCTTGGACCGTTTGACGATCCAGATCGGCTGGCCGCGCCATTCCACGATCAGGCGTTGGCCTTCCTGCAGGGCGCTGATGTCGGCCACCACCGGTGCGCCGGCAAGCTTGGCGCGGGCACTGGGGTTCCAGGATTTGATGAAAGGAACTGCGGTGAATCCGACGCCGACGGCGCCCACCACGGCGGTGGTGGCAGAAAGAAAACGCCGACGTCCGGTGTTGACTGGATCGTGTACCCCATCGTTGGCCATCCGGCACTCCGATATTGATTAGGTAGCTTTAAGGCTGCCAGCGGATCCGGTGGGGGCCAGAGCCGCATTGAATCTTGGGCGAGTGTAGCGGAACCGTCGCGCGCCACACAACGCGGTGCAACAATATTTTGAAGCGCGTGCCGACTGACAGTCGGCACCTACCCGTTCAAGGGGTTGCCGGCCAGCGGCCGGCACTACTGGTGACTCAGGGCGGTGCGGTAACGCTCGGCCAGCTGCCCTACCCGGCGCACGTAGTACTGGGTTTCGCTGTAAGGGGCACGCCACCGTGGCGGTCGACCGCGCCTTCGCCGGCGTTGTAGCCCGCTGCGGCCAGGGTCAGATCGCCGTTGAAGCGCTTCAACAACCACGCAAGATACTGCACGCCGCCGCGGATGTTCTGCCCGGCGTCGTAGGAATCGCTCACGCCGAACCGCGCGGCGGTGGGCGGCATCAGCTGCATCAGGCCCTGCGCGCCGGCGCGGCTGAGCGCGGTCGGGTTGTAGGCCGACTCGGCATGGATGATCGCGCGCACCACCGCCTCGTCCACGCCGAACTCGCGCGCGGCCGAGGTGATCTCGCTCTGGAAGGCCGTGGTGTTCAGACGCACCGTGCCGAAGTCGACCCGCGGATTGACCCCGCAGGCATAGCAGCGCTCCATGAAACTGTAGCGGATGGTGCGCACCGGGCCGAGGTTGGCGACCTGGGTCGGGCGTGCGCTGGTGTAGTGGCGCACGCCATCCTTCATGAAGGAATAGACCTGGCCACTGACCATGCGTCCGCCGCGAGACGCTGCCGGCGCGGGTGCGGCGGCGGGCGGCGGTGTGGCCACGGCCGGCGCGGCGGCACTGGCAGCGACCGCGACCGGGTTGCGCTCGATGCTGGCCACCGTGGCCGTCGCCGGCTTCGGCGCCGCCAGCATGGGACGCGGCGCCGGGCGGGTGTCGCGGCTGTAGCTGATCGTGCTGCAACGGGCCCCGGCCACGCGCTTGCTGACATAGCTGGTGACGCCATCGGCGCCCTGGCACTTGAACAGGGTTCCGGCGCTGGCCGGCGCAGCGGTCAGCGCAGCGATGATGATCGCCGTTGTCCCCAGTATCCCCTTCATGGCGGCGAGTGTCCCAGCTTCGCCGGGGCTTGCCAAGCGATGTGGCTCAGCCTGTGACCGGCGACACAGCCAGCACCTGGCCCAGCCCGGCCAGACGCTGCGCCAGTTCCTCGCGCAGGCTCGGTGGCGTGGTCCACAGCGCCACCGGCAGCCGGTCCAGGCTGAGGATCTGCGCCAGCATCATGCCGCGGCTCTCGGCGCCCATGCGCAGCAGGCAGTGGTCGGGGCCATCTGCTTCCAGTACGCCACACCACGGCGGGATGCGGCCTTCCAGCTCGGCGCGGCTGCCGGCCAGGCGCACAATGGCCTGCAACGCGAACGGCGCCTGGCTGACCGCCTGCCGCACCATCACGTCCGGCGGTGCCGGGGTGCGCCGATGCAGGCCTGGCTCGGTGCACTCGCGCACCGCGCCCATCCGGTCCACGCGCAGGGTACGCCAGTCCTGGCGCCCCAGGTCCCAGGCCAGCAGGTACCAGCGCCGGCCATAGTTGACCAGGTGCTGGGCCTCGACCTCGCGCTGGGTCACCGCGTCCTGCGCGCTGCGGTACTCGAAGGCCAGCCGCGAGGCCTGCCGGCAGTGCTGGGCCAGCCGGCCGAGCTGGCGTGCATCGGTGGCGGGCAGATCGGACAGGGTGGCGGTGGCTGCATGCACTTCGCCCGCCTGCTGTCGACGGCGGGTCGGCACCAGCGGGTCGAGCTTGGACAGCAGGCCGCGCGCAGTGTCATCGATGCCGGCGACGGTGGCCGAGGCCGCACGCAGGGCAATGGCCAGCGTGGTGGCCTCCTCCTCGTCCAGCAGCATCGGCAGCACCGGCGCACCGGCCCCGAGCTGATAGCCGCCGCCGACCCCGGCCGAGGCCTGCACCGGGTAGCCGAGTTCGCGCAGGCGCTCGATGTCCCGGCGGATGCTGCGCCGGTCCACGCCCATGCGTTCGGCCAGTTCGGCCCCCGACCACTGGCGGCGGGCCTGCAACAGGGCGATCAGGCGCAGCAGGCGATGAGCGGTATGGCGCATGAAGGATCGAGGACAGAAGTCGTCCGCAATAGTGCCCCAGGATGGGCTCCAGTTCACCACCCACTGCAAGGAGCACTGCCATGACCTCACGCCAGATCACCCTGTACCACGCCGCCCGTTCGCGCTCGAGCGGCGCGGTGGCCCTGCTCGAAGCACTCGGTGCCGACTACCGCATGCAGGTGCTGGACCTGAAGGCCGGCGCCAACCTGGCCCCGGCCTACCTGGCCATCAACCCGATGGGCAAGGTGCCGGCCATCGTCCACAACGGTGCGCTGGTCACCGAGCAGGTGGCGATCTACCTGTATCTGGCCGACCTGTACCCGGAAGCCGGGCTGGCGCCGCCGATCGGTGATGCCCTGCGCGGCCCCTACCTGCGGTGGATGGCCTTCTACGGCGCCTGTTTCGAGCCGGCGATGATCGACCGCGCGATGCGCCGCGACCCGCCGCCGCAGTCGATGTCGCCCTACAACGACGCCGAGACCGTGCTGCAGGTGATCGAGGCCCAGCTGGCGCAGGGGCCGTACCTGCTGGGCGAGGTGATGAGTGCCGCCGACGTGCTGTGGGGCAATGCGCTGGCCTGGACCACGGCCTTCGGCCTGGTGCAGCCGGCGCCGGCAACGGCCGACTACATCGCCCGGATGAGCGCGATGACCGCCTTCGACCGGTCGCGGCAGATCGATGCGGAGCTGGCGGCGGCGTAAGGACGCCCGCCGGGCACGGCCCGGCGCTACCGGGGCCGCCGCCGGGATGCGGGTAGCGCGGGGCCGTGCCCCGCGAGCGCACAGCGCGGCGGGTGGCTCGGGATGCGGGTAGAATTGCCGCCTTTCCCGCCACCCGAATGGATTAAGCGCCATGACCGGGACGCCAGACGTCTTTCCGCCCGCCACGCCGGGCGGTACCCCGCTCGTTGCCCTGCCCACTGGTCCGCGCAAGCCCGACCAGGTGAAAGGCAAGCTGTACATCAAGACCCACGGTTGCCAGATGAACGAGTACGACTCGGCCAAGATGGCCGACGTGCTCGCTGCCAGTGATGGCCTGGAACTGACCGATACCCCGGACGACGCCGACGTCATCCTGGTCAACACCTGCTCCATCCGCGAGAAGGCGCAGGAGAAGGTGTTCAGTCAGCTGGGCGTGTGGAAGGGCCTGAAGAACAAGGGCCGCGAGGTCATCATCGGCGTCGGCGGCTGCGTCGCCTCGCAGGAAGGCGAGGCGATCATCAAGCGCGCGCCGTTCGTCGACCTGGTGTTCGGCCCGCAGACCCTGCATCGCCTGCCGGAACTGATCCGCGCCCGTCGCGAGCAGAAGCGCCCTCAGGTGGACATCAGCTTCCCCGAGATCGAGAAGTTCGACCGCCTGCCGGAGCCGCGCGCCGAAGGTGCCTCTGCGTTCGTGTCGATCATGGAAGGTTGTTCCAAGTACTGCTCGTTCTGCGTGGTGCCCTACACCCGCGGCACCGAGGTCAGCCGCCCGTTCGAGGACGTGGTGGTGGAAGTGGCCCAGCTGGCCGCGCAGGGCGTGCGCGAGATCAACCTGCTCGGCCAGAACGTCAATGCCTATCGCGGCCCGTATGGCGACGGTGAGTTCGCCGACCTGGGCCTGCTGATCCGCACCATCGCCGAGATCGACGGCGTCGGCCGCATCCGCTTCACCACCTCGCATCCGCTGGAGTTCAGCGATTCGCTGATCGATGCGTTCCGCGACGTGCCGCAGCTGGCCAACTTCCTGCACCTGCCGGTACAGGCCGGCAGCGATCGCGTGCTGTCGGCGATGAAGCGCGGCTACACCGCGCTGGAATTCAAGTCGAAGATCCGCAAGCTGCGCGCGGTGCGCCCGGACATCTCGATCAGCTCGGACTTCATCGTCGGCTTCCCCGGCGAGACCAACGCCGATTTCGAGAAGACCATGAAGCTGATCGAGGACATCGGCTTCGACCACAGCTTCTCCTTCATCTATTCGCGCCGCCCGGGCACGCCGGCTGCGGATCTGGAAGACACGATCAGCGATGCCGAGAAGCACGCGCGCCTGTCGCGCCTGCAGGAGCGCATCAATGCGCACGCCGCCGGCATCTCTGAAAAGATGGTCGGCACCGTGCAGACGGTGCTGGTGGAAGGCCCTTCGCGCAAGAATCCGAACGAACTGACCGGCAAGACCGAGAACATGCGGTCGGTGAACTTCCCGGCGCCGGCACGGCTGATCGGCCAGTTCGTGGATGTGGTGATTACCGAAGCGCTGACCAATTCGCTGCGCGCGCGGGTGGTGGCCGAATAAGGCGTGCCGACCAACGGTCGGCACCTACCTGGGTAGATGCCGACCGTTGGTCGGCATGCCTCAATCCAGGCGTTTGCGGAAACGCAGGATCGCCAGCGTCATCATCACCACGATGAAGGCCAGCAGCGCCAGCGCGTCGTGCCACAGCTCCCACAGCGAAGCACCGCGCAGCATGATGCCGCGCACCAGGCGCAGGAAGTGGGTCAGCGGCAGTACCTCGGCCAGCCACTGCACCGGCCGTGGCATGCCGGCGAACGGGAACATGAAGCCGGACAGCAGGATCGACGGCAGGAACAGGAACAACGTCATCTGCATCGCCTGGAACTGCGAGCGCGCTCGCGTGGAGATCAACAGGCCCAGCGCGAGGTTGGCCAGCACCAGCAGCACCGCGGCCAGGTAGATATCCAGCAGGCTGCCGCGGATCGGCACCTGGAACAGCCAGGTACCCAGCACCAGCACCAGCGTGGTCTGCAGCAGGCCAATGGCCGCATAGGGCAGCACCTTGCCCACCATCAGTTCGCTGCGCGATACCGGCGTGGCGATCAGCAGCTCCATGTTGCCGCGCTCGCGTTCGCGCACCACCGCCACCGCTGTGAACATCACCAGGGTCATGGTCAGGATCACCCCGATCAGCCCCGGCACGATATTCACCGCCGAGCGCCGCTGCGGGTTGTAGAAACTGGTCACGCTGACCTGGCCGCTGGCGATGCTGCCTTCGCGCAGCGGCCGTGTGTTGCTGGTCGGGCGCGTATCCAACGGTACCTGCGCCAGCTGGATCGCCGCACTCTGCACCACGGTGTCGCTGCCATCGACCAGCACCTGTACCGCTTCGCGCCCATCGAAACGGCGACGCTCGAAGTCGGCCGGTACCACGATGCCGACACTGATCTCGCCGCGGCGCAGCGCCTGCATCAGCTGGTCCGGACTGTAGGCTTCGCTGCGCGGGGTGATCACACCAGTGGCGACCATGTCCTGCACCAGCGCGCGCGAGGCTGCGCTGTTGGCCTGGTCGGCCACACCCGCATCAAGGTGGCGCAGGTTGAGATTGATCGCATAACCGAACAGCAGCAGCTGCATCACCGGAATGCCGACGATCATCGCCAGCGTGATGCGGTCACGGCGCAGCTGCCGCAGCTCCTTGAGCATGATCGCCCACAGCCGGCGCAGGTTCATGCCGCCGGCTCCCGGCCACGACCGCGGGTGGCGGCGACGAACACGTCTTCCAGATTCGGCGCCACTGCCTCGATGCGCGCCTGCGGATCGGCACCGGCCAAGGCGCGCTGCAACGTGGCCATGTCGGCCACGTCTTCACTGCACAGTACGCGGAGCTGCGTGCCGATCTGCGCCACGCTCAGCACCCCGGGCAGTTCGGCCAGCGCGCGGCTGGCCTGGCGTGGCTGCGAAGAGGTGACCTGCAGCGTGCGCCCCTGCAGCCGCGCGCACAGTTCGGCCGGCGTGCCATCGGCCACCAGCGCGCCACGATCCAGAATCGCCAGCCGGTGGCAGCGCTCGGCCTCGTCCATGTAGTGGGTCGAGACCAGCACCGTGGTGCCGGCGTCGGCCAGTTCGAACAACGCCTCCCAGAAATCGCGGCGCGATTCCGGGTCGACCGCACTGGTCGGTTCGTCGAGGAACAGCAGCTCGGGCCCATGCACCACCGCACCGGCCAGGGCCAGACGCTGCTTCTGCCCGCCGCTGAGCGTGCCGGCCAACTGCGGCTGCCGGTCCTGCAGCCGATACTGCTGCAACAGTGCATCGACGCGCTTCCTGGCCTGCGTGCGCGGCAGATCCTGGATGGCGGCGAGGAACTCCAGGTTCTCGCGCACCGACAGGTCTTCGTACAGCGAAAAGCGCTGGGTCATGTAGCCGATGCGGCGGCGCAGCGCTTCGGCCTGTTCCGGCACCGACAGGCCCAGCACCTCGATCTGCCCCGCGCTCGGCTCCAGCAGGCCGCACAGCATGCGGATGGTGGTCGACTTGCCCGAGCCGTTCGGGCCGAGGAAGCCGTAGACCTGGCCGCGAGGCACGGTCAGGTCGACATTGTCCACGGCCAGCAGATCGCCGAAGCGCCGGGTCAGGCCCTGCGCACGCACGGCAATGTCGTCGCCGGTGTTCAGAAGCTCACCCGCACCGGCAACCCGGCCGGCAGTTTCTGCATGTCGGTCGCCTCGTCCACTTCGATCTCGGCCAGGTAGCTCAGCCGCGCGACGTCGTCGCCGGTCAATGCGTAGTACGGCGTAAATGAAGGCTCGCTGCGGATCGAGCGCACATGCCCCTTCAACGCAGCGCCCTGCCCTTCCAGATGCACCTGCGCGGCCTGCCCGACCTTGACCTGCAAACGTAGCGGCTGCGGCAGGTAGACGCGTGCATAGGGACGCTCGCCGACCAGCATCACTGCCAGTGGGGCACCCACCGGGGCCTGGTCGCCCTGCCGATAGGGCAAGGCGTCGACCACGCCATCGCGGGGTGCGCGCAGCTGCAGCTTCTGCAGGTTGACGCCCTGCACCACCTGCTGCGCCTGCGCCGCGTCCGCCGCCGCCTGGCCCTGCGCGATGTCCTGCGCGCGGCTGCCATGGACCAGCTCCAGCCAGGCCTGCTCGGCGGCGCGGACGCTGGCCTCGGCATTGCCGGCGGCCGCCCGCGCACGGTCCAGCTCGGCGGCGGCGATCAGGCGCTGGCGTGCCAGCGGCTGCACCCGCCGATAGTAGGCACTGGCCTCGGCGGCCTGCGCGCGCAGTGCGGTCAGCTGCGCCTGGGCCTGCGCGATCTGCTCCTGGCGCGGGCCGATCTTCAGTTCTTCCAGCTGCGCCTGTGCACGCGCGGTGTCGGCCTGTGCGGCAACGAACTGGGCGTCACCGCGGGCCGGGTCCAGCTGCATCAGCACGGTACCGGCCTTGACCTGCTGGCCTTCGCGCACCTCCACCGCTGCAATCACTTCAGCCGCCGGGGCCGGCACGGTGACCCGGTCCCATTCCAGCGTTCCCAGTGCAGTCGGTGGCGCCTGGCCACAGCCTGCCAGCAGGGCCAGGCCCACCAGTCCGAACCCACGCATGCCGTTGCCCATGTCCATCCCCTCCAGCGACGGCGCTACGGTGCCATCTGCCCCGTGCACCCGCGATGATGCCGATCCGCCCTGGCGGTTTTTCACCACGCCCTGGCAGGCCTTGTGCCGTCAGGGTCTGGTCCACCTATCCACAGGTTGATTCGGCATCATTCCACAGCGGGTGTGGAAAAGCGGCAGGGGATGGCCGGATTGCTCGCCTGGCAATGGAACGTGCGCCGGCGGCAGGATGGATCACGCAGCGGGGTGATCACCGAAACGCTGAGCATCCCGCTGCGCGCCCGCTGTGGTGGCCTGATTGCCCAGATCGGATCCCGCTGGAGCGCCGATCCCACCAGCGCGGGAAGCCACAGCGGATGTGGAAAAGCTGCGACGTCAGAGCGGAGAGCCTGCGGCCAGAGGCCGGTCACGCCATCCATAGGCATCCTTGAGGAAACCACTGACCTCGTTGTTCTGGTAGACGACAACGCTACGATCACCTTTGCCGCAGTGCATTTCATCGCCAGCTTCCGCGCCTGCTGCAATTTTCCCGCACACCAGCACGCGCTCGGGACGTCCTCGCCGGTCGAAGTGAAACACCCTGTAACCTTTGCCCGACCCTTGGAGCACGCGTGCATCGAATCCGTCTGCAGCGATGGCGTCTTCCGGCATCGGTACGTCAGGATTCACCCCGCCATTGATGACCTGCACCAGGCGTCCAGCCTTATCGTAATCCTCCTGGCGATAGACCGGCCCGGAATCGCTGGCCCAGGCCCGCCGACGCAGTGCGTGGGAATCTGCATCAAACACTTCGTGAACCCGCATCTTCTCCGCAACGCGATGAGTACGGATCCGGGGATAGGTCGACAGTTTCGAGAACCCATTCATTCCCACCTCGGCGGGAATGGTGACGTTGACGAAGTCGTACCGCAGGTCTGCACCCTTCACGCCCAGCCGGGTAACGGCATCCTGATAGAGAGGCTGCGCATCGGCCGGCAACAGATCCCCTTCGATGCTGTTGATCGCGTAAACCCCCAGTTGCTGATCCATCCGGGCCATCGCATAGGTCTCATATCCGTAGACGCTCCTCTCGGACGGCCTTATGTACTCCGCAACGCCGGTCCACCCGGACGTACCCCTGACCGATGCCATGACATTCCGCCCCATCGATGGCGACGGCGGCGTTGATCTGACGGAGGCATACATCCGGCCATCATCATCGAGCAGATATTGTTGCACCAGTGCGTTGCCTTGATCCATCTGATCACAGGTCAATCCCTCTCCACCTTGACGCAGACTGGCCGAGGTTGGCTGCGCCGACCATGTCGGTCGACTGTGCTTGTCATACTTCATGCAGTTCAATGTCTGGCTGAACAACATGCCATCCGATCCACGCCCGTGCTTGCGGATCTCGACAAGGCGTTCCTGGTCGTCGTAGAGATAATCACGTGCTTCGGCGAGCACGAAGTCCTTGGATATCGTCCGGAGAAGTCCGGCAGCCGCCGTTCTCGCTGAAGGATCAATCTCGACGTCGGTAGGAGGGGACAAAGGCACCTCGCGGGACACCAGGCCGGCCGCTTCGGAATTCCAGCTATCAGATCCTCGGCTCCGCCACAGCTCCTCGCGGCAGACACGCTCACCGGCCCCGCCTTCCGACTGGACGTACACAATGCTCCCACCCAACAGCGAGAAGGGAAGCGTGCGTGAGGCCGAATTCGAACGACTGAGCCTGATCTGCGGAAGCGAGAGCCGACCATCAGCCATGGGCGATGCTTCTCTCAGCTCCGTTGCATAGTCATCGATCAGAGGGGACGTCAGAACGCTGATGTACTCCATCTTCCAAGGGGAAACCCAAGGATCGTCTGCCACCTTATCCCCACAGGCCCAGGCCGAGGAGCTGAGCACGACACACGCCAGCATCACGCCCCCTGCCCGCCGCCCCGCCACTGACCACCCGCGCTTCTGCGGAGGTCTCGCACCCATCGACTCCATATGACTGCCTCCTGGCATGCACCCTTGTACGTAGAGCGCTTTACTCGTTACTCGCCCGGCAAACCGAGCTTCGTGGTACCAAAGCCGTATTTGGTTTCCATCAGCTTCTTCACCGGCCCCATGCCCTCCACGCTCATCTTTCCGTCCGGCGTGCCACAGCGAGTACCAACCTGCGTCCTGGCGTATTGCAGCTCGGCTTCACGACTGCGCTTGGGCCGAGGATCAGGCTCCCACCAGGGGAAATGGGCGTAGGGCTTGTTGGTCGAGACTTCATAGCGCCAGCACACGAACGACAGGGTCTCTTTACCGGCAGCGTCGTAGTCATACACGCGGTAAGAGCTGTAGCCATTGGTGAGCGGCGTGAGCTTCAAGATGCCTTTGTCGGCGTAGGCGCGCAGGTTCTCGGTGTAGCCGTCGTCATCGGATACCGGACCGGACAGGATCACTCGCGTGAGCTTGCCATTTGCGTCGTAGTTCTCCTGACGATTCAGATCCAGCCTGCGCCACTGGCGTTCGCTCGGATGCTTTGCCTGCGGTCCGAATACTTCGAAAATCCTGCTATCCGACCGGTGCAGATACTCACGCACACGGGTATAGCCTGTGACTCCTTCAAAGTACCCCTTGGCGACCTCTGGAGGAACACGCTCACCCGGGAACGTGTACCGCACCTCCTGCGACACGCTCCGACTGCGCTCTGCGAAAACTGGAGTGGCGTCAGACGGAACCAGCGTAGCGGAAGGGCTTTGCACCCCTACAAGCCCTCGCTTTTCGCTGCCATAGAAGCGAATGCCGACGATCCGTTTCAGTTCAGCATCGTCGACATTGACGAAGCCCCCACAGTCCAGGCACCATCGGTCGCCTCCGTTCCAAGGCCGACGTCCTCGCGGTAGGGATCCTCACCTGGCTTACGGGTGGCCTGCTTGACTACATCGGAAGCGCGCAATCCATCCGGCCGATAAGTGAAGTACCGAGTGGTAACGCGGGATGGCATATCGCGGAGCTGCGAACACTGGAACTCTGGCTTATCCGAGACAATCAACCCAGAACTCTCATTTGCCACTTCTATGCGACCCTTTTCGTCGTAGAGTGCACAGAACGTTGTGACCTTGCGCCCTGCGGCGTCAATCTGTTGAATCGATGTCAATTGGCCTGACCCGTCATAATCAAGCTCGTGCGTCTTGTAGACCTCGAAGTAGGGATACACATGCCTGACTGCAGGGTGCAGGCTTTCAGGAACCTGTGCGCCAATCAACTTGTGCTCTCGCTTTTTCCATTGCTCGGCGCGACATATCCGTTGTCCTTGAACGCCTTTTTCCAAGTAGTAGACCGAACCACCACTCGAGTCGAACGGCTTATTGTTCAACTCACTTACTTGAGGGTTCATGTCAATTCGCACATAGGGGGCAGCCGTGTTCGCACGATCGAGACTGGCGGCTACTGCAGACCCTTCGCCAACTTCCCTCGGCGAGAACTTGAGCACCACTTCAGTGCCGTGAAACGGTGCATTCTTCTCGTTTGACGAACCACAATCGGCAAGCGCAGCCTGTACAGCACACAGGCCACCCAAGACGAAGAATACCCTCAACAATTGATACCCACTCATACCTGCTCTCCGTGTTTCCAGGGGACCTGCCGACTCGAGTAAGCCAGTTCAGTTGACCTATCCCCCTGAACAGGCACGACTGCAATGATCTCGCTCGGCATCGTGGCAGCCGGGTCATCCATTCCGCTGCCCCAAAGTAGCGGCATGGTGACCCAGAAGCCCTGAATTCCCTTGCGCTTATCATCACCTCTCAGCAGCTTTGTCGCCCCTTCTGCATCATGCCGACCGACAGCACTGGTCACGTAGTTGGTCACAATGCTCGGCTCCTGCATGAATTCAGGCTGCAGGTCAGGGGGCTGCGCATACAACATACGCTTGACGTGCCCCTTGTCACTCAAACCTGCTGCGGGGAACCCATGAAACACGGAATCGTAGCGCGGGAACGAATCGCGAGGGACATTCGTGAAGACACGCTGATAAGCTTCCGAATTGGCGTCCGCAAGCTCCCTGATTCCCGCCCAAGTTCTGGCACTTGCCGGTTTGTCGACCTCCAGGGTTGGAACGTTTTCGCTGAACCAAGGGTAGTAGTCTTCGGTTGCATTAGAAAAGACGAATTGCTTCCCCCTTCTCAGGCTTCGTCTCAAGCGCCTGCCCCAGGAACTTCTTCCAAAGCTTCATCCGAAGATCCCGCGCAAACTTCCGGGTTATCACCTGCAAGCCATTGCCCAGGTCCATCGACTTGGCCGCACCATCCACGATCACTGCGGCGATCTCGGTATCGCCCGTGCCCAGCAGGCTGCGGTCGTTGCAGTTCGCACTTCCAATGATGGCCACGGCGTCGTCCACGATCAGCAGCTTGGAGTGTACGTAACACTGCTCGGTCACCACGTACAAGGGGTGGCCTGATTCGCGCCGATCGTATGCGGTGCGTAGTGGTTCTTATGGTTGACGTCGGCAAGGACCCCATAGCTTCTCAGGTTCATTACCGACAGATATTCCTTCCAGCGCCCGGCCTTCACCTCTGCCTGCAGATCGGCCTCTTCCACGCTCGCCTCGCGGATGTCCTTGTCGCGCGCGATCAGTGAACGGCAGATGCGCCGGATCAGGCTGTCGTCGCCACGCAACAGGGTCTGCTGCACCCAGTACTGCTGCTTCAGCACGGCACCGTCGAACAGGCTGCCTTCCGGATGCACGGGCAAGGTGATGTACACATGGAAGCCCTGTCCGGCCACGATGGCGCGACGGATGCGCGCGGCGATGGCCGCCACCAGCGGGTTGCTGGCTGCTGACTTCACGCCCTGCTTGCGCTTCACCAGGTCCTGCACGACGCCGGTTTTCCCGATGGGCCCACTCATGGCCACGCCCTTGTCCACGTAGCCGGCCTTCTTCTTTTCGGCTTTGGTCATGGGCCGCCGTTCGCCGCCCTTGATCGCCGTCTCCACTGTCCTGCCGGCCTCAGCGTCGGACCAACCGCATTCGGAAATCAGGAACTGGGTCTCGAGGTAGACAAAAGCACGCGCCGAGGCGATGCAGTTGACCATCGCATCAAGGATGGAGTGCATCGGCTGGTTGCGCTCCCAGTACGGCTGCAGGCAGCTGGCATCGTCCAGGTTCAGGCCGAGTTCCTTGCAGCCCTTCTTTTCCAGCGCATGCAATGCCGTGCCCGAGGAACGCACGATCTGTACGGTGACGTCGCCGGCCGTGCCCGGCCGGGCCAGGTCACCGAACAACGCCTGCATGCCGCCCATCGACTGCAGCCATTGATCGCTCAACGGCGTCAGTTCCATGCCACGTGCCAGCGTGGTCTGCTCCGGCAGGCCCGCGCCCATCCAGTCGTTGGCGCCGCGGATGCCACGGTTCAGGACCTTGCGCACCGCCGTGCCGATTTCACGGTCGCCACGCTGGTTCTGCCAGACCATGGCGTTCCAGCGGTGCATGAAGTTGCGGCAGATATCGAACACCGCCGGGCCCTGCAGGCGCGCGTGCACATCCTGCCACGGCATGCGCGGCTGGCGGCCACTGTCGAGCAGGCGCTGGATGCGATCCACCGGCTCGTTGATCCACTTCACCAGCGATTCCCACGCCTGCTTGGCCTTGTTGAACTTGGCCTCGATCTCGTCATATTTGGTCTTGGCGTCCTTGACCAGCGAGTCAGGATCGCGCACGTATCCCACAACGGTGGTGGCCGTCTTGATCGGGCCCAGAATGACGTCCTTGATCGCGGCCTTGCGCTCATCGACCCACTCGCCGAACTTCTTCGCCTGGATCTTGGTGAAGCCTTCCACCGCACGCCCGGCGGCGGCAGCCGCCTCGCCGACGTTCAGCTTGACCGCTTCGTCGGCGGCCCGGTTGGAGGCGGAGATGACGTCGGCGTATTCCTTTTCGATCTCGGTCAACCACCCTTGAATGGCCAGGAAGGTCTTGGCGACTGAACGCTGTACCTTGACGGCTTCTTCCATGCCCGGAATGACCATTTCGGCGAGCTTGCGGATGCCTTCGCGTTCCAGTGCGTCGGGAACGCCCAGCTTGTCCGCATAGTCCTGCAGTTCGGCCAGTGCGGCGCCTGCATCCCACTGCGCCTTCATCCGGTCCAGCGCGATGGCCAGGCCCGGCACGTATGCCTGGGCAAAGCCGGGGCGGACACGGCCGACCGCATCCGGGCTGGTATCGGGCTTGTCCAGGGTCAGGTCCTGCTCAGCACTCGTCATGCCCCGGAATTTGCTCAGGCAGTTGTTGTAGTGGTCATTGAGCACATGCAGCTTCGGGTCGCAGACCACATCGAAGTTGCCGTCGTCCCAGCGCCCGTGGGCGATGTCCAGGCCGCCGACGAAACCGATCTTCCCGTCCACCACCAGGATCTTCTGGTGGTGCGAGAAGGCGATGTTGAAGGCATCGGTGCGGCCGGTGGCCGGGTTGTGCAGGCCGACCTGCACCTGCCCCGGGGTGTTGGCATCCTGCATCTTGTACAGGGCCGTGCGCGCTTCGTTCTCGTGGGTGTAGGCCGCCGCCTCGACACTGTCGTAGAGCAGCACCCGCACGTCCACGCCGCGCTGGTTGATGGCATCGAACAGCAGTTCGCTCAGGCGGCTGGCGTGGGCGCCACCGCGGCTGTCCAGCTCGGTGTCGAAGTTCATCTGCCAGTCGGCGATGAAGATGAACTTCTGCGCGCCGCGGATGGCATCGGCCATCGCCTTCATCGCCGAGCGGCCGTCGGTGTAGGCGTCAACCTTGTTGCCGCTCCGCACCGGCGCGAACTGCCGGTCCGGTGGCGCGTAATAGTCGCCGCTGGTGGTGCCCTTCTGCCCGTCCAGGCAGGTCAATGCGTTATGCGGGACGCTGCCCAGCTTGGTGCCGTCTGCCATCACTGGATCTCCTTGCGCTGGGCCGGGTCGGCGTCGATGTGCGACTGGAATTCGTACTCGGCGCGCTGCCGGTAGGCATGCAGCGCCGCGTCATCGGGAAGGTCGGCCAGGGTCTTGCCGTAGTTGATCGCTTCGAGCGTGTCCATGGTGGCGCGCACGCCCGGCGAACTGCTGTAGGGGCGCGGACGCTGCAGGGGAATCGCGTCGATCCCATGCACCAGGAACAGGCGCCCCGGGAACCGGCCGGCATCGTTCCAGATCTTCGCGCACAGGGTGTCATCCAGGCTGACGTCGCCCTGCTCGTCGGCCTGCCCTTCGGCAAGGGTCTCGGCCCAGTTGCCCGGTACCAGCGCGCCATCACGCATGTCCTCGTCCAGCGCCTGGCGGGTACGCACGATCTTCCAGGGCTGGCCTGCCAGCGGATGCCCCTGTGGTCCCGGAATGTCCTGCAGGCGGAAGGCCAGCTTCGGAATCTGCTCGCTGAGGGTGCTGGTCGGCATGTCCGGGAGCGCGTAGCTGAGCTGCGCAGGCCCGACGAAGGATTTCTGTCCGGCATGCACGGTGATGGTGCCGGGACAGTTCACCACCAGGTTGCCGCCCTCCAGGGTGAGGCTGGCACCACCGGCGGTGGCGATGTGCAGGGTGCGCGGCGCGGCCAGCTCGACAGCGGCCTGGGCGCTGGCGGCACGCAATGCCGCCCGCGACTGCACGGTGATCGCTGCGGACTGGGCGCGGACGTCCAGCGCTGCCTGCCCCGCTACCACGGTCAATGCCGCATCGCCGGCAAACCCCCGACCGCTGGCGGCCAGCAGGCCGACCGCCTGCGTCGCGTGCAGGCGCGCGTTGCCGGCCACGCTGGCGTCACTGTGCTGGCCACTGGCCAGGACCACCTGGCAGGCGCTGCTCCAGTGCAGGCCCTGACCGGTGACCATCGCCAGCCCGGCATGGCCATGCAGCCCCAGCGTGGGTTCACGGGTGTGCGGGATGTTGCCGGCCGTGGCACGCTCATCGCCGCCTGTGCGTGCCAGGTCATAGCTCTGCCCTGGCACGACGGCACGGGCAATCCGCTGCAGGCCGGCCAGGCCGGCGCTGTCGTCCGACGGTGCATGGCTGGCCAGGCCGACGGTGCGGTGGACCGCGGCCACGTTGTGACTGGAGGCCGCCAGCGTGGTGGCCTGCTGCAGCAGCGCGCCTGCGGGCACCGCTTCGCCGGCCGGCGACAACGCGGTATGAGGGCGTGCGCTCAACCAGACGCCACGTTCGGCGCGGAGCGCACCCCAGGCATCGCTGCGCAGTTCCACGCCCTCACCGCGCAGGGAACCGCGATGGTTGTCGGCCTGGTGCAGCAGGTGCCCCAGGTTCAGCTCGCTGTGGGCCTGGCTGCTGGCCAGCTGCAGGCGCAGCTGTGCATCGGTATCGTCGAAGACCAGGCGGTTGTAGCCACTGCCAGACCATTCCCGCGACTGGATGCCCCACAACGCACCGGCGTGCCGATGCTGGTCGTCGCCGGCGGCCATGGCGTGCCAGGCCGGCGCGTGGCCACCGGCCGCGTTGCCCTGCGCGCTCGGCCGGTTGTCGGCGGCCTGCTTGAACATGTCGCTGCCACTGTCCGCCGCGGCAGCCCCGGCAGGCGTGGGGGCGATGCCGGCGTCGCCACGGCCGTTGTAGAGGGCACCGAGCACCAACGGCCGGTCGATGTCACCATCCAGGAAACCGATCAGCACTTCCTGGCCCACGCGGGGCAGGAACTGCGCCCCGACACCCGGCCCGGCATAGCGCTGTGCCACCCGCATCCAGCAGGTGGCAGCCGCATCGGAGGCCCCCTGCAGATGCAGGCGGACCCGTATCCGGCCCTGGCTGTCGGCATGCAGGTCGGCGTCGTCGCGGCCTGCGCCGGACACCACTGTGGCGCTCTGGTGACCGGGCGCGATCGGGCGCGGGTTGAGCCGCTGCCCGGTGCCGTCGAGCAGGACCGGACGCCAGCGCTGCTGCTGGTCGACGGCACGGAACCGGTTGGCGTAGCCCATCGCGGGGCTTGCTTCCAGCGGCGCACCGGGCAGCGCGACGCTGGCGGAAAGCCAGCGGGCCGGCGGCGCCGCACGCGGCTGATCGCGCCCTTGCGCGACCGGTAGCGGGTTGCAGCCATGATGGAGTATCTCGGTGGGCAGGATCACCGGCGCCGAACCGGTACCCGTGGCCAGCACACGGATGAACCGGCCCGCCTGCAGGCTGCGGACAGTACCCGCCCCCCACCATCCGCCCAACCCGGCTTCATGGGCTTCGGCGGCCAGCCGGGCCCGTCGCTGGCCATCACCGGCGTCGGCGAACGCATGCGCACCAGCCGGATCGTAGACTTCGCGCGAACCGTGGCCGGCGCCCTGCAACGGCAGCTGCGCATGGCGGACGACCGGCCCCTTGTAATCGCTGGTGACCAATGACAGCCGGTTGCTGCCCAGCTGCCGACGCGCGCCCAGTGCCTGCAGGGCATCAGCCTGCTCGGTGCCGTCATGGCGATGGAAGCGGATACCGCCGTCGCGGGCCGACTGCGGATTTTCCGGCTGCGCGCTGCTGTCGGAGAACAGCACAAGCGTCAGTGCGCCCTCGGCGTCGTTCTGGAAGGCACCGGCAATCCCCTCTTCGGCCAGCAGGCGCTGCACGAAGGCCAGGTCCGATTCCCGGTACTGCACGCAGTAGCTGCGCGCCGGTGCGGCGGCCAGGTCGGCCACCGCATCATCGCTCCAGCGCCACCGGGCCAGTCCGGCATGCCCGCCCAGCACGTCCTCGACGATCTCGCGCACGCTGCGCGCCTGGTACACACGGCTGTGCCGGGCATGCCCCAGCAGCCAGGTCCACGGCACACAGTGCAGGCGGTAGCGCGCCAGCCCGCCGTCGGTATCCAGCAGGCGCATCGCGGCGATGTAACCGCAACGGACATGGTCCTGGCCGTCATCCAGCCGGGTGATCAGCGTCGCCTTGCGCCCGGGTCCCTCACTGATGGGCAGGCCGGCATCCACATGCAGCACATCCACCCAGTAATCGAATCCGTCACCGAGGCGCTCGTGGCCCCACCATTGTTCGACGAGCAGCGGGGGCAGGCCCTCGGCCTGCAGACGGTGCAGCTGGTGCTCGGGCTCCAGCCCGACCAGCGAAGCGAGTGCGACTCGCGCGTGTGAAGCATCCATGACGTCTCCTGAGCCAGGCACTCCTGTCCTGGCGATGGCTTGCCTGCCTGCTTCCCCCTGCACCTGGCCGCACCGCCGCCGGAATTCCGGAAGTGGCCAGGCAGGCAGTCCGCGCACAGCGCAGGACCGGGTGGAAGACCCTGTTTCCTTGGGGCTCGGGGCCGATACTCGTCCCCGCACGGGGCTGCCGTCAAGTTTCCGGCGCCCCGGCGGCCAGCCTCCGTGACGTTTTTTCACCACCGGCTCATACCGCTTGTGGCACAAGCAGTGGCGAGGTCTATCCACAGGTTTGCGCAGGTACCGTCCACACCCGGTGTGGAGAACTTCCCCGCGCGCCCGTGCTGGCCGTCCGCGCACCCGCGCGCTACCCTTGTTTCCCCTTGAAGACACTGCGGTGGAAGGCGTCCGCCCCACCCCGAGCAATGAAAAGCATCGAGCATCGAGACTTCACCCTGTCGCCGGAAGACATTGAGCGGCTGGCCAACCTGTGTGGCCCGTTCGACGGCCATTTGCGACAGGTCGAACTGAAACTGGGCGTGGAAATCGCCAATCGCGGCTTCGTGTTCCGCATCAGCGGCCCGAAGGACGCCATCGTCGAGGCACAGAAGCTGATCGAGGCGCTGTACGCCGAGACCGCCGAGACCACCTTCGACAACCACGCCATCCACCTGCGCCTGGCGCAGGCCAATCTCGAGCAGATCGCCGAGCGCTCCTACGAGGCACAGGACGTGGCGATCAAGGTCAAGCGCGGCACGGTGCGCGGCCGCGGCGCCAACCAGGGCCGCTACCTGCACCAGATCGCCACCCATGACATCAACTTCGGCATCGGCCCGGCCGGTACCGGCAAGACCTTCCTGGCCGTCGCCAGCGCGGTGGAAGCGCTGAACGAATCACGGGTGCAGCGCCTGATCCTGGTACGCCCGGCGGTGGAGGCCGGCGAGAAGCTGGGCTTCCTGCCCGGCGACCTGAGCCAGAAGGTGGACCCCTATCTGCGCCCGCTGTATGACGCGCTGTACGAGATGATGGGCGTGGAGAAGGTGGTCAAGCTGCTGGAGCGGAACGTCATCGAGATCGCGCCGCTGGCGTACATGCGCGGGCGCACGCTCAACGATGCGTTCGTGATCCTGGATGAAGCGCAGAACACCACCATCGAGCAGATGAAGATGTTCCTGACCCGCCTCGGCTACGGCTCCACCGCCGTGGTGACCGGCGACCTGACCCAGACCGACCTGCCCAAGCATGTGAAGTCGGGCCTGCGCGATGCCATCGATGTGCTGCGCGACGTCGACGGCGTCAGCTTCACCTTCTTCGAATCGCGCGACGTGGTCCGCCACCCGCTGGTGGCGCGCATCGTCAGCGCCTACGATCGCCGCGACCTGCATCAGATCCAACCTGGAGCGACTCCATGACCCGTGGTCCCGTGCGACTGGATGTCGCCGTCAGTTACGCCCTGCCCCGTGCCGGCCTGCCGTCGGCGGTGAGTTTCCGCAAGTGGGTGGCGGCCGCGCTGAAGGGCCGCATCCGCGAGGCCGACCTGGCCATCCGCGTGGTCGATGCCAAGGAAGGACAGTCGTTGAACCGCCACTACCGCGGCAAGGACTACGCCACCAACGTGCTCAGCTTCCCGGCCGAAGTGCCCGAAGGCCTGCCCAAGGGCGTGAAGTTCCCGCTGCTGGGCGACCTGGTGATCTGTGCGCCGGTGGTGGCCCGCGAGGCCGACGAACAGGGCAAGGCGCTCAATGCCCACTATGCGCACCTGACCGTGCACGGCGTGCTGCACCTGCTGGGCTGGGACCACGAGGACGACAAGGAAGCCGAAGCGATGGAACAGCTGGAGCGCGAGATCCTGGCCGAGCTCGGCATTGCCGACCCTTACGCCGGCGAGCGCTGAACGTGCCATTTCAACGCCGAGCCTGCGCTCGGCTGCGCCACCGGACTTGACCGGAATGCAGCCGGGCATGGGCCCGGCTCTACTACGGAAACCCTTTCGTGCTGCTGCGTACTGCCCTGCCCCTGCTGCTTGCCGTGTCCGCCCCCGCCTCTGCGCTTGATCTGCCGGCCCTGATCGAATGCCGCCAGGGCGTGGCCGACCAGGCCGCGCTGGCGCCCCTGCTGGCCGACCCACTCAAGGCCGTGGCCCAGGGCCTGCAGCCGCTGCCGCAGGGCAACCAGTTCATGAGCGAGTACCGGCTGGCGCAGCCGATCAGCGTGTTCGGTGCCCGCACCGAACGGGTCGCCGTGGCCGGTTCCAGCGTCATGGCGATCCTCGACCAGGCCGACCCGCGGCCACTGGCCAAGCGGCTGGGACTGGAGACCGGCTACGACCAGGATGGCAAGTTCATGGCCGGGCGCGAGCTGGTCAGCCGCGACGTGACCGACCCGAAGACCGGCGAGGCCCAGATCGAGTCGATCATCCTCAGCGTCTCCACCGTGGCCTCCCACCCCGGCAAGACCCTGGCCGGCTGCACCTACAGCCTGGACCTGCCCGAAGAAGAAGCCCCCGCCCGGCCTGAACTGGCCCCACCGCCGATCACCGGCCCGGGCAGCGACGGTCACTGACAGGGCGCCACATCCTGCTAGACTGGGCCCAACGCCCGGCTTGCCGGGTGCCCTTTTTCCAGAGATGTCAGAAGACGACAGTAGTAGCTCCGCACAGGAGCCCAGTGAAAAGAAGCGCGGCTGGCTTGAACGCCTGACCTCGGCCTTCTCCGGCGAACCCCATACCCGCGACGAGCTGGTCGCTGTCCTGCACACCGCGCAGGAAGAGGGTCTGATCGCCGCCGATACCCTGAAGATGATGGAAGGCGCCATTTCGGTGGCCGAACTGACCGTGGGCGACGTGATGATCTCGCGCTCGCAGATGGTCTCGCTGCCGGTCGAGGCGCCCTTCCTGGAACTGATGAAGCAGGTGGTCGAATCCGGCCATTCGCGCTTCCCGGTGCATGGCGAGAACAAGGACGACATCCTTGGCATCCTGCTGGCCAAGGACCTGCTGCGCGGCGTGGTGGCCGACAACGGGCCGGCCAACGTGCGTGAGCTGCTGCGCCCGGCAGTGCTGATTCCCGAAGCCAAGAAGCTCAACGTGCTGCTGAAGGAATTCCGCCTGTCGCGCAACCACATGGCCATCGTGGTCGACGAGTACGGCGGTGTTGCCGGCCTGGTCACCATCGAGGACGTGCTGGAGCAGATCGTCGGCGAGATCGACGACGAGCATGACGAGGCCGAGGATCCGTCGGCGCAGATCGCCATCCAGTCCGACGGCCAGTACGTGGTCGATGCGCTGACCCCGATCGGCGACTTCAACGAACGCTTCGGGGCCAGCTTCTCCGATGAGGACTACGACACCATCGGCGGCCTGGTCACCGAGGCCGTGGGCCATCTGCCGGAAGTCGGCGACGAGCTGGCACTGGACCGCTTCATGTTCCGCGTTGCCCGCGCCGATGCGCGCCGGGTGCAGGCCTTCCACGTGACCGTGCTGCCGCCGGACGCGCAGGACGACACTTGAAGCGCCGCGGCCTGATCGTGACCCTCTGGCTGGCACTGTGCGTGCTGGCCATGGCCCTGCCGCTGGCCGCCTTCGCGCAGCCGGCGGCAGCCCCGTCTGGCGCTGCGGCGCCTGCCGGCATTGAGGCCCCCGCCCCGCGCATCGGCGTGGTGACCATGCAGCCGGGCACGGTGTTCTTCGAACGCTTCGGCCACGACGCCATCGTCGTGCTCGATCCGGTCAGTGGTCAGGCGACTTCGTACAACTTCGGCTACTTCGATCCGTCCGAGGACGATTTCATCGGCCGCTTCGTGCGCGGCGAGATGATGTATTACCTGGTCGCGCTGCCGTTGCAGCAGGACCTGTCGTACTACGACGAGACCGGCCGCGGCGCCAGCGTGCAGTGGCTGGACCTGCGCCCGGACCAGGCGCGGGCGATGGCCGCCGATCTGGCCGAACGCGCGAAGCCGGAGAACGCGCGCTACCACTACGACTACTACATCGCCAACTGCGCCACGATGGTGCGCGACACCGTGGACAAGGCGCTGGGTGGCGGCCTGAAGTCGCAGCTGGCCGGGCGTTCGCGCGGCAACACCTACCGCAGCGAGTCGGTGCGCCTGGCCTCGCCGGCACCGTGGATGTGGCTGGGCTTCGACCTTGGCCTGGGGCCGTTCGCCGACCAGCCGCTGTCGCGCTGGCAGGAAGCGTTCGTGCCGATGCGGCTGGCCGATGCACTGCGCCAGGCGCGCAACAGTGATGGCCGGCCGTTGGTGCAGTCCGAGCAGGAACTGCTGCCGCACCGCATCGATCCGGAACCGAAGGAAACTGCGCGCCGCTGGTGGCCCTGGCTGCTGCTGGGCCTGGCCGTCGCCGCCGGTGTGCTGGCGCTGCGCCGGCGTCCGCGCCTGCTGGCCGGGCTGGCGTTGCCGTTCTGGCTGTTCTGCGCCGTTGCCGGTGGCCTGCTGGTGTTCCTGTGGGGCTTCAGCATCCACTACGCGGCCTGGGCCAACCGCAACCTGCTGCTGCTTTCGCCGCTGGCGGTGCTGCTGCTGCCGGGCGCCATCGCCCTGCTGCGCCGGCGCGTGCCGGGGCGCATGTTCAGGATCGTGCTGTGGCTGCTGGCGGTGCAGGCCGTGGCCGCGCTGGTGCTGCACTGGCTGAGCCTGCAGGCACAGTACAACGTGCAGTGGATCGTGCTGCTGCTGCCGATCCACGTGGCGTTGGCCTGGGTGCTGGGGCGCCATCCTCACTTGTCCGAAACACGGCCCTGACGCACGATGGCGGGCATGTCATTGCCCGCCACTGCTTCGGCCCCCGTTTCGGCCAACCCGACCTGCGTCATCAACTGCGTCCACTACGATGACGAAGGCAGACGCCACGACATCAGTCTGGACGCGATCAGCGATGTCATCGCCAGTGGCAACGGCTTCGTCTGGGTCGGCCTGTACGACCCCAACGACGATGTACTGCTGAAACTGCAGGAGGAATTCTGCCTGCACGACCTGGCCATCGAGGATGCGCGCAATGCGCACCAGCGGCCCAAGGTCGAGACCTACGGCAACTCGCTGTTCGTGGTGGTGACCACGGCGCAGATGGTCGACGAACGCATCCAGTACGGCGAAACCCACGCCTTCCTTGGCCCACGCTTCCTGGTGACGGTGCGTCACGGCGCCTCGCTGTCCTACGCGCCGGTGCGTGCGCGCGTCGAGCGCGAACCACAACTGTTGAAGATGGGCCCATCGTACTGCCTATACGCGGTCACCGACTTCGTCGTCGACAACTACCTGCCGATCGTGCACCGCTTCCGCGACACCCTGGACCTGCTGGAAAAGGACATCTTCGCCGACAACTACAAGCGCAGCACGGTGGTGCGGCTGTATGAACTCAAGCGCGAACTGAACAAGATGCGCATGGCCGTGGCGCCCCTGCAGGACGTGCTGGCGCAGATCCGGCGCTACCAGGGCGATCTGATCCCGGACGAGGTGAAGCTGTACGTGCGCGATGTGCACGACCACGCGGTGCGCATCAGCGACGTGATCGATACCCTGCGCGAGATGCTGGGCACGGCACTGAGCGTGAACCTGTCGCTGGTGACGCTGGCGCAGGGCGAGACGGTGAAGCGGCTGGGTGCGTGGGCCGCGCTGCTGGCCGCGCCGACGCTGATCACCAGCTGGTATGGCATGAACTTCAGCCATATGCCGGAGCTGAGCCAACCCTGGGCTTACCCGCTGATGATCGTCGGCGTGGGCGGCGTCTGTGTGGGCCTGTACCGGCTGTTCAAGCGTTCGGGCTGGCTGTAGGGCGTATCGACCAACGGTCGATACCCACCAAACCGGTAGGCCACGACCGTTGGTCGTGGCACAAAAACTGGTAGCGCCGGCCGCTGGCCGGCAACCCGGCAATGCCGGCCAGCGGCCGGCACTACCGTTCGGCATCAAGCCACGTAGATGGTCTTGATGTTCATGAACTCATGGATGCCATGCTCGGCCAGTTCACGGCCGAAGCCGGACTGCTTGCTGCCGCCGAACGGCAGCCGCGCATCGCTCTTGACGATGGCGTTGACAAACGCTGCGCCGCATTCCATGCGCTGGGCAAAGCCTTCGCCGCGGACCGGGTCGCGCGTCCACACGCTGCCGCCCAGGCCGAAACGGGTGTCGTTGGCCACGCGCAGTGCCTCGGCTTCGTCCTTGACCCGGATGATCGCCGCCACCGGCCCGAACAGTTCCTCGTCGTAGGCCGGCATGCCCGGGCCGACCTGATCGAGCACCGTGGCCGGATAGCCGGCATGGGTGCCGGCGATCGGTTCACCGCCGATCAGCACCCGCGCGCCCTTGGCCACGCTGGCCTGCACCTGCTTGTGCAGTTCCTCGCGCAGATCGGCCCGGGCCATCGGTGCCAGCGTGGTGCCGCGCACATCGGGATCGCCGTACTGGCGCTCGCTCGCTGCCTCGACAAAGCGGCGGGTGAATTCATCAACCACCGCCTCGACCACGATGAAGCGCTTGGCCGCGATGCAGGTCTGCCCGCTGTTGTCGAAGCGTGACTTCACTGCCGCCGCCACGGTCTTGTCGAGGTCGGCATCGTCGAGCACCACGAAGGCATCGCTGCCGCCCAGCTCCATCACCGACTTCTTCAGCTGGCTGCCTGCGTTGGAAGCGATCGAGCGCCCTGCCCGCTCGCTGCCGGTCAGCGTCACCGCCTTCACCCGTGCGTCGCGCAGCACGTCGGCGGCCTGGTCGTTGTCGATATGCAGCACATCGAACACCCCGTCGGGCAGGCCACCGTCACGGCACACCGCCAGGATCAGGTCGGCACACTGCGGCACATTGCTGGCGTGCTTGAGCAGGGCCACGTTGCCGGCCATGAACGCCGGGGCGAGGAAGCGGAACACCTGCCAGACCGGGAAATTCCACGGCATCACCGCGAACACGCAGCCGATCGGTTCGTAGCGCACGTAGCTGCGCTGCGCTTCGGTATCGATCAGCTGCGGCTTGAGATAGTCGGCGGCATGATCGGCGTAGTACTCGCAGGCCGCCGCGCACTTGTCCACTTCGGCCAGCGCCTCGGCCTTGAGCTTGCCCATCTCGTGGGTCATCGCCTGCTGCAGGTCGTCGCGGCGCGTGCGCAGCTGTGCGGCGATCTGGCGCAGGATCACGCCGCGTTCCTGCAACGAACGCGCGGCCCAGTCGGGGAAGGCATCGGCGGCGGCCTGCAGGCGCTGCTCGATGTCGGCAGCGCCCATCAGTTCATGGCGGTAGGTCACCTGGCCGCTGGCCGGGTCGACGATCTCGACGGTCATGGGGGTCTCCATCAGGGTGACCCCCATTGTGCGCTGCCGACCGTGAGCCGGATGTGGCTGCGGCGTCAGCCGTTGTCCTGCCGCGCCAACTGCAGGTCGCGCTGGCGGCGCTTCTCCGCACGCGCATTGATGTACCAGCCGATCACCGCGGCAATCGACACCGCCGACACCAGCAGCGTGGCCAATGCGTTGATCTTCGGGCTGATGCCCATGCGCACCGAAGCGAACACCTTCATCGGCAGCGTGGTCGAGCCCGGTGTGGCGACGAAGCTGGCCACCACCACGTCATCCAGCGACAGGGTGAAGGCCAGCAGCCAACCGGCCACCAGCGCCGGTGCGATGATCGGCAGGGTGATGCGGCCGAACACGGTCAACCGGCTCGCGCCCAGGTCCATCGCCGCTTCCTCCAGCGAGAGGTCCATTTCCTGCAGGCGCGAAGACACCACCACCGTGACGAAGCACAGGGTGAAGGTGACGTGCGCGATCCAGATGGTGGTCAGGCCGCGCGCCGGGAAACCGGGAATCGCGCCCATCGAGGCCAGCAACGCCATCAGCGAGAAACCAAGGATGACATCCGGCATCACCAGCGGTGCGGTGACCAGCGCGCCGAACAGCGGCTTGCCGCGGAAACGCTTGAAGCGGGTCATCACCATCGCCGCCAACGTGCCCAGCACGGTCGCGGTACAGGCGGTCCAGAACGCCACCACCAGGCTGGTCCACATCGCGTCCATCAGCGCACGGTCGGCGAACAGGTCGCTGTAGGCGCGAGTGGAGAACCCGGCCCAGACCATCGCCAGCCGCGAGCTGTTGAACGAGTAGAACATCAGCAGCAGGATCGGCAGGTACAGGAACGCGAAGCCAAGCAGCAGCACGCCCAGCCCCAGCCCCTTGGCGGTACGTGGGCTCATGCCTGCTTTCCTTCCAGCAGACGCTGCTGGGAACGGTTGAACAGCAGGATCGGCACCAGCAGCAACAGGATCATCGCCACCGCCATCGCCGAGGCACCCGGCCAGTTGCGGTTGTTGAAGAACTCGTTCCACAGCTGGCGGCCGACCATCAGCGTCTCCGAGCCACCCAGCATTTCCGGGATCACGAATTCACCGATGGCCGGGATCATCACCAGCATGCAGCCGGCGATGATGCCGGCCTTGGACAGCGGCAGGGTGATGCGCAGGAACGCCTGCCACGGTTTGGCGCCGAGGTCGTAGGCCGCTTCCAGCAGGCGGTGGTCATGCTTGACCAGGTTGGCGTACAGCGGCAGCACCATGAACGGCAGGTAGCAGTAGACGATGCCGATGTAGGCCGCGGTCGGCGTATCGATCAGCTGCAGCTTGGGCAGGCCCAGACTGGTCATCAGCGATTGCAGGCCGGTGAACTGCAGGAACTGGTCGAGCAGGCCGTTGCGGTCCAGGATCGCCTTCCACGCATAGACGCGGATCAGGAACGAGGTCCACGACGGCAGCACCACCAGCATCATTGCCACGTTGCGCGCGGCTGGCGACAAGCGCGCGATGGCATAGGCCATCGGATAGCCGATCAGCAGAGTGAGGAAGGTCGAGATCGCTGCGATCTTGATCGAGCTCAGGAAGGCCTGGGCGTAGATCGAATCGCGGAACAGCGCCAGGTAGTTTTCCAGGTTCAGCTTCAGCGAGAACGCGCCGTCGACGTACTGCAGCAGCCAGGTGTACGGCGGCGAGCCGACCCGGCTGTGCGAGAAACTGATCATCAGCACGATCAGGAACGGCACTGCGAAGAACAGCAGCAGCCACAAGTACGGAATGCCGATCACCGTGGCACGCAGCCCCGGCAGCCAGCGCTTCAGGCCGGCGATGCTCATGAGGTGAGCACCACGCCGTCGTTGTCGCGCCAGTGCACCCAGACGTTGTCGCCCCAGGTCAGGCCATCGCTGGCCCAGCGCTGCGAGTTGGCGAAGTTGGCCAGCACCTTGGCGCCGCTGGGCAGGCGCACGTGGTAGACCGAGTGGCTGCCGAAATAGGCGATGTCCTCGATCACGCCCTGGGCCTTGTTGGTGTGCCCTTCGGGCTCGTCCTTGCCGATCATCACCTTCTCCGGGCGCAGCGCGAACGCGACCGGCTGCCCTTCATAACCGGTGATGCCGTGGGCGATGTAGATCGGCGCCGGGAACAGCGGCGAGCGCACGGTCACGTACTCGGGCAGGTCCTCGTCGATCACCCCGTCGAACAGGTTGACCGAACCGATGAACTCGGCGACGAAGCGGTTGGCCGGCTGCTCGTAGACCTCGTCGGGCTTGCCGACCTGCTGGATCCAGCCCGCATCCATCACCGCGACGCGGGTGGCCATGGTCATCGCTTCTTCCTGGTCGTGGGTGACCATCACGCAGGTCACGCCCGATGATTCGATGATGCTGACCAGTTCCAGCTGCATCTGCGAGCGCAGCTTCTTGTCCAGCGCGCCCATCGGCTCGTCCAGCAGCAGCAGCTTGGGCCCCTTGGCCAGCGACCGTGCCAGCGCCACGCGCTGCTGCTGGCCACCGGACAGCTGGTGCGGCTTGCGCTTGCCCAGGTGGCCCATCTGCACCAGCTCCAGCATCTCGCCGACACGCTTGCTGATCGCGTCCTTGCCCAGGCCATCCTGCTTCAGCCCGAAGGCGATGTTCTGCTCGACCGTCATGTGCGGGAACAGGGCATAGGACTGGAACATCATGTTGACCGGCCGCTGGTACGGCGGCAGCGCGTCCAGGCGCTGGCCATCCAGGGTGATGCTGCCCTTGGTGGGGGTTTCGAAGCCGCCGAGGCAGCGCAGCAGGGTCGATTTACCGCTGCCGGAGCCACCGAGCAGGGCAAAGATCTCGCCCTTGCGCACGTCCAGGTTGACGTCGTCGACGGCGACGAAACCGTCGAATTCCTTGCGCAAATCACGAATGGAGAGATAGCCGGGCGCACCGGTCGTGTCGACGACGGCGGCTACCGGCTGGGCTTCAACGGGCATGGGGGCTCCGGGAGCGGGCGGTGGACAGCGGCCGCCATTCTACCGGCCGGGGGCCGAAGGGGATATGACGGCGACGGGCGGAAGCCGCCAGCGGCCCGCTCCCGGGCCGCAGGGGGTGTCGGTTTTACCCCGCCAGCAGGGCCCGTCCGCGCAAAAGGCCGGAGCTGCCCGATCGCGCCTGCGGCGTCCCGGCCAGACACCACGGGCAACGTCCCGATCTGCAACGTTTTTCGGAGCGGGATCTGTTGAAGGCCCGGCGCATCCCCCGTGCAATGGCCCGGATCAAGGCCTTGCATGGACCCATCCCGTTGATTCCCCCCGTCAGCCCCTCCGCTCTCCCTTCCCGTCCGTCGTCGTCCGTGCCCGCAGGGCTGCCGCTGGCCATCATCGGCGCCGGCCAGGCCGGGTTGTCCCTCAGCGCACTCCTGCAGGAGGCCGGCGTCGAGCATCGCGTGCTGGAGGCCGAAACCGTGGGCGCCAGCTGGCAGCGGCGCTGGGATTCGTTCCAGACCAACACCGCCAACGCGACCATGGCCCTGCACGGTCATGCCTATTCGGGCGATGACCCGGAAGGCTTCATGGGCGCCCCGGAGGTGATCCGTCGGCTCCGCGACTATGCCGACGAGCGCGTGTTGCCGATCAGCGAAGGGTGCGCGGTACATCGGGTCGCGCCCGCGTGCGGCGGCTATGCCATCGACAGCAGCCAGGGGCTGATCCATGCCCGCGCGGTGGTGGTCGCGACCGGTGAGTACCGCCGTGCGCGGATGCCCCGGGTCCCCTTCGCGCCCGCGCCCGGCCTTGCCGTGCTGCACTCGGGCGACTACCGCAGTGCCCGCCAGCTGCCCGATGGCGCCGTGCTGGTCATCGGCGGTGGGCAGTCCGGTGCGCAGATCGCCCAGGACCTGCGCGACAGCGGTCGCAGCGTGTACTGGTCACTGGCCCAGCGTCATTCGCATACCCGCCGGCTGCGCGGCAAGGACTCGATGACCTGGTGGGACATGGCCGGACGCATCCACCAGCATGTGAGTGAAGCGGCGGGCGTGCTGGCCGGGGAACCGGATGCGCTGCGCAAGGCGCGTACCGCAGAGTTCCCGCTCATTTCCGGCAAGGGAAGCGGCGGCCTGGGCAGCTCGATCAGCCTGCTGGCGATGCACCGCGCGGGCATCAGGCTGCTGGGCCGGTTGCAGGGCTTCGATGGAAGCATCGCCCGCTTCGCCGATGTCCGCCCGCAGCTGCGTACCGCGATCGAGGCGACGCGGGCCGAATACGCCTATCTCGATTCGCTGGCCAGCGCGTACTACGCCACGCGTCCCGAGCCACGCACCGACGATGCCCGCTACATTCCAGAGGAGGTCTACCTGCACTGGGAACCGGACGCATCCCCGCGCGAACTGGACCTGCAGCCCGCGGGCATCCGCTCGGTGGTGCTGGCCACCGGCTTCGTCGCCGAATGGCCCTGGCTCGACGTACCGGGCGCGCTGGATGCACATGGCTACCCCTCGGCGAATTCGGTGTTTCACCGCAACCGGGGCTGTTCTTCATCGGCATGCACAACCTGCAGCGGATGAGTTCGTCGTTCCTGTGCAACGGTGGTCGCGATGCACGCGACCTGCTGCCTGCCATCCTGCAGCACCTTGGCCGGAGCGACAGGGTCGACTCCGACGCAGGGTAAGGCAGCCGCCGGGCATGGCCCGGCGCTACCCGGGCCGCTTACCGGCCGGTCTTCACCTCGGTCCACAGCCGGGTGTAGAGCTTGTCGGTCTCAGGCGTGTTGATCGAGTAGGTGAACATCTTCTCGGCCACATCGGCCGGCGGGTAGATGGTCGGGTCGGTACGGATCGCCTCGTCCACCAGCGGGGTCGCGGTCGGCACCGGGTTGGCGTAGTGGATGAAGTTGGTATTGGCCGCGGCGACCTTCGGCTGCAGCAGGTAGTTGATGAACTGGTAGGCCGCTTCCGGATGCTTGGCATCCTTCGGGATCGCCAGCATGTCGAACCACTGCGGGGCGCCTTCCTTCGGGATCGAATAGGCCACGTGCACGCCATTGCTGGCTTCCTCGGCACGGTCGCGGGCCTGGATGATGTCACCCGACCAGCCCACCACCAGGCAGGTGCCGCCGTTGGCCAGCGAGCCGACGTACTGCGAGGAGTGGAAGTTCTGCACGTACGGGCGGATCGACTTCAGCAGGTCGGCGGCCTTCTGCAGTTCGGCCGGGTCGCCACTGTGCGGATCCAGGCCCAGGTAATGCAGCGCGATCGGGATCATGTCCGCCGGCGTGTCCAGGATGGTCACGCCACAGTCCTTCATCTTGCTGATGTTCTCCGGCTTGAACACCAGGTCCCAGCTGTTGGCGATGTCGGTGCTGCCGCCGAAGCGCTGCTTCAGCATGTCCACGTTGTAGCCGATGCCGGTGGTGCCGATCATGTACGGCACGCCGTACTGGTTGCCCGGGTCCTGGGTGGCGATGCGCTTCATCACCGCCGGATCGAGATTGGCCAGGTTCGGGATCTTGCTCTTGTCCAGCGGCAGGAACACGCCGGCCTGGATCTGGCGGCCGAAGAAGTTCAGCGTCGGCACCACCACGTCGTAGCCGCTGTTGCCGGCCAGCAGCTTGGTCTCGACCATCTCATCGCTGTCGAACACATCGTAGGTCACCTTGATCCCGCTCTCCTTCTCGAAGGTCGGAATGGTGTCCTCGGCGATGTAATCGCTGTAGTTGTAGACGTTCAGGACCTGGCTGTCCTGCGCGCCGCCGTTGCCACCGCTGCAGGCGGCAAGCATGGCGGAGGCCAGGCCGAGCGTGAGGATACGCAGCTTCATCGGGTGCTCCAGAATGCGGGAAGGGGGCCGGCAGGGCCGGCGACGGGTGCCAGCCTACCCCCGGCGGCGGATTTTTCTATTCCGGATGCTCAGACGTTCAGCAGCAGGAACTCGCGCTCCCACGAGCTGATGACACGGAAAAAGGTCTCATATTCCTTGCGTTTGACCGAGATGTAGGCCCGGCAGAAGCGCTCGCCCAGCAGCGCCTGCAGCTCGCTGCACTGCTCCAGCCCGTCCAGCGCCTCGCCCAGCGAGCGCGGCAGGTTGTAGCCCAGTTCCTTGGCGCTGCCGGTCACCGGCGCGTCCGGGGCCAGCCGCTCGCGGATGCCGAGCAGGCCGCAGGCCAGGGTCGCGGCCATCGCCAGGTACGGGTTGGCGTCGGAACCGGCGAAACGGCTCTCCACACGCATGTTTTCCGGCGTATCCAGCGGCACGCGCAGGCCACAGGTGCGGTTGTCGAAGCCCCAGTGCACGTTGCTCGGCGAGACCTCGCCGAACACCAGCCGGCGGTAGGAATTCACGTTCGGCGCGAAGAACGCCATCGCCTGCGGTGCATACTTCTGCAGCCCGCCCAGGTAATGGCCGAACACCGGGCTGAACTCGCCTTCGGCATCGGTATCGCCGGCAAACACGTTGCTGCCGTCACTCACCCGCACCAGGCTCTGGTGGATGTGCATGGCGCTGCCCGGCTCGTTCTCCATCGGCTTGGCCAGGAAGGTGGCATACACACCATGGCGCATCGCCGCCTCGCGCATGGTGCGCTTGAACAGGAACACCTGGTCGGCCAGATCCATGGCGTCGGCATGGGTGAAATTGACCTCCAGCTGCGCCGCGCCGGATTCGTGGATCAGGGTGTCCACGTCCAGCTTCATCGCATCGGCGTAGTCGTACATCAGGTCGAGGATCGGGTCGAATTCGTTGACCGCATCGATCGAGTACGACTGCCGCGCCGTTTCCGGGCGGCCGGAGCGTCCGGCCGGCGGCAGCAGCGGGAAGTCCGGGTCGGTGTTCTTCTGCACCAGGAAGAACTCCAGCTCGGGCGCCACCACCGGGCGCAGGCCCAGTTCGGCGTATCCGGCCAGCACGCGGCGCAGCACATTGCGCGGCGCCAGCTCGTGCGGCTCGCCATGCTTGGTGTAGCAGTCATGGATGACCTGCGCGGTGGCATCGGCCGCCCACGGCACCATGCGCACCGTGTCCGGGTCCGGGCGCAGCATCATGTCCGAGTCCGACGGCGAGGTCAGCTCGTAATAGTCATCGGGGAATTCACCGGTGACGGTAGTGGCGAAAATGCCTTCCGGCAGGCGCGTGCCGTAATCGTGCGAGAACTTGTCGGCCGGAATGATCTTGCCGCGCGCGTTGCCGGTGATGTCCGGCACCAGACATTCGACCTCGGTGATGCGCCGCTCCTTCAGCCAGCGCAGCAGGCTGCTTTCCTGCGGTGCGGGGGCGTGGCCGTCTTGCGCGGGCGCGTTCGGGAGCTCATCGGGAATCCAGTCGTTTCTGTTGGTGCTCTCGGCAAGCTTGGCCGAATGCACGGAAAATAGCGTGATAGAACGGCGCCTGCATGACACGCCACTCCGGGTGCCACTGTACGCCGAGCACGAACCGATGGTGCAGGCTGCGTGCCGCCTCGACCAGCCCGTCATCGGCCCAGGCCTCGCTGTGCAGCTCCGGCGCAAGGCGCGCGATGCCTTGCCCGTGCACGGAATTGACCTGCGTGCGGTCGCTGCCCGCCCACTGCGCCAGCCATCCCTCGGCGGCCAGGGTGACCGGATGCGCCGGGCCGTACTGCACCTCCACCGGCGCCTGCGGGTCCTCGCGATGGTCTGACAGGCCCGGCACCGCGTGCACCTGCGGATGCAGGGTGCCGCCCAGCGCGACGTTCAATTCCTGGAAACCGCGGCAGATCGCCAGCACCGGCAGATCCAGCGCCAATGCCTCGTGCAGCAGCGCAAAGGCCGTGGCATCGCGGGCCGGGTCATGCGGGTTGCCCGGCCAGCTGCGTCCACCTTCGTAGTGCTGCGGTTCGATGTTGCTGACCGCACCGGTCAGCAACAGGCCATCGAGGCCGTGCAGCCAGTCGGCGGGCGGCAGCGGTGGTTGCAGGCTCGGCAACACCACCGGGGTGACTTCGGCCGCCCCGGCCAGCGCGCGCACGTACTTCTCGCCGGCCACCGCGAAACGGTGATGGCCGAGCACGGTGCTGTCGGTGGGCAGCCCCACCCAGGGCAGGCGACGCATGGAGAGCTCCTTGGCGTGTGGACACGTTACCCGCCGGCGTGCGACGGCGACAAGTCGTCTCCGTCACACCGGGGCCGTCGCGCATCGGCGAAACTACCCGGGTGAACGCTGATCGTCCTGCCCCGCCCTGCCCCGTTGCCCTGCGCCCGCGAGGCCCGCAGTGAGTGCCGCCTTCCCGCCCAGCTGGTATGCCGCCAGCCTGCCCGAACCGCCCGCACTGCCCTCGCTGCGGGGGATGTACAGGCCGATGTCGCGGTGCTCGGTGCCGGCTATACCGGCCTGACCGCAGCCCTGGAACTGGCCGCACGCGGCCGCCGCGTGGTGGTGCTGGATGCGCAGCGGATCGGCTGGGGCGCCTCCGGCCGCAATGGTGGCCAGGCGCTGGTCGGCTACGGCTGCGAGGTGGACGAGCTGGAACGGCAGCTTGGCCGCGATGATGCGCGCCACCTGTTCGACTGGTCGCGCGATGCGGTGCAGGCGATGCGTACGCGCATCAACCGCCACGGCATCGACTGCCACTGGGTGGAAGGCCACGCCAGCGTCGCCATCCGCGAACGCCATGAGCGCGAGCTGCGCGCCAACTGCGAGCACCTGCAGCGCCACTACGACTACCCGATGCAGTGGTGGGACCGTGACGCCCTGCACGCGCAGCTGGACAGCCCACGCTACCGCGCCGCAATGTTCGACCCGCTCAGCGCGCACCTGCACCCGCTGGCCTATGCGCGCGGCCTGGCCGATGCGGTGCGCGCGGCGGGTGTGGTGATCCACGAGAATTCGGCGGTAACCCGCGTGCAGCGCGGACCGCGGCCCACCCTGCACACCGCGCAGGGCAGCGTACGCGCCGCGCAGCTGGTGGTGGCCGGCAACGCCTGGCTGCAGGGGCTGTTGCCCGAGCTGGAACGGCGGATCATGCCGGTCGGCACCTATATCGGTGCCAGCGCGCCATTGGGTGCCGAGCGCGCCCGTGCCCTGATCGGCAACGACATGGCCGTGGCCGACACCGCCTGGGCGCTGGACTATTTCCGCCTCAGCCACGACCACCGCCTGCTGTTCGGCGGCCGCGCCAGTTACTCGGCGCTGCCGCCGCCGGGCCTGCGCGGGGTGATGCAGCGGCGCATGCACCAGGTGTTCCCGCAGCTGGCCGACGTGCCGCTGGAACAGGTCTGGGGCGGCTACGTGGACATCACCCGCAACCGCGCCCCGCACTGGGGCCGGCTGGACGGCAACCTGTACTTCGCGCAGGGGTTCTCTGGCCATGGCGTGGCGGCTGCCGGTCTGGCCGGCGAGGTCATCGCCGCCGCCATTGCCGGCCAGAGCGAGCGCCTGGACGTGTTCCAGCGCCTGCGGCATGCGCCGTTCCCGGGGGCGGCTGCTGCGCACGCCACTGCTGGTGGCGGCGATGTCGTGGTACAAGCTGCGGGATGCGTTGTGGTAGTGGGACCCTTCCCAGCCACATAATCGGCGCAGGAGCTGGGGAGCACGTGGATGCAGTGGTGGAAGGACGGCCTGCTGGTGAGGATCCGGGTCAGCCCCGAGGGGCTGGCGCTGGCATTCGTCTATGCGCTCGCCTGCTGGGGGGCGCGCAAGCTGTCCCTGGACCAGTTTTTCCTGCCCGCCGGTGTGCGGGTGGCCGCACTTCTACTGTGCCCGCCCCGTCTCTGGCCCTATCTGCTGATTGGTGAATACGCCTACTTCGCGCATCTGCGCATTCCCCTGATCAGCAAGTACAGCCTGAGCTGGGTGATTCTCGCCTCGGTATTCCTGATGCCTGCGGTGATGCTGATCGTGCGCCTGCACCAGAAACTGCTGGCACGTACCACGGTCGTCGGCGTGATTTCCATTGCGATACTCGCCGCCACGGTCATCAGCCTGCTCAACCTGGGCATCTCGTACCTGATCTGGGAACCGTTGCATGAAGAGACATTTCTCACCAACGTGCTGCGCTATGCGCTGGGCGACTTCACTGGCATCCTGATCCTGGCGCCTCTGGCACTGCTGTGGATCCGCCGCGCCGAGGAGAAATGGACGACCCGGTCTGTTGCCGCCACGGTCGGAGCAGTCGGGGCCATGCTGGTCATTGGCGTGCAGGCGACGCCCGTTCCCACTTCGATCATGGCCGAAGGCTCGCTGCAGGCGTTGCTGATCCTGCCCATTCCCGCGATCGCGCTGACCTGCCTGCTGGGATGGCGTGGTGCAGCCATCGGTGTCGCTGCCGTGAACATGATCCTTGGCCTGAGCACCCCTTCGGACCACCCGACGTCATTCGATCAGGCGACCTTCGCCACCCAGCAGGCCATGGCCATCGCCAGCATCGCCCTGCTGCTGCTGGGCGCGCGCATCACCCACTTCCAGAACCAGCACCGGATGCGTGAAGAAGACGGCAAGGCGGCCCTGCAGCTTGCCCGGAACTCGCATCTGGCCAGCGAGATGGACCTGCGTGAACGGGCGGCACACCTGCGCCAGCTGGGCGATGGCATGGACCTGTCGCTGAACGAAATGGTGAACTGGCTGCATGCGCAGGGTCATCACGCCGTGGCTGACAGCCTGCGGCATACCTCGGAGGTGCATTCACGCCTGTTCCGGGCCCAGGCCAGCATGATCTATCCCGCCGCCCTGGAACGATTGGGCTTGTACGTGGCGTTGCAGGCCGGTGGGGTACGCGAGGCGTGGAACGCCACGCATCGAATCGGCCAGCCGAGGTTGACGGGTGACCCTTGCGTACTCGGGGTCGGTCTGCAGCTTGCGGCCTATCGGCTCGTGGTTGACGCGGTATCACTCCTACTGAAATGCGAATCCGGACAGATTTCGGTCAGTATCCGCTGCGGAAATTTCGTCCAAAAGCCGGGTGCATTCATCTGCGTAGCCCTCGCAGGCCGAAACGAATCATTGGGAGCCCGGACCACGGAACTGGCAAATGAGCAGTTGCTGGGCCGAATTCTGGTACATGGTGGCCACATGGACATGACGGGCAACAGGCTCAGGATAGTGTTGACCGAAGCGCGGAGAGATTCCCGCCAGTCGGGCGCTCCCGAAGCTTTTGGTGGGCTTCCACGCTCCATCGATCCAGACGCTCCGCGGGCCGCGACCTGACCCCCATGGAAACGAGATGCAGATCACTACTCGAAAGTGATCTTTGTTCGGCGCCTCCCCCTCGCCCCGCCAAGGCGCCCCCTGGCGTGATTGCGCCCCCGTGCTTCTATGGATACTGTCACCCAATGGCGCGTTCAAACAAGCAATGGGGCCGCCGCCATGTCACGAGCAATGGAGGCTTGGGTTGAATTGGTGGAAGAGGGGAATTGAGCTGACGTTTCGCGTACGGCCCTTGGGGCTGGCGATCGCCGCGATGTACGCGATCATGTGTTGGGCCGCCTGGCGGGTCTCGCTGGACCAGTTTTACCTGCCTGCGGGCATTCGTGTAGCAGCTTTGCTTGTGTGTCCACCTCGCCTCTGGCCCTACCTGCTCATTGGCGAGTACGCGTACTTCGCACAACTGCGCTACCCGTTGATAGATCAATATGGGCTGGCCTGGGTAATCCTGGGTTCGGCATTCCTGCTGCCAGCGGTTGCTCTGGTTGTGTATGCGCATCGAAAATTCATGACTGCAAGGGCAGATGGATGGCTGCTTTCGATCGCAGTGTCAGCCGCCGTGATTGCCACTGCCTTGAAGCTTGGACTGTCTCACCTGCTTTCAGAGAACCCTTCAAGCGTACCGGTCGCGACGAGGGCGGTACGCTTTGTCCTCGGTGACTACATCGCCATCCTGACGGTTGCGCCGCTGGCAGTTCTCTGGAGCAGACGCCATGCAATGGACGAATGGAGGCTCTGGCGCTCTCCTCCGACAGTCACCGCTCTCGCAGTGATGCTGGGGCTTGGTCTGATTACCGCAATGATCCCCAGCTTGTCGGATGCGAGCAAAACAAGTCTGCAGTTGACCATGGCACTGCCCGTGATCGTGTTGACATGCATTCATGGCTGGCAGGGAGCAGCGCTTGGCGTTCCCCTACTGAACATTCTCATTGCAGTGGTTACTCCTACATCCGGTCTCCTTGGCTCATACGATGAGCGAACTTTCACAACACAGCAGCTGATTGCCATTGCGGGGACTGGGCTGTTGGCACTCGGTTCGCGCATCAGCCGGCACTATCATCAGCGGGCGCGTAGAGACGTAGATGGGCACCAGGCTGCTCGACTATCAAGGTCCGCTCATATGGCGAGCGAAATGGATCTGCGGGAGCGCGCCCTGGATCTGAGGAGAATCGCGGATGGCATTGAAGTTTCCTTGAACAGGACAGCCGACCTGCTGAAGACACATGGCCATCACTCGCCGGCGCTGGACCTGCTTCTCACATCCACCGCACATTCCCGCCAGTTCCGCGAATTGACCAGCATGGTCTATCCGACCGAGGTCGAGCACGTTGGTCTTTACCTTGCCCTGCAGGTCAGCGGCATTCGCGAAAGCTGGGATCAGACACACAGGGTCACATCTCCCTTCCTGACCGGGGATCCCTGCAAACTGAGTATCGCCCTGCAACTGGCGGCCTACCGCACTCTCACCGAGGCCGTCTCATTGCTGCTCAAACAGGAACAAGGACAGATCCAGATACGTGCCCGCTGTGGGAAACTGAAAGGACAACAGGGAATTCTGCTCAGAATTGCCCTGCTGGACCGTGATCGCGATCTTCTCGTCGACACAACGAGGCTGGCTATCGAACGCCTGAGCTCCCGTGCACAAGCCTATGGAGGGAAAGTGCACTGCGAAGGGAACTGCGTACGCGTGCTGCTTCTGGAGACAGCGACCAGTAACGCGCAAAGCAGCGTGCATGCCGCCTGGACAAGCCGAGCGGACATAGCCTGACTGTCACCAGCCACTGGAACGCAAGGCCTAGGCGATAGGATCATCGCAGGAGCCGCCCCCGGCTCCTGCTTAATCGAAATGCCAGATCCCGGCACCAACGAGAGTGCCCTCAGCCTGCCGTATCCACAGATTCGACCGCCCATACAGCGCTCGCACCTTCTCCATAGACAACCAGCGAGAACTGAGCACTCTGGAACACCACGCGTCGGACAACCTTCTCGGGCAAGCCAAGTCGATGCGAAGGCAAAGACACCTTTGCAGCACTCTTACCAGCTGGGAGCGTCCAGAACGTGGTGTCGACATTTCCCACGATCAGCACGACCTGACCCAAGAGATCATTCACTTGGTAGTAACTGATCCCATCACGCTCGAACCCATAAACAAGCCAATTGGGGTTCGAACTCAGGTTCGTGGCCAAAGGAAGGGACTCTCCCAGACCGCTCTGAGCCATATGGATTCCGTTGTCGCCACTTGGACAACACGCCGATGCGCTGAAAGCGGACACAGAAAGCAGGACTGCGGCAGGAAGCAACACTCGCAATTCAGAAAATCTCACGCTTACCCCCATGGATGATTGGAAAACGACTCCAGGCAACTCCGTTTCGCCACCCCTTGACTGGATGGCTCTCGACCTCGCTTGAAGGGCTCCTTCGTTCGACGTAGTCGTGTCCAAGACACCAGTAGGGAGATGGCGCGACCCAGCATAACCACGGCGTGCCATGAGCGCCATGAAGGGCATGCCTTCGAATCTGCCCTTATTCTCCCAAAGATGCCCGGTGCACGCTCCCCAACCGCATAGGGCAGATATGTCCACAACTGAGCCCCTCCGCTAAAGTTTCACCCGAAACCGCCGCTATCCGTGCCGAGCCCCTCCCTCGTGAGCCACCGCATCATGCCCGTGCTGCCGCAGGCCGCCGTCGATGGCGACCTCGCCGATCCACTGCCACAGCGGATCCTGCTGGTCGAAAACTCCCGCGCGTTCACCGGCATGCTGCGCGAGGCGATCGAGCAGCGCCTGGAGCTGCCGGTCGTGGTTGCCCCCACCCTGGCCGAGGCCGACCGTCTGCTGAGCGAAGGCGGCGGCTGGTTCCTGGTGCTGACCGGACTGGTGCTGGCTGACGGCGACCGCGACACGGTGGTGGAGTTCTTCCTCAAGCGTGGCCTGCCGACCGTGGTGGTCAGCAGCGTGTATGACGAGGATCTGCGCAAGCGCGTGCTGCAGCAGCAGATCATCGATTACGTACTGAAGAACACCCCCGGCAGCATCGACTACCTGGTATGGCTGGTGCAGCGCCTGGAGCGCAACCGGCGCATCGCCGCGCTGGTGGTGGATGATTCGCCGTCCGCGCGCGGCTATGCCGCCGCCCTGCTGCGCATGTACGGCCATGAAGTACATGAAGCCGCCGATGGCAACGAGGGCCTGGCAGCGATCGAAGCCCACCCCGCGATCCGCCTGGCGGTGGTCGATCAGGAAATGCCGGGCATGCAGGGCGTGGAGTTCACCCGCCGCCTGCGTACCCTGCGCTCGCGCGACAAGGTCGCGGTGATCGGCATTTCCGGCAACACCGACGCTTCGCTGATCCCGCGCTTCCTGAAGAACGGCGCCAACGACTTCCTGCGCAAGCCGTTCTCACGGGAGGAGTTCTTCTGCCGCGTCTCGCAGAACGTGGATCAGCTGGAGCTGATCGGCACCCTGCAGGATCTGGCCACCCGTGATTTCCTCACCGGCCTGCCCAACCGCCGCTGCTTCCTGGAGCAGAGCCAGCGCCAGCTGCCACAGCTGCAGCTGCACGGCCAGTGCGTGGCGGTGGCGATGATCGACATCGATCACTTCAAGCACATCAACGATACCTACGGCCACGAGGCCGGCGACGATGCGTTGCGCGCCGTGGCCGGCGCGGTGGCCGCCCATGCGCGCAGCCAGGACCTGATCGCGCGCTTCGGCGGCGAGGAATTCTGCCTGCTGGTGCCGGACATGGAGCAGGACGAGGCATTGCTGTACTTCGAGGAACTGCGCCAGCGCATCGCCGCGCTGGAGGTGGACATCGGCACCGCCACCCTGCGCATGACCGTCAGCATCGGCCTGTGCTGCCTGCGTCCGCAGCGCGATGCCCTGCACCGGCTGATCTCCGAAGCCGACCGCCAGCTGTACCTGGCCAAGGCCGGCGGCCGCAACCGGGTCAGCTGCACCACGGTGGCCAGCCCGTTGCGCCCGCGCGAACCTGCGCTGTCCTGATTGCCGCGCTTTGATCCAGATCAACGCCGCCTGCGGTTGGCGGCTCTACAGTCGGCCCCGACATACGCATGAAGGGGCGCCGGGGATGGCACTACTGGTCTGGCAGGACGATCTGAACATCGGCATCGATGTGATCGATCAACAACACCGCCGCATCATCGAGATGCTCAACCATCTGCACGTGGCCCAGGCCAGTCTGCAGCGTGCGGCGGTGGGCGAGGTGATCGACGAGGTGGTGGACTACACCATGTCGCACTTCGCGTTCGAGGAAGAACTGATGGAGGAAGCGGGCTACCCGTTCTGTGCCGCGCACAAGCGCGTGCATGAGGTCTTCATCAAGCGCGTGGCCGAGTACCGGCTGCGCTTCCAGGCCGGCGAGGACATCAGCGACGAGCTGCGCACCATGCTCTCGCGCTGGCTGTTCAACCACATCCGCGGCGACGACCAGGCCTACGCCGAGCAGGTCAAGGCGCACCTGAATCAGTTCGCCCGCGAACACCAGGGCGGCGGTTGGCTGGGGCGCACGCTCAAGCGCTTCTTTGGTTGAGCCGCAGCGCGCGACGGTGCAGGGCCACCAGCGCGCACAGGGTCGCCACCGCGGTCAGGCACAGGTAGTAACCCACTGCGACCAGGCCGAAGCGCTCGGCCAGCCAGGTGGCCAGGTACGGTGCAGGCGCCGCACCGAGGATGCCGGCCAGATTGAAGGACAGCGAGGCACCGGTATAGCGCACTTCCACCGGATAGATCTCGGCCAGGAAGGTGCCGCAGGGGCCGTAGGTCAGGCCCATCAGGAACAACCCCAGGCACAGGAAGGCGGTGACCAGCCATGGGCTGTGCGGCTGGAACAGCGGCGCGAACAGCACCCCGAAGCCGATGATCAGCACGCTGGCGACGATCATCGTGCGGCGCGTGCCCCAGCGGTCGCCATAGCGCGCCGACAGCGGGATGCCCAGCGCGAAGAACAGCATGCCGGCCATCTGCATCAGCAGGAACTGCTCGCGGCTGTAGCCCAGCACCGCCGTGCCATGGCCCAGGCTGAACACCGTCATCAGGTAGAACAGCACGAAGGTGGCGAACGCGCCCAGCGTGCCCAGCAGCATCGGCACCGGATGATCGCGCAGTACCGTCCACATCGGCAGCCGCACCGGCGCCTTGCGTTCCAGCGCCTGCTTGAAGTCGGGGGTCTCGTGGATGTTCAGGCGCACCCACAGGCCAAGGCCGACCAGCAGCGCGCTGGCCACGAACGGAATGCGCCAGCCCCACTGCAGGAAGTCGTCCTGGCTCAGGTAGCGACCCAGCAGCAGGAAGATGCCGGCCGACAGCAGGAAGCCGATGGGCGCGCCCAGCTGCGGAAACATGCCATACCAGGCGCGCTTGCCCGGCGGTGCGTTCTCGGTGGCCAGCAGCACCGCCCCGCCCCACTCGCCGCCCAGCCCCAAGCCCTGCCCGAAACGGCACAGCGCCAGCAGCGCCGGCGCCCACAGGCCGATCTGCGCGTGGGTCGGCAGCAGGCCGATCAGCACCGTGGACAGGCCCATGGTCAGCAGCGCGGCGACCAGGGTGGCCTTGCGGCCGATGCGGTCGCCGAAGTGCCCGAACACCGCCGAGCCGACCGGGCGGGCGATGAAGGCCACCGCGAAGGTTGCCAGTGACTGCAGCAGCGCCGCCTGTTCGCTGCTGTCCGGGAAGAACAGGTGCGGGAACACCAGCACCGCCGCCGTGGCGTAGATGTAGAAATCGAAGAATTCGATGGTGGTGCCGATCAGGCTGGCCAGCAGGACACGACGGGGGAATTCACGGGTGGCGCGGCAGCGGTGATCGTCGACATCGGCAGTACGGGCAACGGTGGATCGTTCGATTCTGCCACGGGCCGGTGGCCGCACGGGCCAATGGTTTCAGCCGACACCGATGCCGACGAAGGTGGCGGGCGCCCTTCCGTAGCGTCGAGCTTGCTCGACGGCTGTTCGCGAACGGCAGTCGAGCATGGCTCGACTCTACAGAACAGCGAAGGGCCGTCGAGCAAGCTCGACGCTACGGAACAGCGCAGAACCGGGCGCGGTCAGAGCTGGATCCAGGTGGCCTTGATCTCGCTGTACTTGTCGAACGCGTGCAGCGATTTGTCGCGACCGTTGCCGGACTGCTTGTAACCGCCGAATGGCGCGGTCATGTCGCCACCGTCCCAGCCGTTCACCCACACACTACCGGCGCGCAGCTGGCGGGCCACACGGTGCGCGCGGCCGAGATCGCGCGTCCACAGCCCTGCCGCCAGCCCATAACGGCTGTCGTTGGCCAGGCGTACCGCCTCGGCCTCGTCATCGAAGCCGAGCACCGCCAGCACCGGGCCGAACACCTCCTCCCGCGCCAGCGCCTGCTCCGGCCGCACCTGGTCGAACACCGTAGGTTGCACGTAGCACCCGCCAGCCTCCACCTCGGCCCGGTGGCCGCCCAGCAGCAGACGGGCGCCCTCGCCCTCGGCGCGGGCAATGTCGGCCAGCACCTTGTCCGCGTGCGCGGCGTCGACCAGCGCTCCCATCGGCGCATCGGCGTCCAGCGGATGACGAGGCTGCATGTGCTGGCCGTAGGCAACCACCTGGCGCACGAAGTCCTCACGGATCGAGCGCTGCACCAGCAGCCGCGAACCGGCGGTACAGACTTCACCCTGGTTGAAGAAGATGCCCTGCGCCACGCCCTTGGCCGCCGCGTCCAGATCCGGCGCGTCGGCAAACACCAGGTGCGGGCTCTTGCCACCGCACTCCAGCCAGACCCGCTTCAGATTGGACCGGCCCGCGTACTCCAGCAGCTTCGCGCCAGTGGCCGTAGAGCCGGTGAAGGCCAGCACGTCCACATCCCTGTGCAGGGCCAGGGGCTCGCCGACGCGCGCGCCGTGGCCGGGCAGCACGTTCAGCACGCCGTCCGGCAGGCCGGCCTCGGCGGCCAGCGCCGCCAGCCGCAGCGCACTCAAGGGCGAACGCTCGGAGGGCTTGAGCACCACCGAATTGCCCACCGCCAGCGCCGGCGCGATCTTCCAGCAGGCCATCAGCAGTGGGAAATTCCACGGCACGATCGCGGCCACCACGCCGGCCGCCTCGCGCGTGACCAGGCCCAGTTCATGCGGACCGGTGGGTGCGATCTCGCCATACAGCTTGTCCACCGCCTCGGCGGTCCAGGCCAGGCAGCGCACCACGCCGGGCAGGTCGATGCGACGGGCGTCGCGTACCGGCTTGCCCATGTCCAGGGTTTCCAGCAGGGCCAGCTCGTCCGCATGCTTTTCCACCAACGCCGCCAGCGCCAGCAGCACGCGCTTGCGATGGGCCGGGCTGGCCTGCGACCAGTGGCCGGCCTCGAAGGCGTGCCGCGCGGCCAGCACCGCGCGCTCCACATCCTGCGCGTCGCAGTCGGCGACCGCCGCCAGTATCCGCCCGTCGATCGGGCTGATGCAGTCGAAGCGTGCGCCGCAGGCGGCGTCGGCGTAGCGGCCATCGATGAAGGCCTGGCCCGGCATCGAAAGGCGCTGGGACAGCGCCTGCCAGTGGCTGCGGTCGGGGAAGTCGGCCATGTCGGGCTCCTCGGAACAGTGTTCCCGGTTATACCGGCGTGGCCGCGACTCCGCCGTGACGCAGCTGCGCTACATTCACCCTATCGGACCTGATGGAGCCGGCATGAAGCGCCCTGAAAGCGACCTGCACGACCTCGCCACCCAGCGCCCCGAGTCACTGGAGGCGTACTGGATGCCGTTCACCGCCAACCGCCAGTACAAGGCCGCGCCGCGCCTGCTGGTGCGGGCCGAGGGCATGCACTACGAGGATGTCGACGGCCGCCGGATCCTCGATGGCACGGCCGGCCTGTGGTGCTGCAATGCCGGCCATGCGCGCCCACGGATCGTCAACGCCATCATCGAGCAGGCGCGCACGCTGGACTACTCGCCTGCGTTCCAGATGGGCTCGCCACCGGCGTTCGCGCTGGCGCAGCGGTTGGCCGCACTGGCGCCGACGCCGCTGAACCATGTGTTCTTCACCAGCTCCGGCTCCGAAGCGGTGGATACCGCGATGAAGACGGTGCTGGCCTACCACCGCCAGCGCGGCGAGGGCCAGCGCACACGTTTCATCAGCCGCGAGAAGGCCTACCACGGCGTGGGTTTCGGTGGCATGGCGCTGGGCGGGCTGCCCAACAACCGCAGGGCCTTCGGCCTGCAGCTGGGCGGCGTTGATTACCTGCGGCACACCCTGGACCTGCAGCGAAATGCGTTCAGCAAAGGTCTGCCGCGCCAGGGCGCTGAACTGGCCGATGACCTGGAACGGCTGATCGCCCTGCACGATGCCTCGACGATTGCGGCCGTGTTCGTCGAGCCGATCGCAGGGTCGGCCGGGGTGATCCTGCCCGCGCCGGGTTACCTGCAGCGCCTGCGCGAGCTGTGCGACCACCACGGCATCCTGCTGGTGTTCGACGAGGTCATCACCGGCTTCGGCCGGGTCGGCATGCCCTTCGCCGCGCAGCGCTTCGGGGTCACGCCGGACCTGCTGACCTTCGCCAAGGCGGTCAGCAACGGCGCGGTGCCACTGGGGGGCGTGCTGGTCAGCGACGCCGTGCATGCCACCTTGATGCAGGCACCGCCACAGGCCATCGAACTGTTCCACGGCTACACCTATTCCGGCCACCCGCTGGCCTGCGCGGCGGCCCTGGCCACACTGGAGGTCTACGCCGAGGAGCGCCTGTTCGAACGTGCCATCGAACTGGGCGAATACTGGCAGGAATCGCTGCATGCGTTGCAGGGCCTGCCCAACGTGATCGACATCCGCAACTTCGGGTTGGTCGGGGCGATCGAGCTGGCGCCACGCCGGGACATGCCCGGCAGCCGCGGCTACGAGGTGTTCCGGCGCTGCTTCCACGACGGCCGGCTGCTGGTGCGCTGTACCGGCGACATCATCGCATTGTCGCCGCCGCTGATCGTGGACAAGGCGCAGATCGACCAGATCACCTGCACCCTGGGCGAGATGATCCGGGCCACCGCCTGAGCCCGGGCCGGCGCTGGCGAGCAGGTACAATGGGCGGTTCCGCTCCTGCTCGCTGCCGTGCCCATGGATATCGTCGTCAAAGAAGAACTCAAGGCCTACATCGACCCGCTGACCGCGGACGAACATGACGCGCTGGAGCGCAGCATCCTGGCCGAAGGCTGCCGCGATGCGCTGGTGCTGTGGGGCGAGGTGCTGGTCGATGGCCACAACCGGTTCGGCATCTGCCAGAAGCATGGCCTGCCGTTCAATACGGTGCAGAACACCCGTTTCCAGAGCATGGAAGACGTGCATCTGTGGATGATCGAGCAGCACCTGGGCCGCCGCAGCGTGTCCGACTTCCAGCGCGGCGTGCTGGCGTTGCGCAAGCGCGACATCCTGGCGGCGCGCAAGCAGGTCGAGCAGGCCCAGCTGCAGCGCGAAAGCGATGGCACCGCCGACGTCGCCGACGAGGGCGGCGAAGACAGCCCGCCGTGGGAACCGGCACCGAAGATCAGCCGCGCCGAACTGGCCCGCGAAGCCAAGCTGAGCACCAGCCAGGTCGGCATGATCGAACGCATTCATGCCCAGGCCGCGGCCGAAGTGGTGGAAGCGGTCAAGGCCGGCGTGATCTCGATCAGCGCTGCTGCCGCCGTGGCCGATCTGCCGGAAGACGAGCAACGCGCCGCCGCTGCCGGCGGCAAGGACGAGCTGAAGCAGGCCGCCAAGCGCGTGCGCGAGTCCAAGCGCAAGCCGCGCGCACCGAAGCCTGAACCGGCCGAGATGGACTTCGAGGAAGCGGACGAGGACGAGATCGCCAGCCGCGATGCCGAAGTGCTGTCGGCACTGGAGCAGCTGGGTGAGGACGCACCGGCGCTGCGCCGCCGCGTGGTCGCCCTGACCCGCGAGAACGATACCCTGCGCGCGCAGCTGGCCGCGCTGCGCAGGCAGCTGGAAGCGCTGTAACCGTGCCACCGGGCATGGCCCGGCGCTACTGGACGCCTGATCGGTAGTGCCGGCCGCTGGCCGGCAACGCTGATACGGCTTCACCGGCCATGGAATGCCGGCCAGCGGCCGGCACTACCGGGTGCTCATCCCGTGGCGGTTAGACTCGTAGCATGACGCCTGCCATTGATCCGCGCCGCGCCCAGCTGCGGCGCCTGAAAGCCCTCGCGCTGGGCCTGCTGCTGTTGATGCTGGCCGGTTTCGCGGTCAGCCACTGGCAGGGCGAGCGCGGCATCTGGGCCTGGGTCTCGGCCTTCTGCGAGGCTGCGGCGGTCGGTGCGTTGGCCGACTGGTTCGCTGTCGTTGCCCTGTTCCGGCGGCCGATGGGCCTGCCGATTCCGCACACCGCGATCATCCCGCGCAGCAAGGAACGCATCGGCGACAGCCTGGCCCTGTTCGTGCGCGACCAGTTCCTGGAACCGGGCGTGCTGCTGGCCAAGCTGCAGGTGTTCGATCCGGCCAGCCGCCTCGGCAGCTGGCTGGCCGACCCGGCACGCTCGCGGATGCTGGCCGACATGGCCCGCGGCTGGGCCCTCCAGGCACTGGACTTCTTCGACGAAGCCGCAGTGCGCCGGCAGCTGCATGCCTTCGTGGTGCAGCAGCTGCGGCAGTGGAATGCCGCCGCCACCGCCGGTGAACTGCTGGCCCTGCTGACCGCCGATGGGCGCCACCAGCGCGTGCTGGACGAGGGCCTGCAACGACTGGGGCGCTGGCTGGAGCAGCCGGAAGTGAAGGAGCGCGCCTCGCAGCTGATCGTGCGCTACATCCAGCGCGAATGGCCGACGCTGTCGAGCACGGTGAACTGGGTCAAGCCGATCGACGAGATCGGCGACAGCCTGGCCGAACGCCTGGCGCGTGCGGTGCTCGAAGAGCTGCAGCAGGTGCTGGCCGAGCCGCAGCACCCGCTGCGCCAGGACTACGAGACCTGGCTGCAGAACTACGTGCAGCGCCTGCGCGAAGACCCGGCGCTGGCCGAGCGCATCGAGCAGCTCAAGCAGGAAATGATCGACCACCCGGCGCTGCAGGAGTACGTGCAGGGCCTGTGGGCGCGCATCCACGCCAGCCTGCGCGCGGACCTGCAGCGCGAGAATTCGGCACTGGTCGGCCACCTGCAGCGCAGCCTGGGTTCGCTCGGTGCCAGCCTGCAGGCCGACCCGGCCCTGCGTGAGGCGCTGAACCAGCATCTGCTGGAAGGTGCGCAGCGCCTGACCGGGCGCCTGCGCGAAGGCGTGACCACGCATATCGCGCAGACCGTGAAGGGCTGGGACGAGCGGCACCTGGTCGAGCAGCTGGAACTGAGCGTGGGCCGCGACCTGCAGTTCATCCGCTTCAACGGCACCCTGGTCGGCGGTCTGATCGGCCTGCTGCTGCACGCCGCGACGGTCCTCTTCCGCCTCTGAGGTACCCCCTGCGCCGGCGAGTGCCGCCCTCACGCTTGATTAACGAAATGCGAATGCCTATCATTTGCTGATCGGTTGTACGCTTAGCCAAGCGGGGCACGGAAGCACGCACCCACCCGCCCCTTCGCCCGTGTACATCCCCCGACTACCGGGTCGCCCGCACTGCGCGGGTGGCGCCCCGTCGATGGGACTCGCTGGGCGACGTGCGCGAAGCGCACGGCTGCTGCGTCTGCGCATTCCATCGCCTGTTTCGTCCTGCATGGAACCGCACCGATGGCAACGCCGCTCAACTCCCCCGTCCTACTTTGCTGGCCCTGGCCGTGACCGCACTGATGATCGCTCCGCTGGCCCACGCCGACGGCACCGCCGATCCTTCCGCGCGCACGCTCGATACGGTGAAGGTGACCGCCGACGGCGAGATTCCCAACAGCTATACGGTCAAGGGCGCGCGCAGTGCGACCAAGCTGGACCTGTCGCTGCGCGAAACCCCGCAGTCGGTGACAGTGATCACCCGCCAGCGCCTGGACGACATGGGCCTGTTCTCGCTGTCGGACGTGATGGGCCAGGTGACCGGGGTCAGCGTGTCGGTCACCGACAGCGAGCGCATCAACTATGTCTCGCGCGGCTACACCATCGAGAACTTCCAGATCGATGGCATGCTCAACACCTTCGGTGGCTCGGTCAAGACCAACACCGACAACGTGATCTACGAGCGCATCGAAGTGATCCGTGGTGCCACCGGCCTGACCACCGGCGCCGGCGATCCCTCCGGCACCATCAGCATGATCCGCAAGCGTCCCACCGATACCTTCCAGATGGGCGCCAACCTCACCGTGGGCCGCTGGAACAACCGCCGCCTGGAAGCCGACCTGGGTGGCCCGGTTGCCTGGGACGGACGCATCCGTGCGCGCGTGGTCGCGGCCAAGCAGCAGAGCGATTCGTTCCGTGATGTCTATGCGCTGGACAAGGACGTGCTCTACGGCATCGTGCAGGCCGACCTGAGTGACAGCACGCTGTTCGAGGTGGGCTACGAGTACCAGTCGCCGCGCACCACCGGCGTGACCTGGGGCGTGGTGCCGTACTGGGGCGCCGATGGCGCGCCGGCCAACCTGCCGCGCTCGACCAACCTGTCGGCCTCGTGGAGCGCCTGGCCGATCGTGGAAAAGACCAGCTTCGCGCGCCTGGAGCAGCAGCTGGGCAACGGCTGGTCGGTGAAGGGCAACTTCAGCCACGCCGTGCGCGATACCGATGGCAGCGTCTGGTACGGCGCGGCCGGCAACCCGCGCGCCAATGGCACCGGCGTCACCGCCTACATCTCGCACTTCAACGAACACAGCACGATGGACGTGTTCGACGTCAATGTCGGTGGCCCGTTCCAGCTGTTCGGCCGCGAGCACGAACTGGTGTTCGGGCTCGGCCAGGCGGTGCGCAAGGGCGAATCGGAAGGCATGGACTTCGACTACGACGATGCCTATGCCGTGGTGCCGGACTGGCGCCATTGGACCGGCGAGGTGCCGGTGCTGCCCGTCACCCGCCTCGGCCGCCTGTCATCGCAGAATGAACTGCGCCAGCGTGCAGCCTATGTCGCCGCACGCCTGCGCCTGGCCGATCCGTTGCTGGCCGTGGTCGGTGCGCGCTATGGCAGCTGGGAAACCCGCAGCTGGGCCTATGGCTACGATGCCAACGGCAACCGCAACCGCACCACCCGCACCGGCTACAGGCCGGACGACATGCTCACCCCGTATGCCGGCCTGATCTACGACTTCAACTCCATTTTCAGCGGCTATGTCAGCTATACCGACATCTTCAAGCCGCAGAACTACCGCGACCGCAACGGCAACTATCTCGAGCCGGTGGTCGGCAGCATGTACGAAGCCGGCGTCAAGGCCGAGTTCTTCGGCGGCCTGCTCAATGCCTCGGCCGCCGTGTTCGAGGGCAAGCAGGACAACGTCGCCGAGATCGATGATTCGGTGCCGGTGAACTCGCTGCCCGATGGCAGCCAGGCCTACCGCTCCACCGGCAAGGGCAACAAGGTCAAGGGCTGGGAGATCGAAACCCAGGGCAGCATCGGCGAGCAGTGGAACATCTCGGCCGGCTTCGCCCACACCGTCATCCGCAACAAGGACGGCGTGCTGCAGCGGACCACCGCCCCGCAGGACACCTTCCGGCTCAACACCAGCTGGCGCCCTGGCGGCATCGATGGCCGCTTCTGGCTGGGCGGTGGCGTGACCTGGCAGAGCCGCATCTGGAACACCAGCACCAAGGCCGATCGCAGCAAGGCCAACATCACCCAGGACGCGTTCCATCTGCTCAACCTCGCCGGCGGCTACCGCTTCAACGAAAACTTCAGCGCCCAGCTGAACATCAACAACCTGCTGGACAAGAAGTACTTCAACAATGTCGGTTTCTACAACGGCGTGTACTGGGGCGAACCACGCAATGTCACCGTGACGCTGCGCTGGAAGCTCTGACCCCGATGGATGGCGCCGGTTCTGCGACCGGCACCCGGCCACGGATGGCCAACCCCGGCGCGCTTCGGTGCGCCGGCCTTCTTCCCTTGAAACCTGCAGGATCGCCGTGGACCGCTCGCCCGCAACCGCCAGCCCCCGCCCCTTCTTCTCCAACCCGCGCTGGGGCGTGCTGTCACGTTCGCTGGCCGCGATCTTCGGCGGCTATGCGCTGGCCTCGATGACCAGCGTGTTCTGCGCGGTGGCGTTGCCCGGCGCGCGCGGCCAGACCGTGCTGACCGGCATGCTGCTGGCGATCCTGGTTGCCGCCTGCGCCGCACTGTGGGCGTTTGCCACCCGCAGCGCGCTGCGCGCCTGGGTCGGCATCCTCGCCCCCGCTCTGCTGATGGCCGGCATCGCGCGCCTGATGGGAGCCTGGGCATGAAGAACGGATTCCGCCAGTCGATGGCCTGGCTGCACACCTGGACCGGGCTGCTGGTCGGCTGGTTGCTGCTGCTGATCTTCATGGCCGGCACCGCCAGCTACTACCGCGAGGAAATCAGCCGCTGGATGCGCCCGGAGCTGCCGGCCAACAAAGTCAGCATCGATGTGGCTGCGCAGCGCGCGGTGGACTACCTGCAGGCCAATGCCAGCCAGGCCGAGAACTGGTTCGTCACCCTGCCGCAGCCGCGCAACCCGGCCATGCAGATGTTCTGGCGGCTGCCGCCGGAACTGGCCGACCCCAGCCGTGGCCGCCGCGGTGGCTTCGGCGACGCCACCCTGGACCCGAACACCGGCCAGGCATTGAAGGCGCGCGAGACCCGTGGCGGCGACTTCTTCTACCGCCTGCACTTCGACCTGCACTACATCCCGGTGCTGTGGGCGCGCTACCTGGTCGGCTTCTGCGCGATGTTCATGCTGGTGGCGATCATCACCGGCGTCATCACCCACAAGAAAATCTTCAAGGACTTCTTCACCTTCCGCAAGGACAAGGGCCTGCGTTCCTGGCTCGATTTCCACAACGTCAGCGCGGTGATGGCACTGCCCTACCACGCGATGATCACCTACACCGGCATCGTTACCCTGATGATCATGTACCTGCCGTGGGGGTGAAGGTGGCCTACCCGCAGGACGAGGACAAGTTCTTCTTCGAGGCCTTCGGTGGCATGCCGGAGGTGACCGCGCCGGCCGAAGGGCGCGCCACCCCGCTGCCGATCGCACAGCTGCTGGACAGCGCACGCGCGCATTGGCACGGCGTGGAAGTGGCCGGCTTCACCGTATCCAACCCGGGCGCGGCCAATGCGGTGATCGACATCCGCCAGCGCGACGGCAAGCGCCTGTCCACCGACACTCCGGCCGTGCGCTACAACATGGTCAGCGGTGCGCTGCTGGAAGAAACGCCGCCGTCCGGTGGCGCCACCGCCACCCGTGGTGTGCTGTACGGCCTGCACCTGGCCCGCTTCGCCGACTGGGGCCTGCGCGCACTGTTCTTCCTGTCCGGCCTGGTCGGCTGCCTGATGGTAGCCAGTGGCGTGGTGCTGTGGGCGGTGAAGGAACGACCGAAGCATGCCAAGAGCGGACGCACCGGCTTCGGCCTGCGCCTGGTCGATGCGCTGAACATCGGCACCGTGGCCGGCCTGCCGATCGCCTTCGCGGCCTATTTCTGGGGCAACCGCCTGCTGCCGCTGGACATCGCCGAGCGCTCCAGTGCCGAGGCCAACGTGTTCTTCTACGCGTGGGGCGCTGCGCTGCTGGCCGCCTTCATCTGGCCCAAGCGGATGATGTGGGCGTGGCAGCTGTACCTGGGTGCGGCTGCGTTCGCGCTGGTGCCGGTGGTCAACGCGCTGACCACGCATGCCCACCTCGGCGTCACCCTGCGCAACGGTGACTGGGTGCTGGCCGGCGTCGATCTGTCGATGATTGCCTTCGGCGCGATGCTGGCGATGTGCGGCTGGCGCATGCAGCGCTGGACGCCGCCGCTGAGTGCGGCCGAGAAGAAGAAGCGTGCGGCCGCTGCGGCTGCGCCGAAGGCATCGGTGGACGCTGCAGAAGCGGCTGAAGCGGAGGCCAGCGCATGATGCTGCTGGCACTGACGCTGTCGTTCTCTGCGTTCACCGCATTGTCACTGGCGATGGAAAAGCACCAGCACGACCTGCATGGCAAGGCCGCGGCGGCACCGGCACGGCGCACGCAATGGCGGGTGCTGGGCTGGGCGCTGCTGACGGTGGCCTTCGCGCTGTGCGTGGCCGACCACGGCTGGGCAATGGGCCCGGTGCTGTGGCTGGGCGCGATGACCGTGGGCGGCGTGGCACTGTCGTTCGGTCTGTACCCGTACCGGCCGAAGTGGATCGCCCCGCTGGCGATCGCGTTGCCGGTGGTCGGGCTGGTGGTGGGGTTGCTGTAGCCGCAGGACGGGGTCTGCGTCATCCACGCATGGCGTGGATCTACAATGGCTGCATGGATAGCGTGATGCAACGGACGGCTGGAATCGGCTTCTTTTCCCGGTTGGGTGAAACACTGCCCGCAACGGCCGGCGTCGTCGCCGTTCGATCGCTGGCCGAAGCACTGCGGACCATCGATACCGGTGGTTTCGAATGGATGCCCACAACACTGGGCGATTCGGATCCGTTTCACGGCGCCCTGCCCCGCCCGCCCGAGCTGGCCGACGCCCGACGCGAACTCAACCGGAGGTTGATGCGCGCGCTTTCGGCACTGGATCTGCCGGCACTGCGCTGCGGTGCGCATGACCTGCACCTGGTGGCGCGCGATGGAGCGATGTTCGCCTTCCGGCAACGCCTGCTGGAAACGCACCTCGGCCTGCCGGCGCACTGGGAACCCGTGCTTGCGCTGTACGAACGGGGACATTGGCCGCTGGCCCACGCGCCGGGGCGCTTGCTGGTGCTGTAGAGCCGTCCACGCAGGGCATGGATCTACCGGGCCCACGCTCGCCGGGCATGGCCCGGCGCTACCGTTCTGCGCGCACATGGGTAGTGCCGGCCGCTGGCCGGCATTCCCTTTCGGCTGGAATCACCCCAACCGCTTCAGCTCCCACGCGCGGTGGATACGCGCGTTGCGCTCAAAGTCCGGGCCGATGGTGCGCGCGGTGATCTCGCGGCACTGGGCGAATTCGGCGATGGCGTTCTCCTCCAGCTTGAAGCGGCGGAAGTTGTTGGAGAAGTACAGCACGCCGCCCGGTGCCAGGCGCGCAACGGCCGCACGCAGCAGCTTCAGCTGCTCGCGCTGCACGTCGAAGTCGTCGGCGCGCGCGGAATTGGAGAAGGTCGGCGGATCGCAGAAGATCACGTCGTACTGGCCACGGTCCGCTTCCAGCCAGGCCATCGCATCGGCCTGTACCAGCAGGTGCTGGTTGCCGCCCTGCCCGTTCAAGGCCAGATTGTCGTAGCACCACTGCAGGTAGGTGGCCGACAGATCGACGCTGGTGGTGCTGGCGGCACCGGCCACGGCGGCCTGTACGCTGGCCACGCCGGTGTAGCAGAACAGGTTGAGGAAGCGCTTGCCACGCACCTGCTCGGCCATCATCCGGCGCAGCGGGCGATGGTCGAGGAACAGGCCGGTGTCCAGATAGTCAAACAGGTTCACCTGCAGCAGCGCGTTGTTCTCGCGCACCACGATGAACTCATCGCGCTGCTCGAAGCGTCCGTACTTGCTGCCGCCCTTGCCGCGCTCGCGCGACTTCATCGAGACCTGTTCCGGCGGCACGCCGAACACTTCACGCGCGGCAGCCAGCAGTTCGTTGCGGCGGCGGCGCACGTCGTTCTCCGGAATCGCCGCCGGTGCCGCGTATTCCTGCACATGCAGGAAGGTACGGCGCTTGCCACCGTCTTCCTCGTAGACGTCGATGGCGGCCGCGTACTCCGGCAGGTCGGCGTCGTAGGCGCGGAAGCAGGTGATGTCCTCGCGCGCGCGCCAGCTCTTGAACTTCTTCAGGTTCTTGCGCAGGCGGTTGGCCACCATCTGCGCGCCTTCGCTCAGCTCACGCGGTTGCGCCGGATCGCGGCCCGGCACAGCGATCGGATCGCAGACGATCAGCGCGCATTCCAGTGCACCGTTGAACATCTGGTACTTCTTGCCGGCGCGCAGGCCGGTGGCGAAAGCAAGTTCATCATTGCCGCACAGCAGGCTGGCACGCCACTGCGGCACCGCCTTCTGCAGGGCATTGCCCAGTGCGCGGTACAGCGCCGGATCGGCGGCCAGGCGTTCGTCGTATGGCGGGTTGCAGACCACCGCGCCGATCTCCTGCTCCGGCGCGGCCAGATCGGCCACGTCGGCACGGGTGAAGCGGATCGCGTGGGCGACGCCCGCCACTTCCGCATTCTCGCGCGCGGCCTGGATCGCGGTCGGGTCGATGTCGCTGCCATGGATAACCGGCTTCAGCGCGGCCAGCCCCGCGGCCTCGCGATCGCGCGCTTCGCTCTGGATCGCCTTCCAGGCGGCCTTGTCGAAGCCCAGCCAGCGGCTCGGCGGCAGGCTGCCATGGCGCATCAGGCCGGGAGCCACGTCAGCGGCCATCAGCGCGCCTTCGATCAGCAGCGTGCCGCTGCCGCACATCGGGTCCAGCAGGCCACCGCCGGCGGCGTGCAGGCGCGGCCACTGCGCGCGCAGCAGCAGCGCGGCGGCCAGGTTTTCCTTCAGCGGCGCCTCGTGGGCGGCACCACGCCAGCCACGACGGTGCAACGGGCCACCGCCGAGATCGATCGACAGCGAAGCACGGCCCTTGCGCAGCGACAGGTTCACGCGCACGTCCGGCAGGTCGGTGTTGACCGAGGGGCGCTCAAGGCCCTCGTCGCGCATGCGGTCGACGATGGCGTCCTTGATCCGCTGCGCAGCGAAGCGGGCGTGGGTGATCTTGTCGCCGGACACGTGCGCGTCCACCGCCAGGGTCATCTCCGGCTTGATGTGCTCATGCCACGGCAGCGCGCGCACGCCGTCATACAGGGCCTGCTCGTCCGGGCACTCGAACTCGTCGATCGGCCACAGCACGCGGCTGGCCAGTCGCGACCACATCACGATCCGCAGCCCCTGCTCCAGTTCGCCCTCGGCGTTGACGCCGGCAATGGTGGCAGTGGCCTTGCCAAGGCCCAGGGCCGACAGTTCATCGGCAAGCAGGTATTCCAGGCCCTTGGCGCAGGAGACGAAGAATTTCACGGGATCGGTTCGCAGGTGGTCGGGCGCGGCACAGGGGCCGGGCCGGTCGGAAAGGAGGGCCGCAAGCACGGCCAGCAGGCCCGCGCCGGGGGCGGCGGGGCTGCCATTGTAGTCAAAGCGGGCGGGCGCGCCGTGCGCCCGGGCTTCACAGTTGCCGCAACAAGCGCTCGAAGGCCTGCGCGGAGGCCTCCACGTGGTGTTCCAGGCGGTGGCCGTCATCGACCAGCAGCAGCTGCGCGGCGCGCGCCTGCGCCCAGGCGATCACCCCGGCGGCCGGGACCACCTCGTCATGCCAGGCCTGCACCACCGTGGTCGGCACGGCGGCGGCATCCAGCGCTGGCATCGGGCCCATGGTGGTCGGCGGCACCATCAGGAACAGGCCGGCCACCGGCACCTGCAGCGAGGCGATGGCGGAGATGTAGGCGCCCAGGCTCGACCCGGCCAGCACCACCGGGCCCTGTTGGGCGGCGATGGCGGCACGCTCGACCAGGCGGCGCAGGCGGGTCGGCACGTCGCCCACCCGGCTGACCTCGCTCATCGCGTCCAGATCGGTGTAGTCAGGGCGCTCGTGGCTCCAGCCCAGGCGCTCGGCAACCTCGGCCAGGGCGGTGACCTTGGTCGCTTCCGGGCCACTCTCGAAGCCGTGGGACAGGATGCAGTGGCCGCGGCTCATGCACAGGCTCCGTGCGCGCGCACCGACGAGGAAAGGGAAGGCAGGTTCATGCCGCAATGCTAGCATCGCCGGATGCCCAACCCGCTCCTGCCCGGCCTGCAGCTGCAGCCCCTGCCCTACCAAGACCGCCTGCCGCTGCGCGACCCGGCCACGCTGGAGATGGTGGTGATCCACTGCACCGAGCTGCCCGATCTGGAGATGGCCCGCGAGTACGGCGAGCGCGTGCTGTACGACAGTGGCGCCGGCAACAGCGGGCATTTCTACATCGACCGCGACGGCCGCGTGGTGCAGTACGTGGCACCCGAGCGCGTGGCGCATCACGTGCGTGGCATGAACGCGCATACGCTGGGCATCGAGCTGGTCAATACCGGGCGTTATCCGCACTGGTTCGACAGCCGTCACCAGGCGATGGACGAAGCGTATACCGAGGCGCAGCTGCAGGCGCTGGAGCGGCTGCTGCTGGCGTTGGTGGAGCGCTACCCGTCGCTGCGGCGAATTGCCGGGCACGACCAGCTGGACCTGGAGCAGGTGCCGGCCAGTGATGATCCGGCGTTGACGGTGGCGCGCAAGCGTGATCCGGGGCCACTGTTCCCTTGGGCGCGGGTGCTGGCGAAGGTGCCGTTGCAGGGTTTGGAGTAATGACCGGCAGGGCTGCGCCCTGCACCCGCAGAAGCAACGTCAACGTCAAGAGCTGGGGCCTTCCGTGGGATGGCGGGGTGGGTCCGGTTGCGGGGGACGCCGTAAACCCATCCCTGGGGCTTGGCCGCGGCATCCATGCCGCGGACACCCCCGCAACCGGACCCACCCCGCCTTCGACAGATCTCTGCCGCTGTTGGCAGGTGTCGACCTTGGTCGACACCGTTCATCCACGCTATGCGTGGATGAACGTCAAATCGATCGGTACGGGCTTTTGTAGAGTCGAGCCATGCTCGACTGCTCTTTGCGTGGATACCGAGACGATAGAGTCAGGCGCCGGTGGCAACCGGGCGGCTGCTGTCGCTGACCCAGCCGCTCCAGGAATCGGCATAGATCCGCGCGCCGCTCAGGCCCGCTGCTTCCATCGCCAGCAGCAGATGGCAGGCGGTCACGCCGGAACCGCACATCAGCACCACCTGTTCTGGATCGCGGTTGCCGATCACGCCCTGCAGTTCGGCGCGCAGTTCCTGTGCATCACGCAGGCGGCCGTCGAGCACGTTCAAGGCGAACGGACGGTTGACCGCCCCCGGCACGTGGCCGGCCACCGGGTCCAGCGGCTCCACCTCGCCGCGGAAGCGCTCGCCCGCTCGCGCATCGACCAGCCAACCCGGTGCGTGCTTCAGGCGTGCGCTGATTTCATCGGCATTGGCGATCTGTGCGGTGTCGAAACGGCCCGGATAGGCGGGCAGCGCTGTCACCGTTTGCTGGCCGGTCGCCAGCGGATGGCCGGCCGCCTGCCAGGCGGCGATGCCGCCGTCGAGTACGGCCACGCGGCGGTGACCGATCAGGCGCAACAGCCACCACAACCGCGAGGCGGCCATGCTGCCGTCGCTGCCGTCGTAGACAACCACCTGGGTGTCGGGGCCGATGCCCCACTGCCCCAGCTTTGCGGCAAAGGCATCGCTGTCTGGCAGTGGATGGCGACCATGGCCGACGCGCGAGAGATCGGACAGGTCACGATTGAGATCGGCATGCACCGCGCCCGGCACATGCCCTGCCAGATACTGGCCATCACCGGCCTGCGGATCGGCCAGCGAGGCCCGCGCATCGACCACGCGCACGGCGGTGCTGGCGGTAGCGCGTGCATCGACCACGCGCACGCCCTCGCCCAATGCGGCAGCCAGGGTGGTGACATCGACCAGGGTGGTCCACGGTGGATCGATCGGCTTCATTGCACTTGCTCCAGGCGACGACGCAGGTTGTAGAGAATGGCCGCGGTCGCCCCCAGATGCGCTGGCCCGGCCAGCCGTATTCGAGGACGTGGCGGATGCGGCCGCGATGGTTGATTTCGACCTGGCGCAGATTGTCGGCGGCCATCAGGTAGTCCAGCGGCACCTCGAACACCTCGGCCACTTCGCTGGGCTGCGGTATCGGCACGAAGTCCGGATCGACCACCGCCACCACCGGGGTGACCCGGTAGCCGGTAATCGTCACGAAGGGATCCAGATACCCCAGTGCCTGCACCTGGCCTGGCGCCAATGCGATTTCTTCCTGGCTTTCGCGCAGTGCGGCCGCCAGCGCGTCGCGGTCGTCAGGTTCGGTGCGGCCACCGGGGAAGCCGACCTGGCCACCATGCGTGCGCAGCGTTTCGGTACGGCGGGTGAGGATCACCTGGGCGCCGTTGGCGCGCGGCACGATACCGGCCAGCACCGCCGCTTCCACAGGAGGCCCAGGCGGTAACAGATCGATCAGTTCACTGCGGTTCCAGCCATCGCCGGCGGGGGATCGGCCAACGGATGCAGCGCGCGCATCAATCGTTCGTGGTCGGCCAGCGAGCCGCGCAGCGACTGCTGAAGTTGCGCGCGCAACGGTTGCACGCGATGCAGGATGCGGCTGCGTTCGTCATTGCTCATCGACGACCACCGCGCGATCTCATCGAGGTTTCGCCCGCAGCCGGTGCATTGCCGGTGCGGATCCAGCGTGCACACTCCGATGCAGGGACTTGCGACAACACGCGCCGATTCTTCCATTGTTTGCACCTGGCAACAGTAGCGCGAATAGGCGGGATCTGCGCAAACAAAAACGCGCCGGTGGGATCACCGGCGCGTTTGGTTTACTGCTTCGACTTACTTGACGCTGACCAGCTTGATCTCGAACTGCACAGCCACGTTCGGCGGGAACGGGGTGCGCGGGTCGGCACCGTAGGCCTGGTCCGGCGGCAGGGTGACTTCCCACTTCGAGCCTGCCGGCATCTGCAGCAGGGTCTCGCGCATGGCCTTCATTTCGACTTCGCTGACCTTGATCGACGGGATCTGCTGGGCCGGGCGGGCCTCGGTCGGGCGCTGGCCGTACGGGAACGGACCGGCCACTTCCAGCTGCACGGTGCTGGCCTGGGTCGGCTTGGCACCCTTGCCGGCTTCGATCACGCGGTACTGCACGCCGCTCGGCAGGGACTGCACGCCGGTCTTGGCCTTGTTCGCCGCGATGAACTGATCGCTCTTGGTCTTGTTTTCGGCAGCAGCCTTTTCGTACTCGGCCTTGGCAGCCTGGGCACGGCCCTGCTCGCGCTTCTGGAACGCTTCAACGGCCGGCTTCAGCTGCTCGGCGGTGATCGCCGGCTGCTTCTTGGCGTAGGCGTCCTGCAGACCCTTCACCACCGAGTTGATGTCCAGCTGCTCACCGCGACCGGTCAGCTCCGCCAGGTTGTTACCGTAGTCGTAACCGAAGTAGTAGCTCAGCTTGCCCTTTTCGGACGAAACGTCCTGGGCGAAGGCATTGCCCGTCAGGGCCAGGGCCGCGACGGCGACCGCGATAGAACGCAACTTCATCAAACAGTTCTCCAGGGGTGGTAACTCAGGGACGTTCTGCGCCGCCCTGAGGCGACGGGTTAGGATAACGGGCGCAACGTGTAACCGCTACTCACGATGCAGGCTATGACCCGTCTGCGTTTGCAGAGTTCAATATCACTTTTTTAACGTTCCAGGAGTTTCCCCGTGGCCGATGCCCTGATCGCCGTCGCCGACGACGGCGCCATCCGCACCGTGACCGTCCAGCGCCCGGACAAGCTCAATGCCCTCAATGCCGCGACCCTGCAGGCCCTGGCCGAGGCGTTCAGCGCCGCCGCCGCCGACCCGGACGTGCGCGTGGTGGTGCTGACCGGTGCCGGCCCGAAGGCCTTCGTGGCCGGCGCCGACATCACGGAGATGAACACACTCAGCGCGGTTCAGGGACGTGATTTCTCGCTGCTGGGCCAGGCCCTGATGCGGCAGATCGAACGCATGCCCAAGCCGGTCATCGCCCGCGTGAACGGTTTTGCGCTGGGCGGCGGCCTGGAGCTGGCGATGGCCTGCCACCTGCGCATTGCCGCCGATACCGCCAAGGTCGGCCAACCGGAGATCAACCTCGGCCTGATTCCCGGCTTCGGCGGCAGCCAGCGCCTGCTGCGCCTGTGCGGCCGCGCCGCGACCCTGGAGCTGTGCCTGCTGGGTGCACCGATCAACGCCGCGCGTGCGCTGGAACTGGGCATCGTCAACGAAGTGGTGCCAGCCGACGCGCTGGACAACCGCGTCCAGGATGTCGCCCGCCAGCTGGCACGCTCGGCGCCGCTGGCCCTGCGAGGCCTGCTCGATGCGGTGCACGTGGGCGGCGAATGCAGCCTGGAGGCCGGCCTGGAATACGAAAGCGCGCAGTTCGGCCTGCTGTTCGCCACCGAGGACATGCGCGAAGGCACCAGCGCCTTCCTGCAGCGCCGCCCGCCGGCCTTCCAGAACCGCTGACGCCATGGCATCCCGACCCAATCCCGCGCAGCTGTTCGCCCGGGTCCAGGCAGACGATCTCGATGGCGCCCTGCAGGCCGGGCTGATGGACTATGTGGCCCGTGCCGGTGACGAACAGTTGCTGCCCGGCCACCCCGAGCTTCCGCAGCGCCTGCAGCAGGCCCAGCAGCAGCTGCACACGGCCTGGGCCGCGCGCGAGCGTTACCGCGCCCGTGCGGTGCGCCTGGCACGACGCGAGGCCGAGCGCGACGCACGCCGCACGCCGGCCCCGGCGCCGGATGTGAAGCCCGCCCTGCCCGCTGCGGCGGCCGCCATCCTCGCCCGGGCCAAGGCCCGCGCCAGCGGCAAGGAGCAGTAATGGCCACCGCGAAGAAGACCCCGCGCGCCCCGGCGCGGCGTGCCGGCGCAATGCCGCGCGCCGACGTGGTGGAGATGTTCACGCGCCTGCGCGAACTCAACCCGCACCCGAAGACCGAACTCGAATACAGCTCGCCGTTCGAGCTGCTGGTGGCGGTCGCGCTGTCGGCGCAGGCCACCGACGTCGGCGTCAACAAGGCCACCCGTCGCCTGTTCCCGGTGGCCAACACGCCGGCGAAGATCCTCGCGCTTGGCGAGGATGGCCTGAAGCAGTACATCGCCACCATCGGCCTGTTCAACGCCAAGGCCAAGAACGTGATCGCCACCTGCGCGATCCTGCTGGAAAAGCATGGCGGTGAGGTGCCGCGCGATCGCGATGCACTGGAAGCGCTGCCCGGCGTGGGTCGCAAGACCGCCAACGTGGTGCTCAACACCGCGTTCGGCGAACCGGTGATGGCGGTGGATACGCATATCTTCCGCGTGGCCAACCGCACCGGACTGGCCCCGGGCAAGAACGTGCGCGAAGTGGAAGACAAACTGGTGAAGGCGATTCCGGCCGAGTTCCTGCTCGACGCGCATCACTGGCTGATCCTGCACGGGCGTTATGTGTGCAAGGCGCGCAAGCCGGATTGCCCGGGCTGCGTGATCGCCGACCTGTGCCGGTTCAAGGAAAAGACCACGGCCGAGGCATGACGCAGTCTCTGTCGTGACCAGACGAAGACGGCGGGCACAAGGCCCGCCGTCTGTGTTTCAGGACAAGCGTGCTTCAGGAGATCAGAACGACAGGTCGCCCCAGACGCCGAATTCCTTGGTCTTGTCGTTCTTCTTGTCGCTGGCGTTGGCCAGGTGCGTGTACTTGTACACGGTCGACAGCTTGAGGTTCTTCATGACCGGGAACTCGACACCGACGTTCCAGTACTTGTCACCCAGGGTCGGGTCCAGGGTCTTGCTGACGTCGGTGTCATCGTAACGACCGAACACGTTGATGCCGCCGTCGGTCACGCGCACGCTGCCCCACACCGACCAGCCGCTGGACTTGTCGGTGGCAACGGTCGTCACGTTGTTGAGGTTCTTGGCCTGGAAGTACTCACCACCGACACGGAAGTCGCTGTCGGCGTAGGCCACCATCGCGTTGGCGCGGGTGTAGGTGTTCTCGGCGCTCTGGATGTCGGTTTCCTTGCCCAGCTTGCCGCTGTAGCCGCCGACGGCCACCACGAAGTTCTCGTTCGGGGTGTAGGCCACGCGGCCTTCCACGTCCATGCCCTTGCTGCGGGTCGGGTTCTTGTAGCCGGCGCCGGACACCACCGAGACGGCGTAGTTGAAGTTGTTGCCCAGGTTGCCGAAGCCATGCAGGCCCCAGTCGGACGAGTTGCCGTACTTCAGGCGGTCGGTCAGGGTGTTCTCGACATAACGCATGCCGTAGAACTTCTCGACGTACGGAATCCACGGCATGTCGGCGGCACCGACGCGCAGGTTGAAGGCCGGGTCGAAGCTGCCCTGCACGTAGGCCTTCTTGACGAACAGTTCGGTGTTGCCGATGGCCGAGCTGTACTGGAAGTCGGTGGTCAGGTTGGCCGACCAGATGTCGTTGAACTTGTGGTCGACGGTCAGGTAGAAGCGCTTGACGTCCAGACCGGTGCCGCTGGCGGCGGTGTCCTTGCCGTTGCTGGTCTTGTCGATGTTGGTCAGGTCGAAGAACATGCGACCGCCGATCTTGTTGTCATTGACCAGCTTGGCCAGCTTGTCGACGCTGGTCTGGGTCTTCTGCGCCGTTTCCAGGGCCTGGGCCTGGGTGATGTTCACTTCGGACTGCGCGTCGGACTGCGCCTGCAGCGCCTGCGAATCGTTCTGCAACTGCTGGACCTGGGCCTGCAGCGCGGCGATCTGTGCCTGCAGCTGCTGCAGCTGTGCCTGGGAAACGCCCGAGCTGGCGGGGGCTGCGAAGGCGTCGGCGGAAACCAGACCGAGGCTTGCAACGACCGCGGCGGCGAGCAAATGGGAACGCATTTTGGATCTCTCCAGAGGGTTGGAATGGCTTGGGCAGAACGCCACGCCGGCAGGCCGGTCAAGCGTTTTGCGAACGTTCCGTTAAAACCATGACAGTCGAATGACAAACTGCGCACCAAACACAGGTTTCTTCGTGCGGTCATGCGGACGACGCAATTCGGCCGTGGCCTGTGTCGAAGCCTTGCGGTACAGGGCGTGGTGTATCGCCCTCAACGTGCAGCGCAGCGCCGTGCGGCCACATTGGTGACGCGGGCATCGCTGCCGGATGCGCATTCCCGGGATGCGCAGGCGTCGGTCCAGATGCTCCGATGACGACATATAGAGGGTGGTGGTGCGCTTCCCCCAGCCTTGGAGCGCGCGCGAAACCTTCACGGACTGCGCCGCAACCGCAGCGGCCAGCGCTGTAACGGTTGCGTCATACAACGGTCCCTGCGCTGTCATCGAACCGTTATGGAATGTGCACCGGGCGGGTAACCCCGCATCCCAATCAACCCAGGAGCCACCCCGTGATCCACGCCTTCAAGTCGCGCGTTGCCGTTGCCGTCTTCGCAGCGTCGTCCGTGTTCGCCGCCAACGCCGCTGAAATCACCGGCGCGGGCGCCTCGTTCATCTACCCGGTGATGTCCAAGTGGTCGGCCGACTACAACGCCGCCACCAGCAACAAGGTCAACTACCAGTCGATCGGTTCGGGCGGCGGTATTGCGCAGATCAAGGCCAAGACCGTTGATTTCGGCTCCTCCGACGCGCCGCTGAAGCCGGAAGAACTGGCCGCCTCGGGCCTGGCGCAGTTCCCGTCGGTGATCGGCGGCGTGGTGCCGGTGGTCAACGTGGCCGGCATCGCCCCGGGCGCGCTGAAGCTGGACGGCACCGTGCTGGCCAACATCTTCCTGGGCAAGATCAAGACCTGGAACGACCCGGCCATCGCCGCGCTGAACCCGGGCGTGACCCTGCCGAGCGCCAAGATCACCGTCGTGCATCGTTCGGATGGTTCGGGCACCACTTTCAACTTCGTCAACTACCTGTCCAAGGTCAGCCCGGAGTGGAAGAGCTCGGTCGGTGAAGGCACCTCGGTCCAGTGGCCGGCCGGCATCGGCGGCAAGGGCAACGAAGGCGTTGCCGCCTACGTGAAGCAGATCAAGGGCGGTATCGGCTACGTCGAACTGTCCTACGCACTGCAGAACAAGCTGTCGTACACCGCGATGAAGAATGCCGCCGGCAAGTTCGTGCAGCCGAGCGACGCCTCGTTCGCCGCGGCCGCCGCCAGCGCCGATTGGGCCAGCGCCAAGGACTTCTACCTGGTGATGACCAACGCCCCGGGCGCCGAGTCCTGGCCGATCACCGCCACCAACTTCATCCTGGTGCACAAGAAGCCGAAGAACGCGGCCAACGGCAAGGCCACCCAGGAGTTCTTCCGCTGGGTCTACAAGAGCGGCGACGCCCAGGCCCGCCAGCTGGACTACGTGCCGCTGCCGGACAGCCTGGTGCGCCAGATCGAGACCTACTGGTCGCAGAACCTGAAGTAAGCGTTCCCCCGCAGGAACGGGGCCGGCGGGTCCTCTCTCCCCGCCGGCCCCAACCGGGCGCGAGATCCTCGAGATCCCGCGCCTTTCTCGTTTGCGGCGCACGGGCGTGTAGAGTCGAGCTTGCTCGACTGCTCGCGGCGGGCATCAGTCGAGCAAGCTCGACTCTACGAAGGGCCAAAGACCCGGCTGGGTGCGTGAGCGTGCGGACCAACGGTCCGCACCTACCGAGGGCATGGAGCAGTCGAGCAAGCTCGACGCTACTCAGGCCAACCGGCGGTCATGCCGGTGCGCAGATCCTGGGTCTCCAGGGCCTTTCCCAGGGCGGCCCAACCCCGTGAAACCCCTGTCAGAACGTGATCCAGGACACCTCTGTCATGGTCGTAATACGGCTGTAACAAAAACATCATTTCATAGCCGCATCCGCCGACCACGTCGGCTCTACCCCGCTATGGAGTGACCATGAAACTGCACTCGGCCGGCCTTGCCGCCCTTTCCCTGGCCATCGCCCTGGGCCTGTCGGCCTGCGGTGGCGACAAGCAGGCCGCGCAGCAGCCGACTGCCGACGGTGCCGCCGCTCCGGCCGCCGCCGGTGCCAAAGTGACCGCCGAAGTGTCCGGCGCGGGCGCGTCCTTCATCTTCCCGCTGGTCTCCAAGTGGTCGGCTGACTACAACGCCACCACCGGCGCCAAGATCAACTACCAGTCGATCGGTTCGGGCGGCGGTATCGCCCAGATCAAGGCCGGCACCGTCGACTTCGGTTCCTCCGACAAGCCGCTGAGCAGCGAAGAGCTGGCCCAGGCCGGCCTGGCCCAGTTCCCGTCCGCCATCGGCGGCGTGGTGCCGGTGGTCAACATCGAAGGCCTGGAAGCCGGCAAGCTGCGCCTGAGCGGCGCCCTGCTGGCCGACATCTTCCTGGGCAAGGTCAAGACCTGGAACGACCCGGCCATCGTCGCCGCCAACCCGGGCGTGAAGCTGCCGGACGGCAAGATCACCCTGGTCCACCGTTCGGACGGTTCGGGCACCACCTTCAACTTCTCCAACTACCTGTCCAAGGTCAGCCCGGAGTGGAAGAGCAAGGTCGGCGAAGGCACCTCGGTGCAGTGGCCGGACGGCGTCGGTGGCAAGGGCAATGAAGGCGTCGCTTCGTACGTGAAGCAGATCAAGGGCTCGATCGGCTACGTCGAACTGGCCTACGCGCTGCAGAACGGGATGCCGTACACCGCCATGCAGAACGCGGCCGGCAACTGGGTCGCGCCGAGCGCGGAAACCTTCGCCGCCGCGGCCGCCAGCGCCGATTGGGCCAGCGCCAAGGACTTCAATCTGGTCATCACCAACGCCCCGGGCGAGCAGGCGTGGCCGATCACCGCCACCAACTTCATGCTGATGCAGAAGCAGCCGAAGGACGCCAAGCGCAACCAGGACACCCTGGCGTTCTTCAAGTGGGCCTTCGAGAACGGCCAGGCCCAGGCCAACGAGCTGCACTACGTGCCGCTGCCGGCCGAGCTGGTCAAGCAGATCGAGGCCTACTGGGCGACCGACCTGAAGTGATGGATACGACGGTGCCCGCCCCGCGCGGGCACCGCTGCTTCCACGCCGTACCGCCCCGCCCCTTCCTGGCCCTGCCGTCCCCATGAATGCCATCGCCCAGCCTGTAGCCGCCCCGTCCACGCGTGATGCGCGTGATGCCCGCAACGACAAACTGTTCCGATGGGTGCTGGTCGGCACCGTCATCTTCGTCCTGATTGCCCTGGCCTGCGCCGCGCTGTCGATGCTGTGGGGCGGCCGCCATGCCCTGCAGATGCAGGGCCTGAGTTTCTTCTTCTCCGCCGACTGGAATCCGGTCGAAAACAAGTTCGGCGCGCTCGCTCCGATCTACGGCACCCTGGTCACCGCGCTGATCGCGATGGTCATCGCCGTGCCGGTCAGTTTCGGCATCGCCTTCTTCCTCACCGAAGTCGCGCCGCGCTGGCTGCGCGGACCGGTCGGCACCGCCATCGAACTGCTGGCCGGCATTCCCTCGATCATCTACGGCATGTGGGGCCTGTTCGTGCTGGTGCCGGTGATGACCGAGTACGTCACCCCGTTCCTCAACGAAACCCTGGGCGAGTGGCCGATCATCGGCCCGATGTTCCAGGGCCCGCCGCTGGGCATCGGCATGCTCACCGCCGGTTTCGTACTGGCCATCATGGTCATTCCGTTCATCTCCTCGGTGATGCGCGAAGTGTTCCTGACCGTGCCGACCCGCCTGAAGGAATCGGCCTATGCGCTGGGTTCCACCAAGTGGGAAGTGAGCTGGGACATCGTGCTGCCCTACACCCGCTCGGCGGTGATCGGCGGCATCTTCCTCGGCCTCGGCCGCGCCCTGGGCGAGACGATGGCGGTGGCCTTCGTGATCGGCAACAGCGTGCGCCTGTCGCCGTCGCTGCTGGAACCGGGCACCACCATCGCCGCGCTGATCGCCAACGACTTCGGCGAAGCCACTGAAACCTATCGTTCGGCCCTGCTGCTGCTCGGCTTCGTCCTGTTCATCGTCACCTTCGTGGTGCTGGCCATCGCCCGCCTGATGCTGATGCGCCTGTCCCGCAAGGAGGGCAACTGATGTCCACTACCGCTGATTCACTGTACCTGCGCCGCCGCATCGGCAATGTCGTTGCCATCGCGGCGTCCTGCGCCACCGCCCTGTTCGGCCTGTTCTTCCTGGGCTGGATCCTGTTCACCCTGGCCTCGAAGGGCCTGGCCGGCATCAACTGGGATCTGTTCACCAAGATGACGCCGCCGCCGATGCAGGAAGGCGGCCTGGCCAACGCCTTCTTCGGCAGTGCGGTGATGTGTGCACTGGCCATCGGCATCGGCACCCCGCTGGGCGTGCTGGCCGGCACCTGGCTGGCCGAGTACGGCAACGCCCGCAAGGCTGGCACCGTGGTCCGCTTCGTCAACGACATCCTGCTGTCGGCACCGTCGATCGTGCTCGGCCTGTTCGTCTACACCCTGTACGTGATGCAGACCGGCGGCAACTTCTCCGCCTTCGCCGGTGCGCTGTCGCTGGCCTTCATCGTGCTGCCGGTGGTGGTGCGCACCACCGACGAAATGCTGCGCCTGGTGCCCTCGCAGATGCGCGAAGCGGCGCTGTCGCTGGGCATCCCGCAGTGGAAGGTGATCGTGCAGGTGCTGTACCGCAGCGCGTCGGCCGGCATCATCACCGGCATCCTGCTGGCGCTGGCCCGCATCTCCGGCGAGACCGCGCCGCTGCTGTTCACTGCCTTCGGCAACCAGTACTGGAACAACAACATCTTCCAGCCGATGGCCTCGGTGCCAGTGGTGATGAACCAGTTCGCCGGCAGCCCGTATGAATCCTGGCAGGTGCTGGCCTGGGCCGGTGCCCTGGTGCTCACCGTCTTCGTGTTGCTGGTCAGCCTTGCCGCCCGCGGCATCCTGCTGCGCAACCGTATCTCCCATGACTGACCTTTCCGTGGATAACGCCATGAACGACCTTTCCAACGCCGTGCCGATGCAGCGCATCGCCGTGCCGTCCTCGCACGAGAGCCTGCACACGCCGGCTCCGGTCAAGCTTGCCGCGCGCGGACTGGACTTCTACTACGACAAGTTCCATGCCCTGAAGGGCATCAACCTGGAGATTCCGGAAAAGCGCGTGACCGCGCTGATCGGTCCCTCCGGTTGCGGCAAGTCGACCCTGCTGCGCATCTTCAACCGCATCTACGCGCTGTACCCGAAGCTGGAGGCGCGTGGTGAGGTGCTGCTGGACGGCGAGAACATCCTGTCGCCGAAGTACCCGATGAACCGCCTGCGCAGCAAGGTCGGCATGGTGTTCCAGAAGCCGGTGCCGTTCCCGATGACCATCTTCGAGAACGTGGCCTACGGCATCCGCCACCACGAGAAGCTGAGCAAGGCCGACATGGCCGACCGCGTCGAGCAGGCGCTGCGCCAGGGCGCGCTGTGGGACGAAGTGAAGGACAAGCTGGGGCAGAGCGCACTGGGCCTGTCCGGTGGCCAGCAGCAGCGCCTGTGCATCGCCCGTGCCGTGGCCCTGCGCCCGTCGGTGCTGCTGCTGGACGAGCCGACCTCGGCGCTGGACCCGATCTCGACCAGCCGCATCGAGCAGCTGGTCGAAGAGCTCAAGCACGAGTACACCATCGTCATCGTCACCCACAACATGCAGCAGGCCGCGCGCGTGTCCGACTACACCGCCTTCATGTACCTGGGCGACCTGATCGAGCACGACCGTACCGAGGTGATCTTCTCGCAGCCGTCGCAGCGGCAGACCGAGGACTACATCACCGGTCGCTTCGGCTGAAACGGCAGTCGAGCGTGGCTCGACTCTACAGACAACGGCAGTCGAGCATGGCTCGACTCTACAGAGTGGAACAACCATGAATCTTCCCAACGACCACATCGTCAAGAGCTACGACGAAGAGCAGCAGCGTCTGGTGGCCGAGATCGTCCGCATGGGCGAGATGGCCGTCGCCCAGCTGGAAGCGGCGATGGACGTGATCGAGAAGCGCGACGAGAACGCCGCCCATCGCATCATCGCCAACGACGAAGCGATCGATGCGCTTGAGCAGCAGATCAGCCACGACGTGATGCGCCTGGCGCTGCGTGGCCCGATGGCGCGCGACCTGCGCGAGATCCTCGCCGGCCTGCGTATTCCGGCTGATATCGAGCGTATCGGCGACTACGCCGCCAACGTCGCCAAGCGTTCGATCGCGCTGGGCAAGGTGCCGCCGCTGCCGCAGATCCAGGGCCTGCGCGCGCTGGGCCGCCTGGCCGCACAGCAGGTGCGCCGTGCCATCGCCGCCTACCGCGACAACGACGCCGATGCCGCGCTGGCGCTGCGCGAAGACGACGCCCGCCTGGACGCGCAGTACACCGCGCTGTTCCGCGAGCTGCTGACCTACATGATGGAAGACCCGCGTAACATCACCCCGTGCACCCACCTGCTGTTCATGGCCAAGAACCTGGAGCGCGTGGGCGACCACGCCACCAACATCGCCGAGAACGTGTGGTTCCTGGTGCACGGCGAGCAGCCGCTGCCGCCGCGTGAAAAGCGCGACGAGACCTCCAGCACCGGCCAGATCTGACGCTGCACTGCAGCACCGGAGTTGACTCCAAGGTGGCCGCTGTCCTGGTGACAGCGGCCTTCTTTTGGGGTATTTCCCCCGCATTGTGGGCGCCGGGCGTGCCCGGTGCGGACCTTCCGGATGCTTCTGTAACAAACCTCACGAAAATTTGAGCTCTTGGCGAGGATTCGTTGAGTAGGATCGCTGCACCATCGTTTCCACCGGCATTCCTGCCGGCCACCCGGGCATCTGCCCACACCACCCAGGAGCACGACCGATGAGCAGTTCCAACAAGACCCTGTCCCTGCTGACGGCTACCGCCCTGGCCGCCGGCCTGGGCATGACCGCCAGTGCCTCGGCCCTGAGCATGAGCGACCTGGCCCAGGGCTACCTGGTGGCCGGTCAGGCGGCCAAGGCCAGCACCGACGCCAAGGCCGCCGACACCAAGATGGCCGCCGACGCCAGCAAGCACGCCGAAGGCAAATGTGGCGCCGACGGCAAGACCGCCGAAGGCAAGTGCGGCGCCGACAAGGGCAAGGCTGCCGGTGCGGCCGCCGGTGCCAAGGCCAAGACCGGCGACAAGAAGTCGGCCGAAGGCAAGTGCGGCGAAGGCAAGTGCGGTGGCAAGCACTGACGTCCGCGCCGGCGTCGTCCACCCACGGTCGCCGCTTCGCGCGGCGGCCGCGGGGTTGGGCCTGCGCCGGGCGCTGCTGCAGGACCTGCGCGATGCACCGGCCGGCGACTTCGATTTCCTCGAATGTGCACCGGAGAACTGGATCCACGTTGGCGGCCCGGCCGGTGATGCGCTGGCCGAACTGGCACAGCGCCATCCACTGAGCTGCCATGGGCTGTCGCTGTCACTGGGCGGCACCGCAGCGCTGGATACGCAGCTGCTGGAACAGGTCGGCCAGTTCCTGGAAAAACACCGCGTGCCGCTGTACAGCGAACACCTGAGCTACTGCAGCGACGAGGGTCATCTGTACGACCTGCTGCCGATTCCGTTCACCGACGAAGCCGTGCGCCACACCGCCGCGCGCATTGCCCGCGTGCAGGAACTGCTCGGTCGCCGCATCGCTGTGGAGAATGTGTCGTACTACCTGGCGCCGGAACCGGCGATGGATGAGCTGGCATTCACCACGGCCGTGCTCGCCGAAGCCGACTGCGACCTGCTGCTGGACGTCAACAATGTCTACGTCAACGCCTGCAACCACGGTTACGATGCCGATGCCTTCATTGCTGGCCTGCCCGCCGATCGCATCGTCTGCCTGCACGTTGCCGGGCACCTGGACGAAGCGCCGGACCTGAAGATCGATACCCATGGCAGCGCGGTGATCGACCCGGTCTGGGCACTGCTGGCGCGCACCTATGCGCGCATCGGGCCGCGCCCCACCCTGCTCGAACGCGATTTCAATTTCCCGCCCTACGCCGAACTGCAGGGCGAGCTGCAGACCATCCGCCGCCTGCAGGCCATGCACGCGGGAGTGGCACATGGCTGAAGCTCCCGCCACGCTGCGCGCACAGCAGCACGCCTTCACCGCGCATCTGCGCGACCCGCAGGCGGTGGCCGCGCCGGCCGGGCTGGACCCGCGACGGGTGGCGGTGTATCAGCGCCTGCTGTTCAACAACCTGCTCGGCCTGTTGAGCACTGGATTCCCGGTCTGCATGCGCCTGCTCGGCGAACCGGCCTGGACCACGCTGGTGCGCCACTACTTCGCCACGCACCGCTGCCAGGCACCGTTGTTCACCGAACTGGCCGCCGAGTTCGTGCAGTGGCTGCAGGCGCAGCCCACGCTGCCGCATCCGGCGCTGGCCGAACTGGCCCACTACGAGTGGGTGGAAACCGCGCTGTACCAGTTGTCCGCCGAACCCCTGCCCGCGCCTGGCGACGTCGATCCGCTGCGGGTGCCGCTGCAGCGCTCGCCACTGGCCTGGCCACTGCTGTACCAGTGGCCGGTACATCGCCTCGGTGCCGAGGATGCGCCACGTGCGTTGCCGTCCGAACCGACCGGCCTGCTGGTGCGCCGCGACCCCGACGGTGAAGTGCGGTTCGCTGCGCTCAGCCCGCTGGCGGTGCACCTGCTGTCCCGGATCGGCGAACAGCCTGGCCTGGATGGCCATCGCTACCTCCAGCAGCTCGCCACCGACCATGGGCTCGCCGCCGATGCACTGGCCGAACCCGGTGCCGCGTTGCTGCAGCAGTTCCTGCGCGCCGGCGTGATCGGCCCGCTCGCCCCACCGCGCTGACGCCCCTTCCACGGAGATCCACCGATGAACCTGCCGATCCTGGCTGCCACGCGCAGCCAGCTGGACCGTCTCGCCCCCTGGTTGGCCCCGCTCGGCCTGCGCCTGCTGCTGGCCTGGGAATACTTCGAATCCGGCCGCGAGAAGCTGCAGGGCCAGAACTGGTTCGCCGACCTCCAGGACGCCTTCCCGTTCCCCTTCGATCAGGTACCTGCGGCACTGAACTGGCAGCTGGCGACCTGGTTCGAACTGGTCGGCGCGGCCTGCCTGCTGTTCGGTTTCGGCACGCGTTTGGCTGCGGCCAGCCTGCTGGTGCTGACCGTGGTGGCCACCTATGCGGTGCACTGGCCGATGCAATGGGACTCGCTGGGCGAACTGGCGATGGGCTACACGATCAGCGACCAGGGCTTCGGCAATTTCAAGCTGCCGGTGCTGTTCATGGCCATGCTGCTGCCGTTGCTGTTCACCGGCGCCGGCAAGCTGAGCGTGGACGCCGTGCTGGCACGGCCTGCGCTTCGGTAGATGCCGGCCTTGGTCGGCGGGAGTTGTGCCAACCAAGGTTGGCACCTACCGGGTTCGAGGCCGACCTTGGTCGGCGGGGGTTGTGCCAACCAAGGTTGGCACCTACCGGGCTCGAGGCCGGCCTTGGTCGGCGCGGGGCGCTTGAGCGTGGCCGGGCACTCAGGGCCGCTCTGCTAGAATTCACCCATGACTGACCCCACCCCCGCACCTGCCGCCGCCCCCGATTCCGCAACATCCCCGGCACAGCGCGCGATGTCCCAGCGCTTCCGCGGCTTCCTTCCGGTGGTGGTGGACGTGGAAACCGGCGGCTTCGACAGCCAGCGCAACGCCCTGCTGGAAATCGCCGCGGTGCCGATCGAGATGGACGAGAACGGCCTGCTCTACCCCGGCCAGACCGCCAGTGCCCATGTGGTGCCGGCCGAGGGCCTGGAGATCGACCCGAAATCACTGGAAGTGACCGGCATCATCCTCGACCATCCGTTCCGGCTGGCCAAGGAAGAGAAGGCGGCGCTGGACCACATCTTCACCCCGGTACGTGCGGCGATGAAGAAGTACGGCTGCCAGCGCGCGATCCTGGTCGGCCACAACGCCCATTTCGACCTGGGCTTCGTCAATGCGGCGGTGGCACGCACCGGCCACAAGCGCAATCCGTTCCATCCGTTCAGCGTGTTCGACACGGTCACCCTGGCCGGCATCGCCTACGGGCAGACCGTGCTGGCGCGCGCGGCCCATGCCGCCGGGCTGGGCTGGGACGCCAACGAGGCACACAGCGCGGTGTATGACACCGAGCAGACCGCGCGGCTGTTCTGCACCATCGCCAACGCCTGGCCGCGGTGAAGCGGCCAACGGCGGAGCCCCTCGTGGCGTGAAGCGAATCATCGGTTGGGCCGGACAAGGTGGGTTCGCGGGGGACGCCGTGAACCCGTCCCTGGGGGCTTAGCCGCGCCATCCATGGCGCGGATACCTCCGCGAACCCACCCTGCCCGGCCTTCGACAGGTTGCGGGGCGCCACGGGAAGATCAGAAAAGCGGGAGCAACAGCGGATCGCTGCGCTCGATGGGCGCTGTCGCCGACCTCGGTGGTGAGTCGATGCTGTGGTAGCTGCCGACCGTTGGTCGGCACCGCCGGTTGGTACGGCAACACCAATAGATCCACGCCATGCGTGGATGCATTCACCCGATGCAGGTGCGATCCCGCCCGTCGCTCTTGGCGCGGTACAGCGCGCGGTCGGCACGCTGGTACAGCAGGGCCGGCGTGCGATCGTCGGCATCCAGTTCCACCAGGCCAGCGCTGAAGGTCACCCGCAGGCCCGGCACGCCGGCCCAGTCCGGGTGATCGTGGAACAACCCGCGCAGGCGCGCGCACAGCTGTGCGGCCTCTTCCAGCCGGGTGTCGTTGAGCAGCAGCGCGAACTCTTCGCCACCGGTACGGGCCGGCAGATCCGATGCGCGGCAGGCCGCGCCGATCACCGCCGCCACCTGCACCAGCACCGCGTCACCGATGCTGTGGCTGTGCCGGTCGTTGACGTCCTTGAAGTGGTCGATGTCCAGCACCACCAGGCACAACGAGTGGCCACTGCGCTGCGAACGGGCGAAGTCGCGGGCCAGCGTTTCGTCGAAGCCACGGCGGTTGGCCAGCCCGGTCAGGGCGTCCTCGCGGGCCTGGCGCTCGAACGCTTCGGCCTGCCGCGCCAGGCGCTCGGCCAGCTCGGTCTTTTCCTGGTTCAGGGCCTGCAGGTGCACGGTCTTGGCCTGCAGATCGAAGGTCGCCTCGTCCACCCGCCGGGCCAGGCGCAGGTTGCTGGCCTTCAGCTGCTGCAGCAGCAGCCGGTACAGCGCCACCAGGCCGGCCAGCAGCAACAGCCCGCCCAACGCCTGCACGCTGCGCCGCTGCCACCAGAACGGCTCGACGCTGAAGCTCCACACCGCTTCCTGCTGGCCCCAGCTGCCCGCCGGATGTGCCGCCGCCACATGCAGCGTGTAGTCGCCCGGCGGCAGGCCGACGAACTCGACGCTGCGCTGCGGGCCGCGCTCGACCCAGCCGCTGTCCAGGCCATCGAGCCGCGTGCGGTAGCGGATCCGGTCGGACATCAGGTAGCTCAGGCCGACGTAGCTGACCGCCAACCGGCGCCCGCCCGGAATGTGGTTGCGTTCGGGGCCTTCCCAGTGCACCGGCGCGCCGTCCACCTGCACGCTCTCGATCGCCGCCGGTGGTGAGGGGCGCTCGCGGAAACGCTGCAGGCGCTGCGGGTCGACCGTGCTCAGGCCGCCGGCGGTGACCACCCAGAACGTGCCGTCCTGGCGCAGGATCGCCGACGGCCCGGAGCTGCCATTGGCCTGCGCGTTGGCCATGCCGTCGATCTCGTTGTAGCGCTCCACCACCACCCGCGGCGTGCGTCCATCGGCCACCGCATTGAGCGTGGCCATGTCGGTGCGCAGCACGCCGCGGTTGCTGCTGATCCACACATTGCCGAGCCGGTCCGGCACCAGCTGGAATACCGCGTCCACCGGCATGCCCTGTTCCAGGCCGACCCGTGCCAGCGTCCCGTTCTGCCAGCGGTACAGACCACGGTCGCTGCTGATCCACATCGCATCGCCCAGCTGGTGGAAGCCGAACACGCTGCGGCCGCCGCCCAGCGGGGCCAGGTTGATCGATTGCACGCGGTCGCCGCGCAGTACGCGGATGCCTTCGATGGTGCCGATCCACAGGTTGCCCTGGTGGTCGTGCTCCAGCGCCGTGATCAGGCCGCCCGGCATGCCCGGCACGTTGGAGACCTGCACCCGGTCGCCATCGATGCGTACCACGCCCTTCTGCGTGCCGGCCCAGACCACGCCCTGCGGATCCACGCTGATTGCGCGGATGTTGCCACCGGGCATGCCGTCGGCGGCGGCGTAGTTGTGGCGCAGGCTGCCATCGCGGCCAAGCCGGTAGACGCCATCACCAAAGGTACCGACCCAGAGGTCGCCATTCGGCCCCTGCGCCAGGCTCAGCACCGAGGGCGCCTTGCCACCGCGGTTGTGCAGCGGCATCGCCTGGAAACGACCGTCGGCGGTCTGCCGGTCAAGGCCACTGGCACTGCCGACCCACAGCTGGCGGTCGCGGTCCTCGAACACCGTGCGCACATAGTCGCCGCTGAGCCCATCGCGCTCGGTATAGCTGCTGAACAGCGTTTCGCGAAGGCGGTACAGGCCACCGTTGGCGCCTACCCAGATGCTGCCCTCGGCATCTTCGCGCAGGCTCACCACCCGCCCGCCCGGCAGGTTCAGGCCGGCCGGCAGCCGTTCCAGCCCGTGCGCGGAAATGCGCAGCAGGCCCTGGTTCTCGGTGCCCAGCCACAGATCGCCGTGGCGATCCTGCAGCATCGCGGTCATGTGCAGCTGGCCCGGCAGGCGATGCACCAGCACCAGCCGGTCATCCTCCACCCGGTACAGGCGCTCGCCGGCGACGATCCACAGCGCCCCATCCGGCGCCCGGTACGGCCACGACAGGCCACTGCCGGCACCCAGCCCCCACGCCGCCGGCGCGCGCTTGAGCACGCCATCGTTGTCGCGCAGCACCAGGCCGTCGAGGGTGCCGATCCAGACCCGGTCCTGCGCATCGACCACCAGTTTGGTGAAGCTCATCGCCATCGGCAGATCGGCCGCTGGCGCCTGGTAGACCATGCCGCGGTCGGGAAGCAGGTAACCGATGCCCTTGCCTTCATACAGCAGCCACAGACGGCCCTGGCTGTCCATCTGCATCGACTGGATCAGCACCTGCGGTGTATCGGCCTGGTGTTCCCAGACCCGCCACTGGCCGTCGCTGCCACGATGGCTGACATTGCCGCGCGAATCGCTGATCCACAGCCCGCCCTGGCGATCGACGAACAGCGCGCCGATGCCGTTGTCGCGCAGGCCCGGACGCGTGCTGCGGTCGAACACGGTGAAATCCAGGCCGTTGTAACGGACCAGCCCTTCCCAGGTGGCGAACCAGAGGTGGCCTTCCGGCGTCTGCGCGATGTCGCGCAGCGAGTTGTGCGGCAGGCCGTTGCGCGAGGTCCATACGTCGATGGCGTAGTCTCGCAGCGGCGGCGCGCCTTCCTGCGCGGTCACCGTCAGCGGCAGCAGCATGGCCAGCAGCAGCCACAACAGGCCGCGGCGCAGGGCCTGCCTGACGGCCGTTACGCGGCGCTCCACCCAGCGCCCGTTGTCCCCTTGACCGCCCATCACCGCAGTAGCGGTGGCCAGGTGCGGCTGCAGGACACGGCAGCGTGCGGGAACAGCCGGACAGCGCGGGGCGGCATGCCGGCGGGAACGGGCTGGCTCATCGGGGGAGGCTGGGGAGATACGCAGATGATAGGGCAAAGCCAGGCCCCGGCGTCACCGTTGCCCGCTCGCCCGGCTCAGCCAGCGCGCCCGGGTGCCACCACCTGGGCACTGGCCGGCCACTGCACGACGGCCTCCAGGCCCCCTCGGCGCGGTTGCGCAGCCACAGTCGCGCCCCGTCCTTCTCGGCCAGGGCGCGGGCAATGGTCAGGCCCAGGCCGGCGCCGCCGGTCTCGCGCGAACGCGAGGTTTCCACCCGCACGAACGGATCAAACACGGCCTCCAGCTGCTCATCGGCCAGGCCGGGGCCATCGTCGGCCACCACCACCGTGATCGCACCGCCGCTGCGCTCCACGCGCACCCGCGCCCGCTGCGCATACATCACCGCGTTGTCCACCAGATTGGAGAACAGCCGGTGCATGGCCAGCGGGCGCAGCATCAGCACCGAGCCGCTGCCGCCTTCGAACACCACGTCGGCACCGCCCTCGGCGGTATCTTCGACAATGCTTTCCAGCAGCGAATCCAGGTCCAGCGCGGCGCGCTGCTCGGAACTCTCGGCGCTGCGTGCCAGTTCCAGGCCTTCGCGCACCAGCGCCTGCATCGCGGCAAGATCGCCGATCAGGCGCTCGCGCAGGGCCTCGTCGGTCACATTCTCCAGGCGCAGGCGCAGCCGGGTCAGCGGCGTCTGCAGATCGTGGGTGATCGCCGCCAGCATCTGCGTGCGTTCGGCCAGATGGCGCTGCAGGCGATGCTGCATGGCGTTGAAGGCTTCGGCCGCACGCTGCACTTCGCGCGGCCCACGCAATGGCAGCGGGTCGCGCTGCAGGTCATCGCCCAGGTCTTCAGCGGCGGCGGCCAGTTCCTGCAGCGGCGCACTGGCGATGCGCGCCACGATGTAGGCCAGCACGGCGATCGCCAGCACCAGCAGGGTCAGGAACCACGGGTCGACGGCGAGGATGCCGTTGTGCGCCACCGCCGGCGAATCCAGCGCCAGCTTCAGCAGCGTGCCATCGTTGAGCGTCACGTCAACTGCGCGGCACTTGGGCGGGATGAAGGCAGGATCGCGCTCGCGCGGTGGCTTGCGATGGCCGGGTTTGGGCGGCGGCAACAGGTCCTGCAGCTTGGGAATGCAGGACCGGAACGAGGCGAAGTGCACATGCGCACGCGACACCGGGCCGGGCCGGTCCTCCAGCACTTCCATCAACGCGGTGTCGGCACGCCCCAGCCGCGCGCCCGGCTGCAGCGCGCGCACGCTCGGCCCGCCGACCTCGAGCAGGCGCTCGCGCAGCTCGGGGTTGCCATCGAGCAGGTTGACGTAGCCCTGCAGGCGGTCGGCAATGCGGTTCAGATTCTGCCGCTCGAACTCCTGCTGGCGCTTGGACGTCGCCAGCATGGTCGCGCCGATCGCGGCCACGCTCATGCCCAGCAGCAGGATCACGAACAACCGCCCGACCATCGAGGACAGGAAATGGCGCAGGCGATTCATCGTGGCTTATTCCAGGTTCACCGACGAAGCCAGCACGTAGCCTTCGTTGCGCACGGTCTTGATCAGGCCGTCCGGGCCGCCATCGTCACCGAGCTTGTTGCGCAGCCGGCTGACCTGCAGGTCGATCGCCCGGTCCTGCGCCTCGTAGTTGCGGCCACTGCTGAGCGCGACCAGCTGCTCGCGCGACAGCACCTTGTTGGCGTGGGCGATGAACACCCGCAGCAGGCGGAATTCGGCACCGGACAGCACCACCACGCGGTCATCCGGATCGACCAGGTGGCGATGCTCCAGGTCGAACACCCAGCGCGAGAAGCGCGCGCGGCGCACCGCCAGCGGTTCCAGGTTGGCCGGCAGCGCTTCGGTCCGGCGCAGCACGTTGCGGATGCGCGCCAGCAGCTCGCGCGGCTCGAACGGCTTGGCCAGGTAGTCGTCGGCGCCCATTTCCAGGCCCAGCACGCGGTCGATCGGCTCGGCGCGCGCGGTCAGCATGATCACCGGCGTGTTCGAGCGCGCGCGCAGGTCGCGGCACAGGGTCAGGCCGTCCTCGCGCGGCAGATTGAGGTCGAGCACGATCAGGTCCACATGCTCACGGTCCAGCAGCTGGCGCATGGCGGTGCCATCGGCGGCGGTGCTCACCTGGTAGCCGGCGCGGCCGAGCTGTTCGGCCAGCAGCGTGCGGATGTCGTTGTCGTCATCGACGATCAGCAGTCGGTGCATCGGGTTTTCGGTCTCCATGGCGCGATCATCCCGTGTCGGCAGCTGAACCGCATCCGGGGCAATGCGTACCAGTGTATCTGCCGGAGGGGGCGATACCTGTGGTTACGCGTATTCACCGACAGTGTTACATACAGACATACCCCGAGGATTGAGTGGCCCGCTGCCCGGTCTTCACAATGCCCACCAACGCCGCCCGCGCGGCCCCGAGAGTGAAGCCACGACGTGACGTTCCGCCTGCTGCCTGCGACCCGCCGGGGTCGCCTGATACTGATCGCCCTGCTTGCCCTGATCGTTGCCGTGGCCGCCTGGTGGCTGCTGCGCAAGCCCGCCGGCCCGGCCGTGGCGACCACCGCGGTCAGCCGCGGCGACATCGAGCAGACGGTGGACGCCACCGGCGTGATCGACGCCTACAAGCTGGTCAGCGTCGGTGCCCAGGCTTCGGGCCAGATCAAGTCGCTGAAGGTGCAGCTGGGCGATACGGTGAAGGAAGGCGACCTGATCGCCGAGATCGACGCCACCACCCAGCAGAACCAGGTGCTCAACGCGCAGGCCTCGCTGGACCAGGTCACCGCCCAGCGCGCCGTGCAGCAGGCCACCCTGCGCCAGGCCGAACTGGAATTCGCGCGCCAGCAGCAGATGCTGGCCGCAGAGGCCACCTCGCGCCAGGAATACGATGCCGCCGAGGCCCAGCTGAAGACCGCCCGCGCCCAGCTGCAGTCCTACGAGGCGCAGATCAAGGGCCGCGAAACCGAACTGGGCACCGCCCGCGCCAACCTGGCCTACACCCGCATCACCGCGCCGATGGATGGCACCGTGGTGGCGGTGGTGGCCGAGGAAGGCCGCACCGTGAACGCCAACCAGACCGCACCGACCATCGTGATGCTGGCGCGGCTGGACGTGGTCACCGTCAATGCCGAGATCTCCGAGGCCGACGTGGTCAAGATCAAGGCCGGCATGCCGGTGTACTTCACCACCCTGGGTGACCCGGACCGCAAGTACCACGCCACGCTGCGCCAGATCAATCCGGCGCCGGCCTCGATCGCCAACGAGAACTCCTCCAGTTCCAGCAGTTCGTCCAGTTCCAGCTCCAGCAGCGCGGTCTACTACAACGCGCTGTTCGATGTGGAAAATCCGGACGGCACGCTGCGCATCGACATGACCGCGCAGGTTTCGGTGCTGTTGAAGCAGGCCAAGAACGTGCTGATGGTGCCGGCGGTGGCGCTGGGGCCCAAGCGCCGGGGCGATGAGCGCATGGTGCGGGTGCTGGATGACAAGGGCCAGCCGCAGCCGCGCAAGGTGAAGGTCGGCATCAACAATGGCGCTTCGGCCGAGATCCTGTCCGGGCTGCAGGAAGGCGAGCGCGTGGTGGTGGGTGAAGCCAGTGCCGCCGCAGCCGGCGGCGGCGGTGGCAGCCGTGGTGGCATGCAGATGCGGGTCGGCGGCCCGGGCATGGGCCCGCGCCGATGAGCACGACGGCGCCGCTGCTGCGCCTGCGCGACCTGCGACGCGAATTCCCGGCCGGTGATGATGTCATCGCCGTACTCCGCGACGTCAACGTGGACATCCACGCCGGCGAGATGGTGGCCATCGTCGGCCAGTCCGGCTCGGGCAAGTCGACGCTGATGAACATCCTCGGCTGCCTCGACCGTCCCTCCCGCGGCAGCTACCAGGTGGCCGGCCGCGAGACTGGCCAGATGGAACCGGACGAGCTGGCCGAACTGCGCCGCGAGCATTTCGGCTTCATCTTCCAGCGCTACCACCTGCTCGGCGACCTGGATGCACGTGGCAACGTGGAAGTCCCCGCAGTGTATGCCGGCAGCCCCGGCCCGGTGCGCAACGCGCGCGCCGAGCAGCTGCTGCAACGGCTGGGCCTGGGCGACCGCATGCACCACAAGCCGGGCCAGCTGTCCGGCGGCCAGCAGCAGCGTGTATCGATCGCGCGCGCACTGATGAACGGCGGCGAGGTGATCCTGGCCGACGAGCCGACCGGCGCGCTGGACACGAAATCCGGCGAAGAAGTGATGGCCATCCTCGGCGAGCTGCATGCCGAAGGCCACACCATCATCATCGTCACCCACGACATGAGCGTGGCCCAGCACGCGCAGCGCATCATCGAGATCCGCGACGGCGAGATCATCGCCGACCGCGCCAACCCGGATGCGCCGAGCTACCGCGCCCAGCGCGAAGCCAGCACCGGCGTCGCCCATGGCAACAGCTGGCGCGCCGCCCGCGACCGCTTCACCGAAGCGTTCCGCATGGCCCTGCTGGCGATGAACGCGCATCGGCTGCGCACCTTCCTGACCATGCTCGGCATCATCATCGGCATCGCCTCGGTGGTGTCGGTGGTGGCATTGGGCAACGGCTCGCAGCAGCAGATCCTGCAGAACATCAGCGCGCTGGGCACCAACACCATCGACGTCTATCCCGGCCGTGGTTTCGGCGACATGCGTTCGGCACGCGTGCAGACGCTCAAGGCCAGCGATGCCGATGCCCTGTCCCGGCAGAGTTATGTGGACAGCGCCACGCCCAGCGTGTCCAGTTCGGTGACCGCGCGCTACCGCAACCAGTCCTCCACTGCCCAGGTCAGCGGCGTCGGCGAGCAGTTCTTCCGGGTCAAGGGCGTGACCCTGCTCAGCGGCAGTTTCTTCGATGCCGATGCGGTGAAGGGCCTGGGCCAGGTGGCGGTGATCGATGAGAACACCCAGACCCAGTTCTTCCCCGATGTCGATCCGATCGGCCAGGTGATCCTGCTCGGCAACGTGCCGGCCCGCGTGGTCGGCGTGGCCAAGCGGCAGAGCTTCGGCTTCGGCGGCAGTACCAGCCTCAGTGTGTGGGTGCCGTACACCACGGTGATGTCGCGCATGCTCGGCCAGAGCCATGTCTCCAGCATCACCGTGCGCGTGGATGACAGCACGCCGATGGACGCCGCGCAGGAAGCCATCACCCGCCTGCTGACCCTGCGCCACGGCACCGAGGACTTCTTCCTCAGCAACAGCGCCGAGATCCGCGACACCATCGAGCAGACCACGCGCACGATGACGCTGCTGATCGGTGCCATCGCCGCCATCGCGCTGCTGGTCGGCGGCATCGGCGTGATGAACATCATGCTGGTGTCGGTGACCGAACGCACCCGCGAGATCGGCGTGCGCATGGCCGTCGGTGCCCGCCAGAGTGATATCCGCCAGCAGTTCCTGATCGAAGCGGTACTGGTGTGCCTGCTCGGTGGCGTGCTCGGCATCGGCCTGGCGCTGCTGCTGGGCTCGATGATCGGCCGCTTCGCCAGTGACTTCCAGGTGCTGTTCTCCACCGCCTCGATTGTTGCCGCGTTCGCCTGCTCGACGCTGATCGGCGTGGCGTTCGGCTTCCTGCCCGCGCGCAACGCCGCGCAGCTCGACCCGGTCGAGGCCCTGGCCCGCGAATGACGATGATGACCCGACTGACCCTCCCCGCTCCTTCGCGCCTGCTGCTGGCCGGCGCCGTACTGCTTGCCCTGTCCGGCTGCGCCTCGGTGGGCCGCTATCCGGTACAGGACCCCGACGTGGCGGCGACCTACGGGCGTGGCGATGCCACGCTCAATGCACCGGCCGACGACCCGCGCAGCAGCCTGGATACCCCCGGCCGTGACATCCGCCAGGACACCTGGTGGACCGGCTTCGGCGATGAACGCCTGGACCGCCTGGTCGCCCGCGCGCTTGCCGCCAACAGCGACCTTGCCGCCGCCGGCCTGGCCGTGCAGCGCTCGCGCCTGCAGGCCGGGCTGGCCAGCAACGCACTGTGGCCGCAGCCTTCGTCGTCCGGCGTGAGCGGCAGCGCCAGCCGTGCCACCGACCAGGCCGACGACTGGCGCCGCAGCTATTCCACGGGGGTTTCGCTGAGCTGGGAAGTGGACCTGTGGGGCCGCCTGCGCACGCAGCGCGACATCGCCCGCTGGGAAGCCGAGGCCAGCGAAGAAGACCGGCAGAACACCGCGCTGCTGGTGATCAGCGACACCATCACCCAGTACTGGAACCTGGCCTATCTCAACCAGTCGATCGCCACCGGCCAGGCCAACCTGGAGCGGCTCGAACGCACCCGCGAACTGGTGCAGGCGCGCTTCGATGCCGGTGCGGTGTCACGGCTGGAAGTGCGCCAGGCATTGCAGAACCTGCAGTCGCAACGCTCCTCGCAGAGCGCGCTGGAACAGCAGCGGGTGGAGGTGCGCAATGCCCTGACCGTACTGCTGGACGGCACGCCGTGGCCGCAGCAGGACGAACCGCAGGACCTGCTGGGCGCGCGCAGCCCGCAGATCGCGGAGGGCCTGCCGACCGACCTGCTGGGCCGCCGCCCGGACCTGCGCGCGGCCGAACTGCGCCTGCGCAACAGCCTGAAGACCATCAAGGTCACCGCGACCCAGTACTACCCGGCGCTGAGCCTGACCGGCAGCCTCGGCTCCAGCGCGACCTCGCTGGGCGACGTGCTGCGCAATCCGGTGGCCACGCTGGGCGCCGGCCTGTCGCTGCCGTTCCTCAACCTGCAGCGCGCGCAGCTGGACACCGATGTCGCAGGCACCAGTTACCAGATCACGGCGACCAACTTCCGCAAGACGCTGTACACCGCGCTCTCGGAAGTGGACAACGCGCTGTCCGCGCGCGAACAGCTGGCACGCCAGGTGGCGGCCTCGCAGGCCTCGTACGACGAAGCGGTGGAAGTGGAGCGCGCGCAGGAAGTGCGCTACCGGGTGGGCGCCACCGATCTGCGCACCTGGCTGGAAGCACAGCAGACCCGGCGCGATGCCGAGCTGTCGCTGGCGCGCGTGCGCCAGGGCCAGTTGAACAACGACGTGACCCTGTTCAAGGCGCTGGGCGGCAGCGCGGGGTAATGGGGTCGGGGGCGCCAACCCAGGTTGGCGGCTACCGGTAGGTGTCGACCTTGGTCGACACGGCGCATCAAACAATGGGGGCAGATCCCTTTTCCTCTGGAAAAGGGATCCGACCCGCGCTCAACCGCGCTGGCGCACGGCTTCGAACAGGCTGACGCCGGCGGCGACAGAGACGTTCAGGCTTTCGATCTCGCCCGGCATCGGAATCTTGACCAGGCCATCGCAGTTCTCGCGGGTCAGGCGGCGCAGGCCGTCGGCCTCACCGCCCAGCACCAGCGCGATGTTGCCCTTCAGGTCCAGGTCGTACAGCGAGGCGGTCGCCTCGCCGGCCAGGCCGTAGATCCACACGCCCTGCTTCTGCAGGTCCTTCAGGCAGCGCGACAGGTTGGTCACGGCCACCACCGGAATGCGGTCGGCGGCGCCGGCCGAGGTCTTGCGCACGGTGGCGTTCACCGTGGCCGACTTGTCCTTGGGAATGATCACCGCAGTGGCACCGGACGCTGCCGCCGAACGCAGGCAGGCGCCCAGGTTGTGCGGGTCCTGCACCTCGTCCAGCACCAGCAGCAGGGCCTTGCCCTCTGCAGCGGTCACCAGCCCTTCCAGTTCGTTTTCACTGTAGGTGCGGGCAGCGGCGTAGCGCGCGGCCACGCCCTGGTGGCGCACCGAACCGCCCACGCCGTCCAGCGCCTGGCTGTTGACCTTGCGCACGTCGATGCCCTTGCGGCGGGCGTTCTCTTCGATTTCGGTCAGGCGCGGGTTCTTCGCACCGGCCTCGACCAGCACTTCGCGGACGTTGTCGGCGTCGTTCTCGATGGAGGAGGCGACGGCGTTGACGCCGACGATCCACTGGCTGTTCTTGCTCATGCGGGCGGGGACCGGAAAGGGGGTGGCTATGGTAGAGCATCGGCGGGCCGGGCGCTGCGGCGGGGCCTCCGTAGAACCGAGCCAGCGCTCGGCTGCCCTGAGTTCAGGCTGCGGCGACCCGCCAGCCGAGCGCGGGCTCGGCTCTACAGAGTGTCACCGGCTGCGCGGCGGCCAGTGCGGGGTGTCGTGGTCGGGGTGCTGGTGGGACACGACCGCGGCCAGGAACGCGAGGGCAGCGACGTCGTCCTCGGTGCGCCTGGCCGGCAGGCTGGCCAGGGTGTCGACGAACGGCAGCTTGCGCTCCACCCCGTACTGGAGGGTGGGCGGCAGGCGTTCAGGCTGGTCGAAGGCCCCTGCCGCCACTGCCACGCCGTCTGGCGCCTCGTAGGTCAACGGCGTGCCGCAGTCGGCGCAGAAGCCGCGCCGCACCACGTTGGACGACTGGAAATAGCGCGGCTGGCCTCGGGTCCAGCTGAACTGCACGCCGCGCACCGAGACCAGCGGTGCGTAGTAGGCGCCGAACGCCTTCTGGCACATCCGGCAGTGGCAGATCGAACTGTCGGTCAGCTCACCGCGCGCCTGGAAGCGGATCGCGCCGCACTGGCAGCCGCCGCTGTACTCGGGTTGGTCCTGCATGGTGGGTTCCTCCGTAACGGCGTGCCAACCAAGGTTGGCACCTACCGGGTGCGGGATGTGCCAACCAAGGTTGGCACATCCCGGAGAGGTGGGTGCCGACCGTTGGTCGGCACACCTTTCAATACTGCTTCTTGGCGCGCTTGGCCGGCTTGCCGCGCTCGGGCAGCGGCGGCAGGCCATCGCCTTCGTCCTCTCCCTTGTGCTCGACCAGGCGGAAGTCGATCTTGCGCTCTTCCATGCTGGCCTTCAGCACCAGAATGCGCACGCGGTCGCCGAGCCGGTAGCTGCTGCCGCGGCGTTCGCCGGTCAGCGTCTTGCGGGTCGCGTCGAACTTGTAATAGTCCTGCGGCAACTGGGTGACATGCACCAGGCCCTGCACCTTGGATTCATCCAGCTCCACGAACAGGCCGAAGCTGGTCACGCCACTGATCACGCCGTCGAACTGGCCGCCCACGTGCTTTTCCATCCACGCCGCGCGGTAGCGCTCGTCGACCTCGCGCTCGGCCTCGTCGGCACGACGCTCTCGCTCGGAACACTGCAGCGCCAGCGCAGCCATTTCGCGCGCGTTGTAGGTGAACGTGTCCAGCGGCTTGCCGGACAACGCGTGCTTGATCGCGCGGTGCACCAGCAGGTCCGGATAGCGACGGATCGGCGAGGTGAAGTGCGCGTAGGCTTCCAGCGCCAGACCGAAGTGGCCCTGGTTGTCCGGGCTGTAGATGGCCAGGCTCTGGCTGCGCAGCAGCACCGATTCCAGCAGCGTGGCATCGGGACGGTCGCGGATCTTCTTCAGCAGCTTGGTGTAGTCGCCCGGGCGTACCTTCGACCACGCCGGCAGGCTCAGCTTGAACTCCTTGAGGAATTCGAGCAGGTCGGCGTACTTGGTTTCCGGCGGCTTCTCGTGGATGCGGTACGGCGCCGGTACGTGGCGCGACAGCAGGTACTTGGCCGCCTCCACGTTGGCGGCGATCATGCATTCTTCGATCAGCTTGTGCGCATCGTTGCGCACCAGCATGCCGGCCTGGGTCACTTCACCGCGGTTGTCCAGCACGAAGCGCACTTCGCTGCTTTCAAATTCGATGGCACCACGCTTGGCGCGTGCCTTCGCCAGCACCTTGTACAGCTGGTGCAGGCGCTGCACCTGCGGCAGCAGATCGCCAATGACGGCCTTGGCCCCGGCGTCATCCTCACCCACCGCCTGCCAGACCTGGGTGTAGGTCAGGCGCGCATGCGAGTTCATTACTGCTTCGTAGAAGCGCGAGTGGCTGACCACGCCGTCACGGTCGATCTGCATGTCGCAGACGAAGCACATGCGGTCAACCTTGGGCATCAGCGAACAGATGCCGTTGGACAACGTCTCCGGCAGCATCGGCACCACGAAGCCCGGGAAATACACCGAGGTGGCGCGCTTCTGTGCCTCCTCGTCCAGCGGCGTGCCGGGGCGAACATAGTTGGAGACATCGGCGATGGCCACCACCAGGCGGAAGCCGTCAGCGTTCGGCTCGCAGTACACCGCGTCGTCGAAGTCCTTGGCGTCCTCGCCATCGATGGTGACCAGCGGCGTGCTGCGCAGGTCGACGCGGTTGCCGATCATCGCCGGCTCCACCACCAGCGGCACCGAAGCGGCTTCGTCCAGCACCTCCTGCGGGAACTCGAACGGCAGTTCATGGCCGTGGATGGCCGTTTCCACCACCAGCGAGGCGGTCAGCTTGTCGCCGAGCACGGCGATGATGCGGCCGATCGGCGGGCGGCGGCTGTCCGGGGCCTGGGTCAGTTCGCAGACCACCAGCTGGCCATCGCGCGCGCCCCGGTCTGGTCCGGGGGCACCTGCACGTTGCGCTGGATGCGCTTGTCGTCGGGCACCACGTAATTGATGCCCATCTCGACGCTGAAGCGACCGATCAGGCGGGTCATGCCGCGCTCGAGCACACGGGCGATGCTGCCTTCGCGACGGCCGCGATGGTCGATGCCGGTGACGCGGGCGAGCACCTTGTCGCCGTGCATCACCTTGCGCATTTCATACGGCGGCAGGAACAGGTCATCGCCGCCCTCGACCGGGCGCAGGAAACCGAACCCTTCCGGGTTGGCGATCACCACGCCGGTCACCAGGTTCAAGGTCTGGATCGGGGCGAAGCCGCCGCGGCGGTTCTGCACCAGTTGGCCATCGCGGACCATCGCGCCGAGCCGGCGCGACAGCGCCTCGGCCCGGTCCGGAGCGGTCAGGCCCAGGCGCGCGCCCAGTTCTTCGGCCGTCTGCGGCCCTTCGCAACGCTCCAGCAGGGCCAGGATGGCCTCTCGGCTGGCGATGGGCTGTTCGTACTTCTCGGCTTCGCGGGCGGCATAGGGATCGTTGATCACCTTGCCGGTAGGCGGCAGCTTGCGGCCCGGGGCCGGGCCCGGTGCACTGGCCTCTGCGCTGCGGACCTTGCGGCCGCGTGGCGGTGCACCGCCTTCATTCAATTCGGGGAACCAGCCCGGCAGCGGCTTGCCCGGCTTGGTGGTGCGGGCTGCGCCCGCCTTGGCGCCCTTCTTCGGGGCCTGGCTGCGGGACTTGCTCCCGCCCTTGCTTGGTTTTTTGGTAGTCATCGCCCTACATGGTAGCCGGTGATGGCGTGCAGAACGGGTCAGGGGGCCCCCTGAAGGCGTTGGATGAAATAATTTCAGGAAGTCGTTGACAGCCCCCGGATTCATCTTCACAATTGCGCCTCTGGAACGCCCAGGTGGCGGAATTGGTAGACGCACTAGTTTCAGGTACTAGCGGGTAAAACCGTGGAGGTTCGAGTCCTCTCCTGGGCACCAACGAAAAAACTCCTCGCTTCGGCGGGGTTTTTTTGCCTGCAATCCGGCCTGGGGGCGGATCTCTTTCCAATGGAAAGGACTCGGACCGCGACATCTGGCCCTGGGGTCAGAGCCCCTTTCGCAAGCGAAGCGGGATCCGACACCCGGGGCTGCGAAAGGTGTTGACACCCCCGTAACAACACCCCATAATCTCGCTCCTCGACGCCCAGGTGGCGGAATTGGTAGACGCACTAGTTTCAGGTACTAGCGGGTAAAACCGTGGAGGTTCGAGTCCTCTCCTGGGCACCACGTCGAGACATGAAAAAGACCCGCGAAAGCGGGTTTTTTCATGCCCGCAATCCGGGCCACGCCGATCCGTAGCGTCGAGCCTGCTCGGCTGCACCGATCCGTAGAGTCGAGCTTGCTCGACTGCTGCAACAACAAGTCGAGCAAGCTCGACTCTACTCATCCGGGACTCAGAACAACGGCCGCAGCACCAGCTCCAGACCCAGCAACAGCAGGAAACCAAGGAAACAGGCGCGGAACACCCGCGCACTGATGCGCTGCCGGATCACCTGCCCCAGCCACATGCCCAACAGCGCCGGCACCACCGCCGCTGCGCTCAGGCCCAGCTGCTGGATGCCGAACGCACCGTGCAGCACCAGCCCGGCGGTCAGCGAGATCGTCGACACGGTGAACGCCAGCCCGAGTGCCTGCACCAGCTCCTCGCGCTGCAGCCCCAGCGATTGCAGATACGGGACCGCCGGCATCACGAACACACCGGTCGCGCCGGTGACCACACCGGACAACGCGCCGACCAGCGGCCCCAGCCAGCGCTCGCGCCGCTGCGGCACACGGAACACCGGCGCGATCAGCGCGTACAGCGCATACACCACCAGCGCCATGCCCAGCGCTGCACGCGACCAGGTACGGTCCACCCGCACCAGCAGCGCGGCGGAGCCGAGCGTCACCACCACCACCGCCAGCATCATCGGCCACAGACGCCGCACGATGTGGGCCAGCGACGGGCCGGACAACAGCTGCCACGCATTGGTGACGAAGGTGGGAATGAACAGCATCGAGGCTGCCGCCACCGGCGACAGCGCACCGCCCAGCAGGCCCATCGCCACCGTCGGCAGGCCCATGCCGGTCACGCCCTTGACCACACCGGCCAGCACAAACACCACCACCAACAGCACGTAGAAATACGTTGTCTCGTTCATGCCCTCATTGGATCGGGGGGACCATCGGCGCACAATGCGGTCTTCCCGCCTCTGCCTTCGGTTGATCCGAAGGCGCCGGCGTTGCGATGAGGGCACCCCATGCGGATGGATATCGCCGACCTGCGCCTGTTCCTGGCGATTGCCGAGGCCGGCAGCATCACGGCCGGCGCGGCGCAGGCGAACCTGGCACTGGCCTCGGCCAGCGAACGCCTGCGCATGATCGAGACCGATGCCGGCACCGCACTGTTGAACCGCCACCCGCGCGGCGTCAGCCTGACCGAAGCCGGCGCCGCCCTCGCCCACCATGCGCGCCTGATCCTGCAGCAGCAGGCGCAGCTGCGCGGCGAACTGCAGGCATTCGCGCACGGCGCGCGCGGCACCCTGCACCTGTATGCCAACACCGCCGCACTGACCCACTACCTGCCCGTACGCCTCGCACCGTGGCTGGCCGAGCGCCCGCGCCTGCATGTGGAGCTGCTGGAACGCACCAGCCCGGAGGTCGTGCGCGCGATCAACGCCGGCCAGGCCGAGGCTGGCATCATCAGCGACGCGATCGACGCTGCGGGCCTGCAGCGGTATGTGGTCGCCGAAGACCCGCTGGTGATGCTGCTCCCGGCCGGTCATCGTTTCGCTTCGCACCGCAGCGTGTCCTTCACCGACGTTGCCGGCGAGACCTTCGTTGCCTTGGCCGATGGCAACGCATTGCAGACCTACATCGAAGACCAGGCCCGCGATATCGGCCACCGCCTGGACATGCGCATCCGCATGAAAACCTTCGAAGGCGTGTGCATCATGGTCGGCCACGGTATTGGTGTCGGCATCGTGCCGCGCACCGTTGCCCGCCTGCATCGGCGCAGCACGCACACCGTAGCGGTGCCACTTGCCGATGCGTGGGCACAACGCCGTCTATGCGCCTGTTTTGCCGAGTGGACGCAGCTGTCACCGGCAATGCGCAGCCTGCTGCAACACCTGGGCGTGCAGCCACAGAAAAACTGTGAAATCTTGTTGACACACTCTCTGCCGTACCGCACAATTCATCTCCTGAGTCGCCCAGGTGGCGGAATTGGTAGACGCACTAGTTTCAGGTACTAGCGGGTAAAACCGTGGAGGTTCGAGTCCTCTCCTGGGCACCACGACTCAAGATGATCAAACCCGCGAAAGCGGGTTTTTTCGTTTCCGGCGTTCGGAAATGACGCACCGGCAGTAGATCCACGCCATGCGGGGATGCGCCCCAGACAAAACCCCGCCTTGCGGCGGGGTTTTGCGTTTCAACGGCAATGATCGATCAATGGCCGCCGGCAGACGCCGCACCGGCACCGGCGCCGAACGGCGGCTTGGCCAGCCACAGGAACGCGATGATCGCCAGGAAGATCCAGCCCAGCAGGAAGAAGATGTCGTTGAAGCCCATCTGCGATGCCTGGTGGTTGATCATGTTGTTCAACACCGCTGCGCCATGCTGCAGGTCGCCCTGCCCCATCGCCGTCACCTGGTCCTGCATGCCCGGCTGATAGGCCGAGATGTGTTCGGTCAGGTCGGCATGGTGCACCTGGGTACGACGCGCCCACAGCCAGGTCGTCAGCGATGCCGCGAAGCTGCCGCCCAGCGTACGCAGGAACGTGGCCAGGCCGGAGCCTGCCGCGATCTCGCGCCCATCCAGGTCCGACAGCAGGATCTGCAACACCGGCATGAAGAACAGCGCCACACCAATACCCATGATCAGCTGCACGCCGGCCACGTGCTGGAAGTCCACCTGCAGGTTGAAGCCCGAACGCAGGAAGCTGGTCATCGACAGCACCACGAACGCGATCGTGGCCAGCATGCGCATGTCGAAACGCGAGGCGTACTTGCCTACGAACGGCGTCATGATCACCGGCAGGATGCCGATCGGTGCGGTCGCCAGGCCGGCCCAGATCGCGGTGTAACCCATGTCGCGCTGCAGCCACTGCGGAATCAGCAGGGCCACGCTGAAGAACGCCGCATAGGCCACCACCATCGCCAGCGTACCGGCGCGGAAGTTGCGGTGCCGGAACAGCTTCAGGTCGACGATCGGGTCCTTGTCGGTCAGTTCCCAGATCAGGAACACGGTCAGGGCTACCACCGCCACGCAGGCCAGCACCACGATCTTCATCGACGAGAACCAGTCCTCATCGTTGCCCAGATCGAGCACCAGCTGCAGCGCGCCGACGCCGATCACCAGGGTGACCAGGCCGACGTAGTCCATCTTCGGCTTCTCGATCTGCTCCGGGCGCCCCTTCAACTGGTTGCCCACCACCAGCGCGGCAAAGATGCCCAGCGGCACGTTGATCAGGAAGATCCATTCCCAGCTGTAGTTGTCGGTGATCCAGCCGCCCAGGATCGGGCCGCAGATCGGCGCCACCACGGTGATCATCGCCAGCAGCGCCAGCGCCTGCCCGCGTTTCTCGCGGGGATAGATCGAGACCAGCAGCGACTGCGTGATCGGGTACATCGGGCCGGCGACGAAACCCTGCAGCGCACGCGACAGCACCAGCATGCCCATGCTCTGCGCCAGGCCGCACAGCAGCGAGGTGATGACGAAGGCCAGCGTGGCCCAGACGAACAGCTTGCGTTCGCCGAAGCGGCGGCTGAGCCAGCCGGTCAGCGGCAGCGCGATGGCCGTGCTGACCGCGAACGAGGTGATGACCCAGGTCGCCTGCTGCGAACTGGCGCCGAGGTTACCGGCGATGGTCGGCAGCGAGACGTTGGCGATGGTGGTGTCGAGCACCTGCATGAACGACGCCATCGCCAGGCCAACGGTGCACAGGGCGACGCTGGGCGGCAGGAACCCGGAGGCCGCACCCGGCGCCGCCGGTGCGCCGGGCGCGGCTGGAGCTTGTGCGGACATGGCGACCTCAGCCCACCTTCGCCTGCTGCTGCGGCAGGTTGCCCTGGATGATCGTGTGGATCACCTCGTCGGCATCATGCAGCTGCTTGGCATACACATCGGTGTCGAACACGGTGCCCTTGGCGGCAGCGGTCGGCAGCACTTCACCCTTCTGGTCACGCAGGCTCACTTCGGCCTTCATCGACAGGCCGATGCGCAGCGGGTGTTCGGCCAGCTGCTTGGCATCGATGGCGATGCGCACCGGCACGCGCTGCACGATCTTGATCCAGTTGCCGCTGGCGTTCTGCGCCGGCAGCAGCGAGAACGCCGAACCGGTGCCCAGGCCCAGGCTCTGGATGCGACCCTTGTACTTCACGTCACCGGCGTACAGGTCCGACTTCAGCTCCACTTCCTGGCCCAGGCGCATGTGGCGCAGCTGGGTTTCCTTGAAGTTGGCCTCGACCCACATCTGCTCGGTCGGCACCACGGCCATCAGCGCATTGCCCGGCTGCACGCGCTGGCCAACCTGCACCGAACGACGGGCGACGTAGCCGGTGACCGGCGCGACGATGCCGGCGCGGGCGTTGTTGAGGAAGGCCTGGCGCAGCTGCGCGGCGGCCGCCTGCACGTCCGGCTGGGTGGCGATCACGGTGTCATCGACCAACGCGCGGTTGCGCTCGACGGTCTCGCGCGAACCGGCCACGGCCGCTTCGGCCGCCGCCAGCTCATCACGGGCATGGGCCAGTTCTTCGTTGGAGATGGCGCCGGTGGCGGCCAGGCCCTTGCGGCGGGCGAAGTCATCACGCACGCGCTTCAGGGTCACCTGGCGCGCATTCAAGTCCGCCTGCGCGCCTTCCACGCTGCGGTACAGGCCGCGGGTCTGGCGCACGGTCTTGGCCAGGTTGGCTTCGGCCTGCTGCAGCGCCACCGACGTGTCGGACGGGTCCAGCTGCACCAGCAGCTGGCCGCGCTCCACGCGCATGCCGTCATCGGCGTTGATGGCGACCACGGTGCCGGCCACCAGCGGGGTGATCTGCACCTGGTTGCCCTGCACGTAGGCATCGTCGGTTTCTTCGAACCAACGGCCGAACATGAAGTACCACAGCGCCAGTGCGGCCAGCAGCAGCACGACGATCACGAACAGGCCGCGCAGCAGGTTGCCGCGGCGGTTGGGGGCGGCCGGGGCCGCGGTGTCTTGGGTCTGGCTCATGGCAGGGGTCTTCAGGAATGCGAGGAATCGGAATGGGAGGCGATCGGTGCGCGGTCGGCGTCAGCGGGCTGGAAACCACCGCCCAGTGCCTTGCTCAGGCGCACCGAGGACTGCACCTGCTGCGACTGCAGGCCGGCCAGTTGCTGCTGCGACTGCAACAGCGTGGATTGCGCGGTGAGCACATCCAGGTAGCTGCCGATGCCGGCGCGGTAGCGCTGCTGGGCCAGGTCGAAGGCCGAGCGTGCGGTGTCCACGGCCTGCTGCTGCGAGTGCGCCTGCTGCGCCAGCGAACGCACCGCATTGACCTGATCGGCCACATCGCGCAGTGCGTCGAGCACGGCCTGGTTGTAGTTGGCCACGGCCAGGTCGTACTGCGCATCGGTGTTGGCCAGGTTGGCGCGCAGCTTGCCGCCTTCGAAGATCGGCAGGCTCAGTGCCGGGCCGATGTAGGCGAAGGTGGAGCTGCTCTTCAGCAGGTCGCCCACGTTCGGCGCGACCACGCCGGCCAGCGCGGTCAGGTTGAAGCTCGGGTAGAACTTGGTCTTCGCAACCTTGATCTGCTTGTCGGCCGCTTCCACGCGCCAGCGCGCGGCGACGATGTCGGGGCGACGGCCGAGCAGTTCGCTGGGCAGCACGCCCGGCAGCTGCAGCGCCATCGGGTTCAACGGCTGCGGGCGCTGGATCGACAGGCCACGATCCGGGCCCTTGCCGACCAGTGCCGCCAGTGCGGTGCGGGCCGCGTCGATGCGCTGCTGCGCGGCCTGCACCTGCTGCTGCGCGGCCGGCACGCGGGCTTCGGCCTGGCGCACCTGCAGGTCGCTGTCGATGCCGGCGCGGCGGCGCTGGCGGGTCAGTTCCAGCGATTTCTGCGAACGGGTCAGCTCTTCCTCGGCCACATCATTGAGCTGCCAGGCGTAGGCCAGGTCGGTATAGGCCTGGGTGATGCCGGTGGACAGGTTCAGGCGGGCCGCCTGCGCTTCGACCGTGGCCGCGTGCGCGCCATCCACCGCCGCTTCCCAGGCGGCGCGCTTGCCGCCCCACAGGTCCACGCCATAGCTGAAATCGAAGGCGACCTGGCTGCTGCCGCCGTAGCGGCCGCCCATCTCGCTGCCGACCATCGACTCGGGCAGGCGCAGGCCGGTGTAGCCACCGGATACCGACAGACTCGGCAGTTCGTCGGCGCGCGCGGTACCGACCTGGGCCTGGGCCTGGCGCAGGCGCGCATCGGCAGCATCCAGGCTCGGATGACCGGCCAGGCCTTCGGCGACCAGCGCGTCCAGCTGGGCATCACCCAACGCCTTCCACCAGTCCTGCGCTGGGAAGCCGGTGGCGCTCAGGTCGGTATCGGCCAGGGTGCGTTCGCTGTGCAGGCTGTCCACGTCGAGCACGTGGCCCTGCGGGGTGAGGCCACGGCTGCTGGCGCAGGCGGCCAGGGCCAGGGCCAGCGCTGACACCAGCAGCGCGCGCCCGGACCGGCGGAGAGGAGAATGCGGGATCGGGTTCATGGGGTCGTCAGGGAATCGCGGATTCGGGTGAGGAGGGACAGCAGCAGCGTGCGCTCGTCGGCGGAAAGATCACGCAGGGCGTAATCCATCACCGCGTCACCGCGCAGCTTCAGCCGCGCCCACAGCGCACGGCCTTCATCGGTCAGCACGATCTGCAGCGCACGACGGTCCTGGGCGTGCGGTTCGCGGCGGACACAGCCCAGCGCCTCCAGCTTGTCCAGCAGGCGGGTCACCGCGCTGGGCACCTGGTCGATGGCCTGGGCCAGCTCGTTGGCGGTGCACGGGGCCATGTGCGAAAGCACCTTCAGCCCGATGTAGTGGGTGAAGCCGATACCGAGATCTTCTTCAGCCATGGATGCGTCGAGTTGCCGGACCAGGCCGTCGCGCACCTGGCGCAGCAGCAGGCCGAAGCTGGGGGGAGTGGTTGCAGGACAGATCATGGGGAGCATTCTCTTCCAAAAAAATATTTCTCAATGGAAATATTCGATCTGGCATCGAATGCTGTGTTGCAGCAGTGGGCTGGATCGGTGAAGGCGCCTACCTTAATGATCTGCTCAGGTGGCCCGGTAGTACAATTCAGCCAATGGATGACACTTTTCCGCCAGCGGACATGATGAACAAGGCAGAAATCCCCCTCCCAAGCGGCTGCTGCGGGACGACGCGCTGGACTGGTTCGAGCGCAACGATGGCCCGCCGGTGGTCGGTTTCCGCTTTGACAGCCCGCAGGGGCTGGTGCGCGAGGTGGACTGGCACCACCACCAGCGCGCCCAGTTGATCTGTGTCGAACGCGGCCTGCTGACGACCCGGACCTCGCACGGCACCTGGTCGCTGGCGCCGGGCTCGGCCGGCTGGATGCCGCCGCTGGAGCCACACACGGTCACCCTCGACGGCCCGCTGCGCGGCTGGGGCATGGCACTGGCCGCGCCGGCCTGCGCCACCCTGCCCTCCGATCCCTGCGTGCTGGGCCTGTCCAAGCTGGCCCAGGCCTTGGCCGACCGCATCTGCGACTGGCCGCTGGGCTACGACACCACGCCCGAGCGCCAGCACATCATCGAGGTGCTGCTGGACGAGATCCGCACCGCGCCGCGCCAGCGCATGCACCTGCCGATGCCGCACGACCGGCGCCTGCTGAAGATCGCCTCGCAGTTGCTGGCCGACCCGTCCGACGAGCGCAGCCTGGCCGAATGGGCGCACTGGGCCGGGCTGTCGCCGCGCAGCCTGACCCGCCACTTCCGCGACGAGACCACGCTCAGCTTCGCCCAGTGGCGGCAGCAGGCGCGCCTGGCCGAGGCCCTGCGCCAGCTGACCGATGGCCGCAGCGTGGCCGACATCGCCCACGCGCTGGGCTTCAGCAGCGCCAGCGCCTTCGTTACCGTGTTCCGCCGCCACTTCGGGCTGCCGCCCGGGCGCTACCTGGCGCGGGCCGGGCACGGGCTGGAAACCGGACTGGACCCGGCGCGTGGCTTGGCATCCCCGGCCGCATCCGGATAATCACAGGATTGCGAGCGGCGACCGCCGTCGCCGCCGCCCGACAACAGGTAACAACGCCGCATGACCGAACTTGCCCGCCCCGCGTTCCACGGATTCGAACAACTGCCGTTGCGCGAGTACGCCGAACGCGCCTACCTCGACTACTCGATGTACGTGGTCCTGGACCGCGCCCTGCCGTTCCTCGGCGACGGCCTGAAGCCGGTGCAGCGCCGCATCATCTATTCGATGAGCGAGCTGGGCCTGAATGCCGCGTCCAAGCCGAAGAAGTCCGCGCGCACCGTCGGTGACGTCATCGGTAAGTACCACCCGCACGGCGACAGCGCGTGCTACGAAGCGCTGGTGCTGATGGCACAGCCGTTCTCGTACCGCTACCCGCTGATCGAGGGCCAGGGCAACTTCGGCTCCAGCGACGACCCGAAGTCGTTCGCGGCGATGCGTTACACCGAATCCAAGCTGACCCCGATCGCCGAAGTGCTGCTGGGCGAGCTGGGCCAGGGCACCACCGACTGGGCGCCGAACTTCGACGGCACCCTGCAGGAACCGACCTGGATGCCGGCGCGACTGCCGCACCTGCTGCTCAACGGCACCACCGGCATCGCCGTGGGCATGGCCACCGACGTGCCGCCGCACAATCTCAACGAGATCGTCAGCGCGCTGCTGCACCTGCTGGACAACCCCGAAGCCACCGTGCGCGACCTGTGCGAGCACGTGCAGGGGCCGGACTACCCGTCCAGCGCAGAAATCATCACCGCCGCCAACGACCTGCGGAACATGTACGAGACCGGCAACGGCAGCGTGCGTGCGCGTGCGACCTTCGCCAAGGAAGCCAACAACATCGTGGTGACGGCGCTGCCGTTCCAGGTGTCGCCTTCGAAGGTGATCGAGCAGATCGCCGCCCAGATGCGCGCCAAGAAGCTGCCGTGGCTGGAGGACATCCGCGATGAGTCCGACCACGCCAACCCGGTGCGCGTGGTGCTGGTGCCGCGCTCGAACCGCGTCGACGCCGAGCAGCTGATGGGCCACCTGTTTGCGACCACGGATCTGGAGCGCAGCTACCGCGTCAACCTCAACGTGATCGGGCTGGACGGCCGTCCGCAGGTGAAGAACCTGAAGATGCTGCTCAGCGAATGGCTGACCTTCCGCAGCAACACCGTCACCCGCCGCCTGCAGCACCGCCTGCAGAAGGTCGAGCGCCGCCTGCACCTGTTGGAAGGCCTGCTGGTCGCCTTCCTCAACCTGGACGAGGTGATCCACATCATCCGTACCGAGGACGAACCGAAGGCGGCGCTGATCGCGCGCTTCGAACTGTCCGAGGAACAGGCCGAGTACATCCTGGAAACCAAGCTGAAGCAGCTGGCCCGCCTGGAAGAGATGAAGATCCGTGGCGAGCAGGACGAGCTGGCCAAGGAACGCGAGAAGATCCTCGGCATCCTCGACAGCAAGGCCAAGCTGAAGAAGCTGATCCGCGACGAACTGACCGCCGATGCCAAGAAGTTCGGCGACGCCCGCCGCTCGCCGCTGGTGCAGCGCCAGGCCGCGCAGGCCATCGACGAGACCGAGCTGGTGCCGAGCGAGCCGATGACCGTGGTGCTGTCGGAGAAGGGCTGGATCCGTGCTGCCAAGGGTCACGACGTCGATGCGTCTGCGCTGTCCTACCGCGATGGCGACGCGCTGCAGGGCGCGGTGCGCGCACGCAGCACCCAGCAGGTCGCGTTCCTCGACAGCGAAGGCCGCGCCTATTCGACGCCGGTGCACACCCTGCCCTCGGCGCGCGGCAACGGCGAGCCACTGACCGGCCGCTTCTCGCCGGCCCCGGGCACCAGCTTCGTGACCCTGGCCAGCGCCGAACCGGACACCCGCTTCGTGCTTGCCTCCAGCCACGGCTACGGCTTCGTCACCCGCTTCGAGAACCTGATCGGCCGCAACAAGGCTGGCAAGGCGATGCTGAACCTGTCGTCCGGCTCGTCGGTGCTGACCCCGTCGGTGGTGGCGGACGTGGCCACCGACCGCATCGTCGCGGTGACCAGTTCGGGCAACCTGCTGGCGATTGCCGCCAACGACCTGCCGGAACTGGACAAGGGCAAGGGCAACAAGATCATCGAGATCCCCAAGGCCAAGCTCGCCACCGAACGCGTGGTCGCCATCGTGGCGATCAGCCCGGGCCAGACCCTGCAGGTGCGCAGTGGCCAGCGCACCATGGGGCTGAAGTTCAACGAGCTCGACGCCTACCTCGGCGCCCGTGCCACCCGCGGCCACCTGCTGCCGCGCGGCTGGCAGAAGGTGGAAGGCCTGTCGGTGGAGTGAGGCACCGCCTCCGGTAGGTGCCAACCTTGGTTGGCACGCTCCCCGGACGTCAGACACGAAAAAGCCGGGGCATTCCCCGGCTTTTTCGTTGTCGGCTGGCGGGCGGTGGAGCGGCGGGCTGGCGAAGGCTGGCTGGCGGTGCTCCGGTGCTGGCGGGCGACAGAACCTTGTGCTTTTTATAGAGCCGACTGTAAGTCGGCTGCTCTTTTGCTCCTGGTAGAGCCGACTGTCAGTCGGCTGCTCTTTGCTCCTGGTAGAGCCGACTGTCAGTCGGCTGCTCTAACGAAATGCAGCCGACCAGCGGTCGGCTCTACCGAAAAGCCGTCGAGCAAGCTCGACGCTACCCAGACGTGCTCAATGCGCCGGGGCGCCGTTGCCGTCGATCTTGCTCAGCTGGTACAGCTCCAGGCCGATGCGCTTGATCAGGCCCAGCTGCTGCTCCAGCCACCAGGCGTGGTCTTCCTCGGTGTCCTTCAGCTGCGCCAGCAGGATGTCGCGGCTCACATAGTCACCGTTCTCCTCGCACAGCTTCATGCCGGCGGCCAGATTGTTCCGAACGGCGTATTCAGTATCCAGGTCCTTCTGCAGCATCTCCTCCACGGTCCTGCCCGGCTCGGTGGCATGCGGGCGCATATCCGGGTCGCCGCCCAGGAACAGGATCCGGCGCAGCAGCGCGTCGGCGTGCTGGGTTTCCTCTTCCATCTCGTGGTTCAGGCGTTCGTACAGCGCGAACAGGCCCTGGTCCTCGTAGCGGCGGGAATGGATGAAGTACTGGTCGCGGGCGGCGAGTTCGCCGCGCAGCAGTTCCTTCAGGCAGGCGATGACGTCCGGGTTGCCTTTCATGGGGGGCTCCTGTGAATCGATGTGACATAGGGTGCCGCATTTCAAAATACGGTGATCTAATCGGAATCAGTCGCAGTTGCGCCTGCGGCTACAATCGACCCACGAGTTCGGAAAGGACGTGCGATGCGACGTACATGGCGTTGGATGCTGGGCGTGTTGATCGCCATCGTGCTGGCCACCGTCCTGGTCCTGTGGCTGCTGCTGCGCGGCAGCCTGGCCGACCTGGATGGCGAGCGCCCCGTGCCCGGCCTGGCCAAGCCGGTCACCGTCGAGCGCGATGCGCTGGGCGTGGTCACCATCACCGCCGGCAGCCAGGCCGATGCCATGCGTGCACTGGGTCGCGTGCATGCGCAGGAACGTTATTTCGAGATGGACCTGATGCGGCGCAGTGCCGCCGGTGAGCTGTCGGCCCTGTTCGGGCCAAAGGCCATCGACGCCGACAAACGCATGCGCGTGCATCGGCTGCGCGCACGCACCGAGGCGAACACGCAGGCTGCGCTGGGCGACAACATCGAAGCCGTGAGCGCCTATGTCGGTGGGGTCAATGAGGGCCTGGCCGATCTCTCCGTACGCCCCTGGGCCTACCTGCTGCTGCGGCAGGCACCGCAACCGTGGCAGGCCAGCGACAGCGTGCTGGCCGGGCTGGCCATGTATGCCGACCTGCAGGACCCGGACAACCGTACCGAGCTGGCGATGCAGCGCATCCGTGCGGTGGTGCCGCCGCCGCTGTACGCCCTGCTTGCCCACGATGGCACCGAATGGGATGCCCCGCTGTTCGGAGAACCGACCGGCAACGCCGCCCTGCCCGACGCCAGCCAGCTCGATCTGCGCAGCCTGAAGGCAACGCCGGGCACCGCGCAGGGCGAGGCCGACGCCGTTGGCAGCAACAACTTTGCCGTGGCCGGTGCGCTCACCGCCGACGGCCGTGCGATCGTCGCCGACGACATGCATCTGGGCCTGCGCGCACCGGGCCTGTGGTTCCGGGTGCGGCTGCGCTATCCCGACCCGCAGGCTGCCGGCGGCCAGGTCGATGTCAGCGGCTTCTCGCTGCCCGGCCTGCCGGCGGTGATCGTCGGTAGCAACGGCCACATCGCCTGGGGCTTCACCAACAGCTACATCGACACCGCCGATTACCGTACGGAACCGGCCAACGCCGCCGTTACCGTGCATCAGGAGCGCATCGCCGTGGCGGGCCAGGCCGACGTGGTGTTTCCGGTGCGCGAGACGGCCTGGGGACCGCTCCTGCACACCCACGCCGATGGCAGTGGCGATGCCCTGCGCTGGGTGGCCCATCTGCCCGGTGCGGTACGCCTGGATTTCAGCGATCTGGCCCGCGCCGGTGATCTCGATGGCGCCCTGCACTTCGCCGACCACGCCGGTATCCCCGCGCAGAACCTGGTGATCGCCGACCGCAGCGGCCGCATCGCCTGGCGCCTGATCGGTGCGCGTCCGGATCGCGGGCCCGGCTGCGCACCCGCCGGCTTCACCGCCGCCAGCAACCAACAGTGCGCGCCATGGCCACTGCGCAGCGACGCCGCACCGGCGTTGATCGACCCGCCCGGCCATCGCCTGTGGACGGCCAACGGTCGCGTGCTCGACGGTGAGGCGTTGGCCATTGTCGGTGATGGTGGCTACGACCTCGGCGCACGTGCGCGCCAGATCCGCGATCTGCTGGCAGTGCAGGAGCGTTTCGACGAACACGATCTGCTGGCGATCCAGCTCGATGACCGTGCGGTGTTCCTGCAGCGCTGGTGGGCGCTGCTGCACGACGTCATCGAGCGCAGCGACGATCCGGCACTGAAGCGGTTGAAGGCGGCCAGCCACCCATGGGGCGGCCGCGCCTCGGCCGACGCGGTGAGCTACCGGGTGGTGCGCGAATTCCGCTCCAAGGTGATGGACACGCTGTCTGCGGCGCTGCTGGCGCCTGCCCATGCGCAGCTCGGCGAGGACTTCCTGGAGCCGCGCCTGGCGCAGCTGGAGGGCGTGGCCTGGCCGATGCTGCAACAGCGCCCGGCCAACCTGCTGCCACCGGCATACGACAGCTGGGACGCGCTGCTGCTCGATGCTGCCCGGCGTACCGAAGCTGAGCTGTCACAGCAGGGACCGCTGGCCCAACGTACCTGGGGCGAGCGCAATACCGCGGCCATCTGCCACCCGATCGCACGGGCGATGCCCGGGTTCGCCAAGCGCTGGCTGTGCATGCCGGCCGACCGCCTGCCCGGCGACCGCGACATGCCGCGCGTGCAGACGCCGAACTTCGGCGCCTCCCAGCGCATGGTGGTATCGCCCGGCCACGAGGCCGACGGCATCGTGCACATGCCCGGCGGCCAGAGCGGGCATCCGTTGTCGCCGTACTGGGGCGCCGGCCACGAGGACTGGGTGCACGGCCGCCCGAGCCCGTTCCTGCCCGGCAAGGCCGAGCACACGATGACGCTGGTGCCGGCACGGTAGTGCCGGCCGCTGGCCGGCAACCCCATCATGCTGCACACGCCTTTCTGGATGCCGGCCAGCGGCCGGCACTACCAGAAACGGGGTCAGATCCCATCACCGACGATAGCGCCGCTCAATCAGGCTCAACAGCGGGCCGGTCATCGCGGTGGTCACCAGCGCCATGATCACCAGCACCGCAAACAGGCGGTCGCCGAGCAGCCCCAGCTCGTAGCCCAGATTGAGCACGATCAGCTCCATCAGGCCACGGGTGTTCATCAATGCACCCAACCGCCAGGCTTCACGCGTTGGCATGCCGGCACTGCGCGCCGCACTGAAGGTGCCCAGCAGCTTGCCGGCCGTGGCCACCACGATCACCACCACGCACAGCACGACATCGCTGGCCTGCAGAGCATCGGCACGCATGCGCAGGCCGGTCATGGCGAAGAACAGCGGCAGCAGCAGCGTTACCGCGAACGGTTCGACGCGGGCCATCAGCAGCTCGCGCAGCTGCGTGTTGGACGAGACCGCGATGCCGGCGGCGAACGCACCGAACAAGGCGTGGATGCCGAGCATTTCGGTAACCAGCGCGCTGGCCAGCGACAGCAGCAGGATGCCCAGCAGCCAGCGCCCTTCGCGGCCCGCGGCGATCTGCTGGCGGGCGAACCACGGCTTCACCAGCCCCAGCATCAACGCAACGAACGCCACCACGCACAGCAGGTTGAGGCTGGCCGGCAACCAGCCGCTGGCCTGGGCGGCGGCGACGATCAACGCCAGCAGGCACCAGGCGGTGGCATCACCCAGCGCGGCGCAGGCGATGGCGGTCTGGCCCAGCGGTGTCTGGGTGATGCCGCGGTCGGCGAGGATGCGCAGCAGCACCGGGAACGCGGTGATGCTCATCGAGATGCCGACAAACAGCGCGAATGCGGTGAAGCCCACTGCCTGCGGGCCATGTTGCGGGTACAGCCAGATCGCCAGCGCGACGCCAAGCACGAACGGCACCGCGATGCCGGCATGGCTGACCGTGAAGGCAAAACGGCGGCGTCCGCGCAGCGCGGCCAGATCCAGCTCGGCACCGGCCACCAGCAGGAACATCAGCACGCCCAGCTGGCTGAGCATGCTCAATGGACCCAGCGAACTGGCCGGAAACAGCGCCCCGTGCAGCTGCGGCAACACGCTGCCCAGCACCAGCGGGCCCATCATCAGGCCGGCCGCCATCTCGCCGATCACCGCCGGCTGACCCAGGCGCTTGAGCAGCGCGCCGGCGCCCTTGGCCACCAGCAGCAGCACCAGCAGCTGCAGCAGGAACAGGCCCAGCGGTGAGGCCAGATGCTGTGCCCAGCCGCCTTCGGTGGCGGCGGTGGCACGGGCCACCGCCTGCGGCGTATCGGGCCCGGCATAGCGGGCCAGCAGCACGCCGGCCAGCAGTGGCACGCCGGCCCAGGCCAGATAGCGCCAGCCCCATTTCATCGGCGGCGCCTGGCTCCCGCGCGGTACGTCCATGAACATTCCCCAATGTGCAGGGCGCCGATGATACGTCGCAAAAAGGGGACGGAGGGGATTGAGTCCTTCTTGTGCTCGCCGGGCATGGCCCGGCGCTACCATCGCTCGGTAGCGCCGGGCCATGCCCGGCGGAAGCATTACGCCAGGGCTTGTTCGTGCACGCCGGCAATCGCGCGGCCGGAGGGGTCTGCCGCCGCCGCGAAGCTGGCATCCCAGGCAATCGCCGCCGGCGAGGAACAGGCGATCGACTTGCCACCCGGCACCGTCTCGGCAGCCGCACGACTCGGGAAGAACTGCTCGAACAGGTGGCGGTAGTAGTACGCCTCCTTGGTCTGCGGCGGGTTGTGCGGGAAGCGCTTGTCGGCCGCCGCCAGCACACGGTCGCTCACCTGCGCTTCGGCATGCGCCTTCAGCCCGTCGATCCAGCCGTAGCCGACGCCATCGCTGAACTGCTCCTTCTGCCGCCACAGGATGCTGTCCGGCAGATAGCCATCGAACGCCTCGCGCAGCACCGCCTTCTCGATGCGACGGCCACCGAACCCGGCACCGACCATCTTGTGCGCGGCATCGAAACGCATCGCCACGTCGAGGAATTCACGGTCCAGGAACGGGACGCGCGGCTCCACGCCCCAGGCCATCATCGACTTGTTGGCACGCAGGCAATCGTAGTTGTGCAGGGCATCAAGCTTGCGCACCAGCTCGTCGTGGAATTCGCGCGCATCCGGCGCCTTGTGGAAATACAGGTAGCCGCCGAAGATCTCGTCACTGCCCTCGCCGGAAAGCACCATCTTCACCCCCATCGCCTTGATCCGCCGCGCCAGCAGGAACATCGGCGTCGATGCGCGGATGGTGGTGACGTCGTAGGTTTCGATGTGCCGGATCACTTCCGGCAGCACGTCCAGGCCTTCTTCGAAGGTGTATTCGAAGCCGTGGTGCACGGTGCCCAGCGCTTCGGCGGCAACTGCGGCAGCGGCCAGGTCGGGCGAACCCTTCAGCCCGATCGCGAACGAGTGCAGGCGCGGCCACCAGGCTTCGGTCTGCCCGCCGTCCTCGATGCGACGGCGTGCGTAGCGTGCGGCCACGGCGGCCACCAGCGATGAATCCAGGCCACCGGACAGCAGCACGCCATACGGCACGTCGCTCATCAACTGGCGCTCGACCGCGTGCTCGAAGGCCTGCCGCAGTTCGGCGAGGTCGGCCTGGCGGCCCTGCACATCCGCATACTCACGCCACGGCTGCTGGTAGTAGCGCACCAGCTCGCCGCTGGCGCTGTCGAAATAGTGGCCCGGCGGGAACTGCGCGACATCGGCGCAGGAATCGACCAGCGCCTTCATTTCCGAGGCCACCCGCAGGCGCCCCTGCGCATCGTGGCCCCAGTACAGCGGCACCACGCCGACCGGATCGCGTGCCACCAGCACGCGGCCACTGTCGCGGTCCCACAATGCGAAGGCGAAGATGCCGTTGAGCTGCTCCAGCCACTGCGCCGGCGCCCCGCCCTGGCGGTACAGCGCGTTGATCACTTCGCAGTCCGAGCCGGTCTGGAAGTCGTAGGCGGTGGTCAGCGCGGCCTTCAACGCCTGGTGGTTGTAGATCTCGCCGTTCACCGCCAGCGCCAGCTGGCCGTCGGCCGACAGCAGCGGTTGCGAGCCGCCGGCCGGATCGACGATGGCCAGCCGCTCGTGGACCAGCAGTGCGCCTTCGTCGAGGTATACACCGCTCCAGTCCGGGCCCCGGTGGCGCTGGCGCTGCGACAGTTCCAGCGCGTGGCGGCGCAGGGCGGGAAGATCGTCACCGGCCTGCAGGCCGAAGATTCCGAAGATCGAACACATGGCAGAGCTCCTGTTGGGGGATTTCATGAAGGGAGGGTGTTCGACCGGCCATCCAGGCCCGGGAAGGCTGCGCCCGGGCACAAAAAACCCGCATCGGCCGATGCGGGTTTTCTGGTGTCCGGGCGTGTATTGCTGTCTATCTACCCAGGGCGCAGTCCCGCATCGGCCGCGCACGATTATTCGCGCGCAGATTATTGCGGTTGTTGTTGTTGACGGCGGTGGCCAGGCGGATCGACATGGGATCGACCCTACCCCGGTTTCGGGCGCGGCGCAACAGTTGCGTTGGCAACCAGCGGGACCGGTCGGCAGCGCATAATGGCCCGCCCCGCAATGTGTAACTGGAATGCAACACCGCACTGGATGCACCGCCGTACTGGCCGTCCTGCTCGGCCTGGGCCTGAGCGCCTGCCAGACCCTGCCCGCGCCTTCGCGCCTGCCAGCGGCCCAGCTGCAGGCGCTGGAACGCCGCGGCAGCGACGGCAGTTTCGAGGGGGCCTGGGAGACCGCACAGACCCTCGAACGCTTCAACGATCCGCGTGCGGTCGCCTACTACGAGCGCGCCGCAGCGGTCACGCCCTGGACCTTCCACAACACCAAGGCAGAAGAAGCACTGGGCCGGATCTGGACCTCCGGCGCGCTGCGGCATGCCGACAGTCCGCAAATCGATCCTGCACCGGTGCTGCGCGCTTCGTGGCGACGCGGCGAGCGCGCCTATCTGGCTGCGGCCAACCACGGCAATCCCTACGCATTCCAGGAACTGGCTGCGGCCTATCGGCAGCAGGGCGACGCGCAGCAGGCACTGCGTTGGGACCTGCGCGCGATGATCTACCAGCGCTATCCGAGCCGCTCCTCGCGATTGCCGGATGCCGTGGCGCCGCAAGGCAATGCGGTGCACCCGCTGATCGCCCGCCTCCAACGGCGTGCGGAGCGCGGCGACGCCGAGGCGCAGGTGGATCTGGGGGCATTGCTGGAGCGCGGCGTGGGCGTGCCGAGCGACCCGGCACGTGCGTTGCAGCTGTACCAGCGCGCCGGCGATCAGGGCAACGTGTTTGGCCAGTACTTCGCCGGGCTGCTGCTGGGACGGAGTGCGCCGGGCGTGGCGAAGGACACCGACGCGGCGGCGCGCTGGTTCGCCCGGGCCGAGGCGCAGCGTTTCTACATGGCGGCGCCGAGTTACTGGGAAAAGGCGATCAAGCCGCCGTTCTTCATTTTCTCGGAATAGTAGAGCCGAGCCGTGCTCGGCTGATTTTTCCCGATATAAGCAGCCGAGCGCGGCTCGGCTCTACAGGAAGGCGTGCCGACCAACGGTCGGCACCCACCCTCCTCACACCAGCAGCCGTTCCACCAGCCGCTGGTACAGGCCCGGCAGGGCTTCCAGATCATCCACGCGCACGTGCTCGTCCACCTGGTGGATGCTGGCGTTGACCGGACCTACTTCGATGCACTGCGCACCCAACGGCGCGATGAAGCGCGCATCGGAGGTACCGCCGCCGGTGCTTTCTTCCGGCGCACGGCCGATGTGCTCGGCCAGCACGGCGCGTGCCGTGGCGCGCAGGGTGCCTTCCGGGGTGTAGAACGGCTCGCCGCTGCGATGCCACTTCAGCGTGTACTGCAGGCCGTGGCGGTCCAGCAGTGCGGTGATCTCCGCCTCCAGCTTCGGCGCATCCCAGTGCGGGTTGTAGCGGATGTTGAAATCCACCTCGAGCTCGCCGGGAATCACGTTGTTGGCGCCGGTGCCAGCGTGGATGTTGGAGATCTGCAGGCTGGTTGGCGGGAAACTTTCGTAGCCGTCGTCCCAGCGCCGTGCGCTCAGTTCGGCCAGTGCCGGCGCCGCCTGGTGGATCGGGTTGCGCGCCTTTTCCGGGTAGGCCACATGGCCCTGTACGCCCTGCACGCGCAGCTTGGCCGACAGGCTGCCACGGCGGCCGACCCGCAGCAGGTCGCCCAGCGTCGCGGTCGACGACGGCTCGCCGGTGATGCACCAGTCGATGCGCTGGCCGCGTTCGGCAAACAGGCGCGCGACATGGCGCACGCCGTCGATGGCATCGCCCTCTTCGTCACTGGTCAGCAGCACCGCCAGCGTGCCGGAGTGATCGGGATGCGCGGCAACGAACTGCTCTGCGGCAACCACGAACGCAGCCACGCTGCCCTTCATGTCGGCCGTGCCGCGGCCATACAGCACGCCGTCACGGATCGTCGGCGTGAACGGGTCGCTGGTCCAGGCCTCGCGCGGTCCGGTGGGCACCACGTCGGTGTGGCCGAGCAGGACCAGTACCGGCGCCCCGCTGCCGTGGGTCGCCCACAGGTTGTCGACCTCGCCCAGGCGCAGATGATCGCAGTGGAACCCGGCCTGCTTCAGGCGTGCGGCCAGCAGCGCCTGGCAGCCGGCATCATCGGGCGTCACCGAGGGCCGCGCGATCAGCTCGCAGGTCAGGTCAAGAACGGCACTCATGCGCCGCCCACGCCGAAGCGTGCCTTGAAGCCGTTGTCACTGAAGCCCTGGCTGACCATGCCATCGGCGGTGACCACCAGCGGGCGCTTGATCAACTGCGGGTACTCGCGCAGCAGCAGCTTCCATTCGGCATCGGACTCGGCCGCCTTGCGGTTGTCCGGCAGCTGCCGCCAGGTGGTGGAGGACTTGTTGACCATCGCCGCCAGGCCACCCAGCTGCGCTGCCCACGCCAACAGGGTTTCCGGGCTGGGTTTGTTGTCGCGGTAATCGACGAAGGTGTACGGCACGCCGAAGCGGTCCAGCCACTTGGTCGCCTTCTTGCAGGTATCGCAGTTCTTCAAACCGTAGACAGTGGTGCTCATGGCCATCTGTGATGCTGGAAAACAGAGGGCCAGAATCTCACAACAGGCGCTCGGACACGACCCGGAACGGCACCCTTGGCAAACGGAAGGCCAGGCCCGATTCAAGCGCCACGCCCATCGCCTGCAGGCGCGGGCACTGCAGTTCGCCCGACAGGCGCAGCGGCTGCAAGGTGTCGACGGCCACCGGCAGGGCAATGCGGGTACTGGCCCAGCAGTGGTCGCAGGTGCGGGCGATGGCCTCGTCCTGGCAGGTCAGGAAACGCAGCAGGGCAGCATCGCCACCGAAGGCGGCCGACCACCCGGCCACGCTCCACCCTGCGGCAGACTGCCAGTGCAGATGCAGCGCCGGCGCACTGCCCTGCCCGCTCTCGATCAATGTGTGACCCGCGCCATCGGCGTCGAGCACATGCGCGAAGCGGGCGGACAGGTGGGGCTGCATGGCATCGCTGAACGCGCGCGCGCCGGCGACGAAGGTCAGCTGGTCCATCACGTTACGATCAAACAGCACCACCGGGGTGCCTTCAGGATCATCGTCACGGCGCAGGTACCAGCGCCAGTTGCTCTGCCGAGGCGACGGCATCAATGCGCGCAGCGGGCCGGCCAGTGCGGGCCCGAAATGACCGTGGCGGTAGCTGAGGATGGTGTACGGCGTACGCCCTTCATGCACCACGTAGTGATGGCCCGGCGGTGGCGGCGGTGCATGGCGCACATCGACCCACCAGCTCACGTAGACCACGTCGCGCACGTCGCTGAGCAGCGCCGGCATCGGCCAGCGCCGCGACAGCGCGCGGCGCAGCCGGGTCCATTGCACCGCGTGCAGCAGGCGCGGCAGCACCCGCCCGAACAGGCTGTCGGACGGGTGCCGGTAGATCGCAGACTGCGCCAGGTCCTGCGGCGCGGTCACCTTCAGTCGGCCAGGCCGCGCAGCAGGTCGTTGACGCTGGTCTTGCTGCGGGTCTTGGCATCAACCTGCTTGACGATCACCGCGCAGTACAGTGAGTGGGTACCGTCCTTGCTCGGCAGCGAGCCGGACACCACCACGCTGTACGGCGGGATGTAGCCGTAGGTGATTTCGCCGGTGGCGCGATTGTAGATGCGGGTGCTCTGGCTGAGGAACACGCCCATGCCGATCACGCTGTGGTGACCGACCACCACGCCTTCCACCACTTCCGAACGCGCACCGATGAAGCAGTGGTCTTCGATGATGGTCGGGCTGGCCTGCAGCGGCTCCAGCACGCCGCCGATGCCGGCACCGCCGGACAGGTGGCAGTGCTGGCCGATCTGCGCGCAGGAACCGACGGTGGCCCAGGTATCGACCATGGTGCCTTCGCCGACGTAGGCGCCGATGTTGGTGAAGCTCGGCATCAGCACCACGTCCTTGCCGAAGTATGTGCCGCGACGGGCGATCGCCCCCGGCACCACGCGCACACCGGCGCGGCGGAACTTCGCTTCGTCATAGCCGGCAAAGCGCGATTCGACCTTGTCCCAGAACGGCGCCGGACGCGCGTCAACCACCGCCATGTCATTGACGCGGAAGTACAGCAGCACCGCCTTCTTCAGCCACTCGTTGACCTTCCAGCCACCGTGGCCGTCCGGTTCGGCCACACGGAATTCACCGGTTTCCAGGCCATCGATCACGCGATTCACCAGCGGACGGGTGGAGCCTTCCAGCTCGTGCAGGGTCAGCGTGGCGCGGCGCTCGAAGGCGCTCTCGATGCCGAACTTCAGTTCTTCCACGCCCGGCACCGGCGGCTTGCGCAGCGACTTGCGGGCGATGGTTTCGGCGCGTGCGGCTTCGGCGCTCTTGACCGGGGCTTTCTTCGGCGCCGCCACCTTCTTCGCCGGGGCCTTCACCGCTGCGGCTTTCTTCGGCGCAGCGGCCTTCTTCGCAGCCGGCACGGCGGCAGATTTCTTGGCCGCTGCACTCTTGGTGGTGGCAGCAGTCTTCTTCACAGGCTTGGTGGCCATCAGGCAGGGTCTCCGGCGTTTCGATCAGGGTCCAGGCAGGCCAGCATCGCGTCATGCAGCTGCTGCCGGGCAGGTTCAGTCAGGGGAGGTCGTGTTCGTCACTGATCACGAAGGTGTCTTCGGCGCGTTCGCCGAATGTGGCAATGCGCGCGTCGTGCACGCGCAGGCCCTGGTTGCGCAGCACGAACGCCACGTCGGCCAGCAGGCCGGGACGGTCGGGAGCGACCAGGGCAAAGCGGGTCGCGCCGGGTTCATCGCGGAACTCGATGCGCGGGGCGAAACGGAAGTGGCGCAGCTGGCGTGGCACGACCCGGCGTGACGGCCGCAGGCGGGCCAGATCGCCACCGAGCGCTTCGCGCAGTGCCGCTTCCAGATTGGCGCTGCTGCCATCGGCAAACGTGTCGGCCGGGCTCACTTCAAACGTATCGAAAATGGTGTCAGCCGGGCCGTCGAGCACGCGCGCGCGGTGGATGCCGTAGCCCTTGCGGTCCAGGGTCATCACGATGGCGGCGAACAGACCGTCGCGGTCCGGCGAATGCACGAACACTTCCAGCGCCGGGTCGTCGACGCTGATCCTGCGCACCTTCACCAGGGCCTGGCCCTGCTTCACCGGCACCAGTGCGGCAGCCTGCCAGGCCAGCTGTTCCGGGCGCAGGCGGATGAAGCCTTCGTCAGGCATCACCGCGAACTGGCGGTCGATGGTGGCGTCGTCGTAGCCCTGTTCGCGCACCAGCGCGCGCACGCTGTCGCGCGCCTCGGCCACGCGCTCGGCGGCCGGCACCGGATGCTCCAGTCCCTCGCGCAATGCGCGCCGCGTCGCGAAGTACAGATCGGCCAGCAGCCGGTCCTTCCAGGCATTCCACAGCTTGGGGCTGGTGCCGGCGATGTCGGCGCAGGTCAGCAGGTACAGGTAGTCCAGGCGGTCACGGCTGCCGACCAGGGTGGCGAAGCGGTGGATCACCACCGGATCGGCGATGTCCTGCTTCTGCGCGGTCACCGACATGCGCAGATGCTGCTCGACCAGCCAGGCCACCAGTTCGGTGTCGGTCACGCTCAACGCATGCGCCTGGCAGAACGCACGCGCGTCCACCGCGCCCAGCTCGGAGTGATCGCCGCCGCGGCCCTTGGCGATGTCATGGAACAGCCCGGCCAGCAGCAGCAGCTCCGGCTTGCGCAGGCGCGGCCATACTTCATGGGCGATGGAGAAGCGCTCGTCGGCGCGGCTGCTGGCGAACTGCCCGATGTTGCGCAGGACCATCAGCGTGTGCTGATCCACGGTGTAGACATGGAACAGGTCGAACTGCATGCGCCCGCTGACCTGGGCGAACGCCGGTATCCACTGGCCAAGCACGCCCAGCCGCGCCATGCGCGAAAGCGTATCGACCGGGCGCTGGCCACGCAGCAGGGTCATGAACTGCTCGCGCGCATCCGTGTCGGCTTGGTCGTAGGCCGGCAGCAGCGGCAGCGATTCGGCCAGTGCGCGCGCGGTCAGCGAATGCAGGCCACGCACCTGCGGGTTGTTGGCCCAGCTGGCGAACAGCGCGAACACCTGGCCGATATCCGCGCGTGGCCAATCGGCCTCGTTCGCGGCCAGGTAGCCACGGCGCAGCGAAAAACCCACGGTCAGCGGTTCCGGCTGCGCCTCGCCATCGAACTGTTCCTCGAAGCGCTGCAGCAGGCGGTCGCTGATCCGGCGCACCACCGATGCAGCGCGGTAGAAGCCCTGCATCATTTTTTCGACACCCAGATTCTCGGCGTCGTCTTCGAAGCCCAGGCGCGCGGCCAGGGTCTTCTGGTAATCAAAGCGCAGGCGCTCTTCCGGGCGGCGCGCCACCAGGTGCAAGCCAAAGCGCAGCCGCGCCAGCACCGCGCGCTCGCGCTTCAATGCAGCCGCTTCGTCGGCGCCCAGGTGGCCGAGCCCGACCAGCGCCTCCAGATCGCGCACGCCGAACGCACGCAGCGCCATCCAGCCCAGCGTGTTGAGGTCACGCAGGCCACCCGGGCCGTCCTTCAGGTCCGGCTCCAGGTTGTCGGCGGTATCACCGAAACGCTGGTGGCGGTTGCGCAGCTCTTCCAGCTTGGCCAGGAAAAAGGTCCGCGCCGGCCACAGTTCGCGATCGTCGATCGCTTCGCGCAACGCGCGGCGCGCCGCATCGTCGGCCAGGATCGGACGCGCCTCGATCAGCGCGGTCAGCACGGTCTGGTCGGCAGCGGCCTGGCGGCACTGCGCGGCCGAGCGCACAGCATGGCTGACCGCCAGCCCGCAGTCCCACAGCAGCGCGAACAGGCGTGCCAATGCGGGCTCATGAGCGAGCTGTGCCTGCGCGTCACCGAACACCAGCAGGTCGATGTCCGACCGCGGGAACAGCTCGCCGCGGCCATAGCCGCCCACCGCGAACAGCGACAGGCCACTGTCGGCCGGCAGGCAGCGCTGCCAGGCCAGGCGGATCAGATGGTCGGCCGCACGCGCGCGCAGCGCCAGCAGGCGCTCGATGTTGTCGCCCTGGTCGAAACGGCGGTACAGGCGCGCATCGGCCTGTTGCAGCGCCTGCCGTGCGGCAGACGCCCATTCGGAATCGTCAAGCGAATCGGCCGGCGCGTCCAGCAGTGAACCCGCCGGCAGCATGGTCAGGCGACCTGCGATTCGCCCGGCGACAGGGTCAGCACGTCCACGCCGGTCTCGGTGACCGCGATCATGTGCTCCCACTGCGCCGACAGCTTGCGGTCCTTGGTCACCACGGTCCAGCCATCCGGCAGCACCTTGTTGTAGCGGGTGCCCTCGTTGATCATCGGCTCGATGGTGAAGGTCATGCCCGGCTGCAGCACCAGACCCTGGCCCGGGCGGCCGTAATGCACCACCTGCGGCTCGTCGTGGTAGACCTTGCCGATACCGTGGCCGCAGTACTCGCGCACCACGCTGAAACGTTCGCCTTCGGCATAGCTCTGGATGGCATGGCCGATGTCGCCCAGGGTCGCACCCGGGCGCACCGCACGGATGCCGCGCCACATGGCTTCATAGGTGGCTTCCACCAGGCGGCGGGCCATCACCGACGGCGTACCGACGAAATACATGCGGCTGGTATCGCCGTGCCAGCCATCCTTGATGACGGTGACGTCGATGTTGATGATGTCGCCATCCTTGAGCACCTTCCCTTCGCTGGGAATGCCGTGGCAGATGACGTTGTTGACCGAAGTGCACACGGTCTTGGGGAAGCCGCGGTAGCCGACGTTGGCCGGAATGGCGCCCTGCACGTTCACGATGTGGTCGTGGCAGATGCGGTCCAGTTCCTCGGTGGTGACACCGGGCTTGACGTGGGGGTGACGATGTCGAGCACTTCGCTGGCCAGTCGGCCGGCGACGCGCATCATCTCGATTTCCTGCGGGGTTTTCAGATTCACGCTCATGGCGCCCATTATCGCCGATCCGGCCGCAATCTGAACGAACGCCACCCAACTGGCGTTGCGGGCCGTGCACGGTTCCGGCAAGGAAAGTGAAAGCGTGATGGGATTCGCCCTTTCGGATCCCTATTTATCACGGATTACAGACACTTAGCCGCACAAGCTGGCGGCGACCGTCGTCAAAGCGGCACCCAACACGCCGCCTTCGCCTTGTTCAACGGACCTTCGGGTCAGGGAGGTTGTCCATGCGATCCCCGCTTCGTTCCCCGCTTGCCTGGGCCCTGGGGGCGCTCCTGCTGAGCGGTCCGGCGCTGGCGGCCGACACCACCACCTTCAACGTCACCCTGGTGGTCACCAAGGCCTGCACCATCACCGCCGCAGCAGCCACCAACGTTGACTTCGGCACCGCCGCATCGACCACCGCCACCCCCACCCTGGGCCAGGGCACGGTGACCGCGCAGTGCTCGGCGCTGACCCCGTACACGATCTCGCTGAACGCGGGCGCCAACGCCAGCACGGCCAACGACGTCACCACCCGCCGCATGAAGAACACCAATGCGGCCGTGACCGCCAACAATTTCGTCGGCTACCAGCTCTACCAGGACGCCGCGCACACCCTGGTCTGGGGCGCCACCACCGGCACCAATACCCAGGCCGGCATCGGCACCGGCCTGGCGGTGCCCTACATCGTCTACGGCCAGATCCTGAACCTGAGCACCAACAACCCGGCCACCGGCAACTACCTGGATACGGTCACCGCCACGATCACCTATTGATGGAGCACGCCCGCATGGCCGGACCCCGCCCGTGGCGCGCCACCGGCGTGGCGCTGCTCGCCCTGAGCCTGCTGCTCGCCACCGCCGCCGGTGCCACCAGCCTGCAGGTCGCCCCCACCAGCCTGCAGCTCGAAGCCCGCCAACGCGCAGGCGAACTGTGGCTGACCAACAGCGGCACCTCGCCGGTCAGGCTGCAGGTGCGCGTGTTCCGCTGGGTACAGCAGGATGGGCAGGAACAGCTGCTGCCCACCGATGAGCTGCTGGCCACCCCGCCGATGCAGGAACTGGCCGCCGGCCAGCAACAGCTGGTGCGGGTGATGCGTCCGGTCAACCAGCCGCCGGAGGTCCAGCGCTACTACCGGCTGATCGTCGACGAAGTACCCGACCTGGCGACCCGCGCCAACGGCATGCAGTTCGTGCTGCGCTATTCGATCCCGGTATTCGTGCAGCCCTCCGGCGGCAAGCTCGCGCCACAGCTGGCCGCGCGCCTGGTACGGCTGGAGGACGGCCGCAACGGGGTGGAAGTGGCCAATACCGGCAACAGCTATGCGCAGATCGCCGACCTCGCGCTGGGCAGCACGCAGCGCCCGCGCATCGTGCACCCGGGGCTGCTGGGCTATGTGCTGCCCGGACAGGTGATGCGCTGGCCGATCGAGCGCACCGCGATCGACCGCGACAACGACCAGATCACGGCCAAGCTCAATGGCGAGTCGGAACAGACGCCACTGTCGCCACCACCGGCTCGCTGAGGCGTTGATGGGCGCGCTGTTGGCTGCCCTGGCTCCTGCGGCGACCGAGGCCGCCGATGTGCCCGGTATCGCGGCCGCCGGGGCCGCAGACGTATCGGGCGTGTCAGCCGATGCAATCCTGCCACCGCCAACCCCGCTGACCGCCAGCCAGACGCTGTACCTGGATGTTTCGCTCAACAGCACGCCGCGCGGCCTGCTGCCGTTCACCGAGAACCGGGGCCGCCTGCAGGCCAGCCCCGAGGTGCTGCGCCAGCTCGGCTTCAATGCCAGCGGTGATGCCCCGGTCTACCTGGACCAGATCAGCGGCGCGGTGGTGCGTTACGACGCGCACATGCAGACGCTGGCACTGGACGTGCCGCTGGACCAGCTGACCCTGCCGACCACCGTGCTCAGCCGCCCACAGACCCGTGCACTGGCCGGCACGGCCTCACCGGGCCTGCTGCTCAACTACGACGTGTATGGCAGCCGCGTGGATACGCTCGGCAATCTCAGCCTCAGCTCGGAACTGCGCCTGTTCGGCATCGGCAACGGCACCTTCGAGAACACCGCGGTCAGCCGCCGCTACCAGCAGCCCGGTGATCGTCGCTGGCGCGGCGAAAGCGTGCGCCTGGACACCCGCTGGAGCCTGGATTTCCCCGACCAGGCGCTGAGCCTGGACGTCGGCGACTTCTACAGCGGCTTTGTCGACTGGACCCGACCGGTGCGCCTGGGCGGCCTGCAGATCGGCCGCAACTACGGCCTGCAGCCCTATCGCGTGCTGACACCGACGCCCAGCTTCCTCGGCCAGGCGGTGGTGCCGTCCACCGTCGAGCTGTACGTCGATGGCCTGCGCCAGTACAGCGGCCAGGTGCCGGTCGGCCCGTTCCAGCTGGGCGCCCAGCCCGGCATCAGCGGTACCGGCACCGCACAGGTGGTGGTGACCGACGCGTTCGGCCGCATGCAGACCCTGGATTTCAGCTTCTACGGCACCCAGCAGCTGCTGGCCAAGGGCCTGTCGGACTGGTCGGTCGGCGTCGGCCGCCTGCGCGAGGATTTCGGCCAACGTTCCTTCGCCTACGACGATCGCACCGTGGCCAGTGCCAGCTGGCGCGGCGGCGTCAGCGATACCTTTACCGGCGAAGCGCATGCCGAAGGTGGCGGTGGCCTGGCCCAGGCCGGCCTCGGCGGCTGGTGGCTGCTCGGCGGCGCGGGGTGTTCAATGCCGCCTACGCGCGCAGCGACTACCACGGCCTGCAGGGCGGGCAATGGGCACTGGGCTACAGCTGGAACAACCGCCGCTTCAATTTCAACCTGCGCAGCGTGCGCAGCCACGGCGACTATCGCGACCTGGGCGCACTGCAGGGCAACCTGCCACCGGACATCAGCGACCAGGCCACGGTCGGCATCGACCTGCTGCGGCTGGGCACGCTCAGCGCCAGCTACCTGCGCCTGCGCTACCCCGACGGCGAGGACAACCGTTACGCCAGCCTGTTCTGGTCGCGCAGCTGGAGCCAGCGCTGGTCGGCCTACCTGTCGGTGAACCAGAACCTGGACAACAGCGATGACCGCAGCCTCTATCTGTCCGTCACCGCCAGCCTGGGCAACAACCGCCAGGCCAGCCTGTCCAGCCAACGCAACGGCGACAGCCAGAGCTGGGTGGCCGATGTCACCCAGCCGGTGCCCGGCGATGGCAGCGCCGGCGGCGTCGGCTGGCGCGCACAGGTACGCCACGGCGAGGATGGCAACGGCGGCCTGGCCGAAGTCGGCATCCTCAACGATGTCGGCCGCTATTCGCTTGGCGCCTCGCGCCAGGGCGGCCTGAACTATGCCTACGCCAGCGCCAGCGGCAGCCTGGTGTGGATGGGCGGGCATGCCTTCGCAACCCGCGAGGTCTCCGATGCGTTCGCGGTGATCAGCACCAACGGCGTGGGCGGCGTGCCGGTGCGGCTGGAGAACCGGCTGATCGGCGTGACCGATGACCGCGGTCTGCTGCTGGTCAGCCCACTGCTGTCCTGGCAGCGCAACCGGGTCTCGATCGACACCCTGGACCTGCCTGAGGACATGCGCGCCGACCGCATCGAAGACTGGGTGACCCCACGCCAGCGCGCGGGCACGCGGGTGACCTTCGAACTGCGCTCGCGACCCTCGCTGAGCCTGACCCTGCACAGCATGGACGGGCAGCCGCTGGAGGTGGGCAGCGAAGTGCAGCTGCCCGACGGGCGGCAGGCGCTGGTGGGCTATGACGGCCTGTTGTACCTGGAAGACGTGGCCGCCGGCAGCGTGCTGTACATCACCACCAGCGGCGGGCAATGCCGGGTGAAGGTACCGGACCTGCCCAAGGTGGTGGCGTCCGGCGCGCGGCCGAAGCCAGCACCGCTGGCGTGCATCCCGGAGGTGGCGCCATGAGGGTGCTGCTGGGCCTGCTGCTGGTCGCTGGCCTGCTGGTGGCGGCGCCAGCGCGCGCCACCGCCGTGTGCACCGCCATCGCCGACCCGACGCTGCCGTTCGGCAACGTCAACAGCAATGCACCTGGCGCGACCACCGGCACGCTCAACATCACGGTGACCTGCACCACCGCCGCACTGAGCCTGCTGGCCACCACCGGCGTGCGGGTCTGCGTGGGCATCGGCGCCGGCAGCGGCGGCGGCAGCAGCTCCACCTGGCGGACGATGAAGACCAGCGCCAGCGACAGCATGAACTTCCAGCTCTACAACACCTCCAATTTCAGCCAGGTGACCGGGCTGGCCCCGCGCGGCACGCCGCCGGCGCAGGAACTGACCATGACCTACAACGTGCCGTTGCTGACCGGCGGCAGTGGCGCGCAGGCCACCCAGCTGTTCGCGCAGATCCCGGCCAACCAGGTGCTGGCTTCCGGTGCCTACAGCAGCACCTTCAGCGGGGCGAACGTGGTGCTGACCTGGGCCTGGAACGAGGTACTGCTCGGCACCGCCACCGTGCCCGCCACCTGCAACGGCGGCGCCACCGGCACCAACAGTGCCAGCGCGGCCTTCAGCTTCACCGCCACCGCCAATGTGCTGCCGCAGTGCGGCAGCTACGTCACCACCAACATGAACTTCGGCAATGTCACCGGCGGCATTCCCGCCAACATCGACCAGACCGCGACGCTGACCCTGACCTGCCTGAAGAACACCGCCTACCAGGTCAGCCTCAACAACGGGCAGAACAATCCCGCAGCCACCGGCACCCGGCGCATGGCCACCACCATCGGCGGCAGCACCTACTACCTCACCTACGAGCTGTACCGCGATTCCACCCGCACCCAGCGCTGGGGCAACACGCTGACCGTCGATACCGCCAGCGGCACCGGAACCGGCAGCGCGCAGCAGTTGACCATCTATGGCCGGGTGCCGCCGGTCACCGGCCAGCCACCGGCGGGCACCTACAACGACCTGGTGCAGGTGACGATCACCTATTGATGGGCGTGCCGACCAACGGTCGGCACCTACCGGGGCGGGTCCTGGTAGATCCACGCCATGCATGGATGCTGGCCTGGCGCAGTCGAGCAAGCTCGACTCTACAGTTCCGGCCAATCCCGCCGATACCGCGCAGCGAGTCCTGACGCAGGGTGGTTGGCGGGTGGTTCGTGTATTTCTGATCGGGGCGATACTGTTCGCCAGCACACCCGCATGGGCTGAACCCGGCACCACGCCGCTGCAGATCCGGCTCACCGTGGTGGAAGCCTGCAGCGGCGAGGCCGGCAACCGCCTTTGCCCGGTTCCGCAGCAACGCAGTGACGCACCGCAGCTGCCCACCCAGGTCCGCGATCTGGCACCACCGCCCGCCAACGAAGACCCGGTGCCTGCCGTGACCGTCATCTACTGATGCGTGCGGCACTGATCCTGCTGGCGTCGCTGCTGGCCATGCCCGCCGCTGCACTGGACCTGTCCCCCACTACCCTGCAGCTGCCCGTCGAAGGTGGCCGCACCGAGCTGTGGCTGTACAACCCCGGCCCCGGCCACTGGCAGGGCCAGGTGCGGGTGCTGGCCTGGGAACAACAGGTGGATGCCGAACGGCTGCGCCCGACCGGGCAGATCCTGGCCAGCCCGATCCAGCTCGATCTCGCCCCGGGCGTCCGCCAGCGCGTCTGGCTGCTGCCCGGCCGCCCCGAGCCCGTGGCCGGTGAACAGGCCTATCGCATCGTGCTGGAGCCCAGCCGGGCCGGCCTGCCCCGCTACTCACTCCCGCTGTTCCGCGGCCAGGCCGCACCGCAGGCGCAACCCCGCGTACAGGCCCGGCTCGACGCCGACGCGTCGCAGCCCTATCTGCGATTGAACAATGCCGGGCCGCTGCACGCCCGCCTGCATGACCTGGTGTTCGTTGCCGATGACGGCCAGCGCACCCTGCTGCTACCGGGGCTGGCCGGCTACCTGCTGGCCGGGCACGAGCGCCGCTGGGCGCTGCCGCCCCGGGCGAACGGCTACCATGGCGGGCGTTTCCAGGCCCATCTGCAGGATGGCCGCCAGGTCGAGCTGACCGCGCCGGACCCCGCAATTGCAGCAGGCGCGCCAAGCGGGCTATAATCGACCGGATTCCTGCCGCCAGCGTGCGCGGGACCCCGTCCACACCGGACGTCACCGGTGAATCCACACCTGCTGCCCCCATCCGTGCCGGGGTGCTCCGCAAGGAGTTCGGCCACGGAGGCAACAGGGAAGCCCAACCCCGGAACCCATCGCGTTTCCACGCGTCCCGCATACCTATTACCGCGGGCGGAAGCGCAGGTTCCCCATCAGGAGTATTGCAATGCCCCAGGTCACCATGCGTCAGATGCTGGAAGCCGGCGTCCACTTCGGCCACCAGACCCGCTACTGGAACCCCAAGATGGCTCCGTACATCTTCGGCGCCCGCGGCAAGATCCACATCATCAACCTGGAAAAGACCGTCCCGCTGTTCAACGACGCGATGAACTTCATCTCGTCGGTGGCCCAGAAGCGCGGCACCGTCCTGTTCCTGGGCACCAAGCGCAGCGCCCGCGAAACCATCCGTGAAGAAGCCGAGCGTTGCGGCATGCCGTTCATGAACCAGCGTTGGCTGGGCGGCACCCTGACCAACTTCCGTACCGTCAAGCAGTCGGTTGCCCGCCTGAAGGAACTGGAAGCCGGTGAAACCGACGGCACCTTCGAGAAGCTGGTCAAGCACGAAGTGCTGGGCCTGCGTCGCGAGCGCGACAAGCTGGAAGCCTCGCTGGGCGGCATCAAGGACATGAACCGTCTGCCGGACGCCATCTTCGTGATCGACATCGGCCACGAAGACATCGCGATCAAGGAAGCCAAGAAGCTGGGCATCCCGGTCATCGCCGTGGTCGACACCAACTACAACCCGGAACTGGTTGATTACGCCATCCCGGGCAACGACGACGCCATCCGCGCTGTGCAGCTGTACGCCCGCGCCGCTGCCGACGCCGTGCTGGAAGGCAAGGCTGCTGCACCGCACGCCGCTTCGGTGCGCGAAGAAGAGTTCGCTGAAGCCGCCGCCGAAGGCGAAGACAAGCCGGCCCGCCGCGCGCCGGCCAAGAAGGCTGCCAAGAAGGGCGACGACGCCCAGGCCTGATCCAGGCCCCGGGGTGGACGCCCGGCGTCCACCCTCCCTGCATGCCGCCCTTGGCGCGTGACAGGACTGTGTCACACGGGCCGGCCACCATGCCGGCCCAACCCCTTTCTTTCGTGAGGTAATCCCGTGGAAATCACTGCTTCCCTGGTCAAGGAACTGCGCGAGCGCACCGGCGCCGGCATGATGGAATGCAAGAAGGCGCTCACTGAAGCCAACGGCGACATCAACGCTGCTGCTGAAGCCATGCGCAAGTCCGGCGCCGCCAAGGCCGACAAGAAGGCTGACCGCGTGGCCGCCGAAGGCCGTCTGGGCCTGGCCCAGGACGGCGGCAAGGCCGTGCTGGTCGAAGTCAACTCGGAAACCGACTTCGTCGCCAACGATGACAACTTCAAGTCCTTCGTCAACGCTGTCGCCGCTGCTGCCCTGGCCACGGACGCCAACGACGTCGAAGCCGTGAAGGCCGCCAAGCTGGCCGATGGCCGCACCGTTGAAGAAGCCCGCGCCACCGCCGTGCAGACCCTGGGTGAGAACATCCAGATCCGTCGCCTGGTGAAGGTGGACGGCAACAACACCGTCGGCGCCTACGTGCACACCAACGGCAAGGTCGGCGTGCTGGTCGACCTGGTCGGCGGCGACGTCGAGCTGGCCCGTGGCCTGGCCATGCATGTGGCCGCGCTGAAGCCGCCGCACAACAAGGCTGCGGACGTTCCGGCCGACTTCGTCGAGAAGGAAAAGGAAATCGAGCTGGCCAAGATGTCCGAGAAGGACAAGGCCAAGCCGGCCGACATCCTGGAAAAGATCATCAGCGGCAAGATCAACAAGATCGTCAGCGACGTGACCCTGTACGGCCAGACCTACGTGCTGGGCGACACCACCGTCGAGCAGGTGGTCAAGGCCGCTGGCGCCGACGTGGCCGGCTTCAAGCTGCTGGTCGTCGGCGAAGGCATCGAGAAGGTGGTGGAAGACTACGCCGCCGAAGTTGCCAAGGCGATGCAGGTCTGATTCCAGCCCTCCGGCTGTGAAGCAACCAGAAGGAGCCGCGGAAACCGCGGCTCTTTTTGTACCTGTGGCTGCACCCCACCAGCACCTTTGCGTTACGCACCAATCAAGCCGATACTCGGCGCAGGGAATCGACAGTCACCTAGCAGGAACGAAAATCGCGGACTGTGATGCATTCCTAGGTATTCTTGTCCTAATGGAATTGAACGACCCGACATGCCTCCCGAGCTGACAGCTGCCCTGGCGCTCTGCCGCAACCTGCCTTCGCCGCCCGGTATTGCCCTGCGCATCATCGAACTGGCGCAGGACCCGGAAGCGGACATCGCCACCGCCGCCGACATCATCGCCATCGACATGGCGCTGAGCGCTCGCATGCTGCGCATCGCCAATTCGCCGCTGTACGCCAGCCGCCGCCGGATCGAGAACCTCGGCCAGGCGCTGACCATGCTCGGCCTGAATGCCACGATCAGCCTCGCCCTCGGCTTCACCGTCACCCAGGGGCTGACCGGCGGCAGTGGTGCCGACCACGACCTGCGCCAGCGCGCGTGGAAGCGCAGCATCCTCAGTGCACTGGCGGCCAGCCAGCTGGGCCAGGCGCGTGGGCTGCGCCGGCTGGAGGAGCTGATGCTGGCGGGGTTGCTGCAGGACCTGGGCGTGCTGTGCCTGGCCCAGGCCGAATCGGAGCGCTATCTGCCCCTGCTGCGGGATGCGCGCGACAACATCGATCTGGTCTCCCGTGAGCGTGACGCGCTGGGCTGCAGCCATGCCGACGTGGGCGCCTGGGTGGCCGAGCAGTGGGGCCTGCCGCGCTATCTGGTGGAGAGCATCAGCCACAGCGAAGACCAGGATGCCGCAGGTTCGGCGTTCCAGGCCTGCGTACAGCTGTCTGGCGCCGTGGCCGACATCTGGCTCGATGACGATGCCGATGCCGCGCGCGAGCGCGCCCTGCAGCAGGTGCACGATCGCCTGGAACTGGACAGCGCGCGTTTCGACCAGGTGCTGGTGCGCATCAGCGACGCCCTGCCGGACATCGCCAGCCTGTTCGAGGCCGGCCTGAGCTCGCCGATGCGGGTGCGCGAACTGATCGACCACGCCCAGGAGCTGGCCACCCTGCGCAACCTGCGGGAACTGCAGGATGCCGACCAGGCGCGCCGCCGCGCCGACGAATTCGAGGCCCGCGCCAAGCGCCTGGCCGACCAGGCCCATCGCGACGCCCTGACCGGGGTGCTCAACCGCCGCCAGCTGGAGGCGGTGCTGGAACAGGAATTCCTGCGCGCCGGGCGCCAGGGCTGGCCGCTGTCGGTGGCCTTCATCGACCTGGACGATTTCAAGAAGATCAACGATGCCCACGGTCACCTGACCGGCGACGAAGTGCTGCGCGCCTTCGCCGGCAAGCTGCAGGGCCAGCTGCGCAACAGCGACACCGTGGCCCGTTTCGGCGGTGAGGAGTTCGTCGCGCTGCTGCCCAACACCAGCGAAACCGTGGCCCTGGACGTGATCCGCCGGGTCCTGGCCAACATCGTCGCCACGCCAATGGCCGAGCTGGAAGGTGGCCCGCTGTTCGTCACCTTCTCCGCCGGCGTGGCCACCCAGGGCGGTTACGAGCGCTTCGCCGATGTGCAGGACCTGCTGCGCGCCGCCGACGACGTGCTGTACCGCTCCAAGAACCTGGGCCGCAACCGGGTGATCGCGCGCTCCCCGGTGCACTGGGCCACGACGAGCTGTCGGCGACGGCCGGCGCCGAACTGGGCTGAACGGGAAGCCCCGCATTGCCGGGGCGAACCGCCGGATTTTGCGCCGCAGTGCACAAAACACTATGGCCCGACGCCGCATGCGCGTAGAATCGCCCGCGATTTCCACGCACCCGAGGTCCCCATGTCCAAGCTCGCCTATCGCCGCATCCTTCTGAAACTGTCCGGGGAGGCGCTGATGGGAGATGAGGACTACGGCATCGACCCGAAGATCATCAACCGCCTGGCCCGCGAGGTCATCGAAGCCCAGCAGGCCGGTGCCGAAGTGGCGCTGGTGATCGGCGGCGGCAATATCTTCCGCGGCGCCGGCCTGGCCGCCGGCGGCATGGACCGCGTCACCGGCGACCAGATGGGCATGCTGGCCACCGTCATCAACGCCCTGGCCATGCAGGACGCGCTGGAGAAGCTCGGCGCCAAGGCCCGTGTGATGAGCGCGATCAAGATCAACGACGTGTGCGAGGACTACATCCGCCGCCGCGCCATCCGCCACCTGGAAAAGGGCCGCCTGGTGATCTTCGCCGCCGGCGTCGGCAGCCCGTTCTTCACCACTGACTCCGGCGCCGCCCTGCGTGCGATCGAGATCGGTGCCGACCTGCTGCTGAAGGCCACCAAGGTCGATGGCGTGTACGACAAGGACCCGAACAAGCACAGCGATGCGGTCCGTTTCGACAGCCTGAGCTACGACGAAGTGATCCGCCGTGGCCTGGAAGTGATGGATACCGCCGCCTTCGCGCTGGCGCGCGACAGCGATCTGCCGATGCGCGTGTTCGACATGGGCCAGCCGGGCGAACTGCTGAAGATCCTCAGCGGCGAGAACATCGGCACCCTGGTCCAGGGCCGCGATCCGGCCTGAGCCTGAGCGGGCGGCGACAGCCGGGTCGATCCAGGCCCGGCAGCGTCCCGTATTCGCCTATAATCGCCCGATTCCAGATACATCCAGGACCGGGCGATGCTCAACGACATCAAGAACAACGCGCAGACGCGCATGGCCAAGAGCATCGACGCTCTGAAGCACACCCTTACCTCCATCCGGACCGGACGTGCCACGCCGGCCCTGCTGGACCGCGTGACGGTCAATGCCTACGGCAATGCCAGCACCCCGCTGAACCAGGTTGCCTCGATCTCCAACGCCGACGCCCACTCGCTGCTGGTCACCCCGTTCGACAAGGGCATGATCAAGGAGATCGAGAAGGGCCTGTACAACGCCGAATTCACCCCGAACACCCTGGGTACGGCGATCCGCATCAACATGCCGCCGCCGACCGAAGAGCGCCGCAAGGAGCTGGCCAAGCAGGTGCAGAAGGAAGGCGAAGGCGCCAAGATCGCGATCCGCAACATCCGTCAGGACGCGAACAAGGAAATCGCCAAGCTGGTCAAGGACAAGGCGATCAGCGAAGACGAGAAGAAGCGCGGCGAAGACGACATCCAGAAGTTGACCGACGCCAACATCAAGGACGTCGACAAGGTCGTTGCCGACAAGGAAAAAGAACTGCTGTCGGTCTGAAGTCGATGCCTTCAGTCCCGCCCCCGTTGCCGGCTGCCCTGCCCCGCCACGTTGCCATCATCATGGATGGCAACGGTCGCTGGGCGCAGCAGCGTCGCCGCCCGCGCGTGATCGGCCACCGTGCCGGCGCGCGTGCCGTCAACCGCACCATCGAGCGCTGCCTTGAACTGGGCATCCCGGCGCTGACCCTGTTCGCCTTCTCCAGCGAGAACTGGGGCCGGCCGCAGGAAGAAGTCGATGCGTTGATGAAGCTGTTCCTCGGTGCGCTCGACCGCGAAGTGGACGAGCTGCATCGGCGCGGCGTGCGCGTGCGCTTCATCGGCGAACGCGAGCGCTTCGGCGCCGGGCTGGTCAGCCGCATGCAGCTGGCCGAGCAACGCACCGCCGACAACACCGCGCTCACCCTGTCGATCGCTGCCAGCTACGGCGGCCGCCAGGATATCGCCCGTGCCGCGCGCGCCCTGGCCGCCGAAGTCGCCGCCGGCCGCCTGCTGCCCGAGCAGATCGACGAGTCGCTGCTGGGCCGCCAGGTCGCTCTGGCCGACCTGCCGCCGCCAGACCTGTTCATCCGCACCGGCGGCGACACCCGCATCAGCAACTTCCTGCTGTGGCAACTGGCCTATACCGAGCTGTGGTTCACCGAGGCGCTGTGGCCCGATTTCGATGCCGACCAGCTGCAGCAGGCGCTTGATGCCTATGCCGGCCGCGAGCGTCGATTCGGCCTGACCAGCGCCCAGATCGCCGCCCTGGCCACCGAGACCTCCAGCCCATGACCAAGACCCGAGTCCTCGCCGCGCTGATCATGGCGCCGCTGGCCATCGCCGCGATCCTGCTGCTGCCGACGCAGTGGCTGGCCGCCGCCGCCGCCGCCGTGCTGCTGATCGGCCTGTGGGAATGGCTGAAGCTGTCCGGCATTGAAGACACCCTGGCGCGTACCGTGCTGCTGGTGCTGAACCTGCTGCTGATGGTGCTGCTGGTCTGGGCCGATGGCAGCACGTTGGTGCTGTTCCAGATCACCACGCTGGCCGGCGTTGCCTGGTGGCTGGCGGCCCTGGTCTGGCTGCGCTTCTTCAACTTCGGCGCACAGCCGACGGCCCCTGCACGGATCGTGAAGATGCTGGCCGGTACCCTGGCCATCGTCCCGGCCTGGGCGGCGCTGGTGCTGATCCATGCTGGCGGCGATCCGCCGGGCCAGCAGGGCCACCTGTGGCTGCTGGCGGCACTGGCACTGGTCTGGGCCGCCGATTCGGGCGCCTATTTCGCCGGCCGACAGTTCGGCAAGCACAAGCTGGCCCCGCGCATCAGCCCCAACAAGACCTGGGAAGGCCTGTTCGGTGGGCTGATCGCCGGCGTCGCCGTCGCCCTTGGACTGGGCTGGCTGGCCGGCATCGACGGCGCCCACCTGCCGGGCCTGCTGATCACCTCGGTGGTGGCGGTGTTTGCATCGGTGCTGGGCGATCTGTTCGAAAGCCTGATCAAGCGTCACGCCGGCGCCAAGGACTCGGGCCACCTGATTCCGGGCCATGGCGGCGTGCTGGACCGGGTCGACGGCGTGCTGGCGGCCGTGCCGGTGTTCGCGCTGGGCAAGGAAATCTTCGGGTTCTGACCATGAATGCAGCTGCAGACCTGCGCCGGGTCGCCGTGTTCGGCGCCACCGGCTCGATCGGTGCCTCTACGCTGGACGTGATCGCCCGCCACCCGCAGCGCTACCAGGCCACCGTGCTGGCAGCGGGCCGCCAGGTGCAGGCGCTGCTGGCCCTGTGCCGGCAGCACGCGCCGGCGCATGCTGTGATCGCCGACGAATCGCTGTACGCCGCGCTGCGCGACGGCCTGCGCGAGGCTGGTCTGGCCACCCAGGCCCATGCCGGCTCCGCCGCGCTGGACCAGCTGGCAGCCAGTGAGGTCTGTGACACCGTGGTGGCCGCCATCGTCGGTGCCGCCGGCCTGTCCTCGACCCTGGCCGCCGCGGCCGCCGGCAAGCGCGTCCTGCTGGCCAACAAGGAATCGCTGGTCCTGGCCGGTGAACTGCTGACCCGCACCGCCGAGCGGGCCGGCGCCGAGATCATCCCGATCGACAGCGAGCACAGCGCGATCTTCCAGTGCCTGCGCTCGCGTGACGCCAGCCTCGACGGCGCCGGCGTGCGCCGGATCCTGCTGACCGCCTCCGGCGGCCCGTTCCGTGGCCGCAGCCGCGCCGAACTGGCCCAGGTCACCCCGGCACAGGCCGTGGCCCACCCGAAGTGGTCGATGGGGCCGAAGATCTCGGTCGATTCGGCGACGTTGATGAACAAGGGCCTGGAAGTGATCGAGGCCCATCACCTGTTCGCGGTGCCTGGCGAGCGCATCGAAGTGCTGGTGCATCCGCAGAGCCTGGTGCATTCGCTGGTCGAGTTCGTCGACGGCTCCACCCTGGCGCAGATGGGCCTGCCGGACATGCGCACCACCCTGGCCGTCGGCCTGGGCTGGCCGCAACGCATTGAATCGGGCGTGGCCGGGCTGGACCTGCTGGCGCAGGGCCGGCTCGATTTCGAAGCCCCCGACACCGACGCCTTCCCCTGCCTGGCGCTGGCCTGGCAGGCGATGCAGGCCGGCGGCACCGCCCCGGCGGTGCTGAACGCTGCCAACGAAGAGGCGGTTTCAGCGTTTCTTCAGGGCCGGATCGGTTTCCTGACCATCCCGGAGCTGGTTGCTAACGCTCTTTCAACACTGCCGACCGAACCAGCCGATACACTGGAGGTCCTGTTGTCCGCCGACCAGCGGGCACGCCAGCTGACCCTGAACGCCATCGCCGCCGCCTGAACGACCGCCTCGCCCAGCATGACGACGCCGCCCCTGTCCGCCACTGTGAGCCTGCATGACTGATTTCATCGGATCGGTCTGGTGGATGATTGTCAGCCTCGGGCTGCTGGTCACATTCCACGAGTTCGGGCATTACTGGGTCGGCCGCCTGTGCGGCGTCAAGGTGCTGCGCTTCTCGGTCGGCTTCGGGCGGCCGCTGTGGTCGCGCCGCGACCGCCATGGCACCGAGTTCGCCATCGCCGCCATCCCGCTCGGCGGCTATGTGAAATTCCTCGACGAGCGCGAGGTCGAAGTCCACCCGCATGAACGCGGCCAGGCCTTCAACCACAAGACCGTGTGGCAGCGCATCGCCATCGTCGCCGCCGGCCCGCTCGCCAACCTGCTGCTGTGCATCCTGCTGCTGTGGGCGATGTTCGTCATCGGCAAGCAGGACTATTCCCCCACCATCGGCCGCACCAGCGGCATTGCCGCCACGGCCGGCCTGGCCGGTGGCGATCGCGTGCTGCGCGTGGACGACCGCCAGGTGGTGACCCTGGGCGAGGCCAGCATGGCGCTGACCGCTGCAGCGATGGACCGCCGCGATGTGAAGCTGGAAGTGCTCGATGCCGCCGACCAGGTGCGCGTGCGCACGCTGCCGCTGTCGCAGCTGCCGGCGGGCTTCGATGAACGGCGGGTGCCGATCCTGGCCGGCCTGTACTGGCAATCGTGGCTGCAGCCGGCGCTGGTCGATTCACTCACGCCCGATTCGGTGGTGAGCGGGCTGCTGCAGCCCGGCGACCTGATCGTGGCGATCGACGGCCAGCGGATCGACAGCGTCGACCAGGTGATCGGCGAGATCCAGGCCCTCGGCCGCGCCGGTGGCCCCGGCATGATCGAAGTCCTGCGCGGCGGTGAGCGGCTGGCGCTGGAGGTCACCCCGCGCCAGGGCAAGGACGGCAAAGGCAACCCGGTCTGGCAGATCGGCGTCGGCTTCCCCACCTCCTACAGCCCGGCCTACGACACCCTGCTGCGCTATGGCCCGCTGGACGCGGTGACCGTGGCCGTGCGCGAAACCGGCCGTCTGGCCGCCGACTCGCTGGGCATGATGGGCCGCATCGTCACCGGCAAGGCCTCGCTGCAGAACGTTTCCGGGCCGGTCACCATCGCCCGGGTGGCCAATGTATCGGCCAAGCGCGGCCTCGACTGGTTCCTGCAGTTCCTGGCCCTGCTGTCGCTCAGCCTGTGCATCATCAACCTGCTGCCGATCCCGATCTTGGACGGCGGCCACCTGCTGTATTACCTTATCGAGTTGGTCAAGGGCAGCCCGCTGAGCGAGCGTGCCATCGCCGCCGGCCAATACATCGGCCTGGCGTTGCTGGCCGGGCTGATGGGGTTGGCGTTCTACAACGACATCCTCGGCCTGGTCCCGCGATGAACTTTTCCACGTTGTTGCCGTCTACAGCGTCGGCATCCCGCACCAATGAAATCGACCTTCCTACCGGACGTGACATGACGCGACTCCCCAATCGCCGCCTGCTGGCCCTCGCCCTCGCCGCCGTCACCGGCGCTCCCGCCCTGGCCCAGGCAGCCGAGCCCTTCACTGTCAGCGACATCCGCGTCGATGGCCTGCAGCGCATCAGCTCGGGCACGGTGTTCACCTACCTGCCGGTGGAACGTGGCGAGACGGTCACCGACAGCAAGGTCGGCGAGACCATCCGCGCCCTGTACAAGACCGGCTTCTTCGAAGACGTGCAGCTGGACCGCCAGGGCACCATCCTGGTGGTGACCGTCAAGGAACGCCCGGCGATCAACAAGCTGACCGTGACCGGCAACAAGGACATCAAGTCCGACCAGCTGCTCAAGGGCCTGTCCGACATCGGCCTGACCGAAGGCGGCACCTTCGACCGCCTGAGCCTGGACCGCGTGACCCAGGAACTGCGCCGCCAGTACAACGACCGCGGCAAGTACAACGTCGAGATCACCCCGACGGTGAGCCCGCTGGACCGCAACCGCGTGGACATCGCCATCGCCATCAAGGAAGGCAAGGCGGCCAAGATCCGCCATGTCAATCTGGTCGGTACCGAGAAGTACGAGAGCAAGGACATCCTGGAGACCTGGGAATCGAAGGAGCACAACTGGGCCTCGTGGTACCGCCGCGATGACCAGTACTCCAAGGAAAAGCTGTCCGGCGATCTGGAAAAGCTCAACTCCTGGTACCTGGACCGCGGCTATGTCGACTTCAGCATCGATTCGACCCAGGTCTCGATCAGCCCCGACAAGCGCGACATGTTCCTCACCGCCGGCGTGACCGAGGGTGCGCAGTACAAGATCTCCGAGATCAAGGTCAGCGGCGACACCATCCTCCCGCAGGAGGACGTCGAGCGCATGGTGATCCAGAAGTCCGGCGACACGTTCTCGCGTGCCCTGCTGGAATTCAGCTCGGACACCATCACCAACTCGCTGTCCAACATCGGCTACGCGTTCGCCAAGGTGAACCCGATCCCGACCACCAACCGTGCCGAACAGACGGTGGCCATCAACATGCAGGTCGTGCCCGGCCCGCGCGTGTCGGTGCGCCGCATCCTGTTCCGTGGCAACACCCGCACCTCCGACGAAGTGATGCGTCGCGAAATGCGCCAGTTCGAGAACAGCTGGTACTCGCAGGCCGCGATCGATCGCTCCAAGATCCGCCTGCAGCGCCTGGGCTACTTCGAGTCGGTCGAGGTCGAGACCCCGGCCGTCAGCGGCAGCAACGACCAGGTCGACGTCGTCTACAACGTCAAGGAAACCACCTCGGGCAGCTTCGTGTTCGGCCTGGGCTATTCGCAGTCCTACGGCATGACCACCTCGGTGCAGCTGTCGCAGAACAACTTCCTCGGCGGCGGCAACCGCGTGTCGGTTGAAGCCTCGCGCAGCAGCTACCTGCAGCGCTACGGCTTCAGCTACACCAACCCGTACTTCACCGATGACGGCGTGTCGCTGGGCTACAACCTGTCCTGGCGCGAACTGGACTACTCCGACTTCAACACCGCCCAGTACAACAGCACCAATGGTTCGGCGCAGGTGGTGTTTGGCGTGCCGCTGACCGAGACCGACACCGTCTCGCTGATGTTCGGCATCGACAGCAACCAGATCACCACCTACCAGGGCTCGACCCCGCAGTCGATCATCGACTACATCAACGCGGTCGGCCGCCGCACCTTCCACGCGTGGCGCACCGAGCTGGGCTGGGCACGCGACTCGCGCAACGACTACTTCATGCCGACCCGCGGTACCTACCAGCGCGTCGGCCTGGAAACCACGCTGCCGGGTTCGACCATCGAGTACTACAAGCTGAACTACCAGATCAGCAAGTACTGGCCGATCATGCCGTCGCTGGTGATCAACACCCGTGCCGAAGTGGGCTACGGTGACGCCTACGGCAAGGACTACAGCCGCACCCTGACCGAGCCTGATGGCACCACCCGGACCGTTACCGCCAGCGGTCTGCCGTTCTTCGAGAACTTCTACGCCGGTGGTACCAACTCGGTGCGAGGCTTCGAGGACAACACCCTGGGCCCGCGCGAAATTACCCAGGGCTATCCGGAAGGTCAGCCGCTGGGTGGTTCGCTGAAGACCGTCGGTTCGGTCGAAGCCTACTTCCCGCGCCTGTTCGACAGCCCGTCGGCGCGCGTGTCGGCCTTCGTCGACTTCGGCAACGTCTACAACGGCACCAAGAACTTCAAGGCCAACGAACTGCGCGTGTCCACCGGTGTGGCCCTGCTGTGGCGCGCCCCGGTCGGTCCGATCTCGATCAGCTACGCCTTCCCGCTGAAGAAGGAAGACGATGACAAGATCGAACGACTGCAGTTCACCTTCGGCGGGCAGTTCTGACGAACCGCCCTGCGGTTCATCAGAACTGCACGCGCATTCCTCCTATCCCCCGCGCCGTTGGCGCGCCCCCTTAACAAAGGGGGCTCTCCACCAAACGGGGTGCGAAGCGCCGGGCATTGCCCGGCGTTTTCGTTTGTTGATTGCCGCGCTCACACGCATTGAGCCGAGCACGGCTCGGCTCTACAGGAAACGGGTTTCGAGGACTGGCCGCCCGCATGAAACTGTCCAGAGGCGGCGGGTGGCCCTGGGCAGGACCGTTGGCGCCATGGATGGCGCCACCGAGCACCATGGAGGGGATCTTGCGTGTCCTGACCAGGGCCACCCGTCGCCTCCGCCCGGTAGCAGGCAGACGCCATGAAACCGCCCCCGCATGACCGCAATGGCGTCACACGTTAAACTCCCGCCGTGAATACTCCCACCTACACCGCCCAGCAACTCGCCGAGCAGTTCGGCCTGCAGGTCCATGGCGACCCCGCCACCGCCATCCATGGCGTGGCCACCCTCGCCCATGCCGGACCTGGCCAGCTGACCTTCCTCGCCAACCCGCGCTACCGCGCCCAGCTGGCCGACAGCCAGGCCTCGCTGGTGGTGTTGCGCGCCGACGACGCCGACGCCGCCCCGGGCACCGCGCTGGTGGCCAAGGATCCCTACACCACCTTTGCCAAGATCGCCGCGCTGTTCGACATCGCACCGGCACGCCCGCCGGGCATCCACCCCAGCGCCGTCATCGATCCCAGCGCCCAGGTCGCCGCCAGCGCCCACATCGGTCCGTTCGTGTCCATCGGCGCGCGCAGCGTGGTGGGCGACAACTGCATCATCGGCGCCGGCAGCGTGATCGGCGAAGACTGCCGCCTGGACACCGGTTGTGAACTGATCGCCCGGGTCACCCTGGTCACCCGGGTCACGCTCGGCAAGCGCGTGCGCGTGCACCCCGGTGCCGTGCTGGGCGCCGATGGCTTCGGCCTGGCCATGGATGCCGGCAAGTGGATCAAGGTTCCGCAGCTGGGCGGTGTGCGCATCGGCGACGACTGCGAGATCGGCGCCAATACCTGCGTCGACCGTGGCGCGCTGGAAGACACCGTGCTGGACGAGGATGTGCGCCTGGACAACCTGGTGCAGATCGCCCATAACGTGCAGATCGGTGCGCACTCGGCCATCGCAGGCTGCACCGGCATCGCCGGCAGCGCCAAGATCGGCCGCTACTGCCTGCTCGGCGGCCACGTCGGCGTGGTCGGCCACCTTGAGATCTGCGACAAGGTCGTGATCACCGGCAAGTCGGTGGTCCGCAACTCCATCCATGAGCCAGGCGAGTACTCGTCCGGCACCCCATTGACCGACAACCGCACGTGGCGCAAGAACGCCGCGCGCTTCAAGCAGCTGGACGCATTGGCTCGCCGCGTCCTGGCCGCTGGCAAGGAGAAAGAATGAACGACACGCTGCAGCTTCCGATCGACGTCAGCCAGATCCAGGAACTGCTTCCGCACCGCTACCCGTTCCTGCTGGTGGACCGGGTGCTCGAGCTCGACATCGAGGCCAAGCGCATCCTGGCGCAGAAGAACGTCAGCATCAACGAGCCGTTCTTCCAGGGCCACTTCCCGGGCCGCCCGATCATGCCCGGCGTGCTGATCATCGAAGCGCTGGCGCAGGCCGGTGGCGTGATGACCCAGCTCACGCTTGGCCGCGACTCGCAGTCCAAGCTGTTCTACATGGTCAAGGTGGAAAACGCCCGCTTCAACAAGCAGGTCGTCCCCGGCGATGTGCTGATGCTGGATGTACAGATGAAGCGCCTGATCCGCAACATGGGCTGGTACTACGGCGAAGCCAAGGTCAACGGCGAAGTGGTCGCCTCGGCCGAGGTCATGTGCGCCGGCGCCAAGGGCTGATCCACGGGAGGCAGCAATGACTGACAACGCACCACGGATCCATCCCACCGCCGTCATCGATCCGGCCGCCCGGCTGGCCGACGACGTCCAGGTGGGCGCCTTCACCCTGATCGGCGCCGATGTTGAAATCGGCGCCGGCACGGTGGTCGGCCCCCATTGCAGCATCCACGGCCCGACCCGGATCGGCCGCGACAACCGCTTCGTCGGCCACGCGGCCATCGGTGGCGAGCCGCAGGACAAGAAGTTCGGCGGCGAGCGTACCGAACTGGTGATCGGCGACCGCAACGTGTTCCGCGAGTTCGTCACCCTCAACCGTGGCACCGGCGGCGGCGGTGGCATCACCACCATCGGCAACGACAACTGGATGCTGGCCTACACGCACGTGGCGCACGACTGCCATGTCGGCAACTTCTGCGTGTTCTCCAACAACACCACGCTGGCCGGCCACGTGACCGTGGGCGACTACGTGATCATCAGCGGCTTTGCCGGCGCCCATCAGTTCTGCCGCATCGGCGCGCATGCCTTCCTCGGCATGGGTGCGCTGACCAATGGCGACGTGCCGCCGTTCACCATGGTCGGCACCGACTCGCTCGGCCGCCCGCGAGGCATCAACAGCGAAGGCCTGAAGCGCCGCGGCTTCGATGCCGAGCGCATTTCGGCCATCAAGCGCGCCTACCGCACGCTGTATGTGGCCGGGCTGCCGCTGGCCGAGGCCAAGGTGCAGCTGACCGAACAGGCGCGTGACAGCGATGACGTGAAGGCCATGCTGGACTTCATCGAGCACGCCGAGCGGCCCCTGCTGCGATGAGCAGCACGCCCGGCCAGGCGCCCGCCGGCGCCGCCGTGATCCCGCTGGCCTCGATGGCCGGCAGTGTCCCCGCGCAACGGGTGCTCAGCGAGCGCCCGTTGCGGATCGCGCTGGTGGCCGGTGAAGCCTCCGGCGATCTGCTCGGTGCGGGCCTGGTCCGCGAGCTCAAGGCGCGCTTCCCGAATGCCGAATTCGCCGGCATCGGCGGTGATGCCATGCGCAGCGCCGGCTGCCAGACCTGGCACGATGCCAGCGAGCTGGCGGTGATGGGCCTGACCGAGGTGCTGCGCCATCTGCCGCGCCTGCTGAAGCTGCGCTCGGCCTTCCGCCAGCGTGCGCTGGAATGGCAACCGGACGTGTTCATCGGCATCGATGCCCCCGACTTCAACCTGGGTATCGAGCGCTGGTTGAAGCAGCGTGGCGTACGCACCGTGCACTACGTCAGCCCGTCGGTCTGGGCCTGGCGCGAGAAGCGCGCCGAGAAGATCGGCAGCAGCGCCGACCTGGTGCTGTGCCTGTTCCCGATGGAACCGCCGATCTATGCCAAGCACGGCATCGACGCGCGCTTCGTTGGTCATCCGATGGCCGACGACATTCCCCTGCAGGGCGACCGCGAGGCCGCACGCGCCACGCTTGGCCTGCCGACCTCGGCCAAGGTGCTGGCGGTGCTGCCGGGCAGCCGCCTGGGTGAGATCTCGCGCCTGGGCGAGCCGTTCTTCGAAGCCGCCTGGCAGGTCTCCGAACGCATTCCCGGGCTGCATGTGGTGGTGCCTGCCGCCAACGCGGCGTGCAAGCGGCTGATTGAAGAGCAGCTGTCACGCTCGGCGCTGCCGGTGGCCTATTCGCACGTACTCGACGGCCAGGCGCGCGATGCAATGATCGCCGCCGACGTGGTGGTGCTGGCGTCCGGTACCGCCACGCTGGAGGCCATGCTGGTGAAGCGGCCGATGGTGGTCGGCTACCGGGTCAACGAGTTGACCTACCGCCTGGTCAAGGCGCTGGGCCTGATCAAGGTTGACCGCTTCGCCCTACCCAACATCCTGGCCGGCCAGGACCTGGCCCCGGAACTGATGCAGCATGACTGCACACCGGACAAGCTGGCGGCGGCCATCCAGCAGTGGTTCGACCACCCACAGCGGGTGAGCGACCTGCAGGACACCTACGCGCGTCTGCACGAGCGCCTGCGCCGCAACGCATCGGCACGTGCCGCCGACGCCGTGGGCGAGCTGCTGGTGCGCAACCAGGCCCAGGCATGAGCCGCCGCCACGCCGCTGCGGCCAGCCTGGCGCTGTTCGATACCAGTGCGGTGGTCGAGCCGGAACGCCTGATCGCCGGTGTCGACGAAGCCGGGCGCGGCCCGCTGGCCGGCCCGGTGGCCGTGGCCGCCGTGGTGTTCGACCCGTCCAGGCCGCGCATCAACGGCCTGGATGATTCCAAGCAGCTGACCGCCGCGCGCCGCGAGCAGCTGTATGACCGTATCGTCGAACGGGCATTGGCCTGGCATGTGGTACTGGTGGAGGTGGAGGCCATCGACCGCCTCAACATCTACCAGGCCACCCTGCAGGGCATGCGCGATGTGGTGGCCGCGGTGGCCCACGTGGCCGGCTTCGCGCGCATCGACGGCAACGTGGTGCCCAAGGGGCTGGCCTTGCCGGCACAGGCCCTGGTCGGCGGCGATGGCATCGACCGGGCCATCATGGCCGCCTCGATCCTGGCCAAGGTCTCGCGCGACCGCTACATGCAGGAGGTGCACGTGCGCCACCCTGAGTATGGCTTCGAGCAGCACAAGGGCTATGGCACCCCGGCCCACCTGGCCGCGCTGCGGGCCCACGGGCCGTGCGCCGAACACCGCCGCAGCTTCGCGCCGGTGCGGGAGTGCCTCGGTTGACCTTGTAGAGCCGAGCCCATGCTCGGCTTTCGCGGCAGCCGAGCATGGGCTCGGCGCTACAGGAAGCGGCTACGCGCACCCCTGAACCCGGCCGCCTTCCCGGGCATGTCAAGAGCTTGTCGCGCCCCCTGCCCTCGGTACCCTGACCAGGCACTCCAGCGCTTCCCGACCCCGGCGACGAACCTCCGTCGGCATCCGGGGCCTGCGCGCTCCAACCTGGTCCGGCATGTCCAACTCCCGCTTCGTACATCTCCACGTCCACACCGAGTTCTCGCTGGCGGACTCGACCATCCGTGTGCCGGCCAAACCCGATCAGGCCGACCCGAAAAAGGCCAAGCAGGCCAACCTGCTGTCGCGCTCGGTGGAACTGGGCCTGCCCGCACTGGCGGTGACCGACCTCAACAACCTGTTCGCCCTGGTCAAGTTCTACAAGGCGGCCGAAGGCGTGGGCATCAAGCCGATCGCCGGCGCCGACGTGCTGATCGCCGAGGAAGGCCAGGACCCGTGGCGGATGACCCTGCTGTGCCGCGACCGCGAGGGCTACCTGAGCCTGTCGCGGCTGCTGACCCGCGCCTGGATGGAGGGCCATCGCCCGGAAGGCGGAGTGGCCATCCACCCGGACTGGCTGAAGGCCGGCAACGCCAACCTGTTCGCGCTGGCCGGGCGGCAGAGCCTGGCCGGGCGCCTGGCACTGGACGGCAAGCATGAGTTGGCCGAGCAGCAGCTGGCCGACTGGCAGCGCGTGTTCGGCGATGGCCTGCACCTGGAACTGACCCGTACCGGCCGCGAGGGCGAGGAAACCTTCAACCAGTTCGCACTGATGGCCGCCGGCCAGCGCGGCCTGCCGGTGGTGGCCAGCAATGACGTGCGCTTCCTGTCGCCGTCGGATTTCAGCGCGCACGAAGCGCGCGTGTGCATCTCCACTGGCCGCGTACTGGACGACCCCAAGCGGCCGCGCGAATACAGCGACCAGCAGTACCTGAAGTCGGCCGAGGAAATGTGCGCGCTGTTCGCCGACATTCCCGATGCGATCGACAACACGCTGGCACTGGCCGAGCGCTGCAACATCGAGATGCGGCTGGGCACCTACTTCCTGCCCAACTACCCGGTGCCCGACGACGAGACCCTGGACACCTGGATCCAGAAGATGTCACGCGACGGCCTGGAAGAACGCCTGGAGAAGAATCCGCTGGCGCCGGGCAAGACCCGCGAAGAATATTTCGAGCGCCTGGAATTCGAGCTCAACACCATCATCAAGATGGGGTTCCCCGGCTACTTCCTGATCGTGGCCGACTTCATCCAGTGGGGCAAGAACCAGGGCATTCCGATCGGCCCCGGCCGTGGCTCCGGTGCCGGTTCGCTGGTGGCGTGGGCGCTGAAGATCACCGATCTGGACCCGCTGCCGTACAACCTGCTGTTCGAGCGCTTCCTCAACCCGGAACGCGTGTCGATGCCCGACTTCGACATCGACTTCTGCATGGACCGCCGCGACGAGGTGATCGACTACGTCGCGCGCAAGTACGGGCGCGAGCGCGTCAGCCAGATCATCACCTACGGCACCATGGCGGCCAAGGCGGTGGTGCGCGACTCCGGCCGCGTGCTCGGTTTCCCGTACGGCCTGGTCGACGGCGTTTCCAAGCTGATTCCGAACATCCTCGGCATCCACCTGAAGGATGCGCTGGGCAAGGGCAAGGAAGGCCCCAGCTCGGAAATGGCGTCGCCGGAACTGATCCAGCGCTACGAGACCGAGGACGATGTCCGCGACCTGATCGATCTGGCACTGCAGCTGGAAGACCTGACCCGCAACGCCGGCAAGCATGCCGGTGGCGTGGTGATCGGCCCCGAGCCGCTGAGCGAGTTCTGCCCGCTGTACGCCGAACACGACGAGAACGGCCTGGGCAAGAACCCGGTCACCCAGTTCGACAAGAACGACGTGGAAGAAGTCGGCCTGGTGAAGTTCGACTTCCTCGGCCTGCGCACGCTGACCATCATCGACTGGGCGGTGAAGGCGATCAACAAGCGCCATGAGCGCGCCGGCATCCCGCCCGTGGACATCGCCGCGATTCCGCTGGACGACACGCCCACCTACAAGGACATCTTCGCCAACGGCAACACCGGCGCGGTGTTCCAGTTCGAATCCTCGGGCATGCGCCGCCTGCTGAAGGACGCGCGCCCCGACCGTTTCGAAGACCTGATCGCGCTGGTGTCGCTGTACCGCCCTGGCCCGATGGACCTGATTCCCTCCTTCAACGCGCGTAAGCACGGCCAGGAAGAAATCATCTATCCCGATCCGCGCACCGAAGCGATCCTGAAGGACACCTACGGCATCATGGTGTACCAGGAGCAGGTGATGCAGATGGCGCAGATCGTCGGCGGCTACTCGCTGGGCGGCGCCGACCTGCTGCGCCGTGCGATGGGCAAGAAGGTGCCGGCGGAAATGGCCAAGCACCGTGAGATCTTCCGCGAGGGTGCGGCCAAGGACGGCGTCGACGAAGCCAAGGCCGATGCGATCTTCGACCTGATGGAGAAGTTCGCCGGCTACGGCTTCAACAAGTCACACGCCGCCGCCTATGCGCTGGTCAGCTACCAGACCGCGTGGCTGAAGCGCCACTACCCGGCCGAGTTCATGGCGGCCACGCTGTCCTCGGACCTGGACAACACCGACAAGGTGGTCGGCTTCCTCGACGAAGTGCGCAACCTCGGCCTGACCGTGCTGCCGCCGAAGGTGAACCAGTCGGCCTTCATGTTCGAAGCGGTCACCCCGGACACCATCCAGTACGGCCTGGGCGCGATCAAGGGCGTGGGCCAGGGCGCCTGCGAAGCGGTGGTCGACGAGCGCCTGAAGGGCGGTGAGTTCAAGGACCTGCTCGACTTCTGCACCCGCGTCGGCTCGGCCAAGCTCAACCGGCGCACGCTGGAAGCGATGATCAACTGTGGCGCGCTCGATGAGCTCGGCCGCAACCGCGCCTCGCTGATGCTGCAGCTGCCGGAAGTGATCAAGGCCACCGACCAGATGGCGCGCGAGCGTGCTTCCGGTCAGAACTCGCTGTTCGGCGGGCCCGATCCAAGCACCGTGTCGATCCAGCTGGACCTGCCCGAGGCCGAGGAATGGCCGCTGCTGCAGCGCCTGAACGGCGAGCGTGACACGCTGGGCTTCTACCTCAGCGGCCATCCGTTCGATCCGTGGCGCGACGATGTGCGCGACCTGGTCGGCAACGATCTGGGCGCGGTGGAGAAGATCTGGAGCGCCAACAGTGGCGGTGGCGGTGGCGGCGAGAAGCGCTGGCGCCCGGAAGTGCAGACCGTGCTGGCCGGCCAGGTGGTCGGCGTGCGCCGCAAGGGCGAAAGCCAGATCTTCATCCAGCTCGAAGACGGTCGTGGCCGCGTCGAGTGCAGCGCGTTCTCCGACGCGATGGCCGAGTTCGGCCACCTGATGACCAAGGACCGCATCCTGGTGGTCAAGGGCGGCCTGCGCGAGGACGAGTTCAATGGCGGCTACGCACTGCGCATCCGCCAGTGCTGGGACTTCGATGAAGTCTGCGCCAACTACGCCACGCGGCTGTCGCTGCGCCTGGACCTGCGCCAGCAGCGCCCGGTCTGGGAGCGCATCGATGCCCTGCTCGACCGCCACCGCCCAGGGCGAACGCCACTGCGCCTGGATCTGCTGCTGAAGGGCCCGCAGGGCGGCGTCGCCGGCATGCTCGATGTGTCCGGGCAGAGCGCGGTACGCATCGATTCGAAGCTGATGGAGGCGCTGCGCGCCGACCCGGCCGTGCGCACGCTGAAGGTGCGCTACAGCCCGCCATGGGCCAGCTGACGCTGGCCTCACCTTTTCCCCGCACCACTTCAAGGACGATACCGCTGATGAAATCCCTGCTGCTTTCCCTTGTGGCCGGCCTCGCGCTGGCTGGCTGCTCGCTGTCCAGCGTGAGCTTCGAGATCGACAACCCCACCGACAGCCCGCTGCAACTGACCCTGGACGGCAAGCCCCATGCCATCGGGCCGCACGCCTCGGTGTCGGTGTCGCTGGCGCCGGGCGAACACCGCCTGCATACCCAGGCGCTGGGTGATGTGCAGCTGGTGGTCTACGCCGACGGCCAGGGCGGGCTGATCAACCCGACCCTGTCCGAGTACGTGGTGGTCAGCCAGGTCTACGCCGATGCCGGGCAGCAGTATGGAGAGGCCAACAACGAGATCGACCTTGACGGGGTCGCCATCGAAGGTCCGTTCACCAAGGTCCACGGCCTGTTCATCGAAAAGGACTGGCGCTACGGCGCCCACGAGAACTTCCCGGACAGCGTGGTCACCACCCAGCAGCAGGCCGGCATCGAGCGCCGCAACAAGCTGTTCAGCGCCGTTGATTTCATCGCCTACCTGGAAAAGGAGAACGAGGAACCAGGCAGCTACCTGGCCGCCAACCCGGCCGGCTACCGCACCCCGAAGGATCCGGCCCCGTTCACCCCGACCGTGCTGCCGGCGCTGCACCCGCAGTTCGAGGCGCACGCCGCCGCCGCGCGGCAATGGCATGCCCGCTACCTGGCCGCGGTCGATCCGTCTGAACAGAAGCGCCTGAAGAAGGAGAGCTTCAAGGTCAGCGTGGACTTCGTGCAGGCCAGCGCGGCCGCCGGCCGCGACCTGCGCCCGGCCGACCACGAGCAGCGCAATGCGTTCCAGTCGGCGCTGGGCCAGGCCACCGGCATGTCGGCGGCAGTGCGCCCGGCCAGCAAGGGCTGAGCCCGCGCCCGCGACCCGTACGCTCCAGACAGGGGCGTACGGGGAATCCACCTGTGTTCGGCTACACTTTCCCCCTTCTTTACTCGACGGCTTCCGATGAATCCGAACTACCTCGACTTCGAGCAACCCATCGCCGACCTGGAAGCCAAGATCCAGGAGCTGCGCAACGCCAGCGCCGGGCCGGCGGTCAATGTCGAGGCGGAAGTACACGCGCTGCAGGACAAGCTGCGCGTGCGCACCGCACAGATCTTCCGCAACCTGACCTCGTGGCAGGTACTGCAGCTGGCCCGTCACCCGTCGCGCCCGTATACCGCCGACTACATCCGCATCATCTGCGATGAGTTCCAGGAGCTGGCCGGCGACCGCGCCTTCGCCGACGACAAGGCCATCATGGGCGGCCTGGCCCGCATCAACGGCCGCGCGGTGATGGTGATCGGCCACCAGAAGGGCCGTGACACCAAGGAAAAGATCAAGCGCAACTTCGGCATGCCCAAGCCGGAGGGCTACCGCAAGGCGCTGCGCCTGATGAAGATGGCCGAGCGCTTCGGCCTGCCGGTGCTGACCCTGATCGACACCGCCGGTGCATGGCCGGGCATCGACGCCGAATCGCGCGGCCAGTCCGAGGCGATTGCACGCAACCTGATCGAGATGGCCGAACTGAAGGTGCCGATCATCTGCACCGTGATCGGTGAAGGTGGCTCCGGCGGCGCACTGGCGCTGGGCGTGGGCGACCGCACCGTGATGCTGGAATACGCGGTGTATTCGACCATCACCCCGGAAGGCTGCGCCTCGATCCTGTGGAAGGACGCGGGCAAGGCCAAGGATGCCGCCGAGCAGCTGGGCCTGACCGCGCCGCGCCTGAAGAGCCTGGGCCTGGTCGACAAGGTTGTGCGCGAGCCGACCGGTGGCGCCCACCGCAACCCGACCCAGATGGCCAAGCGCCTGAAGGCCGTGCTGCTGAACGAACTGGACGCGCTGGACGCGCTGTCCACCGAGCAGCTGCTGGAACAGCGCTACACGCGCCTGCGCAGCTACGGCACCTACGAAGCCGCCTGATCGGGCCCGTGCGACGCGGCCTGATCGGCCGCGTTGCCTGTCTGTGTAGAGTCGAGCTTGCTCGACTGCTTTTGATCGAAGCAGTCGAGCAAGCTCGACTCTACAAGAGAGCATCCACGCATGGCGTGGATCTACTGGATCAGAACGGCTTGGCCAGCACCAGCCACACGATCGGGATGAACGCCAGCAGCGGGATCTCGTTGATCCAGCGCAGCGCGCGCGAGGACGGCAGCGCCCTGCCCTTGGCCACGCCCTTGAGCAGGCGACCGACCCAGCCGAAGTACACCAGCAGCAGCACCACCAGGCCCAGCTTGGCATGCAGCCAGCCGGCACCGCCCGGCGCGACCATGGTCGGGAAATCCGGGATGACCCTGTAGCCCAGCCACAGCACCAGGCCGAGCAGGAAGGCCAGGCCGAACATCGAATGGCCGAAACGGTACAGGCGCAGCCCCATCAGCTGCAGGCGCTCGGTCACGGCCGGTTGCCCCGCCGTCTCGGCCAGATTGACCAGGATGCGCGGCAGGTAGAACACCGTGGCCATCCACGCCACCACGAACACGATGTGGAAGGTCTTCACCCAGTAGTAGCTCTGCATGCGCTCGCTCCAGCGGCTGGCGTAGATGGGCGGCCATTCTCGCACGCGCTGACCACTACGCCCCACGCACCGCCGCCGCGACACATCGACGCATGGCGCGCCGCAACACCGTACGATAGGCGCCGTTTTCCCGATCGCACGACGCCTGCATGGACAAGACCTACGACGCCGCCTACTTCCAGCGCTGGTACCGCCGCGCCGACATCGGCGGCAGCGCCCGCCTGGCGCGCAAGGTGGCCTTGGCCGTGGCCAGCGCCGAGTACTACCTGGAACGGCCGATCCGCAGCGTGCTGGACATCGGCTGCGGCGAAGGCGCCTGGCGCGCACCGCTGCTGAAGCTGCGTCCGAAGGTCGAATACCTCGGCTTCGACAGCAGCGAGTACGCTGTGCGCCGCTACGGCCGCACCCGCAACCTGCACCTGGCCGGCTTCGGCGACTTCGCCTGGCTGCGGCCCTGCGCCCCGGTCGACCTGCTGGTGTGTTCGGACGTGATGCACTACGTGCCCGATCGCGAGCTGCGTGCCGGCCTGGCCGGTGTGGCCGAGCTGACCGGCGGTGTGGCCTTCCTGGAAACCTTCGCCGCCGAGGATGAGTTCGAGGGCGACCACGAGGGCTTCCAGGCCCGTCCGGCGCGCTGGTACCGCCGGACACTGGGCCGGCATGGCCTGCAGCCGGTAGGGTCGCACTGCTGGCTGGGCCCCGCCCTTGCAGGCGATGCGGCGGCGCTGGAACAGATGTGAATCCGGATTCATTATTTTCATCCGACTTAACCTGCGGGACACCCGGATGGGATATGCTGCGCGGCAACATATGACCATACATATTCGGTCGTCATGCTCTATCAACTGCACGAACTGACCCGCAACCTGCTCGCCCCCTGGGTGCACCAGGCCCAGGCCAACGCCAAGTTCTTCGCCAACCCGGGCCACTGGTGGTCGCAGATGCCGGGTGCCGATCGCCTGGCCGCGGTCAACGAGTTGTTCCATCGCATCGGCAAGGATTACGAGAAGCCCGAATGGGGCATCAACGAAATCGATGTCGATGGCGAGCGCGTGCCGATCGTCGTGCACGAAGAAGTGAGCAAGCCGTTCTGCAAGCTGCTGCGCTTCAAGCGCCACAGCAATGAAGCCGACCAGCTGCACACCATGCTCAACCAGCCGTTCGTGCTGGTGGTGGCGCCGCTGTCCGGCCACCACGCCACGCTGCTGCGCGATACCGTGCGCACCCTGCTGCGCGACCACCGTGTGTACGTCACCGACTGGGTGGACGCGCGCATGGTGCCGGCCAGCGAAGGCGAGTTCGGCCTCGACGACTACATCGCCTACATCCAGGAATTCATCCGCCACCTCGGCGTCGAGCGCCTGCACGTGGTCAGCGTGTGCCAGCCGACCGTACCGGTGCTGGCTGCGGTTTCGCTGATGGCCAGCCGTGGCGAACCGACGCCGCGCACGCTGGTGATGATGGGCGGCCCGATCGATGCGCGCTGCAGCCCGACCGCAGTGAACAACCTGGCCACGCAGAACCCGCTGTCGTGGTTCGAGAACAACGTCATCCACACCGTGCCGCCGAGCTATCCCGGCGCCGGTCGCCGCGTGTATCCCGGCTTCCTGCAGCATGCCGGCTTCCTGTCGATGAACCCCAGCCGTCATTTCAGCTCGCACTGGGATTTCTACACCGACCTGGTCAAGGGCGACCTGGAAGACGCCGACGCGCATCGCCGCTTCTACGACGAGTACAACGCGGTGCTGGACATGCCGGCCAAGTACTACCTGGACACCATCCGCGTGGTGTTCCAGGACTTCCTGCTGCCGCGTGGCGAGTGGGTGGTCAATGGCGAGAAGGTCGATCCGTCGGCGATCGGCGATACCGCGCTGCTGAGCATCGAAGGCGAGTTGGACGACATCGCCGGGCTCGGCCAGACCGAAGCGGCGCAGGCGCTGTGCACCGGCATTGCTGCTGACCGCCGCGAGCATTTCATCGTCGAAGGCGCCGGCCACTACGGCATCTTCAGCGGCCGTCGCTGGCGCGAAGTGGTGTACCCGAAGGTGCGCGACTTCTTCGCCGCGCACGCTGAAGCCCCGGCCGCCAAGGCCACGAAGAAGAAGAGCAACGTCACCCCGCTACGGCGCAAGGCGGGGTAAACCGCCCTCGGTGGTGCCGACCTTGGTCGGTACGCCCTGGTAGATGCCAACCTTGGTTGGCGCTCTTCCATGAATCCCGGTATCTGAAGGATTGTGCCAACCAAGGTTGGCACCTACCAGAGCGAAGTCCGCCAAGCGCCCCTGCGCTGAAGGATTGTGCCAACCAAGGTTGGCACCCACCAGAGCGTCAGCCCCTGCTTACAGCCGCACCAGCAGGTTCTTGGCAATCAGCCCGTGCAGCCTGCCGATGCCACGCGCCAGGTGCATCGTCAGCACCAGCAGCAGCGCGCCCACGGCCGCCACCACGATCGCCACCAGCGGCGAGGCCGCCATCGGCAGTACATTCACGTCGTTGATGTACACGCCCGGGATATCGCCACTGAAGATCGCCGCGACCGGCGCCCAGATCAGGCTCAGCGACAGCGACAGCAGCGTCACCGCGATGGTGAAGTAGATGATGCCCAGCGGCAGCATCAGCACGAAGTACAGCAGGGTCAGCCAGGTGCGGCCGTCGGTGAACATGTCGCCGATGCGCTGCAGCCACGTGCGGCTGCGGTCGGTGTAGTGCGGACGGCGCGGCATGCGCTCGCCCAGCAGTGCTTCCACCAGCCGCCCTTCCAGCAGTGCCAGCCCGCGCACCGAGCCGAAGAACAGCACGGTCAGCGGAATGCCGATGATCAGGATCAGCAGGCCCAGCGACAGCGACAGGCCGGTGACCACCCAGGTGAAGAAGAAGATGCCGGTGGCCAGCGACAGCAGCATGTAGAACAGCGCACCGTAGGTATGCGGATCGGTCACCACGCCGAAGAAACGCGCCAGCAGCGAGCGCGGCACCGGTGCCGGCGGCGGCGCGGCCGGCTCGACGCCGCTGGCTTCGGCGGCCGCACGCAGCACCGGCCCGGTATCCGCACGCGGCGTGCGCAGCGCGCGGTTCACCGTCACCTCAGTCTCGCGGTAGATCTCGGCCACTTCATCGGGCGCGCCATAGCTGCCGGCCACGTCGGCGATCACCTCGGCCTCGCTGCGGCCAGGCTGGGCGGCCAGCTCCGAACGCAGGTATTCCTCGGCGTCGTACAGCGCGTCCTGCACCATCGCCGGGTCGGCGCCCTCCAGCGCTGCGCGCAGCTGCGCCAGGTACTGCGGGATGGTCGTGGGCAGGGCTCGGCCTGCCAGGCTCGGGTCGTTCATTGCGGTACCCCTCCAACACGGAATCGACGGAATCGCGGGTGGCCTGCCAGGCCTGGCGCCACTGCGCCAGCACCTGAAGGCCACGTTCGTTGATGCGGTAGTAGCGCCGCGGCGGCCCGCTGCTGGACGGCTCCACATGGCTTTCCAGCAGCCCGGCCCCTTCCAGGTTGCGCAGCACCGGGTACAGCGCGCTCTGCTTGCCGCTCAGCACGCCCTCGCCCACGCGCTCCAGCTCCTTGGCAATCAGGTACCCGTACAGCGGCTCGCCGGCCCGGGCCAGCACCGCCAGCAGGGCCAGCGACACCGTTCCAGCGCTGAGCTCCTTCTGGAACTTCTTCAGGTGGACATCGTCTTCGACCATGACCGGCCCTCCACTACGTTGAACTCCACAGTAGTGCGAAGTTCGGTATAGCGAATGTGTCGTTAGTCACTCTGCCGGTTGGCTAGACCGGTGCGCTCGCGCAGAATCGAACCCTCGTTCATGTTCCGGGGATCCCATGCCGCACCGTCGCCGTCTTGCCCTGACCGCCCTCGCCCTGGCCTGCCTGCTGCCCTCGCTGGCCAGCGCGGCCACCCCGTACCGCAGTCCGCAGCAGATCCTCGACGCCTCGGCAGCCAGCGACTGGCGCACGCCGGACCCGGCCAACCTGCTGTACATGGACCTGCCGGCCGGGCGGGTGATCATCGAGCTGGCGCCGCAGTTCGCCCCGCGCCATGTGGCCAACATCCAGACCTTCGCCCATGAGCACTTCTGGGATGGCACCAGCATCTACCGCTCGCAGGACAACTTCGTGGTGCAGTTCGGCGATGCCGACGCCGATGACGCGGCCAAGGCCAGGCCGTTCGGCAGTGCCGCGCGCAAGCTGCCGGCCGAGTTCGAACGCGCCAGCGCAGGCCTGAAGGTGAGCGTGCTGCCCGACCGTGATGGCTGGGCGGCACAGACCGGGTTCGTCGACGGCTTCCCGGTCGGCCAGGACCCGCAGGCCGGCAAGGCCTGGCTGGCGCACTGCTACGGCATGCTCGGCGCCGGCCGCAGCAACGAGGAAGACAGCAGCATCGGCGCCGAACTGTACGTGGTGACCGGGCAGTCGCCGCGTCAACTGGACCGCAACATCACCCTGGTGGGCCGCGTGCTGAAGGGCATGGAACTGCTCAGCGCGATCCCGCGCGGACCGGCGCCGATGGGCTTCTACACCGACCCGAAGCTGCGCACGCCGATCGTGTCGATCCGCCGCGCCAGCGACGTGCCGGCGGCCGAGCGCACACCGATCCAGGTGCTGCGTACCGATTCGAAGACCTTCGCCGATACGGTCGAGGCGCGACGCAATCGCGTGGATGATTTCTACAAGCGCCCGGCGGGGCATATCGACCTGTGCAACATCCCGGTGCCGGTGCGGTGATGGTTTCCGCACGTTACGCGTGCTGAAGGTGCTTCACTGTTCATGGGCGTTACTTTTCTTTTCGCGCGAAAAGAAAAGTAACCAAAGAAACGCGCCGCCAGGTCGCGAGCCGCCGTGCTTCGCACGTCGGTCCCCTGCGCTTCTCGGCGAATCAGGGGACGGTGCCGAACTCGCTGCGCTCAGACATCGGCACCTCTTCGCCCCTGATTCCCCTGCGATGCTCGGCTCGCTCAAGGCGGATCCAAGATCAAGAGCCACAGCTGCACGACGATGTTTGGTAGTGCCGGGCCGGGCCCGGCGAGCGAAGCGACCGCTTCTGCCCTTGATCTTGGATCCGCCTTGAGCGAGCCGAGCACCGCAGGTCCGGCGAGGGCGAAGAGGCGCGGGTGTTTGAGCGCAGCGAGTTCCCGCGCCGTCCCTCGACGGGCCGAGGAGCGCAGGGTACCGGTGCGCAGCACCGGCTCGCGACCTGGCGGCGTGTTTCTTTGGTTACTTTCTTTGCACGAGCAAAGAAAGTGACACCTCTCCGCAGGCGCGGAAAAGACCTGCCGGGCAGCGCCCGGCACTACCAGCGCTTCGGCACCCTCAGCCCTTCTGGCTCACCGCCACGCTACCCAGAATCAACGCACCGGCAATGAGCATCTGCAGCGTCACCGGCTCACCCAGGAACATCCACGCGAACGCCGCGCCGAACAGCGGAATCAGGTAGGTCACCGTCGAGGCGCGTGACGGCCCGATACGGCCGATCAGGCGATAGAACATCAGGAAGGCCAGGCCGGTGCAGGCCACCCCCAGCGCTATCGCCGCGCCCCAGGCTTTCAGCGGAATAGCGGCCTGCGGCCAGTGCGTCACCGCCATCGGCAGCATCCACAGCGAAGCGCAGGACAACGTCGCCGCCGCCGCTGCTGCCGATGGCAGGCCGGTCATATGGCGCTTCACCAGGTTCACGCCCAGCCCGTACAGCAGCGACGCCGCAGCGCCGGCGATCACCGCAGTGCCGATGCTCAGGCCGGAAACCTTGGCCGTAGCCAGCACCACCACGCCGGCGAAGCCAACCAGCAACGCGCCGGCGCGGCGCATGCCGATCTTCTCGCCGAAGAACAGGAAGGCGATCAGCGCGGCAAACAGCACGGTCATCGCATTGCAGATCGCGCCGATCGCCGCCGGCGCCTGCTCCGCCGCATAGGCAAACAGCACGAAAGGCAGCGCCGAGTTGATCAGGCCGATCGGTGCCAGCCACAGCCAGCGTCGCGGCGGGAACTGCGCGCGCGCGCGCCACAGGAACGGCAGCAGCACCAGCGCGCCCAGCACCAGCCGCAGCTCGACCAGCGCGAACGGGCCGAACGACGGCACCGCCACCCGCATGAACAGGAACGAGCAGCCCCAGATGGCGCCCAGCAGGGTCAGTTCCAGCGGTGTGCGCCAGTCGCGCTCGGCCGCCTGTGGGACCGCATTCATGCCCTGCCTCCGTCCATCGTCGCATCCTCGTCAAGGCACACAGGATCGTGCGCAGACGCCCGCCGTACAAGCGCGTAGTATCGCTGCCAGCCACAAATCTGGCTTGAGGCTCGACATGCAGCTCCGCCCTTCCCTGCTCCCCGCACTGGCCGTGTTCGCGGTCGCCGCACGCCACCAGAACCTTGCCCAGGCCGCGCAGGAACTGCACCTGACCGCCAGCGCCGTCAGCCACCACGTGCGGCGCCTGGAAGAAGTGCTGGAAACGCGCCTGTTCCTGCGCCATGCCCGCGGCGTGCGCCTGACCGCCGAAGGCCGACAGCTGGCCGATGCCGCCAGCGCGGCCTTCAGCGATGTCGCGGCCGTGGCCCATCACCTGCATCCGGACGCAGACAGCGTGCCGCTGCGGATCACCACGCTGCGCTCGCTCTCCTACTGCTGGCTGCTGCCGCGGCTGCCGCGCTTCACCCAGGCACATCCGCACATCCGCATCGAGCTGCACACCGGCAGCGGGCTCGATCGCTACGACGACAATGGGCCGGAGGTCGGCATCCGCTACGGTCTGGGACAATGGCCGGGCCTGCATGCGCAGCACCTGATGGACGACTACCTGTTCCCGGTCGCCTCGCCTGCGCTGGCCGGGGTCGAATCGCTGGACGATCCGGCCCGCATCGCCGACCTGCCGCTGCTGACCGACCTGTCGCCGCAGGGCTGGCGCGACTGGTTCCGCCATGCCGGCGTGCGCCCGCCCTCACCCTTGCCGCCGATGCACACCTTCGCCGACAGCACCGATGCGATGCGTGCGGCGGTGTACGGCATGGGGGCGGTACTGGCACGCACCCACATCGCCCAGCCCTACCTGCAGCGCTACGAAGTGGTGCGCCTGCCAGGACCCGCGTTGAAGGCCCGCTACGCCTACTACGTGGTGCACGCCGAAGCGCAGCCGCCCAGCCCGGCCGCGCGCCTGTTCATCGACTGGCTGCTGCAGCAGGCCCTGGACGAACGCACGCCGATCCCCGCGCTGCCGGACAGCCTGCTGGGGCGCCCGGCCACGCGCGGCTGACTGCGCCCTCACCCGCTCTTTGCTTCGCGCTGGCTAGGCTGCAGGCGAACCCTTCCACGTGCCCCTGACATGAGCCTGCTGCGACTGCGCATCACCGGAACCGAAGACGACGCCCGCGCCATCAGCGATCTGCTGCTCGGCCTGGAGGGCATCGAGCACGTCGAGGAAACCGACGACCTGATGCCACACATGGACGATGACGATTCCAGCTCGGCCGGGCTGTCCGATGATATCGGTCCCGGCATCCACGAACTGGAAGTGGAAGTCGGCAACGAGAGCACCGCGCAGAAGGTGCGCGATGCGGTGCAGGAGCTCGCGTTGGAGCTGGATGTGTTCGTCGAGTACGAAACCGACGAAGGATGAGTGTCCGCCGGGCATGGCCCGGCGCTACCTTCCACCTGTCCGGTAGCGCCGGTCCACGACCGGCGGGCGCATCGTTCGATCAGGCCTTGCGACGGCGTCGCCGCCACCAGGCACGCACGCCCCATCCTGCGATCAACGCCAGCACCGCCACCGGCAACAAGGCGGCCGCGGCACGGATCAGGAACGCCACGCTGGTACTGAGAATGCTGCCCGACTCGCTCAGCGCCTCGCCGATCTCGCTGCGGCTGCGCTGGCCCGAGGTGGTGGCAAAGTGCAGCGTCACCAGCTGGGTATCGATACGCCGGCGCTGCTGCGCCGAATCCTTGTTGGCCTGCTCGACGCCCGCCTCGATCTCCGACAGGCGCGTGGTGATCGCCATCAGGTCTTCGATCTTCAGGTCCTTGCGATCCTGGTAGGAGAGCAACCGTGCGTGCTCCTTTTCAAGCCGCGCCTTGGTCAACGCAGTGTCGGCCACCTGCTGGGCGAGGTCTTCGGCGCGCGTGTTGCGCGACTGCAGCGTGCCACCGTGACCGGCCAGCGCGATCAACGGCTCGGTGCCCTTCGGGGCGATGCGCACCTTGACCTCGCCGCTGGGCTGATCGCCACTGCGCTGGTCGACCTGCAGTACCGCACAATCCCCGAACTTCGCACTCTGGCAGGCCTGCGCGACCTGCTGGATGCGTGGAGCGATCTGCGCGGCATCCAGCTGGATCTGCACGTCATGTTCGTAGGCCAGGAACGCGCCGTCCGGAGAGGCAATGGCCGCTTCGGCGGCCACCGCGCCGGTATCGGCACTGGCCGCCCGATCGCCGCTCTGGGCACAGGCCGCCAGCGCCATCAGCAGCATCGGCGTCACCACCACGCGCGTCCACGCGCCGGTGCGGCTCACAGTGCGGCTCCGTCGTAGGAGGTCACCGAAAGCGCTGCCAGATCCACCGCCGGCACGCAGCGCACGTTCACCGCCACCATCGTCGTGCCGGTACGCGGATCCACCGCTTCGCTGTAGGGGGCGATGCCGCATTCGCGGCAATGGTGGTGGTCGATGTGGGCCTTGTTGAAGTGGTAGGTGGCCACGTCCGCCGGATCGGTGGCCAGCTGGAACGCCTCGCGCGGGGCGAACCACAGCAGGCTGCCGCGGCGGCGGCACATCGAACAGTTGCAGTCGATCACATCGCTGATCGGTGCCTGTGCTTCCACGGTGAATGCGATCCTGCCGCAATGGCAGCTTCCCTGGTATTGCATGTCCTGCGCTCCGCTGGAGGGTCCTTGTGCCGCCCATGGTAATCCTATGGCACGGGGACAAAGCAGCTCCGGGGCCCTATGCTCGGGGTTTGACCCTGCACAGGAACGCCGATGCGCCCGCATCTTCTTGCCCTCGCCCTGGTGGCCGCCCTGGCTGGCTGCCAGCCGGCCGAAGCCCCGACCAACGCCGCCACCCCGGCCGCCGGCCAGCAGGCGGCGGACGCGGCAGCCGATGCTGCCTTCGCCGACCTGTCCAAGCGTGCCCTGGACACCTGGATGCAGCTGTCGCCGGTCAGTGCCACCCAGATCGGCGACCACCGCTACGACAGTGAACTGGACGACCTGAGCGCCGCCGGCCAGCAGAAGACCGTGGCCGCCTACAAGGCGCTGCTCGGCGAGCTGGACAAGATCGAGGTGACCAAGCTGGGCCGCGAGAACCAGGTGGACGCGGCGATCCTGCGCAACCAGCTGCAGTCGGAAATCTGGAATGCCGAAGTGCTGCAGTCCGGCAAGTGGGACCCGCAGCTGTACAACGGCATCGCCGGCAGCGCGATCTACGGCCTGATGGCGCGCGAATTCGCGCCGCTGCCGGAGCGCCTGAAGTCGGCTACCGCGCGCATGGAAAAGCTGCCGGCGATCTTCGCTCAGGCCCGCGAGAACCTGGACCCGGCGCGCGTGCCGAAGATCCACGCCGAGACCGTTGCCAAGCAGAACAAGGGCATCCTCAGCATCGTCGACACCTTCATCACCCCGCACATCGGCGAACTGCCGCAGGCCGACCAGCAGCGCTTGCAGGCCGCCATCGACGGCCTGAAGAAGGCGGTGGACGAGCAGCAGACCTGGCTGGACAAGACCCTGGTGCCGAACGCCAAGGGTGATTTCCGCATCGGTGCGGAAAAGTACGACCAGAAGCTGAAGTTCGCGCTGAGCTCCTCGCTGTCGCGCCAGGAGATCGGTGAGCGTGCACGCGCCGAACTCAAGCGTGTGCGCGAAGACATGTACGGCATCGCGCAGACCGTGCTGAAGGACAAGCCGGGTGCGCCGGAGATGCCGGCCCAGCCGACCGACGAGCAGCAGCAGAAGGCGATCGAAGCGGCGCTGGAGCTGGCCTACGCCGACAAGCCGGCACGCGACAAGGTGGTCGACGATGCCAAGGCGGCGCTGGAGCAGTCCACCGCCTTCGTGCGCGAGCACGACCTGATGACCCTGCCCGATGCGCCGGTGGACATCATCCTGATGCCGGAATTCCAGCGTGGCGTGGCCGTGGCCTACTGCGATTCGCCGGGCCCCCTGGACAAGAACCTGAAGACCTTCTACGCCGTGTCGCCGATTCCGGACGACTGGAACGAGAAGCAGGTCGACTCGTTCCTGCGCGAGTACAACTCGCGCATGATCCACCTGCTCAGCATCCATGAAGGCACCCCGGGCCACTACCTGGAAGGCTGGCATTCGGCCAAGTTCCCCTCCACGCTGCGTGCGGTGCTGCGTTCGGGCCTGTTCGCCGAAGGCTGGGCGGTCTACACCGAGCGCATGATGCAGGAGCAGGGCTACCTCAACAACGACCCGCTGTTCCACCTGGTGCAGCTGAAGTTCTACCTGCGCACCATCTCCAACGCGATCCTCGACCAGGGCGTGCACGTGGACAACTGGGATCGCGAAAAGGCGATGCACCTGATGACCCACGATGCGTTCCAGCAGGAAAGCGAGGCAGCGGGCAAGTGGGTGCGTGCACAGCTGACCTCGGCGCAGCTGCCGACCTACTTCGTCGGCGCGCAGGAGCACTTCGACACCCGCAAGGCAGTGCAGGAGAAGCTGGGCGACAAGTTCAACCTGAAGGCCTACCACGACCAGGTGCTGTCCTACGGCGCACCGCCGGTACGCTTCGCCCGCCAGCTGATGCTGGACCAGCCGATCGAGTGATCGGGGGATGTAGGTTGGAATCGGAACGGCCCGGGGAGACCCGGGCCGTTTCTGCATGCGGCGAAAGGAGCCGCGGCTGCATCACGCACCAGCAACATGCACGGGCGCATCGTTCGCCGGGTTCCCCTTTCCACCGGCGTCCATGGCTCTCCCCTGTTCCGTCTTGCACTGCTGCCCACGCTGCTGGCCAGCGCCCGTGCCTTCGCCACCTGCCCTCCACCACCGCCCGGCCAGCCCGACATCCGCGCCCTGGGCTACTACACCGACAAGGCCGGCTCGGTGATCGACCCGGCACTGCACCAGCAGAACCACGATGCCACCGCGCCACTGGACCGCTATGCCGCCGACGTGGCGCGCATGAGCGATGACTACCTGCGCGACGGTGATCACGCCGCTGCGCAGTGCACGCTGGCCTGGCTCGGCGCCTGGGCGAAGGACGGCGCGATGCTCGGGCAGATGATACGGGTCAACAACGACCAGTCGTTCTACATGCGCCAGTGGATGCTCGATGCGGTGGCCATGGCCTACCTGAAAGTGCATGACCAGGCCGACCCGCAGCAGCGCGCGCGCATCGATCCGTGGCTGCAGCAGCTGGCGCGCGCCAACCTGGGCTACTGGGACAACTCGAAACGGCGCCGCAACAACCACTACTACTGGGGCGGCCTGGGCGTGCTGGCCACCGGCCTGGCCACCGATGACCCGGCCCTGTGGCAGGCTGGCCACGCCGCCTTCCAGAAGGGCATCGATGACATCCAGGACGATGGCAGCCTGCCGCTGGAAATGGCGCGCGGGCAGCGTGCCCTGCACTACCACGACTACGCGCTGGCGCCACTGGTGATGATGGCCGAGCTGGCGCGGCTGCGCGGGCAGGACTGGTACGCCAGCCGCGATCACGCCATCGACCGCCTGGCGCGGCGCGTCATCGAGGGCAGCAAGGACCCGGCGTGGTTCAACCAGCAGACCGGCGTGGCACAGCTGCCGCTGCAGGCCAGCGGCTGGGTCGAATTCTATCGACTGCGCTCACCCGATGGCGGCCTTTTCGAGGCCGCGCATGCGCGTGGCCCGTTCCACTCGCCGCGATTGGGCGGCGACCTGACCCTGATGGCCACGCACGGCATCGTGCGCACGCCCCTGCGCTAGCGGCGCACCTCAGCGCGCCGCCGGTTGCAGCAGACGCTGGAATTCCGCGACGGTGCAGCCCTGCGCCGCGCAACCCGGCACGCGCAGCACGACGCGCCCCGGTGGGTGGGCCTCGGTCAATGGCCGCGCATCACGCAGCTGCGCGGTGGTCGGGTAGACGTAGGCCAGGCGGATCCGCGCCACGCCGCTGTGGCGGTCACGCCAGTGCTCGAACTGCAGCAGGCCACCGATCGGCGTCTTCTCGTACTGGCCCGGCAACGTGTAGTCGGTGATGCCCAGCGCCGCCAGCACGGAGCCGATGTTGGAGTCATGGCCGACCAGCAGGGTCACCTTCGGCGACGCCGGATCGTTCAACAGCGTGCCTACCTGCTTCAACAGCGGAGCGGCCACATCACGCGCCACCCCGGGTGTGCCGAACAGGATGTCCTGGTAGCGATTGCGGATCCGCGCCAGTGCCTGCCATTGCGCCTCACCGTTCAAGCGGCCCCAGCCTTCGCGCTGGCTGCCACTTGCCTCGTAGTGCTCCATCAGCAGGGCATCCACCACCCCGTTGGCCAGCGCCAGCGAGCCGGACGCCCGCGGCTCCTTGCCCGGTTCTGTGCTGAAGGTGGTATCGGCCAGCGTCAGATGGCAGTCGCTGCGGTCAGCACAGGTTGCCGACTGCGGGTAGCGGGTGACCGCCTCCACCACCGCCAGTGCCGGCGCCAGGTCCGCCTCGGTCAATGCCTGCCGCATCGACGACAGCGCGCGCTCGCGATAGGCCACGTCATCGCGATGGATCACCGGATTGAACAGCGGGTCCATCGTGCCCAACGGCATGCGCTGCTCTACCGTCACGTGGCAGCCCGGGAATGCGCCGGCGATGAAGAACTGCGCCGTGGCCTGGGTGCGCTGCAGGCTGTTGGCATGGGCGTGGAAATCACCCGGCTGCGGACACCCCGCTGCCGGCAGCAGTTGTGCCTGGCGCAGCCACTGGCCGACGTAGCGGCCCATGTAGACCTCCAGCACGCCGCCCTTGGTGGTGAGCTCGCCCGGTGCCACGTCCCAGCGCGGCCAGGCTTCCGGTGTCGCGTTGGCCAGCGCGCCGGAGGCCACCACCGGCGCACGCAGGTTGTGGCGGCTGAGCAGGATCACCTGTTCAAGCTGCTCGTCGGCCGCGGGTGCCGGCGCAGCCGTGGCTGACGGGGTGATCAGAATGAACGCAAGCAGCGGCGGGAGCACTGAACGGATCATGCAGGTTTCCGGTGGGTCAGGACTGAGGTCGCATCACTTTCCGAAAGAAAGGGGTCCGACCTCGGAATGATCACTTCTCCGGACTCGCAACACCATCGGTCCGCTACGCGCCCCCTGCAGACAGGTCGTCAGCGGCAAATCCTCGCGGCACCGGACATTCATTGCGCACGTGACGGAGATGCCCAAGGAGAAACCTTACACAACACGACTGCGGCTACCGACTGCGCCATCTCAGGCCCCCGGCCATGCTCCAGGTTCCCCTTCATGTACCCCAACACATTCGACGAGACATGGCGCGCCTTCTCAAGCGACCTGAGAATCAATCCACAGCCCATTCTTACGGCATGCCTGGATTAGAAATGAGCAAACTTTACATTCCGGCACTCGCCTTGATTGCTGTCGTGCTCCCCGCCCTTTCATCGGCCCGCGATCCTGCTGACGATCACAGGGAAAATGACATTGCAGACCTTCAAGCCATCAATGCCATTCGGCCGGCTTCCGGCCCGCGCATCTGGCAGTTCACGAAAGGAACTTCCACCGTTCTTGTGTTGGGCACAGTTCAGCCCTTGAGCAAAGACCTATCGATCGATATCAGCGGCTTGGAAACCGCAGTTTCGATGGCGGGCGCGGTGCTTGGCCCACCGGGCGTAACCATTGAGCACGATCGCGGGCTCATTCGCAGCCTTCTTCTGTGGCCCTCCATCCGCAGGCTCAGATTCCTTGAAGACGGGAGGACGCTTCGCGACGCGCTTCCGGCAGCCGAGTACAGACGATGGAATGAACTCAAGCACCGATACAAGCTGGGTGGAAGCAGCATTGAAAGAATGCGCCCCATGTACGCCGCATGGAAGATCTACGATGCCGCATTGAAGGCTGATGGCTTCCAGGCAGATGGCTCGATTTCACAGACCATTTCCAGGATTGCCCGGAAGCAACGGACACCGATAGTGAATGCACGCTTCACGTTGTCGATTGAAGATGCAGGGCAAGCGATCGGAAGCTTCCATATTGACCCCGAGCACGACCGCACCTGCTTCGTGGAAGCCACCTCAAGCCTGCAGGTCTGGCTCGACCGTGCCGATGAGATCGGACGAGCATGGACGGCGGGAGATATCGAAGCGGGTGCGCTCAGAAACGCTCCTCCACCCCCTTCTCGTTGCTGGGCCCGGCTGACCAACGATGCAATCGCAGCAGGCAGGAATCTGGACCTCGATGTGCTGGTTCGAGCCCAATGGATCAGTACCCTCCGCTCCCTTGCTTCTGAGCAGCGTGTGATATTCACAACGCTTCCACTGACAGACCTCATCCATTCAAGAGGCATGGCGCAAGCACTTTTGAACGAGGGATTTCATCCCGACCCTGAAATGTACTTTGGCGACCCGCTGCCGTCTCCAAAGCACACGTCAAATGGAAACTGACGTGCCCCCTGTTGCAATTGGCTGCACTCTTCCGGGATGTGCATGCCGCAGTGCTACTGATCGGCGGCAACGAACCCCCGGTCTGCCGCGCCCACAAGCGCGCGTACAGGCCACCGGCCGCAATCAGCTCGGCGTGGCTGCCGGTCTCGACGATGCGGCCCTGGTCCATCACCACCAGCCGGTCCATGCGCGCGATGGTCGACAACCGGTGCGCGATCGCGATCACCGTCTTGCCGCCCATCAGCTCGTCCAGGCTGTCCTGGATCGCCGCTTCCACTTCCGAGTCCAGCGCCGAGGTCGCCTCGTCCAGCACCAGGATCGGGGCATCCTTCAGCAGCACGCGGGCAATGGCGATGCGCTGGCGCTGGCCACCGGACAGCTTCACGCCGCGCTCGCCGACATGCGCGTCGTAGCCGCGACGGCCCTGCCCGTCCACCAGTGTGTCGATGAAGCTGGCCGCGCGCGCCTTGGCCACAGCCGCGTGCAGTTGCTCGTCGCTGGCATCCGGGCGGCCATACAGCAGGTTGTCGCGGATCGAGCGATGCAGCAGCGAGGTGTCCTGGGTGACCACGCCGATCTGCTGGCGCAGGCTTTCCTGGGTGACGTAGGCAATGTCCTGGCCGTCGATCAGGATGCGGCCGCTCTCCAGGTCGTACAGGCGCAGCAGCACGTTGACCAGGGTCGATTTGCCGGCACCGGAAGGACCGACCAGGCCGATCTTCTCACCCGGCTTGACCACCAGGTCCAGGCCAGCAATCACCCCACCCTTCTTGCCATAGTGGAAGTGGATGTCCTGGAAGTGCACGCCGCCGCGGGTCACCTGCAGCGGCACCGCATCGTCGCGGTCCTGCACGGTCAGCGGCTGGGCGATGGTGGTGATGCCATCCTGCACCGTGCCGATGTCCTCGAAGATGCCGTTGATGGTCCACATGATCCAGCCGGACATGTTGTGGATGCGGATCACCAGGCCGGTCGCCAGGGTGATCGCGCCGACCGTGATGTGCCCACCGTTCCACAGCCACAGCGCCAGCCCGCAGGTACCGGCAATCAGGAAACCGTTGACGATGGCGATGGTCAGGTCCATGCCGGTGGTGATGCGGGTCTGCGCGCGGTGCTTGACCGCCAGTTCCTGGATCGACTCGGCCACGTAGGCCTGCTCACGTCCACCATGGGCGAACAGCTTCAGCGTGGGAATGTTGGTGTAGCCATCGACGATGCGGCCCATGGCCTTGGAACGCGCCTCGGAGGCGATCCACGCCCGCTCCTTCGCGCGCGGCACGAAGTAGAACAGGATCACCGCATAGGCCAGCAGCCACAGGATCAGCGGCACCATCAGCCGCCAGTCGGCCTGCGCGAACAGGTACAGCGCGGTGCCGGTGTAGACCACGATGTACCAGAGCGAATCGACCATCTGCACCGCCGATTCGCGCAGCGAGGTACCGGTCTGCATCACCCGGTTGGCCACGCTGCCGGCGAAGTCGTTCTGGAAGAAGCTCAGGCTCTGCCGCACCACGTAGTTGTGCATCAGCCAGCGCGAGCGGTTGCTCAGGCCGGGCACGATGGCCTGGTTGACCAGCAGGTTGTGCAGGGCGACCAGGATCGGCCGCGCGATGACCGTGATGAACAGCATCCAGCCCAGTTCATTGGCGTGGCGCCTGAAGAAGTCGGCACCCGGCCGTTCGGCGACCATGTCGACGATGCGGCCCAGGTAATCGAACATCGCCACTTCCACCAGCGCCAGCAGCAGGCCGGCGATCAGCGTGGCCAGCAGCACCGGCCACACCGGGCGCAGGTAGTGCAGGTAGAACGGAAACACCTTGCGCGGTGGCATGCGCCCGTCCACGGGCGGGAACACCGGAATCAGGGATTCAAACCAACGGAACATCGCATTCCCTCGCCATCAATAGCCGGCGAAGTATCCCACGCCGGATGTGTACGCCGGCCGACGATGCCCGGCTTCCGGTAGCGCCGGGCCACACCCGGCGGCGTCATTTCACCGGGGTGAACAGCAGGTCCTGGAAATCGAAGCTGAAATCGGTCAGGTCGGAAATCGGCTGCATGCGCACTTCGCGCACCTTGCCGTCCGGGTCCAGGCTGAAGTTCACGAACGCATCGGCGTTGAGCGAGCGGTCATCCCAGCGCACGATGAAGGTGTCGTGCTGCCAATGCTCCAGGCGCCCACTCAGCTGCGCGGTCCTGGCAAAGCGCAGACGCAGGCCCTTGCCGTCGCCGCTGACCTGCATGTCGCCGTACCAGCGGTCACGGAAGGTCCCGGTATAGGCGGCCAGCGCCAGCGATGGCCGGCTGCCCTTGTCGCGTGCGCTCTGGTGCTTGGCCCACGCCTCGTCGGCCTTGTCCTGGCCCTTGGCCACCGCCTTGGCATAGGCATCCACCCAGTCGTGCTTTTCACCGCCCAGGTAGGCATCGAGCACGCTCAGGGTGATCGCGTTGAACGCCGCGCCCACCTCCTGGTTGGTCAGCACCACCACGCCCAGCTTCTGGCCCGGCACCAGGGTCAGCCGCGAGACCATGCCCGGCCAACCGCCGGTGTGCCAGACCAGCTTCTGCCCGCGGTAGTCGCTCAGGCTCCAGCCTTCGCCGTAGCCGGCGAAATTGGCCCGTGCAGGCGCCAGCTCCGGCACGCTCGGCGCGGGGATCGACTGCGGCGTGATCATCCGCCACATCTGCTGCTGGCTCTTCTCGGAGAACAGCGGAGTACCGTCGGCCAGCTTGCCCTCGGCCAACTGCACCTGCATCCAGCGCGCCATGTCGTGTGCGCTGGAATAGATGCCACCGGCACCGGCGTTGTTCGACCAGGTCAGCGGCGCAACGGTGCGCAGGTCCTTGAAATCGTACTTGGCGTGACCGACGGCAGCTTTGTCGCCCGGCTTGAGGTGGTCGGCGTTGTAGCGCGTCCCGGCCATGCCCACCTTGTCGAAGATGCGGGTCTGCAGGAACTGCTGGTAGCTCATGCCGGAGACATGCTCGATCACCTGCTGGGCGACCGCGTACAGGATGTTGTCGTAGGCATAGCTCTCGCGGAAACCGCCCTTCAGCGGCACCCTCCCCAGCCGCTCCACTACTTCGGCATTGCTGTAGGACGTGGTGGGCCAGAACAGCAGGTCGCCGGCGCCCAGGCTCAGTCCGCTGCGGTGCGAGAGCAGGTCGCGGATGGTCATCTGCCCGGTCACGAACGGGTCGGACATGCGGAACGACGGCAGGTGATCGATCACCTTGTCGTCCATCTTCAGCTTGCCGTCCTCGGCCAGCAGATTCAGCGAGGTAGCGGTGAACGCCTTGGTGTTGGAGGCGATGGCGAACAGCGTGTCGGCCTGCACCGGCTCCGGCCTGCCCAGCTCGCGCACGCCCCAGCCACGTTCCAGCACCACCTGGCCATCCTTGACCACGGCCACGGCGATGCCGGGCACGTCGAACTGCGCGCGCACGCGCTCGACCGTCGCATCCAGATCCTGCAGCGGCGCCGGGGTCGACGCGCTCGCCATGGTCGTGCACGCCAGCAGCACGGCTCCTCCAATCCAGGTCTTCATCCAGCACCATCTCCGAACAGGGGTCGCGGCCATGTGCAGGCCGTCACCGGGGTTTCGCGCGATGGTAACGGTCCCCGGTCGATCCTGCCCTGTGCCATAGGAGGGGTGTCATGGGCGGGAACGGCCAAGCAAGCAATGGATCCACCATCATTCCGTGCCTGCGCTACCGCGATGCGCTGGCCGCCATCGACTGGCTGCAGCGCGCGTTCGGCTTTCATGCGCAGGCGGTGTATGCCGATGGCGATACCGTATTCCATGCGCAGCTTACCTTCGGCAACGGCATGATCATGCTCGGCTCGGCCGGCAACCAGAGCGCGTGGAGCGAACACACCGCCCTGCCCAACGAGGTCGGCGGCCGCCAGACCCAGAGTGCCTGCGTGATCGTCAGCGATGCCGATGCGCACTATGCGCGGGCCAAGGCGGCCGGAGCGCGCATCGTCATCGACATCGCCGACCAGGACTACGGCGGTCGTGGCTATGCCTGCGCCGACCCGGAAGGCTACCTGTGGTGGTTCGGCAGCTACGATCCGTGGCGCGCGGACCACGGCCAGTGACCGCCGCCATCCGCTGTGGCATCGGTGGCTGGGTGTTTCCGCAATGGCGAGGCGGCGTGTTCTATCCCGCCGGCCTGCCGCAACGTGAAGAACTGGCACATGCCAGCCGTGCGCTGCGCTGCATCGAGATCAACGGCACCTTTTATCGCACGCCCAGCGCAAGCCAGTGCGCGCAATGGGCCGCGCAGACGCCGGACGGCTTCCGCTTCGCGATGAAGGCGCCGCGTTACCTGGTGCAGCGCCGGGACCTGTCCAGCACGGTGGAGGCCGCAGCCCCCTTCCTGCAGGCCGCCCTTGCGCTCGGCGATCGGCTGGGCCCGCTGCTGTGGCAGTTCGATCCACGCCATCCGGCCGATGCGGCCATGCTGGCGACGCTGATGGCGCAGCTGCCGAAGCAGCTGGAGGGCGTGCCGCTGCAACACGCTCTGGAAGTCCGCAACGCCGAGGCGCACGGCCCGGCACTGGTGGCCGCTGCACGTACGCATGGTGTGGCGCTGGTGATCGAGGACAGCGACGAGGCACCACTGCACGGCGATGTCAGCGCCGGCTTCGTCTACGCACGGATCAAGCGCAGCCAGGCGCGCTTGAACGAGGGTCTGCCGGCGAGCGTGCAACAGCGCTGGAGCGAACGCGCCCGGCGCTGGTCGCGCGGTGAGCCGGTGGATGACCTGCCGTGCCTGGCCGGGCCCGCCGCGGAAACACCACGCGAGGTCTACCTGCTGTGCATCGGTGCGGGCAAGGTACGCAATCCGGCGGCGGCGATGGCGCTGCAGCGGATCATCGACCTCGCCAGCGATCCAGCCCCCACAACAGGGTCCAGCCCATCACGAACACGCCCGCCACGCGCAGCACGTTGAGCGCGAACGCTGCCGGCCCCAGTCGCTGCAGTTCCAGGAATGGATACGGTGCCTGCCCGGTCACGGCCGTGACCAGCATTGCCCAGCCCAGATAGGCCAGCGGCACCAGCAGCACCCCGCCCAGCATGCGCCAACGCAGCGCCCCGTGCGGCAACAGCCGCCACCATCCCAACAGATACAACACCGTCACGCCGTAGTGGAGACCGGCATCGACCCACCATTGCAGCCCGGTCGGCTGCCACAGGCCACGCAGCGTCAGAAGGTAAACCATGCCGGTCACTCCGATGCACAGCGCGATGGCCGCCGCAGCCGCTGCACGCACCGGTCGCCCGCACGCCAGCCGGATGCAGGCCAGGCACACCGCCAGATTGCTGAGGATGGTGAAGTAGCCGAAGAAGCGCAGCGTCGCCGTGCCGATGCCCACCTCCCTTCCGGGCCCGTGCAGCAGCAACAGGTACTGCAGCAGCAGCGAGACGAAGGCCAGCAGTGCAGTCAGCACGGCCCATCCACGCATCATGCAACGATTGCCAGGCATGTGCCGCTCCCACAGGGCGATTGCGCGAGCATGCCACAGGCATCACCGGCGGCCGCATGATTGCCGCACAATACACCGATGAGCACACCCGACACCCGCAAAGCGCTGTGGCAGATCCACTTCTGTGTCCTGCTGTGGGGCGTCACCGCCATCCTCGGCAAGCTGATCACCCTGCCCGCGCTGCCGCTGGTGTGGTGGCGCATGCTGCTGGTGACGGCGATGCTGGCCCTGCTGCCGCGGGTCTGGCGCGGGCTGCGCACCCTGCCCCTGCGCGTGGTGGCCGGCTACGCTGGCATCGGCGCGCTGGTTGCCCTGCACTGGCTGACCTTCTATGGCGCGGTGAAACTGGCCAATGCGTCCGTGGCCGCCACCTGCATCGCACTGGCGCCGGTGTTCACCTCGATCATCGAGCCGTGGGTGGCCAAGCGGCCGTTCCAGCTGCGTGAGCTGGCCTTCGGCCTGGCCGTGCTGCCCGGCGTCGCGCTGGTGGTCGGTGGCGTACCCGATGGCATGCGGCTGGGCGTGCTGGTCGGCGCGGTGTCAGCGTTGCTGGTGGCCGTGTTCGGCTCGCTCAACAAGCGCATGGTCAGCCATGCCGACCCACTCACCGTCACCGCGCTGGAACTGGGCGCCGGCACGCTTACGCTGACTCTGCTGGCACCGCTGATGCCGTACCTGCTGCCGGCACTGGCCAGCCCGTTGTGGGTGGTGCCGGACCTGCATGACGGCCTCCTGTTGCTGGTGCTGGCCGGCTTCTGCACGCTGCTGCCGTTCGCCCTGGCCCTGGTCGCACTGCGCCATCTCAGCGCCTACACGGTGCAGCTGGTGACCAACCTGGAGCCGGTCTACGCCGTGCTGCTGGCGGTGGTGCTGCTGCGCGAGCAGCACGAGGTCACGCCGTGGTTCTACCTGGGCGTAGCGATCATCGTCGGCGCAGTCTTCCTGCACCCACTGCTGAACCGCCGCAAGCCGGTGCAGCACCCGGAGATCCTCGGCACGGCCGAGGCGCGCAACATCGCCGATTGAGTGCATCCACACAGGGCGTGGATCTACCGGAGCCGAATCGACGGCTCAGCGCTGTGGCCAGTGCCATGCCGGGGCATCCAGCAGGCCCTGGCCACTCAGCAGGGTGCGGCCCTGTTGCTTGTGCAGGTGCAGCGAATGACACCCCGGCGCCTGTTCCAGTGCCGCGATCAGGCGGCTGGCATGTGACACCACCCACACCTGGCTGCGTGCGCTGGCGGCAATGATCAGCCGTGCCAGCGCTGGCAGCAGGTCCGGATGCAGGCTGCTCTCCGGTTCGTTGAGCACCAGCAGCGGTGGCGGGCGCGGGGTATGCAGCGCCGCGGCCAGCAGCAGGAAGCGCAGCGTGCCGTCGGAAAGCTCGGCCATCGACAAGGGCCGCAGCAGGCCGGGCTGGTGGAAGCGCAGGGCCAGGCGCCCGTCCAGTGCCTCGAACCCGACCGTCGCCCCCGGGAACGCATCGTCCACGCTGCGCGCCAATGCGACCGGATCGCCGATCTCGACAATGGTCACCCACGCCGCAGCCAGATCGCGTCCATCGTGATGCAGCACCGGCGTGCGCGTGGCCATCGCCGGCTGGCGCGCGGGCGCATCGGCATCGCTGCGGAAATGGTCGTAGAAGCGCCATCGGCGGATGTAGTCGCGCAGGGCCAGGGTCTCGGGCATGCGCTGCGGGTCAGCCACCTGGGTGAACAGGCTGTCGAACACGGACAGGCGGTCATCGACCCGTTCCCAGCCCTGCGCATGGCGCCGTCGCACGGTCGCCCCGCGGCGATCAACCAGCAGGTTGGCGCTGCGCAGGAACGGCCCGGCCCAGATCGCTTCGGCCTTGATCTGCGGATCCAGCGCGAACGCCGAATGGCTGGGGGCGGATAGCCGAAGTCGATGGCATAGCCGAAATCGTCGGTGGCAAAGCCCAGCTTCAACCCCACTGCGGCCTGGCGTGGGCCGCCCTGCAGCGGGATCTCGCCGGCGCCGACGCGACGGTCGATCGTTTCCGGCCCGGCCCACAGCGCCGAGCCCAGGCCCCCTTCGCGGGCCAGCACGGCAGCCACCCCGCCCTGCGCGGTTTCCGCCAGCAGGCGCAGTGCGCGGTACAGGCTGGATTTGCCGCTGCCGTTCTCACCGGTGATCACGTTCAACGGGTGCAGGGGCAGCACCAGACCATGCAGCGAACGGTAATGGGCGATGGCCAGGGTCTGCAGCATGGGCGGGTCCGGGGAACAGGAACGCCATGTTCGCGCCATGCAATCGCACAGGCCGCGACACAGCGTTATCCCATCGGAAAAAGCATCCACGCAGGGCGTGGATCTACCGGGCGGGGGCTCAGTCGGCCCGTTCCACCCGGTTGCGGCCGTTGCCCTTGGCCCGGTACAGCGCCCGGTCGGCGCGCGCCAGCGTGTCATCCACGCTCTCCCCGGCCTGGTGCTGGGCCACGCCGATGCTGATCGTGACCGGGAAACCCAGCGGCAGGTCGGCCACCGCCAGGCGCAGGAACTCGCACTGCAGTTCGGCCGTGCGCAGGTCGGTGCCGGGCATCACCGCCACGAACTCCTCGCCGCCGTAGCGCGCGGCCATGCCGCGGCCGGCGAAGTGCGAGCGCAGCAGCACGCCCAGTTCGGCCAGCACCCGGTCACCGGTGGCATGGCCCTGGAAATCGTTGATGTGCTTGAAGTGGTCGATGTCCAGCAGCGCCACGCAGGCCAGCCCCGGCTGCCCGTCGGTTACGGCCACCGCCTGGTCCAGCGCCGCCGCCATCGCGCGACGGTTGGGCAGCCCGGTCAGTGCATCGGTACGACTCTGCTCGGTGAGGTCGGCGTTCTGCGCCAGCAGCACGTCCTGGTATTCAGACAGCAGGCGTTCGTAGTCGTCACGCTCGAGCATGTGCTTCTGGATGTCGAGCGCGAAGCGGCGCAGCTCCATCACCAGCATCACCTGCCGCGACAGCGCGGCCAGTGCCTCGGCCTTGTCGTGGGCCAGGTGCTGCGGCTGTGCATCGAACACGCACAGCGTGCCAAGCGGCAGGCCATCGGAGCTGATCAACGGGGCGCCGGCATAGAAGCGGATATGCGGGTCGCCGGCCACCACCGGGTTGTCATGGAAGCGGATGTCCTGCAGCGCGTCCTCGACCACCATGATTTCCTGCGGCTGCAGGATGGCGTGGCCGCACATCGACTCGCTGCGCAGGTTCTCGGCCGCGTCGATGCCCTGGATCGACTTGAACCATTGCCGCTCGACATCGATCAGGGTGACCGCCGCCATCGAGGTGCCGCAGACTGCCTTGGCGATCACCACCAGGTCATCGAAGGATTTCTCACGCTCCGAATCGAGGATCCGGTAGCGGTACAGCGCCTCGAGCCGAAGGGCTTCATTGGCAGGCTTGTCGGGCTTGATCATGCAGCGTCACGTTCCGGCAGGTCACTGCGAAGTCTAGCGGATGCCGGGCTGCAATCCGCACATCGAGGGTGCCGGCCAGCGGCCGGCACTACCAGTCCAGCTGCTTCGGCAGCAGGCCCTGCAGTTCCTGTTCGGTCAGGTTGCGCCACTGGCCCGGCTTCAGCGCACCGATCTTGATGTTGTCGATGCGCACGCGGCGCAGCTGGGTCACGCGGTAGCCGAATTCAGCGGCCATCAGGCGGATCTGCCGGTTCAGGCCCTGCTGCAGGGTGATGCGGAAACCGAACTTGGCGATCCGCGAGGTCTTGCACGGCAGGGTCATCTGGTCGTGGATGCGCACGCCGCGGGCCATGCCGCGCAGGAACTCGTCGGTGACCGGCTTGTTCACCGCCACCAGATACTCCTTCTGGTGGCCATTCTCGGCGCGCAGGATCTGGTTGACGATGTCGCCGTTGCTGGTCATCAGGATCAGCCCTTCCGACTCCTTGTCCAGGCGGCCGACCGGGAAGATGCGCTGCTCGTGGCCGACGAAGTCGACGATGTTGCCCTTGACCGAGCTTTCGGTGGTGCAGGTCACGCCCACCGGCTTGTTCAGCGCGATGTAGACGTGGCGGCGGGTGCCGGGCTTGCGTGCGACGCGCGCGCGCAGCGGCTGGCCATCGACCAGCACCTGGTCTTCCTCGCCCACCACCGCGCCGGTGCCGGCCGGGTGGCCGTTGACGGTGACCCGGCGGGCGGCGATCAGGCGATCGGCCTCGCGACGGGAGCAGAAGCCGGTATCGGCGATATGTTTGTTGAGTCGGGTGGTCATCGCACCATTATCCGGTATCGCCGCCCGGCGCGCCTCATGCCGGTGCAGGGGGATCGAGCGTTTCACCGTCGAACACGCGGTTGCGGCCGCCGCGCTTGGCCGCATACATGGCATGGTCGGCCCGGCGCAGCAGCGCCGCCAGATCGTCCTCGCCCGGCCGCCACTGTGCCAGGCCGATGCTGGCGGTCACCTCCAGGCCCGGCACCTGCAGCGCCTGCCCCGCCTCGGTGATGCGCTGGCGCAGCCGCTCCAGGCGCGCCGACGCGGCCTCGCGCGGCATGCCCGGCATCAGCAGCAGGAACTCCTCGCCGCCCATCCGCACCACCTGGTCCTGGCTGCGTACCGCTGCACGCAGCGCGCGCGCCACCGCCACCAGCACCTGATCGCCGACCGCATGGCCATGGCGATCGTTGATGTCCTTGAACAGGTCGATGTCGAGGAAACCGATCACCAGTGGCCCACGCTCGCGGTCCACCCGTTCCAGCTGGCGGGCCAGCTGCTGCAGGCCGGCGCGACGGTTGGGCAGCCCGGTCAGGCCATCGGTCTCGGCCAGCTGGCGCAGTTCATCGCGTTGCTGGCGCAGCCGCCCCAGGCGCTGGTTCAACGCGTAGGCGGCCATCATCAGCAGCCAGGTCACGGCCAGCTGCAGCGCCTCTACCCGGTACTCCAGCAGCCATTCCGCACGGCAGGCATCGGCGACGATCAGCACCAGCATCGGCGCCAGCGCCGCCAGCCCGGCCTGCGCCCAGCGGTCGCCGCGCCAGCGCGCCCACACGCCCACGGCCAGCGCCAGGCCGCAGCCCAGCAGGTAGGACGCCTGCAGGCCGCGTGCCACCCAGGCCAGGCCATCGCGCTGCAGCCACGGCACCAGCACCGCCACGCCCAGCAGCCCCCACAGCGCCAGCAGCTGGACCGGGCGCGAGCGCGGCAGCAGACGATCACCGCCATTGAGCCGCCACAGCGCAGGCAACACCAGCGCCTGGGTCGCCGCGGTCAGCGCGAGCAGCCACCAGGCGCCCTGTTCGCCCACCGGCAGCCACGGTTCCGGATAGCCGCTCAGGCCCCCCAGGATGGACTGCCACAGCACCATCACGGCGGTGCCGGCGATGTAGACCAGGAAACTGCGATCACGCGTGGTGAGGAACGCCATCAACGCCGACAGCGCCAGCGCGATCGCCACCGCGATGCAGGCCGCGCGCACCAGCAGCCGGGCGGTGTCGTTCTGCTGCACCGGACTGGGCGCGCCCAGCCGCAGCGTCGGCACCCAGCGCGCCTTCAGTGGTGTCTGCCAGGAAACCAGGAACGGTTCATGGCTGCCGGCCGCGGGCACCGCGACCAGGCCGATGCCCGCACGAAAGCGCGAATCGCGGGTGCGCGCGTCGTGCATGTTGCCGCAGATCTCGCGATCGCCGTGCTGCACGCGCACTTCGCCGGCAAACACGTTGAACACATCCAGCGCCTGCGGCTGGCCCGACCAGCCCCCGGCGGCGCCGCGACCCGCACCTGCTGGCGCGGTCCTTCAAGCATCTGCGGCGTGCAGGCCCGGTGCGGCGTGGGTTCGTCGGTGGCGCTGCCCACCAGCAGGTAATCCTGTCCGGCCGCTGCCGGGGCCGCCTGCAGCGGCCAGGACATCGCCCACCACAGCAGCAGCACGATCCGTACCCCGCCTGTTCCGTATCGCCACTGCCTGCCGCCCACGCCACATCCTGTTCCTGCCTACGACCGCGCCCACTGCACGTCGCCCCTGGCCGGCATTATCGCAGCCCCCGCAGCGTCGCATGTGTAGACCAAAGTCGCTGCGGGCCTTCAGCCGGCGGCCGGCGGTCCCTTCACCGCGATCAGCCGCGCCGGCCGCAGCTCGGACAGCGTCATCCGTTCCAGCGGCTGCGGCCGTTCGATCGCATAGCCCTGCAGCCCCTGCACGCCCAGCCGGGTCAAGGCGGCGGCGACCTCGGCGGTCTCCACCCACTCGGCCACCACTTCCATCTGCAGTTCGCGCCCCAGTTCGCTGATCGCACGTACGGTGGCATGACTGACCGGATCGGTATCCATGTCACGCACGAACGCACCGTCGATCTTCAGGATGTCCGCCGGCAGCTGGCGCAGATACCCGAACGAGGACAGGCCGGAGCCGAAATCGTCCAGCGCCATCCGGCAGCCGCGCGCCTTCACCGCGTCGATGAAGGCGCGTGCCTGGCTCAGGTTGCTGATCGCGGCCGTCTCGGTGATCTCGAAGCACAGCTTGGACGCCAGCGCCCGGTTGCGTTCCAGCAGATCGCAGACAAAGGCCAGGAACCCCGGCTCTGCGATCGACTGTGCCGATACGTTCACATTGCACAGCCCCAGCTGCCGGACATGCGCCGGGCAGACCTGCAGGTGCCGGAACAGCAGGCCGAGCACGTGCCGGTCCAGTGCCACGGCCATGCCGTAGCGCTCCACCGCCGGCATGAACTGGCCCGGCAGGTGCAGGCTGCCATCGCTGCCACGCATGCGCACCAGCACTTCGTAGTGCAGGTACTGCGGATCGTCGACACGGGCGATGCGCTGCGCGTACAGCACCATGCGGTTCTCGGCCATCGCCACGCTGACGCCCTGCAGCCGTTCGGCTTCACGGCGCCGTTCTTCCAGCGCCATGCGGTTCTCGTTGAAGCAATGCACGCGGTTGCGCCCGGCCTGCTTGGCAGCGTAGCAGGCACTGTCGGCGGCGCTCATCAGCCAGTTCACGTCCGGCGCCTCGGCGTTGACCTCGACCACGCCGATGCTGCAGCTCGGCTGTGGGCTGCCCTCCCTCATCGGGAAACTGGCCTGGCCCAGGTTGCGGATCACCCGCTGCAGTACGCGCTTGGCCTCGTCCTGCCCGGCATGGGCGAGGAACACCGCGAATTCGTCGGCGCCCAGGCGGCCCACCCAGTCGCCGTCGCGCACCGCCGCCAGCAGATAGTCGGCGAAGCTGCGCAGCATCTGGTCGCCGGCAGCATGGCCGAAACTATCGTTGACCAGCTTGAAATGGTCCAGGTTGATGTAGCACAGCGCATGCGTGCCGCCCTCGCTGCGCACCTGCAGCAGCGCCCGCTCCAGCAGCCGCTCGATCTCGCGGCGGTTGATCAGGCCGGTCAGCGGATCGTGGCTGGCGTGGTGCTCGATCTCGCGGGCCAGGGCGTGATTCTGGCTGACGTCCTCGATGATCGCGAACACCGACAAACCGCCATCGGCGCTGCGTACGCCGGTGCCACTCCAGCGCCCCCAGACCAGGCTGCCATCGCGGCGCCGGAAACGCAGTTCGCTCGGCCGCAGCTGCCTGTCCCAGTCGATCCGGCCCACGCCATCGATGACCAGTTCCCCGTCCATCAACAGGTCGCCCAGGGACAACTGCATCAGCGCATCGCGGCGATGGTCGAGGATGTCGGCCATTGCCTGGTTGGCCTCGACCACCTTGCCGTCGGTGTCAAGCTTGAGCATGCCGACATTGGCCTGGTAGAAGGCCGCGCGGAACCGGCTTTCATGCTCGGTCAGGTCCTTGCCGACGCGCCGCGCCAGCGCGACCGCCATCAGGCTGATCGCCAGCACCGACAATCCACCCACCACCAGCGTGGCGACGCGCACCATCGTGGCCATGCGCAGCAACGCCTGCGAAAACGCCTGGGCCTGCACCTGCAGGCGGCGGTCGAGATCGCGCAGCTGCTGCAGATGAAGGTCACGGGCGGCGGCGGGCAGCGCGCCCTGCGGGTGCCGCCGCTGCAGCGTATCGATCAGCCGCTGCACTGCTTTGAGGTCATCATCGGTATTGCGCCACAGCGTGGTGGCTTCGCGGAAGGCGCCGATGTCGCGCGCATAGCGGAACGAGAACACCAGGCGCGGAATATCGGCAGGCGCGTTACCGCCCTGCAGGAAGCCCTGCCTGGCTTTGCCGACGTCCGGCTCGGCCTGTTCCAGCGCAAGCCGCGCCTGCAGATCGCCCAACGGCACCTGCAGGGCCTGGCGTGCATCGTCCAGATCGCGGGCATCCGCACGGGCCAGGTAACGACTGAGCGCGGCGGTCGCATCCTGCTGCCCCCGCGACCAGTAGCCCTGGCCGGCGATCCAGGCGGTGGACGCCGCCTGCAACTCCTGGATCAACGCGGACAGTGCGACCAATCCGATCGCCATGCCCGTCAGCAACGCAAATCGCAGTCCCAGGCCACGGGTCATCGGAACCCGTCGGCGCTGCTGGTCCGTGCCACTCCTACCCATCCCGGATCCCCCGAATGTGCTGCGGTGACAACCTCCCTTGGAACCGGTCCAGCCTATGACCGGCAATGTGTGGGCCATGCGAAAAAGGGGACGGAGGGGATTAAGTCGTTTTCGGCATAAGCGTCCAGCCGGCCAATTACGACTTAATCCCCTCCGTCCCCTTTTTCGTGGGCCACAACGGGCAACGCCAGCCCGGAGGCTGGCGTTGTCCACTACGTCGGGTGAGGCTCAGTAGCTGCGCGGGCCGCGCGGCTTGAAGCCATCACGGCGCGGCGGGCGGCCGTCGCGGTCACCACCACGGTCGCCGCGCTCGCCACCGTGGCCACCCGGGCCACCCGGGCCGCCACGACGCGGACCACCCGGACCACCCGGACCGCGCTTGTCGAAGCGCGGCTTGAACGGGCGCGGGGCCGGGTTGGTGTCTTCACCCGGGGCCAGCGCACGCATCTGCAGCTGCTGGCCGGACACCCAGACCTTCTGCAGGTGCGACAGCACGTCCGGCGGCATCTGCGCCGGCAGATCCAGCAGCGAGAAGTCGTCGTGGATGTCGATGCGGCCGATGAAGCGGCTTTCCAGGCCGGCTTCGTTGGCGATGGCGCCGACGATGTTGGCCGGCTTCACGCCATGCTGGTGGCCCACCGAAATGCGGTAGGTCTCCATGCCCTGCTCCGGCGCACCGCGCGGCGGAACCTCACGGCGCGGGCGCTGCTCGAAACCGCCTTCGGCGTCGTCACGGCGCGGGCCACGTTCGAAACGCGGACCACGATCGTTACGATCGAAACGATCGCCACGCTCAGGCCGGTCACCACGGTCGAAGCGTTCGCGCGGGCCCCGTTCTTCACGCGGGGCGCGCACCGGCGCCTGCAGCAGGAACGGGGTATCGCCCTGCAGCATCTTGGCCAGCGCGGCGGCCACTTCGATGGCCGGCACGTTCTGTTCGTTCTCGAAGCGCTCCAGCAGCTGGCGGTAGAAGTCCAGGCCACCGGCGCCGAGGGTCTCGGTGATGCGCGAGGTGAACTTGTTGATGCGGGTGTCGTTGACCGCTTCCACGCTCGGCAGCTGCATTTCTTCGATCGGCTGGCGGGTGGCGCGCTCGATCTGGCGCAGCATGCCCTTCTCGCGCGGGGTGGCGAACAGAATCGCCTCGCCGCTGCGGCCGGCACGGCCGGTACGGCCGATGCGGTGCACGTAGCTTTCGGTGTCGTACGGGATGTCGTAGTTCAGCACGTGGCTGATGCGCTCCACGTCCAGGCCGCGCGCAGCCACGTCGGTGGCCACCAGGATGTCCAGCTTGCCTTCCTTCAGCATGGCGATGGTGCGCTCACGCTGGGCCTGCTGCATGTCGCCGTTGATCGCGGCAGCGGCCAGGCCACGGGCCTGCAGCTTGCTGGCCAGTTCTTCGGTGCCCGCCTTGGTGCGCGCGAAGATGATCATCGCGTCGAACGGCTCGACTTCCAGGATGCGGGTCAGCGCGTCCAGCTTGTGCATGCCGCTCACCCACCAGTAGCGCTGGCGGATGTTGGCCGAGGTGGTGGTCTTGGCCGCGATGGTCACTTCCACCGGGTCCTGCAGGTAGGTCTGCGCGATGCGACGGATCTGCGGCGGCATGGTGGCCGAGAACAGGGCCACCTGGCGCTGCTCCGGCAGCTTCTTCAGCACGGCTTCGACGTCGTCGATGAAGCCCATGCGCAGCATTTCGTCGGCTTCGTCCAGCACCAGGGTCTTCAGCTCGGACAGGTCCAGGGTGCTGCGGTCCAGATGGTCGATCACGCGGCCGGGGGTACCGACCACGATGTGCACGCCACGGCGCAGCGCCGACAGCTGCTGGCCGTACGGCTGGCCGCCGTACACCGGCAGCACGCGGAAACCGGGGATCTTCGAGGAATACGACTGGAACGCCTCGGCCACCTGGATGGCCAGCTCGCGGGTCGGCGCCAGGATCAGGGCCTGGGGCTTGATCTGCTGCAGGTCGATGTTGGACAGTACCGGCAGTGCGAACGCAGCGGTCTTGCCGGTGCCGGTCTGGGCCTGGCCCAGCACGTCGCGGCCTTCCAGCATGGCCGGGATGGTGGCCGCCTGGATCGGCGACGGGGTTTCGTAGCCGATGGCGGTGACCGCCTGCATCACGGGCTCGGACAGGCCGAGCTGCGCAAACTGCAGCGGCGCTTGGGATTCTTGGGACATGGAAAACTCCAAAGGCACGGCCATCTGCATGGCAGTGCGATAAAAAGGGATGGTCCGCGCTTTGGGCGCCCTTCTTATCGCGTGCCCTGGCGCTGCTCGTTCGGAGGGAGATTCACTCGCTCAGAGCGGAATGATACCGCATTGATCCTGAACAACGCGTACAGCTTTGCGTGCGCGTGCCGTCATGCCCCGTGCTGGCGCACAATACGCGCCCTCTTCCCCCGGCCCGGCCGCTGGCCCGTGCCCCTTTTCCAGGAAACCCCGCTCCATGCAGATTCTCGAATTCGACCTCGACGGCGACTACGTCGAACTCAAGCAGCTGCTCAAGCTGGCCGACCTGGTCACCAGCGGTGGCGAGGCCAAGATGGTCATCAGCGAAGGCCAGGTCCTGGTCGACGGCGAGGTCGAGCTGCGCAAGGCCTGCAAGATCCGCGCAGGCCAGGTGGTGGAATTCGCCGACAGCCAGATCCGGGTGCTGGCCGCCGGCTGATCTGAACCGGTTCAGGCCACGCGTTGGGTCAGATGCGCGGCAATCAGTTGCCGGAACGGCGCGACGCCCTGTGCCAGGCGCAGGCCGGCCGCACGCAGCACGCGCGCCGGGCGGCGGTCGTCGGTATACAGGCTGGCGATTGCATTGGTCGCCTCGTACAGCGGCCGCGACGCCAGTCGATGACCACGCTGGTAGCTGACCAGCATGCCCGCCGCCGCAATATCTGCCCCGCGGCGCTGCTGATCAACGATGCCCTGTGCCAGCCGCTGTGCGCTGGCCAGGCCCAGATTGAAGCCATGCGCGGTGACCGGGTGCATGCCCACCGCGGCATCACCGATCAGCGCCGAGCGCTCGCCAACGAAACGGTGCGCATACACGCCGACCAGCGGATACGCCTGTGGCGTAGCCACCGGCTGCATGCGACCCAGGCGGTGCTCGAAGAAGGCCGTGATGGCTTCACCGAAGGCCACCTCGTCCATCGCCAGCAACTCCTCGATCTGCCGCGGCGGCAGCGTGATCACCGCCGAGGCCTGGCCCTGGTTGAGCGGCAGCAGCGCCAGGGTGCGGCCATAGCCGAACCACTCCCAGGCGGTGTGATGGTGATCGCGCTCGACCTGCATGCGGCACACCAGCATCGACTTGCCGAAGTCACGCATCTGCGCGCCGATGCCGAGCATGCGGCGCGTGGCGGAGAAGCGGCTGTCGGCGGCGACCAGCAGGCGCGCGTGCAGTTGGCTGCCGTCATCGAGCTTGACCACATGGCCCTGCGCGTCGGCCTGCACGCCCAGCACCTTGCGCCCGTCGAACAGTTCCAGGCCGTCCTGCCCCTGCACCGCATCCCACGCGGCACGGCGGATCAGGTGATTGGGCACCAGCCAGCCCAGCGGCTGGCCGTCGACCTGTCGGCTGGCAAAGGTCAGCGCGAACGGCGATGCGCCGTTCATCACCCGCGCATCGCGCAGTTCGGCGATCTCGGCATGCGGCAGGCGCTGCCACAGACCCAGCTGCTCCATGCTCTGCCGCGAGGCATGGGTCAGCGCGATCTCGCGGCCATCAAAGGCAGCCTCGGCCAGCGCCTGGCGCGGCTGCACGTCCACCAGCCCGACCTGCAGGCCGCTGCCGGCCAGCGCGCGCGCAAAGCACAGGCCTGCCGGCCCGGCACCGACCACCACCACGTCCATCCTGCGCATGCGCGCCTCCTGCCGTTGATCCAGTCCGCGCCAGCATAGCGCCGTGCAGCTGAGCGGCCTTGATCTGGATCAGCGTCGGATCACAGCAGCGCGAACACCAGCGCCAGGATCGACAGCAGTGACACCAGCCAGACCAGGCTGCGCACGTACGGCACGCCCGCGGCGTACAACGGCAGATAGGCCACGCGCGCCCAGAAATAGGCCTGCGCGGCCAGCGCCGTGGTGTCATTGCCACGCCCGGCCAGCACCACCGCAATCGCGGCGGCGGCGAAGAACGGGAAGGTTTCCAGGAAATTGGCCTGGGCCCGCTGCAGGCGGCCGGCCAGCGGGCTGAGCGGCCGGGCCTGGCCATCACGTGCCGAGGCATTCCACTTCAGGCCACGCTCGCGGGTGACCACGGTGGAAGTGGCGAAGATGTAGACGAACCCCAGCAGGGTCGCCCAGGCCAGCATCGTCAGTTCGGTTGCCATCATCGTTCTCCTCAGGGACCCGAGGCGCGCAGGCTGTAGCCGGCCAGGCGCCACACCTGGTCCTCATCGAAACGGAACGACACCAGCTCGCGCACCGGCTGTGCGCTGTTGGCGAAGCGGGTCGGGAAGCTGACGTTGATGTACAGCCCCTCCGGTACGGCCGCACCCGCGCTGTACTTGACCCGGGTGATGGTCGGCTGGCCGCGGCCGGCCATCGCGCCCAGGCGCGTGCGTTCACCGGCCAGCTGGGTAACGAAGGCAGCCTTGGGCACCGCGCGCCGTGCGACCGTGGATGCGCCGTCCCACAGTTCGCCCGCGCGATTGGCATCGACCAGCTGCGCGACCTTCACTGCAGCGGCCCCCATTTCGGCATCCTGCTTCTGCACCTGGGCCTGCTGCGCGGCGGTCAGTGCCGGCGCGCCCGCGGTAAGCGGCTTGGCCGCCGCCGGCGATGCCGGTGCCGGCCGCGCAGGCGCGGGGGCGGGCGTGGCCGGTGCAGGCGCCTGCGCCAATGCGGCGAAGGGCATCAGGGACAGCAGCAGGAGCACGCGCTTCATGGACACCGCCGGTTCTGGGGAAAGAACCGCAGTCTACGCCAGCACGGTGACCGCCTCGTCAGCGCGCGGGAGCACTGCCTTCCACCGCCGCGGCAGCCGCATCGGCCTGCGCGGCAGGCCTACCGGCGTCTGCAGGCAGCTGCTCGGCCACCGGCGACGGCTCGGATGGCGCCGGCGGCAGCGTTGCCACGTCGATCTCCGACAATGGGCTTTCTTCCGGGCACACCGCATCGGGGAACCCGAAGCGCTGCTTCAGCGCCTGGCCGCAGCTGTTGATCGATTCCATGTCGGCGCCTTCGCGCTTGCACTGCTGGTCGAAGGCGATCAGGAACGCATCCTTGCGCTGCACGAAGTCATCGCCACAGGCGCGCATCTGCTTGATCCGTTCCAGATCATCCTGCACGGCGTTGGTGCCATCCAGCCCGTACTGGCGCAGCTCGTCGGCGGTCAACAGGCGCAGGCTGCGGTTGGGCACGGTCATCATCAGGTCGGCCACGCCTACCGCCACGCCGTTGCGCTGCAGGTAGTCCTTCACGTTGTCGTAGACCTCGTGCAGCTCGCGGTTGAGTTCGGCGCGCGAGGTGGCCTTGGAACTGATGCGCATCATGCGGTGGATGCCGACCTTGCCCGACAGCAGGCGGTTGTCGCCAGCTGCCAGCACGAACACGCAGGCGCTGTGGCAGATCGAACCTTCGCGCACCCAGATGGTCCAGCCCGATTCGCCGATGCTGTCACCGGCCACGATCGCCGATTCCACCTGGCCGCCGCTGGAATCAAGGTCAAGGATGCGCTTGTGGATCTTCTGTTCATCGGCCACCGCAGCCAACCGCCACATCATCTCGGCGAAGCCCGGATTGATCTTGCCGGCATAGCGCACGCGCATCAGGCCGCGTTCGGCGCACGGCGCCAATGCCTGGCTGATCTGGTCGCGCTGCAGGCCTTCCAGCTCGACACCGTCGCCGGCGTCACCGGCATATTCGGTGCTGCAGCTGACCCAGGCGCGGCCGTTCTCCAGCTGCGCCTGCGGCCACGGCCGGTCGGCCCGGCTGCGCGGCGGCGCCGGCGGCGGTGGCGCATCGGCGGCATTGATCGACACCATGTTCTCGCCATCGCTGGCCGGTGCCCGCGCAGCCTTGTCGGCAGCGGTCACATTGCCCGGATTCTCCAGCTGACTGCAGCCCGCCAGGGCCAGGCACAACAGGGGCAACCAGCGGAGTTTGGCGGACATCGGGCAACCGGTCTTCATCTGAGCAAGAGCCACAGTCTACCCGTCCAGGCCGCGCATTCAGCGCGTGGCACTGAACCCCTTCTGACCCTTGGGGAAAAGCGTGTCGACCCAGGTCGACACCCACCAACAGCAACTCAGAACGCTGCCCCGACAGATTGCAGGAGCCTGTCGAAGGCGGGGTGGGTCCGGTTGCGGGGGTGTCCGCGGCATGGATGCCGCGGCCAAGCCCCCAGGGACGGGTTTACGGCGTCCCCCGCAACCGGACCCACCCCGTCCTCCCACAGGAAGCCCGCTGTTGCTGTTGCTCTGGCCTCTGCGGGTGCAGGGCGCAGCCCTGCCCCCCTTCAGCATCCATGTCCGAATGTGGCGAGTATCGCTGCCTGCACCGGCCTAGACTGGTGCCATGGACACCGCACTCGCCCTCGACACCGCCGCCTGCGACCGCGCCCGTCTGGCCCGCGATGCGCGCTTCGACGGCGTGTTCTTCACCGCCGTGCGCAGCACCGGCATCTATTGCCGCCCGGTGTGCCCGGCGCCACCGCCGAAGCCGCGCAACATCAGCTACTTCCCGACGGCGGCCGCCGCAGCCGCAGCTGGCTACCGGCCATGCCTGCGCTGCCGTCCCGAACTGGCGCCGCAGGCGCAGCAGGCCCTGGCCGGACAGACCGTACAGCGTGCACTCGCCCTGATTCATGGCGGTTTCCTTCAGGATCAACCGGTGGGCGATCTGGCCGCGAAGCTTGGCCTGAGCGCGCGCCAGTTGCAGCGCCTGTTCGTCGAACACCTGGGCGCGACCCCGGGACAGATCCACGCCACCCATCGCCTGCTGCTGGCCAAGCAGCTGCTGACCGAAACCACGCTGGCGGTGACCGACGTCGCGCTGGCCGCCGGTTACAACAGCCTGCGCCGCTTCAATACGGCGTTCCTGCAGGGCTGCGGCATGGCGCCAACCGCGCTGCGCCGCCAGCATCACCCACTGGCCGCCGACGACGGCAGCCTGGTGCTGCGACTGGTGTATCGCCCACCGCTGGATTTCCCGCGCATGCTGGCCTTCCTGCGCAAGCGCAGCCTGCCCGGCATCGAGCTGATCGGCGAGGACAGCTACCAGCGCGTGCTCGGCACGCCCGAACGCCCCACCCTGCTGCGCGTCACCGCCGACCCGAAGCGGCCGGAACTGCATCTGCAGCTGGGCGCGGTCGATCCGCGCCTGATTCCGGACATCGTGCGCCGCGTGCGCCGCGTGTTCGATCTGGATGCCGACCTGCAACAAGTGCACGCCGCGCTGAGCGAGGAACCGCTGCTGGCGCGCGGCATCGCCGAACGGCCGGGCCTGCGCGTGCCCGGCGGCTGGGATGGTTTCGAAGTGGGCGTACGCGCGGTACTGGGCCAGCAGGTCAGCGTCGCGGCGGCCACGACATTCGCGCGGCGGCTGGTGGATGCCTACGGCGCGCATCTGCCCGGCATGCCCTCCGAATTCGACCGCCAGTTCCCAGCGCCCGAGGTGCTGGCCGAAGCGCCGCTGGAATCGATCGGCCTGCCGCGCAGCCGAGCGGCCACCGTGCGTGCGCTGGCGGCCGCCTGCGCCAGCGGCCAGCTCGACTTCGGGCCCGGCCAGGCGCTGGAAGAGTTCGTTGCCCGCTGCGTGGCGCTGCCCGGCATCGGACCGTGGACGGCGCAGTACATCGCCCTGCGCGGCCTCGGCCAACCCGATGCCTTCCCCGCCGGCGACCTGGTATTGCAGCAGGTCCTGGGCCATGCGCAGGGCCAACGCCTGAGCGAACGTGCCACCGAAGCACGCTCGCAACCGTGGCGCCCGTGGCGCGCCTACGCCGTGCTGCACCTGTGGCACCTGTCCGGCACTTTCGTTGGAGAATCGTCATGACCCTGTTGTTCGACCGCTTCGACAGCCCGATCGGCGTGCTGACCATCGCCGGTGACGAGCGTGGCCTTTCGCATGTGCTGTTCCCGGAGAACCGCCATCCGGCGCGCGGCCGCGACGATTGGCACTACGCACCGGATGCACTCCCGGAAGCACGCGAGCAGCTACTGCAGTTCCTGCATGGCGAGCGCAGCCGCTTCGATCTTGAGCTTGCACCGCGCGGCACGCCGTTCCAGCTGCGCGTGTGGCAGGCGCTGGCACTGATCCCGTTTGGCCAGACCTGGAGCTATCTGCAACTGGCGCAGCACCTGGGCCAACCCAGTGCGACCCGCGCGGTGGGCGCGGCCAATGGGCGCAATCCCCTGCCGATCATCCTGCCCTGCCATCGGGTGATCGGCAGCAATGGCGCCCTCACCGGATTCGGTGGCGGCCTGGAAACCAAGGCCGCCCTGCTGCGCCTGGAACAACGCCAGGCCCCGCTGTTTGCCTGAAGGTTGAGTGGCTGTTGGTAGGTGTCGACCTTGGTCGACACGCTGGATGGGTTTGCGGAGTGCCTCTGGTGAGGAGCCCCTTCTTGTTGAAGGGGGCGCGCCGAAGGCGCGGGGATAAGGAAAATGCGTGGACACGGCGCGCTTTCCGGCGCCGTGTCTTGGGCGCGTCATTGCAGCCGCTTATCATGCATGGATGACTTCCGTACGCCTGACCTGTTCGCTGGCGCTGCTGCTGCCATTGGCTGCCTGCACCACCGCGCCCGCCCCTTCCGCCTCCGCTCCCACCGCTGTCGCTGCGGCCGCGCCGCCGAAGCTGCTGCTGATCTCCATCGACGGCCTGCGCGCCGACGCACTCGATCGCGGTCTGACCCCGAACCTGCAGCGTCTGATCGACGGCGGCGTCCGCGCACGCTGGATGACGCCTTCGTACCCCTCACTGACCTTCCCCAACCACTACACCATCGTCACCGGTCTGCGCCCGGACCACCACGGCATCGTCAACAACAGCATGGACGATGCAGCGCTGGGCCGTTTCGAACTGAGCAACCGCGACGCGGTCACCACCAGCGGCTGGTGGGGCGGTGAACCGATCTGGGTCGGTGCCGAGAAGGTCGGCGTGCGTACCGCCACCACCTCCTGGCCGGGCAGCGAATCGGCAATCGGCGGTGTGCGCCCCAGCCAGTGGCGCGTGTACGACAGCAAGGAGCCGCTGGAGCAGCGCGCCGGCATCGTGCTGGACTGGCTGGCACAGTCCGACGCCGATGCACCGCGCCTGACCACGTTGTACATGGAACATGTGGACAAGGCCGGCCACAACCACGGCCCCGAATCGACGCAGTACGCCGAGGCCATCGCCCGTGCCGACCTGATTGTCGGCCAGGTGCTCGATGGCCTGCAGCAACGTGGCCTGGCCGCCACCACCAACGTGATCGTGGTGTCCGACCACGGAATGGCGTCGGTGCCGGAAGGCCAGGTGATTTCCACCGAATCGATGGTCGACCCCGCCATCGCGCGCAATGTCAGCCAGGGCCAGTCGATCGGCTTTTCGCCGGTGGCCGGCCGTGAGGCCGAAGCCGAACGCGCCCTGCTCGGCCGTCACGCACACTATGAGTGCTGGAAGAAGGAGAACCTGCCGGCGCGCTGGCACTACGGCACGCATCCGCGCATTCCGGCCATCGTCTGCAACATGGACGAAGGCTGGGACGCGCTGCACCAGCAGAAGCTCGCCAAACGCGTCCAGCAGGACCGCGGCTCGCACGGCTACGACAACGCACTGCCATCCATGCGCGCGGTGTTCGTGGCCGGCGGCCCATCGTTCCGCCAGGGTCTGGTGATCGACGGGTTCGACAACGTGGATGTCTACCCGCTGCTGGCCCACCTGCTGCAGGTACCGGCCGCGCCGAATGATGGCAACCCGGAAACGCTGAAGCAGACGCTGCGCTGACTTCCCCGTAGAGCCGAGCCCATGCCCGGCTGCATTGCGCCAGCCGAGCATGGGCTCGGCTCTACAGAAACGCGCATAAAAACGCGGCGCCAGGCGCCGCGTTTTCTTTGGACCGGTCGGTCGGCCGGATCAGGCCTTGGCGACGGTCTTCTTCGCCACAGCCTTCTTCGCCGGAGCCTTGGCCACGGTCTTCTTGGCAACCGGGGCGGCGGCGCCTACGGCGACCTTGCTCGCGGTGTGCGAACGGGCGTTGCCGTAGCTGGCGTTGTAGCGCTTGCCCTTGGCGGTCTTGCGGTCACCCTTACCCATGTCTTCAACTCCTCAAGTGTGAAATCTGGTTACCCCGTACTGACACGGGTTCGGCGGGGCCGCCTTGCTGGGCGCCCCCGCGCACGATCGAAAATCCTATCACGGAGCGCCTAGTGCGCGCAGCTTGCGTCGTGCACGTGGCCGTGGTTCAGGCGCAGATTGACCAGATGGGCAACCCCCACCAGCAGGCCACCGATGGTCATCACCACCGCGTGCGGCACCGCGTTGTGGTGCAGCGGGTCGTACAGCACGCCGGCCCACAGCGCGACCAGACCGGGAATCAGGAAGCCCAGCGCACGCAGCGCGCCATGGCGGCGGTAGCCCCAGACCAGGCTGAACAGCCCCAGCAGGGTGACGAACACCACCAGAGCCTGCTCCACGCCATCACTCAGCCAGAACGACAGGCCCAGCGAAGGCGCCGCCGCCAGCAGCACGGGAATCACCGCGCAGTGCACCGCGCACAGCATCGAACCAGTGGCACCGAAACGGTCGAGCAGGTGGCGCAGGCGTGAGGACAGGGACATGACTTCCAGCAGGGTCGGCGAATCGTTATGGAATAATATAACATCCGTTCCCGACCCGCACGGTTTCCCCTCCCCTGTCCCGCCGACGGGATACGTGCGCCCCGCGATTGATACATTGTAACAAAGGACCTGCCCATGCCCGCCCAAACCCTGCGCTTCAAGCCGCATTCCCTCGCCCTGGCCCTGGCCGCCCTGCTGCCATCCACGGCCTTTGCCGCCGGCCAGGACACCGCTCATCGTGACCGCCACCTGACCGAGCTGTCGTCGGTGCAGGTGACGGCCTCGCCGCTGCAGGGCGATGCCGAATCGCTGGCGCGCCCGGTCGACGTGCTTGCCGGCGAACGCCTGGACGAGCAGAAGGCCGGCACCCTCGGCGATACCGTGGCCAAGCTGCCCGGCGTGCAGAGCACGTTCTTCGGCCCCGGCGTCGGCCGCCCGATCATCCGTGGCCAGGAAGGCCCGCGCGTGGCGGTGCTCTCCAACGGCATGGGCAACATGGATGCCTCCACGGTCAGCGCCGACCACGCCACCAGCATCGAGCCGTTCCTGGCCGACCAGATCGAAGTGCTGAAGGGGCCGGCCACGCTGCTGTTCGGCAGCGGCGCCATCGGTGGTGCGGTCAACGTGGTTGATGGCCGCATCGCGCGCGAACTGCCGGAGCGCCCGCTCAGCGGCCGCGCCGAACTGCGCGGCAATTCGGTGAGCAACGAGCGCAGCGGCATGTTCCGCCTCGATGGCGTCAGCGGCAATGTCGTGCTGCACGTCGATGGCCTGGTGCGCAATGGCGACGACTACCGCATTCCCGGCTATGCAGTGATCGACAGCCTGGAAGATCATCACGACGACCATGACCACGACCATGCGGGCGAGGAAGGCGAAGAACCGCGCCGCGGCCGCCTGGACAACAGTTCCATCCGCACCCGCGCCGGTGGCGTCGGCGCCACCTGGCTGGGCGAAGGTGGCTACTTCGGCGTGTCAGCCAGCACCTACCGCACCAACTATGGCATTCCCAACGGCGCCCACGTGCACGCCGACGGCGACGATCACGGCCATGACCACGATCACGATCATGGCGACGAGGAAGAAGGCGACGAGCATGACGTGCGCATCGACATGGTGCAGAACCGCTTCGAGACCAAGGCCGGCATCTACAACCCGGTTTCGTTCCTGAAGAACATCAACGCGCGCGTGGCCTACACCGACTATGAGCACGTGGAGCTGGAAGCCGGCACGCCGTCGACCCGCTTCACCAACCGGGGCATCGAGGGCCGCCTGGAGGCGGTGCAGCAGCAGATCGGTGGCTGGGACGGCGCCTTCGGCCTGCAGTTCGGCAACAGTGATTTCGGTGCCAAGGGTGAAGAAGCCTTCGTCCCGGATACCGGCACGAAGAACATCGGCCTGTTCGTGCTGCAGGAAAAGCAGTTCGGCCCGTTCAAGCTGGAACTGGGCGGCCGCCACGACCAGGTCAAGCTGGACCCGACCGGCGACTACCGCCGCCGCACGTTCGGTGCCACCAACCTGTCCGCAGCCGGCATCTGGAAGCTCAACGACGCTGTTGATCTGCGCATCGGCGTTGACAGCTCCGAGCGTGCACCGACCAACGAAGAGCTGTACGCCGCCGGCGCGCATATCGCCACCCGCTCTCTGGAAATCGGCGATGCCAACCTGAAGACCGAGCGCGGCCAGCGCGTGGAACTGGGCATCCACACCCACAGCGAACGCCTGGACTTCTCTGCATCGGTCTACCAGACCAAGTTCAAGGACTTCATCTACCTGGCCGACACCGGGGTGACCGAAAGCCTGCCGGTCCGTGCCTGGACCCAGCAGGACGCGGTGTTCCGCGGCGCAGAAGCCGAGGCGCTGGTGCATCTGTTCGAAGGCGGTGCCGGTGACTGGGACCTGCGCCTGTTCGGTGACTACGTGAAGGCCAAGCTGGATGGCAGCGGCAGCCGCACGCTCGACATCGCGGTGCCGCACGGCGACCACAACCACAATTACTCGGTGGAACTGGCCAACACCGGCTACCTGCCGCGCATCGCACCGGCCCGCGTCGGCGCCGACCTGCGCTGGTCGAAGGATGGCTGGCGCGCCTCGGTGGGTGCGGTGCGTTACAGCCGCCAGAAGGACGTGGCGCAGAACGAGGAGCCGAGCAACGGCTACACGCTGGTCGATGCGCACCTGGCCTACCGCTGGGACCGCAACGCCAGCAACAGCTACGAGCTGTTCCTGGATGGCAGCAACCTGACCAACCGCGAAGTGCGCCCGCATACCTCGCTGCTGCGCGACTACTCGCCGCTGCCGGGTCGCGGCGTCGCTATTGGCATCCGCGCGTTCTTCTGACCGCACACGCCGGGGTCGGATCCCTTTCCACAGGAAAGGGCTCTGACCCCACGCCATCAAAACGGGGGCCTTCGGGGCCCCGTTTTTGTTTCAGCCGCACCCCATCACGCAGGCGTCACAAAGATGTGCGTACGACAACAACCGGACAATCCCGTCACTCACTGTCTCGCCATACGGACATTTTTGTCCGAAAATAATTCCATGACTGCCCAACGTGCCGATGCTGCCGCCCGCCGTGCCCTCATCCTCGATGCCGCCGACCATGTCTTCGGTCAGCATGGCGTCACCGCCCCGCTGGACCTGGTGGTCGAGCGCGCCCAGGTGGGCCGGGCCACCCTGTACCGCAACTTTCCCGACCGCACTGCGCTGATCCAGGCGCTGCTGCAGCGCACGGTTGATCGCATCCGGCGCCAGGTCGAACAGCTCGGCGACCGCGACGACGCCCTGTTCGAGGTGTTCGAGGGCATGGCCCAGCGCATCATCGATTCGCCGGCACTGGCCGATTACTGGCGCGCGGTCGATTCGGACGTGCCGGCCATGCGCACCGCACGCGAAACCGTGCGTGATCTGCTGGAAGGCCCCATCAACCGCGCCAAGGCCGCCGGCCTGTGCCGCGCCGACCTGGACAAGACGGATATTTCACTGATCTCGGGCATGCTGGGCGCCGCCCTGCGCGGCAAGACCCGCGACGAGCGCGCCCATCTGGCCGGGCGTGCCCTGCAACTGCTGCGCGGGGGTCTCCAGGGAGCTGCCAGCGAGGCCCGCTGATGGTCCAGCCGTATCTGAAGCCGGTTCCGGATTGGGAAGAGCACGAGAAGCCGACCATGCCCGGCTCGGCGTCGATGCCCTGGCATCCGCCGCATCGACGCGTCGCCTACGCACTGGTGTCGCTGCTGGTGGCGATCACCGGCGGCCTGGGCAACGCGCTGGTCACCGCCAACCTGCCGTTCCTGCAGGGCCAGCTGGCGCTGACCCCGACCCAGGGCAGCTGGCTGGTGGCGGCCTACGCGATGGTCAATGTCACCGCCAACCTGCTGGCCTTCAAGTTCCGCCAGCAGTACGGCATCCGCCTGTTCGCCGAGATCGGACTGGGCCTGTATGCGGCGTTGGCGGTGCTGCACCTGTTCGTCGGCAGCTTCGAGACCACGATGCTGACCCGGGCTGCCAGCGGTTTCGCCGGCGCGGCCTGTTCGACGCTGGGCACGCTGTACATGCTGCAGGCGCTGCCGCGTCGCTTTACCGGCAATCTGCTGGTGGTCGGCGTTGGCCTCTCACAGCTGGCGGTGCCGATCGCCTGGATCGTTTCGCCGGGCCTGGTCGATACCGGCCAGTGGCACCAGCTGTATTCGTTCGAGGCGGGCCTGGCGCTGTGTGCGTTCGCCGCCGTGGTGGTGCTGAAACTGCCGCCGGGCATCCAGGTGAAGGCGTTCGAGCCGCTGGATTTCCTCACCTTCGCACTGCTCGCGCCGGCGGTGGCGCTGCTGGTGATCGTGCTCGCACAGGGCTACACGCGCTGGTGGCTCAACACGCCCTGGCTGGGCTGGGCGTTGATCGCCTCGATCGCGCTGTCGACCACCGCCTTCATCATCGAACACTACCGGCGCAACCCGCTGCTGCAGACGCGTTGGCTGGCCAGCCTGCCGGTGCTGCATTTCATCATGGGCGCGTTCCTGATCCGTTTCCTGACCACCGAGCAGTCCTATGGCGTGGTCAACCTGATGCGCACGCTGGGCATGGGGCCTGACCAGATGCGACCGTTGTTCGTGGTGATACTGGCCGGCGTGGTCACCGGCATCGTGGGCACCGCGCTGACCTTCGGCCCGAAGCGGCTGATTCCGCAGCTGCTGATGGCGATCCTGCTGTTGGGTGCGGCGGCGTTCTTCGACCAGCACCGCACCAGCCAGGACCGCCCGCAGGACTTCTTCGTCAGCCAGTTCCTGGCTTCGGTCGGTGCCGGCATGTTCATGGGACCGTTGATCATGCTCGGCATCTCCGCCGCGCTGAAACAGGGCGTGGACCACATGATCACCTTCCTGGTGACGCTGTCGATCACCCAGACGCTGGGCGGCCTGGCCGGCTCGGCGGTGCTGGGCACCTTCCAGTTGCATCGCGAACAGCTGTATTCCAGCGCGCTGACCAGCCAGCTCGACCCGGCCGATCCGGTGGTGGCGCAGCGCCTGCGCCTCCAGCAGCAGTTGTACGGCGCACAGATCACCGATCCGATGCTGCGCAGCGCACAGGGCAGCGCGCAGCTGGCGCAGACCACGCGCCGCGAAGCCAACGTGCGCGGTTTCAACGATGTGTTCACCCTGAGCGGCTGGCTGGCGATCGGCTTCCTGTGCTGGTTGCTGCTGCTGTCGCTGCGCACCGCCGTGCTCAGGCAATGGCGCAAGCGTCATCCCTCCTCCCCTGCCGTGGCCACGCCGGCCGCAACCCGCTGAGTCCACTGCCATGCCTCCGGTTCCGCCCCGCACCGACGACACCGACGACGTCACCCCACCGCCACCGACCGACGCCGCCCCCGCGCCGACGCCGGTCGAACCGGCCCTGCCGCCGAAGTACCTCAAGCCCAGCGCACGCAGCGTGGTGGTGATGGCAGCGGTGGCGCTGCTGGGCATCGCGCTGATCCTGCGTGCCTGGCACCTGTGGCCGTTCACCAGCGCCGTGATGGTGACCGACAACGCCTATGTGCGCGGGCAGATCACGGTGATGGCGCCGCAGGTGAACGGCTACGTCACCGAGGTGCTGGTGAAGGATTTCCAGCATGTGAAGCAGGGTGAGCCGCTGCTGCGCATCGATGACCGCATCTACGCACAGCGCGTTGCGCAGGCGCAGGCCACGCTGGACAGCGCGCGTGCGGCGCTGGCCAATTCGGACCAGTCGCAGGCGCAGAATCGTGCACAGATCGCTTCGGTGCACGCCACGCTGTCGGCCGGGCAGGCCGAACTGCAGCGCTCGCGCAACGAGCTGAAACGTTACGAGGAACTGGCCGCGCAGCAGCTGGTATCGATCAACGACCGCGACAAGTTCCGCACCAGCCAGGCCTCGGCGCAGGCCAGCGTGCAGCAGGCGCAGGCGCAGATCCGCATCGCCGAGGAGACCCTGGTCTCGACCCAGGTGGCGCGCAAGAGCCTGGAAGCGCAGGTGGAGAGTGCGCAGGCGCAGCTGGAGCTGGCCCGCATCGACCTGGCCAACACGGTGATCCATGCGCCGCGCGACGGCCAGATCAGCGAGGCCAGTGTGCGCGTCGGACAATACGTGGCCGCCGGCTCGCAGCTGCTGTTCCTGGTACCGGATGCGCTGTGGGTGGTGGCCAACTACAAGGAAGGCCAGACCTGGCAGATGCGCATCGGCCAACCAGCCACCTTCGCGGTGGATGCGTTCCAGGGCCAGGTGCTGCGCGGCCATGTGGAGCAGATCGCGCCGGCCACCGGCTCGGAGTTCAGCGTGCTGCGGCCGGACAATGCCAGCGGCAACTTCACCAAGGTGGTGCAGCGGCTGCCGATCCGGATCTCGATCGATCCGGGGCAGGAACTGGCGGCGCGGCTGCGGCCAGGCATGTCGGTGATCGCGCGGGTGGATACCGCGGCGGAGCCCGCGCCGGCACCCAACCGGTAGAGTCGACTGTCAGTCGACTGCTCTTGCTCCAAGATTCGCGCGCTAGTCGACTGACAGTCGACTCTACCGTGGTCGACCCCGAGCCTCATGCCGGCCAGCGGCCGGCACTACCGCACCTTCAGCCTGCGCAGCGCGCGCAGAGCCCGTGCACTTCCAGGGTCTGCGCCTGCGGCTGGAAGCCCAGTTCCTTGGCGCGCTTTTCCAGCTGGCTGACGATCTCGCGGTCTTCCAGCTCCACCGCGCTGTGGCAGCTGTTGCAGATCAAAAACGGCACCGAGTGCGCCGCGCTGCTGGGATGATGGCAGGCCACGAAGGCGTTGACCGATTCGAGCTTGTGCACGAAGCCATTGGCCATCAGGAAGTCCAGCGCACGGTACACGGTGGGCGGGGCATCGGCGCCCACACCCTTGCCGTTGCGCACCCACTCCAGCAGCTCGTAGGCCTTGACCGGCTTGCCGGCCTCGGCGATCAGCTTCAGCACATTGGCGCGGATCGGGGTCAGGCGCAGCCCGCGTTCACGCGAGACACGCTCGACCACCGCCACGAAATCCGTTGCGTCATGGACGTGGTGGTGCGGGGCGGTACAAGCAGTTGCGGTCTTGGCGGGCATGCGCGTTCTCCGGTTCGGGCCTGGCAAGGATGCCTCAGGCCGTTGCTACCTTGGTGATGGCCACGTCGATGCGTTTCAAGGCCTGCTCGCGGCCGGCCAGGTACACGGTCTGCGAAATGTCAGGGCTGACCTGGGTGCCGGTGATGGCCACGCGCAGCGGCTGGGCGACCTTGCCCATGCCGATCTCCAGTGCCGCGGCCGTGTCGTGCAGGGCCACGCCGACCGCTTCGGCGGTCCATTCCGGCAGCGCCGCCAGCAGCTCGCGGGCCTTGCCCAGCGCCACCTCGGCACCGGCCTTGAAGTGCTTGGCCACCGCGGCCTCGTCGTAGGTGGTCAACGGCTGGTACCAGACCACGGCGCTCTCGGCCATGTCCTTCAGGGTCTGCACGCGGTCACGCAGGGCCACCACCACGTCCTCCGGCGCCGGGCCGGCGGCCACGTCCAGGCCCAGCTTCTGCAGCTGGTAGACCAGGTGCGGGGCGATGCTGGCCGGCGTCTCGCTCTTCAGGAACTGCTGGTTGACCCAGCCCAGCTTGGCCATGTCCAGGCGCGAGGCCTTGGAATTGCAGTCCTTCACGTCGAACAGCTCGATCAGCTGCTTGCGGCTGAACAGCTCCTGGTCACCGTGCGACCAGCCCAGGCGGGCCAGATAGCTCAGCAGCGCGTCGGGCAGGTAGCCGGCGTCCTTGTACTGCATCACGTCGGCCGCGCCGGTGCGCTTGGACAGCTTGGCGCCCTGCTCATCCAGGATCATCGGCATGTGGCCGAACTTCGGCACCGGTGCACCGATGCCTTCGTAGAGGTTGATCTGGCGCGGGGTATTGTTGATGTGGTCGTCGCCGCGGATGACCTCGGTGATGCCCATGTCCCAGTCGTCCACCACTACCGCGAAGTTATAGGTGGGGTAGCCGTCCGGGCGGAAGATGACCATGTCATCCAGCTCGCTGTTGGCGATCTCGATGCGGCCCTTGATCAGGTCGTCGAACACCACGGTGCCGTCCAGCGGGTTCTTGAAGCGGATGACGCGGTTCGGGTCGTCCTTGCGCGGCAGGCCCAGCTCGCGGGCGGCGCCGTTGTAGCGCGGCTTCTCCTGCCTGGCCATGGCGGCTTCGCGCATGGCATCCAGCTCTTCGCGGGTTTCGTAGGCGTAGTACGCCTTGCCGTCGGCCACCAGCTGCTCGGCCACTTCCAGATAGCGGGCCACGCGGTCGGTCTGGTAGATCGGGCCCTGGTCGTAGTCCAGGCCCAGCCAGTCCATCGCCTCCAGGATGGCGTCGATCGCCGCCTGGGTGCTGCGTTCACGGTCGGTGTCCTCGATGCGCAGCACGAACTCGCCGCCACGGTGGCGGGCCTCCAGCCAGCAGTACAGTGCGGTGCGGGCACCGCCGATGTGCAGGTAACCGGTGGGGCTGGGGGCGAAGCGGGTGCGGCAGGTCATGGAGGGCTCGAGGAACGGGAATCCGCCGATTTTACCACCAGCCCCGGAAAGGCAAGCAGGGACCGGTGCGCCCGGCCCCTGCCACCCGGTTTTTCAGGGCTGCGGTTCAGCCTTGCGCGGGAAGGACTGCTCGCGCATGGCGGCGTTGTAGGCGAACGAGGCGACGATGGCCGCGGCCTGCTTCAGGTCTTCCGGTTCGGCGTGGTCCCAGGTGTCCAGATGGGTATGGTGGACATTGGTGAAATAGTCCAGCCGGTCCTGGATGAACTGGAAGCCCGGCAGGCCGATGCGGTCGAAGCTGATGTGGTCGGTGCTGCCGGTGTTGCGGGTGGCCACGGTGGTGGCGCCCACGTCATGGAACGGCGCCAGCCAGGCTTCGAAGATCGGCATCGCCGCCAGGTTTTCCTGGGCGTAGATGCCACGGAAGCGGCCCGAGCCGTTGTCCATGTTGAAGTAAACCTGGAATTTGCCGTAATCGCGGGTCTTGCGCAGCGCGCCAGTCGGCTCGCGCAGCGAGGCCGGCAGCGCCTTCTGCGCCGGGTCGGAGGGCTCGGGGAACTGGCCGAAGTGCTTGGCCACATAGGCCTGCGAGCCGATCAGGCCCTGCTCTTCGCCACTCCACAACGCCACCCGGATGGTGCGCTTGGGCTTGGCGCCGGTGGCCTTGAGGATGCGTATGGCCTCCATCATCACCGCCACGCCGGCGGCATTGTCGGCCGCGCCGGTGCCGCTGTGCCATGAATCCAGGTGCGCGCCGATCATCACCACTTCATCGGGCTTGCTGCTGCCGCGGATCTCGGCCAGCGTGTTGTAGCCAGGCTGGTCGGCCTCGTCGGTGAAGCGTGCGGCCACATCCACGCGCAGGCGCACGGTCTGCTTGGTCTCCAGCGCGCGCACCAGCGGATTGAAGTGCTCGCTGATCATCGCCAGCTCCGGAATTCCGACCGACTCACCGGCCTTGCGCGAGCCGCCACCGGCCACACGGATGATGCCGTTGTCCCAGCTGCTGATGCTGATCGAGGCCAGCGCCCCCTCTTCGACGAAGAACGCATTGACCTTGGCCGTCAGCGTCTGCCGTTCCTGGTATTCCTTGGCCCGCTTGGCGCGTTCTGCGGTGGCGTCCTTGTCCTTGGGCAGGGTGAACTCCTGCAGGCCTTCCAGCGAGGTGGCATCGTGACGGTGCGAATCAGCTTCGGTGCCGCGCTTGTACTCGCGCGCCTCGCCCAGCAGCAGGATCTTGCCGCGCAGCTTGCCGCGATACTTCTCGATGTCTTCAGGCTTCTTGATCTCGACCTGCACCAGCTCGCCTTCCACCGGCCCCTGCGTGCCCGGGGTCCAGGCCTTGGGCAGCGCATGCAGCGGCTGGATGCGGTCACCCAGCATTTCCACGCTGGCCGACGTGAACTCCCAGCCACGACCGAAATCATCGAAGGCTTCGTCGTGGACGTTGTCCAGCTTCCATTCGTTGAACTTGCCGCGGGTCCACGCGTTGGCGCGCCCCATCGCCGGCGAATTGGTCAGGCGCGGCCCGATCCGTTCGGTGAGGTAGCTGAAGGTGTCCATCACCTGCGAACGATGGAAGGCCTCCTGGCGGATGCGGCTGACCATGTCCAGGTCCACCGTCTCGCGCTGCTGCGCCACTGCGTTGCCACCCATCGCCAGCGCTGCGGCCAGCATGCCCCACTTCAACACATCGCACCCCTGCCTTGCGGCCTGCTCATCAACCCGTCGAGTCTAGCCAGCACGGGCGCGGCGATACCGTCCCATCGGTCATGGGGCGATCACCCATTCCATCCCAGCCACAACTGCGCCCGTTCCGGCAGCAGCAGCAACCAGTGCCGCCGGTCGATGCTGCTGCAGCCGTACACCGCCGCATGTGCCGGCCAGTCCTCCGGCAGGCCCCTCATGCCGATCTCGGCCAGCGCCGCCGCCCCGGCCTTCCATGGCCGGTAACGCGGTACCCGGCCTGCGACCGCGCCACGTCCGTGCCGCGCGTCCTGCAACCAGCCCAGGCCCTGCCCCTGCAATCCTTCGCAGGTCACCGCAGCCAGCTGGAAACGGACCAGGCCGGGGGCGATCCGTGCCCCGGCAGGGCCGCCAGCACACCATGTGCCTGCAGCAGTGCATCCACTTCCAGCAGGGCCGGGATGCCCTGCTGTGCCCGTTGTCGCAATCCCTGGCGCCAGCCCATCGCACGCTCCTTACTTCGGTTCCGCGCCGAGCGCGTACCAGTCGACCCGGCGGGTCACCCACATCGCCAGCGCCAGGATCACGAACAGCAGCAGCGAACCCATCAGCAACGCGTTGTTCTCCGACACCAGCAACCCATACAGCGCGCCGTACAGCACGGTCAGCAGCGCAGCAAAGCCGAGACCGCGTTTCCAGTGGCCCAGCACGTTGGCCAGGTACACCGCCTGCAGACCGATACAGGCCACAGCCGAGACCAGGTAGGCCTTCCAGAACGCGATGTGCTCGGACAGGCTGATCAGCAGCAGGAAGAAGATCGCCAGTGCCAGGCCCACCATCAGGTACTGCAGCGGATGGATGCGCAGCGACTTGATCAGTTCGAACAGGATGAAGCCGACGAAGGTGAGCAGCACGAACAGCACGCCATACTTGGAAGCGCGGTCGGCCTGGGTGTAGGTATCGACCGGATCGACCAGCGACACCGTCACCGCCTGCGAATCGATGGCCCCCTCGCTGCGCAGCTGGCGCTGGGCATCGGACGCCAGCGAAGACACCGCCCAGCGTGCATCGAAGCCCTGCGCATCGACGCGGCGCTCGTTGGGCAGGAACGCGCCGCTGAACGACGGGTGCGGCCAGCTCGAGCGCAACGCGATGCGGGTGTCGTCGCCGACCGGCACCACCGACAGCATGCGGCTGCCATCCAGCCGCAGTTCCAGCTCCACCGAACTGCCGGCCAGGGTGCCGCCCTGGTTCGCGGCGAAACCGGCCACCGGCGCATGCAGGCCACGGCCGACTTCGCTGGCTGCGCCGACGCCGGGCAGCAGACGCACCTGCTTGCCATCCACACGCAGGTTGGGCGTGCCCACCAGCCCGCGCACATCGGAGATGCCCAGTGCCACGTAGGGTTGACCGTAGACACGGCCGGCCTTCTGTGGGTAGTCGTCGGCGGCGAAGGTCGCCTTCAGCTGGCCATTCCAGCTGTACACCGGCACCTTGAACAAGCCGACCTCGCGCTGGCTCGGCAGCATCTCGCCCCCACTTCCAGCGAAGCCGGCATCTGCAGCCAATGGCCTTCGGTGACCTGCTCCTCGGTCTTCTTGTTGCCCTTGGCGTCAACCACTTCAACCTGCTGGCGTTCCACCCACGGCACCACCCGCACCGGCCCGACCAGCTGCTGCGCACCGGCACGGCTGTCGGCCACCCGCGCGAAGGCTTCGTCGCGGTACTGGCTGCGCTCGCTGATGACCCCGCGGATCATCGTCAGCGGAATCAGCAGCAGCAGGATCAGTCCGCCGACAATGGCGAACCGCAGCAGCATCTTCAGGGATTTCATGGTCCATCCTCGTTGGAGAGGGCTGCAGGATGGACCGCTGCCGTGAGCAGGGTTTGTGGCGAAGTTGAAGCGAGTGTGAAGTCAGCGCCGCGGGCGCTGGCCCGTCGCGCCCAGTGGCAGCCACAGACTGGCCACGGTACCGCCACCGTCGCGGGCATCGACACTGGCGCGGCCGTCGTGCAGGCGCGCGACCTCCTGCACGAACGGCAGGCCCAGACCGGAACTGCGCCGGCCGCTGCCGGGGCGGGCCAGCGAATAGAAGCGCTCGAACACCCTTTCGCGTGCATAGTCGGGAATGCCGGCGCCACGATCGGCCACCTGCAGGCGCACGCCCTGCCCCTCCGCGTCGGCCTGCAGCGCCACCTCTGCACCGGCGGGTGAGAACGCAATCGCGTTGTCGATCAGGTTGTGCAATGCCTGCCGCAGCAGATAGGCATCGCCCTGCACGGCCAGGTCGGGCACGTTGCCGATGCGGACCTGCACGCCGGCCGCCTGCGCGCGCACCTGCGCCGCCGCGGCCGCATCGGCCAGCAATGCCGGCAGCGCGATCGGGTCGCGGGTCTGCAGCCAGCCGTGCTGTTCCACTTCGGCCAGCGCCAGCAGCTTGTCGATGGTTTCGGTCAGCCGCTCCTGCTGGTCGACGATGCTGCGCGCGAAGTGCAGGCGATCGGCCTCCGGCAACGGCTCCTGCAGCAGCTCGGCGGCACCGCGGATCGCCGCCAGCGGGCTCTTCATCTCATGCGTCAACGACTGCACATACTGCTCGACGTAGGCCTTGCCTTCCAGCTTGCGGCGCATGGTTTCCAGCGCCTGGCCCAGGTCACCGATCTCGTCGCGGCGGCGCCGTGGCGGTGGCACCGGTTCGCCGGCGGTGACCGCGCGCGCATAGCGGCTGAGCTGGCCCAGGCCGGTGGTCAGCCACATCGTCACCAGCACCCCGACCAGCGCCGACAACCCGATCAACCACGCGCCGCGCTCGATGATGGCGCGCTGGCTGGCGGCAATGAACGGATCGATGCTGCGGTTGGGCTGGGCCAGGCTGAGCACGCCGATCAGCGTGCGTCCATCGGCCGGGTCGTACACCGGCGCCGCCACGTGCATCACCGTATCGCCGTCCTCACCCGGTATTTCCGGGCTGGAGCGGGCGCCGTACTCGCCGCGCAGGGTGCGGTAGACATCGTTCCAGCGCGAGTTGTCACGGCCCAGGTCGCGGCCCATCGAATCATAGATGACGATGCCCCTGGCGTCGGTGATGGTCACCCGGTAATCCAGCGAGCGCTTCGGGAACCGCCAGACCATCGCTTTCAGGTCGCGCTGGCGTGCCTTGGCCAGGTTGCGGGTGAAGCTGCCGCTGCGGATGGTGCCGGCCTTGACGTCGGCGGCGGCCATCTCCGCCAGCACGTTGGCGGCATCGACCAGGGTCGATTCCATCGCCTGGCGCACACCAGGCTTCACTTCGTTGACGAACACGCGCATCACGAAGAACGCGGCGATGCCGGTGATCAGGAAGAAGCCGAGGAACAGCTTCAGCACCAGGCGCATGGGCTACACCTCCAGCGCGTAGCCGAGGCCACGGTGGGTGCGGATCGGATCACTGCTGGCCCCGGCCGCGCGCAGCTTGGCGCGCAGCGTCTTTACGTGCGTATCGACGGTGCGGTCAGCGCTGTCGGCACTGCTGTCCCAGCCCCGGTCCATCAGCTGGGCACGGCTGAGGATGGCACCCGGGCGCTGCAGCAACGCCTCCAGCAATGCGTATTCGTAGCGGGTCAAATCCAGTGGGTGGCCATCGAAGCGGATGCGCCGGCCTTCGCGATCGATGGAGAACGCACCCTGTTCCTGCCAGCCAGTGTCGGCACTGGCCACGGCCGGGGCGGGCAGTGCACGGCGCAGGCGTGCCCGCACCCGCGCCACCAGCTCGCGCGGCGAGAACGGCTTGGTCATGTAATCGTCGGCGCCCAGCTCCAGGCCAAGCACGCGGTCCACTTCATCGTTGCGCGCGGTCAGGAAGATCACCGGCAGCTGCGCCGCCGGCCCGGGTTGGGCACGCAGCCGGCGGCAGACCTCGAATCCGCCCAGGTCGGGCAGCCCGACGTCGAGCACCACCACGTCGATATCCCCGGCCTGCAGCCGCAACAGGGCCTCACCGCCCAGCAGGCAATGGCTGGCGGCGTAGCCTTCGCTGCGCAGCGCATAGAGCACGGTTTCGGCGATGGCGGTTTCGTCCTCGACCACCAGGACATGGGCAACGGGCGCTGTCATGGCGCGCAGCATAGCCGCTGCGGCCGCCGCCCCGTACACTGCCGCCCATGAACTATCGCCACGCCTTCCATGCCGGCAACCACGCCGATGTGCTCAAGCACATCGTGCAGCTGGCCCTGATTGACAGCTTCAAGCGCAAGGACAGCCCGTTCTTCGTGCTCGACACCCACGGCGGTGCCGGCCGCTATCTGCTGGCCAGCGAAGAGAGCCGCAAGACCCTGGAGGCCGAGTCCGGAATCATGCGGCTGATGGCCCAGCCCAAGCTGCCGGAGGTGGTCGAGCGCTACCTGAAGGCGGTTCAGGCCGGTAATCCCGTGGGGGCGATGACCACCTACCCGGGGTCGCCGCTGCTGAGCGCACAGGCGATGCGCGCACAGGACCGAATGGCCGTGTGCGAGCTGCAGGAGGCCGAAACCGCCTCGCTGAAGGCGCTGTTCGCGCATGACAGCCGGGTCGGCGTGCATCCCGGCGATGGCTACGCGCTGCTGCGTTCGCTGCTGCCGCCGAAGTTCAACGGCAGCAAGATCGGCCGCGGCCTGGTGCTGATCGACCCGCCCTACGAGGCGCAGGACGCCGAATACCAGGCCGTCCTGGCCGCCCTGGCCGAGACCCTGGCACGCTGGCCGCAGGCCACCTGCGCGGTCTGGTTCCCGATCAAGCAGCGCCGCACCATCCTGCATTTCCTGCGCAAGGCCACCGCCCTGCCGGTGAAGTCGGCGATGACGATCGAGTTCCTGGTGCGCCCGGACGACTCACCGCTGCGCCTGAACGGCAGTGGCATGCTGCTGCTCAACCCGCCGTGGCAGTTCGACCGGGTGGTCGGCCCGGCCCTGCCGGCGCTGCGCCAGCACCTGGGTGAACCCGGTGCCAGCACCCGCCTGGATTGGCTCAAAGCGCCCGAATAACGGCCTTCACGAGGCTGTACCGCCGTGAGCCTTTCGTTCACGGAATGCAGCCCCGGTGATGCCACAATCGATGGACCACCAAGGAATCACCCGGTATGGCCACTCGCAACCGCATGCCGCCCTGGCATGAGATCTTCAAGGCTCCCAGCGGCCACGAGCTGCTGATCCGCCCCATCCGCCCGGAAGATGGCGCACCGCTGCAAGCGGCGTTCAGCCTGTTCGGGCCGGAAGAAATCCGTGACCGTTTCCTGCAGGCGGTGACCGAGCTGTCACCGGAAACCACCCAGCGCCTGACCCACCCGAATCCGAAGACCGAGATCACTCTGGTCGCGGCCGAGTCCCTGCCCGCTGGCGAAGCCGTGGTCGGCGCGGTCGCCCGGGCCTCGATCATCCCCGGCACCCGTGAGGCCGAGTACGCGATCCTGATCAGCCGCTTCCTGATCGGCCAGGGCCTGGGCCGGCAGCTGATGCGCAAGCTGGTGAAGTGGGCCCGCGGCAAGTATCTGGACCGCCTGTACGGCGACGTTGCCGCCGAGAACGAGCCGATGAAGCAGCTGGCCGCCTCGCTGGGCTTCAAGCCGGTACCGCACCCGACCGGGGCCGAGGGCCTGGTGCGGATGGTGCTGGAGCTGGACAACTGACGGTAGCGCCGGGTAGTCGAGCAAGCTCGACTCTACGGTCGCGGCGGCCGCTGGCCGGCAACATATTCCGGTAGTGCCGGCCGCTGGCCGGCATGACGATAGCCCAACGGTGCATGAGGCTGCCGGCCAGCGGCCGGCACTACCCGACGGGGTTTGATCGGGCTTCTGCTAAAATCTGCGGTCAATGTCGCGTACTTCATACCCCGCCCCGCCGCTGCCGCGTGCCGGCCAGCTCCGCGCCTGGTGGCGCGCCCCGGCCTCGCCAACTGCGCTGGCCTGGTATCTGGCCCAGGCCGCGCGCGCCCAAGACGCCCCGCTGCTGGTGATCGCCCGTGACAACCACGGCGCCAACCAGCTCGAAGCCGACCTGCATACCTTGCTCGGTGGCGACCCGGCCCTGCCGGTAGTGGCTTTCCCGGACTGGGAAACCCTGCCCTACGACCGCTTCAGCCCGCATCCGGACATCATTTCGCAGCGTCTGGCGGCCCTGCACCGCCTGCCCGCGCTGAAGCGCGGTCTGGTGATCGTGCCAGTGCAGACCCTGCTGCAGCAGCTAGCCCCGCGCAGTTACGTGATCGGTGGCAGCTTCGACCTGAAGGTTGGCCAGCGCCTGGACCTGGAGGCCGAGAAGCGCCGCCTGGAAAGCGCCGGCTACCGCAACGTGCCGCAGGTGATGGACCCGGGCGACTTCGCCGTGCGCGGCGGTCTGCTCGATGTGTTCCCGATGGGTGCCGACGCACCGCTGCGGGTGGAACTGCTGGACGAGGACATCGACTCGATCCGCGCCTTCGACCCGGAAAGCCAGCGCTCGCTGGACAAGGTCGAAGCGGTGCACATGCTGCCGGGCCGCGAAGTGCCGATGGACGAGGCCAGCATCGCCCGTGTGCTGGCCACGCTGCGCGAGCGCTTCGACGTGGATACCCGGCGCAGTGCGCTGTACCAGGATCTGAAGTCCGGGCTGGCCCCGGCCGGCGTGGAGTACTACCTGCCGCTGTTCTTCGAACGCACCGCAACCCTGTTCGACTACCTGCCCGAGGGCAGCCTGCCGGTGGTGTGCGCCGGTGCCGGCGAAGCCGCCGAAACATTCTGGGCGCAGACCGGCGAGCGCTACGAACAGCGCCGCCACGATGTGGAGCGGCCGCTGCTGCCGCCGTCTGCGCTGTACCTGTCACCGGAACTGCTGCGTGAACGGCTCAACGATGCCCCGCGCATCGAGGTCTGGTTCGCCGACCATGCGCGCATCGGCGATGCCCACGCGCTGGGCGATCAGCCGTTGCCACCGCTGCCGGTCGCCGCCCGCGAGGCACCCGCCGGCGATGCGCTGAAGTCGTTCCTTGGCCATTACCCCGGCCGGGTGCTGATCGCCGCCGATTCGCCGGGGCGCCGCGAGGCCCTGCTGGAAGTGCTGCAGGCCGCCGAACTGAAGCCACCGGTGGTGGCCGACCTGCCCGGCTTCCTCGCCAGCGACGCGCGCTTTGCGATCGCGGTGGCACCGCTGGAGGATGGCTTCGCACTGGACGATCCGCGCATCGCGGTACTCACCGAGCGCCAGCTGTTCCCCGAGCGCGCCGGCAGCACCCGCCGCACGCGCCGTGCCGGCCGCGAGCCGGAAGCGATCATTCGCGATCTGGGTGAACTGAGCGAGGGCGCGCCGATCGTGCACGAGGACCATGGCGTCGGCCGCTACCGTGGCCTGATCGCGATGGACGTTGGCGGCATGCCCGGCGAGTTCCTGGAAATCGAGTACGCCAAGGGCGACCGCCTGTATGTGCCGGTGGCCCAGCTGCACCTGATCAGCCGCTACTCCGGCGCCTCGGCGGAAACCGCGCCGCTGCATTCGCTCGGCGGCGAACAGTGGAGCAAGGCCAAGCGCAAGGCCGCCGAGAAAGTGCGCGATGTGGCGGCCGAACTGCTGGAGATCCAGGCCCGCCGCCAGGCGCGTGCCGGCCTGGCGCTGCAGGTCGACCGCGCGATGTACGAGCCATTCGCGGCCGGTTTCCCGTTCGAGGAAACCCCCGACCAGCTGGCCGCGATCGATGCCACCCTGCGCGACCTGGCCAGCAGCCAGCCGATGGACCGCGTGGTCTGCGGCGACGTCGGCTTCGGCAAGACCGAAGTGGCCGTGCGCGCTGCTTTCGCCGCTGCCAGTGCCGGCAAGCAGGTGGCCGTGCTGGTGCCGACCACGCTGCTGGCCGAGCAGCATTTCCGCAACTTCCGCGACCGCTTCGCCGACTATCCGATGAAGGTCGAGGTGCTGTCGCGCTTCAAGACCAGCAAGGAGATCAAGGCCGAGCTGGAGAAGGTCGCCGCCGGTACCATCGACGTCATCGTCGGTACTCATCGACTGCTGCAGCCGGACGTGAAGTTCAAGGATCTGGGCATGGTCATCGTCGACGAGGAGCAGCGTTTCGGCGTGCGCCAGAAGGAGGCGCTGAAGGCGTTGCGTGCCAACGTGCATCTGCTGACCCTGACCGCCACGCCGATTCCGCGCACGCTGAATATGGCCATGGCCGGGCTGCGCGACCTGTCGATCATCGCCACCCCGCCGCCGAACCGGCTGGCGGTGCAGACCTTCATCACCCAGTGGGACAACGCGCTGCTGCGCGAAGCCTTCCAGCGTGAGCTGTCACGCGGTGGCCAGCTGTACTTCCTGCACAACGACGTGGAAAGCATCGGCCGCATGCAGCGCGAGCTGTCCGAGCTGGTGCCGGAAGCGCGCATCGGCATCGCCCACGGGCAGATGCCGGAGCGCGAGCTGGAAAAGGTGATGCTGGATTTCCAGAAGCAGCGCTTCAACGTGCTGCTGTCGACCACGATCATCGAGTCGGGCATCGACATTCCCAACGCCAACACCATCATCATCAACCGCGCCGACCGCTTCGGCCTGGCCCAGCTGCACCAGCTGCGTGGCCGCGTCGGCCGTTCGCACCATCGTGCTTATGCCTACCTGGTCGCCCCCGACCGTCGCTCGATCACGCCGGATGCCGAAAAGCGCCTGGACGCGATTGCCTCGATGGACGAACTGGGTGCCGGCTTCACCCTGGCCACGCACGATCTGGAGATCCGCGGTGCCGGTGAACTGCTCGGCGAGGACCAGAGCGGACAGATGGCCGAGGTCGGCTTCAGCCTGTACACCGAGCTGCTGGAGCGCGCGGTGCGCAGCATCAAGCAGGGCAAGCTGCCCGACCTGGATGCCGGCGAGGAAGTGCGCGGTGCCGAGGTCGAACTGCATGTGCCGGCGCTGATTCCGGAAGACTACCTGCCGGACGTGCACACCCGCCTGACCCTGTACAAGCGCATTTCCAGCGCGCGTGACAGCGATGCGCTGCGCGAGCTGCAGGTGGAGATGATCGACCGCTTCGGCCTGCTGCCGGATGCGGCCAAGCACCTGTTCGCCATCGCCGAGCTGAAGCTGAAAGCCAACACGCTGGGCATCCGCAAGCTGGATCTGGGCGAGAGCGGTGGCCGCATCGTGTTCGAGTCCAAGCCGAACATCGACCCGATGGCGGTGATCCAGCTGATCCAGAAGCAACCGAACCTGTACGCCATGGAAGGGCCCGACAAGCTGCGCATCAAGCACCCGCTGCCGTTGCCGGAAGACCGCTTCAACGCGGCCCGCGCCCTTCTGACCACCCTCGCCCCGGGTTGATCACCCCTGAACACCCCGCGCCGGTCCTCACCCGGTGCGGGCGGATGACCATGTTTCCTGACGCCGTACCCGCCCCCGACCTGCTGCACGCGCAGGCCTGCCTGATCGATGCCCTCTCGATGTCGCTGCAGATGCGCGACGCCTACACCCGCCACCACTGCGACCGCGTTGGCCTGCTCGCGCAGCGCCTGGCCACGCACTGCGATCTCGACAGCGACGCATGCGAACAGATCGGCCTGGCTGCGCGCTTCCACGACATCGGCAAGATCGGCATTCCCGACGAGGTGCTGCTGGCTCCTCGCCGGCACACCGACGAAGAGCGCGCGATCATGCGTGAACATCCGGTGCGTGGCGAACACATCTTCCTGGCTACCGGCCGCAGCGATGCCGCGCCAGTCGCGCAGCTGATCCGCGCCCATCACGAGGCGTTCGATGGCAGTGGCTATCCCGATGGGCTGCGCGGTGAATCCATTCCCTGGGCGCGCGCATCGTCACCATCGCCGATGCCTACGATGCGATGACCAGCGTGCGTCCTTACCGTGCGGCGATGGCGCGCGAGACCGCGCTGGGCATCATCGATGCACAGTCCGGCGGGCTGGTGGATCCGTATGTGCTGCAGCGATTCCATCGGATGCTGGCGCAGGAACCGGCGCTGGCATGATCGCCGGCCGCAGGGCATGAACCGATGCGCCGGGTGACGCACTTGTAGAGTCGACCGTTGGTCGACTGCTCTTCGGTCAGATCACGAACATCCCACCGACGCATTTGTAGAGTCGACCGTTGGTCGACTGCTCTTCGGCCAGACCGCGAAAACCCCGCGCTGCGCGCGATAGTCGACCAACGGTCGACTCTACCGAGCAGGTTCCGTCGACTCTGCTGGTCGACTGCTCTTCGGCCAAATCGCGAACATCCCGCGCTGCGCGCGATAGTCGACTAACAGTCGACTCTACCGATCCGGTGGCATCGTGCCGGCAGACAAAAGGCCCGGCTTGCGCCGGGCCTCTTGCATCACGCATCAGCTGCGATCGATTACCAGATCACTACACGCTTGTCGTCGGCACGCACCATCGCATCGCCGGCCTTGCACTGGAACGCTGCGGCGAACGACGGCATGTTCGACGGCGCACCATTGGCACGGAAGTTGGCCGGGGCGTGCGGATCGGTGTTCAGACGCACGCGCAGCTCACCGTCGGTGAAGTTGCGGCGCCACACGGTGGCCCAGTTCATGAAGAAGCGCTGGTCCTGGCTGTGGCCATCGACGTCCACGTTGGCCTTGGGGTCTTCCTTCAGCGCCATCTGCAGCGCGTCGTACGCCACGGTCAGGCCGCCCAGGTCGCCGATGTTCTCGCCCAGGGTCAGTTTGCCCTTCACGAACACGCCCGGCACTGACTCGTAGCCGTCGAACTGCGCCACCAGCTGGTCGGTGCGCTCGGTGAAGGCCTTGCGGTCGGCGTCGGTCCACCAGTTGTCGAAGTTGCCGTTGGCGGCGAACTGGCTGCCCGAATCGTCATAGCCGTGCATCATCTCGTGGCCGATGACCGCACCGATGCCGCCGTAGTTCAGCGCCGGGTCGGCCTTGGCGTCGAAGAACGGTGCCTGCAGGATCGCCGCCGGGAACACGATCTCGTTCTTGGTGGCGTTGTAGTAGGCGTTGACGGTCTGCGGGGTCATGCCCCACTCGGTCTTGTCCACCGGCTTGCCGATCTTGTCCAGCATGTAGCGGTAGTTGAACGCACGCGCGGCCTGCATGTTGCCCAGGTAGCTGTCACCGTTGGTCTGCAGGCCCGCCCAGTCACGCCACTTGTCCGGGTAACCGATCTTCGGGGTGAAACTGGCCCACTTTTCCAGAGCCTTCTTCTTCGTCTCTTCACCCATCCACGGCAGCTGCTCCAGGCGCGCCTTCAGCGCCTGCGACAGGTTCTCCACCAGATGCTGCATGGCCACCTTGGATTCGGCCGGGAACACGGCGTCGACATACAGCTGGCCCAGGGCTTCACCCATGCCGCCGTTGACCGACTCCAGCACGCGCTTCCAGCGCGGCTGCATTTCCTTCTGGCCACGCAGGGTGGTGCCGTAGAAATCGAAGTTGGCCTTCTCGAACTGGCTGCTCAGGTACGGAGAAGCGTCGTCGATGGTGTGGAAACGCAGGTAGGCCTGCCAGGTGCTGGCCGGCACATCGGCCAGCATCTTGTCCATTTCACCGAAGAAGCCCGGCTGCGCCAGCGAGAACTTCTGTGCGGCCGGCACCTTGAGGGTGTCGAACAGCGCGGTCCAGCTGAAGTTCGGGGTCAGCTTGTCGGCGTCGGCGGCGCTGAGCGGGTTGTAGCGCTTGGCCGGGTCACGCATTTCGATGCGCGACATCGAGGCCTTGGCCAGGCGGGTTTCGAACGCCATCACGGCCTTGGCCTGCTCGGCGGCCTGTGCCGCGTCCACGCCGGACAGGGTCAGCACCTGTGCGATGTAGGCCACGTAGGCGTCGCGGATCTTGGCCTGCGCATCGTCGAAGTAATAGCCCTTCTCCGGCAGGCCGAGGCCGCCCTGGCCAACATAGGCGATGACGTTGGCCGAATCCTTGTAGTCGGCATTGGCGAACAGCGAGAACAGCACGCCCTTGCCCTCGGCCTGGCTGTCGCGCAGGTACTGGGTGATGGCGGCGGTATCGTTCAGCGCGGTGATCTTGTCCAGCTGCGGCTGCAGCGGCGCCAGGCCGGCGGCTTCGATCTTGGCCTCGTCGTTGCCGGTCTTCCAGATGTCACCGATCTTGGCTTCCACCGAGCCGGTCTTGGCCTGGCTGGCCGCGGCCTGCTGCACCAGAGTGTGCTGCACTTCCAGCGAGCGCTCGCGCAGGATCTCGAAGCTGCCCCAGGTGGTTTGGTCGCCCGGCACCGGGTTGGCCTTGAGCCACTTGCTGTTGACGAAGCCATTGAGGTCGGTACAGGCCGAGATCGACGGGTCCAGGTCGGCGCTGTTGAGCGAGATCAGCGGGGTCTTGATCTGCGACAGGTCGAAGGCCGGCTTGGCATCGGCGCTGGCGGCCGGCGCGGTTTCATTCTTGCCACAGGCGGCCAGCGAGGCGGCGATGGCGATCGTCAGGCCCAACGGGACCAGGTTGCGGACGTTCATGAGGCTCTCCTGCGGGTAATTTCACAGGGTAGCTGGGGAAGCCCAGCGTGGGGACCGGCCAAAGGTCACAGGGGCGAGCCTCTTGTAGAGTCGAGCCATGCTCGACTGCTGTTGGCCTGTTGCCGCAGGGGTCATGAACCTGGAACGGAGAGCAGTCGAGCGTGGGCTCGACTCTACAAAGAGAAGGCCGGCTTGCGCCGGCCTTGCTCTTACTTCGCCTTGCCCTGGTTGGCCACGGCTTCGGCGGCCTTGCGCGCCGCTTCCGGGTCACCCAGGTAGCGGAACGACTGCACGGTCAGGTCGTCGTTCAGTTCGAACAGCAGCGGGATGCCGGTCGGAATGTTCAGATCGAGGATTTCCTCGCGCGAGACGTTGTTGAGGTACTTGTACAGCGCGCGCAGCGAGTTGCCGTGGGCGGTGACCAGCACGGTCTTGCCGTCCTTCAACTGCGGCGCGATGGCGTCGTGCCAGTACGGCAGCACGCGGTCCAGGGTGGTGGCCAGCGATTCGGTGCCCGGCAGTGCGTTGCGGTCCAGACCGGCGTAGCGGCGATCATGGATCGGGTGGCCCGGATCTTCCAGCTCCATCGGCGGCGGCGGAATGTCGTACGAACGGCGCCACACCTTGACCTGCTCCTCGCCATGCTTGGCGGCGGTCTCGGCCTTGTCCAGGCCCTGCAGGCCGCCGTAGTGGCGCTCGTTGAGGCGCCAGGACTTGTTCACCGGCAGCCAGTCCTGCTCCAGCTCGGCCAGCGCACCCTGCAGGGTGTGGATGGCGCGCTTGAGCACCGAGGTATGGGCGACGTCGAACTGCAGGCCTTCCTCGCGCATCAGGCGACCGGCGTTGGCGGCCTCGCTGCGGCCCTGGTCGGTCAGATCGACATCAACCCAGCCGGTGAAGCGGTTGTCCAGGTTCCACTGGCTCTGGCCGTGGCGCAACAGTACGAGTTTACGGGTCACTGCAGGGTCTCCAACGCGAGGAAAGACAGGCCGCCATTGTAGCCCCGGCCGCCGCTCACCGGGCCGTGGCGCCGCGCATGCGATGCTGCGGCCAATGAATACGGTGATCGACCCCGGGCGCTGGGAAGGCAGCGTCGCCGTTGCCCGCGCGCAGCAGCTGCAACTGGCCGCCCGCGTGGAGCGCCAGGACCGCCTGCCCCGCACCGTGCGCTGGCTGGCCGGGCTGGATGTCGGCTTCGAGGACAACGGTGCCACCACCCGTGCTGCAGCGGTGCTGCTGGATGCGAATTCGCTGCAGCCAGTGGCGCAGGAAATCGCGCGCATTCCCACGGTGATGCCGTATATCCCCGGCCTGCTCAGCTTCCGCGAACTGCCGGCACTGCTGGCCGCGCTGGCACTGCTGCCGCGCGTGCCGGACCTGGTGTTCGTCGATGGCCACGGCATCAGCCATCCGCGCCGGTTGGGCGTGGCCGCGCACCTGGGCGTGGTCACCGACCTGCCCAGCATCGGCGTGGCCAAGTCGAAACTGGTGGGGCGCTTCGTCGAGCCGGGCACCGAGGCCGGCGCGCATGCACCGCTGCTGGACGGCGATGAACAACTGGGCTGGGTGCTGCGCAGCAAGGTGCGCTGCAAGCCGCTGTTCGTGGCCGGCGGCCATCGGGTCAGTGCCGATACCGCGCTGGACTGGGTACGGCGCACGTTGCGTGGCTATCGCCTGCCGGAGCCGACCCGGCTGGCGGATCGGCTGGCTTCCCGACGCGACGAATGACCTTCGCTGTTCTGGACGGATGCCGCCTGCGCGGTCGCGTCGGGACGATTGACCTTCGCTGCACTGGACGGATGCCACCTACGCGGTCGCGTCGGGACGATTGGGTAGAGTCGACTGTCAGTCGACTCTCGCGCGCAGCGGGCTTTGTCGCAGCCTCGCGGGAGAGCAGTCGACTAACAGTCGACTCTACCAAGCGGTTTCGCCCGATCGATTTCGCCCAAGCAGTTTCGTCCAGTCGGTTTCGTCCGGTCGGTTTCGTCCAAGCGGTTTTGCCCGACCAGTTTCACCCAGCCGGCTTCACTCGATTCGCGGGCCCGCACTTCCCCTTCAACGATGCACGTGACCGCGATGCCCTTGTGCGTCTTCGCCATGATCATGATCTTCATGGCCCTCATGCTCGCCGCCCCTCACCGGCGCCGGCTCACCGCAGGCTTCGCCACAATGGTCGGCCTCGATCTGCAACGTCACGTGCTCGATGCCGAAATCATCATGCAGGCGTCCGCCCAGCTCACGGCGCAGCGCATCGGCATCGGTGCCGTCACGCATCACGATGTGCGCGGTCAGCGCCGGCGTGCTGGAGGCCAGCGCCCACACGTGCAGGTCATGCACGTCCATCACCGCCGCATGGCCGGACAGGCTGTCGCGCACCTTGGCCACGTCCATGCCCTTGGGCACGCCTTCCAGCAACACGTTGATCGCTTCGCGCATCAGCACGTAGGTCCGCGGCAGCACCCATAGGCCGATCAGCACCGCCAGGATCGGGTCGATCGGCTTCCAGCCGGTCAGCTGGATCAGGATGGCGCCGGCGATCACCGCCACCGAGCCCAGCATGTCGGCCCACACTTCCAGATACGCGCCCTTCACGTTGAGGCTCTCGCCACTGCCGGCCTGCAGCAGGCGCATCGAGATCAGATTGATGACCAGGCCGGCGGCGGCAATGACCAGCATGCCGGTGGAGGCGATCTCCTGCGGTTGGCGGAAACGTCCAACCGCTTCCCACAGGATGTAGGCGGCGACCACGAACAGCATCGCGCCGTTGATCATCGCGCCCAGTGCTTCCAGGCGTGCATAGCCATAGGTACGTCGTGCATCCGGCGGGCGCCGGCTCAGCCGCACCGCCACCAGCGCGATCATCAAGGCCAGCGCGTCGGTGGCCATGTGCGCCGCGTCGGACAGCAGCGCCAGGCTGTTGGTCCAGAACGCACCCACCACTTCGACGACGAGGAAGGTGGAGGTCAGGCCAAGCGCCCACCACAGGGGTTTCTCGTGGCGGATCTGGGATGGCAGGTGATCGTGGTCGTGGCCCATGGCAACAGCTCCTTTGCGATGGAGGCAGGCTACGCTGGCGGCCGTGGGGAAACTATCACGGTGTTTATAACATTGCAGAACCGGCAACCTGCCGAGCCCGCCGGGCAGGGCCCGGCGCTACCGGGGTAGCGCCAGGCCACGTCTGGCGGGCGCAGCTGAAACCGGCCTGCGTGCGCTCAGAACCCGAAGCGCAGGCTGGCCCAGTACGCGCGGCCCGGTTCGTTGTAGGTCGCCGCACCGGCATCGCTGCTGTTGGCCTCACGGTACAGGCGCTTGTCGGCCAGGTTGTTCACGCCGAAGCCGAAGCTGACCGTTTCGGTCACCTTGTAGCGCGCGCTCACGCCCCAGATGTTGTAGGCGCCACGGTCCTGCAGGGCCACCGACGGATCGCACGTACCGGTGCAGCGCGGGTCGTTGTTGATGTTGGTGGTGGCCGGTTCCTGCTTGCCATAGAACGTGCCGGTCAGCAGCAGCGACAACTTGTCGGTGGCCTGCCAGTCCAGCATGGTGTTGATCGTGTACTTCGGGATCACCGACAACGGCTGGCGCGTGGTCTTGTTCTCGTTCTCGACCATGTAGGTGAAGTTGTTGCTCCACTTCAGGCGGCTGCCCTGCTCGCCCAGCAGCGGAATCACCAGGTTGCCTTCCAGCCCCTGCACGATCGCCTTCGGCGCGTTCTCCCAGCGGAAGATGCGGCCGCGGCCATCGGCGGTCAGGCCGATCTGGTCGTAGCCGGCCTGGATCTTGTCCTTGTAGTCGTTGTGGAAGTAGGTCAACGACGCCTGCCAGCCGCTCTGCGGTGCCCACTCGATGCCCAGCTCCTTGTTCAGGCTGGTTTCCGCCTTCAGGTCGGCATTGCCGCGCATGTAGCAGCCGGCACCCAGGCTCGGCAGTGCATTCGGGCAGCCGTTGCCGCGGGTGTAGTACAGGTAGTCCGGATTGGACTGGTACAGGTTCGGTGCCTTGAACGCACGCGCGATGCCACCCTTCACCACCCAGTCGCCGTTGATGCGGAACTGCGCATTGAGGCTGGGGCTGGTGTTGTTGCCGAACTGGCTGTGGTGGTCGAAGCGCAGGCCCGGGGTAACGATCCAGCGCTCGCCAATGTAGATGTTGTCTTCCACGAACACCGCAGTGGTCTGCGCATCGGCCTTGCCGCGCGCGCGATCGGCCGACAGCCCGGGAAGCCACCACCGCTGCTGCTGGACTGGCTCATCGAGTACGGGTCGGTCAAACGACTGTCGAGGTATTCAAAGCCCAGCGTCCAGACGTTCTCGGCGCCGCCCAGCGTGGTCGGGAAGCTCACTTCGCCATCGAGCTGGTAGTTGCGCAGGCGTGAGGTCGACCAGTCGCTGCCGTTGAAGCTGCCTTCCGGGCCACCGGCCAGGCCTTCGTTGATGCGCGAATTGTTCACCGCTTCCACCGCAGCGGTCACCCGCGAGGTGACATCGCCCCAGCGGCCGCGGTGGGTGATCGCGCCGGTGTTGCGGTACATGCGGTTAGTCTCGGCCTCGCCCTCGGCCAGCGCCGCCAGATCAACCCCGGTGGAGGTACCGGTGGTGCTGACCGCGCGGTCGCCGGCGTAGATGTTGCCCTGGCGACTTGTACCGGCCTCGAACTCGACCACCTGGTTGGCGGTCACGTCCCAGCGCAGCAGCGCGTTGACGTCACGGTTCTTGACGCCCTCGCGGCCGGCCGGCGGCACTGCGTTCGGGTTGGTGGCGTACTGGCGGTTGAGGTCCAGCGAGTCGGCGTCGGTCTTGTTGAGGTTGCCGTACAGGCGGAACGACAGCGTATCGGTCATCGGGCCACTCAGCTGCAGGCCGACGCGCTCGCTGCCGCCTTCAGCGCTGTGCTCGGGCACCAGGCCGTACAGGTCGACCGCACCGGTCAGGTCGCCGGTCGGGCGCTTGGTGATGATGTTGACCACGCCGCCCGAGGCACCGGAGCCGTAGCGCGCCGCCGCAGGGCCACGCAGCACTTCGATGCGCTCGATCATCTCTGCCGGCACCCAGTTGGTGTCGCCGCGCGTGTTGCGCTCGCCGCTGCGGCCCATGCGTACTGCATCGCGGGCGCCAACGCGCTTGCCGTCAACCAGGATCAGGGTATTTTCCGGGCCCATGCCACGCAGGTCGATCTGGCGGTTGTTGCCGTACTGGCCGGAAGCGCTGTTGCCGGTCAGGTTGACGCCGGGCATGGTGCGCAGCAGCTCGGCGATGTCGTTGGCCGGCGGGCGCTTGGCAATGTCCTCGGCGGTGATGGTTGAGGTACCCAGCGCCTGACGTGCGATCTGCGAGGCGGTGACATGCACCGTATCGATATCGGTGGCATCGGTCTCGGCGCGGGCGGACAGGGCGCTGCCGGCCAGCAGCGCAGCAACGGCGAGCGCCAGCGGGCGCGGCGAAAGGACAACGGCAGGAGACATGGACTGGACCTTCTGGCAGGGCAACGGGGCCTCTGGCGAAGGGCTTGAGGCAACGACGAGGGGGAGGCGGAACCTTGCCGCAGGCCTCTGCGGCAAGGTTCGCTGTGCGCATTCTCCCACTAATGCGAGTGCTTCTCAAATGCGTTCACTCATTGCAGCAGCCGCCGCGCTGTGCTTTGCGCACCGGGCATCCCTGCATCGCGCTTAAACTGGCCGGCTCATCGCCATCAATCGCGCGCCACCGCGGCCGATATCCGTGGTTTGCCGTACGCAGTCAGAGATCGACGTGGAAACACCCCAACTGGACGACGCCAGCCAGCCGCTGGCCGAGGCGTGGCAGCACTGCCTGCAGCAGGCCGGGCCGGCCGCCACCGCGCTGCTGCGCGATGCCGCCGCCGATGCACCACCGGCGCTGGCCCAGCGCTTCTATGAGGTGCTGCTGCAGGATGGCCGCGCGCGCCGTTTCCTGTCCCACGAACAGGTCAAGCAGCGCCTGCAGCCGGCCATGCAGCGCTGGCTGGTGCAGTTGCTGACCACCGATGCCGACGGCATCGCCAGCACGGTGGCCGCGCAGCGGGTGATCGGCGACGTGCATGCACGGGTCGGCATTCCGGTCGATCTGGTCACGCGCGGTGCGCGCGTGCTCAAGCACGAACTGTTCGTGCGCCTGCGCGACGATGCGCCGGACAGCGCCACCGCCTTCGCCGCCATCGACTGCCTCAGCGCGATCATGGACATCGCCATGGAAGGCATGACCCTGGCCTACACCCATGCGCGCGAGCGCTCCACCCGGGCCGATGCTGCCTACCGGCTGTTCTCGCTGGTGCAGAATGTCAGCACCGAACGCGAGCGCCAGCGTGCACTGCTGCTGGACTGGGAAAACGCTCTGCTCTACGCACTGGCCGGCCATGTGCAGGGTAGCGACAGCGCCAGCCTGGCCACCTCCGAATTCGGCCTGTGGTTCACGCACAAGGGTATTCCCAGCTTCGGCGAAAGCAGCGAGACCCAACAGGTCGGCCGCTTGATGGCGCGTATCGACACGTGCCTGCAGCACGCGGCGATGGATGCTCCCGCGCAGCGCCTGGCAGTGCTGCCGTCGATCCGTGAAGACCTGGCCAGCATCCGCACCCTGATGACGCTGCTGTTCGAGCGTATCGGCGAACTCGATGCCGGCAGCGACGCATTGACCAACCTGCTCAACCGCCGCTTCCTGCCCACCGTGCTGCGCCGGGAAATCGAGCTGGCCACGCGCAACCGCACACCGTTCTCGCTGCTGCTGCTCGACCTCGACCACTTCAAGGCGATCAACGACGGCCATGGCCACGACGCCGGCGACCGCGCGTTGCAGCATGTGGCCGGCCTGCTCGGCCAGCTCACGCGCGGCAGCGACTACCTGTTCCGCTATGGCGGCGAAGAGTTCGTGGTGGTGCTGGTCGCGGCCAGCGAATCACAGGCCGAGGTGATTGCCGAAAGCCTGCGGCGGCAGATCGCGCAGTCGCCGGTGGTGCTGGCCAACGGGCAGGTGCTGGAACTGACCGCCAGCATCGGCGTAGCCGGCCACGACGGACACCCCGACTACGAACGCCTGATGTCACGCGCCGATGCCGCGATGTACGCGGCCAAGCGTGGCGGCCGCAACCGCGTGGTAGTGGCCAGCGACGCGTTGCAGGACGCGCCGGGGCGGCGTGCACTGCAGCGGTGAAACGGCGGAAATGAATCATCGCGGTGGCAGGTAGAGTCGACTGTCAGTCGACTATCGCGCGCAGCGCGGGGGTTTTCGGGGTCCTAAGGAAGAGCAGTCGACTAACAGTCGACTCTACCGGTTCGTGCGTCCGCCGATACCTTGAGCGCTGCCGCCCACCACAGCAGCGCCAGCAAGGCGATGCCCGCGCCCAGCAGGCACACCGCCGGCCAGCCATGACGGGCCTGCATCCAGGTTCCGGCCGCCGCACCAGCACCGCTGCCCATCGCATAGAACAGCATGTACAGCGCCACCAGGCGACCGTGCTGTTCCGCCGGTGCACGCAGCAGCAGGGCCTGATTGGCGACGTGCAGCGCCTGTCCGCCCAGATCCAGAACCACCACGCCCAGCAACAACAGCACCAGCGAACGCGGTAGGCCCAGCAGTGGCCACCAGGCAAACAGCATCAACGCCAGCGCCCCGATGCTGACCCGATGCGCGAAGCCGCGGTCCATCCAATGCCCGACCCGTGCTGCCAGCAGCGCACCCACCACGCCCGCCAGGCCCAATGCACCGATGGCCGCGGTCGACCAGTGCAACGGCGGGGCCGACAGCGGCAGCGGTACCGCCGCCCAGAACACATTGAGCCCGGCAAACAGCAACAGCGCCAGCGGGCCGCGCTCACGCAGGGTCCGGTCGTTGCGCAGCATGCCCAGCATCGAATCCAGCAGTTCGCGCCAGCGCGGGGAACCACCGGCACCGGCACGGCGGGCAGGCGCTGCCACAACAGCACCGCCAAGGCCACCATCACCATCGCCGACAGCAGATAGACCGCGCGCCAGCCCAGCGCAGACGCGACTGCCCCCGATAGCACACGCGCGAGCAGCAGGCCGATGAACACCCCACCCTGCACGGTGCCCACCACGCGCCCCCGCTGCTCGGGCGGTGCCAGCGTGGCTGTGTAGGCGATCAGCCCTTGGGTCAGCGCCGTGCCCAGCAGGCCGGCCAGCAGCATGCCCGACAACAACCAGGCCGCCGTGCCTGCCGTTGCAAGCCACAACAACGCCAGCACCAGTGCCACCAACTGCAACCGCAGCAGGCGTCGCCGGTCACCACGATCGGCCAGCGGCAGCAGGCCCAGCAGCGCCAGCACGCTGCCGGCCTGGGTGGCAGACACCACCGCACCGGCCACCGCCCGGTCCAGCGCGAAGGCGCGCGCGAGCTGGTCCAGCAGCGGCTGCGCGTAGTAGACGTTGGCGACGCCGGCGCCGGCGGCGACCGCGAGCAGGACCAGCAGGGAGCGGGGTATCGGAGCGAGACTCATCATGTAGTTGCAATTTGAAACTTGATGCAGGCTAGCGGCATTGGTTTTAAACTGCAACCACCTTCTGCGGAACCTGCCATGCACGCCGACAGCCCCTGCCCCGTTGCCCGTAGCGCCGACCTGCTCGGTGACCGCTGGGCGTTGCTGGTGATCCGCGATGCCTTCGATGGCATCACCCGGTTCGGCGACTTCCAGCGCAGCCTCGGCGCCGCGCGCAACATCCTCAGCGACCGCCTGCGCCGGCTGGTCGAAGCGGGCATCCTGCAGCTGCAGCCGGCCTCCGACGGCTCGGCCTACCAGCAATACGTGCTCACCGCCGCCGGCCAGGAGCTGTTCCCGCTGCTGGTCGCGCTGCGCCAGTGGGGCGAACGGCATCGCTTCGCTGCCGGTGAGGCCCATTCGCAACTGATCGAATCGAGCACGCGCCGTCCGCTGCCCCACATGCAGCCGCGTGGGCGCGACGGCCAACCTCTGCAGGCGGCGGCCACCCGCGTGCGCAAGCTCAAGGACGAGGGGCGTGATATCTGATCCGCCCGTTCGCGCACACCGTGCTACGGCCGGGCCGGGTAGCATCGGCGCTTTCCGCCTCTGGATGCCGCCGATGTCGCGCTATCGCCGTTCGCTGTTGATCGCCCTGTTGCCCCTGCTGGCCTGTGCCGCTGGAGCCACGCAGGCCCGCGAGGTCGCCGCGCCCGCTGACCATGTACAGGCCGATGGCCCGTACGTGTTCCGCGACGGCCAGCAGCTGAAGGCGAAATGGATCTGCGCGGACAAGGTCGAGTCGCGCGCGCTGCCGATCAACGCGGCGGGCACCGATATCGCGCCGCGCTGCGGCTACGAACACACCGTGCATGTCGCCGCACCCAATGCACCGTCGGCCTCCGTGCTGCCGGCGGTACCGCGCATCGTTGCCCTGTCCGATATCCACGGGCAGTACGGCCTGCTGGTGCGCCTGCTGCGCGCCAACAAGGTGATCGATGCGCAGGACCGCTGGGCGCTGGGCACCGACACCCTGGTCATCGCCGGCGATGTGTTCGACCGCGGCCCGCAGGTCACCGAAGCGTTCTGGCTGCTGTACGGCCTGCAGCAGCAGGCGGCCGCTGCCGGTGGCGCAGTGCACTTCGTGCTGGGCAACCACGAGACCATGGTGCTGTATGACGACCTGCGCTATGTCAATCCGAAGTACCTGCGCAGCGCCCAGCTGCTCGGCCGCAGCTACCCGCAGCTGTATGGCACCGATTCGGTGATCGGCCAGTGGCTGCGCACGCGACCGGTGCTGCTGAAGATCGGCGACACGCTGTTCCTGCACGGCGGCATCTCGCCCGAAGCGGTGGAACTGGCACTGGACCCGGCGCGCACCAACGCGGCCTACCAGGCCTCGCTGGGCCTGCCCAAGGCCGAGGTCAAGGCCGACCCGGCCACCGCGCCGCTGTATGACGGCAAGACCAGCCCGATCTGGTACCGCGGCTACTTCGATGGCCGCCTCGACACCGCAGGGGTACAGAGCGTGCTCGACCGCCTGCAGCTGACCCGCATCGTGGTCGGCCACACCTCGATGCCGCACGTCAGCAGCTTCCATGGCGACCGCGTGATCGCCATCGACAGCAGCATCAAGAATGGCGAGAACGGCGAACTGCTGTTCATCGAGAATGGCACGCTCAGCCGTGGCCTGCTGGACGGCTCGCGAGTCCCGTTGGCACAGGGTGAGCCCGGCCTGCAGGACTGAACGGCTGGATACCACGGCCGCGCCAGCTGGCGCTGCCACGCTCCTCTTCACCCGGTTTGCCGCTACCCTCGGCAACCTGTAGGCCCGCCCCTGCCGGCGGGCCTGACCGTTACAGGAGCCCCTGCGCATGCGCGTACTGATTGCTGAAGACGACCCGGACATCGCCTCCGGCCTGTGCGCCTCGCTGCGCCGGCAGGGCCATGTAGTCGACCACGTCGACAACGGCGCGCATGCCGACGCCGCGCTGGGTTCAACCCAGTACGCCCTGCTGGTACTGGACCTGGGCCTGCCACAGCTGGACGGCCGCGATGTGCTGCAGCGCCTGCGCCAGCGCGGCGACGGCCTGGCCGTACTGGTGGTGACCGCACGTGATGGCCTGGCCGAACGCGTGCGCGTACTCGATCTGGGCGCCGACGATTACCTGGTCAAGCCGTTCGCACTGGACGAATTCGAAGCGCGTGTGCGCGCACAGTTGCGCCGGGTCACCAGCAACGGCAACCCGGACCTGCGCATCGGCCGCCTGCGCCTGGACCTGGCCGGGCACCGGGTGTGGATCGACGACCAGTCGTTGGAACTGACCGCGCGCGAGTTTGGACTGCTGTCGGCGCTGGCGGTACGCGCCGAGCGCATCGTGTCGCGCGCGCAGCTGGTGGAAGCGCTGTGCGACTGGGGCCAGGACCTGACCGACAACGGCCTGGACATCGCCCTGCACCGCCTGCGCCGCAAGCTGCAGCCCGGCGGCATGGGCATCCGCACCGTGCGTGGGCTGGGCTACATGCTGGAAGACACGCAGGACGAAAATACGCCGTGATCAGCGGCCCGCCCAGCCTGCGCCGGCGCCTGCTCGCCTTCCTGGCGTTGCCGATGCTGGGCCTGCTCATCTTCAATACGGTGCTGGCCTACTACGTTGCGCTGGACTATTCCAACCGCATCCACGACCGCAACCTGGTCGACGACACCCACTCGTTCGCGCAGATGCTCAGCACCATGCCGGTGACCAGCGATCTGTCACCACAGGCGCGCTTCCTGATCGAGTACGACCCCGACGGCCACCGCTACTTCAATGTGGACAGCAGCCGCAAAGGCACGATCAGCGGCAACGCTGATTTCAGCCCGTATGCGCCGTCCCAGGACTGCACCGGCGTGCACCCGGCGTTGTACGACGGCATCCTCAATGGCCAGCAGGTGCGCATGGCCACGGTCTGCACGCAGGCGCTGAACGACCCGCAGGACCAGCTGGCGGTAACGGTGGCCGAGAGCATGGCCGATCGCCGCCAGCGCGCACGCGAAATCCTGATGATCATCATCCCGCTGATGACCATGCTGGCGCTGGGCACCGCCGCGCTGGTCTGGTTCGGCGTGACCTACGGCCTGCGCATCCTGACCCCGCTGAGGACCCGGCTGGCGCAGCGCCGGGGCGAACTGGCGCCGATCTCCGATGCCGACGTGCCGGAAGAAATCCAGCCGCTGATCAGCACCATCGACGATCTGTTCGCGCGCCAGGCGGAAATGATCACCCTGCAGAACCGTTTCATCGCCGATGCCGCCCACCAGCTGCGCTCGCCGCTGGCCGGCATGGCCCTGCATGTGGACCAGGCATTGGCGCATGGCGACCCGGACACGGTGCGTGAAGCGCTGCAGCACATCCGCCGGCTCAACCAGCGCACGGCCCGCGTCAGCACCCAGCTGCTGGCACTGAGCCGTGCGCAGACCGTGCCGGACACGGTGGAAGCGCTGGATCTGTGCCAGCTGGTGCCGCAGTGGGTCGGCATGCGCGTGCCCGAAGCGATCCGCGACGGCATCGATCTGGGCTATCGCGGTGGTCCGCACCCGCTGCGCGTGCTCGGCAACGGCGCGATGTTGCAGGAGGCGCTGGACAACCTGATCGACAACGCCCTGCGCTATGCCGGTCGAGAAGCCACCGTCACCGTGGGGGTGCACGCGCTGGATGACAATGATGTCGAGCTGTACGTGGAGGACAACGGCCCCGGCGTCCCCGACGACGTGATGCCGCGGCTGGGCGAGCGCTTCTTCCGTGCCCCCGGCACCACCGCCAGCGGCACCGGGCTGGGCCTGGCCATCGCCCATGAGGCGGTGGAGCACTTCGGCGGCCGCCTGAGCTTCCTCAACCGGCCCGGCGGTGGGTTGAAGGTGGCCATCACGCTGCCGCTGCTGAAGGCCCCCTGACCCGGCCCGGGGTGCTGAAAGGCTGGCGAAAATCGCGCTTGCGATCCTGCCCTCCCCACTGCCGTCCCGGAGCCGCCAGGTGACCGAATCGCACGACTTCTTCCTCCCCGGTGGCCCGCAGGGCGTGCTGCTGGTGCACGGCCTGACCGGCACCCCGGCGGAAATGCGCATGCTCGGCAAGGGCCTGAACAACGCCGGTTTCACCGTGCACGGCGTGCAGCTGCCCGGCCATTGCGGCACCGTGGACGATCTGTTGGCGACCACCTGGGAGCAGTGGTACCAGGGTGTGGAGGATGCGGCGGCGGCCCTGCGCGGCAAGGTCGACCAGTTGTTCGTGGGCGGCCTGTCGATGGGCGCGGTGCTGTCGCTGGCCCTGGCCGCACGCCGCCCGCAATGGATCTCCGGCGTGGGCGTGTACGGCGCCACCTTCCGCTATGACGGCTGGAACATTCCCGCGGTGGCCCGCTTCTCGTTCCTGCTGCCCTGGTTCAAGCGCTTCAACATCGGCCGCGATCGCATGTTCATGGAAGAGCCGCCGTACGGCCTGCGTGACGAGCGCCTGCGCGCGCAGGTCAGTGCCGCCATGCTGTCCGGCGACAGCGCCGCCGCCGGCCTGCCCGGCAATCCCTGGCATGCACTGGCCGAGATGCGGGCGCTGAGCCACTGGACCCGCCGCCACCTGCACCAGGTCACCGCGCCGTGCCTGGTGATGCATGCCCGCGAGGACGACGTGGCCAGCATGGGCAATGCCGAACTGGTGATGTCGCGGGTCAGTGGCCCGAAGGAACTGGTGGTGCTGGAAGACAGCTACCACATGATCACCATCGACCGCGAACGCCGCGATGTGATCCGTCGCAGCGCGCGCTTCTTCAGCGAGATCGGTGAACGCAGCGGCGTGCTCAAGGCGGTGGCCTGAGATGGGGGCACTTGCCACACTGCTGTGGCTGGCCAACGTGGTGCTCGATACCGGTGGCCAGCTCGCTTTCAAGGCCGCCGCCAGCGATCCTCAGCAGGGTGAAGGCCTGCAGCGCTGGAAACACATGTTCAGCCGACCCTGGCTGTGGATCGGCATCGCCTGTTACGTGCTCGAGTTCGTCGCCTGGATCGCCTTCCTCTCGCTGGTGCCGCTGTCCAAGGGCGTGCTGCTCGGCTCGATCAACATCGTCGCGCTGATGATTGCCGGCCGCATCCTGTTCCGAGAGAAGCTCACGCCGTTGCGGGTGACCGGCATGCTGCTGGTCACCGCAGGCGTAGCGGTGGTGGGGGCCGGCTCATGAGGCGCCTGTATGTGATCGGCTTCCCGCTGCTGATGGCATTCGACACATTGGCGCAGCTGTGCTTCAAATACGCCGGCGATGCCGCGTTGCCGGTCGAAGCCAACACCGCCTGGCTGCTGCGCGTGCTGTCACAGCCGTGGGTGTATGGCGCCATCCTCGGCTACGTTGGTGCGTTCTTCACCTGGATGAGCCTGCTGCGCCACGCGCCGATCGGCCCCGCGTTTGCCGCCTCGCACCTGGAAGTGATCAGCGTGCTGCTGCTGTCGGCGTGGCTGTTGAACGAGCCGCTGACCCTTCACCATCTGCTTGGCGCGGTACTGATCGTGGCCGGCATCGTCTGTCTCGGCCGCGCCGAGGCGGACGACCCGCACAGCCCGGTTGAGAGCAGCGCATGAGCGCGCAGCGATGAACCTGTTCGCGCGCGAACTGCCGCCCACCGCTGGCCTGCCGCTGCAGGCCAGCGATTTTGTTCCCGGTAGCGACGACCTGCGCACGATCCTGGCCAACCAGCTCGGCACACCGCCGTTGCAACTGACCTGCTCCGGCACGCATGCGCTGCTGATCGCGCTGCGTACGCTGCGCAAGCGCGCGCCGCATCGCGACACCGTGATCCTGCCGGCCTATACCTGCCCGCTGGTGCCGATCGCGGTGCACAGCCTGGGCCTGCGCGTGCAGCTGTGCGATACCCGCCCCGGCCACTTCGACTTCGATCCCGGCCAGCTCAAGCGGCTGGCCGACGCGCGCACACTGGCGATCCTGCCCACCCATCTCGGTGGCCGCATCGCCGATGTCGAGCTGGCCTGCGAGATTGCACGCAGCGCCGGCGCCTGGGTGATCGAAGATGCCGCACAGGCGCTCGGTGCACGCGTAGGCAACCACAGTGTCGGCCTGCGCGGTGATATCGGCTTCTTCAGCCTGGCCGCCGGCAAGGGCCTGAGCCTGCACGAAGGCGGCCTGCTGGTCAGCCGCGATGATGAGCTGCGCGCGGCGCTGGCCGAACATGCGGCTCAACACGTTCGTTTCAGCCTGCGCTGGGAGCTGCTGCGCAGCGTGCAGCTGATGGGCCTTGCCGCCTGCTACCGCCCTTCGCTGCTGTCACTGGTGTACGGCAATCCACTGCGCGGCGCGCTGCGCCGTGGTGACGTCGAAGCCGCGGTCGGTGATGTGTTCGCGCTGGACATCCCTCAGCACCGGGTCAGCCGCTGGCGACAGAGCATCGGTGCCAGAGCCGCGCAGCGCCTGCCTGCGTTCCTGCAGGCCGGGCGCCTGCGTGCCTTGCAGCTGCGCGTGCAGCTGGCGCAACTGCCAGCGGTGGAGGTGGTTGATGGCGTGGCCGGAACCGGTGGTACCTGGCCGCTGCTGATGCTGCTGCTGCCCAGCCAGCGTGCCCGCGACGCCGCGTTGGCGGATCTATGGACACGCGGGCTTGGCGTCAGCCGCATGTTCATCCATGCCCTGCCCGATTACGCCTACCTGCGTGACATCGTGCCGCCCACCGATGTGCCCAATGCCCGCGACTTCGCCGCGCGCATGCTCACCCTCGGCAACAGCGCCTGGCAGACGCGTGAAGAAACCGCGCAGATCCTGCAGGTGCTGGCACGGGCCTGACCTGCACCTGCCTGCATCGGCAGCACCGCACGCATTCATCCGTGCACCTTCCTGAACGTTTTCCCTGCCGTGCAATGAAGCCTTTCAACAGGAAAGGAACGAGAAAGGCGGCCTGCCTACATTGAGCCTGCCCCGGCATCGAGCCGGTCGTTTCTCTCATCGACGGACCTGCCCATGCGCTGGAGCATCCTGTGTGACTTCGATGGCACCATCAGCCTCGAAGATGTCATCGACTCGCTGCTGGAAAAGTACGGCCAGCCGGGCTGGCAGGAGCTGGAGGCACAGTGGAAGGCCGGCGTCATCGGCTCGCGTGAATGCATGCAGGGCCAGGTGCGGCTGCTGGAGCTGGACCCGGCCACGCTCGATGCGCACCTGCACCAGGTGCAGATCGATCCGGGCTTCGTCGCCTTCGTCACCCGCGCCGAGCAGCTGGGCCTGCCGCTGCGCATCGTCAGCGACGGCCTGGACTATGCGATCCACCGCATCCTCGCCAACCACGGCCTGTCGCGGCTGCCGGTGGTGGCCAACCACCTGCGCTGGTGCGAAGACCACTGGGAACTGGAATCGCCCTACCAGGCCGAAGGCTGCCGCAGCGGTACCTGCAAGTGCACCTGCGCCGCGCAGGCGCGTGCCAACGAAGCACCGCGCGTGCTGATGATCGGCGACGGCAGTTCAGACTTCTGCGTGTCCGAAGATGCCGACTTCGTGTTCGCCAAGCGTCGCCTGATCACCCATTGCACGAATGCCGGCATCGAGCATGCCGCCATCGACACCTTCCACGATGCAATCGCACTGCTGCCGCGCTTGCTCGATGGCAGCCTGCTGCAGCCACGTCACCTGGACGCAAGCCCGCAGCCCGCCGCGCTCCCCCTGCTGCTGGCCACCGCCTGAGCACTCCTTCCCAGCACTCCCCCAGTTGCCCCTTTCGAACGTCCTTCACGGAACCGAACTGCATGAACATTTTTGACAAGAACGCCGACGCCGCTGCCTCCGATGCGCAGCTGCTGGCCGACGAAGCCCGCTACAGCTCCTTCGGCGACACCGTCCACTACGTCGACCCGCCCAAGATCTTCCAGCGTGGCGAAGGCAGCTACATGTTCGACGGTGCGGGCGTGCCCTATCTCGACCTGCAGATGTGGTACTCGGCCTGCAACTTCGGCTACAGCAACCAACGCCTGAACGATGCACTGAAGGACCAGATCGACACCCTGCCGCAGGTCGCCAGCCAGTACCTGCACCCGACCCGCGTGCAGCTGGCCAAGACCATTGCAGTGGACATGCACGACAAGTTCGGCCTCGACGGCCGCGTGCATTTCAACGTCGGCGGCGCGCAGGCCATCGAAGACTCGCTGAAGATCGTGCGCAACGCGCGTGGCGGCAAGAGCCTGATGTTCGCCTTCGAAGGCGGCTACCACGGCCGTACCCTGGGCGCGTCGTCGATCACCTCCAGCTACCGCTACCGCCGCCGCTACGGCCACTTCGGCGAGCGCGCGATGTTCATCCCGTTCCCGTACCCGTTCCGTCGCCCGAAGGGCATGACCCCGGACGAGTATTCCGACCACTGCGTGTGGCAGTTCGAGCGCCTGTTCGAAAGCGAATACAACGGCGTGTGGGATCCCAAGGTCGGCCAGGCCGAGTACGCCGCGTTCTACGTCGAGCCGATCCAGGGCACCGGCGGCTACGTCATCCCGCCGCGCAACTTCTTCACCGGCCTCAAGCGCGTGTTGGACAAGTACGGCATCCTGATGGTGGTCGATGAAATCCAGATGGGCTTCTGGCGCACCGGCAAGCTGTGGTCGATCGAGCACTTCGGCGTGACCCCGGACGTGCTGGTGTTCGGCAAGGCGCTGACCAACGGCCTGAACCCGCTGTCGGGCCTGTGGGCGCGCGAAGAGCTGATCAACCCGACCGTGTTCCCGCCGGGCTCCACCCACTCCACCTTCAACTCCAACCCGCTGGGCACCCGCCTGGGCCTGGAAGTGCTGAAGCTGGGCAAGGAAATGGATTACGAGCGCACCGTGCCGGAAAAGGGCGCCTACTTCCTCGATAGCCTGCGTGGCCTGCAGAAGCGCCACAAGGAAATCGGCGATGTCGACGGTCTGGGCCTGGCCCTGCGCGCCGAGATCTGCCAGGAAGATGGCTACACCCCGAACAAGGAACTGCTGGACCGCATGGTCGACATCGGCCTGGCCGGCGACCTGCTGCACGACGGCAAGCGCATGGGCCTCGTGCTCGACGTGGGTGGCTGGTACAAGAACGTGATCACCTTCGCGCCGTCGCTGGACATCAGCTACGAAGAGATCGATCTGGCGATCACCCTGCTCGATCAGGCACTGACCAAGGCCAAGGGCTGAGGCTGATGCGCTGCCGGTTCCCGTGCCGATGGAGATGACGTCACGCGCCTCCAGCACCGCGCTGGAACCGGCCGCGCTGCTGGAGGGTTTCCTGGCCCACCCGCCGCTCGGTTTCGAAGCGAGCCGCCTGCCCAGCGGCCTGCCAACCTTCCGTGCGCCGCTGGACCTGACCACCACGATGGACGACGCGCTGCGCAGCACGCTGCTCGGCCTGCCGCTGTCGCGCCTGTGGCGGCCGTGGATCACCTGGAAGACCCGCTTCGTCGGTGCCACCAGCACCGAGTACACCCCGCTGCCGGCACACATCGCGCCGGAGGCACTGGCCGAGGACGTGGCGCGTCACGCGATCGGCGATACCCGGCTGCTGGTCGTCAAGGATCTGGCGATCGATTCACCGCTGCTGGATGACGCCGCCAATGCACACAGCTGCGCCTTCCTGCAGGCGCTGCTGGCGCGTGGCTTCGTCGAACTGGAGGGCATGCCGCTGGCCTGGGTGGCGATCGATTTCGATTCGCTCGACGGCTATCTCGGCCGCCTGTCGTCCTCGCGCCGCAAGAACATCCGGCGCAAGCTGCGCTCGCGCGATGAGTTGCAGATCGACTGCATCGCCACCGGTGACCCGGCCCTGGCCGATCCGCAGCTGCAGGCCGAACTGCATGCGCTGTACCTGGGCGTATACGCGCAGAGCGCGGTGCATTTCGACCAGCTCGACCTGCCCTACTTCCAGCACCTGCTGGCCGACAGCCTGGGCCAGGGGCGGATGTTCCTGTATCGCCACCAGGGCCGGTTGATCGGCTGGAACCTGTGCTACGTGCACGCCGGCAAGCTGGTGGACAAGTACATCGGCCTGGCTTATCCGCAATCGCGCGAGCACAACCTGTACGCGGTCAGCTGGATGCACAACCTCGAGTACGCCCTGCAGCACGGCCTCAGCCACTACGTAGCGGGCTGGACCGATTCGCGGATCAAGGCCGAACTGGGCGCCCGCTTCACCTCCACCCGGCACGCAATCCACGCACGCTCCCCGCTGCTGCGCGCCGCATTGCGCAGGCTGGCCCCGCATCTGCAGGGCGAACCGGATGGAGGCGGTTGAGCGATGCCGTTGCGTTCTCCGCTGATCCTGGATCTGGACGGTGGCGTGCTGCCGCTGCCGCAGGCACAGACCGTGGCGCTGCCGCGCTGGCACGACCCGCTGCGCTTCGCCTGCAGCAACAGCACCCTGGCGCGTTTCAGCGCAGAAGTGCTGGCGCTGCTTCCTGCGCAGCTCGGCACGGTGATGCTCGGCAGTGGCGACTTCCACCATCTCAGCCTGCCGCTGCTGCAGCGCATGCGCACACAACCGCCGTTCCAGCTGGTGGTGCTGGACAACCATCCGGACAACATGCGCTTTCCGTTCGGCATGCACTGCGGTTCATGGGTGAACGCCGCCAGCAAGCTGCCGCAGATCTCCCACATTCACGTGCTGGGCATCACCTCCAGCGATATCGGCCTCGGCCATGCCTGGGAAAACCACTGGCGCCCGCTGATGGGCGGCCGCCTGACCTACTGGTGCATGGACGTGGACGTGAGCTGGGGCCATCGCCTCGGCATGGGCCAGGCGTTCCGCCGCTTCGAGAACCCCGAGGCGCTGGTGGCGGCGTTCGCCGCCGAGCAGGCCAAATCGCCACAACCGACCTACCTGTCCATCGACAAGGATGTGTTTGCCGAAGATGTGGCCCGCAGCAACTGGGACCAGGGCCGGTTCCAGCTGGAAGACGCACTGGTGGTAATCGAAGCGTTGCGCGCCGGCGGCCTGGTCGGCAGTGACATCACCGGCGAAGTCTCGCTGGCCAATTACCGCAGCCGCTTCAAGCGCTGGTTGTCATCGCTGGATGGCCAGCCCGACATCCGTGCCGACGATCTTCCCGTGTGGCAGGCCCGGCACCAGCAGGTGAACCGCGAACTGCTGGCGGCGATGGCCGCCGTGCCGACGGCCTGCTGACTGCGGGTGCCGGCCGACCATCCTTCGGTAGTGCCGGCCGCTGGCCGGCAACCGCGTGGTTCCCAGGCTCACGAGAATGCCGGCCAGCGGCCGGCACTACACTGGGTTCCCACCTCGGAGCCGCCGCCATGCCCCAGACCGTCATCCCGCAGCTGCGCATGCGCCACGCCGACACCACCCTGCCCTTCTACGTGCAGGGGCTGGGCTTCGTGGTCGACTGGGAACATCGCTTCGAACCCGGCTTCCCGCTGTTCGCACAGCTCACCCGCGACGGCCAGACGATCTTCCTCACCGAGCACAGCGGCGACTGCGAAGTCGGCGGCGCGGTGTACTTCATCGTTGAGGATGTCGATGCCCTGCACCGCGCCTTCAGCGCGGCCGGCGTGCCGATCGAGCAGCCCCCGCATGACACCGAGTGGGGCAGCCGGGAGATGCTGCTGCGCGACCCCGACGGCAACCGCCTGCGCTTTGCCACCGACGCCGGCTGAACGGCGGGGACTTGAGGTGGATATACGAACCATATACGCTTCGTATATCCACCCCATCAGGATCGCCCATGGGCATCGTCAACATTGATGACACCCTGCACGACCAGCTACGCCGTGCCTGTACCGTCTCCAGCCGCTCGATCAACGCCCAGGCCAACTTCTGGATCCGGGTCGGCATGCTGTGCGAGATGAACCCGACGCTGAGCTTCCAGGACATCGTCGCCAGCGAACTGCGCGCGGCCGGGGTACAGCCGCAGGCGCTGGCGCCCGGGCGGGCCTGACATGGCGATGATCAAGCAGCCTCACGAAATCGCGCTGATGGCCGAGTCCGGCCGACTGCTGGCGCAGGTGTTTGCTGCGCTCGATCAATTGCCGCTGCAAGGCCGCAGCACGATGCAGATCAACGATTTCGTCGAGCGCATGATCGTCGACGAACTGCAGGCGCGCCCGGCCAGCAAGGGCCAGTACGGCTTCCCGTATGTGCTCAACACCTCGATCGACAACGTCATCTGCCACGGGGTGCCCAGCACCACCGACGTGCTGCGCAGCGGCCAGATCGTCAACCTCGACATCACCCTTGAAAAGAACGGCTACATCGCTGATTCCAGCACCACCTACCTGGTCGGTGAGGTCGACTACGCCGCGCGCCGGCTGGTGCAGACCGCCTACCAGGCGATGTGGAAAGGCATCGCCGCCGTACGCCCCGGCGCGCGCCTGGGCGACATCGGCCACGCCATCGCCCGCCACGCGCGCAGCCACGGCTACAGCGTGGTGAAGGAATACTGCGGACACGGCATCGGCCAGGAAATGCACGAGGAACCGCAGATCCTGCACTACGGCCACCCCAACACCGGTATGGCGCTGGAGGAAGGCATGGTGTTCACCATCGAACCGATGCTCAACCAGGGCAAGCCGGCGATCCGCCAGCAAGCGGACGAATGGCCGGTCTACACCCGCGACGGCAAGCTGTCGGCACAGTTCGAACACACCGTGGCGGTGACCTCACAGGGTGTGCGCGTGCTGACCCTGCGCCCCGGCGAAGCGCCGTTGTGCGCGCTGGATGATGCCGCCTAGAGCGGGCGCAGCAACAGCAGCGTGGCCAGGCAGAACATGAACATCGCCACACCCGCGTCCAGCACCCTCCAGGCGGTGGGATTGCGGAACATCGGTTGCAGCAGCCGCGCGCCATAGCCCAGCGCACAGAACCAGATCACGCTGGCCACGCAGGCACCGGCAGCGAACGCCCAGCGCAGCTCGCCCGGGTAGCGCGTGGACAGGCTGCCCAGCAGCACCACGGTATCCAGGTAGACGTGTGGATTGAGCAGGGTGAAGGCCAGGCAGGTCAGCAGCACCTGGCGCCGGCTGCCCGCCTGCGTCGCGGACGCCGCCAGCGCACTGCCACCGCGCCAGGCGCGCAGCCCGGCCTGCAGGCCATACCAGAGCAGGAACGCGGCACCGCCGAAACGCAGCACCTGCAGCAGCAGCGGCCACCGCATCACCAGTGCACCCATGCCGCCCACGCCCGCCAGGATCAGTGCGATGTCCGCGCCCGCACAGGCCAGCACCACCGTTCCGACATGGCGGCGTTGCAGCCCCTGGCGCAGCACGAAGGCATTCTGCGCGCCGATGGCGATGATCAGGCCGGCCCCTGCGAACAGTCCGGCGGCGGTAGCGGCGATCCACATCGGGACAGACCCGGCAACGAAGGGACGCGCAGGGTGCGGCCAATGGCCGGTTAAGACAATCTGTTTTTCTTTATCCTGTGCAGAAAAACTGAAGAGGCTCGCGCATGGACCTGGTACATCCGCAACTGGCCGCATTCGCCGCGGTGCTGGAGGAAGGCAGTTTCGAGGCCGCTGCACGCCGCCTGTCGATCAGCCCCTCGGCCCTGTCGCAACGGATCAAGGCACTGGAGGACCGGCTGGGCCAGGTGCTGCTGGTGCGCCAGGCGCCCTGTCGCCCGACGGCCGCTGGCGAGGTGCTGCTGCGCCGGGTACGGCCAATGCAGGCGCTGGAGGCCGAGGCGCTGGCCGAGCTGCTGCCCGAGCGCGGCAACGACACCACGCGCACGCCGATTCCGCTGGCGGTCAATGACGATTCGCTCGATACCTGGTTCGTGCCGGCCATCGCCAACCTGCACCAACGTCATGGTTACCTGTTCGACCTGCGCATGGACGACCAGGACCACACCCTGGACCTGCTGCGCGATGGCAGCGTGCTCGGCGCGGTCACCGCCGAAAGCCAACCGGTGAAGGGCTGCAACGTGCACCCGCTCGGTGCCATGCGCTACCTCGCCATCGCCTCGCCGGGGTTCGCACGCCAGTATTTCGGCGAGGGCATGCAGGCGGCGGCGCTGGCACGCGCACCGATGCTGGTGTTCAACCGCAAGGATGAACTGCAGTGGCGCTTCGTGCGGCGACTGACCCGCGCGCGGCTGCAGCCACCGCTACACTACCTACCCTCCTCCACCGGTTTCGTCGAAGCCGCGGCATGCGGACTCGGCTGGGGCATGGCCCCGGAAACGCTGGTCGCACCTGCCGTGCACGGCGGCCGCGTGGTGGTACTGGAACCCCGCCGCTGGCTCGATGTGCCGTTGTACTGGCAGCATGCCGCCGTGCGTTCAAGCACGCTGCAGCACATCACCCTGGCGCTGTGCAGCGCCGCCAGCGGCACCCTTCGTTGAGGACCACACGATGACCGCAGACCCGGGCTTCACGCCTTGCGCACTACCGTTTGCGCACTTCTTCACCATTGGGACGGCATGGGCGTGATCGGCCGACGTACAAGGACGCAGCGCGCGAAGGCCGCCCTGGCGCTGGCCCTGCTGGCCTGCCTGCCGCTGGCTGCGCCGGCGCAGGACAACACCGCCGATGCACCGGCATTGGACTGGGAACAGGCGCGGCAACGGCTGGAGCAGGTCTCCGATGCGCTGGCCGCGTCCGATGCAGCGGTACGCAACAAACAGGACCTGCAGGAGGCGACGCGTCTGCTGCGCTTGCCGGAGATCACCGGCGAAGTGCGCCGCCTGCAGTTCCAGAAGACCCTTACCCTGCCGCTGGGCTCGCTGGCGCCGGTGGCCGAGGCCTACGGCATCGACTCGCCGCTGTCGTTCACCGAACGCGACTGGCGCACCCGTCCGGTGGTGACTGCGGTGCTGCCGCTGTACACCGGTGGTGTAATCCCGGCCGCGCAGCGTGCCGCCAGCGCTGCCCACGAACAGGCCGCCGCCGAGCGCGAAGCGCAACGCCAGTCGCTGACCGTGCAGCTGGCCCAGGCTTATTTCGGCCAGCGCCTGGCCGAGCAAGCGGTGGACGTGCGCCGCGATGTGCGCGATGGCCTCAACCGTCACCTGTCCGACGCCGAGAAGCTGGAACGCGCGGGCTTCGCCACCCGTGCGCAGCGCCTGCAGGCCACCGTGGCCCGCGACAAGGCCGAGCGCGAATACCAGAAGACGGTGAACGACCTGGCCACGCTGAAGGCCGCGCTGTCCACGCTGCTGCGCAGTGGCGGCGAGGTGCAGCCGGTGTCGCCGCTGTTCGTGCAGCGCGCGCCGCTGGCCCCCGTCGCCAGCTTCGAGCGCACCGCGCAGGCACGGCAACCGCAGATCGCGCGGTTGCGCGCAATGGTGACCCAGGCCGAACAAGGCGTGCGCGTACAGCAGGCCAAGCTGAAGCCGCAGATCTTCGCCTTCGGCCAGTACGACTTCCGCCGTCGCGACGAAATGCTGACCGATCCGGACTGGGCGTTCGGTATCGGCCTGAAGTACACCTTCCTGTCACCGAACTCGCGGCCGGCGCAGATCAGCGCCGCGCGTGCACAACAGGAACAGGCCGAAGCCGGCCTGCGCGAGGCCGAGAACCAGGTCGCGCTGGGCGTGCGCAAGGCCTGGAACGAACTTGAAACCGCGCGCCAGCAGTTCGTGCTGCTCGACAGCAGCATCGCCCAGGCACAGGAAAACCTGCGCCTGCAGGAACTGGCGTTCCGCGAAGGCCAGGCCACCTCGCTGGATGTGATCGACGCGCGGCTCGGCCTCGGTGGCGCCCGTGTCGAGCGTGCGCAGGCTGCCTACCAATACGATATTGCGCTGGCACAGTTGCTGGAGATCAGTGGACAGATGGACCGTTTCGAAGAGTTCCGGCGGCGTGCGGACGAGGTGATCAACCATGAGTGATGTGCTGCACGACGAAGCGACGACGCCCCCGGCAAGCGCCGGCTGGGACCGATCCTGGTGGTGGTATTGCTGGTCGTGGTGGTGCTCGGCCTGTGGCTGGCCTGGCGCAGCCCGGCCGACCAGATCCAGGGCATGGCCGATGCGGACACCATCAACGTGGCCGCCAAGATCACCGCGCGCGTGGCCGAACTGAAGGTACGCGAGGGTGACCGCGTGCAGCCCGGGCAGGTGCTGTTCCTGCTCGACAGCCCCGAGGTCGCCGCCAAGGAACAGCAGGCACACGGCGCCCTGGCCGCCGCACAGGCAGTGGCCGACAAGGCCGACGAAGGCGCGCGCAGCGAAGACATCCGCGCCGCCGAAGCAAACTGGAAGCGCGCCGAAGCCGGTGCGACGCTGGCCGAGGCCACCTACCAGCGCGTGCAGAACCTGTTCAACGAAGGGGTGATGACCCGGCAGAAGCGCGATGAAGCGCATGCCCAGGCCACCAGTTCGCGCGAACTGGCGCGTGCCGCCCGCGCGCAGTACGACATGGCATTGGCCGGCGCGCGCGAGCAGGACAAGCGCGCCGCGCAGGGCCAGGTGCAGCAGGCGCAGGGCGCGGTGGCCGAGGTCAACGCCGCACGTGCCGAAGTGGAAGGGCGCGCGCCGGTGGCGGGCGAGATCAACAAGCGCATGGCCGACCCGGGCGAACTGGTGCCGGCCGGCTACCCGGTGTTCACCCTGGTCGACATCGATCGCATGTGGGTGGCGATGAACCTGCGCGAATCGCAGATGCAGGGCCTGAAGGTCGGCAGCAAGCTGCGCGGCAACGTGCCGGCGCTTGGGCAGGACGGCGAGTTCGAGGTCTATTTCATCAACCCGGCCGGTGACTATGCAACCTGGCGTACCACCCGCCAGTCGTCCGGCTACGACGTTCGCAGCTTCGAGGTGCGGGTGCGCCCGGTACGCCGCATCGAGGGCTTCCGCCCCGGCATGAGCGTGCTGTTCGCATGGCCCCAGCACTGAGCCCCGACCGCGACGGCTTCGCCGCTTCGTGGCGGCGCGAGCTGCGTGCGCTGCGCGGCAACCGTGCCGACCTGATGCTGGTCACCCTGCTGCCGCTGCTGATGCTGGTGGTGATGGCGTGGATGTTCACCCCGTCGGTGATGCGCGATATCCCCATTGCCGTGGTCGACCTCGACCACAGCAGCGACAGCCGGCTGTTGCTGCGCATGCTCGATGCCAGCCCCGGCGTACGCATCGCCAGCCAGCCTACGGACATGGAGGACGCGCGTTCGCAGCTGCGCCGCCTGGACGTGTTCGCGATCGTGCTGGTGCCGCGCGATGTCACCCGCCAGGCGCTGCGTGGCCGCCAGGGAACGGTGTTCGCCTATTACAACGCCACCTACATGACCACCGGGCAGTCCGCCGCGCGTGATATCGGCGATGCGGTCTCGGCCTGGAACGCACGCCTGCTGCGCGAGCGCATCGGCCTGCAGGTCGGCCCGGGCAAACTGCGTGCCGCACCGATCGCGGTGCAGTCGGACATCCTCTACAACCCGGCACGCAGCTACGAATTGTTCCTGCTGCCGCTGATCTTCCCGGCGGCGCTGTCGCTGGTGCTGGCACTGGCCGTGGCCGGCAGCCTCGGCCGCGAGATCCGCGATGGCACCCTGCCCGCCTGGCTGGGCGGCACGCCATGGTCGGCGATTGCCGGCAAGGTCGCGTCGTACATCCTGCTGTTCTCGCTGTATGGCGCGCTCGGGCTGGGCTACCTCGCCTGGTTGCGCGGCGATGGCGTGGCCGGCAGCGTGCTGCTGTTGTTGCTCGCGCAGCCGCTGTTCTACCTCGCCACCGCCGCCTACGCGCTGTTCTTCGTCGGCATCACCCGCGACATGGGCACCGCACTGTCCGCCGTGGGCCTCAGCATCGGCACCGCGCTGGCGTTCTCCAGCGCCACCTTCCCGGTGCTGGACGGTCCGTTGTTCACCCGTGTCTGGCATCAGCTGCTGCCGCTCAGTGCCTACATCAAGCTGCAGACCCAGCAGCAGTTCGTCGGCTCGCCGCTGCTGGTCTCGTTGTGGCCACTGGCTACGCTGCTGCTGATGTCCCTGGTGGCGGGCGGCATCGGCGGAATGCGCCTGATCGCCTTCTCGCGTACGCCCGAAGCCGCACAGCCTGCGGGGGCCGACGCATGAGTGCAGTGTGGCGCAGCCTGCGGCAGACCTTGATGGCGGTGCTGTGCGACCGCTACGCGATCGTGGTGATGGTCGGTGCGGTCATCCTGTACTCGTTCTTCTACCCGGCCGCGTATCGCCACCAGGTGGCCGGCAACCTGCCGGTGCTGGTAGTGGACGAAGACCACAGCGCCACCAGCCGCGAACTGCTGCGCAAGCTCGACGCGCTGCGGGTTGCCCGTGTGGTCGGACAACCGGCCGACATCGACAGCGCACGCCAGCAGCTGGAAGCCGGCCACGCCGAGGGCATCGTGCTGATCCCGGCCAACCTGGAGCGCGACATCCTGCGTGGGCACCCGGCCAAGCTGGTGCTGCTCGGCAACGGCGCCTACCTGGGCCGCGCCAGCTGGGTGCTGGGCAGCGTGGCCGATGCACTGGGCGCGTTCGGGCGGGATGCGGTGGTCGGACAGGCCGCCTTCATGGGCGCACCGCAGGCACCGCCGGTCACGCTGGTGCAGCGCCCGCTGTACAACACCCAGGAAGGCTATGGCAGCGCCATCGTGCCCGGCGTGGCCGAGCTGATCGTGCACCAGACCCTGCTGATGGGCATCGGCGTGCTGCTCGGCGGCCGCCGCCTCGCGCTGGGGCGGCGACTGCGCTTCGACCTGCCGACGCTGACCGGCATGGCATTGGGCTTCGGCCTGATCGGTCTGTTCGGGCTGTTCTACTACGCCGGTTTCACCGCCTGGGTGCAGGACTATCCGCGCGGCGGCAATCCGCTGGGCCAGCTGCTGGGGGCACCTTGTTCATCGCCGCCACGGTGGCGTTCGGCCTGTTCGTCGGCAGCTTCTTCCGCACCCGCGAACGCGCGTTCCAGTACATCATCGCCACCTCGATCCCGCTGTTCTTCCTGGCCAACCTGTCGTGGCCGGCAGTGATGACGCCGCAACCGCTGGTCTGGCTGGCGCAGCTGCTGCCGACCACCTCCGGCATCAACCTGATGGTGCGCCTGAACCAGATGGACGCCCGCCTGGCCGACGTCAGCCACGAACTGATCACCCTCACCGCCCTGCTCGTGGTCTACGGCAGCCTCGCCGCCCACCGCCTCCTCGCCCAAAAGGAGACGGAGGGGATTAAGTCGTAAACGGCAAGATTCGGCGATTGCGACTTAATCCCCTCCGTCCCCTTTCTCAGGGGTCTGGGGCGTACCAGAACGGGATGCGGTACTCGCGGCGACGATCGCCTCCGCGCGTGCCGCCCTCCGCATTCCATACCAGCGACAGATCATGCCGCCCCGGCGCCAGCCCTGCCGTTGGCAGATAGCCCACCAGGCCACGCATGTCGAGGTCGCGACGCTCCATCGGCATGAAATCGTGCAGATCCACCGGCGTACCGTCCAGCTGCACCTGCCATAGCCGCGACAGGCACTCCACTGCCGTATTGGCCGCCTGCATGCCGGTCGCTTCGTTGCGAGCGCCCGGCAGCGCGGTGCAGTGCTGGCGCGCCAGCGGGTTGTCACGCTGCGGCCGATGCGGAATGAACACGCGCAGTCGCGCACCACTGATCGTGTCGGACGGAATCATCGGATACGGCAACAGCTGATCGTGCGCGGAGCGCAGCGACTCGTAGTGCGCACTCAGCATGCCGTGTTCGACCGCTTCATCGGTCATCACCTGATAACGGTTGAACAGCGAGAACTTCAGCGAACCCAGCACCTGCACCCCGCCCAGCACCATCGCCACCATCACCGCCAGCAGGTAGGCCACCATGAACGAGCGCGAGCGCAGGTTGCTCTGCAACGTCAACTGCATCGCCTGCATCAGACGCAGCAGAGGAACACGCTGCATGGCCCCCAGAAAACGTTGCAGCCAGCGCTGCTGACGGTCGGAGGACTGGCCACGCCGCTGCCGGCGTGCAATGGCACGTTCCAGCACCGCCGGCACCAGCGCGAGTGCGAACAGGCTGGTCAGCACCGTTGCCACCACCGTCATGCCGACGCGCTCCGCCCCCCGGCCAGTGCGCCGATCGCCATCGCCGCGCACAGCGTGAGCACGGCGACCACCAGGGTGCCCGCCAGCGTCTGCACCGCCAGCAGCGTGGTGGAGAAAAGCAGCGTGGCCAGGCGGTCGGCGCGCTCGATGCTGCCGTCCAGGCCGCCGTCGCGGGCCTTGAGGAACGCACGCGACACCGGGCCCATCTGCTGCAGCCGCTCCCAGTCGATGCCCTTGGGAAAGTGCGATTTCAACCCGATCAGCCCGATCCAGTAGCCGCGCACGGTCAGGTGCGCGATCAGCGCCACCGCCAGTACGTAGCACATGCCGACGCTGATGCTGAAACCAAACCAGAGCACCTGGAAGTACATGCCTTCGGTGTGCAGGCTGCTGCGCGCCCAGGCATCGAACAGGTAGCCGGGCACCGCCAACAGTGCGAACGCCAGCAGGCCGGAGATGAACAATTCCAGCTCATCGGTGCGCTCACGCAGGCGGCCGAAGCGCGCTGTCGCTTCCGGTGCTGGATCGACCTCGGCAACCGGCGCGCGCGACTCAGCCAGGGGTGATTCGTTCACAGGGCGTTCATCCGTTGAGGTCGGCGCAGTATAGACACCGCGCCGCGCCCCGCGATACGGGACCACTCAACGACGAACGCCGGCACGGGGCCGGCGTTCGGAACCTACGTACTGCGCAATGCTGCGGAAGGGGCTGCGCGGGTGCAGGCAATCAGCGGTAGACGCGCTCGCAGCGGCGTTCGACCACGCGATCGCCGTTCTTCTGCTGGCTGTTGCCCTGGATCTGCCGGCCCGCCGCACCACCGGCCACGGCACCAGCCACGGTGGCGAGCTTCTTGCCGTTGCCGCCACCCACCTGGTTGCCCAGCAGGCCACCAATCACCGCACCGGTCGCCGTGCCGGCAATACGGTTGGGATCGCGCGAGTTGCGCTGCACTTCCACGTTCTTGCAGACCACGCGGCTGCCATCGTTGAAACGGCGTCCCTCATCGCGCGGGCCATAGGTCTGGGCTCCGGCCACCGACGATGCCGCCAGCAGCGTGCCCAGCACAAGCAATCGGGTCGAGGTCTTCATGGCCATCTCCAAGGTTGCGGTATGTCGCAAGTCTCCTCCCGAGGGCGACAACCGGAAGTGAAATGCGCGTGTCCGCCACCTGATCGGCCATGCCGCGTTCAGGAACAAAGGTGCGCCCACCGCGATCAGCCATCGCGATGGGCGCCGTCTCCCTGCCGGCATGTGCTACCGCTAGAACTCTTCCCAGCCACCTGCATTGGCGGCCAACGTCTGCTCGATGCGTGGCGACAGCGCCGCCGGTCGTCGCACCGGCGCGACCGAGGCGGCCACTGCGGCCAGCGCGCGCGGAACCGATGTGGCCGCAGCCAACGCACCGGTTCGGAACACGGCCACAGCCTCGGACAGCAGGTTGGCCTGCTCCGCCATCGAGCGTGCGGCGGCACTGGCTTCTTCCACCAGCGCTGCATTCTGCTGCGTGGTCTCGTCCATCTGCACCACCGCCTGGTTGACCTGCTCGATGCCCGAACTCTGCTCCTGCGAGGCCGCGGAAATGTCGGCCATGATGTCGGTCACGCGCTGCACCGAGGCCACGATCTCGCCCATGGTGGTGCCCGCCTGGCGTACCAGCGCCGACCCATCGGCCACCTTGCCCACCGAATCCTCGATCAGCCCCTTGATCTCCTTGGCCGCCCCCGCCGAGCGCTGCGCCAGCGTGCGCACTTCGCTGGCGACGACCGCAAAGCCACGGCCCTGCTCACCGGCACGCGCGGCCTCCACCGCCGCGTTGAGCGCCAGGATGTTGGTCTGGAAGGCGATGCCATCGATCACACTGATGATCTCGGCGATCTTTTTCGAAGCGGCTTCGATGGCGGACATCGTGATTACCACCTGGCCGACCACATCGCCGCCCTGCGTCGCCACGCCATGCGCGCCGATGGCCAGCTGGTTGGCCTGGCGCGCGTGCTCGGCGTTCTGCTTGACGGTGGACGTCAGCTCCTCCATCGATGCGGCGGTCTCTTCCAGGTTGGCCGCCTGCTGCTCGGTGCGCCGCGACAGATCGGTATTGCCGGCGGCGATCTCGCCTGCGGCCAGGGTGATGCTCGATGCACTGGACTGGATGCGCCCGACGATCTGCTTGAGCTGATCGACGGTGGCATTGCAGTCGTCCCGCATGCGCGCGAACACGCCATGGAAGTCACCTTCCATGCGCACGGTCAGGTCGCCGCGCGAGATCGCCTGCAGCAGGGTCGAGACCTGTACCAGATTCTCGTCGGTGGTCTGCATCAGCCGGTTCAACCCGGCCACCATGTCACCAAACTCGTAGGAGAAGCGCGCTTCATCACCGCGCTGGCTGAAATCGCCAGCGGCCGCTGCAGTCGCCAGCCGGCGGATCTCGCCATTGATCGCCGACAGGCTGCGCTTGGTCTCGTCCATGGCCTGGGTGATCGCCGCCTTCTCGCCCGGCAACGGATCCATGTCCACCGACAAGTCACCGCGCGCGTAGTGCTTCATCACCTCGATCAAGCGGTTCTGCACCTGTACGTGCGAGCCCACCAGGGCATTGGTCTCGTGCACCATGCGTCCGTAGTCGCCCGGGAACGCGCTCTCGTCCATGCGATAGCTGAGACTTCCCGCATCGTGCTGGCGGGCCAGCTCGCCCTGTGCCGCCATCACCGCCTGCACCTGGGCCTGCATGCGCTGCATCGACTTCAGCAGCTGGGTCACCTCATCGTTGCCCGAGGCGTCGATGGCGGTGTCCAGGCGTCCGCTGGCGATACCGTCGGCCAGCTTCACCGCCCCCGCCAGCGGGCGGGTCAGGCTGCGGGTAATCGCCCAGGCCGCCAATGACCCCAGCAGCAGGCTCAGTGCACCAAATACCATCGACAGCGTGCCGGTCCAGGCCTCGGTGGCGCGATATTCTTCGCGGCTGCGCGCGGTCAGCGATTCCTGGTGGCGCAGCAGCGCGGAAATGGATTCATTCCACGCGGTCGCCAGACCATGCTCGGCCAGCAGTTCGCGGGCGGCACCGTCGAAATCACCGGCCTTCATGCGTGCATGCAGCTGCCCGGTGGAAACCTCGGTAGCCTTGCGCGCCGCCTCGATTTTCGCCACCAGCGCATCGCCGGTGGCGTCGCGCGGAATCTTGACGTAACGCGCCCATATACCGTCGTAGGTATGCGACAGCTGCAGGGCCTGCTGATAATCCTTGTCGAAATCCTCGCCGCGCTTGATCACCATCAACCGCCGGTGCATCAGCATTGCGTTGTTGGTATCGAGCATGTCGTTCAACAGCCGCATCTTCACCATGTTCACGTCCACCACCTTTTCGAACTGGGCGGACTTGAGGTGATTTCCATACAGCACCAGGCCGACAATGGCCAGGATGAACAGGAGCAGCAGACCAAACCCGGCACCCAGCCGGGAACCCACACGGAGGTTGCGTAAGGCGAGCATCTCAATTCCCTTGATCATGGCCGTACGATCGATGGCGGCGTGACCGGGAGAATCTTTAAGAGATTTTCTGCATAAACCTTGAAGAGAATCCTGAACTGTGCGGAGCGGCCTGGAAAATAGTCCTGATACCCGCATTCATAATTCCAGTGAATACCCTTGAGGCGGATACCGGAAATCCCCGACGCGCGATCGCCGTGGAGGGGCCCAGCCACCCTCGGCAGATTGCACCGGCAGCGGCCTGATGCGCCTTGCGGCCCGGCATCGGTACCGGCACCCGGGTGCCCCAGCAGTTACCATGGACGGCCCTGTCCCTGCTCCGCCGCCGCAGCCTTCCGGCGCGGCCGGATGCCCCGATCCACGAGTCCCATGTCCAAAGACAAGTCCGCCGAACACACCCCGCTGATGAAGCAGTTCTTTGCAGCCAAGTCCGACTACCCGGATCTGCTGCTGTTCTTCCGCATGGGCGACTTCTACGAGCTGTTCTACGACGATGCACGCAAGGCCGCGCGCCTGCTCGACATCACCCTGACCCAGCGCGGCAGTTCCGGCGGCGCGCCGATCCCAATGGCCGGTGTGCCGGTGCATGCCTACGAGGGCTATCTGGCACGGCTGGTGGCGCTTGGCGAGTCGGTGGCCATCTGCGAGCAGATCGGCGATCCGGCGCTGGCCAAGGGTCTGGTCGAACGCAAGGTAGTGCGCATCGTCACCCCTGGCACGGTCACCGATGAGGCGCTGCTGGACGAGCGCCGCGACACCCTGCTGATGGCCCTGTCGCGTACCCGCCAGGGCTACGGCCTGGCCTGGGCCGACCTGGCCGGTGGTCGTTTCCTGGTCAACGAAGTGGAGACCGACGACGCGCTGGAAGCCGAACTGGCGCGCCTGGAGCCGGCCGAACTGCTGGTACCCGACGAAGAGAACTGGCCGGAGTTCCTGCGCCAGCGCACCGGCGTGCGCCGCCGCGCACCGTGGCTGTTCGACGCCGACAGCGGCCGCCGCCAGCTGCTGGCCTTCTTCAAGCTGCATGACCTGAGCGGTTTCGGCATCGACGACAAGCCGCGCGCCACCGCCGCGGCCGGCGCCCTGCTGGGCTATGTGGAGGAAACCCAGAAGCAGCGCCTGCCGCACCTGACCTCGATCGCGATGGAAACCGCCGGCGAGGCGATCGCGATGAACGCCGCCACCCGCCGCCACCTGGAGCTGGATACGCGCGTCGACGGCGATACCCGCAACACCCTGCTGGGCGTGCTCGACAGCACGGTGACGCCGATGGGCGGCCGCCTGCTGCGGCGCTGGCTGCATCGTCCGCTGCGCCTGCGCGAGGTGCTGGTGCAGCGCCATCACGCCGTGGAAACCCTGATTGATCGCGGCAGCGACGCCGACATCCGCGAGCAGTTCCGCCGCCTGGGCGATCTGGAGCGCATCCTCACCCGCGTGGCGCTGCGCTCGGCGCGCCCGCGCGACTTCTCCACCCTGCGCGATGGCCTGGGCCTGCTGCCGGCTGTGCGCGAGGTGCTGGCACCGCTGGATTCGCCGCGCCTGCAGACCCTGCACGCCGCGCTCGGCGAGCACGACGAATGCGCGCACCTGCTGGCGAGTGCGATTGCCGAAATGCCACCGCTGAAGCTGAGCGATGGCGGCGTGCTGGCTGATGGCTTCGACGAAGAACTGGACGAACTGCGCCGTCTGTCGACCCACGCCGACCAGTTCCTGGTCGACCTGGAACAGCGCGAACGCGAAAGCAGCGGCATTCCCACCCTGAAGGTGGGCTACAACCGCGTGCACGGCTACTACATCGAAATCAGCAAGGGCCAGTCCGACCGCGCACCGGTGCACTACACCCGCCGGCAGACGTTGACCAATGCCGAGCGCTACATCACCGAAGAACTGAAAGCGTTCGAGGACAAGGTGCTGTCCGCGCGCGACCGTTCGTTGTCGCGCGAGAAGTACCTCTACGAACAACTGCTCGACACGCTGGGCAGCCGGCTGGAACCGCTGAAGCAGTGTGCGGCTGCGCTGAGCGAACTGGACGTGCTGGCCGCCTTCGCCGAGCGCGCACAGGCGCTGGACTGGGCACGCCCGGAACTGCAGGCCGAGCCGTGCCTGAAGATCGAACGCGGCCGCCACCCGGTGGTCGAGGCGGTGCGCGAACAGCCGTTCGAACCCAACGATCTGGACCTGCATCCAGACCATCGCATGCTGGTCATCACCGGCCCGAACATGGGCGGCAAGTCGACCTACATGCGGCAGAACGCGCTGATCGTGCTGCTGGCCCACATCGGCAGCTTCGTGCCGGCCAGCCGCGCATTGATCGGCCCGATCGACCGCATCCTCACCCGCATCGGCGCCGGCGACGACCTGGCGCGCGGGCAATCCACCTTCATGGTGGAAATGGCCGAAACCAGCTACATCCTGCACCATGCCAGCGCGAACTCGCTGGTGCTGATGGACGAGATCGGCCGTGGCACCTCCACCTATGACGGCCTGGCGCTGGCCGACGCGGTGGCCCGCCACCTGGCCTACCAGAACCGCTGCTACACGCTGTTTGCCACCCACTACTTCGAACTGACCGCGCTGGCCGACGAACAGCACGAGGGCGGCCGCAGCGGCATTGCCAACGTGCACCTGGACGCGGTCGAGCATGGCGAGGCGCTGGTGTTCATGCACGCGGTCAAGGACGGCCCGGCCAACCGCAGCTTCGGCCTGCAGGTGGCGGCGCTGGCCGGCCTGCCGCGGGCGACCGTGGCGCAGGCGCGTCGTCGCCTGGCCGAGCTGGAACAGCGTGGCGGTGAAAGCCACGCGGCCGAACTGGCACCGCAGGCACTGGACGCACCGCAGCAGTTCGGCCTGTTCAGCGCACCGTCCAGCAAGGCGCAGGAAGCGCTGGCGGCGATCGATCCGGACGAGTTGACCCCGAAGCAGGCGCTTGAGGCGCTGTACCGGTTGAAGACGTTGTTGTAACGGCGTCGGCAGGTCAGGAGCAGCCGAGCCTGGGCTCGGCTCTACCTGGAATCGGCCCCATCCTGCAGCGCCGAGCCCTGCTCGGCTGCCTTCGCATTCCCGTAGTGCACGCAGCGTTATGCTCGGCCAGTCCTTCCTTCACAGAACGGAGACTGCCATGAACACCGAATCGCTTGCTGCATCCCTCTTCCAGCAGCTGCAGCAGGGCCAGGGCCTGCAGCAGGTGTCCCAGCAACTCGGCCTGGACAGCAGCCAGACCACCCAGGCGGTCGGCAGCGCCCTGCCCCTGCTGCTCGGTGCGATGGGACAGAACGCCAGTGAGCCACAGGGCGCGCAGTCGCTGCTCAACGCGTTGCAGCGCGACCACAGCGGTGGCGGCGGCTTCGACCTGGGCGGCATCCTGGGCGCGGTGATGGGCGGCGGTGGCAGCGGCGCCACCGATGGCGGCGGCATCCTCGGCCACGTATTCGGTGGCCAGCAACCGCAGGCGGCACAACTGCTCGGGCAGAAGACCGGCCTCGACAGCGGCACCTCGGGCAAGCTGCTGGCGATCCTCGCCCCCATCGTCATGTCCTTCCTGGCCCAACGCTTCGCCCAGGGCGGCAACGCAGGCCAGCTGAGCCAGGCACTGGGCCAGGAAACGCAACAGACCGGCGGCATCGGCAGCCTGCTCGGCGGCGTACTGGACCAGGACGGCGACGGCCAGTTCGGAGCCAGCGATCTGATGAAGCTGGGCGCGGGCCTGCTCAAGCGCTGATCACGCACAGGCGTGCGCGGCCATCTATAGGCATCCACTATCGCAGCGGTTGAATCAATCGAATTTACCCATTGGTAGGCGCCGCCTATGGTGGTCAGGCCTCCCCGATTCCACCTTTCGCCAGTCCACAGGTAGAGACCCATGAAAAGCGAAGCGAAGTGCCCGTTCAACCATGCCGTCGTCGGCGACGCGACGACCAACCGCGACTGGTGGCCGAACCAGTTGCGCGTGGACCTGCTCAACCAGCATTCGGCGCGCTCCAACCCGCTCGATGCCGGCTTCGATTACGCCAAGGCCTTCAAGGGGCTGGACTACGCTGCGCTGAAGGCGGACCTGAAGGCGCTGATGACCGATTCGCAGGACTGGTGGCCGGCCGACTTCGGGCACTACGGCGGCCTGTTCATCCGCATGGCCTGGCACAGTGCCGGCACCTACCGCATCGGCGACGGCCGTGGCGGCGGCGGCCGTGGCCAGCAGCGCTTCGCACCGCTCAACAGCTGGCCGGACAATGTCAGCCTGGACAAGGCCCGGCGCCTGCTGTGGCCGATCAAGCAGAAGTACGGCCAGGCCATTTCCTGGGCCGATCTGCTCATCCTCACCGGCAACGTCGCGCTGGAATCGATGGGGTTCAAGACGTTGGGCTTCGCCGGCGGCCGCCCCGACACCTGGGAGCCGGACCAGGATGTGTACTGGGGCCGCGAGACCACCTGGTTGGGCGGCGACGTGCGCTACAAGCATGGCTCGGAAGGCGTTGAAGAGAACCATGGCGTGCTGGTGTCCGATGACGACGCCGACGGCGACGTGCATTCGCGCAAGCTGGAAAACCCGCTGGCTGCGGTGCAGATGGGCCTGATCTACGTCAATCCGGAAGGCCCGGATGGCAACCCGGATCCGGTGCTGGCCGCGCATGACATCCGCGATACCTTCGGCCGCATGGCCATGGACGACGAGGAGACCGTCGCGCTGATCGCCGGTGGCCACAGCTTCGGCAAGACCCACGGTGCCGGCCCGGCCGACAACGTCGGCAAGGAACCGGAAGCCGCCGGCCTGGAAAACCAGGGACTGGGCTGGGCCAGCAGCTTCCGTAGCGGCAAGGGCGGCGATGCCATCACCAGCGGCCTGGAAGTGACCTGGACGCGTACCCCGGCGCAGTGGAGCCACGACTTCTTCGAAATCCTGTTCGGCAACGAGTGGGAACTGAGCAAGAGCCCGGCCGGTGCGCACCAGTGGGTGGCCAAGAATGCCGACGCGGTGATTCCCGACGCGCACGATCCGTCGAAGAAGCACCGCCCCACCATGCTCACCACCGACCTGTCGCTGCGCATGGATCCGGCCTACGAAAAGATCTCGCGCCGGTTCCTCGCCGAGCCGCAGGCCTTCGCCGATGCCTTCGCCCGCGCCTGGTTCAAGCTGACCCACCGCGACATGGGCCCGCGCGCGCGTTACCTCGGCCCGGAAATTCCGGCCGAACAGTTCATCTGGCAGGACCCGCTGCCGGAAGCACAGCACCCGCTGATCGATGCCAGGGACATCGCCGCACTGAAGCAGCAGATCGCCGCAGCGGGCCTGAGCGTGGCCGAGCTGGTCTCCACCGCATGGGCGTCGGCCTCGACCTTCCGTGGTTCGGACAAGCGCGGCGGCGCCAATGGTGCACGCATCCGCCTGGCGCCGCAGAAGGACTGGGCGGTGAACCAGCCGCAGCAGCTGGCCAAGGTGCTGGCCGCGCTGGAAAAGGTGCAGGCCAGCTTCAATGCCGGCGGCAAGCACGTCTCACTGGCCGACCTGATCGTGCTGGCCGGTGGCGTGGGTGTCGAACAGGCCGCCAAGGCCGGTGGTCATGAGGTCAGTGTGCCGTTCACCCCGGGCCGCACCGATGCCAGCCAGGAACAGACCGACGTCGAATCGTTCGCGGTGCTGGAGCCGGCCGCCGATGGCTTCCGCAATTACCTGAAGGGCGCCTACAGCGTGCCGGGTGAGGCGCTGCTGATCGACAAGGCGCAGCTGCTGACGCTGACCGCGCCGGAGATGACCGCACTGGTCGGCGGCCTGCGCGTGCTCGGTACCAACGCCGACGGCGGCAAGCACGGCGTGTTCACCGCGCGCCCAGGCACGCTCAGCAACGACTTCTTCGTCAACCTGCTGGACATGGGCACGCAGTGGAAGGCCACCGGCCGTGAAAGCTATGAAGGCCGTGGCCGCAACGACGGTGCTGCACGCTGGACGGGTACCCGCGCCGACCTGGTGTTCGGCTCCAATGCGGTGCTGCGCGCACTGGCCGAGGTCTATGCCAGCGCCGATGGCGAGAAGAAGTTCGTGCAGGATTTCATCGCCGCCTGGACCCGGGTGATGGAGCTGGACCGCTACGACCTGCACGGTTGACGTGCCTCGGTAGGTGCCAACCTTGGTTGGCACATCCAGTCGCCCACCACGGTGGGCGACTACCAGAGCGATCCGACGGCGGCCATGACCCGGTAGATGCCAACCTTGGTTGGCATGCGGCGCAGCGGCGGCGTGCTCAACGCGCCCCGTCTTTCAACCGCTGCAGGATCGGCGCGAACAGCGGCGCCTGCATCGAACGCGGTGGCTGCACAGGCTCACCCTTCTCCACCGCCTGCCAGTACGAGCCCGGCAGCGCCGTGTCGCCCAGCTCGTAGTCCATGCCGTCCCAACCGTCTTCGCGGAAGGCGTAGAAGGCCCAGTGAACCCGCTGCTGCTCGGCCACGGCCAGCACGTCGCGCAGATAGCGGGCACAGTCCGGCCAGCGCCGCATGCAGCCGAACTCACCGATTACCATGCGGTTGGCGCCGATGCCGTGGGTCCTGGCCCAGTCCATCGGCTGCTGCAGGTACGCCTGCACGCGCGCGGCCTCCCAGCGTTCACTGTGCTCACCGAACGGCACCAGGCCCGGATACCGGTATGGCGTGGCGCGCTTCTGGTTCGGCGCACTGGTCGCCGCATACGGCTCGTACATGTGCACGCTGTAGAGCAGCCGGGCGTCGGCCAACGGCGCTGGCCAGTAGTTGAATCCATCGGCGGCGGCATACCAGCCCGCATCCAGCATCAACGGCATGTCCGCATCGACCGCGCGGATGCTGGCGATCAACTCCGAGTAGAAGCGGCGCAGATCGCGCGGACCGTCCTGCACCCCGGCGTACCACTGTCGCATGGCATCGGTTGAGGCATGTTCGGCCAGGCCTGCACCGTACTCCGGCACCGGCTCGTTGATCAGGTTGTAGGCCGCCAGCGCGGGATGCCCCTTCAATGCCGTGGCCAGGTCATGCCAGAAGCGCTGCGCCGGCAGATGGTTGTCCATCGACTGCCACAGCCGCTGGTCGACCACGCCATTGTTCTTCTGCTTCCAGCGCAGCAGGGGCAGCGACAACGGCACCAGTACCACCTTCAGGCCCGAGGCATTGGCGTCATCCAGCGCACGCCGCAGGATGGCCACGTCGGCCTGTACCAGCCCCTGGTAGCGGTCGGCATCGCCCATAAGGAAGTCGCGGCCGCCGGCACTTTTCCACTTGTCCGGGCTCAGCCGGACCCAGGTCGCGCCGGTGTCCCGCAGCGCCTGGAAGTAGGCACGGTCAGGCGGGTTCTCGTTGAAGCTGTTGCCTCCGCGCTGCGGCGTATCCCAGAAGGTGATGTCGGCGGCGAACGCCGGGGCAGCGGCGAGGGTCAGGCACAGCAGGCTGTGGCGCAGGCGCATTGCGATCTTCCATGAGAAGGAAGAGCCAACCTGCGGGGCGCAAGCCGAACGGTGGCTGAGCGCGCGCGGCACAGCGCACGCCGCGCGGCCATGAACCGGTAGATGCCAACCTTGGTTGGCAGCCAGCCACAACGCCCACCAAGGTGGGCAACTACCGTCACAGCGCGTCGATGTCACCCAGGGCGCGGATCAATCGCCGCGCACGCTTGTCTGGCTTGTGCTCCGGTGGCTGGAACCCGTCACGGGCGGCCATGCGCAGCGCACGCTGTTCTGCGCGCCGCGCCCTGGACGCCTCGCTCTCGGCATACAGCTGCTGTGCGGCCGGCGCGGGTCCGCGCTGATCGCTCAGGCCCAGCACCTGGATCTCGAAATGCTCCTCGCCGCGATCCACCTGCAGCTGCTCGCCCACGCGCACCGCGCGCGAGGATTTCGGGCGCTGCCCGGCCACGCTGACCTTGCCGGTTTCGATGGCCTGCTTGGCCAGGCTGCGGGTCTTGAAGAAACGGGCCGCCCACAACCAGATGTCCAGGCGGACACTGGGCGACAGCGGGGAAAGCTCGGGCATGGGGCGAAACTACTCCGGTGGCTTGTTCAAAGGACGTGGATTGTCCGGGTCGACACGGCAGCCGGTGCCGCCGATCAAGGGCCGCACGCCGGACGCCAGATCCTGGCGCTGGCTGCCCACCAGGCATTCGGGTCGGTCGGTCGGCCGGATCTGGGTATCACCCAACCGGTCGTCCATCGAACATGCGGCCAGTGCGGCGCCGATCAAGGCCAGCGCTACGCGCCACGTCACCTGCAGTCGTTGATGCATTGCCACATCCCGCAAACCGGCTTGGTGCTAGTGTGCGCCTCCCGGGATTCGATCACCACTCCATGGCCAAAGCGCCGCTTGACCTGACCTCCGGCCCGATCGGCCGCAGTCTCCTGCTGTTCTCCCTGCCGATCCTGGCGGGCAACATCGCGCAGTCGCTGAACGGCTCCGTGAACGCGGTCTGGGTGGGGCGCTTCCTCGGAGAGGCGGCACTGACCGCCACCGCGAACGCCAACAACATCATGTTCTTCCTGATCGGCTCGGTGTTCGGCTTCGGCATGGCCTCCACCATCCTGATCGGCCAGGCCATGGGTGCACGCGACATCGCCCAGGCGCGGCGGGTGGTCGGCACCAGCGCCACGTTCTTCATCGGGCTGTCGGTGATCATCGCCATCGCCGGCTGGTTCATGGCCCACCCGCTGCTGGCCGCGATGGGCACGCCGGCCGCCTCGTTGCCCCTGGCCGAGGCCTACCTGCAGATCATCTTCCTGGCGATGCCGACGCTGTATGCGTTCGCCTTCCTCACTGCCGCACTGCGCGGTGCCGGCGATTCGCGCACGCCATTCCGCTTCCTGATGGTGTCGGTGGTCCTGGACATCGTGCTCAACCCCCTGCTGATCTTCGGCGCGGGCCCGCTGCCTGCGCTCGGCATCGCCGGCTCGGCCTGGGCCACCCTGGTCGCGCAGACACTGTCACTGGCCGGCCTGCTGCTGTACATGCGCCACAAGCGCCACAGCCTGTGGCTGGGCCGTGCCGACATGCACCTGTTCAAGCTCGACCTGACCATCCTCAAGGCGCTGGTGGTGAAAGGCGTGCCGATGGGCTTCCAGATGGTGCTGATCTCGCTGTCGATCATCCTGCTGATGACCATGGTCAACCAGTACGGCACCGACACCGCCGCCGGTTATGGCGCCGCGCTGCAGCTGTGGAACTACCTGCAGATGCCGGCGATGGCGATCGGCGCGGCCTGTTCGTCGATGGCCGCGCAGAACGTCGGCGCGCAGCGCTGGGACCGCGTGCGCGGCACCGCGCGCCAGGGCGTGCTGTTCAACTTCCTGCTGACCGGTGCGCTGATCCTCCCGCTGGTGGTGTTCGACCGGCAGCTGCTGGCCTTGTTCCTGCCGCCGGCCAGCCAGGCGCTGGAGACGGCCCGGCATCTGAATCACGTGGTGATCGGCTCGTTCCTGTTCTTCGGCGTCAGCTTCGTGATCTCCGGCGTGGTGCGCTCCACCGGCGCAGTGATCGCCCCGCTGCTGATCCTGGCCGCGTCGCTGTGGGGCGTGCGCGTGCCGTTCGCCGAACTGCTGCAGCCCTACTGGGGCGCCGATGCGATCTGGTGGAGTTTCCCGGTCAGTTCGCTGGTCTCGATGCTGCTCTCGCTGGCCTATTACCGTTGGGGCGGCTGGCGCAAGGCAAAGATGATGGGCGCCCCGTCGCACGCCGAAGAGCTGGCCACGCCCTCGGAAATCCCCGCCTGCCCGCCCTCGCCGGTGGCCGACCCGGATGCCGCACCGCCACGGTAGTGCCGGCCGCTGGCCGGCAACCTCGTGCATCGACAAATTCCACGGTAGTGCCGGCCGCTGGCCGGCAATTTCATGCGCTTCCAGAGGCATCGCGAGGTTGCCGGCCGGCGGCCGGCACTACCGCTTTTTCTTTGCCGCGTTGTACTTCGCTGCTTCACGCAGCAAGACCTTCAGCGCAGACGCATGCGGCATCGCGCCTTCATGGATGTCGATCGCGCGCCGGGTGTTGCCGTCCAGGCTGGCGTTGAACAGGCCCTTCGGGTCCGGCAGCGCCGCGCCGTGGGCGAAGGTCAGTTTCACCGCCTGCTTGTAGGTTTCACCGGTGCACAGGATGCCGTCCTGCTCCCACACCGGCGTGCCGCGCCACTTCCACGTTTCCTGCACGTCGGGCAGTGCTTCATGGATCAGCGCACGCACGCGTGCCAGCGTTTCGCCGCGCCAGTCAGCCAGTTCGGCAATCCGTGCATCGATCAGTTCGGCGGCCGCTGTACCGGCATCGGCGGGGTTGGGGGCATGGGTGGCCATCGGGGGCTCTCGTCGGCAAGGGGATGGGAACGTCGGGGTTACATCTGCTCGCCGGGCAGCGCGGCCGCTTGCCGCACCCAGTCGAGGAACTGTGCTTCATCCAACGGCGCATCTTCGGAGATGTGCAGGTAGCGGGTGCCGGCACTGCGCGACGACTCGGGCGGCACCGGCGTCAGTGCCGTGCCGCGGAAGAACGCCACCTTGATGTAGTGGGTGAAGCAATGGAAGCTGAGGAACCAGCCCGCGCCCGGCGCAACCGCATACATCGGCGAGTTCCATTTCACGGCCTTGTGCACGCCCGGCACGGCCTGGCCGATCAGCGCATCCAGCTGCACACCGATCGGCCGCTTCCAGCCGGGCATCGCGGCGATATAGGCCTGCACGGGAGCATCGCCCTCGCCCTTGGCGATTTGCGGGTTGCCGCCGGACAGCAGCCTGGGCGCGACGGCGGGTGCGGTTCGCTTGGCAGGCATCGCACGGCACCTCCATCGGGATGATGGCTGCAGACTAGCGCGGTCCGCGCCTGGCGGTCACGGCGCGGCGCGCCATCGGCTCAGTCCACGCGCCGGGCCCGGAACTGCGGCCAGTCCGGCAGCTTGCGGTGGCGGCGCAGCGACCGCATCAGCGCTGCCATCACCACACCGAACAGGACGCCGGCCAACAGACCGGCCGCCAGCAACAGCGCCAGCGGGCGCTCGCTGCCCTGCCACAGCATCAGCCACATCAGGGCGGTCCAGAACAGCCCGAACAGCAGGCCCTGCACCAGCGCGTTGGTCGCAAAACCGGCCAGGATCGGCGGCGGCAGCGCAATGCCCAAGCGCCACAGCAGGCGATGCAGCAGCGGCGCCGACTGCGCACGTGCCAGCCCCTTGCCGTCGAGAAAGCGCAACGCCGATTGGATCACGGCGGGGTAGCGCGGGTTGATGTCGTTCATCGCCTGATCGTGGCCGATGCGATGCCGGAAACGCAAACGGCCACCCGAAGGTGGCCGTCGCGGCAACAACCGAAGTTGTTTATCAGGCCTTTTCGGCCAGACGGGCAGCCTTGGCGGCAGCAGCGGCAGCCAGGTCTTCCTTGATGCGGGCAGCCTTGCCTTCCAGGCCACGCAGGTAGTACAGCTTGCCGGCGCGGACCTTACCACGACGCTTCACTTCGACCGAGTCGATGATGGCGCTGTGGGTCTGGAACACGCGCTCGACGCCGTAGCCGTGCGAGATCTTGCGGACGGTGAACGAGGAGTTCAGGCCGGCGTTCTTGGTGGCGATGACAACGCCTTCGTAGGCCTGCACGCGCTCGCGGCTGCCTTCCTTCACCTTCACGTTGACGACAACGGTGTCGCCCTGGCTGAACTTCGGCAGTTCACGGGTGATCTGGGCGGATTCGAATTCCGCGACGATGGACTTGTTCAGCTTGCTCATGGGTTACACCGATTCTTGTTCGGGTGGGCGTGTCGTATCGACAACGTAGGCTCATGCAGTCACCGGACTGTGCTGCACGTTTGTTTTGGGTACTGCGCGCGCCGACCGGGGCCGACGGGAATTGGCCATGATAGCCGATAAAGCCAGCCCTGCGCTAGGGGCTGGCCTTTTGTTTCCGGGCCTGACGGCCCTGCTCCAGCAGCGTGCGGTCGGCCTTGCCCAGCGCCTGTTCATCCAGCAGGTCCGGGCGCCGCTGGGCGGTACGCAGCAGCGACTGCTGGCGGCGCCAGGCGGCGATGGCCGCGTGATTGCCCGAGCGCAGCACCTCCGGCACGTCACCCAGCGGGTGCTGGGCCGGCTGGCTGTAATGCGGGCAGTCGAGCAGGCCGAGGTCACCCTCGAAGCTGTCCTGGGCCGCCGATTCAGCGTCGTTCAGGGCACCATCCTGCAGCCGGGCCACGGCGTCGATGATCACCGCCGCCCCTAGCTCGCCACCGGACAGCACGTAGTCGCCGAGGGAAATCTCCTCGTCGACATTGGCCTCCAGGAAGCGCTCGTCGATGCCTTCATAACGGCCGCAGAGCAGGACCATGCGCGGCAGGGCCGCCAGTTCCCGCACCTTGGCCTGGGTCAGCGGCGCGCCCTGCGGGCTGAGGTAGATCACCCGTGCCGGGGTCGGATCGGCCTCGCGGATCGCCTGCAGGCAGGCCTGCAGCGGCTCGATCAGCATCACCATGCCCGGGCCACCACCGAACGGACGGTCGTCCACCCGGCGGTAATTGCCTTCGGCGTAATCACGGGGGTTCCAGCCATGCAGGCTGAACAGCCCCTTCTCCTGCGCGCGCTCGACCACGCCCAGTCCAGCGGACTGGGCGAGGAACTCAGGGAACAGGGTGATGACGTCGAAACGCATGCTCACACTCAGAACTCGGGATCCCAGTCGACCACGACCAGGTTGGCCTCGAAGTCGACCGACTTGACGAAGTCCGGCTGCACGAACGGAATCATCCGCTCGCGGTCACCGCGGACCACTACCACGTCATTGGCGCCGGTGCTGAACAGATGCGAGACCTGGCCCAGGGCAACGCCCTCGGTGGTCTTCACATCCAGGCCTTCCAGGTCCACCCAGTAATACTCATCGGGCTTCGGCGGCGGCAAGGCACTGCGCGCCACGTAGATCTCGGTGCCGCGCATCGCTTCGACCGCATCACGGTCCTCGACGCCGGGGAAACGGGCGACCAGGTGCTTGCCGCTGTCGCGGCCACGCACACCTTCAATCGTGGTTTCCACGCCGGACGGGCTGCGCACGATCCACGGCTGGTAACGGAAAATGGCGGAACGTGGCTCGGTCCAGGACTCGAGCTTGATCTCGCCGCGCACACCAAAAGCGCCGACAACCCTGCCCAGCAGGATGCGGCGCTCGATATCTTTCATCTGCTTCAACCAAGAGGGCCACGCCGAAGCGTGGCCCGTCAGGATCAGGCCGCAGCGGCCTGGGACTTGGTCGCTTCCTTGATCAGGTTGCGGACCTTGTCGGTCGGCTGGGCGCCGTTCTTGACCCAATGGTCAACGCGGGCCAGATCCAGCTCGATGCGCTTCTCGGCGCCCTGGGCGACCGGGTTGTAGAAGCCAACGCGCTCGATGTTGCGGCCGTCGCGCGCGCTGCGCACGTCGGTGACGATGATGTGGTAGAACGGACGCTTCTTGGCGCCGCCGCGGGTCAGTCGAATCTTGACCATGGTGTTTTTCCTATTGCCCAGTCGCCAGGATGGCGAGGTAAGCGGGCGATTATAGCGGCAGAGCCGGGCCGAGCCAACCCCAGGCACCTGCCCCTGGGGTCAGAGCCCTTTGCGTGGCAAAAGGGCTCTGATCCCAGCGCGTCCCACGGCACACCTGCCAGCACCGCCCTGCCCTGTTCAGCCAGGGCCAGGGAATCCGGCAGGACCTGCCCGTCGATGGCTTCCAGCGCCCACAGGCCGCTGGCGTTGCAGGCAAAGGCCGCCTTCACACCGGCCAGTGCCGCCCTCGGCAAGGGCCGGGTCACCTGCGGGCCGGGCCAATGCTGCTTCAGCAGGCTCTCGGCGGTGCCGCGCAGTGCCGACGCGCGCGGCCAGAGCAGCTGATGGCCGTCATGCACGGCCACATTCCAGGTCGTGCCTTCGCTGACGCAGTCATCGCTGCCGACCAGCAGGGCATCGTCGAAGCCCTCGGCCAGCGCCGCCCGACGCTGCGCGAACAGGCCGAACGTGCCCACATGCTTGATCTGGGGAAGCTCGCGCTGCCAGGCTACGCTGCGCACGCGCTTCGGTGCACTCAGCGTCACCGGCGCGGACACCGCCACCAGCACATCCACTGGCACGGCAACCAGCGGATTGCGGAAATCGAAGTGGCGCGAATACACCGTCACCCGCAACGAGACATCGACCAGCCCTGACTGTCGCGCTGCCTGCGCCATCCATGCCTGCACCTGTGCCGTGTCCAGCTCGCTGCCGAACAGCTCACGCGTTGCCTGTGACAGTCGCGCCAGATGCAGGTCCAGCCCCTGCACGGCGTGGCCATGCACCTGCATGGAAGTGAAGTGACCGTAGTTCACCAGCGCCGGCAGCAGGTCCTCGACCCGTGCCGGCTGGCCGTTGCAGGTCACCGTCATCGCAGCAGCGCCTGCGCCTGTTGCCACATGCCGTGCAGCACCTCGGCCGCCGGTCGTGCCGGCGCCATCCACGCCGATTGCCCGGCCCAGGCCTGCATCGCCGCCAGTTCATTGCGCTGCGCCGCTTGCTTGCGCATCGGCGCGGTCAGCCCGCGCTGCACCGGGTACGGGCGTGGCACGGGGGCCCCTTCGGCGGCAGCCGCGCGTACATAGGCCGTGGCCAGACCACGCCCCAGGCGCCCACTGAAGGCGCGGGTCGGCCAGGTGTCTTCCGGTTCGCTGGCGGCCAGCCCATCGGCCCAGGCCGAGGCAATGGCCGCTTCGGGCGTGCGCAGGAAGGCGGTGCCGATCTGCACGGCACTGGCGCCCAGGGTGAGTGCGGCGGCAATGCCGCGACCGTCGGCGATGCCGCCGGCGGCAATCACCGGAATCTGCAGGTGATCGGCCAGGCGCGGCAGCAGTGCGAACAATCCCACCAGCTGGCGTTCGGCCATCGCCGGGTCGAACGAACCACGGTGCCCACCCGCTTCCACGCCCTGCGCCACCACGGCATCGGCGCCCGCATCCTGCGCAGCGCGCGCTTCGGACAACGTGGTCGCGCAGGCAATCCAGGCGATGCCGGCGTCCTTCAGTTGCTGCACGTAGCGTGGCTGCAGCACGCCCATGATGGTCGAAGCCACCGCCGGGCGCGCGGCCAGCAGCGCGGCGAACTGTTCGTCGAAGTCGGCGGGCGTGGCGTCGGCAGCGCTGGCCGGCACGTCCGGGCCCCACTGTGCGAGGAAGGCGCGACTGGCGGCCTCGGCGGCGACATCGCGGGTCGGTGCGGGGTCCGGCAGCCACAGGTTCACCTGCGCCGGGCCGGTCGAAGCGGCGCGGAAATCGTCCATCCAGCGCCCGATGTCGGCCGATGACGACAGCACCGCGCCCATCGCGCCCATGCTGCCACCATTGGCCAGCGCGGCCGACAGCGGCACCGGGCAGGCGCCGGCCATCGGTGCCAACAGGATCGGGACGGAAACGTCAAAGCGCCGGCAGAACGCCTCGACGCGGGAAGTTACAGCGGAACTCTGCATGACGGCCCATCGTTGCGGACAGGCCCCCATGGTGCGCGCAGGACAGGGGTAGAGTCGAGCTTGCTCGACGCACCCCGTAGAGTCGAGCTTGCTCGACTGAGGCGCCGGCAACAGTCGAGCAAGCTCGACTCTACGAGGGGCAGGCAGATGCGCGCGGCGCGTACCGCTCGCCGGCAGCTCAGCGTGCCGCCACCGCGTAGGTGCGGACCAGCTGGCTGTCCATTTCCTCATTGAACTGGAAGGTCACGTAGCGCGCATCATCAGCGGCAAACTCCGCCTCGGCTGATGCCCGGCCGATCTCGGTACCGTCGGCGTCCAGCGCGCGGGCCACCAGCTTGCCCTTGAAGGCCTTGTCGGCCACCACGTACACCGCCGCTTCCTTGGAACCCATGCCACGGCTCTTGCCCAGGGTGACGGTCAAGCCGCGTGCGGCCAGGCCCGGATCAGCCTGAAGCGTCACATTCATGCGCTTGTCCACGCCCTCGCCCAGGCCTGCGACGAAATCGGCCGCCGTGCCGCTGATGGCACTGCCCGCCTTCTGCGACACCGAGGTGTCGTCCTTGCATGCGGTCAGGCCCAGGGCCAGGACCATCACCACGATCACTTTGTTCATGAACATTCCCTTGTCAGATACGGCAGGCAGTCAAGCAATACGGGCCGTGGCATGCAAGTGCCGATCCCGGCACCTGCGCCCTGCCCTCGCGCCGGTCAACGGAACGGCATGCCACGGCCGCCCATGGCGCCCATCATGCCCTTCATGCTGCGCAACATGCCCTTCATGCCGCCGCCAGCCATCTTGCTCATCATCTTTTCCATCTGCATGTACTGCTTCATCAGCTTGTTGACGTCGGCCGGGGTCACGCCCGAGCCCTTGGCGATGCGCGCACGGCGCGAGCCGTTCAGCAGGTTCGGATTGCGCCGTTCCTTCTTGGTCATCGAACCGATGATGGCGATCATGCGCGGCACTTCCTTGCCCTGGCTGACCTGCTGCTTCAGATGGTCCGGGATGTTGCCCAGACCCGGCAGCTTGTCCATCAGGCCGCCGATGCCGCCCATGTTCTGCATCTGCTCCAGCTGGTCACGCATGTCGTTCAGGTCGAACTTCTTGCCCTTGGCGACCTTCTCGGCCAGCTTGGCGGCCTTGTCCTTGTCGACCTGCTGCTCGACCTGCTCGACCAGCGACAGCACGTCGCCCATGTCCAGGATGCGGCTGGCGATACGGTCCGGATGGAACACATCCAGACCTTCCGGCTTTTCGCTGACACCGACGAACTTGATCGGCTTGCCGGTGATGTAGCGCACGCTCAGCGCGGCACCACCACGGGCGTCACCGTCGGTCTTGGTCAGCACCACACCAGTCAGCGGCAGCGCATCGCCGAACGCCTTGGCGGTGTTGGCCGCGTCCTGGCCGGTCATGGCATCGACCACGAACAGCGTTTCAGCCGGGTTGACCGCCGCATGCAGGGCCTTGATCTCGGCCATCATCGCTTCGTCGATGGCCAGGCGGCCGGCGGTATCGACCAGCAGCACGTCGACGAACGACTTGCGCGCATCGTCGATGGCGGCGCGCACGATGGCCTCCGGCTTCTGGTCGGCGCTGGACGGGAAGAACAGCACGCCGACCTGCTCGGCCAGGGTCTTCAGCTGCTCGATCGCGGCCGGACGGTAAACGTCGGCCGAGACCACCATCACCTTCTTCTTGCGCTTTTCCTTCAGGTGCTTGGCCAGCTTGCCCACGGTGGTGGTCTTGCCGGCGCCCTGCAGGCCGGCCATCAGGATGATGGCCGGGGCCGGAACATTCAGGTTCAGGTCGCTGGCTTCGGCGCCCATCACCGCGGTCAGCTCGTCGCGCACGACCTTGATCAGCGCCTGGCCCGGGGTCAGCGACTTCAGCACTTCCTGGCCGACCGCGCGCACCTTGATGCGCTCGATCAGGGCCTGCACCACCGGCAGCGCGACATCGGCCTCAAGCAGCGCGATGCGGACTTCGCGGGTTGCCTCGCGGATGTTCTCCTCGGTCAGGCGGCCACGGCCACGCAGGCGCTCGATGGTGCCGGAAAGGCGCTGGGTCAGGGACTCGAACATGCGGCGCAACCTGTCTGAAAGCGGGGGACAATAAGGCAGACAGTATAGCGGGTCCGCCCCGCCGCCCGCGCCGCGACGCCGCGGCCGTCGCCACCACGGCAGGGGTATGCGAAACTGCAACGATGACAATCGTTCTCATCGCCGTCCTGCTGTACCTGGCTGCCAGTGCCCTGCTGGTGCGGGCGCTCGGCCGCGATGAAACCGCCGGCTCGCCGATCTGGCTGTGGCCGGCCCTTCCGGCCATGCTGCTGCATGGCGGCTACCACGTGATGGTGGCGATGCGCACCAGTGGCGGCCCGGACATGCATTTCTTTGCCGCGTTGTCGCTGGTCGGCCTCGGCATGGCGTGGCTGACCTCGCTGGTCGGTGCGCGCGGGCGGATGTCGGCGCTGGGGGTGGTGGTGTTCCCGTTGGCCGCCGCCCTGCTGCTGGCCTACCACGGCTATGGCCACGAACCGAGCAAGGTGCTGGGCTGGCGCCTGGCCAGCCATGCCTGGCTGGCGCTGCTGGCCTACGCCACGCTGAGCATTGCGGCGCTGCTGGCGATCATGCTGTGGCTGCAGGAACGCGCCCTGCGCCGCCGTGAGTTCCGCCCGTGGCTGCGCGCCCTGCCGCCACTGGCCGACCTGGAATCGCTGCTGTTCCGGGTGATCACCGTCGGTTTCGCACTGCTGACCCTGACCCTGGTCACCGGCGTGCTGTTCGTCGACGACCTGCTGGCGCAGAAGCTGGTGCACAAGACCGTGCTGAGCGTGCTGTCGTGGATCGTGTTCGGCGTGCTGCTGATCGGCCGCCGCCGCTACGGCTGGCGGGGCATGAAAGCCGTGCACTGGACACTGGCAGCGATGCTGTTGCTGCTGCTGGCGTTCTTCGGCAGCCAGTTCGTGATTGAACTGGTATTCGGGCATACGCGATAGAGGGCGTGCCGACCAACGGTCGGCACCCACCCCAACATCACATGGTAGTGCCGGCCGCTGGCCGGCAGCTGGACAGCACCATGCGTGGATGCCGTAGGCGGTTCAGGGCACCGGCTGCGCCAGGATATTCCGCACCGAACGGCCGCTGTTGGTGACGATGTCATCGACCTGCCAGCACCCCTGGCCCTGGCGCACCATCGGCAACCGGGTCACGTAGACCGCCTTCCACACCGAGTACCGCATTTCGACCTGGCCGGTAGTCGCCGAAGTCTCTTTCCAGCTGTAGCGCACCGGGCTGTCGATGTCGCCGTCCTGCGCATCCAGCCACGGGTCCGAATCGATCGTGCAGATGCCTTCCTCGCGCTGCTGGCAAACACGCTCACCACGCAGCGCACTGCCGAAGGCCGCGCTGACCAGCGCCGGCGGTGGCTCCAGCAGATCACCATTGCCGGTCGTCGCCTCGTAGAAGGCGCGGGCCACCGCCGCAGGCTCCTGGCAGGCAGCTACAGCCTGTACGGAGGGGGCCAGCAGCAGGCCGGCCAACATCAACATCGCTGTCTTTCGCATTGTGTTCGTCCTTGAGGTAGTGCCGGCCCCTGGCCGGCACTGCCCGATACCGGGATTACAGCCCGTAGCGCTCGATCACATCCAGGTGCGGCTGGCGGTCCTGGTCGCAGGCCTCGGCCAGGCGCAGCCAGCAGTGCGGATGCGGCCAGCCCGCGGTGGCCTGCTGCAGGAAACGATGCAGCGCCAGCGGCGCATGGTCCTGTGGTTGGGCGACCGTGAACAACAGGCCGGGCAGCGTTCGGTCCGGCGCATCCGGATCGGTCACCGTGTAGTCGGCGCGGCTGTGCGACCACACCTGCCAGCCCTGTGCCTCGGCCGATTCGACCAGCGCGCTCCAGGCGTCCTCGCCCGGGTGCGCGCCATCGATCAGCCAGCTGCGGGCGAAACCGCCGCGCTCCAGCACATGCACCTGCGCGTAGGTCGGGATGAAGTGCTGGCGCGCCTCTTCCTCCTCCGGCGCCGGATGCACCAGGGCGGCATCGAACACCACCCAGTCGCCGACCTGCTGGGCACGGTTGGCAGGTGCGTTCTCGACGATGCGCGCGGTCACCGGGCCACTGCGCCGGGCGTAGTACTCCATCGGCTCGCCCTCCTCTTCGCTGCGGATGATCACCCAGCCCCAGGGCTCCTCGACAACGCCCTCCCGGCTGGACAGCTCCATGCCGATGGCCGCCGCCGAGCGACGTACCGCATCCCAGTCGCGCGCCGCGCTGGCCGCGCTCATGTGATCCCAGTGGGCGGCGTTGGGGTCTTCCAGCAGCTCCACCAGCTGTGCATAGCAGGCCTGCGCCTCGCTGAAGCGCCCGGTCTCCATGTACATGCGTGCCAGCGTGCCGCGCGCGCCGTTCGAACCCGGCGACAGCGCCAGCAGCGCCTGCGATGCCTGCTCCAGCGCCGGCCAGTCGGACACACGGCGCGCACGTTGCACCTCGCACCAGTGCGCGAACACCGGCACGCTGCCGCGGTAAGCATCGGCCAGCTGGCGCAGGCCCTCGTCGTCGCCCTGCTCGGCCAGCCAGCGCATCAGCGTATAGGCAGCCGCGCCATCTTCCTGCAGATGTGCCTGCACGAACCGCCACAGCAACGTGCGGGCTTCGGTCTGCGCGCCGCACGCATTGAGTGCCGAGGCCGCCATCTCGGCCAGCGCTTCATCGTCAGGACACTGCGCATGCGCCTGCAGCAGCCACTGCGCTTCGCGCTCGGGGTCCCGTGCATGGTTCTGCTCGCCCTGCGCACTCAGCCAGGCCAGCAGCTCGGTGGCCGGCACCGGCAGCGGCGCCGCTTCCGGCAAGGCCTCGATGCGTGCGGCCAGGCCGGCCACCAGCGCCGCCGCACCGCGGTCCTGGCGCAGCTGCGCCAGATGAGTACGGGCCAGTTCCAGCTGGCGCTGCGCCACCCAGCGCGCGCCACGCTGCAGGGCCAACTCCAGGCTCAGTGCCGCCACCTCGATCAGCAGGCGGTGCGAACCGACCCGGGCAAAGTGCTCGATGATGGTGTTGAAGCGGGTACCCAGATCCCAGGTATTGCGCTGCGGATCACGCTGGCACAGCGCAGCGGCCGTGTTGGCCCACAACCGCCAGTAGGTCGGGGTCAGTTCGCTCCACGGCACCAGCTGCTGCAGTGCTTCTTCGTCGCGTCCGAGCTGGGCCAGCGCCCAGGCCTTGGACAGACGGCGCGGCACCGTGCAGTTGGCCGGCTCGTACTCGCCGGATGCGGCCACTTCGGCTTCGCGCTTCTCGATCAGCGCCAACGCTTCTTCGGCACGGCCCATGCCGAGCAGGATCTTGATCTGCATCTCCGGGAAGCTGTCGAACACTTCCTTGCCGCAGGCCTCGATCGCGTCGGACTGCACCTGCAGGTACGCCAGCGCATCCTGGCCACGGCCATCATCGAGCAGCGCATCGGCCTTCTCGCAGCTCAGGCACTGGAAGCAGGCCCAGCTCGGGTCGATGCGTGCCAGCGTTTCATCGCACACCTCGATGCGCTCGGGCACCCAGCCCGGGCCGTCGATGTTGCCGTAGCAGGCGGCCAGATCCTGGGTCACGCAGATCGACTGCGGGCACTCCAGCGTATCTTCGCGATGCGCACGTTCGAACAGCGCGACCGCCTCGCCCAGCGCACTCTCACCCTCGACGCGGTTGCCGACGCGGTTGCGCAGCGCCCAGTGGCCGACGTAGACGTCGACCCACGGATTGTCCAGCGCCTTGCCCAGCGCGCGCGCTTCCGGCAGCAGGGCGTCGACGCGATCGACGTGCAGCTCGCTCACCTCGTCGGCGAGCCGGTTCAGCAGGTGCGCATTCTGCGCCTGGCCGGCCTGGCGCAGGTCGCCCTGCAGTTTTTCAACCCAGTTCCAGATGTCCATGGGGTAAGTGCTCCTGTCTAGCGAAGGCTGGATGAGAAGGTGCGGTGCTCAGCGCAGCATCTGCTGCAGGGCACCGGCGATATCGGTAAAGGCGCCGTTGAGATCCGGGCCGGGCGTGGCTGCCGCACCTGCCAACGGGCGCCCCTGCGCGGCGACGATGATCTTCAGCGAGCGCAGCAGGCGCGCCGCCGCTTCGGCCTGTGGATGGCCCTCGCGCTGTGCACGCAGCAGCGCCTGCACGGCGGGATTATCGAGGTTGAGGTCGCGACGGTGCACGCGACTCGATGCGCGCGGTGAACTGCCGGGCCAGGCGCAGGGCCGCCATCGACACACGCTTGTCGTTCTCGTCGTCTTCCAGGCGCTGCTTCAGTTCGGCCTCGCGGTCGGGCACCACCACCACCGGCAGCGCCTCGGGGCTGAAGCGCGCCGGCAACAACTGTTCGCCGTCACCGAGCTGCTCACGCAACCAGGCCAGCTGGGTTTCGTCGAGGCTGTCGTCGCTGCGGAACAGCGCGCGGTTGCCCTGCTCGGTGCCCAGTTCAACCAGACGCAGGCCCTTGGCCTGGGCCCAGCGGCGCAGGAACGGCACCACCGCGTAGCGATGGCCGTGTGCTACCGGCACGCCCATCGCGCGGAACAGCATTTCCTCGAAACCGCCGCCGTTGTCGAGAATCACGTGCACGGCGCCACGGGCCGGCAATGCGCTGGCCGGCAGATCGCCCTGCGAAGTCGGCACGCGCACATGCTCCATCAGCAGGTCGAACAGGCGGTCATCACACAGTGCGGCGCCCAGCAGCGCCTCGTTGTGACGGGTCAGCACCCGCCGCCATGCTTCCGGCTGCTGCCGCGCAACATCGGCCAGGCCATCGATGAGCGCTTCCAGCAACGCATGCTGCACGGCGCGGTACTGGTCATCGCGCTGCAGATCCTCGCGGCTCGCCGTCGGCGTCAGTCGCGAGGATTCGATCACCCCACCGATGAAACCGGCCCACGGCGGCAGCAGGTCGCGTGCGTCATCGTCCAGCAGCATGCCGCGCACGAACACCGACAGGTTGCGGTTGTCGCTGGTGCCATAGGTGGCGCCATCCTGCACCCACAGCAGGCCGCTGGCATCACTGACACCGTCGGCGCGCAGCGGCACGGTGACGATCGGTTCGAAATCGTGCTCGAAGCGCGCAGCGAACTGCAGCGCCTGCCGCCGTGCCTGCACCGGATGCAGGGCGACCTCGCCCTGGCCACGCCACGGCGGCGGTTCGGGATTGAGCGCCTCGGCCGCGCCACCGATGAAGATCGGCTCGGACAGCAGCGCGCAGTAGCGGCCCAGCACCTCGTGCAGGCGCACCTCGTTGGCCAGCGGCAGGAAATCCGGATGCAGCTCCAGCTCCACTTCGGTGCCGACCGCACGCGCCGGTACTTCGCTGACCGTGTACTGCTCGGCGTTGCTGGACACATACAGATGGCCCAGATCCGGCGTCTGGTACGAGGTGGTACGCACGCTGACCCGGCGCGCCAGCACGAACGCCGAGAGGAAACCGAGGCCGAACATGCCGATCAGGCCTTCATCGTCCTCGCCGCCCTGGCGCAGGCCACGGGTATAGCCGACGCCGACGGTGGCCAGGTAGTCGTGGATTTCCTGTCGAGTCAGACCGGCACCGGTATCGGTGATGCGCAGCATGCCCGCACCGGCATCGACCTGCACCGAGATGCGCGAAGGCACCTCGATACCGGGTTGCTCGATGCGCCGGCGGATGATCGAGTCGTGCGCGTTCTGCACCAGTTCGCGCAGGGCCACCACCGGGGTGGAGTACAGGTGCTTGCCCAGCACCGTCATCAATCCATTGAGATCAACCCCGGCACGACGGATTTCGGCGTTGGGGGCGATGAGCGCGGTGTCCTGCATGTAATCGTTTACTCCTGGGCACGGAAAGACGCCAGTGGGCGTCTTCGTCGAGCGGGAAAAACTAGCACAGGCAGCCTGACCGTTGCCGTGTCGGCTGCCGCATCCCCGTAGCGTCGAGCTTGCTCGAAGGCTGTTCGCTCTTCGTAGCGTCGAGCTTGCTCGACGGCCGTTTGACCAGCAGTCGAGCAAGCTCGACTCTACCGTCGGTGCGTTACGCGGCGTCGATGGCCTCGGACAGGCGCTCCACCGCGATCACCTCCATGCCCTTCACCGACCCGCCCTTGGGTGCGTTGGCCTTGGGCACGATGGCGCGCTTGAAACCATGGGTGGCGGCCTCGCGCAGGCGGTCCTCGCCATTGGGCACCGGGCGAATCTCGCCGGACAGGCCAACCTCGCCAAAGGCAATCGTCTTTTCCGCCAGCGGCCGGTCCTGCAGCGAGGACAGCACGGCCAGCAGCACCGGCAGGTCGGCGGCAGTCTCCTGAACCCGGATGCCACCGACCACGTTGACGAACACGTCCTGGTCACCGACCAGTACACCGCCGTGGCGATGCAGCACTGCCAGCAGCATGGCCAACCGGTTCTGCTCCAGGCCAACGGCGACACGGCGCGGGTTCGACAGCGGCGAGGCATCGACCAGCGCCTGCACCTCGACCAACAGCGGGCGGGTGCCCTCACGGGTGACCATCACGCAGCTGCCGGGCTGGTGGGTACTGCCACCGGACAGGAAGATCGCCGACGGATTGGAGACTTCCTTCAGGCCCTTGTCGCCCATCGCGAACACGCCCAGTTCGTTGACCGCGCCGAAGCGGTTCTTGAACGCACGCAACAGGCGGAACCGGCTACCGCTCTCCCCTTCGAAGTACAGCACCGCATCGACCATGTGCTCCAGCACGCGCGGGCCGGCGATGCCGCCCTCCTTGGTGACGTGACCGACCAGGAACACCGCGGTGCCGGTCTCCTTGGCGAAGCGCACCAGCCGTGCCGCGCTCTCGCGCACCTGGCTGACCGAGCCGGGTGCGGCGGTCAGGCTCTCGGTCCACAGGGTCTGTACCGAGTCGGCCACGATCAGCCGCGGGCCGGCCCTGGAGGCATGCTGCAGGATCGATTCGACGCCGGTCTCGGCCAAGGCATTGACGCCATCAAGCGGCAGCTCCAGCCGGTGCGCGCGACCGGCCACCTGCGCCAGCGACTCCTCACCGGTCACATACAGCACCGGCAGTTCGGCCGCCATCTTCGCCACCGCCTGCAGCAGCAGGGTGGATTTGCCGATGCCCGGATCGCCACCCACCAGCACCACCGCGCCTTCCACCAGGCCGCCGCCGAGCACCCGGTCGAATTCACCAATGCCGGTGCTGACCCGGCGATGCTCGGTCTGCTCGACATCCTTCAGCGCGGTGATCTTCGGCGGATCGATCTTGCCTGCCCAGCCGGCCCGTCGCGAGGCCGGCGCCTTGGCTGCGGCGGCGCTTTCCAGGACGATCTCCGACAGCGAATTCCAGGCATTGCACTCGGTGCACTGGCCCTGCCATTTACTGTACTCGGCGCCGCATTCATTGCAGACGTAGGCGGTACGGGCTTTTGCCATCGGATGATTTCCAGCAACGGGAACAGGCGTGGCAGGATAGCCGAGCCTGGTCGCAGCTGCTGCGACCGCTCAAGTCCCACCCACCCGCGCCGATAGGGGTCGCGGGCGTGCGCCTTGCGGCGGCCCCTTCCTTTCCCACTGGATTCAACATGACTGGCAGTTACAGTCAGAGCCTGGTCGCCATCTCGCTGCTGGTGGCCATTCTTGCCTCATACACCGCGCTGGACATGGCCGGCCGCCTGGCCACCGCCGAAGGCCGCGTGGCGCGCTGGTGGCTGGCCGGCGGTGCCGCCGCGATGGGCCTGGGCATCTGGTCCATGCACTTCATCGGCATGCTGGCCTTCAGTCTGCCAGTTCCGGTGGGCTACGACCTGGCCATCACCCTGTACTCGCTGGCGGTGTCGATCGGCGCCTCGGCCTACGCCTTGTGGCTGGTCTCGCGCCCCAGCCTGCCCTGGCGCCGCCTGCTGGCGGGCGCGGTGTTGATGGGCCTGGGGATCGCCGCCATGCACTACCTGGGCATGGCGGCGATGCGCATGCAGCCCGGCATCGACTACCACCCCGGCTGGTTCGCCGCATCCATCGCGGTGGCCATCGGCGCGGCCGGCGCCGCGCTGTGGATTGCCTTCCGCCTGCGCGCCGAACAGCGCAACACGCTGCGGCTGCGCCTGCTGGCATCACTGCTGATGGGCCTGGCCATCGTCGGCATGCACTACACCGGCATGGCCGCCGCGCGCTTCCCGCAAGGCAGCATCTGCGGCGCGGTCGGCAGCGGCGCAATCGACACCCGCTGGCTGGCGATGCTGGTGATCGTGACCACCGTGGCGACCCTCGGCATCGCGCTGGTGGCATCGCTGTTCGACCGGCAGATGCGCGTGCGTACCGGGCTGCTGGCCGACTCACTGGCCCATGCCAACGACAAGCTGATCCAGGCCGCGCTGCATGATCCGCTGACCCAGCTGCCCAACCGCATGCTGCTGCAGGACCGTATCGAGCAGGCCATCGAGAAGGCACGCCGGCGGCAGCACGCCGTGGCGGTGATGTTCTGCGATCTGGACGGCTTCAAGGCGGTCAACGATGTCTATGGCCACCAGCTCGGCGACCGCCTGCTGGTGGCCGTGGCTGAACGCATCGGCAGCCAGCTGCGGCCACAGGACACCTTCGCCCGCCTGGGCGGCGACGAGTTCGTGATCGTGCTGGCCATCGACACGCCCGATGACGCGGTGGTGGTGGCCGAGCGCATCATCGCCGCCGCCGGCGAACCGTTCACGCTGGACGCCGCCGAGCTGCAGGTCAGCGCCAGCCTGGGCATCGCGCTGTATCCGGACGATGCCAGCAATGAGCGCGAGCTGATGGCACACGCCGACGCGGCGATGTACCACACCAAGGAAACCGGCCGTAACGGCTACACCTTCTTCACTCCCTCGATGCAGCTCAGTGCCAACCGGCAGCTGCGCCTGCTGCAGGACCTGCGCAAGGCGATCGCACGCGGCGAACTGGTGCTGCACTACCAGCCCAAGTTCCCGGCCGCCGGTGCCCCGGCCACCGGTGCCGAGGCACTGCTGCGCTGGCAGCACCCGGAACTGGGCCTGCTGGCGCCGGACGTGTTCATTCCCATCGCCGAGCGCAGTGGTCTGATCCTGCCAATCGGCGACTGGGTGCTGGACCGCGCCTGTGCGCAGCTGCGCGCATGGCACGACGCCGGGCATGGGGAATGGACGATGGCGGTGAACCTGTCACCCCTGCAGTTCGCCTCGCCGGCGCTGCTGGACAGCGTGCGCGAAGTGCTGCAGCGGCATCACATCGAACCGGCGCGACTGACCCTGGAGATCACCGAGACCACCGCGATGAAGGATGTGGACGCCAGCCTGGCGATCCTCAACGACCTGACCGCGATGGGCGTGCACATTGCCATCGATGATTTCGGTACCGGTTATTCCAGCCTGCTGTACCTCAAGCGCATGCCGGCCACCGAACTGAAGATCGACCGCGCGTTCGTGCACGATCTGGAATGCAATGCCGAAGATGCCGCCATCGTCTCCTCGATCATCGCACTGGGCCGCACCCTGCAGCTGCAGGTGGTGGCCGAGGGCGTGGAGACGCAGGCGCAGCGTGAATACCTGAGCGCGCTGGGCTGCGACCAGCTGCAGGGCTACCACCTGGGCCGGCCGATGGAGGCCGACGAGTTCCTGCGCCGGGTGGGCTGAGGTTCTGCGTTGGGGTCTGATCCCGTGCCGCAGGCAAGGGCTCTGACTCCATCCACGCATGGCGTGGATCTACCCGACCCCATACATCCGCCAACAAAAAGGCCGCCCGAGGGCGGCCTTTCTGCGTGGCAACGTCGCGAAGACGTCAGTGCATCATGTGCACGTTCATGTTGTGCATGACCCACAGGGTACCGACCACGATGATGCCGATCACCACCACGGTGAAGGCCGCAGCGTTGACGTTCCAGCGGCTTTCCGAAGAGCGGTCCAGGTGCAGGAAGAACACCAGGTGCACCAGCATCTGCAGGACCGCGGTGATGGCGATCACCACACCGTTGACGGTGCGCGAGAAATCGCCCGACATCACCATCCAGAACGGGATGACGGTCAGCACCACCGCCAGCACGAAGCCGATCAGGTACGACTTCACGGTGCCATGGCTTTCGCCGCCGGTGCCGTGGTCGTGTGCATGGTTGTCATGTGCCATTACAGCGCTCCATTGAGGTAGACGACGGAGAACACGCCGATCCAGATCAGGTCCAGGAAGTGCCAGAACAGGCTCAGGCACGCCATGCGGGTCTTGTTGGTCGGGGTCAGGCCGTACTTCTTCAGCTGCACGAACATCACCAGCAGCCACAGCAGGCCGGCGCTGACGTGCAGGCCGTGGGTACCGACCAGGGCGAAGAACGCCGACAGGAAGGCACTGCGGTCCGGACCATAGCCCTGGTGGATCAGGTGCTGGAACTCCCACACTTCCATGCACATGAAGCCGAAGCCCAGCAGCCAGGTGATGGCCAGCCACAGGTACATCTGGCCCATCTGCTTGCGGTGCATGGCGATCATGCCCAGGCCGAAGGTCAGCGACGAGGTCAGCAGCAGCGCGGTTTCCCACGCCACGAACGGCAGCTCGAACAGGTCCTTCGCGCCGGGGCCACCATCGGTACCGCCGGCCAGCACCACATAGGTGGCAAACAGCGAGGCGAAGATGAGGCAGTCGCTCATCAGGTACACCCAGAAACCGAAGACGGTGTTGCCGCCGGTGTCGTGGTGCTCGTGGTCGTCATGGCCATGGGCCGTCGCGTGCGCGGCGTGCCCGTGGCTCAGGGTCGAGGTATTGGTGCTCATGCCTTCAGCTCCGACTTCACCAGGCCCTGGCTTTCCAGGTGCTTGCGGTGTTCGTTCTCGATGCGTTCCACCTCAGCGGCCGGGACCCAGTAGTCCACGTCCTGGTCGAAGGTGCGGTAGATGAACGTGGCGATCATGCCGACGAAGCCGACGATGGCCAGCCACCAGATGTGCCAGATCATCGCGAAGCCGAACACCAGGCTGAAGGCACCGATGACAACGCCCGTGCCGGTGTTGCGCGGCATGTGGATGTCGGTGTACTTGGCCGGCTTCGGCCAGGCTTCACCACGCTGCTTGCGCTCCCAGAAATCGTCCAGCTCGGTGACTTCCGGCAGCGTGCCGAAGTTGTAGAAGGCCGGCGGCGAAGAGGTTTCCCACTCCAGCGTACGGGCATCCCACGGATCGCCGGTCAGGTCGACGGTCTTCTTGCGGTCGCGGATCGACACGGCCACCTGGATGATCTGGCACAGGATGCCGGCGCCGACGATGAAGGCACCTGCGGCAGCCACCAGCAGCAGCGGCTCGTAGGCCGGGTTCACGGTGCTCTGCAGACGACGGGTCATGCCCATGAAGCCCAGCACGTACATCGGCATGAAGGTCACATAGAAGCCGATGAACCAGCACCAGAACGCGCACTTGCCCCAGAACTCGTTCAGGCGGAAGCCGAACATCTTCGGCCACCAGTAGGTGATGCCGGCGAACATGCCGAACACCACGCCGCCGATGATGACGTTGTGGAAGTGGGCGATCAGGAACAGGCTGTTGTGCAGCACGAAGTCGATGGCCGGGATCGCCAGCATCACGCCGGTCATGCCGCCGATGGTGAAGGTGACCATGAAGCCGATGGTCCACAGCACGGGCGTGGTGAACTGCACGCGACCGCGGAACATGGTGAACAGCCAGTTGAAGATCTTCACGCCGGTCGGGATCGAGATGATCATCGTCGTGATGCCGAAGAAGGCATTGACGTTGGCACCCGAACCCATGGTGAAGAAGTGGTGCAGCCACACGATGAACGACAGCACGCCGATGCAGGCGGTGGCGTAGACCATGCCCTTGTAGCCGAACAGCGCCTTGCGCGAGAAGGTCGCGATGACTTCGGAGAACACACCGAACGCCGGCAGGACCAGGATGTACACCTCCGGGTGACCCCAGATCCAGATCAGGTTGATGTACAGCATGGCGTTGCCGCCACCGTCATTGGTGAAGAAGTGCGTACCCAGGTAACGGTCCAGGGTCAGCAGCACCAGGGTGATGGTCAGCACCGGGAAGGCGGCGACGATCAGCACGTTGGTGACCAGCGCGGTCCAGGTGAACACCGGCATCTGCATCAGCTTCATGCTGGGGGTACGCATCTTCAAAATGGTGATGAAGAAGTTGATACCGCTCAGCGTGGTACCCAGGCCTGCGACCTGTAGACCCCAGATGTAGTAGTCCATGCCGACGCTTGGACTGTATTCGATGCCCGACAACGGCGGGAACGCCAGCCAGCCGGTGGCAGCGAACTCACCGATCCACAGCGACAGCATGATCAGCACAGCGCCCGACACGAACAGCCAGAAGCTGAGCGAGTTGACGAACGGGAACGCGACGTCGCGCGCACCGATCTGCAGCGGCACGGCCAGGTTCATCAGGCCGGTGATCAGCGGCATCGCCACGAAGAAGATCATGATCACGCCGTGGGCGGTGAAGATCTGGTCGTAGTGGTGCGGCGGCAGGTAACCCTCGGACCCGCCGACGGCGAGCGCCTGCTGGGTACGCATCATGATGGCGTCGGAGAAGCCGCGCAGCAGCATGACGAAGGCGACGATGAGGTACATCACGCCGATCTTCTTGTGGTCCACCGAGGTGAACCACTCCTTCCACAGATAGCCCCACAGCTTGAACTTGGTGATCAGGGCCATGACGCCCAGGCCACCCAGCACCGCGCCGACCAGGGTGGTCAGCACGATCGGATCGTGGGGGATCGACTCAAGAGAGAGTTTTCCCAACATGTTCATTCTCCCGAACCCGCGTGGCCGGCATGGCCTGCGTGTTCGTGTTCGTTGGCATCCAGGTTTTCACCCGATTCCTTGGAATCATGCGCGTCACTGGGGGCGTGGCCCTCGTGCGCTTCATGGCTGGCGGCATCGGCAGCGGCGGCACCGGCATGTTCATGCTTCATGCCGTAGTGCTTGTTGTCGCCCATGTGCTTGGCGATGACCCAGTTGAACAGGCCTTCTTCGGTCTTGCCGAAGTAGGTCACCGGGTACCACTCGGCGTTGCGCGCCTCACCCAGGGCCTTGAACGAAGCCTTGTCCAGGGTCTGCTCGCCGGCACGGACCTGGTCCAGCCACTGGCGGTATTCGGCATCGGTGACCGAGTAGGCGGTGAAGTGCATCTTGGCGAAGCCCGCGCCGCTGTAGTGCGAGGACATGCCCGGGAATTCACCGGTCTCGTTGGCGATCAGATGGAGCTTGGTCTCCATCGCGGCCATCGAGTAGATCATGCTGCCCAGGTGCGGGATGAAGAACGCATTCATCACCGTGTCGGACGTGATCTTGAAGTTCAGCGGGGTGTTGACCGGGAACTTGATTTCGTTGACGACCGCCACCTTCTCTTCCGGATAGATGAACAGCCACTTCCAGTCCAGCGAGATCGCCTCGATGGTGACCGGCTTGACGTCCGATTCCAGCGGCTTGTACGGGTCAAGCGCGTGCGACGAACGCCAGGTCAGGACCGCCAGCACCAGCACGATCATGCAGGGGATCGACCACACCACCACCTCGATCGCCGTCGAGTGGGACCACTTCGGCTCGTACCGGGCCTTGGTGTTGGAGGCGCGATACTTCCACGCGAAGGTCAGGGTCATGATGATGACCGGGATGACGACCAGCAGCATGAGCACGGTGGCCGTGATCAGCAGGGTCTTCTCATCCTGGCCGATCTGGCCCTTCGGACTGAGGATGGCCACCGCATCGCAACCGGTGAGCATCACCAGCAACGACAGCAGCAGGCCCGGGCGCAACCAGCGCCCAAGGGTTTTCAACGGAATCATCGGTCGATCCAATTGCGAGGGAATGCCGTTCCCCGTCCTGCCCGCTCCGGCAAAGCCGGTCCCGCCTGTGGTGAGACAGGCAGTGAGGTGGGGTCGAGTCAGCCTTTCAATTTTAGGCCGTCACCCACCATTTAAGAAAGACATTGACAATGATCGGGCGCAGGAAAGGCGTCAATCTGGCTGCGACACGTTGTCGCACCGCGCAGCCGGCGCGGGCAGATCACCACAGGACGCGCAGCGTAGCATCAGGCCGCCGGGCACCGAAGCAACAGACCCGGCAAAGTTCACTGAACATATTCAGGTAGCAGCATCTGCACTGGGAGGATGGATCGGATGGCAAGGCCGTTTGTTGTTGAGCGCATCGACCACGTGGTGTTCCGGGTTCGCGACCTGGCGCGCAGCGTGGCGTTCTACGGACAGGTGCTGGGCTGTGAGGTGGTGCGGCGGCGCGATCACCTGGGTCTGGTGCATCTGCGTGCGGGGGCATCGATGATCGACCTGGTGAGCCTGGACGGCCCGCTGGGCCAGCGCGGCGGGCGCGGGCCCGAGGCGGAGGGTCGCAACACCGATCACCTGTGCCTGCGTATCACCCCCTTCGACGAGCCTGCCTTGATCGCACACCTGCAGGCGTTGGGTGTGCCGGTGGCCGGGCCGGCCGACGTCAATTTCGGCGCTGAAGGTGATGGGCTGTCGCTTTACTTCACCGACCCGGATGGCAACACCATCGAACTGAAAGGCCCCGCCGACGGAGCCACGGCATGAGCAGGGACGCCCCGGGTGCGCCGATCAGCAGACATGGCCTCAATGCTGTGCGGCGCTGGCTGGCCTCCCCCTCGCGCAGCGCGCGACCGCCCTGCTCGGCGCCGGGCTGCTGATCGTGCTGGCCTGCAATCCGGATCTGCTGCCATTGCTGCCGCTGGTCGATGCGCTGGGGCTGGATGTGCTGGCCTTGCTGCTGGGCGCGCAACTGCTGGGCACCCTGCCCTGGCTGCGGGTTCGCGCGGGCCGATGGGCGGACATGGCAGGCCGGCTGGCCTGCGGTGTGGTTGCGGGAGCGGCCGGCGGCTACCTGCGGGCGCTGGGATGCTTCCATCGTGAGCAACTGGCGTGGAAGCCGGCTTCGCATCGGCCGGGGTGAAGATGCCCCCGGCGTGGGTGCGACGCTAGGCCAATAGCGCTCCGCGCTTCACGTCGAAGCGTTCAACCATCCTCGGGGCCAGGCACTCAGGCCGACCAGCAGTACAACGGGCTGCCAAAGATTCCGTGCGCGCCGAGACCCTCGGCGCTGCCTCCCAGAAGGCGAGAAACAGGTCGTCTTGTTCCCGATATACCAACCAGCGCCCCTTGGCCCTGGCAACGCACACGCCGGCTATTTTCTCTCCCGGCTCAAAACCGGGAATACCTGGCGCCATGACGACCGCAGAGACCAGGAACGGCAGGCATTGATTGCGCCGAATATCCTCTGCAATCTCGTTGAAATAGTCCGCAGGGTCAACGCCGGGGCTCACGTAGACACCGGCGCCGTCCGCCAGGCGGGATTCCAGCGCTTCAAGGGGATTGATCACGATTCTGGTTTCTGTGCTTGCCGACGTGACTCGGGTGCGTCACCGCGGGAACCGGCGGTGGAATACATTGAACCTATGGTGATGCAGGCACCAAGGAAGGCGCCACGCGAGAGATAACTTTAATACAGGCGTCGTCGGAGAATACGGCGTAATGCACCATCTGGCCTGACACATGAACGCAACCGCTGGAGTTCTCCAACCAAGTCAGCAACGACGAGCGGGTTGCGCGCATCAGGTTATGCCCGCGCACCACCAAGCCTGACTCCCAGTACTCCTGCAGGTTTCCCGCCTGGGTAATGCGCATGGTCAGCGGCGTTTCAAACACCAGAACCCACGCCCTCTGCCCTGCACTATTGAACAAGTCCACGGCCAGAGATCCATCAATCAAATATCTGACTTCTCCAACATTCCAAGCGCAGCTCCCATTCATTCCTTCGGGTCGCCACGCTTCAAAATCTGCAGAACGCTGTCCACTCATCGCTTCTTCCATCGACAGAACGGCTTCAATCCCAACATCTGCACATATCGTCAGCGCACGTTCCCGCGCTTCAGCCGGAGACAGTCGCCCAGCCATACTCATTGCTTCAGCTGAAAGCCCCGCATCGAACGAGATCCTGTTGACCACTTCCTCTTGAACGCGACGATGCAGTTCGATAGCAGGCCCGAGCATCATCATGCTCCCGGGAAGCAGAGCACTGGAACCCTCATGTCCGTCCAGCGCTTCGTAGTAGTAGAAGTTCGAGTACTTCTCGATGAAGGCCCGAGCATCAACAGCCCCCAGCGCAAATCCTCTCACGAGCTTCGTCATTTCAATGATTGCAGCTTCAGTTTCCATGACGTACGCAGCTCCAGTTCATTGATTGATTGGAAGCCATTGGGTTCCGTTGGTATTGGTTGCACCGGGAACATTGGCATGCGGTTGCTGCGATCAGGATGCTCTTATGGCGTGTGCCCTCACATCTCTTACCCGCAGACTGCCAGCTTATATGCCGCGTAGCGATTGAACTGCCCCACCGGCTGCTCATTGGCCGTTATCGGATCCACGGACAGGAACGCGCCCTCCAGCGGATCAATGTACCGCTGCTGCCTGTACTTGGTCCGACAGCCGAATCGCTCACATGCCCGGAATACCCCGACCCATCCGTGACCCGCCCCCACCAGGGCCCCGTAGGGCTCGTAGTCGTAGCGTTTGATCACGCTGCCATGGGCATCACGCTTGGCCACAACCGAGCCCTGTGCATCGGTGTGGATGTACGTGACCATCCTCCGCGCGATGGAGGCTGGCACTACGGGTTGCCGGCCAGCGGCCGGAACTACCGGAGCACAAAAAAGCCCCGACCAAGGCCGGGGCTTTTCATGCAACTGGTGCCGGAAACAGGAGTCGAACCTGCGACCTACGCATTACGAATGCGCCGCTCTACCAACTGAGCTATTCCGGCCTAGCAGGGAATTGTAGGGGGTGGCGATCAGCAGGTCAATCGAGGTCGGCCTGCAGGCGCTACCCCTGCCTGCCCCTGCTGCGGCGGATCGACTGCACGGTCAGCACCCCGAAAAACACGCAGAACAACGAAAGGCCGACCAGGGCAACGTCATGCATGCCGCCCAGCTGTCCGCTGCTGGCCCGGCTCCACAGGTAACGCGTCGCCAGCAGGATGATCAGCAGCGCGACCGCCAGATTGATCCACTTCATGATGGCCCTGAACGTCGCCTGGGTCATGGATGCATTACTCCCTCTGCAGGCATCGTCGGTGGCCGACCTGGCCGCATTATCAGCCCGTCCCCACCGCATTGACGCAGGCGCGCCCTGCGGCGAAATCCTGCAGGTTGCCCAGCGTGATCGCCGAGATCTCCTGCAGCGCCTCCACGGTGAAGAATCCCTGGTGGCCGGTCACCAGCACGTTGGGGAAAGTCATCAGGCGCTGGAAGGCTTCGTCGTCGATGATCTCGCCAGACAGGTCCTGGAAGAACAGCGCACTCTCCTGCTCGTAGACATCAATGGCCAGATGACCAAGCCGGCGCGACTTCAGCGCGCGGATCACTGCATGGGTATCGACCAGGCCGCCACGCGAAGTGTTGACCAGCATCGCACCCGGTTTCATCCGGGCCAGCGAGGCATCGTTGATCAGATGGTGGGTGTCCGGTGTCAGCGGGCAATGCAGTGACACGATGTCGGCGCGCGCCAGCAGCTCGTCCAGCCCCACTCCCTCACCCACGTTCGCGAAGTCCGCTGAGGGGTACGGGTCATGCCCCAGCACGGTGCAGCCCATGCCCTTGAAGATCCGCGCGGTCGCCAGGCCGATCTTGCCGGTACCGACGATGCCGACCGTGCGCCCATGCAGGGTGCGCCCCAGCAGGCCATCGAGCATGAAGTTGCCCTCTCGCACCCGGTTGTAGGCGCGATGGGTCTGGCGGTTGAGGGTCATCACCAGCGCCAGCGCATGTTCGGCCACGGCCTCGGGCGAGTATGCCGGCACCCGTGCCACGAACAGGTCCAGCGCCTTCGCGGCGGCCAGATCCACGTTGTTGAAACCGGCGCAGCGCAGCAGCACGGCGCGTACGCCGTGTGCATGCAGGGCGTGCAGTACCGGCGCATCCAGGCGGTCGTTGACGAACACGCAGACGCCGGCGCACGCCTGTGCGAGCGCAGCGGTATGCACGTCCAGCGCGGCCTCGAAGTACACGAACGTAAAGCCCTGCCCGGCCGCATCGCGCAGATTGGCCTCGTCCAGGAAACGGCGGTCGTAGGGGCGGGCGCTGAAGACGGCAATCTGCATGGCAGGGGCAGGGCAAAGGTCCACGCCGACCATACCTCAGCCACAGGCAGGGCGGAACGCCCCTGGCACAGCCAAGCCTACGGCTCCCGCCGTTACATATAACGTTCTTTGGACACGGACACCCCCAGTCGATGGCCACGCCAAGCATGAATTCATTCACGATCCGCGCGATGGCACATCACACTCTTCCCCATCCGGTCACGGTCGCGTAAAACTCGAAGGTGCCCCCGCCACCGTTGTCCGAGGCCAGCCCTGTCCACCCCCTCTCCTCTGCTCCATCGCGCGCCGGACCTGTCCGCGCCTGCGGATGCATTCATTGCGTTCGTACGGGAAGAACGCGGGCCGTTGTGCGCGTTCCTGCGCATGCGTGGCGTCGGACCGGACGATGCAGAGGACATCGCACAGGATTGCATGGAACGGTTGATCCGCTACCGTGCGCACGGCGCCGACGAACTGCGCCTGCTGCTGTATCGTATCGCCCGCAACCGCCTGGCAGACCGCGGCCGTTCGCCGCAGTCGCGGCCGCACCTGTCATTGGCCGAGCACGAAGGGAGCAACGAGCCGTCCAGCTCGTCGCCCGATCCATTGCGCCAGGCCGAGTCCGGACAGATGCTGTCCCTGCTGCGGCAGGCCCTGTTCAAGCTGCCCGAGCGCGCTCGTGAGGTCTATCTGCTCAACCGCATCACCGGCATGAGCTATACCCAGATCGCGCGGCACTGTGGAATTACCGCCAAGACCGTGGAAAAACATATCGCCCGTGCGCTGCAGGGCCTGCGCCAGGAACTCGGATCGGATCCGTTGCACAACGACAGGGACAACGAATGAGCGGCAACCGGCACAAGGATGACGCCCGGCTGTTCGAGTGCGCCAGCGCCTGGGTGGCGCGGCTGGAAGCACCGGACTGCACTGCGGATGAGCGCGAGACGTTCGAAGACTGGCTGGCCGAGAATCCCGCCCATGTGACCGCCTGGGTCCAGGCCGAGCGCCTGTTCCAGCGCGGCCAGGCGCTGGCGACCGATCCGTGGTTGCGCACGGCGGCGGCCCGCGCGGCACGCCCGCCGCGGCGCCCGCTGTGGCCGGCGATGGCGGCGGCAGCCGGCCTCTGCCTGGCCATCGGCATCGGCTGGATGGTGGCCGTCGATGGCAACCCGACGCCATTGCACTATGCCAACGATTCCCTGCAACCCCGGCAGCAGACGCTGGCCGATGGCAGCGTGGTCACCCTCGATGCCGGCACCACGCTGGACGCCCGCTTCGGCTGGCGACACCGCGCACTGGTGCTTGAACGCGGGCGCGTGCAGTTGCAGGTTGCACCGTCGAGCAAAGCGCTGCAGCTGCGCGCCGGCGACAGCACCATCCGCGATATCGGCACCACCTTCCAGGTCGAGCGCCTGCGCGATGGCCGGGTTGAAGTGGCGCTGCTGGAGGGCGCGGTGGAAGTCAGCAACGGCAGCGCCCAGCACACTCTGGCGCCGGGCCAGCAGCTGCAGGTGTCGCCTTCCGGGCGCATCGAGCCGGGTCCGGCGCTGTCGTCCAACGCCGCCGCCGAAGGCTGGCTGCACGGCAAGCTGGTGTTCGACGGCACGCCGTTGTCGATCGTGGTCGAACGCATGAATCGTTATGGCCGTACCCCGCTGGTGATCGCCGATCCGCAGATCGCCGACCTGGCGGTGAGTGGCACCTTCCGCGCCGGTGATGCACAGGAACTGCTGGCGGCGCTGGAACTGGGGTGGTCCGTGGCTGGCCAGACGCGTCCGGACGGCGCGCTGGAACTGCGCCGCACCTACTGAGGAGAACGGCGGTGAGGGCAGTACCGGGCACGCTGCAGGCAGGGCTGCGCCGCAGTCTGCTTTGCATCGTGCTGGCGCTCGCCACATCGCCGGCTTTCGCGACCGAGACCACCGGCACGCTGGACATCGATGTTGCCGCCGGGCCACTGGCCCCGGCATTGCAGCAGTGGGCGCGGCAGAGTGGCATCGCGCTGTTGTTCGACGCGCGCGAACTGGACGGTCTGCGCAGCAGTGGCAGCCACGGCCGCCGCGATGTGGCGGCGGCGCTGAAGGAACTGGTCGCCGGCCTTCCGGTCACCATCCTGCGTACACCGTCCGGCGGATTCGTGGTGCGCCGTACGCGTGCCACCGTGCCGGCGCCAGCCGAGGTTGCCACGCGCCCCGCGTTGGCAGCGCCACGCAAGGCACCGGATGCACCGCCACAGGTGGAGCTGGCACCGATCCACGTCACTGGCAGCCGGCTGCCACGCACGTCGGTGCAGACCACGCTGCCGGTAACCATCATCGACCGCGACGACATCCTGCGCAGCGGCTACGGCAGCCTGTTCGATCTGCTGCGGCACCTGCCCGGCATGAACGGCCACCCGGCGATGAGCACCTCGCGCAGTGGCGATTCGCAGTACCTGCCGGTCGGCGCGGCCACCACCACCAGCCTGGACGGCATGGGGCCACGTGCCACGCTGTTCCTGGTCAACGGCAGGCGCCTGCCGCGCTATCCGATGGTGTCGTTGGAACAGGGCGGCCTCACCGACCTCGGCGGCATCCCGCTCAGCTTCGTCGAACGCATCGAACTGGTGCGCGGCGGCGCCTCGGCCATCTATGGCGCCGATGCGATGTCCGGCGTGGTCAACATCATCCTGCGCGACCAGGCCGAAGGCCCCGAGGCGATGCTGCAGACCGGCCTGAGCAGCCGCGGTGACGCTGGCCAGTACCGCGTGCAGGCGGCCACCGGCGGTGTCCGCGACGGTGGCGACCGTTGGTTTGCCGGCATCGACCTGTACCGCATCGAGCACGTGGCCGGCGATCGCCGCGACTGGCATGCGGAAACCTCGCAGTACCTGATCGGCGCGTTCCAGGGCAACCGCTACTGGCCGGCGCGCAGTTGCGAGGCACCGCTGCAGCGCCGTGACGATGGCTGCTGGTTCGACAGCGCACGCCCGCGTTCGATCCAGCCCGCCTCGGACACTGCCTCGGCCTACCTGCGCTACCGCCATGAGCGTGGCGACGGGCGCTACGCCTATGCCGAGGCACGGGCCAGCCACAACCGGCAGCGCTTCGACCTGGGGCCTACGGCGGTGGCGATCGGCCTGTACGGTTTCACCTTCAACAGTGTGCTGCGCGAGGCCGGCAATGTGCGCCCACGGGTGCGCGCTACCGATGCGGATCTGGCGTTCGGGCTCGGCCGCGAACAGCGTGGGCGCAGCTGGGACGCCGGCATCAGCGCCCAGCGCAGCGACGTCACGCTGGCCACGTCGGGCACGGTGCGTACCGAGCCACTGCTGCGGGCGGCCGAAGCGCTCGACTTCCTGCCTGGCTTCACCACGCTGCGCACGGATGCGGCCCAGCAGCTGTTCCCTTCCATCCGCAATCGCGGCCGCACCGAACAGTGGCAGGGCTGGTGGGGCATACAGCGCGAACTGATGCCGTTGCCAGGGGCATGCCCAGCTGGCCACCGGCGTTGATGTGCGCCAGGAACGCTGGACATCGCATCCCGACGCGCTGCTGAGCAAGGGCGACCTGGCGCTGGGGCTGCCGCAGCAACAGCGGCGGCTGTCACGCCGCAGTGGCGGCGCCTACGCCGAACTCGGCCTGCCGCTGGCGCCCACGCTGCGCATGGACCTGGCCGCGCGCGCCGATCGCGATGGCGGCTACAGCGCGTTCTCGCCGCGCGCCGGGCTGCGCTGGAGCCCCACCGCGCACTGGTCGTTCCTGCTGGCCAGCGGACGCGGCTACCGAGCCCCCAGCCTGTTCGAGCAGCGCCGACCGCCCGGTTACTTCGGTTCAATCGAGCTGCCTGCATCCAGTGCCCTGCCCGAATGCGCACAGCTCGCCAGCGGTGGCCGCTGCAGTGTCACTGCCGAGGTGTTCGAGAACGATGCATTGAAGCCGGAGCGATCACGCAGCCACTCGCTGGCCGCATCGTGGACGCCCACTGATACGGTCTCGCTGTCGCTGACCCACAACATCGTCGAGCTGCGCAACGAGATCCTGGCCCTGCAACCGGCCGATGCGGTATGGAACAGCAGCACCTGGGAACTGGATGAGGACGGCCACCTGCGCAGCCTGCGCCTGTCCTTCGACAACATCGGCCGCACCACCTCACGCAACTGGGTGATGCGCGGCGAGTACCGCATCGATGCCGGTGGCAACGGCCAGTGGCTGTTCTCGCTGGACGCACTGAAGCAACAGGCGCTTCGCCGCGACCGCGGCCAGGACGCGGCGGTGGACCTGCGCGGCCACGTCACCCCGACGACGGCCGCCGTACTCAACGTGCAATGGCAGAACAGCAACTGGGATGTCGCCCTGCGCGGCAACCAGGTGGGCCGCACGCGCGCCTGGCTGCCCGGCGCGGAATGCCCGGACGACCAGCGCGAACTGAACCACTGCATGAACCCCCGGCAGCTGCGCTGGAACCTGCACCTGGCACGCCGGCTCGGCCCTCGGATTGTCGCGGCCGTGGATGTGCACAACGTACTGGACGCACAACCAGTGAACTACCTGGTCGGCAACGGTGGGCAGATGCCGGGGCTGGATGATCCGCTCGGCCGCTACGTCCTGCTGACCCTGCAGTTCCGCTGAGAAAAAGGGGACGGAGGGGATCAAGTCGTTTCTGCCATGGATGCCGGATAGGACTTAATCCCCTCCGGCTCCTTTTGCTGTTTCACCGAGCGGGCGATCGCGTACTGCGCGGCATAGTAGGTGGACAGAACCAGCAGGCTGGCCAGCGGCAGGCCGCCGCCGAAGCGGTCCCAGGCCAGCAGGGAATCGCTGGCCACGAACAGCAGCGCGCCGGCCGCGGCCCAACGCGCACTGCCCGCTTCCCACGCGGCGGGCGGCGGACGGCGCCACAGCCGTGCCAGTGCCAGCACCGCCATCGACGCCAGCACCACCACGTAGGCCAGCACCGGAATGCGCATCGGCGCCGGCAGATGCGGCCACAGGCCCATCACGTTGAGCACGGCGAACGCGCCCAGCAACAGGGCGGCGGCGAGCAGCCCACGGCCCGCGCGCAGGCCCTCGCGGAAGGCGGCGATGTAGCACAGGTGCGCCAGCAGGAAGGCGATCAGGCCGGGCACGAACGCATCCACCGGCAACATCAGCGCGATGTCGCCCAGGCACGACAACAGCATGCCGGCCAGCACCGCGCGCCGGTAGAACGGCCGCGCGGAATCGCGCGCCTGCCAGACGATGGCCGCGATCAGCAGCGTGGTCGCCGGCTTGGCCAACCAGTGCAGCCAGCGCCCATCGCCGTGCAGGAACGCGCCAACGATGGCGAGGACCGCCATCAGCAGGATCACGCCGTCGCGCACGCGCGGTTTCATCGTGCCTTCCACAGTTCGGCCAGACGGTCAGGCTTGCCGGCAATGCGCTCCAGCACCGGGTACTGCAGGCCACCGTGGTAGTCGATGTTCATCGTCTCGATGCGGTCGAACTGCTTCACCAGCAGCACGATCGGCGCCTTGTCCTTCGCCGCAGCCGCAACCGCATCCTTCAGCCGCTGACTGCTGTACTCGCGGCCGCCGACGGCGATCACCTTCATGCCCGGCGCCAACCCTGCATTGAACGCCGGGCTGTCCCAGATCACATCGCCGACCGTGCCGCTGTCGAGCACCGTCGCGCCCACCGAGTAGGCCAGCAATGCCGCCTTGGCGCGCTTCTCCTGCGCCTTGTAGGCCTCGTTCGGGGTATCGCGGTAGACCAGCGTCCAGCCGGCCAGCGCCAGGCCGCCGGTCAGCGAACCATGCCCGTCCAGGCGGCCGCGCAGGAAGGTCGCCCAGTCATACGGCGCGATGCCGTTCAAGGTCGCCACCACGTCGTCGAAGGTGTACGGGTTGACGTCCCAGTCGCCATTGCCGACGCCGAAGAACGCGCGCGCGAAGTCATCCAGGCTGCGGCGGTTGCCGCTCAGCTCGCGCAGCTTGCCTTCCACTTCCAGCCACAGCATCTGGCCGCCGGAGTAGTAGTCCTCGCTCATCTGGTAGTTGCGGTACGGCAGGGTGCGGCGCTGGGCGATGGTCGGGTCGTTGGTGGTGTCCTGCAGCGGGCGCCAGGCCAGCCCCGGGCGACCACGGTCATAGGTGGCGGCCACATTGGCCAGCATGTCGCGTGCCTGCGCGACCGACCACAGGCCCGAGCGCGCCGCCAGCACCTGGCCCCAGAACTGGGTCTGCCCTTCGTACACCCACAGCAGGCTGTCGCCCATCGGCACGTTGAAGTTGGCGGTGGCCAGATCGGCGCCACGGCGGTACTTGCCGTTCCAGGAATGGGTGTACTCGTGCGGCAGCAGGTCACGCATCCAGGCGTTGCTGTCCCACTCGGTGAAGTAGCCCGGATCGGCGCTGTTCTCGCTGGAGCGGTGGTGCTCCAGGCCGATGCCGCCGAGGCGGTCGGTCAGCGCCAGCAGGAATTCATAGTGGTTGTAGTGACGCGCACCGTACAGCTTGTCGGCCTGCTGCACCAGCGCGCGGTGCATCGTGATCTGCGCGTCGGTCGGCTTCAGCGACCTGGCCTCGTCGGCGAACACGTTGAGGTGCACCGGCACCCTCGCGCCCGGATCTAGGTCGATGCGCTGGTAGTGTTCGCCGGCGAACAGCGGCGAGTCGACCAGATGGTCATAGGAAATCGGCTTGAACACCACGGTGTCGCCGTCGCGGCGCGCGGTTTCCAGTGCGGTGGCGAACGACCAGCCCTTGGGCAGGGTCACGCTGGCCTGCGTCTGCAACTGGCGTGCATCGACACCGGCCGGATACAGCGAGTTGGCGTTCCATTGCAGGTTGAGCATCTCCGGGGTCATCACCACCCGGCCCTGGCCGCCGCCCTGCGAGGACAGGAAATCGAAGTGGGCGACGATCTCGCTCACGCCTTCGGGCACCTCTACCTTGAAGGCATAGACGTTGAACTGATCACGCTGCCAGGCCAGCGGCCTGCCGTTGGCGGTGACGCGCAGGCCGGCCAGCTTGTCGATCGGGCCGGTGGGCGAATGGTTGCCGGGAATCCACTGCGGATACAGCAGCGTCATCGGGCCAGGCTTGGCCGGCACGGTGGCGGTAACCTTGAAGATGCGCCGGGCCAGGTCGCGCGCGTCCACATCGATACGCAGCAGGCCGGGGGCGGCGGCGTTGGCCGGCGGCGAGGTCTGCGCCAGTGCGGGCGTTGCGCCCAGCGCGAACAGCACGGACATCACCAGGGCACGGGTCTTCATCAGGCGGCATCCAACAACGGAGAATCCTCCGATGCTAGGCCTGTACAGTGCCCTGCCCTATGGCCAAAGGTCATGGGGCGCCCGAACCCCACCAGAAGCGGCGAACCCGGCAACAAGGCCGTGAGCGGTAGATCCACGCCGTGCGTGGATGGGGTGCATGCAGAAGCAGTGCGAACCAAGGTTCGCACCCACCTTGTGCGGGTTCGCACCCAGCAGAGTCAGGCCCGGTCAGTCGACCAGGCGCAGGCGCAGTTCCTTGGGCAGCGCGAACACCATCGATTCCGGCTCGCCATCCAGCTCGGACACGCCGCTGGCACCCAGCTCGGCCAGCCGCGCCAGCACGCCATCAACCAGCACCTGCGGCGCCGAGGCACCGGCGGTCACACCGATGTGCTGCTTGCCTTCCACCCAGCGCGGGTCGATCTCGTGCGCACCGTCGATCAGGTACGACTCCACGCCTTCGCGGCGGGCCAGTTCACTCAGTCGGTTGGAATTGGAGCTGTTCGGCGAACCCACCACCAGCACCAGGTCGCAGCGCTTGGCCAGGTCGCGCACGGCATCCTGGCGGTTCTGCGTGGCGTAGCAGATGTCGTCGTTCTTCGGGCCCTGCATTTCCGGGAAACGCTCGCGCAGCGCATCGATGATGCCGCGCGTGTCATCCACCGACAGCGTGGTCTGGGTGGTGTAGGCGAAGTTTTCCGGCTGGTTGATGTGCAGCGTGGCCACCTGCTCGACGTCCTCGACCAGATAGATCTGGCCGGTACCCGCTTCGCGGTTCCACTGGCCCATGGTGCCTTCCACTTCCGGATGGCCGGCGTGGCCGATCAACACCACGTCACGGCCGGCACGGCAGTGGCGGGCAACCTCGAAGTGGACCTTGGTCACCAGCGGGCAGGTGGCGTCGAACACCTTCAGGCCACGGCGCTCGGCTTCCTGGCGCACGGCCTGGGACACGCCGTGCGCGCTGAAGATGACCGTGTTGTTGTCCGGCACTTCATCGAGTTCCTCGACGAAGATCGCGCCGCGCTGCTTCAGGTCGTCGACCACGAAGCGGTTGTGCACCACTTCATGGCGGACGTAGATGGGCGCGCCCAGCGTTTCGATCGCGCGCTTGACGATCTCGATCGCACGATCGACACCGGCACAGAAACCACGCGGGTTGGCGAGCAGCACATCCATCAGTTCAGTCTCCCGGCGGCGGCCGGCTTACGGTTTCGGGTTGGCATTATCCGCCTTTTGGCGGACTTGCCGTCGAACAGGCCAAACAGGGCGATGCCGATGGCACCGACCACGATGGCCGAATCGGCGATGTTGAACGAGGGCCAGGTATAGCTGCCCACATACCACTGGATGAAATCGACCACGTGGCCGTGCACCTGGCGGTCGATCACGTTGCCGATGGCACCGCCGATGATCAGTGCATACGGCACCGCGGCCTTCCAGTTGCCACGGGCAGTGCCGCGCAGCCACCAAGCCATCAGGCCGCTGATGGCGATGGCCAGCGCGGTGAAGAAGTACTTCTGCCAGCCACCGGCGTCACTCAGGAAACTGAACGCCGCACCGGTGTTGTAGGTGCGGTACCAGTTCCAGAAGCCATCGATGACCACCACCGGCTGGAACTCCGGCAGGCTCGACAGCACCCAGGCCTTGGACCACTGGTCCAGGCCGATGATGACCACCGACAGCAGCAGCCAGATCAGGGCGTTGGGATGCGGACGGGGCGCGGCCATCAGAACCAGCTCCGCAGTTCGCCGGCGCCGGTGATGTTGCTCACGCAGCGGCCGCACAGTTCGGGGTGGTCGGCGTTGCTGCCGACATCGGCGCGGTGGTGCCAGCAGCGCACGCACTTGGCCTTGCTGGTCGGCTGGGCGCTGACGAACACCTCGTCGGTGGTCGCCGGGCGCACCTGCACGTCGCCGCTGATGAACAGGAAGCGCAGCTCATCGGCCAGCGGCTGCCACTTGGCGGCCTGCTCTTCGCTGGCGGCGAGGGTGATCTCCGCCTCCAGCGCAGCGCCGATCGCACCGTTGGCACGCATCGGCTCGAGCACCTTGGCCACCTGCTCGCGCACGGCCAGCAACTGGTCGAAATCAGCCGCGTTGAGCTGGGCATCGGCCGGCAGCGGCGCCAGGCCGTCGTACCAGGTGGTGAACAGCACGTGGCCGGCACGTTCGCCCGGCAGGTAGCCCCACAGCTCGTCGGCGGTGAAGGTCAGGATCGGCGCGACCCAGCGGGTGAACGCTTCGGCGATGTGGTACATCGCGCTCTGTGCCGAACGGCGACCGTGCGAATCGGTCGGCATCGTGTACAGGCGGTCCTTGGTCACGTCCAGGTACAGCGAGCCCAGGTCGACGCTGCAGAAGTTCAGCAGCAGCTGCACGATCTCGGCCATGTTGTAGCCGTCGTAGGCCGCCTTGATCTTCTCCTGCAGCTCCCAGGCGCGATGCACGATCCAGCGGTCCAGCGCGACCATCTGGTCGAGCGGGCGCAGGTGCTGGGCCGGATCGAAGCCGTCCAGGTTGCCGAGCAGGAAGCGTGCGGTGTTGCGCAGGCGACGGTAGGCGTCGGCGTTGCGCTTGAGGATCTCCTGCGACAGCGACATTTCGTTGCTGTAGTCGGCCGAGGCGATCCACAGGCGCAGGATGTCCGCGCCCAGCTTGTTCATGATGTCCTGCGGCTCGATGCCGTTGCCCAGCGACTTGGACATCTTGCGGCCGTGCTCGTCCACGGTGAAACCGTGGGTGAGGCACTGCTTGTACGGCGCGCGCTTGTCGATCGCCACGCCGGTCAGCAGCGAGGACTGGAACCAGCCGCGGTGCTGGTCGGAGCCTTCCAGGTACAGGTCGGCCGGCTTGCCGAAGCCGCGCGCGGCGAGCACGCCTTCATGGGTCACGCCCGAATCGAACCAGACGTCGAGGATGTCGGTGACCTTCTCGTAGTCGGCCGCTTCGGCGCCCAGCAGTTCGGCGGCGTCCAGCGAGTACCACACGTCGATGCCCTCGGCTTCGACGCGGTCGGCGACCTGCTGCATCAGCTCCACCGAACGCGGGTGGATCTCGCCGGTCTGGCGATGGGTGAACAGCGCGATCGGCACGCCCCAGGTGCGCTGGCGCGAGATGGTCCAGTCCGGGCGACCGTCGACCATGCTCTGGATGCGCGCCTTGCCCCAGCTCGGGAACCAGCCGACGGTATCGATGGCGGCCAGCGCATCGCGGCGCAGGTGGGCCTTGTCCATCGAGATGAACCACTGCGGGGTGGCGCGGAACACCACCGGCGACTTGTGGCGCCAGCAATGCGGATAGCTGTGGCGGATCGGATGGAAGGCCAGCAGCGCACCGTTGTCGCGCAGCACGCCGACGATGGCCTCCTGCGCCTTCCACAGGTGCTGGCCTGCCAGCGCCACGTCACCGGCCGGCGGGGTCGATTCCAGGTACACGCCACGGCCGTCGATCGGCGTGACCTGACCGGCGTTGTACTTGTCCAGCAGGCCGTACTTCTGGCTGACCACGAAGTCTTCCTGGCCGTGGCCGGGGGCGGTGTGCACCGCACCGGTACCGTCCTCGTCGGAGACGTGGTCGCCGTTGAGCACCAGGATCTCGCGTTCCGAGTAGAACGGGTGCACCAGCAGCTGGTTCTCCAGCGCCGCGCCGGTGGTTTCACCGTGCAGCACGACGCTCTCAACGCCATAGCGCTGCAGTGCGCGCTCGGCCAGCGCGGCGGCCAGCACCAGCCAGCGGCGCCTGCCGTTGTGGGCCGGGCCTTCGGCCAGCACGTAGTTGATCTCCGCACCCAGCGACACCGCCAGCGAGGCCGGCAGCGTCCACGGCGTGGTGGTCCAGATCGGCACCGCCACTTCGACGTCGGCCGGCACGCTCACACCGAATGCCTGGCCGATGGCCTGCGCATCACGCGCGGCGTAAGCCACGTCGATCGCCGGCGATTCCTTTTCCTGGTACTCGATCTCGGCTTCGGCCAGCGCCGAACCACAGTCGAAGCACCAGTACACCGGCTTGGCGCCGCGCACCAGGTGGCCATTGGCCACGACCTTGGCCAGCGCACGGATCTCGTTGGCTTCGAAGTCGAAGCTCAGGGTCTTGTACGGGTTGTCCCAGTCGCCGGTCACGCCCAGGCGCTTGAAGTCCACGCGCTGGATGTTGATCTGCTCTTCGGCGAACTCGCGGCACTTCTGCCGGAATTCAACGGCATCGAGCTTGGTGCCGACCTTGCCCCACTTCTTCTCGACCGCGATCTCGATCGGCAGGCCATGGCAGTCCCAGCCCGGCACGTAGGGCGCATCGAAGCCGGCCAGGTAGCGCGACTTGACGATGATGTCCTTCAGGATCTTGTTGACCGCGTGGCCGAGGTGGATGCGGCCGTTGGCGTACGGCGGGCCGTCATGCAGCACGAACAGCGGGCGGCCGGCGGCGTTGTCGCGCAGCTGCTGGTAGAGCCCCTGCGCTTCCCACTGCGCCAGAATGCCCGGCTCGCGCTTGGGCAGGTCGCCGCGCATCGGGAATTCGGTGGCTGGCAGGTTCAGGGTGGTCTTGTAGTCCTGGCTCACGCAGTGGCTCGCAATCTATGTTCGGAAAGGATGGCGCGCGCCTGTTCGGCGTCGCGGTGCATCTGGTCGGTCAGCGCCGCCAGATCATTGAATTTCTCTTCGTCGCGCAGCTTGGCGACGAACTCCACGTCGATGTGGCGCCCGTACAGGTCACCCTGGAAATCGAACAGGTGGGCTTCCAGCAGCGGCTCCACGCCCTCCACCGTCGGCCGCGTGCCGAAGCTGGAGACCGACGGCCACGGCTGGTCGAACACGCCGTGTACCCAGGTCGCGTAGATGCCCGACAGCGCCGGGGTCTTCGGGAACCGCAGGTTGGCGGTGGGGAAACCCAGCGTACGGCCCAGCTGGCGCCCGCGCACCACCCGCCCGCTGATCGCGTAGGGGCGGCCGAGCAGGTCGTTGGCGCGGGCGAAATCACCGTCCTGCAGCAGCTGGCGGATGCGGGTGCTGGAGATGCGCTCGCCATGCAGGTCGACCGCTTCGATCTCGCCGGCGCTGAAGCCCAGTTCGGCGCCCATCTTCTGCAGCAGGGCCAGATCGCCACGGCGGCGGTTGCCGAAGCAGAACTCCGGCCCGATCCAGACTTCGCGGGCGTTCAGGCGCTGCACCAGCAGCTGGCGTACGAAGGTCTCGGCCGGCATCGCCGCCATCGCCGCGTCGAAGCGCAGCAGGCCGACCGCATCGACACCGAGCTCGCGCAGGATCTCGACCTTGCTGCGCGCCAGGGTCAGCCGCGGCGGCGGCGTGCCCTGGGCGAAGAATTCACGCGGCAGCGGCTCGAAGGCCACCGCCACTGCGGCCACGCCCAAGGCGCGCGCGCGGGCGACCGCGTGGCGGACCAGCGCACGATGGCCCAGATGGAGGCCGTCGAATGCACCGATACAGACCACGCTTCCGTTGGGGAACAGCTCCCCGCCCTCGACGCTTCTGAACAGCCTGCTCATCAACTCTCGTTCCGGCCCGACCGGGGCCGCCGCTTCAATGGTGTAACCCTGAAGTATAGCCGCCACAAGCGGTGATCAATGCCCGCGCAGGTCGCGCGGACGGAAGCCCATCGCCAGCATGGCCACCGCGTAGGTGGCGCCGCCGCCGCCGACCAGCAGAATCAGGCCACCGATACGGTGCCATTTGTCCATGCCGGTGAAGTCGGGAACCCAGTGCAGCAGGGCCAGCAGCACACCGACCATGGCCACGCACGCCACCCCCAGCCGCACCAGATAGCCGCCCCAGCCCGGCAGGCGCTGGTAGACGTCGGTCTTGCCCAGCCAGTACCAGAGCAGGCCCAGGTTCAGGTAACTGGACAGCGCGCTGGCGATGCCCAGCGCCAGGTGCAGGCCCGGCTGTTTGCCGATGGCCGCCATCACCCCCTGCGCCTTCAGCTCGTCGGGCACCATCACCTGGTACAGCACCGCCAGCAGGGCGAAGTTGAACACCATGTTGGCCGCCAGTGCGGCCACACCGGCACGCACCGGGGTCTTGGTGTCCTGGCGGGCGTAGAACGCCGGCAGCACCACCTTCAGCAGGGCGAATGCCGGCAGGCCGAAGCTCAGGCCGTACACCGACAGCGCGGTCATGCGGGTATCGAAGGCGGTGAACTGGCGGTACTGGAACAGGGTGGCGATCAGCGGCTCGGCCAGCAACACCAAGCCCAGCATGGCCGGCACCGAGATCAGCAGGGTCATGCGCAGGCCCCAGTCCAGCGAGCGCGAGAAGCCCTCACGGTCGGTGCTGACATGGTGGCGGGCCAACGCCGGCAGGATCACCGTGCCCAGCGCCACACCGAACACACCCAGCGGCAGCTCCAGGAAGCGGTCAGCCAGCGACAACCACGACTGCGAGCCGTCGGTCAGCTTGGCGGCAATGAGGGTATCCAGCAGCAGATTGATCTGCGCCACCGACGAACCGAACAGGGTCGGCACCATCAGCGTCAGCACCTTGCGCACGCCCGGATGGCTCCAGCCCCAGCGCGGCAGGGTCAGCAGGTTGATGCCCTTCAGCGAGGGCAGCTGGAACAGCAGCTGCAGGATGCCCGCAGCCAGCACCGCCCAGCCCAGTGCCAGGATCTGTTTTTCCGGGGTGCCGCCCAACCGCGGTGCCAGCCACAGCGCACCGGCGATCATGCACAGGTTGAGGATGACCGGGGTCAGTGCCGGCATCGCGAAGCGCTGGAAGCTGTTGAGTGCGCCGCCGGCCAGCGCGGTGAGCGAGACGAACAGCAGGAACGGGAAGGTCAGGCGGAACAGGTCGACCAGAAGGGTCTGCTTGACCGGGTCGGTATCAGCGCCACTTGAGAACGCGACCGCCAGCTGCGGCGCAAAGATCAGCGCCAGCGCGGTGACCAGCATCAGCACCCCACCCAGGGTGCCGGCGGTGCGGGCCATCAATTCGCGCAGCTCGGCGTGGCTGCGGGTTTCCTTCACTTCCGTGAACACCGGCACGAAAGCGGTGGAGAAGGAGCCCTCGGCAAACAGCCTACGCAGGAAATTGGGTATCCTGAAGGCAACCCAGAACGCATCGGTAACCGCATTCGTGCCGAACGTGGTGGTGATCACCTGATCTCGGACAAGTCCGAGCACCCGCGAGACCATGGTCATGCTGCTGAACGACAGCAGGCCTCGCAACATCTTCGGTGAACTCACTCAGCGTCCCTCTTGACAATCGACTTGACGTGCATTTCTCGGGCCATCATACTAGCTAGCTTGCTGTTCCCATAACACCGATTTTTTCAGGAAACCACCACCGTGGCCAATATCAAGTCCGCCAAGAAGCGCGCCAAGCAGACCGTCGTGCGCAACGCGCGCAACGTGGCTCAGCGCTCGATGCTGCGCACCGCTGTCAAGAAAGTGATCAAGGCGCTGGACGCCAACGATGCCGCCGGCGCCGAAGCCGCCTTCGCCGTTGCCCAGCCGATCCTGGATCGCTTCAGCGCGCGTGGCCTGATCCACAAGAACAAGGCTGCTCGCCACAAGAGCCGCCTGAACGACCGCATCAAGGCCCTCAAGGCCGCCTGATCCGGCGTTGCCGCCCTGCCCTTCGGGGCCGGGCAGCACACAAGAACCCGGCCTCGGCCGGGTTTTTTGTTGCCTGCGATCCGGTAGTGCCGGCCGCTGGCCGGCTATCTCGGCGGATTGCCGGCCAGCGGCCGGCACTACCCACCAACAAAAACCCGGCCGAAGCCGGGTTTTTCGTGTGGAACCACAACGGCATCATTGCGCGTTGCGGGCTTCCAGCTCGTCTTCCTTCTGGCGATCGAAGAACGCCATGATCCGGCTCATGATCGGGAAGGTCCCTTCGCGACCCAGCGCAGAGACCAGAAACCACGGCTCCTTCCAGCCCAGCTCGGCCACGATCTGCTCGGCCGCGGCCTTGGCCTCGTCCTCGAACATCAGGTCGGCCTTGTTCAGCACCAGCCAGCGCGGCTTTTCCAGCAGCTCCGGGTCGTGCTTCTCCAGCTCGCGCTCGATCGCACGCACCTGCTCCACCGGCGAGATACCTTCCACGCCACCTTCCATCGGCGAGATGTCCACCAGGTGCAGCAGCAGGCGGGTGCGCTGCAGGTGACGCAGGAACTGCGCACCGAGGCCGGCGCCATCCGCCGCGCCTTCGATCAGGCCCGGAATATCGGCGATCACGAAGCTGCGGTAGTTCTCCACCTTCACCACACCCAGGTTCGGGTACAGCGTGGTGAACGGGTAATCGGCCACCTTCGGCGTCGCCGCCGAAACGGCACGGATCAGGGTGCTCTTGCCGGCGTTGGGGAAGCCCAGCAGGCCGACGTCGGCCAGCAGCTTCAGCTCCAGCTTCAGGGTGCGCTCTTCGCCCGGCTCACCCGGCAGCGCCTGGCGCGGCGAGCGGTTGGTCGAGCTCTTGAAGTGCATGTTGCCCAGGCCACCACGGCCACCCTTGGCCACCAGCAGGCGGTCGCCGTGCTGGGTCAGGTCGCCGATGACTTCATCGGTGGCGACGTTGATCACCACGGTGCCGACCGGCACAGTGATGGTCAGATCTTCGCCACCCTTGCCATAGGCCTGGCGGCCCATGCCGTTCTCGCCGCGCTGCGCCTTGAAGATGCGGTCATGGCGGAAGTCGACCAGGGTGTTCAGGTTCTCGTCGGCGCGGATGTACACGCTGCCGCCGGCACCGCCGTCGCCGCCGTCCGGGCCGCCGAGCGGAATGAACTTCTCGCGACGGAAGCCAATGCAGCCGTTGCCGCCGTTGCCGGCGAACACTTCGATTTCTGCTTCGTCTACCAGTTTCATTGTTTCGATGCCTGCGATGGGCGCAGCCTGCGGGCCGCCGCCTTGAATGTCATGCCGGCCGCGGGCCGGCAACCCGGCACAGCCGGTCTTGCGTTCACTCTAACGAAAAGCCCCGCCGAAGCGGGGCTCTCCATGCAACGTGCTCTTCATCCAGCACCACCCTGCCGAAGCACGGGTGCCGGCGATGCCTGGATCAGGCGTCGGCCGAGACGATGCTGACGGTGCGGCGCTTCTTGGCGCCCTTGACCGAGAACTCCACCTTGCCGTCCACCAGGGCGAACAGGGTGTGGTCACGGCCCAGGCCAACGCCGGAACCCGGGTGGAACTGGGTGCCGCGCTGACGCACGATGATGTTGCCGGCTTCGATGGCCTGGCCGCCGAAGATCTTGACGCCCAGGTACTTCGGGTTGGAGTCGCGACCGTTGCGCGAGGAGCCTACGCCCTTTTTATGTGCCATGACTGCTTCTCCTGATACTTAGCCGGCGATGCCGGTGATCTCGATTTCGGTGTAGTACTGACGGTGACCCTGACGCTTCATGTGGTGCTTGCGGCGACGGAACTTGATGATCCGGACCTTGTCAGCACGACCCTGGGACAGGACCTTGGCGGTGACGGCAGCGCCCTTCAGCGCATCGCCCAGCTTCACGCCGTCGCTGTCACCCAGCATCAGGATGTTGTCAAACTTGATCTCGCTGCCGACTTCGACTTCGAGCTTTTCAATGCGGAGCTTTTCGCCCTGCGCCACGCGGTATTGCTTACCGCCGGTGACCAGTACTGCGTACATGACCAGGCCTTCCTCTGTAGTTATTGTGGTCTGAGCTGCCGCCATCGAGGGCGGACAGGAGCGGGATTGTACGCAGATCAGCGGGCGCCGGTCAAGTCAACCCCTGAACGGGCTTGGAGCGCGGGCCGGAACGGGGTCAGATCCCTTTTCACGTTGTGAAAAGGGATCTGACCCCTGCCTGTCGGCCTGTCTCACAAGGTGAGACACCGGGCTGGCATTGTCGCCCATTGCCCCCATCTGGTCACCTCGGTAGGCTGACCGATTGCCGTTCCCCGCTGGCCCGGCACCCAGCCAACGCCCCCACAACCGGATCCCCCATGGCGATGGATTTCATCCGCATCCGCGGCGCGCGGACGCACAACCTGAAGAACCTCGACCTCGACCTGCCCCGCGACAAGCTGATCGTGATCACCGGCCTGTCCGGCTCGGGCAAGTCCTCGCTGGCGTTCGACACCATCTATGCAGAAGGCCAGCGCCGCTACGTCGAGTCGCTGTCGGCCTATGCGCGCCAGTTCCTGAGCGTGATGGAAAAGCCGGACCTGGACCACATCGAAGGCCTGTCCCCGGCCATCTCGATCGAGCAGAAGTCGACCTCGCACAACCCGCGTTCGACGGTCGGCACGATCACCGAGATCTACGACTACCTGCGCCTGCTGTACGCGCGCGTCGGCACCCCGCGCTGCCCGGACCACGGCTACCCGCTGGAAGCACAGACGGTCAGCCAGATGGTCGACCAGGTACTCACCCTCGACCCGGAACAGCGCTACATGCTGCTGGCGCCGGTCATCCGCGACCGCAAGGGCGAGCATGCGCAGGTGTTCGACCAGCTGCGTGCGCAGGGTTTCGTGCGCGTACGCGTGGATGGTGAGCTGCATGAGATCGACGCGGTGCCGCCGCTGGCGCTGCGCCAGAAGCACACCATCGAGGCGGTGATCGACCGCTTCCGTCCGCGCGAGGACATCAAGCAGCGCCTGGCCGAGAGCTTCGAGACCGCGCTGAAGCTGGGCGACGGCATGGCCTCGGTGCAGAGCCTGGACAACGCCGGGACCGCGCCGACGCTGTTCTCCTCCAAGTACTCCTGCCCGGTCTGCGATTACTCGCTGCCGGAACTGGAACCGCGCCTGTTCTCGTTCAACGCACCGATGGGCGCCTGCCCCGGCTGCGATGGCCTGGGCATGGCCGAATTCTTCGATCCCTCGCGCGTGGTGGTGCACCCCGAGCTGTCGCTGGCCGCCGGTGCGGTGCGCGGCTGGGACCGCCGCAATGCCTACTACTTCCAGCTGATCGCCTCGCTAGCCAAGCACTACAGGTTCGACGTCGACGCGGCGTGGAACTCGCTGCCGGAGAACGTGCAGCAGGCCGTGCTGTACGGCAGCGGCGATGAGGCGATCACCTTCACCTACTTCACCGAAGCCGGTGGCCGCACCCAGCGCAAGCATCGCTTCGAGGGCATCATTCCCAACCTCGAACGCCGCTACAAGGAAACCGAGTCGCCGGCAGTGCGCGAGGAACTGTCCAAGTACATCAGCGAACAGCCGTGCCCGGAATGCCATGGTGCGCGCCTGAACAAGGCGGCACGCAACGTGTTCGTGGCCGACCGCCCGCTGCCGGATCTGGTGGTGCTGCCGATCGACGAAGCGCTGAAGTTCTTCAGTGAACTGAGCCTGCCGGGCTGGCGCGGCGAAATCGCCTCGAAGATCGTCAAGGAAATCGGCGAACGCCTCGGCTTCCTGGTCGATGTGGGCCTGGATTACCTGACCCTGGAGCGCAAGGCCGACACCCTGTCCGGTGGCGAGGCGCAGCGCATCCGCCTGGCCAGCCAGATCGGCGCCGGCCTGGTCGGGGTGATGTACGTGCTCGACGAGCCGTCGATCGGCCTGCACCAGCGCGACAACGAGCGCCTGCTCGGCACTCTCACCCGCCTGCGCGACCTCGGCAACACGGTGATCGTGGTCGAGCACGACGAGGACGCCATCCGGCTGGCCGACTACGTGCTGGACATCGGCCCGGGCGCGGGTGTGCATGGCGGCGAGATCGTCGGCCAGGGCACCCTGCAGGACATCCTGGAGGCACCGCGCTCGCTGACCGGCCAGTACCTGTCGGGCAAGCGCGCGATCGAGATTCCGGCGCGCCGGCACAAGCCGAACCCGAAGATGACCCTGCACCTGCGCGGTGCCAGCGGCAACAACCTGAAGGGTGTGGACCTGGCGATTCCGTCGGGCCTGCTGACCTGCGTGACCGGCGTGTCCGGCTCGGGCAAGTCGACCCTGATCAACGACACCCTGTTCTCGCTGGCCGCCAACGAGATCAACGGCGCCTCGCACCCGATCGCCCCGTACAAGGAGATCGATGGCCTGGACCTGTTCGACAAGGTGGTGGACATCGACCAGTCGCCGATCGGCCGCACTCCGCGTTCGAACCCGGCCACCTACACCGGCCTGTTCACCCCGCTGCGCGAACTGTTCGCACAGGTGCCCGAAGCGCGTGCGCGCGGCTATTCGCCGGGGCGCTTCAGCTTCAACGTGCGTGGTGGCCGCTGCGAAGCGTGCCAGGGCGATGGCCTGATCAAGGTCGAGATGCACTTCCTGCCGGACGTGTATGTGCCGTGCGATGTCTGCCATGGCAAGCGCTACAACCGCGAAACGCTGGAGATCCTGTACAAGGGCTTCAACATCAACGACGTGCTGGAAATGACCGTCGAGGATGCACTGAAGCTGTTCGAGCCGGTGCCGTCGATCGCACGCAAGCTGGAAACGCTGGTTGACGTCGGCCTGAGCTACATCAAGCTGGGCCAGAGCGCGACCACGCTGTCCGGTGGTGAAGCGCAGCGCGTGAAGCTGTCCAAGGAACTGTCGCGCCGCGATACCGGCCGCACCCTGTACATCCTCGACGAGCCGACCACCGGCCTGCACTTCCACGACATCGAAGCGTTGCTGGGCGTGCTGCACAAGCTGCGCGACGAAGGCAACACGGTGGTGGTGATCGAGCACAACCTGGACGTGATCAAGACTGCCGACTGGATCGTCGACCTGGGCCCGGAAGGTGGCCATCGCGGTGGCACCATCCTGGTCACCGGCACACCGGAAGACGTGGCGGCCTGCCCGCAGTCGTACACCGGCCAGTTCCTGGCGCGGATGCTGCCGTCCACCAGTGCGCGCCCGGAGCAGCCGGCCGCCGTGGCCAACAAGCCCGACGCCCGTCCGCCGCGCAAGGTGAAGCCTGAGAAGGTCGCCAAGACGGCGAAGAAGGCGGTGGCCGCCAAAAGCACCGGCAAGGCCAGCAAGAGCGCTACGGCCAGCAAGAAGAAGGACGCCTGATGAGCAGCGAACACAAGATCCTGGCCCGCATCCCGATCAGCGTGCGCTGGCGTGACATGGACAGCATGGGCCACGTCAACAACGCCAAGTACATCTCCTACCTGGAAGAAGCGCGCGTGCGCTGGATGCTGGGCGTGGAGGGCGTGTCGATGACCGACCGCATCGCCCCGGTGGTGGCCGCGACCAACGTCAACTACCGGCTGCCGATCGTGTGGCCCAACGACATCCTGGTTGAACTGTTCGTCGAGCGCCTGGGCAACAGCAGCGTGACCATCGGCCACCGCATCGTCGACCAGCAGGACGATTCGAAGCTGTATTCGGACGGCAACGTGGTGGTGGTCTGGATGGATACCCAGACCGGCAAGAGTGCACCGCTGCCGGACGCGATCCGCAGCGCGTCTACCTGAAATGCCCTGGTAGGTGCCGACCTTGGTCGGCGCTCCCGACCCTGCACCTCGTAGAGTCGAGCTTGCTCGACTGCCGTTTGCCGGATCAGTCGAGCGAGCTCGACTCTACCCACCCTGTTCAAAGGACTGACATGATCCACCACACCGAACTGCGCGACCTGCTGCCCGGCATGGTCGCCTTCCCCACCGATGTTTTCCCCGCCGATCAGGCGTGGCTCGGCCAGCACCTGCTGCCGCTGCTGAAGATCGATCTGGGTCTGTTGCGGCCGGAACTGGCCGGCCAGGTGGCCACAATGCTGTGCCCGATCGAGCCGTATGACGGTTGCATCGGCGAGACCACCGAAGAGCACCACAACGATTTCACCGGCAGCAACTGGATCGCCTTCGAACTGACCGCCGGCAACCAGATGCGCTTCCTCGGCAACGAGGGCTATTTCATCGGCGATGCGGTGCAGGACAAGGACGCGCAGGAGCACATCGCACAGATGCGCGAGAGTTACGCCAAGGCGCGTGGCTACCATGCCGCGCAGGGCCGCCTGGCCTGCTACTCGCGCTACGGCAAGGGTGAGCCCAGCGAGCGTGACTACCTGGATACGCTGGGTGGCCCGATCGGTTTCGGCAACTGGACCGAGACCACAGAGATTCCCGCAGCCTTCGAACTTGGCTTCACCGAGGCTGCCGACGACCCCGACGCCCCGGACGATGCCGAAACGGTGATCATCACCCGCAATGGCAACAAGTTCTTTGCTGTGGCCGACGTCGCTGGCTACAACTGGTGCGCAACCGGTGCCGATGCCATCGTGATGTTGTACGAACCGGTGAGCCGCACGGTGCTGTTCTCGTACGACTGGACGTAGCATCCCGCCGGGCATGGCCCGGCGAAACGGGCGACGCGTTACGGCGCGGCCTTGCGTACGGTCAACGTCGTACTCGCTTCGCCGCCGCCTTCCAGCTGCAGCCGCAGCGGTACCGCCTGCCCCTCCTTCAGCGCGCCCTGGCCCTGCATCAGCATCAGGTGCAGGCCACCGGGCTTGAGCTCGGCACGCGCACCCGGTGCCAGCGGCAGGCGTTCGATCGCGCGCATCCGGCTGACCCCATCGACGATGGTGGTTTCGTGCAGCGACACATCACCAAACACCGCACTGCTTGCGCCGGTGATCACCACCGCCTTGCCACAACCGTTGCGGATCACGCCGTAGCCGGCGGTCATCGGCATCGCCGGATTCGGCGGCAACCGCGCCCAGCCCTGCTCGACGGTGACGCACGTCGTCTCGGCGGCCGACGCTAATGCTGCGGCCGCACACATCATCAACAATACGCCAACGAATGGTTTGGTTATCATCGCCCAGGTTCCTTCTTCGCAACGAGACCGCAGCATGACGACGCTCATCGAGGTGATCAACCATGGCCCCATCCGCGAACTGCGCCTGGCGCGGCCGCCGGTCAATGCCCTGGATACCGAACTGTGCCGGCAGTTGATCCACGCCATCGAGCTGGCCATGGCCGAAGACGCGCACGGCATCGTGCTGTCGGGCAGCGAGCGCGTCTTCACCGGCGGCATGGACGTGCCGCACCTGCTCTCGCACGGCGATGACAAGCACAAGCTGCTGGACACCTGGAACGCATTTTTCGGCGCCGTGCGCACGCTGGCCGAGAGCCGCATTCCGGTGGTCGCTGCGATCACCGGCCATGCCCCGGCCGGTGGCTGCGTGCTGGCCCTGTGCTGCGACTACCGGGTGATGGCGCGCAGCGCCGATCCGTCGCGTCCGTATGCCATCGGCCTGAACGAAGTGCAGGTGGGCCTGATCGCGCCGGAAGGCATCCAGCGCCTGCTGCGCCGTGCCGTGGGCGTGCACCGTGCCGGCGTGCTGCTGACCACCGGCTCGCTGGTGCCGGCCGAACAGGCACTGCAGATCGGCCTGGTCGATGAGCTGGCCGAGGGCGACCTGGTGGTGGCGCGCGCGGTGGCCTGGCTGCAGAACCTGCTGAAGCAGCCGCGCCAACCGATGCTGCTGACCCGCGCGATCGCCCGCGCCGATCTGCACCAAGCCCTGCACCCGGACCTGATCCAGCTCGACCGCTTTGTCGAGGCCTGGTTCGCCCCGGACGCACAGAACGCACTGCAGGCGCTGGTGGCCCGGCTGGGCAAATAACGCTCGCTTGCGCCGGGGTCAGATCCCTTTCGCGATGCGAAAGGGATCTGACCCCTGACCGGTATAATCAGGCCCTCTTTCCCTGCTGTGGCCGCCCCTTGAACGACACGCCCGAACCCGTCGTCTCCGAGCTGATCGACCTGCTCACGCTGGAGCGGCTGGAGGACAACCTGTTCCGCGGGCAGAGCCGCGATATCGGCACCAAATACGTGTTCGGCGGGCAGGTGCTGGGTCAGGCGCTGGCCGCTGCACAGGCCACGGTCGACAACGGCCGCCACGTGCATTCGCTGCATGCCTATTTCCTGCGCGCCGGCAACATCGACCACCCGATCGTCTACGACGTGGACCGCACCCGCGACGGTGGCAGCTTCTCGGTGCGCCGGGTCACCGCGATCCAGCACGGCAAGGTGATCTTCTTCTGCGCCGCCTCGTTCCAGCAGGCCGAGACCGGTGCCGAGCACCAGCACAAGATGCCTGAAGTGCCGCAGCCGGAAGACATCGAGCCGAACCGCCCGCTGCCGGCCGAAGTGCTCGAACGCCTGCCGATCAAGGTGCAGCGCTGGCTGTCGCGCGGCGGCCCGTTCGAGTTCCGCCACGTCTATCCGCGTGACGAACTGAACCCGCCCAAGCGCCCGCCCTACCACCAGGTGTGGATGCGCCTGAGCGAGCCGGTCGGCGATGCGCCCGAACTGCACCAGGCACTGCTGGCCTACGCGTCCGATTTCCATCTGCTGGGCACGGCGACCTTCCCGCACGGCATCAGCTACTACCACCCGCACGTGCAGATGGCCTCGCTCGATCACGCCATCTGGTTCCACCGCCCGTTCCGTGCCGATGACTGGCTGCTGTACTCGCTGGACAGCCCCAGTGCGCAGGATTCGCGCGGGCTGGCCCGTGGCCAGTTCTTTACCCGCAACGGCGTGCTGGTGGCCAGCACCGCGCAGGAAGGCCTGATCCGGGTCGTTCCGGACCAGGCCGCGGCCGCCGCCGTGCCGGCCAAGGAGTAAACCGATGCGCCAGATTTTCAGCAGCCAGCGCGTGGAAACCGTCGAAGGCGTGGCCGAGCTCCTGCGCGGGCACGGTATCGAGGTCAAGGTGACCAACGGGCGCTCGTACAAGACCCGCCGCCGGGGCCAGTTCAGCTATACCGATCTGGGCAATGCCAGCGCCTATCCGGCGGTGTGGATCGTACGTGCCGACGACCAGCCACGCGCGCGCGAAATCCTGCGCGAGGCGCGCCTGCTCGATACCACCCGTCGCGACCACCCGACCGCCGAATTCGCCTTCCGCGACGCACCGGAACAGGGTGGCGGTGGCCGCAGCTGGGCCTGGCGCATCCGCATCGCGCTGCTGGTGGTGATCGCCGGCGTGGCGCTGGTGATCGGCCTGCGCCACCGTGGCACCCCGGCACCGGCCGCGCCCGCCCCTGTCCCGCAGGCCCAGCCGCAACAGCCACAGCCGGCCCCGCAGGCCGCGCCGGAAGAGGAAGAAATCCGGGTCCGCATCCAGCCCTCCAAGTAGCGCACGGGTAGTGCCGGCCGCTGGCCGGCAACCTCATGAACCGGTCCGGCGGGCTGTGGTTGCCGGCCAGCGGCCGGCACGACCGTACAGAAGGCCGGTCACACTTCGCGCGCGGCTCCGTCATGGGACACAATCCCAGCAGGAGAACCGCTGCCATGACGACGTTCGCCGCATCGATCGACCAGACCCTGGAACGCGAACTGCCCGCCGCCGCCAGCGGCTGCCAGCACGCCTATGGGCGCATCGTGCTGGCCTGCCAGAACACGGTCACCGCCATCGCCCTGGCCATCACCCGTGACCGCCAGGCCAGCGAGGACATCGCCCAGGAAGCCTTCGTGAAAGGCTGGCAGCAGCTGCACCAGCTGCGCAGCTCGACCAGCTTCCTGCCGTGGCTGCGGCAGATCACCCGCAACCTGGCCCGCGACTGGCTGCGTGCGCAGCGTGGCCGGCCGCTGACCGGCGAGGCCGCCGAGGTCGCGCTGGGCATGGCCGCCGACCCATCGCCGGGCGCGGCCGACCGGCTGCAGCGGGTGGAAGAGGAGATCGCCGCCGAGGACATCATTTCCGCCCTGCCCGCCGACAGCCGCGAAGTGCTGTTGCTGTACTACCGCGAGGGCCAGCGCTCGCAGCAGGTGGCCGATCTGCTCGGACTCAGCGACGCGGCGGTGCGCAAGCGCCTGTCACGCGCCCGCGGTCAGGTCCGCGAAGGCCTGCTGCAGCGCTTCGGCGAGTTCGCCCGCAGCAGTGCACCCAGCGCCGCGTTCGCCACCGCCGTGGTGTCGATGGTGCTGGTTGCGGCCCCCGGGACCGCCAGCGCGGCGATCCTGCTGAGCGCCGGCGTCGGCGTGGGCAGCAGCAAGCTGGGCCTGGGCGGCGCCAGCGTGGCCGGGGTACAGCCATGGGCTCGGTCACGGCCACCCTGGGCTACCTGCACATGATTCCGGCCAGCACCTGGGGCGCCTTCGCCGGTGGCGTGGCCGGTGGCGTGATCGGCAGCTATCTGGGTGGTCGATTCCTGCTGTCCTACGCCAGGACCGATGCCGAGCGCGCGCAGGTCTGGCGCTTCGTACGCATGAACACCTGGACCGCCATGGCCTGCTGCCTGTCGGTGCTGGCCGTGGTGCTGCTGCAGACCCCGACCTGGGTGCATCTGCTGGTGCTGGTGCTCGGCCTGGGCCTGGTGAACTACCAGTGCCTGGGGCCGCTGCAGCGGATCATGGCACCGCTGATCGCGCGCGATTCGGCGCGGCGTGGGCGCACCGGCACCAACTGGGTGTATGAATCGCTGTATGGGCGTACCGGGGTCATCGCCATGAACATCATGGTGCTGGGCGTCGTGCTGTATGCCGTGGCCCATACCGGCGGCCGCTAGGGCCGCAACGCACGACGCCGGCAGTACGCCGGCGTCTGGTCGATCAGCGCGCGATGAATCAGCGCTGCGGCTTCGATGCGGCACCGTCGCGCGGGCCACCGTGGCGCGGGCCACCGTGCATCGGGCCCTTGGCGGCATCGAACTCGGCCTTGCTCAACTGGCCGTCCTTGTTGGTGTCGGCGGCGGCGAACCAGGCATCGCGCATCTGCTTCATGCGCAGCTCGCGGTCGGCCTTGTCCAGGTAGCCGTCCTTGTTGACGTCGAGCTGGTCGAAGCGCGCGGCCAGGCGCGGATCGGCCTTGGCTTCCTCGCGGCTGATGCGACCGTCCTTGTTGACGTCCAGCTTCGCCCAGCGCTCACCACCGTGGCCACGGCGGCCGTGCTTCCAGCGCGGCAGTTCATCGCGCGAGAGCTTGCCGTCCTTGTTCTTGTCCAGCTCGTCGAACTTCGCGGCCAGGCGCGGGTTGGCAGCGGCTTCGCTGCGGTCGATGACGCCGTCGCCGTTGGTATCCAGCTTGACCGGGCGCTGCGCCGGCGTGGTCGGGGTGTCGGCCGCCAGCGCGATACCGGAAGCGGAGGTGCCGAGCAGCAGGGCCAGCAGCAGGGGGTACGGATCATGAGGTCACTCCTGGGGATGGGAATTGCGTCGGGGTGATCACTTCACCCTCGGGAGACAACAACGCCCGGGTGCGACATCGGTTGACGCCGCGGTCGGTTCCATTCATCCGGCGGACAGTCGCCGCCACTGCGACGGGCTGGGGCTATGCTGTGTGCATGGCGATACACGGCGACAGAGACGACGAACTGCGGCTTTTCCAGACCGGCGAGCACCCCTGCGGGTACTGGTCGGACCGGGTGGCGCGCGACCTGGTGCTGGACCCCACGACCGCCGCCTGGGCGGCCTGTATCCGCTGGCCCTGAGCTGGGGCTTCCGCCGCAGCGGCGACCTGGTCTACCGGCCCCACTGCGCGCACTGCCAGGCCTGCGTGGCCGTGCGTATCCCGGTGGCGCGTTTCGCCCCGGACCGCAGCCAGCGCCGCTGTGCCGCCCGCAATGCCGACCTGGAAGTGCGGATCACCGCCGCCACGGCCCGCGACGACCTGTTCGCGCTGTACCACCGTTATCTGGTGCACCGCCACGCCAATGGCGGCATGGACGACCACGGCCCGCACGAATTCGAGCAGTTCCTGATCGGCAGCTGGTCGCACACCCGCTTCATGGAAATGCGCCTGCCCGGCCACGACGGTCAGCCCAGCCAGCTGCTGGGGGTGGCGGTGACCGACGTCACCGAGCACGGCCTGTCGGCGGTCTACACCTTCTTCGACCCGGAGCACGCCGCGCGCGGGCTGGGCACCTTCGCGATCCTGCAGCAGATCGAATGGGCCCGCCGCGAGGGGCTGCCCCACGTGTACCTGGGCTACTGGATCCGTGGTCACCAGAAGATGGACTACAAGCGCCGCTTCCATCCACTGGAGGCCTACGACGGCCGCCGCTGGCACGATTTCGACAACGATCTGGACGGGCGCTGACAAACCGCTGACACCGGAGCGGGTGCAGAATAGGGCCATGAACGCCAAACCCCTGATCCTCGCCCTGGCCCTGCTCTGCGGCGCCACCGCCCCCGCCTTCGCCACGACCCCCGCGATGACCGAAAAGCCGTCCTCAGCGCTGCGCCTGGCCACTTACAACACGTCGCTGTATTCCGACGAGACCGGTGGCCTGATCAAGGAACTGGAAGGTGACAGCGAGCACGCGCGCAAGATCGCGGCGGTGCTGCAGCAGGTGCGCCCGGACCTGGTGCTGTTGAACGAGTTCGACTTCGACGACGCCCATCGCGCTGCCGACCTGTTCCAGAAGCGTTACCTGGAAGTGGCCCAGCCCGGTGGCGGCAAGCCCCTGCACTTCGCCTACCGTTACCTGGCCCCGGTCAACACCGGCGTGCCCAGTGGGCTGGACCTGGACAACAACGGCGTGGTGGGCGGCGAAGGCCGCAGCCGCGGCAACGATGCCTGGGGCTACGGCCTGCACCCGGGCCAGTACGGCATGCTGGTGCTGTCACGCTACCCGATCGACGAAGCCAAGGTGCGCAGCTTCCAGCTGCTGAAGTGGAGCGCGATGCCCGGCGCGATCCGACCGGTCGATCCGCGCACCGGCCAGAGCTTCTACAACGATGCGGTGTGGTCGCAGCTGCGCCTGTCGTCGAAATCGCATTGGGACGTGCCGGTAAAGACCCCGGCCGGCGTGGTGCATGCGCTGGTTTCGCACCCGACCCCGCCGGTGTTCGACGGACCGGAGAAGCGCAATGCCGCACGCAACCACGACGAACTGCGCCTGTGGCAGGAATATCTGTCCAAGGGTGACAAGCCGTGGCTGTGCGATGACAAGGGCCAGTGCGGTGGCCTGGCGCAGGACGCGCGCTTCGTGATCCTCGGTGACCTCAACAACGACCCGGTCGATGGCGATGGCCGCCATGAGGCGATCGTCGAGCTGATCGAGAACGCCCGTGTGCTGCGCTACCCCACCCCACGCAGCATCGGCGGCGAGCAGACCAGTCTGGCCTATGCGGCCAAGGGCATCACGCGCAGGGGCGCACCGTTCCACGCCACCGGCGATTTCGGCCCGAAGTCCGGCACCATGCGTCTGGACTACGTGCTGCCCTCGACCGGTTTCGAGTACGTCGGTAGCGGCATCTTCTGGCCGGCCAATGAAAGCCCGGAGGCGAAGATCGCCGACGGCAGCGACCACCACCTGGTGTGGGTGGATGTGAAGCCGTAAGGCAGATTGCTCCGTAGAGCCGAGCCTACGCTCGGCTCCCGCGCGCGGCGCGGATTGAAAAGCAGCCGAGCGCGGGCTCGGCTCTACAGTAGATTCGCGCAGCGCAGGGAAAGCCGCCGGGCATGACCCGGCGCTACCGCTTTACGGGCGCAGCTCGACGCCGATGGCGTCGGCGGCCTCACGTGCGATGGCACGTGCTTCGTCAATGGTTTCAGCGCGCGCCAGGGTCACGCCGACGCGGCGATGGCCGTGCACGCTCGGCTTGCCGAACAGGCGCACGGCGGTATCGGGCACCTGCAGCGCGGCGGCGACGTTGTTGAAATACGGCACGCCCTCACCGTGCGCCAGCAGTGCGCACGACGCCGACGGACCGCTCTGGCGGATCAGCGGGATCGGCAGGCCGAGGATGGCGCGCGCGTGCAGGGCGAACTCGCTCAGTTCCTGCGAGACCAGGGTCACCAGGCCGGTGTCATGCGGGCGCGGCGACACTTCGCTGAACCACACCTCGTCGCCCTTCACAAACAGCTCGACGCCGAACAGGCCCCAACCGCCCAGGTCATCGGTGATCGCGCGCGAGATCTCTTCCGCACGCGCCAGTGCCTTGTCCGACATCGGCTGCGGCTGCCAGCTTTCGCGGTAGTCACCGTCCTTCTGCAGGTGGCCGATCGGCGCGCAGAACGAGGTGCCGCCGGCGTGACGCACGGTCAGCAGGGTGATCTCGTAGTCGAAATCAATGAAGCCTTCGACGATGCAGCGGCCGGCACCGGCACGGCCACCGGTCTGCGCATAGTCCCAGGCCGGGGCGATGTCGGCCTCGCTGCGCAGCGTGCTCTGGCCCTTGCCCGAAGAGGACATCACCGGCTTGACCACGCACGGCAGGCCGATCGCCGCGACCGCGGCGCGGTACTCGGCCTCGGTATCGACGAAGCGGTACGGCGAGGTCGGCAGGCCCAGAGTCTCGGCGGCGAGGCGGCGGATGCCCTCGCGGTCCATGGTCAGGCGTGCGGCGCGTGCGGTCGGGATCACCCGCAGGCCCTGCTCCTGTTCCAGCTGCACCAGGGTCTCGGTATGGATCGCCTCGATCTCCGGCACCACCAGGTGCGGCTGCTCCAGCGCGATCAGCGCGCGCAGCGCCATCGCATCGAGCATGTCGATCACGTGCGAGCGGTGCGCGACCTGCATCGCCGGGGCGTCGGCATAGCGGTCGGCGGCGATCACTTCCACGCCCAGCCGCTGCAGCTCGATGGCCACCTCCTTGCCAAGTTCACCCGAGCCCAGCAGCAGCACACGGGTCGCGGAGGGAGACAACGGGGTTCCAAGCTTGGCCATGGCGGTTCCAGCAGCGATGTGAAGACGGGTGGGCATTCTAGCCGGTCCGGCCTGCGTCCCCGGCCCGGATCTTCCGACGAACGGTCGCCACATCTGATATCACTTTGATATCTTTTCATCGAACCCTCAAGGACGTACCGCCATGAAAGAGAAGTCGCTTGCCTCCCTCAACGGCCTGGGCACCCTGGCCGGATCCCTGCTGGCCGCATTGGCCGGCGCAGCGCTGTTCGTGCTGGGAGTGGCGGCCAAGGCCAGCACCGGCTCACCGAACCTGCTGTTGATGCTGGCCGGCATGCTGGTGATCGTCGCTGCGGTCTTCATCCTGGCCGGCCTGTACACCATCCAGCCCAACCAGGCCGCCGTGCTGAGCCTGTTCGGCAAGTACGTGGGCACGGTCAAGGACAACGGCCTGCGCTGGAACAACCCCTTCTATGCCAAGCGCCGGGTCAGCCAGCGCGTGCGCAACTTCGAAAGTGGCAAGCTGAAGGTGAACGAGCTGGACGGCAGCCCGATCGAGATCGCCGCCGTGATCGTCTGGCAGGTGGTCGACGCCTCCGAAGCGGTCTACAACGTGGACGACTACGAGAGCTTCGTGCACATCCAGTCCGAGTCGGCACTGCGCGCGATGGCCACCAGCTATCCCTACGACCAGCACGAGGACGGCCAGCTGGCCCTGCGCAGCCACGCCAGCGAGATCTCCCAGCACCTGAAGAACGAGCTGGCCGAGCGCCTGGCCGATGCCGGCGTGCAGGTGCTCGATGCCCGCATCAGCCACCTGGCCTACGCCGCCGAAATTGCCCAGGCGATGCTGCAGCGCCAGCAGGCCAATGCCGTGATCGCCGCACGCACGCGCATCGTGGCCGGTGCCGTCGGCATGGTGGAAATGGCCCTGGCCGAACTGCAGAAGAACGGCGTGGTGCAGCTGGACGAGGAGCGCAAGGCGCACATGGTCAGCAACCTGCTGACCGTGCTGTGCTCTGATCGCGGCACCCAGCCGATCGTCAACGCCGGTTCGCTGTACTGAGCCATCCTCGCAACGGGGCGCCCCACCGCCCCGCCAGGAGTTTTCATGAGTGAGAAGAAAGCCTATCCGCTGCGCATCAATGCCGAGGTCCTGGCCGCGGCACAGCGCTGGGCTGACGACGAGCTGCGCAGCCTCAACGCGCAGATCGAATACGTGCTGCGCGACGCATTGCGCAAGGCAGGACGCCTGCCGAAACCCAGATCATCGCCGGAGGACAAGGAATGAGCACGCGTTGGAGCTACCAGACCGTTGAAGTGAAGACCACGATGATGGGCGTCCTCAAGGCCGAGGACATCCAGAGCGAGCTGACCCGGCAGGGCATGCTCGGCTGGGAGCTGGTCAACATCATCATCCCGGCGCCGATGCGCCCGGCCATGCTGGTCTTCAAGAAGGAGCAGTAACCATGTCCGCGCACCGCAGAGCGCTGATGCTGTCACTGGCCCTGCTCACCGGCCCGGCCCTGGCCGCCGAACCGCAGCAGGTCGCCAACCAGCTGCTGGATCACCTGCAGGCCGGCCAGATTGCCGATGCCGAAGCGATGCTGACCGCGCAGATGGCCCAGGCCGTACCCGCCGACCGGCTCGACGTGCTGTGGAAGTCGCTGGGCCCCCTGCAGCAACGAGGTGCCGCCGAAGTGAGCGCGCAGCAGGGCATGCACCTGGTGGTGGTGCCGCTGCAGTTCGCCAGCGGCCGGGTCGTCGCGCAGGTGGCCGTGGATGCACAGGACAAGGTGGCCGGCCTGATGCTGCGCCCGGCCCCGGCGGCCAAGGCAGCGCCGCCGCCCGCCGATGCGAACTATGGCGAGCGTGAATTCAGCGTGCCGCAGCCGCGCGGCGCACTACCGGGCACGCTGGCGCTGCCCAACGGCAAGGGCCCGTTCCCGGCGGTGGTCCTTGTGCATGGCTCGGGGCCGCAGGACCGCGATGAGACGATCGGCGGCAACCGCCCGTTCCTGGATATCGCCCGCGGCCTCGCCAGCCAGGGCATCGCCGTGCTGCGCTTCGACAAGCGCACCTTCGCCCGCCCGCAGGATTTCCAGGGCGGCACGTTCACCGTTGATGACGAAACCACCGACGACGCCGTGGCCGCGCTGACCGCACTGGCTGCCGACCCGCGCATCGACGGGCGCCGCGTGTTCGTACTCGGCCACAGCCAGGGCGGCATGCTCGCCCCGCGCATTGCCCGGCACTGGCCGCAGGCGCGTGGCGCGATCCTGTGGGCGGCGCCGGCCCGCACGCTGCTGGATCTGCTGCCGGAACAGAACCGCTACCTGCTGGGCCTGGACGGCGACATCACGGCGTCGGAGCAGGCCTTCCTGGAGGCGCTCGACAGGCAGATCGCCGCCGCACGGGGCAACGCGCCGGTGGCCGCCAGCGAGCTGCCGCTGGGGGTGCCGCAGTCATTCTGGAAAAGCATCGAAGCCGTTGATGCACGCGCCGATGCACAGTCATTGCGCACGCCGCTGCTGATGCTGCACGGCGGCCGCGACTTCCAGGTGCCCGACACCGACTGGGTGCTGTGGCAGAAGGCGCTGGCCACCCGCAACGACGTGCAGTGGCGGGCGTATCCGGCCCTGAACCACATCGGCATGGCCGGCACGGGTCGTAGCTCGTTGCAGGAGTACACGCAACCGGGCCATGTCGATGCGACGCTGATCGATGACGTGGCCACCTGGATAAAGGCACAGCGATGAACGGCAGCGACCCGAAGCGCTTCGAGGTGGCGGAGAGCTCACCGTTCCGCGTGCTGTGGGTGGTTCTGCCGCTATTGCTGGCCTTCGCCATCAGCGTCTACGCACAGTTGCACACGGCGCGTGCCAACGCGCCGTGGATGGAGGTGACCCTGTCGCCGCCGTGGTTCCGGATGGGCGGCAGCGCGGCATGGAGCCTGGTGGTGATCGCCGCGCTCGGCATGGGGCTGGGCCTGGCCTTCTTCCGGCGCCGGGTGGAGTTCGATGGCACAGTGCTGGACGTCCGTTCAACGATGTACCGACGTCGCGTGCCGGTGGCGCAGTTGCAGCTGGACCGCGCCGAAGTGGTCGATCTCGGCCGTGACCGGCGCTACGCCATCCGCTTCAAGACCAACGGCTATTCGATGCCGGGGTTCCATTCCGGCCATTTCCGCCTGCAGGGCGGCGGCAAGGGCTTTGCCCTGGTGACCGACCGCAGCCGCGTGCTGGTGCTGCCGGTGCGCGATGGCAGCACGCTGCTGCTCAGCCTGGAACGGCCGCAGGCGCTGCTGGACGCCCTGCGCAAGGTGGCCGTAACCGTGCCACGGCAGTAAGCTGCGGCGATGCAACGACGCCCGCCCCTGCTGATCAATACCGAGGCCATCGAAGCATGGCCCGCCGGCCTGCTGCGCGCGCGCAGCAACCTTGATGCGCGCCTCGCTGGCGCGGGCGCACTGGGTACTGCGGCGCAAGCACGATGGCCGCTACCTGGCAGCCGTGCTGGCACACGGGGTACATGCCATGGTGCCGCGGCTGGCGCGTGAGCCGGGCGTGGAGGAAGCGCTGTCACTGCTGGATGCGCCGCTGGCACGGCCGTTCGCCGCGACGCTGGAAGAACAGTGGCTGCCACTGACCGGCCTGCAGCAGCGACTGCAGCAGCTCGGCCTGGACCCGCAGCGTTACGCCGACGACAGTGGCCTGCCGCTGGAACCCGAACCCTGCCTGCTGCACCTGGCCGGCCACGACCGTTTCGGCCGCCCGCTATGGCTGCGTCGCGCCGCCGCACAGGGCTGGCGACGGATGCGCCTGCACGCAGCGCGGGATGGCATCGCGCTGGACGCGATCTCCGGCTTCCGCAGCCACGCCTATCAGCTGGGCATCTTCGAACGAAAGCGCGCACGCGGACTGAGCGTGGCGGACATCCTGAAGGTCAATGCGGCACCGGGCTTCAGCGAACACCACAGCGGCCATGCGCTGGACATCGGCACGCCCGGGGACGCGCCCGCCGAAGAATCGTTCGAAGCGACCGACGCATTCGCCTGGCTGCAGGCCCATGCCGGTGAACACGGCTTCCAGCTGAGCTACCCTCGCGACAACCCGCACGGCATCGTCTACGAGCCGTGGCATTGGTGCTGGAAGCCGGGCAACGACTGAGCAAGCGTCCGTGCCCGGTAGAGTCGACTGTCAGTCGACTGCTCCTGGCCCCGAAGCAAGCGCGGATCTCTTTTCTCGAAGCCGAGCATGGCTCGGCTCTACAGTCGTCGCGTCGTCACACCGTCACCGCCGCAACGCATTGATCGCCAGCAATACCCATCCGGCCATCATGCTGGTGCCGCCGATCGGCGCCATCCGCGTCGGCCACTGCCACAACGCACCACCGACCAGGCTGCCGGAGAACAGCAGCACGCCCAGCAGCAGCACATACAGCGCCAGGTGTGCGATCGCCCCCTGTGCGCGCGGCCCGAGCGCCACCAGCACCGCACCATGCGCGAACGCATACAGCGCTGCCATGTTCAGATGCTGCTGCGCCAGCGGATCGGCCACGCCATGCGAGGCATAGGCAGACAGGCCGATCGAGGCCGCAGCCAGCAGCGCACCCAGGCAGGCCAGCAGGGAGGGCTTACGTGCGCGACGTTCCAGATTGAACATGAGGGCTCCTTGCGCAGCGCCGCTTGCCGGGCGCCAGATGAAAAAACGCGCCGCAATGAGCGGCGCGTTTTCGTGTCCAACATTACATGGGTCAGCCGAAGCTTACTTGACGGCCCAGTAGATGTCGTAGGTACCTTCCGGGGTGAACGACTTGTCGATGCCGTCCTTCCAGGATTCGTACGGACGGTCGATGACTTCGTTGCCCGAGGTCACGGCCCAGGCACGCAGGCCATTGCGGGCCACGTCCAGACCCGCCATGTGGCCGGTGTAGGCCGCATGCGCCGAACGGTGCGGAGCCACGTGCAGGTACTTGACCGGAGCGCCGCCGTCGATCTTGACGGTCAGGGCTTCAGCGGTGGCACCTTCAGCACCCTTCTTCTTCACCGGCTGGGCGATGTCGAAGGCGTACTTCTCCTGACCGAAGTCGGTGGTGATGATGCGGAACGGGCCAGCGGCTTCAAGGCCATTGGCCTCCATCACGCGCTTGATCCACTCCTGGTTGTCCTTGATGGACTTGGTGATGGTGTCCTGGCCACGATCGACGTTACCGGCGTTGACCACCAGCAGATCCTCGGCCGGCACTTCAACAATGGCCAGATCGGTCAGCGGCGCTTCCGGGGTGCGGTAGTCGACGTTCGGGACGGTGGCGAGCATGTTGGCCATGCGCGACAGGCCCATCTTGATGTCGTCGCCGATCTGGCGGCTGACATACAGGCCGGCATAACGGCCGAACAGGTCGAAGCCGTACTTCACCGAGTAGTCCTGGGTGATCTTGACGTTACGGCCACCCTTGCCGGTCGGCTCCAGGGTGAAGGTGGTGACCTTGTCGTGACCCTTGGTGGCGTCTTCGATGGCGATCGCCACGCGCTTGTTCTCTTCGGCGTCGGTGATCTTCCAGGAACCGGTGCCCAGGTCCTTGGAGGTGAAGTCGAGGGTGGCGCCCTTGCCGGAGGCCGGGCCGGACAGCTTCAGTTCAACGGCGGGATCGCGCAGTACCAGCGGGTTCCAGTCCTTGAAGCGGCGCAGGCTGCTGACCGTGTCGTACACGATCGTCATCTTGCGGTTGGTCTCGATGCTTTCGGTGATGTGACGCTCGCCCGGCAGACATACGCCAATGATGACGAACAGGCCAGCCACGATCCCCAAGGCGATCAGGAACTCGATAATACGGGTCATTCAGAGAGTCTCCGGGGCCGATCCCACGGCCGGGTTGATTGAAGCGAAGCGCCAATCCTAGCAGGCTTCGCGGGCATTGTTTATCGGGATTGGCGCACCGGTTTCCCTGCCGGCTGCGTATTTGTATGGACAAAGAATTCGAAGGGTAACGCATACCGCTACCCGGCATGTAGGGGGCCGCCGGCCCGACCCCCGCATGGCCACCCAAGTCTTTGTATGAAAACGATTTTCCTCAGACCAGCTGAAGTTCGAACGCCTTCAGCACGGCACGCGTCCGGTCGCGCACGCCCAGTTTGGAAAGGATGTTGGACACGTGGTTCTTGATGGTGCCCTCGGCCACGCCCAGCGAGTTGGCGATCTCCTTGTTGGAGAAGCCGCTGGCCATCAGCCGCAGGATCTCGGTCTCGCGGTCGGTCAACGGATCGGGCCGGTCCAGGCTGACGAATTCGTTGCGCATGTGTTCCAGCCCGGACAGCAGGCGCTGGGTCACCGCCGGCTGCACCAGCGAGCCGCCGTCGGCCACGGTGCGGATGGCACCAACCAGCTGCTCCAGGGTGACGTCCTTGAGCAGATAGCCCTTGGCGCCGGCCTTGAGCCCGGCCAGCACCAGCTGGTCATCGTCGAAGGTGGTGAGGATGATGGTCGGCGGCAGCTGTTCCTGCCGCGACAGCACCTGCAGCGCTTCCAGACCGGACATCACCGGCATGCGCATGTCCATCAGCACCACGTCCGGGCGCACCTGCGGTATCAGCTCGACCGCCTGCCGGCCGTCGCCAGCCTCGGCCACCACTTCGATGCCGTCGTCGAGCGCCAGCAGGGAGCGGATTCCCTGCCGCACCAGGGTTTGGTCGTCGACCAGGCAGACGCGAATCATCAACGCACTCCTTCAGGAACCTTGGTAAGGGCCGCCACCAGCACCGTTGCCGGAACCGTCGCGCGTACCCGGAAGCCTTCGCCGGGACGGGTCTCGATCTTCAGCTGGCCACCACATTGTTGCAGGCGCTCGCGCATCCCGCGCAAGCCGTTGCCCACATTGACCATATCCGCGCCGACACCGTCGTCGCGGGCTTCCACCACCACCCGGTCGGGGGCTTCACGGTACACCTTGATCCACAGATGGCGGGCGCCGGCGTGGCGCACCGCGTTGGTGATGATCTCCTGGGTGCAGCGCAGCAGCACATGCGCCCGCTGCGGGTCTTCCACGTTCAGCGGGTCGTCGATCTCCAGCTGGATGTCCAGCGAAGGCACGTTCTCGGTCAACGGGCGCAGCGCCGCGGCCAGGTCGATGGCACCGGTCTCGCGCAGCTGGCTGACCACCTCGCGCACGTTGCCCAGCAGCAGCTTGGCCAGTGCGTGCGAGCGCTTCACGTGCTCCAGCGCCTGGCCCTCGGCCAGGTGTCCGGCCACTTCCAGGTTCAGGGTCAGCGCGGTCAGCTGGTGGCCGAGCAGGTCGTGCAGCTCGCGCGAGATGCGGGTGCGCTCGTTGACGCGCGCACTCTCGGCCAGCAGGGCCCGGGTCGCGCGCAGTTCGGAGTTCAACCGGCGCTGCTCGTCACGGGCCTCGGTCTGCTGCCGGGCGACCAGGCTGGTCACGAAGATGAACATGGAAAAGCCGCCATACAGCAGCGACTGCATCACCGCCTCGAACAACGGGAAGCGCAGCAGCATGTAGTACACCGGCGCCACGGCCAGCTGGCTGACCAGCAGCCACAGCACGCCCAGCCGCACCGACAGCATCCACGGAATGACGCCGGCGGCGACCATCATCAGGATGCTGCCCAGGCCCGAACCGCTGAGGAAGCTGACCCCCAGTGCCGAGACCGTCAGCAGCAACAGCAGGCCACGGTCCAGCCAGCTGGTGTGGCTGTCGCTGCGCAGGATGCGGGTCAACCAGTAGTACGCCGTGCCGAAGGACAGGTAGGCCACGAACAGCAGGACTGCCCAGCCGCCCATGTCGTTGCGGCTGTGCAGGTTCTCGAACTGCGAATAGGCCAGCGGCAGGCCGACCATGACCCAGGTGAACAGGCCGGCCAGGCGGAGAACGCGGGTATGGCTGAGGGCTCCCAACATGCCAGCACTCTACGGGCCCGGCCTGCGCGCCGCACCCCACGGAAGTCATGCCTGCCCGGTCGCCTGTTCATGCCGCAGCCCACCCCGGGCATGCAATAATCGTGCGCAGGGTCCCTTGATGGACCAACCGCGTTACCCCACGGAGTCACAATGTCGATTGTCATCCGCGACGTGCGCGAGCACGAGCTCGATTCCGTCCTGGCTTTGAACAACAACGCTGGCCTGGCCATCCTTCCCCTGGATGCGGCCCGCCTGCGCCTGTTCTATGAAACCGCTGAGTATTTCCGCGTCGCCGAGCGCGACGGCAACCTGGCCGGCTTCCTGATCGGCTTCGGCAGCGACAGCCAGCACGACAGCAGCAACTTCGCCTGGTTCAAGCAGCAGCTGGACACCCCGTTCTTCTACATCGACCGCATCGTGGTCGCCAGCCGCCGCCGTGGCGGTGGTGTCGGGCGTGCGTTCTATGCCGACGCGCAGAGCTTTGCCGAGCTGCGCTACCCGCAGATGACCTGCGAAGTCTTCCTCGACCATGGCGCCGATGCCGCCCTGCTCTTCCATGGCAGCTTCGGCTTCCGCGAGCTTGGCCAGAACACCATGCCGCAGGTCGATGTGCGCGCCAGCATGCTGGCCAAGGAACTGTGCAGCTACCCGTGGGTCCAGGAGACCTATGGCGGCAAGCTGCCGGATGTGGCATGGACACGCGCCCGGCAGCTGCCGGCGCAGGCACAGCGGCCGACGGGGACCTGAGCGTGGCGGTGAATTTCGATTACGAACAGGCCGGTGAACTGAAGATCGGCCAGGTGGGCATCGCCAACCTGCGCATCCGCACCCTTGATGTCGAACGCCTCGTGCAGGAAATGCGCGAGCGCGTGACCCGCGCGCCGAAGCTGTTCGGCCGCGCTGCGGTGATCCTCGACTTCGGCGGCCTGAGCCAGGTGCCGGACGTGGCCACCGCGCAGGCGCTGGTGGACGGCCTGCGCAGCGCCGGCGTGCTGCCGGTGGCGCTGGCCTATGGCACCAGCGCGGTCGACCTGCTCTCGCAGCAGCTCGGCCTGCCGCTGCTGGCCAAGTTCCGCGCCCAGTACGAGCGCGCCGAGGCCGAACCGGCCCCGCCGCCGCCCGCAGCGGAACCCCGCCGCGCGACGCGCGCCGAACCGAAGCCGGCCCCGGCCGCGCCGGTGGCCAGGGTGGCCGATGCCGCCGCACCGCAGCCGGGCCGCATGCAGCTGGGCAACGTGCGTTCGGGCCAGCAGCTGTATGCGGAAAACTGCGACCTGACCGTGATGGCCACCGTCGGCGCCGGCGCTGAAGTCATCGCCGATGGCAGCATCCATATCTACGGCACTCTGCGCGGCCGTGCGCTGGCAGGGGCCCAGGGCAACACCGCGGCACGCATCTTCTGCCGTGATTTCCATGCGGAACTGGTGGCCATTGCCGGCCACTACAAGGTACTGGACGATGTCCCGGACACCCTGCGCGGCAAGGCCGTGCAGGTGTGGCTGGAACAGGACCAGATCAAGATCGCTGCGCTGGACTGACGCAGCCCCAAATCAATGCAGAACCAGGAGAAGTCCTTTGGCTGAAATCATCGTAGTCACCTCCGGCAAGGGCGGCGTGGGCAAGACCACTTCCAGCGCGAGCCTGGCCTGTGGCCTGGCGCGGCGCGGCAAGAAGGTGGCGGTGATCGACTTCGACGTCGGCCTGCGCAACCTCGACCTGATCATGGGCTGCGAACGCCGCGTGGTGTACGACTTCGTCAACGTCGTGCACGGCGAAGCCACCCTCAAGCAGGCCCTGATCAAGGACAAGCGCTTTGACAACCTGTACGTGCTGGCCGCCTCGCAGACCCGCGACAAGGACGCCCTGACCCAGGAAGGCGTCGGCAAGGTCCTCAAGGACCTGGCAGCCGATGGCTTCGACTACATCATCTGCGACTCGCCGGCCGGCATCGAGAAGGGCGCCTTCCTGGCGATGTACTTCGCCGACCGCGCCGTGGTGGTGGTGAACCCGGAAGTGTCCTCGGTGCGCGACTCCGACCGCATCATCGGCCTGCTGGACTCGAAGACCCACAAGGCCGAATCCGGGCAGAACGTGCCCGCCTTCCTGCTGCTGACCCGCTACACCCCGCTGCGCGTGGAAACCGGTGAGATGCTGAGCATCGCCGACGTCGAGGAAGTGCTGGGCCTGAAGGCCATCGGCGTGATCCCCGAGTCGGGCGACGTGCTCAACGCGTCCAACAAGGGCGAACCGGTGATCCTGGATGTCGAATCCGCTGCCGGCCAGGCCTATGACGACGCCGTCGCGCGCATCCTCGGCGAAGATCGCCCGATGCGCTTCACCACCGTCGAGAAGAAGGGCTTCTTCAGCAAGCTGTTCGGAGGGTAAGCATGGGCCTGTTCGATTTCCTCAAAGCGAAGAAGACCACCGCCGAAACCGCGAAGAACCGCCTGCAGATCATCATCGCGCAGGAACGCAGCCACCGCGGTGGCCCGGACTACCTGCCGCTGCTGCAGCGCGAGCTGCTGGAAGTGATCAAGAAGTACGTGAACATCGACGTCGATGCGGTGAAGGTCGACCTGGTGAAGGATGGCCAGCACGATGTGCTGGACATCTCCGTGGCGCTGCCGGAAGGCCCGGAAAAGCCCTGATCCCCTGCCCCGCCCGTGCCAGCATGGGCGGGGCCGGCTGACCCGCATGACCGACACGACACCCGAACCGAACGTCACCCGCGTCGGCGCCATCGCCTTCGCCGATGCGCAGCGCCTGCTCGCCGCGCATGGCCTGCAGCTGCACCACGTGGCCGACGGCGAGCCGATTCCCGGCAGCTACTGGGGCGAGCCCGAGGCGGGCATCATCGCCAGCAACGTGTACGTGCGCGATGACACGCCCGTGCATTCGATGCTGCACGAAGCCTGCCACCTGATCGTATTGCCGCCGGAGCGGCGCGCGCAGGTGCACACCGACGCCACCGATTCGGTGCCCGAGGAAGACGCCACCTGCTACCTGCAGATCGTGCTGGCCGCGCAGCTGCCCGGTGTCGGCAGCCAGCAATTGATGGCCGACATGGATGCGTGGGGCTACACCTACCGGCTGGGGTCTACCCGGGCGTGGTTCGAGCAGGATGCCGAAGACGCCAAGGCGTGGTTGATCGAGCGCGGGTTGCTGCAGGCATAGAGCGTCGGTAGTGCCGGCCGCTGGCCGGCAACCTCATGAAGCCGTGAAGCATCACCGGGTTGCCGGCCAGCGGCCGGCACTACCGGAATCACCCCTGCCCAGCCAGCGCGCGCAGGGTAATGCCGACGATGTAGGCCAGGTAGGTGCCGGTGGCGTAGCCCATCGTGCCCAGCAGCACGCCGACCGGTGCCAGCGCCGGATGGAACGCGGCGGCCACCACCGGTGCCGAGGCCGGGCCACCGATGTTCGACTGCGAACCGATGGCAAAGTAGAAGAACGGCACCTTCAGCAGCTTGCCCAGGCACCACAGCAGCGCGATGTGCACGCTGATCCAGATGATGCCCAGCAGGAACAGCCACGGCCGGTCCAGCAACGCCAGCAGGTCCATCTGCATGCCGATGCAGGCGATCAGGAAGTACAGCAGCAGCGAGCCGAGCCGCGAAGCGCCGGCGCCCTCCAGGGTGCGTGCGCGGGTGAAGCTCAGGCCCAGGCCCAGCGTGGTGGACAACACCACCACCCACACAAACGGTGCGTCCAGGCTGAACTGCGCCGCCCAGCTGACGTTGAGCTTGAACCAGGCCGCCAGCGGCGCGCCGATGGCGTGGGCCAGGCCGACGCCGCCAAAGGCCACCGCCACGATCAGCATCAGGTCGGTCAGGCTGGGAATGCGTTCGTGCTCGGCCTGGAAGCGCGCGATGCGCTCCTTCAGTTCATCGATGGCCGAGGTATCGGCGCCACTGCGTGCATCGATCTTGGCTGCGCGCCCGGCCAGGAAGATCAGCGCGGCCATCCACACGTAACCGACACCGACATCGACTACCGCGAACTGGCCGAAGGTGGTGGCATTGACGTCGAACACTTCGCGCATGGCGAGCATGTTGGCGCCGCCGCCGATCCAGCTGCCGGCCAGCGCGGCCATGCCGGCCCAGGTGTCGCCGGCCACGGTTTCCGGATGCACGGCGCGCATCAGCAGGAAGGCCACCACCGCACCGAGCATGATGCTGGCCGACGCGCCCAGGTACATCAGCACCAGCTTCGGGCCGAGCCGCAGGATGCCCTTGATGTCCACCGCCAGGGTGAGCAGGATCAGCGCCGCCGGCAGCAGGATGTCGCGCGCCACCGGGTTGTAGAGCTTGGTGTTCTGCCCGTCGATCAGGCCGACGGTGTTGTAGATGCCCGGCAGCAGATAGCACAGCAGCAGCGCCGGCACGAAGGTGTAGAAACGCTTCCACAGGCCCTGCTCGCGCGAGGCGGTCCAGAACACGGCACCGAGGGTGGCGGCGATCAAACCGAAGACGACGATGTCGTTCTGGATCAGAGCAGTCGAAGGCATGCATGCGCTCATGTAGAGCCGAGCCATGCTCGGCTGCTGTTGGCGGGATAAGGAGGCACAGAGCAGCCGAGCATGGCTCGGCTCTACAACAAGCAGAGCGCCGCCCCGGGGGCGGCGCTGGACCGGCTTATTCGCCGATGTGCTGCTTCAGCCAGGCGTTGACGGTGTCGTGCCACAGGATGCTGTTGTTCGGCTTCAGCACCCAGTGGTTCTCGTCCGGGAAGTACAGGAACTTCGATTCGATGCCCTGGCGCTGGGCAGCGGTGAACGCGGCCAGGCCCTGCTCGACCGGGATGCGGAAGTCCTGCTGGCCATGGATGACCAGGATCGGCTTCTTCCAGTCGGCGACGTGGTTGACCGGGTTGAACTTCTCGTAGTTCGCCGCCTTCTGGTACGGGGTACCGCCCTGCTCCCACTCGGTGAACCACAGCTCTTCGGTGGCGTAGCCCATCATGCGCTGGTCGAACACGCCGTCATGGTTGACCAGGCACTTGAACGGGCTGTTCCAGTTGCCGGCGATCCAGTTGACCATGAAGCCGCCGTAGCTGGCGCCCAGCGCACAGGCCTTGTCGCCGTTGAGGAAGGAATACTTCTTCAGCGCCGCGTCCCAGCCCTTCTGCAGGTCTTCCAGCGGGCGGTCGCCCCAGTGCTGGCTGATCGCATCGGTGAAGGCCTGGCCGTAGCCGGTGGAGCCGTGGAAGTCGATCATCACCACCGCGTAGCCCTGGCCGGCGTAGGTCTGCGGGTTCCAGCGGTAGCTCCAGCCATTGCCGAAGCTGCCCTGCGGGCCGCCGTGGATCAGGAACGCCACCGGGTAGGACTTGCCTTCCTGGTAGTTGTGCGGCTTGACCACGTAGCCGTGCACGGTGTCGTTGTTCCAGCCCTTGAACTCGAACTGCTCGTAGTCGCCGAAGGACACGTCCTTCAGCACGTCGCCAGCGGCCGGGGTCAGCGCGCGCAGCTCGCCGATCGGCTGGCCCGCGGCCGGCAGCAGGCCGACCAGCACCTGGTCGTTGCTCTTCAGGCTGTTGCGGGTGATCGCCACGCTGTTGCCGGCCACGTCGACCGCGGTGACGCTGCCGTCGCCGATCAGCTTGGTGGCCTTGCCGCTGGCCACGTCGATCTGGAACAGCGGGTGTTCGCCGAGGTCATCGGCGGTGGTGTAGATGCTGGCGCCATCGGCGGACAGGGCGATGCCACCGGCCGAACGATCCCACTGCGGCGCAATCTCGCGGGCCTTGCCGCTGGCCAGGTCCATCGCCATCAGGCCGAAGCGGTCGGCCTCGAAGCCCGGACGCTTCATCGCGCGATAGAACAGGGTCTTGCCGTCGGCGCTGAACACCGGGCCGGCATCCCAGGCCGGGTTGGACGCGGTCAGGTTGACCGGCGCCTGCTTGCCGGCAGCGTCGAAGCGGTACAGGTCGAAGTTGGTCGACCACGGCTCCTGCTTGCCGGCCACGCGGATGCTGGCCACCACGCTGGCGCCATCCGGCGACCACACGAAATCGTCATTGCCGCCGAACGGCTTGGACGGCGCATCACCATCGATGGTGGCGCTCAGCGCCGAAGCGCCCTTGACCGGACCGGCCTTGGCGGCCGGCAGCGGCGCCACGAACAGGGTGTTGCGGCGGCCGTCGTTCCAGGTGTCCCAGTGGCGCACGAACAGCGAATCGAAGACCTTGCCGCTGGCCTTGGCGCCGGCAATGTCCTTGAGCTTCTTCTCGGTGCAGGCCAGGTCCGAGGCACAGGCCTGGAACACGCCGGCGCTGAACAGCACGCGGTCGTCCTGCGGCGACACGTGGTAGCTGTCCACGTCGACCGCGAAATCGGTCAGCTGGCGCGGCGTGCCGCCGTTGAGCGGCTGCGCGTACAGCTGCTGGCTGCCGTTCTTGGCGCTGAGGAAATACACGGTCTGGCCATCGGCCGACAGCGAAGCGGAATTGACGTTCCAGCCGGCCGGGGTGATCTGCTTCGGCGGGGCCGCGTCGCGGGTGCGCAGGTTGCGTGCGAACAGCGCGGTGGAGGCCTTCAGGTTGGCATCGACGCTGCGCTTGGCGAACACCACGATGCCACCGTCAGCGGTCAGCACCGGCGCGGAGACGCGGTCCATCGCCACCATGTCGCGGACTTCCAGGCCACGGGCAGCGGCAACGCTGGGCAGGGCGGCCAGCAGGCTCAGTGGCAGCAGGGCATGACGCAGTTTCATCGGGGTCTCCGCAGGACGGCAAAAAACCGATGGTAGGCCCGTGCGACCAGGGCTGCCAAGGCCATCGGTCATGCCTGCGGGCGGGCAGCCGCCAGAAACAGCAAACCCCGCCGGGGCGGGGTTTGCTGTAGTGCCGGCCGCTGGCCGGCAACCAGGGGTATCACGGGATTCCGGGATTGCCGGCCAGCGGCCGGCACTACCCATTCTTACGCCACGGCGCGCTTGCCGGTGCGGTAGATCAGCCAGCCGACCAGGAACAGCACGGCCAGGCCGATCCACTGTGCGCCCGGCAGGTGGAACGGCACGGCCAGCACGTCGGCGCGGCTGCTGACCACGATCGGAATCGCGATGGCGATACCCATCAGCGCCTCGCCGGTGATCAGGCCGGCGGCGAACAGCACGCCCGGCTTGTGCACGCGGTCGCGGCCTTCTTCGTCATCGGCGCGCACCTTGTGGAAGCGCTCGACCAGGTAGGCGATCAGGCCACCGAGGAAGATCGGCACCATCAGTTCCAGCGGCAGGTAGATACCGATGGCGGCAGCCAGCACCGGCACGCGGAAGCGTGAATTGCGCGCCTTCAGCCAGCTGTCGAAGGCGATGATGGCGGCGCCGACCACGGCGCCGATGCCGATGAAGGTCCACGGCAGTTCACCACCGAACAGGCCCTTGGCCACCGAGGCCATCAGGTTGGCCTGCGGTGCGGCTAGTGCGTTCGGGTGCAGCTCGGACTTCACGCCAATGCCGTAGGCGGTAGCCAGCAGGTTCAGCACCGGGGCCATGATCAGCGCGCACGAGAACGCACCGATGCCCAGCATCAGCTGCTGCTTCCACGGGGTGGCACCAACGATGTAACCGGCCTTGAGGTCCTGCAGGTTGTCACCGCCGACCGCGGCGGCGCAGCACACCACCGCGCCGATCATGATCGCGGCCACCGCACCCAGCGGCGCACCGCCGGCACCGACCGGCTTGAGGCCATCGGCGCCCAGCAGCACGACCAGCACGGCCGAGGCGAACAGGATGGTGGAAATGGTGATGCCCGAGACCGGGTTGTTGGACGAGCCGATCAGGCCGGCCAGGTAGGCCGAGACCGAGACGAACAGGAAGCCGGCGACGATCATGATGAGGGTCATCGGGATCGATACGTGCCACTGGCCGACGATGGCCTGGTACAGGGCCAGCAGCGGCAGCACGAAGGCCACCAGGGCGACCAGCATCCACTTCATCGGCAGGTCGCGCTCGGTATGCGCCAGTACCGGGCCACCGCTCTTGCGGGCGGCGGCGAAGCCGCTCTTGACGCCGTTCAGCAGCGACTTGCGCAGCGAGATCAGGGTCCAGATGCCACCGATCAGCATCGCGCCGACGCCCAGGTAGCGCATCTTCGCGCCCCAGATGGCGAACGCAGCCTCGGTGGACGAGGCGGTGGCGACCGACGCGGCCAAGGCCGGATCGGTGTTCATGAAGAACGCCTGGTAGATCGGAATGGCGATGTGCCAGGTCAGGATCGAACCAGACACCACCACGATGCCGACATTCAGGCCGACGATGTAGCCCACGCCCAGCAGCGCCGGCGACAGGTTGGTGCCGATGAAGGCGGTGACCTTGGAGCTGCCGACGTAGGCCGAGGTGGCCCAGGCATCGGGAATCAGGCGCATGCCGCTTTCCGCGGCCAGCTTGACGAAGGCGCCGATCACCGCCGACAGGCCGAGAATCTTCAGGCCCGGGCCCGGATTCTCACCGGCCTTGAGCACTTCGGCGGCGGCCTTGCCTTCCGGGAACGGCAGCGGGTCTTCAACGATCATCGAACGGCGCAGCGGCACCGAGAACAGCACGCCCAGCAGGCCGCCCAGGCCAGCGATGCCCAGCACCCACCAGTACTTGAAGTCCGGCCAGTAGCCCATGATCACCAGCGCGGGGATGGTAAAGATCACACCGGCGGCGATCGACGAGCCGGCCGAAGCGCCGGTCTGCACGATGTTGTTTTCGAGGATGGAGCCACCGCCCAGCAGGCGCAGCACGCCCATGGAAATCACCGCGGCGGGAATGGCGGTGGCGATGGTCAGGCCTGCGAACAGACCGAGGTAGGCGTTTGCGGCCGACAGCACCACCGCCAGCACGATGGCCAGGGCCACTGCGCGGAAGGTGAGCTGCTTGGGCGCAGCGTCGTGGTTCATGGAAGCCCCTGCTGGCAAAAATCCCTTGCACGCTAGCGGTCAGGGGGCGGCAAGTCCAGTGCGGTTGGTCACCGCCGCCCAGGGCCTGCCGCCCTCTCCGGCCGGTACGGCAAGGCCAACCGGCCGATCCGGCAAGGCCGGCCCACACCTGCGGCAAAAAGGGGACGGAGGGGATTAAGTCGCATTTGGCATAAGCCGCATGCCCCGCGCCATCCCCTTCTATAATCGCGCCCTTTCCGCAGTCCCCGCCGTCGATGACCGTTGCCGCTACCGCCTCCGACGACTTCCTGGGCCATCCCAAGGGCGTCTACGTCTGCTTCTTCACCGAAATGTGGGAGCGCTTCTCCTTCTACGGCATGAAGGCGCTGCTGCTGCTGTACCTGACCAAGTACCACCTGTTCGGCGACAAGGCCGGCCTGGACCTGCTCGGCGCCTACGGTGGCCTGGTCTACTGCATCCCGGTGTTCGGCGGCATGCTGGCCGACCGCTGGCTGGGCATGCGCCGGGCGGTGCTGTTCGGCGGCATCCTGCTGGTGCTGGGCCACCTCGGCATGGCGTTCGAGGGCCACGCGGCGTACCGGGTCAACGGTGAAGTGGTGCGCGATACCTCGGCGCTGGCAGTGACCTATCTGTCGCTGGCGCTGATCATCATGGGCGTGGGCTTCCTCAAGCCCAACATCTCCACCATCGTCGGCAAGCTGTACGCCAAGGACGATCCGCGTCGTGATTCGGGCTTCTCGCTGTTCTACGCCGGCATCAACCTGGGCGCGCTGTTCTCTTCGCTGGTGTGCGGCTTCCTCGGTGAGGCCTACGGCTGGAAGTACGGCTTCGGCGCGGCCGGTATCGGCATGCTGGCTGGCCTGGCGATGTTCCTGTGGGGCCAGAAATACCTGCAGGGCCATGCCGAACCGCGGCAGCCGGCCGCGCTGAAGCAGAAGGTGCTGGGCCTGCCGCGCGAATGGCTCATCTATCTGTGCGCGGTGCTCGGTGTGCTGCCGGTGGCATGGCTGATGTGGGCGGCCGGCAATGGCGCGTTCGCGCTGGGCGGCGAAATCAGCCTGGCGCTGATGCTGATGCTGGTGGTGCTGGGGGGCGTGCTGGTCTGGTTCGCCTGGTTCACCGGCACGAAATGCACGCCGGTACAACGCCAGCAGATGATCGCGCTGATGGTGCTGATCTTCATGGCGCTGGTGTTCTTCACGATGTACGAGCAGTCCTACGGCTCGTGGGTGACCTTCACCGACCGCCTGCTGACCAAGGACATCGTACCCTCGCTGGTGATCACCGGCGGTACCCCGCTGCCGTGGTCGATCCTCTCGCTGCTGCTGGCACCGCTGGGTTTCGTGGTCAGCGCGCGGCTGTCCGAACGTCGCCCGGGCTCGACCGCGCCGCGTACCTTCTTCGCCGCCATCGTCGTGCTGATGCTGGTGCTGCTGGTACGCGACTGCCTGGTGATTCCGCAGACCGCCGGCTCGCTCACCTATCTGGGCGGGCTGTTCCTGGTGTTGCTGGCGCCGGCCTTTGCCGCGCTGTGGACCTGGATGGACCGCCGTGGCTGGGAGCCGGGCAAGCCGGTGAAATCGGCGTGGGGCCTGGTGATCGGTGCGCTGTCGTTCGTGCCACTGGCGCTGGCCGCACAGCAGGTCGGGGCCACCGGTGAGATGGCCAGCGTGTGGTGGCTGGTGCTGGCCTACTTCCTGCTGGCCAGCGGCGAAATGTGTCTGTCGCCGGTCGGCCTGTCGGCGGTGACCCAGCTGGCGGTGCCACGGGTGATGAGCCTGATGATGGGCACCTGGTTCCTGGCCACTGCGTTCTCGGAAACGCTGGCCGCGCTGTTCGGCAAGCTGGCCGCGATCGAGGTGCCCGAAGGCGAATCGCTGGACATGGTGGCCGCGGCCGGTGCCTACGCGCACCTGTTCTGGCTGCTGATGTGGATCGGCCTGGGCTGTGCCCTGGCCGCCTTCATCGCCGCGCCGCTGCTGAAGCGGATGATGCACGGGGTGAAGTAAACCCCGCGCGTGCGGAAAAGCAGGGCGGCGGAACGATCATCCGCCGCCCTGTCAGCTCAGGGCGCCTTATCCTTGCCGGCCGCAGGTGTGGTGGTGGCGGTCTTGCCACCCAGGCTGCGCGACAGGAACGCCAGCAGCTTGTCGTAGTACTCGCTGCGATGCGCCTCGGTATAGAAGCCGTGGCCTTCGGTCTTGTAGTACAGGCTTTCCACCGGCGTACCGGCGCGCTTGAGCGCCGCTTCCATGCGCTCGGTGTGCTGGATCGGTGCGCGCTTGTCTTCGCCACCGGCGGCAAGGAACACCGGCACCTTGATCCGTTCGGCCAGGTTCACCGGCGATACCGCGCCCAGCTTGGCCGGATCACCCAGCCATTCGCGCAGGTAGGTCACGCCTGAGCCGCGGTCCTGGATGTCGCCACGGGTGTACATCATCGGCAGATCGTAGACACCCACATAGCCGGCCGCGCACTGGTACAGCCCGGGTTCGCGGGCAGCCCCCATCATCGCCGCATAGGCACCGTAGCTGGCGCCGTAGATGCAGATGCGACGGCCATCGGCGATGCCTTCGCTGATCGCCCAGCGGGTGGCATCGGTGACATCGTCCTGCATGGCCGCGCCCCACTGCTGCGCGCCGGCCTGAGTGTGCGCCCGGCCATAGTTGCCCGATCCGCGGAAGTTGACCTGCAGCACGGCATAACCGGCAGCCGCCAGCATCTGGGTCTCGCGGTCGTACTCACCGGAATCGAAGATATCGAACGGGCCACCGTGCGGCAGCACCACCATCGGCAGGTTGCGGCCGTCACTGCCGGTCGGCAGGGTCAAGAAGCCATGCAACGGCAGACCGTCGCGGGCCTTCAAGGCGATCGGGCGCACCTTGGCGCTGCGCTCGATATCGATCCAGTCGCTGCGGCTGATCAGGTGATCGGCCTTGCGCGCCACGGTGTCGTACACATAGAAGTCGCCCGGGTTGGAACCCGACCAGGTCTCCACCAGCACGACGCGACCATCCCGGGTACTGGAGGTGATGTAGACCGGGCCTCCGAAGGCCGCTTCCAGGCTGCGGTACAGGCGCGCCTCCGGCGACTTCTCGTCGAAGAAGCGGGTACGCGGCGTGTCACCCATGTACAGCGCGCCCACCGGCACGTGGGTACCGGGCCGATGGATGATGCGATACGGGTTGACCACCTCGTCGCGCAGCAACGTGGCACGCTCGCCGGTCTGCGGGTTCCAGCTGACGATCGTATCCGGGCCCTGGGTCTGCTCGACGTTGAGATAGGCCAGGCTGTCATCGGCCGAGAAGCCGATGGCGGTTTCGATGCGCTTGCTGACGGCCTCGTCGTTGATCAGCTTCCAGGTGTCGCCGGAGCGCTCGCGGAAGTAGAGCTTGTTGACGTTGTCACTGCCGGAGCCGTGCACGAAACGCACTTCGCCGGCGCCGTCGGTGGTGAACTCACCCCGCCGTACCGGCGAAGACGCCACCCGCGAACGACGGCCGCTGGCCACATCCATGCGATCGACGCGGGTGAAGGGATCTTCGGCCAGCGGCCACACGGTCACCAGTACGTTGCGCTCGTCGCCCGGCAGGTCGTCGGCCAGGAAGGCGGCCACCGCTTCGACCTTCTTCGGCTGGATGCGCGTACCCGGGCCCTTGCTTTCGACGCGGTAACCGACCAGCAGCTCGCCGCGGTTGCCGTTGGCATCGATGGCATAGAGCTCGCCGGTGGGGTTGGGCTGATCCAGCGAGCCCCATTTCTCGGCCAGGCCGATCAGCAGGCGCTCGTTGCTGACCCAATCGAATGTCTGCGCATGATTGCGGCTGGGCGGCCAGAAACTGCCGACCACCTCCTTGTCCTTCAGGCGCAGGATCGCGATCGCGGTGCTGTCCTCCCTCGGCACCGTTGCCGCTACGTACTCGCCCCCGGCGAAATCTTGATGTCGGTGAAGGTCTCCCGACGCAGGTACTGCGTCAGATCCACCGCCCCCGCGCTGCCTGCGGCAACGCCCCCGATGACGACCAGTGCGACCGCCAGAATTGTCCTGCGCATCCTTCCCCTGTTCCAGTGGACACCTTGTCCTGGTCGTCGATTCTAGGCAGGGCTGGGCCATTCCCGCCAGCGCCGGAAAAGACGACGGCACCGTTGCCGGTGCCGTCGTTGCCACTACCTTGGAGAGAGAGTCAGGACGTGGGTTCGGGGGCGTGCGCCGGGTCAATGGACCCCGCGCAGCGCCAGCATGAGGGCCAGGATGCTGAGGATCACGGCGATGGTGCCGTCGAGCACGCGCCAGGTGCTGGGCTTGGTGAACAGCGGCGCCAGCAGGCGCGCGCCGAGGCCCTGCGCGGTCAGCCACAGGCAGCTGGCGGTGACCACGCCGGCAGCGAAGGCCATGCGCGCGTTGCCGAAGTTCTCGGCGATCGAGCCGATGACCATCATGTCCAGCCAGAAGTGCGGGTTGATCAGCGAGAAGCCGACCGCAGCCATCAGCACCGCGCGGCGGCTGCCGTCATCACTGTCGGCCTCGCCCATGCCACCGCCACCGGCAATCGCACGGCGCGCCGACTTCATGGCATACCAGGCCAGGAACGTCACACCGGTCCACAGCACGGCGGTGGTCAGCCACGGCAACGCCGAGGTGAGCGTGCGCAGGCCGGCCACGCTGGCGAAGATGAAGATGGCATCGATGGCCGCACAGGTGGCGACCACCGGCACGATGTGCCTGCGCAGGATGCCCTGGCGCAGAATGAAGGCGCTCTGGGCGCCGACCACGGCGAACAGGCCGATGCCGGTAGCTGCACCAGAGAACCAGGCACCGAGGCCGGTGCTGGCGGAGATGACCGAGAACATGGGATTCACTGCCTTTACTTGCTGGGGGACGGTGCCTCGCGAAGGCGGACAGCACCGGAACGGGCGCCATTGTCGCGCCGCAACATTAAAAAGACGAGCTAAACTTCCTAAACCAACATTAGCGGAGCTTAATTCGATGCGTATCGACCATGCCCAGCTGCGCGCCCTGGCCGCGGTGATCCGCGAGGGCAGCTTCGACCGCGCCGCGCAGTCGCTCAATGTCACGCCCTCGGCCATCTCGCAGCGGGTGAAGGCACTGGAGGACCGGGTCGGCCGCCTGCTGGTCAAGCGCGGCACTCCGGCCACCGCCACCGCCGAGGGCCAACTGCTGGTGCAGCTGGCCGAGCAGACCGCGCTGCTCGAACACGACGCCCTGCATCGGATGGGCCTGGCCGACGAGGACCTGCCCCAGGCCAGCATCCCGGTGGCGGTGAACCACGACAGCCTGGAAACCTGGTTCCCGCAGGCGGCCCATCAGTTCGCGCAGAGCACCGGCACCACGCTGGACCTGCGCGTGGAAGACCAGGACCACACCGTGGAGCTGCTGCGCCAGGGCACGGTGCTGGGCGCAGTGACCACGCTGGACGAGCCGGTGCAGGGCTGCCAGATCCACGCACTGGGCAGCATCCGCTACGCCGCCACCTGCACCCCGGAATTCCGCGAACGTCATTTCGCCAAGGGCGTGACCGCGCAGGCGCTGGCACAGGCGCCGGTGCTGGTGTTCAACCGCAAGGACGACATGCAGTCGCGCTTCGCCCGGCGCATGGCCGGTGGCGATCTGCCCAGCACCGCCCCGACCTGGTGGATCCCCTCCACCCGCGCCTTCGTGCAGGCCAACCTGGGGGGCATGGGCTGGACCATGAACCCGCTGCCGCTGGTCAAGCGGCACCTGGATGCCGGGCGCCTGGTCTACGTGCGCCAGCGCGCATGGGAAGACGTGCCGCTGTACTGGCAGCACTGGAAGGGCGACGTGCAGACCATGGCCCTGCTGACCCGCGCGGTGCTGGACGCCTCCTCGGCGCTGATCCGGCGCAAGCGCTGAAAAGGGGCTCCATCGGATCTCCATGGTTCCTACACACCCGGTCCATGCGTGATGCGGATACTGGCCGGCCGATCACTGCAAGGATGCCCTGCATGCCTGTATTCGTCCGCGATGCGCGCCCCGAAGACGCCGCCGCCTGCATCGATCTGCGTGGGCGCACCCGCGAGAACGCCTTCAGTGCCGCGCAGTTGGCCGAGTTGGGCATCACCGCGCAGACGTGGGCCGAAGGCACCGCCGCCGGCGATTTCATCGGCCGCGTCGCCTGGGAGGGCGAGCGCATGGTCGGTTACTGCTTCGCCGACCGCGACAGCGGTGAAGTGCTGGTGCTGGCACTGCTTCCGGATTACGAAGGCCGCGGCATCGGCCGCCAGCTGCTGCAGGAGGTGGTCAGCCTGACCCGCGATGCCGGCCACCGGCGGCTGTTCCTGGCCTGCTCGGCCGACCCGCGCTCGCGTTCGCATGGCTTCTACCGGCGCCTGGGCTGGCGCCCGACCGGGCAGATCGACGAGGTGGGTGACGAGATTCTTGAGCTGGTCTGATCGAAGGCGTCGCCAGGCAGGGCCTGGCGCTGTTGGGAGGGCATGGCGCGGCATGCCGGATGCTGCGTTGCATCAAAAAAGGACCGGATCCGGTTAGAATCGCGTCTGGATGCTGCAAGGCGTTGTTTCTTCACGCCCTTTCCCTGCTCCATGCGCATCCTGAACTCCTCCCCTCCGCCAACGATCCCGCCCCCATGAAGAAATTTGGCAAGGCCCTGCTCGCCCTGCTCGTGCTGCTGTTGCTGGCCGCCGCGCTGTTCCTGTACTGGCCGCTGACCCAGCGCTCGGTGCCCGCCGCCAGCAACGACAAGCCCGTCGACGTTGTGCTGGTCGGCGCCGGCATCATGAGCATCACCCTGGCCACCTACCTGCAGGAACTGCAGCCGGACTGGAACATCCAGGTCTACGAACGCCTCGACGGCGTCGCCGGAGAAAGCTCCGACGGCTGGAACAACGCCGGCACCGGCCACTCGGCCTTCGCCGAACTGAACTACACCCCGGAACTGCCCGACGGCAGCATCGAGACCAAGCGCGCGGTCGGCATTGCCGAATCGTTCGAGGTCTCGCGCCAGTTCTGGTCGCACCAGGTCAAGGAAGGGCGGCTGAGCCAGCCCAGCGACTTCATCAACCCGACCCCGCACATGAGCTTCGTCTGGGGCGATGACAACATCGCCTACCTGCACAAGCGCCAGCAGGCCCTGGTGAAGAACCCGCTGTTCTACGGCATGCAGTACTCGGAAGATCCGGCGCAGATCAAGCAGTGGGCGCCGCTGCTGATGGAAGGCCGTGACCCGAAGCAGAAGGTGGCCGCAACCTGGATGCCGCTGGGCACCGACGTCAACTTCGGTGTGATCACCCGCCAGCTGACTACCGGCCTGCAGCGCAGCCCGAACTTCAGCCTGCACCTGAACCATGAGGTGAGCGCGCTGCGGCAGAACGCCGACAAGAGCTGGAACGTGACGGTGAAGGACCTCAAGGCCGGCACCGAGTCCACCACCCACGCCCGCTTCGTGTTCATCGGTGCCGGTGGCGCTGCGCTGAAGCTGCTGCAGATGTCGGGCATTCCGGAGTCGAAGGACTACGCCGGCTTCCCGGTCGGTGGCCAGTTCCTGGCCTTCCAGGGCCAGGACGTGACCTCGCGCCACGGCGTGAAGGCCTACGGCATGGCCGAGACCGGGTCGCCGCCGATGTCGGTGCCGCACCTGGATGCGCGCAAGCTGGACGGCAAGCCGGTGGTCCTGTTCGGGCCGTTCGCGCTGTACAGCACCAAGTTCCTCAAGCACGGCTCGTGGTGGGACCTGTACTCCTCGGTCACCCACAACAACGTCGGCCCGATGCTGGAAGTGGGCAAGGACAACCTCGATCTGGTGCAGTACCTGATGGGCCAGGCGCGCCTGAACGATGCCGATCGCCAGGCCGAACTGGTCAAGTACTTCCCCAACGCCAAGCCCGGCGACTGGAAGCTGGTGACCGCCGGCCAGCGCGTGCAGATCATCAAGCGTGACCCGTTGAAGGGCGCGGTGCTGCAGTTCGGTACCGAGATCGTGACCGACAAGGATCACACCCTCGCCGCCCTGCTCGGCGCTTCGCCGGGTGCGTCGACCTCGCCGCCGATCATGCTGGACCTGATGGCCAAGGCCTTCCCGGACCAGATGAAGGCCGGTTGGGAAGCGCGCCTGCGCGAGATCGTGCCGTCGTACGGGCGCAAGCTCAACGACAGCGCGGCGCTGACCAACGAGATCCGCACGCTGACCAGCCAGACCCTGCACCTGCCGTACCTGGAGGTACCGGTGGACGCCAGTGCGGCAGCCCCTGCACCCGCCGTGGTTCCGGCCGCGGTTCCGGCACCGGCCAAGGAAAAGCGCAACGCCAACGAGGAACTGCAGGCGCTGTAAGCCCGCACCCGCGTTTCGATGCAGACGGACGGCCACCTTCGGGTGGCCGTTCGTTTTTGGGGCGGCTCCCTGCTGTAGAGCCGAGCCGATGCTCGGCTCCAGCAAAAAGCAGCCGAGCATGGGCTCGGCTCTACAGAAGGCGATGCCTGGTGCCGGAAAGCCGATGCACAATGACGCGAATTGTAATGTTGTTAAGAATTATTTACATTTGCGTCCTGCGCAGTGACCGCGCCCCTCCCAGATGGACCTGACGTGCCCGAAGCCGCCGCCCCGGGTGCTGGACGACTGTTGCCGCCCTTCCCCGCCTCCACGCTTCGAGCCCACCATGTCCCTGACCCTGCGTAACCGCCTGCCCCGCCGCGCGCTGCTGCCGGCTGCCCTGCTTTCGTCGCTGACCCTGCTGGCCACGCCCAGCGCGTTCGCCGCCACCGACGGCGCCGCCGATGCCAAGACCCTGGACCGGGTCAGCGTTCGCGCCGAACAGTCCGCACCACCATCGAGCACCACGCGCCTGCCGATCACCCTGCAGGAAACCCCGCAGTCGGCCACGGCGATCAGCCTCAAGCGCCTGCAGGACGAGTCGCTGTTCAGCATCAACGATGTGATGCGCACCGTGACCGGCGTCAGCGTCTCCTTCTATGACACCCAGCGCCCCCTGTACTACGCCCGTGGTTTTGCCATCACCGATTTCCAGGTCGATGGCATTCCCACTTACAGCGGCTCGACCAACCAGGAATACGACACCGCCTTCTATGACCGCATCGAAGTGATCCGCGGTGCCAACGGCCTGCTCAGTGGCGCCGGCGTGCCGTCGGCCACGGTCAACCTGCTGCGCAAGCGCCCGGGCAAAGAGTTCGATGCCTCGTTCGCGGTCAGCGCCGGCAGCTGGGACTACCGCCGCATGGAGGCCGATGTGACCGCGCCGCTGACCGATGACGGCCGTTTCCGCAGCCGCGTGGTCGCCGCCTACACCGATCGCGGGCTGTACTACGACCGCTACAAAGAGAACAAGATGGCGGGCATGGCGGTGCTGGAAGGCGACGTCACCGACAGCACCACGATCACCCTCGGCTACCAGAGCCAGGACAACAACCCGGTCGGATCCACCTGGGGTACCGTCGCGTTCTTCGACAACCAGGGCAACTTTGCCCACCTGGCGCGCTCGACCAACCTGTCGCCGAAGTGGAGCTACTGGAAGCGCGAGAGCAACACGGCCTTCGCCAATCTGGAGCAGCGCCTGGGCGAGGACTGGCTGCTGAAGATCAACACCGCCTACACCCGCGGCAACGTGCAGAACGTGCGCCTGTACGGCACCGGCAACCCGGACCCGGTGACCGGCTCGGGCATCTACCTGCGCGCCGCGGCGGGTGATTCCAAGGACACCCGCCGCAACGTCGATGCCTACCTGACCGGCACGTTCCCGCTGTTCGGCCGCGACCACGACCTCACCCTGGGTGCGCAGTGGTCGGACCTGGAAGGCACCACCAATACCGTCGCGCTGAATTTCCCCGCGACTGGGCCACCTGCGGGCGCGAGCGCTGCTACTACATCCCGAATGTCTTCGATTGGGACGGCGACATTTCCGAGGTGACCTACACCCGCACCGGTGCACGGCGCGTGGCAAAGACCACCCAGAGCGGCGTCTACCTGGCCACCCGCCTGCACCTGGCCGATCCGCTGTCGCTGATCGCCGGCGCGCGCCTGAGCCGCTGGCAGACCCTGAGCCGTTCCTACAACGCGGCCGGCGCCTATACCGGCACCAGCGGCGCCTACAAGGTCAGCGACGAAATCACCCCGTACGTGGGCCTGGTCTACGACATCACCCCGAACGTGTCGGCCTACGCCAGCTACACCGAGATCTTCAATCCGCAGAACTACAAGGACCGCAACGAGAACCTGCTGGCGCCGGTGCAGGGTTCGAACCTGGAAGCGGGGATCAAGACCCAGTGGTTCGACGGCCGGCTGACCGCCAATGCGGCGGTGTTCGAAGCCAAGCAGGACAACTACGCCGTGCGCGACATGAGCGTGCCGGAGGGCACCCTCAGTGATGGCAGCTCGGCCTACATCGGCATCAATGGCACCAAGGCGCGGGGCTGGGAGATGGACGTCAACGGCGAAATCCTGCCGGGCTGGACGGTCAACGCCGGCTACACCCACGTCAAGGTGACCCGCGCCGCCACCGACCTGCTGTACGCCAACCCGCCCGAGGACCTGCTGCAGCTCAACACCCAGCTGCAGCTGCGCGGCGCGCTGGAACGGCTGAGCATCGGCGGCGGCGTGCAGTGGCAGAGCAAGGTGCAGGGCTACAACATCGCCTACCCGCTGGGCGGCACGGTAACGGTGAACCAGCCCGCGTACTCGCTGGTGCAGTTCAACGCCAACTACCGCATCAGCGACAACTGGATCGCGACGCTGAGCGTGCGCAACGCGCTGGACAAGACCTACTGGGCCAACCTGGACTACAACAACTTCGGCGAGCCGCGCTTCGTGTCGGCCAGCCTGCGCTGGAAGTTCTGAGCGACTGCAAACGGCAGTGCCGGCCGCTGGCCGGCTCCCCATCACCCTGCATCGCGTGGAGCCGGCCAGCGGCCGGCACTACCTGGATCAATGGGCCCGCCTCCGCGCGGGCCCTTTTTGCTGCACTGCGGGTTGCACTGCACGCCATAATTATGCCGTAATTATTTCAACGCCAATCGGAAGCCGGTCGATGAACCCGAGCTGGGATACGTTGGAACGCAGCCGCCGGGTGCGCCTGGAGCGCGCCGCGCCCTGGGCGCGCGGCCACCAGGTCGCGGCCGACGACGTGCGCGAACTGCTGCACGCGCTGCTCGAACCCGGCGACAAGGTCTGCCTGGAAGGCAACAACCAGAAGCAGGCGGACTTCCTCGCCCAGACCCTCGCCGACCTCGACCCTGGCCGCGTGCATGACCTGCACATGGTGCAGTCGGTGCTGTCCCTGCCCTCGCACCTGGATGTGTTCGAGCGCGGCATCGCCTCGAAACTGGACTTCTCCTTCTCCGGCCCGCAATCGGTGCGGCTGGCCAACCTGGTGGCCGAAGGGCGCATCCAGATCGGCGCCATCCACACCTACCTGGAACTGTTCGGCCGCTACTTCATCGACCTGACCCCGCGCGTAGCGCTGGTGGCCGCGCAGGCCGCCGACCGCCACGGCAACCTCTACACCGGCCCGAACACCGAAGACACGCCGGTGATCGTGGAAGCCACTGCATTCCGCGGCGGAATCGTCATTGCCCAGGTCAACGAGATCCTCGACACCCTCCCCGCGTCGACATCCCGGCCGACTGGGTCAACTTCGTGGTGCAGGCGCCAACGCCGAACCATATCGAACCGCTGTTCACCCGCGATCCGGCGCAGATCTCCGAGATCCAGGTGCTGATGGCGATGATGGCGATCAAGGGCATCTACGCCGAGTACGGCGTGAACCGTCTCAACCATGGCATCGGCTTCGATACCGCCGCGATCGAACTGCTGCTGCCTACCTACGCCGAGTCACTCGGCCTGAAGGGGAAGATCTGCCAGCACTGGGCGCTCAATCCGCATCCGGCGCTGATTCCGGCCATCGAATCTGGCTTCGTCAAGTCGGTGCATTCGTTCGGTTCGGAACTGGGCATGGAGCAGTACATCGCCGCGCGCGGCGATGTGTTCTTCACCGGTGCCGACGGTTCGATGCGCTCCAACCGCGCGTTCTCGCAGACTGCAGGCCTGTATGCCTGTGACATGTTCATCGGTTCGACCCTGCAGATCGACCTGCAGGGCAACAGCTCCACCGCCACGCGCGACCGCATCGCCGGCTTCGGCGGTGCACCGAACATGGGCTCGGATGCGCGCGGCCGTCGCCACGCCAGCGATGCCTGGATCAAGGCTGGCCAGCAGGCGGCACGCCCCGGCGAAATGCCACGCGGCCGCAAGCTGGTGGTGCAGATGGTGGAAACCTTCCGCGAACACATGGCGCCGGCCTTCGTCGAGCGCCTGGATGCCTGGCAGCTGGCCGAGCGCGCCGCCATGCCGCTGCCACCGGTGATGATCTATGGCGACGATGTCAGCCATGTGCTGACCGAGGAAGGCATCGCCAATCTGCTGTTGTGCCGCACGCCGGAAGAACGCGAACAGGCCATCCGTGGCGTGGCCGGCTACACCGCCGTCGGCATGGGCCGGGACCGCGCGATGGTGGAAAACCTGCGCGACCGTGGCGTGATCCAGCGCCCGGACGACCTTGGCATCAACGTGCGCGATGCCAGCCGTGACCTGCTGGCCGCGCGCTCGGTGAAGGATCTGGTGCGCTGGTCCGGCGGGCTGTACGACCCACCCAAGCGCTTCCGCAACTGGTAAGGGATCGAGCATGGAAACCCTCGACTATCGATTCGAAGGCCGCACCCCGGTGCAGTTCGCGCGCGATGCGGTGCTGGTCGGCGTGCTGGCCTCGGGCAATCTGGAAATCCTGCTGGAGCCGGCCGCGCTGGACGGCGCGATGACGGTGCGCATCGTCACCGCTGCGCGCGGCTTCGGCACCATCTGGCAGGCGGTGATCGCGGACTTTGCCCAGCGCCACCCGCTGCGCGACGTGCGCGTGTCGATCAACGACGCCGGCGCCACACCGGCGGTGGTCAGCCTGCGCCTGGACCAGGCAGTGGAAACCCTGCTGGCCGGGGGCACACCATGAGCCACATGCAGCGCCGCAGCTACTACGAAGCCGATGCACGCGAGCGCATTGCCGGGCTGGTCGATGCCGGTTCGTTCCGCGAATTCCTCGGCCCCGCGCGGCGGATGATGAGCCCGCACCTGGCCCAGCTCGAACAGCCGGCCGCGTTTGACGATGGCATCGTGGTCGGCGAGGCCCTGCTGCGCGGCAAGCGCGTGCTGCTGGCCGCGCAGCAAGGCCACTTCATGGGCGGCGGCGTCGGCGAAGTGCATGGTGCCAAGTTGACCGGCCTGCTGCGCCGCGCGGCGCAGACGCACCCGGAGGGCGTGCTGCTGCTGCTCGACACCGGTGGCGTACGCCTGCACGAAGCCAATGCCGGGCTGATCGCCATTTCCGAGATCATGCGCGCCACGCTCGATGCGCGCGCGGCGGGTGTGCCGGTCATCGCCCTGGTCGGCAGTGGCAATGGCGCGTTCGGTGGCATGGGCATCGTCGCCCGTTGCTGCAGCACGGTGATCATGTCCGAGGAAGGCCGGTTGTCGCTGTCCGGACCGGAAGTGATCGAAACGGTACGCGGCGTGGAGGAATTCGACTCGCGCGACCGCGCGCTGGTGTGGCGGGTGACCGGCGGCAAGCACCGCTACCTGATCGACCAGGCCCAGGTGCTGGTGCCCGACGCCCTCGACGCCTTCGCCCGCGCCGCTGCCGAGGCGCTGCACCCCGATGCCGACAGCGGCGACAGTGAGCGAGCGCTGCGTGCATTGCAGGCCCGGCATGCGGCATTGAAGGCCCGCGTTCAGGCCTGGGGCGTTTGCCGCGACGCCCTGGAGATCTGGGCCCTCCAGGGCATCGCCGAACCCGCGCGGCTGCCGCTGCTGGACACAGACGCCTTCCTTGCCGCCACCCGCGACCGGAGCCTGCCATGAACGCCGCGTTGCAGCCCCTGCTCGATGCCCTGTTCCCGCGCGGGCATGCCATCGCGGTGAATGACTCGGTGCTGTCCGGCACGGCGACCACCGACGACGGCGAGGTGACGGTGATCGGCACCACCGACCGCATCGAGGTCGGTGTCGATCATGCATTGGCGCTGGCCGAATCGGTGCTGGCCAGCACCGCCGCGCACCCGCAGCGGCCGATCGTGATGCTGGCCGACACCGCAGGCCAGCGCCTGGCGCGCCGCGATGAACTGCTGGGCATCAACGGCTACTTCGCCCACCTCGCACAGAGCATCGATCTGGCGCGTCGCCGTGGCGCGCGGCTGGTCACCCTGGTCTATGGCGAATCGGTCAGTGGCGGCTTCCTGTCCTTCGGCCTGATGGCCGATCACATCCATGCCCTGCCCGACGCACAGGTGCGGGTGATGGACCTGCGCGCGATGGCGCGGGTGACCAAGCAGCCGCTGGAAAAGCTGCAGGCGCTCAGCCAGAGCTCACCGGTATTCGCACCGGGCGTGGCCAACTACGTGGCCATGGGCGCCGTGGAATCGCTGTGGGAAGGCGACCTGGCCCAGCATCTGCTGCAGGCCTTGCGCACGCCCAGCGAAGGCGACGTCCGCGCGGCGCGGGGTGTACAGCGTGGCGGTCGTGCACTGGCGGCGGTTGTTGCCGATGCCGTGGCCGGCGGCGATGCCTGAGCGGCCCGCCCGCCACACGCTGGTCTGGCTGTCGGCTCACGCCGACTGGCGCGCCGACGTGGCCGCACAGGAACCACGCCTCGCGGGCTGGTTCGCGCAGGGCCTGCCGGCGATGGTGGCGCGTCGTGCCGTGGATGATCCCGACCCGCGCCTGCGCCTGGGCGTACCGCTGCCGCCGAACGAAGGCAAACTGCGCCTCGCCCTGCGCGTACCGCTGCAGGATGTGCAGCGCCTGCAACCACCGCCGACACTGGACGCGGTGCTCACTGCCGGTGTCCCGACCGACTGGCAGCAGGCGCTGCACACCCTGGCGCGCATCGCACCGGCACGCGTGTTCGGTGCCTTTGCCTGGCAGCATCTGAGCCGATTGCAGTATGTGCATCCACGCTCGGACATCGATCTGTTGTGGCAGGTGCAGACCCGCACCCAGGCCGACGCACTTGTCGCACACCTGAATGCCTGGGAGCACGAGCACGGCCGTCGCGTCGATGGCGAACTGAGCCTGCCTGATGGCGGCGCGGTGAACTGGCGTGAATATGCCGGCGACAGCCGCCAGGTGCTGGTGAAGCGCCTGGATGGCGCCGCGCTGGAAACCCGCGAGCACCTGTTCGTGGCTAGCGGAGTGGCGGCGTGAGCGCCGTCGTCCAGCTCCGTCTGCCCGGCGCACGTGCGTTCGACAGCGCGCGCCTGGGGCGCCTGGCCATCGCCAGCCTGCATGCCGAACTGGCACTGGCCCCCAAACCAGGGCTGGTTACGCCGTTTGATGCAGGCAGCCATGACGACATGGATGCCGGCACGTTCCTGCGCAGCTTGTTTGCGCTGCGCCACTTCTTCACTGCGATGGCGCACGCCGGCGCTGCAGACGCACCGTTCGCGCGGTTGCGCGCGCACGGCCTCGCTGCCGAAACCGCGATGCTGCGCGCCACCGGGGGTATCAACACCCATCGCGGTGCAATCTTCAGCCTCGGCCTGCTGGTGGCCGCCGCAGCACGTTGCCGGCGTCAGCACGGCCACAGCGTGCCTGCCACACAGGTGTGCCTGGGCGTACAGCACTGGGCCGACGATTTCGCCCGTGCTCCACTGGATGCGCAGAGCCCGGGGCAGCGCGCACGAGTGCAGCATGGCGTGCCGGGCGTGCGCGAACAGGCGGCGGCCGGTTACCCGTTGCTGCGCGAACTGGCGGTGCCCACGCTGCGCCATGCCCTGAGCGCAGGGCTGCCGCGCGACGCGGCACTGTGCCAGACCCTGATGCAGCTGGTTGCGCACATCGACGACCTCAACCTGCTGCACCGTGGCGGCATCGACGGCCTGCTCTGGGCCCAGCAGCAGGCGCGCGGCTTTCTGGAAAGTGGCGGTGCCTTCGCACCGGGCTGGCAAGTGCGCCTGCACGGCATCGGTGCACGCTTCGTCGCGCGCCGCCTCAGCCCTGGCGGCAGTGCCGATCTGCTCGCCTGCAGCTGGTTCCTGCTGCAGCAGGAGGCCGCATGAGCCTGGCTCTGCTCTGTCCCGGGCAAGGCGCGCAGCATGCGGCGATGTTCGAGCGCGTGCGCGATCTGCCTGCCGCGCGCGACGTACTGGAGATTGCCAGCGCAGTGCTTGGACGCGATGTGTTCGCAGCGGCCGCTGATGAATCGCGCTTCGACAACGCGCTGGCGCAGCCATTGCTGTGTGCGGCCACCCTCGCGCACTGGCGGGGACTACGCGAAGCGCTGCCTGCGCCGGTGCTGGTGGCCGGCTACAGCATCGGCGAGCTGGCCGCGCATGCCATCGCCGGCACGTTCAACGCGGACACCTGCCTGGCGCTGGCCGCCCGGCGCGCGCAGCTGATGGACGCCGCCGGCCCCGCCGATGCCGGACTGCAAGCGGTGCTCGGGCTGAATCGCAGTGCACTGCACGCGCTCTGCGATGCGCACGGCACCTTCGTGGCGATTGCCAATGGCCAAGATCATTTCATCGTTGGCGGTGCGCAGGCGTCGCTGCACGCACTGGCCGATGCGGCACGCGCACAGGGCGCGGAGGTCCGCGTGCTGCCGGTGCATGTTCCCGCACACACACCGCTGCTGGCGGCGGCGGTCTCACCGTTTGCCGCCGCACTCGATGCCGCCCCGCTGCAGGCTCCGCGCCTGCCGCTGCTGGCCGGTATCGATGCGCGACCCGTGCGTGATCGTGCGGCGACGGTGCACACCCTGTCGGCACAGCTGGCACAGACCATCGAATGGGCGCAGGTGATGCGCCAGGCCTTCGAGCGCGGCGCGCGGGTGTTCCTGCAGCTGGGCCCGGGCAATGCACTGGTGCGCATGGTCGCGCCGTCCTATCCGTGCTGCGAGATGCGCGCGGTGGAAGAGTTCCAGAGCCTGGAAGGCGCCGCCGCATGGGCCCGCAGCGCGCTGGAGCGGCTGCGGTAACGGGTTCGAGCAGTACGTATCACGCAATACGCAGTACGTCGCCTTACCCCGGGATGGCGGGTTTCCATCCGCGCTGTACGTGAGCCACGTGTCTGGGAGGGCGCATGAGTCCACAACTCGCAACGATCATCGGTCTGGTGGTCATGTTCATCGTCGCCACCGCTCTGCCGATCAACATGGGGGCGGTGGCCTTCGCGCTGGCGTTCATCATCGGTGGTGTCTGGGTCGGCATGGACGGCAAGGAGGTGCTGGCCGGGTTCCCGGGCGACCTGTTCCTGACCCTGGTCGGCATCACCTACCTGTTTGCCATCGCGCAGAAGAACGGCACCATCGACCTGCTGGTGCACTGGGCGGTGCGCGCGGTGCGCGGCCACATCGTCGCCATCCCCTGGGTGATGTTCGTGGTCACCGCGGTACTCACCGCGTTCGGTGCGCTTGGCCCGGCCGCAGTGGCGATCATCGGCCCGGTCGCGCTGCGCTTCGCCAAGCAATACAACATCAACCCGCTGATGATGGGCCTGCTGGTGATCCATGGCGCACAGGCCGGCGGCTTTTCGCCGATCAGCGTGTACGGCAGCATCACCAACGGGGTCGTGCAGAAGGCCGGGCTGGAGGTGACCGAGATGGCGGTGTTTCTGACCAGCCTCGGTTTCAACTTCATGATGGCCATCATCTGCTTCGTCGCCTTCGGTGGCATCGCGCTGCTGCGCCGCGGCTCGATCACACTGGCCGGCACGGTTGGCAACGCCGGGCTTGCGATGGCCGGTGGCCCGCAGGCGTCGTCGCGGCAGTTCGCCATTGAGGGGCATGGCGCGCTGGTCGCCGCCGGTGGCGGCACGCTCAGCAACGATCCGGAGGCGCTGGAGGCGGTCGGCTTCACCCGCGAACGCCTGTTCACCCTGATCGGCCTGCTGGGCCTGGGCGTGGCCGCGCTGATCTACAACCTCAACGTCGGCCTGGTCTCGATCACGGTGGCCGTAGCGCTGGCACTGCTGTCGCCGCAGAGCCAGAAGGGCGCGGTCGACGGCATCAGCTGGTCCACCGTGCTGTTGATCTGCGGCGTGGTGACCTACATCGGCGTGCTGGAGCACGCCGGCGCGGTGGACTTCATCGGCCATGGTGTTTCCAGCATCGGCATTCCGCTGCTGGGCGCGCTGCTGGTCTGCTACGTCGGTGGCATCGTCTCCGCCTTCGCGTCCTCGGCCGCCGTGCTGGGCGCAACGATCCCACTGGCCGTGCCGTTCCTGATGCAGGGCCACCTGGGCGCAGCCGGCGTGATCTGCGCGCTGGCGGTGTCGTCCACCATCGTCGACGTCAGCCCGTTCTCGACCAATGGTGCACTGGTGGTGGCCTCGGCCGCCAAGGAAGAGCGCGAGACCCTGTTCCGCCGCTTCCTGGTCTACAGCGGCCTGGTGGTGGCGCTGGGGCCGTTGCTGGCGTGGCTGGTGTTCGTGGTGCCGGGCTGGATGTAACTGCACAGGGGCGCCGGGGATTCCGGCGCCCTTCCAGCGGGGTATGACCGACGAGGTAGAGTCGACTGTTAGTCGACTGCTCTCCGTTCCGACGGCGAAAAACCCCGCGCTCCGCGCGATAGTCGACTAACAGTCGACTCTACCCAGCCGCTCCCCCGAGCCGTTTCCCCCTCGGTTTCCGCCCGCATTGCAGGTCCCATGCATGGAGGCAGTACACTTTCCGCCATGGCCATCGCTCCTGCCCCGCGCTCACCGAAGAAGCGTGCTCCTCTGTATGAAGAGGTCGCCGAACACGTGCGCGAACGCATCTACGACTACCGCCTGCCACCGGGTGAGTGGATCGACGAGCCGGCCCTGTGCGAGGAACTGGGCATCAGCCGCACGCCGCTGCGCGAAGCACTGAAACTGCTGGCCGCCGAGGGCCTGGTGCAGATCGATGCCGGTCGTGGCGCGCGGGTCACCCGGCTCACCCTGGAAGACCTCAACCAGCTGTTCCCGGTGATGGCGATGCTGGAAGGCCGCTGCGCGCATGAAGCGGTCCGGCATATCGATGATGCTGGGGTACAGCAGCTGGAAGACCTGCATGCGGCGATGGAAACCGCTGCGGCCGAGGGCAACATCGCCGAGTACTACCGCAACAACTACCTCATCCACGAAACCGTGCAGCACTATGCCGGCAACCCGTGGCTGATCCGGATCACGCACGACCTGCACCGTATCCTGAAGATGCACCGTGGCCGCCAGCTGCTGACTCCGGGTCGTACCGCGCAGTCGCTGGCCGAGCACCGCGAACTGATGGAGTGTTTCCGCAGGCGTGATGCCGCTGCCGCCGAACGCACCATGGAGCGCCACCTGCTCAGCCAGGGCCAGGCGCTGGCCGCCTATGTGGCTGCGGGAGGCCTGCTGAACGTACCGGCGCCGTTGCCGACCGAAGGCGGCGGCTGAACGGATGGGGTTGCCGGCCAGCGGCCGGCACTACCGAGACGTGACCTCGGCGGGGTATGCACCCGGGAACGTCCCATCAATCGCCGCCGTCACCGCTGTCGCCGCTTCTGTCGCGTCGAGCTTGCTCGACTGCTTTTGTACGGGCCGTCGAGCAAGCTCGACGCTACGCAGCCCTCACCCCTCCCCGCGGCCACCCGAGCCATCGGCGGTGGCCACCGCCATGCACAGGATCGCGCCCACCAGCGGCAGCAGCCAGACCAGCAGCAGCTGCACCGCCCGCCCCCTGCCGACAGGCCCTCGCGCTGGACGATCACCACCGTGGCTACCACGTTCAGGCCCAGCACCAGCAGGGCCAGCAGAAGGGTCACGATCAGCATGCGGCGGACTCCGGGCCTGGACGGGGAGATTATGGCCTGCCGCCCCGGCAATGGCCGTGCCTGTCATGAAGATGGGACAATGTAGGGCGCGCCGGCCTGCCTGCGGGCCGCCGGCGCCCCCGCACCACACGGAAGAAGAAGAACAACAACATGCTGAAAGTCATTTTCGATACCGACCCGGGCGTCGACGACGCCCTGGCGCTGCTGTACCTGCACAAGCACCCGCAGATCGACCTGATCGGCGTCACCACCACCTTCGGCAATGCCTCGGTGGAGTCGACCACGCATAACGCGCTGTACCTGAAGCAGGCCTGGGGCTTTGCCGCCCCGGTTGCGCGCGGCGCCGCTGGCCCGCTGCAGCCGGAGGCCACCCCGGAAGCCTGGCCGGTGCACATCCACGGCCATAATGGCCTGGGCAACCACCCGGTGCCGGCACAGCTGGATGTGGCCGTCGACGCCCGCCCGGCGCATCAGCTGATCATCGATCTGGTCCGTGCCCACCCGGGCGAAGTGACCCTGGTCGCGGTCGGCCGCATGACCAACCTGGCCCTGGCCCTGCAGCAGGCCCCGGACATCGCCGGCCTGGTGCGCGGCGTGGTGCTCATGGGCGGCGCCTTCCACGTCAACGGCAACATCACTCCGGCCGCCGAGGCCAACATCTGGGGCGACGCCGAAGCGGCCGACGTGGTGTTCACCACCGACTGGCCGGTCACCGCGATCGGCCTGGACGTGACCACCCGCGTGGAAATGAACCGCGATGGCCTGGACACGCTGGCCGCCCTCGGCGGCGCCGATGCCGAGCTGGTGCGGGCGTTGTCGCAGGACTACGTGGACTTCTACCTGCAGGCGGGCCACAAGGGCATGGTGGTGCACGACTGCTGCGCCTGCATCGCGTTGACCCGCCCGGAACTGTTCCAGTTCGAGCGCGCCAGCGTGCGCGTGGCCACCGACGGCGTTGCCCGTGGCATGACCATTCCCAAGCCGGAAGGCATGGGCTTCGGCCCCAGCGTGTGGGATGGCCACGTGCTGCAGTCCATCGCCATTGGCGTGGATGCGGCCGCGGTGCTGGCCGACATCGAGCAGACCCTGAAGGTCTGATCGGCTAGCGCTTGACCCTGCCCGGGGCCGTCTCGGGCAGGGTCCACAGCACGGGCAGCACCAGCACCGCCACCAGCGCGATCATCGCGCCCGGCGCCGCCGCCCAGCCGCTGCGTTCCACCCACCATTGCGCCAGCCACGGTGTCGCACCGCCGAACACCGCTGTGGCCATGGTCACGCCCAGTGCCAACCCGCTGACCCGGCCTTCGCCCGGGAACTGTTCGGCGGTGGCCGGGGCCGCCACCGCACTCACGCCACCTGCCACGCAGGCCAGCAGCACTGCGGCCAACACGATGCCCAGCGTCGTCGCCTGCGCCATCCACGCAAACAGCGACAGCGGCAGCAGGGCCGCCAGCATGGTCAGCCCCAGCAGCATCGGCCGACGGCCGACGCGGTCCGACAATGCGCCGCACAGCGGGGTGATCGCGATCACCGCCACCGCCGCGATCGTCGACAGCCACAACGCATCGCCCTCGTCATGCCCCCGCGCATGCAGGAACGCTGGCACGTAGGTAATGCCCACGTAATAGGTGATCGAACCCAGTGCGGAGATCGCGAAGGTACGCGCCACTGCCCCCGGATGATTGCGCAGCACATGCCGCAGCGGTGTGGCCGGTATGCTGCCGTCGCGGCGCTGGCGCTCGAATTCGGGTGACTCGTGCATGCCCGAGCGTGCGACCAGGATCACCAGCGCCAGCGCGGCGCCGACGAAGAACGGAATGCGCCAGCCCCAGCTGTCCAGCTGCGGTGTGGGCAGCAGCGCGACCGTGAGCGCGGAGATCGCCACCGCCAGCAGCGCACCCACTTCACTGGCCGCCGAGGCCAGCGAGGTCACCAGGCCCCGTCGCCGCAGCGGTGCGCTTTCCAGCAGGTAGGCCACCACGCCGGTGTATTCGCCACCCACCGAGAACGCCATCACGCAGCGCAGGACCAGCATCAATACGCCGGCGGTGCTGCCTGCGGTGGCGGCGGTCGGCAGCAGTGCGGTAGCGAGCATCGCCGCGGCCATCAATGCCATCGAGGCCAGCAGCATCCAGCGCCGGCCGAGGCGATCACCGAGGTGACCGAAGCACAGCGCGCCCAGCGGACGCATCAGATAGGACACCGCGAAGCCGGCCAGGGTAACCAGCAAGGCCTGCTCGCCGCCGCCGAAGAACACCCGCGACAGCACCGTGGCGAAATACAGGTACAGGGTGAAGTCGTACCACTCCACCACCGTGGACAGGCCCGCCACCCACATTGAGCGCTGCCGTGCTGCGGTCATTGCATGCGTTCCTTCATCGCCGCAGGGTGCCACGTACGCAGTGACGACGCGGTGCATCAACTACGGGGTCAGATCCCTTTGCCGTTGGCAAAGGGATCTGACCCGCCTGCTACCCCGGCAACTGCAACACCGCCTGCAAGCCGCCGCCCTCGCGATTGCACAGCTGCAGCGAGCCGCCCAACGACTGCGCCAGCTGCACCGCGATGGCCAGGCCCAGGCCGGTGCCGCCGGTATCGCGGTTGCGCGAACTTTCCAGCCGATGGAACGGCGCCAGCACGGCCTGCAACTGGTCCTCCGGGATGCCGGGGCCGCGGTCGGACACGCTGATCCATGGCCGGCCTGCTGCATCACGACCCGCCTCGATCTCGGCACTGCCGGCATAACGCAATGCATTGTCGACCAGATTGCCAACCACCCGCCGCAGCGGCTGCGGCCAGGTCTGCACGGTCAGGCCCGCAGGTGCGCCGCCACTGACCGCCTTGCCCATGTCTTCATAGTCGCCCACCACGCTGGCCAGGAACGCGCCAAGATCCATCGCCACCGGCGCGCCACGGGCCACATGGCTGCTGCGCGCATAGGCCACGCCTTCGCGCACCAGTTGCCCCAGGTGGTCAAGGTCGTCCAGCAGGCGCTGCTGGGTGGCATCTTCGGGCAGCGTTTCCACCCGCAGCTTCATACGCGTGATCGGCGTCTGCAGATCGTGGGAGATGGCAGCCAGTATCTGCAACCGCTCGCTGACATGGCCGCGGATGCGCGCCTGCAGTGCATTGAGCGCGGCCGCGGCCGTGCCCACTTCGGCGGGGCCGTCTTCGGGCAGCATCGGTACGTCGTTGCCGGGCTGCAGCTGCTCGACGGCGTGCGAGAGCTGCCGCAACGGGCGCAATGCCAGCCGCACCGCCAGCCATGCGCAGACCAGCAGCAACGCCAGCTGCACCAGCAGCACGGCCGGCAGCCATCGCGCCAGCGGCAGGCCCGAGGGTGTGACTTCGATGGTCAGCGGCGAACCGTCGTGCAGGCGCAGCTCCACTTCGAAGCGTTCCGGCAGGCGTGCCACCTGCCGCGCCTGCAACCGATAGCGGTGCTCCAGGCTGTCATCGATGATGGCGGTGACCTGGCGTGCGCGATCGGTTTCCAGCGCAGGCCCCGCCTGTGCCGGGCGCAACAGGTAGCGGTAGGTACGCCGCTCCAGCCGCGGCACCCAGGCCTGGCGCTGGTCGGCCGGCAGGCGCTCGAGCAGGGCCACGCTTACCGCAACGTCCTCGTCCAGGTTGCGCAGCATCATGCTGCGCGTGGACTGGTAACGCTCGAAGAACAACAGGCCGAAGGACAGCGCATGGGCCAGGATCAATCCGCCCAGCAGCACCAGCAGCAGGCGTGCCGACAGCGTGCGCGGCCACGACAGGCGGCGCGCGCGGGCGTTCATTCCTGCGGCCCCAGCAACTGCACCGGCACGCTGAACACATAGCCTTCGCTGCGCACGGTCTTGATGTAGGTGGGCTCACGCGCATCATCGCCCAGGCGCTGGCGAACGCGGCTGACCAGCAGATCGATGGAACGATCAAACAGTTCCGCATCGCGGCCCTGGGTAAGGCTGAGCAGCTGGTCGCGGCTGAGCACGCGGTTGGCATGGTCGAGGAACACGCGCAGCAGGCGGAACTCGGCACCGCTGAGCGGATAGGCGGTGTCCTGCGCATCCAGCAGATGGCGCGCGGTGGTATCCAGCCGCCAGTCGCCGAACGCCAGCTGGCGCCCGGCTTCGGTCACCTGCAGGTTCGGCGGCAGCATCTGCGTGCGCCGGATCACCGCATTGATGCGCGCCAGCAGCTCGCGCGAAGAGAACGGCTTGGTCACGTAGTCGTCGGCACCCATTTCCAGGCCGATGATGCGGTCGGTTTCGTCGTCGCGGGCGGTCAGCAGCACCACCGGCACCGCACGGTGCTTGCCGGCACGCAGGTTGCGGCACAGGCTGAGGCCGTCTTCGCCGGGCATCATCACGTCCAGCACCACCAGGTCCACCGCATGGGTGTCCATCAGCGCGCGCATCGCACGGCCGCCATCGGCCTGGCTGACGCGCAGGCCGTTGCGTTGCAGGTAATCGGCCAGCATCTGGCGGATCTCGCTGTCATCGTCGACGACAAGGATGTGCGGTACGTGGTTCATGGCGTTCTCGATGAAGACGGAGGTCAAGGCCGCGCGGCGCGGCCATGGTAGCGCGGCTCAGGGGCCGGCCAGCAGGCGCTGGATCTCGCTTTCGGTACGTGCGTAGTCGCCTTCGCCGTAATGGCGGTAGACCACCCTGCCCTGCCGGTCGAGCAGGTACAGCGCCGGCCAGAAGCGGTTGCCCCAGGCGTTCCAGATCCGGTACTGGTTGTCCTGCACCACCGGCCAGGTGATGTCCAACCGCCGCAGGGCATGGCGCACGTTGCCCTGCAATCCTTCATAGGCGAATTCAGGCGTGTGCACACCCACCACGCGCAGGCCCTTCGGCGCATAGCGTGCGTGCCACCGGTGAACATAAGGTGCGACGTTCAGGCAGTTGCTGCAGCCATAGGTCCAGAACTCGACCAGCACCACCTGCCCGCGCAACTGTTCCAGCCGCAGCGGCGGGCTGTTGTGCCAGGGCCCGCCACCCTCGAAGCCGGCCGCCGCCACCGGTTCGGCCGGTTGCGCATCGGCCTGCGGGCTGGGCCAGACCAGCAGCAGTGCAGCCCCCGATCAGGGCCAGCAGCAACGGCAACGCATACGCGCGCAGGGTGACCATCACTCAGCCCCCTGCTCGGCCAGCGGCAGTTCGGCCGGCTTCACGCCCGCGGCTTCCAGAATGCTGTCGGCCACCTGGGCCGGGTGCGAGAGCAGCGACACGTGGCTGCTGCCGATGGATTGCAGCTGCGCGCCAATGCGCTTTGCGGTGGCCGCCTGCAGCTGCGGCGACAACATGCGGTCGTCGCGGCTGAGCACGTACCAGCTCGGCTTGCCACGCCAGGCCGCGGTGGTCACGGCTTCGCCCAGTGCGCTGGCCTTCAGTGGCACCTGGGTGCTGTACAGCAGCGCTGCGGTCTTCTTCATGACATCCGGCGCGAAATCCTCGGCGATGGCATCGGCCGGCAGGCTCAGGTAGCCATCACGGTCCTGCAGGCGGGTCAGGCCCGGGCCCACCGGGAAACCCTCGCCCTGCTGTGCCGATGACTGGCCCACGTCCGGTGCGAACGCGGCCACGTACACCAGCGCCTGCACCTTGGGATCGTTGCCCGCTTCGGTGATGACCGTGCCACCCCAGCTGTGGCCGACCAGCACCACCTTGCCGGGCGCAGCGGCGATCGCGCGACGGGTCGCCGCCACATCGTCGGCCAGCGAAGTGAGCGGGTTCTGCACCGCCACCGCCGGTACCTTCCAGTCGTGCAGCGTGCTGATCACCTTGTTCCAGCTCGAACCATCGGCGAAGGCGCCGTGGACCAGGATGACGGTGGGCGGCGCGCTGGCATTGGTCTGTGCGGCGAAGGCGGGGGTCGCAGCGCCGGCGAAGGCCAGGGCGGCAGCAAGCAGGGTGGTACGGATCATGGGTGGCACTCCGGTGTTGGGAGTGGCCATTTCCGCCTGGGGGTGTATCGGTGCTGTTTCGCTGCGGCGCCGAGTTGTACCGGAATGTAGGGCGACGGCCGGTTCCTACAGTTGGATACATTCGGCCGCCGGGCCATGCCCGGCGAACGCCCGACGCGGCGTCTTTGTACCGGACTGTACGAAACCCCCGACGCGGCCACAGTCGCTGACAAAACCCCGGGCAACCGCACACGTTGCCGATACCTGCGCGGCTCGAAATGGCCTCCATCGACCACTGGCCCGCAGGACAACCCCATGATCAGCACCGCCTCTTCCGTATACACCCCCGCCTGGATGCCGTCGGCCGCTGGCTCTCGCCGCTGGCCCTGCGCGCCCTGCTGGCCTGGGAGTTCTTCGAGTCGGGCCGCGAGAAGCTGGGCGGGCAGAACTGGTTCGCCGATCTGGAAGGGCGTTTCCCGTTTCCGTTCTCCACCCTGCCCGCAACGTTGAACTGGCAGTTGGCCACCTGGCTGGAGCTGGTGGGCGCGGTGCTGTTGCTGCTGGGCCTGGCCACGCGCTCGGTGGCCTACATCTTCTGGGTGCTCACCATCGTCGCCATCGCCGCCGTGCACTGGCCCGATCAGTGGAACAGCCTGGGCGAACTCTGGCAGGGCTATGCGATCACCGACCAGGGCTACGGCAACTTCAAGCTGCCGCTGCTGTTCCTGGCCATGCTGTTGCCGCTGATCCTCAACGGCGGTGGTGCGCTCAGCCTGGATCGTCTGCTGACCGGCCCGCAACGCGCCGCCGCCGGCAATGACGGCCTCGGCTGGGGCGTGAGCCTGATCGCCCTGCTGCTGCCGGTTGCTGCGCTGCTGCCCGGTATCGGCTTCGGTGGCGCACTGCTCGGTGGCGCACTGCTGCTGGGTTACGTACTGCGCCGCCGTTGCAACGCCTGATCCGCTTCGCCCTCCCCGCGCGTCTTCCCCTCGTTTCCGTCGCCTTCCAGCGGCGTCCATCCCGCACGCCCTGCGTGCCAATTCAAGGAGTCATCACCATGTCCGTTTCGACCAAGAACACCCCTGCTTCCCGCTTGCCGCGCATCGGCACCATTGGTATCGCCCTGGCCGGTGGCCTGCTGCTGGCCGGCCAGGCCGCTGCGATCCAGCCGCTGGCCATCAGTGCGGTGGCCATGAGCGCCGCCGCCGAAGGCAAATGCGGTGAAGGCAAGTGCGGCGCCAACAAGGCCGCCACCGGCAAGCCGGCCGGCAAGGCCAAGGTGGCCGAAGGCCAGTGCGGTGAAGGCAAGTGTGGCGATGCCTCGTTCGCCCGCACCGACCGTGACCACGACGGCCGGGTCTCGCGTGCCGAGTTCAATGCCGTGGCGGCCAAGCGCGCCGCCGAGTTCGACCGCATCGACACCGACCACGATGGCTACATCAGCGAACAGGAAGCGCACGACTACCTGCGCAGTGTCTACACCGCCCACGGCAAGCCGATGCCGAAGGGCCTGTTCTCCCGCGTCAACGACTGATCGTTCCCCACCCGGCGCCGCCCCTACGGCGGCGCCACTGCCCTGGAGTACCGTCGCATGTCCTTGCCCCTGCCTTCCGCCAGTGCCGGTCTCGGCCTGCGCCGTGGCCTGATCGATGAACTGCTGGCGATGCCGGCCGATGCCCTCGACTTCCTTGAAGTGTCGCCGGACAACTGGATCGGCGTGGGCGGTGCACACGGCGCCGCGCTGCGCCAGCTGAGCGAGCGCCATCGCCTGACCTGCCATGGCCTGTCGTTGTCACTGGGTGGCCCCGACCCGCTGGACCGTACCCTGCTGGCGCAGACCCGTGCCTTCCTCGATCTGCACCAGGTGCAGCTGTACAGCGAACACCTGAGCTACTGCGCCGCCGGCGGCCATGTCTACGACCTGCTGCCACTGCCGTTCACCACCGAGGCCGTGCGCCACGTCGCCAGTCGCATCCGCCAGGTGCAGGACACACTCGGCCGGCGCATCGCCGTGGAAAACATCTCCTACTACGCCGTGCCCGGTGCGGACATGAGCGAGATCGACTTCATCACTGCGGTGCTGGCCGAGGCCGACTGCGACCTGCTGCTGGACGTCAACAATGTCTTCGTCAACGCCTGCAACAACGGCTACGACGCCTTCGATTTCCTGGCACGTGTACCTGCGCATCGCGTCGCCTCGCTGCACGTGGCCGGCCACTTCGATGAGGACGACGGATTCAAGATCGACACCCATGGCGCGCCGGTGAGGGGCGTGGTCTGGGCCCTGCTGCACCAGGCATATGCGCGTGTCGGCGTGCGCCCCACCCTGCTGGAACGTGATTTCAACTTCCTCCGCTGGCCGAGCTGCTGGCCGAGGTCGAGCAGATCCGCCAGGTGCAGGCCGATGTCCTGCTGCCCGAGGTGGCCCATGGCTGAGTCGCTGGCCGCCCTGCAGCAGTGCTGGGCCGATCATGTACGCGATCCGTCGATGCCCGTTCCCGAGGGCATCGATGCACGACGGATGGCGGTCTACCGCCGCCTCTGCTTCGACAGCCTGGACAACCTGCTGGCAGGCAGCCTGCCGCGCCTGCAGGCGCGGCTGGGCGACGCCTGCTGGCGCGATGCCGTCGAGCGCTACTACGCGCGCCATGCCTGCCGTACGCCGTTGTTCCCGCAGATCGCAGGTGAATTCGCCACGTGGCTGGGCGTGCAGGCAGACCTCGCACTGCCGGGCTGGGCGGCAGAACTGGCGCACTACGAATGCACGCAGCAGGCGCTGCATATCGAAGCACGCGACCCGGGCCAGCAGCCATTGCATGCGCCACAGACAGGCAGCGTGCTTGCGCTGTCTCCACTGGTACGGGTGCTGGGCTACCAGTGGCCTGTGCATGAGGATGCCAGGGTGAACGGTGCGCCGAGCACGGCACCGACGCTACTGCTTCTGCGGCGCCTGGATGATTTCAGCCTGCGGGTCGAGGAACTGGCACCGTTGACGTATGCGCTGCTGTCGGCCTTCGGCGATGACGGTGCCCGCGTGGAAGACGCGCTGCAGGTACTGGCCGAGGCGCATGGCATTGCCACCGACGAACTGCGCGCAGCCTGCAGCCCACTACTGGACCAACTGTGCGCGGGCGGCGTGCTGGTTGTGACGAACGACTGCTGAGCGAGCCGGCCAGCGGCCGGCACTACCCTTCCTTGACCGGCCAGCGGCCGGCACTACCCCGTCCTTGGCCGGCCAGCGACCGGCACGGCCCCCTCTCCATTCTTCGAGGTCTGATCATGGCTGTTTCCAACACTTCCTTTCTGCACGGCTGGCGCCTGTTCGCGGTCATCGCCGTGGTCCTGATCGCCTTCGCACTGGCGGCGTTCGCCCTGCAGCCCGACATCATCGAAGGCAGCCGTGCGGCGATCCGGGTCACCGCGCGCACATCGTTCCTGCTGTTCCTGGCCGCGTTCACCGCATCCTCGTTCGCCAGCCTGCTGCCCGGCCCGTTCACCCGCTTCCTGTTGCGCGAACGGCGCATCGTCGGCCTGTCATTCGCGTTCTCGCACCTGCTGCATGCGGTGGCGATCACCACCTTCGGCATCCTCAACCCTGCGTTCTGGCCAGCGCGCTCGGCCCTGGCCAATCTGCCGGGCACGGTCGGCTACGTGGCCATCCTTGCCCTGGCCATCACCTCGCATCGTGGCATCGCACGGCGCATGGGCCCCACCGCATGGCGACGCCTGCACGTCACCGGCATGTGGATCATCGCCGCAGTGTTCACCTATTCGTACTTCAAGCGCGTACCCGGCAACTTCTGGTACGCGGTGCCCTCGGCGTTGCTGTTCACCGCTTTCGTGGTGCGCGCGATCGCCAAGCGGGCGCAGTCCCTGCGGCGCAATGCGCATGCGCGGCCGGCACCGCGGGCATCGTGACCAGTCGGGGCCAGATCCCCTCGTCAATGGCAAAGGGATCTGACCCCTACTGGCTTCGCGCGGCGCGGTAGAGCGCATAGTCCACGAGGATCTTCTGCAGCCTGGCGTGCTGCTTGGCGCCCATCGGCACCCGCTGCACGCGCTTCAACAGCGTCTTCCACATGTATCCGGAACGGAAGAAGTATGGCCGCACCTCGAGGAAGGTCAGCACGACATCCACCGTATTCGGATCGTGCTCAGCCAGTTGCTTCAGTGCGTTGGCGTAGCCACCCGGGAACGCAAGCTGTTCATGGCGTTGGTTGTATTCCGCGCAGGCTGCCGCATGCCGCTGCAATTCTTCCGGGCCACGCCAGCGCGCGCCAGCGGCTTCACGGATGGCCTGGCGGAGCCGGTTGATCTCATCGGCATTGGCTCGGATCAGACGCTCCATCGGCGCGCGCGGGTGGGCCATGGTTCCTTCCAGGTCTTCGGGGTCAGATCCCTCTCCCGGTGGGAAAGGGATCTGACCCCACTTCAGGTCACAGCGTGCGGCGCAGCGTGATCAGGGTGATCTCCGACGGCACGCCGATGCGCGCCGGGAAACCTGCCCACAGACCGGCACCGTTGCTCACATACAAGGTCATGCCATCGACTTCGTAGCGCCCGGAGACGAAACCCCCGTTGGCCCGCTTCACCAGCTGGTCCATGCCGATGATCTGCCCACCATGGGTATGCCCGGACAGCTGCAGCGCCACGCCACGGGCGGCGGCCTCGCGCGCATTGCGCGGACGGTGATCGAGCAGGATCACCGGCGCGGACCGATCAGCCCCTGCCAGCGCGGCATCGATATCCGGCAACGGCAGGCCATAGCGGGCCGCCACCGGATCGGTGACACCGGCGATGGTCAGCGCAGCGTCACCGCGGCGCACCTGCAGATGGCTGTTCTCCAGCACCTGCATGTGCAGCGCGCGGAACGCCTGCATCCAGTCCTGGTACTGCGCGTAGTACTCGTGGTTGCCGGTGATGGCAATGACGCCGTCGGGTGCGCGCAGATCGGCCAGCGGGCGCGCATCATCGCGGCGGGCGTGCACGCTGCCATCGATCAGATCGCCGGTGATCACAATCAGGTCCGGCTTCAATGCGTTGCTCCCGGCCACCACCTTGCGCACCCAATCGCCGGTCAGCAGGCGGCTGGCATGGATGTCGGTCAGCTGCAGCACGCGGTAGCCATCGAACGCGGGCGGCAGATCGTTGATCGCCACCTCAATCTGCCGGGTCTGGGGCACGGCCATGCCCTGGCTGATGCCATAGCCACTGACCAGCAGGGCCAGCACGCCGGCCATCGGCCGCAGCTTCGGGCCGCGAAGCGCCGACACGGCACGCGGCCAGCGCAGCAGACGGGAAAGCAGCAGGGCGGCATCCAGCACCAGCATGGCCAACGCCAGCAGCAGCACCGCCGTCGATCCGGTGGCCAGCGTGGCGATGGCCAGCTTCGGAATCTCTGGTGACGCCATCGTGCCCCAGAAGGTAGCCACGATGCGCAGCTGCACGGCAACGGCCACCAGCAGCAGCGACAGCACGATCTTCAGCCAGGGCCGCATGCGCAGTGGCCAGAACAGGCGCCAGGCCACATACAGGCCCATCAACAAACCGATCGTACTCAGCACTGCAACCATCCAGGGGAAAAGCGGGGCCGCTATGGTGAGGGGTGCGGGTCGCGTTGTGTAGAGCCGAGCCGTGCTCGGCTGCTTTGGATGTAGAGCCGAGCCATGCTCGGCTGCTCAAAAGCCAGTCGAGCAAGCTCGACTCTACTTGACGGGCGTCGAGCAGGCTCGACGCTACGCTACGGGCAGCCGAGCAGGGGCTCGGCGCTACAACGGCAGGTTGAGGCGCTCCACGCGCAGGCGGGCGATGCGGCGCTTCTCCATCGCCAGTACGGTGATGCGCACGTCGGCAATCTCCACCGCGTCACCGATGTCCGGCAGGCGGCCCAGCTGCTCCAGCACCAGCCCGGAGATGGTCATGTAGTCGGCACTGCGCGGCAACGACACACCGGTCAGCCGCTGCAGGTCGTCCAGTGTCAACGCACCGTCGGCTTCCCACTGCTGCTCGCCCTGCGCGATCACGCCATAGCGTTCGTCCTGGGTGTCGACCAGGTCACCGGCAATGGCGGCCAGCAGGTCATTGGCGGTGACCAGGCCTTCCACGCTGCCGTACTCGTCCACGGCCACCGCCAGCGGCACCGGGTGCTGGCGGATCAGTTCCAGTGCCTGCAGCGCACTGGCGCTGGACAGCACGTACTGCGGTTCGCGCAGGTTGGCTTCCAGCTGCAGCGGTTTGCCCTGCAGCAGGTCGGCCAGCAGGTCGCGGCTCTGCACCACGCCGCGCAGGCTGTCGAGATCACCGTCACCGACCAGCAGGCGGGTGTGCGGTGACGCCACCAGGCGTGCCACCACGTCGTCCCGGCCTCGCGCCAAATCGATCCACTGCACGTCGGCGCGCACGGTCATCACGCTCGACACCGGGCGGTCGGCCAGGCCCAGCACGCTGCGGATCATCTCGTGCTCGGCCGGCTGCAGCCGCTCTTCGGTATCGGCGTGTGCGTCCTCGCCTTCGTCGTCGTGGCCGTTGGCCGGACGCGCACCCAGCATGCGCAGCACCGCGTCGGCGGTACGCTGGCGGAACGGCTGGCGGCGCTCGTTGCGCTCGCGGTTGAAGCGCACCCACTGGTTGAACGCTTCGACCAGGATCGAGAAGGCGATGGCCGCGTACAGGTAGCCCTTCGGGATCTTGTAGCCCAGGCCCTCGGCCACCAGGCTGAAACCGATCATCAGCAGGAAGCCCAGGCACAGCACCACCACCGTGGGATGCTTGTTGACGAAGCGGGTCAGCGGCTTGCTGGCCACCAGCATCAGCGCCATCGCGATGGTCACCGCGGCGTACATCACGCCCAGGTTGTCGACCATGCCGACCGCGGTGATCACCGAGTCCAGCGAGAACACCGCGTCGAGCACCACGATCTGCGCCACCACCATCGCGAAGCTGGCGTAGACCTTCTTGCCGTCTTCATGGTGTTCGCGGCCTTCCAGCCGCTCGTGCAGCTCCATCGTGCCCTTGAACAGCAGGAACAGGCCGCCACCCAGCAGGATCAGGTCACGGCCGGAGAAGCTGTGGTCGAACAACGTGACCAGCGGCTCGGTCAACTTCATGATCCAGGCCAACGCCGCCAGCAGCACCAGCCGCATCAGCAACGCCAGGGTCAGGCCGATCACGCGTGCGCGGTCGCGCTGGTGCGGCGGAAGCTTGTCGGCAAGGATCGCGATGAACACCAGGTTGTCGATGCCGAGCACGATCTCCAGCACGACCAGGGTTGCAAGGCCCATCCATATCGAGGGGTCAGCCAACCATTCCATTTCAGTTCCGTTTCGTCAGTAGGTAAGGGAAGAAAACACGCATTCAGTCGCCGTCCTGCGGCTGCGTCGGGTCATGCCCGAGCAGGTCGCCCGGCGTGCACTGCAGCTCGCGGCAGATCGCATCGAGGGTGGAAAAGCGGATGGCGCGCGCCTTGCCGGTCTTCAGGATCGACAGGTTGGCCAGGGTGATGTCGATGCGCCCGGCCAACTCGGACAGGGTCATGCCGCGCTCGTGCAGGATGCGGTCGAGGGTGATGACGATGGCCATCAGTGCATGCCCATCAGATCACACCGTCCAGGTCGTCGCGCATCGCCGCGCCAGCGGCGAACACGCGGGCCAGCACGAACAGCATCAGCACCGCGATCAGTCCGGTGATCGACATGCCGCCACCAACTTCCATCCAGGTGAAGTCCGGGCCCATCCACGCTGCGTAGGCCCCGATCAGGATCGACAGCAGTTCCATCGCCAGCATCAGCCAAGCCATGCGTTGCAGGCGCTGCGCATTGGCGTGGGTGAAGGGCCGCTCGCGCGCCGCCGATTGCAGCAGCCGCAGCAGGTGACGCAGGAACAGCAGACACAGCACCAGCAGCGCAATGATCGCGCCCAGCCCCAGGCAGAAATGCAGGAACAGGTCGCTGCCGTGCGCGGCCGCCGCAGCGGTGTCATGCACGCTGTCGAGCAGCCAGCGACGATCATGGGCGACCAGCGGCACGGCCAGCAGTGCGGCAAGGATGCCAAGCCAGCACATCGCCCGGACGGCCTGTACGGCGGCCAGGGCCAGGGTAAACAGGCCTCGCGCAGGGGTGGCGCGGGCGGGACGAGCGGTCAAGCGGCCTCCGGCATTGGGGTGGCCTCGCCGCCCCGGGGTGGATTTATCGATAAACGATATATCACATCCGGCGTGAAAGGATGAATCGCAGGCATTCCCTCCAACCTGGTACCTGCAGGACGGGAGGGCGGCTCACGTGATGATGCCGGCCAGCGGCCGGCGCTACCCGGCGGGGTAGCGGTACACCAGATCCTGCGCGTCGCTGCGCGTGGCCTGCGCATCGAGCACGCCGCCCAGGCGCTTTGCCACTGCCTGCGAGGCGATATTGTCCGGCGCCATGTAGCTGACCAGGGTCGGCAGCTGCACCACCACGAATGCCCAGTCGCGCAGCGCGCCGGCCGCTTCGGTGGCAAAGCCCTGGCCTTCGTGGCCGTCGTACAGCAACCAGCCCAGTTCCTTTTCCGGGAACAGCGGGCCGTGATTGATGCCGACCTGGCCGATGCAGGCGCCACTGTCGCTGCGCTCGATCATCAGCGCGCCATGGCCGAACAGGTGCCAGCTGGCCAGGTCATGGCAGAACTGGCCCCAGGCCGCCACTTCACCAAACGGACCGCCCATGCCGCGTGCGCGCGGCGACGCCAGGAACGCGGTATAGGCGCCGAAGTCGTCCAGCCGTTGCGGGCGCAGCCGCAGACGTGCGGTGTGCAGGGTGGGGATCTCAAGCATGGCCCGTGCCGGCTCAGTACACCGCCAGGTGGCCGCAGCCGCGGCGCTGCGGTTGCCCTTCCATCGTCACCTGCACGCTGGCCTGCGTATCCACGCCTTCAGCATTGCGGCACGACTCGCGCTTGATCTCGACGATGGCCGGCTGCCTGCCCAGCTCACCGTTGAGCACGATCAGCGTGCTGGGTGCATCGGCGGGTTGGCCCAGATAGCGCAGCGTGCCGGAGTGGGTGCGGCCATCGGCGCTGAGGCTGGCATCGTGGTTGCCCTTGCCGGTGGACGCGATCTCGATGCGCCAGCCGGCACCGCCACCCGTGAAAGCCGGCACCGGGCTCAGGCCGGCGCCCAGGGTGGCAGGGTGCGGCTCATCGGCCGACGTCTGCGAGGGCGTGCTGCAGCCAGCGAGCACGCCGGCCAGCAGCATGGCAGCCAGAAGGGGGCGCATGATCATGTCCAGCTCCTGCAACGTTCAGGGCGGCCAGTCTAGGGGCCGGCGCGTGCGCCGGCGATGAACGCCGGCCTCAGCGTCCACCACGTCCACCACCGGCCACCCGCACCCGATCGCGGCCCTGGGCCTTGGCCTGGTACATCGCCGCGTCGGCGGCGCGCAGCAGTGTGCGCCAGCCCAGCGCATCGGTGCCACCTGCGGCCACGCCGAAGCTTGCGGTCACCCGCAGCACGGTGCCAGCGGCCACCACGATGTCCAGCTGCTGCAGGGCCAGCCGCAGTGACTCGGCCAGCTGGCGGCCACCGGCCAGATCACCGTCGGCCAACAGCACCAGGAATTCTTCGCCGCCGTAGCGGGCAATGCTGTCGCTGCGGCGCAGATGACGCTGCAGCAATCGGGCCACCTGCACCAGCACCGCGTCGCCGGCATCGTGGCCATGGCCATCGTTGATGGCCTTGAAGCGGTCCACGTCCAGCAGGATCACTACGGCGTCCGCGTCTCCATCGGCATGGCGCTGCTGCACTTTTTCTTCCAGCGCACGCCGGTTCAACAGCCCGGTCAGTTCATCGGTGCCGGCCAGCTGGCGCAGCTCGCTGGTCAGCGCCGAGCGCTCGCGCGACTTCTCGCGCAGCACTTCAATCGCATCGAACAAGCGCTGCATCTCGGCCAGTGGATGGGTGGCGTGCTGCTCCGGACCGGGCGTGTCCGAGGCGATCTGGATCACCTGCTTCTGCGCCTGCAGCAGCGGGCGCAGGATCTGCCGATGGGCGATGCGCAGGGCGCCGCCCAACACCAGCAGCGTACCCAGCGCGGTGGCCACCAGCACCCCCAGCCGTGTCGCCTCGCGATTGCGGGCGTGCTCGAAGCGATCGATCGACACCCGCAGATAGCCGTCGCGCAGTTCCTCCAGCGAACGCAGCGTCGGTACGTAGCGCGTGGTGAACTCGGCCGCGGTCCACGGCGGTGGCCGGCCGCGCCTGCCATCCTCGATCAGCTGCTCGATCATCGGCAGCGACTCGCCGAAAAACTGCCGTCGCGCCATGTCCCAATGCCAGGACAGCATCGGGTCACTGCGGAACACCGACTCATGGCTGCCTGCCAGATGCCACAGCTCGAGCAGGCGGCCTTCGGTCTGCAACGCGGCGCGTACCTGCTCATCGCGCCACGCGCCGGGTACTGCCACCGGCGCCATCACGTTGGAGGCCAGCCGGCCACCGTGTTCGCGCAGGTCGATCAGCACCTGGCCCTGCATCGCCGGGATGGCAGCCTCACGGTCGGCGCGCACCAGCGCGTTGATCTGTGCCGAGGTCAGCAGATGCAGACGATCCACCACGGCGAACATGCTGCTGATCGCACGCTCCACCTCTTCCACCCGCCGCGCATCGCGTGGTCGTACCACGATCTGGTCCACCGCTGCGCGCGCCGAGGACAGCCGGCGCCGTGCATCGGCCAGCAGGCCCTGGCCATCCACCTCCCCGGGTCGGCCTTGAAGACCACATCGAGCTGCAGCAGCGCGGCATCCACCCGTTGCCGTGCCGCCGCCAGCTGCGCGGCCAATCGCGCGTGCGTGCCTGCGTCGGCCGGGTCTGCGCCGAGCAGGCTGTTGGCCGGGCCACGCTCGGCCGAGATGAGATTGGCCAGCTCGAAGGTCTGGCGCAGCTGGCGCAGGCTGACCAGGTTGGTCTCGGCTTCAACGAAGCGCTGCGTCCCCTGCACCAGCGCGATGGCCATCAACGGCAGCGTGCACAGCACGAACAGGCCGCCCAGTATCCAGAGCCATGTCTGCAGACTGATTGGCGATGCCCTGCGACCCATCGATGTAGCCCCCTGCATGTGGATCAGTGGATCAGCCGGACCACGTCACAGCGGATCAGATCCAGCGCTGATCCACCAGTTCGCGCTTGACGTAGGCATAGAACACCGGCGCGGCGACCAGGCCCGGCAGGCCGAACGCCGCTTCCATCACCAGCATCGCCAGCAGCAGCTCCCAGGCACGGGCCTGGATCTCGCCACCGACGATGCGTGCGTTGAGGAAGTACTCCAGCTTGTGGATCACGATCAGGTACAGCAGCGCGGCCACTGCCACATAGAACGAGACCGACAGCGCGACGATGGTGATGACGGTGTTGGAGATGAGGTTGCCCACCACCGGCAGCAGGCCGGCCAGGAAGGTGATCAGCACCAGGGTCTTGGACAGCGGCAGGTGCACGCCGAACAGCGGCAGCACGCCCAGCAGGAAAATGCCGGTGAACACCGTGTTGAGCAGCGAGATCTTGACCTGCGCGAACACCACCTGGCGGAACGCGGTGGCCAGGCGGCTGGTACGGCCGATCAGTTCCTGCGCCAGCGGCCCCATCTTCGGCAGCGGCAGCTCGTCGTACAGCGCGATCATGGCGCCGAGCACCATGCCGATCAGGATGCGCACGCCCACCTGCACCGCCGAGGTACCGGCCACACCCAGCTGGCGCTGGTGTTCGGCCGCCCACTCATTGAGCGCCGCACGCAATGCCGGCATGTCTTCGGGAATATAGGGCTGCAACAGTGCCGGTACCTGGTGGCGCGAACTGTTGAGAATCTCCATCAGGTGCCCCAGCAGCGCGTCCGGGCCACCGGTCTCGGTGCGGAAGAACGAGGCGATGCCGATCCCGGCCAGCACCAATGCACTGATGATCACGGCGGACAGCAGGATCACCGCGATCGCCCGCGCCCGTCCCGGTGGCAGCCGGCCCTCCACCGTGGAGGCCAGCACATGGGTCAGCTGGAACACCAGCAGGCCCGACAACAGCGTCACCACCAGCCCCAGCTTCAGCGCCAGCCACATGCCCAGCAGCATCATCAACCAGGCCGCGATCCGTGCAACGGGGGCTTGGGCTGGGCAACGAGAGCGTCTTGCATGGCGGTACGTCCGGGCAGGGTGGCCCATGGTAGAGGATTGCCGGCGCAATGCCGCGTGCAGGCTGAACCGCCACCGGGCCAGCCACGGACTGGTGGCGCTGCGGTGCAGGTGGCCTCATTCGCCGTAGCTGGCGGTGTTCTTGCCCTGCCGCTTGGCGTGGTAGAGGGCGCGGTCGGCCAGCGCCAGCCAGTCCTCCACGCTGCCGCCCCGGGGGTGGCCGCGATGCCGATGCTGACGCTGAACTCGACGCCCGGGGTGGCCTGCCGGGCCGCCTCCAGCAGGCGCAGCCGGACGCGCTCGGCCACATGCATCGCATCCACCGGCGCGCAGTCATGCAGCAGTACCACGAACTCGTCGCCGCCCAGCCGCGCGGGCGTATCGCCGGGCCGGGCGAAGCTGCGCAGGGTGGCGGCGATGTGGCGCAGCACTTCGTCCCCGGCGCGGTGGCCATGGGAATCGTTGATGTGCTTGAAATCGTCCACGTCCAGCATCAGCAGGCAGGCGAAGCCCCCTTGCCCCTGTGCGCGGTCCAGCGCCTGCTGCGCGCGCACGATCAGGAAACCACGGTTGGCCAGTTCAACCAGGGGATCCATCCGGCTCAACCGCTGCAGCTGCCGGTTCTGTGATTTCACCCGGCGCGCCAGCTGCCAGCTGAGGATGCTGAGCCCGATGCCGTAGACAAACAGGAAGGGCACGCTGAGCACGATCGTGCGCTGCGACGACACCGGTTGATACGGGAACCCCAGCATCCACCAGGTGAGCGCGAAACCCAGCACCAGCGCCAGCGTTGCGCGCAGTGCCAGGCGCACGCCGCCGGCGGCGATCTTGTCGGCCACCAGCAACGCGGCGAACAGTGCACTGGGCACCGCGCTGAGGCCCATGAAAGCGATCCAGCCGCCCCCGAAGAGGGAATCGGCCACCATGCAGCGGAACTGGACCACCGCGGGCTGGCGCGAACGCTGGGTCAGCAGCAGCGCCAGCGCCGGCCAGGCCAGCGCGTTGAGCAGCAGCAGGCCCCAGGCCAGCGCGCCATCCTGGCGCTCGAGGATGATCGAGGCAATCGGAACCGCACCCAGCCCGTTGCCGACAAAGCGCATCCAGCCGATACGCCGGGCCGCGCCAATGCCTTCGACCGCCACTTCCGTCGAGTCGGTGAAGTAAGGCATTGACGACCCCCTTGCGTGATCGCACGTTCCACTACGGCCCTGGCGGGCGGCCTGCAACGAGTCTGACAGCTTTGCGTCAATTCGGGATCAAGGTGGTATCGGACGCAGTGGAACTACTTCGCTGCATCCGCTCCCGAAGCGCCGGCGAGCACGGCCGCCTGCTGATTGCCCTTGCGTTCGCTGTAGCGGTCCACCAGGTAATCCGACCGACCGCGTGTCAGCAGGGTGAATTTCACCAGCTCCTCCATCACATCCACCACCCGGTCATAGAACGCGGAGGGCTTCATCCGTCCGTCATCGTCAAACTCCTGCCAGGCCTTGGCCACTGACGACTGGTTGGGAATGGTCAGCATGCGCATCCAGCGCCCCAGTACACGCAGCGTGTTGACGGTGTTGAACGACTGCGAGCCCCCGCTGACCTGCATCACCGCCAGCGTCCTGCCCTGGGTAGGACGCATCCCGCCCTCCTCCAGCGGCAACCAGTCGATCTGGTTCTTGAACACGCCGGTCACCGTGCCGTGGCGTTCCGGACTGATCCACACGTGGCCCTCCGCCCACAGCGACCACGCACGCAGGCGCTGCACCTCCGGGTGGTGCTTGTCGGTGCTGTCCAGCATCGGCAACCGGTGCGGGTCGAACACCCGCGTCTGGCAGCCGAGATGGCGCAGCACGCGCTCAGCCTCCAGTGCCAGCTTGCGGCTGAACGATTCCGGCCGCAGCGAGCCATACAGCAGCAGGATCCTGGGAGGCCCGGCATCGCCGGCGGCCAGCAGAGCGGGATCGGGCGGCGGGAGGGCAGCTTCGAGCAGATTCGGCAGTGCGGTACTTGAGATCGGCTTATTCATTCGATTATTCTAGAAATATGGAAACAAAGAATGCAATCGCGGCCCTCACCGCCCTCGGCCACGCCACCCGCCTGGCCGCCTTCCGCCTGCTGGTCGAAGCCGGGCCCGCGGGGCGCATGGCCGGCGACATCGCCTCGATCCTGCAGGTACCACCGGCCACGCTGAGTTTCCACCTGAAGGAACTGCTGCAGGCCGGCCTGGTGGAAAGCCAGAGCCAGGGCCGCAACGTCTGCTACCGCGCCAACTTCAACGCCATGACCGGCCTGATCGATTACCTCACCCACAACTGCTGTGCCGGCTCACCCGCGCCGGGCTGCAGCCCCAACGCGCCCGACTGCGCCTGCTGAGCGGAGATCTCGTTGTGAACCCCCTACGCGTGCTGTTTCTGTGTACCGGCAATTCCGCCCGCAGTGTGCTCGCCGAAGCCACCCTGCGGGCGTGGGCCGGGCATCGCTTCGAGGTCTTCAGTGCCGGCAGCCAGCCGACCGGCCAGGTCAACCCGTTCGCCATCGCCCAGCTGCAGGCCGACGGCATCGCCACCGCCGGGCTGCACAGCAAATCCTGGGACGTGTTCGCCCACGCCGCACCGATGGACCTGGTGATCACCGTCTGCGACGCCGCTGCGGTGGAAACCTGCCCGGTGGTGTTCGGCGATTTCCTGCGCACGCACTGGGGCCTGCCGGATCCTGCCGCAGTCGAAGGCAGCGACGCCGACAAAGCCCAGGCGTTTGCCCAGGCCCATGCCATCGTGAAGGCCCGGCTGCTCGCCTTGCTGGCCCTGCCGGCTGCCACCTGGAACGACCGTGGCGAACTGAAACACGCCCTGGACCGGATCGGTTTCGCGCAGCCCGCAGACCCGGACGCATGAGTCGTCCCGCTCCTATGGGGCGCTTCGAACGCCACCTCACCGTGTGGGTCGCGTTGTGCATCGCGGCGGGCACCGCACTGGGCCATTTCCTGCCCGCTGCATTTGCCGCGTTGGCGCGCACCGAAGTGGCCAGGGTCAACCTGCCGATGGCGGTGCTGATCTGGTTGATGATCATCCCGATGCTGCTGAAGGTCGACTTCGGCGCGATGCGCCAGGTCGGCCAGCACTGGAAGGGCATCGGCGTGACGCTGTTCATCAACTGGGCAGTCAAGCCGTTCTCGATGGCGCTGCTGGGCGGGCTGTTCCTGCGCCATGCCTTCGCCGGCTGGCTACCGCCCGGGCAGGTCGACAGCTACATCGCCGGCCTGATCCTGCTGGCGGCAGCGCCGTGCACGGCGATGGTGTTCGTGTGGAGCAACCTGTGCCGCGGCGATGCCAACTTCACGCTGAGCCAGGTGGCGCTGAACGACGCGATCATGGTGGTGGCCTATGCGCCGGTGGTGGCGTTGCTGCTGGGCCTGTCGGCCATCAGCGTGCCGTGGAATACGCTGATCCTGTCGGTGGGCCTGTACATCATCGCGCCGGTGATCGCTGCCGCAGTGCTGCGCCGCATGCTGCTGGCGCGTCGTGGCCAGGCCGGCCTGCAGGCCGTGCTGCGCGCGCTCGGCCCGCTGTCGCTGGCCGCGCTGCTGCTGACCCTGCTGCTGTTGTTCGGCTTCCAGGGCCGCCAGATCGTGCAGCAGCCGCTGGTCATCGCGCTGATCGCGGTGCCGATCCTGATCCAGGTGTACTTCAACGCAGGGCTGGCCTACCTGTTGAACCGGCAGCTGGGCGTTGCCCATTGCGTGGCTGGTCCGTCGGCGCTGATCGGCGCCAGCAACTTCTTCGAACTGGCCGTCGCGACCGCGGTGGGCCTGTTCGGCGTGCATTCCGGTGCAGCACTGGCGACGGTGGTCGGCGTGCTGATCGAGGTACCGGTGATGCTGTCGGTGGTCCGCATCGTCAATGCGTCGCAACGCTGGTACGAGCGCAGGCGATGATCGTGCGCCCCGCCCTCACCCGCGCCGTGGCGCCGCCGTCGAGCCCCGCACCATCAGGCTGAACTCCAGCGTCTGCTGAAGCGGCACATCGGCACGCTCGATGATGGCCAGCAGCAGGTTGACCGCGCGCTCGCCGATTTCCCGCATCGGTTGCCGGATGGTGGTCAGCGGCGGCGTGAGGTAACGCGACGACGCCAGATCATCGAAGCCGACGATGGACAGGTCATCGGGCACGCGGATGCCCAGATCGCGGCAGGCCGCCAGGGCCCCCAGCGCCATCTGATCGCTGAAGCAGAAGATCGCCGTCGGTACGGGCGTGGCGGCCAGCAGCGCCCTCGCCGCGGCATGGCCGGAATCGACCGAGAAATCACCCGGCACGATATTCAGCTGGCGCAGGCGACCACGCGCCCTGGCAGCAGCCCGCACCCCTTCCAGTCGCTGCTGGTGCAGCGGGTTGTCGGGCGGCCCGCCAACCACGGCGATCCGCTCGTGGCCCAGCGCATACAGGTGTTCCATCACCGCGCGTGCGGCGGCCGCATTGTCGATGTGGACGCTGGGCAGCCCGAGCGCCGGGTCGAACTCGCAGCCATTGACCACCGGTGCGGCGGCCCCCTGCTGCTCGACGATGGCGCGTGCGGTGGGCGGCAGGCGATGCCCGAGCACGATCATGCCGTCGGCCTCGTTGCGACGGAGCATCTGTGCGTAGCGCTCCTCGCGGTCGGGTTGGTCCTGGGTATCGCCCAGCAGTACCGCGTAGCCGAGTGCCTGCGCGGCGTCTTCGGCACCCTGCAGGATCTGCGCGAAGAACGGGTTGGCGATGTCCGGCACGGTGACCAGGATCTTGCCGCTGCGCTGGGTCTTGAGCGTCCGCGCGACCGTGTTGGGCACATAGCCCAGCGCGGCGGCGGCCTGCTCGATGCGGGTGCGCGTGGCCGGCAGTACCTTGTCCGGCCGCGAAAGCGCGCGCGACACCGTGCCGGCGGAGACGCCGACGTGCTTTGCAATGTCGTAGATGGTGGCCATGGCGTTAGTCCTCCTGTCCGCTGTGCAGTGCACAACAGCTCCTGCGTGCGCCCCTGCTAGGATAATGCAATCGATTGCATCGAGGGCGAATCCTCTTGAAGACGCTCAAGGGTCCCGCGCTGTTCCTGGCGCAGTTCATCGGCGACACGGCTCCTTTTGATCGACTGGACACGCTGGCCGGCTGGGCCGCGGGCCTGGGCTATTCTGGCGTACAAGTCCCCACCAACGCGCCCCACCTGTTCGATCTGGCCGAGGCCGCGCGCAGCCAGACCTACTGCGATGACATCGCCGGCATGCTGGCCGGGCACGGGCTGCAGATCACCGAGCTGTCCACCCACCTGCAAGGGCAGCTGGTGGCCGTCCACCCCGCCTACGACAGCCTGTTCGACGGCTTTGCGCCGGCGGACAAGCGCGGCGATCCGGCGGCACGGCAGGCCTGGGCGGTCGAGCAGCTGCTGCTGGCGGCCCAGGCCAGCCGGAACCTCGGGCTGAGCGCGCATGCCACCTTCTCCGGCGCGTTGGCCTGGCCCTACTTCTACCCCTGGCCGCAGCGCCCCCACGGCCTGGTGGAAGAAGCCTTCGCCGAACTCGGCCGCCGCTGGCGGCCCATCCTCGATGCGTTCGATGCCTGCGGCGTCGATCTGTGTTTCGAAATCCACCCGGGCGAAGACCTGCACGACGGCGCAACCTTCGAGCGTTTCCTCGAGGTGGTCGACCAGCATCCACGCGCGAAGATCCTTTACGACCCCAGCCACCTGCTGCTGCAGCAGCTGGACTACCTCGGCTTCATCGATCGTTATCACGAACGCATCGGCATCTTCCACGTCAAGGATGCCGAGTACCGTCCCAGCGCGCGCAGCGGCGTGTATGGCGGCTACCAGGACTGGATCGATCGCCCGGGGCGGTTCCGCTCGCTGGGCGATGGCCAGATCGACTTCAAGGCGATCTTCTCGAAGTTCGCGCAGTACGACTTCCCGGGCTGGGCCGTGCTGGAGTGGGAGTGCTGCCTGAAACACCCCGAAGACGGCGCACGCGAGGGCGCGGCCTTCATCCGCGACCACATCATCCGTGTAACCGAACGCGCCTTCGACGATTTCGCCGACAGCGGCACCGACACCGCTTCACTGCACCGCATGCTGGGAATCTGAGCCATTACCGCCCCGGGAGGGCAAGCCATGACGCACGCCATGTCGCGCTTGGGCGCGATGATGTTCCTGCAGTTCTTCATCTGGGGCGCCTGGTTCGTGACCCTGGGCACCTACCTGGTGCAGGGCCCGCTGCAGGCCAGCGCCAGCCAGGTGGCCACCGCCTTCCTCAGCCAGTCGATCGGTGCGATCGTCGCGCCGTTCCTGGTCGGGCTGATCGCAGACCGCTACTTCGCCGCGCAGCGCATCCTGGCGGTGCTGCACCTGGCCGGCGCGGTGCTGCTGTGGCTGGCCTCCACGGCGAGCAGCTTCAGCACGTTCTCCGCCTGCGTGATGGGCTACATGCTGTTGTTCATGCCGACCCTGGCGCTGGCCAACAGCGTGGCGATGCGGCACATGCAGTCGCCTGAAAAGCAGTTCCCGCTGGTGCGCGTGGCCGGCAGCGTCGGCTGGATCGTGGCCGGTGTGCTGATCGGCTGGCTGGGCTGGGAACAGGCACACCGGCTCGAACTCACCTTCCAGATGGCCGCCGTGGCATCACTGGTGCTGGGGCTGTATGCGTTCACCCTGCCGCACACGCCGCCGCTGGCCCGGCAGCGCGATGCCGGGCTGGGGCAGATCCTGGGGCTGGATTCGCTGCGGCTGCTGAGGTCACGTTCCTACCTGGTGTTCTTCCTGGCCTCCATCGCCATCTGCATCCCGCTGGCGTTCTACTACAACTTCACCAACCCCTACCTCAACGACCTCGGCGTACGTGGCGCCGCCGGCCTGCAATCGCTGGGCCAGGTGTCCGAAGTGCTGCTGATGCTGGCCATGCCGTTCCTGTTCGTGCGGCTGGGGGTGAAGACGATGCTGGCCGTTGGCATGGCCGCGTGGGTGCTGCGCTATGCCCTGTTCGCCTTCGGCGATGCCGGCAGCGGCTTCTCGCTGCTGGTGATCGGCATCGTGCTGCACGGCATCTGCTACGACTTCTTCTTCGTTACCGGCCAGATCTACACCGATGCGCATGCCGGCCCCGACGCGCGCAGCAGTGCGCAGGGCTTCATCACCCTGGCCACCTATGGCGTGGGCATGCTGATCGGTACCTTCCTGTCCGGCGCGGTGGTGGAGCACTTCACCACCGCCGCAGGGCCGGACTGGCAGCAGATCTGGCTGTTCCCCGCCGGCGTTGCGCTGGTCGTGCTGATCGCCTTCCTGCTGCTGTTCCGCGACCGGCCGGCCGTTGCTGCCGCCCCTTCCACCCCCTGAGGACGCCTGCCGATGCCAACACCTGGAATCGCCATCATCGGAACCGGCATGATCGGCGCCGTGCACCGCCGTGCGGCGCTGCTGGCCGGTGCCCGGATCTGCGGTGTTGCCGGCTCTTCGCCGGACCGTGCACGCGAGGTTGCGCACTCGTGGAATGTCGCGCGCGCCTATCGGGATATCGAAGAGGTCATCGCCGATCCACAGGTGCAGGTCGTGCACGTCTGCACGCCCAACCACCTGCACCGCACGATGGCTCAAGCCGTGCTGGAAGCAGGCAAGCACGTGATCTGCGAGAAGCCGCTGGCCACCACGCTGGACGATGCCCAGGCGCTGGCGGCGCTGGCCGCCTCGCGCGGCCTTGTGGCCACGATCCCCTTCGTCTACCGCTACCACCCGGTGGTGCGCGAGGCGCGCGCGCGCATTGCACAGGGCGAACTGGGGCCGTTGCACCTGATCCACGGCAGCTACCTGCAGGACTGGCTGCTGGACCCGGCCAGCAACAACTGGCGCGTGGACCCGGCACTGGGGGGCCTCCCGCGTGTTCGCCGACATCGGCTCGCACTGGTGCGATCTGGTGGAATGGGTCAGCGGCGAACGCTTCACCGAGGTCAGCGCGGCGTTCGACACCGTGATCGCCGAGCGCGGCGCCGGCACAGCGCAGAGCTTCAGCACCCCGGCCGCCGGCGGCGCGCTGCAGACGGTGGCCAGCGAAGATGTGGCGATGGCCCTGTTCAGGACCGGCGCCGGCACGCTGGCATCGTTGACGACCAGCCAGGTCTCGGCCGGGCGGCACAATCGGCTCTGGTTCGAGATCGATGGTGCCCGCGCCAGCGTGGCCTTCAACCAGGAAGATGCAGAGCGGTTGTGGATCGGCCGGCCCGACCAGCGCGAGGAAATCTTCGTGCGCGGCCCGGGCGCGGGAAGTGCCGATCAGCGCCGGCTGTCGGTGCTGCCGGCCGGGCACGCACAGGGCTACAGCGCATGCTTCGACGCATTTGTCGCCGACACCTATCGCGCCCTCGACGGCGAACGCGCCGAGGGACTGCCGACCTTCGACGACGGCGTGCGCTCAGCGCGGATCGTTGACCGCGTCATCGCATCGGCCAGGACACGCGCCTGGACCACCATCGACTGAACCCCGGGAGGAATGCCTGATGAAAGCCCCTGTCCGCCGAACCGCGGCGCTCGCACTTCTGCTGCTTGCTGCCCTGCCCGCCTTTGCAGGGCAAGCCGTCGCCGCGCAGAAGCCCATTGCGGTGCAGATGTACTCGCTGCGCAATGCCGGATCGCTCGACCAGCAGTTGAAGATCGTCCACGACGCCGGCGTGCATGCAGTGGAAACGGTCGGCACGCAGGGCGTCAGCGCCAGCGAACTCAAGCAGCTGCTGGACCGGTATTCCATCAGGGCCATCTCGTCGCACGTGGCGCTGGCCGAACTGCGCCGGGACCTGGACGGCGTGGTGGCCTTCAACCGCTCGATCGGCAACACCACGCTGGTGGTGCCTTACCTGGATGCGAAGGACCGGCCGACCGATGCGGCGGGCTGGACCGCACTGGGCCAGGAGCTGGGCCGCCTCGCCAAGCAGGTGCGCGCCAAGGGCATGCGCCTGGCCTACCACAACCACGACTTCGAGCTGGTCGAGGTCAACGGAAGGACCGGCCTGGAACGGTTGTTCGCCGCAGCCGGCCCCGATCTGCTGACCGAACTGGACCTGGCCTGGGTTGCACGCGCCGGTCACGACCCGGTGGTGATGCTGGACCGGTTCCGCGGCCAGCTGTTCGCGGTGCACGCCAAGGACAACGCCGCCAAGGGCCAGGCCGAAGACGAAGGTGGCTTCGCCGCCGTCGGCCAGGGCGTACTGGACTGGAACGCGATCCTGCCGGCCGCATCCGCCGCCGGCGTGCAGTGGTACATCCTCGAACACGACCAGCCACGCGATCCGGCCAAGGTGATCCAGACCGGCGCGGACTACCTGCGTGAACACCTGACTGTCAGCCCGCCCGCCGGCGCACAGCGCTAGCCCGCGAAGGAGACTCGCTTGAAGACGATACTGAAACTGGCGGTGATGCTGTGCGGCGCAACGCTTGCGACCACCGGGTGGAGCAAGGACGATCCGGCTGCCGGCGCCAAGCTCTACAGCGCGAACTGCACGGCCTGCCATGGGGCAGACCGCGCCGGCATGCCGGGGCGTTCCCCGCGCTCACCGATATCGGCAAGCGCCTGGATGGCGCGCAGATCAAGGACAAGATCCGGAAAGGCGGCGGACTGATGCCGCCGTTTCCACAGCTGTCGCAGCAGGAGATCGACGACATCGCCAGTTACCTGGCGAAGTAGTCGGTCGGCATTACAGCTCGCGCACCCAGATGTTGCGGTAGCTGACCTTCGAATCATGCTCCTGCAGATAGAGCGGCGCGCAGGCATGGGGCGAGTACGACGGTGCGCCGATGTACTCGGTCTTGCCCGCCAGCACGGCGTCATCCTGCACCAGCACGCCGTTGTGCAGCACGGTGATGCGCGCGGGCGAGACGAGCCCGCCGCCCGGCGAGAAGCGCGGCGCCTTCCAGATGATGTCGTAGGCCTGCCACTGCCCCGGCGCCCGTGAGGCATTCACCAGCGGCATGGCCTGCTTGTAGATCGAGCCAGCCTGGCCGTTGGCGTAGGTCGCGTTGTTGTAGCTGTCGAGCACCTGCAGCTCGTACAGTCCCTGCAGGAAGATGCCGCTGTTGCCTCGGTTCTGGCCATCGAAGCCCTGGGTTTCGACCGGCGTGCGCCACTCGACATGCAGCTGGACATCGCAGAAGTCCTGCCGCGTACGGATGCCCTTGCTGCCCGGCACCACGGTCATCGCGCCGTCGGCGACGGTCCAGGGCACGCGCCCGCCCTGCTCGGACTCCCAGCGCGAAAGATCCTTGCCATCGAACAGCACGATCGCGTCGGAAGGCGCGGCGCCCGCCGGCGTGGCCACGATCGCCGGCACCGGTGACCACACTTCGGTCTTCTTCGGATCACGCGCAGGATCGGCAGCGGCCTGCGCGAACGCAGGTGCAGCGGCGAGCACGCCAGCGGCGATCAATAGAGGCTTGATCCTCATCGTGCGTTCCATCAGCTGGTCCCCCATGCAGGGGTGCCGGGAACATAGGCCAGATCGCCGTCGTAGCGCCCTGGCACGGCAACGTACTGCAGCACCCCGGTCGCACCGACCTTGGAGGTGAAGAAGCCGAAGATCGCCAACTGCTTGATCATCGTGAAGTAATGCGGCATGGCTTCGCCCTCCTCGGCGGTGCCGGTCTCGGTCACCTCGGCAGGGCGTGCCCTGGCCTCCGCGTCCAGAACACGCAGCAGTTCGGTGCGGGCCTCCGGTGTGAGAGAGACGAAGCGGCCGCCGGCGCGTTTGTCGATGTCAGCCAGCCCGGCGCGGAACGTGGCCTGCTGCCGGGCGGTGTAGCAGTCGCTGACGAACGTCGCCATGAATGCGCCGGCGCCGGCATCCTTCGCGCCTGGCGTCCGGGTCCGCGGCAGGATGGTCTCGGCGATCTCATCGAGCATGCCGACATCGGCGTCGGAGAATTGGACCTGTGTGGGTGCAGCCGCCCCCTGCCCGTGCACCAGCGCCGGCAGGCCCACCATCGCCGCTCCGGTGGCGGCCACGATCATCTTCAGCAGTTCGCGCCGATCCATCACAGGTTCCCCGCTTTCAGTTCGCGCACGGCGTGGTCGGCGGCGCGCGCGGTCAACGCCATGTAGGTCAGCGAGGGGTTCACGCAGGCGCTGGAGGTCATGCATGCACCGTCGGTCACGTAGACGTTGGGCGCGTCCCAGACCTGGTTGTGCGCGTTCAGTACCGAGCTCTTCCGGTCACGGCCCATGCGTGCGGTTCCCATTTCGTGGATGCCCTTGCCCGGCGCGTAGTCGTTGTCGTGCATCTTCACGTCCTTGACCCCGGCCGCCTCCAGCATCTCGGCGGCATCGGCAGCCATGTCCTTGCGCATGGCCAGCTCGTTGGCGCGCATGGCAACGTCCATCGCCAGCACCGGCAGCCCCCACTTGTCCTTGCGCTGCCGATCCAGGCGGATGGTGTTGTCGTGGTGCGGCAGCATCTCGCCGAAACCGGTCATGCCGATGCGCCAGTCACCGGGCACGGTCAGCGCCTCCTTCAGGTCGGCACCGATGTTCAGTTCGGCGATCTCGCGCGACCAGCCGGTGCGGCTGGCACCGCCCTGGTAGCCGAACCCACGCAGGTAGCCGCGCTTTTCCGCGGCGATGTTGCGGAAGCGGGGAATGTAGAAACCACAGGGGCGACGGCCGAAGTAGTACTTGTCCTCGTAGCCCTCGACGCGGCCGGAGGCGCCGGCACCGAAGTGATGGTCCATCACGTTGTGTCCCAGTTCGCCCGAGGAGGAGCCCAGCCCGCCGCCCCATACATCGGTGGCCGAGTTCATCAGCAGCCAGGTCGAGTTGAACGACGACGCATTGAGGAAAATGACCTTGGCGGTGTACTGGTAGGTCTGCCCGGTTTCGGCGTCGATGACCTCCACGCCGCGCGCGCTTGCGGTCCTTGTCGTAGAGCACTTCCTTGACGATCGAGAACGGCCGCAGCGTCAGATTGCCGGTCTTCATCGCCGCCGGCAGCATCGCCGCCTGCGTCGAGAAGTAGGCACCGAACGGGCAGCCCAGGATGCACTTGTTGCGGTACTGGCAGTTGACGCGGCCCTGCTCGGGCATCGGCTTGGTGATGTTGGCGGTGCGCGAATGGATCAGGTGCCGCGTTCCGCCAAACGCCTTCTTGATCCGCGCAGCCACATCCTTCTCGACGATGTTCAACGGAATCGGCGGCAGGAACTCACCGTCCGGCAGCACATCCAGACCTTCGCGTGTGCCGGCGATACCGGCGAATTTCTCCACATGGTCATACCAGGGCGCGATGTCGGCATAGCGGATCGGCCAGTCGGTGGCGATGCCGTCCTTGAGGTTCGCTTCGAAATCCAGGTCGGAGAATCGATAGCTCTGGCGGCCCCACATCAGCGAGCGGCCGCCGACGTGGTAGCCGCGAAACCAGTCGAACCGTTTGGTCTCGATATAGGGCGATTCCTGCTCGTTGGCCCACATCCCTTCCAGGTTCTCGGCCAGGCCGTAGTCGCGCATCAGCACCGGGAAGTCGGCCTTCATCGCCTGCGTTGGCCGATTGCGATGCGGGAAATCCCATGCCTCCTTCATCGCATTGACGTAGTCCTTGACGTGCTCGATGTTGCGCCCGCGTTCCAGCATCAGGACCTTCAGGCCCTTTTCGGTCAGTTCCTTTGCCGCCCAACCGCCACTGATTCCCGAGCCAACAACGATGGCGTCGTAGTGATTATCTGCCATGGGTTTCTCACCTGGGTGGATATCGTTTCAGACGTCGCAGAGGCGGATCGCCTCGCGCAATGAGCCAACCGGGTCCGGCGCGGCAGGCATGAATTCCTGTGCCAGATACCCCTCGAAGCCGGTGTCGCGGATCGCGCGACAGATGGCCGGATAGTTGAGTTCCTGCTGGTCACCGATCTCATGCCGGCCCGGCACGCCGGCGGTGTGGTAGTGCTTGAAGAACGCGTGGTGCCTGCCGATGGTGGCGATGATGTCGCCCTCCATGATCTGCATGTGATAGATGTCGTAGAGCAGGCCGAAGTTGTCCGAGCCCAGCCGCTGGCACAACGCCACGCCCCAGGCCGAGTGGTCGCACAGGTAGTCGCGATGATCGACCCGGGAGTTCAGCAACTCCATCACCAGCACCACGCCACGCTTCTCGGCATGCCCGAGGATGCGCTTGAGCCCGGCCTCGGCAGTGGCGATGCCTTCCTGCGGGTCCATGCCGTTGCGGTTGCCCGAGAAGCAGATGAGATTGCGATAGCCTGCATCGGCCACCAGGTCGATATGCCGCGTGTAGCGCTCCACCAGTTCATCGTGGAACTGGCGGCCGGCGAAACCCTTGGTCAGGCCCAGCTCCGCGCCATTGCACATCGAGCTGTACACGCCATGGGCTTTCAGCGTGGGCCAGTCTTCGGGGCCGACCAGATCGATGGCGGCGAAGCCGATGCGCTTCACCGTCTGGCAGAGCTGGGCCACCGACAGCTGCGGGAAGGTCCAGCGGGCCACGGAGTGCTTCAGGTGGCCCTTCAGCGGTGCATCGGCGGCGAATGCGGGCAGCGCGCCCGTCGCCCCCAGGCCGATGCTGCCGGCCACCGCGAGACGCAGCGCATCACGTCGCGTAAGCCCGGGGGACGGGCTGGGCTTGATCGTAGGGATGGACATCCACCTTCCGGCCTCCCAACCGGCATCAAACGCTGAGGATCTGCCGCAATGCAATCGATTGCACCATAGGGGAGGAAATTGTCTGTTTGCAAGTCGCAGTGCACGAAAATCGATGCTGCGGGGCACCACTGCGATGACATCGCGGAAAAAGAAAAGCCCCGCATGTGCGGGGCTTTCCTTTCTGCTGCAGACGCGCGTTCGATCAGAACGGAATATCGTCGTCAGCGAAGTCATCCATCGGCGGCGCCTGCTGCGGCTGCGGGCGCTGGTTGCCGCCCTGGTTGCCGTAGCCACCGCCCTGGTTGCCGCCCTGGTTGCCATAGCCGCCGCCCTGGCCACCACGCTGGCCGCCACCGCCGTACTCCTGGCGCGGGGCCTGCTGGCGCTGCGGGCGATCGCCGCCGTAATTGCCGCCACCGCCACCACCGCCGCCTTCGCCGCGGCCGCCCAGCATCTGCATTTCATCGGCAACGATATCGGTGGAGTACTTCTCCACGCCGTCCTGGCCGGTGTACTTGTCGTAACGCAGGCTGCCTTCGACGTAGACCGAGCTGCCCTTGCGCAGGTACTCGCCGGCAATCTCGCCGAGCTTGCCGAAGAACACCACGCGGTGCCATTCGGTGCGTTCCTGCTGGTTGCCATCCTTGTCCTTGCGGACGCTGGTGGTGGCCAGGCTGATGCGGGTGATCGCCATGCCGCTCTGGGTGTACTTCACGTCCGGGTCGTTGCCGAGGTTGCCGACCAGGATGACCTTGTTGATGCCGCGCGCCATAGGTAAGTGATTCCATTGTCCGGGGGCCGGTGCCTGTGATAGCACACAGCCGGAGTTGCCGAAACCCGGCCGCCCATGGTGGGCACTGCCAGAAAAGGCGCATTCTACCACCCCGCCCCGGCCGCACCGAGCGCCGTGGTGCCGGCCACGCCCTCCGCCCGGGTGGCGGGAGGGCGCTCCGGCCGCCACCGGATCAGGCCGCCTGCGACGGCACGCCTCCGAGCGTGACCCTGTCACGGCGCCCGGTCACCGGGTCGGTGCGATGCATGGACACGCTGCGCCCGGCAAACGGGCCGGTCAGCAGGTCACCCAGCATGGCTTCGGCCAGGCCGTTGCCGGGCTGCGCAAACGGGGTGATGAACTCGACCAGCCACAGGCGGTCGCCACTGTTCCACTCCTCCAGTTCCAGCCGCTGTCCCTGCTCCAGCTTGCGCTCGGCGTCCTCGGACAGGTTGGCCCAGATCGCCACTCCCAGCGGCAGCTGCTCCAGTGCCTGCCGGGTGAGCCCGGCAAACACCGGGCTGGCTTCGTCCAGGCCCGGCAACGGTGGCAGGGTGCCAAAGCGGAACACCCGGAACTGCTCCTTCAGTATCGGCGGCATGAACGACCATTCCAGGTCTTTGAGCGGCATCTCCCGGTGCAGCGGCGACTGCGACAGCAGCCAGACGATCTGGCCCAGGGCTTCGGCAACGGTGCGCGGGGCGCCTTCGGCCGGGGCCGAAGAAGGGGTCGTGGACGTCATCATGCTTGCGAGATCCTGTAGTCGGGAATGGCGGTCAACAGTTCCAGGGCAGCCGGATCGCGTGCGGCCGTGCTGATGCCCTGTGCGTAGGGCTGGGCGTCGAAGGTGGACATCGCTTCGATCATCTGGAACCGCTTCTTCTGTGCCAGCGCCAGATTGTCATGCAACGCCGAGCGTTGTGCCGCCGGGCCGGAAGGAATGTCCTCCTCGATGGCTGGGCGTTCGCCGGAACGCGGTGCGGCCTGCAGGCGTTCGGCTGCGGTGGGCGCTTGGGCGGCAAAGCGGTCGCCCGCACCGACCCCTGCCGGCGCCGCAGTCGGCACCGGCGGGTCGCCGGCCATGGCAACACGCGGATCACCGCCGCGGCGCTTCACCCGTCCGGAGGCAGCGTCACCACTGCCCTGGTCGCGCCCGTTCCGGCCCGCGCCGGCATCCAGATCCAGCCCATCGCCATCAACATCTTCTTCGCGCTCGCCAAAGGCGAAGAACATGTCCGACAGGGCCGCCTGGCTGCCATCGGTGCGGGTGTACTGGCCGTTGGCGTAGGTGGTGTTGTCCGGCGAGGTGCCCGGCGTCTGCCCGGTGCGCTGCGCGTCGAGATTGATCGATGCCACGCCGGCCTGCTGCAACGTCAGCAGCTCACCGGTCTGGCTGATGCCATCACGGTTGGCATCCCGCCAGACCTGGAACTCGCCGAAGCGCGCATCGCCGGCATCCAGGCGCCGGTCGCCGTTGCTGTCGTACGCCGCCAGGCCCTCAAGGTCGGAACGCGCCCCTTCCCGATCCATCGTGAAGGAGATCTCGGCGCCGGAATCGATCGTGCCGTTGCGGTTGCGGTCAAGCACCAGCAGGCCGTCATGCGGCCCGACCCAGCCGGTCAGGTCGCGCACGCCATCACCGTCCATGTCGAAGCGCGTGGCGCTCTGGGCCCAACCCACGGTTTCCACGCCGTCGCCGTCCAGATCGAGAACCACAGGGCCGAGGCGAGCGCCGAACTCGTTGACGACGAACTTGACCGGGTCGCTCCACAGGCCGGCACTGTCCACCGACTGGACGACGATCTCGTACCAGGTGTCGTAGTAGGTCTCCTGGTAATAGCCCGCACCGCTACCGCGCGGGTCGCCCCAATTGCCTTCATTGACCTGGCGCCGGTTGCCGCGGTTGGCGATACGGGTGGCAATCGTGCCGTTGTAGTAATAGCCGGTGAGGAACCCGTCGCCGGAGATTGCACGCGTGGTCGTTCCATAGTCGTAGTAGAACGTCTCGTTGGTGTACGTATCCCAGTACTGCTGGGTCACACTGAGAATCTCCACCGCACTGGTGATCACCACGCTGCTGTAGAAATCTTCCTGGTCATTCCCCCATAGCACGTAGACGAAGTTGCTGTCCTGCGTGTAGACCAGCGTTGGTTTCTCATTGACGTTCTGTACGTTGATCGTCACCCAGGTGCTGCTGGACGCGCCGGCGCGGTCGGTCACCGTCACCTGGATCTGGTGGCTCTGCGCGCTTTCAAAGTCCAGCTGCCCGTGCAGCGCGATCTGGCCGGTGGTGGCATTGATGCCGAACAGGTTGCTGGCACCGCCGGTGATGGCGAAACGATGGTCGCGGTTGTACCACTGGCTGTCCGGGTCGGACCAGTTGGTGAACTGGAAGACGGTCTGCCCAGCGCCCGGTGCCGATTCGGCCAGCGTCACGCTCTGGCCCCAGGTCGTGGGCGCCTCGTTGACGTCCTCGATACGCACCGTGATCTCGCGGTTGCCCGACACCAGCGCGCCGTCTGTCGCACGCACCGTGACGTTGTAGTACGCCTCCAGCTGGCCGTCGCCATCGCCGTCGATCAGCTGCAGGTAAGGCGCCACGGCCTCGAAATCGAAGCTGTTCACGTTGTACTTGAGCTGGTTGCCGGAGATCACGAACCAGGCAAACGGGTCGTTGATGATCTGGTACGAGGGCGCGGTTCCGTCCGGATCGGACGAAGACAAGGTCGCCACCACCTGCCCCGACACGCCGGTGTTCTCGGCGGTGAGCGCCACGTGCTGCACGACATCCGGCGTGCGCGGTGCCTCGTTGACGTTGGACACCCCGACCTGGAACACCTGGTCGCGGGTCGCGCCGTGGCTGTCGGTCACCCGCACCGTGATTGCATGCGACGTGGCGGCCTCGTAATCCAGCAGCCCGCCATTGGCGACGCTCAGCACACCGGCCGCGGTGATGGCAAAGCGGCCGCCGGCATTGTTGACCAGGGTGAAGGTCAGGCCGTCGGTCGCATCCTGGTCCTGGCCACTGAACTTGCCGACCTCGGTACCGTTGCCCGAGTTCTCGGCGATGCTGAGCGTACGGTCGGCAGTGATGCCATGAGGCGCGTCGTTGACGTCCTCCAGGCGCACGGTGATGGTGCGCGCACCGGCCGAGGTCAACCCACCTGATACGGCCTTCACCGACACCGAGTACACCACCTCCTGTCGGCCGTCGCTGTCGGCATCGCTCAGGGTCATGCCGGCGGCCTTCAGCGCCTCGAAGTCCAGCACCAGGCCATCGCGGAACTTGAGCTGGTTGCCGACCAGGGTGAACCAGCCGCGCGAGTCTCCCTCCAGCACATAGCTGTAGCTGCCATTGCCGCCGCTGGAGGACAGGTTGGCAATCACCACGCCGCCCAACGCGGCATTTTCGGCAGCGATGGCCACCGGCTGGCTGGACACGGTCGGTATTGCCGGGGCTTCATCGACGTTGGTCACCGCCACGGTGAAGGTCTTGTCGCGGGTGAGGCCACCGGCGTCGGTCACGCGCACCACGATCTGATGCGACGTGTTGGTCTCGTAGTCGAGCAGGCTGGCATTGGCCACCGTCAGCACGCCCGCCGCGGAAATCGCAAAGCGGCCACCGGCATTGTCGGTCAGGCTGAAGGTGAAGCCATCGTTGTCCGCGTCGACGCGGGCGAAGTTGCCCAGCACCGTACCATTGGCCACCGGCGCATCCGCCGTGGATTCGACCGTGCTCAACGCGCGGTCGACCGTGATGTCGGTCGGACGCGCGTTGATGGTGACCGACAGGGTCTGCGTCTTGCTGCTGGTCAGGCCGGTGGCGGTCTCCTTGGCGATGGCGGTCACGGTCAGCGCCGCAGTGCCGGTCAGGTCGGCCGACCACGTGGCCGGGCCGACCAGCGCCAGGCCGGCCAGCTGCGCCGGCGTCAGCGACCACACGCCGTTGCCCAGGTTCGTTCCCTTGTTCAGGGTCAGCCCGGTCGGAAGGTTGGAGATGCGGATCTCCAGGGTCTCCGAACCATCGGTATCGGACAACGCAGCCTGCACATCCAGGGCCAGCGTGCCACCATCGAGGGTCGTACCGACCTGCACCGCGCGGCTGATCACCGGCGCATCGACCACCGGTTTCACGTCGAGGAAGAACACCCGCTCGGTCACTAGGCCACCCGCATCGGTGGCGACCAGCTTGATCGCTACCCGTCCGCTGGCATTGCCCTTCGGCACCAGGGTCACCGTCCGCTCGCCGTTGGCACCGGCAGTGATGGTCGGCGCGTTCATCCAGGCCACAGTGGAACTGAGGTCGGTAGCGTCCAGTACGAACGCCTGTACGGTTACACCGGATGCGGGGGTCAGGTCATCGCCCACGGTGAACTGCACGGCAACCTGTCCATCTTCGTTGATCGACTGGTCCGCCACGACGCTGACCGAGGGCAGACCGTTGCCATCCCAGTGGTGCCGCCATTGGTTCTCGAAGGACGCGTCAGCATGCAGGGCCTGGTAAGCGGCTACGGTGGCGGGCTTGGTCCGGCCGGCCATCAGCGTGACCAGCGCCTCAGCATTGATGGTACTGCTGGCATGCTCGCCGGCCAGGATGAAATCGATCTTGTAGTTGGCGCGATCATTGGCGCTGGTCGTGGTGTACCAGCCCTTGATCGTGGTCACCACGCTGGTACCGATCACCGAGATCACCAGATCATCGCCGGTGCGGCTGAACCACAGATCATTCCGACTGATGTCGCGGTAGCCGATGACGTCGATGTCGTCGCCACTGGAATCGTAATTGCGGATCTCATCCGCACCCGAATCGCGATCGATCAGATAGACGTCACTGTCATCACCACCGATCAGGATGTCGCTGCCGGCGCCGCCATACAGCGTATCGTTGCCGGCCTGCGCATCCAGCAGATCATCACCGTCACCACCATAGAGCGTGTCATTGCCGGCCCCACCGTAGAGCGTGTCATTGCCGGCACCGCCCTCGATGTAGTCATCACCCGCGCTACCGGTGATGGTGTCGTTGAATGCACTGCCGATGATCCGCTCGAATGCATCCTCAAGCACGTCACCGGCCGCTGCGCCGCCATGGGTTCCCGTCGCCAGGTTCAGCACCACGCCGGCCGTTGCCGAAGCATAGGTCAGCGTATCGACACCGGACCCACCGGAGAGTGTGTCAGCACCGGCACCACCCTCAAGAAGGTCGTCGCCATCGCCACCGCGCAGGATGTCGTTGCCGAGGCCGCCCTTCAGCGTGTCATTGCCGATGCCACCTTCCAGCAGATCGTTGCCGGCACCGCCATCGAGAATGTCGTTGCCGGCATCGCCATACAGACGGTCATCGCCGTCTTCGCCATACAGGTTGTCATCGCCGTCACCGCCACGCAGTTCGTCGATGCCCGCGCCACCGTACAGGGTATCGCGACCGAGCTCGCCCCACAGTTTGTCGTCGCCGGCGTCACCGCGCAGGGTGTCATCGCCATCGCCACCATACAGATCGTCATTGCCACCGCCACCGTTGATGGTGTCGTTGCCGCCCAACCCCTGGATCACGTCGCGGTTGGCCTGGCCGACCAGTGTTTCGCCGGCTGCAGTGCCATACAGATAGTCATCGCGGTTGACGACCGTGAACACCAGCTGCTTGCTGACGCTCAATCCGGCGCCGCCACGATCGGTTGCCGTGACGGTCACCGTCACCGTGCTTCCCGCTTCATAGTCGACGATCGCGCCCGCCTTCAGGCGCAGCTGGTTGCCGTTGACGATCTCGAAACGGCTGTCCGAAACGCTGTAGGCCATGGTGGCGAAGTCGCTGCCCGCCACGGTGTCCGGATCGGTGGCCGACAGCGTGCCCAGCAGGATCGCGGGCAGCGCTGTGCCGGTGGCCACCCGATCGGTTTCGTTGAAGCTGGTGGTTGTGGCCGCGAATGCCACCGCGGTCGGTGCTTCGTTTTCGTCTTCGATGGCATAGGTGAAGCTGAGGGTCCCGGCCGAGGCCAGCTCGCCGTCGAATGCCCTGACACTGGCGGTCAGCAGCACTTCCTTGATGCCATCGCCATCCAGGTCGACCAGGGTCGCGCCCTGCGCTGTGGCCAACGCCTCGAAGTCGATCGCAACGCCCGAACGCACGCGCACCTGGTTGCCCACCACCTCCAACAGGCCGCCCGGGTTGGTCACCAGCTGCAGAGTCGGCGTGGTGGTGTCGGGATCGCCGATCACGAAGGTGCCCACCACCGTGCCGGCCCCGGTCTTCTCGCCGGCCAGAACCGGTGCGGTGTTCGGCGGGCGGGTCGGCGTGAACGGTGCTTCGTTGATGTTGCGCACGTCGATCGTGAAGTCCTTTTCGAACCACGCGCCGGCGCCGTCGGTCACGCGTACGCGGATGGTGTGTGCGCTGCCGGTCTCATAGTCCAGCTTGCTGCCATCGCGGACGCTGAGCGTGCCATCGGCCGCCATCTTGAAACGGCCACCGCCGTCATTGATCAGGGTGAAGGTGGCCGTATCCTCTGCGCCGTCCCGGTCGACATGGCCGAAACGGCCCAGCGACAGGTTGTTGGCGGCGTTCTCGTCCACCGCCAGCGGACCCGGGGCGAGGATGTCACTGGGCACGTCGTTGACCGAGCGCACCACCAGATCCACCACCTGGTCGGCGGTATTGCCGTCGGCATCGGTGACCCTGACCACGAAGCGGTCGGTGCCGTGGCGATCGGCTGCGGGGGTGTAGACCCAGGCACCGGTGGCCGCGTCGAGCGCAACGCTGCCCATCGTCGGCCCCTGCAGCACGGCGTAGCCGGAGATGTTGTCGTCATGGTCGACTGCATTGACGTTGCCCACCAGTGCCACGTCTTCGTCAGTCGACAGCGACTGGTTGGCCAGCTGCGGGCCGGCCTTGCCGGTGGGATGCCAGTAGCGCGTCAGCTGCGCCGCAATGGCGGCCGGCAGGACGGCCGGCACCTCCGTGGAGAGCTGCGCCATGGCCTGGATCAGCGGTTCGGCATGGGCCAGGAACAGCGAGCCGGCCGCTGTTGCGATCTCCCGCAGGCGTCCTGCCCCGGTGTAGTAGCCGGCGATCGTAACGCTCGATCCACCGCCCAGCACGCTCACCACCAGGTCGTCGCCACTGCGCTGCAACCAGACCGATTCCGGACCGGCGTCCTGCAACACCAGCCGGTTGCGACCGAGCGAATCCTCGATCCGATCCGCTCCGTCATGACCGGCGACAACATAGGTGTCGTCGCCCGCACCACCGCGCATCAGGTCGTCACCACCGTCGCCGGACAACGTGTCGTTGCCGTCTCCGCCTTCCAGCAGGTCGTCGCCTGCGCCGCCGGACAGGGCATCATCGCCGGCCTCGCCGTACAACTGATCCGCGCCCTCCTGCCCGCCCAGCGTGTCGTCACCGTCTCCGCCCCAGGCCTTGTCGTCGCCCGCGTCACCGCTGATCTGATCGTTGCCCAGGCCGCCATACAGCTCATCGGCGCCGGTGCCACCGGCCAGTATGTCCTTGCCGGCACCGCCATCCAGACGATCATCACCGTCATCGCCGGACAGCGCATCGTCGCCGTCGCCTCCCATCAGCGTATCGTTGCCGTCTCCGCCAACGAGCACGTCGTCGCCCGCCCGGCCGTCCAGCCAGTCGTTGCCGCCCAACCCGAGCAGCCGGTTGGCACGCGCGTCGCCACTGATCGTGTCACCAAAGTCAGCGGTTCCCACCACGTTCTCGACCGAGCTGACACCCCCATTCAGCACGATGCTGTCACCGGTGGCGTGCCCGCCGAACAACGAACCGGTGGCGAGATCGGCAACCAGCGCCGCGCTGGATGAGGCGTAGCGGATCGTGTCTCCGTAGGCCTGCCCAGGCTGGATCGCCTGCCCCAGGCTCACACGGTCACTGCCGCCGTCCAGCACGTCCGCGCCAGCACCGCCCTCCAGCGTGTCATCGCCATCGCCACCGCTCAGCGTGTCGTTGCCGTCGCTGCCGGAAAGGACATCCTCACCCGCCCCTCCGTTGATGACGTCGGCCGCTGTACCGCCCAGGATCAGATCGTCATCGGCCGTGCCCCCTGCGCGAGCTGGCGGAGATTGCGCAGTTCAACGGTGAGGCCATCGTTGAGCTGCATGCGCTCCACACTGATCTGCGGGTTGCCGTCACTGCCGATCTTCACCGATCCATTCTGGGCCGCGACCACGTCCAACTGGTTCTCGCCGCCGACAATGCGCAGGCGCAGATTGGACAGGCTGATGCCCTTTCCGAACGACAACAGGTCGTCGCCCGACGCGTCCTGGCGCGGCGCCTCACGCAGCAGCTGCATGCCGTTGGCGGTGTTGCGCCAGGTCGTTCCCTGCAGGCGCCCCACCCCGTAGTTCCAGGCCGAAGCCGGCGGGATCGTGGCCTGCTGCTGCGAGAACAGGAAATCGACCTGATCGAAACTGCGGTAGGCCACCTCTCCGCTGAGGCGGTTGGTCAGGGTCAGCCGGTACGCATGCCGCCCCGCGCTCTCGCCCAGATAATCCCACGATGCCAGGTACGCGCCGGATACCTGGCCGTCCGCGCCCACCACTTCCTCCAGATCGAACGCCGCGTCCATGATCTGGTCGTCACCGTCGCCGACGTTGTACTCATACACGTCGTCGCCCGCTCCACCACGCAGCAGATCGTTGCCGCCGCCACCGCGCAGGATGTTGTCGGAGGCATCACCGCCCAGGCGGTCGGCACCGCTTCCGCCGGCAAGGCCCTCGATGCCCTCATACACATCGCCCTTGGCATGGCTGGTATTGCCGACGGTGTTGCCAAGATAGGCAACGACCGCGCTGCTGCCGGCATAGGATGCGATGTCGGTGCCCAACCCGCCAAACAGCAGATCGGCGTCGCTGCCCCCTTCCAGCGTGTCGTCGCCGCTCCCGCCGTAGAGGATGTCCGCACCGGCACCGCCCTTCAGCAGGTCCGATCCTTCATTGCCGTTGAGCAGATCATCGCCAGCACCGCCGTCGATGACATCGTCACCACCGTTGCCGGTCAGCCAGTCCTTGCCGGACGTTCCATTGATGGTGTCGTTGCCATCACTGCCGCCCAGCAGCGTCATCGCGGCAACGCCCAGGCGACCGGTGGCGGCGAACACCATGTTCTCGATGGAGCCGCCCAGCGCGTACCAGTCCTTGATCGTCAGCGTGTCTGTGGACTGCGACAGACGGCCCGCGTCGCCATCACGGCCCACGGTCAGGCGCAGATCGTTGTCGATCTGCTGCAGCAGGATGTCCTGGACGTCGATGCCCGCACCGAACTCCAGTGAATCAACGCCGGCGTTGCGCGCGATCACGCCATCCAGGGCGCCCATGTGGCGGCGCAGTACCTGTGCCTCGTCGTTCCAGTCGTTGTGGCTGATCCAGCTGGCGCCATCGAAGTACACCACGCCGTCCTTGCTGACCGTGCCATCGGCGTTGCGCACGTAGCCGTTGACGTAGCTGCCCTTCTCCCACACCAGATCCCAGTTGTCGACGTAGTCATCAAGAAGAACGTCTTCGCCATCGCCACGCTGATAACGGAACACATCATCGCCTTCGCCGCCCACGACCTCGTCGTTGCCGCGTCCACCGACGACCAGATCCGAGCCGGAACCACCATATACACGGTCGTTGCCACCATCGCCGAACACGGTGTCGTTGCCGTCGCCACCGAGCACCTGGTCGTTGCCGGAGCCGCCCATCACCCAGTCCTGGTCGCCGTCGCCGGCAACGAAATCGTCGCCGGCCCCGCCAATGCCGAAGTCATTGCCGGCCAGCCCACGGATCTCGTCATTGCCGTCACCGCCATAGATGAAGTCGGCGCCATAGGTACCGAGGATGACGTCCGATCCGGCGCTGCCGATGATGTAGGACGTCATGTCACCAATGCGGACCTCCTCACCATTGGCAAACCGCAGCCACTCCACCCGGTGGGTCGTCTCGAACCAGTCGCTGATCACCAGCTCGTCGCTGGTGGTCTTGGCACGGCCGGCCGAATCGATGAACACCAGCGAGATCACCAGGTTGTTGCCGTCCCTGCGCATGCGCAGGTTCTCGAACGCAACACCGGCGCTGAACACGATCGCATCCTCGCCGCCACGGACCGTGCCGTCGGCAAGGTAGTCGCCACCGCCTGCCCAGCCACGTGCCAGCAGCCCCTGCTCCATCTGGCGGATGCGCCAGGCCAGCGAGTCACCGCCCTTGTTGGCCACCGACGCGCCGTCCGCCTCGTCGAAGATCACATCGCGGCCATCGCCGAATCCGAACAGGTACTGGTCCGAGCCACCGCCGCCGAACAGCGCGGCGCCATTTCCGAAGCGGTCGTCACCGGCACCACCGCTGATGATGTCGGCACCGTCGCCGCCCAGGATCCGGTCGACGCCGGCACCGCCTTCAAGCCAGTCCGCGCCACGGCCACCATAGAGGCGATCGTTGCCTGCGCCGCCGCGCAGCAGATTGCCGTTGCCGCCGTTGACGGCGATCGCCGCGGCCTCCGCTGCGGCATCGCCGGCCGCAAAAGTGGTGTTGGAAACCGCGCCGGCGAACAGGACGTCGTCACCGTCCTGCCCAAGCAGCCAGTCATCCAGGCGCCCGCCGACCAGCGTGTCATTGCCGGACCCGCCGAGCAGATCATTGCCAAGATCGCCGCCGCGGACGATATCGTCGCCGTCGCCTGCATCGATGATCGCGGCCACGTCCACCTTGTGGCTGCCATTCATCGCCGCGCCGTTGACCTTGAGCGCTGCCGAAGCGGCCAGCACATTGCCTTCCAGCGAGATCTGGTCCGCCCCGCTGCTGCCGGCGATCTCATCCTTCATCGAGGTTTCGATGCTGTCGCGTATCGTTCCGGCGCGCTCATCACCGGCCATCACCGTGAACGTGCGCTCCTTGCCGTCGAGTGCCATGTAGAGATTGGCCGGCCCGATACCGATGCCGTCCACGGTGCCATCGAGGATCTCATCCATCAGCACCGAGAAACCGCCCGTCCAGTCGCTGGCGGCGCGCCGGTGCAGTCCCAGCTCGCGGGCACGTGCGAAGGTAATGGCCCAGCCTGCGGCGAAACCATCCGCCGATCCGGTCGACAGCAGGGCGTTGACCACGCTGGGATCGGCCATGTAGCGGCCATAGTCCAGGGCCACGGACAGATCGCCCACCAGCTGCGTTGAATCGAAGTCCTGTGGACGGGTGGTCGCCAGGCCGTTGGACAAGGCCCGTTTGATGTAGATGTCACCGCCTGCCATCTGCGGCACCAGCGAACGCAGTGCCGCCAGGGAGCCGTAGCCGATCACCTCGGCGGCATCGCGCGTCTTGAAGACCACCGTCCCGTTGCGCCGATAGACGAAATCCTTGCCGTGGGTTCCGTATCCACCGGCCACCACGGACGCGGGATCGATCAGGCGTGAACCTGCCAGTTCCAGTACGTTGTTCAGCGTTCCGCTGACTGTCTGCGCGAAACTGATGGCCGCCATCGGGGTGGCACCCGAGCGCTGCCAGACGCCGCTGATGGCGAACTTGCCCGAGGCCTGGTCCCAGGTCACCTCGGCGCCGGAACGCGGTTTGCCCCCGAACATCGATCCGATCACGCCGCCGAAAATGTAGCCGACGAACGCACCGATGACCGCGCCGACCGGCCCGGCCATGGACCCGAACCGCATCCCCATCGCCGCACTGGAGCCCGCGCTGGCGGCGCCAATCATGGCACCGATGGACGCCCCCAGCGACGCGCCGATCTGCCCTGCGATGGTATCGAACTCCACCAGCTTGGAGGCCAGCTTGGTGCCCAGCCAGGTGGCCACCACCGTGCTGATGTTGAAGCTGCCCAGGTTGATGTTGCTCAGCGCCGGTACGCCGTTGGAAATGTTCTGGATGATCATCCCCAGCGCCTGCGCCGCCGCAGACTGGCCCAGCTCGCCAACCACCGTGCCCTCCAGGCCGAGGGCATGGATGAGCTCACCGGCCAGATAGGACGAAACCACGCCGGTGGCGTTGGCGCCCAGATCCAGTTCGATATCCTGGAACGCGGCATCGAATGCCTGGAACGCCGATTCGGTCACCCTCAGCTGCGCCAGCGCTTCGGCCAGATTCTCGCCCAGTGCGGAAAACACGATTGAACCGATGCTGCTGACCAGGGCGTCGTCGAACAGTACCGAACTGAGCGAGCTGCCGAAGCTTGAACCGATTGAACCGATGTTCACCCCCAGATACAGCACATCGTCGGTGGTGGTCACCGTGCCATCCGCAGCGATGACGGTATTGACCTCGATGCGGATGTTGCCGCGGGTGGTGACGTTGTCGATCTGGTCGACTTTTCCATCTCCGTTGCTGTCGATCCTCACCTGCGCGGTCTGGACATAGTCGTCCTCGTCGCTGACATCGCCGCCGGAGATCAGGAAGCGATTGTTGCCGAAGTTGCGACTGCCGCTGGTCTTCTCCTGCAGCACGCGCTCGATGCGGTCGTAATCCCCGTCACCATCAAGATCGGTGCGGACGATCTCGATGACGTCGCCATTGATCGTCTCGCCGACGATCCTCACGCCATCGCCCTGCGGTTCGGCGATGGTCAGGATGTAGCCGGTGGGCAGATAGCTCTGGCTCTGCCCGATGAAGTCAGCCGATGGCAGGATGAGCTCCTTGTCCGCCTTGGGCAGGAATGCGAGCGTGCCGTCGGTGCGGATGACCGCAATGTAGTCCTGTGCGGTGACCTGATGTTCCTTGTAGGCCTCGATTGACAGGGTATAGGCGGGGCCATTGTGGGCACCCACGCCTGTCACCATCACATACTTCCCACTCTCGGTCAGCACGTACAGGTCCGGCAGCACCACCACATTGCCCAGCCGTCCACCGGCGGTCCACGCACCACCCGGCACGAAGTCCGATTGGCGCACGTAGTGCGTGTAGTGATTCTGGATGAATGCCTGCGCAGCCGCGGTATTCACTCCCTGGCCGTGCACCATCGCCATGATCATGCCAAGGCTGTCGGACGGATTGCCCACGCCAAAGCCGGCTGAACCTTTGCCAATGCCACTCATCCGGTTGATATCGAAGCCCACCGGCAGGTTGTCGCGGGTCAGGTACAGATCCATCATCTGCGTCTGCGCGAGCGCGGTTCCCAACGAGAAGCCCGGGAAGTACAGATCGCCGAAGTTCAGCCCGATCCCCTTGGCATCGGCCAGCGCCTGTCGACCGAATGTGATGGCGTCCAACTGCTGCTGCGTTGGAATCCTCAGCGTGGCCAGAGCATCGGTAATGATGTCGCGCCAATCCACCGGGTTGGCCTGTGTTGGCCGGTTGGCCACAATGAAGGAGTTGCTCGCGTCGTGATAGAGCGCCATCCCGAAGTAACCGCTCTTCTCTTCGGCGGAGGCTGAGATCACCGACCAGCCGGTGCCATCGAGCGCGACACGGATCGACATCTCGTCAAACTGCATGAGCTCGGCAATGGACGCCATCAGCGCTGCGTTGTCGCCAATCGAGGCGCTCGCGCTGGCGGTCTTCATCCTTCTGACGATCGTGGTGATGGACCGCTTCGGAACCTGGGTGATGGTGCGACCGCTCATGTCAGTTCTCCACTCCATTGGGTTGAACAACAATTTCGGCACGTTGCCGGTTGGCAGAAACGTGGTTGGACTCAGGGCTGAGGTCTACGCCGGCTCATCGCTCCTCCCCGCTTCCTGCACGCGCCGCGACAGCGGCGACAGCAGGTACTCGATGATCCGTCGATCACCGGTCTTGATTTCCGCCGTGGCGGCCAAGCCCGGCGCCAGCGCACGGCGCCGGCCATCCACTTCGATCCAGGGCTGCAGCAGGCGCACGCGCGCCGGATAGCGCAACCCTTCCTTCTCGGTCTGCACGGCATCGCGGCCCACCGTTTCGACCACCCCATCCACCACGCCGTAGCGGGTGAACGGATAGGCCTCCAGCTTCACCTCCACCGGCTGCCCGTCGCGGACGAAGCCGGCATCGCGGTTGGGCAGCATGGCGTCGACCACCAGTTCGCCGTCGTGCGGCACCAGCACCATCAGCGGGTCGGCCGGCTTCACCACACCGCCGATGGTGTGCACCTGCAGCTGCTGCACCACGCCGGTTACCGGCGCGCGCAGCACCGTGTGCCCGGCCTTGTCATGGGCCTTCTTCAGTTCTTCGGCGCGCAGCACGCGCGCCGCTTCGGCCTCGGTCAATGCATCCAGCGCTTCGCGGGCGAACTCGCTGCGGCTCTTGCTCATCTGCTGGCTGGCGGCCTGTTGCGCAGCGGCGGCCTTGCGCTGTTCCTCGCGGCGGATCGCCAGGTCCTGGCGCATGCCGACCACCCGCTCCTTCACTTCTGCCACCTGCAGCCGCGGCACGTAGTTGTCGCGGCTCAGTTCCTCCAGCTTGTTCAGCTGGTCGGTGGCCAACGGCAGCTGTTCTTCCAGCTTGGCGATCTCGGCCAGGATCATGCCGTGCTCGCCGTCGCGCTGGCTGCGCTCCTGCTGCAGGCCGCCTACGGTGGAATCGAACTCGCGCTGCTTGGCGGCCACCAGTGCCTGCTGGATGGCCACGATGCTGTCAGGCGTTCCCTGCGGGGCGACGAAGCGGCCGGCGCGGCCGGCAACGTGGTCCACCACGGCCTGGGCACGTGCCACGTCGATCTGCGCGGTCAGCAGCGCCTGGCGCGCCTGTTCGACTTCGGCATGGCTGACCGTCGGGTCCAGTTCCAGCAGCGGCGTCCCCGCCTTCACCGGCTGTCCTTCCACCACGTGGATCGCCCGGACCACGCCCTGGTCCGCGGCCTGGATCACCTTCACGTTGCCACGCGGAATCACCTTGCCTTCGGCCACCGCCACCATGTCCAGGCGGCCCAGGCACGCCCACACCAGCGCGATGGCCAGGAAGGCGATCAGCAGCCAGAGCACGGTGCGCCCGATCGGGTTCGGTGGCTTTTCCAGAACCTCCAGCGCGGCAGGCAGGAAGTCCGGTGCGGCCGAGCTGCGCAGGTCCGGCTGCGCACGCTCTGCACGCAGGCTCTCGCGCAGGATGCCCAGGTGATGCCTCAGTCCTTTCAACATGCGTGCTGTCCTTGGCTGGGCGCGCGGGGGTCAGTTCAGGGGAACCGCCACAGCGGGCAGGCCCATCTGTTTGGTGTAGAGCAGTGAGTAGCGGCCACCGGCGCGCAGCAGATCCTCGTGGGTGCCGGTCTCGGTGATCCGGCCGCGTTCGAGGGTGACGATGCGGTTGGCCTGGCGTACGGCTGACAAGCGGTGCGCGATGATGATCACGGTGCGACCGGCGGACATGCGCTTGAGGTTGTCCTGGATGACTTCTTCGCTTTCGGCATCCAGCGCCGAGGTGGCCTCGTCGAAGATCAGGATCTTCGGATCGATCGCCAGCGCACGCGCGATGGCCAGGCGCTGCCGTTGGCCGCCGGAAAGATTGCCGCCACGCTCGTCAATGCGGGTGTCGTAGGCCTCGGGCAGCTCCAGGATGAAATCGTGCGCGCCGGCCAGCTTGGCCACTTCCACCACACGGCTCATCGGCATCGCCGGGTCGGCCATCGCGATGTTCTCGCGCACGCTGCGGTTGAACAGCAGGTTTTCCTGTAGCACCACTCCCACCTGGCGGCGCAGCCAGGCCGGGTCGACCATCGACAGGTCCACGCCATCGACCAGCACCCGCCCCCGTTCCGGCGTGTGCAGGCGCTGGATCAGCTTGGTCAGGGTCGACTTGCCCGATCCCGAGGGCCCGACCACGCCAAGGATCTCGCCCGGGGCAATATCCAGATTGACCCCGGACAACACTTCCTGCCCTTCGGGCCGGTAGCGGAACGACACATGTTCCAGCGCGATGCGGCCTTCGACATCCGGAAGGCTGGCCCGTGATGGCGAGCTGGCCGGTTCGGTAGGGGAATTGAGGATGTCCCCCAGCCGCTCCACCGCGATGCGCGCCTGCTGGAAGTCCTGGGCCAGCTGCGCCAGGCGCAGCACCGGCCCGGCCACCTGGCCGGCAAGCATGTTGAACGCCACCAGCTCGCCGACGGTCAGCTTGCCGTCGATCACCAGCCGCGCGCCGAAGAACAGCAGCGCCACCGTGGCCAGTTTGTGGATCAGCTGTACCGCCTGCGAGCCCCAGTTGGCCAGCATGCCGGCGCGGAAGCTGGCTTGGATGTAGCCTGCCAGCTGCTTGTCCCAGCGGTTCTGCGCCTGCGGCTCGACCGCCAGCGCCTTGATCGTCTCCACGCCGGTCACCGCCTCGACCAGGAACGACTGGTTCTCGGCACCGCGCACGAATTTCTCATCCAGCCGGCGGCGCAGCATCGGGCCCACCAGCATCACCACCACGGCATACAGCGGCAGGGTGATCAGCACGATCAGCAGCAGCGTCGGGCTGTACAACCACATCACCGCCAGGAACACGATGGCGAAGAACAGGTCCAGCACCACGGTCTGCGCCGACGAGGTGAGGAACTCGCGGATGGTCTCCAACTCGCGCACGCGCGCCACCGAATCACCCACCCGCCGCGCCTGGAAGTAGGCCAGCGGAAGATGGGTCAGGTGCGAGAACAGCTTCGAGCCCAGTTCGGCATCGACGCGGCTGGTGGTGTGCGAGAACAGGTAGGTCCGCAGCCCGCCCATCACCACTTCGAACACCGAAACCACCAGCAGGCCCAACGCCAGCACCTCCAGCGTGGTGATGCCTTTGTGCACCAGCACTTTGTCGATCACCACCTGGAAGAACAGCGGCGTGATCAGCGCCATCAGCTGCAGGAAGAACGAAGCCACCAGCACATCACGCAGCAGGCGGCGGTACTTCACCAGCGCCGGAATGAACCAGCCGACGTCGAAGCGCCGGGCGGCACCGGTCACGCTTTCGCGCGTGGTCATCAGCAGCAGGCGGCCGTCGAAGTCCTGCGAGAATTCGCCCAGGGTCAGCGTGACCGGACGCCCCTCGGCCGAGGCGTCAAAGCACAGCACGCTTTCCGCATCGGCCTTGAGCACCAGGGTGTAGCGCCCGTCGGCCAGACAGGCGATGGCCGGCAGAGGATGATCGCGCAGGGCGCTGACCCGTGCCTGCACCACGCGCGCCTTGACGTCCATGCGCTTGGCCAGGCGCAACAGCTCCTGGGTGGCGATGCGTCCTTCGGGATGGCCCAGCTGGTGCCGGAGCTGGTCAGGATCGGCGGGCCGATCAAGGAATCCCAGCAACGCGACAAAACAGGCAAGTGCGCCCCCATCATCCACGCACGGCGACTCCTGCAGATCGATCCCTGATCCGTTGCTGCCCACGTCAACTGCCTTGTTGTCCCCTGGTGCGCGGACTCTAGGCCCAGGCCATGTCAGCTGTCCATCTGCTGAATGAGCTTTTGTGCAAATCAGGTCAAAGTGACAAATTCATCACATTTTTTAACACGCCTTCTGTTCATCCAGACGGGACCTCGCCGACGGCGGGCGCCCGGCATCATGGCATCATGATAGCTGCACGTTCCCAAGCCGTTCTCATGACGATCAAAGGCAAAGCCACCTCCCTGGACATCGCCCACCTGGCCGGGGTTTCCCAGCCCACCGTGTCGCGGGCCCTGCGTGGCAGCCCGATGGTCAACGCCGAGACCCGCGAGCGCATCCTGCGCATCGCCCGCGAGCTGAACTACAAGGTCGACAAGAACGCCTCCAGCCTGCGCCTGCGCAATGCCGGCACCCTGGCCCTGCTGTTCTTCGAAGACCCGACCAACGACGACTCGCTGATCAACCCGTTCTTCCATTCGATGCTCGGCTCGATCACCCGTGCCTGCGCCCTGCACGGGCAGGACCTGCTGGTCTCGTTCCAGCAGCTGTCCACCGACTGGCAGGCCGATTACGAGGACAGCAACAAGGCCGACGGCATCATCCTGCTCGGCTATGGCGACTACCACCAATCGCGCGACCGCCTGCAGCGGCTGGTCGAACAGGGCACGCATTTCGTGCGCTGGGGCGCCGCCCTGCCCGGCCAGCCCGGCGTGTCGATCGGCAGCGACAATTTCCAGGGCGGGCATGACATCACCGCCCACCTGCTGCAGCAGGGCTGCCGCCGCATCGCCTTCCTCGGCCATGCCTCCAGCCACTACCCGGAGTTCCAGGAGCGTTACCGCGGCCATGTGGCGGCTTTGCAGGAACACGGTCTGGCCGCCGAACCGGCGCTGCAGCACGATGCCATCACCACCGAGGCCTCCGGCCAGGAAGCCTGCCAGCTGCTGCTGGCCCGCGGCGAACCCATCGATGCGATCTGCGCGGCCAGCGACCTGATCGCGATCGGCGCGATCCGCGCCCTGCGCGAGGCCGGCCTGCGCGTGCCGCACGACGTGGCAGTGACCGGTTTCGACGACATCCCGCTGGCAGCCTCGGTGTCACCGGCCTTGACCACGGTGCAGCAGGACACCAAACAGGCCGGCCAGCTGCTGGTCGAACGCCTGCTGGCGCTGATCGGCCGGCAGCCGGTGGACAGCCAGAGCATCCCGGTGAAGCTGGTGGTGCGCGAATCCTCGCAGCGCTGAGGCCACGGCTTCGGCTATGCTGCGCCCAACCGCCGGGCCCGGCCCGGCACCGCACGCCCTCTTCGGGAGAAGGCCTTTGTCCTCCGCCAGCACACCCATACCGCACCGGTAACGGCGGCGAAGGGCACGCTGCGTCGAGACTGACGCCCACGCCCGTCCTCGTACCGGTCATGCCCGCCTTGGGCCACTCAACCTGTCGAGGTTTCCATGCTGGTTCCCACTTCCGCGCAGGATCTGCGCGAGCTGCTGTTGTCCCCGTGTTCCGAGGAGCATGCCATCGCCCCGCCTGCCGTGCTGACGATGCTGGCCGATCTGGCCGGGCATATCGAACCGGTGTTCGCGCCCGCCGCCTGGCTGGTGACCGAGGACGGCATGCCGGTCGGCCTGTTCTCGATTACCCGCGCGCCCGAGCAGGGCGTGCTCGATATCGGCTATGGCATTGCGCCGGTACACCAGGGCCGTGGTCTTGCCGGCCGGGCCCTGGCCGAGCTGGTGGACTGGGCCCGGCACGATGCGCGCGTACGTTGCCTGAGCGCTGAAACGGCGGTGGGCAACGTCGCTTCGCAGGCGGTGCTGCGTCGCAATGGCTTTACCGTGGTCGGTCAACGCAGCGACGCCGAAGACGGTGCACTGCTGTGCTGGCGACGGCATGTGGCGGCCGACTGAGGCGTCGATCGGGGCGGCGGCCTCACCGCCGCCGCCGCCCCCAACGCGCAACCGCAGGATTCTCCCCCATGACCAACGGCGGATGCGCACCGGCGCCGATGCGCGGATAACGCGCAGACACGCCCATGGAAAGGTGTACGTCGCATGCTGAAGATCGATTCGCTGTCCAAGACGTACGCCAACGGCGTGCATGCCCTCAACAACGTCAGCCTGGACATCCCGCGCGGGATGTTCGGCCTGCTCGGGCCGAACGGCGCCGGCAAATCCTCGCTGATGCGCACGCTGTCCACCCTGCAGGAGGCCGACAGCGGCTCGGCCGTCCTCAGCATCCCCGGTGAAGCACCGATCGACGTGTTGCGCGACAAGGATGCGGTGCGGCGCCGGCTCGGCTACCTGCCGCAGGATTTCGGCGTGTACCCGAAGGTCAGTGCGCTGGACCTGCTGGAGCATTTCGCGGTGCTCAAGGGCCTGACCCAGCGCGCGCAGCGCCGCGAAGTGGTCGACGGCCTGCTGCAGCAGGTGAACCTGTGGGACGCGCGCAAGCGCAAGCTGGGCACCTTCTCCGGCGGCATGCGCCAGCGCTTCGGCATCGCCCAGGCGCTGCTCGGCGACCCGCGTCTGGTGATCGTCGATGAACCCACCGCCGGTCTCGACCCGGAAGAGCGCAACCGCTTCCTCAACCTGCTGGCGGCGATCGGCGAGAACGTGGCGGTGATCCTGTCCACCCACATCGTCGAGGACGTGACCGACCTGTGCCCGACCATGGCGATCATGAACAAAGGCCAGGTGCTGCTGACCGGGCGCCCGGCCGATGCCATCGATGCGCTGCAGCAGCAGGTCTGGCGCAAGCAGGTCGATCCTTCCGAGCTGGCCGACCACGAGGCACGCTATGTGGTGCTGTCGACCCGTCTGGTGGGGGCCGCCCGGTGATCCATGTACACAGCGCCAACGACCCCGGCGATGGCTTCGCGGCCGTGGCTCCCGACCTTGAGGACGTGTACTTCCAGCGCCTGCGCCTGCAGGCCCGTGTCCGCGCGGCAGCCTGAGCGGAGCACACCATGATCCTCAACTTCTTCCGCTTCGAGCTGCGCGAGCAGCTGCGTTCTCCGCTGCTGTGGCTGCTGGCCGGACTGTTCGCCCTGCTTGCCTTCGCCGCGGCCTCCAGCGACGCGGTACAGATCGGTGGCGGCACCGGCAACGTGCACAGCAACGCGCCGACGGTGATCGCACAGATGCTGGGCATCTTCACCCTGCTCGGCATGCTGGTCACTGCATTGTTTGTCAGCAATGCGCTGCTGCGTGATTTTGAACTGGGCACGGCCGAGCTGATTTTCGCCAGCCCGGTGAAGCGCCGCGATTACCTGGCCGGGCGCATTGCCGCAGCCCTGGCCGCCGGGCTGCTGGTCTATGTACTGATCGCGTTCGGCCTGTGGCTGGCGCCGTTCATGCCCTGGGTCGACCCCGACCGCATGGGCCCGATCAGCTGGCAGGGCTTTGCCTGGACCTTCGCGGTCATCGTCATTCCCAACCTGCTGTTCAGCACCGCGCTGTTGTCGCTGCTGGCCGCGGTGACCCGCTCGATCCTGTGGGTCTACATCGGCCTGGTCGCCTATCTGGTGCTGTTCGGTGCCAGCGCCGCGCTGCTGCGCGACATCGACAACACCTGGATCGCGGTGCTGAGCGAGCCGCTGGGCATGCGTGCGCTGGGCCGCACCATCCGCTACTGGTCCACCGCCGAGCGCAACAGTGGTATTCCCGCGCTGACCGGTTACCTGCTGGCCAACCGTGCGCTGTGGCTGGGCGTGACCGCGGTGCTGTTCGCCGCCACCTTCGCGCTGTTCCGTACCGAGCGCAGTGGCAGCGGGCGCCGCCGCTGGGGCCGCAGGCACGCGTTGCCGGCAGCCGACGCCAGCGCCGTCCGCCCCCGCCGTGCGACGCTTCCGCGCGTGGCGCCGGCATTCACGGCAGGCACGGCGTGGCAGCAGTTCCTGCGCCAGGTCCGCTTCGACACGCGCGGCGTACTGCGCAGCGTGCCGTTCATCGTGCTGCTGGTGCTGGGCCTGGCCAACTTCCTGCCCAGCGCGCTGTTCCGGCAGACGCTGTACGGCACCTCGATCTGGCCGGTCACCTCGCAGATGATCATGGCCCTGCAGGGCGCCTTCAGCTGGCTGCTGGTGATCATCGTGCTGTTCTTCGCCGGCGAGCTGGTCTGGAAGGAGCGCAGCGCACGCATCAATGAAGTCACCGATGCCATGCCGGTGCCGAACTGGGTTCCGCTGCTGGCCAAGTTCACCGCGCTGCTGGCGGTGATCGTCTGCTTCCAGGCGGCCGGTGCGCTGGCCGCGATGGGCGTACAGCTGGCCAAGGGCTACACCCATCTGGAGCCGCTGCTGTACCTGCGCAGCCTGGCGCTGGACTCGGTGGTGTACGTGCTGATGGGGGGCCTGGCGCTGGTGCTGCAGGTGCTGACCAACAACAAGTTCATCGGCTACGCGTTGCTGATCGTGGTGATGATCGGCCAGGGCGTGCTGGGCCTGCTGGACTACACGCAGAACATCTACAACTTCGGCAGCTGGCCGATCGCTCCCTATTCGGACATGAATGGCTACGGCCACTTCCTGGCCGGACAGCTGGCCTTCCAGGGCTACTGGGCGTTGTTCCTGCTCGCGTTGATGTGCCTGGCCTCGGCCTTCTGGGTACGCGGTGTCAGCCAGGGTCTGCGCCAGCGCCTGGCCCTGGCCGGCCGCCGCCTGCGCGGCCCGACCGGCGTGTTAGCCGCCGTGGCCGCACTGGCGTTCGTCGGCGTGGGCGGCTGGCTGTACTGGAGCACTAACATCCGCAACGAGTTCCTCTCGCCCGACCAGCAGCTGGACCTGCAGGCCCGCTACGAGCGTGAGCTGTCCAAGTACCGCAACCTGCCGCAGCCGCGCATCGTGGCGGTGGACAACCGCGTGGACCTGTTCCCGGAATCGCAGTCGATGGTGATCGATGCGAACTGGACGATCCGCAACCTGCACGCGCAGCCGATCCAGGACCTGCATGTCACGATGGGCGACGACAAGCAGCTGCTGGCGGCCGACCTTGGCGGACAGAAGCTGACGTTCCATGACAAGGATCTGGGCTACCGCATCTACCGGCTGGACACGCCGCTGCGGCCAGGCGAAAGCCGTAGTGTCCATTTCCGGGTGGCGCAGAAGCCCAACGGCCTCACCGCCGGCCAGGCGCCGAGCAACCTCGTGGACAACGGCACGTTCTTCAACAGCCGCGTGCTGCCGTCGTTCGGCTACAACGAGGGCGCGGAGATCACCGACCGCAACGAGCGGCGCAAGCGCGATCTCGGCGAGCCGCGGCGCATGCCCAAGCTGGAAGACGAAGCGGCGCGCGCCAACACCTACATTTCCAACGATGCCGACTGGCTCGATTTCCGCACCACCGTCTGCACTGCGCCCGACCAGGTCGCGCTGGCCCCGGGCTACCTGCGCCACCAGACCACGGTGAACGGCCGGCGCTGCTTCAGCTACGCCATGGACCGGCCGATGCTGAATTTCTACGCCTACCTGTCGGCGCGTTGGCAGGTGCGCAAGGGCACGTACAAGGACATTCCGATCGAGGTCTACTTCGACCCGGCACATGGCTACAACGTGGACCGGATGATCGAGGCGGTGCAGAAGTCGCTGGCCTACTACGAAGCGAACTTCACCCCGTACCAGCACCGCCAGGTGCGCATCATCGAGTTCCCGGGCTATGCGCGTTTCGCGCAATCGTTCGCCAACACCATCCCGTATTCCGAAGCGATCGGCTTCATCGCCGACCTGCGTGATCCGGACAAGGTGGACTACGTGTTCTACGTGACCGCGCACGAGATCGCGCACCAGTGGTGGGCGCACCAGGTGATCGGTGCCAACGTGCAGGGGGCCACGGTGCTGTCCGAGTCGCTGTCGCAGTACTCGGCGCTGATGGTGATGGAGCAGGAGTACGGCCGCCAGCACATGCGCCAGTTCCTCAAGCGCGAGCTGGATGGCTACCTGTCCGGGCGTGGTGGCGAGGCCATCGAGGAGCAGCCACTGGAGCGGGTGGAGAACCAGCAGTACATCCACTACCAGAAGGGTTCGCTGGTGTTCTACCGGCTGCGCGAGGAGATCGGCGAGAAGGCCCTGAACCGCGCGTTGAAACGCTTCCTGCAGGACAAGGGTTACCAGCAACCGCCCTACACCACCTCGCGCGAACTGCTGGCCTACATCCGCGCCGAGACCCCGGCAGACCGCCAGCAGCTGGTCACCGACCTGTTCGAGAAGATCAGCTTCTACGACAACCGGGTGATGGCCGCCAGTGCACGCAAACGCGATGACGGCCGCTACGACGTGACCCTGGACCTGCACGCGGCCAAGCAATATGCCGACGGTAAGGGCCAGGAGAGCACTGGCACGATGGACGACTGGGTCGAGATCGGCGTGTTCGCCAGCGGCCCTTCCGGCAAGGAGCGCGACCAGAAGGTGCTGTACCTGCAGCGCCATCACATCACCACGGCGGAACCGAAGATCACGGTGACCGTGGATGAAAAGCCGGATGAGGCGGGCTTCGACCCGTACAACAAGCTGATCGACCGGGTGAGCGACGACAACCGGCGCAAGGTGACGATGTGAGCCCCGGGACGGCAGTGCCGGGCCATGCTCGGCAAACAGCATGGTCGTGATGATCTACGGCTTCAGCGGCCGCTACACCGGCAACGGCGCGTTCGAGTGGGACGCGCCCAGCATCGGTGCACGCCACAGGGCCATGCTGTTCCTGCTGCAGGAGGACGAACGCGATGCATTCGACCTCGCGCTGGCCGAATGCACCCGCTTCGGGTTCGATGAAATACAGGATCTGCGTTGTGGCCGCATGCAGGTTGATGCACTCAACGGCGACGCCTACCGTGGCTTTGCCGTCTTCTACGAAGAAACCCTGGAAGCGGGCTCGGCTCTGCTCTACTACCCGCAGACGCTTGCATGACACCCGGTTGTGCGGGGCATGCAGCTGCGGAATTTCGAACGTTCCGCTGGGTGCAGCCAAGCATGGCTCGGCTCTACTGTAGTGCCGAGCCCTGCTCGGCACATGGGCCGGACGGGCCGCGCGGACTCAGCGCGCGGCCTTCGGCCCCAGCAACGCCAACAGCACGTACACCACGATGGAAGCGACCGTTCCGAGCGCTGCCGCTACGCCGAACGCCCAGCCCGGACGCCCCTGCTGGCGCGCCCATTGCCCCAGATGCCAGGCTGCGCCCAGGTTGATCAGCCAGGCGATGACCAGCACCGGCCACTGCACCAGGCCCAGCGCGCGCAGCAGCGGCATGGATGCCAGCGCGGCGACGATGGCGCCGAGCAGGAACAACAGTGCAGATCGGGAATGCCGGGCCGTTGCGGCGCTCATGCGGCGAGCCTGCGCACCATCACCAGCACGCGGTGGTCCTGGTTGTCGGCCTGATGCAGCGGCGTCCAGCCCAAGCGCGCGTACAACCCGCCGTCCGCCGCTTCGGTCTGCAGGTACAGGTCGGCAACGCCCATCCGCACGGCCTGCTCGGCGGCCCGCTCGACCAGCTGGCCGGCCAGGCCGCGACCACGATGGCTGTCGGCAACGAACACGCTCCCCAACCAGTGCTCGTACTGCGGAAAGGTCGTCATCTCACGCCGCTTCAACTGCACGGCGCCGACCACCTGCCCGCCGTCGAAGGCTGCGATGAGGTGCGGGAAACCATCCGCATCCTGCGCCCGGTTGAGCCGCTGCAGTTCCTGTTCCAGTGTCAGGCCGGCGTCCTGGCCCCATTGCGCGTGGTACCACTGCGCCAGCTGCTGCCGTTCCGGCGCATCGCCGGTGAGTACGTTGAACTCCATCCATGCCCTCTGCTTCAGTGTGGATCACTGCAGTGTGCAACCACCTTATCGCGGCAGCCGCAGGTAGGCGTATGCGTTGCGCCAGAAGAAGCCTTCCCTGTAGTCCCGCCACTCCTCCTTTTCAAACAGCTGCAGGAAAAGATCCAGGTAGGGACGGGCCGAGTTGACCATCGCCTGCATGTGCCAGTCTGACCCATAGGCGATCTTGCTCATGAACCCGTACTCGGCCTGCGTATGCCGGGCGCGTCTGAGGTTCCGTTCGAAGGCAGCGATATCTCCATCAAGCAGACCTTCCAGATGCCCGATCTCGCAGTAGACATTGGGGTATCGGACGCACAGGTCGACCACCTGCCAGGCGTAGTTGCCCTTCTTCCACTCGACCTCTTCGGCGTCCCAGCCCGCCGAAACCGGCCGCTCGCTGGGGGCACGCTGCCCACCTGCATGACCCAGGCACAACCGCAGTTCCTTGCGACTGCCCAGAACCTCGGCCCAGTACTCCGGGTTCGCGAACGCACCTTCCTTGCGCGGGGTCTGGAACCCCACCGGGGTGCAATGCGCGAAGATCGGCGCATCGTGCTCCAGGCAGAAATCGTAGAACTCGTCGATCCGGCGGGCATGGACCGCATCACCGGCGGGTCTGTATCCCATCGCCGGATAGAACTTGAAGCCTACAAATCCCGCCTCAAGCGCAGATGTGAGCAGCTGTCGCCAGCCACCCGCCTTCGCATCATCGCGACGCGGATCAAATGCGAAGAAGCCATGCAGCGCAGGAAACCTGGCCTGCAGTTCCAGCATGTTCCGGGTGCGCTGCGGCAAGTGATAGTTGGCCAATGGCCCGCCCGGGTACGCCAGCTCCATGTCCATCATCAGATGGGCGTACTCCATGGGCGGCAGGGAACTGCCGTACGCCGCCTGCAGGCGACGGAAAATCGTTTCCTCCGAACCCAGCAGGGTGAAGAAGAACTCGGCGTAGTTGCCGATCGTACTGGTCGGATCACGCACCACCATTGCCATGAAGCGTTCCAGCGCGCGCTTCACGGTGCGGCGTGCCCAATCGACCAGACCGGCCGGCGCCATCATTTCCTGCACGAGGGAATCGACGGGCGGCCAGGCGCCTGGCTCGGGCCCACCGGTCGCAGGAATGGCCTGATCCAGCTCGCGGAGAATCGCCATCAGCTCGGAGCCTCGTATGGCCTGTGCTTCCGGTGAGTCGACCGCCAGCGCCGCCAGACCGTCAGCATCGAGCGGCGCTGCCGCAGTGCCTGCCAGAAGCTCATGGCTGGCCACGTTGCTGATCGACGCGATGTAGTCGATCTGCTCGTGCCCGCCATGACCATGAAGACGCTGCGGATGCAGCTGTTGAAGACGGGAGAACTCCGCCTGCTCGCCGCCTGTGTCGGTCAGGAAATACAGCAGCTTCGCCAAGGGTCGGGCCAAGGGGCTCGACCACGCGCCCATCGCGCCGGCGATGATGCTTTCCAGCGGCAGATGCCGCGCGTTGAACAGATGGGTGTGCAGATCGACGACACGTGCGGGCCTTTCCTGCGCTGCTGTCATGGCGCTGCTCCTTGCGTCCTGTCGGTGCGCGGACTCTAGCAAACCCCCGATCCCCGCAAGTGCATGCCACGGACGAAACCGTCCGATGGGACATTCAGCCCTGCGCGAAGTCCTTCAGGATCTCGCCGATACCCGCAGGCGAGATCTCGAAGCCCAGCGGCGTACCCGGGTTGATCACCACGCCGTAGCCACCCGGTACGCGGCGCAGCACGTCCAGCATCAGCCAGCGGATCTGGTGCGGTGCCTGCTGGCTGTAGATGCCCACGCGCGACGGATCGGTGAACACGGCCACGTGCAGGGTGCCCTGCTTGTCGAACAGCAGCGGGTCGAAGCCGCTGCCGTCAGGGGTGACCAGGCTGCCGGTCAGCAGCACGACCTCCGAGGCGACGAAGGCTTCCATGAACGCGCGGATCGGCACGGCCCCGTCCATCGCCGCCTTCAGCAGGGTTTCAATCGGGGTCTGCGGGGCGAGTTCGGTCATGGCGGTACGGCAAGGCGTGAGGGGGGCCTATTGTGCCGGATGCGGTCACACCCGGTAGTGCCGGCCGCTGGCCGGCATCTGCAGGTTCCATGAATCCGGGGTTGCCGGCCAGCGGCCGGCACTACCGATGGCCATCACCGCCGCAGCCGCTGGTCCCGTGCCCGCTGGTCGGCCATCGCCTTGTCCAGTTCGGCCTGCAATGCCGGCTGCTGCACCGGCGCATCCAGCACGTAGACCTTCACCCCGTGGGCGGGCACTTCAGTCCGCAGGCGGTCCTTCACCTTCAGCTCGCCGCCGCCCAGTGCGTCGCGCCAGGTGCCCGCCTGCAGGTAGCGCTCCACTTCGAAGGTGCGCGCCGCATCGCCCTTGTTCAGCAGCACCAGCGCCGTCTGCGCCACATCGCCGTGCTGCAGAACGCGCAGGAACACCGCCTCATCACCCTGCAGGCGTTCGTTCACCTGCAAGCCGCGCTGCAGGGCCGGGGTGGCTTCGCGCAGCCTGGCGATGCGCTGCAGCGGCGCGAAGATCGGACTCTGCGGCGCGGCGTCCACGCGCGGCTGGCCGAAGTAGGCACGGTTGCCGGCATGCTCGGCGCGGCCACGCATGAAGCCGGTTTCCGAACCGTAATAGACCACCGGAATGCCGCGTGCGGTGAACAGCCAGTTGTGCGCGTCGATGAAGCCGTTGTCGCTGGCCTGCAGGCGCGGCATGTCATGGTTGTCGTAGAAGCTCATCAGCTCGTACGGGTTGGCATACGGCCCACCGCTCAGGTGCAGCGGTTCGGCCAGCGTTTCAAAGCCCTTGCCGGCGGTGCCGAAGGTCTGCTCCAGCGCGCCGCGCAGCGGGAAATCCAGCACGCTGACGTTGGCATTGGCTGGCCAGGTGTGCTCGGCGATGCGCGCGGCATCGTAGTCGAACGCTTCGCCGAACATGAACATGCCCGGATGCTCGGCGCGGATGCGGCTGACGAATTCATGCCACCACGGGTGCGGCAGCCAGCCGATGGTGTCGATGCGCAGCGCGTCCACGCCCTGCGCGGTCCACTGCAGGTAGGCGCCGACCAGATAGTCCATCACCGCCGGATTGTTCTGGTTGAAGTCGGACAGCTCGGCCAGGTTGCCATCGAAAATCGAGCCGTTCTTGCCGTCGACCGGGCCGATGTTGTTGTAGAACGCATGCAGCGGGTTGTGCTTCGGGTCCAGCTTCTGCGGCGGCAGGTTCTGGTGGTCGGCAATCAGCTTTCCATCCTTGTCGAAGATCTGGCCGAACTGCGGCTGCCGCGTCGGCATGGTCCACGCCGGTGAGCCGTGGTTGCCGACGATGTCCAGCACCACCTTCAGGCCGGCGCCGTGCAGGCCCTTTGTCAGGCCGGCGAAGTCCAGATCCTTGCTCGGCAGGTGCTCATCGAGCTTGTAGAAATTGATGCCCCAGTAGCCGTGGTAGCCGGTCTTGCCGCGGTCGGTCAGCGTGCTGGTGCAGCTGATCGCCTTGCTGCCGGTGAAGGCTTCGTCGGGGTTGTCGACGATGGGGGTGATCCACACCGCGCCGAAGCCCAGGTTGCGGATGTACTGCGCGTTGTCCAGCACGCCGCGGAAGTCGCCGCCCAGGTAGCCGATGTTGCCGTCCACCTTGTCCGGGCACGGCACCGGAATATCGAAGGTACGGTGCTTGCCGCCCTGGTCACGGTGGTCGTTGGACGGATCGCCATTGACGAAGCGATCGGTCACCACGAAATACACCGCATCGCTGGCGAACGGTTCGGTGGTGCCGACATACGCCGGGCGCGGCGTGGCCAGGGCCTGGCCGGAAAACAGGGCTACACAGACAGCAACTGGCAATACAGCACGCATCACACCACCTCCGAACGCGACGGAACCCGCAGCACGCACACACCGGCCAGCAGCAGGCTGCAGCCGCCCAGCACCAGCACGTGCATCGGCTGGCCACCCAGCCAGGCGCGCAAGGCAAAGCCGAGCGCACTGGCCGCGACCAACTGCGGGATCACAATGAAGAAATTGAAGATGCCCATGTACACGCCCATCTTCCTGGCCGGCACGCTGTCAGACAGCAGTGCATACGGCAGCGAGAGGATCGACGCCCAGGCAAAACCCACGCCTACCATCGACAGCAGCAGCCAGTGCGGATCGCGGATGAACATCAGCGAGATCAGGCCGGCGCCGCCCAGCCACAGGTTCACCAGGTGGCTCCAGCGCAGGCCCACGGCACGCACCATCAGCGGGATGACCAGCGCGGCCAGCGCGGCAAAGCCGTTGTACGCGCCGAACAGCACGCCCACCCAGTTGGCACCTTCGTTGTAGGCGGCCGACTGCGGATCGGTGGAACCGAAGTGGGTGCCGGCCACAGCAGCGGTGGTGTAGATCCACATGGCAAACAGGGCGAACCACGAGAAGAACTGCACCCAGGCCAGGCGCCGCATGGTGATGGGCATCGCCCGCAGATCGTCGACGATCGCCGCCAGCATGTGGGTACCCGGCAACGAGCGGGCCACCGCCAGCAGCAGGCCGTAACCCGCACACAGGCCGGCCAGCACGTACAGCATCCTGTCGCCCTGGCGCCAGGCGATCAGTACCGCCAGCAGCAGGCCCACGCCCAGCCACAGCGCCACCTGCGACCACGGCGCCGGACCGTTCACCGCGGCGGCGGCGTGGTGGGCCGGCGGCTCGGCATCCTCGAAGCCGGCCAACTCGGTGGGCGAATACTCACGCGTGCTGACCACGGTCCAGGTGATCGCGGCCAGCAGCACCACCGCACCGAAGTAGAACGCATAGCGCACCGTATCGGGCACTTGGCCGGCGGCGGCCGTGTTGGCCACCCCGAAGTGGGCCAGGATGAACGGCAGGAAGCTGGCCACGATCGCGCCCACACCGATGAAGAAGCTCTGCATGGCATAGCCGGTGGGCCGCTGCCGCGGTGCCAGCTGGTCGCCCACGAACGCGCGGAACGGTTCCATCGACACGTTGATGGAGGCATCGAGCACCCACAGCGTGCCAGCGGCAATCCACAGCGTCGGCGAATTGGGCATCACCAGCAGGGCCAGCGTGGTCAGCACCGCGCCGATCATGAAGAACGGCCGGCGCCGTCCCCAGCGCGTCCACGTGCGGTCGGACAGATAGCCGATCACCGGCTGCACCAGCAGACCGGTCAGCGGTGCGGCGATCCACAGCCCCGGCACCGCCTCCATGTCCGCCCCCAGTGTTTCGAAGATGCGGCTGGCATTGGCGTTCTGCAGGGCAAAACCGAACTGGATGCCGAGGAAACCGAAACACATGTTCCAGATCTGCCAGAACGACAGCTGCGGCTTGGCGGGACGATTCATCGTGCGCCCTCGTCCGCCACCACCGGCGCTACCTTCAGCGCCTGCACCCGGGCCTGGTTGAGCACGCCGTCGCGCCCGCCCTTGCCGCCGGTGTAGTGCGCGAAGTGCTGCAGCGCGCTCATGTTGAAGCCCTCTTCCAGCTTCACGCTGCAGCGCCCCTTGGGCACGCTGAAGGTCGCGGCAGTGGATTCCTGCGCGGCCACGCTGTGCGGCAGCGTCACCGTCAAGCGCTGCACGGGTTGGCTGCCACACTGCACCGCCAGCTGCTTCACCGCGGCGGTCACCCCCGTGTTGATCGGGCCGTTGGGATTGCTGTACTGCAGGCGCAGGCGTACCGGCCCGGCCTTGGCCGCGGCGAACTGCCACTGGCGTGCACCGCGCAGCACCTGCTGCGAGCCCACGCACAGCGTCGGGCTGTGCAGCGATTCCAGTGCACCGTCGCGACGGGTCAGACTCAGGCAATGCTGCAGGCCGTCATCGCCGAGGCGTGCCACCCCCTTGCTGATCGCGGTCACCGCGCGGCCGTCCTGCCACAGCACCTGGCCCTCGGCCACCGCTACGGTCCAGCCCTGGCCGCTGCGCCGCGCCTGCGGTGCAGCCGGGGTTGCCGGCGCGCGCGCATTGGCATCGGCGGTGCTGGCGGGCAACGCGCGTGAGGGTGCGGCCACCAGTTGCACCGTGGTGGTGGTGCCACGCGTCTTCACCTTGCCGGCCACCAGCAGGCCATCACCCACCTGCTTCGGCCGCTCCAGCACATAGCGCTTGCCGTTGGCGTCCAGGGTGATGCGGCGCTGCTTGCCGAACAGTTCGGGCACCAGCGCGGCCGGAAGCTTGGGCTGCACGCGGCCATCGTCCTGCACGCCGAACACGCCTTCGGTGACCATGGCCAGATAGCCGGCCACCGACCACAGCTGGCGCTCTGAGTTGACCACTGGCCCGCTCAGCGCGCCTTCGTCCACATGCACGGCCTGGCTGACCAGCTCGTAGCTTTCCATGTTGGAACCGGCCAGCGCGGCACCGCGCATCAGCGAACGGATCTCGGCGGCAATGCGTGGCGCATCATCCAGCTGGCGCGCCGCGCGCAGCGAATAGGCGCTGACGAACGGCCAGATGGCGCGGTTGTGGTAGATCGGCTGCTGCGCTTCCTGCGGCCACACCACCGGGCTGCCGGCCGGCCCCATCGGGTAAGCGGCCAGCGCCCGTTGCGCGCGCTCGGCGGGCAGCACGTCGGCCAGGATGCCCAGCGACAGGCCCAGCAGATCAACCTTGGCATAAGGCACCGGGTGCGCGGCCTCGCCGATGTAGCTCATGTACTGGCCCATGTCCTGCCGCCAGAAGCGTGCATCAATCTGCATCGCCAGCGCATCGGCCCAGGCCTTGTACTGCTCGGCGCGCTCATCGCCCAGCTGCGCGGCCATCTGCTGGCCCAGGCGCAGGGCCTGGTAGTGCAGCACGTTGGTGGACAGCGCGTAGGAATCGCCGATGAAGCGCACGTTCTCGCGGGTCCAGTCCGGATAGGTCTGCTCGCGCCAATCCAGGAACGAGGTCTCGCCGCGGTACAGGCCCATCTGTGCGTCGAACACCATCGCACGGTCCTGCGCCAGCGTGCCCTGCAGCGCCTGCCAGACCTGGTCGGCAAAGGCCGCATCATCCAGCAGATGGCGCGCGGCCAGGAACCACACCACGCGGTCGCTGCTGATCGGCCAGCTACCGCCGGAACCGGTGTCCTGCGCCACGAACAGGCCGGGCGTGTGCCCGTCGCGGGCTGCCGACAGCTTGAACTGCAATGACTGCCGCGTGCGCTGCGGGTCCAGTTTCGCCAGCGCCAGATCGGCGGCAAAACTCACATCGCGGGTCCACACGTAAGGCCAGCGTGCACCGGTCTGGAAGCATTCGCAGGGCACCGGCCTGCCTTCGTCGAAGGCCGGGTCACGGATGGCATCCACGCGGTCCTGATCCATGTCCTGCTGGGCCAGCGCGAACAGCGCATCGAACATCACGCTGCCGGTCTGGCTGCGCATCGGCATCGGCGCAATGCGCACCTCGCCCGTCGGCGCATGCAGCACGAAGCTGCCGTTGGCTGCGGCTTCGGCGCGCGCGTGGCGGCCGTCGAATTGCAGGTCGGCCGCCTGCGCGGTCGATCCCAGCGCTGCCCCCAGGGCAGCGGTCAGGCAAATGATCTTCAGCATCGAAGCGGCGGACCGGCTTGCGCCCGTCGGCCTCCCTCCCTCTCTGCACGCGTTGTAGGTCCGCACCATCGTTGCCGAGGGCGGGCGCGGCCCCTCCTCAAGGTGCCTTGGGCCCATGGTAGACGCGGGGCTGTCGGCTGCGTCCAGCTGCATACGTATTCATGCCGCCCTGCGCCAGCACGCCCGCCGCGCTGGCTTATGGTCCGGGTCTGCCAACGGCGCCTTGGGAGGGAAATGCCGATGTCACCCATTGCTGTACGTACCGCGCTCGCGCATCTGTTCGGCCTGGCGCTGCTGGGAATGGCCTCGCTGGCGCAGGCCGCGTCGCTGGTTGTCAGCGTCGACTCGCCGGGCAAGGTGCTCAGGGCCAGCCTGGTGCTGGATGGCGGCACGGCGCGCTATCGCGTCGAGCGCTTCGGTCAGACCGTGGTGGACGATTCGAAGCTCGGCTTCGCCCTGCGCGACGGCCGCCTGGATCGTGATTTCGCGGTGATCGGGCAGCAGCAACGCAGCGTCGACGACCGCTGGGAACAGCCTTGGGGCGAACGCCGGGTCACCCGCAACCACTTCAACGAGCTGACCGTGCAGCTGGCTGAGACCACGGGCAGCAAGCGGCGGTTGGATCTGGTGTTCCGCGTCTACGACGACGGCCTCGGCTTCCGCTATGTGTTTCCCGAGCAGCCGAACCTGCGCGAAGCGATCATCGATGACGAGCTGACCGAGTTCGCCATCGCGCCGGAATCGACCGCCTGGTGGATTCCCGCCGGCGAGCCGATCCATTACGAGTACCTGTACCAGCGTACCCCGCTGCGCGAAGTGCCGCTGGTGCATACGCCGATGACCCTGCGCAGCGGTGACGGCCTGCACGTGGCGATCCACGAGGCCGCACTGGTGGACTACGCCGGCATGTGGCTGCGCCGCACCGAGGGCCAGCGCCTGCGTGCGCAGCTTTCGCCTGCGGCCGAAGGCTGGAAGGTGCGCCGCACCCTGCCCTTTGCCACGCCGTGGCGCACGCTGCAGATTGCCGACCGCGCCGGCGGCCTGGTCGAATCGGACCTGATCCTCAACCTCAACGAACCCAATGCGCTGGGCGATGTCAGCTGGGTGAAACCGGCCAAATACCTGGGCGTGTGGTGGTCGATGCACCTGGACAACGAGAGCTGGGCGACTGGGCCGAAGCACGCAGCCACCACCGCCAAGACCAGAAAGGTGATCGATTTCGCCGCTGCCCACGGCTTCCGTGGCGTGCTGGTGGAAGGCTGGAATCCCGGCTGGGACGGCATGTGGGTGGGCAATGGCTACGACTTCGATTTCACCCGTGCCACGCCCGATTTCGACATTGAAGCGCTGTCGGCGTTTGGCCTGGAAAAGGGTGTACATCTGATCGGCCACCATGAAACCGGCTGCGCCATCGAGCACTACGAGGACCAGCTGGGCGCCGCGCTGGACCTGTACGCACGGCTGGGCGTGGACCAGTTCAAGACCGGCTACGTCTGCGACGACGGCCAGGTCGACCGCCGCAATCCAGCCGGTGGCCCGCTGTGGCGCGAGTGGCACGACGGGCAGTTCATGGCCCGCCACCACCTGAAGGTGGTGCAGGAGGCCGCGCGCCGGCACCTGTCGGTAAACCCGCATGAGCCGATCAAGGACACCGGCCTGCGCCGCACCTATCCCAACTGGATCTCGCGTGAAGGCGCACGTGGCATGGAGTACAACGCCTGGGGACAGCCACCGAACCCACCGGAGCACGAGGTCAACCTGGTGTTCACCCGCATGCTGGCCGGGCCGATGGATTACACCCCCGGCATCCTCAGCCTGAAGGGACGCCACGGCCAGGCCATTCCCAGCACGCTGGCGCGCCAGCTGGCGCTGTACGTGGTGTTGTACAGCCCGATCCAGATGGCCGCCGACCTGCCCGAGCACTACCTGCAGCATCGCGAGGCGTTCCGCTTCATCGAGGACGTGGCGGTGGACTGGGAGCAGAGCCGCGTGCTCGAGGGCGAAGTGGGCGACTACGTGACGATCGTGCGCCGCGACCGCAACAGCCGTGACTGGTTCCTGGGCAGCATCACCGACGAGCACGGCCGCGTGCTGCCGGTGTCGCTGGGCTTCCTGGAACCAGGCGTGCGCTATCGCGCCGAGATCTACCGCGATGGTGAAGGCGCGGATTTCCGCAGCAACCCGTTCGCGTTCGCCCGCGAAACCCGCGAGGTGACCAGCGCCGATGCCCTGACGCTGGTGCTGGCGCCGGGCGGTGGGCAGGCCATCCGCTTCACGCCGCTTTGAATGCATGGGTGGTGCCGGCCGCTGGCCGGCAACCCGGTGAACGTGATTGCCGGCCAGCGGCCGGCACTACCGCAAGCAGGACCTGAAAGCGATTACACCCCTGCAAACGCCATTGAATACGTATGCAGGGTGATTCCCGCGAAGAATGCGCTGCCTACCATAGCGGCGACGACAGCGGCCACCGCGTCGCACGTCCTCGGCCCTGCCGGGACGCTCACGAATCGATCTGCAACATTGCCTGGGAGGGGAAAATGTTGAACCACAAGCGCAGTGCGCTGAGTCTCGCGCTGGCCGTTGTGCTGGCGCCGACGCTGGCGTCGGCACAGTCCACGCAGAACACCACCACGCCGGCCGGCACCGCCGCCACCAACCTGGATACGGTGCAGGTCACCGGCATCCGCCGTGGCATCGAGAACGCCATCGCCATCAAGCAGGACGCCACCTCGGTGGTCGAGGCGATTTCCGCCGAGGACATCGGCAAGCTGCCCGACGTCAGCATCGCCGAATCGATCTCGCGCCTGCCCGGCCTGGCCGCACAGCGCGTGGCCGGTCGTGCGCAGGTGATCAGCGTGCGCGGCCTGTCGCCGGACTTCGCCACCACCCTGCTCAATGGCCGCGAAGTGGTCAGCACCGGTGACAATCGTGGCGTCGAGTTCGACCAGTACCCGTCCGAGCTGGTCAACGGCGTGACCGTGTACAAGACCCCGGATGCCGCGTTGGTGGGCCAGGGCCTGTCGGGCACCATCGACATGCAGACCGCGCGTCCGCTCAGCTTCGGTGAGCGCGTGATCGCGGTCAGTGGCCGCTACCAGAAGAGCTCGCTCGGCCGCGCCGCCAATGTCGACCCGTACGGCAACCGTTTCAGCGCCAGCTACATCGACCAGTTCCTGGACAAGACGCTGGGCATCGCCATCGGCTACGCGCACAGCGACATGCCGATCCAGGAAAACCAGGTCGGCCTGTACGAGCCGTGGACCACCGAGCACACCGACAACGGCAACCGCCCGGGTGTTGCCGCGGGCACCTACTTCTCCGACGGCATCAAGGCCCTGCGCCGCACCGGCAACAACAAGCGCGATGGCGTGATGGCCACGATCCAGTTCCGGCCGAACAACAGCTGGACCAGCACCTTCGATGCGTTCCACACCGAAGCCGAGCAGATCGACACCGCCAACCAGTTCGAGCTGAACCTCAGCAACTACAACGGCAACTACACGCCCGGCCTGCTGGTCAGCAACCCGCAGGTCAACGCCAATGGTTCGTTCACCGGCGGCACCGCCAGCGGCGTGTACCCGCTGGTGCGTGGCATGTACAACAAGCGCAAGGACAAGATCGACGCGTTCGGCTGGAACAACGAGTTCAACTTCAGTGGCGTCAAGCTGGTCGCCGACCTGAACTACTCCAAGGCCACGCGCGATGAGCTGAACCTGGAAAACAACCTGCAGCTGACCCCGATGCCGCAGCTGGATACGGTCGGCGTGTCGATCCGCCAGAACGGCTTCTCGCAGATCAGCCCGGGCCTGAACTACTCCAATCCCGATGCGCTGTTCCTAACCAACACCATCTACGGTTCCGGCTACGGCAAGGTGCCGCAGGTGGAAGACCGCCTGAAGGGCGGCAAGCTGGCCGCAACGATTGCGTTGCCCGAAGCGATCGCCTCGTGGGCACCGGACATCGACATCGGCGTCAACTATGCCGACCGTCGCAAGGTGAAGACCCAGTCCGAGGGCAACATCCTGCTCGGCGCGCAGGGCGATGCCAACATCGCCGCGGACCTGCAGTACCGCCCGGTCAATCTCGGTTTCGCCGGCCTGGGCACCATTCCGGCGTGGGATGTGCCGGCCGCGGTCGCTCGCTACATGACCTTCAATCCGGTCGACAACCTGGACTACCTGATTCCCAAGTCGTGGACGGTGCAGGAGAAGATCACCACCGCCTGGGCGCGCCTGAACATCAACACCGACATCGGCGTGGTCGGCGTGCGCGGCAACATCGGCGTGCAGATGCAGCACACCGACCAGAGCTCGGATTCGCGCTACTGGGACAGCTCGCAAACGGCCGGCAACAACATCCAGCCCTATTCCGACGGCCGCACGTACAACGACTGGCTGCCGAGCCTGAACCTGGCCTTCATGTTCCCGCACCAGCAGACGCTGCGCTTCGCCGCAGCCAAGCAGGTCGCGCGCCCGCGCGTGGACCAGATGCGCGCCGGCCTGGAGTTCGGCGTGGATACCGGCACCGGCCGCCCCGGCGGCAGTGGCGGCAACCCGTTGCTGGACCCGTGGCGTGCCACCGCGCTGGACCTGTCCTATGAGAAGTATTTCGGCGAGAAGGCCTACGTCGCCGCTGCGATCTTCTACAAGGACCTGAAGAGCTACGTCTACACCCAGTCGGTGGACAACTACGACTTCACCGCGCTGCTGGGCAGCTACGTGCCGCCGCCGGGCATGACCTCGCCGGTACTGACCACCGGTACCTTCTCCGCGCCGCAGAACGGCAAGGGCGGCACGCTGAAGGGCCTGGAGCTGACCGGGTCGTTCCCGCTGGAGATGCTGACCGACAGCCTGCGCGGGTTCGGCGTGCAGGCCAGCGCCACCTTCAACAAGAGCGACATCACCATCCTGGATCCGGAAAGTGCCTCCAGCGTGGGCACCGATCCGATCAGCCTGCCGGGCCTGTCCAAGCGCGTGTACAACTTCACCGCGTACTACGAGCGCAGCGGATTCGAGGCACGCGTCAGCCAGCGCCGTCGTTCGGACTTCATCGGTGAGATCGGCAACTTCAACGGCAACCGCAGCCTGCGCTACGTGGTGGGCGAGAACGTGACCGATGCGCAGGTCAGCTACACCTTCAGCGACAGCAGCGCCCTGCGTGGCCTGACTGTGCTGTTGCAGGGCAGCAACCTGACCAACGAACCGTACCGCACCTATGCCGGCAGCAAGGACCGCCCGCTGGAGTACATCGAGTGGGGCCGCACCTACATGCTGGGCGTGAACTACAAGTTCTGAGGTCGCGCCGGGCCCTGCCCGGCGACCCGGACTCGGTAGCGCCGGCCGCTGGCCGGCTGCCATTCGGTAGTGCCGGCCGCTGGCCGGCAACAGAAAACGGGGAGCAGGACCGGAAACCCGCTGCGCAGGCAGCGGGTTTTCTTCTGCGCGCCGGTAGATCCACGCCATGCGTGGATGCCTCCCACCGCAACCATACCCACAAAAAAGGGACGGGGCGCTTCGGCCCCGTCCCCGCAAGTACCGCCACCGGAGAAAACGGTCAGCTGCGTCGGGCGCAAATCACCGCGCGCGGCGGCAGCTGGAGTTCATTGCCCTGCACCGTGCCCGCATCCGGGCCCGGTACCGCCACCTGCTGCCAGTTGCCCGGCGGCAGCGGATGGCTCACCGCCTCGGCCGACAGGTTGAAGGCCAGCAGGAGGGTTTCATCTGCAAGCATACGCTCGAACAGCAGCACTGGCTCGGCGCTTTCGACGAATCGGATGCTGCCATGCTGCAGCGTCGGTTGGGTGGCCCGCCAGGCCAGGAACGCCCGGAAGGCGGACAGCACCGACGCTGGGGCCGGTTCCTGCACAGACACCGCCGCCGCCCGGTGCTCGGCCGGGATCGGCAGCCACGGCTGGCCGGATGTGAAGCCGGCCAGCGGCGCCTCGGTCCACGGCAGCGGGGTGCGGCAGCCGTCGCGGCCCTTGAAGTTCGGCCAGAACGTGATGCCATACGGGTCCTGCAACGCCTCGAACGGCACCTCGGCCTCGGCCAGGCCCAGTTCCTCGCCCTGGTACAGGCAGACCGAGCCGCGCAGCGAGCACAGCAGCGCCACCAGCATCCGCGCCAGGCGCGGATCGGCCGGATGGCCGCCCCAGCGGCTGACTGCCCGCTCCACGTCGTGGTTGGACACCGCCCAGCACGGCCAGCCTTCGGTCATCGCCGCTTCCAGGCGCGAGACCGTGTCGCGGATGTAGGCCGCGCTGTAGTCGTCCACCAGCAGCTCGAAGCTGTAGCCCATGTGCAGGCGACCGTCCCGGGTGTACTCGGCGGTGGTGGCCAGCGAGTCCTCCGAGGAGATCTCGCCCAGGCTGACCGCGCCCGGGTACTGGTCCAGCAGCGCGCGCAGGCGCTCCAGGAACGGCAGGTTCTCCGGCTGGGTGTTGTTGTAGTAGTGGTACTGGTACGCGTACGGGTTGTCCGGGCTGAAGCCTCGCCCCACCCGCTTCTCCGCCGGCTTGGGCGGGTTGTCGCGCAGCTGCGCGTCGTGGAAGCAGAAGTTGATCGCATCCAGGCGGAAGCCGTCCACGCCGCGGTCCAGCCAGAAGCGCACGTTGTCCAGCGTGGCCTGCTGCACCTCCGGGTGATGGAAGTTCAGGTCCGGCTGGTCGACCAGGAAATTGTGCAGGTAGTACTGCTCACGGCGTGGCTCCCACTGCCAGGCGCAGCCGCCGAACAGCGACAGCCAGTTGTTGGGCGGGGTGCCGTCCTCGCGCGGGTCGGCCCACACGTACCAGTCCGCCTTCGGATTGTGGCGGTCCTGGCGGCTCTCGCGGAACCAGGAATGCTCGATCGAGGTATGGCTCAGCACCTGGTCGATCATCACCTTCAGGCCCAGCCCGTGGGCCTTGGCCAGCAGGCGATCGAAGTCATCCAGGGTGCCGAACAGCGGGTCGACGTCGCGGTAATCGGCGATGTCGTAGCCGAAGTCGGCCATGGGCGACTTGAAGAACGGCGAAATCCAGATCGCGTCCACGCCCAGCGCGGCAATGTAGTCCAGGCGCTCGATGATGCCGGGCAGGTCGCCTACCCCATCGCCGTTGGCGTCGAGGAAACTGCGCGGGTAGATCTGGTAGATGACGGCTCCGCGCCACCATGGATAGTGCGACATCGACAGCCCCCTCCGGGCATGCAGGGCCCGCCGGAAGCGGGCCGAAATCCTGTTCCGGCAAGCTTAGCGGTGGCCTTGCGGGCATGGCGCAGCCTGCATACGTATTCACGCAGGCGGCCGGCCGCCGCGGGCCGACCGGCCGGGCCGGCACACTTTGCGCCCGAATTCACGGCCAACGCCTATAATCAGCGGTGAGCCTGAAAGCCTGATCGCATGACCATCACCGAAGACACCCGCCCCGCCCTGGGCCTGCCCCAGATCCAGTCGCTTGCCGCAGCCGACATGGCTGCCGTCGACGCCCTGATCCGGCGCCGGCTGTCCTCGGACGTCGTGCTGATCAACCAGATCGCCGACCACATCATTTCCGCCGGTGGCAAACGCCTGCGCCCGATGCTGGTGATGCTGGCCGGCCGCGCGGTCGGCAACGTCGGCGCGGACCACCACCAGCTGGCGGCGATCATCGAGTTCATCCACACCTCCACCCTGCTGCACGACGACGTGGTGGACGAATCCAGCCTGCGCCGTGGCCGCAGCACCGCCAATGCGTTGTGGGGCAATGCGCCCAGCGTGCTGGTCGGCGACTTCCTGTACTCGCGCAGCTTCCAGCTGATGGTCGAGCTGGAGCGCATGTCGGTGATGCAGATCCTGGCCGATGCCACCAACCGCATCGCCGAGGGTGAGGTGCTGCAGCTGCTGCACGTGCATAACCCGGACACCGACGAAGCCGCCTACCTGCGCGTGATCGAGCGCAAGACCGCGGTGCTGTTTGCCGCCGGCACCCGTCTGGGCGCGCTGGCCAGCGGCGTGGACGAGGCCACCCAGCAGGCCCTGTTCGACTATGGCATGCACCTGGGCTACGCGTTCCAGATCGCCGACGACGTGCTGGACTACTCGGCCAACGCCGACGAGCTGGGCAAGAACCTGGGCGACGATCTGGCCGAAGGCAAGGCGACGCTGCCGCTGATCCACGCCATGGCCCATTCCGACGACGCCACCCGCGAGCGCCTGCGCACCATCGTGCAGGACGGCGATGCCTCGGCGATGCCGGAAGTGCTGGCCGCGATCCGCGCCACCGGCGGCCTGGAGTACAGCCGCGCGCGTGCCGAGGAATACGCTGAGGCCGCCGAGCGCGCGCTGGATGGGCTGGGCGACAACGACGCCGTGGCCGCCCTGCGCGGCCTGGCCCGCTACGCGGTGCAGCGCTCGCATTGATGGGGAGGCGTGCCGGCCAACGGTCGGCACCCACCAAACCGGCATTCCCGTGGGTGCCGACCGTTGGTCGGCACTGGAACATCGGTGGGTGCCGACCGTTGGTCGGCACGCGTTTGTTTACCGGAAGCGCTCCTCGAAGAACTCATCCAGCGCCTTCCACGCGCGTTTGGCCGCCCGTTCGTTGTACTGGCAGCCCGGCGGGCTGTTGGCATCGCGCTCGGCGAAGCAGTGCACCGCGCCGCTGTAGTTGGTGAACTCCCAGTCGACCTTGGCCGCGTCCATTTCCTTCTGGAAACCGGCGATGTCCTCTGCGGTCACGCTCTTGTCGTCGGCGCCGTTGAGCACCAGCACCGACGGGTGCGTGCCACCGGCCTGTGCCGGCAACGGCGATCCCAATCCGCCATGCAGGCTGACCACAGCGGCCAATGGCGCACCGGCACGGGCCAGTTCCAGCACCGTGGTGCCGCCGAAGCAGAACCCGACCGCGCCGATCCGGCTGGCATCCAGCGGCACCTTGCCGGCCTGCGCCTTGAGCACGTTCACCGCCTCCAGCGCACGTGCGCGCAGCAGCGGCCGGTCATTGCGCAGCTTGCTGGCCACCGGGCCGGCCTCGGCATCGGTCTTCGGCCGCACGCCCTTGCCGTAGACATCGGCCACCAGCACCACGTAGTCGTCACCGGCCAGCTGTTTGGCCTTCTCGATGGCCGATTCGTTCACGCCCTTCCAGTTCGGCACCATCACCAGGCCCGGGCGTTTGTCGTGCTCGCCATCGTCATAGACCAGCACGCCACTGAAGGTCGTGCCCTGGTGTTTCCACTCCACCGGCTGGGTCTTCATCGCCGCCCACGCCGGCATCGCCGCCAGCCCCAGCACCATCGCCACACCGCATCGCCAACGTTTCATGCGCCTGCTCCGCAGAAAAAGGGGACGGAGGGGATTAAGCCGTATTCGCCCCTCCCGCGTCGCATTCTGCCTTGGCGGCGTGACGCAGGTGTGGTGGGATACGACTTGATCCCCTCCGTCCCTTTTTGGCATGAACCTTGTCGATCGCTTTCTGTCGGGATTGATCCCACGCCTGCCCGCCGATGACGCGCCGCAGTGGGCCCATGTGCAGGGCGCCAGCAGCGAGGACCTGCAACGCCTGCGCGCGCAGTGGCCGCAGGTGCCGGGCAGTCTGCTGGCGCTGCTGTCACGGGTCGACGGCACGCACTTCCGCGAATATCCCGGTGGCGAGGTCTGCGTGCTGATGCTGGGCTCGGACGTGGAGGACGGCGGCTACCCGTACTACCTGCGCTCGGTGGCGCAGATCTTCGAGGACCAGCAGCAGTGGGACGACAGCATCCGCTCGATCTACGAGGAATGGTTGGATGACGAACCGGAGATCCTCGGCGACGGCATCGATGCCGATCTGCCGATGGACCGTCGACTGTGCTTCTCGCACTGCGCGAACAACGGCGGTACCTCGAAGCTGTACCTGGATTTCGATCCCGCGCCGGGCGGCACCGTCGGCCAGGTGGTGCGCTACCTGCACGATCCGGACAGCTATGTGGTGATCGCCCCCAGCTTTGATGCGTACCTGCAGCAGCTGATTGATCGCGATTACGCGTTCATCCGGCACGATGATTGAGACCCAGCCGAGCGTGGGCTCGGCTCTACAGTAGATCCACGCCATGCGTGGATGGGTTTCCCCGGGGGTTGCAGGCCAGCGGCCGGCACTACCCGCGTTCGACCCAATGCAACGTGCCCGGCTCGAACGCCAGCAGATCCGCCGCCGTCATCTGCGTCCACGACCAACAACGTTCCGGCGGTTTGGCCTGCCGCGCCCCCACCGCGCCGTCGTAGTCACGCACCAGCAGGCCAATGCGCGTGGCGCCGGACCGCAGCAGCGCGTCGATGCGCAGCAGCCACTGGTCGGCATCGCCCAGCGCTTCATCGCGACGCACCTGTAGATCCTGCGCGTGCCGCGCCGTCTGCTCGGCCTGCGCGCGGGCGATCTTGGCCTCGCTCCAGCCCTTCTTCCGCCAGCGTTCGGCATCGCCCTTCCATTCCGGCGCCGCACCTGCCGATGCCAGCGCCGTCCCGCAATCGCAGTGCGTGGCACTCAGCCACGGCTGCCATCCGGGCCCGACCGCGGCCTGCAGGCTGGGCGATGTCTGGGCGAACAGACGTCGGCCGCTGCGCTGCATGATCGCGGCGGCCTCATCGTGCGGAAACGACGTCGGCAGGAACAGGGTGATGAAGGTGCACATGCGGGTGTCCGGATCCGTCCGGGGAAGCCCATGGTAATTCCATGGCGGGGCCAGAGCCCTTTCCTGCGGAAAGGGATCTGCCCCCTCAGCCGCCCCCTCAGCCGATGCCCAACCCCGGAATCGCGCTGATGCTGTCCGGGTCGAACCCGGCCAGTTCGGCGAAATGGCGGCCACGCGCCACGTAGTCGCGGTAGGCGCCGAAGCTCGGCGCGCCCGGCGACAGCAGCACCACCCCGCCCTGCGTACCCAGCGCGGCACGCGCCAGCGCCATCGCCTCCGGCAGATCACCGGCCGCGTGCAGACCGAAGCGGCCGGCATCGGCCAGCGGCTGCAGCATGGCGTGGATGCGCGGGCCGTTGCTGCCCATGGTCACGATTTCCACCGGCGGCACGTCGTGCGCCATGTGCTGCATGAAATCGGTCCAGTCCAGGCCACGATCGTGCCCGCCGACCAGCAGCGCGATGCGCTGGCCGGCGAAGCACTCCAGCGCGGCCAGGCTGGCGTGCGGCGTGGTGCTGATCGAATCGTTGATGTAGGTCAGGCCATCGGCCACGCCGATGCGCTGCAGGCGGTTCGGCAACGGACGGAAATCCTGCACCGCCGGAGCCAGCGCCACCGCGTCCAGGCCCAGCGCTTCCAGCGCGGCCAGCACCGCGCACAGGTTGCCGCGGTTGTGGCGGCCCGGCAGCGGCGTGTTGCGGGTATCGAATACGGGCTGTCCGCCGCGGTGCACGACGTCGCCGCGCATGTGCCAGCCCTGCGGCTGGTTGAACCAGATCACGTCGCTGTCAGGCAACGACAGTGCGGCCAGGTGCGGGTCGGCGGCGTTGAGCACGGCAATGCGCGGTGCCGCTTCGGTCACCAGGCGCAGCTTGTCCTCAATGTAACGCTGCTCGCTGCCGTGCCAGTCCAGGTGTTCGGGGAACAGGTTCAGCACCACCGCCACCTGCGGGTGGGCGCCACTGCGCGCCACTTCGCCGGTCTGGTAGCTGGACAGCTCCACTGCCCAGTACTCCGGCGCCGGCTGCGGGTCCAGCACTTCCAGCAGCGGCAGGCCGATGTTGCCAACTAGGCCGGTGCGATGGCCGGCGGCGCGCAGCAGGTGTGCGACCAGCGCGGTAGTGGTGCTCTTGCCCTTGGTGCCGGTCACGCACACGGTGTCGTGCACGATGCCATCGGCGCCGGCGTGTTCGGCAAACCACAGTGCGGTGCCGCCGATGAAGGCGGTGCCCTGCCCTGCAGCCGCCAGCGCGATCGGCTGATAGGGGCTGATGCCGGGCGATTTGATCACCACATCGAACGCCGCCAGTGCCTGCGCCGAAGGCTCGCCGCGCACGTCCAGCCCGCCCTGCGTTTCGGCGCGCGCCGCCTCGGCCTCGGCCGCCGGGCAGAACAGGCTCAAGGCCAGCGAAGGCAGGCGAGCGCGCAGCACGGCAAACGCCGCACGGCCCTCACGTCCCCAGCCCCACAGCGCGACGCGCTTTCCTTCAAGCTGCGAAATCTTCACGCACCTGTTCCCACAGCGCAGCCGGAATGCGGTGCTCGCCCTGCAGCTGCAGCAGCGGTGCCAGTTCCAGTTCGGCCGCCTCCAACTGCGGCTGGATCTCGTTGCAGAAGCGCTTCACCAGCACGTCTTCCTTCCACTCCGGGCGCTGCGCCAGGGTCGCCATCGCCGCACGCGATTCGCGGCCTTCGCCCACGCACTCGAACGGCTTGTGGTCCTGGAATTCCAGCAGCGCATCGAAGCCACCGGCCTGCTCGGCATCGTCCAGCAGGTTGCGGCCGAAGATGCGCACCAGACGGGTCTTGGGCATGAACGGAGCCAGCGCCAGGAACACGAAATGGCACTTCGGGCAGACGCCGCACCAGCGGTTCACCGGGCGCTCGCCCAGGATGTGGAAATTGCGGTTGCAGCTGGAGAAATGCGCGTCGTAGAAATCGGTCTTGGCGAACTGGCGGGCCACCGCCAGCTCGGACATCGGGCGCAGCAGCGAGTAGTACTGCAGATCGGCGGCCACCTGCTGCTGCACGTAGTTGCCGAAGGCCTGCTCGAAGGCCCAGCCCTTGGACCACTGGTGGTTCACTTCACCGGTACCCGGAATCTGACTGCCATAGCTGGCCGAACGTTCGTTGGAGAACACCACCTGGTCCACGCCCTGCAGCAGCGCGGCCAGCACCATGATCGCCGAGTTCACCGCAGTGACCGGGATGTGGCCATTCCACGCGCCCTGGCGGTTGAGCTCGAACAGTTCCGGGGCCAGCGCGCGGCCCAGGTTCAGGGTCGGCAGCCCGGTACGTTCGGCGCAGGCGCGGATCAGCTGCGAGCCGCCGATCCAGGTCACCGTTTCGTCCACGCCGGCACGGCGCAACGCTTCGATGCTGACCAGCGAATCCTTGCCGCCGCCGATGGCCACCAGCGCGTGCGGCTGCAGGCCCAGCACCGGCGCCTGCACCGCCTGGCCCTGCACCGGCAGACGGAAACGCCCGCGCAGGTTCAGGCCGTTGCGGTAGGCGAATTCGCCCAGACCATTGAGGTAGATCGTTTCCACCAGGGCGGCGGTATCGGCATCGATGGCATAGCTGTCGATGCTGACCGTCTCCGGCACACCCGCCTTGTAGTAGCTGACACCGGCAATCAGGTGCAGCAGCTGCAGCGCGCGCTGCACGGCAGCGGCGCGCGCATCATCCAGCACGAACGGTGCGCCGGGCACGGTGATGGTCTCCACCATCTCCGGGCCGTCATCGAAGGCGTAGACCAGCCGGGCCACGCCGGTATCCGCGGCAAATTCGCAGCGGACGAAGCGGAAGCAGGAAACCTGGTGTTTATCGAAAGCAGTCATGGTGTATCCGGTCAGGCACGGGCCCGCGCAGCAGCGCGGGGCGTGTCGGTGGGCGGGTGCAGGGCGCGCGTGGTGATCACTCGATCACGTCCTCGCGCGGCAACAGCCGCTGGTTGTAGGTGTTGGCCATCACGTAACCGTAGGCGCCGGCATCGGCGATCAGCATCACATCGTCCGGCGCGGTGGACACCGGCAGCTTGCGGCGCTTGCCGAACACATCGCTGGATTCGCAGATCGGGCCCACCACATCGAACGCCGCTTCGGCGTAACCGCCCTGGCGGCTGAGGTTCTCGATGTCGTGCCAGGCGTCGTAGAGGGCCGGGCGCATCAGCGCGTTCATGCCAGCGTCGAGGCCGACGCGGCGCACGCCGTCCTTCTCCACCACCTGGGTGGCGTGGGTCAGCAGCACGCCCGATTCGGCCACCAGGTAGCGGCCCGGCTCGATCGCCAGGCGGAACGCCGGGTGCAGTGCCTTGACCTCGGCCAGGCCTTCGGCCCAGGCCTCAAGGTCGAACGGCTCATCCTCGGCAGAGTACGGAATCGGCAGGCCGCCGCCGATGTCGATGGTCTGCACGCTGCCGATGCGGCGCGCGAAACCAGCCAGCTCATCGCACATCAGGCGCCAGTGCTGCGCGGTCTCCACGCCGCTGCCCAGGTGCGCATGCAGGCCCACCACGCGGGTGCCCAGCTCGGTGGCCGCGCGCACGAACTCGTCCACGCGGGCGATCGGCAGGCCGAACTTGGACTCCTTGCCGCCGGTGCGCACCTTGGCATGGTGGCCCTCACCCCGGCCCAGGTCGACGCGCAGCCACAGTTCGCGGTTGCGGAACAGATCCGGCCAACGCTGCAACGCTTCCACATTGTCGATGGTGACGGTGACGCCGAGCGCGAACGCCGCTTCGTACTCGCTGCGCGGGCAGAAACTGGGGGTGAACAGCACGCGCTTGGGCGACAGTTCCGGCAGATGCTGGAACACGTGCTTCAGCTCGCCGTGCGACACGCACTCCAGGCCGAAGCCTTCGGCCTCCAGCAGCTGCAGGATGGCCGGGTGGCTGTTGGCCTTGATCGCGTAGTAGCGCTGGTCGATCGGCTTGATCGCCGCCAGCGCGCGGGCGCGGGCGCGCACCGTCGGCAGGTGATAGACATAGCGCGGCGTGCCGGCATCGGCCAGCTGCAGCAGGTGCGCGCGCTGGCCACGCCACCACGGCGTGCCACGCGGGCGCACGCTGCCGGCGATCTCGCGCCAGCGCGGGCCGAACACTTCGGTCTCTTCCACCGGCATCGCGCCGCTGTCGATCAGCTCGGCATGCAGGATCGGCAGCAGACCATCGGCATCGGCCTCGTCGATGACGAAGGTCAGGTTCAGGTCATTGGACGACTGCGAGATCATGTGCACGCGCTCGCGACCGAAAGTGGCCCACACGTCCGACAGCTTGTGCAGCAGCGAACGCATGCCCAGGCCCACCAGCGTGATCGCCGCGCACGGCACGATCACCTTGACCTTGCAGATCTGCGACAGGTCGGCCGACAGCGCGGCCAGTACATCGGTGTTGACCAGGTTCTCCGACGGGTCCAGCGACACGGTGACGTTGGTCTCGGCCGAACCGATCAGGTCCACCGACAGGCCGTGCTTCTTGAACAGGCCGAACACATCGGCCAGGAAGCCGACCTGCTGCCACATGCCGATGCCTTCCATCGACACCAGCACGATGCCGTTGCGGCGACTGATCGCCTTCACGCCCGGCACCGGCGCGGCATTGCCATCGATGCTGGTGCCCGGCAGTTCCGGGCGCTCGGTATCGAGGATGGCCATCGGCACGCCGGCGTCGCGGCACGGCTTGATCGAGCGCGGGTGCAGCACCTTGGCACCGGTGGTGGCGATTTCCTGCGCTTCGTAATAGTCCAGGCGGGTCAGCAGGCGCGCGTCGGGCACATCCTTCGGGTTGGCGCTGAACATGCCCGGCACATCGGTCCAGATTTCCACGCGGCTGGCGCCGAGCAGTGCACCGAAATACGCCGCCGAGGTATCCGAGCCACCCCGGCCAAGAATGGCCGTACCGCCATCGGCGTGGCGGGAAATGAAGCCCTGGGTGATCAGCAGGCGGGTCGGCTGTGCGCGGAAGCGCTGCATCCACTCCGCATCGGCACGCCACTGGCAGTTCACCGACAGGCGCTGCGACCAGTCGCTCTGGTTCGGCTGCGGCGGCATCGCGTCCAGCCACTGGCGGGCATCCATCCAGCCCATGTCCAGGCCCGAGGCGCGCAGATAGGCCGCGCCCAGCGTGGAGGACAACAGCTCGCCCTGGCCCAGCACTTCGGCCTGCCAGTCCAGCGGACGGCCGGTCGCGCGTGCGTTGTCAAGCAGGCTCTGCAGCGCGGCCAGGCGCTCGGCCAGCACCTCGCGGCCCAGCCCCAGTTCGTCCAGGAAGCCTTCATGGCGTTCGACCAGCGCCGCCACGCGATCACGGCTGTCCGGCGCACCGTCGGCGATCGCGGTCAGTTCATTGGTGACGCCCGACAGTGCCGAAACCACCACCAGCACGCGCGAGCCGGTCTCTTCCGCGCGTTTTTTCGCCAGCTTCCCGATCGTGTCCCAGCGGTGGCGACGCGACACCGAGGTGCCGCCGAACTTCAGTACGATCCAACGATCGACAAGGGGGAAGCTGACATGGATAGGCTATGTGTAATGTGGGGAAGCCGCCCGTGGGGGCGGAACCTTCGATTCTAAGCCCAATGGACCCGCCGATGGCCGCCTTCCGTTACCTGCAGCTGGATGTCTTCGCCCCCCACCCCGGCAGCGGCAATCCGCTGGGCGTGGTGCTGGGCGCCGACGCGCTGTCCAGCGCCCGCATGCAGGCGCTCGCTGCCTGGCTGAACCTGTCCGAGACGGTGTTCTTCCTGCACCCCAGCGCCCCGGGCGCCGACTACCACATCCGTATCTTCACCCCGGGCAGCGAGCTGCCGTTTGCCGGGCACCCCAGCGTGGGTGCGGCCTGGGCAGCGGTCACCTGCGGCCTGGCCACCCCGCGCGCGGGCGGCGCGCTGGTCCAGCAGTGCGCCGCCGGCCTGTTGCCGGTGCGGGTGAGGGGTAACGCCGATGCGCCGACCATCGAACTGGCCAGCCCACCGGCGCGCCAGCTGCCGACCGCGCCCGGCGCGGTACCGGAACCGCTGCTGGCCTTGGTCGCCGCCGGCCATCGGCCGGAACTGTGGGACAACGGCCCGCGCTGGTGGCTGCTGCCGCTGCGCGATGCCGCCGCCGTGCGCGGCCTGGCCCCGGACATGGCAGCGCTGCGTGACTGGACCAATGCCACCGGCGCGACCGGCGTTGCCGTGTTCGCCGATGAAGCCGCCACCGACCACAGCCGCGTGGTGCGCGCGTTCTGCCCGGGCGACGCGGTGAACGTACCTGAGGACCCGGTGACCGGCAGCGCCAATGCGCTGATCGGCGCCTGGCTGCGGCAGCGCCATGCCCTGCCCGGCCACGAGGGCCGCTACGTGGCCAGCCAGGGCCGCGAAGTCGGCCGCGATGGCCGCGTGCAGGTGCAGGTTGATGCGCAGGGCAGCGTGTGGATCGGCGGCCAGGTGCAGCCGGTCATCGAAGGCCACATCCACTGGTAGCGCCGGGCCATGCCCGGCGGCATCACCGCGCCGCGATGCGCGCTCGCGGGGCATGGCCCCGCGCTACCATTTCCCCATTTCGCTGGAGCTATCCCTGATGTCCGCACGCCGTTTCCTGCAGCTCGATGTGTTCTCCCCGCGCGCCGGCGCCGGCAATCCGCTGGCCGTGGTGCTGGATGCCGAAGGCCTGGACGATGCCGCGATGCAGGCCATCGCCCGCTGGACGCGGCTGCCCGAGACCACCTTCGTGTTCCCGCCGCAGGCGCCCGGCGCCAGCTACCGGCTGCGCATGTTCAGCCCGCAGAAGGAAGTGCCGTTTGCCGGCCATCCCAGCGTCGGCACCGCGCATGCGGTGCTCAAGGCGGGCCTGGCGGTGCCGGTGGACGGTGTGCTGGTGCAGGACGGCATCGCCGGCGCGCTGCCGCTGCGCGTCAGTGGCGAAGGCGGCCAGCAGCGCATCGCCATCCGCACCCCGCGCGCGCAGCTGGCCGAGACCGCCGAGGCCAGCGATCCGCGGCTGCAGGCGGCGCTGAAGGGCTGGCCGCTGGGCCCGCTGCCACCGGCACGCATGCAGGGCGGCCGCAGCTGGTGGGTGGTGCAGGTGGCCGATGAAGCGGCATTGCGCGCGCTGCGCCCGGACTGGGACGCGGTGGCCTCGCTGGCCGAATCGACCGACAGCATGGGCGTGTTCGCCTATGCCTTCTGCGATGGCCGTGAGGGCTTCGACCTGGCGGTACGCGCCTTCGTCGGCAATGGACGCCGCTTCGAGGACGCCGCCTCGGGCGCCGCCAACGCCGTGCTGGCCGCGTGGCTGGACCTGCGCGATGCGCTGCCGCGTGGCCGTGCACCGTTCGAAGTCAGTCAGGGCCGCGAGGTCGGCCATGATGCGCGCCTGACGCTGCGGGTCGACGAGGACGGAGAGGTCTGGTCGGGCGGCCAGGTGCAGACGGTGATTACCGGCACCCTTGATTGGTGATTGCTGCTGGAGGGTAGAGCCGGCCGCTGGCCGGCTGCCACCTTGGCTTCAGCATCGTGCGATTGCCGGCCAGCGGCCGGCACTACCCGCTCAGCCCAGCTCGGCTTCCAGGCTGATCGGCACCGCGCTCAGTGCCTTGGACACCGGGCAGTTCTGCTTGGCGTCATCGGCGATGGCACGGAACGCGGCCGCGTCGATGCCCGGCACCACCGCTTTCACCTTCAGCCGGATCTGCGACAGTTGCGGCCCCCTTCCAGCGACAGATCGACCCTGGCCTCGGTATCCAGCGAGGTCGGGGTGAACCCGGCTTCGCCGAGCTTGGCCGACAGCGCCATGGTGAAGCAGCCGGCGTGCGCGGCGGCGATCAGCTCTTCGGGATTGGTGCCCTTTTCCTCACCGAAACGACTGTTGAAGCCGTAGCGGGTCTTGTCCAGCAGGCCACTCTGCGGCGTGCTCAACTGGCCCTTTCCCGACTTCAGATCGCCTTCCCAGTGCGCGGTGGCGTGTCGTGAGATTCCCATTCGTGCGGCTCCTGCGTGGTGGTGATGAACGCTCACCCTCGCACGCGGCGCGTTAGCCCTGCGTCGCTCCGCCGCAGCCAGAGCGTCCGCCGCGCGCGCTGCGGATGGACGTCTGCTCGCCAGGCCGTCACGCATTTTTCCCTTGATTTCAGTGGTTTCGCGCATTTCACCCTGCTCCGGGCTGCCGCCACCGGGCATGCCCGAGCGCCCCCATCCCCCACCACCGGCCATGTACTGAATCGGCCTGGATATGAAAAAACATGCACTTTCCGCACTTCGGGCTATTGGCGGCGCCCGAGAGTTGCCCTACATTGCGCTTGCCGACGGGGTTCGGCGCCGACCAAACAACCAACCGTTCACGGAACAGGAAACCATGGCAAAGACCGCTAAGAAGGCTGCCCCGAAGAAGGCAGTGAAGAAAGTCGCGACGAAGGCAGCCGCCAAGCCGGCCGCTCCGAAGCCGATCAAGGAAGTGCTGACCAAGTCGGGCCTGGTTGCACACATCGCTGAAGCGTCCGGCGTTGTCGCCAAGGACGTCCGCGCGGTGCTGGCCTCGCTGGAAGGCGCAGTCGCCTCCTCGGTGCACAAGAAGGGCGCTGGCTCCTTCACCCTGCCGGGCCTGCTGAAGATCACCACCGTCAATGTGCCGGCCAAGCCGAAGCGCAAGGGCATCAACCCGTTCACCAAGGAAGAGCAGTGGTTCGCCGCCAAGCCGGCCACCACCAAGCTGAAGGTGCGCCCGCTGAAGAAGCTGAAGGACGCCGCGCTGTAAGCGCGTACCCTTCTGCTGGTTCGCGACGGGACGGCCTTGGCCGTCCCGTTTTTTGCCCGCGCCACGGCTGCGCGGAACCCCGCCGCGCGTGGCTCCATCGGCCGCAACACAGCGTTTCCCGGCCTGCGTCATCCCCTGTGCAGGCCCGCCACTGTTGGCCGCGCCCCACCTGCCGCAGCGGCGGAACGTACCGGGTGGAACACTGCGTGCAGCGCCGGCCGTCGCCGCCGGCCGCGTGCTTGCCTATGGTGGGCACATCCTCCACAGCTACGGCGAGCATCCCCCATGGCCAGCCCCTCCACCCGCTACCGCATCTCGGTGACGCCCATCGAAAAGGACGGGGTGCAGTGCACCGGGCGCTGCACCATCGAACTGGAGCATCGCGCCAGCCGCGACCTGATGCGCCTGCTGGAAGCCGCACCGCGCACGGCCGGGCTGGGCGGCGACGAACGCGCCACCCTGGTGATCGCGGCACAGCTGCTGCGCGACATCGTGCAGCGCCACGCCGGCAGCGAAGGCCACGCACTGGCCGCCGTTGCCGCGCAGACGCTGGCCGCGCTGGACGCGCTGGAGCAACTGCCCTCCTCGCGCTGACGGCCAGGGAATCGATACACTGCCGCCTTCCAGGTTGCCTCGGGGAGGAGGCAGGCATGTACCGCCAACTGCTGCTGGTCGTCCCCCTGTTGCTGCTGGGCTGTTCCCGGCCCGCCACGACACAGGACCCTGCGGGCAAACCTGCCACCGCTACCGACGCGGGCAGCGCCACGGCGCGCGCAGAAGCCGATCTGCCCGCGCTGCAGACGCCGGCCGTCGCGCCGTTGTTCGCCGCCGTCGATGCCGATGCCGAGCCACCGGCCGCGCTGCTGGACCGCTACGTGATGGCGCTGCTCAACCGCGACCGTGCCACCGCCGACGCCGCCTGGACGTTCCCTCCCAGCGACGACGCCCGTGCCGACGATGCCGCGCTGCGCCAGCTGGAGGGCGTGCGCAGCATGCGCCTGAGCACCGAACTGCCGATCGCCCGCGATGGCCAGCAGCCACCACGGCTGCTGGAAGTTCCCGTGCAGGTGCGCGCCCTCACCGCCAACGGCACCTTCCGCTTCGGCGGCTGGTACCGCGTGCAGCCCAGCGCCGATGGGCGCGCCTGGCAGATCCAGTCGGCGCAACTGCGGCCATCGCTGGACTGAACCGTTGCAACGGCATGCACGCACGATTCAGCCAGCAGGACTACTCTGTCCTTCATCCATTCCGCCATCGGTCACCACCATGCGCCTGCGTTCCCTGATGACCCGCCTCGCCGCGTCCACCGTACTGATCGCCGCGGCGATCGGCGCGCAGGCGGCGCCCTCGATTTCCGGCCGCGAACTGTCGGTCGGCGCCAGCGATGTGCAGCAGTACCTCGACGGCAGCTTCCCGCGCACCCAGGATGCGTTGGGTGGGCTGATCGCGCTGACCATGAGCCACCCGCAACTGAGCCTGCCGGCTGGCGAACGCTTGAACCTGGGCATGGACGTGGCGCTGGCCACCGCTGGCGGCAATCCGGCCAAGCTCGGCACGGTCAAGCTCAGCAGCGGCCTGCGCTACGACGCGCAGACCCAGGGCTTCCACCTGCAGCAGCCGAGCGTGGATGACTTCACCCCGGCCAACCAGGGCGGCCGCCTTGATTCGCGCACCCGCGGCCTGCTCAACGCATGGCTGAGCGACTACGCCCAGCGCGAACCGATCTACAAGCTGGACCCGGCCGTGGCCGGGGTGCTGGGCGCCCTGCAGGTGCAGTCGGCGCAGGTCAAGAACGGCAAGCTGGTGGTGACCTTCAACCAGAACCTGGGCAACCTGGTGCCGGCTGGCATCCTCGGCAAATGAGGTAGCGCCAGGCCATTTGTAGAGTCGAGCCACGCTCGACGGCCCATTGCTCGTAGAGTCGAGCTCGCTCGACTGCCCTTTGCTCGTAGAGTCGAGCTTGCTCGACTGCCCTTTGCTCGTAGAGTCGAGCAAGCTCGACTCTACGATTCCTGTCAGCGCTTGGGCTGCAGCATGGTGCCGGTGCACTTGGGCGAGCCGCAACGGCACTCCCAGATCTTCTTCAGCTTCGCGGTGTGGCGCTCGGCCAGCACGATGCCGTAGTTGTAGGTCAGCTCTTCGCCGGCCTTGATATCGCGCAGCGCCTCGATGAACACCTTGTCGCCGCGGCTGTCACCGTCCTCGTCCTCCTCGATCACCGCCTCGCAGTTCGGGTCGCAGCTGTGGTTGATCCAGCGCGCATCGTTGCCCTTGTAGTTGGCATCGATGACCCAGTCGTCATTGAGGGTGAACAGGAAGGTATGACCACTTTCGACATCGCCGCTGTCATCGGCATCGACGTCGCCGTGGCTGCGCAGCAGGCCCTTGTACTGGATCACGCGCTCGCCCTGCTTGATCGGGGCCACGGCGAACACGCCGTTGCCATGGATGGCGGACTTGCGGGCTTGGATCTTCTTCGGCATCGGCACGGGCTGTTTGCAGCGAAAGGAAGGGGGATTCTCGCCCATTCCGGGTGATTGCGAAAATCACCCCGGTAGCGCAGCATGGCGCCCCCGGCAACGGCCCCGGTGTGTGCTCCCGGCCAGGCCCCAGCGCCGGCTGAATACCCGGGTTGGATGGCGGCGAAGAAAAGCGTACAATTTCAGTCCGCTTTAAGAACCACTCGCATCCCCATGTTGCGCGTCACCAAGCTCACCGATTACGCCACCGTCGTACTGACCGTGCTCGCCGCCCGCCCGGGCGAGGTGCTCAGTGCCACCGAACTGGCTGAATTCACCGGTCTGGAACCGCCCACCGTCAGCAAGGTGCTCAAGCCGCTGGCCCAGGCCGGCCTGGTCGAGGGCCTGCGCGGCGTGCGTGGCGGCTACCGCCTGACCCGCCCGGCCCTCGAGATCTCGCTGTTTGAAGTGGTCGAAGCGATGGAAGGGCCGCTGGCCCTGACCGAATGCAGCCACGACCACCACCAGTGCGGCATGGCGCCCAAGTGCGGCGCGCGCAGCAGCTGGCGGCTGATCAACGATGTGGTATCCGAGGCCCTGCGCGATGTCAGCCTGGCCCAGATCCTGCCCCCTTCCCCTTGTCGATGACGAACAGCGCCGCACCATCGCTGTCGACGTCGTCTCCTGATCCGTAGGCAGCCCCCCATGGCCACCGAAACCATCGAAAACGTCGCCCACGACGACGCCCCCAACCGCGAGATCCACGAGCAGCTCGGCCGCAAGTATTCGGCCGGCTTCATCACCGAGATCGAATCGGACTCGCTTCCGGCCGGCCTGGACGAGGACACCATCCGTGCCCTGTCGGCCAAGAAGGAAGAGCCGGAGTGGATGACGCAGTGGCGCCTGGACGCCTACCGCCACTTCCTGACCATGCCGATGCCGGACTGGGCCAAGCTGGAGATCGCGCCGATCGACCTGCAGGCGCTCAGCTACTACTCCGCGCCGAAGGGCCCGAAGTACGCCTCGCTGGACGACGTGCCCAAGGAACTGCTCGACACCTACGACAAGCTGGGCGTGCCGCTGCATGAGCGCGCCAAGCTGGCCGGGGTGGCGGTGGATGCGGTGTTCGACTCGGTCTCCGTCGGCACCACCTTCCGCAAGGAGCTGGCCGAGAAGGGCGTGATCTTCTGCTCGATGTCCGAGGCCATCAAGGAGCACCCCGAACTGGTGCGCCAGTACCTGGGCACCGTGGTGCCGGTCGGCGACAACTACTTCGCCGCGCTCAACTCGGCGGTGTTCTCCGACGGCAGCTTCGTGTTCATTCCCAAGGGCGTGCGCTGCCCGATGGAACTGAGCACCTACTTCCGCATCAACGCCGGCCACACCGGCCAGTTCGAGCGCACCCTGATCGTGTGCGAGGACAAGGCCTACGTGTCCTATCTGGAAGGCTGCACCGCGCCGATGCGCGATGAGAACCAGCTGCATGCGGCGGTGGTGGAACTGGTCGCGCTGGAAGATGCCGAGATCAAGTACTCCACCGTGCAGAACTGGTACCCGGGCGACGAGAACGGCGTGGGCGGCATCTACAACTTCGTCACCAAGCGTGCCGAATGCCGTGGCGCGCGCAGCAAGGTCACCTGGACCCAGGTCGAGACCGGTTCGGCCATCACCTGGAAGTACCCGTCGTGCGTGCTGCTGGGCGACGATTCGGTGGGCGAATTCCACTCGGTGGCACTGACCCACCACCGCCAGCAGGCCGACACCGGCACCAAGATGATCCACGTCGGCAAGCGCACCAAGAGCAAGATCGTCAGCAAGGGCATCAGCGCCGGCCGCGGCCAGAACACCTACCGTGGCCTGGTCAAGGTGGACCGCAATGCCGATGGCGCGCGCAACTACACCCAGTGCGATTCGCTGCTGATCGGCAAGCAGTGCGGTGCCCACACCTTCCCCTACATCGAGGTGAAGAACCCCGGCGCCACCGTCGAGCACGAGGCCACCACCTCCAAGATTTCCGACGACCAGCTGTTCTACTGCCGCGCCCGTGGCATCAGCCAGGAAGACGCGGTGTCGATGATCGTCGACGGCTTCTGCAAGCAGGTGTTCCGCGAACTGCCGATGGAATTCGCGGTGGAAGCCAAGAAGCTGCTGGAAGTCTCGCTGGAAGGTTCGGTGGGCTGATCGCCCGCCCCCTGCCCCCTCGCAAACGCATTCTCTTTACCGGCGGGCCACGGCCCGCCCCACGGAACCCCCACCATGCTGAAGATCGAAAACCTCCACGCCCGCATCGGCGACAAGGAAATCCTCAAGGGCCTGTCGCTGGACGTGAAGCCCGGCCAGGTGCACGCCATCATGGGCCCCAACGGCGCCGGCAAGTCCACCCTGGGCAATGTCCTGGCCGGCCGTGACGGCTATGAAGTGACCGAAGGCAGCGTGCAGTTCGAAGGCAAGGACCTGCTCGACCAGGACCCGGAAGCGCGCGCCGCCGCCGGCCTGTTCCTGGCGTTCCAGTACCCGGTGGAAATCCCGGGCGTGAACAACACCTACTTCCTGCGTGCCGCACTCAACGCGCAGCGCAAGGCGCGTGGCGAAGACGAACTGGATTCCATGCAGTTCCTCAAGCTGGTACGCCAGAAGCTGGCCGTGCTGCACCTGAAGGACGAGCTGCTGCACCGTGGCGTCAACGAGGGCTTCTCCGGTGGCGAGAAGAAGCGCAACGAGATCTTCCAGCTGGCTGTGCTGGAGCCGAAGCTGGCGATCCTGGACGAGACCGATTCGGGCCTGGACATCGACGCGCTGAAGAGCGTGGCCGACGGCGTCAACGCACTGCGTGCCGCCGACCGCTCGTTCCTGGTCATCACCCATTACCAGCGCCTGCTGGACTACATCAAGCCGGACGTAGTGCACGTGCTGGCCGATGGCCGCATCGTCAAGACCGGCGGCCCGGAACTGGCGCTGGAACTGGAAGCGCACGGCTACGATTTCCTCAAGGATCGCGTGGTGCGCGAGGCGGCGGTCTGATGAGCGCGCTGCTCGACTCGATGGCCCAGGCCTTCTGCGGCAGCGATGCGCGCCGTGAAGTGCTCGACGCGGCCCTGCGTGACGGCCTGCCGGCCGCCCGCAACGAAGCCTGGAAGTACACCTCGCTGCGCCAGCTGGAGCGCCGTGCGTTCGCCGCCGCACCGCTGGCCCCGCCGGCACTGGATGCCGCGCTGCTGGAGGACATCCCGGCGCCGCGCCTGGTGTTCGTCAACGGCCGCCTGGATGCTGCGCTGAGCGATGTGCAGGCACTGCCGGCCGGCGTGCAGTTGCAGCCGCTGTCGGCTGCGCTGGCGGCTGGCGAGGATGCCGTGCATTTCCTTGGTCGCCGCTACGAGCGCAGTGAGGAGATCTTCGCGCGCCTCAACGCCGCACTGGCCGATGAAGGCGTGGTGCTGCGTGTCGACGAAGACGTGCAGGTCGAATCGCCGCTGCAACTGGTGTTCGCCAGCGTCGCCGGTGATACCGATCTGGCCTGGCACCACCGCCACCTGATCGAACTGCGTGCCGGCGCCAGCCTGGGCGTGGTCGAACACCGCTTCAGCGTGGGCGATTCGGCGCACCTGGACAACACCGTGCTGCACGCCCATGTCGCCCGCGATGCCGTGCTCAAGCATGCCCGCGTGCAGGCCGGCAGCGCGCGCCAGACCAGCTTCCTGCGTACCGACGCGGTGCTGGCACGCGATGCCCAGTACCACCGTGTGGACCTGGAACTGGGCGCCGCGCTCAGCCGCCATGAACTGAACGTGCGCCTGGAAGGCGACAACGCCCAGCTGACCGCCAATGGCGTGCTGCTCGGCACTGGCCGCCGCCACGTCGAGACCCGCCTGGGTATCGATCACATCGCCCGCGATACCAGCTGCGAACTGCTGTGGCGCGGCGTCGCCGCCAACCGCAGCCGCGTGGTGTTCCATGGTGGCATCCAGATCCGCGAAGGCGCCGACGGCACCGATGCGAACCTGTCCAACAAGAACCTGCTGCTGTCGGCAGACGCCGAGATCGATACCCAGCCGACGCTGGTGATCGACGCCGATGAAGTGAAGGCCGCCCATGGCGCCACCGTCGGCCAGCTCGATGCCAATGCGCTGTTCTACCTGCGTTCGCGTGGCCTGCCGCAGGCCCAGGCGCAGGCGCTGCTGAGCGCCGCGTTCTGCCACGAACCGCTGAAGGTGCTGCCCGACGCGCTGCGCGAGCAGCTGGCACGCCGCCTGGACAAGGCCCTGGCCGAGGCGGGTGTGGCATGAACCTGTCCACCCCGCGCCCGATCGAAACCCCCAGCGGCGCCCTCGACTGGGACCGCGTCCGCCTCGACTTCCCGCTGCTGATGCGCGAAGTGCACGGCAAGCCGCTGGTCTATTTCGACAATGCCAACACCGGCCAGAAGCCGGTGCAGGTGATCGGCGCGGTGGACGAGTTCTACCGCCGCTACAACGCCAACGTCAGCCGCGCGGTGCATGCGCTGGGCAGCGAAGCCACCGACGCCTACGAAGGTGCACGCAACAAGCTGGCGCGTTTCCTCAACGTGCGCCCCAGCGACCTGGTGCTGTGCAGCGGCACCACCTTCGCCATCAACCTGGTGGCGTATTCGTGGGCCCTGCCACGGTTGAAGGCCGGTGACGTGATCCTGGTCTCACGCATGGAGCACCACGCCAACATCGTGCCGTGGCAGCTGGTCGCGCAGCGCACCGGCGCCACCATCCGCGTGGCCGAGATCACCCCCGATGGCGCGCTGGACCTGGATGCGCTGCGTGCGGCGATGACCCCCGAGGTCAAGCTGCTGGCGGTCACCCATGTGTCCAATGTGCTGGGTACGGTCAACCCGGTGCGCGAGATCTGCCGTGAAGCGCGCAAGCGCGGCATCATCACCGTGGTCGATGGCTCGCAGGCAGTGCCGCACCGCAAGGTCGACGTCGCCGCGATCGGCTGCGACTTCTACGCCATCACCGGCCACAAGATGTGCGGCCCGACCGGTACCGGTGCGCTGTGGGCGCGTCGCGAGCACCTGGACGCGATGCCGCCGTTCCTCGGCGGTGGCGAGATGATCAAGGAAGTCAGCTTCGACGGCACCGTATTCAACGATGCCCCGCACAAGTTCGAAGCCGGCACCCCGAACATCGCCGGCTTCATCGGCCTGGGCGTGGCCGCCGACTACCTGCAGCAGCTGGGCCAGGACAACGTGGAAGCGCGCGAAGCCGAACTGCTTGCGCATTTCACCGAAGAACTGCGCCGCGTTGACGGCCTGCGCATCATCGGCGAAGCGCCGGAGAAGGCGGCGGTGGTCTCGTTCCTGATCGACGGCGCGCATGCGCACGATCTGGCCACCCTGCTCGACCTGGAAGGCGTGGCCGTGCGCTCGGGCCAGCACTGCGCGCACCCGTTGCTGCAGTACTTCGGGGTGGCGGCAACCTGCCGTGCCTCGCTGGCGTTCTACAACACCCACGCCGAGATCGAGCGCTTCATGACCGCGCTGACCAAGGTACGCAAGCTGCTGGGGTGAGATTCCCCGGCCAGCCGGACGCATCGAGAACGCCGCGGGAAACCGCGGCGTTTTTCATGGCGGCGCCAACGGCAGGATCGAAGACACGCAGAGCTCCGCAGGCCATTGCCCAAGATGCCCCTTGCCGAAAGGGAAAACGGGCCGGCCCGCCGCTACGATTCCGGTAAGTTCAACCGCCTGCTCCGGCGGCAGCACCAGGATGGGAATTCCATTCACCCACACGCCCTCAGCCGCCCATGGGTCCTGTACCGGCGGCCCGGGATGCAGCGCAGACATTTCAAAACCATCAACGTAGGCCCCCGCACGCGCACCAATCTCCCGTGATAGCGCATGGGATCGGCCCGCAGCGCCTCCAGCGTGACCGGCAACGCACGGGACGGACTGAAACCCGGGCACCCCAGGCCGTTGGGCGCCATGCCGCCGCCGTCCAGATGCACCGGCAGACGTACCAGAGCCATCATCATCCCCGCGGTCAACACCAGCGCGATTCCCTGCGACGCGTCCACGCCATGGCCCTGTATGTCAATTGCTGAAGCGCGAGCATACCGTTGCCGGAACTGCCGGGGTGCCCCATTTGCGCCCGCCCCCACCCCACCTAGAATGGGCCGATGAGCACCCTGACCTTCCGCGCCGCCACGTCGGCCGACATCCCCGCCCTGATCACCCTGGTCACCTCGGCCTACCGAGGCGACGCCAGCCGCGTCGGCTGGACCACCGAAGCCGACCTGCTGGACGGCGCCCGCATCGACGCCGCAGGCATCCAGGGCGACCTCGACCGCCCGCGCTCCACCATCCTGCTGGCCGAACGCGAGGGCCAACTGGTGGCCTGCGCCCATGTCGCCGATGTCGACGGCAAGGGCTACTTCGGCATGTTCTCGGTCGACCCGGCCCAGCAGGGCGGCGGCGTCGGCAAGCAGCTGATGGACGCGGCCGAAGCGCACGCCGCGCGCGCGTGGAACGTGCCGGTGATGCAGATGACGGTCATCGACGTGCGCGACGAACTGATCGCCTTCTACGAACGCCGCGGCTACCGCCGCACCGGCATCAAGAAGCCGTTCCCGTACGGCGACGAACGCTTCGGCATCCCCAAGCGCGACGACCTGCGCTTCGAGATCCTGGAAAAGCCGCTGGCCGGAGCCGCTGCGTGAGCGATACCTGGACCTTCGTCTGTGCCGGCAGCGAGCTGCTGCCGGGTGAAATGAAGAGCGTGTTCGACGAAGTGACCGGCACCCCGATCGTGGTGTTCAACCTCGACGGCGAGCTGTATGCACTGGAGGACCAGTGCACGCATGAAGAGTTCGAGCTGTCCTCCGGCGAGTTCAACACCACCGAAGGCAGCGTGGAGTGTGTGCTGCACGGCGCGCGCTTCGACGTGCGCGATGGCCGCGCCCTGTGCGCCCCGGCCTATACCCCGGTGCCCAAGTTCCCGGTCAAGCGCGAGCACGACGCAGTCTGGACGCGCGACGACCGCGATTGAGGCCGCGCCCCTGGCCGTGGGCATCCACCCGTGGGGTGGATCCACAGCAGCGCCGTGAGGGCCTTCCCAGGGCGTTTCGGGGCCACCCCGGCGGCCCGCCACATTCCGTACATGCGAATCATTATCGTTGATGTTATTCTACGTAACATCTTCGTAACGACTCCGCCCCTGCGCCATGGCTTCGCCCGCGCCCACCGCCACGTTGTGCCAGCTCGCCCGCCACGGGTGGCCGCTGCTCGTGGCCGGGTTGCTGACGCTGCTGCTGGGCTGGTCGGCACTGCACGAAGGACGTGGCAGCAACCCGGCCGCGCGCGGTTGGCAGGCACACGCGGACGTTCTGCTGCAGGCCATGCCGCTGCCGGACTCGCCGGCCGATGACTGCCCGCAGCACGCCGCGCCGGCCCCCGAGCCGCCGCTCGATGGCGAGGCCGGTACGCCCTGCACCGGCACACCGTCGCCGCGCGCCATCCTGGTCGCGCACATTCCGCTGTGGCGTTCTGACGCCCTGCGTTGGCAGCTGCACGATCCTGCGCTGCGCTTGAACCCCGGCCACGCACCGCCCGCACCGCACGCCAGCTGAGGCGCCCTGCGGCTGTTGCCGTGCGCCTGAAGTCGTTCACCGCGTAGCCGAGCATCGGCTCGGCTCTACAGCACCCGTCTCCTGCCTGCCGCCACGCCTGCGTGCCGGTCCGCGCCCTTTCCCGATCCAAGCCACCACCCACCGCCATGACCCATATCAAGACCCGCAAGTACGCCCCGCGCGTTTCCCTGCTCGCCTCGGCTACCCTGGCCGCCGGCTTCGCACCGCTGGCCGCACAGGCCGCCGACGGCGCCGCCTCCGGCGCCAACAAGGCCACCGACCTGGACAAGGTGCAGGTGCGCGGCAGCTGGTTCAATCCGTCCTCGCCGAAGTTCACCGCTGAACTGCTGGACACCCCGAAGTCGGTGTCGATCGTGTCTGAGAAGCTGATTGCCGAAACCGGTGCAACCAACCTGCAGGATGCGCTGCGCATGGTGCCGGGCATCACCTTCGGCGCCGGCGAAGGCGGCAACCCGACCGGCGACCGCCCGTTCATCCGTGGCTTCGATTCGCAGAGCAACGTGTTCGTCGACGGCCTGCGCGACGTCGGCTCGCAGACCCGCGAAATCTTCGATCTGGAGCAGGTGGAAGTGGTCAAGGGCCCGAGCTCGGCCTACGGCGGCCGTGACTCCGGTGGCGGCAGCCTGAACCTGGTGAGCAAGACGCCGAAGCTGAAGAACGAGACCAGCGCCAGCATGGGCATCGGCACCGACAGTTACGCGCGCGGCACCGTCGACGCCAACTATGTGCTGGGCGACGGCATCGCCGCCCGCCTGAACCTGATGAAACACGAGTCGGACATCGCCGGCCGTGATGCAGCCAACGTCAGCCGCTGGGGCATCGCGCCGTCGATCGCGTTCGGCCTGAACGGCCCGGCGCAGCTGATCGCCAGCCACTACCACATGCAGAGCGATGACCTGCCCGATGCCGGTGGTTTCCCGTACGGCAACCCGGGCGGTGCGCCGGTCTCGAAGTGGGTCGACGGCCGCCCGATGGTGCCCGACCGCAACAACTACTACGGCCTGGTCGACCGTGACTTCCAGCGCACCCGCGCCGACATCAGCACGCTGGATGCCAGCTACGACTTCGGTGGCCACAAGCTGCGCAACATCGCGCGCCTGGGCAACACCAGCAACGACTACCTGTGGACCCAGCCGGACGACAGCCAGGGCAACCCGAACAACTACGGCACCTTGTGGCGCCGTACCAACAGCCGCGCGGTCGACGTCAAGAGCTTCGCCGACCAGCTGGGCCTGACCGGTGCCTTCCAGACCGGCGCGCTCAAGCACAGCTACAGCGCGGGTGTGGAGTACAGCGACGAGAAGATGACCCGCGGCAGCTACCTGATGACCCCGGGCACCAGCAACCCGCTGACCGGCAACAGCAAGTGCCCGACCACCGGCGCGGCCACCGGCTACAACTGCACCAGCTTCACCAACCCGAACCCGAACGATCCGTGGGCGTCCACCCACTCGGTGTACCGCAGCGACAAGGCGCTGGACGTCGAACAGCGCACCAAGACCAAGTCGGCCTACCTGTTCGACACCCTCGAGCTCAACGCACAGTGGAGCTTCAACGTCGGCCTGCGTTACGACGACTACAGCACCACCCTGACCACCCCGGTGGCGGGCAAGGCCCCGACCCGCGTGCGCAATGACAACGACTTCCTGAACTACCAGGCCGGCGTCGTGTTCAAGCCGGCGGCCAACGGCAGCATCTACCTGTCCTGGGGCACCTCCTCGACCCCGCCGGGCATGGACGGTGGCGACGGCTCGGACGGCCTGAGCGCAGCGGTGGCCGACCTCAAGCCGCAGGACACCAAGAACCTGGAACTGGGTACCAAGTGGGACCTGCTGGACAACCGCCTGAACCTGACCGCGGCGATCTTCCACACCGTGATGAACAACGCACGCGTGACCGTGGACAACGGCACCAGCCAGAACGCGGGCAAGAAGGAGATCAACGGCTTCGAGCTGGGCTTCAACGGCCAGCTGACCGATGCCTGGAGCCTGTACGGCGGCTACACCTACCTGGACTCGGAACTGAAGGACAACGGCTTTGTGTGCGCCGTGTCGGGCCGTACCTGCCCGTCCAACGTGTACGTGCCCTCGCCGTACAACGGCAACGTGTTCCCGAACACCGCCAAGCACAGCGCCAACCTGTGGACCACCTACCGCTTCCCGATCGGCCTGACCGTCGGCGCCGGTGCGTTCTACTCGGACAAGCAGTACGGTGATGTGGCCAACACCAAGTGGATCGCCAGCTACACCCGCTTCGACGCGATGGCCAGCTACGCGATCCAGGACAACATCAGCCTGCAGCTGAACGTGCAGAACCTGACCGACAAGACCTATTTCACCAAGGCCTATGCCTCGCACTACGCGAGCATCGCCCCGGGTCGCTCGGCCACCCTGGCACTGAACGTGAAGTTCTGATCCAGCGTTGCTCCACCACGGCGGCAGGATCTCCTGCCGCCGTTTTTGTTTCCGGCGATACTCACTCCATGGCTACCCGTACTCCCATCGACAGCGATGCCCTGGCCGAGCTGCTGCAGCACGACCCGGCCGCCGCGTTCGCGCACGTTCGCGATGCTGCGCAGGCCGGTCAGGTCGATGCACAACTGCTGCTTGCGCAGATGCACATGGAAGGCAAAGGCACCCCACAGGACGCCTCGGCCGCATTGCTCTGGTACGAAACGGCCGCCAACAATGGCGCGCCGATGGCGGCGAACATGCTCGGCCGCTGCCATGAACTGGGCCAGGGCACTGTCGCTGACCCGACGCTGGCCGCGGTCTGGTACCGGCGCGCGGCCGACACCGGCCTGGACTGGGGCCTGTACAACCTGGCCAACCTGCTGGCCACCGGCCGCGGCGTGCCACAGGACCGCGCGCAGGCGCTGGCGCTGTACACCCGCGCCGCGCACCTGGGTCACGCCAAATCGATGAACCTGCTGGCGCGCCACCTGGAAGACGGGCTGGAGATCGAGCGCGATCCGCAGGCGGCGCTGGGCTGGTACCGGCGTGCGGCCGAGACCGGCGATTTCCGCGGCCAGGCCAACTATGCCTCGATCCTGCTGCAGGCCGGCCAGGTCGACCAGGCCGTGCACTGGCTGCAGCTGGCGCTGGCCCACGGCAGCCCGGCGTTCATGGCGCACATCGTGCCGGAGCTGGCGGCGTCCCCGCATCCGCAGGTGCGCGCGCTGGTCGCGCCGCCGTCCCACTGAGGAGTTCCGCATGCTGCTGCACATCCCCGACATCCTCAGCGCCGCGCAGGTGGCCGAGTTCCGCCGCCACCTCGACGCCGCCGACTGGACCGATGGCCGCGAGACGGTTGGCCATCTGGGCGCCCAGGCCAAGCACAACCAGCAGCTGCCGGAAGCCTCGCCGCTGCGCCGCGAGCTGGGCGAGATCATTCTCGTCGCGCTGGCCCGGCACCCGCTGTTCTTCAGCGCGGCGCTGCCACTGAAGTACCTGCCGCCGCGCTTCAACCGCTACACCGGCGGTGGCACCTACGGCTTCCATGTCGATGGCGCGGTGATGAACCTGGGCAACGGCGAACAGCTGCGATCGGACATCTCCTGCACCCTGTTCCTGTCCGATCCGGACGAGTACGAGGGCGGCGAGCTGATCATCAGCGACACCTACGGCGAGCATGAAGTGAAGCTGCCGGCCGGCGACCTGATCGTGTACCCGTCCAGCAGCCTGCACCAGGTGCGGCCGGTCACCGACGGCGCCCGCGTGGCCTCGTTCTTCTGGGTGCAGAGCATGATCCGCGATGACGTGCAGCGGCGCCTGCTGTGGGAAATGGACAGCTCGATCGAGCGCCTGCGCCAGACCGGCGGCGACGCCGAGGCGGTGCTGCAGCTGACCGGCGTGTACCACAACCTGCTGCGGCGCTGGAGCGAGGTCTGAGCCGTTTGCGGCCGCCCCGCGATCTTTTGGCAATCATTCTCATTTGCAACAGCTAACGGCTCTCATTACAATCACGCCCCGTTGATGCCGGCCGCTGCCGGCGACCGTCCGGGGATTCCTGCTTGCTGCGCCCGCTCCGCCCTCGCCCATTGATCCATCGCAAGATGGGCACCGCCATGCGCGGTCAGCGTCCCGCGCTGGCCAGCCTGCTGGCGTGGGTGGCGATGCTGGTGCTGCTGCTGGGCACCCTGCCGCTGCTGCCGCATCCGGCCACAGCGATGGCCGTGCAGGTCCCGCTGGAAGAACGTGGTGGCGAAGGCCCGTTGCAGGAAGAGGCCCCGGCCAAACTGCGCCGCTGCGCCTCCACCCCGGTGAAAGTGGCCGAGAAGGCGCCGCCGCCGCTGTTGCTGGCCAGCCAGTGGCTGCGTACCGAACTTGAACTCGTACCCGCCACGCCGGCCATGCCCGGCGTGCGCCCGGACTGGCCGCTGGCCGCTCCGGACACGCCCTGGGCCGATGCGCCCGGGCGTCGCCAGCAACGCGGCCAGGCGCCGCCGCTCGCCTGATCCACGGCCCGACGTGACCGCCTGCGCGGTCGCGTGCACACGCCGCTGCCTGTTTCATCCCTGCCGCCCCTGACCGGGCTTTCCCTGCCCTGCCGTGCGCGCTCCGCACCCGGCATCGCGCTGCCTTACATCCTTCGAGGTATCTGCCATGGCCCAGCGCCATCGTGTCCGTTCGTCCCTGTCCCGCCCCCTGCTGACCAGCGCCGTGCTGGCGGCGATGGCGGCCCCTGCTCTCGCCCATGCAGAGATCGCCGGCGCCCCGCAGACGCTGGACAAGGTGGTGGTCACCGCCTCCGGCTTCGAACAGAAGGTGATCGACGCACCGGCCAGTATCAGCGTGGTCAGCCGCGAGGAACTGAGCAAGCGCCCGTACACCAACCTGGTCGACGCGCTGCGCGATGTCGAAGGCATCGACGTCGGCCTGGAAGCCACCGACAAGAACGGTCGCGCCACCATCTCGATGCGCGGCCTGCCCTCCGAATACACTCTGGTGCTGATCGACGGCCGCCGCCAGAGCAACGTCGGCCAGCTGTACCCGAACAACTTCGGTGGCGGCCAGTTCGCCTACCTGCCGCCGCTGGACGCGATCGAGCGCATCGAAGTGGTGCGCGGCCCGATGTCCACGCTGTACGGCTCGGACGCCATGGGCGGCGTCATCAACATCATCACCCGCCGCAACCAGGACAGCTGGCACGGCGCGCTCACCCAGGGCTTCACCGTCCAGCAGGACGACCAGTTCGGCGATGCACGCACCACCGACCTGTACCTCAGCGGCCCGCTGCTGAAGGATCGCCTGAGCCTGGCGGTGCGCGGCAGCTACTACGATGCCAAGGCATCGAACCCGGAATGGGATGCACTGACTCTGCCCGACGGCACGCTGTGGGAGCGCAGCATCGGCTTCGGTGGCGGCGGCAAGTCGGTGGCCAACACCAACTGGAACACCGGCGTGCGCCTGGACTTCCACGTCAACGATGACCACGAACTGTGGCTGGACTACGACGTCTCGCGGCAGAAGTACGACAACAGCGAAGGCCAGACCGGCACCCTGGACAGCCTGGCCAGCCTGTGGCGCGTCGGCAACGCCGTCATCCCCAATCCGAACGGCAACGGCACGGTCACCCGCCGCGTGGTGCAGCCGCGCGTGGGCTACACCGCCTACCAGCGCTACGAGCGCGACCAGCTGTCGCTGACCCACCAGGGCCGCTACAGCTTCGGCACCTGGCAGACCTCGCTGACCCACAGCAAGAGCAGCAACCTGGGCCGCTCGCTGCCGCTGACCCTGGACGAGCGCGCCAACCTGCAGACGCTGTGGAACGACGTGTGCCGCCGCACCGGCGCGGCCGACAACTGCGCGGCCGGCCGTGGCAATGCGCTGACCGCGCTCAATCCCAGCGAAATGGCGCGCCTGCAGGCGTTCCTGCCGCGTCCGCTGCGCACCATGGAACTGGAAGGCTATGTGCTCGACACGATGCTCGACCTCGACTTCGGCGCGCACACGCTCACCGTCGGCGGTCAGTACAACGACACCGACATGATCGACGGCGTGTTCGGCATGGACGGCGCCGGCTACCGCAGCAACACCAAACAGAAGCACCGCATGTGGGCGCTGTTCGCCGAGGACAACTGGGCGCTGACCGACACCCTCACCGCCACCTTCGGCCTGCGCTACGACGACCACAACATCTTCGGCAGCCATCTCAGCCCGCGCGGCTACCTGGTGTGGAACGCCAGCGATGCGTGGACCTTCAAGGGTGGCGTCAGCACCGGCTACAAGACCCCGCGCCCGGACCAGCTGTTCCCGGGCATCACCGGCTTCGGTGGCCAGGGCGTGCTGCCGCTGGTGGGCTCGCCCAACCTGAAGCCGGAAACCAGCACCAACTACGAGCTGGCCGCCTACTACGAAGGCCAGCGCTGGGGCTTCAACGTCACCGGTTTCATCAACAAGTTCGAGGACAAGATCGCCAGCGGCGGCACCTTCCCGAACTGCGAAGTGGCGCCGGCCGGCAGCGGTTACTGCGTGGACATCGGCCCGGGCTGGGCCGCGCTGGGCTACAGCACCTTCACCCAGAGCGTGAATATCGAAAAGGCCGAGACCCGTGGTGCCGAACTGGCTGGCCACGTCGACCTGCTCGACAACCTGCAGCTGCGCGGCAACTACACCTGGACCAAGAGTGAGCAGACCAGCGGCCCGCAGAAGGGACTGCCGATCACCGGTACCACCCCGGCCAAGCACATGGCCAACGCCAGCCTGAACTGGCAGCTCAACGAGGCCATCAGCCTGTCGCTGATCGGCGAGGGCCGCTACGACCGCTACCGCGACACGCTGCTGGACGCCAACGGCGCCAGCCAGACCCGCTACTACGAGGACTACACGATCTTCCATCTCGGTGGCAGCTGGAAGGCCACGCCCTGGCTGACGGTGAACGCACGGGTCAACAACCTGTTCGACAAGGACTTCGTCTCGCAGTCGTGCCTGCTGATCAGCCAGAGCGAGTTCAACTGCGTGGACGACTATGCGACCAAGGACCAGCGCCGCAGCTACTGGATCTCGCTCAACGCGAAGTTCTGACCACGTTCTGGTAGTGCCGGCCGCTGGCCGGCATTGCGGGTTTGCCGGCCAGCGGCCGGCACTACCCGGGCTCTCCTTCACGGGATACAGAAAGATACGCAATTGCGAGCTATTCTCATCAATGATGTAATGGGCAGTCCCCGTCCGCCTCGAACCGTGCCGTGAGCCGTCCCGCCTCCTCCACCGTGCAGCAGCAACAGAGCCGTGGCTTCTGGCTGCGGACGCTGCACCAGTGGCACTGGATCAGCTCGGCGGTCTGCCTGATCGGCATGCTGCTGTTCGCGGTGACCGGCCTGACCCTCAACCACGCGGCGAAGATCGAGGCCACGCCCCAGGTGCAGAACCAGCACCTGGAACTGCCGCCCGAACTGCTCGGCCAGCTCGGCACGCGCGAGGACGGCAACGCACCGATCCCGCGCCCGGCGCGGCAATGGCTGGATGCACAGCTGGGCATCGCCATCGGCGGCCGCCCCGCCGAGTGGTCGGCCGAGGAGATCTACCTGTCGCTGCCACGCCCCGGCGGCGACGCCTGGCTGAGCATCGATCGCGAAACCGGCGCGGTGGAGTACGAATCGACCTCGCGCGGCGTGGTGTCCTACCTCAACGACCTGCACAAGGGCCGCAACGCGGGTCCGGCGTGGGGCTGGTTCCTGGACCTGTTCGCCGTGGCCTGCCTGGTGTTCTGCATCACCGGCCTGTTCCTGCTGCATCTGCATGCGCGGCAGCGGCGCATGACCTGGCCGCTGGTCGGCCTGGGCCTGATGATCCCGCTGCTGATCGCCCTGCTGCTGATCCACTGACTTTCCCTCGTTCCCGGAGCCGCCCCATGCGCGTCACCCTGACCATCGCCCTCAGCGGCCTGCTGGCCACCTCGCCGGCCTATGCCGCCACCCTCGACATCAACGTCGAAGTGCCCAAGCTCAACGTGGCCGAATACCACCGCCCGTATGTGGCGGTGTGGCTGGAAGGCGCCGACCAGAAGGTCGCGGCCAACCTGTCGGTCTGGTATCAGCAGACCAGCAACAGTGAAGGCCACGGCACCAAGTGGCTGCCCGACCTGCGCCAGTGGTGGCGCAAGAGCGGCCGCACCCTGCAGGTGCCGGTGGACGGCGTGACCGGCCCGACCCGCCCGGCCGGCAAGCACGCGCTGTCGTTCAACGACAAGCAGCCGGCGCTGAAGCAGCTGGCACCGGGCAACTACACCCTGGTGGTGGAAGCGGTGCGCGAAGTCGGCGGCCGCGAACTGCTGAAGATCCCCTTCACCTGGCCGGCCACCGCCGCGCAGAACGGCAAGGCGCAGGGCGCCACCGAACTGGGCCAGGTCACCCTCGCCGTAAAGCCGTAACTGCCTGAGCCGGGGTCAGAGCCCTTTCCGTTGGAAAGGGATCCGACCCCGGGGTCGGATCCTTTCCGCAGGAAGGGCTCTGACCCCACCCACCCAACGTCCCTGGAGTCTTCCGCATGAAGCGCACGCTCGTCCTCGCCGCCGCCCTGGCCGCTGCCCTTCCTTTCTCCGCCCTGGCCCACAAGGCCTGGCTGCTGCCCTCGCAGACCGTGATCGCCGGTAACGCGCCGTGGATCACCGTCGACGGTGCGGTCTCCAACGACCTGTTCTACTTCAACCATGTGCCGCTGCGCCTGGAATCGCTGGTAATCACCGCGCCGGACGGCAGCAGCGTGCAGCCGCAGAACGCGGCCACCGGCAAGTACCGCAGCGTGTTCGACCTGGAACTGAAGCAGCCGGGCACCTACCGCATCGCGTCGGTGAATGACGGCCTGTTCGCCACCTACGAACAGAACGGCGAGCGCAAGCGCTGGCGCGGTACCGCCGCCACCTTCGGCGAACTGCCCAAGGACGCGAAGAAGCTGGAAGTGAGCCAGTCGGTTGGCCGCGTGGAGACCTTCGTCACCAACGGTGCGCCGAACGCCACCGCGCTGAAGCCGACCAACCGCGGCATCGAGCTGATCGCCGTGGGCCATCCGAACGACCTGTTCGCCGGCGAGGAAGCGACCTTCCGCGTGCTGGTCGATGGCAAGCCGACCGCTGGCCTGGAGTTCGAGATCGTGCGTGGCGCCACCCGCTACCGCAACGCGCAGGACGAGCTGAAGCTGACCAGCGACGCCAAGGGCGAGATCAAGGTGACCTGGCCGGAAGCCGGCATGTACTGGCTGGAAACCGGCACCGAAGACAACAAGACCTCGGTCAAGCAGGCTGCCAAGCGTCGCCTGAGCTACGTGGCCACGCTGGAAGTGCTGCCGCAGTAACGTGGATCGCGATGCCGGGCAGGCCCCGGCATCGCGCCCGCACCGCCCCGCCATGACCGATTCCCTGCACGACATCGCCCGCCTCGGTGGCACCACCATGGGCACCACCTGGAGCGTGTCGCTGGTCGCACCGCGCCAGCGCGACCTGCACCCGCTGCACGCCGGCATCCAGGCGCGACTGGATGAGGTGGTCGCGCAGATGAGTACGTGGGAGGCCGGCTCGGACCTCAGCCGCTTCAATCTGGCCGCCGCCGGCCAGTGGTGCATGCTGCCGGCCGAGACGCGCCGGGTGCTGGCCTGCGCACAGGCCATCGCCGCCGCCAGTGACGGCGCCTTCGATCCCACCGTCGGTCCGCTGGTTGCACTGTGGGGCTTCGGTGCGCATGCCGGTGAACGCCGCCAGCCCGATACCGCGTCTTTGCAGGCCACGCGTGATCGCTGCGGTTGGCAGCGCCTGCAATGGCAGGGCGATGCGCTGCTGCAACCGGGTGGAGTGGAACTGGATCTCTCTGCGATCGCCAAGGGCTTCGGCGTCGATCACGTGGCGGCGTGGCTACGCAGCCAAGGCATCACTGCCGCGTTGATCGAAGTCGGTGGCGAACTGGCCGGTTACGGCCGCAAGCCGGACGGCCAGCCCTGGCGCGTGCTGGTGGAATCGGCGCCGGAAGAAGACGCACACACCGGAACACCCCGCGGGTGCTGGCGTTGGATGGCAAAGCGGTCGCCACCTCCGGTGATCGCTGGCACCAGTACCAGGCCGATGGCCAGGCTTACAGCCACAGCCTCGACCCGCGCACCGGCATGCCGGTTCGCCAGGTCGCCGCCGCGGTAACCGTGGTGGCCGACGACGCGATGCACGCCGATGCCTGGGCCACCGCCTTGACCGTGCTCGGCCACGATCAGGGCCTGGCGCTGGCCGAGCGCGAAGGCCTGGCCGTGCGTTACCTGCAACGGGCCGTCGACGGCCCGCGCGAGTTCCTCAGCAGCGCCTTCCAGCGCCTGCTCGACGAGCAGGACGCATGAGCGCACGGCCGTCGCGCGCACTGCTCGGCAACACGCTTGTACTGATCGCGCTGGCGGTGATCGGCTGGGCGCTGCTGCGCCTGCACCTCGGCGAATCCTGGTGGCAGGGCGCGCCGCCGGGACGGCAGCAGTTGATCGCCGCGGCCGCGTCCACGCTGTATGCGCTGGCCTGCGCCGCACTGTGGTGGCGTGGGCGCCCGCGCGACGACGCTGCATCCGGCGATACGCGGCCGCTGCTGCTGGTCTGGTCCAGCCAGACCGGCTTTGCCCGCGAACTGGCCGAACGCAGTGCCGAGGCATTGCGTGGTGCCGGCGTGCCGGTGCGTGTGCGCGGTCTGCATGAGGTGGACGCCGCACTGCTGGCCGACAGCCAGCGTGCATTGTTCATCGCCAGCACCACTGGCGAAGGCGACCCACCCGATCATGCGCTGCCGTTCCTGCGCGGGGTGATGGCCGCGCCGCCTTCGCTGCAGCACCTGCAGTACGGCGTGCTGGCACTGGGCGACCGCAGCTACGGCCACTTCTGTGGGTTCGGCCATCAGCTTGACCAGTGGCTGCGCCAGCACGGTGCGCATCCGCTGTTCGACGCGATCGAAGTCGACAACGCCGACCCGGCCGCACTGCGCCACTGGCAGCAGCTGCTCGGGCAGCTCGGCGGCGGCGCCAGCGAGCTGCCCGACTGGAGCCCGGCCGAGTACCAGCCATGGACGCTGCAGCAGCGCGCGCATCTGAATCCCGGCAGCCCGGGCGGCGCGGTGTACTGGCTGCGCCTGCAACCGCCGGGCACTGCCGATGTGCAGTGGCAGGCCGGTGACATCGCCGAGATCGGTCCACAGCACGCACGGGACAGCGCGCGCGCGTGGCTGGTCGCGCAGGGATTCGATGCCGATACCGTGCTGGAAGATGGACAGACACTGCTGGCCCGCGTCGAACGCTCGCACCTGCCCTCGCTGGTTCCTCCCGGAGATCTATCGGCATTGCTGGCGACGCTGCAGCCGCTGCCGCATCGCGAATACTCGATCGCCTCGGTGATGGCCGACGGCGCGCTGGAACTGCTGCTGCGGCGCCAGCTGCGCAGCGATGGCACGCCCGGCATCGGCAGCGGCTGGCTGTGCGACCACGCCGTGATCGGCGAGGCGGTACAGCTGCGCCTGCGCCGCAATGACAATTTCCATGGCGTGGCGCCCGACGTGCCACTGCTGCTGATCGGCAACGGCACCGGCATCGCCGGCCTGCGAGCCCATCTGCACGAACGTGCCCGCAGTGGCGCGCGCCGTACCTGGCTGCTGTTCGGCGAGCGCACCGCAGCGCACGACTTCCACTTCGGTGAAGAACTGCAGGCGATGCAGGCCGACGGCACGCTGGCGCGATTGGACGCGGTGTTCAGCCGCGACGGTGGCGCGCACCGTTACGTGCAGGACCGGTTGCTGACCGAGGCGGCGACGCTGCGGCAATGGGTGGATGAAGGCGCGACGATCCTGGTCTGCGGCAGCCTGCAGGGCATGGCCCCGGCGGTGGATGCAGTGATCGAGCAGGTGCTGGGAGCGGAGGGCAAGGAAGCGTTGCTGCTGGCCGGGCGTTACCGGCGGGATGTGTATTGAGGTCGCCGCATCCACTCATGGCGTGGATCTACTGTAGAGCCGAGCCATGCTCGGCTGGCCGCGCCCACCGGCGCCAACGAATCATCACGCCGCCGCACTCACCCGGATCGCCAACAACTCGCCACCGCCCTGCAACGCGTGCCGCTGCCTTTCACCGGCCGACAGCCACGCGGTATCGCCAGCCTGCATCGGCGGCAGCCCGCTATCCCCGCCAAATTCCGCGTGCCCGGCCAACAGGTGCAACGCCCAGGCCACGCCCGGTTCGCAGAAGAAGAACATCGAGCCCACCAGCGGCCGGTGCAGCAGTTCGGCCTGCAGCAGATCGCGCTTCCACATCAGGTTGAAGTCGTGGGTGGTGCCATCGACCAGTTCGCCCTGCAGCGCTTCCTCGCCGGCAAAGCGCACGCGACCATGTGGCGGCAGCACCTCGGCCACGCGGCCGTCTTCAAAGCGCAGGCGCACGCCGTTGCCCTGCAACAGCACCAGTTCGCGCTCCACACCGGGGAAGGCGGAAAACGCGGCATCCTGTTCGATCTCGGCCACCGACAGGCGCAGCGCCCAGTCGTCGCCCTGCGCGGGCAAGCGCAGGATCTCGCGCGTCCAGCCCAGGCCGTTGCGCCAGCGTTCGCGGCGGTAGTCCAGGCGGGAGATGACCTGGCTCGGAGTGTGCAGCAGGGAGTCGACGTTCATCGGCGCATTGCATCACGCCGCGCGCCATCGTGCATCACCGCGTGGCCAGCGTGCCCTGGCCGCCGCACTCACCGCCCAGCAGCTGCGAATGCTTCAGCCAGTCCTGGTCGGGGTAATACGCGAACACCATCGTGCCGCCGCGCAACGCGTCGATGAGGGGCTTGGCCACCGACAGGCGCACCGCCGGGCAGCCCAGGCTGCGGCCCAGCCGTCCCTGCAGCTGCGCGGTTGCCGGGTTCACGTAAGGCGCGCCGTGGATGACGATCGCGCGTTCGCGCGCACGGTCGTTGAAGCCCGGTTCCAGCCCGGCCAGGCGCAGCGAGTAGCCGTTGCCGCCCATGTAGGTCTCCTGCGCGGTGAAAGCGCCGAGGCTGGACATGAAACTGCCGTCGCGATTGGAGAAGTGCTCGGTGCGGTTCTCGCCGCTGTTGCGCCCATGTGCCACCCATTCCTCGAACAGCAGGCGCTGGTGGGCCAGGTCGAACACCCACAGGCGCGGCTCGGTGGACGGCCGCGAATAATCGATCACGCTGAGGCGATCACCGTTGATGCCCAGCTCGGGGCGCTGCAATGCGCAGCGCATGGCGTGCGCCGCCAGCTGCAACACGTGGCGGTCGGCCTTGGGCGCACTACGCGACAGCAGCGCGGCCAGATCATCGGCAGAGGTGGCGAGGGCGGGCGTCTGTGCCAGCGCCGGGGCGCTGGCCGAGGTCGCCAGCAGGCCGAACGCGGCCAGCCGGCACAGGCGGGATGCAGTCATGGGCACGACGAGGGGCTCAGTTGCCCTTGAGGGTGGACCCTGGCGGCTCGGATTCCAAGACCGGCTGCATTCCGGATTCAGCCGGGCTTGGGCGGACCGCCGGCAGCGAGGTCACCAGCAGGGTCGTGCCCGGCACCAGCACCTGGTACAGCTGGCGGGCGAAATCGGCCGGCAGCGCCATCGGCAACGACGGCGTGGCCAGCAGGTCCGGGGTGGCCTGGGCACGGTCCTGGCCCAGCAGCGGATAGGCCGTCCACTGGTGCAGGCGCTGGTTCACATCCAGCGGGCTGGGCGTGTCGCTGTACCCCTGCCCCATCACGAACAGGGTGGTGCCCTGGAACGCCGGCAGCGCGTCAGCCTTCAGCGGCGACTCGCCGATCATCACGCCATCGCGCAGCACGTACAGACGCTGGTCGTGCAGGCTGACCAGGATGCCGACCTGCCCGGCCGGGGCCGCGCTGTCGTTCCACCAGGCCTGCGCGCTGGCGCCGCCCTCGGTTTCCGGCAGCGCCTGGCCGCGCGCGTTCACCGGTGCCAGCACCGAGGGGTAGGCCAGGGTCATCGGCGAGCTCTTGGCATCGGCCACGACCACCGTGTCGCCGCGCTGGGTTTCGCTGAACAGCTTCTGCGCGAAGGCCTGTGGCAGGCGCACGCAGCCATGCGAGGCCGGATGCCCGGGCAGGCTGCCGCCGTGCAGGGCGATGCCGTCCCAGGTCAGGCGCTGCATGTAGGGCATCGGCGCGCTGTTGTAGAGGTTGGATTTGTGGTCCTTGTCCTTCTGCAGGATGGTGAACACCCCGGTGGGCGTTTCATGCCCGGCCTTGCCCGAGCTGATCGTGGTCAAGCCGATGGCGATGCCGTTGCGGTAGACGTAGGCCCGCTGCTCGTCGAGGCTGACCACCAGCACGATCGGGCCGGTGGGCGAGATTTCCGGATGCCACAGGTACTCGCCCGGCTTGAGGTCGGTCGGACCGCGTACCTCCGCCGTGCTGGCGGCCGCAGCCACCGGTTTGGCGGGCGCGGCGGCACGGGCCATGAGCGGCAGGGCCAGGGCCAGGGCAAACATCAGCGTCGTGGGGCGGTACAGAGGCATCCAGCGGCGGTCCTTTCCATGCGAGGCGGTTACCGTACCTCATCGGCGCGTGGTGGCCGCGGCAAGAACGGACGCCACAAATGAAATTGCCCGGCGACACAGCCTTGTGTCGTACCGGGCAATCGTTACATCCCTGTCGGCCTGCTGCCGTCCCCTCGCTTCCTGCGCTGTGGGGACAGCGTTGCATCCTGCACGCGACCGCGTTCGTCCTGCTTGTATCTCAGCCCCTTCCACAGGTCTGTGATGCCACCGTCCTGGTGATTGGTGCCGCGTCCTGCGGCGGTCGGTGGGCACGGCCTTCCTGCCCGTGCCCGATGAACCAGCCTCCTGCCGGTTCCGACGATCCTGCTGTCAGCGCCTGGGTACGGTTCGCACCGGTACCGATCCGGGTACCGGATCCGCCGGCAACGCCCTGTTGCCTACGGTGATCCGCTGTCGATTCCGTTCGACGATTGCTTTCCCTATCCCCTTCACCTGCGTCAGGTCCTCGACGCGGTGAAACGGGCCGTGTCTGCGCCGGTGCTCGACGATCGCCTCGGCCTTGACGGCTCCGACCATCGTCAGTCCCTGCTGCAGCGCCTGGGCATCGGCCCGGTTGATGTCGATCGGAGCGGCGGCGTGCGCCCCTGCGATCCACATTCCCAGTACCAGTGCCCTTAACACGACAAACCAAGGCACGACGTGTATCTCCTTGTGGTTCGGGTGGCCCCTCCCGGCAATCCCGCCGGTAGGAACAGTGTCCGTCTCCACATGTGCACAGCCTATCGGTTTCCCGCGTTCCAGTAAGCCAGCCAAATACCCGACGTGATGTAGGAAAAACCCTACCCTCGGCACAGGCGTAGAATGGCCGGATCACAGCCCATGCAACCGGAGTTTCAGATGGACAGCGCCAAGCTCGGCCAATTCGTCAATGACAAGTGGGACAGCGAGATCGTCCCGCAATTGGTCGACTACATCCGCATTCCCAACAAGTCGCCGATGTTCGACGCCAATTGGGTGCAGAACGGCTATATGGAACAGGCAGTCACGCTGATGGAGAACTGGGCCAAGGCCCAGCAGCTGCCCGGCCTGAAGGTCGAGGTGGTGCGCCTGGAAGGCCGTACCCCGCTGATCTTCCTGGAAATTCCGGCTACCGGCGCCGAGACCGGCGACGACACCATCCTGCTCTACGGCCACCTGGACAAGCAGCCGGAAATGACCGGCTGGGACGACGACCTCGGCCCGTGGACCCCGGTGCTGCGCGGCGACAAGCTGTACGGCCGCGGTGGCGCCGACGACGGCTACGCCATCTTCGGCTCGCTGGCCGCGGTGCTGGCGCTGCAGGCCCAGGGCCTGCCGCACGCCCGCTGCGTGGTGCTGATCGAAGCCTGTGAAGAGTCGGGCAGCTACGACCTGCCGGCCTACGTCGACCACCTGGCTGACCGCATCGGCAAGCCGTCGCTGGTGGTCTGCCTGGATTCGGGCTGCGCCAACTACGACCAGCTGTGGTGCACCACCTCGCTGCGCGGCCTGACCGGCGGCAACTTCACCGTGAAGGTACTCAACGAAGGCGTGCATTCCGGCGATGCCTCCGGCGTGATCCCGTCCAGCTTCCGCCTGCTGCGCCAGATCCTTTCGCGCATCGAGGACCAGGACACCGGCCGTATCCTGATCGACGGCATGAACGTGGAGATCCCCGCCGAGCGCCAGGAGCAGGCCAAGCGTGCTGCCGAAGTGGTCGATACCGAGATCTTCGAGAAGTTCCCGATGGTCGACGGCCTGCGCCCGATGAACGAAGACCTGACCGAGCTGGTGCTCAACCGCACCTGGCGCCCGGCGCTGTCGGTCACCGGCATCGGTGGCATGCCGCCGCTGGAATCGGCCGGCAACGTGCTGCGCCCGCAGACCTCGGTGAAGCTGTCGCTGCGCCTGCCGCCGACCGCCGATGGCAAGACCTGCGGCGAACTGCTGAAGGAAGCGCTGCTGCGCGACCCGCCGAACGGCGCGCAGGTCACCCTGGACCTGGAAAAGGCCTCCACCGGCTGGAACGCCCCGGCCATGGCGCCGTGGCTGACCCAGGCCATCGACGACGCCAGCCAGGCCTTCTTCGGCAAGCCGGCGATGTACATGGGCGAAGGCGGCTCGATCCCGTTCATGGGCATGCTGGGTGAGAAGTTCCCGGGTGCGCAGTTCATGATCACCGGCGTGCTCGGCCCGCACTCCAACGCGCACGGCCCGAACGAGTTCCTGCACATTCCGATGGGCAAGAAGGTCACCGCCTGCGTGTCCAAGGTGATCAGCGAGCACTACGCCGCCAGCCTGCGCGGCGAGACCAGCGGTTCGCCGGTGGCTGCCGACAGCGGCACCCGCCACGGCGACCACGGCTGCTGCTGATCCGGCACCCGTGACGGACGCAGCCTGGCCTTGCTAGGCTGCGTCCACACTCAAGCGGAATCCGCGCGCATGAATGGTCTGTTCGGCAGCAGCAGCTGGCTGTACATCCTGCTGGTCGGCTTCTTCGTCGGCCTGCTTGGGCGCTTCTTCATGCCCGGCAACAACCGCATGGGCTGCCTGCTGACCATCGTGCTGGGCATCGTCGGCGCGCTGGTGGCCGGCTGGTTCGGCCAGTACATGGGCTGGTACCGCCCCGGCGAGCCGGCCGGTTTCCTCGGCGCCGTGATCGGCGCGGTGGCCGTGCTGGCCTTGATGCGCCTGTTCAGCCCACGCCGCTGACACCCCTTTCCTCTCTCCTGAGCGTGGCGCGCCTGGCGCGCCCGGAACTGCCTGCATGACCGAACCCGCCTCCGACCCCCAGCGCAGCGCGCAGCGCCTGCAGTGGGCCCGTACCCAGCTTGATGATGCCAACGCGGTGGTCGAGCGCGCCTCGGTCGATGCCGGCATGCGCAGCTACTGGCGCACCACCAGCACGCGCGGCAGCCACATCGTGATGGACGCGCCGCCGGGGCTGGAAGATCCGCGGCCGTGGCTGCGCATGCGCGGCCTGCTGCATGACCATGGCCTGCGCGTGCCCGCCTTGCTTGCCCAGGATCTCGATGCCGGTTTCCTGCTGCTGGAGGATCTTGGTGGCCCGACGCTGGCCAAGATCCTCGACGAACGCAATGCCGATGAATGGTTCGGCCGTTCAATCGAACAGTTGCTGCGCCTGCAGGCGATTCCGGTGCCGGCTGATTTCGGCCAGTTCGGCGAAGCACTGCTGCAACGCGATGCCGGGCTGTTCGACGAATGGTTCCTGCAGCGCCATCTGAACCTGGAACTGGACTGCGGTGAAATCGAAGGCCTGCAGCTGGTGCATCGCCGGTTGATGGAAAACGCATTGGGCCAGGCCCAGCTGATGACCCACCGCGACTACATGCCACGCAACCTGATGCCGGTCGACAATGGCCCTGCGGTGCTGGATTTCCAGGATCTGGTGCGTGGCCCGATCGCCTACGATGCGGTGAGCCTGTTCAAGGATGCGTTCCTGAGCTGGCCGCTGCAGCGCGTGGACGAATGGCTGGCGCAGTACCACCAGCGCGCGCTGGATGCCGGCCTGCCGGTGCCCGACCGCGCTACCTTCCTGCGTGATGCCGACTGGATGGGCATCCAGCGCCACGTCAAGATCCTCGGCCTGTTCTGCCGCCTGCGCTATCGCGACAACAAGGGCCATTACCTGGATGACGCGCCGCGCTTCATCGGCTACCTGGAGGAAGTGCTGCCCCGCTATCGCGAACTGGCACCGCTGCAGCAGCTGCTGGAGACACGCATCAAGCCGGCGCTGGCCGAACTGGCTGCACCGATGCGCGTGGCCCGATGAAAGCGCTGATCTTTGCCGCGGGCCTGGGCGAGCGCATGCGCCCGCTGACCCTGCACACGCCCAAGCCGCTGCTGCACGTGGCGGGCAAACCGCTGATCGTGTGGCACCTGGAGCGCCTGGCCGCGCTGGGCGTGCGCGAGGTGGTGATCAACACCGCGTGGCTGGCCGAGCAGTTTCCGGCGGCGCTGGGCGATGGCAGCCAATGGGGGCTGCACCTGCATTTCCTCCACGAAGGGGCGAGCCCGCTGGAAACCGGCGGCGGCATCCTCAACGCGTTGCCGGTGCTGGGTGAGGACCCGTTCCTGGTGGTGAACGGCGATATCTGGACCGATTTCGATTTTGCCGGCCTGCCGCGCGAACCGCAGGGCCAGGCGCATCTGGTGCTGGTCGACAATCCGGTGCAGCACCCCAACGGCGACTACCGGCTGGACCCGCAGGGCGTGCTGCATCACGACCGCGAAGGACCGTGCCTGACGTACGCGGGCATCGGCGTGTACCGCCCTTCGATCGTGGCCGATTGGCGCGCGGTGATCGGGGATGCGCCGGGCAGCGAGCGGGTGCCACCGAAATTTTCGGTGGTACCGCTGCAGAAGCACTTCATGGCGCAGGGATTGATGACCGGGCAGCACCATCGCGGGCGCTGGACCGATGTCGGCACCGTGGATCGCCTGCGTGCGCTGGACGCGGAGTTGGCAGCGAACGGCTGAGCCCTCGTGGCTGATCGCGCGATCGGTAGAGTCGAGCTTGCTCGACTGCAAAGCCGTGCTTGGCCGGGCGGGTGGGCCATGCAGGGGACGCTGCAAGTCCCCTCCGGGGCCCGGCCCAGCCGCTGGCGGCTGTGCGTTCAGGCGCTTGCGAAGCAGTGCTTCGCAAGCAAAGCGCCTTCACCCCTGTAAGCTCGATGGCGCCATCCATGGCGCCAACGCCCCTGCATGGCCCACCCGCCCGGCCTCTGACAGTTTCCGTGTACGTCCAGCCACGGAAAAGAAAAAGAAAAAGAAAATCAAAAGCGGGTCGCTGCGCTGCGCTTCCTCTGGTGTCGACCAAGGTCGACACCCACCAACAGCCGCGGGAACCTGTCGAAGGCGGGGCGCTGTGGGCTTGCGGGGTGTGAGCCGCATGGATGCAGCGACCAAGCCCCCATGGACGGGTTTACGGCGGCCCCGCAAGCCCACAGCGCCCCGCCATCCCACGGATAGCCCGCATTTGACGTTGACGTTGACGTTGCGTCTGCCGTTGCCGGCCAGCGGCCGGCACTACCGCGGGTGCAGGGCGCAGCCCTGCCTCCCCACCCTCCCTCAATAACGAGGGCGGCCTTCTTCCAGCACCTGGCGCAGGAACGGCACGGTGATCCGCCGCTTGGCCGCCAGCGATTCGCGGTCCAGCCAGTCCAGCAGCGTGATCAGTCCACCCAGTTCACGCCCGGTGTGCGACAGCAGCCACTCGATGGCGGCCTCGTCGATCGCCAGCCCACGCCGCAACGCGCGCTCGCGCAGCACCGCCGCGCGGCCTTCCTCATCCAGCGGCTGCAGCAGCACGCGCACGCACTGGCCCAGCCGCGAACGCAGGTCGGGCAGCACCAGGCCCAGTTCTTCCGGCGCCTTCTGCGCCGTGTACAGCACGGTCACCCCGGCAGCGCGCGCACGGTTGTGGAAATCGAACAGCGCGATCTCGTCCTCGCGGTGGCCGGCCACCTCATCCAGGCCATCCAACGCCACCAGTTCACGCGACTCCAGCCCGTCCAGCGCCGCGCGCACACGGCCGGCGGCGCTGGCCAGCGGTACATAGGTCGGCAGGCGCCCGGCCTGCTCGGCACTGGAGCACATCGCCAGCGCCTGATGGGTCTTGCCGGTGCCCGCCGCCCCTTCCAGGTAGACCCAATCGTGGCTGGCGCCCACTGCGATCGCACGCAGCTGCGCCAGCGCGCCATCCGGCGCGCCGATGAAGGTCTCCAGGCGCTGGTCCCGCGGGTAATGCAGGGCCAGCGGCAGTTGCGGCACACCCATCACTTCAGGTCGGGGCCCTTGTCGTTCGGAATGATGATATGGGGGTATCGACCACGCCATCAAGCACGATTGCCGGCTTCTCGCCCACGTACAGCTCGCTCTGCCGATAACGCTGGTGGGCGTAGCGCAGCAGCACGTTGGTCACCGCCGCCACCGGCAGCGCCAGCAGCATGCCGAGGAAGCCGAACAGCTGGCCACCGGCCATCACCGCGAAGATCACCGCCACCGGGTGCAGGCCGATCTTGTCGCCGACGATGCGCGGCGTGAGCACGTAGCTCTCCAGCAGCTGGCCAACGGTGAACACCACGCCGACCAGGATCAGCAGCTTCAGGTCGAAGCCCTGCGACTGCACCAGCGCGGCCACGATCGCCATCACGATGCCGGTGGTCGCGCCCAGGTACGGGATGAAGCTGATCAGGCCGGCAATCAGGCCGATCAGCAGGCCCAGCTTGAGGCCGACCAGCGACAGACCGCCGGCGTAGATCACGCCCAGCGCCAGCATCACCAGGAACTGGCCGCGGATGAACGCGCCCAGCACGTCGTTGGACTCGCGCGCCAGCGCGCTGATGGTGCCGATGTGGTTGCGCGGGATCACCGACGCCACCCGCTCCACCAGCTTGTCCCAGTCGCGCAGGAAGTAGAACGCCAGGATCGGCAGCAGCAGGATGTTGACCACCCAGGTCACCATCGCAAAGCCCGAGCGCGAGACATAACCCATGAACGTGGTGGCAAAGCCGCCGGCCTGCTGCCAGTGGCTGCGCACCCAGTCGATCAGACGATCCGGGTCCAGCCACTGCATCACTTCCAGGCCGGTCTTCTGCTCGAACCAGGGAATGCCCTTTTCCATCAGCCACGCCTGCGCCTGCGGCGCGACCGCGATCAGGGTGGTGATCTGGCGTTCGATCATCGGCACCAGCACCAGCAGCAGGGCCACGATCACCAGCACCATGGCCGCAAACACCAGCACCACGCCGGTCATGCGCGAGCGGCCGGTGGCCTCGATGCGGTCCACCAGCGGGTCACCCAGCCAGGCCAGGGCCAGCGCCAGTACGAAGGGGGTCAGGATCGGCGCCAGCAGCCAGACGATCCAGCCGACCAGGCCGGCGAACAGGATGTACTTCATCCGCCGCAGGAACTGCGCGATTTCCGCTTCCGGGGTCAGAGTCATCGCAGGCGGTACTCGTTGCTGACCGGAGCGGCCACAGGGGCGCCGCTGGTCTCATCGATCGGAGTCGGCAGCGCCGGCAGCGTGGCACTCGGCACCAGCACACCGTTGTCGCCCAGCATGCGGTTGAAGCCGGCCAGGCCGGTGGTCATCTCCAGGCTCAGCTCCAGCTGGCCGGCCGAGGCGTGCAGCGGGGTGACATTGCGCACCACCGGCACCTCGCGCAGGCCCGCGGCCAGGCGCAGGTAATCGTCGGCGCTGTTGATGCCGGTCACCACCACGCGGTAGGTCCCGGCCTGCCCGGTGGCCACGCCGGCCTTGGCATAGCGCTTGACCAGCGCGTCGGCGGCGCCATCGGCACCGGCGGCCATCGCACGCATGGCGTTGGCGTCCTTGCTGGTCCACTTGTTCAGTTCACGGCCGTTGTCGACGAACACCCAGTCCGCCTGCCAGCCGCCATTGGCGCGGTACAGCTTGCCGATCAGCTGCATCGGCGGCGAATAGCGCGACGAGGCACGGGCCACCGCAGCGCTGTCCTGGCGCCAGATGGCGCCGGCCAGCGCCTGTTCGGCGGCACCGCCACTGGGCAGGCCCAGCTTGTAACCGCGTTCGATGGCGCGGTTCAGCAGCGGGCGGGCGGCATTGGCCTGCTGCACGCTGACCAGGCGCGGGCCGCTGCCGTCATCCACCGCCAGCCACAGCACCGGCTTCGGTCGCGGCTGCGGCCACAGCGGCAGGCCCAGGGCGGAGACCAGCGAATCGACGTCATCCTCGCGGAAACGGGCCACCAGCAGGGTGCGGAAGCTCGGCGCGCCACTGGCGCCCACGCTCTGGTCCTGTTTGTAGTCGTAACTGGCCACGTAATCCTTGGCGTTGCGCAGCGCCTGCACCACACCGGGGCGGGACATCACGCTGCGATCGCCGGACAACTTGCCCAGAACCACGCTCAGCGCGCGGGCCAGGGCGCCGTTGCGATCGGCTTCGGCCTGGCTGTTGACGGGCACTTCGGCCTCGTACGCGCCGGTGGCGGTGGCGACATCACCCTCGGTGCGCAGGCCGCTCTGGGCCATCGTGGCCACCGGCAGGCTCAGTGCAATGAGCAGGGTCAGAATCAGGCTGCGGCGCATCAGGACATCCATTGGCTCGACGTATCCGGGGGAATTGTTGCCCGAATACGGACTTTGCGCCAATGCGGCCTGTTAAAATCGCCCGTTCAACCCCTGCCAGCGCCGACGCCCGTGACCAACACCCCGTCTTCCGCCCCCTCCCCCTTACCTACCGTGACGCGGGTGTCGACATCGACGCCGGCAACGCGCTGGTCGAGCGCATCAAGCCCCTGGTCAAGCGCAGCTTCCGGCCGGAAGTGATGGGCGGCCTGGGCGGCTTCGGCGCCCTGTTCGACCTGTCCAACAAGTACCGCGAGCCGGTGCTGGTGTCGGGTACCGACGGCGTGGGCACCAAGCTGAAGCTGGCCCACCAGCTGAACCGCCACGATACGATCGGCATCGACCTGGTCGCCATGTGCGTGAACGACGTGCTGGTGCAGGGCGCCGAGCCGCTGTTCTTCCTGGACTATTTCGCCACCGGCAAGCTGGACATCGACACCGCCGCGGCCGTGGTGGGTGGCATCGCCAACGGCTGCACCGAGGCCGGCTGCGCCCTGATCGGCGGCGAAACCGCTGAAATGCCCGACATGTACGCCCCGGGCGAGTACGACCTGGCCGGCTTCACCGTGGCAGCGGTCGAGAAGAGCGAGCTGAAGGACGGCGCCAGCGTGGCCAACGGCGACGTGCTGATCGGTATCGCCTCTTCCGGCCCGCACTCCAACGGCTATTCGCTGGTGCGCCGCATCTACGACCGCGCCGGCCGCCCGGCCGATCTGGAACTGGAAGGCGGCGTGAAGCTGGTCGATGCGCTGATGGCGCCGACCCGGCTGTACGTCAAGCCGATCCTGTCGCTGCTGAAGTCGCACGGTCCGGCCATCCACGGCATGGCCCACATCACCGGTGGCGGCCTGACCGAGAACATCATCCGCGTGGTGCCCGACGGCCTCGGCCTGGACATCCAGGCGTCGTCCTGGACCCTGCCGCCGGTCTTCCAGTGGCTGCAGAAGGAAGGCGCGGTGGCCGACAGCGAGATGTGGCGCACCTTCAACTGTGGCATCGGCTTCGTGCTGATCGTCGCTCCGGATCAGGTGGCGGCCGTGTCCGAGGCGGTCAAGGCGCAGGGCCTGGAACACTGGACCATCGGCCAGGTGGTCAGCGCCGAAGGCGCCGAGCGCGTCCACATCGGCTGATCCCGGCAACCAAGGAGCCCGCATGGACGCAACGCCCCCTGCCACCCGCTCCGGTACCGCCGCCGCTGGCGACGGTGCCGGTGTTCACCTCCCAGGATGCCGACCACCTGCGCATGCTGGCCATCGCGCACTACGTGGTCGGTGGTCTGATCGCACTGTTCTCGCTGATCTTCATCCTGCACATCGTGATCGGTATCGCCGCCCTGACCGGCAGCCTGCCGATGAAGTCCGGCGGTGAGCCCTCCTCACTGGCCGAGCAGCAGCTGATGGGCTGGGTGTTCACCGTGCTCGGCTGCGTCATGGTGTTCGGGGGCGTCACGCTGGGCGCGTTCGTCGCCTATGCCGGGCGCTGCCTGACACGCCGTCGCCGTCATCTGCTGTGCCTGATCGTGGCCGGCCTGGCCTGTCTGGTCGCCCCGATCGGCACCGCGCTGGGCGTGTTGAGCCTGATCACCCTGCTGCGCCCGCAGGTCAAGGCCGCCTTCGATGCACCGGGCGCTGCCCTGTGAACGCCGCAGGCCATCCGCCACCGCTGCCGCAGCAGACCCTGGCCCAGCTGCAGCTGGCCAGCCATCTGCAGACGCTGAAAGTGCTGTTCTACGCGCTGGCGGGGTTCCACTGGCTGGCCGCACTGGCCTTCACCGCCTTCATCGGTCTGGTGGCCAGCTCGCGCGGGCTCGACGACGGCGCAGTGCTGGCCACGGTCTATGCGGCAATCGCCGTGCTGGCCGCAGTGCTGGGCTTCGTGCAGCTGCATACCGCCCGCCTGCTGTCGCGCCGCACCGGTCTGGCCGCGTGCCGGCGTGCGGCCTGGCTGGCCGTGCTGGCCGGGCCGCTGGGCATGGCGTTGACCGCCTATGCGCTGGTGTTCCTGTCCAAACCGGAGATGGCTGCCCTGTTCGACCGCGGCGACCATCTCAGCGTCTGAGCCGGCCGGCGAATACCCGTCCCTTCCCGATCGACCCGACATGTCCTCGCGTGCCCTCGCCCCCCTGCCTCCGCCTACCGTGCATCGGGCGCCAAGAAGCTGGCGTTCGCCGCCGTGCTGGCGGTGTTCGCGATCAGCTGGTTCCGGCCGCTGTGGCCGACCGAACAGGCCCTGCACAGCACGCTGACCGTGCTCGGGCTGGTCGCCCTGGTGTGGGTGGACCGCCGTGGCTGGCTGGGCAATGGCGCCTTCATCGCCATCTGCGGCTTCATCGCCCTTCATTGCGTGGCGGCGCGCTGGCTGTACTCCAACGTGCCCTACGACGCGTGGATGCAGACGCTGACCGGCTGGTCGCCCAATGCGGCGTTCGGCTGGCAGCGCAACCATTTCGATCGCCTCATCCACTTCCTGTACGGCGTCTGCTTCACCCCGGCACTGCTGCAGCTGGCCCGCCACGCCTGGCCGGCACTGCGCCGGGGCCACGCCTTCACCCTGGCGGTGATGACCATCATGTGCTCCAGCCTGGTCTACGAGTGGTTTGAATGGGCCATCGCACTGGCCCTGTCCCCCGATGCCGCCGAGGCCTACAACGGCCAGCAGGGCGACCTGTGGGATGCCCACGCCGACATGCTGATGGCCACCGTGGGCAGCCTGCTCACCTGGCCGCTGATCCGCCGGAGTTCCCCGTAATGAGTGCTTCCAGCACCCGTATCGCCGTGCTTGCCTCGGGCCGTGGCAGCAACCTGCAGGCCATCCTCGACGCCATCGGCAGCGGCCGGCTGCCCGCCGAGGTGGTCGGTGTGTTCTCCGATCGCCCCGCGGCCGAGGCGCTGCAACGCGTCGATCCGGGCCTGCGCTGGGCGCACGCACCGAAGGAATTCAGTGACCGCGCCGCCTACGAGCAGGCCCTGGGCGATGCGCTGGCGGCAGCGCAGCCGGACTGGATCATCTGCGCCGGCTACATGCGCATCCTCGGCGCGATCTTCGTGCAGCGCTTCGCTGGCCGCCTGGTCAACATCCATCCCTCGCTGCTGCCGCTGCACAAGGGCCTGGACACGCATGCGCGGGCGCTGCAGGCCGGTGATGCCGAGCATGGCGCCAGCGTGCACCTGGTGGTTCCCGAGCTGGATGCCGGCGCCGTGCTGGCGCAGGCCCGCGTGCCGGTATGGCCCGGCGATGACGCACAGGCGCTGGCCGCTCGCGTGCTGGCGGTGGAGCATCCGCTGCTGATCGCCACGCTGCAGCTGCTGTGCAGCGGCCGTCTGGCTGAACGGGACGGGCAACCCTGGCTGGATGGTCACCCCCTGTTTAACCCGTTGGCTCTAGATTCCGCCGGGAACCTGAACCGGTAACCGGCTTGCACACGCCCCGCTGACTGCGCGGCTGGCATCCTGCCCCCTCCTGCGGTCCCTGCCCTCCATGAAGACCACGACCCTGCTGTCCACTTCATTGTTGCTGTCGCTTGCCGCGTTCCCCGGCCCGGGCTGGGGACAGGCGCAAGCGCCCGCCACAGCACCGGCTGCGGTGCCCGTGGTGCAGGCGCCGGCCGAACCGCCGGTGCCGATGCCTGCGGCCCTGGCCTGGGAGCCGCCGCCGTTGCAGCCGTTCAGCGCCACCTACCAGGCCTTCTACAAGGGCAAGGAGGCCGGCGACGCCAGCATGCAGGTCACCCACACCGGCGGCAGCCAATGGCGGGTGGACATGCAGGTGGTCGGCCGCCGCGGCTTTGCCAGCGTGCTGGGCCTGAACATCGAGCAGAGCACCGTGTTCGAGGAACGCGGCGGCAGCTACGCGCCGCTCAGCCAGAGCACCGTGCGCAAGGGTCTGTTCCTGGGCAAGAAGGCGGTCGGCACCTACAACTGGCAGGCCGGCACCGCGCAGTGGACCGGCGATGTGAAGAAGGATCGCGCGCAGCCGATCCCGCTGCAGCCGGGCGACCAGAGCGCACTGCTGATCAACCTGGCGATCATGCGCGATGCGCGTCCGGGCGCGGCCATGCACTACCGCTACGTGGACATGGGCAAGGTCCGCCAGCATGACTACCAGGCGGCGGCGCAGACCGAGAACGTCGAGGTCGGCGACCTGTCCTACAACGCGCTGAAGGTGTACCGCACCAACGGCGGCAACAACGAAACCATTCTCTGGATCGCCAACGGTGTTCCCACCCCGGTGCGCATCCTGCAACGCGAAGACGGCGAAGACCGCGTCGACCTTCGACTGATCGAATACCAAGGAGTCTGAGCATGAGCACCCTGACCCGCCCCTCACCTGGATCGCCGCAGCCGCACTGTCGATGGCCAGTCTGCCGGCCATGGCCCTGCAGCCGTTCAAGGCCGATTACCTGGCCAGCTACATGGGCATGCAGGCCAACGGCAGCATGACCCTGAGCAGCGAAGGCGCCAACAAGTGGCGCTACACCCTGCAGGTGAAGAACCAGCTGGCCGACCTCAGCCAGAGCACCGTGTTCGAGGAAGTGCGCGGCCAGCTGCGCCCGCTCAGCAGCCAGGACCGTTCGGCGCTGCTGGTGAAGAAGCGCAATGTGCAGGCCAACTACAACTGGACCAGCAACCAGGCCACCTGGACCGGCGACATCAAGCCGGACCGCGCCGGACCGATCGCGCTGAAAAGCGGTGACATGGATGCATTGCTGATCAACCTGGCGATCGCCCGCGACCTGGCCGCCGGCAAGCCGTTGACCTACCGCATGGTCGACGAAGGCCGGATCAAGAACATGACCTACCGGGTGATCGGCAAGGAATCGATCACCGTGGGCGGCAAGAGCTACGACGCCACCAAGGTCTCGCGTGCCGACGGCAACAAGGAGCTGATCGCCTGGATCGTGCCGGAGTTCCCGGTACCGGCGCGCATGCTGCAGCGTGAGGGAGGCCGTGACGCGCTGGACCTGACCATCAAGGCGATGAACTGACCGCGGGGGTCGGATCCCTTCGCAACGGGACAGGCTCTGACCCCCGGTTGCGTGGATGGGGTCGGAGCCCGCACAGAAAAACGCCCGCTTTCGCGGGCGTTTTCTTATTTCTTCTGTTCGGCCGGCTTCGCTTCGGCCGGCGCGAACTCGGTGCGGCAGTCCACGCGGATCTGCTCACCGGTGCTGCGCCAGACGAAGGTGCGGCAATGGCGGTTGCCGTCCTGGCTGTCATTCACCGCCACCGCGTAGAACGACTGGATGATCTCGTCACGGCTGACCGTGCCATCGCCATTCCAGTCCATGTCCTTCTGCTCGATGCCCTGGGTGATGGCCAGGTTGGCGTACCAGGCATAGCCCAGCCACGCCAGCACGATCAGCACCAGCGCCAGCAGCGCCTTGCGACGCGGGCTGAATTTGCCGCGCAGGATCATGGCACGCGCCGGATGGTGGCACCGAGCGAAGACAGCTTCTCTTCGATGTTCTCGTAGCCACGGTCAAGGTGGTAGATGCGGTCGATGGTGGTATCGCCGCTGGCCATCAGGCCGGCCAGGATCAGCGACGCCGACGCACGCAGATCGGTGGCCATCACCGGCGCACCGCTCAGGTGTTCGCTGCCCCGCACGATGGCGGTATGGCCTTCGACCTGGATGTCCGCGCCGAGGCGCAGCAGTTCGTTGACGTGCATGAAACGGTTCTCGAAGATCGTTTCGTTGATCACGCCGACACCGTCGGCCACACAGTTGAGCGCCATGAACTGCGCCTGCATGTCGGTGGGGAACGCCGGGTACGGCGCGGTGGTCAGGTTCACCGCCTTGGGCCGCTTGCCCTGCATGTCCAGGGTGATGGTGTCTTCGGTGGTGTCGATCTTCGCGCCGGCCTCGACCAGCTTGGACAGCACCGCGTCCATGGTGTTCGGGCGCGCACGGTTGACCGTGACCTTGCCGCCGGTCATCGCCGCGGCCACCAGGAAGGTGCCGGTCTCGATGCGGTCGGGCAGCACTTCGTGGCGGCCACCGGACAGGCGCTCGACGCCTTCGATGACCAGGCGGGCGGTGCCCAGGCCTTCGATCTTCGCGCCAAGGGCGATCAGGCAATGCGCCAGATCGGTCACTTCCGGCTCCATCGCGCAGTTGTCGAGGATGGTGGTGCCTTCAGCCAGCACCGCGCCCATCAGCACGTTCTCGGTACCGGTAACGCTGACCATGTCGAAGGTGAAGTGGCCGCCCTTCAGACGCTTGGCGGTGGCCTTGATGAAGCCGTTCTCTACCACGATGTCCGCACCCAGCGCCTGCAGGCCCTTGATGTGCTGGTCCACCGGGCGCGAACCGATCGCGCAGCCACCCGGCAGCGACACTTCGGCAGCGCCGAAGCGGGCCAGCAGCGGGCCCAGCACCAGGATCGAGGCGCGCATGGTCTTGACCAGCTCATACGGCGCGACGTGCTGGTTCACCGAACGCGGGTCGACCACGATCGCACTGCCACGCGACAGGGTGCCCTGGTCGATGGTGACCTTGGCGCCCAGTTCGCCCAGCAGCTTCACCGTGGTGACCACATCGTGCAGGTGCGGCACGTTGGTGATCTCCACCGGCGCATCGGCCAGCAGGGTCGCGCAGAGAATGGGGAGGACGGCGTTCTTGGCGCCGGAGATGCTCACTTCACCGTGCAGCGCAGCGCCGCCGGTCACAACGATCTTGGCCATGTATAGGGAATCTTCTGCGGTTCAGCCGGCTTCGGCCGGGGTCACGGTTTTCAGCGCCAGCGCGTGGATCGCGCCGCCCATCAGGTCGCCCAGGGTGGCATAGACCATCCGGTGGCGGGCCAGCGGCATCTTGCCGGCAAAGGCCTCGCAGACCACGGTCGCTTCGAAATGCACGCCATCGTCGCCACGCACATCGGCGCGGGCGCCGGGCAGGCCGGTTTCGATCAGGTTGCGGATGGTGTCGGCGTCCAACGGGCTTTCCTAATAAAATGAGCGCTCATTCTACTTCCGCTGCGTGGCGTCCGCATGGCCGAGTCCCTCCTGCCCCCCGTTCCGTCGATCCGGCCAGCCTGGTCGCCAGTGGCCGCCGTGTCTTCGAGATCGAGCAGCAGGCCCTGGATGCCGTCGCCGACCGCCTCGGCGAGGCTTTCCAGCAGGCCTGCCAGGTGATCCTGGCCAGCCGCGGCCGGGTGGTCGCCACCGGCATGGGCAAGTCCGGGCATATCGCGCGCAAGATCGCCGCCACCCTGGCCTCCACCGGCACCCCGGCGTTCTACGTGCACCCGGGCGAGGCCGGCCATGGCGACCTGGGCATGATCACCGAGGACGACGTGGTGCTGGCCCTGTCCTATTCGGGCGAGTCGGACGAGGTGCTGATGCTGCTGCCGGTGCTCAAGCGCCAGGGCAACGTGCTGATTTCCATGACCGGCCGCCCGCAGTCGAGCCTGGCTGCCGCGGCCGACGTGCACCTGGACGTCAGCGTACCGGCCGAGGCCTGCCCGCTGGCACTGGCCCCCACCTCCAGCACCACCGCCTCGCTGGCGATGGGCGATGCGCTGGCGGTGGCCCTGCTCGACGCCCGTGGCTTCACCGCCGATGATTTCGCCCGCTCGCATCCGGCCGGCAGCCTCGGCCGCCGCCTGCTGCTGCACATCACCGACGTCATGCACACCGGCGACGACCTGCCCAAGGTCCCGGCCGACGCCAGCCTCAGCGAAGCGCTGGTGGAAATGAGCCGCAAACGGCTCGGCATGACCGCCGTGGTGGACGCCGATGGCGTGCTGATCGGCCTGTTCACCGACGGCGACCTGCGCCGTGCGCTGGACAGTGCGCTGGATGTGCGTACCGCCAGGATCGCCGATGTGATGACCCGCAACCCACGCACCATCGGTGCCGACCAGCTGGCTGTGGAAGCCGCCCGGCAGATGGAAACCCAGAAGATCAACGGCCTGATCGTGGTTGATGGCCAGGGCCGGGCGGTCGGCGCCCTGAACATTCATGACCTGTTGCGGGCCCGGGTGGTTTAACCGACAGTCCGTAGACCCCATTCAGTCTGTAATGCCCTTCCTGCCGCCACCGAGTCTGTCGCCCTGATGCCCTGGTCCCCCTGTCCGCCTTTCCCGCTCCCCTGCACGCCACGGCGGCCGGCATCCGCCTGGCCTGCTTCGACGTGGACGGCACCCTCACCGACGGTCGGCTGTACTACGACAAGGACGGCAACGAGAGCAAGGCGTACTTCGTGCAGGATGGCCTGGGCCTGAAACTGCTGCAGCAGCACGGCATCCACCCCGTGCTGATCACCGCGCGCAACAGCCAGTCCGCGCTCAAGCGCGGCGCCGACCTGGGCATCGATACCCAGATCGCAGTGGGCGACAAGCTGGCCAGCGTGCAGGCGTTGTGCGCCAGGCACGGCATCGGGCTGCACCAGGTGGCGTTCATGGGCGACGATCTGCCCGACCTGGCGCCGCTGGGCGCGGTGGGCCTGGCGGTGGCCCCGGCCAATGCCCACCCGTGGATTGCCGAGCGCGTGCACTGGCAGACCCGGGCCGAGGGCGGTCGTGGCGCGGCCCGTGAACTGTGCGACATCCTGCTGGCCGCACAGGGCCACGTGGACGCCGCGCTGGCGAGGTTCGGCGCATGAACCTGCCGACACTGAACTGGCGCACCGTGCTGGGCATCGGCCTGCTGCTGGCGGCCCTGCTCAGCAGCTGGGCCGCCCTGCGCAACCGCGACAAGGGCCCGGCCAACGACAGCCAGGAACTGGGCGTGGACTACGTGCTGCACGATTTCCAGATCGTGGCACTGGATGAGCACGGCAAGGAATCGACCACCCTGCGGGCGCCGCTGCTGGAGCGCCAGCGCGGTGACCAGACCATCTCCATCGCCACCCCGTTGTTCGAGATGCCCGACAAGGATGGCAAGCACTGGACCCTGCGCGCCGAAACCGGTTGGCTCAGCGCCAAGGGCGATGAAATGAAGCTGCGCGGCAACGTCGCCGGCGACAGCCCGGCCGGCCCGGGCGTGGTGCCCACCACCTTCCGCACCGACCACCTGGACGTGTTCCCCAAGGACAGCCGCGCCCGCACCGATGCCCTGGTCACCATGACCCGTCCGGGCATGGAACAGTCCGGTGTGGGTTTCGAGGTGGATTCGAAGAACAACACGTATCATTTCCTCAGCCAGTCCAAGGGCCGCTACACGCCCCGACGCTGATTCCGCCGCCCGCCTGCGACGTCTCCGGACCGGCGCAAGGCGGACAGCCCACCCACCCGCCCCCGGTCCGCCGGGAGGCCCCACCGGTAGAACGGACCCCGATGAAGATTCCCTTTGCAGCCGTACTCGCGCTCGGTCTTCTTGTGCCCAGCGCTGCCTTCGCCAAGTCCACCGACCGCAACGAAGACATGCACATCGATTCCGGCGCACAGTCGGGCATGCTCACCGGCGACGGCAAGACCGTGCTGTCGCAGGGCGTGATCATCACCCAGGGCACGCTGGACCTGCGCTCGTCCGAGGCCGAGATCTACCTCAAGGACGGCGAAGCGGTGCGTGTGGTGTTCACCGGCAAGCAGGCCAAGATGAAGCAGCAGCTCGATGACGGCACCTGGATGGACGCGCTGGCCGACCGCATCGACTACGACATCAAGACCGAGATCATCACCCTGACCGGCAACTACAAGGTCACCAGCGCGCGCGGCACCAATGCCGGCCAGCGCATGGTCTACAACACCCGCAGCGGCGAGATGAACTCCGGTGGCGACGGCAGCCGCGTGCGCACCGTTATCCCGCCCAAGAACAAGACGCCGGCGGCGGCGCCGGCCGGGAGCAAGAAGTAATGCTCGTCGCCCAGGGCCTGCGCAAGAAGTACAAGCAGCGCGAAGTCGTCAAGGACTTCGGGCTGACCCTCGATGCCGGCGAAGTGGTCGGCCTGCTGGGCCCCAACGGCGCCGGCAAGACCACCTGCTTCTACATGATCGTCGGCCTGGTCGCCGCCGATGCCGGCAGCATCGTGCTCGACGGCAAGGACATCACCGGCGACCCGATGTACACCCGCGCCAAGCAGGGCGTGGGCTACCTGCCGCAGGAGCCGTCGGTGTTCCGCAAGCTGACCGTGGCCGACAACATCCGCCTGGTGCTGGAACTGCGCGAAGACCTGGATTCGGCCGGCCGCGAGCGCGAATTGAACAGCCTGCTCGACGAGCTGCAGCTGGGCCACGTCGCCGACCAGCTCGGCGCCAGCCTGTCCGGTGGCGAGCGCCGCCGTTGCGAGATCGCCCGAGCCCTGGCCGCACAGCCGCGCCTGATCCTGCTCGATGAACCGTTCGCCGGTGTCGACCCGATCTCGGTCGGCGAAATCCAGCGCATCGTCACCCATCTCAAGCAGCGCGGCATCGGTGTGCTGATCACCGACCACAACGTGCGCGAGACCTTGGGAATCTGTGACCGCGCGTATATCCTCGCCGAGGGCAGCGTGCTCGCCCAGGGGTCGCCGGAGGCGATCCTGGACAACGCCGACGTACGTCGCGTTTACCTTGGGGATTCCTTCAAGCTGTGATCGCAGGCGCCGGGTCCCTTTCCTTCCGTTCGGCACTGGCATGAAGACTCGGCTGCAGACATCGTTGGGACAGCACCTGGTGCTCACGCCCCAGTTGCAGCAGGCGATCAAGCTGCTGCAGATGTCCACCACCGAGCTGGAGCTGGAGATCGCCCAAGCGGTGGAAAGCAATCCGCTGCTGGACTGGGCCGACGGCAGCGACGGCAACGCGGCCAACGAGGGCAGCGACGGCAGCGACAGCGAGGCCCCGGCCGAACGCAGCGACAGCGGCGACGACTGGGCGCCGGCCGAGCTGGACTGGAGTGCCGCCGGCAGCGGCGGCAGCTTCGATGACGATGACGACACCGGCAGCGCCGCCGAGCGCGTGGCCGAAACCGAAACCCTGGCCGACCATCTGCTGTGGCAGCTGCACCTGTCGCATCTGTCGGCGCGTGACCGCAGCATCGGCGCGGCGCTGATCGATGCACTGGACGACGATGGCTACCTGCGCGAGCCGCTGGCAACCATCGCCGAAACCCTGCTGCCGGCGATCCATGCCGACGAAGATGAGATCCTGGCGCTACTGCATCGCATCCAGCGTTTCGATCCGGTGGGCGTGGCCGCGCGTACGCTGGGCGAATGCCTGCAGCTGCAGCTGGAGGTGCTGGACGAGGACACGCCCGGCCTGGCGCTGGCGCGGCAGATTGCCGCAGGCCCGCTGGAACGACTGCCGCGCAGTGGCGTGTCCGGGCTTGCCCACGAACTGAAGCAGCCGCTGGCCGAGGTCGAGACCGCCGTGGCCCTGTTGCGCTCGCTGGACCCACGCCCGGGCACGCAGATCGCGCCGCTGTCGCAGGACACCTACGTGGTGCCGGACGTCGTGGTGTGGCGGCAGAACGGTGTCTGGCGCGCGGCACTGGCCGGGCATGCCGGGCCGAAGGTGGTGATCCACCGTGGCTATGAACAGTTGATCCGCCGCTGTGGCGACGCCGATGCAGGCTATCTGCGCGCCCAGCTGCAGGAAGCGCGCTGGCTGCTCAAGGGCCTGCAGCAGCGTGGCGAGACCCTGCTGCGGGTGGTGCGCAGCCTGATCCTGCAACAGGCCGGATTCCTCGAATTCGGCGAACAGGCGCTGCGCCCGCTGACCCTGCGCGAGATCGCCGCCGAACTGGGCCTGCACGAATCGACGGTGTCGCGCGCGATCGCCCGCAAGCATGTGCGCACCCCGCGCGGCACCCTGCCGCTGCGTGCCTTCTTCGCCTCGGGCATCGATACCGACGGCGGCGGCGAGGCCTCCAGCACCGCCATCCAGGCGATGATCCGGCGCCTGATCGACGATGAGAACCCGCGCAAGCCGCTTTCTGACGCCAAGCTGGCTGACCTGCTCAAATCGTCGGGAATTCCAGTAGCGCGGCGCACCGTGGCGAAGTATCGTGAAGCCATGAACATCTCCGCCTCGCACGAAAGGGTCAGAATCGCTTGACGCACCGCCGCGCCCGGCGGAGAGGTTCATTGGCACATCCGAACACAGGAGAAACCCGATGCGCATCGAAACGTTTGGCAAAGACGTCGAAGTCACCCCGGCCCTGCAGTCCTATGTAGAGGAGAAGCTGGCCCGGATCGGAAAACACTTCGACCAGCACTGCGAAGCGCGGGTGACCCTCAAGCTGCAGAAGACCGAGCACCACGTCGACGCCAGCCTCAACATTCCGGGGCAGACCCTGCACGCCGAGGCCGGCGGCCAGACCATGTATGCCGCGATCGACGTGCTTGCGGACAAGCTTGACCGCCTGGTGATCAAGCACAAGGAGAAAAAACAGCAGCACGCACCGCTGCCGGTGGGCGACAATGGCGGCTGATCGCCACCGTTTCCCGCAGACATGCCCCTGAATGACCTCCTGGCGGCCGTGCAGACCCAGCTCTGCACGGCCACCGACCGCGACAGCGTCCTGCAGGCCGCCGCCGGGTTGCTGGCCTGCCGCCAGGCCAACGCCGAACAGATCTACCTGAACCTGTGCCAGCGTGAAGCGCTGGGCAGCACGGCGATCGGTCACGGCATCGCCATCCCCCACGGCCGCGCGCCGACCCTGGACCGCCCACGCGGCGCCCTGCTGCGGTTGGCCACCCCGGTCGACTTCGGCGGCGACGAACCGGTCGACCTGGTATTTGCGATCGCCGTCCCCGCCCATTACACGCACCAGCACCTGATGCTGCTGTCCGAGCTGGCCGAACTGTTCTCCTCGCCGGCGATCCGCCAGGCCCTGCGTGACGCCGGCGACGCCCGGGCCCTGCGCCAGGCGCTGGACCTGCCCCCACCTGCGAGCGCCGCATGAATACCAGCATCACCGCACGCGAACTGTTCGAACAGCAGCGCGAGCGGCTCGGCCTGCGCTGGGCCGCCGGCCAGTCCGGAGAGAAGCGCGAGCTGGAGGCCGGCAACACGGTCTCGCGGCGCCCGTCGCTGGCCGGCTACCTCAATGCGATCTACCCCAACAAGGTGCAGATCCTGGGCACCGAGGAGCTGTCCTGGCTGGATGCGCTGGAACCGCGCCAGCGCTGGGAAACGATCGAGAAGATCATGCAGTCGCATCCGCTGGCGCTGGTACTGACCCGCAACCAGCCCTGTCCGGAAGACCTGCGCGCCGCCGCCGATGAATCCGGCACGCCGCTGTGGCTGTCACCCAAGCGCGGCCACGAGCTGCTCAACCATCTGTCCTACCACCTGGCGCGCACGCTGGCGCCGCGGGTGATCCTGCATGGCGTGTTCATGGAGATCTACTCCATCGGCGTGCTGATCACCGGTGAGGCCGGCTCGGGCAAGAGCGAGCTGGCGCTGGAGCTGCTCAGCCGTGGCCACCGGCTGGTGGCCGACGACGCCCCCGAGTTCACCCAGATCGCCCCCGACGTGCTCGATGGCACCTGCCCGGAGCTGCTGCAGGACCTGCTGGAAGTGCGCGGCCTGGGCGTGCTGAACGTGCGCGAGATGTTCGGCGACACGGCTGTAAAGAAGAACAAGTATCTTCGGCTGATCGTCCACCTGACCAAGCCGATGACCGAACCCACGCCGCATGGCTACGAGCGCCTGACCGGCGATTCGGGCACCCGCCATGTGCTGGACCTGGACGTGCCGCTGATCACCCTGCCGGTGATGCCGGGCCGCAACCTGGCCGTGCTGACCGAGGCGGCCACCCGCCTGCATATCCTGCGTACCAAGGGCATCGACCCTGCGGCGATGTTCATCGCCCGCCACAGCAACCTGCTGGAACGGCGAACGCCCTGACCCCCTGCCCTGCCAAGAGCCTGTCCATGAGCACCGTCACTCCCACCGCCCCGACCCTGATCATCGTCAGCGGCCTGTCCGGCTCGGGTAAATCCGTCGCCCTGAAGACCTTCGAGGACCAGGACTACTACTGCTCGGACAACCTGCCGATCCACCTGCTGCCGGACTTCGTGCGCAGCCTGCTGGACAACCACGACGGCCGCGCGCCGCGCCGCTTGGCGGTGGGTATCGACGTGCGCGGCCAGGCCGACCTGAGCCAGCTGGGCGACTGGCGGCAGCTGGCCACCGACGCCGGCGTTGAAGTGAAGGTGCTGTTCTTCGAGGCCAGCGACGAGACCGTGCTCAAGCGCTATGCCGACACCCGCCGCCGGCATCCACTGAGCCAGCTCGGTCTTTCCCTGCCCGAGGCGATCGCCCGCGAACGCGAACTGACCGCGCCGCTGCGGCGCGAAGCCGACGCGGTGATCGATACCAGCAGCCTCAATGTGCATCAGCTGCGCCGTCGCATCATCACCGAGTTCGCGATGGGCCATGCCACCAGCCTGTCGCTGTTGTTCGAATCGTTTGCCTACAAGCGTGGCGTGCCGGCCGAAGCAGACTTCGTGTTCGACGCACGGGTGCTGCCCAACCCGCACTGGGATCCCGACCTGCGCGCGCTCAGCGGCCGCGAACCCGGCGTGCGCGACTACCTGGAGGCGCAGCCGGATGTGCAGCGCTATCTGGCCCAGCTGATGGACTTTCTCGATACCTGGCTGCCGAAGCTGGGCGACGGCACCCGCAGCTACGTGACCGTGGCCTTCGGCTGCACCGGTGGCAAGCACCGCTCGGTATTCCTGGCCGAGCGCATGGCGCGGCATGCGCGCGAGATGGGCTGGGAAGACGTGGCGACCTACCACCGCGAACAGGATTGAGGGCGTCGGCCGGGCTGCGCCCGGCACCGACCGGTCGTGCCGGTCGCTGGCCGGCAACAGCATCTGCAAAAGCAAAAGCAGAAGCGGCATTCCGTGGGATGGCGGGGCGGGTCCGGTTACGGGGGACGCAGTAAACCCATCCATGGGGGCTTGGCCGCGGCATCCATGCCGCGGACACCCCGCAACCGGACCCACCCCGCCTCTGACAGACTCCGTGTGCTGTTGGTGCGTGTCGACCGCTGTTGGTGGGTGTCGACCTTGGTCGACACTGCAGACCCACGCCATGCGTGGAGGGATCGGAACCCGTGGCGGGTCAGAGCCCTTTTCCGTGGAAAAGGGATCCGACCCCGGCATCGCTGAATACGGGACACAGTGCCCCTCGCCTGCTGCTATCGCCGATTCACCTTGACCTGTTAACGTGCAGTAATGACCTGTGGCATTCTCCTCGTAACACACCCTGGGGTCGGGACCGCCCTGCTTGATGTGGCGACCCGGCTCCTGCGGCAATTGCCGCTGAAGACCGAAGCTTTCGAAGTACCGTTCGACGCAGACCTGGACGCCCTGCTCCCGCTCGCCTCGGCCGCCCTGCGGCGGGTCGATGGTGGTGCAGGCGTGCTGATCCTGACCGACCTGTACGGTGCCAGCCCCGCCAATCTTGCCGGGCAGCTGGCCCGGCTGGGGACCCCGGTTCGCCGGGTGTCGGCGCTGAGCCTGCCGATGTTGCTGCGGGTGATGAATTATCCGGAACAGGGACTGGATCAACTGCCCGCCACAGCCGCGGCGGGTACCCGTAATGGAGCGATAGTCGACGATGCTTGAACGAGAACTCACCGTGAGCAACCGCCTGGGCCTGCATGCCCGGGCCACCGCCAAGCTGGTGCAGACCCTGGCGCCTTTCCGCTGCAACGTGACCATGGCCGCCAAGGGCCGTGAGATCAACGCCAAGAGCATCATGGGCGTGATGCTGCTGGCCGCCGGCCAGGGCACGCCGGTCACCGTGCGCATCACCGGCGAGGACGAGTCGGCCGCGATGGATGCGGTGGTGGACCTGTTCGAACGCCGCTTCGACGAGGACAGCTGAGCGTGCCACGCGCGCGCGCCGGCCAGCCTTCTTCCGGCCTGCGGCCGGTGCAGCTGCTGGCCGGCCACGGCGCCGCACGCGGCACGGCGATGGGCCGCGCCCGGGTGCGCCTGCCGCATGCGCTGGAGGTAGCCGAACAACGGGTGGCGCCCAGCCAGGTGGAGGCCGAACTGGCCCGCCTGCACCACGCAGTGGCCGCCGCGCGTACCGAAATGCACGAGCTGCGCCAGCGCCTGCACGGTGCCCTGAGCCAGGAAGTGGGCGAATTCCTCGACCTGCACGCCCTGCTGCTGGACGACCCCGAGCTGCTGCACGGGCTGGATGAGCTGATCCGCAGCGGCCCGTACAGCGCCGGCTATGCCCTGCGCGTGCAACGCGACCGTCTGGCCAAGGTCTTCGATGGCATGGACGATGCCTATCTGAAGAGCCGCATGGACGATCTGGACCACGTGATCGGCCGCATCCATGCCTTCCTGCAACCCGAGCGTGCGCCGGTGGTGAAGGGCCTGGCCGGCGAGATCCTGGTCTGCGACAACATCGCCCCGTCCGAGCTGGCCCAGCTGCAGGCACAGGGCGTGGTCGGCATCGTCACGGCGGCCGGCAGCGCACTGTCACACAGCGCCATCCTGGCGCGCAGCCTGCATCTGCCGTTGATCGTGAACGTGCCGCAGCTGCTCAGTCGCGTCGCCGATGGCGATGTGCTGATCATCGATGGTGCCGACGGCAGCATCACCGCCAACCCGCTGGCCGACAACCTGCGCGACTACCGCGCGCGCCTGAAGGAACACGCGCGCGAACAGCGCGAGCTCGGGCGCCTGCGCAGCAAGCCCAGCCGCACCCGCGACCAGGTCGACATCGCCCTGCTGGCCAATGCCGAATCGCTGGAAGATGTGACCCAGGCCCATGCGCTGGGCGCCCAGGGCCTGGGCCTGTACCGCACCGAATTCCTGTTCCTGCAGCGTAACGAGCTGCCGGATGAGGAAGAACAGTTCCAGACCTATCGCGACGCCGCGCTGGGCATGAGCGGGCGGCCGGTGACCATCCGCACGCTCGACCTGGGTGCGGACAAGGCCGACCGCACTGGCCTGACCCTGAGCAACGAGGAGAATCCGGCGCTGGGCCTGCGTGGCGTACGCCTGTCGCTGGCGCGGCCGAAGGTAGCCGATACCCAGCTGCGTGCGATCCTGCGTGCATCGGCCTACGGCAAGCTGCGCGTGCTGCTGCCGATGATCAGCACCCGCGAGGAACTGCTGGCGGTGCGCCGGCGCATGCTGAAGCTGACCGAGCAGCTGCGCGGCGAAGGCCACATGGTGTCCGAGCATGTGCCGCTGGGCGCGATGATCGAAGTACCCGCCGCCGCGCTGGCGCTGGAGAGTTTCATCGATCTGGTCGACTTCCTGTCGGTTGGCACCAACGACCTGGTGCAGTACCTGCTGGCCGCCGACCGCAACAACGAAGCGCTCGGCGAGTTGTATTCGCCCCTGCACCCGGCGGTGCTGCGCCTGCTGCAGATGGTGATCGAGACCGGCGCGCGCCATCGCATTCCGGTAGCGGTGTGTGGCGAGATGGCCGGCGATGCACGGATGACGCCCCTGCTGCTGGCGCTGGGCCTGACCGAGTTCAGCCTGCATCCGGGCACCCTGCTGGAAGTGCGCCGCGCGATCCGCGAGGCCGATCTGGCCACGCTGCGCGCGCGAGCACCGAAGTTGCTGGCCGCCCGCGACCGCCGCGCCATCGAGCGCTGGCTGGCGCTGGTGGCCGACACGCCCTGACCCCCAAGGGTAGTGCCGGCCGCTGGCCGGCTACCTCATGGACGTCGATGGGGACGATTGCCGACCAGTGGCCGGCACTACCACCGCCCGGCGGCTATGCGCTGAAACATCCCCTTGCGATAATGACGCGCTGAACACCCCTGTTGCCGCATCCTTGCCGGGATCGCGGCTTTTCTTATCCCGCGGGAGCTGCGATGGCTGAAGCTGTACGCCACGACAAGACTGCGCGCCAACTGCGGATGCTGTCCGATGCACTGGACAGTGGCCGCCTGGGTCCGGTGCGCCGCCTGGTCAACACCCTGGCCCCGGCCGAGATCGGCAACCTGCTCGAATCGCTGCCGCCCGGCAAGCGCGAGGTGGTGTGGGGCCTGGTCGATCCGGAAGATGACGGCGAGGTGCTGGTCCACGTCGGCGACGACGTGCGCGAGAGCCTGCTGGCCGACATGGACCCGGACGAGATCATCGCCGCGGTCGAAGACCTCGACATCGACGATCTGGCCGACCTGGTCGAAGACCTGCCGGACACAGTCATCGACGAGGTCCTCAAGTCGATGGACCGGGAGAACCGCGAGCGCCTGGAACAGGTGCTGTCCTATCCCGAGGACAGCGCCGGGCGCCTGATGAACCCGGACGTGGTGACCGTGCGCGCCGACGTCAACGTCGACGTGGTGCTGCGCTACCTGCGCCTGCGCGGCGAACTGCCCGACCACACCGATCACCTGTTCGTGGTCAGCCGCCGCCATCAGTACCTGGGCCGGGTGTCGCTGGCGGCACTGGTGACCCACGAGGACACCACGCCGATCAACCGGCTGATCGACGACGAGCAACCGGCGATCGATGTCGGCGAGAGCGATCAGGAAGTCGCCCGCCAGTTCTCCGACCATGACTGGATCTCCGCGCCGGTGGTGGATGACAACAACATCCTGATCGGCCGCATCACCATCGATGACGTGGTCGACATCATCCGCGGCCAGGCCGAGCACCAGGCGCTGGGCGCGGCCGGTCTGGACGAGGACGAGGACCTGTTCAGCCCGGTCTGGCGCGCGATGCGCCGCCGCCTGATGTGGCTGTCGGTGAACCTGTGTACCGCCTTCCTGGCCTCCAGCGTGGTCGGCCATTTCGAAGGCACCATCGACAAGCTGGTGGCGCTGGCGGTGCTGATGCCGATCGTCGCCGGCCTCGGCGGCAACGCCGGTACCCAGGTGCTGGCACTGATGGTGCGTGGCCTGGCGCTGGGCCAGGTGGGCGCCTCCAACGCCCGCACCCTGCTGTGGAAGGAAGTCCGGGTCGCGCTGTTGAACGGCGTGATGCTCGGTTCGGTGCTGGGCCTGATCGTGCTGGCCTGGTTCCACTCGCCGGGGCTGTCGGCGGTGATCGCCATCGCACTGACCTGCAACCTGCTGTTTGCGGCACTGGCCGGCGTGCTGGTACCCCTGACCCTGAAACGCTTCGGCTTCGACCCGGCGCTGGCCAGCGGCATCTTCCTCACCGCCGTGACCGACTCGATGGGCTTCTTCACCTTCCTCGGCCTGGCCACGCTGGTGCTGCTGCACTGAACCCTGCAGGGTCAGATTCCCGACCTGCTCCAAACCCAGGGTCGGATCCCCGCTGCGCGGGGCTCTGACCCGATCCCCACTGGATCCCCTCATGGCAACCACCATCGAAAACTACTTCCAGCCCGGCTGGCGCGACCAGCAGCACACCTGCCCAGCCTGCGAATGGAAGGGCAGCTCGCGTGCAATGGAGATGGAGCTGGACGAAGACGCCACCGAGTACGACTGCCCGGTCTGCGAGAACCCGCTGCTGGTGGTCCTGCACCCGGACCTGGCGCAGGTGCAGGCCGCGGCCGCCGACGGCAATGCCGAGGCCCAGGAGCAGCTGGACATCATCGCCAGCGTTCCACGCCCGCAGTGACGCGGCGCACGATGCCGCGCTGACGGCAGCGGACTACGATGCAGTGACCTCGCCGCTTCGGGAAGCCTCATGCTCCGTTCAATCTCGCGCTGGCTGCCAGCCCTGGCCGTTCTGATGTTGACCGGCTGCACCTCGATGCCGGACAGCACGCGGGGACATTTCGAAGCGCGCGCGGTGAAGGTGGACGGCGAAACGGCCTACTACCAGGTGTTCGTTCCGGCAGCGTCGGCGCGCACACCCGGCTCGCTGCCGGTGGTGCTGTTCCTGCACGGATCCGGCGAGCGCGGCGGCGATGGCGTCAAGCAGACCCACGCTGGACTGGGGCCGTACCTGCGTGCGCATGCGGCCGATTTCCCGGCGCTGGCGGTGTTTCCGCAGGTGCCGGGGCGCGAGGAATGGAGCGGACGCAACAACCGCGTGGCGCTGGCCGCGCTGGACGCCGCCATTGCCGAGTTCGGCGCCGACCCGGCGCGCCAGTACCTGACCGGCATGTCGATGGGCGGCTATGGCAGCTGGAACATCGCGCTGGACGACCCACGCCGCTTCGCGGCGATCGTGCCGGTATGCGGCGCGGTACTGGCCCCGCGTGCGGTACGCCCGACCCTGTTCGTCGAACAGGTCGCCCACGAGGCCGACCCGTACGCGACCATCGCCCAGCGCCTGCGGCACACCCCGATCTGGATCTTCCACGGCGCGCTGGATGACGTGGTGCCGCCTGCCGATGACCGTCGCCTGCACACCGCCTTCCAGGCTGCCGGCGCGCGCGACGTGCGCTATACCGAATACCCCGACGGCAACCACAACGCCTGGGATGCCACCTACGCCGATCCGGCGATGTGGGCGTGGTTGTTCGCGCAGAAGCGGTGAGCCACCGCTTCTGCTGGGAAACATCTGTTGGTGGGTGCCGACCGTTGGTCGGCATGGATGTTGGTGGGTGCCGACCGTTGGTCGGCACTATCTCTCCGCTTCGGGGAAATCCATTGCTTGGCAACTCACATCGATCTCCCATCGGCACCAGGCATACGGATACTCCCCCACGCAGCTCGCCAAGTTCGCCCTGACCGGGTTGGCGACGATGTACACCGCATGGCGAAACAGTGATTCTTCAGAACGAATGGCGTGATCGTGATAGCTCGATTGCCAGAATCGTCCTGTTCTACCCAGCATGCGATTGATCCGCAATGCACTGCTCGATTTGAAGCGTTGCATGATGTAGTCCAGTGAGAACGCGCGGAGCTCCACCAGCCAATGGATGTGGTCCGGCATGACCACATAGGCAAGCGAGTGCGTCAGACCTTCAGCATCAATGCGGCGGACCACGTCCATCACCATCAGCGCCGCATTGGCATCGTCGAAGTAGCGTCGACGACTCCCGGTAACGGTGGTCAGGATGTAGGTCTGCCCGATCCGGGAATGGCGGCCAAGGCGTAGACGTGCACGGCTCATGGGCCCAAGCTTGTGCCCGCCGCCAGCTTGCTTCCATCAGGTAAACGCTCCGATGGAGGTAGGGCTGCGGCCAATCAATGGTCGCGCCCAGGAGTTCACGTGACGTGTTGCTCTGTGCCGACCAACGGTCGGCACCTACCCAGGCAAATGCAGGCAGATCAGCCCAGCAGGGTTTCCAGCACGGCCATGCGCACGGCCACACCGTTGGCGACCTGACGCAGCACCCACGACTGCGGGCCGTCGGCCACCTCGTCGGTCACTTCCACGCCGCGGTTGATCGGACCGGGGTGCAGCACCGCCGCGTCCTTGCCGGCACGCGCCAGGCGCGCGTTGGTCAGGCCGTACTGCGCGTGGTACTGCTCCAGCGACGGCACCAGGCCCTCTTCCATGCGCTCGCGCTGCAGGCGCAGCATCATCAGCGCATCGACGCCTTCCAGCATCGCGTCGAAATCGTCGCCGACCACGCAGCCCTTCAGGGTCTCATCGTCGGGCAGCAGTGACTGCGGGCCGCACACGCGGATCTCGCCCACGCCCAGCGTGCGCAGCGCATGCAGGTCGGTGCGCGCCACGCGCGAGTGCTTCACGTCGCCGACGATCACCACCTTCAGCTTCGAGAAATCCGGGCCCTTGGCCTGGCGCAGGGTCAGCATGTCCAGCAGGCCCTGGGTCGGGTGCGAACTGCGGCCGTCGCCGGCGTTGATCAACGCCGTGCCCTCGCCCGCCGCCTCGGCCAGTGCGGCCACGGCGCCGTCATCGGGGTGGCGCACCACGAAGCCGCGCACGCCCATCGCTTCCAGGTTGCGCAGCGTATCGCAGGCGGTTTCGCCCTTGCGCGTGGACGAGGTGGAGGCGTCGAAGTTCAGCACGTCGGCGCCCAACCGCTGCGCCGCCAGCTGGAACGAGCTGCGGGTGCGCGTGGACGGTTCGAAGAACAGCGTGCACACCGCAGAACCGGCCAGCACGTGGCGCTTGTTGCCGACGCGGCCGACTGCGGCATCGCGGATCTGCCCGGCACGGTCGAGCAGCTGCAGCAGGGTTTCGCGCGGCAGGCCCTCAAGGGTCAGCAGGTGGCGCAGGCGTCCGGAGGCATCGAGTTGCTGGGCGGTCATGGCGGGAGTCGTGCAGTCAAGGAATGGGAGTGGCGTCGTCCGGTGACGACAGCCAGCGGTCGATGATCACCGCCGCGGCCACCGCATCGAGGGCGGCCGCGTCACGGCGGCGCCTGCGCCCTTCGGCGCGCTCGACAGCGAAGCGGCGGGCAGCCTCGACCGAGCTGGAGCGCTCGTCGATCATCACCACCGGCAGCTTGAAACGTTCCCGCAGCTGGCGGGCAAAGCCCTGCGCGCGCTTGCGATTGGGCTGGTCCTGGCCGTCGAGGGTAAGCGGGTCGCCCACCACCAGGCCATCGGGCTTCCATTCCTTGAGCAGGCGTTCGATCGCGGTCCAGTCCGGGCCGTTGCCATGCACGTCAACCACGGCCACCGCGCGCGCATGCGCGGCGAAGGCACTGCCGATGGCCACGCCGATCCGCCGCGAGCCCACATCGAAGCCGAGCACGGTGCCATCACGGCGGATCACGGCCGGCTCAGACATGGCCGCTGTAGTCCGTCAGCCGGAACAGGTCCACGCCGATGCGCGAGGCCGCGCCCTGCCAGCGCTGCTCCAGCGGCAGCTGGAACACCAGTTCGGCATCGGCCGGCACGGTCAGCCAGCTGTTCTCGGCCAGCTCGCTTTCCAGCTGGCCGGCGCCCCACCCCGCACAACCGAGGGTGACCACGGCGTTGGCCGGGCCTTCGCCACGCGCCATCGCTTCGAGGATGTCGCGCGAGGTGGTCAGGTACAGGCCTTCGCCCACGATCAGGCTGGAATCCCACGCCCGTGCGTCGTCGTGGATGACGAAGCCGCGTTCGGGATGCACCGGGCCGCCGTTGAGCACCATGCGTGCCTGCAGATCGCCATCACCGGTGCTGATATCCATCTGCGCGAGCACTTCGCCCAGGGTGTACTCGGACGGCTGGTTGACCAGCACGCCCATCGCCCCGTTCTCGTCGTGCTGACAGATCAGCGCGACGCTGCGGGCAAAGGTCGCGTCGAGCAGCGACGGCAGCGCGACGAGCAGGTGATCGGCAAGGGAGGTCGGCGTTACAGGCATGCGCCCATTCTACCCGCTGGGGCCGGGACGCGGGCGCGAAGGGATCGGCTAGGATGGCGCCCTTGCAAGGAGGTTGGACAATGCAACAGGAAGTGCCGTTGGCCCGGGGCACGCGCCGCATGATCGTGCTGATCGCGCTGCTGCAGGGCCTGGTGTTGTATGCGATGCAGGAACTGGCCGAGCGCTGGCAGGTCCGCGATGGCGTCTGGCGCTACTGCGCGTATGCGTGGCTGCTGAGCGTTCCCACCGCACTGGCCCTGACCGTGGTCGAGGTGAAGGACCGCCGCCTCTGGCAGCATGCCGGGCTGGCATCGCTGCTGGTACTCGGGCTGGGGGCCTGGGCCGCGTGGAATCTGCAGGGAGCCTCCGGCCTCAACCCCACACCGGTGCTGATGCCGCTGTCCGTTTGCCTGGGCATCGGCGTCTTCATTGCGCTGCCGTGGTGGCAGTTCCGCCTGCAGCAGGGGCACTGGAATGCCAGCTACGCGGCCCTGTTCGAGCGCGCCTGGCAGAACGGGCTCACGCTGGCGCTGGCGGGCGCGTTCACCGGGTTGACCTGGGCCTTGCTGTGGCTGTGCGCCGCATTGTTCAGCCTGCTGCGCGTGGATTTTTCCAGCAGTTGTTCCTGCACCCGGCCTTTGTGGCGCTGGCGACCGGACTGCTGGCCGGGTTCGGCCTGTTGATCGGCCGCACCCAGCACCGTGCCATCCAGATCACCCGCCAGGTGCTGTTTGCCGTCTGCCGCGGGTTGCTGCCGCTGCTGGCGCTGATTGCGCTGCTGTTCGTCTCTGCGCTGCCGTTCACCGGCCTGGCGCCGCTGTGGGGCACCCGCTCTGCAGCCAGCCTGCTGCTGGCCATGGCCCTGCTGTTGATCGCGTTCGCCAACGCGGTCTACCAGCACGACAGCGATACTGCGGTGTATCCGCGCGGGGTGCGCCGCCTGGTGGACGCCGGCCTGCTGACACTGCCGGTGTACGCGGCGCTGGCGCTGTTTGCCATCGGCCTGCGCCTGGGCCAGCACGGCATGACCGTGGATCGGTTCTGGGGCCTGGCGACCGCGCTGCTGGTGGCGGGCTACGCGCTGGGATATGCGCTGGCCGTGCTGCGCCGGCAGGGCCGCTGGCTGCAGGGCCTGGAAGCGGTCAACCGTTGGATGTGCGGGCTGGTGCTGGTGGTGGCGATACTCGGCAGCTCGCCGCTGATCGACCCGATCCGGCTGACCCTGGCCAGCCAGGTACCGCGCTTCACCGCGCAGCCCGACCAGATCACCGGTGGCGATGCCAGCATGCTGCGCTTCGAGCTGGGGATACGCGGCGTGCGCGCGCTGAACGAACTGCAGCAGCAACCGGGCGTCATTGCCGACCCGCACGCGCGCAGCGTGCTGGCCGAGGCATTGCCGCGCCCCACCGCAGGACGCGATGTGCCTGCGCCCTCCGCCCCACGCTCGCTGGACCAGCTGCATGCACGCATCATCGTGGCCAAGGGCAGCCCGATGCCTGCCGATGACTGGTGGCAGGCGCTGCTGCACGCCCGCCAGATCCGTGCCGATGGCTGCCTGGACACCGATGAGGAATGCATCGCGGTGCGTCGTGATCTCGACCAGGACGGCGAAGATGAGGTGCTGCTGTGCCGGATTTCGCCCTATCTGCCGCCTGACTGCGCACTGCACGTGCGGCACAAGGGTGCATGGCATTCGGCGGGAAGCGTATCGTTCCCACGACACAGCAGCGCACAGGCGCAGACGCTGACCCGTGCGCTGCGCGGCGGCGGGCTGGAAACACGGCCCCCACGCTGGCCCGAGATGCGCCTGGAGGGCATTCCGGCACAGCTTTCCCTGGATGAAGACGAAGGCCGCGAGGAGGCGGCTGCACCATGAGTGGATACTGCCTCATCGCCCCGGGCCACCCGGTGCACGACTACTACCACGCCAACGAATACGGCTTCCCGCAGCGTGACGAGCGCGAACTGTTCGAGCGGCTGGTGCTGGAGATCAACCAGGCCGGGCTGAGCTGGGAGACCATCCTGAAGAAGCGCGAGGGTTTCCGCGCGGCCTACGACGGTTTCGACGTGGACCGCGTGGCCGCCTACGCCGAGCAGGACATCGAGCGGTTGCTGTCGGACGCGGGCATCATCCGTAACCGGCTGAAGGTGCTGGCGGCGATCCACAACGCGCAGGTGATCCAGCAGCTGCGGGCCAGCCATGGCAGCTTCGCGGCGTGGCTGGATGCGCATCACCCGCGCAGCAAGGCCGACTGGGTGAAGCTGTTCAAGAAGACCTTCCGCTTCACCGGTGGCGAGATCACCGGCGAATTCCTGATGAGCCTGGGCTACCTGCCCGGCGCCCATGCCGAGGACTGCCCGGTGCAGGCGCGGCTGCTGAAGCTGTCACCGCCGTGGCTGCAGGTGGCTGGCCGCTGATGCAAATCCGCCGGGCATGGCCCGGCGCTACCAGGTGGTGGTTCCGGTAGCGCCGGGCCATGCCCGGCGAACGCGATCACACCCCCATGTAACGGCCCGGGCGGTGGTTGAACATCAGCACCAGGCTGAGCACCACTGCGCCGATGGCCGAATACAGCACTTTCGACGGCGACAACACGAAGAACGCAGCCACCATCAGGCACGCGTCGTAGGACATCTGCACCTTGCCCGCGCTCCAGCCACGGGTGCGCTGCAGGTACACCGCCAGGATGCCGATGCCGCCGAGGCTGGCGCGGTGGCGGATGAAGAACAGGATGCCCAGCCCGGACAGCGCGCCACCGACGATCGCCGAATACAGCGGGTGGATGTGCGAGAAGTCGATCCAGCGCGGCAGCAGGTCGGTCAGCACGCCACAGGCGGTGACCGCGGCAAAGGTCTTCAGGGTGAATTCCCAGCCCATGCGCCGCACCGCCACCCAGTAGAACGGCAGGTTGACCAGCACGAACACCACGCCGAAGTTCCAGTCCAGCGCGTAGTGCAGCAGGAACGCCATGCCGGCCATGCCGCCGATCATCAGCCCGCTCTTGGCGAAGATGGCCAGGCCCAGCGAGGCCACCATGGTGGCCAGCACCATGCCCTGCACGTCCTCGGCGATCGAGTGACGCAGCGCTTTTTCATCGGCGGTGGTGCCGGCGCTGTCGGGCGGCGGGGTCAGCGGACCGGCGGTGACCAGGTGGCCGTCAGCGTCGTCGCACGGCGCGGGGCCATGGGAGGGAAGGGACATGCGGGTGGGGGAACAGCAGGTGGGGAGCGCTATTAGACACGATCCGCATGACAGTTGCAGATGAAATCGTTCAGCTGAATGCGTCCCACCCTGCCCTCCGCCGGCCGCCGGTCACCCCTTGCCGGCCAGGTGGTGCGCCACCAGCGCGTTGGCGTGCCCATGGCCCAGGCCGTGCTCGCTCTTCAGGAAGCTGACCAGTTCCATGTGCTTGAGCCCCTTCTTCTTCGACAGCAGGCCGAACCAGTGCGCCACCGGCTGCCCGTAGGTCTTTTCGATGGAGGGGAAATACGAGGCCGGGCCTTTCGGCTTGGTGTCAGTGCTCATGTGCAGCTCCGGTTGAAGTCATTCATTCGACGAACCACAGACGCAGAAATCGACACACCCTCACGTAGTGGTGCCGGATCCCGTGCCGACCAGCGGGCGGCACCCACCAACAGCAGCGGGAAACTGTCGAAGGCGGGGTGACTCAGGTTGCGGGGGCGTGAGCGCCATGGATGGCGCGACCGAGGCTACATGGACGTACTTGCGCCGTCCCCCGCGACCTGAGCCACCCCGCCTCCCACGGGAAGCCAGCTTTTGACGTTGCCGTTGACGTTGATTCGGCAGGTGCCGGGCGCAGCCCGGCCGTATCATTCCCGCATGCCCCGTGAAAACCTCAACGACCTGCAGGCCTTCGTCCACGTCGCCCGCGAGGGCAGCTTCACCCGGGCGGCCGCGCAGCTGGGCGTCTCCCAGTCCGCGCTCAGCCATGCCATGCGCGGTCTGGAACAGCGCCTGGGCGTGCGCCTGCTGACCCGCACCACGCGCAGCGTGTCCACCACCGAGGCCGGCGCACACCTGCTGGAAACGCTCGCCCCGCGACTGGCCGAGATCGAGGACGGACTGGCCGCGCTGGCCGAGTACCGCGAGCGCCCGGCCGGCACCATCCGCATCAACGCGACCGGCCATGCCGCCGAGTACATCGCCTGGCCGCGACTGGCGCCGCTGCTGCAGCAGTACCCGGACCTGAAGGTGGAACTGACCGCCGATTACGGCCTGGCCGACATCGTCGCCGAGCGCTACGACATCGGCATCCGTCTGGGCGAGCGGCTGGCCAGGGACATGATCGCCGTACCTGTCAGCCCACCGCTGCGCATGCGCGTGGTCGGCGCGCCCAGCTATTTCCGCCGGCACGTGGTGCCACGGCACCCGGATGACCTGGCCGCGCACAACTGCGTGACCCTGCGCCTGCCCACACACGGCGGGCTGATGCCGTGGGATTTCGGCAAGGACGGCAATGAACTGAGCGTACGCGTCAGTGGCCAGTGGATCTTCAACAGCATGGGCATGACCCGCGCCGCCGCACTGGCCGGCAGCGGCCTGGCCTGGTTGCCGGAAGACCAGGTACAACCGATGCTCGATGATGGGCGGCTGCTGTCGGTGCTCGACGATTGGTGCCCGCACTTCGATGGGTACTACGCGTACTACCCGTCCCGCCGGCACGTAACGGTGGCGATGCGCACGGTGCTGGATGCGCTGCGTGGGCCGATGGGGTGAGGGCTAAGGAGTGCGGACCAACGGTCCGCACCCACCACCAACGGTCCGCACCCACCACACTCTGCACCCACCGGGCGGTCAGCCCTTGGCCTGTGCCGCACGCTGCGCGTTGTAGCGCTCGCCGACGATCGAGACTTCCTCCAGCGCCAGTGCGATGCGCTGCAGTTCCTCCGGCGCCAGCTGCAGCGCGGCCGCGCCCAGGTTTTCTTCCAGGCGATGAACCTTGGTGGTGCCCGGAATCGGCACGATCCACGGCGCCTGTGCCAGCAGCCAGGCCAGCGCCACCTGCGCCGGGGTCGCACCGCGAGCAGCAGCAATCGTGCTGATGCGATCCACCAGCGCCTGGTTGGCGCGACGCGCCTCCACTTCGAAACGCGGCACGGTGTTGCGGAAGTCGTTGGCGTCGAAGGTCGTATCGGCGTTGATCGCACCGGTCAGGAAGCCGCGGCCGAGCGGGCTGAACGGCACGAAGCCGATGCCCAGTTCCTGCAGGGTCGGCAGCAGCTCGCGCTCCGGCTCACGCCACCACAGCGAGTACTCGCTCTGCACCGCCGCCACCGGCTGTACCGCGTGCGCGCGCCGCACGGTGGCCGCGCTGGCCTCGGACAGGCCGAAGTGGCCGACCTTGCCCTCGGCGATCAGGTCGCGCACAGTGCCGGCCACATCCTCGATCGGCACGTTCGGGTCGACCCGGTGCTGGTAGAACAGATCGATATGGTCGGTGCGCAGGCGCTTGAGGCTGGCCTCGGCCACCGCGCGGATGTTCTCGGGACGGCTGTCCAGGCCGGTATCCACCCGCGCATCCTTGAAGCCGAACTTGGTGGCGATCACCAGTTTGTCGCGGTACGGCGCCAGCGCCTCACCGAGCAGGTCTTCGTTGGTATACGGGCCGTACACTTCGGCGGTATCGAAGAAGGTCACGCCGCGCTCGACAGCGGCGTGCAGCAGAGCGATGCCCTGGCTGCGCTCGACCGGCTGGCCGTAGCCATGGCTCAGGCCCATGCAGCCCAGGCCCAGGGCGGAAACCTTCAGGCCGCTGCGGCCGAGTTCACGTGTCTGCATCGTCGTGCTCCAGAGGGGGAGCGCTGACGATACGCCTGCAATGGCAATGGATTGAACCGACTGGATGGCAGTCGGTCATGACTGGAATTCATCAATCGCCCGCGCGCCCGGTAGAGTCGAGCTTGCTCGACTGCTTTTGTGGTCGAGCAAGCTCGACTCTACGGATCGGTGGTCACCGGATCTCGGAAATCTCCACGCCGTCCAGCCCCTGCGACAGCGTGCGCGCATCGCCGCCCTGGCTGAGCTTGATGCGCAGGCGTACCTCGTTCTGCGAATCGGCGTAGCGCAGTGCGTCCTCGTAGCTGATCTCACCGGCCTGGTACAGCTCGAACAGGCTCTGGTCGAAGGTCTTCATGCCCAGCTGGACCGAATCCTTCATCACTTCCTTCAGCTTGTGGATCTCGCCATCGCGGATATAGTCCTGCACCAGCGGCGTGCCCAGCAGGATCTCCATCGCCACCTTGCGCGAACGACCATCGGGCGAAGGCACCAGCTGCTGCGCCACCACACCCTTGAGGTTCAGCGATAGATCCATCAGCAACTGGTTGCGGCGGTCTTCCGGGAAGAAGTTGATGATGCGGTCCATCGCCTGGTTGGCGTTGTTGGCATGCAGCGTGCACAGCACCAGATGGCCGGTTTCGGCGAAGGCGATGGCATGGTCCATGCCCTCGCGGGTGCGCACCTCGCCGATCATGATCACATCCGGCGCCTGGCGCAGGGTGTTCTTCAACGCCGCTTCCCAGCTGTCGGTATCAATGCCCACTTCGCGCTGGGTGATGATGCAGCCTTCGTGCTTGTGCACGAATTCGATCGGGTCTTCGATGGTGATGATATGGCCGGTCGAATTATGGTTGCGATAGCCGATCATCGCCGCCAGCGACGTCGACTTGCCGGTACCGGTGGCACCGACGAACAGGATGATGCCGCGCTTGGTCATCGCCAGCGTCTTGATGATCGGCGGCAGGCTCAGCTCTTCCACGGTCGGGATGCGCGTCTCGATGCGACGCAGCACCATGCCGACCTGGTTGCGCTGGTAGAAGCAGCTGACACGGAAGCGGCCGACACCGGACAGGCCGATGGCGAAGTTGCACTCGTGGGTCTTCTCGAACTCCTCGCGCTGCGCCGGGGTCATCACATTGAGGACCAGGTCGCGGCTCTGCTGCGGCGTCAGCGGGGTCTGCGTGATCGGCGAGATCTTGCCGTTGACCTTCATCGCCGGCGGCATGCCGGCGGTGATGAACAGGTCCGAGGCGCGCTGGTGCGCCATCAGCTTGAGGAACGAAGTGAAATCGATGGTGGTCGCGGTGGTGTTCACGGCGGGCTCCCAATGGGGCATGTACCAGGAAACGGTCGGTGGAGGAAACAGCACGGCAACGGCGGCGCGGGGCGCACGCCGCCCGTGGTCGTCCCGCCTTACTCGAACAGGCGCTTGTCCTTGGCGTAGTCGCGGGCCTGATTGCGGGTGATCAGGCTGCGCTTGACCAGATCCTGCAGGTGCTGGTCCAGGGTCATCATGCCGTACTGCTGGCCGGTCTGGATGGCCGAATACATCTGCGCCACCTTGTCCTCGCGGATCAGGTTGCGGATGGCCGGGGTGCCCACCATGATTTCCCACGCTGCGGTACGACCGCCGCCGACCTTCTTCAGCAGCGCCTGCGAGATCACCGCGCGCAGCGATTCGGACAGCATCGAGCGCACCATCGGCTTCTCGCCGGCCGGGAACACGTCGATGATGCGGTCGATGGTCTTGGCCGCCGAACTGGTGTGCAGGGTGCCGAACACCAGGTGGCCGGTTTCTGCGGCGGTCAGCGCCAGGCGGATGGTTTCCAGGTCACGCAGTTCGCCGACCAGGATGATGTCCGGGTCTTCGCGCAGTGCCGAACGCAACGCTTCGTTGAAGCCGTGCGTATCGCGATGCACTTCGCGCTGGTTGATCAGGCATTTCTGCGAGGTATGCACGAATTCGATCGGATCCTCGACGGTGAGGATGTGGCCGTATTCGTTCTTGTTGATGTAGTCGATCATCGCCGCCAGCGTGGTCGACTTGCCCGAGCCGGTCGGACCGGTCACCAGGATCAGGCCCTGCGGCTGCTGGATCACCTCGCGGAACAACGGCGGGCAGGCCAGGTCCTCCAGGGTCAGCACCTCGGAGGGAATGGTACGGAACACCGCACCGGCACCACGGTTCTGGTTGAACGCGTTCACTCGGAAGCGCGCCAGCGACGGGATCTCGAACGAGAAATCCACTTCGAGGAATTCTTCGTAATCGCGGCGCTGCTTGTCGGACATGATGTCGTACACCAGCGCATGGACCTGCTTGTGGTCCAGGGCTGGAATGTTGATCCGGCGCACGTCGCCGTCCACACGGATCATCGGCGGCAGGCCTGCGGACAGGTGCAGGTCGGACGCTTTGTTCTTTACGGAAAACGCCAGCAGTTCGGCGATATCCATGAGCGGCTACTCCCCAATAACGGCTTCGACTGGAAGGATCTTTCCCCGGGCGGCAGTATAGCCTCCTGATTCAATGGAACGCGTTACGTGGCCACTCCCCTGCCCCAGATCCTGAGCAACCTGCATGCCGCCGCCGCAGCGGCCGGCCGGCCCGACCCGCGCCTGCTGGCGGTGTCCAAGACCCAACCGGCCGAGGCCGTGGCCGCGCTGGCCGCCCAGGGCCAGCAGGCGTTCGGCGAGAATTACGTGCAGGAAGCGCTGGCCAAGATGCAGGCGTTGCAGCACCTGGCGCTGGAATGGCACCTGATCGGCCATCTGCAGTCGAACAAGGCCGACGCCGTCGCCGCCCACTTCGACTGGGTGCAGAGCGTGGACCGGCCCAAGCTGGTGACCGCGCTGGCACGGCACCGCCCCGAGGTGCGTGGCCCGCTGAACGTGCTGATCCAGGTCAACATCGACGACGAATCCAGCAAGCACGGCTGTGCACCGGAGGACGTGGTGGCACTGGCCACCGCGATTGCCGCCGAACCCCGCCTGCGCCTGCGTGGCCTGATGGCCATTCCCGCGCCGTGGCCCGAGGCCGAGCGCCGCCGCGACGCGTTCGTGCGCATGCGCACACTTTTCCAGTCACTGGCCGCCCAGCACCCGCAGCTGGACACGCTGTCGATGGGCATGAGCAGTGACTACGCCGAAGCCATCGCCGAGGGCGCCACCCTGGTGCGCATCGGCACCGCCCTGTTCGGCGCACGCCCGCGCCCGGCCTGACATTCGAAGGAGACTTCCATGGCAACTGATTCCATCACCTTCATCGGCGGCGGCAACATGGCGCGCAGCCTGATCGCCGGCCTGATCCGCCAGGGCGTGCCTGCCGCACGCATCCATGTGGCCGAACCGGTGGCCGGACTGCGCCAGGCATTGGCCGCCGACTTCGGCGTGCAGGTGCACGACAACGCCGCCGACGCGGCCGCGCAGGGCAGCACCTGGCTGCTGGCGGTGAAGCCGCAGGTGCTGCGTGAGGTCTGCCAGTCGCTGCAGGCACTGGCGCAGGACAACCGCCCGCTGGTGGTGTCGATCGCCGCCGGCATCACCAGCGCGCAGCTGCAGCGCTGGCTGGGTGGCCAGCTGCCGGTGGTGCGCGCGATGCCCAACACGCCCGCCCTGCTCGGCGCCGGTGTGACCGGCCTGTTCGCCACGCCGGCGGTGGATGCGGCGCAGCACGCGCAGGCCGAACAGATGCTGGCCAGTGCCGGGCGCACCGTGTGGATCGATGACGAGGCGCTGATGGATTCGGTCACCGCCGTCTCCGGCAGCGGCCCGGCCTATGTGTTCCTGCTGGCCGAAGCGATGGAAGCGGCGGGCATCGCCCAGGGACTGCCGGCCGAGGCGGCACGCACGCTGGTGGTGCAGACCCTGCTGGGCGCGTCGCGCATGCTCGATGAGGCCGGCGAAAGCCCGGCGGAACTGCGCCGTCGCGTGACCTCGCCGAACGGCACCACGCAGGCCGCGATCGAGAGCTTCCAGGCCGGAGGTTTCGAGGCGCTGGTGGACAACGCCCTGCGCGCCGCGCAGGTGCGTGGGCAGGAACTGTCTGCGGCCAATGATTGATCCGCTGGGGTCAGATCCCTTTGCCGAGGCAAAGGGATCTGACCCCATCTATCGCCCCAAGGTGGTCATGACGAAATCCACGAAGCACTGCAATCGCGGGCGCGGCCTACGATCGGGCAGGTAGATCAGATGCATCGGCCGCGGTTCGGGCAGGTAGTCGCGCAACAGCGGCTTCAGGCGCCCTGCGGCGATTTCGCCCGCCAGCAACGCGGTCGGTTGCAGCACCAGTCCCGCTCCGGCCACGGCCGCTTCGCGCAACGCGAACCCATCGTTGCAGGTCAGGCGCGCTTCCCAATCGACCTGCTCGCCATTGGCCAGCTGCCAGCCATGGCCGCCGCGCCAGGCCAGATGGCTCAGGCAATCGTGCCCGGCCAGGTCGGCCGGTGTCCGTGGCGTGCCGCGCCGGCGCAGGTAGGCCGGCGATGCGCACAGGCTCATCGCATACGGCGGCAGCGGCCGCGCCACCACCTCCTGCGACGGCAGCGGACCCACCCGGATCGCCACATCGAACCCATCCTCGATCAGGTCCACACGCCGGTTGCTCAGATCCAGCTCGATATTCAACTGCGGCTGCGCGCGCAACAGGCCGGCCAGTGGTGGCGCCAGCACGCAGCTGCCCCAGGTGGTCGGCGCGCTGACCCGCAGCAGGCCACGCGGCTGCACCTGCAGGCCGGCTACATCGGCCTCGGCCTGCTGCACCTGTTCCAGCACCTGCCGGCACCCGGCCAGGTAGGCGCTGCCGGCTTCGGTCAGGCGCTGGCGACGGGTGTTCCGTTGCAGCAGCGCGGTGCCCAGGTGCGCTTCCAACTGCTGGATGTACTTGCCCACCATCACCGCCGACACCTGCAGCTGTTCGGCGGCGCCGGTGAAGCTGCCGCGCTCGGCCACGGCGACAAACGCGTGCATGCAGCGCAAGGTATCCATTACTAACCCACCGTTAGGAATCTGCGAAGCATACGCCACTTACCTAACCTGGCTGTGACGGCGCAGACTGCGCCCATCCCACTCGCAAGGAACGGCCATGAAGATCCTCCTCGTCGGCGCGAACGGCACCCTCGGCCAGGCAGTCGCGCGCCAGCTCGGCCAGCAGCACCAGATCCTGTCTGCCGGCCGCCACAGCGGCGAACTGCGCGTCGACCTGACCGACGATGCCAGCGTCGCTGATCTGTTCGCGCGCACCGGTACGGTCGATGCGGTGATTTCCACCACCGGCGCAGTGCACTTCGGCCCGCTGCAGGAGATGACGCCAGCGCAGTTCAACCTTGGCCTGCAGGACAAGCTGCTGGGGCAGGTGCGATTGGCGCTGGCCGCGCAGCATCATCTCAACGCGGGCGGCTCGATCACCCTGACCAGCGGCATCATCAGCGCCCATCCGATCCGCGATGGCGTCAACGCCACGGCGGTGAATGCCGCGCTGGAAGGCTTCGTGCGTGCCGCCGCGCTGGAGCTGCTGCCGCGCGGCCTGCGCATCAACGTGATCAGCCCCAACGTGCTGGTCGAGTCGATGGCCGACTACGGCCCCTACTTCCCGGGCTTCGAAGCGGTGACCGCACAGCGCGCCGCGCTGGCGTTCCAGCGCGCGGTCGAGGGCATCCAGAGCGGCGAGACCCTCACCGTCTGGTGATCCGCCGGGCATGGCCCGGCGCTACCGCGAGCCGCCCCCTCTGCTGTGCGTCATTCCCAGCGCATCGGGCCGTCGCCGCGTTCGCCGAGGATGTCTTCGGGGTTGGCCAGGCGGCAGCGCTTCAGCGACAGGCAACCACAGCCGATGCAGCCGGTCAGTTCATCGCGCAGCAGCTGCAGCATATGGATGCGCTGTTCCAGTTCGGTGCGCCAGCGTGCGGACAGCTTGGCCCAGTCGGCCTTGGTCGGTGTCCGTCCCTCGGGCAGGCTCTCGAACGCCCGCGCGACCGCCTCCAGCGGCATGCCCACCCGCTGCGCCACACGGATCACCGCCAGCCGGCGCAGCACGTCGCGGTTGTAGCGGCGCTGGTTGCCGGAGGTGCGCAGGCTGCTGATCAGGCCCTTGCGCTCGTAGAAGTGCAACGCGGAAATGGCCACGCCACTGCGCTGGGAAACCTCTCCCACGCTCAATTCCTGGGATGCCATGCCTTGACCTCAACTACGGTTGAGGTGTCATGCTGCTATCTTCGCCGCTCGTTGACAAGCGCGGCCCGCCCCTGCCTGGTATGAACACAACACTCTCGCCCGCCGACACGCACCCGCCGGCCGCCATGTCGATCCTGTCCTCCCGCTACCGCGCCACCACCCTCGGCATGGTGGCGCTGGTTGCGCTGCATGCGTTCGAGGCGCTGGCGGTGGCCGCAGCGATGCCGACCGTGGCCGAGGCGCTGGATGGACTGCGCCTGTATGCGCTGGCCTTTGGCGGCACGCTGGCCACCAGCGTGATCGGCATGACTCTGGCCGGGCGCTGGGTTGACCGCCATGGGCCGGCGCGCCCGCTGTGGTACGGCCTGGCCTGCTTCGTGCTGGGCCTGCTGCTGGCCGGCTTGGCGACGCGCATGGGCGTGCTGGTAGCCGGGCGCCTGCTGCAGGGCCTGGGCGCTGGCGCGATCTCGGTATCGCTGTATGTGATGGTCGGCCGCAGCTACCCCGAACCGCTGCGGCCAAAGGTGTTCGCGGCGTTCTCCGCAGGTTGGGTGGTGCCGTCGATGATCGGCCCTGCGCTCAGCGGCCTGATCGTGCAGCACCTGGGGTGGCGCTGGGTGTTCCTGGCGGTCCCGTTGCTGGCGGTCCCCGCGGCTCTGCTGTTGCGCCCGGCGCTGGCGCGGCTGCAGCCGCCGGTGGCCGGCAGCGACGACGGTGCGCGCGGCAACGTGGTGCGCTGGGCCAGTGGTGCGTCGCTGGCGGCGCTGCTGCTGTATTTCGGCGGCCAGCAGCGCGGCGTGACCGCCCTGCTGTGCATCGGCGTGGCGATGCTGGCACTGCTGTTCTGCGTGTACCGGCTGCTGCCGCCGGGGACTCTGCTGCTGCGCCGCGGGCTGCCCAGCGTGATCGCGCTGCGCGGCATCGCCGCTGCGGCCTTCTTCGCCTGCGAGGCCTACCTGCCGCTGCTGCTGCAGCGCGAGCGCGGGCTCACGCCCAGTGGTGCCGGCGCCGTGCTCAGTCTGGGCGCGCTGGGTTGGTTTGCCGGTTCGTGGCTGCAGGGCCACCAGCAGCGGGGCTGGTCGCGCCAGCAGTTGCTGCGCGCCGGCACCGCGATGATGACGGTCGGTATCGCCACCACGCTGGCGGTGCTGTTCAACGCAGTGCCGCTGCCGTTGTCGCTGCTCGGCTGGGCCGTGACCGGCTTCGGCATGGGCATGATCTACGCCAGCCTGTCGGTGCTGACGCTTTCGCTGTCGGCGCCGCATGAGCAGGGCGCCAACACCTCCGCGCTGCAACTCAGCGAGGCATTGTCGGTGACCACCGCCCTGGCGGTCTCCGGCGCGCTGTTCGCGTTCGTGGGCAGCGCACCGCACACCGGCTACCTGCTGTGCCTGGCGATCACCTTCGGCCTGGCGGTGCTGGCTGCGGTGATCGCACGGCGGGTGTAGCGCCGGCGCATTGTGGGATTGCCGGCCAGCGGCCGGCACTACCGGGCAGCCGCTCCCATGTCATCGATATCCCGATGCAGGATGCGGCGCACTTCCAGCACCGCCTGCGGCGTCTCCTGCACGCTGTGCCCGGAGATGATCACCTTCTCCGACAGCGCGCCCGGCAGGTGCGCGCTCCAGTACGGCACCAGCCCATCGTCGGACTTCTGCACCGGCAGTTCCGGTTTGCGCTGGGCGATGATCGAGTGGTACTTCAGGCCGGCCTCGATCGGCAGCTGCGCGGCCGCCTTCACGAACGGATCGCTGGCCTTGAGGTTGTCGATGCTGTTGGGGATCTTCGGCTTGGCGGTGCCGTCGACCTGCTGCTCGGCCTGTGCCAGCGCCATGAACACGTCCTCGAACTTGCCGAGGATGGTCAGCGGCAGGCGCACCAGGCGGCCGATCAGGCGCCCGACCTTGTTGCCGGCAATATCGGTGCCCTGGTGCGGTGCGGCGATGAAGATCGCACGCTCCACGTTCGGCTGCGCCTTGAAATGCAGCAACGGCCCCAGCTTGTTCTGCACGCGCTTCAGGCGCTCGCCCTTCAGGTCGTAGTTGGCCAGCAGGTCATTCCACAGCACGTCTCCGGAATCACTGACCAGCAGGCGCGCGAGCACGCCGCCCATGCTGTGGCCGATGTAGACCATGTCCTTCGATGCACGCGTGCTGCCGTTGGGATCGAAGTGCTTGAGTGTGTCATTGAACGCGTTGGCGATCTCGTAGCGGTTCAGCGCGATCGGCGCATTGGTCGGGTAATAGACCTGCCACACCTGGAACTGCTGGCGCAGCTCGGGATCACCCATGATCTCGTTGGCCAGGTTCACCCATGCTTCCGGGCTGCTGGCCAGGCCGTGCAGCATGAAGATGATGCGCCGGTTCGGGTCCCAAGGCTGCATCAGGTAGATGTGCGGTTCGCCGATGCCCTCGCTCATGCCAAACAGCGTGCGCAGCGACTGCCGGGCGAAGCCACTCTGCGCCAGCCACAGGCCGTAGGCGGCGGTGAAGTTGCCGGCCAGCGGCACCTGTTCGCCGTGCAGGGTGATGCGCTCGGTGGCTTCGGGCGAATAAGCGTCCAGCTCGACCCGGCGCGTGCGCATCACATCGTCCAGATTGCTGCCCTCGAAGCGTAGCAGCGCGGTGACATTGATCGAAGACATTTCGCTGAACTCGGGTACCGAGTCGTCATGCCGATGGCGGCGACCGCGGCGCGCATCGTCTTCGTCATCCGGCGCGCTATCGGCCTTGGGGCCATCGGGTGCGATCACTGGTGCGACCAGCTTCGGCGGGTCCATCACCATCACCAGCTCGGCACCGAAGCCGTCGCGGCGATAGGTGCTGCGCAGGCCGACGAAGCTGACCGTGCCGGCCGGCACCAGCTGCGCCGGGATGCTCTTCAGGTTCAACTGCTGGTAGTTGGAGGCCAGTGACCAGCTGCCGACCGAGAGCGGCTTCGTATAGTCCTCGCCGGCCAATGCCGCCGCACGCGCGCGCACGAACAGCACCACCGCTGCCTTCTCGGCCGCATAGTTGTAGTAGTCGCGCACCTGGGTCTGCCGATCCTCGAAGGCGCGGTCGGACGGCGAGCGGCCGCTGTAGAACAGGTAGGCATACGCGTAACGCGCGGCTTCCAGCCAGGCATCCAGCGCCGCGTCGCTCATCGGTGGATCGCCGGCAGCGGTCTTCTTCGGGGTCAGCGCCAGCGCCGCCTTCACCCACAGCTCGGACAGCGCCGACAGGCGCTGCTCGACGTTGAGGTCATCGGTCATCAGCAGCGTGCTGCGGCAGACCAAGAAGTCCTTCTCGCACTGCGACTCGTCCAGTCCCGCCGCGCTGAGCGTCTCGCGCGCGGCGGGGCTGAGCTTGCCGGTGTTGAGCACGTCGGCACGCTTGTTGACCAGCGAATCGCTGGAGGTGACCTGCTTGACGGTGACCATCGCACAGCCGCTGCTGCCCAGCAGCAGGAAGGCGGCGAACAACGCCGGCAGCAGGCGCTGCCAGCGGGACGGGAAGAATGGGGTCATTACTGCGGGTCCTGCTCGGTGCCGGGCACGCCCTGGCGGATCACGGTGGAGAAATGGGCGCCGTCGCCCAGGTCCAGCGCACGCTGGGTGATGCGGCCCTTGTCATGCAGTTCGGCATACGTCACGCCCGGGGTCAGCGCGCCGACGTCCTGCGCGTACTCGGCCAGATAGCCTGACAGCAGCAGGCGGTAGTCCAGCGGCAGACGCGGCGCGATATGCCGGGCCAGGTCGAAGACGATGGTGGTGCAGTTGCTGGTCAGCGTGTTGTAGAAGCCCGGCTTCGCATCCAGCTCGCGCGCCTGCGCGATGTACGCGGCAAACAGCTCCTTCAGCTGCGCGCGGTCCATGCCATGCAGGCGGTACAGGTAGACATCCTCGCCGCGCGCGTTGGTGCGGGTGCGGATGATGTCGGTCTCCTCCGAGGCGACCAGGGTCATCTCGAATTTGCGGAAGAAGCCGCCCAACGCCGAGAACGATTCACCGCGTTCCTTGCGGATCTCCAGCGAGAACACCACATGGCGGCCATCGTCGAAGCCGAACGAGATCAGCGTGTGGGCAATGGCCGGGCCCATCCAGTACGACAGCACCAGGTCGGCCGAGCGCAGCTGGTCAAGATCGTATTGGCGGCGCACCCAGCGCGCGTCGTAGTCGGTCTCGCTGCGCCAGGTGAAGTCACGCACGTTGTCCAGCACCACATGGCGGCCGTCGAAAGACACCACGTGCAGGCGCTGGGCAACATCGTCGGCCCATACCCGGTCCTGGCGCGGGGTCAGCAGCAGCCACCACAGCCCGGCCAGCGCCAACGATGCGCTGAACGCCAGGCCCAGGCGGCGCGTGCCGTGACCGCGCGCCACCTGCCACGAGGCCCACAGGGCGAGCAGCAGCCACAGCATCGCCACGCCCGTGGCCAGCCAGCCCGGCCCGGGGAGCTGATAGGCCAGCAGGCCGGTCACCCACAACGCCGCCAGCGCCATGGCACTTCCTGTCATCCAACGTCCTGCGGCGTTCACTGGCATCCTGTGGCGGTCTTGAAGCCGCATAGTTAGCCACAAGCCGGCTCAGCGTGGCATCTACGGCCCGTTCAGGCCGGCCGGCGCAGGGTCTTGGACCACGTTCCACCACACAGGATCAACAATGGGCATTACGTCCGTGGCCGGCGTTCCGGTCCAAGCCCGGCACCGCGCCACCTGCCACTGCGGTGCGGTCGAACTGCTGCTCGATCTGCCCGATGGCATCGTCGACCCGCGCCGCTGCGACTGCTCGATGTGCCGCCGCCGTGGCGCCATCGCCGCCAGCGTCACACGCGCAGGCCTGCAGGTGCTGCGCGGGCAGAACCACCTGCAGCGGTACCAGTTCAATACCCACGTGGCCGAGCACTACTTCTGCGGCGTATGCGGCATCTACACCCATCATCGCCGGCGCTCCAACCCCGACCAGTACGGCTACAACGTGGCCTGCCTGGAAGGCATCGACCCGTTCGCGCTGGGCGTGATCCCGGTCAACGACGGGGTCAACCACCCCGCCGACCGCAGCGCCTAGTGGCGGCTGCGCCGCGGCGGTGCGGCGACCTTCTGCCAGGGCGCCATACCGCTGCGGCCGGCCCGCGCGGGGCGTTTCAGCCAGGGCCGGCGGGGCATCGCCGGTGGCTCGGCGGCAACCGGGGCGGGCACGGGCCTGCGGCCGGGCCAGAGATGGTCAAGCAGCCACATGGCGGGTCTCCGTGGGGGACGGGGACGATCGATACTGGGCCCACGGCGGCATGCACGGCGTGATGCGCGGACGACCTCCAGATGACACGCCATTGAGAATCATTTGCATCATGTGCAGCCGGTCCCGATAATCCGCGGCGATCTCCTGTGGACCGACCGCCATGCCCGCCCGCCGCACCCTGTTGTCGCTTGCGCTCTGCCTTCCCGCCTGTCTCACCGCTCCGCTGGCCCTGGCCGATGACGCGCCTGATGCGCGAACCCTGGACCGGGTCAGCGTCGTCGCCGACCGTGCCAGCACCGCGACCAAGACCGATACCGCGCTGACCCAGACGCCACAGGCGATCAGCGTGGTCACCCAGCAGCTGTTCACCGATCGCGGCGCGCACAATCTGCAGGAAGTGCTGCGCTACAGCGCCGGCGTCACCGCCGACGCCTGGGGCCTGGATACCCGCAACGACGCCACCTCGGTGCGCGGCCTGGACCCGGTGCAGTACCTCGATGGTCTGCGCCGCAGTTATGGCTTCAGCCCGCTGGCACGACCGGAGATCTACGGCCTGGAACGGGTGGAGGTGCTGCGCGGCCCCTCTTCGGTGCTGTACGGCGCCGGTGCCACCGGCGGCATCATCAATGCGATGAGCAAGCGCCCCACCTTCGCCTCGCCCAGCGGCGAGCTCGGCGTACAGCTCGGCAGCTTCGACCGGCGCCAGCTGCAGGGCGATCTCAACGGCACGTTGAACGCCGATGGCAGCGTAGCCGGACGCTTCGTCGGGCTGGTGCGCGCGTCGAACATGCAGACCGACACGCTCAAGGATGATCGCGTCTACCTGGCCCCGTCGATCAGCTGGCGCGGCGAGCGCAGCAACCTCACCCTGCTGGCCAGCTACCAGCATGACAAGACCGGCTCCAGCCAGCAGTTCCTGCCCCTGGCGGCAACCCTGCTGGCGCCGCCCGGGCGCCGCCTGGATCCGTCCACCTTCATCGGCGACCCCGGTTTCGACCGCATCGACTCGCGCGTCTACAGCCTCACTGCACTGTTCGACCACAGCTTCAGCGACGTGCTCAGCCTGCGCTCGGCGCTGCGCTACATCGACGGCAGGACCACGCTGCAGCAGATGTACGTGGACAGCTACAGCAATCCGGCCGATCCGTTCATCGACGCTGCGCGCCGCGTGGTCAACCGCACCGCCTACGGCACCCGCCCGGACGTGCAGATCCTCAGCGCCGACAACGCGCTGCAGTTCGACTTCGCCACCGGTGCCTTCCAGCACCTGCTGCTGGCAGGCGTGGATTACAGCCAGTACAAGGAACAGCTGCAGCGCTTGGATGCCACCGGCACGCCGATCGACATCTACAACCCGGTGTCGGTGGCGCCGACGGTGCGCGGCTGGGAACGCCAGCCCGACCAGACCTCCACCCAGCTGGGCCTGTACGTGCAGGACCAGATCCGCTGGGCCGACCGCGTCTCGCTGGTGCTCGGTGCGCGTCGCGACCATGCGCGCTCCAAAACCGAGGGCCAGCCCAGCCAGACCGACAACGCCACCACCTATCGCGCCGGCCTGATTGCCGACGTGGGAGCCGGCGTGTCGCCTTACCTGAGCTACAGCGAATCGTTCCTGCCGGTGTCCGGCCAGGACCTGTTCGGCCAGGCCTTCAAGCCGATGCGCGGCCGCCAGGGCGAAGCCGGCATCAAGTGGCAGCCGGCACGCAACCTGCTGCTGACGATGGCGGCCTATCGCATCACCGAAACCAACCGGCAGACCAACGATCCGGACAACGTGCTGAACGTGGTGCAGACCGGCCAGATCCGTTCCAAGGGCATCGAGCTGGAAGGCCAGTTCCAGTTCGCCAACGACCTCACCGTCACCGCCGCCGTTGCACGCAACGAAGCCGAAGTCAGCCGCAGCAACTTCGCGCTGGAAGTGGGCGAGCGTCTGAACGATACGCCGCAGGACCTGGCCTCGGCCTGGGTGTCCAAGGGCTTCCAGCTGGATGATGCCGCACGCCTGCGCCTGGGCCTGGGCGTGCGCCACGTCGGCAACACGGTCTCGCTGGGCAACGGCGGGCGCATCGTCACCCCCAGCTACACGCTGGCCGATGCACTGCTGGAGGTGCAGGTAACCGATTGGACGATGGCGTTGAACATCACCAACCTCACCGACAAGCGCTACTACGCACCGTGCCGCACCTTCGGCGACTGCTTCGCCGGTTATCCGCGCGTGGTCACCGGCACCATCAGCTATCGGTTCTGAGCACCGCCGGCGCTGGCCGCCGCAGCAGCAGGTGCAACAGCACCGCGCATGCGGCGGTCAGCACCGCCAGCACGCGCAGCAGCGCCGCCAGTGCTTGGGCGCTGGCCTGCTGCAGCTGCGTGGCAGTCATCGCCGGCAACAGCGCTGCGGCCTGCGCCTGCGCGCCGGTAGCCAGATAGGCCGCCGCCCTGGCCACCGTTGCCGGCGACGCGCCGTGCAGCCGCTGGCCGATCAACAGCGCGATCAATGCAGTGACCGCCGCCAGCGCAATGCCCTCGCCGGCCACCCGCACCGTGCCGAAAATGCCGGCCGCCATGCCAGCGCGCTGCACCGGCACCACACTCACCGACAGGCCATCCATCAGCCCCCACGGCAGTGCGGTGCCGGCACCGATCAGCAGCAGCAACGGCATCCACTGCGCTGGCGAAGGATGTACCGCCTGCCGCGACAACAGGTACAGGCCCATTGCACCGGCCAACAAGCCGAACGTGCACAGCGGTGCGCTGCCGATCCGTTGCGCCCAGCGCGCGGCCAGCAGGGGCAGTACCAGCATCGGTGCGGACAGCGCCAGCATCTGCAGGCCGACCCAGGCCGCGCTCTGCCCATGCACACCCATCAGCTGCAGCGGCAGCACCACCAGCAGCACCACATAGCCAAAGCAGGTCGCCACCGGCAGCAGCTGCACCCCAGGAACGCCGGTTGCGCGAACAGGGTCAGGTCCAGCAGCGGTGACGCCTGCCGACGTTCGAGGGCGACGAACGCCACACCCAGCAGCAGCGTCGCCAGCAGCGCCACCCGCACACGCAGTGCCTGCACGCCGAATTCGCCCAGCCACAGCAGGGCCAGGGTCAACGCCGCCAACATCAGGCTGAAGCCGAGCATGCCGGCGATGTCCAGCCGGCCGCGCTCGCCATGGCTTTCCGGCAACACGCGTGCACCCAGTGCGAAGGCCGCCAACGTCAGCAGGCCGCCGGCGGCGAACACGCTGCGCCAGCCCAGTGCCTGCAGCAGCAGGCCGGCAAGCAGCGGCCCCAATGCCAACCCCGCACCGAACGTCGTACCCAGCAGGGCGAAGACGCGGCCACGCGCCGGCCCCTGCCAGGCCTGCGCCAGCGCCGCCGTGCCGGACGCCAGCGCCGCAGCGGCGGCAACGCCCTGCAGACCTCGCGCCAGATCCAGCCAGGGCAGCGCCGGTGCCAGGCATGCGGCGCCGGTGGCGGCGGTGAACCCGGCCGTGCCCAGCAGGAACAGCCGCCGCCGCCCATAGCGGTCGGCCAGGCCACCGGCAGCGAGCAGCAGGCTGCCGAAGGTCAGCATGAACGCATTGGTCACCCAGGCCAGGGCCGTCGGCGAAGCCGCAGCGGAGCGGGCCAGCACGGGGACCGCAACCGCGCCGGCCGAGAACGAAAGCGGCAGCGCCAGCGCGGCCAGGCAGACCGCCAGCAGCGCCCAGCGCTGCTGCGTGCGATCAGATTCAGGGAGCATCGAAACCGGGGCCATGCGGGCCTCCTTCCATCAGGGGCATTGATGATGGGCAGGCCGCTATTGCTGAAAAACAGGCTGAATGGACGTTGATTACGGCCAGATGTTCCGCAATCATGCCCGTATGGACTCCATCTCTGCCCTGCTCGCCTTCGTCCGAACCGCCGAGGCCGGCAGCATCGTCGGCGCCGCCCGTGTGCTCGGCCTGTCCGCTTCGGCGGTCGGCAAGCGCATCGCACGCCTCGAACAGGACCTGGGCACGCGCCTGTTCCATCGCACCACCCGCCGCGTGCACCTCACCGACGAAGGCGAACTGCTGCTGCAGCGCTGCCGGCGCGCACTGGACGAGCTTTCCGAGGCACAGGCGGATCTGGCGCAGCGCCAGCACGCGCCCAGCGGCCTGCTGCGCATCGGCCTGCCCACCATCGGCTACCGGTTCCTGCTGCCGGTGCTGTCCGGCTTCCAGCAGCGCTACCCGCAGGTACAGCTGGAACTGGATTTCAACGACCGCATCGTCGATGTGGTCAGCGAAGGCCTCGACGCGGTGATACGCAGCGGTGAACTGGCCGACTCCAGCTTGACCGCGCGGCGGCTGGGTGGCTTTCGTTTCATGCTCTGTGCCGCGCCCGGCTATCTGCAGGCGCATGGCACGCCCGCCGACGTGGGCGACCTGCGCATGCATGCAGCACTGCGCTTCCGTTACCCGACCACCGGAAAGCTGCATCCGTGGCGGCTGCCGGGGATTGAAGGTGACGCCGGAGCGCACCTTCCAACGGCGATGACCTGCAACAACATGGAAGCCCTGCTGGCCGCCGCCATCGGTGGCATGGGCCTGGGCTGGATGCCCGACTTCCTGGCCGCCGACGCACTGGCCGACGGCCGCCTGCAACGGGTGCTGCCCGCGCTGCCCACCTACGAAGGGCAGTTCTCGTTGCTATGGCCTGGTGGGCGCCACCCCAGTGCACGGCTGCGGGTGTTCATCGACTATGCCGCTACGCATCTGTTCCGCAGTGACAAGGGTTAGCTGACCCGCCGTATCAGCCGCTGGTCGCCGCCTGCAGAAAATTGCCCAGCACCGGCGAGGGCTGTTGCGGGCGCGTGCAGAACTGCAGGGCGAAGCGCGCTGCATCGCCTTCCAGCTCGCGATAGACGATTTCTTCCGGACGGAAGCTGGCCATGCTGGCCGGCACGATCGCCACCCCGGCTTCCACCGCCACCAGCGACAGCACCGCGTGCATGCCCTGTGCTTCCTGCACCACGTGCGGGGTGAAGCCTGCGGCGGTGCACAGGCCCAGCACCTGCGCATGGAAACCGGTGCCTTCGCCCGCTGGCCACGATACGAACGGTTCGTCGGCCAGCATCGCCACACTGACCTGCGCTGCGTCGGCCAGTGCATGTGCACGCGGCAGCGCAATCGCCAGGCGGTCGTGATCGAAGTCGTGCAGCAGCAGCTCGGCGGCCGGAATCGGTGGAATCAGCACGCCGACGTCGATGCGCTGTTCCCGCAGCCATTGCTGCTGCTGGCGCGAGGTGGCTTCGTGCAGATGCAGCTGCACCTGCGGATACTGCTGACGAAAGTGGCGGATCAATCCCGGCAGGCGTCCGTACAGTGCGCTGCCCACATACCCCACGCGCAGGCTGCCACAGTGCCCGGCGGCGGCAGCGCGGGTGCGCTGCAACGCCTGCTCGGCCTGCTGCAGGGTCGCCCGTGCTTCCACCAGCAAGGTCTGCCCGGCCGCGGTCAGGCCCAGGGTGCGGTTGCCGCGCACGATCAGCTCGCTGCCCAACGCGTCTTCCAGACGCCGGATCGCCGCGGTCAGCGGCGGCTGTGACATGTGCAGGCGGGCCGCAGCGCGGTGGAAGTGCAGTTCTTCGGCCACGGCCACGAACTGGCGGAGCAGGCGCAGGTCGATCATCTGGATGCAGCCGATGGAAACCTGCCTAGCGTACGCCCTCAGCTGCGCACGTCCACGCTGGCGCGGGCGATGGCCGGCCACTGCAACGCCACCGCTTCGATGCTGTCGGCGCTGATCGCGCGCAGATCGCGTGGGTAGGCCACATGCTCGGCCTCCTGCAGGCGCAGCGCGTGGAACTGCCCGTTGCTCGCGCGCAGCGTCCACCCGCCCTGCAGGCAGCGCGGCGAGGCGAGGTAGGCCACGCCGTGTGCGACCGCCTCCGGATGCAGTTCATCCGGCTCGCCGTCGATGCCCCACATGCGCGTCTTGGCCACCGGCGACACCGCGTTGACCACGATGCCGTGTGCGGCCCCTTCCAGCGCCAGCACATTGACCAGCCCGAGCGCAGCCAGCTTGCCCATCGCATAGGCGGACAGCCCACGCTGTGCGTACTGCGGATACAGCGCGCGATCAGAGGTGGTGATGACGATGCGTCCGCCACCGGCGTCGCGCATGGCCGGCCACGCTGCCTGCGCCAGCCACAGCGGGGTCTTCGCCGCCAGGCACAGCATCCGCTCCAGCGCCTCGTCCTCGATGGCTTCCAGCGCCTGGTACTCCACCCAACCGGCGTTGTGGATCAGGAAGTCGATGCGGCCATGCTGCTGCAACAACGAATGCAGGACAGCGTGACAACCGGCGCGGTCGTCGATCGGTCCGCTTGCGCCCTGCACCGACAGGCCCTGCGCCCGCAGCGTCTCGACACTGTGCAGGATGCGCTGCGGGTCGCGACCACGGCCATCGGTACCCGCACCCACGTCATGCATCACCACGTGCGCACCGCGCTGGGCCAGCAGGCGGCTGTAGGCCAGGCCCAGCCCACCGGCGGCGCCGGTCACCAGGCCCACCTGGCCCTCAAAGGAAATAGGGGAAATCGGCTGCATCGGCCCAGCTTCAACCAGGAGCGACGGCGCTGGCCAATACCGTTGGCCACCCACCACGATACGCCCACGCTATCGCCAGAAAAGGGGACGGTGGGGATTAAGGCGCAATCGCCCATGAAGTGCCAGGAACGACTTGATCCCCTCCGTCCCTTTTTTCAGCGGCTGAAGCGTCGGGCGCCGGCCACGCAGATCACCGCGCCCAGCGTCACCAGCACCATGCCCAGGCTGACCGACTCGTGCAGCAGCAGTGCCGCCAGCGCCAGGCCGAAGAACGGTTGCAGCAGCTGCAACTGGCCGACGGCCGCGATGCCGCCTTGTGCCAGGCCGCGGTACCAGAACAGGAACCCAAGCAGCATGCTGAACACCGCCACGTACCCCAGCGCCCACCATGCCGAGGCATCCACCGCAGCAAACGAGACCGGGCGCATCAGTACCGTCAGCGGCAACATCACCGGCAGCGCCAGCAGCAGCGCCCAGCTGATCACCTGCCAGCCACCGAGATGTCGCGCAAGCCGGCCGCCCTCTGCATAGCCCAGCCCGCACACCACGATCGCCGCCAGCATCAGCAGGTCGGCCTGCAGCGAGGCCTCGATACCGTTGCGGGCCGCGTAGCCGACCACGCAGGCACTGCCCAGCAGCGAGAACAGCCAGAACGCCGGGCGCGGACGATCACCGCCCCGCAGCACGCCGAACAAGGCCGTGCTCAACGGCAGCAGGCCGAGAAACACGATCGTGTGCGCCGAGGACGCATGGCGCAGGGCCAGCGCGGTCAACAGCGGAAAGCCCACCACCACGCCCAGGCTGACCACCGCCAGCCCGGGCAGGTCTGCGCGCCGGGGCCAGGGCTGGCGCAGCAGCAGCAAAAGCCCCAGCCCGAGCACGGCGGCGATGCTGGCGCGCGCGGCGGTGACGAACCCCGCATCCAGCTGCAGCACCGCCAGGCGAGTGGCCGGCAACGAGCCGGCAAAAATCACCACACCAATGAAGCCATTGACCCACCCACTCGCCGACCGTTCCACAGCTGTGCTCCCGCAATGCCGGGCGATGCCCGGTGGACGTCCATGGAAGCATCGACCGCCGCATCTCCCCAGCTACAATCCAGTACAGTTTCAAGAAACTGTACTGCTCACACTTCCACTACAGTCCCGCCATGAACCGCCCCCTTACCCGCATTGAATCGGTCATCCAGATGGTCCGCAGCCGCATCAGCGCACGGCTGGACGGGCCGGGCTCGCGCCTGCCCTCGGTGCGCGCGCAGGCGGCGGCGATGGGGGTGTCAGTGTCCACCGTGGTCGAGGCCTACGAGCGCCTGGCAGCGGAAGGCGTGATCGCCGCCCGCGCCGGGTCCGGCTTCTACGTCAGCGGCCCGGTGGCGCCGTTGGCCCTGGCCGAGATGGAACCGCGGCTGGACCGTGCGGTGGATCCGCTGTGGGTGTCACGACAATCGCTGGAAACACCCGCCGGCCACCTCAAGCCCGGCTGTGGCTGGATGCCCAGCACCTGGCTGTACCACGATGGCATGCGTCGCGGCCTGCGCCGGCTGGCGCGCGTCGATGCACCGCAGCTGGTCGACTACGCCGGACCGCTCGGGCTGGCCGCCCTGCGCCAGCTGTTGCAGCGGCGTGCGGCGATGCTGGGCATCGACGCGCCGACGGAGCAGATCCTGCTCACCGAATCGGGCACGCATGCCGTCGACCTGATCTGCCGTTTCCTGCTCAAGCCCGGCGACTGCGTGCTGGTCGATGACCCCAGCTACTTCAATTACCACGCCCTGCTGAAGGCGCACCAGGTACAGGCGGTGGGGGTGCCGTACACGCACACCGGCCCGGATCTGGACGCGTTCGCGCAGGCGCTGCAGGCGCACGCGCCGCGGCTGTACATCACCAATTCCGGCCTGCACAACCCGACCGGCGCGATCCTCTCGGCCAGCACCGCGCATCGGCTGTTGGGGCTGGCCGAACGCAGCGAACTGATCATCATCGAAGACGACATCTTCGCCGACTTCGAGCTGCACCCTGCGCCGCGGCTGGCCGCGCTCGATGGCCTGTCGCGGGTGATCCATGTCGGCAGCTTCTCCAAGACGTTGTCGGCTGCCTCGCGCTGCGGCTACATCGCCGCGCGCCCGGAGTGGATCGAAGCGCTGACCGATCTGAAGCTGGCCACCAGCTTCGGCGGTGGCCACCTGGCCGCGCAGCTGATGCACATCGCATTGACCGACAGCGGCTATCGCCGCCACATGCAGTCGGTGCGCTCGCGCCTGGCCGATGCGCGCCGGCACACGCTGCGGAAACTGCACGCGCTGGGCATCACCGCGTGGCTGCAACCGGAAGCCGGCCTGTTCCTCTGGTGCCAGCTACCCGATGGCCGCGATGCCGCTGCGTTGGCGCGGCAATGCCTGCGCGAGGGCATCGTGCTGGCACCGGGCAATGCCTTCAGCCAGTCGCAGCGCGCGGCCGACTATCTGCGCTTCAACGTTTCGCAGTGCCAGGACCCACGGATCTGGCAGGTGCTGGCGCAGGCGCTGCGCTGAGCTGGTAATGCGCCACCAGCGCGTCCACCACCACGCGCACGCCCGGCAACTGGCCGCGACGATGCGGCAGCAGCACGCTGGTGGTCACCTCTCCGGCATGCCACTGCGGCAATACCCGCTGCAGGCGGCCGGCGGCAATGGCCGCCGCACACAGGCTGTGCGGCAACACGGTGATGCCCAGGCCGGCTTCGGCCGCCGCGATCAGCAGCTGCGATTCGTTGCCGACCATCGCCACCTGCGGTTCCACCTGCACGCTGCGCGCGGCCGGCCCGTGCAGTGTCCAGCGCGTTGCATGGCGCGCGGTCAGCAGCCCGGCATGCCCGCGCAGCTGCTCCGGCGCATCCAGCGCAGGCGCGGCGGCCAGGTACGCAGGCGCCGCCACCAGCACAATGCGTTCGCTGCCCAGCGTGCGCTGCACCAGCCCCGAATCCGGCAAGGGGCCGAAGTGGCTGCGCAGGGCGATGTCGATGCCTTCCTGCGTCAGATCGATGAAACGATCACTCACTTCAACTTCGATGCGCAGCCGCGGATAGCGCCGGGCCAACGCGGGCAGGCATGCGGCGAGCTCGCCCTGCACCACCGGAATCGAAGCGCTGATGCGCACGCTGCCGCTGGGTTCGGCCTGGCGGTCGCGGACGATGGCCTCGGCAGCCTCAACCTCGGACAACGCCGCGCGTGCGCGTTCGAAGAACTCCTGACCGACCTCGGTCAGCGCAAAGCGACGCGAACTGCGCTGCAGCAGGCGCACCTGCAGATGCTCCTCCAGCAATGCCACACGCTTGCTCAGGGTCGAGCGCGGCAGGCCCAGATGGCGACCGCCGGCGGCAAAGCCGCCCTGCTCCACGGCAGTGACGAACAGGGCCAGGTCGTTGAGATTGAGCATGCGCAACGTCCACAGATGTGGACTTCAGGATGCCATTCGAATGGCTTCTGTCGCAATGTCCATGCAGGCACGCTTCCCCTACCCGCCGCACCGCGGCTTCAACCGGAAACCTGCCATGACCCCGATCCTCTTCTACGGCGTGCCCTCGGGCTGCTCGTTCGGCTCCATCGTTGCCCTGGAATGGCTGCGCCAGCCCTACCAGCTGTGCCGCATCGAAATGCCCGGCCAGGTACAGGGCGAAGACTATCGCCGCCTCAATCCTCTGGGAGAAACGCCCACCCTGCGCACCGCCAACGGCGAACTGATCAGCGAAAGCCTGGCCATCCTCAACCATCTGGCCGCGCGCGGCATCGCCCAGGGCTGGGGCTTCGCGCAGGGCACGCCCGGCTTCGACCGCCTCAACCAGGCGCTGGCCTACCTCAACACCAGCTTCTTTGGTGCCTATGCCCCGCTCTGGCATGCGCTGGAACATGCCGAAGGTGCCGACGGCGAAGCCCTGCGCCGCTACGGCACGGAAAAAGTACGCCACGTGCATCAGGCGCTTGAGCAGATGATCGGCAACGGCCCCTGGCTGCTGGGCGGACAGCGCAGCCTGGCCGACGCCTACTTCGCCGGCATCGCCCGCTGGAACGACTACCACCAGGTGGTCGACCGCCGCGACTTCCCGAAGCTGCAGCAGCTGTTCGAACGACTCCAGGACGATGCCGGCGTGCAGTTCGCCCACGCCATCGAGGCGCAGCGGACGGCAACCAGCAGCGGCGGTTTCCTTGGCGAGGTGCGGCTGCAGGATGTGCTGGAAGCGGAAGCGGCCTGAGCGCTCACCTGCCTGTGCGGCAGCGGCGCGCAATGCCCTTGCGCGCCGCGCTACAGTGGTATGTCGCCCGTTGCAGGAAACCGCGCATGTCCACGTTCTCCGATCCGCAGGCGGTAGCCCGCTACGCCGAAGGCCCACTGCGCCAGGTGCCGGGCTTTCTGGCCCTGCAGCAGATGAGCCAGTTGCTGCTGGCCGAACGGGTTCCAGCGCAGGGCCGTGTGCTGGTGCTCGGCGCCGGTGGCGGGCTGGAACTGAAGGCCTTTGCCGAGGCGCAACCGGGTTGGCAGCTGCTGGGGGTCGACCCGGCTGCGCCGATGCTGGCCCTGGCGGAGCAGACACTGGGCCCGTTGCTATCGCGTGTGCAGCTGTTGGAAGGCTATATCGACGATGCGCCGGACATGCGCTTCGATGGTGCCAGCTGCCTGCTGACCCTTCACTTCCTCGACGCCGCGCAGCGCCTGCACACGCTGCGCGAGCTGCACCGGCGCCTGCAACGCGGCGCGCCACTGGTGGTGGCCCACCACAGCGTGCCGCAGGATCCGGCCGGCAAGCGGCGCTGGTTGCAGCGCTATGCAGCCTTCGCCGAAGCATCCGGCGTGGCACATGCTGATGCGCAGCGCGCGATCGAGGCCATCGCCGAGCGGCTGCCGTTGCTGGCACCCGAGCAGGAGGTCGCGCTACTGCGGGAGGCCGGCTTCGAGGGCGCAGAGCTGTTCTATGCAGGTTTCAGCTTCAAGGGCTGGGTGGCTTATGCGGCTTGACGCCTTGGTGCAGCCGAGGCCAGGTCTGGATGCGGCGTCGGCCGTCGAGCAAGCTCGACGCTACGAAGGCTGAAGAGCCGTCGAGCACGCTCGACGCTACGAAGGCTGAAGAGCCGTCGAGCACGCTCGACGCTACGGGTGCGCTCAGGGCACCACGGTGATGCCGATGCGCTGCATCAGCAGCGCCACCTGCTGCACATCCAGCGTGGCGCCACGCAGGTTGGTGCTGCGCAGGTCCAGCTCGCCCAGCTCCGAGTTGGTCAGATCGCAGTCGGTGAAGTTTGCGCTGTTCCAGTCGATGCCCTCGAACTGGCCTCCGGAAAGGTCCGAGCCGGCGAAGCTGGCACCGCTCACATTCGCACCGTCCCAGCAGTTCTCCCACAGCTCGCACTTTTCCAGCGTCACCCGCGAAAAATTGGCATAGCGCAGGTTCGATTTCTTGATGAACGCACTGCAGAACCAGCTGCGCGTGGTGATCTGGTTCATGAAGCTGGCGTTGCTGAAGTCCGCGCCCTGCGCGCGGCACTCGCTGATCTCCAGGCCCAGCGCCTTGATGAAGTTGAAATGGCACAGGCTGAGGTCGCAGCTGCGGAAGCTGGCTTCCTTCAGCGTGGCGCCGTTGAAGCGACACCCCAGGCGACTGTCGGCATCGTAGAAGCTGCAGTTGATGAACTCGGTGCCGGTCAGGTCCACGCCGGAAAAATCGCATTCGTGGAACTGCTGGTCGACCACTTTCTGGCCGGTGTACTGGTCCGCGCCGATGCGAAGCCTGCGGTGAACGGTGGGGGACATCAGGGATTCCATGCCAGAAGCGCAGCCATGATGCCGGGCCACTGCCACATTCCAAAGCCCTACGCCGGCACGGGCTCACCCGCTCATCGGCCGCGCCATCGCTCAATGCCTGTTGTTGCACGTTCATGCACGAACATGCACACTCACACCATGAGCTCCGAATCCAATTCCCTCCCCGCCGAGCGCACCCGACTGATCCTCGAGGAACTGCGCGAGCAGGGCCGCGTGGTGGCCGCCGAGCTGGCGCGTCGTTATGCCGTCTCCGAAGATTCGATCCGCCGCGACCTGCGCGAACTGGCCGCCCAGGGCCTGTGCCAGCGCGTCTACGGCGGTGCCGTGCTGCCGCCGCCGAAGGAACGCCCGCTGCGCGAGCGGCTCACCCGCGACCGTGGCGACAAGGCCGAACTGGCCGCGCGCGTCTGTGCCCTGCTGCAACCTGGCCAGGTGGTGCTGCTCGATGCCGGTTCAACCAACCTGGCCATCGCCCAGCAGTTGCCGCCCGAACTGGCACTGACGGTGATCACCAACGCGCCGCAGATCGCCACCGCCGCCAGCCTGCATGAAGGCACTTCCGTTCAGCTGATCGGCGGCCGCCTGGCCAGCGGCGGAGGTGCGGTGGGCGCCGAAGCACTGGCCCAGGTGCAGCGCTTGCGGGCCGATGTGTACCTGCCCGGCCCGTGCGCGGTAGACGGCGACACCGGTGTGTGGGCGATGGATGCCGAAGAAGCCACATTGAAGCGTGCCATGGTGGCCTGCAGCAGCCGTGTCATCGTCGCCGCCACCACCGAAAAGCTCGGCGCCCGTGGCCACTGGCAGATTGCCAGCCTGGACGAGATCGACGATCTGGTGCTCACCACCAGCGCACCGCCGGCCTTGGCCGCGCGCTTCCGCGCCGCCGGCATCGCGGTGCACCCCACTCCCCCTGACCGTACCGCTCATGTCCCTTGCCAACCGCGCGCGTGCTGAACAGCACGCGACCCGCGCTGCTTTCTTCATTCCCGGCTTCGCCACCGCGCTGTGGGCCACGCTGGTCCCCTTCGCCAAGGCACGTACGGAGATCAACGACGCCACATTGGGCCTGGTGCTGCTCTGCCTCGGTGCCGGTTCATTGCTGGCGATGCCGTTGTCCGGCGTGCTGGCCGCGCGCCTGGGCTGCCGCCGGGTGATGGTAGCCAGCAGCCTGCTGATCTGCCTGACCGTGCCCGGGCTGGCACTGGCCGATTCGGCGTGGCTGCTGGGCCTGGTGCTGTTCGTGTTCGGTGCTGCCGTGGGCGCGATGGACTGCACCATGAACGTACAGGCGGTGATCGTCGAGCGCGAGGCACGGCGCGTGATGATGTCCGGCTTCCACGCCTTCTTCAGCATCGGTGGCTTCCTCGGTGCGGCGATGATGACCCTGCTGCTTTCCGCACAGCTGCCACCGCTGGCCTCGGTGCTGATCGGTGTGGCTGCAATGCTGCTCGCGATGCTGGTGTCGGCGTCGTACTGGCACAGCGAGCGCATGCCCCACGACACCCCGATGCTGGCGATGCCCCATGGCATCGTGCTGTTCATCGGCGTGCTCGCGTTCGTGGCCTTCCTCGGCGAAGGCGCGATGCTGGACTGGAGCGCGGTGTTCCTCAGCGACGTGCGTCGCGTCGATGCCAGCCTGGCCGGCATCGGCTATGTGACCTTCACCCTGACCATGACCGTCGCGCGCCTGTTCGGCGATGCACTGGTGGCGCGGGTGGGACGCGAACGCGCCATCGTGTTCGGCGGCCTGCTCGCTGCCAGCGGCGTACTGGTGCTCACGCTGGTCACGCCCTGGCAGGCCTCACTGGCAGGTTATGTGCTGGTCGGCCTCGGCTGCGCCAACATCGCGCCGGCGCTGTTCTCACTGGCGGGCCACCAGACCCGCATGCCCGGCGCACTGGCGATCACCGCCGTGTCCACGCTGGGCTTTGCCGGCATCCTCGCCGGCCCTGCACTGATCGGCTTTGCCGCCAACCACTTCGGCCTGATCGCTGCATTCATCGGTGTGGCCATCGCACTGCTGCTGGTGGCGGTGTCCACGCGCTGGCTGCGGGTGTAGCGCGCGGCATCAACGGCGCCGGCGCCGCAGCTTCATCCGCACCCGGCGGTAACCGATCACCGTAGCGGTCGCGCACAGCGCGGTGCCGGCCATGCTCAACAGCAGCAGCACGCCCAACCGGGCCGTCTCCTGCCGCAGCATCGCCGGCAGGTCCCAGCTGTGCAGGAAGTAGAACAGCCAGCGCCCGACCCGCTCACGATGCCCCAACGTCAGCAGTGGGTCACCGCTGGCCAGATCGACGTAGACGCGCGTTGCTTCGGCATCACCGAAGTCCGCCACCGCTACCGGGAAGCGGCGCACCGCCGCACCGTTCATCGCCTCCGGCACACGTGGATAGAAATAGGCATCGGCTGCAGGCAGCAGCGCGAACCGATGCATCGGCGCGGCGGACATCGCCTGCGCCTTCTGCTGCAGCCACGCCAGCGGCAGCTGCCGCATCATCCGAAGATGCCCTTCGCCCGCGGCCACGATGCGGGTCTCGCCCTGCCCATCCAGCAGCACCGCGAACAGCTCACCACCGATCCGTCGCCACTGGATCTCCACCGGCCGGAAGCGCTCGGCATCGGCCACCGCCAGAAGCTTCGCCGGCTCACCCAGTGCGCCATTCACCGCCACCGCATCGCCGCGATACTGCGCCATGTCGATCGCCCCGCGCGTACTGCTGAACACGCCCAGCGGATTCATCGACATCAGGCCACTGAAGATCCAGGTGAACACGAACGCCGCAGCCGTCAGGCCGATCAGATGATGCCAGCGCATCCACGGCTCGACGTACGGCGTCTTCGCACCGGAACGATAGTGGCCAGCGAAGCGCCAGCGCCACACCCCCACCACGATGCCGCTGACCGCCGCCAGCGTGCACAGCGCGGACAGCACGATCACCGCCCACGTCCACACCGGGTCCACCGACTGCATGCGCAGGAAGTACAGCCAGTGCAGCCACGCCCCCACATAGTTCCAGCGCTGCTGCACATGCGGGGCATCCAGTACCACCTCACCGGTGCGCGAAGACACGTACAGGTCACCCGGCTGCGCACCGCCCACCTCCACCCGGTACAGCGGCCGATGCGCGTCCAGCGCACGCGAATGGGTCCAGCGGTCCTCATCCACGCGCATCGCACCGACGAACGCCGGGCCGCCGGCAAACTGCGCCGCCGAGGCTTCGGCGCGCTGTGCCGAGACCGGCAGCAGGGCCTGCCCGGTGTGCGCCGACCACGCCCCCACGTGGTTGCCACTACGCACCACGTAGGCAGGCTCACCGCGCAGCGTGGTCAGCGCCACGCTTTCCGGCTCCGCCTGCACTGCTGCCGGCAACGCCGACAAGCCAAGCAGCCCGTGCGCATCGCCCAGCACCGGCAACGCCGCCAGCCGCTCGCCCGGCGTCAGCTTCGGGTAGCCCACGAACAGCATCACCATGCCGCTGACAAACCACAGCAGCATCAGCAGGCATCCCCCGATGCCCAGCCAACGGTGCACCAGGTAAGTCCAGCGCTTGGCGGTGGATCGCAGCGACATGGCCGGCGTCCTCAGAAGCGGTGGTCGAGCGTGAACTCGACGCGGCGGTCCGCGCCCAGCAGCCACTGTGTGCTGGTGTAGTACGCCGTCGCGTAGTACGCCTTGTCGAACACGTTGAACAGGCGCGCGCTCACCCGCGTGCGCGGTGCCGCCTGCCAGCTCAGCGCCAGGTCGCTGGTGCTGTAGCCGGGCAGCTGCAGGGTGTTGGCGTTGTCGGCATAGCGCTTGCCGACGTAACGCGCGCCACCGGCCACGGTCCAGTCGGGCAGGAACTGCCAGCTCAGCCACACATTGGCCAGCCGCTCGGCCACGTTCGGCGGCACATTGCCATCGCGCGAGACCAGCACCGCCGGCGAACCGGTGGTTTCCAGAAAGTCCTCGAACTCGGCCTTCAGCAGCGTGGCGTTGGCATCGAGCGACCACTGCGGCGCGAAGGCCCAGTTCAACGAGGCTTCAATGCCGCGCGAGGTCTGCGCCCCTACCTGCACCCGGCGATCGGGCAGCAGCGGGTCGCGGCTGAGCAGCCCGGTCTTGCGGATCCGGTACGCCGCCAGCGTCCACTCGCCACCGTCGAAGGCCTGCTTCAGGCCCACCTCGATCTGCCGCCCCTTGGCCAGATCGAAGGCACCGTTGGCCGGGCTGATCATCAGCAGGCCGCTGACCGGGTCGGCCGCCTGCGAATACTGCGCGTACAGGCTCAGCGTCGGCTGCAGCGCGAATACCGTGCCGGCGCGCCAGCCGGTACTGCTGTAGGTCTTCGAGAACGCGTTCTGGCCGCTGATCAGATCGGTGCGATCGATGCGCGCGCGGTCATGGCGCAGGCCGCCCAGCACCGACCAACGCTCGCTCAGCGTCAGGTGGTCTTCCACGAACAGCGCGTACTGCTCGGCGGCGTTGCGGTAGCGCGGCAGATTCGGTGCATCGCTGGCGAACTGGCCCGGCACCGGATGGAACGGATCGACCGGGCCGGAGCTGCCCGCATAGGTGTTGTTGGTGTGCTTGAAGTGCGCGCGGTTGGCATCCATCCCCACCGCGAAACTGTTGGCCAGACCGCCCACCTCACCCTGCACACGCAGCGTCGAGGTCAGCCCGGTCTGGTCCTGGTTGTGGGTGATCTGGGTGTTGCCCGAGCGGTCGACCAAACCGGTGCGCGGGTTGTAGACATAAGCCTCGGCGTTGCGCCAATCGCGCTGGCTGTCGATCTGGTAGACGCGCGTGCGCCATTCCACCTTCGCGTTCGGCGTCCACAACGCATCGAGCTGGGTCCAGCGGTCACGGAAGCGGATGTCACTGTCTTCCACGTTGTAGTTGCGGTGGCGCAGCGCGTCCAACTGGCGTCCGTCCACCAGCGGCGTGCCGAAGTAGCGCATCGGCTTCTGATGGCCCTGCGCATGGGTCAGGGTCAGCTGCAGGTCGGTACGCGGCTGCCACAGCAGCGCGCCGGAGAAGGTGGCATCGCTGTTGCGGCCACGGTCCACCCAGCCACCGCTGTAGTTGCCACTCACGTCCAGCCGATAGGCCAGCTCCGGCGTCAGCGCGCCACCACTGCCGAAGCCCAGGCGCGCGGTGTCTTCACTGCCCACCGTCACGCTGATCTCGTTGTCGATGGCCCCGCGCGAGGGCTTCTTCGGCACGATGTTGATCACCCCGCCGATCGCGCCGTCGCCGTGGATCACCGAGGCCGGCCCACGCAGCACCTCAATGCGCTCGATCGACCAGGTATCGAACGGGAAGGTGATGCCCACGCCGCCGTACTGGCGCAGCCCGTCGTACAGACGCATCACCGAAGCGCCATCGGTAAAGCCACGGCTGGACAACGCACTCAGGCCGTTGCCCGGATGCGGCATCGCACTGATCGCACCGGCCCGGCTGATCGCATCGTTGAGGTTGCTGTCGCCGCGCTGCTCCAGCTGTTCGCGCGAAATCACCGTCAGGCTGGCCGGCGTCTGCAGCACGCTCAGGCCCAACGCAGAGCCGGCGCTGGCGGTGGATGACAGCTCGCCGCTGCGGGTATCGATCACGCGCACGGTATCCAGCGTGGTCGGTGGTGCTGCGTCGGCAGCAAGGGCAGAAGTGGAGTGCAGCAGCAGCGCGCAGGCGACAGACAGCGCCGCCCGGCGCAGGCGCGCGGAGTTGGGGTTCGTTTTCATTGTTTCACGGCAGGCAAGGCCACCCCGCAGTAGCAGGGCAGCTCAAGGAGTTCGGGAATCGCGCACGCAGTAGTGCCAGGCCATGCCTGGCAGCTCGGAAGCATCAATCCAACGGCGTACGCGCAGGTCTCAGACGGCCATCAAGACCGGCGGCCCACGCGCTCCCAATGTGCCACTGACGCGTTGCGGCAACACCCGCACCGCACCGCGCAGCGCGCGGCACACCGCGGCCATCGGCACCAGCAGCAACAACGCCGCTACCAACAGCGTGATCAACCGCGCTGCGATCAGGCAGTAATCGCAATCCACACCCATCTCATGATCGGCATGGGGATCGGCGGGCGGCTTCGGCGTCGATTCGCCGTGCGGCATCGCCATCGCGTGGTGGTCGTGATGGCCTTCCATCGCGTGCTGTGCGTGCTGGGAATGATCCATCGCCGCCACCGGCACCGCCGCGGCCACGTGCCCGTGCGCCAGCCAGCGGCTCACCAGCGGGGCGAGCAGCACCAGCAGCAGGGCAAGCCAAGCCAGGGCCTGGAACCGGCGGTGGAGGACAGAATGACGCACCCGGCCATTCTACGGGCACGCAGCCAACCTTGGACCCCGTTCAGGGTTTGCCCCCTGCGACACGGTGACGCAGGAGTGCCCTCCCCGCGCACGCCGTCCATTCAGTAGATCCACGCCATGCGTGGATGCTTTTCGCCCATCAACTCACGTACTGGGCCACACCATTACCGAACGACCAGTTTTCCTTCTTCACTTCCACCAGATTGATGAACACATCTTCGCGGCGGATGCCCACTGCCGCGTGCAGGCCCTCGGCAATGCCCAGGTACAACGCCTTCTTCTGCTCCAGCGTGCGCCCTTCGTTCCAGGTGATCTGGATGCAGATGAAATCGTCGGTACGGTCCACGCCCAGGTAGCCGGGGTCGTAGATCAGCGTGCCGGGCGCGTGTTCCTGGAAGATCTGGAAGCGGTCGTTTTCCGGCACGCCGACCGCGCGCATGGCCTGGTAGATGGTTTCACCGACACGTTGCAGGTAGTCGGCGGATTTGCCTTTGCGAAGATCGATGCGGGCGAGCGGCATGGCGGGGCTCCAGAGGCGCGGCGAAGTGTCCCTGCCGATGGGAGCACGCTGCGCGGCACTCGGCAAGGGCTGCGCGGCTGTCGCGTCGGGCCAGGGGTGAACGGGCCAATGTGACTGGCCACCCACACGCCAGTGATCGACGCCACATCCGGGCCGTGCTCGGCATCACGCCCCGACCAACGGCCGGGGTACTCCTACCCTCCTCCTCCTGCGGGCAGGCGCATCAAGGGGAACCGGCACTTCTGCCGGTCACCTGTCCAACCCAAGGAGACCCCGATGAAACTGACGCCACTGGCCCTGGCCGCGACGCTGTGCGCGTTCACCGCACGCGCGCAGCAGGAAGATGACTGCCCCAGCGACGCGCAGATGATCGCCACCATGTCCTTCGCCGAACTTGATCGGTACGAAGCGGACATGCGCAATGAAGAGCCTTCGTTCGAGGAGCTCTGCAATGACGCCACCGACAAGGACGAGGAGGAGGCGGCAGGGTCGCGCCGGCACTACTGCGTCAAGCGAACCGCGCGCTACGTGTCCTACAACACCGACATCGGCGCTGAGGAGTATTCGGACGTCACGATGTATGACTACGCCTACCTTCCACGCACAGGCACCACCTGGACGCATCGTGTGCGCGTGGTGATCCAGGACGTGCTGGGCGAGGCGTCCAAGGGGCTGACCATGGCGCCCTTCCTGTACTGCGGCAGCTGTACCGAAAAGCAGCAGTTCCAGATGATCGGGCTCGGAGGACAGGGTACCTATGACTTCGCCGTGACGCTGGGCATGGATACCGAGGATGGACGCACCAGCCAGAACACCCAGCTTATTCTGAACCGCTTCAACGTGGAGCAGACGCTGATCGAAATGTCGGCGCCGGAACTGCGGTGCGAGAGGCTGGCGAACAGCCACTCTGGTTGTCGACATCCGGATTATCCGGGTGTTCTTGAACTCAGCCTTTCAGACCCGGACGTTGATGAGTCGGCTGCTCACATTCTTGCGGCGCAGGCCGCACTGCCCAACAACATCGGACGCTGGGATCCTGATGTTTCACTGTGGGGAAGGCAATGACGCGCATGCGAAACGATACCGCAAGACTGGCAAATCAACGCGCGAGCAAAATGCTTTGCCTGCAGAGGTTCCCAGGGCAGCCAGGGGCAGGGAAGGATTGCGACGAATATCCCTTCGCATCGACTTATCAGGGTGCCAGTCTTGTGCCAGAGGACCAGATGTCCGTCCAGTACCTGGATTCATCGGACAACCGACGCGTCGGCGGGAAACTTGGCCAGTTCTATTGTGGGAGCGAGCGCATCGTCGATGGTGAAGAGTTCTGGGTGAGGATCATCCCATGAGTACACAGAGAGAACACCCTCGCGTTCCCGCCAGTGCAGATGATTGGCTCGATCTTCTCACCCGGCTCAGTCAACAAGCGCTCTCCACGCTGGAAGAACGGCTCGCCGCGCCAGAAATTGACATGGGCATGCAACCGTTCGCCGAGCGGTACCCGGACAGTCCTTTGGCGGATGTAGCCCGGCGCGCGCTGACCGGAACCCTCGATTGGTGTGGCGTGCCCGGCGCCAGTGAACAGGCCATCGTTGATGCTGAAACGCGCCTTGGCGTCAGATTGCCAAAGAGCTATCGCGATTTCCTGAAGGTCAGCAATGGCTTTGCGATGCCAGGACGCTTCATCGACATCCTGTTGCCCGTCGAGTTGATCCGCCCGTTCGGGCAGGACAACGAGGAGATCGTGCAGATTCGTCGAGAGTTGGTTGTAGATCCGGTGGTGGAAGCGTTCGAGTATCACCTGGACCGCGCCATACAGGTCAGCGGCACGCCGCAGATGGGCGATGACTTCATTCTGCTCGACACCCATCACTCCACAGCACTGAATGAATGCGATGCGCACCTCTACAGCCGTGTTGATATCGATTGGTACGCATCGTTTGCACAGCTGATGGCGGAGAAAGCAACGTTCAACTTGTGACCCCATTGCACCCTCCTTCGGGAGGGTGAACCATCGCACGCTGACGCTTTTGCCCCTTCCTGGTCAGCGAATCACGTCACGTGCGCAGATCGACACTGTCCGGCTTGTCCCTGCGCACACGCGAGGGCGGCAATGGCGCACAGAACTGGAGATGCCCGCGTTGTCGCCGTTTCAATGCAACTTTCCTTACTGACTTGTCAGTCAGGGCAGTTCGATGATGGCCCCGCCGAGGCAAAGTGCCTTGGTCGGGATTGGCGTCTCGAATAAACGAACGAACTTCCACCACTGCGGTTCACGCCGCAGCAGAGAGAATGCACCGATTGCCTTCAATGGCGGCCGGTGCGTGGGGATCGACAGATCCGCCAGGCCTTCCTCTCGGTGGAAGTTCGTTTGCCTTGGTACGCCAACCCGCACCGTCCGCCACCTTCACTCTGGGAGGTGGCTCCACGCCAGTGAGGGTTCTGTCATGACCAACCGCACCGCCGTCCATCCCCGCCTCTACGCTCTGATCGGCGACATCGCCGCCGACGTGCCCGAGGACCTCGCACGCGAGATCGAGTGCGCCTTGCACGAACAGAATCTGCCCGTGCAGTCGCCTGCCTTCTTCACCTGCCTCAATGCCATCAACCATGCCGACGGCGATGACGGACAACCGTGCAGCAGCCTCACCCTTTGCGCCAGCAATCACGCGTCACTGCGCCGCTCGCTGTCCAGGCTCAGTGCATTGCTCGATCTTCTGCAGGCGGGCGATCGAGCGCGCGCCGAGGGTGGACCGGACCAGCAGTTGGGTGCCTTCCACACTGATGGACTGATCGTGGCCGCGCGACAACTGGTGCGCGAGGCGCATCACTGCCTCTCCGGCGGTGACGCCTGACCCGCCCGGATACGCTCCCGCTACAATCGCGCAGGGAACGCAGGAGGCCGCAATGGACGCCGAACACCTGGAGTACTTCAAAGCCGCACTGGAAGGCCGCGCAACCGTGGGTTGGAACGTATGGTTTGCCGCAAACCAGCACGCGCTGGCACAACAGCTGAGCCGCCCTGCACTGCTGCGCTTGAAGTTCAGCAAACTGGATGAAGCCGAACGCCTGCTCGCCGAGGCCGGCATCGTGCCCGGCAGTACGGCGGGCAAACGCTACGAAATGTACTGCGCCCAGTTCTCGGTGGATGTGGTGGATGCGAACGGTCGCCCATTGCCTGCCATCTGGCGCGCGGCGCACGGCGGTGCCATCGGCCTGCTGGCCGAGGGCGAGCAGGAGGCCGGTCAGGCGAAGCTGCTCGCCGAGTTCCGCCGCGTCCGCAAGCGAGGCTTGCAACAGGCCCATGAATGGTTGGCCGATCTGTGCTTTGAAGGCGAGATGGAACTGACCAGCGGCAATGCCGAGGTGGGCCGTGGTCTGCTGGCGGTAGTGGTGCAGGCCGGTAGCGGCCACGACTTGTTGGATGCTACGGCGATGATCGCGCGCGAGCTGCTGGAGGAGCACGGTTGAGGCGGTGCGCGCATTCGGCTGATCTGCTGGATCGCAGGCAACAAAAAAGCCCCCATTGCTGGAGGCTTCTTTCGTTCTGCAACATGGTGGGCGGTACAGGGATCGAACCTGTGACCCTTGCCGTGTGAAGGCAATGCTCTACCGCTGAGCTAACCGCCCGGTGTGTTGCTGAGCCGCTCATTATAGGGGCTTTTCAGAGGCCGTCAACAGTTTTTCACATTCGTGTTCACGGGGGTTTCGAGGTCGCCGCCGGGCATGGCCCGGCGCTACCGGAATCACATCGTATGCGTCGGCTTGTCCGAGCTGGTCAGGCCGGCCAGCAGGGTCTCGATCTTGTGGCGTACGCCCTCGCCTTCGGCACCGTCAGCCAGCTGCACGCCGATGCCGGCGGTGCGGTTGCCCTGCGCGCCGGCCGGGGTCACCCAGATCACCTTGCCGGCCACCGGCAGGCGCTCGCTGGAATCGGGCAGGGTCAGCAGCAGGAACACCTCGTCGCCCAGGAAGTAGCGCTTGGGCGTGGGCACGAAGATGCCGCCATTCTTCACGAACGGCATGTATGCGCTGTACAGCGCGGCTTTGTCCTTCACAGCCAGGGACAGGATGCCCTGGCGGGCGTTGCTGGCACTCATCGATTTCCCTTTGCGGCAGGCCGCTCGTTCACCTTGTTCCAGGCCAGCAGCAACTCGACCACGGCAAGGTCTGCACGCACCGTGGTGCGCAGCAGGTCGCGGGTGCGGTTGGCCGCATCGAACCAGGCTGCAAGCTTGTGCAATCGCTCCGGCGTGGTCAAGGCATCGGTGCTGGCCTGGGCCAGCCCCAGGTCGGCGGCAAAGCGCAGGCGCAGCGCCGCGTTGTCATCGCCGCACCACTTCTGCGCCAGCTCCACCGCACCGGTCTTGCCGGCGGCCAGCTGTTCCAGCTCGCGGCCGACCTCGCGGCGCAGGCTCAGGCCGTCTTCGCGCAGCCAGTTGTCGGCCTGCCCGGGATGGCCGCGCGCGGCCTCCAGCGCTTCACGCGCCGACGCCTCGCTGTGGCCCTGCTGCTGCAGCCAGGCCAGCGCTTCGTGCTGCGGCGGCAGCTTGAACTCCAGGCGCTGGCAGCGGCTGCGGATGGTCTGCGGCAGTCGCGCCGGGTCGCTGCTGATCAGCCACAGGTAACGGCCGGGCTGCGGCTCTTCCAGGGTCTTCAGCAGTGCATTGGCGGCCGAGCGGTTGATCGCATCGGCCGGGTCGACGATCACCACCTGTGCCACGCCGTACTGCGGGGTCAGCGCCAGCTTGTCGGTGATCTCGCGCACCTGCTCGATCACGATCTCGGTGCGCAGCTTGTCGCCGCTCTTGTTCGGAATGAAGCTGACCAGCTGCAGGTCCGGATGCGTACCCGCCGCAATCAGCTGGCGCGTGCGCGTGGCATGCGCAGCGTCGCCACGTGCCAGCACATGGTCGGCCAGCGCCAGCGCCACCTCGCGCTTGCCCAGCCCAGCCGGGCCGCAGATCAGCAGGCCATGGCCGAGACGATCGGCATCGAGTGCCGCCACGGTCTGGTCGAAGGCGCGCTGCTGCCACGGCGAAAACGTGCTCATGCGCCCTCCCCGTCCCGCAGCCAGCGCTCGACCTGCGCGACCACATCGGCGGCCACGCGTTCCTGCACCTGGCCGGCGTCGATCAGCGCGAAGCGCTGCGGGTCGTGCTGCGCGCGGCTGCGGAACACCTCGCGCACGCGCTGGAAGAAATCATCCTGTTCGCTTTCGATGCGGTCCGGCCACAGGTCGCGCCCGTTGGCGCGCGCGCGGCCGACGGCCACGTCCACATCCAGCAACAGGGTCAGCCCCGGCAGCAGGCCGACCGCACGGCGCTCCAGGTCGGCAATCCACTGCGGATCGAGGCCACGGCCGCCGCCCTGGTAGGCGTAGCTGGAATCGGTGAAGCGATCACTCAACACATAGGCACCGCGCTGTAATGCCGGCTGGATCACCTGGCGCACATGCTGTGCGCGCGCGGCGAACACCAGCAGCAGTTCGGCTTCGGCGCTGAGCGGCTCGGCGGCGATCTCGGCATCGGGTTTCAGTACCAGGCCGCGGATGCGCTCGGCCAGCGGTGTACCGCCCGGCTCGCGGGTCAGCACCACTTCGTGGCCGTGGCTGCGCAGGCAATCACGGATGGCATTGATGGCGGTGGTCTTGCCCGCGCCCTCGCCGCCTTCCAGGCTGACGAAACGCGGGTGGCGAAGCAGCGCGGGACTCATTGCGCCGGGGTCTCCTGGGTACGTTGCTGGCGCAGCTGCTGCAGGTAGCGGGCCACTGCGGCGTTGTGCTGGTCCAGGCTGGGCGAGAACACGTGCGCGCCACTGCCATCGCCGACGGCGACGAAGTACAGCGCGTCGCCCGCAGCCGGCTGTGCGGCCGCCATCAGCGCGTCGCGGCTGGGCATGGCAATCGGAGTCGGGGTCAGGCCGGCACGGGTATAGGTGTTGTAGGGCGTATCGGTGGTCAGGTCACGGCGGCGGATGTTGCCGTCGTACGCGGCGCCAATGCCGTAGATCACGGTCGGGTCGGTCTGCAGGCGCATGCCGATCTTCAGGCGGCGCATGAACACCCCGGCAATCTGCGGGCGCTCGCTGGCCAGCGCGGTTTCCTTCTCGATGATCGAGGCCATCGTCAGCAGTTCGTAGGGCGTGTTGATCGGCAGGTCCGGCGCGCGGCTTTCCCAGGCTTCGTCCAGTGCCTTTTCCATCGCGGCATGGGCGCGCTTGAGCACGTCCAGATCGCTGTCGCCGCGCTGATAGATGTAGGTCTCCGGCAGGAAGCGGCCTTCCGGATGCTGGCCGCCGAAACCGAGGCGCTGCATCAGCGCGGCATCATCCAGGCTGTCGGTGGTGTGCAGCAGCGGTTCGGCGCGCTTGAGCGCGGCACGCACCTGGCGGATGTTCCAGCCTTCGATGATGGTGAGGCGGTGCTGCAGCACCTTGCCGGCGCGCATGCGCAGCAGCAGCTCGCGCGGGGTCAGCTCGCCACTGAGTGCGTACTCGCCCACCTTCAGCTTGCCGGCGGCATCGAGCTGGCGCGCCAGCAGCTGCCACTGGGTGTCCTGGCCTTCATCCACGCCGGCCTCGCGCAGCTTGCGCAGCACGCTGTTCATGCCATCGCCGCTGGCGATGACCACGCTCTCGGCGGAGGGGGTGATCGGGGCGTCGGCGAAGCGGGTCTGCTGGTAGAAGAACCACGCGCCCGCGCCGGCCACGACGGCGGCCAGCACCACCACCAGCGTTACCACGAACAGACACCCGCGCTTGGCTCCCGCCATGGACTACCTCTGAACTCGATTCCGTCGTGCAGGATACCGTGCCGGTGGTGTGGGGTCATGACCGGGGTGGCGTCGTCGTGCCGACCAACGGTCGGCACCCACCCGAACAATGGCCCCCACCGGCACCCACCAACATGACCGCCGGGGTCAGAGCCCTCGCGCGGTGCGCGAGGGATCCGACCCCGGCCGAATCAGCCCTGCTGGCCCAGCGCGCGCAGCAGGCCGCGGGCCTTGGCGCGGGTCTCGTCCAGTTCCTTGTCCGGGTCCGAATCCACCACGATGCCGGCACCGGTACGGAAGCTCACCTCATGGCCGTCCACTTCGGCGGTGCGGATCAGGATGTTCAGGTCCAGGTCGCCATCGCGGTTCAGCCAGCCGAACGCACCGGTGTAGGCCCCGCGCGGCACCTGTTCCAGCTCGCTGATGATCTGCATGCAGCGCACCTTCGGGCAGCCGGTGATGGTGCCGCCCGGGAACGTAGCGGCGATCACCTCGCCGGGAGTGACTTCCGGGCGCAGGTGGCCACTGACGTTGCTGACGATGTGGTGCACATGCGCGTAGCTCTCCACGGTCATCAGCTCATCGACCACCACGGTGCCGGGCTGGCAGATGCGGCCCAGATCATTGCGCTCCAGGTCGATCAGCATCACGTGCTCGGCACGCTCCTTGGGGTGGCCGACCAGCTCCTGGATGCGCGCGGCATCATCATCGCCCTCGAAGCGCGGCCGCGTGCCGGCAATCGGCCGGGTCTGCGCATGCCCGGCATGCACGGAGACCAGCCGCTCCGGCGAGGAGCTGACCACGTGACGGCCGTGTGCGCTGAACAGGCCGGCAAACGGCGCCGGGTTGGCACGGCGCAGCTGCGCATACAGCGCCTGCGGGCTGACCGGCGCGGCGAACTGCGCGCTCCAGCGCCGCGACAGGTTCACCTGGAACACGTCGCCGGCGCGCAGGTAGTCGATCACCCGGCGCACGCCATCGGTGAAGCGCTGCGGCGCGTCTTCGCCGACCGCCTGCGGCGGCTGCCAGCCCTGCCCCGCATCCGGCAGTGCCTGCGCGGCCAGTTCCACCAGCGCATCCAGCAGCGCCTGTTCGCCCGCTTCGGCGATGACGAAACTGGCGTCGTTGTGATGGTCATGCAGCACGGCGGCCGGGCAGCGCAGCGCCAGCGCGGTCGAGCGGCCGTCCTCGCGCGCACGTGCCGGCAGCACCGGTTCGATCTGGCTGGCCACTTCGTAATCCAGCATCAGCGCCCAGCCGCCACGGAACGGCAGGCTGTGGCTGCCATCATGCGGCAGGCGCTCATGCTGCCAGGCACGGTCCAGTGCCTGCAGGAACGTGCCGGGCTGCACCACGTCGTGCAGATCGCGCACCTGGCCATCGGCATCCAGCCGCAGGCCATCGCCCTGCGCGGCCAGCAGCAGGCTCCAGCGCCCCTGGGCGGTGCCCGAGGCGGTGGATTCCATCAGCAGCGGGAAACGCGCCGGGTCGTGCTGCTGCAGGGCCAGCAGGTCGATCGGGTGCGGTAGCGGGTGGATCAGCGGTGCGTGGGTCATGGCGGCCAGTTCGGGGGTTCAGATGCACGGAAGCCGCCTTGCGGCGGCCTCCTGCTGCGTAGAGTCGAGCTTGCTCGACTGCATTGCGCGGTCAGTCGAGCAAGCTCGACTCTACACAACGGCGGAGTCGAGCATGGCTCGGCCCTACCAAGGCGACGTCGAGCATCGCTCGACGTCGCAACACCGGTCAGACGCGCTTGAAGATCAGCGTGCCGTTGGTGCCGCCGAAGCCGAAGCCATTGGACATCACCACGTCCACCTTGGCCTGGCGTGCTTCGTTGGGCACGTAGTCCAGGTCACAGCCTTCGCCCGGCTGCTGCAGGTTGATGGTCGGCGGAATGACGTTGTCCTGCAGCGCCATCACCGAGAAGATCGCTTCCACGCCGCCGGCCGCGCCGAGCAGGTGGCCGGTCATCGACTTGGTGGAGCTGACCATCATCTTGTAGGCGTGGTCGCCGAAGGCGGTCTTCATCGCCATCGTTTCGCCGAGGTCGCCCAGCGGCGTGGAAGTGCCGTGCGCGTTGAGGTAACCGACCTGTTCCGGGGTCACGCCGGCGTCCTTCATGGCCATCACCATGCAGCGCGCGGCGCCTTCGCCGTTCTCGCTCGGGGCGGTCATGTGGTACGCGTCGGAGCTGGCGCCGAAACCGGCGAGCTCACAATAGATCTTCGCGCCACGGGCCTTGGCGTGCTCGTACTCTTCCAGGATCAGGATGCCGGCGCCGTCGCCCAGCACGAAGCCGTCACGGTCCTTGTCCCACGGGCGCGAGGCCTGTTCCGGAGCGTCGTTGCGGGTGCTCATCGCCTTCATCGCGCAGAAGCCGCCCAGTGCGGTTGGCGAGGAGCCACGCTCGGCACCACCGACCACCATCACGTCGGCATCGCCGTACTGGATCATGCGCATCGCGGTACCGATCGAATGGTTCGAGGTCGCGCATGCCGACACCGCCGAGAACGACGGGCCCTTCAGGCCGCTGATGATGCTCAGCTGGCCCGGCAGCATGTTGATGATGGTCTTGGGCACGTAGAAGGGCGAGATCTTCTTGCCCTCGTGGAACTCGATGGTCTGCTCTTCAATACCGAGCAGGCCGCCGATGCCGGCGCCGACGATGGCGCCGATGCGCTCGGCATTGGCTTCGGTGATTTCCAGGCCCGAGTCGTGCAGGGCCATGAACGAGGCACCGAGGCCGTAATGGATGAACGGGTCCATCTTCTTGGCATCCTTGCCGCTGACCCGGTACTTGCCGAACAGTTCGTTGTCGGCGGTGATGTCAAAACCCTTGACCTCACCTGCAATCTTGGTGGTGAACCGGTCCAGGTAGGCATCGGCAACGTTGGTCAGCGGACCGATGCCCGAACGACCGTGGGTGATGCCTTCCCAGCTGCTGGCCAGATCATTGCCCAACGGCGAGACGATACCCAGGCCGGTTACGACGACGCGACGCTTCATTGCTGATTCTCCTGACCCGAAGGTTCAATCGGGTAACACGGTTTGCTTCGGTGTGATGCTCAAACACACGGGGCCGCAACTGCGGCCCCATGGGGTGCGGTGCGCGGCGAGCGGAGACCCGCGCGCGCACTGCCGTCTGACATCAGGCCTTGACGTGGGCCTTGATGTAGTCGATGGCGGCCTGCACGGTGCTGATCTTCTCGGCTTCTTCGTCCGGGATCTCGCACTCGAATTCTTCTTCCAGGGCCATCACCAGCTCGACGGTGTCCAGCGAGTCAGCGCCCAGGTCATCGACGAACGATGCGCTGTTGGTGACTTCTTCTTCCTTGACGCCAAGCTGTTCGACGACGATTTTCTTGACGCGTTCTTCGATGGTGCTCATGGGATCTCGCTCCAGATGGAGTTGTGGTTCAAAAGTGGTCGCCATCAAAGGCGATGGCCGTGGGATAGTGTAGTGGAAACCGGCGCGGCCTTGCATCGCAGCAAAAACCTCAGCAGATCAACCACTTGCGGCGCAATCCCTGCGCCCCTTGCTTACGGCATGTACATGCCACCGTTCACATGGAGGGTTTCGCCGGTGATGTAACCGGCAGCCGGGCTGGCCAGGAAGGCCACCGCATGGGCGATGTCTTCGGGCGAACCCAGGCGTTCGAGGGCGATGTCGTTGATCAGCGCGGTACGCGCCTCTTCCGGCAACGCCTTGGTCATGTCGGTGTCGATGAAGCCCGGTGCGACCACATTGACGGTGACACCGCGCGAACCGATTTCCTTGGCCAGCGACTTGCTGAAGCCGATGATGCCGGCCTTGGCCGCGGCGTAGTTGGCCTGGCCGGCATTGCCGGTCACGCCCACCACCGATGCGATGTTGATGATGCGGCCCTTGCGCGCCTTCATCATGCCGCGCATGACCGCCTTGCTGGTGCGGAACACGCTGGTCAGGTTGGTGTCGATGATCGACGCCCAGTCCTCGTCCTTCATGCGCATCAGCAGGTTGTCGCGGGTGATGCCGGCATTGTTGACGAGGATCGAGATCGGGCCGAATTCCTTGGCGATGCCATCGAGCACGCTGTCCAGTGCGGCAGCGTCGGTGACGTTCAGCGCGCGGCCGTGACCGCCGTGGGCGGCCAGACGCTCGCCGATCGCGGCAGCGCCGGATTCGGTGGTGGCGGTGCCGATGACGGTGGCGCCCTGGGCGGCCAGCAGATCGGCGATGGCGGCACCAATGCCACGGCTGGCACCGGTGACCAGTGCGATTTCACCCTGCAGGGGCTTGCTCATGATGTTTTCCTCAGGCGGGAGCGGCCGCCGCACCCGGACCGCGTGCAGCGGCCACCGGTACGGTCGGCAGGAACAGGGAAGGTCAGGCCGACCATGCCTCGCGGGCGGCTTCGAAGTCGCCCGGCGTGGCCAGCGAACGGCCGTCGATGGCCTTGTCGATGCGCTTGACTAGGCCGGTCAGCACCTTGCCCGGGCCGCACTCGGCAACCTGGGTGATGCCACGGGCGGCCAGCGCCTGCACGCAACCGGTCCACTGCACCGGCTGGTACAGCTGCTGCACCAGCGCGGTACGGATGGCATCGACGCCGTCATGCACCTTGGCATCGACGTTCTGCACCACCGGCAGCTGCGGCGCCTGCCAGGACAGCCCAGCCATCACTTCGGCCAGGCGGTTGGCGGCTTCGCGCATCAGCGGGGTGTGCGAGGGCACGCTGACGGCCAGCTTGACCGCCTTGCGTACGCCCTTTTCAGCCAGCAGCGCCAGCGCGCGGTCGACCGCCTCGGCATCGCCACCGATCACGATCTGGCCCGGCGAATTGAAGTTGGCTGGCACCACTACCTGGCTGCCTGCGGCTTCGGCGCAGACGTCCAGCACCAGCTGGTCTTCGGCACCGAGCACGGCGGCCATGGCGCCAACACCGGCCGGCGCGGCTTCCTGCATCAGCTGGCCGCGCAGGCGCACCAGATGGGCGCCGTCGTGCAGGCTCAGCGCGCCGGAAGCGACAAGGGCGGTGTACTCACCCAGGCTGTGGCCGGCCAGCACCGACGGACGCGGACCGCCGACGGCGCTCCAGGCACGCCACACGCCGATGCTTGCGGCCAGCAGGGCCGGCTGGGTGTATTCGGTACGGTTGAGCATTTCCTCCGGGCCGCCCTGGGACAGCGCCCACAGGTCGACACCGGCACCGTCGGATGCCTCGGTGAAGGCTTCACGCACCTGCGGGTGCAGTTCGGCCAGCTCGGCCACCATGCCCACAGACTGCGAGCCCTGGCCGGGGAAGACAAAAGCGAGGGTGGATACGGTCACGCGGTCATCCGCTTGCTGCAATCGAAGCGGGCCATGATAAGGGCGAATCCGCTGTGTCGTCTGTACGTGCGCGTATGCAGGCGTATGGAGTGCGGCCGCGGGACAACCCGGCATCCGGCGCGGTGTCCCCGCCCGGGTAGAGTCGACTGCCTTTCGATCAGCCCCTGAAAACCCGCGCTGCGCGCGGAAGTCGACTGACAGTCGACTTTACCGCAGCGCGAACCAGCCATCAGCAGAACAGCTGCAGCACGTCCAGATCGCCGTCGGCGAGGAAGTCCACGCACAGCCCCACCAGCATCAGCACGCCAGCGGTACTGGCGCCATGGGTGATGAAGATCGAATGGGCCAGCGCGCGCGCCGAACGGCCCAGCTTCATGCAGACCCGGGCCAGGCTGCGCAGGCGGCCACTGACGGCGTGCACGTGCTCGCGCACCGGCGCCTGAACCTCACCCATCGCCTCGGCCATCATCGCCTGCAGCTGCTCGGGGCGGTCGGCGTAGTACTTGGCCACGCCGTAGCCGAACATCAGCCAGTCGCGGGCCTGCGCTTCGGCCAGATCCATCACTTCCAGCGGATCTTCCTCGAAGTCGATGAAACCGACCTTTTCCCCATCCCAGGTGAGATTACGCGGCAGCGGCTGGCCGAAGTAGGCGCCGCGCGCGTGTGCCTCGGCGAGGGACTGCATCGCGGCCATCACCAGGCGGTCGCGCTGTGCGTCGTCGGCCTCGCGCAGGCAGGTGTTGAACGAGCTGCCGTTGTCGCCGATCACCAGCGCGGCGTGGCCGCTGCCCAGCACACCGGGCACGTTCACACCCTGCGCCTGCAGTTCAGCCAGGCGACGGGCCTCGGTTTCACGCGCGGCATCGCCGCCCCGGTGCGGCGGCGGGCGCAGGGCATCCAGATGAAAACGGCGAGCGATGACATTGAGCAGGCCCAGGGCCAGTGCGCGGCTTCCCTTGCCGTACTGCTTCAGCCAGGCGCGCTGCCCTTCAATGACGATGGGCTCAACCATGACAGGACCTCCTAAACGCGTTACGGCCCCAGAGGGGCCGTAACGACAGACTTCACGTTGTCGTAACTTGCACTATCAATAGCGCAGCAGGGCCGAACCCCACGTGAAGCCGCCACCGAAGGCTTCCAGCAGCAGCAGCTGGCCACGCTCGACCTTGCCCGAGCGCACCGCGGCGTCCAGCGCCAGCGGCACCGAACCGGACGAGGTGTTGCCGTGCTTGTCGACGGTCACCACCACCTGCTCCATCGACATGTCCAGGCGCTTGGCAGTGGCTTCGATGATGCGCAGGTTGGCCTGGTGCGGAATCAGCCAATCCAGGTCGGATTTGTCCAGGCCATTGGCGGCCAGGGTTTCGTCCACGACCGAGTCCAGCGCCTTGACGGCGTACTTGAACACGTCGTTGCCCTTCATGTTGATGGTGCCACCGCCATTGGCGCCGCCCTTGAAGCCAGTCGAGACGCCCACCGGGTTCCACAGCAGTTCCTTCTTGCTGCCATCGGCATGCAGGTGGGTGCTGAGAATGCCGGTCTCTTCGTCGGCCTTGAGCACGACGGCGCCAGCGCCATCGCCGAACAGCACGCAGGTGGTGCGATCGTTCCAGTCGACCATGCGGGTCAGCGTTTCGGTGCCGATCACCAGCACATGCTTGCAGTCGCCGGAACGGATGAACTTGTCGGCCACGCCCAACGCGAACACGAAGCCCGAGCAGGCGGCGTTGACGTCAAAGGCAGGGCACCCCGCTACACCGAGCTTGGCCTGGATCAGGCACGCGGTGGAGGGGAAAATGAGATCAGGCGTGGTCGTGCCGACCACGATCATGTCGAGCTGCGAAGCGTCGATGCCGGCCGCTTCAAGCGCGCGCAGCGCGGCCTGGTAGCCGAGATCGCTGGTGGTTTCGCCTTCGGCCGCGATGTGCCGTTCACGAATTCCGGTGCGCGACTGGATCCACTCATCCGAGGTTTCGACCATTTTTTCCAGGTCGGCGTTGGTCAGGACTTTTTCCGGCAAATAGCTACCGGTGCCCGCGATCCTCGAGTAGATCCGCTTGCTCATCATGTTTCCTGTTGCGCGGGCCGCCGATCACCGGCACGCCCGGGAAAGAAGGCAAAGGCCGCTGCCCGGAGGCAGCGGCCTTCCCGGCACATCAATCTTCTTCGACGGCCGAGGTCTTGGTCTGGATGACCTTCTTGCCGCGGTAGAAACCGTCAGCAGTGATGTGGTGACGCAGATGCACTTCGCCGGTGGTCGGGTCGGTCGACAGCTGCTTGGCGCTCAGGGCGTCATGCGAACGGCGCTGGCCGCGACGGGACGGGGTAACACGGGATTTCTGGACAGCCATGGGATTGCTCCAAACTCGGTTCGTTTTGCTTCGTCGTTTCGTCGCACAGGACGCCAGCGCCCAGCACACTTTTCGCTTTCGCCGCAGCCGCCGACGACAACCGGCTGCTATTGTTTCTTCAATGCCGCCAACGCCGCAAACGGGTTGGCCTTCTTCGTTTCTTCTTCGCTCGGCGCCCAGTCCTTGTCGACTGCTTCACCGTCGGGCGACAGCGGTACCACCGGCACCGCCAGCACCAATTCGTCCTCGACCAGATCCAGCGGCTTCAGCTGGCCATCTTCCGGCACCAGCAACGCCTCGTATTCCTCCGGCAGGGACGATTCCTCGTCCTCGTCGCGGATCAGGCCAAGCCTCTGGGTCACCTTCACCGGCAACAGGAATCGCTGCATGCTGCGCTGACAGATCAGCGGCAGCGCGGTATCGATGGTCAGTTCCACATAGGATACCCGCAAGACGTCGTCGCGACCGAATTCAAGCGAGTAGACACACTCGCCGTCGGTATCGGCGACCAACCCCTGCAGGCGGGTCAATTCAGCCAGGGAGACCTGGCCGTCGAAGCGCCTTCGCGCTACAACCATCCGCCAGGCATCCAGCGTTTCGGGCACGTTCGCGGACATAAGCCGCTGAATACTAAGGATCGGGGCGGCGGCTGTCAAATGCCCGCCATACAGGGTCTTGCTGCGGGCGCCAGCGACGGGCCAGACTGCCCCGCCCTGCCCCGGTATTGTCGCATGTCACTGGTCCTGGCCTCCACGTCCCGCTACCGCCGCGAGCTGCTGCAACGGCTGGGGCTGCCCTTTGACTGCGCACGCCCGGAGGTGGACGAGACTCCGCTGCGCGGCGAGGCACCGCAGGCCCTGGCCGTGCGCCTGGCGGCCGCCAAGGCCGCCGAGGTGGCCGCCCGCCATCCCGGCGCCTGGGTGATCGGCTCGGAGCAGGTGGCGGACCTGAACGGGCAGCCGCTGGGCAAGCCTGGGACGGCCGAGGCGGCCTGCGCGCAGCTGGCGGCGATGTCCGGGCAGACGGTGCGCTTCCATACCGCCATCAGTCTCACTCGTGACGGAGAATCCCTGGCCGCGCTCGACATGACCGAGGTGCGCTTCCGCACGCTGGAACAGACTGAGATCGCCCGCTATGTGGCCGCCGAACAACCGCTGGACTGCGCCGGCAGCTTCAAATGCGAAGGTCTGGGCATCAGCCTGTTCGAGGCGATCGACAACCGCGACCCGAGCGCGCTGATCGGACTGCCGCTGATCGCGCTGTGCCGATTGCTGCGCAAGGCCGGGTTCGCGGTGCCCTGAACGGTAGAGTCGAGCTTGCTCGACTGCTCTTCCGGCCAACCGTCACCTGGTACAGAAGCAGTCGAGCAAGCTCGACTCTACGAAAGCGGATGCCTCAGCGAACCTCGAACGGCTGCTCCTGCCATTCTTCAACGCTGCCATCACGCCCGTGCAGGCGCAGGCCCAGCCAGTGCCGGCCGGGTTCGAGCGTGGTGGTATCCAGCGCCGAATCGAAACCCACCGCCGGATGTTGCGGATCCGTGCTGTCCGGCCAGGTGTGACGCACGTCGAACACGCGCCCATAGCGCGCATCGCCGATGCGGCGGCCATCGACCAGGATCTCCACGCGCTCCAGCCCGACACCATCCTTGAACGCCCATCCCTTGATCGCCAGCGTGCCGGACACCCGTTGGCCGTTGGCCGGCGAATCCAGCCACGCCATGGCCGGGGTGACGCAGGGGCCCGGCGCGCGCTGCGCGGGCAGGCGGAACAACAGGAAGCGCTGGAATCCATGATCGCTGCTGACCACCCGCGGTGCAGGCAACGGCCCCACCTGCTCGCAGATGGCGTGGTAGCGCGCCAGCAGATCGCGATAGCGCTGATCGCTGGGTGACAGCACCAGCAGCATCGGCGCACCACGCTGGCCATCGTGCAGCAGGTTCCACTGCGCCAGCTGCGCGGTCCGTCCGTGCTTGTCGTTGAGCGGATGCGGCAGCACCTCGATGTCACCGGTACGCAGCTGGAAGCCCAGTTCGGCGCCCACCTTGAAGTTGCCCGCCAAAATGCGCGTGCCCTGCGGCATCTGCCGCAGTTCGTCGCGCACCGCCACGGCCAGCGGCTGCCAACCGGCGAAGTTGCGCGGGTAATACTTGCTGCCGGCCAGCTGCTCGCGCAGCGCCGGGGTCGACGCCATCAGGTAGTAGCCGAAGGCCAGCACCGCGCCGGCCGCCGCCAGCCACCACCCGGCACGGCGCAACCAGCGCGGCCAACCGTTGAGCACCACCGGCACCGCCACCAGCAGTGCCAGGTAGCCCGGCAGCGGCCAGTGGAAGCTGATCCGTTCGACATCGGTGAAGAAGCCGAGCACGAAGATGCCCAGCGTCGACACGCCGCCGACCAGGCCGAAGTAACGCCACTGCACGCGCGCACCGCCACCGCTGCGGGTACCGGCCAGCGCCACCTTCCACATCGCGATGCACAGGATCGGCGTCACCAGCATCGGCTGGATCACCAGGAACCACAGCCCGTTCCACTCGAAGGCCCAGGGATGGCGCTCGACCACCTGGAACTTCAGGCCGGCATCGTGGTTGTCCGCATTCCACGCCAGCAGCGGCAGCCACGCCAGCACGCCCACCGCCAGCGCCACCCAGACGCGCGGGTCGGCCAGCATGCGCCGGCCCTGCGGCAGCGCCAGCAAGGCGATGAAGCCAACGCCGATGACACCGATGAAACGGTAGTGGCTGAGCGCACCAATCAGCAGGCCCAGTGCCAGCTTCATCGCCGAGGACGCATCCACGTTGTGCAGCAGGCGTGCGCCGGCACTCAGGCAGATCACCGCCGCCAGCGCCATCGGTACATCCGGCACCGCCAGCAGGCCCAGCGTGGCCGACAGCGGCATCAACAAGGTCAGGCTGCCGGCCTGCCAGCCGGCGACGTTGCCGAACCAGCGCGTGGCAATGCGTACCACCAGCAGCGGCAGCAACGCGCCGATGGCCAGGAACGGCAGCCGCAACCCGAGCACATGCCCGCCACCGATCTCCGCGCCCAGCCGCGCCAGCCATGCGGTCAAGCCGGGCAGATCGGAATAGGCGGCGGCCAGGTGCTGGCCTTCCTGCCAATAGAACGCTTCATCGACAAAAAGCGGCAGGCGCGCAGCCACCACCAGCTTGGCCGCTGTGACCAGCGTCCATAACCAGAGAAATATCGTCCGTGCGCGCTGTTCGCCTTGCATTGCTCTATGGATAATCGATGGATTCCAGACGTGAGACGATCATGCCAGCTTCGTCCCCCAATCCCAGCATGCTAACCGATCAACTGCGCCAGGCCCTGCGGGAGGCACAGGATCAGGTGAACGCACTGGTGCTGGGCAAGGTGCCGGAAGTCAGGCTGGCCTTTGTCGCCCTGCTCTCCGGCGGCCACCTGCTCATCGAGGATCTGCCTGGCCTGGGCAAGACCACACTGGCGCACGCGCTGGCCAGCAGCCTCGGCCTGGGCTTCCAGCGCGTGCAGTTCACCTCCGATCTGCTGCCGGCCGACGTGCTTGGCGTATCGGTGTACGAGGCCGGCAGTCGCCAGTTCCAGTTCCATCCCGGCCCGGTGTTCACTCATGTGCTGCTGGCCGACGAGATCAACCGCGCTCCGCCGCGCACTCAGAGCGCCCTGCTGGAAGCCATGGCCGAACAGCAGGTCACGCTGGACGGACAGACCCATCCGCTGCCCGATCCGTTCTTCGTGATCGCCACCCAGAACCCGGTTGATCTGTCCGGCACGTTCCCGTTGCCGGACTCGCAGCTGGACCGTTTCCTGCTGCGCCTGGCGATGGGCTATCCCAGCGCACAGGCCGAACGCGAACTGCTGCGGGGTACCGATCGTCGCGACCTGATCGCGCGTGCGGTGCCGAAGCTGGATGACCGTCAGGTGCGTGCGCTGCGCGAGGCGGTCGGTCAGGTGCATGCCAGCGACGCGCTGATCGACTACGTGCAGGCACTGCTGACCCGCAGCCGCCAGCACGCCGGCGTACGCGTGGGCCTGTCGCCGCGCGCCGGCCTGGCGCTGCTGCGCGCGGCCCGGGCGCACGCGCTGCTGCTCGGCCGCAACCACGTGGTCCCCGAGGATGTGCAGACCCTGTTCGTGGCGGTGGCCGGGCATCGGCTGGTTGCCGAGGCCGAATCCAGTTCGGGACCGGCCATGGCGCGGGCGATCCTGCAGACCGTCGCGGTGGATTGAACATGGCCTCGCGTTGGGCACGCCTCCAGCTGCTGGCCCGCCCACGCAGTCCCGAAGCCCTGCCGCAGCGGCTGGACCGCCACCGCATCTATGTACTGCCCACCCGCTTCGGCCTGTTCGTCGCCGGCGTGTTGGCGGCGATGCTGCTGGGGGCGTTGAACTACAACAACAACCCGGCCCTGCTGCTGGCGCTGCTGTTGGCCGCTGCGGCCATCGCCAGCGCCATCGCCGCGCACCTGCAGCTGTCCGGCGTGCAGGTCGATGCGATCGCCGCCGAACCGGTGCCGGCCGGCCAGCCGTTGCGCCTGCGGGTGGACCTGTCGCTGCGTGATCCGCGCGCACGGCATGGGCTGCATCTGCAACTGGGCGACAGCCAGGCCTGGGCATCGCTGCCGGCGCACGGCCGCTGCGAGGTGGAACTGGATGTCCCCAGCGAGCGACGCGGCTGGCTGGAACTGCCGCGCATCCGCCTGTCCACCACCCAGCCGCTGGGGCTGGTGCGGGCGTGGTCGTGGGTGTGGCCGGAACAACCGCTGCTGGTCCATCCGCTGGCCGAAGCGATGGCGCCGGCGCTACCCGAGAGTGGCAACGACCCGCTGCACACCCGCGCCCACGCCAGCGGTGAAGAACTGCACCAGCTGCGCGCCTACCGCACCGGCGATGCGCCGCGCAGCATTTCCTGGAAGCACTCGGCGCGGCGTGACAGCCTGCTGGTGCGTGAGTATGAGAAGCCCATCGGCATCGACGTGGTGTTGGACTGGCACACGCTGGCGCCACTGGGCGGCGAAGCACGCATCGCGCGGTTGGCACGCTGGGTCGACAGTGCCGAGCGCGAAGGACGCCGCTACACGCTGCTGCTGCCGGCACATCCTGCCTTCGGGCCCGGCCAGGGCGCCAGCCACCATCAGCTGTGCCTGCGTGCACTGGCCCTGATGCCCCATGACTGACACCGCCATCGAACTTGATCGCGCCACGCGCAACGCAACGCTGGCCAGTGCCGCGCTGGCCCTGTTGCCGCTGCTGCTGCAGCTGCCGCCGGTACTGGCGACGCTGATCGCCGTGGCCGCCCTGCTGACCACCGCGCTGTCGTGGCGGCGGGTGCTGCCGATGCCGCTGCGTCTGCTGCTGGTGCTGGGCATGCTTGCGGCGATCGTGTGGCAGATGGGCCTGGTGCGACCCGGACGCGATACCGGCTGTGCGCTGCTGGCCGCGATGCTGGCCATCAAATCCAGTGAACTGCGCAGCCTGCGCGATGCCCGCAGCCTGCTCGGATTCGCCCTGTTCTCACCCTTTGCCGCGTTTCTGCTCGACCAGGGACCGCTGACGACCACCCTGGCCGCGCTGGCCGGGGTCAGCGCGCTGCTGGCACTGCAACGACTGGCACAGGATGAGGGCCACGCCGGCCGCCTGCCGCTGCGTGGCCAACTGCGGGGTGTCGGCCGCCTGCTGGCGATCGGCCTGCCGCTGGCACTGGCCTGCTTCTGGCTGTTCCCGCGGCTGGCCACCCCGCTCTGGGGTGTGCCCGAGCGCGCGGTGGGTACGCCGGGGTTGTCCGACAGCATGGAGCCGGGCCAGTGGCTGGACCTGATGTCCGACGACACACCGGCACTGCGCGTGCAGTTCTTCGGCGCAACACCGGAGCCGGCACAGCGTTACTGGCGTGGCCCGGTACTGACCGCCTTCGATGGCCGGCGCTGGACCCGGGACCGTGCCAGCGCGCGACGGCCGGTGCCGCAGGTGGAGGCCGCAGGCAGCGGATGGGATTACCAGATCGACTACGAGCCGACCGACCGCCGCCAGCTGGTGGCGCTGGACCTGCCCAGCCAAGCGCCGGCCGGCAGCCAGCTCGATGCCGACATGAGCCTGGGCAGCGAACGCCCGCTCACCTCGCTCAGCCGCTGGCGCCTGCACTCGGCGCCGGTGCAGCGCTTCGACGCCAGCCTGTCGCCCTACCTGCGCCGCGCCACCCTGCAGCTGCCTGCCGGCTTCAACCCGCGCACGGCGACCTTGGCCCGACAATGGCGGCAGCAGGCCGGCGCCGACGATGAAGCCCTCGTGCGGCGCGCACTGCAATGGATCAGCACCGACTTCTCCTACACGCTGGACACGCCGCCGGCCGGCCGCGACCCGGTGGACGAGTTCCTGTTCGATCAGAAGGCCGGCTTCTGTGAACACTTCAGCTCCTCTTCGTGGTGCTGATGCGCAATGCCGGCATCCCCGCGCGCGTGGTGACCGGCTTTGCCGGCGGCACCCGCAACCCGATCGGCGACTACTGGGTGGTGCGACGGATGGATGCGCACGCCTGGGCCGAAGTGTGGCTGCCGCAGCGCGGCTGGGTGCGCATCGACCCGACCGCTGCGGTGGCGCCGGAGCGCATCCTCGATACGCTTGATGACCGCCTGCTGGCCGCCGCCGATACCCCGCTGCAGCAGCGCTGGCTGCAACTGGGCCAGGTGGGCGACTGGCTGCGCCGCGGCTGGAACGACCTGGTGCTGTCCTTCGACGCCCAGCGCCAGCAGCAGCTGCTCAAGCCGTTCGGCCTGGACGATCTGGCGCCTGCCCAGCTGCTGGCCGGTTTTGTGATCGCCGCGTTGATGGCGCTGGCCTGGATGGCCTGGCTGCTGGCCCGGGGCGAACGCGAGCGCGACCCGCTACTGCGCGCCTGGCACCGCCTGGCCCGTCGCTACGCCCGCTTCGGGCTGGCCCGGGAGCCGCACGAAACCGCACACGACTGGGCACGGCGGGTGCATGCCGCGCGGCCCGATCCGGCCCTGCTCGCACTCAGCCAGCGTTTCGCTGACGCGCGTTACGCTGGAACTTGCACCGACCTCGCTTCATTATTGCGGGACCTGCGCAGGCATCGCCCGACTTCCGGAGCCTCCCCATGAACACCAAGTTCCTTCTCACCGCTGTGGCCACGCTGGCCCTGTCGGCCTGCGCCACGGCCCCCAAGCCGCTGCAGGGACAATTCAGCCTGGTTTCCCCCGCGACTCGGTCGCTACCCAGCAGGTCGGCACGCCGGTCCGGTGGGGTGGCCGCATCATTGAAACCAAGCCCGGCCAGGGCGAGACCTGCTTCCAGATGATCTCGCGCCCGCTCAACGCCAGCGGCCGCCCGAACACCACCTCCTCCGATGCCAGCGATGGCCGCTTCATTGCCTGCCGCGCCGGCTTCTACGATCCGGCCGTGTTCGAAGCCGGGCGTGATGTGACCTTCATCGGCAAGATCGATGGCTACCAGAACACCCGCATCGGCGACTACGACTACCGCCTGCCGAAGCTGTCGGCCGATGTGATCTACCTGTGGCCGGAACAGCGCCAGGTCGACGTGGTGCCCTACCCCTATGGTCCGTGGGGCCCGGGCCCGTATGGCCCGTACTGGGGCGGCTACGGCCGTTGGGGCTGGTGGTGATCGCCACGCGCCACGTTTGACGGAAAAGGCCGCCTTCGGGCGGCCTTTTTCATCCACGCATGGCGTGGATCTACTGGAGGGATGCCGGGCGCATCACCGCCCCGGCGCACCGAAATGCCCCAGCGGCGCACCGGCCAGCAGGTGCATGTGGATGTGGAACACGGTCTGCCCTGCGTCCTCGCGGCAGTTCATCACGATGCGGTAGCCGTCCTGCGCGAAGCCTTCGCGCCGCGCATATTCGGCCGCGGCCAGCGCCAGCTTGCCGATCAGGTGCGCTTGCGACGGCTGCAGGTCATCCAGGGTCGGGATGATCTCGTTCTTCGGAATGAACAACACGTGCACCGGTGCCTGCGGCGCGATGTCCTTGAAGCCCAGCACCTCATCATCCTCATAGACGATGGTGGCCGGGATCTCGCGGCGGATGATCTTGCTGAAGAGGGTTTCGGTGCTCATGGTCGGCCTCGGCGGAGATGTCATCCGCATTGTAGGCCGCCCGCGCCGGGCAATGCCCGGCTGACGCTCAATCGCGGAACTCGCTGCGCGTTCCGAACGCGTGCGACAGCGTGCCGCGGTCGACGTACTCCAGCTCACCGCCCAGTGGCAGCCCTTGGGCCAGGCGACTGGGTTGCACCTTGCGCGCCCGTGCCAGCTGCGCCAGGTAATGCGCCGTCGCCTCGCCCTCGACCGTGGCGCTGGTGGCGATGATCAGCTCCTGTACCTCGCCTTCGGCCAGGCGTTGCTCCAGCTGCTCCAGACCCAGCTCGCGCGGCCCGATACCATCGAGCGGCGACAGCCTGCCCTGCAGCACGAAGTACACACCGCGGAAGCCGGTAGCATTCTCGATGGCCAGCCGGTCAGCCGGTGATTCGACCACGCACAACTGGCTGCGCTCACGGCTGCTGTTGGCGCAGGTCGGGCACAGCTCGGTTTCGCTGAAGTCGCGGCACTGCGCGCAATGACCAATGCGCTCCACCGCCAGCGCCAATGTTTCGGCCAGGCGCTGTCCACCTTCGCGCTCACGTTCGAGCAGGTGGTAGGCCATGCGTTGGGCGGTCTTCTGGCCAACGCCAGGCAGCACCCGCAGCGCATCGATCAGTTGTTCAAGCAGGGGTGCGGACACGGCGACAGGCTTTGTAGAGTCGAGCTTGCTCGACTGAAGGGCTTGGTAGAGTCGAGCTTGCTCGACTGAAGAGCGTTGTAGGGTCGAGCTTGCTCGACTGAAGAGCGTTGTAGGGTCGAGCTTGCTCGACTGCTTCATGCATGCAGTCGAGCAAGCTCGACGCTACGAGGAAGGCAGTCGAGCAGGCTCGACGCTACCCGCTATCAGAACGGCAGCTTCATGCCCGGCGGCAGCTGCATGCCGGCGGTGGCCGAACCCATCTTCGACTTCGACTCGGCATCGATCTTGTTCGATGCGTCGTTGAAAGCGGCGGCGATCAGGTCTTCCAGCATTTCCGGATCGCTGGTCAGCGACGGATCGATGCGCACCTTGCGGCACTCCTTGGCGCCGGTCAGGGTCACGCTGACCATGCCGCCACCGGCGCTGCCGGTCACTTCGATCTTGGCGATTTCTTCCTGGGCCTTCTGCAGGTTCTCCTGCATCTTCTGGGCCTGCTGCATCAGTTGGGCGATGTTTCCGCGCATGGTGTCTTACTCGTCAAAAGAACGGATGGAATCGGAAACGACCCGCGCACCGTGCTGTTGGATCAGCACCTGCACTTCCGGGTCGTCCATGAAAACAGCCTCTGCCAGCTGCTGCCGCTCGCCACGCTGGCGGTCGGCACGCTGGTGCAGGGTCTCGGCCGGAACGTGCTCGGTCTCCACGGTCTCGACCACGATCTTCGGCGCCTGGCCGAGCGCCTTGGCCAGCATCTCGCCCAGGGCGGTCAGCGCGCGCTCCGAACGCAGGTATTCAAATCCGGGCGAAAGGCCCAGTTTCAAGGTCCCGTGCTGGCAGCTGATGAACGCGGCGTTGGCGGCCAGCTGCCGCGACGGGCCGCTCAGGCCGCTGTTGGCCACCAGGTCCAGCCAGTCTTCGGCCGTGGCCAGTTCGCTGACACCTTCCTGCGGCGCAGTCTCGAGCATCGCGACGGGCTCGGCTGGCGCGATGGCAATGCCCTCGGCGCGGAACGGACGCCCCGCCTCGGCTGGCGCGGCTTCAGCAGGCGCGACGGCCGGGGCCAGCGGCTCGTGCCAGGGCGCGACCATGGCCGCATCCGGGCCCGCCATCTCCGCCGCCAGCGCCGCATCACGGGCCTCGGCTTCGCCGGTGGCCCACGGCGGCAGATCATCGCCCGCCCCAGCAGCGTCAGCGGCGGCCGCCGGCAGCGCGGCCTCCGCCTTCAGCGGCGGCGGCGACACGGGCTCTTCGACCGGAACCGGCTCCGGCTCCGGCTCGGGGTCGGGTGTCGGCTCCGGTTGCGGGGCCGGCTCAGGTTCGGGTTCAGGCTCACGCGGCACAGCCTGTACCGGCGCGGGCGTCTGCGCTGCGGCCTGGGCGGCCGAGGCGCCAGCGGCGGCCGGCGCCGCTTCGGGGACGGCGCCGCCACCACCGGCAGCAGTGCCGCCCTGCACGCCACCGCCAGCAGCGTCGACCGACTTCGGCACCGGCGGCACCGCGGCGGCTGGCCGGAACGCCAGCATGCGCAGCACGGCCATCTCGAAGCCCGCGCGCGGGCTCGGCGCCAGCGGCAGGTCACGGCGGCCGTTCAGGGCCATCTGGTACCAGAGCTGCACCACTTCCGGGCGCAGGCGCTCGGCGAATGCAGTCGCATCCAGACCTTCCGCAGTCGCGGCCCCCGGCACCAGCTGCTGCACCTGGATGCGGTGCAGGCCTTCGGCCAGCGCTTCCAGCACACCACTCCAATCCGGCGAGAACTCGGCCAACGCGGCCACCACCTGCAGCAGGCGCGGGCCATCGCCCTCGGCCAGCGCATCGAGCATGGCCGTCACCTGGGTGCGATCGACCGTGCCCAGCATGGTGCGCACCACGTCCTCGCGCAGTGCACCACCGGCGTAGGCGATGGCCTGGTCGAGCAGCGACAGCCCATCACGCAGGCTGCCGTCGGCGGCCTTGGCCAGCTGCACAATGGCACTGCCGTCGGCCTCGATCTCTTCGGCGGCCAGGATGCGGGTCATCTGGCCCTGGATCTGGTCTTCGTCCAGGCGCTTGAGGTTGAACTGCAGACAGCGGCTGAGCACGGTGACCGGCAGCTTCTGCGGGTCGGTGGTGGCCAGCAGGAACTTCACATGCTCCGGCGGTTCTTCCAGCGTCTTCAGCAGCGCGTTGAACGCCGCCTTGGACAGCATGTGCACTTCGTCAATCAGGTAGACCTTGTACTTGCCGCGCGAGGGCATGTACTGCGCGTTCTCGATCACCTCGCGCACGTCGTCCACACCGGTGTTCGACGCGGCGTCGATTTCCAGCAGGTCGATATAGCGGCCGGCGTCGATGTCCAGGCACGCCGCGCACTGGCCGCACGGGTCGGCGCTGGTGCCCTGCTCGCAGTTCAGCGACTTGGCGAAGATGCGCGCGATGGTGGTCTTGCCCACACCGCGGGTGCCGGTGAACAGGAACGCATGGTGGACCCGGCCGCTGTCGAGCGCATTGCTGAGCGCACGGACCACGTGTTCCTGGCCCACCAGCTCGGCAAAACGCTTCGGACGCCACTTGCGGGCAAGGACGAGATAGGACATCAGGCCACCGTTTTCCATCGGATGTTCCATTGTGCCATGCCTGTCCAGCCCCTCGCCTTCAACGCCCCGGGATGCATCCCTGATCGGGGTGCTTGTGTCCTGCCGCGCCGCCCGCTAGAATCTGCGCCCCTGCTGAGGCGTTTGCCGATGGCAGGGATCCGGAGAGGTGTCCGAGTGGTTGAAGGAGCACGCCTGGAAAGTGTGTAAGCGTCTAAACCGCGCTTCGGGGGTTCGAATCCCCCTCTCTCCGCCAGATAAATAAAAAAGGCCGCCCTTTGGGTGGCCTTTTTATTTATCTGGCGCGGGACGCGAAACGCGCTGCGCGCGCTTCGCCCCAAACGTTGCTGCGCAACGATTGGGCCCCTCCCTCTGCCTGCCTCTCCCCGCCCCTGTCGGGGCAGCCCCTCAACAGAGGGGCTTGTTCCCCCAGACGGATCAGTAGATCCACGCCATGCGTGGATGGCGCGCCACCGGATGCCCCCGATCTGGCAGACGCCTTTTCCTGTTTATCTGGCGCGGGACGCGAAACGCGCTGCGCGCGCTTCGCCCCAAACGTTGCTGCGCAACGATTGGGCCCCTCCCTCTGCCTGCCTCTCCCCGCCCCTGTCGGGGCAGCCCCTCAACAGAGGGGCTTGTTCCTCCAGACCGATCCGTAGATCCACGCCATGCGTGGATGCGCCGGGTCACCTTCCAGACTCTCGCTCCCCCCAAACAAAACTGAACGAAACCTGAAAATTCGCTATCGTAGGCGCCTTCAATCCGACGCGTCGCCCATCGCCCATGAGCCCGACCGACAGCGCGCACGCCGCCTGCGAGAACTGCAACACCGCCCTGCAGGGCCACTACTGCCATCGCTGCGGGCAATCGGCGCACAACCCGCTCAAGCACGTGGGCCATGCCATCGAAGAAGTGTTCGAATCGTTCTGGCATCTGGATGGACGCATCTTCCGCACGCTGCGCGATCTGTGCATACCCGGCCGCATCGCGCTGAACTACCTCAACGGCCGTCGGGTCGGCTACGTACAGCCGCTGCGCCTGTTCGTGATCCTCACGCTGTTCACCTTCTTCATCGGCAAGCTGTTGGTGCATGTCGACGATTTCGGCATCAGCAGCGGCGGTGGCCGCGACGCCCTGTTTGCCCGCGCCACGACCGTCGAACAGGTCGATGCGCTGCGCGCAGAGCAGATCACCCTGCTCGAACGGCAGCAGGCCGACGCGGCCACGGCCGGCCCGGCCGCCTTCGCGATGGCCAGGGCAGCGCTGAACGCCGCGGCGGCCCAACGCCGGGCCGAGCTGACCGGCGGGCAGCAGGATGCCGGCAGCGAGGACACCGCCTCCGGCGGGGGTTCGTTCTTCAGCCACACCGTCAACGGCAAACCGTGGGACGCCGACCGCAATCCGATCGTCATTGCCGGTTGGCCACAGTTCGCCAACCAGTGGCTCAACAAGCGCCTGCAGAACGGCAACGCCAACATCCAGCGCATGGGCGGCAAGACCGATCTGTACATGCAGGCGATCCTGACCGCGCTGCCCGGCGCGCTGTTCTTCCTGATGCCGGTCTTCGCACTGGTCCTGCGCGTGGCCTACATCCCACGTGCGATGGGCTATCTCGAGCATTTGGTGGTGGCGCTGTACAGCCACTGCTGGCTGATGATGGTGCTGCTGGCCACGTTCCTCATCGCCGGCCTGGGCACGGCTTTCGCCTCGCCAGCGTTCTCGGCGGTCAGCTCGTGGCTGTACGCGCTGCTGTGGCTGGCCGTTCCCATCTACCTGCTGTGGATGCAGCACAGCGTCTATGGCGGCAACAAGGTGCTGACCCTCGTGCGCTATCTCATCATCGGTGGCATCTACCTGTGCCTGGTGAGTTTCGTGGTGATGTACGCAACGCTGGCCGGCATTTCGGCGTAAGCGGGGCGCGAACAGCATTCCGCAGGTGAATCCACGCAGGGCGTGGACCTGCCGCCGATCGTCTATCGTGGCCCCATGAAACGCCGCCTCTACCTGCCCGAAGATGCCAGCGCCTGGTGCCGCCTTCGATCGTCACGCCGACGGAGACTGTGATAAGAAGGCAATGCCTTGCTGGAGGGCTCTTTCAAGGATTGGAAGGATGAGACGGCTTGAGAGAACCGCGTGCGTTGCTCCCGCTCTCGCCAGGGGCTTGAGAACGCGTTTCAGCAAGACGAGCGCCTTGGGCGCTTGGCTCTGCTGCGTGCTGCTGGCTTGCTTGATGCTCACGCCAACCGCGAGCGCCCAGACGGTCACTTACATCCATACCGATGCACTTGGTTCGGTCGTTGCCGAAACCGATGAAGCTGGCAAGGTGATCAAGCGGTACGACTACGAGCCCTACGGGGGTGTCGTGGACGAACCCGCCACGGATGGGCCTGGCTACACGGGGCACGTGAGCGATGCTGCCACGGGGCTGAGCTACATGCAGCAGCGCTACTACGATCCCCAACTAGGGCTTTTTCTCTCTGTAGATCCCGTCCCGCCAAACGACAACCCGGGCTCTGCCTTCAACCGCTATCGATACGCTGCGGGCAATCCCTACAGATTCGTCGATCCTGATGGTCGCCAGGAGCGGGCGGCGGAGAGACATGCCGACTCGGTGGCGAGCTCACCCTCGGCATATGACGTGTTCGGCCCTGCGGTACTTGCGGTAACAACCGCGATTGTGCGCGCGACGCCAGTTGTTGGGCCTGCTGCTGCATCGGCAATGTCTGGCTCCATTAATTCGGCGCAACCACTAGCCCTGCCAGCACCAGCCCCTGCAGTGCCCTCCGTGCCAACTCCTGCCGCTGCCCCGACAACACCTTCTGGCCCCAGCTATGTCGTCTCATCGAACGGAACAGCATTTCCGGTACCCACAGGTGCGAGCGGACCAACTCCGGTCATCAACCCCGCAGGAAAACAGACCGGCGTCGCATTCACTGGGGGTGCCGGAGGCAGTAATGGGCAAGTAGCCACCATGCGGATGATGGACCCAACCCCTCCCAGGGGAAACAGCCCCGGATATCCAGCTGGCTATATCAAGTACGAGAATGCTGGAAAGCAAGGCGTAGATCCGCTCTCGGGAAAAACGCTACCCAATTCGAAGTCTCACTTCCCAGTCAGATAGGCCTGAACATGATCGACCACCAGACGGAAGCCCTTCAGCCACTGATCGGAAAAAAGGTGACACTCGTAGTGGAAGATGGCATGGCCACGATAGATACGCACGATGGCTGGGAGCTGCACATCTACAACTCTTTCAGCCTCCTTGGCGATGGCATTGCGGAGACCCCTCCGCCCTCAACGCTGAGCTTGGTGCTGGAGGATTGCCGGTTCGATCACGAGACAATGGTTGCGCAGTTTTCTGGAGGGGTAACACTCATAGTCGACCTAAGTGACGACGGCTACTCTGGCCCAGAGGCGATGCAGTTGAACAGTCCAGATGGAACCATCGTGATCTGGAACTAAGTTCGATGCAGCCTCGGCTGCGCGCGCTATCTCATCATCGGTGGCATCTACCTTTGCCTGGTGAGCTTCGTGGTGATGTACGCAACGCTGGCCGGCATTTCGGCGTAAGCGGGAACACGCAGGGCATCCAGGCAGTGAATCCACGCGTGGCGTGGATCTACCGCCGATCGTCTATCGTGGACGCATGACACTCCGACTCTACCGGCACACGGATGCCAACGCCTGCCTGTCTATCTTCGACGGCAACGTGCCCACCTATTTCGCGCCTGAAGAGCGCAGTGATTTCGAACGCTTCCTGCGTGAGCAGGCAATGGCCTGCACGTTCCAGGTCATCGAACGCGATGGCCGCATCGTGGCCTGCGGCGGGCTCTCGCGCCGCGACGATGGCAGTGCCGGCTTCTGTTGGGGCATGGTCGAACGCGCCCTGCACCGGCACGGCATCGGCCGCGAACTGGCCCTGGCGCGCCTGCACCAGGCCGAAGCGGATCGGTCGATCACCCGCATCACGCTCAGCACCAGCCAGCACACCCAGGGGTTCTACGCCGGCCTCGGCTTCCAGGTGACACGATTGGTAGCCGATGGCCACGGCGCCGGGATCGACGCCGTGGAGATGGAGCGGAGGGTGTAACCCTCCGCCCCGGCCCGGATCCACGCCGCGCGTGGATCCCTTGCTGCCCTACTCCCCTCAGAAGCCCACGCGCAGGTTGATCTGCCCGCCGACATCGCGGCGACCATCGCCGTGCTGGCCCTGCACGAACATCGACAGCTGGCTGTTGCGGCCCAGGCCCACCGCCACGCCGACCTGGCTGACCAGCGCATTGCGTGCCATCACCGCGCTGTAGACATCGAAGGCATTGCCGCCGACCGCGAAGCGGTTGCGGCTGGCCACGTCGGAATCACCCGACGCGTGCTGCCAGCCCAGGCCAACCGTCAGCTGCGCCGGGAAGCGCTCGCCGCTGCCCACATCCCAGCGGCCACGCACGCCCACGGTGCTGACATTGAGCGTGTCCTTGCCGCCTTCCAGCACCAGCGCGGCAGTCCCGCCCTGCTCCACTGCGCTATCACTGTCGACCCAGTGCTTGGTGAACTGCACGTACGGCTGCAGCTGGGTGCGGCCGTGGCTCCAGGTCCAGCTGCCTTCGACCTGGGCGATGGTCACGTCCGAATCCTGGCGGCTGTACAGAGTCTGGCCCAGCAGCGGCACTTCACGCGTGGTGCGCGTACGGTAGTCTCCGCGCGACACGCTGCCACCAACCGCAAAGCCGTTGTTCCACTCGCCCTGTGCGTACAGGCCGAAGGTATTGCCACGCAGGCGGGCGCGCGAGCTGCGATCGTACAGGCGCGTATCCAGACGTTCATTGCCGGCTGCCGCACCCAGCACCACGTGCTCGCCCAGCTGCCAATCGACGCCGGCCATCAGCGCATTGCGGTTGGCGCGGATCTCATCCCCGTTGCCATCGCCATCCTGCTTGAACACCTTGCCGCTGCCGGCCAGCCAGGCCGAGGCGCGCTCGCCACGCACGGTCGGCAGTTCACTGCCCAGGCGCTGGCGGATGCCTTCTTCCAGGTAGTTGTCGTACAGCAGCACCGCACGGCTGGCCGCATGCACTTCACCGGACAACTGGTCGAACGCGCTGCGCGCGGTGGCCGCGTCATAGATCAGCACGGTGTTGTACAGGCCCAGCGCCGGACCACTCTGCGGCAGGCTGTCCAGCGCGGCTGCGGTGTTGTACTGGTTGCGGCTGTTGGCCACCGAAGTGAACGCCGCGGTCTGCGCCACGTCGATCTTCAGATTGGCGGTGTTGGCGGTGTAGACCGGTGTGATGGTCAGGAACGCCGACGGCGAAGTCGCGGAAGCGAACTGCCCGCTCACCCCACCGGCCGCGTTGACCACCGTGTACTGCTGGCCCTGCTGGTAGCTGGTGCTGGGCGAAATGGTGTTCACCTGCACGGTGCTGCCGCCCACCGTCGCGCTGCCACCAACCTGCACGGTGTCGCTGCCGGTGGCACCCAGGTCGATGCCCAGCGTGCTGCCCGGCGACAGGGTCAGGTTGCCGCCCACGGTGATCGTACCGGTGCCGTTGCCGGCGCCACTGCCGTTGCCCGGCCCATTGCCCGGCGACAGCACGCCGCCGCTGGATACGGTCACGCCACCGCCGGTGCCACCGATGGTGCCGGTGCCGGACAGCGTGGTGCCGCTGCCGATGGTCCACTGGCCACCGATGGTGCCGGTGACATTCAGGCCGCCGCCGGTGACCTGGCCGGTGCCGCTGAAGCCACCGCTGTTGCCGCCCAGGTTCAGCCCACCCGGGCCGGCCTGCACGATGCTGCCGCCGCCGCTGATGGTGCCGCCCAGCGTGGTGGTGCCACCGGTATTGATGATCAGGCCACCGTTGTTGGTGATGTTGCCGGTGATCGCGCCGCTGGCGCCGCCGTTGCCGACCTGCACGGTACCGCCGGCATTGATGGTGGTGCCGCCGGTGTAGGTGTTGTTGCCGGTGAGAGTGACGGTACCGGTGCCGGCCTGGGTCAGGCCGCCATTGCCGCTGATGGTGCCGCCCACCGTGGTATTGCCGCCCACGTTGAACACCAGGCTGCCGTTGTTGCTGACATTGCCGGTGATGGCACCGCTGGCGCCACCGTTGCCGACCTGCAACGTGCCACCGGTGTTGATGGTGGTGCCACCGGTATAGCTGTTGTTGCCGCCCAGGATCAGCGTGCCGCTGCCAGCCTGGGTCAGGCCACCGCTGCCGCTGATGGTGCCGCCGACGGTGGTGTTGCCACCGACGTTGAATACCAGGCTGCCATTGTTGCTGACGTTGCCGCCGATCGCGCCGGTCGCGCCCCCGTTGCCGACCTGCAGCGTGCCACCGGTGTTGATGGTGGTGCCGCCGGTGTAGGTGTTGTTGCCGGTCAGCGTCAGCGTGCCGCTGCCGGCCTGGGTCAGGCCGCCGCTGCCGCTGATGGTGCCGCCCAGCGTGGTGTTGCCGGCCACATTGGACACCAGCGCACCGTTGTTGGTGATGTCGCCGACGATCGAGCCGGTCGCGCCGCCATTGCCCAGCTGCAGCGTGCCGCCAGCGTTGATGGTGGTGCCACCGCTGTAGGTGTTGTTACCGGTCAGCAGCAGCGTGCCGCTGCCGGCCTGGGTCAGGCCACCGCTGCCGCTGATGGTGCCGCCCAGCTGCGTATTGCCGGCCACGTTGGAGATCAGCGCACCATTGTTGGTGATGTCACCGGCAATCGAACCGGTGGCGCCGCCATTACCCACCTGCAGCGTGCCACCGGCATTGATGGTGGTGCCACCGGTGTAGCTGTTGTTGCCGACCAGGGTCAGCACACCCGCGCCGGCCTGGGTCAGCGCGCCACTGCCACTGATCGCGCCACCAACGGTGGTGTTGCCGGCCACGTCGAACACCAGGCTGCCGTTGTTGGCGACATTGCCGGTGATCGCACCGGTCGCGCCGCCGTTGCCGACCTGCAGCGTGCCACCGGCATTGATGGTGGTGCCTCCGGTATAGGTGTTGTTGCCGGTCAGCAGCAGCGTGCCGCTGCCGGCCTGGGTCAGGCCACCGCTGCCGCTGATGGTGCCGCCCAGCGTGGTGTTGCCGGCCACGTTGGAGACCAGCGCGCCGTTGTTGGTGATGTCACCGACGATCGCACCACTGGCACCGCCATTGCCGACCTGCAACGTGCCACCGGCATTGATGGTGGTACCGCCGGTGTAGGTGTTGTTGCCGGTCAGCACCAGCGTGCCGCTGCCGGCCTGGGTGAGGCCGCCGCTGCCGCTGACCACGCCACCCACCGTTGCCGTGCTGCCGAGGTTGTAGACCAGGCTGCCGTTGTTGGTGATGTCGCCCAGCACCGAACCGGTGCTGCCGCCGTTGCCGATCTGCAGCGTGCTGCCGCCATTGACGGTGGTACCCCCGGTATAGGTGTTGTCGCCGCTGAGGGTCAGCGTGCCGGTACCGCCCTGCACCAGGCCACCGGTACCGCTGAGCACGCCGGCGAAGGTGGTGCTGGCGTTGTTGCCGCCGGTGGTCAGCGTGGCGCCACCCAGCGCGACTGTACTGCCGGCAACACCAGCCAGACCACCGATGCTCTGGTTGCCACCGGCGCTGATGTCCAGGGTGCCGGTGCCGGCCAGGTTCACCGTGCTGGCGCCGGACAGGCTGCCGCCCGCGCCCACGGCCAGCGTGCCGCTGTTGAGGGTGGTGGTGCCGGTATAGCTGCTGGCGCCGGTCAGGGTCAGCGTGGCCGGGCCATCCTTGATCAAGCCGCCGGCGCCGGAAATCGCGCCGCCCAGCGTCAGATCGTTGCTGCCGAGCACGTCCAGGTTGGCGCCGGCGCCCAGGGCGACGTCGTTGGCCAGGGTCACCGCCGCGTTGGCATCGAGCGTGCCGTTGCCGGCGACGGTGAGCGGACCACTGCCCAGTGCCGCGTTGTTGCCGACCACCAGGCCACCGGCATTGAGGGTGACCCCGCCAGTGAAGGTGTTCGCACCGCCCAGCGTCTGCACGCCCGCGCCGTCCTTGATCAACGCGCCGGTGCCACCGATGACCCCGTTGAACGTGGTGTTGCCGACGCCGCCGAGGGTGAGCGTGTTGCCGCCCAGCGACACGTCCGAGCCCGCCACGCCCGCCAGCGAGCCGATGCTCTGGTTGCCGCCTGCGGAGATATCAAACGCGGTGCCGGCGCTGGCCAGGGTGACCGCACCGGTCGCCGCCAGGCTGCCGCCAGCGCCGATCGCCAGCGTGCCGGCGTTGATGGTGGTGCCGCCGGTGAAGGTGTTGGTGCCGGTCAGGGTCTGGGTACCGGTGCCTTCCTTGATCAGCCCACCGGTGCCCGCCACCGAACCGGCGAAGGTGCCGTTGGTGGCATCACCGATGGTCAGCGTGTTCGCGCCCAGGTTCACCGTACCGTCGCCGATCAGCGTGCCGAACTGCTGCGTACCGGCGCCGGCCGACAGATCGAAGGTGGCGCCGCTGGCCAGATTGACGATGCCGTTGGCATGCAGGCTGGCCCCTGCCCCCAGCGCCAGCGTGCCGGCATTGATGAACGTGCCGCCGGTATAGGTGTTGGCGCCATTCAAGGTCAGCGTGGCCACGCCGTTCTTGGTCAGCGAACCGGTGCCGCTGAGGCTGCCGTTGAGGGTCAGGTCGTTGCTGCCCAGCACGGTCAGGCCGGCATTGAGAACGAAGTTGTTGCCCAGGGTGATCGCGCTGTTGGAATCGAGCGTGGCATTGCCACCCACGGTCACCGTGCCGGTACCCAGCGCGGCGTTGTTGCCCACCACCAGGCCACCGGCGTTGAGGCTGACGCCTCCACCGAAGGTATTGGCGCCGGTCAGTGTCTGCACGCCGGCACCGTTCTTGATCAATCCGCCGCTGCCGCTGATCACGCCGTTGTAGGTGCTGTCGGCCACGCCGCCCAGGGTCAGCGAGTTGCCACCCAGCGCCACGCTGCTACCGGCCACACCGGCCAGCGAACCGATGCTCTGGTTGCCACCGCCGGAAATATCCAGCGTGCCGGCACCGGCAAGATTCACCGCGCCGGTGGAGGCCAGGCTGCCGCCGGCACCGATGGCCAGCGTGCCGCTGTTGATGGCGGTACCGCCAGTGTAGGTGTTGGCGCCGGTCAGGGTCACCGTCGCCGCACCATTCTTGATCAGGCCACCGCCACCGCTGATGACACCCCCAGCGTGAGCGCATTGCTGCCGAGCAGGTTGAGGTTGGCACCGGCGGTGAGGTCGATGGCATTGCCAAGGGTCACCGCCAGGCTGCTGTCCAGCGACGCATCGGCACCGACGCTCAACGCGCCGCTGCCCAGTGCCGCGTTGTTGCCGACCACCAGCCCGCCACCGTTCAATGCCACGCCGCCACTGAACAGATTGGCGCCGCCGAGGGTGAGAATGCCCGCGCCGTTCTTGACCAACCCGCCGGTACCGGCAATCGCGCCATCGAAGGTGCTGCTGCTGGCGCCACCCAGAATCAGGGTGTTGGCGCCCAGGCTGACCGTCGAGCCGGCCACGCCGGACAGCGAACCGATGGTCTGGTTGGCGCCGGAGGCCGAGATGTCGAAGCCCGCACCTGGCGCCGCCACGTTCACTGCACCGGTCGCCGCCAGGCTGCCACCGGCGCCGATCGCCAGCGTGCCGGCGTTGATGGTGGTGCCGCCGGTGTAGGTGTTGATGCCGGTCAGTGTTTCGATACCGCTGCCGACCTTGGTCAGGCCACCGGTGCCGGCGATCGAGCCGCTGAAGGTGCCGTTGGCGGCACTGCCCACTTCGATGTTGTTGGCCCCCAGGTTGACCGTGCCGTTGCCCACCAGTGTGCCGAACACCTGCGTGCCGTTGCCGGCCGACAGGTCCAGCGTGGCGCCGGTGGCGAGATTGACGGTGCCGCTTGCGGCCAGGCTGGCGCCGGCGCCGAGTGCCAGCGTACCGGCATTGATGTTGGTACCGCCGGTGTAGGTGTTGATGCCGTTCAAGGTCAGCGTTGCAAGGCCGTTCTTGGTCAGGCTGCCGGTACCGGAGAGCACACCGTTGAGGGTGAGTGCGTTGGTGCCCAGCACGGTCAGCCCGGCGTTGAGCACAACGTTGTTGGCCAGCGTCGCCAGCGCGGTGGTATCCAGCGTGGCCGCGCCACCGACGGTCAGTGCGCCGGTACCCAGCGCCGCGTCATTGCCCAGCACCAGGCCGCCGGCATTGAGCGTCACGCCGCCGCCGAAGGTGTTGGCGCCGGACAGGGTCTGCACACCCGCCCCCACCTTCACCAACCCGCCGCCGCCACTGATCAGGCCATCAAACGCGCCGTTGCCAGCGGTGCCGAAGGTCAGCGAATTGCCGCCCAGGGCCAGCGAAGTTCCTGCCACGCCGTTGAGCGCACCGATGGTCTGGCTGCTGCCTGCGCCGGAGATGTCGAAGGTCGCCCCTGCAGCGCCCAGCGTGACATCACCTGCCGCGGCCAGGCTGCCGCCCGCGCCCAACGCGAGCGTGCCGGCATTGACGGTGGTGCCACCGGTATAGGTGTTGGCGCCGGACAGTGTCAGCGTCGCACCACCATTCTTGATCAGGCTGCCATTGCCGGCCACGATGCCGCCCAGGGTCAGCGCGTTGCTGCCCGGCAGGGTCAGTGCCACGCCCGATCCCAGGTTCACCGCGTTGCCCAGCGTCACCGCAGCGCCGGCATCCAGCGTGGTGCTGCCGGACACATTCAACGCACCGGTGCCCAGCGCGCCGCTGGCGCCGACCACCAGGCCGCCACCATTCAAGGTCAGGCCGCCGCCAAAGGTGTTGCTGTTGTTGAGCGTCAGCAGGCCAGCACCGTTCTTGACCAGGCTGCCGTTGCCGCTCAGCACGCCGCCCAGGGTGACGTCATTGCTGCCGCCCAGGGTCAGCTGCGTGCCGGCACCGAAGTTCACCGCGTTGGCAAGGTTCAGCGCCACCGTGTTGTCGAGGCTGACCGAGCCACCCACACCGAGCGCGCCGCTCCCCAGCGCATCGGCGTTGCCCAGCACCAGCCCGCCGCCGTTGAGCGCCAGGCCACCGCTGAACGTGTTGGCACCGGACAGCGTCTGGATGCCGGTACCGGTTTTGACCAGGCCGCCGGTGCCACTGATCACGCCATCAAAGGTGGCGTTGGCATTGCTGCCGAAGGTCAGCGAATTGCCGCCCAGCGTCAGCGCGGTTCCGGCCACGCCGTTCAACGCAGCGATGGTCTGGTTGCCGCCGGCCGCGGAAATGTCGAAGCCCGCACCGGCGTTGCCGAGCGTCACATCGCCGCCCGCCGCCAGGCTGCCACCGGCCCCCAGCGCCAGCGTGCCGTTGTTGATGGTGGTGCCGCCGGCATAGAGGTTGGCACCGCTCAGGGTCAACCGTGCCGCACCGTCCTTGATCAATCCACCGGCGCCGAACACCGGGCCACCCAGCGTCAGGTCGTTGCTGCCCAGCACGGTCAGGTTGGCACCTGCGGCCAGGCCGATGCTGTTGCCCAGGTTCAGTGCAGCGCTGGCATCCAGCGACGCATTGCCACCCACATCCAGTGCGCCCGTGCCCAGTGCGCCGGCATTGCCCAGCCGCAGCACACCGGCATTGAGGCCGACACCTCCGGAGAAGGTGTTGGGGCCATTCAAGGTCAGCGTCGAAGCGCCGTTCTTGACCAGTTCGCCGGTTCCGGCGATGACACCGCCCAGCGTCACATCCTGGCTGCCCAGCAGGTTCAGCACCGTGCCTCCAGCCAAGTTCACCGCATTGCCCAGGTTGGCCGCCACACTGCTGTCCAGCGTCGCGTTTGCGCCAACATTCAGTGCACCCGTGCCGAGTGCTCCGGCGTTGCCCAGCAGCAGGCCACCGCCGTTCAGCGCCAGGCCGCCAGTGAAGGTGTTGGCACCGTTGAGCGTCAGCGTGCTGGCGCCATTTTTGGTCAGGCTGCCGGCACCGGATACCACCCCACCGAGCGTCACCGCCTGCGTGCCCGGCAGCGTCAGTGCGGCGCCGCCGCCCAGTGCGATGTTGTTGGCCAGGTTGAGCGCGGTCAGGCCATCGAGCGTGGCGGCACCATTGACGTTCAGTGCGCCGCTGCCGAGCGAGGCGCTGTTGCCGAGCAGCAGGCTGCCGGCATTGAGCGTCAGCCCGCCGCTGAAGGTATTGATACCGGTCAGTGTCAGTACCGAAGCGCCGTTCTTGACCAGGCTGCCGGTCCCGGCCACCACACCGCCCAGGGTCAGGTTCTGTGCGCCCGGCAGCGTCAGCGAACCGGTCAGGTTCACCGCATTGCCCAGGTTCAGCGCAGCGGTGCCGTCCAGCGTGCCGTTGCCGCTGACCGTCAACGCGCCGCTGCCGAGGGCACCGTTGTTGCCCAGCACCAGCCCGCCAGCAGCCAGGTTCAGGCCACCGCTGAAGGTGTTGGCTCCACTCAGTGTCTGCGTGCCGGCGCCCTGCTTGACCAGGCCGCCGGTACCGGTGATGACGCCTGCCAGGGTCTGGTTGGTGGCGTCGCCGAAGGTCAGCGTCGTGGCACCGAGCGCCAGCGTGCTGCCGGCCACGCCACTGAGTGCGCCGACGGTCTGGTTGCCGCCGGCGGACAGATCCAGCACCGCACCGACGCCACCGAGGGTGACCGCGCCGGTGGCGGCCAGGCTGCCACCGGCACCGATCGCCACCGTGCCCGCATTGATGGCGGTGCCGCCGGTGTAGGTGTTGGCACCGCTCAGGGTCAGCGTTGCGGCGCCATTCTTCACCAGACTGCCGCTGCCGCCGATGACACCGCCCAGCGTCAGTGCATTGCCGCCGAGCACATTGAGCGACGCACCGCCGCCCAGGTTGATGCCATTGCCCACGCTCAGCGCCGAACCGGCATCCAGCGTCACCGCGCCACCGACATTCAGCGCACCGGTGCCCAGCGCGCCGGCATTGCCCAGCACCAGGCTGCCGGCGTTGAACGCCAGCCCGCCACCGAACGTATTGGCACCATTGAGCGTCAGCGTTGCCGCGCCGTTCTTGGTCAGCCCACCCACGCCACCGATCACACCGTTGAGCGTCAGTGCCTGGTTACCCAGCAGGTTCAGCGTTCCACCGGCGCCCAGCGTGATCGCATTGGTCAGTGACAGCGCGGTGGTTCCGTCCAGACTTACGTTGCCCCCACACTGAGCGCGCCGCTGCCGAGTGCAGCGTTGTTGCCCAGCACCAGGCCACCGGCGTTGAGCGCAACACCGCCGCTGAGATTGTTGACTCCCGACAGCGTCTGCACGCCGGTCCCCAGCTTGATCAGGCCACCGGTGCCCGCGCCGAACGTGCCGCTGTAGCTGGTGTTGCCCAGCCCGCCCAAAGTCAGCGTGTGGCTGCCCAGATTGACCGCGCCGCCGAGGCCGGCCAGCGAGCCGATGGTCTGGTTGACCGCTGCCGTCAGGTCCAGCGTGGTGCCAACGCCCAGCGTCATCGCACCGGTGGGTGACAGGCTGCCGCCCGCGCCTAGCGCAAGCGAGCCCCGGCAAGGCTGAAGTTGCCGGTCAGCGAATTGGCGCCGTTCAAGGTGAGCGTGCCGGCACCGTTCTTGATCAGGTTGCCGGCACCGGAAATCGAGCCGTTCAATGACAACGGATTGTTGCCCAGCAGGTTCAGCGAGCCGCTGCCGCTGATCACCAGGTTGTTGCCCAGCACGAAGCCGGCGCTGGTATCGAGCGAGGCGGCGCCACCGACGGTCAGGTTGCCGCTGCCCAGCGCACCGGCATTGCCCAGCAGCAGGCCGCCGGCATTGAGGTTGACGCCGCCGCCGAACAGGTTTGCAGCACCCAGCGTCACCACACCCGTGTTGCTGATGGTCAGGCCACCGCCACCGGACAGCACGCCATTCAAGGCAAAGCCCTGCGTGCCGCCCAGGGTCAACGTGTTGTTGAGGGTGAAGGTGTTGCCCAGCGCCAGGCCTGCGCCGCTGGCAGCGATGGTGCCGCCGTTGACGGTGAACAGCCCGGAGCCGAACGAGGTGTTGCTGTTGAAGTTGACCAGGCCGCCGCCGAGGGTGATCGCGCCGGTTCCCGACCACGGTCCCTGCAGGTTCCAGGTGCCGCTGTTGACCGTCAGCCTCTGGAACCCGACGTAGTTGCTCCAGCCGATGCTGGTGGCCGGTCCGTTGTTGCCGGCATTGTCCTGCAGCACCAGCGTGTTGTTGGCCGCACCGGTACCGGCGCCGGCGTCGACGAATCCGGCGGCCGCCACCTTCACCCCGGCCACGCCCACCAGCGTGCCCGCTGCAGCCAGGCCACCGCCCGCAGCGACACTGGAGCCGGCCACGGCGGTGAAGGTATTGCCCCCGGTGGAATCACCCAGATGCACGCTGCCGCTGACCGTACCCGCATTGGTGAAGGTATTTCCGGCCGAAGCACCCAGGCCGACACGGCCGGTGATGCTGCCGCGGTTGGTCACGTTGGCCTGTGCACCGCCGTAGGTCACCACCGAGGTCGCATCGGCCACCTGGCCCAAGCCCAGCAGCGACATTCCGATCGAACCGTCGTTGACCAGGGTGGTCGTGCCACCGGCAGCATTCTGCGCGGTCACCGCCTGGCCGCCGAAGCCGAGCAGCGTGCCGATATTGAAGATGCCCTTGATCTGGCCACCCGTCTCGTTGTTGACCGTGATCGTGCTGCCACCGGCGGTGTTGTTGCCGACCACCAGGCCGGCAGCGGCCAGGCTCAGCCCACCGGTCAGGAACGGATCGATCGTGCCGGCATTGTTGACGGTGGTGTTGCTGCCGGTCAGCGTCACCGCATTGCCACCCACGATCGGTGGCACGCTGAACACTGCACCGCTGGCGATGTTCAGGGTCAGCCCGCTGGTGCCATTGGCGTAGTTGACGAGGTTGGTTGCGCCATCGCAATTGACCGTTGTAGTTCCCGTGCACGCAGCGAACGCCGAACCACTGGCCAGCGTGGCGGCCAACGCCATCGCCAGCTGATGCGCCCGCAGGCGCGGTGGCCGCCCGCTGGCAACTGCGCTTCCACCCGGATTCTGGGCAACCTCCGATGCAACCTGCATTACGCCGAGGGCGCGATTGAAAACCAGACGGTAAATGCGGTTCATCGGTAAATCTCCATGAAAAGACCGGATGGCACTGCGGGCAGGTTTTTTGAAGACGATGCGGCCCATCCCGGTTCCCGCTGCGGAAACAAGGCCTGGCGCATTAACTTCGGAAAATCTTCACATCTTCACGCGGGCGCGCATCGAGAGCGGCGCTCCAGCGTATCCATCGGCACGGAAACTCCCCGATTCCGCGCGACGAATGGCGGCACTGTGCGACGGATGCCGCCAGTGCCGCGTGAATCACTCAACGAAATTTCATGACGCGCGTCAAATAAAACGGGCGGGTAAATCTATTTTGCCGAAAATGCACATTGCATATTCACAGCAGGCAGACCCTGCCCTGCATAATCCGGCCGGGATAAACCCTCAGCTGCTGGAGAGTTTCATCAGGACCAGGCCGGAAACGATAAGCACCGCCGCACCAATCCGCATCGGGCTGACCTGTTCGCCGAGGAACACGATGCCGACCACGAATGCGCCGACCGCACCAATGCCGGTCCAGATCGTGTAGGCGGTCCCCAGCGGCAGGCTGCGCATGGCCACCGCCAACAGCCAGAAGCTGGCGATCATGCCGATGATGGTCACCACGGTGGGGGTGAGCTTGCTGAAGCCTTCGGACTGCTTCATGGACACGGCCCAGACGATTTCCAGCAGGCCGGCGAACAACAGATAGATCCAGGCCATGACGGCCCTCCTCTTGGTAGGGCCAGGCCGTCCTGGTCTTTGATTCCCGATGTGGGGGAGGTCGTTCCTCCTGGCCGGCATTCTAGCAACGGGGAACCCCGCGGCCGGCCTGGCCGGGAACGGGTTACAGCCGATTCAGTGCGTGAAGCTGGCGCCGGTGCGTGCGCGTGCGGTAGAATGCGCGTCTGCCATCGGCCAGCCGATGCGCAGTCCGGCTGTGGTCTCCGGCGCAACCCGCGCTGCTTCCCCTGATCCGTGAACTGGCCGCCCACCGGGCGGCCAACGTCTCTATGGTGGCCCCGTCGGCCCCTCGCGACGCTAGGTCGAAAACCCCGCCAGGGCCGGAAGGCAGCAACGGTATCGATCGACGCGGGCGCCGAGGCCAGCCGGCGGGGCCATCGCCTTTTCCGGCGACGCCCGGCCCGGGTAGCTGCCAACCTTGGTTGGCGCCCCTCGCCGGGCATGGCCCGGCGCTACCGTGCCTGCGGCGTCCCCTGGTGGAACACCACCCTCCACCCCTGCGCCTGCCTGCGCCACAGCGAACTGCGCAGTACCCAGCCCTGCGGCTGGCCATCGAGGTGGTAGCGGCTGCGATAACGCACCTGAGCCAGGTCCCGCGTCAGCAGCGAGACCGCGTACTGGTCCGACTCGATGAGTACCTGCGCCCGCTCCAACGGGATTTCCGCCAGCGCGGCCGCACGGCCATAGCACTGCCCGGAACTGCCGATTTCGCTGAAATCCTCATCCAGCAGTTCCGACAGCCGCGCACGATCACCTCGCACCTGCGGTGCGTGCAGCGCACGTTCCAATGCCTCAAGTTCGGCGGCCAGCGCCGCGTCGGCGGGCTGGCCGGAGCCGCTCACGGCGGATCCTGCACCAGCACGTGCGGCGCCGTCGGGCTGGCCAGCGGCACGCACTGCCCCGGCTGCGCCACGCGGTGCCCGCGCGCGGCCAGCGCCGCACCATCGGCCACGCTGGCGTAGTGGTACAGCATCATCCGCGCCTGCAGTTCAGCGCTGTACTCGCGCTCCAGGTCATCCACGCCGGTGTGCGACGGGTTGCCGTGCAGGCCGCAGTCGTGGGCGATCAGTTCGTTGTCGCTGGCGAAGCGGGCCAGCATCTCCGGAATCGGCCGGGTATCGCCGCTCCAGGTCAGCGCGCCCTGCAGGCGCAGGCCATAGGCCGTCTCCGGCCAGTGGTGGCGCACCGGGAACACCTCCAGGCGCACCCCTCGTGCCAGAACGCATCGCCCACCGCGATCAGCTGGAACGCGTCCCAGAAGTTGGCACCGCCCTCGGCCAGCACGTTCGGGTAGTCACCGATGCGCTTGTGCAGCAGCGGCACCACCGTGGCCGGCACGTACAGGCGCACCTTGCCGCGCCGGTGCGCATTGAAGAAGGTATCGACGAACAGCCGCTCGAAGCCGGCCACGTGGTCCAGATGCACATGGGTCACGAACAGCGCCTGCGGCATGTGCCCGTAGTGCGCCTTGAACGCGGTCAGACCTTCACCGCCGCAGTCGATGGTCAGCCACGGCCGGCCCTCGCGCTCGATCACCGACATCGGCGACCCCAGCTCGACCGCCGATGCATTGCCGACGCCGAGGAAACGCAACGACCAGTCCATCAGGTGCCCCGGTTCCAGGCCATGTCATAGGCGCGGCGCAGCCGCGCGTAGTCCTTCTGCACGTCTTCCACGCTGCGTTCACCGCGCAGCTTGATCAGCGAGCGCAGCAGGCGCTTGAGATTGCGTTCGCGCCAGGCGGTGGCGGGAATGCGGATGACGCCACGGTCGAAGTCGATCAGCCAGCCGTGGCCGTTGCCATCGAACAGGATGTTGTGCGCGTTGAGGTCGGCATGGTCCAGCCCGGCACGATGGAAGCGGGCGATCAGCCGACCGGCCTCCTCCCACGGCGCGCCGCGACCGGCCACCAGTGCACGATCGGCCAGCGAGCGCACGCCCTCGATCCGCTCCATCAGGATCGCGGCCCGGTAGCGCAGGCCCTCGCGCATGTAGAACGCGGCGATCGGCCGGGGCACGGGCAGCTTCTTCTCGCGCAGCGCACGCATCAACCGGAATTCGGCGAAGCTGCGGGTCCGGTCCGAGCCGCGCCACAGGTACTGGTCATGGCTGAGCTTGGCGGCCAGGCCGCCCCGCAGGTAGTGCCGCAGCACGCTGGCGCCGAACGGCGCATCGACGAACCAGGCACTGCCACGGCCACCCTCGCCCACCGGCCGGGCCCTGCTGCCCCAGTGCTGCGGCGAGAACAGGCCGATCTCGGCTTGCCGCAGCCGCTCGCGGTCGAACAGAATGGCCCCGATGCCGCGACCCTCGCGGCATGGCGTCAGCGCTTCATTGGCGTCGAATGCGACCATTTCATTGAGTCTAACAACACATGGCATCAGCGTCCTCTTCCTTGTGCCTCCTGCGCCTGTCCGCACTCGGCGATGTCACCCACGTGGTGCCCCTGGTGCGCACCCTGCAGGCCGCGCGCCCGGATACGCCGATCCACTGGATCATCGACAAGGCCGGCCACAAGCTGCTGGATGGCCTGCCGGGCGTCACCTTCCATGCCTACGACAAGAAGAGCGGCATGGCCGGCGTCAAGGAGCTGCGCAAGCAGCTGCCACCCGGGCGTTTCGAAGCGCTGCTGCAGATGCAGGTCGCGTTCCGCGCCAATCTGCTGTCGGCCTTCATTCCGGCCGAGCGCCGCATCGGCTACGACCGCAGCCGCTCCAAGGACCTGCACGGGCTCTTCATCAACGAACGCATCGCCGACCGCCCGGGCATCCACGTACTGGATGCGATCGGCAGCTTCTGCGAGCCGCTGGGGCTGCGCCAGACCGAGGTCAGCTGGGATCTGGCGGTGCCACCGTCCGCGCATGAGTGGGCTGCCGCGCAGTGGCAGGACGACGGCCGCCCGGTGCTGATGATTTCGCCGTGTTCCAGCCACGTGCGCCGCAACTGGTACGCCGACCGCTATGCCGCCGTGGCCAACCATGCCGCACAGCGCGGCTGGCAGGTCGTGCTGTGCGGTGGCCGCAGCGAACTGGAGCGCAGCATGGCCGATGCCATCCAGGCGCAGCTGCCTGTACCGGCACTGGATCTGGTCGGCAAGGACACGCTCAAGCAGCTGCCCGCCCTGCTGGCCCGCGCCAACCTGGTGATGACCCCGGACTCGGGCCCGATGCATATCGCCAACGCGATGGGCACCAAGGTGCTAGGCCTGCATGCGGCCAGCAACCCGCACCGCAGCGGCCCCTACTCGGACCGCCGCTACTGCGTGGACCGCTATGACGATGCTGCGCGCAAGTACCTCGGCAAGCAGGCGGCCGACCTGAAATGGGGCACCAAGATCGAGTTCGACGAGGTCATGGAACTGATCACCGTCGAAGACGGTATCGCCGCCTTCGAACGCTACGTGGCGGACCACCTCACCTGAGTCGATGGATCATCGGTAGCGCCGGGCCACGCCCGGCGGGTCTACCTCACCCGCGCTGCGCGTAATCCTGGTAGGACTTCTCTTCCACATAGGCCGAACCCAGCGCCAGGTTGATCGCCTTCTTGATCCGTGCGCGCTCGTCATTGCGCAGGTAGACGCTGCGCGCCAGATCGATGAAGCCCTGGTCGAACGCCTGCGCCTTTTCCTTCAGGCGGATATCGTCCTCGATGTCCCACAGCTGCTCGTTGACCGTCTTCAGCTCGGCACGCAGCCGGGCGATGTCCTTCACCGCCGCCGGGTGCGCCATCCAGGTCTGGTCAAGCGCCGACAGCTCCTTGCGCACGTTGGCCAGCTTGCCCTCGTCACTGATGCGCTCGGACTTGATCTGCAGGATCGAGATCTTGTCCAGCAGCTCGCCGAAAGAAACGGGAACGAGGATTTCAGCGGTCATGGGGAAAGCTCCAGCAAGTGATGCAGGCAGTTTAACCCGCGGCCCGCGAAGGGATGGGGGATCCACTCCATGCGTGGATGGTCCAGCCCGGCAGGACAGCATCCACGCATGGCGTGGATCTACTGATGCATCTGGAGCAACAAGCCCCTCTGTTGAGGGGCTGCCCCGACAGGGGCGGCGCGTCCCGCGCCAGATAAAGAAAAAGGGCTGCCTTTCGGCAGCCCTTTTTCTTTAATCTGGCGGAGAGGGGGGATTCGAACCCCCGAGGCGCTATAAACGCCTGCCTGATTTCGAGTCAGGTACATTCAACCACTCTGCCACCTCTCCGGGTGGTCCCCGGCGGACCGGGGACGCGCATCATACGAGGAAGTGAGGCTGGCGACAAGTCATTCCAGCCAATGAAGTGAAAATTTCCTCGGCGCATGCCTTGCCGGATGCCGGCGGCCCCCGATGATGCCTGTCTCCCCCGCAACACCCCGCCCACGACCCACCATGATTGAATTCGGACACCTCACCCACCCCGGCCTGCGCCGCGAGCTCAACGAGGACACCTACTACGGTGACAGCGAGCTGGCCCTGTGGCTGGTGGCCGACGGCATGGGCGGTCACGCCTGCGGCGAAGTGGCCAGCGCATTGGCTCGCGAGACCATCGTCCGCGAAGTGCGGCGCGGTGCACCGCTCGTGCAGGCCATCCGCACCGCCGATGAAGAGATCATCCGCACCTCGCGCCGGCGCAATGACACGCTGCCGATGGGCACCACCGTGGTCGCCGCACGCGTGCAGGGCAATCGTTATGAAGTGGCCTGGGTTGGCGACAGCCGTGCCTACCTGTGGCGCGACGGCCAGCTGGCCCAGCTCAGCCAGGACCACAGCGTGGTGCAGGAGCTGGTCGCGCAGGGCAACCTGACCGCCGAACAGGCGCGTGCGCATCCGCACCGCAACGTGGTCACCCAGGCACTGGGTGTGACCGATCCGGCGCATCTGAATGTGGCCACCACCAGCGGTGAGCTGCGCCCGGGCATGCAGCTGCTGCTGTGCAGCGACGGCCTCACCGAAGAGGTGGATGACCGTGGCATCGCGCGCACCCTGGCCTTCGACGATGCCAGCGCGCAGGAATGCGTGGACACCCTGGTGGCCGCCGCACTCGATGGCGGCGGCCGCGACAACATCAGCGTGATCCTGGTGCGCTGCCACTGACGCACGGTAGTGCCGGCCGCTGGCCGGCTCATCGGAAAACCTCGTATCACGCAGATGCCGGCCAGCGGCCGGCACTACCTCGATGCATTACGCGCTGGCGGGCCCTTCCACCTTCGGGCCATCCCACAGGGCGTGGCCGGCCTTCTTGCGCAGTCGCTCCAGCCGCGCGGTGTGCGCTTCCAGTTCCGACGGCGTAGCCACTACGCGCGGGCGCGGCAGCAGCTTGCTGGTGTCGAACGCGTGCAGCGCCGCACCGGCACCTCCGCCTTCGTCATCCCCCAGGCCGAAGCCGATCTCTTCCTGGCCCGAGGTCAGCGCGATGTAGACATCGCCCAGGATCTGCGCATCGAGCAGGCCGCCGTGCAGCGCACGGTGCGAGTTGTCCACGCCCAGCCGCTTGCACAGCGCATCCAGCGAATTGCGCTGGCCCGGGAAGCGCTCGCGCGCCATCACCAGGGTATCGATCACCGTGCAGCGATCGGTGATCTTCCCGTACTGCGGGCCGAGCAACGAAAGTTCGTTGTCGAGGAAGCCCAGGTCGAACGCCGCGTTGTGGATGATCAGTTCGGCACCATCGATGAACGCCAGGAACTCATCGGCGATCTGCGCGAAGTCCGGCTTGTCATCCAGGAACTCCAGGGTCAGCCCGGTAACTTCCTGCGCGCCCTGTTCGAACTCGCAGTCCGGCTTGATGTACTGGTGATAGTTGTTGCCGGTCGGGCGGCGCTTGAACAGCTCCACGCAGCCGATTTCGACGATGCGGTTGCCCTTCTTCCATTCCAGGCCGGTGGTTTCGGTATCGAGGATGATCTGACGCATGGGCTCAGTTTACCGGGCTGGAATCGCGGATCTGGATCGCCGCGTTGCGGGCCAGGGTATCCACCCGTTCGTTGTCCGGGTCACCGGAGTGGCCCTTCACCCAGCGCCAGTCGATCTGGTGCCGCAGCGTGGCCGCATGCAGGCGCTCCCACAGCTCGCGGTTCTTCACCGGATCGCCGCCGGCGGTCTTCCAGTTCTTGCGGATCCAGCCGGGCATCCACTGGGTCAAGCCCTGCCGCACATACTGCGAATCAGTGTAGAGCACGATGTTGCACGGTTCGGTCAGCGTCTCCAACCCGGAGATCGCCGCCATCAGTTCCATCCGGTTGTTGGTGGTGTGCGCTTCGCCGCCGCTCAGTTCGCGCTCATGGCCCTTGTAACGCAGCAACGCAGCCCAGCCGCCCGGGCCGGGATTTCCAAGGCAGGAACCGTCGGTGTGGATTTCAATGGTTTTCAATACAACTCCAGGATCAGGTAGCAACGGTGCCGTGCCAGCGCACCGGCAACGGTTTCGGCCCGGGCAGGGCCAGCGTGCGTTTTTCCGCATGGAACAGGCAAGCGGCGCGCAGCGGCGCCCAGCCATCGGGTCGGCGGCTGCCGGCGCCGCGCCAGAGCGGGCCGAGGTAACGCATATCGTCGCACTCCAGGCCATGACGGCCGAGCAGCAGGCGGATCCGCTGCGGCGTGCGCACCACCAGTCCATGCTGGCGCCAGCGCGTGCGGTAGGGGCTGAACGGATTGAGGCTGCTCAACCACAGGTGCCCACCCGGCATCAGCACGCGTTCGCACTCGTCCAGCAGCCGGTCCGCATCGGCGGCGGTGACATGCTGCAGCACGATGGCATTGACGCTCTCGTTGGCCAGCGGCAACGGCAGCGCGCAACGGGTATCGCCGGCATAGCCGCCCCCTGCCGATACAGGCGCAGGCCGCGCCCGCCCAGTGCTGCGTCGCCCAGCCAGGCCGCACTCGGCGCGATCCACAACCAGGGCTGCGTGGGCAGCGCTGACAGCTGCGGCAGCAGCAACTGTCGTTCCAGAACGCGCAGGGCCGCCGCCGGTTCGCTGTCGAACCACGGGGTCTGGCTCGCTTGACGGGTGCTCTGCAGCGCGGGCATGGTCCAATTCTATGCGACTGACTGCCCTGCCCGCATTTGCGGACAACTACATCTGGACACTGGTCGGCGACGACGGCGCGGCCGTGGTCGTCGACCCTGGCGATGCTGCCCCGGTGCTCGCACTGGCCGATCAGGGCCTGCGCGTGGACACGATCCTGCTCACCCACCACCACGACGATCACATCGGCGGCGTGCCCGCGTTGCAGGCCCGTTTTCCCGGCGTGCGGGTGGTGGCTCCCGTGGAAGAACGCATCGCGAGCGCGACCGAGCGGGTCGGCGAAGGTGAACGCGTTCAGGCACTGGGGCAGATGTTCCACGTACTATCCGTGCCCGGGCATACCCGCAGCCACATCGCGTTTCACACTGCTGAACATCTTTTCAGCGGAGATTCGTTGTTCAGCCTGGGCTGTGGACGCCTGTTCGAAGGTACGCCGTCCCAGCTGCTGGCATCGATGCGCAAGCTGGGCGCCTTGCCCGCGCAACTGCTGCTTTGTTGCGCCCACGAGTACACCGTGTCAAATGCCGTCTTCGCGCGGCATGTCGACCCCGCCAACGCTGCCCTGTGGCAGCGCCAAGAGGAGGCTTTGGCCATGCGCCGCGATGACCGTTCCACCCTGCCGGTAACCCTGGCCAACGAATTGGACTGCAATCCCTTCCTGCGTGTGCACACCGCACCGATCCGTGCGTCGGTGTCGGCACACCTGGGCCGTGACGTCGTGGACGACGTCGACGTGATGGCCGGTCTCCGGCACTGGAAAGACGGCTTCCGCGCATGATGCGCCGAAGTCTGACGCTGGCCCTGGGGCTTGCCCTGGGGTTGGCCGGGAACGCGGGCGCGCAGTCGCTGGGCGCCGGCATCAGCCAGAACCTGACCGCCGCAGCGGCCCTGCCGCTGGATCCGGCAGCGTTGCCGGCACCCTCGGTACGCAACGGCCAGGAGATCTTCACCAGCTTCCGCGACGGCCTGGCCGAGCCCAGCTGCGACGCCGAGGCCACCAGCCCGCGCTGGCAGAAACAGTTCGCTCACGCGCCCTCGCGCCTGGCCAACCAGGATGACGATGCCCTGGTGTTGTTCGGCTATGTGGTCGAAGAGCTGCGCAAGGCCAGCCTGCCCACCGAGTTCGCCCTGATCCCGTTCGTGGAAAGCGGCTACCGGCCGAACGCCCGCAACGGCAGCGGCCCCACCGGCCTGTGGCAGTTCATTGCCACCACCGCACGCAACCACCGCGTACCGATGAGCAACGGCTACGATGGCCGCTTGTCGGCGGTGGATTCGACCCAGGCTGCGGTGCGTTACCTGAAGACCCTGCACGGCATGTTCGGTGGCGACTGGCGCCTGGCCACGATGGCCTACAACGCCGGTGAGTACCGCGTGCTGCAATCGCTGCGCAAGGCCGGCATGAACGCGCAGAACGCCAAGCCGTCCGCCCTGCCCGGCCTGTCGCCGGTCACCTATGCCTACGTCGAGAAGCTGCATGCCCTGGCCTGCGTGCTGGAAGACGTGGAAGACCAGCCGGGCGTGATGGCCTCGCTGGACCGCACCGTACCGGTACTGAAGGACCACACCCTGCCGGCCGGTACCAGCGTGCAGCAGTGGGCCGCACAGCGCGCCCTGGATCCGGCCCGCATCACCCGCCTCAATCCGGCCCTGGCCGGCGGTGGCCGCGCCTCGGGCACCACCCGCGTGCTGGCGCCGGTCTCGGCCGCCAATGCGACGGTGACCGAGACGGCGACCGCGCTGGTCGCCAGCGCCGCACCGGTGGCTGCCGCAGCGCCCACGCCGCAGGTCGCCAAGACCGTTGCCGCGATCGCCGATCGTCCGCGCAGCCGCCGCCACACCGTCCGCGATGGTGAGTCGGCCTGGACCATCGCACGCCGCTACGGCATGCCGGTGAAGGCCCTGCTGTCGCTGAACGGCCTGAGCGGCAGCAGCGTGCTGAAGCCGGGCGCGGTGCTGCGCGTCGAAGATTGACGCGCCCGCCAGGCACTCTCTGTAGAGCCGAGCCCACGCTCGGCTTTTTCTTGCCCTCGAAACACACCTCGCAGCGTCGAGCTTGCTCGACCGCGCTTCCCGTAGAGTCGAGCTTGCTCGACCGCGCTTCCCGTAGAGTCGAGCTTGCTCGACTGCTTCTGTGTATCCAGTCGAGCAAGCTCGACTCTACAAGACGTGGCCGAGCAAGCTCCGCGCTTACGCACACCCACAAAAAAGGCCCGGCAATGCCGGGCCTTTTCCGCTCACCGATGGCGTAGCGCTTACAGGTTCGCTTCGGTGGTCTGGATCACGAACTTCTTGCGCATCGTCTCGATGTAGCCCTTCGCAGCGGCCATGCCGTCGATCTGGCTCAGCTGGTCCTTCAGCTGCTTCTGCTGCTCGGCAGTCACTTCCTTGATGTCGCCCGGGTTGACCTTGTTCACCGCAAACAGCAGCGCGTGGCCGTTGACATCCACCTTGCCGTAGCTCGGCTTGCCTTCGGCCGGCACCGGCGCACTGAAGATCGCGCGGTTGATTTCCGGGGTCGGCACCGGCTGGCTGCGCGGCAGGCCCGGCATCGGGCTCAGCTGCAGCTTCTCGCTGGCCGCCAGCGACTGCAGGGTGGCCCCACCCTTCAGTTTTGCCAGAATGGCATCAGCGGCCTTGTCGCTGGCCTGGCGCTGGCGGTCGGCACGGATCGCGGCGATCACCTGCTCACGCGCCTTGTCCAGCGGCAGCGCCTGTTCCGGGGTGTGCGCGGCCACGCGGATCACCACACTGTGGTTGGTGGCGCCGCCCAGGGCGATCGGATCGCTGGCGGTACCGTCCTGCACCAGCACGTCGGAGAACGCAGCACGCAGCACGGCCGGATCGGCGGCAATACCGCTGGCGGTGGCACGGGTGATCGGCCCCAGGGTCTGCAGCGGCAGGTTCACTTCCTTGGCCGCCGCTGCCAGATCGCTCGGGCTCTTGTTGATGGCATCGACCAGACGGCCGGCCAGATCGTTGAAGCCACGTTCGCCATCGGCCTTGAGCTGCTCGGCGGCCAGCGTGTCACGCACTTCCTCGAACGACTTGCCCTGGCCGCCACGCACCGCGGCCACCTTGATGATGTGGTAGCCGAAATCGGTCTTGACCGGGCCGATCACCTCGCCCGCCTTGGCCGCGAACAGGGCGTCCTCGAACGGCTTGACCATCGCGCCACGCTCGACCCAGCCCAGGTCACCGCCCTGCGCCTTCGAACCCGGATCTTCCGAATTGGCCTTGGCCAATGCAGCGAAGTCGGCACCGGCGGCCTTGGCTTCGGCCGCCAGCTTGTTGGCCTTGGCTTCGGCACCGTCACCAGTGATCAGGATGTGCGAGGCCTGGCGCTGCTCGGGCGAGGTGAACTTCGCCTTCTCTTCCTCATAGCGCTTGCGCAGGGTTGCTTCATCGGCCGGGGTCGGCGCCGGCAGATTGCCACCGTTGATCTCGACATACTCCAGCGAGACGGTTTCGGCCTGGCGGAAATCCTTGCCGTGGCTGTCGTACCACTGCTTGATCTGTGCATCGGTGACCGGCGCGGTATCGGCCGGCACTTCCGGCAGCGCGGCCAGTTCAACGTCGCGGGTCTCGCCCAGCAGCTTCAGCAGGCGCTCGGTTTCGGCCTGGGTGACAAAGCCGGAGTTCTGCAGGCCGGCCGGGATCACCGACTGCTGCAGGCTCTCGCGCACCAGTTCCTGGAACTGGGTCGGCGTACGCGGCGGATTGCCGCCGGCCAGCGCCAGACGGTAGTTGTTCTCGTTGAACTTGCCGTTCGCATCGAGGAAGGCCGGCATCGTGGCGATGTACTCGCGCACCGCGCCATCACCGATCACCACGCCGGCCTGCTCGCCGACCAGGCGCACCACCTGCTCGTCGATCAGCTGGTCGAGTACGGCCAGCTTGTTCTGGGTGCTTTCGAACGCGCGTGGGTCGAAGTTCTCGCCCTGCTGCTGGCGCTCACGCATGCGCTCCTGCTCGAAGCGGGTACGGAAATCCTGCGCACTGATCTCATGGTGCTGCCACAGCATGCGCACCGGCCACCACGACGGTGCCGAACGCCACCAGGTCGGCGGCGCGGAAACCTTGGCCACGTTCTGTGCGCCAACGCCACCGAGGTAGCTGTTGTCGATCACGAACAGGAACGGAATCATCAGCAGCCCCAGGATCACGGTGACGATCCAGCCTGAGGTCTTGTCGCGGAGTTTCTGCAGCATGGTGAGGAATCACAAGGCCTGATTGGCGAGCCCGGCAGTGTAACCCGCTTCGTGGCAGGGACCAAAAGCAGCACCGGCGTGGGCTGCGCACCGCTTCGCAACGACACAAAGAAAAAGCCCCCGGCTTGCGCCGAGGGCTTTTAGAGTTGGCGGAGCGGACGGGACTCGAACCCGCGACCTCCGGCGTGACAGGCCAGCATTCTAACCAGCTGAACTACCGCTCCGCGCTGAAACTTTGCAGGCGCCCAGTATATCCGAAGACTCCCTGGAAACCCAGCCCGGCGAACACTTTTTTCAAAGTTTTTTCACAGGGACTTAAGAATTCTGCAATGGCGGAGCGGACGGGACTCGAACCCGCGACCTCCGGCGTGACAGGCCAGCATTCTAACCAGCTGAACTACCGCTCCGTTCTTGCAAAAACCTTTTCGCCTTCCTCCCGAACCTTCCGGGGAGAAGACAAGGCCCCCAGCGTTGAACCGGGGGCCTCGATGTAGTGGCGGAGCGGACGGGACTCGAACCCGCGACCTCCGGCGTGACAGGCCAGCATTCTAACCAGCTGAACTACCGCTCCGCGTTGTTGCTGCTTTTGTTTTCTGTCGGCCTGGACCGGGGAGAAAACAAAGCCTCCAGCTTTTGGCCGGAGGCCTCGTTGAATGGCGGAGCGGACGGGACTCGAACCCGCGACCTCCGGCGTGACAGGCCAGCATTCTAACCAGCTGAACTACCGCTCCACACTCAAACTTTTACCGCGGTGCTGTGGTGGGTGCTGAGGGTTTCGAACCCCCGACCCTCTCCGTGTAAAGGAGACGCTCTACCGCTGAGCTAAGCACCCCAGCGAGCCGCTTAGTTTACAGCATCCTTCAGGGCCTTACCAGCCTTGAACGACGGATTCTTCGAAGCAGCGATCTTGATGGTGTCGCCGGTCTTCGGGTTGCGGCCGGTGCGGGCAGCACGGTCGCGGACCTGGAAGGTACCGAAGCCAACCAGGGTGACCGCATCGCCGTCCTTCAGCGCCTTGGTGACGGCAGCAACGACGGCATCGACAGCGCGGCTGGACTCGGCCTTGGTCAGGTCGGCAGCTTCAGCAACGGCATCGATCAATTCGGTCTTGTTCATTCTCTACAACTCCTTTGGCGGTGGGTTCCGCTTATTCGACAGGGAAGCAACCGCACGCGTTCTGCATGCGGCCGCCATGTGGAAACGGTTCGCCGATTCAGTCATCGCTGACAGCGATCACTCATTCGCGAGTGCTGCTTTTATACCAGCGGCCCTACCCCCACGCAAGCTGGAAAGCCAGCAACGACGCGGGTTTCGGGCCGTTGGACAGCGCGCGTCAATGCTTGACGCGCGCGCTTCCACTCGGTTTGGCCTTGCTGCGCACAGTGACGCGCTGCGCACTCTTGCGCGCCTTCTTGGGCGCCAGCGGACGCTCCAATGCCAGATCCAGCACCTCTTCGATGTACTTCACCGGCACGATCTTCAGATCGCGGGTGACGTTGGCCGGGATGTCCGCCAGATCCTTGCGGTTCTCCTCCGGAATGATGACCGTGCGGATGCCGCCGCGCAGCGCCGCCAGCAGCTTCTCCTTCAGCCCGCCGATGGCGGTGACGCGACCGCGCAGCGTGATCTCGCCGGTCATCGCCACGTCGGCACGCACCGGCACCCTGGTCAGCATCGACACCAGCGAGGTGACCATCGCCGCACCGGCACTCGGGCCATCCTTCGGCGTGGCACCATCGGGCACGTGCAGGTGCACGTCGTGCTTCTGCAGGAACTCCGGATCGATACCGAAGCCGACCGCGCGCGAACGCACCACCGACAACGCCGCCGACGCCGATTCCTTCATCACGTTGCCGAGCTGGCCGGTCAGGATCAGCTGGCCCTTGCCCGGCACCAGCGTCGATTCGATCTGCAGCAGGTCGCCGCCCACTTCGGTCCAGGCCAGACCGGTGACCAGGCCGATCTCATTCTCTTCCTCGGCACGGCCGAAGTCGAAGCGACGCACGCCCAGGTACTTGTCCAGGTTCTTGCCGGACACGCTCACCAGCGCCTTCTTCTTGGCGCCCTTCTTCGCCTTTGCCGCCGGCTGCGGGCCGGCCAGCGCGATCTCCTTCACCACCTTGCGGCAGATCTTGGCGATCTCACGCTCCAGGTTGCGCACACCCGATTCGCGCGTGTAGTAGCGCACGATGTCCTGGATGGCATCGCTGCCGATCTCCAGCTCTTCCGGCTGCAGGCCGTTGGCCTTGATCTGCTTCGGAACCAGGTAGCGGGTGGCGATGTTGAGCTTCTCATCCTCGGTGTAGCCGGGGATGCGGATCACTTCCATGCGGTCCAGCAGCGGGCCCGGAATGTTGAGCGAGTTCGAGGTGGCCACGAACATCACTTCGGACAGGTCCAGGTCCACTTCCAGGTAGTGGTCGTTGAACGCGTTGTTCTGCTCCGGATCGAGCACTTCCAGCAGCGCCGAGGACGGATCACCACGGAAGTCCATCGACATCTTGTCGATCTCATCGAGCACGAACAGCGGGTTCTTGCTGCCGACCTTGTTGAGGTTCTGCACGATGCGGCCCGGCATCGAACCGACGTAGGTGCGACGGTGGCCACGGATCTCGGCCTCGTCGCGCACGCCGCCCAGCGACATGCGCACGAACTTGCGGTTGGTGGCCTTGGCGATGGACTGGCCCAGCGAGGTCTTGCCTACGCCCGGCGGCCCGACCAGGCACAGGATCGGGCCCTTCATCTGCTTCACCCGCGACTGCACCGCCAGGTATTCCAGGATGCGTTCCTTGACCTTCTCCAGCCCGTAGTGATCGGCGTCCAGGGTGTCCTGCGCAGCCTTGAGGTCCTTGCGCACCTTGCTGCGCTTCTTCCACGGCACGCCCAGCAGCCACTCCAGGTAGTTGCGCACGACCGCCGCTTCGGCCGACATCGGCGACATCTGCTTGAGCTTGTTCAGTTCGTTGCGCGCCTTGGCTTCCACGGCCTTGGGCATGCCGGCCTCGGCGATCTTGCGCGCCAGCTCTTCCAGCTCGCCCGGCGCATCATCCAGGTCACCCAGTTCCTTCTGGATGGCCTTCATCTGTTCGTTGAGGTAGTACTCGCGCTGGCTCTTCTCCATCTGCGACTTCACGCGGCCGCGGATGCGCTTTTCCATCTGCTGCACGTCGATCTCGCCATCGACCAGGCCGACCAGCATCTCCAGGCGGTCGCTCACCGCCAGCGTTTCCAGCAGGCGCTGCTTGTCGGCCAGGCGCACGCTGATGTGGGCGGCGATGGTATCGGCCAGGCGCGCCGGCTCATCGATGCCCGACAGCGTCTGCAGCAGTTCCGGCGGCAGCTTGCGGTTGGTCTTCACGTACTGCTCGAACAGCGACATCAGCGAGCGGGCGATCGCTTCGACCTCGCGCGCCTCGCGACCGTCAACGGCGTCGATCTCCACCGCCTGGCCGTGCAGCGAGCCGTTGCGCTCGTCGACGTGGGTGACCTGCACGCGCGACAGGCCTTCGACCAGCACCTTGATGGTGCCGTCGGGCAGCTTCAGCAGCTGCAGCACCTGCGCCAGCGTACCGACCTGGTAGAGGTCGGCCGCATGCGGGTCGTCGGTCTCGGCCGACTTCTGCGCCAGCAGCAGGATGCGCTTGTCCGATTCCATTGCCTGTTCGAGCGCGTGCATGGACTTGTCACGGCCGACGAACAGCGGGATGACCATGTGCGGGAACACCACTACGTCGCGCAGCGGCAGGACCGGCAGGTCGAGGGTTTCACTTGGGGAACGGGCCATGGGGGCTCCAGGGAAGGGGAAAACCGCCTCCGGGAGGGCATCTTCCGGAGACAAAAAAGCCGATGGCCCCGTTATGGGGCCATCGGCTTTCAGATGCAAGGCGTTCGTTGAAAATCCTTTCCAATCAACAACCTGGAAGGATCACTCGGCGCCTGCGGCCTTCTGTTCAGGGGCCGCCGGGGTCTGGTAGATCAGGTACGGCTCGGACTTGTGCTCGATCACCGACTCGTCCACCACCACCTTGCTGACGTTTTCCTGCGACGGCAGGTCGTACATGGTGTCCAGCAGGACCGATTCGACGATGGTGCGCAGACCACGGGCACCGGTCTTGCGCTTGAGCGCCTTGCGGGCAATGGCCGACAGCGCGTCCGGACGGAACTCCAGCTCGACGTTCTCCATCTCGAACAGCTTCTTGAACTGCTTGGTGATGGCGTTCTTCGGCTCGGTCAGGATCTTGATCAGGGCCGGCTCGTCCAGCTCCTCCAGGGTCGCCACCACCGGCAGGCGGCCGACGAACTCGGGAATCAGGCCGAACTTGATCAGGTCTTCCGGCTCGACTTCGGCCAGCACCTTGCCCACTTCCTGCTTGCGCTCGCTGCTCTTGACCTTGGCACCGAAGCCGATGCTGCCCACGTCGGTGGAACGGGCCTGGATCACCTTGTCCAGCCCGGCGAACGCGCCGCCGCAGATGAACAGGATGTTCTTGGTGTCCACCTGCAGGAATTCCTGCTGCGGGTGCTTGCGGCCGCCCTGCGGCGGCACGCTGGCCACGGTGCCTTCGATCAGCTTCAGCAGCGCCTGCTGCACGCCTTCGCCGGACACATCGCGGGTGATCGACGGGTTCTCGCTCTTACGCGAAATCTTGTCGATCTCATCGATGTAGACGATGCCCTGCTGCGCCTTCTCGACGTCGTAGTCGCACTTCTGCAGCAGCTTCTGGATGATGTTCTCCACGTCCTCGCCCACGTAACCGGCTTCGGTCAGCGTGGTGGCGTCGGCCATGGTGAACGGCACGTTGAGCAGGCGGGCCAGGGTCTCGGCCAGCAGGGTCTTGCCCGAACCGGTCGGGCCGACCAGCAGGATGTTCGACTTCGCCAGTTCGACGTCGTCGTTCTTCTGCCGGCTCTCAATGCGCTTGTAGTGGTTGTACACGGCCACGGCCAGGGTGCGCTTGGCGCGGTTCTGGCCGATCACGTACTGGTCGAGAACCTCGAGGATCTCGCGCGGCTTGGGCAGCGAACTGCGCGCCGACTGCGCCTTTTCCTCAAGCTCCTCACGGATGATGTCGTTGCACAGCTCCACGCATTCATCGCAGATGAACACGCTCGGACCCGCAATCAGCTTGCGCACTTCATGCTGGCTCTTGCCGCAGAAAGAGCAGTAGAGGATCTTGCCGGTGTCCGTGGAACGACCTTGGCGGTCTTCGCTCATGCTTCGCTTACCCAGTTGCCCCACCCGCTGAACGGGGGTTCGATTCGAGAATAGCACAGGGCCGAGGGGACACCAGTCCCGCCCGACCCTGCAGGAACGAGGCCTCCATGGCCCCGTGAAGGCCGGTCAACCGGCCTGGATCGACTCATCCGGACGACGCTCCAGCACCTGGTCGACCAGACCATAGGCCTGGGCCTCAAAGGCACTCTTGAAGTTGTCGCGCTCGGTATCGCGGGCGATCGTCTCCAGCGACTGGCCGGTGTGCTTGGCCAGCACCTCGTTCAGGCGCGAACGCAGGGTCAGGATCTCACGCGCGTGGATGTCGATATCGGTGGCCTGGCCCTGGTAGCCGCCCAGCGGCTGGTGGATCATCACGCGCGAGTTCGGCAGCGCATAGCGCTTGCCGGCTTCGCCCGCGGCCAGCAGCAGGGCGCCCATCGAGGCGGCCTGGCCGATGCAGGTGGTGCTCACATTCGGCTTGATGTACTGCATGGTGTCGTAGATCGCCATGCCGGCGGTGACCACGCCACCCGGCGAGTTGATGTAGATGTTGATGTCCTTTTCCGGGTTTTCCGATTCCAGGAACAGCAACTGCGCCACCACCACGTTGGCCATGTGATCGTCGATCGGGCCCACGAGGAAGATCAGGCGCTCCTTCAACAGGCGCGAATAGATGTCGTAGGCACGCTCGCCGCGGCTGGTCTGCTCGACCACCATCGGAACCAGGTTCAGGGCTTTGGTTCGGTTGTCCATTACGTGAGGTACCTGTCTTGGGGAAACAACCCCGCGCCGGCAACGACGCGGGGGATGCGGTGATCCGCCCGGGATTACTGGCGGATCGCGTCCTGGAACGACAGCTTCTCTTCGGTGTGCTGGGCACGCTCGGCGATCCAGTCGATCACCTGCTCTTCCATCACACGGTTCTGCAGGCCAGACATCAGCTGGGGGTCGTTGCGGTACATCTCAATGACCTGTTCCGGCTCTTCGTAGGTCGAAGCGATCAGACGCATCGTTTCATTCAGGCGCTTGGGTTCCAGGCGCAGGTCGTTGGTGCGGGCCACTTCACCCACCACCAGGCCGACCAGCACGCGCTTGGCGGCCGCGTCCTTGAAGCCTTCGTGGGCGTCGGCCGGGATCTCACCGACGTTCTGGCCGTTGCGGCGGATCTGCTCGACCTGCTGGGCCAGCATGGCGCGGGCTTCGTTGTCGACCAGGCGCGGCGGCATTTCCACCGAAGAGTAAGCGGCGATCAGCTGCTCACCGACTTCGCGGCGCAGGCGGTTCATCAGCGCGCCCTTCAGCTCGCGCTCCAGGTTGGCGCGGATGTCGCTGCGGAACTGCTCGACGTCGCCGCCCTTCACGCCGAAGCTCTTGATGAAGGCTTCGTCCACCGCCGGCACGACCGGCTCGGACACTTCAGCCACCTTGACGGTGACCTGCACGGTCTTGCCGGCCAGCACCGGCACGCGCCAGTCCGCCGGGAAGTCGACGTCCAGGGTCTTCTCTTCACCCTTGGCCAGGCCGACCAGGCCCTTCTCGATGGTGTCGAACATCATGCCCTGGCCGAGCACGATCGAACCCTTCTCGGTGCCTTCGGCCGGCAGGCGCTCTTCGCCGGCCTGCGACCAGGTCTCCACCGCCACCAGGTCACCGTCCTGCGCGCCACGGCTGACCGGGGCCCAGGTACGGCGCTGGTTCTGCAGGTTCTCGATCATCTGGTCGATGTCGGCGTCGCTGATCTCGGCAGTGTGGCGCACCACGGTCAGCTTGCTGACGTCGAGGTCGCCGAAGTCCGGCACCACTTCCACGGTGGCCACGAACGAGAACTCGCCCTCCTCGCCCTTGTCGATGCGCGGGCTGCCGACGATGCGCAGGTCGTGCTCACGCACGGCCGCGTCGAAGGTTTCGCGCAGCAGGCCGTCCAGCGCCTCGCCACGGACCTGCGCGCCGAAGCGCTGCTCGATCACCTTGGCCGGCACCTTGCCCGGACGGAAACCCTTGATGCGGGTGGTACGGGCGATTTCGCCCAGGCGGCCGACGATGTGGCTCTGCAGACGGTCTTCCGGCAGCGAGAAGCTCAGGCGGCGTTCCAGGTTGCCGGTGGATTCGATCGAAGCTTGCATGTTGACTCCTGCCACCGGTGGCCCAGGCCCCCGGCTCGATGATGGGATGAAACGGTTGTAAGGACACGACGTCTGGGACGCGCCTGCTTGCCGCAGCCCTTTAGTTTCGCCCAATTCGGCGTGCACTGCCAGCGCGTGCCGGTCAAGGGGGCGCCGATGGCCCGATCAGGGCGGGGACAGGCCGGCACTGGTGCGAAAGGGGGACTCGAACCCCCACGCCTTGCGGCACTGGAACCTAAATCCAGGGCGTCTACCAATTCCGCCACTTTCGCGTGGCCGGCACAGGCGTTCATTGTCGCAGGCGGGCGCAGGAAGCGGAAGGCCTGCACAAAGCTGAATCTGCCGCCCCGGGCGACCGGCAGCCGCCCGGGACGCTGATGGATCAGGGCTGGCGGGGTTCGGCCGGCGCCGCGCCAGCGCCCTGCCCGTCTGCCGCGTCCATCCTGCGGATCTCAACACCACCGTCATCGGTCCGGCGCATCTGCACCGCCCCGGACGGCGCCGCCCCCTCCATCGGCGCGGTCGGCTGCATCGGCATCGCCTCCCCGGCCGAAGCAGCCGGAGCAGCCGGAGCACTCTGCGCAGCGGCATCATGTCCGGCAGCCTCACTCCCGGCCTCACTCACCGCCTCACACGCGGTCAGCGCCACCAGTGCGAACGGCAACAGCAGCGCCAGGCGCAGTCGATTGAAATCGGCCATCAGGATCGTCCTCCATGCATGCGCCTTCGGCGCGGAACCACCATTGGGTGCGATGCACGAGGCAATGCGGTGAGAAGCAGCGCACAGCATTGAAAACACCGATGACGCGTATGCCCCGGGTTTCATCACCGCTTCAGTAGATCCACGCCATGGGTGGATGAAGGCCGCCCCGCCCACGCGCGCGGGCAAGAAAAAGCCACTTGGCAAACCAAGTGGCTTTCGTCTGGTGGGCTGTCAAGGATTCGAACCTTGGACCTATTGATTAAGAGTCAACTGCTCTACCAACTGAGCTAACAGCCCGAAATCGGGGCGCGAATTATGACCCGATCCGCTCGGTGGGCGCAAGCACTATTTTCAACATCGTTGAAACCAGTACTGCGATCCCGCTACTGCGGCAGATCCACGCCAGGCGGGGATCTGCGGCGTGTGATCCAACAGAAAGAAGGAGTCACACTTAAAGAAAAAAGCCACCTGGCGTACCAGGTGGCTTCCGTCTTGGTGGGCCGTCAAGGATTCGAACCTTGGACCTATTGATTAAGAGTCAACTGCTCTACCAACTGAGCTAACGGCCCGTGAAACTCAGACGCACATTGTAGCGTGCATTCTGTTTATTGCAATACCGTTTCGGCTGCGCCGACGCGGTTGAAACAGTGGGGTGGCTGAGGGGATTCGAACCCCCGACCACCGGAATCACAATCCGGTACTCTAACCAACTGAGCTACAGCCACCACTGAAACGTCTGCTCCCCGCCGATGAGGCTGGCGTTGGAACCTGATGCTTTGCAACCGGGTGGAACCAGAAGTCCGTCCCCCGAAGCGAGTCCGGCATTTTCCGGGAGTCGCGAAGGAATTGCAAGCGTTTCTTCACATTGATGTGCAGGCACCTGCATCAGCGGTGCGTGGCCACAATTTCGCACCCTGCGCCGCGAACGGTCAGCGGCGCCAGCCGCGTTTCTGCTCTGCGGCGACCCACAACATCACGCGTGTTCTCCACTCTCCTGCGGCCAGGTGTGGACGCAGTGCGATGCACGCCTCCGTCATTGGCCACGCATGATCGGAAACGCGCAGTCCGGTGATGGACGCGGAACCGGATCGGCCATCCAGACAACACGACACACGGCTGTCCACCCACCACGTCGTGGCATTGCGCCGCAGCGCACGGACGGCCCGCCACCACAACGCCTCCGACGCCCAGTTCCGGGCGCCAGCCCCGCCCCTCATCGGCGAGCCGAGGCATGAACAAAAGATGAATAAATAGTGAACAAATCGCGAATGACGCTGGGGAGATCCGCTCATGCACCGTTAGCAGCGGGACATGGAAGGCGAGGCGGACGTTTGAAACCCTGTCACGTCCGGCAACGAAGGTGAAACACCAGATGAGAAAACGGCAAATCGGAGTGATCGCACTGACAGCGGTGCTGACAGTGGCGGCCGTTGCACTGTTCGTCCACCTGCAGCAGGCGCCTGCAGATGCCATGCACGCGGATGCAACCAGACGCGTCGGCCCGACGCAGGAATCGACCCGGCAGGCGCAGCCGCAAGGCTCCGGTGCGGCAACCGCACAGCGGCTTGAGAGGGACAGCAGGATCCCGCCCGGCTCGTACACCGCGGTGGGACCCAAGGCCTACCAGATCACCCGGGCACACGAATTCCGCCCTGCGGGCGATGCACTCGCCCACGTCAGGCAACTGATGCTGCGCTCCGATGCCGGCGATGCCACGGCCACGTACGAGATCCATCTGACCATCGAACAGTGCCAGACCTTCACTTCGGAGCGCGCTGACGTACTGGCCGATTCGGCCGCCAGCGTCGGTGCGGGCGGCTGGTTCCTGGAACGATCCGAGCGCCTGCTCAAGGAGTGCGAATCGCTGGCGCTGGAGCGCGACATCTACCACACCGACTGGCTCTCCAAGGCTGCTGCAATGGGCTCGCAGGAAGCCATGCGCGCCTACTCGCTCTCTCCAGAGAAGGTCATCGGCTCACTGGATGACGCCATTCGGGATCCAGCCCGGCTCAGCCAATGGAAGGAGACCGCGCTCAACTATCTCGATGCACTGGCTGCACAGGGAAACATTTCCGCACTCGGTGATCTGGAAAGGGCGTACGCCGCCGGCAGCTTCACGCAACCCGACCCTGTGCGCGCCTGGGCATACGCGCGCGCGTTGCAGAGGGTCAACCCGCGCCTGGTCACCCAAGACGATCTGATGCGCTACGAGAAAGACCTGACTCAGGAGGAGAAGGCCAACTCACGAACCCTTGCTGAAAACATCTATCAGAACTGTTGCATCCTGAAATAGGGGAAAGGAAAACATGAAAACTGTGGGAATCAAGGACACTCCAGGGTTTCGAACGAAGCATCTTTCGATCCTGCTCGGCGCACTGGTACTTATGACTGCCTGGGAGGCGTCTGCGGCCAATCGCGGCGTTCTCAACTGCAGCGAGTGCACGGTCACCGTACCGAATCCGGATGAAGCAACGTATCGCGTGCTGTCCCGGGAGCGTGAGCGCCAGAGCCCCTCGAGCGGGACCGTGTGGCAGGTCGCGAACCGGATGAAGCCCGGCGACACCCTGACGGTGTGCAATGGCATCGTCTGCGCGGACTACACCCTGCGCTACAACCAGGTGTTCGACAGTGGCACGATTGTTTCCACCGTCCTGCCGCCCCCTGCACGTGGCGGCGGCGGTGGTGGCGGCGGTGGTGGCGGTGGCGGTGGCGGCAGCGGCCCGATCGGCGGCGGCTGCCACGGCAACTGCGGTGGCGGCAGGGTTGATGTGGGCGAACTCGAACAGCTGTGATTCCACACGGGGCGCTTCAACGCAGTGCCCTGCCAGGACGCAAAAAGGCCAGCGCACCGCGCTGGCCTTTCTTTGTTGCCCACGATGTCGCGATCCGCGCATCCCCGGTGTTCCCGGGGGCTCCGCCAGCATCAGAATAATCTATAAGCCATTGATTCCAATGGCGCGCCCGACAGGAATCGAACCTGTAACCGCCGGCTTAGAAGGCCGGTGCTCTATCCAGTTGAGCTACGGGCGCCCGAACCGGAACGGTGTCCAATCCGACGTGATGTGGGATTGGTCGGGGTAGAGGGATTCGAACCCCCGACATCCTGCTCCCAAAGCAGGCGCGCTACCAGACTGCGCTATACCCCGGTCTTGCAATCCCCTCGGGCCGGGCCCGGGAGCTGGCCATTGTCGCCAAGCGCATTGCGAACTGTCAACGCGGGCAGCGCGACGCGGGCGCCGGCAACAGCGCCGTGCGCGGTCATCGGCTATGCTCGCGGTGATCGGCCGGATGGCCGTCCAGACCCTCATTCGCACGGAGAACGCGCATGCGCAGCGGCAGCCCGGCTCTTTCCGAGTCGACCTTCCTCGACCTCGCCAACGGTTCGGTGGTGACCCGCCCCGACCAGGTGATGACCCTCAACGGCACCGCCAACAAGACCGGCATCCTGCTGCTGTTGACCGTGCTGACCGCCGCCTTCGCCTGGAACCAGTCGGTCGACGCATACGGCCAGATGACCGGCGGTGCCGGCCTGTACGCCATGGGCGGCGCGATTGGTGGCCTGGTGCTGGCGCTGATCACCGTCTTCAAGAAGGAATGGTCGCCGGTCACCGCACCGATGTACGCACTGGTCGAAGGCCTGTTCCTGGGCGCGGTCTCGGCCCTGTTCAACATGAAGTACCCGGGCATCGTGTTCCAGGCCGTGCTGCTGACCTTCGGCACGCTGGCCGCATTGCTGATCGCCTACCGCAGCGGCGTGATCAAGGCCACCGAGAACTTCAAGATGGGCGTGGTCGCCGCCACCGGCGGCATTGCCCTGCTCTACCTTGCCTCGTTCGTACTCGGCTTCTTCAACATCAACGTGCCGGTAATCCACGACGCCAGCTGGCTGGGCATCGCCTTCAGCCTGTTCGTGGTGGTGGTGGCCGCACTCAACCTGGTGCTGGATTTCGACTTCATCGAGACCGGCGTGGCCCAGCGCGCGCCGAAGTACATGGAATGGTATGGCGCATTCGGCCTGATGGTGACCCTGGTCTGGCTGTATGTGGAGTTCCTGCGACTGCTGTCGAAGATCCAGCAGCGCTGAGTCCTGGCGCGCCGTAAACGACAAGCCGCGATCCGCAAGGGCCGCGGCTTTTTCGTAGGAACAGGATCCCACGACCTTCCACGGCTACCGCCCGGCCAGCAGCACCGGCAGCGACGACGCCAGCAGCGCGATGCCGGAGGCGGTCAGCAGGCTCAGCACGACCTGCCGGAAACGTGTCTCGCTGATACCGATGTAGACCCGCGCGCCCAACAGCGTCGGCACCAGCATGGCCGGTGCCACGATGGCGAAGTACGGCAGCATCTGCCGCGTCACCAGGCCACTTCCGACATAGGTGGCCATGGTCACCGCCAGCATCGCCAGATTGAAGTTCTGGATGACCGCGCGCTGCTCGTCCCTGCCGAAGCCCCGCAGCGTGCTCCACAGCGTCGGCACCGGTCCGGCGAAACCGCCAATGCCACTGAGCACCCCCGGCCATGCCGGCGATCGCATCGCCCACACGGCCACCCACGGTGATCGGCGGCAACGACCGCACCATCAGCATCACCGGGCACCACAGTGCCAGGAAGCCGCCCAGCAGCGCCTTGAACCAGTCCATGTCCAGCTGCGGCAGCACCATCACGCCCATTGGAATGCCGGCCAGCCCGCCCAGCACGAAGGGCAGCAGCAGGCGCAGGTTGAAGCCGCGGCGCACGGTAAACACCGCCACCAGTTGGCCGACCAGCGCGCCGAACACCGAAAGCGTGGCCGCCAATCTCGGCTCCAGTCCCCATGCCCAGAACGACATCGCCACCATGCCGAAGGCGAAGCCGGACAAGCCCTGCACGAATCCAGCGACGATCGCGCCGAGCGCGACCAGCAGATACACCGACTCCATCACCACCTCGGTTGCAGATGCGCGACTACCCTACCGCGCCCACCTGGGCAGCGTAGTGCGCTGCGAGGTGCTCGACCAGCGCGCGCACTTTCGGCGCCAGCGCACGTGCATGCGGATACAGCGCGAAGTAGCGGCGCTGCCCGGCATGCCAGGCCGGCAACACGCGGATCAAGCGGCCCGCGCGCAGGTCCTCCTGTACGGTCAGTGCAGTGAACAGGCTGATGCCCATTCCGGCCAGCGCGGCGGCATACAGCGCGGGCGTGGCATCCACGCGCAGGCGCTGGCCGGCCTCGATGCTCACGCTGGCACCGCGTGGTCCCTGCAGCTGCCAGGGCGGCATTGACGGCGTGGGACTGAATCCCAGCAGCGTGTGCTGTTCGAGATCCGCAGCCTGCCGCGGCAGACCACGACGTGCCAGATAGGCCGGCGCAGCCACCAGGATGCGCGGGCAGCTGGCCAGTTCGCGCGCGACCAGCTGGCTGTCCGGCAACGTGGCGGCGATGCGCAGGGCCAGATCGAAGCCACCGCCGACCACGTCCACCAGCTGGTCATCGGCCGACAGGTCCAGCGTCACCTGCGGGTAGCGCTGCAGGAATGATGGCAGCCATTGTGGCAACTCCTGGCTGGCCACCACCTGCGGCACACTGATCCGCACGGTGCCGCTGGGCTGCGCCTGCCCGGCGCGCGCGCGGTCATCGGCTTCCTGCAGGCGGTCCAGCAGCGCGCCGGCCTCCCGGTAGTAGTCGCGTCCGGCTTCGGTCAATGACAACCGTCGGCTGTTGCGATCGAGCAGGCGAACCTGCAGATGCTCTTCCAGCTGGCGCAGCTGCCGTGACATCGCCGAGTGCGTGGTGCCCAGGCGCTCGGCGGCGGCGGTGAAACTGCCCGCATCAACGATGGCGCGCAGCGCGCGCAGAGCGGCAAAGTGGTCCATCGGTGGTCGGCTCCACAGGGCGGGGCCCGCGACGTGCGGACCCCGCCAGCTTATCAAGCGCCGTTGCCGGCCTTGCGCACCGGCAGCGCCAGGATCGCATCGGTACGCATGACATCACCGAAGGTGTCTTCGATCTGCGCCAGCGAGGCCTCGTGCAGCACGCGATGATCGATGCGACCGCCATTGGCCAGATCCAGGTCACGGCTGGCACTGGCATCGGAGGCCACGATCACCCGATAGCCGCGCGGCGCGGCGGCGGCATCACGCGCGGCACCGGCCACGCAGGCGTGGGTCTGCAGACCGGTGACGATCAGCGTGTCGATGCCGGCGTCCTTCAGCACCGTGTCGAGCACCGCGGCCGAGCTGCCAGCGAACACGCTGACGTTGTCCTTCTGTACCACCGTCTCGCCCTTGCGCGGCTGCAGGTCGCGATGGAAGGCCGCATTGACGCTGCCCTGCGCGAACAGCGGCGCACCGGCCGGCAGCACGTGCTGCACGTGGATCACGCGGATGCCGTTGGCGTCGGCAAATTCGACCACCCGCTTGGCCTGGCGCAGCGCGGCCACGCCATCGGGGATGACCATGCGGCCACCGGCAAAGCCCGGTGCGACGCTGGCATCGAAATACTCGTTCTGGAAATCGATCACCAGCACGGCGGTCTTCGCTGCATCCAGCGCGGTCACCGACGGCGCGCCGGCCATGTGGCGGATGGTCGGGTGGGACGGCTCGACGGCGGCAACCGGGGCAGCGGCGGCCATGCCGATCAGACTGGCCAGGCCAAAGGCGGTGAGGTTCATGGTGCGGATTCCTGTGCGATGGGTGTGGGGCACAGGATGCGGAGCGCCTGGCGCACGAACCAGCCATGTAACAGCACATGATCTGTGCGAAAAACGCACTGTAGAGTCGAGCCATGCTCGACTGCTTCTACGTAGTCGAGCATGGCTCGACTCTACAAGAGCGCGGAAACACAACGGGGCGCCCGAAGGCGCCCCGCTGTGGATCCAACCGAGGTCGGCCGGCCGCTTACAGGCGGCTGGCGATGGCCTTGGCGAAGCTCATGGTGGTGCCGGTGCCGCCCAGGTCGCCGGTCAGCGAGTCCTTGGCTTCCATGGTGGCGACGATGGCCTTGCGCAGGCGCTCGGCGTTTTCCGGCTGGCCGACGTGGTCCAGCATCTGTGCGGCTGCCAGCAGCAGCGCGCACGGATTGGCCTTGCCCTGACCGGCGATATCCGGCGCGGTGCCGTGCACGGCTTCGAAGATCGCCGCGTCCTTGCCGATGTTGGCACCCGGGGCCAGGCCCAGGCCGCCGACCAGGCCGGCGCACAGGTCGGAGATGATGTCGCCGAACAGGTTGGTGGTGACGATCACGTCGAACTGCTCCGGACGCATCACCAGCTGCATGCAGCAGTTGTCGACGATCATTTCCTGGAACTCGATGTCCGGGTACTGCGCGGCCACTTCACGGGCGACGTTCAGGAACAGGCCCGAGGTCGACTTGATGATGTTGGCCTTGTGCACGGCGGTGACCTTCTTGCGGCCGACGCTGCGGGCCAGCTCGAAGGCATAGCGCACGATGCGCTCGGAGCCCTTGCGGGTGATGCGGGTGCCGGAGAAAGCGGTCTCGCCGTCGGCCGACACTTCCTGGCCTTCGGCCAGGTAGGCACCTTCGGTGTTCTCACGAACGGTGATCAGGTCAACGTTGTCGAAACGCGACTTGGTGTTCGGGAAGGTGTGGGCCGGACGCACGTTGGCGTACAGGTCGAAGTGGCGGCGCAGGCTGACGTTGATCGAGGTGAAGCCACCACCGACCGGGGTGGTCAGCGGGCTCTTCAGCGCCACCTTGTTGCGCGCGATCGATTCCAGGGTCACCGCCGGCATCAGGTCGCCGTGCTTTTCCAGGGCCACCAGGCCGGCGTCGGCGTCTTCATACTCCAGGCCAGCGTTGAGCTGGTCGAGCACGAACAGGGTGGCGTCCATGATTTCCGGGCCAATGCCGTCGCCGCGGATGACCGTAATTTTCTGCGTCATTGATCGATGTTCCGAACAGGGGAAAAACGCCGTCCGGACGTGCCCGGAAACGCCGGCGCAAAGGAAGTTTCACCGGCAATTATGCCTTACCCGGCTCAGAGACCCCAAATAGGCAATTAGTCCGAGCCGGGTAAGGCAGAATTGCCCGCGCATTCCACCTTATCCCCGCGCCTGTCGGCGCGCCCCTTGAACAACAAGGGGGCTCCTGGGCTGTTGGATCGCGGGGCAGGCCCCCTCGCCGGCCCGGTAGTGCCGGCCGCTGGCCGGCATTGCCTGAACCCGGCATGGTCGGGGTTGCCGGCCAGCGGCCGGCACTACCTCAGTGCTCGTGCGCTGCCGGGGCGGCGGCGCCGCCTTCGAGCTGGTCGAGGAAGTCGACTGCGCGGCGCAGGTGCGGGATCACGATCGAGCCGCCCACCACCAGGCCGACCGAGAAGGTCTCGAAGAACTCCTCGCGGGTCACCCCGGCGTCCTTGCACTGGGCCACGTGGTAGCTGATGCAGTCGTCGCAGCGCAGCACCATCGAGGCCACCAGGCCCAGCAGCTCCTTGGTCTTCACGTCCAGCGCGCCGGCCTGGTAGGTCTGCGTGTCCAGCGCGAAGAAGCGGCGCACCACCTGGTTCGGTTCGCCCAGGATGCGCTCGTTCATGCGCTTGCGGAAGTCGGTGAATTCGGCGATGCGGTCCTTGCTGCCGTCGTCGGCCGCGCTCATGCCTGGCCCTGCCCGGCCAGCAGCGGCTCGAGCTTGCCTTCACGGTGCAGGGCCATCATGTCGTCGTAGCCGCCGACATGGACGTCGCCGACGAAGATCTGCGGCACGCTGGTGCGGCGGGTCAGCGCCATCATCTTCTCGCGCTCGACCGGGTCCAGGTCGATGCGGACCTCGGTCCACTGCTGGCCCTTGCTCTTGAGGAAGTTCTTGGCGGCCACGCAGTAAGGGCAGACGGCGGTGGAATAGATGGTGATGGCGGGGGCACCGCCGGCGGTCTGGGCTGTCACGGGAAACTCCACGATGGATCGACGGTCTACATATGGTACCGGTGCGCTGGAATTTCCACGCCACGGCCGCAACACTGTGGATTAACGAATGGTTGCCCCCTGCCCTGCCACGCTGGGCGCGCCCCGCCCGAGGACCTTCTGCTTGCGAGCCCTGCTGCTGACTACCGCCGTCACCCTGGCCCTGGCCATGCCGCTGGCCCGGGCCCAGGAGAAGCTGCCCGACATCGGCTCCTCGGCCGGCGAGCTGCTGACCCCGGCGCGCCAGGCCGAGTACGGCGCGATGATGCTGCGCGAACTGCGCAACTACGGTTACCTGCTGGATGATCCGCTGGTCAACGACTGGCTGCAGACCATGGGCACCCGGCTCGGCTCCAACAGCGACCAGCCGCGCCAGCCCTACACCTTCTTTGTGATGAAGGACCGCCAGATCAACGCCTTTGCCACCCTGGGCGGCTACATCGGGGTCAACGCCGGCCTGGTGCTGACCGCCGAGCGCGAGGACGAGGTGGCCGCGGTGCTTTCCCACGAAATCGCCCACGTCACCCAGCAGCACGTGCTGCGCGGGGTCGAACGCGCCCAGCGCGACCAGATCCCGATCCTGCTGGGCATGCTGGCGGCGGTGGTGGCCGCCCAGGCCAGCAACAGCAGCTCGTCGGGCAACGCCACCATGGCCGCGATCAGCTCGGGCATGGGCCTGATGCAGCAGCGGCAGATCAACTACACCCGCTCCAATGAGTCCGAGGCCGACCGCCTGGGCATCCGCACCCTGTCGCGCAGCGGCTACGACGTGGATGCGATGGCCGGCTTCTTCGAGCGGATGTCGGCAGCGATGCGCGGCAACGAGGGCGGCTACAGCGTGCCGGAGTTCCTGCGCACCCACCCGGTCAACATCACCCGCATCAGCGAGGCCAAGGCCCGCGCCGAGCAGATGAAGAAGGACACGGTGCTGCTGACCACCACAACGCCGACCGGCGAGCGCAGGGAACGGGTGGACCCGGCCGACCCCGGCTTGGCCGAACCCCTGTTGCGCGGCAACAACCCGTTGCTGCCGGCCAGTGTGCTGCGCGTCCCGATGGGGCAGCTCAGCCGTGGCGCCAGCGGCGACTTCGACTGGGCACGTGAGCGCCTGCGCGTGCTCAGCGCCGACTCGACCCCCGAGCTGGAGCGCGAATATGCCGACCTGGCCAAGCGCCAGAAGAACGGCCTCAACGACGCACAGCGCTACGGCCAGGCCCTGGCAGTGATGCGCGGTGGCCGCAGCGGCGCCGGCCAGGCCCGGCAGACGCTGGCCGGCCTGTTGCAGGACCATCCGGGCAACCTGTGGCTGGCCCTGGGCCTGGGTGAGGCCGAGTCGCGGGCGGGCCAGTCCGCGCAGGCCAACAGCCGGTTCGAGCAGCTGCTGCGCGAGCACCCCAACAGCCGCCCGGTGGCCCTGACCTATGCCGAGATCCTCAACGAACAGGGCAACCCCGATGCCGGCAAGCGTGCCCAGGCCATGCTGCGGCCGCTGCTGTCGCAAAGTGGTAACGATCCGGTCTTCCAGCAGCGCTACGCCCGCGCCAGCGAGCTGGCCGGTGACAGCGTGCGGGCCAGCGAGGCCTATGCCGAGGCCGCCTTCCTCAGCGGGCGCCCGGAGCAGGCGCTGATGCAGCTGCAGGCACTCAAGCGCAACCCGGCCCTGGACTACATTGGCCGCGCCCGGGTGGACGCGCGCATCGAGGCGATCACCCCCACCGTGCTGGAACTGCGCCGGCAGGGCGTGCAGGACCCGGATCTGGACCGCCGCTGAGCCGCGCATGACCGGCCGATGGCAATCACGGCCGGTTCCGGCCGGGTAGTCACAAACATGTCATCAAACCGTAGTCTACTGGCACCACTCCAGTAACCGAGCCCTACGGTGTCCTCGTGCAGAAACGCATCCTGATCGTCGACGACGAGCCCGCGATCCGTGAAATGGTCGCCTTCGCCCTCCGCAAGGGCGATTACGAACCGGTCCACGCCGGCGATGCCCGTGAGGCCCAGACCGCGATCGCCGACCGCGTCCCCGACCTGATCCTGCTGGACTGGATGCTGCCCGGCACCAGCGGCCTGGACCTGGCCCGTCGCTGGCGCAAGGAAACACTGACCCGCGAAGTGCCGATCATCATGCTGACCGCCCGCGGCGAAGAGAACGACCGCGTCGGTGGCCTGGAAGCCGGTGTCGACGACTACGTGGTCAAGCCGTTCTCGGCGCGCGAACTGCTGGCCCGCATCCGCGCGGTCATGCGTCGTGCCCGCGAGGACGATGAGGATGGCAGCGTGGCGGTCGGCCCGATCCGCATCGACGGCGCCGCCCATCGCGTGTTCGCCAACGACCAGCCGGTGCCGATCGGCCCGACCGAGTACCGCCTGCTGCACTTCTTCATGACCCACCCCGAGCGCGTCTACACCCGCGCCCAGTTGCTGGACCATGTATGGGGCGGCAGCGTGTATGTGGAAGAGCGCACCATCGACGTGCACATCCGCCGCCTGCGCAAGACGCTGGAACCGTTCAACGCCGAAAACATGGTGCAGACCGTGCGCGGCGCCGGTTACCGCTTCTCCACTGCCACCTGAGTCTCGTCGTGCCGGCGCCGCGCACCCGCGGGTGCCGGCGCCGGCAACTCTGCTATAACCCTCGGTTCACCCCAGTGAACCGCCGCACCTCAACGACGAGATCGCAATGCCCCGCCACATCCGCTCTGCCTGGTTGAAGACCCTGGCCACCGTTGCCGCGGTACTGCTGTTCGCCGGACTGGTGGGATGGTTCACGGGCCACCTGTGGTTGTGCATCGCGCTGGGCGCGCTGGCCACCCTGGCCTGGCATTACTGGCGCCTGCGCAGCGTGCTGCGCCGGCTGACCGCGCGCCAGCGCTGGGATACCGCCGAAGAAGGCACCGGTGTCTGGAACGAACTGGACCGCCTGCTGTACCGCAACCAGGTGGAAATGCGCGTGCGCAAGCGCCGCCTGCTGGACATGCTGCGCAGCTACCGCGCCGCTGCCGCCGCGCTGCCCGATGCGGTGGTGGTGCTGGACCGTAACAGCCAGCGCGTGCAGTGGTTCAACGAAGCGGCCACCGCCCTGCTCGGCCTGCACCATCCCGGCGACCTCGGCGAAGCGCTGGTCGAACGCCTGCAACCGATGCCGCTGGCGCATTGGCTGGCCGGCGGCCGCAATGCCGAGCCGATCCTGGACGTGCCCTCGCCGGTCGATCCGGCGATCCGGCTGAATCTGCGCCTGATTCCCTATTCCTCCGATTACTGGCTGCTGATCGCCCGCGACGTCAGCAAGCTGCTGCGCCTGGAGCAGGTGCGCCGCGACTTCGTGGCCAACGTTTCACATGAGCTGCGCACGCCGCTCACCGTGGTGCACGGCTACCTGGACATGATGGACCCGGAAGATTTCCCGGGCACCGGTCCGATGCTGGAAGAAATGCGCAAGCAGAGCCAGCGCATGGCCCAGCTGGTGGAAGACCTGCTGACCCTGTCGCGGCTGGAATCGCAGGAACACAGCGAGGAGGAGACCGTGGCGATGCAGCCGATGCTGGCCACGCTGCGCCGCGAGGCCGAAGCGCACAGCCAGGGCCGCCACCAGATCAGCATCGACGATCTTGCCGGCGTCGACCTGCAGGGTTCGACCAAGGAACTGCACAGCGCCTTCTCCAACCTGGTCACCAATGCCGTGCGCTACACCCCGGCCGGTGGCCGCATCGCGGTGGAGTTCCGCCGCGAAGGCGACGGCGCGGTGCTGGCGGTGCGCGACTCCGGCTATGGCATTCCGGCCAACCACCTGCCGCGCCTGACCGAACGCTTCTACCGTGTTTCCAGCAGCCGTTCGCGCGAGAGCGGCGGTACCGGCCTGGGCCTGTCGATCGTCAAGCACATCCTCGGCCTGCACCATGCGCGGCTGGAGATTGAAAGCGAAGTCGGCAAGGGCTCGGTGTTCTCCTGCCATTTCGATGCCGACCACGTGCGCCCACGTGAGTCCGCCCCCTGACCACCATCGAAGAATGACGCCATGAGCAGCCTCGGATCCCTCCCCTCCCCGTGAGCCCGGATAACGATCCGTTGCGCGACCCGGCGCTGTACATCAACCGCGAGCTGTCACAGCTGGATTTCAACTTCCGCGTGCTGGCCCAGGCGATGGACCCGCAGGTGCCGCTGCTGGAGCGCCTGCGCTTCATGTGCATCTCCTGCACCAACCTGGATGAATTCTTCGAGATCCGCGCCGCTGCGGTCCGCCATGCGCAGGAATTCGGCCTGCCGCCGGCACCGGACGGGATGAGCCCGCAGGCCATCCTCAATGCCATCCACGAACGCGCCGCCGAACTGGTGGACCAGCAGTACCGCTGCTGGAACGAGACGCTGCGCCCGGCGCTGATGGACGCCGGCATCGGCGTGCTCGGCCGCCATTCCTGGACCGATCGCCAGAAGCGCTGGCTGCGCGCCTACTTCCGCAACGAGATCATGCCGGTGCTGTCGCCGCTGGGCCTGGACCCGGCGCATCCGTTCCCGAAGATCCTCAACAAGTCGCTGAACATCGTGGTGGTGCTGAAGGGCACCGACGCGTTCGGCCGTGCCGGCCACCTGGCCATCGTGCGCGCGCCGCGCTCGCTGCCGCGCATCATCCAGCTGCCGGAGAAGCTGGGTGGTTCGCAGAACTTCGTGTTCCTGTCCTCTGTGCTGTCCACCTTCGTCGACGAGCTGTTCCCGGGCATGGAAGTCCAGGGCGCCTACCAGTTCCGCGTCACCCGCAACTCCGAACTGGTGGTGGACGAGGAAGAAGTGGAGAACCTGGCGCTGGCGCTGCGCGACGAACTGGTCGACCGCGGCTACCGGCCGGCGGTGCGGCTGGAAATCGCCCATGACATGCCGCGCGAGATCGTGCGCACCCTGCTGCAGAACTTCGGCCTGACCGAGAACGCGGTGTACCGCATCGACGGCCCGGTCAACCTCAACCGCATCATCCAGCTGTACGACCTGATCGCGCAGCCGGACCTGAAGTATCCGCCGATGACCCCGCGCACCCTGCGCGACAGCGACGGCATCTTCGAGATCGCCGCGCGCCAGGACCTGCTGCTGCACCATCCGTTCGATGCCTTCAGCGCGGTATTGGACCTGATCCGGCAGGCGGCGATCGATCCCAACGTACTGGCGATCAAGCAGACCCTGTACCGCACCGGCAAGGACTCGCTGATTGTCGACGCGCTGATCCAGGCCGCGCGCAACGGCAAGGACGTGACCGTGGTGGTCGAGCTGCGCGCGCGCTTCGACGAAGAGGCCAACCTCGGCCTGGCCGATCGGTTGCAGGAAGCCGGCGTGCAGGTGGTGTACGGCGTGGTCGGCTACAAGACCCACGCCAAGATGCTGTTGATCGTGCGCCGCGAGGGCCGCAAGCTGCGCCGCTACGTGCACCTGGGTACCGGCAACTACCACAGCGGTACCGCGCGCGCATACACCGACATCAGCCTGATCACCGCCGACGCGGATATCGGCAACGACGTGCACCTGCTGTTCCAGCAGCTGTCCGGTCTGGCCTCGAAGATGAAGCTCAAGCGCCTGCTGCAGTCGCCCTTCACCCTGCACACCGGCATCCTCGGCCGCATCGAGCGCGAAACGCGCATCGCCGCCGCCGGCCGCCCGGCACGCATCATCGCCAAGATGAACGCGTTGAACGAACCGCAGGTGGTGCGTGCGCTGTACGCCGCCTCGCAGGCCGGCGTGCAGATCGACCTGATCATCCGCGGCGCCTGCACCCTGCGCCCGGGCGTGCCGGGCGTGTCGGACAACATCCGCGTGCGTTCGATCGTCGGCCGCTTCCTCGAGCACAGCCGCGTGTACTGGTTCGGCAATGACGGCGCGCCGGAGATGTACTGCGCCAGCGCCGACTGGCTGGAACGCAACCTGCTGCGCCGGGTCGAGACCTGCTTCCCGATCCTCGATCAGGAACTGGCCAAGCGGGTGTACCGCGAGGTGCTGCAGAACTATCTGGACGACAACCTCAACGCGTGGGAGCTCGATGCCGACGGCGTGTACCACAAGCGCGCCCCGGCCCATGACGAGGCGCCGCATTCGGCACAGATGGCGTTGATGCAGGGGCTGTGACCCGGTGTGTCGACCAAGGTCGACACCTACCAGGGGCGGTAGGCACCGATTTTGATCGGGATTGGATCGGTGCCGACCAACGGTCGGCACCCACCATCAGATCGCAGAGAACTGTCGAAGGCGGGGTGGGTCCGGTGGCAGGGGTGTGAGCCGCATGGATGCGGCGAACAAGCCCCCATGGACGGGTTCACGGCGTCCCCTGCCGTCGGACCCACCCCGCCATCCCACGGATCGCCCGCTGTTGCTGTTGCCATTGCTCTGGCCTCTGCGGGTGCAGGGCGCAGCCCTGCCGCACTCCCTCTTCCAAAATGTGAAGGCCACGCGGTGACGAGCACACCGCCCCTTCGGCTAACATTCGCCCATGCCGCATACCACCACGACTCCGCCCGCATTGCAGGATGGCGACCTGCTGGCCGCCATCGACCTTGGCTCCAACAGTTTCCACATGGTCATCGCGCGCTACACGCTCGGCCAGCTGCGGGTGATCGACCGCCTGCGCGAAACGGTGCGCATGGCCGATGGCCTGGATGGCAAGGGTGGCCTCTCCTCCGCTGCACGCCAACGTGCGCTGGAGTGCCTGGCCCGCTTCGGCCAGCGCATCCGCAATGTACCGCCGCACCGGGTGCGTGCGCTGGCCACCAACACCGTGCGCCAGCTGCGCTCGCCGCAATCGTTCCTGGTCCCGGCCGAGACTGCGCTGGGCCATGCCATCGAAGTGGTCAGCGGCCGCGAAGAAGCGCGCCTGATCTACCTCGGCGTGGCGCATGCGCAGCCGCCCAAGCCCGGCCAGCGCCGGCTGGTGATCGACATCGGCGGCGGCTCGACCGAATTCATCATCGGCATGGGCATGCAGACCCTGGAACGCGAGAGCCTGCAGGCCGGCTGCATCGCCAGCACGCGTCGCTTCTTCCCGGGCGGCAAGCTCAGCCGCAAGCGCTGGAAGGACGCGCTGGCCGAGATCGGCCGCGAGTTCCAGCCCTTCGCCAGCAAGTACCGCGCGCTGGGCTGGCAGGAGGCGCTGGGTTCGTCGGGCACGCACAAGGCGATCAGCGAGATCTGCGCGACGATGAAGCTGAGCAAGGGCGCGATCACCGCTGAAGCGCTGCCGCAGCTGCGCGACGAACTGCTGAAAGCCAAGAAGATCGACGACATCCAGTTGCCCGGCCTGTCCAGCGATCGTCGCCCGATCATCGCCGGCGGCATCCTGGTGCTGGAAGCCGCATTCCAGGCCCTGGGCCTGCAGAAGCTGCTGGTCAGCAAGGCGGCGATGCGCGAAGGCATCCTCTATGACATCGTCGGCCGTGCCGGCGACAACGACCTGCGCGAGGAGTCGGTGGCTGCGCTCAGCCAGCGCTATGGCATCGACGCCGTACAGGCCGACCGCGTGCAGGACACCGCACTGTCGCTGCTGGAGCAGGTGCAGGAGCGCTGGGCCCTGGATGCCGACGACGCACGCATGCTCGGCTGGGCCGCGCGCCTGCACGAGCTGGGCCTGATGATCGCGCACAGCGGCTACCACGTGCATGGCAGCTATGTACTGGAGCACTCGGACATTGCCGGCTTCTCGCGACAGGAGCAGCAGATGCTGGCCGCGCTGGTGCGCAGCCATCGCCGCAGCGTGCCCAAGACCGCGTTCGATGCCCTGCCCGAGCGCCTGCTGCTGACCGCACGCCGGCTGGCAGCCCTGCTGCGGCTGGCGGTGCTGCTCAATCGCGCCCATGAGAACGATCCGCTGCCGGCACTGGAGCTGACCGCTGACGACAACCGGCTGTCACTGATCGTGCCGCAGGCGTTCATCGATGCCCGCCCACTGCTGCGCGCCGACCTGATCGGCGAGAACGATGGCCTGGCCGGGCTGGGCATCCAGTTCCGCCCCTTCGTAGCCTGAATACGCGTCCCCGTGCGGGTCACGGGGCCACGAGGTGACGCGCTTCGCGCTCCGACTTTGCGCAGTCTGGCGGTTTTTTGTGCTGCCACGCAGCACGGCGAGGCCATGAGCGTTTCCGTGAACCCCACGTAACCGCCTGCTTTTGTTCACGTTTCGTGAAAAGACCAGGTGCGTCACGACATAAATGGATACGAACTCTTTACAGAGCATTAACCAACGAGACTACTATCGGGTCACCGGCTCGGTCATTGGCCATGCCGGCTTCCTTCGACGCCCGCTTTGGCGTCCTTTGCACGACCTGAGAGAGAGGCTCGCCATGACTTCACGCACCACCGCACTGGGGCAGGCCATCCGCTACGCCCTGGCTACCACTGCAGCGCTGGCCGCCCTGCCCGCCTTTGCCCAGGACGGCAGCAACGCCAACCCGACCAACCTCGACCGCATCGAGATCACCGGCTCGCGCATCCGCCAGGTGGACGTGGAGACCGCGCAGCCGGTGTTCGCGATCACCCGCACCGCCATCGAGCAGCAGGGCTTCAGCTCGGTCGCCGACATCCTGCAGAACGTCACCGCGATGGGCAGCCCGGCGATCAGCCGCGCCAACGCGCTGACCGCAGGTGAGAACGCGGGTGGCTCGTACATCGACATGCGCAACCTGGGCACCCAGCGCACGCTGGTGCTGATCAACGGCAAGCGCCTGGGCATCAGCACCTCCGGCTACCAGGACATCTCCACGATTCCGGTGTCGGCGGTGGAGCGCATCGAAGTGCTGAAGGATGGCGCGTCGGCCATCTACGGTTCCGATGCCATGTCCGGCGTGGTCAACATCATCACCCGCTCCAATGTCACCGGTGTGACCGCCAACGTCTACCACGGCCAGTTCAGCCAAGGCGACGGCGCGCGCGACCGCTTCGACGTGGTGGCGGGCTGGAGCAATGACCGCATCTCGCTGACCGTCGCGGCCGAACATGCCGAAGAAAAGGCCGTATGGGCCAAGGACCGTGGCTTCAGCGCCTACGGCCTGACCGACCGCCATGCCGACAACCTGACCAACTGGGCCACCATCAGCCAGTACGGCCAGTTCACCGGCGTGAAGGGTGTCCCGGGCTGCACCGCCAGCAGCGGCTGCAACTACTCGCTCAACCGCGGTACCGACCCGACCAACCCGGCCAATTACCACATCACCGATCCGACCGGGTTCACCGGCGACGTCAGCAACAGCAACGACCAGATGCACCTGAACTTCCCGCTCAAGCGTGATTCGGTGTACTTCGATGGCCGCTTCAAGATCACCGACAACGTCAACTTCCGCACCGAACTGGGCTACAACAAGCGCAAGGCCGTGCGCCAGATCGCCGGCTACCCGCTGCAGTCGAGCACCGCTGGCGTGGGCTCGATGTCGATCGACAGCTACTTCAACCCGTTCGGCCGCCAGCACGGCTACGCCACCCCGACCGCCGTGGCCTGGAACCGCCGCACCTGGGAAGTGCCGCGCGTGACCACCAGCGAGCTGAAGACCTACCGCGCGGTGGCTTCGTTCGACGGTTCGTTCGAGATCGGCAGCCGCTACTTCGATTGGGAAGCGGGCTACCAGTACAACCGCAACGAGCTGGAAACCATCGCCACCGGCAACCTGCACAAGGCCCGCGTCGCCGGCGGCGTCGGCCCGTCGTTCTACAATGCGGCCACCGGCAAGGTCCAGTGCGGTACCGCTGCCGCGCCGATCTCCTATGACGTGTGCAAGCCGTGGAACCCGCTGGTGCCGTACGGCACGATCGATCCGAACGGCATCGATGGCAACGCCGACCTGCAGGCCTGGCTGTTCCCGCCGGAAGTCACCACCGGCAAGACCACCAGCAAGAACTTCTTCGCCAACATCGCCGGTTCCATCGTGACCCTGCCGGCCGGCGATCTGGGCTTCGCCTTCGGTGTGGAAAGCCGCAAGGAAACCGGTGAGTACCGTCCGGATCCGCTGGCGCAGACCGGTGCCACCACCAACCTGGCCGCAGGCCCGACCGGTGGCGGCTACAAGGTCAACGAGGCGTACCTGGAAATCAACGTGCCGGTGCTGGCCGACCTGCCGGGTGCGAAGGAACTGACCTTCAACGGCGCTACCCGCTTCTCCGACTACGACACCTTCGGCAACACGCTCAACAGCAAGTTCGGCTTCAAGTGGAAGCCGTTCGACCAGCTGCTGGTCCGTGGTACCTGGGCTGAAGGCTTCCGCGCCCCGACCATCAGCGATCTGTACGGTGGTGGCTCGCAGACCTTCGCCCAGTTCAGCGATCCCTGCGACGTGCAGTTCGGCTCCTCGCGCACCAGCGCCGAAGTGCGTGCACGCTGCGCCCGTGACATCGCCAACGCTGCAACCTTCCGCCAGCTGCGCCAGGGCAACCAGCCGGTCGCCACCTCCGTCGATGCGACGCCGGTGCCGTTCGTGTCCGGTTCCAACCCGAGCCTGACCCCGGAAACCTCGACCAGCAAGACGCTGGGCCTGGTCTGGAGCCCGAGCTTCATCAAGAACTTCAACGCCTCGCTGGACTGGTGGAAGATCCGCATCGACAACACCATCGTTGCCGACAGCCCGACCCAGATCCTGATCGACTGCTACGAGCAGGGCATTGATGCACGCTGCCAGCGCTTCACCCGTGACAAGTCGACCGGCCCGACCGCCGGCATCGTCGATACCCTGCAGTTCGGCAGCCGCAACGCCGGCTTCATGGAAACCGAAGGCTACGACCTGGACCTGAACTACCGCCTGGAAACCAGCGTCGGCAAGTTCAACGCCGGCTGGGCCACCACCTATGTCAGCAAGAGCGAGTTCCGCTCGACCAACGACAGCACGGTGGTGCCGACCGTCTCCAACGGCATCGGCAGCAACTTCCGCGTCCGTTCGAACCTGGTGCTGGGCTGGGATCTGGGCAACTTCGGCGTCAGCTGGACCGCGCGCTACTACTCCGGCGTGAAGGAACAGTGCGTGGACATCCGTGCCTATCCGGACGAGTGCTCCGATCCGGGCGTGTACGCCCCGTGGTACAAGGGTGCACGCAACTACAACGAGCGTGGTTCGGTCACCTTCCACGACGTGCAGTTCCGTTACTCGCTGCCGTGGGATGCCACCGTCTCGGTCGGTGCCAACAACGTGTTCGAGAAGACCGGCCCGATCATGTACACCAAGCCGAACTCGGCCTTCTCGTACTACGGCGGCTACGACATCGGTCGCTTCGTCTACATGAAGTACCAGCAGCGCTTCTGATCCATCGCGCTGTGACATGAAGCACCACGACCACGGCCCTTCGGGGCCGTGGTTTTTCTGCCCGGCGCCGTCCATACGGTGGCCGGCAGCGGCGTCATCCAGCGGTCGCAATACGGTCATGTTGGCTACATCGCCAGGCCCGAGCATGCCCGAAACCCGGAGGCCCGCCATGCGCTATGCCATCGTCACCGAGACCTATCCGCCGGAAGTGAACGGCGTTGCCCTTACCGTGCAGGGGCTGGAACAGGGACTGCGCGCGGCCGGGCACGAGATCGACCTGGTACGCCCCCGCCAGGCCAGCGAAGCGCTCGATTCGGCGCCGGGCACCTTGCTGGTGCCGGGCGCGGCGCTGCCCCGTTACCCGGGCCTGCGCTTCGGCCTGCCGGCGCCGATCCGGCTCGGTCGGCACTGGCAGCAGCAACGCCCCGATGCGGTCTACGTTGCCACCGAAGGCCCGCTGGGCTGGTCGGCGCTGCGCACCGCGCGCCGCCTGGGCATTCCGGTTGCCAGCGGCTTCCACACGCGCTTCGACGAATACCTTCCCGATTACGGCGTAGCCTGGCTGCAGGCTGCGGCGATGCGCTGGATGCGGCGCTTCCACAACCAGGCCGATGCCACCCTGGTGCCGACCCGCGAACTGCAGCAGTTCCTCGGCGAGCAGGGTTTCGAGCGGGTGCGCCTGCTGGCCCGCGCGGTCGACAGCCAGCAGTTCGATCCGGGCCGGCGCGATCCCGCGCTGCGCGAGGAATGGGGCGTGGATGGCAACGGCCTGGTGGCCATCTATGTGGGCCGCATTGCCGCCGAAAAGAATCTGGGTCTTGCGGTAAAGGCGTTCCGCCGCCTGCAGCAGATCCGGCCGAAGGCGCGCTTCGTCTGGGTGGGCGATGGGCCCGCCCGCGAGAAGCTGGCGCATGAGAACCCCGACTTCATCTTCTGTGGCATCCAGCGCGGCGATGCCCTGGCCCGGCACTTCGCCAGCGGCGACCTGTTCCTGTTCCCCAGCCGCAGCGAGACCTTTGGCAACGTGACTCTGGAAAGCATGGCCAGCGGTGTGGCGACGGTGGCCTTCGATTACGGTGCCGCGCGCGAATACCTGCGTACCGGCGAGAACGGCGCGGCGGTGGACAGCGATGAGCAGTTCATCGACGCCGCCGTGCAACTGGCGGGCGATGATGCGCAACGGCGCGAGCTCGGCAGCAACGCCGCACGTGCGATGAAGCGGCTGCATCCCCAGCAGGTAGTGGCCGAGTTCGATGCCCTGCTGGCCGAACTGGCCCAGTCGCGGAGGAGCGGTCATGCGCACCACGCCGCTTGAACTGCTGGCCGGTCGCGAAGCGCGCCTGTGCCGGCGAGCCAACCACTATTGCCGGCGCCGCCGCGTGCGTCGACTGTTCGCGGTGATCAGCCGGCTCGGCGATGGCGTGTTCTGGTATGTGCTGATGGGTGCGCTGGTGCTGATCGATGGCTTTGACGGCCTGCGCGCGTCGGTGCACATGGCCGCCACCGGGCTGGCTGCGCTGTTGCTGTACAAGGGCCTCAAGCGTTGGACCCGACGTCCGCGCCCGTACGCGGCCGACCTGCGCATCCGCGCCTGGGTGGCGCCGCTGGACGAGTTCAGCTTCCCCTCCGGGCACACGCTGCACGCGGTGTCGTTCACCATCGTCGCACTGGCCTACTACCCGTGGCTGGCGCCGCTGCTGGTGCCGTTCACCTGCGGCGTGGCCCTGTCGCGCGTGGTACTGGGGCTGCATTACCCCAGCGATGTGCTGGCCGCCACCGGCATCGCCATCGGGCTGGCCTCGGCCAGCCTGGCCTGGTTGCCGCTGCCGGTGTAGCCCCCGGGGTCAGATCGCTTTTCCTTCGGAGAGGGATCTGACCCCTGCTACTCCTGCGGCGCTACCGTCATCGTTGATGCCCTAGAATGCGGGCATGACCACGTTGTTCATTTCCGACCTGCACCTGGACCCCAGCCGTCCGGAGATCACCGACCTGTTCCTGCGCTTCCTGCGCGAGCAGGCGCCCGGCGCCGATGCGCTGTACATCCTCGGCGACCTGTTCGAAGCCTGGATCGGCGACGACACGCCCTCGCCCGCCGCCGATGCGGTGGCCGATGCGTTGAAGGTGCTGTCCGACAGTGGCGTGCCGGTGTACTTCATCCGTGGCAACCGCGACTTCCTGCTCGGCGAGGACTATGCGCGCCGTGCCGGCCTGCGCATCCTGCCCGACCCGTGCGTGATCGAGCTGTACGGCCGCCCGGTGCTGCTGCAGCACGGCGATCTGCTGTGCACCGATGACATCCCCTATCAGCAGTTCCGTGCGCAGACCCGCGATCCGGCCTTCCAGGCACAGTTCCTGTCGCAGCCCCTGGCCGCTCGCATCGCCTTCGCACAGAAGGCACGTGACGCCAGCCAGGCCCGCCAGTCGGAAATGAAGCAGGGCGATCGTGCGCAGTTCGAGACCGTGACCGACGTGGCGCCGGCCGAGGTCGAGGCCACCTTCGTGCGCCATGGTGTGGACGCCATGATCCATGGCCATACACACCGCCCCGCCATCCATGCACTGCAGGCCGGCGGCCGCGACCGCACCCGCATCGTGCTGGGCGACTGGTACGAACAAGGCTCGGTACTGCGCGTGGATGCCAGCGGCTGGTCGCTGGAGACCCTCGCGCGCGACTGATGGATCGCAGGGTGCCAACCAAGGTTGGCATCTACCAGAGCAGGTGCACGCGCCCTGGTAGACGCCGACCCTGGTCGGCGCCTGGGCTCAGCGGAAGGCGGCGATCGTGTGCTTGGTGTTGACCAGCACGCGCTGGTTGTCGGCGGTACTGGCATTGCCCATCGGGATGCCGTTGTAGCTGATGTTCGGGTTCGACCAGTAGTTCAGGCGCGGGCAGCTGCGGGTGCAGTTGTAGGCCATGATGGTGCGCCAGCCGGTGCCGCTGGACGGTTCATAGCGGTAGCCATGGCCATAGGCATAGGGCGAGGTGCTCGGGTCGGTGGCGATGTCATGCCGTGCGCTCTGCAGGTGGCCGATCTCGTGCGCGAAGGAGTAGTACCCGGTCGCGCAGTCCCAGTACACCGCCGCGAACGCGGTCGACGCCGTCGAGCCGATACCCGATGCCAGGCCGCAATAGGCGCTGTTGTTGATCAGCAGTACGCCGACGTCGGCGGTGGTGTTGTTGCGGCTGGTGTGGATGCTGTCCATGTAGCCATCGCTGGTGCCACGGAACCGCGCCAGGTCGGTATCGAAGCTGCCCGACTCGCTGTAGCTGGTGGTCTCGTAGCCGGCCAGCTGCAGGGTGAGGCCGACGTTGCTGTTGGTGTAGCCCTGGTTGGACTCGGCCACCGCCAGCTGCACCAGCGACTGCATGTTGCCGCCGTAGGCCGCCACCGCTGCGTTGGTTGCCACCACCAGCACTCGGATGGTGGCCGGGGTGCCCGACGATGCCTGCGCGATGCCGATGCGGTCGCTGTCGCCCATCGGGATCTTCGGCAACTGGTTGTAGTCGGCCGGATGGTCGGCCGGCATCCGCGATTCGTCCACCTCGACCAGCACATGGCGGTTGCCCAGCGGGCGCAGCCGGTACAGCTTGCCGTCCTTGCGGATCGAACCGGTGAGGGTGTTGCCCGAGCGCACCAGGATCAGCGAATTACCCGGATCGTCCTGGCCGTTGGAGGTCGCGGCGGTCAGCTTGTCCGAAGGCGAACGGAACTGGCCATACCAGATGCTGCCGCCGTCGGGCAGCGCTTCGAGCTTGCTGCGTACTGCCTGCACGCGCTGGCCGAGCAGCTCGAATTCCAGCTGCGTCGATGCAGTGGCTGCCGCATCAACGCGGACTTCCTGCACCGTGGCCGTGGACGGGGTCGCCAGCAGCTTGCCCAGCGCGGGCTCGCTCGACGCCGAGGCGCGACTGAGTACCGTCACCGGTTCGAACAGGGGAGCCGCGTGTGCGGCCGCCACCACCGACAATCCCAACACCAGGCCACCTGCCGCTTTGCCAATCGATCTGGACAACATTGCGTCGCTCCTTGAATGATGTGAACAGCGTTGATGCAGCACGACCCGGATCTGCCGGGTTTGGCCATCTGGCCTGCGCAGGTCGTGTGAATTCAATAGATGATGAGAATGAAAATCGGGAAATGTGATCGACCGCATCTGCGTTCAGGCAGGTCAAAAGCGTCACTACACGTCGTCAACACACCACTTTCGCGCTACCGTGACGCAGCCACGACGGGGAATGCACATGGCACCATCGCAGGACACGGACGAAGCTGTCGGCATGCTGCGGATTGGCCTGTTCTTCGACGGCACCCGCAACAACGCGCACAACCTGGCGCGCGGCCGCCCGCAGCAACCGCAGCCCCGACCCGCGCAGATGCGGGCCGACGATGACTCGACCTACCAGAGCCGGCTGACCAGCAGCTACGACAACGGTCTGACCAACATCGCGCGATTGCAGCAGCTGTATCCGGACAGCCGCCGCCAAACCCATGCCTCACCTTCGCTGTCGATCTACGTGGAAGGGGTGGGAACCCGCGATGATGCCGACGACGATCTGATCGGACTGGCGTTCGGCATCGGCGCCAGCGGCGTGCGCGCCAAAGTGCAACGCGCATTGCAGGTGCTGTTGCCGGCGGCGCTGGCCGCGCTTTCCGCGCGCTGGACAACGCCGCTGCGGCGCGTGCAGCTGGACCTGTTCGGCTACTCGCGCGGTGCCGCTGCGGCACGTGACGTCGCCAACCAGCTACAGGGCTGGGACAGCGCGCGCTGGCGGCAGCAGTTGCAGGCCTCGGGCCTGGCCTGCACGGAGGACTTCGCACCGGCCACACCGGTGGTGCGCTTCATCGGGCTGTTCGACACGGTGGTAGCGGTCAACAGTGGGCGCGCGGACGAGCAGCCGCAGGTACGGCTGCGCGATGGCGTGGCCGCGCACGTGGTGCAGTTGACCGCGCGAGATGAGCATCGCCAGCACTATCCGCTCACCAGCGTGGCGCCCCCGTTTGCCGAAATCGCGTTGCCGGGAGTGCATGCCAACATCGGTGGCGGCTACAACCAGGTGGAGGAAGGACCGAAGCTGCTGAGCCGGCCACGGCGCCAGCAGCTGCGTCGCCCCGCCGTGGCCGATTACCAGACACCGCCGCTGGCGGTATTGCAGGCCACCACGGCCTATGCCGAAGCGCAGGCCGATGCCGAGCGCTGGCGGCAACAGCTGGGGGCGGGCGCGAACGAGGTCTGGGTGGACGTCTGGCACCAGTGGCAGCAGCAGCGCCGTGCGGGCAGCCGCAGCGTGCTGCTGGCGCCGACGCTGTATGTCACCGCAGCGGTGGTGCTGCGCCGGCGCATCGACTGGCGCTACCAGCTGATCGCACTGCAGGTGATGCAGCAGCACGCCATCGACGCCGGCGTGCAGTGGCGTGGCCATGCCGCCGATGTTGCCGAATGGGCATTGCCCTCCGCGCTGCAGCCGATCGCGCGTCGCCTGGTGGCTGGGCAGGCACTCACCCAGCCGCAGGAAGCGTTGCTGCGCCGGCGTTACCTGATGCAGTCGGCGCACTGGAATTTCGACGCGCTGGGCGACACCGCGCTGACCTACGCCGCCGACGCCGGGGTCAGCGAACTGCCCTACCGGCCCGGGCCAGGACTGTTCTACATCAACCGCCCCACCGTGGACGGCAAGCGTGTGGTGCTGCCGAACGCATGAAGAATGGGACGGAGGGAATCAAGTCGTTTGCGGCACAAGCGACTTGATTCCCTCCGTCGCTTTTTTCAGCCGGCCTGCTCGACCAGGTTGGCCAGCTCGTCGGCGTCGAAGCCGGCCAACAGGCGGGCCTCGATGTTGAACGGCCCGTGCAGGTAGCCGCCGGCGTACTCCACCAGCAGCTCCTTGAAGCGTGCGCGCGGCTCGACGCCGGCGCGGTCGCAGTACCAGCGGTACCAGCGCGAACCGGCGGCGACATGGGCCACTTCCTCGCGCAGGATCACCTCCAGCACCTCGGCGGTTTCACCGTCGCCCACATTGCGCAGCTTGTCGATCATGCCCGGGGTCACGTCCAGGCCACGCGCTTCCAGCACGCGCGGCACCAGCGCCATGCGCGCCAGACCATCGTGCGCGGTCTTTTCGCACATCTCCCACAGGCCGTTGTGCGCAGGAAAATCGGCGTAGTCATGGCCATGGGCCAGCAGCCGTTCGCGCAGCAGCATGAAGTGCCGCGATTCGTCATCGGCGCAGCTGACCCAATCGGCATGGAAGGCCGACGGCAGCCCGCGGAAGCGATACACCGCATCCCAGGCCAGATCGATGGCGTTGAGCTCGATGTGGGCAATGGCGTGGATGAAGGCGGCGCGTCCCTCCACGCCACCCAGTCCGCGTCGCGGCACTTCGCGCGGGTGCACCAGCACCAGCTGCGCCGGCCGGCCGGGCATGCGGATCGGCTCCGGCGCTGGCGCATCGGTGGCCACCTTCAGGCGGCCGGCGCGGAACGCGGCGGCATGGGCCTGGGTCAGCGCCACCTTGCGCAGCGGATCGGCTTCGGCCAGGCACTGCTGTGCAGCGCGCAGCAGATCGCCTCCTACGTCGGCTACATCCACCACGCCTGGACCTCAGGCGCGGCGCTTGTGCTTGGCGTCGTCCGAACGCAGCTGCTGGATGCGCTCGAAGTAGCCCGGTTCGATGCCGGTCGGGTAATGCCCGTTGAAGCAGGACGAATCGAAGCTGCGCAGCGCCGGATTGCCTTCGCTGACCGCCGCTTCCATGTCCTCGATGTCCTGGTAGATCAGCCAGTCGCAGCCCAGGTGGGCTTCGATCTCTTCCACACTGCGGTTATGCGCGACCAGCTCTTCGGCGGCCGGCATATCGATGCCGTAGATGTTCGGGAACCGCACCGGCGGCGCGGCGCTGGCCAGATAGACCTTGCGCGCGCCGGCATCGCGGGCCATCTGCACGATCTGCTGGCTGGTGGTGCCACGCACGATCGAATCGTCCACCAGCAGCACCACGCGGTTGCGGAACTCCAGGTGGATCGGGTTGAGCTTGCGGCGCACCGACTTCACGCGTTCACCCTGGCCCGGCATGATGAAGGTGCGGCCGATGTAGCGGTTCTTGATGAAGCCTTCGCGGTACTTCACCCCGAGCACGTTGGAGATCTCCAGCGCGGCATCGCGCGAGGTATCCGGAATCGGAATGATGGTGTCGATGTCGTGGTCCGGGCGCAGGCGCAGGATCTTCTCGCCCAGCTTGATGCCCATGCGCATGCGCGCCTTGTGCACCGAGACGTTGTCGATCATCGAATCCGGGCGCGCGAAGTACACGTACTCGAAGATGCACGGGGTGTGCTCGGCCGGCTCGGCGCAGATTTCCGAGAACAGTTCGCCGCGCGCGGTGATCACCAGCGCTTCGCCCGGCTGCACGTCACGCACGCGCTGGAAGCCCAGCACGTCCAGCGCGGCCGACTCGGAGGCGACGATGTACTCATCACCTTCGGCATGGCTGCGCTTGCCCAGCACCAGCGGCCGGATGCCGTGCGGATCGCGGAAGGCCACCAGACCCAGGCCCAGCACCACGCTGACCACCGCATAGCCGCCCTTGCAGCGACGGTGCACGCCGGCCACCGCACGGATCGCGGCTTCCGGGCTGAGCTGGCGCTGCTGCTCCAGTTCATAGGCAAACACGTTCAGCAGCACTTCGCTGTCCGAATCGGTGTTGACGTTGCGGCGGTCCTGCTCGAACACCTGCTGGCGCAACGCCTCGGTGTTGATCAGGTTGCCGTTGTGCGCCAGCGCAATGCCGTAGGGCGAATTGACGTAGAACGGCTGCGCCTCGTCCATGCCTTCCGAACCGGCGGTCGGATAACGCACGTGGGCGATGCCGACGCTGCCTTCCAGGGTGGACATGGTGCGGGCATCGAACACGTCCCGGACCAGGCCGGTGGCCTTCTGCACCCGCAGGCGACTGCCGTTGGCGGTGGCGATGCCTGCCGCGTCCTGGCCACGGTGCTGGAGAACGGTCAAGCCGTCATACAACTGCCCGGCGACGTTCTGGTTGCCGACGATTCCGACGATGCCACACATGGTGCGAGGTCTCCGCTGGGCTGTGCCCAGTTACAAGGAAGATGGCCGTGCCTGGCCGGGGATCCCGCCCGCGTCAGGCGCGGGCCGGGCCGGGCGCGCGGGCACCGGCTCGATGTTGCTGGGCAGTGCGGGGGCCCGCCTGGGCTCCGGCTCCACGTCCACGGGCCGCGGCCATCCGCCGCCCGCCACTACCTGGTTGAGAACGCCATTATCGCCTGTCACCGTCGGCTTGCCCAACACCTGCTGCGAAGATGGGGCGTCCTCGGCCAGAGGCAAGGGCAGCCGCTCCGGCAGCAGGGCCTGCAGCGGCAACGCCTGCGGCAATACCTCGTCCAGCTGTGGCAGTTGCGCCTGCATCCACGCCACCGCCGGTTGCAGCACCGGGCGCAGCTGCGACTGCTGCCACGCCGGCTCACCCGGCAGCGCGGTGAAGCCGGCCAGCAACAGCAGGACGCAGGCGAAGAATGCACCGCGGACCACACCCAGCGCCCCGCCCAGCAGACGATCGACGCCACCGAGCAGGGTCAGTTTGATCACCGCCTTCAGCAGCAGGCCCACCAGGCCTACCAGCACCACGGTGACCACGAATACGCCCAGATAGCCGGCCAGGTAATGACCGCTGCCCGGCGGCTGCGGCGCCGCCCACCAATGGGAGGCCTGGTTGCCGAAGGTGAACGCCGCCCAGCCGGCCAGCAGCCAGGACACCAGCGCCACCACCGTACCGACGAACCCACGGATGAAGCCGAACAGGGCGGACGCGCCGATCAGCACGCCCAGCACGATGTCGATCACGCGACCCGCTCCTGCCTTCGACAGCGGCGGAGTGCGCGTCGGGTCACGGGTGCGGGCGGACCATGCCGGCCACGCCGACCTTGGCGGCGACCTGCGCCTTCAGCTGTTCGGCATCGGCACGGTTGGCCACCGGCCCGACACGGACCCGATGCAGGGTGCCCTTTTCAGTGCGCACCTGTTCGACGAAGGCGCTGAATCCGGCGGCACGGACCTTGTCACGCAACGCGTTGGCATCGTTGGCCTGGCCAAAGGCGCCCAGCTGCACGGCGAAGCCGACGCCCGCCGCGGCCGGTGCGGCCGGGGTGACCGGCGCGGTTGCCGGCTTGCTGGCGGTGGCTTCCGGCTTGGCGGCTTCCGGTTTCGGTGCCGGCTTGGGCGGTTCCGGCTTGGCCGCCGGCGCGGTGGTGGCGGTAGGCGTGCTCGGCGGCAGGGATTCGCTGCGCACCGGGTTGCCATTGGCCGACGGCGCGGTGGCTGCGGCAGGGGTGCTGGCGTTCGGCGCGGCCGGCGCCGGGGTCGCAGCGGCCGTGCTGCCGGTGGCCGCATCCAGCGTGATCACTTCGGCCTTCACGTCGGAACGGATCTTCACCGCCTGCAGCCGGCCGGCTTCGGCCTGCGCGCGGTCGGCATACGGCCCGACGCGCACACGCCAGGCCGGGCGGCCATTGAGCGTGGTGGTTTCACTGAAACCGGGCAACTGCGAGCGCTGCAGGTGGGCGATCACCGCGTCGGCGTCGGCCTTGCTGCCGTAGGCACCGAAGGTGACTGCATAGTTGCCGGCGGCCACGGCCGGCGAGGTATCCACCGTCGGCGGCGTGGCCGGCGCGGCGGCATCGGCCAGTGGCTTGGCCTGGCCGCTCTGCAGGCCGGTGGCGCCACCGGCCGGAGCGACCAGCGGCAGCTCACGGGTTTCGAACTGGCCGTCGGCCGGTGCGTCCGGCGCGGCAATCGGCACATTGGCGACACCGCTGTCCGGCGCCGGTCCCTTGACCAGCATCGGCAGGAAGATCACGGCCAGTGCCACCAGCACGATGGCACCAATCAGACGCTGTTTCAGAGGCGTATCCACGTGAGGCAGGCAACTGTCCGGAGGTTGCGGTCGATTATACGGGTGCCGGACCGGGCGGCGTCGGCGTTGGCTGAACGTGGATCAGGCCGGGTCCTGCAGCCATTGCAGTGCAGCGGCGGCGGTATGGAAGGAACCCAACACCAGCACCCGGTCGCCCCGCTCGGCCTTCGCCAGCACCTGCGCCAGCGCCTGCTCAACGGTACCGGCCAGGGTCGCGCTGGCGGCTGCGGTATCGGCCAGCCGATCCTGCAGCTGGGCCGCGCTCTGCCCGCGCGGGCCGTCCAGGCCGGCCAGGGTCCACGCCCCCACCACCTCCTGCAGCGCCTGCACCACGCCCACCGCGTCCTTGTCCTGCAGCGCGGCGTACACCGCCAGCGTGCGGCCGCTGCACACCTCGGCCTTCAGTGCACGGGCCAGCTGGCCGGCAGCCTGCGGGTTGTGGCCGACATCGACGCGGATCTGCACGCCATCACGCTCGAAGGCCTGCAGGCGGCCGGCGATGCGCGCCGCCGCGATACCCGCCGCCCACGCGGCACGTGGCACCGGCTTGTCCAGCGCGCGCAGCGCGGCCACGGCGGCGCCGGCGTTGGCCAGCTGGATCGGACCGGCCATCGCCGGGGTCGGCAGCTCCATGCGCAGGCCGACATCGCGCCAGCGCCAGCGCTGGGCATCGATCGGCTCGTAGAAATAATCGCTGCCGCCACGGATGGCGTTGGCCCCCAGCAGGTAGGCGCGCGCCAGCACGCTGGAGGGCGGATCGGTCTCGCCGAGGATCACCGGCTTCCAGCCACGGATGATGCCAGCCTTCTCGGCACCGATCGTCTCGCGATCTTCGCCCAGCCACTCGGCATGGTCGATGTCCACGGTGGTGATCACCGAGACGTCGGCGTCGACGATGTTCACCGCGTCCAGGCGGCCGCCGAGCCCCACTTCCAGCACCGCCAGGTCCAGCCCGGCGTCGGCGAACAGCTGCAGTGCCGCCAGCGTGCCGTACTCGAAATAGGTCAGCGTGGTGTCACCGCGGGCGGCCTCGATGGTGTTGAAGGCGGCCACCAGCGCAGCATCGTCCACGTCCTGGCCGTCGATGCGCACGCGCTCGTTGTAGCGCAGCAGGTGCGGCGAGGTGTACGCGCCGACCTTCCAGCCGGCGGCGCGCGCGATGGCCTCGATGAAGGCCACCGTGGAGCCCTTGCCGTTGGTGCCACCGACCACGATGGTGCGCTTGGCCGGCGCGCCCAGCCCCATCGCCGTGGCCACGGCGCGTACGCGCTCCAGGCCCATGTCGATGGTCGCCGGGTGCTGGCGTTCAATGTAGTCCAGCCAGTCGGCCAGGGTGGTCGGGGTGTTCGTCACGGCAGCGGTTCCAGCAGAAGCAGTTGATGCGAGGGGATGGATCAGAGAGCGCGGTGCTTGGCTTCACCGAAGAACGGCGTGTGGTGGGCGCAGTCGTTCAGGCGCACCACTTCCAGGCTGTCCAGGTCGGCGCCTTCGAGCAGGTTGAGCGTGGTCGGCGCCTGGCGGAAGGTCCACAGGCGGGAAATCGGCAAGCCCAGCACCTTGCACAGGATCACCCGGTTGACCGCGTCGTGGGCGACCACCAGCAGGGTGTCGTGCTCGCCGAGGCCTTCGGTGGCACGGGCCAGGCCACGCCAGCTGCGTTCCAGCACCAGGCGCAGCGATTCACCACCGGGCATCAGCACGGTGTCCGGCTCCTCGCGCCAGGCCTGCAGGCGCGACGGATCCTTCTCGTGGATCTCGCTGGCCAGCAGCCCTTCCCATTCGCCGTGGGCGATTTCCTGCAGTTCCGGCTCGGTCAGCAGCATGTCGGCACGGGCCGCGCCCAGCGCCAGCTGCGCGGTGCGCTGCGCGCGCGACAACGGCGAGGCGACGGCACGGGTGATGTCGACCGAGGCCAGGCGGGCACCCAGTGCCTGGGCCTGGGCTTCACCGATCGGCGAAAGCGGGATATCGATCTGGCCCTGGTAGCGGCCTTCGGCGTTCCACGGCGTTTCGCCGTGACGGGCAAGCAGGATGCGCATGCGAACAAGGGGTCCTGGGGGAGGAAGGTTCCGTTTCGTTCACATCCTGTGAAGTACGCGGAACAGGGATGATACCTGTTCGGCGCACCGGGCCGGACCGGGCATGAAAAAACCCCGCGACGTGGGTCGCGGGGTTTCAGGTCCGGCAGCAGGCGTTGCCGGCCAGCGGCCGGCACTACCTTACTTGGCCAGGTTCAATTCCTTCAGCAGCTGCGGTGCCGGCGCAACTTCCTGCATGATCCACTGCATATAGCGGCTGTCGACCGAGATCATGCGGGTCATCACCGGGTCGAACACCCAGTTGGAGCTGACCGATTCCCAGTTGCCGTCGAAGGCCAGGCCAACCAGCTTGCCGTTGGCGTCCAGCACCGGCGAACCGGAATTGCCACCGGTGATGTCCAGGTTGGACAGGAAGTTCACCGGCACCGAGCCGATGCGCTTGTCTTCCAGGCCGCCGTAACGCTTGGCCTTGACCGCATCGAGCAGCGCCTTGGGCGCATCGAACGGATCCACGCCGGTGTCCTTGGCGACGATGCCTTCCAGCGTGGTGAACGGGGTGTAGGCCACGCCGTCCTTGGGCTCATAGCCCATCACGTTGCCGAAGGTGATGCGCAGCGACAGGTTGGCATCGGGGTAGACGAACTCGCCCTGGCTCTTCTTGTAGTCGGCCAGCGCCTGCAGATACAGCGGACGCGCGGTCAGCGATTCGCCTTCGCGGATCTTCTTCTGCTCTTCCTGCTTCAGCAGCGAGGGCATGACCGCCACCGCGTACTGGATGGCCGGATCGCTGCTGGCCTCGAACGCGGCGCGGTCGGCCTTGAACCACTTCAGGCGCGCGTCCAGGCTGCCCAGCTCGGTGCCCGACAGCTTGCCGACCAGCGCCTTGACCGCGTTGGCATCGCTGCCGCCCAGCCAGCTGTTCAGCACCTCGTTGTTGCGCTGCGCGGCCGGCAGAGCGACGTACTGGTCCAGCCAGTAGGTCTGCAGCTGCTGGTCCATCTTCGCCACGTAGCGGCGATCCATCTGCTTCAGACCGCCTTCCAGGGTCGGCAGGTCGCGCTGCTGGTAGCCCACTTCACGCTCGGCGTCCGGCTTGGCACGCTCGATCGACAGGCGGTACAGGCCGATGGCGGTGCTGACCGCCTGGGTGTTGTTGAACTGGCCGACGAACAGGTCACGTTCGCGGGTGGCCTTGCTGGTGTCCAGGTGCTTGACCAGCTGCGCGTGTGCGGCCAGTGCCGGCTTGCCGGCGGCGCCCTGCTTCTTCAGCCAGGCCAGCACGGCCGCTTCCTCGGCCTGCTTCTGGCCGGCAGCGTCGATACGCTTGAAGCCTTCCAGCTGGCCCGAGTAGTTCTTGGCCACGTTGTTCATGCTGGCGGCGGTGGCGGCGTACTTCACCTTGACGTCGGCGTCGGCCTTGCCGGCCTCGTCGATCATCTTCAGCACCGCGTTGTAGTGCTTGGCAATGGTCGGGTAGGTCCAGTTGGCGGTTTCGTTGAACTCGCCGGCCAGTGCGTAGCGATTGGTGCGGCCCGGATAGCCGGCCACCATCACGAAGTCGCCGGCGCCCAGCGGCTGGTCGGTGAACTTCAGGAAGTGCTTGGGCTGGTAGGGCACGTTGTCGGCCGAGAACGCGGCCGGCTTGCCATCCTTGCCGACGTAGGCGCGGTAGAACGAGAAGTCGCCGGTGTGGCGCGGCCACATCCAGTTGTCGACGTCGCCGCCGTACTTGCCGACGCTGCCCGGGGGCGCGTAGACCAGGCGCACGTCCTTGATTTCCATGTTGCGGAACAGGCGGTAGGTGTTGCCGCCGGAGAAGGTGTACAGGCGGCAGCGGAAGCCGTCCTCGGCTTCACAGGCGGCGACCTGGGCCTTGTCGAAGGCATCCAGCGCACGGCTGCGGGCCAGCGGGTCGTTGCCGGCCGCGGCAATGGCGGCCTTGGCCTGCGCGGTGACGTCGGTGATCTGGTCCAGCACGTAGACGCGGGCGTTCGGGCCGGCGCTCAGTTCATCGCTGTGCTTCGGCGCGTTGAAGCCGTCCTTGATCAGGTTCTTCTGCGCGGTCGAATTCAGCTGGATGGCGCCATAGGCACAGTGGTGGTTGGTGACCACCAGGCCCTGCGGCGAGACGAAGCTGGCGGTGCAGCCGCCGAGGGCAACGACCGCGCCCATCGGGTCGCCGGTCAGGTTGGACAGCTGCTCCGGGGACAGCTTCAGGCCGGCCTTCTGCAGCGGGCCGGCAATTTCCGGCAGCTGCTGCGGCACCCACATGCCTTCAGCGGCATGGGCGACCTGGGCCAGCCCGAGGCTGGCGACGATGGAGAATGCAAGCAGGTTAGAGCGCATGGAGCGGCCCCTGGTAGTGGAACCCTCGATTGTAGCCCGCCGCCCTGCCCCGGCCCGAACCCCGGAAGTCATGCAATCAGGTGCTTCCACCGTTCAGCTTCTCCATTGCGATCGGTCAGAGGCGAGAGGCCAGGCCGATGCAGGACACGCCGTAAACCCATCCATGGGGGCTCGGTCGCGCCATCCATGGCGCTCACGGTCCTGCATCGGCCTGGCCTCTCGCCTCCCCACAGTCCCCTCGCCTCGGACGGTAGCGCCGAGCCATGCCCGGCGAGCGAAGCGACGCCGCTGTTCGCAGTACGTTCGAAACGCCCGCCGGCGCAAGCCTTTCGTTCCGCCAAAGCACCCGCAGCGCAACATGGGAAATCCGCGCAGCACCCTATAATCCGCGCTTTCCCCCTGATGAGTTCCACCCCGATGGCGCAGCAAACGATGAAGGCCCTGGTCAAGCGCGAAGCGGCCAAGGGCATCTGGCTGGAAGAAGTTCCGGTGCCGACCCCGGGCCCCAACGAGGTCCTGATCAAGCTGGAGAAGACCGCAATCTGCGGCACCGACCTGCACATCTACCTGTGGGACGAGTGGAGCCAGCGCACCATCAAGCCGGGCCTGACCATCGGCCATGAGTTCGTCGGCCGCATCGCCGCGCTCGGCTCGGCGGTGACCGGCTACGAGATCGGCCAGCGTGTCTCGGCCGAAGGCCACATCGTCTGCGGCCATTGCCGCAACTGCCGTGGCGGCCGCCCGCACCTGTGCCCGAACACTGTGGGCATCGGCGTCAACGTCAACGGCGCGTTCGCCGAATACATGGTGATGCCGGCCAGCAACCTGTGGCCGATCCCGGACCAGATTCCGTCGGAACTGGCCGCATTCTTCGATCCGTACGGCAACGCCGCGCACTGTGCGCTGGAGTTCGATGTGATCGGTGAGGACGTGCTGATCACCGGTGCCGGCCCGATCGGCATCATCGCCGCGGGCATCTGCAAGCACATCGGTGCACGCAACGTGGTGGTGACCGACGTCAACGACTTCCGCCTGAAGCTGGCCGCCGACATGGGCGCCACCCGCGTGGTCAACGTCGCCAACCAGTCGCTGAAGGACGTGATGAAGGAACTGCACATGGAGGGCTTCGACGTGGGCCTGGAAATGAGCGGCAACCCGCGTGCGTTCAACGACATGCTCGACTGCATGTACCACGGCGGCAAGATCGCCATGCTCGGCATCATGCCCAAGGGTGCCGGCTGCGACTGGGACAAGATCATCTTCAAGGGCCTGACCGTGCAGGGCATCTACGGCCGCAAGATGTACGAGACCTGGTACAAGATGACCCAGCTGGTGCTGTCCGGTTTCCCGCTCGGCAAGGTGATGACCCACCAGCTGCCGATCGACGAGTTCCAGAAGGGCTTTGACCTGATGGAAGAAGGCAAGGCCGGCAAGGTCGTCCTCAGCTGGAATTGATCCTTCGCCGCGCGCGATGGGTGGGTGCCGAGCTTGCTCGGCACACCTTGAAATTGAAAAAGGCGCCCGATGGGCGCCTTTTTCGTAGAGCGTGCCAGGCAAGCCTGGCACCTACCGTAATGCCTGCGGCGTTACTTTCCGACCGCCACGGTCAGCAGCACGCGGCTGTGTGCCAGCTTGCCCGAGTTCTCGCGGCCATTGCTGTCGGTGCCGTAGTAACCCAGGCCGACGTTGAACAGGCCGAACTGGCGGCTGACGCCGACGTTCCAGTCGGTGTAGTCCTTGGCCAGGCCCTGCTCGAAGCTGCTGCGGCCGACATTGGCGCTCAGTGCGAAGTCGTTCGGCAGACCCCACTGGCCACCGACACCGTAGTACCAGCCATCGGTGCCGCTGTTCCACTGGTCGTTGGTGTAGGCCACGGTCAGCTTGTAGGTCTCATCCAGCGTGGTGGTGGTGACCAGTTCGTTGTAGTTCTGGTTGCTGGCACCGATGTAGGTGTAGCGGTTGAGCAGCACGTCGAAGTTGACGCGCGGGGTGACGTCCACGCCGTAACCGATCTGGTAGTCGACCTCGGTGTTCGGGTCACCCGGACCGAAGTCCACGCCCGAACCCCAGACACCGGCATACAGGCCGACCGGCGAGGTGTAGGTGAAGCCCGCCTGCAGGGTCGGCTTCTCGTCGGTCTGCGACACACCACGGAACAGGTAGTCCGACACGGCGGTGACGTTCCAGCTGTACGGCGATTCGTTGTCCTGGGCGCTGGCCGCGAACGGCGCAAGGGTCAGGGCGGCGGCAATGGCGAGGCAGGCACGGGCGTGCTTCATGGGCGTCTCCGGTGGGGGCGGTGGCGTGGAAGGCGGATGCGGGAACCGGAGCCAGACAGGTCCGGTTCACGAATTTTTAACCCGTTTGCTATTGCGATGCAACATGTGCCGGCCATGGCGGGGCCGCCGATCACCCGGTCCGGGGTCACCGATGCCCGGTAGAATCAGCGGTTTCCCGTGCTGAGCCGTGCCCACGCCATGACCGACGCCTCCTCCGCCCTGACCCGCCACTATGCAGACGAACTGGACGCCATCCGCGCCCAGGGCCTGTTCAAGTCCGAGCGGATCATCACCAGCCCGCAGTCCGCCGAGATCACCCTCGACGACGGCCGCACGGTGCTGAACTTCTGCGCCAACAACTACCTGGGCCTGGCCGACCACCCGGACCTGATCCAGGCAGCCAAGGATGCGCTGGACAGCCACGGCTTCGGCATGGCCTCGGTGCGCTTCATCTGCGGCACCCAGGACCTGCACAAGCAGCTGGAAAAGCAGATCGCCGACTTCTTCGGCAAGCAGGACACCATCCTGTATGCGGCCTGCTTCGACGCCAACGGCGGTCTGTTCGAGCCGCTGCTCGGCGAGAACGACGCGATCATTTCCGATGCGCTGAACCACGCCTCGATCATCGACGGCGTGCGCCTGTGCAAGGCCAAGCGCTTCCGCTACGCCAACTGCGACATGGCCGATCTGGAAGCGCAGCTGCAGGCTGCCGATGCCGCCGGCTGCAAGACCAAGCTGATCACCACCGATGGCGTGTTCTCGATGGACGGTTTCATCGCGCCGCTGGACGAGATCACCGCGCTGGCGAAGAAGTACAACGCGCTGGTGCATATCGATGAGTGCCATGCCACCGGCTTCCTCGGCGCCACCGGCCGCGGCTCGGCCGAGGTCAAGGGTGTGCTGGAGAAGATCGACATCATCACCGGCACCCTGGGCAAGGCCATGGGCGGCGCGCTGGGCGGTTTCACCTGCGCCAGCGCCGAGGTGATCGAGCTGCTGCGCCAGCGCTCGCGCCCGTACCTGTTCTCCAACTCGCTGCCGCCGCACGTGGTCGCCGCCGGCATCAAGGCGTTCGAGATGCTGGCCGCCGCCGATGACCTGCGCAGCACGCTGGCCGAGAACACCGCCTACTTCCGCCAGAAGATGACCGCGGCCGGCTTCGACGTGAAGCCCGGCGTGCACCCGATCAGCCCGGTGATGCTGTACGACGCCCCACTGGCGCAGAAGTTCGCCGAGCGCCTGCTGGAAGAAGGCATCTATGCGATCGGCTTCTTCTTCCCGGTAGTCCCCAAGGGCCAGGCGCGCATCCGCACCCAGATCAGCGCGGCGCACAGCCGCGAGCATCTGGATCGCGCGATCGATGCGTTCACCCGCATCGGCGTCGAGCTGGGCGTGATCAAGGCCTGATCAGGTCCGGGGTCGGATCCCCTTCCGCAGGAAAGGGCTCTGACCCCACCGGGCAGAGCGTGCCGACCAAGGTCGGCACCTACCGGAGCCAGATGGCGTGCCGACCAGGGTCGGCACCTGTCGGCGTCACTTCTTTTCTTCTTGCCCTTCGGCTCGTCCTTGCTGGCCACCACCACCGGCTTGGCGGCAGCATCCTGCGCGTTGCCCTTGGCCACGCGGATGCCGTTGGCCTTCATCCAGGCATCGAACTGGTCGGCGGTCATCTTCTGGTCGCCGTTGCTCATCATGAAGCGGTAACTGCCGCGACCATCCAGCTCCGGGGTCTTCACTTCCACCACCGGGGTCTCGGCCGGCGTTTCCGCCTTGGCCACCTTCTTGTGGCCGCCACAGGCGGCCAGCAGTACGACCGGCAGCAGCAGGCCGGCGCAGCGCAGGGTTTGGTTGAGGGTCAGGTACATGGGCACGCTCCGTTCAAGTAGATCGAAAGCCAGGCGCCCCCTACGCCTGGAACGGTGGCCGGCGGCTGCCGGCCGCGGGCGATGATCAGCCCGCTGCAGCGGCCCCCAGCCGCTGCTGGTCGCTGACCTGCAACACCCGCCATTGGCCCTTGCCGAGATCACCGAGCGCCAGCCCGCCGATCGCGACCCGGACCAGGCGCAGCACCTGCAGGTCGAAGGCCGCCAGCAGGCGGCGGATGTGGCGGTTGCGGCCCTCGTCGAGGACCACCTCCAGCCACGCGGTCTTGTCGCCGCTGCGCAGCACACGCACGGCCTGGGCCACCAGGAACTCGCCATCGTCCTGCACGCCGGCCTGCAGGGCCGCCAGCGTCGCCTCATCGGGCAGATGGTCGACCTGCACGTGGTAGGTTTTGTCCGGCCCGGTCTGCGGGTCGGTCAGCCGCGCCGCCCATTGCGGGTCGTTGCTGAACAGCAGCAACCCTTCGCTGGCCTTGTCCAGGCGCCCGACCGGGGCGATCCAGGGCAGACCGGCACCATCGAAACAGCGGTACACGGTGTCGCGCCCACGCTCGTCCTGCGCGGTGGTCACCACCCCGCGCGGCTTGTTGAGCATCAGGTACAGGCGCTGCGGCGCGCCCATCGGCTGGCCGTCGACCTCGATCGGCGGCGCCGGCTGGCCAATCGGGAATTCCGGATCGCGCACGATGCGGCCGGACACGCGTACGCGGCCATCGGCGATCCAGCGCGCGGCCTCGCTGCGCGAGCACACACCGGCCTTGGACAACACACGCGCCAGGCCATGACGGACACCGGCCGGCATGGCAGCGGGCGTCGCACGCCCACGCGGTGCGTGGGAGCGGGCAGCGGGGGCAGCAGGGGGCGGCGCGTGCGCAAGCCTCTGCTCCCCGCGCGCCTTACTTCTTCTCGCCCGGCTTGGTCTCAGCCGGTGCTTCGGCGGCGGCCGGGGCAGCCGCCGGTGCCGGACGCGCCTTGACCACACGCACGCCGCGCGCCTTCATCCAGGCGTCGAACTCCTCGGCGGTCATGCGCTTGCCGTTCTGGCTCATGTCAAAGCGCCAGGGCGTGTTGTCGAATTCGGTCTGCGGCTTGTACGCCGCCGGATCGTTCGGCTTCACCGCCGGTGCGCTCGGGATGGCCTTGGCGATGTTCTGGCAACCATCGATGCGCAGACGCTGCAGCACCTGGTCCAGCGACTGCGAGGGGTCATAGCTGCTGCTCAGCACGCCGGCCGGCATGCCCAGCTGATTGCCACGGATGTACAGCTCGTCGGCCACCGGTGCGATGGTCGTAGCCGGCAACGGCAGCGGCGTGGCGCTGGTGTTGACCGAGCAATCAACCGCAGCGTGGGCGGCGGGAACCAGGGCCAGCGCCAGGACGGCGGCCGATGCAGAGCGCAGCATGAGGGGCATCCACGGAAGGAAGTGACGCGGCGAGTGTAGCAATGCCGCGACAGCTTTCAAGCGCCACTTTCAATGAATACGCCAACTCATTGGTTTCATGGATAAATTACCGACGAACGGTCTGCCCGATCGGCGTGCGGCCAGAATCCGGGCCGCACAAACAACAAGACCCGGCCGAAGCCGGGTCCTGCTGTGTCTTACGGGCAGAGCGTCAGAACTTAGTTCTGGACGTTCAGCTCGGTACGACGGTTCTTGGCGCGACCTTCCGGGTTGTCCGAACCATCCGGGTTGGTGTTCGGAGCAATCGGACGGCTCTCGCCGTAGCCGATCGGGCCGACCAGGCGACCGGCGTCAACGCCGTTCTTGGTCAGGTAGTTGTACACGGCGGTGGCGCGACGCTCGGACAGCTTCTGGTTGTAAGCGTCGGTACCCTTCGAGTCGGTGTGACCGGCAACTTCAACGCGCAGATCCGGGTAACGCTTCAGGATCTCGGTGGCTTCGCTCAGGATCGCCACGGCGTCCGGACGCAGGTTCGACTTGTCGAAGTCGAAGTTCACGCCCTTCAGGTCGATGGAGACCGGCACCGGGCAACCGTCCGGACCGATGGTCTGACCCGGCTGCGAGTTCGGGCACTTGTCGTCGCAGTTGTTGACGCCGTCACCGTCGTCGTCCAGGTCGGCGCAGCTCGGGGCAACCGGAGCCGGAGCCGGAGCAGCCGCGACCGGAGCCGGGCCCAGCGGGATCACGACGCCGACCGAAGCCAGCACGTCGCCGAACCAGCTTTCGTTGCGGGCGGCAACGCTCTGGTCGTCGAAGTCAGCGCGGTAGGCCACTTCGGCGCGGACAGCAACGCGCTTGTCGAAGGTGGTCTGCAGGCCGACGCCCAGCTTGGCGGCAACGTTGCCGTCCTTGCGCTCACGCGGACCGTTGTTGTCCAGCGCGGCGTACTCTTCTTCCGACTTCTGGTAGCCCAGGCCACCGACGATGTACGGGTTCCAGCCGCGGCCTTCCTTGATGAAGTGGCGACGCAGGTCCAGCGAGATGCCGTACTGCGACCAGTTCAGGTCCTGGTTGCTGTCGAAGTTCGGGTTCTGGTAGTTCAGCTCACCGTCCAGCGACCAGTTCGGGCTGATGAACTTACCCAGGCCCAGGGTCACGAACGGAGCGTCATTGGTCAGACGGTCGCTGTCCTGGAAGTTGAAGCCGGCCGAACCGGTCAGGTACCAGCGGTCATCGAACTCCTGCGCAGAAGCTGCCTGGGCAAAAGCCAGGCCGCCCAGCAGCGCTGCAGTAAGGATCTTCTTGTTCATTGAGTACAGCTCCTATTTCGGGGGTATGAAACCGGTAGAGGCATGGGCCAGCACTACTGCGTCGAAGCTCGACAGCCGATTCAGCACGCCACCGCCGCGAACATTATGCTCAGGCGGGTGAAGGTCATGTTAACAGTCCCGTAACATGTGAAGTGTTGCGCCCGACCGTCCACCGGTCCGACGTTGAAACCCTATACAGGATGATGAAAATCCGCAAGACCCTCACGCTGCAAGGGTTTGACGGGGTTTAAGTGCGGAAAACGACATACTGCGCAACACCACGGATGACCGTGTTCAGCGCATTTCCGGAAACGTGAGGAACCTTATGATGAGGGAACGCACCCAGCCGGAGCCGTCATGAAAGCTGTCGCCCTGAGTCGTGAATCCGCCCCCTCCTGCACGATGTCCATCTGCCTCCGCCGCTGCCGCCGGGTGGCCGCGACCTGCTGATCCGGGTCGAAGCGGTGTCGGTCAATCCGGTCGATGGCAAGCAGCGTGCCGCCACCGTTCCGGCCACACTCGACACCCCGCGCGTGCTGGGCTGGGATGCCGCCGGCGTGGTCGAGGCCATTGGCGACGAGGCCAGCCTGTTCGCCTCCGGTGACGAGGTCTATTACGCCGGGGATGTCACCCGTCCGGGCTGCAATGCGCAGTATCAACTGGTGGACGAACGGCTGGTGGCTCGCAAGCCCACTACGCTGGATTTCGCCGAGGCTGCCGCACTGCCGCTGACCACGCTCACCGCCTGGGAACTGCTGTTCCAGCGCATGCCCCTGCAGCTCGATGACCGTCGTCATGCCGGGCAGCACCTGCTGGTGATCGGCGGGGCCGGCGGTGTGGGATCGATGGCGATCCAGCTCGCCCGCCATGCGGGCTTCGAGGTGATCGCCACCGCCTCGCGTGACGCCTCGGTCGACTGGTGCCGGCAGATGGGCGCCCGCCATGTGATCGATCATCGGCAGCCCCTGCATCCCCAGCTGCAGGCGCTGGGCATCGCCGAGGTGCAGGTCGCGCTGAACCTGGCCGACACCGACCACTACTGGGATGAGCTGGGCCAGCTGCTGGCACCGCAGGGCCATGTCGGCCTGATCGTCGAACCCCGCGGTGCGCTGCGGATCGGTGATCCGTACAAAGCCAAGTGCATCGGCATCCACTGGGAATTCATGTTCGCGCGTGCGCGCTTTGCCACCGCCGACCGCATCGAACAGCACCGCATCCTCAGCCGCGCGGCCAGCATGATCGACGCCGGACAGCTGCGCGGCACGCTCAGCGAGACGCTGGGCACGATCAACGCCGCCAACCTGGACATCGCCCATCAGCGCCTGGCCAGCGGACGCACGGTGGGCAAGCTGGCGCTGGCCGGCTGGGAATGACGGCCGGGTAGAGTCGAGCTTGCTCGGCTGGCACGCTCGGTAGAGTCGAGCTTGCTCGACTGGCACGCTCGGTAGAGTCGAGCTTGCTCGACTGTTGCATGGCGCAGTCGAGCAAGCTCGACTCTACCCTCCCCATCCGCCCCCGCCTGTGCGGGCGGATTAGCCGGCATCTGTATCTATGCTGGCGGCTGATTCGGATCTACGGTGGAAACAGCCCCCCTCCCCCGAGCCCGCCATGCCCACCGCCCTGCCCCTGCGCCTGCTGCAACTGATCACCGGCCTGTTCCTGTACGGGTTCGGCGCCTCGCTGATGATCCGTGCGGCGATCGGCGTGGCGCCCTGGGATGTGCTGTCGCAGGGCATCGCTGCGCAGACGCCGCTGTCCTTCGGCCTGGCGACCAATGTGATCGGTGCGCTGGTGCTGCTGCTGTGGTGGCCGCTGCGGCAGAAGCCGGGGGTGGGCACGGTTCTCAATGTGCTGCTGATCGGTCCCTCGGCGCAGTTCGGCCTGTGGCTGCTGCCGCCAGCGGACGGCCTGGGCTGGCAGTTGGCGATGTTCTGCGCCGGCATGCTGCTGGTCGCGCTGGCCACCGGCCTGTATATCGGCGCGCGCCTCGGCCCTGGCCCGCGCGACGGCCTGATGACCGGACTGCATGCCCGCACCGGTTGGCCGATCTGGAAGGTGCGCAGCCTGATCGAAGGCAGCGTGCTGCTGCTGGGCTGGTGGCTGGGCGGCAACGTCGGTGTCGGCACCCTGGTCTTTGCTCTGCTGATCGGCCCGCTGTGCGGGGTGACCCTGGGCTGGTTCGGGATCGGCCGGCCACTGCCGGTAGTGCCGGCCGCTGGCCGGCAACCGCAGTCGCCCTGACCGCCTGCAATGCCGGCCAGCGGCCGGCGCTACCCCGCGCCCCTTGCCCCGGCGGCCGTTTCCCGGCACGCTTCGCGCTTCCGTACGCAAGCGTATCGATCATGTCGCCAGCCAACGAAGCCGCCTACCCGAACCTGTTCGCCCCGCTGGACCTGGGCTTCACCCAGCTGCGCAACCGCGTCCTGATGGGCTCGATGCATACCGGGCTGGAAGACCGCGCCCGTGATTTCCCACGCCTGGCGGCCTACTTCGCCGAGCGCGCCGCAGGCGGCGTCGGCCTGATCGTCACCGGCGGCTTCGCGCCAAATGTGGTCGGTTGGCTGAAGCCGTTCGGCGGCAAGCTGTCCTGGCCATGGGAAGTGCGCCCGCACCGGCAGCTGACCGCCGCCGCGCACCAGCACGGCGCGAAGATCTGCCTGCAGCTGCTGCATGCCGGTCGCTATGCCTACCATCCGCTGTCGGTGGCGCCGTCGAAGCTGAAGGCGCCGATCAACCCGTTCACCCCGCGCGCACTGTCAGCCGGGGGTGTCGAGCGCCATATCGCCGACTACGCACGCAGCGCGAAGCTGGCCCGCGAGGCCGGCTACGACGGCGTGGAAGTGATGGGCTCGGAGGGTTATCTCATCAACGAGTTCATCGCCCCGCGCACCAACAAGCGCACCGATGCCTGGGGCGGTGACGTCCGCCAGCGCATGCGCTTTGCGGTGGAGATCGTGCGCCGCATCCGCGAGGCCTGCGGGCCGGACTTCATCATCATCTACCGCCTGTCGCTGGTGGACCTGGTGGAAGACGGCAGCAACTGGGAAGAGATCGTACAGCAGGCGCAGGCGATCGAGGCGGCCGGCGCGACGATCATCAATTCCGGCATCGGCTGGCACGAAGCGCGCATTCCGACCATCGCCACCTCGGTGCCCCGGGCTGCCTTCGCCGGCGTCACCGCCAAGCTCAAGCCGCATGTGAAGGTGCCGCTGGTGGCGACCAACCGCATCAACATGCCCGACGTCGCCGAGCGCATCCTGGCCGATGGCGGCGCCGACATGGTGTCGCTGGCACGCCCGCTGCTGGCCGACCCGCAGTGGCCGAACAAGGCCCGTGCAGGCCGCGCCGAGGCGATCAACACCTGCATCGCCTGCAACCAGGCCTGCCTGGACCACGTGTTCGAGAACAAGCTGGCCAGCTGCCTGGTCAACCCGCGCGCCGCACACGAGACCGAGCTGGTCTACCGCCCCACCCCCACGCCGAAGAAGATCGCGGTGGTCGGCGCCGGTCCGGCCGGGCTGGCCTGTGCCACCGTCGCTGCCCAGCGCGGCCACCAGGTCACCCTGTTCGATGCCAACGAGGAGATCGGCGGCCAGTTCAACGTGGCCAAGCGCATCCCCGGCAAGGAAGAGTTCCACGAGACCCTGCGCTACTTCCGCCACACGCTGCAGGAGACCGGCGTGCAGCTGCGCCTCGGCACCCGCGCCGACGCGGCCAGCCTGGCCGGCTTCGACGAGGTGGTGCTGGCCACCGGCATCACCCCGCGCAAGGTCGACTTCCCCGGTGCCGACCACGCCAAGGTGGTGAGCTACCTGGACGTGCTGCTGGGCCGGGTCGAAGTGGGCGCCAATGCGGCGATCATCGGCGCCGGTGGCATCGGCTTCGATGTCGGCGAGTTCCTCAGCCACGCCGGTGAGTCTCCCTCCCTCGACCCGCAGCGCTGGATGGCCGAATGGGGTGTGGACGCCAGCTTCGAAGCGCGTGGCTCGCTGGCAAAACCGCAGGCCGAGGCCTCGCCGCGTCGGCTGTGGCTGCTGCAGCGCAGCCCGGGCAAGCCCGGTGCGCGTCTGGGCAAGACCACCGGCTGGATCCATCGCGCCACGCTGAAGGCCAAGGGCGTGCGCATGCTGGGCGGCGTCGAGTACCTGGGCGTGGACGACGAAGGCCTGCGCATCCGCGTGGAAGGCAGCGAACAGCTGCTGCCGGTCGACCATGTGGTGATCTGCGCCGGGCAGGAACCGAACCGCTCGCTGCAGGCCGAATTGCAGGCGGCCGGCATCAATGCGCAGCTGATCGGTGGTGCCGATGTGGCCGCCGAACTCGATGCGAAACGCGCCATCGACCAAGGCAGCCGGGTCGCCGCCGCGCTCTGATGAGCACCTGAATGGGGGGCGGAATGTGATTTCCGTCACCCCTGTTGAACCTGAATGTCAAGCCGAGCGGTTCACGATGCGTTCGGCTATGCCCCCTACCTTGCGCCATCTTTCCGCTCACCAGCCAGTTTCCGGTGAGCCGGCGCAGCCCCCACGATCGGTACTGATCGTTTCTTTTGGGGCTGCCCACGGGGCGGCCCCGATGGCCGCCTCCCCATGACGCCAAGTCGTGCCCCGCTTCCCGTCGCCCCCGCGGCCGGAACCGGCGAGTGCGGCCCATACGGAGCAAGGAGTTATATGAAACTGGCCTGGATTCTCTGGCTGTCGCAGTTGTTGCCGCAGCCGGCCGCCGATTCACTGTGCCTGAGCACCACCGTGTACCTGGAAGCTCGCGACCAGACCCTGCGCGGCCAACAGGCCGTCGCCGAGGTCGCCCTGCGCCGCCTCGACAGCGGCCTGTGGGGCGACTCGATGTGCCAGGTCGTCACCGCGCGCAAGCAGTTCGCACCGACCATCGTCTCCCCCGGCACCCAGCTGGGCAATGACGCGGCCTGGAGCGAGGCGATGAACGTCGCCTTCGACGCCGAGCGCAACTGGGCGCTGCCGGCCGGCGAGCGCCGCGAGATCGTGCCCGGTGCCAGCCATTTCGCCGCGCTGTCCATCGCCAGCCCGAACTGGCGCAATGCCTACCAGGTGGCCACCATCGGCGATCACACCTTCTATAAGGTGCAGAACCTCAAGCCGCGACAGTCGTAACGATCCGTGCCGGCGGCAGCGTTGCCGCCCGCCGCCAGGCTCTGGGATAGTGGGCGTTTCCCGCCCGCATCACCTGGAGTTCCCATGAAGCTGTACAGCAAGCCCGGTGCCTGTTCCACCGCCGACCACATCGCCCTGCAGTGGACCGGCCAGCCGTTCGAGGTTGAACTGCTGAACAAGGACACCCTGAAGGGTCCGGAATTCCTCAAGATCAACCCGGCCGGCGCGGTGCCCGCGCTGGTCGATGGCGATTTCGTGCTGCTGCAGAACGCCGCGATCATGGGCTATATCGCCGACCGCTTCCCGCAGGCCGGCCTCGGCGGCGACGGCAGCGCGCGCCAGCGCGCCGAAGCCACCCGCTGGCTGGCCTTCGTCAATTCCGACGTGCACCCGGCCTTCTCGCCGCTGTTCGCGCCGGGCAAGTTCATTGCCGACGAAGGCCAGTACGACGCCATCCGCGCCGCCGCGCACAAGCGCCTGCGTGGCCTGTTCGAGACGGCCGACCGGCAGCTGGCCGACAAGCCCTGGCTGGCCGGCTTCCGCAGCTTCGCCGACCCGTACTTCTACATCACCCTGCGCTGGGCCGCCGGCACCAAGGTCGACCTGTCCGGCCTGGACAACCTGGCCGCCTACAAGGCGCGCATGGACGCCGATGCCGGCGTGCAGGCCGCGCTGAAGGCCGAAGGCCTGGCCTGAGGCTTGGCTGGGGTCAGAGCCGTCTGCACCAGACGGCCCTGGCCCCATCTTCGCCATCAACCGATCTGCCGGATCACGCCGCCCTTGGCATCCCGCAGGAAGGTCGGCACCACTTCAATGTGCAGCGCGGCGGACACCGGATAAGTGCCACGCTCGGCACGCACGTCGGCCAACGCCTGCAATCCGGCTTCGTCCAGCAGCCAGCGCGCGCGGTCCGTCCCCACCTCAGCGGTTTCACCGGCTGCGGGCGGCGTGAACTCCCAGTGGCGCTCGCGGCTGGCCAGCTCCAGCGACTTGCCATGGCGCAGCCGCAGCGGCAGCAACTCGCAGACGCTGGGCACCTGCCCGGCGCCCAGCACCAGCGTGGTCACGCCGGCCTGCTGCCGCCAGTCCAGCGTCTCGATGAACAGCATGCCGGTGCTGGAACCCTCACGCTGGCTGCCCGCCTGCATCTGCCCGGCCAGCGCCGGATCGTCCAGCAGGTCCCCGCGATGCAGGTCGTTGATCCACAGCGGCATCGCCGGCAGCAATGCCTGCAGTACGCCACGCGTCGACCAGCGCTTGACCGCTTCCATCTCTTCATCGGTCAGGCCCACCAGCTGCAGGAACTGCAGGTAGCCATTGGCCGTCTCGCGCGCAGGCAGCTGCGGATCGGCAATGAACGCCAGATGGCACAGGCGCGTGTCGGTCTCCAGCGCAATCGGGCCGTTGGCATTGAGATGGTGACCGTCCTCGAACACGTTACCGCTGCCGAACACGTAGCGCGCCAGGTTCTGCAGCAGGTTCATCGGCCACACCGGCGGCGGGCTGTCCGCGCGCTCGCCGGCCTCGGCCGCCAGCCGGAAGGTCAGCTCGAAACCGTAGCCACTGATGCCAGGGTCCTCGCTCTCCTTGGCGTACAGCTCGGAGAAGCCATAGGTGATGTAGTGCCAATGCGGTACCGGCGCATCCGCCCAGTACACGCTGATGCCATCCAGCGGATCCTGGCCACCCAGCGTGTACGGCAGCGCGGTACCGAAATGGCGCGGTTCCTGGCCGGCATACAGCGGCGCCAGCGCGGCGTTGATCGCGTCCCAGCCCGGGGTGTCGCTGTCGTGGTGGTCGTCCTGCACGCGGGACTCCTTGTGGGAAAGTGAACCGATCACTTTACGCGCTGGCTCAGGCCTGCACGACCTGGCCACCATCGATCGCCATCGCCGCCTGGGTTTCCTGCCACCAGCGCTGCGCCAGCGCCGGGCTGCGTGCCTTGCCCACGGCAGCCAGCAGTTCCGGGCACAGGCGTTCCAGCGCCAGCGCATCGGTACAGCGCTCGATCTTCAACTGCATGAAGTAGCCCTTCAGGCCGAGATGACGCCGCACGGCGTCGCTCATCGCCTCGTACAGCTGCTGGTACAACGCCGGGTCCTGTTCGCGGCCGCTGCTGATGCCACGCATCGGCACCGCCTCGGCGCTGCCACCGATCACCTCGATCAGGCCCTGCGCTGCCAGCTGCTCCAGCGCATCGAGCGGTGCGCGCAGGCCTTCGAACAGGCCGCGCAGTTCGGTATCGTCGCGATGGCCGTCGACCATCAGCAGGATCGATCGCAATGCCGCCGGCAGACGCCGGCCACGGTCTTCGATTTCCTGACGGCCAGCAGCCGTCTTGGCGTGCAGCAATGCCATTGCATCCCCCTCCCTTGATGCGCCATGCCGGCGTGCCCTGGCGGGCGCGCTCCCCTGGGGCCGAGCTTAGCGCACCGGTTGCAGGGAGGAAGCTGCGGTGCAGCAACACCCTCATCTGTAGAGCCGAGCCCATGCTCGGCTGCTTTGGCGAGGCATGTTGAGCCGAGCATCGGCTCGGCTCTACAGAAGCAGGTCAGCGGCCCAGCGCGCGACGGATCTCCTCCAGCGCGCCGGGATCATCCAGCGTCGACAGGTCGCCCGGGTCGCGCTGCTCGGCCAGTGCCTGCAGCGAGCGCCGCAGCAGTTTGCCGGAACGGGTCTTGGGCAGCGCGTTGACCACGTGTATGTGCGCCGGGCGTGCCACCGCACCCAACGAGGTTGTCACCGTGGCCATCATCTCGGCCACCACCGGCGCGGGATCTTCGCCCCCAAGCCCCTGCTTGAGGGTGACGAACACCAGCGGCACCTGCCCCTTCAGCTCGTCCTTGACGCCGATCACCGCGGCCTCGGCCACGCGCGGGTGGCTGGAGATGGCTTCCTCGATCTCACGCGTGCCGAGGCGATGCCCGGCCACGTTGATCACATCGTCGGTGCGGCCGAGGATGAAGGTATAGCCATCGTCATCGCGGATCGCCCAGTCCAGCGAGCTGTACAGCAGTTCCTTGAAGTGGCTGAAGTAGCTCTGCAGGAAACGGCTGTCGTCGTTCCACACCGTGCTCATGCAGCCCGGCGGCAGCGGCGGCGACACCACCAGCACGCCCTTCTGACCCGGCGCGACTTCTTCGCCGGTGTTCTCGTCGATCACCTTCATCCGGTAACCGAGGTTGGGGAAGCCGGGCGAGCCGAAGCGCACCGGCTTCATCTCCAGGCCGGGCAGCAGGGTCAGCGCCGGCCAACCGGTTTCGGTCTGCCAGTAGTTGTCGATGATCGGCTTGCCCAGTGCGTCATTGATCCAGTGCGCGGTCGGCTCATCCAGCGGCTCGCCGGCCAGGAACAGGTACTTCAGCGCGCGCAGGTCGTGGCGATGGATGAAGTCCGCATCATGCTTCTTCAGCACGCGGATCGCGGTGGGCGAAGAGAACATCGTGCGCACGTTGTACTGCTCGCACAGCGCCCACCAGATGCCCGGATCGGGGTTGGTCGGCAGCCCTTCGTACAGCAGCGATGTGCAACCGCCGATCAGCGGGCCGTACACGTTGTAGGAATGACCGACCGCCCAGCCCACGTCGGAGGTGGAGAACATCACCTGCCCCGGCTTGCAGTCGAACACGGTTTCCATCGACTGCGCCATCGCCACCGCATAGCCACCGACATCACGCTGCACGCCCTTGGGCTTGCCGGTGGTGCCGGAGGTGTACAGCAGGTAGCTCGGCTCGCTCGCTTCCAGCCATTGCACCGGCACATCAACCTGCCCGATCTGCGCACGCAGCGCGGCGTACTCCACATCACGGCCCGGCACGCGCGGTTCGGCTGCGTCCAGTCCGCGCGAGACGATCAGCACATGCGGTGGCGGTGCAGTGGCTTCGGCGCAGGCGGCATCGACCATCGGCTTGTACGGAATCAGCTTGCCACCGCGCATGCCGGCATCGGCTGCGATCAGCAGCTTGGGTTTTGCATCGTCGATGCGCAGCGCCAGGTTGTGTGCGGCGAAGCCCCCGAACACCACCGAATGCACCGCACCGATGCGCGCGCAGGCGAGCATCGCGAACACGGCCTCGGCCATGTTCGGCATGTAGATCACAACGCGATCGCCGTGGCCGACGCCGAGGTGCTTGAGCACCGCGGCGAAGTCATTCACTTCGCGGTACAGCTGGCGATAGGTGATCTCGCGGGTGCTGTTGGTTTCGGTGGAAATGGCGACCAGTGCAAGCTGGTCCGCACGCTCCGCCAGGTGGCGGTCGACGGCGTTGTAGCAGAGATTGGTTTCGCCGCCGACGAACCAGCGCCGGAACGGCGGGTTGCTGTAGTCGAGCACCTGCTGTGGCGGTTTGTGCCAATGGATGCGCTTGGCTTCCTCGCCCCAGAAGGCCTCCGGTTCGTCGATCGAGCGACGGTAGGTTTCCTCGTAGTTCATGACGCAGCCCTCCCAGACAAAGTCATGGGTTCGAGGATAGTCCGGCGCTGGCGCGCGGGCCGCCCTACCTTGGTAGGGGGTGGGTTTGTTCTGCAGGGCTTGCAGCCCTGCACCTGCAGAATCAACGTCAACGTCAAAAGCTGGGCTGCTGAGGGTTGGCGGGGTGGGTCCGGTTGCGGGGGACGCCGTGAATACGTCCCTGTAGGCTCGGTCGCGCCATCCATGGCGCTCACGCCCCCGCAACCGGACCCTCCCCGCCTTCGACAGTTTTCTGCGAGCTGTCGGTACGACATATTGCGCTGGTGGGTGTCGACCTTGGTCGACACGGTAGATCCACGCCATGCGTGGATCCTTTTCGATCAATTGTCGAAGTATTCGATTCCGATGGATTTGATCCACGCAAAGCGTGGATAGACCATCCGTCACCGGAGATCTGTCGAAGGCGGGGCGGTGTGGGTTGGCAGGACCGTTGGCGCCATGGATGGCGCCATCGAGCCCCCATGGATGGGTTTACGGCGTGTCCTGCCAACCCACACCGCCCCGCCCAACAAGCAGAAAACCAGAGCCGCCTTGGCCTTTGACGTTGCACCGGTTCGTAGCAGGTGCAGGGCGCAGCCCTGCCGATACACCTACTCTCTAGAACGGAGCCGCAGACTCGAACGCGAGCGCTTCGCCCGTCATCGGGTGGGTGAACCGCAGGCTGCGCGCATGCAGATGCACGCGCTGCGCCGGTGCGGCGTCGTACAGCACGTCACCGACAATGGGATGGCCGAGGCTGGCCATGTGCAGGCGCAGCTGATGGCTGCGGCCGGTGATCGGTTCCAGCTCCACGCGCGTGCGCTGCGCTCCCGCATCACGGGCCAGCACGCGCCAACGCGTCAGTGCGGGTTTGCCGCGCTCATGGTCGACCACCTGCTTCGGTCGGTTCGGCCAGTCCACGATCAGCGGCAGGTCCACTTCGCCGGCCTCGCCTTCGATCACACCCTGCACGATAGCCTCGTAGCGCTTGCCGACCCGGCGCTGCTCGAACTGCATCGACAACGCGGCCTGCATCTCTTTGCCGCGCGCATGCAGCAACAGGCCGGAGGTCACCTGGTCCAGCCGGTGCACGGTCAGCACATCCGGGTACACCGCCTGCAGGCGTGTGACCACGCAGTCCTGGTTTTCTTCGCTGCGGCCGGGCACGGACAGCAGGCCGGCCGGCTTCTCGGCCACCAGCAGCGCGTCGTCGATGTAGTGCAGGTGGATCATCGGTTTCCGTATCGGTTCAAACGAAAACGGGGAAGCCGAAGCTTCCCCGTTTTCTGCGGTGAGCGTACCGGCCAACGGTCGGCACCCACCGTGGCGGTGGAGGTACCGCCCGTATCAGCCCAGCAGGTGGGCGACGCCGGCGCGCTCTTCTTCCAGCTCGGCCAGGGTCTTGTCGATGTACTTCTGGCTGAAGTCGTCGATCGGCAGATCCTTCACCAGGGTGTACTTGCCGTTCTCGGTGGTGACCGCGAAGCCGAAGATCACGCCTTCCGGAATGCCGTAGGAACCGTCGGACGGCACGCCCATGGTGACCCACTTGCCGTTGCTGCCCAGCACCCAGTCACGCACGTGGTCGATGGCAGCGTTGGCCGCCGAAGCCGCCGAGGACGAGCCGCGGGCTTCGATGATGGCCGCGCCGCGCTTGCCCACGGTCGGGATGAAGGTGTTGGCGTTCCACTCCTGGTCGTTGATCGCATCGGCAATCGACGCACCATCGGCAGTGGCGAAACGGTAGTCCGGGTACATGGTCGGGCTGTGGTTGCCCCACACCACCAGCTTCTCCATGCCACCAACCGGCTTGCCGAGCTTGGTCGACAGCTGGCTCAGGGCGCGGTTGTGGTCCAGGCGCAGCATGGCGGTGAAGTTTTCCGGCTTCAGGTCCGGGGCCGACTTCATGGCGATGTAGGCATTGGTGTTGGCCGGGTTGCCGACCACCAGCACCTTCACGTCACGGCTGGCGACCTTGTTCAGCGCCGCGCCCTGGGCGGTGAAGATCTTGGCGTTTTCCAGCAGCAGGTCCTTGCGCTCCATGCCCGGGCCACGCGGACGTGCGCCGACCAGCAGGGCGATGTCGGCGTCCTTGAACGCGACTTCGGCGTCATCGGTGCCGACCATGCCGGCCAGCAGCGGGAAGGCGCAGTCTTCCAGCTCCATCATCACGCCCTTCAGGGCGGCCTGGGCCTTGTCGACCGGCAGTTCCAGCAGCTGCAGGATGACCGGCTGGTCCTTGCCCAGCATTTCGCCGGAGGCGATGCGGAACAGCAGGGCATAACCGATCTGGCCGGCGGCGCCGGTCACGGCAACACGAACGGGTGCTTTCATGGGGGTTTCCTCTTGCTTGCAAGCGTTTGATGGGACGCCGCGGGCGGAGCCACGCAGGCCTGGCGGGCGGCGGGGAACAGGGAAACGGCCACCCGTGGGTGGCCGTTTCGAAGGGGATCAGGCGGCGAGGTGCTTGTTCCACTCGGCGACGCGGTCGGCCTGGGCGGCCAGCACGGCGTCGACGTCGCCTTCCAGGGTGATCGAATGGATCACGTCGCCCTGCTTGACCGAATCGACGATGGCCTGGCCTTCCAGGACCTTGCCGAAGACGGTGTGGCGGCCGTCCAGCCAGTCGGTCTTGATGTGGGTGATGAAGAACTGGCTGCCGTTGGTGTTCGGGCCGGCGTTGGCCATCGACAGCGAGCCGACCTCGTGCTTCACGCCATTCTTCTCGTCTTCGAACTTGTAGCCCGGGCCGCCGGTGCCACGGCCCTGCGGGCAGCCGCCCTGGATCATGAAGTCGGCGATCACGCGGTGGAAGATCAGGCCGTCATAGAAGCCGTGCTTGACCAGGTTCACGAAGTTGGCCACGGTCAGCGGCGCCTTGTCGGCGAACAGCTCGACCTTGATCGGGCCCTGGGTGGTGTCGAAAGTGGCGATGAGGGACATGAAGATCCTTGATGCAAAGGGGAATGCGTCTAGCCACCTAGTTTACACCCGCCTCGTGTCGGCGGCGGCTTCGACCATCGGCGCAGGCCCCGGCTTCAGCCGCCGGCAGGGTCACCCCAAGCGCCTCCCCGACGGCCCGCCCGGGGCCCGCCGGACAGCCAGCTGAATGGGCGCCAGCCCGGGCGTGAAATCGACCTTTTCGCGAATCGTCAAGTTCGACGTATAATGTTGGACTTCTTTTTCCAAATCCGGCGCCGACTGGCCCCTTTCGTATGTCCATCGAAAATCTTCGCAACATCGCCATCGTCGCCCACGTCGACCATGGCAAGACCACCCTGGTCGACCAGCTGCTGAAGCAGTCCGGCACCCTGTCCGAGCGCACCGTCCTCGCCGAGCGCGTGATGGACAGCAACGACCAGGAAAAGGAACGCGGCATCACCATCCTGGCCAAGAACACGGCCATCACCTGGGAAGACAAGCGGACCGGCGTCAAGAACCGCATCAACATCGTCGACACCCCCGGCCACGCCGACTTCGGCGGTGAGGTCGAGCGCGTGCTGTCGATGGTCGACACCGTGCTGATCCTGGTCGACGCGATGGACGGCCCGATGCCGCAGACCCGCTTCGTCACCCAGAAGGCCTTCGCGATGGGCTTCAAGCCGATCGTGGTGGTCAACAAGATCGACCGTCCGGGCGCGCGTCCGGAGTGGGTGATCGACCAGGTCTTCGACCTGTTCGACAAGCTCGGCGCGACCAATGAGCAGCTGGACTTCCCGATCGTCTACGCCTCGGCCCTGAACGGCTACGCCGGCCTGGAAGACACCGTGCGCGACGGCGACATGACCCCGCTGTACGAAGCGATCATGCAGCACGCGCCGAAGCCGGAAGTGGACCCGGAAGGCGCGTTCCAGATGCGCATCAGCCAGCTGGACTACAACAACTTCGTGGGCGTCATCGGCATCGGCCGCATCCAGCGCGGCACCCTGAAGAAGAACATGCAGGTCGCGGTCATCGACCGTGAAGGCAAGAAGCGCAACGGCAAGGTGCTGCAGGTGCTGGGCTTCCTGGGCCTGGAGCGCATCGAGCAGGACTCGGCCGAAGCCGGCGACATCGTGGCCATCTCCGGCATCCAGGAGCTGACCATCTCCGACACCCTCTGCGCCCCGGATACCCCGGAAGCACTGCCGGCGCTGACCGTCGACGAGCCGACCATCTCGATGACCTTCCAGGTCAACAACTCGCCGTTCGCCGGCAACAAGGACCTGTCCGGTGGCAAGTTCCTGACCAGCCGCCAGATCAAGGACCGCCTGGACCGTGAAAAGGTCCACAACGTGGCCCTGAAGGTCGAACAGCTGGAAGACGCCGACAAGTTCCTGGTCTCCGGCCGTGGCGAACTGCACCTGTCGGTGCTGATCGAGAACATGCGTCGCGAAGGCTACGAGCTGGCCGTGTCGCGCCCGGAAGTGATCATCAAGGAAATCGACGGCCAGCTGATGGAGCCGATCGAACAGCTGGTGGTGGACATCGAAGAAGTGCACCAGGGCGGCGTGATGGAAAAGCTGGGCACCCGCAAGGGCCAGCTGAAGAACATGGAGCCGGACGGCAAGGGCCGTGTGCGCCTGGAATACCAGATCCCGGCCCGTGGCCTGATCGGCTTCCAGAACGAGTTCAAGACCCTCACCCAGGGTTCGGGCCTGCTGTTCCACGTGTTCGACCATTACGGTCCGAAGGAACAGGGCGCGATCGCCAAGCGCATCAACGGCGTGATGATCGCCAATGCACCGGGTGCCACGCCGGCCTACTCGCTGGGCCCGCTGCAGGAGCGCGGCAAGCTCTTCGCTGCTGAAGGCGACAACGTGTATGAAGGTCAGCTGGTCGGCATCCACTCCAAGGACAACGACCTGACCGTCAACGCAATCAAGACCAAGCCGCTGACCAACATGCGCGCTTCGGGCAAGGACGATGCGATCCAGCTGACCCCGGCGATCAAGTACTCGCTGGAACAGGCCCTGGACTTCATCGAAGACGACGAGCTGGTCGAGATCACCCCGAAGGAGATCCGCCTGCGCAAGAAGTTCCTGACCGAAAGCGACCGCAAGAAGGCTTCGCGCGGCGGCTGAGCCAGCACCCCGTGAACCCGAGCGGTTACAACCCGGATCCGCACCGGCATCCGGGTCTCCACGTCATCGCCCTGCTCGAAGCGAGCAAGGCGATGCTGGCGCTGTTGGCTGCCACCGGGCTGGAAGTGCTCGGACCGCAGCCGCTACGGCACGGCATCATGGTCCTGATCCGGCGTTTCAGCCTGGATCCGGACCATGGCACCCTGCCCTCGTTGCTGCACATGATCAGCCCCGACGCGGTGCACCTGGCCGCGGCGGGGATGATCGGCTACGGCCTGCTGCACCTGGTCGAAGCCTGGGGCCTGTGGCGGGCCAAGGCCTGGGCCTCCTGGCTGGGCTGCCTGACCGCCTCGCTGTACCTGCCTTTCGATATCTTCGCGATCATCCGCCACCCCGGCTGGCCCTCCTGGACGATCCTGGCGATCAACCTGATCGTGGTCTACGTACTGGCCCGCGACCTGCGCAAGCGTCACCGCTGAGCACCGGCTACACTGGGGATTGGAGCCGACCAAGCCGCCCCATGCGCCCGTCCTTGCCGCCTCTGCTGATCTGCCTGCTCGGCGCGCTGCCTGCGCTGTTTTCGGCTGGCTGCAGTCCGGCCGCGTCCACCGCGCATGCCGCCGAACCTGCGAGCCGCAACGTGCCCTTCCCCTATGCCGAAACCGATGTGGCCGACCTGCAGGCGCGGATGACCGCCGGCGAACTGGACAGCACCACCCTCACCCAGGCCTACCTGCAGCGCATCGCCACCCTGGACCGTGCCGGGCCACGCCTGCGCGCGGTGATCGAGCTCAACCCCGATGCACTGAAAGAAGCCGCCGCGCGCGACCGCGAGCGCCGCGACGGCCGCGTGCGCGGTGCCCTGCACGGCATTCCCGTGCTGCTGAAGGACAACATCAACGCCGCCCCGATGAGCACCACGGCCGGCTCGCTGGCATTGCAGGGCTTCCGTCCTGACGATGCCTACCTGGTGCGACGCCTGCGCGAGGCCGGCGCCGTGGTGCTGGGCAAGACCAATCTCAGCGAGTGGGCCAACTTCCGCGGCAACGACTCGATCTCCGGCTGGAGTGCGCGCGGCGGCCAGACCCGTAACCCCTACCGCCTCAGCCATTCCCCCTGCGGCTCCAGCAGCGGCAGCGCGGTGGCGATGGCGGCCAACCTGGCCAGCGTGGCCATCGGCACCGAAACCGACGGCAGCATCGTCTGCCCGGCCGCAATCAACGGGGTTGTTGGCCTGAAGCCCACCGTCGGGCTGGTCAGCCGCGACGGCATCATCCCGATCTCCTTCAGCCAGGACACCGCCGGGCCGATGACGCGCAGCGTGGCCGACGCGGCGGCCGTGCTGACCGCGATCGCCGGCCGCGACGACGCCGACCCGGCCACCGCGACCATGCCCGGCCGCGCGGTCTATGACTACACCGCGCGCCTGGACCCGCAGGGCCTGCGAGGCAAGCGCATCGGCCTGCTGCAGACGCCGCTGCTGACCTACCGGGGCATGCCACCGCTGATGGAACAGGCGGCCACCGAACTGCGCCGCGCCGGTGCGGTGGTGGTGCCGGTGGAACTGCCCAACCAGGGCGCGTGGGCCGAGGCCGAGCGCACGGTGCTGCTGTACGAGTTCAAGGCCGGCCTGGAGCGCTACCTCAACACGCACCGGGCGCCACTGCGGCGCCTGGCCGACCTGATCGCCTTCAACCAGGCGCACCACAAGCAGGAGCTGGGCCTGTTCGGCCAGGAGCTGCTGGTGGAGGCCGACGCCACCGCCGGCCTGGCCGACCCCGCCTACATCCGTGCACGCAGCGATGCGCGCCGGCTGGCCGGCCCGGAAGGCATCGATGCCGCCCTCGCCGCCCACCAGCTGGATGCACTGGTAGCGCCGACCACCGGTGTGGCCTGGCCGATCCGCAGCGAAGGAGACGACTTCCCCGGCGAGAGCTATGGCGCCGCCGCCGTGGCCGGCTATCCCAGCCTCAGCGTGCCGATGGGCCAGATCAACGGCCTGCCCGTGGGCCTGTTGTTCATGGGCACCGCCTGGAGCGAACCGAAGCTGATCGAAATGGCCTACGCCTATGAACAACGCACGCGTGCGCGACGGCCACCGCACTTTGATACCGACACCCTGATCGACGCCGACGAGCCGTGACCTGCGGTGACGCCGGCGAATCCTGACCTCCGGTAGTGCCGGCCGCTGGCCGGCAGCTCGATCATCCCGCCGTTCGCGCAACGTGACCCTGCTTCTGTAGAGCCGAGCCCACGCTCGGCTTCAACGCAAGATCGACAGCAGCCGAGCACGGCTCGGCTCTACAGAAGCGGGTCGGCCTCCACCGGCACGATCGCCGCCTCGCCGTCTTCCGCACCCGGCGAGCGCACATCCGCCGTGCGTGCCCGCGGCCCGCGCGGCATGTCCTGCTCGTCCTCGTGCTGCACGCGCGCACGTACCTGCGGCAATGACTGTGGATGCTCACGCGCGAGGAAATCGAGCATGCGTTCGCGCACCAGACAGCGCAGGTCGAACGCATCACCGGAACTGCGCGCGCTGACCAGCAGGCGTACCTGGATCGCGCGTTCACTGGTCTCGGTTACCTGGGTCACGCAGACGCGTCCATCCCACAGCGCTTCACCCCGGCAGATGCGCTCCAGCTCACTGCGGATCGCCGCGATAGGCGCGCGATAATCCAACCACAGGAATGCCGTCCCCAGCAGATCCGCGCTGCGTCGCGTCCAGTTCTGGAACGGATTCTCGATGAACCAGGTCAGGGGCACCACCATGCGCCGCTCGTCCCAGACCCGCACCACCACATAGCTGCTGCCGATTTCCTCGACACGCCCCCACTCACCTTCGACGATCACCACGTCATCCAGCCGGATTGGCTGGGTCAGCGCGATCTGCAGACCGGCGATGAGGTTGCCGAACACCGGCTTGGCCGCGATACCCGCCACCAGGCCGATCAGGCCCGCCGACGCCAGCAGCGCGGTGCCGATCTTCTGCACCATCGGGAAGGTCAACAGCACCAGCGATGCGCCGAGCACGATGATGCCGCCCATCAACACGCGACTGAGCACCCGCGTCTGGGTCTGGATGCGGCGCGCTTCCAGATTGTCGGCGACATCGATGGGATGGCTGCGCAGGATCGCCCGCTCGCCGGCCGCCACCGCACGCACCAGCAACCAGATGAAGCAGGCCGTAAGTGCGATGTGCAGCACATGCTGCAGGTGGCCCAGCAACGGATCCTGCAGGGGCGTGGCCTGCAATGCAGGGATCAGCAGCAGCAGCGGCCAGGCGGTCGCCATCGGCAACCCCAGCACACGCCCGATGCGCGCACGCCGACGATCACGTCCCTTCAATCGATGGTAGATCCACAGGATCAACCACGCACCGATGCCGCCGACCAATGCGGCCAATCCCAACGGCCATGCGTAGGCCTGTGCGCTTTGCCAGTGCACCGCTGCTACCTCCACTCGAACAGCCAAGCGGACAGCCTCGCGCATGGGGCATGAGCGTCGCGTCAGTCGTTCGTAAGCAGGGTGTTGGTCGGCAGGGCTTGCAGCCCTGCACCTGCTGCGAGCTGGAGCAACAGCAACAGCAACAGCCGAAGCAGAAGCGGATTTCCTGTGGGATGGCGAGGTGGGTCCGGTTGCGGGGGACGCCGTGAATCCGTCCATGGAGGCTCGGTCGCCGCATCCATGCGGCTCACGCCCCCGCAACCGGACCCACCCCGCCTTCGACAGTGTTCCGCGATCTGCCCGCTCTTCTGTAGAGCCGAGCCACGCTCGGCTCAAATCGTTCCGAAATCGAAATATTCGATGTCGATGGAGATTCATCCATGCAAGGCGTGGATCCACCGTGTCGACCAAGGTCGACACCTACCAACCGCCGCAGGAATCCGTCAGAGGTGGGACGGTGTGGGTAGGCAGGACCGTTGGCGCCATGGATGGCGCCATCGAGCCCCATGGATGGGTTTACGGCGTGTCCTGACTACCCACACCGTCCCACCATCCCACGGAATGCCGCTTCTGCTTTTGCCGTTGCCGTTGCCGTTGCCGTTGCCGTTGATTGCAGCAGGTGCAGGGCTGCAAGCCCTGCCGCAACACACTTACCGCACCTGTTCCTGCTTGCGCACGATCGCCATCGCAATCTCCAGCGACTGCTCGTAGTTCAACCGCGGGTCCACCGTCGAGCGGTACGCACGCTCCAGGTCACGCTCGGTCAGTTCGCGCGCACCACCGGTGCATTCGGTCACGTCCTCGCCGGTCAGCTCCAGATGCACGCCACCCAGGCGCGTGCCTGCGGCCGCATGCAGGTCGAACGACATCTCCACTTCGCCACGCACGTTGTCGAAGCGGCGCGTCTTGAAGCCATTGGCCGTGCTTTCGGTATTGCCATGCATCGCATCGCACACCCACAGCACGCGGCGGCCGTCGCGCTTGACCGCATCCAGCAGCGGCGGCAGCTTTTCGGCAATCTGTGCCGCGCCCATGCGGTGGATGAAGCTCAGGCGGCCCGGTTCGTCGTGCGGGTTGAGCACGTCGATCAGGCGCAGCAGCTGGTCCGGCGACACCGACGGCCCGACCTTGATCGCAATCGGGTTGCGCACACCCCGCAGGTACTCGACATGGGCGCCATCCAGCGCGGCGGTGCGCATGCCGATCCACGGGTAATGCGTGCTCAGGTTCAGCCAGCCCTGCTGGCGCGGCACCTGCCGGGTCAACGCCTGCTCGTAGGGCAGCAGCAGCGCTTCGTGCGAGGTGTAGAAATCGATGCGGTTGAGGTTGTGCACGCGGGCCCCGGCCAGGGTCTCCATGAAGTGCACCGCATCACCAATGGAGGCCACCATCTTCTGGTACTCGGCGGCCAGCGGCGAATGCCGCACCCACTCCAGGTTCCAGTACTCGGGGTGGTGCAGGTCGGCGAAGCCACCGTCGATCAGCGCCCGCACGAAGTTCATTGTCATCGCCGAATGCGCGTGAGCCTGCAGCATCCGCTTCGGGTCCGGCAGGCGCGCCGCTTCGGTGAACGCCGGCGCATTGATCACATCGCCGCGGTAGCTGGGCAGGGTCACGCCGTCACGGGTCTCGGTGTCGGCCGAGCGCGGCTTGGCGTACTGGCCGGCGAAGCGGCCCACGCGGATCACCGGCTGGCGCAGGCCGTGCACCAGCACCAGGCTCATCTGCAGCAGCACCTTCAGGCGGTTGGAGATGGTGCCCGATTCACAGTCACTGAAATTCTCCGCACAGTCGCCACCCTGCAGCAGGAAGCGCTTGCCCTCCTGGGCCTCGGCCAGCTGCTGCTTCAGCGCCAGGATCTCCCAGGAGGTGACCAGCGGCGGCAGCCGCTTCAGTTCGTGCAGCGCCGCGTCCAGCGCCACCGGATCGGGATAGGTCGGCATCTGCAGCGCGGTCTTGCCACGCCAGCTCTCCGGCGTCCAGGCGGCGCCAACAGCGCCTGCGGCAGGATCGGACACGGGCGGAACGGCGGACAGGCTCATTGCAGACTTCCGGGGTGGGGGCGGTCATGGTCGCAGAGCTGGCGGCTGTCGCAAAGGGCCAGGGCGGCGCCCGGCAGCCTGAACGGCGGGGAAAGGGCACCGCGAGCGGCCAGACACGGCATGTCCATGGCGGCTCCAACAGGCGCATGATTTGTTACGGAGTAACACTGACACGTCACGGACCGGCCCCTCCTACGCCCCAGGCTCCGCCCCTCCCATGAAGCCCTCGCCTCTTGCTACCGGCATCACCCTCGTCCTGGCCGTGGCCAGCCTCCCAGCCTTCGCTGCCGCCGCCAATGATGCGGCCGCGCCGGTCACCCAGTTGGACGCGGTCACCGTCCACGCCCAGCTCGACCAGGCCCGCAATGCACTGTCGCCGGACATCGGCGCCAGCCAGTACCAGATCACCGCCGAGGACATCCAGAAGCAGCCGCTGGGCGCCTCCGCGCCGCTCAGCCAGGTGCTGCTGCAGGCGCCCGGCGTGGTGCAGGACTCCTACGGCGGCGTACATGTCCGCGGTGACCACGCCAATCTGCAGTACCGCATCAACGGCGTCCTGCTGCCCGAGTCGATTTCCGGCTTCGGCCAGACCCTGGACGCCCGCACCATCAAGAGCATCCGCCTGATGGACGGCGCGCTGCCGGCACAGTTCGGCGAGCGCACGGCGGCGGTGGTCGACATCACCACCCGCAGCGGCGCCGAGCTTGGCAACGGCGGCAGTGCCGGATTGACCGCCGGATCATTCGGCAAGCTCAACCCGAATGCCTCCTGGTGGGGCAGCCAGGGGCGCTGGAGCTGGTTCCTGACCGGCAACTACGACCAGAACGATGTTGGCCTGGAGAACCCCACCAACGCGCGCAGGCCGCTGCATGACGATACCCATCAGGGCAAGGCGTTCGCCGACCTCACCTACCTGGTCAACGACAGCTCGCGCCTGAGTGTGTTTGCCGGCTTCGCCAACAACCGCTTCCAGATTCCGGTCAATCCGGGCCAGACGCCGCAGTTCGGCTATCTCGACACCACCACCTTCGATTCCAGCCAACTGGACCAGACCCAGCGCGAGACCACCCGCTTCGGCATGCTGGTGCTGCAGGGAACGCTCGGCGCCACCGCCTATCAGCTCTCGGCCGGGCAGCGCTACAGCGATGTGGCGTTCAATCCGGATGTCGTCGGCGACCTGGTGTTCAGCGGCGTCGCCTCGCAGGTGCAGCGCAGCAACCGCGCCAACACCCTGCAGGCCGATTTCTCCACGCCACTGGGCAACGACCACACCCTGCGTTATGGCCTGTATGGCAATTACGAGAACGCACAGGCCAGCAACAACAGCTGGGTGTTCCCGGTGGACGACAGCGGCCAGCAGTCCAGTACCACGCCGCGGCTGATCCCCGACCGCAGCGCCTTCCATGCCAGCACGCTGGCACTGTACGTGCAGGACGAATGGAAGATCGGCGACGACTGGACGGTGAACTACGGCCTGCGTGGCGACCGCTACAAGGCCTTCGGCCACACCGAAGGCCAGCTCAGCCCGCGCGTGGGCGTGGTCTGGAATGCCAGCGACAGCACCACCGTGCACGCCGGCTATTCACGCTACTTCACGCCACCGGCCAGCGAGCTGATCGCCAGCAGCGACATCGCGCTGTACGACGGCACCACCAACCAGCAGCCCAGCGGCGGCAACACCACGCCCCTGGCCGAGCGCAGTGACTATTACGACATCGGCGTCTCGCAGCAGCTGGGCGAACACCTGACCCTGGGCCTGGACGCGTACGACCGCCGCGTTGCACGCCTGCAGGACGAAGGCCAGTTCGGCGCCGCGTACATCTACTCGACCTTCAACTATGGCCGCGGCCACATCCGTGGCCTGGAGTTCAGTGCCGACTACAGCAACGGCCCGTTCAGCGCCTACTTCAATGCGGCATACAACAAGGCCCTCGGCACCCAGGTCATCACCGGCCAGTACAACCTCGACCCTGACGCCCTGGCCTACGTCGCCGACCACTGGATCCACCTGGACCACGACCAGAAACTGACCTCGTCCGGCGGCCTCAGCTATGCCTTCGCCGGCCACAACCGGATCGGTGCGAACTACGTGTTCGGCAGTGGCCTGCGTTCGGATATCGAGGGTGTGCCCAACGGCGGCGAGCTGCCGTCGTACCTGCAGGTGAACCTCAGCGCCGGGCATGACTTCAACGCCGACAGCGCGCATCCGCTGCACGTGCAGGTGGCCGTGATCAACGCACTGGATCGCAGCTACCAGCTGCGCGACGGCGGCGGCGTCGGTGTATTTGCCCCGCAATGGGGACCGCGCCGCGGCGCCTACCTGAGCCTGCAGCAGGACTTCTGAGGTAGTGCCGGCCGCTGGCCGGCAATTCCACGGTATGCCGGCCAGCGGCCGGCACTACCCGGTAGAGCCACGCCATGCGTGGCTACGTTCAGCGCTTGACCTTGCGCAGCGACACCACCAGCGCCCACAGCGCCAGCAGCACGAACCACACGCCCGACCACATCGGCATGGTCAGGCCCAGGAACGTCCAGTCGATGTTGCCGCAGTTGCCGGTGCCGGTCAGCACCGTGCGGAACACCTCCAGCGGGCCCATCGTCTCGCGCAGGAAGCTCAACGGCGGGCCGCAGGTCGCGCCCATCTCCGGCGGCAGCATCTGCACATAGACGTGGCGCGCGGCGATGCCCACGCCCACCGCCGCAGCGATGAAGGCGAGGATGCCGTAGGTCGCCCGGCCAGGGCGGTTGGACGGACCGTGCAACGCACCGATCAGGAACAACAGGCCCAGGGCGGCGAACGCCAGGCGCTGGAAGATGCACAGCGGGCACGGCTCCAGGCCCATCTTCAGCTGCAGGAAGATCGCGTAGCCCAGCAGGCCCGCGCAGATCAGGAAGCCCAGGAAGAACTGGGCGCGGAAGGGCCAGCGCAGTGGATTCATCGTCAACGCTCAAGTGATCAGGCGCCAAGCGTAACCGAGAGAGCGCGCCATTCGAACCGCCACAGGTGACGCCTGTCGGAACGGTGAGGGTCAGAGCCCGTACCTGCGGCACGCGTTCCGCCCCCGCAGAAATGCAAAAGCCCGGCGGATGCCGGGCTTTCACTGTGTCGCGTTGGAGCGGTCCGATTACTCGGCCACTTCCTCGGCCACGGCCGGACGGTCAACCAGCTCGACGTAGGCCATCGGTGCGTTGTCGCCGGCGCGGAAGCCGCACTTCAGCAGACGCAGGTAGCCGCCCGGACGGTTCGCGTAGCGCGGGCCCAGGATGGTGAACAGGTTGCCCACGGCTTCGTTGTCGCGCAGGCGGGCGAAGGCCAGACGGCGGTTGGCGACGGAGTCGACCTTGGCCAGGGTGATCAGCGGCTCGGCAACGCGGCGCAGTTCCTTGGCCTTCGGCAGGGTGGTCTTGATCAGCTCGTGCTTGAACAGCGAGGCGGCCATGTTCTTGAACATCGCTTCGCGGTGGGCGCTGGTGCGGCTGAACTTACGGCCAGACTTCTGGTGACGCATGGTGATATTCCTTGGTTAATGATGAGACTGTGCGGATCGTTGTCGCCATCCTGGCGTTGCTGCGTGGACTGCGGATGGTCCTGGTCGCCCGTCCTGGACGCCCTGCCCGCGAACCTGGGGTTCGTCGTGGCATGTTTGGTAAACCGGTTGAAGGCTCCACCGTTGCCGGTGGAGCCTTCAGGCATTGCCGATATCAGCCCAGCATGCCGTGGCTGGCGACGCCGGCCGGCGGCCAGTTCTCCAGCTTCATGCCGAGCGACAGGCCGCGCTGAGCCAGCACTTCCTTGATCTCGGTGAGCGACTTCTTGCCCAGGTTCGGGGTCTTCAGCAGCTCCACTTCGGTCTTCTGGATCAGATCGCCGATGTAGTAGATGCTCTCGGCCTTCAGGCAGTTGGCCGAACGCACGGTCAACTCCAGATCGTCGATCGGGCGCAGCAGCACCGGATCCACGCCGTTGTTGGCCGGCTTGGCCGCACCGCGGTCGCGGTGGGTGAAGTCACCGAACACCGACAGCTGGTCGCTGAGGATGTCGGCGGCGGTGCGCACGGCTTCCTCGGCATCGATGGTGCCGTTGGTCTCGATATCGATGACCAGCTTGTCCAGGTCGGTGCGCTGCTCGACGCGAGCCGCTTCCACGGCATAGGCGACGCGGCGGACCGGCGAGAACGAGGCATCCAGGACCAGACGGCCGATGGCACGGGTTTCTTCGTCCGGACGACGACGCGCGGCAGCCGGCTGGTAGCCGAAACCACGTTCGATCTTCAGACGCATGTTGACTGCCGTGTCCTTGGTCAGGTGGCAGATCACATGGTCGCCGTTCAAGATTTCCACATTGTGGTCAACCTTGATGTCGGCAGCGGTGACAACGCCCGGGCCCTGCTTGGACAGGGACAGGGTGGCGCTGTCGCCGGAGTGCATACGGATGGCCACGTCCTTCAGGTTGAGCAGGACTTCCAGCACGTCCTCCTGCAGACCTTCGACCGTGGTGTACTCATGCAACACGCCGTCGATTTCGACTTCCGTGATGGCGAAGCCCGGGATGGACGACAGCAGCACGCGACGCAGGGCATTGCCCAGCGTATGCCCGTAACCCCGCTCCAAAGGTTCGATAACGACCTTTGCACGGGTGTCGGTAAGGCGTTCGATCTGCGGACCGCGAGGACGCAGAACCTGGTTGGCGGTAACCGTCATGTTGCGGGTTCTCCTAGTGAACCCCCGGCCGTCGCCGGGGGCTCTCCAATGTGAATTACTTCGAATACAGCTCGACGATCAGCGCTTCGTTGATGTCCGCAGGCAGATCCGAACGATCCGGAACAGCCTTGAAGATGCCGGTGAACTTGCCGGAATCCACTTCAACCCACGACGGGCTCAGGTCATGCTGGGCGGCGACGGTCAGGGCTTCCTGGACGCGCAGCTGCTTGGCAGCCTTTTCAGACAGAGCGATGGCGTCGCCAGCCTTGACCTGGTACGAAGCCAGGTTGACCGACTTGCCATTCACGGTGACGCCGCGGTGCGACACCAGCTGACGGGCAGCCGGACGGGTCACGGCGAAGCCCATGCGGTAGACGACGTTGTCCAGGCGGGTTTCCAGCAGCTGCAGCAGGTTCTCGCCGGTGTTGCCCTTCTTGGTCGAGGCCTTCTTGTAGTAGTTGCGGAACTGACGCTCCAGCAGGCCGTAGATACGCTTGACCTTCTGCTTTTCACGCAGCTGGGTGGCGTAGTCGGACAGCTTGCCCTTGCGGGCAGTGGCGCCGTGCTGGCCGGGCTTCTGCTCCAGCTTGCACTTGGAGTCCAGCGCACGCGCCGGGCTCTTCAGGGACAGGTCGGCGCCTTCGCGACGGGCGAGCTTACAGGTAGGACCGATATAACGAGCCATTTCTTATCGCTCCCTTTAGACGCGACGCTTCTTCGGCGGACGGCACCCGTTGTGCGGGATAGGCGTCACGTCGATGATGTTGGTGATCTTGTAGCCGACGTTGTTCAACGAACGCACGGCCGACTCACGGCCCGGACCCGGGCCCTTGATGCGGACTTCCAGCGACTTCACGCCGTAGTCCAGCGCAGCACGACCGGCCTTTTCAGCAGCCACCTGGGCAGCGAACGGGGTCGACTTGCGCGAACCGCGGAAGCCAGCGCCACCGGAGGTCGCCCACGACAGAGCGTTGCCCTGGCGGTCGGTGATGGTGACGATGGTGTTGTTGAACGAAGCGTGGACGTGGGCAACGCCGTCAGTGACGACGCGCTTGATCTTCTTCTTGGTCTTAGCAGCGGGCTTAGCCATTTCTCAGTCCCTTACTTCTTGATCGCCTTGCGCGGACCCTTGCGGGTGCGGGCGTTGGTACGGGTGCGCTGGCCACGCAGCGGGAGGCCACGACGGTGACGCAGGCCGCGGTAGCAGCCCAGGTCCATCAGGCGCTTGATCGCGATGCCGATCTCACGACGCAGATCGCCTTCCACGATGTACTTGCCGACTTCGGCGCGCAGGCGCTCGATTTCCGGCTCCGACAGATCGCGGATCTTGGTGGTCGAAGCAACGCCTGCGACTTCGCAGACCTTCTTCGAACGGGTACGGCCGATGCCGTAAATGCTTTGCAACCCGACCCAGACATGCTTCTGGGCTGGCAGGTTGACGCCTGCAATACGCGCCATGACGCGGTTCTCCAGCTGAGTGATGGCCGACAGCGCGCCTCGGGCACGCCAATCCGGCAGGATGGATCAAAAAAGTGAACTAGCGATACTAACAAGGTTCCGGTTTACATGGAAGCCCGTGAAACCATTGGTTTCATGAACCCGGCCTGGGGAGTGTGCCCAGGCTCCGGCGCCGGATGGGGTTGGACCTGGGGTTTCCCCGGAGCCGCCCGCGCTACTCCAGCGCGGGACCACCTCATCACACCCCCACCCGGAACCGCTGCGGGGGCCGCCCTTCGTTTGTGTGGCCGGAGTCCGCGAAGCGGAGGGACCATCACGTCAGGAAGACGAAAGTATAACAGGCCAATCAGCCGCGGGCAAAGCCGCCGCGGTTGCCGCCCTTCAGGTTGGCCTTCTTCAACAGGCTCTCGTACTGGTGCGACATCAGGTGCGCCTGCACCTGGGCGATGAAGTCCATCACCACCACCACCACGATCAGCAGCGAAGTACCACCGAAGTAGAACGAGGCGTTCAGCTGCGTGCGCATCAGTTCCGGCAGCAGGCAGACGATCACCAGATAGGCCGAGCCAGCCGCGGTCAGGCGGGTCAGCACGCCGTCGATGTAATCGGCGGTGGCCTTGCCCGGACGGATGCCCGGAATCAGCGCGCCGGACTTCTTCAGGTTGTCGGCGGTTTCCTGCGAGTTGAACACCAGCGCGGTGTAGAAGAACGCAAAGCCGGTGATCAGTGCGGCGAACACGATCATGTGCAGCGGTTCGCCCGGGCCCAGGGCATTGGCGACCTTCTGCAGAACCTGGCCGAAGCTGCTCTGGTTGGCCGCCTGGCCGGACCACATGGCCAGGGTGGCCGGGAAGGCCAGCAGGCTCGAGGCGAAGATCGCCGGGATGACGCCAGCCATGTTGAGCTTCAGCGGCAGGAACGAGGTCTGGTTCATGTACGCGTTGCGACCACCCTGGCGGCGCGCGTAATTGACCGTGATCCGGCGCTGGCCACGCTCGACGAACACCACGAAGAAGGTGAAGGCGAGCACGACGATGGCGATCAGCAGCAGCTGGATGAACTGGATGTTGCCGTCGCGGTAGGCGTCGAAGGTGTGGATGACCGCACCCGGCAGGCCCGCCACGATACCGGCGAAGATGATCAGCGACACGCCGTTGCCGATGCCGCGCTCGGTGACCTGCTCACCGACCCACATCAGGAACATGGTGCCGGCGGTCAGCGCGACCACGGCGGTGAGCACGAAGCCCATGCCCGGCGCGTACACGACCGGAGCGCCCGACGGCGAGACCTGGCCCTGCAGGGCCAGCGCGATCGAACCGCCCTGCACCACAGCCAGCAGCACGGCGCCGATGCGCGAATACTGGGTGATCTTGCGGCGACCGGACTCACCTTCCTTCTGCATCGCCTTCAGGGCGGGGAAGATGTGCACGGCCAGCTGCATCACGATCGATGCCGAGATGTACGGCATCACGTTCAGCGCGAAGATGCTGAAACGGTGCAGGGCGCCGCCCGAGAACATGTTGAACATGTCCACGATGCCGCCGCCCTGCTGTTGCATCATGGCAAGCATGGCATCGGGATTGACGCCCGGCACCGGCACGTAGCAGCCGATGCGATAGACGATCAAAGCCCCGACGACGAACAGCAAACGTTGGCGAAGTTCAGTGAACTTGCCCATTCCGCCCGCGAGGTTACCGATGCCAGCTTGCGCCATGATTTTCTTACTCCGTTACGCTGCCGCCGGCAGCTTCGATCGCGGCCTTGGCACCAGCCGTGGCAGCAATACCCTTCAGGGTGAACGCCTTGGTCACTTCGCCCTTGACGACGACCTTGGCCTTCTTGGCAGTGCTCGGGACCAGCTTGGCAGCACGCAGGGCGGCGAAGTCGATCTCACCGGCCGGCAGCTTGTCCAGCGCGTACAGCAGCACTTCAGCGGTGTCCTTGGCGATCGGCGAACGGAAGCCGATCTTCGGCAGACGACGCTGCATGGGGGTCTGGCCGCCTTCGAAGCCAGCCTTGATCTTGCCGCCACCCTTGCGGGCGAACGAACCCTTGTGGCCGCGGCCGGCAGTCTTGCCCAGGCCCGAGCCGATACCGCGACCGACGCGGGTGCGCTCGGTGCGGGCGCCCGGTGCCGGGCTCAGTTCATTGAGACGCAGAGTCATGATCGATTACTCCTCAACCTTGACGAGGTAGTGAACGGTGTTGATCAGGCCGCGAACCTGCGGGCTGTCCTTCAGTTCACGCACATCGTTGAGCTTGTTCAGACCCAGAGCACGCACCGACAGGCGGTGACGCGACTGAGCACCACGCAGGCCGCGCACCAGGCGCACCTTCACAGTCTTGTTGGACTCATTAGCCATGGTTGAGTTCCTCCACCTTCTTGCCGCGCTTGGCCGCGATGCGAGCCGGCGACTGCGCTGCAGTCAGGCCCTTCACGGTGGCACGCACCAGGTTGATCGGGTTGCGCGAGCCGGTGGCCTTGGCCAGCACGTTCTTCACGCCAACCGCTTCCAGCACGGCGCGCATGGCACCGCCGGCGATGACGCCGGTACCTTCCGAAGCCGGCTGCATGAACACGCGGGCTGCGCCGTGACCATCCTTGATGGTGTGCCACAGGGTGCCGTTGTTCAGGTCAACGCTGACCAGGTTCTTGCGAGCCTGTTCCATCGACTTCTGGATGGCGACCGGCACTTCGCGGGCCTTGCCATAGCCGAAACCGACCTTGCCTTCGCCGTCGCCGACCACGGTCAGGGCGGTGAAGGTGAACTGGCGGCCACCCTTGACGGTCTTGCTGACGCGGTTGACCGCGACCAGCTTTTCGATCATGCCGTCGTCGATCTTCTCTTCGCGGTTACGGTCGCGATCGCGACCCCGCTGCTGACGCTCTTCTGCCATGTTGATTCCTTGGTTGTTTGGGTATGTACGGCTCGAGGCCGCTTATGGTTGTGAAGTGACGCGTCGTTCCGGTGGGCCGCTGCAGAAGAGCGGCGCCGTCCAGCCTCACTCAGGCTGGCGAGCAGGCGGGCAGAGGACCCGAAGTCCCCTGCCCTTATCCCTTAGAACTGCAGGCCGGCTTCGCGGGCGGCTTCTGCCAGGGCCTTGATGCGGCCGTGGTAGCGGTAGCCCGAACGATCGAAGGCAACCTTCTCGACGCCGGCGGCCTTGGCGCGCTCAGCGACGATGCGGCCGACCTTGGCAGCGGCGTCAGCGTTCTTGCCGTTCTTCAGGCCTTCCTTGATGTCGGCCTGGGTGGTGTTGGCAGCAGCCAGCACCTTGGAACCGTCGGCAGTGAAGACCTGGGCGTACAGGTGCTGACCGGTGCGCAGCACCGACAGACGGGCAACGCCGAGCTCACGGATGTGGGCGCGGGTCGACTTGGCGCGACGCAGGCGGGCGATGTTCTTGTTCATTTTGATTGTTCCTTGAAAGCTGAAGGTTGGGCTGTTCCCTGAGGAGTCCGCACAGGGATGTGCGGGCTCTTGCGAGGGACTCGCACTTACGCCTTCTTGGCTTCCTTACGGATGATGACTTCGTCGGAGTACTTCACGCCCTTGCCCTTGTACGGCTCCGGCTTGCGGAACGCACGGATCTTGGCGGCGACTTCACCGACGACCTGCTTGTCAGCGCCCTGGACCAGGATCTCGGTCTGGGTCGGGGTCGACAGCGTGATGCCTTCCGGCGCCACGAACACGACCGGGTGCGAGAAGCCCAGCGACAGGCTCAGGTCCTTGCCCTGCATGGCGGCGCGGTAACCCACGCCGACCAGCTCCAGCTTGCGCTCGAAGCCTTCGGACACGCCCTTGACCATGTTGGACAGGATCGCACGCACGGTACCGGTCAGCGCGACCAGCTCAGCATTCTCGGTGCTCAGGGTGGCAACGCCGTTGTCGACGTTGATGGCAATACCGGCCGGCTTGGCCAGCGACAGGGTGCCCTTCGGGCCCTTGACGGTGACGGATTCGGACTGGACGTTCAGTTCAACCTTACCCAGGTCGACGGGCTTCTTGGCTACGCGGGACATAGTTCTACTCCTTTCGCCTTAGGCCACGAAGCACAGGACTTCGCCGCCGACGCCCAGCTGGCGCGCCTGCGCATCAGTCATGATGCCCTTGGAGGTGGAAATGATGGAGATACCCAGGCCGTTCATGACCTTCGGCAGCTCGCTCTTGCCGCGGTACTGGCGCAGGCCCGAACGCGAGAAGCGCTTCAGGGTCGCGATGACCGGCTTGCCTTCGAAATACTTCAGCACGATTTCCAGCTCGGACTTGTTGTTTTCCAGCTGGGTCACGCGCAGGTCGGTGATGTAACCCTCGTCCTTCAGGACCTGGGCGATCGCAACCTTGATCTTGGACGACGGGGCTTTCACCGTCTGCTTGCCAACCGCAGCCGCATTCTTGATGCGGACCAGCAGGTCGGCGATGGGATCAGTCATGCTCATATGAGTACCTTTGAGTGCACCGATATCCGCTTTCGCGAAAATCTGTTGTCTCCTGGAAACGGGCCAGGTCCCTTCTTGCGGCAGGCCAGTGGCCCGCCCTAAAACCCGGTTTGCACAGGGCAAGACGCGGGAGTATACGCCAAAAGAGCCCGACTTGCGTCGGGCTCTTCGGGTTTTTCGCAGAAGGGAAGCTGAACGCCTCCCTCCCCGGTTCAGGAACCCCCAGGGGGCTCCTGATCGCAGGGCCGGCTGGGATTACCAGCTGGCCTTGCGCAGGCCCGGGACGTCGCCACGCATGGTGGCTTCACGCAGCTTGTTGCGGCCGAGGCCGAACTTGCTGTAAACGCCACGCGGACGGCCGGACAGCTCGCAGCGGTTGCGCTGGCGGCTCGGCGACGAGTCGCGCGGCAGCTTGGCCAGCTTGGTAGCGGCTTCGATCTTCTCTTCGTAGGTCGCGTCCACCGAGGACACGATCTTCTTCAGAGCCGCACGCTTGTCAGCGTACTTCTTGGCCAGCTTTTCCCGCTTGATGTCGCGGTTGACCATGGAGGTCTTTGCCATTTCGGTTTCCTCGACAGATCAGTTACGGAACGGGAACTTGAACGCTGCCAGCAGCGCCTTCGCTTCCGCGTCGGTCTTCGCAGTGGTGGTGATGGCGATATCCATACCGCGGATCGCGTCGACGGCGTCGAAGTCGATTTCCGGGAAGATGATCTGTTCCTTCACACCCATGTTGAAGTTGCCGCGACCGTCGAAGGAACGACCGGAAACACCACGGAAGTCGCGCACGCGCGGCAGCGAGATGTTGATCAGGCGGTCCAGGAACTCGTACATCTTGTGGCGACGCAGCGTGGTCTTGCAGCCGATCGGCCAGCCATCACGGATCTTGAACGACGCAACCGAGATACGCGACTTGGTGACAACCGGCTTCTGGCCGGAAATCTTGGTCATGTCGCCGACGGCGTTTTCCAGGATCTTCTTGTTGGTGGCCGCTTCGCCGACACCCATGTTCAGGGTGACCTTGACGAGCTTCGGCACTTCCATCGGATTGGTGTAGCCGAACTGCTTCATCAGCGCCGGCACCACTTCTTCCTTGTAGAACTTTTCGAGACGGGAAGTCATCTTCACATTCCTCAGGCGTCGAGCGCCTCACCGCTGGAGCGGAACACACGCAGTTTGCGTCCATCCTCCAGCACCTTGAAGCCAACGCGTTCGCCCTTGCCCGAAGCCGGGTTCAGCACATTCACGTTGGAGATATGGATCGAAGCTTCACGCTCGACCACGCCGCCGGCAACGCCTGCCTGCGGGTTCGGCTTGGTGTGGCGCTTGACGATGTTCACGTTGGCGACGACCACACGGTCGCCGTCGACGCGGACGACTTCGCCCTGCTTGCCCTTGTCCTTGCCGGTGTTGACGACGACCTGGTCGCCCTTCTTGATACGGTTAGCCATGATTATCTCCTGTCGCTCACAGCACTTCGGGAGCGAGCGAGACGATCTTCATGAACTTCTCCGAACGAAGTTCACGGGTCACCGGCCCGAAGATACGGGTGCCGATCGGCTCCTGCTTGTTGTTCAGCAGAACGGCAGCGTTGCCGTCGAAGCGGATCAGCGAGCCGTCGGCGCGACGCACACCCTTGCGGGTACGCACCACGACGGCGTCATACACTTCGCCCTTCTTGACCTTGCCGCGCGGAATCGCATCCTTCACGGTGACCTTGATGATGTCGCCGATGCCGGCGTAACGGCGCTTGGAACCACCCAGCACCTTGAAGCACATCACCTGCTTGGCACCCGAATTGTCCGCGACGTCAAGGTAGCTCTGCATCTGGATCATGATTCAGACTCCTTATTCAGCCGCACGCGTGATGACTTCCACCACGCGCCAGTTCTTGGTCTTGGACATCGGAGCAATCTCGGTCACGCGGACGACATCGCCTTCCTTGCAGGCGTTGTCGGCATCGTGGGCGTGCAGCTTGGTCGAGCGCTTGATGTACTTGCCGTACAGCGCGTGCTTGACCTGACGCTCAACCAGGACGGTAACCGTCTTGTCCATCTTGTTGCTGACGACACGGCCTTCGACCGTGCGCAGCGTCTTGTTTTCAGTATTGTCGCTCATAGCGGCCATCCTTACTTCGTGCTGCCGAGCAGGGTCTTGACGCGAGCAATCTCGCGACGGACCCGGCGGATGTCGTGGGTCTTCGGCAGCTGGCCGGTGACCTGCTGCATACGGACAGAGAACTGTTCCTTACGCAGGTCGATCAGGTGGGCCTTCAGTTCGTCAGCCGACTTTTCACGGAGAGTTTTGATATCCATCAGCGCACCGTACGGGTCACGAAAGTGGTGGTGACCGAGAGCTTGGCGGCGGCCAGGCGGAACGCCTCGCGTGCCACTTCTTCGGTAACACCCTCGATTTCATAGATCATGCGGCCGGGCTGGATCTGGGCCACCCAGTATTCCACGTTGCCCTTACCCGAACCCATTCGAACTTCGATGGGCTTCTTGGTGATGGGCTTGTCGGGGAACACGCGGATCCACATCTTGCCGCCGCGCTTGACGTAGCGGCTGATCGAGCGGCGGGCCGCTTCGATCTGACGCGCGGTCAGCTGACCGTGTGCGGTTGCCTTCAGGCCGTATTCGCCGAAGCTGACAGCGTTGGCGCTCCAGCTCAGGCCTTCGTTACGGCCCTTGTGTACCTTGCGGTACTTGGTTCGCTTGGGTTGCAACATTGTCGTTACCTCGCTTCACGAGCCGGGCGCTGACGGTCACCACGGTCGCCGCGATCGTGACGATCGTTGCGCGACGGGGTGTCGTCCTGCTTTTCCTGGCCAACCTGGGAGAAATCGAAGACTTCGCCCTTGTAGATCCAGACCTTGATGCCGATGATGCCGTAGGTCGTCTTGGCTTCAGCGAAGCCATAGTCGATGTCGGCACGCAGGGTGTGCAGCGGCACGCGGCCTTCGCGGTACCACTCCGAACGGGCGATTTCTGCACCGTTGAGGCGGCCACCCACGTTGACCTTGATGCCCAGGGCACCCAGGCGCATCGCGTTGCCGACCGAGCGCTTCATGGCGCGGCGGAACATGATGCGACGCTCAAGCTGCTGGGCGATCGACTCGGCAACGAGCTGCGCGTCCAGTTCCGGCTTGCGCACTTCGGTGACGTTGATGTGCGCCGGGACGCCCATCATCTCGCTCACTTCCTTGCGCAGCTTCTCGATGTCCTCACCGCGCTTGCCGATCACCACGCCCGGACGGGCGGTGTGGATCGTCACGCGAGCGGTCTTGGCCGGACGCTCGATCAGGATCTTGCTGATGCCGGCCTGAGCCAGCTTCTTGCGCAGCATTTCGCGCACTTTCAGGTCGGCTGCCAGGTAACCAGCGAACTCGGCCTTGTTGGCGTACCACTTGGAGTTCCAGTCCTTGGAAATACCGAGACGGATACCAATCGGATGAACTTTATGACCCATGGTCTTTTCCTTATCCGCTTACTTGCCGGCGCCCACAACCACAGTGATGTGGCTGGTGCGCTTGAGGATGCGGGTACCGCGGCCTTTCGCCCGCGCCATGAAACGCTTCAGGGTCGGACCTTCATCAACCATGATGGTCTGAACCTTCAGCTCGTCGACGTCGGCGCCCTGGTTGTTCTCGGCGTTGGCAATAGCCGACTCCACCACCTTCTTGATCAGGTGGGCAGCCTTCTTGTCCGAGAACTTCAGCAGGTTGACCGCACGCTCGGCCGGCAGACCGCGCACCTGGTCAGCGACCAGACGAGCCTTCTGCGGGGAGATGCGCGCAGTGCGCAGGATGGCTTTCGCTTCCATTGTCATCTCTCCTTACTTGCCCGACTTCTTGTCACCACCGTGACCCTTGAAGGTCCGGGTGATGGCAAATTCGCCGAGCTTGTGGCCGACCATGTTCTCGTTGACGAGAACCGGGATGTGGTTCTTGCCGTTATGCACGGCAATGGTGATGCCTACCATGTCAGGCAGGATCATCGAACGGCGCGACCAGGTCTTGATCGGCTTCTTGCTGCCCGCAGCGGCCTCCACCTTCTTGACGAGGTGGTGATCGACGAACGGGCCCTTCTTGAGTGAACGTGCCATGGTCGATTAGCCCCTACGATCGCGGACGATGAACTGCTGAGTGCGCTTGTTATGGCGCGTCTTGTAACCCTTGGTCGGGACACCCCACGGGGTGACCGGGTGCGGGTTACCCTGGCCGGCCTTCGCCTCACCACCACCGTGCGGGTGGTCAACCGGGTTCATGGCAGCACCACGAACGGTCGGGCGGACGCCGCGCCAGCGCTTGGCACCGGCCTTGCCCAGCTTTTCCAGGCTGTGCTCGTCGTTGCCGACTTCGCCGATGGTGGCGCAGCACTCGACCGGAACCTTACGCATTTCACCCGAGCGCAGGCGCAGGGTGGCGTAGATGCCTTCACGGGCCACCAGCTGCACGGCCGCACCCGCGGCACGGGCGATCTGAGCGCCCTTGCCGGGCTTCAGTTCGATGCAGTGGATGGTGGTACCGACCGGGATGTTGCGCAGCGGCAGGGTGTTGCCGGCCTTGATCGGGGCGTCCGAACCAGCGATCACCTGATCACCAGCCTTCAGACCCTTCGGGGCGATGATGTAGCGGCGCTCACCGTCGACGTAGCACAGCAGGGCGATGTGGGCGGTGCGGTTCGGATCGTATTCGATGCGTTCCACGCGCGCCGGGATGCCCAGCTTGTTGCGCTTGAAGTCGATGATGCGGTAGTGCTGCTTGGCACCACCACCGACGTGACGCACGGTGATGCGGCCGTGGTGGTTACGACCACCCGAGCGGCTCTGCGACTCGACCAGTGCGGCGTGCGGAGCACCCTTGTGCAGGTCGGGCGTGACCACGCGCACGGCCGAACGACGACCGGGGAAGTGGGCTTGAATTTCATCAATGGCATGGGATGTACCTCAGGCCTTGGCCGTTACATCGATCGACTGGCCGTCGGCCAGGCGAACGTACGCCTTGCGCCAATCGCCGCGGCGGCCAGCACGGTTACGGAAGGACTTGTTCTTGCCCTTGACGTTGACCACGTTGACGGCTTCGACCTTGACGTCGAACAGCTGCTCAACCGCGGCCTTTACATCGGCCTTGGTGGCTTCGTTCGAAACTTCGAAGACATACTGGTTGGAGAGTTCCTGCAGGCGCGCGGTCTTTTCGGAGACACGCGGGGCACGCAGCACGCTGAAGATTTTTTCGTTGCTGTTCATGCCAGCCACTCCTCGACCTTCTTGACCGCGTCAGCGGTGATGACGACCGTGTCGGCACCGACCAGCGACACCGGATCCAGGCCCTGGACGTCACGCACCTGCACGTACGGCAGATTGCGGGCGGACAGGTACAGGTGCTCGGAGGCATCTTCGGTGACGATCAGCGGGCGCTTGCCCACTTCCAGGCCGGCCAGCTTGGCGATCAGACCCTTCGTGCTGGTGGCTTCGACATCGAATGCCTCCACGATGGTCAGACGGCCCTGACGGTTCAGCTCGGACAGGATCGCGCACATGGCGGCACGGTACTGCTTACGATTGACCTTCTGCTCGAAGCTGCGCGGCTTGGCCGCGAAGGTGACACCGCCGCCGACGAAGATCGGAGCCGTCAGTGCGCCATGACGCGCGCCGCCGCCCTTCTGCTTCTTCGACTTCTTGGTGGTACCAGCCACTTCGGAGCGAGTCTTCTGTGCCTTGGTGCCGGCGCGACCGGCGTTGCGGTAAGCAACGACGACCTGGTGGACCAGATCTTCGCTGAAATCGCGACCGAACACGGCTTCGGAGACCGAGACCTTGTTGTTGCTACCCGTGATAACGAGTTCCATCGTCATCTCTCCTTATGCCTTGCTCGCCGGACGGACGATCACATCGCCACCCGCCGCGCCCGGAACGGCGCCGCGAACCGCGATCAGACCGCGCTCGACGTCGACCTTGACCACTTCCAGGTTCTGGGTGCTCTGCTGCACCGCGCCCATGTGGCCCGACATCTTCTTGCCCGGGAAAACGCGACCCGGGGTCTGGCGCTGACCCAGCGAACCCGGCGCGCGATGCGACAGCGAGTTACCGTGGGTTGCATCGCCCATACGGAAGTTGTGGCGCTTGATGGTGCCCTGGAAGCCCTTACCCTTGGTGACACCCTGGACGTCGACGATCTGGCCGACTTCGAAGATGTCCGCCTTGACTTCGCCGCCAACGGCGAAATCGCCGAGCTGCGCGTCTTCAACGCGGAATTCCCACAGGCCACGACCCGCTTCCACCTTCGCCTTGGCGAAGTGGCCGGCTTCCGGCTTGTTGACCAGGGCAGCGCGACGCGCGCCGACGGTCACCTGCACGGCGCTGTAGCCGTCGGTTTCGACGGTCTTGATCTGCGCGATGCGGTTCGGGGTTGCTTCGATCAGGGTCACCGGGATGGAACGACCATCTTCGGTGAACACGCGGCTCATGCCGGCCTTGCGGCCCACGAAGCCCAACGAATACTTCTTCGTCATGGTCGTAGTCCTCAGGTCAGCTTGATCTGAACGTCGACGCCGGCAGCCAGTTCGAGCTTCATCAGCGCGTCCACGGTCTTGTCATTCGGGTCAACGATATCGAGCACGCGCTTGTGCGTGCGGGTCTCGTACTGGTCACGCGCGTCCTTGTCGACGTGCGGGGAGACGAGAACGGTGTAACGCTCGATCTTGGTCGGCAGCGGGATCGGGCCACGCACTTGCGCGCCGGTCCGCTTTGCCGTTTCAACGATCTCGCTGGCCGAACGGTCGATCAGACGATGATCGAACGCTTTCAGCCGGATCCGGATCTTTTGGTCCGCCATGGCGGTAGGTTCCTTCGTTAAAAGAGCGACAGACAAAGCCTCTGGGTTGCTTTGTCCCATGAAATTCCTGAATACGGACGGCCCACACTCCTGCAGGCCGACAAGGTCAATCCGTAGACCTCAAAAACGTAGGCAGACCCGTTCCCAGGCCTGCCCAGACGTAGAAGCATAATGGCACGCAAGGCAGCTGTCAACAGTCGCCTGTTGACGCCGCCTGAATGGCATTGACCCTTCCTGGTCCGGGAACACAAGGCACATCCTGTGCCTGCTTTCCCATTTGATACGCCCCGATGCCCTACCCAGGCAACATCGGGGCGCAGATACTACCAGATTACTCGATGATCTTCGAGACCACGCCGGCGCCGACGGTACGGCCGCCTTCGCGGATGGCGAAGCGCAGGCCTTCGTCCATTGCCACCGGGTTGATCAGGGTGACTTCCATCTTGATGTTGTCACCCGGCATCACCATTTCGACGCCTTCCGGCAGCTTGGCAGCGCCGGTGATGTCGGTGGTGCGGAAGTAGAACTGCGGACGGTAGCCGTTGAAGAACGGGGTGTGACGGCCGCCCTCGTCCTTCGACAGGACGTAGACTTCGCCTTCGAACTTGGTGTGCGGCTTGATCGAACCCGGCTTGGCCAGAACCTGGCCACGCTCGACGTCGTCACGCTTGGTGCCGCGCAGCAGCAGACCGGCGTTGTCGCCTGCCTGGCCCTGGTCCAGCAGCTTGCGGAACATTTCGACGCCGGTCACGGTGGTCTTCTGCACCGGACGGATACCGACGATTTCGATTTCGTCGCCGACCTTGATGATGCCGCGCTCGATACGACCGGTCACCACGGTGCCGCGGCCCGAGATCGAGAACACGTCTTCCACCGGCATCAGGAACGGCTTGTCGATCGCACGCTCCGGCTCCGGAATCCAGGTGTCCAGGGCGTCGACCAGCTTCAGGATGGCCGGCACGCCGATGTCGCTCTGGTCGCCTTCCAGCGCCAGACGGGCCGAACCGGCGATGATCGGGGTGTCGTCGCCCGGGAACTCGTACTTGCTCAGCAGTTCGCGAACTTCCATCTCGACCAGCTCGAGCAGCTCGGCGTCGTCAACCATGTCGGCCTTGTTCAGGAACACGACGATGTACGGCACGCCGACCTGACGCGACAGCAGGATGTGCTCGCGGGTCTGCGGCATCGGGCCGTCAGCGGCCGAGCACACCAGGATCGCGCCGTCCATCTGGGCGGCACCGGTGATCATGTTCTTGACGTAGTCAGCGTGGCCCGGGCAGTCAACGTGGGCGTAGTGACGGGTCGGGGATTCGTATTCGACGTGCGCGGTCGAGATCGTGATACCACGAGCCTTTTCTTCCGGCGCGGCGTCGATGGCGTCATACGCCTTGAACTCGCCACCGAAACGCTCGGCACCGATCTTGGTCAGTGCGGCGGTCAGCGTGGTCTTGCCATGGTCGACGTGACCGATGGTGCCGACGTTGACGTGCGGCTTGGTGCGCTCGAACTTACCCTTTGCCATTGTTCTATACCTTGATTGTTCGTAAGTGGTTTCAAGAGAGGCTGAGCGAGGCTCAGCCCTTCTTCATGACGGCTTCGGCGATGTTGGTCGGCGCCGGCTCGTAGTGATCGAATTCCATGGTGAAGGTGGCGCGGCCCTGGGTCTGCGAACGCAGCGCAGTGGCGTAGCCGAACATTTCACCCAGCGGGATCATCGCGTTGATGATGCTGGCCGAACCGTCACCAGTGGTGTCGGAACCCTGCAGCACGCCGCGACGACGGCTGACGTCGCCCATCACGTCACCCTGGTAATCCTCCGGGGTCACGATCTCGACCTTCATGATCGGCTCCAGCAGCACCGGCTTGGCCTTGGCGAAGCCCTGCTTGAAGGCCATCGACGAAGCCAGCTTGAACGCCATTTCCGAGGAGTCGACGTCGTGGTACGAACCGAACACCAGCTTCACCTTGACGTCCACGACCGGGAAGCCAGCCAGCGGACCGCTGGTGATGGTTTCGCGCAGGCCCTTCTCGACCGACGGAATGAATTCCTTCGGGATCACGCCGCCGGTGATGTCGTTGATGAACAGGAAGTCGTCCTTGATGGCCGGAGCCAGCTTCGGATCGGCACGGTCGGCAGCGGTGATCGGCGACAGCTCGATCACGACGTGACCGTACTGACCCTTACCACCGGACTGCTTGGCGTGCTTGTAGTCCGACTTGACGTCGGCCAGGGTGATGGTTTCGCGGTAGGCCACCTGCGGCGCGCCGACGTTGGCTTCAACGTTGAACTCGCGCTTCAGGCGGTCGACGATGATGTCCAGGTGCAGCTCGCCCATGCCCGAGATGATGGTCTGGCCGGATTCTTCGTCGGTCTTGACGCGGAACGACGGATCTTCCTGCGCCAGACGGCCCAGGGCCAGACCCATCTTTTCCTGGTCCGACTTGGTCTTCGGCTCGACAGCCATCGAGATCACCGGCTCCGGGAACGTCATGCGCTCCAGGATGATCGGGGCGTCCACGGCGCACAGGGTGTCACCGGTGGTGGTGTCCTTCAGGCCCACGGCCGCGGCGATGTCACCGGCCAGAACTTCCTTGATTTCCTCGCGGTTGTTCGAGTGCATCTGCAGGATGCGGCCGATGCGCTCCTTCTTGCCCTTCACCGAGTTCAGCACGGTGTCGCCACCGTTCAGGGTGCCCGAGTAGACACGGAAGAAGGTCAGCGCGCCGACGAACGGGTCGGTGATGATCTTGAAGGCCAGCGACGAGAACGGAGCCTTGTCGTCCGACTTGCGGGTCATTTCGACGGTGTCGTCGTCAACGTCCACGCCCTTCACGTCCGGCACGTCGACCGGCGACGGCAGCAGCTGGATCACGCCGTCCAGCATGGCCTGCACGCCCTTGTTCTTGAAGGCCGAGCCGCAGTACATCGGCACGATTTCGGTGGCCAGGGTGCGGGTACGCAGCGCGTTGATGATTTCAGCCTCGGCCAGCTCTTCGCCGCCCAGGTACTTTTCCATCAGCTCTTCGCTGGCTTCGGCAGCGGTCTCGACCATGAACTGGCGAGCTTCTTCCGCCGGGCCCTGCAGGTCGGCCGGGATGTCGCTGTATTCGAACTTCATGCCCTGCGAGGCTTCATCCCAGTGGATGGCCTTCATCTTCAGCAGGTCGACGACGCCCTTGAAGTTGTCTTCAGCGCCGATCGGCAGCTGCATCGGCACGGCAACGGCGCCCAGCTTGGCCTTCAGCTGGCCGACGACCTTCTGGAAGTTGGCACCGGTGCGGTCCATCTTGTTGACGAACGCAATGCGCGGCACGTGGTACTTGTTGGCCTGGCGCCACACGGTTTCCGACTGCGGCTGCACGCCACCGACGGCACACAGCACGAAGACGGCACCGTCGAGCACGCGCAGCGAGCGCTCCACTTCGATGGTGAAGTCGACGTGCCCGGGGGTGTCGATGATGTTGAAGCGGTGCTCCGGCAGGGACTTGTCCATGCCCTTCCAGAACGCGGTGGTGGCAGCGGACTGGATCGTGATGCCACGCTCCTGCTCCTGCTCCATCCAGTCCATGGTGGCGGCGCCGTCATGCACTTCACCGATCTTGTGGCTCTTGCCGGTGTAGAACAGGATGCGCTCGGACGTGGTGGTCTTGCCGGCATCGATGTGGGCCATGATGCCGAAGTTGCGGTAACGCTCGATGGGAGTGGAACGGGCCACGGGGAGCCTCTCAGATTTCTTGGAATTCGGATGGCCGAACGCCGCCTTGCGGCGGCCTTCGGATTGGCGCAGCCCTTCTGGGGCCGCGAGGCAGCACCGTAATGGTGCTGCCCTGCCTGTTTTACAAGGCCGTCAAACTCACCAGCGGTAGTGGGCGAATGCCTTGTTGGCTTCGGCCATGCGGTGGGTTTCTTCGCGCTTCTTGATGGCGCCGCCACGGTTTTCCGAGGCGTCGATCAGTTCAGCAGCCAGCTTCTTCGGCATGGTGTTCTCACCACGCTTGCGCGCGGAGTCGATCAGCCAGCGCATGGCCAGAGCCATCTTGCGCGACGAACGCACTTCGACCGGCACCTGGTAGGTGGCACCACCGACGCGGCGCGACTTGACTTCGACCGCCGGAGCGACGTTGTCCAGCGCCTTCTGCACCAGCTCAATGGCGTTGGCGCTGCTGTTCTTCTCGGTGATCACGTCCATGGCGCCGTACACGATCTTTTCGGCGACGGACTTCTTGCCGCTCTGCATGACCATGTTGATGAAGCGGGCGATGGTTTCGCTTCCGTGCTTCGGATCGGGCAGGACGGAACGCTGCGGAGTATTACCCTTACGCGACATAGTGCTCTCTCCTTATGCCTTCGGACGCTTGGCGCCGTACTTGGAACGGGCCTGGCGACGCTTGGCAACGCCGGCGGCGTCGAGCGAGCCACGAACGGTGTGGTAACGCACACCCGGCAGGTCCTTGACGCGACCGCCGCGGATCAGGACCACGGAGTGCTCCTGCAGGTTGTGGCCTTCACCACCGATGTAGGAGATCACTTCTTCCTGGTTGGTCAGGCGGACCTTGGCAACCTTGCGCAGAGCCGAGTTCGGCTTCTTCGGAGTGGTGGTGTAGACACGGGTGCAGACGCCACGGCGCTGCGGGCACTTGTCGAGCGCCGGCGAGGCACTCTTGTAGGTGGTCGCTTGCCGCGGCTTGCGGACCAGCTGGTTGATCGTCGCCATCAGTAGGTTCTTCTGATTGGTGGCCGGAAAATCCGACCAGAGATGCGGAAATGTTAAAGCAGGCCGAAATTTTGGCCTGCTGAGACAGACGATTGTAGCAACCTGCCAGGAAAGCAGTCAAACGCCTCCTGTCAAGCCCGTTCCTGATCCCGGAACGTTACTGGGGGGCCTCCATGTACCCCGTTCAGGTTGGCGGGGTGAACCGCGAGCGGTCCACCCTGCCCTGTCCTTGGCCCGATCGGTGTGGTCGAGCAAGCTCGACCCTACCGGCCGGACCGGTGTTTCAGTCTTCCGAAGCCTGTTCGGCTTCCACTTCGGCTGCCGGTGCCTCGACTGCGGCCGGGGTGCCGGCCAGGGTCTGCATCTCCGACTCGGTGAGACCAGACGCGCCACGACGGCGGTTGCTGTGGTACGCCAGGCCGGTACCGGCCGGAATCAGGCGGCCGACGATGACGTTTTCCTTCAGGCCACGCAGGTTGTCCGAGGTGCCGCGGACGGCCGCTTCGGTCAGCACGCGGGTGGTTTCCTGGAAGGACGCCGCCGAGATGAACGACTCGGTCGCCAGCGAGGCCTTGGTGATACCCAGCAGCACCGGATCGAACTGGGCCGGCAGCTCGTTGCGGGTCGACAGGCGCGCATTCTCCTCGATCACGCGCTGACGCTCCACCTGTTCGCCGTTCAGGAACTTGCTGCTGCCCTGATCGGTGATCTCGACCTTGCGCAGCATCTGGCGGGTGATCACCTCGATGTGCTTGTCGTTGATCTTCACGCCCTGCAGGCGGTACACGTCCTGGATTTCCTTCACCAGGTAGGCCGCCAGCGGTTCGACACCCAGCAGACGCAGGATGTCCTGCGGGCTCGGCTCGCCGTCCACGATGGTTTCACCCTTGGTGACATGCTCGCCTTCGAACACGATGACCTGGCGGTACTTCGGAATCAGCTCTTCGTGCTCCGAACCATCGGTGTCCTTGATGATCAGGCGCTGCTTGCCCTTGGTGTCCTTGCCGAAGCTGATGATGCCCGAACGCTCGGCCAGCACCGCCGGATCCTTCGGCTTGCGCGCTTCGAACAGGTCGGCCACGCGCGGCAGACCACCGGTGATGTCGCGGGTCTTCGAGGCTTCCTGCGGGATCTTGGCGACGACGTCGCCCACGCCCACCGGGGCGCCGTCCTGCAGGTTGACGATCGAGCGCGGCGGCAGCAGGTACTGCGCCGGCAGATCGGTGCCCGGGATCGACAGGTCGTTGCCCTTGGCATCGACGATGCGCACCAGCGGACGCAGATCCTTGCCCTGCGAACCACGACGCTTCGGATCGGTGATCTCACGCGACGCCAGGCCGGTCAGTTCGTCGGTCTTCTCGATGACGGTGATGCCGTCGATGAAGTCCACGAAGCGCACGAAACCGGCCACTTCGGAAACGATCGGGTGGTTGTGCGGATCCCAGTTGGCCACGGTCTGGCCAGCCTTGACCGCTTCGCCGTCCTTGGAGGTGATGTTGGCACCGTAGGGCAGCTTGTAGCGCTCACGCTCACGGCCGTGCGCGTCGAGCACCGAGATTTCGCCCGAGCGCGACACCGCAACCAGCGAGCCATTGGCGTGCTCGACCGACTTGAGGTTGTTGAACTTGACCGAACCGGTGGTCTTGACCGTGATGTTGTCGACCGCAGCCGCACGCGACGCCGCACCACCGATGTGGAACGTACGCATGGTCAGCTGGGTACCCGGCTCACCGATGGACTGGGCGGCGATGACGCCGACCGCTTCACCGATGTTGACCAGGTGGCCACGGGCCAGATCGCGGCCGTAGCAGCGACCGCAGACACCGAAGGCCGATTCGCACGAGATCGTCGAGCGGACCTTGATGCTCTGCACGCCGGCATCTTCCAGCTTGGCGACCCAGGCTTCGTCGAGCAGGGTGTTGCGGGTCACGATCGGATCTTCGTCGTTGCCCGGCAGGAACACGTCCTCGGCAACCACGCGACCCAGCACGCGGTCCTTCAGCGGTTCGACCACGTCGCCGCCTTCCACGATCGGGGTCATGATCAGGCCTTCGGTGGTACCGCAATCCACCTCGGTGATCACCACGTCCTGCGCCACGTCGACCAGACGACGGGTCAGGTAACCCGAGTTCGCGGTCTTCAGCGCGGTATCGGCCAGACCCTTACGGGCACCGTGGGTGGAGTTGAAGTACTCCTGCACGTTCAGGCCTTCGCGGAAGTTCGCCTTGATGGGCGTCTCGATGATCGAGCCGTCCGGACGCGCCATCAGGCCACGCATGCCGGCCAGCTGACGGATCTGCGCCTGCGAACCACGCGCACCGGAGTCGGCCATGATGTACAGCGAGTTCATCGACTTCTGGTCGATGGTCTCACCCTTGGCGTTGACCACCTTCTCGGTACCGATGGTGTCCATCATCGCCTTGGCGATGCGCTCGTTGGTGCGCGACCAGATGTCGACCACCTTGTTGTAGCGCTCGCCGGCGGTGACCAGACCCGACTGGTACTGCTCCTGGATTTCCAGCACTTCGGCTTCGGCCTCGGTGAGGATGCCCTTCTTCTCGTCCGGGATCAGCATGTCGTCGATGCCGATCGAGACACCGGCGCGGGTCGCGTAGGCGAAGCCGGTGTACATCAGCTTGTCGGCGAACACGACCGTGTCCTTCAGACCCAGCTGGCGGTAGCTGGAGTTGATCAGGCGGCTGATGTTCTTCTTGGTCAGCTCGGTGTTGGCCAGCGCGAACGGCAGGCCTTCCGGCAGGATTTCAGCCAGCAGGGCGCGACCGATCGTGGTGTCCACGATCGAGGTCTTCGGCTGCTTGTTGCCGTCTTCGTCGGTCACCACCTCGGTGATGCGGACCTTGACGCGCGCGTGCAGTTCCACCACGCGGTTGTCGTAGGCACGCTTGACTTCGGCGATGTTGGCGAAGGCCATGCCCTCGCCCTTCTTGTTTTCCAGCGATCGGGTCATGTAGTACAGACCCAGCACGACGTCCTGCGACGGCACGATGATCGGCTCGCCGTTGGCCGGCGACAGGATGTTGTTGGTGGACATCATCAGCGCACGCGCTTCCAGCTGGGCTTCCAGCGAGAGCGGCACGTGGACGGCCATCTGGTCACCGTCGAAGTCGGCGTTGAACGCGGTGCAGACCAGCGGGTGCAGCTGGATGGCCTTGCCTTCGATCAGCACCGGCTCGAACGCCTGGATGCCCAGACGGTGCAGGGTCGGCGCACGGTTCAGCATCACCGGGTGTTCGCGGATGACCTCTTCCAGGATGTCCCAGACTTCGGCTTCTTCGCGCTCGACCAGCTTCTTGGCGGCCTTGATGGTGGTGGCCAGGCCACGACGCTGCAGCTTGGCGAAGACGAACGGCTTGAACAGCTCCAGCGCCATCTTCTTCGGCAGGCCGCACTGGTGCAGGCGCAGGTACGGACCGACCACGATGACCGAACGGCCCGAGTAGTCCACGCGCTTGCCCAGCAGGTTCTGGCGGAAGCGACCCTGCTTGCCCTTGATCATGTCGGCCAGCGACTTCAGCGGGCGCTTGTTGGTGCCGGTGATGGCACGGCCACGACGGCCGTTGTCCAGCAGCGCATCGACCGATTCCTGCAGCATGCGCTTTTCATTGCGCACGATGATGTCCGGCGCGCTCAGTTCGAGCAGGCGGCGCAGGCGGTTGTTGCGGTTGATGACGCGGCGGTACAGGTCGTTCAGGTCGGAGGTCGCGAAGCGGCCGCCGTCCAGCGGCACCAGCGGACGCAGGTCCGGCGGCAGCACCGGCAGCACGGTCATGACCATCCACTCCGGACGGTTGCCCGATTCCAGGAAGGCTTCGATCAGCTTGATGCGCTTGGTGAGGCGCTTGAGCTTGGTTTCCGAACCGGTAGCGGCGATTTCCTCGCGCAGGCGGGTCATTTCCGACTGCAGGTCGATGGTGCGCAGCAGTTCGTACACGGCCTCGGCGCCCATGGCGGCGTCGAAGTCGTCACCGTGCTCCTGGCGGGCCTGCAGGTACTGTTCTTCGGTCAGCAGCTGGCGGCGCTCCAGGGCGGTCAGGCCCGGCTCGGTCACCACGTAGGCTTCGAAGTACAGCACGCGCTCGATGTCGCGCAGGGTCATGTCCAGCATCAGGCCGATGCGCGACGGCAGCGACTTCAGGAACCAGATGTGCGCGACCGGCGAGGCCAGGTCGATGTGGCCCATGCGCTCACGACGCACCTTGGCCAGGGTCACTTCGGTGCCGCACTTTTCGCAGACCACGCCGCGGTGCTTCATGCGCTTGTACTTGCCGCACAGGCACTCGTAGTCCTTGACCGGCCCGAAGATGGCGGCGCAGAACAGGCCGTCACGCTCCGGCTTGAAGGTACGGTAGTTGATGGTTTCCGGCTTCTTCACTTCGCCGAAGGACCACGAACGGATCAGGTCCGGCGAGGCCAGCGCGATCTTGATCGCGTCGAAGTCCAGCGTCTGGCGCTGCTGGTTGAAGAGGTTGAGCAGGTCTTTCATGGTGTTCTCCAGAAGGAGGAATGCTGTGTCGATGGGCTTTCAGGTCACTGCCAGCGGCGCGGCGGCGGACCGCCGCGCCGGCATGGATCAGTTGTCTTCCAGTTCCATGTTGATGGCCAGCGAGCGGATTTCCTTCACGAGCACGTTGAAGGATTCCGGCATGCCCGCGACCATCTCGTGCTCACCGTCGACGATGTTCTTGTACATCTGGTTGCGGCCCTGCACGTCATCGGACTTCACCGTCAGCATTTCCTGCAGGGTGTAGGCCGCGCCGTAGGCTTCCAGCGCCCAGACTTCCATTTCACCGAAGCGCTGGCCGCCGAACTGCGCCTTGCCGCCCAGCGGCTGCTGGGTGACGAGCGAGTACGGGCCGGTCGAACGGGCATGCATCTTGTCGTCGACCAGGTGGTTCAGCTTCAGGTAGTGCATGTAGCCAACGGTGGTGTGGCGATCGAAGGCTTCACCGGTGCGGCCGTCGTACAGCTGGGTCTGGCCACTGCTCGGCAGGTCGGCCAGTTCCAGCATGCGCTTGATTTCCGCTTCGGTGGCGCCGTCGAACACCGGGGTAGCCATCGGCACGCCGTCGGTCAGGTTGCGGGCCAGGCGCAGCAGTTCCTCGTCGCTGAACTGCGACAGGTCGACACGGTTGGCCACGTTGGTGTCGTCGTGGTTGTAGATGTCGTCCAGGAACTTGCGCAGGTCGGCCACGGCCGCCTGGGCTTCCATCATCGCCTGGATCTTGCGACCCAGACCCTTGGCAGCCCAGCCCAGGTGCACTTCCAGGATCTGGCCGATGTTCATACGCGACGGCACGCCCAGCGGGTTCAGCACGATGTCCACGGTTTCGCCCGAGGCCATGTACGGCATGTCCTCGACCGGCACCACGTTGGACACCACACCCTTGTTACCGTGGCGGCCTGCCATCTTGTCGCCCGGCTGGATGCGGCGCTTCACGGCCAGGAACACCTTGACCATCTTCAGCACGCCCGGGGCGAGGTCGTCGCCGGCGGTGATCTTGCCGCGCTTGTCGGCGAAGCGACGCTCGAATTCCTTCTCGTGCGCCTGGATCTGCTTCTGCGCGCGCTCGATGGCTTCCGAAGCGTCCTCGTCCTTCATGCGCAGGGCGAACCAGTCAGCCTTCTTCAGGCCGTCCAGGAAGGCGTCGGAGATCACGTCACCCTTCTTCAGGCCAGCGCCACCGTTGACCACCTTGCCCACGATCTGCGAACGCAGACGCATGTAGATGGCCGCTTCCAGGATGCGGAACTGATCGTCGAAGTCCTTCTTGACGCGCTTGATTTCAGACTCTTCGATCTGACGGGCGCGCTTGTCCTTCTCGATGCCGTCGCGGGTGAAGACCTGCACGTCGATGACGGTGCCGTCCATGCCCGGCGGAACGCGCAGCGAGCTGTCCTTAACGTCCGAAGCCTTCTCGCCGAAGATCGCGCGCAGCAGCTTCTCTTCCGGGGTCAGCTGGCTTTCGCCCTTCGGGGTGACCTTGCCGACCATGATGTCGCCGGCGCGGACTTCGGCACCGATGTACACCACGCCGCTCTCGTCCAGGCGGTTCAGCGCCTGCTCGGAAACGTTCGGGATGTCGGCCGAGATTTCCTCCGGCCCCAGCTTGGTGTCACGCGCGACGCAGGTCAGCTCTTCGATGTGGATCGTGGTGTAGCGATCCTCTTCCACCACGCGCTCGGAGAGCAGGATGGAGTCTTCGAAGTTGTAGCCGTTCCACGGCATGAACGCGATCAGCATGTTCTGGCCCAGGGCCAGTTCGCCGATGTCGGTGGACGGACCGTCGGCCAGCACGTCGCCGCGGGCGATGACGTCACCCACCTGGACCAGCGGACGCTGGTTGATGCAGGTGTTCTGGTTCGAGCGGGTGTACTTGACCAGGTTGTAGATGTCCACGCCGGCGTCGGTGGCGCCAACGATTTCTTCCTCGTTGACCTTGACCACGATGCGGGCGGCGTCGATCTGCACGATCTCGCCACCACGGCGGGCGTTCACGGTCACGCCGGAGTCACGCGCCACGGCGCGCTCGATACCGGTACCGACCAGCGGCTTCTGCGCACGCAGGGTCGGCACGGCCTGACGCTGCATGTTGGCGCCCATCAGTGCGCGGTTGGCGTCATCGTGCTCCAGGAACGGAACCAGCGCGGCCGCGATCGACACGGTCTGCATCGGCGAGACGTCCATGAAGTGGACTTCCGCCGGCGGCTTCAGCAGCGATTCGCCCTGGTAACGGCAGGGGACGAACTGCTCGGTCAGCACGCTGTTGGCGTCGGTCAGCGCGTTGGCCTGCGCAATGACGTACTCGTTTTCTTCAATGGCCGACAGGAACTCGACTTCGTCATAGACCTTGCCGTCCACGACCTTGCGGTACGGGGTCTCGAGGAAACCGTACTGGTTGGTGCGGGCGTATACGGCCAGCGAGTTGATCAGGCCGATGTTCGGGCCTTCCGGGGTTTCGATGGTGCAGACGCGGCCGTAGTGGGTCGGGTGCACGTCGCGCACTTCGAAGCCGGCGCGCTCACGGGTCAGACCGCCCGGGCCGAGGGCCGAGACGCGACGCTTGTGGGTCACTTCCGACAGCGGGTTGTTCTGGTCCATGAACTGCGACAGCTGCGAGGAGCCGAAGAACTCCTTGATGGCCGCAGCGACCGGCTTGGCGTTGATCAGCTCCTGCGGGGTCAGGCCTTCGGACTCGGCCATCGACAGGCGCTCCTTGACCGCGCGCTCGACGCGGACCAGGCCCACGCGGAACACGTTCTCGGCCATTTCGCCGACCGAACGCACGCGACGGTTGCCCAGGTGGTCGATATCGTCGACCACGCCGCGACCGTTGCGGATCTCGGTCAGGACCTTGATCACGTCCAGGATGTCGGAGCTGTCGCCATGGGCGGCAACCAGGCGCTTGGACTCTTCGTCGTTGCGCTCACCGAAGTACTTGCTGTCGTACAGCACGGCTTCGCCGGTGGTTTCCTTGCGGCCCACGCGACGGTTGAACTTCATGCGGCCGACCGCGGACAGGTCGTAGCGCTCGAAGGTGAAGAACAGATTGTGGAACAGGTTCTGCGCGGCATCCTTGGTCGGCGGCTCGCCCGGACGCATCATGCGGTAGATCTCGACCAGGGCTTCCAGCTGGGTCTTGGTCGGATCGATGCGCAGGGTGTTGGACAGGTACGGGCCACGATCCAGGTCGTTCACCCACAGGGTGCCCACCGCATCGACGCCGGCCTTGCGGAAGTTCTGCAGCTGCTCGTCGCTGATCTCGTCGTTGGCCTGGGCCAGCAGTTCGCCGGTCGAGGCATCGACAACGTCGTGCGACAGGATGCGGCCGACGATGTAGTCGTCCGGCACGGCCAGGGCGGCGATGCCCGAGGCTTCCAGCTGCTTGATGTGGCGCGCGGTGATGCGCTTGCCGGCTTCCACGATGACCTTGTCGCCGTCGGCGAGGTCGAAGCCCAGGGTTTCGCCACGCAGGCGCTCGGGCACCAGCTCCAGCTGGACGCCTTCATCCGGGTTGATGTGGAAGGTGTTGATCTCGAAGAACTCGGCCAGCATCTCTTCGTTGCTGTAGCCGAGCGCGCGCAGCAGGATCGACACCGGCAGCTTGCGGCGGCGGTCGATACGGGTGAACAGCGCGTCCTTCGGGTCGAACTCGAAGTCCAGCCAGGAACCGCGGTAAGGAATGATGCGGGCGCTGTACAGCAGCTTGCCCGAGCTGTGGGTCTTGCCACGGTCGTGGTCGAAGAACACGCCCGGCGAGCGGTGCAGCTGCGAGACGATGACGCGCTCGGTGCCGTTGACGATGAAGGTGCCGTTCTCGGTCATCAGCGGGATTTCGCCCAGATAGACCTCCTGCTCCTTCACGTACTTGATGGCCTTGGTCGACGACTCGCGGTCGTAGATCACCAGGCGCACGGTGACGCGCAGCGGGGCGCCGTAGCTCATGCCGCGCTGGCGGCATTCACGTTCGTCGAAGACCGGTTCGCCCAGCTTGTACCCGACGTATTCCAGGGCAGCATTGCCGCTGTAGCTGGCGATCGGGAAGACCGACTTCAGCGCAGCGTGCAGGCCGTGGTCCGTGCGCTTGGCCGGATCGACGTTTTCCTGCAGGAATTCACGATAGGAATCCACCTGGATGGCGAGCAGGAACGGCACTTCGAGAATCGAGCGCTGCTTGCCGAAATCCTTGCGGATACGCTTTTTTCGGTGAACGAATAGGACGTCATGAGGTCTTCCACCTTGTTGTGCGGGCCGTGCGTCCACGACCCTGAAGGGAACTTGAAATTGTCAGTTGGAAGTCGCTGGTATTGCCGGCACCAGCACGCCTTCTCCCGCTACTTCCAACTGCCAACTCGTCTGCTACCACTCCCCGCTGCCGCGCTCTGCGCTGGCCGGCCAGGGTTTGACTGCAGCCCGTGTTGGGCTTTTTCTTGCTTGAACAGTCGACTAACAGTCGACTCTACCGACACCGCAACAACGACCAAAGGCCGGGGGCTTACGCCCCCAGCCTTGGCTGCATCGCCGTGAATCGATGACGACGCAAGGGAAGTGCTTACTTGACTTCGACAGTCGCGCCAGCAGCTTCCAGGTCCTTCTTCATCTTCTCGGCTTCGTCCTTCGAAGCGGCTTCCTTCAGGACGCCACCGGCTTCGGCCAGGTCCTTCGCTTCCTTCAGGCCCAGGCCGGTGATGGCACGGACGGCCTTGATGACTTCGACCTTCTTCTCGCCGGCAGTCTTCAGGGTGACGGTGAATTCGGTCTGCTCTTCAACAGCAGCAGCCGGGCCGGCGGCAGCAGCCACGGCAACCGGAGCAGCGGCGGAGACGCCGAACTTCTCTTCGATGGCCTTGACCAGCTCCATCACTTCCATCAGGGACTTCTCGGCGATGGCGTCGACGATCTGTTCGTTGGTAAGGGACATGATAAATACCTTTGGATGATTTTCTGGGTTGAGGTTCCGTCAGGAACCACGGTAAGTCGAAACTCAGGCGGTCTCGGCGGCCGGCTCGGCAGCGTCGGCGGCGACGTCGCCACCACCCTGCTTCTCGCCAACAGCCTTGATCGCGCGGGCGAACATCGTGACCGGCTCGGTCAGGACGCGGGCCAGCATGGCCAGGGCCTGATCGCGGGTCGGCAGCGAGGCCAGCACGTCAACGTGGCTTGCCGGGAACACTTCGCCACCGATGGCGACGACCTTAGCCTTCAGCTTGTCGTTGCCCTTGGCGGCTTCCTTGATCAGGCGACCGGCAGCGCCGGGCTCCTCGAGCGAGAACGCGTACAGCAGCGGACCAACCATCTGGTCCTGGGCGACTGCGAACTCGGTGCCTTCAACGGCGCGCGAAGCCAGGGTGTTCTTGACAACCTTCAAGAAAACACCGGTTTCACGAGCCTGCTTGCGCATCGCGGTCATCTGGGCGACCGTGGTGCCAGCGTATTCGGCTGCGATCAAGGAGTGGGCCTTGGCGGCGACGTCTGCCAGCTCGGCGACTACTTCTTGCTTCTGGGACAGATTGAGAGCCATTGCACTCCTCCTATTGAACTCCGCTTACGGCTCCTGCCGTGTGCGGTCCTGTGCGGCATCCGTCCTGGACGCCGGGAACATCGGGATGATGTTCCGGGGGTGGGCCGTTCTAGACCTGGAGTGGGCCAACCTGGGAAACCCAGACGTGCGTGAACCAGAAAAACTCCAGAAGGGCACCATCTACGCAGGGTGATTCCGGGGAATCGATTAAGCGCTCATGACTGCTCCGGCGGCGACTCCTTGCCAGATCGAGCTTCCGTGCCCGTCGCCGGTATTGCCACGACCGCACCTGCGGTCTTTGACGGCTACCGCCGGCGATGTGCTGCCTGCGATGCCTTCAAATGTCACGGCCACGGCACCGAAGGCACCGTGACCGCTTGAAACAATTACTTCAGGGTCAGCGACGACTGGTCGACGGTGACGCCCGGGCCCATCGTCGAGCTGACCGAAACCTTCTGCAGGTAGGTGCCCTTCGAGGTGGCCGGCTTGGCCTTGATCAGGTCCAGCAGCAGCGCGGTCAGGTTCGACTTCAGCGCGTCTTCGGCGAAGTCGGCCTTGCCGATGGTGCAGTGGATGATGCCGGCCTTGTCGGTGCGGTAACGGACCTGACCCGACTTGGCGTTCTTCACGGCTTCACCCGGGTTCGGGGAAACGGTGCCGACCTTCGGGTTCGGCATCAGGCCGCGCGGGCCCAGCACGGTGCCCAGCTTACCGACAACGCGCATGGCGTCCGGGGTCGCGATGACGACGTCGTAGTTCAGATCGCCGGCCTGCATCTTCTCGGCCAGGTCATCCATACCGACGGCTTCGGCGCCAGCGGCCAGGGCTTCGTCAGCCTTGGCACCGGCCGGAGCGAACACGGCGACGCGGACCGACTTGCCGGTACCGGCCGGCAGCACGGTGGAGCCACGGACCTGCTGGTCGGACTTCTTCGCATCGACGCCCAGGCGCACGGCAACGTCGATCGACTCGACGAACTTGGCCTTGGTGGCGCTCTTCAGGATGTTGATCGCGTCCTCGAAGGCGTATGCCTTGCCCGGAACGACGGCGGCCTTGATGGCCTTCTCACGCTTGGTCTGTGCCATCTTATTAACCCTCCACCACGAGGCCCATGGAACGGGCAGAGCCAGCGATGGTACGCACGGCGGCGTCCAGGTCGGCGGCAGTCAGATCCGGTTCCTTCGCCTTGGCGATCTCTTCCAGCTGCTTACGGGTGACCTTGCCGACCTTCTCGGTGTTCGGGCGCTTGGAGCCCGACGAGATGCCAGCGGCCTTCTTCAGCAGGGTGGTGGCCGGGGTGCTCTTGGTGATGAAGGTGAACGTACGGTCCGAGTAGGCCGTGATGATCACCGGAACCGGCAGACCCGGCTCGAGCTTCTGCGTGGCAGCGTTGAACGCCTTGCAGAATTCCATGATGTTCAGACCACGCTGACCCAGCGCGGGACCGACCGGCGGCGAGGGGTTGGCCTGACCGGCCTTCACCTGCAGCTTGATGTAACCGACAACTTTCTTTGCCATGTGAGTGCTCTCCGGGTGCTAGCGCCTTTCGACAACAGGCTCCCCATCGGACCGGGAATCACGCGTCCCGGCATCGCGTTTTGAAATCATGCCGAAGGCCACCTCGCGGCGGCCTCGTCCTGCCGGCATCCCAGCAGGGAGCCGCGAACTATAGCAGGTTTTTCTTCACATGCCTGAAGCGGCACATAAACGAAGGAAACCGGGCGATGCCCGGTTCCTTGACATAGCGTCGAGCTTGCTCGACTTTCCGCGGTCGTAGAGTCGAGCTTGCTCGACTTTCCGTTCAGTCGAGCAAGCTCGACTCTACCGGCGGTCAGACGGCCTTTTCGACCTGGCCGAACTCGAGCTCGACCGGGGTGGCACGACCGAAGATCAGCACCGAGACGCGCAGACGGCTCTTCTCGTAGTTGACTTCTTCGACGACGCCATTGAAATCGTTGAACGGGCCGTCGGTGACGCGGACCATCTGGCCCGGCTCGAACAGCACCTTCGGGCGCGGCTTCTCGACACCTTCCTGAACGCGATTCAGGATGGCTTCGGCCTCGGAATCGGCGATCGGCAGCGGGCGGTCGGCGGTGCCGCCGATGAAGCCCATCACACGCGGGGTTTCCTTGACCAGGTGCCAGCTTTCGTTGTCGATGCGCGGAATGCCGGCTTCTTCGTGGGTCTCGATCTGGACCAACACGTAACCCGGGAAGAACTTGCGCTCGGAGCGGCGCTTCTGGCCAGCGCGCATCTCGACCACTTCTTCGGTCGGGACCAGGACGTCGCCGAAGCGCTCTTCCATGCCGTCACGGACGATGCGATCGCGCAGAGCCTGCGCCACCGACTTCTCGAAGCCCGAATAGGCGTGAACGACGTACCAACGCTTCATGCAAATCTCCTTAGCGGCTCAGGAACAGCTGAACCAGCCACTGAATAACGTAATCGAACCCGCCCAGCAGCAGGCTGAGAATGGTTACCACCACCATCACGACCCAGGTCATGCGGATGGCTTCCTGGCGTGTCGGCCAGACCACCTTGCGCAGTTCGAAACGCGACTCGGAGAGGAATTCGCGGGTGTCGCGCCCCTTGCCGGTCAGCATGAACACGCCGATACCGCCAACCAGGCCGACCACAACCGCCAACGCACGCAACTGACCGGCCCACGCACCCAGCTGGGCGGCGCGACCGGAGTCGGCGGAGAACCAGAACCAGACGAACAGACCGGCCAGCACCAGCAGCGATGCGGCGACATACTTGACGATATCCCCACCCGTGGCGGAGGTGTCCTTGGAGTGTTCGATCTTGCTATTCATCCGGCTGTGTCTGCTTTAGCGGCCCAGGCCGCTGGATAAGGTGGGCAGATGGCACGCCAGGAGGGACTCGAACCCCCAACCTGCGGTTTTGGAGACCGCTGCTCTGCCAATTGAGCTACTGGCGTACGTTTGAAACTTGCCTTCCCTTAGACGGCGAAGGCGGACCGAGGTTCCCGGCCCGCCATTCGCGTAACCGGCGGCGCTATGCAACCACCGGTACTGCAGGCTTACTCGATGATCTTCGAGACCACGCCGGCGCCGACGGTACGGCCGCCTTCGCGGATGGCGAAGCGCAGGCCTTCGTCCATTGCCACCGGGTTGATCAGGGTGACTTCCATCTTGATGTTGTCACCCGGCATCACCATTTCGACGCCTTCCGGCAGCTTGGCAGCGCCGGTGATGTCGGTGGTGCGGAAGTAGAACTGCGGACGGTAGCCGTTGAAGAACGGGGTGTGACGGCCGCCCTCGTCCTTCGACAGGACGTAGACTTCGCCTTCGAACTTGGTGTGCGGCTTGATCGAACCCGGCTTGGCCAGAACCTGGCCACGCTCGACGTCGTCACGCTTGGTGCCGCGCAGCAGCAGACCGGCGTTGTCGCCTGCCTGACCCTGGTCCAGCAGCTTGCGGAACATTTCGACGCCGGTCACGGTGGTCTTCTGCACCGGACGGATACCGACGATTTCGATTTCGTCGCCGACCTTGATGATGCCGCGCTCGATACGACCGGTCACCACGGTGCCGCGGCCCGAGATCGAGAACACGTCTTCCACCGGCATCAGGAACGGCTTGTCGATCGCACGCTCCGGCTCCGGAATCCAGGTGTCCAGGGCGTCGACCAGCTTCAGGATGGCCGGCACGCCGATGTCGCTCTGGTCGCCTTCCAGCGCCAGACGGGCCGAACCGGCGATGATCGGGGTGTCGTCGCCCGGGAACTCGTACTTGCTCAGCAGTTCGCGAACTTCCATCTCGACCAGCTCGAGCAGCTCGGCGTCGTCAACCATGTCGGCCTTGTTCAGGAACACGACGATGTACGGCACGCCGACCTGACGCGACAGCAGGATGTGCTCGCGGGTCTGCGGCATCGGGCCGTCAGCGGCCGAGCACACCAGGATCGCGCCGTCCATCTGGGCAGCACCGGTGATCATGTTCTTGACGTAGTCAGCGTGGCCCGGGCAGTCAACGTGGGCGTAGTGACGGGTCGGGGATTCGTATTCGACGTGCGCGGTCGAGATCGTGATACCACGAGCCTTTTCTTCCGGCGCGGCGTCGATGGCGTCATATGCCTTGAACTCGCCACCGAAGCGCTCGGCACCGATCTTGGTCAGTGCGGCGGTCAGCGTGGTCTTGCCGTGGTCGACGTGACCGATGGTGCCGACATTGACGTGCGGCTTGGTGCGCTCGAACTTACCCTTGGCCATGGCTGCTTATCTCGAATTCGTCTGAGAGGTGATGCTTAAGATGGTGCTCACGAAAGGAATCGAACCTTCGACCTCTTCCTTACCAAGGAAGTGCTCTACCGACTGAGCTACGTGAGCCGAGTTTTGCATTATGACATGAACTCGATAAGATTCAAAGTTCATTCAATGGAGCGGGAGACGGGAATCGAACCCGCACCATCAGCTTGGAAGGCTGAGGTTCTACCATTGAACTACTCCCGCGCCGGGAATGTCACAACGTGAAACTGGTGGAGGGAGGTGGATTCGAACCACCGAAGGCGTAAGCCAGCAGATTTACAGTCTGCCCCCGTTGGCCGCTTGGGTATCCCTCCTTACCACCCCATTCCGTTGCCGCCGAAGCGTTGCGGTGTGTGGTGGTGAGCCGCTTATTCTGCTGATGGGACGGAGGCCTGTCAACGCTTTTTTCCATCTTTTTCACACGTTGTCGCAAACCCATTGATACGCAAGGTTATTGCCCGGGGACCGGCAGGCTCTCGCTGGCGAAAATTGCGACATGCGGGACACCGTCGGCGCCGATCCAGCCCCGATACATGCCCTGGGTGTTGAACGGCGTGGCCATTTTTCCGTCTGCAGCAAGCACGATCGCGCCGCCGTCGCCGCCCATCTGCGGAATCGTCTCGTTGATCACGCCCTTGCCGGCCTGTTCCGGGGTCTGCCCCTGGTAGCGCATGCGGGCACAGATCTCGTGCGCGGCGGCCGTGCGGATGTAGTACTCGCCCCAGCCGGTGCCTGATACCGCGCAGCGCGCATCGGCCCAGGTGCCGGCACCGATGATCGGCGAGTCACCCACCCGTCCATAGCGCTTGTTGGTCATGCCGCCGGTGGAAGTGCCTGCGGCGAGCTGCCCCTGCGCATCCAGCGCGACCGCTCCGACGGTACCGAAGTGTCTTGCGGTCTCCAGATCGGCGTGCGCCTGGCCGCTGGCCTCTTCCTTCAGTGCACGCTGCAGCTGCTGCCAGCGCTTTTCGGTGCGGAAGTAGGACGGATCGACCAACACCGTGCCCTGCTCCACTGCGAACGCCTCGGCACCCTGCCCGACCATCATCACGTGCCTGGACTTCTGCATGACCGTCTGCGCCAGCAGGATCGGGTTGCGCACCCGCTGCACGCCGGCCACTGCGCCGGCGGCCTGGGTGGCACCGTCCATGACCGCAGCATCCAGCTCATTGCGGCCGTCGTGGGTGAACACCGCCCCCTTGCCGGCATTGAAGGTGGGATCGTCCTCAAGCACGGTGATCGCCGCCGTGACTGCGGCCAGCGCCGGACGGCCGGCGGCCAGTTCGGCATGGCCCTTCAGCAGCGCGGCGCGCAGCGCCTCGCGCGCGGCCTTCTCTTCGGCCGGTGACAGATCCTTGCGCTCGACACCGGCACCGCCATGGATGACCAGCAGCGGCGAAGCCGCCGGCGCGGCCTGGGCCAGCAGCGGCAGGGACAACAGCGTGGACAGCGCAAGGCGCAGTTTCATCGGGTACGTCTCCAACAGGTGGGCAAGGGAGGCATCATCGTAGAGCCGAGCCCATGCTCGGCTGATGCCTCGATTGAAAGGCAGCCGAGCGTGGGCTCGGCTCTACAGCATCCCATGCGTAGCCACAGGATCGCCGGGTCAGCGGCGGATGACTTCGATCTCGCCGTCGTTGATGTCGGCCACCGCCTGGTAGTCGGCCTCGGCCTCGAAATCGTCCAGCCGCATGCGGCTGCCGCTGGCGACCACCGTCACCGGCACCGCATGGAAGCGCAGTGGCTCGCCCTCGACCAGCCGGTCGGCATCGCGGCCGGGGCTGACCACCCAGACCTTGCCCTCGCCATCGGCGCTGTAGACCTGGGCCTGGCCATCGGGCTCCACGCACAGGGCGGTGTCTTCGTCCACGCCGATGCCGACGATGCCGGGGTCACCGCTGTCCTGCGCGGCGCGCGCCACGAACACGATCAGGCGGCCGAGCCGGTCACGCTTGTCGAAGTGGGTGTCGGTGACCACGCGCTGCAGGTAGGGCATCTGCAGGAAACCATGGTCCAGGGTGACCGCGCTGCCCATGGGATCGGCCAGTGCACCGGCCGAGGTGACGCTGCCACCATCGAGCGCGCCATAGGCATAGCCGCCCAGGATCGCCAGGCCGGCACTGGTGCCGGCAATCGGCTTGCCGGCACGCACGTGTGCATTGAGCGCACGGTTGAGCGCGGTGCCCTTCCAGAAACGGATGTAGCGCGACTGGTCGCCACCGGCGATGAAGATGGCATCGGCCGCCGCCACCACGCGCAGCACGGCCGGATCGTCGGCGCCACGGCGGTTGTCGAAGACCAGGGTCTGCACGGCGGTGGTGCCGCCGATGTCGTGGTACAGCCGGTCCTGCAGTTCATCGCTGCCGGAGGCGCGCAGGATCAGCACGCGGCCGTTGCCGGCCTGCCGCAACCACCACTGGAAGGCATCGGGCACCCACTCCCCACCGCCCATCAACATCATGGCCGGGGCGCGCGGGCCGGGGCGCGGCGCGTCCAGATCGCCCACTTCGTAATAGGCAAAGCCGGGACCGTGCAGGTCCTGCGCGGACGTGGCCAACGGCCAGGCCAACACCAGGACCACCAGCCAGGTGATCGGGGCAAACCAGGCCTGATGGAGGCGTCGCATCTTGATCTCCCTGAACAAAATCGACCTGCAAGCGTTTTCATTCTTTGCCAGATGGACACCCAGTAGTCAAGAGCATGAAAAAGGCGTTAAATGCGCGCGCCCATTGCTGAAACATGAATGGGGGACAGGGGCCCCTCCTCTGCGGGCCGGCATCATTTTTGAGAATTCCTCATGCGTAGACAGGCGATGGCGTGGTCGATCCAGCTGGCGTTGATGGGCGTGGCTGCTTCCGCGGCGGCCCAGGCACCGGCTTCCTCTTCGGTTCAACAACTGGACGCGGTGCAGGTCACCGGCTCGCGCATTCCGCGCGCCCAGGTGGAAGGCCCCGCGCCGATCACGGTGATCAATGCCGAGCAGATCCGCTCCAGTGGTTTCACCAGCGTGCCGGACGTGCTGCGTGCGATGACCCAGAACGGCGGTGAGACACAGAGCCAGCAGTCGTCCAGTGGCGCCGACTTCTCGCCCGGCGCACAGCAGGTCGATCTGCGCGGGCTGGGCCCGAACCACACCCTGGTGCTGGTCAATGGCCGCCGCATCGCCGATTTCCCGATGCCGTTCAAGGGCCGCAGCAACTTCACCGACGTCTCCAACATCCCGCTGGGCATGATCGAGCGCATCGAAGTGCTGACCGGCAGCGCTTCGGCCATCTATGGTTCGGATGCGATCGCCGGCGTGGTCAACTTCATCCTGAAGAAGAAGGCCGACGGCACCACAGTTGACCTGCGCATGGGCACCACCACCGAAGGCGGTGGCGAGTCGTTCGACATGAGCATCGCCAGTGGATTCAGCCACGGTGGCTTCAACGCCGTGTACAGCGTCGAGCTGCAGTCGCAGACCCCGTTGTGGGCCTACCAGCGCGACATCCAGGATTCGACCCAGGACGGTCCCACCGAAGGTTCGCGCATCGGCCGTCGCGCCTACCTGCGTACCGACTACAACGATGACTACCTCGACCCGGGTGCCGCCACCTGCGATGCGCTGGCCGCGCAGAACCAGGGCAGCACCTACCACGCCTACCGGCCGCGCTACGGCTACTACTGCGGCAGCGATGCATCGATCGGCTACGGCACCATCCTCAACAAGCGCCGCGGCGCCAACGGCTATGCGTCGCTGAGCTACGACTTCGACAACGGCCAGCAGTGGTTCGCCGATGTACAGCTGGGCTACCACACGCTGTCGCTGATGCGCGACGTCACCTCGTGGGGCCGCATGGACGCCAACGGCGATGAGTCGGGCTACTTCAACAACGAAGCCACCGGCGAGATCGAGTTCTGGCAGCGGCAGTTCTCGCCGGAGGAAATGGGTGGGCTGCGCAACGCCATGGTGCGCAGCACGCAGCGCACCTTCAGCGTGACCACCGGCTTCAAGGGCAATCTGGCCGGCAACTGGGACTACGAAGCAGCACTGAGCCATTCGCAGTACCAGTCGCGGATCAGCTGGGCGCAGATCGTCGCCGCCAAGGCCAATGACCTGTTCCTGGGCCCGCAGCTGGGCGAGGATGATGAAGGCTTCCCGATCTACAACGCCGACCCGTCGCGCCTGTACCGGCCGCTGACCCGCGCCGAGTACGATTCGATCGCCGCGCGCACCACCTACACGCCAAAGTCGCGCACGGAGACGGCCGCCTTCACCCTGACCAACAGCGCACTGTTCAGCCTGCCCGGCGGTGATGCCGGCTTCGCGGCGACCGTGGAAGTGGGCCAGCAGGCGTACTCGCTCAATCCCGATCCGCTGGCGACGCAGTACTACTACTACAGCTGGAAGGATTCGGACGGCAAGGGCTCGCGCAACCGCTGGGCCACCGCCGCCGAGCTGCGCATGCCGCTGCATGAGACGGTGAACCTGAGCGTGGCCGGTCGTTACGACCAGTACCGCTATTCCGGCCACACCATCGGCAAGGCGACCTGGAGCGGCGGCCTGGAATGGCGCCCGATCGATACCCTGCTGGTGCGCGGTTCGTACGGCACCGCGTTCCGGGCGCCGGACCTGCACTACGTGTTCGCAGGCCCGGGCAACGACGAGACCAGCGCTGAAGATCTGTACACCTGCCGCCTGGAAGAGGCCAGCGACTGTGCCGACTACGAGCGCGATCTGGTCCGCAGCCGCACCGGCAACCGCCAGCTTGATCCGGAAACCAGCACCTCATGGAGTGCCGGATTCGTCTGGTCGCCGGCCATCGGCCTGGACCTGTCGGTGGACTGGTTCGACATCGACATGCGCAACCAGGTGCAGGACATGGACGTGCGCACGATCCTGGCCAATGAAGCCAACTGCCGCCTTGGCAGCGCAGACATCAGCTCGCCCACCTGCGTGGACGCGCTCGGCCGCATCACCCGTACCGCCGACGGCCGCCTGTACGGCGTGCGCGTGGAGCCGATCAACGTGGCCCGCGAGTCCACCTCCGGCATCGACGTCGGCCTGCGCTACCGCCTGCAGACCGGTATCGGTGACTTCATCCTCAACGGCACCCATACCTGGGTGAAGAAGCACGACTTCCAGCGCTTCGCCGGCGATGTGACCGAGGACCAGTTCGCGGTCAACAGCGGCTTCGATATTCCGCGCACCAAGACCAGCCTGAGCGTGACCTGGGAGAAGGCCGCGTGGTCAGCCACGGTCTACGGCTCGCGCCTGGGCAAGCTGCCGACTTCGGACAGCTACGACCAGGTGTTCGACTGGGACAGCGGCGACAGCCCGTACGTCAAGGCAACCTACCGCTACAACGCGTCGGTGCAGTACCGCTTCGACGACCATTCGCGCCTGTCGCTGTCGGTGGTCAACGTGTTCAACAAGATGCCGCCGAAGGACCTGACCTATACGGCCTATCCGTACTACGACGTGTCCTGGTTCGACAGCGTCGGCCGCACGATCAATCTGCAGTACACCCACAAGTTCGGTGGCAGCGCGCTGTAAGGCGCACTGCATCGCGATGTGGGCGCGGGGACGGAGGCGCAGGCCTCCGTCCCTTTTTCATGCCGGGGGTTTTCCACACAGGCCGTGGAGAGCCATGGGAACTAGGTGTGGACAAGTGGCTGTAAGTGTTGCCAGGCAAGTGTTTGGAAGCGTGGCGAATATTTATCCACGCTGCGCGGACAAGCCCTGTAGAGCCGAGCCCATGCACGGCTCCGGCCGGCATCAGCCGTGCATGGGCTCGGCTCTACAGCGGCACACGGGGTTTTCCACACCGGGCGTGGAAAGCGGTGGGGGTTTGGTGTGGACAAGTCGCGGCGAGCCACGCATTGCAATGGTTTCAAAGGGTGGTGTTTTTTTGTCCATGCAGAATCCGGGTTTTCCACATGCGCCGTGGAGAGCGATGGGAACCAGGTGTGGACAAGTGGCTGTGAGTGTTGCCAGGCAAGCGTTTGGAAGCGTGGCGAATATTTATCCACACTGCGCGGACAAGCCCTGTAGAGCCGAGCCCATGCTCGGCTCCGGCCGGCATCAGCCGAGCATGGGCTCGGCTCTACAGCGGCACACGGGGTTTTCCACACCCGGCGTGGAAAGCGATGGGAGTTTGCTGTGGACAAGTGCCGGCGAACATCACACCGCAAGCGTTTCGCAGCGTGGTGCTTTTTTGTCCATACCCGGAAACGCGAACGCCCCGCACGAGGCGGGGCGTCCGGGGTCGATCCGTTACCGCTGGATCAGACGTTGAAGCGGAAGTGCAGGATGTCGCCTTCCTGCACGCGGTATTCCTTGCCTTCCAGGCGCAGGCGACCGGCTTCCTTGGCGCCAGCTTCGCCCTTGTACTTGATGAAGTCGTCATACGCGATGGTTTCGGCGCGGATGAAGCCCTTCTCGAAGTCGGTGTGGATGACCGCGGCGGCCTGCGGGGCGGTGGCGCCCTTGCGCACGGTCCACGCGCGCACTTCCTTCACGCCGGCGGTGAAGTAGGTCTGCAGGCCGAGCAGGCTGTAGGCCGCGTTGATCACGCGGTTCAGGCCCGGCTCGCTCAGGCCCAGGTCGGCCAGGAAGGTATCGCGGTCTTCATCGTCGAGCTGGGACAGCTCTTCTTCGATCGCGGCCGACACCGGCACCACCTGCGCGCCTTCGGCGGCGGCGTGCGCGCGCACGGCTTCCAGGTGCGGGTTGTTCTCGAAGCCGTCCTCGAGCACGTTGGCGATGTACATCACCGGCTTCAGGGTCAGCAGGAACAGGTCACGGACCAGCGCCTTTTCTTCATCGTCCAGGCCGACCGAACGGCCAGCCTTGCCATCCGACAGCGCCGCCTGCAGCTTGGCCAGCACCGGCTTGCGCGCCGCTGCGTCCTTGTCACCGCCCTTGGCCGCACGCTCGGCACGGTTCAGCGCCTTCTCGACGCTGTCCAGGTCGGCCAGCGCCAGTTCGGTGTCGATGGTTTCGATGTCCGAGATCGGGTCGACCTTGCCGGCCACGTGCACGATGTCGCCATGCTCGAAGCAGCGCACCACGTGGGTAATCGCATCGACTTCGCGGATGTGCGCCAGGAACTTGTTGCCCAGGCCTTCACCGCTGGCCGCACCCGCCACCAGGCCGGCGATGTCGACGAACTCGACCGCGGTCGGGATGACCTTCTGCGGGTTGATGATCGCTGCCAGTTCGCCCAGGCGCGGATCCGGCACCGGCACGATGCCGACGTTCGGTTCGATGGTGCAGAACGGGAAATTCGCCGCGGCGATACCCGCCTTGGTCAGCGCATTGAACAGGGTCGACTTGCCGACGTTGGGCAGGCCGACGATGCCGCATTTGATACCCATGGGTGACAGCTCTCTGGGGTGAAAGTGATTGGGAAAGCAGCGGCATGGGCGCTGCTTTTCCAATCATTCTCCGTACCGACCAACGGTCGGTACCTACCGTTTATTTCGGGGTGTGCAGGCGCTTCATCGCTTCGCTGAAATCGCCCTGCACCGCCAGCGGCATCACGTCGATCGCATCGTCGATGGCGCGCGCGATCAGCACGTCATCGTCCTTGGACGGGCGGCCGAGCACCCACCCCACCACGCGGTCCTTGTGGCCGGGATGGCCGATGCCCACGCGCAGGCGATGGAACTTGCCGTGGCCGAGCAGGCGGATGGTGTCGCGCAGGCCGTTCTGGCCGCCATGGCCACCGTCGAACTTCAGCCGCGCCACGCCGGGCGCCAGGTCCAGTTCGTCATGGGCCAGCAGGGTTTCCTCCGGCTCGATCTTCCAGAACCGCTGTGCGGCGGTGACCGATTTGCCGCTGAGGTTCATGAAGGTGGCGGGCTTGAGCAGCCACACCGTCTGCCCGGCAATCTCGACCTTGGCGGTCTCGCCGAACAGTTTGCTGTCCACATTCCATCGTGCACCGGCCTTTTCCGCCAGGGCCTCAACGAAATGAAACCCGGCATTGTGCCGGGTCCGGGCGTGTTCCGATCCGGGGTTGCCCAGACCGACGATCAGTCGCAGTCCTGCCATGGTTCCTTCCAATACGGTGCCTGCCCGGAGGCAGGCACCGTAGCGGTATTACTCGGCAGCCGCTTCTTCGTCGGCCGCGTCGGCCTTGCCGGCCTTGGCGGTGACGATGGCGTCGTCGTGGTCCTTGCCCAGCGCCAGCGCCGGGATTTCCACGCCCTTCGGCAGCTTGATGTTGGACAGGTACACCACGTCACCGGCCTTCAGCTCGCCCAGGTCGACTTCGATCGACTCCGGCAGGTCCTTCGGCAGGCAGGTGATGGTCACTTCCTTCAGTTCGTGGGTGACCACGACGTCGGCAGCCTTGCCGGCCGGCGAGGTGTCTTCGTTGACGAAGTGCAGCGGGACCGAAGCGGTCAGGGCTTCGTTCTCGTTCACGCGCTGGAAGTCCAGGTGCATGATCAGCTGCTTGTACGGGTGGCGCTGCATGTCACGCAGCAGGACCTTCTGCACCTGGCCGTCCAGGTTCAGGTCCAGGATCGAGGCATAGAACCACTCGTTCTGCTGGGCCAGCCAGATTTCGTTGTGGTCCAGGCTGATGGCGACCGGCTCGGCGTTGCCGCCGTACACGATGGCCGGGATCACACCAGCGTGACGCAGGCGGCGGCTCGCACCCTTACGCTGCAGTTCACGCTTGGTGACCTTGATTTCATGGGTCTTCGACATTTTCGACTACTCAGGTTGTTGCCTCGCCTCGCGGCTTGGCGGTTGAAGATGCTTCCGCGACCAGAAGCATCCGGGGTGTGCCCCCACCGTTGCCGGCAGGGGCGAAAAACTCAATCGACGTACAGCGAACTGACCGACTCGCCGAAGGCGATGCGGCGCATCGTTTCGGCCAGCATTTCCGCCACGCTCAGCTGGCGGATCTTGCTGCACACGCGCGCGGCGTCCTTCAGCGGGATGGTGTCGGTCACCACCAGTTCGTCCAGCTGCGAATTGGTGATGTTGTCCACCGCCGGGCCCGACAGCACCGCGTGGGTGCAGTAGGCGGCGACCTTGAGCGCACCGCGCGCCTTGAGGGCAGCGGCAGCGGCGCACAGGGTGCCGGCGGTATCGACGATGTCATCGACCATCACGCAGGTCTTGCCTTCGACGTCACCGATGATGTTCATCACGGTGGAGACGTTGGCGCGCGGGCGGCGCTTGTCGATGATCGCCAGATCGGCGTCATCCAGGCGCTTGGCCACCGCACGGGCGCGGACCACGCCACCCACGTCCGGCGAGACGACGATCAGGTTCTCGGTGCCGTAGGCGCGCCAGATGTCGGCCAGCAGCAGCGGGGACGCATACACGTTGTCCACCGGAATATCGAAGAAGCCCTGGATCTGGTCGGCGTGCAGGTCGACGGTCAGCACGCGATCAGCGCCAGCGGTGCTGAACATCTTCGCCGCCAGCTTGGCGGTGATCGGCACGCGCGAGGAACGCATGCGGCGATCCTGGCGCGAGTAGCCGAAGTACGGCACCACGGCGGTCACGCTGGCCACCGATGCGCGCTTGAGCGCGTCGATCAGCACCAGCAGTTCCATCAGGTTTTCCGCGCTCGGCGCACAGGTCGGCTGGATCACGAACACGTCCTGCTTGCGGACGTTCTCTTCGATCTCCACCTGCACTTCACCATCGGAGAAGTGCGAGACCAGCGCCTTGCCCGGGCGAACCCCCAGTTCCTTGCAGATGTTCTGCGCCAGACGTTTGTTGGCGTTGCCGGAAAAGACCAGCAGGTTCGGGGACTCTTGCATCATGATTGTCTCGGGCGGGGACGAGTGGCGGGGATCCGGGGTCGGCAAGGACCCGATGGACCCTTGCTGCTGACAACACCGCGGTTGTTTCCACGTCCCGCGCAGGTGATGCGCTGGAAGGCGCGGACACAGCCGCTATTGGCAGGGGCGGTAGGATTCGAACCTACGAATGCCAGGATCAAAACCTGGTGCCTTGGGCCTCTTGGCGACGCCCCTGCATTGATAAATCAGTGTTGCTCGAGTGCATCCAGCAGTGGCGAACGCGCAACGCCCGCTGCCACCCTTGCCCGCAACTCCTTCGGCAACTTCGATCGTCCCTGCTCTGCAGCAGACTGCGACGCGAACTCGACGAAACAACCACTTCCCGAACCGGTCAGCCGCGCCGTACCGATGTCGCTCAACGCGGCGAGCGCTGCCTCGACGGCAGGCTCACGGCGGCGCAGCACCGGTTCGAACGCGTTCCCGACCAGGGTCCCGGAAGCGAAGTCCTCTATTTTCGCCACTGGGCTGTCGCGCGTCAAATCCGGGTCTGCGAACAGGGCCGGCGTGGGAACATGAACGCCCGGTTCAACCACCACATACCAGGCCGGGGCCAGCGTGATCGGCTGCAGCCGCTCGCCCACCCCTTCAGCCCAGGCATTGCGGCCACGCACGAACACCGGCACGTCGGCGCCCAGCCGAAGACCCAGCGCAGCCAGCGCATCTTCGTCCAGGCCGACCTGCCAGAGCCGGTTCAGGGCGACCAGCACAGTGGCGGCATCCGATGAGCCGCCACCGAAGCCACCGCCGGCAGAAACATGTTTTTCGACGATGATGTCCACGCCTTGCGCGACATTGGCAACATCTTTCAGCAATCGCGCGGCACGAACCGCGAGATCGTCAGCTTCGGCCACGCCAGCCAAGCCCTCGCCCTGCCGGCCCACCTGGCCGTCTTCACGCAGGCGCAGGCCGATGCGGTCGCCCCAGTCCAACAGGCGGAATACGGTCTGCAGCTCGTGGTAGCCATCGGCACGGCGGCCGGTGATGTGCAGGAACAGGTTCAGCTTGGCCGGGGCCGGCCACCAGGACCAGCCCGCGTCGTCGGCTACCCCACTCATGGGGCGCCCTGCCCCCACTGGTCCACCAGCAGGCGCACCTTGGCGTCGCCATTGCTGGCCTCGATCCGGCGCGGCAGCGCCGGCCGTCCGGCGTCGGCCGGGTACCAGTCCAGGTACTGCACCTGCCAGCCCATCTGCTGCATGCGGCGCGGCCGGCCCTCGCCATCGCGTTCGACGGTCTCGGGGCCGGCGGCGTCACCGGCCACCAGCCCGCGGATCCACTCCGGCAGCTGGTTGACCGGGATGTCCCAGCCAGTCGCTTCCAGCAGCAGCTGCTGGGCGTCCTCACCGTCGCGTGGGCCTCCCGCCAGCCCTTCCAGGCGGCCGGCTTCGGAATGGGTATCGCCGGTCAGCTTCCAGCTCTGCCGGGTCACCGGCGCGCTCAGTTCGACCACATAGCGCCGGCCTTCCTGCTTCCAGTCGATGCGGCCACTGCCGCCATCCTTGCCCTTGCTGACCGCGACCCGGCCCTGGAACGCCCAGTCCGGCTGCGCATGCAGGGCCGCCACGCGCGCCGCTTCGGCCTGCGCGGCTTCGGCCGAAACCGTTTCGACCACGGCCGGCGGCGCTGTCTTCTGCGTGCCCACGCTGGTACATGCGGAAACGGCCAGGGTCGCGGCCGCCAACAGCAGCGGCCGGATCAGGGAAACACTCATGGATTGAATTTCTCGCGGGCGCGCAGCAGCGCGCGGTTTTCAGGGTCGAGCTTGGCCGCTTCGTCGAAGAAGTGACGGGCCTCGTCATGCTTGCCCAGCACCCACAGCACTTCGCCGACATGGGCGGCGATCTCCGGGTCCTTGGCCAGGGTCCAGGCGCGGCGCAGCTGTACCAGCGCTTCGTCCTTGCGGCCCAGGCGATACAGCACCCAGCCGTAGCTGTCGACGATGGCGGCGTTGTCCGGCTCGGCCACGCGGGCGCGGTCGATCAGCTCCAGCGCCTCCTGCAGGCGCCCGGTGCGGTCGGCCAGGGTGTAACCGAGTGCATTCAGCGCCGGTACGTTTTCCGGGTCGGTCACCAGGATCTTGCGCAGGTCGGCCTCGGCGCGCGGGATGTCATCGCGGCGCTCCCAGGTGAGCGCACGCGCATACAGCAGGCCGTTGTCATCCGGGAAAGCGGCCAGGCCGCGGGCCAGCGCGTCCAGCTCACCGGCGCTGTCGTCACCGCGTTGGCGCAGTTCGGCTTCCAGCAGATAGGCGTCGCGGCGCACATCGTCATCAACGACCGCATCGGACTGGATCGCGTGCACTTCATCCAGCGCCAGCGGCAGGCGCCCGGCCAGGGCCTGGGCGTTGGCCGCACGCAGGCGCGCCTCGCTCAGCTCATCACCGCCGGGCACGCTGTGGTACCACTGCACCGCCTCGGGATAGCGCTTGAGGTACTCGGCAATCTTGCCCAGCAGCAGGCGCTGCGCCGGATCCGGCTTGGCCGCCTGCCGCGACAGTTCGTTGTACAGGTTGGACAGGGCAGCCTTGTCGCCCTGCTTGGCCAGCAGCGAGGCGCGCATGCCCCAGGTCTGCACGTCCTGCGGGCCGAACGCCAGCACGCGCTCGGCCGCGGACGGCTGGCCAAGGCTGTCGTAGGCGATGGCCACCGCGTTGCGCAGCTCCGGGTCCTGCCGGGTCTTGGGTTCGACGTCGTGCAGCAGCGACAACGCCTTGTCGGTCTCCCCGGCCTGCTGCAGCTGGCTGGCCCGCAGCAGCGCCACGCGCGGCTCTTCGGGGAAGCGTTTGACCACTTCGTCGATCATCCGCCGCGCCAGTTCGGGCTTGTCCATGCGCAGGGCAAGGCGGCCGAACTCCTGCCAGGCCTCGATCTTCGGCGGAATGGCGTTGGCGTCGACCAGTTCGCCCAGCACCTGCGCCGGCACCGCCGGATCGCGACCGCCGCCGATCAGCGCGGCCAGGGCGAACTTCCAGCCGCGCTCGTCGGGGTCGGCCAGCAGCCCCTGCAGCTCGGCGCGCGCGGCCTTCACATCACCCTGGCGCATGGCCAGCGCACCGGCCGCACTGCGCATGGTCAGCGAACTGGGGGCGCGCTTCTGCCACAGGGCCAGGCCCTTGGCGGCGCTGGCATCGTCGTTGGCCAGCATGGAGATACGGGTGGCACGCTCGGCCAGGCCGGCGTCGCCGTCGGTCTGCTGCGCCGCCTGCAGGTACCAGCGCGCGGCCTCGGCCAGCTTGCCGGCCTGCAGGGCGAACTCACCGGCCATCACCGGTTCCAGCGCCAGTTCCTCAGTGGCCGGGACCCGTACGGGCGCCTTGGCCGGCACCGCCGCCAGGGCCTGGCCGCAGGCCAGGGACAGCAGCAGAACACTGGGGATGCGAATCAATGCGGGCATCGTCGGCATCGGGGCCTTAAAATGTCGTCCAATGGCCAGCAGCTTATCGCAAGCAACTGAACAATGACCCTGTGGGTGCTCGGACTGAATCACCAGACCGCACCGGTGGAGCTGCGCGAGCGCGCGGCCTTCGCCGGTGAGGCGTTGCCGCGCGCGCTCGGTTCGCTGCGCGACACTCCGCAGATTGCCGAGGCGGTGCTGCTGTCCACCTGCAACCGCACCGAACTGTACGCCGTGGCCGATTCGGCACAGGCGCTGGACCAGTGGCTGCACACCCAGGCCGGCGACCTGCAGGGCTACCTGTACCAGCACGCCGATGCCGAGGCGGTACGCCACCTGTTCCGGGTCGCCACCGGGCTGGACTCGATGGTGCTGGGCGAGCCGCAGATCCTGGGCCAAGTGAAGGATGCGTGGTCGACCGCGCGCGACCACGGCCTGCTCGGCCAGCGGTTGGACCGCCTGTTCCAGCAGACCTTCTCTGTAGCCAAGCGTGCGCGCACCGATACCCAGGTCGGCGCCAACCCGGTGTCAGTGGCCTCGGCGGCCGTGCGCCTGGCGCAGAACGCGTTCGCCCGGCTGGACGACTCCACCGTGCTGCTGGTCGGTGCGGGCGAGACCATCGAGCTGGCCGCGCGCCACCTGAGCGAAGGCAAGGTGCGGCGGTTGCTGATCGCCAACCGTACCCTCGCCCATGCCCAGGAGCTGGCCAGCCGACATGGTGGCGTGGCCTTGCCGCTGACCGAGCTGGACCGCCACCTGGCCGAGGCCGACGTGGTGTTCTCGGCCACCGCCGCGCGCGAGCCGGTGATCCATCGCGAGATGGTGGCCAAGGCGCTGCGCGCGCGCCGGCACAAGCCGATGCTGCTGTTCGACCTGGCCGTGCCGCGTGACATCGAATCGGAGGTCGGCACGCTCAACGATGCCTTCCTGTACACCGTCGATGACCTTGAACGCGCGGTGGAAGACAACCGCCGTGGCCGTCGCGAGGCGGCCGCCGAAGCCGAGGCGATCATCGACCTGCAGGTGTCGCGCTTCGTCGAGACCCAGCAGGCCAGCGCCCACCAGGCTCCGCTGCGGCAGCTGCGCGCGTTCGGCGAGGCCACACGCGCCGAGCTGCTGGAGCGCGCGCGCCAGCAGCTGGCCAACGGCAAGCCGGCCGATGAAGTGCTGGAACTGCTGGCCCATGGCCTGACCAACCGCCTGCTGCACCCGCCCACCGCTGCGTTGCGTGCGGCCGCATTGAGCGGCGATGCCGACCTGACCCGCGCCGCGCAGCGCCTGTTCCCGGCCACGCCGGGTTACCACCATCCCTCCGTGAGACCCGATGACGCCGACCCTGCGCCGTAAGCTGGAAGCGCTGGCCGAGCGCCGCGAAGAACTGGAACGCCTGCTCGCCGAACCCGATGTGGTCGCCGACAACACCCGTTTCCGCGACCTTTCGCGCGAATTCGCCCAACTTGAACCGGTCGCCACCGCACTCGCCGACGAAGCCCGTGCCAAGGCCGACCTGGCCGCCGCCGAAGGCATGCGCGCCGACCCCGATCTGCGCGAGCTGGCCGACGAGGAAATCACCTCCGCACAGTCTCGCCTGCAGGAGCTGGAACAGGAACTGGCGCTGCTGCTGGTGCCGCGCGACCCGCGCGATGAAGGCAACCTGTTCCTGGAAGTGCGCGCCGGCACCGGCGGCGACGAAGCGGCGATCTTCGCCGGCGACCTGTTCCGCATGTACGCCCGCTATGCCGAGCGCCAGGGCTGGAAGGTCGAGATCGAATCGGACAACCCCGGCGAGCATGGCGGCTACAAGGAAGTGGTGGCGCGCGTGGTCGGCCGTGGTGCGTTCTCGCGGCTGAAGTTCGAATCGGGCACGCACCGCGTGCAGCGTGTGCCGGCCACCGAATCGCAGGGCCGCATCCACACCTCTGCCGCCACGGTGGCGATCATTCCCGAAGCCGACGAAGTCGATGACATCGTCATCAACCCGGCCGACCTGAAGGTGGATACCTTCCGTTCGTCCGGCGCCGGCGGCCAGCACGTCAACAAGACCGAATCGGCGATCCGCATCACCCACGTGCCCACCGGCGTGGTGGTGGAGTGCCAGACCGAGCGCAGCCAGCACGCCAACCGCGACAAGGCGATGAAGCGACTGAAGGCGCAGCTGCTCGATGCCGAGCGCCAGCGCCAGGACGCGGCGCAGGCCGAATCGCGACGCCTGCAGGTCGGCAGCGGCGACCGCAGCCAGCGCATCCGCACCTACAACTTCCCGCAGGGCCGGATCACCGACCATCGCGTGGAAGGCCTGACCCTGTACGACCTGCCCAACATTCTGGCCGGCGATCTCGACCCGCTGCTGCAGCGGCTCAGCCACGAGCACCAGGTCGACGCCCTGGCCCAGCTGTCGGCGGGTTGACCCGATGTCGGCCTGGCAGCAGCGGCAGCACCTGCAGCAGGCGATCGCACGCCAGCCCGGCGACTTCGTCGCCTGGGTGATGCTGGCCGACCTGGAACTGGAAGCCGGCGACATCGCTGCCGGCGAACAGGCCGCGCGACGCGCGCTGCAACTGCGCCCGAACCATCCGGAAGCGCTGGCGCGGCTGGGCCGTGTGGCCTGGATGGCCGGTGCGCATGCCGATGCGGCGAAGCTGCTTGGCCAGGCCTCGGCGCTGGCCCCGCAGCACCCGGGCATCGCACTGTGGCTGGGCCATGCCCTGGAAGACGCCGACGATGCCGAAGGCGCGGCTGCGGCCTATCGGCGCGCGCACACGCTGATGCCGGCCGAGCCTTACATCGCCGCCCAGCGCCTGGCCTGGCAGCGCCGCCTGTGCGACTGGCAGGATGTGGACGCGCTGGCCGCTCAGGTGCGTGCCGCCGCAGCATCCGGCCAGGGCGTGGTCGAACCGTTCGCCTTTCTCAGCGAGGACGCCAGCGCCGCAGAGCAATTGGCCTGCGCACGTACCCGCGCACTGGCCGTGGCCGCCGCGGTGCGGCCCTTGCCGCCGGTGACGGTGCGCGCGCGTGGCCCGCTGCGGGTCGGCTTCCTTTCCAATGGCTTCGGCGCGCATCCGACCGGGCTGCTGACCGTGGCCCTGTTCGAACAGCTGCGCCACGACCCGGCGTTGCAGCTGCATCTGTACGCATTGAACCGCGATGACGGCAGCCGCATCCGCCAGCGCCTGCAGGCGGCGACCCAGCTGCACGATGTAACAGGGCTGCGACACGCTGACACGGCTGCACGCATCCGCGCGCACGGCATCGACCTGCTGTTCGATCTGCGTGGCTGGGGCGGTGGCGGCACCCCGGAGGTGCTGGCGATGCGCCCGGCCCCGCTGCAGGTGAACTGGCTGGCCTACCCGGGCACGTCGGGCGCGCCGTGGATGGATGCGGTGGTCGGCGATGCCTTCGCCCTGCCACCCGCACTGGAGCCGCACTACAGCGAACGTGTGCTGCGCCTGCCGCGCGCGTTCCAGCCGTCGGACAACACGCGCGTGCTGGAGCCAGCGCCGAGCCGTGCCGACTGCGGCCTGCCCGCGCAGGGCGTGGTGTTCTGCTGCTTCAACAACAGCTACAAGCTCAACCCGCGCAGCATGGGCCGCGCCTTCGCGGTGCTGCAGGCGGTGCCCGGCAGCGTACTGTGGCTGCTGTCCGGCCCAGGACAGGCCGATGCGCGGCTGCGTGCGGCCGCACAGGCCGCCGGCCTGGATCCGGCGCGCCTGGTGTTCATGGCCAAGCTGCCGCATCCGCATTACCTGGTCCGCTATGCGCTGGCCGACCTGTTCCTCGACACCCATCCGTACAACGCGCATACCACCGCGTCGGACGCGCTCTGGGCCGGCTGCCCGGTGCTGACCTGTCCCGGCGAGACCTTTGCCGCGCGCGTGGCCGGCAGCCTCAACCATCACCTCGGCCTGGCCCGGATGAACGTCGCCGACGATGCCGCGTTCATCGCCACCGCCAGTGCACTGGGCAACGACCCGGCGACGCTGGCCGCGCTGCGCGCTGAACTGGCGCAGGCACGCGAGCGCAGCGGGCTGTTCGACATGGGCGGGTTTGCCCGCGATCTGTCGGCGTTGCTGCAGCAGCTGGCGCGCGAGCACGGCTGGTTGGGAACAGAGGCGTCGGCTGGGTAACGTCGATTGGATGACGTCGACTGGGTAGAGTCGACTGTTAGTCGACTGCCCTAGGGGCAGAACGCAAAACCCCGCGCTGCGCGCGATAGTCGACTGACAGTCGACTCTACCCGGCATCGACATCACCTGAGCGCCGCCTGCGCTACGCTCGGGCTTCCTTCCCGCGTGGTGTGACGATGGCCAAGCTCAAGCGCAAGGACTACGACGAACTGCTGCTGCCGCTGCAGCTGGAACTGACCGCGATGGCGCGCTGGGTGCAGCACAGCGGGCAGCGCCTGCTGGTGCTGTTCGAGGGCCGCGACACGGCCGGCAAGGGCGGCGCGATCCAGGCCATCAGCCAGCATCTCAACCCTCGCCAGTGCCGGGTGGTGGCACTGCCCAAGCCCACCGACCGCGAAGCCACGCAGTGGTATTTCCAGCGCTACGCCGCGCATCTTCCGGCCGCCGGCGAGATCGTGCTGATGGACCGCAGCTGGTACAACCGCGCTGGCGTCGAGCGGGTGATGGGCTACTGCAGCGAAACCGAGTACCAGCAGTTCCTGCGCCAGGCGCCGGTGTTCGAACAGCTGCTGGTGGACGACGGCCTGCTGCTGTTCAAGTACTGGCTGTGCGTGGACCAGGAGCAGCAGGAGAAGCGCTTTGCCGAACGCCACCTCGATCCGCTGAAGGGCTGGAAGCTCTCCCCGGTGGACCTGAAATCGCGCAGCAAGTACAGCGCCTATACCGAAGCCCGCGAGGCAATGCTGCGCGCGACCCACCGCGAGGCAGCACCTTGGACGCTGGTGGATTTCAACGACCAGCGGCTGGGCCGGCTGACCCTGGTGCGCAACCTGCTGGACCGGCTGCCGGATACGCGCGTGGATGCGCCGTTGCCGGAGCTGCCGAAGCTGAAGGGCAAGCTGCATCGTGAGCACTACGACGTGCTGAAACCGATCGAGGACTTTCCGGTCGAAGACTAGGGGTTGTTCGGCAGGGCCTGCGGCCCTGCACCTGCTACGAACCAAGGCAACAGCAACAGCCGAATCAGAAGCGGCTTACCTGTGGGTAGGCGGGGTGGGTCCGGTTGCGGGGGCCGCTGCAAGTACGTCCATGTAAGCTCGGTCGCCGCATCCATGCGGCTCACGCCCCCGCAACCGGACCCACCCCGTCTTCGACAGTTCTCCGCGATCTGTCGGCATTGCTTTCTGTAGATCCACGCCATGCGTGGATGCTCTTTGTTCAATTGTCGAAGTATTCGAACTCGATGGAGATTCATCCACGCATGGCGTGGATCTACCAGATCGCAGAAATCTGTCAGAGGTGGGGCGGTGTCGGAGTGCGGGGTGTCAGCCGCATGGATGCGGCTGCCAAGCCTACATGGACGTACTTGCGGCGTCCCCGCACTCCGACACCGCCCCGCCACCACACCGAAATCGCGCTTTGGCTGTTGCTTTGGCTGTTGCTGAGGTTGCCGGCCAGCGGCCGGCACTACCGCGGGTGCAGGGCGCAGCCCTGCCGATACCCCACCTACTTGGCAGCGGCGATCTGCTTTTCGATGTCGGCGGCGGTCACCGGGCCGAGGAAGCTGTGCGCCAGCTTGCCCTGCGGATCGATGAGATGGGTCAACGGCAAACCGCGCGGCGTGGCGAAGTCGGCCGGCGGATCGTAGGGATCCACGATCACGATCGGATAGGTCACCGGATGCTTGGTCAGGAACGCCTGCATCTCCGGCGCTTCGATGTCCTCATAGGCCAGCCCGACCACTTCGATGTTGCTGCGCATCGCATGCAGCGCCGACAGCTCCGGCATTTCCTTGCGGCACGGCGCACACCAGGTCGCCCAGAAATTCACCACCACCCACTTGCCACGATGCGCGGCCAGGTCGTAGTCGCTGCCGTCCACCGCCTTCATCTTCAGCGTCGGGAACTCGGCGGTGGTGCGCTCGGCCGGGGTCTCTGCCACCGGTGCCGGCGTGGTCGGCGTCGGTGCCTGCGCCGGTGGCTGGCTGCTGGCCGGGGTCGGCTCCTGGGCCGGTTTGCAGGCCGCCAGCGCCAACAGCAGGGCCAGCGGGAGCAGCAGCGGCAACGAGGTCTTGCGGGTCATGGGGTGTCTCCGGAATCGGGATAGATATCGCTGACCTTGCGCTTGAGGCGTTCGCGCAGGGGCAGCCGCAATTCGTCCAGCGCCGCCAGCGCGGCGCGGCCCAGGCTGTCGTCGCGGTACGGCAGATGCTGTTCGGCCACCGGGATGCGCAGCTGGGTGCATTCGTACAGATCGGCCAGGCTGACCTGATCCAGGTCGCGCGACAGCAGCCACTCGCCGCGCTCATCGCGGCGCAGCAGGCCGATCTCCTGCAGGTTGCAGGCCAGATCCTGCAGCAACGAGTCGGTCAGCATCGGCTCCAGCCGCAGGATCTCGTCATCGGCCAGACCCCGGCCCTGCGCACGCGCATGATGGAAGCGCCCAAGCAGGCGCAGCAGACCGTAGAACTCGTAGCCCTGCGGCAGGCGCAGCTCAACCGGCTGGTAGCGGAAGGCGGCCATCGACGAGGCCAGCGACGCGCCCAGCAGCACCGCCACCCAGCACAGGTAGATCCACAGCAGCAGGATCGGCACGAAGGCCACCGTGCCGTAGAGCTTCTGGTAGGACTGGAAACTGCCCAGGTAGGCGCCGATGCCCCACTTCACCACCTCCAGGATCACCGCGGCCAGGATCGCGCCGGGCACCGCATGCCGCCATTTCACCGTGTGGTGCGGCACCACCCGGTACATCAGGGTGATGCACACGAACTCGATCAGGATCGGTGCCAGCCGCAACGCCAGCTCGGCCAGCCAGCGGCCCTCCTGGGTACCGAACAGGGGCATCGCAAACACCCGCGCCGACACCGCCAGTGAAGCGGCCGCCAGCATCGCGCCCAGGGTCAGCACGGTCCAGTAGACCAGAAAACGGGTCAGCTTGGGCCGGGTCGAGCCGACCCGCCAGATCTGGTTGAAGGTCTCTTCCACACTGTTGAGCGTGATCAGCAGCGATACCACCAGCGCGATGAAGCCGGCGGCGGTGAGCTGGCCGGCACTGGCCGAGAACTGCCGCAGGTAGCCCTCGGCCGCGCGCGCGGCATTGGGCACGAAGTTGGAGAAGACGTAATCGCTGAGCTGATCGCTCCAGCGGTCGAAGACGGGGAAGGCCGAGAGCACGCCGAACACCACGATGGCCAGCGGCACCAGTGCGAACACCGTGGTGTACGCCAGCGCCGCCGCTGCCTGGAACAGGCGGTCGTCGAGGAAGCGGTGCCACAGGAAGCGGCCGAAGCTGATGGCCCGTGCGCGATCCCGCGCGCGCTCCATCCACAGGTTGAGCGTATCCAAAGGTTCCATCGGTGGAAGGGTACCCGATGCGGAATGCTGGCAGGATAGCCATACTGGGGGCCACACGACGAGGAGAAGCGGGCACGATGGGCGAGATTCTGGTGCTGTACTACAGCCGGGGCGGTTCGGTGGCACGGCTGGCGCGCCAGATCGCGCGGGGCATCGGCGAAGTGCCGGGCATGAGCGCGCGCCTGCGCACGGTGCCGCCGGTGGCCGCGGTGACCCAGACCGCGCAGCCGCCGGTGCCCGACGATGGCGCCCCCTATGTGAGCGTGCAGGACCTGGCCGAGTGCCAGGGCCTGCTGCTCGGCAGCCCGACCCGCTTCGGCAACATGGCCGCGCCGGTCAAGCACTTCCTCGATGGCCTGGGCGCCGAGTGGGTCAACGGCACCCTGTCCGGCAAGCCGGCCGGTGTGTTCACCTCCACCGCATCGATGCATGGCGGCCAGGAATCGACCCTGCTGTCGATGCAGGTGCCGCTGCTGCACCACGGCTGCGTGATCGTCGGCATTCCCTTCACCGAACCGGCGCTGAGCCACACCACCAGCGGCGGCACGCCCTACGGCGCCAGCCACGTAGCCGGTGCCGCCGACGACCCGCAGCCGACCGACGACGAGGCCGTGCTGGCGCGCGCGCTGGGCCGGCGGGTGGCCGATATCGCGCAGCGGCTGGCCCGATGAGCGCCGCGCCGCGCACGGTCCTGCTGCTGGCCCTGATGGGGCTGGCCGCGCTGTTCGCCGGCTGGTTCATCAATGACAAGCACTGGCTGGCCACCCAGCTGGTGTTCACAGCACCGCCGCTGCTGCTGGCCGTGGCGCTGCGACTGGGCTGGCGCAAGGCCGGTTTCTGGGCCTCGGTGCTGGCGCTGGGCTGGTTCAGCCATGGCGTGATGAGCGCCTGGAGCCACCCGGAAACGCGCTGGCTGGCGCTGATCGAGATCGCACTGGCACTGCTGGTGATCTTCAGCGCCAGCCTGCCCGGCCTGCGCGCCCGCTTCGGCAAGCGACGCTGACGCTGCGCCCGCTGGGCCGTATCATCTGCATTCCTGGCCCCGCGCCGCAGTACCTGTCCTGGTTTCGCGCATGCACATGATGGAAGAGCTCCTGGTCGTCACCACCGGTGGCACGATCGACAAGATCTACTTCGACGACAAGTCGGACTACCAGATCGGCGATCCGCAGATCGGTATGATCCTGCGCGAGCTGGGCGTGACGTTCCGCTTCAACGTGATTCCGATCCTGCGCAAGGACTCGCTGCACATCAACGATGAGGACCGCGAGCTGATCCGCGCCACCATTGCCGCGCAGCCGACCCGTCACGTGCTGGTGACCCACGGCACCGATTCGATGGTGCAGACCGGCAAGGTGCTGGCGACGATCCCGGACAAGACCATCGTGATGACCGGCGCGCTCAGCCCGGCGCGGTTCCGTGGTTCGGATGCGGAGTTCAACATCGGATGCGCGATCGGCGCGGTGCAGTCGCTGCCGAGCGGCGTGTACATCGCCATGAACGGCCGCATCTTCGATCCGCAGCACGTGCGCAAGAACGTGGCAGCAAACCGCTTCGAATCGGTTTGAGGAACCGCGTGCCGACCAAGGTCGGCACCTACCAGAGCAAAAACGCCCCGGCCGAAGCCAGGGCGTGCCCTTGGAGAGGGTCTTGGGCTCAGTACTGGGCGTTGAGGGTCACGCCCGAGAAGGTGCTGTATGCCTTCACCCGTACATACCAGGTGCCGGCGGCCGGGCTGTTGATGGTGCAGGTTTCGCTGTTGCCGCTCAGGTACGGACGGCAGGTGTAGGTGGTATCGGTCGGGGCACTGCCCTGGCGCACGTACAGGTCGGCATCACCGCTGCCGCCACTGATCGCCACGCGCAGCTGGGTGCTGCCGGCCGGAACGGCGACGGTGTAGTTCAGCTCGGCACCGGTCGAGGCGCCCAGGCCGGTCACCGGCACGTTGTTCTGCAGAACGTTGCCGCCCGGATTGGTGCCGCCGCCATTGATCGCGGCGGCCACCGCCGCGTTGGCATCGATGATGCCGGCGCCGCAGCCACCCGAGCAGGCGCCCGGCAGCGGACGGGCCGTGCTCTTGATGATGCTCTCCACCTGCGCCGGGCTCAGCGGGCTAGGGGCGACCGACTGCATCAGCGCAACCACGCCGGCCACGTGCGGGGCCGCCATCGAGGTGCCGTTGTAGGAGGCGTAGCTGGCGCTGCCCGGGGTGGTGGTGCCGGTGTTGAGGGTGGACAGGATGCTCTGGCCCGGGCCGGAGATATCGATGCCGGCGCCGTAGTTGGAGAAGCTGGCACGCGCACCGGCCGAGGTGGTCGCGGCCACTGCGATCACGTTCGGGCAGTTGGCCGGCACCGAGCTGGACACGTTGGCGTTGCTGTTGCCGGCGGCAACCACCACGGTGGTACCGCGGCCGACCGCGCCGTTGATCGCGTTCTGGTAGGTGCTCGAGCAGCTGCCACCACCGCCCAGCGAGAGGTTGATCACCTCGGCCGGATTGGCATTGGCCGGCACGCCGCTGACGGTGCCGCCGGAGGCCCACACGATCGCGTCGGCGATGTCGGAGGTGTAACCGCCGCACTTGCCGAGCACGCGCACCGGCACGACCTTGGCGTTGAACGCGGTGCCGGCGACGCCGCTGGCGTTGTTGGTCACTGCCGCCACGGTGCCGGCGACGTGGGTGCCGTGCCAGCTGGAGTTGGAGGCCGGAATGCCCGAGCCGCACTCGTTGGCGCCGTACCAGTCGCCTTCGTCGTTCGGGTTGTTGTCGCGGCCACCGCCGTCGCGCGCCATCGCCGCATCGCTGATGAAGTCATAGCCGGGCAGGATGTTGGCGTTCAGATCGGGGTGGTTGGTGATGCCGGTGTCGATCACCGCCACCACCACGCCAGTGCCGGTGGACTTGTCCCAGGCCGGCTGGATGTTGATGCCCGCGTTGGACGTACCGAAGCCCCACTGTTCGCTGAAGCGGGTGTCGTTGGGGGTCAGCGTGGCGCGCATGATCTGGTCGACCTCGACGTATTCCACGTTCGGGTCGGCCGCCAGCTTGCGCATCAGCAGTTCGGATTCGGCCTGGTCAAGCGGACGGTCGGTCCTGACCAGGGTCGGGCCGACGGCCAGCTTGCGGACTTCCTGCAGGCCCAGCGCGCGGCCCTGGCTGCTGGCCAGGCCGGCGGCGGCGCTCTTCAGCGAAGAAGCCAGCGCGGTGGTGTTGGCCACCGGGGCGCTGCCATCACGGTACTTCACGATGAAACGCTGGTGCGTCGGTGCGGACTGCAGGCCGCTGAGCTGGACATCACCGGCCAGCGCAGGCGTGGCCAGCAGCAGCGATGACAGAACGGACGCACCAAGGACCACCCACACTCGACGCACACGCGGTTGCGTTACCTGGGACATCGTATTTCCCTTTCTTGTGGTGTGAATGCCGGAATCGGCAGAAGCACCGGCCCGAACCATGGGCTGGCTTGCATTGGCGAGGTTCGGAAGACCGGTGAGTCAGCGGATCCCCCTATTGATCCGCCGTGCAGACGACGCTAATGACCAAAACCGGACACCACAAGATTTTCAGTGTCTTTTCAGCAAGATGAAATGTTCGTTCTGAGACTTTTCGGGTCGAGGGTTTGTGAAGGTGAAGGAACTTTCTCGCGTCCTGCACGCACCTGACTGGGTCATCACGTGTCCTGTGATGACTTTGCCGACATCGGCGTCCGCTGATTCGGGGGTCAGATCCCTTTTCCGCAGGGGAGGGATCTGACCCGGGGCCGAAACGCAGAAAGCCCGTCACGGGGACGGGCTTTCCGGAAGAGCCGTCGAGCAAGCTCGACGCTACCGATCCATGCGGGCGATCAGCCCAGCTTGACCAGCCAGTTGTGGCGGTCCGGCAGGCGGCCGTACTGGATGTCGGTCAGCTCCTTGCGCAGCGACATGGTCACTTCGCCGGCCGGGGCGTTGATGTCGCCGACCGAGAAACCTTCGCCCTTGAGCTGGCCGATCGGGGTGACCACCGCAGCGGTACCGCAGGCGAACACTTCGGCGATCTCGCCCGAGGCCACGCCCTGCTTCCACTCGTCGATGCTGACCATGCGCTCTTCAACCTTCATGCCGCGGTCGCGGGCCAGCTGCAGGATGCTCTCGCGGGTGATGCCCTCGAGGATGCTGCCGGACAGTTCCGGGGTCACCAGCGTGCCGTTCCTGTAGACCAGGAACACGTTCATGCCGCCCAGTTCTTCCAGGTACTTGCCTTCGACCGGGTCGAGGAACAGCACCTGCGAGCAACCCTGCGCCTGTGCCTTCTGCTGCGGCAGCAGCGAAGCCGCGTAGTTGCCGCCGCACTTGGCGGCGCCGGTGCCGCCCTTGGCCGCACGCGCGTACTCGGTGGACAGCCAGATCGACACCGGGGCAACGCCCTTGGCGAAGTACGGGCCGGCCGGGCTGGCGATGACGTAGTAGCCGGCCTTGTGTGCGCCACGCACGCCGAGGAAGGCTTCGTCGCCGATCATGAACGGACGGAAGTACAGGCTCGACTCATCGGCCGACGGCACCCAGGCGCTGTCCACGGCGATCAGCTGCTTCAGCGATTCAACGAAGATCTCCACCGGCAGTTCCGGCAGCGCCAGGCGCTGCGCCGAACGCTGCAGGCGGCGGCCGTTGGCGTCCGGGCGGAAGGTCCAGATCGAGCCGTCAGCGTGGCGGTAGGCCTTGATGCCTTCGAAGATTTCCTGGCCGTAGTGCAGCACGGCTGCGGCCGGGTCCAGCTGCAGCGGGCCATAGGCACGCACGTTGGCGTTGTGCCAGCCGGCGTCCTTGTCCCAGCGCACTTCCACCATGTGATCGGTGAAGTGCAGGCCGAAGCCGGGCTTCTCCAGGATCTGGGCGCGCTCTTCAGCGCTGCGCGGGTGGTCCGAACGGGTGACGGCGAAGCTGGGAATGGACTGGGACACCGGAGGATTCCTGTTCTGGTTGCGGGTAGTGCCGGGCCCGCGTCACTGCGGGCCCTGGGTCAAAGCATGCCGGTCTCGAGCCGGGCCGCTTCGGACATCATGTGCTGGTTCCACGGCGGGTCGAACACCAGCTCGACGTCGGCCTCGGCCACCGTGGGGATCATTTCAAGCTTGCTGCGCACGTCGTCGACCAGGATGTCGCCCATGCCACAGGCCGGCGCGGTCAGGGTCATCTTCACGTCGATCTCGCGCTGGCCCTCGTCCAGATGCTTGATCTCGACCTCGTAGACCAGGCCCAGTTCGACGATGTTCACCGGAATTTCCGGATCGAAGCAGGTGCGAAGCTGCTGCCATACCAGCTGTTCCACCTGTTCATCGGTGGCGTCGGCGGGCAGTTCCAGCGGTGCCGGCGCCTCCTTGCCGATGGCATCACCGTCCTTGCCGGCAATGCGGAACAGGTTGCCCTCGACGAACACCGAATAGCTGCCACCGAGCGCCTGGGTGATGTACCCATAGCTGCCGGCGGGCAGGGTCACGGTATCGCCCTGCGGGACCATCACGGCCTCGCAATCGCGCTCGAAGTGGACAGGTTCACTGCTACGGGAATACATGGGGACCGATATGGGGCCGTGGCTGCAGCCACGCAAGCACGCATTCTAGCCCAGCCGCCCTGCCCCCGCCGGTGCACCGCGGCAAACCACAGTATCCTGTGGGTGATCTTCAGGGAGCTTCGATGTCCTCCAATGCCGCGCGTGCCAGGACCGTGACCTGGCTCTGGCCCTTCATGCTGTTGCTGGGCCTGGTTGTTGCTCCCCTCGCCTGGCTGGTGCTGGCGCTGATGACCGGCCGACAGGTCGGCTGGATGGCGGTGGTGACCGCCCTGGAACTGGTGTTCATGCTGCGCCTGGGCACGCTCGGCCCCGGCCGGCTGCGCATCGCCCTGGTCGTGCTGGGCACCCTGCTGGTGGCCGCCGTGGCCAACTGGACCATCGCCAGCGCCTGGATGGGCGGCTCGATCGGGCTGGATCTGTGGGACGCCACGATGCGGATGGGCCCGCACCTGGCCTGGACCCTGGTCACCCTGGCCAATGGCGCGATGGAGTGGCTGTGGTTGGCGCTGGGTGTGGCCGTGGGCGCCTGGCTGGCGCGCTGAGCGCGTAGATCCACGCCATGCGTGGATGGGGTGGTAGTGCCGGCCGCTGGCCGGCAGAAACGTGCGGACCAAGGCCCGCACCCACCGGGAGCAGCCGGATCTCAATGCCCGCCGTCGAGCGCCTTCAGCTCGCTCACCAGCGAGGCCGCCGCTTCGGCACCGTCGCCGTACAGCATGCGCGTGTTGTCGGCGTAGAACAGCGCATTCTCGATGCCGGCAAAGCCGGTGCCCTTGCCGCGCTTGATCACCACCACGTTGCGCGCGTTGACCACGTCCAGCACCGGCATACCGTAGATCGGGCTGGCCGGGTCGGTGCGCGCCACCGGGTTGACCACATCGTTGGCGCCGATCACCAGCACCACGTCGGTGTTGGCGAACTCGGGGTTGATGTCGTCCATGTCGGCAATCAGGTCGTAGGGCACGCCGGCCTCGGCCAGCAGCACGTTCATGTGCCCGGGCATGCGCCCGGCCACCGGGTGGATGGCGAACTTCACCTTGACCCCGCGCTGGCCCAGCCGCTGCGCCAGCTCCCAGATCTTGTGCTGCGCCTGCGCCACCGCCATGCCGTAGCCGGGCACGATCACCACGCGCTCGGCAAAGGCCATCATCGCGGCGACGTCGGCCGCGTCGATCGGCTTCTGCGAACCGCTGATCGCCTGCGCTTCGCCACCGGCCGTGCCGCCGAAGTTGGAGAACAGCACGTTGCGGATCGGCCGGTTCATCGCCTTGGCCATCAACCGGGTCAGCAGGATGCCGGCCGCGCCCACCATCATGCCGGCGATGATCAGCGCCTCGTTGCCCAGCACGTAGCCTTCGAAAGACACCGCCAGGCCGGTGAACGCGTTGTACAGCGAGATCACCACCGGCATGTCGGCGCCACCGATCGGCAGCGTCATCAGCACGCCCAGCGCCAGTGCCAGCACGAAGAAGGCGACGATCGCCCAGGTGCTGAGCGTGCTGGCGGCGATGATCGCCAGCACCACCACCGCCAGCGCCACCATCAGGTTCATCACCTGCTGGCCCGGCCAGGTGACGCGCTTGTCGAGGCGGCCATCAAGCTTGGCCCAGGCGATCACCGAGCCGGACAGCGACACCGCGCCGATGGCCGCGCCGACCACCGCCAGCAGCAGCACCGTGCCCGACGGCTGGCGCGCGGCCAGGTCGGCCAGCGCCTGCGCGCTCCAGTGCGTGGTGTCGCGGTGGGCCAGGAAGGCATAGCGCAGCAGTTCCACCGCGCCGATCGCCGCCGCCGAGCCGCCGCCCATGCCGTTGTACAGCGCCACCATCTGCGGCATGTCGGTGATGGCGACCTTGCCGGCCGACCACCAGGCCAGGCCGGCGCCGAGCAGCAGCGCCACCAGGATCAGCGGCACGTTGTGCAGTTCGGGCAGGAAGAAGGTGGCCACGGTGGCCAGCAGCATGCCCAGCCCGGCCCAGCGGATGCCGCTGCGCGCGGTCAGCGGCGAGGCCATGCGCTGCAGGCCGAGCAGGAACAACGTGGCAGCCACCAGGTAGCTGGCCTTGACCAGCCAATCAAGCAGTTCAACGGTGCTGATGTTCAAGCCTGCGGCTCCTTCGGTTCGTCCTTGGCGCCCTTGGGCGCACTCGGCTTGAACATCTCCAGCATGCGCGCGGTGACCACATAGCCACCGGCGGCGTTGCCGGCGCCGAGCACCACGGCAAGGAAGCCCAGCACCTTTTCCAGCGGCGTCTGCGCGTGCCCCAGCACCACCATCGCGCCGATCAGCACGATGCCGTGGATGAAGTTGGATCCGGACATCAGCGGGGTATGCAGGATCACCGGCACCCGCGAAATGATCACATGGCCGGCGATGGCCGCCAGCATGAAGATGTACAGCGCCACGAACCCGTCACTCACTGGCAACGCTCCCGCTCTGTCTTCGTCGCCCCATCATAACCACGGGCTGAACCTGGCGCGCATCCGGGTCAACCGATGCCGCGCTCACGCGTTGTCGATGGTGACCCCGAGCGAGGAACCGTACCCTGTGCTGGTGAGCAGCCCTGTCCCCCCGAGCGCCGAGACCGATGCCCTGCCGGCATCGCTGGAGGCGTTCCTGGCCGGCGTCGGCCCGCGCGCCTTCCGCTTCGCCGAGGCCGGCCTGCGCCAGCGCGACGACGCCCTGGACGCGGTGCAGGATGCCCTGCTGCGCATGCTGGATTACGCCGACAAGCCGGCCGCCGAGTGGGCGCCGCTGTTCTGGAGCATCCTGCGCCGGCGGGTGATCGACCTGCAGCGCCGGCGCCGCTTCCGCCTGCCGTTCTGGCGCGACAACCAGGACGCCGAGGGCGGTGAGATCGACTGGGCCGACCCTGGCCCGGGCCCGGCACAGGCGCATGAGCAGCGCCAGCAGTACCAGCAGCTGGTGGAGGCGTTGCGCACCCTGCCCGCCCGCCAGCGCGAAGCCTTTACCCTGCGCGTGCTGCAGGACCTGGACGGGGCCACCACCGCCCGCGCCATGGGCTGCAGCGAAGGCGCGGTGAAAACCCACCTGGCACGCGCCCGGCAGGCGCTGCAGGATTACCTGGAGACCCACCCGTGAACCGCTCCCTGCCTTCCGATGACGCCCTGCGCAGCCTGCACGCGCAGTCGCTGCAGGCGCTGTCGCCGGCCACGCTGGCGCGCCTGCGCCAGGCCCGTCACGGCGCCCGCGCGCACCAACGCGGGCGCCTGCGCTGGTGGCTGGCCAGCGCCTGTTCGCTGGTGGTGGCACTGGGCATCGGCCTGCAGTTCACCGGCCATGGCACCCTGGTGGGGCCCGCGCCGGCACCGGTGCTTGCGGCGGCGGAAGACAACAGCGCACTGTACGACGAGAATCCCGATCTGTACCTGTGGCTGGGCGACACCGACCTGGCGATGGAGTGAACCATGCCCCGAATCAACCTCCTGCCGCTGCTGCTGACCCTGTCGCTGCTGCCGGCCGTCCCCGCGCTGGCGCAGAGCGCCGCCCCCACTCCGGCCGCACGTCCCGCACCGGCCGCGCCGCTGCCGGCGTGGGAGCAGCTGAGCGAGGCCCAGCGCGAATCGCTGCTGGCCCCTTGCGCGACCGCTGGAACAGCGCCGATGCCGGCCAGCGCCAGCGCATGCTCTCGCATGGCCAGCGCTGGCAGTCGATGAGCCCGGAAGAGCGCGACAAGGCCCGCCGGGGCCTGCGCCGCTTCGAGCACATGAGCCCGGAACAGCGCGAGCAGGCCCGCGCCCTGTTCGGACAGATGCGCGATATGCCGCCGGCGCAGCGTGAAGCGCTGCGCGAGCGCTGGTCGCAGATGACGCCGGAACAGCGCAGGGACTGGGTGCGCGACAACCCGCCGCCGGCCAAGCCGAGGTAAAGGCAGCGTTCAACCCTTTGTAGAGCCGAGCCCACGCTCGGCTGCTTTGTCGCGCCTGCGCAAGCCGAGCATGGGCTCGGCTCTACAGGAGGCATATCAGGTTCACGCCTGCCAGCGGGTCTTGGCCAGCAGCTCGTCCTCCCAGTCGAACGCCAGCTGGCCCTCGCGCACGAACAGCGCGACGAAGTTCAGCAGATTGCGCCCATACATTTCGCTGGCCTGGGTCGCGCCACGGCTGGCCAGGCCCAGCGGGCCATCGATGGTCACGCCCTGGTGTTCGATGCACTGCCCGGGTTGGGTGAGCGCACAGTTGCCGCCACTTTCGGCGGCCAGATCGACGATCACGCTGCCGGCGGCCATGCCTTCCACCATCGCGGCGGTGACGATGGTCGGGGCCGGGCGGCCCGGCACCGCCGCGGTGCAGATCACCACATCGACGCTGCGCAGGTGGTCGGCCAGGCGGCGCTGCTGCTCGGCCCGCTCCTCGTCGGTCAGCGCACGTGCGTAGCCGCCCTCGCCCGCCGCACTGACGCCCAGGTCGAGGAAGCGCGCGCCCAACGACTGGATCTGCTCGCGGGTTTCCGGGCGCACGTCGAAACCTTCCACCTGTGCGCCGAGACGGCGCGCGGTGGCAATCGCCTGCAGCCCGGCCACGCCGGCACCGATCACCAGCACCTTGGCCGGACGCACGGTGCCGGCGGCGGTGGTCAGCATCGGGAAGAAGCGTGGCGCGCGTTCGGCGGCGATCAGCGCGGCCTTGTAGCCGGCCATGCCGGCCTGCGAACTGAGCACGTCCATCGCCTGCGCACGCGTGGTACGCGGCAACTGCTGCAGCGGGAACAGCCGCAGGCGGTCGTCGGCCGCCAATGCGGCCAAGGCCGGATCGGCCGCCGGCGCAAGCAGGCCGATCACACTGGCCGCGGGCTTGAGCTGCTGCAACACGGTCGCCGGCGGCGCCTGTACGCACAGCAGGATGTCGATCTCCGGCCAGCGCGCGGCGTCGAACGCGCGTGCGCCTGCATCGTCATAGGCGGCATCAGGGAAGCCGGCAGCCAGGCCGGCGCCGGCTTCGTACCAGACGGTGATGCCCAGTGCGCCCAGCTTCTTCGCCGTTTCCGGCGTCAGCGCCACGCGCCGTTCGCCCGGCGCGGTCTCCTTGATCCCCAGCAACGCCACGGCCATGCAGGTCCCCGCTGATCGGTGAGTTTTCCCGATCCTAGCAGGCGGCCCGTGCTCAGTGCAGCGTCGCGCTGCCCGGGTCCAGGCGGTCGATCACGCCCTGCATGGCGCTGTCGAAGGCGCCGTCATCCACATGGGCGCGCAAGCGGCCCAGCCGCACCATCACTGCCAGTTCTTCCGGCGAGGCTACGCAGAAGCGCACGCCACGGCGGTTGACGAACAGCAGGCGCGAGGAAATCGGGCTGACCCACGACAGCTTGCCGGCCTGCACCTTGCCGTCCTTGTCGACGAAGTCCAGCCAGTTGCCGATCTCCATGCGGCGGAAGCGGTCGGCGTCGGCGTTGTCGAAGTCATCGGCGTCGATCTGCCCGCTCAGTTCCACCGCCGGCGATTCGGCCACCGGCGGTGCCGGCAACGCGACCTGCGGCAGCTCGGGCAGCGCGCGCTGCAGTTCCGGCCGCGATTCGGCGATGCCCTGCAGGGTGTCATGCAGAGCATCGATGGCGCCGGTGGCGGCGTCGCCGTGCACGCCCACGCTGGCAAACACCTTGGCCAGCACCGGCTGCCAGGCCTGCAGCCACGGCTTGCCGACGATCTGGCGACGGGCCTCAGCCACTTCTTCCAGCAGGCCGTCGCCCAGGCTCAGGGCCTCGGCCACCGACGCACCCTCTTCGCCCTCGCGCAGCAGCGCCAGGGTGAGATGGTGCTGCCACGGCTGGCGCAGGAACGCGGCGATGGCCGGCGGCAGCGTGGCGTCGCCGATGCGCCGATCCAGTTCGGTACCGGCACGGGTGCGGGCCATCTCCAGCTTTTCCTGGCCGCGCTGCGTCTCGGCGGCGCGGCGCTCGGCGATTTCCACGCGGCGGCGATGCTGCACCAGGAACTCGCGGAACTCTTCTTCCAGGGTCAGGAAGATCGCCAGGTTCTCGTTGAACTCGGCCACCAGGCGCTCGATGATTTCCTCCACCTTGGCCATCAGCATGCGCTCGGCCTGGCTTTCGCCGGTGTTGCCCTCGCAGGCCTCGGCCAGCGAGTTGAGCAGCTTGCGCGCCGGGTGGGTCTTCTGCACGAACATGCGGCGGTCGAGCATGGCCACCTTCACGAACGGCACCACCAGGCGGCCGATCAGTTCGCGCGAGCGGCCTTCCAGTTCACGTTCGTCCAGCATCACGTCAAACAGCATGCCGACCAGATCGATCGCATCTTCGTCCTGTGGATCCAGCCGGGTCTGGCCGGGATCGACGCCGAGCCGGGTGGCGCTGGACAGCACTTCACTCTTCAGCCGCTGCGCCAGCGATTCGCCATCCTCGCCGATCGCCGCGCGCAGGGTTGCGCTGGGCGTGGCCTGCAGCAGCGACAGCACCGACATCATTTCGCGCTGGCTCAACGGGCGCTGCTGGCCAATGGCCACCTGGGCGGCCGACGTGGCGTCCTCGCGTACATGGCGGGTCTGCTGCAGCAACTCGTGCAGCGCTTCCAGCAGCATGCCCTGCTGGCCCGGATAGGGCTCGCCGCTGCCGCTGTCCTCGCCTCCCAGGTGCTGCTGCATGTGGCCGCGACGTTCCGACCAGCGCGCGGCGAAGCGTTGCGCCCAGGCGGGAGCGGCCTGCTCGTCATCGGCGAAGCCGGCATCGGCACCCTGGCGGTGCTCGACCAGATCTTCCAGCGCGCCAGCGCTGCGCGGCTCGGGTGCGGCCGAGAGCGGGCGTTGCGGCGTGCCCATCTGCGACATCACGCCGGCCGCCGCCAGCTGCTCGTCCAGCTTCTCGTAGATGCGGCCGATCGGCGCGCGCAGGTCGCGTTCGCACAGCTTGATCAGCACCAGATGCACTTCCGGGGCCAGTTCACAGCCGGCAAACGCCTCGTGGATGGCCACGCCCAGATGTTCCGGGCTGATCGGGTTGTGGTCGGCGTCCAGCTCGGCACCGCCGATCAGGCGGCCCAGGCGGCGGTCCAGCCGCGCCAGCACCGGCTTGAAGTCGCGCAGCAGCACGGTGGCGAAATTGCGCACCGCCAGCCGCGATTCCAGCACGTGCTCGGCCAGCAGGCTCAAGCCGTCTTCGGCCTGGCCGGACAGGGTGGCATCGGCCGACAGCGGCTCGCCGGCGGCCAGCGCCTCCCAGGCCCGCTGCAGGTGGCCGGCAAAGGCGGCGGCGATCTCCTCGCGGCGGCGGCGCAGCTCGCGCATCGCATCCAGGAACAGCAGCTGCGAGGAACCGGCATTGCCCGCACGGTCGAACAACGCATCATCGAACCGCGCCAGCGCGGCCCCGAACGCCTGGCACAGCGCGGGCAGGACCATGTCCCGGGCACGCTGGAGCTGGGCCGGGTCGCGGCCCGGCGATCCCATCGGTGTGGGCACGCTCATCATTCGGGAAGGCTCCCCACCTTCTCTGGTACGACAGACACCATGGACATCGCGACGACCGGCACACCCCATGCACCGGTACGTCGATGGTAGGCCGGCCAGCCCGTCACGGACAGTGAAACAGTCCTCACTTCAAACCTCATGACCGGCGGCCCGGCAAGACCGATATCGTAAGCCGTGCAAGGCCCATGAGGCGAGGGGAAGCGGCCGTCCGTTTCCCGCCAGTGGCATGATGTTCATCACAGTTTGATATTCAGGGTGCAGACGCGACACAGACGGCGTCATTGACCGCCCCGACTATAATCAAATGCCCGTGATGACCGGTTCAGACACCATGCCCGACCCCGCCGCCCTGCTCGCCCTGGATGCCCGCCGCTCGGTGCCCTCGCGGCAACTGGGCGAACCCGGGCCGGACCCGGCCACCCTGCAGCGGATGCTGGCCTCGGCGGTACGCGTGCCCGACCACGGCAAGCGCGTGCCGTTCCGCTTCCTGAAAATCGCCGGCGATGCACGTCACACTCTGGGCGACTTCCTGGCCGAGCGCAGCCGCCAGCGCGACCCGCAGGCCGGCGATGCGGTCTTCGAGAAGGACCGCCAGCGTTTCAGCCATGCGCCGCTGGTGATCGTCGTGGTGGCCAGCCCGCGCCCGGACCCCAAGGTGCCCGAGCAGGAACAGCTGATGACCGCCGGCTGCGTCTGCTTTGCCCTGCTGCAGGCCGCGCAGGCGCTGGGCTTCGGCGCGCAGTGGCTGACCGCGTGGATGGCGTTCGACCCGGCCGTGCAGGCGCATCTGGGCCTGGCCGAAGGCGAGCGCATCGCCGGCTTCATCCACATCGGCACGCCCAAGGCCGCAGTGCCCGAGCGCGAGCGTCCCGATCCGGCCACGCTGCTTCAGGAATGGACCGCACCGTGAGCGCGGTGAGCGCCCAGCCCGCACCGCCGCTGTATCTGGTCGATGCCAGCATCTACGTGTTCCGTGCCTGGCATTCGCTGCCCGACCAGTTCCAGGACAGCCAGGGCTGGCCGACCAACGCGGTGCATGGCTTCGCCCGCTTCCTGCTGGACCTGCTGGAGCGCGAGCGGCCACGGCATATCGCCATCGCCTTCGACGAAGCGCTGGACAGCGGCTTCCGCCATCGCCTGTACCCGGCCTACAAGGCCAACCGCGATCCGGCGCCGGAGGCGCTCAAGCGCCAGTTCGTACACTGCAAGGCCCTGTGTGCGGCGCTGGGGCTGCCGGTGCTGGCCCATCATGATTTCGAGGCCGACGATCTGATCGGCAGCGCCCTGCACCGCCACCGTGGCAGCCATCGCGGGGTGATCATCTCCGCCGACAAGGATCTGTCGCAGCTGCTGCTCGACCACGACGAACAGTGGGACTACGCGCGCAACCAGCGCTGGGATGTGGCCGGGGTCAAGGCCCGCCACGGCGTGCACGCGCACCAGATTGCCGACTACCTGGCGCTGTGTGGCGACGCGGTGGACAACATTCCCGGTGTCAGTGGCGTGGGCGCCAAATCGGCGGCGGTACTGCTGGCCCACTTCGGCAGCATGGATGCCCTGTTTGACCGTATCGATGAAGTGCCGTTCCTGCGCCTGCGCGGCGCGGCACAGATGGCGGTGCGGCTGCGTGAACAGCGCGAGCATGCCCAGCTCTGGCGCCAGCTGACCACCATCGCGCTGGACGCACCGCTGGAGGGCTGCCAGAGCGGCATGCCACGCCAGCCGGCCGACCCCGAACTGCTGGGCGGCCTGTGCCAGACCCTGCGCTTCGGCCCGATGACCCGCCGCCGGCTGTTCGATGCTGCCGGGGTGGCAGACCCCTTCCCACTCCCTCTTTTTCCAATTCCGGCGAGCCCGCATGAGCCAGCGCAACACCGAAGCACCGCGAGTGGTCTACGAAGGCAAGTACCAGCGCATGGTCGTGCGCGGCACCTGGGAATACAGCGAGCGCACCCATGCCGGTGGCCTGGCCGCGATCATCATCGCCGTCACACCCGAGGACAAGGTGCTGTTTGTCGAACAGTTCCGCGTGCCGCTGCAGGCACCGACCATCGAGATGCCAGCCGGACTGGTCGGTGACGTCGATGCCGGCGAATCCATCGAAGTCTCGGCCGTGCGCGAACTGGAAGAAGAAACCGGCTGGACCGCCGAGCACGCCGAAGTGCTGATGATCGGGCCGACCTCGTCCGGTGCCAGCAGCGAGCAGATCGCCTTCGTGCGCGCCACCGGCCTGCGCCGGATCGGCGAAGGGGGCGGTGATGACAGCGAGGACATCACCGTGCACGAGATTCCACGCAGCCGGGCCGCGGCCTGGCTGGTACAGAAGATGGGCGAAGGCTACGCGCTGGACGCCAAGCTGTGGGCCGGGCTGTGGATGATCGAGCACCATCTGGACGGCCGCCCGCGTGGCTGACGCCGATCTGCACCCACTGCCGGCACTGCTCGGCGCCGACGATCCGGCGATCTATTCGATCCACCGGGCGCAGGGCGCCTCACCGTTCCTGCTGCTGGCCGACCATGCCGGCCAGCAGGTGCCGCGTGCCCTCACAGGCCTCGGTCTGCCGCAGGCCGAACGGGACCGCCATATCGGCTGGGACATCGGCATCGCCGGCACCACTCGTGCACTGGCCGAACGGCTGGATGCGTGGGCGATCGAGCAGACCTATTCGCGGCTGCTGATCGACTGCAACCGCCCGCTGGCATCGCCGACGCTGATTCCCGAAGTGAGCGACCACACCGTGGTGCCGGGCAATGCCTCGCTGTCGGCGGCACAGCGGCAGCAGCGCATCGATGCGATCCACGCGCCCTACCACGCGCGCATCGACGCCGAACTGGATGCACGCCGCGCCGCCGGCCGCCCCACGCTGCTGGTGATGATGCACAGTTTCACCCCGGCGATGAACGGCGTGCAGCGGCCGTGGCATGCCGGCGTGCTGTACCACCAGGACACCCGGTTTGCCCATGCCCTGCTGCAGGCGCTGCGCGGCGAAGGCGACCTGGTGGTGGGCGACAACGAACCGTATTCGGTCAGCAGTACCAGCGACTACGCGGTACCGGTGCATGGTGAAGGCCGCGGGCTGGTGCATGTGGAACTGGAGATCCGCCAGGACCTGATTGCCGACGTGGCCGGGCAGCAGGCGTGGGCGGAGCGGTTGGCGCGGATCTTCAGCGCCTTGCAGCCGCAGTTGCTGGCGTTCGGTTGAACGCGCGGGCATCCACCCCGGAACTGCTTGCGTCCGGTTGAACGCACGTGGATCCATCCCGAACCGGTAGTGCCGGCCGCTGGCCGGCAACCTCAGGGTAGGATCATTGCAGTTGCCGGCCAGCGGCCGGCACTACCACAGGCGCGGCGCATCCACGGGAACGGCTTCAATCATGCCTCGTTGGCCGGGCAGACGGTCGCGGCCGATTCGACCGACGCCGGGCGCAGGCCCAGCGCGATGACCACGCCGAGCGCGGCAAACAGCGCGGCACCGTACTGGGCGTTGACCATGCCCTGCAGGGCGTCGGGGCTGGTCGCCGCCTGTGTGCCGCGCGCGGCGTTGGCCACCATCACCAGCACCGCCAGGCCCAACGCGCCGCCGATCTGCTGGGCGGTGGCGGCCATGCCGGACGCGACCCCCTGCTGCGGCCCCGGCACGCCCTGCCCGGCCACGATCCACATCGCCGTCCAGCTCATGCCCTGTCCCACGCTGAGGATCACGATGCCCGGCAGCAGCGCCCAGTAGCTGGCGCCATGCGGCATCGCCAGCGCCACGCCTGCAATGCCCACGGCACCGGCCGCGAATCCCCAGGCCAGTACATGGCGCGCGGAACTGCGATGCAGCATGCGTTCGGCAATGCGGATGCCGAAGGTGCACACCAGGGTCGGCAGCAGGAACGCCAGGCCGGCCTGCAAAGGGCTCCAGCCGTAACCGTCCTGGAAGTACAGCGCCAGGAAGTAGTACTGCACGCCGTAGCTGCTCATGAACGCAAAGGTGAGGCCGAGTGCTGCGCGCAGGCCGGGCAGGCGCAACAGCGCGAACTGCATCAGCGGGTCACGGCTGCGCTTCTCGATCTGCACGAACACCGTCAGTAGTACCGCTGAAAGCAGCAGGCAGATCATCGTGGCCGGCGCCGTCCAGCCCCACTCCGGCCCCTGCACCAGGGTGGTGACCAGCAGGCTGCCGCCGGCGGTAACGGTGAGGCACCCGGCCAGGTCGAAGGAGCGGCCGCGCACGCGCGGACCGTCGGCCGGCAACCACACGCCTGCGGCAACAGCGCAGGCCGTGGCCAACGGCACGATCACCGCCAGCACCGCCGGCCAGCCGAAGGCCTGGGTCAGCACCCCGCCCAGCAGCGTGCCCAGCGCCAGCCCGACCGCGCTGGCCATGCTCCAGATCGCCAGCGCGCGGTTGCGCACCGGGCCTTCGGCATACAGCGTGTTGATCAGCGCCAGCGTGGCCGGGAACAGCAGCGCGGCGCCGACACCCTGTGCCGCGCGCGCGATGATCAGCAGGGTGGCATTGGGCGCCAGCGCGCCGAGCAGCGAGGCCAGCGCGAACAGCAGCATGCCCAGGCGGTAGAAGCGACGGCGACCGATCAGGTCGGCGGCACGTCCGCCCAGCATCAGGCTGCCACCAAAGGCCACGGTGTAGGCGCTGACCACCCATTGCAGCTGCTGCGCGTTGATCTGCAACGCGCGCCCCATGTCGTGCAGGGCGACGAAGATGATGGTGGCGTCCAGGGCGATGATCAGCTGGGCAGTGGCCAACAGGGCCAGCGCCCTGCGGGGGTATTTGAGGGAAGGCATCGGTGGTCTGGAGCAAGGGGGAGCGCAGTCTCATTGATGCAGCACAATCAATAAACCCCCGTGCAGCCATATCTGTCATGATTTTCAGCATGAATGGAACCGCGATGGACCTAAATGCCGTGCGCATGCTGGTGCAGGTGGCCGAAGCGCGCAGCTTCACCGTGGCGGCCGGCCAGCTGGGCCTGAGCCAATCCGGCCTGTCGCGCGCGATCAGCCGGCTGGAGGCCACGCTGGGGGTGAAACTGCTGCAGCGGAACACCCGCAACGTGGCGCTGACCCCGGATGGCCGCCAGTTCGTCGATCAGGTCGCGCCGCTGCTGTGCGGCTTCGAAGATGCCGAGCGCCAGTTGGCCGACCGCCCCTGCACGCCCTCGGGCACGCTGAAGATCAGCGCGCCCTCGATGTTCGGGCGCAAGGTGCTGGTGCCGCTGCTGGCACCGTTGCTGGACCGGCATCCGCAGCTGCAGGTGGAAGCCGTGCTCAGCGATCGCCTGGTCGATCTGGTCGAGGAAGGCTTCGATGCCGCGCTGCGTACCGGCGTGATCGCTGACCAGCGCATCGTCGCGCGCGCGCTGCGGCCCCTGCGCTGGGTGACCGTGGCCAGCGCGGACTACCTGGCCCGCTGCGGCACGCCCGCCGTTGTCGAGGATCTGCATCACCATGCGTGCCTGGCCGTGCGCAATCTGCGCAGTGGCCGTGTGGTCGACTGGCAGTTCCTGCAGCAGGGCCAGCTGTACGAGTTCACGCCGCCGACGCGGATGGTGTTCGACAGCGGTGACCCGCTGGTGGAAGCGGCGATCGCCGGTATCGGCATCGTGCAGGTCATGGATTTCGCCGTGGCCGACGCACTGGCCGATGGCCGCCTGCAGCGCGTGCTGCAGCCGTTCGAAGGCCGCAGCCGCGCACTGTCGCTGATCTACCCGCCGTCGCGGCAGCACTCGCCGAAACTGCAGGTGCTGGCCGACGCGTTGTTGGCCGGGGAGTGGTAGCGCCGGCCGCTGGCCGGCGTCTTTGCCGATCCAACCATTTTCGGGTTGCCGGCCAGCGGCCGGCACTACCGAGCTGCGTTGGATCAGGCCGTCAACGCAATGCCAACGATCAGGCGAAGCTATCGGTGGCGCGCACCAGCGCGTCGACGTTCTCGGCTTCGAACGCCGAGTGACCCGAGGCCGGGGTGATTTCCAGCTTGGCCTTCGGCCACACCTTGGTCAGGTCCCAGGCGTTGGCCAGCGGGCAGACCACGTCGTAGCGGCCGTGCACGATCACGCCCGGGATGTCGGCGATGCGGTGCGCGTCGCGCAGCAGCTGGTCTTCCACTTCGAAGAAGCCGCCGTTGACGAAGTAGTGGTTCTCGATGCGGGCGAACGCCAGCGCGAAGTGCGGGTCTTCGTGGCTGTTGATGAAGTCATCGTCCACGTGCAGGAAGCTGGTCGCGCCTTCCCACACCGCCCACGCCTTGGCCGCTTCCAGGCGCGTGGTTTCATCGTCGCTGGTCAGGCGGCGGTGGAAGGCCGAGATCAGGTCATGACGCTCCACCGACGGGATCGGCTTCAGATAATGCTCCCACGCATCCGGGAACAGGCGGTTGGCACCTTCCTGATAGAACCACTCCAGTTCCCAGCGACGCAGCATGAAGATGCCGCGCAGCACCAGTTCGGTCACGCGCTGCGGGTGGGTTTCGGCGTAGGCCAGCGCCAGGGTCGAACCCCAGCTGCCGCCGAACACCTGCCAGCGATCGACCTTCAGGTGCTCGCGCAGCTTTTCGATATCGGCGACGAGGTCCCAGGTGGTGTTGTCCACCAGGTCGGCGTGCGGGGTGGAACGGCCGGCACCGCGCTGGTCGAACAGGATGATGCGGTACTTGGACGGGTCGTGGAACTGGCGCATCTTGTCGCTGCAGCCACCGCCCGGGCCACCGTGCAGCATCACCACCGGCTTGCCGTCCGGGTTGCCGCACTGTTCGAAGTACAGCGTGTGGCGGTCGTCGACCTTCAGGGTGCCGACGTCGTAGGGGGTGATGGCGGGGTACAGCGTACGCATGCTTGCAGCTCCAGGGTGATGCCCTGCCGGGGCAGGAGAACCTCCATTCTAGGCCGGTCGCCGGCCCAGGGTGATGCGGTCGCGCTGCTCCAGGTCCTGCACCGTCTGCACGTCGGCGAAACCAGCGGCGTCGAACAGCGCGCGGATCGCCTCGCCCTGGTCCCAGCCGTGCTCGATCAGCAGCCAGCCATCGGGCAGCAGATGCGCCGGGCCGCCGTCGATGATGCGGCGGATGTCAGCCAGGCCATCCGGACCCGAGGCCAGCGCGGTGGCCGGTTCGAAGCGCAGGTCGCCCTGCTGCAGGTGCGGATCGTCGCTGGCGATGTACGGCGGGTTGCTGGCGATCAGGTCGAAGCGCGCGCCCTGCAACGGCGCATACCAGTCGTGCCCGCCCTCGGCCAGGCGCACGTTGCGCAGTTCATGACGGGCGGCATTGCGCGCGGCCACTGCCAGCGCGCCCGGGCTGGCATCGGTGGCCAGCACCTGCGCCTGCGGCCGCTCGCTGGCCAGCGCCAACGCGATCGCGCCGCTGCCGGTGCCGAGGTCGGCCAGCTGCAGCGCGCGGTCCAGCGGCAGGCGCTCCAGCGCCAGTTCCACCAGCAGCTCGGTTTCCGGGCGCGGGATCAACGTGGCCGGGTCGACCTCCAGGTCCAGCGTCCAGAAGCCGCGACGCCCGGTCAGGTAGGCCACCGGCTCGCCGGCCGCGCGGCGTGCCAGCAGAGCTTCGAAGGCGGCCTGGTCGGCCGCGGCCAGCGGATCGGTGGCGTGCGCGAACAGCCAGCTGCGCGGGCGGTCCAGTACATGCAGCAGCAGCAGTTCGGCCTCGTGGCGGGCCTCGATGCCGCCCAGGCGGGCGCTGGCCTCGGCCACGACCTGGCGCAGGGTGGGTTCGGTTTTGACAGACATGCCGCAATTGTAGAGCCGAGCCCATGCTCGGCTGCTTTTGATCGAGATGACGGGCGGGTCCGGAAAAGCCGTCGAGCAAGCTCGACGCTACAGAAGCCGGAATCCGTTCAGGTTCTGGCGAACGGGATAAGGACGGGCTATCGGCCGCCTTCACCCGCCGGGAAGGATTTTCCTTGTCATACAGACAGTTGCAGGAGGTGAGCGGCAAGGTTCAGTGCCTGCTCATTGCATTTTGATAGTCTGCATCTATCAAATAGATGCAATCAATGGATTGTTCTTATCGCAATTGAATCGGTAACCTAGCGCCTGTCGATTCACCCACTCCCCTTCACCCAGAGGAAAAACGATGTCCCTGATCAACACTCCGATCCAGTCGTTCGAAGCCAATGCCTACCACAACGGCGAGTTCATCAAGGTTTCCGACAACAGCCTGAAGGGCCAGTGGTCCGTCCTGATCTTCATGCCGGCCGCCTTCACCTTCAACTGCCCGACCGAGATCGAAGACGCCGCCGACCATTACGCCGAGTTCAAGAAGGCCGGCGCCGAGGTCTACATCGTCACCACCGACACCCACTTCTCGCACAAGGTGTGGCACGAAACCTCGCCGGCCGTCGGCAAGGCCCAGTTCCCGCTGGTCGGCGACCCGACCCACAAGCTGACCCGCGCCTTCGGCGTGCACATTGAAGAAGAAGGCCTGGCCCTGCGCGGCACCTTCATCATCAACCCGGAAGGCGTGATCAAGACCCAGGAGATCCACTCCAACGAGATCGCCCGTGACGTCGCCGAGACCCTGCGCAAGCTGAAGGCTGCCCAGTTCACCGCCGCCAACCCGAACCAGGTGTGCCCGGCCAAGTGGAAGGAAGGCGAGAAGACCCTGACCCCGTCGCTGGACCTGGTCGGCAAGATCTAAAGCAGTACCGGCCTGCGGTGGCCCCACGCCACCGCGCGCCCTTCATCCCCGTGCCGGTCCCCCGCCGGCGTGGGGGTGAACCCAAGACAGCCAACGCGCGCCAGCCTTGGCCAGCCAGCCCCTTCCACGGTCGCTGTCTTGGGTTCACCCCTACCCCCTGCTGGTCCGCTACCTTCTACAGCGGTGCCACGCCCCCTGTTTGCCTGAAGCCAGGAGAAGACCCGATGTTGGACGCCAACCTGCAGTCGCAGCTGAAGACCTATCTGGAGCGCGTGACCCGCCCGATCCAGATCACCGCGCACGCCGACGCCGGCGCCAAGTCGCAGGAAATGCTGGAACTGCTGCAGACCCTGGAAAGCCTGTCGGACAAGATCTCGTTGCAGGTGCTGCGCGATGGCCAGGGCCGCGTCCCCTCGTTCGACCTGGGCACCCCGGGCCAGGACATCCACCTGACCTTCGCCGGTCTGCCGATGGGCCACGAGTTCACCTCGCTGGTGCTGGCGCTGCTGCAGGTCGGCGGCCACCCGTCCAAGGCCACTGCCGAGCTGATCGAGCAGGTGCAGAGCCTGGAAGGCGACTACAGGTTTGAAACCTATTTCTCGCTGTCCTGCCAGAACTGCCCAGACGTGGTGCAGGCACTGAACCTGGCTGCGGTGCTCAACCCGCGCATCCAGCACGTGGCCATCGATGGCGCGCTGTTCCAGGACGAAGTCGAGCAGCGCGAGATCATGTCGGTGCCGACCGTGTACCTCAACGGTGAAGTGTTCGACCAGGGCCGCATGACCCTGGAACAGATCGTGGCCAAGCTGGACACCAACGCCGGCAAGCGCGATGCCGAGAAGATCGCCGCCAAGGACGCCTTCGACGTGCTGGTGGTCGGCGGTGGCCCGGCCGGCGCGGCTGCGGCAATCTACGCCGCGCGCAAGGGCATCCGCACCGGTATCGCCGCCGAGCGTTTCGGTGGCCAGGTGCTGGACACCATGGCGATCGAGAACTTCATTTCGGTGAAGGAGACCGAAGGCCCGAAGCTGGCCACCGCGCTGGAACAGCACGTGCGCGAGTACGAGGTGGACATCATGAACCTGCAGCGCGCCACTGCGCTGGTGCCGGCCGGCGAAGACGGCTTGGTGCAGGTGCAGCTGGAGAACGGCGCGGTGCTGAAGTCGCGTTCGGTGATCCTGTCCACCGGTGCGCGCTGGCGGCAGATGAACGTGCCGGGCGAGGACCAGTACCGCAACAAGGGCGTGGCCTACTGCCCGCACTGCGATGGCCCGCTGTTCAAGGGCAAGCGCGTGGCGGTGATCGGCGGCGGCAACTCCGGCGTGGAAGCGGCCATCGACCTGGCCGGCATCGTGTCGCATGTGACCCTGCTGGAGTTCGATTCCAGCCTGCGCGCCGATGAAGTGCTGCAGAAGAAGCTGCGCAGCCTGGCCAACGTCACCGTACTGACCAGCGCCCAGACCACCGAAGTGCTGGGCGATGGCAGCCGGGTCACCGGCCTGGTCTACAAGGACCGCGTCGGCGGCGATGCCCACCGTGTCGAGCTGGAAGGCATCTTCGTGCAGATCGGCCTGCTGCCCAACACCGAGTGGCTGAAGGATGTGGTGGCGCTGTCGCCGCGCGGCGAGATCGTCATCGACGACCGCGGCCAGACCAATCTGCCGGGTGTGTTCGCTGCCGGTGATTGCACCACGGTACCCTACAAGCAGATCATCATCGCCATGGGCGCCGGTTCCACCGCCGCACTGAGCGCGTTCGATCATCTGATCCGCTCGTCGGTGAGCAGCAGCAGCGGTGCCGTTGCTGAAGCTGCCTGATCCACCGTTCCCAGATCAGCGGGAACCTTGTCTGCCTGCCGGGTAACCAAGCCGTCAGCCGGTCCGTTGCCCCTGGGGTGTAAGGATGAACCTACGTGATCTGAAGTACCTGGTAGCCCTGGCCGACCACAAGCATTTCGGCCGGGCTGCCGCTTCCTGCTTCGTCAGCCAGCCCACGCTGTCCACGCAGATCCGCAAGCTGGAAGAAGAGCTGGGCCTGCCGCTGGTGGAACGCGCACCGCGCAAGGTGATGCTGACCCCGGCCGGCCAGGAGGCTGCTGCGCGGGCACGGGTGATCGTGTCCGAAGTGGAACAGCTGAAGGAAGCGGCGCGACGCAGCCGCGATCCGGAAGCCGGTACGGTGCGCCTGGGGATCTTCCCGACCCTGGGCCCGTACCTGCTGCCGCATGTCATCCCGCGCATCCGCGAGCGCTTCCCCGAACTGGAACTGCTGCTGGTCGAGGAAAAGAGCGATGTGCTGCTGGACCGCCTGCGCGAGGGCAAGCTGGACGCCGCACTGCTGGCGTTGCCGGTGATCGACGACCAGCTGCACGCCGAGTTCCTGTTCGAGGAGCCGTTCCTGCTGGCCGTGTCCGGGCGCCACCCGCTGGCCCGCCGCGAACATCTGGACGTGCAGGAGCTGGCCACGCAGAAGCTGCTGCTGCTGGAAGACGGCCATTGCCTGCGCGACCAGGCGCTGGAAGTGTGCCGCCTGTTCGGCGCCAACGAGAAGTCCGAGTTCCGCGCCACCAGCCTGGAAACCCTGCGCCAGATGGTGGCCGCCGACGTCGGCATCACCCTGCTGCCGAGCCTGTCGGTGCAGCCGCCGGTGCCACGCTCGAACAACATCCGCCTGCTCGACTTCACCGGCGAAGGCCGGCCCAGCCGCCGCATCGCGATGATCTGGCGCCGCAGCTCGGCGATGAACGATTTCCTGATGGAACTGGCCGACCAGTTCAAGCGCCTGCCACAGGCATTGTTCACCCTCGATGCGGTGAATGCCGGCGTGGGCGACGCCACCGCGCTGCCCGGCCCGGTGCTGAACGGCTGAGCCCCTGCGGCGCGGGCCTGGAATCGGCAGGAGTCGATTCCGGCCGCATTTGTCCCCACAATACAGACAGGCGGCGCCAGCAGGTGCCGCCTTTTGCATGGCTTTCAACCAAGGAGCGTCACCATGAACACCGCCAGCGGCCTGCCGCCGTCGATTACTGTATCCACCTTCGACATGGACCGCCTGGAGGCCATGCTCGATTCCCCTGCGCTGAGCCAGACGCCTGCCGCGCTCGCGCTTGCCGAAGAACTCAACCGGGCCAACGTGCTGGCGCCGGACCAGATTCCCGAAGGCATCGTCATGATGCATTCGCGCGTGGAGTGCGAAGATGAAGTGTCGGGCGAAACGCATGTCCTGACCCTGGTCTTCCCCCGCGAAGCCAACGTCGATGAGGGCAAGGTGTCCGTGCTGGCCCCGGTCGGCAGTGCCCTGCTTGGCCTGGCCATCGGCCAGAGCATCGACTGGAATGCGCCCGGCGGCCGCAAGCTGCGCCTGCGCGTGACCGCGGTCCACAACGACCGCCCCTGATTACCGCTGCGCACCGCGCGCGATTCGATCCCCCTGCACCAGGAGCCGTAATGAGTACCCCGTCCAAACTGTCCCAGCTGCGCGAACTGTCCGTGGTCGTTGCCGATACCGGTGACTACGACGCCATCAAGCGCCTGCAGCCGGTGGACTGCACCACCAACCCGACCCTGGTGAAGAAGGCGCTGGACCTGCCGGTCTACGCCGAGCTGATCGAACGCGAACTGGCCTGGGGCCGCCAGCAGAGCGGTGACCGCGAAGCCGTGGTGCACGCTGTGGCCGACCGCCTGACCATCGGCGTCGGCGCGCTGCTGAGCACGCTGGTGCCGGGCCGCGTGTCCACCGAAGTGGACGCCGACCAGGCCCACGACACCGCCGCCACCGTGGCCAAGGCCCGCCAGTTCATCCAGATGTACGCCGATGCCGGCGTGCCGCGCGAGAAGATCCTGATCAAGATCGCCGCGACCTGGGAAGGCGTGGAAGCCGCGCGCATCCTGCAGGCCGAAGGCATCGACTGCAACCTGACCCTGATCTTCAACCCGACCCAGGCGCTGGCCTGCAGCGAAGCCGGCGCGTTCCTGATCTCGCCGTTCGTCGGCCGCATCCTCGACTGGTACGTGGCCAACGGCCAGACCCCGGCCACCATCGACGAAGACCCGGGCGTGAAGTTCGTGCGCGGCGTGTACGCCGAGTTCAAGCGCCGTGGTTCGCCGACGGTGGTGATGGGCGCCTCGTTCCGTTCCACCGCGCAGATCGAAGCGCTGGCCGGCTGCGACCGCCTGACCATTTCGCCGGACCTGCTGGAGAAGCTGGACGCCGACCACGGCGAGCTGCCGCGCAAGCTGGTGGCCGGTGCCGCCGACGGCGTGGCGGTGACCCCGATCGACGCAGCGAAGTTCGCGGCGGATCTGGCGGCCGATCCGATGGCCACCGAGAAGCTGGCCACCGGCATCGATGCGTTTGCCAAGGATCTGGAAGCGCTGCGCCAGCGGATCCGCGAGGCACTGTGATTCCGGCCAGCGGCTGAGCCCCCGTGGCGGGGAGGGTAGAGTCGAGCTTGCTCGACTGACTGCTGGAGCAACCCGCCCTCTGACAGTTTCCTGTGATCGCCCGCCACGGAAGGAAGAAAGAAGAGCAACAGCGGGTCGCGCGCTTCGATTGCTTGCAGTCGAGCAAGCTCGACTCTACGGGGCAATGCACGACCAAAGAAAAAGGACGCGGCGAAGGCCGCGTCCTTTTTCTTTTCCATCAGTTCGTCAGTACCCCAATGCTGTTTCCCACCGTCACCGGGAAAGGATCGAAGGCAGGGCGGGCACAGATGGCGGGACCGTCCACGGCATGGATGCCGTGGCCGAGCCCCCATGGACGGGTTTACGGCGTGTCCCGCCATCTGTGCCCGCCCTGCCAAACCGATGAAAACCCAGAGCCGCTTTGGCTTTCAGCCGACTAACAGTCGGCTCTACCAGACTTTGGCGTCTGCCCGCCGCAGGCGGACCTCCGCGCGTCAGCGCGGCGCCTCCACATCCAGGCCGATCGGGCAGCTCACGCCGGTGCCGCCAATGCCGCAGTAGCCGTTCGGATTCTTCGCCAGATACTGCTGGTGATAATCCTCGGCGTAGTAATACGCCGGCGCCGGATACACGATCTCGGTGGTGATCGGACCGTAGCCGGCCGCATCCAGCTGCGCCTGGTAGGCCTCGCGGCTGGCCAGCGCGGCCTTGTACTGCGCCTCGTCGGTGGCGTGGATGGCCGAGCGGTACTGGGTGCCGGTGTCGTTGCCCTGGCGCATGCCCTGGGTCGGGTCGTGGCTTTCCCAGAACAGCTGCAGCAGGCGCTCCAGGCTCACCACGGCCGGATCGAACACCACCTGCACCACTTCGGTGTGGCCGGTCAGGCCCGAGCAGACCTCTTCATAGGTCGGGTTCGGGGTGATGCCACCGGCATAGCCGACCGAGGTGCTGTACACGCCCGGCTCGGTCCAGAACTTGCGCTCGGCGCCCCAGAAGCAGCCCAGCGCGAAACGGATCTGCTGCAGGCCGGCGAAGCGGTCCTTCAGCGGATGGCTGTTCACGAAGTGCTGGTTGCTGTGCAGCGGCAGCGGCTGCTCGCGCCCCGGCAACGCTTCTTCCGCACGCGGCAGGCGCTGCTTGAACGCACCGATGCCGAGAATGCCCTGGCCAATACCCAACATGATGCGCTCCTACGCCGGCAGTCCGGCAATGTCGTCTGCATCGGAGATGGGGTCGGACGGGGCCTGGCCCAAGTCCAGCGCGGCCACGATGTCCTCGGCCTGCGGGCGCGCGGCATCGGGGATGCCGACCCGCAGCACGCCGAACAGCGGCAGCTCACCCATGCCGCCCAGCAGCGACTCGCCGAACACGAAGGCCGGGATGCCGGCATCTTCCAGCGCGTGCTTGACCAGGTGGGCGTCGAACAGGTTGTCGGCCTTGTACACGATGTGCATGGGGCGGCTCCGTGGGACAGGGGTCCAGCATACGCCTGGGGGCTGAATGCCGGTGGTGCGTTCTGCCGGCCGCTGGCCGGCAGCCCCTGGCCCACCGGGCAGCTCCGCCCGGTACGCGCTAGACTGTTGGTCTTTCTGCCCTTTTTCGCCCCAGACTCATGTCCGAGCACACCCCCGCCAGCCCCGAGACCCCCGCCGACAGCCACGAGAAGCGCGATTTCATCCGCCAGATCGTGCGCGAGGACCTGGCCAGCGGTAAGCACCAGGCGATCAAGACCCGCTTCCCGCCCGAGCCGAACGGCTACCTGCACATCGGCCACGCCAAGTCGATCTGCCTGAATTTCGGCATCGCCGGCGAGTTCAGCGGCGTCTGCAACCTGCGTTTCGACGACACCAACCCGGCCAAGGAAGATCCGGAATACGTGGCCGCGATCCAGGACGACGTGCGCTGGCTGGGCTTTGAGTGGAACGAGCTGCGCCACGCCTCGGACTACTTCCAGACCTATTACCTGGCCGCCGAAAAGCTGATCGAACAGGGCAAGGCGTATGTCTGCGACCTGTCGGCCGAGGAAGTGCGCGCCTACCGCGGCACCCTGACCGAGCCGGGCCGCCCGTCGCCGTGGCGCGACCGCAGCGTCGAGGAAAACCTCGACCTATTCCGCCGCATGCGCGCCGGTGAATTCCCGGATGGCGCGCGCACCCTGCGCGCCAAGATCGACATGGCCAGCGGCAACATCAACCTGCGCGATCCGGCGCTGTACCGCATCAAGCACGTCGAGCACCAGAACACCGGCAACGCGTGGCCGATCTACCCGATGTACGACTTCGCCCATGCACTGGGCGATTCGATCGAGGGCATCACCCACTCGCTGTGCACGCTGGAATTCGAAGACCACCGCCCGCTGTACGACTGGTGCGTGGACAACGTCGATTTTGCCCATGACGACGCGCTGACCCAGCCGCTGGTCGATGCCGGCCTGCCGCGCGAAGCGGCCAAGCCGCGCCAGATCGAGTTCTCGCGCCTGAACATCAACTACACGGTGATGAGCAAGCGCAAGCTGATGGCGCTGGTCACCGAACAGCTGGTGGACGGCTGGGAAGATCCGCGCATGCCGACCCTGCAGGGCCTGCGTCGCCGCGGCTACACCCCGGCGGCGATGCGCCTGTTCGCCGAGCGCGTGGGCATCAGCAAGCAGAATTCGCTGATCGACTTCAGCGTGCTGGAAGGCGCGCTGCGCGAAGACCTGGACAGTGCCGCACCGCGCCGCATGGCCGTGGTCGACCCGGTCAAGCTGGTGCTGACCAATCTGCCGGAAGGCCACGCAGAGCAGCTGACCTTCAGCAACCACCCGAAGGACGAGAGCTTCGGTACCCGCGAAGTGCCGTTCACACGCGAAGTGTGGATCGATCGCGAGGACTTCGCCGAAGTGCCGCCCAAGGGCTGGAAGCGCCTGGTGCCGGGCGGCGAAGTGCGCCTGCGCGGCGCCGGCATCATCCGCTGCGATGAAGTGATCAAGGATGCCGACGGCACCATCACCGAGCTGCACGGCTGGCTGGATCCGGAATCGCGTCCGGGCATGGAAGGCGCCAACCGCAAGGTCAAGGGCACCATCCACTGGGTCAGCGCCGCGCATGGCGTGCCGGCCGAGATCCGCCTGTACGACCGCCTGTTCTCGGTGCCGAACCCGGACGACGAATCGGAAGGCAAGACCTACCGCGACTACCTCAACCCGGAATCGCGCCGCACCGTCACCGGCTATGTCGAGCCGGCCGCGGCCAGCGCTGCACCGGAACAGTCGTTCCAGTTCGAGCGCACCGGCTACTTCGTCGCCGACCGCCGCGACCACACCGAAGCCAAACCGGTGTTCAACCGCAGCGTGACCCTGCGCGACACCTGGTCGGCCTGAGCAACGGCGCGGGCGCCCGCGCGGCGCCCGCACGACCGCGACGATGATCACCGCCCTGTCCGCCCTGCTCTGGTTCATCTCGCAGCATCCGCTGCTGACGTTCTTTGCAGCGATGGTGCTGGCCGTACTGGTCTCGTGGTGGCGGCGTTCACCGGTCTACGCCATCGTGGTGTTCCCGCTGGCGATGCTCAACATCTTCCTCGGCAGCTTCCTCAACGCCACCTTCCTCAATGCGGTGGGCGAGCGCGGTGAAGCGGTGATCGTCAAGGCCGAGGAAACCAATTCCACGCTCAACGAACAGTACATCTGGCGCTACGAAGCGGTGCTGCGCACCGCCGAGGGCCGCGACGTGGAGGTGGTGTTCCATACCAACACCGCCTCGTTGTGGCCGCTGGAGAACACGATCCGCATCCCGGCGCAGGACCAGCCATTCGTGGTGAAGTACACGCCGGGCTTCCCGCGCAACTTCGTCATCCTCACCGATGAATCGCCGCACGGCATCGCCCAGGCCCGTGCCAGTGCACGCGAGCGGGTGGAGGTGGCGGCGCGCAAGCTGCATTTCAGCCCGGGCAATGCCGACTTCCGCGCGGACTATCGCCGCGAACTGCAGACCTGGCTGCGCGACCAGGGCGATGATCCGCAGCAACAGACGGACGCGCAGCGTTATCGCGCAGAACTCGACGCGCTCGACGCGCTCGACCGCTAGCCCCAGGCCCGGCCTGGATGCCCCACCCCATCCACTGACAGGCCTGACATGACCACCGGCTCCATCGCCCTTCTCCCGCTGCTGCAGCAGGTGCTGCAGGAAGACGGCATCGCCTGCCGCGTCGACGGCAGCGCACTGCAGCTGGACAGCGGCCTGCGCCTGACCCCGCATGCGATGGCGGCCCACGCGCGCGACAACGGCGGCTGGCAGACCTCCACGATCATCGAGATCCAGCACCCCACCCTGTTCGCCGATGGCCTGTTCGAGTACCAGCACGCCAACGGTGCCGATGAGCGGGCGTCGCTGCTGTCCGGCCTGCAGACCTGGGTGCGGGTGGACCTGGCGACCCTGCAGGCCGCGGTCGGCGCCGCCGATGCGCAGGGCCTGCCGATGCTGGGCCTGACCTATCCGGCCGGCGACGAAGGCGAGGAACTGCAGCGCACCGTGGTGCTGGGGCCGCTGGCGCACTACCGCGCGCAGGAGGTGGATGCCGCCACCTGCAGCGAGGACGACCATGGTTCCTGCCCCTGCTGCCTGTTTACCAAAAGCATGGACGCCTTCGACAACCTGCTGAAGGCGCGCCAGTTCCTGGCCATCCGCCTGTTCGCCTCGCGCGACGCCGAGGGCCTGTGCGAGGCCGATTGCCGGGTCAACGGCCATGACTTCGCCGCCGCGCTGCCGCTGCTGCGCGCCTACGCCGCCAGCTGGCCGCAGGCCGGCCTGGAGTTCCGCAAGCAGTACGTGGTGATCCGCACCGGCGCGCCCGCCTGATCCCGCCCACACCCGGTACAGGCCGGTGCGGCTACACTGCGCGCCGGTTTCCCAAGCAACCGCACTTTCTTCCATCCCACTACGAGGCACCCCCGCGATGCTGTACGCGCAAGTCCACCTGACCCTTCCCGCCTGGATCCACGACCAGATCGACCTGGATCGTCGATATCCCGGCGATGAGGCCAAGGTCGCGCTGGCGATCGAGCTGTCGCGGCTGAACGTCGAGCACGCCAGTGGCGGCCCGTTCGGCGCTGTGGTGTTCGGACCGGACGACAAGGTGATCGCCGCCGGTGTGAACCGGGTGATGCCGCATGCGACCTCGCTGGCGCACGCCGAGAACATGGCCTACATGCTGGCCCAGCAGCGCCTGCAGACCCCGCGCCTGAACGCGGTGCTGTCGCCGGTCACCCTGGCCACCAGCTCGCAGCCGTGCTGCCAGTGCTACGGCGCCACCGTGTGGGCCGGCATCGACCGCCTGCTGATCGGCGCCAACTCGGCCGACGTCGAAGAGCTGACCCCGTTCGACGAAGGCCCGCTGCCGGCCGACTGGGTCGGCGAACTCAACAAGCGCGGCATCGAGGTGGTGCAGGGCCTGAACCGCGACGCGGCACGCAGCGTGCTGCGTGCCTATGGGGAAAGCGATGGCGCCCGTTACTGAGTCCGGCATCGGCCTGCTGTGCCTGTGCCGGCAGGGCTTCGAGCCCGAGCTGGCCGGCGAACTGCAGTTCCGTGCCGGTGAAGCCGGTTTCGCCGGTTATGCGCGCACCCAGCGCAATGACGGCTACGTGCTGTTCATGTGCGAGGAGGCGGCTGCACTGGCGCCACGCCTGCGCTGGCGCGAGCTGATCTTCGCGCGGCAGAAGCTGGTGGTGCTGGCCGAATTGCCGCAGCTGGACCCGGCCGACCGCATCACCCCGATGCTCGAGGTACTGGCCGATGCGCCGCGCTTCGGCGACCTGTGGGTGGAACATCCCGATTCGGATGCGGGCAAGCCGCTGTCCGGGCTGGCGCGCGCCTTCGGCAATGCGTTGCGCCCGGCGCTGCGCAAGGCCGGCAAACTCAGCGACAAGCCGAACAACCGGCTGCCGCGCCTGCACGTGGTGTTCGTCGACGGCACCCACGCCTTCGTCTGCATCGCCGACCCGGCCGACAGCGCGCCGTGGGCACTGGGCATTCCGCGCCTGAAGCTGCTGCCCGAAGCGCCCTCGCGTTCGGCGCTGAAGCTGGACGAAGCGCTGCTGACCCTGCTGACGCCAGAAGAGCGCGAAGCGCTGGTGAAGCCCGGCATGCGCGCGGCCGACCTCGGTGCCGCGCCCGGTGGCTGGACCTGGGTGCTGACCCGCCAGCACATGCAGGTGCTGAGCATCGACAATGGCCCGCTGCGCCAGCACGTGCTGGACACTGGACTGGTCGAGCACCTGCGCGCCGATGGCTTCCACTGGCACCCGGAACAGCCGCTGGACTGGATGGTCTGCGACATGGTCGAGCAGCCGCGCCGCGTGGCCGAGCGCATGGCCACCTGGTTCCGCGAAGGCTGGTGCCGGCACGCCATCTTCAATCTGAAGCTGCCGATGAAGAAGCGCTGGGACGAGACCCGGCTGTGCCTGGACCTGTTCCAGGACCAGGCCGGCAAGCCGCTGGTGGTGCGTGCCAAGCAGCTGTACCACGACCGCGAAGAGATCACCGTACTGGCTTCGCCGCTGCGCTGAACCCATTGCATCCGCCGGGCGTGGCCCGGCGCTACCGGGGAACGGAACCATGCGATACCACTCGCTCACCCTGCTGATCACCTTGCTGGCAGCCACCCCGGCGATGGCCCAGCAGCTGCCGCATACACCCGCCCAGAGCCAACCACTGGGGCCGACCGGTGGCGCGATCCGCCAGCAGCCGCTGGATGCTGGCCGGGTCACCGGCAGCGTGCAGATCGCACAGCCCGTCGGTGAGGCGCAGGTGACCGTGCGCTCGCTGGAACCGAGCAGCGTGCTCGACCAGTACCGCATCCGCTTCAACGACCTGGACGTGGATGGCGATGGCTTCATCAGCCGCCAGGAAGCGCAGGCCAACCCGGCGCTGGCCGACGAATTCAACGCGCTGGACCGCCAGCACCGCGGCAAGCTCGACCGCGCCGACCTGGCCGGTTGGCTGGTCGATTGAAAAGGGGACGGAGCCCGCTCTGGGTAGGTGCCAACCTTGGTTGGCACAATGTCGGAGGCGTGCCAACCAAGGTTGGCACCTACCAGAGCAGTACGCTGCGCTTGGTAGCCCGCCAGCGATCCGGTTACACGCCGGCGGCGCGCTTCCAGAATGCCTGCACCAGCGGTGGCCACTTGCCCACGCAGCCCAATGCGCGACCACGGGCCAGGGTCAGATGCATCTCATCGTTGGAAAACAGTCGATTGATCGCGTCGAAGCTGTAGGCGGCAATCTGGTTGTCGCTGCGCCGTTCGCGCGCCCAGCGCTGCAGGCGCTGCGGCGACAGGCGCGGCTGGCCGCGGCGTTCGGCTGACGGCGCCAGCCACGTCTGCAGGGCGGCCACATCACGCAGGCCCAGGTTCACGCCCTGCCCCGCCAGCGGATGCACCACATGCGCCGCATCGCCCAGCGCCAGCACGCGGCCGGCCACATAGTGGCGGGCCAACTGCCGGCGCAGCGGGAACGCCGCACGCGCCGAGACCAGCCGCAGTTCGCCCAGGCGCGCGGCGAAGGCGCGGGTCAGTTCGCGGTTGAACGCGGCGTCGTCCAGCGCCAGCACGCGTGCCGCTTCATCCTCGGGCAGGGTCCACACGATGGAACTGCGGCGTTCGGCCACTGGCAGCAGCGCCAGTGGCCCGGTCGGCAGGAAGCGCTGCCAGGCCGTGGCCTGGTTGGGCAGCTCGCTGTCCACATACGCCACCACGCCACGCTGGTGGTAGTCGTGCTTTTCAACCTCGATCCCGGCCAGTTGGCGCAGGGTCGATTCGGCACCGTCAGCGGCCACCGCCAACGACGCTTCCAGGCGACGCCCGTCATCCAGGCGCAGGCGCACGCCGTCCTCGTCCTGCTCCAGCGCTTCCACCCGTGCCGGGCAATGCAGCTGCACGCCCGCCGCCGGCAGCGCCGCCCACAGGCGGTCCTGCAGCAGGCCGTTCTCGACGATGTAACCCAGTTCGCGCCGGCCGAAACGATCGGCGTCGAACAGCAGATCCTCGCCACCGGCCGCGTCCCACACCTGCATGCGCCGGTAGGGCCAGGCACGGCCCTGCGCGATCGCCGGCCACACGCCGAGGCGGTTCAACAGCTGCACGTTGTCAGCGGCGAAGGCGAACACGCGCAGCTCCGGCTGCGCAGCCTGCCACGGCGTCGGTTCGCGGCCTTCCACCAACGCGACCGACAGCCCCGCGTCGGCCAGCGCCAGCGCGCACGCGGCACCGACCACGCCACCGCCGACGATGGCCACATCCAGGCGCCCGCGGCGGCTCATGCGGCTTCTCCCCGGCACAGGCGCGGCACCTCGCCGCGGAAGCCCATCGCACCACCGACCAGCATCGACTGCACCGACGCGCGCTGTGCGGCCACCAGGCCAAGACTGCGCAACGGCCGCATCAACGGCGCCGGGTTGCTGGTCAACCGCGCCAGGCCTCCGGAGAAGGCCACCGTCTGCCGGCGGTCTTCCTCGCGACGGGCAATATAGGCCTGCAGCAGCGCCTCACTGCCGGCATCGTCGCCGCCCTCTTCGAGCAGTTCGGCCAGGGTCAGCGCGTCGCGCAGGCCCAGGTTGAAACCCTGCGCACCCAGCGGGTGGATGGTCTGTGCGGCATTGCCGAGCAGCACCGCGCGTTCCCCGATCAGCGCGCGTGCCAGCACCTGGATGAGCGGATAGGCACTGCGCGGGCCGGAGTCGAGGAGGCGGCCGGCACGCCAGCCGATCGCATGCTGCAATCGCTGCAGCCACGCCGCATCGTCCAGCGCCATCACCGCATCGGCCTGGTCCCGCGCCACGCCATGCACGGTGCCGAAGTGGCGATCACCACGCGGCAGCAGGGCGGTCGGACCGGTATCGGTGAAGCGCTCCCAGGCCGTGCCGTCCGGCGCGCGCTGGCTGCGCACGCGGGCCACGAACAGGGTCTGCTGGAAATCATGGCGGTCGACCTCGATGCCCAGTGCATCGCGCACGCCGCTGTTCGTGCCATCGGCACCGACCACCAATCGTGCCAGCAGCACGCGTTCGCCGGCCTCGTCGGCCACCCGCACCTGACGGTAGCCGTCAACCACCTCGCCCAGCCCCAGGAACCGCATCGGCCGGTAACGGCGCAGGCGCGGCAGTTCCTGCAAGCGCGCTTCCAGCGCCTGGCCGAAGTCACGGGCGACCACCACCTGGCCAAACCACGGCCGGTCGTAATCGGCTGCTTCGAGCTGCACACGGCCGAAATCGCCGGCGCGGCTGACGTGGATGCGGCGGATCGGGCCCGGCGCCATCGCCAGCTTCTGCATCACCCCCAGCGCGGTCAGCGCGTTGACGGTGGCTGCGGCAAAGCTGAGGTTGCGCTGGTCGAACACCGCCGGCAGCTCGCCGGCCGGGCTGGCCTCGAGCAGGCCTACATCGCGCCCCAGGCGGTCCAGGGCAATGGCCAGGCTGGCGCCGACCAGGCCGCCGCCGACGATCAACACGTCATGTCGTTCACTCATGGCGTGGATGATACGCGCTCGCTCCACCGGCAGCCCCACCGCCCCCACCTGCGCCAACCGGCGTGGCGGGCTAGAATGAAAGCTGAATCCGCTCCGGGCCCGCCCCCATGTCCGACACCGCCAACCGCGCTTTCGTCCTGTCCGTGCTCGTGTTGTTGCTGGCGGCGACCCGGGTCAACCACTTCGCGGCCATCCCCGACGCGTCCTGGGCGGTGTTCTTCATCGGCGGCTTCTACCTGGCGCGCTGGACGCGCTGGGCGTTCCCGCTGCTGATGGTGTTTGCGGTGCTGGTGGACTGGATCGTGATCCGCAGCAGCGGCCTGGATTTCTGGCAGCACTACTGCGTATCGCCCGGTTACTGGCTGCTGCTGCCGGCGTATTTCTCGCTGTGGGCCGGTGGCCTGCTGCTCGGCCGCAACTACCAGGGTGCACGCTGGCCGGTGCTGGCCAAGGGTGCGCTGCTGCTGGTGGCCTCGGTGGCGCTCTGCCATCTGCTGGCGCAGGGCGGCTTCTACTGGACCACGCGCAACGTGGCCGAACCGACGCTGGCCGGCTGGGCACAGAACTATGCACAGTGGTTCGGCCCTTACCTGCGCACCACCGCGATCTATGTGGCGCTGGCCGCAGCGCTGCAGCTGGCCGTGGAGCAGGTGCTGAAGCTCCAGCAGGCCCGCCGCGACATCCATCACTGAGCCGCGCCATGGGCCACCGCCTCTCGCGCATCTATACCCGCACCGGCGACGACGGCAGCACCGGCCTCGGCGACGGCCGCCGCGTGGCCAAGGATGACGCCCGTGTCGCCTCCTATGGCACCGTTGACGAGGCCAACGCCGCGCTGGGGCTGCTGCTGGCCACCACGCTGCCCGACGATGTGCGGGCGCTGCTGGTGCATCTGCAGCACCAGCTGTTCGACCTGGGTGCGGAGCTGTGCATCCCCGGCCATGCCGCGATCCACGCCGCCGACGTCTCGGCGCTGGAGCAGCAGCTGGACCACTACAACGCCGGCCTGCCGATGCTGAAGGAGTTCATCCTGCCGGCCGGCGGCGAGGCCGCCGCACGCTGCCATCTGGCGCGCACCATCGTGCGCCGCGCCGAGCGCGAGACCGTTGCCCTGGCCCGCCAGGAAGCGGTACGCAGCGAAACGCTGCAGTACCTCAACCGGCTGTCGGACCTGCTGTTCGTGCTGGCCCGGGTACTGGCCCGTGCCGACGGCCACGGCGAGGTGCTGTGGCAGCCCCAGCCGCGTACGCGCTGAGTCGGCACGATGCTGGTCTTCACCCATCCCGCCTGCCTGCTGCACGATCCCGGCCCGGGCCACCCGGAATGCCCGCAACGCCTGCAGTCCGTGCTCGATGCGCTGCAGGCCGCCTTCCCGGGCCAGCTGGACTGGCGCGAAGCACCGCCGGCCAAGTTCGGTGAACTCAGCCGCGTCCACGACAGTGCGCTGCTCGACTTCGTGCTGCAGCCGCAGACCGCGCCGCTGCGCCAACTGGACATGGACACCTGGACCTCGCCGGGTTCGGCCAGTGCCGCCGTGCACGCGGCAGGCGCCGGTGTGGCCGCCGTCGATGCGGTGATGCTGGGCGAGGATCCGCTGGCCTTCTGCGCGGTGCGGCCGCCGGGCCACCACGCCACCAGCAGCACCGCCATGGGCTTCTGCCTGCTCAACAACATCGCCATCGCAGCCGCCTACGCGCGCGATCGCCATGGCCTGGAACGGATCGCGGTGGTCGACTTCGACGTGCACCACGGCAACGGTACCCAGGACATCTTCCAGCACGACGCCCGGGTCTCCTACTACAGCACCCACCAGGCCGGCCTGTTCCCCAATTCCGGCCTGCGCCGCGACCGCGGTGCCGGCAACCTGATGAACATCCTGCTGCCCCCCGGCAGTGGCGGTTTCCGCTTCCGCAATGTCTGGGCCGACGAGATGCTGCCGGCCATCGACGACTTCCGCCCGCAGCTGCTGCTGATATCGGCCGGCTTCGATGCCCATCTGCGCGATCCCCAGGCCGACCTGATGCTGGAAACCGACGATTTCGCCTGGATCAGCGCTGAACTGCACGCGCTGGCACGGCGCCACGCGGCCGGCCGGGTGGTGTCGATGCTGGAAGGCGGCTACGACCTGCAGGCCCTTGCCGAGTGCAGCGTCGCCCATGTCCGGGCCCTGATGTCGCCGGCCCGGGACGCCCCCGCCGGATGAACCCGAACCGGCGCGACCCGGCCTCCTTCATTGCCCCTATGCAAGGGATGGGGCAAGCTACCGTCCGTTTTCGCCCGAATCCGAACCGCGTGCGCCGAGCCCTCCGCCTGCTTCCCCTGCCTCTGAGCATCGCCATCTGCCTGCCGGCAATGGCCGATGAAAAGCCGCTCAACTGGGGCCTGTGCCCGGCCACCGACGTCATTCCCGCGTTTTCTGATGCGCCCACCCCGGTCCCGGGGCAGGACAAGGCCGCCGCCAGCGCCGCGCGCGAGCAGCAGCCCACCGACATCGAGGGCGACCAGCTGCTCGGCACCACCACCGTGCCGCAGTACGAGGGCAACGTGGCGCTGCGCCGGGGCGACCAGTTCGTCGGTACCGACAAGCTCAGCTTCGACACCGAGACCGGCAACTACATCGCCGACGGCAATGTCCGCTACCAGGACTCCTCGATCCGCATGGTCGCCAAGCGCGCCGAGGGCAACCAGGAAAGCGATACCCACAAGATCACCGACATCAGGTACCAGCTGGTCTCGCGCCGCGGCAACGGCGATGCCGAGTCGGTGGACCTGCAGGGTGCAGTCGGGCAGATGCACCGCTCCACCTACACCACCTGCGACCCCTCGCAGCCGGTGTGGAAGCTGTCGGCGCCGCAGATCGAAGTGGACAACGACGAAGGCTTCGGCACCGCGCGCAATGCCGTGCTGCGCATCGGCAAGGTGCCGGTGCTGTGGGCGCCGTATTTCAAGTTCCCGATCGATGACCGCCGCAAGACCGGCCTGCTGTTCCCGCAGCTGGGCATGTCCGGGCGCAACGGTTTCGACTACGCGCAGCCGATCTACTTCAATCTGGCGCCGAACTACGACGACACCCTGACCCCGCGCTACATGAGCCGGCGCGGCCTGATGCTCGACAACGAGTTCCGCTACCTCTACAACGGTGGCCGCGGCGAACTGCTGACCGCCTTCATGCCCAACGACAAGCTGCGCGACCGTGACCGCGGCCGGGTGATGTTCAGCGGCTACCACAACGTGGACGAGCACTGGCAGGCGCGCGCGAGCCTGGCCTGGGTCAGCGACGAGCGCTATGTCGAGGACTTCGCCAACCGCCTGGTCGGCGTGACCGCCTCCAATCTGCAGAGCACCGTGGGCCTGTACGGCACGGGCACGAACTGGACGGCCGGCATCATGGCCGACCGCTGGCAGCTGACCGACTACACGCTTGACGAGAATGCCCTGCCCTACAACCGCCAGCCGCGGGTGTATTTCAACTGGGACAAGCCGATCAGGCCGTGGCTGGAAACCGGCCTGTACGCCGAAGCGGTGAGATTCACCCACGACGACGTGAACCTCAAGTACGGTACCGATGCCGGCCCCGACCTGCAGTACACCCGTACCGGCCAGACCGTGCGCGCCTATGGCGGCTCGCGCCTGGACGTCAAGCCGTACGTGTCCTTCCCCATCAGTGGCGCGGCCTGGTACATCACCCCGACCCTGGCGTACCGCTACACGGCCTACCAGCTGGACCGTGGCCTGGCCGACAGGATACGCAGCACCGTGCTGACCTCGGAGGGCGTGGATGTGACCACCGCCACCCCGGAACAGCTGCGCGGCAATACCTCGCCCAGCCGCAGCCTGCCGATCGGCAGCATCGACGCCGGCCTGTTCTTCGACCGCGAGACGAGCATTGGCGGCAAGTCGTTCCTGCAGACCCTGGAGCCGCGCCTGTTCTACCTGCGCACGCCGTACCGCAACCAGGACGACCTGCCGATCTTCGACACCCGCGACTTCACCTTCAGCTGGGGCCAGCTGTTCCGCGACTCGCGCTACACCGGTGCCGACCGCCAGAACGATGCCAACCAGCTGACTCTGGCCCTTGGCACCCGCTTCATCGACCAGACCACCGGCAAGGAACGGTTCTCGGCCGCGATCGGCCAGATCCAGTACTTCGACGAGTCGCGGGTGACCGTCACCCCCGGCGGTGCGCCGGTGGAAAAGGGCAAGTCGGCCTGGATCGCCGACGGCAACTACATGATCAACGACCGCTGGACGCTGGGCGCCACCTACCAGTGGGACCCCAAGTACAAGCGCGAGGATCTGGCCAGCGTCCGTGCCCGCTACCTGATGCCCAACGATGGCGTGGTCAACCTGAGCTACCGCTACCGCATCAACTCCGGTGCCCCGGCCAACGCCAACAAGCATGACCGGACCCTGCTGGAACAGGCCGACCTGTCGTTCCTGTACCCGCTGAATGCGCGCTGGAGCCTGGTCGGCCGCTACTACTACTCCCTGCAGGACAAGGAACCGCTGGAAATCATCGCCGGCGTGCAGTGGGACAGCTGCTGCCTGGCCGTGCGCGCGGTCGCCCGCCGCTACGTGCGCAACCGCGAGGGCGAGATGAACAACGCCATCCAGCTGGAGTTCGTGCTCAAGGGCCTGAGCTCTCTCGGCCAGGACACGGACCGTACCCTGCGCCGTGCTATCCTCGGCTACAACCGCGACGACCTCTATCTGGTGCCGCCGAGCAACACCGGGGCGACCCGGGACGACTACGATCCGAACCTGATCCCATGACCAAGCGCTTCCCCGTTCTTCTCGCCTCGCTGCTGGCGGTGTCCAGCGTGTCCGCCCCCTGCAGGTGCTTGCCCAGCAGGCGCAGCCGCTTGACCGCATCGCCGCCGTCGTCGATGAGGACGTGATCCTGCAGAGCGAACTCCAGCGCGCGATCGCCAACATCAAGGCCCAGTACGTCGGCCGTGAGAACCAGCTGCCGCCGGAAGACGTGCTCAGCCGCCAGGTGCTGGAGCGCCTGGTGCTGGTCAAGCTGCAGGTGGCGCGCGCCCAGGGCAGCGGCATTCGCATCAGCGACCAGGAGCTGAACCAGGCGATGAATGCCATCGCCCAGCAGAATGGTTCCAATCTGGACGCCCTGCGCCAGCGCCTGGCCCATGACGGCGTGGATTTCAATGATTTCCGTGCCTCGGTCCGCGACGAGATCACCGTGCAGCGCCTGCGCCAGAGCTTTGCGCAGAGCCGCATCAGCGTCAGCGAGGGCGAAGTCGATGCCGCGCTGAAGCAGCAGGCCACCGTGGGCAACCAGTACCACCTGGCGCACATCCTGGTGGCCCTGCCCGACGGCGCCAATGCCGACCAGATCGCCACCGGCCAGAAGAAGGCCGACGGCGTGAAGGCCCTGCTCGACAAGGGCGAGCTGGACTTCAACGCCGCCGCCGTGCGCTATTCGGACAGCCCCAACGCGCTGGAAGGAGGCGACCTGGGCTGGCGCAGCCTGGATGAAATTCCGCAGGCCTTCGCCCAGCTGATGGAAAAGATGAAGGCCGGCGACGTGGTCGGCCCGATCCGTGGCCCCAGCGGCTTCCAGCTGCTGAAGCTGGTGGAAGTGCGTGATGCCAGCGCAGCCGCTGCCGGCGAGCACACCGTCACCGAGTATCACGGTCGCCATATCCTGGTGCGCGTGGACGATAACCAGACCGACGCCGCTGCCAAGGCCAAGATCGACACCCTGCGTGCACGCATCGCCGGCGGTGCCGACTTCCAGACCGTGGCCAAGGAGTCCTCCGAGGACAACAACAGCAAGGGCCAGGGCGGTGACCTGGGCTGGTTCCCGGCCGACGCGTTCGGTCCGGCCTTCGGCCAGCAGGTGGGTGGCCTGCAGGACGGTGGCGTCAGCCAGCCGTTCCGCACCGACGCCGGTTGGCACATCGTGCAGCGCGTGGCCACCCGCCAGACCGACGTGACCACTGACAACCAGCGCGCCCAGGTCCGCGAGACCATCGGCCGCCGCAAGCTGGAAGACGAGTACAACCGTTTCCTGCAGGAACTGCGTGGCGAAGCCTACGTCAGCTTCCGCAGCGGCGACCGCGCGGAAAACACCGCCACGCCGCCGCAGTCCTGACCGATGCGCCCCGAGCTCGCGCTGGTACCGGGCGAGCCCGCCGGGATCGGCCCGGAACTGTGTGTCCGCCTTGTCCAGCAGCCGCGTGAAGATTGCCGGCTGCTGGCCTTCGCCGACCCGGACACCCTGCGCGCGGCCGCTGCCGCGCTGAACCTGCCCCTGCAACTGCTGCCCGAAGACGCCGAAGCCCGCGTCCCCGGCGATCTGCGCCTGCGCGTGGTGGCCAATGCCGTGCCCAGCCGTTTCGGCCAGGCCGACCCGGCCAATGCCGGCGCGGTCATCGGCGCCCTGCTCGGCGCCGGCCAGGCCTGCCTGTCCGGTGAACTGCAGGGCGTGGTGACCGGCCCGGTGCACAAGGCGGTCATCAACGACGGCGGCATCGCCTACAGCGGCACCACCGAACTGCTGGCCGACCAGGCCGGGGTGAAGGTCGTGATGATGCTGGCCAACAGCATCGTGCGCGTGGCCCTGGCCACCACCCACCTGCCGCTGCGCGAGGTGGCCGATGCCATCACCGCGCCCGGCCTGGAACATACCCTGCGCACCGTGCATGCCGCGCTGCGCCGCGAGTTCGGCCTGCCGGCACCGCGCATCGCCGTGCTCGGCCTGAACCCGCATGCCGGCGAAGACGGTCACCTGGGCCGCGAGGAGCTGGACCTGATCATCCCGTTGCTGCAGCGCCTGCGCGCCGAAGGCATGGAGCTGATCGGCCCGCTGCCGGCCGATACCGCCTTCCTGCCGGCCAAGCTGGCCGGTTTCGACACCGTGGTGGCGATGTACCACGACCAGGGCCTGCCGGTGCTGAAGTATTCCGGCTTCGAGCAGGCCGTGAACCTGACCCTGGGCCTGCCCTACCCGCGTGTGGCGGTGGACCATGGCACCGCCCTGGACCTGGCCGGGCGCGGCATTGCCGACCCCTCCAGCCTGCAGGCGGCGACGGCGCTGTGTGCGCAGCTTGCGCGGCAACGTACACTGAGCGCATGAATTCCCCGCATTCCCCCTCCGGCCCGGTGTTTACCGCCCCGGCCAAGAAGCAGCTTGGCCAGCATTTCCTGGCCGATCGCCACTACATCGACAAGATCGTGATGGCGGTCAATCCGAAAGAAGGCGATCGTCTGGTTGAAATCGGCCCCGGCCAGGGCGCGATCACGCTGCCGCTGCTGCGCGTGCATCCGAAGCTGACGGTGATCGAGTTCGACCGCGACCTGATCGCGCCGCTGACCGCCGCCGCCGAGCCGCTGGGCGAGCTGACCATCGTCCACCGCGACGTGCTGCGCGTGGGTTTCACCGAGCTGGCCGCCGGCCAGCCGATCCGCCTGGTCGGCAACCTGCCCTACAACATCTCCTCGCCGATCCTGTTCCATGCGCTGGAGCACGCCGCGGTGATCCGCGACATGCACTTCATGCTGCAGAAGGAAGTGGTCGACCGCATGGCCGCCGGCCCGGGCAGCAAGGTGTACGGCCGGCTCAGCGTGATGCTGCAGGCGTACTGCCAGGTGACCTCGCTGTTCGTGGTGCCGCCGGGCGCGTTCCGGCCGCCGCCGAAGGTCGACTCGGCCGTGGTGCGGCTGGTGCCGCGCGACCCGGCCACGATCAACATCCACGACCACAAGCGCTTCGCCGAGGTGGTCAAGGCCGCGTTCGGGCAGCGTCGCAAGACCCTGCGCAACGCGCTCAACAACGTGGTCTCCGCCGAGCAGTTCGTTGCCGCCGGCGTGCGCCCCGATGCCCGCGCCGAACAGCTGGACGTGGCCGAATTCATCGCTTTGGCCAATGCCTCCTGATTACACTGCCGGTATGGAAGACGCTGACGTTTACGCCATCTCCGTCGAAGTCGCGCCGCGCTTCCTCGACGATCAATCCGCGCCGGAAGACGGCCGCTATGCGTTCGCCTACACGATCCGCATCCACAACCAGGGGCAGGTCGCCGCGCGCCTGGTCGCACGCCACTGGCGCATCACCGATGCCAACGGTCGCGTCGAGCATGTCGATGGTGATGGCGTGATCGGCGAGCAGCCGCGACTGCGCCCCGGTGAAGACTTCCGTTACACGTCCGGTGTCATGCTGGGGACCGATCACGGCACCATGCAGGGGCATTACGACATGGTCGCTGACGATGGCACCGAATTCGCCGCGCCGGTCGCACCGTTCGTGCTGGCCGTGCCGCGTACCCTGCACTGACACGGAGGCCGAACGATGAGTGTGTGGGCGATCGGCGACCTGCAGGGCTGCTATGACGTCACCCAGCGATTGCTGGAGAAGATCCGCTTCGACCCGGCGCAGGACACCCTGTGGTTCTGCGGCGATCTGGTCAACCGTGGCGGCCAGTCGCTGGAAACGCTGCGGCTGGTGCACTCGCTGCGCGAGCACAGCGTGGTGGTGCTGGGCAATCATGATCTTTCGCTGCTGGCCGTCGGTGCACGCACCGAAGAGGAACAGCGCAAGGTCAATCCGGACCTGCTGCGCATCGTGCAGGCCGAAGACCGCGACGAACTGCTGGACTGGCTGCGCCTGCAGAAGCTGGTGCACGTGGACCGTGAGCTGGGCTGGATGATGGTGCATGCCGGCCTGGCGCCGAAGTGGACCACGCAGATGGCCGAGAAGCATGCCGCCGAAGTGGAAGTGCAGCTGCACGGCGCTGGCTACCGCAAGCTGTTCCGCAACATGTACGGCGACAAGCCGAGCTGGGCGCCGAACCTGTCCGGCTATGACCGCTCGCGGGCGATCATCAACGTGCTCACCCGCATGCGTTACTGCACGCCGCGCGGGCGTATCGGCATCGAGGACAAGGGCACGCCGGGCACCCAGGAACAGGGGCTGTATCCCTGGTTCGAAGTACCGGGACGGGTCGAGCGCGACCTCAAGGTCGTCTGCGGCCACTGGTCGGCGCTGGGCCTGACCATCACCCAGGGCGTGCACGCCATCGATACCGGCGCGGTGTGGGGCGGCAAGCTGACCGCACTGCAGCTGGACACCGATGAACTGCGCGTGGTGCAGGTGCCGGGCCGCGATGTACCGGCACCGGTGCCCAATGCCCGCCCGCCGGCGCGCCCGGCGCACGAGCGGCCGGCGGCGGCTTCGCAGGGCAAGGATCACGGCGGCGGCAACACGCCCACGGCCAATCCGGGCAACCGTGGACCGCGTCGTCGTCGCCGGCGTGGCGGCGGTGGCGGCGGTGGCGGCGGTGGCTCCGCAGGCCCAGGCAACAACGGCGCCCCGCCGCAGGCATGATGCGCACGGGCCGGGCACCAGGGACGGTGCTGCTGCTGACGCTGGCCATCGCCAGCGGCTGCCAGCCTGCTCCGCCTCCCTCCCCCGGCACAGCGCAGAGCGAAGACCGCCGCCCGGCGCAGCAGGCTGCATCGCCGCCACTGGTGGCCGCCGCGCGTGCGCAGATCGGCGTCACCACCCGCTACGACCCGGCCTACCGGGTGCTGGCCTACCCCGGCGGCGACGTGCCGGCCGATCGTGGGGTCTGCACCGACGTGGTGGTGCGAGCGCTGCGCAGCCAAGGCCTGGACCTGCAGGCCCGCGTGCATGAGGACATGCGCGACGACTTCAGCGCCTATCCAGCGATCTGGGGCCTGTCACGGCCGGACCGCAACATCGACCATCGACGTGTGCCGAACCTGATGCGCTGGTTTGAGCGGCAGGGGTGGCAGCAGCCGATCACTGCCGCTGCCGCCGACTACGCGGCGGGCGACATCGTCGCCTGGAAGCTCAACGGCAACGGCCTGCTGCATGTGGGCATCGTCTCCGACCGGCGACTGGCCGATGGCACGCCGCTGGTGCTGCACAACATCGCGCGCGGCACGCGCGAGGAGAACCTGTTGTTCCAGCACACGATCATCGGCCATTACCGGATGCCCGGGCCGTAGCGTCGAGCTTGCTCGACGGTGCCGGTACAGGCCTCGTAGCGTCGAGCTTGCTCGACGAAGCCGTGTGTATCCGCCAAGAGCAGTCGAGCAAGCTCGACTCTACTCGTGCGTTGCCCTCAGCGGCGCGTGTAGTGCGCGAAGCGGAACGCGTAGGCGTGGCGCTCGTCGGCCGGGTGCGGCTCGCTGCTCACTTCCTGCCAGTCCTGCGCATCCACTTCAGGGAAATGGGTGTCAGCCGGCACCTCCGCATCGACCCAGGTCAGGTACAGGTCGCTGGCCTGGTCCAGCAGCTGGCGGAATATCTCGCCGCCGCCGATGATGCACAGCTCACTGGCGCCCTCGCCTTCGGCAATCGCCTTGGCCTCCTCCAGCGACGCCACCGCACGCATGCCCTCGAACGGCACCTGGCCGCTGCGGGTAAGCACCAGGTTGGTCCGCCCCGGCAACACCCGCCCGATCGATTCGGCGGTCTTGCGCCCCATCAAGATCGGCTTGCCCAGGGTCAGCGCCTTGAAGTGCTTGAAGTCGTCCGGCAGATGCCAGGGCATCGCATTGCCCTGGCCGATGCCACGGTTGCGGTCCAGCGCCACGATCATCGACAGCTTCATCGCGCTCACACCGCCACCGGTGCCTTGATCGCCGGATGCGGGTCGTAGCCGTCGATGCGGATGTCGTCGAACTGGAAACCGAACAGATCGGTCACTTCGGGGTTCAACCACAACCTGGGCAGTGCGCGCGGTTCGCGCGACAGCTGCTCGCGCGCCTGCTCGAAGTGATTCGAATACAGGTGCGCATCGCCCAGCGTATGCACGAAGTCGCCGACACCCAGGCCGGTGGCCTGCGCCACCATGTGGGTGAGCAGCGCGTAGCTGGCGATGTTGAACGGCACGCCGAGGAAGATGTCGCCGCTGCGCTGGTACAGCTGGCAGCTGAGCTTGCCGTCCACCACATAGAACTGGAACAGGTTGTGGCACGGCATCAGCGCCATCTGCGAAAGCTCGCCCACGTTCCAGGCGCTGACCACCAGCCGCCGCGAATCGGGGTTGCGCTTGATCTCGTCCACCAGCCACTGCATCTGGTCGATCGCGCCGCCATCGGCAGTGGCCCAGCTGCGCCACTGCTTGCCGTACACCGGGCCGAGATCGCCGTTGGCGTCGGCCCACTCGTCCCAGATCCGCACCTGGTTGTCCTTCAGGTAGCCGATGTTGGTGTCGCCCTTCAGGAACCACAGCAGCTCGTGGATGATCGAGCGCAGGTGCAGCTTCTTGGTGGTGACCAGCGGGAAGCCTTCGTTGAGGATGAAGCGCATCTGCCAGCCGAACACGCTGCGGGTGCCGGTGCCGGTGCGATCACTCTTCTCCGCGCCGTGTTCGAGCACATGCGAGAGCAGGTCCAGGTAGGGCTTCATGCCTTGCCCTCGGCGGCCACCGGCGGCTGCGGCTGCGGCTGCAACACCGGCGCACGGCGCGACATCACCAGCAGCACCAGGCCGAAGGCGATCAGCGGCAGGCTCAGGATCTGGCCCCGGGTCAGCCAGTCGAACGCGACGTAGACACCGTTGTCGGGCATGCGCACGAACTCCACCGCGAAGCGGAACAGGCCGTACATCAGCGCGAACAGGCCACCGACGAGGTAGCGATGGCGCGGCTTGGCCGACACCGCCCACAGCACCACGAACATCACCAGGCCTTCCAGGAAGGCTTCATACAGCTGCGAGGGATGACGGGCGAACGGGTTCAGCCCGCCGCTGGCGAACTGCGCCTGCAGCGTCGCGTGATCGAGCTGGTTCAGCGGCGCCGGCAGGCCGGACGGGAACACCACGCCCCACGTGCCATCGGTGTACTTGCCCCACAGCTCGGCGCCGATGAAGTTGCCGATGCGGCCGAAGCCCAGGCCCAGCGGCACCAGCGGCGCCATGAAATCCATGGTGTCGAAGAAATGCAGCTTGTGCTTGCGCGACCACCACCAGCAGGCACCGAGCACGCCCAGCAGGCCGCCGTGGAAGCTCATGCCGCCATCCCACACCTTGAACAGCAGCAGCGGGTTGTGCAGGAAATCGCCCAGCGCGTAGAACAGCATGTAGCCGATGCGCCCGCCCAGCACCACGCCCAGCATGGCGTAGAACAGCAGGTCGGAGAAGCCATTGGCATCGACCCCCGGCAGGCGCCCGTCGGCAATGCGCTTACGGCCCAGCAGCCAGGCCGCAGTAAAGCCCAGCAGGTACATGATGCCGTACCAATGCACCTTGATCGGCCCCAGCGAGAGGGCGATGGGGTCGATGTCGTGGAAATAGATCATGGAAGACGCCTGGCAGGAGTACGGACATTTTAGCGTCCCGGCCCGGCCCCGGGCCGGCATCGGCACGGGTCGGCCCACACATCGCAGAACGGGGTTCAGCCCAGGATCTGCGGGGTGTCCGGCAACGCGTCATCCTCGGACCGCGCCGCGGCCGGAAAGTGCCCTTCAATCAGGCTCGACACCTCATCGATGGCCCCCTGCAGCGCCGCCACCGGATTGGCACCGCGCAGGCCCTCGCGCAGATGGGTGCAGACCCGCTGCCATTGCGCCGGGCTGACCCGTCCGTGCAGGCCACGGTCGGCCACGATCTCGATGGCGTGGTCGGCCAGCAGCAGGTAGATCAGCACGCCATTGTTATGGGCGGTATCCCAGGTGCGCAGTCGGGCGAACGCCTGCTCGGCGGCCTGGCGCGGGGTGACCCGCTGCCACAGCGCGTCCAGCGGCAGGTCGGCCTCCACCGCGAACATCACCTGCCCGCCATGGCGCTGCTCACCGGCGGCGATGGCCTCGGTGATCGCCTGCAGCGTGGCCGGCGGGAACGCCCGCCGTACCGAGGGCGAGAACACATGGCGACACAGACGTTGGATCATCACCAGCCTCCCGAAGCACCGCCGCCGCCGGAACGGCCACCGCCGCCGCCCCAGCCACCGCCGCTACCGAATCCACCCCCTCCGCCGAAGCCGCCTCCGCCGCCCCAGCTGCCCCCGCCCCAGCCGCCGCCACCGGCAAAGCGGCCCGGGTGGCCGGAGAGCATCGCCACAATCAGGCCCACGATGCCCGCCAGGCCACTGGCCAGCAGGGTTGAGGTGAACAGGAACGCCGCCAGTGCTGCACCGGCACCGCCCAGCAGGCCACGCAGCGGTCGCGGTACGCGCGAGAACACGCCGCGCAGGATGCTGCCGGCGAACACGCCGATGAACAGCGCCAGGAACCAGGTATCGCCGCCACCCTCGGGCTCGCGGCCACGCTGGCTGCTGACCGGCGCAGGCAGTGCTTCACCCTCGACGATCTTCACCAGCACCGCAGTGGCATCGGTGATGCCACCGGCGTAGTCGCCGGCGCGGAAACGCGGCACCAGATATTCCTGGATGACGCGGTTGGCGATGGCGTCGGGGATCGCCCCTTCCAGGCCGTAGCCCGGTTCGATGCGCACGCGCCGGTCGTCCTTGGCCACCACCAGCAGCACACCGTCATCCACGCCCTTGCGGCCGATCTGCCACTGGTCGAAGACACGCGTGGTGTACTGCGCGATGTCTTCCGGTTGGGTCGTGGGTATCACCAGCACCTGCAGCTGGCTGCCCTTGCGCTGCTGGAGGTCCAGCGCCTGCTGTACCAGCGCCTGCTTCTGCGTGGCATCGAGCGTGCCGGTGGTATCGACCACCGGCGAATCCAGCGCCGGAATCGGCGCCAGCTGCTGCGCCTGCGACGCCAGCGGCAGCCACAGCAGCAGGGCCAGCAGCGCAGTGGTCAGGCGCATGGGTCAGTGACCCGGCTGCGGGGCCGGCTGCTGCTGCGGTGCGTTGCCGAAATCGACCGCCGGCGCGTTGGAGATCTGCGCTTCGTTTTCCACGGTGAAGTTCGGCTTGGTCTTGTAGCCGAAGATCTTGGCGGTGATCACCTGCGGGAACGAGCGGATGTAGGTGTTGTAGTCCTGCACCTGCTGGATGTAGCGGCCACGAGCCACCGTAATGCGGTTTTCGGTGCCTTCCAGCTGCGCCTGCAGGTCGCGGAAGTTCTGGTCCGACTTCAGCACCGGGTAGTTCTCGGTGACCACCAGCAGCCGCGACAGCGCACTGCCGAGTTCGCCCTGGGCCTGCTGGAACTGCTTGAGCGAAGCCTCGTCATCGGCGTTGACGTTGATCTGGCCGACGCGCGAACGGGCGTTGGTGACTTCGGTCAGCACGCGCTCTTCCTGGCTGGCGAAGCCCTTCACGGTCTGCACCAGGTTGGGCACCAGATCGGCGCGCCGCTTGTACTGGTTGAGCACTTCGGACCAGCTGGCCTTGACCGCTTCATCCTTCTGCTGGATCGCGTTGTAGCCACAGCCGGACAACAGGGAGGCCAGCAGCATCAGGGGCAGGACACGGGTGAACAGGCGCATGGCGGAGGTTCCGGGTGGGCTTGGCGCCGAGCATGCCATGGCCGGTGTTAATGAGCGTGTGGAAAGTGTCGGCCATCGGGCGCTGCCCCTCCGCGGTGGTGGTGCTCATGGATGGCCGGGGTAGTCAGGGCGGGTGGGCATGGCGAGGGACGCCGTGAATCCGTCCATGGAGGCTTAACCGCGCCATCCATGGCGCGGATACCCCCACCATGCCCACCCGCCCGGCCTCATACGGTTTCCTGCGCACCGCGGGAAGATCAAAAGAAAGAGCAGAAGCAAAAGCCCATGCTTCAGGCATTCGTGTCGACCAAGGTCGACACCTACCAGAGCGGGAGGTCGACACGCACCCAAGCGGGATGCCGTTCCGACAGACCGCAGGAAACTGTCGAAGGCGGGGTGGGTCCGGTGGCAGGGGCGTGAGCGCCATGGATGGCGCGACCGAGGCTACATGGACGTACTTGCGCCGTCCCCTGACACCGGACCCACCCCGCCATCCCTCAGCACACCCGCTCTTGATGTTGACGTTGATCCAAGGCGGGTGCAGGGCTGCAAGCCCTGCCGGAACCCACCCCTCAGCAGGCTTCGGCCACCGGGGAACGCACCCGCCCCCACCACGCCAACACCAGCGCGGCAGCCGCCAGCAGGCCACCGGCCACCGGAATCGCGGCGTAGCCCAGGCCCAGGCTGATCACCGCCCCCCAGCGCAGCCCCCAGCGCATTGCCCAGGTTGAACGCACCCACGTTGATCGACGAGGCCAGGCCCGGCGCTTCGCTGGCCGCCTGCATCACCCGGATCTGCAGCGGCGGCACGATGGCGAAGGTCGCCGCACCGAACAGCAACACACCCACCGCGGCGGTGGCGTGGCTCATGAAGGCCAACGGCAGCACGAACATCAGCACGGCCAGGACCGCCAGCAGGATGCGGGTGGCGCCATCCAGCGACCAGTCGGCCATGCGGCCACCGATACCGTTGCCGAAGGTGAAACCGATGCCGATCAGCGCCAGCGACATCGCAATGAAGGCATTGGAGGCGCCGGTCAGTTCGGTCAGCACCGGCGCCACGTAGGTGTAGAGGGTGAACATCGCGCCCGCACCCAGCACCGTGGTGGCCATCGCCAGCAGCACCTGCGGCTGCGCAATGGCCTTCAACTCGCGGCGCACGTCCGGGCGCGGGCCCGGCGCCGAGGCCGGAAGGGCCAGCCCCAGCGCGGTGATCGCGATCAGGCCCAGCACCGCCGTGCCGGCAAAGGACAGGCGCCAGCCCAGCTGCTGGCCCACCCAGGTGGCCAGCGGCACGCCACCGATGTTGGCGATGGTCAGGCCCATGAACATGGTGGCCACGGCAGCGGCCTGCTTTTCCTTCGGTACCAGGCTGGCGGCGACCACCGCGCCGATGCCGAAGAAGGCACCGTGGTTGAGGCTGGTGACCAGCCGCGACAACAGCAGCAGGCCGTAGTTCGGCGCCAGCGCGGACAGCAGGTTGCCGACCACGAAGATCGACATCAGCAGCATCAGCGCGGTGCGCTTGCCGAAGCGCCCCATCAGCAGGGTCATCACCGGGGCGCCCAGCATCACGCCCACGGCATAGGCGGTGATCAGCATGCCGGCGGTGGGAATGCCGACGCCGACGCCGTCGGCGATGACCGGCAGCAGGCCCATCGGTGCGAATTCAGTGGTGCCGATGGCGAAAGCGCCGACGGCGAGGGCCAGCAGGGCGGCTCGGGAGTTCATGGGGGTTCCTGGGGGCGGAAACGGGCAGGTGCGTAGCCTGCGCGCTTTGCTGCGGGCGATTAAGCCTCGCCCCGGGAAAACACTGTTGATCCGCGTTCACAAGTGGCCGCTGCACCCATCCCTGTAGAGCCAAGCCCACGCTCGGCTGCCGTACACCGCGGCAAAAGCAGCCGAGCGTGGGCTCGGCTCTACAAGGCAGAACGCAGAACCCCCGGCGTTGGCCGGGGGTTCGGGGTCATGCGATTACCAGTCGCCGGCACCCGGCACGTGGTGTTCGCGTGCGCGGCGGCGCATCAGCAGGTTCAGCCACTCCACCAGCACCGAGAAGCCCATCGCGGCGTAGATGTAGGGCTTGGGCACGTGCACGTCCAGACCGTCCAGGATCAGCACCGCACCGATCAGCAGGATGAAGGCCAGCGCCAGCATCTTCACGGTCGGGTTGGCATCGATGAAGCGGCCCAGCGGGTTGGCGGCCAGCAGCATCACCAGCACCGACAGCAGGATGGCGGCGACCATCACCGGAATGTGGTCGGCGATGCCGACGGCGGTGATCACCGAGTCCAGCGAGAACACGATGTCGATGATGGCGATCTGCAGGATGACCATGCCGAATACGCCCGACGCCTTGCTGGTGGCCGGGTTCTCGTCTTCGCCACCGGTGATCAGCTCCTTGATCTCCATGTAGCCCTTGATGATCAGGAACAGGCCACCGACGATCAGCACCAGGTCGCGGATGGAGATGCCCATGCCGGCCACGGTGAACAGGTTGGCCGACATGTGTGCCAGGTAGGCCAGCGACACCAGCAGCGCGATGCGGGTGATGCACGCCACGGCGATGCCGAGCTTGCGTGCGAACGGACGGCGCTCTTCGGGCAGCTTGCTGACCGCGATGGAAATGAACACCAGGTTGTCGATGCCGAGCACGATTTCCAGCGCGCTGAGGGTGAACAGGGTCACCCAGGCGTTGGGGTCGGCGAGGAACTCAAAGGACATGGAATCTCTTCAAGGCAGTGGGGGAATGGGGTTTCAGCCGTAGGTTCCGGCCAGCGCGTGCGGAACCACGACCAGGGCCCAGCACAGCAGCACGTTCATCATCAGCACGAACACCGCCGCCGAGCCCATGTCCTTGGCGCGGCCGGCCAGCTCGTGGATCTCGCTGCCATAGCGTTCGATCACCGCCTCGATGGCCGAGTTGGCCAGCTCCATCGCCAGCACCAGCAGCATCGAGCCGATCAGCAGCGCGCGCTCCACCGGGGTCTGGCCCAGCCAGATCGCGAGCGGGGTCAACAGCACCAGCAGGTAGACCTCGAGCCGGAACGAGGACTCGTGCAGCCAGGCGGCACGCAGGCCCTGCCAGGACCAGCGGGCGGCCTGGAAGATGCGACGCGGGCCCCGGGGCATGTGGCCGAAGTGGTCAGCCACGGGCGAAGCATCCAGCAACAGGGGCGCGGCGCAGCGACCGCTCAGACGCACGGCAGGGAATCATGGGTGCACAGGAATAGGCAGATGGACGCCATTTTGCCACAAGGCCAGCCGCCATACCCTGGATCGCCCCGGCGAATGGCCTGCCAGAGGCAAGCACCGCATCGCCGCGCCCTTCTAAGATGGGGTCCCCGCCTGCTGGAGCACCTGATGTCCCGCCGCCCTACCTGCCTGCTGATGCTGGGCCTGCTGAGCGCCGCACCGTTGGCGCAGGCCCTGAGCCCTCCCTCGGCACCGCATGTGCCCGAACAGGTCTCCAACGTGGCCTGGGCCGACGACATGGCCCGTTTCGCCCGCGCTGACCGCGCCAACCCGCCACCGCGCGGCGGCATCGAGTTCATCGGCAGCTCCTCCATCCGCTACTGGGAGAGCCTGGCCACCGACTTCCCCGGCCAGCCGGTGTTCAATCGCGGCTTCGGCGGTTCGGAAGTGCGCGACAGTACCTGGTATGCCGACCGCATCGTAGTGCCGTATGCACCGTGCAAGGTGTTCTTCTACGCCGGTGACAACGACCTCAACAGCGGCCGCAGCGCGACCCAGGTGCGCGACGACGTGGTCGCCTTCGTGCAGCGCGTGCATCGCTACCTGCCGAAGACCACGGTGGAGTACCTGTCGATCAAGCCGAGCCCATCGCGTGCGCACCTGCTGCCGGCGATCAACCAGGCCAACACGCTGATCAAGGCCGCCTTGGCCAGACTGCCCAATACCGGCTACACCGACATCTACACGCCGATGCTCGGTACCGACGGCCAGCCGGATCCGAAGCTGTTCCGCGAGGACATGCTGCACATGACCCCGGCCGGCTATGCGATCTGGACCCAGGCGCTGGCGCCGAAGGTCAACTGCAACTGAGGTAGGCGTGTGCCGGAGGTTGCCACGCGCACGCGCTCCGGTAGATGCCAACCTTGGTTGGCATAGGGCACCGGCGTGAATCCTGTTGAACGCGCCGACCAAGGTCGGCATCTACCGAGGCGGCAGGTGCCGCGTCAGCGGAAGATCACCGTGGCTTCGGTGCCCTGCCCCGGTTCGCTGCTCAGGCTGACCTTCCAGCCGAAGCGGTCGCACAGCCGGCGCACGATCGACAGGCCCAGGCCGGTGCCCTGCGGGCGGCTCGGCTCGGCGCGGTAGAACGGCTCGAACGCCCGCGCCAGTGCCTCGGCCGACATGCCGATGCCGGTATCGCGCACCACCACCCGATCGTTATGCACGGACACGTCGATGCGCCCTTCGTCGGTGTAGCTGCAGGCATTGCGCACCAGATTGCTGACCACCACCTGCAGCACCCGCGGCGGCGCATGCAGCTGCACCGGGCCATCACTGTGCAGGTGCACCGACAGCGGACGGCTGCCCAGCAGCTCGTTGGCGTTGTCCACTTCGTAGCGGACGATGTCGTTGACGTCGAACAGTTCGATCTGCGGCTCGACATCGGCCTCGCGGGCCAGGATCAGGAACGCGTCAATCACCGCTTCCATGTCGCGCCCGGCGCGCTGGATGCGCTGCAGGCTGCGGCGCAGGCGCGGCTCCAGGGTCTCATCGCCCAGCGCCATGTCGCTGGCCACGCGGATGACGGTCAGCGGCGTGCGCAGTTCGTGGCTGGCATCGCGGGTGAAGTTGCGTTCACGCGCCACATGCGCGCTGACCCGGTTGGCCAGCGAATGCAGTGCGGCGGCCAGCTGACGGGTCTCGCCCTGCATGTCGGCGGGCAGCTTGTTCGGCTCCAGATCGGCCGCCTCCGGGTGACCCGGGTCCCAGCGCGACACCCGCCGTGCCAGCCAGTTCACCGGCGATACCAGGCGCTTGGACGCGCGATAGGTCACCCAGCTGGCGCCATACACCGCCAGCAGGGTCAACAGCACCGGCACGATGCCGAACCAGAACGCCAGCATCTCCGCGCGCGAACGCAGGAACACCAGGTACAGGCGGCCGGCGGGGCGTACATCCACCAGCACCAGCTGGTCGTCCTTGGGCAGCTCGTGGAAGCCCGGTTCCAGGTTGCGCAGGTTGGCCGGCAGGCTCAGCGCCGACTGCCCGTTTTCCAGCAGATAGCCGCGGATGTTCTGGGTGTTCGGCGGTGGCTGCACCGCCGAGGCGTCGTGCAGCGTCCAGTAGTACGCCGCCTCCTCGCGCAGGGCGGCGCCGACCAGGCTGTGCTTGATCACCAGCGATACCAGCCAGGCACCCAGCAGGATGCCCAGGCTGGCCAGCACTGCCTGCAGGATGAAAGCGATACGGATCTTGCGCGGCAGGCCGTGCGGCATTACGGAGTCCCGGTCAGAGCGCTGCGATTATAGGCAGCGCACCGCGCCGTAGTCGTGCACGACAGATGACCGCCGGCGCTGCCGGCGGCTCATCGGCCTGATCCTGCTGGGCCGTTGCCCGGCCGTGCCTGCATCTGCACCGGCGCGGGCTCCGCTCAGGCCATCGGCTGGGCGATGTCGGCAATGCGGTAACCGGCACTCTGCACGGTGTGCAGCAGCGGACGGTCGAACGGCTTGTCGATGATCTTGCGCAGGTTGTACAGATGGCTGCGCAGGGTGTCCGAATCGGGCAGGCCATTGCCCCAGATCTCGCGTTCGATTTCCTGGCGGGTGACCACGCGCGGCGATTCGCGCATCAGGATGGTCAGCAGGCGCAGGCCGATCGGCGACAGCTGCAGCTCGGTACCGGCACGGGTGGCACGCATGCTGACCGGATCGAGCACCAGGTCGGCGACCTTGAGTACTTCCGAACCGACCTGGCGACGTTCGCGGCGGATCAGCGCGCGCAGGCGGGCTTCCAGTTCCTGGATCGCGAACGGCTTGGTCAGGTAGTCATCGGCACCGAAACCGAGGCCGGTGAGTTTGTCGTCCAGCGTGTCGCGTGCGGTGAGCATCAGCACCGGGGTGGACTTGCGCGCATCGTTGCGCAGGCGACGGCACACTTCGATGCCATCCAGGCGCGGCAACATCAAGTCGAGCACCACGACGTCATAGCTGTTTTCCGCCGCAAGGCGGTAGCCATCCAGGCCGTCCTGTGCATAGTCGACTTCGAAGCCGCGACCTTCCAGGTATTCCCCGATCATCTCGGAGATGTTGCGGTTGTCTTCGACCACCAGCACCAAGCCGGAGGTCTCCTTCGTCTGACGCATGTGATTCCCTCTAACTTCAGCTTTGTGAAACATGCCGCATCGACGGTGGACGTGATGTGAAGTTCCGTCAAGAGGAAAACAAACAGTTCAGAGCAGCGGCCTGAGCAACGGCCAGACGTTGTCCAGCACCCTCGGCTGCGCCTGTGCCGTAGGGTGCAGGCCGTCGGCCTGCATCATGCCCGGTTGCAGCGCCACGCCTTCGAGCAGGAACGGCAGCAGCGGCACCTTGTACTGCGTGGACAGCGCGCGATAGACCGCGGCCAGGCGCTGGCGGTAGGCCGGGCCATAGTTGGGCGGCACGTCGATGCCCAGCAGCAGCACCTTGGCCCCGGCCTTCTGGCTGGCCTGCACCATCTTTTCCAGGTTCGCCTGCACCTGCAGCGGGGTCAGCCCGCGCAGCGCGTCGTTGCCGCCCAGCGCGATCACCACCACGCTCGGCTTCTCCTTCGCCAGCAGGCCCGGCAGGCGGGTCAGCGCACCGGCGGTGGTTTCCCCGCTCATGCTGGCATTGACGATGCGCGGCGGGGTTTTCGACTGCTGCCTGACCCGCTTGTCCAGCAGGCTGACCCAACCGGCATCGGCGGGGATATTGTGGGCAGCACTGAGGCTGTCGCCGAGCACCAGCACGGTACCGGCCGGACCTTTGGCACAGGCCAGCCCGGGCAACAGCAGCAACGCTAGCAGCAGCACCATCATCGCGCCGGCTCGCCGGCTCCATCCCGTCTTGCGCATTGGAGTCTCCTCATCGACAGCCTGTCCCCCCGCAGCGCGTCCGTCGCCATCGCCGTCGACCAGGTCGGCAAATCCGTGCAGGGCCCGGAGGGTGAAGTCCACATACTGGACAACATCACCCTGACCGTCCATGAAGGCACCAGCGTGGCCATCGTCGGCGCTTCAGGTTCCGGCAAGACCACCCTGCTCGGCCTGCTGGCCGGGCTGGACCTGCCCAGCCGTGGCCGCATCGCGGTGGCCGGGCAGGATCTGGGCAGCCTGGATGAAGAAGCGCGGGCGCAGCTGCGCGCGCGCACCGTCGGCTTCGTGTTCCAGAGCTTCCACCTGCTGCCGGCGCTGACCGCCGCCGAGAACGTCGCGCTGCCACTGGAACTGGCCGGCCGCGAGGACCGCGCGCGGGTCGATGAGGTGCTGGCCCAGGTCGGCCTGTCCCACCGCGCCCGCCACTATCCGCGCCAGTTGTCCGGTGGCGAGCAGCAGCGGGTGGCACTGGCACGCGCCTTCGTCACCCGCCCGCACATCCTGTTTGCCGACGAACCGACCGGCTCGCTGGACCACGCCACCGGCCAGCACATCAGCGACCTGCTGTTCGAACTCAATGCCGGCAGCGGCACCACGCTGGTGCTGGTCACCCATGACCTGCGCCTGGCCCAGCGCTGCCAGTACATCCACCGCATCGACAACGGCCGCCTGCTGCCGGTCGAACACGGGGCCCAGGCATGAACCTGCTGCGGCATGCGTGGCGCGCGCTGCGTCGCGAAGCCCTGGCCGGCGACCTGCTGACCGTGTTCGCCGCGCTGGTGCTGGGCGTGGCGGTGATGACCGCGGTCGGCACGCTGGTGAACCGGGTCAACCTGGCGCTGACCGGCAGCGCAGCGGAGATGCTCGGCGGCGACCTCGGCATTGCCGGCCGCACCGATCCGGCGGCGGCCTTCGCCGAAGAAGCGCAGCGCCGTGGCTTGGCACACACCCGCATCGCCAGTTTCGGCAGTGTGCTGTTCCAGGGCGATGCCAGCCAGATGGCCAGCATCAAGGCGGTGCAGGCCGGCTACCCATTGCGGGGCACGCTGCGGGTGCGCGCCACACCCGGCGGTGCGCTGATCGACAACGCTGGCATGCCGCCGCAGGGCCAGGCCTATGCCGACCCGCGCCTGCTGCAGGGGCTGGGGCTGAAGGCCGGCGATGACCTCGAATTCGGCAGCGGCACGCTGCGTATCGCCGGCATCATCGAGGCCGAGCCGGACACCGGCGGCGATCTGCTGACGCTCTCGCCCACCCTGCTGGTCAACCGCGCCGATGTGGAAGGCACCGGGCTGCTCGGCCCCGGCAGCCGGGTCAACTATCGCCTGATGTTCGCCGGTCCGGCCGACCAGGTTGCCGTGCTGCGCCAGTGGCTGCTGCCACAGGTGAAGGGCCAGCGCCTGCTGAGTGTGGACGACACCCAGCGCGGCGTGCGCCAGGCCTTCGACCTGGCCGGCCGCTTCCTCGGCCTGAGTGCGCTGCTGGCGGTGCTGCTGGCCGGCGTGGCAACCGCACTGGCGGCCAACCGCTTCGCCCTGCGCCGCATCGACCAGGTGGCGGTGCTGCGCTGCCTGGGCGCACGCCAGCGCGACGTCCTGCTTGGCCTGGCGCTGCAGCTGCTGATGCTGGCGGTACCGGCCTGCGCGCTCGGCATCGGCCTTGGCATGGCCGCGCAGGAAGGCCTGGTGCAGGTGCTGGGCAGCCTGGTGCCGCAGCGCCTGCCGCTGCCCGAAGCGATGCCGGCACTGACCGGCGCGGGCATCGGCCTGTTGCTGCTGTTCGGCTTCGGCCTGCCGCCGCTGCTGCGCCTGCGCGGGGTGCCGCCGATGCGCGTGCTCAACCGCTCCTTCGCCGCGCTGCCGCCGGCCTCGCTGCTGGCCTACGTGGCCGCGCTGGGCGCCAGCCTGCTGCTGGCGGTGCAGGTCACCGGTGACCTGAAACTGGCGCTGTGGGTGCTGGGCGGCCTGGCCGCGCTGGCGGTGGCGGCCGGCGCGGTCGGCTTCGTGCTGCTGCAGCTGCTGCGCGGCCTGCAGCACCGCCTGCACGGCAACTGGCGGCTGGGTCTGGCCGCACTGACCCGGCGCCGGCTGCTGGCGGTGATGCAGCTGGTCGGGCTGTCGTTGTCGCTGTGTGCGCTGCTGCTGCTGGCGGTGACCGGACCCGGCCTGCTGCAACAGTGGCGCGAGCGACTGCCGGCCGATACACCGAACTACTTCCTGATCAACATCCAGCCCGAACAGCGCCAGGACGTACTGGCCACGCTGCGCGGGCTCGGCGCCAACGACGCCAGCATCGAACCGATGGCCACCGGGCGCCTGATCGCGATCAACGGCAAGCCGCCGCTGCGGGTGGACCGCACGCCGGAACAGAGCGGCCAAGCGGATCAGGGCGAAGGCCAGCGCGACGACGATGATGAGAACCGGCCGTTGAACTTCAGCTGGCGCAGCACCTTCCCGCCGGCCAACACGCTGGTCAATGGCACGTTCTGGAAGGCCGACAGCACCGCACCGGAAGCCTCGGTGGAGATCGGCTGGGCCAAGCGCTACGGCGTGTACCCCGGCGACCGCATCAGCATTGCGGTGGGCGAGCAGGAGCGCGAATTCACCGTCACCAGCGTACGCAAGGCGGACTGGAACACCTTCCGGCCCAACTTCTTCGTGCTGTTGAACCCCAATGCGGTGGGTGACACCCCGCACAACCTGCTGTCGGCGTTCCACCTGCCGGCCGGCAAGGCCGCCGGGCTGGGCGAGCTGGTGCGCGCGCAGCCGAACCTGTCGCTGCTGGATGTGGATGCGGTGATCTCGCAGGTGCGCGATGTGATGGAGCGGGTGGCGCAGGCGGTGCAGCTGGTGATGGTGTTCAGCCTGCTGGCCGGCGTGCTGGTGCTGCTGGCAGCGCTGCAGGCCACCGCCGGCGAGCGGCGGTATGACAGCGCGGTGCTGCGCACGCTGGGCGCGACCCGGCGCCAGCTGCGTGGCGCGGTGCTGGTCGAGTTCGGTGCGCTCGGCACGCTGGCCGCGTTGCTTGCGGTGGGCGCGGCCGCGGCCATCGGTGTGGTGGTTTCGCAGAAGGTGTTCGAGCTGCCGCTGCTGCCGCCGTGGCCGGGCCTGCTGCTGGGCGGGCTGGCCGGTATCGGGCTGAGCCTGCTGGCCGGCTGGTGGGGCACCCGCCGCATCCTGCACACGCCGCCGGCGCTGGCCCTGCGCGAAGCCTGACGCGGTCGTGACACGCTGCGGGTGGGGCAGCAGCTATGCTGCGCGCCCCACCCCATGAGATCGCCCGGATGCCTGGCACGTCGTTCGCCGCCTACCTGTACCCGGTGTTGCTGCTGCTGGGCAGCAACATCTTCATGACCTTCGCCTGGTACGGCCACCTGAAGTACAAGAGCGCACCGCTGATGACGGTGATCCTGGTCAGCTGGGGCATCGCCTTCTTCGAGTACTGCCTGCAGGTGCCGGGTAACCGGCTGGGCAGCGCGGTGTATTCGGCGCCGCAGCTGAAAGGCATGCAGGAGGTGATCACGCTGCTGGTGTTCGCGGTGTTCTCCGCGTTCTACCTGGGCCAGCCGCTGAAGTGGAACCACTATGCGGCGTTCGGGTTGATCGTGGCGGCGGCGTTCTTGATGTTCAAGGAATGAAGGCATCCACGCATGGCGTGGATGCGGTGCCGATCAACCTTCCTTTGGCGCCTTTTCGACAAACTCGGCGAACACCGCGTCGATCTGCGTGTCCTTCACCTTCTTGCCGGCCTGGATCTCTTCGGCCTGGGTGAACAGCGGAATGATCATCGCCATGCCGTCGATCTTGGTCTTCAGGTGCACGCCCGGGGCCTGGCCGAGGAAGCCGTCCCAGCGCTGGCGCACCTTGGCCCAGTAGCCGGCGGTGGCCTTCCAGTAGTTGCGCGCCGGCGTGAAGTCGATCTCGGTGGTCTTCACGTAGTCGTTGAAACCGAACTCGCGGGCGATCTCCACCTGGCTGCCATCGGCGTTGCGCTGCACCTTGGTGTTGAACTGTTCGTGGGTCCAGCCGTTCGGGGTCAGCGTGTGGCGGTTGATCACGGCCAGCGCGTTGTAGTCGCTGCGCTTGGTGTACTCACGACGCGGCAGCGGACGCCAGCTCAGGTCGCTGGTCCAGCTCGGCACGTTGTTGGTGTAGCTCCATTTGCCGGTGCCGCAGTAGCGCGGGGCATCGCTCACTTCGTACACGCACTGGGTCCAGGCGCCCTGGTTCACGGCGGCCGGAATGCTGCGCACCTGCCAGGTCTGGTCGGCGCTGAACTCGAAACGGTTGGGCGCTTCGTACACCCAGTCCTGGCGCCAGTGCTTGGTGATGTGGCCGCTCTTCTCGTCCAGCAGCAGGTGCTGCAGCACGATGCGCTTCGGAGTGTCCTCGACCACGATGACCACTTCGTTGCCGCCGCTGCGCATCGCCGGCGCACGCTCGTAGCCCGGCTTCAGCAGCACGGTTTCGTCGAAGGCGAAATCGACGGTGTACTCGCCCTGCATGGCCAGGATGCTGTCATGGTCGCGGGCGATGTCGGAGGGCTGCGCGCTGGCCACGCCGCTGGCGGCGAGCAACAGCAGGGCGCTGGCTGTCTGGAACTTCATCGGGGTCTTCCTTCGGGGTTGCAGGTTCGTTGAGAGGCCATCCGTGGCCGTCGGGCGTTCCATCAAAGAGGGATCACAGGCGGATCAGCGGCAGATCGCCGGGGACGCGTGGCGCCGGGCGCCGCGCCGCATCGGCGCAGCAGCAGTCGTCGATCGCCAGTTCACCCTCGGCACCTTCCATGCGTGCGATGCGGCGTGCCGTGGCCGCGCCCAGTGACGACAACGTGGACAGGCTCGCGGCCAGCGTGCGGCCCTCGTCGGCAGCGTGCAGGCGCAGTGCGCACAGGCGCCAGCGCTGCCCGCCCAGATGACCGGCCAGGCGCCGCCACAGGCGTTCGCCCACGCTGCCATCGCTGTCGTGCTCCGGGCCCGGTGGCAGCGATGCGACCAGCCGGTCCCAGGCCAGGAAATCGCTGTCCGGCAGCAGGTACAGCCGCCACACGCAGCGGCCACGGCCATCGAGGAAGCACAGGCTTTCGCGCAGCCCCTCGCTGTCCACGCCCTGGCAGGCATGTACGCGCACCGCCTGGTGCCAGCCACCCAGTTCGCTGCCGTCGGCGTGGTACAGGCACAACACGGTGCCCAGCGCTGCCAGCTGCGCCGGCGTGGGCCAGGCCTGCTGCGCAGGGTGCGGCAGGATGGACGGCAGACGACGGGCGGACAGGGCTCGGCTCATGGGATCACCAGGACACGGCAAGGCTGGCCGACAGGGTGCGGCCAGGGCTGGTATAGCGGTCCAGCACGCGGCTGGTCGGCGACAGCGTCGACCCGACGTTGGACCAATCGATGTAGCGCTTGTCGCCCAGGTTGAACACGCCGACGTTGAAGGTGGCGCCCGGGGCGAAGTTCCAGTGCGCCATCAGGTCGGCCACACCGTAGCCGGCCGGGCGGTACACCGTGGCCGAAGCGACGCGGTCCTTGCGCTTGACGAAGGTGCCGGCCAGTTCCACGCCCCAGGTGTCGGTGTCATACATCAGGCCGACGGTGCCACGCAGCGGGTCGACCGAATCCAGCGGTACATCCTCGGTCTTGTTGTCGCCACGCGACCACGCCACCGCACTGCGCAGTGCCCAGCCCTGCAGGCTCGGGCTGATCTGGCCGAAGTCGACGCCGGCCTTCAGTTCGGCGCCGTAGATGCGGGCGTCGGCGATGTTGCGCGACTGGAACACCATCAGGCCCTGTGCGTTGGTACCCACCAGCGACTGCGACTCGATGAAGTCCTTGTACTCGTTGTAGTAGCCGCTGACGCTGACGTAGGCGGCCGGCGACAGGAAGCGCAGGCCCAGTTCCATGCCATCACTGGTTTCCGGCTTCAGGTCCGGATTGGGAATGGCGGTGTAGCCGAAGGCGAAATTGGTGAAGCCGAGGTTGACGTCGTTGTACGGCGGCGAACGGAAGCCGTGCGAGTAGCCGGCAAACAGCGACCATTGGTCGGTGAAGCGGTAGACCAGGCCGAACTTCGGCGAGACGCTGGTCTTGGTCAGCTTGGCCACTGCCACGCCCGGGTTGTCTTCGGCGAAGATGCTGTCCACCTCCGGCTTCAGTTCGTAGCGGTCCACGCGCACGCCGGGCACCAGCGACAGCTTGCCGTCCGCCAGGCGCATTTCATCCTGTGCGTACAGGCCCAGCTCGGTGGTCTTGCTGATCGGGAAATCGCGGACCGGGAACGCATCGGGCAGGATGGTGGTGCTGGTCTGGCCGTTGGCCAGGACCTGGAAGCCATCGCGCTTCTGGCGGATCTCGGTGCGTGCGCCCTCGAAGCCATAGGTCAGCGCGTGCTCGACGCTGCCGGTGCTGAAGGCCTTGTTGAACTGGGCCTGCAGGCCATACACGCGCTGGTCGAAGTTGAACTCGCGGTGGCGACGGCTGCGGTTGGCACGGTCTTCGTCGGTGATCTGGGTGGTTTCGCTGTGCTGGGTGTACAACTGCCAGTGCAGGCTGTCGGCGAAGCCCTTGTCCAGCGCATCCATTTCATGCGCGAACGACACGCGGGTGCGGTTCTGCGTATCGCGTGCCTTCATGCCGGTGGTGGTGGTTCGGTCGATCGAGGACAGCACGTTGGTGTCGGTGTTGTCTTCGTTGCCTTCCACGGTCAAGCGGAAGCGCTGGTCCTCGCTCGGTGCGTAGACCAGCTTGGCCAGGCCGCTGCGACCGTCGCGGTCCTGCGGATTGGGGGCGGTGCGGGTGTTGTCCAGGCTGCGCACGTCGCCCTTGTTGTCGGTTTCCTGGCCCTGGCGATGGTTGATGTTGACCATGCCGCTCCAGTGCTCACCACCGAAGGCGCTGGTCACCCCGCCAAGCAGACCTTTCCACTCGCCGTCGTAGCCGAACTTCAGGCCGACGTAGCTGTCCTTGCCGTCCTTGAGGTAATCGGCCGGATCCTTGGTGACGAACGCCACTACACCACCGAGTGCGTCCGAGCCGTACAACGAGCTGGCCGGGCCGCGCACGATCTCCACGCGCTTGAGCGTGTCCAGATCGGTGAAGTTGCGGTTGGCGTTGGAGAACGAGCCGATGTTGAAGCTGGTCGGCATTGCGATGCCATCGGTCTGCACGCGCACGCGATTGCCGTCCAGGCCGCGGATGCGGATGCTGCCCAGGCCGAAGCGCGCCGCGCTGCGGCTGACCGACAGGCCCGGCTCGTAGCGCAGCAGATCCTTGATGTCCTGCACCAGATGGCGATCCATCTGTTCGCGGTCGATCACATCGACGGTGGCGGCTACGTCGCTGACCGCGCGCTCGGTGCGCGTGGCAGTGACCTGCACGCGGTCGAATTCGCGCGCCTCGGGGCGGCGCTGGCCGCAGCAGCGGCGTGGGCGGACAGCGGCAGCGCGATCCAGACGGCAAGGCAGAGGGCGGTATGGCGGGTCATCGGGTTCGGTCGGTCAGGCAGGGGAACCCCCGGTTACCGGCACACCCGGAAGGTGCACGCGGTAGACCGAGGGGGAGAGAGCGGGCGCGGACGGGTCGCCCACCCTGCCGGCGCTGCCGGCAGGAGGGAGGGAGGCGGGCGACCAGACCGCGGTTACTTGGTCAGGATCAGCTTGTCGTTGCTGGTGTGCCGCAGGCGGTAGAAGCGGTCGCCGTGCTGGATCAGGATTTCGCGACGGCCCTTGAGCAGGGCTTCGCTGTCGATGACCTCTTCCGGCGGAACGACGCGGACCGGACGATCGCGGAGGGTCAGCGTTTCGGGGCGCAGCAGTACAGGTTGAGCATTCATGAGCATCTGGACTCGTGCGAGGGACGAGTTAAATGATAATGATTCTCAGTTGACAATCAACAACCATTCTCACTTTCATTGATGGGATTAATGATCGAATTCGTAATTTCGATAGATATCATCAATCAAAATCCGCACGTGTAGCGTCGAGCTTGCTCGACTGACGTTTGCGATCCACTCGCAAGCGCCGTCGAGCAAGCTCGACGCTACGAGAGGCAGAGGCGAGAGGCCCAGTCGTTCAGGCGAACGCGGCTTCTACCTGCGCCCAGCCGGCGGCATCCACCTGCTCCAGCACGTCCAGCGCCTGCAGGTTCTGCAGCAGCTGCCCGACCCGGCTGGCGCCGAGGATCACGCTGGACACGTTCGGGTTGCGCAGGCACCAGGCGATGGCCAGCGTGGCCGGGGCCTGGCCGAGCGCGCGCGCCACCTCGCTGAAACGGCGTACCTGGGCCAGGCGCGCCTCGGCGTCGGCCCCCAGCACCAGGTCCTGCAGCCATTCCATCCCTTCCCGGCCCAGCCGCGCATCGGCGGGAATGCCCTGGTCGTACTTGCCGGTCAACAGGCCCGAGGCCAGCGGCGAGAAGATGGTGGTGCCCAGGCCGGCGCGGGCGTACAGCGGCGCGTACTCGACCTCGACCCGCTCGCGGTGCAGCAGGTTGTACTGCGGCTGCTCCATCGACGGGCCCTGCAGGTTGTGTGCTTCGGCAACGTCCAGCGCCTGCTGGATCTGCGCAGCCGACCATTCCGAAGTGCCCCAGTAGAGGATCTTGCCCTGCCGCACCAGGGTGTCCATGGCATGCACGGTCTCGGCAACCGGTGCGTCCGGGTCCGGGCGGTGGCAGTAGTAAAGGTCCAGGTAGTCCACCCGCAGACGCTTGAGCGCGGCGTGGCAGGCGTCGGTCACGTGCTTGCGCGACAGGCCGCGCTGGGTCGGCCGCGGGTCCTTGGCGCTACCGAAGAACACCTTGCTGGACACGCAGAAGCCATCGCGCGGCAGGCGCAGGTCGGCAATCACATCGCCCATCACCTGTTCGGCGCGGCCGTTGGCATAGCCCTCGGCGTTGTCGAAGAAGTTGACGCCGTGGTCCCAGGCGGCGGCCACCAGGTTGCGGGCCTCGTCGCGCGGGATCTGGTCACCGAAGGTCACCCAGGCGCCGAAGGACAGGGCGGAAATCGGCAGGCCGGTGGAGCCCAGGCGACGGTAGTGCATGCAAATCTCCTGCTGCGGGCCCGCATCCGGGCCGGGATCGAACCCCATTCTACCTGCCGGCGCCGGCCGCAAGCCCTTGCCGTTGCTGGCCTGATCGGTACCGATGGCCGCCTGCACGCTGCTTTTCCTTGCCCCCGCCCCGGCCCTGCACTAGGCTTCCCGTTTTTCGCGACGCCCCAGGGGAGTCACTCACATGGTCGAAGGTTTGGGCAGGATCGGCTTCGGCCTGTTCGGGTTGGCGGTGCTGATCGGCATCACCTGGTTGTTTTCCAACAACAAGCGCGCGGTTGACTGGAAGCTGGTTGCCACCGGTATCACCCTGCAGATCGCCTTTGCGGCGCTGGTGATCCTGGTGCCGGGCGGCCGCGACGTGTTCGACGCGCTGGGCCACGGCTTCGTCAAGGTCCTGAGCTTCGTCAACGAAGGCTCGAAGTTCATCTTCGGCTCGTTGATGGACACCCAGAACTACGGCTTCATCTTCGCCTTCCAGGTGCTGCCGACCATCATCTTCTTCTCGGCGCTGATGGGCGTGATGTACCACCTCAACGTCATGCAGGCGATCGTGCGCGTGATGGCGTGGGCGATCACCAAGGTGATGCGCGTGTCCGGTGCGGAAACCACCAGCGTCTGCGCCAGCGTGTTCATCGGCCAGACCGAGGCGCCGCTGACGGTGCGCCCGTACATTGCCAAGATGACCCAGTCCGAGCTGCTGACCATGATGATCGGCGGCATGGCGCACATCGCCGGCGGCGTGCTGGCGGCCTATGTGGGCATGCTCGGCGGCGGCGACCCGGTGCAGCAGGCGTTCTACGCCAAGCACCTGCTGGCGGCGAGCATCATGGCGGCGCCGGCCACCCTGGTCGTGGCCAAGCTGCTGATTCCGGAAACCGGCACCCCGCTGACCCGTGGCACGGTGAAGATGGAAGTGGAGAAGACCTCCAGCAACATCATCGACGCGGCCGCCGCCGGCGCCGGTGACGGCCTGAAGCTGGCGCTGAACATCGGCGCCATGCTGCTGGCCTTCATCGCCCTGATCGCCCTGCTGAACGCCCCGCTGACCTGGATCGGTGATGTCACCGGCCTGGCCGCGATGATCGGCAAGCCGACCAACCTGTCGACCATCTTCGGTTACGTGCTGGCCCCGATCGCCTGGGTGATCGGCACCCCGTGGGCCGATGCCACCACCGTCGGTTCGCTGATCGGCCAGAAGGTGGTGATCAACGAATTCGTGGCCTACACCGAACTGTCGCAGATCGTGAACGGCCAGATCGCCGGCGTGACCCTGTCCGACGAAGGCCGCCTGATCGCCACCTACGCGCTGTGCGGCTTCGCCAACTTCAGCTCGATCGCCATCCAGATCGGCGGCATCGGCGGCCTGGCCCCGGAACGTCGCCACGACCTGGCCAAGTTCGGCCTGCGCGCGGTGCTGGGCGGTACCATTGCCACCTTCATGACGGCCACCATCGCCGGCGTGCTGACGCACTTCAGTTGAACCCTTGGTTGAGAAAAGATTCCCTATGAGCAGCAGTGTCGTTGTCGTCGGTTCCTTCAATGTCGATCACGTGTGGCGGTGCGAGTCGCTGCCGGCACCGGGTGCGACCATTGCCGGCCGCTACAGCACCGGCCCGGGTGGCAAGGGCTTCAACCAGGCCGTGGCCGCCTGCCGCGCCGGCGCCGAGACGCACTTCGTGTGCGCGCTCGGCGATGACGCCGGTGGCGCCACCGCACGCGAACTGGCCGCGCAGGATGGGTTCGGGCTGATCGCCGAGGCCAGCAGCGAGCCGACCGGCACCGCGGGCATCTACGTGGACGCGCGTGGCCGCAACACCATCGTCATCGGCCCCGGCGCCAACGCCGCGCTCAGCACCGACTTCCTGCAGCAGCAGCAGGCGCGGCTGACCGCCGCCAAGGTGGTGCTGGTGCAGCTGGAATCGCCGGTGCAGACCATTGAAGCGGCACTGGCCACCGCCCGCGAGGCCGGTGTCATCACCGTGCTCAACACCGCGCCGGCCGACGCGCCCTCGACCATCGGCCTGCTCAAGCTGGCCGATGTGATCACCCCGAACGAGACCGAGTTCGCCGCCCTGCTCGGCCGCCATGTCGGCGAGCGCGTGGATGCCAACGACGTGGCCGCGCTCGATGGCGCCAGCCTGCATGCGCTGTGTCGCAAGCTGGTGGGCAACGGCACGGTGGTGGTGACCCTGGGTTCGGTGGGCGTGTTCGTCTCGCATGCCGACGAAAACCTGCGCGGCGACACCCAGCCGTACTACCGCGTGGGCGCCGAGCAGGTGCAGGCGATCGACACCACCGGTGCCGGTGACGCCTTCAACGGTGCGCTGGCGGCCTCGCTGGCGCAGGTGGCCGACGCCCCGTTCGCCCGCCACGTGCGCTTCGCCAACCAGTTCGCCGGCCGCTCGACCGAAAAGGAAGGCGCCGCTGCGGCGATGCCGCGCTTCACCCCGGCCGATTCCGAAGCAAAGTAAATCCACGCGATGCGTGGATGAAGAAGCCCGGGGGCGCAGGCACCCGGGCTTTCTTTGCCCATCCCCACGCTCCTGCGACCGCCGGTCGCATTGCCGTCCCCCTGGCCTGCGCCCACCATTCGCGCAGCTTCCCGCTTGGGCAGGACATGGACGGATTCCCCTGGCTGCTGGTCGCGGCCGCCGGCAGTGCCGTCGCGGCGCTGCTACACATTGCTTGCATTGCCTTCGGTGCCCCGTGGTACGAACGCTTCGGTGCCGGTGCGCGCATGGTCCGGCTGGCACAGGCCGGGCACTGGTGGCCCTCGCTGATGACAGCCGGCATCACCGCTGTGCTGGTGGCCTGGGCCCTGTACGCACTGGCTGCCGCTGGCTGGCACTCGCCGCTGCCGGCCAGCCGCCTGGTGCTGCCCGGCATCGCCGCGCTGCTGTTGCTACGTGCCGCGATGGGCTTGGTGCTGGCGCTGCTCCGCCCCGGCTACAACGGCCGGCGCTTCTGGGTGGTCAGTTCGCTGGTCTGCCTGGGCCTGGGGCTGGCCTTCGCCATCGGCACCGGCCAGGCCTGGGAAAGCCTGGGCTAGCCGCTCACCATCGCCTGCCCGTGGGGGCGGCGGAAGCAACCGTCAAGCATCTACTGATGCCGGTACGGCATGAGGTCGGTGCCGATCGGCCTGAACCCGGGGCCCGCCGACACCGCCGTGCCGCCGCCCGCGCTCTACAATGGGCGCATGCAGATCGGCCCGTACACCATTGCCCCCAACGTCGTGCTGGCGCCCATGGCCGGCGTCACCGACAAGCCGTTCCGCCTGCTGTGCAAACGGCTGGGCGCGGGCCTGGCCGCCTCGGAAATGACCATCAGCGACCCGCGCTTCTGGAACACGCGCAAGTCGATCCACCGCATGGACCATGACGGCGAGCCGGCGCCGATCAGCGTGCAGATCGCCGGCACCGAGCCGCAGCAGCTGGCCGAGGCGGCGCGCTACAACGTCGACCATGGCGCGCAGATCATCGACATCAACATGGGCTGCCCGGCCAAGAAGGTGTGCAACGCCTGGGCCGGTTCGGCGCTGATGCGCGACGAGCAGCTGGTGGCGCGCATCCTGGAAGCGGTGGTCAACGCGGTGGAGGTGCCGGTCACCCTGAAGATCCGCACCGGCTGGGATTGCGACCACCGCAATGGCCCGCTCATTGCCCGCATTGCCGAAGACAGCGGCATCGCCGCGCTGGCCGTGCACGGCCGCACCCGCGACCAGCATTACACCGGCCAGGCCGAATACAGCACCATTGCCGAGATCAAGGCCGCGCTGCGCATTCCGGTGATCGCCAACGGCGACATCGATTCACCGCAGAAGGCCGCCTACGTGCTGCAGCAGACCGGCGTGGATGCGGTGATGATCGGCCGCTCGGCGCAGGGCCGGCCGTGGATCTTCCGCGAAGTGGCGCATTACCTGGCCACCGGGCAGGAACTGCCACCGCCCTCGCTGGCCGAAGTGCGCGACATCCTGCTGGGCCACCTGCACGCGCTGCATGCCTTCTATGGTGAACCACAGGGTGTGCGCATCGCGCGCAAGCACCTGGGCTGGTATGCCAAGGACCGGCCGGAAAACGCCGCCTTCCGTGCGGTGGTCAACCGTGCCGAAGACCCGCAGAGCCAGATCGCGCTGACCACCGAGTACTTCGACCGCCTGATCGCCGGGGAACCGGCGTTGCCGTCGGCCGCCTGACCGAACCTACCGTAGCGTCGAGCTTGCTCGACCAGCGCATTTGTAGCGTCGAGCTTGCTCGACTGGCGCATTTGTAGAGTCGAGCTTGCTCGACTGGTTTTCAGAACAGTCGAGCAAGCTCGACTCTACGCAACGTTGCGCCGCCCGCGGCGCAACACCCCATCAGCAAACTCGACCTCCACACGAGCCCGCCATGACCCCGCCGATCTCTTCCCCGACCTACCTGCACGGATTCTCCGGCACCGAGCAGCAGCGCCTGATGACCCAGGCCCGCCTGCTGGAATCGAGCATCTTCGGCCAGATCGACTACAGCGGCGCGCGGCGCCTGCTGGAAGTGGGCAGCGGCGTGGGGGCGCAGACCGAGATCCTGCTGCGCCGCTTCCCCGAACTGCACGTGACCGGCGTAGACCTGAGCGAGACCCAGTTGGCCACTGCCCGCGAAAACCTGGCCCGCACGCCGTGGTGCAGCGACCGCTACACGCTGCAGCAGGCCGACGCAGGCGAGCTGCCCTTCGAAGCGCGCAGCTTCGATGCCGCGTTCCTGTGCTGGGTGCTGGAGCATGTACCGTCGCCGGCGCGCGTGCTCAGTGAAGTGCGCCGCGTACTCGCCCCCGGATCGCCGGTGTACATCACCGAAGTGATGAACGCCTCGTTCCTGCTCGATCCGTACTCACCGCACATCTGGCGTTACTGGATGGCCTTCAACGACTTCCAGTACGACCATGGCGGCGATCCGTTCGTCGGTGCCAAGCTGGGCAACCTGCTGTTGGCCGGCGGTTTCCGCGATGTGCACACCGAGATCAAGACCATCCACCTGGACAACCGCGAACCGGCCCGTCGCAAGACGATGATCGCGTTCTGGGAACAGCTGCTGCTGTCGGCCGCCGACCAGCTGCTGCAGGCCGGCACGGTGGATGAGGAAACGGTGGAAGGCATGCGCCGCGAGTTCCGCCTGGTGCAGAACGATCCGAATGCGGTGTTCTTCTATTCGTTCGTGCAGGGGCGCGCCACGGTGTATTGAGGGCTCGATCCACGCATGGCGTGGATCTACGGCGCGGTGTGCCAGATCCGCTGCCACATCGCTGCCAGCCGGCCCTTCATCTCGGCCCGTGCCTGAGGGCTGCTGTAATCGGTGCGGCGCTGCTCGGGCACGATCGCCTGCCACCGCCCGTCCACCTGCTCGGCCACCACGAAATTGAAGGTGTAGTCCGGTTCCAGGCCCATGCGCAGGTCGCTCAGCACCAGCCGGCCTTCCACCACCTGCGCACGCATGAAACCGCGGTTGAACCACTGCAGCTGCTGCACCGCTGGAATCGCCGCGGCTTCGCGCAGCGCCTGCACGTTGGACGCATGGCCTGCGAACTGCATGGGGCCCTGGTCGGCCACCAGCGAACGGTCAGCCACCACGTAGCCGCTGGGTGTCATCGCCACCACCCGCCACAGCAGCGTGTTGAACGGCATCGGCACCGAGAAGCGTGGCGCGTCGCCCAGCCCCATCGCCGCCAGGCTCTGCTGCGCGACACGGTCGACCTGCGCCTTGGCGATCAGGCCCCAGCCCAGGTAGGCGCTGCTGAGCAGCAGCGCCACGCCCAGCACCGTGCCCGCCCACGGCCGTGCACGTCCGAACCAGGCCAGCACGCAGCCCAGCAGCAGCCACACCGTGTAGGCGGGATCGATGATGAACACGCTCGAGCCCATCGCCGGATGCGGCCGCAGCGGCCACCACAGCTGCGTGCCATACACGGTGAACGCATCCAGTACCGGATGGGTGACCAGCGCCAGCTGGATCGCCCAGAACCAGCGCGTCGGCGATTGCGCGACGCGACCGTTGCCGAAGCGCTTGAACAGCCACCAGATCAACGCGGCCACCCACGGCAGCACCAGCAGCGAATGGCTGAAGCTGCGGTGCTCGATCATGTTCGCCACTGGGTCGGCGGCGGTGAAGCCCAGCCACAACGCATCGAGGTCCGGCAGGGTACCCAGCGCGGCACCGGCCAGCAGGGCCGCACGGCGATGGCCGGGCGGGGCGATGGCAGCGGCGACGGCGCCACCAAGTACGATCTGGGTCAGGGAATCCATGCACCGATGCTAGCGGCTTGCATACGCTTTTGTAGAGTCGAGCTTGCTCGACTGCCGTATGCGACGGGGTCCGAGCGAAGAACAGTCGAGCAAGCTCGACGCTACAGAATCACATTGCATGCACGGCAGCCGAGCATGGGCTCGGCTCTACAAGGGGACAAAAGCGGGCTACGCCGCCTGTGACAATCGCGCGCCCGGCAGCTCCACCAGGGTCTGGCCATTGTGATCGAGCAGGCGCAGCGCGCCATCATGGTCCTCGGCCAGCGCCGTCAGGCTCTCCACCCAGTCGCCGTCGTTGGCGTAGACTAGGCCATCGCGCTCCACCAGCGCGGCGCGGTGGATATGCCCGCAGACGATGCCGTCCAGCCCGCGCCTGCGCACGTCGTCCAACCCGGCCTGCACGAAGCGCTCGATATAACGCTCGGCCGCGCCACTGCGCTTCTTCAGGAACTCCGACAGCGACCAGTAGCGCATGCCCAGCCGGCGCCGCACCGCGTTCAGCGCCTGGTTGCCGGTGAGGATGCGGTAGTACAGCCAGTCGCCGAACTTCTCCTGCAGGCCACCGAAGTGGGTCACGCCGTCGTACTCGTCGCCGTGTGCGACCAGCAACCTGCGGCCGTCGGCGGTCACGTGGATGGCACGGCGGCGCACCTGCATCGCCGGCAGCATCACCCCGCACACGTGGCGCAGCGAGGCATCGTGGTTGCCGGGGATGTAGATGATCTCGGTGCCGGCACGGCGCAGCGCATGCAGGGCCTGGATCACTTCGCTGTGCGACTGCCGCCAGTTGGCACGGCGATGGGCCATCCACCACAGGTCGATGATGTCACCGACCAGGTACAACCGATCACAGCGCAGCTGGGAGAGGAACCGCGCCAGCTCGGCGGCATGGCAATGACGCGAACCCAGGTGCACGTCGGAGACGAACACTGCGCGCCGGTGCGGCAACAGGTTCGCCAGCGTGCTCATGCCGGCGTCCCCGCGTCGCGCAGATAACGTTTGCGCTTGTTCGGCCGGATCGCGCACAGGTCCACTTCGATCAGGCCGTCGATCGAATCACTGAAGTCCGGGTCGACGCCGAAAGCCAGGAAACGCGCACCGCCGGGTTCGCACAGATCGGTGTACTGGCGGTACAGCGTCGGCACCCCGGTGCCGAGTGCGGCCAGGTTGGCCTTGAGCACGTCGAAGGCTGCGCCTGCATCCAGTTCGCCGAAACTCGGCGGCGCGGCGAAGTACTGGAAGGGCCGGTTCGACTCGGCCAGGCCTGCGGCGCCACTGTAGTAGCGCTGGTAGTACGCCACCAGCTGCTCGCGCGCATCGCGCGGCAGCGCCGCGCTGATCGACACCGCGCCGAACAGGTAACGGATGCCCGGCCGGCACTGCAGGTAGGCGCCGATGCCCTGCCACAGGTAGTCCAGGCTACGGCTGCCCCAGTAGTCGGGCACCACGAAGCTGCGGCCCAGTTCCAGGCCCTCGGCGATGTGGGTGATGGCGTCGTCGGAATAGCGGAACAACGACGCGCTGTAGAGCCCGGACAGGCCGTGCCGGGCCAGCGCCTGCGCGCCGCGCATGATCCGGTAGGCGCCGGCGATGCGCTGCGCGGCCGCGTCCCAGATCACGATGTGCTCGTACTGTGGGTCGTAGTCGTCCAGGTCACGGCTGCGGCCGGTGCCCTCACCCACCTGGCGGAAGGTCAGCTCGCGCAGGCGGCCCAGTTCCAGCAGCAGCGGCGAATCGGCGGTACAGGTCGCCAGCAGGATCTGCTTGCCGTCGGCGGTCTGGCCCAGCTGGGTGGCCGCGGCAATGCCGGCGGCGACCTGCGAGGGCGGCACGGGGACGCCAGCGGCTCGGGGCCTGCGAAGGCGGCAGCATTGCCGGCCACACCGTTGCGGCCCAGCGCATACAGCGCACGGCGCACCGCCAGCAGCTGTGCGCCCGGATCACCGCCCTTGCCCAGCTGCATCGGCTCGCCGATGCTCAGCCGCAGCGGGCGGCCACGACGGGTGAACATTTCGCGCGCCAGCAGCGCGGTGCCGGCCGGCTTGAACAGGGTCGAGGCGCCGTAGAACAGCGCCGAGTTGCGCGCCTCCACCCGCACCGGCAGCACCGGCGCGCCGCGGCGCGGGCAAAGCGGACGAACCCGCGCTGCCAGCGGCCATCGCGGATACCACGCAGCGACAGCCGCGAGACCTCACCGGCCGGGAACACGATCACGCACTGCTCGGCCGCCAACGCTTCTTCGACCGCATGCAGGCTGCCGCGCTGCGCCTTGCCACCGAGGATGCGCACCGGCAGCAGCAGGTCCTGCAGTGGCGCGATCGCCCCCAGCAGGTCATTGGCCACGATGCGCACGTCGCGGCGGATGCGGCCGACCGCGTCCAGCAGCGCCAGTGCATCCAGCGCCCCGGACGGGTGATTGGCCACGATCAGCAGGCGGCCGCTGGCCGGAATCTTCGCCAGGGCGGCGGGATCCACCTGGTACTGGCCGTCGATGAACTCCAGGCCGGCGGCGACGAAGCCGAAGCCGCGCAGGCCTGAGCTGCGCTGCAGGAAGGCCTCGATCTGGTCCAGCCGCGACCAGCGGCCGACGCTGCGCAGCAACGGCCGCGCCAGCTGGCCACGACGGCCATGGAACCAATCGGGGAAGCGTTGCTGGAGACGCTGTTCGAGTTCCTGCATGGCGGATCCACTCATGCCCGGCGGCCGGATTGGCCGACAGCCTGCGCCCGGCAGGCGGCAGCCAGATGGCGGTTTTGGGGCAGAACGATGACGCCGGCCCGCCTGGCCGTCGGCGTCGCGACCTGCGCGGCCGGGGCCGCCAGACCGCCCGGCCGTTGTCACGCTGGTGGAACACTGGGCCTCGAGGCTGGGCCCCAATCCCGCGCTGGCGGCCCCTGCGGGCCTACGCGGGCTTAACCACCGGCAACCGGTACCGGTTCACAATGCACAGGCGGCGCACCCCGTGTATCATGCGCGCCCATCTTTCCATCCGAATCAAGGGATATACCGCCTGATGTCCAGCTATCTCTTCACCTCCGAGTCGGTCTCCGAAGGCCATCCGGACAAGGTTGCCGACCAGATCTCCGATGCGGTGCTGGACGCGATCCTGACCCAGGACCAGCGCGCCCGCGTGGCCTGCGAGACCATGGTCAAGACCGGTGTTGCCATTGTGGCCGGTGAAATCACCACCAGCGCCTGGATCGACCTGGAAGCGCTGACCCGCAAGGTCATCACGGACATCGGCTACGACAGCTCCGACGTCGGCTTCGACGGCGCCACCTGCGGCGTGCTGAACCTGATCGGCAAGCAGTCGCCGCACATCGCCCAGGGCGTGGACCGCAAGAAGCCGGAAGAAATGGGCGCGGGCGACCAGGGCCTGATGTTCGGCTACGCCACCAACGAGACCGACAGCTACATGCCGGCGGCGATCCACCTGTCGCACCGCCTGGTCGAGCAGCAGGCCAAGATCCGCAAGAAGAAGAACTCGCCGCTGTCGTGGCTGCGCCCGGACGCCAAGAGCCAGGTCACCCTGCGCTATGAAAACGGCGTGGTCTCGGCCATCGACGCGGTGGTGCTGTCGACCCAGCACGCCCCGGGCATCAAGCAGAAGGACCTCATCGAGGCCGTCCGCGAAGAGATCATCAAGCCGGTGCTGCCGGCCAAGTGGCTGCACAAGGGCACCAAGTTCCACATCAACCCGACCGGCAAGTTCGAGATCGGCGGCCCGGTGGGCGACTGCGGCCTGACCGGCCGCAAGATCATCGTCGACACCTACGGCGGCTGGGCCCGTCACGGTGGTGGCGCGTTCTCCGGCAAGGACCCGTCCAAGGTCGACCGTTCGGCTGCCTACGCCGCACGCTACGTTGCCAAGAACGTGGTTGCCGCCGGCCTGGCCGACCGTTGCGAAGTGCAGGTCTCCTACGCCATCGGCGTGGCTGAGCCGACCTCGATCTCGGTCACCACCTTCGGCACCGGCAAGATCAGCGACGACAAGATCGAGAAGCTGATCCGCAAGCACTTCGACCTGCGCCCGTACGGCATCATCAAGATGCTGGACCTGGTGCACCCGATGTACCAGCAGACCGCCGCCTACGGCCACTTCGGCCGCAAGCCGAAGGAATTCAGCTACCTCAACGGCGAAGGCGAGACCGTCAACGCCACGGCCTTCTCCTGGGAGAAGACCGACCGCGCCGCCGCCCTGCGCGCCGATGCGAAGCTGAAGTAAGAAACTCGAAGGGCCGCCCAAGCGGCCCTTCTCTTTATGTAGAGTCGAGCTTGCTCGACTGCTCCTGGCAGCCGCAGTCGAGCAAGCTCGACTCTACGGGGCCGGGGTCGATACAATCAGCGCATGTCGACCGAACTGAAAACCCACCAGCTGTCCATGACCGTGCTGATGTCGCCGGAGATGGCCAATTTCTCTGGCAAGGTCCACGGCGGCGCCATCCTGCGCCTGCTCGACCAGGTGGCCTACGCCTGCGCCAGCCGCTACGCCGGCCGCTACGTGGTCACTCTGTCGGTGGACCAGGTGATGTTCCGCCAGCCGATCGCGGTGGGTGAACTGGTCACTTTCCTAGCCTCGGTGAACCATACCGGCACCTCGTCGATGGAAATCGGCATCAAGGTGGTGGCCGAGGACATCCTCAAGCGCAGCGTGCGCCACGCCAACAGCTGCTTCTTCACCATGGTGGCGGTGGACGAGGAAGGCCGGCCGACGCCGGTGCCGGCGTTGCAGCCGACCACCTCCGACGAGAAGCGCCGCCAGGCTGCTGCACAGATCCGCCGCCAGCTGCGCCAGGAAATGGAACAGCGCCATCTGGAACTGCTGGCGTCGAACCCGCCTTCGCCGGAGGAATGATCGCGTTCGCCGGGCATGGCCCGGCAGATGCATTTCACCCGGTGTTCTGCACGCCCTGCGAAACACCGTTCACGCAGGCCACCAACGCGCGCAGCAGATCGTCATCCTCGCGCCCGCTGGCCCGCCAGCGCTGCAGCAGATCCACCTGCAACACACTGATCGGATCGACGTAGGGATTGCGCAGGCGGATCGACAGCGCCAGCCGTGCGTCATGGTCCAGCAGCGTCTGCTGGCCCATCAGCGCCAGCAGCCAATGCCGGGTCAGTTCCAGCTCGCGCTGCACCTGCGGGAAGAAGCGCGCGTGCAGGTCGCCGGACAGTTTCGAGAACTGCTCGGCGATGGTGACGTCGCCCTTGGACAGCACCATCGCGATGTCGTCCAGGAACGTACGGAAAAACGGCCAGTCCCGCGCCATATCGCGCAGGGTCTGTTCGTGGCCGGCATCCACCGCCGCCTGCAGGCCACTGCCCACGCCGTACCAGCCGGGAATGACCGCGCGCGCCTGGCTCCAGGCAAATACCCAGGGAATCGCGCGCAGGTTGCCCAGCGCCGCATCCTGGCCCAGCCGCCGCGAAGGCCGCGAGCCCAGCGTCATCCGTTCGATCACATCGATCGGCGTGGCGGTGCGGAAATAGTCCATGAACTGCGGTTGGCCCACGAACGCGCGATAGACTTCACTGCTCGCCGCTGCCACCTGGTCCATCACCGGCCGCCAGTCATCCTCGCGCGGCTCGGCCGCACGCGGGCGCAGGCTGGCGCGCAGCACCGCGCCGGCGGCCTGTTCCAGTGAACGCAGCGCCAGCGCACGGATGCCGTACTTGCGGTGGATCACCTCGCCCTGCTCGGTCACCCGCAGGCGTCCATCGATGCTGCCGCGCGGCGACGCATCGACCGCGTGCGTGGTCTTGCCGCCGCCACGGCTGATCGAGCCACCACGGCCATGGAAGAACGTCAACCCGATGCTGGCCTCGGCCGCCACCTCCAGCAGCTCCACCTGCGCGCGTTGCAGGCCCCAACGTGATGCCGCAATGCCACCGTCCTTGCTGCTGTCCGAGTAGCCGAGCATCACCATCTGCACATCGCCACGCGCACGCAGATGGGCGCGATACACCGGGTCGGCCAACAGGTCACGCAAGGTGGCGGTGCCGCGCTTGAGGTCGTCCACGGTTTCAAACAGCGGGGCGATGTCCAGCGGTACCGATCCGCCCTCTTCCACCAGCCCGCCACGGCGCGCCAGCGCCAGCACCGCCAGCACGTCGCTGCGGTCGTGCGCCATCGAAATGATGTAGCTGCCGAGTGCATCGCCACCATGCCGTGCGCGCGCATCGGCCAGCGCGGCGAACACCGCATCCAGGCGCACGTTGCCTTCGTCGTTGCCGACCGGCAGCGGTGTCTCACCGCTGGCATGCGGGCCCAGCAGCCGCGCACGGCCCAGCGCATCCAGCGCCTGCCACGCCTCCTCACCGCCCAGCACCGAGGCCAGTGCACGTGCATGCACGCTCGATTCCTGCCGCACATCCAAGCGTGCCAGATGGAAGCCGAAGGTCTTCACCCGCCACAGCAGGCGCTGTACGGCAAAGCCACCGGCATGCTCACCGCGGTGGGCGCGCAGGCTGTCCAGGATCAACTGCAGATCCTCGATCAGTTCATCAGGGCCAGCGTAGGCGCCTTGGCCGTCATCCAGCGTGGCCTGCAGGCGCGCCCGCATGCGGTCGTTGAGCAGGCGATACGGCATGTCGGCATGGCGCGGCCGCGACTGCACCTGCGGCAACAGCTGCTGGTAATGCGCCACGCGCGCCTGCAGCGCATCACTGACACCCACCCGCTCGGTGGACTGGCTGAGCAGGCTGGCCAGCTGCAGCAGTTCCTTCTGGTAGCGCCCCAGCACTGCCTTCCGCTGTGCATCCAGCGTGTTGCGGATGGTGTGGGCATCCACGTTCGGATTGCCGTCCATGTCACCGCCCACCCAGGTGCCAAAACGCAGCAGGCGCGGCAACGGCAGTTCTTCGCCATAGGTATCGCGCAGCGCCTGCTGCAGCGATTCGTACAGCACCGGAATCACCCGGTACAGCACCTGCACCAGGTAGAAACCCACGTGTTCGCGTTCGTCATCCACCGTGGGCCGCACCGGCGAGGAATCGGTGGTCTGCCACGAGGCGGTCAGCGCCATGCGGAAGCGCGCAGCATCGGCGGCAGCCTCGCCCGGCGTACGCTGGCCGTCGAGGTTGTCGACCAGACTGGCCACCATCAGCTGCTCTTTTTCCAGCAGCGCGCGGCGCACCGCTTCGGTGGGGTGCGCGGTGAACACCGGTTCGATGTCGATGCGCGGCAGCCACTGCGCCAGTTCATCCAGGCTCACACCCTGCGCCTTCAGGTGCTGCAGGGCATCCTGCAGGCCATCGGGCTGCGGCGCGGCGGTGCCGGCGCGCTGGTAATCGCGGCGGCGCCGGATGCGGTGCACGCGCTCGGCGATGTTGACCACCTGGAAGTAGGTGCTGAACGCACGCACCATGGTTTCGGCCTGCTGCGGCGTGCGCCCGGCCAGGCCTTCGGCCAGCTCCGACAGCGGCGCCTGGTTCTCGCGGCGGGCGATGGCGCGGGTCCGTACCTCTTCGACGTCGTCGAGGAAAGCGGCCGATACCTGTTCCACCAGCAGGTCGCCGACCAGCGCGCCGAGCCGGCGCACATCATCGCGAAGCGGAAGATCGGGGAAGCGAATTCGATGCTGCTGCGGTACTCGTTCATCGGCGACGCACGGGCCTCGGTCAACGGATCCTGAGCCCAAGCCTATCCCAGATCGGGCGTCGTGCTGCGATGCAAAAATGGTTTCATCTGCACGTATCACGGCGGACGCAGCCGAGCATGGGCTCGGCTCTACAAGCGTCATGGCGCGGGATACCGTGTAGCGCCCGAGCCCATGCCCGGGCGGCGGCGCAGCCGCACAGGCGGCCCCGTTGCAGGGGCCGCCGTCATGCGCGTCAGCGCTTCTTCTTCACCTTGCCCTGCCCGGCCGGGCCGATGGTCTGCTCCAGCCAGCGCTCGCTTTCGGCCAGCATGGTCATGATCGATTCGCGTGCACGGTAGGCGTGCGATTCGTTGGGCAGCATCACCAGCCGCGCGGTGCCGCCCAGGCCCTTTACCGCAGCGAACATGCGCTCGCTCTGGATCGGGAACGTGCCGGAGTTGTTGTCGTCCACGCCATGGATGAACAGGATCGGATCCTTGATCTTGTCGGCGTAGTTGAACGGCGCCATCTTCTGGTACACGTCCTGCGCCTGCCAGTAATTGCGTTCCTCGGCCTGGAAGCCGAACGGGGTAAGCGTGCGGTTGTAGGCGCCGCTGCGCGCGATGCCGGCCTTGAACAGGCGCGTATGCGCCAGCAGGTTGGCGGTCATGAACGCACCGTAGGAATGGCCACCGATGGCGATGTGGTCGCGATCGGTCACGCCACGCCGCACCACTTCATCCACCGCCGCCTGTGCATTGGCCACCAGCTGTTCGATGTAGGTGTCGTTGGGCTCCTTGTCGCCCTCGCCGATGATCGGCATCGACGGGCTGGCCAGCACCACGTAGCCCTTGGCCAGGAACGCCTGCGGGCCCCAGTAGCTGACCGCATTGAAGCGGTACGGCGAATCGGTCACCTGGCTGGCCGCCGCCGCGCTCTTGAACTCGCCCGGGTAGGCCCACATCAGCAGCGGACGCGGACCATCGCGCTTCGGGTCGTAGCCCGGCGGCAGCAGCAGGGTTGCGGTCAGATCGACGCCGTCCTTGCGCTTGTAGCGGATCTGCTCCTTCTGCACGCCCTTCAGCTGCGGCAGCGGGTGGGCGAAGTGGGTCAGCGCGCGCGGTGCGGCACCGGCATCGGCCAGCGACTGCACGTAGAAGTTGGCCGGCTCATCCGGGCTCTCACGGCTCAGCAGCAGCGAGCTGCCCTGGTCGTCCAGCAGCGCCACCGGCGCGGCGTAGCTGGGCGCCTGCGAGTGGAACAGGCGGGTGGCCTTGCCACTGGCGATGTCGAAGCGGTCCACGAACGGGCGGTCGCCCTCCGGCGACGCACCGGCACCGGCCAGGTACAGGCTGCTGCCATCCGGGCTGGTCTGCAGCAGCGAGCGCCCGCGGTCGTCGCTGGACAACAGCGGCCGACCCGGATCGGAATAGCGGTCCTGCGCATCCCGGTCCCACAGCAGGCGCGGTTCGGCGCTGGCGTTGTCCGGGGCGATCAGCCAGGTCCTGGTCTTGCGCGTCTTCCACCACGACTCGGTCAGCAGGGCCAGGTCGCCACGGCCCCAGTTGATGCCCACCAGACGGCTGCCGAGCTGGGCCAGGGTCACCGGCGGCGTGTCGAACGGCGCGGCCTGCATCAGCACCGCATCGCGCACCTTGGCCTCCCGGTTCGGATCACCACCATCCTGTGCCTCGGCCCAGACCAGGGTGGCATCGGCATCACCCCGCCAGCTGATATCGCGCACGCCGGTCACTTCAGCGTCGTTGCCGGTCGGCAGGCCTTCCACCAGCGGCCGCACCGCCACGGTGTGCACCAGTTTGCCGCTGGTACGGTCGATCACTTCGATGCGGCGCGGGAAACTGCTCACCGGCACCACGTAGGAATACGGGCGCTGCACCGGCTGGCGCAGCACGAAGCGGCCATCGGGCGACACCGCAAAGCCCATGAAGATGCCCGGCGCGCCGATTGCGCGGGTGCTGCCATCCAGGCCGACTTCCATCGGCTGGGTGGTGGCGTAGTAATCGAACTGGCGCGCGTCGGCCTCGTTCTTCAGCAGGTCCTGGTAGGTGCGGATCGACACCACGCCGCCGCCCTGGCTGGTCTGCTGCACCGCAGGTCCGGTCGGGATGCCATCGGCGGCCGGTGCGGCCCCGAGGTTGGCCGGGCGGGTGAACACCACCAGCCCACGGCTGTCCGGCAGCCACTGGTAACCGCTGCCGATCACCGTGTTCAGGCCCGCCACCAGGCGCCGGGCGCTGCCGCCGGCCACATCCACCAGCCACAGCTCGTTGGCGCCACTGGCCGCGTCGAGCTGGTTGAAGGCCAGCCACTTCTGGTCCGGCGACCACATCAGGCTGGCGATCGACAGCGTGGCCGGCAGGCCGCTGATCTGCCGCTCCTTGCCATCGGCCACGTTCATCAGCCACAGCTTCTCGCCGAAGCTGAAGCGGCTGTCGGAGAACGTGCGCGGGTTGATGCGCAGGCCGGCCAGCTTCAGCTCCGGCTGCGCCACCACCTGGATCGACGGCAGCGACGGCATCTGCATCAGCGCGGCCACGTCGCGGCGCGGCGACAGGAACAGCGAGGGCGCGCGCGGGGCGTCGACCACCGCCTGCAGCGCGGCCGAAGGCAGCTCGTAGCCGTTGACGCCCTGCGCCTGCGTCGTGGCGGCCTGCGGTGCCGCCGCCCAGGCCAGCGGGGCCACGGCCAGCAGTCCCATCGACAGGACCAGGCCGGTCCAGCGCCGCGTACGGCGCGCGTGCATGCTCATCGTTCCACCTGTGTGATGCGTGAAAACACCGACCTTAACAGGCCGTGCACGCCGGCCCACCTGCCGATGGTTGGGTCATCCCGATCTCATGCCGGGGCCGCGATATAATGGGGGTTCTCCCCTGCCGAGGGGCGCTGCGACCGGATCCCACGAGGCCCGGCCAGGCTCGGTAAGGTGGCTTTGTAACAACGGCGCCCGGCTAGATGCGAGCACCCGCTCGCCCACAACCGGAGCTACTGCATGAACGCTGTTGCCAAGACCTTCTCCACCGAAGGCGACTACAAGATCCGCGATATCACCCTGGCCGACTGGGGCCGCAAGGAACTGGACATCGCCGAGCATGAAATGCCGGGCCTGATGTCGATCCGCCGCAAGTACCAGGCCGAGCTGCCGCTGAAGGGCGTGCGCGTGACCGGCTCGCTGCACATGACCATCCAGACCGCGGTGCTGATCGAGACCCTGAAGGACATCGGCGCCGACGTGCGCTGGGCCTCGTGCAACATCTTCTCGACCCAGGACCACGCCGCTGCGGCCATCGCCGCCACCGGCACCCCGGTGTTCGCCTGGAAGGGCGAGACCCTGGAAGAGTACTGGGACTGCACCCTGGACGCGCTGACCTTCACCCTGGCCGACGGCACCCTGACCGGCCCGGAGCTGGTGGTGGACGACGGCGGTGACGTGACCCTGCTGATCCACAAGGGCTACGAGCTGGAAAACGGCAGCGACTGGGTCAACACCGCCTCGTCCTCGCACGAAGAACAGGTCATCAAGAACCTGCTCAAGCGCGTGGCCAAGGAACGTCCGGGTTACTGGGGCCGCGTGGTGAAGGACTGGAAGGGCGTCTCCGAAGAGACCACCACCGGCGTGCACCGCCTGTACCAGCTGGCCCAGGCCGGCACCCTGCTGATCCCGGCGATCAACGTCAACGACTCGGTCACCAAGAGCAAGTTCGACAACCTGTACGGCTGCCGCGAGTCGCTGGCCGATGGCCTGAAGCGCGCGATGGACGTGATGCTGGCCGGCAAGGTGGCCGTGGTCTGCGGTTACGGCGACGTCGGCAAGGGCTGCGCCGCCTCGCTGCGTGCCTACGGTGCACGCGTGATCGTCACCGAGATCGACCCGATCTGCGCCCTGCAGGCGGCGATGGAAGGCTATGAAGTCAACACCATCGAATCGACCCTGGGCCGTGCCGACCTGTACGTCACCACCACCGGCAACAAGGACATCATCCGCATCGAACACCTGAGCGCGATGAAGGACCAGGCCATCGTCTGCAACATCGGCCACTTCGACAACGAGATCCAGGTCGATGCGCTGGTCGCGTTCCCGGGCGTGAAGCACGTGAACATCAAGCCGCAGGTGGACAAGTACATCTTCCCGAACGGCAACGCGATCTTCCTGCTGGCCGAAGGCCGCCTGGTCAACCTGGGCTGCGCCACCGGCCACCCGAGCTTCGTGATGTCGAACTCGTTCGCCAACCAGACCCTGGCCCAGATCGACCTGTGGGCGAACAAGGACAGCTACGAGAAGAAGGTTTACCTGCTGCCGAAGAAGCTGGACGAAGAAGTGGCGCGCCTGCACCTGGAGAAGATCGGCGTGAAGCTGACCACCCTGAGCCAGGAACAGGCCGACTACATCGGCGTGCCGGTGGAAGGCCCGTTCAAGCCGGACCACTACCGCTACTGATGCCGCGCGCGGTGCCGGCCAGCGGCCGGCACTACCTGCGTGCGCGGGGTCGGATCCCTTTCCGCAGGAAAGGGCGCTGGCCCCAGCAACGGTTCGGACAGAACGGGCGCCTTCGGGCGCCCGTTCTGCGTTTACGTGTGGCCGTACATCACGCATCCACCCGCAATAGCCTCGGTCAAGGCAACACATTCCGCACGCGCTACGATGCGCCCATGACCCCGGCCATCAACCTGCTCAAGCGCGAGAAGATCGCCCACACCGTGCGCAGCTACGTGCACGACACACACGCCGAATCCTATGGCGGCGAAGCTGTCGACAAGCTCGGCCTGGACCCGGCCCAGGTGTTCAAGACGCTGCTGGCCAGCACTGAAACCCACGAACTGCTGGTGGCGATCGTGCCGGTCGCCGGTCAACTCGACCTGAAGGCGCTGGCCGCAGCCGCCGGCTGCAGGAAGTGCGAGATGGCCGCCGCCGATGCCGCGCAGCGCGCGACCGGTTACCTGGTCGGTGGCATCAGCCCGCTCGGGCAGAAGAAGCGCCTGCGCACGTTCCTGGATGCCAGCGCACAGGCGCTGTCCAGCCTGCATGTCAGCGCCGGTCGTCGTGGCCTGGAAGTGGAGCTCGCCCCGGCCGACCTGCTGCGGCTGACCGCCGGCCACTACGCCGCCATCGGCAAGGCACGCTGATGCGCTGGCCGTGGTCTGCAGCGCCGTCGCCCCGGCTTGAGGACGCTCAGGCCGATGTCCTGCTGCAGGACCTGCTGTCACGCGATGGCAAGCGCATCACCGACGCTGCACGCACGGTCGCACGGCTGTTCACCACGTCCTCGCTGGATGCATTGGCCGCGCATGCAGACCTGGTCGAACAGCGCTGCCAGGGCATCGCGCTCGGCGGCATGTTGATCAGCAACCAGGCCCACCTCAAGGCCGCGCTGCAACGATTGCGCTACTGGCTGGCGCGCGAGGGTTGCCTGTGCGCGCTCAACCCCACCTACCCGTTCTTCGATCCGCGTCGTCTGATCGAACAAGGGCAGATGCAGCTGCTTTCGTTGCAGGAGGCCGAGGATGGCTGGGGAGATTGTCACACGGTCGCCTGTGCACACTGTGGCCAGCGCTGGCAGGCAATCGACCGCGAATACCATTATCCGTGGTGGGAATGGAAAACCGCCTGACCGGATGCATCCACGCATGGGGTGGCTCTACTGCAGCCAGGTAGATCCACGCCATGCGTGGATGCCGATCATTCCACAAATTCATACCGCATCGGTACGCGCACGATGGTCAGCGCCGGCGCCGGGCTTCCGGTATCGCCACGCACGAATCGCCAACCGCGCAGCTCTTCCACCGCCGCCTCGTCCAGCACCGCATGGCCACTGGAGGTCTCCACGACCACCGCAGCCACCGCGCCGTGCACATCGACCAGCACCTTGAGCAGACTGCGCCCGGAAAGCCCCTGCTCCATGGCTTCGCGCGGATAGCGCGGCAGCTTGCCACGCGGCTGCATCCAGGGCACACCTTCGCCGGCGAACAGGTCCTGGCTGCTGCGCGCGGCACATCGCTTCGGCGTGCGCAGCAGCAGTGATGGCCGCAGGCTGTCTACCGTCACCTCCGCAGGTGCGGCGCAAGCATGCTGCACCAGCACCTCCAGCATCTGTCGCTGCCGAAGCAACGCCTTGCCGTCGCTCGCCGTCACCTCTACCACGCAGCGACCGTCCCGGGGCTGCATCGACAATGCAGTCACGCTTGCATCGCGAAGTCCGGGAACCGTGGCCAGTGGCGCACACGCGGTGTCAGCAGCGGGCTTCGCCGCCAACACCGTGGCCGCGGGCAACAGGCCTGCCAGCACCACCGGAATCATCCTCATCCAGATATCCATGCTCCATCCCTGGTCGGTTTGCCTGGCCCCGATCATAGCGGGCGCATGGGGTCGGATGATCGGGTCAGAGTCCCGCAGTACGGGGGCCGACCCGGGCCACCTACGGCCGCCAGTTGGCGTTGCTCTCCCAGAACGCCACCGCACGCTGGTACGCCTCGCGGTCCAGCGGCACGCCGGAACCGCCCTCCTCCACGCCCAGCGCATTGCGCATCATCGTGATCGGCGCCATCGGCACCTCTTCCGGCTCGGCGGTGTAGATGCAGCCGACGATGCCCCAGTCGGCCTCGATCGGTGAACCTTCCTTGGCCAGCTGTTCGGCGCTGTACAGGATCACCACCAGGTAGTTCGCACGCGGCGATTCCACGCCTTCGAACCAGCGCACCAGCACCGGCAGCTCGTCACGATTGCGCGCCTCGTAGCCACTGCGCAGCTGGTGGCGGTTGGCCTCGGTGATCGGCACGGTCAGGCAGCGCGTGCTGGTCCAGTTCTCATAGACGAACAGCTTGCAGAACGGCGCGTAGCCATCGAGCACCTTCAGCGGCGCATGCGCGTTGAGGTGGGCTTCGAACTGCTCGGCAGTGCAGTCCTGGATGGTGTTGCCGCGCGGTACACGCGGGAACAGGCGGGGGCGGGCGAAGTCGGTGAGGACGATGGACATGGCATGGCGCAATCAGGAATTCCGTTGCACAGGGTACCTGCCCACGCGGCATGGAGGGCGGGATGCCGATGGTCACTGGCATAGGCACCCGTGTTGCCGCACCCTGCGGGCGACCCCATGCAAGGATCGCCGGCTCATGGATGCAGCACGCGCGTCACCCCGCTCCGTCCGCCGTCGCCGCTGGCCGCGCGTGCTGGCCGTGCTTCTGCTGGCACCGCCCCTGCTGTTCACCGCCGCCCTGCTCTGGCCACTGTCGGCACCACCGCTGCCCGACCCCGGCAACAGCCATGTGATCGTCAACGCACGCGTGCTGGACATCGCCCGCGGCCAGGCCAGCGAACCCACCACGGTGACCGTGCGCGACGGCACCATCACCGCCATCGGTGAAGACCCGCGCGAGACCATGTTGCCGGTTCTCGATGCCGATGGCCGCTGGCTGCTGCCCGGCTTCTGGGACATGCACACCCACGCACTGCAGCTGTCACCGCAGTTGCAGTTCCCACTGATGCTGGCCAACGGCATCACCGGTACCCGCGACATGATGGACTGCCCGCAGGCCACCGATCCGCTGATCGCCTGCGTGGCCGACAAGCGTCGCTGGACCGCACAGGCCATCGCCGGGCAACAGGTCGCACCGCGCTTCGTGCAGATCGCCAGCTTCTATTTTGAAGACCCGGCGCTGACGCCGGATGCAGCGGCGGCACGTGCACACTTGTACCGCGCACGCGGCGTCGATGCGTTCAAGGTCTACAACCGCCTTCGCGCCGAGACCTACCAGCGGCTGGCCAGCGAAGCGCGGCAGCTGCATCGGCCCCTGGTTGGCCACCTGCCCAGGGCGGTCCCGCTGGACGCCGCATTGCATGCCGGCCAGCGCAGCTTCGAGCACGCCCATCTGTTCGTGCGCCATTGCGTGGACAACGCTGCCGCCTGGCGCGAGGGCACGCTCGACGACGAGAACCCGACCGCGCTCGCCGAAGCCATGGTGAGTGGTTACCGGCCGGCGCTCTGCAACGAAGCGTTCGGCCTGATGCAGGCCAGCGGTGCGGCGTTCGTACCGACCCATGTCATCCGCGAAGAGGATGCACGTGCGCGCGATCCGGCGTTCATCGACAACCCGCGCCTGGCCTATCTGGATCCGCTCTCACGCTGGGCGTGGCGCGACGATCTGAACGCCACCGTGGCGCGCTATCCGGGCCCGCGCGGCGAACAGGCGCTGAAGGCGTACTTCGCCCATGGCCTGGCGCTCACCGGCACCGCGCATCGGGCCGGCGTGACCGTACTGGTCGGCACCGATACCGGGCTGGGTGGACTGCGCTACCACGACGAACTGCAGTGGTTGCGGCAGGCCGGGCTGAGCCAGGCTGACGTGCTGCAAGCGGCCACGCTGCAGGCCGCGCGCCATCTGCAACTGCAGGCATCACATGGCAGCGTCGAGGTCGGCCGGGCCGCCGACCTGGTGCTGCTCGATGGCGATCCGCTGCGGGACACCGGCAACACCCGCCGCATCCACGCTGTGCTGCTGGCCGGCCACCTGTACGACCGCCCGCGCCTGGACGCACTGCGGGCGTATGCCCATGCGCAGGCACGCTCGCCGGCGGTGATGGCGCGCCTGCTCTGGGGCTTCATCACCAGCCCGGTCAGCGCCGAGCTGTAGCCGCCTTTCCCGTGTGAACGCCCGGCAGCGGCCGCGCCCTCACATCTTCGTTGCACATCCATCTTGATGAAGCGATATACTGATACACATCCGCCGCCGCCGCCCGCGCCATGACCGCCATCAGTTTCGAGTTCTATCCGCCCAAGACCGATGAACAGCGCAGCCAGCTCGACCGTGCCGCGACCCGGCTGAAGGACTACGCCCCCGACTACGTGTCGTGCACCTTCGGCGCCGGTGGTTCGACCCTGAGCTACACCTCCGAGACCGTGCGCCACCTCAACCAGCACCACGGTTTCGATGCCGCACCGCACCTGTCCTGCGTCGGCGGCACCCGCCAGGAAATCCGCGAACTGCTCAAGCTGTACCGCGCCATCGGCTGCCGGCGCCTGGTCGCGCTGCGCGGCGACCTGCCCTCGGGCATGGGCTTTCCCGGTGACATGCGTTATGCCGCCGAGCTGATCGCCTTCATCCGCGCCGAGCACGGCGACGCCTTCCACATCGAAGTGGGTGCGTATCCGGAGACGCACCCGCAGGCGAGCGATGCGCTGGCCGACCTGAAGCACTTCAAGGCCAAGATCGATGCCGGCGCCGACGCGGCGATCACCCAGTATTTCTTCAATCCGGATGCCTACTTCCATTTCGTCGATGAGGTGCGCCGGCTCGGCGTGCAGGTACCGATCACGCCGGGCATCATGCCGATCGCCAACTTCAGCCAGCTGCGCCGCTTCTCCGAGCAGTGCGGGGCGGAGATCCCGCGCTGGATCGGCCGCAAGATGCAGGCCTACGGCGATGACGCCGAATCGGTGCGCGCCTTCGGCACCGAGGTGGTGGCCCGTCTGTGCCAGCGCCTGATCGAAGGCGGCGCACCTGGCCTGCACTTCTACACCCTGAACCTGGCCAAGCCGACCACGTCAGTGCTGAAACTGCTGCAGGGCTGAAAGCACGCCGCGCAGCCACGATCGGCGCTACCCTGCGTCGATGATCCGGATGTCCTTCCCGCTGGTGCTGGTGCTGCTGTCGTCGATGGCCCCTGTCGCCCATGCGCAGTCCTCGCGCCTGAACCGCTGCACCGATGCGCAGGGGCAGAGCGTCTACACCGACCGGCCCTGTGACAGCGTGGGTGCACGGTCACGGCTGCCGCCACCGGCACCCAGCGGCAACACCGCCCCGCCCGACACCCTGGGTGCGCGCTGCCCACGGCGCCTGAGCGAGCTGGTGGAGGCACTGCGCACCGGTATCGTCAGCAACGATGTGAATCGGCTGTCCTCGCTGTACCTGTGGGGCGCGGTGTCGGACGCGGGTGCGCAGCGCATCCTGGGCCAGTTGGAATCGCTGGCGCGGCGGCCGCTGGTGGACGTGGTACCGGTGTATCCGCGGCAGGATCAGGACGTCCTGCGGGACGAGGCTCAGAGCCCTGCTGCGCAGGGATCCGACCCTGAGCCGCCAGCCGTGCGCCATCCGGTCGGCCTGCGCCTGGAGCAGACGCTGCCGGGCAGCGTGGCGCGTGCGTCCACCGTGCTGGGCCTGCGGCGGCAATACGGGTGTTTCTGGATCACGTTGTGATCCGACTCCGCGTGCGGCGTTACGCCGGCCACAGCCCGCGGATGGCAGCGATGCCCTGCCCGCCATGGCGGCGCGCTTCGGTGATGTGGCCACTGCCCAGGCCACCCAGCGCGTAGATCGGCAGTGACACCTGCGCACGCAGCTCGGCGAACGCATCCCACCCCAGCGGCACGGCCTCGGGATGACTGGCGGTGGCCTGCACCGGGCCGAGCACCGCGAAGTCACAGCCCAGCTGCTGTGCCGCCTGCAGCTGCTGCAGGTCGTGGCAGGATGCCGCCACCAGCTGCCCTTCCGGCAATGGGCGCTGCGGCAGCGCCAGCAGCTGTTCACTGCCCAGATGCACCCCCACCCCCAGCGCACGCGCCAGTTCGATATCGCGGTTGAGCAACCACTGCACGCCGCTGCGCCGATGCGTGCGCAGTGCCTGTTCGAGCATCGCCTGCCGCTGTGGATGGTCCGGCGGCAGGCGCAGCTGGATGCGCTGCTGGCCCGACGCCACCACGTGCTGCAGTTGATCGTGCCAGCGCTGCACGCCATCGGCCGCGTCCGCCGGCGCCGGAGTGATCAGGTAACGGTCGGGCTGGCGCAGCGCGGCGACCACCGGCAGGTCGGCCGGCGGCATCGAATAGCGGCCCAGCTTGTCCTGCGCCACCCAGGTGATCGCCTGCCCTTCGCGGCCGCGGGGCGTGCCCTTCCAGCTGCGCACGTGGCGCACTTCCAGGGTCAGGTGCTTGTCCGGGTAGCGCTGCGGCACATCCATCAGCCACTCGCCGACATCGGCCTCGATGCCCAGTTCCTCGCGCAGTTCGCGCACCAGTGCCTGTTCGGAGGTTTCGCCAGGCTCGCGCTTGCCGCCGGGAAACTCCCACAGCCCAGCCATGTCGCGGTTGCCGGTACGGCGGTTGAGCAGCACACGGCCACGGGCGTCGGTGATGACGGCGGCCACGACGTGGATCGATCGGGTGGGAGAAGGCATGGGGGAGCATGCCCAGAACAGGGCGACCGGCGCAATCGCATCGGAAGGCCGCATCGTCCTGCACAAGAAAAGGCCCCGCTTTCGCGGGGCCTTCCGGGGTCAGCTCAGCTGGCCGTGGCAGTGCTTGTACTTCTTGCCACTGCCGCACGGGCACGGGTCGTTGCGGCCGATCTTGGGCTCGTCGCGCTGCATCTGCGCCACACCCTGCTGCGCGGCCTGCACCTGCGCGGCTTCCTCGTCGGCGCTGTAGCCACCGGCATCCTGGTGCTGGAACTGCGACTGGCTCAGGCGTGCTTCGACCTGCTGGCGCTCGGCCGCTTCCAGCGCCTGCACTTCCTCGTCGCTGCGGATACGCACGCGGGCCAGCAGGGTCACCACTTCGCGCTTGACGTTCTCCAGCATGTCCGAGAACAGCTCGAAGGCTTCCTTCTTGTACTCCTGCTTCGGCTGCTTCTGTGCGTAGCCGCGCAGGTAGATGCCCTGGCGCAGGTAATCCATGCGGGCCAGGTGCTCCTTCCAGCTCTGGTCCAGCACGGTCAGCATCACGTGCTTTTCCAGCGCGCGCATGGTCTCTTCGCCCAGCCCGGCTTCCTTCTCGGCGAAGTGCTGGTTGACGCGCTCCTGCACCTTCACCGCGATGGCTTCGGCGTCCAGCTCCTCGTGCGACTTGACCAGATCGGTCAGCGACATCTGCAGGCCGAAGTCCGACTCCAGGGTCGCTTCCAGGCCGCGCAGGTCCCACTGCTCGTCGATCGAATTGGGCGGCACGAAGCGGGCCACGATGTCGAAGATCACGTCGTCGCGGATGCCATCGACGTTGTCCTTCACCGATTCGGCGTCCAGCAGTTCGTCACGCTGGGCGTAGATCACCTTGCGCTGGTCGTTGTTGACGTCGTCGAAGTCCAGCAGGTTCTTGCGGATGTCGAAGTTGTGCGCTTCCACCTTGCGCTGCGCCTTTTCGATCTGGCGGCTGACCAGGCGGTCCTCGATGACGTCGTCTTCCTTCATGCCCATCATGCGCATGGCCTTCTGCACCCAGTCGGAGGCGAAGATGCGCATCAGGTTGTCTTCCAGCGACAGGTAGAAACGGGACGAACCCGGGTCACCCTGGCGGCCGGAACGGCCACGCAGCTGGTTGTCGATACGGCGCGATTCGTGGCGTTCGGTACCGACGATGTGCAGGCCGCCGGCGGCCTTCACCGCGTCATGGCGCTTCTGCCATTCGGCCTTGATCGCCGCCTTCTGCTCGTCGGTCGCGCCTTCGCCCAGCTCGTGGATTTCCGCTTCCAGCGAACCACCCAGCACGATGTCGGTACCACGGCCGGCCATGTTGGTGGCGATGGTCACCGCCGCCGGACGGCCGGCGTTGGCCACGATGGTCGCTTCGCGGTCATGCTGCTTGGCGTTGAGCACTTCGTGCTTCACACCGGCCTTGCGCAGGTGCTCGGACAGCATTTCCGAGGTTTCGATCGAGGTGGTACCCACCAGCACCGGCTGGCCGCGCTTGGCGCACTCTTCGATGTCGGCCAGCACCGCATTGAACTTGCCCTTGCGGTTGAGGAACACCTGGTCCGGGCTGTCCTTGCGGATGGTCGGGCGGTTGGTCGGGATCACCACCACTTCCAGGCCGTAGATGCTCTGGAATTCGAACGCTTCGGTATCGGCCGTACCGGTCATGCCGGACAGCTTCTTGTACATGCGGAACAGGTTCTGGAAGGTGATGCTGGCCAGCGTCTGGTTCTCGCGCTGCACCGGCACGCCTTCCTTCGCTTCCACCGCCTGGTGCAGGCCGTCGGACCAGCGACGGCCGGACAGGGTGCGGCCGGTGAACTCATCGACGATGACCACTTCGCCGTCGCGCACGATGTAGTCCACATCACGCTGGTAGATGGCGTGCGCGCGCAGTGCGGCATTCAGGTGGTGGACCACGGTCAGGTTCTGTGCCGCGTACAGGCCCTCGGTCTCACCGTTCAGAATGCCGGCCTCGACCAGCAGGCGCTCGGCGTGCTCCATGCCCGCTTCGGACAGGTGCACCTGCTTGCCCTTCTCGTCGACCCAGAAGTCGCCCTCGCCGTCTTCGGCTTCCTGCTTGACCAGGTTCGGCACGACACGGTTGACGCGGATGTACAGCTCCGGGGAATCGTCGGCCGGGCCGGAGATGATCAGCGGGGTACGCGCTTCGTCGATCAGGATGGAGTCGACTTCGTCGACGATGGCGTAGTGCAGGCCGCGCTGGTAGCGGTCGGCCTTGGACAGCGCCATGTTGTCGCGCAGGTAGTCGAAACCGAATTCGTTGTTGGTGCCGTAGGTGATGTCGGCGGCGTAGGCTTCGCGCTTGTCGCTGTGCGGCATGCCCGGGTAGACCACGCCCACGCTCAGGCCCAGCCAGTTGTACAGCTTGCCCATCTGCGCGGCGTCGCGGCGGGCCAGGTAGTCGTTGACGGTGACCACGTGCACGCCCTGGCCTTCCAGCGCGTTCAGGTACACCGGCAGGGTCGCCACCAGGGTCTTGCCTTCACCGGTGCGCATTTCTGCGATCTTGCCCAGGTGAAGCACCATGCCGCCGATCAGCTGCACGTCGTAGTGGCGCATGCCCAGCACGCGGCGGCCGGCTTCGCGGCAGACCGCGAAGGCTTCGGGCAGCACCTTGTCCAGGGCTTCACCGCCAGCGATGCGCTGCTTGAACTCCGGCGTCTTGGCCTGAAGCTGCTCGTCGGAAAGCTTCTCGATCTCCGGCTCCAGCGCATTGATCTTGGCGACGATGCGGTTGAGCTGGCGCAGCTGTCGTTCGTTACGACTGCCAAATACGCGGGTAAGCAGGCTGTTGATCATTGAAGGAACCGGGTTGGATGGACACAGCGGCCCGGCCTCCCCTTGGGATCCGTCCGCCGCAAACGAAACAGGGCGCCTGGCGCCCTGTCGATGGCAACACCCATTGTAGCTTGGGACGGGCGGCTGAGGTTTCAACCCCGCTTTGGGTAGTGCCGGCCGCTGGCCGGCAACCTGCTTCGGTCCCCTCAAGGGTTTGCCGGCCAGCGGCCGGCACTACCCCAGGCAAGGGATCAGCCGCGGCTGATGCGCCCGACCGGCGTGTTGCCACCGTCGCCGAGGAACTTGCGCGGATTGACCACGTTGCCGTTTTCCCACACCTCGAAGTGCACGTGGGCGCCGGTCGAACGGCCGGTGGAACCGGCCTTGGCCACTTCCTGGCCAGCACGGACCAGATCGCCGACCTTCACCACCAAGCGCGAATTGTGCGCGTAGCGGGTGACATAGCCATTGCCGTGGTCGACGTCGACCACGTTGCCGTAGCCGCCCTTCACGCCGGCGAAGCTGACCACGCCCTCGGCCACCGCCATCACCGGGTCACCGACCCTGGCGTGGAAGTCCATGCCCTTGTGGGTGGCGGCACCGCGGCCGAACGGGTCGGCACGGGTGCCGAAACCGGAGGTCACATAGCTGTTGCGGATCGGCATGCGCGAGGGCACGGCGTTCTGCTGCAGCTGGTGGTCGAACATCAGCGATTCCATCACCGACAGCTGGCGGCCTGAAGCAGCGAAGCGCTGCTCCAGCACCTGTAAGTCGGCGTTGACGTCCTTCACCGGGATGTCGGCGGTCGGGCCGCCGGCATCGCCGTCACCGAGGCCGGGGGTCTCGTTGAAGTCGAATTCGCCGTCTTCCAGCTTGCCCATCTGGGTCAGCCGTTCGCCCAGGGCGTTGAGGCGGGTGGCCTGGGCCTGCAGCTCGCCGAGGCGGGCCGCCAATGCGTTGACCTGGGTCTGCGCATCGCGCTTGACCTTGGCCAGCTCCGCGTCCTGGCGCTCGACCTTGGCCTGCAGGCGCGAATCATTCAGCGCGCTGGCGCCAATGCCGCCGGCAAGGCCGATAATGCAGCCTACCCCGAGCACGGTGCCCAGCAGGGCGCGGGGGCGGTCCTCGAAATAGAACCGCAAACGCGTGATCGGCGACGCCTTGGCCTGTCCTTCACGCGTTTTGATTACGATCTTTTTGAATGCCATCAGTGAGTTTTCATGTCTGAGCCGAAATCCAGCGTTCGCCCCGCGTCAGTGCCGAAACCGGCGCTGGATGCGGTGATGGCGGACAAAAGCGGGAACCCGCTGCGGCGTGCCTTGTGGCTCGACGCGCTGGACCGTCAGTTGCGCCCCCAGTTGCCGCCACCTCTGCGCAGCCGTTGCCGGCTGGCCAATGTGGACGGGGAACACCTCGTTTTTCTCGTCGAATCCCCGGTCTGGCATGCCAAGTTGCGGCTTGCCGAGGCCCAGTTGCTCGACGCGGCCCGTTCCATCGGGCTGAAGGCCACCAGGGTGACCATCAAGACTGCGTCCACCACTCCCTCACGCTCCCCAGCGATCGACAACCGGAATGGCCCCCACGCAGTTTCAGCCGCCACGCACAAAGGGCTACGCGACGCCTTGGCTTGCCTGCAGGACATTCCTTCGAAGCCGAAGAAGCGATCCTGAGGGCAACGGAGCATCCGGCTCCGCTCCCCGTCGCACGTGTCACCACGGCGTGAAACATTTCGGGGGCCGGGTCGCATCCTATCTGCCATCCGGGGCCCTGTCGTTAGATTGTTGTTAAAACAACGTTAAATTCAGGCTTCCGATCCAACAGGTTCACAAAATCGTGACCTCGAACCCGGCTTGACGATCGCCAAGCACGCTGAATGCGGCAACGGCCCCGGAAACGACAACGCCGCCCTGTCAGGCGGCGTTTTTCTTTTAATTCAATTATTTACGCAGATCAGGCGTAGGCCGGGGTGGCGTACTCAACCGGATCCGGCGTGGCCGGCGACTCGAAGGTGACCCATTCCCAGGCCGTAGCGTCGGCCATCAGCGCCCGCACCAGCTTGTTGTTGAGCGCATGGCCCGACTTGAAGCCTTCATAGGCGCCCAGCACCTGGCCACCGGCCAGATAGAGGTCACCGATCGCGTCGAGGATCTTGTGGCGCACGAATTCGTCGGCGTAGCGCAGGCCGTCTTCGTTCAGCACGCGGAACTCGTCCAGCACGATCGCGTTGTCCATCGAACCGCCCAGGCCCAGGTTGCGCTCGCGCATGTACTCCAGGTCGCGCATGAAACCGAAGGTGCGCGCGCGGGAGATTTCCTTGGTGTAGGCCAGCGTGGAGAACTCGATTTCCTGGCGCGACTGCTTGGCCGGGATCATCGGGTGGTCGAACTGGATGGTGAAGCCCAGCTTGTAGCCCTCGTACGGGGTGAAGCGGGCCACCTTGTCGCCCTCGGTCACTTCCACGGTCTTCAGCACGCGGATGAAGCGCTTGGGCGCATCCTGTTCCACGATGCCCGCCGACTGCAGCAGGAACACGAACGGGCCGGACGAACCGTCCATGATCGGCAGCTCGGCCGAGGACAGTTCGACGATGATGTTGTCCACACCCAGGCCGGCCAGCGCCGACATCAGGTGTTCGACGGTCTGGATCTTGGCGTCGTTGCAGGTCAGGCCGGTGCACAGGGTCACTTCGGTGACCAGCTCGGCCTTGGCCGGCACTTCCACCACCGGGTCCAGATCGACGCGGCGGAACACGATGCCATGGTTGACCGGTGCCGGGCGCAGGGTCATGTAGACCTTGTCGCCGCTGTGCAGGCCAACGCCGGTGGCGCGGATCGTGTTCTTGAGGGTGCGTTGCTGGATCATGGGGGATGGCCGGAAGTGACACATTAGATTAACACGCGCGGTCCCCTACCCTGGCTGAAAGGCAGGCAGGACACACCGGCGCGCCGATGGGACGCGCGTGAAGCAGGGCGGCCGGGCCCATCCTGGCCCGGCGCCCGCGTTTTCAGGACATGGTGGCGCAACCCGGGGAGGACAAGCCCCGGGCGACTCCGCTCAGTCCGCCTGGCGGCGCAGGAACGCCGGGATGTCCAGGTAGTCGTTGGGCAGCTCCGCTGCGGCCGGGGCCGAGGAGGCCGGCGCCGAGGGGGTCGAAGCGGCCGCGGTATCGCTGCTGGCACGGCGCAGGCCCAGGCCCATGCCGCCCACCGCCTTGGACACGGCGTCGCCGCCGTTGTCGAAGTCGCCGAACTCCGGCTGGCCGGTGGTGGCGTTGCGGACCAGCTTGATCGGCGCGCGCTCGCCCGGACGCTGGGTCTTGCTGGCCGAGACGCGGTTCAGGCCGGTGGCGACCACGGTCACGCGCACTTCGTCCTGCATGTCCGGATCCAGCACGGTGCCAACCACCACGGTGGCGTCTTCGGAAGCGAAGCCATCGATGGTGCGGCCGATCTCGTCGAACTCGGCCATGGTGAAGTCGGCGCCGGCGGTGATGTTGACCAGGATGCCGTTGGCACCGGCCAGGTTCACATCATCCAGCAGCGGGTTCTGGATCGCGGCTTCGGCGGCGGCCTGGGCGCGGTCATCGCCACGGGCGGTGCCGGTACCCATCATCGCCAGGCCCATTTCGGACATGACGGTGCGCACGTCGGCGAAGTCGACGTTGATCAGGCCCGGACGCACGATCAGGTCGGCGATGCCCTGCACGGCGCCCTGCAGCACGTCGTTGGCGGCACGGAAGGCCTGGATCATGGTCGCGTTGCGGCCCAGCACGGTGATCAGCTTCTCGTTCGGGATGGTGATCAGCGAGTCGCAGTGCTGGCTCAGCTCCTCGATGCCCTTCAGCGCCACCTGCATGCGGCGACGGCCTTCGAACGGGAACGGCTTGGTGACCACGGCCACGGTCAGGATGCCCATTTCCTTGGCCAGCTGGGCCACCACCGGTGCCGCGCCGGTGCCGGTGCCGCCGCCCATGCCGGCGGTGATGAACACCATGTCCGCGCCCTGCAGCGCGTCCATGATGCGCTCACGGTCTTCCAGCGCGGCCTGGCGGCCGACTTCCGGGTTCGCGCCTGCGCCCAGGCCCTTGGTCACGTTGGTACCCAGCTGCAGCTGCAGCTTGGCACCGCAATTCTTGATGGCCTGCGAGTCGGTGTTGGCGGTGATGAATTCCACGCCATCCACCGCCGAGTTGACCATGTGCGCCACGGCATTGCCGCCGCCGCCGCCCACGCCAACCACCTTGATCACCGCATTGGGTGCCATCTTTTCGATCAGTTCAAAATGCGCCATGTCCGTGTCCTCGTTGTATCCGCTTTGGCTGGCATGGGCATTCAGGCGTCCTGCCGTCCTGCTGCATGCCGACGTTGCGGCTGTGTGGGTTGTGTGTTGCCGGTGTTGCGTCGTGTTGCCGGTGTTGCTGCCGGGGGTCACCCGGGTGGTGCCGGTGCCGCGTCAGAACTCGCCGCGGAACCAGGTCTTCAATTTCTTGAACATGCTGCCGGCGCGCCCGGTGGGCAGCGACGGGCGACGCGGGTGCTCGATCTGGCTGCCCATCAGCAGCAGGCCCACGCCGGTGGCGTGCACCGGGTTGCCGACCACTTCGCCCAGGCCGGTCACGTGCTGCGGGATGCCCACGCGCACCGGCATCTGCAGCATTTCCTCGGCCAGCTCGACCACGCCTTCCATCTTCGAAGCGCCGCCGGTCAGCACCATGCCGGCGCGCACCAGTTCCTCGAAACCGGAGCGGCGCAGTTCGGCCTGCACCATTTCGAAGATCTCCTCGTAACGGCCCTGCACCGCCTGCGCCAGCGAATGGCGCGGCATGCGGCGCGGCGGGCGGTCACCCACCGACGGCACCTGGATGCTCTCCTCGGCCGTGGCCAGCTGGGCCAGCGCGCAGGCGTAGCGCACCTTGATCTGCTCGGCTTCCGGCGTGGGCGTGCGCAGCATGTGCGCGATGTCGTTGGTCACGTGGTCGCCGGCGATCGGCAGCGAGGCGGTGTGGCAGATCGCGCCCTGCACGAACACCGCGATGTCGGTGGTGCCGGCGCCCATGTCGACCAGCACCACGCCCAGTTCGCGCTCGTCGGCGGTCAGCACGGCCACGCTGGACGCCAGCGAGGACAGCACCAGGTCGTCCACCTGCAGGCCGCAGCGCTGCACGCACTTGCTGATGTTGGCGGCGGCCGACTGCGCGCACACCACCAGGTGCGCGTGCACTTCCAGGCGCACGCCGGTCATGCCGACCGGGTTGCGGATGCCTTCCTGCGAATCGTCCAGCACGTACTCGCGCGGAATGGCGTGCAGGATCTTCTGGTCGGCCGGAATCGCCACCGCCTTGGCCGCGTCCAGCACGCGATCCAGGTCGCCCCAGGTCACTTCGCCGTCGCGGATCGGCACGATGCCGGGCGAGTTCTTGCACTGCACGTGGTTGCCGGAGATCGAGGCGTACACCGAGCGGATCTCGCAGCCGGCCATCAGCTCGGCTTCTTCCACCGCGCGCTGGATCGACTGCACGGTCGATTCGATATCCACCACCACACCGCGCTTCAGGCCGCGCGATTCGTGCGAGCCGATGCCGATCACTTCGATCGGGTTGCCCGGCGAATACTCGCCCACCAGCGCCACCACCTTGGAGGTGCCGATGTCCAGGCCAACGATCAGCGATTTGTCACCCTTGCGATTCATGTCCTTTCCTGCGTCCTGCTGGCCGGGGTCGCCGGCGTTTTCGCCGGCGTGGCCGGGGTACCCCAGCTCAGCGTGAAACCATTGGTGTAACGGAGGTCGGCGCGCTCGATCGGCGCGTCCTGGCGGTTGAGCTGCGGCAGCACCTTGACGAAGCGCTGCAGGCGCGAGCGCGCGTCGTCACGGCCGACCACCACCTCGGTGCCGTTGCTCAGCACCAGCGACCAGCTGCCGCGCGCGTCCATCGTGACCCGCCGCACGTCCACACCGGCCGGTGCGAACAATGCACGCGAGTCGCTGTACAGCTTCATCACTTCTTCGGTCTGGCTGTCCGGGCCGTCCAGCTCGGGCAGTGCCAGGTCGGACAACTTCTTCGGCGTGGGGAACAGCTTGCCCTGCTCGGAGACCAGGCGATCGTTGCCCCAGCGCGCGAACGGCTTGTGCTCGACCAGGGTCACTTCCAGCACGTCCGGCCACTGCTTGCGCACCCGCGCACTCTCCACCCACGGCAGGTTTTCCAGCGCATCCTGGGCATCCTGCAGCTTGACCGCGAAGAAGCCGGCGCGCGCGTACGGCAGCAGCACCTGCTGCAGCTGCTCGGCCGGTACCCGCTTGAACTCGCCATGCACGCGCAGCTTCGCCAGCGGCCAGCGCTCGGCGCCGACCCAGCCATTGACCACGGCCACCACCGGCAGTGCAACCACCGACAGCGCCAACAGCCAGACGAAGATGCGCAGCAGCGCGTTCATGCGTGCCTGGCCTCCAGGGTCTGCTCCAGCACGCGCCACACCAGTTCCTCGAAACCGATGCCGGCCTGGCGTGCGGCCTTGGGCACCAGCGAATGGCTGGTCATGCCCGGCGCGGTGTTCACTTCCAGCAGGAAGAAACGGCCGCTGCTGCGGTCGCGCATCACGTCCACGCGGCCCCAGCCACGGCAGCCGGCAGCGCGGAACGCGGCCAGCGCGATGCGCCGGATTTCTTCTTCGGCGTCACCGTCCAGGCCCGGGCACAGGTACTGGGTGTCTTCGGCGATGTACTTGGCGTTGTAGTCGTACCACTGGCCCTTGGGCACGATGCGGATCGACGGCAGCGCGACATCGCCGAGAATGGCCACGGTCAGTTCGTCGCCGACCACCATCTGCTCCATCAGCAGCTGGCCGTCGTAGCGCGCGGCCAGCGCCACCGCCTCATCCAGGCCGGCCTCGTCGGTGACCCGGCTGATGCCCACGCTGGAACCTTCATTGGCCGGCTTCACCACCACCGGCAGGCCCAGTTCGGCAGCCAGCGCATGCACGTTGGAGGCATCGACCTTCCGGTACTGCGGGGTCGGCAGGCCCAGCGACAGCCACACCTGCTTGGTGCGGATCTTGTCCATGCTCAGCGCCGAGCCCAGCACGTCCGAACCGGTGTACGGCACGCCGAAGGCGTCCATCAGGCCCTGCACGATGCCATCCTCACCGCCACCGTTGTGGCCGTGCAGGATGTTGAACACGCGGTCGATGCCACCGGCGGCCAGCGCCTTGGCCAGCGCCGGGATGCCATCCACCGCGAACGCATCGATGCCGCGCGACTGCAGGGCTTCGAGCACGTTGCGGCCCGAATCCAGCGACACCTCGCGTTCGCTCGAGCTGCCGCCGAGCAGCACGGCGACGCGGCCGAACACGGCCGGGTCGGTCACGCGCAGCGGCGGGAAGGTCAGCGTGCTCACGCCTCGCCCTCCGCCTTGAAGCCTTCCACCGCGATCTGGGTGGCCACGGCACCGATGTCGCCGGCGCCCATCATCAGCAGCAGGTCGCCGTCCTGCAGCACGTCCGGCAGCACGCTGGCCAGTTCGGCGGCCTTGCCCACCACCACCGGCTCGCTGCGGCCGCGCGCACGGATGGCGCGCGCCAGCGCATGCGAATCGGCACCGGCGATCGGTTCCTCGCCGGCCGGGTAGACCTCGCTCAGCACCAGCGCATCGACGCTGGACAGCACGGCGGCGAACTTGTCGAACTGGTCACGCGTACGGCTGTAACGGTGCGGCTGGAAGGCCACCACCAGGCGCTTGTCGGCCCAGCCACCGCGGGCGGCGGCGAACACCGCTTCCAGCTCGCTGGGGTGATGGCCGTAGTCGTCGATGATGCGCACCTTGGCACCACTGGCGGTGGTCACTTCGCCCAGATCGTTGAAGCGACGGCCAACGCCGGCGAAGCTTTCCAGCGCACGCGCAATGGCGTCGGGGGCCACGCCCAGCTGCCAGCCCACGGCCGCAGCGGCCAGTGCGTTCAGCACGTTGTGCTTGCCCGGCAGCGCCAGTACCACTTCCTGGCTGGTGCCCTGCGGCAGGCGCAGGGTGAAGCGCATGCGCGAACCTTCCTGCACCACATTCTCGGCGCGCACGTCGGCCTGCGGGCTCATGCCGTAGCTCATCACGTGGCGCGGGGTCTTGGCGGCCAGCGCAGCCACTTCCGGGTCATCGATGCACAGCACGGCCAGGCCGTAGAACGGCAGGCGCTGCAGGAACTCGGCGAACGCCGCCTGCACGCGGGCGAAATCGTTGCCGTAGTTTTCCAGGTGGTCGGCATCAATGTTGGTGATGATCGACATCAGCGGGTTCAGGCGCAGGAAGCTGCCATCGCTTTCGTCGGCCTCGGCCACCAGCCACTGGCCACCGCCCAGCTTGGCGTTTGCACCGGCGGCCAGCAGCTGGCCACCGATCACGAAGGTCGGGTCCAGGCCGCCTTCGCTCAGCACCGCCGCAGTCAGGCTGGTGGTGGTGGTCTTGCCGTGCGTACCGGCCACCGCGATGCCGCGGCGGAAGCGCATCAGTTCGGCCAGCATGGCCGCACGCGGCATGATCGGAATGCGCTGGCTGCGCGCTTCCATCAGTTCCGGGTTGTCTTCGCGGATGGCGCTGGACACCACCACGCAGTCGGTGCCCAACACGTTGGCCGCCGAATGGCCGCGCATGATCCGCGCGCCGAGGCTGGCTAGGCGGCGGGTGGCGCCGTTGTCAGCATTGTCCGAGCCGGACACTTCATAGCCCAGCGTCAGCATCACTTCGGCGATACCGCTCATGCCGGTGCCGCCGATACCGACGAAGTGCACGCGCGGGAACGCGCGCACCAGGTCGTTGGTGTCGTGCAGGCGACGGATCATGCGCGGCCTCGCGCAGGGCAGGCGCGGTGGCATGCCTTCTTCATACAGCTTCCTCAAGAATGATATCGGCGATGCGCTCGGCGGCATCGACCTTGGCCAGGGCACGCGCGGCTTGCGCCATCTGCATGCGGCGGGCGGGATTTTCGGACAGATCGCGCAGCAGTGCGGCAATGCCGTCGGCCAGCGTTCCGTCCTGCTTCAGCAACACCGCCGCATCGCGCTCGACCAGGTACTCCGCATTGCGGGTCTGGTGATCGTCGACGGCAGCGGGGAATGGCACCAGCACGCTGCCGACACCGACCGCGCACAGCTCGGCCAGGGTCGACGCGCCGGCACGGCATACCACCAGGTCGGCCCAGGCGAAGGCCTCGGCCATGTTGGCGATGAACGGCGTGATTTCAGCCTGCACGCCGGCCTTGGCATAGGCCTCGACCGCTTCGGCATGCAGTTTCTCGCCACTCTGGTGGCGCACCTGCACCGGCACGTCCGCGCCCAGCGCCGCGATGGCCTGCGGCACGCCGGTGTTGAGCGCACGCGCGCCCTGGCTGCCACCGACCACCAGCACGCGCAGCGGGCCGTGGCGGTCGGCAAAGCGCTGCTCGGGCGGTGCGATGGCGGCGATTTCCGCACGCACCGGGTTGCCGACGAACTCCTCGCCCTTGGCGAAGGTGCCCGGGAAACCGGTCAGCAGGCGGCGCGCGTAGCGCGACAGGATGCGGTTGGTCAGGCCCGGCGCGCGGTTCTGCTCATGCACGATCAGCGGCAGGCCATGCAGGCGCGTGGCCATGCCACCGGGGCCGGAGGCAAAGCCGCCGAAGGCCACCACCGCGCGCGGCTGACGCTTGCGGATGATCATGCCGGCCGCACGCAGCGCGCGCATCAGTCGCCACGGTGCACCCAGCAGCGCCAGCTTGCCCTTGCCGCGCAGGCCGGTAATGGCCAGCGTGTCGATGGCGATGTCGTGCTGCGGCACCAGGCGGGTTTCCATCGCGCCCTCGGCGCCCATCCAGGTGACCGGCACGCCGCGCTCGCGCAGCACGCGGGCCACGGCCAGGCCGGGGAAGATGTGGCCGCCGGTACCACCGGCCAGGATCATCACCGGGCGGGCGTTGGAGGCGCTGCTCATGACAGCCTCCCGAACGTCGGTTCGATGCGCGACTGCAGGCGGCTGGTGCCACGCGCGGCATTCGGCGCAGTGGTGGCCGCCGGCTCGGCGCTCATCGGTACGCTGGCCGCCGCAGGTGCAGCAGGTTCGTCCATCGGCTCGGCAACGGCGTCTTCGGTGCCACCGCCGATACGCACGGCCTGGCGGCGCTCGGCGCGCTTGAGTTCATAGGACACGCGCAGCAGCAGGCCCATCGCCACGCAGGTCATCAGCACCGACGAACCGCCGGAGGAGATCAGCGGCAGGGTCAGGCCCTTGGTCGGCAGGATGCCCAGGTTCACGCCGATCGAAACGAAGGTCTGCATGCTGATCCACAGGCCGATGCCGAAGGCGATGTAGCCGGAGAAGTGGCGCTTCATTTCCACGCAGCGCATGCCCAGCCAGAAGGTGCGGCCCACCAGCAGCGCGTACAGGGCCACGATCACGCAGGTGCCCAGGAAGCCGAATTCCTCGGCGGTAACCGAGAAGATGAAGTCGGTGTGCGCTTCGGGCAGGTAGTACAGCTTCTGCACCGAGTTGCCCAGGCCGACGCCGGTCCACTCGCCACGGCCCACTGCCATCAGCGCGTTGGACAGCTGGTAGCCGTCGCCCTGCTGGTCGGCCCATGGGTCCAGGAACGAGGTGATGCGGCGCATGCGGTACGGCTCGATGATCGCCAGTGCGCTCATGCCGACCAGGCCGATGATCACCGGCATCGACATGCGCGGCATGTTCACCCCGCCCAGCACCAGCATGCCGGCGGTGATCGCCAGCAGCAGGGTCGAAGAACCGAAGTCCGGCTGCAGCAGCAGCAGCACCACCAGCGCGCCGGCTACGCCCAGCGGCTTGAGCATGGCCGGCCAGGTCGCGTTCACTTCATCGCGGAAGCGCACCAGGTAGCTGGACAGCCACACGATGTAGAGCACTTTCACCGCTTCCACGGTCTGGAACTTGGAGATGCCCAGGTTGATCCAGCGGCGCGCGCCGTTGACGGTGCTGCCCAGGCCCGGCGCGAACACCGCCAGCAGCAGCACGAAGCAACCCAGCAGCAGCATCTGGTTGTACTGCTCGATGGACTTCAGCTCGGTACGCGCGGCCACCACCGCCAGCACGATGCCGACCGCCAGGAAGATGAGGTGGCGGTTGAGGTAGTAGAACGGGCTGCTCATCAAGGCGATCGAGCTGGACGCCACCATCACCACGCCGACACCGGTGAGCGCGATGATCGCGCCCAGCAGCCACTTGTCGTAGCTGCCTTCGATGGCTTCAAGGCGTGTTGCCTGGCGGGACAGGTCGTTCATCTCAGCGCACCTTCAACGTGGCCAGGCCGATCAGCACGAGCACGACGGAGATGATCCAGAAGCGCACGATCACGCGCGGTTCGGGCCAACCCTTCAGTTCGAAATGGTGGTGGATCGGCGCCATGCGGAACACGCGCTTGCCGGTCAGCTTGAACGAGGCGACCTGGATCATCACCGACAGCGTTTCGATGACAAACACGCCGCCCATGATCACCAGCACCAGCTCCTGGCGGGTGATCACCGCGATCGTGCCCAGCACCGCGCCCAGCGACAGCGCGCCGATGTCGCCCATGAAGACCATGGCCGGATAGGTATTGAACCAGAGGAAGCCCAGGCCGGCGCCGGCAATGGCCGCGCAGATGATCACCAGCTCGCCGGCCCCCGGAATCTGCGGGATCTGCAGGTAGTTGGCGAACACCACGTTGCCCGAAGCATAGGCGAACACGCCCAGCGCGCAGGCCACCAGCACGGTCGGCATGATGGCCAGGCCGTCCAGGCCGTCGGTCAGGTTCACCGCGTTGGAGAAACCGACGATCCAGAAATAGGCGATGGCCACAAAGCCGATGCCGGCCAGCGGCAGCGCCACCGACTTGAACATCGGGATATAGAAGGTCAGCGCCGCCGGTACGTCGGCGGTCTGGAACAGGAAGATGCCCGCAGCCAGGCCGAAGATCGACTGCAGCAGGTACTTCCAGCGCGACTTCAGGCCGTTCGGGTCGCGACGGACGATCTTGATCCAGTCGTCATACCAGCCGATGGCGCCGAAGCACAGCATCACCGCCAGCACCAGCCACACGTAGCGGTTGCGCAGGTCGGCCCACATCAGCACCGACAGGGTGACGGTAAGCAGGATCAGCGAGCCGCCCATGGTCGGCGTGCCGGCCTTGGAGAAATGGGTCTGCGGGCCGTCGCTGCGGATCGGCTGGCCGCCCTTGAACTGGGCAAGCTTGCGGATCATCGCCGGGCCCAGCCACAGCGACAGGAACAGCGCCGTCAGCGCGGCAAGGATGGCGCGGAACGTCTGGTAGTTGAACAGCCCGAACAGGCTCTCCAACTGCTGCAACCATCGAGCCAGTTCATACAACATGCGGGGATTCCTCTCCTTGCGCCAGCAGCGCTTTGACGATCAGGTCCATGGCACTGCCACGGGAACCCTTGACCAGGCAGCGCACACCAGCGTGCAACTCGTCCTGCAGCGCCTGTGACAGCGCATCATGGGTGGCGAAATGGCGGCCACCTTCACCGAAGGCGGCCGCAGCGGCGGCACTGAGCGGACCCAGCGCGTACAGCCGCTTGAGACCGGCCGCGCGGGCGCGCAGACCGGCCTGGGCATGCAGCGCCTCGGCATCCGGACCCAGCTCACGCATGTCGCCCAGTACCAGCCAGCCCTCTTCCGGCGCAGCGGCCAGAGCGTCGATGGCGGCGGCCAGCGAACCCGGGTTGGCGTTGTAGCTGTCGTCCACCAGCACCGCACCGTTGTGCAGCTGATGGGCGATCTGACGGCCCGGCACCGGCTGTGCCTCGGCCAGCCCGGCCGCAATCAGCGCCAGATCGATACCGGCGGCCAGCGCCAGGCTGGCGGCGGCCAGCGCGTTGCTGACGTTGTGGCGCCCCGGCAGGCCCAGCACCACGCGGGCCTCTCCCGTCGGCGCAACCAGCACGAACTGGCTGCCCTGTGCACCGCCGCGGATATCGCGCGCGGTGACCTCGGCGGTGTGCTCCAGGCCGTAGCGCAGTACGCGGCAGCGCGGCGGAGTGCCGACGAAATGCTGTTCGAACCAGCGCCCGTAGGCATCGTCCACGTTGATCACCGCCACGCCATCGGCCGGCAGTGCCGCGTAGATCGCGCCCTTGGTCACCGCCACGCCGAGCAGGCTGCCCATGCGCTCCAGGTGCGCCGGGGCGATGTTGTTGACCAGCGCATAGCGCGGGCGGGCGATGTCGGTGAGGTAAGCGATGTCACCCGGCTTGCCGGCACCCATCTCGTAGACGGCGTAGTCGGCATCTTCCGGCGCGTCGATCACTGCCAGCGGCAGGCCGATCTCGTTGTTGCGGTTGCCCGGGTTGGCGTAGACCACCCTGTGTGCCTCGCGCGCCACCTGCTGCAGGATCGACAGCAGCAGGCTCTTCACGCTGGTCTTGCCATTGCTGCCGGTGATCGCGAACACCTCGGTGCCGCGGTCGCGCTGCATGCCGGTGGCGATCTTCGCCAGCGCCAGCTCGCTGTCGGCCACCAGCACCTGCGGCAGTTCGATCGGCAGCAGGCGCTCGACCAGCAGCGCGCTGGCACCACGCGCCAGCGCGTCGGCGGCGAAATCATGGCCATCGAAACGTTCGCCGCGCAGCGCCACGTACAGGCTGCCCGGGCCGAGGCTACGGGTGTCATTGCTGACCGCATCAATGGCCACGTCGTCGCCGTGGATCTCGCCGCCGGCCCAATGTGCGATCAGCGAAAGCAGGGTGCGCTTCATGCGGCGCCCTCCCCGGCCTGGGGGCCCTCTTCCGCGTCCTGCGGCCGGGCCACTAGCGCATCCATGCGCGTCGCCGCTAGAACACCGGCCTTGGCCGCCAGTGCAGCCGCCGCCACTTCGGTGTCGTCGAAGTCATGGCGCACGCCATTGACCTCCTGGTACGGCTCGTGGCCCTTGCCGGCGATCAGGATGATGTCGCCGGCACCGGCACGCTTCACCGCCAGGCCGATCGCACGCGCGCGGCTGCGCTGCACGGTCACGGCATCGGCGTTCTGGAAGCCGGCCAGGATGTCGGCCACGATCACGTCGCCGTCCTCGCCACGCGGGTTGTCGTCGGTGACGATGACCTGGTTGGCCAGGCGCTCGGCAATCGCGGCCATCTGCGGACGCTTGCCGGTATCACGCTCGCCACCGCAGCCGAACACGCAGAACAGCGTGCCCTGCAGATGGCCGTGCAGGCTGTCCAGCGCCTGTTCCAGCGCGTCCGGGGTATGTGCGTAATCGACCACCACGGTCGGCAGGCCGTCTTCGCCGCCGAGGCGGTTCATGCGGCCGCGGATCGGCTGCAGCGCCGACAGCACCTCGGCGATGCGCGGCAGCGGCTGGCCCTGCGCATGCAGGGTGCCGGCCACGGCCAGCAGGTTGTCCACGTTGAAGCGGCCCAGCAGCGGCGACTGCACCGCGGCGCGCTGGCCGTCGATGACCAGTTCAAAGGCGATGCCACGGCCATCCAGCTGCAGCGCTTCGGCGCGCACGCTGGCCTCGCTGGCACCGCGCGAGCTCAGGCCGATCGGCTGCACGCCCGCCGGCAGGCCGGCGAACAACTGGCGACCGAAGGCGTCGTCCAGGTTGATCACCGCCGCCTTCAGGCCCGGGCGATGGAACAGCCGCGCCTTGGCCGCGCCGTAGCTGGCCATGTCGCCGTGGTAGTCCAGATGGTCGCGGGTGAGATTGGTGAACACCGCCACGTCGTAGTGCACGGCATCGACGCGGCCCTGGTCCAGCGCGTGCGAGCTGACTTCCATCGCCACCGCGCGCGCGCCGGCATCGCGCAGCTGCGCCAGCAGCGCATGCATCTGCAGCACCAGTGGGGTGGTGAAGCCGGTCGGCTCGACCGCGCCATAAAGTCCGGCGCCCAGCGTGCCGATACTGCCACTGGGCGTACCGAGCAGGTGCCAGGCCTGGGCCAGCAGCTGCACGGTGGAGGTCTTGCCGTTGGTACCGGTCACCCCGACCATCGCCATCGCCCGCGACGGTGCGCCATGGAACTGGTCGGCCATCGCGCCCATGCGCGCGCGCAGGCCCGGCACCGCGATCGCATCGGCCGGGGCCGGCAGTTCGGCAGGGGCCGGCGGTTCGAACAGGATGACGCCGGCGCCAGCCGCACGGGCCTGCTCGACAAAGCCCAGGCCATGCGCGCCGAAACCGGCAATGGCGACGAAGGCATTGCCGGGGCGCACAGCGCGGCTGTCCAGCACCAGGCCGGTCAGAACGGGGTCGTGCCCTGCAAGGGCCACGTCCGGAAGCAACTGCGAAAGCAACATCGAAGGACTCATTGCGTGCCTCCCGTAGCGGGCGGCGTCTGGGCGTGCGCGCTGGGCAGCGCAGCATCGAATTCGGCGGCGGCATCAGCCGGCAGCGCGGCCTCGGCCGGCGGCGCGGGCAGGATCGAAGCCGAGTGGCCGACCTTGCCGGACTGCTGTGCGGCCAGCCACGACTGCAGGTCGTCCAGCGGCACGTCCATCAGGCGCAGGGTGCCTTCCATCACGTTGTGATAGACCGGCGCCGACACCAGGCCGCCGTAGAACTTGCCGGCCTGCGGGTCATTGATGACGATGACGGTGGCGAAGCGCGGGTTGGTGGCCGGCACCACACCGGCGAACAGCGCGTTGTAATGACCGCGCTCGTAACCGCCGGGGCCGGCCTTACGTGCGGTACCGGTCTTGCCGGCCACGCGGTAGCCCAGCACCGCCGCCTGCTTGGCGCCGCCCTGGGTCACCACCGTTTCCATCATCGCCACCACCTGCTTGGCGACGTTCTCGTCGATGATCTGCTGGCCTTCATTGCGCTGGCCCTTGACGAAGGTGGGCGCGATCAAGCGGCCACCGTTGGCCAATGCCGAATAGGCGGTAGCGATCTGCAGCGGAGTGACGTTCAGGCCGTAGCCGTAGGACATCGTGGTCTTGGTGGTGCCCGACCAGCGCGCCGGGCGCAGCACCACACCGCCGGATTCACCCGGGAAACCACTGTGCGGCACCGAGCCATAACCGAAGCGGCGCACGCCGTCGTAGAACACCTGGTCCGGCATCTTCGCCGCGACCTTGGCCGCGCCCACGTTCGAGCTGCGGGTGATCACACCGGTCACGTTCAGCACGCCGTTGTTGCGCGGCACGTCGCGGATGGTGAAGCGGCCCAGGGTCATGTAACCCGGGTTGGTGTCGATGATGGTGTCCTTGGTCACCGCACCGGCCTGCAGCGCGGTAGCGATGGTCAGCGGCTTCATCGTCGAACCCGGCTCGACCAGGTCGGTCACCGCACGGTTGCGGCGCGCATCGGGCAGCGCGCCGGTCAGCGAATTCGGGTTGTAGGTCGGCAGGTTGACCATGGCCAGGATCTCGCCGGTGGTCACGTCCATGATCACCATCGAACCGCCGGCCGCCTTGTTGGCCACCAGCGCGTTGCGCAGTTCCTTGAACGCCAGGTACTGGATGCGGCGGTCGATGCTGAGGGTCAGGTCCTTGCCCGGTTCGGCGGCGCGCAGCAGATCGCTCTCGACGGTCTCGCCCTTGCGGTTGCGGATCACCCGCTTGGCACCGGCCTTGCCGCGCAGCCATTCGTCGAACGCCAGCTCCAGGCCTTCCTGGCCGCGGTCGTCGATGTTGGTGAAGCCCAGCACGTGCGCCATCGCCTCACCCTGCGGGTAGAAGCGGCGGAACTCGCGCTGCGCGGCCACGCCCGGAATCTTCAGCGCCACCACCTTCTCTGCTTCGTCCGGATTGATCCGGCGGCGCAGGTACATGAATTCCTTGTCCGACTTCTGCGACAGGCGGCTGCTCAGCTCGTCCACCGACATGCCGACCGCCTGGGCCAGCTCCGGGATGCGCTCGGGCGAGCGCAGCAGGTCCTGCGGGTTGACCCAGATCGAGGCGACCGGCGTGGATACCGCCAGCGGCTCGCCGTTGCGGTCGGTGATCATGCCGCGCGAGGTCTTGATCGGCAGCTCGCGCAGGTAACGGGCTTCGCCCTGGCGCTGGTAGAAATCGCTGTTGATGATCTGCACGTAGGCGGCACGACCGACCAGCGACACCGAGCACAGGCCGAGCGCCAGCGCGACCCAGCGCAGGCGCTGGCGCAGGTTGAAGGCGTTGCGCGGGCGGTTGCGGCCGGTCTTGCTCATGGCCGCACCACCACGATGTCGGCGGCCTCGGGGAACTTCATGCCGAGCTTCTCGCGGGCGATGCGATCGACGCGGTTGGCTTCGGCCAGTGTGGCCTGTTCCAGCTGCAGGCGGCCAAATTCCAGATTGATGTCATCGCGCTTGCGTTCGGCGCGCGACAGCTCGATGAACGTCTGCCGATGGCGGTGACGCACGAACACGACGCCGATCGCCGAGGCCACGGTCGAGGCCAACAGGATGATCAGCAGCAGCCGGCTCATGCGCTGGCCTCCCGCTTCTGCGCCACGCGCAGCACGGCGCTGCGGGCACGCGGATTGGCCGCCAGCTCTTCGTCGGTGGCCTTGATGGCACCGCCGATCAGGTCCAGCGTCGGCACGAACGCCACCGCCTCGGGCAGGCGGCGGTTGGCCGGCGGCGCCTTGGCCAGGCGGTTCATGTACTGCTTGACGATGCGGTCTTCCAGCGAGTGGAAGCTGATCACCGCCAGCCGCCCACCGGGCTTGAGCCGTTCCACCGCCGCATCCAGGCCGGCTTCGAGATCGGCCAGCTCGCGGTTGATGTGGATGCGGATGGCCTGGAAGCTGCGCGTGGCCGGGTGGATCTTGTCTTTCCCACGCGGCATCACCGAAGCGATCAGCTCGGCCAGTTCGGCGGTGCGGGTGAACGGCTGCTTCTCGCGGCGTGCCACGATGGCACGGGCGATGCGGCGGCTCTGGCGCTCTTCGCCGTAGGTCCACAGCACGTCGGCAATCTCGCGCTCTTCCACGCGGTTGATCCACTGCGCGGCGCTTTCACCGCTGTCCGGGTCCATGCGCATGTCCAGCGGGCCATCCTTGCCGAAGCTGAAGCCACGTTCGGCCACGTCCAGCTGCGGCGACGACACGCCCAGGTCGAACAGCACACCGTCCAGGCCTTCAGCCGTCGCATCCCACTGCAGCAGCTGGGCGAAGCTGCCACGGAAGATGGACACGCGCGCATCCGGCGCGAAATCGCGCTCGGCAACGGCGATGGCTTCCGGATCCTTGTCCATGACCAGCAGGCGCCCCTCGGGACCGAGCTGGGTGAGCACGCCACGTGCATGACCGCCACGACCGAACGTGCCATCCAGATAACGTCCGTTTTCGATCACCCTCAGGCCTTCGATGACCTGGGTGTACAGGACCGGCAGGTGCACCGCCGGCGACTGCGACACCGGAAGGTGACCGGTCTGCGCTTCTGGGCGCATCCGGGCACCCCGGCTCACAACTTCAGGTCGAGCAACCCATCACCCAGATCCTCGTCAGACAACGTCTGCTGGATCAGGGCCCGATGCGCCTGCTCGCTCCACAATTCGAACTTGTCGCCCATACCGAGCAATACCGCCTTCTTCTCAATGCCCACCGCACCGCGGTGGCTGGCGGGGATGCTGATGCGACCGTTGCCGTCCAGCTCCAGATGGGCGGCCGAGCCGACCAGCTTCTGCTGCAACAGGCGCACGACGCGCTGGGTGTTGGGCTTGGACATGACGTCGTCGCGGACCCGCTCCCATTCCGACTCTGCATACAGCCACAGGCAGCCGGCTTCGAACGGGTTGTAGGTCAAGACGAGACGGTTGTTGCTGGCGCGCGCGACAAGGTCGCGGTAAGCGGTGGGAACCGCCATGCGCCCTTTGTCGTCAACTGTGATGGCCGTCTCGCCCTGGAACACGACGCGTGCACCTATCCTTCGCCCGGTGAAACATTGAACCACGAAAACCCACAAAACACCCGGATTTCCCTCTGATGCCCACCTTAGCAGCGGACCGAGGGTTGTCAACAACTTTTCAGCAGGGAAATCGCCAGCCACATCAATGGCTTGCAACAACCTTTAGAGAATTGTTCAAGGCTTATCCACAAGTTGCTGATCCGTCTCAATTTTTGAGATTGAACGGAAGTTCAGGGGTGTGGACAGGGCGTGAAACATCGGCCGCGCATTCATCCGCAGCGGGTCGAAAACGGCGTCAGACTGCGCAAACCGTGCACAATGAGGCCATGTGCCTGCTCGCTCTTGGCTGGATGCACCACCCGCACTGGCGGCTGGTGATGATCGGCAACCGTGATGAGTTCCACGCCCGCCCGACGGCGGCGCTGGCCCCCTGGCAAGATGAGACCTCCGTCATCGGTGGGCGCGACCTGCGCTCCGGCGGTGGCTGGGCCGGCGTCGGTGCCGGCGGCCGGATGGCGGTGGTCACCAATGTCCGCGACCCGCTGGCCGCACAGACCGGCCCATCGCGCGGCGCGCTGGTGGCCGACTTCCTGCGTGGCCGCGACCCAGCCGCAGTCCATATCGAGCGTTTGGCGACCGTGGCCGGCGCCTATGCCCCGTTCAATCTCCTGCTGGCCGATAGCGACAGCCTGGAGTTCCTGGGCAACCACCCCGCCGAACGCCAGCACCTGGCCCCCGGCGTGCACGGCATGTCCAACGGCGCGCTGGACGCCCCCTGGCCGAAGACCCGCCGGCTGATGGCCGCGCTTTCCGCCTGGCTGAAGGAAGACGGGGTCAGATCCCTTTCCCGAGGGAAAGGGATCTGACCCCGCTCTGGCAGGCCCTCGCCGACGAACACCGCCCCGCCGACAGCGACCTGCCCGACACCGGCATCGGCCTGGAGCGCGAGCGCTGGCTGAGCCCGGCTTTCATCCGCGGTGACGACTACGGCACCCGCGCCAGCACCGTGCTGCTGATCGACGCCGACGGCCACGGCCAGATCCACGAACGCCGCTTCGGCCCGCAGGGCGTCGCACTGGGCCAGAGTCGCGTCGACTTCTGACCCTGTACCTGTTTTCTGTGTCTATAAATGTCTGCCCACACGCCACACGATGACCGGGCGCGGTCCTGCCGCGCGCCCCACCGATCCACAGGGAGTCATCGATGCGCCGTGTTCTCGTACTTGTCGCCACCCACCTGCTCACGCTCGGCCTCGGCTTCGGCCTGGGCGTGTACCTGCTGCCGATCCTGATCGCCCCCGACGACCCGCCGGTCGCACAGGTGCAGGCCGCCATGGGCGAAGCCCGCTACCACACCACCTTCCGCCGCGACCTCAAGGGCAGCGACGCGGTGCACTGGGCCGACGGCAAGGTCAGCGTCAGCCCACGCCAGGTCGCCTTCGACGGCAAGATGGGCCCGGGGCCGGACTACAAGGTCTACCTGGTGCGCGACTTCGTCGACAACAAGGCCGACTTCCTGAAGATCAAGGCGCAAGCCCAGCGCATCGGCGAAGTGAAGACCTTCAACCGTTTCCTGGTCGACGTGCCTGAAAGCGTCAACGTGGACGACTACACCACCGTCGTGGTGTGGTGCGAACGCTTCGAGCAGTTCATTTCCGCCGGGCAGTACCGTACGCCCAGCTGATTGCACGCCCGCGTAGAGTCGAGCTTGCTCGACTGCCTTTCGCTGTTCGCCGATTGCAGGGAGCAGTCGAGCGAGCTCGACTCTACGCCCCACCGCGCGGGCGATGGTCATCGATAGATCCACGCCATGCGTGGATGGAAGAAGGAGGCGGAGCCGGCCGATAAGCCGGGTTCTGTCGTGGACAGTCATTCCTCTAGGCGTTACGTCACCGCAACGCTCAAGCAACCTACCCGGATCCAACGCGGGCCGCGCCAAAGGATCCCTATTTGGTCTTGCTCCAGGTGGGGTTTGCCGTGCCGGTCTGTTGCCAGACTCGCGGTGCGCTCTTACCGCACCATTTCACCCTTACCGGCCTTCCGAAGAAGACGTAGGCGGTATCTTTCTGTTGCACTTTCCGTCGGCTTGCGCCGCCCAGGCGTTACCTGGCACCTTGCCCTATGGAGCCCGGACTTTCCTCGGCATCCCCGAAAGGATGACGCGACTGTCTGGCCGACTCCGCCAGCGCATATTCTAGCGTACGCACGCCCTTCCTGCCGTGCTGATCGCGGCGCGTCGTTCATCCATCCAAGCGTGGCGTGGATCTACCGATGCCGCGCCGATTCCGCTTTGGTGGGTGCGGACCTTGGTCCGCACGATCCATCAACTCCCGTACAACGCCTTGCGCGGCGCGCCGGTCAACTCGGCGGCCAGCTTGGCGGCCGTAGACGGCGGCAGATGTTCACTCAGCTTGGCGTACACCCGGCGGCCGTGCGCCAGCTGTGCTTCCTCGTCATCGCCGGCGCCCTGCACCATCACCACGAACTCGCCCTTGCGCTGGTTGTCGTCGGCCTCGACCCGGGCCAGCAGGCCCGCCAGATCGCCGTCGAGCACGGTCTCGAACAGCTTGGTCAGTTCGCGTGCCAGCACTGCCGGGCGCTCGCCGCCGAAGATCGCCGCCATGTCCGCCAGCGATTCGGCGATGCGGTGCGAGGATTCATAGAACACCATCGTGCGCACTTCGCCGGCCAGCGCCTGCAGGCGGTCGCGGCGGCCGCTGGCCTTGGCCGGCAGGAAACCTTCGAAGCTGAAACGGTCGCTGGGCAGGCCGGCCACGCTCAACGCGGCGATGGCGGCGCAGGCGCCCGGGATCGGGCTGACCTTGATGCCGGCCGCGCGGGCAGCACGCACCAGGCGGAAACCGGGGTCGCTGACCAGCGGGGTGCCGGCATCGCTGACCAGCGCCAGCGATTCGCCCGCCTGCAGGCGCGAGACCAGCCGCTGCGACAGGGCCTCTTCGTTGTGCTCATGCAGGGCCACCAGCGGCTGCTGGATGCCGAAATGGGACAGCAGCTGGCCGCTGCGGCGGGTGTCCTCGGCACAGATGGCCGCCACCGAACGCAGCACCTCCTGCGCGCGCGGGCTCAGATCGGCCAGGTTGCCGATCGGGGTGGCGACGACGTACAGGGTTGGGACACTCATTTCAGCGGTACTCACGGGGCAAGGGTAGAATCGTAGCGTGTACCCGGCCAAGGCCGCTGCCCTCATCGCATGGACCCGATCATGAACAAGCCCGCCGCACGGATCTCCGCCCTGTCGTTGTCGCTGATGCTGCTGGCCGGCTGTGCCACCACCAGCCTGACCAGCGCGCCCGAATCGCCGGCCCAGAGCCAGGCGCTGGCACTGATCGAACAGGGCAAGCCGCGCGACGCCGCACTGCAGCTGGAAGGCCTGGCTGCCACCCTGCGCGGCGGTGCCCGCGCCAACGCCCTGGCCGATGCCGCCTGGGCCTGGAACCTGGCCGGCGACAGTGCCCGCGCACGCAGCCTGCTGGGCCAGCTCACCGCCCGCCAGCTGACCGGTGCCAGCCTGCAGCGCTACCAGCTGACCGGCGCCGAGCTGGCACTGGCCGACAAGCAGCCGGCGCAGGCGCTGGCGCTGCTGAAGGACAGTGGCGACAACGTGCTGCCGGCGCTGCGCACGCGCTGGTACCTGGCCCGCGCCAGTGCCCTGCAGGGTACCGGTGACAGCTTCGGCGCCGCTGCCGAACGTGCCCGCGCGCATGCCGGCCTGACCGGCACCGCCCGCAACGAGAACCAGTCGGCCATCGCCGGCCTGCTCGGCACCCTCGACGACACCACCCTGCGCAGCCGCGCCGCCGCGCTGCCGGCCAACGACCCGCTGTACAACTTCGCCGGCCGCGCACTGATCGCGCGTGGCCTGCCGCTGCCGCGCCCGTTCGACCGCGACGGCGCCGCCCAGTTCGATACCAGCAAGCGCCCACCGGCACTGAGCGACGGTTACCGCCCGCCGGTCAAGCTGGCCGTGCTGCTGCCGCTCAGCGGCCGCCTGGCCACCGCCGCGCAGCCGGTGCGCGATGGCCTGCTGGCCGCCTACTACGGCGAGACCCGCCGCCGCCCGGACATCACCTTCATCGATACCGCCGGCACCGCAGCCGGTGCATTGGCCGCCTATGACAAGGCCGTCAGCGCCGGCGCCGACTTCGTGGTCGGCCCGCTCGGGCGCGACGAAGTGGACGCGGTGTATGGCCGCCAGCAGCTGAAAGTGCCGGTGCTGGCGCTGAACCGTGGCAAGGACGCACCGCCGGCCGGCAGCGCCGGTTTCTCGCTGGCGCCGGAAGACGACGGCATCGTCGCCGCCGAATACCTGCGTGGCCGCGAGCGCGGCAAGGCGCTGGTGATCAACAGCGCCGACGACACCGGCCGCCGTGCCGCCACCGCCTTCGCCCAGCGCTTCGCCCAGCGTGGCGGCCAGGTGGTGGCCACGATCGGCGTCAGCGATGCGGTCGGCGATGTCGGTGCGCAGGTGCGCAATGCCGGCCAGGTCGATGCCGTGTTCCTGGCCGTGCGCGCGCCGCAGGCCCGCCTGCTGGCGCCGCAGCTGGCACTGGCCGGCGCCGGTGGTGCCACCCGCGTGGGCACCTCGCAGCTGACCGTCGGCAGCGGCAAGGTCGAAGAAGACGTGGCGCTGGACGGCATCGTCTACCCGAACGAAGCCTGGAACGTGCGCAGCGTGTCGGGCCTGCCGTCGGCCAGCCAGGTGGCCAGCACCCTGCCGAGCGCACGCGGTGCGGCCGGCCGCCTGTTCGCCTTCGGTGCCGACGCCTGGAAGATCACCGCTTACCTGGACAAGCTGTCCAACGAGGGCGGCCTGGATGGTGCGACCGGCACCTTGTTCCTGGACAGCAATGGCAACATCCTGCGCCAGCCGGCCTGGTCCACCTTCAATGGCGGCCGGCCGATGCCGATCGTCGGTGGTCGCTGAGCGCAGCCAACGGGGCTCGGCGGTGGAAGCCGCCGCCGAGCAGCATCTGCAACAGGCCGGCTTGTTGCCGCGCGCACGCAACGTGCGTTATCGCGGCGGTGAACTGGACCTGGTGATGGACGATGCCGGCACCGTGGTGTTCGTGGAAGTGCGTTACCGCGCGCGATCCGATTTCGGTGGCGGTGCGGCCTCGGTGGATACGCGCAAATGCCGACGCGTGGCGCATGCCGCGTCGCTGTACCTGCAGGACCATCCCGCGCTGGCCGATGCGCCGTGCCGCTTTGATGTGGTGGAAGCCACGGGAGAACCACCGCAGCTGCATTGGCTGCGCGATGCGTTCCGGCTGGATGATTGCTGATGCCTTCGATCATCACCCATGCCGCTGTGCCGCTGGCGCTGTGGTGCGCCGCAGATCGTGGCCGCGTTCCGGCATGGCTGCTGGCTGCCGGGGTGGTCGCTGCCATGTTGCCCGACGCCGATGTGCTGGCGTTCGCGCTGCACATTCCCTATGCCGATGCGTTCGGCCATCGAGGGGCCAGCCATTCGCTGTTGTTTGCCGGGGTGCTGGCGGTGTTGGCGGCGTTGCTGGCGTTCTTTGGTAGCGGCCGACCTTGGTTGGCGGTTTCGTGCCAACCAAGGTTGGCACCTACCACGGCGCGGCCAGCGGTGGCGTCCACCGTGCAGGCGGCGGTATTCGTCTTCATCTGCGCCGCCAGCCATCCGCTGCTCGACGCGATGACCTCCGGCGGCCTGGGCGTTGCCCTGGCCTGGCCGTGGAGCGACCAACGCTTCTTCGCCCCATGGCGGCCGATCCGCGTCTCCCCGTTCGCGCCGCAGTTCTTCAGCGCGCGCGGCATCGCCACCCTGCTGTCGGAACTGCGCTGGGTGTGGCTGCCGCTGGCCGGCGCCGTTGTTGCCTGGAAACTGATCCAACCCGCTCCTGCTGCCCCGCGAGAACCGTCATGAGTACTGCCCTGCCCACCGCCCTGGTTGCCGAACTGTCTGCCCTGCTGGGCGCGGAGGGCTGGCGAATGGATGACAACGCGCTGGAGGCGAATGCGCAGGACAACTCATGGCGCCACCAGCGCCCTGCCGCCGTCGCACTGCCCGCCAACGTCGAACAGGTGCAGGCACTGGTGCGCGCGTGCCGTGCACATCACGTGGCGTTGGTCGCGCGCGGTGCCGGCACCGGCACCACTGGCGCGGCCGTGCCGCTGCCGGGCAGCATCGTGCTGTCGTTCACCCGCATGAACCGCATTGTCGAGATCCGTGCCGGCGACCGCTGCGCCGTGGTGCAGCCGGGCGTGCTCAATGGAACGCTTCAGCAGGCGCTGGCACCGCACGGTCTGTTCTGGGCGCCGGACCCGTCCAGCGCGGAGATCTGCAGCGTGGGTGGCAACCTGGCCTGCAACGCCGGCGGCCCGCGCGCGGTGAAGTACGGCACCAGCCGCGACAACGTGCTCGGCCTGGTGGCGGTCACCGGCACCGGCGAGGTGATCCGCTGCGGTGGCGCCTACACCAAGGATTCCACCGGCTACGACCTCACCCACCTGCTGGTGGGCAGCGAAGGCACGCTGGCGCTGATCGTGGAAGCCACCCTCAAGCTCACCCCGCTGCCGGTCAGCCAGGCTGGCCTGCGCGTGCTGTACCGCGATGCCGATGCGGCCGCAGCCGCGGTGTCACGCCTGATGTCGCAGCCGGTGGTACCCACGCGCCTGGAATTCATGGATGCACGCAGCCTGGAGCTGCTGCGCTTGAACGGTGCCGAAGTACCCGAGGCCGGCGCGATGCTGCTGGTCGAAGCCGATGGTGACCACGACACCCTGCCCTACCTGCTGCAGGCACTGGCCAGCGCCGCCGAAGGCGACGGCATGATCGAGCTGGACGTGGCAATGGAAGGTCGCGCGCGTGACCAGTTGTGGGCCGCGCGCAAGGCCTTGTCGCCCGCACTGCGTACCGTCGCGCCCGGCAAGATCAATGAAGACGTGGTGGCGCCGGTGTCGCGCATTCCCGACCTGGTGGCTGGTGTGCAGGCATTGGCACGCGAGTACACACTGACCATCGTGACCTTCGGTCATGCCGGCAACGGCAACCTGCACGTCAACATTCTTTACCACCCGGACGATGCCGACGAGAACGCACGCGCGCATGCCGCGCTGCCGAAGATCTTCGAACTGACACTGGCGCTGGGCGGCACGTTGTCTGGCGAACATGGAATTGGCCTGGCCAAGCGTGATTTCATGGCGCAGGCGTTCACCCCGGCCACGCTGGCGGCGATGCGTTCCATCAAGCACGCGCTGGACCCGGATGGGATTCTCAACCCGGGCAAGGTGCTGCCGCCGGCATAGACCGCGCGCACTCCTGTAGAGCCGAGCCATGCTCGGCTGCTCTTCGACCCGATCGCGATGACGCCCGCGCTGCGCGCGGCAGGCCGAGCGTCGGCTCGGTTCTACAAAGGCTTGTCGCTGGCGAGATCGATCAGGGTCTGCCTGAAGCTGGGCAACAGCACGCGGTTGCCATGTCCGCTCAGATGATCGTTGTCGAAGAACAGCGGTTCACCCTCTTCCACCGCCGAACAGGTCTGCGGCCCGCACAATAGCGGCAGCGGATCCCACACCGTCAGCGATGGATAGCGCACTGCCAGCTCAGCCAGCAACGCCATCTGCGGCGCGCGCAGCCTCTCCAGATCAGCACGCGACATACTCAGGCCTCCGGCGCATGCCGGGTTGTGGCGATTGAACCAGTCCGAACAGCGGTACGCACCCGCCTTGAACAACGGCAGTGGCGCATCGATGACCACGCGTACACCCAACCGCTGCAGCCGCCCCAGCACGCGATCTGCTTCATCGCGCGCGGCCTGTGCATGGGCCGGCGTGCGCTCGGCCAGCAACTGCCGATAGATATCCTGTGCATCCTGCCGCTGCCAGTCGAATCCACGCAGCTCCGGCATGCGCAATGCCGCCAGCAGCACGATGTCACCTGGGCGCGCCTCGCGCTCAATCTGCGAAAGCGCCTGCTCGATGAAGCCCTGACAATCTGCAGGGCTGGCGCGCAGCAGGTTCACGAAGCTGCAGCCGCCCTGGTCGCTCTGCTGCACGGTCATGCCGGTCTGTCGCGCCACCATGCTGGTCATCGTGCGATAGGCGGCAGCATGGGAGTCGCCGGTCACGAACAGGCGTCGCCCGTCCAGCATCGGCGCGGCGAACAGCTCCAGCGGGCGCCAGGCCGGGTAGCGGCGCGCCTGCCAGGCATCACTGTCACCCGTGACGCTCAGCGTGATCTGCTCGTGGTAGGCCACCGTGGCCCAGGCTCCTGCGGTGCAGACTGCAAGCATGGTCAGGGCCAGTGCCAGGACCTTGGCCGGTGCCATCCGCAGCCACCGCCCCGAGCGACGCATCGGTTGCTCGATGCAATGGTAGGAGGCCACCGAAACCGCCAGCAGCAGAAGCGGGTAGGCCCACAACGCTACGCCATGCAGACCATGGGTCCAGCGCAGCAGCACCAGCAGCGGCCAGTGCCAGAGGTACAGCGAGTAGGACAATCGCCCCAGATAGGCCAACGGTGTCCAGGCCATCACGTGCGCGACGCGGCCGCCAGGCGCGTGCATGCCGGCAAGCAGCAACAGCGCCCCGACGACGACCGGCACGACAGCGGGAAAGGGCAACGCCATCTGCGCAGCACCCCACAGACCCAGCGCTGTCAGCAGCACTCCCGGCAGCGCCAGCCACGCCAGCGAACGCCCTTCGTCACGCTGCATGAGGCACTGATACAGCAGCGCACCCGAAGCAAGCTCCCAGAAGCGCGCGGGTAGCAGATAGAACGCTGCGGCGGGCGCGTTCATGCTCTGCCACGCAGCGAGCGCCAGGGACAATACGCTCACCCCAGGCAGTATCCAGCCTATCGCCTGCCAACGATCACGAAGGCGCAGCCACGCGATGAACAGCCAGGGAAACAGCAGGTAGAACTGCTCCTCCACACCCAGCGTCCAGGTGTGCAGGAACGGATTGAGCTCCGCGCCCGGCGAAAAGTAGTCATCCTGCTGCCCGGCCAGAACCAGGTTGCTGACGCCGACCAGTGCCGCCCAACCGGTGTGGTCGAACTGCTCGTTCCGCCAGGCACGCGGAATGAACAGCGCAGCCAGCACGAACGTGGCCATCAGCATGACCAGCAGTGCAGGCAACAGCCTGAGCACCCGTCGCCGATAGAAGTCGAGCAGCAGCGCCCTCCACGGCGCATCCGGGCGAGACGCCAATGACTGGCTGATCACGAACCCGGAAATGACAAAGAACAGATCTACCCCGGCAAAGCCGCCGGGCAGCCAGCTGGCGTTGGCATGGAACAGCACCACCGCCAGAACGGCCACGGCACGCATGCCGTCGATGGACGCGTTGTGGGATCTCATTGCAGTCGACATGATCGGGCCCAGTGCCGTGAAGGTGCACAGCATTGATGGCGTGCCATGGGCGATCAATTGGCAATGACGACAGCCAGGACGTGCGTTGGGCTCCCATCAAGCGATCTGTTCCGCGCAGGAAGCAACACCGGCTCAGTAGTAGTTGGCCACCAGCACCGCCTGGCCGACGATGGCCCCGGCCTGCAGCGGTTCGGACGGCACGCGCACGTAGCGCGCGGCAAACGGAATGCGTTCGCTGGCGCCGGTTGAATCGGTGTGCGCCCAGACCCGCCCCATCGGCAGGGTCTGGCCCTGGTGCAGGATCTGCAGACCCACCCCCGCGCGTCCGAGCCGGCCGCCGGGGCCAGGATATCGGTCATGTTGCTGCGGTCCACCGCGTCCTGGATCTCCAGCGACACCGGGCGGCCCGGAACGCCGCAATCCATCAGCACGTCGAAGGCCTTGTGCCCACCCACCAGCGAGGTGTCCAGCACATCGGCACTGATCGGATCCAGCACCACGTTCGCATCGGACAGCGTGCAGGTGGTGCCGTGGAACTCGTAGCCGATCTCGAACTGGAACTGCACCGGCTGCGAGGCGGTCATCAGCACACTGCCGACCGCGCGCTGCGGCAGCGGGCGCATCGGCCCGCCCCGCGAGTAGAAGTTCAGTCGTGCCCAGTGATCGGTGCGGCCGCCATGCAGGTACCAGGGGCTGTCACGCATCGCATCCATGTCGGTTTCCAGACCTTCGTCATGCTCCGGCAGGCTCTCGAACGACACCGTCATCAGCGGCGAATCGGGGCTGATCTCGTAGGCGGGTACGCCGTCGATATCGCGCACATAGGTCAACCCGGCAAACATCGGGCGCAGCGCGATGCTCTCGCTGGCATCGCACTGGAAGCGGATACCACGGCTGGAGGCGCGGTGCAGCAGTACATCCGGCGCCTGCACGAAGCGCACAGGCACGGTTTCGGCATATACCACGCTGGTGCTGTCGGGCACGCAGGCGGCGTGCGCACTTGCCCAGGGCAGTGCGAACAGGAGTGCTGCCATGGGGGCCCATGGCAGCGAACGGGAAACATGCATGGCGTGCTGCCGATGACAACGAAGGACGCACATCGTGGCGATGATCCGTCGCCCGTTCCATGCAAAAAGTTGCAAGCCCCCATGATGGACCTGCCAAGTAGCGACTGGGCGCCGGCGCAGTCACCAGCGGCGGCGTATGCCCACCTGACCACCTACGTTGCGGTAGCCATGGTCACCACGCTGTACGCTCAGCCCGCCCCATGCGCCCCAGCGCTGGCCCAGCTTCAACTCGGCACCGGCCTGCACTTCATAACGATTGCGCGGCACGTCCGCGCCCAGCCCTTCATCGTTGAACTGCAGGGTGCTGGCACCGCGGCCGCGCAGCCAGTTCACGCCCAGGTACGGCTGCACCGTGTTGCCGGCCGCAGTGCCATGACCGAACACGCGCACGCCCAGGCGCCCACTCAGACCGCCCACATCTGCATGATCGACAACCGTGCCATTCGCCTCCACGTGGCGATCCGCGCGGTAGTCTGCATACGTCAGCTGCAGCTGCGGCTGCACGTACAGCGCACTGCCAGTGCCCTGCCACACGTTGAAGGTATGGCCCATTTCCAGTGACGCAGTGGCCACGCGTGAATCGTAGTGCTCCGGCTCCAAGCCGATACCCTGCACACGGTTGTCAAAGCGACCGAACTGCATGGTTGCGTCCACGTAGGCGCCATGGGTTGCTCCTGCATCCTGCAGCCAGGTGCCGTACACGCCCACGGCGGTGCCCAGCACGCGGCCGGTGGCGGTGTAGCCGGTCAGCTCCGAGGCGACACGATTGTCAGCACGGCCGTTGCCCAGCATCACACCAAACGCGGCATTGCCACGACGCACCAGGTCGCTGCCAAGCTGCAGCACCGACGTATTGCCATCCACCGACAGCTCGCCCCCCACCGCAGTGAAGTCCGCATTGCTGCGGCCCACGCGTGCCCATGCAGTGCGCTCACCCGCAAGGGCGCCGGTGCGGTCATGCATCCGGTGCGCGAACATGTTCACCGCAGCGGACTGGTTCGCCAGATAGGCACCCGGTTCGGGACGCAATACCGGCGGTGGCCGGAGGGGATCGACGATGCCACCGTCCTCGCCCTCGCCACCTTCAATCGGGTCCGGACCCGGGCCGGGATTGACCACGCAGCCTGGCGCTGCCGGGTCGTCTTCGCAGACATCGAACCATTGCGAGCGCAGGTACCAGTGGCCATCGCCCGGGTCGCTCAGACCACCCTGGAACAGGAAGTACTCGTAGGCTCCGGCAACAGCGCGGCCGGACAGCGTGAACTGCGCCAACGAAGCACCGTCCACCTCGATCAGCGGGATGCCATCGAGCGTGGCCGCACCGCCGCCACCGATGTTGCGCACCACGACTGCGCCATCACCGTGTGTATCACCACGCACGTGCAGGCGGTCGACGGCCGAGCCATCATCGGCCAGCGCACCATGGAACAGGAAAGTGCTGCCGCTGCTGTGCAGGTCGCCTTCCACGGTGAGGGTGTTGAAGCCATCACCCAAGCCGGCCGACAGCAGCACCGCGCTGTCGCGTGCCTCCAGCGCGCCCACGCTGGCATCGCCGCGCAGCGTCCACTGGCTGCCCTCCTGCAGCGACAGCGCCTGCACCCGGTCGGAACTCCCCCACCACTGCGAACCGTCGCGCAGGGTCATGTGCACCTGCGACTGCGGCACCAGACCCGCATCCAGGTCCTCCGGTGTAATCACGATATCGCCTTCCATCACCGCCCCATCGGCCAGGGCCACATCGAAGCGCCCGGACACGGCCGCGTCCAGCGCCAGCGCGGTGCCATTGCCCCCACCAGCACCGCGCCGTTACCCAGCGTCAGCCCCGCAACGCGGCTGCTGCGCACCCACACGCCACCGTGCCGTGCACTGGCCAGCGAACCTCCATCGATGCTCATCCGCCCGTTGTCATTGATCACCGCCGCCCACGCGCCCTCGCCTTCGGTGCGCACGTGGGTGTTGGTCAGCGTCATCTCGCCGGCACCGCCCGACAGTACGCCATGCGCCTGCACGCCGCCGGTACGGATCAAGCTGTCGGCAAGGGCCACCGTGCCGCCCAGCCGGGCGATGGCACCGATGGCGCCGTCGCCTTCGGTGTGCAGCTCGCTGTAGGCGGCACCGGCCACTGAAGGCACACCGTAGCCCCCTTCCGCATACAGCCCATGGCCGTTGGCACCGGTGGTGTGCAGGCGGCTGCCGCGCACTGTGGCAGTGCCGCCCAGTACCGCAATGGCCTGGTTGAACTGGCCACCGGCCGCGATCTCCGAGGCATGCACCTGCGCCTGTGAGCCGCCGCGCAGGGAGATGCCCACGCCGGCGTTGGCTGCAACGCGGGAACTCTCTACGGCCACCTGACCGTTGTCCTGGTTCGCATCGATCGCCGTACCGACACTGGCCAGCGTGGTGTTGCGCAGGGTCAGCGCGGCATCACGCATCATCGCTGCACCGAAATGGCCACGCACATCCACGCCGTCCAGCACCACGTTGCCGCCCTGCTGGGCAAAGCTGATGGCGGTAGCATGGTTGCCGTCCACGTGCAGGCGCCCACCGTGCATCTGCAGGTCGCCCCCACGATCAGTCCAGAGCCAGACCGCTCATGGCTGAGCACGATATCCACATTTTCCAGCAACAACGTGCTGCCCTGCGCCGACAGCACGCCACTGCCACCTGCAGCGGCAGCGTGGATCTGCACATCGCGCAGCGTCACATCGCTACCCGGCTGCGCCCATACGCCGGCGCCGCTGCCGGCGAGATCGATGCGTACACGTTCGGCCAGCAGCGAGCCTCCGTGCACATCCAGCGCGTTGGACTGGTCGCCCTGGATTGCAATCACGCTGTCGCGCACCACCGCCTGACCCTGCTGCACGTGGATGCCATGGGCCAGCCCGCCACGGGTGCTGATGTGCACGTTGTCCAGTGAAAGCGTGCCGGCCACGGCTTCTGCGCCATGCGACGCAGTGCCTTGGGTTTCGATATGCGTTCCGCTGGCCTGTACCTGCCCACCGCTGGCAGCGGAGAGGCCTGCGGCGCCATAGCCGGTCGTTAGTACGCTGCCAGCCTGCAGCTGGATGCGGCTGCCTGCCCCTTCGGAACGCGCAGCGGCGGCGCGTTGCCCCTCGGTGCGCAGGTTGACCGCGCCAGACGGAATGAGGCTACCTGCATTGATGGCAAGGAACGCGTGGCCTGCGGGATTGCCAGGCTCCACCGGGTCGGTGGTGTGGTAATCGCCGGCTGGCGGGGTTTGATCGTCGCCATCGGCGATGACCTGTTGAGCCAGAGCGAAGGGCGATGCCAACGCAGCAGACAACGCCACGACCAGCAGATGGGGACGGGGAAGCCCAGGACGCATGCGGAGTGATCCAATGGAAGGGGGACCACCGTAGTCAAGTGCACTGGCCGCGCCCATCGAAATGATTGCAACCCATCGCGGCTGCGGCGACGTGTCGCACCTGTAGGCGTGGCAGCTTCACTGCGCTGAACAGCAGCCGTCCCGGGCCTCGATTGCGTCGGTGCTTTGCAACTAATTGCATGGGTTGCGGCCTGCGCTCCGCCCAGAATTCGTGCCGAACAAGACACAGGCCGGCGATTTCAGCCCATCACATCGACATCACGCCATCAAGCCGAAAAGGCCACATGGGTGAATCAATACGTGGCGGCCCACCTGTGCCCACGCTTTCCCTACAAAGGACAAGACGATGAACCGTCACACTGCCCACCTCACCCTGCCCACCCTGCGCCCGCTGGCCCGAGGGCTGCTGCTGGCCCTGGCCGCCGTATCCACCGCCCCTGTCCTTGCAGGCGATCTGGATGGACAGAGCGCAACCGTCAACGCGGGCGATCCCGTTGAGGAATGGACGCTGATCAACGGCTCGCTGCTGCTGGTCAAGGGCGGATCGACACTGCGACTGACCGCCGGCGACGATTCCATCATCAATCTGGAAGAAGCATCAGTCAGCCGCAGTGGAACCAGTTCGCACGCGGCCTCACTGAACAGCCGTGCGATCCTCAACGCCACCGATACCACCTTCCTCGGCGGTGGCATCTTCGTCGGCCACAGTTCGTCAGCTCATCTGGTGGGCAGTCGCATCCTTGTAACCCCCACCAATGGCATGGATCCGGCGCAAACCCTGAGCATCGGCGTGGACATGGTGGACAGCGGTCTGCTGCCGGCCCCTTTGGACGGCCGCGCGATTCTCGATTCAACCCTGATCCAGGTCAGCGATGCCGCGGCGCCCAATGATTTCTTCAGCGGCCTCGGCCTGCGCATGTCGCATGGGCAGATCGACGTCGTCAACGGTTCGCGCATCGAAGCGGCCAACAATGGCGCGCTGCTCTATGGGCGGGCACCGATCGTAGCCGACCCGGTGCGACTGAACATCGATGCTTCGACCGTGCAGTCGGGCCGTGGTGCGGCCATCCGCATCGGCGCGGTGCAGGATGGAACGTTCAACATCAACATCCGCAATGGATCGCAGGTATCCGGCGGCGATGGCAACCTGCTGCTGATCAACTCGCTCAGCGGCACTCCAGTGGCCGCGCAGAACACCGTCAGTTTCACCGTTGATGATTCCCGGCTGGCCGGCAACCTCACTTTCGATACCGCCACTGCCGCCGGTACTCTGGACGTCACCCTGCGCAACAAGGCGCAGATCGATGGCCGCTTCATCAACGTCACCACCGCCAGCATCGACACCGACAGCACCTGGATGATGACCGGCGACAGCAACGTCGGCCATCTCACCCTGGGCGCGGGCGGTACGGTGGCGCTGGGCAATGGCAGCAGCTTCAACACGCTCAGCCTGGATGAGTTCACCGGCAACGGCGGCACGCTGCTGTTCAACACCCAGCTGGGCGACGACACCTCGCTGACCGACAAGTTGGTGATTGCAGGTGATGCCAACGGCCAGGCCAACGTGCGCGTGCTCAATGCCGGCGGCGCCGGTGCAAAGACTGATCGCGGCATCGAACTGATCGATATCGGCGGCGCATCCAACGCGCAGTTCGATCTGATCGGCCGCGCCGTGGGCGGTCAGTACGAGTACTTCCTGATGAAGGACGCCAACGGCAACTGGTATCTGCGTTCGGAACTGGGCGGTGCGCCGGACCCCTGCCTGGTCGACCCGACCCTGCCGGAGTGCAAGCCGGTGGACCCGGTCGATCCGATCGACCCGCCGACGCCGATCCTGCGTCCGGAGACCGGCGCCTACCTGGCCAACCAGTTCGCGCTGGACCAGATGCTGCGCCACAGCTACCGCGACCGCCAGGGCGGCGCCGCGCCGGTGGATGGAATCCGTGGCTGGGCCCGTGTTGACGCTACGCAGAGCAAGCTGGGCGCAGTGGATGACCAGCTCGACCTGCGCGTGGACCGCTCTCGCCTGCAGCTGGGTGCCGACATGGGCGTGTTCGATGACGGCCGTGGCCGCGTCGGCGTGATGGGCACTGCGGCACGCAGCAGTGCCACTTCGCGTTCGGACGTGACCGGTTTCAGTGCACGCGGCAAGCTGGAAGGTGGCGCACTGGGCGTGTATGGCAATTGGGCCAATGATGCGATGTACGTGGATGCCAGCGTGCAGCGCGGCCAGTTCCGCAACCGCGTGCAGGGCGACGGCCTGGCCGAGGAGCGTTACGACTCGGATATCTGGCAGTCGTCGGTGGAAGCCGGCTACCGCTTCGGCATCGGCCAGATCGGCAACACCGCGCTGAGCCTGCAGCCGGAGCTGCAGCTGATCTACACCGACGCCAAGACCGATGTGCATACCGAGACCAACGGCACCGTGGTGCGTGCGCAGGGCAACAGTGGTCTTTCCGGCCGTGCCGGCCTGCGCCTGCAGGGTGAATCGCGCTCGGCCGCGGGTGCCTCGGTCAGCCCGTACCTGGTGGCCAACTGGTACCGCGATGGTGCGGGTAATGGCATCGCCTTTGACGACGAAGTGTTGAAGGCCGGCATTCCGCGCAACCGCTATGAACTGAGCGCGGGTGCACGGGTGGAGTTCCGCTCCGGCTTCAGCGCCTGGGGCGGGTTTGGTGTGATGCGCGGTGACAGTGGGTATCGCGAAGCGACCGGCAATCTGTCGGTAGCCTACCGCTGGTAATGGAAAGAGAACGGCGCCGGAGCAATCCGGCGCCGTTTCACTACGCGCGATGCGCTTTCTGTAGAGCCGAGCCATGCTCGGCTGCTTTCCGGTCAGATCATGAAGAGTGCCGCGCTTTGCGCGGCAAGCCGAGCATGGCTCGGCTCTACAAAATTTTTCCGCGTTGCCTTCATTCTCATGGCGCAGGCGTTCAGCCCGGCGACGATGCGCGCGATCAAGGCCACGCTCGATCCGAACGGAGTTCTCAACCTGGGCAAAGTGTTACCTCCGGGGTGCCTCATCAAGGTAGCAGGTGGGCGCGTGGGCGCGGAGCATGGTCTGCCCCCCGCGTTGCCGGACCTGACGCGTCGGTACAAGCCGCGGCGATAGAACGCGCCGCAACACACATGCGACACCGTGTCGCAGTCCTGCACAGTGCCTGAAGCGATGCCGGGTGTTGAGCGCGCTTTGCAACTTTTTGCATGGGACGGCGGAGCGCTGGCCGTGACACTGCGGCCAACAAAGACACGTGCTATCGCTTTGAGTCCCCATCCTCACGGGAGTTTCACAGGAACCGAGGCAATACGGCTCCTGACCTGAATACGGTTGGCCCGGTGTGGTGGCGCGTGTCTCCCCCTGACACAAGGATTCATCCATGCAGATCGCCCCCGATACCCGCTCAATCTGCGGGCCCACCGTGCGCCCGCTCCTCCGCAGCCTGCTGATCGCGGTGGCGACCCTGCCCGCCGCCACCGCGCTGGCGGGGGACCTTGATGGTCAGACGGCCGACGTTGTCGCAGGCGATCCGGTCGAGGCCTGGACCCTGATCAACGGATCGAAGCTGACTGTGACCGGTGCGCGCAGCAACCAGATCGCCGCCAGCGACACCTCCGCCATCATCCTGGACGGGGCAGAGGTCCATCGAACGGGACTGGCCGGCACCTCCCAGAGTGCCATCAATCTGTATGGCAGTGCCTCTCTGGATGCCACCCGCAGCCGATTCACCGGGGGGCATCACGTTGGATGGCCCGGGCGCATCGGCCCGGCTAGTCGGCGGCAGCGTCATCGTCCACACCAACCAATTGCTTCCCACCGCGCAGAAATCGATCGGTGTGGATCTGATCAGCCTTGGCGCCACCTCCGGCGCCAATCCCTACGCGCGGATAGACGGAAGCCGCATCGATGTGCAGGACGTTCCTGCTGCACCGTCGCCGTACGCCAGCGGCCTGGGCGTGCGCCTGCAGGTGGGCGCGATCGACATCGTGAACGGCTCCAGCGTCAGCGGGGCGAACGTGGGCGCCCTGCTATGGGGCGCAGCCAACGGAACCGGCGTTGTCCGCTTGGCCGTCGATGACTCCTTCCTGTATTCCGGGCGCGGCGCCGCCGTGCAGGTAATGCCACTGACTGACAACACCTACGACATCGCCGTGGTCAACAATGCCCATCTTGCAGGTGGCGACGACAATCTGCTGCTGGTGGGGGCTGACTACACCAGCAGTGCACGTACGGATGTGAACTTCACCGTTGATGATTCGCGCCTGGCAGGCAACCTCACCTTCGACCGGACCTCCGTCACCAACGGCAGCTTGGACGTGACCCTGCGCAACAAAGCCCAGATCGACGGCCACTTCATCAACGTCACCACCGCCAGCATCGACAGCGATGCCACCTGGCTGATGACCGGCGACAGCACTGTCGGCCACCTCACTCTGGGCGCCGGCGGCACCGTGGCGCTGGGCAACGGCAGCGCGTTCAACACCCTCAACCTGGACCAGTTCACCGGCAACGGCGGCACGCTGTTGTTCAACACCCAGCTGGGTGACGACACATCGCTGACCGACAAACTGGTGATTGCCGGCGATGCCAATGGCCAGGCCAATGTACGCGTGCTCAATGCCGGCGGCGCCGGTGCCAAGACCGATCGCGGCATCGAGCTGATCGATATCGGCGGCGCGTCCAACGCGCAGTTCGATCTGGTCGGCCGCGCCGTGGGTGGGCAGTACGAATATTTCCTGGTGAAGGACGCCAACGGCAACTGGTACCTGCGCTCGGAGCTGGCCACCGCGCCGGACCCGTGCGTGGTGGACCCGAGCCTGCCGGAGTGCAAACCTGTCGATCCTGTCGATCCTGTCGATCCTGTTGACCCTGTGGAGCCGCCGCTGCCGATCCTGCGACCGGAAACCGGCGCCTACCTGGCCAACCAGTTCGCGATGGACCAGATGCTGCGCCACAGCTACCGCGACCGCCAGGGCGGCGCCGCTGCCGCGGACGGCATCCGTGGCTGGGCCCGTGTGGACGCCACCCAGAGCAAGCTGGGTGCAGTGGATGACCAGCTGGACCTGCGCGTGGACCGCTCGCGCCTGCAGCTGGGTGCGGACATCGGCGTGTTCGATGACGGCCGTGGCCGCGTCGGCGTGATGGGCACCGCTGCACGCAGCAGCGCCACCTCGCGCTCGGACGTGACCGGCTTCAGTGCACGCGGCAAGGTGGAAGGTGGCGCGCTGGGTATGTACGGCAACTGGGCCAACGATGCGATGTACGTGGATGCCAGCGTGCAGCGCGGCCAGTTCCGCAACCGCGTGCAGGGCGACGGCCTGGCCGAGGAGCGTTACGACTCGGATATCTGGCAGTCGTCGATGGAAGCGGGCTACCGCTTCGGCATCGGTCAGATCGGCAACACCGCGCTGAGCCTGCAGCCGGAGCTGCAGCTGGTCTACACCGATGCGAAGACGGATGTGCATACCGAAACCAACGGCACGGTGGTGCGTGCAGCGGGCAACAACGGCCTGTCTGGTCGCGCCGGCCTGCGCCTGCAGGGTGAATCACGCTCGGCCGCGGGTGCCTCGGTCAGCCCGTACCTGGCGGCCAACTGGTACCGCGATGGCGCGGGTAATGGCATCGCCTTTGACGACGAAGTGCTGAAGGCCGGCATTCCGCGCAACCGCTATGAACTGAGCGCGGGTGCACGGGTGCAATTCCGTTCCGGTTTCAGTGCCTGGGGTGGCTTCGGCGTGATGCGTGGTGACAGTGGTTATCGTGAAGCGACTGCCAATCTGTCTGTGGCCTACAACTGGTAATGAAGCGAAAACGGCGCCCGAGCAATCCAGCGCCGTTCCACTGTGCGCGATGCGCTTTCTGTAGAGCCGAGCCATGCTCGGCTGCTTTCCGATCAGATCGCGAAGAGCGCCGCGCTTCGCGCGGTAAGCCGAGCATGGCTCGGCTCTACAAGTAAGCTGCATGAACTTTGACGCATTCGCCTCACTCTGCATGGCGACAATTCGCGCCCATACGCATTACAACAACTTTGAATTTGAAACTTTTCTGATTGGTACAGCAGCACTCCTGTGCACATGATGGATGGCCACCGACAACGGGTGGCACGGGCTTGCAATCCCGTTTGGTAACTACGTTGTTTACGCTTGTCTGTCGGCGTCGCTCATCCCTCGGGCGGCGCCGGCAGGCATTCTGTTCGCTCGTACATGGCGGACGGTGCGTGGGGGCCTAGTGCCCGCCGGCGTTTCGCGTAGTTACCACCGGTATTGCAACCACGCACCGTCCGCCACCCTCGCTGTTAAGCGGGGTGGCTTCTTTGCCGCATGCATAAGGAAGCTGCCATGACCAAGTCAAAGTATCCGCACCTGTTCGCCACCCACGGCGACGCCGCCACGCGCCTGCCTGACGATCTGGCGCGCACGCTGGAACGCACCTTCGAAACCCTGCAGGAGGGCCAGGCCCCGGGCAGCATCACGCTGCAGGCCTGCCTGCAGCACATCCGCCAGGGCGATGGCGCCGATGGCCAGCCATGGCCCGGCAAAGGCCGCACGCCGGGGCAGCGGCTGGCACTGGCGCGCATCGACCGCGCCAACGCCGGGCTGACGTTTCTGTTGGAGTTGCTGCACGCTACAGAACGCGTGCGCGTGGATGGCGAGGTGGACCAGCAGATGGGAGACGGCGCGCGCGAAGGACTGCTGCTGGCCTGCCGTGGGCTGGCCGAGTATGTGGATGTGCAGTTGCAGGCGGCGTAGCAACGCCGGCCAGGACCCGACGCGACCGACGTCGGCGCCACAGCGTAGAGCCGAGCCCATGCTCGGCTGCTTCCGGGTCAGACCACGAAGAAGCCCGCGCGTTGCGCGGGAGCCGAGCATGGCTCGGCTCTGCACGAAGCTGCCCGCCTAGGGATTGGCGTCGAACACGATGGTGACGTCCCCTGCCCAGCGCGACCCCGGCGCCTTCAGCATCTCGGTAACCGCCTCGCGGCCGGCAGTGAACCGCAGCGTGGAGCGCCGGCCCATCAGATAACCGTCCGGGGTGAAGCGCGGCGAGGGGCCGCCTTCCGGCGGCAGTGGGGTGTTCTGCGCAGGACGGCCATCGTACACGCTGCTCATGCCAGGCAAGGTCACATCCACATCCACCGGTACCACTTCACTGCTCATTTCATTGCGGATGCCACAGCGTCCGGCCGCCTCATGTTCGCAACGCAGGCGCATGCTGAAATCCATCGAGGTGGTCAGATGGAACGGCAGCTCCTGCCAAAGTCGTGCAGGCGCGATCCCATGATCCACCCATCGCTGCCAACCACCTTCCGGTGCAAGCTGTGCAACTGGCTCAGCCGCCGCGAACTGAACCTTGAACGAGTGTTCCACTGTCAAGGCGAAGTCGATGTTGATCATGTCCACCTCAGTTGTCGCATTGTCTCCAAAGTCGAAATCACGACCGGGACCTACGCCATAGCCAACTGAAGCCACGTACATTCCACTCTCCATTGCAAGCGGATCTGGAGCAATCATTTCATAGCCGATTCCAACATCTTCGATATGCATGCCTTCAAAATCGAAGGCTGTTGTCTTCGTACAGGAATTTCCCTCAGTGGGTACGTACCATTGGAAGTCGTACCACGTCGGACCTGAAGAGATGGTACCCACCCCTGACAACCAGGCGGCGGATAGGTCCATATTCCTCTGTTCCAGAGCGGACCATGACCATTCACCGACGTCGACCCGGTGATCTCACTTGCCGGGCGCCCAAGCACGTAGCGACCACCAAAGAGAACGATTCTCCATTTCAGGTCAAACTCCCGGCCGCTCCCCACATGGGCCACCCGAAGCGTCTGCCAATGGTTTGGAAACCTGAAGTACGCCTGTTGACGATCGGCGGCTCCAATTCTGAACTCACCGTACTTCAACCCCAACGGAACCTCGATGCTTCCATTGACGCCACGCCCCACACACCAGGAGGGCTGACGTCTGCATATCCCTGAGTTCGGCGTGGTGTTCACGAATTTGACGTGTGTCGGATCCAGCGCGTTTGGACGGAACTCAGCAGTAATACTCAGATCTGCCGCGGCTCCGTTCGTGCTGATGAGTGCGAGCAGCATTGTCATTGCGCATCGAGCCGGGGAGAGCATGGTGGCTATCGTGGATTTCATTTCACACCCTGAAGTGAAGTTCATGGACCGGCTACCACCGGTGGACAAGTCAGTCCGCCCACCATCAGCACATCGCCTTCGCGTGGGTACTGGCCTTCTTCCATGGTCAACGTGCAGCTGACCAGATTCGGGTAGCGCAGCTCGACCACCGGCGCGCGCGCACTCAGTTCCAGGGTGAAGAAGCCTTCTTCCTGGCTGACGCTGCGCCCGGCATGGTTGATGACCTGCACGCCACGCACGCCACGCCCTTCGGCATCCAACACCTGGCCCATCACGGTGAAGGTGCGCAGCACGTCCAGCGTGGTGTGCATCACGCCCCCTTGTTGAGGTGGTAGTGCACGCTTGACGGTTGCAGGGTGGCGGCAGGCGCCTGGCCGCCCTGGAAATCGAACTGCACGTGACCAGCACGGTAGGCAGCCACCGGCACGAAGTTGCGCCCCGGGCGCAGCCTCACGCCGCCACCGGCGCTGTCATCGGCGCGCAGCTGCAACCCGGGGTAGTCACTGCGCACATCCACGATGATGCCGGTATCGGCGCGGCCACTGCGCCCCTGGCCCAGCACTGCCGCGCGGCCCGCGCCGAACACCACGGTGCTGTCCAGGTTGGCGCTGCCACTGACCGCTCCCGTGCCGGCCGCGCGCAGGATCTGCACGTCCCCTTCCAACAGCGGGCTCTGCAGATAGGCACCGGCACCGGCACTGATGCCGTCCCGCTCGACACTGGCGGTGCCGTTCACGCTGCGCAGCACGCGGCCGTCCAGTTGCTGGCTGGCCGTGGCGCTTACATACGTTTCGCGCTTGCCTGCATCGCCGCTGCGGCTGCCGAGGCTGCCGCTGTAGCTGCGCTGCTCGCTGCCCATCGACAGGCTGAGAGTCAGATCGATGCCGCGGTCGCGGCGGTAATGCGTCACCCGGCTGCCCGGTCGATCGTAGGCGGACACGCGCCAGTTCACGTCGTGCCTGCCGAAGAGGGTTTCGCGGCGGCCGTAGGACACGTCGATGCCGGTACCGCGGGTAAAGCCGGAACTGCGCGCCACACGCACACTGGCGTTGTCGCGATGGCTGAACCGATGGGTGATCGACACGGCGGTGGTGTCCTGCCAGCCGCCACGGGTTTCCCAATGCGGTGGCTGTCCTGCACCGGGCACCACACGCTGGCGCTGCTCTGCCCAGACCCGCGCATGGTTGGCCACGATGGTGCCCGCCTTGTAGCGGTACAAGCCCTGCAGATCGACACCACGCCCGGCATCGCTGGAGGTATAGAAGTTGGTATAGGTGCTGAGGCGTTCACTGGCCTGCCAGTCCATCGACAGACCGGCCGAGCGACGCTCGCCGATCTGCTGTACGGTGGCGCCGGCCACGGCACGCGGATGCACCAGGTAGTTGACCACCGCGCCTGCGGCGACCGTGCCCTCGCGCCCCTCACCGGCGCTGTCCAGCAGGCCGCGCTGTTGCCCTGCAAAAAGACTGTAACGCCAGCGTCGCGTCGGGTCGCGCCAGCGGTTGGGTTTGTGCACCGCCGCGGTTTCGCGCGAGGCCTCGCGGCCGTCCTCGATCACCCGCAGTTCGACGTCGTAGATGCCGGCGGGCAGGCGTCGGGTATCCACCTCCTGGATGCCAGGGCTGACGGCCTGGGTGGCCAGCAGGTTGCCGTTGCGGTAGATCTCGACCACCCCCTCGCGGCTGGCGGTGACGTAGACCGGGTATGCCGCAGGGCTGCGGCTGTCGGCCAACAGCACATCCGACGAACCGACCATCACGCCGAATGCCGTGTCGTTCTGGGTACCCGGCGCGCGTGGCTGGCGGATGATGCCCTCGAACGTCGGCAGGAAGTAGCCCGCCCGCAGGAAGTGATCGCCGAGTTCGCGCTGTGCGTACAACGCGCTGAGGTAGTGCTCGGCCATGCCGGCCTGCGCGTAGTACTGGTAGCTGCCAACCGTGCTCCAGTGGCCGATGCTGCCCTGCAGTTCGGCGCTGTAGCGGACCGCGCGCGGCTGGTCCTCGCCAGCATGCACGGCCAGGCTGTTGCGTACGATCAACCCGTGGCTGCCGCCCTCGGGCAGCGCGATATGGCGTGTTTCGGCCTGCGCGCCGCCGGGGGTCAGCAGCGTAAGCAGGGAGTTGGACAGGCTGTAATGCAGCGCGGACAGACCACGGCACGACGTGCTGCAGACGCCCAGCGCCATCGGCTCGGCCAACTGCTCGGCCCAGCGCGCGCGTTCGGTTTCCGGCCAGGGGCTGTCATGGCTGTCGCCAAAGCCAATCACCTGCACGCGGTTGTCGTCGTGCAGCATCACTTCGGCATCGCCCAGATAGCGGCCGTCCAGCTCGACGCGCACCGTCAGCGGGCTGCCGAACAGGTGATCGCGGAACTCGGCCGGCATGCGCTGGCGCTGCTCCAGCAGGCTGGGCAGCTCGCCCGCCGCCAGCCCGGCTGCGTGAGCAGAGGCCGCCGAAAGCGCAGCGACGACGGCGATGGTCAGCCGCCGCAGCGGTGTGCGTGCGGAGAGAGGGGGCGATGTCATCATGTCATCCGGAACTCCCTGCGGCGGCCAGCACCGCAGGGAGATCCCATCACTCAGGGAGCGATATCGCTTTCGAAGATCATGTGGAACTGACCGCCGTAGCTGCCCTGCTTGTAGCCGCCGCCCGGCGCGGTCGCCGCAATGGCGAAGGCCAGCGACTTGCCCGCGGCCGCCTGGGCCGCGGTGGCGACGATGATCTTGGACGCGGCGGTGGCCGGAACCACGACGTTGTCCAGCTTCACGGTCAGGTCCACCACGTCGGCGGCAGAGGACATCTGTGCCGGGGCGGTCAGGTAGGCACTGATTTCGGCCGGCGATTTCACGTTGATCACGCGACCGGTCAGCTCACCCAGGGTCTCGCGGGCGGTGTCCCACGGCAGGGTCTGCGGCAGGCCTTCCCAGCCATCCGGCGTGGAGACCTGCAGGCCGGCGGTGTTCGGCACATCGGCCTGGACGTTCACGGTGATGCTCTTGGTTTCAACGGCGGCCATGCTGATGGCCGGGGCAATCAACAGGGCGCGGCGGCGGCCAAAGCGAAGTTCTTGCGGTGCATGGGAATGCGCTCCTAATGGTTGTGGAACAGAGAGAAAAGCCAGGAACAGGACACAGCTGCCCGACGGGCTCCTGGCGGACCCGATCGCGGGAAGTACTTGGTATGGAGTTCGCGTCAGCGACGGGAGTCGATGCTGCGCCGGCTGCCGCCCTCCATCAGTTCAAACCGATGGAAACGTGACGGGTCTTCTGCAAGAACATGGCTGCGGCCGGGCCGCACGTGGACCAGCACACCGGCGTCGCAGACATCTGGCGCAGCGCGATCGCACTGCCGCATGTTGTCCAGCACGATCGTGGCGTTGCCATCGTTCTGGATCCGGTTGCCTTCGATACGCGTGTCGTAGCGCACGTTGTCCGGCGCAACGAACAGAATGGTGCCGAAACCGGTGAATACCTGGATGGAGGACGTTACTTCCACCGCCGCACGCGCTTGCTCTTCGGTGAGCGAAAACTCTTCGGCGGTTGGCGCAACCGGAATGAAGCGCAACCGGTAGTACTGCTCTTCGTTGCGATCACCGCGATGCACCAGCCGCGTGGCCTGCTGGCCATTGGCGGCAATGATCAAACGGCTTGGGCTGGCGATGACACCCTGCGCGCCCGCCACATTTCGGGCCAATGACGTCGTATCCACAGGGGATTCCGCCGCTTTTCCCGCGGCATCAAACTGCATGCGGGTGACTTCAACACGCACGTAGGCGGTGCCCTCACCCGTGTTGCGGATGCGCTTGAGCAGATTGCTGTTGGCGGGCTGCAGATAATCAAACAGCGGACCAACGTTGATGCTGGGCGGGCTGGCGGCAGCGCTGACGGCAGCGGCAAGCAGCGCCAGAAAGAGGGCGATACGCATGAATGGCTCCTTGAAGGGAGACGATTCTATGAAGACCCCAGGCCGGTAACATACAAATTGTTGCGTTTTTTCTAAGCGTGATCGGAGTTCGCTTGGAGAGAAGGGCGGATCACTTCGTTCCTCGGAACTGCAACAAGTTGTATGGCCTGGGGCTTCATGCAGATAGATAGTGCGGGGCTCTCATTTGAAGGAGTAAACCCGATGCACAAGATGATGACGCCGCTCAAGCGCTACACGCAGTTCAACGGGCGCGCCAGCCGCAGTGAGTTCTGGTGGTTCCAGCTGTTCATCCTGATCGTTTCGATCCCGTCGTACATCCTGAGCTTCATTGCCGGCTATACCGGTTCGCAGAGCCTGGCACTGGTTTCGACTGGCTTGAGCCTGGTGATGGCGCTGGTCTTCGTGCTGCCCTGCCTGGCCGCATCCGTGCGTCGCCTGCACGATACCGATCGCTCGGGCTGGTGGCTTCTGCTGGGGTTCGTACCGTTTGCGAGCCTGGTGCTGCTGGTGTTCCTGGTGCTGCCCAGCACGCCAGGGGACAACCGGTTCGGTTCGCCGGTGCCACACGTATAAGCGATTACGCCGGGCAATGCCCGGCGTTTTTGTTTGTCGCCCCCGCTCTGGTAGGTGTCGACCTTGGTCGACACGAGGCTGGCAAGGAGGCCTGACAGATCTGTGCCAACCAAGGTTGGCACCCACCACAGCAGCGCTTCGGTGCAGCTGCTCCGCTCTGGTAGGTGTCGACCTTGGTCGACACAGACGTGCCAACCAAGGTTGGCACCTACCGCAGCAGCAAGGTAGCGCCGGGCCATGCCCGGCGTCTTCAGTTACGCGAAGTGCTGGTAACCGCCATCGGCGGCTTCACCATCCACGTGCACGCCCTGCCCTTCGGCGATGCGGCCGATACGCGTCAGCGGCAGGTCCAGTGATTCGGCCAGGTAATGCAGCGCGTCGCGCTGATCGGCGGCAGCGGTGAAACACAGCTCGTAATCGTCGCCACCACGCAGTGCGCATTCTCGGGCGCCTTCGCGGCCCAACAACTCACGCAGCGCATTCGAAATCGGCAGCAGATCGGCATCGACATGTGCGGCCACCGCGCTGCGCGTTGCGATATGGCCCAGGTCGGCCAGCAGGCCATCGGACACATCCACCGCCGCATGCGCGAACGCACGCAGGCGCAGGCCGAGGGTGACGCGCGGCGTCGGCCGCAGCAGGCGCAGGCGCAGGCTTTCGTAGTCGGCCAGCAGCGTTGCCGTGGCCACGTTCAGCGCGCCCTGCTGCCACAGGCGCAGCGCACCGGCGGCATCACCCAGCGTACCGCTGACCCAGATGTCATCACCGACCTGCGCGCGGTCGCGGCGCAGTGCCTGGCCACGACCGACCTGGCCCATCGCGGTAACTGACAACGACAGGGGGCCGCGCGTGGTGTCGCCACCAATCAGCGCGATGTCGTGCTGATCAGCCAGCGCGAAGAAGCCGTCGGCGAAGGCTTCGATCCAGTCTTCGGTGGCCTCCGGCAACGACAGCGCCAGCGTGCACCAGGCCGGGCGCGCGCCCATCGAGGCCAGATCGGAAAGATTGACCGCCAGGGTCTTCCAGCCGATGTCGAAAGCCGGGGTTTCCACTGGGAAATGCACGCCACTGTTGAGCGTATCGGCGGTGACGACCAGCTGCTCGTTTGCGCGCGGCTGCAGCAGCGCGGCATCATCGCCGATGCCGAGCAGGATGTCGTCGCGCTCCAGGGTACGGGCGCGGATGCGGTCGATGAGGGCGAATTCGGCCAGGGACATGGGGCGCTCCCGCGGTTATGCATGCCGCGCAATGCGCGGTGGGCGGTAGTGCCGGCCGCTGGCCGGCAACCTCAGGTTCCCCGCAGCTGCCGGCCAGCGGCCGGCACTACCACAGGTATGGGTCAGTGACCCGATTCGACCTTGCGCCATTCCACGGCGGCACGATCCAGCACGCCGTTGACGTAGGTGTGGCCGTGTTCGGAACCAAAGCGCTTGGCCGATTCGATGGCTTCGTTGATCACCACGCGATACGGCACGTCCAGGCGGTAACGCAGCTCGTACGCCGCCAGGCGCAGCACGGCGCGTTCGATCGCGTCCACTTCCTCGATGCCACGGTCCAGATAGGGGCCGAGCGCTTCGTCGATGTCACGACGGTTGTCGAGCACGCCGTGCAGCAGCGCCTCGAAATACGCCAGATCGGCGATTTCGCGAGCCTGCTCGTGGGCGAACTGGGCGATCAGCGACTGCGCGTTGCCACCGGAGATCTGCCAGGCGTAGATGGCCTGCACGGCACGACGGCGGGCGCGCGAGCGCAGCACCGGATCGACGCCATCGCGGCGGACGGGTTTACCGGAGGGCTTGCCCTGGGTGTTCTTGTTCATGGCAGCTGCTCCAGAAGATTGACCATTTCCAATGCGGCGAGTGCGACTTCCTCGCCCTTGTTGCCGTGGCTGCCGCCTGCGCGGGCCTCGGCGTCTTCAACGCGTTCCACCGCCAGCACGCCGTTCAGCACCGGCACGCCGAAATCCAGCTGCACGCGCATCAGGCCTTCGGCGCAGCGGTCAGCCACGTGTTCGTAGTGGCGGGTGTCGCCACGGATCACGCAGCCCAGGGTGAGAATGGCGGCGTGTTCATGGGCGGCAGCCAGGCGCGCGGCGACCAGCGGCAGTTCCCAGGCACCCGGCACGCGGATCACGTCGATGTTGGCTTCGGTGATGCCGTTGCCCGCCAGGCTCTGGCGGGCGCCAGCAACCAGCGTATCGGTGATGCGGGCGTTCCAGCGGCTGGCCAGGATGGCAAAGCGCGCCGTCTCGGGGGTGCGAAGATCGCCTTCGTAGTGGCTCATATGCGGCTTGGGGGTTCGATAAGGGGGTAATTCTAGCGTGGATGGGCCCAGGGGGCGTGCCGACCAACGGTCGGCACCCACCGTGGGTGCCGACCGTTGGTCGGCACGCCGAGGGGATTACAGGGCCACCGTCTCCACCACTTCCAGGCCATACCCGGCCAGGCCGATCTGGCGGCGCGGGGTGCCCAGCACGCGCAGCTTGCCCAGGCCCAGGTCGGACAGGATCTGCGCGCCGGCACCGTTGCGGCGCCACTGGCTCACGTCCTTGTCCTTGCCCGGTACCACCGGCGCCGGCTGCTGGCGCAGGCGGGCCAGCAGGCTTTCGCCGTCGCGCGGGGCCTGCAGCACCACCATCACGCCACTGCCTTCGGCATCGATGGCCCGCAGGGCATCGGTCGCGGCCACGCCAAAATCATCACGGCGCCAGTGCAGCAGGTCGGCCAGCGGGTTTTCCACCTGTACGCGCACAAGCGTGGGGGTGTCCGCGTCCGGCGTGCCGCGCACCAGCGCGAAATGCAGGTCGTGGGCGATGCGGTCGCGGTAGGTCACCAGCTTGAACGGGCCGAACTCGGTGTCGATGTCACGCTCGTCGACGCGCTCGACGGTCTTCTCGGTGGCCAAGCGGTAGGCGATCAGGTCGGCGATGGAGCCCATCTTCAGGCCGTGCTCGCGGGCGAACACTTCCAGCTCCGGGCGGCGCGCCATGCTGCCGTCGGGGTTGAGGATCTCCACCAGCACGCCGGCCGGTTCCAGCCCGGCCAGCATCGCCAGGTCCACGCCGGCTTCGGTGTGGCCGGCGCGGGTCAGCACGCCACCGGGCTGGGCGATCAGCGGGAAGATGTGGCCCGGCTGGTGCAGGTCGGCCGGCTTGGCGTTGGGCTTCACCGCGGTCCGGATGGTGTGCGCGCGGTCGTGGGCGGAAATGCCAGTGGTCACGCCTTCAGCCGCTTCGATGCTGACGGTGAAGTTGGTCTGGAACTGCGCGGTATTGGCCTGCACCATCGGCGCCAGGCCGAGGTCGGCGGCGCGGGTGCGGGTCAGCGGCAGGCACACCAGGCCGCGGCCGTGGGTCACCATGAAGTTGATGTCGCTGGCCTTGACCAGCTCGGCCGCCATGATCAGGTCGCCTTCGTTCTCGCGGTCTTCGTCATCGACGATGACGACCATGCGGCCGAGGCGGATGTCTTCCAGGATGTCGGGAATCGGGGCGAAGTTCATGCTGCATCTCCCTGTGGGTGCTGACCCTCGACAGGTGGGTGCCGACCGTTGGTCGGCACACCGATCAACCGCTCGACATACCGAGCGACCAGGTCGATTTCCAGATTGATCGCGCTGCCCACGCCGGTGGCGGAAAACGCGGTATTGGCCACGGTGTGCGGGATCAGCGCGACTTCAAAGCCTTCATCGTCCACTTCATTGACGGTGAGGCTGACGCCGTCCACGCAGATCGAGCCCTTCTTGGCGATGTAGCGGCGCAGCGCGGCCGGCGCGGCGAAACGCCAGCGCTGGGCGCGGGCATCTTCATGGATGGACAGCACCTGGCCGAGGCCATCGACATGGCCGCTGACCAGATGGCCGCCGAGGCGGTCGGTCGGGCGCATGGCGCGTTCCAGGTTGATGACGGCGCCTTCAGCCAACTGGCCCAGCGTGGTCAGGCCCAGGGTCTCGGTGGAGGCATCGGCCTGGAAGCTGCTGGCGTCGAACGCGATGACGGTGAGGCAGACACCGTTGATGGCGATGCTCTCGCCCATCTGCACGTGGTCGAACGGCAGGTTGCCGACGTTGAAAGTGAAGCGGACATCGCCGCCGATGGCTTCGCGTGCGGCCAGACGGCCGACGCCTTCGATGATTCCAGTAAACAAGAAACGTTCTCCGCGGAAAGTGAGCGAAAAACGCCGCAAGGCAAACAGGCGGGCGCAGGGCCGCAAAGGCCCTGTGGCACCGTCTTCTTTCATCCGGACTATACCGTCGGCTCCGGCGTTGGACCGGATCTGCTGACCCCCGGCCGTAGACCGGGGCGCTCGCGGGCTCGTGCTTGCGCACCTACCGCCGGTGGGGAATCGCACCCCGCCCTGAAGACGTTTGTGTACCGGCGAACCGGCGCGCCCAGTGTACCAGCCCGGGCTGAACGGGGTCGGGATACAGCGGGGCGTGCCCTGGCCTGTGACCGCCGTCGCTCGCATTTCGTAAAACTTTCATTAAAATCGGCGGTCGGACGACATGAGGTCGCCACGGACTGCCGCATAGGTGGACCGCCAATGGACTGAAATTCCCAGGAATTCCCATGCGCAAGATCCTGATCGTGGCCGCCCTGCTGGCTGCCGCCCCGTTCTCGGCCTCGGCCGACGCCCTGAGCTACACCTACGTCGAAGGCGGCTGGACCCAGGTCAAGACCGACGACGACGTGTTCAACGATCCGAAGGTTGATGGCGGCTATGTGCGCGGTTCGATCGCGCTGTCCGAGCAGGTGCACGTGTTCGGCGGCTGGAACTACGCCAGCAAGAGCTACGACTACGACTACGGCTCGCTGAAGCTGAAGCTGAACCAGCCGGAGCTGGGCGTTGGTTACCACATGCCCTTCAGCGACCGCGTCGACTACACCGCCGACATCGCCTGGGTGCGTCAGCAGGCCGAACTCACCGTCAAGGACGTGGACTACGGCCGCTTCAGCAGCAAGGACCACACCAACCTGGTGCGTGCCACCATGGGCCTGCGCGGCAAGCCCTCGCGCATGACCGAAGCCTGGATCAAGGCCGGTTACATGGACGGCGGCAACGAGTTCAAGGGCACATGGGTCGGCACCCTCGGCGGCCAGATCAACTTCACCCGTACCTGGGGCCTGGTCGGCGAGATCTCCGGCTACCGTGACGTCACCCAGTACTCGGCCGGCGTTCGCGCCAGCTTCTGATTGCCCGATCCTCGTCGTGTGATCGAACGGGTCCCGCAAGGGGCCCGTTTTTCTGTTGGCCATCGCGCGCAATGCGCTTGGCTGCCGTGCGCCATCGAATGCCATGACAAGTGCGCTAGGCTTGCCGCCCTCTGGAACAGGAACACCGTCATGAAGACCCCCATCCGCGGCCTGCTGGCCACCGCACTGCTGTGCGCCCCGTTGTTCGCTGCGGCTGCACCGGCGCAGCTGACGCCCGAACAGACCTTCGATCTGTATGCACGTGCGCTGCTGGAAGACGATGCCGCCGCCACCCGCACCCTCAACGACGCCCTGAAGCCGGCATTCGATGGCCAGGATTCGCTGACGCCAGTGCCGGGCATGATGGCCCTGGCGCTGGCCGAACCGTGGCAGACGGTGCTGGCCGTCGCTGGCGCGAAGGGCGATCCCGCCGCCGCTGAAGCGATGTACGCCAAGGCGCTGAAGGCCTCGCAGTGCCGTGCCACGCGCAGCACGGTGGAAGACAACGAGTACGTGGACGACCAGAAGATCGCCCGGGTTGATTTCAGCTGCCAGCTGGCCGACCTGGACAGCGTACGCCCGCTGTTCACTGCCAGCTTGAGCGGCGATGACAAGGCCGCACGCACGCAGTTCACCGAGGCCTACACCAAGGGCCTGCAGAGTGGCCCGCGCAAGGCCGTGACCGGCACCCTCACTCTGTACACCGCCAAGGACAAGGCTTACTGGTACAGCAGCAACTTCGACGACCTGGTGGACCCGGTGCTGGGGGCGCTGGCGCCGTTCGAAGAATGGCTGCAGGACGTTGAAGCGGCCAAAGCACCGAAGGTGACCGGTGTACCGGGTTGCGACCTGCTGCTGCAGCAGCATCGCAGCTGCGTGGCGAAAATCGCGCCGGACCAGATCAGCGGTGTTGATGCGATGGCCGAAGAGCTGAAGGCCAAGGCGCAGGTGATGTCGGCCGAGGAGATGACGCAGGAGTGCAAGTCGCTGCGTCCGATGGCCGAAATGATGTGGACCGATGAGTGCGCGTGAGGCCACAGCGCTGAAACGACTGGGACTGGCAGCACTGCTGCTGGCCCCTGTTGCCTCCCTGGCGTCGGCACCTGCGCTGACGCCTGGGCAGGTGTTCGACCTGTATGCACAGGTGATAGTGCACGGTGATACGGCCGCGCAGGCTACGCTGGCCCGCTATCTCGATACCGACAACGGGCCTGCCTTCGCCGCGGCACTGGCAGCGGCAAGCCATCTGGAAGAAGCGCCCGAACTGGCTGATTGGCCGAAGGCTGCTGCAGCACTACGCGAGCGGCAGACGTCAGTGCACTGCGCCATCGACAGCGTGCGCCATCCGCAGACCGACAGCGCCGACGTCGACTATCGATGCCACCTGCCCGACCTGTCGGCACTGCTGCCCGTTTATCGACAGCATCGCGTGCCGTTCAATGGGCCGCATCCGCCACAGATGGCGAAGGAGCTTGCGATGGCGTACACGCAGATGATCGGCGTGGCACCGGAGCGGGAAAAGATCATCACCGTGTCGTTCCATCGCGACCATGACCGTGCCCCTTGGCGCATACAGAACCCGACACCGCTGATGAGCGGGCTGGCTGACGCGTTCCTGCCGTTCTTTGAATGGAACGAGCACCTGCCCGACGACGCGCGCTGATGCCAGGCCATTCACCACCCTTGTTTGCCGATCCGTGGAGTACCCGCCGTTGTCACGCCTGCTGATGCTGCTGTTGTTCGTGGTTTCCTCTGCGTCGGCGCAGTCACCGCCGCCGACGTCCGGGCAGAGCTTCGACCTGTTCGCCCGCTTCATGCTGGAAGGTGATGCCGAAGCTGCCGCGCAGGTCGCCGCATTGACCGGCACGCCGATGCCCACCGAACGCTGGGAAGATGCGGTGGGCCGGGTGCTGCTGGGCGATGCCCGCGCAGACAACGCGCGCACGCAGGCCGGGCGTGAACTGTCGGCGCAGGTGGCGCAGGCACTGCGGCAGACCGGCTGCCGCAGCACCGGCAGCGAACGCCAGGACGGTGACGATCTGCAGGTTGCCCGGGTGGCCTACAGCTGCCAGGTGCCCGACCTGGCGGCACTGCAGGGCGGCCTCACGGCGGCCCAGCTTGCCGCACTGGGCGAGCGCGACGAGCCGGCCGCCATCCGCATGTTGGCCGATATGCTGCAGCGTGCGCCCAAGCGCCCCCATACCGACAGCGCGACCCTGGCACGCGAGGGCGATGGTGATGCCTGGGTGCTGCAGGACATGACGCCCCTGTACCTGTGGGTGCAGATGCTGCTGACGTTGCCGGAGTAGGTGCAGCCCGCGCCTGCGGCAGCACCGGATCTTGTCCGGCCGATTCCTGCAGGCCGTGCAGGCTGTGCGCGCGCCGGCAGCAGGGCCCGCGGAATTTCGGACAAATTGCATGGACCGGGAGGCGCAAGGCGCTGATCCTCGCGGATGTCTCCCGCTTTCGTCCGTGCCATGTTGAGAACCATCCTTGCCCTGCTGCTGTGCGCGCCCTTCGCCGCGAATGCTTCTGCGATGTCACTGGAAGCCACGTTCGATGCCTATGTGCGCGTCGTCACCCAGAATGACCAGGGCGCCAGGATCGCACTGCGCAACAGCCTGCGCACGGCGGATCCGGGCGCATTTCCCTGTGCCGGGGCCACCGCCGACGTGCGCCATGCATTCGGGAATCTTGCCTCAGGTTTCGATGCAGCTGCTGCCAGTACGGTCAACGCACGCCTGAAGACCATCCACTGCCGTGCGGTCGGAATCGAAGAGGACAGCTCATCCCGCCAGGGCATCGTGACCTACCAGTGCACGCTTCCCGATGTTTCTGCAGCCTTTGATGCCTACCGGGAGCAACTGACACGATCACGCGCAGGAGATCCGGATGACGATGGGTTCAAGGCCTTCCTGGCCGTGCATGCCGCAACGCTGGGCAATGCTCCTGAGATCAAGTACATGTCGAGCGCGCAGTTCTCCCGTATCGGCGACAGTGGCCCATGGGCCAGCACCGACATGCTGCTCCTCGGCATGAGTCTGTTGAGAAGACTGATGCCGTTCGACGATTGGAACGAGCGCATCCGGGCAGAGTCCGTCACCGCCTTTTCCGGCATTCCCGCCTGCGATCTTCTGCTGGATGCACAGTTGAAGTTCGCCGAGCGCTACGACCCGGGAAACCCACTGCAACGCGGAACAGCACTGCAGGACAACGTGGCGGGAAAAGTTGCGATGTTGGGCCCCGAGGGGGCAGCCACCTACTGCCGGCTCACTCATGAACAGAACCGTCCTGTATTGGAAGCCAATGCCAGCGGTGCACCTGCTGCCGGGATGATCGAGTGAGCCTGCGGGGAGCGGCGCTTCTGTTCACTGCAGCGGGTCTCTGCGCGTGCATGCCTCTGGCGGATTCAGATGAAGCCACCAACCGGGTCCGCAATCACCCGCATCCGGAAGCGCCACGCTGCACTGATGAAGACGACGCACGGAGCTGTCTGCTGCGGTTCGCATCGGCGCCTGTGCGCACATTCACCGCGCGCGCCGATTGCAGCGCATTCACCGAACGGGGCGACAAAGTGATGATCGAACCCCGCACACGTGATGCGCATCCTGCCAGGTTCCCTGCGGAGGCGCGCGAGGGCGGCGTGGTGCGCCTGCGGATGCGGGTGGACGTAGACGGGCGTCTGCTGGATACGCGGATACTCGAATCCAGCGGCAACACCCTGCTGGACGCAGCAGCTACGGACGCGGTACGGGACTGGTGCTACCTGCCGGCACACCGCGATGGTCGCGATGTCGGTGGCGACGTGGAAGCACTGTTTCACTTCAATGTTTCCACTTGGCCGGTGCACGGCCAGAAGAAGCCCAAGGGTGTGCAGTGACCGTGTTGGCCGGGGCACCTCGATCAGGCAAACGGTGGGCTGTCGCTGTCCTTTCGATGGTAATGGCCGTGTTGAGCGGCCACGCCGTCGCCCTGCCTCCCGAGCAGGAATACAGCCTGCAGGCACGTGTGCTGCTGCAGGACGATACCGAGGCGCGGCATGCGCTGCGGGTGCTGGACGAACGCGCAGCCCCCGCCAGCAGCATCGACTGGCAGCCCATTGTCGACGACGTTCCAGCGTGGCTGGCGCGACAGCCACTGTCCGTTCCCTCTCCGACCATCATCCACGCGTTTGCCGAGGCCCTGGCGTTACGCCTGCCGCACGTGCGCTGCACCGCGCAGGACTTCGTCGCGCTGGGATCTCCGGAAATCGGCATGTACCGGCTGCTGTGCCGGCATCCCGACGTCGAGCCGTTGCGGCAGGCGTATCTGGCACTGCGCGACATTCCGAAGAGCAAGCAGCAGGCGCACGTCGATAGGCTTTTCTCGCGCTGGGCAGCACTGCTGCGCGAGGCGCCGGATGCCCCGCACTGCACGCCGGTCACCGGCTGGTACCAGGCGCGCCATGAATTCGCACATGCTGAGCGCGCGCACCAGTTGCATCAGGTCGTTCTGGGACGGCTGCTGCCGCTTGATACGTGGCTGGGGCAGCCGATTGTGGCCAATGCGGAAGAGGTCTGTGAACCCGCACACCATCCGCAGGATGATCGGAATGCCGGTGTGCTGCCGCGCGCGGCCCGGCGTGATGGGAAGATTTCGGACTAGTTGCATGGACCCTCCGGCGATCAACCCCCATCCTCGGCACCCCGATTCTGACTGACCTGGCCATGTGATGCTGAAGCGCCTTCCCACGATGCTCTTGGTTTCCGCTGCGACGGCCTGCCAACCGGCAGCGGCGCCAGAGATCACTTTTTCCGCCCCGCCTGCGGCCAGTGAAGAGGTCAGCGTGCGCATGGCAGGGCTGGAGACACGGATTGAGCAGAATGCCCCGTGTCGCACGTTCCTTGACTACCACGACGCCTGCATCGCCGCTCTCGGGGAACGGGACGATGGTGCGACGCGGCGTATTCTGCAGCTGCAGGCCATGCAGTTGCACGATGATGAACTTGGTCCCTATTGCAAGGACATGCAGGCGTTCTGGAAGCGGCAATGGGCTGGAAAGTGTCCGTTGTAGTGTCCACCCCGGGATGTCGCTGGCTGGTGGCGCTGTGCATGCTTGCGAGCATGGTCAACCTGCCCGCCGACGCTGCGGGCACCGCCATTGTCGAGAAAATGGTTGCGGAGAACTTCCAGCTGTATCTGGCACTGGTCATCCATGGCGATCCTGCGGCGCGGCGCACGCTCGATGCGCAGTGGCAGGGAACGTATTCCCGCCCCGGCTATCTCGAACGCCTGCAGACAACGAAGGCGCACATCGGCAATGACGGTGCGATCCGGAGTGCCTTCAAAAGGGCCCAGCTGACGGCACCCCCACTGGGTGCGGCGGCTGCATCCCGGTGGAGCCAGCTCGCATGCGACATCATGACCATCAGCATCCATCCGCGCAGAACGACGGCCACGCTGGCTTACCGCTGTGCGGTGCCAGCGTTCGAATCGTTGTACCCCGTCTACCGCAAGGCAAGCCAGAACGGCGCGGTAGCCGTCACGCCAGCGGCCATGGCGCCGGTCTACCGCCAGCAGATGGAGTTGCTGCAAAGCGCGACCACCAGAACGGTCTCAGGCAATCTGGAATTCTTCCGCCACGGCAGAAGCACCTGGCTGAGCAGCGGCGTCGATGCGCTGGAACGGCAGTTGCTGGATGCATTCATCCCCTACCCTGGCTGGGATCGACGCATGCTGGAAGAAGATGCTCCCCGCCTGACCGGGTCGAACGCATGTGATTGGCCCCTTTACCAGTACCGTCGCTGCGTGAATCAGTTCAGCCCGGATCAGATCGGCCGAGTCGACCTGTTGCAGTCAGAAGTCCTTCGGCACGTCGTCGGCATGGATGCGCGCCAGCTGCTGGAATACTGCAACTTGCAGATTGCACCTCGCATCCATGCGCAACCCGGATGGGAGCAGTGCCGTTGAGGCACACCGCGACGATCGCGATGTCGGTGGTGAGGGCAACGGCCCGGCGGTGCCGTCAGGCGCGCAGCAGCAGACGCAGATCCTCACCCAACTGCCGCTGGTCGACCACGCGCAGGCGGCGCTGCTGGTCCATCGCATCAATGCCCAGTCCGGCCAGCAGCGGCCGGCCGCTGTCACCCAGCAACGTGGGGGCCTGGTACAGCAGCAATTCGTCCACCCAGCCACCGCGCAGCAGTGCACCGGCCAGCGTCGCGCCGGCTTCGGTGTGCACTTCATTGATGCCGCGCTCGGCGAGCAGTGCCAGCACCGCGCCCAGATCAAGCCGGCCGTGGCGCACCGCCACGCTGGCAAATGCCGCATCGGCTGCGTCGGGAGGGCTGACCATCGCATCGTGCAGGTACAGCGTGGGTGCTCCACCCTCGCGCACGCGGCTGCATTCCAGCGAGCGCAGGCGCGAATCGAGCACCACGCGCAGCGGCGGCATCACCTCGGTATCGGCCAAACGCACGGTCAGCATCGGGTCGTCGGCGAGCACGGTGTCGGCACCGGTCAGGATCGCGCCCGCGCGTGCGCGCCAATGCTGCACGTCCTCACGCGCGGCCGGGCCGGTAATCCACTTGGAGGTGCCGTCGGCCATCGCGGTGCGGCCATCCAGGCTGGCGGCCAGCTTCACCCGCAGCCATGGGCGGTTGCGCTGCACGCGCGACAGGAAGCCCTTGTTGAGTTCGCGCGCCTGCGCGGCCATCAAGCCCTCGACGACCTCGATGCCGGCTTCGCGCAACAGGTCGAAACCCCCACCATCGACTTTCGGGAACGGATCGCGCATCGCCGCGACCACGCGCGACACGCCCGCCTCGATCAGCGCCAACGCGCACGGCGGCGTGCGCCCGTAATGCGCGCAGGGCTCCAGGGTGACGTAGGCAGTGGCGCCACGTGCTTCACTACCTGCTTCGCGCAGCGCGAACACTTCGGCATGCGGACCGCCAGCACGCTGGTGCCAGCCCTGCCCGACCACGCGTTCGCCATGGGCGATCACGCAACCGACCATCGGGTTGGGACGGGTGGTGTAGGCGGCACGCTCGGCAAGCCGCAATGCGGTGGCCATGTGCAGGTGGTCGAGGACGGAGAACGGGGCGGTCATGCCGCCATGGTAGCGCCGTTGGCGTAGATCCACGCCATGCGTGGATGTAGATCAAAGCGCCAACCAAGGTTGGCACCCACCAGGCCAAAGTAGATCCACGCCACGCGTGGATGGGTGTCTCCGCGCCAACCAAGGTTGGCAGCTACCAGAGCGTCAGCCCTTCTTCTTCTTGGTCAGGGCGATCACATCGCCCAGCAGCTGCAGCTGTTCGGTACTGGACGGCAGGTCACGTTCGAGCTTCTCGATCTCCTCGCGGAAATCGGCCACGTCCTCGAAGCTGCGGTACACCGATGCAAAGCGCACATACCCGACATGATCGAGCTTGCGCAGTTCGTTCATCACGAACTCGCCAACCTTGATCGAGGGCACTTCGCGCTCGCCACTGATGCGCAGCTGGTGGACCACTGCGCGCACCGCCGCTTCGATCTTGTCTTCGGCCACCGCACGCTTCTGCAGCGCGCGATCGAAGCCGGCACGTACCTTGCGCTGATCGAACGCTTCGCGGGTGCCATCGCTCTTGACGATGGCCGGCAGCTTCAGCTCGACCGTTTCCATGGTGCTGAAACGCTCGCCGCACGCTTCGCATTCACGCCGACGGCGAATCGTCGCGCCGTCTTCGGAGACGCGCGAGTCGATGACCCGGGTATCGGCATGTTGGCAGAAGGGGCAGTGCATGGAACGCCTGGCTCAGGGAGCAACCTTACTGCCACGGTCATGGCAGCGTCGCAAAGGTACCTGAGAAAGCGTTCGGCAGCAAATCCGGGCAGCGCTCGGCCGTGGTCGGGGAGTGTCGGGCGCCAGCACTACCACCGTGATGCGCAGACCGTAGACCCAACGCCCCATCGCTGCTCGGCGGAGAATGGCCTTTCGGGGCGGAGATACCGGCGGCGCGCACACCGGGCAACTCATTTCTCCAGCCTTGCCAACCATCGCAAGTGCAAGCTCAGGCTGGCCCAAGGCGCACCGAAGACGATCAGGAAAGGCATAACCAGCAATAGCCCGGGGTCCCACCCAATCGCCGCAAAGAGCATCGCCGCACCTGCCGCCGCCTGGACTGCAGAAACAATGGGCAAAGCCTCCAACCAGGCAGCTTTGGAACACAGCCCTTTGGCACCTGCAGTCCGCCAGGTGTTCGCCAGCATCGGCGCTGCGTAGGCACTCCATACCGACATGAGCGCCCAACTTGCGGCGGCCATCAGAAACACTTCCGATGGCTGGCGGCTGAGCCATGCCATCAGAAGCACCAACGCGATCAATGCCCCCGCCAGAGCACATGGAATGGAAAACAGCAGGAGATGCAGAAGCAAACCAACAGGCTTCTGGCGACCCGGCGTGTTCATGGGTTACCCCGGAGTGAAGACTGCGGAAAGGGTAGGCGGCGGGTTTTCCGCACTCCATGCAAATTGTCTGAAAGTCAGCTGCTCGACAGAGTCGACGTTCGCGCTCCCCAGCGCAGCCACGCCAAGTGCCCCACCATGACCAGCAACGGCGGCCCAAGCCCGAGGAAGCCCAGCGTCGTTATCTCACCCTGCTTGAAGGTGAAGTACAGCGTGGCGGCGACGACGCCGAAGGCGAATCGGAACGCCTGGCTCAGGGGAATACCTGCTGGCACGGTCATGACAGAGTCGCAACAGCACTTGAGAAGGTCCCAACCAGCAAACTCCGCTTCACTTCACTGGTCCGCTGGCCTTCGACAGCCATCGGAGGTGGCAGGCGAGGCTGATCCAGGGAGCCCCCAACCGATTGCCAATATCAGCAGTATCGGATGCACTCCAAGACTTGAAACTGTTATCACCAACGCGGACACAGCCTGAGCAGCTGACACTAGAAACAGCGTCCCCAGCACTGGCGCGGCGGGCTTCAATCCATCCGGTCCGCGCAGCTGCCACGTGTTTGCGAGCTGGAAAACAAGCGGGATCGCCGTCACAGAGAGCAGACCCCACATCGCAAGCAATGCAAGAAGTGCGCTGTTGTCACCTCCGTGCGCCCATACCCATAGAAACAGCAGCGAACCCAACAGGCCAGCCAACGCGCAGGGAATGGAAAAAAGAAGGCTGTGGAGAAGCAGGTAGAGGCCGTGTCGGCGGCGCCAGGGTTGCATCGGGGGCTCCACTCAGTCGTTCGGAAGACCCTAGTTCTGACGCCTGCAACACACCATGCAATTTCTTTGAAACTTCCAACCAGCAGTCATACAGCGTCGGTCGCGCCCCGTCGCAACCAGGCCAGATGTGCGGCCGGCAGCAGGAACGGTGGCCCCAAGCCCAGGTAGCTCAAAAGCGCGAATTCGCCCTGCTTGAACACCAGGTGCAGTGTGACCGCGACCACAGCCAACGCCGCCAGGACGCCCAGCCCCAACCCCACCCACACAGCAGGCGACGATTGCCGCAGACCGGCGCGGCCACGGCGCAGGAACACACCGCTCAGCCACAACCACGACAGCAGGCCGATGACGCCGCCCGACGACCACAGCAGCAGCACGGTGGGTTCGTTGCCGGACAGATACTTCCCGTCCGCCACGACCATCAGCCCCAGCACCGCGACGGTGCCTGCGGCGGCAAGGGCCGGCAGGCCCAGCAACAGACCGCCAACCGCCACCATGCGCTTGTGTCCGCTTTCATCCATGCGCGGGATTCCTGATGGCGGGCCAGAGCCCTTCCCTGCGGGAAGGGATCCGACCCCTGCTTCGATCAGCCGTAGACCGGGTACTTGCGGCACTGCGCGCTGACCGCGTCGCGCACGCGGGCGATGACGGCTTCATCGGCCGGTGCGTCGAGCACGTCGGCGATCCAGTTGGCCAGATCCACGCAGTCCTGTTCGACGTAACCACGGGTGGTCACCGCCGGCGTGCCCAGGCGCAGGCCCGAGGTGACGAACGGCGAACGCGGGTCGTTCGGCACCGAGTTCTTGTTGACGGTGATGTGGGCCTTGCCCAGCGCGGCTTCCGCGTCCTTGCCGGACACGTCCTTGCCGATCATGTCCACCAGCATCAGGTGGTTCTGGGTACCACCGGAGACGATCTTGTAACCACGCGCAATGAGCGTGTTGGCCATCGCCTGGGCGTTCTTCACCACCTGCTGCTGGTAGGCCTTGAAGCCCGGTTCCAGCGCTTCCTTGAAGGCCACGGCCTTGCCGGCGATGACGTGCATCAGCGGACCGCCCTGGATGCCCGGGAACACGATCGACTGCAGCTTCTTGACCAGGTCTTCGTCGGCGCCCTTGGCGACGATGATGCCGCCGCGCGGGCCGCGCAGGGTCTTGTGGGTCGTCGAGGTGACCACGTGGGCGTGTTCCAGCGGGCTCGGGTAGACGCCGGCGGCGACCAGGCCGGCGACGTGCGCCATGTCCACGAACAGGTAGGCACCGACCTTGTCGGCGATGGCGCGGAAGCGCGCCCAGTCGATCACCTGCGAGTAGGCCGAGAAGCCGGCCACGACCATCTTCGGCTTGTGCTCCAGGGCCAGGCGCTCGACTTCGTCGTAGTCGATCAGGCCCTGGTCGTTCACGCCGTACTGCACGGCGTTGAACAGCTTGCCGGAGGCATTGACCTTGGCGCCGTGGGTGAGGTGGCCGCCGTGGGCCAGGCTCATGCCGAGGATGGTGTCACCCGGCTGCAGCAGCGCGAAGTACACGGCCTGGTTGGCCTGCGAACCGCTGTGCGGCTGCACGTTGGCGTAGTCCGCACCGAACAGCTGCTTGAGGCGGTCGATCGCCAGCTGCTCGGCAATATCCACGTATTCGCAGCCACCGTAGTAGCGCTTGCCCGGGTAGCCTTCGGCGTACTTGTTGGTCAGCTGGCTGCCCTGGGCTTCCATCACCGCCGGGCTGGTGTAGTTCTCGCTGGCGATCAGCTCGACGTGGTCTTCCTGGCGCTGGGTCTCAGCGGCGATGGCCTTGGCCAGTTCGGGATCGTAGGATTCGATGCGGACGTCACGCGGGAACATCGGGTACTCCAGCAGGCAGGGAAAAGGGGTACGGCTCAGCCCTTGATTGTAGCCCCGCACCGCGCCGCTGGGGCCGAAACGGACGGGGCCGGCATCCCCGAAGGAATCCGGCCCCGTATGGTTTCGATGGGTGTTGTGGGGTCAGAGCCCGTTCCTTTGGAACGGGATCCGACCCCGTGGCCGGCTCAGCGGCCGCTGAGCACGTACTGGGCGATCACACCGGTGGCGATGGCCACCAGCAGCATGTTGCCGCGGTCATCGCGGATCCAGTGGTGGCCATACGGCGGGCGGCGCAGGTGGTAGCGCGGGTAGTCGTTCACCACGTAGACCGGGCCGGAGTAGTAATTGCGGTAGGGCGAACCGACCCGCCAACCGTAGTTGCCATAACGCGGCGGCGGCGGCGCCGGCCGGTAGACCACGCGCGGCGGTGCCGGGCGGTAGTAACGGTCGTGGTCGCGATGCCAGTCGCGGCGGTCTTCGCGGTAATCACGGCGTGCCTCGCGGCGGTCGCGTTCCCAGTCGCGGCGGTCCTGGCGCCACTCTCGGCGGTCTTCGCGCCATTCACGGCGGTCACGGTGGTCGTTGTCGGCGAAGGCGGGGGCCACTGCGCCGAGCGCCAGCACAGAGGCCACGGCACTGGCCATTACTCGATTGATGCGCATATCGGACCTCTGCTTGGGTGGGTGGTGAGCCCATATTGCGCATACGGTCTGAACGGTTTCCGGCTGGAAACGCTTCCCGCTGCGGGACTGTGACCGAGTATTCAGGCCGCAGCCAGTCCGGCGCCCCCTGCCGGGCGCGGCCCGGAACCGGTTCCGGCTATAATTGGCGGTATTCCATTTCAGTCTGTGCCCGCTGCCGCATCGGGATCTTCCCGTGACGGGCCGGGCGCAGGGCCGCGCCTACGGAGACCGCATGTCCTCGCAATACATCTACACCATGAACCGCGTGTCCAAGGTGGTCCCGCCCAAGCGGCAGATCATCAAGGACATCTCGCTGTCGTTCTTCCCGGGCGCGAAGATCGGCCTGCTGGGCCTGAACGGCGCCGGCAAGTCCACCGTGCTGAAGATCATGGCCGGCGTGGACACCGATTTCGAGGGCGAAGCCCGCCCGCAGCCGGGCATCAAGGTCGGCTACCTGGCGCAGGAACCGGAGCTGGACCCGACCAAGACCGTGCGTGAAGCGGTTGAGGAAGGCGTGGGCGAAGTGCTGCAGGCCCAGGCCGCGCTGGAAGCGGTGTACGCCGCCTACGCCGAGGAAGGCGCCGACTTCGACGCGCTGGCCAAGGAACAGGAGCGCCTGGAGGCGATCCTGGCCGCCGGCGACGCGCACACCCTGGAAAACCAGCTGGACGTGGCCGCCGATGCGCTGCGCCTGCCGCCGTGGGATGCCGTCGTGGGCAAGCTGTCCGGTGGTGAGAAGCGCCGCGTGGCGCTGTGCCGCCTGCTGCTGCAGAAGCCGGACATGCTGCTGCTCGACGAACCGACCAACCACCTCGACGCCGAGTCGGTGGAATGGCTGGAGCAGTTCCTGGCCCGCTACACCGGCACCGTGGTGGCCGTTACCCATGACCGTTACTTCCTGGACAACGCCGCCGAGTGGATCCTGGAACTGGACCGCGGCCGCGGCATTCCGTGGAAGGGCAACTACACCGACTGGCTGACCCAGAAGGACGAGCGCCTGAAGCAGGAAGACAACCAGGAAAAGGCTCGCCAGAAGGCGATCCAGAAGGAACTGGAATGGTCGCGCCAGAACGCCAAGGGTGGCCGTACCAAGGGCAAGGCGCGTCTGGCCCGCCTGGAAGAGCTGCAGTCGGTCGATTACCAGAAGCGCAACGAGACCAATGAAATCTTCATCCCGCCGGGCGAGCGCCTGGGCAATGCGGTGATGGAGTTCAAGAACGTCTCCAAGAAGTTCGGCGACCGCCTGCTGTTCGACAACCTGAGCTTCCTGGTGCCGGCCGGCGCCATCGTCGGCATCATCGGCCCCAACGGTGCCGGTAAGTCGACCCTGTTCAAGATGATCACCGGCCAGGAAAAGCCGGACACCGGCGAGATCGTGGTCGGCCCGACGGTGAAGCTGTCCTACGTGGACCAGAGCCGCGACGCGCTGGAAGGCAACCACAACGTCTTCCAGGAAATCGCTGGCGGCCTGGACATCCTCAACATCAACGGCATCGAGATCCAGTCGCGCGCCTACATCGGCCGCTTCAACTTCAAGGGCCAGGACCAGCAGAAGATGGTCGGTTCGCTGTCCGGTGGTGAGCGTGGCCGCCTGCACATGGCCAAGACCCTGCTGCAGGGTGGCAACGTGCTGCTGCTCGACGAACCGTCCAACGACCTGGACATCGAAACCCTGCGTGCGCTGGAAGATGCGCTGCTGGAGTTCCCGGGCAACACCTTCGTCATTTCGCATGACCGCTGGTTCCTGGATCGCATCGCGACCCACATCCTGGCGTTCGAAGGCGACTCGCACGTGGAGTTCTTCCAGGGCAACTACCGCGAGTACGAAGAAGACAAGCGCCGCCGCATGGGCGACGACGCCGCGCCCAAGCGCCTGCGCTTCAAGGCGCTGAAATAAGGCAACCGGAAAGGCCGCGCTCGCGCGGCCTTTCTCTTCGGTAGGTCACCACCGTTGGTGGTGACGCTTGGAGCGTACCGACCAACGGTCGGTACCCACCACCAACGGTCGGTACCCACCACCCACAGTCGGTACCCACCACCAACGGATTGAGATTTCGCGATGTCCCTGTTCGAGCGCCTGTTCCAGCTGCAGCAGCACGGCACCACCGTGCGCACCGAGCTGCTGGCCGGTGTCACCACCTTCCTGACGATGTCCTACATCGTCTTCGTGAACCCCGAGATCCTCGGCACCACCGGCATGGATGCCGGTGCGGTGTTCGTGGCCACCTGCCTGGCGGCGGCACTGGGTTCGGCGGTGATGGCGCTGGCCGCCAACTTCCCGGTGGGCATGGCGCCGGGCATGGGCCTGAACGCATTCTTCGCCTTCACCGTGGTCGGCGCTGCGGGCCTGCCGTGGCAGCAGGCGCTCGGTGCGGTGTTCATTTCCGGCCTGGTGTTCCTGGTGCTGTCGCTGACCGGTGTGCGCGCCTGGCTGGTATCCGGTATTCCTTCCTCGCTGCGTTCGGCCATCGTGGCCGGCATCGGCCTGTTCCTGGCGATCATCGCGCTGCAGAAGTCCGGCGTGATCGTCGGCAATGAAGACACGCTGGTGGCGCTGGGCCCGTTGAACACGGCGCCGCCGCTGCTGGCCCTGGCCGGCTTCCTGCTGATCGCGGTGCTGGAAGCGCGGCGCATCCGCGGTGCGATCCTGATCGGCATCCTGGCGGTGACCGGCGCGGGCTGGGCGCTGGGCGACGTGCAGTACCAGGGCCTGGTGTCGTTGCCGCCGAGCCTGGCCCCGACCTTCCTGCAGCTGGACCTGCCGGGCCTGCTGCACCATGACGGCGGCGCACCGATCGCCGTGCTGCTGCAGGTGGTGCTGGTGTTCGTGCTGGTGGAAGTGTTCGATGCCACCGGCACGCTGTACGGCGTGGTCGGCCGCGCCGGCCTGCTGAAGCTGCCGGGCGCGCAGAAGCGTTTCGGCCGCGCCTTGCTGGCCGACAGCACCGCGATTGTTGCAGGCTCGATGCTCGGCACCAGCAGCACCACCGCCTTCGCCGAAAGCGCCTCGGGCGTGCAGGTGGGCGGGCGCACCGGGCTGACCGCTTTGGTGGTGTCGGCCCTGTTCCTGGCGGCACTGCTGTTCTCGCCGCTGGCAGCGATGGTGCCCAGCTATGCCACCGCACCGGCGCTGCTGTTCGTGGCCGGCCTGATGCTGCGCGAGCTGGTGGAAGTGGACTGGAGCGACCTGACCGAATCGGTGCCGGCGGCGCTGTGTGCGCTGGCGATGCCGTTCACCTACTCGATTGCCAACGGCCTGGCGTTCGGCTTCATCGCCTATGCCGCGCTGAAGGCCGGTACCGGGCGCTGGCGCGAAGTGCATCCAGCAGTGTGGCTGGTGGCGGTGCTGTTCACCCTGCGCTACGCGCTGGAATGATGCCTGGCTGAGGGTCAGAGCCCTGTGCAACGCAAAGGGCTCTGACCCCGCAGCACTGCAGTTACCTGCGCAGCTGCAGGCGGCCGTCGGCAGCGAAACGCCAGCGCCCTTCGGCCCAGCCCAGGCCAAACAGGGCCAGCATCTGCGAGTAGTAGGCCGGTGCCTCAGCACGCTGCTGTTCGGCGCTGGGCAGGCTGGCCCGCAGCGACTGCGCGCGCTCCGCTTCGCCCTGGGCGATCAGGTACGGCAGCAGCGCTGCACGGAAACCGTAATTGCCTTCGCCCTGCCCTTGTCCGCTGCGGGTATCGATCTTTTCCCACATCGGCGCACCACTGCGCAGGCGCTGCAGCGGCCCGGACAAGGCGGCCAACTGCGCACGGAACAACGGATCGCGTGCGGCAGTCATGCCGGCCCAGGCATAGCAGCGGATGGCATCGTAGCTGCCGACCGCGCCGCGCACCGGGTCGACGACGAAGCGATCGCCTTTCCACGCTGCCCAGTCCGGTGCGAAGCCGTGCGGGCTGCTCTGCTGCAACAGCTGCACGCTATTGCGCGCCAGCGCCTGCCACGGCCCGCTGCGATCCTCCGCCGCAAAGCGACGCAGCAGCGGCAGGGGCAGATAGCTGGGGTTGACCCGCGTGGCGTCCCCTTCGATGAACCCCTGTGGGCCGGGCAGCAGCATCGGGCCAAGCCCGGGCAGGTCCACGATCTCGCGTGCCCGCACCTGCGCCAGCATGCCCTCGGCGATGGCCTTCAGAGCGGGACGGCGCCACAGGCGCGCGCCTTCCAGCAGCGCGTAGGCCAGCCACAGATCGGAGTCCGAAGCCGGGTTGTCGTCCAGTACCCGCCACGCTCCGGCGTCATCGCGTCCCCACAGCCAGGCCGGCAGGCGCTTGCCCATGTCGCCACCGGCGAGGTTGTCCTGGGTCCAGCCGAGGATGCGATCGAACACCGCCTGGTCGTTGTCCACCAGCGCGAAGAACAAGGCGTACGACTGCCCTTCCGAGGTGCTGCGCTGGTCCTGCTGGCTGCGGTCGATCATGCGCCCGTCGCGGCTCAGGCTGCTGTCCACCAGCACCCTCCAGGCCGGCCAACGCGGCGCCGGCTGCGCCTGCACGCGCGACCAGCCCAGCATCGGCAGCACAGCGGCCGCCTGCAACAGGCGACGGCGGCGCAGATCAGCGGAATTCGCCATAGGGCACCAGCGGAGACACAGGCAACGGCAGGTTGCCCTGCCAGGGCTTGAAGGTATAGCGCAGATAGAACTGGAACGAATTCGGCGAGAAATCGCGGCTGCGCTGCAGGGTTCCGGCCGCGCCCAGCACGAAGTGATCGCCGAGGCGGCGTTCCACCGCGCCGTACAGGCGGTAGCCGGTACCGGTGCTGCTGCTGTCGCCGGTGTACAGGCCAGTCTCGTCCAGCCGCAACGGGCCGTACTGCGGCTCAAGCTGTGCAATCACGCGCTCGATCAATGCCTGATCGGGGAAACGGCTGATCGAAGCGGTACGCGCACTGGACACACTGACCGAGCCATCCAGGCGCACCGACCACACATCATTACGCCAGGCAAAGCTGACCGGCAGGCTCAGCGAGGCGTAGCGCTGCGGACTGTAGTAACCGCCCTGGCCCAGCGAGTAGCCGCCCAGGTCCTTCTGGTAGCGCCAGTACATGGCAGTGGTGCCCACGTCCAGGCGCATGTCGGTGCGCTGGATCAGCTTGTGGTACCAGCCCACCATCGCGCGTGCACGGGTGTTGTCGACCACGTTGCGGCCAGTCAGCCGGTGCCAGCTCCAGTTCGACCACACGCCATTGCGGCCGCCTTGGTCGTAGCCGAGGCTGAAGGTGGCGCCGTTGGCGGTGACCCCGCCCCAGGCGATGCCACTGCGCGGGTCGATGGCACCGGCCTGGGAGAGCAGCGAATTGGTCATCGGCCGCCGCGACACCGTGGCGCCCCAGCCGAACCGGCCGAGATCGCCATTGAGGGTGACGCCCCCAGCCAGTTGCCCACCACGTAGTTGGACGGGGTGTGGCCGATGTCGAGGTTCCAGCGGTCGTCCAGCGTGCGCCAGCCGACGGCGAAACCGGCACCAGAGCTGCGCCGCTGGTGCACGAAGCGGGTGCAGCCCGGTGCACGCAGGCTGCTGCCGTCGGCCCGCAGCAGATCGAGGTCGCAGCTGCCGAAATCCTCGTCGTAGGCCCCATTCGCGTCGGTCTGGAAACGACCGGCATCGAAGTTCACCTGCTCGATGCGCGCCCAGCCCAGGCCACCGGCGAACGGGGCATCGAGATGGGCGATGCGGGTATCGCGCGACAGCCGCGAAATGCCCGGGGTGCCATCACTGCGCCGGCCGGTATCCTGCATCACCGTCAGGGTCGGATTCTCCTGCTGGTACAGGGTCTCCACGTCGCTGCGCAGGCTGCGCCGCAACCAGTCATCGCCGGCGGTCTCGCGGCTGGCCAGGGTCAGCGCACGATTGTCCCGTGGCGTGGCCTGGGCGGGGGCCAGCAGGCCATTGTCGGCCATCGCCTGCGCGTACATGTCCAGCGCCTGCTGCGGATCATCGCGGCGCACCAGCCGTGCCGCGTCGCGCCAGGACTGTGCATCGGGCCCGGTCCTGCGCGCCAGCAGTGCGCGCAGGATCGCCAGCGCCTTGGTGTCTTCGCGCAGGTCAGTCCAGATCGTGGCGAGCTGGCGCTGCTGGCCGATCTCGGCATCGTCCACTGCCGGCGGTGCGTCGTGCATCTGGCGGCGTGCGCTGGCCAGGTCGCCGCTGCCGATCCAGGCCTGTACCTGGCCCAGCTGCGCATCCACATTGTCCGGCTGCGCGGCGAGCACGCGCTGGTAGTAGTGCAATGCCTGTGCGTGGTCACCGCGCAGGCGCGCCCATTCGGCCATCAGCAGATCGTTGTCGGTGCTGGGCGGTTGCTGCTGCAGCAGCGCGATGGCCTCGGCCTCACGTCCCTGCGCACGCAGCTCCCACAGGTGGTCGACCAGCTGCTGGCGTTTCAGGCGGGTGGACAGCGCGCGGATGTCATCGTCCCACTGCGCCTGCGGCAGCGCGTCGAGCACCGCCAGCGCCTGCGGCAGGCGATCAGAGCCGGACAGATACAACGCCTGTGCGTAGCGCGCCTCGGCACTGTCGTTGCGGGCCGCCATGTCGGCCACCACGGCATCGGCCTCGTCCTGCCGGCCCGCGCTGCGCAGCTCGTTGCCCAGCGCGTAGGCCAGCCAGGCATCGGCCGGCAGTTCGCTGCGCAGCTGCTGCCCCAGCGCGATGGCGGTGGTGGCATCACCGCTGGCCAGCGCCTGTTCGCGGCGCTCGCGCAGGCGGCTGATCTGCAGCTGGCGCAGGTCTTCGGCATACAACCTGCGCTGGGCAGCGGGCAATGCGTTGATGAAGGCTTCCAACCGCTGCGGGTCGGTGCGGCCATACAGCTGCACCAGCTTGCGGATCACGTTGGCATCGTTGGGGGCCATCCGCCGTGCCAGCTGCAGCTGCCGTTCGGCGGCCGCGTCATCGCCGCGGGCCACGGCCACGTCAACCAGGCCCAGCGCCGCATTGACGTCGCGGGGCTGCTGACGGCGTGCCTGGGCATACAGGCGCTCGGCCTCGTCCAACCGGCCTGCGGCCAGCGCAGCATCGGCCTGGTCCAGCTGCAGCCAGTAGCGCGTGCTGGCAATGAGATCACGCCACTTGTCGCTGCTGTCACCGGCTGGGGTGGCCTGCACCGCACGCTGGAAGTAGCCGATGGCCTGCTCACGCCGTCCCTGCCGCATCAGCGCCATGCCCAACCCGCCCAGCAGATCGGCCTCTCGTGGATAACCCCGCAGGGCCTGCAGGAAGGCGCGCTCGGCTTCGGCGTTGCGACCGGCATCCAGCAGCTGCTGGCCACGCAGGCCCGCACGCCATGCCGGGTCGCTCACCCGCTTGTGCTGATCGGCATAGCGTTCGCGCACCAATGCCAGATCGTTGAACGTGGGGTTGCGGGTGATGAAATCCTGCAGGCGGCGCACGCTGCGTTCATCGGCCGGCTGCTCCTTCAGGTACGCCCACTCGGCATCGGCGGCCATGCCACGCGCCTCCGGATTGCGTCCCATCCGTTGCAGCGCGGCCAGCGCTTCGTTGTCGCGGCCGGCGGCGAACAGCAGCTGCGACAGCGTCTGCAGCAGCGTCACATTGCCCGGGTAGCTGCGATCCAGCTCGCTCAGCGCACGGATCGCCAAGGCGCGTCCATCGGCCTGGCTGCCACGCAGGCGCCAGTACTCCAGACCCAGCTGCAGGCCGGGCGGGTCGTCATTGAACAGGCGACGGTAGATCGTCAGCGCTTCGGCACTGCGGCCGCCGGCGGCAAACAGGCGGGCCTGCTGCAACTCCTGCTGCAGATCGCCACGGTAGGCGCGCCAGAGGCGTTCACCGGCCGCCAGTTCGCGGCTGCCGGCGCCGAGCTGGCGCAGCCGCTTCAACGTGGCCTCGGCATCGTCCAGCTTCTGCTGCGACAGCTGCACCTCCAGGATCGCCACCAACGTAGCGCGATCATCCGGGGCCAGCATCCGCAGCCGCGCCAGTGCGTCCTCGATCAGGCTCTGGCGGCCGGTGGCCTCACCGATGCGCACCTGCTGCAGCAGCCATTGCCGCTGCTCGGCCACGGTGCCGCCGGGGGTCTCCGGCAGCGCCTGCGCCGCACACGGGGCGGCCCCGGCCAGCCCAAGCAGGACCAGGCCGGATGCGGTGACCAACGGGTGCCGCCTGCGTGCCATCAGTGCCCCGGATCCAGACGCTTGGCTGCCACCCAGCGCAGCGTGCGCCACAGCAGGAAGGCCACCATCAGCACCACCACCGTGGCCAGCACGGCCAGCAGCGCGGGGTGGTCGGCCAGGTGGTACCACAGCAGCAGCCACCACGGCAGCGCGCCCACGTAGTAGTGCTCGCCGACGAACTGGCTGTGGATACCCGAACTGCGCAGGATCGCCACCGATCCGGCGATCGCCTCACGCTTGCCGGTATCACTGAGCGCGTCATCGAGCAGGCCATAGTCGGCGGCATTGCTGGCAGCCAACGAAACGATGCTGCGCTGCGCATGGTGCGGCGATTGCATGCCGATGATCGCGGCGAACGGGGCCTGCGCGGTCACGGCCACTTCGGTCACCGCCGGGTCGCCGGCACGGCTGCCGCGCCGCGCCTGTTCCATCGCCGCCTGCGGTGAAGGCGATTGGCCATTGAGCAGGCGCGTGCGCTGGTCGTCGATCAGCAGCGACAGCTGCTGGCTGCCGCGCAGCTCGGCCGGCAGCGCGCCCAGCATCAGCAGGTCCGCATCCAGCGCACTGGCCTGCTTCCAGTCATCGGACAGGCGCAGACCGTAGGCCGGGTAGCCACTCTGCACGCCCAGGCCGCCGACCAGGTTCAACAGCAGGCCCACCTGCGCTTCGCTGGAAACCGACGGCACCAGCACCACGGTCTCGGACAGGTCGGCCATGCGGGTGAACGGGAAGCCGCTGAGTGCGAACGCCGACAGGTCCGGCAGCCCCATGTAGTGATGGAAGCCGGAGAAGTCGATGGTCGAGTCTTCCTCGATGGCCGCCTGCAGGTTCGGCGGCAGCACCGTCTGGCAATGGTCGCGCTGGGCGCTGCCCATCACGCTGGCGAAGTTGAAATCGAAGCGCAGCTGGTTGCGGTCACCCAGCTTCAATGCCGGAATCAGCAGGCGCCCGTCATCGGCACCGGCATCGCCGGCCAGCACCGGCAGGCGGATTTCCTCCAGGCCCTGCTTGCCGTTGCGCCGCACCAGCGGGAAGCTGGAGATGAACTGGTCGTTGATCGCGACCCCCAACCGCGATTCATCGCTGCCGAACGGCGGCGTGTAGCGGTAGCGCAGATTCAGCGGAATACCCTGGTTGCGCCAGATGAACAGATCCGGCGGCAGGTTGAGGTTGACCGTGATCGGCTGCGGCGACACGCCGTTGGCATGCAGCTGCTGCGGGTAGTCCAGCAGCTCGGCCAGGCGCACGGCACGGTCGGTGCGCACCCAGTTCGGCGCATCGTACGGCTTGCGCGGGGCCAGCGGCTTGATCTCGTCGATGCTGACCTGGCGGCCGCGGAACAACACGTTGCCGGCGGCCATCGCGGCCACCGCCTTCTGCAGGTCCTCATCGTTGCGGCCGAGCACCAGCAGCAGCTTGCGCTGCGGGTCTTCCGGCAGCGCCATCAGTTCGATCACCGGCCCCTTCACCGGTGCATGGTTGGCGATCACCGGCGGGAACCTGCCGTTGACCGCCAATACCACCGCATGGCCGCTGTCGGGCAGTGCACCGAAGCTCACCGGGAAGCGCGCCTGGCGCCACCAGCCGGACAGGCTGCCGAAATAGGAAGCCATCACCGCCGCTGCACGCTGCTGGCCCAGGCTGGGTGCGGCGGCGAACACCACCGGCAGTTCCAGACGTGCGGTATCGCGCGGGTCGAAGAAGGGCAGCGGGAAATTGGCCAGATCGTCCTGCATCGCCAGCGGCTGGCCGCCCAGGCGCAAGGTGCTGTTGCTGGACAGGTTGACCCACAGCGAGCTGTGGGTCGGCTCTTCGCAGATATCCGTGTAGTGGCCGACGAACTCCAGCCGCACCTGGTTGAAATCGGCGATCAGGCGCGCATCCAGCGGCAGCTTGGCCTGCACCGGGCGGCCCAGCTGATCGTTGCTGATCGGCACCACGCCCATCATCGCGTCGTTGAGATAGACCCGAAGATGCGACAGGGTCGGCAGCAGCGACGGTGAGGGCGTGAAGCTCAGATCCAGTTCGGCGTCGCGCACCAGGCGGTCACGGCGCACTTGGAACTCGAACGTGGTGGCATTGCGCACGCCGGACAGCAGCGTGTCCTGGCGCCGCCCGAGCTGGGCAAAGGTGTTCTGCCGCTGCCACGGCCAGGCACTACCGGCCCAGGTCTGCGCCAGCGCCGGTTCGCTGCCTGCGGCAGGCGCGGCGGGCACGGCCGCCGTCCCGGTCGGCGACGACGACGGCGGCGGCAGTGCGGCCGCCGCAGCGCGCGCGGCAGGCAGGGTGGCGGGGAGGGCCGGCGCCGGCGCACTGTTGCCCGAAGCCACGGGCAGGGCCAGCAAGGGCAGCAGCAGCCAGCGCAGAGAAAGAGGAGTGCTCATGGACGAAGCCCTGGATCAGCGGCTGGGTCAGCCGGGTGGGAAGGAAGCGGACGTTGCGGGGCGAAGCTGGCCATCCATCGCAGCAGGCGACGGCTCCAATGCATCGGACGGTCGAGGTCGAACGGCGTGAAGTCGCCCATCCGCCGGTAACCACGCCAGCCCAGCACCAGCACGCTCCACAGGCTGCGCGGCAGGCTCTTGGGCTGGTAGCCGGCATGCCAGTCCAGCCAGGCATCGGCGCGGGCGAACGTGCACTGGGCGAACTCCACGCGCTGGCGCTCGCTCTCGAACAGCAGCAACAGGCCCAGGCGATGGCCGACGGTGCGCTGCACGCGGGCCGGGAACGCGAACTCGCGGCGTCCACGCCCCAGCAGCACCTGCACGCGCTCGCCCTCGGCCAGCAGCGCATCCTCGCCCAGCTCGATGCCGACGCCATCATTGGAGTAATCCTGCAGCACACCGCGCAGACGACGGCCATCGGGAATCTGCAGCGCCATCGGCAGGCGCGTGGTGACCCGGTGCGTGCGCCGCACCTGCTGCACTTCGGCGGCCACGGCCAGCGCGCCACCAATGATGAGCAGGTTGTACAGCACCCACAGCGAGCTGACCACGACCGTGCCACGCTCGTCGGCCGGCCCGTGCATGAAGCGCCACACGGCGAAGCACAGGCCCAGCACGTTGAGCAGCGCCAGCACCAGGTACGGCCGCGCCACGCGCCAGTCGAAGCGATCACCGGCCTGCGTACCGCCCTTGTCGGTCACGTTGAACTTGCCCCGCCCCGGGCTGAACAGTGCCACCGTGGTCGGCCGCGCGATGTACCAGGCCAGCACCGTTTCATACACCTCGCCCCAGAACGGGCGCCGGTACTTGCCCTGGATGCGGGCATTGGTGAGGCTGGCGTGCGCCATGTGCGGCACCACGAACAACAGGATGGCCAGCGCCGGTGCGTAGATGATGTAGACGTGCAGCAGCAGGAACGCCAGTGGCGCGGTCAGGAACACCAGGCGTGGAATGCCGGCCAGGAAGTGCAGCATGGCGTTGGCGTAGCAGAAGCGCTGGAACAGGCTCAGGCCTTTGCCCAGCAACGGGTTGTCGATGCGGAAGATCTGCACCATGCCACGCGCCCAGCGGATGCGCTGGTTGACGTGCGCGCCCAGGCTGTCGGTCGCCAGGCCCGCCGCCTGCGGAATGCGCAGGTAGGCCGAGTTCCAGCCACCGCGATGCAGGCGCAGCGCGGTGTGCGCATCCTCGGTGACGGTTTCGGTGGCAAAGCCGCCGATCGCATCGATGGCCTCGCGCCGCAGCACCGCGCACGAGCCGCAGAAGAAGGCCGCATTCCACAGGTCGTTGCCGTCCTGCACCAGCCCATAGAACAGCTCGCCTTCATTGGGGTCGCTGCGGAACACCTGCAGGTTGCGCTCGAACGGGTCGGCCGAGAAGAAATGATGCGGGGTCTGTACGAGGGCCAGTTTGGGATCACGCAGGAACCAGCCGCAGGTGATCTGCAGGAACGAGCGCACCGGCAGGTGGTCGCTGTCGAAGATCGCCACCAGCTCGCCGTCGATCAGCGTCAGCGCGTGGTTCAGATTGCCGGCCTTGGCGTGGCGGTTGTCGCTGCGGGTGATGTAGTTGACCCCGGTCTGCGCGGCGAATGCGCGGAATTCCTCGCGCTTGCCGTCGTCCAGGATATGGATGCGCAGCTTGTCGGCCGGCCAGTCCAGGCCCATCGCCGCGTACACGGTGTGCCGCACCAGCGCGAGGTCTTCGTTGTAGGTGGGAATCAGCACATCCACCGTCGGCCACTGCCGGATGTCCTGCGGCAGCGCCGCCGGGCGCCGCCGCAGCGGCCAGGCCACCTGCACGTAGCCCAGCATCAGCACCAGCCAGGAATAGGTCTCGGCCGCCAGCAGCACCACGCCGCAGACCAGGTCGAAGGTGCTGTTCCAGTTCAGCGTGGCGGTGTAGCGCCACCACAGGTAGCGGCAGGACACGGTGATCGACAGCACCACCAGCACCAGCGTGGCGTAGCGGCCCTGCATGCGCCGCACCAGCAGCGCGATGGCCCACAGCAGCAGCACGAACACGAACTGTGCGACATAGGTGAACGGCTGGGTGATGCACAGCACGGCCAGCCCCAGCGTGGCCAGCCCGATCAGCAGCGTCAGCAGCTGCCGCGACCGTGGCGACAGCGCGCGCGCCCGTTGCCCGAACCAGTGCGCCAGGCGGCTGTTCCAGAATTCGCTGGGCGCATCGCGCATCGCGCGCAGGTAGCGCAGGCGGCCGCGCCCGGCGGCACCGCGCAGCTCGGCAATGCGCTGGCGGCGGGCTTCAGCCAGGCGCAGCCGCCGCCTCGAAGCCTTCGGTACCAGCCGCACCACCGACAGCCACACGGCCTGGATCAGCAGGCGCAGCGGGTCACCCAGCCGCCAGCGCCGGTCACCCTGCACCTGCGGAAACGCCGTGCGCAGGCGCGGCGCCAGTGCCTGCCAGGCCGGACCCTCCAGCCGCAGCAACGCCCAGCCCAGCAGCTGCAACAGCCACAGCACGGCGCGCGTCGGCCACGCGGCATGGACGCGCTCGCGCATTCGGCTCCAGCCCAGGTAGTAGACGCGGCTGCTCATCAGCGCTCCCCTGCCCTGCCCTGCCGGCGCGCGGCTTCGGCCAGGCACCACAACACCAGCCCATCGACATCGGCGGCGGCCAGCGAGTTGGCGGCATGCCGCCCCAGCGGCTGCTTGCTGGCCAGCGCCGCCGGCACCTGGGCATCTTCATGCAGCGGCTGCGGCACCAACCGCCGCGCGTGCGCATGCAGCCACAGCTGCATGAGATCGCGCTGCACCGTGATCGCCGGGTCGTAGCGGTTGGCCAGCAACAGGCGATCGTCGTCGCGCTGGCGCTGCAGGAACACATGGCTGACCGGGTCGACGCAGGCCAACCGCAGCGGCAAAGTGCAGCGTGCGTGCTGGTTGATCGCGGCCGCATGGGCCGGCAGCCGCTGCGGCAGATCGAACAACAGCCAGTCGAACTGGCTGGCCAGTTGTGGCAGCCGATCAGCCCACAGGGTCGGCGTGTCGTGCAGGTGGCGTTCCACCTGCATCGCGCCCTCGGCATCGACCCGCCCATACGGCAGCACGGCCAGGCCCGGCGCGCAGGCGAAGGCGGCATCGCGCCAGTCGCTGCCCTCCAGCAGCGCGCGCGCCCAGCCACCCTCCACATCGGCCGCCAGGCCCAGATGCAGGCCGAGCATCTGATCGGGACTGCACTCGATCAGCAGCACGCGCACGCCCTGGGCGTGCAGGCCCTGCCCCAGCGCCGCCAGCACCGTGGTCACCCCGGTTCCACCGTGGATACCCTGCAGCGACAGCACGGTGCTCATCGGCGCGGCTCCAGTTCGGCCCGCTCCAGTTCGGCCAGCAACGGCCAGCGCGCCAGTGCCTGCGCACGCTCGTGCTGGGCCGAGAAATCCACGTACGGCAGGCCGGGCATATCCAGGCTGCGACGCAGCAGGTCGATGTCATCCTCTTCCACCGACAGCGTGGTAGGCACGGCAAGAATGTCGGCGGCCATCAGCGCGCGTCCTCCGGATAAGGGCTCCAGGTCTGGCTGCCCTGCAACTGCAGCCACGGCTTGCCGTCGTAGTCGATGACCTTGGCGCCTTCGTTCTCGGAAACCGAAGGGGTCTGCGGCAGGCCCTTCAGCAGGGTGTCCCAGTTGCGTTCGCTCGGCGGCGACTGCGCGTTGAGCGCATACACGCGCGACACCAGTTCGGACAGGGCCAGATAGCTGCTCGGCTCGGGCACGTGGCGCGGTCCGCCGGCGGCCGGCTCGCCCATGCCCACCAGCTTGACGCCCACCGGCACGTGGGTGATCGACGGGCTGGGAATCTCACGCATGCCCGGAATCTGCATGCGGTCGCCATGCAGGGCCGCGCCGTGTTCGGGCACCACCACGATCATCGCGCGGCGCCCGCTCTTCTCCACCGCATCGACGAAACCGGCCATGTCACCGAGCACCATTTCCGCGCGCGCCTTGTAGTCGGCGGCGTTGGAGCGACCGTCGGCACCGACGATGCGGTTGCCGTCGTGCAGCGAGATCGTGTTGTAGAACAGCGCCACCTGCTGCGACGCCTCGGCCTGGCGCTGCTTCCACCAGGCCATCAGCACGTCGCCATCGCGCCGCAGCGGCGACTTGTCGAAGGCCACCAGCGCCTTGGGGAACGCGTTGATGTCCATCGGTTGCGCCTGCAGGCCGCCGTACTGGTGCAGTTCGCCGATGAAGTCGTCGAAGTGGCCGTCGTGGTTCATCGCCAGCTCGCTCTGGAAGCCCAGACGCTGCAGGTTGGAGAACAGCTGGCACTCGGCCGGCACCGGATCGAACAGCGCGGTATGCGAGGTCTGGCCACAACTGGCGCGCAGCAGGCGGATCGCCGCCGGGCCGCTGTAGGCGGTGGCCGAGTTGAAATCGTCGAACACCACGTCCATGTGGTCGAGCAGGTTGTTCTGGCGCAGCCCCACCTCATCCAGGTCGCTCCAGGCCAGCGAACAGATGTTGAGGATGATCACGTCGAACGGCGCGCCGCTGGACGGCGCCGGGAAGTTGGTCTTCAACCTGGCCTGCTGCTGGTAGAAGCTGGCCAGCCAGGCGTTCAGGTTTTCATTGTTGGCCGGTGGCAGGCTGCCACCACCGCCGCCGCCATCGCTACGCGCCGACGCCGTGGCGGCGCCCTGCACCCAGCCCAGGCCAGCCGGCATCGGTATCGCCAGCACGGCCATGCCGAGCATGCCGAGCACGCTCAGGGTGGTGATGCGCAGCCAGGGCTTGAGCAGGAAGTACGCCACCAGCAGTACCGCCAGTACCGCCACCATCTGCCAGTTGATGAAGCGCTGCGCCAGCTCGAGCCAGTAGTCGGCCGAAAAATCCAGCACGCCCGGTTGCACCAGCAGCCGCTTGAACGGTGGCCACCAGGTGTCCTGGTAATACAGCGCCACGCCCACCGGTACCGCCACCACGGTGCGCACGATGCGCGCCCAGCGCCAGCGCAACGGCACCAGCAACGCACCGAGGAACAGCAGGTTGGGCAGGATCTTCAGGTCGAGTGCGCCCATCCAGGCCAGCACCACCTTGGACAGGAAGTACAGATTCCAGCCGCGCAGGTCGGCCCACGCGAACGGTGATGCGGGAACGGTCTGCGGACTCATGCAGCGCCCCGCGGTGAACGCCTGCGCACGCCAACCCGGCGCAGGTGGCGCGGTGGCAGCGCACGCGCAACGCTGCGGCGCAGGGCGCGCCACAGGCTGCCCAGCATTACGCCAAAGGGAATCATCACCAGTGCACAGGCGACGATCAGGGTCCACAGCTGCTGGTCGGTGGTCATGCGGAATCTCCCAGCCGCAGCGGCGTTGGAGCGGTGAAGGACGGCCCTTCCACGGCCGCGGCCACCACCGGCAGTGCCGCCGGAGGGGCGGCAGCACATCGGCGTCGGGATCGCTGCCACTGGCATTCATGGCTGCAATGTCATATTCGGCCAGGCGCTGGTAGCCATCGAACAGCTCGCGCCACGGCAGGCGGAACAGGTTGCCCAGCGCCTGCTCGACGGCATCGCGGCGGCAACCGAACAGGAACAGGCGTACCTGGCCGCGATAGATGCAGGCCAGATCGCCCTGGCGGCGGATGCGCAGCTGCTGCAGCGTCTGCTCGGCGCGCAGCCCGGCAACCGGTTGCAGCGCCAGCACCGCACTCTCCACCGCACTGCCATCCTGGTCGATGCGCTCGCCGGCAATCTGGCGGAAGCGCGCCACATTGACCAGGCCACTGAGCGCGGGAGGACGGTGGGCACGGATCAACGGTTCCGGATCGTCGGCAAGCTGGCCTTGCCAGCGCTGCCTCTGCACGGTTTCAAGCAGGGTCAACAGGCGCGGCAACGGCGTATCGGCCGGCACTACCAGGCTGCCACCGCACTGCATCAGCAGCCGCTCATCGGCATAACGAAGACAGGGTTGCAGCTCACGCACGACCAGCTTCAACGCGTTGCCACGCTCGCGGCGCAGGCGATGCAGCAGCCGCGCCAGCGCATCGACCTGGGCGTTTTCGGTGATGGCCAGCACCACGGTCGCCTCGCGCGCCTGCAGTGCCGCCGGCAACAGGCCGCCCCAGCCATCGAACAGGCGCCATGCGGCCGACAGCGGTGGCGCCCCCTCCAGCACCTCGGCCTGGGCCAGGAACACATCGCGATCGCTGCCGCTGACATCGTGGGCGGGGGCGAGGACGGCATCGTCACTGCGCCGATGGTGCAGCGCGTTGCCCTCCTGCACCACGCCGAAGGACTGCTGCGCGACCACGCCGTGGCTGTTGGACCAGTAGTGCAGCAGCAGCTGCAGCGCGCCCCGGTGCGGATGCAGCTGGGCCACGCCCGCGCAGGTGCGGTTCAATGCCAGCAGGCGCGGGGCCAGGGTGGCCACTTCGCCGTGGCACAACAACAGCAGCACCTGGCGCGCCTGCTCGGCCCACGCCTGCAGTTGCGCGCACCAGCGTGCCAGGCGCGCGTCATCCCATCCATCCAGCGCTGCAACCGGGAACTGCACCAGGCTCAGCCGTGTCTGTGCCGACGCGGTGCGCGGCAGATCGCCGACCAGACCGCGCAGTGCCTGCTGCATGCCACGGTGCGAACGCTGGAAGAGGCGCAGCTGCGCCGGCCCTTGTGCGGCCGGCAACAGCGACAGCATCGGTTCGGCACCACGCCCCAGGGTGATCAGCACGGCGTCGTGCAGTGCGTCGGCAGCGGCCAGCACGCCGGCACCGAGCAGATCGGTCGGCGCGCTGCCGGCGGCGACCACCCAGTACAGGCCGCCGCTGCGCATCTCAACGTATTCCGCGGGAGTCCGGCAATGGCAAGGTGGGTCGCTGTCACGCCGGGTCCTTTCAGCGGCGCTCAGCCGGGCGGAGTACCCGGTGGCGGCACTGTGGTGAAGGGAAGCTCGCTTTCATGACGTACATCACATTCATGTTGCTGTACGGTCATGATAGCTCCGATCTTCACGCTTGCGGGATCAAGACGCGGTCAACGCCGCCTGCAGGCAGGCGACGTTGGGGTGCGGCGCAGCGGTGGTGGAAGGCGGCCGTTGGCCGCGTTATTCGTACTGGATGGTGAACGTTGCCTGGCCGTTTGCGACACCGGCACCGACGGTACCGGCCTGTGTCTGGATGTAGCGGGCGCGCAGCGGCAGCGCCATGACGCTGGTACCCGGCGCGGTGGTGCCGACATTGATGGTCTGGCCGAAGCGCACTTCGCGTTCGGTGGTGCCGTCGCGCTGGACCATCTGGATGCCGATGCGCGTGGCGCTGTTGCTGGCCGCGCTGAGCTTGAGCACGCCCGCCATGTTGGAGCTGTCCTGGTCGGCGTCCAGGCGGATGCCGATCTTGCTCTGGTAAGCCGCTACATTGCTGCCCTGGCAGTTCAGGCGGATCTCGAAGTCGCGGTTGACGGCCTTGGAACCGACGCCGGTGAAGGTGGTGTTGGGCACGCTGCCGAAATCCACGGCGATGTTGCGGCTGCCGGCCTGCACTTCGCAGGTGGGGCTGACCACGGTGGTGCCCGAGCCCTTGAAGGTGGAGGTCAGCACCGGCCGGCCCGCACCGTCGCCATCGAAGTAGTAGGTGGTGAAACGGCCGTTCGGTGCGATCACGCCCGAGCCGGTCTGCGCGGCGGTCTTGATCAGCTGGATGCGGAAGGTACCCCCACCAGCGAGATGGTGTTGTTGCTGCCGAAATTGATGGTGTGCGGGTAATAGGTCTGGATTGCGCCGGAGTCGCGGTACAGCCGGATGCCCACGCCCGCCACGTCGGTTTCATAGACGTTGGAGAATCCGGCCACCGGGCGCTTCTGTGCGGCATTGACGTACTCGCCGATCGAGCGCCCCCGGACCAGTCGCAGCGCGCCACGCTGTTCTGCTGGTTGATCGGCTCGCTGATCTCCTTGATCACGCCACCGACCGGGGTGCTGGGCAGGATCACGATCTGGCCCATGTCCATGGTCACGTCCTGGGCCACGAACCAGCTGCTCTGGATGCGGCAGGCGGCACTGGCCTGCTGCGCCAGCAGCACGCCGCCCAGCATCGCCAGCGCGGCCAGCGCCTTGCGGCCTCGGAAAGAAATCAACGGCATGCTGCCTCCAGCGGAATGAAACCGGTCTTGGACGCGTCGGCGCCCGCCGGAACCTGGTAGTCGATGGTGCAACGCTGTTCGGCACCGGCACCCCACTCCACCTGCAGGCGGCCCTGGTTGTGCTCGCTGCGCACGTACAGGCGCCCGCCCTGGCTGACCATGCCCACCGGCTGGCCCTGCTCGTCCTTGACCTGCGCACCGAACGGCATCGTGCGGCCATCGGTGTTGCGTACCTGGATCAGCAGTGCGTTGCCCTTGCGGGTATCGAAGCGCAGGTAGCTGATGGCACCGGCGAACGGCGCCACCGACTGGCTGGTGCTTTCCAGCTCGACGTCGTGGGCCATGCCCTGCGGGTCGAGGGTGACGGTGTTGAGGCGGTACGGCGACACGTAAGGCACCACCGCGTAGCCACGGCCATCCACGCGCAGGCCCGGCGCATTGCTGACCATGGCGTCACGCGCGCCCGGCGCCTCGACCAGCACCATGGTGTCGCCACGCTGCGGGGTGAAGGTGAAGCCGCCCGGATGCACCACCACGCTGCCGTTGGCGCCGACCGAGGCCTGGCGGAAGTCGCGCGAGTGGCTGTAGGTGGCGTTCAACGCGGAGTAACGGCTGCGGTACTCGACGTTGCCGACGGCGGTGGTGCCGCCCTCGCGCGAGTCCGACAGCGCCGCGCCGTAGCTGAAGTTGTTGTCCACGCCGGCCGAACCGGTGATGCCGACGCGGCTGTTGTCATAGCCACCACGGTCGCGCGCGCCGAGGTCGGCGCTGAACGACACCGGATGGGTACCGCGACCCAGCGGCACGCTCATCGAGAACAGGTACTGGGTGTCGGAGCGGCCCAGCACGCCTTCTTCGGTGCGCAGCGCCGAGAAACCGTAGTTCACCGAACGCCAGGCATTGTTGTAGCCCACCTGGTACTGCTTGGAGGTACCGCTGCGGTCGTAGAAGTCGCGCACCGAGCCGGTCACATACAGGGCACCGCCACGGCGGCCCAGCGGCTGGTTCAGGGTCAGCTGGAACTGGCTGCGCTGGCGGCCACGGGTGGTCGGATCGATGCCGCGGGTGTCCGCGTCGCGACCATACAGCGCGTCCTGCAGGCTGTAGAAGCCTTCGGTGGAGTAGCGGTAGGCGGCCAGAGTCAGGTTGGTCCCGGTCTCGCCGATCATGTTGCTGTAGCTCAGGCGCACGCTGGCACCGGTGTGGTCACCGTAGTGGTCGAACGAGGTACGCGCGTGGGTGACATCGGCGGCGAACGCGCCGATGCGCGTGGACAGGCCGACGCCGTACAGCAGCGACAGGTAGCCTTCGCTCAGTGCGCTGCCGCCGTACACGGTCAGCTGGTTGCCGATGCCGCGCTGGTAGGTGCCCTGCACCAGCCAGGGTTCGTCGGCCAACAGCTTGTTGCGCACCTGGCCGGCGGTCAGCGCGTAGCGCGACACGCCTTCGCGCAGCATCTGCGGCACCGAACCGAACGGCACCTTGAATTCGCGGCGGCGGCCGTCGGCCTCGATCACGCTCACTTCCAGATCGCCGCCGTAGCCGGTCGGGTACAGGTCATCGATGACGAAGCTGCCCGGCGAGACGGTGGAGGAATAGATCAGCTGCTGGTTCTGCCGCACTTCCACGCGTGCGTTGGTCTCGGCGATGCCACGCACGACCGGCGCGTAACCGCGCAGCGAATCAGGCAGCATGCGGTCGTCGCTGGCCAGGCTGGCACCGCGATAGCCGATCGAATCGAACAGTTCGCCGGTGGTGTAGGCCTCACCGAGGGTGAGCATGCCGCGCACCTGCGGAATGCCACGCTGGGCGTAGGTGGCGATGCTCTGCCAATGGCGGCCGTCGCCATCGCTCCAGGTCAGGTTGGAATCATGGCGGAACTGCCAGCCGCCCAGGTTCAGGCCGGCATTGAGGCCCAAGTAGGCACTGCGGTTGCGCTGGCCACCTTCGACACGGCTGTTGCTGTCGATGGCATTGAAGCTGTAGCCGACGAAACCGGCATTGATGCCACGGTCCCACAGCGCCGGATTGACGTAGCCGCGCGCCTCGCGGCGCAGGAACACCTGCGGGATGCTGAGGTCGTAGCGCAGATTGCCGCTGTCGTAGACACCGTAGGCGTTGGCCATACGCTGCTGCACCGGCACGCAGCTGCTGGTGTCGGTGGGCACGGACGGGTCCTGCTGCAGCAGCACGGCCTCGCTGTCCACGCCCATTTCCTCCAGCATCGGCAGCGGCAGGCAGGCGTCGACACGGCCCTGCGCATCGGCCTTGAACTGCAGGTCACGACGGCCCTGCCAGGCACCGTTGACGTAGACGTCGACACGGTAGCTGCCGGCCACCATCGGGTTGCCGTTGCTGAAAGCGGCCAGATCGACCTGCTTGGCCTGGCCGGACAGGAAGCTGGAATTGAACTGGGCCGACTCCGGCGCACGCGCGGTGGCCGCACCACTCTGCGCCATCAGCGCCTGTTCGCCGAGATTGGCCGGTGCAGCCAGCGCCCATCCTGGGCAGGCCACGCCGGCAGCCAACAGGCAGATCGCCTGATGGATCGACAATGTCAATCTGTTTCCGATCACACTGACATTCCTTCAATTCGCCGCACGGCGGCGGTGGCGGGATGCGCGGGCCGATGGCCGGCGCGGCGCGTTCAGCCCCCGGTGCTGCCGAGGCGGATCGTGTGTTCCACCCGGCCGCCGTAATCGTTGATGGTGATGAAGCGCACCTGGTCGGTGCCCGCCGGTGCGGCGAACTCCAGGCTCTGCTTCGGCGCGACCATTGCGCCCTTGTCCTCCACTGCCTTTTCACTGCTGCCGGTCAGCGCATGCACTTCGGCCAGCGTGACGTGGAAGGGGCTGGGGTTTTCCACCCGCAGGCGGTCGCCGGTGCGGGTCCAGCGCAGCGCTGCCGGTGCGTCGTTGGCGACGCCCTTCAGGCCCTGCGGCCGGTAGAACAGCTTCAGCCGCGAACGGAACGCGACCTGCAGATAATTCTGGTCGCCGCTGTCGGCGTTGTCCGGCGACGGCGGCACATCCAGCACGTTGAGCCAGAACACCGTCTCGCGGTCGGTCGGCAGCGGCGCGCCGGAGAAGATCACGCGCAGCGCCTGGCTGCGACCCGGTTCGACGCGCGCGATCGGCGGCGTCAGTACGAACGGGGCATCGCTGGTGTCGGCGGTCTGGTTGGCATCGCCGCTGTCAATCCAGGCCTGTACCAGCGCAGGCGAGTCGCCCACGTTGTCGACCTGCACGGTGACTTCGCGCGCCTGCGCCGGGTAGATCACGCGGGTGCCATTGACCACCACGCCGGCCAGAGCGTTCTGGCAGAAGGGCAGCGTGAACGCTGCCAGCAGCAGCGCCCGGGGAAAGAGTGCTTTCATCGGAAGGACTACGCTCGAGGGGTGTGGCCAGAGGCCGCGGAGCACTGGCCGGCGTGTACGCCGGCCAATGCGGGTACGGCGACGATCAGTTGTAGATGATCGTGTACTTGACGCTGCTGGTGACGTCGCCCGGGGTGGCGGCGGCAGTGGCGTAGTACTCGGCGTAGTAGTTCAGGTCAGCCGAACCATCGGTGCCGACGGTGACCCACTGCGAGTTGGTCTGGGCCAGGCCAGCGCCGGCAGCCTTGACCGGCAGGAACTGGTTGTTCGAACCCAGCAGCTGCAGCTGCACGTTGGTGGCAGCGTTGGCCGAGGCCTGGTTGACCAGGCGGCCGCTGTTGAAGTCAACGGTGGAACCCGGCTCGAAGTAGGTGGCGACGTTGCCGGCGCTGCACTTGGTCAGGTTGATGGCGAACGGGGTACGACCGGCCACGGCACCGGCGGTGGCCAGGGTGTTCTTGGACACGGTCGGCAGGGTCACGGCGAAATCCTTGCCGCCCGGGGTCGAGATGGTGCAGGTCTTGTCGGTCACCTTGCCATTGAAGGTGATGGTGCCGTCGGCGGCGTTGGCGGCCAGCGGAGCGGCGGCCAGCATCAGAGCGGCAATGAGGTTGATCTTGTGCATTCGCTTTTACCTAACCCTACTGAAGAGATGAGAAGTAGAGGAGGAAGCAAGGAGCACTGCCGGGCTAACAAGACCCATCCTTGCGTCTCACCTGTGGCCGGATCCGGATGTACCTCCCTGGATCCGTGACGAAAGTATATGCACAAGTGTGATGAAAGTCTCATTATTTTTCTGAACGTCAATTCATTGACGCCCCATGTGTGACGTGTTACCCGGATTGAGAGCGCGTCGGCGCAGGAACGTTGACGGTGCCGCCATCGAGCGAGAAGTGACGTCTTCTGACGCAACGAGTGACGCTACCGGCACGCGCGGGAAACCGTACGTTTTCAGGGGAAAATCGGCTTATTTGATGCGCATCACTCTTTGTTGGTGATGGCCCTAGCAGATTCGGAATCGTCCTATTAAAGCTGGATCGAAGCTGTCGCTAACTAGGACACACCGAACCAGAGAACGTGTCATGAGGAACTCCCTTCTGCTGTGCGTGGCGCTGATGTCGCTCAGTGCCGTGGCCCAGGCCAGCAGCGGCAGCATCCGCTTCAGTGGCCGCATCGCCGAACCGGGCTGCACGACGAACCTGTCCCAGGGCGAGCTGAGCCTGGCGGCCTGCCCGCCGTCGGCCAAGGGTTCGACGGTGGCGGTGACGGCGCTGGCCGACGGCCAGGCCGCCACGCTGCGCGACGGCAAGCGCCAGGGCCAGAAGCTGTCGGTGTCGGCCAGCGCATTGCGCGCCGGCGATATCGCCTTCTCCGAGCGCTACCGGGTGGAAGCGGCCCGGCAGCAGCCGCTGCAGGGCGCGTACCTGGTGGTGGTCGATTACCTGTAAGGCGCCGGGGCGACGCCCCTACTCGGGCTGAGGCAGCTCGAAGACCTGTCGCAGGTAGGCCAGGTAGCCGGGGTCGTCGCACATGCTCTTGCCGGGCGAATCGCTGAGCTTGGCCACCGGCTGGCCATTGCAGCGGACCATCTTGATGACGATGTTGAGCGGCGTCGGGCCCAGGTCATTGGTCAGATGGGTGCCGACCCCGAACGCGACCTGGCAACGGCCGCGGAAGTAGTCGTACAGCCGCATCACCTTGGCGATGTCGAGACCATCGCTGAACACCAGCACCTTGCTGCGCGGATCGACCCGGCGCTGCTGGAAATGCGCGAGCATGCGATCGCCCCAGTCGAACGGATCGCCCGAATCGTGGCGGACGCCGTCGAACAGCTTGCAGAAGTACATGTCGAAGTCGCGCAGGAACGCGTCCAGGCCCACCACGTCGGACAGCGCGATGCCCAGGTCGCCGCGATACTCGCGCGCCCACGAATCCAGCGCGGCCACCTGCGAATCGCGCAGGCGCGGGCCCAGCGCCTGGAACGCCTGCAGGTACTCATGGGCCATCGTGCCGTGCGGCGTCATGCCGTACAGGCGTGCGAAGTGTACGTTGCTGGTGCCGACCAGTTGCGGCCCCAGTGCATCGCGCAGCAACGGCAGCAGGCGCGCGTGCCAGTCGCGGGAATAGCGCCGGCGGCTGCCGTAGTCGGCAATGCGGCACTGTTCGAAACCGGGCGTATCGCGCAGCAGCGCGGCCTTGGCCTGCAGCCGGCGCTCACCCTCGGCGAAGTCGGCGGTGGTGGTGTTGCGGAACCAGACCTCGTTGATGATCGCCAGCAGTGGCACCTCGAACAGGATGGTGTGCAGCCACGGCCCGGTGATGTCCAGCTCGATCTCGCCGGGCACGGTCTTCGACGCACGCAGCTGGATGTACTTGCGATCGAGATGGAACAGGCCGAGGAAGTCGGCGAAGTCCGGCTTCACGAATCGCAGGCCACGCATGTAATCCAGCTCGGCATCGCTGAAGCGCAGCGCACACAGGTGGTCGATTTCTTCGTCGATCTGATCGATGTAGCGGGCCAGGTCGATGCCGGGGGTACGGCACTTGAACCGGTACTGCACCTGGGCGCCGGGATGCTGGTGCAGCACCGCCTGCATCATGGTGAACTTGTACAGGTCGGTATCGAGCAGGGACTGGATGATAGGCATGGGGCGGATTATGCGCCCGGCGGCGTGAACCGTGGGCGCGCCCGCCTTTCGTAGAGCCGAGCCCACGCTCGGCTGGATTTGCCTGAGCCGAGCGTGGGCTCGGCTCTACAACGACCTGCGCAGCAGGCGCGGCACCAGCATCAGCGCATGGGCCCAGATTGCCGCAAACACCGCCACACGCACCGGCAGCGAGCGCTGCCCGGCCTCGAACTTCTGGAAGTAGCGCCACAGGCCCTTGTGCTTGTGCCATTCAACGAAGAACGGACGCGACCGGCTGGAGACACCGCGCACATGGGTGACCTGCAGGTCGTTGGCGATGGCCACCACCGCCCCGGCCGCACGCGCGCGCCGGCACAGGTCCAGGTCTTCGGCATGCAGGCGATAGCCCGCGTCCCAGCCGCCGATGCGGTCGAACAGCGTACGCGGCATCATCAGCAGTGCGCCGGACAGCGCCGGCACCCGTTGCAACGCCTGCGAAGGGTCGCGCGGAACGGCCAGCTTCGAGCCCTTGCCTGGCGACCGCAGCATCATCAGGAAGTCCGGGTCACGGCGCCGCACCGCTTCATCGGCATGGCCCTGCTCATCCACCTGTTCCACGCCCAGCAGGCAGTCGCCCAGCGCATCGGCACGGGCGCGCAGCGCGGCCAGGGTATCGGCCTCGACCATCAGGTCCGGGTTGATGAAGGCCAGCCACGGGCTGCGCGAATCGGCCACGCCCTGGTTGTTGGCCGCAGCGAAGCCCGGGTTGTCCGGGTTGCCGACAAAGCGCACGCGCGGGTCATGGCTGGCATGGCGCTGCACGATCTCAAGCGTGCCATCCAGCGAACCGTTGTCGATCACCCGGATCTCGGCCACATCCTGCGCCTGGCGCAGGCGCGAGAGGCAGGCATCGATGGTGCTGCCGCTCTGGAAGGTGACGACAACGGCGGCAATGGCAGCATTCAAACGGGAGGCTCCGGCACGGACGGGACGAACAGGTCGCCCTGTTCCCGCGGCATTATCACCTGCCGGATGCGCTGCTGCAGATCGGCCCGCAGCCCGTGCAACGGGTCATGCATCAGAAAGTCGGCCAGGCGTGGCACCCAGCCCGGCCAGCGCGCGGCCAGCGCTTCCAGATCGCCGTCGCGGCTGACCGCCTCGCCTGCGCGGCTGACGAAGGCGGTCTCGCACAGCACGTTGCGCCAGCCCAGCCCGGCCATGCGCAGGCTCAGGTCGACCAGCGCCGCGTTCCAGCCGGCGTAGCTGTCCACATCCAGGCCACCGGCGCGACGGCGTGCGTTGCCACGCACCAGCACCGCATGGGTGACCGCTGATGGCAGCTCCGGGTGCAGCGTCGGCAACCCGCTACAGACGTGCGCCAGCAGTTCGGCGTCATCGGGCTCGGGGTTGATCTCGCCCAAACGTGGCCACGCCGCGGTTTCGCCCGCGTTGCACCACGGGGTTGCGGTCGCGATGGCGGCGTCGCGGGCAAAGGCGTCCTGCAGCTGCTGCAACCAACCCGGCGCCGGTACGCTGTCCGGTGCCAGCACCACCACGTCCATGCCATCGCAGGCGCGCAGCATCTCGTCCAGATGGGCCACCTCGCCGAGCGGCCGCGCACGGCGGGTGTACTCGGCCTGCAGTGGCGTATGCGCCAACCAGTGTTCCACCACCGCCTGCGCACGCGGACCGGTCTGCGCATCGTCGGCCAGCCAGACCGCGGTACCCGGCGCGGTGCCGGCATCCAGTGCAGCCAGGCAACGGTCGAGCGCGGCATCGTCCACGCACAGCGGCAACAACACGATCGCCCCCATCCCGCCTCCGTGGTTGTCGGTGGCCACAGCCTAGCACTGGGAGGGTATCGGCCGGGTTGCACCCGGCACCCGTGGTAGTGCCGGCCGCTGGCCGGCAACAGCAACAGCAACAGCGGGTTTTCTGAGGGATGGCAGGGTGGGTCCGGTTGCGGGGGACGCCGTGAATACGTCCCTGTAGGCTTGGCAGCCGCATCCATGCGGCTGACACCCCCGCAACCGGACCCACCCCGCCTTGGACAGATTCCTGCGATCTGTCGGAATGGCTCCTGGGGTCAGATTCGTTTTCCTTCGGAAAACGGATCTGACCCCATTTCCTGATTTCGAAATCTGACAGACAGTCATCCACGCATGGCGTGGATCTACCATGTCGACCAAGGTCGACACCTGCCAACAACCGCGGGAATCTGTCGAAGGCGGGGCACTGTGGGTTTGCGGGGTGTGAGCCGCATGGATGCGGCGACCAAGCCCCCATGGATGGGTTTACGGCGTCCCCGCATACCCACAGTGCCCCGCCATCCCTCAGAAGACCCGCTGTTGCTGTTGCTTCTGAGGTTGCCGGCCAGCGGCCGGCACTACCGCGGGTGCCGGGCGCAGCCCGGCCATAAACCCCTTACTTCTTCGCGCGCGGCTGGTTCAGCGGTTCCATCGCACGGAAACGCTTGCTGTACTCGTCAGTCAGATTGCGCGCTTCCTGGCCATTGCGGACGATGCTCGGGGTCAGCAGCACGATCACCTCCGAACGACGGCTGGTACGGGTCTTCTGGCCGAACAGCGCACCGATCACCGGAATCCTGCTCAGGCCCGGAATGCCGCTGCTGCCATCGGTGGCCGAATCGGTGATCAGACCGGCCAGCATGATGGTGTCACCGCTCTGCACCGCCGCCTCGGTGGACAGCTTCTTGGTCGAGATGCGCGGGTTGCAGTTGCGCTCGTTGGGGTTGCAGGTCTCCGGAATCTCCGAGGCGCTGCTCACTTCCTGCACGATGTCCAGGAACACGGTGCCATCGCGGGTCACCCGCGGGCGCACCTTGAGGATCACGCCGGTATCGATGTACTGCACCGAACTGTAGGTGCTGGTGCCCACACCGGTGTTCACCGTGGTGGTGTTGATCGGCACCTTGTCACCCACATTGAGCGTGGCTTCGGCGTTGTTGCGCACGAACACCGAAGGGGTCTGCAGCAGACGCAGGTCGGTGACCTTGTCCAGTGCGCTGACCACGGCCGCGGCATTGTGCCCGGTGAAGGCCCAGCCCACGCCATCGTTGCCGGTCACGCCGCCGGCGAAGGTGTTCCAGGCGCCGGCGGCCGCAGGCGGCAGGGTCAGCCCGCTGAGCGCACCGGTCAGCGCGCGCCCGGCCACGGCGTTGTCGAAGAACCAGTTCACGCCATATTTCAGGTCGCCGGTCAGTGCGACTTCGGCCACCTGTGCTTCGATGTGCACCTGCAACGGCATCACGTCCAGCTTCTCGATCACTTCGCGGATCGAGCGCCATGCCTGCGGCGTCGAACGCACCAGCAGCGTGTTGGTTTCCTCCACCGCCGACACGCCGACACGGTCGCCTTCCACCTCCAGGCTGACACTGACATTGCCGGACTGGCGCTGCGGCAGGTTCATGCTGCCGCCACTGCTGCCGCTGCCGGTTCCCCCTGTGGTGGAACCGAGGCTGCTGTTGCTGCTGTCCATGCCGCGGTCGCTCTCGCCGCCCAGCTGCGACGGAATCGCACCCGGTGCCAGCGACGCCGGGCTGGAGCCGCCACGGTTGCCACTGCTGGCGAAGGCTTCGCTGAGGCGCTCGGCCAGATCGCGTGCCTTGATGTAGCGCAGTTCATAGGAGAACAGGCGCGCACTGCCACCTGCGGTATCGATCCGGTCCAGCCATTGCTGGATCTGGTCCAGGTACCGCACCTGCGGGGTGATCACCAGCACGGCATTGGCGTTTTCCAGCGGCAGGAAACGGAACATGCCGGCGCTGGGCGTCTTGCTCTCCTCACCGAACACCTTCTCAAGGTCGGCGGCGACCTGCTCGGCCTTGCCCGACTGGATCGGGAACACTCCTACCGACATGCCCGACAGCCAATCGACGTCGAAGATCTCGACGGTGCGCATGTAGTTTTCCAGCTCGGCACGGGTGCCGCCCAGGGTGATCACATTGCGGCCGCTGTCGACGTTGACGATGGCGTTGGGCCGCGCGTACGGCTCGAGCACCTTCTTCATCTCGGTGGCCGAGATGAACTGCAGCGGGATCACCCGCACCTCGAAGCCGCGTGCGCTGGCGGCGGGGGCCGTGCTGGGCGCCACCGTACCAGCCAATGCCTGGTCGGCGGCAACGATGTTGTAGCGACCGCCGCTGTAGACCATGCGCGCGTTGTTCCAGCCCAGCACCATCTCCAGCAGATTCAGCGCCTGCGCCGGCGATACCGGCTTGGGCGTGGCCAGGGTGACCGTGCCCTGCACACCCGGAGCGATCACGTAGTTCTGGCCCAGCATGTCACCCAGGATCGCCTTGACCACCGCGTGCAGCGATTCGCCTTCGAAGTTGAACGTGGCCTCGCCGGTGCTGGCCCCGTGCAGCGCCGGCGCCGGTGCGCGCGCGGCTTCGCGGTTGATCATGGTGCCGGTGCCGCGGCGGATCACCGCCTGCGGCGCGCCCTGGCTCTCACGGGCGGCATCGGCGGCGACGTCGGCCGCCTGCCCGGCAGCGGCGCTGGGCGACAGGTTGCCGTTGCGCTGCACGTGCGGCGCGGACACCGTACTGCAGCCGACCAGCAGCGCAAGGGCAAAGGACCAGGGAAGAAAACGCAGGTTCATGCATTCACTCTATCGGTTGGTGCCATCGCCCGGGGGCGGCGACGGTTGTTGCTGCTGTTGTTGCTGCAGCTGGCGGCGACGGGCCTGGATGCGTTCGCGGATGGCCTGCATCTGCGCTTCGCTGGGGCCGTTGGTGTCGGCGGGAGGTGTCTGTGCGGCCGGGGTTGCGGCGGTGGCGGTGGCCGGGCGTTGTGCCGTCTGCGCCGGAGGGGCGGCCGCTGCCGGCGGCGGCGGCGGAACCGGCGACGGCACGGCACCACCGGCCGCAGGGGGCACGCCGTTGGCGCCACGCAGCACGGTCGGCGGCTCGCCGCCCTGGCCATTGAACACGGCCAATTCCAGCACCTGGTTGCCTCCCGGCCCGATCACCGTTGCCTGGCGGGGCTGCAGGGCCACCAGCTGCCAGCCGTCCACCGCCTCTCCGTTCAGGCGCAGGCGCAGCGATCGGTTCTGCTCGGTGCTGAAGGTGGCCATGCCGAAATCGCCGCTGAGCAGCACGCCGGTCAGGCGCAGCGCGGCGCTGGCCGCCGGTTCGCTGCCGCCCAGCAGGTACGGACGGGGGCGGCGGTCTTCGGCAAACAGCGGGCGCGCTGCGATGGCACTGTAGCTGTCGGCACTGGCCATGCGTTCGGCGGCCAGGGGCGCCAGGGTGGGCAGCGGTGGCGCCGCGTCGGCATCGCCGCCGGCCTGTGGCAGATCGCTGCCCAGCCCGAACAGGGTGGCCAGCCAGACGGCGCCGGCCCAGCCGGCCAGGGCCAGCAGGAAACCGGTGCGTAGGCTGATCTGCTCACGCTTCATCGGCCACCTCCTGTCCATCGGGCGGCGGCAGCGGTGCGGGTGTGGGCGCCTCGGCCGGTGGCGTCGGCGCGGCTTCGGTGGCCGGCGCCGGTGCCGGCTCCGGTGCCGCACCTTCGCCGGCAGCACCCGGCAACAGATAACCGGCCAGTTCGAAGGACACGTCCAGGCCCAGCCCCGATTCGTTCGGTGATTGCTGGAAACGCTGTGCAATGAGGTTGAGGTTGTCCACGAACAGGCGTGGGCTGCCGGTTTCCAGGCTGTGCAGGACCGTGGCCAGTTCGGCCACGCCACAGCGCAGCCGCACCTGCATGGCAACGCGGACGAACTCGGCATCGCGCCGGTTGTCGGTCAACGGCGTGCGGTTGCTGATGGTGCAACTGCGGTTGCCTGGGCTGGCCATCGCCACCGCATCCTGCAGCTTGGCACCCAGCGCGGCCGCGGCGGCTTCGGCGGTGGCCTCGCGCAGGAAGCCGGGACGCTGCAGCAGGGCCTCGCGGGTGGCACGCAGGCGCTGTTCGATCTGCGGCTGCTGCTGCAGCTGCGCCTGCACACGCGCTTCGCGTTCGCGCAACGACGCGACATCGGCATCGATCTCACGCAGCGGCTGGGTGAACCAGGGATGCACCAGCAGCAGGTAGGCCAGGCCCAGCACGGCCAGCAGCAGGGCCAGCGCCAGCCAGCGGTCACGGCGTGCGTTTGGCATCAGCATCGGCCGCCTCCTCGGTGCGGGCGGCGGCCAGCGGCTGCAGCTCGGCGGTCATGGTGAAGCGGTCGCGGCCACTGGCGGCGCCATCGGCCTGCAGCACGCCGGTCAGGTTGACCTTGCGCCACTGCGGCGCGTCCTGCAGCAGCTGCACCAGCTGCGAGGCTTCGCGGCTGAGGCCGATCAGCTGCAGGTTGTTGCTTTCGATGGCCAGTTTTTCCAGGTAGGTGCCTTCGGGCAGGCGCCGGGTCAATTCGTTCCAGATTTCGACCGTGCCTGCACGCTGGTTGCGCTGCTTCTCCAGGAACGCCGCGCCTTCGACCAGGGCCTGCAGCTGCGCCCGCTCGCTGGCCACGCCACGCGCACTGCGCGCGCTGCGCTCGACCTGCGCACGCAGTTCATCGGCGGCGGCGCGGCGGTTGTCCAGCAGCTGCAGGGCCGCCAGCACCAGCATCAGCAGGGCCGCCACGGTGAGCAGCACGTTCCAGCGCCGCATCGGGTCCGGTCGCCGCTGGCGCTGCGCCGGGGGCAGCAGGTTCACCTGCAGCGCCCTGCCCTGCGCGTCGATGGCATCGACACCGGCCAGCGCATCGGCCCACTCGCCCACGCTGGCGCGCCAGGCGTCCAACTGGCGCAACGGCCAGGCGACCAGCTCCACCTGCAGCTGGCCTTCGCCGGCCGGGCCGAGTTCGCGTACGTCAAAACTGACCTGGGACGATTCGAAGGGTGTCTGCCGGTCGATCTCGAAGCCGACCACGGCCCGCAGGCGGTCGGCGGCCGCTCCCGGCAGGCGCAGGGTGCGCCGCAGGACGTCCGCGGCCGGCAACAACCATACCCGCGGCAGGCCGCGCAGGCGCGGCTCCAGCACCCGGTCCAGCGCCTGCGGCGACAGCGGCCACGGCAGGCGCACCACGTCTTCGCGGCGCTCGCCGGCTTCACGCCAGACCTGCAGGTGATCGCCGTCACGCAGCAACAGCAGGCGCGCCTGGCCCCAGCCCAGCGCCCACTGCCAACGCACCGGCACCCAGGCCAGCAACCCGTGCCGCCACCAACGCAGGAAACGGCCCGTGCCCGGGCCGATCCGGCCCTGCACCTGCCGCAGACTGTCCTGCCAAGCTGTCATCTTGCTGCCATTCCCTGCTCCCAGCGAAGCACTGTGTAGGTCTGCCCGGGAGCCCCGCCCGAGCCATTGCGTACCACTGCCTGCAGCACCGACCGGCGTCCACTGCCGTCGGTGACACGGCACTCGATACTATAGGTGCCGCTGGCGCTGGCAAGCGTTGTCGCACCCGCTTCGCCACCGGCGTCACGCTCCTGTTGCGCGCGCTGCGCCAACGCCTGCTCCGCATCCAGGCCCAGCGCAGTCAATACCGGCGCACCGGCGAACTGCGGATCGGGCCGCGCCTGACGGCTGTACAGCGTCACATGCGGCAGCATCGCCCGATACAACGGTCCGCGCATGCCCAGCACCCGCTGCAGCTCACCCAGGGTCTCGAAACGCTTGTTGCGCGGGCCATAGGGCAGCCTTGCTGCAGCATAGTCGGGCGCTTCGGCACCGCCACCGGCCTGTACCAGACTGTCCTCGTCACGCCAGTCGACGATCGCGCCAGCCAACTGCCGGGCCGCGCCGTCGTCCTCGCCCAGCGCCTTGAGGAAAGCTGTCAGCAGGGCCACATCGGCCAGATTCAGGTTGATCTTGCCGTTTTCGTCCAGCACCTTGATCTCGATGGTGGCGTCGTCGAACTGCCAGCGATAGAGGCGGCCATCGGCGCGCCAGGGCGCCCGCTGCGGATCGGCGGACAGGCGTGTCAGCGCGTACTCCAGCCCGGCACGCGCGCGCTCCTGGCCCCGCGCGCCGTCATCGAGCACACGCTGCTGCAGATGCTCAACCCGTGCACTCAGTGCGAATGCGCCCACCAGCGCGGTCATCAGCGCAATCAGCCACAGCACCAGTACCAGTGCCGCGCCGCGTGAACGCCTCATCGCGGGCCCCCACTGCCACCCACGCGCGGCGCCACCACCAGTGCGGGCCAGGGCGCGCCACGGGCCGGCACGATCTGGATCTCCACCAGCATCGGCAGCCGCCGGGTATCGTCCCAGCGCGGCAGCCACTCGGTCAGTTGGCCGGTACCGGCGTCGATGCCGCGATAGCGCAGCTGCACCGACTTCAGCTCGTCCACCAGCAGCTCCGGTGGGCGCGGCGGCGTCTCGGCGATGCGCTCGCCTTCCTGCAGCAGCACCAGGTCCAGCAGCAGGCGGCGGTGACCCGGGCGGCCATCGACCTGCAGCGCATGCAGATAGGGGCCGCCACGACCGAGATAGCCCGGCAGGTCGGCAGCGAACTGCATGCGCTGTTCCTCGCCCTGGAAGAAGACCGGCTCGCGGGTGGGATCGGGGACCTCCAGCGGTGTGCGCAGCGCACCGGCCAGTTGCCGCCGCAGCAGCGCCTGCACCGCGCGCATGCGTTCGCTGTCGGCCGCGATCTGTTCGCCGCGCTGGCTGACGGCCATCGCCGAGCGCACGCTGGCGAAGGCCAGGGCCAGGCCACCGGCCAGCAGCACGGTGGCCAGCATCACTTCGACCAGGGTAAAGCCGGCGGCGCGTCGCTTCATCGTGCGCTCTCCAGGTCTGGCGGCAGCAGGCGCAGGCTGCGCCAGCGCAACTGCTCGCGCTCGCTGTCGCCCCAGCGCACCTGCAGCTGCAGTTCGGCCAGCCAGGGCGTGCCGGGCGACTGCGCCTGTGCCTGCGCGGCGTTGCCCGCGCGCGGCTCCACCCACGGCTGCACCTGCAGCTCCCAGTGGTAGCGGCCCTGCTCCCATTCGCCCTGCTGGCGACCCGCCTGCAACGGTGCGGCAACACCGGCTTCGGCCAGCAGTGACTGCGCATGCAGCACCGCGCGCGTACGCAGCTCGGCCTCGCGCACCTGCCTGGCGCCACCGGACAGGCTGCCCAGCAGCAGGGTCAACGCCAGGCCGAGCAGGGCGAAGGCGATGATCACTTCCAGCAGCGTGAAGCCGCGTGCGCGCCGCTTCATGGTGCCCGCCATGGGCCCGATCGGACCTCACCGGTAAGCCAGCCGACATCGATGCGCCATTCGGCGCCGTCGCGTTGCAGGCGGATGCGGCCACCGCTGGAACCGCCATCGGGATGGAACTCGATCACGCCCTGGCCCGGCGCGGTGGCCAGCTGTGCGGCGCCTTCGAACTGCACCTGCAGCTGCGCCGGGACGTCACCCTGACGCTGGTTGGCACCTTCCCAGCGCCGCCGCGCCGGTTCGATCACAAAGCGCTGCGGTTCGCCGCGGGCGATGGCCTGCGCGCGCACCATGCGCAGCTGATTGGCGATGTCCTTGCCGGCACTGCGCAGCTGCATGCCGGCAAAGCCGCGCGACAGGCCGGCCGCGGTGATCAGGCCGATCGCCGCGATCAAGGCGATCACCAGCAGCATTTCCAGCAGCGACAGCCCCCTGCGCGCCTGCCGTGCAGGCGCGGGCGGGGCAGCCGGCGCGGCAGGAAAGCGCTCATGCAGGCTTACGGCTGGTAGCGGATATCGGCGTCGACACTGCTGCCGCCGGTCTTGCCGTCCTTGCCCAGGCTGACCAGCTCATAGGGCTGGCCTTCGCCCGGTGCGCGGTACTCCAGCGCGTGACCCCACGGATCGTTCAGATCGGCCGGCTTGGCATACGGGCCCAGCCAGCCACCGACGCCGGCCGGTGCGGTCACCAGATCATTGAGCGCACCCGGCAGCTTGCCGGTGTCGATCTGGTAGTTGTCGATCTTGGAGGCCACGGTCTGCACCTGCGCCTTGGCGATGTTGGCCTTGCCGCGGTCAGCGCCGCCCAGCACGCGGCTGGCGACCAGGGTCAACACCGCGCCGATCAGCACGATGACGATGATGATTTCCAGCAGGCTCATGCCCGACTGGTGGCGTGCAGCGGTGAAGGAAAGGCGGATCGGTCGACGGGAAGCAATCATGGACGGTCCTTTCTGTTGCGGGTATCGGGGTTGCGGGGCATTCCATCGTCAACCGATGGCATTGGTCAGGTCGTACAGCGGCACCAGCACGGCGACGATCACCGCGCCGACCACCGAGGCCAGCACCAGGGTGATCGCCGGCACCATGGCCGCCAGCAGGCGGTCGATACGGCGGGCGCTGTCCTGTTCGAAGGTGTCGGCCGCCTTCAGCAACATCGTGTCGAGGGCGCCGGACTCCTCGCCTACCTGGATCATCTGCAGCGCCAGGCGCGGAAAACGCTTGCCGCGTGACAGCGCCAGCGACAACCCGGCGCCGTTCTTCACTTCGTCTGCGGCCGTTTCCACGTCGGCGGCCAGCGCACGGTTGCCGAGCACGTTGCGGGCGATGCCCAGCGCGCCCAGCAGCGGAACGCCGTTGCGCAGCAGGGTGCCGAGCGTGCGCGCCAGCCGCGCGGTTTCCAGTTCGCCCATCAGGCGGCCGATGCCGCGCCGTTGCAGCAGCCAGCCATCCAGCGCCAGGCGGAATGCCGGCTGCCGCAGCTTGCGCTCGAACAGCAGCGCCAGCACCGCCGGCACCACCAGCAACACGATCCACCAATCGCGCACGAACAGGCCCAGCTGCAGCACCGCGTTGGTGAACCAGGGCAGCGCCACGTCCAGGCTCTCGTACATCTGCGCGAACTGCGGCACCACGTAGCCGAGCAGGAACAGCAGCGCACCGCCCACCACCACCAGCAGGATGGCCGGATAGACCAGCGCGTTGATCACCTTGCCCTGCAGCGCACGGCTGCGCTCGAGGTAGTCGGCCAAGCGCTGCAGCGTCTCATGCAGGCTGCCACCGGCTTCACCGGCGCGCACCATGTTCACGTACAGGCGCGAGAACAGGCCATGCTGGCGTTCCAGCGCGGTCGACAGCGGCGCGCCACCGCGCACCACGTCGCGGATGTCGGTGATCGCGCGCCGCGAGCGTTCGTCCTCCGGCAGGCCGAGCAGGATCGACAGCGCGCGATCCAACGGCTGGCCGGCGCCGAGCAGGGTTGCCAGCTGCTGGGTGAACTGCAGCAGTGCCGGCCCCTGCAGCGGGCGCTGGCGCAGCAGGTTGCGCCAGCTGCTGCCACCGAGGGCGCCGCCGTCGGCCAGCTGCGTTTCCATCGGCAGATGGCCCTGGTCCTGCAGCCGCGCCACCAGCTCGGCCTCGCTGGCGGCCTCCATCTGCCCGTCGAAGATCTCGCCGTGCGGATTGAGCGCCTTGTAACGGTAGTTCGGCATGTCAGCCCCGGAATCCTGCGCGCATCAGCTTTCCTCGGTGACGCGCAGCACTTCCTCGAGGGTCGTCTGCCCACTGAGTGCCTTGGCCAGGCCATCCTCGTACATGGTGCGCATGCCCGCTTCACGGGCGATGCGTTCGATTTCGCCCATGCCATCGCGGCGCATCACCGCCCGCCGCAGCGCATCGTTCATCACCAGGAATTCCATGATGGTGGTGCGGCCGAGGTAACCGGTTGGCGCCAGCGCCGACGGCACGGGACGGTACAGATGGATGGGCCCGTGCGGCTGCAGGCGGCGCAGCTCGAAACGCTCGATCTCCTCCGGCGAGGCTTGGTAGCGCTCGGCGTGGGTCGGCTCCAGCCGGCGTACCAGGCGCTGGGCCAGGATGCCGTTGATGGTGGAGGTGAGCAGGTAATCCTCCACGCCCATGTCGAGCAGGCGGGTGATGCCGCCGGCCGCATTGTTGGTGTGCAGGGTGGACAGCACCAGATGGCCGGTCAGCGCCGACTGGATGGCGATGCGCGCGGTTTCCAGGTCGCGCATTTCGCCGATCATGATGATGTCCGGGTCCTGGCGCACGATGCTGCGCAGAGCGTTGGCGAAATCCAGGCCGATCTGCGGCTTGGCCTGGATCTGGTTGATGCCTTCGATCTGGTACTCGACCGGATCCTCGACCGTGATGATCTTGACGTCGGCGGTGTTGAGCTGGCTCAGCGCGGTGTACAGCGTGGTGGTCTTGCCCGAACCGGTCGGGCCGGTCACCAGCAGGATGCCGTGCGGCTGTTCCAGCACCTTGCGGAACTGCGGCAGGAACGCGTCGGTGAAACCGAGCCGGTGGAAATCGAATACCACCGTTTCGCGGTCGAGCAGGCGCATCACCACGCTTTCGCCATGCGCGGTCGGTACCGTGCTCACGCGCAGGTCCAGCTCCTTGCCCTGCACGCGCAGCATGATGCGGCCGTCCTGCGGCAGGCGACGCTCGGCGATGTTGAGCCGGGCCATGATCTTGATGCGGCTGATCACCGCAGCGGTGAGGTTGGCCGGCGGGCTTTCGCCCTCCACCAGCACGCCGTCAACGCGGTAGCGTACCTTCAGGCGGCTTTCGAACGGCTCGACATGGATGTCCGAAGCGCGCAGTTCCACCGCACGCTGGATCACCAGGTTGACCAGGCGGATCACCGGCGCTTCGGAGGCGAGGTCGCGCAGGTGCTCGATGTCGTCGACCGCACCACCCTCGCCGTCGGCGGTCTCGACGATCGCGCCCATCGCGCTGCGCCCTTGACCGAACCAGCGTTCCACCAGATCGTCGATTTCCGCGCGCATGCCCAGCACCGGGATGACCGGTACGCCCAGCGCCAACTGCACGGCCTGCTGCGGGTAGGGATCGTGGGCATCGGCCAGCCATAGCCGCATGCCCTGTTCATTGACGTCCAGCGGGCACACATGGAACTGCTTGAGGAAACGCAGCGACAGCGGCAACCCATCGGCCAGCGCCTGCGGAGGCGCTTCGGGCAGTTGCCGGCCCTCCAGCAGCGGCAGGCCCAGCACATCGGCGCTGGCCTGCGCCTGGTCGCGTTCGGACACCAGGCCCAACCGCACCAGCAGCCCGAGCAGGCTGCCGCCGGCTTCGGCGTGCAGCGGTCGCGCGCGCGCCAGGTCGGCTTCCTTGAGCCGTCCACGCGCCAGCAGCGCATCCAGGATGCGGCCTTCGGCGTCGTCGGTAACGGTAGCAGCGAGCGCGTTCACATGACTCTCCTGTCAATCGGTCCGACTTTAGCAGTTCGGCAGTGGATTCCGCCCTCCCCGGCAGGCCATTCGCAAAAACACGAAGCCCGTCACCTGCGTGACGGGCTTCGCGTGTTCATCTACGACGTCCCTGAATTACTGGGTCGCCAGGATGCTCACCCCGCTGTAGGCCGACTCACCCACCACCTTGATGTAATAGGTGCCGGCCACGGTCTTGGCCACGCGCACGGTTTCGGTATTGCCCGGGCGGGTGGACTTGGCGTCGTTGTCGGTGGCGGTCGGCACGCGGCCCTGGGCCAGGTACACCGACACGTTGCCGCTGCCGCCGTAGGTCAGCACGCTCAGCGCCTTGCCCGCTGCCGCTTCGAAGGTGTACACGGTTTCGCTGGCGGCTGCGCCGGCCAGGCCACCCACGGTCACCTTGTTGGTCAGCGGGATGCCTTCCGGTTCGCAGTTCTCGGTGCACGGCTCCTTCAGCGCGGCGTCCAGTGCGGCCTTGGCATCGACAATGCCGCTGCCGATCGGCGTCGCTGCCGGGATGGTGACCGGGAAGCGACGCGCGGACTGCTTGAGCAGGGTTTCCAGCGCGGCCGGCGCCAGCGGCTCCTTGCCCCTGGCGATCAGCGCGCTCTGCACCATCGCGGCCACGGCAGCCACATGCGGCGAGGACATCGAGGTGCCGCCCTTGCCCATGTAGATCCACTGGCCACCGGTGGGGCCCTGGGTGGCATCGGTGCCGATCTGCCAGATGTAACCGTTCGGGTTGCCATCCACGCTGCCACCACCGCCCGGCGCCGCCAGATCGACCACCGTGCCGTAATTGGAGTAGTAGGTGATGCCACCGGTCACACGGGTTGCGCCCACCGCCACCACATTGGCGCAGCTGGACGGACGGTAGTTGGCGGCGTTGTCGGTTTCATTGCCGGCGGCCACCACCACCAGCGTGCCACGCGAGACCGCGCCGTTGATCGCATCCTGGTAGGCCGGATCGCACGCACCGCCACCGCCCAGGCTCATGTTGATGATCTCGGCCGGATTGGCATTGGCCGGGACGCCCTGTACGGTGCCGCCCGATGCCCAGGTGATGGCATCGCTGATGTCGGCCAGGGTGCCACCGCACTTGCCCAGCACGCGCACCGGCAGAACCTTGGCCTTGTAGGCCAGACCCGCCACGGCCGAACCGTTGTTGGCCACTTCGGCAATGGTGCCGGCCACGTGCGTGCCGTGCCAGGAGCTGTCATCGGGCAGCGAGCCGGTGTAGCACTCGTTGGCATTCTCCACCCAGTCGCCATAGTCGGTGGCGCCCGGTGCACGACCATCGGTCGGCCGGCGCGAGGATTCCTTGTCGCTGATGAAGTCGTACCCTTCCAGCAGGTTCGTGCCGAAGTCCGGGACATTGGGAATGATGCCGGTGTCGAGCACGGCCACCACGATGCCCTCGCCCTGCGATACGTCCCATGCCGCCGGCGCATTCACGCCACCAGTGGCGTTGTGGAAGTTCCACTGCAGGCGCTGGTAGTCCGGATCATTGGGAACCAGCGCGGGCTGGGCGTTCGCCGCGCGCAGGTCCGAGCGCTGCAGGCGTACGTTGGCCACCGCGTACTGCACCGAAGGATCGGCGTTCAGTTCGGCCAGCACCTTCTGCATGTCGGCATTGCCGAGCCTGGACTTCAACCGCACCAGATCGGCGCCGGTGCCCAGCCTGCGTTCCACCTGCGGGGCCAGCGCAGTGGCGCGGCTGGTGTTGCCGCTGCTGACGATGGCGCGCGAAAGCGCCGACTGGACCACCGACAGCTTGGCCGAGCGGTCACTGGCGGCGGCGGTGCCGCTGCGGTACTTGACGATGACGCCGTCCACGCTCTGCTGGGCAGCGCTGGCCAGACGCGACGGCTCCTTGGCCACGCCCGGGGTTGCCGCGTGCGCGGCACCGACGCCCACCGTCAGCGACAGCACGGCGGCAGCCAGCACATTGATGCGAAGGGTCTGCTTGTTGGTCACGTTCGAAATCCTCTTCAAGGTCATGGTTGAGCTTTCCTTCTCCGTCCATTGCACGGACGGAGCTCACTACGGCCATCACTCCCTGCGACTGCCCTGGCTGGCCCACCAAGGTTGCCGTGCCACGCCCCTTTGGCGCTCACTGCATGGCGTGCCGATGGCAGAACCATCGGCACGCGGTTGCACACTTACCAGCCGAAGCCGGCGCCTACGCCGACCGAGCTGTCATCACTGCTGAAGGCGCCGCCGATGGTGACCGTGGCGCGATCACTGATCGCGCGCTGGTAGCCCAGCGACATCGCCGACTCGCCGCCCTGGAAACCGATGCCGACGCCGACCCGGTTCTGGGTACGGATGCCGGCGGCACTGGTGGCCATGTTGAGCATCGCGGCGCTCATCGCACCCTGGCGATCAATGCGACGGTCCATGTGACGCAGACGTCCATCCACTTCGCCCTTGAACACGTCGAAGCTGTCGGACACGGCCTGCACGCGGCTGTCGGTATAGCTGTTGGCCGTGGTGATGCCACGATCCAGCTGGCCCTTGTTGACCGCGTCGGTGGCCGTGGTACCGGCTGCAACGTTGGTGACCTGGCGCTCGTTGCCCTCGCTGCCGACCGAGACCGTGTTGGCACGGTCAGCCACCGAGCCCTGGCCCAGTGCCACGGCGTTGGCCGCCGTTGCACTGGCGCCCTGCCCCAGCGCGGTGGACGAGGCGCCGCTGGCGACGGCACCTTCACCCATCGCGACCGCATTGAGCCCGCCACCGCTGGCCAGGACAGGCTGCGCAGTGCCCGCACTGGCGGCGGTCGGGGTGCCCTGCACGCGGGCCGTGCTGGCGGCAGGCGCGGTGTCGGCCACGCTCGCATCCTCACCGGCCAGGCCCAGCGCGGCGCTGGACGGTTCAGCATCGAGCGAGGCGGACATGGCGCGCAGGCTGGATGCACCGGAACGGCTGCCACTGGCGGTGCGGCGGTCGATCTCGCTGACCTTGCGATCCAGTGCGCCCAGCGCATCACCGACGTTGTTGTAGGTGGAGCCCTGGATCACATAATTCGGCGCAACGAACACGCCCTGCAGGCCAACGCTGGCACCGCCGCCCAGGAAGCTGGCGGCATCGCTGAGCGACTGGAACAACTGCCCGCCGTTGATGGCCTGACGGCTGCCGGAAGCGATGCTGCCTGCACCGACGTTGTCCAGGGTGGTGCCCTGGATCCCCGCCAGGGTCAGGCGATCGCGGCTGGCGTCGTCGTAGCCGACTGCACTGGCGGCAGTGGTTTCAACCGTGGCGATGCGCGAATCGAAGTCGCCGACGCGGGTTTCCACCGCACCCACGCGCTGGTTGGTCACGTTGAGCTGCGAACCGGTGACCGCATCGCTGCTGCCGGCGGCAATGCGACCGTCGGCCACATTGACGATGCGGCGCGTCGCCGGGCCATCGGTGCCGTTGCCACCGCCGACCGAGACCACGTTGGCCTCCACGGCGCGGGAGCCGGCACCCAGGGCGACCGCGTTGCTGCCGGTCACCGCGGTGTTGGCGCCCAGTGCCAGGGTCGCGTTGCCGATGGCGCTGGCGTTGCTGCCCAGCGCGTTGCTGCGGTTGCCACTGGCGGTGGCGGCCGAGCCCACCGCGATGGCATCGCTGCCACTGGCGGTCGCGGTGCCGCTGCCGCTGGCGCGGAAGTGACGGCTGGTGGCGTCTGCGGTGGATGCCACCGCGTCGAGCTGGGCGCGGTTCACCGCATCGTTGGCCTGGGTACCGGCCGCGACGCGGGTGATCTGCCGCTCTGCACCGGCACTGCCCACCGATACGGTGTTGGCACGATCGGCCACCGAGGACGCGCCCAGCGCGGTGCTGCCGGCGGCGCTGGCCGTGGCGCCGAAACCGACCGCCGTGGCACCGGCCGCCGTCGCCTTGGCGCTGTAACCGACCGCCGTGCCCAGGCGGCCGCTGGCTTCGGTGTAGCCGCCCAGTGCGGCGGCACCATCGGCCGTGGCGCTGGCACGGAAACCGTTGGCCTGCGACTGCGTGCCACTGGCGACGGCCTGCGAACCGCTGGCGGTGCTGTAGGCACCGCTGGCCTGTGCACCGGCGCCGGTGGCACTGGCGCCAAGTTCACTGGCCACCGCGCCACTGCCCAGCGCCAGGCTGTCCACGCCACTGGCCTGCGCCGCGTTGCCCAGTGCAGCGCCGTTGGCCCCCGTGGCCAGCGCATTGAAGCCCACCGCCGTGGCGTTGGCTGCAACAGCGGTGGCACCACCACCCAGCGCCGTGGCGCCGTTGCCGATGGCGTTGGCCGCTTCACCAGCAGCCAGCGCGCTGTCACCTTCCACATAGGCACCGGCATCGCTGTCGGCGCTGCCACTGGCCTGGAAGTAGCGGCTGGTCTTGTCCGCCGTGGCGGCCACCGCGTCGAGCTGGTTCTTGTTCACCGCGTCGGTGCCTTCGGTACCGGCAGCGACATGGGTGACCTGGCGCTCGCTGCCGGCACTGCCGACGGCCACGCTGTTGTCACGCTCGGCCTTGGAGCCGGCACCGAGTGCGACGCTGTTGAGGCCAGTGGCAGTAGCGCTGGCGCCCAGGGCGGTCGAATCGGCGCCATCGGCCCACGAATTCCAGCCGATTGCCGTGGCGTAATCCTCGGTGGCCCACGCACCGGCACCGAAGGCCGCAGCACCGGTGCCACTGGCGCGCGACGGAATCAGGCCGAAGAAGGTGCTGCCGCCGATGGCGACACTCTCCTCACCACTGGCTTCGCTGGACTGGCCGACGGCCACTGCACCGGTCCCCGCAGCGGCGGCACCGAAGCCGACGGCGGTGGTGTTGGCGCCGGTCGCCGCCGAGCCGTAACCCAGTGCAGTGCCGAGGCGGCCGCTGGCTTCGCTGTAACCGCCCACGGCCGTGGTGCCGTCAGCCGACGCCGCCGCGCGGAAGCCGCTGGCCAGCGACTGCGCACCGCTGGCGATGGACTCTGCACCGTTGGCCGTGCTGTACACGCCACTGGCCTGCGCCGCAGCGCCGGTGGCCGTGGCACTGATGCCGCTGGCCGCGGCACCGCTGCCCAGTGCGGCACTGTCATCGCCGCTGGCCTGCGCGTTGTTGCCGACGGCCGCGGCGTTGGTGCCGGTGGCCAGGCTGTTGAAGCCCACCGCCGTGGCGTTGGCTGCAACAGCGGTGGCACCACTGCCCAGCGCCGTGGCGCCGTTGCCGATGGCGTTGGCCGCTTCGCCAGCAGCCAGCGCGCTGTCACCTTCCACATAGGCACCGGCATCGCTGTCGGCGCTGCCACTGGCCTGGAAGTAGCGGCTGGTCTTGTCCGCCGTGGCGGCCACCGCGTCGAGCTGGTTCTTGTTCACCGCGTCGGTGCCTTCGGTACCGGCAGCGACATGGGTGACCTGGCGCTCGCTGCCGGCACTGCCGACGGCCACGCTGTTGTCACGCTCGGCCTTGGAGCCGGCACCGAGTGCGACGCTGTTGAGGCCAGTGGCGGTAGCGCTGGCGCCCAGGGCGGTCGAATCGGCGCCATCGGCCCACGAATTCCAGCCGATTGCCGTGGCGTAATCCTCGGTGGCCCAGGCACCGGCACCGAAGGCCGCAGCACCGGTACCACTGGCGCGCGACGGAATCAGGCCGAAGAAGGTGCTGCCGCCGATGGCGACACTCTCCGCACCACTGGCTTCGCTGGACTGGCCGACTGCCACCGCACCGGTCCCCGCAGCCGCAGCACCGAAGCCGACGGCGGTGGTGTTGGCGCCGGTCGCCGCCGAGCCGTAGCCCAGTGCGGTGCCGAGACGGCCGCTGGCTTCGCTGTAACCGCCCACGGCCGTGGTGCCGTCAGCCGACGCCGCCGCACGGAAGCCGCTGGCCAGCGACTGCGCACCGCTGGCGATGGACTCTGCACCGTTGGCCGTGCTGTACACGCCACTGGCCTGCGCCGCAGCGCCGGTGGCCGTGGCACTGATGCCGCTGGCCGCAGCACCGCTGCCCAGTGCGGCACTGTCATCGCCGCTGGCCTGCGCGTTGTTGCCGACGGCCGCGGCGTTGGTGCCGGTGGCCAGGCTGTTGAAGCCGATTGCGGTGGCGTTGGCTGCGACGGCTGTGGCGCCACTGCCCAGCGCCGTGGCGCCATTGCCGATGGCATTGGCCGCTTCGCCAGCAGCCAGCGCGCTGTCACCTTCCACATAGGCACCGGCATCGCTGTCTGCGCTGCCACTGGCCTGGAAGTACTTGCGGGTGGTTGCGCCCTCGGCGGCGACCGCATCCAGCTGGTCCTTGTTCACCGCATCGGTGCCCTGGGTGCCCGCCGCCACGTTGGTGACCTGGCGGGTGTTGCCGCCGCCACCCACCGAGACCGTGTTGTCGCGGTCGGCAATCGAGTCGGCGCCCAGCGCCACGCTGTTGGCACCGCGCGATTCGGCCGCGTTGCCCAGCGCGGTGCTGTTGATGCCGGGCGCATAGGCACCACCACCCACGGCAGTGGAGTAGTCGCCGGATGCTTCAGTGGCCAGCAGGCCAAACAGCGAACCACCGACGGCCACCGCATTGGTGCCCGACGCCAGGCTGCCCTGGCCGGTCGCGGTGCTGTAGGCGCCGGATGCTTCCGAATCGCCGCCAAGCGCCACGCTGTTGGAACCGGATGCATTGGCGAAGTTGCCGAAGGCGGTTGCGTTGAATGCCGAAGCCTGCGCATAGCCGCCGATGGCAGTGCTGTAACCGCCGGTGGCTTCGGCGCCGATACCGAACGCCGCCGAGGCCGTGCCGCTGGCCACGCTTTCGCTGCCTACGGCGGTCGCCGCTTCGCCGCTGGCGTTGCTGAAGTAGCCCACCGCCACGGCTTCCTCGCCACTGGCTTCAGACAGCACGCCGGTCGCGGTGCTGCCGGCGCCGCTGGCCACCGCGGCCGCACCAAACGCCGCGCTCTGTTCACCGCTGGCTTCGCTCTCGGCACCGTGGGCGGTGGCGTACTCGCCGGTGGCCTGTGCGTTGGCGCCGATGGCGCTGGCATTGGCGGCCGTGGCCAGTGCATTGAAGCCGATGGCCTGCGCATTGCCGGCCAGGGCGTTGGCGCCGCTGCCGAGCGCGGTCGCACCATTGCCGATGGCCGTGGCCGCTTCACCCGCGGCCAGCGCGTTGTCGCCTTCCACGTGGGCACCGGCGTCGCTGTCGTCGCTGCCGCTGGCCTGGAAGTACTTGCTGGTGTTGGCCGCACTGGCGGCTACCGCATCGAGCTGCGATTTGTTCACCGCATCGGTGGCCTGGGTACCGGCGGCCACGCTGGTGATCTGCCGCTCGTTGCCTGCGCTGCCCACCGCCACGCTGCGGTCACGGCTGGCCACGGAGCCGGCGCCCAGCGCGACCGCGTTGTTGCCGCTGGCGTTGCTGCCGGCACCGACCGCGATGGCACTCTCTCCGCCGGCCACCGTGTTGGTGCCGATGGCAATGCTGTTGATGCTGTTGCCAAGCGCCTGGAAGCCCAGCGCGACACTGTTGTCGCCATAGCCGAACGCACCACGGCCGACAGCGGTGGCACTGTTGCCGTTGGCCCAGCTGTTGTAGCCGATCGAGGTGGCGCCGTTGCCACTGGCCCAGGCCGCGTTGCCGAACGCGGATGCGTTGGTGGCCGTGGCCCACGCACCGGCACCGAACGCGCTGGCGCCACTGGCCGTGGCCCAGCTGTAGCCGCCCACCGCGGTGCTGTCATCGCTGCTGGCGAACGCGCTGTCGCCGAGCGCGACGGCGTAGCTGCCGGTGGCGCGTGATTTGCCACCGGCCGCCAGGCTGTTGTCGCCGCTGGCCTTGGCGGCGCTGCCGAACGCATTGCTGGTTGCGCCGGTGGCCTGTGCGGCGTTGCCCACCGCCGTCGCATCCGCGGCAGCCGTGGTGCCCACGCGCACCGGGTTGCCCTGGTCATCGACCAGCGGCTGGTTGAACGCGTCGTAGGCCTGGCCAAGGCCACCAATGGCCACCCCGCCAGCACCGGTAGCACTGGTGTTGCGGCCCAGGGCCACACTGTCATCGCCCAGCGCCGACGCGCCGGCGCCCTGTGCCACGGCGCCGGCACCGATGGCATTGCTGGCCGAACCGGCCGCCACCGCACCCTCGCCTTCGGCATAGGCCCCGGCATCGCTGCCGGTTTCCGGCTGGGCCTGGAAGAAGCGCGCGGTGCTGTCGGCGGTCGTGGCCACCGCATCCAGCTGCGCCTTGTTCACCGCATCGGTGGCTTCACTGCCAGCGGCCACATTGGTGATCTGCCGTTCGTTGCCCGCGCTGCCCACGGCCACGCTGTTGGCGCGCACGGCTTCGGAATTGGCACCCAATGCGACACTGTTGGCGCCGCGTGCCGTGGCGTAGTAGCCCACCGCGGTACTCTGCGCGCCACTGGCCCAGGTCTGTGCACCGAGTGCGCTGGCATTTTCGCCAGGCGCGTAGGCGAAGTAGCCCACGGCCACCGACTCGGCACCGGACGCTTCGGTCAGGCTGCCGTTGGCCACGGCGTAGTTGCCACTGGCGATGGCACCGGCGCCGACCGCCGTGGCGGCTTCGCCACTGGCCTGGGTCTGCACGAAGAAGCCCAGGCCCGGAATCAGATCGGCCGGACCGCCGATGGCCACACTGCTGGTGCCGGTGGCATTGCTCTGCGTACCCAGCGCGGTGGAGTAATCACCGATGGCATTGGCCACCGCACCGAACGCGGAAGCCTGCGCGCCGGCGGCGTAGGCGCCGACACCGTATGAGGAGGCAGCAAACCCACCGGCCTCGGCACTGGCACCCACTGCGGTGCCGCCGACCCCGGCACTGGTCGCCCCGGTTTCCACCGGCACGCCGCCGCTGGTGATCAGCGGGTTGCCGTTGGCATCCACCGCAGCGCCGCCCACGGCGACACTGCCCGGACCGTTGGCCTGCGCGTTGTTGCCGAACGCGGCACTGTTCTGGCCCGACGCCAGCGCGTTGGTGCCCACCGCCGTGGCGTTCTGCGCAACCGCCGTTGCACCGGCGCCCACGGCGGTAGCGCCGTTGCCGATGGCGTTGGCGGCTTCGCCGGCCGCGAGCGCGTCATCGCCCTCGGCCAGCGCGCCGGCATCACTGTTGCTGCTGCCGGTCGCCTGGAAACGCTTGGCCGTCGCGTCAGCCACCGCAGCGACATCCTTCAATTGGCCAACGTTGACCGCGTCGGTGTCTTCGGTACCGGCAGCGACGCTGGTGATCTGCCGGGTCAGGCCGTAATCGACAGCGCCGACCGAGACGGTATCGACGCGATCGGCCAGCGAGCCGGCGCCCAGCGCCACGCTGCCGGTGGCCACCGCCGCCGAATTGGAACCCAGCGCGGTGCTGTACTCGCCCACGGCCGTGCTGAACGCGCCGACCGCGATCGAGGCTTCATTGGCGGCCGTGGCGCCACGACCCAGTGCCGTGCTGCCCGGGCCCATGGCCACGGCACCGCCACCGACGGCGGTTGCGCCATCGGCGGTCGCTTCGGACAACGCGCCCAGTGCGGTGGCCGCGCCATTCTCGCTGGCGGCGGTGGCACTGGCGCCCACCGCAGTGTCACCCAGACCGAACGCAGCCGCGCTCTGCCCCACCACCACGCTGGCATCTCCCAGCGCCAATGCGCCCTGGCCGAATGCGCTGGCGCCAAGGCCGGCGGCAATGGCCTGGGTGCCGATGGCGGTGGTGGCGTTGGCCAGCGACTGCGCGCCGGCGCCTGCGGCCACGGCACCCTGCCCTTCGATCTTCGCCGCGTCGCTGTCATCACCGGCGCCATCGGCCTTGAAATAGCGGTTGCCATCGGCGGCGACATCGGCCAGCGCGGCCTGGGTGGCACGCGCCTGCGCATCCAGCTGCGCCTTGTTCACGGCGTCGGTGGCCTGGGTACCGGCGGCGACGTTGGTGACCTGCCGTTCCTTGCCAGCATCGCCGACGGACACGGTGTTGGCACGGGTGGCCTTGGAGCCGGCGCCCAGCGCCACGCTGTTGGCCGCGCTGGCGCTGGTACCGGCGCCGATGGCCACCGCGTTGCTGCCCTTGGCGCTGGCGCTGCCCTCGATCAGGCACTTTTCCAGCAGCTTGCCGCTGAACGCCACGCAGGTGGCGCTGCCACCGATCTGCACCGACTGCGCTGCCGCAGTGCCGGCCATGCCCACTCCCAGTACCAGGCCCAGGGCAACGGCCAGCAGGGCCGGTGTTGCCTGCGTCGTCGCGGCGCGTTGGTCGACAACACCTCCGCTGCTGTCGGAGGAGGCCAATTCCGAGGCCACCACCAACTGACCCAATGCTTTGTTCCAGACCTTGCGATAAATCCGATTCATCGGTACGGCTCCTGAGTGGACTGGTTTTGGGCAAAGCAACGCCACCGCCGGGCCTTCTGGCCCAACGTCCCCTGGGGGCGTTTATTCGCGTGATTTACTACGGGGTATTGCCGAACGGCGCGCAGCGAAAGAAACCGAGCGCGTGCGCCAGACGGTTACTGCGGAATGAATGGTTCTGAAACGGGGTTCAAGTGTTAACGGCAACTTTGAAAAACGTCAAGACTTTGACATGGCAAATCCTATTGCCGTGAAGCAGTTCACTGTTTCACCTGTTTATGAAAGTATTTTGTTAGGCGTGCGTGATGATTATCCGACGCATGAAAACGCATGTAACTGATGGTCGCGTCAGCATTTTCCTGATGGCAAAGAAAAACCCGCCGGAAGTCCGGCGGGTTTCCCATACGCACAGGCATTGTCGGTTGCGCGATCAGCCGCACCAGACCCGTGCGTTGCGGAACATGCGCATCCACGGCGAATCACCCTGCCACTCGGCCGGCGCCCAGCTCAGGTTGAGCGCACGCGGGGTGCGTTCCGGGTGCGGCATCATGATGGTGACGCGACCGTCGGTGCTGGTCAGGCCGGTGATGCCGTCCGGCGAACCGTTCGGGTTCAGCGGGTACTGGCTGGCCACGTTGCCGTGGCCATCGATGTAGCGCAGCGAAACACGCGCCGCGGCCTGGTCGACGGCACTGTCGAACACGGCCTGGCCTTCGCCATGCGCCACCGCCACCGGCAGGCGCGAGCCGGCCATGCCACGCAGCAGGATCGACGGCGATTCCACCACTTCCAACAGCGCGGTGCGGGCTTCGAACTGCTCGCTGCCGTTGCGGCGGAACTGCGGCCAGTGCTCGGCACCGGGGATGATGCCCTTGAGCTGGCTCATCATCTGGCAGCCGTTGCACACGCCCAGCGCGAAGCTGTCCTCGCGCGCGAAGAACGCGGCGAAGGCATCACGCAGCGCGCTGCGCTCCAGGATCGAGGTGGCCCAGCCGCGGCCGGCACCGAGCACGTCGCCGTAGCTGAAGCCGCCGCAGGCGACCAGGCCGGTGAAGTCCTGCAGCGCCACGCGGCCTTCGATCAGGTCGCTCATGTGCACGTCGAACGCGCGGAAGCCGGCACGTTCGAAGATGTTGGCCATTTCGATCTGGCCGTTCACGCCCTGCTCGCGCAGCACCGCCACGCGCGGGCGCGCACCGGTGTTGATGAACGGTGCCGCCACATCCTCGTTGAGATCGAAGCTGAGCTTCGGCTTCAGGCCCGGTGCGTTGAAGGCTCGGGCGATGTCGCGCTCGGCATCGGCATTTTCGGGGTTGTCGCGGCGCTTCTGCATGGCGTGGGTGACCGACCACCAGGCGTCGAACAGCGCGTCCCAGCGCCATTCGGCCAGGTTCTCGCCGGCCAGCGACACGCGCACCACCGGTGCGGTGGTCGGCCTGGCAATGCGCTGTGCGCATTCGGTCAGTGCATGGCGCTCGACCAGGTCGGCGAAGGCGGCACGGTCTTCGCGTGCGATCTGCACCACTGCACCCAGCTCTTCATTGAACAGGCTGCGGAACGGGTCATCACCCCAGGCATCAAGGGTGATGTCCAGGCCCATGCGCGAGGTGAAGGCCATCTCGCACAGCGCGGCGAAGGCACCACCGTCGCTGCGGTCGTGGTAGGCCAGCAGCAGGCCGGACTGGCGCGCATCGCGGATCAGTTCGAAGAAGGCACGCAGGCGCTGCGGATCGTCCAGGTCCGGCGCGGCACCGGCGAACGCCGGCAGATCGCCGTGATCGGCATGCACCTGGGCCAGGATCGAGCCGCCCAGACGCTGCTTGCCGGCGCCGAGGCCGATCAGCCACAGCTCGCTGTCCACATCACGGTCGAGCAGCGGGGTCAGCTGCTGGCGCACGTCGAGCACCGGCGCGAACGCCGAGATCACCAGCGACACCGGCGACACGCTCTTGTGCGCTTCGCCCTGGTCGTGCCACTGCGCCTGCATCGACAGCGAGTCCTTGCCCACCGGGATGCTGATGTCCAGCTGCGGGCACAGCTCCATGCCCACCGCCTTCACTGCGTCGTACAGCAGCGCGTCTTCGCCCGGGTGACCGGCAGCGGCCATCCAGTTCGCCGACAACTTGATCTCATCCAACGCATCCACCGGCGCCGCGCACAGGTTGGTCAGTGCTTCGCCCACCGCCATGCGCGCCGATGCTGCGGCATCGAGCAGGGCCAGCGGGGTGCGCTCGCCGATCGACATGGCTTCGCCGGCCACGCCGTCGAAGTCGGCCGCAGTGATTGCCACGTCGGCTACCGGCAGCTGCCACGGACCGACCATCTGTTCGCGTGCGGTCAGGCCGCCGACGCTGCGGTCACCGATGGTGACCAGGAAGTTCTTCGAGGCCACCGTCGGGTGCGCCAGCACGCGCAGGCCCGCTTCGTGCAGATCCAGGCCGCCGGTCTTCAGCGCCGGCCAGCGCGGGGCTGGCGGGTGCGCGGTGTCGCGGTGCATCTTCGGCGGCTTGCCGAACAGCACGTCCATCGGCAGGTCGATCGGCGCGTCAGCCGGGGTGTGGCCGGGCACGGCGCCGTAGGCCACCACCAGGTGTTCCTCGGCGGTGGCTACACCGACCGCAGCGAACGGGCAGCGCTCGCGCGCGCACAGCGCGGCGAACTCGGCCAGGCGTTCCTGGGCCACGCCCAGCACGTAACGTTCCTGCGATTCGTTGCACCACAGCTGCATCGGCGACAGCGACGGATCATCGGTGGGCACCTTGCCCAGGTCGATGACACCGCCCACGCTCGAATCGTGCAGCAGCTCGGGAATGGCATTGGACAGGCCACCGGCACCGACGTCGTGGAAGAACTTGATCGGGTTGTTGGCCCCCATCGCCACGCAGCGGTCGATGACCTCCTGGCAGCGACGTTCCATCTCCGGGTTGTCGCGCTGCACGCTGGCGAAGTCCAGGTCCTCGGCGCTTTCGCCGGAGGCCACCGAACTGGCGGCACCACCGCCGAGGCCGATCAGCATCGCCGGGCCACCGAGCACGATGACCGCATCACCGGCCTGCAGCTGGATCTTGTCGACCTGGATGCGGTCGATGGCGCCGAGGCCACCGGCCAGCATGATGGGCTTGTCGTAGGCGCGGACCAGGTCGGCACCTTCGGGCAGTTCGAAGCTGCGGAAGTAGCCGAGCAGGTTCGGGCGGCCAAACTCGTTGTTGAACGCGGCGCCGCCGAGCGGGCCGTCGGTCATGATTTCCAGCGCCGGTGCCATGCGCGGGTTCAGCGCGCGCGGCGCTTCCCACGGCTGCGGCAGTTCGGGAATGCGCAGGTGCGAGACCGAGAAACCGGTCAGGCCGGCCTTGGGCTTGCCACCGCGGCCGGTCGCGCCTTCGTCGCGGATCTCGCCACCGGCACCGGTCGAGGCGCCCGGGAACGGCGCGATCGCGGTCGGGTGGTTATGCGTTTCCACCTTGATCTGGAAGGCACTGGGCACCTGCGGCTCGCGGCGGTATTCGCCACTGGCCGGATCCGGACGGTAGCGCGAGGCCGGATGGCCTTCGATCACCGCCGCATTGTCGCTGTACGCGCTGAGCGTGTGCTGCGGGGTCTGCTGGTGGGTGTTCTTGATCATCCGGAACAGCGAGCGGTCCTGTTCCTGGCCGTCGATGGTCCAGCTGGCGTTGAAGATCTTGTGCCGGCAGTGCTCGGAGTTGGCCTGCGCGAACATCATCAGTTCCACGTCCGACGGCGAGCGGCCCAGCGCGGTGAAGCGTTCGCGCAGGTAGTCGATCTCGTCCTGGGCCATGGCCAGGCCGAGGCGCTGGTTGGCGGCCTCCAGCTGATCCACCGGCACGCGTTCCAGTTCACCACGGGCCGGCGTCGAGAACAGGGCCTGGCCCTGCTCGACGGTCTCCAGCACCGACTGCGTCATCGGGTCGTGCAGCGCCTTGACCAGCGCCTGCTGGGCAGCGGCATCGGTCGGCCAGCCCTGCACGTCGATGCGCAGGCCACGCTCGACCCGGCTCACCGGCTGGCCGGCACCGCGGACCAGTTCGGTGGCCTTGCTCGACCACGGCGACAGCGTGCCCAGGCGCGGCACCACGATGCGGCTGACCGCACCGTCGGCCACGGCCTGCGCCTGCGGCGCAGCCTCGAGGATGCGGCACAGGGTGGTCAGGTCGGGGGCGGCGGCACCTTCGGTCTGCACGAAGTAGACGTGCCAGGCACCGCTGATGCGCAGGGAGGGCGCGATGGACTGCAGGCGGGATTCAAGACGTTCGCGGCGGAACAGCGACAGGGCGGGCGCGCCCTCGAGGACCATCATGTCCGGGGAACCGTAGTTGGGAAACGGGCCCGACATTGTACCGGAAGCGGGGGAGGGCTTTGGCCGGGCGGCGCCCGGCACCCGCCGAGGCCAGGGCAACGACCACAGCAACGGCCCAGGCAAAAGCTGGGTTCCCGTGGGATGGCGGGGTGGTGGGGGCCAGCAGGACACGCCGTAAACCCGTCCATGGGGGCTCGATGGCGCCATCCATGGCGCCAACGGTCCTGCTGGCCCCCACCACCCCGCCCCGACAGATTTCCGCGATCTGCCGCCATGCGTGGATGCTCCCTGTAGTGCCGGCCGCTGGCCGGCAACCAGGAAATTTCAGAAATCAGGCATTGAAGAGCGAAGCGACCGGCGTTTGCTTTTGATTTTCTGTTCTGTCTTCCGTGGCTGGCCGCGCAGGAACCTGTCCGTGGCCGGGTGGGTGGGCTGCGCAGGGGCGTAAGCGCCATGGATGGCGCGCCCGAGCCTACAGGGACGTATTCACGGCGTCCCCTGCGCAGCCCACCCCCGGCCAACCTCCAGAAACCCGCTGTTCGCGGAAAGCCCCAGCCACGAGGGGCTCCGCCGATGGCCGTCGACCGCGCGCAGCGCGCTCTCCGCCCGATTCCCCGAACCATGCGCTTGCTCACGGATTGACCACACGATTGATGACAACGTTGTCCCTACCTGGTGCCGGACTCTCTCCCCGGCCTCCCAGGTACCTCCGTCCGCCCCCTCCGTCGCCTTCCCGGGCGACGCCCGGACCTGCGTCACGCGCGGCGCCATCGGGGCCCGCGCGCCCTTTGATCGGAGACTTACCCATGTACGACCCGATTGTGCGCAGTGCCGAACGTGCGACCCGAAGCTGTCGTCCCCGCCGCCTGGCCTGGCTGCTTGCCGTGGCCGCCGGTGCCGCTGCCCTGCCCGGACTGGCGCAGGCTGCCAGCTGTGCCGGGGTGGCCCAGTGGGACCAGGCCAAGATCTACCGGGCCGGCGATACCCTGCAGAAAGGAGGCGTCCTCTATCGGGCGAACCAGGACATCTGGAACGCGCCGCCGGACCATCCGGCCGGTGCGCCCTACTACACCAACCTCGGCGCCTGTGATGGCGGCGGCACCAACCAGCCGCCGGTGGTCAGCCTGACCTCGCCGGCCAACGGCGCCACCTTCAGCGCCGGCAGCACGGTCAATGTGACCGCCAACGCCAGCGACCCGGACGGCAGCGTCGCCAAGGTCGAGTTCTTCCGCGACGGCAGCACCCTGGGCGTGGCCACCAGTGCGCCGTACGCCGCCAGCTGGGCCAATGCCAGCGCCGGCAGCCACACCCTGCGCGCGGTGGCCACCGACAACAACAACGCCACCAGCAGCACCGCGACCATCACCATCACCGTCAACGCCGCCGGTGGCGATACCACCGCGCCCAGCGTGCCGGGCGGGCTGGCGGTGGGAACGCGGACCGCCAACAGCATCGCGCTCAGCTGGAGCCCGTCCACCGACAACACCGGCGGCAGCGGCGTGGCCGGCTATGACGTGTACCGCAACGGCAGCCTGGTCGGTTCGCCGTCCAGTGCCAGCTACGTCGATGGCGGGCTGACCGCATCGACCACCTACCGCTACCGCGTGCGCGCCCGCGACAACGCCGGCAACGCGTCCGCCCAGGGCACCGAGATCAGCGCCACCACGCTGGCCGGTGACGGTGGCACCACCGGCAAGCGGGTCATCGGCTACTTCACCCAGTGGGGCATCTACGGCCGCAACTACCGGGTCAAGAACATCGACAGCAGCGGTTCGGCCGCACGCCTGACCCACATCAACTACGCCTTCGGCAACGTGCGCAACAACCGCTGCGAAGTGGGCATCACCCAGCCATCGGATCCGAACAGCGGTGCCGGTGGCGATGCCTTCGCCGACTACACCAAGGCCTTCAGCGCCGCCGAGAGCGTCAGCGGCAGCGCCGATACCTGGGACCAACCGCTGCGCGGCAACTGGAACCAGCTCAAGCAGCTCAAGGCCAAGTACCCGGGCATGAAGGTGCTGATCTCGCTGGGCGGCTGGACCTGGTCGCGCGGCTTCTCCAGCGCGGCACGTCCGGAAAACCGCCAGGCCTTCGTCGCCTCGTGCATCGATGCCTACATCAAGGGCAACCTGCCGGTGACCGACGGTGCCGGTGGTGCCGGTGCCGCGCTGGGCGTGTTCGACGGCATCGACATCGACTGGGAGTACCCGGTGGCCTGCGGTATCGAATGCGGCAAGCCGGAAGACAACGCCAACTTCACCGCGCTGATGGCCGAGTTCCGCCGCCAGCTCGATGCAGTGCGTCCGGGCCTGTTGCTGACGGTGGCGGTGGGTGCCGGCATCGACAAGATCCGCGTCACCGATCCGGCCGCGTACCACCCGTACCTGGACTACATCAACGTGATGACCTACGACTTCCACGGCGCGTGGGATGCGAAGACCAATCACCAGTCGGCGCTGTTCGATTCGCCGAATGACCCGTCCACCGGCGACCAGAAGCTGTACAACAGCAACGACGCCATCGAGGCCTTCATCAGCCGTGGCGTGCCCGCCGCCAAGCTCAACCTGGGCATCGGTTACTACGGGCGTGGCTGGACCGGCGTGGCCAACGCCAACAACGGCCTGTACCAGACCGCGACCGGCGCTGCCCCGGGCACGTATGAGGCCGGCATCGAAGACTGGAAGGTGCTGAAGAACCTGGCGTGGCCGGGCTACACCGACAACACCGCCGGCGCCACCTGGATCTACAACGGCAGCACGCTGTGGAGCTTCGATACCCCGGCCAACATCACCCGCAAGATGGGCTATGTGAAGACCCAGGGCCTGGGCGGCGCGTTCGTCTGGGAGTTCAGTGGTGACGATGCGCAGGGCACGCTGACCAAGGCGGTCAGTGACGGCCTGAAGTAAGAAAAAGGCCGGGGGTGCAGCGCGCCCCGGCTTCCTACCTGTAGAGCCGAGCCCATGCTCGGCTGATGTTTCCGCAGCCGAGCATGGGCTCGGCTCTACAGAAAAAGGTCAGCGCTTGGCCGACAGCTTTTCCAGCGCCGCGCGCAGCTGCGCCGGCGGCAGGTAACCGCCCAGCTGGGTGCCATCGGGCGCGAAGATCGCCGGCGTACCGTTCACGCCCAGCTGCTGGCCCAGTGCGTACTGCATCGCCACCGGGTTGGTGCAGTTCTTGGCCGGCACGCTGCCACCGCGCTTGGCGTTGGTCAGCGCCTGGCGACGGTCGGCTGCACACCAGACCGAAATCATGTCGGTGTAGTCCTTGCTGCCCAGGCCCATGCGCGGGAACGCCAGGTACTCGACGCTGATGCCGTTGCGGTTGAGCTCGGCGATGTCCTGGTGCAGCTTGCGGCAGTAACCACACTCGATGTCGGTGAACACGCTGATGGTGTACTTGGCGTTCGGCGCGGCGAACACGATGCGATCACCGTGGTTGGCCTTGGCCAGCAGGTCGCGGCGGTAGCCGAGCAGGCCTTCGCTGTTGGCCGGGCCCTTGGCACGGGTGTCGTACGGCTGCGACTGGAACAGGTAGCGGCCATCATCGGATACATACAGCAGCTGGCCGGAGACCACCACCTCGCGGAAACCGGGGAACGGCGCGGCACCGATGTAGTCCACCTCGAAGCCGGGGTTGAGCGCGGTCAGCGCGGCACGCACGGCCTGGTCGGCCGAACCGTTGGCGGCCGGGCTGGCCTTGGCCGGTGCGGCGGTGGGTGCCTTGGCGGCCGGCGGGGCCGGCTGGGCACAGGCGGTCAGGCTGAGCGCACCGAACACGGCGGCGATGGCAAATCGGAGCATGGAACGGTCCGCGACAGAAGAAGACCCCGGATTCTGACACAGCCACCGCAGCCGGGCCGCGACGCCGGGCACGGCGCAAGGCAGGGTTCAGGCCCTCGCTCAGCCGCGCGGATGATGGCGGGCGTGCAGCTTCTGCAGATGCTCGCGCGCCACCAGGGTGTAGATCTGGGTGGTGGACAGCGAACTGTGGCCCAGCAGCATCTGCAGCGCGCGCAGGTCGGCGCCGCGGTTGAGCAGATGCGTGGCGAAGCTGTGGCGCAGGCCGTGCGGGCTGATCCGCGCCGGGTCGATGCCGGCCACCTGCGCGTGGCGCTTGACCAGGTGCCAGAAGGCCTGGCGGGTCAGCGCATGCAGCGTCGGCTCGATGAACAGCGGCGTCTGCCCGTCGGCCAACGCCTGCACCTTGCCCTTGCCGACCAGCTGCGGCCGCGACTGCTGCAGGTAGCGCTCCAGCCAGTGCTGTGATTCCTCGCCCAGCGGCACCAGCCGTTCCTTGCTGCCCTTGCCGGTGACCCGCAGCACGCCCTGGCGCAGGTTGACCGCGGTGGCCGGCAGCAGCACCAGCTCGCTCACGCGCAGGCCAGCGGCATACATCAGTTCCAGCATGGCGCGATCACGCAGGCCCAGCGGACTGTCGATGTCCGGCGCGGCCAGCAACGCGTCGATCTGGCTTTCGGCCAGCGCCTTGGGCAACAGCCGTGGCAGCTTCGGCGGGTCCAGCAGCGCGCTGGGGTCCTCGCTGCGTTCGCCACGGCGCACGCCATCGGCGAAGAACGCGCGCAGCGCCGACAGCAGGCGCGCGTTGCTGCGCGGCGACCAGCCATGCCGGGTACGCCAGGCCAGGTAGTCGAACAGGCCGGGGCGCTCGATGCCGGCCAGCCCGCCCTCGCGTCCATCCATCCACCGCGCCAGCCCTTCCAGGTCGCGCCGGTAGCTGTCGAGGGTGGCGCGGGCCAGACCGTTCTCGGCCCAGATCGCGTCGAGGAAGCGCTGGATGCGCACGCTGTCGTCGGCGCGCAGCTCGGGCAGTTGCTGGACCAGCTGGCGTCGTTCGGCGGGGGTGGAAACAAGAGCCATGCGTGCAGGATACGAGCGCAACTGCGGATGCGGCCAGCATTGCGTATGCTCGGCGCATGTCCCGCCCTGCCCCCGAGGCCGCCGCTGCGGCCACCACCGAGATGCCCCGCCCGCGTGCGTTGCTGCTGTGGCGCATGCTGGCGATGGTCTACGACGCGTTGCCGGTGCTGGCCCTGTGGATGCTGGCCGGCACCCTGTTCACCCTGGCCTACACCTTCAGCGGCCATGCCCAGCGCGAGAACATCGCCCCGTTCAGCGCCTGGCAGTGGCTGCTGTGGGCAGTGTGCTGGGCGGTGACCGGGTGGTACGCCACGGCCAGCTGGCGCCGTGGCGGGCAGACGCTGGGCATGCGTCCCTGGCGCCTGAAGCTGGAATCAAGCGATGGCACGCCCTTGCAGCGCGCGCAGCTGTGGCTGCGCTTCGCGGTGGGCACGCTGTCGCTGCTGCTGGGCGGGCTGGGGTTCTGGTGGGCGTGGCTCGATCGCCAGCACCTGACCTGGCACGACCGCGCCAGCGGTACCCGCCTGGTGCGCATGCCGAAGCGCTGATGCAGGACCTGTAGAGCCGAGCCGATGCTCGGCTGACCTGCTTTGTAGAGTCGAGCCATGCTCGACTGCGATTCGCTCACATCGCATCAGCCGAGCATGGGCTCGGCTCTACAACAGACAGGATCAGCCCGATTTGCGCCGGAACAGCAGTCCGGACACGGCCAGCATCACGATCGGCGGCAGCGCATAGGCAATGCGGTAATCGAATTTCAACGCGCCGGCCATGCGGCCGAAGAACAGCTGCAGCAGCCAGAAGCCCAGCGCGAACAGGATGCCCAGGAACAGGCGCTTGCCCATGCCGCCACTGCGCAGGGAACCGAACGCGAACGGCACGGCGGCCAGGCACAGCGCCAGCACGTTCACCGGGTAGAACCAGCGGCTCCAGTACACATCCTCGAAATCGCGCGCGTCCAGCCCGTTGCGCTGCCGGTAGGCGATGCTGGTGCTGAGCTCGGACACGCTGAGGTTGCGCGGCTTGGCGATGCCGGTCGCCAGCGCGGCCGGGTCCAACTTCGAGTTCCACGGTTCACGTGCCACTTCCTGGCGGGTGGCCGAGCGTTCGCCGAACGTATCGCGGCGCACCCCGGTCAGCACCCAGCCATCCCTGTCGTGCTCGACCGTGGCGGCGTGGGTCAACGAGGCGATCTGGCCGTCCTCGGCGACGCGGTACAGGCGCACGTCGCGCAGGATCAAGCGGGTTCCCTTGTCACCGACCAGCTGCTCCTCGCCGCTCTGCGCATTGAGGAAGGTATCGCCCTCGCGTGCCCACAGCCCGGAATAGCGGGTGGTCGAGATATCCAGCCCCCACTTGGCGCTGGTCTTCAGCGCATCGGCGCGGTCCTGGCCCCACGGCCCCAGCGTCTCGGCGCTGAGCACCATCACGCCGGTCAACAGCGACAGGGCGATCGCCACCGAGACGCTCAGGCGCTTGCGCGACAGGCCCAGCGCGCGCAGCGCGGTCAGCTCCGAGGTCGCCGCCAGCTGCCCCAGGCCCATCAGTGAGCCGATCACCGCGGCGGTCGGGAAGAAGGTGTAGGCACGGCGCGGCACGGTGTACAGCACCCAGGCCGCAGCGTGGCCCAGCGTGTAGCCGTTCTTGCCGATGTCCTTGAATTCGCCGGAGAAGGCCATCACCACGTCCAGGCCCACCAGCACCGCCCAGGTCAGCAGCACGGTGGTGAACACCGAGCGCCCCAGGTACAGGTCGAAACGCATCGGGCGCAGCCTCATGCGCGGGCTCCCTTCGGGCGGCCCAGGCGGCCATCACGTGCATACATCCAGATTGCCAGCGCCAGCAGCGGCAAAGTCAGCCACCACAGGCCGAGTGCGGCCGGGATCTTGCCGTTGGCGATCCAGCCGCTGCCGATGAACATCAGGTTGGTGCCCACCATGTAGGCCATCAGGGCCAGCATCATGCGTCCATAGCGCTGCTGGCGCGGCGAGCTGCGGCCCAGCGGCACGGTCAACAAGGCAAACGCCAGCGCGATCAGCGGCGGCGCCAGGCGGCGGTGCAGCTGTGCCTGCGCCTGCGGCCGCGCATCTCCGATCAACTGCAGGGTCGGCATCAGTTCGGGATCATCCTCGGTGCGGGCCTGTGCGCCATCGGGCAGGGCCACGTCGTTGCGGGCGAAGGTCGCCAGCCGGTAATCCAGCCCACCGGCCACCGGCCCTTCCACCTGGTGGCCGTCATCCAGCTCCAGGAAGCGCTGGCGGGTGCCCTCGAAGTACATGCGGCCGCCGTTGGCCGACACCACTTCCAGGCGGTCATCCTTCTGCCGCTGCAGGAACACCTTGCCCAGCTGGGTGCCATCGGGCGAGATCGAGGACAGGTAGACCACCCCGCCATTGGGCAGCGGGGTGAAGCGACCCGGCTCCAGCCCGGCCATCAGCACGCTGCGGTTGGCCTCGATGATCATCTGCTCGGCCACCCGCCCGGCCCAGGGCCCCAGCCACAGCGAACAGGCGCCGACCAGCAGCACCACTGGCACCACCAGCATCAGCAGCGGCCGCAGCAGGCGCTTGGGGCCCACGCCAATGGCGGTGATGACCGCCATTTCCGAGTCGCGGTACAGCCGGGCGATCGCCAGCAGCAGGCCCAGCATCAGCGCCAGCGGCAGGATCAGCGGCAGGTAGGCGATGAACTGCAGGCCCAGCTGCGAGAACAGCAGCTTGGCCGGCAGGCGCCCGTCGGCGATGTTGCCGAGGATGTCCACCAGCACGCCGCCCACGCTGACCACCAGCAGGACGATCAGGGTAGCCAGGAAACTCTGGACGAAATCGCCCAGCAGGTATCGGTCGAGCTTCAGCATGGGGCGGTGGTTTAAACTCTGGGGTTCGTTCGCGGTGCCGCCCAGTCTACTGTCTGGGCGTAAACGGCCTGCGATTGTACGGACTCGCCAATGGAATCTGCTCAATGGCCCTCGAATTCACCCTGAACCACCTCGCTCCGGCCGCCGCCAGCGTTGACTGCCTGGTGGTCGGCGCGTACGCCGACCATACCCTGACCCCGGCCGCGCAGGCCCTGGACGCCGCCAGCGGTGGCCGCCTGGCCGCCCTGGCCCAGCGTGGCGACCTGTCCGGCAAGACCGGCGCCACCACTCTGCTGCACGACCTGCCGGGCGTGAGCGCCGCGCGCGTGCTGGTGGTCGGCCTGGGCGACGCCGCCCGCTTCGGCGTGCCGCAGTACCTGAAGGCCGTGGGCGACGCCGTGCGCGCGCTGAAGGCCGGCGCCACCCGCAGCGCGCTGTTCACCCTGTCCGAGGTGGCGATCAAGGACCGCGACGCGGCCTGGGCCATCCGCCAGGCGGTGATCGCCGCCGATCACGCCGCCTACCGCTACACCGCCACCCTGGGCAAGAAGAAGGCCGACGACGCCGGCCTGACCCAGCTGGCCATCGCCGGTGACGACGCGCAGGCGCTGGCCCAGGGCCAGGCCATCGCCGCCGGTGTCGAGTTCGCCCGCGAGCTGGGCAACCTGCCGCCGAACTACTGCACCCCGGCCTACCTGGCCGAGGTGGGCGTGAAGTTCGCCGGCGAGCACGAGGGTGCCGAAGCCGAGATCCTCGACGAGCACCAGATGGAAGCGCTGGGCATGGGCTCGCTGCTGGCCGTGGCCCGTGGCTCGGCCAACCGCCCGCGCCTGGTGGTGCTGAAGTGGACCGGTGCGGGCGACGCCAAGCCCTATGTGCTGGTCGGCAAGGGCATCACCTTCGATACCGGTGGCGTCAACCTGAAGACCCAGGGCGGCATCGAAGAGATGAAGTACGACATGTGCGGTGGCGCCAACGTCATCGGCACCTTCGTCGCTGCGGTCAAGGCCAAGCTGCCGCTGAACCTCGTCGTGGTGGTCCCGGCGGTGGAAAACGCCATCGATGGCAACGCCTATCGTCCGTCCGACGTGATCACCTCGATGTCGGGCAAGACCATCGAAGTGGGCAACACCGACGCCGAAGGCCGCCTGATCCTGTGCGACGCGCTGACCTACGCGCAGCGCTTCGAGCCGCAGGCCCTGGTCGACGTGGCCACCCTGACCGGTGCCTGCATGGTCGCCCTCGGCCACCAGACCGCCGGCCTGATGAGCAAGCACGACGACCTGGCCAACGAGCTGCTGGCCGCCGGCGAGCACGTGTTCGACCGCGCCTGGCGCCTGCCGCTGTGGGACGAGTACCAGCCGATGCTGGATTCGAGCTTCGCCGACGTCTACAACATCGGCGGCCGCTGGGCTGGTGCGATCACCGCCGGCTGCTTCCTGTCGCGCTTTGCCGAAGGCCAGCGCTGGGCGCACCTGGACATTGCCGGCGTGGCCAGCGATGAAGGCAAGCGTGGCATGGCCACCGGCCGCCCGGTCGGCCTGCTGAGCCAGTGGCTGCTGGACCAGGCCGCCCGCGCCTGATGCCGTACCCGACCCTGGCCGGCAACCGCCGGCCAGGGCCTCGCCCGGCACGACCGGGCCCCTGCCTGACCCGGACCCTGCCATGCCCCGCGCCGACTTCTACCTGATCGCCAAGCCCCGCTTCCTGACCGAGCCGTTGCGCCTGGTCTGCGAGCTGGCGCGCAAGGCCAACGACGCCGGGCTGTTCACCCTGGTGCTGGCCCGCGACCAGGCCCAGGCCGAAGAGCTGGACGAGCTGCTGTGGGCGTTCGACAACGATGCCTACATCCCGCACCAGATCGCCGGCGAAGACATGGACGAGGAAGAGGCGCTGGTGCTGATCGCCGTACCCGGCACCGATGCGCCGGCACGTCCGCTGGTGATCAACCTGCGCGATGAGCCCTGGCTGGGCCAGTGCGAGCGCGTGCTGGAAGTGGTCCCGGCCGATCCGGAAGCGCGCGAACCGCTGCGCGAGCGCTGGCGCCAGTACAAGGCCGCCGGCTACGACCTGAACAAGCACGACATGTAAGCCCTGCGAGGACCCCTTGATGCGCCTGCTGATCGCCCTGATTCTTCCCTGGCTGTCCTTCTTCACCATCGGCCGACCGCTGGCCGGGATCGTCTGTCTGATCCTGCAGATCACCCTGATCGGCTGGCTGCCCGCCGCCATCTGGGCCGCCTATGCGGTCAGCCAGTACCACACCGACCAGAAGATCCGGCGCGCCCTCGGGTCGCGCTGATCTCCCTTCCGCCTTGATTACCGGTTCCCCCGCATGACCCAACTCGCCTCCAGCTACGACCCGAAGTCCTTCGAGACCGACCTCTACGAGGCCTGGGAGAAGGCCGGCCACTTCAAGCCGTCCGGCACGGGCGAGCCGTACACCATCCTGCTGCCGCCGCCGAACGTGACCGGCACCCTGCACATGGGCCACGCCTTCCAGCAGACCCTGATGGATGCGCTGGTGCGCTACCACCGCATGCGCGGCTACGACACGCTGTGGCAGGTCGGTACCGACCACGCCGGCATCGCCACCGAAATGGTGGTCAGCCGCAACCTGGCGCTGGAAGGCAAGGGCGAGACCCGTGATTCGCTGGGCCGCGAGGGCTTCATCGGCAAGGTCTGGGAGTGGAAGCAGCAGTCCGGCGACACCATCGAACGCCAGATGCGCCGCCTTGGCACCTCCGCCGACTGGTCGCGCAGCACCTTCACCATGGATCCGCAGCCGTCGGCGGCGGTCAACGAAGCCTTCGTGCGTTGGTACGAGCAGGGCCTGATCTACCGTGGCCAGCGCCTGGTCAACTGGGACCCGGTGCTGAAGACCGCCATCTCCGACCTGGAAGTGGAGAGCGCCGAGGAAGACGGCTTCCTGTGGTCGATCGCCTACACGCTCGATGACGGCCTGAGCTACGAGCACGTCGAGCGCGATGCCGACGGCGTGGAAACCCTGCGCGAAACCCGCGACTACCTGGTCGTTGCCACCACCCGCCCGGAAACCCTGCTGGGTGATACCGCGGTGATGGTGCATCCCGAAGACGAGCGCTATGCGCACCTGATCGGCAAGCAGGTGGTGCTGCCGTTGACCGGCCGCCGCGTGCCGGTGATCGCCGACGACTACGTGGACCGTGCGTTCGGCACCGGCGTGGTCAAGGTCACCCCGGCGCACGATTTCAACGACTACGAAGTCGGCGTGCGCCACAGCCTGCCGATGATCAACCTGTTCACCCCGGTGGCCGCGCTGAACGAAAACGCGCCGGAGCGCTTCCAGGGCCTGGACCGCTACGCCGCGCGCAAGGCGGTGCTGGCCGAGCTGGAAGACCTGGGCATCCTGGTCGAGACCCGCGCGCACAAGCTGCAGGTGCCGCGCGGCGACCGTACCGGCCAGGTGATCGAGCCGTACCTGACCGACCAGTGGTTCGTGAAGATGGACGACCTGGCCAAGCGTGGCCTGGAACTGGTCGAAGACGGAACCATCGCCTTCGTGCCGCCGAACTGGATCAACACCTACCGCCACTGGATGAACAACATCCAGGACTGGTGCATCAGCCGCCAGCTGTGGTGGGGCCATCGCATTCCGGCGTGGTTCGACGCCGCCACCGGCAGCTGCTACGTCGGTCGCAGCGAAGACGAAGTGCGCGCCAAGCACAACCTCGGCAGCGACGTGGTGCTGAACCAGGAAAGCGACGTGCTGGAGACCTGGTTCTCCTCGCAGCTGTGGCCGTTCTCCACCCTGGGCTGGCCGAATGAGCAGGCCATGGCCGAGCGTGGCTTCGACCGCTACCTGCCGTCGTCGGTGCTGATCACCGGCTTCGACATCATCTTCTTCTGGGTGGCGCGCATGATCATGGCCACCGACAACCTGGTCGGGAAGATCCCGTTCAAGGACGTCTACTTCACCGGCCTGATCCGCGACGGCCAGGGCCAGAAGATGTCCAAGAGCAAGGGCAACGTGCTCGACCCGCTGGACATCATCGATGGCATCAGCATCGACGATCTGGTCGCCAAGCGCACCGGCGGCCTGATGCAGCCGAAGATGGTGGAGAAGATCGAGAAGGCCACCCGCAAGGAGTTCCCGGACGGCATTGCTGCCCACGGTGCCGATGCGCTGCGCTTCACCATCGCCGCGCTGGCCACCCACGGCCGCGACATCAAGTTCGACATGAACCGCGCGGAAGGCTACAAGAACTTCTGCAACAAGCTGTGGAACGCCAGCCGCTTCGCCCTGATGAACACCGAGGGCGCCGCGTTCACCGGCGTGCCCACGCCGCGCACCGACGCCGAGCGCTGGATCCTGTCGCGCCTGGCGGCGGTGTCGGCCGAAGCACAGGGCCACTACGCCAACTACCGCTTCGACCTGCTGGCGCAGTGCCTGTACGAGTTCGCCTGGAACGAGTTCTGCGACTGGTTCCTGGAACTGAGCAAGCCGGCATTGAACGGTGCCGACGCCGCCGACGCCGAGAGCACCCGCCACACCCTGCTGTACGTGCTTGAAGCACTGCTGCGCCTGCTGCATCCGCTGACCCCGTTCATCACCGAACAGCTGTGGCAGCAGCTGGCGCCGCGTCTGGGCCTGGCCGAAACCACGCTGTCGCTGCGCCCATACCCGACCGCCGCCGAGTTCGAAGGCGATTTCGCCCAGGCCGAGGCCGACGTGGAGTGGCTGAAGGCGGTGATCAGCGCGGTGCGGCGCGTGCGCAGCGAGCTGAATGTCGCCCCGTCCAAGCTGGTGCCGCTGCGCCTGCAGGCCGGGCTGGCACAGGACCGCGTGCGCATCGAACGCTTCCGTGCCTCGCTGTCGTTCCTGCTGAAGCTGGACAGCATCCAGTGGCTGGCCGAGGGTGAAAGCGCACCGCCGGCCGCTGCGGCCATCGTCGGTGAGCTGAAGCTGCTGGTGCCGCTGGAAGGCCTGGTCGATCTCGATGCCGAGCGCGTGCGCCTGGACAAGGAAATCGCCCGCGTCGAAGCAGAAAAGGAGAAGAGCGAGACCAAGCTGGCCAGGTTCACCGACAAGGTGCCGCCGGCCGTGGTCGAGCAGGAGCGTGTGCGCCTGGCCGACTGGAACACCCAGCTGGCCGGCCTGCGCGAGCAGCGCGCGAAGCTGTAACGCCACGCGGGCATACGCACGCCGGGCATGACCCGGCGCTACCCGTTCTGCAGTGGTAGCTGCCAACCTTGGTTGGCACATCGTTTCAAGAAACGCCGGGCGATGCCCGGCGTTTCCATTTCGCCCGCATGGCATCATCGCCCGATGCCTCTTTCGATCTTCCTGCTGGTTCTCGCCGCGGCGGCACTGCATGCCAGCTGGAATGCGATCGTCAAGCGCGGGCCGGACAAGTTCCTCGGCACCGTGCTGGTTACCGGCAGCGCCGCGCTGCTGTCGGCCGCCGCCCTGCCCTTCCTGCCTTTTCCCGCCGCGCACAGCTGGCCCTGGCTGGGCGCATCGGTGCTGCTGCAGGTGACCTACTACGGCCTGGTCGCACGTTGCTATCAGCAGGTCGATATGAGCCTGGCCTATCCGCTGATGCGTGGCAGTGCGCCGATCCTGGTCGCGCTGGCGGGCACCCTGCTCGGCGAACGGCTGCCACCGGCGGCCTGGCTGGGCGTGCTGCTGGTCGGTACCGGCATCCTGTGCATGGCACTGGGTGCACGCGGCGGCCAACTGCGCCTGCCGCTGCTGACCGCCGCGATGATCGCCACCTACACCCTGGTCGATGCGCAGGGCGCACGCCAGTCTGGCAACGCGCTCAGCTACACGCTGTGGCTGTTCCTGCTGTCGGGCATTCCGCTGCCGCTGTGGGCGTTGTACACGCGCGGCGGCGCGGTGCTGGACTATGCGCGGCAGCATTGGCCGCTGGGACTGGCCGGTGGCGTCGGCACCACGGCCTCCTATGCGATGGCCTTGTGGGCCATGACCCAGGCACCGGTGGCCATGGTCTCGGCGCTGCGCGAATCCTCGATCCTGTTCGCGCTGCTGATCTCGGTGTTCCTGCTGCGCGAACGCATACCGCGCGCGCGCTGGCTGGCAGCGTCGCTCATCGTCGGTGGGGTGCTGGCCTTGCGGTTGGCGTAGAGGTAGTGCCGGCCGCTGGCCGGCAACCCTTCCCCGTTACAGCGGCGGCATCGCCTGCAGGTCGCCGTCGACCAGTTCGATGGCCATCACCACCGCATCCTCCCGCCCCTGTGCGGCCGGGTAATAGCGCGGCCGGCGGCCGATCTCGTTGAAGCCTTCGCTGTGGTACAGCGCCAATGCCGGCGTGTTCGACGGGCGCACCTCAAGGAACACCCGCTGCGCGCCCCGATCACGGGCCAGCTGGACCAGCGCGCGCAGCAGCTGGCGGCCCAGGCCACGCGATTGCGCCAGCGGATCGATGCAGATGTTCAGCACGTGCGCCTCATCGGCGGCGAGGCTGAGCACGCCGTAGCCGATCAGCTGACCGTCGCGCTCCATCGCCAGGCCGGGGTAGCCGGCGCGCAGGCAGTCGATGAAGATGCCGCGGGTCCACGGAAACGGATAGCCACGCAGCTCGATCGCCATCACCGCATTGAGATCGCTCTCGCGCAGCGCGCGCAGGCGCACCGGCCCCGGCTGGCTGACCGCACTCATGCGGCACCCCGCTTGCGCAGGGCACGCAGCTGCGGCCACAGCGCGCGCTTGGCGGCCGGATCGTCGCGCAGCTGGTCCAGCGGCCAACTGTCCATCAGCGCCTGGGTGGCCGGGTCGTTCGGGTTGCAGCCCGACGCACGCAGCAAGGCGATCTGCAGCCGGTCCGGCAGGCGCACCACCGGTTGCCGGGCGTTGCCGCTGGGCAACGGACGTGCCGAAGCCGGTGCGGTATCCGGTGCGGTGACCGGAGGTTCGCGACGTGACGGTGCCGGGCGTTCCGGGCGCGCCACAGCTTCGGCGCCGCCATGGCGTTCGTTCGCGGCGGCGTCCACGTGAGCGGGCCCGGCCGGCGGCGCGGCACGGGCTTCGGCGTTGGCCACGCTCAGCTGCAGCGCGGCATCCAGCTCGGCAGCCAGCTGGCCGTCGTGATAGACGGTGTAGCCCATGGCCTGCAGCCAGGCCTGCTGGGCCGGCGACCACAGCACGGGCAGGTCCTGGCTCACGCGGCCTCGGACTTCTTGCGCAGGCGTTGTACGGCCCACATCACCGGGCCGGACAGGGCGTACAGGATGCCGACCGCGAACAGCACGCGCGGCAGGTCGATCACCGCGATGGCGATGGCCACCGGCACCAGCGCCAGCACCAGGAACGGCACACGGTCAGCACGGCCGTCCTTGGCGGCACCGCCCTTGAAGCTCCAGAAGCGGATACGGCTGACCATCAGCAGCGCGGCGACCAGGGTCACCGCCAGTGCGACGTAGCGCAGCTGATTGCCATCCCAGCCCAGATTGCCGTCGGCGAAGGCCCAGACAAAGGACATCATCAGGCCGGCCGCGGCCGGGCTGGCCAGGCCGACGAACCAGCGCTTGTCGACCACCGCCACCTGGGTGTTGAAGCGGGCCAGGCGCAGGGCCGCGCACGCGGCATACAGGAATGCCACCGCCCAGCCGACGCGGCCCAGCAGCGGGTCATCGAACTTCAGCCACGACAGCGACCAGTGATACATCACCAGCGCCGGCGCCATGCCAAAGCTGACCAGGTCGGCCAGTGAGTCGTACTGCACGCCGAACTCGCTGCTGGTACCGGTCAGGCGCGCCACGCGCCCGTCCAGCCCATCCATCACTGCGGCCACGAACACCGCAATGCTGGCGTTGACGAAATCGCCGTTGGCGGCAGCGATGATCGCGTAGAAGCCCGCGAACAGGCCGGCCGTGGTGAACAGGTTGGGCAGCAGGTAAATCGTGCGCGAGCGCGGCGGCGGTGTGATCGGGTCCATGGAATCCAGTTTAATCGACTTGCCAGCCGTCGGCGCCAATGCTGCAATCGGCGTTCTACGCCCATTCTGCGGAGTTTGCCATGCGTGCCCTGTCCAGCCTTGGATGCCTGCTGCTGTTGGCCAGTGCCAACGCCGTGGCCGGCCCGGTGTACAAGTGGAAGGACGCCAATGGCGTTACGCAGTACTCGGAGACCCCTCCGGCGGGCAGGAAGTATGAGACCCGCGAGCAGGCCCGCAGCCCCCAGGCTGCGGCCAGCGCCGAGGCTCCGGCTGCGACGGTGCCCGAGCCGTGCAGTACCGCCCGCGCCAACCTGGCCCTGCTGGAAGGCACCGGCCAGGTGATGCACGACACCGATGGCGACGGCAAGCCCGATACCGCGTTGACCCCGGAACAGCGCAGCGCGCAGAAGGGGTTGGCGGAAGCGGCGATCAAGGCGTACTGCCCGGCGGAGTGAGGGTATCGGCAGGGCTTGCAGCCCTGCACCTGCGGTAGTGCCGGCCGCTGGCCGGCAACCTCAGCAGCAACAGCAACGGCAACAGCCGGCTCTGGGCTTTCTGCGGGTTTGGCGGGGCGGTGTCGTATTGCGGGGACGCCGTAAACCCATCCCTGGGGGCTTGGCCGCGGCATCCATGCCGCGGACACCCCGCAATCCGACACCGCCCCGCCTTCGACAGGTTCCAGGTGACGGCGGTAGATCCACGCCATGCGTGGATGAAATCTGTCAGAGATCGAATTGAATCCGGGGTCAGATCCGTTTTCCGGCGGAAAACGGATCTGACCCCAATGGCATGCCCAACAAATCGCAGGAAACTGTCGAAGGCGGGGTGGGTCCGGTTGCGGGGGTGTCCGCGGCATGGATGCCGCGGCCAAGCCCCCACGGACGGGTTTACGGCGTCCCCCGCAACCGGACCCACCCCGCCATCCCACGGGAAGCCCGCCTTTGCCGTTGCTTCGGCTGTTGCAGTTGACGTTGCTTGAGGCGGGTGCAGGGCGCAGCCCTGCCAGTACCCCCACCCCGGCCGGGCTGGCAGAATAGGCGTCTCTGCCGTTATCCGAAGCCGACGATGCGCCTCTCCCAGTTCCACCTGCACACCACCAAGGAAACCCCCAGCGACGCCGAGCTGACCAGCCACCGGCTGATGCTGCGCGCGGGGATGATCCGCAAGCTCGCCTCCGGCCTGTACACCTGGTCGCCGCTGGGCCTGCGCGTGCTGCGCAAGGTCGAACGTATCGTGCGCGAGGAAATGGACCGTGCCGGCGCGGTGGAATTCCAGATCCCCACCATCCAGCCGAAGGAACTGTGGGAGCAGACCGGGCGCTGGCAGAAGTTCGGCCCGCAGCTGCTGAAGATCAAGGACCGCAAGGACCAGGTGTTCTGCTACAGCCCGACCGCCGAGGAAGCCGCCTGCGACTTCGCGCGCAGCGAGCTGTCCAGCTACAAGCAGCTGCCGGTGAATTTCTACCAGGTGCAGACCAAGTTCCGCGACGAGATCCGCCCGCGCTTCGGCGTGATGCGTTCGCGCGAGTTCCTGATGAAGGACGCCTATTCGTTCCACCTGCACGATGAATGCCTGGTGCGCGAATACGAAAACATGAAGTCGGCCTACAGCCGCATCTTCACCCGCCTCGGCCTGGACTTCCGCATGGTGCAGGCCGACTCCGGCGCGATCGGCGGCGATGCCTCGCAGGAATTCCACGTGATCGCCGATTCCGGCGAAGACGCGCTGGTGTTCTCCACCGGCTCGGACTACGCGGCCAACATGGAGGCGGCGATCGCGGCCGATCCGGCGCCGCGTGCGGCCGCCACCGAAGCGATGCGCAAGCTCGACACGCCCACCCAGAAGACCTGCGAGGACGTCGCCGCCCTGCTCGGCATCGACCTGCAGCGCACCGTGAAGTCGGTGGCGCTGGTCGCCGGCGAAGGCCAGGCGCAGCAGTTCGTGCTGGTGCTGGTGCGCGGCGACCATGAGGTCAACGAGATCAAGCTGGCCAAGGTGGCCGGCCTGGACGAACAGCGCTTCGCCAGCGAAGCGGAGATCGCCGAGTACCTGGGCAGCGTGCCCGGCTTCCTCGGCCCGGTCGCCCCGGCCAAGGCCATCCGCGTGGTCGCCGATCGCGAAGTGGCGGCGATGTCCGACTTCGTCGTCGGCGCCAACGAAGCCGGCTTCCACCTGGCCGGCGTCAACTGGGGCCGCGATCTGCCGGAACCGGAAGTGGCCGACATCCGCAACGTGCGTGCCGGTGACCGGGCACTGGATGGTGGCGAGCTGAAGATCGCCCGCGGCATCGAAGTCGGCCACGTGTTCCAGCTTGGCCGCAAGTACGCCGAAGCACTCGACGCCACCGTGCTGGACGAGAACGGCAAGGCCGCAGTGATGGCGATGGGGTGCTATGGCATCGGCATCTCGCGCGTGGTGGCTGCCGCAATTGAACAGAACCATGACGATGCCGGCATCATCTGGCCGGACGCGATGGCGCCGTGGCAGGTGGTGGTGTGCGTGATCAACCCGAAGGGTGACGCTGCGGTGGCCGAAGCGGCGGCCAGCCTGTTGCAGGAACTGCGCGACGCCGGCCTGGATGCGGCGCTCGATGACCGTGGCCTGCGCCCGGGCGCGATGTTCGCCGACATGGAACTGATCGGTATTCCGCACCGCGTGGTGGTCAGCGAACGTGGCCTGGCCGCGGGCACCTACGAGTACCGTTCGCGCCGTGCCAGCGAAGCCGAGAGCCTGGACAAGGCCTCCCTGCTGCAGCGCCTGCAGGGTTGATCGGCACACAGGACCGGGGCATGCCCCGGTCTTTTTTGCCGGTGATCGGCCCGCCGGAATATGGCAGCAGACATAATCCGGTCAAAATGCCCGCGTTGCAGCCGGCAGCTCGCCAAGACCTGTCCCGGCAGTATTTGTGCTTGGAATAATTCATCTCTATTCTGTCCCGCGACGCCATGGACTGGCTCGTCCCGTCCACACATTAGTTTCTGGAGTAACCGTAAATGAGCATTGACCTGACCGGCCTGTCGGCACGCGAGCTGGGCGCCCTGATCCGCACCGCGAAGAAGCAGCAGACCATCGTTGCCAAGCGCCGGCCGATCACCAAGGTTCGCGCCCAGCTGACCAAGCTGGCCAAGACCGAGGGTTACACGATCGAGGAACTGTTCGGCGACGCCCCGGCACCGCGCGCGCGCAAGGTGGCCAAGGCCGCCAAGGCGCCGTCCAAGACCGCCGGCCGCAAGCTGGGCAAGGTGGCGCCGAAGTACCGCAACCCGGCCAACCCGAAGGAAACCTGGACCGGCCGTGGCAAGCAGCCGCGCTGGATGGCCGAGCTGACCGCCAAGGGCAACAAGAAGCCGGAAGATTTCCTGATCAAGAAGGCCTGAGGCCGGATCGGGATGCAATGAAAAACGCCGGCGAAAGCCGGCGTTTTTCATTCCCGGTGTGTGGACCAACGGTCCACACCTACAGGGTTTTGCGGGCCGGCATCAGCAGGTTGCCGAACAGCAGGCCGGCCACCAGCGCCATCACCACGTTGAGCACGGTGAGGAACACGCTTTGCCCGGCGCCCACGTCCTGCTGCTGGACCAGGGTCAGCACGCCGCGCAGGCTGGTGCTGCCGGGCACCATCATGATGATGCCCGGCAGGCGGATGATCGCGCCGGGGCGCCCGACCAGGCGGCCGAACAGATTGCCGCCGGCGGTCAACAGCATCGCCGACAGGAAGATGCCGGCCGGTGCACCCCAGGCATGGCCACCGAACTTGGAGATGGCATAGCCGGCCACCGACGCGGCGATCACCCATGGATAGTCGCGACGGTTGGCCTTGAACAGCATCGCAAAGGCGAATGCCGCGGTCAGCAGCGAGCCCCACTCCACCCATGGCCCCTGCGGCCGCGCGGCGCGGATCACCGGGTCCAGGCCGAGCACATCGGCCAGGGTCACCGCGATCATCGCGCCGACGCTGAGCTTCATGATGGTGGTCAGCGCGCCGGCAAAGCGCGCCGTGCCCGATACCCAATGCTGGCTGGCCAGTTCGTTGACCGCATTGGTCAGCGACATGCCGGGCAGCAGCACCACCAGCGAAGCGATGATCACGGTGTTGAGGTTGAGCGCACCGATGAAGGAGGCCACCAGCGTGGCGACCATGCCCGCCAGCAGCGCAGCCAGCGCCTCGGCCGCCTCGCGGGTGGCCGGGCGACGGTCGGTGACCATGCCGAGCAGGCCGATCATCAGGCCGATGACACCGGCGGTGGCGATGTCCAGCCACGGCAGCTTCCACATGCCGGCCACGCCGGCCGCGCCCAGGCTGAAGGACAGGATGGTGCGCAGCTTGCCGCGCCGTCCCGGGTCCTTGTCCAGCTGGCGCAGCGCGGTGTGACCCTGGGCGATGCTCATCCGGCCGTTGGACACTTCCTCGGCAATGTGGTCGGCCACGCTGAGCTTGTGCAGGTCGTTCTCACCGGGCGCCAGGCGGATCACGCGGGTGATGTCGCTGGAACCGATCGCCTGTGCCGGGTCGCTGAAGCTGAGGATGATACCGGTGGGATTCGACCACGGTTCACAATCCAGATCGAGCTGGCGTGCCAGTGCCACCACCGCCGCTTCCAGGCGCTGGGCCGTGGTGCCATAGCTGTGCAGGCGTCCGGCGATCTCGGAAACGAAGGCCACGCGCTGTGCGTAGGTGGCCTGGGGCGTGGGGATCGTGTGAGCGTCTGCGGACATGCGCCGTAGTATTACCTACGCCGGGCCCTGCCGGATAAATTCAGCCGGGTTCGACCCGACGTCCGCTACAGAACGGTTATGCTGCGATCCGAATGGCCCACGTGACCCCGAACCACGCCCCCAGCTCGAGCAGGACGCCCATGACCCGGGCCTGATCCACCTGTCCGGCACCTGGACCTTGAAGACCGCGCTGGCCGCGGCCGAGGTCCTGCATGGCGTTCCCGACAAGCTGACCGGCATCGATGCCACGGGCATCGAACAGCTGGACTCGGCCGGCGTGCTGCAGGTGCTGCGTGTGGCCCACCGCGCCGACCTGGGCGAAGAGGCCCTGCAGTTCCGTCCGGATCATCAGGCGCTGGTGTGCACCATCGAGGAAGTGGCCGATGACCGGCCCAAGCCCAAGCGCGATTTCGGCGTGCTGGCCGCGCTGGAGCGCCTGGGTGTCAGCGTGCATGCCACCGGCCACAACATCAAGGCGTTGTGCAGCTTCCTCGGCGAGAACCTGGTCAAGGCCGCACGCCTGGTCAAGGAACCGCGCCGGTTCCGGCTCACCGCCACCGTGCACCAGATGGAACAGGTGGGCCTGGATGCGGTGCCACTGGTGGCGCTGCTGTCCTACCTGGTCGGCGCGGTCATCGCCTTCCTCGGCTCGACCATCCTGCGCGACTTCGGCGCCGAGATCTACGTGGTCGAGCTGGTCAACATCGCCTTCCTGCGCGAGTTCGCCGTGCTGCTGACCGCGATCGTGCTGGCCGGCCGCACCGCCAGTGCGTTCACCGCGCAGATCGGTGCGATGAAGGCACGCGAGGAGATCGATGCGATGCGCACGCTGGGGCTGGACCCGGTCGATCTGCTGGTGCTGCCGCGCCTGCTGGCATTGCTGGTCACGCTGCCGCTGCTGACCTTCATCGCGATGATCGCCGGCCTGGCCGGTGGCATCACCGTGGGTGCGTTCGACCTGGATATTCCGCCACAGATGTACATCGCGCGCATGCACGAGACGATGGAAGTGCGGCACATGCTGGTCGGCCTGTCCAAGGCGCCGGTGTTCGCGCTGGTGATCGGCCTGATCGGCTGCCTGGAAGGGCTGAAGGTGGAAGGCACCGCGCAGTCGGTGGGCGAACGCACCACCTCCAGCGTGGTGCAGACCATCTCGCTGGTGATCATCATCGACGCCTTCGCGGCGTTGTGGTTCATGCACATGGACTGGTGAGATGACCCTATCGCCTGCCAACGAAACCCTCGACATGCGCGATGGCGACGGCCATGAGCTGGCCATCCGCGTGCGCGGGCTGGTCAACCGCTTCGGCAGCCAGACCGTGCACGAAGACCTGGACCTGGACGTGCGCCGTGGCGAAATCCTCGGCGTGGTCGGGGGTTCGGGTACCGGCAAGTCGGTGCTGATGCGCTCCATCCTCGGCCTGCGTACACCCGATGCGGGGCAGATCGAAGTGCTCGGCCGCGACGCGCGTGCCGACGATGCCGAAAGCCGCCTGCACATCGAGCGCAATACCGGCGTGCTGTTCCAGGACGGCGCCCTGTTCTCCTCGCTGACCGTGGGCGAGAACGTGCAGGTGCCGCTGAAGGAGCACCACCGCGAGCTGCCCGAGCGCTGGCACTACGAACTGGCGCTGCTGAAGGTGAAGCTGGCGGGCCTGCCGGCCGATGCGATCAACAAGCTGCCCTCGCAGCTGTCCGGCGGCATGCGCAAGCGCGCCGGGCTGGCCCGTGCGCTGGCACTGGACCCACCGCTGCTGTTCCTGGATGAACCCACCGCCGGCCTGGACCCGATCGGTGCGGCGGCGTTCGACCGCCTGATCAAGACCCTGCAGGAAGCGCTGGGGCTGACCGTGTTCCTGATCACCCATGACCTGGACACGCTGTACGCCATCTGCGACCGCGTCGCCGTGCTGGCTGACCGCAAGGTGGTCGCCAACGCGCCGTTGCCGGACATCGAGAAACTGGATCATCCGTGGATCCAGGAATACTTCCACGGACCGCGTGCGCGTGCCGCGCGCGGCGAACAGATCGAGAGTGCCTGAGCCATGGAAACCAAAGCCAACTACGTGCTGATCGGCGCGTTCACCCTGATCACCGGCCTGGCCCTGCTGGCCTTCGGCCTGTGGGCGGCCAAGTATTCGTCCGACCGCACCTGGCAGGAATACCGCGTGGTGTTCCGCGAGGCGGTGACCGGCCTGTCGGTCGGCAGCCCGGTGCAGTACAACGGCATCGCGGTCGGCTCGATCACCGAGCTGAATCTGGTCCCCGATGACCCGCGCCAGGTGGTTGCGCGCATCCGCCTCAATTCGACCACGCCGGTCAAGACCGATACCCGCGCCAAGCTGGCGATCACCAGCCTGACCGGGCCGTCGATCATCCAGCTCAGTGGCGGCACGCCGCAGTCGCCGGCGCTGACCACGGTCAACAAGGACCCGGCACCGATCATCCCGACCACGCCCTCCGCGCTGCAGAACATCACCGATGTGGCCAACCGCATCGTCGAGCGCATGGACCAGATTCTCAGCGACCGCAACGTGGCCTCGATCAACGCCACCCTGGCCAACCTGGAAACCATCAGTGGGGGCCTGGCCGACCGCGACCAGGGCACCCAGGCGCTGCTGCTCAGCGCGCGTGATGCCGCGCGCAGCCTCGATACCACGCTGAAGACAACCAACGGCACCATCGAGCGCCTGGACAAGAACCTGGTGCAGCAGCTGCCGGGCATCATCGACAAGCTCGACGCGACCCTGGCCAAGCTCGATTCGGCGGCCGGCAACGCCGATTCGATCCTGGGCGAGAACCGCGCGGCCATCAACAGCTTCGCCAACGATGGCCTGGGCCAGCTGGGCCCGACGCTGACCGAACTGCGCGGCCTGATCCGCGACCTGCGCCGGGTCAGCGACCGCCTCGAGAACAACCCCGCGCGCTACCTGCTGGGCCGCGACGCACCGAAGGAGTTCGAACCCAAATGAACCCGATGCCGCTTCCGCGCCTGCTGCTGGCCGCTTCGATGGTCGCCCTGCTGGGTGGCTGCTCCATCCTGGGCAGCAGCGAGAAAACGGCGGTGACGCTGTACTCGCCGGCCGTGCAGGTCAAGGCCGATCCGTCGTGGCCGCAGGCCAGCTGGCAGCTGGTGCTGGCCAAGCCCAGCGCCGCACGCATGGTCGACAGCCCGCGCATCAATGTGCGGCCGACGCCTTCGCAGCTGGAGATCTACAAGGGTGCCAGCTGGGCGCAGCCGGCCACCGACATGATCGAAGACACCCTGCTGCGCGGCTTCGAGGACTCCGGCCGCATCGGCGGGGTGGCCCGCAGCGCTGCCGGCATCCGTGCCGACTACAAGCTGTCCACCGACGTGCGCCGCTTCGAATCGGACTACCAGGGCCAGGCGACGCCGACGGTGGTGATCGAGCTCAACGCCAAGCTGATCCACGTGGCCGACCAGCGTGTGGTCGCCGACCGCACGTTCCGTCAGGCACAACCGGTCGGCAGCACGGACGTGCCGGCGGTGACCGCCGCCTTCGAACGCGGCCTGCAGCAGCTGGCGCAGGACGTGGTTGGCTGGACCCTGACCAGCGGCCAGGCGGACGCCGGCAGCAAGCGCTGAAGCGCAGCGGGGTCGGATCCCTTTCGCACCGCGAAAGGGCTCTGACCCCATCTGCACTGACCCCGCCCTCACCCGCGCGGCGTGATCCAGCGGAACGTCAGGTTGATGCGCTCGCCCTGCACCCGCGCCATCTTCGGCAGCGCATGCTGGTAATAGCGCTGGGTCGGCCCGGCCATCACCAGCAGGTCGCCGTGGCCCAGCACGAATTCGGCCTTGCGCGCCGGATCATCGCGCCGGCGCAACAGGAAGCGCCGTGCCGCACCGAGGGTCAGCGAGGCGATCACCGGTGCCGGCCCCAGCTCCGGTTCGTCGTCACTGTGCCAGCCCATGTAATCGCCGCCACTGCGGTAGCGGTTCAGCAGCACGCTGTTGAAGCGGCCGACACCGTCGGCCTGCAGCTGCTCACGCAGAGCCTGCAGCGCAGGCGGCCACGGCTGCGGCACGAAGTCGGCGCCGGAGTAGCGATAGCGGGCCTGTGGGTCGCCGATCCAGCAGCTCAACCGTGGCGAGTCCACCCAGTGGCCGAACATGCGGATGCGATGCACCTCCCAGGGCACGTCGGCCTGCAGCCCAGCCATCAGGGCATCGGCCCGGGCAGCGGCCAGCCAGCCCGGCAGGTGCTGGACATCGGCATCGGGCAGGTGGTGGGGGAAGAGCATGGCCACACGCTAGCATGCCGGTGTTTGCCGTCACGGCCGCCAGCGCTGAAAATGCCCGCATGACCGTTGCCCCGATGCCGATCCCCGTGTTCCGCCTGCCGTCCTGGTGCCACCCCCGATGAGCCTGCGCCAGACACTGTTCCCGCTGCTGCGCGCCGCGTTCCGGGCGCTGCCGCTGCCACAGGCACAGCGCGACCGGTTGCGCGCGCGGCTGCTGGCCCGGCATGCCGATTGGGTGCCGCCGCCACCGCGGGGCCAGCGCGATGCCGAGGGTGCGCCGGCCAACGCGCAACTGCGCTGGCGGGCCGACGAGGCGGCCATCGGATACCGCCCGCAGCTGTCGCAGGCACTGCCTTCCACGCTGCCGGCCACGCTGGTCGCCTTCTACCTGCCGCAGTTCCATACCTTCCCCGAGAATGACGCGTGGTGGGGCAAGGGCTTCACCGAATGGCGCAACGTCACGCGTGCACTGCCGCAGTTTGAAGGGCACGTGCAACCACGCCTGCCGGCGGACCTGGGCTTCTACGATCTGCGCAACCGGCAGGTAATGCGTGACCAGGCGCAACTTGCGGCCGAGCACGGCATCGGCGCGTTCTGCTTCTATTTCTACTGGTTCAGCGGCCGCACCCTGATGGAAGATCCGGTGCGCCAGTGGCTGGCCGATGACAGCATCGAACTGCCGTTCTGCCTGTGCTGGGCCAACGAAAACTGGGCACGCCGCTGGGATGGCCGCGACGAAGACATCCTGATCGGCCAGCAGCACAGCGCTGAAGACGATCTGGCCTTCATCGCCCACGTGGCGCCGTACCTGCGCGACCGCCGCGCCCTGAAGGTCGATGGCCGGCCGATGCTGCTGGTCTACCGCCCCAATCTGCTGCCCGACGCACGCGCCACCGGCGAGCGCTGGCGCCACTGGTGCCGCGACAACGGCATCGGCGAGATCCATCTGGCCTACGTACAGGGGTTCGAACGCCCGGATCCGCGCGACATCGGCTTCGACGCGGCCATCGAGTTTCCGCCGAACATGAGCAATCCCGGCTCGTTGTCGGCACAGCAGTGGCTGCTCAACCCGGAGTTCCATGGCGATGTCCGCGACTGGCGCGAACTGGCGGCCGACATCGCTGCACGCCCGCTGCCGGACTATCCGCTCTATCCCGGCGTGAACCCCGGCTGGGACAACGAGGCACGCCGCTCCGGGCGTGGCCGCGTGTACCTGCACGCCTCGCCGCGCGGCTACCGCGACTGGCTGCGCAGTACCGTGCATGAGCGCCTGTCGACGGCAGCGCAGAACCAACGCCTGGTCTTCATCAACGCCTGGAACGAATGGGCCGAAGGCGCCGTACTGGAGCCCGACGCACGGCTCGGCCACGCCTGGCTGCAGGCAACGCGCGATGCGCTGTCACCGGCACCGGCCGGGAATCGGCAACCGGCGGTGCACATCCATGCCTGGTATCTGGAAACGCTGCCGGAGGTGCTGGGCGCGCTGCGCGAGGCGTCGCTGCCGTGGCGGATCATCGTGACCACGCCGGCGCATCAGGTCGAGGCGGTCCAGCAGGCACTGTCGGCACAGGGGCTGCAGGGTGAGGTCAGCGCGGTGGAAAACCGGGGACGCGACATCCTGCCCTTCCTCGAAGTGGCCGAGCGGCTGCTCCAGGATCACCACGATGTGGTGCTGAAGCTGCATACCAAGCGTTCAACCCACCGCGCCGACGGCGATCAATGGCGGCAGGAACTGCTGCAACGGCTGGTACAGGGCGGGCGCGCCGCACGCCTCCACGCCGCCTTCCAGGCCGACCCTGCATTGGGCATGGTGGCCGCTGAGGGCCACCTGCTGCCGGTGAGCGGTTTTGTGGGCGGCAACGGTCCCGCGCTGGCGCGCCTGCAGGCCCGACTGGGTCTGCGGCAACCGCTGCAGGCCAGCCGCTTTGCGGCCGGCAGCATGGGGTGGTGGCGGCTGCAGGCGCTGCGCCCGTTGCTGGACGCACACCTCTATCGCAGTGACTTCGAGGCCGAACACGGCCAGATCGATGGCACCCTCGCCCATGCCATCGAGCGTGCACTGGGCGCCTGTTGCGAGCAGGCCGGGCTGCGCATGATCAGTGCAGCGGCGTGCCTGGGCGAGCCCGACATCGACGACGGCGACTACACCTACGCACGGCGCAGCTGAACGCAGGGGCCCGCATGGGCCCCTGCCGGTACCAGTCAGGCGCGCTGGAAAGCGACGCCGGTCTTTTCCTTCAGCTCGTCATCGCCGACACCCGGCGCGGCTTCCACCAGCCGCAATCCGTCATCGGTGACATCGAACACCGCCAGATCGGTGATGATGCGGTCGACCACGCCCACGCCGGTCAGCGGCAGCGTGCATTCGGTCAGGATCTTGTGTTCGCCGTTCCTGGCAGTGTGCTCCATCAGCACCACCACGCGCTGTACGCCGGCCACCAGGTCCATCGCACCGCCCATGCCCTTGACCATCTTGCCGGGCACCATCCAGTTGGCCAGGTCGCCCTTGTCGGTCACCTGCATGGCCCCGAGGATGGCCAGGTTGACGTGGCCACCGCGGATCATCGCGAAGCTGTCGTGGCTGCCGAAATAGCTGGCGCCGGCGCGGGCGGTGACGGTCTGCTTGCCGGCATTGATCAGGTCGGCGTCGACTTCGGCTTCAGTCGGGAACGGGCCGATGCCGAGCAGGCCATTCTCCGACTGCAACCACACATCCACGCCCTCGGGGATATGGTTGGCGACCAGGGTCGGCAGGCCGATGCCCAGGTTCACGTAGGCACCATCGGTCAGTTCCTGGGCAGCGCGCGCCGCCATCTCGTCACGGGTCCACGCCATGTCAGTTGCCCTCCGCGCGGATGGTGCGCTGTTCGATGCGTTTCTCAGGGTGCGCGTTGTGCACGATGCGGTGCACATAGATGCCCGGCAGATGCACCTGGTCCGGATCGATGGCGCCCACCGGCACCACCTCCTCCACTTCCACGATGCAGACCTTGCCGGCCATCGCACAGGCCGGGTTGAAGTTGCGCGCGGTCTTGCGGAACACCAGGTTGCCGGCTTCGTCGGCCTTCCACGCCTTGACCAGCGCCACGTCGGCGCGCAGCGCGGTTTCCATCACGTAGTGCTTGCCGTCGAACTCGCGTGTTTCCTTGCCTTCGGCCACCACCGTGCCGTAGCCGGTGGCGGTGAAGAATGCCGGAATGCCCGCGCCGCCGGCACGCAGGCGTTCGGCCAGGGTGCCCTGCGGATTGAACTCCAGCTCCAGCTCACCGGCCAGGAACTGCCGCTCGAATTCCTTGTTCTCGCCCACGTAGGACGAGATCATCTTGCTGATCTGCCGCGTTTCCAGCAGCTGGCCCAGGCCGAAGCCATCGACGCCGGCATTGTTGGAGATCACGGTCAGGCCCTTGGCGCCGCTGTCACGCAGTGCAGCGATCAGCGCCTCGGGAATGCCACACAGGCCGAAGCCGCCCACCGCCAGGGTCTGGCCATCGGCGACCACGCCCTCCAGCGCCTGGGCCGCGCTGGCAAAGCGCTTGCTGCGCCTGCCGCCGGTCGTTGCCGGGTTGCTCATCTACGCCCTCACCTCGTTGATGTAATGCGCCCATTCTAGGCCAGCCGCTGCACCGGTCACGTGGCGTTGCGGCATGGAAACGCTTCCCATACAGCGCAGGCACTACAATCGGGGGCTGAGCTCACCAAGGATCCGATCGATGCCCCTGCCCGCCTTCAAGGCCTACGACATCCGCGGCCGCGTGCCGGAAGAACTGAACGAAGACCTGGCACGCCGCATCGGCGTGGCCCTGGCCGCGCAGCTCGCGCCGGGCCCGGTGGTCCTCGGCCACGACGTGCGCCTGACCAGCCCGGCGCTGCAGGACGCGCTGGCGGCCGGCCTGCGCGGCACCGGCCGCGAGGTGATCGACATCGGCCTGTGCGGCACCGAAGAGGTCTATTTCCAGACCGATCATCTGGGTGCGGCCGGCGGCGTGATGGTCACCGCCAGCCACAATCCGATGGATTACAACGGCATGAAGCTGGTCAAGGAAAACGCACGGCCGATCAGCTCCGATACCGGCCTGTTCGCGATTTCCGATGCGGTGGCCGCCGATACCTCCGCGGCAGAGCCGCCGCGCGCCGGGCAGAGTGAGCAGCACGACAAGAGCGCCTACATCGACCATCTGTTGAGTTACGTCGATGCCGGCAAGCTCAAGCCGCTGAAGCTGGTGGTCAATGCCGGCAACGGTGGCGCCGGCGCCATCGTCGACCTGCTCGCCCCGCACCTGCCGTTCGAGTTCATCCGCATCTGCCACGAACCCGATGGCAGCTTCCCCAACGGCATCCCCAATCCGCTGCTGCCGGAAAACCGCGCCGCCACCGCCGACGCGGTGCGCGAACACGGCGCCGATTTCGGCATCGCCTGGGATGGTGACTTCGACCGTTGCTTCTTCTTCGACCACAGCGGCCGCTTCATCGAGGGCTACTACCTGGTCGGCCTGCTGGCCAAGGCAATCCTGGCGCGCAACCCCGGCGGCAAGATCGTGCATGACCCGCGCCTGGTCTGGAACACCGTGGACATGGTTGAGCAGGCCGGCGGCGTGCCGGTGCAGTGCAAGAGCGGCCACGCCTTCATCAAGGAAAAGATGCGCGCCGAGGACGCGGTGTACGGCGGCGAGATGAGCGCCCACCACTACTTCCGCGAGTTTGCCTATGCCGACTCCGGCATGATCCCGTGGCTGCTGATCGCACAGCTGGTTTCCGAAAGCGGCCGCTCGCTGGCCGACTGGGTGGAGGACCGCATGGCTGCCTATCCGTGCAGCGGCGAGATCAATTTCAAGGTGGCCGATGCCAAGGCTGCCGTGGCGCGCGTGATGGAGCATTTCGCCGCGCAGTCGCCGGCGCTGGACCACACCGATGGCATCAGTGCCGACTTTGGTGCCTGGCGCTTCAACCTGCGCAGTTCCAACACCGAGCCGCTGCTGCGCCTGAACGTCGAGTCGCGCGGCGATGCCGCGCTGATGCAGGCGCGCACCGATGAGCTCTCCCGCCTCATCCAGCAGTAACCGGGGAAGACCATGAGCAGCCTCCAGCCTGTCATCCTGTCCGGCGGATCCGGCACCCGCCTGTGGCCGCTTTCGCGCGAGGCCTACCCGAAGCAGTTCCTGCCGCTGGCCGGTGAACTGACGATGCTGCAGGCCACCTGGCAGCGCGTGGCGCCGCTCGCCGCGCGTGGCCCGCTGGTGATCGCCAACGAAGAACACCGCTTCGTCGCCGCCGAGCAGCTGCAGCAGGTGGGCGCCGAACCGGCCGCGATCATCCTCGAGCCGGTCGGCCGCAACACCGCGCCGGCGATCGCGGTGGCCGCGCTGGAAGCCACCCGCGACGGCGCCGATGCGCTGCTGCTGGTGCTGCCCTCCGACCACGTGATCACCGACGAAGCGGCGTTCCGCGCAGCGGTTCAGGCCGCCGGCGGTGCCGCCGAAGCCGGCAAGCTGGTCACCTTCGGCATCGTGCCGACCGGCCCGGAAACCGGCTACGGCTACATCAAGGCGGCCGACGGCCAGGGCCTGCGTGCGGTCGAGCGCTTCGTCGAAAAGCCCGACCTGGAGACCGCCACCGGCTACGTGGCCAGCGGCCAGTACTACTGGAACAGCGGCATGTTCCTGTTCAAGGCCTCGCGCTACCTGCAGGAACTGGAACGCTTCCAGCCGGCGATGCTGGCCGGCAGCCGCAGCGCCTGGCAGCAGGCCCGCCGCGATGCCGACTTCACCCGCCTGGACAAGGACGCTTTCAGTGCGGTGCCGTCCGATTCAATCGACTACGCGGTGATGGAAAAGACCGCCGATGCGGTGGTGATCCCGCTGGATGCGGGCTGGAATGACGTCGGCTCGTGGACGGCGCTGCGCGATGTCTCGCAGCAGGACGGCGACGGCAACGCCCACCACGGCGATGTGATCGCCATTGATTGCCGCAACACCTATGCCTACGCGCAGCGCCTGGTGGCGCTGGTGGGGCTGGACGATGTGGTGGTGGTGGAAACCGATGACGCGGTGCTGGTCGGCAAGGCCGACCGCATGCAGGACGTCAAGACAGTGGTGGCGCAGCTCAAGGCCGAAGGCCGCAGCGAGGCCACCTGGCACCGCAAGGTCTATCGTCCGTGGGGCGCCTACGATTCGATCGACAACGGCGAGCGCTTCCAGGTCAAGCGGATCACGGTCAAGCCGGGCGGTACGTTGAGCCTGCAGATGCACCACCACCGCGCCGAGCACTGGATCGTGGTCAGCGGCACGGCCGAGGTAACCCGCGGCGACGAGGTGATCCTGCTCAGCGAGAACCAGAGCACCTACATCCCGCTGGGCGTGACCCATCGCCTGCGCAACCCGGGCAAGCTGCCGCTGGAACTGATCGAAGTGCAGTCGGGCAGCTATCTCGGCGAAGACGACATCGTGCGCTTCGAGGACACCTACGGGCGCAGCTGATCCGGCGCCCGTGGGTGGGGTGGGTGCCGACCGTTGGTCGGCACACGGTGCAGGCGCCGTCGAGCAAGCTCGACGCTACGCGCTGGCCACTTCGGCCATCACCCGCTTCAGGCCGTCCTGCCACGCCGGCAGCACGATGCCGAAATCCTGCTGCAGCTTGCGGTTGTCCAGCACCGACCAGGCCGGACGCTGGGCCGGGGTCGGGTACTCGGAGCTGGCAATCGCTTCCACCGCTGGCACTTTGGCCAGCACGCCGGTCGCCAATGCCTGCGCGAAGATCGCCTCGGCGAAGCCATGCCAGCTGGTCTGGCCACTGGCAGTCAGATGCCAGGTGCCCGAAAGCTGGCCCGGATGCTGCAGTGCCTGCGCGGTGACATCGGCAATCAGCGCGGCCGGCGTCGGCGTACCGATCTGGTCGGCCACCACCCGCAGCTGGTCACGCTCGGCCCCCACGCGCAGCATGGTGCGCATGAAGTTCGCGCCGTGCGAGGCATACACCCACGCCGTGCGGAAGATCAGATGGCGCCCGCCTGCGGCACGCACGGCATCCTCACCGTCGCGCTTGCTGGTGCCGTACACGCCCAGCGGTGCGGTCGGCTCGTCCTCGCGATACGGCGCAGTGCCCTGCCCGTCGAACACGTAGTCGGTCGAGTAGTGCACGAATGGCACGTCGTGGGCCGCGCACCAGCGCGCGAGCACACCCGGCGCCTGCGCGTTGGCCGCGAACGCGGCCTCGGCGTCCTGTTCGGCACGATCCACCGCCGTGTAGGCGGCGGCATTGACCACCACCGACGGCTGCAGCCGGTCCAGCAGCGCCGGCAGGCTGTCGGGCTGGCCGAAGTCGGCCACTTCGCAGGCGCTGCCGTCGGGCAGCTGGCCGCTGCGGGTGGTGGCAACCACTGCACCCAGCGGCGCCAGCGCGCGCAGCAGTTCCTGGCCGACCTGGCCGTTGCCGCCGAACACCAGCACCGTCATGGGGTGTAGACCGGCAGGCGGTCTTCAGCGATGTCCTTCAGGAATGGCGCGTTCTCGTCCTTGGCCGACAACGTCGGCGCACTGATCGGCCAATCCACGGCGATGTCGGCATCGTTCCAGCGCACGCCGGCATCGAAGTCCTTCAGGTAGACCTCGGTGCACAGATAGCTGAACACCGCGCGCTCGGACAGCACGGCAAAGCCGTGGGCGAAGCCTTCGGGAATCCAGAACTGCTTCTTGTTCTCCGCGCTCAGCACCACCGCTTCCCACTGGCCGAAGGTCGGCGAACCGCGACGGATGTCGACGGCCACGTCATAGACCTCGCCTTCCAGCACGCTGACCAGCTTGCCCTGCGGGCGCGGCCACTGGTAATGCAGGCCACGCAGCACACCCTGCGCCGAAGTGGAAACATTGCTCTGCACGAAGCGATCCGGCAGGCCCAGCGCAGCGAAGCGCTCGGCGTTCCAGGTCTCGAAGAAATAGCCGCGCGCATCACCGAACACGGCCGGCTCGATCACCACGCAGCCGGGCAACTTGGTTTCAATCACTTTCACGGAACAACTCCACGCAATGCCAGCTTGTGCAGGTACTGGCCGTAGCCATTCTTGATCAGCGGCGCCGCCAGCGCTTCCAGCTGTTCGGCGTTGATCCAGCCCTGGCCGAAGGCGATTTCCTCCGGGCAGCAGACCTGCAGGCCCTGCCGGGTCTGGATGGTTTCGATGAAGTTGGACGCTTCCAGCAGCGACTGGTGGGTGCCGGTATCGAGCCAGGCATAGCCGCGGCCCAGCGCTTCCAGGTGCAGGTTGCCCTCGGCCAGGTAGCGCTTGTTGAGATCGGTGATCTCCAGTTCGCCACGCGGCGACGGCTTCAGTTCGGCGGCGTGCGCGCTGGCATTGCCGTCATAGAAGTACAGGCCGGTCACCGCATAGTTCGAACGCGGATTCTCCGGCTTCTCGACCAGGTCGATGACCTTGCCGGTCTTGTCGAACTCGGCCACGCCGTAGCGTTCCGGGTCATTCACCCAGTAGCCGAACACAGTGGCACCGTCGGTGCGCTCGTCGGCGCGCTTGAGCACCTCGCGCAGACCGTGGCCGTGGAAGATGTTGTCGCCCAGCACCAGGCAGCTCGGTTTGCCGGCCACGAAATCGCGGCCGATCAGGTAGGCCTGGGCCAGGCCATCGGGGCTGGGCTGCACGGCGTACTGGATGTCCATGCCCCACTGCGAGCCGTCGCCCAGCAGCTGCTGGAACAGCGCCTGCTCGTGCGGGGTGTTGATGATCAGCACCTCGCGGATGCCCGCCAGCATCAGCACGCTGAGCGGGTAATAGATCATCGGCTTGTCATACACCGGCAGCAGCTGCTTGCTGACGCCCTTGGTGATCGGATACAGCCGGGTGCCGGAACCGCCGGCCAGGATGATGCCTTTGCGTTGGGTCATGTCGTCTCCTGGGTTCAGGCCGCGGTGCCGATGCGCTGCAGGCGGTAGCTGCCGTCCAGCACGCCGTTGACCCATTCCTGGTTGTCCAGGTACCAGTCGACGGTGAAGGTGATGCCCTGCTCGAAGGTGTAGGCCGGCTCCCAGCCCAGGTCGTTCTTCAGCTTGGAGGCATCGATCGCATAGCGGCGGTCATGGCCGGGGCGGTCGGTGACATAGGTGATCTGGCTGCTGCGCGGCTGGCCGTCCGCACGCGGGCGGCGCTGGTCCAGCAGTGCGCAGATGGCCTGCACCACTTCGATGTTCTGCTTTTCCGAGTTGCCGCCCACGTTGTAGGTCTCGCCCACCTGGCCCTTGGCCAGTACGGTGCGGATCGCCTCGCAGTGGTCGGACACGAACAGCCAGTCGCGCACCTGCTTGCCATCGCCGTACACCGGCAGCGGCTCGCCGGCCAGCGCCTTGGCGATCACCAGCGGAATGAGCTTTTCCGGGAAGTGGTACGGGCCGTAGTTGTTGGAGCAGTTGGTGGTCAGCACCGGCAACCCGTAGGTGTGGTGGAACGCACGCACCAGGTGGTCCGAAGCGGCCTTGGACGCCGAGTACGGCGAATTGGGCGCATACGGGGTGGTTTCGCTGAACTTGCCGGTCTCACCCAGGGTGCCGTACACCTCGTCGGTGGACACGTGCAGGAAGCGGAACGCCGCGCCCTGCTCGGCCGGCAGCGCCTTCCAATGGTCGCGCACGGCTTCCAGCAGGCCCAGGGTGCCCACCACGTTGGTCTGGATGAAGGCGCCCGGGCCATCGATGGAACGATCGACGTGGCTTTCGGCGGCGAAATTCAGCACCGCGTCCGGCTGGTGCTCGGCCAGCAGGCGGGCGACCAGCTCACGGTCGCCGATGTCGCCCTGCACGAACACGTGGTTGGGGTTGCCCTCCAGGCTGGACAGGGTCTTCAGGTTGCCGGCGTAGGTCAGCACGTCAAGGTTGACGACCTTGATGCCGCGAGCGACGGCTTCAAGAACGAAATTACCGCCAATGAATCCGGCGCCGCCGGTGACAAGCCATGTGGGCACTACCTGTTCTCCTGATCGAAATGTCATCCATGGGGCGCACGTGGGCGCTCCCGCACAGCGGCACAGCATACATGCCCCCGTCTTCACGACTGCCAGTGTGGCGTGAATGGCGCTCCTGGCAGGCCCGTTTCATGCCGCGATGCAGCATCACCATACGCATTCGCATGGTCGCCCCAAGCCAGCTAGAATCGGGATCCCACCCCCGAACCGGTTGCTGTTGCAGGACCGGATGTTCCCCCCAGCAAATGTGAGCCGGCCAGCGGCCGGCACTACAAGGACCCCGTACCAGATGAAAATCCTCGTCGCGTACAAGCGCGTGGTGGACTACAACGTCCGCATTCAGGTCAAGCCGGACGGTTCCGGCGTGGTCACCGACGGCGTCAAGCTGTCTCCCAATCCCTTCGATGAAATCGCCCTGGAAGAAGCTCTGCGCCTGCGCGACAAGGGCATCGCCAGCGAAGTCGTGGTTGCCACCATCGCTCCGGCCGACGCCCAGGCGCACCTGCGCAACGGCCTGGCCATGGGCGCCAACCGTGCCATCCACGTCGTCACCGACCAGGCCATCCAGCCGCTGACCGCCTCGCGCACCCTGCTCAAGCTGATCGAGAAGGAACAGCCGGACCTGGTGATCCTGGGCAAGCAGGCCATCGACGACGACGCCAACCAGACCGGCCAGATGCTGGCCACGCTGTGGGGCCGCCCGCAGGCGACTTTCGCCAGCAAGCTGGACATTGCCGACGGCAAGGCCACGGTGACCCGCGAAGTCGATGCCGGCCTGGAAACGCTGGAAGTCGATCTGCCGGCGGTGGTCACCACCGACCTGCGCCTGAACGAGCCGCGCTTCATCAAGCTGCCGGACATCATGAAGGCCAAGGCCAAGCCGCTGGAGACCCTGCAGCTGGCCGACCTCGGCGTTGAAGCCGCCGACACCTTCAAGACCACCCAGTACGCCGCGCCGTCCAAGCGCAGCAAGGGTGTGATGGTCAAGGACGCGGCCGAACTGGTTGCCGCACTCAAGCAGAAGGGGCTGCTGTAATGAGCAAGATTCTCGTCATCGCCGAGCACCACGACGGCAAGCTCAACGCCGCCACCGCCAAGACCGTCAGCGCCGCCGCCGCCATCAGCGGTGCCAGCATCGACGTGCTGGTGCTGGCCGCCGACCCGGCCGCCGTTGCCGCCGAAGCGGCGAAAATCGCCGGCGTCGCCAAGGTCCTGACCGTGGCCAACGCCGCCAACGCGCAGGCCATCGCCCAGGTGCTGGCGCCGCAGATCGCGCAGCTGGCCAAGGGCTATACCCATGTGTTCGGCCCGTCGACCACCTTCGGCAAGGACCTGATGCCGTGCGTGGCCGCCCTGCTCGGCGTCAACCAGGTCTCTGACCTGATGAGCGTGGAAGGCAGCCACACCTTCAAGCGCCCGATCTACGCCGGCAACGCGATCATCACCGTGGAAGCCCCGGCCGACCAGATCGTGGTCGCCACCGTGCGCGCCGCGTCCTGGCCGGAAGCCGCCCAGGGTGGCAACGCCACCGTTGAAGCGGCCAGCGTCGACGCGGCCCTGCCGACCCACACCCGCTTCGTCGGACTGGCCGCCGGTGCCAGCGACCGCCCGGACCTGCAGGCCGCCAAGCGCGTGGTCTCCGGTGGCCGCGGCGTGGGTTCGGAAGAGAACTTCAAGGTCATCTTCCAGCTGGCCGACAAGCTCGGTGCCGCCGTCGGTGCCTCGCGCGCCGCCGTCGATGCCGGCTATGTGCCCAGCGATCTGCAGGTCGGCCAGACCGGCAAGATCATCGCGCCGGAGCTGTATGTGGCCGTGGGCATCAGCGGTGCGATCCAGCATCTCACCGGCATCAAGGACGCCGGCACCATCGTGGCAATCAACAAGGACGGCGATGCGCCGATCTTCGAGATTGCCGACATCGGCCTGGTCGGCGACCTGTTCGCAATCCTGCCGGAGCTGGAAAAGGCGCTCTGACTCACGCGACGGTGGCGGCGCCTGCGCCGCCGCCGTCATGCCGGACTCTGCCCGGGCGTCTATACTCTTCCGTTGCCGGATTTATCCCCTCCTGGCGGAAGCGCCGGCGCGATGGATCCGATTTCCCTGAAGATGGCGCCGAGGCCCACCACTCCATGACCGCTGTTCCGCCTTCCCCTCCGCAGCCGCACGTCGAACTGTCCGTCGTCGCACCTGTCTATGGCTGTAAAGGGTGCCTGGAAGATCTCGTCGATCAGGTCCAGGCTGCGGCAGGATCCATGGGCGTGTCGTTCGAGATGATTCTGGTCGACGACGCCAGCCCCGACGGCGCATGGCCGCGCATCCAGGAACTGGCTGCCAGCCGGCCCTGGCTCAAGGGCCTGAAGCTCTCGCGCAATTTCGGGCAGCACTCGGCCATTTCGGCCGGCATCGAGCACGCGCAAGGCCGTTGGACGGTCGTCATGGATTGCGATCTGCAGGATGTACCTGCAGAAATTCCCGGCCTGTACCGCAAGGCCGTGGATGAGCAGTTTGAAGCCGTGTTCGCGCAGCGGGTACAGCGGATGGACTCTCCGCTCAAGCGCCTCTCGTCGTGGGGGTTCTTTGCGGTGCTGGGTTGGCTGACCGGCGTACCGCAGGACCCTTCCACCGCCAATTTCGGCATTTTCCACCGCAAGGTCATCGATGCGGTCTGTGCAATGCCGGAGCGTGATCGCTCGTTCCCGCTGATGGTGAAATGGGCCGGCTTCCGCACCGGCAAGCTTCCCGTACGCCACCAGCAACGTGCAGAGGGTGAATCGTCCTACACCCTGCGACGCCTGCTGCGCCTGGCCATGAACATCGCTCTGGGTTATTCGGAGAAGCCGCTGCGCATGGTGGCCGGCACCGGCATGTTCTGCGCGCTGGTCGCCTTCGTCATGGTTGCCATCAGCCTCTGGCGCTGGTGGGACGGGGACATCCAGGTTGCAGGTTACACCTCGATCATCGCCGCCATCTGGCTGATTGGCGGCTTGATGATGTTCTCCATGGGCGTTGTGGGCCTGTACGTCGGCCAGGTCTTCCGCAACGTGCAGCGGCGCCCCTACTACATCGTCTCTGAAACGACCGTTCACGGAGCGGCGCCATGACCCACCTGTCTGTGCAGGCGGACGGCGGCGTGGTCGAGGCGCGCCTGACGCCCTGGGACGAGCGCGCGCTGGCTTTCACCACCGCCGAGATCACCCGTCTGGATGCGGCCACCACCGACCAGGCGGCCGCATTGCTGGACCAGACCCAGGCCTGGGCCAGGCAACAGGGTGTCCACTACCTGTTCGGCCGCATCGATGCCAATGCGCATGCGCTGCGTGCCGCGGTGCTCGGCTGTGGCTTCCAGTTCGTTGAAACCTCACTGACGGTGTCGCGCAGCGGCATGGGACAGCTGCCCGCGGTCCCGCGCGGGATGCTGCCTGCGCTGCGACCGGCAGTTGCCGCAGACATCCCGTTGCTGCGGTCCATCGCCGCCGACGATTTCGGGCATGGCCGTTTTCTGGAAGACCCTGCCATCGACCCTGCACACGCGCGTCTTCGCACCGCCAACTGGATCGAGGACCTGGTCAACGCCCAGCTGGTGCAGACCGCCGAATCACGCGGCCGCGTCATTGGCTTCCATGCAGAGCGTGTCTTCGCTGACGAGCACAGGGCAGAGCTGCTGCTGACCGGCGCCGCCGCCCCGTACGCCATGCTGGCCATGCCGCTATGGGTCACGGCACTGCAATCACTGGCCGCCCGGGATATCCAGCGCTGCACGACGCTGGTGTCCGCCGCCAATACCGGCATCATCAATCTGTATGCCCGGCTTGGCTTCCAATTCAATTCATCTCTTAACGGATTCCGGAAATTCCTATGAGCAACTCCAGCAACGAAGATCAGGTTGTGGCCGTGTTCGCCCGCGTGTTGGGCATCGATACCGCGCAGGTGACCGACGAACTGCGTTACAACACGATTCCGCAGTGGGATTCGATCGCGCACATGTCCGTGGTCGCGGCGCTGGAAGAAGCGTTCAACGTCATGATCGACATGGACGAAGTGATCGACATGAGCTCGGTCGGCAAGGCGCGTGAAATCCTGCGCAAGCACGGCGCTGCTGTCTGACAATGACCGGCACCCACGCTCCCGTCGTCCTGGTTACCGGGGCCTCACGCGGCATCGGCCGGGCCATCTGCGATCGGCTGGCAGCACAGCACGTCCAGCTGGTGATTGTCGCCCGCGATGACGAGGCGCTGCGCGCGCTCGCCGCCGAGGTCACCGCGCAGGGGGCACCGGAACCGATGGTCGCGGCCATCGATCTGGCCGACGTCGACGCGGTGGCCGCCGTGTTCAAACAGATATTCAGCCAGTTCGGCCGCCTGGATGGGCTGGTGAACAACGCCGGGGTCCTGCACGAAGGGCTGCTGGGCATGATCCGTGCCGAAGACATCGACCGCGTGCTGGCGGTGAATGTCAAAGCGCCGTTGATGATGATGCAGTATGCAAGCCGGATGATGGCGCGGTCCCGAACGGGCAGCATCGTCAACCTGGTCTCGATCATGGGCGTCAATGGCGCAGCAGGTTTGAGCCTGTACTCGGCCAGCAAGGCGGCACTGGTCGGCGCGACCCGGTCTGCGTCGAAGGAACTGGCTGCCAAGGGCATTCGCGTGAACGCGATCTCGCCGGGTTTCATCGATACCGACATGACCCGCGCCATGCCGCAGGCTGCCCACGCCAAGCGGGTGGAATCGATCGGCATGGGCCGCGCAGGCACGCCGCGCGAAGTGGCCGAGCTGGTCGCGTTCCTGCTCGGCGACAGCTCCGCCTACATCACCGGCCAGATCATCGGCATCGACGGACAGATGGTGGTCTGAATGCAGTTCTGGCAGTTGGCGCACGGCAATCGCACTGCGCTCATCGAGGGAACACGGACGCTCAGCTATGACCAGCTGGGCGTGCTGGCCGATACCCTGGCCATGCACCTGCCCGCCGGGCGCGGGATGGGCGTGCTGGCAATGCCCAGCACGATCGATGCAGTCGCGCTTTATCTGGGTGCCCTGCGCAGTACCCGCCAGGTGCCCCTGCTGATCCAACCCGATGTCGACCCCGGGCTGCTGGACGCGTTGCTGGCGCAGTACGCGCCGGACTGGGTTGCCATGCCGGGCCCGGCGCCTGCGGGATACCGGACGGTGCATGCCGCCGGCACGCTGGGCATCCACCTGCGCGAAAACCAGGTCACGTTCCCATCGCCGCATGGCGACCTTGCGCTGCTGCTGAGCACATCGGGCAGTACTGGTTCGTCCAAGCTGGTGCGGTTGTCCGCGCAGGGCCTGGCCGCGAACACGGCATCGATCGTTGCCTATCTCGGCCTGGGTCCGGACGACCGCGCCATCACCACATTGCCGTTGGCCTATTCGTTCGGCATGTCCATCCTCAACAGCCATCTGGGCTGCGGTGGCTGCGTGGTGCTGAGCGAAGACAGCCTGATGACCCGCGAGTTCTGGGAAGCCGCACGTGGCAACGCGGTCACCTCCCTGTCCGGGGTTCCGGCCACCTACGAAATACTGCGCCGCATGGGCCTTGCCCGCCTGCAGTTGCCCAGCCTGCGCATGCTGACCCAGGCCGGTGGCCGCCTGCGCGACGAACTGGTCCAGCATTTTGCCGAATCCGCCAGGGACCATGGCCTGCAGTTCTTCGTCATGTACGGCCAGACCGAGGCCTCCCCGCGCATCAGCTACGTTCCCTCCGAGCGCCTTCTGGACAAGATCGGCAGCATCGGCATTCCGGTGCCCGGCGGTCGGATGCAGGTCGATGCGGAAAGCAGCGAACTGGTCTACGAGGGGCCCAATGTCATGATGGGCTATGCCACCTCGCGCGAAGAGCTTGCGCACCCCGACGAACTGCACGGCCTGCTTCGCACGGGCGATCTGGCCCGTGTCGATGACGAAGGGTTCCATTACATCACCGGGCGCGCCAAACGGTTCCTGAAGATCTCCGGCAACCGCGTCAATCTCGATGAAGTCGAAGCGATGCTGTCGGCCGCGCTCGGCCGTCAGATCGCCTGCTCGGGCAATGACGACGATCTGGTGGTGTTCAGCCATGGCGATGCGCCGGCCGCGCAGGACACCGTCCGCCAGCTGGTGCAGGCGCGCTACAAGCTGTTCGGCGGCTTTGTCCGCTGCATCCATCTGGATTCGCTGCCGCTGCTGTCCAGCGGCAAGATCGACTACCTGTCGCTGCGGCAGCTTGCCGCGCAAGGAGCACGTCAATGAACGCAGGCACGGACAGTTCGCTGGCAGCGGCTGCGCTGGAAGCGGAGGTCTATGGGCTGGGCCGCCAGGCCAAGCGCGAATGGCTGCTGGATGGCCTGCAGTCGCTCACCCGGCATCACCACCGGTCCTGCCCGCCCTACCGCGCCATGCTCGATGCGCTGTGGCGCGGCGGCCAGGCGGACTCGCTGGAATCGCTGCCCTGGCTGCCGGTCCGGCTGTTCAAGCAGCTCGACCTGAAGAGCGTCGCCGACGACCAGGTGCTGCGTACGCTGGTTTCCAGCGGCACCACCGGCGCTGCCGTTTCCAGGATCTTCCTCGATGCGGAAACTGCGCGCGCGCAGACCCGCGCCCTGACGCGGATCTTCTCCCACTTTGCCGGCAACCGCCGGATGCGCATGCTGGTGGTCGACGACGACTCGTTCCTGCGCGATCGCAGCCGCTTCAACGCACGTGCGGCCGGCATCCTGGGCTTCTCCAACTTCGGCCGCGACCATCTGTACCTGCTCGATGAGCAGCTGCAGCCTGATTGGGCAGCACTGGAGAGCTGGCTGGCCAAGGCGCCGGACGAACCGGTGCTGCTGTTCGGCTTCACCTTCATCGTCTGGCAGTCCTTTGTCCAGGCTGCCGCGCGCGACGGCGTAACGCTGCGCTTTCCGGAAGGCAGCATGCTGGTGCATGGCGGCGGCTGGAAGAAGATGGACGAACAGAAGGTGGACAATGCCGCGTACAAGGCCTCGCTCTCCAGCACCTTCGGTATTGATCGCGTCCACAACTATTACGGCATGGTCGAGCAGGTCGGCTCGATCTTCTTCGAGTGCGAGCACGGTCATCTTCATGCACCGGCTTATGCCGATGTGATCATCCGTGACCTGCAGGATCTCAGCCCAACGGCCAATGGAACCGCAGGTGCCGTGCAGGTCCTGAGCCTGTTGCCTGGCAGCTACCCCGGGCACAGCCTGCTCACCGAAGACCTGGGCGTGATCCACGGCGAGGACGATTGCCCCTGCGGTCGACTCGGAAAGCATTTCAGCGTACTGGGCCGCATCAAGAACGTTGAAGTGCGCGGCTGCAGTGACACACGAACGGTACCCCGCGCATGACCCAGATCCTGTTTTCCATGGACGCCGACGCAGCGCTGCCGGATCAGCTGGCGCGCCTGGCCAGCCTGCCGCCGCTGTCACCCTTCAGCGCGGAGGCGCGTGCGTTCGTCGCCGATTTCGCACGACGTGTATTCGCGCTGCCGGTACTGCGCGAGCATCCCGAACTGGCGACGCTGGCACACTGGTTCCGCCCGGCGGCGCAGGAGCAGCTGTCGCGGCGCCTGCTGGCACCGGCCACCGAACATCTGCTGGCGCGTGGCCTGGTGTTCCATCTTGCGCCGGCCAACGTCGATGTGTTGTTCGCCTATGCCTGGCTGATGTCCGTACTGGCCGGCAATCGCAACGTTGCCCGCCTGTCGCAGAAGCACAGCCCGCAGCGCGAAGCACTGGTCTCGATCCTGCACGCCATGCGCGACGAAGGGCTGCATGCCGACGTCCTGCAGCGCAGCGTGCTGCTGACCTATCCGCATGATGATGCGGTGACCACGTTGATCTCCCGCAGCTGCCATGCGCGGATCATCTGGGGCGGCGATGCGACGGTGGCCAAGATTCGTTCCCTGCCGCTGGCGCCGTTGGCCGTTGAACTGGCCTTCCCGGATCGTTTCGGTGTCGCCGCCATTGATGCCGCGCATGTACTGCAGAGCAGCGATGCGGACCTGCAGCAGCTCGCCCACCGGTTCATCAACGATGTTCTCTGGTTCGGCCAGCAGGCGTGCTCCTCACCCCGCACCCTGTACTGGGTTGGCGCGCAGGACATCGTGCAGGCCGCGCGTGCGCGGTTCTGGCCTGCAGTACGCTCGCAGTCCGGCGTGGTCGCAGATGAACCTGCGGCGATGATGGCCCGGGTGACCGATGCCCACCTGATGGCTGCACTCTCCTCGGACGACCTGCATTCCGGCTCTTTCCTGGGCAGCTATCCCCTTACCCTGGACGCCACCCGCGCTGATGGCAACCTGCGCGAACTGCAGAGCGGCCACGGCCTGGTGGTGGACGTCCAGTTGGACGCACTGGAAGCTCTTGCGCCACAACTGGACGATCGCGACCAGACGCTGGTCGTGCAGGGTTTCGCGCGGGAATCGCTGATCAGGCTGCTTGATCGGCTCGGCAATCGCGCCATCGACCGCATCGTGCCCTTCGGCCGCGCACTCGACTTCCATCCGGTCTGGGACGGCACCGATCTGCTGGACGTGCTGACCCGCAAGATCACCCTGCCTGGGAACTGAGACGATGAGCTACCTCTTCATCGCGTTGACGATCATGCTGACGGTCTACGGCCAGCTGATCCTGAAATGGCAGGTGGGCATCCACGGCCACCTGCTTTCCGCGCCGCTGCAGCCGTTGAACGTGCTGCAACTGCTGCTCAAGCCATGGGTCATTTCCGCCTTTGCGGCGGCCTTCGGTGCATCGCTGTGCTGGATGGCGGCCATCAGCAAGATGCCGATCAGCCGGGCCTACCCGTACATGGCGATCAACTTCTTCCTGGTTGCGCTGTTTGCCAGCGTGATCTTCCGTGAGCAGCTGGATGGATACAAGATCGCCGGAACGCTGATCATCATGCTGGGTGTGGTCGTGCTGTCACGATCGGTCGCCTGACACCATTACAACGCCCACCCTGCGAGGCACACTCTTGATTCCCTTCAACAAGCCCTTCATGACCGGTCGTGAGCTCTGGCACATTGCGCAGGCGCACGCCAACGGCCACCTGTCCGGCGACGGCCAGTTCACCAAGCGCAGCCACGCCTGGCTTGAACAGCGCACCGGGGCGCAGCGGGCCCTGCTGACCCACAGCTGCACGGCGGCACTGGAAATGGCCGCGCTGCTGCTCGACCTGCAGCCCGGTGACGAAGTCATCATGCCGTCCTATACCTTCGTGTCCACCGCCAACGCATTCGTACTGCGAGGGGCGGTGCCGGTGTTCGTGGACATCCGCGAGGACACGCTGAACCTGGACGAGCGCCTGGTGGAGGCCGCGATCACGCCGCGCACCCGCGCCATCTGCGTTGTGCACTATGCCGGTGTCGCCTGCGAAATGGACAGCCTGCTGGACATCGCCGCCCGCCACGGCCTGGCCATCGTCGAAGATGCCGCACAGGCCATCATGTCCACCTACAAGGGGCGGCCACTGGGCACGATTGGCGAACTGGGGGCCCTCAGCTTCCACGAAACCAAGAACATCATTTCAGGTGAAGGCGGCGCCCTGCTCTGCCGAGACGCCCGGTTCGGCGAACGCGCGGAGATCCTGCGCGAGAAGGGAACCAACCGCAGCCGCTTCTTCCGCGGCCAGGTCGACAAGTACACCTGGGTGGACGTCGGATCCTCCTTCCTGCCCGGCGAGATCACCGCCGCGTTCCTCTGCGCGCAGATCGAAGAAGCAGACCAGATCACCGCGCGCCGCCTGGCCATCTGGGACCGTTACCAGCAATGGGCCGCGCCGCATGAAGCGGCTGGCCGGCTGCGCCGTCCGATCGTGCCGGCCGACTGCCAGCACAACGCGCACATGTTCTACATGCTGCTGCCCGACCTCGACGCGCGCACCCGCTTCATCTCGGAGATGAAAAACCGCGGCGTGCAGACCGTTTTCCATTACATCCCGCTGCATTCGGCACCTGCCGGCCTGCAGGCCGGCCGTACCCATGGCGAGCTGCACAATACCGACGCGCTCAGTGAGCGGCTGGTGCGCATGCCGCTGTGGGTGGGCGTGGAAGAGCACCTTGAGGCGATCTTCGCAGCTGCCGACGACGTGCTCGCATGAATCAACCGGCCAGTTCAGCAGCACGCGAAGCCCGGGAGCTGCTCAAGGGCTTGCCCGCCTGGTACGCCGGCCTGTCCGTGCACCGTCGCCTGCAAGGGCTGATGCTGCTGGTAGCGGGTCTGTTGCTGCTGATCCTGCTGGTCGTGCCCTACAACCGGCAGGTGCTGGTCATTGACCTGGAGAGCGCCCAGCCCGGGCGGCTGCAGGTCTATTTCGACATGGGGCAGGGACTCTCCGAGGCCCTGTCCACGGTCAAGCGCTATCAGACCGGCCCAACCGAACTGCGCTACGAGCTGCCACGCGGCACGCTGCACGGCGTCCGGATGGACCCTGATCCCGGCGCAGCACCCATCGTCTTCACGCACATCGGGGCGGTTGGCTTCGGCGGCCGCGAACGGCAGACGCTCGCCGACCCGCTGCAGCTGGAAGGCGTGCAGATGGCACGCGATAGCAGTGCCGACCCGGAACAGGCTCGGTTCCTGATCGCCGCCGATGCCACCGACCCGCAGCTGGCGATCCCGCTGGCGGTGCCGATGCAGAGCAACTCCGGCGTGGCACCGGCTACCTGGAACCTGCTGTGGTGGGCATTCTGGTTGAGCCTGCTGGTGGCCATCAGTCTGCAGTTCCTGCGCCGGCCCATGCCGCTGCTGGCATTGGCATTGATCGTGCTCGGGCTGTGCACCGCGCTGTCGATGTTCTCGCCGACGTCGGGCCGTTCGGTGCACCCCGATGAGCTGCTGCACGATGCCGATGCGGGGTACTTCCAGCACCATTGGGCGCCGCCGCGCATGGATGCACCGGACCTGGCAACCAGCTTCACCAGCAGTCCGTATGGCGTGACCTATCTTTCCGAATGGAACGTCGTCTACCTGTTCGCCGCCAAGACCTCACGGATCTTTGGCGAGCTGGGCCTGGATGTGATGCTGTCCTACCGCGCGTTCAATCTGGCGCTGTTTGCGCTGATGCTCGTTGGCCTGGTGGTGATCCGCGCGCCGCGGGCAGCTACATCCCGCTGTTGATCACGCCACAGCTCTGGTACGTGTTCTCCTATTTCAATGGCGATGCACTGCCGTTCGCGCTGGGCATGCTGGCCACGGTGATCGCACTGATGCCCGAGGGCCCATTGCAGCGCTTCCTGCAGCGCCGCGGGCCCTTCGATGCAGCCACGCTGGGGCATCTGCTGGTGTTCTGCACCTGCCTGGGCCTGTTGCTTCTGTCGAAGAAGAACTACTGGCCGGTCGCAGCGTTCATCGCGTTGTCGATGTCGGTCGTCGCGCTGCGACTGCGCGCCCTGCTGGCTTTGTCCCTGGTGGTGCTGCTGCTGGCCGGCGTTGCCGCCAACGGCGCCGGCGCGGGGCTGGCTGCTGCGGCGGGCTCTTCCCTGCTCACGGTGGTGGGCATCATGGCCGGCCTGTCGCTGCTCTACTGCGTCTATGCAGCCTGGGTCCTGCTGCGCGAGTCCCACAGCCGCGCGGCGATCGGGCGCATCTGTCTGACCCTCGCACTGTCGGCGGCGGTGGCCCTGCCGTGGATCGCCGCCGATGCCTACAAGCACCGCGACGGCCCAGGCAAGACCGCACTGATCGAACAGCAGCGCGAGCGCTTCGCCGAGCCCGCATTCAAGCCCTCGGTGACCCGCACGCTGTCCGCAGAGGTCTCCGGGTTCAAGCTGCAGGAGAAGGGCGTGCAGATCGGGCAACTGCTCGACGCACCGAAGGAGTGGCACGTGGGAACGTTCCGCAGCTTCTTTGGCGTCTATGGCTACATGGAGTACTTCGACACCGAGGACGCCTATCGGTTCGTCGGCTGGTGCGTGCTCGGGGTGCTGGTGCTCGCGCTTGGCTGGGGACTGGGCACCCGCACGCTCTCCCTGCCCTGGCCATCACCAGTGTCGGCTGCGGGCTGGCACTGGTACTGGCCTCGTTCCTGCACAGCTGGACCTATGATTTCCAGCCGCAGGGGCGCTATGTGATGGGCCTGGTGGTGATGATGGTGCCGCTGTTCATGCGCACCGGTGAATCGCAATGGGGTCGGGTCCTGTTCACCGCTGTGGCGCTGCTGCTGTTTGTACTGTCAGCCGCTTCATTCACCCATATCGCGCTGCCGCACCTGGTCTGACACCAGTGGCGGCAGCCGGTGTGCAGGACATCGCGCGGGCGAAGCGCGATGTCGTAGTTGAGGAAGGCCAGGATCAGCTGGAGTCCACTGAGAATGGCCATGGCAGGCAGCACCACCGTACCCACGGGGGCTGCCAGCCCCGCCGCGGATAGTTCGAACCAGCGAACAGCGCCGTAGGCACCGCCGCCGAGCAACAGCACGACACCGGCCACCAGCTGCAGCGATGCCACCGACAGGTCGCGCAGGAAATAGTTGTAGCTGATGCGCTTGGCGAAGTTGCGTGCGTGCTTCAGGGCAAACTCGCCCAGCACCTTGCCTACACTGAGGTTGCTGACCTCTTCGCCGTAGTGCGCGTCCATCGGCACGTCCACCACCACCGCACGCACGGCGTTGAGCCGGAACAGCAGGTCGGTTTCGAAGAAGTAGCGCTCGCTGAGCTTTGCCAGCGGCAGGCGCGCGGCGACCGCGGCATGGATGGCGGTGTATCCATTGGTGGGATCGAACAGGTCCCAGTAGCCGGTGGATGCTTTGGCCAGGAAGGAAAGCCCCAGGTTGCCCAGGCGACGGAGCCAGGGCATGCGGCTGATCTGGCCCAGATCCCAGAAGCGGTTGCCTTTGGCATAGTCGGCCTGCCCGCGCGCGATCGGGGTCACGAACAGTGGCAGCAGTCGCGGATCCATCTGCCCGTCGCCGTCCACTTTGACCAGGATCTCCATGCCGTCGGCAATGGCAGCCCGGTAGCCGGTCACCACCGCACCGCCGACGCCCTTGTTCCGCGCATGGCGCAACACCCGTACCCGGGCATCAACGGTGTGCGATTGGATGAAATCACCCGACGCCTCGGGGCACGCATCGTCCACGCAGTAGATGGCCGTCACCTCGGGGCCGATCGCTGCCAGCACATCCCGAATGTGGCGGGTAACCTTGTAGCAGGGGATGATCACCGCGATGCGCAGTGCGCAGGCAGCGGCCTGGGGGAGTCGGGCGAGAGAGCAGCGGTCATGGTTGCAGAGGATAGAAGAAGAGGTCGCCCGGTGCGGCAATCGCATCCTGCACACTCAGGCCCAGCCTGCCGAGCTCGGTCATGCACAGCCGTGTTTCCAGCAGGTCACGATCGGTTGCGCGGCCGGAGCGATCGATCAGCACATGGGTCACCCCAAGCCGGCGCAGCTGCTGACGCGCTGCGGCGGGCTTGTTGCTGCAGAGCAGCTGCCGGAGATCACGCGCGGTGAACGGATAACCGGCACCCAGTCGGACGTTGAACAGATAGTCATGGTGGCCGAACGGAAGATAGGGCGCGACGCTGGCCGAGGGCAGCACCCAGTCTTCGCGCCCGTTGAGCATGACCGAGTAGGCCGGTACCAGCACAACCGCATCGGCCGGCAAGCGCGCCTCGGCCTGCTGGAACGCCCGCACCTGCGTTTCGTCCACCGGATAGGGCCAGCCCATGGTCCTGGCCCGTGGTGCGGGCGGTGGCACCAAGGCAAAGGCCAGGGCCCCCAGGGCGACCACAACGGCGGTGGCGCGGCGCAGGCTGGCCTTGGGCAGGGCACGCAGGCGAAGGCCCACGCCTACCGCGTCCAGCAGCAGCAACAGCGACGCCAGTGCCAGCATCGACTGGATGAGCAGCGCATACATGCCCAGCAGATCGATGTAGCGCTGCGAGTAGGTGCTCAGCAGGCTTGCTTCCAGCGAACTGTGGCCCAGCGCGAGCAGGACGATGTTGGCAAGCCGCTGCGCACACAGCACCGAGAGCAGCAAGCCAATCTGCCACCCCAGAATCGACACCAGCAGGCACCGGCTTTCCGCGGCCCAGCGCCGCCAGAGCAGCGCTGCCAGGCCCGTTGCAATGCTGGCGAGCGCCAGCGCATGTCCCAGCGGATGGATGGCGCGCCACAGGAACTGGCTGGAAGCGGGCATCCACTGCGTCCAGGGCGCCGGCTGGGGGCCGTGCCAGAGCTCCCACATCACTGCAGCTCGAAGCGCCTCCGGCAGTGAACCCTCCACCAGTGGAACCGAAGGTGGCATGTACAGGCGCAGCCCCAGCAACTGCTGCAGCCCCGCGTGCACCTGCGGCACGGCTTCTGCCACAAGCTGGAGGTAGTAAGGATCAGCCAGCAGCAGCACAACACCGGCCACCGTTCCGGTGAACAGACCCAGCAGCGGCATCAGCAGGCGCAGGGACAGACCGCGCGTGTACACCCACGGCAACACCGCGACGCAGACGAACAGCGGCACGGAGAAACCCACGTAGGCCACTGCCAGTGAAGGATTGAGCTTGACCGCCATGGCCCCGGCAAAGGGCAGCGCGGCCCAGCAGAACGCGGCGCTGCGCCGGTTCCGCGCCATCCCGTGCAGGGTGGCCGCCAGGGCGGGCAGCAACAGCACCGCCAGCGCACTCAGGCGCCCGGTGCTGTTGAGGTCTGCCACGGGATAGAAGTACGTGGTTCCGCGCAGCATGAGCGCGCCCAGGCCCGCCAGCAGCACCACACCACCGGCCATCGACAGCGCCGGCGACAGGCCCCCTGAGCGCAAGCGCCCCCACACCAGCTCGGTCAGCCCGACCACGGCCAGGGTTGCCTGCAGAGCCGGTTGCACCTTCAGGAACGGCCCCAGGTGATGACCCATGCCGGGCCAGGCCCACAGCGAGGCCAACACATGCAGCAGCTTCGGGTACTTCTCCAGCCAGGCGGTGCCGCCGGCGGTCAGCAGCGGATAGCCCGCTTCGTACATGGCCGTTGTGAAGGCAATATGCTGGTGGGTATCAAGGCCCAGCGCGCCGGCACGCCGCGAGTACAGCGCGGCGGTGGCGACCAGGGCGAACACGCCCAGCAGGCTCGGCAGCGAAGAACCACCGGATGAGGGCACCAGGCTGCGCACAAACCGGCGTGCCTGCGTTCGATGCGCCAGCAGGCTGATCGACAGCGCCGCCATCACCAGCAACGGCAGGCCCAACGGCAGGTGGGCCTGTGTCGTCCAGGCCCAGGTCAGGGAGCCGAAACCAGCCAGACCAGCAGCAGTGCGAACTGGCCCAGCCAGGCCTTCAGGAACAGGCCAGACCCCATCGCGGTCCTTGCCAACCCCAGCCATGCCAGTACCCGGTCACCGAACCACCCCATGGACAACAGGGAGACCGCCAGCAGAATGACGAACTGGAACTGGGAAACACTGCGCGAGCAGAGCAGGATGAAGATCAGGACGCCGGCGGCCACCCACCTGCCGCGGCTGCGCCCCAGCACGCCATGGTTTGGCCCGTTCCCTGCGCTGGCGAACATGTAGTCAGCCGTCTGCCAGCACGCGGCTGTGCACGTCGCTGGCAATTCGGCCGAACTCCCCCTGGCCGAGCAGGGCGTGATCGCTTCCGGCAACGGCACTCTGCATCATGCCACGCTGTTCGAACGCATCCACCAGCGCCACAAGCCCTGCACAGATCGCCTCGGGGGTCATGCTGTCGAGCGAATGGACGTTGGCCACGGTCTGGTCCAGCCGCTTGTTGTCATAGCGGTTGGTCAGCACCTCCATGCCGAACGCGGCCATTTCCAGCGGCGGGTAACTGGGGTGCGGCGAGACCATCAACGACAGGCCGATCGCCGAGGTCGACAGCAACCGGGCGTACGCATCGATATCCAGCTTGCCGAGCGCCTTCAACGCGAACGGGCCCAGATCCAGATCGGCCTGCAGTTCACCCGGCGCCGCCACTTCCCACTGCCCCGCGCGCGGGTCCTTCCAGCCCCACAGGCGAAGGCCCTCGCAGATCAGCTCGAACGCATTGCGCGGGGTGCCCGGGCGCGCATAGACAACGATGCGGCGCTGGCGGGGAACAGCCGCATCACGCACCTGCTGCAGCGCTGGACGCAGCCCGTCATGCAGAACCGGTTCGAACACCGAACGCTTCTCGTACTGCAGGCCATGCTGCTCGAAGAACCCGGCAAGCAGGGCCGTGTTGAAGATGCCGATGTCGCGCGCAGGGCGATACGTGCTCAGCGACAGCGCGTACTGGCTCGACCAGGCATAGAACCCGGGCTCGAAGTCCTGGATGAGATAGATCATCGGGCGATCAATGCCGCCGTGGTCGCCCTGCCATTGCGACATGCGCTGTGCGGCATACGCCGTCCACCAGGCGGTGGCCACCCAGATGTCCTCACCGGCCACCGGCAGGGTCTTCTGGTAGCGATCGCTGAACGGCACGATCTGCCGCATCGCCGTGGAGGTCTGGTCCGCAGGCACCAGCACGTGGTCGGAGAAGCGCGAAAGCGCTTCTTCATCCGGCGAACTGTCAACCAGAATGATCCGCGATGCGGGGAAGTAGCGGCACAGTTCGCGGTAGATCAGCACGGCGGTATGGATACCGCCGAAGTAATGCTGCTTGTTGATCGATGGCAGCACCAGATTCAGCCGCTTGCCCTCCCAGGGGTCATGCCGGGGGTACAGGGGGTGATCTCGGCAACGTGGGTGTTGGGCGTGGGCACACCGGGAGCGCTCGCATCCAGGCGCGCGGCAATGCGCCGCAGCAGGTGACCCAGACGGCTCATTGCACGCCTCCGCGCAGGCGCGGCGAAGACGCCATGTAATCCAGATTCGGGCTGAAGAACGGATCGCCTTCTTCGCGATACGGCGAGTACGCCTCGGCCGAGCGCACGAAGTCGCTTTCCGGAATCGCACGCGGATCACGCGTCTTGGATTCGTGGTGGATCATCACCGAACGTGCGACGTACACAGTGGCCAGGCCACGCGCATGCGCGCGCAGGCACAGCTCCACATCGCTGCCGCAGACGATGAAGGTTTCATCGAACCCGCCCAGTGACGCGAACGTGTCACGCGCCACCACCATGCAGGCGCCGGTGACCGCAAGCACCTGGCGCTGCAGTACCGGGGAAACGAACAGGTTCTGGTTGTGCACCGGCGTTTCACCCTTGAATACATGGTCGGCCCAGCCGCCCATGCCGATCACCACGCCGGCGTGCTGGATGGTGCGATCGCCGTACAGCAGCAACGGGCCGCACACGCCCACGTCCGGCCGCAGCGCATTCTCGGCAAGCCGCTGCAACCACTGGCCATCGATGATCTCGGTGTCGTTGTTGAGGAACACCAGCACCTCGCCCTGCGCTTCGCGCGCCGCCAGGTTGTTCAGTGCAGACCAGTTGAACGGCACATCGGCGCGGATCACCCGAAAGCTTTCGCGGCGGGACATCGCCTCCAGCCACTGCAGCGTTTCGGCCTGGGTTGAGCCATTGTCGACCACGATGATCTCGAACGCACGGTAGTCGGTCTTGGCGTACAGCGATTCCACGCAGGTGCGCAGCAGGTCCAGGCCGTCGCGGGTGGGAATGATGATGCTGGCCAGAGGCCCCTTGTCTGCGTACGGGTAGCGCACGTCGTAGCAGAACAGCTGCTCGCCATCGTCCACCTGCGCCCCGGGGTGGGCCGCCTGCACATGCTGCTGCAGCGCGCGGCGGCCGGCGTGGTGCGCGTAGGGCTTGGAGCCGGCATTGGCCGCAGTGGAACCGGCGTGCGCGCGCCAGTGATAGAGCACCTTGGGCACATGGGCGATGGTGGCGCCGGCAGCGGCACAGCGAAGCACCAGATCGTAGTCCTGCGAGCCATCGCAGTCGCTGCGCAGCCCGCCCAGCTGCGCCACCAGCGCGGCATCGAAGCTGACCAGATGACCCAGGTACATCTGCGACAGGAACAGGTCCAGGTTCCAGTCGGGCTTGAAGTAGGGATGGCGAAGGCGGCCATCTTCGCCCAGCACGTCGTGGTCGGTATACACGACCCCGGCCGAGGTGGCCACATGGCAGGCAACCACCGCCGCCAGTGCATCCGGCTCCAGCAGGTCGTCATGGTCGAGGAAGGTGATCCAGCGCCCCTTGGCCAGTGCGACCGCCGCGTTGGTCGTGGCCGCAATGCCCTGCCGTTCGCTTGAGCGCGAAACCCGCAGGTTCGGCAGGCGCTGCGACAGTTCGCCCAGCACGCGTGCCACATGCGGTTGATCGGATGCGTCGTCGTGGATGCACAGCTCCCAGTTCGGGTAGGTCTGCGCTTCGACGCTGGCCACGGCCTCGCGCAGGAACACCTCCGGCGTGTTGCACACCGGCATGACGATGCTGATCAGGCCGGCGTCGGCCGGAACTGCGGCCGGTGCCTGCTGGCGCAGCCATTCGGCGTAGACGTCCGGCGGCGTGGTCGCTGCTGCCGTGTGCGATCCATTGGCATAGGCAAGAATCGACCGGGCCAGATGCTTCGGCCCCCGGCGTGCGGCGCGCGCCAGGGCCGAGAGGATGGTGCCGACAGAGACACCCTGCCCCTGTGCGCGACGAATGCTCCAGTAGATTCCGCGAAGCAGATTACCCATCTTGGACATCAGGCATTACCTCGTTGATTCAGTACGGTCACTTCCCGGTTGCCCCATCGCTTCAAGACACGGCCCAACCCACCAGCGCGCCAATGACCAGGCTGCCCAGCGCCAACACCACCATGGCGGCTTTCCACTTGCGGCGCGAGCGCTGGTAGTCCGCCGTGCGCTGCTGCAGGCGCTGCTCGAGCTCGCGCTCCACATCCCGTGCCTGCAGGCGGGCGGCCTCGGCGGCGTCCACCAGTTCCGCCATGCGGGCCTGGGCACTCTGCAACTGCTGCAGCTCATCGGCCACACGCGCCTGCAGCTCCTGCTCGCGCTGCTGCCATTGGGCATGGCGGGCGATCCACCCGGCATCGGCCTCGTCCTTGCCCTGCTGCAGCTGCTGCGCATAGGCGGCGGTGGCGCCCCACTCGCGCTTGGCCACGGCAAGATCGGCGATATAGGCATCCAGCATCCGCGCCGTGGATTCCCATTCCTTCTCGGAATTGGCGGTACGTACCGCCAGCTCACGCAAGCCGCCGGCGAGACCGCTCAGCAGCGCAGTCGCTTCCGCGTCGAGGTCGGCACGGAACGGCGGGTTGGCCTGCAGGCGCGCTGCATCGCTGGGCAGGCGCACGGCCACGCAGTATTCGCGGTAAGGCTGGTCGCTGTGGTCGCCAGCGAACACCCGGCTGTTGTAGAGACGGTCGGCGGCGCTGACCAGCGGCTCCAGCTCGGGGAACCTCACCTTGATGAAGTGTGCGCCCATCAGGCTGGACCACAATGCGGCATTGCCCTGGCCGAAGCGCAGCACCGTCATGCCGGCACTCTCAAACGCAGCCACGATCTCGGCGGTGTCGACCAGGCCGAATTCCTTGTGCTCCTGCAGCCAGACGTAGTCCTCGCCGAACAGCTCATGCCAGCGGCCATTCGCATCCACTTCAGCGTCGCGCACCCACGGCTGGTCCGGCGGGAAGCCGACGATGACCGCACGGCCGGCGACACGCGCCATCTCGGCCGCGGCCTTGGCACGCAGCGGCGCGGGAATATGCTCGAGCACATCCAGCGACACCACGGCGTCGAAGCCCTGCTCCGGGAACGGCAGCGCGGTGGCGTCGGCCACCACGAAGTCCTTCTCGTCCCCTTCGGCATGCAGGTCGGTGTACAGGAACGTTGCCTGCGGCAGGAACTGCCCGAGCAGACGCTGACGGTTGGCCCCTACTTCCAGCACCCGCGGCGCGGGCAGATCCAGCGCCTGCAGCAGATGCGTGGCCGCACCGTAGCGCTGGTAATGGTCAAAGGGAATTTCAAGCAGCGTCGGGGTCATGGACCTTCCACTCATGCGGGATATAGACCACGCCCTCACTGAAGTAGGGCGCGGCCACGGTGAAGACACTGGCTTCGGACAGGTAGTCCAGGCAGACCAGGCCCTTGTCGGTGAACAGTCCCACGTCAACGCGGTAGCTGCCGGTCAGCAGGGTCATCGACGGGATGCAGTAGCTGACGCGGTGCGAGCCGCGCGAGGTGGGAATCACCACCCGCTCAAGATAGGTGTTGGGGCCAAAGATATGCAGGCCATCCATGCCCTTGATCGCTACGCCGAGCAGCAGGCCATCGACCGTCTCATCGCCGACGGTATAGCTGATGTCCACCGTCAGCGGCTCGAACGGCGCCAGCATGTCGGTGCTCAGTGCAACCGTTTCAAGATGCGCGGGAATGCTGCCCGGGGCGGGTGCCTGGCGCACTTCGGCGTCCTGCGCCACGGCCAGGTCCTTGCCCAGTTCGTAGTCGCGGAAACGGTCGGCCACGAAGCTGGCTTCACCGTGCAGCTTGACCTTGCCGCCTTCCAGCCACAGCGCGGTCTGGCAGAAGCGCTTGACCTGCTCGAGCGAATGCGACACGAACAGGATGGTGGCGCCGCGTGCACGGATCTGTTCGATGCGCGCAAGGCATTTCATCTGGAAGCGGATGTCACCCACCGACAGCGCTTCGTCGATGATCAGCACATCCGGCTCGGTGTGGATGGCCACCGAGAACGCCAGGCGCACGTACATGCCACTGGAATAGGTCTTGACCGGCCGGTCGAAGAAATCGCCGATATCGGCGAAGTCGATGATCGACTGCAGCTTGTCGTCCACTTCCTTGCGGCTCAGGCCCAGCAGCGAGGCGCTCAGGTACACGTTGTCGCGGCCGGAGAAATCCGGATTGAAGCCGGCCCCCAGTTCGAGCAGTGCGGCAAAGCGCCCGCGGATGCTGACCGAGCCGGAGGTCGGGCGCACCGTGCCGCACAGGATCTGCAGCAGGGTCGATTTGCCGGCGCCGTTGCGGCCAATGATGCCGACCGTTTCGCCCTTCGGCACAACCAGGTTGATGCCATCCAGCGCACGGAAGGTGCGGCTGGCACGGTCACCGGAAGGCTTGAGCAGCGACAGCAGGCGCTCGCGCGGGTTGGCGTAGACCGGATAGTCCTTGGTCACGCCCACCACTTCGATGGCCGCGTCGGGTGAGCCATGCATCGTGGTGGTCTGCGGGTTGTTCATAGGACGTCCGAGAAGCCGCGCGAGAGGCGACGGAAGAGCGCGTAGGCCAGCATCGCCGCCACCACGGAAAGCAGGAAGTGCGGCAACAGCGCGGCCAGATCGGGCGCCGAGTTCTGCACCGTCACCGCGCGCAGCTGTTCGATGGGCGTGACCAGCGGGTTGAAGAACACCAGGCCCCGCGCCGCCTCGGGCATGGCATGCGCCGGGAAGAAGATCGGGCTGAGGAACAGCAGCACGCTGCTGAGGATGCCGACGAACTGGCTGATGTCGCGCAGATAGACTCCCAGCGCCGACAGCGACCAGGCGATCGCAAGCAGCATGGGGGTCATTTCCAGCAGGATCAGCGGCGAGGCCAGCGCCCACGCCGACGGCAGCCCCGACTGCCAGGTCTGCGCGACCAGCAGGATGGTCAGGCCGATGCCGGCGGTGGTCAGCGCTGCGGCCACCTTCACGATCGACAGCACCGGCAGCGGGAAGACCACCTTCTTCACGAAGTTGGGTTGCCCGGCGATGATCCCCGGTGCGGTGATCAGCACTTCGGACAGCAGCGTGAACGGCACCAGGCCCGCAAACAGCATCAGGGCGAAGTCGCCGGTGGATTCGGCCCCCGCCCATCGCGCCTTGAACACACCACTGAACACCAGCGTGTACACGCACAACATCAGCAACGGTTGCAGCACCAGCCACAGAACACCCAACGTGGTGGTGCGGTACCGTGCTGCCAACTCACGCCCCAGCAGCTGGCGGAACAGGAACAGGAGATTGGCGTGCTTCTGCATGAATCAGCGGTTCCCTGCCGACAGTGCGCGTTCCAGATCCACCTGAAGATCACCCAGGTCTTCCACGCCCACGCTCAGGCGCACCAGCGCATCGCTGATGCCCAGCTGCTCGCGGCGCGCGACCGGAATGGAGGCATGGGTCATCACCGCCGGGTGATTGACCAGGCTTTCCACGCCGCCCAGCGACTCGGCCAGGGTGAACAGCTCGGTCTTCTCGCAGAAGCGCTTGGCCGCTTCGAAACCGCCCTTGAGCACGATCGAGACGATGCCGCCGTAGCCGGCCATCTGCTTGCCGGCCAGCTCGTGCTGCGGGTGCGACGGCAGGCCCGGGTAGATCACCTTCTCCACCGCCGGGTGCTTGTCCAGCCACTGCGCCAGGGCCAGCGCGTTGGCGCAGTGCGCCTTCATGCGCAACGGCAGGGTCTTCAGGCCACGCAGGGCCAGGAAGCTGTCGAACGGGCCCTGCACGCCACCCACCGAGTTCTGCAGGAAGGCCATCTGTTCGGCCAGTTCGGCGTTGTCGCCGACCACCACCATGCCGCCGACCATGTCCGAGTGGCCGTTGAGGTACTTGGTGGCCGAATGCAGCACCAGGTCGGCGCCCAGTTCCAGCGGACGCTGCAGCATCGGCGAGGCGAAGGTGTTGTCGACCACCACGATCAGGCCACGGCGCTTGGCGATGGCGGTCACCGCAGCGATGTCCACGATCTTCAGCATCGGGTTGGTCGGGGTCTCGATCCACACCATCTTCGTTTTCGGCGTGATGGCCGCTTCGAAGGCCGCCAGATCGGTCAGGTCGACGAAGCTGAAATCCAGCCCGGCGGTGCGGCGGCGCACGCGCTCGAACAGGCGGAAGCTGCCGCCGTAGATATCGTCCATCGCCACCACGTGGCTGCCGGCGTCCAGCAGTTCGATCACGGTCGAGCTGGCCGCCATGCCCGAGGCGAAGGCGAAGCCGCGGGTGCCGCCTTCCAGCGACGCCACGCACCGCTCATAGGCGAAGCGGGTCGGGTTGTGCGTACGCGAGTACTCGAAGCCCTGGTGCTCGCCCGGGCTGGACTGGGCGTAGGTCGAAGTGGCGTAGATCGGCGGCATCACTGCGCCGGTGCTCGGGTCCGGCGACTGGCCGCCGTGGATGGCCAGGGTAGCCAGGGCCAGGGCGCGATCCTGGGAAGTAGCGTTGGACATGTTCTTTCCTGGTGGGCGCCGGCAGGCGGCGCCGTCAAAGGATCGGGAGTCTATCAGCGCGGCCTTAACGACCTTTGACGCAGATAAACCGGGATTCAGTGGCGAATGTCGGCGATCAGCGGCTTATTGCACGCGACGGCGCAGATAGTTCAGCAGGTCGATGCGGGTGATCAGGCCCAGGAAGGCGTCGCCGTCCATCACGATCGCCACCTGCCCGCGGTCGAACACCGGCAGCAGCGCTTCGATCGGCGATTTGACGTCCAACCGGTCCAGCTTGCTGACCATCGCGGTGGCCACCGAGTCGCGGAAGCGCGCTTCGTCGCCGTAGACGTGCAGCAGCACGTCGCTTTCATCGACGATGCCGACCAGCTGGTCGCCGTCCATCACCGGCAGCTGCGACACGTCGTACAGCTTCATGCGCTGGTAGGCGGTGGTCAGCAGATCGTTCGGGCCGATCACCACGGTGTCGCGCTGGCCGTAGGGGCGCAGGATCAGGTCGCGCAGATCGCCGTGCTGCGGGCGCTGCAGGAAGCCGTTGTCCAGCATCCAGTAGTCGTTGTACATCTTGGACAGGTACTTGTTGCCGGTATCGGGCACCAGCACCAGCACCTTCTTCGGCGTGGTCTGCTCGCGGCAGTACTTCAGGCCGGCGGCCAGCAGGGTGCCGGTGGACGAACCGCCCAGGATGCCTTCCTTGCCCAGCAGTTCGCGGGCCGTATGGAAGCTTTCCGCATCGGTGATGGCGTAGGCCTTCTTCACCCGGCTGAAATCGGAGATCGACGGCAGGAAATCCTCGCCGATGCCCTCCACCAGCCAGCTGCCCGACTTGTCGTTGAGCGTGCCGTCGTTGATGTACTCGGCCAGGATCGAGCCCACCGGGTCGGCCAGCACCAGTTCGGTCTTCGGCGACAGCTTGGCGAAGGCCCGCGACAGGCCGGTCATGGTGCCCGAACTGCCACAGCCGAATACGATGGCGTCGAGATCGCCGCCCATCTGCTCCAGGATTTCCGGGCCGGTGCCGAATTCGTGCGCGGCCGGATTGTCCGGGTTGCCGAACTGGTTGATGAAGTACGCGCCGGGGGTCTGCTCGGCGATGGTCTTGGCCAGATCCTGGTAGTACTCCGGGTGGCCCTTGGCCACGTCTGAACGGGTCAGGCGCACCTCGGCGCCCATCGCCTTCAGGTTGAAGATCTTTTCCCGGCTCATTTTGTCGGGAACGACCAGGATCAGTTTGTAGCCCTTCTGCTGGGCCACCAGCGCCAGGCCCAGGCCGGTGTTGCCGGCGGTGCCCTCCACCAGGGTGGCGCCGGGCTTCAGCTCGCCGCGCTGCTCCGCCGCTTCGATCATCGACAGGCCGATGCGATCCTTGATCGATCCGCCCGGGTTGGCGCTTTCGAGCTTCAGGTAGAGCTCGCAGACACCGGTATCCAGGCGCTGGGCCTTGACGATCGGGGTCTGGCCGATGAGTTCGAGGACGGAGGAATGGATGGGCATTCGGAGGACTTTCGATTCGCGCCACACAGGGCCGGACCGATGATTATCCGACGGATGGCGCGGAAAGTCAGGTCGGCGCGCGGGCGCCCGCATCCTGCCCGGAAAAGGGATGCGGACGGCCCCGGATCGACGAGGAGACCGGTACCGCCCGCATCGGTGAGTTGTGCCTGCAGGCCAAGGCACCACGGCCTGTGGTGCCTTGGCGCGGCCGCCTCATCGGCGGTGCCGCGATGCCAGGGCAGGAGCGCCTGGCGGGGCCATCAATGGCCGGGCCACGCCGTTCCGGGCGTGACGGGGTGCGTCAAAGCGTGGGGGATGGTGCTGAGAGCGGTGTTGCGTACATTCGCAGAAGTCGTTGCTTGGCCAGCAGCTTCTCGCGCTTCATGCGACCCAGGGTGACATCATCGATCGGGAGTACACCCAACTCCGCATCCATGCACTTCTTGTTCAACTTGCGGTGCTGGTCATGGAGTGCCCTGAACTCCGGATCCCGCGCACGACGTGCGTCGATCTCGCTCTGGGGCTGATCTTCAAACATGATGGACCTCCTTCGACAGATACACGAACGCCCCGGCCGCAAGGCACGGGGCGTTGTTCATGGAGGAGCGCCGGTCGATGGCCACCTGGACGCCTGCAACGACCTGCGGCACTGGCCTGCGCACGTCGATCTGCTGCGGTTCGCGCCCTGCTTGCATCGGCCCGGCCCTCCCATCGTCCGGTCCGCAGCATTGCGTCCCGGACGATTGACCCTACGCCTGCTCCGGGCGGGGTTCAAGCCCCTGCGGCAAAAGACCGAACCCCGCCGGGGCGGGGTTCAGGCTGAATGCTCATTGCAACGAAAAACAAACAATATCAAGCAATTACGGGGCGATGATGACCTCGGCCGAGCGCGCCCGGGTGGAGGCCGCCTTCTTGCCACTGAGCTGGATGCGGTTGCTTGCGACACCGGCCGCGACCAGTGCGTCGCGCAGCGCTTCGGCCCGCTTCTGGCCGACGCCGTTGGCGCTGTCATAGGCCTCGATGCGCAGGCGGCCCTTCTTGCCGATGTTCAGGTATTCGGCCAGCGCCTTTGCCTGGTTGCGGGCGCCGCCGGACAGGCTGGAGGCACCGGCGGCGAAGGCATCACCAGTGAAGGTGAAGACCTCGCCACGGCCGTCGAACTTCGACCCGGGCAGCTTCTGCCCGGACACCAGCTCGGCTTCTTCGCGGGCCAGCTTGGCCGCGTTCTGCTGGGCGGCGCTGAGCCGCTGCTGCTGCTTGCCGGCCACGCTGGTCAGGGCATTCTCGGCATCCTGGCGGGCCAGGGTCTCGGCCTCGGCGGCCTGGCGCAGGCGCTCGGCCTCCTCGGCCTGCATCTGCGCCTGCATGCGCAGCTGCTCGGCTTCCTGGCGGGCACGGGCAGCATCGCGGCGGCTGGCCTCGATCAGCAGGTCGCTGCGGGTCCGCTCCAGACGGTCAACCTCGCGCGCGGCCAGGGCGGTGCGCACGGCGGTCTCGGCAATCTCCACCCGGCGCTCGGCCAGGTAGGTGGCCAGCTCCTGATCGCGGCGCTTGGCCTTGTCCAGGGTGGCGATGGCCTGCTGCGCCTGCATGCGCTCGAAGGCGCCCAGCTCGGCGGTGTCCGGGTTGGCCTGGATGACCATCAGGCGCTGGCTCAGCTGCGCCACCATCGGGTTGTCGGCGGCCATGGCCAGCGACGGCAGCGCCAGCAGCGCCAGCAGCGCGGCCAGGGTTGCGGCAGTCATCGGCTTCATCGGCGGTCCTCCCCGGTCGACAGCTGGCGCTGCAGCTGGTTGACCTCGTTGCGGCGCAGCTGCAGCTGGGCGGTGGCCGTGGCTTCCTCGCTGCGCACACGCGCCAGGTCGGCGTCGGCAGCGGCACGCAGGGCCATCGCCGGGGCGTTCTTGCGCTCGCGGCGGTCGGCGGCGGCACGCTGGGCCTGCTCCAGGCCCTGGCGGGCCAGGCCGATCAGGTCCGGGGCGTACTGGTCGGCATCGGCCTGGGTGGCCTTGTCCACCGCCTGCCGGGCCTGCGCCAGTTCCAGGGCGGCGTCCTGCGCCCAGGCGGGGGCAGACAGTGCGAATGCAAACGCCATCACATACAGGACATGGCGCATTCGTGCGAAGCTAAGTCGTTTCATTGGGGAGGCCGTACCGGTTGTCGGTTCACGGCCATTGTCGTCAAGCCGACACCGTGCTGGCAACGGGCGTCGGCCGTTTCGTTGGGGAAAATTCGCAATGGATATCGGCTACTTCCTGAAGCTGATGACCGAAAAGAACGCTTCGGACATGTTCCTGACCACCGGAGCACCGGTCTACATCAAGATCGAGGGAAGCTTTATCCGCTGGGCAACACCGGCCTGCCGCCGGGCATGGTCAAGAAGATCGCCTACTCGCTGATGGACGAAGGCCAGGTGCCGCAGTTCGAGCGCGAGCTGGAACTCAACATGGCCATTGCCCTGCCCGATGCCGGGCGCTTCCGCGTCAACGTGTTCAAGCAGCGCGGCGAGGTCGGCATGGTCATCCGCGCCATCCGCAGCCGCATCCCGAGCATCGAGGAGCTGAACCTGCCGCAGGTGCTGAAGGACGTCATCATGACCCCGCGCGGGCTGGTGCTGGTGGTGGGGTCCACCGGCTCGGGCAAGTCCACCTCGCTGGCGTCGATGATCGACCACCGCAACAGCACCACCACCGGTCACATCCTCACCATCGAGGACCCGATCGAGTACCTGCACAAGCACAAGATGTCGATCGTCAACCAGCGCGAGGTCGGGCTGGACACCCATGCCTTCCACAACGCGCTGAAGAACGCGATGCGTGAAGCGCCGGACGTGATCCTGATCGGCGAAATCCTGGATGCGGAAACGATGGAGGCGGCGATCGCCTTCGCCGAGACCGGCCACCTGTGCCTGGCCACCCTGCACTCCAACAACGCCGACCAGACCATCGAGCGCATCCTGAACTTCTTCCCGGAAAGCGCGCACAAGAACGTGCTGATGAACCTGGCGCTGAACCTGCGCGCGGTGATCAGCCAGCGCCTGGTGAAGAACAAGGAAGGCCGTCGCCTGCCGGCCACCGAGGTGCTGATCAACACGCCGATGATCCGCGACCTGCTGCGCCGCGGCCAGGTGCACGAGATCAAGGCGGCGATGGAAGGTTCGCTGGAGGAAGGCATGGAGAGCTTCGACCAGTGCCTGTTCCGGCTGGCCAAGAGCGGCGTGATCGAGCAGGAAGAGGCGCTGCGTGCAGCCGATTCGCGCGATGGCCTGGCGCTGAAGTTCCGCCTGTCCGAAGGCAGCAGCGGCGAGCACGATCCGTACGCGGATTTCTCCTCGCCAACCCAGCCCACCATCACCCACGGGTTCTGAGCTAAAAAGGGACGGAAGGGATCAAGTCGTATATGCACTTACGACTTGATCCCCTCCGCCCCTTCTGCTTTCAGGTGGCGTCGGGCTGGTTTTCCGGGCGCGCGCGATCGAAGGCGTCCAATGCCTGGCACGCCGCTTCGATGCGGCGCAGAGTCGGGTACGGCGCCAGGTCCAGGCCGAAGCGGTGGGCGTTGTACAGCTGCGGCAGCAGACAGAGGTCGGCCAGGCCGGGGCGGTCGCCGTGGCAGAAGGTGCCGGTATCGCGGCTGTTGGCCAGCATCGCTTCCATCGCAGCAAAGCCTTCGGCGATCCAGTGCAGGGTCCATTGCGTGCGGGCGTCGGCCGGCAGTTTCAGGTCGCGTTCCAGGTACTGCATCACCCGCAGGTTGTTGATCGGATGGATATCGCAGGCCACCAGCTGGGCCAGCGCCCGCACCCGTGCGCGGCCGGCAGCGTCGGCCGGCAGCAGCGGCACCTGCGGGAAGCGCTCGTCCAGGTATTCCAGGATCGCCAGCGACTGGGTCAGCGTGTGTCCCTCGTGCAGCAGGGTCGGCACCAGCTGCTGCGGGTTGAGCGCGCGATAGGCGTGCAGATGCTGCTCGCCGCCCTCGCGCACCAGGTGCACCGGCCGCGCTTCCCAGGCCAGGCCCTTCAGCTCCAGGCCGATGCGCACGCGGTAGGCGGCGCTGGATCGCCAGTAGGTGTACAGCACGATGCCGTCGTCGACCGGGATGTCCATCGCCGCCTCCATGCTCAGGGCTTGGCCGCCTGCTCGATGCGCTGTTCAATGGCACCGAAGATGCTGTTGCCGGCGGCATCGAGCATCTCGATGCGGACCACATCGCCGAAGGACATGAACGGCGTGCTCGGCTTGCCGTCGCGCAGGGTTTCCACCACGCGCTGCTCGGCGAAGCACGATGCACCCTTGCTGGTGTCTTCGTTGGCGATGGTGCCCGAGCCGACGATGGTGCCAGCGCCCAGCGGACGGGTCTTGGCCGCATGCGCGACCAGCTGGGCGAAGTTGAACTGCATGTCCACGCCTGCTTCCGGCGCACCGAACCACTGGCCGTTGATGTGGGTCAACAGCGGCAGGTGCACCTTGCTGTCCTGCCACGCAGCGCCCAGCTCATCGGGGGTGACGAACACCGGCGACAGCGCCGAACGCGGCTTGGACTGCAGGAAGCCGAAACCCTTGGCCAGCTCGCCCGGGATCAGGTTGCGCAGCGAGACATCGTTGACCAGGCCGACCAGCTGGATGTGGCCGGCAGCCTGTTCCGGGGTGGCCGCCATCGGCACGTCGTCGGTGATCACCACGATCTCCGCTTCCAGGTCGATGCCGTAGTCCTCGCTGACCACCTTGACCGCATCGCGCGGGCCGTAGAAACCGGCGCTGGTGGCCTGGTACATCAGCGGGTCGGTGTAGAAGCTCTCCGGCACTTCGGCGCCGCGGGCGCGGCGCACGCGCTCGACGTGCGGCAGGTAGGCGCTGCCATCGACGAATTCATAGGCGCGCGGCATCGGCGCGGCCAGCGCCTGCGGATCGAGGTCGAACACGCCATCGGCGTCGCCGGCATTGAGCGATTCGGACAGGGCGTTCAGGCGCGGCGCAATGTGGCTCCAGTCCTCCAGGGCCTGCTGCAGGGTGGCGGCAATGCCGGTGGCGCGCACGCCGTGGCGCAGGTCACGCGAGACGACGATCAGGGTGCCGTCGCGGCCGCCTTCCTTCAAAGAACCAAGCTTCATGGGTGGGTGTCCGGAGTCGTGGGCAAACAAGTTTCAAGTGTAATCAAATATGCGGCGGCGCCAAGCTGCAGCGCGGCATCAGCCCACCCTACCGTAGTGGGGGTTCGGCAGGGCTTGCAGCCCTGCACCTGCTCAATGCAACGGCAACGTCAAAGGCAACAGCCGGCTCTGGGTTGTCCGCGGGTTGGCGGGGCGGTGTGGGCGGGCAGGACACGCTGTAAACCCCGCTCCGCGGTCCGGCCCAGCCGCTAGCGGCTGGGCGTTCGGGCGCTTGCGAAGCAGTGCTTCGCAAGCAAAGCGCCCTCACCCCTGGGGGCTCGATGGCGCCATCCATGGCGCCAACGGTCCTGCCCGCCCACACCTCCCCACCCCCGACAATTTCCCGATGACGGATCGAACATCCACATCATTCACCGTCGAAATCGATCAGACATCGAAATTGATCGAATGAGATCTGACAGATCGCGGAAAACTGTCGAAGGCGGGGTGGGTCCGGTGGCGGGAGTGTCCGCGGCATGGATGCCGCGGCCAAGCCCCCATGGATGGGTTTACGGCGTCTCCCGCCACCGGACCCACCCCGCCTACCCTCAGCAAGCCCGCTTTTGACGTTGACGTTGACGTCGCTTCGGCCTCTGCGGGTGCAGGGCGCAGCCCTGCAGAGAGCCCCTACCTGAACGGGGCTTTTTGCGCGAGGTCTCAGCCATCGGTTAGACTAGGCAGGTCTGCAGCGGCCGTCCGTTTCCCTTCGGGATCGCCGGCGTCCGGGGTCCGCCCCGTCGCCCGCCCCCACTCCGACACCGTTCGTCACGCATTCCAGCCTGCGCTCCGCGCCGGCTGCACCCAACTTCTCGCAGCGCGGTTCACGGGAACGCTCCGAGTCAGCCGATCACTCTGATCTGCCCCCGTCTGTCCGTTCGGACAGGCGTTTCTTGTACTTGGAGCAAACTCAATGTCTTTTGAATCGCTGGGCCTGGCGCCCTTCCTGCTGCGTGCGCTCGCCGAGCAGGGCTACGAAAACCCGACCCCGATCCAGCAGCAGGCAATCCCGTTGGCGCTGGCCGGTCGCGACCTGCTGGCCGGCGCCCAGACCGGCACCGGCAAGACCGCCGCGTTCGGCCTGCCGCTGCTGCAGCACCTGGGCACCGCCTCGCAGGAAGTGCGCGCCGGCCCGCGCAAGCCGCGCGCGCTGATCCTGGCCCCGACCCGTGAGCTGGCCACCCAGGTGCATGACAGCCTGCGCGGTTACAGCAAGTACCTGCGCATCCCCAGCGCCTGCATCTACGGCGGCGTCGGCATGGGCAACCAGCTGGACATCCTGCGTCGCGGCGTGGACCTGCTGGTGGCCTGCCCGGGCCGCCTGATCGACCACCTGGAGCGTCGCAGCGTCGACCTGTCCGGCATCGAAGTGCTGATCCTGGACGAAGCCGACCGCATGCTCGACATGGGCTTCCTGCCGTCGATCAAGCGCATCCTGGCCAAACTGCCGAAGCAGAACCGCCAGACCCTGCTGTTCTCGGCCACCTTCGAGGACAACATCCGCCAGCTGGCGCTGGAGTTCATGCGCAACCCGGAACAGATCCAGGTGACGCCGAAGAACACCGTGGCTGAAACCATCACCCACCGCGTGCACCCGGTCGATGCCGGCCGCAAGCGCGACCTGCTGCTGCACCTGCTGGCGCAGGACAGCCGCGAACAGACCCTGGTGTTCGCACGGACCAAGCACGGCAGCGACAAGCTGGCCACGTTCCTGGAAAAGTCCGGCATCAAGACTGCGGCGATCCATGGCAACAAGAGCCAGGGCCAGCGCCTGCGTGCACTGGGCGATTTCAAGGCCGGCCGCGTGACCGTGCTGGTGGCCACCGACATCGCCGCGCGTGGCATCGACATCAACGAGCTGCCGAAGGTGATCAACTTCGATCTGCCGATGGTGGCCGAGGATTACGTGCACCGCATCGGCCGTACCGGCCGCAACGGTTCCACCGGCCAGGCGATTTCGCTGGTGGCGCAGGATGAAGTGAAGCTGCTGCGCGCAATCGTGCGCCTGCTGGGCCGCGACATGGACATCCGCGATGTGCCGGGCTTCGAGCTGCAGGTGCCGATCCGCTGGGGCAACAGTGCGCCGGGCAAGGCCGAGCACGATACCGGCGAGCGCGCGCCGCGCAAGAGCCACGCACGCCGTCCGCACGGCGATGCGCCGCGCCATGCGCATGCGGGCCCGAAGAAGGCCGGCGGCGGCCGTCGCGAGGGCGGTGGCAATGGCCAGCAGCGCGCCGGTGCGGGTCAGGGCCAGCGTCGTGGCGGCGGCGGCAATGGTGGCGGCCGTGGCCGCGGCCAGGGTGGCAACGGCGGCGGTCGCGCCGGCTGATCCCAGCTGACATGGATGGTGCTTCCCGCTGCGCGGGGCTATCGAGGACGGCGCTGACGCGCCGTCCTTTTTTGTTGCGGGCTACCGTGAGTAGAAGCCGGCGGTATGCTGCGCTGAGGGCGGATGGGCGTGGGGCCAGCGCAAAACACGCCGTAAACCCGTCCATGGGGGCTCGGTCGGCGCATCCATGCGCCTCACGGTTTTGCGCTGGCCCCACGCCCATCCGCTTCAAGCATTGCCTGCGCCTTCTTCTCCCGCCGGGTAGTCGGGAGAAGAAAGATCAAATTCAAATTCAAAGGCAAAGGCAAAAGCCGAAGCCGCAGTGCCCGCTTTCGCTTTTGCTCCCGCCTTGCGGTTCGATGCGTCCGCGCCCGCAGGAGCCTGTCGAGGGGAGGCCGGGCGGGCTGCGCGGGACCGTGAGGCGCATGGATGCGCCGATCGAGCTTACATGGACGTATTTTCAGCGTGTCCTGCGCAGTCCGCCCGGCCTCCCCACACGCATCAATCAAGGCGCGTAAAACCTCAACTCCGCGCTTTACTCGGATTCACCAGATTCCCGAAGAAGATCGCGTTGATCAGCAGCCGATCCGTCCCGTGCCAGTACTTGCGGTGCGCCGGGTCATCGGCAAACAGCACCACATTGCCCTGCCCCTGCGCCGACACCAGCAGCCACGCACTGCCCGCCACCCGCGCGCGGTTGCGCTCTGACAGATAACCGTTCACCCGCGGCGGCGTGTCGATGCGTACCACCGTCGAGAACGGGTTCGCGCTCGGCTGCAGCGTCACCGTGTTCTCCTTGTTGATCGCCAGCTGCCGGCGCGGCACGCCGAAGGCCAGCGGATGGCTGGTATCGACGTCGGCACTGAGGATGTTGCCGCTGACCCGCTCGATCGCGGCGATGTCACGCTGGTCGCCGAATGCGCGACGTCCTGCATCGGCCGCCTCTTCCTCCTTGCCCAGCGTCTCGCCGTCGGCCAGCTTCTGCTCGATCGCCCACTTGGAGGCGCTGCCGTAGGTCACCAGTGAGCCTCCGGCCTGCACCCAGCGCTTCAGTGCAGCCACTGCCGTGGCATCAACACCGGTGTAGGTACCACCAGACAGCACGATGGTGGTGTAACGATCCAGTGGCACCTTGCCCAGCTGCAGCGGGTCAAGCTTGCTGGCGGGAAGCCGCAGCTGCTGGTCGAGCAGGAACCAGGCCGAGCCGATCTCGGTGGCGGCCACGCCCTCGCCCATCACCAGTGCCACGGCTGGCGTGCGCAGCGCCCTGACGCCATCGCTGCCGAGATCGATGCCTTCGCGGCTGCGGCCACTGGACAGTGCCTGCACCTGCACACCGGCCTCGCGCGCGGCGGAGGTGATGGCCTCCAGCAGCGCGGCGCCCTGCAGGGGTTGCCCGGCCACCGGAATCACCAGGCTGCCGGTGGCGAAGCGGACCTCGCCCTGTGCGGTCGCGGTGGTGAAGGGCTGGAACGCCGCACGCGCGTTCAACCCCTTGCCCTGCAGCACCGCCAATGCGCGCCCGGCGTTGTAATCGCGCCAGTCGATGGCATAGGCGAAGCTGGCCTGGCCGCCATTGACTGTGCCCAGCTCCGCCGGCAGCGCGGTCACGCGGGCACCCCCGTCGATACGGCTGCGGCTACCCGCGAACGCCACACCGTAGGCGGGCGCAATCGCGTAGCTGGTGCTGCCATAGAACACATCGCCCTTGATCGGCGGGGTCTCGGCAAAGATCGAATGCACCAGGCGGAACTGCGCCTGCTGCACCGGCACCACGTAGGCGCTGCCGGCATCGAAACGCTGTCCATCGACAGTGACGGCACGATCCAGAGCGTGCACCTCGATGCGATGCAGCAGCAACAGTTCCAGCAGGCGACGGGTCAGTGCCGGGTCATGCGCATCACCGAACACGAAGCTTTTCACCGGCTGCTGTGCGGCCTGCTTCAGTGCACTCTGGAAGAACTGCTTCTGCAGATCGAACAGGCCGCTGCGCTCGGTCACCGCACCACGCACGGTGCCCAGCCCGGTGGCGACCTGGTTGCGGATGGTGAACGGGAACGTCAGCAGCCCATTCACCGATTCCTGCACGCGGCCGCGCGAGCTGGCCTGTTCGACGGTGACGCCGACAGCGCCGTGGAAGTCCGGATAGGTCGAGCCGTACACCGGTGAGAAGTTGTCGAAATTCTCGCCGGTGTAGTACAGCGATCCCAACGCATCCAGCGCCTGCGCGTGGTATTTGGCCAGGGTCTTGTTGAACTCGTACGACGCCGGCGGAATCAGCGGGCTGTGCATGCTCTTCGGCGAGGGCTCGAAATAGTACGTGCTGTCCTTGCCCATTTCGTGGAAGTCGATCTGCACGTTGGGATACCACTGATGGAACACCTCCACCTTCGGCCGCGACTCGCGCTGGGTCAGGGCCAGCCAGTCGCGGTTGAGATCGGTGAAGTAGTGGTTGGTGCGCCCCTGCGGGAAGGGCTCGACGTGTTCCTTGTCGGCCGGGTCGGCCGAAGCCGGGTCCGAGGCCCAGGCGTTGTGCCAGTTGGCGGCACGGTCGCGGCCATCGGGATTCTGCGCCGGGTCGAACAGCACCACCGCCTGTTGCAGCCACTGCCGGGTTTCGGCGCTGCGGTTGGCCACCAGGTAGTAAGCGGTCAGCATCGCCGCTTCGGCGCTGGACGTTTCGTTGCCATGCACGCTGTAGCCCAGCCAGACCACCACCGGGCTGTCGCCGGCGGCGCTGCGCGGCTGCGCCGGATCGACCAGGGTGGCGTGCTGCTGGCGGATCTGCTCCAGCCGCGCGTGGTTGCTGGCGGCGGTGACGGTAACGATCAGCAGCGGGCGACCCTCGTAACTGCGACCGATCTCGCGCACGCTGATCGTGTCCGAACGGCGGGCCAGTTCCTGCAGGTACGCCACCAGCTGGTCATGCCGGGTGTAGCGGCTGCCGATCGGATAGCCCAGGAACTGCTCCGGCGTGGGAATGGACGTATCGAATGCGGCCGCGTCGGTGGCCTGCGGGAAGAAGTACGCACTCTGTGCCTGCGCCGGCTGCGGGCAGGACAGTGCGGTGGCGACGGCGATCAGCAACGGAAGAACGGCACGGCGATGCAAGGACACGGTAACTCCCCAGGAACACAACGGCAGGCAATCGCGCGGCCGGCCCCTGAAGGTGACCGGCCGCGGCGGATGGATCAGAAGCGGTAATCGAAGCCCAGCGTGAAGTAGCGGCCGCGCAGGTCGTACTGGCTGAAGTCGTACGGCGCGCGGATGCCCGGGAACGAGGCGTCATACGGCGGCGTCTTGTCGGCCAGGTTCTGCACCTTGGCGTACACGGTCAGCTTGTCCACGCCGGTGTAGGCCAGGTACAGGTCGTACTGGCTGTAGCTGCCGACGCGCGTCTGCACGGCCTTGGCCGCGGTGCTGGCTTCCTGCCGGTAGCCGCTGGTGTAGTACCAGGTCACTGCCGCGTTGAAGTCGCCCAGCTTCCAGTCCAGCGTGGTGGTGGCCTTGTCCTTGGGCAGGGTCGCGCCGAGATTGCTGCCGGCGTAATCGACCAGCGGGCCACCGACCACGGTCGGCCGACGGTAATCGCGCACATGGGTGTAGGCCGAGGACACGGTGAAGTCGCCTAGTGCAGCGGTCGGGATGCGCTGGCGCAGTTCAACGTCGATGCCGGAGGTCTTCAGTTCGCTCAGGTTCTGGTAGCGGTTGTAGACCGCCTGCAGCTTGCCGCGCTCGTCGCGCTGCACCGCGCCGGCCACGTTGTCATTGACCAGGGTCTGGGTGTTGTTGGTGCCGACCAGGTTGTCCAGCTGGATGCGGTAGTAATCCACGCTCAGGTTGGTGTTGGCCCACGGCGACAGCACCACGCCGAAGTTCACGCTCCTGGTGCGCTCGGGCTTCAGCGCGTTGTTGCCGACGGTGAAGAAGGTCGGGTTCTGCCGCGAGCCCGGCACGTCCGGATCACGCGGGTCGACCACGCTGCCGTAGGCGATGCTGGTGCTGTTGGAGTTCTCCGACAGCGACGGTGCACGGAAACCCTTCGAGGCCGAGGCGCGCACCAGCAGGAAGTCCAGCGGCTGCCAGCGCAGGCCGATCTTCGGCGAGAACGCGTCACCGAAATCGTCGTAATGGTCGGCGCGCGCAGCGGCGGACAGCTCCAGCGTCGAGGCCAGCGGTACATTCACCTCAGCGTAGGCGGCGCTGACCTGGCGCTCGCCGTGCACTTCGGCGATGGCCGGGCGTACCTGCAGGCCGGCGTCGATCTGCCACGGGTTGTTGGAGTCGAGCTTCTCGCGGCGCCACTCGGCACCGGCGGCGAAGCCGATGTCACCGGCCCAGGTGTGGCCGAGCGTGCCGGAGATCTTCGCGTCGATGCCCTGCAGCTTGGACTCGGCCGGGCGCAACGTGGCGATGTTGATCGCATCGCGTACCGACTGCGCCGTCGCGGCGGGGTTGAGCAGGTTGTAGCTGCCCGTGGCCAGCGCATCGGCCAGTGCCCAACGGTTGGCGAAACCACCGGACACGGTCTCGCGCTCGCTGCTGCGCGCGCCGAATGCGGCCACTTCCCAGTCCCAGTTCGCAGTGGTGCCGCGCAGGCCGAACACGCCGCGATAGGCGGTGGAGCGGTTGGTCTTGATGGTGCCGCCGAGGTCGAAGAAGGTGTACTCGATCGGGATCGCGCGGCCGTACGGGTTGTACGGATTGCTGGCCGGCAGCAGCGACGACACCGGCTCGGCCAGGCCGCTGTTGGCGTTCAACGCGAAGCGACCGCTTTCGAGGGTGAAGAACGGACTGCTGCCGAACCACGCAGCGCTCTTGATCTGGCTGTACAGCACTTCGCCGAAGGCTTCGACGTTGTCGTTCAGGCGGAAGGTGCCGTTGGCATAGGCCTGGTAGCGCTTGGTTGAAGGAATCAGCGTGGTGAACGGCGCCTGGTTGAAACCGCAGGTATCGCCGGCCAGGCCGTCGATCGGCGCACTGGCGACGCGGGTGGTGCCGGCCGGGCAGTTGCCGCTGGCATCGAGCATCGGCACCGACACGCCGTTGACCAGGTAACGCGCGCCCTTGGCCGACCAGCCGTTCCAGCGGCCGCCCGGTTGGTCGCTGTAGATGCCACTCTTGGTGAGGTTGCGTTCGTCCTGGTCCAGGCGTTCGCGGTTGTAACCCTGCAGGCTGAAGAGGATGTTGTAGCCGTCGGTGTCGAGATCACCCAGGCCGCCGACGAATTTCAGGTTCTGCTCGTGCAGGCCGCCCTGGTCGGCACCGCCGAAGCTGCCGCCGATCTCGACGCCTTCGAAGTTCTGCCGGGTGATGATGTTGACCACGCCGGCCACCGCGTCGGAACCGTACACGGCCGAGGCGCCGTCCTTGAGCACTTCGATGCGCTCCACCGCCACCAGCGGCAGTGCATTGAGATCGACGAAGGTGTCGGACAGGCCACCGGCCGGGAAACCGTAGTTGGCCAGGCGGCGACCGTTGAGCAGCACCAGCGTGTTCTTCTGCGACAGGCCACGCAGGCCGATGCCGGCCGAACCGGAGGCCCAGCCATTGTTGGTGGTTTCGTTGGCCGCATTACCGGTGTTGGCCGAGATCGAACGCAGCACATCGGCCACGGTGGCCTTGCCGGTCTGCTCCAGCTGCTGCCGGCCGATCACCTGCACCGGGTTGGAGGCTTCGGTATCGGCGCGCTTGATGTTGGAGCCGGTGACGCGCACGGCAGCCAGTGTGCTGGCTTCGCCACTGGCGTCGGCGGAGGTTTCGGCGGCGGCGGACAAAGGCGCGGCCAGAGCGACGGCCAGGGCCGCCACAAGCAGGGTGTGCTGGGGCATGACGATGTGGGGGAGGTAGTGGAAGGACGACGTAAGTTCCGCAGTAGTCCATGCCTGGCCGGGGTCCGGCCAATAACATCTCTTCATACGGATATAAGAGAAGCTAACATCTCTTCATCCGGATGGAAAGAATTTCTTCACGGGTGTGCCCGCGCCGACCGGCCGTAAGCGACACCTGCAACGTACAATGGGCGCCATGGAAATCTTCAAAGTCTTCATGATCGAGGCGGCGCACCGCCTCCCCAACGTGCCGCCCGGGCACAAGTGCGCGCGCCTGCATGGACACTCGTTCCGAGTGGAACTGAAGGTCGAGGGCGAGCCGGGCGCGCAGACCGGCTGGATCATGGATTTCGGAGACGTGAAGGCCGCCTTCCAGCCGATCTACGACCGCCTGGACCACCACTACCTCAACGATATCCCTGGCTTGGAGAACCCGACCAGCGAGAACCTGGCGGTGTGGATCTGGAACGAACTCAAGCCCGGCCTGCCGGCGCTGAGCGAGATCACCGTGCACGAAACCTGCACTTCCGGCTGTCGTTACCGCGGCCCGTCCGCCTGATCAACCCATTGATCTTCAAGGATTTTCAAAGGCGCCTTGGGCGCCTTTGTTATTTTTGTTGCATTGCCGCATCAACGGCGTATGCTGCATTGCATCAAGTCACTCCCTGATGCCCCATGGCCGCCGCCTTCAGCGATCGCTTCAGTGATGCCACCCGCCAGCTCGCCGCTGCAGCAACGCGCGCGAACCGGTTGGCGCTGGAGAACGCGGAAAGCATGTTCGGCGTGCAGCTGAAGGCGATGGAGCGCAACCTGACCGCCACCGGCGGCTGGCTGGGCGAGCTGGCCCGCAGCGATGACGCGGCCGGTGCACTCTCCAGGGGCGCACAGCTGTGGCAGGACAACCTGCAGCGACTGGGCCAGGCGCAGCAGGACGTGGTCGGTCTCGGCCTGCAGGCCAGCAAGGCCTGGTCCGAACTGGTGCAGGGCTACAACGAATCAACGGCGGACGCGAACAACCACTGACGCGACGCAACGCTCATTGCATGGGTCCCTCCCCCATGCAATCCGGACCCGGCAGATCCCTCCCTCTGCCGGGTCTTTTTTTGCCTGGTGTCTGGATTGCAGAGCACTTCTTCGTCTCACTTCCCTGCGAACTGATCGGCCCCGCCGGGGCTCAGCTTGCGGCAGGTAGAGCGCAGTGCTGGCGGCAGCCTTTCAATGAGGCGCCGATAGATTCCGAACGCAGGGCGGAGGCCCTGCACCGCGCAGAACCCGTCGTGCTTTTGTCTGACGTCTGGATTGCAGAGCACTTCTTCGACGCACTTCCCCGCGAACTGATCGGCCCCGCCGGGGCAGGCAGGGGTCTGGGCAAATGTCCCCCGGCGCCGGCCGTTGGCCGTCCCCTCCTCCTTTACTTTGCCCAGACCCCTGCCCGCCCCGACGAGGCTCGGCTTGCGGTAGCTAACGCGCAGTGCTCGCGGCAGCCTTTCAATGAGGCGCCGATAGATTCCGAACGCAGGGCGGAGGCCCGTGCGTACGAAGTAAAGGGGAGGTGACGGCCAACGGCCGGCGCCGGAGGACATTCGTACGCACGGGCCTCCGCCCTGCGCCACGCAGAATGAATCCGCCACACGCGATGCAGGAACGGCTCAGCGCCCCCGGCCGCCGTGCCAGTGCTGGTGCCACGCCTGGAACATCAACACATTCCACAGGTGCGTGTGCCATTTGCGCTCGCCGCGCAGGAACGCCTCCCAGATGCTGCGCACGCGTACTGCATCGAAGCAGCCCTGGTTGCGCAGCCGCTGCGGATCCAGCAATGCCTCGGCCCAGTCGCGCAGCGGGCCGGCCAGCCAGCGCGCCATCGGCGGCCCGAAGCCGCGCTTGGGACGGTACACCAGCGGCTCGGGCAGATAGCGCGCCAGCAGATGCTTGAGGATCCGCTTGTGCTCGCCATCGTGGTACTTCAGGTGCTGCGGCAGGCGCCAGGCAAGACGCACCACGTCCATGTCCAGCAGCGGCGCGCGCGTTTCCACCCCCGCCGCCATGCCGGCACGATCGACCTTGGCCAGGATGCCCTCGGCCAGATCCATGCGGAAATCCAGCAGCTGGATGCGCGCCTCCGCCGGCAGCCCGGTGTCCTGCTGCTGGAAGATCGTCATCGGTTCGCGTGCCCCCAGCACCACCTGCGCCGGCTGCCGCCAGCGGGTGACGCGCTGCAGGTAGTGGCCTTCCACATCGTTGGCCGCCACTTCGGCCACCAGCGCGCGCCAGCCCCAGGCGGCCGCGTTCGGCGTTCATGCGCGTGCCGCTGCGCCGCGCCAGATCGCGCACCCAGTCCGGCAGGCCACCACACAGGCGGGCGTTGCGCAGCGCACGGCCGTAACTGGGATGGCCAAAGAACAGCTCGTCGCCGCCGTCGCCGGTCAACGCCACCGGCTTGCGCGCACCCAGCAGTTCGCTGGCCAACAGGGTCGGCAGCTGCGAAGCGTCGGCGAATGGCTCGCACCAGACCTGCGGCAGGCGTTGCAGCAGGTCCAGGCCCTGGCGCGCATCCATGCGGTGCAGGTGGTGCTGCACGCCCAGATGCCGCGCGACCTGCGAGGCCCAGTCGCTCTCGTCATGTCCGGGATCGTCGAAGCCCACCGTCCACGCTTCGATCGGAAGCGCCGACTGCGCCTGCATCATCGCCGTCACCAGCGACGAATCGGTGCCGCCGGACAGGAACGCGCCACAGGCCAGCGGCGAGTGCATGCGCGCGGCGATGGCCTTCTGCAGCACGGCCTCCAGCTGATCGGTGGCCTGCTCAAGGTCGGGTGCCGGCTGCAGCGGTTCCTGCAGCGCGCTGTGCATCGCATCGCGCGCGCACCAGTAGCGCGAACCGCCCTGCGCGGCCTGCGCGGAACCGCGCGCGGCGTGGTCGGCAAGATCGATGCGCAGCATGGCGCCGGCCACCAGCTTGTGGATGCCGCGATAGATCGTGTGCGGTGCCGGCACGTAGTCGTGGCGCAGCAGCAGGCTCAGCGCGTCCTGGTCGATGCTGGGCGAGAAACCAGCGAATGCCTGCAGCGCCTTCAGCTCGGAGGCGAACAGGAACTGCCCCTGGTGCCAGCCGTAGTACAACGGGCGCTCGCCCACCGGGTCGCGGGCCAGCCAGAGTTCGCGCGACTGGCGATCCCAGACACTGAACCCGAAGGCGCCTTCGATGCGTGACAGCGCCCGCTGCACGCCCCATTCCACGATTGCCTGCAACAGCAACCGCGCGTCGCTGCAGCTGCGTGGCAGGTCGCGCAGTTGCCCCTGCAGATGGGCGCGGTTGTACAGCCGGCCATCCAGGCACAGCACGTAGCGGCCACAGTCCGAGCTGAGCGGCTGCAGCGGCGTATCGCTGGGTGCCCGGCAGTGGCCCAGGGCGAGGCCGGCGTCAGCGTCGGTCCAGTAACCGATGCGACCGCGACCGCGCTGCTGCAGGGCCCGCAGCATCGGCGCCAGCTGCTGGAGCAGCTGCTCATCGTCGGCGGGCGGCAGCCAGGCGCCAACCACGCCGCTCATCGCAGGCCCCCATGACGGCGGCGGCAGGACAGGTTCGGCAGGCAGGGGGCAGCGGCTGACATGGGGACGGCACGCGGAGCGGAGGAGACTCCATGCTCGGCGCGGCCGGCGTGCGCTGTCAGTCGCTTTGCTGTCAGCGATCGTCACCGGCCGTGGCCGCCACGTAACGTTTTGTAACGGCAACCGGCTATGCTGGGCGGCAAGGTGTTGCCGGGACTGAGACCCGGCCCGCGCGTCAGCAACCCCGGCTGAATGGCGCCCGCCCCCGGGACCCGGGCGGCCCGAAGGCTGGGATAGGATCGCCGCGCTCGTGCCGTGGCGGTACGTTTGCGCCCACGGAGGCCTTGAGAATGCTGGATATCGTACTGGTCGAAGACGATGCCCGCCTGGGTACGATGGTCAGCGACTATCTGCAGCGGCATGGCTACCAGGTGGCCCACGAGCGCAGCGGAGCGCGTGCAGTGACCCGCATCCTGGCCGAAAAGCCGGCGCTGGTGCTGCTCGACGTCGGCCTGCCCGACCAGGATGGTTTCGAAGTGTGTCGGCAGATCCGCCCCCACTATGACGGCATCATCTGCGTGCTGACCGCCCGCACCGACAACATCGACCAGGTGCTGGGGCTGGAACTGGGTGCCGACGATTACATCGGCAAGCCGATCGAACCGCGGGTCCTGCTGGCCCGCCTGCGCGCCCACCTGCGCCGCCACCGCCGGGTTGAACCGCGTGACGGCAGCCTGCGCTTCGGCGAGCTGAACATCGACCCGTCCACGCGCAACGTGCACCTGCAGGGCGGCCTGCTGGAACTGACCACCGCCGAGTTCGACCTGCTGTTCCTGCTGGCCAGCAACGCCGGCCAGATCCTGGACCGCGACGCGCTGCTGCGCGGCCTGCGCGGGATTGCCTTCGACGGCCTGGACCGCTCGATCGATGCGCGCATCTCGCGCCTGCGGCGCAAGCTGGGCGACAACCCCGAGCAACCGGAACGGATCAAGACCGTCCGCGGGCGCGGCTACCTGTTCAGCCGCTCGGCATGGGGATGAAGCGCACGCCCTCGGCGATGCGCGGTCACGCCTTTCATTTCCTGCGCTATGGCATCGGCTTCCTGGTCGCCCACCTGTTGTTGATCGTGCTTGGCCTGTGGGCCTGGGACGCGCTGCTGGAAGACCGCACCGAAGCGGGCCTGCAGGCCGAGATGCGCGGTACCCATGCGCTGTTGCAGCACCGTTTCGCCGAGACGCCGCGCGAACAGTGGCCGGCACTGGCGCGCCAGCTCGACACCGATTTCGCCTATGCCCTGCGCATGGTGCCGCTGGCCGAGGCAGTGAAGGAACTGCCCGCCAGCCAGCGCCCGCCCTTCAACAATGGCCGGGTGCAGATCGATCTGGAGCACATGCGCAGCCTGCAGCGCATCGGCGACAGCGACTATGCGGTGATGCTGGGCCCACTGGACGAAGCGTTGCCCGACGAAGGCTGGCAGGACAGCGATGTCTCCGGCGTGGCGATCCTGCTGCTGATCCTGATGGTGGCCGTGGCGCTGCCGATGTACGTGATGGTCTACCGCCTGTGGCGCGATGTCTCGCAGCTGGCACAGGCCGCGCGGCGCATGCGCGATGGCCAGCTGGATACGCGTGCGCCGCGCGCCGGCACCGCACTGGTGCGGCCGTTGGCCAATGCCTTCAACCACATGGCCGAACAGCTGCAGCAGCTGCTGGAAAGCCAGCGCGTGCTGGCGCAGGCGGTGGCACATGAAGTGCGCACGCCGCTGGCCCGCATGCGCTTCGGCCTGGCCGACCTGGAGGACACCGCGCTGGACGAGATCCAGCGCGATGCCCTGGGCGGGCTGCGCACCGATGTCGATCGTCTGCAGCACCTGACCGATGCCGGCGTCCAGTACGCCGCGCTCGGCCGTTGTCATCAGCTGACCCGCCAGCGCCTGCAGCTGGCCGCGCTGGTGCGCGGCGTGGTCGCCCAGTTCGCGCCGCTGCCGATGCCGGTGCAGCAGGCGCTGTCGCCGGCCGGCCTGGTCAACGTCAACCGGCACATGCTGGAGCTGGCCCTGCGCAACCTGCTGGGCAACGCGCTGCGCTATGCACGCCGGCAGATCCGAATTGCCAGCACGGTCAATGATGGCTGGCTGTGCCTGCAGGTAGAGGACGACGGCCCCGGCATCGCGCCCGAACTGCGTGGCCAGGTGCTGCAGCCCTACGTGCGGCTCGACCCCGGCAGCCCCGGCTTCGGGCTGGGCCTGGCCCTGGTGCAGGTGGTGGCCGACAAGCACGACGGCCACGTCGAGGTGACCGATTCCGAGCTGGGCGGCGCCTGCATCCGCCTGCACCTGCCGCTGGAAAGCAGCGGCGTGGTGGAGTGCGAGGGGGCCTGCTAGGCTGCCGCTTCCGCGCGCGGCAACGCGAACACGAACAACGCACCCTGCTCGCTGTCGCGCAGTTCGATGCGGCGGCCATGCAGCTGCACGATGCGCTGCACGATCAACAGGCCCAGGCCACCGTTCTCGCCACGGCGCGCGCCCAGCGCAGCCGGTGCCTGGAACAGCTGCGCGCGCAGTGCCGGCGCTACACCCGGGCCATCATCGGCCACACTCACCTCGACGCTGTCCGGTGTCGCACGCAGGCGTACCTCGATCCGGCCACCCTCGGGCGCATGACGCAGGGCGTTGTCGAGCAGATTGGTCAACACCCGCTCGACCAGGCCCAGGTCGGCGCGCACCAGTGGCAGGCCCGGCGGGAAGTCCGCATGCAACCTCTGGTTGCGGGCCTGCGCGGCCAGCTCGAACTTCTGCAGTACGTCCTGCAGCAGCTCCGGCAGCGCGAACACCTCCCACTCCAGCCGCACTTCGCCATGCTCCAGCCGCGCCAGCTCGAACAGCGCGCGTGCAAGGCGGCCGACCTTGGCGCTCTGCGCCAGCGCGATGCCGAGGTAGCGGCGGCGCTCGTCCGGCGACAGCGTGGCATCCTTCAACGCCAGCGTCTCCAGATAGCCGTGCAGCGATGACAGCGGAGTGCGCAGGTCATGCGAGATGTTGGCCACCAGCTCGCGCCGCTGCAGGTCCTGCTGGCGCAGCTGCTGCCATTGCTCTCCCAGCCGCTGCGCCATCTGCGCATGCGCGTGTTCAAGGATCACCAGCTCGTCGCGCTCACCCGGCCGCAGCGGTTCCGGCGGCGGCAACGGTGTGGGGGCGTCGATGTCGAAGGCCTGGATGCGACGGGTCAGCCGGCGCAGCGGCCGGGTCACCCAGTAGAAGGCCACCAGCCCGGCCAGCAGGCCGAGGCCACCTACCAGCACCACCGACCACCATGTGGTGTTCCACTGGCTGCCGGCGGCAAGATCATCGGACAGCATCTGCCGGTGCTCGCCCACCAGCACCACGTACACGTAACCGGCCTGGCGTCCCTGCACGATCAGCGGCGCGGCACTGAACACCTTGCGCCCGTCCGCACTGCGCGGGTCATCGCCAAGGATCGGCAACGGCGCACCGGACAGCAGGCGACGCAATGGCGCCACGTCCACCCGGTTGCGCACCAGATGGCCGCTGGGCGCATCGTGGCCGAGGATGCGGCCCTGATCGTCCAGCAGATACACCTCGACGCTGGGATTGACCGCCATCAGCTGGCCGAACAGCGCACGTACCGCGGCATCGCGCATGCCGCTGGTGTCCATCAGCTCGCTGCGCTGGGCGATATGTTCGGCCAGGCCCAGCGACAGCCGCTGCACGACTTCCTGTTCGTGGCGCGTGTTGGCGCGCATCTGCAGGGCCAGCAGCGCCATGCAGCACATCAGCATCAGCGCGGCGATCACCGCCGCCAGCTTCTGCCACAGGTTGGGCTTGATCATGCCGCCGCCCCGGCCGGATCGACCAGCTTGTAGCCGCGTCCCCACACCGTCAGCAGCCGCCGCGGGTTGGCCGGGTCCGGCTCGATCTTGCTGCGCAGCCGATTGATGTGGGTGTTGACCGTGTGCTCGTAACCATCGTGCTGGTAGCCCCAGACCTGGTTGAGCAGCTCCATGCGCGCGAACACCTGGTCCGGGTGGCGCGCGAAGAACAGCAGCAGGTCGAACTCGCGCGGGGTCAGCTCAAGCGCGTTGCCATCCACCGAAGCGGTGCGTGCCACCGGGTCCAGCTGCAATCCGCCCAGCTCGATCGCACCGGCATCAATGCGTGCGCTCTGCGCCATCGCCTCGGCACGGCGCAACAGCGCACGTACCCGCGCCACCAGCTCCGGCATCGAAAACGGCTTGGCCAGATAGTCGTCCGCACCCAGTTCCAGGCCGACGATGCGCTGGGTCTCGCTGCCGCGCGCACTGATGATGATGATCGGCACGTAACGCGCCATCGCGCGTGCACGCTGGCACACCTGCAGGCCATCCACGCCGGGCAGCATCACGTCCAGCACCAGCGCATCCCACGGTCCGTCCTGTTCGAGCAGGCGCAGGCCGGCGTCGCCGCTGGCGGCGTGGGCGACGTCGTAGCCTTCATCGCCCAGGTGCATGCGCAGCAGGTCGGCGATGTGGGCATCGTCTTCAACGATCAGCACGCGTTTGGTGGACATCGGCAGCTCAGGGCCAGTGGGGAGGCTGCCCGCATTGTGGCGCGGGACGGCCGCCGATACCTCACGAAAAATTGAATCCTGCGTGAGGATTCGTTGACCCGGGCAAGCGCAGCATGGCCCCGTCGCCCCTTCCCGGAGTCCGCCATGCCCCTCACCCGACGCCATCTGCTGGGCCTGGGCGGTGTCGCCACCGCCGCCGGCCTGTTCGGACTGGGCGCCTGCAGCCGTGCCGCACCGGCCGCCGCCGAGGCACGGCCGGTGCGCCAGTTCGAGGTCATGCACAGCGATGCGCAATGGCGCCAGCAGCTGACCCCAGCGCAGTACGCGGTGCTGCGCCAGCAGGCCACCGAACGGCCCTGGAGCAGCCCGCTCAACAAGGAACACCGGCAGGGCACCTTCGCCTGCGCCGGCTGCGCGCTGCCGCTGTTCTCCTCCTCCACCAAGTTCGAGAGCGGTACCGGCTGGCCCAGCTTCTGGGCACCGCTGCACAACGCAATCGGCGAGGACCGCGACGTCACCTTCGGCATGCTGCGGGTGGAAGTGCACTGCCGGCGCTGTGGTGGCCATCTCGGCCACGTTTTCAACGATGGCCCGCGCCCGACCGGGCTGCGTTACTGCATGAACGGTGTGGCCATGGTGTTTGTTCCCGGCGCCGGTGATGGCGCTGCCGACGGCTGGCGCGTGCCGGTCGGTTCTTCCCCTGTTTCCGGAGCCTGACCATGCTGCTGTTGCTGCTTGCCTACCTGGGCGGTGCGCTGACCCTGCTCAGCCCGTGCATCCTGCCGGTGCTGCCGTTCGTGTTCGCACGCGCCGACCGCCCCTTCCTGCGCAGCACGCTGCCGTTGCTGCTGGGCATGGCACTGACCTTCACCGTGGTTGCCAGCCTGGCCGCGGTGGGCAGCCAGTGGGTGGCACAGGCCAACCAGGTCGGACGCTGGATCGCCCTGCTGCTGATGGCGCTGTTCGCGCTGGCACTGTTGTGGCCACGACTGGCCGACCATCTGCTGGCGCCGTTCCAGCGCGTGGGTGCGCGGCTGAGTGCGCGCGCCGATGCCGCTGATGCCGCCGGCCGTGGCGGCGCGTGGACCTCGCTGCTGATCGGCATCGCCACCGGCCTGCTGTGGGCGCCCTGCGCCGGGCCGATCCTTGGCCTGGTGCTGACCGGCGCGGCCCTGCACGGTGCCAGCGTCGGCACCAGCACGCTGCTGCTGGCCTATGCGCTCGGTGCGATCACCGCGTTGGCGCTGGCGGTCTGGGTGGGTGGCCGCGTATTCCGCGCCCTGCAGGCGCGCCTCGGTCTGGGTGACGTGCTGCGCAAGATGTTGGGCGTGGCCGCGCTGCTGGCGGTGGTGGCGATCGGTCTGGGCTGGGATACCGGCCTGCTGACCCGCCTGTCCACGCTCAGCACGGCGCGCATCGAACAGGGCCTGCTCGATGCGGTGCCCGGCGCGCAGCCGGCGGCACCGCCGATGATGATGATGGCCGGTGCCAACGCCGCTGCCGATGCACCGCTGCCGGTGGAAGGCACCCTGCCCGCGCTGGACGGTGCCACCGGCTGGCTCAACAGCCCGCCGCTGAGCGCCCAGCAGCTGCGCGGCAAGGTAGTACTGGTCGATTTCTGGACGTACTCCTGCATCAACTGCCTGCGCGCGATGCCGTTCGTGCACGAATGGGAGCGGCGCTACCGCGACCACGGCCTGGTGGTGATCGGTGTGCACACCCCGGAGTTCGCTTTCGAACGTGACCCACGCAACGTCATGAAGGCGGTTGAGCAGTTGAAGGTCGCGTACCCGGTGGCGCTGGACAACCAGTACACGATCTGGCGCGCGTTCAACAACCGCTACTGGCCAGCGCAGTACTTCGTCGATGCCCAGGGCAACATCCGTGGCCACCAGTTCGGTGAAGGCAACTACGCGCGTTCGGAACAGGTGATCCGCCGCCTGCTGGCCGAGGCCGGCCAGACCCATCTGCCGCCGCCGGCCGACCCGGCCGCTGCCGAACTGAAGGGCGTGGCCGCGCAGGCCGACATGGGCAACCTGCGTTCGCCGGAGACCTACCTGGGCCACGCCCGCGCCGAGCAGTTCGCCTCGCCCGGTGGACAGCGTGCCGATACCGCCTTCGACTACTCGCTGCCCACTGCGCTGGCGCTGAACCAGTGGGGGCTGTCCGGCCACTGGACGGTCACCGACGAGGCGGCACAGCTGCAACAGGCCGGCGGCCGTATCGCCTTCCAGTTCCATGCGCGCGACCTGCACCTGGTGCTGGCGCCGAGCCAGGAAGGAAAGCCGGTGCGCTTCCGCGTGCTGCTCGATGGCAAGCCGCTGCCGGCCACCGACGCCGGCAGCGATGTCGGCGCCGACGGCAGTGGCGTGGTCGACGAACACCGGCTGTACCAGCTGGTGCGCCAGCGCGGCACGGTCGGCCCGCACCGCTTCGAGATCGAGTTCCTCGATGCGGGCGTACAGGCCTATGCCTTCACCTTCGGTTGAACCAGGAGGACATGATGAAACTCTCCTTTGAACAGGGCGTCGCCGCGGGTGTTGCCGGGCTGGTCGCCACCGCGCTGATCGCTGCAGTGCTGCTGGTCGATCACGGCGCGATGGCGGCCCCTTCCGAGGCGGCGGCATCGCTGAAAGCGCTGCCCGCACCCACCGGCGACGCTGCGTTCGGCGATGACGCCACTCATGCCAGCGTGGTCTTTGCCGGCGGCTGCTTCTGGGGCGTGCAGGGCGTGTTCCAGCACGTCAAGGGCGTGAGCAATGCGGTGTCCGGCTATATCGGCGGCAGCGCTGCCAACGCGCGGTACGAACGGGTCAGCAGTGGCCAGACCGGCCACGCCGAAGCGGTGAAGATCGACTACGACCCGCGCCAGGTGAGCTACGGGCAGCTGATGCAGGTGTTCTTCGCGGTGGCCCATGACCCGACCCAGCTCAACCGGCAGGGCCCGGACCACGGCAGCCAGTACCGCTCGGCCATCTTCAGCGACGACGCCCGCCAGCAGGCGGCCAGCCGTGCCTACATTGCCCAGCTCGGCCAGGCCGGCAGTTATTCCGCACCGATCGTCACCCAGCTGGTCAGCGGCCAGCACTTCTACCCGGCCGAGAGCTACCACCAGAACTACATGAGCAACTACCCGCAGGCGGCCTACATCCGCTATTACGACGCGCCCAAGCTGGCGGCGTTGGGCAGGCAGTTCCCAGCGCTGTACCGGCGCGATGCGGTGCTGGTGCCGATGCGGTAGAGCCGGCCGCTGGCCGGCTACCCCGCCGTCCCGACAAAGGGATTGCCGGCCAGCGGTCGGCACTACCTACACAACAAAAAAGCGCACGGCCATCCAGCCGTGCGCATGGAAAGTATCGCCCGGGCACCGATCAGGCCTGGCCGACAACAGCATGCTAGGCTCGCCGTCATCATGGGTACAGCTCCAGATGACGGGACATTCGATGGATACAGATGACCGCAGCGCGATGATCCCTCCCCGCTACCAGCGGCTGTCCGATGAACTGGCCGAGGCCATCCACGGTGGCCGCCTGCCCGTAGGCAGCCGCCTGCCGTCGTTGCGGCAGATGGCATCGCAGCGGCAGCTCAGCCTGAACACCGTGATCGCCGCCTATCGCCAGCTGGAGGATGCCGGCCTGGTGATTCCGCGGCCCAAGGCCGGCTTCGAGGTGGCGCCGCGGCTGTCAGTGCCGGATCGCTCGCTGCGCGATGTGCCCTCGGCACCGACCGCGCCGCTGCAGCAGGTGCTGATGGCCCGTGTACTGGAAGCGCAACGGCGCCCCGGTGTGATCGACCTGGCCTTCGCCGGCCCGCGCGGTCGCCAGTTCTATCCCGGCGCGCAGTTGGCCAAGCACACCGCGCAGGTGCTGCGCCATGGCCAGCAGACAGTGGAGACCTACGCACGCCCGAATGGATCACCGCGGTTGCTGGCGCAGATCGTACGGCGCGGCCCGCGCATGGGCCTGCACACCCACAGCGAGCGTCTGCTGCTCACCCATGGCGCGATGGAGGCCCTGCAGCTGGCACTGCGTGCGGTCACCCAGCCCGGTGATGCGGTGGGCATCGAAGCGCCGTCGTACTTCAACCTTTACCCGCTGCTGGCCACGCTGGGCCTGCAGGCCATCGAACTGCCGACCCATCCACAACACGGCCTGGACGTGGACGCGCTGGAGGCGCTGCTGGAGCACACGCCACTGGCGGCACTGGTGGTGATGCCGACGGTGCACAACCCGTTGGGCTGCACCATGCCGATGGCCGCCAAGCAGCGCCTGGCCGAACTGGTCAACGCGCGCCAGCTGCCGCTGATCGAAGATGCGGTGTATGCCGAGCTGCAGTTCTGCGAGCCACCGGCACCGCTGCTGAAGGCCTTCGATCGCGACGGCTGGGTGATGGTGGTCGGTGGCTTTTCCAAGACGCTGGCGCCGGACTACCGCATCGGCTGGCTCGATGGCGGCCGCTTCGCCGAGCGCATCGCACTGCTGAAATTCCAGTCCACCGGCGGCGAACCGCAGCTGCTGGGTGACGCAGTGGCCGCGTATCTGGAAGCGGGCAGCTACGAGCACCACCTGCACCGCATGCGCCGCCTGTATCGCGAACAGGTCGGACGGCTGCGCCAACTGGTGGCCGAGCACTTCCCGGCCGGCACCCGTGCCACCGAACCGCAGGGCGGCTTCCTGCTGTGGCTGGAACTTCCCGGCGTCGATACCCGCGAGCTGTTCGAGCGTGCGCTGGTGGAGGACATCGTGTTCATGCCCGGCCAGGTGTATTCGCGCGGCGCGCGCTACCGCCATGCCCTGCGCCTGTCGTGCTGCCAGACGCTGGACGTGCGCTTCGTTGGCGCGGTGGAGCGCCTGGGAGCGATGGCGTGCGAGCTGGCGGCTGCAACACGGTAGTGCCGGTCGCTGGCCGGCAACTGCACTGCCGGCCAGCGGCCGGCACTACCCTCAACGGTCAAGCAGATGCGTGCCCAGGATCTGGCCGTCCGCCCCCGGCAGATGCGGCAGGCGGCCCCAGCACGGCATCGGCAAGCGCTGCTGCAACGTGGCGATGTTCTCGTCCTGGCGCTGCATGGCCGGGTCGATGTGATTGCCGATCCAGCCCAGGCATTCCACGCCGCTGGCCTGCAGCGATTGCGCGGTCAGCCGCGCGTGGTTGACGCAGCCCAGGCGCATGCCCACCACCAGCAGCACCGGCAGCTGCAGCGCACGCACCAGATCGAGCTGATCCAGCGTGGCCGAGACCGGCGCCAGCCAGCCGCCCACGCCCTCCACCACCACGATGTCGGCCTGCGCGCGCAGGCGTTCGAACGCGGCCACGATCGGTGCCAGCTGCACCTGCACGCCGTCCTCGGCGGCCGCCAGTTCCGGGGCCAGCGGCTGCCGCAGCGCATAGGGGTTGAGGTCGGCATAGTCCGGTACCGGCCAGCTGGCCGCCTGCAGCGCCAGCGCATCCTCGTTGCGCAGGCCCTGCCCCCGGTCTTCGCTGCCGCTGGCCACCGGCTTCATGCCAACGGCACGCAGGCCGCGCCGGCGCAGGGCATGCAGCAGCGCCGTGCTGGTGGCGGTCTTGCCGATCTCGGTATCGGTGCCGGTCACGAACAGCGCGGGCGGCAGGGTGGCAGGCAACGGCATCGACAGGCTCCAACAGGGCAACAGAGCGTTCATTATCGCCGGCCCGGTGCGCTTGCTAGACTGCATGCATGTTCGCCAATGCCTCGCTGACCGGCAGCAAGCCGGAACAATACGCCCAGCTGCTGGAGCAGGCCCGTGGCCTGGTCTACGGTGAGTCCGACCGCATTGCCAATGCGGCCAACCTCTCCGCACTGGTCTACCACGCCCTGCCCGACCTGAACTGGGTGGGCTTCTACCTGTACGACGGCAAGGAGCTGGTGGTCGGCCCATTCCAGGGCTTGCCGGCCTGCGTGCGCATTCCGCTGGACAAGGGTGTGTGTGGCGCCGCTGCCAGCCAGCGCGTAACCCAGCGTGTGGAGGACGTCGATGCCTTCCCCGGCCATATCGCCTGCGATTCGGCCTCACGCTCGGAACTGGTGGTGCCGCTGCTGCGCGGCGATGAGCTGATCGGCGTGTTCGACATCGACAGCCCCAAGGTCGGCCGCTTCGATGCCGACGACCAGGCCGGCCTGGAAGCCATCGCGCGCGTGTTCGTCGAGGCGCTGGGATGAGCGCACCGAAGCTGCGCAACATCGGCCCGAAAAGTGCAGCCTGGCTGCGCCAGGTCGGCCTGCGCAGCCGCGAGGACCTGGCCGCGATCGGTGCGGTCGGTGCGTTCGTCAAGGTCAAGCGGGCCGGCTTCAAGCCCAGCCTGAACCTGCTGTACTCGCTGGAAGGGGCCTTGCTGGACTGCCACTGGCAGGAACTGAGCGAGCCGCAGCGTCAAGCGCTGGTGCAGGACTACGAGGCACGCATCGCCGCGCATCCGCTGAAGGCAGCCGGCCCGGCCTCGGGTCCGGTGCATGAGCAGCGCTTCGATGACGACGGTGACGCTGAGGACAGCGCAGCGGACGACGCCGACGAGGATTGACGGCGCGCGCCGGTAGAGTCGAGCTTGCTCGACTTCTGCCGAAAGCAGTCGAGCAAGCTCGACTCTACGGACGGCCGAAGCACCAACAGGGTTACGGCTGCTGCAGCTCCAGCAGTTCGCCCACCAGGCCCACCTCACCGCGCTCCAGCCACACCCGCAGACGGGTACCGTGGTCGATGCGCAAGGCCCAGCACAGCGACATCGGCAGACCGCAGACCTGCGACAGCACCATGCGCAGCGGGCCACCGTGGCTGACCACCAGCGTCGGTAGCGGCTCCTCCTCGTCCAGCAGCCGGTCGAGCGCGCGCGCGATGCGCCGTTCGAAGTGGCCCCAGCTTTCACCGTTGGGCGGCGGGAACGCATGCGGATCGGCGTGGAAGGCTGCCAGCGCGTCCTCCGGCAGGTCGAACAGCGACTGCCCGTCCCAATCGCCGAAATCCAGCTCCTCCCATTCCTCGTCTGCTTCCACATCCAGTCCGCGCGGGGTGGCCAGCGCCATCGCCGTATGCAGCGAACGCAGGCGCGGCGAACTGATCACCCGCTGCCATTCCTGCCCGGCGTAAGCCTCCACCAGTTCCTGCGGCAGGCGCGCCAGCTGCGGCGGATCGCTGCGGCCATCGAGGTATTCATCACGGCCGTTGCCCGCGTGGCGGACCAGATCGAGAATCATCGCTGCCGGCCGGTCTGTACCTGCCGGCGCGGCAGCGCCTCGGACAGGCCAGCGGCGGGGATCGGTAGCGGTTGGAACAGAATCATCGGCAACACTTCCAGAACGGATGCCCCGCGACGGGGCGCATCATTCTAGCGTGCGCCGCCCTCTGGCTGCCCACCTGCAACGGCGCTGCGCACCGGCGTGGCGGGCGACATCAGCCGTTTGCCGAGACGGATCATCGGTGCTTCGACGAAGCGATGGCCGAGTGCAGCCAGCGGCAGTACCACCAGCAGCGTCATCGCCGCGCACAACAGGTAGCCGACACTGCCGCCCTGGACGGCAAGCACCCGCGCGAACACTGGACCGAGCACCGCGATGACGATCGGATGCCCGAGATAAAGCGAATAGCTCACCGTGCCCAGCCAGGCGGAGAAGCGATTCACCAGCCAACGCGGCGGGCACTGCGAGAAGCCCAGCAGCAGGCACAGGTAGCCCAGCCCCGACAACTGCCACTGCCAGGGGCCGGCGGCAGCCCACGCGGCTGAGGACGCGGCCAGCAGCAACAACAGCACACCCGCCAGGTTCAACCCCTTTGCCCAGCGCCGCGCGCGCGGTGCCGGCAACCGCGCCAATGCAGCAAAGGCATGGAAGCCCACCAGCCCCATCGCGAAGACGGGGGCATGGCGCAGCCAACCGTAGTCACCCAGCGAGGCCTGGAGGCTCGGGCCCAGCACGCCCGTCCAGGCCAACGCCACCAGCGCCAGCAACCCGATCAACAGGGCCCAGGCGCTGCGCGCCTTGCCGACCAGCACGTAGAGCGCGGGAAAGATGGCGTAGAACAGCATCTCCACGCCCACCGCCCAACTGGCCCACACGATGCCCGCTTCCCATCCCGGGAACAGGTTGAAGGTGAAGGACAGGTTGGCCGCGATCTCCCCCATGAATGGCCGGCATGGTCGCCGCGACCATCGCGGAACAGGGAGAACATCAACAGCACATAGAAGAGCGGCGCGATGCGAAGGAATCGATGCAGGTAGAAGCTCAGCAGCGGCCGGCCACTGGCCTGGTGCCGGGGCATGGTGTAACACAGGGAAAACGCACTGATGACGAAGAACAGCGCAACGCCGGTGGCCCCCATGTGCACGGCCGGCAGCCAGGCCGCCGCTACCGGCAGGGCCGGTGCCGGCATCGACTGTACGTGGTACAGCACCACGTACACCGCCGCCAGGCCGCGCAGGGCATCGAGAAACTGCAGGCGATCCTTCGCAACCATGGCCACTCGCACGAACCTGAAGAGGCCACTACTCTAACGCCCGCGGCAGGCAATGACTTAGACTGCGCGCACTTCCAGGTGACCTGCGGCTTCGGCCGGCAGGTTGAAACGGGAAGCCGGTGACGCGTGATTCCGCGCCATGCCGGCGCTGCCCCCGCAACGGTAAGCACGTCAGTTCCAGGCAATACGCCACTGTGCCGCGCGCACGGGAAGGCGCCTGGACGGTGGCCTCGCGCCACCCGGCGGCGAGCCCGGAGACCGGCCCGGAAGCCTCAGGTCGCGATGCGGTGGGCATGGCGCCGGATGCCTGCAGCCTGCGGGCATCGGCGCGTGCCTGCCTTCACGGCTTCTCCCCTTCGCCACGCGGGCGTGCGTGGCACCTGGAGTCCCCCATGAAGCTGCAGTCCCGAATGCTGTCCCTGGCCGTGCTGGCCGCCCTGCCCGCGCTGGCGCAGGCCAACGAAAACACCACCGCGCTCGACCAGATCCTGGTCACCGCCACCCGCACCCCGATCGCCCTGCAGGACAGCATCGCGCCAGCGCAGGTGATCGACCGTGCGCAGATCGAATCCAGCCAGGCCACCTCGCTGCAGGAACTGCTGCGCGGCCGTGCCGGCATCAACCTGACCAATGCCGGTGGCCTCGGCAAGCAGAGCTCGCTGTTCCTGCGCGGCACCAACTCGGGCCATACCGTGGTGCTGGTCGATGGCGTGCGCATCAACAGCGCCGATCTCGGTCTGGCCATGTACCAGGACCTGCCGCTGGCGCAGATCGAGCGCGTGGAAATCGTCCGTGGTCCGCAGTCGAGCCTGTACGGTGCCGACGCCATCGGTGGCGTGATCCAGATCTTCACCCGCCGCAACCAGGGCGATTTCGCCCCGCACTTCCAGCTCGGTGGCGGCAGCAATGGCCTGCGCGAGGCCAGCGGTGGCATCGGCGGCGGCAGCGAGCGCGGCTGGTTCGGCGCCGACATCGCCTACCAGCATTCCGATGGCATTGATGCCTGCCGTGGCTCGGCCACGCTGTTCACCGGCTGCTTCGCCGACGAGCCTGACCGCGACGGCTACCGCAACCTGTCCAAGAGTCTGCGCGGCGGCTATACCTTCAACGAGCAGTGGAACGTGGAAGGCAGCGCGCTGCGCGCCGATGGCAAGAACCATTACGACGGCTACTACAACTATTCGGAAACCCGCCAGCAGGTGCTGGCCGGCAAGGTGCGCTACACCCCGTCCGAGCGCGTGGCCGTCACCGCCAACGTCGGACGCAGCGACAACGAATCGGACAACTTCGGCGCCTTCGATGTGCGTGGCAGCGCGCAGACCCACCGTGACAGCGCTTCGCTGCAGAGTGATTTCAGCGTGGCCGAAGGCCAGCTGCTGAGCGCCGGCGTCGACTGGAGCGAAGACAATCTGGACGGCAGCAGCGCCGGTTACCTCGTCGACAGCCGCCGCAATACCGGCGTGTTCGTGCAGTACCAGGGTCGCTTCGGTCGCCACCAGCTGCAGGCCAGCGCGCGCAACGACGACAACCAGCAGTTCGGCAACCACGCCACCGGCAGCGTCGGCTGGGCGATGGAGCTGGGCCACGGCCTGCGCCTCAACGCCAGCTACGGCACCGCCTTCAAGGCACCGACCTTCAGCGACCTGTACGACCCATGGAGCGGCGTGCCGACCCTGGATCCGGAGAAGTCCAGAAGCGCCAATCTGGGCGTTTCGCAGCAGGGCCAGGGCTGGCACTGGGGCCTGGACGTGTACGAAACGCGCATCGACGATCTGATCACCTACGATGCCGCGACGTTCCGGATGCAGCAGGTGGAGAAGGCGCGCATCCGCGGCGCCGAACTGACCGGTGGCGCGCTGCTGGCCGGCTTCGACATCACCGCGCAGCTGAGCTACACCGACCCGCGCAACCGCACCGCTGACAATGCCCAGTTCGACAACTGGCTGCCGCGCCGCGCGCAGCAGACCGCTCGCCTGGACATCGACCGTCGCTTCGGTGATTTCCGCGCCGGGCTGACCGTGCAGGGTGCGGGCAAGCGCTATGACGATGCCGCCAACACGGTGAAGGTCGGCGGCTACGGCACGCTGGATCTGCGCGCCGAGTACGCATTGACGCCGTCGTGGTCGCTGCTGGCGCGCGCGGCCAACGTGTTTGACCGCAGGTACGAGACGGTGGCGTGGTTCAACCAGCCCGGCCGCGAGTACCAGTTGAGCGTGCGCTACCAGCCGAGGTAGTGCCGGCCGCTGGCCGGCAACATCGGGATCTTCGGCAACGCATTCCGGGGTGCCGGCCAGCGGCCGGCACTACCCAGTGCGTTGGCCCGGGTTACCGCCCGACGACCGGCGTTGTCCGTTGAATCAACGCTGCAACCCCGGCAGTTCGCGCAGGTCATCGATCACCGCCACCGCATGCGCGGTGGCCAGATCCAGGCCGCGCGGATAGCCGTAGCGCACCAGTGCGATCGGCATGCCGGCATCTTCGGCGGCGCGGAAATCGGTGAGCGAGTCACCGACCATCAGGCAGTCCTCCACCGGCAGCCCGAAATGGGCGGCGATGTGGCGCAGCGGCTCGCCGCTGGGCTTGCGCTGTGGCAGCGAATCACCGCCCAGCACCAGCGCGAACGCGTCGGCGATGCCCAGGTGCTGCAGCAGTGGCGGCACCAGGGCTTCGGGCTTGTTGGTGCAGATTGCCAACGGCACGTCGCGGGCACGCAGCTGCGCCAGCGCCCCGGTCACCCCTTCGAACAGCTGCGGGCTGCGCAGCAGGCAGTCGCGGTAATGCACCATGAACACCGGCATCACGGCAGCCAGATCGACCTTGCGACCGGCCGCCTGCATGGCCTGTTCAACCAGCCGGCCCACGCCGTCGCCGATCCAGCCCAGCACGGTGGATTCGGGCACGCGCGCCATGCCGATCTGCTCCAGCGTGCGGTTCAGCGCTTCAGCGATATCGGCAGCGCTGTCCACCAGCGTGCCATCAAGGTCGAACACAACCAGCGGATAGGGATACGACAAGGGACGGCACCTGCACGACGTGGAGCCGTCCATTGTACGCCGCCCGTTTTCCTGCCAGACCGGCCTCAACCGATGCGGCGCGCGCGCGTGGCCAGGAAAGTGGGCAGATAGCGATCGATGAGGAAGCGTGGCTGTGGCTGCCAGTCTTCCATGAAGCGATCGATGACGAAGCCGGCATCGAGCTGGCCGCCGAGCAGTTCGGTCAGGCTGTGGCCGAAGGTCAATGCATCGCCACGGGCCAGTTTCGCTTCGCGCTCGGCCGGCGCCAGGTCTTCCAGATCCGAGTAGGGAATGGCGTACTGCGGCCGGATCAGGCCCTGCGCATCCAGCTGCGGATCGCGTGCACCGACAAACAGCACCGGGTTGTAGAAGCTGGCCATCAACAGGCCATCGCGGGCCAGCACGCGGTGGCACTCGTTCCACACCGGGCGCACGTCGGGCACGTACAGATTGGAGATCGGCTGGAACACCACATCGAAGCTGCCGCTGGCGAAGGCGTGCAGATCGCGCATGTCGCCCTGCACGGTGCGCAGCTGCAGGCCATCGCGCGCGGCCACCGCACGGTCCTGTTCCAGCTGCCCATCGGAAAGGTCGAACACGGTGACCTCGGCACCGGCCGCCGCCAGTACCGGCGCCTGCTGGCCGCCGCCAGAGGCCAGGCACAGGATGCGGCGGCCGCGCACATCACCCAGCCAGTCCAGCGGCAGCGCGCGCGGGTCAGGTGCACCTGCCATCGCCCTTCGCGGGCGGCGGCGACGGTGGCACTGTCCACGGGGCGCGACCATTCGCGCACCTCGCTGGCCTGGCGATCCCAGGCAGCACGGTTGTGGTCGATCAGGGCCTGTCCATGGTTCATGCGTTCTCCTTGCCCGGTGGGCGCCAATCCAGATCCTGGAAGGACGGGCTGGCGAAGCATTCGGCCAGGAAGTCCAGGAATCGCCGCATGATAACGGGCTGCTGGCGCCGCGATGCGTACACCGCATGAATGCCCAGCTCGTCCAGACTGAACTCGGGCAACAGCTCGATCAGCTCGCCACTGCGCAGCAGCGGCGCCACCTGGTAGGTCGGCAACATGGCGATGCCGGCGCCGGCACGCACCGCTTCCAGCAACAGCGACGCCTCGTTGGCGCTGATGTTGCCGCCCACCGCCACCGAGAGTGAGCGGCCATCGCGGTGCAGCTGCCACAGGCTCTTGCCCACGTAGTGATGGGTCAGGCAGTTGTGCGCGGCCAGATGTTCGGGCGCCGTGGGAGTACCGTGCAACTGCAGGTAGGCGGGGGTCGCGCACAGCACCGAGCGGCAGGTGGCCAGCCGTCGCGCGATCAGGCTCGGGTCGATCTGGCGGGCGATGCGCACCGCCAGGTCCACCCGTTCCTCCACCAGGTTGACCGTGCGGTCGACCAGCAGCAGCTCGATGCGCGCCGCCGGGTGCCGCGCGACGAAGCCGGCCACCGCGCGCGCCAGGTGACTCTGTCCGAACGACACGCTGGCCGTCACCCGCAGCGTGCCGTGCGGCTCGGGATCGTCGCTGGCCAGTTCGCCCTGCAGCTCCTCGCCGATGGCCAGCATCTGCCGGAAGCGCGCCAGTGCCGCTTCGCCGGGACCGGTCAGGCTGATCCGGCGCGTGGTCCGGTGCAGCAGGCGCACGCCCAGCCAACCCTCGACCTCGGCCAGGTAGCGGGTGACCATCGCCCGCGACATGTCCAGCACCTCGGCGGCGGCGGTGAGGCTGCCGCGCTCGGCCACCTCGACGAACACGGTCATGGCGGTCAATCGGTCCATCTGCTCGATTCCTGCAACAAACAAGCGCGTTATACGCTGTTTTTCGAGCGACTGCAGCGGCCTAGAGTGACCCCATTCCCACCCCACACCGCCCCACGGAGTCCTGCCATGAAGATCGCCCTCGTTGGTTCCACCGGCAATATCGGCCGCCAGATCGCCCGCCACGCGCTGGCCCACGGCCATCAACTCACCGTCATCGTGCGCAGCGCGCAGGACCTGCCGGCCGAACTGGCCGGCGCGCATCCGGTGATCGCCTCGCTGGATGACCAGGACGCCCTGGTGGCCGCCATCGCCGGCCACGACGTGCTGGCCAGCGCCTACGGCCCGCGCCCGGGTGATGACGTCGGCCGCGTCGGCGAAGTGGCCGCGCAGCTGGCTGCGGCCGCACGCAAGGCCGGTGTGCCGCGCCTGGTGGTGGTCGGTGGCGCCGGCAGCCTGGAAGTCGCGCCGGGCATGCAGCTGGTCGATACCCCGAACTTCCCGGAGGCCTACAAGCCGTACGCGCTGGCCCACCGCGAAGCGTTCAAGCGCCTGCAGGCGGTGGACGACCTGGACTGGACCTTCTTCTCGCCGGCCGCTGAAATCGGCCCGGGCGAAGAACGTGGCCAGTACCGCGTGCAGCCCAGGGCCTTCCTGGCCGACGCCAGCGGCCACAGCCGCATCAGCTACGCCGACTACGGCGCGGCGTTCGTGGCCGAGCTGGAGGCGCACCAGTACCCGAAGCAGATCATCACTGCCGCGTATTGATCATGCCGTCCGCCGAGCTTGGCCCGGCGCTACCTACCTGTAGAGCCGAAGGCAACGGCAGGAGCCGTTGCCAACGTCGCTTGCGACGGCCCGTAGGGGGCCGGGCAAGGACGCCCGGCATAGCCCACGCTCGGCTCCCCATCCGACACAAGGAATTGCCCATGCGCACCGCTGCCCTGCTGCTTCCCTTCGCACTGGCCGCCAGTTTCACCAGTGCCCCGCTGCTGGCCGCGCCGGCCAGCCCGGCGCACGCCACGGCGGCGAAATCCCAGCTGCACCTGCAGACCTTCCATCCTGGCCCGCAGGCGATGTTCTCGGTGTCTTCGGTGCTGATCGAGGGCCGCCACGACGCGATCCTGGTCGATGCGCAGTTCGGTGCCAGCGATGCGCGCAGGCTGGTGGACCTGATCCGCGCCAGCGGCAAGCAGCTGACCACGATCTACATCAGCCACGGCGATCCGGACTACTACTTCGGCCTGGCCACCGTGCAGGATGCGTTCCCGCAGGCGCGCATCGTTGCCACCGCACAGACCGTCGCCCACATCCAGCAGACCCAGGCCGGCAAGCTGGCCTACTGGGGGCCGAAGATGGGCGCCGATGCACCCGCACGCATTGTGCTGCCGCAGGTGCTCGACGGCGATGCCCTGCAGCTGGAAGGCCAACGCCTGCCGTTGATCGGTCTGGACGGCCCGACCCCGGACCGCAGCGTGCTGTGGGTGCCGTCGCTGCGTGCGATCGTCGGCGGCATTCCGGTGGTGGCCGGTGAACATGTGTGGATGGCCGATACGCAGACGCCGAAGTCGCACGCCGACTGGCTGCAGACGCTGCAACGCCTGCAGGCACTGAAGCCGAAGGTGGTGGTGCCGGGCCACTACGCACCCGGTGCGGCGCTGGACACCAGCGCGCTGCGCTTCACCGCCGACTACATCCGTGCCTTCGATGCCGAGACGGCGAAGGCCAGGGACAGTGCGGCACTGGTGAAGGCGATGCAGGCGCGCTACCCGACGCTGGCCGGCGAAAGTTCGCTGGAGCTGAGCGCGAAGGTGGCCAAGGGCGAGATGCAATGGCCGTGAGGTAGGGAGTTTTCTTTTGCAGGGCTGCGCCCTGCACCTGCTCAATGCAACGGCCACAGCCGAAGCAACAGCAACAGCTGGCTATCCGTGGGATGGCGAGGTGGATCCGGTTGCGGGGGACGCCGTGAATCCGTCCATGGAGGCTCGGTCGCGCCATCCATGGCGCTCGCGCCCCCGCAACCGGACCCACCCCGCCTTCGACAGATCTCCGCAATCTGTCTGGATGGCATGGCCTGCTCTTGGTGGGTGTCGACCTTGGTCGACACATAGATCAGCTTCGCGGGGAATCGTTGGGTTCGTGCTCGAACAATTCCCCCTGCACCACCGGCTCCTTTTCGCGGAAGCCACCCAGGCCGACACCGACCAGGCGGTAACGGGTCGCGGCCGGCAGGTCGACGCGCGCGCGCAGCGCCAACGCAATGTCGCGCAGCTCTTCCATCGACTCCGGCGGGCGCTCCGGGGTGAAGCTGCGGGTAAGGATCCGGAACTGCGCGGTCTTCAGCTTCAGCACCACGGTGTGGCCGATGCGCTCGGTCTTGCGGGTGGCCTTCCAGGTCTTTTCAGCCAGCTGCACGATGGCCTCGCCCAGGTCTTCCAGCAGCAGGTCTTCGGCAAAAGTATCTTCCGAGGAAATCGACTGCACCTGCTGGTCCGGTTCCACCGGGCGCTCGTCGACGCCGCGTGCGCGGTTGTACAGGCTGCGGCCGAAGCTGCCGAAGGCCTCTTCCAGATCGATCAGTGCCCATTGCCGCAGGTCGCCACAGGTGACGATGCCGCGCGCGGCCAGCTTGCCTTCCATCACCTTGCCCACACCCGGCACGCGGTTCACCGGCAGCGGTGCCAGGAACGCATCCACGCGCTGCGGCGGAATCACGAACTGGCCATCGGGCTTGCGCCAGTCCGAGGCGATCTTGGCCAGGAACTTGTTCGGCGCAATCCCGGCTGAAGCAGTCAGGTTCGTTTCCTCGCGGATCTGCGCGCGGATGGTGCGGGCGATCTCGGTGGCCAGTTCGATGCCGCTCTTCGGTTCGGTCACATCCAGATAGGCCTCGTCCAGCGACAGCGGCTCGACCAGGTCGGTATGGCGCAGGAAGATCGCCCGCACCTGCTGTGACACCGCCTTGTAACGTGCGAAGTCGGGCGGCACGAAGATCGCGTCCGGGCACAGGCGTTCAGCGCGCACCGCAGGCATCGCCGAACGCACGCCGAACACCCGCGCCTCGTACGACGCCGCGCAGACCACTGAACGCGCGCCGCGCCAGGCCACCACCACCGGCTTGCCGCGCAGCGAGGGATCGTCGCGCTGCTCCACCGACGCGTAGAACGCGTCCATGTCGACGTGGATGATCTTGCGCAGTCGGGTCATGTCAGGTGGGAGAGGCGGGGGCAGGCGGTGCGGGCCACACGCCGAAGTATGGTCGTTGCACATCAACAGGATGCGCGTATTCCCTTGAAAACACTACGGTTGCGTACGGTTGAAATGTTTGCTCGGCGCAGTTTCCACGGGCATCCTCGAGCGCTTGTTTCCCTGTTTCCCCGCTTCCAGGATTGTGCTTCATGACCCGTCTCCACGCGTTCAACCGCGAACAGCTGCTGGCCAGCGCACGCGGTGAACTGTTCGGCACCGCTGCCGGCCGTTTGCCCAACGACCCGATGCTGATGTTCGACCGCATCACCGAAATCCGCGAGGACGGCGGACCGCATGGCAAGGGCATGGTACGCGCCGAACTGGATATCCGCCCGGACCTGTGGTTCTTCGGCTGCCACTTCATCGGCGACCCGGTGATGCCCGGCTGCCTGGGCCTGGATGCCATGTGGCAGCTGACCGGCTTCTACCTGACCTGGCTGGGCGCCCCCGGCAAGGGCCGCGCGCTCGGCTGTGGCGAGGTGAAGTTCACCGGCCAGGTGCTGCCGGAGGCCAAGCTCGTGCGCTACGAGATCGACATCAGCCGGGTGATCAACCGCAAGCTGGTGATGGCCCAGTCCGACGCCCGCATGTACGTGGATGATCGCGAAATCTACAGCGCCCGCGACCTGCGCGTCGGCCTGTTCACCGAAACCGGGAGCTTCTGATGCGTCGCGTCGTCATCACCGGCATGGGCATCACGTCCTGCCTCGGCAATGATCTGGATACGGTCTCCAGCGCGCTGCGCGAAGGCCGCTCGGGCATCACCGCACTGGCCGACCATGCCGAGGCCGGCCTGCGCAGCCAGGTGGGTGGTCGCGTCGACCTCGAACTGGAAGCACTGATCGACCGCAAGCAGAAGCGCTTCATGAGCGATGCGGCGGCCTTCGCCTACCTGGCCATGCGCGATGCCATCGCCGATGCCGGGCTCAGCGCCGAGCAGGTCAGCAGCCTTCGTACCGGCCTGATCGCCGGTTCTGGCGGCGGCTCCAGCGAATGGCAGATCGGTGCGGTTGATCTGCTGCGCGAGCGCGGCGTGCGCAAGGTCGGCCCGTACATGGTGCCGCGCACGATGTGCTCGACGGTCTCGGCCTGCCTGGCCACCGCCTATCAGATCAAGGGCGTCAGCTACTCGCTGTCGGCCGCCTGCGCGACCTCGGCGCACTGCATCGGCGCGGCCGCGGACATGATCCGTCATGGCGCGCAGGACATCATGTTCGCCGGTGGCGGCGAAGACCTGCACTGGTCGATGAGCGTGATGTTCGATGCGATGGGCGCGCTGTCGACCAGCTTCAACGACACCCCGGCCAGCGCCTCGCGCCCCTATGACAAGGACCGCGACGGCTTCGTCATCGCCGGTGGCGGCGGCATGCTGGTGCTGGAGGATTACGAGCACGCGGTCGCGCGCGGTGCGCACATCCATGCCGAACTGATCGGCTATGGCGTCACCTCCGACGGTGCCGACATGGTGGCGCCGTCCGGCGAAGGCGCGGTGCGCTGCATGAAGATGGCACTGCAGGGCGTCGATCGCCCGCTGGACTACCTCAACACCCACGGCACCTCGACCCCGCTGGGTGATGTCACCGAGCTCAACGCGATCCGCGAAGTGTTCGGCGATGCGGTGCCGCCGCTGTCGTCGACCAAGGCGTTGTCCGGCCACTCCTTGGGTGCGGCCAGCGTGCACGAGGCGATCTACTGCCTGCTGATGATGCGCGATGGCTTCGTTGCCGGCTCGGCCAACATCGGCGAGCTGGACCCGAAGGTGGAGAGCTTCCCGATCCTGCGTGAGAGCCGCGAGCAGAAGCTGGACACGGTGATGTCCAACAGCTTCGGTTTCGGTGGCACCAACGCGGCGCTGGTGTTCGGGCGCGTGTGATGGGGACAGGTGTGCCGACCACCGGTCGGCACCCACCGGTGGATGTAGAGTCGAGCTTGCTCGACTGCATCGAAAAGCGTGCCAACCAAGATTGGCACCTACCAGAGCGGTGAAGCGTGCCGACCAACGGTCGGCGCCCACCGGAGCGGTTGCCATGGATGTAGAGCCGAGCCCATGCTCGGCTCAGTACCAACCCAGGTTGGCACCCACCCTTGAATGTAGAGTCGAGCTTGCTCGACTGCCAACCCGGTTATTTCGGCAGCAGCGGCAGCAGCAGCGCGTGCGCGTCCACCAGCGAGCCGACGATGCGGTGGCCCAGCGCGCGCAGTTCCTCGTCCGGGTGCACCAGGTCCGGCACCTGGATGACGGTCATGCCCGCCGCCAATGCGGCGCGCGTACCGGCCGGTGAATCCTCCAGCGCCAGGCAGCGTTCCGGTGCCTGGCCCAGCCGCTGCGCGGCCAGCAGATAGATATCCGGTGCCGGCTTCGGCCGCGCCACATCGCCACTGGTGATCACCGCATCGAAGTACGGCAGCAGGCCGGCAGCGGCCAGCTTGCGGTTGGCGCGCGGCTGCCGCGTGGTGGTCGCCACCGCACGCGGAATTGCGTGCACCTTCAGCAGTTCCAGCAGCGCCACGATGCCCGGCCGCAGCGGCAGGCCGGTCTGGGTGCGCGCTTCGTACAACTCATGGCAGTGTGCGGCCACCGCTTCGATCACGCTGTCCTCGATGCCCTGCGCACGCAGCAGCGCGTGCGAATCGCGGTCGCCCAGTCCGACCATGCGCAGGAATACCGAGTCGTCCAGGCCCAGGCCGAATGCATCAGCCGCCTCGCTCCAGCAGGCCAGCGAGACCCGCTCGCTGTCAATCATCAGGCCGTCCATATCGAAGATGACGGCAGCGGGCAGGAACGGCAGCGCAGCGATGGCGGTCATGGAGCGAACAGCGTATCCAGGTCGGTGGACGTGAGCTGCCGCCACTGCCCCTCGTCCAGCCCCTGCAGGTCCAGGCCGCCAACGCGGCTGCGATGCAGGGCCTGCACGTGGTTGCCGGTGGCGGCGAACATGCGGCGTACCTGATGGTAGCGGCCTTCGTGCAGCACCAGGCGCGCACGACGCGCGTCCAGCACTTCCAGTTCAGCCGGCAGCAGGGGGTCTTCTCCGATTCCAGCATCAGCGTGCCGCTGGCGAACAGCGCCACTTCGTCGCCGCGCAGATCCTCGCCCAGTTCCACTTCGTAGACCTTGGGCAGCTTCGACTTCGGCGAGATGATCCGGTGCAGCAGGCCACCGTCGTCGGTCAGCAGCAGCAGGCCACTGGTGTCCCGGTCCAGCCGGCCGACGGTGGACAGCACCGGGTCGCGGTCGCGGAAACGCGGCGGCAGCAGATCGTAGATCAGGCGGCCGGTGTCCTTGGTCGAGCAGGTGTAGCCGGCCGGCTTGTGCAGCGCGATAGACAGGCCCACCGGGGGATCAAGCGGCTCACCATCAACCCGGATGGCCTCGTGCGGCACCTGGTCATCGGCGTACAGCACTTCACCCTCGGCGTCGGTGACGCGGCCTTCGCGGAACATCCACTGCACCTGCTTGCGGCTGCCATAGCCCAGGTTGGCGATGTGCTTGACCAGTTTCATCGGCCCTTCCCCTTCACTGCTTCGACCAGCTTGAAGCCGTCGCGCTCGGCCACCACGCGCACCGCGCCGAAGCTGTCGTTGAGGGTGTGCTCGTACGGCAGATGGCGGTTGGCCACCACATACAGGCGCCCGCCCGGGCGCAGCGCCTGCGCGGCCACGGCGATGAAGCGCTGGCCGATATCCGGGCGGTCGGCCCGCGAGGGCGTATGGAACGGCGGATTGCTGATGATGACGTCGTAGCCCGGCTCGATGCCGGCGGTGACGTCACGCCACAGGAAGCGCAGCGGCAGCGGGCGCGGCGGCGGTGCCAGGTTCAGTTCGGCCAGCGCCAGGGCACGCTGCTCGGCCTCGTACAGGTCCAGCGCGGTGATCTTCGGGCAGCGCTCCAGCAGCTCGCGCGACAGGTAGCCGTAGCCGGCACCGAGGTCGGCGGCGCGGCCGGCCAGGTCAGCCGGCAGATGCTCGGCCAGCAGCGCCGACGCCGGGTCGATGCGGTCCCAGGCGAACACGCCCGGGCGGCTGAGGAAGCGCCCGCCGACGATCGGGCGCACCGCGTCCAGGGCGGCCCAGCGCTTGGCCAGGTCGGCGTCGTGCTGGCCCTGCAGCGGTGCGGTCCAGTAAACGCGGCAGTGGTTCTTGGTCAGGCTGCCGCCAAGGCCGGCCAGCTGCTTGAGGTCGCCCTCGCCCGAGCGCGCGCCTTCATTGTTGGACTGGCAGGCGACGATGCGGCCGCCGTCGGCCACCAGCGCCAGGGCGCGGGCGAACAGCGCCCGGGCTTCCTCGCGCTGGCGCGGCGGCAGCACCAGCACCAGCGGGTAGCGGCCCTTGCCGGCCACGTCGTCCAGCAGGCCGCTGACGGTCCAGCCAGCGGCCTGCTGCAGCGGCTGCGCAAACGGGGCAAAGCTCTGTTCGCAGTGCAGCTCGCGGTTGCCGGCCACCTCGCGCAGCGGCCAGCCATCGCGGGCGCGCAGGAAGGCCACCGTGCCCTCCGGCCAGCGCAGGGCGCCTTGGGAGAACGGCAGGAACAGGGTCTGCAGGGGGCGTCGTCGCTGGAGGCCATCGGCGCGGGTACTTCAAGCGTGAGGGCCGTCCATTGTACCGGCTTGGCCGGGCCGGCCCCGGCAGGCCGCTTTGCAAAACCCGAACGGGGCCTTGATCCGCCAGAAACATTGAAACGTTCAGGGTAGAGGCTCCCCCGCAAACCTCAGGAGAACCTGCATGCGAGCCTTGTTCGTCGGTGGCGTGGTCGACAACAGTGAAATGGACCTGGAAGGCAGCCATCCGCCCGTGCATTACCCCGAGGACACCGGCGGCGGCCATTCGCGCTATCGGCTGCACCAGGTCGGCCATGGCGCCGACGGCAGCGTGGCCTATGCGGTGTACGGTGCACCGGACCTGGCCGATGACGAGGTGGCGCGGGTGGCCGAGGAACGCGCCTATGCGCGGCGGTTCGAGGCTACGCCAACGCTGTTCGAGCATTGACACACCTGTAGCGCCCGAGCCCATGCTCGGGCGACGGCGCAGCCGCGCAGACCACAGCCGAGCGTGGGCTCGGCTCCACATCAGGATCAAACCGGCGGTTCGAGGCCACGCCGACGGCGTTTCGGATCAAGGCGCCTTCGGCGGCAACCGGTCGATGCTGGCGATCTCATCCAGCCACACATGGTGCTGCTGCACCGGCGTGTCGTAGTCATCCAGGCGCAGCTGGCCATTGCTGCCTTCATCACCGGCATCGTTGCGGTACTGCTGCACGGTCGGCTTCACCGCCACCGTACCGAGCAGGCGGCGGCCATCGTGCAGGGTCAGCTGCACCTGTGTTTCACCTTCAAGCTGTGGAAGCAGGGCTTCCAGGCGCGCGATCTGCGCCAGATCGGTATGGATGCGGGGAGCTAAGCGGGACATCGGCGACCTCCTGCGTACAGGGTCGCCGATCGGCCGTGAATGCTCAGTGCAGCGCGCTGTCGACGCGCGGTACCTGCACCTTGCGTACCGCAGACACCAGCTGTGCCACCGAGTACGGCTTGGCGACGTGTTCCTGGAAGCCCGATGCCAGCGCGCGCCGACGATCATCGGCACGTGCCAGCGCGGTCACCGCCACCGCCGGCAGGGTAGCCGCATCCACGCCCATGTCCTCGCGCAGCGTGCGCACCAGCCCATAGCCGTCCATGCCGGGCATGCCGATGTCGGTCAGCATCACGTGGTACTGCAGGTGGCCGGTGTCGGCCAGCAGCGCCAGGGCTTCGCCGGCCGAACTGGCTGCCGACACGCTGGCGCCCTGCTCTTCCAGCATGCGCCGCAGGTACTCCAGCACTTCCGGCTGGTCTTCCACCGCCAGCACATGCATGCCACGCAACGGATAGGGCTCGACGATCACCGGTTCCAGGATCGGCCCGCTGATCACTTCACGCAACGGCCGTCGTTCGGCATCCGGGATGTGCTTGGGCAGGCGCACGGTGAAGGTGGCGCCGTGGCCATGGCCCTCGCTGGCCGCCGTGACGGTGCCGCCATGCAGTTCCACCAGCTGCTGCACGATCGCCAGGCCCAGGCCCAGGCCGCCGTGGCGGCGGGTGGTGGTGCCATCGGCCTGGCGGAAGCGGCTGAACAGGTGGTTGAGGAATTCCGGCGCGATGCCGTCGCCGCTGTCGCGCACGGTGATCACCCAGTGGTTGCCGTCGGACTGCAGCTGCAGATCGATGCGGCCTTCGGCCGGAGTGAACTTGATCGCGTTCGACAGCAGGTTCCAGAACACCTGTTGCAGGCGGGTGGCGTCGCCCAGCACCTGGCTGGGCTGTTCGGGCAGCTGCAGGGTGACGTCCAGCGCCTTGCCTTCGGCCACCAGTTCCTGCGCACCAATGGCTTCACCCAGCAGGTCGCGCAGGTCCAACACTTCCACTTCCAGCTGCACCTTGCCCAGCAGCATGCTGCTGAGGTCGAGCATGTCCGAGATCAGGCGTTTCTGCGCCGCGGCGCTGTTGGCGATCACATTCAGGCCCTTGAACAGCGGGCTGGTGTTGTCCACGCGCTGCAGCAGCAGTTCACTCCATCCCAGGATGGTGGTCAGCGGCGTGCGCAGTTCGTGCGACAGCGTGGCCAGGAATTCGTCCTTCAACCGCGCCATGTTCTCGGCGGCACTGCGCGCGGCCCGCTCGGACTGCAGCAGCTCCTCGCGCGCCAGCTCGATCTCGCGACGTTCGGTCACGTCCGGGCTGCTGCCGGCCAGACCGATGAACCGGCCCATGCGCGAAAAACGCGGCCGCGCGTTCATCTCCAGCCAGCGCCACTGGCCATCGGCACGGCGTGCACGCACCAGCGCATGCATCGAACGCTGCGCCTTCAACGCCTCCTGCAGTTCGTACTCGAACACCGAGGCGTCATCGGGATGCACCAGGCCGCGCCATACATCCTCCGGCACGCGCGTTTCGTCGCCACCGAAGAATTCGCTGAAGGCACTGTTGACGAAGCGGGCGTGGCCACGTTCGTCGAGCACCCACACCGGCATCGGCAGGCCGTCGGCCAGTGCGCTGAAGCGCGCTTCGCTCTCGCCCAGTTCCACTTCCATCTGCTTGCGGGCGGTGATGTCGAAGAACAGGATGCCGACCTTGTCCTCGCCGGGCCGGCCCACGCGCACCGCATCGACCGCGAACGAGCGGCCCAGCGCGCGCGCTTCCATCTCGAACTGGGCCGGGCGGCCGCTGCGGGCCACGTCGCCGTAGATCCGGAACCAGTCCTGCTCATGGTTCGGCTCCAGCGCGGTCATGCGCTGGCCCCGCGCATCCTTCAGCCCGGTATGGCGTTCGAAGGCGTCGTTGACTTCGATGAAACGGTAGTCGACGGCACGCTCGCCCTCGAACAGCACCTGGATCACACAGAAGCCGGCGTTGATGCGCTCAAGCACGCCATGATGCAGGTCGGGTTCGGGCGCCGGCACCATCATCGGTGGGCGCTCCACGAGGGGCGGCAGAGTGGACAAGGGCGTCTGGACAGGCCGGGTTGGAGGCACAGCATCTTCCAAAGGGCGTATTCACAGCGTCAAGCGCCGTCAGTCATGCTTGACGAGGATGAATTGGCGGCAACCGCTCTTGCGCATGTCGCAATCGGCCATTGCGGCGCTCTGGCAGCAGGATCACACTCGAATCCGTGATCAACGTCGCGCCCCGTTGCGGGACGCAGGAGACCGTCATGAAACTCACACGTGCAACTGCCCTGCTGCTGGCAGGTGCTCTTCTGGCCGGTGGTGCGCACGCGGCACCACGCACCGTGACCGCCCCGGATGCACCGCGCGCGCTGCAGGCCAAGGGCCCGGTCAGCGTGAAGTGGGACGATCCGGCCACCTTCACCGAGATCCGCCAGAGCACCAACCGCTTCGAGGCCGAACGCGGCAACTGGGTGCAGCAGCTGGCCAGCTATGTGCAGGACACGGCGGCCAAGCCGCTGCAGCCGGGGCAGACCCTGGATGTGACCCTGGTCGACATCAAGCGTGCGGGCGACTATGAACCCTGGCACGGCCCGCGCGGCAGCGATATCCGGGTCATGCGCGACATCTACCCACCGCGCATCACGCTGCAGTACACGCTGAAGGACGCCAGTGGCCGCATCGTCGACGAAGGCGAAGCCAAGCTCAGCGACAGTGGCTACCTGCACAACCTCGGGCTGAGGAGTGACAGCGACCCGCTGCGCTACGAGAAGCGCCTGATCGATGACTGGGTGAAGCGCGAGCTGACGGCGCAGGCTACGGCTGCGCGGTAACGCCCCTCGGTAGGTGTCGACCTTGGTCGACACGCATGCACGGCGCCGACCAAGGTCGGCCGCTACCAGAGCCGCGCATGGCGACCATCGTCAGGCTACCGCTGCGCGGTAGGCCCCTCGGTAGGTGTCGACCTTGGTCGACACGCACGTACGGCGCCGACCAGCGGCCGGCGGCTACCAGAGCCGCGCATGGCGACCATCGTCAGGCTACCGCTGCGCGGTAGGCCCCTCGGTAGGTGTCGACCTTGGTCGACACGCATGTACGGCGCCGACCAAGGTCGGCCGCTACCAGAGCCGAGCATGGCGACCATCGTCAGGCTACCGCTGCGCGGTAGGCCCCTCGGTAGGTGTCGACCTTGGTCGACACGCATGTACGGCGCCGACCAAGGTCGGCCGCTACCAGAGCCGAGCATGGCGACCATCGTCAGGCTACCGCTGCGCGGTAGGCCCCTCGGTAGGTGTCGACCTTGGTCGACACGCACGTACGGCGCCGACCAAGGTCGGCGGCTACCAGAGCCGCGCATGGCGACCATCGTCAGGCTACCGCTGCGCGGTAGGCCCTCGGTAGGTGTCGACCTTGGTCGACACGCATGTACGGCGCCGACCAAGGTCGGCCGCTACCAGAGCCGAGCATGAGCTCGGCTCTACACGTACACCTTGGCCACGCGCTTGACCGCGCACGGCAGCTGATAGGCGCTTACGCCACAACGCGGTGCCAGTTCCGCCAGGGTGGGCGCAGTGCCCCACAGCTCCACCACGCTGCCGACTGCAGCCTGCGGGTGTGCGGTCAGATCCACGGTCAGCATGTCCATCGATACACGGCCGATCAGCGCACCGGGCTGGCCATCGATCAACACCGGTGTGCCGTTGGGCGCGAACTGCGGATAGCCATCGGCATAGCCCAGCGCAACCACGCCCACGCGGGTGCGCACCTTGGACACGAAGCGCGCACCATAGCCGACCGGCTCTCCGGGCTCGATCCAGCGCTCGGCAATCACCTTGGACTGCATGGTCATCACCGGGCGCAGGCGCTCGGTCAGCGCGCTGTTGTCCGGCAGCGGGTTGGCGCCGTACAGCATCAAACCCGGGCGCACCCAGTCGCTGCGCACATCCGGCCAGCCCAGCAGCGCCGGCGAATTGCACACACTGGTCTCACCCTCGAGGCCATCGATGGCACGCGCAAAGGTGGCCGCCTGCTCGTGGGTACGTTCGCTGTCCAGCTCATCGGCACGCGCCAGGTGGGTCATCAGTACGATGCGCTCGACCTGCGACAGCGCCGACAGGCGCGCATGCGCGGCACGGAAACTGTCCACGTCCAGGCCAAGGCGGTGCATGCCACTGTCCAGCTTCAGCCACACCGTCAGCGGGCGCGGGCTGTCGAAGGCGGCCAGCGCTTCCAGCTGCCACGGCGAACCGACCGCGCACCAGAAATCGTGCTCGGCCACCAGCGCCATGTCGCTGGGTTCGAAGATGCCTTCCAGCAGCAGGATCGGCGCACCAATGCCGGCCTGGCGCAGCTCCAGCGCCTCCTCGATGGTGGCCACGCCGAAACCATCGGCCTCGCCTTCCAGCGCCTGAGCACAGCGCACCGCGCCATGCCCATAGGCATCGGCCTTGATGATCGCCAGGGCCTTGCCACCGCCCAGTTCGCGGGCGAGCCGGTAGTTGCTGCGCAGGGCGCCCAGGTCGATCAGCGCGCGGGCAGGACGCATGTGCGGTTCTCATGTTGCGGCGCGTGACCGTACTGGCCGTAGCGGAAAATATCCAGGCCTTCGGTGCTGATCTGCGGCTGGCGCGCGCTCATCAGATCGGCCAGGTAGCGGCCCGAACCGCAGGCCATGGTCCAGCCCAGCGTGCCATGGCCGGTGTTGAGGAACAGGTTGCGGAACGGCGTGGCGCCGATCACCGGCGTGCCATCCGGCGTGGCCGGGCGCAGGCCGGTCCAGAACTGCGCGCGCGACAGGTCGCCGCCCTTCGGGTACAGGTCGCGGACCACCAGCTCCAGGGTCTCGCGGCGGCGCTGCGACAACGACAGGTCGAAGCCGGCCACTTCGGCCATGCCACCGACGCGGATGCGGTCGTCGAAGCGGGTCACCGCCACCTTGTAGCTCTCATCGAGGATGGTCGAGGTTGGCGCCATCGCCGGGTCGGTGATCGGCAGGGTCAGCGAGTAGCCCTTCAGCGGGTACACCGGCAGGCGCATGCCCAGCGGTGCCACCAGCGCCGGCGAATAGCTGCCGAGCGCGACCACGAAGCGGTCTGCGGTTTCCAGCTTGCCGTCGATGCGCACGCCGGTGATGCGGTCACCGTCGAACTCCAGGCCGGTGATGTCCTGGTCGAAGCGGAATTCGACGCCGGCGTCCACGCACATCTGCGCCAGGCGGCGGGTGAACAGCTGGCAGTCACCGGTCTGGTCGCGCGGCAGGCGCAGCGCGCCGACCAGGCCATCGACGTGGGCCAGGGCCGGTTCGGCCTGGATGATGCCGGCACGGTCCAGCACCTCGTACGGCACCCCGTACTGGGCCAGGATCTCGATGTCCTGCGCCGAGGCGTCCAGCTGCTGCTGGGTGCGGAACAGCTGGGTGGTGCCCAGGTCGCGGCCTTCGAATTCGATGCCGACCTGCGCGCGCAGCTCGTTCAGGCAGTCACGACTGTACTCGGACATGCGCACCATGCGCGCCTTGTTGATCGCATAGCGTTCGTGGGTGCAGTTGCGCAGCATCTGCCACAGCCAGCGGTACTGGGCCAGGTCCATGCCCGGCTTGATCGCCAGTGGCGCGTGCTTCTCGAACAGCCAGCCGATCGCCTTCTTCGGCACGCCCGGGGCCGCCCACGGCGAGGTGTAGCCGAACGACAGCTGGCCGGCGTTGGCGAAGCTGGTCTCCAGCGCCGGGCCGGGCTGGCGGTCGATGACCGTGACTTCAAACCCGGCCTGTCGCAGGTACCAGGCACTGGTGGTGCCGATCACGCCGCTGCCGAGAACTAGGACTCGCATGGGACTTCTCCAACCCGATCATTCCCTGCACTGGAGCGTGCAGGGACCAGAATTGGGGAAGTATAGACAGCCGATACCAGTTGATTTGCCTGTTTTGAAATACACCGGCAGGATGTTCTCCTGCAATTCATTCCCCAAGGTTGACGGCCATGGCCACCCGTACCCGCGAACTGGACAAGATCGACCGCAAGATCCTGCGCATCCTGCAGGCCGAGGGCCGTATTTCCTTCACCGAACTGGGTGAGCGGGTCGGCCTGTCGACCACGCCGTGCACCGAGCGCGTGCGCCGGTTGGAGCGCGAAGGGGTGATCACTGGCTACCACGCCCACCTCGACCCGGCTGCGGTGAAGGCCAGCCTGCTGGTGTTCGTGGAGATCAGCCTGGCCTACAAATCCGGTGACATCTTCGAGGAGTTCCGGCGCGCGGCGCTGAAGCTGCCCAACGTACTGGAGTGCCACCTGGTGTCCGGCGACTTCGATTACCTGCTGAAAGCGCGGATCAGCGAAATGGCCTCCTACCGCAAGCTGCTCGGCAGCACGTTGCTGACACTGCCGCACGTACGTGAGTCGAAGAGCTACATCGTGATGGAAGAAGTGAAGGAAACGCTGAGCCTGCCGATTCCGGATTGAGGCCGGAAAACGGTTGGGGGCCAGAGCCCGCTGTGCGGGATCCGACCCCGGACGGGGTGCTGCGAGGGGTCAGATCCCGCAACGCGGGCTCTGACCCCAGATCCGTCAGCGCTGCTGTGGATGCTTCTGCGAGCGCTGTTCCTGCTGCTTGCCACCCTTGTGCGGCTGCTGCGGCTCCATCTGCTGCTGTTGCTGTTGCTGTTGCTGCGGGTTGCGGCCCTGCGGTTCCTTGCCGGGATGACGGTTCTGCTGGTTTTTCATGATCGCGATCCAGTGGACGAAGGACATGCGGCGGCGAAATGCCGGCGCAGGGCCACGGTGGTCCCGGAACGGTTAATCGCAGGCGAAAAAGCAGTGATCGCCCGCAGGCTGTTTTCGGCAGTTCAGCTACACCGCCCGGCGCTACCGGACCTGCTGCCCGTCGCCCTGCGGCACGCTGTCGTAATAGCGACCTGTGCGCGAGTCGAACACCCGGTTCGGCCCGGCCGGGCGCACCCCGGGAATGATGCGGCCGTTGCGGTCGTAGACCTTGTCGGCCGGCTTCGGCACCGCCATCGGCGCAACCTGGGCCGGGCCGGTGGACTTGATCGGCTGCGCCGGCTGCGGGCTGGGCAGCACCTGCGGCTGCGGGCGTGCCGGCTGGGGTGGCGGCGTCACCGGCGCGGGCGCCACGGTGGTGGCGCTGCGGGTGGCGGTCGGGTCGGCAGTCGGCACCTGGGCCAGCGCCATCGCCGGCAGCAGGGCGAGCAACAGCAGGGAAAGAGTCGGTTTCATGGCACGCTCCGGCGTGGATCGGCTTCACCTTGCGCCCGTGCGCGTGTGCCCCCCATGAACGGCCATCACACTTGCAAGCCGGGGCCGGCACCCCCACCTTTTCCCGCATCCCCAGGCCACGAACCCACGGAGCGCCGCCATGACCGCCTTCGACCTGACGCCCCCACTGCCACCCAGACCGAGGCGCTGGTCGCCGGCCTCAGCGGCGAAGAGCGCCGCGTGCTGCTGCAGCACGGCACCGAGGCTCCGTTCTGCGGCGTGTTCCTGGACAACAAGCGCGAGGGCGTCTACTGCTGCCGGCTGTGTGCGCTGCCGCTGTTCCGCTCCAGCACCAAGTTCGATTCCGGCACCGGCTGGCCCAGCTTCTTCGCGCCGTTCGACCCGGCGCACGTGCGCGAGATCCGCGACACCAGCCACGGCATGGTCCGCACCGAAATCACCTGCGCCCGCTGCGGCAGCCATCTGGGCCACGTGTTCCCGGACGGCCCGCCGCCGACCTACGAGCGCCACTGCCTGAACTCCGTCTCACTTTCGTTCACCGGCAACGGCGAGCCGTGGCCTGATCCGTTGCAGCGTGGCGGCGCCGAAAGCGGCGTGGCGGGCTGAAACACCCCGCTGACCGATTTCACAGAATTCCCTCTTCAGAAAACCCGGTGATGGGCCGACAAGGAGATATCCCCGCTCCTTGCGTTGCGCCATGCTCATCATCGTTGGATTCCTGGTTGTCATCATCAGCGTGCTGGGCGGCTACCTCGGCGCACATGGCCGCCTGGGGGCGCTGTGGCAGCCGTATGAGCTGGTCATCATCGGCGGTGCCGCGCTGGGTGCGTTCCTGGTCGGCACCCCGGCCAAGACGGTCAAGCAGACCCTGCAGGCGATGGTGGGCGTGTTCAAGGGCCCGCGTTACAAGCAGCAGGACTACATCGATGTGCTCAGCCTGCTCTACGAACTGCTCAACAAGGCCCGCCGCGAAGGCTTCATGGCGCTGGAAGACCATGTCGAGCGCCCGGCCGAGAGCGCACTGTTCGGCAACTACCCCAAGGTGCAGGCCGATCACCACCTGATCGACTTCATCACCGACTGCCTGCGCCTGATGATCGGCAGCAACATCGAGCCGCACGAGCTGGAGCCGCTGCTGGAACTGGAGCTGGAAAAGCACCACGCCGAGGCCATGGCGCCGTCGCAGGTGCTGACCAAGGTCGCCGACGGATTGCCCGGTTTCGGCATCGTGGCGGCGGTGCTGGGCATCGTCATCACCATGGGCTCGATCGGCGGCGACATCGTCGAGGTCGGTGGCCACGTCGCCGGTGCGCTGGTCGGTACCTTCCTCGGCATCCTCCTGGGCTACGGCTTCGTCGGCCCGATGGCGGCGGCGATGGAAGCCCGCGCCGAACAGGACAGCCGCATCTATGAATCGGTGAAGACCGCCCTGCTGGCCTGCCTGCGCGGCTACAACCCGAAGATCGCGCTGGAATTCGCCCGCAAGACGCTGCCCTCGAACGTGCGTCCGGCCTTCTCCGATTTCGAGCAGCACCTGAAGACGGTCAAGTAAGCCATGGCCGAGACCAAGCCCACCGTCATCGTCCGCCGGGTCAAGAAGGCCGGCCACGCCGCCCACCATGGCGGCTCGTGGAAGGTGGCCTACGCCGACTTCGTGACCGCGATGATGGCCTTCTTCCTGGTGCTGTGGCTGATGGCCACCACCAACAAGAATGACCGCGCCGCCATTTCCGAGTACTTCCGCAACCCCAGCCCGCTGAGCGGGCAGAGCGCCACGCCGGCCCCCGGCATGGCCGGCCCGGGCGGCGCCAGTACCTCGATGATCAAGCTGGGCGGTGCCACCGACATCTCGCGCGGCAGCAGCAACGATCCCTTCCAGAACCAGAAGGAAGCGGTGCCGCAGCCGGTGGACCAGCAGCAGCGCGACAAGCAGCAGCTGGAGCAGCTGATGAAGGAGCTGCAGGAAGCGATCAGCAAGAGCCAGGCGCTGGAGCCGTTCAAGGACCAGCTGCTGCTGGACCTGACCCCGGAAGGCCTGCGCATCCAGATCGTGGACAAGCAGAACCGGCCGATGTTCGACCTCGGCAGCGCCACGCTGAAGCCGTACACGCAGCAGATCCTGCACGAGCTGGCCAATTACCTGAACCATGTGCCGAACCGGATCAGCCTGACCGGCCACACCGACATCACCGCGTATTCGGCCGCACACGGCTACGGCAACTGGGAACTGAGCGCCGACCGCGCCAATGCCGCGCGGCGCGCATTGATCGACGGTGGCCTGGACGACGGCAAGATCACCCGCGTGGTCGGCCTGTCCTCGTCGGTGCTGTTTGACAAGGCCGACCCGCAGAACCCGATCAACCGCCGCATCAGCATCGTGGTGATGACCCAGGCCGCCGAAGCAGCCGCCCTGGCCGGCGCCGGCCCGCAGGTGGGGCTGTCGGCGCCCACCGCCGATCCGGACGTGCAGGCCGCGCAGGGCGAGGCAAGGTAAACGGTGGGTGCGGCCCTTGGTCCGCACATCCGGGAAAAGCGTGCGGACCAAGGTCCGCACCTACCAAGGGCATGGCCCGGCACACCGGCTACAATGGCGGTCTTTCCGTTTCCAGGTGACCCCACCTCATGTCCCAGAACTCCAAGGCCAAGCGCGACAAGCGCAAGAAGCAGCAGGGCAAGCGCCCGTTCCTCCGTCTGAACGCCCAGCAGCAGGTGCAGAACCACGCCGTGCTGACCAGCGAAGACGGCCAGGTGGTCGCGGCCATCGGCCTGCAGGGCCGTGAGTGGCTGCTGGCCATCGGCGGCCAGACCATGGGCAATGCCGAGAACCCGGTGCCGATGCTGGCCATGCTCAAGCACCTGGCCAACGTGCAGGAGAAGGAAGGCCGCAAGGTCAACCTGGAATACTCCGAGCTGCTGCAGAAGCTGCTGGACACCCTGGCCGAAGAGTCCGGCCAGACCGCTGACGAGTACCTGGACAAGCTGGTTGCCGAGTTCGAAGGCGTCGAAGCCAGCGAGGGCGAGGACGACGCAGCCGCCGAAGGCGACGTGGCCGAAGCCGCTGCTGCCGACGCCGAGGCCGCCCCGGCCGCCGACAGCGACAGCAAGCCGCAGGCCTGAACCGGCCGCGGCGGTGACGGTCTACGTCGATGACGCGGTGCATGCCTGGCGCGGACAGCGCTGGGCGCACCTGATGGCCGACACCCTGGCCGAGCTGCACGCGATGGCGGCGCAGCTCGGCATCCCACCGCGGGCCTTCCAGAACAAGGCCAGCGGCGCCCACTACGATGTCACCGCCGAGCTGCGCGCGCAGGCCATTGCGCTCGGTGCACGGGCGATTTCCCGGCACACCGACCGCGAGCTGCTCAAAGCGGTGATCGCCAACGCCAGGGCGCAGTACCGGCCGTAGGCCGGCGCACAAAGCGTGCGGACCAAGGTCCGAACCCACGGGGTCCGGCAGATCGGCCCATCCCTCAGAACGGGTCGCTGCCCAGCCGGATTTCCACGTTCAGCAGCGAGCACAGCGCCAGCATCGCGTCGTCGTCGCGGGTCAGCGCCATCACGCCGCTGAAGCCGCCGTTGCCGGCATCCACGCTCCACAGCGTGTAGTTGTGCTCGCGCAGGCGATCAAAGGCGGTGGACATCAGCTGCACCCCGTCCAGATCGGCGGCGAAATCCTCATCGTCCAGGTCGCCGCCCCAGTCCAGCTGCAGGTTGAAGCGCGCCGACAGCTCGTTCACCGCCGACTGCAGCGACTCCAGGTCATCGCGCTCCACCTCGAAACCGGACTGCCAGGCGATGGCCGTGAACAGCGCCGGCAGCCAGTCGCTGTCCGCTTCCAGCGGCTGCCCGTCCTCGGCCAGGTGCTCGCGCCAGCGGTTGAACTGCTGCAGGGCCAGTTCCTCGTCGCCCGGGTTGATCAGCACCAGCAGGTTCCAGACCCGCGCCTCGAAATCGTCCTCGTCGAAATCGTGGGCGTCTTCCTCGAAGTCGAAATAGTCGCTGTTGTCGGGCATGGTCGGCATTCCTTGGGGCAGGCCGGCATTCTACGGTTTATCCTGTGCCGCTGAAGCCGGCCTTGGTGGCCGTCACTGTGAATGAAGCGATGAGCGATACCCTCCCGACCACCTGGCGATCAACCCGGCCAGCCCCTTCCATGATGCGCAGGCGCTGGAGCGCGGCGTCGGCGTGCGGTTCAACGACGTCGAGCGCGACAATGTCGAGGAATACTCGGTCAGCGAAGGCTGGATCCGCGTGCAGGCCGGCAAGGCCCGCGACCGCCGCGGCAACCCGATGACCATCAAGGTCAAGGGCAAGGTCGAGGCGTATTTCCTGGAAACGAAGCCGGAATAAGCGGCTCTTGTAGAGTCGAGCCATGCTCGACTGCTTTCCGTTCCGGGTTCATGACGCCTGAAGCAAGAGCAGCCGAGCATAGGCTCGGCTCTACATTCCAATGCCGGATCCGCATCGGCGCCAGCACGGCCCGGCCCGGGCATCATTCGCGCTTGCGCGACTCCAGCAGGTCCAGGTTGCGGATCAGGCGCCGCGAGATCTCATCGGAGATCACCCCGCGCCGGGTCAGCCGGAACAGTTCCTCGCGCTCGGCATTGAGGCCGGCGCTGCGCAGCTGGCGGTAGCCCATTTCCATGCGCCGCACCTTCTCCGGGTCCACGTCGGGCCCCTCGCTGTCGCGCTCCAGGTGGCGCTGGTAGAGCAGGCTCACCCGCGACGCGGCGTCGTTGTACAGCTGCACGTTCTCGGTGTTCTGGTTCATCACCAGCTGCTGGCGCATGCGCTCGACCCCGGCCAGCGCGGCCTTCGACGACAGCCGGCGCGCCAGGTCCTCTTCCTTGCGTTCGCCCGAATCGGCCGGCAGCTGCAGGCCCTTCAGCAGCTGCGGCAGCGCGATGCTGGCGCCCAGCAGCGAGAACAGGATCACCGAGGCGGCCAGGAAGATCACCAGGTCGCGCGCCGGGAAGGCACTGCCGTCGGGCAGGAACAGCGGCAGGGTCAACACACCGGCCAGGGTGATCGCACCACGCACACCGGCCACCGAGGTCGCCACCACGATGCGCCAGTTCGGCGCTTCGCCGCGCTCCAGGCCACGCCGCCGTGCACGCAGCAGGTTCCAGCGCAGCGACAGCCACACCCACAGCAGGCGCAGGGTGATCAGCGCCAGGTTGATCACCACCACGTACACCAGCAGCCACCACGCGCTCTGGTGGCCGCTTTCGTTCATGGTGGTGGTGGCACGTTCAACGATGCCCGGCAGCTGCTCGCCCAGCAGCACGAACATGATGCCGTTGAAGCTGAACTGCAGCATGTTCCAGACCCCGGCGCGCTGCACGCGCATGCTGCCGGAGACGCGGCCGGTCAGCTCCACGTAGCTCATCGCGATGCCGGCGGCGACGGCGGCGAGGATGCCCGAAGCATGGATTTCTTCGGCCAACAGGTAGGCCGCGAACGGAATGAGCAGGTTGACCAGCATCGCCGCGCCCGGCTCTTCGCCGAAGCGGCGCCACAGCCAGCGCTGGAAGGTGGACACGCCGAGGGTGACCGCCACACCCACCGCCAGGCCGGCCACGGCCACCCACACGAAGGTCAGCGAGGCGGTGGCCAGCGAGAAGGTGCCGGTCATCACTGCGGCTACCGCGAAGCGGAAGCAGACCAGACCGGACGCATCGTTGAGCAGCGATTCGCCTTCCAGGATGTGCATCAGGCGCTTGGGGATCGGTGCCTTGGACGCAATCGCACCCACCGCCACCGGATCGGTGGGCGAGACGATCGCCGCCAGCGCGAAGCACACCGCCAGCGGCATCACCGGAATCAGCCAATGGATCAGGAAGCCCGCACCGATCACGGTGAACACCACCAGGCCGAACGCCAGCTCGAGGATCGCGCCCTTGTCGCGGAACAGGCCCTGTTTGGGAATGCGCCAGCCATCGAGGAACAGCAGCGGCGGCAGGAACAGCAGGAAGAACACCTCCGGCTCCAGCGCGTGGCCACGGTTGAATACCCCGGCAATCACCGCGCCCAGGCCGATCTGCACCAGCGGCAGCGGCAACGAGAACGGCAGGACGCGAACCAGGTAGCCGCTGGCGACAACGGCCACCAGCATCGCCAGGACGACTTCGATGGTATGCATGCTTCTTCCAGGAAGCGGCGCGCGGGGAGAGGCTCGAAGGCCAGCGCCGGAAACCCGGGAAAAACTACCACACGCGGCCGCACCCGCGACAACGGGCGCGGCCGCGCGTCAGCCCCGGCTCATGCCCCGTCGAAGCGATACAGATCCATGGCCAGGAAGCCGGCATCGATGCCGGCATCGATGCGACGTGCACCGAAGCCGCCCTCGCCCGCCGCGCCCATCGCGAAGAACAGCGGCAGCAGGTGCTCGTCGGTTGGATGCGCGCGCTCGGCGAACGGCGCCTGCCGGCGATAGTCGAACAGGGCCTGGCGGTCATCGGCGGCCAGGCGCTGTTCCACCCACTCGATGAAGGGCCGCACATACGGCGCTTCCTTGCCGTCCTGGTAGTCGCCCCAGTCGTGCAGGTTGTGGGTGATGCTGCCCGAACCGACCAGCAGCACGCCCTGCTCGCGCAGCGGCGCCAGTGCCCGGCCCAGCGCGAACTGGTGCTCGGGGCCGAGCAGTGGCTGGATTGACACCGGCACCACCGGGATATCGGCCTGCGGGCGCAGCAGGCGCAGCGGCACCCACGCGCCGTGGTCGAGGCCGCGCTGCGGGTCGATGGCCACCGGCAGGCCGGCGGCGGCGATGCGGCCGGCCACCTCTTCGGCCAGCGCCGGATCACCCGGCGCCGGGTACTGCAGTTCGAACAGCGCGCGCGGGAAGCCACCGAAGTCGTGGATGGTGGGCGGCTGCGGATGCGCGCCGACCAGCGGCTGCCGGCCCAGCCAGTGCGCCGAGGCCATCACGATGGCACGCGGGGTCGGCAGGTCGCGCGCCAGCTCGGCCAGGCGCACGCCGACCTGGCCCGGATGCAGGGCGGTCATCGGCGAACCATGCGAGATGTACAGCGAAGGCAGACGGGACATGGAATTCTCCAGTTGCAGGATCAGGCGGCGATCAGCGCGAACGCAGGGTCCACTTGCCATCGCCGACCAGGAACAGCACCACCAGCGCCAGTGCCCAGAAGGCCGGATATTCCCAGCCACCACCGGCGTTGGCGAAGCTGAAGCCATTGGCGCCGTGCACGGTAACGATGGTGCCCAGCAGCAGCGGCACGCCGACCAGGCCGACCCAGCGCGCATAGATGCCCAGCAGCAGTGCAGCGGTGATGGCCAGCTCCACGCCGATGGTGAGGTAGCCGAGTACGCCGGGCAGGCCGATCGACTCGAAGAACGCGGCGGTTCCGGCCGGGGTGAAGACCAGCAGCTTGGTCAGCGCATGGACCAGGAACAGCACGCCCAGGGCCAGGCGCAGCAGGGTGGCGCCATACGGGGCCAGCGAAGAAACAGGAGCAGTCGTGGTGTGCATGGGGAAGCACCTCGGAAGGAATGGGCACAGGTTATTGCGCCTTCACCGGCCGATAAATACGATCGTTTGACCGTATTTATTTCAAAAGGCGCAACAATGGACACCCTCGAGGCGATGCGTGTGTTCGTGGCGGTGGTCGAGCGCAACGGCTTCAGCGCCGCCGCCCAGGCCCTGGACATGTCCACCGCCGGCGTTACCCGCCAGGTGGCCGCGCTGGAAAAGCGCCTGTCCACCCGCCTGCTCCACCGCACCACGCGCCGGGTCAGCCCGACCAGTGCCGGCGCGGCCTACTACGCCCAGTGCGTGCGCCTGCTGGCCGAGTTCGACGCGCTGGAGGCCAGCATCGGCGCGCAGGCGCTGGAGCCCTCCGGCACCCTGCGCATCAACGCACCGGTCAGCTGGGGCATCGCCCGGATGGGGCCATTGCTGGCCGGCTACCGCCAGCGCTTTCCGCAGGTGGAACTGGATCTGGCGCTGTCCGACCGGCTGGTGGACATGGTCGAGGAAGGTTACGACGTGGCCATCCGCATCACCCGCGAGCCGAGCCCGGCGTTGATCGCGCGCCGCCTGGGCGAATCCCGGGTGAGCCTGTGTGCCGCGCCGTCGTACCTGGCCGCACACGGCACCCCGCAGGTCCCGCAGGACCTGCAAGCGCACGCCTGCCTGGGCTACAGCTACTGGTCGGCCGGCGATCACTGGCCGCTGCAGGGACCGGGCGGCGAAGTGAAAGTGGCGGTGCACAGCCTGCTGCACGCCAACAACGGCGATGTGCTGCGCGAGGCGGCGATTGCCGGGATGGGGGTGATCCTGCAACCGGATTTCCTGTTGCACGACGCACTGGCCGATGGCCGGCTGGTGCGCATCCTGCCCGAATGGGAAGCCGCGCCGATCGGCATCTTCGCCGTCTATACCAGCCGCAGCCACCTGGCACCGAAGGTGCGCAGTTTCATCGACCACCTGGTGGAAAACGGGGTGTAGCCGGGTCTGGCGTTTGCCGGCCAGCGGCCGGCACTACCGTCGTGGTTCGGTCCGGTAGTGCCGGCCGCTGGCCGGCATGATCGATCACGCCGCCACTTCATCCAACGCGTCGATGATCCGTTCCAGCGGTGCCGGCCGTCCCAGCAGGTAGCCCTGCACCTGGTCGCAGCCGTGCGCGGCCAGCCAGTCCAGCTGCCCTGGCGTCTCCACGCCCTCGGCGATGATGGTCAGCCCCATGCTGTGGCCCAGCGACAGCAGCGCGCGGCAGATCGAGGCGTTGCGCGGATTGGTTTCCACGTCGGCGACGAAACTGCGGTCGATCTTCAGGATGTCCAGCGGCAGGTGCTGCAGGTAGGACATGCTGGAATAACCGGTGCCGAAATCATCCAGCGACACGCTGATGCCCTGCTCGTGCAGGCGCTGCATGGTCTGCATCGCCTGCGCCGGCTTGCGCATCAGGCTGCTCTCGGTCAATTCAACATGCAGCGCACCGCGGGCCAGGCCGAACTCCTGCTGGGCGCGGGTGAACTCGGCCACCAGATCGCTGTTGAAGAACTGCACGGCCGAGACATTGACCGCAATCGGCAGCTCGCCCCAACCGGCCTCGACCAACCGCCGCTGCGCCTTCGCCGCCGCGCGGATCACCCAGCGGCCCAGGGCCAGGATCAGGCCGGTGTCCTCGCACAACGGGATGAACTCGTTGGGCGGAATGAAGCTGCCGTCGGCCTGTGGCCAGCGCAGCAGCGCCTCCAGCGCCGCCGGGCTGCCGTCACCGGCATGCCGGATCGGCTGGAAGTACAGCTGGAACTCGTTGTCGATGGCCGCATGGATACGTCCAGCCAGGCGCAGGCGGTCGGCCAGCCGCGTGGTCACCGCGGCATCGAACCACACCACCACGTTGCCCTCGGCGCGTGCCGCATGCGCCGCCTGCGCCGCCATGCCGATCACCTGTTCGGCGCTGTGGCCATCACCGGCCACATGCACGGCCACGCCCACGCGCGGCTCGAACTGGTGCAGCGAATCCTTGCCGCGCATCGGTGCCGATACGATCTGCAGCAGGTCGTCGAGCACGCGCTGGGTATCGTGCTCGGCGGCGATGGCGAACACGAAGTCCTCGGCCGGCTGGAACGCCAGCGTGCCGCAGCGGGCCCCCAGCCCACCAAGCCGGGTCGCCATCGACTGCAGCACGGCATCGCCGATCTCGCGCCCCAGCGTATCGGCCACCAGCTGCAGGCCGCGCAGCTGCACGAAGGCGATGGTGTAGCCGACATCGCGCTCGTCCAGCTGCCCGGTCAGCGCGCGCACATTGAGCAGGCCGGTGGCCGGGTTGTGCCGCGCCTGGTAGGCCAGGTCGCGTTCGTAGGCCAGGCGTTCGCTGACGTCCTCGGCCAGCACCAGACAGGCCGGCTGGCCATCGAAATCGAGCTTGGACAGGTGTGCGCGCACTTCGAACACGCTGCCGTCCTTGCGCCGATGCAGGCGCACCGTTGCGTCCTGCAGCTCGCCGACGCGGGCCTTGGCAATGGCGCCCTTCACCTCGTCCCAGCCTTCGCGGGGGCGGATGTCGAGAATGCTCATCGCCAGGAATTCCTCGCGGCTGTAGCCGTACTGCCGCACCGCAGCGTCGTTGACTTCGATGAAGCGCAGCGTGTCCGGATCGAATACCCAGAACGGCGCCGGGTTGCGGTCGAACAACAGGCGGAAACGGCGTTCGACCTCGCTCATCTGTTCGCGCGCCTGGTAGCGCTCGCTCAGGTCGGTCAGCGCGCCGATCATGCGCCGCTCGCTGTCGGCCACCTCCACGCGCTGGCCGCGCGCCCCCACCCAGCGCACATCGCCTCCGGGCAACACCAGGCGGAACACCTCATCCAGCACCGCACCACCGGCGAAGGCCTGGTCGAACGCCTGCTGCAGGTGCGCGGCGTCGTCGCGGTGCACCCGTGCGAAGAAGTCCGCCACCGGCAGCGCGTCGGTGTGCACCCCGAAAATTTCGCGTGCCAACGGCGACCAGCGCAGCAATGCCGCGTCTTCGTCCACGTACCAGGTGCAGACCCGCCCGACCTGGTGGGCCAGCCGCAGCTCGGCATGGCCGGCCTTCAGTTCCTCGGCCATCGACTGCTGGCGGCGCGTGGTGCGGCGCACCGCATACAGCAGCACCAGCAACACCAGCACGTAGGCCAGCACGATCGCCACCGACGCCTGCAGGTACGGCCACCACGGCGCCAGCACGTCCTCGTCGGCCAACCCCACCTGCACCGCCAGCGGGCTGCGGTCGAGCGTGCTGATGGTGGTGATGCGCGGCACGCCATCCACCACGCCGGCCAGGCTGCCCAGTTCGACCACGGTCTGCTGGCCCAGCAGCTCACGCCGCGGAAGATCGTAACGGCGGCCGACCGTGCCATGCGGATCGGGCACACGGGCCAGCATGTAGCCTTCGGCGTCGCTGATCGAAACCAGCCCGTTCGGGCCCACGTCCAGACCACCGGCAATGCGCTGCAGCTCGGCGCAGCGCAGCCGCGCCAGCAGCCAGCGCTCACCGCTCATCGGCAAGGCCAGCGGCACCACCCAGCCGCCGTCGCTGGCCCGCAGCGGCGGGCCGATGTACAGCGCGCTGCCCTGGCCGCGTCGCTGCGGGTCGGTCCACAGCGGCAGCTGCAGGTCGCCGCTGCCGGCGGTCAGTGCGCGCCCATGGCGGTCGAGCACCACGATGCTGTGCAGCTCGGCGTGGCGGCGCAGCACGCCGCCGATGGCGGCATCGAGCAAGGCCGGTGCCTGTGCCGGCACGCTGCGGAACAGCTCGCCGGCATCGCCGGCAATGCCGGTCATCGCCCGCTCCAGATTGCGCAGTTCCAGCGCCAGCAGGCGTTCGCTGCCCACCGCCAGCGCACGGCTCTGCCGCTGCGCGGCTTCCAGGCGGCGGTGGTGGTCGTTGACCAGCATCGTGGTCAAGCCGGCCACCAGCAGCACCCCCAGCAGCACGCCGCCCCAGGTGATGGCGCGCAGGGGTCGGGCCAACGCCCGTTTCAACGCGGGCATCGGTTGGGTGTCCTTGTGCAGTCGGCTGGCTTCATGCGCGAACGAATCCTCCACATCCCCGACCTCAACGGCCGGCGGACGCCATTCTTGACGCCTGACCCTGCCCCGCATGGTCACCTCCCCGTGTCCGCGCAGGGCGCCAGCGGCCAGCATGCACCACACCGATGACGGCGTGAAGATCACGCCCGCGCGTTCAGCCAGATGCTGCACAGCACAGCCGGCATGCAGGAGCGGCCAGCCGCCCCGCGGCGGATTAGACTTAGTGTTTTCCCGCTGCAAGAGAAGTCCATGTCCAAGCTGCGCCGTCCCACCCTGGCGCTGGCCATCGTTGCCAGCCTGTCCCTGGCCGCCTGCGACCGTCCGGCCGATCCGGCAGCCGGCACCGCCGCGCCGGCCGATGCCACCCCCGTGGCCGCCAAGCCGATGCTGGGCAGCTTCGGCTTCGATGCCAGCGGCATGGACCGCAGCATCGCCGCCGGTGACGACTTCTTCGGCTTCGCCAACGGCACCTGGGTGAAGAACACCGAGATCCCGGCCGACCGCTCGCGCTTCGGCAGTTTCAATGTCATCGCCGAGAAGACCCTGGCCGACACCCGCGCCATCCTCGAAGGCGCCGCCGGCAACACCCAGGCCAGCGGTGACGACAAGCTGATCGGCGACTACTACGCCGCCTACATGGACGAGGCCGGCATCGAGCAGCACGGCGTCGCCCCGGTGCAGCCGCAGCTGAAGGCGATCGATGCCATCGCCGACAAGGCCGGCCTGGCCCGTGCCCTCGGCGGCGACGTGCGCGCCGACGTCGACCTGCTCAACGCAACCAACTTCTACACCGACCGCCTGTTCGGCCTGTGGGTATCGGTGGACCTGCTGCAGCCGGACCGCAACGCGCCCTACCTGGTGCAGGGCGGGCTGGGCATGCCCGACCGCGACTTCTACCTCGGTGACGGCCGCATGGCCGAGCTGCGCAAGCAGTACCAGGCCTACATCGCGCAGATGCTGCAGCTGGCCGGTGTCGCCGACCCGGCCGGCAAGGCGCAGCGCATCCTCGCACTCGAAACGAAGATCGCGCAGGCGCACGCCACCCAGGAAGAAACCAACGACGTGACCAAGGGTGCCAACCCGTGGACCCAGGCCGATTTCAGCGCCAAGGCGCCGGGCATGGACTGGGCCGCGTTCCTGGAGGCGGCCAAGCTGGGCCAGCAGCAGGACTTCATCGTGTGGCAGCCCAAGGCCGTGGCCGGCCTGTCCAAGCTGGTGGCCACCGAGCCGCTGGAGGTGTGGAAGGACTACCTGGCGTTCCACGCGCTGGACCGCGCCGCCGCCTACCTGCCGAAGAAATTCGCCGATGCCCGCTTCGCCTTCCATGGCACCGCACTGAGCGGCACGCCGCAGCAGAGCGACCGCTGGAAGCGCGCGGTGGACGATGCCAACCACGCGGTTGGCGAGGCCATCGGCAAGCGCTACGTCGAGAAGCACTTCGACGCCAAGACCAAGGAACGTGCGGACGAGATGGCCAAGAACATCATCGCCGCCTTCGCCAAGCGCATCGATGCACTGTCGTGGATGTCGCCGCAGACCAAGGCGCACGCCAAGGCCAAGGTGGCCGGGCTGACCGTGGGCATGGGCTACCCGGAGAAGTGGCGCGACTACACCGGCCTGGAGATCCGCCGCGATGACGCGCTGGGCAATGCACAGCGCGCCGAGCTGTTCGAGTACCAGCGCAACATCGCCAAGCTGGGCAAGCCGGTCGACCACAGCGAGTGGGCGATGCTGCCGCAGACCATCAACGCCATGAACGTGCCGCTGGAAAACCGCCTGGTGTTCCCGGCGGCGATCCTGCAGCCGCCGTTCTTCGACGGCGCTGCCGACGATGCGGTGAACTACGGTGCGATCGGCGCGGTGATCGGCCATGAGATCAGCCACGGCTTCGACAACGCCGGTGCGCTGTTCGACGAAACCGGCAAGCTGCACAACTGGTGGACCGCCGAGGACCTGAAGCAGTTCAACGCCGCCGGCGACGCGCTGGCCGCGCAGTTCAGCAGCTACGAGCCGTTCCCGGGCGTGCATGTGAACGGCAGGCTGACCCTGGGCGAGAACATCGCCGACGTGGCCGGCCTGGGCACCGCCTATGACGCCTACCAGCTGTCGCTGCAGGGCAAGCCGGGCCAGACCCTGGAAGGCTTCACCCCGGACCAGCGCTTCTTCCTCGGCTTCGCCCAGGCCTGGCGCAGCAAGAGTCGCGAGCAGGCGCTGCGCAACTCGCTGCTGACCGATGTGCACGCACCGGGCCAGTTCCGCGCACTGACCGTGCGCAACATCGACGCCTGGTACCCGGCGTTCGAAGTAAAGGAAGGCCAGAAGCTGTACCTGGCCCCGGACAAGCGGGTCAAGGTGTGGTGATGTAACCGGAACGGGCGCCGCAAGGCGCCCGTTTCATTTGCGGGTGGGTGTCGACCTTGGTTGGCGCTTCTGCGGCACCGCGCGAAATGCGTGCCAACCCAGGTCGGCATCTACCCACGCGCGTCGGGCCACTCGCGCAGGATCTCCACCGGCACGCCCATGCGCGCGCAGGCGCGGCTGGCCAGGCCATCGGGCAGCGCGCGGCGGAACAGCGGTGCCATGCCCTGCATCAGTTTCGCCGACGCTGCGGCCTGCGCGCGCTGGCGGCCCGTGTGTCCCAGCATGGCCTCGGCCCAGTCCGGCAGCAGTGCCGCGCCGGCGCCGAGGAACACCTCGCGCGACAGCCCCGGCACCGGTACCGGCAGGCGCACGCCGGACAACACCTCCAGCACTTCGCGCGAGCGCTCATCCACCCGCAGCTGCGGTTGCCGCGCGCAGAAATACGCCGCCACTTCCGCTTCGCTGCGCGGCACATCCACCGCGCCCAGTGCTTCAGCCACGCGGCGATACTCGTCGTAGTAGCGGTCGGCGATGGGCTCCGGCACCTCGCGCCCGTAGCGACGGAAGCCCTGCAGGAAGCCAAACGCTTCGGTCACGTGCACCCAGGTCAGCAACTGCGGATCATCGGCGGCGTAAGGCTCGCCCTGCGCGGTCTGGCCATGGATCTGCGCATGGATGCGGCGCACCTTGCCCACCAGCGCCTCCACCTCGCCGCGCGGCGCATAGCTGGTGCCGGCGACGAACGCGGTGGTGCGGCGCAGCCGGCCCACCAGGTCCTGGCGGAAATTGGAGTGGTCGTAGACGCCGGCGAGCGCGCGTGGGTGCAGGGTCTGCAGCATCAGCGCGCATAACCCACCGGCCAGCATCGAGGGGAATTCGGCGTGCAGCCGCCAGGTCACGCTGTCCGGGCCGAACCAGCCCGGGTCGCCCGGCGGATGGTCATAGTCGATGCCGCTCTGGCCACGCGGGAAGGCCTCCAGCACCCAGCGCCGGATCGGCGCGGTGACGGGGCGGGACAGTCGCTGCAGCAGAGCGGGCATCACAGGTCCAGAAACGGCGGAAGTAGGGCCACGCCTTGCGCGGTCGGCCCCGATTCTGGGCGATCACGACGCCGGCGGCGAGCCTGCGCACTCAGTCGCGGTTTCATGTGCGGCCGCAGCACGTTTCACCCTGCGACATCCTGTCGCAGGCTGCGGCCCCGATGCTGCATCGCACCAATCTTCACCCATTCAGATAAAACCCTTGCGCCGCTTGGCATTGCGCCCATTGCACCGCTCGCTGGAAGTGCTAGAACTGAACCCGCCACACCGTCAAATGCTGATCGACGCACGTTCCACAAGGAGCCAGCCATGATTGCTTTGTTCAAGGGTTTGGGAATTCTGCTTCGCGACAACGAGCTCTACAGCAGCCCGTTCGACAAACAGGTCGCGCACTGGCGCAATCTCAGCGAGCAGCAGATCCGCGATGAAGTAGCGGTGATGGCACAGGCCAAGTGCCAATGGCTGATCGCCTCGATCGTCGGCTGGCAGGCGGCATCGCTGCTGATCCTGGGCCTGATCGCCAACTACCTGTGGCGCGACGACTTCCATATCACCTTCACCCGCGTGGTGATCGTGTTCGGTTCGTGGGTATCGATCCTGTTCGTGATCTGGTTCATGGCCAACATGTTCGACCGCACGGCCGGTTTCGAGCGCTGGATGAAGGCATTCAACAGCCGCGCCCGCATCAGCTCCAAGGCCGACAGCGTGGAGCACGTGGCCGAGGCGCTGGACCTGGCCGAGCACTACCCGGAAGTGCTGGACTACAAGCAGGCCGTCACCGCCAAGCGCGAACTGCGCCACGAGGACATCCGCATCATGACCGAGATCGGGCGCATGAAGCAGCACTCCGAACTGGTCGGCCGCTTGAACCATGTCGGTGAGAACGAGCATCACCACGACCTGACCTTGCAGCCTGCCTACTGACCCTTCGGGAAAGCGGGGGACCCACAATGCCACCGTGCGCGATCACGGTGGCATTGTTCTTTCAGCCGCCGGCGTGGATCACATGCCGCGGAACAGGCTCATGAACGGTTGGCTGACCACCAGCGTCTCGGCACGCTCGCGCAGGCGCAGCACGCCGCGCCCGGTATCGTCGCGGCTCACCGCGGCCACCGCCTTCATGTTGACGATGGTCGAGCGGTGGATCTGGCGGAAGTGCTGCGGGTCGAGCACATCCAGCAGCTCACGCAGCGGCGTGCGCAGCAGGCTCTCGCCTGCGGCGGTGACCACCGTGGTGTACTTGTTGTCGGCGCGGAAGTAGGCCACGTCTTCCAGCATGATCAGCTGTGTCTCGCGGCCATTGCTGGCGGTGATCCAGGCCAGCGGCGGGCGTTCGGCCGCGCCCTGCGCCGGGCCCAGCCGCTGCAGCAGGCGCTCCAGCACGGCATCGTCCTGGCGCGTCGATGGCAGCCGCGACAGGATGCGCTCGCGGGTGGCCAGCAGGCGCTCGTCGCTGACCGGCTTGAGCAGGTAATCCATCGCGCCCTGCTCGAACGCATCGATGGCGTACTGGTCGTAGGCGGTCACAAACACCACCTGCGTGCGCGGGCTCAATTCGGACAGCGAACGCGCTACTTCGATGCCACTGATGCCAGGCATGCGGATATCGAGGAAGGCGATGTCCGGTTGCTTCTCGGCCAGCTGCTCCAGCGCACTGGCCCCATCCTCGCATTCGGCCACCACCTTCAGTTCCGGCCACAGCCGGCGCAGCTGCTCCAGCAGTGACTGCCGCAGCAGCTCTTCGTCTTCAGCGATCAGGGCTTCAAGCGGCATGGCTGCGCTCCTTGTGCGACTGCGGCAGGGTCATGGTCGCGGCCACGCCGCTGGGGAAATTGGCGACGATCGCCACACCGGCCTGCTCGCCGCAGGTCAGGCGCAGGCGCTCGCGCAGGTTCTTCAGGCCGATGCCGGTGCCGCTGGTGCCCTGGCCGAAACCGAGGCCGTCGTCGGCCACGGTCACCGTCACGTGGTCCTCGAAACCACGCGCCAGGATCCAGATCGTGCCACCGCCCGGCTTCGGCTCCAGGCCATGCTTGATCGCGTTCTCCACCAGCGTCTGCAGCGCCATCGCCGGCAGGTGCACGCCGTGCAGCTCGTTGGGCACCTGCACCTCCACCGCCAGGCGTGCGCCCATGCGGATGCGCAGGATCTCCAGGTAGGCACGGGTGCGATCCAGCTCCACGCCCAGCGTGGACACCGATTCATCCACCTGCGGCAACGAACTGCGCAGGTACTGGATCAGGTGCCCGAGCATCTGTTCAGCGCGCGCCGGATCGGTGCGGGTCAGCACCTGCGCGTTGGCCAGGGTGTTGTACAGGAAGTGCGGCTCGACCTGCGCATGCAGCAGGTTCAAGCGCGCCACCGACAGTTCCTTTTCCACCTGGGTCTGTTCGGCCGCCGCCTGCTCGTCACGACGCTGGTCGGCCACGCGGCGGCTGATCGCGCGGGTGACCGCTTCGGCGTTCTCGAAGTTGCTGCCCTCGTCCAGCGCCAGCAGGTCGGCCCACCAGCCGGCATCGGGTTCAAACAGCAGGGTGACGGTGCTGGTGCCCTGCCCCGGGGTGACTGTGGCCAGCACGCTGTTGCGCTTGATCGCCAGCCGCGCCGGCAGGTTCCAGCGCGAGGGCTGGCGGCCGTTCCAGAGATCGACGCGGCGCACGTAGGCGCGCACCTGCAGGCTGCCGGCCGAGCTTTCCACCTCTTCCACACGCGGCAGTTCGGCGATGGCCGCTTCCACCACCGCGTAGGCGTGGCCGGCATCCATCGGCAGTTCCACCTGGCGGCGCTGGCGCCCGGACAGGGTGGTCGCATCCAGTCGTCCGGCCACCAGCCAGACCCGGCGGATGTGGGTGATCGCGCTGCCCAGCGCGGAGATCATCAGGAACATCGCCAGCAGGCCGAACACCCAGCCGGGGCCGTCGTTCATGCCGCTGAAGATGCCGCTCCAGACCATGCCGGCAACAACCAGCGCGGCGGCCCAGGCCAGCAGGTGGCGAATCAGGAGAGAGAGGCTGGCGAACACGGCAGCGCCTTGGAGGAAGGGGTGAGCCGAGCATAGGGCGGCCCGCCGGGCAAACAAGCGGGTTGCGACGAAGGGCCGGAAAGCGGGGATGGAAGCCGTTACCGGAACGCCGGGCATGGCCCGGCGTTTCCGGGGCGGCAATGCCGGCCAGCGGCCGGCACTACCCAACGCCGTTACTTGCGCTGGTCGGCGCTGGCGTCACGCACGGCGCGGAACGACTCGTCCTTGCTCCAGTTCGGCCAGGCACGGGAATTGGCCAGCTGGTTGCCCAGCGTGTACAGCACTTCCAGGTCGCGGGCGGCACCGGCGAACACCCAGTCCGGCTGCCATTCGTCGCCCTGCTGGTGGTAACGCTTGGCGGTGTAGTCCTCCGAGGCCTTCTTGCCGGCGGCCACGCCACCGTCCACCCAGTCCTGGCCGGCCGACCACGACAGTGCCGGCACGCCGCGCTTGGCGAACGGGAAGTGATCGGAGCGGAAGAACAGGCCGGCCTCCGGCTTCGGGTCCGGGGTGTAGCGGATGTCCCAGCCCTTGGCCACATCCTTCAGCTGGTCCAGCAGCTCGAAGCGTGCGGCACCGTAGATGCCGAAGTCACGCGACGGGCCGAACGGCGCCATGCCGTCCATGTTGATCACCGCTACGGTCTTTTCCAGCGGATACAGCGGGTGCGTGGCGTAATACTCCGAACCCAGCAGGCCCTTCTCCTCGGCGGTCACCGCCAGGAACAGCAGCGAGCGCTCGGGGCGTTTGGCCTTGGCGAAACCACGCGCCAGTTCGATCAGCGAGGCGGTACCGCTGGCATTGTCCAGCGCGCCATTGAAGATGCGATCGCCGCGTGCGTCCGGCTCACCCACGCCGATGTGGTCCCAATGCGCGCTGTAGATGATCGTCTCATCCGGATGGCGGCTGCCTTCCAGGCGTGCGGCCACGTTGTGCGAGGTGATCACTTCGGTCTTCACCGCGTACTTCGCATCCAGGCTGGCGCCGGTCAGCGCCACCGGGGTGAAGTCGCGCTGCTGCGCCTTCTTCTTCAGCGCCTCGAAGTCCTGCCCGGCCGAGCGGAACAGCTCCACCGCCAGGTCACGCTGGATCCAGCCTTCCAGCAGCGGATGGCTGCCGGCCGGGTTGTCGCGCACCACGTCGAACATGGTGTTGGTGTTGGAGCCGGCCACGGTGGCCCAGCCGTACGATGCCGGCGCGGTCTCGTGCACGATCAGCACGCCCAGCGCGCCCTGGCGGGCGCCTTCCTCGTACTTGTAGGTCCAACGGCCGTAGTAGGTCATGCCCTTGCCGTCGAAGTCGCCCTGGCCGCTCTCGAAGTCCGGATCGTTGATCAGCACCACGGCGATCTTGCCCTTCAGGTCCACGCCCTTGAAGTCATCCCAGTTGCGCTCCGGCGCCTTCACGCCGTAGCCGAGGAACACCAGCGGTGCCTTGCTGATGTCGACGTTGCTGGCGCCGTTCATCGCCGCACGCACGGCAATCTGCTTGCCCTGCTCAAGCGCAATGGTCTTGCCGCCCTGGTGCAGCGCCAGCTGCGGGGTGCCGACGATGTCGCCCTTGCGCAGCGGCACGGCCTGGGTCCACAGGCGCTTGCCGTCCTTCAGGTCGCCGCCCGGCTGCAGGCCGGCTTCGGCGAACTGCTTGCTGAGATAGGCAACGGTCTTCTCTTCGCCGGCAGTGGCCGGCGAGCGGCCTTCGTAGGCGTCAGAGGCCAGTTCCTTGACGTCGGCGGAAATCCGCGCGCCATCGAATTTCGGGGTGGCCGCCATCAGTGCGCTCGACACCGACAGGGCCAGCACGCCCAGTGCTACTCGCTTCATTGCTCTCTCCAGCAGGGAAATCCTTCCGGAGTGTAATGGGATTCGGAAAGAGGGGTCAGATCCCTCTCCCGTCGGGAGAGGGATCTGACCCCGATGGTCATCCCGGTCCTTGCGCGCGGGCCAGCAGGTGCTCGCGTTCGCGTGCGTTGGTGGTCAGCGCGGCGGCGGCGGTGAACGCCTGGCGGGCATCATCGGTTCGGCCCAGCTGCTGCAGCAGTTCGCCCCGCACCACCTGCAACGGCGCGTAGTCCTGCAACCGGGGCTCGACCAGCAACGGCTGCAACTGCGCCCATGCGGCGAAGGCGCCGTCACTGCGCAGCACCGCCACCACCCGGTTCAGCGCCACCACCGGGGAGGGCTGCACCTGCAACAGCTGCGCATAGAGCGAGGCAATGCGCGGCCAGTCGGTATCCTCGGCACGGCGCGCACCGGCATGGCAGGCCGCAATGCGGGCCTGCAGCACGTAGGGATCGTCACTGCCACCGGCCGCCAGCGCGCGTGCCAGCAGCTGCTGGCCGCGCTCGATCTGCAACCAGTCCCAGCGGGCACGGTTCTGCTGGTCCAGCACCACCGCCGCGCCGCGGGCATCCACCCGCGCCGCCGCACGCGAGGCCTGCAGTTCCATCAACGCCAGCAGACCCAGCACCGGTGCCACCGGCATGCGGTAGGCCAGGATGCGCGCCAGCCGCAACGCTTCCTCACACAGCGCCGGACGCATCCAGTCATCCCCGCTGCTGGCGGCATAGCCTTCGTTGAACACCAGATAGATCGCCTCCAGCACCGAGCCCAGCCGCTCGGGCATCGCCTCGGCGCGTGGCACTTCATACGGCACCTGCTTCTGCGCCAGCGTGCGCTTGGCACGCACGATGCGCTGGGCAATGGTCGGCTCGGGTTGCAGGAAGGCGCGGGCGATCTCCAGCGTGGTCAGCCCCCAGCAGGCGCAGGGTCAGCGCCACCCGCGCATCGGCGGGCAGCACCGGATGACAGGCCACGAACATCAGCCGCAGCAGATCGTCACCCAGGTCGTCTTCCAGCGCCTGGCTGTCATCCGGCGCTGGCAGCGCGGCCGGATGCAGTTCCTCGCCCCATTGCGCGTGCTGCTGCGCCACCCGCTGGTGCTGGCGCAGCACATCGATGGCACGGTTGCGCGCGGTGGTCATCAGCCAGGCTCCGGGATTGTCCGGGATGCCCTGCTCCGGCCAACGCTCCAGCGCGGCCAGCCAGGTGTCCTGGGCCAGCTCCTCGGCACGGCCGACATCGCCGCCGAGCAGCCGCGCCAGGCGCGCGATCAACACTGGCGACTCCATCCGCCAGAGGGTTTCCAGACGCTGCGTCAGTGCGGGCTCGAGCATGCGCCGATCACAGCACGCACGCCCGGCCTGCACAAGCGCCGCCGCTCACGCTTCAACGATCGGCTTGAAGCCGCCCCAGAACATGCGCCGGGTATCGAACGGCATGTCCTTGGGGCCGAGTGACGCCAGCCGCGGGTCGGCCATCACCTTCGCGTTGATACGGTCGCGCGCGGCGCGCGAGCGGAACACCACGAAGGCGACGATCACCGTCTCACCGGCCCTGGCCTTCACCGCGCGCGGAAACGAGGTGGTTTTCCCCGGCTCCACATCGTCGGCCACGCACTCCATGTACTGCAGCGCGCCATGTTCCTTCCACACCGTGCCGGCCTTGCGGGCAAGGCGGCGGTAAGCCGCCACCTTGTCCTGCGGGCACGGCAGCACGTAGGCATCCACGTAAGCCATGAGGGTTCTCCGTGCGGCGGCGGTCAGCCCGGCTCGCCGTCCATGTGTGCGATTTCCCAGAGGTGCCCATCCAGGTCCTGGAAGCCGCGCTGGTACATGAAGCCAAGGTCGCGCGCCGGCTGCGGCTCGCTGGCACCTGCGGCCAGTGCCTTGTCCACCAACACGTCAACAGCCTGGCGACTGGGCGCAGAAAGTGCATTGATCACTTCCGTGTGGGTGTGCGCATCGGCAATCGGCTTGTTGGTGAACTGCTGGAAAAAGGCTGGGTCAGCAGCATCACGTAGATGCTCTCGCTGATGACCATGCCGGCCGCTACGTCATTGGTGTAGGTGGGATTGAAGCTGTAGCCCAGCGCGCTGAAGAACGCCTTGGATTTTTCCAGGTCCTTCACCGGCAGGTTGACGAAGATCATCTGCGGTTGTGGTGCACTCATCGGTAACGCTCCTGGTGGACGGAAGACAGAGGGATCAGGGCTGCTTCATGCAGTTGACCATCCACGGCTTGCCGAAGCGGTCGATCAGCATGCCCCAGCGATGGGCCCAGAAGGTTTCCGCGATCGGCATCTGCACCTGGCCACCTTCGGCCAGTGCGGCGAACACACGCTCGGCTTCCTCGATGCTGTCGACATCGACGTTGATGGTGGTCGAGCCGCCCTCGCCACCGCCGGGGCCGTCGGCCGCCATCAGGATCGCGTTGCCGATCTCCAGCTGGCTGTGCGCCACGTGGTCCAGGGTTTCCGGCGGCATTTCATTGCAGCCCGGCGCGCCATCGGAGGGCGGCATGTCGCGGTACTTCATTTCCGAGGTGACCTGGCCGCCCAGTGCCTTGGCGTAGAACGCCATCGCATCGTGGGTCTGGCCGCTGAAGCCGAGGAAGGGAATCAGTTTCATCGCACTACTCCGTTGTGTGGTTCAGGTCGGTTGCACCGGGCCACGCCCGGCGGGGAATCCGGGTCAATCCTGCAGCTGTGCACGCAGACGCTGTTCCTGCTGCTGTAAGTCGGCGGTGAAGGCTTCGCCGAAATCTTCCGGCGCGATCAGGGGACGCACTTCCAGCGTGCCGCCACTGCGGAACGGCGCACGGCTGGCCCATTCCACCGCCTCCTCCAGCGAGCGCACGTTCCACAGCCAGAAGCCGGCAATCTGCTGGTCGGCCGGGCCGAACGGGCCGGACTCGACCTTCGGCGCGCCGTGGCCGAAGTGGATGCGGCGGCCGCGCTGGGTGGCATGCAGGCCCTCACCGGCCAGCATGATGCCGGCGGCGACCAGCTGCTCGTTGAAGGCGCCCATTTCAGACAGGTCCTGTTCGCTGGGCATGCGGCCGGCTTCGGAGTCGGCGTTGGCCTTCACGATCACCATCACTTTCATTTCGGTCTCCCGTGGGGACGCGTGGTGCGTGCCCTTCACTGGGTACAACGAACCAGCGGGCTGGGAATCGACACGTCTGTTGGAAATTTTTTCTTCCGCAGAAAGCGCGCCTCCGGCGGGGTCGGCGAACGGCGCAGCCCCTCCGTGGTGGGGTGGGTGGGTCGCTGAAAGCTCCGGCTCATGGGTATGGCCGGGTGGGTAGGCGGGTCGGGGGACGCCGTAAACCCGTCCATGGGGGCTTGGCCGCGGCATCCATGCCGCGGACACCCCCGCCCCGCCTACCCACCCGGCCACGGACAGTTTCCCGCCTCCGATACGCACCACGGGAAGATCAAGAGAAAAGGCAACAGCAACAGCAGCAGCAACGATTGGCTGGCGGCCTCGGCTTTGCGAGCGCAGCGACCCGCTTCTGCTGTTGTTGTTGATTTCCCGTGGTGGATCGGCCGCCGGAATCTGTCTGGGGCCGGGCGGGTGGGGTTGGCGGGGTATCCGCGCCATGGATGGCGCGGCTAAGCCCCCAAGGACGGGTTCACGGCGTCCCCGCCAATCCCACCCGCCCGGCCCACCCTCAGGAAACCCGCTTTCAGCGACCCACCCACCCCACCACGGAGGGGCTCCGCCGTTCGCCGCCATCCGCCGAAGGCGCGCTTCCCGCGCTGCAACATGCCCGTGCGCAGACCTGCGCCATCATGGGCACCCGCCCCCGCCCCCGCCAGGACCGTGCCATGCAGCAGTACCTGCTTCTGATCTATATCGAGCCTGCCCTGCTGCAGGCCCTGCCGACCGAAGAATTCAACGCGCTGATGCGCGACTGCCTCGCCCACGCCGACCAGCTGCAGGCCGAAGGCACCCTGCTGATTGCACAGAAGCTGCAGCCAGTCGACACCGCACAGACCCTGCGCGTGCGCGACGGCCACAGCCGCGTGCTCGATGGCCCGTTCGCCGAAACCCGCGAGCTGCTGGCCGGCTTCAACCTGATCATGGCCCGCGACCGCGACGAAGCCATGCGCATCGCCCGCCAGTTCCCGTGGGCACGCTTCGGCAGCATCGAAGTGCGGCCGCTGGAAGACATGGACGCCGAGCGCGAACGCTGCGGCGCCCCGGCCGCCGCTATGGCAGCAACCGCACTCTGATCTCGCGCGGGCCGACGCCTTCGTTGCCGCTGTAGTCGCGCACGCTGGCACGCACGATGTACTCGCCCGGCGGCAGCGCCGCCGGCTGCCAGCGCCCGGTTTCCATCAGGCCATCGCGCACGGTGTTGGTGGCCAGGTAGCGGAACCGGGTCACCGCGCTGCCATGCACGGTGATGCCGCTGTCCGGCGCATAGGCCACGCGCACCGCTTCCATCTGCGGCGGCATGCGGTTGAAAACGATGTTCCAGCGTGGCTGCTCGTAGCCCTGCAAGGGCTGGCCGCCGGCATCGAGGATCTGGTAACCCACCTGGTACATGCCCAGGCGACGGCGCGGCAGGTTGTTGTCGACCTGGTCCCAGGCCTCCACCACGATCTGCACACCACGGCCCTGGCGCGCCAGCATCACCACGCCATCGGCGCCGGCGGCCAGCGGCTGGTCGTTGTCGTCCAGCAGCGCTACATCGGTGATGCGTGGCGCGAAGTGATCGGCGTAGTTGTGGAAGCCCAGCGCCACCGCATTGGTCTCGAAACCGCCGGTGCCCACCGCCAGGTGCACATGGGCCTGGTTGTTGATGCTGCCCAGCCGGTCGCCCACGTGGATGCGGGTGCCGCGGCGCACGCGCATCCGCTCCAGCGTGCCCTGCTCGTCGTACAGCGCCTGCCAGCGCGCGTCGAACGGCTCATCGCGCGGTGTGCGGCCGACCCGCATGTGGATGTACTTGAGGCGATCCACCGCCAGGCCTTCGGCCTGCCCACCCAGGCTCCACGCCGCCACCGGGCTGCTCACCTTGCCCTCGGCGATGGCCAGCACGGTCTGGCCGACATCACCGCGCACGTCGAAGCCACCGTGCAGGTGATGGCGGCTCTCGCCCTTGAAGTTGCCGCGCACTTCGCCCAGCGTGCCGACCACTTCGTGCCAGCCCTGCTGCGGCGCCAGCGGCCAGCGGCCACCGGTATCGGGCAGCGCGGCATCGGCGGCCGGGCCGACCAGCGCCGGTGCCGGCAGTTCGCCCACCGGCAGCGGGCGCAGGCGGTGCAGGCGATAGGCCGCCGCGTCGGCCACCAGCACACTGCCATCGGCATCCACCGCCAGCCCGCTGGGGCGGGCCAGGCGCGGCAGGCGACCATTGCCGACCAGCGCGATCTGGTGGCCCTGCGGCGTCACCTGCACGATGCGGCCATCAAGATCGCCCACGTACAGCACACCGTCATGCGTGGTGGCCAGCGACATCGGGCCATTGATCACACCGCCCGTGCCCAGCACCGTGCTGACCGTGCCATCGGCGCCGACCCGGCGCACCGCGTTGTTGAACAGGTCGGCCACCAGCAGCGCGCCCTGCGCATCGAAGGCCAGCGCCACCGGGGTATCGAAACGCGCCTCGGCACCGGCGCCATCAGCCAGCCCCGGGCGCTCACCGCCGGCCAGGGTGCGCACCGTGCCATCGGTGCCGATCACCCGGATGCGGTCGTTGTAGGTGTCTGCCACGAAGACCTGGCCCTGCGCATCCACCGCGATGCCCATCGGCGCATCGAAGCGCGCCTGGGCGGCAGGGCCATCGGTGTAGCCCTGCTCACCGCCGGCCAGCGTGGTCACGTGGCCGTCGCTCCCGATGCGGCGGATCGCATGGTTGCCGGTGTCGGCCACGTACAGGTTGCCCTGCGCATCGGCGGCAATGCCCGAGGGCGTGTTGAAGCTCGCCTGCAACGCCGGGCCGTCGAGGCGTCCTTCGCCCTGCCCGGCCACGGTTTCGACGCGACCATCGGGCAGGCGGCGGCGGATGCGGTTGTTGTCGCCTGCATCGGTGAAATAGACGCTGCCATCGGCCGCGCGCAGCAGCGCATAGGGATCGGCGAAACGGGCCTGCGCCGACGCGCCATCGCGATCACCGGGATGGCCATCGCCGGCCAGCGGCTCGATCTGCGCGGTCCAGGCCAGCGGCGTCGGCAGCGGGCCTGCCGGTTCAGCGAGGGTATGCAGCGGCGTTTCCCACCACGTTGCAGCCAACGCCACCACCGTTGCCAACGCCACACCTGCCGCCATCCATTGCCACCGTGCCATCGTGCCGTGCCGCCCTGCCTGCTGCCTGAAGAGGCACCGACAATAGACGCTGCGCGCGTGATGCGCCACGGTCGCGCGGGTGCTCAAGCAACAACGTTGCATCCATCGTGCTTGTCCTTGCCAGGCGCAGCGGGTTCAATGGGCTGCCACGGATGGAGATCTTCATGCCCCGCCTTGTCCCCCTCACCGTCGTGCTGATGGCCGCATTGGCCGGCGCACCTGCTGCGGCATCGATCACGGTGGCGCCGCAGAAGCCGTCCATCACCACCGATGCGGTGCATGTGGCCTATGCCAACCGCTGGGATGAGGCGATCGGGCAGTCGGACAGCGGCAACACGCTGGGCGCGTTGATCAGCATGGAACGGTTGATGGAAGACCCGCTGCTGGACGACTTCGACGCCGAGCGGCAGGGCCGCGCTGCGCAGGCGGCCGGCTGGACCGCGATGATGCAGAAGAAGCCCGCCCTGGCACGCCGCTACCTGCAGCGCGCGCAGGAGACCCTGCCGAACGATGCGCGGATCCTGCTCACCCGGGTATCGCTGGAACTGTCCGACAACCAGCCTGCACCGGCCACCACCTACCTGCTGCAGGCGCTGAAGCACGCCCAGGCGCCGCTGCCGATCGAGCAGCAGTCCGTCCTCTACCTGCAGTACCGCCTGCGCGACCAGCCGCAGCGGCGCATGGAACTGTTGCAGGCCTTGTTCGACAACGGCTGGAAGGGCGACGGCGTGCAACCCAGCGGGCTGTGGCTGGCACTGGCCGCGCTGCAGGCCGAGCACGGTCACGGCGATGACATTCCGGCCACGCTGGCCCGCATCAAGGGCCCGGCCGAGATCATCCGGCTGCGCAGCGACAAGCGCTTCGACCGCTATATCGACCGCGATGACCCGCGCCTTGATCCACGCCAGGCGGCACAGACGCACCTGGATGATCTGCGCGTGTCGGGCCTGCTCGATCGCGCACTGGATGCGCGCATGGCCGACTTCGCCAGCACGCTGCTGATGCTCGACCGCAGCGAGGAAGTGCTGGCGCTGACCGATGGCATGGCCCGCGCCGCCGCCGCAGGCCAGTCGCCATCGGCGGCCGAGGCGCAATGGGTGGCGTGGCTGCTCAGCAGCCGGTCCGCCGCGCTGCGCCGGCTGGGCCGCGTCGATGATGCGCTGGCCACGGCGAGGTGGGCTGCGCGCATCGGTGCCCCCAGTGCCAACGGCATCGAGCACCAGTTGAATGTCGGCTTTTTCCTGATCTCGCTGGGACGCGCGCAGGAGGGGGCCGCGGCGGTCAATGACATCGCGGGGCTGACCGGTTACGGCAGGGCGGCGCAGGCGCTGGTGCAGTTCGCCGCCGCCCGCGAACGCGGCGATGCGCCAGCCACGCAGGCCGCGCGCGCGGTGATTCTGGCCCAGGGCGAAGACGCGCGCCTGTTCCAGCGCGAGATGCTGCTGGAGGAAGGCGATCTGGACGCCGCGGCTGCGCTGCTGATTGAACAGCTGCGGTCGCCGGTTGAACGTGGCCAGACACTGGCCACCCTGCAGGACATGCGCACCTACCCGTCGCTGCCCGGCGACATGAAGATCGATACGGCGTGGCGTGCACTGAAACAGCGCACCGACGTGCAGGCGGAGATCGCCCGCATCGGCCGCGTCGAGCGCTACGACCTGGTCAGCAGCGGCACCTCGCGCTGATCGGCTCTGCTGTAGAGCCGAGCCCACGCTCGGCGGCTGTTGGCGCAAGCCGAGCATGGGCTCGGCTCTACAACACCACCGGCAGAACCCGGCTAGCGCGCCGGCACCTCGTTGCGGATGCCCATCGCCTCGCGGTAGCGCGCGTACAACGCCATCACCTTGTCCACGTAGGCCAGGGTCTCGGCATACGGCGGCACCCCTTGTAGCGGGTCACCGCGCCGATACCAGCGTTGTAGGCGGCTGCGGCCAGGGGCCGGTCACCGTTGTAGCGGCGCAGCAGCGCGCGCATGTAACGCGCACCGCCATCGATCGACTGCTGCGGCGAGAACGGATCGCGCACGCCGAATTCCTGCGCGGTCTCGGGCATCAGCTGCATTACGCCCTGCGCACCCTTGCTCGATACCGCCAACGCATCGAAATTGCTTTCGGCATGCGCGATCGCACGCAGCCAGGCATCGTCGACGCCGGTGGCCTTGGCCGCCGCCTTGAACTGCTTTGCGTGCTGCGCCAGCTGCGGCGTGCCGACCTTGCCCAGCCCTTCGTGGGCAGGCTCCCCTGGTGGGGTGGCCACGGTGAACTTCAGGAACACCCGCGAGCCGGGCAGATTGCGCGTGGAATAGACCAGTGCGCCGTCCTGCTCGCGTTCGTACAGCACGCCGCTGAACACCCCCATGTTGCCCCACAGGTTCGGGGTCTGGATGGCGTTGTCGTCAATCTCCTTCGCTGTGCAGCGCGAGCCCGGCTCCGGCGCGGTCGCCAGGCTGACCGTGTTGCCCTGCACGCAGCGGTAGACGGTGCGCGCAGCGGCCAGCCCGGGCCAGAGGCTGGACAGCAGCAACAGCGCGATGGCGGCAGGGCGGGTAAACATGGCGGCCGGATGATCCGGCCGCAGCCGCTAACGCCGGGTGAATGGGGCCCAGGCATCGGGACCGGGACCGGGACCGGGACCGGGACCGGTAGAGTCGACTGTTAGTCGACTATCGCGCGCAGCGCGGGGTTATCGGTGGCCCGCAGGAGAGCAGTCGACTGACAGTCGACTCTACCCATTCCAGTTTCCGGCATTCCCGGTCATTTCGCCGTTCTGCGCCGCACCCAATACCCCACGCCCAGCAGCACGAACCACGCCGGGCTGGCCATCAGCGCCTGGCGCGTATCGCCCTGCAGGCTCAGCAGCACCAGCACGCCGGCGAAGAACAGCAGGCAGGCCCAGCACATGGCAACGCCGCCGGGCATCTTGAAGATCGAGGCGGCGTGCCGCTCCGGATAGCGGCGGCGATAGACCATGTAGGCCACCAGGATCAGCGACCAGACGAAGATGAACAGCACGGTGGCCAGCGTGGTCACCAGGGTGAAGGCGGTCACCAGGTTCGGAATCAGGTAGATCAGCAGCGTGCCGCCCAGCAGGCACAGGCAGGAGAACAGCAGGCCGCGCGCCGGCACCGCCGCGCGCGACAACCGCGACAGCCCGCGCGGTGCGTGGCCTTCCTCGGCCAGGCCGTACAGCATGCGGCTGGTGGAGAAGATGCCGCTGTTGGCCGACGACGTCGCCGAGGTCAGCACCACGAAGTTGATCAGGCTGGCCGCGGCGGGAATACCGGCCAGCACGAACAGCTGCACGAACGGGCTCTTGTCCGGCACCACCTGGCGCCACGGGGTGACCGCCATGATCGCGATCAGCGCCAGCACGTAGAAGATGATGATGCGCACCGGAATCGAATTGATCGCCTTGGGCAGGTTGCGCTCCGGGTCGGCGGTTTCGGCGGCGGTGGAGCCGACCAGCTCGATGCCGACGAAGGCGAACACTGCAATCTGGAAGCCGGCGAAGAAGCCCACCAGGCCCATCGGGAACATGCCACCGTCATTCCACAGGTTCGACAGCGAGGCGGTGTGGCCGCTGGGCGAGGTGAAGCCCCAGGCCACCAGCCCGGCACCGGTGATGATCAGCGCACAGATGGCCACGATCTTGATCAGCGCGAACCAGAATTCCATTTCGCCGAACAGCTTCACCGTCACCAGGTTCAGCGCCAGCAACAGCAGCACGCAGGCCAGCGCCGGTATCCATGCATCCAGCCCGGGGAACCAGAACTGCGCGTAGGCCGCGATGGCGATCACATCGGCAATGGCGGTGACGATCCAGCAGAACCAGTAGGTCCATCCACAGAAGAAGCCGGCCCAGGGGCCGAGCAGGTCGGTGGAGAAATCGATGAAGGATTTGTACTGCAGGTTCGACAGCAGCAGTTCGCCCATCGCGCGCATCACGAAGAACAGCATCGCGCCGATGATCAGGTAGACGAACACGATGGACGGGCCGGCCAGGCTGATGGTCTTGCCCGAGCCCATGAACAGGCCGGTACCGATGGCACCGCCGATGGCGATCAGTTGCAGGTGGCGGTTGGACAGGCTGCGGCGCAGGTGCTCGGGGGGCGTTGCGGGCTCGGTCATGGGCGTGGAAAGGGGCGGGCGAAGCGTCCGACGGTAGTCCTCCCCGGCCCGGAGCGCCAGCACCAGACTGGCCTGTTACGTCACACGGGGTCGCTTTCATCACAATGTGACCCAATACCGGATTGATCCCATTCCGTCCGGCCCGGCACCGTGTTCAGATAGCCGCACCTGCCCAAGGACCGGCCCGACCATGCGCCCTGCCCTGACCGCCCTGCCCGAGCCCCGGCCATGAGCCGCCTGCGCGTCATCATCGGTGGCACCGCGCTGGCGCTGCTGGCCGCGGCCGTGCCCATCGCGGTGATGGCCTACGCCACCTGGGACCGTGCGGTCAGCGTCGAGCAGGAACGCCTGCGCGATATCGCCGGGCGCACCCTGCGCCGCTCGGACCTGTCCTACCAGGAGGCGCTGGCGGCGTTGAAGTCGGTCGAGGCTGGTGCCCACGTGCCGTGCAGCGCCGACCACATCCGGCGCATGCAGACGTTGGTGATGACCACCTCGTCGATCGAGCAGATGGGGTATTTCGAAGGCGGCAAGCTGCGCTGCACGTCCTGGGGGCCGTTCCTGTCCGACGTGGACCAGCCCAAGCCCGACCATGTCACCAGCGACGGCGCCGGCATCGCGGTGGACGTGCGCCCCGAAGCGAGCGGGCGCCGCCAGATGCTGGCCATCCTGTACGGCTCCTATGATGTGCTGGTCGACCCGCGCCGCTTCGTCGATGTCATCGTTGATCCGCATGTGCGCCTGGCCCTGGCCAGCCCGGATGGGCGCCTGCTGGCCCAGCAGTCCGGCGTGGACCCGACCCTGCTGCTGGCACTGCTGCGCGACCCCGGCCAGGGCCTGGACCAGAACACGCTGTACGCCACTGCGCGCAACGAGGAATGGCTGGCGATCGCCACCACGCCCCGCACCGCACTGGCCGCCACGTTCCGCCAGCAGGCCTGGTTGTACGTCCCGCTGGGCCTGTTGCTGGCCGCCGCCGCAGTCGGCCTGGTGATCTGGCTGTCACAGCGCCGCCTGTCGCTGCGTGGCGAGCTGGCCACGGCCATCCGCCGCCGCGAGCTGTACCTGCACTACCAGCCGATCATCGAACTGGATACCGGCATCTGCGTCGGCGCCGAAGCACTGGTGCGCTGGCAGCGCCCCGATGGCACCCAGGTGCGGCCGGATCTGTTCATTCCGCTGGCCGAAGAGGCCGGCATGATCGCCGACGTCACCGACCTGGTGATCGAAAACGTGGTGCGCGACATGCGCGACCTGCTGGTGGCCGACCGCAGCGCGCACATCGCCATCAACCTGGCCGCCGAAGACATCAGCAGTGGCCGTGCGCTGAAGATGATCTCCAAGCACATGGCCGGCAGCGGCATCCTGCCGCAGCAGATCTGGATGGAAGCCACCGAACGTGGCTTCCTCGACCTGGATCGTGCGCGCACCATGCTGGCGGCAGCACGGCGCGCCGGGCACAGCGTGGCCATCGACGATTTCGGCGTGGGCTTCTCAAGCCTGCAGTACCTGGAGCAGCTGCCGCTGGACGCGCTGAAGATCGACAAGTCCTTCATCGATGCGATCGGCACCGAAAGTGCGACCAGCCCGGTCACCCCGCACATCATCGACATGGCCAAGGAGCTGGGCTTGTGGGTGGTGGCCGAAGGCGTGGAAACCGAAGCACAGCTGGCCTACCTGCACAGCCGGCATGTGGAGTTCGGGCAGGGCTGGCTGTTCTCGCGGCCGCTGCCACGCGACGAGTTCGTGGCCTTCCATCACAAGCGGCAGCAGCAGTACGGCGCTGCGCGCGAGCACATGCAGAACCCGCGCAGCGTACCGATCGAGCAGGAGCCGGAGGCGTAGCGCCGAGCCCACACCCGGCTGCGGGCGCGATCATCCTCTACAGCCACGCCTTCGGTTGGACCAGCAGCCACCCCGCGCACACAGCCAGCAGCAGCAACGGCAACCACCCCAGCATGCCGGCACCGCCGGCCTGCAGCAGCACGCCACCGGCCACACCGCCAGCGGCGATGGCCAGGTTCCAGCCCGTCACCAGCATCGACTGCGCCAGATCGGCCGCCGCCCCGGCGCGGCGCGCCAGCGCAGTCTGGAACAGCGTCGGCACCGCACCGAACGCCACCCCCACACAATCGTGGCTGGCAGCAACACGCCCGGCGCTCCCGGCCACAGCAACAGCGCCAGCACCGGCAGCAGGAAGCCCACCACCGCCGCCCAGACCAGCCGGCGCAGGTGACGATCCACGCCCCAGCCGGCGATGCCGATGCCGGCGATGGCCGCCACGCCGAACGCCAGCAGCAGCCGGTCCAGCCACGCACCGGCGCCGGCGTCCACGGCCAATGGCTCGATGTAGGTGTAGAGCACGTTGTGCGCCAGTACGTACAACGCCATCACGGCCAGCGCGCTGCGTACCCCGGGCATGCGCCACACCGTGCCCAGCGATGTGCGCTGCCCGGCCCCGGCAGCGGGCAGCGCCGGCAACGCCCAGCGCGCGTAGGCCAGCAACCCGACGCCCAGCACGCTCATCAGCGCGAATGCCCAGCGCCAGCCGATCTGCTGGCCGAGCAGCGTGCCCGCCGGCACGCCCAGCGACAGTGCCAGCGGTGAACCGACCATCGCCACCGCGATCGCCCGCCCCTGCAACGACGGCACCACCATGCGCGCGGCGTACCCGGCCACCAGCGACCACAGCAGGCCACCGCAGACGCCGGCCAGGAAGCGTGCGGCCAGGATCAGCGGATAGCTGCTGCTCATCGCCGTCAGCGTGTTGACCACCACGAAGCCGGCGATCGCCGCCAACAGCAGCGGGCGCCGTGGCAGACGCTGGGTCAGCGCGGTCATCGGCAACGCGGCCATCACCGAGCCCAGCGCGTACACGCTGACCAGCTGGCCGACCGCCGCGTCGCTCACGCCCAGGCTGTCGCCCATCGGCCGCAGCACGCCGGCCGGCAAGGTCTCGGTCAGCAGGGTGATGAAACCGCCGCCCGCCAGCGCCAGCAGGCCCGCCCATGGCAGGCGCGTGGCCTCTCCGGCCGGGCTGCCCGCGTCGATCGCATGGCCGCTCATCGCGCAGCCTCCAGATCGGCGTACACCGCATCGCGCAGTTCATCGACGAACGCACCGTCCATGCCCTCGTACAAGGTGTTGGTCAGTGCCACCACGCTCAGCGCCCGTGCCGGGTCAACGAACCAGCTGTGGCCATAGGCACCGCCCCAGCGCCAGGTGCCCACGCTCTGCGGCGTGCCACTGGCCGTCGCATCACGCAGGACCGCAAAGCCCAGCCCGAACCCCCAGCCGGCCGGCTCGGGCGGCCCCAGTTCTCCCACCTGTGGCGTGCCCATCTGTGCCACCAGTGCCGGCGGCAGCAGCCCCGACGCCTGCACATCACGCAGTGCCTCCAGCACCGCCATCACCTCGTCGGCGGTGCCCACCAGGCCGGCGCCGGCCGACGCGAAGCGGCTGGCATCGGTGGCGCGCGCCAGGCTGTAGTCGATGCCCACGGTGCCCTCGAACGGCGCCACCACCTCACCTTCGCGCAGGCGATGCGGTTGCGGCGCATCGCTCACATACGGCGTAGCCAGGCGAGCCGCATCACGCGTGGCGAACGCGGTGTCGCGCAGGCCCAGCGGCGCGGCCAGCAACCGCACGAACAAGGCCTGCAAGGTCTCGCCGGTCGCCGCCTCGGCCACTGCACCGGCCACGTCCACGCCCAGCGAATACAGCCACTGGCTGCCCGGTGCGAACAGCAGCGGTACCTGCGCGATGCGCTGCACGTTGTCGGCCAGGGACAGCGGGTTGGCGTCCATGCCATCACTGACACCGGCGCGTGCATAGGGGCCATCGGCATCGGCTTCCAGGAAGCGATAGCCCAGCCCGCTGCTGTGGCTGAGCAGCTGGCGCAAGCTGATCGGCGGGGTGCTGCCGTCGGCCAGCGCCGGGCGGAACTGCGGCAGCCAGCGCTGCACCGGCGTATCCAGGTCCAGCACGCCGTCGGCCACCAGGCGCAGCAACACGGTGGTCAGCAGCGGCTTGCTCACCGAAGCCAGCCGGAACAGCTGGTCCGCGCGCATCGGCGCGGCCGCTTCACGATCAGACAGCCCGGTGGCGCTGGCATGGCGCAGCACCCCGTGCTGACGCACGCGCACCACCGCACCGATCAGGCGCTGCGGGTGCACCTGCTGCAACAGGCGCTGCACCGAGGGCAGGGTCGGCGCGGGGGAAGGGAAGGAGCGGCATTCATCGCGGTGATCCGTGGGGACAGGCCCGCCACGTTAGGCAGCCCGCCGCGTCGCAAAAGCGGGGTACCGCTCCGCGCATCGTGGACCATGCAGTCCGCAATCGGCATGATGGCCGGAACTGCGAGGCCGCAACCGCCCGCGTCCCGTCACGCACCACAGCGTTGCGATGGCCGTGCCGCCGGCGGCGCGCCCTTCCCCTACCCTGCCGCTTTGATCGCCCGCACGCCCATGTCAGTCCTGGACAACCTCGCCAACCTGCAGACCTTCGTGCACGCCGCCGACACCCGCAGCTTCGTCGAGACCGGGCGTCTGCAGGGCATCTCCGCCTCGGCCGCCGGCAAGTGCGTGGCCCGGCTCGAACACGCGCTGGGCGTGCGCCTGTTCCACCGCAGCACGCGCAGCATCACCCTCACCGCCGAAGGCCAGCTGTTCCTGGCGCGCTGCCGGCGCATCCTCGACGAGCGCGATGCCGCCCGCACCGAACTCGCACAGCCGCATGCCACGCCCAGCGGCACGCTGCGCATCAGCCTGCCGCTGGTGGGCGACCTGACCTTGCCGCTGATGGCCGAGTTCATGGCGGTCTATCCGGACATCCGGCTCGATCTGGATTTCAGCGATCGCCTGGTCGATGTCATCGAGGAAGGGTTCGATGCCGTGCTGCGCGTCGGTGAACCCAGCGACTCGCGCATGAACGCACGACGCCTGGGCGTGTTCCCGCGCCGCATCGTCGCCTCGCCGGCCTACCTGCAGCGTCGCGGCATTCCGCGCACGCCGGCGGAGCTGATGCAGCACACGCTGCTGCACTATCGTTTTCCCAGCACCGGCAAGCTGGAGGCGTGGCCGATCCACTGGCCCGATGACGAAGTGCCGCAGGAACTGCCGGTCCACATGGTGGCCAATACCATCGAAGCGCGCGTGGCGCTGGCGCTGCGCGATGTGGGCGTGGCGTTCGTGCCGGTGCATTCGGTGCGTGATGCGCTGGCCGACGGCCAGCTGGCGACCGTGCTGGAAGAACACGTGCATTCCTGCGGCACCTTCCACCTGCTGTGGCCCTCCGGCCGCCACGTGCTGCCCAAGCTGCGGGTCTTCATCGATTTCGTCGGCGAACGCCTGGGCACCGTGCCGTAGATCCACGCCATGCGTGGATGCTCCTTGTAGAGTCGAGCCATGCTCGACCAATCGGAACCCAAGCGAAAATCAGCCGAGCATGGCTCGGCTCTACAACTGCACGCGATCATTCAGCCGCCGCCGCCCAGCCCCACAGGTGCACGCAGCCATTCAGCCCGCTCCGCTATACTGGCCCTCTCATTCCTCCCAGAGGCTCGCGACCAATGCGCCAGTGATGCCGCCGTCTTCCCAACAGACGGCCTGACTCTTCCCGCCCCTGCGCGCAGGGGAGAACCCGGCATCCCTGGAGGTCGCATGACCCCGCATTCCCTCACGCTCGATCGCGTGTCGTATCGATTGGCCGACGGCCGCGCGCTGTTTTCCGATCTGTCCTTTTCCTTCGAACCGGTGACCACCGGCCTGGTCGGTGCCAATGGCGCCGGCAAGAGCGTGCTCGCGTGCCTGCTGGCCGGCCGCCTCACCCCCGACAGCGGCCAGGTGCGCGGCAGCGGCCGTGTGTTCCTGCTGCCCACCCCGGGCTACCCTCCGGCCGGCACGGTCGGCGAACTGGCGGGAGTCGGTCGGGAACTGGCCGCGCTGGCACGCATCGAAGCGGGCAGCGTCGATGAGGCCGACTTCACCTGCATCGGTGACCGCTGGGATCTGCGCGAGCGCCTGCTGCAACGCTGGCAGGCACTGGGTCTGCCCGATGATCTGGATCCGCTCCACCCTGCCGCGCGCCTCAGTGGCGGCCAGGCCATGCAGGTGGCGCTGTCCGGCGCCTGGGCCAGCGGTGCCGACTGGTTGATCCTGGACGAACCCAGCAACCACCTTGATGCGCACCATCGCCAGCAGTTGTACGCGCAGTTGCAGCAGTGGCGCGGTGGCCTGCTGGCCATCAGCCATGATCGCGAACTGCTTGGCCACATGCAGCAGATCGTCGAACTCGATGCACGCGGCCTGCATCGCTACGGTGGCGCATGGCAGCACTATGCCGATACGCGCGCGGCCGAACGCGAGGCCGCCGTCGCCCAGCTCGACCATGCGCGCGCGCAGCATCGCCAGCAGCAGCGCAGCGCGCGCGAACAGCACCAGCGCCAACAGCAACGCCAGGCGCGCGGCAACCGCGATGCGAAGCAGGCCAACCAGGCGCCGATCCTGCTCGGCCGCCAGAAGCAGCGCGCCGAGGCCACGCACGCACGCGCGCAGCAGGTGCAGGCCGAGCGCCTGCAGGCCAGCACCGAGCAGCTGCGGGCCGCCGCTTCGGCCGTGCACGTGGCACCGGAACTGGCGCTGTTCGCCGTGGAAGGTGAGCGCAGCAGCGCACGCCTGTTGCAGGCGCAGGATCTGCTGCTGCCGCATGGCTGCGGCGTACCGTTGCAGCTGGACATTCGCCGCGGCCAACGCATTGCCATGGTCGGCGACAACGGCACCGGCAAGTCGACCCTGCTGCGCGTGCTGGCCGGCCAGCTGCCGGCACGCGCGGGCAGCGTCCAGCGCCACGCGCCGCTGGCACTGCTGGATCAACAGCTGCTGGGCATGTCCGGCGAGCGCAGCATCCTGGAGACCGTGCAGGCGGCGAACCCGACCGCCGATCCGGGCGAACTGCGCACGCGGCTGGCCCTGCTCGGGCTGGACGCCCAGCGCATCCAACGGCCAGCGGCCAGCCTCAGCGACGGCGAACGGGTGAAGGGCGCGTTGGCCAGCGTGCTGTACGCCGCCCCGGCCCCGCAGCTGCTGTTGCTGGATGAGCCCGGCAACGCACTGGACCTGAGCGCGCTGCAGGCACTGGAAGAACTGCTGGCGGCCTGGCCGGGTGCGCTGGTGATGGTCAGCCACGACCACCACCTGTTGCACGCGCTGCGGCCTACCCAGGTGCTGCAGGTCCGCAGCGATGGCTGGCAATGGCGCGACGCGTTGTAGAGTCGAGCTTGCTCGACTCTGCCATGCCTGCATCCACACATGTCGTGGATCTACCGAAGCAGCAGCCGAGCGTGGGCTCGGCGCTACAACGGTATCCCGCCTACCGCTTCCACACCGGGAACGCCTGCGGCAGCTGCTGCCACAACAACGGGCCGGCGCGCAGTTCCTGGTCGTTGAGCAGGCACGCATCCAGCTCGGCACGCACCGCACGCTCATCCATGTGCACGCCGATCACCACCAGTTCCTGGCGGCGGTCACCCCAGAGCGGATGCCACAGGCGCGCCATCGCCGAATGTGCAGCGCTGTCCGGGAATTCCTCCACACCGGGCAGCGGCGCGCTCCAGCATTCGGCCTGCTGCCGTGCCCAGCCCAGATCGCTGTACGGCAGCGGCGTGGGCGGCAGCAGCGGCGTGGTGTCTTCCTGGCCGGCACGCACGCGTTCGCGCGCGGCATACCAGAAGCCGGCGGCCTGGGTGCGGGTGGCCGCGCCCACGCTGTTCAACTCGCCCACCCAGTCCATGCGGTTGGCCAGCCAGAACCAGCCCTTGCTGCGGATCACGCCTGGCATGCCCGACTGCAGTGCCCGCGCAAAGCGCATCGGATGGAACGGACGCCGCGCGCGGTAGACGAAGCTGCCGATGCCGTACTCCTCGGTTTCCGGCGTGTGCTCGCCGCGCAGCTCCTTCACCCAGCCCGGTGCGCGTTGCGCGCGTTCGAAGTCGAAGCGGCCGGTATCCAGCAGCTCGGCCAGCGGCACGTCTCCGAAACGGGACAGCAGCAGCTTCGCATCACGGTTCAATCCACGCAGCACCGCCAGCGTGTCCTGCAGCACCTCGTCATCCACCTGGTCGACCTTGCTCACCACAATCACATCGGCGAACTCCACCTGCTCACACAGCAGATCGACCACGCCACGGTCATCGTCCGGGCCGGCCTGCTGGCCGCGCTCGGCCAGGCGCAGCGTCGAACCGAAGTCGGCCAGGAACGCGCTGCCGTCCACCACGGTCACCATCGTGTCCAGGCGTGCAATGTCGCTCAGGCTGAAGCCGTGCTCGTCGCGCACCGCGAAAGTGGCCGCCACCGGCATCGGCTCGCCGATCCCGGTCGATTCGATCAGCAGATAGTCGTAGCGGCCGGCGTCGGCCAGGCGCCGCACTTCCTGCAGCAGATCGTCGCGCAGGGTGCAGCAGATGCAGCCGTTGCTGAACTCCACTAGCGTCTCTTCGGTACGGCGCAGCTCGGCGCCGCCCTCGCGCAGCAGCTGCGCATCGATGTTTACTTCGCTCATGTCGTTGACGATGACCGCCACGCGCAGGCCCTCGCGGTTGCGCAGGATCTGGTTGAGCAGAGTGGTCTTGCCGGCCCCGAGAAAGCCGGACAGCACGGTGACCGGAAGGCGACGGTCGGCGCGGGAAACAGTGTTCATGTCGGAGCGGGTTGGCTGCGGAACGGAAATGTTACTGTATAACAATTGCCGCGCAAGGAACCTGCCCCGATGAAGTCACCCTCCGCCGCCCTGCTCGATGCCGGCGCGGTCGCCCTGTCCAGCCTGTGCCTGCTGCACTGCCTGGCGCTGCCCCTGCTGGCCGCCGCGCTGCCGCTGTTCGGCGCCTGGGCCGAAGCGGAATGGGTGCACCTGCTGTTCGTGGCCATCGCCCTGCCACTGACCGGCTACGCGCTGTGGCGCGCCGAGCGTCGCCGTCCCCTGCCCGTGCTGGCCTGGGCCACCGCCGGCAGCGGGCTGGGCCTGCTGCTGGCCGGCGCGTTGGCGCTGCCCTCGCATGACTGGGAAACCCCGATGACCGTCACCGGCAGCCTGCTGCTGGCGGCAACGCATCTCTGGAACGCCCGGCACCGCCATCGGTAATGCCGGCCGCCGGCCGGCAACCGCAGGAACCCCGAACGTACCCGGTAATGCCGGCCGCTGGCCGGCAACCTCATGAACCCCGAACGTACCCGGTAGTGCCGGCCGCTGGCCGGCAACCTCATGAACCCCGAACGCACCCGGTAATGCCGGCCGCTGGCCGGCAACCGCATGAACCCCGAACGTACCTGGTAGTGCCGGCCGCTGGCCGGCAACCGTACGAACGACGGCCGCCACCTGATATTGCCGGCCAGCGGCCGGCACGACCCGATCACTTGCCGTAGCGGCGCAGCAGCTCCACCAGCACCTCGGCCTCGGCAGCCCGCTGCTGCGGGTCTTCCGCCCCCACCACATGCTCCTGCAGGTGCTCATGCAGCAGCTCCATCAGCAGGCTGTGGGCGGCACCGCGCACGGCGGCCACCTGCACCAGCACGTCCGCGCAGTCACCGGCCTCACCTTCGGGCTTGTCCAGCGCCTGCTCCAACGCCGCCACCTGGCCGCCGATACGGCGCACCCGGGTCAGCAGCTGCTTTCGATTCTTGTGTACATGGGCCATGCGCGTATCGTATACCCTGTGGGGGTATCCTTCCACCCTCTGGTTTCCCCATGCACCTGGACGCCCTCGCCGCAGCCCGCCGCCACGAACACCGCTTCGACGACGGCAATCCGCTGGCCGAACGCAATACCCGCCGCGCCCTGTGGCTCACCGTCAGCATGATGCTGGTGGAGATCGTCGGCGGCTGGTGGTTCAACTCCATGGCCGTGCTCGCCGACGGCTGGCACATGAGTTCGCACGCGCTGGCGCTGGGCCTGTCGGTGTTCGCTTACCGCTGTGCGCGCCGCTATGCGCACGACCCGCGCTTCGCCTTCGGCACCTGGAAGATCGAGATCCTGGCCGGCTACACCAGCGCCATCGCCCTGCTCGGCGTGGCCGCGCTGATGGCGGTGCAATCGCTGGAGCGGCTGTGGGTGCCCGCGCCGATCCACTATGACCAAGCCATCGCCATCGCCGTGGTCGGCCTGGGCGTGAACCTGCTGTGCGCGTGGTGGCTGCATGACAGCCCGGGGCATGCGCATCACCACCACGGGCACGGGCACGGGCACGACCATGGCGACCACCACGGGCATGATCACGATCACCACGACCACTCGCACGGCCACGACCTCAACCTGCGCTCGGCCTACGTGCACGTGCTGGCCGACGCCGCCACCTCGGTGCTGGCCATCGTCGCCCTGCTTGGCGGCAAGCTGCTGGGCCTGACCTGGCTGGACCCGGTGATGGGCCTGGTCGGCGCGGTACTGGTCACCGTGTGGGCCATCGGCCTGCTGCGCGACAGTGGCCGCATCCTGCTGGACGCACAGATGGATGCGCCGGTGGTGGCCGAAGTGCGCGAAGTGATCGAGCAGGGCCCGTGGCCGGCACGCCTGGCCGACCTGCACGTCTGGCAGGTGGGCCGCGGCAAGTACGCGGTCAGCGCCAGCGTGGTCACCAGCGACCCGCTGCTGGACGCCGACAGCGTGCGCCAAGCGCTGGCCATCCACGAAGAGCTGGTGCACGTCACCGTGGAGATCCACCGCAGCACGTGAACCCATCGGTAGTGCCGGCCGCTGGCCGGCAACCCCATGGACTGCGAATGCACCCTGCGAATGCCGGCCAGCGGCCGGCACTACCACCTAAAGCTTCAACAGCATCCGCAGCAGGTACATCAGCAACGGCAGCGCACTCAGCACCGCGCCGCCAATACCGATCCATGGCCAGCGCTCACCGCGCACGCGCGAGGCCACCGCCAGTCCGCACCCCACCAGCGCGGCCCCCAGCACGCCCACGCCCAGCCCTGCGGCCAGACCATTGCCGCCGGCCGCAACCGACGCCTGCGCCGCCAACGTGCCCGCGCCCCAGCCCACTGCAATGCCCAGCCAACTGGCCACGCCGCACCACGGTGCCTTGCCCTGCGCCATCCGAAAACCCCTCTGACCTTGCCGAATTTCTGTACGGGCCACGCCCCACTGCTGCCTACACTAGCCGCACCCGCCCTGTAGGGACATCCCATGCGCACGCTCCGCCTGCTGCTGCCCGGTGCCCTCCTGCTGCTCACCGCCTGCGGTGGTGAGGCAGGGCTACCCTTCTCTGCCGACCCATTGCAGGGCTGCTTCGCCACCAGCGCGCGCAAGCCCGCCGATTTCCGCATCGACAAGGAAGGCGGCCAGTACTTCGTCTCCTTCGGTCGCGACGGCCAGTGGCAGCGCGACCCCAATGCCCTGCACAAGGCCAGCACCAGCGAGATCGGCCGCTACTTCCGCGATGACGCCGCACAGATCGACAGCGCGCTGATCCGCATGGCCGGCGGCTTCGGCATCTTCCACTTCAACAAGGGCGCCACGCTGAAAGGCAAGGCCAGCGACAGCGACTACATGGCACTGATGCTGATCGGCGCCGGGCCGGTGTATGCGGTGAAGTGCCCGTAAGTTGCAATAATCCTGATGGCCGTCCCTTCTCGAGCGCAAGCACACTGCCCACTTTGGGCGGTGGACGATGCTGCTGCTGTTCCTTCTGGTTGCGACAAGCACCGCAAAAACCCAAGGCGCGTATGACGAAGTACGCGAGATGCCCGATGGCCAGACCCTGGTGATGCGCACACTGGATTGGGACCACGGCAACGGCAGCCACGAGCGCGTTATCGTGCACTGGCTGCTGCTGGAAGACGGCCGCATGCTCTACGACTTTCATCGGCAGCCTCCGGAGACCCAGGATGCCCACCGTCGCTCATGCGCGCTGCTGGATATGGAGCCCTCACGTGGTGTCGCCATCATCTCGGGGAAGGCAGCACGCACGGCTTCACCTGTACCCGTGTCGAGCCCAGGCTGGGCCCTTAGTGCAGTAGGTCCACGCCATGCGTGGATGCAGGCGCGGTGAAGCCGAGCATGGGCTCGGCTCTACAACAGCTGCGGTACCATGCCCTCCCCGAACCGCCCCGGTACCCGCCGTGCCCCATTACACCGGCCCCCTGCTGACCCGTGACAGCGCCGACACCCTGCGCCGTGCCCATGACAAGGGCGCCACCGACTGGCAGGGCTCGCTCGATCTGGGGCGCAGCCAGGATCCGGTCGCACTGGACGCCGAAGGCTTCGGCTTCCGCGACCAGCACTACCCGTGGCCGGGCAAGCTGAAGGACCGCACGCTGTATTACTGGGATGGCGAGGACTTCGCGCCGATCTCGCGCTACAGCGGCTCACTCATCAAGCTGGTGCCCACCGAATGGGGCGCGCCGACCTTCGAGATCGACGGCATCAAGATGCTGCCCACCTCGAAGCTGTCGCCGTTCGAGGATGCGCGCCGCAAGGTCGAGCTGGTCGCCCCGGCCGGCAAGATCATCCTCGATACCTGCGGCGGCCTGGGCTACTTCGCCGCCTGCGCGCTGGAGGCCGGCGTCGGCCAGATCCGCTCGTTCGAGAAGAACGCCGACGTGATGTGGCTGCGCACGCTCAACCCGTGGTCGCCCGATCCGGATTCGGCTGCTGCCGGGGGCCGCCTGCAGTTCAGCCACGGCGATGTCTCGCAGCAGATCGAACAGGTGGCCAGCAACAGCGTCGACGCAATCCTGCACGACCCGCCGCGCTTCGGCATTGCCGGCGAACTGTACTCGCAGGCATTCTACGACCACCTCGCCCGCGTCATCCGCAAGGGCGGCCGCCTGTTCCACTACACCGGCGCACCGAACAAGCTGACCAGCGGCCGCGATGTACCACGCGAAGTGGCCAAGCGGTTGGAAAAGGCCGGTTTCAAGGCGGAACTGGCACTGGATGGGGTACTGGCGGTAAAAAAATGAGGAAAGTTGCAATCGGGAACTTCCCTATTCCTACCCAATGAAGCTGGAGGCATAGTCACGTTTTCACTAGTAGAGAAGTAAGTGAGCGCGACTGAGCCGAAGCCCGCAAGTACCGAGCCGAATTCTCCAAGTAACACTTTGCCCCACACTTGGATCGATGAATTCAAAGAGCTGTATCGGCTCTCAAAGGAGAACACTGCCACGATCATGATCGCGGCGCTCTTCCTGACCGGCTGCTCAATATTGTCCTACGCTACGACTGAAGGAATCTCGATAAATTTCCTGTCGTCGGATCTGATTGCGGCGATCCCGCTCATCTTCTGCATGATCTTGTTCCTTGCGATCCTGATGATCTTTTTCTTCATCGGACCTACATGGATAGCCTTCGACGGCGCAGCGAGAGACCGCAAAGGACGAATCACCCCACTATTTATCGCTCCGCGCGGCAAGATTCGTTACATCAAGAAGACCAAACGTCATGCGCTTAGCTCGATGCTTGCCTGGATTGCAGTATTCAGCATCCCCGGCATCCTCCTATCCGCTTGGGCGCTTCTTGAGCTCAACCTTGATAAGAAATTCAGCGAAGGACCCTGGATCCTACTTGCAACATTAGCTATCTCGATATCAACAACGACAACGCTCGCCGCAAAGATTCGACGACCTAACCGCCGGAAAGCGAAGCGGCCTGACCTCTTCGTGAGAGTGATGACATCGGCGGCGCAGTTCATGGTTATGACCGTTTTGATTAGCGCAATCGCATCACATTCTCTCAATAGAGGATGGACAGATAACTGGTCACTGGTATTTCTGTTCGGCTTTAGCGTCGTCTTGGGGAGCGCGCAGTTCGTCGTTGTCGCCGTTATTTCGAACATCAGCGGACGCCAAGGATTTCTGAAGCGTTCGGTCTGTTGCGTACTGGGTTTAACCGCCCTTTTTGCCTGTATCAGCCCACCGCCTCCTTGTTTCCTCGACCGTTCTTCGGTGCTGCCTCTGCACCTTACAGCCAGTGCTTCCGTGTCGCCGTAAGGTCAGATGATGCCGTGCCAGTAGCCCTCAAGCGGGTTGACTTCACCTCGAAGGATGGAACGACCTGGAGCCCACAGCTGCGTGCACTCGCACCCGCGGAAGGCAGCATCCAAGTTCGCCTGCGAATTAATGGCGTCGTCACGTACCGTCTTCCTAACTCGATGCTGGAACAAGTTGTTTCGTGCAAGGACTCACAACCCGAGGAACCGCCTTCCAAGCAGACCTGATCACTCCGAATCCACTTTCGCCAGCTGCATCACCCACGTCGGCACCACCGGCTCGCCGGCATAGAAGTCCTTCGGCTTCTTCTCCGCCATCGCCCAACGGTGCAGCCAGCTGGGGCCATAGCGGCCGTTGTAGCCTTCGGCGCCATGCGCATAGGCCGGGTCGCGCATCGCCTCGTCCAGCGACACGAAGCGATAGCCCCGGCGCTGGGTCGCCGCCACCAGTTCGGCGAACGTGGCCGCGTTGAGCTCGTTGGCGTGCATCAGCCACACCTGCGGCAGCGCGTAGCCCAGCAGCGCCTGCGACTGCTTCTCGTAGTAGTCCAGCTTGTTCAGCATGTACGGCACATAGCCCTTGCGCAGCTGTGCGAGCGTGGCCTCGCGTGCCGGCGAATCGGGTTGTTCGTTCATCACGTTGGCATAGGCGAACGCCCACACCCATTCGCCGTTGTCCACCGTCACCGGCGCCACGCGGTAGCCATGCGCCTTGAAGAAGGCGTCCATCTGCGCGCGCTCTTCCGGTGTACGACCGGCGCGCAGGTAGGGATGGCGCATCCACTGCGGCGTCTGCCCACGCTCGGCCAGCAGCGGCCGCAGCACGGTTTCACCGCGCAGGAAATCCTGCTGGAACGCCGCCACGCCCTTGGCATTGAGGTCCATGTGCGAATAGGTGTGGTTGCCCAGCACGTAGCCGGCCTGCAGCCAGTCGCGCAGCATCTGCACCCGCGCCGGCTGCACCTGCCCACCCACCTCCAGCTTGTTCTCGTTGACGAAGCCGACCACCGGCACGTTGGCCTGGTGCAGCTGCGCCATCAACGCGGCGTGCCGCGCCTGCAGATCGGCCGGTACGATCTCGTCCACCCGCGCCCACGGCAGGTCATCGATGGTCACCGCAATGCGACGATCGACCTCGGCGGCCTGCACGGCCAGTGACAACAACAGCAACGGCAGGGCTCGCAACAACGCACGCATCGGCACTTCCTTGTCAGGACACTGCGTGGACTGTAGCGCGAATGCACGCGTTCGCCGAGATGGGCCTCAGCCGTCGGCGGATACACTGCCGCGCGCCACAGCCCGCCACAACGCAAGACTGGCCACCATCGCCATCAGCAGCAGCGTGGCCAGCACCAGGGCCAGATCGTCGGGGTTACGCTGCAGCGGCGCATGCTCGCGGGTGAGAATGTGGAACATCACCTGCTGCGCCTGCGCCAGCGGCATCTTGCCATGCTCGGTCACATCCACCAGGCATGTCGCAGGTGACAGGGTGGCCAGACTGCTCCAGGCGTTCTCATACAGGTGCAGCGTCCAGCTCGCCAGCGCCAACGCGGCGCCATGCAGCAGCGCCAGCGACCCGCCCGCCGCACGCCATCGTTGGGACAAGCGCAACGCCTGGCTGGCGCATAGCGTCATGGCACCCAACAGTGCCAGCACGATGCCCAGCAGCGGAATCCAGCGCAGGGGCTGCCAATCGTCCAGCGCCTCGGCTCGGGCCATCAGCTGCTCGGCCACCTGCAGCCGCGCCGCCGCATCCGGCCCGCCGCAGGCCGGGCTGAGCGGCTCCAGCAGCAGCGCCACGCGATGATGGAAGTAGCCAGCCTCCAGGCCCAGCGCCAGCAGCGCGAGCACCTGCAACAAGAACAACATCAACGCTGGCCCGAACAGGCGGCCAAGACGGGAGGCAGTCGCGGGCATGGGTACATCCATTACAACGGGGGCCATGCTAACCAAGCATGCCGGCGTTGTCGGCTGGCAGATGCGACACGCGCAGCGCGTACCGGTAGGATGCGCATTCGGAAAGAGGCACGCGTGCAAGGAGTGCGCACGATGGTGACGCTGTATCTGGTGATGCGCACGCTGCTGCCGCTGTTGGCATTCGCGCTGGTGGCCTGGTTGCTGTCACGTCTGATCAACGCGCGTGCCGCGCGCCTGCCGCCGGTCCCACTGAACCTGCCCGCGCACAGCAGCAGTGCGCGCAAAAGGACCGCCGCCTGTACGCGCGCGCACTGCGCCGCCGCCCGGGCCTGCGCAGCGCCACCCTTCCCGCCAGCGCCCCGCGCCGCTGGTACGTCGCCGGCACGATGGTCGCACTGGCGGCGCTGGCGGCTACGGTGGTGGCAATGCCCGATGGCGCACGCTTCCAGGTGATGGTCGAGAGCCTGCGCGGCTATCCGGTTACGATGGCCGAAGTGCGCGTTCCGGCGGCGGCGCAGCCGGTGGTGCTGCAACGATGGCAGCCCGCATTGGCGCCGCTGGCGCGCCCGGTCGTGATGCGCTATCCAATCGGCCGCTTCGGCGGCGACCATGAAGCGCGCGCCCTGCTGCCGGTACAAGTTCGGCATCTTGATGATCGACTACAGGTGGCCATTCCCTCAGCCGTGGATGCAATTGCCTTGCAGGCCGAACTGGCACGGTTGGCCGGCCTGCCCGCCAACGCAGTGTCGGTGCAGCAGGCAGACGTAGCCCCCTGGATGGACATCGGTTGGGAACCACTGATCGTCCTGTAGAGCCGAGCCCACGCTCGGCTACCACCATCAATCACCGGGTGGCAGCTTGGCCGCCCACATGTTGTCCACCAGATTCGGGTAAGGGCGGCCGTTCTCCTCCGCCCGCTGCCGCGCCGCCTCCTTCTGCGCGGGCGACAGCGGCTGGGATTTCTGGCCCTTGGGGTTGGGCTTCTTCCACGGTGGGGTCTGGGTCTTGCGCATGGCCCCAGCTTACTTCTTCAGAAAGTTGAGCAGCGCCAGATTGAAGTGGTCCGCATGGCTGGTGTTGCAGCCGTGCGGCGCGCCTTCCAGGATCACCACCTCACTGCCCGCAATGGCCTCATGCGTGCGCTCGCCCGAGCCTGCAAACGGCACGATGGCGTCGCTGTCACCGTGCAGGATCAAGGTCGGCACGGTGATCTTCTTCAGGTCATCGCGGAAGTCGGTGGTGGCGAAGGACTGCATGCAGCCCAGCGCGGCGGTCTGGTCTGACTGATGGCACAGCGCGATCGCGGCCTGGCGCTGCTCCTCGGTCACCATCAGCTTGCCGTCGGTGCTGAAGAAATCGCGGGTGAAGCCATCGAAGAACGCCTCGCGATCCTTCTCCAGGCCACGGCGCATCTCATCGGCCTTGTCCTGGGTCAGCGGGCCGTCCGGATTGTCGTCACTCTTCAGCAGGTACGGCGGCACAGCGGCAGCGAACACCACGCTGTGCAAGCGGTCCTCACCGTGGTTGGCCACGTAGCGCGCCACCTCGCCACCGCCCATCGAGAAGCCGACCAGCGTCACCTCGTGCAGGTCGCGCTCTTCGATCAAGGCCGCCAGGTCCGCCGCCAGGCTGTCGTAGTCGTAGCCGTCGGCGGGCTTCTCCGAGCGACCGAAGCCACGACGGTCGTAGCTGATCACCCGGTACTGGGCATCGCGCAGGATCGACACCTGCGATTTCCAGGCATCGGCCGACAGCGGCCAGCCATGGATGAGGATGACCGGGCGGCCATCGCCGCCGGTGTCTTCAACGTGCAGGCGAACGTGCAGGCGAATAGGGGAAGCGGACATGGGGGCTCCTGTGGAAGGGCAGAGTTGCAGGCTAGAGCCCCATCCCTATGCCGCCCGTGAGGGAATCGCGGCGCACTGTGACATGGCGTGCACAGGGTGGCCGGGCGGCCGTGCCGCCAAAACCGGGTTTCATCGCGCCCGGCGCCGGTTTCGTCGCAGCACGGCAGCGGGGCGCAGCGGGCCGTGCCAGCCTGCGTGGACCACTCCCGGGAGATTCGCCATGCTGCTGTTCACCCTGCCCCTGCTGGCCGCCGGCCTCGCCGCCGCCCCGACCGCGCCGGACACCCTGCGCGAACAGATCCGCCAGGCGGATACGAAGCTGTTCGCCGCCGCGTTCGACGCCTGCGACGCCGACAAGGCCGCTTCGATGACCACCGAAGACATGGAGTTCTTCCATGACAAGGCCGGCAAGTCCGCCAGCAACCGCGACGACTTCCGCCGCAGCGTGGCCGCGCTGTGCGAAAGCACCCGCGCCAACCACACGCATCTGCGCCGTGAACTAGTGGAGAGTTCGTTGCAGGTGTTTCCGCTGCACGACGAGCGGGCGCTGGAGATCGGCGATCACCGCTTCCACGAGCGCGATGCGAAGGGCGTGGAGCGTTGGACCGGGCAGGCGCGCTTCATCCAGGTCTGGCGGCGCGTGGATGGGCAGTGGCAGGTGGAGCGGGTGATCAGCTACGACCATCGGCCGGCGGATTGAGGGGCGCGAGGCGATGGTTCGCGGGCCGGCTCTGTACTCCGTACCGCGGATGGGGTGGGCAGGCGCGGAGGCGATTCGCTCCCGCTACTCGAACTGCGCGACGAACAGGCCTTCCCGCTTCAGGATGTCCCTCGCCTGCGTGACATACTCGCTCACGGTCACTCGATCCATCGGCAGCATCTCGCCTTTCTTCTTTGCCGGCAGCAGCCTTCCCGCCTGCTGAAGACGGAACGCCTCGTGATCCTTCCGATTGTTGATGGAGGACACCGTGCCGTGGACCTTCAGCAGCTGCAGCACACACACGTGGAACACCTGCGGCCTGCACTGCAGGATGAACTCTGAAACGGACATCCTGGGGTCGACGATGTACGGCTTGAACCGTTTGAAGAATCCCTTCCTCGCACCGTCCTCCAGGTTCCTGATGTAGACATCCAGCGGAACGTCGACATTGGAGAGATCATGGATGTACTGGTTCCTGATCTCGGCGATGGCCTTGAACATGGATTTCTGTTCGCTGTCGATGATGTTCATCTTGCGCAGGAGATTGATCCTCACCTCCTGCGGAAGATTGCTGATCACATCGATTATCAGCGGCTCGCGCAGCGCATCGACCACGGCACGGGTAAAGACGGCCTCGACAAGCTGGGCGAGCTTGGAAATGAAGCTCCACGAGTCCTTCTCCTCATAGAGCGCAACGACGAATCCCTTCGGAATTCCGAGCTCCTTGCTCAGCCTCTCAAATGCGAGCTCGACGAACGTGGTGTACGTACTCATGCAAAAGTGCCCCTGAAAGCCCGATGACGCTACACGTCCTGTCTGGCTTCAACAAGCGCTCACCACGCCATCTGCAACACTTCCTGGTCCATCGCCATGCGAGCCGCATCAATGAGAAAGCGCCCGCACCACGACCAACGGCCGAAGGCACGGGCCCCATCAACTCAGCGGATTCACATTACAACTGAATCCGCGCCACGCTCTCGTTCGCGTCCTTGGCATCCTTCTCGCCGTTCTTGATGCTCACGAACAACACGTTGTTCTTCGCATCCAGCGCCAGGCTGTTCGGGTGGGTCGGCACGGTGTAGGTGGCCACCTGCTTGTAGCTGTCACTGTTGTACGCCGTCACCGTACCGGCTTCGCGGTTGGTCACGTACAGGCGCTTGCGCGGTGCGTCCAGCAGGATGCCCAGCGGGCCGGCATCGGTGGGGATGCTGGCCAGTTCCTTGCCGGTACTGCGGTCCAGCACCAGCACGCGCTGGCCCGGGTGCTTGCTCACCAGGCCGCTGCTCTTGGCCTGGTAGCCGCGCAGGAATTCCGAGCCCTGGTCGGTCACAAACAGGCGCTTGCCGGCCGGGTCCAGCGCGATGTTCATCGGCTGCTCGGCGGCGATCTTGTGCTGGGCCACCACCTTGTTCGAATCGGTGCCCACCACCACCAGGTCGGCCAGCAGGTTGCTGGTGTAGACGCGCTTGTTGGCCGCATCCAGCGCCAGGCCCGGGGCCTTGGCATTGCCCAGGCCGTCGATGGTGTTGATCACCTTCTGCGTGGTGGTATCAATCACGAACAGCACGCTGCTCACGTCCGGCTGGCTGCTGTGGCCGGTCACGTACAGGCGGTTGGCGGCGCTGTCCACCACCAGCTCGCGCAGGTCGTGGGTGTAGGCGGCCTTGCCGTCCTTGCCGGTCTTCTTTTCCATCAGCTGGATGGTGCCGATGGCCTTGTTCTGCGCGGTGTCGACCACGGTCACCGACAGGTCCACGGTGTTGCCCACGTACAGGCGGTTGTGGGCGTCGTCCAGCACCACGCCGAACGCCTTGCGCTCCAGCGGGATGCGGGTTTCCACTGCCAGCGTGGTCGGGCTCAGGCGCAGTACCTGGGCCGGGCCGGCGTCATCGCCGAAGCCGCCGGACGAGGCGACGAACACGGCGTTCTGTTTCGGGCTGTAGGCCAGCTCGTACAGGCCCTTGGCCACGGCCTGGCGCTGCACGGCGGTGGTGGCGCTGGCGGCGGGCGCGTTATCGGCGAAGGCGGCGGGCGCGCCGAGGCTGAGCGAGACAGCAAGGGCCAGGGCGGCCGAGCGGAGAGCGGAATGACGGAACATGCGAGCATCCTTGAAAGGGCACGGGAGGGTGTCCTGGCTCGCTGGGCCGTACGAAGACGGCCGTTCCGGCGTGTGCGCACGGAAAGGCTGGCTGGGTTAGCGGGGGGAATGGTAGCAGGAGACAGGGCGGCGGGGTGGGCTCCTATACCGGGCGCCCGCGCAATCCCTGCCAAACGCCCAGGGGCCCGCCCTAAAGTTCCACCCGTTGCTGCCGCCTAGCACTAGGTGCTGCAATCACCCCAAGGCGGAATGAGTCCGCCCGCATCGTCAAGGAATGGAAGGCCCGATGTCCGAATTCTTCACGCAAGAACATTTCAACCTGCTGCAGTCGCTGCAAGGGAAGAAGTTCGATCAAACCGATGCCGCGCATCAGACCGCCTACAACAAGCTGCGCCAGGCCTACGATTTGACGCAGGACTGGGCGAACCGCATCAAGGCGGCGCGCTTCTCCAATGGCCGCGTCAGTATCCGCCGACGCGCCACCAACCAGGGCAATCACTTCGCTGGCTACAACTGGGCGAAGATTTATCCCGATGCCGCGTCGCCGCCTTCACTGGCCTACACCGTTGGCCTCAACGGCCATGACGGCTTCGTCGTCAAGATCGACACGGTGAAGTTGCAAGACAACAACCCCATGCGTGAGGCCTATCTGAAGTTGCGTGGCCCGTTCCAGTCCTCACCCATTGTTAAAGTGCTACCGATCGACCAAGGGCTGTCGCTTGGCATGGAAGATCTGGTGGCGTGGAGTTTGAACGCCATCGCCGAGTTCGGGCTGAGCTACGACGAAGTGGCAAAGCGCATTGGCCAGCCCGATGAAGTTGAGCCGGATGCCGTGCTGAGACACTTCGATATCAACGAAGACTTCCGCACCATGCGCAAGGGTTGGACCACGGAAGAAACAGCACAGTTCTGCAGACTGGCTCGGCTGGTGCATTACTCGGGAATGGACTGGTGGTTCGCAGGTACCCACACCCATCTGCGCTTTGGCCGGAAGAACGCCGGCAGCGGGCGGGCCGTTTCGGTGGTTGGGCTGGTGACAGGTTCGCTCGCCTGCCGGGTTACCTGGCGACCTGAGTTGCCAAGCATTTCCAAGTTCGTTCGCAAGGTCATCTCAGAGAAGATGGTCGACAACATCGCGACCGCGCTGGATGCCGATGATGAGGCCCTGCAGGAGCTGATTCGAACCGACGAAGAGCGCGAGGGTTTCTGGCCTGGCCAGGCCGACAATGACGCGTCTACCACCTCTGATCTGTCGGACGTAGACGACAATGATGAAGGACTGCCCGCGGTGCAGAGCGAGGTCGCGGAAAGGCTTGCGTTCAATCGCATCTACTTCGGTCCGCCAGGAACCGGCAAAACGTACGAGCTCAAGTTCCTGCTGGATGATCAGTTCACAGCTGAGGCGGACGAGAAGTCGGCGGTTGAAGGCGGGACCGAACGCTACACCTTTGTCACCTTCCACCAGTCCTACGGCTACGAAGATTTCATCGAAGGGCTGCGCCCGGTCATCGAGGATAGCGCCCAGGGCCAGGTGCGCTATGAAGTTCGTCCAGGTGTGTTCCTGAAGCTCTGCGAGCGTGCGCGCAAGTATCCCGATGAAATGTTCGCCATCGTTATCGACGAGATCAATCGCGGCAACATCAGCAAGATCTTCGGCGAACTGATCACATTGATTGAACTGGACAAGCGAACCGGCATGAAGAACTGCCATTCGGTCACGCTACCCTACTCACAGCAGCTGTTCTCCGTTCCGCGCAATGTCAGCATCATCGGCACCATGAACACGGCCGACCGATCCCTGGCATCTCTGGACACCGCGCTTCGCCGCCGATTCGAGTTTGAGGAAGTGCTCCCCAACTCAGAAGACGGCGACCTTGCACCCTTGGGCGGTCTGCGCGTCAACAGGGATGACGTCTCCATTCATATCCCAAAGCTGCTCTCTGCGATGAACCAGCGCATCGAAGCACTTTACGATCGCGAGCATCTGATCGGCCATGCTTACTTCATGCCGCTGAAGAACATAAAGGAAGACAGCGAGCGCATGACCGCACTGACCGCGCTGTTCGAGAAGCAGATCCTGCCTTTGCTGGAAGAGTACTTCTACGACGACTGGCAGAAGATTCGGTTGGTGCTTGGCGACAACCAGAAGCATTCAAGTCTGCAGTTTGTGCAGGAGACCACCAACGATGACCAGACATTGGAACGCCTGTTCGGCGCCAATGCTGCGGCCGAGGGGCATGGTGCACGGCCGCGCTTCAATCGAAATCCGGATGCCCTGAGCAAGCCAGACGCCTACGTGGGCATCTACAACACGCTGCTGGGCAACGAGTGAGCACGGCAGCCACGCTCACCTTGCACGAGTACGACGTACTCGTGCCGGCGTCATCATCGGGCACAGCGCTCGGTGGTGCGCGCGTCGTGCCCGATGGCGTTTACCGGTGGCTGGAACGGCAGTCGTTGGAACTGATCGACGGCAAGCTCTCCCCATGGGTGCGCCGTTGCCGTCGCGGTGTTCAGGTCACCAGCCATGTGGGCGTGGTTACCGCGCCAGGCGGCCTGCAGATCGAGATCCTGCCCAAGGTGGGCAAGGCGCTGGATGCAGGGGCCGGTGAGGCGCGCGGCCTGCTGTTGAGGATGTTGCGTTGCCTGCAGGAGTTCTCGCACCTTCGGTTCGGCAATGCGCAGCTTGCCGCCGACAGCATGCCACTGCTGGACGTGTTCGTTGGCGAGTTCCTGCGCACGGTGGTGGCGGTCACCCGCACCGGGCTGCGCGGCCAGTACCAGACGCGCGAGGATGACCTGCCCGCGCTGCGCGGAAGACTGCTCGTTGCCCAGCATCTACGCCGCAATCTGGTACGTGCCGATCGCTTCCACACCGCCCATGATGAATTCAGCATCGACAGGCCAGAGAACCGGCTGATCCACACGGCGTTGCGCAGGGTGCTTGGCGCGACCCGCGTGACCAACCATCAGCGCTTGGCGCGGGAGCTGCTCGCGTTCTTCGCTGAGGTGCCGGTCAGCCACACCCCAGACCAGGACATGCAGCGGGTGCAGCTGGACCGCAACATGCGCACCTATCGCGAAGCGCTGGATTGGACCCGTTTGATCCTGCAAGGGCTCTCGCCCACATCGGCGGTGGGCGCGCAGCAGGCACCGTCGTTGCTGTTCCCGATGGAACGGTTGTTCGAGGCGTACGTGGCCAGGCACTTCCAGAAGCAGCTACCGGCGCATCTTGCACTGGATACCCAGGTAAGGCGGCATCATCTGGTGCATCACGGCGGAGCAAAGTGGTTCCAGCTGCGCCCGGACATGGTGGTGAGCCGGCAGAAGACAGACGTACTGGTGCTGGACACCAAGTGGAAGCTGTTGGACGCGGGTCAGGCCAACGGCACCCACAAGTACGGCCTGCAGCAGGATGACTTCTACCAGCTGCACGCCTATGGGCGTAGCTATCTGGATGGACAGGGTGTGGTTGCGCTGGTCTACCCGCGTACCGACAAGCTGAATCAGCCGCTGCCTGTGTTCGACTTTCCGGGCAGCGAAGGGCTGCGGTTGTGGGTGCTGCCGTTCTGCCTGACGCGGGCCGAGGTATTGCTGCCTGAGGGGTGGGAATGGCCGGAGGACAGTGTGGCGGGTTGAATCCAACGTCTTGAGACGAGGGCGCGTCATCCTCCCCGCCCCACTGGAGGATGACCATGACCCGAATCGACGCCGCGTGGCTAGACGCCTTCGACAAGGAGTTGCTGCATCTGTTCGCCATCGACCATGGCGATGCCGGTATGGATGTGTATCTGCTGGGTTGCTACGCGGATCTGCCACCGCGCGAGGCGGCGCTGGCATTTGGCAGCGACTACGACCTGGAGCGTGACGATGCCTTGTGGCCACGGCCGGGCGCAGCGCCGAAACGTTAAGTCGTGTCGCAATTGGCACACCTCGCCTGCCGACGCTTTGAGCTGAGTGTCGCTTTTGGAACCCCGCACGGCGGCAAACCGTGCTTTTAGGAACGCATTCGGGCGGTAACTTAACAACAGCCGAGACCGCTGCACCGCAAGGGTTCCCCCGTGCTCCTGCCATGCAACAATGCCGTAAGCGTCAGCATTTGTGGCCCCTGCGGCCTACGGTTTCTTGGCATCTCGCAACCATGCGGGTACACCTTGGCATGCCACCACGCACAAGGTGGCGCGGGACTCGAAAACCCGTCTGAATACCCAGTGCTTCACGCTTGCCAGTCGGCGTCATCTTCGGATGGCGTCGGCTGGCAATCCGTTCGCGTTCCATGGCGGGCGGTGCGTGGGGGCCTTCGGGTCCGCCGGCTTGGGTATTCACCGGTTTTCGAGCCACGCACCGTCCGCCACCTCTATCGGTGGCGCTGCTATCTGTCCTGTACGGAGCATTGCCATGAGCACCTCGGATTTCCGTTCCCTGCACGCGCTATACGATCCGGACAACGCCGACGCCGACGCCGAGCGCGAACCCTCCCCGATCCCAACTCCTTCGTCGCCACGCTGCGCCGCATCGGAACCGGTGCGGCGGCGGATGGTCAGCCTTGGCCGGAACGGCATCAGCTGCCTGGGCGTTGCCTTCAACTGGCAGATGCGGACTGTGCCGTGGCCGGTCTGCGTGTGGTCGCGGAGTTGATGCTGGCTGCGGAACGGACGCGGCAGAACGGTGCACCCGAGGAGTACCTGGGGGATCGGGTGATGGAAGGGTTGAAGATGGCGTGTGTGGCGTTGACGGCGCAGGTGGCTGATCGGTTGCAGGTACGGGAGTAGGACCAGAGGTCTGACCCTCCAGTAGTAAGCTGCGGGCTGTCGTCGCGCCCCATTCTCCACTCGGCCCTGATCTACAGGACTTCCCAATGAAGTCTCTGACGTACGCACCACTGTGTTTGGCAGCGCTGATTGGCTCAGCGCTCGTCTACCTGGACCTGCCCAAAGGCGGGCTTGAGATAGGAACCTTCCCCAGAGTTTCAGATGCCGAGTTTGCAGTAATGCGGGAGGAAGCCCAACGTCTAGTGACCGAAGATGTAGCGCTCGGAGCCGGACGGTTCGCAGCCAAGTACTTCGTACTCACCTGCCGAGGCGAGCCCGTTCTGCTGGTGGACAACTCGTCATCACAGTTACTCATCATCGGCCTCATTAGCCGAGCCCCTGAGAGGCCCTGCGCTCAACCGCTGCTCCAGCGTTGGAGTAGCCGACTACTCCCAGGCGATTAGAGCACCGCTACTCGAATCCACGCTCTAGATCTACCGTAAGGCCTGAGTAGTCGGCGGCTTGCGCTGACAATCTGCGCTCTTCCAACAAAGGCCGTTAGCGGCTCATGCTGTCGTTTACGGCATACTTCCCCCAGGGCGCCTCGTGCTGCCAGGGACAGGGGAAGACTGTGAGCAGGTGGACTGAAGACGAATTGGCTGCTGCCGTTGACGCGTATCGTCAAATGGAGGCGCGTCTCGCCAATGGATCAGGGCTTGAGAAGGCCAGGGTCTATCGGGAACTCGCGGACCGCCACGGACGCACAGCTAAGGCGTGGGAGTACCGCATGCAGAACATCTCCCATGTTCTGGATCAGGCAGGCAAGCCATGGCTACCCGGGCTTCTTCCAGCTTCAAACGTAGGTGCGAATGTTGAGCCGAAACTTGCCAAGCTCCTTGGGCTTTCTGGTGAAGCGCTCACATCGGTCTCCGGTCCTACAAGGGGACTGTTGGAGCAGGAGACTAAAGCGGCGGAAGCATCTGGCAGTTTCTCCCCAACAGACGAGGTTGACGAGAGGCAGCGTGTGCTCGCGGCTATTGTTCGGCGCCGCGGACAGCCTGCGTTCCGTAAGGCACTACTGGAGGCGTACGACGGTTGCTGTGCCATGACGGGGTGCAATGTGGTCGATGCGCTTGAGGCGGCCCACATCCGTCCCTACTCCGGCCAATCGAGTAGCGTGGTCAGCAACGGCCTGCTGTTGCGCGCGGACGTTCACACCCTTTTTGACCTCTACCTTATCGCCGTAGACCCTGTGTCCTTGCGGGTGTCTCTGGCGCCTGCATTGCACCAGTCAAGCTATAGCGACCTTCTCGGCAAGGAACTGGCTACCCCAGTTTCAGCGATGCTTTCGGCCAGCCCTGATTCGCTAGCCTGGCACCGGTCGCAGTGTACCTGGGTGTAGAGCCCCTCTGAGTGGTTGTCTCAGCTTCTGAGACAGCAGAGGGAGATCCTTCGCGTCCGGATTTCACTTGCCTCACTTGACGTATAGATCAATAATTGAGGCGTATCGAATACGGAAGCCGAGCGTGACGACCCTCCAAGAACTAGGCTGTCAGGTAGCTGCTAGGCGTAAGCAGCTTGGCTTGAAGCAGATCGACGTAGCGAAGACCAGCGGCGTAACTGCTGAACTGCTTTCACGATTCGAAAGGGGTCGCCTTTCTGAGCTCGGCAGCAGAAAGCTGATTGCAGTGTTGTCGGCTTTGGGTATGGAAATCTCACTCAGCACGACGCCATCCTTCATTTCGGAAGAAGGATGATCGCGTCCAAATCTATGTGGACCATTGGTCCAATCAAGCAAAATTCACTGGAGTACTGGAATGAGATCGGTTGAGCTTTTCGCAGGAGCCGGCGGTTTGGCCATGGGATGCGAAATTGCCGGTTTCGAGCACTTGGCCGTGGTCGAATGGGACAAGTGGGCGTGCGACACGGTCCGCGAGAATCAACGGCGCGACTACCCCTTGTTCGTGGATGGACCCTGCACGAAGGTGATGTCCGCTCGTTCGACTGGTCTTCCATCCCGCAAGACATTGAGCTCCTGGCTGGTGGCCCACCCTGCCAGCCGTTCTCTATTGGCGGTAAGCACAAGGCGCATGAAGACGGACGGGATATGTTCCCGGCGACTGTCGAGATCATCAGGCAACTGCGACCGAAGGCCTTCATTGTTGAGAATGTGAAGGGGCTGACTCGCGCCAAGTTCGCGAACTACTTCCATTACATTCAACTGCAGTTGGAGTTCCCAGATGTTCCTCCTCGCAAGGATGAGGACTGGTCAGATCACCTCGCGCGCCTTCAGATCGAGAAGACATCGGGCAAGCGGAAGGGCAAGGGACACACTTACAATGTCATCCCTACGCTGGTAAATGCCGCGAACTTCGGCGTACCGCAGAAGCGTGAGCGTGTGTTCTTGGTGGGCTTCAGAGACGATCTTGGCGTGGAATGGTCGTTCCCGCATGAGACCCATAGCTACGATGCTCTTCTGCATGATCAATGGGTGACCGGGGTCTACTGGAAGCGTCACGGCATACGTCAGCCCAAGATGCCCGCAAAACTGGCGGCTCGGGTCGCTAAATTGCAGCAGTTCCGTACGATGCTGCCGACGCAGGCATGGCGAACTGTTCGAGATGCACTGCAGGGGCTTCCAGACCCGGAAGGTCGCGAAGCAAAGAAGTTTGCGAACCACGTCTATCAGGCCGGTGCACGCTCTTACCCGGGTCACACTGGCAGTCCACTCGATTTGCCGGCAAAGACGCTTAAGGCCGGCGGTCATGGCGTGCCAGGCGGAGAGAACATGTTGGTGAAGGATGACGGCTCGGTTCGCTACTTCACCATTAGAGAGAGCGCTCGAATCCAGACGTTCCCCGATGGATTCCAGTTCCATGGCAGCTGGTCGGAAACCATGCGGCAGCTTGGGAATGCAGTCCCCGTACTGCTGGGGCAGCGCGTCGCGGCAAGTGTTGCGGAGCAGCTCGCGATTGCGGGACTATCGCAAATCGCCAAGAATGAAGCAAACACCAAAAGAAAGCGCGCATGACGGCCAAAGTAATTCCGTTCAATCCACTGGATAAGAAGAACCTTGGCGCGAGCGTTGCCGAGGCATTGCTGACCAAGGAAGTGCACCCCCTCGGCGAGCTATCGCCGTTCGATGGCGCGGGCATTTATGCCATCTACTACACGGGCGACTTCGAGGCTTACGAACAGATTACTCGGCTCAACAACGACGGCAAGTTCATGTTGCCCATCTATGTGGGGAAGGCCGTCCCAGCCGGCGCTCGCATGGGTGCAGGCTCCGACGTTCCGCCTGGCAAGGTGCTCTTTAAGAGACTTAAGGAGCACGCGGACAGCATCAAGGCCGCGACGAACCTGAGTATCGAGGACTTCTTCTGCCGATTCCTCGTTGTCGATGACATCTGGATTCCACTCGGCGAGTCCCTAATCATCTCGCGATTCACACCTGTGTGGAATTCACTGATTGATGGATTTGGAAACCATAATCCTGGCAAGGGACGGCATGCTGGGATGCGCCCTCGCTGGGATGTCCTGCATCCAGGGCGCGAATGGGCACAGCGCCTAGCAGAGCGACCCGAGTCTCCGTCCAGAGTCGCTGAGGACGCCACTACCTATCTTCGCATTTTGCCGTCGTGCCTTTCGGATAAGTTCATTGAAGCGGAAGGCGAGTAGGAGCGGCGCCGTGCCAATAAATTGACATGTCGCAATTGACTTGGCATCGGAGTTAACCTGTAGTCTCCGATGCTACGTCCAATTGCATGCAATACTTCCGAGACCTCGAGTTCGACCTGCCAGCAGCTCTTTTAAGGGAGTTGGTTGAGCTATTCGCACGAATGAGCGCAGCACCGCTCAGCCAAGAGTACGTAACGTCCCTTGCCGACGGACAGGGTGTGTATCAGCTCTATCATCGAGGAAAGCTCGTCTATGTTGGGAAGACAGACAACGAAGCCGGACTGCGCAAGCGGCTTCTTAGGCACTGCGAGAAGATTAGTTCTCGATTGAACCTAAATCCAAGAGACGTTTCTTTTAAGGCCGTACGGATCTATGTTTTCACCGCAATGGACTTAGAGGGAGCCTTAATTAGGCACTATCGGACTGAGCAAGGGGCGCTCGCCTGGAATAATAGTGGATTCGGCTCAAATGACCCCGGAAGAAAGCGCGACCACTCTAAACTCAAGAATGATCACTTCGATTATTTCCACCCAATCAATCTGGATTGGAGGGTATCCGTCGGCTCGCAAAACTATATGACAGCGGCCGCCATATTGGCGGAACTTAAGGAAAAGTTGCCGTACACAATCAGATTTGAGACGACATCCCCGGGCTCGAAGCGGCCGCATGCGGACCTCTCCAGTGCCGGCGTCGAACTTCATCACGGATCGCAGACCGTTAGATCCATACTGAAATGCATCTCCCGCGCACTCGGGCCTGATTGGCAGATAACGGCCCTTCCCGGGTACGTAATTATCTATAAAGAGAACGAGCACTACGACCACGGGTTGGTGATTTAGAAAGATCTATCCTCAACAGGATAATTCTATTCGGTCACCTCCGCACTTTCACCGCAACAACATCGCAAGCGCCCCTTCATCAATCAACTTCTTTTTCTCCCCGATGATGATTCAGAGATAACATTCATAGAATCTCTAAGCCATGACACCAGCACCGCAGACAGGTGTGCAGCTCTAATTATTTCTGGCATTTTTACTGAAACCTGAGGGATGCTCACCCTGTTGCCAGCTACGGCAGAGCTCATTATCGCCGAAATCTCACTCAATGTGACCTGGCTCCCGTCATAGGGATACCACGCCCCGTACGAGAACCTATAGTTCACCGAGTTTCTAATCTCTGAAAGCCACGCACCATTGATCGAGGAACCAAAAGAAAGCGCAGCAGACAACTGATCGGCCTCCTCCAAAGCGGCATCCTTCTCGAATTTCACAGCACCACTCTTCTTTATCGATGTACGCAAATCAGCCAAAAATCGAGAGAAGCCAATCCAAAATTGAATATGGACACCACCACTTCCCTTTAGAATATCCATAGAAATTGGCGCAGATGAAGATGCTCCCGGTCGGACATAGTAAATCCCGTTCCCCAGTCTCCTTGAATCCACCTCCCCACCGCACCCCATTAAACGAGCGAACTCATTGATTGAGGCGCACTCAACTGCAGACATGTTCGTGCAAGCATACCCTGCAAGCCGCATTATGGAATTTGCCGCAAAATACGCGGCATAGTACAGAGAAATACTCCTCCAGGCACACTGCTTATCCCCAAGCTTCTTCTTGTCATTCGAGAAGGATGCGACACTCTCAAATGCAGCGATAGCTAAAGACACCGCGTCATAGAGTGAAGATTGCGCGTACTCGTCAAAAATGCTTGGAATAAACTTGATTCTGTTCTTTTTCAAGTCTTCCGCAAACACCCAGTCACAACGCAAGATCCATTCGCGCGTCCCCACAGATGTTGTGAAATTCTTTCTTGTCAGTCCCGACAACCACATTTCTCTTGCCATTCTAGGCAGGGATTTCATATTTTGAGACCGGTCTTGAGACGCTTCTTCATATCAGATGACAGATCCAAAATCGTACTTTTGGGACTAGTGAAGGTCTGAGAAGCCAGATCAAAGACTTGAGACAAGACACTCGAGAAATTGTCAGCCGAGTACTTTGATTTGTATTTATCCTGCACTCTCTGAACAACATCAGGAAAGATAACCATGAACGCTCGAAATGTTGTTTTCTTTGCGATCGCGGATTCGACTCCCTTTGCGCGCAGGCCAGAAACCACCGCCTGAAGATACGAGTTGAATGTCTCATATATGAATGAGATATCCTTCTCTCTAAACATTTCAAGATGCTGGCGCAGACCGGCATTGAACGTCACTCGATCGATTTTCTGAACCGCTCTCTTGGTAGAGCTCGTCCAGCCGAAAAGTGCGCTACTGGGACTGGAATGGAATAGATCAAATATTTGACTGAGGGTCGCCTCCAGGTCGCTTTCCTTTCTGGCAAGACCCTTGATTGCAAGAAGAAGCTCTTTCGGTACAGGGCGCTGCTTCGTATTTATATCAATAAACAACTGCGCCTCTTGCTCCGTCGTCAAGTCATCGTAAACAACAACGGGAACTCTCAGAGTTGTTTTTGCCTTTGAAAAGCCAAACACACGATGCTGGCCATCCAGAATAAGAAACGCATGGGGCCCGAACTTGAACGCAGCAGTCTTCGAGCGATCGACGCTGCGGAACTCTGAGATAGCTTGAGCGGAAAGAACCACTGAGCTAGGAATCGTCCCTCCCTCGTCAATGTAGTCAGCAATTTCTTGCGCTCGCTTGTCGTTCAACACACGCTGAAATCCGTGGACAGGATCTTCGTCCTTAGATGTCGCGTAGCAGCATGCAGCCAGAACGTTCGAAGGCATTGTCAATGTGTAGAAGCGATGCGCGCCTTGGCGAACAAGGCTAATTGCATAGCGAACTTCGTCCCCGAGCTCTGGAACCTCTTCATCTGCAGACAGACGGTGGGACACTTTACGAGCATTCATTGCCTTTGCACTCCTATTTTGGTTTGACTCTCGTTTGGAACAACGACAGATTGATATGTGAAAGAGGCGGCACAAGGCCGCCTCTTTCCTTTCATACAGACAGTACCTGCTCTGAAATCAAACCCCAACAGGATTAGCCTTCTCCGGATCAATCTTGTACTGCTTGATCGCCCGGGCCACATCCTTCGCGGTCATCTTCCCTTCCTTCGCCAGCGCCGCAATCGCGGCATGCGCGATGTAGTACCGATCCACTTCAAAGAACCGACGCAGGTTCGCACGCGTATCCGAACGGCCGAAACCATCCGCACCCAACACGGTGTACGACATCGGCACGAACGCACGAATCTGGTCCGCATACGCACGCACGTAGTCGGTGGCGGCAATCGCCGGGCCCTGGCGGCCTTCCAGCAGCTCGGTCACGTAGGCCTTGCGCTGCTCACCTTCCGGATGCAGGCGGTTGGCACGTTCCACGTCGAAACCATCGCGACGCAGTTCGTTGAAGCTCGGGCAGCTCCAGATATCGGCGGTCACGCCGAAGTCCTTGTCCAGCAGCTCGGCCGCGGCAATGGCTTCGCGCAGGATGGTGCCCGAACCCAGCAGCTGCACGCGCAGCTCGCCCTTCTTCGGCTTGCCGGCGTCGGTCAGCAGGTACATGCCCTTGACGATGCCTTCGGCCGCGCCTTCCGGCATTTCCGGGTGGGTGTAGTTCTCGTTCATCAGGGTGACGTAGTAATACTCGTCCACCTGGTCTTCCATCATGCGCTTGGTGCCGTGCTGCAGCACCACGGTCACTTCGAAGCCGAAGGTCGGGTCGTAGCTGCGCACGTTCGGAATGCCACCGGCCACCAGATGGCTGAAGCCATCTTCGTGCTGCAGGCCTTCACCGTTCAGCGTGGTGCGGCCGGCGGTGCCACCCAGCAGGAAGCCGCGGGTACGCATATCCGCCGCCTGCCAGGCGATGTCGCCCACGCGCTGGAAGCCGAACATCGAATAGTAGATGTAGAACGGCAGCATCGGCACGTTGCTGACCGAGTAGCTGGTACCGGCCGCCATCCACGAGCTGATCGCACCCGGCTCGCTGATGCCCTGCTGCAGCACCTGGCCGCTCTGGTCTTCGCGGTAGAACATCAGCTGGTCCGCGTCGACCGGCTTGTACTTCTGGCCGAACGGCGCGTAGATGCCGATCTGGCGGAACAGGCCTTCCATACCGAAGGTACGGGCTTCGTCGGCCACGATCGGCACGATGTGCGGGCCCAGTTCCTTGTCACGCAGGGTGATGTTCAGGCTCTGCACGAACGCCATGGTGGTGGAGTAGCTGCGCTCGCCGCTGCTCTTCAGCAGGCGGTCGTAGGCTTCCAGCTTCGGCGCCACGAAGGTCTTGTCGGCCTTGCGGCGGCGCTGCGGCAGGTAGCCGCCCAGCGCGGCACGGCGTTCCTGCAGGTACTGCACTTCCGGCGAATCCGGGCCCGGGTGGTAGAACGGCACCTGGCCGTCGGCCAGCTGCGCGTCGGTCACCGGAATGTTGAAGCGGTCGCGGAAGTGGCGCACCGCATCGTCGTCCAGCTTCTTGGTCTGGTGGGTCGGGTTCAGCGCTTCACCGGCGCTGCCCATGCCGTAACCCTTCACGGTCTTGGCCAGGATGACGGTCGGCATGCCCTTGGTGTTCACGGCCTGGTGGTAGGCGGCGTACACCTTGTGCGGGTCGTGGCCACCACGGTTCAGGCGCCAGATGTCGTCGTCGCTGAGGCCGGCAACCATCGCAGCGGTTTCCGGGTACTTGCCGAAGAAATGCTCGCGGGTATACGCACCGCCGAAGGCCTTGCAGTTCTGGTATTCGCCGTCGACGGTTTCCATCATCAGCTTCTTCAGCACGCCGTCGCTGTCCTTGGCCAGCAGGGCATCCCAGTAACCGCCCCACAGCAGCTTGATCACGTTCCAGCCGCCGCCACGGAACACGCCTTCCAGTTCCTGGATGATCTTGCCGTTGCCGCGCACCGGGCCATCGAGGCGCTGCAGGTTGCAGTTCACCACGAAGATCAGGTTGTCCAGGCCTTCACGGCCGGCCAGCGCGATGGCACCCAGGGTTTCCGGCTCGTCGCTCTCGCCGTCGCCGATGAAGCACCACACCTTGCGGTCGGACTTCTCGATCAGGCCACGGTTTTCCAGGTAGCGCATGAACTGCGCCTGGTAGATGGCGGCCAGCGGGCCCAGGCCCATCGACACGGTCGGGGTCTGCCAGTAATCGGGCATCAGCCACGGGTGCGGGTACGAGGACAGGCCACCGCCGTCCACTTCCATGCGGAACTTGTCCAGCTGCTCTTCGCTGATGCGGCCTTCCAGGAAGGAACGCGCGTAGATGCCCGGGGCGCTGTGGCCCTGGATGAACAGCAGGTCGCCCGGGTGGCTTTCGCTCGGTGCGCGCCAGAAGTGGTTGAAGCCCACGTCGTACAGGGTTGCGCCGGAGGCGAACGAGGCGATGTGGCCGCCCAGGTCACCCGGCTTGCGGTTGGCGCGCACCACGGTGGCCATCGCGTTCCAGCGGATGATCGAACGGATGCGCCATTCCAGCTCGGCATTGCCCGGGCTCTTGGCCTCGAGCTGCGGCTCGATGGTGTTGACGTACTCGGTGGTGGGAGAGAACGGCAGGTAGGCGCCCGAACGACGGGTCAGCTCCACCATGCCTTCCAGCAGCTGATGCGCGCGCTCGGAGCCCTCGACATCAATAACGGCCTTCAACGACTCGATCCACTCCTGGGTTTCCACAGGATTCGGGTCGTTGTTCAGCACCTCGTTCAACCAGTTCATTAGCGCTCCCATAACCGCACGCACGCGCGCGACTGTTGTATAGATTTCTAGACCGCAAAGTGTAGCGCACCAAGGGCTTTCGTCACTTGGCTACGCTGGCGTATGGACGCAAGCGGCCAGTGTCCGCAAGGGGCTTGCAAGCGCCCTTGATGGCCCTGCGACGGGCCTTGGCGGCTGCGTGGGCTGTCGCTTACGGGCCGCTGCGCCCATGTGCAGGACGCAGTGTTACCGCTGCCGATGACGGTTGTGGGGCACGGCCGACCACGGTGCGGGGCGGTGCGCGGGGCGGGCGCTGAACCGCCGCCAACATGTCGCGCCTGCCTCTGGATCGGCCCCCAGCACGGCATCACGGTGGAGGCGAGTGGGGCCCTTCGCGGCCTGGCTCCCTTCCACAGCAGTGCCCGGGGCGCCTCGCAAGGGGCGCCCCTTTTGCCGTCCGCGTGGCCGGCCGTGGCCCAAATCAGCCCTGCTTGTGGCCGGATCGAGTGTTGTCGCTTTCAACATATCGATATATCGTTTGCACACTCGTTTACCGATATATCGAAATGAGCCGTTCCCCTTCTCCCCGAGCCCGTTCCACCGATTCGGCGGTGCCGCGCCGCAACGGCCAGCCGCGGGTGCTCAGCCGTGGTGACCTGCGCCTGCTGGTGCTGGCCCTGATCGGCGAGCAGCCACGCCACGGCTACGAGCTGATGCAGCTGATCAGCAACCAGTTCATGCAGGCCTACACGCCCAGCGCCGGCACCATGTACCCGCTGCTGGCCAGCTTCGAGCAGGCCGGCTGGATCGAGGCCGAGGAAGTGGACGGCAAGCGGATCTTCCGCATCACCGCCGCCGGCGAGTTCGAGCTGAAGGTGCAGCGCACCCAGGTACGGCTGGCGCAGCGACGCGCCTTCGACCGCGCCCGCGAGATCACCAAGGCCTCGCTGCCGCCGCCGTTGGCCAGCGCCCTGCGCGAGTTCAAGCGGGCGCTGGTGCACCACCACGGCCGCTGGGCCGAGGGTGAGGCGGACGAAGTGGCCGCACTGCTGACCCGGGCCTCGGCCCTGCTCAACGGGACTGCCGGTAACGAGCAACCACCGCTTTCAACGACCCAGCCAGACTGATTCCAGCCAGGTCCTCCCCCATGCCGCGCGCCCCCGCGCGACACCTTTACAGGTATCCCCATGACCGAACACAACAACACGCGCCTGCGCCTGGATGTGCGCTTCCGTGAACTGACCGTGCTGCGCACTGAAGAAGTCACCCCGCACATGCGCCGCATCGTGCTGGGCGGCGACGACCTGGCCGGTTTCGATTCGCCCGGCGCCGACGACCACATCAAGCTGTTCTTCCCCAATGCCGCCGGCGAGATGGTGCTGCCGGTGCTGACCGCCGAAGGCCGCAGCTACCCGGAGGGCAAGGAGCCCTCGCCCGCCCGCGACTACACCCCGCGCTGGTGGGACCACGAGACCGGCGAGCTGGCCATCGACTTCGTGCTGCACGACCAGGGCATTGCCGGGCCGTGGGCCGAGCGCGCGCAGCCCGGCGACGCGCTGGTGATCGGCGGCCCGCGCGGCTCGTTCGTGGTGTCCGACAGCTACGACGCCTATGTGCTGATTGGCGATGAGACCGCGCTGCCGGCCATCGCCCGCTGGCTGGACGTGCTGCCCGACGGCGCCGAGGTGCAGGCCTACATCGAAGTGAGCGATGAAGCCGAACGCCAGGACCTGCCGCAGTACGAGAACGTGCGCATCCACTGGCTGGAGCGCAACGGCTTCCCGGCCGCCAGCAGCACGCTGCTGGAGGACATGCTGACCGACTTCGAGGCGCCGGACGGCGATGCCTTCTACTGGATCGCCACCGAATCGCGCCGCGCGCGGATGATGCGCAAGTTCATCGAAGGCCACCTGGGCGTGCCACGCGACTGGATCCGTTCCACCGGCTACTGGAAGGCCCACCCCGACGAAACCGACGGCGATTGACCGCATGCACCTGGGCAGGTGCGGACCGTTGGCCCGCACGCCCTTGACGCACCTTCCTCGGTGGGTGCGGACCGTTGGTCCGCACGCTCTACGGCAGGTAGTGCCGGCCGCTGGCCGGCAACCTCATGAACCTTCGGCAGGAACCTGCAGCTGCCGGCCAGCGGCCGGCACTACCACGTCGGTCGCCGCCTTCCGCGTCCATCCGAACCGGTGCGCGGCCCAGATCTCCAGCGCCACCAGCAGCAGGATCAACAGCCACGGCAGCAGCAGCCCGAAGTACACGCCGGGCATCATGCCGTTGATCTGCGCCTTCACCAGGCGCAGCACGCCTCGGGTGTGCAGCAGCTCGTCCACGTGCATGGTCAGCGCCTCGCGCACCACCTTCGGCTCCACGCCCAGTGCGCCCGCTTTGTCCACCAGCGTGTCTTCCACCAGGCCACGCAGCACGCCTTCGCGCACCTTGCCGATCACCCAGCCCGTGGCACGTGCCAGTACGCCGTCACCCAGGCGGTCCAGCGCCGGCAGCGGGTGCTCGCTGAGGTAGGCCGAGGCCACCGCATCGGCCACATCGCCCACCGTGCCCTGGCTGCGTAGCGCCTCGCGCATGCGCGGGTCGTCCAGCGAATCGGTGAAGCCGTGGCTCCATTCGGCCACCAGGGTCTGCAGGTGCGGCTGGAAATGGTCCAGCTGCTTGAACAGCGCGCGGTGCGCACCGGCGGTGAAGCCCAGCTGCAGACCGAAGAAGGCGGTGGCCAGCGGCAGCAGCACCATGTAGCTGGCCAGCAGCCAGTGATGCCAGCGCTTGCGCCGCTGCAGCCAGCCGCGGCGGCGCAGGCCATACCACACGGCCAGGCCGGCGATGAGCCCCAGCAACGTGCCCAGCACGCTGCCCAAGGCCAGATCGAGCACGCTCAACCCGGCCCAGAATTCGTTCAACCAGTACTGCGCGTCCTGCATGGGTCGTTCTTCCGTGAATGAAACAGCGGCTCATTGTAGAGCCGAGCCCACGCTCGGCTGCTCTCCCAGCCACCATTGATCCATCCCCCGCGCTACGCGGGATGAGCCGAGCATCGGCTCGGCGCTACAGAGGCGGCGCCCCGCCCCCCATCCAACGAAGGCCGAAAGTACCCCGGATCAACGCAGGGGCCGGCAAGCAATGCGACAATCGCGCTCCTTTCCTGCAGCAACGAGGCCCACATGGCCAAACTGACCCTGGCCAGCGTGGACGCGCTGCGTACCCGTTTCGCCGATGATGCCGCCTGCGACACAGCGCTGGCCGCGTTCACCGACACCGCCGCGCTGCGCGCGCCGCTGCGCGACCTGGTGGAGGCGCAGCACCGCTACCTGCAGGCCGAGTTCGAAGTGGCGCAGGTGGCCGACGTGCTGCGTCGCGACCAGAAGTACGCGCCGGTGGGCCGCCCGTCGGTGCACATCGTGCAGCTGCGCAAGCAGCAGGCCGCGACCAAGCAGGCGGCGTTGATCGCCCGCCAGGTGGTGGCGCAGGCAGCGCAGACCTTCGTGCGCGTGAGCGGGCTGACGGTGAAGGCCAAGCAGAGCCCGAGCGAAGCGTGCGTGGCGTGGATGGGCGCGCTGCGCTGAGGGATCGTGCGGACCAACGGTCCGCACCCACCAGATGCAGGTCCGCACCTACCGGGTAGTGCCGGCCGCTGGCCGGCAACCCCATCAGCATCGGGCACCTCGCATGCAGCCGGCCAGCGGCCGGCTCTACCAGAACCCAAAGAAGGCCCGCTTTTCAGCGGGCCTTCTGCCTTCTCACGACGAGTGAGCGGGGTGCATCAAGCCGCCGGCTTTTCGCCAGTGGCTTCGGTGGTGATGCGGATCTTCACTTCATCGCTGACGTTCGGAGCATAGGCGCCGACGCCGAAATCGCTGCGCTTCAGCGTGGTGGTGGCATCGAAGCCGGCGGCCGGAACCTTGGCCATCGGGTGCTCGCCGCCGCCGTTGACGGTGACGTCCAGGGTGACCGGCTTGGTGATGCCCTTGATGGTCAGGTCGCCGGTGACGGTCAGCTTGTTGGTGCCCGCCGCTTCCACCTTGGTGCTCTTGAAGGTGGCATCAGCAAACTTGGCGGCGTCGAAGAAGTCGGCGCTCTTCAGGTGCTCGTCGAACTTGGCGGTGAAGCTGTTCAGGCCGCTCAGCGGCAGCTTCACTTCCACGGTGGACTTGGTCACGTCTTCGGCGTTGTACACCAGGGTGCCTTCCACGTTGCCGAAGTGCGCGCTGGGGTTGGAGAAGCCGAAGTGGCTCCACTGGGCCAGCACGTCGGTGTGGCTCGGGTCCAGCTTGTAGGTGCCCGAGGCGATCTTGATCGCTTCGGCGGCCGGGGCGGCAGCGGCAGCATCGGCGGCCGCAGCAGCCGGGGCAGCGGCCTGTTCGGTGGTGGCCGGGGCAGCAGCGTCAGCGGCCGGGGCAGCGGTGTCGGCCGGCTTGGAGCAGGCGGCGATGGCCAGGGTCAGGGCCAGCGGCAGCAGCAGTTTACGGGTGGCGCTCATCTGAGGAACTCTCCGGATCGTAGGGTGGGTACACGGTGCAGCAAGAGCCCGCCGAGCAACGGCGGGCCCGAAACCGATACAGCGACTTACGCGATGCGCGCCGCTTCGTCGAACGACAGGCGCGGCAGACGCGGGAACAGGCCCGCCGAGTCACCGTAACCCAGGTTGACCAGGAAATTCGACTTGATGGCGGTGCCGGCGAAGAACGCCTCGTCCACCTTGGCATTGTCGAAGCCGGACATCGGGCCGGCATCCAGGCCCAGCGCGCGCGCGGCCAGGATCAGGTAGGCGCCCTGCAGGCTGCCGTTGCGGATGGCGGCTTCGTGGCGGCCTTCACGCGGGCCCTCGAACCAGGCCTTGGCATCGGTGTGCGGGAACAGGTACGGCAGCTTCTCGTGGAAATCCAGGTCGAAACCGATGATGACGGTGACCGGGGCGGCCATGGTCTTGTCGTGGTTGCCTTCGGACAGGGCCGGGGCCAGCTTGGCCTTGGCCTCGGCCGACTTCACGAAGACGAAGCGGGCCGGGGTGGTGTTGGCTGCGGTCGGGCCCCACTTCACCAGCTCGTACAGTTCCTGCAGCAGGCTGTCGGACACCGGCTTGTCGAGGAAGGCGTTCTGGGTGCGGGCGGTACGGAACAGCTGGTCCAGGGCGGCAGCGTCAAGCGCGTGGGACATCGGTGGATCTCCAGGGCGGCTAAGGGAAGTCAGTGCCCGCGGGCGGCGCGGGGCGAATCGACGAGCCGCAGTGTAGAGTGTCGCGACTGTTGCAACACCCAGCAGGGCTGAAACGAATTAATGCCAATGGTGAAACGATCGAGCGCGCCCTGGACGGTCACCGACGGCCGCGCGGGCAATGTCCGCCAGGCGGTCGCGCTGGCCTCGGCGCTGCGCCAGGGCACCCATCGGCCGCTGCTCCTGCAGCCGCGTGCACCGTGGCGCTGGCTGTCACCACGGCGCCTGCCCGGTGAAGTGAACGGCTATGGCGAGGCATTGGCGACACTGGCTGCCGACCCGCCGGCATTGGCAATCGGCTGTGGCCGCCAGGCCGCCGGTGCCCTGCGCGTGCTGCGTGCACGCGGCAGCCAGGTGGTGCAGATTCTTGACCCGCGCCTGGGCGCGCGCCACTGGGATGTGGTGGTGGTGCCCGAGCACGACCGCCTGCGCGGCAGCAACGTGCTGACCCTGCTCGGCAGCCTCAACCCGGTGGACGATGACTGGCTGGCCTGGGGCCGCGCCGCGTTCGCCGGCTTCAGCACCCTGCCCGGCCCGCGCACCGCGCTGCTGGTGGGCGGCCCGACGCCGCTGGCACCGTGGGACGAGACCGCGATGGTCGGTGTGTTCCGCGCCCTGGCCGAGCAGATCCGCAGCGAAGGCGGCAGCCTGCTGGCCACCACCTCGCGACGCACCCCGCCGGCGCTGGCCGAGATCCTGCGCGCGACCTTCGCCGACCTGCCGCACGTGATCTGGGGCGATGGCGGCGACGGGGTGAATCCGTATGGCGGCCTGCTCGGCTGGGCCAACCGCGTGGTGGTATCGCCCGATTCGGTGAACCTGCTCTCTGAAGCCTGCGCCACGCGCATGCCGGTGATGGTGGCGCTGGCCGACACCGTGCAAGGGCGGCTGGCGCGCTTCCAGCAGCAGTTGCGCGAGCGCGGGCGCTTGCAGCCGAAGTGGCTGGATTGGCAGTACGAGCGCATCGAACCTTTGCGCGAGACCACGCGGATTGCCGCGGAGGTAAAGCAGCGCCTGGCACTACGGTAGTGCCGGCCGCTGGCCGGCACCACCTGTTCGCCCAGCGATTTTTGAACATCTCGATCGGGCCGCACGGTTAGAGTCCAACTTCCCCCATCGGACCGGATGTCCCCATGCGTACCCTGCTTCTGCTGCCGCTGGCCCTGCTCGCCGCGTGCTCCACCGCGCCCACCGAGCTGGACCCGATTTCCTACCAGTGCCAGCAGCAGCTGGATGCGTACCGCGAGCAGCCGGCGCTGCGCAATCCGCGCGACGAGCGCCCGCCACTGCCGGTGGCACCGATCAGCGAGGCCTGCGACCGCGAGCTCAAGCGCAAGGGTGTGGACCGCCCGCTGCGCTGACCGGCGTATGATCAGCGCGCGGCCCTGACCGCCGTTGAAGGTACCGACATGGATCGTTTCTATCGCCTGCCCCGCGCCGCGCTGCTGTTCGCCAGCCTGCTGGCAACCACACCCGCCTGGGCCAACAGCACCGAGTGCCGCGAGCGCTACCCCAGCGTGGCGTCGCAGGCGGCGATGCTGGACGTTGCCTGGACCACCGCCGAACGCCTGGACGCGCTGCCCGAGGTGGACGTGGTGGTGGCCGCGCGCGGTGGCCAGGACCTGAGCCGTTACGGCCTGCGCCACAGCCATCTGGCCTTCCTGCTGCGCGAAGACGACGGCCGCTGGCGCGCGATGCACCTGCTCAACCGCTGCAAGACCGACAGCTCGCAGCTGTACCACGAAGGCCTGGGCAACTTCGTCGGTGAAAGCGCGGGGCATACCGATGTGCGCATCGGCATTCCTTCGCCGGCGTTGCGTGCGGCACTGAAGGCGATGCTGGCCGCGCCGTCGATCCAGCCCAAGGCGCTGCACGAAACCAGGTACAACGTGGTGGCCTACCCGTTCGCCACCGATTACCAGAACTCCAACCAGTGGGTGCTGGAAGTGCTGGCCGCAGCGATGGCACAGGCCGACGGCGCGCCGGCCATCGTCAAGCGCGAACAGGCCCAGCAGTGGCTGCGCCAGCACAAGTACCAGCCCAGCGTGCTGCATATCGGCCTGGGCAAGCGCGTGGGTGCGCGCCTGTTCGTGGCCAACGCCACCACCACCGACCACCCCGCCGGTGAACGCATCTCCGGCAACTACTCGGTGGTGACGGTGGAATCGGTGTTCGACTTCCTGCACCAACGCAGCCAGCTGCAGCAGGAACTGGTGATCGCCCATGTGCCGGTGGCCGGTGCTGCCGCCGCCGCGCCCTGAATCCCTCTTTTCCCTCGCTCCCTGGAGGTCTGCATGTTCCGTTGCCTGCGTGTTCCCGCGTCCGCCCTGCTGCTGTCCGCACTGCTGGTGCCCACCGTCCATGCCGGCGCTGCGCCGCAGTTGAACAGCAGCCAGGCCAGCGTGATCGTCACTTCGTTCGTGGTGCTGTCGTTGCCGCTGGCGGCCTCGATGGGCCTGTCCGAGCTGTCCAAGGCGCCGTTCGAGGCCAGCGAGCGCCACGGCAAGGCCACCCGCACCAAGGCGGTGCCGCTGCCGCCGATGGAGGTGAAAAAGGTGGAGACCACGCCGCAGGGCGAGCGCAAGGTGCAGTTGCAGGTGCCCGACAAGGCCGACCAGACTGCCACCCTGCACTGGCCGGTTACGCCGAAGGACCAGGACCCGACGGCGGCCTTCGTGGTTGGCCAGCAGGTGCGCTTCGAGCCGACCCCGGCCGGCGCCGGCTGGAACGTGAAGGGTGCCCAGGGCCAGACGCTTGCCTACGTGCCCACCGCCTACGCCGCCGGCGATGTGATGAGCGAAGCGCTGTAAAGCTGAACGGCCGGTTTTGGCTTTGCCGCGGGCCGGGCGGATAATGGGCGATTCCCCTTGTCCCCCTGGCTCGCCATGTCCGTGCGTCCTGCCCCTGTCTTTGCCCCGCTGACCCCGCGCGCCCTGGTGCTGGCGGTACTGGCGATGGGCGCGGTGGTGCTGCTGTCGAACGTGCTGGTGCAGTACCCGATCAACGACTGGCTGACCTGGGGTGCCTTCAGCTATCCGGTGGCGTTTTTGGTCAGCAACCTGATCAACCGCCGCTTCGGCCCGGGCCCGGCACGCCGCGTGGCGTGGATCGGTTTCCTGGTGGCGGTGGTGTTGTCGGTGTGGGTGGCCACGCCACGTATTGCCATTGCCTCGTGCTCTGCGTTCATCGTGGCGCAGCTGCTGGACATCACCGTGTTCGACCGCCTGCGCCGTGGCAGCTGGTGGCGCGCGCCGATGGTGGCCACCACCTGCAGCGCGACGGTGGACACCACGATCTTCTGGTCGATCGCGTTTGCCGGTTCGACGCTGCCGTGGGTGAGCTGGGCCGCCGGCGACCTGGCGGTGAAGCTGGCGATCGGCGTGTGCCTGCTGGCCCCGTTCCGCGCGCTGCTGTGGAAGATGGCGCCGCTGCGCGCCGCCGGCTGACCGCAGTTTCCCTGGTAGGTGCCAACCTTGGTTGGCACGCTGTTGCCGGGGTCATGAACACTGATGGGCCTGTGCCAACCAAGGTTGGCACCTACCAAGAGCGGGTCATCGGCACGGCCATTGATTCGGTGGGAGAAATGATTCGGTGGGTGCCGACCGTTGGTCGGCACGCTGTTGCCAGGGTCATGAACCCTGATGGCCTGTACCAACCAAGGTTGGCATTCACCAGAAGCAGGCCATTGCGCAGCCATCGCTGCCAGTCAGGCGAACGGCAACTTCGCTTCAACGCACGCCGAAGTGATCGCCGCGCAGGCCTCTTCAATGGCCGGGGTGGTCGCTGCCAAACGCGGCCGCCGATCCAGCGTGCAGGCCAATCCGACCTCCAGCAGCGCGGCGTGTGCGCTGTGCAGCGCCAATGCGGTGTCAGCGGGCAGGAAGCCGGCAACGGCCAATGCATCGATCAATGATGGCGTATCACGCGGCTGCAGCAGCGCCGCATGCTGCGCACTGCGCGCCAGCACGCCGGTCTGCAGCAGGAATTCCAGGTCCACCACGCCACCGGCGCCCTGCTTCAGGTCCAGCCGCGCGGCATCACTGCGGTCCAGCTCGGTGCGCATGCGGCCGCGCATCTTCAACACATCGGCAAACAACGTCGCCTGATCGCGTTCGCGACCCAACGTCTGCGCGCGCACCTGTTCGAAGTCGGCCAGCAGGCTGGCATCACCGGCCACACCACGCGCACGCACCAGCGCCTGGTGTTCCCAGGTCCAGGCGCGTTCGCGCTGATACTCGGTGTAGCTGGCCAGCGAAGACACCAGCGAACCCTTGCCGCCATCCGGGCGCAGACGCACGTCGATGTCGTACAGGCGCCCGGCAGCGGTGACCGCGCCGAGCAGGGCCATCACCTTCTGCGCCAGGCGCGCATACCAGCGCCCTGGCTCCAGCGGCCGTGCGCCATCGCTGGCGTCCACGCCGGCCGGATTGTCGTGCAGGAACACCAGGTCCAGATCGGAGCCGAAGCCCAGTTCAAGACCACCCAGGCTGCCATAGCCGATGATCACGAAACGCCCGCCGGGAATCTCGCCGTGCGCGGCGCGCATGTCCGCTTCGGCCATCGCCAACACCGTGATCACCACAGCCTGTGCCAGCTCGGCCAGTTGCCGGGTGCTGTCCACCGCGCCCTGACGGCCGTCCAGCGTGGCCATCGCCATGCGGAAGCTGAGCGCCAGCCGCGTCTCGTTGAGCCAGCGCAGCGCGGATTCGGGATCTTCCACCGTGAGCACCTGCCGGCACTCGGCCAGCATGCCGTCCGCATCCGGCATCGGCCCGGACACGCGCACGTCCAGCAGTTCATCCAGCAGCAGCGGATACGCCGCCAGCCGTTCGGCCAGCAGTGCGCTGCGCGCCAGCACGTCCACCAGCCGGGCCAACGCGCTCGGCTGTTCGTCCAGCAACGCCAGATAACTGGTCCGGCGCAGCACCGCCTGCAGCAGGCCGAGCACGCGCTTGAGCGCTGCGTCCGGTTGCGGCGAGCGCGTGGCCGCATGCAGCAATGCCGGCAGCACGCGGTCCAGGCGTGCACGCGCGGCATCAGACAATGACTTCACGCCGGTGCCCTGGGCGAAATCGCGCAGCGATTGATCGGCGCCGTTGGCATCGAGGAAACCGGCTTCGGCCAGCAGCGGTGCATCGCTGCCGTCGGGCAGGCTGCGCCAGTAGTTGGCCAGCGCGTCGGGCGCGGCCTGGCCCTTGCGCGGTGCCAGCAGCGCGGCGAATTCGGTACTGACCCGCTGCTGCTGCACGGCCAGCGCCGCGCGCAGCACGTTCCAGTCCGGGTAGCCGAGGCCGATGGCGATGCGTTCGCGGTCCAGCGCATCGCTGGGCAGCACGTGGGTCTGCGCGTCGCGCAGCATCTGCAGGCGGTTTTCCAGCCGGCGCAGGAACAGATAGGCCTCGCGCAGCGCGCTGCCATCTTCCGGCGCGATCTGTCCGGCGGTCACCAGTGCCTCCAGCGCCACCAGCAGGCGGCGCTCACGCAGCGCCGGCTCGCGGCCGCCGCGGATCAGCTGCAGCGCCTGGCACAGGAACTCGATCTCGCGGATGCCACCGGCACCGCGCTTGATGTCTTCATGCAGTTCGCGGCGCGCGACCTCGGCGGTGATCGCCGCCTTCATCTCGCGCAGGCCATCGAGCGCGGTGAAATCGAGATAACGCCGGTACACGAACGGGCGCAGGGTCTGCAGCCACGCTTCACCGGCAGCGATATCGCCGGCCACTGCACGCGCCTTCAACCAGGCATAGCGTTCCCAGTCGCGGCCCTCGCGCTGGAAATACTGGTCCATCGCCGCGAATGACAGCGCAACGCGGCCAGCGCTGCCGAACGGGCGCAGGCGCAGGTCGACGCGGTGGCTGAAGCCATCGACCGTGGTTTCGTCCAGCAGCTTGGCCAGGCGCTGGCCGAGGCGGGCGAAGTACTCTTCGGCGGCCAGCGCGCGCGGGCCGTCGGATTCGCCGCCCTGCGGATACGCATAAACCAGATCGATATCGGAACTGAAGTTGAGCTCGCCACCGCCGAGCTTGCCCAGGCCGAACACCACCAGCTGCTGCGGGGCGCCTTCGCCATCGCGAACCACGCCGTGGCGCTGGGCGAACTCCTGCTGCAGGGCGTCCAGCGCCAGCCGCAGGCAATCCTCGGCCAGGGTGGTGGCGCCGGCCAGGGTCTGCGCCACGTCGTCCAGACCGGCCAGGTCGCGCCAGATCAGCCGCGTGGACATGGCGGTGCGCCAGCGCCGCAGCTGCGCCGGCCAGTCGCTGGGCTGCACCGGGTCGAGCACCGGCGCGGGAATCGGCGGACAACCAGGGGCGACCAGCTGCGCCAGCAATGCCGGTTGCCGCACCAGGGTGTCCAACGCGAAGTCGCTGGCCACCGCCAGCCGGGTCAGCAGCGGCTGCAGCTCGGCCGGGACGGGCTCGGGCAGCGCCTGGGTCAATCGCGACAGCGCGCGGTCGACGACGGGCTGCAGGGAGGCGGGCAGTTCAGCGGGGGCGAGGGTCATGGGCTGATTGTATCGACCGGCCGGGGTCGGATCCCTTTGCCATGGGCGAAGGGCTCTGACCCCAAGGGCCTGTAGCGTCGAGCTTGCTCGACTGGCTTTCACCCATGCCGCCCAACGGCAGTCGAGCAAGCTCGACTCTACCGGGAGCGTGGATGGGGTCAGAGCCTTTGCCTGCGGCAAAAGGGATCCGACCCCGCTATTGCGTATTCATACTGGGCGGCCGGGCATAAAAAAGCCCGCTTGCAGCGAACTGCCAGCGGGCTCTGCTCCCTCCCCACGTCGGGATGCAGGGCCATCGTGCGGGCTGCGAAAGCACTTTGCACGCTGCACTGCAAAACAAAACCGGTGGGTATGGGTGAGCCCTGCGGGGAAAAGCCATTCCACGAAGGTAGAACCCCCGTACGGATGAGGATGGCCGATAATCGGGTTTCCCCCAGAAACACTGTCGTCATGTCTGTTGATCGCATCGCCAACGCGCGTCTCCGTGACCGCGTGGTCTCTGCCGAGGCCGCAGCCGCGCTGATCCAGCCCGGTGAAACCGTGGCCATGAGCGGCTTTACCGGCTCCGGGTATCCCAAGGCCGTTCCCGTCGAACTGGCCCGCCGCATCGAAGCGGTGCACGCCCAGGGCAACCCCTTCCAGATCAAGCTGATGACCGGCGCCTCCACCGCGCCGGAACTCGATGGCGCGCTGGCCAAGGCCGATGGCATCGCCATGCGCATGCCGTTCCAGAGCGACCCGGATGCGCGCAACCGCATCAACGAGGGCAAGCTGGATTACATCGACATCCACCTCAGCCACGTCGCCCAGCACGTGTGGTTCGGCTTCTACGGTGAGATCGATACCGCGGTGATCGAAGTGTCGGCCATCCGCGAGGACGGCTCGCTGGTGCCCTCCACCTCGGTCGGCAACAACAAGACCTGGCTGGACCTGGCCAAGAAGGTGATCGTCGAGGTCAACGAGTGGCAGCCGGCCGGCGTCGACGGCATGCATGACATCTACTACGGCACCGCGCTGCCGCCGCACCGCAAGCCGATTCCGCTGGTGAACGCCAACGACCGCATCGGCGACACCGCGCTGCGCTGCGACCCCGACAAGATCGTGGCCGTGGTGCGCACCAACGGCCCGGACCGCAACAGCCCGTTCAGCCCGATCGATGCGACCAGCGAACAGATCGCCTCGCACCTGATCGAGTTCCTGCAGCACGAAGTGAAGAAGGGCCGCCTGCCGCCGAACCTGCTGCCGCTGCAGTCGGGCGTGGGCAATATTCCCAATGCGGTGCTGGCCGGCCTGGCCAAGAGTGGTTTCCGCGACCTGGCCGCGTTCACCGAAGTGATCCAGGACGGCATGCTCGACCTGCTGCGCGACGGCGTGCTGAGCTATGCCTCGTGCACCGGCTTCGCGCTGAGCCCGCAGGCCAACGAGACGTTCAAGGAAAACATCGATTTCTACCGCGAGCGCATCATCATGCGCACGCAGGAGATCTCCAACCATCCGGAGCTGGTGCGTCGCCTCGGCTGCATCGGCATGAACGGCATGATCGAGGTGGACATCTACGGCAACGTCAATTCGACGCACGTGATGGGCACGCGGATCATGAACGGCATCGGCGGTTCCGGTGACTTTGCCCGCAACGGTTTCCTGTCGGCATTCCTGAGCCCGTCCACCGCCAAGAACGGCACCATCTCGGCAATCGTGCCGATGGCCAGCCACGTGGACCACACCGAGCACGACGTGTCGGTGATCGTGACCGAACAGGGCCTGGCCGATCTGCGTGGGCTGACCCCGCGCAAGCGCGCGCAGGTGCTGATCGACAACTGCGCGCACCCGGATTTCCGCGCGCAGCTGCAGGACTACTTCGACCGTGCCAGCCGCGAGAGCTACGGCAAGCACACCCCGCACCTGCTGCCCGAAGCGCTGTCGTGGCACCAGCGTTGGCTGGATACCGGCACGATGAAGGGCTGACGCCCGCTTCTGTAGAGTCGAGCCATGCTCGACTCTCCTTCCCGTGCAGCCGAGCATGGCTCGGCTCTACAAAGGGGCAGCAGCATGACCCCAGGTACGGACATCGGGTAGAGCCGGCCGCTGGCCGGCTCTGCCTTCACGCGGTGCGCAGCGCCGCCAGCGATTCGGCCTGCAGCCGCTCGTAGATCTCGAACTCGTCATTCACCGCCACGCCCAGCGCCTGCTCGAAGGCCTCGCGGTTGGCATGCGCGGCATAGGCGCGCTGTTCTTCGCCGCCCAGGTTCGACTGGAAAATGCCCGCGGCGCTGACCGGCAGGAAATCTTCGTAGACGATCGGGTCGGCCGTGGCCAGGCCCGCGGCCACCAGCACTTCGGCCGGCAGGTCGGCCACGCGCTCGGGCGCAGCACGGCCGGCGTCGGTCAGCTGGTAACGGTAGTAACCCAGGCCTTCCTGGCGCAGCGTGTCGTGGTCATCCGGGAAGCTGGCGAACACCGCCTGCAGGCGCTGGCCGTAGTCGCCACCGGTGCTGCCTTCGCCCCCGGCATCGCGCGCCTGGGACAGCAGCTGGTCGTACAGCGCGCGGCCCTTCGGGGTCAGCGCAAGGCCGCGTTGTTCGATCTCGCCGAAGCGCGCGGTATGGGTGCCGGCATCGCCCCCTCGCGGTCCGGGAAATGCACGGCTTCTTCCAGTGCCTTGAAGCTGGTCTGGCGCAGCAGGATCGGGCAGGCGCGGCGCGGCGGGCCTTCGATCACCGCCTTGGCCGCCATCCCATGCTCGATCATGGCGGTCTGTGCAGCGTCGATGTCCAGCGTGCGCGGGGTCAAGTGGTTGATGTGCGGGCCACGGAAGCTCACCACATCGGCCACCAGCCGATGCGCGTTGTGCAGGGCGTGATAGGTCGGCAGGTCGACCGTGGCGTCGCCGTGCCAGCGGAAGGTTTCCAGCGCTTCATCGACGAAGCGCTCGGCATCGGCCTGCGACAGGCCACCGTCACGCTCGGCCTGGTCGATCAGTGCCAGCGCGCCGTCGGTGAAGATGCGGCGGCGGGCAAGGATCGTTGCCGATTCGGCACGCAGGGCTTCGTCCTCGATCAGTTCCAGGCGCAGCAGCGAGGTGAACACGCGGAACGGGTTCTGCGCCAGCGCGGCGCCGGTCAGCGGGCGGAACGCGGTGGAATGCACCGGCACACCGGCCACCGACAGATCGTAGTAGCCCACCGGGTACATGCCCATCACCGCGAACAGGCGGCGCAGCGTGGCCAGTTCCTGCACGGTGCCGACGCGGATGGCGCCATGGCGCTCTTCATCCAGGCGCGCGCGCTCGTCGTTGCGCTGCAGCTGCGCGGCCAGCGCCGGGTCCTGGGCCAGCACCTGCGCGTTGATCCGCTCCACCAGTTCCACCAGCGTGCCGTACAGCGGCACTTCGGTGCGGTACATGCGGGACATGGCCTGTGCGAACAGGCGGCGGATCACATCAGGCGAAACGAAAGAGGCGCTCATCAGTCACTCGATTACGGGAACGGGGAACAGCTCGGGCCCGTATTGTCGCCGGAGCGCGAGGCGGCGGCGATATGCAGAGCAACATGAAGGAAATCGGTAGTGCCGGCCGCTGGCCGGCAACCTCTCGATGCCAGGAGTAGTGCAGTTGCCGGCCAGCGGCCGGCACTACCGCTTCAACTGGCGCTTCAGGGTGGCATCCAGGGTGATCGGCCGGTCCCAGTGCTGGTAGCTGGCCACGATGGCATGGCGTACGGCGCGCACATGCACGTTCTGCGGTTTCACCGGCATTCGCTTCACCACTGCCTCCCAGCCACCCTCCGGGTTCTGGCTGAAGGCGCGCACGCTGTCGCGGCAGGTCTGGCCACTGGCCTTGGCCCAGAAGCAGGCGAAGTAGATGTCCCCGGCCTGCCAGCCATGGGTGGTGAACAGCGCGCTGATGTAGCCGCGTGGCACGCCCGCATAGCGAGACACTTCGTCGAGGAAGGCGTCGGGGTAGCGTTCGGCGTAATGGTTGATGTCCTGCAGCTGGTCATCCACCCAGCTGTCGCCGGTGTCCACCTCATAGGCGGCCGAACGCTCGGCGGTCTGCTGGGCCAGCACGGTGGCCGGCGCCAGCAGCAGGGACAACAGCAGGGCGTGCAGTCGCAGGTTCATGGCCCGATTCTGCCGCAGCCACCCGCGCCTGTCAGGCCGTGGCGGCAGCCTTGGCCTCGATCGCGGCCAGCGCGGCCGGCCAATCGTGGGCGCTGTCGGCGGTGACCATGCGCGGCTCGTCGTCGGCCACGCCGTGCTGGGTCTCGTGCGCCCAGGTCACCGCGTACGGCGTATGCACGCCCCAGCCACCGAGGGTGACCACCGGCTCGATATCCGAACGCAGCGAGTTGCCGACCATCACAAAGCGCTGCATCGGCAGGTCGAACTCGGACAGCACGCGGGCGTAGGTTTCCGGGTCCTTCTCCGAGACGATCTCGATGCGCGGGAACAGCTCGGCCAGGTTGGCGACCTTGATCTTGGCTTCCTGATGGAACAGATCACCCTTGGTGATCAGCACCACCGGGTAGTGCTCGGCGATGGCCGCCACCGCCTCGCGCACGCCGTCGATCAGCTCGACCGGATGCCCAAGGGTGGCATGGCCGATATCGAGGATGCGCTGGATGTCCTTGGCTTCGATGCGCTGGCCGGTGATGTCGATGGCCGCTTCGATCATCGACAGGGTCATGCTCTTCACGCCGTAGCCGAAGGTACCCAGGTGGCGCTGCTGCACTTCCAGCAGGTGGCGCGCGGTCTGGGTGTCATGCACGTCGACGTAGCGCGACAGCAGGTCAAGATAATCCTGCTCGGCCTTGCGGTAATAGTCCTCGCTCTTCCACAGCGTATCGTCACCGTCAAAACCGACCAGGCCGATGGCGCGCGACGGCGCAGGCGTGGGGGTATTCATCGGCCAAGGATACAGGGGCCATGGTGACGAGAAAAACCCGGGCGGCCGTAGCCGCCCGGGTTCCCATACGCCCCGATGCAGGTGTTACCTGCCCTGCGCGCCCTGCGCAGCGCCGCCCGCACCTGCCTGCTGGGCGGCGACGTAGGCCTTGTACTCATCGGCGCTCAACTCACCGTCCTTGTTGCTGTCGGCCTGGTCGAACACCTGTGCCAGGCCCGCGTTCACCTGCGCCTCGCTCTTGCTGATGGTGCCGTTGCCATCGGTATCGATGCTGGCCCAGGTCTGGCCACCGCCATTGGCCTGCGCCGATGCCGACGCGGCCGCATTGGTCGCCTGGTCTGCGGCCTGACCGGCCTGCGCCGCCGCCTGCTGGGCCTGCGCGGCCTCGTTCTGCGCCTGCGCGGCCTGCTGCTTGGCCGACTGCGCCATCGCCGGAATGGCCAGTACGCTGCCGGCGGCGACGATCAGGGCGATCAGGGGCTTGCGGTTGCGAATAGTCATCAGGGGTGTCTCCTACCTATTGGGTGGTGTTGCGCGGTCTGTTGTCTCCGCACGGCACCTACCCTGCCACCGCCTTTCTGAATCGATTTTGCGCTGCGACCGGCGCCCACACGCGCGATTAACCTCTGGCCCGCGTGCATGCATTAGTGCGCTGGTTAGGGCCGGGTGAGTGGCTCATAAGATGCGCATTCAGTGCGCCCGGATTTAACCGGGTGCCAACGAAAAACCTGCGTCAGTCGACGGTTTTTCCGATGACCGCGAACTGAACACGACCCATCCCAAGGCCACACCGGCCAGCGCGCCGGCGATTTCCAGCACCACGCGGCTGCCCAGTTCGTTCGGATCGTGGATGGTGGACAGGAAGATACGCGCGTACAGCGGTGATTCCAGCCGCACGATGCCCATGTAGAACAGCTTCCACGCATCAATGCCGGCCGAGATCACCACCGACAGGACACACGCCCAACCGATGGCATGGCCCATCGACCAGTGCAGCAGCCGGCACAACCGCGACCACAGCAGGTACACCAGCAGGCCGACCAGCAAGGCGATGGCGCCGGCTTCCAGGGTGCCGAGCAGGCCGAAGTGCAGGGGAAGGTTCATCGGGTGGGCAGTGGTGGTAAGGCGGCCAGTGTAAGGGGTATCGACAGGGCGGGCGCCCGGCACTACCGCACGGGAACGTCGTAGGCGGTGCCAGGGTCCGGTTCGGGCTGGAACGTGTAGTGCCACCACTCCTGCGGGTAGTTCACAAAGCCGCGCCGCGCCATCGCCTGCACCAGCTGCTGGCGGTTCGCCTGCTGTGCATCACTCAGCCCGGGCGTCTGCGTATGCGCACGCGGGCCGAAGAAGTCGAAGTCGGTGCCCATGTCCAGCACCGTGCAACCACCGCTGCGGCAATCCAGCAACCCCAGATCCACGGTGGCACCGCGGCTGTGGCCGGAGCGCTCGGCGATGTAGCCGTCGGCCAGCAGACGCGGCTTGTCCAGCTCCGGATACTGCATCGCCTTGCGCGAGCGCTCGTTCGGATCGTTCACCCAGGCCATGAAGGCCTGCACCGAACGCACCGGCCGATAGCAGTCGTAAACACGCAGGCCGAAGCCCTGTGCGCGCACGTCCTGTTCCACCTGGGCCAGTGCCTTCGCGACCGGCGCCAGCAGATAACAGGACGGCGCATCGTAGCCGGGTACCGGCGCGCTGGTGAAGTTGTTCGCAGTGGCGTAGCGGATATCCATCCCGATGTGCGGCGACAGCGTGCGGATCTCCACCAGTCCAGCCTGCGCCGCATTGGTGGCCGGCGAAACGCGAGGTGGCTCAGCGGCGTGTGCGGTCGCGGCCAGGGCAATCGCCAGTACGAGTGAAATGCAGGTCCTGGAAGTCATAGCTGAAGTCGATGTCCGGATCGATGGCGCGCAGGTCCAGCGTCGGCACCGGGCCTTCGCCCGGTTGCAGCCATGCCTGCGCTTCGTCGCCCAGCGTATCCCAGCGCAGCAGCCAGCGTCCTTGCTGTTGCAGCACGTCGCCCTGCAGCTTCGGCGACGTGTCCACGCTGAAACGCAGGCCGTCCTTGCCCGGGCACAGCGAGGCCGGCCCCAGCCAGGGATCGTGGTAACGGCCCTGCCAGCGCGGTAGATCGACCGCGCGCGCCGGCTGCGCCGTCGACGTCACAGGCCGCTGATGGCCCGACGCTGCCCGCGTGGCCTGCTCGGTCTTCAGTTGGGCCAGATAGGCCTCGGCCGGGCGCGCATCATGCGGAGCGGTGAAGCGCTTCAGCAGCGCCTGCATCAGCGCCGTGCGTGCATCTTCGCCCTCGCCGTTGATCAGCATCACCACGCCCACCTTGCGGTCGGGCAGCAGGGCCAGCGAGGAATACATGCCTGACAAGGTGCCGGTGTGGGCCACCTTCCACTGCCCGTCCATGTCCGACACCCGCCAGCCATAGCCGTAGCCGTAGAAGTGTGCGTTGTCCCAGCGCCGCTGGCGCTCGCTCAATGGCATCGGCATGTGCAGGGTCCACAGCGTGCGGCGCTGCTCGGCATTGAGCCAATCAGGGGCCAGGGAAGGCTCCAGCAGCACCTGCATCCAACGCGTCATATCGCGCAGGGAACAGCGGATGCCGCCAGCGGCCATCGAGGTCAGGTCGGGGCTGGTTTCACCATCGGCATTCACCACCACGTTGCGGCCCGCGCGCCAGGCATGCGGCTGGGCCACGTTGCCCACCTGCTTCACCGGCCATGCCCCGACCTGGCAGCGCGACAGGCCCAGCGGTGTGAACACCTGCTCGCGCATCAGCTGGTCGTACGGTTTGCCACCGGCAGCGGCCGCCACTTCGCCGGCCACCACATACATCAGGTTGTCGTAGGCATAGCGGCTGCGGAAGCTGCTGACCGGCTTCAAGTGCGCCAGACCGGCAATGATGTCGGCGCGGGTGAAGGCATTGGGTTCCGGCCACAGCATCAGATCGCCGGCGCCCAGGCCGAGGCCGCTGTTGTGGATCAGCAGGTCGCGCACCTGCATCTGCTGGCCCACCCACGCGTCATGCATGCGGAAACCAGGCAGGTGCCGCTGCACCGGGTCATCCCAGCGCAGCCGGCCCTGCTGCACCAGTCGCGCCAGCAGCGCGGCGGTCATCGCCTTGCTGTTGGAGGCGATCTTGAACAGCGTGTCCTGGTCGATGTCGCCACCATCGCCGCGCATGCCATCGGTGTGCTGGTAGACCACCTGCCCGTTGTCGACCACGGCCAGCGCGATCCCGGGCAGGTGCTCGTGCTGGACGATGGCCGCGACGTCGGCATCGATGGAGGCGGTGGGAACCGCCAGCACCGCGATGCACAAGTAGCGTCGAGCGTGCTCGACGGATCGACACCACCTGAAGCCGTCGAGCACGTTCGGCGCTACACGCGGCGCTGGCCTCAGAAGTTCCAGGTCACCACCAGCTGGGTATAGCGCGGGGCCTGCCAGCGCGTGCCGGTCGCAAAGGTCGCCTCACGGTACTGGCCCGGCTGTGCTTCATAGCGCTGGTGCACGTTGATGGTCTTCTGGTTGTTGGTGAGGTTGTACACCGACAGACGTGCACTGAGGTCGATGCCCTCCACCGGCAGGCGCCAGGTCACGTTGGCGCCCAGGGTCCAGGTCCACGGCAGGCGACCGAACGCACCGCGCGGGCTGTACTCGAACTGGCGCTGGTTGTAGGGGCCCGCGCAGTTGGCCACGCACAACCACCCGGTGCCGCCGCCGCTGCCTTCACTGGACGTGCTGCCACCGGCGATGGAATCGTTCGGCCACATCACGCCGTAAGCGGTGATCGGGCCGCCGGACTGCACCTGCAGCGTGGTGCCGAATGACCACTGCTTGTTCAGTGCATAGGCGGCGCGCAGCTTGAACTGATGACGGAAATCGTTGAACAGCACGCCATAGCGTTCGTTGGTGGCCGGATGATCCCAGAACTGCACCATGCCGGTGTCACCGTAGTTGGTATCGGAGTTCACCGGGCCCTCGAAGTTGCCCTCGCTCCTGGACCACAGATAGGACGCGTTGAACATCCACTTCTCGTCCCAGGCACGGTCGATCTGGAACTCCAGCGCCTTGTAGGTGCGCTTGGGCTTGGAATAGCCGATCACCTCGCCGCTGCCGCCCTTGCGGTAGCCGCTGTTGGCGGTATCGATGGTGATCCAGCCTTCGTTGGCGCAGCCGATGCTCTTGTCTCCCCAGATCGTCAGGCTCTCGCCGGGGTTGGCAATCGGCCACAGCGTGCTCGGGGTCGGGCCGCACGGGGTGTAGTTGATGCGGATGTCATCCAGTGCGCGGGTCATGCGCCGGTAGGTGGCGTTGACACCCCACGACCAGGCCTGGTTGATCATGTTCTGGAAGCCCAGGATGTACTCGTCCTGGTAGACCGCCTTCAGGTCACGGTCCACGCTCTGCCGCAGGTCAGCTCCGCCGGTGTTCATGCGGGTGTCGGTCGGCCCGATCTGCTGGCCCACGATCGGCGCCATGTACGCCGATCCGGTCGGCGAGGTCTTCTGCTCCCAGCCATTGAGCACGTAGTAGCTGTATTCGTCGGTCAGGCCGCCGGCGAAGTTCACGTTGATGTTGTTGGTGACCGGCAGGTAGTAGCGGCCGGCATTGCCGAACAGCTTGGTGCTGCCATCGCCACGCATGTCCCAGGAGAAGCCGACGCGCGGTGCGATCAGGTCGTCCATCTTGATGAACGCCTTGCCGGCAGCGGTGCGGTTCTCGAAGCGGTCCCAGCGCACGCCGAGGTTCAGCATCAGGTTCGGGGTGATGTTCCAGATGTCTTCCAGGTAGAAGGCATTGGCCTCGGTTTCGAACGTGCCGCCGGACCTGCGGTTGCGCGCGCGCAGCATTTCGGTGACGCCGGCCGGCACGTAGGCGTTGGCGCCGTCCCACACTTCGTCGCCGGGACGCGCCACGTAGGCGGTGTAGCTCAGCTCGGTCGGACCCGGGTAGCGGGTGGACTGCTTGGTGGTCATCAGCTCGCGGTCCACACCGAAGCGCAGCAGGTGGTCGCCAAGCTGCCATTCGAAGTCCAGGCGCGCTACATCGCGGGTATCGTCACGCTCGGCCACGGCCGCACCGGTCGGATGGCAGCCGGCACGCAGGCCCTGCAGCTTGCTCAACCGCGGACCGTAGGTGCTGTCGGTGAACACCGGGCTGCAGGCCTGGTCCAGCGACGAGTTGGTGAACGCGCGCTGGTTGTTCTGGCCCACCATGGCGCGGGCGGTGAAATTCTGGCCGAAGTGGCCGGTGTAGGTGGCCGACCAGTTGCGGCCGCCGGTCTCGGTAACCGAATCGCCGCCCCAGGCACCGAGCTGGTCGGCATTCCAGTTGTAGCCGTACGAGGCATTGGTGACGTCGCCTTCGTCGGAGAATGCCAGCAGTGCCAGGCTGTGGTTGTCGTTGATGTTCCAGTCCAGCTTGGTGCCCCAGAAGCCGTTGCCGGAATCGTTCTTGAACCAGGTACTGCCATCGGACGAGGTGTTGTGACCCTTGTCGCTGCGGTCTTCGTACATCGCGAACAGGAACAGCTTGTCCTTGATGATCGGCCCGGAACCCCAGACATTGGTTTTCAGGAACGAGTTGTTGTCACGGCTGCCATAGGAATGCGGCGTGCCATCACGATGGAAATGATCGCCGCCGCTGGCACGCCAGGCACTGGGCTCGGCGGTGACTTCCACGCCGCCTTCGAATTCATTGCTGCCCGAGCGGGTCACGGCATTGATCACGCCACCGGTGGAGCGGCCGAACTCCACCGAGTAGCCGCCGGTCTTGACCTGGAACTCGTTGAAGAAGGCAAACGGCGCCGTGCTGAAGCCACGACGGGTATACATGTCGGTGACGTTCAGGCCGTTGATGAAGACCGCATTCTCGGCCACCGATGAACCAGCGAAGGACAGGCCACCAAAGGACGAGTTGCCCCCACCACGCCCGGCGCCATCAGCGCCACCGCCGACAGATCCTGGGCCACCGGCAGCCGCGAGATTTCCTGGCGGTTGATGTTGAACGAGGTTTCGGTGGAGTAGACATCCACGCGGTTGACCACGCGGGTACCGACCACCTGCAGTGCGTCAAGATTGGTAACGCCACCACCACTGGCCAGATTGACCGTGGTGGTACCGCCAACGGCGACGCTCACCGAGACCTGATCGCCCAGCTTCTGGCCTTCGCGGCTGAGCTGCAGCTGGTAGTCACCTACCGGCAACTGGCCGAGGCGGTAACTGCCATCGCTGCCGACGGTGACGGTGCGGGTCAGGCCGGTGCCGCTGCTGACCACGGTGACCTGGTCACCGGCCGTTGCACGGCCAGCGACCGCGCCGCTCACGTTCTGCGCCATCGCGATACCGGGCAGCATTACGCCCAGACACGCCCCAAGGGCGACGCACAACGCCGCCCGCTTGATGTTGTAAGCCTTCATCCCCTGCTCTCTCCTGCAAGAATTGAATGGTGTGGAATGCGATGTGTCGCGCTAGCGTTGCCCGGCTGGCAGTACCCGCCACTGGACGTCGTAGCTCCATTGGTCGAAGTACAGGTTGCCGCCTGCCCACTCGGCCTCGCCGCGCTGCGAGTCGACCGTTTCCGAGCGGTAGTGCTGTTTGGCCGGCACGAAGGGCTGGCCGAAATCATCGTTGAAGGCGATGCGGTAGCCATCGAGGCCACCCAGGTAGAAGTCGCGCAGCGCCGGCACGTCAGTGACCAGCGCGCCGGTGGTTACATCCATCGGCAGCCAACCGTACGGCGCCAGGTAGACCTGCCCCCAGTCGTGCAGATTGCTGTAACCACTGCCATCGTCGGAGAACACCATGCCCGACTGCCAGCGCGCGGGAATGCCGTTCAGGCGCAGCAGCGCGATCAGCAGCAGGGTCTGCTGCCCGCAGTCGGCATGGCCGGCGCGCAAGGCGTAATCGCTGATGTTGCTGAGCGTGGAGTATTCGCGCGCACCGGCCCAGGGAATGCGATCGACCGCGGCGAACAGCTTGCGCACCACTTCATACGGGCGCGTCTCGCCCTGCAGCACCTGGTCGGAGAACAGCTTCAGCGCCGGGGTGAAGCGCACATGTGGCAGCTGCTCGGCCAGATAGGGCTTCAAGACCGGATCGGCCGGGGTCGGTTGCACCTTGGCCGGATCGATCGCGGTATGCCGGGCGAAGATCGTGACCGCGTAGCGGACCTCGAAGCGGGTCGGCTGCCCGGCCACCGCTTTGGCTTCAAGATAGGCCGTGCGTTGCAGGGTGCTGGCCGGCGCCACGCGTGCCTTGCCCGGCATGCTGCCCAACCACTGCACCTGTTCCTGCTGGCCGGGGATCTCGCGCGGGTAGGGAATCCAGGCGCGTACGGTCTCGCCGGCCGGCACAGCATCGGCCTTGACCGTGAGCGATTGGGTGAACTCGATGCGCTGGGGCAGCACCGAGGTCTGCCCGCTCTGCTCGGCGGCGGCAAGCACGCGCGCGTGGTGTGGATTGAGCACTTCGTTCGGGCCCGGCACCGGCATCGGTGCATCCGCGCGGCGGCGTGCGCGCGCTTCGTCGCTGAGCAGGAACAGGTTCGACGGTGCACGCTTGAAGTACCAACGCGTGCCATCGATATCGAGGTGTTCGATCAGGCCGAGCTGGTCCCAGCGCGCGAATTCCTCGTCGCTCAGGTCGGGGATCCAGCGACGCACAGCGGCCTTGGCGGCGGTTTCGTCGAGGCTGAAATCCAGGCGGATGCGGCGCATGCGCTCGCGCTGGAAGGCGCCTTCGGCAGCATCGCCTGCCGTTGCCAACAGGGCTTGGGCATCGTTGAAGCGGCCGCTGTCGATCAGGTCGATCAGCTGCGTCTGGCGCGCCCGCTGCTGGCTGCTGCGCCCATCCGCCGCCGGCGCGGCCGACGCCCACAGCAGCAACGCGGCACACAGGCCGGCGGCGGCAGTCAGACGCGGTTTGCGAACGGCAGGATCCACAGCGACACTTCCCCAGCGCGGGTGGTAATGGCTGTGTAACACGGGCCGGGATGTCGGTCAATAATTTATTCTTGCTTTCTATGCCGAAAGGAATAAATATTCCAAGAGGCATTCGAGGAGGGTGTGCTGCGCATGATCCTGGCTTCCCGCGAACCGCAACGGCAGTGGCAATGGCCGCGTCGGTTGACCCTGGCCGCGTGCCTGCTGGCCGCCCCGGCCTTCGCACAGGCTGCACCGCCGCCTGACCCCGGCCCGCCGCTTCCGTATGTGATCGGCCTGCACGAGGCCTACCTGACCCCGCAGTACTGGGCGGCGCGGCTGGACAACGCCGATGCGCCGATCCTGGACCGCGCGCAGATCGACGCACAGAACGCTCGGATGCGCGCGCAGGACAGCCACATCCAGGACATCGCCGCGCTGCCCGCACGGCTCGATGCCGCGCAGGTACGCGCCAGCATCAGCGCGTTGTCGCGCTGGCCCGAGCGTGCACTGTTCAACGAGCGGGGCCAGGCCATCGCGCCTGCGCTGCGCAGTGGCATCGAAGCCAACCTCGGCCTCGATGCGATTCCTGCCCAGGTGGCACCCGCCTACGGACTGGTGGTGAAGCGTGCCGCGCTGCGCACCTTCCCCACCCGCGAGCGCGTGTTCAGCACGGCCGGTGACACCGACATCGACCGCTTCCAGGAATCGGCGCTGTTCCCAGGTGACAAGGTGGCGGTGGTCCATCGCAGTGCCGATGGCCGCTGGCTGTTCGTGCACAGCGAGCGCTACAGCGCGTGGATCGAAGCCGATGCCATCGCTGGCGGCGACAAGGCCACGGTGCTCGGCTACGGCACGAAGGGCCCGTACCGCGTTGTCACCGGCGCCACCGCGCAGACCGCCTACACCCCGGAGGAACCGCGCGTCTCGCGCCTGCAGCTGGAGATGGGCGTGCGACTGCCGGTGCTGGCCGATTGGCCCGCCGCCGAAGCGGTGAACGGCCAGCAGGCGCATGCCTCGTGGGTGGTGCAGCTGCCGGTGCGCGAGGCCGACGGGCGCCTGAAACTGGTGCCAGCCCTGCTGCCGCGCTCGCAGGACACCGCGGCCGATTACCTGCCGCTGACCCCGCGCCTGCTGCTGCAGCAGGCCTTCAAGTTCCTGGGCGAGCGCTATGGTTGGGGCCACGACTACGACACCCGCGACTGCAGCGGTTTCGTCTCCGAGATCTACCGCAGCTTCGGCGTGCTGCTGCCGCGCAATACCAGCGCACAGGCGGTCAGCCCGGCGCTGGACCGCCTGCCGTTCACCGCCAAGGACAGCAAGGCCGCGCGCGATCGCGCCGTCACCGACCTGCAGGTGGGCGACCTGGTCTACATTCCCGGGCACGTGATGATGGCCATCGGCCACGTCGACGGCCGTACCTGGGTCATCCACGATACGGCGGGTGGCAGCTGGTCCGGTGCCGACGGCAAGCGTGTACAGGCCCACCTCAATGGTGTTTCGGTGACGCCGCTGGAGCCGATGATGGCCAGCGACACTCTCCGTTACATCGACCGCATCACCAATATCCAGCGCCTGCGCGCCAAGACTCCTGAATGAAGATCACTGCCATCGAACTGGGCATGCTGCGCGTGCCGCTGAAGACACCGTTCAAGACCGCCCTGCGCACGGTGGAGACCGTGGAAGACGTGGTGGTGCTGATCCGCACCGATAGCGGCCACACCGGCTATGGCGAAGCCCCGGCCACGGCGGTGATCACCGGCGATACGCACGGCTCGATCATCGAAGCGATCCGCCATTTCATCGCCCCACGCCTGATCGGCCAGGACGTGGTCAACCTCAACCGCCTGTGCGGTCTGGTGCAGGGCGCGATGGAGCGCAACACCAGCGCCAAGGCCGCGGTGGAGATCGCGCTGTACGACCTGTGGGCGCAGCTGCATGGCGCGCCGTTGTACCAGATGCTCGGCGGCGGCGACCCGGTGATCACCACCGACATCACCATCAGCGTGGACTACATCGACAAGATGGTGGCCGATTCGCTGTCGGCGATCGATCGCGGCTTCGAGTCGCTGAAGATCAAGGTCGGCAAGGACATCGGGCTGGACATCGAACGGGTCAAGGCGATCCATGCCGCCGTCGAGGGCCGCGCCCTGCTGCGCCTGGACGCCAACCAGGGCTGGACGGCCAAGCAGGCGGTGCATGCGATGCGCACACTGGAAGAAGCCGGCGTGGTGCTGGAACTGCTGGAGCAGCCGGTGAAGGCGGCCGACATCAGCGGCCTGAAGTACGTCACCGACCGCGTCAACACGCCGGTGATGGCCGACGAGAGCGTGTTCAGCCCGAGCCAGGTGATGGACCTGATCCAGCAGCGCGCCGCCGACATCATCAACATCAAGCTGATGAAGACCGGCGGCCTGTCCAACGCGATCCGCATCGCCGACATCGCCGGCATCTACGGTGTGCCGTGCATGATCGGCTGCATGATCGAATCGAGCATCAGCGTGGCCGCCGCCGTGCACCTGGCCGTGGCCAAGAGCGATGTGATCACCAAGGTCGACCTGGACGGCCCGTCGCTGGGCCAGTTCGACCCGGTCAGCGGCGGCGTGCACTTCAACGAATCGGAGATCAGCATCAGCGATGTGCCGGGGCTGGGCATCACCGAAGTGCGCGGGCTGGAGATGCTGGGTTGATCTCTGCCTTGCGGCTGGCCTGGCATACAACTGACTTTTGGTCGGGCGTTACTTTTCTTTGCGCGCAAAGAAAAGTAACCAAAAGAAACGCTCCGCCGGCCGCGAGCCGACGTGCTGCGCACGTCGGTGCCCCGCGGTGCTCGGCTCGCTTGAAGGCGGACTCAACGTCAAAGGCAACAACCGCATGCCGTGGATCCACGGCATGCGTGGGTGCTCCCGCTTCTGCCCTACCCCGTAACGTCTTCGCGGCTGGCACGCGCCCGACCCATGACATGATCTGCTCTACGCTGCCAACCGCAACGCATCTGCAAACACCCGGACACCCCGCATGCCGCCCCTGCTGAAGATCCGTTCCGAGCGCGGGCAGATGTCGGCCATCGAACGCCGCATCGCCGATTTCATCCTCGACAACGCCCACCTGCTGCGCGACTACTCGTCGCAGCAGCTGGCCAGCGCGCTGGGCATCAGCCAGTCCAGCGTGGTGAAGTTCAGCCAGAAGCTCGGCTTCAAAGGCTACCCGGACCTGAAGTATTCCATCGGCCAGGATGTCGCCCGCGCCGGGACCGATCCACAACAGGCACCGCGCGAACCCGACAGCGGCGATGACTACCTGCGCCTGGGCGACGCCCTGCGCCGCAGCAAGGCGCAGGCAGAAGAGGAAACCCGTCAGGCCAACCCACGCGAAGAAATCGAGCGCATCGTGCAGCTGCTCGATGGCGCACCGAAACTGTTCGTCCATGGCCTGGGCGATGACGGCCTGTTCGCGCGCGAGTTCGCCATGCGGCTGTCGCTGCTCGGCCTGCTGGTGGTGCCACATACCGATCCGATCCTGATGCTGGCCAACCTGTCGGCCGCGCGCCCGGGCGATGCGCTGCTGGTGTTCTCCGAATTCGGCAACCTGCCACAGCTTTCGCAGCTGTCGCGCCAGTTCCAGGACATGGGTGGCAAGGTGATTTCCATCACCCGCCACACCGCCAACCCGCTGCGCGCGCATGCGGATGCGGCACTGGTGGTGTGTGCGCACGATCGCGCGCCGCAGGTGGCGCAGCTGCTGTACCGTAGCGCCATGCACGCCCTACTCGATTTCCTGTTCGTGCTGCTCTGCCACGCCAATCCGGACCGCCAGCAGCAGCTGGCGGTGAACCTGGAGCGGATCGACCACCTGCTGGATTCCTGACCGGAGCACCTGTTGATGAAATCGCTGGTCCGCCTCGCTACCGCTGCGCTGCTGCTTGCTGCGACGGTGTCCGTCCATGCTGCGCCGCTGGATGGGGCGCGCCAGCTGATCGTGGTCACCAGCGAAGGCTGGGACAGCCCCCAGGGGCAGCTGCAGGCCTATGTGCGCGACGGCAAGGGCTGGCACGCGCATGGCCAGGCGTTCCCGGTGGCGCTGGGACGCACCGGCAGCGCCTGGGGGCTGGGCCTGCATCCGGCGCAGGCCGACGGCCCGCAGAAGCAGGAAGGCGATGGCCGCAGCCCTGCGGGCGTGTTCGCGCTCGGCAGCGCGTTCGGCTATGCCGTCACACGCCCAGGCACGGCCATGGCCTACCAGCCGATGCTTGAAAGCAGCTATTGCATGGACGTACCCGGCTCGCCGTTCTACAACCGCATCGTCGACGCGAAGAAGGTGGGCAAGGCGGCCGTGGAAGGCTCCACCGAACCGATGCGGCTGGACCTGCACACCAAGGGCGACGTGCGTTACCAGGAAGGCTTCGTGATCGCCCACAATCCCGACAACCAGCCCGGCAAGGGCAGCTGCATCTTCGCCCACCTGTGGCGCCAGCCCGGCGAAGCCACTGCCGGCTGCACCGCCATGCCGCAGGCGCGCATGCAGGCCCTGCTGGACTGGTTGCGGCCGCAGGATACGCCGCGCTTCGTGCTGCTGCCACGCGCCGAGTACACGCGGCTGCAGGCGCAGTGGCAGCTGCCCGCACTGAGCGGAGACGCCCGTTGAGCGCGCCGGACGAACCGCAGCTGCAGCGCGCGGTCAGCCGCTGGCAGATTGTCGGCCTGTCGATCAACGATGTGATCGGCAGCGGCATCTACCTGCTGCCGGCCGCCACCGTCGCCCTGCTCGGCCCCTTCAGCCTGTGGGGCGTGGTTGCCGCCGGCATCGTCGTCGCCCTGCTGGTGCTGTGCTACGCGCAGGCCGCCAGCTACTTCGATGAGCCCGGCGGCAGCTACCTGTATGCCCGCGAGGCGTTCGGGCGCTTCGCCGGGTTCGAGATCGGCTGGATGATCTGGCTGACCCGCATCAGCTCGGCCGCTGCGCTCAGCAACGCGCTGGCCGATGCAGTTGCGCGTTTCTGGCCGTGGGCCGGTGCTGGCCTGGGCCGCATCGCGGTGATCGTGGTGTCGCTGGGCTTCCTCACCGGCATCAACATCATCGGCGTGCGTTCGGCCGCGCGTACCGGCGTGGTGCTGGTGATCGGCAAGATGCTGCCGCTGCTGCTGTTCGTGGCCATCGGCGCGTTCTACATCGACCCGCAGCTGGCGTTCTCCGGCCAGCGCCCGGATCCGCATGACCTGCAACGCATGGGCGAGGCAGCGCTGCTGTTGCTGTACGCCTACGCCGGTTTCGAGAACATTCCTGCGGCCGCCGGCGAATACCGCAATCCGCGCCGCGATATTCCGTTCGCGCTGATCACCATGATCATCACCGTCACCGTCATCTACGGCGCAGTACAGGTGGTGGCACAGGGCACGCTGGCCGGCCTGGCCAGCTCGGCCACGCCGCTGGCCGATGCCGCCGCCGGTTTCGGTGGCGAAGCACTGGCGCTGATCCTGACGGTCGGTGCCACCATCTCCATCCTCGGCACCAACAGCAACACGATGATGATGGGACCGCGCTTCCTGTTCGCGCTGGCACGCGATGGCTACGGCCCGAAGATCCTGGCGCAGGTGCATCCGCGCTTCCACACCCCGGCCGCATCGATCCTGTGCCAGGGCCTGATCGCGCTCGGCCTGGCCCTGTCCGGCTCGTTCGTGCAGCTGGCGCTGCTGTCGATGACCACGCGCCTGTTCGCCTACATCGGTACCGCCGCTGCGGTGCTGGTGCTGGCCAAGCGCTATGCCGACCGCCCGGGCGCTTTGAAGCTGCCCGGCGGTCCGCTGATTCCAGTGCTGGCACTGCTGCTGTGCGTGGCCCTGTTCGCCAGTGCCAGCTGGCAGAACATCGCCGCTGCGCTGGTCGCCTTCGCCATTGGTGCGGTGATCTACACGCTGCCGCGCAAGGATGCCGACGCCGGGTGACCGGTAGCGCCGGGCCATGCCCGGCGGATTGATCTGGTGATCACGCTGCCGGACCGGGCCGTTAACCGCCACGCAGGCACGATCAGGCTTCGTACACAACGGAGCCTTCCATGACCGAGTACCAGATCCCCGGCCGCGTACCGGACGACAGCACACCGCGCGACGCGGTCAGCAACTACTGGCGCGAGCGCTACAGCGCCGAGCCGTACTACGACGACCAGCTGTTCTTCGAGGATTACGAACCGGCCTACCGGATCGGCCACGCGGCGCGCGCGCAGGACATGATCCGCGCCTACGAACAGGTGGAGGCCGAGCTGGAATCGCGCTGGGCCAACGAGCGTGGTCGCAGCCGACTGGAATGGGCACAGGCACGCAATGCGGTGCGCCGTGGCTGGGAAGATGCACAGCTGGCGGATCCGCAGTTGAAGCGATAACGCCATGCGCCTGTAGAGCCGAGCCCATGCTCGGCTCAGAGTCGAGCATGGTTCGACGCTACAGATGCGGCAGGAGAGCCGAGCGCGGGCTCGGCTCTACAGGATCACTCCTGTTCCGGCAGCGGCGGCACGACCGCGCTGCGCTTGGCCTCACCACCACCTGCGGCGATCAGGTCGCGGGTGTTCTTCTGCACCGCCACCGCGCCGAACAGCGACAGCGCGTAGGCCATGCCGTAGAAGCCCTTCTCGCTCGGTGCCAGGGTGGCGTTCCACAACCCGACCAGCAGCAGCATCAGCGCTGACAGCAGCGCGAACCAGCACAGCGCGTAGTACAGGGCGCTCACCGGAATGCCCTCGACGCGGTCGCGCACGCTCTTCTGCAGCGATACCGCTGCGAACAGGCCGAACAGCAGCAGGGTCAGGTAGTAGCCCTTCTCGTTGAGCGCCATCGCGGCGTTGAACAGGCCGATCAGGTAGGCCGCCGCGCCCAGCAGCAGGGCAACCCAGGAGGCGGCGATGAAGGCGGTGGACGGCTTGTGCGGCATGGCAGTGTTCATTGCGGATCCTTGCAGGCAGGCGGGCGTGCTTTGCCCGGGCGTGCCCACCCTAGTCGATCCGGCCGTCGTCGCACAGGGGGCGCAGGACCTTCGGGCCACGACGGTCACACGCCGGGTGGTGTACAAGGGACAGCCCGGCCATCCGCATCCCCGCCCTGGAGATACCCATGACCCGCACCTCCCTGCTGCTCGCCCTCGGCCTGGTGCCGATCCTCGCCACTTCCGCCTGCAACGCGGCCGACCCGGCCGCCAACGGAGCCCAGGCCGCCGCGCCCGCAGCCTCCGCCGCCACCGACCAGCGCCCGTTCACCGCCACCGAAGTCAGCCGTTTCGACCAGCCGTGGGCGATGACCTTCCTGCCTGACGGCAGCCTGCTGGTCACCGAGAAGCGCGGCACGCTGCAGCACCTGGATCTGGCCAGCGGCCAGAAGCACGAGATCACCGGCGTTCCCAAGGTCGCCTACGGTGGTCAGGGGGCTTTGGCGACATCATCCTGCACCCCGACTTCGCCCGGAATCATGTCGTTTACCTCAGCTATGCCGAGGAAGGCACGCTGGACACCCGCGGTGCGGCCGTGGCCCGCGCGACGCTGGCGCTGGATGCAAGCGGCGCTGGCCAGCTCAAGGACGTGAAGGTGATCTGGCGGCAGAGCCCCAAGGTGAGCGGTGAGGGCCACTACGGCCATCGCCTCGCCTTCGGCCCGGACGGCAAGCTGTGGATCAGCTCCAGCGAACGGCAGAAGTTCGATCCGGCGCAGGACATGGGCGGCAACCTCGGCAAGATCGTGCGCCTCAACGACGATGGCAGCCTGCCGGCCGACAACCCGTTCGCCTCGCAGGGCGGCGTGGCCGCGCAGGTCTGGTCGCTGGGCCACCGCAACATCCTCGGCATGGCCTTCGATGCCAACGGCAAGCTGTGGGCGCATGAGATGGGCCCGGCCGGCGGCGACGAACTGAACCTGATCGTGCGCGGCGCCAACTACGGCTACCCGATCGTCTCCAACGGCGACCACTACGACGGTCGCCCGATTCCCGACCACAGCACCCGCCCGGAATTTGCTGCACCGAAGGTGACCTGGACGCCGGTGATCTCACCAGCCGGCTTCGTGATCTACAGCGGCACGCTGTTCCCGCAGTGGAAGGGCAGCGGCTTCATCGGCGGCCTGTCGTCGACCTCGCTGGTGCGCGTGGCCTTCGACGGCGACAGCGCGCGCGAAGCCGAACGCTTCAACATGGGCGAGCGCATCCGCGAAGTGGAACAGGGCCCGGACGGCGCGCTGTGGCTGCTGGAAGACGGCAGCAAGGCGCGCCTGCTGAAGCTGACACCGAAGGCCTGAGGTCGCGCCGGCCGCTGGCCGGCACGTTTCTCCGCAACGGCCCCGCACGCGGGGCCGTCTGCATTCATTGGATGGTGATGACCTTCACTTCGGTCTTCGTGCAGGCCTGGTCCAGGCACGTCCCGTTCAGCCATACCCGGCCATCACCGATCATCACGCCCTGCTGGTTGGCGAAGACCTTGCCAAAGTCCTGTTCGGACACTGCCTTGACCACGGCCGGGGTGATGATCTTCTCGTAGTTGCGCTGGAACTCACCCGGGCCGGTGATCTTCTTCCCATCGGCGATGTTCAGCGGGAAGCGCACCTGCTCGACGACGGCGGCGCGATCGCCGCCGACCACGGCGGTCTTGAAGGCGTTGAACACCTTCTCGTACTGCGCGGCATCGCCGAGTACGGCGTCGATGCGCGCGCGTGCATCTTCGGCAGGCGCCTCCACTGCGGGCGCGGCAGGTGTGGAGGTCGCGGGTTCAGCGGCAGGTGCTGCAGGCGTTGCCGCGGCACTGGCCTCCATCGGCGGCGGCGCATCCGCAGCAGGCGCGGCCGGCGGTGCCGGCTGCGAACAGGCGGCCAGCATCAGGGCGGGAATCAGACAAGCCATCCGGCGCATGCGCGCGCTCCATGGAATCAGGGAGCCCGATGGTAGCGCCGGGCCACGCCCAGCGTGTTCGTGCAGTGTGAGCGCAGCAACGCCGGGCATGGCCCGGCGCTACCGCTTGCTGTAGATCCACGCCATGCGTGGATGAGCGCGCAATCAGCCCTTCAGCAGCTCGAACTGCACCGCTTCACCGGCGGCCGACGAGGCGCACACCCACACGTCGAACACACCCGGCTCGGCACGCAGCACGCCATCGCGGCCGGTGAAGGCCAGCTGCTCGCGGGTCAGGGTGAACACCACCTCGGTGGACTCGCCCGGCTGCAGCGCCACCTTGCGGAAGTCCTTCAGTTCACGCACCGGACGCACGCGGCTGGCCACACGGTCGTGGATGTACAGCTGCACCACTTCCTCGCCGGCCACATCGCCGCGGTTGGTCAGCGTGGTGGTGAGGGTCAGGGTGTCATCCCAGCCAAGCTGGGCCGCACTCAGCTGCGGTACGCCGTAGGCGAAGGTGGTGTAGCCGATGCCATGACCGAACGGGTACAGCGGCTCGTTCGGGATCTCGCGCCAGCGTGCCTTGAACTCCGACATGGTCGGCAGTTCCGGGCGGCCGGTGCGCGGGTGGTTGTAGAAGTACGGCTGCTGGCCGGACACCTGCGGGAAACTGACCGGCAGGCGCCCGGACGGGCTGTAATCACCGAACAGCACATCGGCCACGGCGTGGCCGGTCTGCGTGCCCAGGTACCAGGTGACGGCCACCGCGTGCGCGTTGCGCACCGCGCCCTGCAGCGCCAGCGCGCGACCGTTGCGCAGCAGCACCACCAGCGGCTTGCCGGTCATCGCCACCGCCTCGGCCAGCGCCTGCTGCGCCGGCGGCAGGGTGATCTCCACGCGCGACTGCGCCTCACCGCTGTAGCGCTGCGGCTCGCCCAACGCCAGCACCACCACGTCGGCGCGCAGCGCGGCGGCCACGGCCGCTTCGGTGCCGCCCGCAATGGCGGTTTCCAGTTCGCAACCCGGCACGATCTCCAGCAGCGCTTCATCACCGATGGCCGCGCGCACGCCGGTTTCCAGGTCCACATAGCGCTGCTTGTCGCCGAACAGCGTCCAGCAGCCTTCGATGTTCTCGCGGTCCTGCACGAACGGGCCGATCAGCGCGATCTTCTGCCCGCTCTTCTGCAACGGCAGCACGTTGTCGCGGTTGTTCAGCAGCACGATCGAACGGCGTGCAGCATCGCGCGACAGTGCGTCATGCGCGGCGAGGTGCGAGGTATCGGCTTCGCGCGCCGGGTCCAGCGAACGGTACGGGTCGTCGAACAGACCAATGGTTTCCTTCAGCCACAGGATGCGGCGCACGCCTTCATCCAGCACCGCCATCGGCACTTCGCCGCTCTCGACCAGGCCCGGCAGGTGCTCGGCATAGAAGCCGCTCTGCATGCTCAGGTCCAGGCCGGCGGTGAACGCCTTGGCGGTGGCATCGCGATCGTCAGCGGCATAGCCGTGCGCGACCAGTTCCATGTCGGCGGTGTAATCGGAGATCACCACGCCCGGGAACTTCCACTCACCGCGCAGGATGTCGGTCAGCAGTTCGGCATTGGCGCTGGCCGGCACGCCGTTGATGTCGTTGAACGAGGACATCACGGTGATCGCGCCGGCGTCGAAGGCGGCCTTGAACGGCGGCAGGTGCACGTCGCGCAGGGTCTGCGGCGAGATGTCCACCATGTTGTATTCCATGCCGGCCATCACCGCGCCATAGGCAGCGAAGTGCTTGGGCGTGGCCAGCAGCGAATCGGCGGCGCGCAGGTCGCTGCCCTGGAAGCCGCGCACGCGGGCGGCGGCGAACGCGCAGCCCAGCACCACGTCTTCACCGGCACCTTCGGCGCCGCGGCCCCAGCGCTGGTCGCGGGCGATGTCCACGGCCGGCGCATAGGTCCAGTGCAGGCCGGCGGCGGTGGCTTCGATGGCGGTGGCGCGCGCGGTGCGCTCGGCCAGGTCCGGTTCGAAGCTGGCGGCCTCGCCCAGCGGAATCGGGAACACGGTGCGCATGCCGTGGATGACGTCAGCGGCCAGGATCACCGGGATGCCCAGCCGGCTTTCCTCGGTGGCGACCTGCTGGATGCGACGGCCCAGTTCGGCGCCCACGCCATTGAACAGCGAGCCGACCTTGCCCTCGCGCACCTGCTGCAGCACCTGGTCGGCATTGCGCACGTTGGCTTCCGGGTTCACGTCCGGGGCGAACGGGCGGACCATGTCCGCGAAGACACCCAGCTGGCCGACCTTTTCCTCGACGGTCATCTGGGCAATGAGGGATTCGATGCGATCGGAGGCCACCAGCAGTCCTTGATGAAAACGTTTACAAGCCCGGCATTCTAGCGATCCGGAGCCATTTGGCGAGAGGTTTCGTCGTTCAGTTTCAACCTCCAGCCGGATCCGTACGGTCCGGCCGGAGGCCTCGCAGCTTACTCCGAGCCGGCCAACTGGCGCTGCCCGGCCATCAACATGGCATCGCTGGAGGCCTGGAACACCCGCAGCCCGAAGGCCGGCAGGATTGCCAGCAGGTGGTCGAAGATGTCCGACTGCACCGCCTCGTACTCGCCCCAGGCGGTGCTGCGGGTGAAGCAGTACAGCTCCAGCGGCAGGCCCTCGGTGGTCGGCTGCAGCTGCCTTACCAGCAGGGTCATGTCGGTATGGATGCCCGGATGGCTGCGCAGGTAGCGCTCCACATAGGCGCGGAAGGTGCCCAGGTTGGTCACCCGGCGGCTGTTGACCTCGGCCACGCCCTGCTCGCGCAGGCGCCCGTTCCACTGCCCCAGCTCCTGTTCCTTCTCACGCAGGTAGTCGCCCAGCAGCGCGAACTGGCCGAGGAAGGCCAGGTCGCCCTCGTCCAGGAAACCGACGCTGTGCTGGTCCAGGTACAGCGCGCGCTTGATGCGGCGGCCACCGGCTTCCTGCATGCCGCGCCAGTTCTTGAACGACTCCGTCACCAGCTTCTTGGTCGGGATGGTGGTGATGGTCTTGTCGAAGTTCTGCACGGTAACGGTGTGCAGCGCGATGTCGATGACATCGCCATCAGCGTTCTGGCTGGGCATCTCGATCCAGTCGCCGATGCGCACGCGGCCATCGCCGCTGATCTGCACGCTGGCCACCAGCGACAGGATGGTGTCCTGGAAGATCAGCATCAGCACCGCGGTGGCAGCGCCCAGGCCGGTGACCAGATAGCGCAGGTCGACACCGGCCAGGGTGGCAACGATCGACAGGCCGGCGATCACGAAGATGACGATCTTGGCGACCTGCAGGTAGCCCTTGATCGGCTTGTTGCGTGCTTCGGGGCGACGTTCGTACAGGTCGTTGGCCGCATCCAGCGCATGCGAGATCGCCAGCACCACGGTCAGGATCGCCCAGGCCTGGCAGGCGCCGATGATGAAGCTGACCAGCCCCGGCGGCAGGTCCGGCACGATGCGGATACCCGAGGCGATCACCTGGCTGGGCACCACATTGGACAGGCGCGAGATCACCCGCATCAGATGGCTGCCGCGGCCGGTGTCGGCGCCCGGCAGGCGGCTGAGCAGGCGCCGCAGCCCGCGCAGCAGGACGCGCTTGGTGACCCAGTTGGCCAGGCCGGCGGCGATCAGCAGCGCCGTGATCATCAACGCCAGGTAGGCGCCAGGATAGGGTTCCAGTGTGTTCTGCAGCGTTTCCAGCCACTGTACCGCCACCACCGCGTCCACCATCGGTTGTCTCCTTGTTTTATTGCTGATGAGGTTGCCGGCCGGCGGCCGGCACTACCGGGTTTCCGGCCGACGGCCGGATTTACCGGGTCAGTCGCGCGTGCGCTCGATGATCACGCCCACCGCACGCGCGCCGCGCACCGCACCGGGCTTGCTCAGCTTCAGGCGCAGCCACTTCACCTCGAATTCGTCCAGCACGATCTGCGCGCAGCGCTCGGCCAGGGTTTCGACCAGGCCGAATTCCGATTCGCGCACGAACTGTTCCAGGCGCTTGCTCACCGCCTTGTAGTTCAGGGTGTGGGCGATGTCGTCGGTAGCCGCAGGGCGACGGTTGTCGAAGCCCATTTCCAGATCGAACACCAGGTCCTGGCGGATCCGTCGTTCCCAATCGTAGATACCGATCAGGGCGTCGATCGTCAGCCCCTCGATGAAAACCTTGTCCATTGCGGTTACCAGCGCCAATACAGGCGGCCATGGTAACGGCACGGCGGTGACCCTGCCCGGAACGGACGGTGGGCGTTCCGCATGGGGCGGCCCGGAAAAGACAAAGGGCCCTGCTAGCGGGGCCCTTTGGTACTACCGTTTGTCCCCGGGGGAGCTTTCTCAAGCCGCGAGTCCCGGTGGCGCAGGTGCCCAGACTAGTCAGTGACCAACCGGCGGGTCAAGGCCAATCACGACAACGCAGATCCGTGTTCCCGCCCCGGCTGAAACGCGGGAAACAGCCCACGTACACAAGGATGTTTCCTGATGGTGGCCGGCTCGGCCCCTCGGCAACATCCCGCTTCCCTCCCTCACCACACATCACCATGGCTGCATACGATGCATTGAGGCGCGCGTTGTCGGCGGAGCGACTGTCGACCTACGAGAGAATCGCATCAACCTGCAGCGCTGACGTCACTGCCGAATGCCTGTACGTGTGGAACATGCGGATGTGCGGTGCACTCATGATGCCGGTGCATCTGTGCGAAGTGGTCATTCGCAACGCAGCGGCGTCGGTCCTGGCCCGACAGCACGGCCCGCGATGGCCGTGGAATGAAGCCTTGCGGCGCAGGCTGCCCGCCGCTTCATCCACCTCGGCGAGAATCGCGCTGGAGCAAGTCGCCAGCCGCGCAACAGAGGCCTCCGAAGTCGTCGCCAACCTGCCGATGGTCTTCTGGCAGCAGCTCTTCACCTGCCGCTTCGACGCCACATTGTGGATACCTGCACTCGGCGGGGTTCTACGTCATGCGCCTTCGGCGCATCCCAGTGTCATCAGGAAAGCCATCCACGCAGACATTGGACGCATCCGGCACCTGCGCAACCGCATCGCCCACCACGAACCCATCCTGGAGCGCGACATCGGCGCAGACCTGGCCGCGATCGGGCGGCTGATCCATGCACGCTGCCCGCATACGCTGGGGTGGCTGCAGCGGCACGAGCGGGCGACGACGGTGTTGGCGGCGTCGCCGTTGGGTGCCCGCCCGTAGCGTCGAGCTTGCTCGACTGCCTCACCGCCTTTGTAGAGTCGAGCTTGCTCGACTGTTGTTGCTACGACCAACCCCGGCGAGCAAGCTCGACGCTACAGACAGCGGATTACGCCGCCGGCAGGGTCGCCATGTCCCAGCGCGGGGTCACATCCACCTTCGGTGGGCTGTGCTGGCCGGCCTGCAGGCGCAGCGCGCCGGCGAAGGCGATCATCGCGCCGTTGTCGGTGCACAGCGCCGGCCGCGGGAAGCAGGCACGGCCACCAAGACGCTCGGCCATCTGCTGCAGGCGCGCGCGCAGGCGCTTGTTGGCGCCGACACCGCCGGCCACCACGATCACATTGGTCCCGGCCGCTTCCAGCGCGCGTTCGCACTTGATCGACAGGGTCTCGACCACCGCATCTTCAAAGCCACGCGCGATGTCAGCGCGGGTCTGTTCGCTCTGGTCGCTGTCGCGCCAGGCCATCAGGACCTGGGTCTTCAGGCCGGAGAAGCTGAAATCCAGCCCCGGGCGGTCGGTCATCGGCCGTGCAAAGCGGTACGCGCCCGGCGTGCCCTGCTCGGCCAGCTTGGCCAGCTGCGGGCCGCCCGGGTACGGCAGGCCCATCAGCTTGGCGGTCTTGTCGAAGGCTTCGCCAGCCGCGTCGTCCAGGGTTTCGCCCAGCAGGCGGTACTGGCCGATGGCATCGACCGCCACCAGCTGGGTGTGGCCGCCTGAGACCAGCAGTGCCACGAACGGCGCCTGCGGCGGGTCATCTTCCATCAGCGGGGCCAGCAGATGGCCTTCCATATGGTGGACCCCCACCGCCGGCACCTCCAGCGCCCAGGCCAGCGAACGGGCCACGCCGGCACCCACCAGCAGGGCGCCGACCAGGCCGGGGCCGGCCGTGTAGGCCACTCCGTCGATGTCGTCCACACCCAGGCCCGCTTCGGCCAGGGTCTGGCGCACCAGCGGCAGCAGCTTGCGGACGTGGTCGCGGCTGGCCAGTTCGGGCACCACACCGCCGTACTCGGCGTGCAGCGCGATCTGGCTGTAGACCGCATGGGCGCGCAGGGCCGCGCTGCCGGACAGATCGGTGTCATACACCGCCACGCCGGTCTCATCACAGGAAGATTCGATGCCAAGGACTCGCATGCCTGCTATTATGACGCCCCTGCCGCCCCCTCGGGGGATGTGCAGATCTCACTGCTTTCGAACTTCCGGCCCGTATTCAGGGTTGGCCGCTTGCAGTTTGTCTATTCGCCGCTATAATGTGCGGCTCGCCGGGCGTGACCCGGTTCTACTGTGTCCCGGAGATTCCATGCCCAGCGTCAAAGTCCGCGAGAACGAGCCCTTCGAGTTTGCTCTTCGCCGCTTCAAGCGCACTTGCGAAAAGGCCGGTGTGCTGGCCGAAACCCGCAAGCGCGAGTTCTACGAAAAGCCGACCCAGGAGCGCAAGCGCAAGGCCGCCGCTGCTGTGAAGCGTCAGCTGCGCCGCTCGTCGCGCGACGTCACCAAGCGTCAGCGCCTGTACTGATCGGACGCATCTTCATTGCGGCAGGCTTGTCCTTCCGCGGTGAAGCCGAAGCCGGCACGCGCGAGCGTCGCCGGCTTTTGCGTTTCCGGGCCCGGGCATCCGCCCCGCCCCACCACCACCACGAGGTTCCTCATGAGCATGAAGCAGCAGCTCACCGACGACATGAAGGCCGCCATGAAGGCGGGCGAGAAGCACAAGCTGGGCGTGATCCGCCTGATCAACGCCGCCATCAAGCAGCGCGAAGTGGACGAGCGCATCGAGCTGGATGACACCGCGGTGATCGCCGTGCTCGACAAGATGGTCAAGCAGCGCAAGGACTCGGTCAGCCAGTACGAAGCGGCCCAGCGCGAAGACCTGGCCGAGATCGAGCGTGCCGAGATCGTGGTCATCGAAGCCTACCTGCCGGCCAAGATGGGCGAAGCCGAGATCGTGGCCGCCATCCAGGCTGCCATCGCCGAAACCGGCGCCACCGGCGCGGCCGACATGGGCAAGCTGATGGGCGCACTGAAGCCCAAGCTGGCCGGTCAGGCCGACATGGGCCTGGTGTCCAAGCTGGTCAAGCAGGCCCTGGCCGGCTGACCACCGCACCGCCTGCTGCACACGACAAGGCCCGCGCTATGCGGGCCTTGTCATTGCTGCAGGCAGGGGCGCTGCCGCTTACGCCTGGCGGCAGTTGCGCAGGGTCATCGAGCTGCCTTCGATCGAACTGACCTCACCTTCCAGCTTGGCCCAGTCACGCTCGCGCAGCACGCTGAAGTTGGCCGCCTGGTCCGGCGCGAACTCGCAGCGGATGGTGTAGTTGTTGTTGTTGAAGGTGTCGTTCTGGCGGATCCGCAGCAGGCCGCGTTCCGGCGTCACCAGGTAGTTGATCGATCCCACCTCGCCCGGGCGGGTGGAGTAGCTGTTCCGGTTGACGGTATAGATCTGCCCGTCGATGCGGTACCGGCGGCCGATGTACTTCGCATACAGCGGCAGGAAGGTAGCCGAACGATCGCCCAGGTCTTCCTTGTTGGTGGTGGTACCCAGCATCAGGTCCTTGAAGCTGCCGGCGGCATTGTAGGCGGCCATCGTGCTGCGCACTTCCTTGCCCATCTTCTTGGACAGGTCCGGGGCGGCCACGTCTTCCAGCGCAGGCATCGGCTGCTTCGCGCGCGCGGCAGCGGCAAGCGCCTCACCCTGGCTGCCGCCCTTCAGCTTGTCCAGCATCGCGCACATCGACTGCCGCGCCTCGTCCTGCCCGATCGTCTGGCCACGCGCCAGCTTGGTCGCCAGGGTCACCCGGCCGGTGTGGTCGGCGGTACCGATCAGCACCAGCGGCGTACGCAGGCCCTTGGTCTGGATCAGGTACTGGTTGCCGGTGTTGCCTTCCACCAGCTGGCCGCCGATCTCGAACTGGTCCTCGGCACCGATCTGCCGCAGCTGGTCCAGTGCGCTCTGCACCTTCAGCCCCGGCACCGTCACATCGGCCATGTACATCGCGCCGTTGCGCGGATCCCCTACCGTCTTGAATGCCTTCTCGCAGGCAGCCGAGGCGGCGGCCGCCGAGCCACTCACCGTCGCCAGCAACACCATCGTGGTGTAGACCATCCCTTTCATAACGCGTCCTTTTGCAGAGAAATTGGAATGTCGCGGCCCTGCGCAGCGGCAGCCGGCCGCGGATACCGTGGCGGCAGCCCCCTGCGCACCCACGGTCGGGCAGAAGGATAGCGCGGACGCTGTACGGCACAACGTCTGAATAGGCACTTCACCCAACCCAACACCCTGATTTGCTAGAAAAAGCATCATCCACCTGCCTTCTTCTGCTTCGATGCCGCATCCCCACGCCCTTCTGCCTGCCGTCCGATCACGCCTGGGAAAGCTGCAGGACAGCTTCCCGATGGCCGTGGCCAAGCGCTTCGTCGAGATCGACGTGCTGACCCAGGCCGCCTCGGTCTCCTTCTACGCCCTGCTGTCGATGGCCCCGCTGCTGGTGCTGCTGCTGTGGCTGACCGCTTCGCTGTACCCGCCGGCACAGCAGGCACTGATCGGCCAGATCGGCTCGGTGGCCGGCAGCAGCGTGGCCAGCGTCGCCGACACCGTGCTGCACAACGCCAACAGCCAGCCCAGCATGGGTTCGCTGGCCGGGCTGTGGAGCACGCTGCTGCTGTTTGTCGGTGCCACCGCGGTGTTCGCCCAGCTGCAGAACGCACTGAACCGCATCTTCCACACCAGCGGGCAGCGTCTGGATGGCATCAAGGCCTGGCTGCGCAAGCGCGTGTTCTCCTTCGGCGTGGTGCTGGCGCTGGGCTTCCTGCTGATCCTGTCGATGACCGCCACCACCGCGCTGCAGGTGGTGTTCGCACAGCTGCCCTCGGTGCTGCCGGCGATCGGCTACCTCACCTCACTGCTGCTGTACACGCTGGCCTTCGCCTTCCTCTACCACTACCTGCCCGACCGCCGCGTGGCCTGGCGCCAGGCCTTCATCGGCGGCGCCATCACCTCGGTACTGTTCGCACTGGGCCGCTATGGCATCGGCGTCTACATCGCCACCGTGGCCCCGGGCAGCGCCTACGGCTCGATGGGCGCGCTGGTGATCTCGCTGGTCTGGATCTACTACGCCACCGCGGTGTTCTTCGTCGGCGCACTGATGACCGCGGTGATCGACGAACGCCTGTATGCACGGGCCCAGCTGGCCAAGGGCGGGGACACCAGCGAAGAAGCGGGCCCGGCGGCCACCAGCGAGTAGACTAGGGAACCTGCCTTCCCTTCTGCGCGGCCTGCCGGCTGCGCCCTGCCCTGTTGCCCATGGCCCGTATCCCCGACGCTTTCATCGACGACCTGCTGGCCCGCACCGACATCGTCGAGGTGGTGGGCAGCCGCGTGCCGTTGAAGCGCCAGGGCAAGGAGTACGCGGCGCGCTGCCCGTTCCATGACGAGCGCTCGGCCTCGTTCACGGTCTCGCCCACCAAGCAGTTCTATCACTGCTTCGGTTGCGGCGCGCACGGCACCGCAATCAGCTTCCTGATGAACTACGACCGCCTCGAGTTCCTCGATGCGGTGGATGAGCTGGCCAAGCGCGCCGGCATGGAAGTACCGCGCAACGAGAACCCGCGCAGCCCGCAGCAGCAGGACGACAGCCGCGAGCTTTACTCGGCGCTGGATGCGGCCACCAGGTTCTTCCAGAAGAACCTGGAAGGCAGTGACAAGGCACGCAGCTATCTCGATGGCCGTGGCGTCGACGAGGACAACCGCGCCCGCTTCCAGATCGGCTATGCGCCGGATGGCTACAGCGGCCTGCGCGATGCACTGGGCAAGGACGAGCGGCGCATGAAGCTGCTCGACCGTGCCGGCCTGTTCTCCAAGAACGATCGCGGCCACGTCTACGACAAGTTCCGCGACCGGGTGATGTTCCCGATCTTCGACCGCCGTGGCCGGGTGATCGCCTTCGGTGGCCGCGTGTTCGAGAAGGACGACGGCCCCAAGTACCTCAACTCGCCCGAGACCGCGCTGTTCCACAAGGGCCGCGAACTGTACGGCCTGTGGCAGGTGCGCCAGGCCAACCAGAAGATCGAGCGCTTGATCGTGGTCGAGGGCTACATGGACGTGGTCTCGCTGTTCCAGTTCGGCGTCACCCAGGCGGTGGCGACGCTGGGCACCGCGACCACGCCGGACCATGCCGAGCTGCTGTTCCGCAACGCGCCGGACGTGTTCTTCTGTTTCGACGGCGACGCCGCCGGCCGCCGCGCCGGCTGGAAGGCATTGGAATCGGTGCTGCCGCGCATGAAGGATGGCCGCCAGGCGTTCTTCCTGTTCCTGCCCGATGGCGAAGACCCGGACACCATCGTGCGCAAGGAAGGCGCCGAGGCGTTCAACGAGCGCCTGAAGCAGGCCACGCCGCTGTCGCAGTTCTTCTTCGACGAGCTGACCCGCGAGATCAACCTGGGCACGCTGGACGGCAAGGCCCGCCTGGCCGAACGCGCAAAGCCGATGCTGGCGCAGATTCCCGATGGCGCCTTCGGCGATCTGATGAAGCAGCAGCTGGGGCAGCTGACCGGCCTCGGCGGCAATGCCCAGGCGGCACGTTCGCCGATGCCGCAACGGCCGCCGGCGCGTTCGATCCAACCGGTGGCCAAGCGCAGCCTGGTGCGTGGTGCGATTGCCGTACTGCTGCAGCAGCCTTCGCTGGCGCTGACCCTGGGCGGCAAGCACCACTTCCAGGGCCTGCGCCTGCCCGGCGTGGAACTGCTGCTGGAGCTGCTGGGGCTGGTCGAACAGCGCCCGGACATCAGCACCGGCGCGCTGCTGGAGCATTTCGACGGCCGCGAAGAACAGGCCTCCCTGCATACCCTGGCCGCGCAGACGATGCCGGGCGACGAGGCAATGTGGACCCAGGAACTGCACGATGCCGTGGCCCAGCTGGAGAAACAGCTGCTGGTGCAACGTCTGGAGGAGTTGTTGGCAAAGCAGCGCCAGCAGGGCCTGGACGATACTGACAAGTACGAACTGCGCGAGCTGCTGAAGGCCCGCGCCGGACTGCGCCTGTAGCGGCAGGACGTTTTCACGGAGAAGACCATGCCGCTGCGCCTGACCTGCCTGCTGTTGTTGTCGCTCTGCCTGCCGCTGGCCGCGCTGGCCGAAGACGCGGCGCTCAACGAAGTCCGCCCTGGCCTGTATGCCGGCGGCCAGCCCAGCGCCGTGCAGCTGCGCGAGCTTGCCGCGCAGGGCGTGCGCACCGTGATCGACCTGCGCCAGCCCGGCGAGGACCGTGGCTTCGACGAAACCGGCGTCGCCGAATCGCTGGGCCTGCGCTACGTGCGCATTCCAGTGGCCGGCGCCGAGGGCCTGGACGCGGCCAACGTGCGTGCCGTGCACCTGGCCCTGCGGCAGAGCCAGGGGCCGGTGCTGCTGCACTGCGCCTCCGGCAACCGCGCCGGCGCCGTGCTCGGCCTGGTCAACGCACGCTACGAACAGGCCAGCCCCGAACAGGCGCTGCAGCTCGGCCAGCGTGCCGGCCTGAAGTCGCTGGAAGCCGCCACCCGCCAGCGCCTGGCCACGCCGGTCACCTCGCCCTGAATCACCCGCACCAAGGAGTCCGCCCCCATGACCCGCTGGTGGTCGCGCCTGCGACCGGACAACTTCACCCTCGCCCTGCTGTGCACCGTCGGGCTGGCCTCGCTGCTGCCGATGAAGGGCGCTGCCGCCATCGTCCTCGACGACGTCACCACGGTGGCCATCGCCGCGCTGTTCTTCCTGCACGGCGCGCGCCTGCCGCGCGAATCGATCATCGGCGGCATGCTGCACTGGCGGCTGCACCTGACCATCCTGGCCTGCACCTTCATCCTGTTCCCGCTGCTGGGGCTGCTGTTCAAGCCGCTGTCGGGCTGGCTGCTGACCCCGGAGCTGTACCTGGGCGTGCTGTTCCTGTGCACGCTGCCGTCCACCGTGCAGTCCTCCATCGCCTTCACCTCGATGGCGCGCGGCAACGTGCCTGCGGCCGTGTGCAGCGCCTCGCTGTCGAGCATCCTCGGTGTGTTCCTCACACCCCTGCTGCTGACCGCGCTGGCCGGTACCTCCGGCGGCGTGCACGACCCGCTGCATGCCATCGGCGGCATCATGCTGCAGCTGCTGGTGCCGTTCGTGGCCGGCCATCTGCTGCGGCCGTGGATCGCCGGTTGGGTGGAAAAGCAGCGCGCGCTGCTGCGCTATACCGATCAGGCCACCATCCTGCTGGTGGTGTACTCGGCGTTCGGCGAAGCGGTCACCGAAGGGCTGTGGAGCAAGACGCCGTTGTTGTCGCTGTTCGCGGTGGCGATCGTGGCCGCGGTGCTGCTGGGCATCGCCATGCCCCTGATCACCTTCATCGCCCGCCGCCTGCGCTTCAACCGCGAGGACGAGATCGCCATCGTGTTCTGCGGCTCGAAGAAGAGCCTGGCCACCGGCGTGCCGATCGCCAAGGTGCTGTTTGCCGGCGGCAGCCTCGGCGCGATCGTGCTGCCGGTGATGATCTATCACCAGATCCAGCTGATCGTCTGCGGCGTGATCGCGCAGCGGTATGCAAAGCGCGCGCCCTGATCGGGCGCGCGGGTTGTTGCCGAAAACGCCATCCACGCATGGCGTGGATCTACTGTAGAGCCGAGCCGATGCTCGGCTGATGTACCGCCATGCGTGGATGCTCCCCGTTCCGCCACTAATCCACGATGGCCGCTGCGATGTCGTGCAGCAACCGCGCGTTACGCTCCACGTCGCTACCCTTTTCACCCGTGGCCACCAGACTGTAGGTCTTGCTGCGGCCCGTCCAGGCAAGCTCCACCCGGGTGTGGCCAACGCCATCAGCACGCTTCCTCAGCTGCGCAAGTACGCCGTTGACCGTGGTGTTCTGCGCCTCGGCGATGGCTTCGATGTGCGTGCCCGCAGCGAGGAAGTTGTTCTCGCTGAACTCCACGATGCCGACACCCCCAGCCGGTAGAAGCGACTGAGGCCCGAGGACGTCCCTCCCTCCAGCACGCCACTGGGCTCCATGCCAATCAATTCTGCCGGCCCCAAGGGGCTGGCCAGCAGCGCGCTGGGAGGCTGCGGCAGGCGCTGGCGCAGTTCCGATGCCGAGCGGTGACGTCGAGGCAGGGCCGCAAGCATCTGGGCCTGCGTCGGGATACTGCCCTCCGCAACCCGCACCACCCCTTCGGATCGCGCGATGTCAGCACGAAGCTGACGCTTCACCTCTTCAGGTGCGTCCAGGTCCGCCAATCGCACGATGCGGTAGCTGCCCACGCCGGCGGACAACCTTCCCATAGTCGAATCCTTATCCTGCATTGCCATCTGCAGGGCACGCTGGTGCAGCCAACGTCCCACCGGATCGGGATCTGTACCCGACTGGGACGCGTGGGCGGACATCGATATCGCCAATGGGATTGCGATGCAAACGAGCTTTTTCATGATGCTCACCACTCCGAAAGTTGGCAGTCGACCGCGCTCGTGGACTGAGTGAATACACGCCCGTCCAGCACCCATGTGTGATAGCCGTGGACGACCATCCGCTCCGGATCGGAGCCATCCCCCGCGTAGAAGCGCCAGGAGAAGTGTCCATTGTTGGGTGCACCGAAGACGTGCTTTGGTTCGATGTTCCCCAGCGGGATGTGTCTGGTGACGGCCGACCCCTGGAAGTTGCGAAACTGAGGCCGTTCGTAGGTAACGGATTCATTGATGAATCCGATACAGTTCGCCCGGCTCAATGCTTTCACTTCCGCTGAAGCATTGCCGGCAAGGCAGGCAACCGCGGCACCTAGAGCGATGGGCAGAGAAAAGTGGCTTCTCATTGATTGCTCCACAGAATTGCGAGTCATCTCGCTCGTCCTGTGTATCCACTCCGGATCGTCCCGCCTGGCAGATCCATCCGCATCTGTGATCCATGGCTCGCGGGGAGTCAGCGACGCGGCAAATCCCTACACCTTGCCCGGTAGATTTTTTGGCGCGGCGCAATCCTGGGGAGGGGAAGCCGACACCGGATGCACGGGATCAGGAGACCCATCCACGCATGGCGTGGATCTACTGCTGGTCGACGTCACCGATGGTTTGGGGTAGATCCACGCCATGCGTGGATGGGTTGCCTGGCGCTACGGGTCCACCAGGGTGCCGACGCTCAGCTGCGGCATCCACACCCACAGGTCGTACTCGCGCTCGGCATGGGTGTTGACCTGCGCCGCGCGCGCCGGCCGTTCGAGCAGGGCCAGTGCCTTGCAACGGTCCATGCATCCCCAGAAGTGCCCACGCAGCGCTTCCAGCCGCACGCTGTAGATATCCAGGTCACGCAGCGTCGATGCCATCGGCCGGGTCTGCATTTCCGGCGGCGCATCGGCGGGGCGTTGCAGCATGGCGTGCACATTGCCGGTCAGCACGACCATGCGTGCGCCGTCGGGCAGGCGCCGGTACAGGCGCCGCAGCTCGGCGGCCATGCGGTCATCGCGATCCTGGTTGCCGCCGTCGCTGCTGTTCACGTCGTAGCCCACCACCTCGATCGCACGGCCCTGTGCCTTCAGCGCGCGCAGTGCTTCGATCATCGCCAGCATGTCGCGGCTGCGGCGGCCATCGTGCTGGTCATTGCGCACGGTCCAGAACGCACGGTCGTGCAGGCGTTGGCGCGCCGCCGTCCCGTCATCGGAATCCAGATAGTCGTGCAGCGCGGGGCTCTCAGCACGGGGCAGTTCCAGCGCCAGCAGTACCGGCGTACCGTCGCGGCTGTAGTCGTCCACCAGCTGGCGCACCAGCAGTGGTACCTCGCGGGTGCCGTGGAATTCGCCCAGTACCAGCAGGCGATGCTCGGCGGCGTGCTGGCGGATCTGCGCGGCAGTGTCGTTGGCATGCGCACCGAACGCCATGCCCAGCGCCAGCAGCAGCGCGGTGGTCCAGCGGAAAATCGAATGCATCCTTGCTCGCTCCTTTCCTTGGGGTCAGGAACAGCAATGGCGACGCCGCTGGAAGGGATCAAGTGTAGAGCCGAGCCCACGCTCGGCTGCTCTCCCCCTCAGCCGAGCATGGGCTCGGCTCTACAGGTGGCGCCTTACAACCAGGGCAGGATCCAGTGGTCGACCAGCAGGAAGGCAAACAGCGCCATCAGGTAGACGATGGAGTAGTGGAACATCTTCATCGAGAACAGTTCGTCCGGCGGGTCCAGCATGCGCCAGGCGTACCAGAGGAACACGGCGTTGAGCACGATCGCGCCGCCCAGGTAGAACGCGCCGCTCATGCCCACCAGGTACGGCAGCAGGCAGACCAGCGCCAGCACCACCGAATACACCATGATCTGCTTGCGGGTGTGCACCACGCCATGGGTCACCGGCAGCATCGGGATCTTCGCCTTGGCATAGTCCTCGCGGCGGAAGATCGCCAGCGCCCAGAAGTGCGGCGGCGTCCAGATGAAGATGATCAGCACCAGCAGCGACGAGTACGCCCAGTCCGACGGGCCCTGCATGCCGGTGACCGCGGCCCAGCCCAGCATCGGCGGCATCGCCCCGGCCAGGCCACCGATGACGATGTTCTGCGAGGTCGCGCGCTTCAGGTACACGGTGTAGATCACCGCGTAGCCGATCAGCGAGGCGAAGGTCAGCACGGCGGTGATCAGGTTCACCCACAGCACCAGGATGACCATCGACAGCACGATCAGCACGCCGGCAAACACCAGCACCTGCCATGGCTTGACCTTGCCCACCACCAACGGACGCCACGAGGTGCGCGCCATCTGCGCGTCGATGTGCGCATCCAGCAGTTGGTTGATGGCGGCGGCGGCCGAAGCGGCCAGCCAGATGCCGAGGAAGCCGAGCAGGCCGGCACGCACCTGCTCCCAGCTGGGCACGCCCGGAATGGCCAGGACCATGCCGACCAGGGCGGTGAACACAATCAGGGCGACGACCTTGGGCTTGGTCAGGTCCCAGTACTGGCGGTAATTGGCAAACATGGAATCAGTCCGGGGCACGCAGGCGGGCCAGCAGGCTGACCAGCACGAACAGCAGGGCAACGGCCACGCCGTTGTGGGCAACGGCCACTTCCAGTGGCAGCGCCAGCTTTACATTGAGGATACCGAGGGTGACCTGCAGCACCAGCAGCGCGATCAGCGCGCTGGCCCAGCCACGCATGCTCGGCAGGCGGAACAGGCGCACGCCCAGCCACAGCAGGTAGACCGCCACCACCATCGCGAACAGGCGGTGCGCCATCTGGATGGCGATACGGGAGGCGCCGTCCAGCACGCCGCCTTCGTAATCCACGCCGATGCCACGCCACAGAGTGAAGCCTTCGGCGAAGTTGTGTTGCGGCCACCACTGGTTGGCGCAGCGCGGGAAGTTGTCCATCGACAGGCTGCCACCACCACAGGCGAGCGCGGCGTAGTTGGCACTGACCCAACCACCCAGTGCGATCTGGGTGACCAGCACGGCCACGCCGATGCGCAGCAGCCACTTCAGCTTCGGTGCTTCGGCCAGGGTGATCGGCACATGCGTGGCACGCCAGGCCATCCACACCAGCAGGCCGAACATCAGCATGCCACCCAGCAGGTGACCCATCACCACGATGGGTTTGAGCAACAACGTCACCGTCCACATGCCCAGCAGGGCCTGGAAGATCACTACCGCCAGGGTCAGCAGCGCTGCGCGCGCCAGGTCGATGTTGCTCCAGCGCAGCGCGGCGATCAGCAGGATCGCCTCGCCGATCAATGCCAGGGCGCTGGCGGTGCCATGCCAGCCCATCATGTACAACGGTATGCCAGCGGCCACCAGCACGCAGGCGGTCACCACCGCCGTGCTTCCGAAGCGTCGCTTGCGCGTGGCCAGCAGGGCCAGGGTCAGGATCTCGATGCCCAGCGCACCGGCCAGGAAGCGGTGCACCTGCTCGCGCCAGGCCTTGTGGGTCTCCAGCGGGCGGATCTCTGCGGCCGGGTGCCCGACGGTCTCCTCGATGTGCTGCGGCCAGGTGGCGCGGCCATAGCAGGTCGGCCAGTCCGGGCAGCTCAGGCCGGCATCGGACAGGCGCACGAAGGCGCCGAACATGATCGTGCTCGCGGTCATGATCATGGCGAACCACGCCAGGCGGTGGAAATTGCGGTGCAGCGCCGGACGCGCGGAAAGGCTCATCAAACGGGACTCACTTCAGTTTCAGCAACGTGGCCATGTCCTTGCGCAGGCCACCGAGGTCGGAACCCGGGGCATGGCGCATGATCACGAAGCCGTTCGGATCGATCACGTAGACCGGCAGTCCCGCCGGATCATCGACGCCCGGCAACGCCGCGCGCAGGGCGGGCGACGGAGCCAGCGGCCGCAGCGCGGGCAGCGAGGCGATCGACGCCGGTGGCGTTCCCAGCCACAGGATCTCGACATTATCGGCGTTATGGCCGAACAGCTGCCACACCTTGCCCAGTCCCTGCGACAAAGTGACGCACTGCGCGTCGCAGCCCCGGACGGCGCCACCAGCAGGCGCCAGGTGCGTGCCTCGGGGTTCCACGGATAGGCCTGGCCATTGGCCAGGGTCGGTGCCTGCTGGCGTAGATCCACCGGCGGCTTCAGCAACTGGCCGGCATTGCGGTGCCCGGTCGGCTGCCAACCGGAGAAGCGCAGCACGGCGGCCAGCGCCATCGCGCCGAAGAACACGGCAAACAGCAGCACCAGGGTCCGGCGGCCGGAGCCGCGCGCCTGCGGGGACGTAGCAGTGTTCATGCGGGGCATTTTCTCATGGTTGGGTAAGGGATGCCGGTCGGGCCACCGCGCGTCTCCGGCGCCATTCCAGCACCAGCGCCACCACCAGCACGGTCAGGGCCAGCCCGAACCACTGCACGGCATAGCCCAGATGGCGCTGCGGCGGCAGCGTGTTGGGCAGCAGGTCCAGGTCGCGCTCGTCGCCGAACGGCAGCGCCGGGTCCAGCCGCAGCACCCGCTCTGGCAGCGCTTGCAGTCCCAGCGCGCGGGCCAGGCCTTCGGCGGGCAGACGGCTGGCCAGCCAGCGGCCCGGTTCCCCGGTGGCGGAGAATGCGGGGCCCAGTGCCAACCCGGCCGCCGGCGGCGGTGCCAGCAGCCCGCGCACCGCCACCGGCGAGGGCGGCGGCGGCACCTGCGGCAACGTGCGGTCGGGCGGCAGCGCGCGCCATCCCAGGTCGACCAGCAGCACGCTGCCATCGTCACTGCGGAACGGGCGGTAGATCTTTACGCCCGCCCGGCCGTGCCGGGTCTGGTTGTCCAGCAGCACCACGCCGGGCAGGAAGCGACCGTGATCGGCCACACCGTGCAACGCACCGGGTGCTGCCAGGGCCTGTGCCAGCGACAGTACCTGCGCTGCGGCTGGACCTTGTGCATCCAACATGGCCTGTTTGGCATGCATGCGCTGCAGCTGCCACAGCCCCAATGCGGTGAAAGCGGCCATCGCCAGCACGGCCAGCAGCCATCCAATCACGCGTGTGTGCTGGCGCATCATGACAAGTCCGCGCAAACGCGGTCAGATAGGCGCATCCACCCTGCCCTCGAGCCGCGCATGAGTGATTCGCTGAAGACCCTGCTGGTAATCGCGTTTCTGATCGTCATCGTCTGGAATCTGGGCGCCGGCCTGTACTACCTGCTGGTCGACCGCGGCCAGACCAAGCGCACGGTCAACGCACTGACACGTCGCATCTCGGTGTCGGTGGCGTTGATCCTGCTGGTGATCGTGAGCATCTACATGGGCTGGATCAAGCCGCACGGCATCGGCGGCTGAGGCCACCGTTGCCTGCGTGGTCAAAGCACGTAGACGAACAGGAACAGCATCAGCCACACCACGTCGACGAAGTGCCAGTACCACGCGGCGGCTTCAAAACCGAAATGGTTGTCGCGGGTGAAGTGCCCCTTGGCCGACCGCAGCCACATCACGATCAGCATGATCGTGCCCAGCAGCACGTGCGCGCCGTGGAAACCGGTCAGCATGAAGAAGGTCGAACCGTAGATGCCGGAACCCAGCGTCAAGTTCAGCTCCTTGTAGGCGTGGATGTATTCCTCCGCCTGCAGGGTCAGGAAGCCCAGGCCCAGCACCACGGTCAGGCCCAGCCAGATCAGCAGCTGGCGGCGGTTGCCAGCCTTCAGTGCGTGATGGGCGATGGTCAGGGTCACGCCGGAGGTCAGCAGGATCAGCGTATTGATCAGCGGCAGGCCCCAGGCCGGGATGGTCTGGAACGCACCGCCGATCGCCGCCGGGCCGTTGGTGGGCCAGCCGGCCGAATAGCCCTGCCAGAGCAGCTCGTTGGTCATCACCCCACGGCCTTCGCCGCTGAGCCAGGACAGGCCCAGGTTGCGGGTGTAGAACAACGCGCCGAAGAAGGCACCGAAGAACATCACTTCCGAGAAGATGAACCAGACCATGCCCATCCGGAACGAGCCATCCACCTGGCGGTTGTAATGGCCCGCCTGCGATTCGCGCACCACATCGCTGAACCACCAGAACAGGGTCAGCACCAGCATCGCAATGCCGATATAGAAGGTCCAGCGTCCCCAGCTGGCATCGTTGAGCCAGCTGGCCACGCCGACCATGGTCACCATCATCGCGATGGAACCCACGAACGGCCATTTGCTCTGGGCCGGAACGAAGTACACGTTGGCGTCGGTCGGTGTCTGGGCCATGTCGGTATCCGGGTCAGGGTGCGGCGTGCGCGCCTTCCGAGGTGGCGGCCGGGGCCAGCCGATCGGACAGCGCGTCGTTGCGGTAGAAAGTGTAGGACAAGGTGATCGTCTTGATTTCCGGCGGCAGGTCCGGATCGACGATGAAGCGCACCGGCATGTCGCGCTTCTCGCCGGCCTGCAGCGTCTGCGCGGTGAAACAGAAGCATTCGGTCTTGCTGAAGAAGCCCGACGCGCGCGCCGGTGCGACGGAAGGCACCGCGCTGCCGACCACGGCGTTGGCGCTGTCGTTGCGGGCGAAGTACAGCGCTTCGTTGAGTTCGCCCGGCACCACGTCCATGGTCAGCTGCTCGGGGTGGAACGACCACGGCAGCCGCGAATTGACGCCGCCATCGAACTCCACGCGCACGGTGCGCTTGCCGGCCGCCGCGCCGGTGCTGGCCTCGCTGCCGGGACCGCGCTCCAGGCGCACGCCGAAGACCTTCTCGCAGGCGATGCGGTACAGCGGCACCAGCGAGAACGTCAGCAGGAACACCGCCACCGCCACGCCGATCAGGCGCGGCAGCCCGGCGCTGGGTGACGGCGTGCTGGCCGGTGCCTCGCTCATCGGCCGATCACTCCGCTGAGGATGAAGCCGACGTAGACCAGCACCGCGATCGCGCCGACCCAGGCCGCAGTGCGCCTGGCGCGCTGGCGCTGCTGTTCGATGCCGTTGCTCTGGCTGTCGCTCTGGTAGAGCCGACCGCTGGTCGGCTGTTCTTCGCTGTTGTAGAGCCGACCGTTGGTCGGCTGCTTCTCGTCAGCCGAGCATGGCTCGGCTCTACACGGGGCAAGTGGGCTCTCGTTATGCATGCCCCACCTCAATGCGTGATGTCGTCATGCGCCAGGTCCCCCGGGCGGATGGTCGGCGGCGTGGTGAAGGTATGTGCCGGTGCCGGCGACGGCAGCGTCCATTCCAGGCCCCGCGCGCCTTCCCAGCTTCGGGCCTCAGCCTTCTCGCCGTTGCGCAGCGACGACAGCAGGATCGCGGCCATCATGAACGGGGTGACGAACATGCCGAACGCACCGATCGAGCTGATCAGGTTCCAGTCGGCAAACGCCACGCTGTAATCGGGAATGCGGCGCGGCATGCCGGCCAGGCCGAGGAAGTGCTGTGGGAAGAACAGCAGGTTGACGAACACGATCGACCACCAGAAGTGCACCTTGGCCCACTTCTCGCTGTACATGCGCCCGGTCCACTTCGGCCACCAGTAGTACACCGCGGCAATCAGCGCGAACACCGCACCGGTCACCAGCACGTAGTGGAAGTGGGCGACCACGAAGTAGGTGTCGTGGTACTGGAAGTCGGCGGCCACGATCGCCAGCATCAGCCCGGAGAAACCGCCGATGGTGAACAGGATGACGAAGGCCACCGACCACAGCATCGGCGCTTCGAAGGTCAACGAGCCGCGCCACATCGTGCTGACCCAGTTGAACACCTTCACCCCGGTCGGGATCGAGATCAGCATGGTGGCGAACATGAAGTAGATCTCGCCGCCCAGCGGCATGCCCACGGTGAACATGTGGTGGGCCCAGACGATGAACGACAGGAAGGCGATCGCGGCGGTGGCGTACACCATCGCCTGGTAGCCGAACAGCGGCTTGCGGCTGAAGGTGGGGATGATCTCGCTGACCACGCCGAAGGCGGGCAGGATCATGATGTAGACCTCAGGGTGCCCGAAGAACCAGAAGATGTGCTGGTACATCACCGGGTCACCGCCACCGGCGGCGTTGAAGAAGCTGGTGCCGAAGAACTTGTCGGTCAGCAGCATGGTCACTGCGCCGGCCAGCACCGGCATCACCGCGATCAGCAGGAACGCGGTGATCAGCCAGGCCCAGCAGAAGATCGGCATCTTCAGCAGGTCGATGCCCGGCGCGCGCATGTTCAGCACGGTGGCGATGATGTTGATCGCGCCCATGATCGAGCTGATGCCGGCTACGTGGATGGCGAATACGCTGAAGGCCACGTTGTAGCCGCCCTGCAGCGACAGCGGCGGGTACAGCGTCCAGCCACCGGCCGGTGCACCACCGGGCAGGAACAGGGTCAGCAGCAGCAGGCTGAAGGCCACCGGCAGCAGCCAGAACGACCAGTTGTTCATGCGCGGCAGCGCCATGTCCGGCGCGCCGATCTGCAGCGGGATCATCCAGTTGGCGAGGCCGACGAAGGCCGGCATCACGCCGCCGAAGATCATCACCAGCGCATGCACGGTGGTCATCTGGTTGAAGAATTCGGGCTTGACGAACTGCAGGCCCGGCTGCGCCAGCTCGGCACGGATCACCACGCTCATCGCCGCGCCGATGATGAACATGATGAAGCTGAAACCCAGGTACAGCGTGCCGATGTCCTTGTGGTTGGTCGAGAAGAACCAACGCTCGAAGAAGCCCGGATGGTGATGGTGATCGTCGTGCCCAACTGCCGAGTGCGCCATTGCAAAACACCTCTCAGAATCGGTTGTCACCGCGGCCGCAGGCGGCCACGGGCTTTACATCACGCGCCGCTGGCCGCGGTGGCAGGTGCGTTGCCGGCTTCAACCGCCGCCGGGGCGGCCGGTGCCTCAGCGGCCGGTGCAGCAGGTTCTGCCGGCGCCGCAGGGGCCGCCGGTGCTGCGGGCGGTGCCGGCTTGCGCTGCGCCAGCCACCGCTTGAAGTCTTCCTTGGACACCGCCTCGACCACGATCGGCATGAAGCCGTGGTCCTTGCCGCACAGTTCGGCGCACTGGCCGCGGTACACGCCGGGCTGCTCGATGCTGGTCCAGGCCTCGTTGATGAAGCCCGGGATCGCGTCCTGCTTCCAGCCCAGCGCCGGCACCCACCAGGCGTGGATCACGTCGTCGGAGGTGATGACGAAGCGCACCTTGGTATCGACCGGCAGCACCAGCCGGTTGTCCACGTCCAGCAGATAGTGCGGATGGCTCTCGCGGGTGGGCACCACGCCGCTCTGCCGCACGCGGTCGGACTCGCGGTCCAGGCGGCTGGTGAACGTGACGTTCTCGCCGAGGTACTCGTACTTCCACATCCACTGGTAGCCGGTGACCTTCACCGTCATCTCGGCATCGCGGGTGTCGTACATCTTGATCAGGTTGGCCGTGGCCGGCCATGCCATCACGATCAGGATGATCACCGGGATCACCGTCCAGATGACCTCGGCCTTGGTGTTGTGGCTGAAGGTGGCCGCCACTGCGCCCTTGGACTTGCGGAACTTGAACATCGCATAGGCCATCGCGCCGAACACGATGACGCCGATGACCGTGCAGACGATCAGCGAGAGATTGTTCGATTCCCAGGCCAGGCGCGAGGTCTGGGTCACCCCTTGCCCATGTTCAGCTGCCACGGCTTGGGATCGGCCGCCTGGGCCCAGGCCAACGCCGGCATCAGTCCCCCGGTCGCCAGCACTGCGGCGACCGCGTTCACGCACTTCGTGCCCCACCTGCTGCTTTGCTTCATTGCCTAGACCCTTAGCGTCGTCGGTTGCCGCCATCGCTGGCGGCGAGCAAGCTTTCAAGTGTCTCTGCGAGCGTCTGACGTTCGGCCGGCGCGAGGAAACTCCCCACCTCCACCTGCCGGCCGCTGGATGCCAGCCGGACCCTCTCGTCGTCGGTGAGCAGGCGCACCCAGTGGGGGTGGGCCCGGAACACCGGCGATCCACCGGGTACGGGGATGACCTCCACGTACGCCGGCACTACCCGGATCTCCTCCTGCCGTTCACCACTGCGCCACAAGGCACGCAGTGCCGCCGCCAGCACCAGGCTGTACAGCAGCGCGAACAGGGGTGCGAATGCATTGCCGGCCAACCACCCGAGGGCGGACACCAGCCACATCGCACCGGCCAACACGGTGAACAACAGGACGAACTGCCGGGCATCGAGCGCCCGTGGGGGACGCAGCCGCAGCTGCGTACCTGACCCATCCGGAGCTGGAAGCACCTCGATCATGTCGCAACCGCGTTCCTGCCGCGGGAAACGTCTCGATGGTAGCCCCGCCCTCTCGCCGGTAGCAAGGGTGCATTCACACTTTTTCCCATGCTGCAACACAGCATGAGGTCGGCGGCGCGAATGACGAATTCAGCACAAATATGGCCGGGTTTGCTGAACACGCCGAATCCACCACCGTTAGGGGCTATCAGCCCTTCATGAAGGTCTCTGCGGGGCACTTCCGAAGGGCGCAAAAATGATTAAAATCGCCAAGTTTTCCACTGGCCGGACCGGCATGAACGCACCCTCCTCCTCCCCTGCCGCCAGCGACGCTCCGCGTCCCGGCGCGCTGCTGTCGCCGGAACTGCCGGCGTCCCCCAACCCGTTCCGCCAGGCCATCACCGATGCCTGGTTGAAGGACGAGGCCAGCCACGTCCGCGAGCTGCTGGCGCAGGCCCGCCTGCCGGCCGAGGAACAGGCCAGGGTGCAGGCGCTGGCCGCCGACCTGGTCGGCCGCGTGCGCGTGCGTGCCAAGGATCAGGGCGCGATCGAAGCCTTCATGCGCCAGTACGACCTGGGCAGCGAGGAAGGCGTGCTGCTGATGTGCGTGGCCGAGGCGCTGCTGCGCATTCCGGACCAGGACACCGCCGACAAGCTGATCCGCGACAAGCTGGCCGATGCCGACTGGGAAAAGCACCTGGGCGGCAGCGACTCGGTGCTGGTCAACGCCTCCACCTGGGGCCTGATGCTGACCGGCAAGCTGGTGCAGATGAACGACGCCACCCGCGCCGATGCGCCCAGCGCGTTCAAGCGCCTGGTCGGCCGCGTCGGTGAGCCGGTGGTGCGTCTGGCCGTGCGCCAGGCGATGAAGATCATGGGCCACCAGTTCGTGATGGGCCGCACCATCAGCGAAGCGCTGTCGCGCTCGCACAAGGGCGACAACGCCAGCTACCGCTACTCCTTCGACATGCTGGGCGAAGGTGCGCTGACCATGAAGGACGCGCTGCGCTACCTGGAAGACTACCGTCGTGCGATCCACGCCATCGGCGGCGATCACAAGGCACGCGGCGGCCGTCCGGACGGCGACGTCAACAACGCCCCGGGCATCTCGATCAAGCTGTCGGCGCTGTACCCGCGCTACGAGCACGCCAAGCGCGAGCGCGTGCTGAAGGACCTGGTGCCGGGCGTGCTGGAGCTGGCACAGCTGGCCAAGAGCTATGGCATCGGCTGCACCGTCGACGCCGAAGAGTCCGACCGCCTGGAACTGTCGCTGGACATCATCGAGCAGGTGTTCTCCGACGCCTCGCTGGCTGGCTGGGATGGCTTCGGCGTGGTCGTGCAGGCCTACCAGAAGCGCACGCCATACACGATCGACCACCTGGCCGACATGGCACGCCGCGCCGGTCGCCGCCTGCAGGTGCGCCTGGTCAAGGGCGCCTACTGGGATGCCGAGATCAAGCGCGCGCAGATCGAAGGCTACCCGGGCTACCCGGTGTTCACCCGCAAGCAGAACACCGACGTGTCCTACCTGGCCTGCGCCAAGCGCCTGTTCACGCACGCCGATGCGATCTATCCGATGTTCGCCACGCACAACGCGCACACCATCGCCGCAGTGCGCAGCATCGCCAACGGTGGCGTGTACGAGCACCAGAAGCTGCACGGCATGGGCGATGACCTGTACGCCGAAGTGGTGCCGGCCGACCGCCTGGGCCTGCCCTGCCGCGTGTATGCGCCGGTCGGTTCGCATGAAGACCTGCTGCCGTACCTGGTGCGCCGCCTGCTGGAAAACGGCGCCAACTCCAGCTTCGTCAACCGCATCACCGACGAACGCGTGCCGATCGCCGACCTGATCCGCGATCCGGTCGAAATGGTGTCCTCGTTCGCCTCGATCCCCCACCCGAAGATCCCGCTGCCGGTTGACCTGCTGCGCAGCCAGAACCACGACAGGAAGAACTCCATGGGCGCCAACCTCGCCAACGACAACGAACTGCGCGCCCTGGCCGAGCAGATCAACGCGGCAGTAAAGCCCTGGCAGGCCGCCCCGCTGGTGCCGGGTGCCAACCCGGCCGGCGCCGCGCTGCCGGTAACCAACCCGGCCGATACCCGCGAAGTGGTCGGCCAGTGGCTGGCCGCCGATGCCGCCACCGTGCAGAAGGCCCTGGCCAATGCCGTGGCCGCGCAGCCGGCCTGGAACCGCACCCCGGCCGCCAGCCGCGCCGCCATCCTCGAACACGCCGCCGACCAGCTGGAAGCGCGCATGCCCGAGTTCATGGCGCTGTGCGTGAAGGAAGCCGGCAAGAGCCTGCCCGACAGCATCGCCGAAGTGCGCGAAGCGGTGGACTTCCTGCGCTACTACGCCAAGCAGGCCCGCGAGCAGTTCAGCCACGCCGAGAAGCTGCCCAGCCCGACAGGTGAATCCAACGAGCTGCAGCTGCACGGCCGCGGCGTGTTCGTCTGCATCAGCCCGTGGAACTTCCCGCTGGCGATCTTCCTGGGCCAGGTCGCTGCCGCCCTCGCCGCCGGCAACAGCGTCATCGCCAAGCCGGCCGAGCAGACCAACCTGATCGGCTACTACGCGGTGAAGCTGCTGCACGACGCCGGCGTGCCGGCCGAGGTGGTGCAGTTCCTGCCGGGCGACGGTGCCACCGTCGGTGCCGCGCTGACCGCCGACCCGCGCGTGGCCGGCGTCGCCTTCACCGGCTCCACCGACACCGCCCGTGCGATCAACCGCGCGATGGCCGCACGTGATGCCGCCATCGGCGTGCTGATCGCCGAGACCGGCGGCCAGAATGCCTTCATCGCCGACTCCTCGGCGCTGCCGGAACAGCTGGTCAAGGACGCCATCGGTTCGGCCTTCACCTCCGCCGGCCAGCGCTGCTCGGCCGCGCGCGTGCTGTTCGTGCAGGACGACATCGCCGACAAGGTGATGACCATGCTGGCCGGCGCGATGAAGGAACTGAAGGTCGGCAACCCCGGCCTGCTGTCCACCGACGTCGGCCCGGTGATCGATGCCGACGCGCTGAGGATCCTGCAGGACCACGCCGAACGCATGGACCGCGAAGCGCGCCTGATCGCTGCCGCCGAGCTGTCCACCGAGGCAGCCAATGGCACCTTCTTCGCACCGCGTGCGTACGAGCTGAAGGACCTTGGCCAGCTGCACAAGGAAATCTTCGGGCCGGTCCTGCACGTGATCCGCTGGAAGGGCGACCAGCTCGATGCGGTGATCGAGCAGATCAACGCCACCGGCTACGGCCTGACCCTGGGCGTGCATTCGCGCATCGATGAGACCGTCGACCGCATCAGCAACGGCGTCCACGTCGGCAACGTCTACGTCAACCGCAACCAGATCGGTGCAGTGGTCGGTGTGCAGCCGTTCGGCGGCCAGGGCCTGTCCGGCACCGGCCCGAAGGCCGGCGGCCCGCACTACCTGCTGCGCTTTGCCACCGAAAAGACGGTGACGGTGAACACCACCGCTGCCGGCGGCAACGCCTCGCTGCTGACTCTGGGCGACTGATCCCAGGCGTCATGCGGTAAACGAAAAACCCCGCTGACGCGGGGTTTTTGTGCCTTGCCTGCATGGGCTCGGCTCTACACCCGCATCAGCTTGCGCCAATGGCGCAAGGCCACCAGCGCATTGATCCAGAAGCCCACGTACAGGATCGAGGTCAGATGCAGGCCGCGGCTGTAATACAGCGGCACCGCAATGGTGTTGACCTGCAGCCACACCCACCACGACTCCAGTTTGCGCCGCATCATCAGGATCTGCGCGATCACGCTCAGCACCAGCACCGCCGAATCGACGTACGGCGCATAGGCGTGGGTCAGGCGGGTCAGCATCCAGCCGTAGCTGAAGGTGGCCACCACCGCCAACGGTGCCAGCCAGGCCCACGCGCGCGGCCGCAGCGCGGTGATCGGCAGTGGCGCACCATGGTCGCCGCGTAGCCACTGCCACCAGCCCAGCACGCTGATGGCAATGAAGAAGAACTGCAGCACCATGTCCGCGTACAGGTGCGAGCGTTCGAACACCGCAGCGAACAGCGCACAGCCGACAATGCCCAGCCACCAGGTGTGCACGTTGTTGCGGCCGGCCAGCAGGATCGAGCCGGCGACGGCGATGTTGGCGGCCAGCTCCAGCTGGAAGTTCGGGTCGGACAGGTTCATCGCCCTATTGTCGAGGATCGGCAATCCGGATGGCGCACCCGGTAGATCCACGCCACGCGTGGATGCCCTGGCGCAGCACAAAAAAGGCCCCGCTTGCGCGGGGCCCTCGGTGTCCTGCGTCAGGCAATCGCCTGGATCAGAACTTGTACTGCATCGAAGCCGCCAGCACGTCGCCGGTGACCTTGTACTTGCCGGTCACGGTGTTGGCCGTGGCCGAGGTCGAGTTGACGTTCGGGTCCTTGGTGAACAGGTGGGTGTAACCCACGCTGTATTCCATCTTGTCCGAAGCCGCGTAGGTCAGGCCCAGCGACAGCCACTTGCGGGTGGTGTCCGGCACGCGCACGTCGCGGTGGGCGTCGGTGGTCGGGGTCTGGTCGTAGGCGAGGCCGCCGCGCAGGGTCAGCTTCTCGTTCATGCGGTACTCGGTACCGATCGACGCGAAGGTGGTGTCGCGGTAGTGGAACGGCAGCACGCTGTCCGGCTGGTTGGAATCGAAGTCGACGGTCACCTGGTCGAACTTGCTCCACGCAGTACGCGAGACGTCAGCCATGACCTTCCACTGGTCGTTCACGCGGTGGCTGAAGCTGACGGTGGCGCTGGCCGGCAGGGTGATCGAGGCGCGGCCGTTGCTGTCGATGAAGGTGCCCGGCGCGGTCGAGGCCAGGAACGCCTGGGCGTTGCCCGGAACGGTGAAGTCGGCGGTGCCGTCGGTGATCTTGTGCTTGACCTGCGAACGGTAGCTGAAGGCGATGTTGGTGCCTTCCACCGGGGTGACGGTCATGCCCAGGGTGTAACCCACGGACACTTCATCGCCCTTGATGCGCAGGAAGCCATCGGCGGTACCCGGCGAGAAGCCGAGCTGGGCCACCTGGCGTGCAGCGGCCTGCGAAGCGGCAGCGGCCTGGGCAGCGGTGCCGCCGGCGTCGAGCACGCGCTTGGCAGCGGTGCGCTGGGCAGTGGCGTTGATGGCGGTGCCGGTATCGACGGCGCTGGTCAGGTCGACGTTCAGGCGCTCGGCGAACACCGACGCACCGAACGACAGGTACGGGTTGACGTCGTAGGAGAACGCCACGCCCAGGTCGATCGCCTGCAGCTCGGTCTTGACGCCGTTGTAGCGGCCGACCCAGTCACGGTCGTATTCGGTCTTGAAGCCGAACGGCACGGTCAGCGAGGCACCGAAGTGCATGTTGTCGTTCTCGCCGAACGGCAGGTGGAAGTAGGCGGCCGGAACCGGGGCGATCATGCCGGCGTCGCCGCCGTTGCCGCCCGAGATCGGCGCGCCGTTGCCGTACTTGCCCTGGCCGCGGAACTTGGCGCCGAAGCTGATGGCGCTGACGTCGCCCTGCAGCATGGTGCCATCGAGCAGGCGCATCGAAGCCGGGTTGGTGGCGATGACCGAGGCGTCGCCTTCGGCAGCGGTGGAGCCGGCGAAGGCGCGGCCCAGGCCCTTGGCGCTGTTTTCCTTCAGCTGGAAGGCGGCAGCGTTGGCGTCAGCAGCAGCCAGCGCACCGGCAACGCCGACGGCCAGCAGGGTCAGACGGGCAATGGTGGAAGCGGTTTGCATCGTAGTTCTCTCTCCGGTAAGCGGTGATGTTGCTCTGAGTGCGCCTGCGCCCGACCAGCCCCGGGGGACCGTTCGAAGCGCGCCGGATTCCCCTCCCGACATACGACGCCGTATGCGAGTATTACCCAGAGCTGTTAATGAAACAATAACAGCGCCGGCGCTTTTTCCGTCTCAAAAGCTGAACAGGACAATCCCCGCCCCAGGCGCCGTCAGGCTAGGCTACTGCCCATGTTCGTCTCCCTCCCGTCGCGCAAGAAGACGGCCCTGCGCTGGGCCACGCCCGTGCTTTTTGCGTCACTGTGGCTGGCGTTCCTGTGGTCGATCTCGCGCCCGGACGATGCCCGCAGCAGTCTCTGGCTGGACTGGGGTGCGTTGTCCACCGGCCTGACCCACCCGCTGGACTGGTGGGCGACCCTGCAGGACGGCAGCGTGCTGCGCCTGTTCACCGCTCTGTTCCTGCACGCGGACTGGTCGCACCTGCTGGGCAATCTGGTGTTCCTGTTGATCTTCGGCCTGCCGGCCGAACGCGTACTGGGGCCATGGCGGTTGCTGCTGCTGTTCCTGGTCGGCGGCGCGGTGTCCAACCTGGTGGCGATCTACACCATGGGCAGCCCGGACCAGATCATCATCGGCGCCAGTGGCGCCGTCTCGGCATTGATCGGCGCCTATCTGGCCCTGTTCCCGGGTGCGCGGCTGGGCGTGGTCATTCCGCTCGGCCTGTTCCTGGAGTTCGTACGCGCCCCGGCCTACCTGTTGATCGGCGTGTGGGCCGCGCTGCAGGTGGTGTTCGCCCATATCGGCCCCAGCTTCGGCATGGTGGCCTGGTGGGCGCACATCGGCGGCTTCGTGTTCGGCGTGGTGTACGGGGTCTACGTGCGGGCAGCGATCGCCCGCCGCCTGCGCAAGCGGCACGGGTTCTGACCGCCCCGGTAGTGCCGGCCGCTGGCCGGCTCCACGCTGACCCACCTTTCCGTAGAGTCGAGCTTGCTCGACTCGGGCCTCGTCCGCCGGGCATGGCCCGGCGCTACCGTCAGGGCTTGGCCGGCACCGGAGCGGGCTTGGCTTCCGGCTTGCCCTCCGTCTTCGGTTCGACCTTGGCTTCCGGCTTGGCCGCTGCAGCCTTCGCGGCCTTGGCCGCGTCCGCCTTGGCCGCTTCGGCCTTCAGACGTGCCGCCACCGAACCCGGATTCTTCAGCTCGGCCAGCGCGTCGTTGATCGGGCCGTCGCCCGGCAGCACTGCGCCGGCGCGGTAGCCCTCGGTGCCTTCGTCGTCGCCGCGCAGGTGGCCCGGCAGGGTCGCTTCGCTGTAGTCGCTGAGGCTGGCCGGCAGCGCATCGTCGGCCGGCGTCGGGGCCGGCTTCAGTTCAACGTCCGGCACGATGCCGGTGGCCTGGATCGACTTGCCGCTGGGTGTGTAATAGCGCGCCGTGGTCAACTTCACCGAATCCCCGTTGTCCAGCGGCAGCACGGTCTGCACTGAGCCCTTGCCGAAGGTGCGGCTACCAACCACGCGCGCGCGCTTGTTGTCGCGCAGCGCGCCGGCCAGCACTTCCGAGGCACTGGCCGAACCCGCATCGGCCAGCACCACCACCGGTGCGCCCTTCAACAGGTCGCCCGGGGTCGCATCGAAGCGCGCATCGCTGATGCTGATTCGACCACGGGTGCTGACGATGTTGCCCTTCTCGAGCAGATCGTCGGCCACCTGCACAGCGGCAGTCAGCAGTCCGCCCGGGTTGCTGCGCAGATCGAGCACCAGGCCCTTGAGCTGGCCACCGGACTGCTTCTGCAACTGCTGCACATGCTTCTGGAAATCCGAGCCGGTGTCGGCCTGGAAGGTGCTCAGGCGGATGTAGCCATAGCCCGGTTCCAGCAGGCGGCTGCGCACGCTGGTCACGCGGATGGTCTGGCGGGTCAGGCTGACATCGAACGGTTTGGGCTTGCCATCGCGCACGATGGTCAGCACCACCTTGCTACCGGCCGGGCCGCGCAGCGGTTCACTGGCATCGATGGCGCTGATCGGCTTGCCGTCGATGGCGATGATCAGGTCGCCGGCGAGAATGCCGGCCTTGGCCGCCGGCGTGTCGTCGATCGGCGAAATCACCTTCATGCTGGCGTTGTCCGGCTGCTGCTGCAGCTCCACGCCGATGCCCTCATAGGCGCCGTTGGCCTGCTCGTCGAAGGCCTGCGCATCTTCCTTGTTGAAATAGGTGCTGTGCGGATCGAGGTCGAGCAACAGGCCGCGCACCGCCGACTGCATCAGCTTCTTGTCATCGACCGGATCGACATAGGCCGCGCGCACGGCGTTGTACACGGCCACGAAGCGGCGGATCTCTTCCAGCGGCACCTTCGAGGTCACCGCCTCCTCGCTGTTCGCTGCCTGCCCACTGGTTTCCTGGGCCGGGGCGGGCGCGGTCTGCTGCGCCCAGGACAGCGCCGGCAACAGGGCCAGCAAAAGGGTGGCGGTACGGGCTGCGCGCATGGATCACTCCTGTCGACGGTGGCATCGTGCCCAAGGCACATGCCGCGATTATGCGCGAAGCACAGCTAAATTCCCGTTGAATCCGCAGCGCTGGCAGCGAGGCCAGGTTCAGCGCCGCTGCAGCCAGCTGTCCGGGTTGACCGGCTGCCCGCCGCGACGCAGCTCGAAGTACAGCGCCGTGACGCCCTGCCCTCCGGAATTGCCAACCTTGGCCACGGCGTCGCCGCGGCTGACCCGGGCCCCGGCATCCTTCAGCAGCGTGTCGTTGTGCGCGTACAGGCTCATGTAGCCATTGCCGTGGTCAACGATCAGGATCATGCCGTAGCCGGTCATCCAGTCGGAGAACACCACGGTGCCATCGGCCACCGCTGTGACTGTGCTGCCAGCCGGTGCCCCGATCAGCACACCGCTGCTGGTACGGCCATCGGGCAGCTTGCCGCCGTAGCGGGCCAACAGATTGCCCGACAGCGGCCAGCCCAGGCCACCGACCTTCGGCGCCGGGGCCGAAGCCACCGCAGGCGGCACCTTGGTCGGCGGTGGTGGACGCCCTTCCGCCTTCGCCTGCCGCGCGGCCTTCTCGGCAGCCGCCTTCTCCGCTGCCGCGCGACGGGCCGCAGCACGGCGTTCGGCTTCGGCGCGGGCCGCAGCGGCACGCAGGTTGGCCAGCAACGTTTCCAGCGCCTTGGCATCCTGGCCCAGCGCCTGTTCCTTCTCCCGCCGGTCCTTGAAGCGCTCGTCCAGCGAGGCCACGGTCTGCGCGCGATCGCGACGATCGGCCGCCAGCGTCGCCGCCTGCTGCTTCTGGTCGCGCTGGGTGCCCTGCAGTTTCTGCTGGTGCTCGGCAATCTGCGTCTGCAGCCCTTCCAGCTCCTTCAGGTCGGCGGTCAGCGTGGTGATGCGCTGCGCCCGCTCGCGCTGCAGATAGCGGTGATAGGCCAGCGCACGGTTGGCATCGGCCACGGTGTCCTGTGACAGCAACAGCTTCAGCGGTGCATGGCTGCCCAGCTGGTAGGCGGCACGCAGCAGGCCGGCCAGCTCGCGATGCTGCTGGGCCAGATTGGCCTGCAGGCTGCTGCGGCGGCGCTCGGCCTCGACCAGTGCCTGGTTCTGCTCGCGCAGTGCCGTTTCGGTCTGTGCCAATGCCCGGCCACTGCGGGCCACCTTCTCGTCGGCCTCGCGCAGTTGCCGCGACGCCTGCCCACGCTGCCCTTCGATCTGCCGCCGTTCCTGCGCGACATCCTTCAGCTCGTTGCGCAGCTTCTGCAGCTTGCGCTCGGTCTCGCGGGTGGTCTGTGCGGCACCAGGAAGCGGCACGGCCAGCATCAGGGCCAGCCCCAACAACAGCCAGCGCCCGCCACGGGCCGCGGCGATGTGAGGTTGGCGTGATGGGGAGACGTTGTCGCGCAAGGGCTTTCCAGTGACTTCAGGCAGTTGCAGGGGGTACCGGGGAATGGTGACATCTCCGCACGCGGCCTGCCAGCCGCACTTCCATCGAGGGCGCCATGAACACTCTTTCCATTCCGTTGCTGTTGGGCGTATTGCTGGTCGCCACGCCGGTGGCGGCGCAGGACAACATCAGCAAGGTCAACGGCAGCATCAGCGCCGAGCCCGGCCAGCGCTACGGCAAGCTGGACACCGTCAACGGCGGCATCCGGGTCGGCGAAGGCGTCGAGACCGGCAGCATCGACACCGTCAACGGCGGGGTGAAGGTCGCCGACCGCGCCCGCACCGGCAAGATCGAGACCGTCAACGGCGGCGTGCGGCTGGGCCGTGAGGTGATCGCCAACGGCAGCGTCAGCACCGTCAACGGCAGCATCTTCGCCGACCGCGGCAGCCAGATCGAAGGCGGCGTCGAGACCGTCAACGGCGGTATCGGTCTGGTCGAGACCCGCATCGGCAAGGACGTGGAGACCGTCAACGGTGACATCACCGTCGGCATCGGCTCACAGGTCAACGGCGGTGTGCATGTGCGCAAGCCGAACTTCAGCGTCTCGCTGACCGCCAGCCGCAAGCCGCGCGTGATTGTCGGCCCCAATGCCGTGGTCAACGGCCCGCTGCAGTTCGAACGCGAAGTGGTGCTGTACGTGCACCGCAGCGCCCGCATTGGCCCGGTCACCGGCGCCGAGCCGATCCCGTTCGACACCGAAACCGCCCCGGCGGACTGAGCGCACCGGCCCTCCCGGGTTCGGTGATACTCACTGACACCGGTCGCGCAAGGCGTGCGGCCGCCCTTTGTTTCCCAGGAATCGACGATGCCCCGCAAACTCCTCCTGTGCCTGGCCGCTGCGGCCGCGCTCAGTGCCTGCAAAGGCGAAGACACTCCGGCACCTGCGCCGGCCACCGACGCCGCTGCCACCACCACCAAGCCGGCGGCCCACTCGTTCTCGCCGGAGATCGACGCCGGCGACTTCGCCGAGATGGTCAAGACCCTGGCCTCGGATGAGTTCGAAGGCCGTTCGCCGGGCAGCAAGGGCGAGGAACTGACGGTCAACTACATCCGCGACCAGATGCAGCGCATCGGCCTGCAGCCCGGCAACGGCGACAGCTGGTTCCAGGATGTACCGATGACCGAGACCACGGCCGATGCCTCGACCGTGTTGAAGATCACCCAGGGTGGCAAGACCACCGAGCTGAAGTTCGGCACTGACATGGTGGTCGGCACCCGCACCGGCCAAGCCGAAGTGAAGGTCGACGCCAGCGATCTGGTGTTTGTCGGCTACGGCGTCGATGCGCCGGAACAGAAGTGGAACGACTACGCCGGCCAGGACTGGAAGGGCAAGACGGTCGTGATGTTCGTCAACGATCCGGGCTTCCACGTCGATGACGCCAAGCTGTTCGACGGCAAGCGCATGACCTACTACGGGCGCTGGACCTACAAGTTCGAGGAAGCCGCGCGCAAGGGTGCTGCCGCCGCACTGATCGTGCACGACACTGCCGGCGCGTCCTATGGCTGGGACGTGGTGAAGAATTCCTGGGCCGGCCCGCAGTACGACCTGCCGGCCAAGGACGATCCGGATGCGCGCATCCCGGTGCAGGGCTGGCTGAGTGCCGACGCGGCCAAGGCGCTGTTTGCCGGTGCGGGCCTGGACCTGGCGCAGGCCTACAAGGACGCCAGCAAGCGTGGCTTCAAGCCGGTGCCGCTGAAGGCCACCGCTGCGGTTGATCTGAAGAGCCAGATTGCACAGAAGCAGTCGCGCAACGTGGTGGGCGTGCTGCCGGGCAGCAAGCGCGCCGATGAGGCCGTGCTGTACATGGCTCATTGGGATCACCTGGGCAAGCACGAGGGTGAGACCGGCGACAACATCTACAACGGCGCCGTCGACAATGCGACCGGCGTGGCCGGCATTCTCGAGGTGGCCGAGGCCATGGCCCACCAGGATCCGAAGCCGGAGCGTTCGGTGGTGTTCCTGGCCGTGACCCTGGAAGAGTCGGGCCTGCTGGGTTCGAAGTACTACGTCGCCCACCCGACCTTCCCGCTGGACAAGATTGCCGGTGTGATCAACATCGACGCGATGTCGGTGGCCGGCCGTGCCAAGGACGTAACGGTGACCGGTTTCGGCAGCTCGGAGCTGGAAGACATCCTCAAGCCGCTGGCCGCCGCACAGGACCGCACCCTGCATGGCGAGACGTCGGTGCAGAGCGGCTTCTATTTCCGTTCGGACCACTTCAACTTCGCCAAGGCCGGCGTGCCGGCGCTGTATGCCGATGGTGGCGAAGACCTGCGCGAGGGTGGTGTGGAGGCAGGTCGCAAGGCCGCTGCCGACTACGGTGCCAACCGTTACCACGGCCCGAAGGATGAGTTCGACGCTGCCACCTGGAAGCTGGACGGCACCGTGGAAGACCTGCAGCTGATGTATGGCGTCGGCAAGGAGCTGGCCGGCGGTGATCGTTGGCCGAACTGGTACGCAGGCAACCCGTTCAAGGCGGCCCGCGACGCCATGATGAAGGACAAGGCCCCGGCCAAGTAGAGTCGAGCTTGCTCGACTGACCAAGGTTCAGGCCTGAGCGGCGCCCCACGGGGCGCCGCTTTTGTGCGCCAGGCGCCCCATCCACGCATGGCGTGGATCTACCCACTGTCGATCACCGGTAGTGCCGGCCGCTGGCCGGCAACCACGGCACACTTACATCCGGCAAAGAAAAACCCCGCTGCGCGAGCAGCGGGGTTTTGGGTGTAAACCCTGGCGATGACCTACTCTCGCATGGCTTGAGCCACACTACCATCGGCGCAGCTGCGTTTCACTTCCGAGTTCGGGATGGGATCGGGTGGTTCCACAGCGCTAATTTCACCAGGGAGACGGTTGCAGCAGCGCTTTCAGCGCCAGCTTCGCGATCGTGCCCTTGGGGGCGGAAGGTATCCGAAAAAGCGATGCCTTCACTTAATAAGAAAAACCCCGCTGCGTGAGCAGCGGGGTTTTGGGTATAAACCCTGGCGATGACCTACTCTCGCATGGCTTGAGCCACACTACCATCGGCGCAGCTGCGTTTCACTTCCGAGTTCGGGATGGGATCGGGTGGTTCCACAGCGCTAATTTCACCAGGGAGGCTTTTGGAGAGTCGCACTCGTCCCGTTGGGACAAGGCGCCAGCCTCGCATAGTTCTTGTGACGTAGCGTGCACTTGGATGCTCTTACGACGTTGTCGTAAAGCCAAGGCAACTTGAGGTTATATGGTCAAGCCGCACGGATCATTAGTATCAGTTAGCTCAATACATTGCTGTACTTACACACCTGACCTATCAACCACGTAGTCTACATGGTTCCTTCAGGGGGCTTGTGCCCCGGGAGATCTCATCTTGAGGCGCGCTTCCCGCTTAGATGCTTTCAGCGGTTATCGCTTCCGAACATAGCTACCCGGCAATGCCACTGGCGTGACAACCGGAACACCAGAGGTTCGTCCACTCCGGTCCTCTCGTACTAGGAGCAGCCCCTCTCAAATCTCCAACGCCCATGGCAGATAGGGACCGAACTGTCTCACGACGTTCTGAACCCAGCTCGCGTACCACTTTAAATGGCGAACAGCCATACCCTTGGGACCGACTACAGCCCCAGGATGTGATGAGCCGACATCGAGGTGCCAAACACCGCCGTCGATATGAACTCTTGGGCGGTATCAGCCTGTTATCCCCGGAGTACCTTTTATCCGTTGAGCGATGGCCCTTCCATACAGAACCACCGGATCACTAAGTCCTAGTTTCCTACCTGCTTGATCCGTCGATCTTGCAGTCAAGCACGCTTATGCCTTTGCACACAGTGCGCGATGTCCGACCGCGCTGAGCGTACCTTCGAGCTCCTCCGTTACTCTTTAGGAGGAGACCGCCCCAGTCAAACTACCCACCATACACGGTCCCCGACCCAGATAATGGGCCCAGGTTAGAACGTCAAGCACGACAGGGTGGTATTTCAAGGATGGCTCCGCTGCAGCTAGCGCCACAGTTTCATAGCCTCCCACCTATCCTACACAGACGAACTCAACGTTCAGTGTAAAGCTATAGTAAAGGTTCACGGGGTCTTTCCGTCTTGCCACGGGAACGCTGCATCTTCACAGCGATTTCAATTTCACTGAGTCTCGGGTGGAGACAGCGCCGCTGTCGTTACGCCATTCGTGCAGGTCGGAACTTACCCGACAAGGAATTTCGCTACCTTAGGACCGTTATAGTTACGGCCGCCGTTTACTGGGGCTTCGATCAAGAGCTTCGCCTTGCGGCTGACCCCATCAATTAACCTTCCAGCACCGGGCAGGCGTCACACCCTATACGTCCACTTTCGTGTTTGCAGAGTGCTGTGTTTTTGATAAACAGTCGCAGCGGCCTGGTTACTGCGACCCTCTTCAGCTATAGCTCGCACGAGCCACCAAAAAGGGTGCACCTTCTCCCGAAGTTACGGTGCCATGTTGCCTAGTTCCTTCACCCGAGTTCTCTCAAGCGCCTGAGAATTCTCATCCTACCCACCTGTGTCGGTTTACGGTACGGTCTGCGTAAGCTGAAGCTTAGGAGCTTTTCCTGGAAGCGTGGTATCAGTGACTTCGCCATAAAGGCTCGTCTCGGTGCTCGGTCTTAGAGGATCCCGGATTTGCCAAAGATCCAAACCTACCGCCTTTCCCCAGGACAACCAACGCCTGGTACACCTAACCTTCTCCGTCCCTCCATCGCACTTACGCGAGGTGCAGGAATATTAACCTGCTTCCCATCGACTACGACTTTCGTCCTCGCCTTAGGGGCCGACTCACCCTGCGCCGATTAACGTTGCGCAAGGAAACCTTGGGCTTTCGGCGTGCGGGTTTTTCACCCGCATTATCGTTACTCATGTCAGCATTCGCACTTCCGATACCTCCAGCGGACTTCTCAATCCACCTTCGCAGGCTTACGGAACGCTCCTCTACCGCGCATAACAAAGTTATGCACCCCAAGCTTCGGTTCAGTGCTTAGCCCCGTTAAATCTTCCCCGCAGACCGACTCGACCAGTGAGCTATTACGCTTTCTTTAAAGGGTGGCTGCTTCTAAGCCAACCTCCTGGCTGTCTGTGCCTTTCCACATGGTTTTCCACTTAGCACTGAATTTGGGACCTTAGCTGTGGGTCTGGGTTGTTTCCCTTTTCACGACGGACGTTAGCACCCGCCGTGTGTCTCCCATACAGTCCGTCTCGGTATTCGGAGTTTGCAATGGTTTGGTAAGTCGCGATGACCCCCTAGCCATAACAGTGCTCTACCCCCGAGAGGATACATATGAGGCGCTACCTAAATAGCTTTCGAGGAGAACCAGCTATCTCCGGGTTCGATTAGCTTTTCACTCCTAATCACACCTCATCCCCTACCTTTGCAACGGGAGTGGGTTCGGGCCTCCAGTGCGTGTTACCGCACCTTCACCCTGGGCATGACTAGATCACCCGGTTTCGGGTCTACTGCCCGCGACTATGCGCCCTTATCAGACTCGGTTTCCCTTCGCCTCCCCTATACGGTTAAGCTTGCCACGAACAGTAAGTCGCTGACCCATTATACAAAAGGTACGCAGTCACTCCTTGCGGAGCTCCTACTGCTTGTACGCACACGGTTTCAGGTTCTATTTCACTCCCCTCTCCGGGGTTCTTTTCGCCTTTCCCTCACGGTACTGGTTCACTATCGGTCGGTCAGTAGTATTTAGCCTTGGAGGATGGTCCCCCCATGTTCAGACAGGGTTTCACGTGCCCCGCCCTACTCGTCTTCACTGAAATGGCCCTTTCAGATACAGGGCTATCACCTTCTATGGCCACCCTTTCCAGAGTGTTTTCCTAGAACCAAATCAGCTTAAGGGCTAGTCCGCGTTCGCTCGTCGCTACTTACGGAATCTCGGTTGATTTCTTTTCCTCTGGTTACTTAGATATTTCAGTTCACCAGGTTCGCTTCCAGCAGCTATGTATTCACTGCAGGATACCCGCAAGCGGGTGGGTTTCCCCATTCGGACATTACCGGATCAAAGCTTGTTGCCAGCTCCCCGATACTTTTCGCAGGCTGCCACGTCCTTCATCGCCTCTGACCGCCAAGGCATCCACCGTGTGCGCTTATTCGCTTGACCATATAACCGCAAGTTGCCTTGGGTTATACATGTGACCCGGGGGTACAAAGCCCGGATACGAATATAACGACTCAATCAATAAAGAGACTTACGTCTCTCGCCTTAGCCTCACGACACGTCTGATAGAACATCTCAAACGCTCGCTACGTCACAAGTTTTAAAAGAACACGTACCAGCCACAGTGCTGATGCGTATAAAGATCGATTGTATGCGTCATTCAGAGAATGGTGGGTCTGGGTAGACTCGAACTACCGACCTCACCCTTATCAGGGGTGCGCTCTAACCACCTGAGCTACAGACCCGGAAAGACTCTTCCGGAACAAACTCGAACATGGTGGAGCCTGTCGGGATCGAACCGACGACCCCCTGCTTGCAAAGCAGGTGCTCTCCCAGCTGAGCTAAGGCCCCAAAAGGGACTCTCACATCGGCCTGGCCGACATGATTC
>NZ_JAOCMC010000002.1:2500-5000 GCF_056172695.1 Stenotrophomonas sp. GSD10 | reverse complement strand
TTATCGCTTCCGAACATAGCTACCCGGCAATGCCACTGGCGTGACAACCGGAACACCAGAGGTTCGTCCACTCCGGTCCTCTCGTACTAGGAGCAGCCCCTCTCAAATCTCCAACGCCCATGGCAGATAGGGACCGAACTGTCTCACGACGTTCTGAACCCAGCTCGCGTACCACTTTAAATGGCGAACAGCCATACCCTTGGGACCGACTACAGCCCCAGGATGTGATGAGCCGACATCGAGGTGCCAAACACCGCCGTCGATATGAACTCTTGGGCGGTATCAGCCTGTTATCCCCGGAGTACCTTTTATCCGTTGAGCGATGGCCCTTCCATACAGAACCACCGGATCACTAAGTCCTAGTTTCCTACCTGCTTGATCCGTCGATCTTGCAGTCAAGCACGCTTATGCCTTTGCACACAGTGCGCGATGTCCGACCGCGCTGAGCGTACCTTCGAGCTCCTCCGTTACTCTTTAGGAGGAGACCGCCCCAGTCAAACTACCCACCATACACGGTCCCCGACCCAGATAATGGGCCCAGGTTAGAACGTCAAGCACGACAGGGTGGTATTTCAAGGATGGCTCCGCTGCAGCTAGCGCCACAGTTTCATAGCCTCCCACCTATCCTACACAGACGAACTCAACGTTCAGTGTAAAGCTATAGTAAAGGTTCACGGGGTCTTTCCGTCTTGCCACGGGAACGCTGCATCTTCACAGCGATTTCAATTTCACTGAGTCTCGGGTGGAGACAGCGCCGCTGTCGTTACGCCATTCGTGCAGGTCGGAACTTACCCGACAAGGAATTTCGCTACCTTAGGACCGTTATAGTTACGGCCGCCGTTTACTGGGGCTTCGATCAAGAGCTTCGCCTTGCGGCTGACCCCATCAATTAACCTTCCAGCACCGGGCAGGCGTCACACCCTATACGTCCACTTTCGTGTTTGCAGAGTGCTGTGTTTTTGATAAACAGTCGCAGCGGCCTGGTTACTGCGACCCTCTTCAGCTATAGCTCGCACGAGCCACCAAAAAGGGTGCACCTTCTCCCGAAGTTACGGTGCCATGTTGCCTAGTTCCTTCACCCGAGTTCTCTCAAGCGCCTGAGAATTCTCATCCTACCCACCTGTGTCGGTTTACGGTACGGTCTGCGTAAGCTGAAGCTTAGGAGCTTTTCCTGGAAGCGTGGTATCAGTGACTTCGCCATAAAGGCTCGTCTCGGTGCTCGGTCTTAGAGGATCCCGGATTTGCCAAAGATCCAAACCTACCGCCTTTCCCCAGGACAACCAACGCCTGGTACACCTAACCTTCTCCGTCCCTCCATCGCACTTACGCGAGGTGCAGGAATATTAACCTGCTTCCCATCGACTACGACTTTCGTCCTCGCCTTAGGGGCCGACTCACCCTGCGCCGATTAACGTTGCGCAAGGAAACCTTGGGCTTTCGGCGTGCGGGTTTTTCACCCGCATTATCGTTACTCATGTCAGCATTCGCACTTCCGATACCTCCAGCGGACTTCTCAATCCACCTTCGCAGGCTTACGGAACGCTCCTCTACCGCGCATAACAAAGTTATGCACCCCAAGCTTCGGTTCAGTGCTTAGCCCCGTTAAATCTTCCCCGCAGACCGACTCGACCAGTGAGCTATTACGCTTTCTTTAAAGGGTGGCTGCTTCTAAGCCAACCTCCTGGCTGTCTGTGCCTTTCCACATGGTTTTCCACTTAGCACTGAATTTGGGACCTTAGCTGTGGGTCTGGGTTGTTTCCCTTTTCACGACGGACGTTAGCACCCGCCGTGTGTCTCCCATACAGTCCGTCTCGGTATTCGGAGTTTGCAATGGTTTGGTAAGTCGCGATGACCCCCTAGCCATAACAGTGCTCTACCCCCGAGAGGATACATATGAGGCGCTACCTAAATAGCTTTCGAGGAGAACCAGCTATCTCCGGGTTCGATTAGCTTTTCACTCCTAATCACACCTCATCCCCTACCTTTGCAACGGGAGTGGGTTCGGGCCTCCAGTGCGTGTTACCGCACCTTCACCCTGGGCATGACTAGATCACCCGGTTTCGGGTCTACTGCCCGCGACTATGCGCCCTTATCAGACTCGGTTTCCCTTCGCCTCCCCTATACGGTTAAGCTTGCCACGAACAGTAAGTCGCTGACCCATTATACAAAAGGTACGCAGTCACTCCTTGCGGAGCTCCTACTGCTTGTACGCACACGGTTTCAGGTTCTATTTCACTCCCCTCTCCGGGGTTCTTTTCGCCTTTCCCTCACGGTACTGGTTCACTATCGGTCGGTCAGTAGTATTTAGCCTTGGAGGATGGTCCCCCCATGTTCAGACAGGGTTTCACGTGCCCCGCCCTACTCGTCTTCACTGAAATGGCCCTTTCAGATACAGGGCTATCACCTTCTATGGCCACCCTTTCCAGAGTGTTTTCCTAGAACCAAATCAGCTTAAGGGCTAGTCCGCGTTCGCTCGTCGCTACTTACGGAATCTCGGTTG
>NZ_JAOCMC010000001.1:0-20905 GCF_056172695.1 Stenotrophomonas sp. GSD10 | reverse complement strand
GCGGCCGCGACCGCACAGGGCCTGGGCGCGTTCGTCACCGCCGCCATCAACGAAGCCGAGGCCGGGCGCGCGTTCGGGCTGCGGCCGATGGCCGAGGGCGCGCTGGCCATCTGCGGGCTGGGCTGGCGCAAGGCCGAAAAGACCACCGCGGAACTGGATCCGGGTGGCCACGTGTGGCCGCGGCCGGGCTGACGGTCAGCGGCCTGCGCTGTCGCCGGGCCACAGGGCCCGGCCACGTCACCCTCAGGCGGCCTCGAAGTCCACCAGCACCGCACCATCACCGACCTGGTCGCCGGCCTTGGCGCGATAGCCCTTCACCGTGCCATCGGCCGGTGCCTGCAGGGTGTGTTCCATCTTCATCGCCTCCAGCACCACCAGCGGCGTGCCGCGCTTGACCTCGGTGCCGGCCGCGACCAGCGTGGCCACGATCCTGCCGGGCATCGGTGCCAGCAGGCTGCCGGCGTCGGCCACGGCATGGTCCGATTCACCCACCGGATCGTGCAGGGTGAAGCGATGCTGGCCATCGGCACCGAACAGGTACAGCTGGTCACCGTCGCGCAGCAGCTGCAGTGTCCAGCGGCGCCCGCCCAGCTGCACGGTCAGTGCGTGCGCGTCGGCCGTGCCTGTGGCCAGTACCGGCGCGGCGTCATCGCACTGCACGCGCCAGCCGTCAGCCTGCGCCCACACCTTCAGGCTGTGCCGGCGCTCGCCCTGCTGCACTGGCAGCACGCGTGGCGCACGGGCGCCCAGGCGCCAGCCGTCCTGTGCCTGCCACGGCGAATGCGGATCGCGTGCGTCGGTGCTGGCGCCCGCAGTGCTGGCCACCGCGGCCACCGCCGCCAGCAGCCAGAGTGCGTCGTCGCTGTCGCCCAGCACGCTCAGCGCCGCCTGTTCGCGTTCGATCAGCGCGGTATCCAGCTTGGCGTGGGTGAACGAATCGGTGTTCACCAGCCGGCGCAGGAAGCCGGCATTGGTGGTCACGCCCACCACCTGGCAGTCGGCCAGGGCCTGGCTCATGCGGCGCAGCGCGGCATCGCGGTCCACGTCCCAGACGATCAGCTTGGCGATCATCGGGTCGTAGTACGGGGTGATGCTGTCGCCTTCCTCCACGCCGGTATCCACGCGCACGTTGGCCGACGGCGTCGGCAGGCGCAGCCGGTGCAGGGTGCCGGTGGAGGGCAGGAAGCCGCGGTCGGCATCTTCGGCGTACAGACGCGCCTCGATGGCGTGGCCGTGAATCGCCAACTGCTCCTGGCGCAGCGGCAGCGGCTGGCCCGAGGCCACGCGCAGCTGCCACTCCACCAGGTCGGTGCCGGTGATGAACTCGGTGACCGGGTGCTCGACCTGCAGCCGGGTGTTCATTTCCATGAAGTAGAAATCGCCATCCGGGCCGGCGATGAACTCCACGGTGCCCGCACCCTCATAGCCCACCGCGCGCGCGGCATCGACGGCGGCCTTGCCCATCGCCGCACGACGCTCGGCGCTCATGCCCGGTGCGGGGGCCTCTTCCAGCACCTTCTGGTGGCGGCGCTGCACCGAGCAGTCGCGCTCGAACAGGTACACCGCCTCACCGTGGGAATCGCCGAACACCTGGATCTCGATGTGGCGCGGGCGCTCGACGTACTTCTCCACCAGTACGTGATCGTTGCCGAACGCCGAGGCTGCCTCGCGCTGGCAGCTGGCCAGTGCATCGACGAAGTCCTCGCTGCGCTCGACCTTGCGCATGCCCTTGCCACCGCCACCGGCGCTGGCCTTGATCAGTACCGGGTAGCCGATGGCATCGGCCTGTGCGCGCAGGAAGTCCGGCGCCTGCTGGTCGCCGTGGTAGCCCGGGGTGAGGGGCACGCCGGCCTGGGCCATCAGTGCCTTGGCCGCGCTCTTGTCGCCCATCGCGCGGATGGCGCTGGCTGGCGGGCCGATGAAGGTGATGCCGGCAGCGGCACAGGCATCGGCGAAGTCCGCGTTCTCGGACAGGAAACCGTAGCCGGGGTGAATGGCCTGCGCGCCGGTCGCGCGTGCGGCCTCGAGCAGGGCATCGCCGCGCAGGTAGCTCTCGCGTGCGGCGGCCGGGCCGATGTGGATGGCTTCGTCGGCCAGCCGTACGTGGCGCGCGTTGCGGTCGGCATCGGAATACACCGCCACGGTGGCGATGCCGAGGCGACGGCAGGTGGCGATCACGCGGCAGGCGATTTCGCCACGGTTGGCGATCAGGATCTTGGAGAACATGGCAACGGGCTTCATGGGAGCGTGCTCGGTCATGGCATGGGTTACATGCGGAACACGCCGAAGCGCGTCTGCTGCGGGGCGGCGTTGAGGCTGGCCGACAGCGCCAGCGCCAGCACCCGGCGGGTGTCGGCCGGATCGATCACGCCGTCGTCCCACAGGCGGGCACTGGCGTAGTAGGGATGGCCCTGTTGTTCGAACTGCTCGCGGATCGGCGCCTTGAACGCGTCTTCCTCCGCGGCCGGCCACTGGCCGCCCTTGGCTTCGATGCCATCGCGCTTGACCGTGGCCAGCACGCTGGCGGCCTGCTCGCCACCCATCACGCCGATGCGCGCGTTCGGCCACATCCACAGGAAGTTCGGCGAGTACGCGCGGCCGCACATGCCGTAGTTGCCGGCACCGAACGAGCCACCGATGACTACGGTGAACTTGGGTACCTTGGCGCAGGCCACCGCCATCACCAGCTTGGCCCCGTCCTTGGCGATGCCACCCTGTTCGTACTTGCGGCCGACCATGAAGCCGGTGATGTTCTGCAGGAACACCAGCGGGATGTTGCGCTGGGTGCACAGCTCGATGAAGTGCGCGCCCTTCAGTGCCGACTCGGAGAACAGGATGCCGTTGTTGGCGATGATGCCGATCGGGTAGCCGTTCAGATGCGCAAAGCCGGTGACCAGGGTGGCGCCATAGCGCGGCTTGAACTCATCGAAGCGCGAGCCGTCCACCAGGCGCGCGATCACTTCGCGCACGTCGTAGGGCTTGCGCGTGTCGGCGGGAATCACGCCATACAACTCATGCGCCGGCAGCAGCGGTTCTTCGGGCGCCTGCACCGCCATCGCCGGTTCCGGCTTGCGCCAGTTCAACTGCGCGATGATCGCGCGCACCCGGGCCAGCGCCTGCAGGTCGTTGTCGGCCATGTGGTCGGCCACGCCGGAAATGCGCGTGTGCACATCGGCGCCGCCCAGTTCCTCGGCCGTCACCACTTCACCGGTGGCCGCCTTCACCAGCGGCGGGCCGCCGAGGAAGATCGTGCCCTGTTCGCGCACGATCACCGTTTCATCGCTCATCGCCGGCACGTAGGCACCACCGGCGGTGCAGCTGCCCATCACGCAGGCGATCTGCGGAATGCCCTGCGCCGACAGGTTGGCCTGGTTGTAGAAGATGCGGCCGAAATGGTCGCGGTCGGGGAAGACCTCGTCCTGCAGCGGCAGGAAGGCGCCACCGGAGTCGACCAGGTAGATGCACGGCAGGTGGTTCTGCTCGGCGATCTCCTGCGCGCGCAGGTGCTTCTTCACCGTCATCGGGTAATAGGTGCCGCCCTTGACCGTGGCGTCGTTGGCCACGATCACGCACTCCACGCCGCTCACCCGGCCGATGCCGGCCACCACGCCCGCCGCAGGTACGGCATCGTCGTACATGCCATGCGCGGCCAGCGGCGCGATTTCCAGGAAGGCGCTGCCCGGGTCGAGCAGGGCGTCGATGCGGTCACGCACCAGCAGCTTGCCGCGTGCGGTGTGCTTGGCGCGCGCCGCCTCGCTGCCGCCCAGGGCGGTGCGGGCCAGGGTGGCGTGCAGGTCGTCGACCACCGCCTGCATCGCTGCGCGGTTGCCTTCAAACGAATCGCTGCCCGGTTGCAGCTGGCTGTTCAGTACGGTCATCGCGGTGGCCTTACAGAGTGCGCTGGAACAGTTCGCGGCCGATCAGCATGCGGCGGATCTCCGAGGTGCCGGCGCCGATTTCATACAGCTTGGCGTCGCGCCACAAACGGCCGGTCGGGTACTCGTTGATGTAGCCGTTGCCACCGAGGATCTGGATCGCCTGGCCGGTCAGCCAGGTCGCCTTCTCGGCGGCGTACAGGATCGCACCGGCCGCATCCTGGCGGGTGGTACGGCCCTGGTCGCAGGCGCGCGCCACCGCGTAGACATAGGCGCGGCAGGCACCCAGGCCCACGTACATGTCGGCGATCTTGGCCTGGATCAGCTGGAAGCTGCCGATCGGTTCGCCGAACTGGTGGCGCTCGTGCACATAGGGCATCACCACATCCATCGCCGCGGCCATCAGGCCCAGCGGGCCACCGGACAGCACCACGCGCTCGTAGTCCAGGCCGGACATCAGCACGCGCACGCCGCCGCCCACCGCACCGAGCACGTTCTCTTCGGGAATCTCGCAGTCCTGGAACACCAGTTCACAGGTGGGCGAGGAGCGCATGCCCAGCTTGTCCAGCTTCTGTGCGGTGGAAAAACCCTTCATGCCCTTCTCGACCAGGAAGGCGGTGATGCCCTTGGCGCCGGCCTCCATGTCGGTCTTGGCGTAGACCACCAGCACGTCGGCGTCCGGGCCGTTGGTGATCCACATCTTGTTGCCGTTGAGCACGTAGCGGTCGCCGCGCTTGTCCGCGCGCAGCTTCATCGACACCACGTCCGAACCGGCGCCCGGTTCGCTCATCGCCAGCGCACCCACCTTGGCGCCGCTGCACAGGTCGGGCAGGAAGCGCTGCTTCTGTTCCTCGCTGCCGTTCTTGCGCAGCTGGTTCACGCACAGGTTGGAGTGCGCACCATAGGACAGGGCGATGCCGCCGGAGGCGCGCGAGATCTCTTCCATCGCCACCACGTGGGCCAGGTAACCCATGCCGGTGCCGCCGTATGCTTCTTCCACGGTCAGGCCGAGCAGGCCCTGTTCGCCCAGCTTCGGCCACAGCGCCAGCGGGAACTGGTTGGTCGCATCGGCCTCGGCGGCGAGCGGGGCGATCTCGGCGGCGGCAAAATGGGCCACGCTCTGGCGCAGCAGGTCGATGTCTTCGCCAAGATCGAAGTTCAGGGATGGCACGTGCATTGTGGTGGCTCCACGGCGGGATGGCAGGAAATGGACGCACCCGGCGGGGAGTGGATGGCGGTGTACAGGACCGCCACCCACACGGGCGATGGCCCCAGCGTAGCGGGGTTCGGGTAAGAAGTGAATACGAATTCAAAAATTGAAACTAGAATCAGAACATGGCCTACAAACGCTCTGCATTGATGGAAGAACGCCTGGCGGGCGCCCGTGAACGGATCCTGCTGGCGACCCGTGCGCTGGTCGCCACCGGCGGCTGGCGCAACGCCCCGGTGACCGCCGTGGCGACCCAGGCGGGGGTGTCCACCGGGCTGATCTACCGCCATTTCCCGTCCAAGGCCGAGCTGTTCGTGGAAGTGCTCAACGCCGCGGTGGCCCACGAGGTGGCGATCATGGAGCGCATCGCGCAGGGGCCGGAGGCCGCCAGCGAGCGGTTGCGGCTGGCGATCACCGCCTTCGTCCGTCGCGCCCTGGCCGGGCCGGGGCTGGCGCATGCCTTCATCGTCGAACCGGTCGACCCGGATGTGGAAGCCGAGCGCATGCGCGGCCGGCGCGCGTTCGGCGATGTGTTCCTGCGGCTGGTGGAAGAAGGCGTGGCGGCCGGTGAGCTGCCGGCGCAGGACGCACATGTGGCCGCCGCCTGCCTGGTCGGTGCGTTCACCGAAGCGATGGTCGGCCCGACCGCGCCCAGCCGCGAAGCGCATCGCGACGAGGACGCACTGGTGGACGCGATCTGCAGCTTCTGCCTGCGCGCGATCGGCGCCCCCGCAATCCGGTAGAGCCGGCCGCTGTTGCCGGGGTCAGATCCCTCCTGCATGGCAAAAGGGATCTGACCCCAGCCCCGGCATGTTGCGCCGCATCAGCAGTGACGCCTGTTGTCGCATGCGAAGCGCGTTCTATACTCGGCCCATCACGCAGTCGCTCAGCCGTGGTCCAACGACTATCAGCCAGGGGTAACGAAGAGTGCGGAATTACGATCTGGAGTTCCTGAAACGCTTCTCCATGGTGATCGCGCTGTTGATGGCCATCACCCTCGGCCTGATCCTCCTTGCCGCCTACATCCACACCCGGATTCCGCCCGAGGTGTCGCCCACGGCAGCCAAGCGCACCGAACAGCGCATCTCGCCCACCGGCGCGGTCTATGCCGGCAGTACCGGCGCCGCCGCGCAGGCCGCCGCCAAGGCCGCCGCACTGGCCAAGGCCGCCTCGCAGGTGGCCTACGGCGGCACCAAGGACGGCAAGGTGATCTTCGACAACCTGTGCACGGCCTGCCACACCACCGGTGTCGGCCAGGCCCCGACGCTGGATCACGCGCACTGGGACAAGCGCCTGGCACAGGGCAAGGACACCCTCTACAAGCACGCCATCGAGGGCTACACCGGCCCCGACGGCGGCATCATGCCGCCCAAGGGCGGCAACCCGGCACTGACCGAGGAACAGATCCACGCCACCGTGGACTGGATGCTGGGCAACCTGAAGTAGACGGCGAACGCCCGAACGGGCGAACGGGCGAACGGTAGAGTCGACTGTTAGTCGACTGCTCTTCCCAAGAGCACCGAAAAGCCCGCGCTGCGCGCGATAGTCGACTAACAGTCGACTCTACCCGTCGGTCGCCCCGGTCATTGCCCGGGGTTTTGCCCACCACGGCCAAAACCCCGCCGCGCACGCGGGGTTTCGCATTTCGGGGTTAGTCTGTGCCTCCTCTTCCCTGGAATCGCCCGTCGATGCGCCGCCGCTCCCTTGCCCTTGCCCTGTCCCTGCTGTTGCCGGCCAGCGCCTTCGCCCAGGCCCAGCCGCAGGCCGCACCGGCCCCGGTAACGCCGGCCGCGCGCGGCAGCGCCACCGTGGTGCTGACCGCCGCGCCCTCGGACTGGCGCGCGCTGGATGGCCAGCGCGTGCGCATCGCCGCGCCGCTGACCCTGGCCGGCACCGACGGCCTGGAACGCTTCGGCGAGCTGACCGTGGCCTTCGACGGCCGCCTGTGGCAGCCCACCGAAGTGGCCGCGCCGGGCACCGCGGGCAGTGAGCAGGTGATGGCCGACAACCAGCGCCGCCGCCTGCTGCTGGACGACGGCAGCGATGCCCGCGACCCCGGCAGCGTGGCTTATCTGCCGGGCAATCCGGTGCTGCGTACCGGCATGCAGCTGCGCAACGTGGAAGGCACCGTGCGCGTGGACGCACAGGGCCGTGCCCGCCTGCAGGTGGACGGCGCGTTGCAGCTGCCGGAACTGCAGCGCCCGCCGGTGCCGAAGGTGCCGGGCAGCCTGCAGATCGCCGCGTTCAACCTGGAGAACTTCTTCAATGGTGATGGCCAGGGCGGCGGCTTCCCGACCCTGCGCGGCGCGCGCACGCTGGACGAGCACAAGGCGCAGGTCGCCAAGCTGGTGGCCACCATCAGCGCCCTGGATACCGACATCGCCGCGCTGATGGAACTGGAAAACGACGGCTACGGTCCGCAGTCGGCCATCGCCGAACTTCTGGCCGCGCTCAATGCATTGCCGCGCACCGACCCGAACGACGAATGGGTGGCGGTGGATCCGGGCGAAGGTCCAGGCACCAATCCGATCCGGGTCGGCATCATCTACAAGCGTGGGTCGTTCAAGCCGCTGGGCAAGCCGCTGACCCGGACCGATGGCCCGTTTGCCGAACACAGCCGCGCGCCGCTGGCGCAGGCCTTCCAGGGCAAGGGCGCGCCGTTCATGGTGGTGGCCAACCACTTCAAGTCGAAGGGCTGCCGCGATGCCAGCGGTGCCGATGCCGACCAGAACGATGGCCAGGGCTGCTGGAACGCCACCCGTGTGGAATCGGCGCGCCAGCTCAACCAGTGGGTGAATGCCGAAGCTGCGCGCCTGAAGGTGAAGGACATCGTGCTGCTGGGCGACTTCAACGCCTACGCGATGGAAGACCCGATCCGCGCCCTGCATGACCTGGGCTGGCAGGACGCGTTCAAGGTGGCCAAGGTCGAGCACCCCTACAGCTACGTCTACAACGGCTACAGCGGCCGTCTTGACCACGCGCTGTTGAGCCCGGGCATGGCCAAGCGCCTGCGCGGTGCCGCCGAATGGCACAGCAATGCCGACGAGCAGGACGCCAGCGGCTACCAGGGCCGCAACGTGCAGGGCCCGTGGCGCAGTTCCGACCACGACCCGCTGTTGCTGGGCTTCGACAAATAACGCGCAACGCCGGGGCGCGGCAGGGGTCGGATCCCATTCCAACGGAATGGGCTCTGACCCCGATGCACATGCTCACCCCCAGGCGATCAACCCGATCGCCAGCACCGCCAGCGCAAGGCCGGCGCGGTTCCACTTCGTGGTCGCCTCGCCGAAGGCGAATACACCCACCAGCGCACCCAGCACCACCACGCCGATGTTCATGCCGGCAAACACGGTGGCCGGGCTGTCCGGCATCGCCTGGTGCGCGTGCACGTAGAAAAGAATGTTGCCGCCGTTGAGCAGGCCCAGCAGCGCGCCGGCGCCGAGGTTGCGCCAGGCCAGCCGGCTGCGGCCGCTGGCGTGCCGCCACAGCTGCAGCGCCAGCATCAGCACGAAGGCCACGCTGAAGCTGGCCAGCACCGCCGCCATCGACGGCGTGCCCGAAAGGGCCACCTGCTTCAGCAGCACGTCGACCACGGCAAACCCGCCCCATACGCCCAGCAGCCAGCCCCAGCCGCCGGGCGAGGCCGCCAGTGCCGGGCCGCGCGGGCGCAGGCTGATCGCCACCATGGCGACCAGGCCCAGCGCCAGGCCGGCCAGCTTCCACGGCGTGGCGGTCTGGCCGAAGAACAGGAACGCTGCGGCCAGCGACAGCAGCAGCGACAGCCGCTGCGCCACATCACTGCGGACGATGCCGGCCACTGCCACCGCGCGGCCCAGGACCAGGAAGATCGACGGCAGCACCACCGCCAGCGCCAGCAGCGACAGCCACGGCGCATGCGGCGCGCGCAGTGCATCCAGCGGCGGCTGCAGCACCACCGCCGTGAGCGTTGCCGCCACCAGGTAGTTCCAGGTGACCATCTGCGCAACATCCAGTTGGCGGCGTCCGGCCACCTTCAACAACACCGAAACCAGCACACTGCAGATCACGGCCAAAGACAGGTAGAGCATGGGGCGGGCACAGGGCAGGGGCGGGGGACGGTATCATGGTGCCATGCACAAGCCCCTGTTCCCCGTCGCCCCCGGCGAAACCGCCTGCCTCGAACTGGACGGCCCGGCCGGCCCGCTGGAAGTGGTCGTCGACCTGCCCAAGGCCGATGCGCCGGTGCAGCCGATCGTGGCCATCATCTGCCATCCGCTGTCCACCGAGGGCGGCACCCTGCACAACAAGGTGGTCACCATGACCGCCACCACCCTGCGCGAGCTGGGCATCGCCACGGTGCGTTTCAACTTCCGCAGCGTGGGTGGCTCGGCCGGCACCTTCGATGGCGGCGTGGGCGAGCAGGATGACCTGAAGGCCGTCGCCGCCTGGGTGCGCAGCCAGCGTCCCGACGATCGTCTGTGGCTGGCCGGTTTCAGCTTCGGCGCCTTCGTTTCGCTGAAGGCGGCTGCCGCGCTGCAGCCGGAGGCGCTGATCTCGATTGCACCGCCGGCTGGCCGCTGGGATTTCGACGGCGTGCAACCGCCGGCACGCTGGCTGGTGATCCAGGGCGAGCAGGACGAGATCGTCGACCCGCAGGCGGTCTATCAGTGGCTGGACACGCTGGACTTCCCGCATGAGCTGGTGCGCATGCCCGAGACCAGCCACTTCTTCCACCGCAAGCTGATCGACCTGCGCGGCGCACTCACCCACGGCGTCAAGCACTGGCTGGGCGCGGCGGCATGAGTGCAGCCGAGCTGACGCCTTCGCAGCGCTATGCCGAAGGAGTCGCCCGTGGCGACTGGCAGGACGACCCGGCCCAGCATGCAGCGCTGGCCGAGCTGGACCGCATCCATCGAGGGCTGGTCGACAGCGCCGAGGACGGCTGGCTGGACCGCCTGTCCTCGTTCTGGAAGAAGCCCGAGCCGGTCAAGGGCCTGTACTTCTGGGGCGGCGTCGGCCGCGGCAAGACCTTCCTGGTTGACCTGTTCTACGACGGCCTGCCGATCAAGCAGAAGTACCGCACGCACTTCCACCGCTTCATGCGCAGCGTCCACGAGCGCCTGCGCGAGCACCAGGGGCAGAGCGACCCGCTGGCCAGGATCGCCCAGGAGTGGCGCAGCAACCTGCGCGTGCTGGTGCTGGACGAGTTCTTCGTCACCGACATCGGCGATGCCATGCTGCTGGCGCGGCTGCTGGAGCGCTTGTTCGCCGAGGGCGTGACCCTGGTCACCACCTCCAACACAGCGGTGGAGAACCTGTACCTCAACGGCCTGCAGCGCGAGAGCTTCCTGCCGGCCATCGGCCTGCTGCAGCGCTTCTGCGTGGAGCTGTACGCCGAAGGCACCGAGGACTACCGCATGCGCGCGCTGACCCGCTCGCCGGTGTACCGCGCGCCACTGGCCGCCGACAGCGATGCCTGGCTGGCCACGCGCTGGACCGAACTCAGTGGCGGCCAGCCGGCCAAGCCTGGCAACATCGAGATCGAGGGCCGCAAGATTCCGGTGCGCGGCCGCGGCAAGAGCATCGCCTGGTTCGATTTCGCCGCCCTGTGCGAGGGCCCGCGCGGACCGTCGGATTACATCGAGATCGCGCACGAGTTCAACACGGTGCTGCTGGGCGGCATTCCCGCCTTCGACCGCCTGAACGAAGATGCCGCGCGCCGCTTCGTCAACCTGATCGACGAGCTGTACGACCGCCACGTCAACCTGGTCTGCACCGCCAGCACCTCGCCGATCGAGCTGTACACCGGCCAGCGCCTGCAGGGCGCGTTCGAGCGCACCGCCTCGCGCCTGATCGAAATGCAGAGCGCCGAATACCTGGGCACCCCGCACCGGGCGTGAGCAGTGGCGCGGGCGGCCCCGGCCGCCCTCGCTTGCCCCGCTTGGTAGAGTCGAGCTTGCTCGACTGCCTTCCGCGCGGAGCCAGAAGCCGTCGAGCAAGCTCGACTCTACCTGGCGTGCCGAAAAGCAGCCGAGCATGGGCTCGGCTCTACAGCAGCGCCGCGTGGCTACCGCGTGGGCGCAACCGCGTTCCCCAACGGCCGCTCATCCGGCCCGGCCGACACCTGCGGGCCGGTGTCGGCGGTGTGCTCGACCCGGATCCCTTCGCTGCGCTCCAGCAGCCGCAGCGGCTGGCCCTGGTAGCGTACCTCCAGCGCGTCGTGGGTGTCGGCCAGCGCCTGCACCAGCGGGCACAACGCCTGCGCGCGGGCTTCGATGCGCTCGGCGCGGCCTTCCAGCTGCTGCTCCATCTGCGCGTCCAGGCGGTCGGCGCGCGCCTCCATGGCGTCGCTGCGGCCGGTGAAGATCTGCCAGAGCATGCTGCGGGCGATGGACGCGGACAGTGATTCGGCCATGTCCTGCACCTTGGCCTCGAAGCCCGGCCCGAACACCGCCTGTTCCCAGTAGCCCTTGCCCAGCGTGCCGCCGATCCAGTCATCGGCCTGCCGGCGCAGGCGCCGTACCTTGCGGCTGTTGGCGGTGCCGGTCAGGCTTTCATAGACCCCGTCGAGCACGTCGAAACTCAGCCCGCTCACTTCCTGGGCCAGCGCCGTGGCCGCCGGCATCAACTGGCGGGCGCCGGCCTCCAGCTGGCGCAGGCGTGCGGCGTCGGCGGCGCTGACCGGCACGATCGTATCGTCCAGGCTCAGTACCCCATCGTGGAACACCACCTCGTGGGGCGCCTGCGGCCCGTGCCGCAGCCAGATGCCACCGCTGTCCACCAGCACGTCGTAATCGGTGCGGATGCCGCACTGGTCCGCGCGCAGCTTCGGCGCATCGGCGGCCTGCGCGGGGGCCAGCAGCAAGGCCGACAACAGGGCAAGAGTGGGCAGGCGCAGGTCCATGGCGACAGTCCGTGTGGCGAGCCTGCAGCATCTGCCCGCCGGGCCGCGCCGGCATCGGCCGGAAGTCACCCCGCCAGCGGCTGCCCACCGGATGCCCACCACCTATCCACAGGGTTGTCCCTGGCCAGCTTCATCACTGTCATGTGAAGCTGTCATTGTTCCGTTTCCGCGCGGCGTTGTACCACCGGAATGACGCGTCTCGGGCTTGACTGCGCAGCCCGTTCCGGCAGGTCTGAAGCGTCTGATCAGGCCGCCGATGGCACGATCCTTGCGGCGCAAGGGATTGCCGAATTTCACTACATTTGGCGTTGACGGCCCCCATCACCCCCACTATCTTGTGGCCGTCGGTCGCAACAACCCCAGGTATGGGGGTCCGCCGCGGGGTCTCCCGGATACCCGCACGCAACCGTCAACGGCAGTGGCAGGCGCAGGGTCTCATCCCCTGCGACGCCGTCCTGCCATCCTGGGCTGTCATGTCCCGGGCCGCGTCACCCGATGCATCGAGCACCCCCAATCACGCCAAGAGGACACACGCCGTGAGCACCGAATCCAGCGCCACCATCGAGAAGGAAAGCGAGTTCCTGTTGACGTCGCCGCCGACGGCCAACGCGATGAGTGTGACCAAGCGCAACGGGACCACCGAACTGGTGGACCTGAACAAGATCGTGCGCGCGGTGCAGCGTTCCTCCGAAGGCCTGCACGCCGTCGATCCGATGCGCGTGGCCACCCGCACCATTTCCGGCCTGTACAACGGCGCCACCACCCGCGAGCTGGACGAACTGTCCATCCGTACCGCCGCGCTGCTGATCGGTGAAGAGCCCGAGTACGGCCGTCTGGCCGCGCGCCTGCTGGCCAACTACATCGCCAAGGAAGTGTCGGGCCAGGAAATCTACGCCTTCTCGCAGTCGGTCAGCCGTGGCCACGAAGTGGGCCTGATCAACGACCGCCTGCTGAACTTCGTGCAGACCAACGCACGCAAGCTCAACGATGCCATCGACATCTCGCTGGACCTGAACTTCGATTACTTCGGCCTGCGTACCCTGTACGACCGCTACCTGCTGCGCCACCCGCACACCCGCAAGGTGATCGAGACCCCGCAGCAGTTCTTCCTGCGCATCGCCAGCGCGCTGAGCGAGGACGTGTCCGAGACCCTGGCGCTGTACAAGCGCATGGGCAACCTGGACTACCTGCCGTCCAGCCCGACCCTGTTCAACTCCGGCACCACCCACGAGCAGCTGTCCTCGTGCTTCCTGCTGGACTCGCCGCAGGACTCGCTGGAATCGATCTACGCCAAGTACGGCGATATCGCCCAGCTGTCCAAGTTCTCCGGCGGCATCGGCGTCAGCTACACCCGCGTGCGTTCGCGTGGTTCGCTCATCAAGTCCACCAACGGCCATTCCAACGGCATCGTGCCGTGGCTGAAGACCATGGATTCGTCGGTGGCCGCGGTGAACCAGGGCGGCAAGCGCAAGGGCGCCGCCTGCGTCTACCTGGAAACCTGGCATGCCGACGTCGAGGATTTCCTCGAGCTGCGTGACAACACCGGTGACGAAGCCCGCCGTACCCACAACCTGAATCTGGCCAACTGGGTGCCGGACCTGTTCATGAAGCGCGTCGAGGCCGACCAGGAATGGTCGCTGTTCGATCCGCGCGTCGTGCCGGAGTTCACCGACCTGTTCGGCGAAGCCTTCGAGCAGGCCTACGTGCAGGCCGAAGCGCAGGGCAAGGCCAGCCGCACCATCTCCGCGCGCAAGCTGTATGCCCGCATGATGCGTACGCTGGCCGAGACCGGCAACGGCTGGATGACCTTCAAGGACAAGTGCAACCGCGCCAGCAACCAGACCCTGCGCGCCGGCAACGTGATCCACCTGTCCAACCTGTGCACGGAAATCCTGGAGGTCACCTCCAACGATGAAACCGCCGTGTGCAACCTGGGTTCGATCAACCTGGGCAACCACTTCGACGAGCACAACGACTTCGATTTCGAGAAGCTGGCCGAGACCGTGCGCCTGGCCGTGCGCCAGCTCGACCGCGTCATCGACCTGAACTTCTACCCGATCGAAACCGCCCGCCGCGCCAACCTGCGCTGGCGTCCGGTCGGCCTGGGCTGCATGGGCCTGCAGGACGTGTTCTTCCGCAAGCGCCTGCCGTTCGACAGCGCCGAAGCCCGCGCACTGTCGAAGAAGATCGCCGAAACGATCTACTTCCACGCGCTGGAAACCTCCTGCGAGCTGGCCCAGGAACGCGGCAAGCACCCGTCGTTCAACGACACCCGTGCCGCCGGTGGTGAACTGCAGTTCGACGCCTGGAACGTGGTGCCCGAAGACACCGCACGCTGGGATGCCCTGCGTGCGCGCATCAAGGAGCATGGCCTGCGCAACTCGCTGATGATCGCGATCGCCCCGACCGCGACCATCGCCTCGATCGCCGGCTGCTACGAGTGCGTCGAGCCGCAGGTGTCCAACCTGTTCAAGCGCGAGACCCTGTCCGGCGACTTCCTGCAGGTCAACCGTTACCTGGTCAACGAGCTGAAGAAGCTGGGCCTGTGGACCGCTGACATGCGCGATGCCATCAAGCTGGCCGAAGGTTCCATCGCCGGCGTGGCGCAGATTCCGGAAACCCTGCGCGAGGTCTACCGCACCGCGTGGGAACTGCCGATGCGTTCGCTGATCGACATGGCCGCCGAGCGTGGCGCCTTCATCGACCAGTCGGCCTCGCTCAACCTGTTCATGGAAAGCCCGAACATCGGCGCGATGTCGTCCATGTACATGTACGCCTGGAAGCAGGGCATCAAGACCACCTACTACCTGCGTTCGCGCCCGGCCACCAAGATCGCCAAGACCACGGTAAGCAGCGCGGCCCCGGCCAAGGTGTTCAGCCCGGACGAAGCGGTCGCCTGCTCGCTGGAAAACCCGGAAGCCTGCGAGGCCTGCCAGTAAAACACCGCGCGGTGGGTGCCGACCGTTGGTCGGCACTCGAACACCTCGCACCTGTAGAGCCGAGCCATGCTCGGCTGCGGAAAAACACCCACGGTAGCGCCGGGCCATGCCCGGCGGCTCACCCAGGAATTCAAGGAAACACCCATGGCCGACAAGCCCAAGCAGATGCTGCTCGATCCCGGTTTTGAACTGACCCTGCGCCCGATGCGCTACCCGCAGTTCTATGACATGTACCGGAACGCGATCAAGAACACCTGGACGGTGGAAGAGATCAACTTCCAGATCGACATCACCGACCTGCACAGCAAGATGTCGCCGGGTGAGCGCCACCTGATCCACCGCCTGGTCGCGTTCTTCGCCACCGGCGATTCGATCGTGTCCAACAACCTGGTGCTGAACCTGTACCAGCATCTGAACGCGCCGGAAGCGCGCATGTACCTGTCGCGCCAGCTGTACGAAGAAGCGCTGCACGTGCAGTTCTACCTGACCCTGCTCGACAACTACCTGCCGGACCCGGAGGAGCGCGTCAAAGCCTTCGCCGCGGTGGAGAACATCGACTCGATCAAGAAGAAGGCCGACTTCTGCTTCAAGTGGATCGACTCGATCCAGGATCTGAAGCGCATCGAGACCCGTGCCGAGCGCCGCCAGTTCCTGCTCAACCAGATCTGCTTCGCCGCGTGCATCGAAGGCCTGTTCTTCTTCGCCGCCTTCGCCTACGTGTACTACTTCCGTTCGCGCGGCCTGCTGCCGGGCCTGGCCTCGGGCACCAACTGGGTGTTCCGCGACGAGAGCGCGCACATGGAGTTCGCGTTCGAGTCGGTGCGCGTGGTGCGTGAGGAAGAGCCGGACCTGTTCGACGATGAAATGAAGCAGCAGGTCTATGACATGCTGGCCGAGGCCATCGAATGCGAAGTGCAGTTCGCCGAGGACGTGCTGTCCGGCGGCGTGGCGGGCATCTCGACCCGCGACATGCGCCAGTACCTGCAGCACTGCGCCGACCAGCACTTCGCCAAGCTGGGCATGGAAAAGAAGTACAACGTGCGCAATCCGCTGCCGTTCATGGAGTTGCAGGATGTGCAGGAACTGACCAACTTCTTCGAACGTCGCGTCTCGGCCTACCAGGTCGGCGTGCAGGGCGAAGTCGCCTTCGACATGAACTTCTGATCGAAGCGGTCATTCCGGTTGCAACGAAAAACCCCGGCCAACGCCGGGGTTTTTTGTGGTCTTACGCGCTCGCCGGGCATGGCCCGGCTCTACCGTCCGGTATCCCGCATGCGGGCCTTTGTAGAGTCGAGCTTGCTCGACTGCTTTACGCGAAATGCAGTCGAGCAAGCTCGACTCTACAAAGGCTCAACGGCCGTCGAGCAAGCTCGACGCTACGCTCAGCGCCGCCCTTCCACCGCCATGCGTACCGCCAGCCCGGCCAGCACCGTGCCCATCAGCCAGCGCTGCACCGCCTGCCAGGTCGGGCGCGCGGCCAGGAAGCCGGCGATGCTGCCGGCCATCACCGCGATCACGGCGTTGACGCTGACACTGACCGCGATCTGGGTGAAGCCCAGCACCAGCGACTGCATCAGCACGCTGCCATGGCCTTCCGGCTGCAGGAACTGCGGCAGCAGCGACAGGTACATCACCGCGATCTTCGGGTTCAGCAGGTTGGTCAGAAAGCCCATCGCGAACAGCCTGCGCGGGCTGTCCTGCGGCAGGTCACGTACCGCGAACGGCGAACGGCCGCCGGGCTTGAGCGCCTGCCAGGCCAGGTACAGCAGGTACAACGCACCGCCGATGCGCAGCGTGTCGTAGGCCAGCGGCACGGTCATCAGCAGGGCGGTGATGCCCAGCGCCGCGCACAGCATGTAGAACACGAAGCCCAGCGCGACCCCGCCCAGCGAGATCAGGCCGGCGGTGCGGCCCTGGCAGATCGAGCGCGAGACCAGGTAGATCATGTTCGGCCCGGGTGTAAGCACCATGCCCAGCGAGATGAGGGCGAAGGCCACAAGGTCGGAGGGTGCGGGCATGGTCAGTCCTGGCAGTGGGCGTGGCGCAGTGTAGCGCCGCCTGCACGGGGCCTGGCTTAAAATTGGCGCACCCCACACCGACATCCCCGCCATGACCCCGATCCCCGAGACCGTGCCGCCCATCGAAGTGCGCATGGCCGAAATCGTCTTCCCCAACCACACCAACCACATGGGCACCCTGTTCGGTGGCCAGGCGCTGGCGTGGATGGACAAGGCCGCGTTCCTGGCCGCCGCCCGTTATTCCCGCCGCACCGTGGTGACCGCACGCAGCGACCAGGTCGACTTCAAACTGCCGATCCGCATTGGACAGATGGTGGAAACCATCGGCCGTATCGTCGAGGTCGGCCGCAGCTCGATGAAGGTCGAAGTGGAGCTGATTGCCGAAGACCTGCACAGCGGCGAGCGCCAGCTGTGTACCCGCGGCCACTTCGTGATGATCGCGCTGGGTGAAGACGGCCAGCCCACGGCCGTGCCGCGTCTGCCCGCTGCGCCCTGAAGCGATGCTTGCGGGGGCGCCCCCACGCCCCCACCTGAAGACCATGACCCCGCCGCTGACCGACTTCATCGACCGCGCCCAGCGCCTGTTCGTGCTGACCGGCGCCGGCTGCAGCACCGCTTCGGGCATTCCCGATTACCGCGACACCGACGGCCAGTGGAAGCGCACGCCGCCGGTGACCTACCAGGCCTTCATGGGCGAGGCGGCCACCCGCCAGCGCTACTGGGCGCGCAGCCTGCTGGGCTGGCCGCGCTTCGGCCTGGCCCGTCCCAACGGCACCCACCAGGCACTGGCCGCGCTGGAGTCCCGCGGCAAGCTGCAGGTGCTGCTGACCCAGAACGTGGACGGCCTGCACCAGCGCGCCGGCAGCCACAATGTGATCGACCTGCATGGCCGCCTGGACCTGGTGCGCTGCATGGGCTGCGAACGCCGCAGCAGCCGTGAGGATTTCCAGCAGCGGCTGCTGGATGCCAATCCAGGCTGGGATGCCCTGGAGGGCGGCATCGCTCCCGATGGCGACGCCGATCTGGAGGCCGATTTCTCCCGCTTCGTGGTGCCCGAGTGCCCGCACTGCGGCGGGGTGCTGAAGCCGGACGTGGTGTTCTTCGGCGAAAACGTGCCGCGTGAGCGCGTGGCGGCGGTGCACGACCACCTGCAACAGGCTGACGCCGTGCTGGTGGTGGGCTCCTCGCTGATGGTGTATTCCGGCTTCCGCTTCGTGCAGGCCGCCGCCAGGGCAGGGTTGCCGGTAGCGGCGCTGAACCGGGGCCGCACCCGTGCCGACGACCTGCTGCAGTTCAAGGATGAACGCGACTGCGCCGAGGCGTTGGCCGGCTGGGTGGCGGGCTGAGCCGAGCGTGGGCTCGGCTCTACAAGGGGTTGTTGGTTTCTGTAGAGCCGAGCCCACGCTCGGCTCAGCCAGGTCGCGCGAAACAGCGATCCATCCACACGGTTGATTCGCAGGCCGTGCGGCGGTGCAATACGCTCCCCCATCCGCTTGCCCCCGCATTGCCGTGACCCAGCTGTTTTCGCCGATCTCGCTCGGCCCCCTCACCCTGTCCAACCGCATCGTCATCGCGCCGATGTGCCAGTACTCCGCCGAAGACGGCCGCGCCAGCGACTGGCACGCCATGCATCTGGGCAACCTGGCGCAGTCCGGCGCCGGCCTGCTGATCCTGGAAGCCACCGCGGTCGAACCACGCGGCCGCATCAGCTGGGCCGATCTGGGGCTGTGGGACGACGGCACCGAGGCCGCTCTGGCGCAGGTGCTGGCCAGCGTCCGCCGCTGGTCGCCGATGCCGCTGGGCATCCAGCTTGGCCACGCCGGGCGCAAGGCCTCGGTGAGGCGCCCGTGGGATGGCGGTGGCCAGCTGCCGGCCGACGATGCCCGCGGCTGGCCCACGGTGGCACCGTCGCCGCTGCCGTTCCATGCCGCCGATCCGGCACCGCAGGCACTGGACGAGGCCGGCATCGCCGAGGTCATCGCCGCCTTCGCCGCCAGCGCGGTGCGCGCCGAGCGCCTGGGCTTCGAGCTGATCGAGCTGCATGCCGCGCACGGTTACCTGCTGCACCAGTTCCTGTCGCCGCTGAGCAACCGTCGCACCGATGGCTACGGTGGCTCGCTGCCGAACCGCCTGCGTCTGCTGGTGGAGGTGTTCGACGCGGTGCGCGCGGCGGTGTCGGACAAGGTCGCGGTGGGTGTGCGCCTCTCCGCCAGCGACTGGGTCGAAGGTGGCTGGGACCTGGTGCAGAGCGAAGCACTGGCTCAGGTGCTGGACGCACGCGGCTGCAATTTCCTGCACGTTTCCAGCGGCGGGCTGGATGAGCGCCAGAAGATCACCGTCGGCCCGGGCTACCAGGTGCCGTTCGCGGCGGCGATCAAGGCCAAGGTGCGCATGCCGGTCATCGCCGTGGGCATGATCACCGAGCCGGAGCAGGCCGAGTCGATCCTGCGCCACCGCCATGCCGATGCCGTGGCGCTGGCGCGCGGCATTCTCTACGACCCGCGTTGGCCGTGGCACGCCGCCGCCGCACTGCGCGAGAGCGTGCTACCGGCGCCGCAGTACCTGCGCTGCGAACCGCGCGATGCACGCGGCGTGTTCAAGACCCGCTGAGGCTCACACCCGCCAGGCCGGCGCCATGCCGGCCTGCAGATGCTCGAACAGCGCACGGATCTTGGCGGTGAAGTCGCGGCGGTCGCTGACGCAGAAGTAGACGTCCATCGGTTCCGGGCGCCATGCGCTGTCGGTGTCGAACACCGCACGCAGGCGGCCGTCACGCAGATAGGGTTCGGCCACGAACGCGGCCAGCCGGGTGATGCCGGCCCCGGCGGTGGCCAGGGCGGCCAGCGCATCGATGTCATCGCAGACCATGCTGGGCGGCAGCGCGGCGTCCACGCGCTGGCCGTCCTTCAGCAGGCCCCAGCGCAACGGCCGGCCATCGGTGGGGAAGCGGTGCAGCAGGCCGCGATGGCTGCCCAGATCGGCGGGGTGTTGCGGGGTACCGTGCGCCTGCAGGTAGGCCGGGGCAGCGCAGAACACGAACGGCACGCGCGCCAGTTGCCGTGCGACCACGCCGTCCTCCAGCTGCGCACCGATGCGGATGCTGGCATCCACCGCCTCCGGGCCATGCTGTACGGCGCGGTCATTCAGGCGCAGCTCCAGCTGCAGCTGCGGGTAGCGCTGTTGCAGCGAGGGCAGCAACGGTGCCAGTACATGGCGACCAAACGCGCTGCTGCTGGCGATGCGCAGCGGCCCGGCCGGTTCGATATCGCCAGAGGTGACCATCGCCTGCGCGCGTGCCAGGTCGGCTTCGATGTGCCGCACCTGCACCAGATACAACGCACCGGCCTCGCTGAGTGCCAGCTGGCGCGTGCTGCGGTTCAGCAGCCGTACGCCCAGATGGGCCTCGAGCCGGTTGATGTTCTGGCCGACGGCGGTGGCGCTGATGCCAAGGGTGCGGGCCGCAGCGGCAATGCTGCCGGTCTCTGCCGTGCGGGTGAAGCTGCGGATCAGTTGCAACAGGTTCATGACCTACCAGCTTGCCATGGGATCGGCCAAGTATCGCTTGGGACAGAACCAAGCCCTTCGGTTGCATCGGTGACCATCGATCCGATCAACACCCTGCTGGCCTACACTGCCAGGATGCGCCCCGACTCCATCCTCACCCTGTCCTGCCCCGATCGTACCGGCATCGTCTACCGTGTGTCCGGCCTGCTGTTCGACCACGGCTGCAACATCCTCGACGCCCAGCAGTTCGGCGACGAGGAGAGCGGCCGCTTCTTCCTGCGCGTGCATTTCGACCGCGACGCCGGCTTGCCGCTGGACACCGTGCATGCCGCGATGGCCACGCTGGCGGCCGAGTTCGGCATGGATTGGCAACTGCACGACGGTCGCCGCCGTGCGCGCCTGCTGGTGCTGGTCAGCAAGCAGGGGCATTGCCTGAACGATCTGCTGTTCCGTGCCCACAGTGGCCAGCTGAAGGT